>NZ_AP035995.1:0-4384720 GCF_059730685.1 Pantoea sp. X-Soil-OKNW-713 | reverse complement strand
TTGGTTGTTCTTGGGATAACTACCGGTTATACGCATGAATTAAGCTATGTTATCCACAAGAGATCGGGAAATAAAAAGCATAAAACAGCGGAATACTCTGGGGATCGCCCTGATTTCACGATCCCCAACCGGTCTGGATCGTCTTATAACTGCGTTTTCCAGCTCGCGACCCACACTTCAGCCGGATCTTCCGGAATTTCATGTTCCAGTACGTCGATCTCCAGACGATCACCAATCCGTTTGGCACCGAGCTGGTTCAGTTGATCTTCCAGCAGTTTGATCGCGCCACAGAACAGATCGTATTCATGGTTACCAATGCCTACTGCACCATAACGCACGCCTGAGAGATCCGGTTGCGTCTCTTTTAAGGCTTCATAGAAAGGCAGCAGGTTATCTGGCAGCTCACCGGCACCGTGCGTGGAAGTCACAATCAGCCAGATACCTTCCTGAGGCACCTCATCTAACTCCGGTCCATGCAGCATCTCGGTTGAGAAGCCTGCTTCCTGAAGTTTTTCTTCCAGATGTTCGGCGACATATTCGGCGCTGCCAAGGGTACTGCCACTGATTAAGGTAATATCGGCCATGATGCTCTCCGGAACTCAAAGGCGAGCATTGTACGCTGTGATCAAGCCGTGATCCACCTGTGGAAAACAGGGTTAATAACAGAAAGCATTGGCTGGCAAGCGGCAACCCAGGCGAGATCCGCCTGGGATAAGTTTGTGCACAATAAAAGAAGGGGATCAGGGTTTGATGGTGCGCATGATCGGATTTTGCAGAGAAATCAGGGTCTCGGTGGACTGGATTTCGTCGATGGTCTGGATCTTGTTGATCAGTACCTGTTGCAAGGCATCGATGGAACGACACATTACTTTAATAAAGATGCTGTAGTGGCCGGTGGTGTACCAGGCTTCGACCACTTCATCCAGCGCTTCCAGCTTACTCAGCGCGGCGGGGTAGTCACGGGCGCTTTTCAGGATAATACCAATGAAGCAACAGACATCGAAGCCAAGCTGGCGTGGATCTATCTCGACCCGCGTACCGAGGATGATCCCTGCCTGGCGCATCTTCTCGACACGAACGTGGATGGTACCCGGGCTGACATTGAACTGTTTCGCCAGCTCGGCGTAGGCTGTGCGCGCATTCTCCAGCAGCGCATTTAAGATGCCGCGATCGAGATTATCCAGCTGCACATGTTCCGCCATATCCTTCCCTCTTCAATTGGTCTTCAGTGAACTGAGGAGAATGTGCAGCAAAATAACCGAGCAGGCAAGGTGTAGACAGCGGGGCTGCCGCTGTCTGCACGCTTTTAACGCTTACGCCACAGCGTGACCTGCGCCAGCGTATGCTGGAACTTGCGTGACGTTTCACGGATGACGAAAGGTACATCCTGAGGCGCCGCGATCTCGTCGAACGCATCACGCAGCAGGCGTTGCAGCGTCTGCCTGGTTGTCAGCGCTTCACCGTTTTCACGCACGCCACCCAACCAGTTCTCCTTCGGTGTAAATTCCTCCAGCCAGGTGTAAGGCGATGACAGCACCAGCACGCCACCTGAGCGGATCATCGGGGTGATATCTTGCAGGAAGCGTTTCGGCTGACGCAGGCGATCAAGCAGATTCGACGCCAGCACCAGATCGTAACGATCCGGCTGTGGCTTGAGATTACAGGCATCGCCCTGCACAAAATGAATGCGTTGTGCCTGCTCATCACCCAGATCGAACTCTTTCAGGCGTACCTGGCGATACTCCACCAGCTCACCCTCTTCGGGCACCACATAACGGAAATCCTCGCCGGAGGTCAGCTGCAAGGCCACATCAATAAAGCGCGCCGAGTAATCCATGCCAACCACCTGTG
The DNA here is from genome assembly GCF_059730685.1 of Pantoea sp. X-Soil-OKNW-713. Lineage (NCBI taxonomy): Bacteria > Pseudomonadati > Pseudomonadota > Gammaproteobacteria > Enterobacterales > Erwiniaceae > Pantoea > Pantoea sp. X-Soil-OKNW-713. Next base: position 4,382,869 of record NZ_AP035995.1, on the reverse strand, counting down.
CAAAATGGCGCGCCAGTTCAAAGCTGGCACGGCCGGTGGCACAACCGATATCCAGTGCCTGACCACGGTTGGTGCAGTGCGGCAACAGTAGCGATACCAGGTTTTCAGCATAATTTGGTACGCCGAAGTAGCGCGGTCCGTACTGAAAATCGAGATACTGCGACACCATGCTGTCAGTTTCATACGGGTTCAGCGTCATGGTTTCCTGATGTGAAGAAACCACATAGCGGAAACCCGCATGCTGGAAGAAGTGGCGGCGGAAAGCGTAGCGCGATGATTTCAGCGCCTCGTTGCCGGTCGATATCCAACTGCCACCTTTGATCAGCGCATGTTTACCGTCAAAAGTAGGTGTGGAGAAATCGTCATACAGCGGATGGACCTTAAAGCCTTCGAAACCGTTGGTTGGCGTGGTGGTCCACTGCCAGACGTTACCGACAATATCGAAAAACTCGCCCTGCGCGAAGTGATCCACCGGGCAGGAGGACGCCCAGTATGCCAGGTTGATGTTGCCCGGCGCATCAATCCAGTCTGGCTGATCGCCACTGACGAACTCACGCAGTTGCATCCACTCCGCTTCGCACGGTAGCTGGATCGCTTTGCCGGTCTCTTCTGTCAGCCAGCGACAAAATGCCGCCGCTTCCAGTTGGTTAACCTCAGCGGGCCAGTCCCACGGCATCGCCACTTCTTCGGTCATCAGACGCAGTTTTAGCTGATCGGGTTGCTGAATATCACCGACCCAGAAAGTGGGCATGTCTGCTTCTGCGAATGCACGCCAGCCCCAACCCTCGTCATCCCACCAGCGTCGTTCCTGATAGCCGCCCGCTGCGACAAAGTTGAAATATTCCGCATTGCTGACCAGCATTTTGCTGGCTTTAAACGGTTTGAGTTCGGTCAGTTGACTGCCGTATTCGTTATCCCAGCCATAGGTATCGTCGGTTTTACCCTGCTGCACACGGCCACCGGGCATCGCAATCAAAGCATTAGCGGGAACGTTGTGGCGATCATATCTGGCCTGTGGACATATCGGCCAGTGCGCCTGTGGCTGCACCCATTCAATCGGCAACTGGCGCATCAATACGCTGGAGGTTTCGAGATGGATACGTTCATGTTCGATACCCATCAGGATCACCCACGCCGGGCTGTCCCAGTCGATGGGAAGTTCCAGCGGCATGGTCTGGATAAATTCACTGACCAGGGTTTTGACTTTGCCGCGATAATCACGCACTTCCGCCACCGTTGGCCAGGCGTAATGGCTGTCGTCGAGATCATCCCAGCTCATTTCATCCACACCGATCGCCATCATCGCTTCGATACGATCGTCAACGCGGTGATCAAGATAGCGACCCGCCATCAGTTTATTGATATAGAAAGTAGCGGTGTGGCCAAAATAGAAGATCAGCGGATGGCGCAGCGAAATTGCTTTATTAAACCAGGCACGTTCATCAGCGAGGCAGTCGAACAGGCTTTCGTACAGCGTCCAGGTTTGCAGAAAGTAATCCAGCAGTTCGGCGCGTTTTTGTTCTGTATTCTGGCCGGAAAGTCGCAGCGTGCGGGTTGGTGTTGGCAAGGCGGTGGTCACGATATGCTCCAGTTTGCTCAGCGAAGTAACTTATCACTATAGCAAATAAGCATTTCCGTCAGATGAATTAGCGTTTCCAGCGGCGCAGCAGGCGGCTTTTCAGTCCGGTATCGAAGCGCCAGATATGATCGAAGATGCGCAGAATCCCCGGTTTGCCATGAACTGACATCGCCACTGCATGGAAACGCTGTTGATGATGGCGCTGGCGTTGTTTAACGGCGTTGACGATCTCCTCCGGCAAGCGTTGGGCGATAAAATCGGAGACGATCACCGCATCGGCTTCCTGCCACAGGCTACCTTCCATGCGTGCCACAACGGCGGCCAGACAGGCTGCCAAATCGGTACCGCCACGAAAGCGCTGACTGAGAAACCGCACCGCCTGCTCAATACCGTTATCCGCCGTCAGCTCATAACCGATCACCTCATGGGCAAACAGCATGATGTAGCAGCGACGTTTATCCGCTAAAGCCACTTTCAGCAGCGCCAGACAAAAGGCTTTGGCGCAACGTTCATTGAAGCCGCCCATCGAACCGGAGGTATCAACGCAGACAATAAACGGGCCACGCGGCTGTTCTTCATGGTGTTGATGACTGACCGGCCGCAGGGAAACTTTTTCATGCCAGGCGTCGCCTTGCAGGCGATAGGTCAACAGGCGTTTTTCCACCAGGCGGCGATAAAATTCCAGCTCCAGCTCGCTGATACTTAGCGTTGCCAGCTCAGGCGGGAGCAGGCGCAGCACATCATCGCTTTGATGGATACCGCTAACCTCTTCCGGCACGTTATCCGGCTCACGCACCAGTTGGTGAAATTCTTCCAGTGGCGCGTCCTGAGACGGCACCGCTTTCGCTTCGCGACTCCGTCCCAGTTGTTGTGCCAGTTTCATCAGTTCGGGCTGTTGAGCGAGAAAATCACCGTACTGCACGATCAATTCATAGTCGCCATGCTGGAGTGGCGCTTTGCTCATATCCCACAAGCGTCCGGCGGCCGCTTCATCGTCATCGGTGAGAATGGGGGCCAGTTGCCCGCTTAGCGCCATGCGTTGTTGCAGTTCGGCCATCAAACGTTCGCGCTGCTGCTCCAGCAATTGCTGATTAAGCGTCAGGGTCTGTAACGTCAGGCTGAGACGCCAACGTTGCAGGAACAAGGTATGTTGCGCGTTGCTGAATTGCTCGCTGTCGGTATGCAACAGCAATTTGCTGGCTTCTTCGATAAACGGTGATGGCAGGTTTTTCAGTTGGCTGATGATGGCGGGTAATTGCTGGTTGAATTCATGCTGGCTAAGCAACTGCGCCTGTTGAAAGAGCTGAAACTCCTGCGCCAGGGCTTCCGGCACCGCCGTGGTTTTCATCTCTTCGACGATTTCGGAGCGCCAGCGCGGCAGATCGCGCATCATGGCCTGCTTAAGGCGTGGGAATTTCTCAAAGAACATCGCCAGCTGTGGCGACGCCAGCAGCGCCAGAATTAACTCTTCGATCAGTTCTGTTTCACCGATCGACAGCAGCGTGCTCAGCGTCTCCAGCGAAATCATTTACGCGCCTGTTTCATCTGTTCCGCCACATCTTGCAGGCTGGTTTCAATGCGTGCCAGCCAGTCGTCGCTGATAAACAGGCAGCGCTGATGTTGGCTGAACAGCGTACGCTGGGCGCGCAGTTGATTATCCAGGGCGTCAAATTCATCAACGATTTCCTGCGGCAGCTCGTTGCTGGCGCTGACGCCGGGTAACGTCAGACGCGTTGCCTGAAGGCTGACATCACGTAATGTCAGGCAATGATGTGCGTCCACCAGCAGGTCGAGCGTTTGCGCAAAGCCAATGCCGTTGAGCTTGCCACGCACCTCGCCGCCTTTCACTAGCCATTGATTCAGCGCTTCACGACTGATCAGCACATGGCTGACCTGCATATCATGCAGCATTAACGGTTGTTGCAGCATGAGCGTCAACTGCTCGTCATTTAGCGTGGCAGGCAATTCGTAGTGGGGCTTGCGGCTGAACATGCCGCTGTGCTTCTCCAGCGTTAGCGCCTGTGCCACGCTTTGCTGCTGTTGTAGCGCCAGACGGCGCGCTTTGATCTGCTGGAGTTTCATCAGCATCGGTTGTTGTTGCCAGGCGTGTTGCGTCATTAATGCATCGATTTCGCGATCCAGCAGCTTCATCGAGGTGACGTCATGCCACAGGCAATCTTTCAGCAGAATCAAATCCAGCGGGGCAATCGCGGCACGGCCGCTGTAGAATGCACTGGCCTGCAACAAATGAATGGCTTTTTTCCAGCGACGGTCGGAGATATAAGGCGCATCGGGGAGATTTTCCAGTTGCTGACGCAACTGATAGATCAGCTCAAACACATGGTCCGGCAGGCTCACCTGACTGATGCCTTGCTGCCACTGGTGGTACTCTTCATCGCTGATACACAGCGATTCGGCCACCGGATTGACGCTTTCATCCTGCTGGTGGGTCAGCATGCTGCGGAAGTTCTGCTTTTCGTGCACGTTATCCAGCCACAGCCGAATCAGCATACGGTCATACAAGGCTTCCAACCCACTGTCGGCTTCCGGCAATTCGTTGGAGGCGGTGACCAGCAGGCGCATTGGAATCTTGTCTTCGCTGTCGCCATTGCGGAAACGCCGTTCGTTGATGGCGGTAAGCAGGGTATTCAGAATCGCCGGGCCGGCTTTCCAGATCTCATCGAGGAAGACGATTTCGGCATCCGGCAGATAGCCTTTGGTCAGACGTTGATAGCGACCTTCATCTTTTAATGCCTGGATAGAAAGGGGGCCAAATACTTCTTCGGGAGTGGAGAAACGCGTCATCAGGTATTCAAACGCGCGGGCATGCTGGAAAGCGTACTTCAGGCGGCGGGCAATCAGGCTTTTGGCAATGCCAGGTGGCCCGAGCAAAAAGACGCTTTCGCCACTCAGCGCGGCCAGCAGGCAGAGGCGAATCGCATGATGCCGTTCATACAACCCTTTTTCCAGGGCGTTGCTCAGGCGAGAAATTCTTTCTGCCAAAAGATGGGGTTGAGCCATAATCACATCATTGTCCTTCTGATCCTGGTGCCATCGCATTCTGGCGAGCGCATTACTCTACTGATTATCATGCGTGAAAGCGTTGATAGCCGTCAGCTTTTTTGTTTCAGAAGGTTGAAGCGAGGCTACCCGCCTGTTCCGGCGCATTTTTGCCGGATTTTGCAGCGAAAAACCGCGTCGCTCGCGCCATGTTGTATGTTTGTAAGGGTAGGTTTTTTTGGGAATATGTGCATACTGTGCGCTTTTTGATGGCCAGAGCGGTCGGCAACCGCCTGATCGACTCCAACAAAAGATAACTCTATGAGCTCGGAAAACAAGCAGTCCCTTGGTGCTGTCACGCTGGCCGCAATCGGCGTGGTCTATGGCGATATTGGTACCAGTCCACTTTATACCTTGCGCGAATGTCTCTCCGGCCAGTTTGGTTTTGGCGTGGAACGTGAAGCGGTCTTTGGCTTCCTTTCCCTTATTTTCTGGCTGTTGATCCTGGTGGTGTCGCTGAAATACATCAGCTACGTGATGCGCGCCGATAACGCCGGTGAGGGCGGGATCCTGACGCTGATGTCGCTGGCCGGGCGTAATACCGGTGCCCGAGCCACCGCGATTCTGGTGATCATGGGATTGATTGGCGGTAGCTTCTTCTATGGCGAGGTGGTGATCACCCCGGCGATTTCGGTGATGTCAGCAATTGAAGGTCTGGAGATTGCTGCGCCTTCGCTCGACCCCTGGATTGTCCCTTTGTCGATCACGGTGCTGACGCTGCTGTTTATGATCCAGAAGCACGGCACAGGGATTGTCGGTAAGTTGTTTGCCCCGGTGATGCTGCTGTGGTTTATCGTACTGGCGGTGCTCGGTGCCAACAGCATCATCAAAAACCCGGAAGTGTTGCAGGCGCTCAACCCGTCACATGCGGTGAACTTCTTCCTGCATTATAAAACCATCTCTTTCTTTGCTCTCGGCGCGGTGGTGTTATCAATTACCGGGGTGGAAGCGCTGTATGCCGATATGGGGCACTTCGGCAAGCTGCCGATTCGCCTGGCATGGGTCGCTGTGGTTCTGCCGTCGCTGGTGCTGAACTATTTTGGTCAGGGCGCGTTGCTGCTGGCGCATCCGGAAACCATTAAAAACCCGTTCTTCCTGCTGGCCCCCGATTGGGCGCTGATTCCGTTGTTGATCCTCGCCACGCTGGCGACGGTGATTGCCTCGCAAGCGGTGATTTCCGGCGTGTTCTCGTTAACGCGTCAGGCGGTGCGTCTCGGCTATCTGCCGCCGATGCGTATTATTCACACCTCTGAGATGGAGTCCGGCCAAATCTATGTGCCGGTCATCAACTGGCTGCTTTATTTCGCGGTGTTGATTGTTATCGTCAGCTTTGAACACTCCAGCAACCTCGCGGCGGCATACGGTATCGCGGTGACCGGTACTATGGTGCTGACCACCATTCTTTCCTGCACTGTGGCGATCAAAAACTGGCACTGGAATAAAATTGCCGTCAGTTTCATTCTGGTGGCAATGCTGTGTATCGATGTCTCGCTGTTCTCTGCCAACCTGGTGAAAATCTTCTCCGGCGGTTGGTTGCCGCTGTGTCTGGCGCTGGTGATGTTTATCGTCATGACCACCTGGAAAAGCGAGCGTTTCCGTCTGCTGCGCCGTATGCATGAACACGGCAATTCGCTTGAGGCGATGATTGCCTCGCTGGAGAAATCGCCGCCGGTGCGAGTTCCTGGTACCGCAGTGTATATGTCGCGTGCATTGAACGTGATTCCGTTTGCGATGCTGCACAATCTCAAACATAACAAGGTGTTGCATGAACGCGTGGTGCTGCTGACCTTGCGTACCGAAGATGCGCCTTATGTACATAACGTACGACGTGTGACGATTGAACAGCTATCGCCCACGTTCTGGCGCGTGGTAGCCAGCTACGGCTGGCGTGAAACGCCTAATGTGGAAGAGATTTTCCATCGTTGCGGGCTGGAAGGGCTGAACTGCCGCATGATGGAAACCTCGTTCTTTATGTCACATGAATCGCTGATAATTGGCGACCGTCCGTGGTATCTGCGTCTGCGCGGTAAGTTGTTCCTCGCCCTGCAACGCAATGCGCTGCGCGCACCGGATCAGTTTGAAATCCCCCCTAATCGGGTGATTGAGCTGGGAACCCAGGTCGAGATTTAATTGTTGTGCGCGTCCGTTACCAGCTTAGCGTGACGCGCAACCCCCCTGCTTCTCTCTGACTGAATGCTACGCGGATAGCGTGCAGTTGCGCGATATTCTTCACAATCGACAGTCCCAGCCCACTGCCGGTTTGCGTTTGTCCCGGAGGACGCCAGAAACGTTCGCCCAGGCGTGTTAATGCCTCATCACTTACCCCTGGGCCATTATCATCGATAGTCAGGGTTCGAGCGGTCAGGTTCACCGTTACCTGCCCTCCATCAGGGGTATAACGCAGCGCGTTATCCAGCAGATTGCGCAGCATTAACGCCAGCAGAAGCTGATGACCGTTCATCACCGGTTGGAATGTCGTGTGTAACTGCAAATCGATATGTTTCTGTTCAGCCTGGGGAAAATGCTCGGCTAACACGCTTTGCAGCAGCGGGGCCAGGGCGGTTGGCTGGAATTCACTGCGCAGATCATCCGCCTCCACTCTGGAGAGCGTCAGCAGTTGATCCACCAGCCGGGTGGCACGCAGGATCCCGGTATCCAGTTGTTGTAGCGCCCGTTTGCGTACGATCTCATCGTCATCTGCCAGTTGGATCACTTCACTCTGCACCCGCAGCGCCGCCAGGGGGCTGCGCAACTCGTGAGCTGCATCGGAGGTGAAGCGGCGTTCACGCTGCACCAGGTCTGCCATGCGGCTGAACAAACCATTCAATGCCAGTACCAGCGGTTGGACTTCTTTCGGCAGGCGCGCCAGGGGTAACGGTGTGTCATCATCAGCTGCACGCTGGTGGAGTGAGGCGGTGAGACGTTTTAACGGGCGCAGTTCAAACCACACCAGCGCCAGCAGCAGTGCCAGCATAAAAGGCAGTGCAATCAGCCACGGCACAATGCTGCTTTGCGCCAAATCGCTGGTCATATCGTCGCGGTAATCCCACTCCTGTCCCACCACCACGCGATAGCGTTGATCGGGCGACGTCAGCCACAGCAGACGCCAACTGTCATCATCACCGCGCAGGTGTCCATTGCGAAAACCATCGCGTCCATCCGCAAACTGCAAATCACGACCCTTTTCGCCATCATTGAGCAGCAACTTGCCATCACCACTAAAAATGGCGAAAGCCAGCGCGTCATCATCCTGTTTACCGCGATGATGGTTCAGTAACGCCTTGTTTTTCGGCAGAGTGACGTTTTGCAGCGTGGCGGGTTCGAGCGCCAGCAGGCGCTTGGCAAACAGCATTTGCTGGGTATCAAACAGTTCATTGACGGTTTCGCGTGTCTGATGCCAGGCGCTCAGGCTGGCGCTGCCCCAGCACAGCATGATCAACAAGATAAAACCGATGGCGAGCCGCAGGAACAGACTCATTCTGCCGCTCCCAACGTATAACCGACGCCATGCACGGTACGGATAAACTGGCTGCCGAGCTTTTTACGCAGATGATGGATATGCACTTCGACAGCATTGCTGGAGACATCGTCATCCCAGCTATAGAGTTTTTCCTCCAGCTGGCTGCGTGTCAGGACCCGGCCGGGATTACGCAGGAACAGTTCCAGCAACGCCAGTTCACGGCTTTTCAGGGGGAGCGGTTCGCCAGCAACCAGTACGCTGTGGCTGGCAGGAGACATTACCACCTTGCCATGACGCAGCTCCGGCTGTAGCTGACCATGACGCCGACGAATCAGTGCCTCCAGGCGTGCAGCTACTTCGGTCAGGGCAAAAGGTTTGCCAAGATAGTCATCCGCGCCCAGTTGCAAACCCTGAACCCGCTGATCGAGCGCATCGCGTGCCGTGAGGATCAATACCGGTACATCCTGACCTTGCTGACGCCATTGGCGCAGAATATCGAGTCCATCTCGTTCCGGCAGTGACAAATCCAGAATCACTGCATCCCAGGGGGCGGAGTTCAACGCCTGAAATCCAGCTTCACCTGAAACCAGCCAGTCCACGCTGAAACCGAGTTTGGTCAGGCCGACTTTGAGGCCGTCGCCAATCAAGGTGTCGTCTTCAATCAATAAAATCCGCATATATGCTCCTCCCTTTAGCCTGGAGTTATACGAAGCAGTAGCGTTCATGTACAGGAGAAATCACGACATTTGACCTGATTTTCACGAATTTTAATAAATTGATCGGCCTTAAGATCCTGTTAAGAACCTTATGTTGAAATAGCTCCCGTATTCCGCACATTCATGGAGAAGAGGTGAAAATATGAAAAAGCATGCAGCACTTTTCGCAATCATTGCACTGGCTTCCATGCCGGTGCTGGCGGCACAGCAGGGTGGATTTGTTGACCCGAATGCGCCGGCGGTACAAAGTCACTCCGGTGGTTTTCAGGCCGGTAACACCAGTGTCGTGACGGTTAAGCAGGCTGAGGAGATGAAGGACGATAGCTGGATCACCGTGCGTGGTTATCTGGATAAGCAAATCGGCAAAGAGGATTATCTGTTCCGCGATGATACCGGCACCATGAAGGTCGAAATCGATCACAAACGCTGGGACGGGCAAACCATTTCGCCAAAAGATCGCGTTGAGTTAACCGGTGAGTTGGATAAGGATTTCAACGCCATTGAACTGGACGTGAAACAGGTCAGAAAACTCCCCTGATAATCTGGCGGGGCTGCTCCGGCAGCCCGCTTATAATTCCAGCCAGACGGAATGTTCTCCTGGCGTATTCCCCTGCGTCCAGTACGCCGCTTTCCAGGCTTTTCCCTGCCAGCTGACTTTATCTTTGCGGGAATAAGACATTGATTTGTTCCATTCCCGCAACTGCTCTGGATCTGCAAACTTCCAGCCTGCGCCATTAGCGGGGGTAGATTGTGTCCATTTTGTCGCGATGTACTTAATCCCGGCGAAGGTGACCTTATCTCCCGCCATATAAGTGTTTTCTTCACCCCAGTCGGGAAATTCAGTGGGTTTAGCCGGATTTTCCTCAACGGATGAATACAACGGGGAAATGGCGGTCATGGTGACTTGCCGGGTATCGGTGTTGCCATCTTTGTCCGTTACGCTGACTTCATAAACTGCAATGCCGATATGGTTTGCCGGGACCAGCGCTGTTGCTTTCGCCTGATTAACCTCGGTTCTCCATCCTCCCCCCGGTTTTTCCTGCAACCAGAAGACACCCTTTCCTTCTGCTACTCGCCAACGGAAAGAGACCGCATTCTGACTTGCGGAAGCATCCAGTTCATACAGGACGGATTCTTCCGCTGAACTTGTAACACTAACATCGGCAGAAGTGATGGCGACAGGGCCTGTCGTGGCGGAATTGGGTGTTATGTCCCCCTCATTGGCATAAGCGGCGGCCACCAGTGAAACGGTAATCAAGCTGGTGAGCGCTTTTAATTTAAAATCCATTAGCTTCGATCCTTCGATTCCTGCGTTGTAATCCATAACAAATACACATTTCGTTACCTCTGAAAAAACTTAACATAAGGATGAGAAGGGAATTTCTTCTGACTGCGTGGGGTATTTCTCTTCTTCATTGTGAAAATTCTTATGCTGTTGTCAGCGGAGGTTGATTTGATCCGCGCCTAACTCAAATATTTTCTGGCACAAGCGAAACGTTTCGATGGCGATCACATTTCCGTGATGCCGCCATTGAGTTGCTATGCATTTTTTATACACTCCGGTCAGCGAAACGTTTCGCTGTGGAGTGGAAGAAATGAAAAAAGGTCGCTTGTTAAACGCTGAAATCTCTCATGTGATTGCCCGTCTGGGACACACGGATACGCTGACGATTGCCGATGCGGGTTTACCCATTCCTGTGGGCCCGCAACGTATTGATCTGGCGCTGACGCCGGGTACGCCCGAGTTTTTACAGGTTGTTGAGGTGGTCACTCAGGAGATGCAGGTTGAGAGCGCCCTGATGGCGGAAGAAATCAAGCAGTTCAACCCGCAGCTCCATAGCGCACTGCTCGCCGTGCTCGATGCCTTGCAACGACACCAGGGAAATACCATCGCTATTCGTTACACCAGTCATGAACAGTTCAAACAACAGACTCAGCGCAGTCAGGCGGTCATTCGCAGCGGAGAGTGTTCTCCGTATGCGAATGTCATCCTGAGCGCGGGCGTTACCTTCTGAGGCCGCTATGCAACCGTTATTGCAACTCAAAGGGATTGAAAAGTCATTTCCCGGTGTGAAAGCGCTGAAAGGGGCTTCACTGGCCGTCTGGCCTGGTCGGGTGATGGCGCTGGTGGGAGAAAATGGTGCCGGTAAATCCACCATGATGAAAGTGCTGACCGGTATTTACAGCATGGATGCCGGATCGCTGCATTGGCTGGGTAAAGAAACCACGTTCTCCGGGCCAAAAGCGTCTCAGGAAGCGGGCATTGGCATCATTCATCAGGAACTTAACCTGATCCCGCAATTGACGGTGGCGGAGAACATCTTCCTTGGCCGCGAATTTGTGAACCGTTTTGGCCGCATCGAGTGGAAAAAGATGTATGCCGAGGCGGATGCGCTGTTAGCGCGTCTGAACCTGCGTTTTAACAGCCATAAGCTGGTGGGCGATTTGTCGATTGGCGACCAGCAGATGGTGGAGATCGCCAAGGTTCTCAGCTTTCAGTCGCGCGTCATCATCATGGATGAGCCGACGGATGCGCTGACCGATACCGAAACTCTGTCATTGTTCCGCGTGATCAATGAGTTGAAAGCGCAGGGTTGCGGCATTGTCTACATTTCCCACCGCATGAAAGAGATCTTTGAGATTTGCGATGACGTCACAGTGTTCCGTGACGGTCAGTTTATTGCCGAACGTCCAGTCAGCGAGCTGAGTGAAGAGAGCCTGATTGAGATGATGGTCGGACGCAAGCTGGAAGAACAATACCCGCATCTTGACCAGGCTCCGGGTGCCGTGCGTTTGCAGGTGGAAAACCTGAGCGGACCGGGAGTGCATGACGTTAGCTTTAACCTGCGTAAAGGCGAAATTCTGGGCGTTTCCGGCCTGATGGGCGCGGGGCGTACCGAACTGATGAAGCTGTTATATGGCGCACTGCCACGTAGCGGCGGAAAAGTCACGCTGGATGGTCGTGATGTGGTGACGCATGCGCCACAGGATGGTCTGGCAAATGGCATCGTCTATATCTCCGAAGACCGCAAACGCGACGGTCTGGTGCTGGGCATGTCGGTAAAAGAAAACATGTCCCTGACCGCGCTGCGCTACTTCAGTCGGGGTAATGGCAGCCTGAAACACGCGGAAGAACAGTTGGCGGTGGGCGATTTTATCCGCTTGTTCAATGTGAAAACCCCGTCGATGGAGCAGCCGATCGGCCTGCTTTCTGGCGGTAATCAGCAAAAAGTGGCGATTGCCCGTGGGCTGATGACGCGACCGAATGTCTTGATCCTTGATGAACCGACGCGCGGTGTGGACGTTGGGGCAAAAAAAGAGATTTATCAGTTAATTAACCAGTTTAAAGCCGATGGGCTGAGCATCATCCTGGTGTCGTCCGAAATGCCGGAAGTTCTGGGCATGAGCGATCGCATTCTGGTGATGCATGAAGGCCATCTGAGTGGCGAATTTACCCGTGAGCAGGCTACCCAGGAATCCCTGATGGCAGCGGCAGTCGGTAAGCAACACAGCGAGGAGTTAGTTGTATGAGTACCCAAACCTTACCCGCCAGCCGTCGCTGGTTCAGCAAAGCCTGGTTGCTGGAGCAAAAATCGCTGATTGCGCTGATTGTGCTGATCGCCGTGGTCGCCAGCCTCAGCCCGAATTTCTTCACCGTCGCCAACTTGTTCAACATCCTGCAACAGACCTCGGTCAACGCCATTATGGCGGTGGGAATGACGTTGGTGATCCTGACCTCTGGTATCGATCTGTCCGTTGGCTCGCTGCTGGCGTTGACCGGCGCGGTGGCCGCCTCGATTGTGGGGCACGAAGTTAATGCGCTGGTGGCGGTAGCGGCTGCGCTGGCATTGGGTGCCTTGATTGGCGGCATCACTGGCACCATTGTGGCACGCGGCAAAGTGCAGGCGTTTATCGCCACCCTGGTGATGATGCTGCTGCTGCGTGGCGTCACTATGGTTTACACCGACGGCAGCCCAATTAATACCGGCTTTAGCGACAACGCCGACCTGTTTGGCTGGTTCGGTATTGGTCGCCCTCTGGGCATCCCGACCCCGGTATGGTTGATGGCGGTGGTGTTCGCGCTGGCCTGGTACATGCTGCATCACACACGTCTGGGGCGTTATATCTACGCGCTGGGTGGCAATGAAGCGGCCACGCGTTTGTCAGGTATCAACGTTAACCGCGTCAAAATTATCGTCTATTCACTGTGCGGCATGTTGGCGGCGCTGGCGGGCACCATTGAGGTAGCGCGTCTTTCATCAGCGCAGCCGACAGCGGGCACGGGTTATGAACTGGATGCGATCGCCGCTGTGGTGTTGGGCGGTACCAGCCTGGCGGGTGGTAAAGGTCGCATCATGGGGACGTTGATCGGGGCATTGATTCTCGGCTTCCTGAACAACGGCCTCAATCTGTTAGGTGTCTCCTCTTACTATCAAATGATTGTAAAAGCAGTGGTAATTCTGCTGGCAGTGCTGGTGGATAACAAAAGCAGTAAATAACTCTGACCTTCACACAGGATGAATTCATGAAAAAGTTAACCGCATTGGCCGTCATTCTTGGCGCCACTCTGAGTGCCAGCGCGATGGCGAAGGATACTATCGCTCTGGTGGTTTCTACCCTGAACAACCCGTTCTTTGTGGCGCTGAAAGATGGCGCACAGAAAGAAGCCGACAAGCTGGGTTATAACCTGGTGGTGCTGGACTCGCAGAACAACCCGGCGAAAGAGCTGGCGAACGTGCAGGACCTCACCGTGCGTGGCACCAAGCTGATGCTGATTAACCCAACCGACTCTGATGCCGTAGGCAACGCCGTGAAGATGGCGAACCAGGCGAATATTCCGGTGATCACCCTCGACCGCGTAGCGTCACAGGGCAAGGTGGTAAGTCATGTGGCATCTGACAACCGCTTTGGCGGCAAAATGGCGGGTGACTTCATTGCGAAGAAACTGGGTGATGGAGCGAAAATCATCGAGTTGCAGGGTATTGCCGGTACGTCAGCGGCGCGTGAGCGCGGTGATGGCTTCAAACAGGCTGCCGATGCACATAAATTCAATATCCTCGCCAGCCAGCCAGCGGATTTTGACCGTACCAAAGGTCTGAACGTGATGCAGAACCTGTTGCAGGCGCATCCTGATGTGCAGGCCGTATTCGCACAGAACGACGAAATGGCGCTGGGTGCACTGCGCGCACTGCAAACCGCCGGTAAAACCGATGTGGTGGTGGTGGGCTTTGACGGCACCGCTGACGGTGTAAAAGCGGTAGAAGCCGGTAAACTGACTGCGACCGTTGCGCAGATGCCTGACAAGATTGGTATCATCGGCGTAGAGACTGCGGATAAAGTATTGAAAGGTGAAAAAGTGCAGGCGATCAACCCGGTCGATCTGAAACTGGTTACCAAATAACACGCGAAGAAAAGCAGGGCAACGCGCCACCATTGAGGTGGCGCAACTTTGATGGATCACTCCCTATGAGCAAAAGCGCAAAACTGGCCGTACTTGGCAGCATCAATGCCGATCACATCCTTAACCTCGCCCACTTTCCACGTCCGGGCGAAACGGTGATCGGGAAACAGTATCAGATTGCCTTTGGCGGCAAAGGGGCTAATCAGGCGGTAGCAGCCGGGCGCGCAGGTGCCGATATCGCCTTTATTGCCTGTGTGGGCGCTGATGATATTGGCGAGCGTATTCGCCAGCAGCTGCAACAGGACCGAATTGATATCGCGCCGGTGGAAACCGTAGCGGATGAAGCCACCGGTGTGGCGATGATCTTCGTGAATGGCGAAGGTGAAAACAATATCGGCATCTATTCCGGTGCCAATGCGGCGTTAACCCCCGCCTGCGTTGATCGCCATCAACAGGTGATCGCGGATGCAGATGCGTTGTTGATGCAGCTGGAATCACCGCTGGAAAGCGTGCTGGCGGCGGCGAAAATCGCCAAAGCGCAGCAGACGCAGGTGATTCTTAATCCGGCTCCTGCCACGCATCTTTCCGATGAATTGCTGGCGCTGATTGATGTCATCACGCCGAACGAAACCGAAGCGGAAATTCTCACTGGCATCGCAGTGAAAAGCGATGAAGATGCGGCGCGTGCAGCGGCGGCATTGCACAGCAAAGGTATTCAGACGGTGTTGATTACGCTGGGCCGTCGCGGTGTCTGGTTGAGCGAGAAAGGCGAGGGTGTACGCATTCCTGGCTTTAGCGTACAGGCTGTCGACACCATCGCGGCTGGCGATACCTTCAATGGCGCGTTTATTACCGCCCGTCTGGAAGGTGTCTTGATGCATGATGCGGTACGTTTCGCGCATGCGGCGGCGGCTATTGCCGTTACGCGCCCAGGCGCTCAGCCCTCGGTGCCGTGGCGTACCGAGATTGATGCCTTCCTGCAACAACAGGGCTAAGCGTTTGGCTACCATGAAAGATGTCGCCCGTCTCGCGGGCGTCTCCACCTCCACCGTTTCACACGTCATTAATAACAATCGCTTTGTTAGCGAGCAGGTGCGTGAAAAGGTGGAGCAGGCCATCCGTTCCCTGAATTACGCCCCATCTGCCCTCGCACGTAGCCTGAAAATTAATCAGACACGCACCATTGGTATGCTCCTGACGGCCAGCAATAACCCCTTCTATTCGGAAGTGGTGCGCGGCGTTGAGAACAGTTGTTATGAGCGTGGCTACAGTTTGATTCTGTGTAACACCGAAGGTGATGAGGAGCGCATGAATCGCAGCCTGGAAACGCTGTTGCAAAAGCGCGTTGATGGCCTGCTGATCATGTGTACGGAAACCCACCTGCCCTCGGCGGATATTCTGAATCGCTATCCGTCGATTCCGATGGTGATGATGGATTGGGCACCGTTTGAAGGGCGTGGCGACATTATTCAGGATAACGCGCTGCTGGGCGGTGAGATGGCCACTCAGCATCTGATCGATCGTGGCTATCGTCGTATTGCCTGCATTGCCGGGCCGCTGGATAAAACCCCGGCGCGACTGCGTCTGGATGGCTTCCAGAAAGCAATGTCCAACAGTGGATTGCCGGTGCTGCCGGGCTATGTCGTTGATGGTGACTTTGAGTTTCAGGGTGGTTTTAACGCCATGAATCAGTTGCTGACGCTGGATCCGCTGCCGGAAGCGGTCTTTACCAGCAATGATGCGATGGCTGTGGGTGTCTACCATGCGCTGTTTCAGGCTGGTCTGCGCGTACCGCAGGATATTGCGGTGATGGGATACGACAACATTGAATTGGCGCGTTATCTCACGCCGCCGTTAAGCACCGTCCATCAGCCAAAGGATGAGTTGGGAGAGCTGGCGATTGATACCCTGATTCATCGCATGAGCGATCCCGACGCCAGTCAGCAAACGCTGGTCCTGACGCCGGAGCTGGTGGAGCGCGGTTCGGTTTAAGCGCTTTTCTTCTTTTTATCGCGGTTAGTGATCAAATGGCGGCCATCGCCATTGCGCAGCAACATAAAGGTAAACGCGGCCAGTACCGTGATCACCCCCATCGTCAGGAAGGTGGCGTGGAAATGTTGCACCGTGGTGCCGTCAAATTCCTGATAAAAGCGCAACACGGCGGCACTCACCGCCACCCCAAAGCTGATGGACAGTTGTTGCGTTACCGCCAGCACGCTATTGCCACCGCTGGCGTTCTCATCATTCAGATCCGCCAGGGTGATGGTGTTCATCGCCGTGAACTGTGTCGACATTGCCATTCCCAGCACAAACAACGCCAGCAGCAGCAATAACACACTTCCTCCTGGCGTTTGCAGCGAGAAGGAGGCAATCAGGATGCCGATAATGACCGAAATACCGACCAGCGTGTGGCGATAACCAAAGCGTCGCAAGACCTGGGTAACGGTGGATTTCGCCAGTAACGAACCGATGGCGGTCGGCCCCATCATGCAACCGGCGATAATCGCGGGATAACCAAAGCCAACCTGCAACATCAACGGCATCAGAAAGGGAATACAACCAGTTCCAAGGCGTGAGGCGATATTGCCAATGATGCCGATGGAAAAGGTGCGGGTTTTAAACATCGGCAAACTGATCAACGGTGCCGGATGGCGGCGCGCATGTACTATATAAAGAAGCAACAACAATACACCGGTAAAAAGAACGATGGTTGCCTGCCAGGGCGACACAATACGTTCGCCGAACAGTTCGATGCCAATCGAGATCAACACTAAACCTACGCCAAATAACACAAAGCCGCCAAAGTCGAAGCGGCGTTTGGGTGTCGTGAAATCCGGCATGTACTTGCGCGCATAAAAGATACCAAGCAGGCCGATGGGAATGTTAATCAGGAAAATCCAGTGCCAGCTGGCATAGGTGACCAGCAAGCCGCCGAGCATGGGACCGAGTATCGGCCCAACCAGACCGGGCATGGTGACAAAGTTGAGAACCGGCAGTAATTCACTGCGTGGATAGGCTCGCAGCAACGCCAGTCGCGCAACGGGCATCATCATGGCTCCGCCAATCCCCTGCACCACGCGCGAGATTACCAGCAGGCTCAGGCTGCCAGACAAGGCGCAGGCCAGTGAACCGAGGGTAAACAGGGTTACTGCAAGGATAAAGATTTTGCGTGTACCGAAGCGATCGGCCAGCCAGCCGCTGACAGGAATTAGCATCGCTACGGTCAGTGTGTAGCTGATAACGGCGGATTGCATGGCAAGGGGAGAGCGTTGGAGGCTGGTCGCAATGGCAGGGAGCGCGGTGTTGAGGATAGTGGCATCAAGCGATTGCATGAAAAATGCCATAGCGGCGATCCAGGGCAAACCGGCCATACTGCGCGCGGAGCGAATCATTTAAAGTCCTTCTTTAATAAAATTCTGTCTGCAGCAGGGGAAAACTGCGATTGGACCAACAGGATAGCACTTACATTTGAGGCCATTACGATGATTTGTGCCGAGAGGGCGGCGCTTTTGGCTGTTTCTTCATCGCAAAATGCTTGTTTTTAAATCTTTCGTATAAAAAAGTAGCGCTCGGTCAATTTTTTGCAATAAACGCTTGTCAGTCAGAATTATCTCCCTATAATGCGCCTCCACTGACACGGCAAAGCGGCAACGCAGACGGTCAGTGAGGGACGAAGTGATTCATCCCGCCAGAGAAAAATCTCGAAAAAGAGATTGACTCTGAAGGAGGAAAGCGTAATATACGCCACCTCGCGACAGACGGTTAACCCGCTGCTCGCACTGCTCTTTAACAATTTATCAGACAATCTGTGTGGGCACTCGCAGGATTGATATCAAAAGTCTACGGACTTAAAAAATATCAAGTCTCAAGAGTGAACACGTAATTCATTACGAAGTTTAATTCTTTGAGCATCAAACTTAAATTGAAGAGTTTGATCATGGCTCAGATTGAACGCTGGCGGCAGGCCTAACACATGCAAGTCGAACGGTAGCACAGAGGAGCTTGCTCCTTGGGTGACGAGTGGCGGACGGGTGAGTAATGTCTGGGGATCTGCCCGATGGAGGGGGATAACTACTGGAAACGGTAGCTAATACCGCATAACGTCGCAAGACCAAAGTGGGGGACCTTCGGGCCTCACACCATCGGATGAACCCAGATGGGATTAGCTAGTAGGTGGGGTAATGGCTCACCTAGGCGACGATCCCTAGCTGGTCTGAGAGGATGACCAGCCACACTGGAACTGAGACACGGTCCAGACTCCTACGGGAGGCAGCAGTGGGGAATATTGCACAATGGGCGCAAGCCTGATGCAGCCATGCCGCGTGTATGAAGAAGGCCTTCGGGTTGTAAAGTACTTTCAGCGGGGAGGAAGGGATGATGTTTAATACGCATCGTCATTGACGTTACCCGCAGAAGAAGCACCGGCTAACTCCGTGCCAGCAGCCGCGGTAATACGGAGGGTGCAAGCGTTAATCGGAATTACTGGGCGTAAAGCGCACGCAGGCGGTCTGTCAAGTCGGATGTGAAATCCCCGGGCTTAACCTGGGAACTGCATTCGAAACTGGCAGGCTAGAGTCTTGTAGAGGGGGGTAGAATTCCAGGTGTAGCGGTGAAATGCGTAGAGATCTGGAGGAATACCGGTGGCGAAGGCGGCCCCCTGGACAAAGACTGACGCTCAGGTGCGAAAGCGTGGGGAGCAAACAGGATTAGATACCCTGGTAGTCCACGCTGTAAACGATGTCGACTTGGAGGTTGTGCCCTTGAGGCGTGGCTTCCGGAGCTAACGCGTTAAGTCGACCGCCTGGGGAGTACGGCCGCAAGGTTAAAACTCAAATGAATTGACGGGGGCCCGCACAAGCGGTGGAGCATGTGGTTTAATTCGATGCAACGCGAAGAACCTTACCTGGCCTTGACATCCACGGAATTTGGCAGAGATGCCTTAGTGCCTTCGGGAACCGTGAGACAGGTGCTGCATGGCTGTCGTCAGCTCGTGTTGTGAAATGTTGGGTTAAGTCCCGCAACGAGCGCAACCCTTATCCTTTGTTGCCAGCGATTAGGTCGGGAACTCAAAGGAGACTGCCGGTGATAAACCGGAGGAAGGTGGGGATGACGTCAAGTCATCATGGCCCTTACGGCCAGGGCTACACACGTGCTACAATGGCGCATACAAAGAGAAGCGACCTCGCGAGAGCAAGCGGACCTCATAAAGTGCGTCGTAGTCCGGATTGGAGTCTGCAACTCGACTCCATGAAGTCGGAATCGCTAGTAATCGTAGATCAGAATGCTACGGTGAATACGTTCCCGGGCCTTGTACACACCGCCCGTCACACCATGGGAGTGGGTTGCAAAAGAAGTAGGTAGCTTAACCTTCGGGAGGGCGCTTACCACTTTGTGATTCATGACTGGGGTGAAGTCGTAACAAGGTAACCGTAGGGGAACCTGCGGTTGGATCACCTCCTTACCTGAAGATACCTTCCTTCGAAGTGCTCACACAGATTGTCTGATGAAAACGTAATGAGCAAGACGGCTGCGAAGTCGTGACACTTCATGTGTCCCCTTCGTCTAGCGGTTAGGACTCCGCCCTTTCACGGCGGCAACAGGGGTTCGAATCCCCTAGGGGACGCCACTTGCTTGGTGACAGGTGAAAGGTGTCGCTGCTCAGTATCTCAAAACTGGCTTACGAGTCATGTTTGAGATATTTGCTCTTTAACAATCCGGAACAAGCTGAAAATTTGAAACGACACGTTGTTTCATTTCTCCGTAATAAGAAATGAAAACGGTGTGTTCGAGTCTCTCAAATGCTTGCAGTCTGCATGCGTTGTAAAACGTCTGTGGGTTGTGAGGTTAAGCGACTAAGCGTACACGGTGGATGCCCTGGCAGTCAGAGGCGATGAAGGACGTGCTAATCTGCGAAAAGCGTCGGTAAGGTGATATGAACCGCAACAGCCGACGATGTCCGAATGGGGAAACCCAGTGCACTTGTGCACTATCGTTAACTGAATACATAGGTTAACGAGGCGAACCGGGGGAACTGAAACATCTAAGTACCCCGAGGAAAAGAAATCAACCGAGATTCCCCCAGTAGCGGCGAGCGAACGGGGAACAGCCCAGGACCTGAATCAGTTTGTGTGTTAATGGAAGCGTCTGGAAAGTCGCGCGATACAGGGTGACAGCCCCGTACATGAAAATGCACATTCTGTGAGTCCGATGAGTAGGGCGGGACACGTGGTATCCTGTCTGAATATGGGGGGACCATCCTCCAAGGCTAAATACTCCTGACTGACCGATAGTGAACCAGTACCGTGAGGGAAAGGCGAAAAGAACCCCGGCGAGGGGAGTGAAACAGAACCTGAAACCGTGTACGTACAAGCAGTGGGAGCACCTTCGGGTGTGACTGCGTACCTTTTGTATAATGGGTCAGCGACTTATATTCTGTAGCAAGGTTAACCGTATAGGGGAGCCGCAGGGAAACCGAGTCTTAACCGGGCGTTAAGTTGCAGGGTATAGACCCGAAACCCGGTGATCTAGCCATGGGCAGGTTGAAGGTTGGGTAACACTAACTGGAGGACCGAACCGACTAATGTTGAAAAATTAGCGGATGACTTGTGGCTGGGGGTGAAAGGCCAATCAAACCGGGAGATAGCTGGTTCTCCCCGAAAGCTATTTAGGTAGCGCCTCGTGAATTCATCTCCGGGGGTAGAGCACTGTTTCGGCTAGGGGGCCATCCCGGCTTACCAACCCGATGCAAACTGCGAATACCGGAGAATGTTATCACGGGAGACACACGGCGGGTGCTAACGTCCGTCGTGAAGAGGGAAACAACCCAGACCGCCAGCTAAGGTCCCAAAGTCATGGTTAAGTGGGAAACGATGTGGGAAGGCCCAGACAGCCAGGATGTTGGCTTAGAAGCAGCCATCATTTAAAGAAAGCGTAATAGCTCACTGGTCGAGTCGGCCTGCGCGGAAGATGTAACGGGGCTAAACCATGCACCGAAGCTGCGGCAGCGACACTATGTGTTGTTGGGTAGGGGAGCGTTCTGTAAGCCGCTGAAGGTGGACTGTGAGGTCTGCTGGAGGTATCAGAAGTGCGAATGCTGACATAAGTAACGATAAAGCGGGTGAAAAGCCCGCTCGCCGGAAGACCAAGGGTTCCTGTCCAACGTTAATCGGGGCAGGGTGAGTCGACCCCTAAGGCGAGGCTGAAAAGCGTAGTCGATGGGAAACAGGTTAATATTCCTGTACTTGGTGTTACTGCGAAGGGGGGACGGAGAAGGCTAGGTTATCCGGGCGACGGTTGTCCCGGTTTAAGCGTGTAGGCTTGCATTCCAGGCAAATCCGGAATGCTTCAAGGCTGAGGCGTGATGACGAGTCACTACGGTGGTGAAGTAACTGATGCCCTGCTTCCAGGAAAAGCCTCTAAGCTCCAGGTAACACGAAATCGTACCCCAAACCGACACAGGTGGTCAGGTAGAGAATACCAAGGCGCTTGAGAGAACTCGGGTGAAGGAACTAGGCAAAATGGTGCCGTAACTTCGGGAGAAGGCACGCTGTCATCAGGTGAAGTCCCTCGCGGATGGAGCCGAAGGCAGTCGAAGATACCAGCTGGCTGCAACTGTTTATTAAAAACACAGCACTGTGCAAACACGAAAGTGGACGTATACGGTGTGACGCCTGCCCGGTGCCGGAAGGTTAATTGATGGGGTTATCCGTAAGGAGAAGCTCTTGATCGAAGCCCCGGTAAACGGCGGCCGTAACTATAACGGTCCTAAGGTAGCGAAATTCCTTGTCGGGTAAGTTCCGACCTGCACGAATGGCGTAATGATGGCCAGGCTGTCTCCACCCGAGACTCAGTGAAATTGAAATCGCTGTGAAGATGCAGTGTACCCGCGGCAAGACGGAAAGACCCCGTGAACCTTTACTATAGCTTGACACTGAACATTGAGCCTTGATGTGTAGGATAGGTGGGAGGCTTTGAAGCGTGGACGCCAGTCTGCGTGGAGCCAACCTTGAAATACCACCCTTTAATGTTTGATGTTCTAACGTAGGCCCGTAATCCGGGCTGCGGACAGTGTCTGGTGGGTAGTTTGACTGGGGCGGTCTCCTCCCAAAGTGTAACGGAGGAGCACGAAGGTTGGCTAATCCTGGTCGGACATCAGGAGGTTAGTGCAATGGCATAAGCCAGCTTGACTGCGAGAGTGACGGCTCGAGCAGGTGCGAAAGCAGGTCATAGTGATCCGGTGGTTCTGAATGGAAGGGCCATCGCTCAACGGATAAAAGGTACTCCGGGGATAACAGGCTGATACCGCCCAAGAGTTCATATCGACGGCGGTGTTTGGCACCTCGATGTCGGCTCATCACATCCTGGGGCTGAAGTAGGTCCCAAGGGTACGGCTGTTCGCCGTTTAAAGTGGTACGCGAGCTGGGTTTAGAACGTCGTGAGACAGTTCGGTCCCTATCTGCCGTGGGCGCTGGAGAATTGAGGGGGGTTGCTCCTAGTACGAGAGGACCGGAGTGAACGCACCACTGGTGTTCGGGTTGTCATGCCAATGGCATTGCCCGGTAGCTAAGTGCGGAAAAGATAAGTGCTGAAAGCATCTAAGCACGAAACTTGCCCCGAGATGAGTTCTCCCTGACTCCTTGAGAGTCCTGAAGGGACGTTGAAGACGACGACGTTGATAGGCCGGATGTGTAAGTGCAGCGATGCATTGAGCTAACCGGTACTAATGACCCGTGAGGCTTAACCTTACAACGCCAGAGGCGTTTTGAGTTGAGAGACGCGAGAATTTTCAGCCTTGTTCGAACGGATTGATTCGTATGGCCTGCGAGGGCGGTACGGATAAACAGAATTTGCCTGGCGGCTGTAGCGCGGTGGTCCCACCTGACCCCATGCCGAACTCAGAAGTGAAACGCCGTAGCGCCGATGGTAGTGTGGGGTCTCCCCATGCGAGAGTAGGGAACTGCCAGGCATCAAATAAGTGAAGAAGCCCTGAACGAAAGTTCAGGGCTTTTTTACGTCTGCGTATCTCGTAGCGGCGCGATTTATCGCGCATTTTTCAGCGTCCGGAACACTAAAAAGCGCGCGATAAATCGCGCCGCGACGAATATGATGCGTATCAGAAAAAAATCACGGATTTTTCTGTGAAAAACACCATTCAGCAATGAAATTGGCAACCTGCTGTGGCTGATTAATATCCAGAGCGGCCACTGGCAACGCCACTTCCACATCACTCGCCACCGCAATCACGTAATCATCGAGTAAGTCGGCAATATTCCCCTTCACACCCGTGCGCCACAACACGATCTTAGCAACCGGTTCGTCTTTGAATCCTTCAACCAGTACCAAATCCAACGAAGAACCGTCCATTCGTGCCGCCATCTGATGCAGAGTTAAGGGCTTATCTGGAGTCTCGCACATCAATGCCCAGCGCTGATTGCTGGTAACGATCACCTGATCCGCACCCGCTTTTCGCAGCAGAAAACTGTCTTTTCCCGGCGTATCAACGTCCATATTATGATGCGTGTGCTTAATCAGCCCCGGGCGGATCCCTTGTGCTTTCAGCAATGGGATCACTTTTTCCAACAAGGTGGTTTTACCCGTTCCGCTCCAGGCAGCAATCGCCAGCAAAGGTATCGTCATGATGGTATTTCCTCATCCCGCAAGTCGTCTGGCGTGTTGATATTACGGAATGCCGATTCAGGATCAGGAAAGGTCACCGCATGGCCGCCACTTTCCCGTAAAAACTGCATCAGACGACGTTCCCCACTCAACAGCCAGGCTTCGAGTGCATCAGCTAAAGAGCGATTAACTAAAGCCAGTGCCGGATGATCGCGTAAGGATGATTTCACCCACACCGCCGGAGCATCGGCTTTGCTTTGCCATAAGCGCGCGACGAAATCATCAGGGATCCACGGGGTATCGCAGGCACAGAATGCCACCCATTCAGACGGGCTGTGACGCAAACCGCTCAGCATTCCCGCCAGAGGGCCAGGGTAATCCGGCAACGAGTCGCTGACAACCTGACAACCGCTTAACTGATAACGATCAATGTTGCGGTTGGCGCTTATCAACACAATATTGACCTGTGGCCGAAAACGGCGCAGAACGTGTTGATAAAGGGGTTCACCTTGCAACAGCAACAATCCTTTATCCTCACCGCCCATACGGCGCCCCTGGCCACCTGCCAGAATCACGCCGGTTAATGCTGTCATCTTCGTCTCCTTATCAATAGTGGACGATACTTACAGGCTGGCAGCCTCACACCTGCATAAAGGAAAAAATGATGAAATATCACCGTCTCAACGAACTGCTCGAACTTCTGCAACCCGCGTGGCAGAAGGAGTCTGATCTTAACCTGTTGGCATTTTTACAAAAACTGGCGCAGGAATCAGGTTTCAGTGGCCCATTAAGTGAATTAACCGACGACATATTGATTTACCATCTCAAAATGCGTGATGCAGGCAGTGATGCTGAGATTCCCGGTCTGAAAAAGGATTATGAAGTGGACTTCAAAACCGCGCTATTACGCGCACGCGGTGTGATTAAGGACGATGAGTAGTGCTATCCTTGCGCATTAAAGCAAAGGTAACACACAGGCGAAATGATGAGCGAAGCCACCTTTAATTTCCAGACGTTGAACCCAGATGTGATCCTCGATGCACTTTGGGACACGGGTCTGCGCGTAGAATCTGGCTTAACCGCCCTCAACAGCTATGAAAACCGCGTTTATCAATTCAGTGATGATGAGAAACGTCGCTATGTGGTGAAGTTTTATCGCCCGCAGCGCTGGAGCGCTGGCCAAATCCTGGAAGAACACCAGTTTGCGCACGATTTACTGAATGATGAAGTGCCGGTTGCCGCACCTCTGACGTTACAGGGAAATACGCTGAACAATCATGGCGGTTTTATGTTCGCGGTATTTCCCAGTCTGGGTGGGCGGCAGTACGAAACCGATAATGAAGAACAGATGGAGTGGGTCGGTCGCTTTCTGGGGCGGATTCATCAAACTGGTCGCCAAAAAGACTTTCAGCAACGTCCAAC
This sequence comes from Pantoea sp. X-Soil-OKNW-713, assembly GCF_059730685.1. Lineage (NCBI taxonomy): Bacteria > Pseudomonadati > Pseudomonadota > Gammaproteobacteria > Enterobacterales > Erwiniaceae > Pantoea > Pantoea sp. X-Soil-OKNW-713. The sequence continues at coordinate 4,357,616 of NZ_AP035995.1, read as the reverse complement.
CATCGGACTGGATGAATATATTTTACAGCCGCGCCAACAGCTCGAGCAGAGCATGCTGGTGCCGGATGCGCTCAAAGCACAACTGATGGCGGCGATAGACAGATTGAGTCACACGCTGCATCAGATATGGCACACGCGCTGGCAGCCGTTGCGACTACATGGTGACTGCCATCCCGGCAATATTCTATGGCGTGATGGCCCCATGTTTGTCGATCTTGATGATGCACGTACCGGACCGGCGGTACAGGATCTGTGGATGCTGGTGAATGGCGATCGGCAGGAACAACTTATCCAGTGGGATATTTTACTGGAGGCTTACAATGAATTCAGTGACTTTGATATACATGAATTGTCACTGATTGAGCCTTTACGCGCGATGCGCATGGTTTATTATTTAGCCTGGGTCGTGCGTCGCTGGCAGGACCCTGCTTTTCCGCGTGCTTTTCCGTGGATGACCGATGAAGATTTTTGGCGTCGGCAAATTACACTTTTTACCGAGCAGGAAAAGCTGTTACACGAACCGCCGTTACAGCTTAGCCCGCAATTTTAATGAAGCAGTCAGGAGAATTTTTCACGATGAAAAAGATTTGGTTCGCGCTGGTAGGTTTAATGCTGGCATTTAGCGCCTCCGCGGCACAATTTACCGATGGCAAACAGTATGTCACGCTGCCGAAACCCATCGCCGGTGAACCGCAGGTAATGGAGTTTTTCTCTTTCTTCTGTCCGCATTGCTATCAATTCGAACGCGTTTATCATGTCAGCGATGCCGTGAAAAAGAATCTGCCTGCCAACACCAAAGTAACTAAATATCACGTTGATTTCCTGGGTGGTGATTTTGGCCCGGTAGTGACGCACGCGTGGGCAGTGGCAATGGCGCTGGGTGTAGAGGATAAAGTCACGGCTCCAATCTTTGATGGTATCCAGAAAACTCAGACGGTCACTGATGCGGCTAGCCTGAAAGATACCTTTATTAAGGCTGCGGGGATTACCTCTGAAGATTACGATGCAGCGTGGAACAGCTTTGCGGTTAAAGCGCTGGTTGCGCAGCAGCAGAAAGCCGCTTCCGATGTAAATCTCCAGGGCGTACCGGCGATGTTTATAAATGGCAAATACATGGTTAACAACGGTGGCCTTGATACCAGTTCGATGGACAATTTCGTGGCAGATTACGCCAACGTAGTGAAATTCCTCGTCGAGAAGAATTAATTTAAGCAGTTAAAACGCCGGCTATGTCGGCGTTTTTCAATTATCCCACAGCCTTTTATTTACCTTCCTGCTGCAAACCTTGTGGTTAATATCCACATGGACGATCATCTTTTCAAAAAGATGCTTGCTATCACAGAAACTTAATAACAATATGAAAAACATAGGTTTTTACTGACGGTTTGCTTGTGTTCAAAGGAAATAACAATACGTTATGAAATTTACGCACAAAGTTATCCACAATAAGATCCCTGCGATCCACCCCGCGTAATGAGGAAAAAGCATCACATCTTCCGGTGCTAATTCAACATTCGTCTCCGGTTATGGCATCCTTATACATCTCTTAATCGCAACGAAGAAAAATCAAACTTATGGCGCACATTGCAGAAAATCCCCTGATTCTGGTAGACGGATCCTCCTATCTCTACCGTGCATATCATGCCTTTCCGCCCCTGACCAACAGCGCAGGCGAGCCAACTGGCGCCATGTATGGTGTTCTCAACATGTTGAAAAGCCTGTTGATGCAGTATCAACCCAGCCATGTTGCTGTGGTCTTCGATGCGAAAGGAAAAACATTCCGCGATGAGTTGTTCGAGCACTACAAGTCACACCGCCCCCCTATGCCTGACGACCTGCGTGCGCAGATCGAACCGCTCCATGAAATGGTTAAAGCAATGGGCTTGCCACTGCTGGCGGTAACCGGTGTGGAGGCGGACGACGTCATCGGCACGCTGGCACTTGAAGCAGAAAAGCAGGGACGAGCGGTACTGATCAGTACCGGTGATAAGGATATGGCCCAATTGGTCACGCCTGGCATCACGCTGATCAACACCATGACCAATACAGTGCTCGGGCCAGAAGAGGTTGAGCAGAAATATGGTGTGCCACCCTCACTGATTATCGATTTCCTCGCCATGATGGGTGACAGCTCGGATAACATTCCTGGCGTACCCGGCGTGGGTGAAAAGACTGCGCAAGCTCTGCTGCAAGGGCTGGGTGGCATGCAGTCTATCTATGACAACCTGGAAAAAGTGGCCGACCTGTCATTTCGTGGTGCCAAAACGATGGCGGCGAAACTGGAACAGAATCGTGACGTGGCATTCCTTTCTTATCAGCTGGCAACCATTAAAACCGACGTAGAACTGGAACTCGGCTGTGAGCAGCTGACGGTGAATGATCCGGATGTCGCCGTACTACAGACGCTATTCAGCCGGTATGAATTCAAGCGCTGGCTGGTCGATCTGCAAGAAGGAAAATGGTTGCAGGGCAAAAAGGGTAACGCGCAGACACCGCAAGCACTGCCGGATCAGCCTGTGGCCAAAGCCGAAACGGCGAGCGTGTTGTCATCTGATGGTTATGTCACCATTCTGGATCAAGATACCTTTGCGAGTTGGTTAGACAAGCTGAAAACAAGCGAGCTGTTTGCTTTCGATCTGGAAACCGATTCGCTGGATACTCTGAGTGCCAACATTGTGGGTATCGCCTTCGCTGTGGCTCCAGGTGAAGCAGCCTATTTGCCGGTGGCCCATGATTATCTTGATGCTCCTGATCAGCTGGACAGAGCTGAAGTACTGGCTCAACTGAAACCTTTGCTGGAAGACAGCAAGGCCGCCAAAGTCGGGCAAAATCTCAAATACGATCGCGGCGTTCTGAAGAACTATGACATCGAGCTGAACGGTATTAAATACGACACCATGCTGGAGTCATATTGTCTGAACAGCGTGGGTGGGAAGCACGATATGGACAGCCTCGCAGCGCGCTGGCTGAATCATAAAACCGTCACCTTTGAAGAGATTGCCGGGAAAGGTAAAAATCAACTGACCTTTAACCAGATTGCCATCGAGCAGGCAGGGCATTACGCCGCAGAAGATGCGGATGTCACCTTGCAGTTGCATCTGAAAATGTGGCCGGAGCTGGAGAAAGAAGCGGGTCCGAAAAAAGTCTTCACAGAGATCGAGATGCCGCTGCTGAAGGTGATCTCCCGTGTAGAACGCAATGGCGTGTTAATTGATCAGAACATCCTGGCAAAACATTCCCAGGAGCTAACAACACGTCTGGCTGAGCTGGAGCAGCAAGCGCACGAGCTGGCGGGTGAGCCGTTCAACCTCTCTTCAACCAAACAGTTGCAAACCATTCTGTTTGAAAAGCAGGGGATCAAACCGACGAAGAAAACCCCGGGTGGCGCGCCATCAACCAGTGAAGAAGTGTTGGCGGAGTTGGCGCTCGATTATCCGTTGCCGAAGGTGATACTGGAACATCGTGGTTTGTCGAAGTTGAAATCAACTTATACCGATAAATTGCCGCTGATGATCAACCCGGTCACCGGTCGAGTGCACACTTCATACCACCAGGCGGTTACGGCAACCGGTCGTTTGTCATCCACCGATCCCAACCTGCAAAATATCCCGGTACGCAACGATGAAGGACGGCGTATTCGCCAGGCGTTTATTGCCGGACCGAATAAGCGCATTGTCGCGGCGGACTACTCACAGATTGAGCTGCGTATTATGGCGCATCTGTCGCAGGATAAGGGGCTGCTGGACGCTTTTGCGCAAGGGGAGGACATTCACCGTGCTACCGCAGCAGAAGTGTTTGGAGTGGCGCTGAGTAAGGTTTCTGGTGAACAGCGCCGTAGCGCGAAAGCGATCAACTTTGGTTTGATCTACGGGATGAGTGCATTTGGTTTGTCGCGCCAGCTGAATATCGGTGCCGGTGAAGCGAAAAAGTATATGGATCTCTACTTTGAACGCTATCCGGGCGTATTGCGTTACATGGAAGAGACACGGGAGCTGGCGGCTGAGAAAGGCTATGTTGAGACGCTGGATGGTCGTCGCCTGTGGCTGCCGGACATCACCTCCAGCAACGCGATTCGCCGTAAAGCAGCAGAGCGTGCGGCGATCAACGCCCCGATGCAGGGAACGGCGGCAGATATTATCAAGCGTGCGATGATTGCGGTGGATGGTTGGTTACTGCAACAAAATGACGACAACGTCAAAATGATCATGCAGGTGCACGATGAATTGGTGTTTGAGATTCATCAGGACGCGGTGGACAACGCCAGTGACAAGATCCGTCAATTGATGGAGAGCAGCATGAAGCTGGACGTTCCGTTGCAGGTTGAGGTCGGTACCGGCGAAAACTGGGACCAGGCACACTGAGTTACACCTCATAAGCGGTGAAAAGCCGCTTATGACAATGTCATAAGAAAAAAGTTTACTTAATCGGTTCAGCAAGCCGGTAAAGCGGTCTGTAAAATGCGCGTTTTGTAACTGCTTAACGTCTAAGCATTTTTTTGGTAATTAAACTACATCGGATGCGCGTTTTTGTGACGAACCTGGTAAAAAAGATGTCGATTTCTGAAACTAAACAACAAAAAATCCTTTGTCGGTCAGGAAAAATCAGGTAAAGTTTCTCGCGTAGGGTACAGAGGTAAGATGTTCTATCTTTCAGACCTTTTACTTCACGTAATCGGATTTGGCTGAATATTAGCCGCCCCAGTCATTTATGACTGGGGCGTTTTTTATTGGGCGTTTATCTGAAAATGCGGGTCATTACACCCGCAGAGACGCGTTATGCAGAGGGCGGGGTGTCATCTTCCTGTGCCGGTTCCAGTTCACTGAACCAGTTATCCAGTTTTTGACGCAGTTTATCGACACCCAACTTCTTCAGGGACGAAAACATTTCGACCTGCACATCCCCCTGAAAAGCCAGCGACGCTTCGCGTACCATATTCAGTTGTGCTTTACGTGCGCCAGAAGCCAGCTTGTCAGCTTTGGTCAGCAACACTAAAACCGGGATCTGACTCTGCACCGCCCATTCAATCATCTGTTGGTCGAGATCTTTCAGTGGATGACGAATATCCATCAGCACCACCAACCCCTTCAACGCCTGACGTTTTTGTAGATATTCCCCCAGCGCGCGTTGCCATTTGCGCTTCATCTCCTCGGGGACTTCGGCGTAACCATAACCGGGCAAATCCACCAGACGTTTGCCTTCTACCACCTCAAACAGGTTGATCAGTTGGGTGCGACCCGGCGTTTTACTGGTACGCGCCAGGCTTTTCTGGTTGGTCAGGGTATTCAGCGCACTGGATTTGCCTGCATTCGAGCGACCGGCAAAGGCAACTTCAATGCCTGTATCTGAAGGCAAGTGACGAATATCCGGGGCACTGAGAACGAAATGGGTGATGTGATAGTTCAAAGCAGACAAAGTAAAACTCCAGCAAAATGATTCACGCAATTGCGCAGAGTATACCTGTTATGGCGCAAAAGTGCCCGATGGCGTCTTTGTGCGCCATTTTGTAAGAGATATGCGATAAGTGCTGCCAGTCATTAACGTTTCTCGTTACTAGGTGATGAATATTTATTTTTTAATTTCAATGAATTAATAAAATTCGTGGCATTTTCACTATAAATAAGAGAAGCGTCTTACTTGTTCATTTTACCTATTGGTCTACATTTGGAGTCAGTGCAAGGCCGCACGCATCAGATGATGTGCTCAGGAGCGTCAGGGGGGACGAAGAGCAGGCAGGACTCGATTCAGGAACGAATCGGACAAGGACAGGGAAATTCGCAGGAGCGATTTGGCGAGGGAAAAACCGGGACGTTGTGAGCCATTAATGGATTTATCTCGTGTTTCCTTCGTATGAAGGTGCGAAATAAGGCGACAGCATTGGCTGTCGCCTTTTTTCTTTGTCTGCTTTCTGCTAGATTTCGCCGCAATTCTATACCTTAAATCATTCGGGCTGCGGGAAGGCGAAAAGCGCACTCACCTCACCAGTCCGTAATATGACGGGTATATACTGATTAAAAATTGCCGAGACCCAACACCATGAAGCAACCTGCACAATCCCCCCGCGGCAAACCGGCCGCGAAAGCGAAACGTAAATCGCGTGAAGATTTGAATCTTGAAGCGCGCGACCGTAAACGCGACAAAAAGCACCGTGGCCATGCTGCGGGTAGCCGGGCGAATCCGGAAAAACAGGCCGCAGGAAAAGGTCAGGGCAAAACTGCCCAGGATCCGCGTCTGGGCAGCAAAAAACCGATTGCCCTGGTGGCGGAAGGACAAACTTCAGTCGTAAAAAAACCGGCTCCTAAAGCAAAAGTGGAAAAAGTTCGCCTCACGCCGCAGGAAGAGCTGGCAAAGCTGGAGAATGATGAGCGTCTGGATACATTGCTGGATCGTCTGGAAAGCGGTGAAACGCTGAGCGGTGAAGAGCAGGCCTGGCTGGATGAAACGCTGGACCGTATCGATGAGCTGATGGAAACGCTCGGCATCGCGCTGGATGATGACGCTGACGATGATGAGCAGGCGGAAGAAGACATGATGCGCCTGCTGAAAGGCAAATAAGGGCATTTTTGATCGGCATGCGTATACGCGCATGCCACGCTAAACAGGTATTGACCGATGTTTTGGCCTGGATCAATTTTAGCGCTGCTGCTGGCATGTTATCTCATCAGCTTATTGTTTAAACTACGCCGTCTGTCGCGCCTGAAGTCGCGTTTACGCCGGGTTTCTGCTCGTCACCCTGTTCACTCTTCTGCTTCGCGACCCGCCTTCAGACGACGTCACCGTAAGGAGTGAGCATGTCATCGCAGCAGATTGAATGGGATCAGCGGCTAATCGAAAAGTATAATTACGCCGGTCCACGCTACACCTCCTATCCTACTGCGCTGGAATTCAGTGAGAATTTTGGTGAAGCCGATTTTCAGCAAGCAGTGGCTCGCTATCCCGAACGTCCTCTCTCACTTTATGTGCATATCCCGTTTTGCCATCGGCTGTGCTACTTCTGTGGTTGCAATAAAATCGTCACGCGTCAGTTGCACAAAGCAGACCGTTACCTTGATGTGCTGGAGCAGGAAATTCGTCAGCGTGCGCCGCTATTTGCGGGCCGCCGTGTTACCCAGCTGCACTGGGGTGGTGGAACGCCCACGTTCCTCAATCAGCAGCAGGTCAGTCGGCTGGTGGGCCTGTTGCGCAGCCATTTTCTCCTTGCTGATGATATCGAAATGTCGATCGAGGTTGATCCGCGCGAAATTGAGCTGGAGATGATCGATCATCTGGGCGCGCTGGGTTTCAACCGCCTTAGCATGGGCGTACAGGATTTCAATAAAGCGGTGCAGGAGAAGGTCAATCGCGTGCAGGATGAGGCAATGATCTTTGCGCTGGTGCAACGTGCGCGTGAGCAGGGTTTTCGCTCGGTCAGTATCGATCTTATCTACGGATTGCCCCTGCAAACGCCAGAGAGCTTTGCATTTACCTTGCAACGCGTTATCGCCCTCAACCCTGATCGTCTCAGCGTATTTAATTACGCGCATCTGCCCGCGTTATTCGCCGCCCAACGCAAGATCAAAGATGATGAGCTACCCAGTGCTACGCAAAAGCTGGAAATTTTGCAGCAGACCATTGCCACATTAACCGGTGAAGGCTATCAGTTCATTGGTATGGATCACTTCGCCCGGCCGGACGACGAACTGGCGGTGGCGCAGCGTGCTGGCAAATTGCACCGTAATTTTCAGGGATATACCACGCAGGGTGAGACGGACCTGCTGGGGCTGGGGGTGTCGGCAATAAGTATGATCGGCGACAGTTACGCGCAGAACCATAAAGAGTTAAAAACCTGGTACGCCAGCGTGGAGGAGCAAGAGAACGCGCTATGGCGCGGGCTGACCCTCAGTGACGATGATTGCCTGCGTCGTGATGTCATTAAGGCGCTGATTTGTAACTTCGCACTGGATTACGCAGCTATTGAGGCGCAGTGGCCGATCGCCTTCAGGCGCTATTTTGCTGAGGATTTGCAACTGTTGGCACCGCTGGTGGCGGATGGTTTAGTGGAACAACATGAAAGGGGATTGCGCATCACTGGCGTGGGCCGCCTGCTGATCCGTAATATCTGCATGTGCTTTGATGCGTATCTGCGGCAGAAAGCGCGCCAGCAGCAGTTTTCGCGGGTGATTTAAAACGACAAAGGGAGCCAAGGCTCCCTTTGTATTAACTGAACAGACTCACGGTAATGGCGCACATCACAGCAGCAATGGCCGTTTGCGGTGAATGGCTGGCCGCGTTGCCGATCGCCGCGATATTATGCGTGATCACCTGGATGACTGACTGGAACATGTTCTCTTCTCCCGATTGCCGCCCGTATGATACTGAACGGCACCGGTCTGTACAGATGGGGTGAGCATAAAAATCGTGCAATAAGCCCGCTTTTTACACTTACTCCATGCCCAGCTCTTTCAGTTTACGTGTCAGGGTATTACGTCCCCAGCCAAGCAAACGCGCCGCTTCCTGTTTATGTCCCTGCGTATGACGCAAAGCGGTTGTGAGCAGGGTGCGCTCCATCTCCGGCTGTGCCTCAGATAGCAGGTTTTGATGACCGGAACGCAGTGCACGATCCGCCCATTGTGCCAGCAAGGTGGCCCAGCTATCCGGCAGCGACTGCACCGGGCTTTCCGGCGTACTGGATTCAAACAGTTCAGCGGGCAGATCCTGAATCAGTACTTCCTGGCCCGCAGCCATCACGGTCAGCCAGCGACAGGTATTTTCCAGCTGGCGCACGTTACCGGACCAATGCAAACGCGTCAGCGCCGCTTCGGTTTCCGGGTGCAAAATTTTCGCTTCTACACCCAGCTCGCGTGCAGCAACTTGCAGGAAGTAGCGGGCCAGGCGCGGAATATCTTCACGACGTTCACGCAGCGGTGGCAGATGAACACGAATCACGTTCAGACGATGGAATAAGTCTTCACGGAATTTGCCTTCCTGTACGCGCATTTCCAGGTTTTGGTGGGTTGCGGCGATGATACGCACATCCACTTTAACTGGCGCATAACCGCCAACACGGTAGAACTGACCATCGGCCAGCACGCGCAGCAGGCGGGTTTGCACGTCGAGCGGCATATCGCCGATCTCATCAAGGAACAGCGTACCGCCATCAGCTTGCTCAAAACGTCCCTGACGAATCTGATTGGCACCGGTAAATGCGCCTTTCTCATGACCAAACAGCTCAGACTCAATCAAATCTTTGGGAATCGCCGCCATGTTCAGCGCGATAAAGGGGGCTTTAGCGCGCGGGCTATGGCGATGCAGGGCATGCGCCACCAGTTCTTTACCGGTCCCGGATTCACCGTTAATCAGCACGCTGATAGAAGAACGCGACAGACGGCCAATAATGCGAAACACATCCTGCATCGCTGGCGCTTCACCGATAATATCGGTCGTCGGACCGCTTACCGGTTGATTGCGCGGCTGCTGCTGCTCCTGATAGTGGCTGATGGCGCGTTCTACCAATGCGACCGCTTCATCAATATCAAATGGCTTTGGCAGGTAATCAAAAGCACCCTGCTGATAAGCACTGACGGCGGCATCAAGATCGGAGTGCGCCGTCATAATGATGACCGGCAGCATCGGATGGCGCTGTTTGATTTGTTTCAGCAATGCCAATCCGTCCATGCCTGGCATACGAATATCTGACAGTAAAACATCTGGGGTTTTGGTTGAGAGCGCTTCCAGCACCTCGTTGCCGCTGTCAAACGTTGCACAGCTCAAACCGGCTCCAGTGAGCGCACGTTCAAGCACCCAGCGGATGGAGCTATCGTCATCGACGATCCAGACTATCCCTCGTTGCATAGAAACCTCACTGGCGAATAGGCAGGTAAACCGAGAATTCGGTGTGACCAGGCCAACTGTTAAATTCTATTTTTCCTGAATGCTGATCGATCAGACTGCGGGCAATCGACAGACCTAAACCGGTGCCGCCTTCGCGCCCACTCACCATCGGATAGAACAGCGTATCCTGCAGTTGAGCCGGAATGCCTGGGCCATCATCTTCAATATCAATGCGTGCCACCAGACGATATCGCACACCATGCAGCGTTAACTGGAACGCGGTGCGGGTGCGGATAATAATTGTGCCGCCTTCTTCACCCAACGCCTGAAGCGCGTTGCGTACTACATTCAGCAGAACTTGTTCGATTTGATCCGGGTCGTGTGGCAACTCCGGCAGGCTGGGGTCGTAATCACGCACCAGCGAAACGTTATCCGGCAACTCCATCGACACCAGATTGACCACGCGTTCAGCCACCTGATGAATGCTTTGAGTGACATGCAAACCAGGCTGCTGAGGGCCAAGCAAACGATCTACCAGATTTCTCAGTCGATCGGCTTGCTCAATAATGACCTTGGTATATTCATTCAGCGAAGGGTCGGGTAGGGCGCGAGATAGTAATTGCGCGGCACCACGCAAACCCCCCAGCGGGTTTTTAATTTCATGTGCCAGACCACGTACTAAATCGCGGGCGGCGACCTGCTGAGCATGCTGAATTTGTTCCTGACTGAGGCGGCGTTGATTATCCATCGGCGCCATTTCCAGCAAAATTAAGCCATCGGGCAGACGTTGCGCCGTGAGCGACATAATATGCGCGCGGCCATCCACCACTAAGGTCACTTCGCTGTCCGTAAAGCCCTGGCCGGCCTCAAGACTCTCGCGCATAACCTCAATATTCAGCGAAAAATAGCCGGTTAATTCAGGTAACGGCGTGCCAAATAATTTCCGTGAACTCTGCGCCAGTAATTGCTGTGCCGCCGGATTGGCGTAATGAATAACTAATTCATTATCAACCAGCAAAATACTGTTTATCAGGGAGTTGAGAATCTGCCCCGCATCGGGCAGCGTGCCAGTTGCCATACAGCGTTCCTCTGCACTGATTTAGTGCATTATAGCCTTTGGTTGTAAAAACCGTAATTTGAACGATGAATTCGTGGAGAAAAAAGCCCATCCGAAGATGGGCTGAAAGTTTCCACGGCAACAAAAAATCTTCAGCGTCTTTCGTGCCGCAGCCGCGTTGGCTGCTCTCACTCACCTGGGTCACTGAGCTATCTCAGCTCCCCGGGATTCATTCGGTTGCCGCCTTGCTGCAACACGAAATCCGCGGAATATTTAATTAATTACACGCTGTAGTACAGCTCGAACTCTACCGGGTGCGGAGTCATGCGAACGCGGTCGTTTTCAGACTTACGCAGTTCGATGTACGCGTCGATAGCGTCGTCGGTGAACACGCCACCACGGGTCAGGAACTCGCGGTCTTCGTTCAGGCAGTTCAGCGCTTCTTCCAGTGAACCAGCCACTTTTGGAATCTCAGCTTCTTCTTCCGGCGGCAGGTCATACAGGTTTTTGTCCATCGCATCGCCCGGGTGGATCTTGTTGATGATGCCGTCGAGGCCAGCCATCAGCAGCGCGGTGAATGCCAGGTACGGGTTAGCAGCCGGGTCCGGGAAGCGCGCTTCAATACGACGTGCTTTCGGGCTGGCAACAACCGGGATACGGATTGAAGCAGAACGGTTACGGGCAGAGTAAGCCAGCATTACCGGAGCTTCGTAGCCTGGGACCAGACGCTTGTAAGAGTTGGTGGTCGGGTTAGCCAGGGCGTTGATGGCTTTAGCGTGCTTGATGATACCGCCGATGTAGAACAGAGCAGTTTCAGACAGGCCGCCGTATTTGTCGCCAGAGAACAGGTTCACGCCGCCTTTAGACAGAGACATGTGGCAGTGCATACCTGAACCGTTGTCACCGAACATCGGCTTCGGCATGAAGGTTGCAGTTTTGCCGTAAGCGTGAGCAACGTTGTGAACAACGTATTTGTAGATCTGAATTTCGTCAGCTTTTTTGGTCATGGTGTTGAAGCGGGTTGCCACTTCGTTCTGACCAGCAGTTGCCACTTCGTGGTGATGAGCTTCAACCACCAGACCCATCTGCTCCATGGTCAGACACATAGCAGAACGGATGTCCTGAGCTGAGTCAACCGGCGGAACCGGGAAGTAACCACCTTTGATGGCCGGACGGTGACCTTTGTTGCCGCCTTCGTATTCTTTACCGGTGTTCCATGCTGCTTCGATATCGTCGATAGCAACGTGTGAACCAGAAGTTGAAGAACCGAAACGGATGTCATCGAACAGGAAGAATTCCGGCTCAGGTCCGAACAGAACGGTATCAGCGATACCAGAAGAACGCAGGAAGTCTTCTGCGCGCTTGGCGATAGAACGCGGGTCGCGATCGTAGCCCTGCATGGTGCCTGGCTCAAGGATGTCACAACGGATGATCAGCGTCGGATCTTCGAAGAACGGGTCCAGAACGGCAGTGGTTGCGTCCGGCATCAGTACCATGTCTGATTCGTTAATGCCTTTCCAGCCACCGATGGAGGAGCCATCGAACATTTTGCCTTCTTCGAAGAAGTCAGCGTTAACCTGGTGAGCAGGGATAGTAACGTGCTGTTCTTTACCTTTGGTATCGGTAAAACGCAGGTCAACAAACTTAACTTCGTGCTCGTTCATCATCGAGAGAACGTGTTCAGCGGACATACTCAACTCTCCTGGAAATTGTCATTGTCGTCGTGGTGAGAGAACTTCGTTGCCTGGAATGTGTCATGGGTTCTGACATCTCCTAACCAAAGATCTCGGCAAGCTCTTCAACCGTTGTGCAACTGTCGTTTTCGCTTGAGAATACTAAAGCGAATTCTGTGCCAACTTTATTACAGCGGATAAAATCGTGCTGTGATGCGCCCTGTCGTGAGTCGATGACTGCACCAGGATGGATTTGATGCACTGAAATGGTGCCTTTGTGGCAAATAAAAGCACCATTTCAGTGCAAAATGCCATCGCAGTGCAGATTAATGCACCGCAATTGGTGCTAAAAACCAGCGCTGTAAGAAACTTTAGGCGAAATCTGTGATCATGTTCAGTCTTCCGCTTAATCCGTGTACAATACCGCGTTATTTCTATTTCTATAATGCCTGAGGCAAAGCTGTGACCGAAAATTTGCGTAACATCGCCATCATCGCGCACGTTGACCACGGTAAGACCACCCTGGTTGATAAACTGCTGCAACAGTCCGGTACTTTTGACGCCCGTACCGAAGCGACTGAGCGCGTAATGGACTCCAACGATTTGGAGAAAGAGCGTGGAATCACCATCCTCGCGAAAAACACCGCCATCAAATGGAATGACTATCGTATCAACATCGTTGATACCCCGGGACACGCCGACTTCGGTGGTGAAGTTGAGCGCGTGATGTCCATGGTGGACTCGGTGCTGCTGGTTGTCGATGCGATGGATGGCCCGATGCCGCAAACTCGCTTCGTAACCAAAAAAGCCTTTGCTCACGGCCTGAAGCCGATTGTTGTTATCAACAAAGTTGACCGTCCTGGCGCGCGTCCGGACTGGGTGGTTGACCAGGTATTTGACCTGTTCGTTAACCTTGATGCGACTGACGAACAGCTGGACTTCCCGATCATTTACGCTTCTGCGCTGAATGGTATCGCAGGTCTGGATCACAACGACATGGCGGACGACATGACCCCGCTGTATCAGGCGATTGTTGACCGTGTTTCTCCGCCGCAGGTTGAAGTCGAAGCGCCGTTGCAGATGCAGATCTCTCAGCTGGACTACAACAACTACCTGGGTGTTATCGGTATCGGCCGCATCAAACGCGGTAAAGTGAAGCCGAACCAGCAAGTTACCATCATCGACAGCGAAGGCAAAACCCGTAACGGTAAAGTCGGTAAAGTGCTGGGCCACCTCGGTCTGGAACGTATCGAAAGCGACCTGGCAGAAGCGGGCGACATCATCGCGATCACCGGTCTGGGTGAGCTGAACATCTCTGACACCATCTGTGATCCGCAGAATGTGGAAGCGCTGCCAGCCCTGAGCGTGGACGAGCCGACAGTAACCATGTTCTTCAACGTCAACACCTCACCGTTCTGCGGTAAAGAAGGTAAGTACGTGACCTCGCGCCAGATTCTGGAGCGTCTGAACAAAGAACTGGTACACAACGTTGCGCTGCGCGTTGAAGAAACCGCTGATGCTGACGCCTTCCGCGTTTCAGGTCGTGGTGAACTGCACCTGTCCGTACTGATCGAAAACATGCGTCGTGAAGGCTACGAGCTGGCGGTATCCCGTCCGAAAGTAATCTTCCGTGAGTTCGAAGGCCGTAAACAAGAGCCGTTCGAAAACGTTACCCTCGACATCGAAGAAACCCACCAGGGTTCTGTGATGATGGCGATGGGTGAGCGTAAAGGTGACATGAAAAACATGGATCCAGATGGTAAAGGCCGTGTGCGCCTTGACTACGTGATCCCAAGCCGTGGCCTGATCGGCTTCCGTAACGAATTCATGACCATGACTTCAGGTACCGGTCTGCTGTACTCCACCTTCAGCCACTACGACGACGTGCGTCCGGGCGAAGTGGGTCAGCGTCAGAACGGCGTACTGATCTCGAACGGTCAGGGTAAAGCGGTAGCCTTCGCCCTGTTCGGTTTGCAGGATCGCGGTAAGCTGTTCCTCGGCCACGGTGCAGAAGTTTATGAAGGCCAGATCATCGGTATTCACAGCCGTTCTAACGACCTGACCGTAAACTGCCTGACCGGTAAAAAACTGACCAACATGCGTGCGTCAGGTACCGACGAAGCGACCACTCTGGTTCCGCCAGTGAAAATGACGCTGGAGCAGGCTATCGAGTTCATCGATGACGACGAACTGGTAGAAGTAACTCCACAGTCAATCCGTATTCGTAAACGTCACCTGACCGAGAACGACCGTAAGCGTGCGTCTCGCGGCAGCAAAGACTAAGCGAACATATAGAGAAAGCCCCGCAATGCGGGGCTTTTTTTTTGCCTGAGTGTCGGGCAATTGTCTGATAAATGTGCAAGGCCAATTCTGCATGTAACCCGCGTGCGAGCTGAAAAAGAGAAGAGTGCGCCCGCTTCCAGATCGGGCATTTCCCCGCCACCCCGCCTGTTCAGCCTTCGCATTTGCCGCTAGAGTGAATGATCCAGGGAATATAAAGGAGGCGTCATGCTCTACATCTTTGATTTAGGCAATGTGATTGTTGATATCGATTTTAACCGGGTACTTGGCGTCTGGAGTGACCTGGGGCGCGTGCCGCTGGCAACGCTACAAAGCCGTTTCCGCATGGATGAAGCCTTCGAACAACACGAACGCGGCGAAATAAGCGACCCGGAGTTTGCTGCCCGGATATGTGAGCAGCTCGATGTGGCGCTGAGTTATGAACAATTCACCGCAGGCTGGCATGCCGTGTTTATCGATGTACGCCCAGAGACGCTGGCGCTGATGAACCAACTGCGTGCAGATGGACACCGGGTGGTGATCCTCTCCAATACTAACCAGTTGCACTTTGAGTTCTGGCCGTCGCAATTTCCCGAGGTCCAACAAGCTGCCGATAAACTCTACATGTCGCAGGATATTGGTATGCGTAAACCCGAAGCCCGCATCTATCAGTTCGTGCTGGATAACGAAGGCTTTACGGCTGACCAGGCGGTATTTTTCGATGATAACCCGCCCAATATCGAGGCCGCTCGTGCGCTCGGCATTGAAAGTGTGTTGGTTACCGACAGCAAAACCGTGCCAGCCTGGTTCGCGAGTCATCGCTGAGTGATGTACCTGCGCCATTTGCGCCACTCCTGGCATGCCTTTTTCCTGTGGGTCAAACTGCTGTGGCGGCGCATTGATGAAGACAACATGACGACACAGGCAGGTAACCTGGCCTACGTCTCATTGTTGGCACTGGTGCCCCTGATTGCCGTGGTCTTTGCGCTGTTCGCCGCCTTCCCGGTGTTCTCCGATATTAGCGTGCAGCTCAAAAACTTCATTTTTACCAATTTTATGCCAGCGGCAGGCAACACCATTCAGCGCTATCTGGAACAGTTCGTCGCCAACGTCAATAAGATGACCGCCGTGGGCGCTGTCAGCCTGATCGTCACCGCGCTATTGTTGATGCATTCGGTAGACAGTGCGTTGAACGTTATCTGGCGCAGTGATAAAAAACGGCCAATGGTGTACTCGTTCGCGGTCTACTGGATGATTCTCACCCTGGGTCCACTGCTGGCGGGAGCGAGTCTGGCGATCAGCTCCTACCTGCTGTCGCTGCGCTGGGTGAGCACCTCTGGTGTCAACAGCCTGATCGAGCAGGTGCTACGCGTCTTTCCTCTCTTGCTCTCGATTCTCGCTTTCTGGTTGCTGTACAGCATTGTACCTACCCGTCGCGTTCCCGGACGCGACGCGCTGGTGGGCGCAGTTGTTGCGGGCCTGCTGTTTGAGTTGGGCAAAAAAGGCTTTGCGCTCTATGTTACGATGTTTCCTTCGTATCAGTTGATTTACGGGGTGTTGGCCGTAATCCCGATTCTGTTCCTGTGGGTTTACTGGACCTGGTGTATTGTGTTGTTAGGGGCAGAAATTACCGTCACGCTGGATGACTATCGTCAATTAAAACTGCGTGAACGAGAAAAAGAACGAGAGGAAACATGATTGCTTTGATTCAACGCGTCAGTCGCGCCAGTGTCAGCGTCGACAACGCGGTGGTAGGGGAAATTGGTGCCGGTTTGCTGGTGTTGCTGGGTGTTGAAAAGGGCGACGATGAGAAAAAAGCACAACGGTTGTGTGAGCGCGTTCTGGGCTATCGCATTTTTGCTGATGAGAACGACAAGATGAACCTTAACGTACAGCAGGCAGGTGGCAGCGTGCTGGTAGTGTCGCAGTTTACGCTGGCTGCTGATACCCAAAAAGGCATGAGACCCTCCTTCTCTGGCGGCGCTGAACCGGCAGAAGCTGAACGTCTCTATGAATATTTCAGCGCCTGCTGCCGTGAGCAGGGCGTATCTACCGCCAATGGCCGCTTTGCCGCCGATATGCAGGTTGAGCTGGTTAACGATGGTCCGGTGACCTTTTGGTTGCAGGTGTGAGATTTTCAGCCGAGCGGCAAGGGATCAGCCACGTAAGCTCCGAACGAGAGAATCACTTTATGTATCATCTTCGCGTACCGCAAACCGCTGAAGAACTGGATATGTACTACCAGTTCCGTTGGGAAATGTTACGAAAACCGTTGCGGCAGCCGCAGGGTTCCGAGCGTGATGCATGGGATGCGTTGGCCCATCATCAAATGGTGGTGGATGAACAGGGCAAGCCGGTCGCTGTCGGGCGGTTATACATTAATGCTGAAAACGAAGCGGCTATCCGCTTCCTTGCCGTTCACCCGTCAGTCCAGGGTAAAGGCTTGGGTACGTTAGTGGCGATGACGCTGGAATCAGTGGCGCGCCAGGAAGGGGCAAAACGCGTGACCTGTAGCGCGCGTGAAGATGCCGTCGAATTCTTTGCCAAGCTGGGGTATGTCAATCAGGGGGAGATCACCGCGCCGCAAACCACCCCGGTACGCCATTTCCTGATGATTAAACCGGTGGTGACGCTCGATGATATCCTGCACCGCGCCGACTGGTGCGGGCAGCTCCAGCAGGCATGGTATGAGCATATCCCGTTAAGTGAAAAAATGGGCGTGCGAATTCTGCAATATACCGGGCAGAAGTTTGTCACCACCATGCCGGAAACCGGCAACCAAAACCCACACCATACGTTATTTGCCGGTAGCCTGTTCTCACTGGCGACGCTGACCGGTTGGGGGTTGATCTGGCTGTTGCTGCGCGAGCGTCATCTGGGCGGCACCATTATTCTTGCCGATGCGCACATTCGTTACAGCAAACCGATTAGTGGCCGGCCGGGGGCGATTGCCGATCTCGGTTCGTTGAGTGGCGATCTCGATCGTCTGGCGCGCGGGCGTAAAGCGCGGGTGCAGATGGAGGTTGAACTGTTTGGTGACGATGAGCTGGGGGCGGTGTTTGAAGGGGTATATATCGTTTTACCTGCCGATTCCCAGGGGGCACTGGAAGAGGGTGGCTCTGGCGCGCGGATTGATTAATTAAATCTTGCATACACCGTAGCGGCGCGATTTATCGCGCGGGTTTTGAAAGCCGTGAAAACCGCGCGATAAATCGCGCCGCTACAGGGTGTGGTTAGCGTGTTTACGGCTGAACCTGCCCGTCATGCATGGTCTGTTGCACCGACTGGGTATCTGTTGTTACCGACAGATTGCCATTGACGCTTGGACGTAGCGGTGACGCTGCGTTCAGCGAACCGTTCACCTGCAACAATAAATTGCTATTTCCGTTCAACGGCAACGCTGGCCAGCCCCAATTTTGCAGGATATTTGCCGGGACCGCCTGGCCTTTCAGATGCAGCGTCAACGCACGTTGCGGTTGCTGGTTGACCGTAGCCGTCCCCTCGAGTAAACCGCTGCCATTAAAGGCACTCAGTTCATTGACCTGAATCTGTTGATCATCTGCGCTGAAGCTAATTGACGGATGACGTAAATCAGTACGGTTAAAGGTCGCCTCCGCGGCGTTAAAACTGGCTTTACCGGCCCAGAACCCCCATTGCTGCTGTCGGGCCAGCAGCAGGTTTTCACCGCTGCCATCCAGTGCCGTCATCTGGAATGGAAATGCCGGATTGATATCAATAATCAGGTTGCGGTTGGCGGTTACACGTTTCACCAGTACGCTGTCGAGCCACGTTGGTAAGCTCTGCTGCCAGCGGTCGCGCCAGTTCTGCGGCAGGGTATATTCCAGCCCGGCTACCGCCAGTTCATCCAGCGTCAGGCGTTTATCACTGCGCGTCCAGCTCCCGCTGGCACGGATGACGCCATTGGCCCAGCGGGAACTGAACTGCGTCAGCGCGATGCCCTGCGTTGAGAAGTCGGCATTCACGATGGGGTCATTCAGTTCAAAGGTACCGTTAATAAAATTCCCGGCATTCATCGCCAGAGAACCGTCTTCGCTCTGCCAGTCATTGCCGCGCCAGGTGAAATTCTTCAGGGTTAAATCGAGGTCAGTGACCGCCCAATCCGGCCCCTGCAAACGTGCATCAGTCATATCCAGGCGATTAATTGTCACCGAGGGCACATCACTGATCGGGTTGAGGAAATCGAGCAGATCTTTATGGGTTTGCAGGCGGATATCATTGAGGCGCAACTGGTTAATCTTCCAGTTGCCCTGCGCATCACGTTCGGCATCACCGGTCATCGATCCACGCGCCAGATCGGCCCCAATATTACTCAGCACCAGACGATGTTGTGCCACATTACCTTGCAGCAACACGTTATTTCCCTTCACACCATCCAGGGTCATCTCACCCGCGCTCATCTGAAACTGCGCATCGCTACCCAGCATATCATTGGCAGTTGGCTTCCACGGTAAAATGCCACCGTTCACCTTGCGGGCAAACATCGGTAACGCACTGCCCGGACTATCAATGCGCATATTGTTGAGCTGCAAACGGTTGGCCTGCAGCGGCAGCGCGTTATCCGGGGTCAGGTTAGCCAGATTCACTTCGCCGTCACGCAATTCGATGCTGCTAAAGTGCAGTGGATCGCTGAACTGTACCAACGCCAGCCCGAGATCAACGCGTTTCGCGACCAGCACGGCCGGTTGACCATCGTGCCCAAAGCTAAAGTCATCGAGGACGATATGCGAAGGGGAAGAGAAGTTGTGTTCGATTTTACTGAGGGAAAGATGCCAGTCGGTTTTATCACTCACCCAACGGCTAAACCAGCCTGCACCCCACTGTGTTTGCAGCAACACATACAGGATGACCAGCGCCAGCAGAATTAGCAGCAGTAAGGTAAGGAAAAATTTGCCTAGAAATTTCATTGCATCCATCCCGATCTTTTATCCGGTAAGAGGTTGTTATGCCTGAATTACCGTTACAGCTCAACAGCCTGGATGTAAAAGCGGATAAATATCAGGCAGGCCTCAGCCTGCCGTGAGTATTACTTTTCCTGGGGGAAGACGAGATTGAGCACGATAGCGGTGATACCGCCAGCGGCAATGCCTGATGAAAGCAGGGTTTTCAGCCAGTCTGGCGCGAATTGCAGAATCAGTGGCTGCTGAGAAACACCAAGGCCAACAGCCAGCGACAGCGCGATAATCATAATCGCGCGGCGATTCAATGGCTCGCGAGAAACAATGCGTACCCCTGAAGCCGCGATCGTACCAAACATCACTATCGTTGCGCCGCCCAGTACCGGTTCAGGAATGTGCTGCACAAATCCGCTGACCGCCGGGAACAACCCGAGCACAATCAACATCAGTGCCACCACAAAGCCCACATAGCGGCTGGCCACACCGGTCAGCTGGATCACGCCATTATTCTGGCCAAAACAGGAGTTTGGAAACGTATTGAACAATGCGGATACAAAAGAGTTAAGACCATTGGCCAGCACGCCCCCTTTCAGGCGTTTCATATACAGCGGGCCGCTCACTGGTTGTTCAGAAACGTCAGAGGTGGCGGTAATATCGCCGATGGTTTCCAGGGAGGTCACCATAAAGACCAACATCAACGGAATCAGCAGATTCCAGTCAAAACCAAGGCCGTAGTAGAGCGGTGATGGCACCGAAACCAGCGCCTGATTGGTCGGGGTGGTATTTTCTGGCAGCATACCTAACGCCCATGCCAGCAAATAGCCAACGGCCATAGCGATCACCAGCGAGGCGACACGCAAATAAGGATTGCGCTGACGGTTGAGCAGAATAATCACCAACAACACCGCGCCAGCCAGCAGCAGGTTTTTCGGTGCGCCAAAACTGTGATCGTTCATGGCTGCAAAACCACCGCCGATGGAGGTTAGCCCAACCTGAATCAGCGACAAACCGATGATCATCACCACAATGCCAGAAACCAGCGGCGTGATAATGCGACGAGCCAGATGCAGCACGCGGGACAGCACCATCTCGGTGCAGGAGGCGACCATCAGCGTACCAAACAGCGCTGCCATCATGGTGGGAATATCGGCCCCTCCATTTTTCAGCGCCATGCCACCCATAATCAACGGGCTGACAAAGTTAAAACTGGTGCCCTGAATTGACAGCAGCCCGGAACCGACCGGCCCCCAGGTTTTGATTTGCAGAATCGATGCGACGCCAGAGGCAAACAGCGACATGCTAATAATGTGCTGGGTGTCCTGTGCCGGCAGGCCCAGCGCCTGACAAATCAGCAGCGCGGGGGTAATTACCGCGACAAACATCGCCAGCAGATGCTGGCAGGCAGCAAACAGCGTTTGGGGCAACGGTGGGCGATCTTCAAGACGGTAAATCAGTTCACTTTTTGCCGCATTGGCAGGCTGGCGGGGTTCAGCGGTATCGACGGACATGGTGGACGTTCTCAATCACAACAAAGGGGGCGATTTTAAACCGATGCCGAATGAAAGCAAACGTTTGCAATGCCCCTCACCACCTCAGAGCGTAAATACCGTACGGCAACGGCTATCGTCTTCACCCCAGGCGCTATGGACTTCACTCAGTGGTCGCATCTGGAAGGGAATCGAAAAATCGCTTTGCGCTGCGGCTGTCAGTAGCTCGCCGATACAAGCCACCAGTTCGCTATTGGATACGCTACCGAGGCCGCTGCCCATTAGGGTCAGCCCAGAGGAGCGCAGTAACTTGCTGTGCAATGAGATCTCCTGGCCGCTGAGGGAACCAATTTGCACAAAACGGACCACCTTCTCACCACCGGCCACCGCCGCCTGCATGATATCGAGCGCGCTCTGGCCCCACAGATAATCCAGCACCACATCAATGCCTTCAGCCATCAGCGCGGGCAGAGCGGTCGGTAACGCATCAAGGGTCAGCGTAATATCTGCCCCCTGGGTGTGAAGTTGTTCCAGCACCGCACGGTTGCGTCCGGTGGCAATAATTTTTCCGGCACCAAGATGACGCGCGATACGCACTGCCAGTCCACCTGATGTCCCGGTTGCGCCATTGATTAGCACGGTTTCTCCTTGTAGCAAACGTGCGCGACGCGTTAAAGCCGCCCACGAGGACATACCCGGATTGGCAAGTGCAGCAGCCAGCACCGGATCCAGCGTTTTCGGTAGCGGTACGATAGCCTCGGTGGGCACCCGTGTTTTTTCCGCCATACTTCCCCAGGGAGCGTTAAATGCCAGGAAGTACACCGGGTCGCCATTGTTGAGATAACCGGTGCCATCGATCCCGGTAATAAACGGATAGTGCGTGGCCGAGCTGTAATGGGTACCTGCGGCACGCGCCTTCGCCAACTGGCTAATGGCGGCGGCTTTGACTGTGACCACAACCTGGTGGTCATCGGCTTGAGGTTCAGGGAAATCGCCGTATACCGGCAGTTCGCCTGCTGCGGAAACTATTGCTGCTTTCATGTTTTCACCTTCAGTTAATCGGAATATATGTGTATTATGCACACATTATTCCTGTCTCTGGATGCCGTCAATGAAAAGTGTGCAAAATACACATAATAGTTCAGCTTTCGATGATCTGCACAATGCGTTACTGACCATTGTTGGGACGTTTAACCGCCCACAACGTGATGAATTACTGATAAAAGAATCCAATATTCAGCTCGATCGGGCGCTGTTTCCGCTGCTGGTGCAGATCAGTCGTTTCGGTCCGATTGGTGTGGTTGAACTGGCGGATCGGGTTGGGCGTGACTACACCACCGTCAGTCGACAGGTCGCGAAGCTGGAGGAAATTGGTCTGGCGCAGCGCCAGAAGAATACAAAGGACAAGCGCGTCAATGAAGCGGTCATTACGGCTGCGGGTAAAGTGATGACCGACAAAATCGATGCGGCACGGAGCAGGATTTATGGTGAGGTGTTTCAGGCGTGGCAGGAGAATGAGCGTGTTGAGCTGGCGCGGTTACTGCAAAAATTTGTCGGGGATTTTACCGCGCTGGAGCGTGATAAAAACACGGGGGCCTGACCCATTCGTAGCGACGCGATACATCGCGCCGCTACGCGTTGCTGTAGCGTTCGGTTTCCGGCAGCCAGCGCTCAATCAACGCCACGGCCTGCTCAGGATAATGCTGGTGGATATGGCGTGCCACGCGCTGAACTTCCGGGATCATGCCCTGATCACGCAGCAAATCGGCGACTTTGAACTCGGCGTTACCGGTCTGGCGCGTGCCAAGCAGTTCACCGGGACCACGAATCTCCAGATCATGCTGGGCGATAACAAAGCCGTCGTTGCTGTCACGCAACACCTGCAAACGCTTTTGCGCCGTTTTACTTAGCGGTGCTTTGTACAGCAACACACAATGCGAGGCGATCGCACCGCGCCCGACACGTCCACGCAACTGATGCAGCTGTGCAAGGCCGAGGCGTTCCGGGTTTTCGATAATCATCAGACTGGCGTTCGGCACATCCACTCCAACCTCGATGACCGTCGTGGCGACCAGCAGTTGGATTTCATTGGCTTTAAACGCCTGCATCACCGCCTGCTTTTCAGTCGGTTTCATACGGCCATGCACCAGCCCGACCTGGAGATCCGGCAACGCGACTTTCAGCTCTTGCCAGGTCGCTTCGGCCGCCTGTGCCTCCAGCAGCTCAGACTCTTCAATCAGCGTACAGACCCAATACGCCTGACGACCTTCCTGGCAGGCGCTTTGCACACGCGTGATGATATCGTTACGGCGGCTGTCGGGGATCGCGACGGTGGTGACAGGGGTTCGGCCTGGCGGTAACTCATCAATGGTAGAAGTATCGAGATCCGCGTAGGCGGTCATCGCCAGGGTGCGTGGAATCGGTGTCGCGGTCATGATTAGCTGATGCGGATGAAAACCCTGTTCTTCGCCCTTTTCCCAGAGTGCCAGACGCTGGTGGACGCCAAAACGGTGCTGTTCATCGATAATCACCAACGCCATGCCGTTAAATTGTACCTGCTCCTGAAACAGCGCATGGGTACCGACCACCATCGCTACCTGCCCGCTGGCAATCGCCTCCTGCTGCGCCTGACGAGCCTTACCTTTTTGCTTACCCGCCAGCCAGCCCACCTCAATACCGAGAGGCGCAAACCATTGGCGGAAATTATTTGCGTGCTGTTCGGCGAGCAATTCGGTGGGGGCCATCAGCGCCACCTGCTTGCCGTGGGCAATCACATTTAACGCAGCCATTGCCGCGACCAACGTTTTACCCGATCCCACATCGCCTTGCACCAGACGCATCATCGGGAAGTCGTGTGCCAGATCGCGCTCAATTTCCGCGACCACCCGTTGCTGCGCGCCGGTAGGGGAGAACGGCAGGGCGGCCAGCAATTTATCGACCAACTGATGATTGGCCGGCATCGGCAGCGCGTGATGGCGCTGTGCGCCAGCGCGCACTGCCAACATGCTGAGGTTATGTGCCAGCAGTTCTTCCATAATTAACCGGCGCTGTGCTGGATGACGGCCCGTTTCCAGCTCACTCAGACGTAAATCAGGTGGTGGACGATGCAGAGTACGCAATGCGTCTGGCAGGCTAATCAATCCACCGCTCAGTTCCGGCGGCAACAGCTCGGCAATGGCGCAGGTTTCCAGCAGCGTCAGCGCCTGATCGGTCAGGTTGCGCAGCGTTGCCTGGCGGATACCCTCGGTGGTGGGATAAACCGGCGTCAGGGTTTCCTGCAACTCAACGCTGCTGTGTTCGCCCTGAATGCGATATTCGGGATGGATAATCTCTGCACCGCGCTGACCGCGTTTGATCTCGCCGTAAGCAGTGACGCGACGGCCTGACGCCAGGCTGTTTTTCATCCCGGCATTGAAGTTGAAGAAGCGCATGGTCAGCACGCCAGTGCCATCGCTGATTTGGCACACCAGCATACGGCGGCGGCCAAAGGTGATTTCACTGCTCAGCACTTCCCCTTCCACCGTGGCCCAGATGCCCGGCAGCAGGTCATTAATACGATAGAGTTGGGTGCGATCTTCGTAGCGCAGCGGCAGGTGCAGCAGCAGATCCTGGATGGTAAACAGGCCAATTTTGGCCAGTTTCGCCGCCTGGCTGGCGCCGACGCCGGTCAGGGTACTGAGCGGGATGGCATCCAGCAGACGGCCTTTCATTTTTTGCCCGTCGCTTGCATTGTTGCCCACCATTCGGCATCGGCTTCCACTTCACCGAGGTCGTTGATGTGCGGATAGGGCAATCCTTTTTGCTTCGCCACGCGTGCCAGAACCGGGTAACCCCCTTCGAACAGCAGGCGCTGCTGCTCCTCTTCATCCAGCAAACTGTAGGTACGCTGGTACATACCGGCATTTTGTCGCTGGCGCTGTGCTTCATACAGAATCAGCGCGGAAGCGACTGAGACATTAAGCGATTGCACCATGCCAACCATTGGGATAATGATGTCCTGATCCGCGAGGGCCAGCGCTTCTGCGGTGATACCGGTTTTTTCCTGCCCCATCAGAATACAGGTGGGACGCGTGTAATCGATCTCGCGAAAATCCACGGCCTTGGCCGACAGGTTCGTCGCCAGCACCTGCATACCCTGCGTCTTCAGATGGGATACGGCTTCAGCGATATTGCGATGCGTTTTGACCTTCACCCAACTGTTGCTACCTGCGGAGGCCGATACCATGGTGCGCATGCGCACGCTGGGCCAGACCGCATGGACCTCATGGATACCGACAGCATCGGCCGTGCGAATTACCGCCGAGACATTGTGCGGCTTATGCACCTGTTCCATACAGACGGTGAGATCGTGCTGGCGCAGGGCCAGCATCTCGCGGATACGAGCAAAACGTTGATCGTTCATGCACTAATTACGATTTCGGTGAACTTTAATCACATCGGGCATTACGCGAATTTTACGCATAATGTTAGCCAGATGGACGCGATCGTGCGCGGTCAGACGGATAAAGGCGCTATAAACACGGCCGTCTCGTTCTTCGGTATTGAGACTTTGAATGTTTGAACCGGCGGTATTGATGGCCGCCGTCAGGTTTGCCAGCGCGCCCTGATGGTTGAACATGTCGACTTTAATTTCGGCGACAAATTCCTGATCGGTCACTTTATCCCATTCTACCGGCATGAACTTTTCTGGTTCTTTCTGGTAGCCGCGAATATTGCGGCAGGACTCGTGGTGCACCACCAGGCCTTTACCAGGGCTGACGTGTGCAACGATCGGATCGCCCGGAATCGGACGGCAGCATTTGGCGAAGGTAATCAGGACGCCATCAGCACCTTTAATCGGCAACTTATTACGTTTGTTGCTGACGAGTGGTGCTGAGTTCTCTGATTGCAGCAGATTTTTCGCCACCACTACGCTCATCGCGTTGCCCAGACCAATTTCCGCCAGCAGATCATCCATACTGGTCAACTTCATGCGTTCCAGCTCGCGCTGGATATTTTCTGCCGGAATTTCAGCCAGTTTACGGCTACCACCCAGCGCATGGCTGAGCAGGCGACGGCCGAGGTTAACAGAATCTTCGCGTTTGAGGTTTTTCAGCAACTGGCGAATCTTGGCGCGCGCTTTGGAACTGACGACAAAGTTAAGCCAGGCGGCGTTGGGTCGGGCACCCGGCGCGGTAATAATTTCGATGGTTTGCCCGCTGGTGAGTGGCTGCGACAGCGGATAAGGCTGGCGATCAACGCGTGCGCCGACACAGGCATGGCCGATATCGGTATGGACCGCATAGGCAAAGTCGACAGGTGTTGCGCCAGCGGGCAGTTCGACAATGCGGCCTTCAGGCGTGAACACATAAATCTCGTCCGGGAAGAGATCCGATTTCACGCTTTCAATAAATTCAAAGGAGCTTCCCGCGCTTTGTTGCAACTCCAGCAGGCTTTGCAGCCAGCGCTGGGCACGTACTTGCGCGGTGGTGCCGCTTTCACCGGCCTGTTTATAGGCCCAGTGTGCCGCAACCCCCATTTCCGCCATCTGATCCATATCTTCGGTACGGATTTGCACCTCAACCGGCACGCCGTGCGGGCCAATCATCGAGGTATGCAAAGATTGATAGCCGTTGGCCTTGGGGATAGCGATGTAATCTTTGACGCGTCCAGGACGCGGTTTGTACAGACTGTGCATCTGTCCGAGTACGCGATAGCAGGTATCTAAATCTTTCACGATGACGCGAAAGGCGTAAAT
The DNA here is from genome assembly GCF_059730685.1 of Pantoea sp. X-Soil-OKNW-713. NCBI lineage: Bacteria > Pseudomonadati > Pseudomonadota > Gammaproteobacteria > Enterobacterales > Erwiniaceae > Pantoea > Pantoea sp. X-Soil-OKNW-713. Next base: position 4,330,659 of record NZ_AP035995.1, on the reverse strand, counting down.
ATCCATGATCGAGTGAAATCGTTGCTCTTTCAGATGCATTTTGCGGTAGATCGAATAGAGATGCTTCTCACGGCCACTGACGCGACAGGGAATCCCAGCCTCTTGCAGGCGGCCGTCAATCTCAGAAAGAATCTTCTGGATCATCTCTTTACGGTTACCGCGCGCCGCTTTAACCACCTCTTTGATGACCCGATAGCGGTTCGGGTACAACGCTTCAAAGCCCAGCTCCTCCAGCTCGGTTTTCAGGTGATGAATACCGAGACGGTGGGCCAGCGGGCTATAAATTTCGAGGGTTTCTCGTGCGATACGACGGCGTTTATCCGGTCGCAGCGAGCCAAGCGTGCGCATGTTATGGGTGCGGTCAGCCAGTTTGATCAGAATGACGCGGATGTCCTGCACCATCGCCATGATCATTTTGCGGAAGTTTTCAGCCTGGGCTTCTTTCTTATCCCGGAACTTCAACTTATCGAGTTTTGACACCCCTTCAACCAGTTCGGCAACGCTTTTGCCAAACAGTTGTTCCATGTCCTGGTAAGTTGCGGGGGTATCTTCGATAACATCATGCAGCAACGCGGCCATCAGCGTTTCGTGGTCGAGTTTCATCTCGGCCAGAATGCAGGCAACGGCAACAGGATGGGTGATATAAGGCTCACCGCTGGAGCGTGTTTGTCCCTCGTGGGCATCACGCGCGACAAGATAAGCTTGCTTGAGGCGCTTGATTTGCTCCTCAGGCAAGTATTTTTCAATCAGTTGATTGAGGCTTTCAAACAGATACAAGGTTGACCTGCAGGCTGCTGTTAACGACGACCTTCAGCGATAGCGGTAACGGCTTGTAATTCAGCGGCTTCCTGCTCTTGCTGTTCCTGACGATCACGCACATCCAGAATCTGGTTGGTGATCAGACCTTCTTCGATTTCGCGCAGCGCGATAACGGTGGCTTTATCGTTTTCTTCCGGAACCAGCGGATCTTTGCCGCCTACCTGCATCTGACGTGCACGACGTGCAGCGACCAACACCAGGTCAAAACGGTTACCAATTTTTTCTACTGCGTCCTGAACGGTTACGCGTGCCATAGGTGTGCTACTCCACAGATGAAGAAATGACTGGGCATAATACTGAAAGTGAATTCAGACTGCCAATAGTTTGCTGATTAAAGCATCATGTCGCGATTTCTGGCGACTCATGCGCAGACGTTCTGCGCGAATAATGGTTTTCAGATCGGACAACGCCAGATCAAAATCATCATTCACAATTAAATAATCGTATTCGGCATAGTGGCTCATTTCCGCCACGGCCTGAGCCATACGGCGGGCAATCACCTCTTCGCTATCCTGACCACGGCCGCGCAGACGGCGATCCAACTCTTCCGTTGAGGGTGGCAAAACAAAAATGCTGCGTGCGGCAGGCATTTTTTGGCGGATTTGCTGCGCACCTTGCCAGTCGATATCCAAAAAAACATCAACGCCGGTTGCCAATACGCGTTCAATGGCCGCACGGGAGGTGCCGTAATAGTTGCCAAAGACTTCCGCATGCTCAAGGAAGGCATCCTCGGCAATCATGGCTTCGAATTCCGGTTTCGACACAAAAAAGTAATGTTCACCATGACTCTCACCGGGGCGCACGCCACGGGTGGTATGGGAAACAGACACTTGCGTATCGTATAACGGTTGTGTCTTCAACAGCGCCTGAATCAGACTGGATTTACCTGCGCCGCTGGGGGCAGAAACAATATAGAGCGTGCCTTGAGCCATGATTTTCTTGAATTGAGTAAAGAGCGGAGTCGATTTCCTGCACAGTATACACGGCTTACGCCCGCCACGCAGCGTTTGCCGCCGCGTCAGGCGCATTTCTTTTTTTGTGAGGCTGCTCCAGCCGTATTGTTCAGCGCTGCAACTCGTGAAAAAACGCGGGAACATAACATCCAGAATCCTTTTTCGCTGCTGGCCGCCAGATGCAGGGTGTTCTCCAATAGACAAAAAGGAGAACGAAGATGAAAGGATACATGGTTTTGTTGTTATGGCTTTTCAGCGCGGGCGTATTGGCCGAGAGGGTTTGTCCCAACTGGTCCCCGGTACGGGCCGGGCAGGAGATTACGCAGTTACAAACCCAACTCCGACACTGGGATGATGCCTATTACCGGCAGGGACAGAACCTGGTAAGCGATGCTGATTACGACAGCCTGCAACAACGTCTGCAACACTGGCAGCAGTGCTTCACGCCCGACCAGGCGACTTACGCGTCACAACCCACAACAGACGGCACTGCGCAGCACCCGGTGGCACATACCGGCGTGCGCAAATTGCGTGACCAGCGGGCTGTCATGGAGTGGATGCAGGGTAAGTCAGATGTGTGGGTACAGCCGAAGGTTGACGGTGTGGCCGTCACACTGATTTATCGTCAGGGGCGGTTGGCCTCTCTGGTCAGTCGTGGTGACGGCCTGCGTGGTGAAGAGTGGCGGGATAAGGCAGCCATGATCCCGGCTATCCCGCAGCAGATCAGCACCAATCAGAATGAGGTGGTGCTGCAAGGGGAATTATTTTTGCAGATGACCGATCATCAGCAGGCGCAGGATGGTGGCAGAAATGCCCGGGCACAGGTGGCGGGCGCGATGATGCGCCGTGATGCCACTCCGCTGTTGGCGCAATTGGGGGTGTTTATTTGGGCGTGGCCGGATGGTCCGACGTCCATGTCAGAACGGCTGGCACAATTGTCGCGCTGGGGATTTGACCTGACCGAACGCTGGAGCGAACGGGTCAATGATGAGGATGAAGTAGCAAGCTGGCGCGATCGCTGGTTTCAGGGAAAATTACCCTTTGCCACCGATGGTGTTGTTATTCACCAATCGCCCGTTCGCATGGGGCGTGACTGGCAGCCCGGGCAGGGCAACTGGTCAGCTGCGTGGAAATATCAACCAGCGGAGATCAGCAGCGAAGTGCGTTCGGTGGAGTTCAATGTCGGACGAACCGGAAAAATCGCGGTGGTTTTGAATCTTATCCCGGTGCAGCTGGATGATAAAACCGTGCGACGGGTCAATATTGGCTCGCTACGACGTTGGCGTGAGCTGGATGTGATTGCAGGCGATCAGGTGACATTGGTTCTCGCCGGGTTGGGCATTCCGCGTGTTGAACGGGTTATCTGGCGTGTTGGACTGCGCGAATACCCCGATGCACCACAAAGCAGCGATTTCAACGAACTCAGTTGTCTGACATTCAGTGCACCGTGTCGGGCGCAATTCCTGTCACGCCTGAGCTGGCTCAGCGAAAAATCAGTGCTGGATATTAACGGTATACAACGCAGCACCTGGCAACGCTTGCTGGATAGCGGCACCATCACCCATCTGTTTTCCTGGCTGGAACTGACACCCGAACAAATCGCTCAGGTGGCTGGGATATCACCGGCGCGGGCGCAACAGATCTGGCGGCGGTTTAATCAGACCCGCCAGCAACCGTTACGCCGTTGGGTGATGGCGCTGGGCTTGCCGATACCGCGTGCCGCATTACAAGCCTTACCTGACACTCAGTGGCAACAATTGCAGATGCGCACGACGGAGGGCTGGCAACAGCTACCGGGTATTGGCAGCACGCTGGCGCAACGGATTGTGACCATGCTGCACGATCATCAGGTGCAGCAACTCATCACGTTTTTACAGCAACAGGCGATCCCCCGGCGGAGCATCAGTGATCGGGATGGGGATAGTTGAAAATCGGCAAGCCGAGGCGGAACCGTAGCGCCAGCAGGCGAGCGAAAAAGCCGAACAATAGGGTAACGATTACCACTACCTCATTGGCCAGCGATGTTTTCAACAGCAGGATATAGAGCCAGCCTGAGGCGAAGGCGACAGCGGCATACAATTCTTTCTGAAATACCAGCGGGATGCGATTGCAGAACATATCGCGCAGTACGCCGCCAAATACACCGGTGATGACTGCGCTAATCGCGGCGATAACAGCGGTATGGCCCCCATCCAGTGCCACCTGGGCACCTATTATGGAGAAAACCACCAGGCCCAACGCATCCAGCACCAGGAAGACTTTGCGCAGATGATTCATCAGCGGTGCTACCACCGTGGTGATTACCGCCGCCGCCGCAACAATCATGATGTATTCGGGATGCTTAACCCAACCCAGCGGATAATGGCCGAGTAGAATGTCACGTACCGATCCGCCACCAATCGCGGTAACGGAAGCAATAATAATGACGCCAAACAGGTCCATTTTGCGTCTGCCTGCCGCCAGCGCACCAGTCATGGCCTCGGCGGTGATACCAATGATGTAGAGAACGGTTAACAGCATAGAGCACTCCAGATAATTGGCGGCAAGGCTAAAGACTTCCCAGAGTGTAGACCACTGAGATTTTCTAAAAAAGTGACATCGGATTAGTTGTTTTGATATTAGAGGCTTTATAAGGCCTGTTTTACGGGGGTGTGAGGATAGATGTTTCTTATTCGCATTATAAAAAATGATGTGAATGGTGTGTTCAGTATGCGCCAATCCGGCTTAACGCATGTGGACAGGAGGGGGAAGTGGCTGGCGTGGAAAAGAAAAAAGCGTGCTGGCAAGCAGCACGCGAACGCATCCTCTCAGATGCCCAGAGCCCACCATACAGACTTGTTTTTATTATCCGTTTCTTGCTCGCATACCGGCAAAGCTTTTCAGGCTAAAACGGTATTCAGGTTGGAACCATGAACGGCCGTAGTAGCAGTAGACCAGCATGCGAATTGAGACCATCGCCAGGTAACCCCAGATAGCACAGAGTACTGAAGGGGTCAGCCACACGGTGAACAAGGTCACACTCAGTCCCACCAGCACTGACAAGATTTCTGTAAATGCAATTCGAGTGAATTGTTTTTCTCGCTGCAATATGGCGCGATAATGTTGCCCTTGCGGAACAATAATGAAAATCACCGAAATCATTTCCAGCATAATTGCCAGTTCGGGCTGATTCATTATTCGGCTAAAAAGATCGCTACCAATAAACATGACGGCGAAAATTAATATCCCAAGCAACATATTTCCCCAATAAAGAACGGAGAGATCGCTGATGCTTAAATTTTGGTTGCGAATAGCGGAGTTGCCAAATCCGCGATCGGCTAATGTGTCTATAACTAATAAACATGCAATGGCAACGGCGAGTAAATTTAACTCGTTTGCCTGTAATATTTGCGCCAGAAGTGAAAGCTGTAATACACCGATGCCAATGATTTTTATTGATGACAATATTGACCACTTGGTAGCGCCGGTCAGATTTCTTACACGTATCGTCATACTCTGCTCGTTATGGTACATGTACCAGTGCAATTTGAGGGTCGCCCGGGCGACAAGGCCAGAGCACAGATTTCATCAGTGCAGCCAATCCTGGCGAAGCCCTGAAATACCTTTCAGTGATTGCCATGTAATGATGCATTCGATCAAATGATGTTCTGAATTTAAAAAGACGCCCCTGGTGTGCAATTGTTTTTGTGTCATAGCACGATCTCCTCCTGTCAGAAGAAAATCAGCCAGATCACGATAAAATCCATTTTGATAATTATATTCCCCAGCCAAAATCCTTCTGGCAATCTCAACGAATTCTCTTTCTGACAATAAAGGATAGGTTGAGCGGTCCATGTTATTTACCCTGCCATTGTTATTATTAAGTACTGCTGTGTGTAAGGGAGTTATACCGTGTTTTATTTGAATTAACACCATGAGAAAACTCCTATAAATGACACTCAGTAATAAATGGTTTTGGTTTTTTCATCTGAAAATATAATGAGAAGGGTAAGGGACTTATTAGTCTTTTACGTTATTGTCAGAGAGGGTAAATAACGTTTTTCAGCCTGGATAAAAAAAACGTCAGAAAATCAGTGGACCTGAAGTGAGAGATGGCTTCCTTACCAAGAATTTTCCTGGTAAGGAAGCGTTAGCCAAACTGGTGGTTACAATGAAAAACAGCCACAAAATGTGCAAAACAGTTAAAGGCTTTGGTGAAGAAAAATTGTTTGTCAGTGCCGATTACTGCCAGAGAATAGCTGAGTAAGAAAGTTTGTATAATTCATTGATTCTAATGGGTTAAAAGGTGGAGAAGGTTATCCAGATCACGTTTTACCCATGCAACGTCTTGGGTAAATTTCTCATCAGACATCAGTGGTTGACGGTAAACGACCATCACCACCTCGGCACCTTGTTCGTTCGCAATTACCCGCATCGGCATGTAGATCTCCTTACCGATGCCGGTATCGATCCAGTGATCCATTACGCCAAATGGATTATGCGGCGTGAAACGAATCTTTACCGTGCCTTCAGGTCCTTTGGCTTTCCAGATATTCCCTTCCTGCGTAAGCGTGCTGCTACTTAGCCCGCTTGCCCATTTTGCGAAACACTCGGGTTTCCAGATGGTTTCATATAAATCTAACCAGTTACGTGGAATGGTCAGAGTCACTGTCTGAGATGGCAGCATGGGACCTCCTGTTGGGCGGATAAAGAGGCATTAAATCACGCGGTCACCGGGCTGGAAACGGCCCGGTGCCGGAAGTGTGGCGCAGAAGAGGTTTCCAGAAAAAGCCTCGTGGTCAGATGAACTTGCCCCGTCCCTCTATGTTGAGCACTTCAGCCAAACCGTCGGCATGGCGCAACACAAAGCGGTCGGACTGTGCCACAACCGCACAACTGTGGTTGGGGAAGATACGCAGTAGCGCCCCCACAGCGGGAGCCTGATGGCTAAATTGCAGGAAGCCGTGCTCCTCGGATAATTTCACCACCTCAAATTGATTCCCTTGCTCATCCACGGCAATGCCGAAGCCGCTGGCATTGGTGCCGTGGGGGCCTTTATCGGAGCTGAGCATTTTGGAGCCCGCATCGATAATGGCGTAATGCGTATTCACCGCCACCACGCGCGTGACCACACTTAACGCCAGCGCGTCTGGCGTGCATAAGCCTAAACGCCAGGCCGTCAGATCGAGTAACGCGTAATTACCGGGACGAATTTCATTGCTGCCTTCCGCAACCGGGGCCGCCAGTGCCGTGGGGGTTGAGCCGACAGAGATTGGGCAAGGCGTAAATCCCGCAGCCATCAGACGTTGCTGAACACCCCGCATCAGTGCGATTTCCTGACGGGCAACCTCGCAGATGGCGGCGGGATGACCGGCACCATAAGCCTGGCCGGCATGAGAAACCAGCCCGGCAAAAGGAAGTCCGGCGGCATTGATAGCTTCAGCCAGCGTCAGCGCAGCATCACTTTCAGGATCGACCCCCACCCGATGCAGCCCAACATCCACCTTGATGGCAACCGCCAGCTCCGCTGTCGGCTGTTGCTGATGCGATGTTGCTAACGCAGACACGCCATTCAGGGAGTCAGCAATGCAGGTGATACGGGCATGGTTTTCTGCGGCGACCTGAAGTAATTCGGTCAACGTATCGGCCAGCACCACCGGATAAGCCAGTAACAGGTCACGCTCGCCCCCTAAAATAAAGGCGACACCTTCGCTCGGTTTTGACACCGTAACACCACGCGCGCCAAGCGCTCGTTGTTGCCGGGCTATCCAGACGCTTTTATGGGTTTTGATATGAGGACGCAGAGCAACGCCAGCCGCATCGGCTTTTTGTTGCATCTGCTGAAGATTGCGTTGCAGGCGAGCTGCATCAATCTCCATAAAAGGGGTAAGTCGGTCAGCAATAAGAGGCCGGAGCCAGCCAGCCTCAATATCTTGTTCCATCATGATTATCCGCAGGTTGAGCCAATGAGCGAACCATCATTCACCAACCTGCGGCAGAATACCAGCCATCCGCTTAACTGTGGGGCGTAGCATCCCCGTTATGGAATCCACCACCTAAATCTTCAATCAACACCACCGCCAGATTGATCTGCTGGGCTTTAAGCGCCACCAGTTTCTGGTCGGATTCGATTAACTGATTCTGGATGGTCAATACGTCCAGATATGGACGCAGGCCCGCTGCGTATTCGCGGTTCAGGTCATCCCAGGCACTGTGAATCAGCTGGTTGGCACTTTCCTGCTGGGCCAGTTGGTCCTGAATGGACTGCAACTGGGTGATGGTATCGCTGACATTACCCAGCGAGCTAATCAGCAGTTTGTTGTATTGCGCCACCGCCAGATCCCAGTTGGCATCGCTTTCAGCTAAATCGGCACGGCGTTTACCGGCATCAAAAATTGGCAGCGACAGGCTTGGCCCAACATTAAAGAAGCGGCTCGGCGCACCAAACAAAGCGTCACCCAGCAGCGAGCGTGTACCGGCTTCCGCCACCAGGTTGATATTGGGATAGAACTCGGTTTTGGTCGCGGCGATGTCTTTCGCTGCCGCTTCTACTCGCCAACGTGCGGCGACTACATCCGGGCGGCGACCCAGCAGATCGGCTGGAATATTGCCTGGCAGCAGTGCAGCAGTGGGTACGTTCAGTTTCGCTGGCTTCAGGTTATGCCAGTAATCCGGGCCTTTGCCGACCAGCGTCGAAAGTTGAATACCGGCGTCGGTGACGTCCTGTTTTGCTTCCGTAAGCGAGGCTTCAGCGGTTTTTTGCTGCGATAACGCCTGCTTGTATTGATAGTCAGACGTGAGTCCGGCGGAAACATATTGCTGCTGAATTTTGGCGATGCCATTGGCACGATCGGCGGCCTGTTTTGCCAGATCGGCATTGGTCCACGCCAGATTAAGGTTGTTCCATGCACGCGTGACGTTAGCGGCCAGGGTTAACTGGCTGGCCTGGCGATCCAGTTCGCTGGCGCGCGCCTGGCCGAGTGCGGCTTCGGCTGCATCTTTCTTCCCACCCCATAAATCAAAGGTGTAGCTCAGACCTACGTTGGCGGTACGCAGCGTACTGTAGGTTTTGCCCTGTAGCAGCGGGTCGTCCACTTTTGCTACCCGTGAACGGGTAATCCCGGCGTTGAGATCGACATCCGGGTAGCGTTCAGCGTTGGCGGCAATCACCTGTGCGTTGGCTTTGTCGGCCTGGGCGTTTACTACTTGCAGGTCCGGGCTGGAGGCCATGGCATCGTTAATCAGATGATTAAGCTGAGCGTCGTCAAAACTTTGCCACCATTGCGTTTTCGGCCAGTTAGCGGTGCTGAAGTGGGCATTTTTCAGCGTGTCCTGTGCCTGCAATGTATTGGCATCAAGCATATGGTTGCTGGTATGTAAGCCGTGAGGATTGGCGCAACCGGCCAGCAGCGCGCTGGCAACCGCAATTGCGAGCATCGCTCGCCGGGGTGAAGTCAAAAGCAGAGTCATAAGTTTGGTCAGGAAAAGGAAATGGCGACCATTACAAAAGGCTGTGCAAATTTTGACAAACCTGTTTTTCGTTAAGAATGGTTGTGAAATGTTTTTTGGCGGGTCAGGCAGCAGGCCGGAGCCTGCTGCATCAGGTCAGACGTAGAGCGACGCTTCACCTGGCGGGCGGGTTTTAAAGCGGCGATGCAGCCAGAGATACTGCTCAGGTGCACGCAGGATTTCACGCTCGATCACTTTGTTCATGTAAGCGGCCGCAGCGGATTCATCATCATGTGGGTAGTTTTCCAACTCCGGCTGGATGATCAACTGATAGCCGTTTTTCTGCGGATTGCGAATCAGCACGATAGTCAGCATCGCCGGGCGAGCCAGACGTGATAACACAAAAGTCCCGTTGGTCGTTGCCGCTTTCTCAACGGCAAACAGCGGCGCAAAGACACTGCCTTTCGGGCCGTAGTCCTGGTCTGGAGCGAACCAAACGGCCTCGCCCTGTTTCAGCGCCTGCACCATGCCACGCAGGTCACGCCGGTCAATCATGGCTTTGTTGGAACGCATACGGCCTTTGGTTTGCGCCCACTCCATCGCCTGATTGTTATGTTTGCGATACATCGCCATCATGGGCTGGCACAGCCCGGTGATGCGGCCGCCCAATTCCAGCGACATAAAATGCACGCCAATTACCATCACGCCTCGTTTATGGTCTTGGGCGGTTTTCAGGTTGGCCATACCACTCACCTGAAACAACTGGCGCACCCGACGATCCGACCAGAACCAGGCAATGCCCGTTTCCGCCAGCGCCATGCCCAGGGAGGCAAAGTTGCCCGCGATCATCTGCTCCTTCTCTTCGTCACTGATGTGAGGAAAGCAGAGTTCAATATTACGACGCGTAATGCGCTCGCGGCGTTTCAGGAAGCGGCGTGACAGTTTGCCAGCAGCGGCCCCGAGACGGATAAGGATGGGGTAAGGAAGTTGTACCAGTAGCCATAACACGCCCAACCCAAACCAGGTAAACCAGTAGCGAGGGTGGAGGAGTTGAGAGCAGAACTGCCCGGTTTTTTTCATAACACCTTCATGTGATCAGTGAATGTATCGCACATAGAAGCAGGTCCAGGTGTTCAGGGCGCGGTACAGCAGTCTTAATTTCGACCAGCAGATTAGCAAATAGTGCCGTTAAAGAAACCTAATCTCCGCAATCTTTAAGATTGAATGGATTCATTGAACGGGGAATTATCAAGAAGAATTGTCTTGATAACGGACAGATATATCTTGATTTACAATAGATTATAAGCGAATTGGGAGGCTCTTGACACTGTAGAACTGGTAAAGGGGTGTCCCAAAAAGACATGGCTGGGTACGAATCTTTACGCATTATTTACGTTGCGCGTTGAAAAAAATCGACTAGCGAACAGGAACTATACTGATTTGTTGTACTGCCCCCCAGCAGAAACGGGGGGCAGTACAGATGTTACTCAATGTTCTGGATCTGCTCGCGCATCTGCTCAATCAACACTTTCAGCTCAATTGCTGACGCGGTGATGTCGGCGTTAATCGATTTCGATGCCAGGGTGTTCGACTCACGGTTGAACTCCTGCATCATAAAATCGAGGCGACGACCGACCGCTTCTTTCTTCTTCAGAATGTTGAAGGTTTCTTTTACATGCGCGTCCAGGCGGTCCAGTTCTTCAGCGACATCAATACGCTGCGCCATCATCACCAGTTCCTGCTCCAGACGATTGTTTTCTAACTGGACTTCGGCTTCTTCCAGTTTGGTCACCAGACGTTCGCGCTGCCACTTCAATACTTCAGGCATCTGCTCACGAACTTTGCTGACCTCCTGGGTTACGCCAGCAAGGCGCTGTTCAATCAGGGTTTTCAGGGCTGCACCTTCGGTTTCACGCGCGGTGATAAAGTCATCGAGTGCACCATCCAGCGCGGCCAGCAGTTCGGCATTAATGGCGTCGAGATCCTGCTCTTTTGCTGACATCACACCCGGCCAGCGCAGAATATCCAGTGGATTGATCGCACCTTCATCGCTCTGCATTTTCACCCAGTTGGCCGCCTGGACCAGCTGCTTTGCCAGCGATTCGTTGAGAATCAGTTCGCCCTGCGCGCCCGGATCGGCATCAAAACGCAGGTTGCACTCAATTTTGCCGCGTGTCAGTCGGTTGCGAATACGCTCGCGAATGACGGGTTCCAGGCTGCGGAACTGCTCTGGCAGGCGGATGTAGGTTTCCAGGTAGCGCTGGTTAACGGAGCGGAGTTCCCAGGCGGCGCTGCCCCAGTGGCCTTTGGCTTCGCGACGTGCGTAAGCGGTCATACTGCGGATCATAAGCGATACTCGTGTGAAGAAAATTTAGTGAATTATAGCGAGCTACGCTATGGCATGACAGGTAAAAGCCTGAAATATGGGCAGCTAAGCACTGGCCTTTTCAAACCAGACACCTATGATAGCGACGGGCATTCAGTTCAGGGAAATCTGTATGGCAACAAAATTTATCGCATCTTTCGCATTGGCATTGCTGCTGGCAGGCTGTCAGACGCATCCCACCACCATCACCCAGTCTGCGCCAACCAGCACGCCGACGCCGGTGTGTGCCGGTGGGGATATGATGATGCAAACCACGTTGTGGTTTGGCATGAGTAAACCGCAGGGCGGCACGGTGACTGAGCAGGAGTGGCAGCATTTTGTCGATAGCGATGTTACGCCGCGCTTCAAAGATGGCTTGTCGGTATATGACGCCAAAGGGCAGTGGCTGGGGGAGAATGGCAAACTGGCGCGTGAAAAAAGCAAAGCGCTGATGCTAATTCATTCGCCAGATCGTGCCAGCTCAGACAACATCAACGCATTGCGTGATATCTACAAGAAACGCTTCAACCAGGAATCGGTAATGCGGGTTGATGGTCTGGTGTGCGTGGGTTTTTAAAATAGTTTCCGTAGCGGCGCGATTTATCGCGCGGGTTTTTCTGGCAGCGCGCGATAAATCGCGCCGCTTGTATCTTGAAGTTGTAACTGGTTAGCTACCCGTTACACGAAACGGAGGCAGCTTGTCGCGCCGCTTAAGACTCGATCTTGTGTCGTAGCTTAAAGCCCTCCGTTTCTCCTTTCACGCCAGCATCTACTCTGAACGGTAACCAGAAGCTCTGACTTCGTATGTACAAGGCAAGATGGCGTGATGGTTCATGTGAAAGGGAGCTGTCTTATGATTTATCTCGGTATTGATGTCAGTAAAAACAAACTCGACCTCTGCCTGTTGCCCGGCAACGGGAAAAAGAAAACCAAAACCCTCAAAAATCATCCCGACGCCGACCGGGAGATAAATGACTGGTTAATCAGGCAAAAATGCCATCCTGAACAGGTGATGGTGGTGCTCGAAGCGACCGGCATTTATCACGAAAACGTCGCCTTTGGTCTTCATGAAAATACCCCCGTCACAGTCTGCATCAGCAATCCTCAGCGGGTCAGGGAGTTCGCCCGTGGAATGGCTATCCTGACTAAAAACGACTCCGTTGATGCTTACATCCTGGCCCGTTATGGCGAGCTGAAACAGCCTGATGCCTGGGTGCCCCCCTCCCCGGAGGTCCGTAAACTTCGGGAGCTGGTGCGTCTGCGGGACTCACTTCAGGCTGATGTCCAGCGGGCGGAGAACCGACTGGAAAAGGCCCATTCAACCCGCACAGCGCCTGAAATCATTGACTCGCTGGAGAGAACCCTGAAAGCCCACAGGGACGAGCTGAAGCGTATTGAAGCGCTCATCTCAGACCACACAGATAATCATCCGGGTCTGAAGGAAGACCGTGAGCTGCTGGAATCGATAAAAGGAATAGGCAGCGTGGTGGGCACGACAATGCTGTCGGTGCTGCGCTCGTGTCCGTTCCGGAGTGCTTCACAGGTCGCTGCGTGGCTGGGTGTGGTACCGGTGGAAAAAACGTCCGGTAGCTCAGTCAGGGGGCGTGCACGGATGTCAAAAACAGGCCCGGCAGACGTAAGGGCGAAACTGTATATGGCGGCGATTGTAGCGATCAGGTGGAATGCCCCGGCGAAGGCGCTGTACCAGAGGCTAATCGCGAAGGGCAAAGCCAGCAAGGCTGCGCTTGGAGCGGTGATGCGCAAGCTGGTTCATCAGTGCTTCGGGGTGCTGAAAACGCGGATGAAGTGGGATGAAAATTACGCAGCTACCGCTTGACGTTCAAGACGGTAGCTACGAATTCGTATCAGATAAATAATCCGGCAAACGCTGCGGAAAGCAAACTGACCAACGTTGATCCGTACACCAGTTTCCAGCCGAAGCGCGATACCACGTTACCCTGCGCTTCGTTCAGCCCTTTAATCGCTCCGGCGACGATGCCGATCGAGGCGAAGTTGGCGAACGACACCAGGAATACCGACAAAATCCCCAGACCGCGCGGCGTCATTTCGGCAGCCACTTTTTTCAGCTCGATCATTGCCACAAATTCATTGGCAACCAGTTTTGTCGCCATGATGCTGGCCGCCTGTAACGCATCCGCAGAGGGAATGCCGACCAACCAGGCGAACGGATAAAATACGTAGCCCAGTAATTGCTGGAAACTGTAGCCGAACACGGCAGCAAACAGCGCGTTCACGGCGGCAATCAGCGCGATAAAACCAATCAGCATCGCCAGAATAATCATCGCTACTTTGAACCCGGCGAGAATGTATTCCCCCAGCATTTCAAAAAAGCTCTGATCCTCATGCAGCTTATCGAGCGCGATATGTTCTTCATCCTGTGCGCGCGTCGGGTTGATGATCGACAGGATAATAAAGGTGCTGAACATATTGAGCAGCAGCGCAGCGACCACGTATTTCGCTTCAATCATCGTCATATAAGCGCCAACGATGGAGAGAGATACCGTGGACATCGCCGTTGCCGCCATGGTGTAGAGGCGCGGCGCGGAGATATCACCCAGAATACCTTTGTAGGCGATGAAGTTTTCCGATTGCCCAAGGATCAGGGTGCTGACCGCGTTAAACGACTCCAGTTTGCCCATGCCGTTAACTTTTGACAGCAGGGTGCCGACCAGACGAATCAACAACGGCAGAATTCGCCAATGCTGCAAAATACCGATCAGTGCAGAGATAAAAACAATCGGGCAGAGCACGCCGAGGAAAATAAACGCCAGGCCCTGTTTACTCATGCCACCGAAGACAAAATCGCTGCCCTGAGCTGCGAAGGTCAGCAGCGTTTCGAAGAAACCACCCACAGAACTCACCACCGCCAGGCCGCTGGCGGAGTGCAGGAAAAACCAGCCGAGTGCGGCTTCTACCAGCAGCAATTGCAGAATAAAACGTGGACGAATCTGTTTACGGTCGTGGCTGACCAGAAGCGCAAGGGCAAAGATCACCACCAGCGCCAGCAGGAAATGGAGTATCGCTGTCATCATTTATCTTTTTAAGTGGGAAAACGCGCATTTAGCCACAGAGCGAGCGGAATTTCATCTGCGATTGTGCCGCCTCAGGACAGGACAGGCGCAGAGGAAGTCCGTATAATGCGCAGCCAAACCTAAGCAAGCCGGAGAGAAACCATGCGTCCAGCAGGCCGACACGCCAATCAAGTGCGTCCCGTCACCCTCACTCGTCACTACACCAAACATGCCGAAGGCTCGGTCCTTGTTGAGTTCGGTGAAACCAAAGTGCTGTGCACTGCCACCGTTGACGAAGGCGTACCGCGTTTCCTCAAAGGCCAGGGGCAAGGCTGGGTCACCGCCGAGTACGGCATGTTGCCGCGTTCTACGCACAGCCGTATGGCGCGTGAAGCGGCTAAAGGCAAACAGGGTGGCCGCACGCTGGAGATTCAGCGCCTGATCGCTCGCTCCCTGCGCGCCGCAGTCGATTTGCAGGCGCTGGGTGAATACACCATCACGCTGGATTGTGACGTGATTCAGGCTGATGGCGGCACGCGCACCGCGTCCATCACCGGGGCCTGTGTAGCACTGGCTGATGCTCTCAACAAGCTGGTGGCGGATGGCAAACTGAAATCCAGTCCGTTGAAAGGCATGGTCGCCGCCATTTCTGTCGGTATCGTTGAAGGCGAAGCGCGTTGCGATCTTGAATATGTGGAAGATTCTGCCGCAGAAACCGATATGAACGTGGTGATGCTGGAAGATGGTCGCATGATTGAAGTGCAGGGCACGGCAGAAGGTGAACCGTTCAGCCATGACGAGTTGCTGCAACTGCTGGCGCTGGCGCGCGGCGGGATTGAGCAATTAATTGTGGCGCAGAAAGCGGCGTTAGCAGATTGATGTAACAGGCGACCAGAGAGTCGCCTTTTCTTTATTTGAGGAGTGAGAAATGAAAGCCTGGCAGCGTCAGTTTATTGAGTTCGCCCTGAACAAAGGGGTATTGAAGTTTGGTGAGTTCACCCTGAAGTCCGGGCGCAAAAGCCCTTATTTCTTCAATGCTGGTCTGTTTAATACCGGGCGTGATCTGGCGTTGTTAGGTCGTTTTTACGCGCAGGCCCTGGTGGATGGCGGTGTTGATTTTGACCTGCTGTTTGGTCCGGCTTACAAAGGCATTCCGATCGCCACCACCACTGCGGTAGCACTGGCCGATCATCATGACCGTGACGTGCCTTACTGCTTCAACCGTAAAGAAGCCAAAGATCACGGCGAAGGTGGCCTGCTGGTTGGCAGCCCGCTCCAGGGCAAAGTGATGCTGGTGGATGATGTGATCACCGCAGGTACCGCGATTCGCGAATCAATGGACATCATCAACGCCCATAACGCCACACTGGCGGGCGTGCTGATTTCTCTCGATCGTCAGGAGCGTGGTCGTAGTGACATCTCGGCGATTCAGGAAGTGGAGCGCGATTACCGCTGCAAAGTCACGGCAATCATTACTCTGGCGGAATTGATTGATTATCTGGAAGAGAAGCCGGAGATGGCAGACCATCTGGCGAAAGTGCGCGCGTATCGTAAAGAGTACGGGATTTAATCTTCCGTTGCGGCGCGATTTATCGCGCCGCGACAGTTAAACCAGCTGTGCCGCCAACAATGGCCAGCGGGTATCGAAATCCGCGGTGGGACGATAGCGGAATTCAGAACGGACATAGCGCGACAGCAACCCTTCGCAGAACGCCAATAGCTGGCTGGCGAGCAGGGTTTCATCGGTCTGGAAGCCTTCACCATCACGCATCTTCTTCTCTTTCATCACCTGGCGTAGCTGCACTTCAATGCGCTCAAACAGCTGATTGATGCGTCCTTGCAGGCGGTCCTGCTCAAACATCAATGCGTGACCGGTCAGAATACGCGTCAGTCCCGGATTACGCTCACCAAATCCCAGAAGCAATTGCACGATAAGACGCAGGCGCGCCACCGTCTCTTTTTCATCTTTCAGGATTAGGTTGATGCGCGTAATCAGGCTGTCTTCGATAAACTCGATCAGGCTGTCAAACATGCGCGTTTTGCTGGGAAAGTGACGATAGAGTGCCGCTTCAGAAACACCTACACTGGCCGCCAGTTTCGCGGTGGTGATGCGTTGGCTGCCATCGCTCGACTCCAGCATTTGCGCCAGTGCCTGCAAAATTTCTTCGCGACGGTTGCGCTTCGCGACCTTTTTTTCTGCCATGACCTTCAAGACCCCTGAAATTCACCATAAACAGGCAACACTCACGCGTCTGCCCTGTGTTCAATGCGCACAGAGCAGAAAAGAAGCAAGGGCAGAGGCGTAAGCGAAAAGCGCGTGTTACTGACGGCCAGAGTGACCGAAGCCGCCCGCGCCACGCACGCTGGCGTCAAAATCTTCCACCAGATTAAACTCGGCTTGCACCACAGGTACAAAGACCAGCTGTGCCAGACGGTCACCTGGGTTCAGCGTGAAGCTATCCTGCCCACGATTCCAGACAGAAACCATCAGCTGACCCTGATAATCGGAGTCGATCAAACCCACCAGGTTACCCAGCACGATGCCGTGCTTATGGCCAAGACCGGAGCGAGGCAGAATGACGGCCGCGAGGCTGGGATCGCCAATATGAATCGCCAGGCCAGTCGGCACCAGCACGGTGCTGCCTGGGGTGATTTCCAGTGCCTCATCCAGACAGGCGCGTAAATCCAGTCCGGCTGAACCCGAGGTTGCATAAGTCGGCAGCGGGAACTCAGTTCCTACGCGCGCATCAAGAATTTTAACGTCGATTTTTTTCATCATAACGGCTGACAATCTCGTCTAATAATTGTTGGCCAAGGAGCGTCTTATCACTGAGCGGTAAGACTTTTTCTCCTTCCTGCCAAAAAAGGTGAAGAGCATTGGTGTCGCTATTGAACCCCTGGCCCGCTTTTGCCACATCATTGGCGCAAATCAGGTCGAGATTTTTACGTACCCGTTTTTGCCGCGCGTATTCTTCCACATTCCGGGTTTCGGCGGCAAACCCGACGACATAGGGACGGCCCTCTTTGAGTGCCGCCACCCCCGCCACGATGTCGGGATTCTTCACCAGTTGCAGTGTGACATTATCATCGCCACCCTGTTTTTTGATTTTCTCTGCGGCAATATTTGCCGCCCGGTAGTCTGCCACGGCTGCGCTGGCAATGAAAATATGTTGTTGGCTGATTTGCGCCATCACTGCCGCTTCCATCTCCTGAGCACTCGTGACATCCACGCGCTGCACCCATGCGGGTGTGGGCAACGTGACCGGACCGGCAACCAACGTCACTTTCGCCCCGCGTCTGGCGGCGGCGGCGGCAATGGCAAACCCCATTTTACCCGAGCTGTGATTGGTGATGTAACGTACCGGGTCGAGAGCCTCACGAGTCGGACCGGCGGTGATCATAATGTTGAGATGTTGCAGATCGTTGACGGGTGCGGCCCATTCCAGCGCATAAGCTACAATCGCCAGCGGATCGAGCATCCGTCCCGGTCCGATATCGCCACAGGCCTGGCTGCCGCTGTCTGGTCCCCAAATCAACACACCACGCGCATGCAGGCGTTGCAGGTTCTCCTGCGTAATGGCAGCGCGATACATTTGCTGATTCATGGCAGGCACGATGGCAATCGGGGCTGCGGTTGCCAGACAGGTTGTGGTCACCAGATCGTTCGCCATGCCAGCGGTGACGCGGGCAATCAGGTCTGCGGTAGCCGGTGCCAGCAAAATCAGGTCTGCCCATTTCGCCAGCTCAATGTGGCCCATTGCGGCTTCGGCTGCCGGGTCAAGCAGATCGTCAAATACCGGATACCCCGATACGGCCTGGAGGCTGAGGGGCGTAATAAACGCTTTGGCCGCTTCGGTCATCATCACACGCACATCGGCACCGCGATCGCGTAATCGTCTTACCAGTTCCGGTGCTTTATAGGCTGCAATGCCGCCACTTACGCCCAGCAGAACTTTTTTTCCGGCTAATCCCGTCATTTTCAATCGCCTCGGTTCAACGCAGATTGCCGCGCCAGGCGCGGCAGATAACGCAACTTTACCACAAAAACCACTCGCGCCATTTTCACGGGTTGCGACCTTTGCGAGGCGGCTCTGAAAACCCCATAAACTGGCTGGATTTCACCACGTTGCTGGTTCAGGATGGCCGCAACGCAGGGAAGAGGGCGTAATCATGGAACTGGCACCAAGAGAGAAACTGGCGTCGAAGGGCGCTGAAGCGCTGAATGATGAGGAGCTGCTGGCGATTTTTTTACGTACCGGTTCCTGCGGTGTCAGCGTTATGGCGCTGGCGCGACAGATGCTGAATAAATTTGGCTCACTGTATGATGTCTTGAGCGCCAACCAGGAGCAGTTGGCGGATACTAAAGGCGTTGGGGTAGCCAAGATTACTCAGCTTCAGGCGGTGGCTGAGACAGCAAGACGCTTCTTTGCCAGCCAGTTGGCGCGTGAAAACGTGATGGAAAACCCGCAGGTGACACGCCACTACCTGCAAAGCGTGTTGGCGCATCAGGAACGGGAAATTTTTATGGCGCTGTTTCTCGACAATCAGCACCGCGTTTTACAGGCGCAAAAAATGTTTTCCGGCTCGATAAACAGCGTGGAAGTCCATCCGCGCGAAATTGTGCGTGAAGCGCTAAAACTCAATGCGGCGGCAGTGATTCTGGCACACAATCACCCTTCAGGCATTGCCGAACCCAGCCGCGCTGACCGGGAAATTACCCAAAGAATCAGCAAGGCGTGTACGCTGCTGAATATCCGACTGCTTGATCATCTGGTGATCGGTCATGGCGAGTTTACGTCCTTTGCCGAGCGTGGCTGGCTGTAATTCTGATGACGAAACCGGCGGAAACGGTGTGTTTTTGCGCGATCCATAGGGATCTTTATTTGTTCGGGACTTGAGCACCAGCGCTGACCGGCGTATACTACGCCACCTTTGAGAATCTCGGGTTTGGCGTTTGGGCCAGCTTAGCGGGTTCACATGGAACTCGCCTGGGCGGGCTAAGGCCTGACGAGGCGGCCAAAACCTAGTTTTTAAAGCTCGAGCTGATTTGATTTTTGGAGAATAGACATGTCACGAGTCTGCCAGGTAACTGGAAAGCGTCCGGTGACCGGTAACAACCGTTCCCACGCATTGAACGCGACGAAACGCCGTTTCCTGCCGAACCTGCACTCACACCGTTTCTGGGTTGAGAGCGAGAAGCGCTTCGTTACTCTGCGTGTATCTGCTAAAGGTATGCGTGTTATTGATAAGAAGGGCATCGATACGGTTCTGGCCGAAATCCGCGCCCGTGGTGAGAAGTACTAAGGAACTGAATCATGGCTAAAGGTATTCGTGAGAAGATCAAGCTGGTTTCCTCTGCTGGTACAGGTCACTTCTATACCACCACGAAGAACAAACGTACTAAACCTGAGAAACTGGAACTGAAAAAGTTCGATCCGGTTGTACGTCAGCATGTGATCTACAAAGAAGCTAAAATTAAGTAATTTTAGTGTTCTGCGAAAAACCCGGCTTCGGCCGGGTTTTTTGTTTCTGCGGTTCGTTGAGGAGATGAGATGCCTGAATTACCCGAGGTAGAAACCAGCCGACGCGGCATAGAACCCCATTTAGTGGGCGAAACCATTCTGCACGCCGTCGTGCGCAATTCCCGCTTGCGCTGGCCTGTTTCCAGCGAAATCCACGCGCTAAGCGACCAGCCGGTTCTGAGTGTACAGCGTCGTGCGAAATATCTGCTGCTGGAGTTGCCGCATGGCTGGATTATCATTCATCTCGGCATGTCCGGTAGCCTGCGCATGCTTCCCGGCGAACTGCCGCCAGCTAAGCATGACCATGTTGATTTGGTGATGAGTAATGGCAAAGTGTTGCGTTATACCGATCCGCGTCGCTTTGGTGCCTGGCTGTGGGCCCATGACCTGGCGGGCAGTAGCGTGCTGGCGCATCTCGGTCCGGAACCGCTCAGCGACGAATTTGATGGCGACTATCTGTTTGAAAAATCTCGCGGTAAACGCACGGTGATCAAACAATGGCTGATGGATAACAAAGTGGTTGTGGGCGTGGGAAACATTTACGCCAGCGAATCGCTGTTTACTGCCGGGATCATCCCTGATCGTCCGGCGATGAGCCTGAGCCAGACTGAAGCGACGCTATTGGCCAATACCATCAAGGCAGTATTGTTACGCTCGATTGAGCAGGGCGGCACGACGCTGCGTGATTTTCTGCAAACCGACGGCAAGCCAGGCTATTTTGCCCAGGAATTACAGGTTTATGGTCGGGCCGGTGAGCCGTGCCGTGCCTGCGGCACGCCAATCGTCAGTGGCAAGCATGGGCAACGCAGCACCTTCTGGTGTCCACGCTGCCAGCATTAAGGCTGCGCTAACTTACTCAGCAGTGCCTGATGTACCACGGCAGGTAGAAATGCCTGCACGTCGCCCTGGTGACGTGCCACTTCTTTTACCAGCGAAGATGAAACAAACGAGAAACCTTCGGATGGCATCAGAAACACGCTTTCGAGGTCAGGCAGCAGATGGCGATTCATATGTGCCAGCTGTAGCTCATATTCGAAGTCGGAGACAGCACGCAGGCCACGCACCAACACATTCGCCTGTTGAGCCTTGGCGAAATTCGCCATCAAATCGCTGAAGCCGATCACCTCAACATTTCCCAGATGCGCCGTGACCTGGCGTGCCAGATCAACACGTTCATCCAGGCTGAACAGCGGCTTTTTACTCGGACTGGCGGCAATTGCCAGCACGATGTGGTCGAACATCCGGGCAGCGCGTGTGACGATATCCAGATGACCGAGAGTAATGGGATCGAAGGTGCCGGGATAAATCGCTTTGGTGCTCATACGCGGCCTTGTGTTGAGGTGTGATGCAGCGCCCACAGCGCCGAATATTTATTGAAGGTGTACTGCGCGTTAACCACAGCCAGAATCCAGCCTTGTTTACCATCAAGGAAACCCGCACGCAGCAGCAAGGTTTTCAGAAATGCCCCAAGCGTGTGACTGAAGATGGAGAAAATTCCGCAGCGTTTGCCGCGCTGAAAGCGCTCCTGCGCCCAGGCTTCAGCGTAGTTCAACTGTTTGCGCTGGAACACCACCAAATCGCGGCAGGTCAGATGCTGTAAATCCCCCTCCAGCCTGACGACCGGGGCACCTTGTGTTTCCAGCGACTCATGCACCAGATTATCGTTGTAGTTCAGGTGGCGCGGATACAGGCGCATCACGCGATCGGGATACCAGCCGCTGTGCCGCATAAAGCGGCCAAGAAACAGGTTGCTGCGGTTCAGGCTGTAGACGGTAGCGGCAGGAGGCTGCGCCAACACCTGCTCGATGGCGTGGCGTAGCTGCGGGGTAACGCGCTCATCGGCATCGATCATCAAAATCATATCGCCACTGGCCCTGGCTTGCGCGCGCTGACGCTGTTTGCCAAATCCTGCCCAGGCTTCCGCCTGGTAAACCTGCGCGCCATGCTGACGAGCAACCTCAGCGGTTGCATCATGGCTACCGGAATCCAGCACCACGATCTCATCCGCCCAACTGACGGAAGCCAATGCCTCCGGCAGCAGTTCCGCTTCATTTTTGGCGATCATCACCACGGAGAGACGTTGGCGTTGCGACATTAGTGTGCTCGCGGTGGCAAATGGGGTTCGAGTAAATGTAGCAGACGCTGTAATGCGCCCTGATTTTGATGCAGTACGTCAACGGCGTGGCGACCATAGTAGCGACGATAGTCATCATCCTGTAGCAGATTGGCGACTTCTTTCTCCAGTGACACCACATCGGTCACGGTAATCAGCCCTTCTGCCTGTTGCAGCCTTGCGCAGATATCTTTGAAGTTCCAGATATGCGGGCCCATCAGTACCGGAATCGCATGGGCGGCGGGTTCGAGCGGGTTATGACCGCCACGTTCTACCAGGCTGCCGCCGACAAAGGCCAGATCGGCAATCCCGTACAACAACATCAGTTCACCCATGGTATCGCCAATCACCACCTGCGTGGCGCTGGAAGGGATCTCGCCGCTGCTGCGTAGCGTAAAACTGAAACCACGCTTCTGCGTCAGTTCACAGGCATCTTTAAAACGTTCCGGATGGCGCGGTACCAGAATCAACAGCAGGTCGGGAAATTGCGCCAACAGACGGCGATGTGCATCCAGCACAATCGCTTCTTCGCCATCGTGGGTGCTGGTGGCAATCCACACCGGGCGACGCGGTGCCCACTGGCGACGTAGCGTGACGGCTTTAGCTGCCAGCTCCGGCGTAACTGAGATATCAAACTTCAGGCTACCGGTGACCGCCAGATGCGAACGTTTTAGCCCGAGGCTGAGAAAACGGTCGCCATCTTCCTGATTCTGCGCCGCAATCAAAGTGATGCGTTGCAGCAGGTCGCGCATAAAGCCGCCCAGCTTTTTGTAGCCTTTTGCGGAACGTTCCGAGAGACGCGCATTGGCAATCACTAACGGGATCTGACGCTGATGCAGAATACGGATAATGTTGGGCCACAGCTCGGTTTCCATGATGATCACCAGTCTGGGATTGACCGTATCAAGGAAACGATTGATAGCGCCCGGCAGATCGTAAGGCAGATAAACGTGATGCACATCTTTGCCAAACGCCGATTGTGCACGTTCTGAACCGGTGGGTGTCATGGTGGTCACGGTAATCGGCAGTGTCGGGTAGCGATGGCGCAACGCGCGCACCAGCGGCACCGCAGCGAGGGTTTCTCCCACCGAAACTGAATGCAGCACAATGCCGTTCGGCTCGACTTTTCCACTGCAATAGCCATAGCGCTCCGCCCAGCGTTTGCGATACGCCGGGGCTTTTCGACCGCGCAGCCACAGGCGCAGCCAGATAAGAGGCTGGATCAGATAGAGCAGGGCTGTGTATAGAATCGTCATAGTTATCGTTACGACAGGTTCGCGTCAAAAAGCATAAGAAATCAAGATGACGGCATGTTATCAGAAACCTGACGCCTGCTCATACCCCTTCGTCAAACAGGCTTAAGCACTTGCTGGTAAAGCGAGGTCAGCGCTTGTGCCAGTCGTTGTGGACCATAAGGTTCAATTCTGCGGCGTGCGGCCTCACCCAGTGCGGAGTTCTGCGAAAGTGATGGAATTGCCAACACGGCTTCATTCAACGCTTTGATATCCAAAGCATCACATACGAATCCTTCCTGACCAGCCTGAATGAATTCAGCGCCGCCGCAACCGGTACTGGTGATCACCGCCAACCCGCAGGCCATGGCTTCCAGCACCACATTCGGAAAAGGATCATAGAGTGTCGGCAGCAGCAAGGCATCGGCAGCATGATAGAAAGGCTGCACGTCCTGCTGTACACCAACAAATCTCAGGCGATCCAGACAATTCAGTTGGTTAGCCAGCTGCTGATAACGCGACATCTGCTTGTCCTGGCCGACGACAACCAGGAAGCGATCGCTGCGCGCAACGGCTTCAATTGCCGCTTTTAAGCCTTTGCGTTCAAAACCGGAGCCGACATAAATCATCACCGTCGCGTTCTGCGGCAGCCGGAGCTGCTGGCGTGATATGTCGCGCTGTGCTGCGGTAGCCGGTTGAAAACGTTGGCTATCAATAGCGTTGTGAATGACATGGATCTTGCTGGCATCTAACGAGAAACAACGCAAAATATCCTGCTTTACCATCTCTGAATTACAGATTACCGCTTTCAGCGACGGTGCATTGAACATTTCGCGTTCGGCCTGTAATACGTAGCGATGATAAGGGCTAAGCGAGGCGCTCAGGCGCTGCCATGATGAGACAATACGCGCGCGTTGCTCCAGCCAGACACGATGCACGCCATCGCCTGCGCGAAAGATATCGCAACCCGCAATACGCTCGTGGCTCTGCACAATATCAAACTTTTCCCGTTCCCAGCAGGCGCGGGCGGCCACGGCAAAGCCACGCTCACGCGAGACACGGCCAAATTTGGTCGGATTGCAAATGTGCAGATGCCAGGCCGGGTTTGGCGTGCCTTGCCAGCTGCGAGTAATGATATTGAGGTCCAGTTGCTCACTGTCCAGTGCTTCCAGCGCGCGCGAAATAAAGCGCTCGGCCCCGCCGTCCGGACGATACTTCTGCCGGACAATTGCCAGGCGTAGCTTAGTCATGCAAAAAACTCCTTGCCGCGGCGACCACATCGGCAACCGGGATGATCGCTAAGTAGCGCTGGTGCGTTTTGGTGTCGATGGAGTCCGGGTCGGGCAGGGGGCCGTAATCACCGGCCCAGATAATGCGATTGTTATCGCCCCAGGGACGCCAGAACTGTAGCTTGGTGGGGCCGAACAGCGCCAGGCAGGGCGTATCAAGCGCGGCAGCCATATGCATCGGCGCGGAATCGACACCAATAAACAATCGGGCTTTGGCGATCAGTGCCGCCAGTTGTGGCAAAGAGAATTGACCGGCGAGTGATACGACATTGTCGCTCTGACACAGGGACCGGATACGTTCAATCATCGCCAACTCTTTTTTATCCGGGGCGGAGGTCAGCACCACGGTATGACCGTCTGCGGCCAGAGCGTCGATTAACTGCGCGACTTTTTCATCATCCCAGCATTTGAATTCCCAGCGTGAAGTGGGTTGCACTACCACATAAGGTGCATTGACCTGTTGCCGGGCTAATATTTCCTGCACTTTTTGCTGGTCGGCGGCGCTGAAATGCATAGACGCTTTGGCCCCTGCCGCGGTGATGCCGAGAGGAGACAGTGCCGACATATTTTGTTCAACGGTGTGGAGATTACCGTGATCATCGGTACTCACCAGCAGGTTATGGCACCAGCGCCAGATGGCGCTATCGCGCTTGTGAAAGGCGAAACCAATACGAACCGGGGAACCAGAAAGTTTGGTGAGAATGGCGCTACGCCACTGATCCGCCAGATTAATCACCAGATCGTAATGGCACGCGCGTACAGCAGAAATCAACGCAACTTCATGGCGGAATTTCTGCCAGCCGCCTTCCTTTTTCCAGTTGCGATCGATGATGTGCAGTTGCCGAATGGCCGGATGAGCTTCCAGCATTGGGCGCGTTTCTTTATACAACAGGACGTCAATATTGGCTTGTGGGTAACGTTGGCGAAGTGCATTGATCACCGGCGTGGTCAGCAGCATATCGCCATGATGGCGCAGCTTTATCAGCAGAATATTTTGGGGTGAAAAGTGGTCTGGAATCGGGCTTGCCATACTAAATGATCTCAAAATTCAGTGAGCTGATTGTAGGGCAAACCCACCAGGGGTGAAAGCCAGGCGCGGCGCTTATTTCTTACGCCAGCGATAAAGACGACTTAGCCACAACAGCAACTGATACCATTGCCGGATGCCACGCGCATTACGCAGCATACGCCTATGTGTTTGGGTCGCGAAGAGGTCATGAATGATCGCCTGGCGCGCACCCGCATCGGGTTCACGGCGAATACTATGGCAGACGCTCAACGCTTCGTGCGTAATCTGATAATGAAACGCCGGGTAGATTGTCACTTTATGCTGGTAGCGGGCATTGATCTCCTCCAGCATTTGGGCAATTTTCAGGTAATGGCGTTGATAGGCCACATTCTTTTCACCCGTGCGCTTGCGATTGCTGACAGAACTATCGTGCATGTAATAACGATAAAGCACGCGATCGGTGTAGCGTACACGTCGAGCGTTGAGCATGAATTCCGTCGTCCAGGGAATATCCTGATGATGTAACCCGGGTTCAAAATACAACTGTAGTTGTTCAATTAACTCGCGACGATAAATACCCAGCCAAACGACATGCATATAGCGATGGGTTTTCAGCGCCCGATTTAACCATTCCGGGCCACTCAGTACCCCGGTTGACCTTAAGCGGTCATGGGGTATCAACGGCTTGATAAGTTGGCTGGCTTGAAAGAACCATTCGGCATTGCACTGGGCGGCATCGAGGTTATCACTTTCAGCCATTTCGACTAAGGTCTGATACATCGTCGGATTCACGGTGTCATCGGCGTCTGGAAACGTCACATATTTGCCGCGTGCTACGGCCAGACCCGCGTTTCGCGCGCGTGACACACCACCATTCGGTTGATGGATTACCCTCACCTGTGCGTGCTGCTGTGCATAAACATCAGCACGCTCCCCGGAGCCATCGGTAGAACCATCATTGACAATGATGATCTCCAGATTGGTCAGCGTCTGCGTCAGCAGTGATTGCATAAAAGAGTCCAGCATCACCCCGGCGTTGTACATTGGGGTGATGATGGAGAGGAGAGGGAAGGGCATACTTTCTATCATCGCTCGTGTTTAATCATGGTGCCTGGAATGCTCGGTTTTGACCTGTCGCGTCATCATAAAATATCCCCACACCAGAAGAATGAAGTAGGGAGATTCACGGTTATAAAATTGCGAGTCGCCCATACTAAAATAGATAACCGGGATAGCTAATAATAAAGCTTCGTAGCGCGGAGATTTACCAAATAACGGCACCAGCAATAAACCAAGAAAAAAGCCCAGCATAATCATCCCGCCAACGATGCCTTGCAATGAAAAGCTCTCAACGAGATCGTTGTGGGTATGGTATTGAATATTGAGATAGGCGATTTCATTTTTCGGCTGATGTTTATCCAGCCATTCTTTCGTTTCCAGACTGCGCGTGTCGGCACTTTGCCCCCACGGATGCTGCGTGAAGGCCCATAATCCTGCCTGCCACATGCCAAATCGTCCACCAATTGAGGTGCTCGGATCCCCTGCGGAATATTGCTGAACCTCGGTTTTAACCGTCTCTACGCGGTCAAAAAGTTGGTCTGAGTATTTGCTGAGGCTAAAAATACCGGTAAGCAGGATGGCTGAAAAAATGCCCAGCCAAATCAATCGTGAACGCCCGGGGGTGGTCACAATGTGATGCAACATACTGGCAATGCAGAACAGGCTGAACAATAAAATAGCGGAACGCGTTTGAGTAACGCCGAGTAAAATAAAGGAGACAACCAGGGTGATAAAATATGGCGCGGCGTAATGTCGGGGAAAAACACGGCGGAGAGACCACAAGGTCACCAGCGAAAGCACTGTGAACATATAAGCCCCAGAGGTTGCCGCATCTGAATTAATTTTAGGGCGTTCTCCGGTATGGATAACTTGTTCAATCCCAATACAGGCTACAACGAAAATCGTGAGACACAAAATCAACGTCCCAACCTGGACCAGACGGGCAGGCAACCGCCATTCAGGAGACAGACGATAGACGCAGTAAATGACAAACGCCCCCAGAATCATTCTTTTTCCACTGATTTTATAGTGTTCAGCAATCAGTGGTAACTGGTGGTTAATTGTTGTGATTGCCCAAACCCACTTACTCAGGCCTAAAAGAAGAACCAGGGTAGGTATCCAGTAAAAATAGAGTTTTTTCTCGCGCCACACCAGCCAGGCGAAGCTAAAAAACGAGATGTAGGTAAGCATGTAATAGGCGTTGCGGGAAATCTCTCCGGAGACAAAGAAAAATGCCATCGAGATTATTGTGAGAGAATAAAATATTATCCCTCTTCCCTGTTCAGTTTTCATGAGTTTAGAAATTTCAGCAATGCGCATCATCATTCTTATTTAAAAAATTTATGTTTAATATAATTAAGCATCCAGAAGAGACTGGCAGCGTACTCTTTTTTATGGAATTTTATCCGGGCAAAACGTTTCATCTCTTTATGATGGCGAGGTTTATCAAGATGCAGTGATGACCAGGGAGATAAACGATAATAATCTAAATAAAGATGTGAAAGATTACCGCCGCTCCATGCATGCCAGGGTTTGCATTTTCCAGTGTAATGGATCATGACAGTATCATTAGGGGTGCTAAAATTATGCCAGACCTTGTTCGCAATGATGTCGTAAATAAAATTGTATTTATCCGGCAATATCAGAGTGTCATTTTCCAGAAGAATGTTTAATGCATCCTGGTCGGGGAATCCAAAATTTGCACCCTGAGCAACTAATAAATCTATTATTTTCTGGGTTGTGTCATTCGCCAGCCAACGCGGGATATTGATCAACATAAAGCCAGAGTTAAAGTAATTGCCTTGTTTAAGGCCCAGCTTCGGACATTGATTCTGGCGTGCACGTACGGTGTCATTACTGGCACACAGGATGACATGGCTGATATCCAGCGTGAATAGCGGAGAATAATCTCCCACCACTAATGTATCGGCATCAAGGTAGAAAACACGATCGCTATAACGAGCGACAGTTTCTGGAATCAGGAACCGATAATAAATACTCTTTGGATAGCGTCCGACTGCGGGCAGCTTTTCCAGCCAACTATCATTGAAAAGATGGAGTGTTATGGCGAGCGGCTGGTTACCGGCCAATTGCTTCAGGCGATCAATATCATCATCAGCTAATGTATCGGTAAATATATGAATATGGAAAGCCGTAGTGGGATGGTGCTTTAGCAATGAAAAGAGGGTAATACCCATTCCTCTGGCATAGTTATGATTAATGCCAAAAGCAACATGTATAACCGATTCGTCGTTGTGAGGCAGCGTGTTAAGCAGTGTTTCGCTTTGCTGGACGGCCTCAGTATGAAGGTGTGTTGCCATTATGCTGTACTACCCCTGACTATTTTCAATAAATTTGCTAATTTTCATGATCTTATCTTCATTCAGACCAAACAGAACTTCGGCGGGCTGTTCAAATTTAAATCGAGTGGCGAAGACAAAAGTTGAGGCTTCAATGTTGTCGGGTCCAATAAACAAGACGCGATATACCGGACGCTGCTCTCTGATTTCACAGGGGCCATAGAACATAATTACCGGAACTTGCTGAGCATCGGCAATATAGGCATTTCCCGAATCAGATGCGATGTAAAAGTCCATCTGCGAGATAGCCCAGGGCACATCCTCTAAATTCAGCTGACCAATCAGGCTGATAATGTTTTTTTTGTCAGCAGTCAGTGTTAATAATTCATCCAGCCAGGGTTGTTCCGCCGGAGGTCCAAAAACATAAAACGTACAAGGCAGGGAGGACAATGACTCAATGATCTGAGCCCAGATGGCAGCAGGGATAGTCTTGGCTTTATTTCCGGCAGAGATACTGATGCCAATCTTTATACCTTGTACGGGAGTACTAAGCGGCAGGGGAATCGTGGTCGGAACATACAAAGGCGAGGTGGCATGTTTGGGAAAATCGGTATAACGATAATCCCGATTAATGAGTTTCAGGTAGCTATCCAGCGTCAGACTCTGCCTGGTATGCTCAACGATGCCCGTCGCACTACGATAAAACACTTTATGGTAGGACTTACGAACATAGGTCAGTAAAAATTGCTTATTTGGCGCATTGCATAATGACGCGAAGAACAGATTAACACTATTCGGCTGTGTCAGATAAACATTGTCGTAGCGATTCATCAGGGTAAACGCCAGACAAAGTTTGCTCCATAAGCTGCGCTTCGCATCTTCAATCAGATAGTAATGGGCGATGGTGTCATCATGACGTACCAAAGGCTCTACAGCACGGCTGATTAAAACGTCAGATTGGCCTAACGCACGCAACATCGGTGTTATATTAATAAAATCGCCGATCTTCGCTGTCTGGATGACTAAACTTTTTCCGGTGGGTTTTTTAAAAAGTTTCATCATGTACTGCAATGGCAGCAGCATCAGATAGATCAGAACATAATTCATTTTGCGTCTTCCGCTATTACAGTCTGAAGATGTGCCATTACTTCATCGGCTACCAAATCACCCAATGCTCTGGTTGGAGAAACAAGCGCCATCTGATTCTTCCCATATCCACCAATCAGCCCCGGATCCGTTGGGCCATACAGGGTAATGTTCGGGCGATCCAATGCTGCCGTAAGATGGCTCAACCCGGTATCAACGGAAACCACAGCGCATGCTCCTGCCAACTGGCGAGCCACCTGCTCCAGTGTCAGACGTGGCAACACCTCAACATGGTCAAAACCTTCCGCCAGACGCAACGCGCGCTGATGCTCATGTTCGGCACCCCAGGGTAATTTCACGCGCAGACCGGTTGGTTGCACCAATTTAATAAGCTCGCGCCAGTGTGCTTCCGGCCAATGTTTATTGTCGCGCGTCGTCGCGTGTAAAAACACCAGATACTGATGCGCATCTTGCGGCAGTGAACTCAGGAAATGTCCGGCGATCGCATAGTCACCCTGCGTGGTTGGTTTTTCATAACCGAGGCTTTTCGCGAACAGTTCGCGAGTACGTTCTACCGCGTGCTGCTGTTTATTGATTTCATGGCGTTTGTCATACCACCAACTGGCGAAGGGTTCGCGAGCGCTGCGGCTGTCCTGTCCGTGCTTCACGCCTTTTGCCAGGCGAGTGACTAACGCTGCGCTTTTGATCAACCCTTGCGCATCAATCACCACATCGTACTGACGTGACTGCAACTCACGTTTAAATAACACGCGTTCTTCACGTTGCTGGCTGCCAAACCAATGCTTGCGCCAGCGGCGAATGGCGACTGGCATGACTTTATCCACGGCAGGATGCCATGCTGGAATTTGGGCAAAGTTTTCTTCCACCACCCAATCAAAACGAATGCCGGGAATGGCCTGCATCGCATCGGTCAATGCAGGCAGGGTGTGCAGTACGTCGCCCATTGAGGACGTTTTCACAATCAGGACGTGCATGTTTACTCCTGCGCCGCAGTTAGCAAAGCGCTTAATTCCTGGTGCACGCGCATCGGTTGAATATCTATCAGACTCTGGTGATAACCTTCTGCGGCATCCCCTTTCCGGACTTTGTGATAGCCGGTGATCAGGCGAATGACTCGCGCCTGATGTGACAATGGCGGCGTGAAGTCAGGGCTGCTTGGCCCGTACAACGCGACCAGCGGGCGATTGAGCGCAGCGGCAATATGCATCAATCCGGAATCATTGCTCACCACCGCAGCACAGTGCGCCAGCAGAATGACCGCCTGCTCCAATTGGGTATCACCCGCAAGGTTTTTACAGTGATGGCGCGCGGCTTCCGGCAGGGTCTGCACAATGGTATCGCCGGTTTCGCGATCTTTAGCCGAACCGAACAGCACCACCTGATAGCCTTCGCTGATGAGTTGTTCCGCCAACGCAGCATAATGATAATGTGGCCAGCGTTTTGCCGGACCAAACTCAGCGCCGGGGCAAAAGCCAATGACAGGACGATCGGCAGAAAGTCCAAACTGGGCGGCCGTCATGCGTTTCTCATCGTCTTCAACTCTGAGCTGCGGCCACAACAATGGCTGCGGCAGCTGCTGCGCAGATGCCACAGGTTTGTCGTAGCCCAACGCCACATAACGCTGCACCATTAACGGAAACGCTGCTTTATCCAGCACCCGCACATCATTCAATACGCCGTAACGCAGCTCACCACGCCAGCCAGTACGACGTTTGATTCCGGCAAAAAACGGTACCAGCGCCGACTTGAAGGAGTTCGGCAGCACATAAGCGCGATCGTAGCCACTCGCCTGTAAGGTTTTGCCCAGCCGACGACGTTCGCCCAGCGCCAGGGCACCATGACCGAGTGGCATCGCCAGCGCCTGATTGACTTCCGGCATACGTGACAGCAGCGGTCGGCACCAGGCGGGTGCCATAACATCAATAACAGCCTCAGGATGCTCAGCCTTGAGCGTGCGATAGAGACTTTGCGACATCATCATATCGCCGACCCAGGAGGGGCCAATAACCAGAATTTTCATCGCTGCTGCCGGATCCCTTATGCGTTACGGTTCAGCCACACCATATATTCCGCAACCCCCTGGGCCACGGTTTTGAACGGCTTGTCATAACCTGCCGCACGGAGCCTGGTCAGATCTGCCTGGGTGTAGGCCTGATAGCGGCCTTTCAGCTTGTCCGGGAACGGGATGTATTCGATCTCGCCCTGCTGATGGAATTTCAGCACCGCGTCCGCCACTTCCTGGAAGGACTCCGCACGGCCGGTACCGCAGTTGTAAATGCCGGAGATACTATTTTCCCAGCACCACAGGTTCACCGCAGCCACGTCATCAACATGGATAAAATCGCGACGGAAAGTATCGCTGCCTTCAAACAGCTTTGGATTTTCGCCGTTGCTGATTTGCGTGTTGAGGTGGAATGCTACGCTAGCCATGCTGCCTTTATGGCCTTCACGCGGGCCGTACACATTGAAGTAACGGAAGCCGCACACCGGAGAATCCGCTTCCGGCAGAATCTGGCGCACGTAGTGGTCAAACAACATTTTCGAGTAGCCATAAACGTTGAGCGGCTGCTCGTATTGACGCTCTTCGATAAAGTTGTCGTTACGACCGCCGTATGTAGCGGCAGAAGAGGCGTACAGGAAGGGGATTTCACGTTCCAGGCAGAAGTGCAGCAGATCTTTGGAATACTGATAGTTGTTGTCCATCATGTATTTGCCGTCCCACTCGGTGGTGGCTGAGCAGGCACCTTCGTGGAACACCGCTTCAATCGGCCCCAGATCTTCACCGGACATGATGTAGGTGAGGAATTCCTCTTTATCCATGTAATCAGAGATGTCCAGATCCGCCAGGTTCACGAATTTGGTGCCATCTTTCAGATTATCCACCACCAGAATGTCAGTATGACCGCGATCGTTCAACGCCTTGACGATGTTGCTGCCAATCATGCCAGCGCCACCCGTTACGATAATCATGTGCTTTGCCTTTAAACAGTTGGGGTGAAACAGGAGGTTTCACGCACTAATACCTAACATCATAACATTTCAGCCCGCAGCAGGCAGCCAGATGACTCCGGAAGGCCGTCATATTTCACGTTCGCAGCGTGAACTATGCTGCAAAATGGAGATTTCATCGGCTGAAATGTCGTTGATACGCTTTTCTATCAGTAATATGTGCCAAAATTTTGCTACATGAGGAGCAGAATCATGTCCAGTCGATTTTATTCGCAAATCCGTCAACAACTTGAGACAACGCGTCAGGATGGATTGTTCAAACAGGAACGCACGATTACCTCGCCACAACAGGCAGAAATCAATGTTGGCAACGGTCAGCCGGTCATCAATTTTTGCGCCAATAATTATCTGGGGCTGGCGAATCATCCGGCGTTAATTCAGGCCGCCAAAGAGGGAATGGATACACACGGTTTCGGCATGGCTTCAGTGCGCTTTATCTGTGGAACTCAGGACATCCATCAGCAATTGGAACGTAAGCTGGCTGAGTTCCTCGGCATGGAAGACGCTATCCTCTTTTCCTCCTGCTTTGACGCAAATGGCGGCTTGTTTGAAACCTTGCTGGATGCGGAAGATGCCATTATTTCCGATGCGCTTAATCATGCCTCGATCATTGATGGTGTTCGCCTGTGCAAAGCGCAGCGCTACCGCTATGCCAACAACGATATGAACGAACTGCGCGCCCGGCTGGAGGATGCACGCGACAACGGTGCGCGTCATATCCTGATTGCCACCGATGGGGTGTTCTCCATGGATGGCGTGATTGCCAACTTGCAAGGCATTTGCGATCTGGCGGATGAGTTTGATGCGCTGGTAATGGTGGATGATTCACATGCGGTTGGCTTTGTCGGGGCCAGCGGTCGCGGCACTCATGAATATTGTCAGGTAATGGATCGCATCGATATTTTGACCGGGACGCTGGGTAAAGCGCTTGGTGGGGCGTCCGGGGGGTATGTTGCCGCGAAAAAAGAGGTCGTTGAATGGCTGCGTCAGCGCTCACGCCCTTATCTGTTCTCCAACTCACTAGCCCCGGCCATTGTCGCTGCGTCGTTGCGGGTTCTGGAAATCCTCAGTGAAGGTGATGGATTGCGCCAGCGTCTGTGGGAAAACGCGCGCTATTTCCGCGAGAAAATGACCGCTGCCGGGTTTACCCTGGCCGGTGCCGACCACGCCATCATTCCGGTGATGCTTGGGGAGGCAAAAGTCGCGCAGGAGTTTGCCCGTTTGCTGCAACAAGAAGGGATCTACGTGACGGGTTTCTTCTATCCGGTGGTGCCAAGAGGCCAGGCGCGTATCCGTACCCAAATTTCAGCGGGTCATACCCAGGCGCAACTGGAACATGCGGTAGCGGCCTTTACCCGTATTGGTCAGCAGTTGGGCGTTATCGTCTGAGGAGCCGGCAATGAAAGCACTCGCGAAATTAAAAGCAGAAGAAGGCATCTGGATGATCACCGATGCGCCGATCCCGGAACCCGGTCATAACGATCTGCTGATAAAAATCCGGAAAACCGCCATCTGCGGTACTGATATTCACATCTACAACTGGGACGACTGGTCGCGTAAAACCATTCCGGTACCGATGATCACCGGCCATGAATATGTCGGGGAAGTGGTGGCTATCGGCCAGGAAGTGAAAGGCTTCACGATCGGCGATCGCGTGTCGGGAGAAGGGCATATCACCTGCGGCCACTGTCGTAATTGTCGGGCCGGGCGTACCCACCTGTGCCGCAACGCCATCGGCGTTGGGGTGAATCGCCAGGGGTGCTTCGCCGAGTATCTGGTAATTCCCGCCTTTAACGCCTTCAAAATCCCCGACAATATCTCCGATGAACTGGCGGCGATTTTTGACCCATTCGGTAATGCCGTACATACCGCCTTGTCGTTTGATTTAGTGGGCGAGGATGTGTTGATTGCCGGTGCCGGGCCAATTGGCATCATGGCTGCTGCGGTGTGCAAACATGTCGGTGCACGCAATGTGGTGATCACGGACATCAACGAATATCGCCTCGATCTGGCACGCAAAATGGGTGTCACACGCGCTGTCAACGTTGCTCAGGAGAATCTGCGTGACGTGATGGCATCCCTCGGTATGACTGAAGGCTTTGATGTTGGGCTGGAGATGTCCGGCGCGCCTCCGGCGTTTCGTAGCATGCTGGAAGTGATGAATCACGGTGGACGTATTGCGCTGCTTGGCATTCCGCCGGGTGAGATGGCGATCGACTGGAACCTGGTGATCTTCAAGGGGCTGTTTATTAAAGGCATTTACGGACGAGAGATGTTCGAAACCTGGTATAAAATGGCGGCGTTGATTCAATCCGGCCTCGATCTGACGCCAGTTATCACCCACCGTTTCCCTGTTGATGACTTCCAATCAGGGTTTGACGAAATGCGTTCCGGTCACTCAGGCAAAGTGGTGCTGAGCTGGGATTAGGTGATTACCCGGCGTTCAGGCCGGGTTTTATTAAAAAAGCTGCTTAAGCGAATCGATAAGTGGGCTTTCAACAATACTTTCTTCCAATATATCAACAGCCCGACTCTGCGGCACCGGAGCCAATGGTTTGCTGACCTTACAGATGCCTGGCGCCCGGAAGTGCGGCTGTGGCTCAGATTGTGGTTTGGTCGATGGCATTGTGGTGCCCGGATGCAGTGGCTCATTCAACAACTGGCTGGGTCTTACCAGGGTGATATCGGCAGGTAAGGTTGGCAGCATTTGTTGCAGGACCCGCACCGTGTTGGGATGAGGGTGCCCGATCGCAATGGCATAGCCATCACGCTGCGCCAGTTTTACTGCGCGGGTGAATTGCTGGCGAATAGCGGCATCATTCTGGCTGTCATCAAGAAATACCCGACGTTTCAGCACCTTCACATGGGTACCCTGCGCTGCGGGAATCGACTGGCTATTGCCGATGGTCATGCTATCCAGAAAGTAAAAGTTATAGTGATTCAGTACCTGCATCACTTTCTGCATTCCCGGCAGACTTGAGGTCATCTTGCTGCCCATATGGTTGTTCAGGCCTACCGCGTAGGGCACTTTACCAACGGCATCACGAATAATGCGTTCAATTTCCGCACTGGACATCTCCGGGGTGAGCGTATCCTTCTCCAATGGCTGCTTGCTGAGAGGGGCCATTGGCAGATGGATAAGAACTTCATGCCCGCTTTGATGAGCTTTTGTCGCCATCTCGCGGGCATAGGTTGCATTGGGTAGTACGGCAACAGAAACTGCGGCAGGCATCTGCAACACTTTGTTCTCTTCGACTGGTCGATAGCCAAAGTCGTCAATGACGATGGAGAGTTTGCCTGCATGGGCGGAAAGTGACAAAAACAGGCCGCACAAGGCGGCAGAGAGTTTATGAGGTTGAAACAAAGCTTATCTTCCTAACCACGGCAGTGGGTTTACGGCCTGTCCCTGACGCCGGATTTCAAAATAGAGTGAGGGCGTACCGCGGCCGCCACTGGTACCTACCAGGGCAATAGGCTGTCCTGCCTTCACCTGGGCACCGACACTCACCAGCGCACTTTGATTGTAGCCGTAAAGGCTCATATCGCCTTTACCGTGTTCCAACACCACAACCAGACCGTAGCCTTGCAGCCAGTCGGCCATTAATACGCGCCCATCGGCGATGGCTTTCACTTCGGTTCCTTCTGGCGCATCAATCACCAGACCTTTCCAGCGTAATTCACCCTGCATGGTTTCACCGAAACGGTGCTCCACACGTCCACGCACCGGCCAGACAGCCTGGCCGCCGGGACGGCCAAGCCCACCGGTACGCGCCATCAGCTCACGCTCGCTCTGCGTAGGTTGGTAGCTGGAACCTTTGGCTTTCGCCTGTGCCTGACGCTGACGGACTTTCTCCGCCTCGCGAGCCTCACGCTCGGCGCGTTCGCGTGCTTCACGTTCCGCTTTGGCAATTTTGTCTTGCAGACGACTTTCGTTCTGGCGCATTTGCACCAGGTCAGCCTGGTCTTTTTGCAGCGAACTTTCCAGGGCCGTCAGGGTTTTTTTACGTGCCGCACTGGCGGATTCCAGTTTGCCCTGCTGCGTCTGCTGCTGTGCGAGGAGATTTTTTTGCTGCTGCTGTTTGTCCTGCAATGCCTGACGCTGTTCCGCCAACTGTTGCTGCGTCTGCTTCAGGTCATCAATATTCTTTTGGCGTGCCGCATTGAGGTAGCCGAAATACGCGAGGATACGTTCACTGCGTTGTGCTTCTTCACCGCCCAGCAATAACTGTAGGCCGTTGTGTTGTCCCTGGCGGAAGGCGGCATCAAGTTGTTGTGCCAGCAATTTTTCCTGCTGCGCTTGCTGTTTTTCCAGCCGGGCGATGGAGGTGTTGAGTTGGGTTATGTCGTTGTCGAGCGCGCTCAGGCTGTTGCGGGTTTCGCGTAACTGGCGACTGGCCTGCGCAATCACTTTTTCCTGGCTTTCCAGCTGATTCAGCAGTTTGCTGCGCTGCTGTTTTTGTGCCTGAACACTTTTCTCTTTTTCGGCGATATTCTGCTGAATGGATTTCAACTGAGATTTGCTGTCATCGTCACTGTGCGCAAGGGACGGCAATAACAGAGCGCCCGCACAGAGCAGGCTGAGGGAGAGTGCGGACCAGCGTGATGACAACGGATGCGCTGGGCCGTTGTGACAGGTCCTTGTTGGTAAAACAATCGCTTTTCCCTTCATAGTCGCTAATTATTCCACGATGAACAGCCGCTTACCAGTTTACCGGGCCGGGTTTTGCTTTTCCAAACATGTCGGCCATCAGCTTACAAGCATAAACTTTGTCTCAATTTTGCGATTAGAACACTTTTTTTGGAAAATGACGCACAAATCGTAACTCTGACCCCTTAGCGACTGTACATGCGAGGTGGCGCAGGTATACTCAGAACCCTTGTTTTAGCTTATTAGCCCGGTCTGGAGTCGTTACCCCTCATGCAAGAAATTATGCAGTTTGCAAGCAATCACCCCATCCTCAGTCTGGCATGGGTTGTGTTACTCGTTCTGGTGATTGTAACCACCGTTAAAGGTATGTTCTCTAAAGTAAAAACTATCAGCCGTGGCGAAGCGACGCGTCTGATTAACAAAGAGGACGCGGTGGTGGTAGATGTTCGTTCGCGCGACGACTACCGCAAAGGACACATTTCTGGGGCGCTGAATGTAGCGGCGGCAGACATCAAAAAAGGCAGCTTTGGCGAGCTGGAAAAGCATAAGTCTCAGCCCATAATTGTGGTATGTGCCACGGGCCAGAGCGCTGGCGAACCGGCAGCACAGCTGAGCGCAGCTGGCTTCACGCAGGTATCTGTCCTTAAAGACGGCGTGAGCGGCTGGAGCGGTGAAAACCTGCCGCTGGTACGCGGTAAATAATTCGCAGAGGTAACTGCATGGCTAATGTTGAGATTTACACCAAAGCGACCTGCCCCTATTGCCACCGGGCAAAGGCGTTGCTGAATCAGAAAGGTGTGACGTTTCAGGAGCTTCCTATCGATGGGGATGCGGTGAAACGTGAAGAGATGATTCAACGCAGCGGCAGAACGACGGTGCCACAGATCTTTATTGATGCGCAGCACATTGGTGGCTGCGATGATCTCTTTGCGCTGGATGGGCGCCAGGGACTTGATCCCTTATTACAGGCATAACTTACGGCCACACAATTCTAACTCACAGGATTTTGTAACATGTCAGAACATAGCACCAACGAAATGCAGTTCCAGATTCAACGTGTTTACACTAAAGACGTCTCTTTCGAAGCGCCAAACGCGCCTCAGGTGTTCCAGAAAGAGTGGGAACCGGAAGTGAAGCTGGATCTGGACACCGCGTCCTCTCAGCTGGCTGATGAAGTCTATGAAGTGGTGCTGCGTGTGACCGTGACCGCCAGCGTCGGCGAAGAAACTGCATTCCTGTGCGAAGTTCAGCAGGCGGGTATCTTCACCATCAGCGGTATCGAGGGCACTCAGATGGCGCATTGCCTTGGTGCATACTGCCCGAACATTCTGTTCCCGTATGCGCGTGAATGCATCACCAGCCTGGTTTCTCGCGGTACTTTCCCGCAACTCAACCTGGCGCCAGTCAACTTTGATGCGCTGTTCATGAATTATCTGCAACAGCAGCAGAGTGAAGGCGACGCACCACATCAGGATGCCTGATGACTACACGCAACGCTTCAATTAGCGTCCTCGGTGCCGGCTCGTACGGCACCGCACTCGCCATCACGCTGGCGCGCAATGGCCACCCGGTTTTGCTCTGGGGTCATAACCCTTCAAGTGTCGCGCAACTTCAGTCCGACCGTTGCAACGCCGCTTTTCTGCCCGATGTACCTTTCCCCGACAATCTCGTTCCTGAAGCGGACTTAGCCCAGGTGGTTAACGCCAGCCGCGATCTGCTGGTGGTAGTGCCGAGCCATGTCTTCGGTGACGTGCTGATGCAACTCAAGCCACATTTACACGCAGACTCACGTATTGTCTGGGCGACGAAGGGGCTGGAGAAAGAAACCGGGCGTCTGTTGCAAGATGTGGCGCGTGAAATCCTGGGGGATGATATCCCGTTGGCGGTGATCTCTGGACCGACCTTTGCCAAAGAACTGGCGGCAGGTTTACCCACAGCCATTGCACTGGCGGCGACGGATGCGCAGTTTGCTGACGATTTGCAGAAAAAGTTGCACTGCGGGAAAAGCTTCCGGGTGTACAACAACCCCGATTTTATCGGGGTGCAACTGGGCGGTGCGGTCAAAAACGTCATTGCTATCGGCGCAGGCATCTCTGATGGTATCGGCTTTGGTGCGAATGCCCGCACGGCGTTGATTACCCGTGGCCTGGCGGAAATGAGCCGACTTGGCGCTGCTCTCGGGGCCGATCCGACCACATTTATGGGAATGGCGGGGCTTGGCGACCTGGTATTGACCTGTACCGATAATCAGTCACGCAACCGTCGTTTCGGCATGATGCTGGGACAGGGCGAGAACGTGGATGAGGCGCAACGCATTATCGGACAAGTTGTAGAAGGTTACAGAAATACCAAAGAAGTCAGAGCATTAGCTGCACGCGTTGGTGTGGAGATGCCAATAACCGAGCAGATTTATCAGGTATTATATTGCGAAAAATCAGCGCGAGAGGCAGCATTGAGTTTACTTGGCCGTGCACGGAAGGACGAAAACAGCCAAAGCTGAAGCAGGATGCCCAGCCTCATCACCTGGAGCGCCCATCAGGCGCTTTTTTTATCGGGAGTACACAGCAATGTCGTCTGAAGAGTTAGAACTGGTCTGGAACAACATCAAAGCGGAAGCCAGAGCGCTGGCTGATTGTGAACCCATGCTGGCCAGTTTTTTCCATGCGACGTTGCTCAAGCACGAAAACCTCGGTAGCGCGCTCAGCTACATGCTGGCGAACAAACTGGCTAACCCGATTATGCCTGCTATCGCGATTCGCGAAGTGGTGGAGGAAGCCTATCGCGAAGACCCGTCGATGATCGTGTCGGCTGCATACGACATCCAGGCGGTGCGCCAGCGTGACCCAGCGGTCGACAAATATTCCACACCGCTGCTGTACCTGAAAGGCTTCCACGCCCTTCAGGCTTATCGCATTGGCCATTGGTTGTGGAAGGAAGGTCGACGTGCGCTGGCCGTCTATCTGCAAAATGAAATCTCGGTTTCTTTTGCTGTCGATATTCACCCGGCAGCGCGCATTGGTCATGGCATCATGCTCGACCACGCCACTGGCATCGTTATCGGTGAAACCGCAGTGGTGGAGAACGATGTCTCTATCCTGCAAAACGTCACGCTGGGTGGTACCGGCAAAACCAGCGGCGATCGCCATCCGAAGATTCGTGAAGGGGTGATGATTGGTGCGGGTTCTAAAATTCTTGGCAATATTGAAGTGGGACGCGGGGCCAAAATTGGTGCCGGTTCTGTGGTGCTCCAGTCGGTGCCGCCGCATACCACCGCAGCAGGCGTTCCGGCACGTATTGTCGGTAAGCCTGCCAGCGATAAACCTTCGATGGATATGGACCAACACTTCAATGGCTCGCCGGGTTTTGAATACGGCGACGGCATCTAGCTCTTGATCAGTGCGCCAGCATAATCCAGCTGGCGCCACGCTTCGTATACCACCACTGACACCGCGTTCGACAGATTCATGCTGCGACTTTCCGGCATCATCGGGATGCGAATCTTTTGCTCCGGTGGCAGCGCGTTAAGAATGTCGGCGGGTAAGCCACGGCTTTCCGGTCCAAACACCAGATAATCCCCCGCCTGATAGCGTACGGCGCTGTGCGCCGGGGTGCCTTTGGTCGTGAGCGCAAATAACCGCTGTGGGGCTTCAGCCGCAACGAATGCTGCGTAATCGGTATGATGTTTGATGGCGGTGAATTCGTGGTAATCCAGCCCGGCACGACGCAGACGCTTATCATCCCAGCCAAAACCCAGTGGGTGAATCAGGTGCAGCTGAAAGCCTGTATTGGCGCAGAGACGGATGATATTGCCGGTGTTAGGCGGGATTTCAGGTTCAAATAAAACGATGTTTAGCATAAGGCCCCCGGGAACGAGGGCCGAAGCATAACAAATTATTGCCGGGCGGAGTACAACGGTAACCAGAGCGTCAGACGCAGACCACCGAGTGGGCTGTCATCGGCTTTCACCCAACCACGATGTTGTTGCACCGCGGTTTCGACGATTGCCAGACCGAGGCCGGTGCCACCAGATTCACGATCGCGTGCCTCATCAGTGCGGTAGAACGGGCGGAAAATTTGCTCACGATCTTCCGGGCTGACGCCAGGGCCATCATCATCTACATGGACGGTAATGCCCTCGATATCCACCGAGAAACTGACGCTGATGTGGGTGTGCGAATAACGCAGCGCATTGCGTACAATGTTTTCCAACGCACTTTCCAGCGCATGGGGGTTGCCATACAGAGGCCAGGGTCCCGGCGGATAGGGCACATCCATACGTTTACCCATCTGCTCCGCTTCGAATTTGGCATCTTCCAGCACATCATTCCACAGCTGATTGGCTTTCATCGCTTCGCTGACTAACGCGTTTTTATGCTGGGTGCGCGACAGCACCAGCAGGTCGTTAATCATGCCATCCAGACGCTGGGCTTCGGTTTCAATACGCTCCAGTTCTTTGCCTTCTCCGTGACGTCGGCGCAGAAGCGCGGTGGCTAATTGCAAACGCGTGAGCGGCGTACGTAACTCATGGCTGATGTCCGACAGCAGGCGTTGTTGGGCCGTCATCATGCGCTCAAGTGCGCTCACCATCTGGTTGAAGCTTGAACCTGCGGCAAGAAACTCCTGTGGTCCCGATTCCAGTTCCGGGTGTTGCCGCAAGTTTCCGCTCGCCACTTCATCCGCGGCATGCTTAAGCTTGCGCGCCGGGCGCGCCAGACTCCATGCCAGCCACAACAGTAGCGGGGAGCTGATCAGCATAGTGACGATGAGCAGCAGCAACGGACGATCAAACAACAGATTGACGAAATCGAGTTGTGAACTGGTGGCGGGACGGATGAGATACAGCTGGTAGTTATCTTCGCCATCACGCACGGCAAAGGGACCGACCATCTCAACCCGTCCATACTTTTTCTTCTGCGGATGATCTGCATTGTCGGACTGACCAATAAAGTTGCGGATAACCTGCATTTCGTTGTGCTGGGCACCAATTACGCGCCCTTCACTGGTCACCAGCAGCAGCCGTTGGCCTGGCGGTGCCCATTTCTCAATTGCGCGGAATAACCGACGCCACCACATCAAATCATTCGGTGGGTCCTGCGACAGTTCTGCTTCAACATGCTGTTCAATCATGATGCCTTGCCGCTGCTCACTTTCCAGCAGCGAGGTCATCTGACGCGAGTCGAGTTTAGGTACCATTAATACCAGCATCAACACCAGCGCCAGGGTAAGCCAGAAGATGGCGAAGATGCGGGTGGTCAAACTTCCAATCATGATGCCGAAACCATCAGGTAGCCACGTCCGCGCAGGGTTTTAAACCACGGATGACCATCACGACGTTCCGGTAATTTACGACGTAGGTTAGAAATATGCATATCGATGGCACGATCAAACGGTGTCAGGCGCTTACCCAGCACTTCCTGGCTGAGATGTTCGCGTGAAACCACCTGGCCAAGATGCTGTGCCAGCAGATAAAGCAGGGTGAACTCAGTACCGGTGAGATCCAGCGTTTCATTATCGAAACTGGCCTCCTGGCGACCCGGATTCAGGCGCAAGCAATCCACTTCCAGCGTTGGCGAGCTGTTGTCATGCTGCTGTTGCTGCTCACTCCAGTTGGAACGACGCAG
Source organism: Pantoea sp. X-Soil-OKNW-713 (assembly GCF_059730685.1). Classification (NCBI taxonomy): domain Bacteria; kingdom Pseudomonadati; phylum Pseudomonadota; class Gammaproteobacteria; order Enterobacterales; family Erwiniaceae; genus Pantoea; species Pantoea sp. X-Soil-OKNW-713. The sequence continues at coordinate 4,287,153 of NZ_AP035995.1, read as the reverse complement.
AATGGCACGGATACGCGCGACTAATTCACGATCGTTAAAAGGTTTTGGCAGATAGTCATCCGCGCCCAATTCAAGGCCAAGGACGCGATCCAGTTCACTCCCGCGGGCGGTCAACATAATCACCGGAGTCTGGTGTTGCTGACGTAGTTCTTTCAGCGTATCGATGCCGTTCTTTTTCGGCATCATGACATCAAGCAGCAACAGGTCTACGGTGTTATCAAGAAGGTTGAGTGCCTGCTCGCCATCGCTGGCAACCATTACCTCAAAACCTTCCATCTCAAGCAGTTCTTTAAGCAGCGAAGTCAATTCGCGGTCATCATCAACCAACAGGATCTTATTCATTTTTTATTGCCCTCCGCAGGCAAAATACCGTGTTCCTATGTCGCCAATCCAACGCTTTACGTAGTTTTACACCCCCTGACGGATGTTTGCAGCTATCGCCGTACACTAGCCCTCGTTGAATCGCAAAACGGAACGAACTGGGGGTAACGATGCGCAACTTAACCGCCGTCGTCATTGCCTCAGCGATGGTTCTCAGTTACGTCAGCGCAGGAGCTGCGGAGACGACGATTGACGAGATGCATCAAAATGGCGGATTGACGACAGGCAGTATGACGCAAAATCCGCAAAGCCACATGTTTGATGGCATTGAATTGACTGAACAGCAACGGCAACAAATGCGAGACCTGATGCAACAAGCGCGACTGGAGCGTCCCGCTGTCAGCTTTCAGGATATAGAAACCATGCATGACCTTGTCATTGCAGACAAATTTAACGAATCGGCCATCCGCTTGCAGGCAGAAAAAATTGCCCAAGCCCAGGTAGAGCAAAACATTGTGATGGCTCGGGTTCGTAACCAGATGTACCACCTGCTAACGCCTGCCCAGCAAGCGACAGTGCAGAAGAATTATGAGCGGCGTCTTAATGAAATGCGCCGGCTCTCAGAATTGCAGCCATCATCACCGCTGCAAGCAGTGAGTAGTACCAGCAGTAACCAGTAACATAGTATCCCTGTTTTCCTTGCCATAGACACCATCCCTGTCTTCCCCGCCATGATGGCGGGGTTTTTTTTATCTGCTGATGAAGCTCCCTAATAAACGGCCAATTCAGGCAGCGTTAACCCGCAAATGATAAACTTGTGCCATTCAGAGATGACGCGGGCGTCCGTGAGGCATTGGTATGGAAAACTCTTACGCAAAACTGGTGAAGCGTGCAGCACTGGCTGCCACGGTGATGGCAATATCGTTACTCGTGGTGAAAATTTTTGCCTGGTGGTACACCGGTTCGGTCAGCGTGCTGGCGGGCCTGGTCGATTCACTGGTAGATATCGCCGCGTCACTCACCAATTTGCTGGTGGTGCGTTATTCACTGCAACCTGCTGATGAGGACCACACTTTTGGTCACGGTAAAGCCGAATCACTGGCCGCGCTGGCGCAAAGCATGTTTATTTCGGGTTCGGCATTGTTCCTGTTTCTGACCGGTATCCAGCATCTGGCCTCACCAGAAACCCTGCATGCGCCGTTGGTGGGGATTGTGGTTACGTTAATTGCGCTCGGTTCTACGTTGGTGCTGGTCACTTTTCAGCGCTGGGTGGTAAGACATACCCGTAGCCAGGCAATTCGCGCAGATATGTTGCACTACCAGTCTGATGTGATTATGAACGGTGCGATTCTGATGGCTCTGGGGTTAGCCAGCTATGGTTTTGCGCGGGCTGATGCGTTGTTTGCGCTGGGGATTGGCGTATATATCCTTTATAACGCGTTGCGCATGGGCTATGAGGCGGTGCAGTCGTTACTGGATCGTGCTTTACCGGAAGAAGAACGTCAGGCGATCATCGGTGTGATTGCCAACTGGCCCGGCGTACGTGGCGCACATGATCTGCGCACCCGTCAGTCCGGTCCAACGCGCTTTATCCAGCTGCATCTGGAAATGGATGATCACCTGCCGCTGGTTCAGGCACATAAGGTCGCCGACCAGATTGAGCGGGCGATTCGCGACAAGTTTCCCGGTTCAGATGTGATTATCCATCAGGACCCTTGTTCGGTAGTGCCAGAAAATCAACAAGGCTTTTTCCAGTTTTAATACTTAACAATCATGCCGTTACGTTATAAAAATGACGTAACGCTAACAACTTTGTAAAAAAATAGCGAAAACTTGTCTGACCTGAATCAATTCAGCATTCAGCCTTTGATATACTATCTCACAACTATAAGGCCGTGCGATCGCGAGCTGGTTAGCGCAGAGGCACTGGCGAGAATAATCCCTAGCTTTGAACAATCCAGAGGTTGTCATGATCAAAAAAATCGGAGTACTGACCAGCGGCGGCGACGCCCCAGGCATGAACGCAGCCATTCGCGGAGTCGTACGTTCCGCGCTGAGTGAAGGACTTGAAGTTTTTGGTATCTACGACGGCTATCTGGGACTCTATGAAGACCGGATGATCAACCTTGATCGCTACAGCGTCTCCGACATGATCAACCGTGGTGGTACCTTCCTCGGCTCTGCGCGCTTCCCGGAATTCCGTAACGAAGAAGTCCGTCAGGTTGCCATCGAAAATATGAAAAAGCGCGGGATTGATGCGCTGGTGGTGATCGGCGGTGACGGTTCTTACATGGGTGCTAAGCGCCTGACAGAAATGGGTTTCCCGTGCATTGGCTTACCGGGCACCATTGATAACGATGTGGCCGGTACTGACTACACCATCGGTTATTTCACCGCGCTGGAAACCGTCGTTGAAGCGATTGACCGTCTGCGCGACACCTCTTCCTCACATCAACGTATTTCGATCGTTGAAGTGATGGGCCGCTACTGTGGTGACCTGACGCTGGCGGCGGCGATTGCTGGCGGTTGTGAGTTCATCGTGCTGCCAGAAATTCCGTATACCCGTGAAGAACTGGTTGCCGAAATCAAAGCCGGTATCGCCAAAGGTAAAAAACACGCCATCGTGGCGATCACTGAACATATCTGTGATATCGACGATTTGGCGCATTACATTGAAGCGGAAACCAAACGCGAAACGCGTGCGACCGTACTGGGCCACATTCAGCGTGGCGGCGCGCCTTGTGCTTATGACCGCATCCTGGCGTCGCGTATGGGTGCTTACTCTATCGAGCTGCTGTTGCAGGGCTACGGTGGCCGCTGTGTCGGCATCCAGAACGAGAAGATGGTGCATCATGACATCATTGACGCGATTGAAAACATGAAGCGTCCGTTCAAACGTGACTGGCTGGATACCGCGAAAAAACTCTACTAATCAATAAAAATCAGGCGCGTTATTTAACGCGCCTTTTTTATTCCCGCTTATATTCCCCTCGGTTATAACAGCTTATTTTTAATTCTTTAATCCGTGGATTAGTTTGTGTCAGTCTTGTTCTATAACGACTTCGGAGAGCAAGCAATGAACAAGTGGAGTATTGGTGTCACCCTGTTACTGGCTTCTACCAGTGTTCTGGCAAAGGATATTCAGCTGTTAAACGTGTCTTACGATCCGACGCGTGAACTGTATGAGCAGTACAACAAAGCGTTTAGCGCACATTACAAACAGGAAACCGGCGACAACGTGGTGATCCGCCAGTCACACGGAGGGTCTGGCAAACAAGCCACCTCGGTCATTAACGGAATCCGTGCCGACGTGGTGACGCTGGCGTTGCAGTCCGACGTTGATGCCATTGCCGAGCGAGGCCGTATTGATAAGAACTGGATCAAACGCCTGCCAGATAACTCTGCACCTTACACCTCTACCATTGTCTTCCTGGTGCGCAAAGGGAACCCGAAAGGGATCCACGACTGGGGCGATTTAATCAAACCGGGTGTCTCGGTGATTACACCAAACCCGAAAACCTCCGGCGGCGCGCGCTGGAACTATCTCGCGGCCTGGGGCTGGGCATTAGATCAGAACAACGGCGATCAGGCTAAAGCTCAGGCGTATGTCAAAGCGCTGTTCAAGAACGTTGAAGTGCAGGATTCCGGTGCGCGAGGCGCGACCAACACCTTTGTAGAACGTGGCATTGGTGATGTGCTGATCGCCTGGGAAAACGAAGCTTATCTGGCGGTTAACAAGCTGGGTAAAGATAAGTTTGAAATCATCACCCCGAGCGAATCGATCCTCGCAGAACCCACGGTTTCGGTGGTGGATAAAGTGGTAGACGAGCAGGGCACACGCAAAGTCGCGGAAGAGTACCTGAAATATCTCTACTCGCCGGAAGGACAGACCATCGCTGCGGAAAACTTCTACCGTCCACGCGATGAAGCGGTGGCGAAGAAATTTGCCAGCACCTTCGCGCCGGTAAAACTGTTTACTATCGACAGCAAATTTGGTGGCTGGGATAAAGCACAGAAAACCCACTTCTCCGATGGCGGTACTTACGATCAGATTATGAAACCGTAATCGTTTTGCCATCGTCTTATCACGGTCAGCGCAAGCTGGCCGTTTTGCTTTTCTGGCGTGGTGAAAGTCCGTGACATTCGTCACGCGACAGGCGAGGATGCAGGCAGATGATGAACAGAGGATCGAGCCATGCAGGGAAGCCGCCGTGCCCTGAGTCTGATTATCTTACTGCTTGCCGTTGTGGTTGCTGGTTTATTGCTGGCCGCCGGACACTTCCAGAAAAATTCTAATGCCTTGTGGCAAATCATCAGCGAGAAGTGCTTGCCAGGCATGACGCAAAAAGGCAACCCCGCACCCTGTCAGCGGGTGGATGTGGCAAAAGGTTACGTTACCCTGAAAGATCTCAATGGCCCTTTGCAATATCTGCTGATGCCGATCGAAAAAATCACCGGAATGGAAAGCCCACTGTTGTTGAACCCGAACACGCCAAATCTGTTTGCGGATGCCTGGCGTGAGCGGGTATTGCTGGCACAGCGCCGTGGTAAACCTATTGAGGATAGCGCGCTATCGCTGGCGATTAATTCGCAATATGGCCGCACGCAAAATCAGCTGCATATTCATATTTCTTGCTTGCGACCAGATGTGCGTCAGCGGCTGGATTTGCTGGCTCCACAGCTTAACGAGCAATGGCAAAGTGAGGTGTTGCAAAACCACCGTTATCAGATCCGTACCCTGACAGCTGCGCAACTGGCACAGCAGAGTGTTTTTATGCGTCTGGCAACGGAAATCCCTGATGCGCGTTCGGAGATGGGTAAATACGGCATGGCGCTGGCTGCGTTACCGGATGGTCGTCTGGCGTTGATGGCAATTGAACGTAACTGGACTCGATTAAATAGCGGCTCGGCAGAGGAATTGCAGGATCATCGCTGCCAGATTCTGCAATAAAAAAGGCGGCTCATCAGCCGCCTCGTCAGGTATCAGAAAACTCAGGCGTTTTTCGCTGCCGCTGCGGCTTTGACGATCACGGCAAAGGCGTCAGCTTTCAGCGATGCACCACCAACCAGCGCACCATCGATGTCCGGCTGAGTAAACAGTTCTGCGGCATTTTTATCGTTTACAGAACCGCCGTACTGAATGATAACCTGAGCAGCAACTGCGGCATCTTTCTTCGCAATATGGTCACGAATAAATTTGTGTACCGCCTGTGCCTGTGCCGGAGTGGCTGACTTGCCGGTACCAATCGCCCATACTGGTTCGTAGGCAATCACGGCACCCTGGAAGGCTTCCGCACCCTGAGTTTCCAGCACTGCATCGATCTGGCGTGCGCAGACTTCTTCAGTTTTGCCTGCTTCGTTTTCGGCGTCAGTTTCACCAATGCACAGCACCGGTACCAGACCTGCGGCTTTCAGCACAGCGAATTTCTTCGCGATAAATTCATCGCTTTCTTTGTGATAAGTACGACGCTCAGAGTGGCCGATGATGATGTATTTAGCACCGATATCCTTCAGCATGTCAGCTGAAGTTTCGCCGGTGAAAGCACCAGACAGGTTGACGTCCACGTTCTGAGCACCCAGCGCAATGTGGCTACCGGAAATGGCATGTTTCGCCTGGCCAAGGTAGAGTGCCGGTGGCGCAATTGCCACGCCGCAACCCTCGACACCTGACAGCTCTTTACGCAAACCTGCAATCAGCTCTTCCGTCATGTGCTTGCTGCCGTTCAGTTTCCAGTTACCCATAACCAGTGGATGTCGCATTCTTTCCTCCGCATAACGCGATTCATGAAATAGCGCTGCTCAGTGGCAGCGATGTCTGCCAGACAGTATAGAGATCAAATATGCTGCTGGCTTTGCTTTTCGTCATTTTTGCCGGGGTGATCAGGGGGTGGCGAGTGCCAGTTTTATCGGCTCGACGGCGAAGGTCAGACCCTTGTCGCCATTGTCGGCAACGACAAAACGCAACGCACCTTCATTACGGGCAAAATAGCGTGAACCTTTACCTGCGCTGAGCAGCGAATCGAGTTTTTTGCGTCCATCTTCCGCTGATAAGCCGGGAGAGAAAAAGCGTAGCAGGGCGGTCATGTAGGCCATCGCCTTTTCCTGGGCATTCTTCTCGTCGGGACCGGGTAGCGGGAGCCAGGTAATTTGCAGGGTTTTGATCTTTCCGGTGCCTTGCTCCAGGGCTGTGGAGGCGTACAGCGTTTCGTTGATTTTGCTGGCAGCACGCGTCAGATTGCTTTTGTCATCGCGACTGTCGATAGCGCGATACTCCAGCAACTGCAAGTCAGGATTGGCGGCATTGTACTTTTCACGAAACTGCGCAATGGTCATATCAAAGGTGGGCGCACCAGGGAGCAAATAGGGGGCAGCAGGCAGATGATCGCTGCGATCCTGTGGTGGTGCGTCTTCTGCCCAGACGGGAAATGTCAGTGCGAGGCTAAGCAGCAACGCGCCTGGCAAATTCTTCATTGCTTCGGTCCTAACCCAATAACGTAGCCCACGATTAGAACGGTTTTTACCGGCGAAAGTCAAAACCCACGCCGGTAAAAAACTGTCATTATTCGTGGCGAATCTTACCAGTAGTGTTCGCTGCTCATATGCCCGGGTTTACGTTTGAAATGTTTACGCATATCGCGGCTGTCTTTCAGCAATTGTTGGGTGTCGCGTACCATTTGCGGATTGCCGCACAACATGATGTGACTGCTCTCGGCATCCATCGATAACCCGACCGACCGCTCCAGTTCCCCACTTTCGATCAGCTGAGGGACCCGTCCGTGCAGCGAACCTGCAATCTGTTCACGGCTGACCACCGTCTCAATGCGTAATTTGCCCTGATAACGTTGCTGCAATTGCTGCATCAGGGGCAGAAAACTGAGATCGGCGGCAAAGCGAGCCGCATGCACCAGCACGATATTCTCAAAACGTTCCAGTCCGTCCCCTTGTTGCAGAATCGACAGATAGGGACCGATCGCGGTGCCGGTTGCCAGCATCCACAGCGTCTGACAATCGGGGATCTCATCCAGCACAAAAAAACCGGAGGCTTCTTTGGTCACCATCAGCTGATCACCGGGACGCAGTGCCTGGAGTCTTGGGCTGAGTTTGCCTTCTGGTACCGTCACCAGATAGAACTCCAGCAGCGGGTCCTGCGGTGCATTGACGTAAGAATAGGCGCGCTGCACGCGTTCACCGTCGATTTCCAGCGCCAGTTTGGCAAATTGCCCGGCAATAAAAGGATCGATCGGCGCCCGCACGCGCAGGCTGAACAGGGCATCGGTCCAGTTTTTCACCTCTTGTACTTCAGCATTGACCCACTCTGCCATGCTCACTCCTTATTGTTGATTTTTCAGGCATGTCACTATCTTCGTCAGCAGCCGGGAAGATTTCCAGTCTCTACAGGGGTAAATGGCTCTCAGCGACAAATGCAGCGCACTCAGCTTCAACTGTAGCGGACGCTTTACAAGCTGGTGTCTTAGCTTGACGATGATCGGGCAACTGCTTTGTACTCACCTCTCGCTTTGTCATCGAATCCTGATATTTTTGCCGCCATTCATGGCAGTCAGCCTTTTTTACTGCTGTCTTTACTTTGTTTATCAGGCAGACATTTTGTTCCATGTTGATATCTAAAACGGAAAACCGCCTGCTGCTGTTGATGCTGATTGTGCTGGTCGCTGTCGGACAGATGGCGCAAACCATCTATGTACCCGCCATGGCAATCATGGCGGATGCGCTCAGCGTGCACAGTGGCGCGATGCAGCAGGTGATGGCGGGCTACTTAATGACCTATGGTGGATCGCAACTGATCTATGGTCCGCTGTCAGATAGCATCGGGCGGCGTCCAGTGATCCTTGCCGGGATGACGATCTTTGCTGCGGGTGCGTTGATCGCATTGTTCGCTCCCTCGCTGCATATCCTGGTGCTGGGCAGCGCGATTCAGGGATTGGGTACCGGCGTGGCCGGTGTGATGGCGCGTACCATGCCGCGCGATTTGTATGCCGGTGTGGCGTTACGGCAGGCCAATAGCTTACTGAACATGGGAATTCTGGTCAGTCCGTTGCTGGCCCCGGTGATCGGGGCGCTGCTGACCAAATTATTTGGCTGGCATGCCTGTTTCGCTTTCCTGCTGTTGTTGTGCGTTGGCGTGACGCTGGCGATGGCGCGCTGGTTACCGGAAACCCGACCGACCGAAACGGCGGTGACACCTTTTATGCGGCGCTACGCCACCCTGCTCAGCGATGGTAACTTCGTCCGTTATCTGCTGCTGCTGATTGGCGCGCTGGCGGGTATCGCGGTATTTGAAGCCAGTTGTGGCGTGCTGCTGGGGGGGGTGCTCGGTCTGGATGGTTTGACGGTCAGTATCCTGTTTATTCTGCCGATCCCGGCAGCTTTCTTCGGTGCCTGGTTTGCCGGGCGCGAGCAGAAATCCTGGCACACGCTGATGTGGTATGGCGTAAACAGTTGCCTGCTGGCAGGCTTGATGATGTGGGTGCCGTCCTGGTTTGGCGTGATGAACATCTGGACGTTGCTGGTGCCTGCGGCGCTGTTTTTCTTCGGCGCAGGGATGCTGTTTCCGCTGGCAACTTCCGGCGCGATGGAGCCGTATGCCTGGCTGGCTGGCAGCGCCGGTGCGCTAATTGGCGGTTTACAGAACCTCGGTTCCGGTCTGGTGGCGTGGCTGTCAGCGTTGATGCCGCAGCGCGATCAGTTCAGCCTCGGCATGCTAATGTTCGTTACGGCGCTGGTGATGTTACTGTGCTGGTGGCCGCTCTCACGCCATCCCGAGAGCGGCAAGCAGACGGTTACAGGATAAACGGATGCAGCGCCGCGTCTTTACGGTCCAGATAATGGATCGACTGGATGCGGCGAATGGTACGGGATTTACCGCGAATCAGCAGGGTTTCGCTGGTGGCGATGTTACCTTTACGGGTAATGCCTTTAAGTAAGTCGCCGGTAGTGATGCCGGTGGCGGCAAAAATCACGTTATCGTTACGCGCCATTTGTTCCAGGGTCAGCACTTTACCCGCTTCAATGCCCATCGCGGCACAGCGTTGCAATTCCTGCTCACCAAGGCGGCGATTCTCCTCGCTGTCACCTTTGACCTGATGGCGCGGCAGCAAACGCGCCTGCATATCGCCATCCAGTGCACGGATCACCGCGGCGGATACCACACCTTCCGGCGCACCGCCAATGCCATACATGACATCGACTTCGCTGTCGGGCATACAGGTCAGAATCGATGCTGCGACATCGCCATCCGGGAAAGTAAACACACGTACACCGAGTTGCTGCAACTGCGCAATCACCGCATCGTGGCGCGGTTTCGCCAGAATCGACACCGTTAGCTGACTGAGCGCCTTGCCCAGCGCTGCGGCGATATTTTTCAGGTTAGTTTCCAGCGGTAGATTGAGATCGATAGCGCCTTGTGCGCCCGGTCCGACAATCAATTTTTCCATGTACATATCAGGTGCATGCAGGAAGCTGCCTTTATCACCCACCGCCAGCACTGCCAGCGCATTGGCCTGGCCCAGTGCGGTCATACGCGTGCCTTCAATCGGATCGACGGCGATATCGACGGCATCACCCTGGCCGGTTCCGACTTTTTCGCCGATGTACAGCATAGGCGCTTCATCGATTTCGCCTTCACCGATCACAATCTGGCCGTCGATATTGATGGTGTTCAGCATAATACGCATGGCGTTGACAGCAGCGCCGTCGGCAGCATTCTTGTCGCCGCGTCCTAACCAGTGATAGCCCGCCAGCGCGGCGGCTTCGGTAACGCGGGAAAATTCAATCGCGAGTTCTCGTTTCATGGTCTGCACCTGACAAAAAACAGGCGGGCAGTGTAGCACAGCGGGGAAAAGCGGCGGGAAAAACCCGCGGCAGGGAGCCGCGGGTCGAAGGGGCATTACTCGTCCTGTTCTTCCCAGGCCTGAGAGCGAGCCACGGCTTTCTTCCAGCCAGCGTAACGGAAATTACGCTCGGTGGTTTCAATGCTCGGACGGAATTCACGTTCAATGACGGCTTTGGAACGCACTTCTTCCAGGTCATTCCAGAAACCGACCGCCAGACCGGCCAGATACGCTGCACCCAACGCGGTGACTTCACGCACTTCCGGACGCTCCACACGGGTGCCAAGGATATCGGCCTGGAACTGCATCAGGAAGTTGTTGGCAACGGCACCACCATCCACGCGCAAAGATTGCAGGCGGGTGTTAGCGTCGTTCTGCATCGCTTCCAGCACATCACGCGTCTGGAAGGCAATCGACTCCAGGGTAGCGCGAATAATGTGGTTACCGTTAACACCACGGGTCAGACCGAAAATGGCACCGCGAGCATACGGGTCCCAATACGGAGCACCGAGGCCGGTAAAGGCGGGCACCATATATACGCCGTTGCTGTCTTTGACTTTCTGCGCGAAATATTCGGAGTCAGCGGCATCGCTGAACAGCTTCATCTCGTCACGCAGCCACTGAATCGCCGCACCACCGATAAACACCGCACCTTCCAGCGCATAGTTCACTTCACCACGCGGGCCACAGGCGATGGTAGTTAACAAACCGTGGGTCGAGGTTACCGCTTCAGTGCCGGTGTTCATCAACATAAAGCAACCGGTGCCGTAGGTGTTTTTCGCCATACCCGGTTGAACGCACAGTTGGCCGTACAACGCTGCCTGTTGGTCACCCGCAATACCTGCGATTGGAATACGCGTACCGCCTTTACCACCAATGTTGGTCTGGCCGTAGATTTCAGATGAACCTTTCACTTCTGGCAACATTTCACGCGGAATGTCGAGGATTTCGAGCATACGCTCATCCCACTCCAGCTTGTGAATGTTGTACATCATGGTACGAGAGGCGTTGGTGTGGTCGGTGATATGCACACGGCCCTGGGTCATTTTCCATACCAGCCAGGTATCCACCGTACCGAACAGCAACTCGCCACGTTTTGCACGCTCACGCGCACCTTCAACGTTATCGAGAATCCACTTCACTTTGGTGCCGGAGAAGTAGGGGTTAATCACCAGGCCGGTGGTGTGCTGGATATACTCTTCCAGACCCTCTTTCTTCAATTTATTACAGTAATCCGCAGTACGCGGATCCTGCCACACGATGGCATTGTAAACCGGGTTGCCGGTGGCTTTGTCCCAAACGATGGCGGTTTCACGTTGGTTGGTAATACCAATGGCGGCGATTTCGTCCGAACGGATGTTAGCGTGAGCCAGCACTTCAACCAGGGTTGAACTTTGTGATGCCCAAATATCCATCGGATCATGCTCAACCCAACCCGCTTTCGGGTAGATCTGAGTGAATTCGCGCTGAGAGACGGCGACGATGTTCGCGTCGTGGTCCAGTATCACGGCGCGTGAACTGGTTGTGCCCTGGTCGAGCGCGACGATGTATTTTTTATCTGTCGTAGTCATATGATTTTCCTGATGATCTAAATGTGAAACTTAGGCTTTACGCTGCTCAGCATGCGCAACCGGACTTTCTGACTTGCTGGTTGCTACGCTCGGCAGGTGTCGTGCAATCAGAGCGCGGTAACCAAAGGCACCGAGACAGGCACCGACCAGCGGGCCAAAAATCGGAACCAGGAAGTAAGGAATATCTTTGCCACCGGTGAAGGCGACGCTACCCCAGCCTGCCAGCCATGCGAAAACTTTCGGGCCGAAATCACGCGCCGGGTTAAGGGCGAAGCCAGTGAGCGGACCCATTGAACCACCAATCACAGCAACCAACAGACCAATCAGCAGCGGGGCCATGGGGCCACGCGGCACACCGTTACCGTCATCGGTCAGCGCCATGATGACCGCCATCAGCACGGCGGTAATAACCATCTCAACCAGGAATGCCTGACCTACACTGATATGAGGGTTGGGATAGGTTGAGAAGATCCCGGCCAGTTGCAGACTGTCTACGCTGCCGCGCACCATCTGATGGCTTTGCTCGAAATCGATAAACAAACTGTAGTAAAGACCGTAGACCAGCGCCGCCGCACAGAACGCACCGGCAACCTGCGCCACAATGTAAGGCAGCACTTTGCGGCCTTCAAAGTTGGCGAACAGGCAAAGCGCTACGGTCACTGCTGGATTGAGATGAGCGCCTGAAACCCCAGCACTCAGATAAACCGCCATGGAGACAGCTAAACCCCAGATAATACAAATCTCCCATTGACCGAAGCTGGCTCCGGCAAGTTTCAGAGCAGCGACACAGCCCGCGCCGAAAAAGATAATCAAACCGGTACCAAGAAATTCGGCGATGCACTGACCTGTTAGTGTATTCGTTGTCTGACTCATAATGGCATTCCTGAAGCGAGGTTAAATTTTATCAGTTGTTGTTCTCAATCCGTTGAGTCACCCAGCTCTCTTGTAGGGCTGCTGTAAATTTATCGTTAACGAGCATAAACGAGAAATAGCGAAATTGAATTCTGTGTGGTCTGTCATAAAAATGCGCGTTTTCGCGTTTTTTGCGGTTTTTTAAGCACTATTTCCCCTACAACCAATAAGGAATTTCTCGGCGAGATGGAAAATATGCTCCTTGTGGCGCTTTTTTTTAGGCATTAACTGAAAAGTGTTACAGACTTCCTTCGCAAGCCTTGCGCCGCTGGACTTGCCGGGGCGCGCTACATACAATCGGGACATCGTTGCTGGCCACGTCATGGACGGGCGCGCGTTGCGTCTGGTCAGCACCATCAACGCCTTGCAAGATTTAGGAGAGGTCAGAAAGATGTCATTTGAAGTGTTCGAAAAACTGGAAGCGAAAGTACAGCAGGCGATTGATACCATCACCCTGTTGCAGATGGAAATCGAAGAGCTGAAAGAGCAGAACAATCACCTGAAGAATGAAGTACAGCAATCTTCAGGCAATCAGGATGCGCTGGTGCGTGAAAATCAGCAGCTGAAAGAAGAACAGCATGTGTGGCAGGAGCGTTTACGCGCACTGCTGGGAAAAATGGAAGAAGTCTAAGCGTACTTTGAACGGCTTATCACAACGGGTGCTGATGGCACCCGTTTTCGTTTCCGATGCTATTCGATATCGAGCGCGTCTTCAGACAGGATCATACCGGTATTGTCGGCGTAGAGATGATCGCCGGAGAAGAAAGTCACGCCACCAAAGTTGACGCGCACATCGCTCTCACCGATACCTTCACCAGCGGCACCCACCGGGATGGCTGCAATCGCCTGAATACCAAGTTCCAGCTCTTCCAGCTCGTCGACCTGACGCACCGAGCCGTACACCACAATTCCTTCCCACTCGTTTTGTACTGCCAGGCGTGCCACCTCGGCATCAACCAGCGCGCGACGCACCGAGCCGCCGCCATCGACCAGCAGGACTCGACCCCGGCCATTCTCTTCCAACAGGTCATACAACAGGCCGTTGTCTTCAAAACATTTCACTGTGGTTATCTGGCCACCGAATGAGGTGCGTCCACCAAAGTTCGAAAAAAGCGGTTCAACAACGTTCACTTCTTCATGGTAGATGTCGCAGAGTGCAGATGTATCGTATTTCATAGTGATGTCGTCTGTTTGCCACAGGAGCGGTAAGTATATCGCTATCTGGCAAGTGTTGGCAAAATCATCACCTGCTAAAAAAAGCGCTACATCAATATCCTGTGCAAAAAAAAGCCCGGCACAGTGGCCGGGCTTCGCTGAAGTGATGACTTACAGGATAAAGCGGCTAAGGTCTTCGTCAGCCACCAGTTGGTCCAGATGCTTACCAACATATTCAGCGTCGATGGTGATGGACTCACCGTTACGATCGCTGGCGTCGTAGGAGATATCTTCCATCAGACGCTCCAGCACGGTATGCAGACGGCGCGCACCGATGTTCTCGGTGGTTTCGTTGACCTGCCATGCGGCCTCGGCGATACGACGGATACCATCCTCGGTGAAATCAACGTTCACACCTTCGGTCGCCATCAGCGCTTTGTACTGCACGGTGACAGAGGCGTTCGGTTCAGTCAGGATGCGCTCGAAATCATTCACCGTCAGTGCCTGCAATTCCACACGAATTGGCAGACGCCCCTGTAATTCCGGGATCAGGTCCGACGGACTGGCCACCTGGAATGCACCGGAAGCAATAAACAGGATATGGTCAGTTTTCACCATGCCGTGTTTGGTCGAAACGGTACAGCCTTCTACCAGCGGCAGCAGGTCACGCTGAACACCTTCACGCGAGACATCCGGGCCAGACGTCTGGCCGCGTTTACAGATTTTGTCGATCTCATCGATAAACACGATGCCGTGTTGTTCAACGGCTTCAATGGCGTCCTGTTTCAGCTCTTCCGGGTTCACCAGTTTGGCGGCTTCTTCTTCAATCAGCAGCTTCAGGGCATCTTTGATTTTCAGCTTACGCGGCTTCTGCTTCTGACCACCCAGGTTCTGGAACATGGATTGCAACTGGCTGGTCATCTCTTCCATACCCGGCGGTGCCATGATCTCCACACCCATTGGTGCGGCAGCCAGATCGATCTCAATTTCTTTATCGTCCAGCTGACCTTCACGCAGTTTCTTGCGGAAAGCCTGGCGTGCGGCTGAAGGTTCCGAGGCGTGTTCTGGCTGGCCCCAGTTATTTTTGGCCGGCGGGATCAGCACGTCGAGAATGCGCTCTTCTGCCATCTCTTCGGCACGGTATTTGTTCTTCTCAATCGCCTGAATGCGCACCATTTTCACGGCAGCGTCAGTCAGATCGCGAATGATGGAGTCCACTTCTTTCCCGACGTAGCCGACTTCGGTGAATTTGGTGGCTTCCACTTTGATGAACGGCGCATGAGCCAGTTTAGCCAGGCGACGGGCAATTTCAGTTTTACCGACACCGGTCGGGCCGATCATCAGAATGTTTTTTGGGGTGACTTCATGACGCAGCTCTTCGTCGAGCTGCATACGACGCCAGCGGTTACGCAGCGCAATCGCCACAGCACGTTTTGCGCCGTCCTGGCCGATAATAAAGCGATTCAGTTCGCTGACAATCTCGCGGGGAGTCATCTCAGACATGGTTTTGATCCTTACGCCTTAGACGGTAATTCTTCGAAGTTAACGTTATGGTTGGTGTAGATGCAGATATCACCCGCGATATCGAGCGCTTTCGCCACGATATCCTTAGCACCCAACTCAGTATTTTCCAGCAGGGCGCGTGCTGCGGCCTGGGCGTAAGGTCCACCCGAACCGATGGCAATCAGATCATTTTCTGGTTGGATGACATCACCGTTGCCGCTGATGATCAGTGAAGCCGATTCGTCAGCCACTGCCAGCAGCGCTTCCAGACGACGTAGCATCCGGTCGGTACGCCAGTCTTTAGCCAGCTCAACCGCAGCCTTCACCAGATGACCCTGGTGCATTTCCAGCTTGCGTTCGAACAGTTCGAAGAGGGTGAAGGCATCTGCGGTGCCGCCAGCGAAACCGGCAATCACTTTGTCGTTGTAAAGACGACGCACTTTTTTAACGTTGCCTTTCATTACGGTATTGCCGAGAGTAGCCTGGCCATCACCGCCAATCACTACCTGGCCGTTGCGTCGCACACTTACTATTGTTGTCACGGGCAGACCCCTTGTTGCAGTAGAAAAGGACTCCGCGCACCGGGCGCGGAGTATCATGCAACCTGATATGGGGTAAATTGAGAGGGTTTCAACCCCCCAATGCGAGGGGAATACAGTTTCCGTGACCGGAACTGTGCAGGCGTTTTACGGTGCTGTCAGCACTGCTGCGATCTTTAAATGGCCCAATGACCACGCGATTCCAGCCGCCACCGGTAGTGATCCGGCTTTCAAAACCTTCGAAAGCGAGCGCGGCGCGGGCAGACTCGGCCTGCTCGGTGCCTTTGAATGAACCACACTGCACCATCCAACGTTGTGACGGCGCTTTCTCGACGGGTTTCGCCTTCACCGTTTCCTGTGGCCGGGTTTGCGGCTCTGGCTCACGGGTAATCGGAGCGGGTTGCTGGCGGGTTACCGGCTGTTGCTGTTGGGCTTGCTGCTGACGTTGCAACTGTTGTTGCTGAACCTGCTGCTGACGCTGCAATTGTTGCTGCTGCTGTTGTTGGCGCTGCAACGTTTGTTGACGCTGCGCCGGGGTTTGTTCATTCCACGGCACTTCATTCAACTGGGTTGGCTGCTGACGCATATCCGCCTGCATCTGTTCCAGTAGCTGGCGTTGTTCATCGGTCAACTGCGTTTGTGATTGTATTCCGCCACCTGCTGAAGGTTCAGTGGGCGTAGGGACCGTGAGCTGACGATTCTCCAGCTCTTTGATGTATTTCCAGCGCTCTTCCGGCTTCGGCGGTAAGCCATTACCGGCAGCTTTATGATCCGGGATAACCGGTGACTCTTCTTTCTTATGATGGGAGATGAACCATAAGCCACCGGCAAAGGTGACCAGTACAGCCGCAGCCAGTACGATCATCAGTTTGGAGGTGCCAGAACCGCCCTTACTTTTCTTGCTGCGGCCTGTGCTTTTTTTGCGACGCGTCCCTGTTGAACGCCCGCGGCCTACGTAATCTCTTTGTGCCACTCTCGTTCTGATACCCTTTAAAAAATGCGGGCCTGTAAATGTGCTGTTAATTGCCCGGCAAGGAATGCGCCATGTTACTCAAGGGCTGGAACTTTGACCAGCGAAGACTGCCTTAAGAATCCGCTGAAAATGCGCTGTAAAGGTAGTCATTTTTAACGTTTTGCGACAGGGGCGGTGCTGCCACGCACACGCAATTCCGCATCGAGCAAGCGTGAACCATTGTTGACGCGCTTGCCTTGTAACTCATCCAACAGCAACAACATCGCTTCACGGCCAATATCAAAGCGCGGCTGAGCAACGGTGGTTAACGGGGGATCGTAATATTGCGCCAGTTCTATGTCGTCGAAACCCACCACTGAGAGATCCTGAGGGATACGCATACCCAGCTTGCGAGCCTGGTTCATGGCACCCAGCGCCATCAAATCGCTATGACAAAACAGCGCTTTTGGTGGGTTAGGCAAACTCATCAGCTGCTTCAGCGCCGTGGCTCCGGCTTCAAAGGTAAAATCACCGTGCACAATCAGCGTGGGATCGACCGGGAGATTACTGCGCCGCAGCGCCTGGATGTAGCCCTGTAAACGGTACTGGCACAACGGAACATGTTCTGGACCGGTAATGCAGGCAATCTGGCGATGGCCCAGTTGCAACAGGTGATTCACCGCCTCGAAAGCGGCGGTCAGGTTATCGATATGCACCGTAGGCAGCGCCATTTCAGGTGCGAATTCGTTACCCATCACCATTGGCGGCAGGTTACGTTGATCTTCAACCCCCGCCTCAAACGGCAGTTGTGAACCGAGTAGCACCATGCCATCTATCTGACGCGTCAGCATCAGGTTGAGAAAGGTTTTTTCCTGCTGGTTCTGGTGGGCGCAATCGCCAATTAACACCAGGTAACCCTCTTGCGCCGCGGTCACTTCTACGCCACGGATAATCTCGCTGAAAAAGGGATCACAGATATCCGGCACGATGACGAGGATAGTTTGTGTTTCACCGCGTTTGGCGTTGCGCGCCAGACCGTGAGGTGCATACCCGACGGCAATCACTGCCTGTTCCACCTTCTGTCGGGTGGCTGCCGAGACTTTTTCCGGGTTCATCAACGCACGAGAAACCGTGGCGGTCGAAACGCCCGCTTTCTCAGCCACATCTTTCATGGTGGCGGTGGTTGAGGGTTGCTTCTGGTCCAACGTTTTACTCCTGACGCGGTACGGCGCGTTGAATTTCTGACGAAAGGCGGGCATCTGTCGGGTCGGCACTATTGTTAACCGAACCGCGGGCAGTGTTGTTACTTAATTTGCATAAAAATTGTGACTTGTGCGACTTTTTTCGATCCGCCTCGCAGATATGACGCGACTCAGCTCTCAGTCGGGTCAATATCCAGCGTCCATTTGACTTTGCGGGCGGCGGGTAACGTTGAGATGAGTGGCAGCGAGC
This sequence comes from Pantoea sp. X-Soil-OKNW-713, assembly GCF_059730685.1. NCBI lineage: Bacteria > Pseudomonadati > Pseudomonadota > Gammaproteobacteria > Enterobacterales > Erwiniaceae > Pantoea > Pantoea sp. X-Soil-OKNW-713. The sequence goes on along the minus strand of NZ_AP035995.1, from coordinate 4,268,900 downwards.
TACTCAGCAGCTGTTGCAGCCGTTTGCGCGATGGGTGTTGCAGCAACAGCTGCCAACGCCAGCGTCCACTGCGCTTGGGTTGCAACGCCGGAACGGGTCCCATCAGCCACAGCGCCTGATCTTTCAACGGGCTGGCCTCGATCAGATTACGTAACTGATTGAGAAACTCGGCGGCCTGCTGGTTATCCATATCTTCGGCGCGAAATAGCGCATGGCTGGTCCACGGCGGTAGATGCACAGACTGACGCTCCAGTAGCGTCTGCTCGGCAAAGGCAAAATAACCACGATGCAACAGGGTTTGCAGCAGCGGATGTTCCGGGTGGTGCGTCTGCAACAGCACTTCTCCCTGTTTGCCTGCACGGCCCGCGCGGCCTGCAACCTGAGTATAGAGCTGTGCGAAACGTTCAGCGGCGCGGAAATCGGCGGAGAACAGCGCGCCATCAACATCCAACAACGAAACCAGCGTGACATCCGGGAAATGGTGGCCTTTTGCCAGCATCTGCGTGCCGACCAGAATGCGTGCGCCACCGCGATGCACATCCGCCAGGTGTTGCTCCAGCGCACCTTTGCGGCTGGTGGTATCACGATCGATGCGGGACACCGGCACGCCGGGAAATAGCGTACCGAGTTGTTGTTCTAACTGCTCGGTTCCGACACCCACCGGCATCAAGTGGGTTGATCCACATTGTGGGCACTGATGTGGCAACGGGCGTTGACTTTCGCAATGGTGGCAACGCAGCTGACGATGGTGCTGATGCAGCGTGTAGTAGCGATCGCAGCGTTGACATTCGGCTAGCCAACCACAGTCGTGGCACATCAGGGCCGGTGAGAAGCCGCGCCGGTTGAGGAACAACAGTACCTGGTTATTTGCCTGTAAATGCTGACGCATTTTACCCAGCAGGGCCGGGGCCAGACCGCCTTTCAGTTGTTGTCCTTTCAGATCAATCAATTGCTGCAACGCCGGTTTAGCGTTACCGGCGCGTTTGGTGAGGTTGAGCTGACGATATTTGCCGTTGCGCACGTTGTGCAGCGTTTCCAGCGCGGGCGTGGCCGATCCCATTACAATCGGGATATCTTCCTCATGGGCGCGAAACACCGCCAGGTCGCGCGCCTGATAACGCCAGCCTTCCTGTTGTTTATAGGAACTGTCGTGCTCTTCATCAATAATGATCACGCCGGGACGTGCCAGCGGCGTAAACAGCGCCGATCGGGTGCCAATCACAATCGCGGTTTCACCACTGCGCGCCCGCAGCCAAACGGCGAGGCGCTCGCTGTCATTCAGCGCCGAGTGCAGCACATCAATCGGCGCATCAAAACGTTCACGAAAGCGGGCGATGGTTTGCGGCGTCAGGCCAATTTCCGGCACCAGTACCAACGCCTGTTTACCGCGCGCCAGCACGTTTTCCAGCACGCTCAGGTAGACCTCCGTCTTCCCTGAGCCGGTGATCCCGGCCAGCAACCAGGCAGCATAGCGATCGTCTTCGCTGCGAATCGCGCCGACCGCCATGGCCTGATCGGTGTTAAGCCGCAGCCTCTCCCCTTTAACAGCAAACGTGTCCCGCCAGTCGTGTAATGGCGCAGCGTGCTCACGCAGATCACACAAGCCTTTGGCACGCAGTGCCTGCAAGGCCGCGTCGGTGAGATCGTGGTCGCCAATCTGATGACGATAGAGTGGCTGCTGGCGCAGTGCCGCCAGCGCCTGCTGCTGTTTGCGGGCGCGTTTCAGGCTATCCAGCGCCACTTCACGCCCGGCGTCATTGATTACCCATTGCCACAGCGGGGCTTCCTGCGCCGGTTTGCCCTGGCGCAACAGCACCGGCAAGGCATGATTCAACACTTCGCCCAACGGGGAGTGATAATACTGCGCTGCCCACTGCAAAATGCGCCACAGCGCGGGTGAATAGAGGCTGCTGTCATCCAGCAATTCATCAATTTGCTTTAGCTGTGTCAGGGGCAGGTCGCTGGTTTCGCGCACGCCGACCACAATGCCCACCATTTTCCGGTTGCCGAATGGCACGCTGACGCGCACGCCTGTCACCGGCAGCGGTGCATCAGCAGGCAGCAGGTAGTCAAACAGGCGAGGCAGCGGAACGGGCAGGGCAACCTGAACAACGGGCATGTCGATCTCTATCCGGTTCTGTAATAAGGAGAAGTAGTGTACACGCTGACGCGGCGAGCGGATATCCATCCGCGCCATTTGCCAAAAGCGGTCATTTTCTGTATACTGCGCCGCCTTTGATGAGAAACGCTCGTCAAAGATTACACATTAATTGTTCAACCGCGTGTGGTGCTGTGCAGGTATAGCCTGGCACGGAGAGCGACACGGCCTTTTATGAGGTTCTCCCATGAAACAAGGTATTCACCCGAAATACGAAGCAGTGACCATCACTTGCTCTTGCGGTAACGTGATCAATACTCGCTCTACTATGGCTCACAACCTGAACCTGGACGTGTGCGGCAAATGCCACCCGTTCTACACTGGTAAGCAGCGTGTTGTTGACACCGGTGGCCGTGTTGATCGCTTCAACAAGCGTTTCAGCCTGCCGACCAGCAAGAAATAAGATTTGTTTGTCGTCGACGCCTGCGGGTGTCGGCTACAAGAAAAAACCCAGCTTCGGCTGGGTTTTTTTGTTTCTGGCGTCAGTATTCCCAGGTATCGGGATTGATGCCCATCTCACGCATGATCTTCTTCGCTTCTTCCGGGATCTCATCACTACGCTCTTTACGCAGATCTACGTCGTCCGGCAGAGGCTGGCCGGTGAAGGCATGCAAAAAGGCTTCGCACAGCAGTTCACTGTTGGTGGCATGACGCAGGTTATTAACCTGACGACGGGTGCGCTCATCCGTTAGAATTTTCAGCACTTTCAGCGGGATAGATACCGTGATCTTCTTGACCTGCTCGCTCTTCTTACCGTGCTCAGCGTAAGGGCTGATATATTCGCCGTTCCATTCAGCCATGGGTTACCTTAATCAATAAAAGTGGAATGTGGGGAAATCCGTTGATTATGCCCGATTTCTTGGTGCCTGACCCCTGAAAATGCAGGTTTTATGCTTAAACATCACTTTCCCGGAGAAAGCGCGCTGAACACCAGGCGATGACGCGTAATTTTAGCGGGTATTGATGCTTTGCTCAATCTATACGCAAAGACATTTAGATGTCCAGATGTATTGACGTCTATTGTCGGAATGCTATCCTGTTGCCTCTTCTTTTTACTCTTCAGGAACAGTAAGCACCATGACGCGTAAACAGGCAACCATCGCAGTGCGCAGCGGTTTGAATGATGACGAGCAATATGGCTGCGTTGTCCCACCGATTCACCTCTCCAGCACCTATAACTTCCTTGACTTCAACCAGCCACGCGCCCATGACTACTCCCGTCGTGGTAACCCGACGCGTGACGTGGTGCAACGTGCGCTGGCAGAACTGGAAGGTGGCGCAGGTGCGGTATTAACTAATACCGGCATGTCAGCGATTCATCTGGTGACCACCGTGTTCCTGAAGCCGGGTGATTTGCTGGTGGCGCCACACGATTGCTATGGCGGCAGCTATCGTCTGTTCGACAGCCTGAGCAAGCGCGGCGCGTACCGGGTTAAGTTTGTCGATCAGGGCGATAAAGCGGCGTTACAGGCGGCTCTGGCAGAAAAACCGAAGTTGGTGCTGGTGGAAAGCCCCAGCAATCCTTTATTACGCGTGGTGGATATTGCCGCGATTTGTCAGGCCGCGCGTGAAGCGGGTGCCATCAGCGTGGTGGATAACACCTTCCTCAGCCCGGCACTGCAAAACCCGCTGGCGCTGGGTGCCGACCTGGTGATTCACTCCTGCACCAAATACCTGAATGGCCACTCCGATGTGGTGGCGGGTGCGGTGATTGCTAAAGATCCGGCATTGGCGACGGACCTTGCCTGGTGGGCCAACAACATCGGTGTAACCGGTGCGGCCTTCGACAGCTATCTGCTGCTGCGTGGCCTGCGTACTCTGGGGCCGCGTATGGCGGCCGCACAGCGCAATGCGTTGGCAATTGTTGATTACCTAAAGCAACAACCGTTGGTGAAAAAACTGTATCATCCTTCCCTGCCGGAAAATGCCGGTCACGAGTATGCGGTACGTCAACAGCGCGGCTTTGGTGCCATGTTAAGTTTCGAGCTGGACGCCGACGAAGCGCGCCTGCGCCGTTTCCTCAAAGCGTTGCAGCTGTTCACGCTGGCTGAGTCACTGGGTGGTGTTGAGAGCCTGATATCGCACACCGCCACCATGACGCATGCCGGCATGTCGGCCGAAGCGCGTGCCGCAGCGGGAATTTCCGAAACGTTGCTACGTATTTCTGTCGGAATTGAAGATCACGAAGATTTAATCGCCGATCTGGATAATGCATTCAGGATCGCAGCCGAGGGGTAACCATGACGATTTCAGCAGGCGCGGGAACGCCGACCAGTAAGCAGTTGCATAAATTTGGTGGCAGTAGCCTGGCCGATACCCGTTGCTATCAACGCGTTGCCAGCATCATGGCGGATTACAGCCAGCCGGGCGATTTGATGGTGGTTTCTGCCGCAGGCAGCACCACCAACCAGCTGATCAGTTGGCTCAAGCTGAGCCAGAGCGATCGGTTGTCAGCGCACCAGGTGCAACAGGCGTTACGGCGTTTTCACAGCGAGCTGATTGCCTCGCTGTTACCGGCTGAAATGGCAGAAACCCTCACCGCGACTTTTATTCGTGATTTGGAAAAACTGGCGGCGCTGTTGGATGGCACCATTACCGACGCGGTATACGCCGAGGTGGTAGGGCACGGTGAAATCTGGTCAGCACGGCTGATGGCGGCGGTGCTGAGTCAGCGTGATATCGAAGCCGTATGGCTGGATGCCCGCGATTTTCTGCGTGCCGAGCGTGCCGCGCAACCGCAGGTTGATGAAGGAAAATCCTGGCCGCTGTTGCAGGCGCTGCTGACACAACATCCGCATCAGCGCCTGGTAGTAACCGGTTTTATCAGCCGTAACGATGCCGGTGAAACCGTGCTGCTGGGCCGTAACGGCTCGGACTACTCCGCCACGCAGATTGGTGCGCTGGCCGGTGTCGGACGCGTAACCATCTGGAGCGACGTGGCCGGGGTGTATAGCGCTGACCCGCGCAAGGTGTCAGATGCTTGCCTGTTACCGTTGCTGCGCCTCGATGAGGCCAGTGAACTGGCACGTCTGGCTGCACCGGTGCTGCATACCCGTACCTTGCAGCCGGTGTCGAATAGCGATATCGACCTGCAACTGCGTTGTAGCTACCAGCCGGAACAGGGATCGACGCGCATTGAGCGTGTGCTGGCCTCGGGCACGGGCGCACGCATTGTCACCAGCCACGATGACGTCTGCCTGATTGAAATCCAGATCCCCAACAGCCATGATTTCGCCACCCTGAATAAAGAAATCGATCTGCTGCTGAAGCGCGCACAATTGCGTCCATTAGCGGTGGGTACCCATCCTGATCGCCAGTTGCTGCAACTGTGCTACACCTCGGAAGTGGTGAACAGCGCCTTTAACCTGTTGCAGGACGCGGCGTTGCCTGGCCATTTGCAACTGCGTGATGGTTTAGCGCTGGTAGCGTTGGTGGGAGCGGGAGTCACGCGTAACCCCCTGCACAGCCATCGTTTCTGGCAACAAATTAAAGACCAGCCGGTGGAGTTTGTCTGGCAGTCAGAAGAACATATCAGCATCGTGGCAGTGCTGCGTGTCGGCCCGACCCAGCATCTGATTCAGGGTCTACATCAGTCGCTGTTTCGCGCAGAAAAGCGTATTGGCCTGATGCTGTTTGGTAAAGGCAATATCGGCTCCCGCTGGCTGGAGTTGTTTGCGCGCGAGCAGGAGACGCTGTCGGCACGCACGGGATTCGAATTTGTGCTGGCGGGGGTGGCGGACAGTCGCCGCAGCCTGCTGAGCTACGACGGTCTTGATGCCAGCCGCGCCCTGGCTTTCTTTGATGATGAAGCCGAGGAGCGCGATGAAGAGTCGTTGTTCCTGTGGATGTGCGCGCATCCGTTTGATGATCTGGTGGTGCTGGACGTTACCGCCAGTGAGCCGCTGGCGCAGCAGTATCTCGATTTTGCCAGCCACGGCTTCCACGTTATCAGCGCCAACAAGGTGGCTGGTGCGTCGAACAGCCAGAGTTGGCGACAGATTCGTGATGCTTTCACCAAAACCGGCCGCCATTGGTTGTACAACGCCACCGTGGGTGCGGGTCTGCCGGTGAACTATACCGTGCGCGATTTGCGTGAAAGCGGTGATTCGATTCTTGCCATCAGCGGCATCTTCTCCGGGACGCTCTCCTGGTTGTTTTTGCAGTTTGACGGCACCGTGCCGTTTACCGAATTGGTGGATCAGGCGTGGCAGCAAGGGCTGACCGAGCCGGATCCACGCGTTGACCTCTCCGGTCAGGATGTGATGCGCAAGCTGGTGATTCTGGCGCGTGAAGCGGGCTATAACATCGAACCAGACCAGGTTCGCGTGGAGTCGCTGGTACCCGCCAGCTGCGAAGGCGAATCGATTGATCACTTCTTTGAGAATGCTGATGAACTGAATGATCAGATGATCCAGCGTCTGGAAGCAGCACAGGAGATGGGGCTGGTGCTGCGCTATGTCGCGCGTTTCGATGCCAATGGCAAAGCGCGTGTTGGCGTAGAAGCGGTGCGTCCGGAACATCCGCTGGCGGCGCTGCTGCCGTGCGATAACGTGTTCGCCATTGAAAGTCGTTGGTATCGTGATAACCCGCTGGTCATTCGTGGGCCAGGTGCCGGGCGTGATGTTACCGCCGGAGCCATCCAGTCGGATATTAACCGCCTCGCGCAACTGCTGTAACCCGCCTTATGATGCAGACGGTGACGGGCCGTCTGCATTTTTCATTTTTTCCCCACCATCGTGAAATTCCTTCATGTTGGTTGAATATTTGTCACGCCTGGACATTAATTTTCAGTTGACGCTAAGTCGGGAATCGTTCATTTTGTGCATCTGGACGTCTAAACGTATGGATGTTCGAAAACCATAAATAATCGATGTGTGAAGGTGAGGTAACAGGATGAGTTTCTTTCATGCCAATCAGCGCGAAGCGCTGAATCAAAGCCTGGCTGAGCTGAACGGGCAAATTAATGTCTCTTTTGAGTTTTTTCCGCCACGTACCAGCGAAATGGAAGCAACCCTGTGGAACTCTATTGACCGTCTTAGCAGCCTGAAGCCGAAATTTGTTTCGGTTACCTATGGTGCCAACTCGGGCGAACGTGACCGTACCCATAGCATCATCAAGGGCATCAAAGAGCGCACCGGTCTGGAAGCAGCACCGCATCTGACCTGCATCGATGCCACGCGTGATGAGTTACGCACCATCGCGCGCGATTACTGGAACAGCGGCATCCGCCATATCGTCGCGCTGCGCGGCGATTTACCACCGGGTAGCGGTAAACCGGATATGTACGCGTCTGATCTGGTCGAGTTGCTGAAAGATGTGGGCGATTTTGATATCTCGGTTGCCGCTTATCCTGAAGTGCATCCGGAAGCGAAAAGCGCACAGGCAGACCTGATCAACCTGAAACGCAAGATTGATGCCGGTGCTAACCGTGCCATCACGCAATTTTTCTTCGACGTCGAAAGCTACCTGCGCTTCCGCGACCGTTGTGTGGCGACCGGTATCGATGTGGAAATCGTGCCGGGCATTCTGCCGGTGTCCAACTTCAAGCAGCTGCAACGCTTCGCCACCATGACTAACGTGCGTGTGCCGGGCTGGATGAACGCGATGTTTGAAGGGCTGGATGATGACGCGGAAACGCGCAAAATGGTCGGTGCGAACATTGCGATGGATATGGTGAAGATCCTGTCGCGTGAAGGGGTGAAAGATTTTCACTTCTACACCCTGAACCGTGCGGAGATGAGCTACGCGATTTGCCACACTCTGGGTGTACGACCTCATCATAACTAGTCATACAAACTCGTAGCGGCGCGATTTATCGCGCAATCCCGTGCGCGATGCCGGGAAACCCGCGCGATAAATCGCGCCGCTACGGGCCACATCAAGAAGGGGCCGAAGCCCCTTGATATGTCTGCTTAACCGGTATTACGCATACCCGCTGCGACACCCGCAATAGTCACCATCAACGCTTGCTCAACACGCGCATCCGGCGCATCACCACGCTCTTCCTGCGCGCGCGAACGGTGCAGCAATTCAGCCTGCAACACGTTCAGCGGGTCGGTGTAGACATTACGCAGCGCGATGGATTCGGCAATCCACGGCTGATCCGCCATCAGATGCGCATCGTTGGCGATAGTCAGCACTGCTTTGATATCCGCATCCAGTTGGTCACGCAGTTGCTGGCCCAGCGGCCATAATGATTTATCCACCAGACGCTGATCATAATATTCCGCCAGCCACAGGTCGGCTTTCGAGAACACCATCTCCAGCATGCCAAGACGGGTGGAGAAGAATGGCCAGTCGCGGCACATCGCTTCCAGTTGATCCTGGTGACCTTGCTCCATCGCTTTCTGGATTGCCGCACCGGCACCCAGCCAGGCTGGCAGCATCAGACGGTTCTGCGTCCAGGCAAAAATCCACGGAATCGCGCGCAGCGACTCCACGCCACCGGTGGCGCGGCGTTTGGCCGGGCGTGAACCCAATGGCAGTTTACCCAGTTCCTGTTCCGGCGTTGCGGAGCGGAAATAGGGAACGAAATCAGGATTTTCACGTACATAGCCACGGTACATCGCACAGGAGTGAGCCGACAGACCGTCCATAATGTCGCACCATTCGCTTTTTGGCTCCGGCGGCGGCATCAGGTTGGCTTCGAGAATCGCACCGGTGTACAGCGACAGGCTGGCGATAGTCACTTCCGGCAGGCCGTATTTGAAGCGGATCATCTCACCCTGTTCGGTCACGCGCAGGCCACCTTTCAGGCTACCCGGCGGCTGCGACAGCAGCGCAGCATGCGCCGGTGCGCCACCACGACCAATGGAACCGCCGCGTCCGTGGAACAACGTCAGGGCGATACCGGCTTTTTCACAGGTCTTGATTAACGCGTCCTGGGCCTGATACTGCGCCCAGCTTGCGGCCATCACGCCAGCATCTTTCGCGGAGTCAGAATAACCAATCATCACCATCTGCTTGCCCTGAATAAAGCCGCGATACCAGTCGATGCCCAGCAGCTGGCTCATCACGTCGTTGGCGTTGTTCAGGTCGTCGAGCGTTTCAAACAGCGGTGCCACTGGCATGGCGTAGGTGATACCGGCTTCTTTCAGCAGCAGATGTACCGCCAGCACGTCGGATGGCACTTTTGCCATGGAGATGACGTAAGCGGCAATCGAGCCTTGCGGCGCTTCGGCTGCCACTTTGCAGGTATCCAGCACTTCGCGGGTATTATCGCTCGGCTCCCACTGGCGTGGCAGCAGGGGACGTTTGGAATTCAGTTCGCGGATCAGGAAAGCCTGTTTGTCGGCTTCTGACCAGCTTTCATAATCACCGAGGCCGAGATAGCGCGTCACTTCGGCAATCGCTTCGGTATGACGGGTGCTCTCCTGACGCAGATCGATACGCACCAACGGCACGCCAAAACACTTCACGCGGCGCAGCGTATCCAGCAGCTGACCATTGGCGATGATGCCCATGTCGCATTGTTGCAGTGACTGATAGATGGCAAACAGCGGTTGCCACAGCTGATCGTTGGACACCAGCAAATCAGCAGGACGTGGCACGCGCTCGCCTTTCAGACGACGCTCCAGGAAGGCCTGGGTGCTCATCAGCTGGCTACGGATGCGTTTCAGAATCACGCGGTAAGGTTCCAGCGCTTCCGGGTCGCCGCACAGTTCACGTACTTCGTCGCTGCACTCGGACATCGACAGCTCGGAAATCAACACGCCGACATCACGCAGGAACAGGTCGGCAGCTTTCCAGCGGCCGAGCTGCATAGCCTGTCGTGTGATGGTGGCGGTAACGTTCGGGTTGCCGTCGCGGTCGCCGCCCATCCAGGAGGTAAATTGTACCGGGACAAAATCCACTGGCAGCTGCATACCAAAGGTTTCTTCAACCTGCTCGTTCAGCTCGCGCAGAAACGCCGGTACACCTTCCCACAGGCTGTTTTCCACCACGGCAAAGCCCCATTTGGCTTCATCAACCGGGGTCGGGCGATATTTACGAATTTCATCGGTGTGCCAGGCCTGGGCAACCAGTTGGCGCAGACGGCGCATTACCTGGTTGTATTCATATTCGGTGATATCGCTATGGTCGAGTTGTTGCAGGCAGCTATTCACCTCAACCAGCTTATGAATCAGCGTCCGACGCGTGATCTCGGTTGGGTGCGCAGTCAGCACCAGCTCCAGCGACAGTGACTCAATCGCCGCGCGGATATCGCTCTCATTCAGGTCTTTCTGCTGCTTCAGGCGATCGAAGGTGCTTTTCAGCAGCTCCGGGTGGTTGGCACCTTCGCCACTGCGCGCAATGGTCTGATATTGTTCAGCCACGTTGGTAAGATTCAGGAACTGGCTAAATGCACGCGCCACCGGCAGCAACTCGTCATTGGACAGGTTTTGCAGCGTGGACAGCAGTTCCTTACGATGAGTGTCATTTCCGGCACGGGATGACTTAGAGAGTTTGCGGATGGTCTCCACCTTATCGAGGATGTTCTCTCCCAGTGCATCCTTTATCGTATCCCCGAGCAGTTTGCCGAGCATACTGACATTACTTCGCATTGCGGAATATTGTTCGTTCATGTGACCCTGACACCCTTATCGTCTTTTTAATTCATATACCCAACGGGCATAACTTCGTCTTTTATCTAGCCACGTATCGCTCTGTTCGTCAATTGCCTTAAACTGACGAAATTTCGCTGCTAAATGCTGGAAATTCAAAGAATTTAACCAGAGCGAAGCGAGATAAGTTATTCTTATTATCAAATCCCGAACATTGACGGGGCATTTTGCTGATTAAACAGTGAAATGCCCCATCGATTGTCCATCAGTGACAAAAATGATGGACAACCTGCGTGATGAGCGCATGGGTTGGCTTAATAAATGCGGTATCAATAAATTCATCAGGCTGATGGGCCTGATTGATAGAACCGGGGCCTAACACCAGCGTTGGGCAAAGTTGCTGAATAAACGGTGCTTCGGTGCAGTAGTTCACCACTTCGGTCGGCGTACCCAGCAGTTTTTCCACCACTTTCACCAGTTCATGGTCGACCGGGCACTCGTAACCCGGAATCGGCGGATGCAGTTCACCGACGGTCAAACGACCCGGCCAACGCTCACTCACCGGAGCCAGCGCTTCATTCAGCAGACCATCCAGATCACTCAGGGTTAACCCCGGTAACGGTCGAATATCCATATGTAGTTCACAGCAGGCGCAAATACGGTTAGCCGCGTCGCCGCCGTGAATATGACCAAAGTTCATGGTCGGGTACGGAATGGCAAAACCGTCATGGTTGTAACGGCTTTTCAGCGTATTACGCAGCTGCATCAATTGGGTGATGGATTCATGCATCAGCTCAATGGCGTTCACGCCGCGTGAGGGATCGCTGGAGTGGCCCGATTGTCCCTGAATACGAATCACATTGGAGAGATGGCCTTTGTGCGCGCGTACCGGTTTCAGCGAAGTCGGTTCGCCGATGATGGCGCAGTCCGGGCGCAGCTGGGTGGATTCAGCGAAGTACTTCGCGCCTGCCATCGTCGTCTCTTCGTCGGCGGTGGCAAGAATGTAGAGCGGTTTGCTCAGTTTGGTCACGTCAACGTCACGCAGCGCATCCAGAATAAAGGCGAAGAAGCCTTTCATATCTGCCGTGCCTAAACCGTAAAGCTTGTTGTCATGCTCAGTCAGGGTAAAGGGGTCGCGCGTCCAGCGGCCATCATCGAACGGAACCGTGTCGGTATGGCCTGCTAATAATAAGCCACCTGCGCCGGAACCCATGCGCGCCAGCAGGTTAAATTTATGCCGTGTACCCGGTACAGGTTGCACTTCAGTATCGAAGCCAAGATCGCGAAACCAGCCCGCCAGCAAATTGATTAAAGTTTCATTGCTCTGATCGAGCGCGGCGTCGGTGGCGCTGATCGATGGTGTGGCAATCAGCTGGCGGTAGAGTTCGATAAAAGGTGGTAATTTTGTCTTCACTGTTGACGGTCCTTGGGTTAGGATGTATCAATATTCATGCATTAATAGTGAATAAAAATACATTAACGTCGTCTGCATGTGAACAGTAAATCTTTGCAAACGGCATCGTGGGCAACGGGGCAAGGCCGCGACCCGGAACGTGTGACTGTAATAAGGTATACAGCCTGATGTTGAATACGCTGATCGTTGGTGCCAGTGGTTACGCTGGCGTAGAGCTTGCCACCTACCTGAATCGCCATCCGCATATGAACATAACCGCTTTAGCGGTTTCAGCGCAAAGCCCGGATGCCGGAAAGTTACTTTCAGACCTGCATCCGCAGTTGAAAGGTATTGTCGACCTGCCATTGCAGCCGCTGAGCGATGCCGCTGAGTGGGCGGATAAAGTCGATGTGGTGTTCCTCGCCACCGCACATGAAGTCAGTCACGATCTGGCGCCGGAATTCCTGAAAGCCGGTTGCGTGGTATTTGATCTCTCCGGTGCGTTCCGTGTTAACGACGGTGCTTTCTACAATCAATATTACGGTTTCACCCATCAACACGGCGACTGGCTGGACAAAGCGGTTTACGGCCTGGCGGAATGGCAGCACGAAAAAATCAAAGAAGCCCAGCTGGTGGCGGTACCGGGATGCTACCCGACCGCCTCTCAACTGGCGTTGAAACCGCTGGTGGAAGCGGGCCTGCTGAATCAAGACCAGTGGCCGGTGATTAACGCGACCAGCGGCGTCAGCGGTGCCGGGCGTAAAGCCAGCGTCACTACCAGTTTTTGTGAAGTCAGCCTGCAACCTTATGGCATCTTCAATCATCGCCACCATCCGGAAATTGTTGCCCATCTCGGTACGCCGGTGATCTTTACGCCGCATCTGGGCAACTTCCCGCGTGGCATTCTTGCTACCGTCACCTGCCGCCTGAAACCGGGCGTCAGCGAACAGGACGTGGCAGAAGCTTTCCATAACGCCTACCACGACAAACCGCTGGTGCGTCTGTATAAGAAAGGTGTGCCGGCGTTGAAAGGTGTGGTTGGCCTGCCATTCTGTGATATCGGTTTTGCCGTGCAGGGTGAGCACCTGATTGTGGTTGCCGCAGAAGATAACCTGCTGAAAGGTGCTTCTTCGCAGGCGGTGCAGTGTCTGAATATTCGTTTCGGCTTCCCCGAAACACTGTCTCTGATTTAACGGGCGAGTAAGTAAACCATGACCAATCCTCTGATTATTAAACTGGGTGGCGTCCTGCTGGATAGCGAAGAAGCGCTGGCTCGCCTGTTCGATGCGCTGTTGGCGTATCGTACCGAGTATCAACGTCCGCTGATCATTGTGCACGGTGGCGGCTGCCTGGTGGATGAGCTGATGAAGAAGCTCGCGCTGCCGGTGAAAAAGAAGAACGGTTTGCGCGTGACGCCAGCCGATCAGATTGACATTATTACCGGTGCCCTGGCGGGTACGGCGAACAAAACGTTGCTCGCCTGGGCGAAGAAGTATGGCATCAACGCGGTGGGCCTGTGCCTGGGTGATGCGGGTCTGGTAAATGTGGCGCAGTTTGATGAAGAACTGGGCCACGTCGGTAACGCCACACCGGGCAACCCGGCATTAATCAACACCTTGCTGGGCGCGGGTTATATGCCGGTGATCAGTTCCATCGGGATCACTGATGGTGGCGATCTGATGAACGTCAACGCTGACCAGGCGGCGACTGCGCTGGCGGCCACCATTGGTGCCGATCTGGTACTGTTGTCTGACGTCAGCGGCATTCTCGATGGCAAAGGTCAACGCATCGCAGAGATGACGGCCGCGAAAGCGGAACAGCTGATCGCCCAGGGCATTATTACCGATGGCATGATTGTTAAAGTTAACGCAGCGCTGGACGCGGCACGTACTCTGGGCCGCCCGGTGGATATTGCCAGCTGGCGTCATGCTGAACAGCTGCCAACTCTTTTCAACGGCGTGTCGATTGGCACCCGGATTCTCGCTTAACGATACTGATTCAAGGATTACGAAATGCAAACGCAAGGCATCAAAAAAATTGTTCTGGCTTACTCCGGTGGCCTTGATACGTCTGCCATCATTCCATGGCTGAAAGAGAACTACGGCGGCTGTGAAGTGGTCGCGTTCGTGGCGAATATCGGTCAGGACCCGGCAGATCTGGAAGGCGTTGAGAAGAAAGCGCTGCAATCCGGTGCCTCTGAATGTCATGTGGTTGACCTGCGCGAAGAGTTCATCAGCGAGTACGTTTACCCGGTGCTGCAAACCGGTGCGCTGTACGAAGGCACCTACCTGCTGGGTACCTCAATGGCGCGTCCGATTATCGCCAAAGCGCAGGTTGAGCTGGCGCTGAAAGTGGGTGCCGATGCCCTGTGCCACGGCGCCACCGGTAAAGGTAACGACCAGGTACGTTTCGAAACCACCTACACTGCACTGGCGCCACAGCTGAAAGTGGTAGCACCGTGGCGTGAATGGAACCTGCGTTCGCGTGAAGCGCTGCTCGACTACCTGAAAGAGCGCAACATCCCGACCACCGCGTCGCTGGAAAAAATCTACAGCCGTGATGAAAACGCCTGGCACATCTCCACCGAAGGTGGCGTGCTGGAAAGCCCGTGGAACGCACCGAACAAAGATTGCTGGGTGTGGACCGTTGACCCGCTGGAAGCACCGGATCAGCCGGAAAACGTCACCGTGACCGTGGAAAAAGGTCGCGTGGTTGGCGTTAACGGCGAGAAGCTGAGTCCGTTCGCCTGTCTGGAAAAACTGAACGCGCTGGGTGCGAAACACGGCGTAGGTCGTATCGATATCGTGGAAAACCGTCTGGTCGGCATCAAATCTCGTGGTTGCTATGAAACCCCGGGCGGCACCATTATGGTTAACGCGCTGCGTGCCGTTGAGCAGCTGGTGCTGGATCGCGACAGCTTCAAATGGCGTGAGCAGCTGGGCCAGGAGATGTCATACGTGGTGTACGATGGCCGTTGGTTTGCACCGCTGCGTCAGTCCATCCAGGCGGCGGCTGAGTCCCTGGCTGAACTGGTGAACGGTGAAGTGGTTCTGCAACTTTACAAAGGTCAGGCGACAGCGATTCAGAAAAAATCGATCAACAGCCTGTATTCAGAAGAGTTTGCGACCTTCGGAGAAGACGAAGTGTACGATCACCGTCACGCGGGTGGCTTTATCCGTCTGTTCTCACTGTCTGCACGCATCCGTGCACTGAACGAGCAGAAGAAGTAATTCCGCACCAACGACATAGTTTCAAGGGCGGCTACGGGCCGCCCTTTGTTTAACCGTATTCAGGAGTATTCAGATGGCACTTTGGGGTGGACGCTTTACCCAGGCAGCAGACCAACGCTTCAAACAATTCAATGATTCGCTGCGTTTTGATTATCGCCTGGCGGAGCAGGACATCATCGGTTCCGTCGCCTGGTCAAAAGCGCTGGTGACGGTTAATGTTCTGAGCAGCGACGAGCAGCAGCAGTTGGAGGCGGCGCTGAACGCGTTGCTGGCCGAAGTGCGTGCCAATCCTGAGCAGATTCTGCAAAGCGATGCCGAAGACATTCATAGCTGGGTCGAAGGCAAGCTGATCGACAAAGTCGGCGCACTGGGTAAAAAACTGCATACCGGTCGTAGCCGTAACGACCAGGTCGCCACCGATCTGAAACTGTGGTGCAAAGAGCAGGTTGCAGTGCTGTTGGATGCCACTCGCGAGCTGCAAAAAGCGCTGGTTGCCACCGCCGAAGCCAATCAGGATGCAGTGATGCCGGGTTATACCCATCTGCAACGCGCCCAGCCGGTGACTTTTGCGCACTGGTGCCTCGCCTATGTCGAAATGCTGGCGCGTGATGAAAGCCGTTTGCAGGATACGCTGAAGCGCCTTGACGTCAGCCCGCTTGGCTGCGGCGCACTGGCCGGGACTGCATACGAGATCGATCGTCAGCAACTGGCGGGCTGGTTAGGTTTCGCCTCCGCTACGCGCAACAGCCTCGACACGGTATCTGACCGTGATCATGTGCTGGAACTACTGTCTGATGCCTCTATCGGTATGGTGCATCTGTCGCGCTTTGCTGAAGACATGATCTTCTTCAACACCGGCGAAGCTGGGTTTGTCGAGTTGTCGGATAAAGTCACTTCCGGTTCTTCTCTGATGCCACAGAAGAAAAACCCCGATGCGCTGGAACTGATCCGTGGCAAATGTGGCCGCGTACAAGGCGCGCTGACCGGTATGATGATGACGCTGAAAGGCTTGCCGCTGGCGTACAACAAAGATATGCAGGAAGACAAAGAAGGGCTGTTTGACGCGCTCGACACCTGGCTGGACTGTCTGCATATGTCAGTGCTGGTGCTGGACGGTATTCAGGTGAAACGTCCACGTTGCCAGGAAGCGGCGGAGCAGGGCTATGCCAACTCTACCGAACTGGCGGATTATCTGGTCGCCAAAGGCGTACCGTTCCGCGAAGCGCACCATATTGTCGGCGAAGCGGTGGTGGAAGCGATTAAGCAGGGCGTGGCGCTGGAAGCGTTAAGCCTGGCGCAACTGAAGCAATTCAGCGCGACGATTGAAGAGGATGTCTATCCGATCCTGTCACTGCAATCCTGCCTGGATAAGCGTAACGCCCGTGGCGGCGTGGCACCGCAGCAGGTAGCTCTGGCGATTCAGGAAGCGCAGCAGCGTCTGAAGTAAGCCAATAAAAAAAGCGGGCTATGATATAGCCCGCCAACCTCTAGCTTCGGAATTTCATCTTGTTATAGGCACATCATCAAAGGGCAGGCACTCCAGCCAGCTCAGTGATTTGTCAGACTGATTGCAGGTGTTACTCCGTACTCTTTCAGCCTTTTTTCATATTGCTTCTGATGGCACTTATTATTCCTGTCAGTGGCTTGATAGGGCTAATCGTTCATTGCTATTCTATCTATCGCCACGGGCTATCGTGGTTCGGAGGATATCAATGAACATTCGTGATCTGGAGTATCTGGTTTCGCTTGCGGAGCATCGTCATTTCCGCCGTGCAGCGGATGCCTGTCATGTCAGTCAGCCAACGTTGAGCGGACAAATTCGTAAGCTGGAAGATGAATTGGGCGTTATGCTGCTGGAACGCACCAGCCGCAAGGTTTTGTTTACCCAGGCTGGGCTGCTGCTGGTAGACCAGGCTCGCACCGTACTGCGTGAAGTGAAGGTGCTGAAGGAGATGGCAAGCCAGCAGGGCGAAACTATGTCCGGGCCACTGCATATTGGCCTTATCCCCACCACTGGCCCTTATCTGCTGCCGCACATCATCCCGATGCTGCATCAGACTTTCCCCAAGCTGGAGATGTATCTGCACGAAGCTCAGACGCAGCAGTTGCTGGCGCAACTCGACAGCGGCAAGCTTGACTGTGCGATTCTGGCGTTGGTGAAGGAGAGCGAAGCCTTTATTGAGGTGCCGCTGTTTGATGAGCCGATGAAACTGGCGATCTACGAGGATCATCCGTGGCACGATCGCGACCGTGTTCCTATGTCGGATCTGGCGGGTGAAAAGCTGCTGATGCTGGAAGATGGTCACTGCCTGCGCGATCAGGCGATGGGTTTCTGCTTTGAAGCCGGTGCGGATGAAGACACCCATTTCCGTGCTACCAGCCTGGAAACGCTGCGCAATATGGTCGCCGCAGGGAGCGGAATCACCTTACTGCCGTCGCTGGCGGTGCCAAATCAGCGCGTGCGTGATGGCGTTTGCTATCTGCCTTGTTACAAGCCGGTACCACAGCGCACCATCGCGCTGGTGTATCGTCCGGGATCGCCTCTGCGCAGCCGCTATGAGCAGCTGGCAGAAGCAATTAAAACCCATATGCAGGCTTATCTCGATAACACGTTAAAACAGGCGGTTTAAACCATTTAACGCGGCTACGCGATAGGCTTCGGCCATCGTGGGGTAGTTAAAGGTGGTATTCACGAAATATTCAATCGTGTTACCGCCATTTTTCTGCTCCATGATGGCCTGGCCGATATGGATGATCTCTGCCGCACGTTCACCAAAGCAATGAATTCCCAGGATTTCTTTGGTTTCACGATGGAACAGAATCTTCAAACTTCCCACATTCATGCCGACAATCTGCGCGCGCGCCAGATGTTTAAACTGCGCACGTCCCACTTCATAAGGCACTTTCATTGCCGTCAGCTGCTGCTCAGTTTTGCCGACTGAGCTGATCTCCGGAATGGTGTAAATCCCGGTAGGAATGTCTTCAATCAGGTGCGCCGTGGCTTCACCTTTCATGATGGCCTGGGCAGCGATACGTCCCTGGTCATAGGCGGCGGAGGCAAGGCTGGGATAACCAATCACGTCGCCGACCGCATAGATATGCGGCTGCGCCGTCTGGTACATGCTGTTGACTTTCAGCAGACCGCGACCATCCGCCTCAAGACCGACATTTTCCAGCGCCAGTGAATCGGTATTACCGGTGCGGCCGTTAGCGTAAAGCAGGCAATCCGCTTTTACTTTTTTACCGGATTTGAGGTGCATGATGACGCCATCATTCACACCCTCAATCTTCTCAAACTCCTCGTTGTGACGAATCACCACGCCGCTGTTCCAGAAGTGGTAAGACAGCGAATCTGACATCTCCTGATCAAGGAACGCTAACAGACGATCACGGGTGTTGATCAGGTCAACCTTGACGTTCAGCCCACGGAAGATTGAGGCGTATTCACAGCCGATCACCCCGGCACCATAGATAATGACGTGGCCTGGTTCATGGTGCAGATTAAGAATCGAATCGGAGTCATAAATACGTGGATGGGTGAAATCGACGTCAGCCGGATGATAAGGGCGCGAACCACAGGCGATAACAAATTTCTCTGCGGTCAGGCGCTCGCGGGTGCCATCTGGCTGCTCTACTTCGATGGTGTTGGCATCAACAAAATGCGCATCGCCCTGATACAGCTCACAGCGGTTACGTTCGTAAAAGCCCTGCCGCATGGCGGTTTGTTGGCTGATGACGTTTTCCGTGTGATTGAGGATATCCGCAAAGGAGGAACGCAGAAGCCGGGTATGATCACTGTAGAGGGGATTTTGATTGAACTCGATAATACGGCTGACAGCATGACGTAACGCTTTGGAAGGGATGGTGCCCCAGTGAGTACAACCGCCGCCGATGTTATGGTAGCGTTCGATCACTGCGATGCGCGCTCCCTGCTTCACCAGCCCCATGGCCGCACCTTCACCGCCCGGACCGGAGCCAATCACAATGGCATCGTAATCGTAAGACTTTTGCATACCAGTACGTCCTATGTTTCTATACATTTTTACAACGAGATTCTAACATCTCGCCGCGCACTTCTGAATTCTATCAGTGATTTTTGCCCACTTTTGACAAAGCGTGAGGTTAACAGGCGGTCACAAACTTTGCGCCGCTGTACGCTGAAAAGTTTGTTATAGTGCCTGCCTGATTACTCACAAGGCAGAGAGAATGGGCGTCAGAGCGCAACAAAAAGAACGTACAAGACGTACACTGATTGAAGCCGCCTTCAGTCAGCTAAGTGCAGAAAGGAGTTTTGCCAGCCTGAGTTTGCGTGAAGTTGCGCGTGAAGCCGGTATTGCGCCCACCTCATTTTACCGTCATTTCCGGGATGTGGATGAACTGGGTTTGACGATGGTTGACGAAAGCGGCCTGATGCTGCGTCAACTGATGCGTCAGGCACGCCAGCGCATTGCCAAGGGCGGAAGCATTATTAAAACTTCTGTTGCAACGTTTATGGAGTTTATCGGGAACAATCCCAACGCTTTTCGTCTCTTATTACGCGAGCGCTCCGGAACGTCGGCGGCGTTTCGTGCTGCTGTAGCGCGTGAAATTCAACACTTTATTGCCGAACTGGCGGATTACCTTGAGCTGGAAAACCGCATGCCGCGTAGCTTTACCGAAGCACAGGCCGAAGCGATGGTCACCATCGTGTTCAGCGCCGGTGCGGAAGCGCTGGATGTGGATATTGAACAGCGTCGCAAGCTGGAAGACCGTCTGGTGCTACAGCTGCGAATGATCGCCAAAGGTGCTTATTACTGGTATCGCCGGGAGCAGGAACGGCTGGCGGTAACACTGGAAAAACCCGAAGAGTAATGTGATAAGGATAATGAAATGATTGAGCAAAACCCCCGCGATAAAGGAACGCTTTTACTGGCTTTTATCACCGGTTTGGCCATCAACGGCTCCTTTTCGGTGCTGTTCAGTGCATTTGTACCATTTTCAATTTTTCCGCTGATCGCCCTTGGCCTGGCGGCCTGGTGTCTGCATCAGCGTTACCTGAACCGTAATATGCCGGACGGCATGCCGTCACTGGCGGCGGCGTTTTTCCTGTTGGGGATTCTGGTCTACAGCGCGCTGGTGCGAGCGGAGTACCCGGATATTGGCTCCAACTTTATCCCGACCATCCTGATGGTCGCGCTGGTGTTCTGGATTGCGACGCGCTTTAAGCGACCGAAGAACAAGAATTAAAAAAAACGGGAACCTCAGGGTTCCCGTTTTTTATTAGGCTTTGCGCGTCAACAGTACGCCGCTTTCCATATGATGGGTATAGGGGAACTGATCAAACAACGCGAGACGTGCAACATCATGGGTTTCTGCCAGCGTGGTGAGGTTATCGCATAGCGTTTGTGGATTGCAGGATATATAGAGGATACGTGGATAAGCCTGCACCATCTTGACCGTTTCGGCATCCAGCCCGCTACGCGGAGGGTCGACGAAAATGGTTTCACATTGATAACTTTGTAGGTCAATGCCTTCCAGTCGGTTAAAGCTACGCACGCCGTTCATTGCCTGAGTAAATTCCTCGGCGGCCATACGGATGATTTGCACGTTATCAATGTGGTTAGCGGCGATGTTGAACTGCGCGGCGGCTACCGAGGGTTTGGCAATTTCGGTGGCTAATACACGACGGAAATTACGCGCCAGCGCCAGGGAGAAATTACCGTTGCCGCAATACAGCTCCAGCAGGTCGCCGCGCGCGTTTTGCGTCACGTCCAGCGCCCACTCCAGCATCTGAATGTTCATCGCGGCATTCGGCTGGGTAAAACTGTTCTCCACCTGACGATAAATCAGTTCTTTGCCCGCCACCGGCAGACGCTCATCAATGTAATCGCGATCGAGACAAATTTTGGTTTTGGTCGCGCGCCCAATCAGCTGCACATCAAAACCTTCGGCGCGCAGGGCGTCACGTAGTGCGCTGGCTGCCAGTTGCCACTCCTCTTCCAGTTTGCGGTGGTAGAGTAGGGAAATGACGATTTGATTGCTCAGGGTCGACAGGTAATCGATCTGAAACAATTTATGGCGCAATGCGCGGTTATCACGGGCAGCGTTGATCATTTTGGGCATCAGTTGGTTGATCAACTCGCTGGCGGCCGGAAATTGATCGACGCGAATACGCTGTTTGGTCTGCTGATCAAAGATGATGTGATACAGATCGTCGCCATCATGCCAGATGCGGAATTCGGCACGCATACGGTAGTGACTGACCGGTGAACGGAACACCTCCACCTCTGGCGCAGCAAACGGCGCCATCATCGCCTGTAAACGGCTGACTTTTTCTGCCAGTTGCGCGTCATATTGTTCAATCGGGAGCTGTTCGGGTGTCATCTTCAATCCTGGTAATAAGCCTGCTTGCCGGGCGATTGTAGGCATTCGATTGCTGTTGTCCAGCCTTGTGCAAAAGAAGATGGCTGGAAGTCTGGATTTCTGGCCTTCTTGTCCGTAGACTGCGACGGCCGGCCTCCTTGAGTTAAAAGGGAATCCAGTGTGAATCTGGAGCTGACGCGCAGCGGTAAAGAATGTCGTGGTGATTGCTGATGCAGACACTGTCCTGCGGGATGGGAAGTCTTCACCATTAATGATTCTCAGCCCGAAGACCTGCCGGTGTGACGTCGCAATTCGTACGGTCATCGCGTGCTATCGATCGTATGCCTGCGGCATCCTGCTTTGTCTTTTGGATGCTATAACAATGAAAAAAACACATGCTTCGCTGTTTGCCTTCAGTGCAACGGCGGTGTCCCTCTGGGCGCAATTTGGCTATGCCCAGCAGGATGATGATACGCAAATCGTTACCGCTAATCGTTTTTCACAGCCAGTTTCTTCCGTGCTGGCGCCCACGACAGTTGTTACCCGCGAAGACATTGACCGCTGGCAGGCAAAAAGCCTCACGGATGTGATGCGTCGCCTGCCTGGCGTGGATATTGCGCAAAACGGTGGCATGGGCCAAAGCAGCTCCATGTTTATTCGTGGCACCAACTCCAGCCACGTCCTGATTCTGATTGACGGTATTCGTTTGAATCAGGCAGGCATTTCCGGGTCGTCCGATCTCAGCCAGATTCCACTCTCGCTGGTACAGCGCATCGAATATATTCGTGGCGCGCGTTCGGCGGTGTATGGTTCTGACGCGATTGGTGGTGTGGTGAACATCATCACGGGTCGTGATAAAAACGGTACCACGCTGACCGCGGGCGTTGGGTCGAAAGGCTACCAGAGCTACGATGGCTCTACCCAGCAGCAACTGGGCGATGCGACTAAGCTGACGCTGGCGGGCAACTATACCTACACCAAAGGCTACGATGTGGTGGCAAATCTGCCCGACATCTATGGCGATCCGGCGCAGAAAGACCGCGACGGTTTCATGAGCAAAACGCTGTACGGTTCGCTGGAGCATCAGTTTAGCGATCAGTTCAGCGGTTTCGTACGCGGTTATGGTTTTGACAACCGCACCGCTTATGATGGCTATCCCACTTATGTGGAACCCAACACCTTTGTCGATACCCGCCAGCTCTACAGCCAGACCTGGGATACCGGACTGCGCTTCAACCAGGGTATCTATTCATCGCAGCTGATTGCCAGCTACAGCCATACTAAGGATTACAACTACAGCCCACAGCTTGGCAAATATGACGCCACGGCGTCGCTGAATGATGTCCAGCAATACAACCTGCAATGGGGCAACTCGGTACAGGTGGGGCATGGTACGGTGAGTGGCGGTGTTGACTGGCAGAAACAAACCTCAGAACCAGGCACCAATTCTACCGTTGAAGGCCAGGAACAACGTAACACCGGTATATACGCCACCGCTCAACAGCAGTTTGGTAGCGTGACGCTGGAAGGCGCCGTGCGCGGAGATGACAACAATGCCTTTGGCTGGCATAACACCTGGCAGAGCAGCGCCGCCTGGGAGTTTGTTGATGGTTATCGCGTGTTTGCCTCTTACGCGACCGCTTATAAAGCGCCGAATCTGGCCCAGCTTTATAGCCAGACTTATGGCAACCCAAATCTGAAGCCGGAAGAAAGCAAGCAGTGGGAAAGTGGTTTTGAAGGTTTAACCGGGCCGGTCAACTGGCGTGTGTCGGGCTATCGTAATGACATCGATAACCTGATTGATAGCGATCCGAACACCTATGTTTACTACAACATCGATAAAGCGCGTATTAAAGGTGTGGAAGCCACGGCGTCTTTCGATACCGGTCCACTGAGTCATACCGTCTCTTATGACTATGTTGACGCGCGTGATGCCGAGACCAATCAGCAATTGTTGCGTCGTGCTAAGCAGCAGGTGAAATACCAGCTCGACTGGACGGTCTTCAATTTCGACTGGTCCATCACTTATCACTACCTCGGTGAGCGTTACGACAACGATTACAACCACTCCTATACGGCACAGCGCATTAAATTGGGCGGCGTAAGTTTATGGGATCTGGCGGTATCGTATCCGGTCACCTCTCAGCTCACCGTTCGTGGTAGAATTGCCAACCTGTTCGATAAAGACTACGAGACAGTGTATGGCTACCAAACTCCAGGAACGGAGTACTACCTCAGCGCCAGCTACAGCTTCTGATCTGCGTCCCACCGTGCTGGTTTTTGACTCTGGCGTCGGTGGGCTCTCCGTCTATGAGGAGATTCGGCAATTGCTGCCGAATCTCCATTATCTCTACGCCTTCGACAATGAAGGTTTTCCTTACGGTGAAAAAACCGAAACCTATATTGTCGATCGCGTTGTGGCGATCGTTGAGGCGATTACGCGGCGCTTTCCACTGGCGCTGGTGGTGATTGCCTGTAACTCGGCCAGTACAGTTTCTTTGCCAGCCCTGCGTGCAAAGTTTGACTTCCCGGTGGTCGGAGTGGTGCCCGCCATTAAACCTGCCGCACGCTTAACGCGTAATGGGGTAGTGGGTTTGCTGGCGACACGCGGCACGGTAAAACGTCCTTATACACACGAACTGGTGGCGCAATTCGCTCGCGAATGCCAAATCAAGATGCTGGGCTCGGCAGAATTGGTAGAGCTGGCCGAGGCAAAGCTGCACGGTGAAGAGGTGCTGCTGGAGGATGTACGTCGTGTGGTGCAACCCTGGCTGCGGATGAAAGAGCCGCCCGATACGGTAGTGTTAGGCTGTACTCATTTTCCTCTGCTGCGTGACGAGTTGCAGTTGGTGTTGCCGGAAGGGACGCGGCTGGTGGATTCCGGCGCGGCAATTGCGCGTCGTACCGCCTGGTTGTTGGAGCATGCGGCACCTGTTGCGCTTTCTGATGCGCCTAACATGGCATTTTGTACGCAGATGAATGAAGAAGTGCTGCAATTATCACCGGTTCTGCAGCGTTATGGCTTCCCATTGATGGAAAAACTGGCGCCTTTGTGATGTTTCGTTGAAAAAAACAGCACTCAGAAATTAATTTGCATTTAGCGCTTGTCAGCCTCAAAGAACTCCCTATAATGCGCCTCCACTGACACGGAACAACGGCTTACGAAGCGATGTGTTGGTGAGGTCACCTTAAGTGGCAACCTTCAGAAAAGCAAAAATAAATGCTTGACTGAAAACGCGGAAAGCGTAATATACGCAACCCGCGCCACACGAGAAATGTGGCACTGCTCTTTAACAATTTATCAGACAATCTGTGTGGGCACTCGCAGGATTGATATCAAAAGTCTACGGACTTAAAAAATATCAAGTCTCAAGAGTGAACACGTAATTCATTACGAAGTTTAATTCTTTGAGCATCAAACTTAAATTGAAGAGTTTGATCATGGCTCAGATTGAACGCTGGCGGCAGGCCTAACACATGCAAGTCGAACGGTAGCACAGAGGAGCTTGCTCCTTGGGTGACGAGTGGCGGACGGGTGAGTAATGTCTGGGGATCTGCCCGATGGAGGGGGATAACTACTGGAAACGGTAGCTAATACCGCATAACGTCGCAAGACCAAAGTGGGGGACCTTCGGGCCTCACACCATCGGATGAACCCAGATGGGATTAGCTAGTAGGTGGGGTAATGGCTCACCTAGGCGACGATCCCTAGCTGGTCTGAGAGGATGACCAGCCACACTGGAACTGAGACACGGTCCAGACTCCTACGGGAGGCAGCAGTGGGGAATATTGCACAATGGGCGCAAGCCTGATGCAGCCATGCCGCGTGTATGAAGAAGGCCTTCGGGTTGTAAAGTACTTTCAGCGGGGAGGAAGGGATGATGTTTAATACGCATCGTCATTGACGTTACCCGCAGAAGAAGCACCGGCTAACTCCGTGCCAGCAGCCGCGGTAATACGGAGGGTGCAAGCGTTAATCGGAATTACTGGGCGTAAAGCGCACGCAGGCGGTCTGTCAAGTCGGATGTGAAATCCCCGGGCTTAACCTGGGAACTGCATTCGAAACTGGCAGGCTAGAGTCTTGTAGAGGGGGGTAGAATTCCAGGTGTAGCGGTGAAATGCGTAGAGATCTGGAGGAATACCGGTGGCGAAGGCGGCCCCCTGGACAAAGACTGACGCTCAGGTGCGAAAGCGTGGGGAGCAAACAGGATTAGATACCCTGGTAGTCCACGCTGTAAACGATGTCGACTTGGAGGTTGTGCCCTTGAGGCGTGGCTTCCGGAGCTAACGCGTTAAGTCGACCGCCTGGGGAGTACGGCCGCAAGGTTAAAACTCAAATGAATTGACGGGGGCCCGCACAAGCGGTGGAGCATGTGGTTTAATTCGATGCAACGCGAAGAACCTTACCTGGCCTTGACATCCAGAGAATTTGGCAGAGATGCCTTAGTGCCTTCGGGAACTCTGAGACAGGTGCTGCATGGCTGTCGTCAGCTCGTGTTGTGAAATGTTGGGTTAAGTCCCGCAACGAGCGCAACCCTTATCCTTTGTTGCCAGCGATTCGGTCGGGAACTCAAAGGAGACTGCCGGTGATAAACCGGAGGAAGGTGGGGATGACGTCAAGTCATCATGGCCCTTACGGCCAGGGCTACACACGTGCTACAATGGCGCATACAAAGAGAAGCGACCTCGCGAGAGCAAGCGGACCTCATAAAGTGCGTCGTAGTCCGGATTGGAGTCTGCAACTCGACTCCATGAAGTCGGAATCGCTAGTAATCGTAGATCAGAATGCTACGGTGAATACGTTCCCGGGCCTTGTACACACCGCCCGTCACACCATGGGAGTGGGTTGCAAAAGAAGTAGGTAGCTTAACCTTCGGGAGGGCGCTTACCACTTTGTGATTCATGACTGGGGTGAAGTCGTAACAAGGTAACCGTAGGGGAACCTGCGGTTGGATCACCTCCTTACCTGAAGATACTTTCCTTCGAAGTGCTCACACAGATTGTCTGATGAAATTTAAAGAAGCAGTAAAACCCTCGGCAGGCTTGTAGCTCAGGTGGTTAGAGCGCACCCCTGATAAGGGTGAGGTCGGTGGTTCAAGTCCACTCAGGCCTACCAAATTCTCCCGATTTCTGCGTTGTGACAACGACCCGCATACCTGATGTATGCTTCGCGTCGTCACGCCTTGAACTCGAAAGAATTGGGTGAAGGGTTTTGCGAATCATTGGGGCTATAGCTCAGCTGGGAGAGCGCCTGCCTTGCACGCAGGAGGTCAGCGGTTCGATCCCGCTTAGCTCCACCATCAACGACCCCACGTTGATAAAAAAACTTCCGAATGCATTTTCGAGTGCATTGCGAAGTTATTGCTCTTTAACAATCCGGAACAAGCTGAAAATTTGAAACGACACGTTGTTTCATTTCTCCGTAATAAGAAATGAAAACGATGTGTTCGAGTCTCTCAAATGCTTGCAGTCTGCATGCGTTGCAAAACGTCTGTGGGTTGTGAGGTTAAGCGACTAAGCGTACACGGTGGATGCCCTGGCAGTCAGAGGCGATGAAGGACGTGCTAATCTGCGAAAAGCGTCGGTAAGGTGATATGAACCGCAACAGCCGACGATGTCCGAATGGGGAAACCCAGTGCACTTGTGCACTATCGTTAACTGAATACATAGGTTAACGAGGCGAACCGGGGGAACTGAAACATCTAAGTACCCCGAGGAAAAGAAATCAACCGAGATTCCCCCAGTAGCGGCGAGCGAACGGGGAACAGCCCAGGACCTGAATCAGTTTGTGTGTTAATGGAAGCGTCTGGAAAGTCGCGCGATACAGGGTGACAGCCCCGTACATGAAAATGCACATTCTGTGAGTCCGATGAGTAGGGCGGGACACGTGGTATCCTGTCTGAATATGGGGGGACCATCCTCCAAGGCTAAATACTCCTGACTGACCGATAGTGAACCAGTACCGTGAGGGAAAGGCGAAAAGAACCCCGGCGAGGGGAGTGAAACAGAACCTGAAACCGTGTACGTACAAGCAGTGGGAGCCTACTTGTTAGGTGACTGCGTACCTTTTGTATAATGGGTCAGCGACTTATATTCTGTAGCAAGGTTAACCGTATAGGGGAGCCGCAGGGAAACCGAGTCTTAATTGGGCGTTAAGTTGCAGGGTATAGACCCGAAACCCGGTGATCTAGCCATGGGCAGGTTGAAGGTTGGGTAACACTAACTGGAGGACCGAACCGACTAATGTTGAAAAATTAGCGGATGACTTGTGGCTGGGGGTGAAAGGCCAATCAAACCGGGAGATAGCTGGTTCTCCCCGAAAGCTATTTAGGTAGCGCCTCGTGAATTCATCTCCGGGGGTAGAGCACTGTTTCGGCTAGGGGGCCATCCCGGCTTACCAACCCGATGCAAACTGCGAATACCGGAGAATGTTATCACGGGAGACACACGGCGGGTGCTAACGTCCGTCGTGAAGAGGGAAACAACCCAGACCGCCAGCTAAGGTCCCAAAGTCATGGTTAAGTGGGAAACGATGTGGGAAGGCCCAGACAGCCAGGATGTTGGCTTAGAAGCAGCCATCATTTAAAGAAAGCGTAATAGCTCACTGGTCGAGTCGGCCTGCGCGGAAGATGTAACGGGGCTAAACCATGCACCGAAGCTGCGGCAGCGACACTATGTGTTGTTGGGTAGGGGAGCGTTCTGTAAGCCGCTGAAGGTGGACTGTGAGGTCTGCTGGAGGTATCAGAAGTGCGAATGCTGACATAAGTAACGATAAAGCGGGTGAAAAGCCCGCTCGCCGGAAGACCAAGGGTTCCTGTCCAACGTTAATCGGGGCAGGGTGAGTCGACCCCTAAGGCGAGGCTGAAAAGCGTAGTCGATGGGAAACAGGTTAATATTCCTGTACTTGGTGTTACTGCGAAGGGGGGACGGAGAAGGCTAGGTTATCCGGGCGACGGTTGTCCCGGTTTAAGCGTGTAGGCTTGCATTCCAGGCAAATCCGGAATGCTTTAAGGCTGAGGCGTGATGACGAGTCACTACGGTGATGAAGTAACTGATGCCCTGCTTCCAGGAAAAGCCTCTAAGCTCCAGGTAACACGAAATCGTACCCCAAACCGACACAGGTGGTCAGGTAGAGAATACCAAGGCGCTTGAGAGAACTCGGGTGAAGGAACTAGGCAAAATGGTGCCGTAACTTCGGGAGAAGGCACGCTGGCATTAGGTGAAGGGACTTGCTCCCGGAGCTGAAGCCAGTCGAAGATACCAGCTGGCTGCAACTGTTTATTAAAAACACAGCACTGTGCAAACACGAAAGTGGACGTATACGGTGTGACGCCTGCCCGGTGCCGGAAGGTTAATTGATGGGGTTATCCGTAAGGAGAAGCTCTTGATCGAAGCCCCGGTAAACGGCGGCCGTAACTATAACGGTCCTAAGGTAGCGAAATTCCTTGTCGGGTAAGTTCCGACCTGCACGAATGGCGTAATGATGGCCAGGCTGTCTCCACCCGAGACTCAGTGAAATTGAAATCGCTGTGAAGATGCAGTGTACCCGCGGCAAGACGGAAAGACCCCGTGAACCTTTACTATAGCTTGACACTGAACATTGAGCCTTGATGTGTAGGATAGGTGGGAGGCTTTGAAGTGTGGACGCCAGTCTGCATGGAGCCAACCTTGAAATACCACCCTTTAATGTTTGATGTTCTAACGTAGGCCCGTAATCCGGGCTGCGGACAGTGTCTGGTGGGTAGTTTGACTGGGGCGGTCTCCTCCCAAAGTGTAACGGAGGAGCACGAAGGTTGGCTAATCCTGGTCGGACATCAGGAGGTTAGTGCAATGGCATAAGCCAGCTTGACTGCGAGAGTGACGGCTCGAGCAGGTGCGAAAGCAGGTCATAGTGATCCGGTGGTTCTGAATGGAAGGGCCATCGCTCAACGGATAAAAGGTACTCCGGGGATAACAGGCTGATACCGCCCAAGAGTTCATATCGACGGCGGTGTTTGGCACCTCGATGTCGGCTCATCACATCCTGGGGCTGAAGTAGGTCCCAAGGGTACGGCTGTTCGCCGTTTAAAGTGGTACGCGAGCTGGGTTTAGAACGTCGTGAGACAGTTCGGTCCCTATCTGCCGTGGGCGCTGGAGAATTGAGGGGGGTTGCTCCTAGTACGAGAGGACCGGAGTGAACGCACCACTGGTGTTCGGGTTGTCATGCCAATGGCATTGCCCGGTAGCTAAGTGCGGAAAAGATAAGTGCTGAAAGCATCTAAGCACGAAACTTGCCCCGAGATGAGTTCTCCCTGACTCCTTGAGAGTCCTGAAGGGACGTTGAAGACGACGACGTTGATAGGCCGGATGTGTAAGTGCAGCGATGCATTGAGCTAACCGGTACTAATGACCCGTGAGGCTTAACCTTACAACGCCAGAGGCGTTTTGAGTTGAGAGACGCGAGAATTTTCAGCTTTGTTCGAACGGATTGATTCGTATGGCCTGCGAGGGCGGTACGGATAAACAGAATTTGCCTGGCGGCTGTAGCGCGGTGGTCCCACCTGACCCCATGCCGAACTCAGAAGTGAAACGCCGTAGCGCCGATGGTAGTGTGGGGTCTCCCCATGCGAGAGTAGGGAACTGCCAGGCATCAATTTAAGGTATTTACCTGAAAAGGTAACACCGGTTATCAGCGAGACCCCGCTGGTAATGCAGTATTCGGTGGTGCGGTAGTTCAGTCGGTTAGAATACCGGCCTGTCACGCCGGGGGTCGCGGGTTCGAGTCCCGTCCGCACCGCCACCCTCATTTAGGGGCGTAGTTCAATTGGTAGAGCACCGGTCTCCAAAACCGGGTGTTGGGGGTTCGAGTCCCTCCGCCCCTGCCAGAAAACAATCCTTTGCTTAGGCAAAGGATTTTTTTTGCCTAAAATAACCTGCATATTTTCACTATCCTCTCCTGGATACTTTTCTCCAGCACAAAATGCTCAGATCGTTTAGTGATGGAGGGAATTGAGCTTCACCAATATCCACTCAAACCCTTCTGATTTTATTACATCAATGTGTTAATACCGGATATTTGAGCAACTGGCGAATATGCGCCTGCTGATCACTATTTTGTAGCCAGACCGCATATAGTGGTCTGACAGCGACAGGCGTATCAGGAATAACCATCAGATCGCTGTAAATGCTATGCCAAAAATCAGGTAAAAACGCGCAAGCACCAGTCGTATGCAGCAATTCTCGGGTAACATGCGCCGATGTTGTCGTTAATACCGGAACGTCATCACTGGACAGATAGTTTTCATGTTGGTGAAAATCTGCTCCCCATTCCAGTTTGATGTAATCATATTTTTCACGCTTCTCAGTTTTACGCGCACGAAATAATGCGAGTGAAATGTGGCCAATTTGCTGGCTGGTCAATTCATCCATCTTTGGCGCTTCGGTGGTGATCAAAAGATCAAGCTGCCGCTCATGTAACTGCTTCACCAGCAAATGCCGTTGCGCAATACGCGCTTCAAGATGAAGGCTTTCTCTGTTCTCATAAAGCGATTGTAACCAGGGGGTTAGATAAGCCTCCCACAGCGATGCGCTGGCCCCAATAGAAAGCTCATGATGCTGCTGTGTATGGGAGACTTCCTTTTTTGCCATCAGCCAGGTACTCATCAGGCTTTCTGCGTAAGGTAATAAGCGCTCGCCCGCAGAAGTCAGCCGAATGTTATTACGATGGCGCGTAAAAAGGTTAACGCCCAGCTGGTTTTCCAGTTGGCGAATGCGAAAACTAACGGCAGATTGCGTGAGGTAAAGCGCTTCAGCAGCACGCCCGAAATGGCGAGTTCTGCTCACTTCGAGGAAAGTTTTCAGTAATTCCGTATCCACAGCATTCTCCCAAAAAATGTTTGTCGTATTGATTTAAATGTTTTGTTTTACACTCTGTCAAGCCTATCTAATACTCCGCGCCATAAATAGCACGGCCATATGAGAATCAGGAGCGTGTAAAATGGCGGATAGCTTCGCAACAACGAATCGTTTCTTTGATAACAAGCATTACCCTCGTGGTTTTTCGCGTCATGGTGATTTCACCATTAAAGAAGCTACGCTTCTTGAGCGCCACGGTTTTGCCTTTAATGAACTGGACCTGGCAAAGCGTGAGCCAGTGACGGAAGAAGAACGTTTATTTATTGAAGTATGTCGTGGTATTCGTGAGCCGCAAACGGAAGCGGAGCGTGTATGGTCGAAATATACCGCACGTATCAAGCGTCCTAAGCGTTTTCACACGCTTTCCGGCGGTAAGCCGCAGATGGACAGCGTCGAAGATTACAGCGACAGCGAAGACTAAGAAACGGGGCATTGGCCCCGTTTTTTTATTCCAGACTTTTGTGTAGAAAAATCATCAAGCGATCAATACTGCGATACCCCACCGCTTCCTGAATATGATGCCGGGTAATTCGCGCCTCTCCTGCCAAATCGGCTATCGTTCTCGCCACCTTCAGAATGCGTTGCCAGGCACGTACTGACAGGCCAAGTGAATTCAGCACCTCTTCAAGCCACTTTGCATCTTCGTCAACCAGCTCACACCAGCGCTGTATTTCTGCATTCGAAAGATGTGCGTTCACTTTCCCACTGCGGTTGATTTGACGTTGCCGTGCCGCAACCACACGTTGTAGCACCTCTGCGCTACTCTCACTGCGCTGCTGTTTCTGGCTGAGTGTACCGCTGGGTAACAGCGGCACTTCGAGGGAGAGATCAAAACGGTCAAGAAAAGGGCCGGAAAGACGGCTCAGATAGCGCAATACCTGCTGTGGAGTACATCGGTTATGGTTTCCCTGATAATGACCAGTTGGGCTGGGGTTCATTGCGCCAATTAACTGAAAACGCGCTGGATAGGTAACTTTGGCTCGGGTGCGAGAGATGGCAATCTCACCGGACTCAATCGGCTCGCGTAGCGCATCCAGAACCCGGCGTTCGAACTCAGGTAACTCATCCAGAAAAAGGACACCATTGTGCGCCAGCGAAATTTCACCCGGACGCGGTAAGGAACCGCCGCCAATCAATGCATACAGCGAAGCGCTATGATGTGGTGCGCGGAAGGGGCGTTTACGCCATTGTTGTTGAAGGTTGCCGCTACTGACAAGGCTGGCGATAGCCGCACATTCCAGTGCCTCCTGGTCATTCAACGGGGGCATAATGCCGGGCAAGCGTGTGGCCAGCATGGTTTTCCCGGTTCCCGGCGGACCCAGCAGCAGCAAATTGTGACCGCCTGCGGCGGTAATCTCCAATGCCCGTCGTCCTTGTTCCTGCCCAATAATATCGCTCAGATCCTGGCTGTCGTTGTCGATGCGGTCAGGCTGATAACGAGCAATGGGTAACTCCGTCTGATTATGCAGAAAGGCGCAAATCTCCAGCAGATGTTTACCAATCAGGGTTGTGCCTTGCTGAATTAAACCTACATCCTGTTGATTCTGTTCAGAGAGTACCATTTGTCTACCCGCCTGGAGGGCTGCCATAGCCGCAGGAATGGCAGCCTGAACGCCACACAGCGCCCCGTTCAGTGCTAATTCACCCAGGAATTCATATTGCGCGAGTTTCGCGTCAGGAAGCTGCTCTGAGGCGGCGAGAATCGCAATGGCGATCGGCAGGTCGTAGCGCCCACCTTCTTTAGGGAGATCGGCAGGGGCGAGATTGATGGTGACGCGCTTTGCCGGAAAGGTAAATCCGCTGTTGATGATAGCGCTGCGCACCCGCTCACGCGCTTCTTTCACCGTGGTTTCTGGTAAACCCACCAGCGTTAAGGCAGGCAGGCCGTTGCTAATATGCACTTCCACCGTTACCAGCGGTGCCTGCACACCCAGCGCCGCGCGTGTCAAAACCCTTGATAAAGACATAACCACTCCTTGTTGGTTCTATCTTGCAAGGCTTTATAAGGAAGGCCTAATCGGGATGATCAGAATTACGCGCAGGATTCCATCATTTCGCTGCGAATTTCTGCCTGTTCACATATTTTGGATGCGGGTTCTCAGAACGAAATCGAATGTTACGACGCGGTCGTAATGAATATTTATCACAAATACAAATAACCGTTTACTTACAAGGTGATAACCACTTTCGTGCCGTTGCGTCATAAAAATTTCTGATGAAAATTATTGTCAATGCCCGGATAACTATGGTAACTCTGTAGGTATTACT
This sequence comes from Pantoea sp. X-Soil-OKNW-713, assembly GCF_059730685.1. NCBI lineage: Bacteria > Pseudomonadati > Pseudomonadota > Gammaproteobacteria > Enterobacterales > Erwiniaceae > Pantoea > Pantoea sp. X-Soil-OKNW-713. The sequence goes on along the minus strand of NZ_AP035995.1, from coordinate 4,235,072 downwards.
TCGAACAATCGAAAAAACGAACAACACATGAAAGCCCTTCTACAAGTGATTAGCCTAGTCGTGATTAGCGTGGTGGTGATTATTATCCCACCGTGCGGGGCTACGCTTGGAGAAAGAAAGGCTTAAAAATCAAGCCTGGAATTCGAAAAACCCCCGCACCGCAAGGTCCGGGGGTTTTTTTTCGACCAGGTAAAATATCAGCGAATCATCGAGGAACAGATAATGAACAGTAGCATAAAATTCTGTTGTTCCCGCAGGGATACAGGAGAATAACCATGACAGGTGCACAGTGGGTAGTTCAGGCTTTACGCGCGCAGGGTGTTGATACAGTGTTTGGTTATCCTGGCGGTGCCATCATGCCAGTGTACGATGCGCTCTACGATGGCGGCGTGGAACACCTACTGTGTCGGCATGAGCAAGGTGCAGTGATGGCGGCGATTGGTTATGCTCGCTCTACTGGCAAGACCGGCGTCTGTATTGCCACCTCTGGCCCTGGCGCAACTAACCTGATCACCGGCTTAGCCGATGCAATGATGGACTCCATCCCGGTGGTTGCCATTACCGGCCAGGTTGCTTCTCCGTTTATCGGCACCGATGCGTTCCAGGAAATTGACGTTCTCGGCTTGTCACTGGCCTGTACCAAACATAGCTTCCTCGTTGAATCCCTTGATGATTTACCTTCAGTCATGGCTGAAGCCTTCGCCATCGCCCAGTCTGGCCGTCCAGGCCCGGTATTGGTTGATATCCCGAAAGACATCCAAATCGCTCATGGCGATCTCACGCCGCACCTGCTGCCGGTTGAAGAGGCGTTGAGCCATTCACCGCAGCATATCGCGGAAGCGCGCGCCCTGATGGCGCAGGCGAAAAAACCGATGCTGTATATCGGCGGTGGCGTGGGTATGGCGCAGGCAGTCCCTGCGTTACGTGCGATGGCGATCGATACCGGCATCCCGATGGTCGCCACGCTGAAAGGTTTGGGTAGCGCGGATGCCAACAGCGATCTTTACCTCGGCATGCTGGGGATGCACGGCACCAAAGCGGCTAACCTGGCGGTCCAGGAGTGCGATTTGCTGATCGCGGTTGGTGCGCGTTTTGACGACCGCGTTACCGGTAAGCTCGACACCTTCGCGCCACACGCCAGCGTTATCCATATTGATATCGACCCCGCCGAACTGAACAAGCTGCGCCGTGCGCACGTCTCGTTGCAGGGGGATTTGAATCAGGTACTGCCCGCGCTGAGCATGCCGCTGCAAATCGATGCATGGCGCACCGAAGTTAAAGCGCTGAAGGCCGAATTCAACTGGCGTTACGACCATCCAGGCGAAGCAATCTATGCCCCGCTGCTGCTGAAGCAGTTGTCCGATCGTAAAGCCGACAGCGCAGTGGTGACCACTGACGTGGGTCAGCATCAAATGTGGGCAGCGCAGCATATGTCATTCAGCGCGCCGGAAAACTTTATTACCTCCAGCGGCCTTGGCACCATGGGCTTTGGCCTGCCGGCTGCGGTAGGTGCCCAGGTGGCCCGTCCGAACGATACCGTCATCTGCGTATCCGGTGACGGCTCAATCATGATGAACATTCAGGAGCTGGGTACCATCAAACGCGGCAAACTGCCGGTTAAAATCCTGCTGCTGGATAACCAGCGCCTCGGCATGGTACGCCAGTGGCAGCAGCTGTTCTTTGATGGACGCTACAGCGAAACCATCCTGACTGATAACCCCGATTTCCTCACGCTGGCCAGCGCTTTTGATATCCCCGGCCAGCGCATTAGCCGTAAAGATCAGGTCGACGCCGCCCTTGATGCTCTGCTGAACAGTGAAGGTCCATACTTCCTGCATGTTGCGATTGATGAGCATGAAAACGTCTGGCCTTTGGTACCGCCTGGTGCCAGCAACGCAAACATGATGGAGAAAACCGTATGAACCAGCATCAATTGTCTATCGAAGCGCGCTTCCGCCCTGAAATATTGGAGCGCATTTTGCGCGTCGTGCGCCACCGTGGTTTCCAGGTGTGCACCATGAACATGGCATCAGCCGCGAATGCCGAAAATATTAATATCGAAATGACCGTTGCCAGCCAGCGCTCTGTCGATTTACTGTCTTCGCAGTTAAGCAAACTGATGGATGTCGCTTGCGTCCAGATCCAACAACAGACAACACAACAAATCCGTGCCTAGTCGCGAAAGGAAATAACAATGAGTACGAAGAAAGCAGACTTTATTTGGTTCAATGGGGAGATGGTTAAGTGGGAAGACGCCAAGGTCAGCGTCATGTCTCACGCGTTGCATTACGGTACTTCGGTGTTTGAAGGCGTGCGTTGCTACGACTCACACAAAGGCCCGGTGGTGTTCCGTCATCGTGAACACATGCAGCGTCTGCACGACTCCGCCAAAATCTACCGCTTCCCGATCAAAGCCAGCGTAGATGAGCTGATGGAAGCCTGCCGTGAAGTGCTGCGCGTCAACAAACTGAAAAGCGCTTACATCCGTCCTCTGGCCTTCGTAGGCGACGTGGGCCTGGGTGTGAACCCGCCAGATGGCTACACCACCGATGTGATCATCGCTGCGTTCCCTTGGGGTGCTTACCTGGGTGCTGAAGCGCTGGAGCAGGGCATTGACGCGATGGTTTCTTCATGGAACCGCGTAGCCCCGAACACCCTGCCGACCGCAGCGAAAGCCGGTGGTAACTACCTTTCTTCTCTGCTGGTGGGTAGCGAAGCTCGTCGCCACGGCTATCAGGAAGGTATCGCTCTCGACACCAACGGCTATATTTCAGAAGGTGCTGGTGAAAACTTGTTCGAAGTGAAAGATGGCATTCTGTTCACGCCGCCGTTCACTTCTTCTGCGCTGCCGGGCATCACCCGTGACGCCATCATCAAACTGGCAAAAGACATGGGTATCGAAGTTCGCGAGCAGGTGCTGTCACGCGAATCACTGTACCTGGCTGACGAAGTGTTCATGTCTGGTACTGCGGCGGAAATCACTCCGGTTCGCAGCGTTGACGGAATCCAGGTGGGCGCAGGCAAATGTGGTCCGGTGACCAAACGCATTCAGCAGGCATTCTTTGGCCTGTTCACTGGCGAAACTGAAGACAAATGGGGCTGGCTGGACCAGGTTAACCCATAACACGTTTTTTCGCGGACGCAGTAGCGTCCGCGACATTATCCTTACTGGAGTAAATAGAGCATGCCTAAGTACCGTTCCGCCACCACCACCCATGGCCGTAACATGGCGGGTGCCCGTGCCTTGTGGCGCGCGACAGGAATGACCGACGCCGATTTCGGTAAGCCGATTATCGCCGTGGTCAACTCATTCACCCAATTCGTGCCTGGCCACGTCCACCTGCGCGATCTCGGCAAACTGGTCGCTGAACAAATCGAAGCGGCTGGCGGTGTGGCTAAAGAGTTCAACACCATTGCGGTGGATGACGGTATCGCCATGGGTCATGGCGGCATGCTGTATTCACTGCCTTCGCGCGAGTTGATCGCTGACTCCGTCGAGTACATGGTCAACGCCCACTGTGCCGATGCGATGGTCTGCATCTCCAACTGCGACAAGATCACCCCGGGAATGCTGATGGCCTCGCTGCGCCTCAACATTCCGGTGATCTTCGTTTCCGGTGGCCCGATGGAAGCGGGTAAAACCAAGCTGTCGGACAAAATCATCAAGCTGGATCTGGTAGATGCGATGATTCAGGGTGCTAACCCGAACGTCAGCGATGCCGATAGCGAGCAGATTGAACGTTCCGCCTGCCCGACCTGTGGTTCCTGTTCTGGTATGTTCACCGCCAACTCGATGAACTGCCTGACCGAAGCGCTGGGTTTGTCACAGCCAGGTAACGGTTCGCTGCTGGCGACCCATGCTGATCGTAAGGACCTGTTTATCAATGCCGGTAAGCGCATCGTTAACCTGACCAAACAATATTACGAGCAGGATGATGCCCGCGTACTGCCGCGTAATATCGCGAGCAAAGCCGCGTTTGAGAACGCCATGACGCTGGATATCGCGATGGGCGGCTCCACCAACACCGTACTGCACCTGCTGGCCGCCGCGCAGGAAGGCGAAATCGACTTCAACATTTCTGATATCGACCGTCTGTCACGCAAAGTGCCGCATCTGTGTAAGGTGGCCCCGAGCACCCAGAAATATCATATGGAAGATGTGCACCGCGCGGGTGGCGTAATCGGCATCCTCGGTGAACTGGATCGCGCTGGCCTGTTGCACACTGACGTGCGCAACGTGCTGGGTCTGAACCTGCGTGAAACCCTGGATCAGTACGACATCATGCTGACCAAAGACGAAGCGGTGAAAAAGATGTTCCGCGCTGGTCCGGCCGGTATTCGCACCACTCAGGCGTTCTCGCAGGATTGCCGTTGGGACACGCTGGATGACGACCGTCAGGAAGGTTGTATCCGCACCCGTGAATTCGCTTTCTCGCAAGACGGTGGTCTGGCGGTGCTGTACGGCAACCTGGCGGAAGATGGCTGTATCGTGAAAACCGCCGGTGTGGACAAAGAGATCCTCACCTTCAAAGGCCCGGCCAAAGTTTACGAAAGCCAGGACGATGCGGTTGAAGCGATTCTCGGCGGTAAAGTGGTCGCGGGCGATGTCGTGGTGATTCGCTACGAAGGGCCGAAAGGTGGACCGGGCATGCAGGAAATGCTCTATCCGACCACCTACCTGAAATCGATGGGCCTCGGCAAAAGCTGTGCGCTGATCACCGATGGTCGTTTCTCAGGCGGTACCTCCGGTCTGTCTATCGGCCACGCTTCACCGGAAGCGGCCAACGGCGGCACCATCGCGCTGGTGAAAGACGGCGACATCATCGAAATCGACATCCCGAACCGTGGCATCAAGCTGGCGGTGCCGGAAAACGAACTGCACGCACGTCGTGAAGAGGAAGAAGCCCGTGGTGATGCAGCGTATACGCCGCATGGCCGTGAGCGTCAGGTCTCCTTCGCCCTGCGTGCTTATGCATCACTCGCGACCAGCGCTGACAAAGGCGCGGTGCGCGATAAGTCTAAGCTGGGAGGCTAACAGATGGCTGAGTCTCAACCGCTACCCGCGGCGCCTTGCGGCGCGGAGTATTTGCGCGCGGTATTGCGTTCACCGGTGTACGAAATTGCACAGGTCACGCCGTTACAGAAAATGGAAAAAATTTCATCGCGTCTTGGCAACACCATTCTGGTGAAGCGTGAAGATCGTCAGCCGGTGCACAGCTTCAAGCTGCGCGGGGCTTACGCGATGATTGCCGGGCTGACTGAGGAGCAGAAAGCGCGCGGCGTGGTGACGGCATCCGCTGGCAACCACGCGCAGGGCGTAGCCCTCTCAGCCAGTACCTTAGGCATCAAATCACTGATTGTGATGCCGCTGGCCACGGCAGATATCAAGGTTGATGCGGTGCGCGCATTTGGCGGTGAGGCTTACCTGTTTGGTGCCAACTTCGACGAGGCAAAAGCCAAGGCGATTGAGCTGGCGGAGCAGCAAGGTTACACCTTCGTTCACCCGTTTGATCATCCGGCGGTGATCGCCGGGCAGGGCACGCTGGCGATGGAACTGTTGCAGCAGGATGCGCATCTCGATCGCGTTTTCGTGCCTGTCGGTGGCGGTGGTCTGGCGGCGGGTGTGGCGGTGCTGATCAAGCAACTGATGCCGCAGATTAAGGTGATTGCCGTTGAGTCAGAAGATTCAGCCTGCCTGAAGGCGGCACTGGATGCCGGTCATCCGGTTGATCTGGCGCGTGTCGGTTTGTTTGCTGAAGGTGTGGCGGTGAAGCGTATCGGCGACGAAACCTTCCGCCTGTGCCAGGAGTATCTGGACGACATCATCACCGTGGACAGCGATGCTATTTGCGCCGCGATGAAAGATCTGTTCGAGGATGTGCGTGCGGTGGCGGAGCCTTCCGGGGCGCTGGCGCTGGCCGGGATGAAAAAGTACATCCAGCAGCACAACATCAAGGGCGAACGTCTGGCGCATGTGTTGTCGGGGGCCAACGTCAACTTCCACGGTCTGCGCTACGTCTCCGAGCGCTGCGAACTGGGCGAGCAGCGTGAAGCGTTGCTGGCGGTCACCATCCCTGAGCAACAAGGCAGCTTCCTGAAGTTCTGCCAGACGCTGGGCGGTCGTTCCGTCACTGAGTTCAACTATCGTTACGCCGATGCCGACAACGCCTGCATCTTCGTTGGCGTGCGCTTAACGCGCGGGCTGGAGGAACGTAGCGAAATCATCAGCCAGCTCACGCAGGGTGGTTATAACGTGGTGGACCTCTCCGACGATGAGATGGCCAAGCTGCACGTCCGTTACATGGTCGGTGGTCGTCCATCCAAACCGTTGCGTGAGCGCCTGTTCAGCTTCGAGTTCCCGGAAGCACCCGGTGCGTTGCTGAAGTTCCTGCAAACGCTCGGTACGCACTGGAATATCTCGTTGTTCCACTATCGCAGCCACGGCACCGATTACGGTCGTGTGCTGGCGGCGTTTGAACTGGGTGATGATGAGCCGCGCTTTGAGGAGCATCTCACGGCGCTGGGTTATGACTTCCACGACGAAGCCAATAACCCGGCGTTCCGCTTCTTCCTCGCCGGTCAGTAACTACAGCAGGTTCCAGAAGGCATTGATAAGCGGCTCTCCGAGCCGCTTTTTTTGTACGCATACGCCCAGCTCGAGCGGCGCGACCGACTCGACGTTCTCCAGCACCAGCACGCGATTACGTACCGGTTCCGGGCTGTTTTCCAGTACCACGTCCGGCAGCAGCGCAATGCCACATCCCAGCGCCACCATCGACACAATCGCCTCATGGCCCGACACCGTGGCATAAATCAGCGGATTGGGAATGCGGCGGCGGCGAAACCACAGGTCGATCCCCCGGCGTGCAGGCCCTTGTTCCGGCAGGATAAACGGAATCAGCGACCAGTCAGGCTCGTCCTGGGTCGCCTGATTCCGCACCGGGCAGGGCAACGCCGGGGCGATCAGGACCAGCGGAATCAGCCCAAGTGGCGTAAAATCTATGCTGGCGGGCAGCGATTCAGGGCGACCGGCAATCGCCAGGTCGGCCTCACCAGACTGCACCATCTCAATCGCATCGGCGGCATCGCCGGTGGTGAGCTTGATCTCCACCTGCGGATGTTCAGCGCGAAAGCGGTCGAGAATCGGTGGCAAATGGCTATAGGCTGCCGTGACCGAACAAAACAGACGTAACTCGCCACTGAGCGAGGGGCCGTTCAGGTCCATCACATGACGCAGTTGTTGATATTGCAGCAGGGTTTGCTGGGCAAACTGACGCAACCGTTCACCGGCCTCGGTGAGTGTCACGGTCCGGTTATCACGCAGAAACAGCGCGTGGCCGACATCCTCCTCAAGGCGCTGGATTTGGCGCGACAGGGTGGATGGGCTGACATGCATGGCGCGTGCTGTGCGGCCAAAGTGGCAGCTCTCGGCCAGATGGAGGAAGAGTTTCAGGTCTCGTAAATCCATGCGCGGGTAACCTCAAAGTAATATTGCAAATCCTGCAATGTGACCTTGTAAATATATCAATTTAAGCAACAGATTTCCTGTCATATGATGGGGTCATTCGCGACACTGATAACAGCGTCGTTACTGAACAAAGCAAACACAACATCAAACCGGAGTACCCATGGCTAACTACTTCAACACTTTGAACCTGCGCAACCAGTTAGCGCAGTTAGGCAAATGTCGTTTCATGGCGCGCGATGAATTCGCGGATGGCGCCAGCTTCCTGAAAGGGAAAAAAGTCGTCATCGTTGGCTGTGGTGCTCAGGGCCTGAACCAGGGTCTGAACATGCGTGATTCCGGTCTGGATATTGCTTACGCCCTGCGTGCCGAAGCGATCGCTGAGAAGCGTGCTTCTTTCCGCAAAGCGACTGATAACGGCTTCAAAGTGGGTACTTACGAAGAGCTGATCCCGCAGGCTGACCTGGTGGTTAACCTGACGCCAGACAAGCAGCACTCTGCTGTCGTTCAGGCGGTACAACCGCTGATGAAAGACGGCGCAGCGCTGGGCTATTCACACGGTTTCAACATCGTTGAAGTGGGCGAAACCATCCGTAAAGACATCACCGTGGTCATGGTGGCACCGAAGTGCCCGGGTACTGAAGTGCGCGAAGAGTATAAGCGTGGCTTCGGTGTGCCGACCCTGATCGCAGTTCACCCGGAAAACGATCCGAAAGGCGAAGGCCTGGCGATTGCTAAAGCTTGGGCCTCTGCGACCGGTGGTGACCGTGCGGGCGTGCTGGAATCCTCTTTCGTTGCGGAAGTGAAATCTGACCTGATGGGTGAGCAGACCATCCTGTGCGGTATGTTGCAGGCCGGTTCTCTGCTGTGCTTCGACAAGCTGGTGGCAGAAGGCCACGATGCGGCTTACGTTGAAAAACTGATTCAGTTCGGCTGGGAAACCATCACCGAATCCCTGAAGTTCGGCGGCATCACCCTGATGATGGATCGTCTGTCTAACCCGGCTAAACTGCGTGCTTACGCGCTGTCTGAGCAGCTGAAAGGCATCATGGCTCCGCTGTTCCAGAAGCACATGGATGACATCATCTCTGGTGAATTCTCCTCCGGCATGATGGCTGACTGGGCCAACGACGACAAAAACCTGCTGACCTGGCGTGAAGAGACCGGTAAAACCGCGTTCGAAACCGCACCGCAGTTCGAAGGTAAAATCGAAGAGCAGGAATACTACGACAAAGGCGTTCTGATGGTTGCAATGGTGAAAGCGGGCGTTGAGCTGGCATTCGAAACCATGATCGACGCGGGCATCATTGAAGAGTCTGCTTACTATGAATCACTGCACGAGCTGCCGCTGATCGCTAACACCATCGCACGTAAGCGCCTGTATGAAATGAACGTGGTTATCTCTGATACCGCAGAATACGGTAACTACCTGTTCTCCTTCGCGGCTGTACCGCTGCTGAAAGAGTTCATGACCACCCTGCAACCGGGCGACCTGGGCAAAGCAGTGGAAGGCACTCAGGTAGACAACGCGCAGCTGCGTGACGTGAACGAAGCGATTCGTCAGCACCCGATCGAAGCGGTTGGCCGCAAACTGCGTGGCTACATGACCGACATGAAACGTATCGCCGTAGCGGGTTAATCCGTTCGCGACACAGTTTTCAGCAACGAAAAACCCCGGCTTGCCGGGGTTTTTTTTGGGGTTAAGGTGCGCGCTGTTACCCTCACCCTAACCCTCTCCCGCAAGCGGGAGAGGGAATTGATCGAGCATATGGCACACCTCCCTCTCCCTCATGGGAGAGGGCCGGGGTGAGGGTAACAGCACGCACCTAACCCCCCCCAATAAAAAACCCGGCCTGAGCCGGGTTTCGCATTTAACACTTCAACGCATCACACCGCTTCATACAGTGTCTGATTACGTGTCTCTTTGCAGGCAATTAACGCAATCAAGGTCAATGCCGCCATCGAAGCCAGATAGAAACCCACCGCCTGCAAACCGTAGTTCGCGTTCAGCCAGGTCGCGATATAAGGTGCAACGGATGCCCCGAGAATCGACGACAGGTTATAGGAGAACGAAGCACCGGTATAACGAACTTCAGTCGGGAACAGCTCTGGCAGCAACGCACCCATCGGGCCAAACGTCAGGCCCATAATGCTCAGGCCGAGCAGCAGGAAGCCCATCACCAGCACCTGCGAACCCGAACCAAGCAGCGCCGGGAACATAAAGGCGAACGCGATAATCATCAGGGTAATGGTGATCATGGTTTTACGGCGACCGAAACGGTCAGCCAGCAGGCCAGCAATCGGCACCATCACACCAAAACCAATCACCGCCACCATCAGCATCCACAGGAAGCTGTTACGTGAATAACCCAGGCCGACCGGCGCTGGCGCCGTGCCGTAGCTCATGGAATAGACGGTCATGATGTAGAACAGCGTATAGGTGGCGAGCATGATAAAGGTGCCGAGAATGGTCGCCACAAGATGTTTGCTCAGCAGGGTGCCAATCGGTACGCGTACCTGCTTCTTCTCTTTCTGCACTTTTGCGAATACCGGGCTTTCATGCAGCGATACGCGCACATACAAACCGATAATCACCAGTACGGCGGAGAGGATAAAAGGTACACGCCAGCCCCATTGCATAAACTGCTCGTCAGTCAGCAGCCAGGAGAGCAGCAGGAAGGTACCGTTAGCGAAGAAGAAGCCAATCGGTGCGCCAAGCTGCGGGAACGATCCGTACAGCGCACGCTTTTTCGCCGGGGCATTTTCGGTTGCCAGCAACGCAGCACCTCCCCATTCGCCCCCGAGGCCCAGACCCTGACCAAAACGTGCCAGCGCCAGCAGCAGCGGTGCAGCCACACCAATGGTTTGATAACCAGGCAGCAGGCCGATCAGTACGGTCGATACCCCCATGGTCAACAGGGAAGCCACCAGGGTGGCTTTACGGCCCACGCGGTCACCAAAGTGACCAAACACCGCTGAACCAATTGGACGCGCGACGAAGGCGATGGCAAACGTCGCCAGCGACTGTAGCGTCGCGACTGTGGCATCACCCTGTGGGAAGAAGATATGCGGGAAAACAATCACCGCCGCAGTGGCGTAAATATAGAAATCGAAGAATTCAATCGCGGTGCCGACAAGAGACGCTACGACCACTTTGCCGCGTGAATTGACTGGCGCATCGTCGTGTTTTTTGTCGAGTGGTTCTGTGATGGAGGCTTGCATAACTGTTTCTTAATTGTAAATTGAAACAAAGAATCTTACGCACCTGTTTTGCGTCATTCAATGGCGAAAAACCGCGTCACAACAGGCTTTTTCGGCGAAAAAGAGGATAATTTCTGAGTTCATGCAATCGGCGGCGGATGGGAAGGGGAACGGCGGCTTTTTTGGCGGGAATCTCTGCAAAAGGGCCAAATAAAAGTGACCCTTTAGCGATTCCTGCTGGGTTTTGCCGCAAAAACAGCCAATGGGGAACATTTTTGGCTGTTGCGGCAAATGTAACTAATGTTGCTGGTGGGGTTGCGGCATCTCTTTATCATCTTTATATCTGGCGGTGGCGATCCAGGCGGCGCAGAACAGCGTGAGACGCGCAAAGAAGTAGAAAAATGCCATCAGACCTAATACCGAACCAAATGCCGCACCGGAGGGGGAGGTCGCCAGTTTTGGCAAGGTAATGGTCATGACAAACTTAATCACCTCAAAGCCAACAGCCGCCAGCAGCGTACCGCGAAACAGCGCTTTCTTACGCGGCTTGTGGCGCGGCAAAATCCAGAAAATCCACAGGAAGAGTAAATAGTTAGCAAAGATAGAGATACTCAGGGTAATGATGGTCATCGCCGGGCGTAACCACTCAATATGATCCAGCCCCAGCGCCTGCACAATCGCGGCCTGCGCTGCCCCGGCCACCGAGGTCAGCGACAAGGTGATGACCAGCGCCAGCATCAGACCGGTGAGTGAGATAAAATCACGAATGTATCGCTTCCAGAATTTTTCCTGATCATCAGGTTTCCGTTCCCACACATCACGCGATTGCGCGCGAATCGCTTCGCGCAGGTTACCCATCCAGTTAATGCCTGAATACAGCGCCAGCAGCAGGCCGGTCAGGCCGACGGTCGCACGCTGTTGAATCGCCGTATTGACGGTGTTTTTCAGGGTATTGGCAAGGTTAGGATCGCTGATACTGTTGACGATTTTGTTGATCAACTCCGTGAGTAAATCCTGATTCGACGCCAGCACAAAACCGACCGCCGCAAAGGAGACCATCAAAATCGGTATCAATGAGAGAAACGAGAAGTAGGTAATGGCGGCACCAAACTGGCTGCCGAGACGATCATTGAACCGCTCCAGCGCGCGCAAAAAATGGGCTACCGCCGGGATGGCCTGAAACCAGGTCGCGAAGCGTGAGACATGCACAATCGAGCGGTCCACATGCTGGTTACCGGTTTTCAGATCAATGAGCGGCTTTTGCCCGGCCGCTTTTTCCTGATTTTTTTCGTCCGTCATAGACATTCATCATCCTGTTCACAGCGAAATTAAAATTATAGCCTGCTAAGTGACATACTCCTGCAAGACCTGGCTTAGCCACTCCATAAACACCCGCACCCGGCGTGCAACATTGCGTCGGTGCGGATAGAGCAGCGAAATCGGCATCGGTTTAGCCGGAAAATGATGCAGCACTTCCACCAGTTGCCCGGACTCCAGCAATGGCTGCACACCAATCGCCGGCACCTGAATAATCCCCAGCCCGGCAATACACGCCGCACGATAGGTTTCGGTGCTGTTGACGGTTACCACGCCGCCGGTTTGCACGTAATGCGTCTGCTTGCCATCAAAATATTCAAAGCCAGGCGATGGCTGGCCCAACTGCTGGGTATAGTGCACCATCGCATGTTGCGATAAATCTTCCAGGCGCACCGGCATACCGAAGCGGGAAAGGTAATCGGGGCTGGCGCAGTTAATCAAGGCATGAGTTCCGATTTTACGCGCGATCAGGCCGGAATCTTTCAGCTCCCCCACGCGTATCACGCAGTCAAATCCCTCACGGATTACATCCACCTGGCGATCGCTGCTGCTAAGCTCAATCTCAACGCCTGGATAGTGCTGCAAAAACTCCGGCAACCGCGGCAGGATAAAACCGGTCGCCATCGCTACCGACATATCCACGCGCAATTTGCCGCTCAGCGTCGCCGGATCGTGTTGAAACAGGCTGTCCATATCATCCAGCATCGACAACAAATCGAGGCAGCGATCGTAATAAACCAGCCCATCCTGGGTGAGATGGACACGGCGCGTAGTGCGATGCAGCAGCCGTGTACCCATTTGATTTTCCAGCGCCTGTAACTGGCGCGATACGCTGCCTTTTGGCAAACCAAGGCTCTCTGCCGCGCGGGTAAAACTGCCCATTTCTGCCACCCGCACAAAAACCTGCATTGCGTGAATTTTATCCATGTTGTTCACCGATTGTTGTTGTTAGTGAAACAGTGCAGCGCATTACAACGAGTTTATAGATCAAACCTCAGAGAATATCCTTGAAACGTGTTCAATTTTGCAACAGGAGCGAATCATGAGTCACAAAATTGCGTTGATTACTGGCGGCAATCGCGGTTTAGGCAAGAATGCCGCGCTAAAACTGGCCGCAAAAGGCACCGATATTATTTTTACTTACCGCAGCCATGCAGAAGAAGCTGAGGCGGTGGTGAAGGAGATTGAAGCGCTGGGTGCGCGTGCTGCCGCGCTGTTGCTGGATGTCGGCGATACGCGTCAGTTTGATGGCTTTGTCAGTCAGGTTAAAGAGACGCTGCAAAAGGTGTGGCAGCGAGACAACTTTGACTATTTAGTGAACAACGCCGGTCACGGTCACTACAAGCTGTTCAGCGAAACCACCGAGGACGAGTTTGATGCACTGGTCAACGTGCATTTCAAAGGGCCGTACTTTCTTACCCAGAAGCTGCTGCCGGTGATTATTGATGGTGGTCGTATCCTCAATATCTCCAGCGGCCTGACGCGTATCACTTATCCAGGGTCCAGCACCTATGCCTCCATGAAAGGGGCGATGGAAGTGTTGACGCGCTACCAGGCGAAGGAATTGGGCGAACGGCGTATCCGCGTCAACATCCTGGCACCAGGGGCGATTGAGACGGATTTTGGCGGTGGCCGCGTACGCGACACCAAAGAAATCAATGACACCATTGCCTCGCTGACGGCACTGGGCCGCGTGGGACTGCCGGATGATATCGGCGACGCGGTCAGCGCAATTCTGAGCGATGAAACTGGCTGGATCACCGCCCAGCGTATCGAAGCGTCCGGCGGGCAAGCACTGTAATCAACCGCGCAATAAATTGCGCCGCTACAAATATGTGCAGATACCGTAGCGGCGCGATTTATCGCGCAATTTGCCTCGGTGCGTTATACCTCGATGGTACCGTTAATCACCGTCACTGTCTGGCCGCCAATCCAGATGGCCTCTGGCGTGAAACTGACCTGAATGCGTCCGTCACGCTGAACCACGCTGCCCTGACGGGCGCGGTAGTCGCGGGTATCGCCCTGTGACGCCAAATAGCGCGCCAGGCAGGCATTGGCGCTGCCGGTCACCGGATCTTCCACCAGGCTGCCGTTCTCTATAAACAGCGCGCGCAATTCATATTGTTCGCTTTCACCTTGTGGTAACGGGCCAAACGGGGCGATGCCATTCACCTTGGCGTGTTTCTGCAAGCGCAGCAGATCACTGGCGTTGGCCTGAATCTCCCGCACTGCTGCGGCGCTGGTCATCGGTAACAGCAGCCAGCGGATCCCCATATCCACCACCGTAGGCGACTGGCTTTCATCCAGGGCGTCGCTATTAATGGCGCTGCCGATCAGCGCATCGCTGAAGGGCGTCAGGGTGGCTGCCGGGGCGGCGAAAGCCAGCGCTCCGTCAGTGCTGATCCTGACGTCCACCAGGCCAACGCCACACTCCTGCACGATTTTGCCCGGCGTCTTCAGCGGCCAGCCCGCCTCAAGCAGCGCATGCGCGGTGCCAAGCGTCGGATGCCCGGCAAACGGCAGCTCACCACCGGGGGTAAAGATGCGCACCCGATAATCCGCCGCGGCATCCTCCGGTGGCAGCACAAAGGTGGTTTCCGACAAATTGGTCCAGCGCGCAATCGCAGCCAATTGCGCATCGCTCAATCCCTGTGCATCCATAATCACCGCCAGCGGATTGCCGCGAAAGGCTGATGAGGTAAAGACATCCACTTGTTTAAACGCGACCTTCATTGTCACTCCTTCCTCGTTGAGGTGGTCTGAAATCCTGATTTACATGATGTTGATTGCTAAAGGTAATCATTAGGGCTATGAATAGATTAACAATTATGCAACCGGAGTTCGCTATGTTAAAAATTCTTGGCCGCACATCATCAATTAACGTGCGCAAAGTTTTGTGGCTATGTGCCGAGCTGGATATTCCTTACGAGCACGAAGTCTGGGGCGATGAAAACAAATCCCTGCACTCTCCCGAATTTTTGGCGCTTAACCCCAATGCCATGATCCCGGTGATTATCGAAGACGATTTCGTCATGTGGGAGTCCAATGCCATTCTGCGCTATCTCGCCACCAGTTACGGCGGCGAGTGGCTCTACCCGGAAAACCCGCGCGCCCGTGCGCCGATCGATCAATGGACTGACTGGCAAGCCACTGAACTTAACACCTCATGGCGCTACGCGTTTATGTCGCTGGTGCGCAATTCACCCGCCCACCAGGATGAACGTCTGCTGGCGGCAGCCTGCAAAGGCTGGAATCACACTATGGGTATTCTCAACCAGCAGTTGGAAAAAACCGGGCGCTACGTAGCAGGCCGTAACTTCACTCTGGCGGATATCCCGGTCGGTCTGGCGGTGAACCGCTGGTTTGAAACTCCGCTGGAACATGCCGACCTGCCAGCGGTACGCACCTATTACGAACGCCTGACCGAGCGCGAGGGTTACACCACCTGGGGCCGTAACGGCACGCCTTGATCCTGTCCTGGCGGCAGGCCGCTTAATTCACAGGCCAGCGCGCCAGTACGCTCCAGTGCCCAGGTATAACGCGCATCGAACGGATAGCAGCAGGAGAGGCGCAGCGCATGGGTGTAGCGCTCACTCAGTGAGTACAGCGCACCCGGCGTGACGCAAATTTGCTCCTGCAACAACCGATGAAACATCTCCACGGTATCCACTTTTCCCGGCAGTTCGACCCAAAACACAAAGCCACCGCGCGGCAGGGTAGCGCGCGTTCCCTGCGGGAAATGGCGGGCGATAATGCCACGCGCTGCATCAAGATTGGCAGCATAGCGGCGACGCAGGGTGCGCAGGTGGTGATCGTAGCCACCGCTGGCGAGAAACTCCGCCAGCACTTCGCTCAGCAGGCGGGACTCCGACATCGACGACACCGCCTTCAGCCGCGCAATTTTTTCGTGAAAACGCCCGGCGGCGGTCCAGCCGATGCGAAAATCGGGTGCGACGGTTTTGGTAAAGCTGGTGCAGTAAATCACCCAGCCATCGTTATCGAAGGCTTTAACCGGCGGTGACAACGGCCAGTCAAACTGCAATTCGTCGTACAGACCGTCTTCAATCAATGGAAGGTGGTAAGTGTTTACTAACTTCGCCAGACGTTTCTTATTCGCCAGCGGCATCACGTAGCCGAGCGGGTTCTGCGCGCCGGGCATGGCGATCAGCGCCTGAATACGCTGTTCCTGGAGCAGCATCTCCAGGGCATCCAGCGATAATCCCTGCTGTGGATCGGTGGGAATCTCCAGCGCTTTCAGCCCCAGTGAAGCCAGCAATGGGAAGAGAAAGAAGTAGGTAGGGGATTCCAGCCCGACACAGTCTCCGGGTTTGGTGACCGCGCGCAGCGCCAGTTGTAGTGCTTCCATGCAGCCATGAGTGAGAGTGATGTCCTGCGCGGTAAGGTTTATCCCGGTATGCAGACTGCGGCGGGCAATCTCCTCCCGTAAGCGCTCACTACCCGGCGGAAGCGCGTAACGACCAACTATTTGCGGGTTACGGCGTAAAACGCTGGCGGTTATCCGGCTCAGACGGGCTGACGGATACAATTCAGCATCCTGTGGGCAGGCCAGCGAGATATTGGTGTAGTCCGGGTTGTTCTGCGCGGCAAACACCTGCTCAATCAGCTCCAGCTTTTGTGTACTCGGGTCATCCACCTTCGCGCGCATTTTCTGTACCGGACGTGTCAACGCAGGTAACACGCTGCGTACATAATACCCGGACTGAGGACGTGCTTCGATCAGGCCGCGATCTTCCAGAATTTGCCAGGCATTGAGTACCGTATTGATACTCACCTGATGGGATTGCGCTACCCGACGTATGGCGGGCAGGCGTTTACCGGGCTTCAGTGTTCCCTGGTGGATAGATTCCGCAAAGCTGTCGGCGAGCTGCTGATACAGCGTCTGGCCGGATGAAAGAGGAAGGGACACAAAAGCCTCCGCATTTGATGGGTACAATTATCAATTTGGCAAACTGTAACCATAACAATAGTCATTTTGTGTCTCTGTTTCCATTGCGTTGTGACGATTAGCATGAAGTCATGTTGATCAATCAGGAACTGCATCATGCTCGATCCCTCTTTCTTCAGTTATGTCACCGTTATGTCGATCACCCCCGGCCCGAACAACCTGCTGCTTGCCACTTCCGGGGTGAATTTTGGCTTTAAGCGTACGTTGCCGATGGTGTTCGGCATTATGCTGGGCTGTGCGATGCAGGTGGTACTGGCGGGGGTAGCGCTGGAGGTGCTGCTGCACTGGATGAGCGCGATTCGCCTGCCGTTAACGCTGGTGGGATGTGGCTACCTGCTTTGGCTGTCGTGGAAGATTTTTCGTGCGGGAGCACCCGAGGCACGAGACAGCGTTCAGCCGATGACCATCCTGAGTGGTGCCTTGTTTCAGGCGGTCAATCCCAAAGCCTGGTTAATGGCGAGTAACGTGGCGTTGATGTATGCCAACAGCAATGGGGTGGCGGCGATCGTGGTGGGATTTGCGCTGCTGAACCTGCCGTGCATTTTGATCTGGGCGGCGCTGGGAGATCGCTTGCGCAACCACCTGCAAATTGCGTGGAAGCGCCAGGCCTTCAACAGCCTGATGGCGTTGTCGCTGGTGGTGACGACCGGGTGGATGTTGTACGACGCGTTGCAGTTGGTGTAAGAATACGAAACGGCGCGATCAACCGCGCCGTTACAGGTATTTACTTGCCGACGACGTGCGCGGTTTCGCGGCCTTCGTCGTTCGCGGCCATCGGTGTCACCGGTGCGTAATCGAGTTGCAGCACGCGACTGGTTTCTGCCAATACTTTCTCGGTCAGTGCCACGTCACCGTTGAGCTTACGGCCCCAGGATGGAATAACCGTGCGGATTTTGGTCTGCCACTCAGGCGAACGCATCTGCTCCGGGAAGGCCTTCGCCATCAGCTCCAGCATAATCGGTGCGGCAGTCGATGCCCCCGGTGATGCGCCCAGCAGCGCCGAAATCGTGCCATCTTGTGAGGTGACCACTTCGGTGCCAAGACGCAACACGCCGCCGTCTTTCTCATCGTTCTTGATGATCTGCACGCGTTGACCTGCCGTCACCAGACGCCAGTCTTCCTGCTTCGCCTGCGGTACATAGGCGCGCAGGGCGTCCATACGGTCGCTATCGCTTTGCAGCACCTGATCAACCAGATATTTCACCAGATCGAAGTTTTTCAGCCCAACCTGCATCATTGGCATCAGGTTGCTGCCATTCATCGCGCCGAACATATCCAGCAGCGAACCTTGCTTGAGGAATTTGGTGGAGAAGGTGGCGAAGGGACCAAACAGCAGCACCTGTTTGCCATCCAGCACGCGGGTATCAACGTGCGGCACGGACATCGGTGGTGCGCCGACAGAGGCTTTGCCATACACCTTCGCCATATGCTGCTGCACCACGTCCGGGTTCTCTGTCACCAGGAACGAGCCGCCCACCGGGAAACCGGCATAGCCTTTCACTTCCGGGATGCCCGATTTTTGCAGCAGCGGCAGTGCCGCGCCGCCTGCGCCGATAAACAGCTGACGGGCGTTGAGCACACGGCTTTCGCCACTGTCGGGATTAAACAGGCTAACCTGCCAGCGACCATCACTCAGGCGCTTGATATCACGCACTTCCTGGCGCATCCGCAGGCGGAAATTGGCTTTCTTCTCCAGGGCGGCGATCAGCTGGCGCGTCACTTCACCGAAGTTCACGTCGGTGCCCATTTCGGTCCAGGTGGCAGCCACTTTCTGTTTTTTGTCGCGACCATTCATCACCAGCGGAATCCACTGCGTGATTTGATCGCGTTCTTCTGAGTATTCCATGCCACGGAACAGGGTGCTTTTTTGCAGCGCCTGGAAACGTTTGCGCAGGAATTCGACGTTGTCGTCGCCCCAGACGAAGCTCATGTGCGGCGTACTGTGGATAAAGCTTTTCGGATTGCGCAGATTGCCTTTCTGAACGTGATACGCCCAGAACTGACGGGAAATCTGGAACGATTCGTTAATCGCCACCGCTTTAGAAATATCGATGCCGCCATCCGCCTTCTGCGGCGTGTAGTTCAGCTCCGCCAGCGCAGCGTGACCGGTACCAGCATTGTTCCAGCCATTGGATGACTCTTCCGCTACCGTTGCCAGGCGTTCGACCATCTCAATAGACCAATCCGGCTCCAGGTCTTGCAACCAGGTTCCTAAAGTAGCGCTCATGACGCCAGCGCCAATTAACAGCACATCAACGTCTTTTCGTTCCTGAAGGTTTGCGCTTTCCATGCCAGCGGCGCTTACTGCCAGCGCCAGATTTACCGCAGTTTTGCTCATGAGGCGACATCTCCTCTTCTGTTGACCTGAAGTTCAACAGGTTCGCAGGCGAAACAGCCACGCTTCTTTCGAGCGCGTCGCGCCGTTTCTCAAAGGTTAAGACTCAGGTTAAGTCGTGGGGGTGCTAACGGTTAACTGCACGTTATGCATAGTCATTCGAATATAACATTCTCGTATCGGAATTAAACGTTTGTTTATTTTTTAAAGGCAGAAATGATTCAGCATAAGAATTAATCGGCGTAACCCGCTTGTCATAAGGGATTTTTATCCCTTAATCAGACGGTTACGGCAATGTCTATGTTGCGGCATTGTGATGCTTTTGTGCGGATTTTTACGGGGTTAACACCAAAGGGTTAATGTTAACATTATGATAATATTGAATTTAAAGAAAATTGATTTTTTATGCGATTTTTATGTTGCGCGATATTTCGCCTGCTTGTGTAAAAATAATGTTACATTTGTGTGATGACTTATTCAGGCGCGAGCTACCGCGCCCGTCAGAAGAATTTTCAATCACGCGGTGCACTATCGGGTAACTTTTTCAGACTGATCGCCAGCCGGTTATAGGTATTCATCAAACCGATTGCCACGTTGAGATCCACAATCTCCTTATCGCTGAACACCGCTTTCACTTGCGCAAACAACGCCTCGGGCGCACCCTGGCTGGCAATCAGCGTCAGGCTCTCGGCCCACGCCAGCGCTGCCTGTTCGCGGGCATCAAACAGCGTGCCTGATTCATGCCATACCTGGGTTAACACAATTTTGTGCCACGGCATGTCGGCTTTGTGCAGTGCCTGGGTGTGCATATCGATGCAGTAAGCACAGCCGTTAATCTGCGAAACGCGCAGAAATACCAGCTCCAGCAGGCTGTGCGACAGGTCGGTTTGTGTCAGATAGCTATAAACGCCACCCAGGGCTTTCATCGCACCGGGCGCGGCGCTGTAAAAATCGATACGTTGGCTCATCTTTCGTTCCTCAATCAGTTAAGGTTTTCATCTGCATTGTTCACTGCCGTATGGAGCAACAAAAGTGCCAAAAAATGACAAAAGCAGTGGTCCATTCGCCCTGACATTGGATCGCAGCGATACGCGGGGGTTGAGTGAACAACTGCACCAGCAACTCAGCATGGCGATTGCCGAAGGGCAACTGGTGGCCGGTGCGCGCTTGCCATCATGCCGTGATCTGGCAGTGCAACTGGGCGTGGCGCGCGGCACGGTGCGTCGCGCGTATGACATGTTGGTAGATAGCCAATTGTTGGTGGCAAAAGGGGCGGCGGGCACCTTTGTGGCGGCTGCGGCGTTAAGCCAGCCGCCGCGCGCGGCGGTGGTTGCGACAGGGTCCGCTCTGCTCGACATGGTGTATGACTTCGACACGGCGCCGCTGACTTTCCAGATGGGCGTCCCCGCCAGCGACGCTTTTCCGGCCAAAGTCTGGACACGCGTAGTACAACGGCAGGCGCGCCAGCAGGCCAGCCAGTCACGCGGCTATCCCGATCCGCGTGGCAGCCTTGCGCTGCGCCAGGCGCTGGTGGGCTATCTGGCGGTGGCGCGCGGGATTCATTGCCAGGCAAGTCAGATCCTGGTAAGCAATGGCTACGCGGGCGCGCTGGGTTTGATTGCGCTGGCGCTCGGTTTACACGGTCAACAGGCATGGATGGAAGAACCCGGTTTTATGCTGGCACGCGCGGCATTGCAGCACATGCATGTAACGCCGGTCGGCATCCCGGTGGATGCTGAAGGCTTGCGGGTGGAGGAGGGGAAGGTACGCGCGCCTGATGCTGCATTTGCCCTGGTCACGGCCGGACAGCAGGCACCGCTTGGGGTAACGCTCTCGCTGGCACGCCGCCAGGCGTTGCTGGCATGGGCCAGCTCCCAACAGCGCTGGATCGTGGAAGATGACTATCTCGGCGAACTGCAACTCGGCAGCCGTGCCGCTCCGGCGCTGGCGGCGATGGATAGCGACGGGCGAGTGATCCACGTCGGTACCTTCAGTAAAACCCTCAGCCCCAGCCTGCGGCTGGGATTTGTCGTGGTGCCGCCCGGTCTGGCGGCGCGCTTTGCCGACACCAGCGCACTGCTGGCACCCGCCTCCTCTGCGCTGCTGCATGACGCGGTAGCGGAATTCCTGCGTGAGGGCCATTTCCTGCGCCATTTGCGGCGTATGAAGCGGGTCTATCATGAGCGGCTGGAGGGGATTGTTGCGGCATTACGCCCGCATTTTACTGATGTTCAACGCGCCGGTCTGGCAGTGATTGTCCGTTTGCCCGCAGGCACGCCAGACCAGCAAATTGCCCGTGAGGCGCTGGCCTATGGCCTGGCACCTTCACCGCTCTCCATCTGGTTTCAACACGAAACCGGGCGACAATATGGTTTCCTGCTGGGGGTGACCCAGTTACCGCGCGAAGGGTTTGCGCGCTGTGCCGAACGGCTGAAATGGCTGGTGGATGCGCATCAACCACGCATGGACCAGTAAAAAACCGCATTCTTGTGCCTTTTACTGGTCCAATGGGAGGATTAAGGTACGCCTCATTGCAACGAATAAGGAATCTGAGTGATGAAACTGTTACACGTTGATGTCAGCCCAAAAGGTGCCAAATCCAACTCTCGCGCGTTAAGTCGTTATTTTGTTGAGCGTTTGCAGGCGCAGCTGCCTGTGTTGCAGGTGGAGTATCTCGATCTGGACCAGCATCCGGTGAGCCATGTCAGCGGGGAGTTTGCCCAGGCGACTTACACACCGGAGGACCAACGCACGCCACGTATGAAAGCGGTGCTGGCAGATTCCGATCGCCTGTGTGCGCAACTGCTCGATGCCGATGCCTTGCTGTTCGCTATGCCGATGTACAACTGGAGTATGCCGTCGGCCTTCAAAGCCTATATTGATGCCATTATTCGCACCAATCTGACGTATCACTTTGATGAACAACAAAATGTGATTGGAAATCTGACGCGCCAGAAAGCGCTGTTTCTGACCACGCGTGGGGCAAGCCTGCAACCGGGTTCGCCCTATGCTGATATGGACGCCTTAACGCCCGCCCTGCGTGCTGCCTTTGGCTTTATCGGCATCCAGGCGCCGCAGTTTGTCAACGCGGAACCGCTGGCATTTGCGGACCAGGCCGCACGGGAAGCGGGCCTGGCGCAGGCGTATCGCGATCTGGATGCGGTGGTGACGCAATGGGCCGATGCTGCGGTTACTGCCTGAACCAGCGTCGCCAGACGAAGCGAATAACGAAAAATTCAATCGCGCCCAGCAGTAAAAACCACAGACAAAACACAATGGTGTAAAGCTGATTCAGATCCTGCAAATGAAAGCGGGTTTGCAGGCTCTTTGCCATCACCAGGCTAAAGGCTGGCGCAGGCAGCAGCAGCGCGGAGAGAAAGCCCAGCAGTAAAATGCCGCCAGGGATAATCAGGGTTTCTAACGGGTTTTTCATCGCAAAATTCCACAACAAGTCGCGCATATACCGTAGCGGCGCGATTTATCGCGCGGGTTTACATCACCCAGGAATACAGCGCGATAAATCGCGCCGCTACGAATTCGTGCAATAACATCAAGCCGCGCGGGCATTAGCGCACAAAGCCCCACAGGGCGCAATCCCTGGGACGACAGGCTGAATAATTTTCTTCTATTCCATCGACTTAGCAGCAGAAATAGCGAGAGTTAAGAGTTATAGCCTTTGCTATACTTAAAGCCCTGATTTTACTGTCTTTTTTTTAGTTAATTTGCGTGCTAGACTGCGCGCACTTTTTCATTACTGAACAATAAATGCGGACAAACTCCAGGCTTATACGCCTTTTGCTCCGCGTTGACTGAAAAATCATGACATTTTTCGCAACCCTGATTCTGGCCTTTGGTATGTCAATGGACGCTTTCGCCGCAGCACTTGGCAAAGGCGCGTCACTGCATCGTCCAGATTTTAAAGAGGCACTGCGCACCGGTCTGATTTTCGGTGTGATTGAAATGCTCACCCCGCTGATTGGTTGGGCAATTGGCCTGGCGGCCAGTCGTTATGTAATGGCATGGGATCACTGGCTGGCCTTTGGCCTGCTGACGCTGCTCGGTGGCCGTATGATGATGGCGGGCTTAAGTCAGACCGCCGGTGAACCCTGTGATCCGCCGCAGCGTCACGGTTTTATGGTGCTGGCGTTAACCGCGGTAGCCACCAGTCTGGATGCCCTGGCGGTGGGTGTTGGCCTGGCGTTTTTGCAGGTGAACATCGTGATGACCGCTATCACCATCGGCGCAGCCACCACCGTGATGGCGACCACCGGCGTGATGGTGGGACGCTTTATTGGCCCGGTATTGGGTAAATGGGCGGAAGTGCTGGGAGGCGTTGTCCTGATTTGTATCGGTTCCACCATTCTGGTGGAACATCTGGGTTGGTTCAGTTAAGGTCTTTCGTATCGGCAGATTGTGCAGATGCGAAAAACCTGCAATTTTGTGATCTGGTTCAAAGTTTCTTGCTTAAAAAACAGGCTGGGGATATACTTTTTTTAGTATTTCTCAACTTATTTTTAATCAGGTGCTTTATGAAACGGTTCTTCAAATACGTGTTTCGTGCTTATGTTGAAACTTACAAACACGTACCGCCGGGTGCTTTAAACTAAGCGCTCCGCACGCAACCCTCGATAATCGCGGTCAGGGATCGACCGGTGATTATCAATGATTTTCTTATCTCTCCCGCGCATTCTCTCCCCAATTTCTCCCTGAAAACGTCGTTTTACCCCTTCAGTCATCAGATTTAGATCTGGCTATAGCCTGAGGTTATACCCCGCCACTAAACAAGCATTCGTCACTCCCGCCAGCAGCATGGAATAGTCAGCTCTGGTCCTTTTCACCTGTCTGATACGAGAAACATCATGCTGATCCCGCAACCTTATTTGCTTTTCCTTGGCGACGTAACCGATCCACTGGCGGCTAAAACCGCGCGCGGCATCCACGTCTGGCGTCCTGAGCAGTGCGTTGGCGAAATCAAACTGCCTGGCTGCACCGTGAGCCTTGGTCTGGAAGAGATCGACATCGCCACCGCCAAAGCGCGTGGCGCGAAAACCCTGGTGCTCGGCACCGCCAACGCCGGTGGTTACCTGCCGCAGCACTGGCTGGATACCGTGCGCAACGCCATCAAAGCCGGTATGAACGTTGCCAGCGGCCTGCACCATCGTTTGGTGGATGAGCCTGAGCTGGTGGCGCTGGCGCAGGAGTTCGGCGTTGAACTGTTTGATATCCGCCATATGCGTCCGAAGCTGGACGTTGGCAGCGGCAAAAAACGTACCGGTAAGCGTGTACTTACTGTCGGCACCGACTGCTCAGTAGGCAAGATGTACACCTCGCTGGCGCTGGAAGCCGCAATGCGTGATATCGGCCTGAACGCAGATTTCCGCGCCACCGGTCAGACCGGTATCCTGGTTGCGGGTGCCGGTATCGCGATCGATGCGGTGATTGCTGACTTTATCGCGGGTGCGGTTGAAGCGTTGTCACCGGCTAACGAGGCTGATCACTGGGACATCGTTGAAGGCCAGGGTTCCTTGTTCCATCCGTCCTACGCCGGTGTTTCGATGGGTCTGATCCACGGTGCGCAGCCGCAGTGGCTGGTGATGTGTCATGAGATGGGCCGCCCACATATGCGCCATCTGCCGCATCAACCGATGGTCAGCCTGAAAGATTGCGTGGAAGCTAACCTGCGCGCCGCCACCGTCACCAGTGACTCGGTGCAACTGGCCGGTTTCGCTATCAACACCTCGAACTACAGCGAAGAAGAAGCGCGCGCCTACTGCGCCGAGGTCAGTGCCGAGTTTGGCGTACCTGCCACCGACCCGGTGCGCTTTGGTATCAGTGACATCGCGGCGCTGCTGAAGGAGCGTGGCTAAGATGCGGCGCATGCAGATTGAAGTGCTGGAGCTGCCGCTGGCGCGCCCGTTTGCCATCTCGCGTGGCACGCGCACCGCAGTGACGGTGATTCGCGTCACCCTGGAGCAGAATGGCTTTATTGGTCGCGGCGAATGTACACCCACGCCGCGTTACGACGAAACGCCAGAAAGCGTCAACGCCGAGCTGGAAGCGATGCGCGCTGACATCGAAGCGGGCCTCAGCCGTGTCGATCTGCAAACCCGTCTGCATGCCGGTTCAGCGCGTAATGCGCTGGACTGCGCGCTGTGGCGGCTCGACGCTGCGCTGGCGAAACAGTCAATCTGGCAGCTGACGCAGCAGGAGCAGCCAATTTCGGTGATCACCGCCGAAACTCTCAGCCTGGACAGCGTCGCCAATATGGCGGAAGCGGCAGCCGATGCGGTATCGCGTGGCGCGATCCTGCTGAAAATCAAACTTAATCGTGACGACATTCTGGAAAAAGTGGCGGCGATCCGCGCTGCGGCCCCGTACGCCACGCTGATTATTGATGCCAACGAAGCCTGGTCTGGTGTGGATCTGCACAGCCTGCTTAACGCGCTGCTGCCGTACAACATCGCGATGGTCGAGCAACCGCTACCGGCCGGTCAGGATCAGGATTTACAGCGTTTCACCCATCCGATTCCGGTGTGTGCTGACGAGAGTTGCCACACGCGGGAAGACATCGCGCAACTGCGCAATCGCTACGAAATGATCAACATCAAGCTGGATAAATGCGGCGGGTTAACCGAAGCGCTGGCGATGGTGGCCGAAGCACAAAAGCTGGATATGCGCCTGATGGTCGGCTGCATGCTGGGTTCATCGCTGGCGATGGAAGCGGCGCTGCCAGTGGCGATTGCGGCAGAACATGTCGATCTGGATGGCCCGATTTGGCTGGCGGCAGACAGCTCGCCATTCCTCTCCTATTCCCAGGGCCGAATCTGGCTATAACCCGCACGCGGAGCAACGATGACGGA
Organism: Pantoea sp. X-Soil-OKNW-713; assembly: GCF_059730685.1. NCBI lineage: Bacteria > Pseudomonadati > Pseudomonadota > Gammaproteobacteria > Enterobacterales > Erwiniaceae > Pantoea > Pantoea sp. X-Soil-OKNW-713. The sequence continues at coordinate 4,208,928 of NZ_AP035995.1, read as the reverse complement.
CACTTCACTTATGCACAACGCCGCCAGCGTTGCCGGTTCCGCGACTGCGCCGGTACTCGCTATTCAGGACCTCAGCGTCAGCTTTCGCGGCCGAAGCGGCGTTAGCCAGGCGCTGAAAGGCATCAATTTCGAAATACATCAGGGCGAAATCGTCGCCGTGGTTGGTGAGAGTGGATCGGGTAAATCGGTCACCTCGCTGGCGGTGATGGGGTTGCTGGCGGCGTCAGGCCGTATCGATCGCGGCAGCATCCAGTTCCGCGATCGTCGCGGTCAACTGCATCAGCTGGAAAAACTCAACGAAACCCAGCGCCGCGCTTTGCGTGGCCGCGAAATGTCGATGATTTTTCAGGAGCCGATGACCTCACTGAACCCGGTGTTACGCGTCGGCGATCAGCTGACGGAAGCGCTACGCGACCAGCAAATTTGTGGCAAAGCCGAGGCCGAAGCGCGTGCGCGCGAGCTGCTGCGCCAGGTGCGTATTGCCGATGTCGATCGCGTGATGAAAAGCTACCCGCACTCGTTGTCGGGTGGGATGCGGCAGCGTGTGATGATTGCGCAGGCGCTGGCCTGCGACCCGCAATTGTTGATCGCCGATGAGCCGACGACCGCGCTCGACGTTACGGTGCAGGCGCGCATTCTGCATATCCTGCGCGATCTGCAACGCGCCAAACAGATGGCGGTGCTGTTTATTACCCACGATATGGGCGTGGTGGCGGAAGTCGCCGACCGTGTGGTGGTGATGTATCGCGGCGATGTGGTGGAACAGGGCACGGTGGCGGAGATTTTCAATGCGCCGCAGCATCCTTACACCAAAGCCTTGTTGGCGGCGGTACCGAAACTCGGTGACATGCGTGAACACGCCTGGCCGCAACGCTTTCCGCTGCTCGGTGCCGCGCCAGCCGATAATGCCGAACAGCGCACCGCGCGTTATGACGACAAACCGCTGCTCGATGTCCGTGGCCTGAAAGTATATTACCCGATTCGCAGCGGCATCTTCTCGGCGCTGACTCACCAGGTACATGCGGTGGAGCAGATCGATTTCACGCTGTGGCCGGGAGAAACCCTGGCGATTGTTGGCGAGAGCGGCTGTGGCAAATCCACCACCGGTCGCGCGTTGATGCGTTTAATCAACAGCGATGCCGACAGTATCCATTTCCAGGGTAACGAAATTGCCAACCTGAAAGAGGCCCAGTTTCAGCCGCTCAGGCGTGAAATCCAGATGGTATTTCAGGACCCCTATGCCTCACTCAATCCGCGCTTAACCGTGGGGTTCACCATTGCCGAGCCGCTGCTGCTGCATGGCGTGGTGAAGTCACTGGAGGAGGCGACGCCGCAGGTGGAAGCGTTGCTGAAAAGTGTTGGCCTGCTGCCGGAACATGCGCGCCGTTATCCGCATGAGTTTTCCGGCGGCCAGCGTCAGCGCATCGCGATTGCCCGTGCAATGGCGCTGAAACCCAAAGTAATTATCGCTGACGAGGCGGTCTCTGCGCTGGATGTGTCGATTCAGGCACAGGTGGTGAACCTGATGATGGATCTGCAACAACAAACCGGTGTGTCGTGGATTTTTATCTCGCATGACATGGCGGTGGTGGAGCGTATCGCCAACCGCGTGGCGGTGATGTACCTCGGCCAGATTGTGGAGCTGGGGCCACGCCAGTCGGTGTTCAATAACCCGCAACATCCCTATACCCAACGGCTGCTGGCTTCGGTGCCGGTGGCAGATCCACAGAACCGTCCACAACGAACTTTCGAAGACAGCGAGATCCCCTCGCCGCTACGCAAGGTGGGAGAAACGGTCATTAAACCCCGTTATCGCCAGGTTGCTCCGCAGCACTGGGTCGCTGACGGCATTGTTTCGCGCTAACCCCAATACCAGGAGATTTTATGAACCCGTTTTTCCGTCGCACCTCGCTCGCTCTCGGACTTACCCTCTCCCTGGCGGCTGCCGCACAGGCGCAGGATCTGCACATCTCAATGTATGCCGATATCACTGGCCTTGATCCGCACGATACCTCGGACAACGTCAGCTATTCGGTGCAGAGCGGTATCTTTGAACGCCTGTTCCAGTTTGATGCCCAGATGAAGCTGCAACCCTGGCTGGCGACCGGCTACACCAGCAACGACAGTGCCACCGAATTCACCCTGACGCTGCGCAAAGGCGTGACCTTCCAGGACGGCACGCCGTTCGATGCGGAAGCGGTGAAAGCCAACCTTGAACGCCTCGCCGATCAGACCAAAGGCCTGAAGCGCAACAGCCTGTACAAGATGATCGCGAAAGTCACGGTACTGGCCCCGGATCAGGTCAAAGTTGAGCTGAACCAGTCGTTTGGTGCTTTTATCAACACCCTGGCGCATCCGTCGGCGGTGATGTGGAGCCCGGCAATCCTCAAGCAATACCCGGACGAAGCGCAGCTGCGTCTGCATCCGGTGGGGACCGGTCCGTTTAAGTTTGTTGACTGGCAGCCGGGGAAAGCGGTCAACCTGACCAAATACGATGGTTACTGGCAGAAAGGCTGGCCGAAAGTCGATAACGTCACCTTCTCACCCAGCCCTGAAGATGCCACGCGCGTGGCCGCGCTCAAGTCCGGTCAGGTGGATGCGATCTGGCCGTTGCCGTCCGATCTGATCAGCACCGTGCAGAACGACAGCAAGCTGGCGATCCAGCGCGATCCGAGCATTTACCTGTACTACATGGCGATCAACACCCAGCACAAACCGCTGGCGGATCTGCGCGTGCGTCAGGCGATCAACTACGCCATCGATCGCAATCTGTGGCTGAAAGTGGCGTTTGCCGGTATGGGCAAGCCAGCCAGCTCCGCCATCCCGGAAGGGGTGCAGTTCTGGCAGAAGCAGAGCGACCCGAACTACCGTTACGCACCGGATGAAGCCAAAGCGCTGCTGAAAGCGGCGGGTTATCCGAACGGTCTGGACCTGAAGCTGTGGACCACCAACGCCACTGCCAGCGTGCGTGCGGCGCAGTTCCTGAAAGCGCAGCTCGCGACCGCAGGCATTCGCGTCACCGTGACGCCAATGGATTCCGGGACGCGCAACGCCAAACTGTGGGGCGTGAAGGATCCGAAGCAGGCGGAATTTGACCTCTACTACGGCGGCTGGTCCACCTCTACCGGTGATGCGGATTGGGCACTGCGCCCGCTGTACGCCACCGAATCCTGGGTGCCGACCTCATACAACGTGTCGTACTACAGCAACCCGGCAGTGGATAAAGCGATTGCCGGTGGCCTGGCCACCGCTGACCCGGCAAAACGTGGTGTGGCGTATGCCGAAGCGCAGAAGCTGCTGTGGAAAGATGCCCCGGTCGCCTTCCTCGGTACGCCAGACAACCTGGTGGGTAAACGCAGCAACCTGAGCGGCGTGTCGATGCTGCCAGATGGCAACTTCCTGTATACCCAGGCGGCGTTTAAGTAAGACATCGCTGTGACCCTCACCCCGGCCCTCTCCCGCAAGACGGGAGAGGGAGGTAGTGATGGTGCTCGATCAGTCCCCTCTCCCGCTGGCGGGAGAGGGTTAGGGTGAGGGCCCCACCGCTCGCACCATCACAAAAAGGAAACGCATGTTCGCATACATCATTCGTCGTCTGCTGGAGATGATCCCGGTACTGCTGGTGGTCTCGCTGCTGGTATTCGGCTTCATCAAACTGCTACCGGGCGATCCGGCACGTATCTACGCCGGGCCGGATGCACCGCTGGCGGCGGTGGAAGCCGCGCGTCAGCATCTTGGTCTGAATGACCCGCTGCCGCAGCAATATCTGCACTGGCTGGGCGGCCTGTTTCGCGGCGATCTCGGCGTCACCTATCGCACGCAACAACCGGTGCTGGAAGTGATCAAAAAAGGCTTTATGCCGACCATGTGGCTGGCGCTGGCGGGCTTTGCCTGGTCGGTGATTCTCGGTCTGTTTCTGGGTGTACTGGCAGCGCTGAAACGCGGTAAATGGCAGGACTGGACGCTGATGAGCGTCGCGGTGGGCGGTATCTCAATGCCGACTTTCTGGCTGGGCCTGCTGCTGATTCAGTTTGTTGCCATGCCGTTTGGTTTGTTCTCGGTCAGCGGCTTCAACAAGCCCACCGATATCATCCTGCCCGCCATTACCCTTGGCTCCTCGGTGGCGGCGGTGATGGCGCGCTTTACCCGATCTGCGTTCCTGGAAGTGGCACAGGAGGATTACGTGCGCACTGCCAAAGCGAAGGGGCTACGTAATCGGCTGGTCACCTGGAAACATGTGATGCGCAATGCGCTGATCCCGGTGATCACCATGCTTGGTTTGCAGTTTGGTTTTCTGCTGGGTGGATCGATCGTCGTGGAAAGCGTGTTCAACTGGCCGGGATTAGGCTGGCTGCTGATCGAATCGATCAAAGCGCAGGATCAGCCGGTGATTCAGGCGCTGGTCATGCTGTTTGTCTTTGAATTTATTGTGATTAACCTGCTGGTGGATCTGCTGTACGCAGTGGTTAACCCGGCAATTCGCCTGCGACAGGAGCCGTGATGAGTCTGCAATCTCTGCCTGCCAACACGCAGGAGGCGATCCGTTCGCCGTGGCGCGATTTTCTCCACGCCTTTGTGCGCAATCCACTGGCGCTGGTATCGGGCGGTTTTGTGTTGCTGCTGGTACTGGTGGCGATTTTCGCCCCGTGGCTGGCCCCGTGGGACCCGATGGCACCAGACTGGATGGCGCTGTCGTCACCGCCGTCTGCCGCGCACTGGATGGGCACCGACGATCTCGGTCGTGACCTGCTCAGTCGCATTATCTTTGGCGCACGTATCTCGTTATATGTTGGCGTTGTGTCAGTCACGCTTGGCATGGTGGTGGGCGTGATGCTTGGCCTGCTGGCGGGCTACTATGGTCGCTGGATCGACATGCTGATCATGCGTGGTTCTGATGTGCTGTTCGCCTTCCCCGGTATGCTGCTGGCGATTGCGGTGGTGGCCATTCTCGGTCCAGGCCTGAATAACGTGATTATCGCGGTGGCGGTATTCAGCGTGCCGGTGTTTGCCCGCATCGTACGTGCGTCGACCCTATCGCTGAAGCAGGCCGCCTATGTGGAAGCGGTACGCTGCGCCGGTGCGCCGGACCGGGTGATCCTGCTGCGCCATATCCTGCCGGGTACGCTGTCGAACGTGATTGTCTACTTCACCATGCGCATCGGCACCAGTATTCTCACCGCAGCCGGACTGAGTTTTATTGGTCTTGGCCCGGAGCCGGACGTCCCGGAGTGGGGCAACATCCTCGCGATGAGCCGCAACATGATGATGGCGGGCATGTGGCACGTCAGCGTCTTCCCTGGACTGGCGATTTTTATCACGGTGCTGGCGTTTAACCTGCTGGGCGATGCCCTGCGCGATACGCTTGATCCCAAACTGAAGAGTTAAACATGGATTTTCAACAGATGCAGCGCGACCTGCTGCTGCAACGCTGGCGTGAAACGCGCCAGCTCGGTCAGCCGCGCAGCGCCTGTGGGCCGACCAACCTGATCAGCGATGTTCCCGGCGTGCGCGTCGGCCATGCCACGTTGGCCGAGGATGAGATCCAGACCGGCGTCACCGCGATTGTGCCGCCGGGCGACAATCTGTTCCAGCAACCGCTGCCCTGCGCGGCAGCGGTGTTTAACGGCTTTGCCAAGCCGGTTGGTCTGGTACAGGTGGAGGAGCTGGGCGTATTGCAGACGCCAATCCTGCTCAGCAACACCCTGGCAGTCGGCACGCTGTTTACCACCCTGGTGCGTGATGCCATCAGCCGCAACCCGGAACTGGGCCGCAGTTTGCCTACGGTTAATCCGCTGGCGCTGGAGTGCAACGACGGCTGGCTGAACGACATCCAGGCGCTGGCGGTGACGGAAGCGCTGGCGCAGCAAGCCCTGCACCAGGCGCAGCCCGATTTCCCCCGTGGCAGCGTGGGGGCCGGGCGCGGTATGAGCTGCTTCAGCCTGAAAGGCGGCATTGGCAGCGCCTCGCGTCTGATCCCTTCATTGAATGCCACGCTGGGCGTGCTGGTGCTGGCGAACTTTGGCGCACTGACGGCGTTAACGCTGGATGGCGTGCGCCTCGGCGAGATGATCGCCCCGTTGCTGCCGGAACTGACGCCACAGCGCGATGCGGGTTCCATCATCATCATTATGGCGACCGATGCGCCGCTGGATGCTCGTCAGTTGAAGCGCGTGGCAAAGCGCGCGGGTGCCGGCCTGGGACGTCTTGGTAGCTACTGGGGTCATGGTTCCGGCGATATCGCGGTAGCCTTTTCCACCCAGGGCCAACCACAGCCACCGGACGATGCGGCGCTGGAACCCTTGCTCGCTGCCGCCGCCGATGCCACTGAACACGCGGTGCTGGATGCGTTGCTGAGTGCCGAAGCCGTTACCGGCTTCCGCGGCCACCACCGCCCGGCATTGACGGATGTTTTAGACAAACTGGCGCAACCATAACTTCCCGGTATTCTTGCGCGATAAATCGCGTCGCTACGAATGAACGCACGTAATGTAGCGGCGCGATTTATCGCGCGGTTTTGGCTTGTAACATGATTAACGGAACAAACATCACCCTATGAAAATCTTTATCTCCGCCGATATCGAAGGCATCGCGGGCGTGATGCGCCCGGAACAATGTTCACCCGGCCATGCGGAATATCAGCTGGCGCGTGGATTAATGGAACAGGAAGTCAACGCCGCCATCGACGGGGCGTTTGCCGGTGGTGCCACTGAAGTGGTGGTGGCCGACAGCCACGCGCAAATGACCAACCTGCGCGCAGAAAATATCGATGCGCGTGCCCGGCTGGTACAGGGCAAACCGCGCGGTTTGTCGATGGTCGAAGGGCTGGAGCAGCAACCGTTCGATGGCCTGTTTTTTATCGGTTATCACAGTGCGGCAGGAGAGCCGGGCGTGCTGGCGCACACCATTAACGGTCGTGCGTTCTGGCGCATCCATATCAACGGCAAAGTGATGGGCGAGAGCGATATCTATGCCGCTGCGGCTGCCGAACAGGGCACACCGCTGTGGCTGGTGAGCGGCGACGATCAGCTCAAGGGTTGGATGGGCGAGCATTATCCATCGGTGGACTACGTCTGCGTAAAACGCGCGATTTCCCATACCTGCGCAGAATCCATCAGCCCGCAGGCGGCGCAAAACGCCATTCGCGCGGCGGCGACGGCGGCAGTGCAGCGTGCCAGTCAGGTCAGCACCACCCGCCTCAGCGCCCCTTATGAGATGCAGCTCCAGGCGAGCAAACCGGTGCTGGCCGATCTGTTCAGCCTGATCCCCGGAGTAACACGTATTGATGCGGTAACGGTGGGCTATCGTGCCGAGCAGATGGGGACACTGATCAGCCTGCTGAGTGCCTTCTCCTATCTGGCGAGTACGCAAAATTAAGCCACATCGCGCGCAGGTCGTACCGCTTTCCTGTGCGGCTTTTGGTAACCTGCGCGCGATTTTTTTATTCCAACGAGGCAGTCATGCAGCTTTGCAGTTTTTATCTTATTGACCAGGCAACAAAAAGTTATGGAATCGTGCAGGAACAGGGTGTGGTGGATCTCGGCAAACGCCTCGGTGCCGAATGTCCCGACCTGAAAACCCTGCTGCAACGTGGTGCGCAGAGCGACCTGGCAGCGTTCCACGCGCTGCCTGCCGATTACCCCTTCAGTGCTATCCGTTTTCTGCCGGTGATTGAGAATCCAGGTAAGGTGTTTTGCGTCGGGATGAATTATGCCGACAAACGCAAAGAGTTTGCTGAAACCCTTGAAGCGCCGACCTTATTTGTGCGCTTTGCCGACTCGCTGGCGTCTCATGAGCAGCCGCTGCTGAAACCGGTCACTACCCAGGAGTTCGACTATGAAGGCGAGCTGGCGGTGATCATCGGCAAACCGACGTATCAGGTCAAAGCGGATGAAGCGTTGGCCCACGTCGCCGGTTACAGCTGCTTTATGGATGCCACCGTGCGTGACATGCAGTTCACCTGGTTCACTGCCGGGAAAAACTGGCCGCAAACCGGAGGTTTTGGCCCGTGGATGACCACTGCGGATGAGATCCCCGATCCACAGCAGTTGGCGATTAAAACCTGGCTGAATCAGCGTGAAGTACAGAACGACACCACCGCCAGCATGGTGCATCCGGTAGCGAAGATCATCGAATACATCTCGGCATTCAGCCCGCTGGCGGCAGGGGATGTGATCATCACCGGTTCACCGGGCGGCGTGGGTAAGAAACGCACGCCACCGCTGTTTATGTTCCCCGGCGATGAGATTGAAGTGGAGATCGAAAAAATCGGACGCCTGCGTCACCCTATTGCGTGATAAATCACGCCGCTACTGATGGGTGCAATCATTGGTAGCGGCGCAATTCATCGCGCGGGTCTTGGTGCTTAGCGCGTAAACGTTACCACACGGCTGCGGTTCAGCAGCAGCCGCACGCTATCGCCGCTGCGCGCCAACACAAAACGTTTTTCCCACGGACCATCCAGCGCGGTAGCCAGCACGCGATCGCCGCCCAGCGATTGCAGCGTGGCACGAATCGCCGCCGGGCCGATGCCCATCGTCAGCTCATCCCCTTCAATCACCATTTCACTGCGCCACTGCGGCGCAAACCAGCGTCCTTGCAGGTTATCGAGGCTGGCGCTATCGGGTTGCACCGGCACAAAACGCCGCGCGGCATGGCCGATTTCACCAACAATCGCCGCACCGTCGTGGCGTAACTGCATGGGGAAGGTACTGGAAAGGGAGACGGCGTCGCCGTGACGCTCGTCGCGCCACAGAGTTTCACCGGCACCGAGCCAGGTGGCGGTAACACCGTTAATCTCCAGCCAGTCGGCGGCATCTGGTGCCACATACAAACCGGGCGTCAGATCGTGCCCCTTCTCCGGCAACGTCCGGCCCAACGCCGCCGCCAGGATACGCAGTGCACTTTCGGAGGTGGTGATATCTTCGCGGTTGGCGACCAGAGCCACCCCAATCTTCAGTTCCGGGTGCAGCAGGAAGTAACTTTTATAACCAGCATGGGAACCGCCATGACCAAACAGCGTCTGGCTACCGAGCGTCGAGCTGGTGATGCCAAGGCCATAACCGCTGGTGCGTCCATCGTTGAGATTGCGCGGCGCACTCAGCCGTTGCAGCACGCCTGCACCGGGACCGGTGTCTGCCAACAGCGTTTGCAGCCAGCGCGTCAAATCATGCAGGCTGCCGGTCACGCTGCCGGATGCCGACAGATGCAGACCGGCGCTGGAAAGCTGCCACTGCTGCCCATTATTCCAGTAACCCGGCACCAGGCCGGGGACGATATCAAACCAGCTTTCCGGGGCGAACAGGTTGATATCCAAAGGTTCGCAGACGTATTGCTGCAACAGGTCGTTGAACAGCACGCCTTTGGCTTTCAGCGCTTCTTCCACCAGACGATAACCGGTGTTGGTGTAGGAAATCTCGCTACCGGGTGGATAACTGAGATCGCCTTCGCGCGCCACGAAAGCCAACAGGTCGGCGGCGGTGGTGGCGTTGTAGACCGACAAACCGAGCAGCGACAGGGTTTCACGCACATCCGGCAAACCGCTGCTCATATCCAGCGCCTGGCCGACGGTTACTGAACCATTAGCGCCGGTCAATTGCGGCAGATGCTGGGCCAGGGTGTCTTCCAGTTGCAGATAGCGGCGGCCTGGCCCGGTCACCAGTGCGGCAAACAGATGTTTGGTGATGGAAGCAAAGCGCACCACGCTGTCGGCGGTGAACGGCGTTTGTTGGGCCAGATCGGCCAAACCGGCACAGTGGGTAGAGTGAATATGGTGAGCATCGAACAGCACGATGGCCCCGCCGGGTGCGCCGGGTTGTTGCCAGCTTTGCACAATTGAGTTTGCAACATCTGCGGCCTGTTGCCAGTGGGCTGTCATGCCGGTTCCTCCAGCGTCATGCTGAGATCAAAAAGTTGCGCGGTGTGCGGATGCTGGATGCGGCGGGCGCGCAGGTCATCGGCGCTTAGCTGCTCCACCATCTCGCCATGTTGCATCACGCCAATGCGCTGACACAGGTGCGTCACCACCGCGAGGTTGTGTGTCACCATAATGTAGGTCAGTTTGCGTTCGCTGCGAAGATCGCTAAGTAAATTAAGGATTTCCGCCTGTACCGACACATCAAGTGCGGAGGTCGGTTCATCCAGCAGCAGCACTTCCGGCTCGGCAATCAACGCGCGGGCAATCGCCACACGCTGACGCTGCCCACCGGAGAGCTGGTGGGGATAACGGAACCGCACCGCCGCAGGCAGGCCCACTTCGCTCAGAGCCTGGCTGATGCGTTGCTCGGCGCGATCGAGCTGATGTACCAGCAACGGTTCGTGCAGGATACGGTCAATGGTCTGGCGTGGATGCAGCGAACCGAACGGGTCCTGAAACACCATTTGCACCTGACGAAAAAAGGTCCGGCTGCGTTTGGCACTCAGCGCCTGACCACCGAAGGTCATGCTGCCTTGCCAGTGTTCATTCAGGCCCGCCAGCGCCCGCAGGATGGTGGATTTGCCGGAACCGCTTTCGCCGACCAGACCAAAACTTTCGCCGTTACCAACGGCAAAGCTGACGCCTTTCACCACGGTGTGCGCACCAAAGGCGATGCGCAGATTATCGATTTGAATCATGTGTTTTGCTCGTTTAGCTAATCATCCGATCCAACTCGCGCGATAAATCGCGCCGCTACAGGCTGCACCAGACCGTGGCGGCGCGATTCATCGCGCAATTTCGGAAACGCTTATTAATCCCGCCACGCCGCATCGCGCTGCAACACCGGCAACCGCTCGCGCGGATGGCGCAACGATGGCAGGCAGGCCAGCAATCCGCGGGTATAAGGATGCTGCGCTTGTTGTAGCTGCCCGGCTTCCAGCAATTCGACGATCCGTCCGGCGTACATCACCGCCACGCGATCGCAGAAATGCGACACCAATGGCAGATCGTGGCTGATCAGGATCAACCCCATGCCGCGCGCAGAAACCAGATCGTCAATCAGTTTCAGGATCTCGGCCTGCACCGTGGCATCCAGCGCGCTGGTGGGTTCGTCAGCAATCAGCAGCTCCGGATCCGGTGCCAGCATCATGGCGATCATCACGCGCTGGCCCATGCCGCCAGAAACTTCATGCGGATAGCGCTTCGCCACCGTCTCGGGATCGCGGATTTTGACCTGTTCCAGCAACTCAATCGCCGCCTGCATCGCCGCTTTTCTGCTGCCGCCTTTGTGCTCGCGCCAGGCTTCGGCAATCTGCTGGCCGATGGTCATCACCGGATTCAGCGAATATTTCGGGTCCTGCAAAATAAAACCAACGCGCTTGCCGCGAATCTGGCGCAGCACTTTTTCGCTGGCGCCGCGCAGATCGATACCATCAAAACGCAGCACATCTGCCGTGACTTCGGCATTGCCCGGCAGCAATTGCATCAGGCTGCGCGCCGTCAGCGATTTGCCGGAGCCGCTCTCGCCAACAATGGCGAACTTCTCGCGACCAACGCTAAAGCTGACGCCACGCACTGCTTCAAAAGTCTCAGCACGATTGCGGAAGGCAATGCGCAGATTTTCAATTTCCACCAACATTTAGCGCTCCTTCGGGTCCAGCACGTCGCGCAGACCGTCGCCAAGAAAGTTGAACGCCAGCGACGTCAGGAAAATAGCGATACACGGCATCAGCGGCACCCACCATTCGCTGAACAGGAAACGGCGCGCGGTGGCGATCATCGTGCCCCATTCCGGTGAAGGTGGCTGTGCCCCCATACCGAGAAAGCCAAGGCTGGCAGCGGTGATGATGATCGAACTCATGTCGAGGGTGACGCGCACAATCAGGCTTGGCACGCACAACGGCATGATATGGCGCAGAATAATGCGTAACGGCGCTGCCCCGGTCAGACGACTGGCTGCGATAAAATCGCTGTTGCGGAACTGCAACGTCTCCGCACGCGCCAGGCGCGCATAGGGCGGCCACGCGGTGAGGGCGATGGCCAGCACCGCACTTTCGACACCCGGTTTCAGCGCGGCGACAAATGCCAGCGCGAGAATCAGGCGCGGGAAGGCGAGGAAGATATCGGTCAGACGCATCAGCGCCTTGTCGACAAATCCACCGGCATACCCGGCGATACAGCCAATTAACAGGCCGAGCGGGGCGGTCAGCAACACCACGGCGATCACCATGCCAAGCGTGGTGCGCCCGCCATAAATGATGCGCGTCCAGACATCGCGCCCCAGTTCATCGGTGCCGAGCCAGTGTGCCCAGGACGGTAACGCAAGGCGGTTATCCAGATGCTGCGCGCCAGGATCGAACGGTGTCAGCAGCGGGGCAAACAGCGCCAGCAGCAACATCAGGAAAATGACCAGCAGCCCCGCCATCGCCAGCGGGTTGCTGCGCAGGCTGAGCCACAGACGATAGCGACGGCCCCACACCGCCTGACGGCGGTTAGCTGGCGTGTCATCAAGTAGCCAGTCACGAGAGAAAAAGATCATTTTACGCGCGGGTCCCAAAGTCGATAGAGAAGGTCAGCCAACTGGTTAAGCAGCACATACACGGTGCCGACCAGCAAGGTTGCGCCCACCACCGGGTTCATGTCGGCATTCATCAGCGAGGTGGTGAGATACTGCCCGAGGCCCGGCCAGGCAAAGACGTTTTCCGTTACCACCGCGCCTTCCAGCAGTCCGGCGTAGGTCAGCGCCAGCACCGTCACCAGTTGCACCGCCACGGTGGGGAAGGCGTGACGCCAGATCACCCGAGCCGCAGATAAGCCTTTGGCGCGTGCCGTAATCACGAACTCGCCGCTCAGGGCGTTGAGCATAAAAGTGCGCGTCATACGCGTGATGTAGGCCATGCTGAAATAAGCGAGGATCAACACCGGTTGCGCCATATGCGCCAGCGCATCGCGGAAAGCGTCATATTCACCTGCCAGCAGCGAGTCGATGGTGAGGAAACCGGTGACCTGCGGCACCATATCCTGCCAGATGATGTCCTGACGCCCCGGTCCTGGCGCGATACCCAGCACCGCGTAGAACACCAACAAACTGAGTAACGCCAGCACGAACACCGGCAGCGAGTGGCCGGCGAGGCACACTACGCGGATGGTTTGATCCACCCAGGTGCTTTGCCGCACCGCCGCCCACACGCCCAGCGGGATACCGATCAACGCGGCGATAATAATCGCCGCCGTTGCCAGCTCCATAGTGGCAGGGAAGAAACGTGCGATATCGGTGGTGACCGGATTGGAGGTCAGAATCGATTTGCCGAGATCGCCATGTAACAGCTGATTGAGGTAATGACCAAACTGGATGTAAAGGGGCTGATCCAGCCCCATCTCCGCACGTACGCGCTCCACAACGGACTGAGGCGCGTTATCACCGACCGCTGCCAGCACCGGATCGGTGGGCATCACGCGGCCAATGAAAAAGGTCAAAACCGACAGGCCAAACAGCGTCAGCACCAGGCTGCTCAGGGTGCTGACGATTTTCTTCAGTAACGGCATCAGGCTTTTTTCACCTGCTCATACGGCCATTGTTCCAGCACCGTCATATGGACATCGCTGATATTTTTGCCGACGGCGACGTTTTTGGTTTTCTGCATCATGTAGATAAACGGACTCTTCTCGCGACCCAACTGCTGAATCTGGTGATACAGCGCAATACGTTTGGCCGGATCGGCTTCGTGCAGCGCCTGCTCGGTCAGCTTGTTGAACTCATCATCAGACCAGCTACAACGCCAGGCCAGCGTGCGGTTGCGCGCGTTGTCGCTGTTGTCGGTGTTAACGCAGAAGGCTTCGGTATTGGAGTTCGGGTCGAAGTAATCCGCACCCCATACGGTCAGCGCCAGTTGATGCTGACGGGCGCGCATTTTGGTCAGTACCTGACGGTTTTCCGCCGCAATCAGCGACACTTTGATGCCAATCGCGCCCAGTTGGGTCTGAATCGCCTGGGCGATATCCGGGTAGGGCTGCATCGAGTAGTGGTCGAGGGTGATTTCAAACCCGTCCGGATAACCCGCTTCCGCCAGCAACGCTTTGGCTTTGGCGACATCTTTATGGAATGGGTTGTCGTCCAGCGCTGCCGGGAAACCGCTCGGCAGGAAACTCTGATGGGTGGTGAAGCTCATCGAAAGAATGTTTTTCTGGATGCTGTCGTAATCCAGCGCCCATTTCAGGGCCTGCCATACCTGCGGTTTTTTCAGGTATTCGTTATTGGTGTTGCACGACATCAACATCACGGACGAGAGGGACTGATTGACCAGATTGACCGCAGGATCGTTTTTTACCTGCAACAGTTGTTCGGTGGTCAGGTCATAAGCGGCATCGACATCGCCTTTTTTCAGCATCAGTGCCTGGGCCGCCGGGTCGGCGATATGTTTCAGGATCACGCGTTTAATTTTGCTTTGGTTAGCAAATTGCGGGCTGAGTTCCAGAATAACGGTTTCGCTGGCTTTCCAGGTGCGCAGGGTAAAGGCACCGGAACCGGCGCTGTGCTGTTTCAGCCAGGCGTTACCGAAGTCGTTGTTCTGCTGGTTCGCCAGGCACGCTTTCTTCGATACGATGCTGCCGACGGTGGCTGACAGGCAATACAACAGGAAGCTTTCAGCGGCCGGTGCGCCCAGTTTCATCTCCAGCGTATGGGTGTCTTTCGCTGTCACCAACTGGGTGACGTTATCTTTGGTAAAGCCAAATTGGTTAATGATAAACGCCGGGCTTTTATCCAGTTTCACGATACGTTCGATGGAGAACGCTGCATCTTCGGCAGTAACGGGCGTGCCGTCGGCGAATTTAGCCGCCGGATCGATGTGGAAGGTATAAACGCTGTTGTCGGCGTTCACTTCCCAGCTTTTTGCCAGCGCGCCAATCACTTTGTCGGCCTGCTGTGGGTCCGGCATGACCAGCTTCTGATACAGGTTGCCGCAGATCTGGCCGCCGATAGCTTCAAAGCTTTCATGCGGGTCGAGGCTGGTCATGTTATCCAGCTGCATCGCCATCACCAGCATGCTGGGGGGCGTGGCAGCAAAGGCAGAATTGAGGCTGAGATACGAAAGGAAGGGCACTGCGGTGCATCCTGCAAGAAAACGTCTTCTGGTTACCATGACAACTCCAACTTATTGATTATTAAAATAAAAAAATTATTATTTGCTGTTTTTTGTCTTGACATTCCCGCCGGGCAGGAGGATTAATAACAGGCATTAAGCCTTTTGTTTCATACGCAGCCGCTTGCCCTGTTTCGGTGCATTGTGCCCCGTCAACTGGCAGCGTTTGCGCTTTCCCCTGAACAAGAAACGGATACAACATGTCTGACTCGCCGAACGCCAACCGGATTGCCATCCCGGTTTTTGATGGTCACAACGATGTCCTCAACAAACTGTGGCAACACCATCAGCCCGATGCCGTGAATGTTTTTTTCAACGGCACTGAATCAGGCCAGATGGACTTTCCCCGCATCCGGCACGGAAATATGGTAGGTGGGATTTTTGCCACCTGGGTGCCATCACACCCGCTAGTTGCAAGAAGTGCGCCAGACCTCTCAGATTTTCCTCATGAAATTATCAGCACTGCGCGCGATGCCACCTTCTCCATGCTGGCGTTATTGCTGCGGATTGAGCAGGCGTCGCAGGGCCAGGTAAAAATCTGCCGCAGCGTGCGTGATATTCGTGAATGCATGAGTAAAGGGGTTCTGGCGGTGGTGATGCATGTTGAAGGGGCGGAAGCGCTGGATACGCATGGCGAGCTGCTGGACATCCTCTACGCCAGCGGGCTACGTACCCTGGGGCCGCTATGGAGCCGCCCGAACCAGTTTGGCGACGGCGTCCCCTTCCGTTATCCCTCCTCGCCTGATATCGGCAATGGTCTGACGGCGGCAGGTAAACAACTGGTGCGTGACTGTAATCAGCGCCGCATCATGGTGGATCTGTCACATATGGATGAAAAAGGTTTCTGGCACACCGCTGAGATCAGCGATGCGCCGCTGGTGGCGAGCCACTCCAATGCGCATGCGCTGAGCGCCCAGTCACGTAATCTCACCGATCGTCAACTGGCAGCGATTGCGGAAACTCAGGGTTTTGTCGGCGTGAACTTTGCGGTGCCGTTCCTGCGTGAAGACGGCGATCGTCACGCGCCCACCACGGTGGATGCCATCGTGCGGCATGTGGAATATCTGCTGGAAAAAGTGGGTGAAGATGGTGTCGGCTTTGGTTCCGATCTGGATGGCGCGACCATGCCGGGCGATATGAAAGACGTGGCCGGTTTCCCGCTGGTGGTGGATGCGCTGGCGGCGCGCGGTTATTCGCAAGAGTTGCTGGAGAAAATTTGCTACGGCAACTGGCTGCGTGTGCTTGAAGCCACCTGGGGCGAATAATCGTGCGATTGCGACATATTGAGGTGTTTCAGGCGATTGTGCAGACCGGCAGCATCAGCGGTGCGGCGCGCCTGCTTAATGTGTCGCAGCCGAATGTCAGCCGGGTGTTGAACCACGCCGAGCAGCAGCTTGGTTTTGCGCTGTTTGAACGGCGCGCCCAGGGGATGATTGTGACGGCGGAAGGGCGGCGTTTGCTACCGGAAGTGGAAGAGCTGTATCAACGCTTACAGTCCATCACCGAGCTGACGGAGCAACTGCGGCGTGGCGAAGGACAGACGGTGCGCGTTGGTGCGGCGCATGCTTTTGGTCAGATGGTGCTGGCCCCGGCGCTGGTCACCTGGCGACAACAGGTGGCATCGGTCAGCGTGGAGTTGGTCACCGAACATTTCAGCACCTTGTGTCGCAGCATTCTCGATAATCAGCTCGATTTCGCGCTGGTATTTGGTCAGCAGGTGGATGCTGACCTGCTGGCGGAACCTTTGTTTCAATCCTCAATGGTGGCGCTGCTGCCGCTGCATCATACCCACAACGAACCGGTCACCCTTGAATGGCTGTGCGCCAATAACCTGCTGATGATGCAAAGCCAGGACCCGTTGGGCCGTGTGCTGCATCGCGCGCTGCGGGATAAGGGGTTAAATCCCGGGGTGTCGTTGTCGATTAAAACCTACTCGGTGATTGCCGACATGGTGCTGGCGGGCGGCGGCGTGGGGATCGTGGATCTGTTTACCGCCTGTCGTTATGCCGATCAGCTGAAGCTGCTGCCAGTGGCGCAGCCGTTGCCGTTTGAGGTGATGCTGATTAGCCGCCGTGACCGGCCTCAGTCGCAATCGACCCTGCAACTGAAACAGGTGATTCGTAATAAGTTGTGGGAGATTGCGCGGCAGTGTGAATCACGGTTTTTTACGGTGAAACCGTAGCGCTGGTGGGTTTCAGTTCGCCAGTGTGGCGACCGAGCAAAGGGTGCCTGGCCGCACCCTTTGCAATCCCGGGCCCCGCGCCAGCCTCCCTCGCCGCTACGCGGTGTTTTTTGCGCGATAAATCGCGCCGCTACGGGTAACGTGCGGCCATTTGTAGCGGCGCGATTTATCGCGCAATTAAGAGAGCACCTGGCTTACAGGCGGTGAGGTGGGCGGCATCCGCAGCGCCGAGCGCAGAGGGAAGGCCAGGCCGAGCCGCATGGATGCGGCGAGAGAGCGGAATGAGCCAGGGATGGCGAATCCGCGCGTGCCGTAAGGCCTGAGTGATAAGCGAGGGAACAGCGCAGAGCGCTGCGCGAGGACGGCGCAGGGCGCGGATTGTTAAGGCCCGCGCCCTCGGGCCTTAACCCGTCCGCCTGCACGTTGCAGCTGAAACTCCACAATGCCCGGCGGGCGGAACCTACTCATAGTCAAACCGCTGCGGCGGGCGGAACCTTTCCAGAATCAAACCCCATCCGTAATCGGTTTACGCACCAACAACAGATACGCCAGCGCCCCTACCACCGTCACACCGGCACAAATCATCAGCGCCAGGCTGAAGGATTTGGTGGTATCCAGCACCCAGCCCGTCACCACCGGTGCAAAGGAGGCGAACACAAAGCTGGCAAAGTTCTGGATACTGCCGACCGACGCCGTCATGCGTGCAGTGACGTTGGCATGAATCAATCCCCAGCAGGACGTACCGGCAAAATGGATACAGAACAGCGCCATCCCAATCAGCGTCACCGCGCTGGTGGTGTCAGTGGCACGGGTGACGAAGGCGGTAAATGCCGCTGACAGCAACATACCGCTGACAATGCTCACCTTACGCACCTTCACTGCATTTATCCCACGACGCACCAGCGCATCCACCACATAGCCGTTGAGCAACATCCCGGCGGCACCGAACAGGAACGGAATCGCCGCCAGTAAACCGGTGCTTTTCAGGTCGAGGTTATAGGTGGATTGCAGGTAGCCCGGCAGCCAGGCGATATACAGCCACGCGGTGTAGTTGATGCCGCTGAAACCAATCATCATGCCCCACATGGTGCGTTGCTTAAACAGACCACGCCACTCGGCAAAACTGATCGGCTCCTTGCGTGATGCCACGCTACCCGCCTGTAAATAATGGATCTCTTCCGCGCTCAATTTGTTGTTGTCGCGATCGCGGTAGGTCAGATACCAGCCGATAGCGAGGAACATCCCCAATACGCCGATGGTGACAAACATACCGCGCCAGCCCAGCACCAGCATCATCGCTGCCAGAATGGGCGGGGCAATTGAAAGGCCAATCATCGAGGCGGCGTTAAACATCCCCATCGGCATACCGCGATCTTTGATGTTGAACCAGTCGTTGATCACCTTCACGCCGCACGGGTTCATCGGCGCTTCGCCAATACCCAGGCCGATACGCACGAGGATAAATTGGGTGAAGTTATGCACCATACCGGCGGCGGCCTGGAACAACGACCAGAAGAACATGCCAATCGCCAGCATAATGCGCGGGCCTTTGCGGTCCAGCAGTGCACCGCACGGCAGCTGCGCCAGACCATACGCCAGCGAAAACGCTGACAACAGTACGCCAATCTCGGTGGCCGACAAACCCAGCTCGCCGCGAATGGTCATATTGGCGACGGACAGGGAACTGCGGTCAAGATAGTTAATAATGGCGGCGAACAGCAGCAACAACATCGCTGTCATCTGAATCTTTCTGATGCGCGGTGAGCGCACCACATCGCCGCGTGCAGGGACAAATTCGCGTCCATCTGCGGCTGGGGCTGGCGCTGTCTCGCGACCACGAGCCGACGTATTTTCCATTGCAACCTCCCGGATCTGGGTACTTATCGTTATCAGTCAGTGTGGGGTTCTGTGGTCGCCAACCGATGCGACCTCAACAGATGGTTCCGAGACTAGAAGCAAAGATGACAGGATGTTGCAAAGATGTTTCTGATTCGTGCGGGAGCTAATGCTTTGTGGTTTTTAATCGGTTTTTAATTGTACTGACGGATCGATCGGATCATCGAGGTTTTGGCGGTGTCGAGATGGGCATGTAATGCACACAGCGCTTCCACATCCTGACGGCTAATCAACGCGGTGAGGATCGCCATATGTTCCTCCAGTGCCACGATATTACGCTGCTTTAAATCGCTTTCATCCCATTGATAATGCGAGTGAAAAATCACCGAGATAATCTCCAGCGATTGATTAAAAAATGGGTTGTTGGCGGCGGAAAGAATCAGCGAATGCATCTCCTTATCCAGTGCGGCGAAGTGGCGGTAATCGCTGGCGATGGTGTCTCGCATCGCACGGTGCCGGTCGAGTAAATCGCGAGCCTGAATCCAGCGCTCATCTTCCGATGCCAGATTGAGAAAGCGATTTAACGCGTGAGTTTCCAGCATTTCACGCAGCTCAAACAGTTTTTCCGCGTAATTCTGGTCGAACTTTTTCATGCGCCACTGACCGCGCTTCACCGGCTCCAGCAGGTTGTAGCGCATAAAACGCAGTAAAAACTCACGCACCACCACCGGGCTGACCTTCACCCGCTGCGCCAGTTGCAGCTCGGTAAAGGTATCACCCGGCATCAGCAGCCGCTGGTTGATCAAATTAAAAAATGCCTGCTCGAATTGCGTGGCCTGCTGCTCAATCGGTGGAGTGAGGGCACTGAAGCCATCTTCATCGCTGGGGTTACGCACGATGACATACGTCTCATCCACTTTATCCAGAATGCCGCGCTGGTGCAGGTAATGCAGGGTGTGGCGCACCGTGGTACGGCTGATATTGAACATCTCCGCCAGCGCCGCCTGCGGGGGTAAAGGCGAACGGATATGGCGCTGCGCGATGCCTTCCAGCATTTGGTTGATAACGTTCTGACGCAGATTCTGGCTTCGGCTCATAACAGGCTCCGGTTTTTTATTTATTAAAAACCATCGAAAGCCCAAAAAAATCGTTCTGCCTCACACTTTTGCGTGCGCAACAAGCCGTTAACATCGATTCTCGCCATAACTGTGACAACAGCACAGGAGAAACCTATGACAAGCATGAAAACCCTGGTGGTGGCGGAACCGCGTAGCATGGTGTGGCAGCAGCGTGCCAGACCGACCCCGGCCGCCCACGAGGTTCTGATCAAACCGATTACCGCCGGGATTTGCGGCACCGATATCCATGCCTGGGCGGGGAACCAGCCGTTTTTCAGTTATCCACGCGTGTTGGGCCATGAGCTATGCGGCGAAGTGGTGGCGCTGGGCGCTGAGGCGAGCGGCTTTACGCCGGGGCAACGTGTGGCGTTGATCCCGTACGTCGCCTGCCAGCAGTGCGACGCTTGTCAGAGCGGCAAAACCAACTGCTGTGAAAACATCTCGGTGATTGGCGTGCATCAGGATGGTGGTTTCTGCGAACTGCTCAGCGTACCGCAAAACAATTTACTGGCGGTGGATGATGTTGCACCGGAAGCGGCAGCCTTGATCGAGCCATTCGCCATCAGCGCCCACGCGGTGCGCCGGGCTGCGGTGATGCCGGATGAGCAGGTGCTGGTGGTCGGTGCCGGGCCGATTGGCCTGGGTGTGGCGGCAATTGCCGCAGCAGCCGGCGCGCAGGTGGTGGTGGCGGATACCAGCGAACAGCGGCGGGCGCATGTCGCGCAGCAACTGGGGCTGGCAACCATCAACCCGCTGGATGCGGATTTTGACGCCACGCTGCGCGCGCAGTTCGGTGGACGCCTGGCGGCCAAGGTGATCGATGCCACCGGTAGCCCGGCAGCAATGAACGGCGCGGTAAAACTGATTCGTCACGGCGGCACTATTGTGTTTGTCGGCCTGCACAAAGGCGACCTGGTGATCCCCGATACCGAATTCCACAAAAAAGAAACCACGTTGATGGGCAGCCGCAATGCCACGCGCGAAGATTTCGACAAAGTGCGCGCACTGATGGCGAGCGGCCAGCTACGTGCTGACATGATGCTCAATCGGCATTATGACTTCTCCACCCTGGCGGAAACCTTTGAACCCGAGGTGATCAACAATCGCGAGCTGATCAAAGGCGTCATCCACTTCGCCCGTTAAGTTTTCATCGGGCCCCGCACCGTGGGTGTGCGGTGCCGCAAAAATCGCGTGATAAATCACGCCGCTACAGGCCATCAATCATCCCAGTAGCGGCGCGATTTATCGCGCGTCTTTACGCCTGCAATGTGGCGAAAAAGTGCTGGCGCACTGCGTCAGCCTCCACCCCAAGACACAGGCGCTGGGCATGCAACCCGGCAAAGGGGTCATGGCGTGAGGCGAGGGCGTTGAGGCGGCGTAACGTCTGACCGCTGCTGATACCTTCCGTCACCACGCGTACCGGCGCTTCCGTGACGTGAAAGGCGTGCGGCAGCGCCAGCCAGGAAAGGGTCAAGGTGTCGTGCAGTGCCATACCCGCAAACCCCTCTTTTTCCAGGCTATACGCCAGATAGGGACGGCAGATGGCGCTCAACACCGGCTGATTAAGTTGATGTACTTCATTTGCGGTAATCAACACCTTATGGGTGACATCCAGCGGCAGTACCACCACTTTTAACGCCGAGGACAGCACCTGGTCGGCGGCATGCGGGTCTTTCCAGATATTAAACTCGGCGAACGGCGTGACGTTGCCGCTGTGTCCGTCGGTGCCGAATGCGCCACCCATGATCACCAACTCTTTCACCAGTGGAATAATATCCGGGGCCTGATTGATGGCGCTGGCAATATTGGTCAACGGGCCAATCGCCACCAGGGTGATGGTATGCGGGTGAGCGCGTACGCTGTCGATAATAAATTGTACCGCGCTGGGGGCCTGATCGCTGTGCGGGTTAGGGAAGGCATCGCCCAAACCATCTTCCCCATGCAGACGCGCCGGCTCAGAAGGGGTCAGCGCCAGCGGGCGTGAACACCCGCGATACACCGGGGCATCAATAGCCATTTTCTCGCAAAACAGCCGGGCGTTTTTCACCGCCTGGCCCACCGGAACATTGCCAAATACCGTGGTGATACCCAGCAATTTCTGGGTGCGCGCGGCATACGCCAGCGCAAAGGCGTCATCCACGCCGATATCAGTATCAAAAATCAGGGTGCGCATAGGGGTCTCCTCTTCAATTCCTGGAAAGGTAAAGCAAAAATCAGTGATTGCGAAGAGAATATAAAGAGTCTAAATTTAGACCATTGTGGAGGGCGACATGAAAATAGAAACTATCAGCTACATCAAGAAAAATGCAGCGACTCTTGAGCTTTCGGAACCAATTCTTGTGACACAAAATGGTACGCCAGCATACGTTATTGAGTCCTGGGAAGCGCGCCAGCAAAGAGACGAAACTCTGGCATTACTGAAGTTACTCGCTTTATCTGAAGAGGACAAAGCGGCTGGAAAAGGTATGACGCGGCAACAGCTATTAGAAGATCTCTGAGGATAAAATATGCAGCACAAGGATGAGCACTTTCATATCGTCTATCTGCCAACTGTGCGATTGAGTCTTCAGGAGATTGCATCTTTTCATCGCCGCCTGGGTAATGATCATAAACCTATTATTGCGAAAGCATTAGATGAATTTGAATCGCGAGTGAGCCAGTTCCCGTTAGGTTGTCAGATTTGTTCTGAATTGGCAGAACATGGTGTCACTCGTTATCGAGAATTTAATAGTTCAGACGGCTACAGGGTTTTGTTTTCCGTTGAACAGCAAACTGTTTACGCTCATGTTTTCTTGTCTCAACGACAGAGTATTCAGCAGTTACTTTTCAGACGTTTGATTGAGCACTGACCATTCTCTTGTTTGCACCATAATGCCAGCCATCGTATTATCAACCCCCTCAAGGTGATGGCGTGCCACCTTCCCCAACCGCCGTTCTGGCAACAGACGGCTGATGACGCCTGACAACACTCTTATCCCTGCGCGGGAGACGGCGGTGTGTCAGGTGTTTTTCTGTCCTGCCGCGGCCCTGCGCGTTTCAAACATCAGGAGCTACACATTTATGTTGAAGTCGCTGTTGGCTGTTATGCTCGGTGGTGCCGTGGGTTGCACACTGCGCTGGCTGATTTCCCTCCGTTTTAACACGCTATTCCCCAATCTGCCGCCCGGCACCTTAATGGTGAATCTGATTGGTGGATTTATTATTGGTGCTGCACTGGCCTGGTTTTTAAAGAATCCACAGCTTGATCCGGCCTGGAAATTGCTGATTGTCACCGGTTTGTGTGGCGGTTTGACCACCTTCTCCACCTTCTCGGCAGAAATTGTCGTGCTGATCCAGGCAGGCAAATATTTCTGGGCGATGTCGAGCGTGATGGTGCATGTGATCGGTTCTTTATTGATGACCTTTGCCGGTTTCGCCGTGGTCAATCTGCTGGGCTAAACGGAGCGCTTGAAATAACCTTTAAGAGGTAGATACTGGTCAGAGTTCTGTACGTGTGACGCACAGAACGTGTCACCGATTTATCCGGACGATTAAGGAGCACGTTGATGAGTAGTCACCCCAAATTCCTTAACCTGGTGTTGTTAAACGGTGAGCCCGAAGAGAAATTGCGAGCAGCGCATGCCGCGGGCTTTGATCAGGTTGAAATCTGGCGTGAAGATGTTCAGGCCAGCGCGCAGGGCACCCTGGCGCTGGCGCAATTGGCCGCTCAGCAGCAGCTTACGTTTACCAACTTGCAGGTATTACGCGATTTTACCGGTGCGCCGGATCGTGAACGTCAGCAGAAACGCGAAGAACTGCGTCAGTTTATTCAGGTCGCTCAGGCGCTGGGCTGCGACACCATTCAGGCACCGGCCACTACGCGTGAAGATTGCCTCGCGGAACGTATCGATGAGGATTTGCAGTGGATGGCGTCGGAAGCCGCGCGCTACA
Source organism: Pantoea sp. X-Soil-OKNW-713 (assembly GCF_059730685.1). Taxonomy (NCBI): domain Bacteria; kingdom Pseudomonadati; phylum Pseudomonadota; class Gammaproteobacteria; order Enterobacterales; family Erwiniaceae; genus Pantoea; species Pantoea sp. X-Soil-OKNW-713. The sequence goes on along the minus strand of NZ_AP035995.1, from coordinate 4,184,808 downwards.
AAATGCGTATCATGTACGAGCCAATGGCGTGGTGCAGCGTCGATAACACCCTGCCGCTGGCGTGGGAGCGCCTGCAACGGCTGGATCAACCCAACATTGGTTTGGTGGTCGATCTGTTCCACATCTGTGCGCGGGGCGGCGATGCTTCGCAGCTGGATGGTATCCCCGCCGATCGCATCTATGAAGTGCAGCTGTGCGATATGGCGGCACTGCCGCCGCAGAACAATGACGCCATTATCGATATTGCGCGTCATCAGCGTTTATTACCGGGTGACGGCATCATCGAAGTGGAACGTTTTGTCGATAAGCTGAAAAGCGCCGGTTACAACGGCCCGGTTGGCATCGAGGTGTTTAACGATGCGTTAAAAGCGCAGCCACCGGCAGTGGCGGCGCAACAGGCGTGGACTGCGCTGAATCGCTACTGGCCTTAATCCTGCAAACATTGCGCGATAAAGGCAGCCGCCTGCATCGCGCCCTGCGAAGAAATGGTGTGGCCGGTGGCCGGTTCAAAACGTGTTTCCAGCGTCACACCCGCGGTTTTCAGGCGCAGCGCGGCGGATTCGCTCTCGGTCCAGGGGATCACGCCGTCAGCATGGCCGTGGATCAACAGCGCAGGCGTCAGCGGTTGCGGCGTCAGGGCACCGTCAAAGGCCAGACGGCCAGAGAATGCCACCACACCCGCCAGCGGATGACGACCCGACGCCAGCGCATCCAGCGCCATAATCGACCCCTGCGAAAAGCCCACCAGAATCACTTTATCCCAGGCATCGGTAAAGCCATGCTGTGCCATTAATTGCTGTAGCGTGGCATCGAACGCAGCGCGCGCTTCACGCACCCGTGCCGGACGGTTTTCCACGGTGACGCCGTTCAGGCTAAACCACTGATAACCCATGCCGTGTTCAAACGGATAAGGCGCATTCGGGGAAGCGAACGCCACATCCGGCAGCAGGCTGGCCCAATGCTGGCCGAGTACCGCCAAATCGTCACCATTGCTGCCGACGCCGTGCAGAAAAATCACTAACGCTTTTGCCATCTTACCGCTCCTTAAAAACCGTATTCCGCCATATCCGGGCCAACCGGCACGATACCATTCGGGTTCAGTGCTTTGATGGAATAGTAGCCCTGTTTGATATGGTCAATATTCACTGTCTGACGCACGCCGGACACCGACAGCATACTCTTCAGGTAGCGATCGAGCAGCGGATAGTCGCGCAGGCGGCGCAGGTTGCATTTGAACAGGCCGTGGTAAGCCGCGTCAAAGCGGATCAGCGTCACAAACAGGCGGATATCGGCTTCGGTCAGGCGCTCACCCAGCAGGAAAGTACGGCCATCGCTCAGGCGTTCCTCCAGCTCATCCAGTTGGCTGAAAACATCCTGAAACGCCTGCTGGTAGCTGATTTGCGTGGTGGCGAAACCAGTGCGATACACGCCATTATTCAGACGCGGATAGATCGATTCGTTGATCGCATCGATCTCGCTGCGCAGATCCTGCGGATACAGATCGAGGCTGTTATCGGCCAGATCGCCGAATCCGCTGTTCAGCATCCGCAGGATGTCGGCGGATTCGTTATTCACGATGGTTCCGGTTTTTTTGTCCCACAACACCGGCACGGTGGCACGACCGGTGAAATCAGACGCGGCGCGGGTATACAGCTCGTGCAGATATTCGGCGTTATTCAGCGTATCGCGATCGGCGCCGGGATAATCGCCGAAATGCCAACCCTGGTCACCCAGTTGTGGCTCCACCACCGACACGCTGATCACCTGCTCCAATCCTTTGAGGTTGCGGGCAATCAGGGTACGTGAAGCCCACGGGCAAATCAGCGCCACATAGAGGTGATAGCGATCCGGCTCGGCGGCAAACTCGCTGGAACCATCGGCGGTGATCCAATGGCGAAAACTGGATGTCTGACGGACAAAGCCGCCCTGTTTATCGGTGGCCTGAACCGGATGCCACTCTGCGCTCCACTTACCGTTTACCAACATCGCTCTGCTCCTCTGTGGTGATGTTGGTTAGCTTAACCCGCTGCCGGATGGGTGATAATCCGGGCAAAATGGCTTTCATTGCTTCCAAATTGGAAGGAATCAGCCTGGTGGATAATGACGGAAATGCTCGGCGAGAAAGTCGATCAGCAGACGGGTTTTCTGTGCCAGATGGCGGGCCGGAGGATAAAGCGCAAACAGGCCAAGCGGCGGGGTGGCAAAGGCATCCAGCAGCGAGACGATCTCACCGCGTTGCAGGGCCGGCGCGGCGATAAAACCCGGTAAGCGCGCGATGCCCAGTCCGGCCAGTGCCGCCTGTAAACAGGCTTCGGTATTGGAAAAACACAGACGACCGCGAATTGGCATATTAACGCTATCGCCGCATGGGGTGACGAACGGCCAGTGCCAGGGATCGCGGAAATTGGTGTCGCTGATACATTGGTGTGCCGCCAAATCGCGCCAGTGCTGCGGCGTGCCGTGTTGCTGGAGATACCCCGGCGAAGCCGCCACGCGCACCGGCACATCACCGAGGCGGCGGGCAATCAGGCTGCTGTCATCCAGCTTGCCAATCCGAATCGCCATATCAAACCCTTCATCGACGATATTCACCGCCCGATCGGAGAAGTTCACGTCCAGTTCGATTTGCGGATAGGTGCGGGCAAACTCCACCAGCACGCTGGCGAGCACGGCGGTGCCAAAGGTGCCGGGGGCGCTGATCTTCAGGCGTCCGGTGGGAGTCGTTGCGCTTTCACGCACCGTGGCATCGAGGGTATCGAAGGCTTCCAGCAGGCTTTTTACCCGTTTGTAATAAGCGCGCCCCACTTCAGTGGGAGAGAGGGCGCGTGTGCTGCGTTTAAACAACTGCACACCCAGCTCCTGCTCCAGTTTGGATACCAGCTTTGACGCCTGGCCGCTGCTGGTGCCAAGCCGTGCGGCGGCACCGGCAAAGCTGCCGACTTCCAGCACGGCAACAAACATACGGTCACAATCAAGACGATCCATGGCGCTTCCTGATGGTAAACAAAAGCGGAGTATATAACGTCTGATGGATCCGTAGCGGCGCGATTTATCGCGCGCTTTTTTCCGGCACAGCGCTCTGGTTTAAGTTCGCATTCGGTGCGCTGCACCTTTCCCCCGGCGGCAAAACCTGTTTGACTACAGGTTTGCTGTTATCTGGCCGGGAGCCGTGGATGTCCTTGCTTCACCTGTCATCGCTGGCGGAGATTAGCGCCGCCGCGTGGGATGCATTGTTACCTGACGATCAACCCTTTTTACGCCACGCTTTTCTGCTGACGCTGGAAGAGAGCGGCAGCGTGCGGCCGGAAAGTGGCTGGCAGCCGGATCACCTTATCTGGCGCGAACAGGGTGAAGTGCGTGCCGCGCTGCCGGGCTATCGCAAACGCAATTCGTGGGGCGAATATGTGTTCGATCACGCCTGGGCCGATGCCTGCCAGCGGGCGGGCATTCCTTATTATCCCAAATGGCTGGGGGCGATTCCGTTCAGCCCGGTGACCGGTGCGCGCCTGCTGGGCGATGCCGCCCCATTAATCGCACAGTTACCGGATTACCTGCATCAGCACGGTCTGAGCAGCGCCCATATCAACTTCACCACGCCGCACGCCAATGCCTTGCTCGAACAGGCCCCGGACTGGCTGGCACGTCTTGGCATTCAGTATCACTGGCACAATCGGGGCTACCGGGATTTCCAGGATTTTCTCGATACCCTGATGTCGCGTAAACGTAAACAGCTACGCAAAGAACGCGAGCAGGTGGCGAGTAACGGCTTTGCTTTTGACTGGTATCGTGGCGATCAACTGCGTGAAGATCAGTGGGATTTTATTTATACCTGCTACGCCAATACCTATGCGGTACGCGGTCAGCGTCCCTACCTGACGCGGGATTTTTTCAGCCTGCTGGCCGAACGGATGCCGCACAGCATCCGGGTGTGCATCGCTTCGCTGCAACGGCAGCAGGCAGCGATGGCGTTCTGCCTGGTGGATGGTGAGACGTTGTATGGCCGCTACTGGGGCTGCCTGGCGGAGTTTGACCGGCTGCACTTCGAAACCTGTTTTTACCAGGGAATGGACTACGCGATGGCCGAGGGGTTAGCGCGCTTTGATGCGGGTGCGCAGGGCGAACACAAACTGGTGCGAGGCTTCGAGCCGCAGATCACCCACTCGTGGCATTATCTCAGCCATGCGGGGTTACGGGCGGCGGTGGACGATTTTCTGCAACAGGAGCGGGCAGGGATACGCGCCTGGGAGGTTGAGGCGCGCGACGCCCTGCCGTATCGACGCGGCGATTAATCCACGCCGACAAAACCACCGGTCTGATGCTGCCACAGGCGCGCGTACAAACCGTTGTGCGCCAGCAGCTCGCGGTGATTACCCATCTCGACAATTTGCCCCTGCTCCAGCACCACCAGACGATCCATTTTGGCAATGGTGGAGAGACGATGGGCGATGGCAATCACCGTTTTGCCCTGCATCAGCGTTTCCAGGCTCTCCTGAATGGCCGCTTCGACTTCCGAATCCAGCGCCGAGGTGGCCTCATCCATGATCAGAATCGGCGCATCTTTCAGCAGCACGCGAGCGATGGCGATACGCTGGCGTTGCCCTCCCGACAGCTTCACGCCACGTTCGCCGACATGCGCATCCAGCCCGGTGCGGCCCTGCGGGTCAGACAGCAGTGGAATAAACTCGTCGGCACGCGCACGGCGAATCGCCTGCATCAGCTCCGCTTCGGTGGCATCAGGGCGACCATATAACAGGTTTTCACGAATCGAACGGTGCAGCAGTGAAGTGTCCTGGGTGATCATGCCAATCTGACCACGCAGGCTTTCCTGAGTGACGTTGGCGATGTTCTGGTCGTCAATCAGGATGCGGCCACCGTTCAGGTCATACAGCCGCAGCAGCAAATTCACCATCGTCGATTTACCGGCACCGGACGGACCGATCAGACCAATTTTCTCCCCCGGCTTGATGTTAAGGTTGAGGCGATTGATCACCTGGCGACCGCCGCCGTAATCGAAGCGCACATCCTCAAAACGGATCTGGCCGCGCGTCACCTGCATCTGCTGTGCGGCGGGCGCGTCCTGCACGCTGAGCGGCTGGGAAATGGTGTTCAACCCATCCTGCACCATGCCGATATTTTCGAAGATGCCGTTCACCACCCACATAATCCAGCCGGACATGTTTACCAGGCGAATCACCAGGCCGGTTGCCAGCGCAATCGCACCGACGCTAATCAGTGACTGGCTCCATAACCACAGCGCCAGACCGGACGTGCTGACGATCAGCATGCCGTTCAGGGTCGATAGCGTGATATCCATGCTGGTGACCATGCGGCTGGCGTGCTGGGTTTTGTCGGTTTGCTCCTGAATCGCTTCGCGCGCATAACGTTTTTCCAGATTGTTATGGGCGAACAGCTTGATGGTGGCGATATTGGTGTAGCCATCGACAATGGTGCCCATCAGCTTCGAGCGCGCCTCGGAAGACACCACCGAACGCTGTTTCACGCGCGGCACAAAGAAACGCAGCGACAGGCTATAGGCGACCAGCCAGATAATCAGCGGGATCATCAGCCGCCAGTCGGCCTCGGCAAACAGCACCAGCGAGGTGATGGCGTAGATCAAAACGTGCCAGATGGCATCCACCAGTTGCACCGCCGAATCACGCAGCGAGTTACCGGTCTGCATAATGCGTTGCGCGATACGTCCGGCAAAATCGTTCTGGAAAAAGTTCAGGCTCTGACGCAGCACGTAGTTATGATTTTGCCAGCGGATCAGGCTGGTCATGCTGGGGCTGATGCTTTGATGCACCAGCAGATCGTGCAAGGCAATCACGATGGGGCGGAAAATTAGCGCCACCGCCGCCATCCACAGCAAAATCGGCCAGTTATCAGTAAACAATGTCGCCGGAGTCGAGTGGTTAACCAGATCGATAATGCGGCTGAGGTAGCTGAACAGCGCCACTTCAATCAGCGCCTGCACCAGCCCGACAATCAGCAGGGCGAGAAAACTCGGCCAGACCTGACGCAGATAGTAGAGATAAAACGGCCAAACAGTGGAAGGGGGAGAATCCGTTGGTGCATCCTGGAAAATATTGATAAAACGTTCAAAACGGCGATACAGCATAGCGTCACTCTTTCCGTCTCATTGAATCATTCAGCTTAGTGTAATTTCCAGGAGAATAGCGATATGGATTTGATTATCCGTGGCCGTGAACCGCGTGATGCGGCGGCATACCAAAGGTTGTTTAGCCAACCGGCGGTTTATGAATGGACCACGCAGCTACCCTTTCCCAGCGTTGCTACCTGGGAGAAAAAATTTGAGAAAATGGATGCGGAAGGCTTCATTGCGTTTGTGGCGGAAATCGACGGCAACCTGGTGGGGGAGCTGACGTTGTTTGTTGAACATCGGCCCCGCACCCGCCACAGCATCAGCTTTGGTATCAGCGTTGACCCGGCATTCAGTGGGCGCGGTATCGGTGAAAAACTGATCCGTACCGGCATGGATTACGCCTTTAACTGGCTGGGCGTGCAGCGTATGGAGTTGGAGGCGTTTCACGATAATCACCGTGCGCTGCGCTTGTACCAGCGTCTCGGTTTTCAGCACGAAGGGGTGCGGCGCAAAGCCTGCCTGCGCAATGGCGAGTACCACGATATCGTGGTGATGTCGGTATTGCGGGAAGAGTGGGCGCAATGAATTGCGCCGCTACCGCTCACACCGATCCGTAGCGGCGCGATTTATCGCGCGGATTTTCCCTACAGCGCACACGAAATTGCGCAATGAATTGCGCCGCTACCGCTCACACCGGTCCGTAGCGGCGCGATTTATCGCGCGGATTTTTCCCACAGCGCGCACGAAATTGCGCAGTGAATTGCGCCGCTACCGCTCACACCGATCCGTAGCGGCGCGATTTATCGCGCGGATTTTCCCCACAGCGCGCACGAAATTGCGCCGCTACGTAATGTGTTAGCCTGCTCATAGTTGCATCACGAATGATTTTCTTCGACCTGGCGCACACTCCCGGCTTTTGCTGCCGGAAGATTTAGGGTTCTGTGCAGCACCGCACCCTCCTTTGTGGCATCCGCCAAAACGCGTGCGAAATTCCCCGTGCAATTCCCCCATCCGCACAATGACCGCGCCATGTCCGGCTCTCTATATTTTCTCAACAGGGAAATTTAAGCGGTATTCCTGAACACATCATCCGGGGCAGGAGGCTCCCCCTGATTAAGGAATTCACCCCATGTCACAACAAAAAAACGCTGGCCGTACCAGCCATGTCCGTATCTGGGTCCTGATGTTGATCCTGTTTCTTTCCGTCGTGGCCTACGCCGACCGCTCGATCCTGTCGATCTCTGGTTCAGCGATCAAAGAGGAGTTTGGGCTATCGGCGATCCAACTGGGGCTGATCCTCTCCGCCTTTAGCTGGGCCTACGTGATCGGCCAGATTCCCGGAGGATTGTTCCTCGATCGCTTCGGCACCAAAAAGGTTTATGGCGTGACGCTGGCGCTCTGGTCGCTTGCCACCATTGCGATGGGTTTTGTTGGTGAGTTTTCCAGCGGCATGACGGCGGCGCTGGCGCTGATGTTTGCGTTGCGCTTTGTCCTCGGTCTGATCGAGGCACCCAGCTTTCCGGCCAACGCTCGCGTGGTGATCATGTGGTTCCCCAGCGCGGAACGTGGGCGCGCCTCGTCGCTCTTCAGCTCGGCGCAATATTTTGCCGTGGCGATCTTCTCACCGCTCTCCGGCTGGCTGGTTTCGCGCTATGGCTGGGAGTGGCCGTTCTTTGTGCTGGGCGGCATCGGCGTGCTGGCGGTGTTTGTCTGGGCGGCGTATATGCGCAGCCCGAAACAGCACCCGCAGGTGTCAGAAAACGAACTGCGCCATATCGTGGACGGTGGCGCGCTGGTAGATATCGATGCGGCGCAAACGCTCAAAGCCCGCCCGGCACTGAGCAAAGCGATGTTCAAAAAACTGCTCAGCAACCGGATGCTGTGGTGCGCCTACATCGGTCAGTACTGCATCATCGCGCTGAGTTACTTTTTTATCACCTGGTTCCCGATCTACCTGGTGCAGGCGCGCGGCATGAACATTCTTGATGCCGGGTTTGCCACCATTGCTCCGGCGTTGTTTGGTTTTGCCGGTGGTATCAGCGGGGGCTTCATCTCGGATAAGCTGCTGGCGCGTGGCTGGAGCATCTCCTGGGCGCGTAAAACGCCCTATATCGTCGGCATGCTGATGGCGGCGACGCTGATTCTCGCGGCGGTGATCCCGAGCAACGTCGGCATCATCGCCATCATGTCCTTCGCCTTCTTTGGCAAAGGGGTCGCCGCCGGGGCGGGTACCTGGACGATAGTCAGCGATACCGCACCGAAAGAAGCGGTGGGCCTGGCCGGTTCGATCTTCAATGGCATCGGCAATATCGCGGGTTTTCTCACGCCGCTGCTGTTCGGCATCATCGTTGGCGTGACCGGTAGCTACAGCATCGGCCTGGTGTTTGTCGGCGCGCATTGCGTGGTCGCTGCCTTGCTGTTCTGGCTGGTGATGGGACCGATCGAACGTGTCGGCGAGGAGCAGGAATCTGGCGTTACATCGTATGAAAAACAGGGGAAAGAAGATGGCATCAACGCAGTTTAAGGTATTGATGAAAGGTCCGTTACTGCCGGTACGCTTGCAGGACAACCTGGATGCGCAGTTTACCACTTACCGCCTGTGGCAGCAGGATGATCAGGCCGCCTGGTTGGCACAGCACGGCGCGGAAATTGACGCGCTGGTTACCAGCGGCAACGCGTTGATGGGCGCCAGCGCCGAGTTGATGGACCAACTGCCCAACCTGAAAGTGATTTGCAGCAACGGTGTGGGCTATGACGCCATCGATATCGCAGCAGCCGAGGCGCGCGGCATTGTGGTGACCAATACCCCCGGTGTGCTCAACGCCTGCGTCGCCGACACCGGCATGGCGCTACTGCTCGATGTGGCACGCCGCATCAGCGCGGCGGATCGTTACACGCGCGCAGGACAATGGCAGAGCCAGGGGCGTTATCCGCTCACCACCAAAGTGGGGGGCAAAGTGTGCGGCATTGTCGGATTGGGGGGCATTGGCAAAGCGCTGGCGAAGCGCGCCCAGGCCTTTGATATGGATATTCATTACTACAACCCACGTTCACGCCCGGATGTCCCTTATACCCGCCATGATTCGTTGTTGTCGCTGGCACAGCGCGCCGACTTTTTGGTGCTGACGCTGCCGGGTGGCGCGGCGACCCATCATCTGGTGGATGCCGGGGTACTGCGTGCGCTCGGACCCAAAGGCTTTCTTATCAACATCGCACGGGGCAGCGTGGTGGATGAACAGGCGCTGATCGCCGCGCTGGAAGCCGGTGAAATCGCCGGGGCCGGGCTGGACGTGTTTGAACAGGAACCCGCCGTTCCCGCGGCGCTGCGCCAGCGTGAGGATGTGGTCATCACCCCGCATCTCGCCAGCAGCACCGAGGAGACGATGGCGGCGATGGCAGATTTGGTATTTGAAAACCTGCTGGCCTTTGCACAAGGCGAAGCAGTGCTGACCAGGGTGGTTTGACCGAAGTAGCGGCGCGATTTATCGCGCAACATGCACGGATTTGCGCAATAAATTGTGCCGCTACGGTATGTGCCAAAACCTCCCGGCATCACTGACTTTATCGCGCCATTCCGCAGATCGCACAAAACCGCCTGAAGATATTTTGTTCAGCTGCCGATATCTCTCTACCATCCACTGATATTAAGGAGAGATATCGTGATAAAGCTGATAACCGTTGACGAACTGCGGCCGGGGATGTTTGTCCACAAACTGGAGGTGTGGTGGATCAAAGACAAACGCATTCGCAACCAGATGCTGATCACTGATAAACGCCAGATCGCCTGGATCCGTAATGAAGGGATCCTTGAAGTCTGGATCGATCTTGATAAATCGGTGCAGGCACCACAGAAGCCACCTGAACCGAAAAAAGAAATTCCGCAAACGCCGTTTTTTCACGAAATTGACCAGGCGCAGGCGATCTTTACCCAGGGTAAACCCCAGGTGCTGGCAATGTTCAACGAAGCGCGCCTTGGGCAGGGCCTCGACCTCAACTATACCCTGAACCTGGTGGACGAAATCGCCGGATCGCTGACGCGTGAACCCACCGCGTTACTCAGCATGGCGCGCTTGAAAAACCATGACGACTACACCTATCTGCACTCGATGGCGGTATGTGGTTTGATGATTTCGCTCGGTAAAAAACTCGGGCTGGATGAACAACAGCAGCGGCGCGTAGGCATGGGCGGATTGCTGCATGATGTCGGCAAGGCGGCGGTGCCGCTGGAGATTCTCAACAAACCTGGCAGGCTCACCCCGGAAGAGATGGCGATCATGCGTCAACATCCGATTGTCGGCGCGCAGATGCTGATGGAAGCCGACGCGGATGAGGATTTACTGGATATTACGCTCCATCATCATGAAAAAATGGATGGCAGCGGCTATCCGCACGGCCTGAAAGGGGAAGAGATCAGCCTTTTTTCACGTATGGCAGCGGTGTGCGACGTGTACGATGCCGTGACCTCCGATCGCCCCTACCGTAAAGGCTGGACCCCGGCTGAAGCGATGCACAACATGCTGAGCTGGCGTGGCCACTTCGATATCAAATTGCTGCAAACCTTTGTGCGTTCCATTGGTATCTATCCGGTGGGATCGCTGGTGCGGCTGGCCTCCGGGCGGGTAGCGCTGGTGGTACAAGCCGGTGAGCAATCGCTGTTGAAGCCGAAAGTGCATGTCTTCTGGTCGCTGCATGCGCAGCGGGAAATCAAACCAGAAGAGCTTGATCTCGGCGACAGCTTTTGTACCGACAGCATCACCGGTGCCGAAGACAGCAGCATGTGGCATAACATCGATCTCAATCGTATCTGGGCGCTGGAAAGCGCCTGATTTTCGACCATTTTTATACTTTTTTTACGCCCGCCAATCGCCTTTTTACCTCTTCTTTATATCGCCGCGCGCATGCTTGCAGCACAACCAAATCCTCTGGAGGTCGCTGTGAGTGTGGGCGTGATAACCGGCATCGTGCTGGTGTTTTTATTACTGGGCTATCTGTTTTATGCCCTGCTTAACGCGGAGGCATTCTGATGGCTGCCAATGCATTTCTGCTGATCGCGGTGTTTCTGCTGGTGCTGATGGTGCTGGCGCAGCCGCTTGGACGCTTTCTGGCGCTGATGATTGCCGATAAACCGCTGCTGCCGCGCACCGAGCGCGCGCTGTGGCGGCTGGCGGGTGCTGACGGCGAGGCGATGCGCTGGCCGCATTATCTGCTGGCGATTCTGCTGTTTAACGCGCTGGGCTTTATCTTGTTGCTGGTGATGCTGATGATGCAGGGCGCATTGCCGCTCAATCCGCAGCACTTGCCGGGGCTGAGCTGGGATCTGGCGCTGAACACCGCCATCAGCTTTGTCACCAACACCAACTGGCAGGCTTACAGCGGTGAAAGCACCATGAGCTACTTCAGCCAGATGGCGGGATTAACGGTGCAAAACTTCCTGTCGGCAGCTACCGGTATCGCCGTAGCGTTTGCGTTGATTCGTGGTTTTGCCAATCGCTCGCTGGCGACCCTGGGTAACGCCTGGCGCGATCTGACCCGTATCACGGTTTATGTGCTGCTCCCCATCAGCCTGCTGATGGCGCTGTTCTTCGTCAGTCAGGGCAGCATTCAGACCTTTGAACCCTATCATGCGATCTCCACGCTGGAAGGGGCGCAGCAAACCTTGTCGCTCGGTCCGGTAGCGTCGCAGGAAGCGATCAAAATGCTCGGCACCAACGGCGGAGGGTTCTTCAATGCTAACTCGGCGCACCCGTTTGAAAACCCCAATGCGCTAACCAACTTCGTGCAGATGCTAAGTATCTTCCTGATCCCGGCGGCGCTGTGCTTCGCGTTTGGTCAGCAGGTGGGCGATCGTCGTCAGGGGCATATGTTGCTGTGGGCGATGACGTTGATGTTTGTGCTGGCGGTGGTCACGGTGATGTGGGCTGAGCTGCGCGGTAATCCGCACTTCCTGACGCTGGGAGCTGACAGTGCCATCAACATGGAAGGCAAGGAGACGCGCTTCGGTATCCTCAATTCCAGCCTGTTTGCGGTGATCACGACGGCGGCCTCCTGTGGTGCGGTGAATGCGATGCACGACTCCTTCACCGCGCTGGGCGGCATGGTGCCGATGTGGTTGATTCAACTGGGGGAAGTGGTGTTCGGCGGCGTGGGGGCCGGGTTGTACGGCATGTTGTTGTTCGTGCTGCTGGCGGTGTTTATCGCGGGCCTGATGATTGGCCGTACCCCGGAATTCCTCGGTAAAAAAATCGACGTCTGGGAGATGAAGATGACCGCGCTGGCGATTCTGGTGACGCCGACGCTGGTGTTGATCGGCACGGCGCTGGCGATGATGACCGAAGCGGGACGGGCCGGTATGGCTAACCCCGGCACCCACGGTTTCAGCGAGGTGCTGTACGCCGTCTCTTCGGCTGCCAACAACAACGGCAGCGCCTTTGCCGGTTTGAGCGCCAACACGCCATTCTGGAACCTGCTGCTGGCGGTCTGCATGTTCGTTGGTCGCTTCGGCATCATCATTCCGGTGATGGCGATTGCCGGTTCGCTGGCGGTGAAAAAAGTGCAACCGGTGGGTAACGGGACACTGCCGACGCACGGCCCGCTGTTTGTCGCCCTGCTGATTGGCACCGTGCTGCTGGTGGGTGCTCTGACTTTCATCCCCGCACTGGCGCTTGGTCCGGTGGCGGAACATCTGCAATTAATTCAGGGATAACGGAATCATGAGTCGTCAACAACTGGCCCTGTTTGATGCGCGACTGACGCGCGTCGCTATGCTGGATGCGGTGAAAAAACTCGATCCACGCGTGCAGTTTCGCAACCCGGTGATGTTTCTGGTGTGGCTCGGTAGCGTGCTGACCAGCGTACTGGCGATCGGCATGGCCGCAGGGCAATTAAACGGTAGCGCCGGTTTTACCGCCGGGGTGGCGGTCTGGCTGTGGTTTACCGTGCTGTTCGCCAACTTTGCGGAAGCGCTGGCGGAAGGGCGCAGCAAAGCCCAGGCCAACAGCCTGAAAGGGGTGAAAAAAAGCGTCGATGCGAAAAAACTGGCGGAGCCACACTACGGAGCCGCCTGGAAAGCCGCGTCGGCGGATAGCCTGCGCAAAGGCGATGTGGTGCTGGTGGAAGCGGGTGACATCATTCCGTGCGATGGCGAAGTGCTGGAAGGGGGGGCGTCGGTGGACGAAAGCGCCATTACCGGCGAATCGGCCCCGGTGATCCGTGAATCCGGCGGTGATTTTGCCTCGGTGACCGGCGGCACGCGCATACTTTCCGACTGGCTGGTGATCCAGTGCAGCGTTAATCCGGGGGAAACCTTCCTCGACCGCATGATTGCTATGGTGGAAGGTGCCAAACGCCGTAAAACCCCGAATGAAATTGCGCTGACCATTCTACTGGTGTCGCTCACCATCGTGTTCCTGCTGGCGACCGTCACGTTGTGGCCATTCTCTGCCTGGGGCGGTACGCCGGTCAGCATCACCGTGCTGGTCGCGTTGCTGGTGTGCCTGATCCCCACCACCATCGGTGGCTTATTGTCGGCAATCGGCGTGGCGGGGATGAGCCGTATGCTCGGTGCGAATGTTATCGCCACCAGTGGCCGTGCGGTGGAAGCGGCGGGTGACGTTGATGTGTTGATGCTGGACAAAACCGGCACCATCACCCTCGGCAACCGTCAGGCGACGCAGTTCCTGCCAGCGCCTGGCGTCAGCGAACAGCAACTGGCCGATGCAGCGCAACTGGCCTCGCTGGCAGATGAAACGCCGGAAGGGCGCAGCATTGTGGTACTGGCAAAGCAGAAGTTTAACCTGCGTGAGCGTGACCTCAGCAGCATGGGGGCCAGCTTTATCCCGTTCTCGGCACAAACGCGTATGAGCGGCGTGAACGTGCAGGATCGCCTGATTCGTAAAGGGGCGGTGGATGCGGTGCGCCGTCATATCGAAGCCAGCAATGGCCGCTTCCCGGCGGAGGTGAATGCCGCGGTGGAAGAGGTGGCGCGTGCCGGTGGGACACCGCTGGTGGTGGCGGAAGGCGCTCAGGTGCTGGGCGTGGTGGCGCTGAAAGATATCGTAAAAGGTGGCATCAAAGAGCGTTTTGCCGAACTGCGCAAAATGGGCATCAAGACCGTGATGATCACCGGTGATAACCCGTTAACCGCTGCCGCGATTGCGGCTGAAGCGGGCGTGGACGATTTTCTCTCGGAAGCGACCCCGGAAGCCAAGCTGGCGCTGATTCGCCAGTATCAGGCGGAAGGGCGGTTGGTGGCGATGACTGGCGATGGCACCAACGATGCCCCGGCACTGGCGCAGGCTGACGTCGCGGTGGCGATGAACTCCGGCACCCAGGCGGCAAAAGAAGCGGGCAATATGGTCGATCTCGACTCCAACCCGACCAAGTTGCTGGAGGTGGTGCACATCGGGAAACAGATGCTGATGACTCGCGGTTCACTGACCACCTTCAGTATCGCCAACGACGTGGCGAAATATTTCGCCATCATCCCGGCAGCGTTTGCCGCCACCTATCCGCAGCTCAACATGCTGAATGTGATGCAGCTGCACTCCCCCAATTCCGCCATTTTGTCGGCGGTAATTTTTAACGCGCTGGTGATTGTGTTCCTGATCCCGCTGGCCCTGAAAGGGGTGAGCTACCGCCCGCTGAGTGCCGCTGCGTTGCTGCGCCGCAACCTGTGGATTTACGGGGTGGGTGGGCTGGTGGTGCCGTTTATCGGCATCAAAGCGATTGATGTGCTGCTGACCCTGTTGGGCTTGGCGTAAGGAGAAGAGAAATGAGTCAGTTACGTCCTGCTATTGTATTGTTAGTGCTGCTGGCGGTCATCACGGGTGGCGTATATCCGCTACTCACCACCGGCCTGGCGCAATGGTGGTTCCCGACGCAGGCCAATGGTTCGCTGCTGGAGCAGAATGGCGAGGTGCGAGGTTCTGCCATGATTGGTCAGGCATTCAGCCAGCCCGGTCATTTCTGGGGCCGCCCGTCGGCCACTGGCGACAGCGGCTATAATCCGCTGGCTTCCAGTGGCAGCAATCTGGCAGGCAACAACCCGGCGCTGGATAAAGCGGTGGCGGAGCGCGTCGCGGCGCTGCGTGCCGCCAATCCACAGGCCCCGACGGCGGTGCCGGTGGATCTGGTGACCGCTTCGGCCAGCGGCCTCGACCCGGATATCTCCCCGAAAGCTGCGTTGTGGCAGGCACCGCGCATTGCAGCAGCGCGCCAGATGCCGTTGCAGGAGGTTGAAGCCTTGATTGCACGCCATACTGAACGTCCGTTGCTGCCGTTTACTGGCGAAGAGACGGTGAACGTGCTGCGGTTAAATATGGCACTGGATGCATTAAATAACTAACACCGTAGCGGCGCGATTTTGTGCACGCTGTGGGAAAAATCTGCGCGATAAATCGCGCCGCTACGGATCGGAGAGATAACGGACTGAACATGAACGACGAACTGCCGCGCCCGGACCCCGATGCGCTGCTGCTGAACCACAGCGATAGCCATCGCGGCAAACTCAAAATCTACTTTGGTGCCTGTGCTGGGGTGGGGAAAACCTATGCCATGCTCCAGGAGGCGCAACGCCTGCGTGCCCAGGGACTGGATGTGCTGGCGGGTGTGGTCGAAACCCACGGCCGTGATGAAACCGCCGCCCTGTTGCAGGGGCTGGCGGTTTTGCCACGTCGCGCCACCGGCCGTTCACGGCACGCGGAGTTCGATCTGGATGCCGCGCTGGCGCGCCATCCAGCGGTGATCCTGATGGATGAACTGGCGCACACCAACGTGCAGGGTTCACGCCATCCGAAGCGCTGGCAGGACATTGAAGAGTTGCTCGATGCCGGTATCGATGTGATCACCACCGTCAACGTGCAGCATCTGGAAAGCCTGAACGATGTGGTCGGTGGCGTTACCGGTATTCAGGTGCGCGAAACCGTGCCCGATCCCTTCTTCGACGCCGCAGATGAAGTGGTGCTGGTGGATCTGCCTCCCGATGATCTGCGTCAGCGGCTGAAGGAGGGCAAAGTCTACGTTGGCGACCGCGCCGAACGTGCTATCGAAAACTTCTTCCGTAAAGGCAATCTGTTTGCCCTGCGTGAACTGGCGCTGCGCCGTACCGCCGACCGGGTCGATGACCAGATGCGTGCCTGGCGCGATCAACAGGGACGCGACAAGGTGTGGCACACGCGTGATGCCATTCTGTTGTGCATAGGCGATGACACTGGCAGTGAAAAGCTGGTGCGTACCGCGGCACGGCTGGCGGCACGGCTTGGCAGCGAGTGGCACGCAGTGTACGTGGAAACGCCACGCCTGAATCGCCTGCCGGAAGCGCGTCGCCGCGCCATTCTGCGCACGCTGCAACTGGCGCAGGAGCTGGGGGCGGAAACCGCCACTTTGTCCGATCCCGACGAGGCGCGCGCGGTACTGCGCTACGCCCGTGAACACAACCTCGGCAAGATCGTCACCGGCCGCCAGCCACAGCGGCGTTGGCGGCGTGACAGTTTTGCCCAGCGGCTCGGTGAACTGGGGCCGGACCTCGATTTGCTGGTGGTGGCGCTGGATGAACCGGTACGCGATGCCCCTTCGCAGCTAAATGGTCAGCGCGCCAGCGCGGAAAAATGGCGTATGCAGCTACGCGGCTGCCTGATGGCGCTGGTGCTGTGCATCCTGGTTACCGCCGCAGGTCGCTGGTTGCTGGTTGAGTTTGCCCCGGCCAATGGCGTGATGATCTATCTGCTGGCGGTGGTGATTGTCGCGCTGCGCTTTGGTCGCTGGCCGTCGGTCTTCGCCACGGTGATCAACATCCTCGCCTTTGACCTGTTCTTTGTGGCACCGACCGGCACCGTGGCGGTGTCGGATCTGCAATATCTGGTGACTTTCGGGGTAATGCTGGCGGTGGGGGTGATTGTCGGTAATCTGACGGCAGGTGTACGTTACCAGGCGAGGGTGGCGCGTTATCGCGAGCAGCGGGCACGCCATCTGTATGAGATGGCGAAGTCGCTTGGCAGCGCGTTGACGCCACAGGATATCGCCAGCACCAGCCAGCGGGTGATTGAGGTGACGCTTCAGGCACGCAGTCTGCTGCTGCTGCCGGATGAGCAGGGCGAGTTGCAGGCGGTGGGGGAAAGCAGCATGGGCACGCCACCGGACCTGGGCATTGCTAAGTGGAGCTACAGCAAAGGGCAACCCGCCGGGGCCGGCACCGATACCTTACCGGCGGTGCCGTACCAGATTCTGCCGCTGAAAAGCGGCAACCACTGCCGTGGCTTGCTGGTGGTGGAGCCAGAGAATTTACGTCAGCTGATGATCCCGGAACAGCAGCGGCTGGTGGAAACCTTCACCGTATTGATCGCCAACGCACTGGAACGGATGGCGCTGTCGCAAAGCGAAGCCGCTTCGCGCCTGGCGGCGGAGCGCGAGCAACTGCGTAACGCGTTGCTGTCGGCGCTGTCGCATGACCTGCGCACGCCGCTGACGGTGTTATTCGGTCAGGCGGAAATGCTGATGCTCGACCTTGCCAGCGAACAGCCGAAATATGTCGCACAGGCAAATCAGATCCGCGAGCAGACGCTAAGTACCATCCGGCTGGTCAGCAACATGCTGGATATGGCGCGCATCCAGTCTGGCGGGTTGAATCTGCGTGAAGAGTGGGTGGCGCTGGATGAGGTGATCGGTGGGGCGCTGAGCAGCATGGGCCCCTCGCTGAAAGGCCATGATTTCACCCTCGATCTGCCTGCTGAGCTGGTGTTGATTAAAGGCGACAGCAGCATGCTGGAGCGGGTGTTTACCAATATCATCGAAAATAGCCTGAAATATGCCGGGAACGCGGCACAGCATGGCATTCGCGCCTGGCGTGAAAATACCCGGCTGGAAATCGCCATTTGGGATAGCGGTCCGGGGATTGCGCCGGATGCCCTGACACGCATCTTTGATAAGTTTGCCCGTGGCGATAAAGAATCGGCCGTGCCGGGCGTGGGTCTCGGACTGGCGATTTGCAAAACCATTGTCGAATCTCACGGTGGACGCATCTGGGCGGAGAACCGTCCCGAAGGCGGCGCTTCGTTCCGGCTCTCGCTACCGCTGCCGCCGCCTCCTGAAATTTCTGAAGACGGGCTGAAATAACTTCACATTTGTTCGGTTATAATCGCCGACTTGTCGGTTGATTAATGGGAAATTATGGAACGTTTTACCGAGAACCTGATGTATGCATCGCGCTGGTTGCTGGCACCGGTTTACATCGGACTTTCACTGGGATTGCTGGCGCTAACGATTAAGTTTTTCCAGGAGATTTTTCACCTGTTGCCTGACATCCTCAGCATCGGTGAAAACGATCTGATTCTGCTGCTGCTGTCGCTGGTGGATATGACGCTGGTTGGTGGCCTGCTGGTGATGGTGATGCTGTCCGGTTATGAGAACTTTGTTTCTAAGCTGGATATCGCCGAACACAAAGAGAAGCTGAGCTGGCTCGGCAAGATGGATTCCGGTTCGCTGAAGAATAAAGTGGCGGCGTCGATTGTGGCGATTTCCTCAATTCACCTGCTGCGGGTGTTTATGGAAGCGCGCAACGTCGCCAATGATAAACTGATGTGGTTTGTGATTATCCACCTGACGTTTGTGCTGTCGGCGTTTGTCATGGGGTATCTGGACAATATGTCCAAAGCAGAGAAAAAATAATTCCGTAGCGGCGCGATTTATCGCGCAATTTCGTGCGCGATGCGGGAAAAAGACGCGCGATAAATCGCGCCGCTACGACGGCACTCTGCCTGCGGGTTGTGTCCCCGCTAACTGCGGCATCACTTCGCGAATCATGGCAAAAAACTTCTGCAACCTTGCCGGGTAGTAACTGGCCCACGGATAGGTTAGCCATACCGGTAATGGCGGTGCCTGCCACTCTGGCACCAGTTGAATCAAATCGCCGCGCGCCAAATCCTCCTGCACTACCCATGACGACACCACGGCCGCGCCCATGCCCGCCAGTGCGGCTTTGCGTACCGCGTACAGGCTGTCGCTGGCCAGGCGTGGGCTGATCGCCAGATTCACCGGATGTCCGTCGCTCAGGCGTTGGAGCGCAATCTCGCCGTGATAAAAACTGGTGAGCGCCAGCCACGGCAGATGCGGTAACTGTTCAACCTTTTCCACCGGCGGATGCGCGGCCAGTAACGACGGGGCAGCCACGACAAAACGCGGCACCTCCGCAAGCAGAATGGCCACCACTGAAGGGTCGGTCGGCGCACCGACCTGAATGGCACAGTCGACGTTTTCGGCGACAAAATCGGGCGTGCGGTCGTTCAGCATCCACTCCACATTCAGGCGCGGATAGCGTTGCAGATAATCCACCAGCGGGGCGACCAACTGATCCTGGCCAAACGCATGTGGCGCCCGCACCCGCAACGTACCCACCGGGTCATCGCTGGCACCGGTCAGCTCATCTTCCAGCGCGTACCAGGTGGCGAGCAGTTGGCGCGCCTGTTGATAGCAGCGCTCGCCGTCATCGGTAAGTTTCAGCGCATGGGTGGTGCGCAGAATCAGCTTCAGCCCCAACCGCTGCTCCAGCGCCTGCAAACGGCGGCTGATGGTCGGCTGGGTGGTGCCGAGCTGCGCGGCAGCAGCCGACAAGGAGCCGCTCTCCACGATGCGAATAAAGGTTTGCATCAGCTCGATGCGATCAACACTGGAAAGATTGCTCATACGTACCACGTATAACGGTTTTGCTTTTCATCAGTCTACCGCGTATGGCTGTGACGCGCTTTAATAAACGCACTTTCACGGGGGAACCGAATTATGTCTGCCATGACGCAATCATCTGAACAGGTCACTGAGTCACTACCCACACCGCTGGTCTTTACGCTGGCGGCGGGTGCCGGTCTGAGTGTCGCATCGATTTACTACAGCCAGCCGATGCTGGATATCATCAGCAAACAATTTAACGCCAGCATTGGCAGCGTCGGCATGGTGCCGATGCTGACGCAGGCAGGCTATGCGCTGGGCATCCTGCTGCTGGCCCCGCTTGGCGATCGCCACGATCGTCGTACCATCATCCTGATAAAAGGTTTGCTGCTGATGGCGGCGCTGCTGCTGTGTGGTTTCTCCGGTGGCCTGAACGCGTTGCTGATCGCCAGCTTTGTTACTGGTTTAACCGCCACCGTGGCGCAGGATATTGTTCCGGCGTCGGCAGCGCTGGCCCCGGAACGTAGCCGGGGGAAAACCGTGGGTACGGTGATGACCGGGCTGTTGGTCGGCATCCTGCTCTCCAGGGTGGTGAGCGGCGTGGTGGCGGAGTACTTCGGCTGGCGCACCATGTACCTGGTGGCTGCCGCAGCGGTACTGATGATCAGCCTCGCCCTGTGGCGCGTGCTGCCACGCTTTACACCGGGCACCTCGGTGAGTTATCCGCGTCTGCTGCTGTCGCTGGCGCATCTGTGGCAGCATCACCAGACGCTGCGCCGTGCCGCACTGGCGCAAGGCTTGCTGTCCGTAGGTTTTAGCGCCTTCTGGTCAACGTTGGCGCTGATGCTGAGCGATCGCTTCCATCTGGATAGCGCAGTGGCAGGTGCCTTTGGCCTGGCGGGTGCCGCCGGTGCGCTGGCCGCACCGCTGGCGGGGAGCTTTGCCGACCGCATTGGTCCGGCCCGTGTGACCCAATATGGTGCCACGCTGGTCATGGTGTCCTTTGCGCTGATGTTCCTGTTGCCGGTGTTGCCGGTATCCGCCCAGCTTGGGTTAATCATCATCAGTACCGTCGGTTTTGACCTCGGCGTACAGGCGACGCTGGTGGCGCATCAGACGCTGGTCTACAGCCTCGCACCGGAAGCGCGTAGCCGTCTTAACGCCCTGATGTTCACCGTGGTGTTTATCGGTATGGCAACCGGTGCCGCGTTGGGTAGTCTGGCGTTGGCGCACTGGGGCTGGACCGGTGTGGTAGCGCTCTCGACCCTGGCGGCGGCGATAAGCCTGATGATTCGTCTGGCGAGCCGTCACCTGAAAAACTGATGTGTCAGGCTGCCTGATGAATTTAGTTGCATGGATGGCAACAGGTGCGCAACATGGGGCATCGCAATTTCTGGCAACTACAGGAGCCTGTTATGAAAGTTTGGTTGCTCGCCCTCATTGGGCTGTCACTGTCGACCAGTGCGCTGGCGGAAGATCCCAACGCAGACGCGGAACAAAACGTCTATGCCAGCCAGTTGTGCCATCTGGTAAGCAGCGAAAAAAGCACCGGAACGATGGACAGTTATGTGACAAAAATGAAGGCGCAAATCGCCAGCGGCCAGTCGGAATTCGATGAAGAGATGGCGCAGGAAGTGATCAGCGGTTGGTTACAGTTGGGCGAGGATGAACGCAGCCAGTTGCGTCATAACCAGCAGCAATGCGAACAGACGGTGATGACGCAATTTCAGCAGGAAGATTAAATCTTTTTATCGACCGGGGTAGCCCTAAAATTCGCGCCATTTTTGGCGCGTTTTTTATAGCTTTTTTGTACAGATTGCGTACATAATCGCCAGCGTTTGGCATTGGACTTGCATCACCATAACGAGACACAGCCTCAAGGCTGTCCCTTTCCTGACAGTGGCTTCACAGCATGATGATAACGCGTCGCCGCCTTTTGCTGGCAACCGGGGCAACAGTACTTTCGATGACCACAGGCAAACTGTTTGCCCGTGATGACATTATCCCTCTCTGGCCGGAAGATCCGCCCGGCGGCGGTGGCCCATCGGGTTTGCTGCGTGTCAGTGCCAACGGTTCCTGGTCCAACATTGTCTCCCCGGCTATCCAGCGTTTTCGCCCGGAAAATCCCAATGGCGAAGCGGTGCTGATTGCGGCGGGTGGCGGTTATAAATGGATCGGTATGGGGCGCGAGGCCTGGCCCGTAGCGCGCTGGCTCAATGCCAACGGCTACACCGCCTATGTGCTGAGTTACCGCTTACCGGGCGAGAAGTGGCAGGCGGGCCATCTGGCCCCGTTGCAGGATGCGCAGCGCGCGATTCGTCTGGTCCGTTCCTTTGAACGCAAAGTCCATGTGCTGGGTTTCTCGGCGGGCGGTCATCTGCTGGGAATGGCGGCGGCTCGCCCTGATTTCGACAGCTATCCGGCGCAGGACCCGCTTGATGAGGTGGTGCCGAAAGTGGACAGCGTCGGCCTGATCTATCCGGTGATCACCCTTGAAGCTCCGTATCAGCACACCAACACCCATTTGATGATGGTGGGGAAAAACGCCACCCCGGCGGAAGAGGCCAACTGGTCGGTACAGAACTTTGTTACCCACAACTATCCGCCCACCTTTCTGGCGCAGGCGGAAGATGACCACACCTCTAATCCGTATAACACCGAATTAATGCGTGATACCTGCCGCCGTATGCGCGTGCCAGTGGAGCTGATCGAGCTGAGCAGTGGCGGGCACGGTTTTGGCCTGGGTAAAGCGGGAACGCCAGCGGCACTGTGGGATCAGGCTTATACGCGCTGGCTGGACCATCTGATCTAAACTTTTGATTAAGTGAGGTTAAAATATTTATCCGGCTGCAACGGTTCCGGCAACGGATCACCGTTCATCGCCTTCAGGTTACGCTCAATCGCCACACAAATGGCGTCCAACGGCAGGTCATTCGGCGCGGTACCAAACGGGTCTTCCAGTTCCTCCGCCAACGATTCCAGTGACAAAAAGGTGTAGGAGATAAACACCGACACCAGTGGCGTCATGGCGTGCAGATCTGACACCAGCGCAAAAGGCAGCAGGGTGCAGAACAGATACACGGTACGGTGCAGAATCAAGCTGTAGGCAAAAGGAATCGGCGTGCTGGCGATACGATCGCATCCGCCCAGTATCGTGGAAAGATGATTCAGGTTCTCATCGATGCTTTGCCAGACAATATCCGACACATGCCCTTCATGCCGTTGTTGCGCCAGCCACTCCCCCATACACATCAAAATCTGCGTGGTCGCCAGCGGCTGATGTAGCACCGCATTGTGCCAGCGCGGCGGCAGGGTGCGCTGCAAATCCGTCAGCGGGTCCGTGCGGCGAAGTTGATGCTTCAGGCTCAGATTGAAGGCAATTTGCAGATCGGCAAATTCACGCGCCTGATCCAGGCTGAGCGTGCGAATACTTTTTACCTGGCGCAACAGGGAGCGCTGGGTAATCAGCAATGTCCCCCACAGGGTGCGGGCTTCGGTAAAGCGTGCGTAGCTGGCGTTGTTACGAAAGCCAAGGAAGATGGCGATCGACACACCAATCAGGCTAAACGGCGCGGTAGTCAGATGGATACCGAGCGTTTCATACCAGGGAAAACCGAGGATGGCGACAAGCGACATCAGCAGGTTGAGTGACAGGCGGAACAGGATGCTGGTGAGCACTGAACCATGCCAGTCAAACAGCCGCAGGAACCAATGCTGGTGGGGACGAACAATCATTTTTGCGATGGTGAATTTTTGATTTTGTGATCACAGGTTACGCCTGTCTTCACCGACTGATCAACGTTGTTTCGTAGGCTTTTGGCGAGGGAATGGTTGTTTTTTCCAGTTAAATCAATCTTCTAAAATCGTTTTGAACAACTTATAAAATTCTTTCCGTTATCTCTTCAGCACGGTTTTTTTTAAAGTTCATCTCAACGACACAACACACAAAACCTATACCGCTGAGGAATTTACCATGTCTAAACTTGACCTGCTCGACCCGCAAAACTCTACCCTGATCTTCATCGACCACCAGCCGCAGATGGCATTTGGCGTGGCCAATATCGATCGCCAGCAGCTCAAAAATAACACCGTTGCCCTGGCAAAAGCGGGCAAGATTTTCGACGTGCCGGTGATTTACACTTCGGTGGAAACCGAAAGTTTTAGCGGCTACATCTGGCCGGAACTGCTGGCGGTACACCCGGAAGCGAAGCCGATTGAGCGTACCTCAATGAACTCATGGGAAGATGCCAAATTTGTTGCCGCGGTAGAAAAAACCGGACGTAAAAAGCTGATTATCTCCGCGTTGTGGACCGAAGTGTGCCTGACCTTCCCGGCACTGATGGCGTTGAAAGCGGGTTATGAAGTCTATGTGGTGACCGACACCTCCGGCGGCACCAGCGTGGATGCCCACGAACGTTCGGTACAACGGATGGTGCAGGCCGGTGCGGTGCCGGTGACCTGGCAGCAGGTGTTGCTGGAGTACCAGCGCGACTGGTCACGCAAAGAGACCTATGACGCGGTGATGGACCTGGTGCGTGAGCACAGCGGTGCCTACGGTATGGGCGTTGATTATGCTTACACCATGGTGCATAAAGCGCCGCAACGTCAGGCATAATTATTTAGGGAACATTCTGTAGCGGCACGATTTATCGCGCCGCTACGAATTTGTGCTGGCAAACAACACACAAGAGCTTCTGAACCCGCGGATTCACAGATGCCTGAAGGCAGGAACAGGACTACAGTAAAATCTGAGCCTGCTTAACCTGAAGGAATCATTATGTCTGTGCAATCTTTTCAGATTGATATCGCGCAAGCGCAGCTGGATGACCTCGAATGGCGTCTGCGCCAGACGCGCTGGGCGGCGACCTTGCCCGGCGATGCGTGGCAGAAAGGCTCCGCCCCCGACGAGTTAAAAGCGTTGGTGGATTACTGGCTGCATCAGTATGACTGGCGTCAGCAGGAGCGCGAACTTAACCAGCTTGGGCATTATTACTGGCGGCAGGATGAGATGCAGATCCATTTTGTCCATCAACGCGGCAACGGGCCTGACCCGTTGCCGCTGTTGTTGACTCACGGTTGGCCCGATTCGTTTTTGCGCTACCAGAAAATTATCCCGCTGTTGACCGATCCGGCACGTTTTGGTGGCAAGGCGGAGGATGCGTTCGATGTTATCGTGCCATCGCTACCGGGCTTTGCCTTTTCGGCTTGTCCACCGGGCGGGGTTAACAACGCGCAAATCGCCGATCTCTGGGCGCAGTTGATGACCGAGTTGGGCTACCCGCGTTTCGCCGCCAGCGGGGGCGATATTGGTTCTGGCGTCACCCGCTACCTTGCGGTGCAGCACCCCGACAGGTTGGTGGGTATTCACCTCACCGATATCGGGTTGGTACGCCCGTTGATGCAGGCGACCGGTGCAGATCTAACCGATGAAGCGCGTGACTATCAGGCGGCAGCGATGAAATGGATTACGCAGGAAGGGGCGTATATGACGCTGCAATCCACCAAACCGCAAACCCTGGCATTCGCGCTCAATGATTCCCCGGTCGGACTGGCAAGCTGGATTCTGGAGAAATTCCACAGTTGGGGTGATTGCCAGGGCAATGTGTTTGGCCGCTTCAGCAAAGATGAGTTGCTCAATAACATCATGTTGTACTGGCTTACCGCTAGCTTCGGTACTTCAGCCAACCTCTATTACGAAAACAGCCACTCGCTTCCGCCGATGGCGAAAATCACCGTACCTACCGGGTTGACGCGTTTTCCGTATGACCTGATGCCGCCGCCGCGCCACTGGGCAGAGCAGAATCTGGCTATTCGGCACTGGCATGAACTGCCACGCGGTGGGCATTTTACCGCGATGGAGGAACCAGAGTTGTTGGCGCAGGAGATTCGGGCGTTTTATCAGCCATTGCGCTGAAAGGTATCATTTATGGCGATATCTAAAATCAAAAATCACGATTTCCGTGATGTCTTCTCCTTTGTCATGCTGAGCACCATCGGAAAAGGCAGGGATTCGCTATCGCTGCCACACTTACCTTTTTGCTGACGAGGATGACTGACAATGCAAGCGATGATCTTAAAAAGCCCCGGTGGACTGGAGAATTTGCAATTGGTGGACCTGCCGGACCCCGGCAAACCTGGGCCGGGTGAGATCCGGGTGGCAATTCATGCCACTTCACTGAATTTCCACGATTTACTGGTCGCCCAGGGGGCCATTCCGACCGCTGATGGCCGCATTATGATGGCAGACGGCGCGGGGGTGGTGGAAGAGATTGGCGCTGGCGTCAGCGAATTTAAGGTGGGCGATCATGTGGTATCCGGCTTCTTCCCGCAGTGGCAAGACGGATTATCCTCGGCTCAGGTCGGAAACTTTGCCCAAACACCGGGCGATGGTGCGCACGGTTTTGCCGCAGAAGTGGTGGTGCGTCCGGCCAGCCACTTCACCCTGGCACCAAAAGGCTGGCGACATGCGGAAGCGGCGACCATCACTACCTCCGGTCTGACGGCCTGGCGCGCCTTGGTGGGTGATGCGCAGATCAAAGCGGGTGATACCATTCTGACGCTGGGTACCGGTGGCGTGTCCATCACCGCGCTGCAAATTGCCAAAAGCATGGGCGCACGGGTGATCGTCACCTCCTCGTCCGATGAAAAGCTGGCGCGTGCGCGCGAGCTGGGCGCGGATGAGGTGATTAACTATCGCAGCACGCCGGAGTGGGGCAAAGCGGTGCAGCAATTGACGCAGGGTCAGGGTGCGGATGTGGTGATTGAGCTGGGCGGTCCCGGCACGATGGCGCAATCGATCGAAGCGGTGCGTGTCGGTGGTCATATTGCGTTGATCGGCGTGCTGACCGGGCGTGAAGGCGTGATCCCTACCTCGCTGTTAATGGCAAAGCAGGCGCGCATTCAGGGATTGATTGTCGGCCATCGCCGCCAGCAGCAGGACTTTGTGCGCGCACTGGATCAGACCGGCATTCGTCCGGTGATCAGCGACAGTTACGGCACCCTGGGAGATCTACCGGCCGCGTTTCAGCATCAACAAAACGCCGGTCACTTCGGCAAGATTACGGTGGAGTGGTAAATTTCATTGCGCGATAAATCGCGCCGCTACCGTATCTGCAAAGCTTCATAACGACGCGAATCATCGCGCTGTTATGAACAATATGTGCAAAGTTTCGTAGCGGCGCGATTCATCGCGCTGTTATGAACAATATCTGCAAGGTTTCGTAGCGGCGCGATTCATCGCGCTACAATTAATAATAATCGCCGTGACGATAATCCCACGAAGGGAAAATATCCGACAGCAGCGACATAATCTTATCAACATCAAGACCTTTGCGGATCAGCACCGGACAGGGTGTGATTTTGCGCTCGCCTTTTTGCTCCGGGATTAAACGACCTTCATTATCCACCATCGACACCATCACTCCCTGCTCATAACGCACTTTGTTGTCGTCATTGGGTTGAATGGATTTCACGTAATCGTTGGCAGCAATAATTAAATCGGCGCGGGATTCAATGCGTTCGCCAATACCTTCAACCAGACCGCGGTTACCCTGACCGGATGGGTTAGCGGAGCTGGCAAAGGAGAATTTACCGTGTTTTTCCCACAATTCTTTTGCCAGTATTTCACCCGGCTTGCCGAATTTAATCACGAAACAGCTGGTCTGGCGGCCATCCATCATTAATGCTTTGGAACCGTCAGCCGGAATACGCGACAACGCATCGTCACGCCACGGTAAGATGCAGCCCAGCAGAATGTCCTGATCCCAGTGGCGTTGATACAGTTCGTCGATTTCCGGGTTGAGCTGTGCCAGGGAACGCAGTTGCTCCAGCGAGCCGCACAGCACCACGCCTGGCTTGTTGCGATTACGGTTTTTCGCCTCGAACTTGCGATCCAGACCGGCTTTATCGGAGGTCATAATGATGTAGCCGACCTTGGTGGGGCTGACGATCATGCCGCCCTCTTTGGCCAGAATGTCGATGGCTTCGTGCTGTAACCCGCCATTCCAGGTTATTTTTTTACCGCTCATGGAAAGACCCTATCTGCATACAAAATATGACGCACAGGAATATTACCTGCGATGAATATAAGGGATTACGTTATTAACCCGATATTTCTTCAGGATATGTGCTGCCGATATTTATTAGCAGGCAAACCATTAGAGTTATAGGGTTTATTGCAGCGTTCAGCAATAATCGTCTCGGGATAATAATACTAACAATAACCGTCATGCAACTGATGAAAATAACGATAAAATAGATAGGGTTAATTTTAAATAACGCTTAAGAACTGTGGTGTTATTTAGGAAATTGAAGCGCTAAACAGGTGGTTACCTGTTTAGCGTTGCGTTTAAAAAAGGAGAGAATGCGCCGTGGCGCGCAGCGCGATACCTAACAGAATACCCGGTACGGCGAAACGGAACAGTCGTGGAAAGCGACTGGACAGCCCGAGGAAAATGCCAATGCCGGGCAGGTCGAAGGTCTGGATTAGCAAACCTGCCGACGCGTTAATATTGTGGGCGCTGTACAACCCTTTTTCCACCAGACCCGCAATGACGCCATAGTAGGCCGTGCCGCCTGCCAGGCATTTGGTGAGCGCGGGCAGAATGTAGACCTCGGAAATATTCAGCCGATCCAGCAACGGAGACAACCACCGGGTCAGCAATTCTACGCCACCGGCCTCTTTCAGAATGCCGACTACCGATAAGGAGAGGATCAACATCGGTAGCGAGCCAAGCGCCAGACGAATCGCATCGGAACCGGCATTATTGATAATGGCAATCAGGCCGGGCTTCGCTTCGTTATGACTGATCCCTTCGTCTTCATCACGCAGCGCGACGGCAGGGAGCTTACGACCAAAAAAGTGGTAAGTGGTGGAAGCCGCCACGATGCCCCCACAAATCGAGATCAGTATGGCCGCCCCCCAATGCAAACCGGCGGGAATCAAAGGATAAAAGGCATTTGCCTGGCCCATGGCAAATAACATGCTGAGCGTAGCAGCCATATGGCGATCGGAGGTGCCACGTTTTTCCATAATCGCCAGGGCGGCGAGCGGAGCGGCGAAACTGACAAAATTTAACTGGATGAGGGCAAATAACGCCAGCCCGGTAATACCCAAAGGTTTTAATAACGGCGTGGTATGACGCACAATAAAATCGAGTACGCCTTTTGCCTCCAGATATTTCATCACAAATAACATAACAACCATGATGGGAATCAGCGTATACAGCGCCACATCCACCGAGGCTTTGCCCGCCGACATAATAATACTGATGATATTCATGCCTGATTCTGTTCCTTGCTACTTAATCCCCGCTGCGCAAAATAAATATTCACGCCAGCCTCCCTCTGCCAAATAATTCACCAAAAAAACAGCCACGCGATAAATGCGTTAGCGTCTGCAAAGGGAGAAATGTTATCCCGGCGAGCGAGGATTGAGTAGTAAAGAAACAGAGTTTTTGTCTGGAAGGGAAAGGGAGGAAAGCCAGCATGCAGTAACATGCTGGCCGGGTTAGTTAGCGCATCGTCACAAACTCTTCCGCTGCGGTCGGGTGGATCGCCACGGTGTTGTCGAAGTCTTTTTTGGTGGCACCCATTTTCAGCGCCACTGCAAAGCCTTGCAGCATCTCATCCATGCCAAAACCGATACCGTGGATACCGACGATTTTCTCTTCCGGTCCTACGCAGACCAGCTTCATCCGGCATGGCTGACGGTGTTGGGTGACGGCGGTGTACATGGCGGTGAAGGCCGATTTGTACACTTTCACCTGATCATCGCCGTACTGCTCACGCGCCTGGGGTTCGGTCAGACCGACAGTGCCAATCGGCGGGTGGCTGAACACCAC
This sequence comes from Pantoea sp. X-Soil-OKNW-713, assembly GCF_059730685.1. Taxonomy (NCBI): domain Bacteria; kingdom Pseudomonadati; phylum Pseudomonadota; class Gammaproteobacteria; order Enterobacterales; family Erwiniaceae; genus Pantoea; species Pantoea sp. X-Soil-OKNW-713. Next base: position 4,155,210 of record NZ_AP035995.1, on the reverse strand, counting down.
GGTGGGGATATTGTTGTAATCCAGATGTTCGTCCGGCTTGTTGTTGAACAGACGCTCAGACAAGCGACGGCCTGCTGCTACCGCTACCGGCGTCAGCTCCACCGCACCAGTGTTGTCGCCCACTGCGTAAATGCCCGGCACGCTGGTGTTCTGGAACTTATCCACCTTGATATAACCTTTCTCATCCAGCGCCACGCCAGTGACGGCCAGATTGAAGTTATCGTTGGCTGGCTCACGGCCAATCGCCCATACCAGGCAATCTACGGTTTGCTCCTGACCGTTTTCCAGTTGCAGCGTCAGGCTGCCGTCAGCGTTTTTGATCACCGCTTGCGGGATGGAATCGGTATGCAATGACGGGCCTTCAGCCTGCATCACTTCAACCAGCGTATCGGTGATCAGCGGATCAAAGCTGCGCAGCGGCGCGTGCTTACGCACAAACAGGTGGGTTTCCGCGCCCAGCGCGTTGACCACCCCTGCCAGCTCCACGGCGATATAACCGGCTCCGACGACCGCCACACGTTTTGGCAGCGCATCCAGCTCAAAGAAGCCGTCGGAGTCGATGCCGTATTCTGCTCCCGGCACGTTGGGATGGCCTGGACGGCCACCAGTGGCGATCAGGATATGATCAGCGGTAATGGTTTCGCCGTTCACCTCCACGGTGTGCGCATCAACAAAACGGGCGAAGCCTTTGATTACTTCCACCTTATTCTTGCCCAGCACGTTGTCGTATGAGGTGTGGATACGATCGATATAGGCGCTGCGATTTTTCACCAGGGTTGACCAGTCGAAGCGGTTAACCGTGGTGTCGAAGCCGTAATCCGGGCCATACAGGTGAATAGCTTCGGCAATCTGCGCCGCGTGCCACATCACTTTTTTTGGTACGCAACCTACGTTGACACAGGTGCCGCCCAGCTCTTTGGCTTCAATCAGGGCGCATTTCTGGCCGTACATCGCTGCACGGTTAATGGAGGCGATTCCGCCGCTGCCGCCGCCAATGGCAAGGTAGTCAAAATGTCTGGTCATCAGATGTGTCCATTTGCAGGAAGAAAAATTGGGTTAGAGTGTAACGCTGACAGGGGAAAGGGCGCAAAGATTGCACCTATGATTGTGATAGGGTTGGATCAAAACCCATTACAGGGAAGCACCGTATGCAACTGACATTTCTTGGCACCGGCGCAGGCGCGCCAAGCCTGCAACGTAACGTCACCGCCATTGCGTTGACCTTATCCAAACGGGGTGACACCTGGTTGTTCGATTGTGGTGAGGCGACGCAGCATCAATACATGCGTTCGGCGCTGAAACCGAGCAAGCTGGAAAAAATCTTTATTACCCATCTGCACGGCGACCATATTTTTGGTCTGCCCGGATTGCTCACCAGTCGCTCGATGGCGGGCTTAAAAGAACCACTGACCATCTATGGTCCGTCAGGTATCCGTCAATTCATCGAGACGGCGCTGAGCCTGAGCGGCTCCTATACCAGCTTTCCGCTGGAAATCGTGGAAATCGCCGCCGGGCTGGTGTTTGACGACGGTGATTTCCGTGTCACCGCCTGGCCGATGAACCATATTGTGGAGTGCTACGGCTACCGCATCGAACAGCATGATACCCCCGGTTTTCTTGATGCACCGCGCCTGAAAGCGGAAGGGGTGCCGCGTGGGCCGTGGTATCAGCAACTGAAGCAGGGCGAGCGTGTCCGGTTGGAGGATGGGCGCGAAATTAATGGCGCTGAATATCTGGGGCCGTCCACCAAAGGCAAGGTGGTGGCGATTTTTGGCGATACCGGGCCGACTGAGGTGGCGTTGCAACTGGCGGCTGATGCCGATGTGATGGTGCACGAAACCACGCTGGAGGCGGCGCTGGCGGAGAAGGCCAACAGTCGCGGCCATTCCACCACGGTACAAACGGCAGAAGTGGCAAAACAGGCCGGGGCTAAGCGGTTAATCGCCACCCATTTCAGCTCGCGTTATTTGTCACAGGACCGGGAGAGATTGCTGGCGGAGTGCCAGTCCATCTTTGCGGCGACGGAGCTGGCACATGATTTTGCGGTGTTCGAGATTTAGGGCGCCTTACTCCGGCACAATCCACTCAATACGGGTATGACCGGTGCCTGCTGGCACCAGTTTCTGATGCAGCCACGGCAGCAGTTCTTTCATCTGCTGCTCCAGCTTCCACGGTGGGTTAATCACAATCATCCCCGAAGCGGTCATGCCACGCTGGTCGCTGTCCGGGCGGACGGCCAGCTCAATCTGCAAAATGTTGCGAATGCCGGTGGCTTGCAGATCTTTGGTCATATGTTTGATCTGCTGACGTAGCACCACCGGATACCACAACGCGTAGATACCGGTACTGAAACGCTTATAACCTTCCTGAATGCCTTTCACCACGTCCTGATAATCGCTTTTCAGCTCATACGGCGGGTCGATCAGGATCAGGCCACGGCGCGTTGGCGGTGGCAGCTTGGCTTTCAACTGCTGATAACCATCGGCACGCTCGACACGCGCACGGCTGTCTTTGCTGAATTCATTGCGCAGCAGCGGATAATCACTGGAATGCAGCTCGGTGAGTTGCAGTTTATCGTCCTGGCGCAGCAGATGGCGGGCAATCAGCGGTGAACCCGGATAGTAGCGCAGGGTGCCGTTAGGGTTCAGGTTACGGATCGCTGAGAAGTAAGGCTTCAGCAGTTCCGGCGCATCCGGCTGCTGCCAGATACGCGCGATGCCTTCCAGATATTCACCGGTACGCTCGGCGTGCTCACCGCTCAGCTGGTAACGTCCGGCACCGGCGTGGGTATCCAGATAGAGGAAAGGCTTCTCCTTCTCCATCAGGGCGGTCAGGATCAGGCTCTCAACGGTGTGTTTGAGCACGTCGGCATGGTTGCCGGCATGAAAACTGTGGCGATAACTCAGCATAAAAAAGAGGGGTCCGCGGTTGGATCAAAGAATTCACTACATCGTATGTGGCGGGATTATAGCCGCGCTGGATAAAAATTGCTGACGTTTCGGGGCAGCATTGATTTTCCGCTAATCAGGCCGCATGTTAGTAAGATTGCGTTGCGCGACCGATCGCGCCCCATACTCCATAAAAGGACTGCGCTTATGACCAATCCGTTACTTACGCCTTTTACCCTTCCGCCTTTTTCTGCCATCAAACCTGAGCACGTTGTTCCTGCGGTAACCGCCGCACTGGACGACTGCCGTGCGGCGGTGGAGCGCGTAGTGGCACAGGGCGCGCCTTATAGCTGGGATAACCTGGTACAACCGCTGGCAGAAGTGGATGATCGCCTCGGGCGTATTTTTTCGCCGGTCAGCCATCTGAACTCGGTAAAAAACAGCCCGGAACTGCGTGAGGCTTATGAGCAGACGCTGCCGCTGCTGTCCGAATACAGCACCTGGGTTGGTCAGCATGAAGGACTGTACCAGGCGTATCGTGACCTGAAGCAGGGTGACAACTATGCGGCGCTGGATATCGCCCAGAAGAAAGCGGTGGATAACAGCCTGCGTGATTTCGAGTTATCGGGTATCGGACTCGATAAAGAAAAACAGAAACGCTATGGCGAGATTGCCGCGCGTCTGTCTGAGCTGGGTTCGACCTACAGCAACAACGTCCTCGATGCCACTCAGGGCTGGAACAAACTGATCACCGATGAAGCGGAGCTGTCCGGTATGCCGGAAAGCGCGCTGGCGGCAGCCAAAGCGATGGCGGAAGCCAAAGAGCAGGAAGGCTGGTTGCTGACGCTGGATATCCCGAGCTATCTGCCGGTGATGACCTACTGCGACAACGCGGCGTTGCGTGAAGAGATGTATCGCGCCTACTCAACCCGTGCGTCTGATCAAGGCCCGAACGCCGGTAAATGGGATAACGGCCCGGTGATGGCGGAAGAACTGGCGCTGCGCCACGAACTGGCCCAGTTGCTCGGCTTTGATTCCTTCGCGGATAAATCGCTGGCGACCAAAATGGCGGAAAGCCCGTCTCAGGTGATCGATTTCCTCACTGACCTTGCTAAACGCGCCCGCCCCCAGGGTGAGAAGGAGCTGGCCCAACTGCGCGCCTTCGCCAAAAAAGAGTTCGGCGTTGACGAGATGAATCCGTGGGATCTGACTTACTACGGTGAAAAGCAGAAGCAGCATCTCTACACCATCAGCGATGAGCAACTGCGTCCCTATTTCCCGGAAGCGCGTGCGGTGAATGGCCTGTTTGAAGTGGTGAAACGTATCTACGGCATCAGCGCGCAAGAGCGTAAAGATGTCGACGTTTACCACCCGGATGTGCGTTTCTTCGACCTGTTTGATGAAACCGGCGAACTGCGCGGTAGCTTCTACCTCGACCTCTACGCCCGTGAGCATAAACGCGGCGGAGCCTGGATGGACGACTGTGTCGGCCAGATGCGCAAAGCCGATGGCAGCCTGCAAAAGCCGGTGGCTTACCTCACCTGTAACTTCAACCGTCCGGTGCAGGGCAAGCCTGCGTTGTTCACCCATGATGAAGTGACCACGCTGTTCCACGAGTTTGGTCATGGTCTGCATCATATGCTGACACGTATCGAAACCCCTGGCGTGTCCGGTATCAGCGGTGTGCCGTGGGATGCGGTTGAACTGCCGAGCCAGTTTATGGAGAACTGGTGCTGGGAACCGGACGCGCTGGCGTTTATCTCCGGTCACTATGAAACCGGCGAACCGTTGCCGAAGGAACTGCTGGATAAAATGCTGGCAGCGAAAAACTACCAGGCGGCGCTGTTTATCCTGCGTCAGCTGGAGTTCGGCCTGTTCGATTTCCGTCTGCACACCGAGTTTAACCCGCAGCAGGGCGCGCAAATCCTCGAAACCCTGCGTGAAGTGAAGAAGCAGGTGGCGGTGGTGCCCAGCCCGGAATGGGGCCGTTTCCCGCACGCCTTCAGCCATGTGTTTGCGGGTGGCTATGCCGCAGGTTACTACAGCTACCTGTGGGCCGACGTGCTGGCTGCCGATGCCTACTCTCGCTTTGAAGAAGAGGGTATCTTTAACCGTGAAACCGGCCAGTCGTTCCTCGACAACATCCTGACGCGTGGCGGTTCTGAGGAGCCAATGGAGCTGTTTAAACGCTTCCGTGGACGTGAACCGCAGCTCGATGCGATGCTGGAACATTACGGGATTCAGGGATAAGCCTGCTTGTGAAAATCGGTTTAATTGATGAAACAGGCGCCGGAGACGGCGCCTTATTACATTTGGCCCAGCGCTGGGGACTGGAGCAGGATGAGCAGTCGCCACTGGCGCTGGTGCTGACTGCCAGCCATCTTGAGCTGCGTAAACGCGACGAGCCAAAGCTGGGCGGCATTTTTGTTGATTTCGTCTCTGGCGCGATGGCGCACCGGCGCCGTTTTGGCGGTGGGCGCGGCGAGGCGGTGGCAAAAGCGGTGGGTATCAAGGGTGATTATCTGCCAGATGTGGTCGATGCCACGGCCGGATTAGGACGCGATGCCTTTGTGCTGGCCGCGCTGGGCTGCCGGGTGCGCATGCTGGAACGTCATCCGGTGGTGGCGGCGTTGCTGGAGGATGGTTTACGCCGGGGTTATGACGATGCGGAAATCGGCGGCTGGCTGCGCGAGCGATTAACGCTGCTGCATGTTGTCAGCCAGCAGGCGCTGAGTGAAATCACGCCCGCGCCAGATGTGGTGTATCTCGACCCGATGTATCCTCACCGGCAAAAAAGCGCGATGGTGAAAAAGGAGATGCGGGTATTCCAGTCTCTGGTGGGCGCGGATGAGGATGCTGATGCGCTGCTGGAACCGGCGCGGCGTCTGGCGAAAAAACGTATTGTGGTGAAGCGCCCGGATTACGCCCCGCCGTTAGCGGGTGTGGTGACACAGTCAGCGGTGGTGACCAAAAGCCATCGTTTTGATATCTATCCGCCGCTAAGCTGATATTTGCACCTATCCGCTACAAAAAAACAGGCCGGTTTCCCGGCCTGATTTGTTATTCGTCGTCATCGCGCAACGGCACAATCAACATATCAATATGCACCGTATTAATGAGCTGGCGCGCTGAGGACATCAGCTTGCTCCAGAAGTCCTGATGGTGGCCACATACCACCAAATCCACATCATATTTTCTAATCGCATCCACCAGCACCTGACCGAGGTCACCGCTACCGCTCAGGGTTTCACTGATGGGGTATCCGGCGTTGGTCGAAAGTTCTTTCAGTGCGGTATGCGTCTCTTCAGAGATGCGTTTCTGCATATCACCCAAATTGACGTCAATCAGCCCGGTGTAGAGGTCTGAATAATTCACATCAACGTGGATTAATGAGATTTTCGCATCATAAGGACGTGCCAGTGAGACGGCTTTTTCAACCAGTAACTGGCTTTCAGGGGAAAGGTCTACTGCAATCAGGATGTGTTTATAAGCCATGATATAACTCCTTTCACAAGATTCTGGGGGCAACCCGAATTCCTGCCACGTCACGGCTGGCGAAATCCTTTGCGCATAACGGCGATAAGCGCCACCCATCGAGATTTATGCTTTGCAGGCGGTTTGTTGTTATACCTCGAGTATAGCCAGAGTTGTTAACAAATGCTGCACGGTGCTGCGCCGCTGTGAGGAAGATCAAGGGTTATCGCTTTTTTCGCTCGCGGTGAACGAAAATCATCGCTGGAAAAATTTTTACCAAATCTCCTACACTGAAAATGACGGTCATACATCTCCTGATGACTTACCGCCGGACTCGCAAAAAAACAACGCAATTCGATTCATTCAGTGGAAGGCTTTCTCGTGGAGCGTTTACAGCGTTGCGTCTCCACGTCTCCAGCCGGGAGGGGATCATGATTAGCACTATCGCGCTTTTTTGGGCTCTTTGTGTAGTTTGTCTGGTGAATATGGCGCGCTACTTCTCTTCTCTGCGCTCGTTATTGGCGGTGCTACGTGGTTGCGATCCGCTGTTATATCAATATGTGGATGGTGCCGGCTTCTTTACGTCGCACGGTCAGCCCAGCAAACAGGTGCGCCTGGTGCGCTATATCTGGGAGAAGCGCTATCGTGACCATCACGACGAAGAGTTTATTCGTCGCTGTGAACGGGTACGCGGGCAATTTATTTTGACCAGCGGGCTGTGTGGGCTGGTGGTTGTCAGCCTGATCGCGATGGCGGTCTGGCAATAAAAAAAGGGCGACATTGCTGTCGCCCTTCGGTGTCTGAAGCGGTGATTACACCAGCTTCAGCGCAATCCAATACAAGGAACCGGACAACAGAATACACACCGGCAGGGTAAACACCCACGCCATCGCGATATTCTTGATGGTACGGCTTTGCAAACCGCCACCATCAACCAACATGGTCCCGGCGACTGACGACGACAGAATGTGCGTGGTGGAAACCGGCATCCCGGTGTAGCTGGCAATGCCAATTGACACCGCTGCCGTCACCTGCGCTGACATACCCTGCGCGTAGGTCATGCCTTTCTTACCAATCTTCTCACCGATAGTGGTCGCCACACGACGCCAGCCAATCATGGTGCCGACGCCAAGCGCCAGGGCTACGGCCATGATGATCCACACCGGCGCATACTCAACGGTTCCCAACAGATCGCTTTTAAGCTTGTTCAGGAAACGCTGGTCGTCAGCGCTGGTTTCCGGCAGCTTCGCCGCTTTATCGGCGGTATCGGAGATACACAGCAGCAGACGACGCATCTGGCTGCGCTGGTCTGGTGTCAGGTCACTGTAGCTTTGCAGATTGTTCAGTAAGCCCTGAGCTCGCTGAATCGCTGGCAGCGCACGGGCGCTATCGCAGTGGAATTCATGCGGGCCATTGATGGACTCTTCTGGCGCAGGCACCGCAGGCGGCACCATCTGCACGATGTGCGTCAGGGTTTCGCTGTGCTGCTGGTAGTACTGCTCCAGATGGTTGACGGCATCACGGGTACGGGTGATGTCATAACCGGAGGCATTCATGTTGACCACGAAACCCGCAGGCGCGACACCAATCAGCACCAACATGATCAGGCCAATGCCTTTCTGACCATCGTTCGCACCGTGTGAATAGCTTACGCCAATGGCGGAAACAATCAGGGCGATACGCGTCCAGAATGGCGGCTTTTTCTTGCCGTCGATTTTCTCGCGATCGGCTGGCGTCATATGAATACGCGAGCGTTTCTTGGTGCTGCTCCAGTAGCGGCGCAGCAGGAAAATCAGGCTACCGGCAATCACCAGACCGACAATCGGCGACAGGATCAGGGAAAGGAAGATATTCAGAACTTTTGGCAGGTTGAGCGCATCAACCACCGACGTTCCGGTCATCAGAGCATTGGTCAGACCGATACCAATAATGGCACCAATCAGGGTATGGGAGCTGGACGCCGGCAGGCCAAGATACCAGGTGCCGAGGTTCCAGATAATCGCAGCCAGCAGCATGGAGAACACCATAGCCAGGCCGTGAGCTGAACCAACATTTAATAGCAGATCGGTGGGGAGCATATGAACAATGGCATAGGCCACGCTCAAACCGCCCAGCAAAACACCGAAAAAGTTGAAAACACCTGCCATCACAACCGCCAGCTGCGCCCGCATCGCACGGGTGTAGATAACTGTCGCGACCGCGTTGGCTGTGTCGTGGAAACCGTTGATTGCTTCGTAAAACAATACAAACAGCAGGGCAAGAACCAATAACAGGCCGGTACTCAGGTCAAGACCAGCAAACAGATGTAGCATAAACGTTACGCCATTTTGGAGGACATGAACGCGGCGCATTATCCGCGACAACGTGCTGTATGGGAAAGGGAAATATAGTCTTTTTTTGTCTTAATGTTGCCAGTCACACGCCTAAACAAGGGAAAAATGCCGAAATATGAGTCATTTACAATATGACATATTTACGGCATTTTTTTGACACTGGCGTCAAAGAGGACAGATCACTACAATCAGCGCCTTTCGGGTGAAGTGAGAAAAAGCAGTGGAAAAATTTGACGTTATCATTGTTGGCGCGGGTGCTGCGGGCATGTTCTGTGCTGCACAGGCCGGACAGCGTGGCCTGCGTGTGCTGCTGCTTGATAACGGCAAAAAAGCGGGCCGCAAAATTCTGATGTCGGGCGGCGGGCGCTGCAACTTCACCAATATGTACACCGAGCCTGCGGCCTACCTCTCCCATAACCCGCACTTTTGTAAATCTGCGCTGGCGCGCTATACCCAGTGGGACTTTATCGATCTGGTCAATCGTCACGGCATCGCGTATCACGAAAAAACGCTGGGCCAGTTGTTCTGCGATGATTCGGCGCAGCAAATCGTGGATATGCTGCTGGCCGAGTGTGAAGCCGGACAGGTGACGCTCCGGTTGCGCAGCGAAGTGCTGAGCGTGCAGCGTGACGACGCAGGCTACACCCTGCAACTGAACGGCATGACGGTGCAGGCAGAGAAGTTGGTGATCGCCAGCGGTGGTTTATCGATGCCGGGGCTGGGTGCTTCACCGTTCGGTTATAAAGTGGCGGAGCAGTTTGGTTTGCAGGTGTTCCCGACGCGCGCTGCGCTGGTGCCTTTTACTCTGCATAAACCGCTGCTGGAGCAATTGAACACCTTATCCGGCGTGGCTTTACCCACTACCATCACTGCGCAGGATGGCACCTTATTTAAAGAGGCTTTGCTGTTCACCCATCGCGGTTTATCTGGCCCGGCGGTGTTGCAAATCTCCAGCTACTGGCAGCCCGGCGAGTTCGTGACGGTGGATTTATCTCCGGCAACGCCGCTGGATGGGTTTATTAATATCCAGCGCGACGCCCATCCGAACCTCAGCCTGAAAAACAGCCTGGCGAAAATTTTGCCGAAGCGCCTGGTGGAAGTGTTGCAGACGCTGAACCAGATCCCTGACGTCACCCTGAAGCAGCTTAACAGCAAGCAGCAGGGCGAACTGGTGCAAACCCTGCATCAGTGGCGGGTACAGCCAAACGGCACCGAAGGCTACCGCACGGCTGAAGTGACGCTGGGCGGCGTGGATACCACCCTGTTATCGTCAAAAACCATGGAAGCACGCGATGTGCCCGGATTGTATTTTATCGGCGAAGTAGTGGATGTGACCGGCTGGCTGGGTGGCTATAACTTCCAGTGGGCGTGGAGTTCCGCCTGGGCGTGCGCGCAGGCGTTGTCATCCTGATTACGGCAACTTGAGATTGATCAGGTAATCATACTGAATACGTGAAATATCCAGCGGGGCCCCGCCTTCAAAATAGACCTTCATAAACTCGGCAGGTCGGCCAACAATATCAACGCGCTGATAGGCTGAGCTGATAAATCGGGTCAGTATCTGCTGAATTGCCGCGGCCTGATCGCCCGGAAGTGCATTTTTACCGGTGACATTTTGTTCAAAAGTCAGGGGAGGGCTGTCTTCATCAGGTTTGTACTGTACGCGTTTGACATAGACATCATTGCGGAATTCAGAAAATGCATTGTGGGTGGTATTGAACATATCGGCGAGATTTTTGATATGTGACGCCATCTGATTCACCGCCACGACTTTCTGGGTCACAAAACGTGTTCCCCACGCGGAGGCGGCGGTGACGCCGAACTGTACGGCATTCCTGCCAATGATGCTGCCCACACTGGAACCTAATCCCGCCCATAGCCCGGCACCAAGAAATATCGCGGTTCCCCCCAACGCACTTTTGGCGGCATTATCCACATGCTGGACGCGCACACCGGCGACCCGGTTATCCAGATGGTTAATCCTCCCCAGTGGCAACTGCCCTGACTCGACATCGCCGGAAGCCAGGCGGCGGTTATTCTCGTCTTTGTAATCTTTCAGGGTATAAGCAATCTGACTGGTTTCCGATTTAGCCAGTCTGAAGACTTCATCCGTGGATAACGAACGGACGAGAATCAAAGCTTCGTCCAGAATTTCAGTGGTCAGATAGTTTGCTGACACACGATTATTTAATTCGGGTTGTGATGTCAGTGCTAATATTTCATGTGATTTCGGAAATGCCATAACGCCCCCGAGCGTGGTTAGACTTCTTTGTTTTGTTTGATATCCCAACCCATCTGCACTGACGCGCCTTTATTCCCCTGCGAAGTCTGTTCCCAATATTCCATCGCCACCTTACTGGCCTGAAATGCGTATTCCATACCCAGGGTTGACCCATGCGCTACGCCGATATAATCGGTTTGTGTTACCAACACATCTTCCAGCGTAATAAGGGTATATTCGACTTCCTGACCACCGGCTTTGCAGACTGACAGTTGAACTTTGGCAATATGTTTGCCGCTGGAGCAATATTTCAGTAACGCCGGGGTACCTTTATCAACCAGCGCCTGAACAGTAAGGTCACGATAATTCACTTTACCTGCGCCACCACCACCACCCACCGCCATATTACCGGGTTGCTTTGCACCCCAGCTAAATGAATACACATCGATCCAGTTCTTGTGATTCGCATTTTGCGATTCACCATTGATGCCATCCACTTTTAAAAAAATATCTATCGCCATTGTGTTTACCATCGCCTTGTCGTGATATCAGGGTGTCATGCGTGTTTAGCTTTCTTTGTTTTGCTTAATGTCCCAGCTCACTTTGCTTTCGGCACCTTTGGTACCACTCTCGCCCTGTTCCCAATAGCTCATGGAGACTTTGGCCGCCTGGAAGGCGTAATCCACCACGATGGTGTCGCTCTGACCCACGCCGTTGAAATCGGTTTGCGTAACCAGTACATCTTCCAGGGTGATTTTCGAATACTCCACTTGGTTGCCACCGGCTTTACAAACTGACAGCTCGACTTTGTCGACATGCTTACCGCTGGAGCAGAACTTCAAAATCGCCGGGGTGGATTTATCAATCAACGCCTTGATATTCAGATCACGGTAAGCCACTTTGCCAGCACCGCCGCCGCCGCCAACTGACATATTTCCCGGCTGTGCAGCCCCCCAGGTAAAGGAGAGTACATCGGTCCATCCTTTGTGATTGCTGTCCTGCGACTCACCTGTTGTTCCGTCAACCTTCAAGTAAATATCAATAGCCATGTTTTGTTTCCTGATTGTGTTTTAAGGGAAAGATAGAAGTACTTACCCGTATGGAGATACAAAAATACTAATGAATTAGTGGCCAGTGGTGACTATCACCACCGATGCTTATAAGCACGCAAAAAAAAAGTGATACCACGCAGCACCAGAGGGTGGCTGCGTACACTCCTGAAAATCGAGAGATAAATTCAGGCGGCAACCCGTTGCCACCGCGCAAAAGGTCAGCTTTACCTTGAAGTTTCTGGCACTAAAAAATCTCAGCGCATTGACGATTTAATGCGCTGATACATTAGTAAGTTTTAACACACATTTATGTCAATAAATTAACAAGAGCGAGGCGGTTGATTGGGATGATTCTGAATCTGCGCCCCTGTGGGTGAGAAGGTGGCAGGATGAACTCACGCCCGCCAAAAAAAACGGGAACAAAGAATTAACAGCGGATAAATCTCCAGTCGCCCCATGATCATCGCCAGACACATCAGATATTTTGCAACCGGATTGAGTGTGCCAAAGGTTGAGGCGGTTTCACCAAAGCCTAAACCCATATTATTGATGCACGCCGCAACTGTGGCGTAAGCCGTCATCAGGTCATATCCCATAAGGTTTAGCGCCCAAATGAAGAGGGCAGAGAACAAGGTATAGAGAAAGAAGAAACTCCACACGGATTGTAAAACGCGATCGTTCACCACACTATTGCCAACTTTGATACTGAGCAGCGCGCGTGGATGAGCCAGTTGATGGACTTCATGGCGGCTTTGGCGAAATAACACCAGGAAGCGTAGCGCTTTAATCCCTCCGCATGTTGATCCAACACAGCCGCCAAAAAAACTGGCGGTGAGCAACAGAATGATGGTGTGGGACGGCCACTGTGCGTAGTCCCCTGTGGCCAGCCCATTGTCTGTCATCATCGAGCTGGCAAGGAAAAAGCCATGCACCATGCTTTCTGGCAAGGAGTACATCCCTGCATGCCATAACTGACCAATGGTAATCAGGATAACGATGGCCGCAATCAACAGGAAAAAGCGTAATTCTGGGTTGTGCCTGAAGGGAGCGAGGGTACGTCGGGTGAACATTACATACCACAAAGTAAAATTGAGGGCGGAGAGCAGGGAGAAAACACCGGCGACAATCTCGACTGCATCGTTATGGTAGAAACCAATGCTTTCACTTTTCGTGGAAAATCCGCCCAGTGATACCGTCGACAGACCATGGCAAAGCGCATCGAAAAAAGACATTCCAGCTAATTTATACGCCAGAGTGCAAGAAAGTCCGAGCAGCATATAAGTCAGCCACAAACTACGTGAGGTATCTGCTAATCGGGGGGTTAACCGTTCTTCTTTAAATGGCCCCGGCATTTCCGATTGGTATAACTTCATGCCACCAATACCCAGTAATGGCAATACTGCTACCGCCACGACGATAACCCCTAAACCGCCAATAAAGTTAAGCTGGGCGCGGTAATACATCATCGATGTGGGTAAGGAACTGACATCACCAATCACGGTCGCGCCCGTTGTTGTGATTCCCGATACCCCTTCGAAAAGCGCATCGGCGAAAGGAAGATGTACTGAATCGTCCAGCCAAAACGGCAATGAACTGATAAGAGAAAATAGCAGCCAAAACAGCACAATCACTACAAAACCGTCACGCGTTCTAAGCTGGATACCGGCACGTCTTGTCACCCACCAAAGCCCCCCACCCAGGGTGAAGAAGGTTAAAAAGGTGGTGAGGAAAACAAAATAAGTGCGTTCTTTTTGGAACAGCGCGACTGTCATTGGTAGCAGCATGGAAAAGCTGTAGAGCAGCACCAGAAAACTGCAAAGGTGCAGCACCACGCGGGCATGCGAAATGGAAGGTAAAAAACGTTGCAAGACAGACTCCCGATGCAGGCCTGATCAATAAAACAGATGTCATTGCAAAATGAGGTTTTATTTTGTCAGCCTGTCAGGTTTAGCGCAAAAGCTGTGATTATTCCATTGCCAGCGTTCGACGCTGTCTGTGTTCGCACCAAAGTGAATAGAGGCCACCTAAAGCCACTAATCCAGCACCAATTAAAGTCGGTTGTGTGGGTAAAGAACCGGACAAGAGAAAACCGATCAACACTGACCAGAGCAGGGTGGTGTAATCGAAGGGGGCAAGCAGTGAAGCATCGGCAAAGCGCAGGCTGAGGGTCAATAATATCTGGGTAATGCCGCCAAATAAGCCACAGCCGATCAGCAGCAGCCAGGCGTTACCTTGCGGAATTTTCCAGCCTGTCACTAGTGTCACCAGTGACGTTAAGGCGGTCATCACCGCAAACCAGAAGGCGATAGCACCGGGCTTTTCTGTTTGATTGAGCGCCCGGATTTGCACCGATGCGCCAGCCGTACAGAGCGCGGCAAGTAAGGCCAGCATAATCCCGGCCGTGGCGCCGAAACTGAAATGCGCACCGCTAAACGTCAGTTGTCCTGCCATCATCACCAGAATGCCGGAAAATCCTGCCACCACGGCGACCCAACGATGAAAACGTACGTTTTCGCGCAACACCGCGGCTGCCAGTAACACGGTAAACAGCGGCGCGGCATAATTCAGGGCAGTGGCATCCGTTAGCGAAATATACAGCAGCGAGAGATAACTCAGATACATGGCGGTAGAACCCGCCAGTCCACGCACAAAATGGCCGCGTACATTGTGGGTCTGAATGCCCTGGAGCACGCCACCTTGCAACTTAAGCCAGCATAATAGGGGAATAAGTGCGACGACCGAGCGAAAGAAAATCACTTCTCCTACCGGGATGGTGCCATCAAGACCTTTAACGCATGCCAGCATCAGGGTTGAACTGAGTGCTGCCATAATTTTCATTGAAATCCCGGTGCCCGCGCTCATAAGGTGAGAAAACCGCCCAAAAAGTAATTTCCTCACCTTACCCTATGCTGTTAAGCATCCGGCGCTGAAATTCGCCACCAGAAAGGCAGATTATTTTTTTATCACCGCCACTTTCATTCCACGCTTCAATGACATGCCGTAACCCGCCAGCGCACAGGCGGCGATAAACCACGGGATCATCTTCACCACGCTGGAATCGCTGCCGCTCAGGGATTGCAGATTGTTCACCACCAGAATGATGGTGAGGGTCATACAAATAATCGACAGCAGCGGTGCCCAGAACACCTGAAACCGGCTGTCATCCGTTACGACGCGACGGAAAAACAGCACCACCGCCGCTGACACGCCCAATTGCAGAATCAGGATACACAGGGTAGCGACCGCCGAACCGATGGCAAAGATGTGCACCATCGGGTCCAGCCCGGCGCTGCCCATCCCCGCCAGTAACAGCAACAGAATCACGCTATGCAGATGGCTGGCGTTATGTGGCGTACCGTTGGTGGGATGGGTTTTGCACAGCTCTTTCCAGATCAGACCATCACGGCTGATGCTAAACAGATAGCGGGAGATATTGTTGTGAAACGCCAGGGTGGCGGCGAACAGGCTGGTGATCAATAACACCGACATGGTATCCACCGCCCACTGGCCGACATACTGACGGGTGATGTTGAAGACAAAATTGCCGGGATCTTTGCTGGCGATGGCCACAATTTCATCGAAGCCATAGGCCTGCACCAGCGACCAACTGGTAAAGCAGAAAAAGGCGGTGATGAGCAGCAGGGCGCAAATGGTGGCGCGTGGCACGGTTTTCTGTGGATCGCGGCACTCTTCGGCATAGATCGCCGTTGATTCAAAACCGATAAAGGCGGCGATGGTAAAGATAAAGGCGATACCGAGGTTGCCTTGCATAAACACGGACGGCTCAAACGACTGGAAGGTGTAAGGACCGGCTTTTTTCACCAGCAGCATCACATCGGTCAGCAGCACGATCGCGACCTCGGCCAGCATCAGCACGCCCAGTAACTTACCGCCCACCTCAACCCGTTTGATGCCCAGCACCCAGGCAATCACCGCAAACAACATACTCAGCGCCCACCAGGGAATATGGGTGCTGAGATGTTCTTCAAGGAACAGCTGGGTAAAGAAGCCGAGCATGGCGACAATCGCGATTTGGATGGAGAAGTAGGCCATTAACGCCAGTACCGATGCCGATGCGCCCCAGTTTTCCCCCAGACCTTTGGAGATATAGGTGTAGAAGGCTCCGGCGTTATTGACGTGGCGACTCATGGCGATAAAGCCCACCGCGAACAGCATCAAAATGACGCACGACAGGATGTAAAACACCGGAATGCCACCGCCATTGCCGGAAATAATCGCCACCGGCAGGCCACCGACCACGCCAGTCAGCGGCGACGCCGCCGCCACCACAAAAAAGACCAGAGAAAACAAGCCCAACGTATTTTTGCGTAAACCGGTATCGTTGTTCATCGCCAGCGCCTCTATGGAGAGAGTGAAATTTCTCAGGCGATCTGCGTCGCCTGAAGCAGGTAACTTCGCTGCATCATTTCTCAGCGATGACGATGACGGATAGAAAAAATCGGACAGAGCAACGGTGCAGAGTTGCACCGTTTTAGTGCTCAGTGATAGCGCAGGCGATGGAACAACGCGTCGTGGGCAATCCGGCGTTGATAGTCGCAGGGCGTGGTGCTGACGAACTTCTTAAATTCACGCAGGAAGTGGGACTGGTCGCTGAACCCGAGGTTAAACGCCAGATCGCTAAAGGAAATATTACCCTGTGCATGGATGCTGGTTAGCGCCGACTGGCAGCGCAGAATGCGGCTGAAGGCTTTGGGCGACAAACCGGTATCCTGGCGGAACTGCCGCTGAATGGTGCGGCAGGTATAACCGGTCAGGGCTTCCAGTTGATCGACGCGAATATTGCCCTTTTGCTGGCGCATCGCGTGGATGATAAAGGCGGTTACCGATGAGGCTTTGCGCACCAGCCGTGGCGTGAAGTGGGCGTTAAATAACGAAATTTGCTGTGAAAAGCTGTGGCTTTGCACAATTTGTTCAAACGCCAGTCGGGCATCAGGTACCACATCAAGAAAGCTGAATTCATGGTCGGGGATCTCCTCTGCCATCACATCAAGAAAATCGGGGATAACGCCTGGCGCGAACCGCACGCCGAAATAATGATGGTTGTGCAGCATGTCGGCGCCGCGCGCTTCCAGCGTGGTGCCGCACACGCGCCCTTTCGGGTTGAGCGGATCGCAATCAAACACGATATCGACGCAGCCATCGGGAATCGCCAGCGTCATGCCTGCCGATTGCGCGACATCAAAGCTGTAAAAGTGTGAAATCGCCGGGTTTTCTGAGGCGATCACGGAGTAATGTTGCGCGGCATTCAGCACGAAAAACGGCTGTTCCGGGTGAAAGCTGCCGCCATGACGATAAAGGGAATTCTCAGACATCGCGCGCTCCGCTACAGGCTGAACAGGGATAGCGGGATCATGCAAGCGCTGTGCCACGCGGATGTCGCAAATATTCAATACAGCCCGAATCCAGTCACGTATTCCTAAAGGCATCCACCTGCACGCCAGACGCACTGCGCTGGCGGGAATACGAACGAAGACTGAAGAGGGGTTAGCCATGACAGATTCAACCCGGATTGATTTTATCTACCTGTCGGAGCAGGACATGATCCGCGCAGGCGTCACCGACATGCCCGCCTGTGTCGATACCATGGAGGAGATGTTTGGCCTGCTGTATCAAGGCGACTACCGCATGGCCGGGGCCAATAACGATTCGCACGGCGCGATGGTGACCTTCCCGGAAAACTCACCCTTTCCCACGATGCCGAAGCCCACGGCTGACCGACGTTTAATGGCGATGCCCGCCTATCTCGGCGGCAGCTTCTGTACCGCCGGGGTGAAATGGTATGGCTCGAATATCGCCAACCGCGAAAAAGGACTGCCGCGCTCGATTCTGATGTTCACCCTTAACGATGCGGATACCGGCGCACCGCTGGCACATATGTCAGCGAACCTGTTGTCGGCCTATCGTACCGGCGCAGTACCCGGCGTGGGCGCGCGCCATCTGGCACGCAAGGATTCCCGCGTAATTGGCCTGCTGGGGCCCGGCGTGATGGGTAAAACCGCCGTCGCCGCGTTTATCGCGGTGTGCCCGCTGATCGACACCATCAAAGTGAAGGGGCGTGGGCAGCGCAGCCTCGATAACTTCCTCACCTGGGTACAGGAGACGTATCCGCAAATCAAACATATTGAAATCGTCGATACCCTCGAAGCGGTGGTGCGTGACTCCGACATCGTGACTTATTGCAGCTCCGGGGAAGTGGGTGACCCGGACAGCTATCCACTGGTCAAACGCGAGTGGGTAAAGCCAGGGGCGTTTCTTGCCATGCCTGCGCTGTGCAACATCGACGCCGGGATGGAGCAACCTGACGTGCGCAAAGTGCTGGATAACACCGGCCTGTATCAGGCGTGGTTCGAGGAGGTGCCGAAACCCGCCCATAAAACCATCCCGGTTATTGGCGTGCGTTTTATGGACATGATCGCCGAGGGCAAGCTGGCGGCGGAGCAACTGGAAGATATCGGCAAAATCGTTGCCGGTGATGCACCTGGCCGCCAAAACGATGAAGAGATCATCATCATGTCCGTCGGTGGTATGCCGGTGGAAGACGTTGCCTGGGGCACGGTGGTGTATCGCAACGCGATCGCAAAAGGCATCGGCGTGAAATTAAACCTGTGGGAAACCCCGGTACTCAGCTAACCAAGGAAACCAGCATGACGCAGATTATTAAAGTAAAAACCGGTTCAAAATTTGAAGAGATGGGCAGTTATTCACGCATTGTCGCGGTGGATAACTGGATTTATGTCTCCAACACCGCAGGCCGCAACCCGGTCAGCAAGGAGATTCCGGCCGATGTCACGGAGCAAACCTTGCAGGTGTTTGCCAATATCGAAGCGGCGCTGGCGGCGATTGATGCCTCGCTCAAGGATGTGGTGTTCTCGCGGGTGTTTATTCAGGAACCGGACGATGTGCCGACGGTAATGGCCATCATCGGCGAGAAGTTTCGTGGCATCAACCCGGCCACCACCGTGACTTGCCCGCCGCTGGGTTCCACGGTTTACAAGGTGGAGCTGGAGGTTACGGCATACCGTGGGGCCGGTCAGGCCGCAGTACAGGAAATCACCGTGGCGCTGTAAGGCATCACAGGAGGCGCGTTATGTCACCGCAAATTACCCCCGTTACCACCTCTGCCGCTTTCCCCTCCGCCACCACGGTGGTGATTATTGGCGGCGGCATTGTCGGTTTAACCGCCGCGCTAACGCTGGCGGAGCGCAACATCCCGGTGGTGGTGCTGGAAAAAGGCCGCATCGCGGGCGAGCAGTCATCGCGTAATCTGGGCTGGATTCGTAAAACCAGCCGAGCTGCCGATGATATTCCACTGGCGCAGGCCGCCGATCGTCTGTGGGCGGGCATGGCGGCGCGAGTTGGCAGCGATGTGGGATATCGTCAGGCGGGCATTATGTTTATCGCCCGCAATGAAGCCCAGATGGCGCTGCATGAAAGCTGGTTTAAGGCGGTAGCGCCGCTGGCGCTGGATACGCAATTGCTGAGCAAAGCGGATATTGCACAACGGGTGCCGGGAGGGCAGGGCCATTGGGCGGGGGGGATTTTCACCGCCTCCGATGGTCGGGCAGAACCGACGCTCGCCGCCAGCGCGATTGCGAAAGCGGCTATCGCGCGCGGGGCGATCATTGTTGAGCAGTGCGCGGTGCGCACGCTGGAAACCAGCGACGGCAAGGTTAGCGGGGTGATTACCGAACGTGGCGAAATTCGCTGTGACCAGGTGCTGCTGGCGGCGGGAGCCTGGTCGCGGCGTTTCCTTGGCAACCAGGGTATTGCGCTGCCGACGCTGCCATTAATCTGTTCGGTGATGCGCACCAAACCGATGGAGGGACCAACCCATATCGCCGTGGGTGCGCCGGATTTCTCGTTCCGCAAACACCAGGATGGTGGATTTGTTATTACTCAGCGTGGCGCGTTGGATGCGCCGCTGACCCTCGACCATCTGCTGCTGGGGACGCGCTATTTACCCCAATTGCGTCATGCGCGGGACAATCTGCGTATCTCGCTTGGCCGCTATTTTGTTAAAGACCTGGCGCTGGCTCGACGCTGGCGTGGCGATCGACGTTCGCCGTTCGAACGTGTTCGTACGCTCGATCCGGCGGCTAACCCGGCGCTCAATCAGGAGGCGATGCGCAACCTGCGTGCGGCCTGGCCGGTGTTTGAGCAAGCCGAGCTGGCGCAGGCCTGGGCCGGGGTGATTGATGTGACGCCCGATTCGAACCCGGTCATCGGCCCGGTTGCCAGCCTGCCGGGCCTGACGCTGGCGACCGGGTTTTCCGGCCACGGTTTCGGTACGTCACCGGCTGCCGGGCAATTGGCGGCCGATCTGGTCTCCGGTCATACGCCGTTGATCGACCCCGCGCCGTATCGGTTTGAGCGATTTTGAGGAAAAAGGCGCGATAAATCGCGCCGCTACGTAATCCACACCTATTTATCGCGCGATGTCGTTACTTCATATAACTGCGCACCACCGCAATAATCTGTTCCATATCGGCGTTGCGCTCTTGCTCGCTGGCGTGTGGGTTCATCAGGTGCTCGCGAATATGCCCTTCCAGCAACTCACTCATTAATCCGTTAATCGCCCCCCGCACCGCTGCAACCTGCTGCAACACCTTCAGACACTCTTCCCCACCCACCAGCGCTTTTTCCAGTGATTCGGTCTGGCCTTTGATGCGGCGTACGCGCGCCAGCAATTTCTTTTGGTCTTTCAGGGTATGAGACATGGCGTGACATCCGTTGATCAATACTATAGTGGGGTATAGTATATTTGCAGTGTCAGACAATTGCATCTTCTGCACCGTGACAATGAGAGAAAATATGACTGATTTTGCCGCCCTGATCAGCCAGGGCACCTCCAGCGCCTGGCTGTTTATCCCCAGTGCAATTTTGCTGGGGGCATTACACGGCCTGGAGCCGGGACATTCAAAAACCATGATGGCGGCGTTTATCGTGGCGATTCGCGGCACGGTTAAACAGGCAGTGATGCTTGGGCTGGCAGCGACGCTGTCGCATACGCTGATAGTCTGGCTGATCGCGTTGGGTGGCATGTATGTCAGCCGCAAGCTGACAGCCGATACTGCCGAACCCTGGTTCCAACTGATCTCCGCCATTATCATTCTGGCAACCGCGCTTTGGATGATTTGGCGTACCTGGCAAAGCGAGCAGCAGCGCAAGCAACATCAGCACGAGCAGCGGGCAGATGCGCAGGTGATTGATACCGGGCACGGCCATATTGAACTGGCGCTGCATCAGGGCCACTGGCAACTGCGTACTCTGGATGGTGCGGCATGGCAGGCCAGCCAGGTTAGCATCGCGACCCGGCGCGGAATGGGGTTCTCGCAAATCTTTACCTTCGCCGCACAGGACGGTGTGCTGCAATCGACACTGGCGGTGCCACAACCGCATACCTTCAATGCGCGTCTGTCACTCGGTCATGCTGGTCATTCCCATGATTACGATGTGGCATGGCAGCAGGGGGAGGTTCAGCGCGCACCTGGCGAGCATGATGGCAGTTTTCAGGATGCGCATGAGCGTGCCCATGCCAGCGATATCAAAAAGCGTTTTGCCAGCCGTGAAGTGACCAACGGGCAGATTATCCTGTTTGGTTTAACCGGTGGCCTGATCCCCTGTCCGGCGGCCATCACGGTACTGTTGTTGTGCATTCAGGTGAAAGCCTTCAGTCTTGGCGCTGCGCTGGTGCTGTGCTTCAGCATTGGCCTGGCACTGACGCTGGTAGGGGTGGGGGCTGCTGCCGCGTTAAGCGTACAAAAAGCCACCCAGCGCTGGCAGGGGTTGGATACGCTGGCACGCCGTGCGCCCTGGTTCTCCGGCACCCTGATCGCGCTGGTGGCACTTTATATGGGTTATCACGGGCTAAGTGGCATCCTGCACTAAACCGCAACGCTGCGAATCTGTTAACATCGCGGCGTTTTTTTCCATTTGGTTATTTTCCCCATGTTAAAACTGAAATTTATCCTGCCGTTGCTGATCATCATCAGTGCTTTGGTCTGGTGGTTTACGCCGCATTACAGTGACGAGGACAAGGCGTATTACATCGCCATGTTTTGTACCTTAACCCATGATGGGCGCAGTAATTCGGTGCAGGATATGCAGCAGATTATTGAAGGCAGTAATTCAGACTATGCGCTGCAAAAAATTCACTTCCAGCGCGGTCTCGGTGAGCATCTGCAAATGGTGTGGCAAGGCTTGTCGCCTGAACTGCAACAGCAAGCCCATCAGGACCGTACCCAATGCCGCCGTTTGATGTCGGAAAAATTATTACCGGGTCAGGAATTACAGGGCTAAACAGTTTGGCGCGATAAATCGTTTAGCTACGAATAATAAGTGCTCAAAAAGATCAATGTCGGGTGGCGATTAATTGGACAATAGCCATAGAAAATTACCACGACAATTGAAGAGGACGAGCTGATGAAAAAATATATTCTGTCTGCGTTGCTGCTTGGTGCGAGCGTACCGGTTATGGCCGCCAATAATATTTCTGCGCAGGAAGCGGAACACTTTAAACTTGAGTCGCTGGGAAATATTAGCGTGTCCGATACTGGTGGTGCCATTAGTTCGCCGATGGATCTGCATCAACGTCTGTCAGAGATGGCCGATGAGAAAGGCGGGAAATATTATGTAGTCGAGGCTGCACGCCAACACGGAAATAATTTTGACGCGGTAGCCCAGGTCTACAAATAATGTGAAAAGCCCCGAAAGGGGCTTTTTTTTGGCTGAAAGACTCGATAAAAAAAGCGCGATTATCGCGCTTTGTCTCATTGCATTACACAGTCAATACGGCGCACCGGAAACTGGCTCGACCGTATCGGTGGTGGCAGAATCTCTGGCATCTTTTTGCTGTTGGCGACAGATTCCAGGCGACACAAGACGCAAGGATCTTCACATTCTGTCAGTTGCTGTTGCCGTTCGCCGCTTAATTGTTTTTTACGACATGCAAGCGGGGTACAACCCATCATTTGTTTAAATGAACGGGTAAAAGATTGCTGGCTTTCAAAATGGTATTTTACGGCCAGGCTGATAATCGTTGCTTCGCTGTTTTTCAGCTCGACAACGCTGGCGGCCAGTTTCTTTTTGCGGATAAAACGTGCCAGAGTTTCATTATGGCAACGGGCGAAAAGTTTCTGCAAATACCATTTTGAATAACCAGATTTTTGCGCAATATCATCAATGCTCAAACGCTGATCTAAGTTTTCAACAATCCATTCAGTTACGGCGAGAATGACACCTTCATTGTATTTTCTCTCTTGCATATAGCACCTCCAGGTCAGTGCGCACAGTGTAATTTAACTTATCTTTCCGTGTGCCTTGTTACGTAAAGTTTTATCAGGAAGTTGAGGTTTATTTTTCTGCTATCAGACTATTCTCGCAACTCGTGAGATTTGACCGTTATATGTTGTTTATTTGTTGAGGGAATATCCTGATTTAACCCTAATTAGTTAACGTAAATCCCATAACCTGATTTTTTGCGCCACATTGGTTGCCATACATCAGGGAAATTTACTGATGGCACAGCCCATCAATACAGCGATACGCGTAACATGCCACACTCGATCTTTTGATCTGACAGGAGATGTCCTGATGGCGTTACGTTTTCCCGTGAAGTTATTGATCTCTTCGCTGATGCTGATGAGCAGCGCATCAGCGCTTGCCGCCAACGTCTATGGAGAACAACTGGAAGGATTCCAGTACCCTTATCCGTTGCAGCACTTTAACTTCGCCTCCCAGCAGCAGACGCTCAGCATGGGGTATATGGATGTGCAGCCCGCGCAGCATGCCAATGGGCAGACGGTGGTGCTGATGCACGGCAAAAACTTCTGTGGTGCGACCTGGGAAGACACCATCAAGGCACTGAGCCAGCAGGGCTATCGCGTGGTGGCACCGGACCAGATTGGTTTCTGTAGTTCCAGCAAACCCGCGAACTATCAATACACCTTCCAGCAACTGGCGCAGAACACTCATCAGTTATTGCAGCAACTGGGCGTCGATAAGGCGGTGATTGTCGGCCACTCGACCGGCGGCATGCTGGCTACGCGCTATGCGCTGATGTATCCACAGCAGACGCAAAAACTGGTACTGGTGAACCCGATTGGTCTGGAAGACTGGAAAGCCAAAGGCGCGCCCTGGCGTTCGGTGGATCAGTGGTATCAACGCGAGTTGAAGCTCAACGCCGCCGGTATCAAAAAGTATGAGCAGCAAACCTATTACGTCGGCCAGTGGAAGCCGGAATATGACAAATGGGTGGATATGTTGGCCGGGTTAAACAGCGGTCCGGGGCATAAAAAGGTCGCCTGGAACTCAGCGCTGATCTACGACATGATTTTTACCCAGCCGGTGTACTACGAATTTAAAGATTTGAAAGTGCCGACCACCCTGATGATCGGCACCTCCGACACCACCGCCATCGGTAGCGATATCGCACCGCCCGCGGTGAAAGCGCAGTTGGGGCATTACAATGTGCTGGGTAAACAGGTGGCGAAACTGATCCCTGGCGCGCGCCTGATTGAATTCCCCGGTATGGGGCATGCGCCGCAGATGGAAGAACCACAGAAGTTTAATCAGACGTTGATTGACGACCTGGCGCGGTAAGGTCAACACCGCGCGATGAATCGCGCCGCTACCGATTTCACCTATTCCGTAGCTACCGTCTTGAACGTCAAGCGGTAGCTGCGTAATTTTCATCCCACTTCATCCGCGTTTTCAGCACCCCGAAGCACTGATGAACCAGCTTGCGCATCACCGCTCCAAGCGCAGCCTTGCTGGCTTTGCCCTTCGCGATTAGCCTCTGGTACAGCGCCTTCGCCGGGGCATTCCACCTGATCGCTACAATCGCCGCCATATACAGTTTCGCCCTTACGTCTGCCGGGCCTGTTTTTGACATCCGTGCA
This sequence comes from Pantoea sp. X-Soil-OKNW-713, assembly GCF_059730685.1. Taxonomy (NCBI): domain Bacteria; kingdom Pseudomonadati; phylum Pseudomonadota; class Gammaproteobacteria; order Enterobacterales; family Erwiniaceae; genus Pantoea; species Pantoea sp. X-Soil-OKNW-713. The sequence goes on along the minus strand of NZ_AP035995.1, from coordinate 4,130,322 downwards.
CGCCCCCTGACTGAGCTACCGGACGTTTTTTCCACCGGTACCACACCCAGCCACGCAGCGACCTGTGAAGCACTCCGGAACGGACACGAGCGCAGCACCGACAGCATTGTCGTGCCCACCACGCTGCCTATTCCTTTTATCGATTCCAGCAGCTCACGGTCTTCCTTCAGACCCGGATGATTATCTGTGTGGTCTGAGATGAGCGCTTCAATACGCTTCAGCTCGTCCCTGTGGGCTTTCAGGGTTCTCTCCAGCGAGTCAATGATTTCAGGCGCTGTGCGGGTTGAATGGGCCTTTTCCAGTCGGTTCTCCGCCCGCTGGACATCAGCCTGAAGTGAGTCCCGCAGACGCACCAGCTCCCGAAGTTTACGGACCTCCGGGGAGGGGGGCACCCAGGCATCAGGCTGTTTCAGCTCGCCATAACGGGCCAGGATGTAAGCATCAACGGAGTCGTTTTTAGTCAGGATAGCCATTCCACGGGCGAACTCCCTGACCCGCTGAGGATTGCTGATGCAGACTGTGACGGGGGTATTTTCATGAAGACCAAAGGCGACGTTTTCGTGATAAATGCCGGTCGCTTCGAGCACCACCATCACCTGTTCAGGATGGCATTTTTGCCTGATTAACCAGTCATTTATCTCCCGGTCGGCGTCGGGATGATTTTTGAGGGTTTTGGTTTTCTTTTTCCCGTTGCCGGGCAACAGGCAGAGGTCGAGTTTGTTTTTACTGACATCAATACCGAGATAAATCATAAGACAGCTCCCTTTCACATGAACCATCACGCCATCTTGCCTTGTACATACGAAGTCAGAGCTTCTGGTTACCGTTCAGAGTAGATGCTGGCGTGAAAGGAGAAACGGAGGGCTTTAAGCTACGACACAAGATCGAGTCTTAAGCGGCGCGACAAGCTGCCTCCGTTTCGTGTAACGGGTAGCTAACCAGTTACAACTTCAAGATACAAGCGGCGCGATTTATCGCGTCTGTTTACGCAGTTTTTTCGCGGCATACATCCGTTCGTCGCTGCTTTCCAGCAGTTGCTCCAGCGACAACGGGTGGTGTGGATCAAACTCGACGATACCGGACGAAAAATGTAGCTGATAGCGCCGGTTCAGATCGCGCGTCTGTTTTTGCAGCAACCGATCAAAGCGCTCCAGCACTCCCTCGGCATCTGCTTGTTGCAGGCCGTTAAACAGCACCACAAATTCGTCACCGCCCAGACGCGCGAACAGATCCGCATGACGGAAACTCACCTTCATTGCATCGGCAAAATCCATCAACGCCCGGTCGCCTTCACGATGGCCAAGGGTGTCATTGATCTCTTTAAAGCGGTCGAGGTCGAGAAACGTCAGGCTGGCGGGCAACTGCTTCAACTGACATTCGTTCAGCGCCAGTTGCCCCAGCGTCATAAAGCCACGGCGATTGGTGATTTGTGTCAGCTCGTCGGAGGTGGCGGTCTGGAAAGCCACCAGCTCAGCTTCCGCCATCGCCGCCAGATCGCGCAGCGTGTGGCAATCATCGGCATCAAACGCACGGGCATGGTGGTCGACAATGCACAGGGTGCCGACTTTGGCACCGGCAGGGGTACGCAGCGGGCAACCCGCATAGAAGCGTACTGGGTTCTCGCCAGTGACTAAGGGATTGTCGTGGAAACGTTCGTCTTCCAGCGCATTCTCCACCACCATCACATCATCCTGTAAGATGGCATGGCCGCAAAAGGAGGTGTTGCGCGGCGCGGTTTCACCGGATTGTCCCGCGATAGATTTGAACCATTGATGGTCCTCTTCCAGCAGGCTTACCAGCGCAATCGGCACGCCAAACAGACGACGGGCGAGGCGGGTCAGACGGTCAAAACGCTCTTCTGCCGGGGTATGCAGAATGTTTAGCGCACGTAACTGAGCCAGACGATATGACTCGTCTGCGGGCAGTGCAGGTGCTTTCATCGCGTTACTCTTCTTATAGGATGCAGGTGCTACAGAACTGGTGTTGTGCCACAACAAAAGATGGCCGTAATAACTTATCAGCCGCCAAACAACGGCTGATAAGCGTAACGGTGATCAGAGCATTTTTTGCTCGGCGAGATCAAGGGCAAAATAGCTGAAAATCAAATCAGCACCGGCGCGCTTAATGGCACCGAGGCTTTCCAGTACCACATTGCGTTCATCGATGGCACCGGCTTGCGCGGCGAATTTGATCATCGCGTACTCACCGCTTACCTGATAGGCAGCCAGCGGCAGCGTGGTACGCTCGCGGATGTCACGCAGGATATCAAGGTAGGCTCCGGCCGGTTTCACCATCAGGGAATCGGCACCTTCCGCTTCATCAATCAGCGATTCGCGAATCGCTTCACGGCGGTTCATCGGATTCATCTGATAGGTTTTGCGATCGCCTTTCAGCGCCGTACCCGCCGCTTCACGGAACGGGCCGTAGAACGAAGACGCGAATTTGGTGGAGTAAGACATGATGGCGGTATCGGTAAATCCGGCGGCGTCGAGCGCCTGACGAATCGCTTTAACCTGACCATCCATCGCCGCTGACGGCGCAATAAAATCAGCACCGGCCTGCGCGGCAACCACTGCCTGCTTGCCGAGGTTAATCAGGGTAGCGTCGTTATCGACACCGTGGTCGCACAGCACGCCGCAGTGGCCGTGGCTGGTGTATTCGCAGAAACAGGTGTCAGACATGACGATCATCTCTGGCACGGTGTCTTTGCAGATGCGCGACATACGCGCCACCAGGCCGTTTTCGTTCCATGCATCGCTGCCGGTGGCATCGGTGTGGTGCGAAATACCAAAGGTCATCACCGAACGGATACCCGCTTTGGCAATACGCTCGATTTCATACGCCAGACGTTTTTCGGGAATACGCATCACGCCTGGCATGGCGGTAATGGGTTTGTAATCATCCACCCCTTCTTCAACGAAGATGGGCAGCGCCAAATCGCTGAGGTTCAGGCTGGTTTCCTGGAACATTTCACGCATCGCGGCGCTTTTACGCAGCCTTCTTGGACGCTGGATAAGAGAAAAATCAGACATGCTCATTCTTACTTACAGGTGAAAAAAGTAGCGCCAGTCTACTCCTTTTCACGGCGGTGGATGAAGGTTTGTGTGCTGCGCAGCAAATGAAAACTCCCGCCGAAGCGGGAGTGGAGGAATTACTCGTTGATATCCGGGTGCTGCTGCACCAGGTTTTTACGCTTCGCTTCCAGTTTCGCGATCTCGGCATCGATATCTTCGATTTTCTGCTCAATGTTGTCGTGATGTTCCTGGAGGATTTCACGCGCTTCTTCAATGTCAGATGCCGCAGGCGTTGCGCCAATCAACGGTTTATTCGCCGTTTCTTTCATATACAGGCCGGTGACCAAACCAATCACCGCAATCACCATCAGATAATAAGCCGGCATGTAGAGATTGTTGGTGGACTCCACCAGCCAGGCGGCGGCGGTCGGGGTCAGACCGGCAATCAGCACCGAGATGTTGAAGGCGCTGGCCAGGGCGCTGTAGCGGATATGGGTCGGGAACATTGCGGGCAGCGAGGAGGCCATCACACCGGTGAAGGCGTTCAGGATCACCGCCAGCAGCAGTAGGCCGGCAAAAATCAGCCCAATCATGCCGCTGTTGATCAGCATAAACGCCGGAATGGAGCAGATGAACAGCGCGATGCTACCAATAATGACAAACGGGCGGCGGCCAAAACGGTCACTCAGCATCCCCATCACTGGCTGCACAAACAGCATCCCGATCATAATGGCGATGATAATCAGCACGCCGTGATCTTCCGAGTAGTGCAGGTTATGCGACAGGTAGCTCGGCATATAGGTCAGCAGCATGTAATAGGTCACGTTGGTGGCAATCACCAGACCTACGCAAGCCAGCAGGCTTTTCCAGTGTTTGCTGGCGATCTCTTTAAACGAGACTTTCGGGCCGTCACGCAAACCTTCACGATCGCCCTGTTCCAGCTTGTCCACATGCTGCTGGAAGGCCGGAGTCTCTTCCAATGCATGGCGCAGATACAGCCCGATGATGCCTAATGGCAGCGCAAGGAAGAACGGCAGACGCCAGCCCCACTCCAGAAAGCGGTCTTCGCCGATAATGGTGGAGATCAGTACTACCAGACCGGCACCCAGCACGAAACCGGCGATGGAGCCGAAATCCAGCCAGCTTCCCATAAAGCCACGCTTACGGTCCGGCGAGTATTCGGCGACGAAGATCGACGCACCGGTATATTCACCGCCCACCGAGAAGCCCTGCGCCATTTTGGCGATCAGCAGTAGCACGGGCGCCCAGATGCCGATAGAAGCATACGAAGGTATCAGGCCGATACAGAAGGTACTGATCGACATAATGACTATGGTTATCGAGAGAATTTTCTGACGCCCGTATTTATCCCCCAGCATGCCGAAGAACAGGCCACCCAGCGGACGGATCAGAAAGGGGACGGAGAAGGTCGCCAGCGCGGCGATCATCTGAATTCCGGGCGTTGCATCCGGGAAAAACACCTTACCCAGCGCATACGCCACGAAGCCATACACACCAAAATCGAACCATTCCATCGCGTTACCCAGAGATGCCGCGGTGATGGCCTTACGTAAACGGCTATCGTCGATGATGGTGACATCATCCAGCCCGATCGGTTTTACACGTTTCCTACGAATTTTCATGAGGTTACCCTGTCCTGGAATCAGAAAGTCCTCAACGGCGCGGACCGGGTGACGGCAGTCAGTCCGCGGCGTTGAGAAAATTAAAGCATAGCCATAAAAAGTGCGCTTTTCCGGCTTGCTACAGCAATAATTACGCTGGCAATTATTGCGTCCCGCCACAGAGTATACCGTTTTTGTGTGATATCTGTCATGTTTCAGCCAAAAACCAGCGGGTTTTCGGCTGAAACTATGGCTATGAGTGGGCGTAAAACGCAGGTTTACAGCAGGGACCGCAGCGGTGCGCCTTTTACCCAACCATTGATATTTTCTACGGCTTCGGTGAAGTAGGTGCGGTAGTTATTATCGGCCACGTAACCCAGATGTGGCGTGGCGAGGACGTTCGGTAACTGGCGCAACGGATGGTCGGCTGGCAGCGGTTCCTGATCAAACACATCCAGCCCGGCACCCGCCAGTTGCCCGCTTTGCAAGGCGGCGATCATTGCCGCCTGATCGACCAGGCCAGCACGCGAAGTATTGATCAGCAACGCGCCCGCTTTCATCTGCGCCAGCGCGTCGGCATCCAGCAGATGGTGGGTGCGATCGCTCAGTACCAGATGAAGGGAGACGACATCACTCGCCTGCAACAAGGCGGGCAGCGTGCTCATCTTTTCTGCCCCACAGGCGGCCGCGCGCTCTGCGGTCAGATTCTGACTCCAGGCGCATACCCGCATACCAAATGCCTGTGCCACCTTCGCCATCTCGCCACCAATTTTCCCCAGCCCAATTAATCCCAGGGTTTTGCCCTGCAATCCGATGCCCAGCGTCTGCTGCCACGGGCCATTGCTGCGTAGCGCCTGATTTTCGCTGACGAGATGACGCGCCAGCCCCAGCAACAGTCCCCAGGTCAGCTCCAGCGGCGGTGCGCTGCTGCTGCCAGTGCCGCATACCGCGATATAACGTTCGCGGCAGGCATCGAGATCGATAGAGGCGTTGCGCATGCCGGACGTGACCACCAGCTTCAGTTTAGGCAGGCGGCCAATCAGCTCAGCGCTGAGCGGGGTACGTTCACGCATCACCACCAGAATATCGGCGTGCTCAATTTGGCTGACCAGCGTGTCGGGATCGTCGATGTGGGTGGTGAGGGCGGTGGTGTGGACCATCGGTTCCAGCGTCGCCCAGTCGGCAAGCGTCAGGGCGACATTCTGGTAATCATCAAGAATGATACAGTTCAGACTCATGGGATTCCTCAGCAAGTAGCGGCTGCTGCCCCTGCTCGTTGAGCCATGCGCGCAGCCGGTCATTATCCATTGGCCAGGCGTAATAATAGCCCTGAATAAATACCACACCACGCTGTTGCAGGTAGTGGAATTGTAACGAGGTTTCAACGCCTTCGCCGAGCACCTCAAGCTGCAACTTGTGCGCCAGATTGATAATCGCGTCCAGTACCGGGGTTTCGCCATCCAGCCGTTCAATCGCGTTGATAAAGCCGCGATCGATCTTCAGATAATCGAGTGGAAAAGTTTGCAGATAACTGAGCGAGCAGTGACCAGTACCGAAATCGTCGATTGCCACCTTCATCCCTTGCGCCTGTAGCAATCGCAACTTACGCGCCACATCTTCACCGTCGTGAATCAAACTGCGCTCGGTCAGCTCCAGGGTTATCTGCAATTTTTTGTTCTGCACGCGTCTGGCGAACAGCTGGATATCTGCGACAAACTCCGGGTGTTGCAAATGTTCTGCCGCCAGGTTCAGCCCGATATGGAACCCCGGTTCCACTTGCCAGCTCTGAATGTCTTCCGCCATCAGCTCCAGCAAATGACGCGTCAGCGGCACAATCATGCCTTCCTCTTCTGCTGCGCTGATAAAAATGTCAGGCCGGATGGTATCGCCGTTTGGCAAATGCCAGCGCAGCAACGCTTCGACACCGTTGCAGCGCTGCGCGGCCATGCTGTAGACCGGCTGATAATGGACCGAAAACTGGCGGTTGCGCATCGCGCGACGAATTTCATCCCGCCAGGAGATACGACGACGCAACCAATTGGCGGTGAGGATCATCAGCAGAATGGAAAAAATCGCCGCCATCGGCAGGAAAATAAACAACGCCTGCCGCCACGCCTTCAACAGTTCGCTGGGAGGGACCACCACTTCGACGCTGATGGGATAGCGGCTGGATTCTGCCCGCCAGGGTTCACTTTTAAGGTAGGTTTCCGGCAGCTGCTCCGCCGGCTCGCTGGTGATGGGGGCTCCGTCATTAAACCGCATGGTTATGCGATAGCCACGCGACTCGCCCAGCGCGCGCATAAAATCCATCAAATACTGACCATCAATTACCGCAAAAAAACCTTCACCATCAGGCAGTTGCCGCACAAAAATCACTGCCGGTCGGTCTGGCACGCCAAATGTCCCACGGATCGAGATACTCCACCAGGCTTTGCCGGTTACGGGAGGTTGACGCAGCATCATTTCGCTCAGAGAACCGGGATTCATCCCGTATGCCGAGGAGCAGGTCACGTTATCGCCCTCCAGCTTGCCGATGGAGCGAAAATAGGCGTTCAGGTTACCTTCACGTTGCAGCTTGTCTTCAATCGCCGCACAGGGTTGATAGTGGAACTGGCGCAACTCGGTGATCATGTCCCAGGCGCTGTCGCTCATTCTTTCTGCCTGAGCCAGTAGGGCGTTAGCGGTGGTGATTTGCTGCTGATGCACGGTGTGGCGTGCTTCAATGGCCGTGCAGAGGATGCCAAGCACCAGCGGCAGCAGCCCGGCACAAACAATCAACAGCCAACCAAAATCGCGGTTTCGTCTCTGCGGTGGCACCAGGCATCCCTCGTCAGGTTTAAGCAGCGGGAAGGGCGATAAGCTGCGGCTTCAGCAGCATAGCACTTCCCGGGGTCGTGCATGTTAGTGTTTTGATTTTCAACCAAACTGACCCAGGTCAATTATCGACTCCGCTTTGCGTTTATTGACATTGTTTTGCCGTTATTGGCATTTCCCAGGGTGAAAAGCGCTGTGTCAGGATGATTTGCAGGCAAACCGACCCGGCAAAGGAGCAGAAAATGAGTACGGCAATCCTGGATGTCAGCGCATTACGGCAGCGCATTAGCGAGGGAGAATGGCAGGCACGCGTCAAACTGGCGCAGGCTTATCATCTGGCGGCAAAGTTGCGTTGGACGGATCATATTTACACCCATTTCTCACTGCGCGTACCCGGCGAAAAACCGCATTTCCTGATTAATGCTTACGGGCAGACCTTCGATGAAATCCAGCCGGAGACGCTGGTGAAGATCGACATCGACGGCAACATCATTGATGATCCGACCGGACTAGGTATTAACCCGGCCGGATTTGTGATTCACAGCGCGATCCATCGCGCCCGCCCGGATGCGCATGCGGTGCTGCATACCCATACCGCCGCGGGCATTGGGGTGTCGGCACAGAAGCACGGGCTGTTGATGATTTCGCAGCACAGCACCCGCTTCCATCAGCGCCTTGGCTATCACGATTACGAAGGTATCGCGCTGGATCTGGATGAGCAGCAACGTATCGTGGCCGATCTTGGCACGCGTAACGCGTTGATTTTACGCAATCATGGCCTGCTCACCAGCGGCGGCAGCATCGAAGAGGCATTTTATAACCTCTATTATCTCGAACGCGCCTGTCAGGCACAGCTGGCGGCACAAGCGGGCGGTGCTGAACTGATTATCCTGCCGGATGCGGTGGCGGAGAAAGCCGCGCAGGCATTTGATAACAGCATCCGCAACCAAAAATATCTGCTGCACTGGGATGCCTACATCCGTCAGCTCAACCGCAACGCCCTCTGAGATTCTCACCGATGAAATGGCTGAAACCCGTTGTTGCTGCGCTGTTGCTGTGCGCGGCGTTTGGCAGTCAGGCTGCGCCTGATTTAAGTCACGTCACGCTGGTGCTGGGCGATCAGGCGCGCAACCTGCGCTCGCTGGTTGAAGCGGCCGGAGTGATGAAAGATGCGCCTTATCAGTACCGTTGGGCGAATTTTCAGGGGGCGGCTCCGTTGTTTGAAGCGCAGCGCGCCGGGGCCGTGGACACCTCCTACGCCGGTGATTTACCGGTGCTGATGGCGGCATCTGGCGGTGTTCCGCTGAAAATCATCGCCACCAACGTTGGTGACGGCGGCTCCAACGGGCTGATTGTGCCGGCGGATTCGCCAATCCACAGCGTTAAGGATTTGGTGGGTAAAGAGGTGGTGGTTTCATCTGCGCGCGGCAGCATCTCACAGCATCTGTTGTATCAGGCTTTGCAGGAAGCAGATGTGCAACGGGATGCCGTCCCGGTGCGTTTTGTGCTGCCAACCGATGCCAGCGCGGCGTTTAACTCAGGGCAGATTAGCGCCTGGGCCACCTTTGATCCCTATTTAGGTATTGCGGAGCAGCATGGCGCACGCCTGCTGCGTGATGGCAAAGGGCTGACCACGGCACTCTCCTTTGTCACCGCGACACAAAGCTCGCTCGATGATCCATTGAAGCGGGCGGCGATTGCCGATTTCACCCATCGTCTGGCACAGGCGCGTGCGTGGGCGCTGGCGCACCCGCAAGAATACAACCAGGTGTATGCGCAACTGACGCGCCTGCAACCGGCTGATGCCGGGAAAATCACCGCGCGTATCTCCCACGGTATTCGCGCGGTGACACCGGATGATATCGGCCAGGTGCAGAAGGTATCTGACCTGTTCAGCGCGCTGCATATTCTGCCGAATAAGGTAGATGTGCAGGCGATTACCGATACACAGGTGTTTGCTGACGGCGGGCAGCATTGATTGAAAGCGCAATAAATTGCGCTGCTACCTGACGTAGCGGCGTGATTTATCACGCAAAACAGGCTAGCCCGATTTTCTGCGCAGCAACGCCAGCGCGGCGAGCATCAGGCTGAGGCTGGCGAGCAGCGTCAGGGTGGCCATTGCCATGCCCTGTCCGACGGAGCCTTGCTCAAACTGCCGCCAGATAAATATCGCTACGGTTTGCGTGCCTGCCGGAGCCAGAATCAGTGAAGTCACCAGTTCGCGCGAGGCGACGGCAAACACCATCATCATGGCCGCCAGCAGGCTCGGGGCCACCAGCGGTAACACAATCAAACGCAGCGCCTGGATACGCGTCGCCCCATGCACGCGGGCGGCGGGTTCCAGCGTTGGGCCAAGCTGGCGCAGGGCGCTGCTGACATAGCGCACCGGCCACGGCAGCAGCAGGCAGCTATAGGAAAGCAGCAAAATCGCCAGCGTGTTGTAAGGTGAAACTGGCCAGAAACCGCGATTCCACAGCAGAATCAACCCCACGCCAATCACCACCCCCGGCATGGCCGCCGGTAGCAGCGCCAGACCATCCATCAGCGCCAGCAGACGGGTTTTGCCCTCGGCAACGCGCCAGGCGATGAGAAAGCCAAGAAGCCCGGTCAGCAACGCCGCCCCCAGTGCCAGCCCGATGCTGGTGGAGAAGGCTGTCAGCGCATCCCCCTGCTGGCTGAACAGCGCGGCGAAATGGCGCAGCGTCAGGTTGCTGGTATGAATGCCACCGGATAAAGTATTTAACAGGCCGCTGAGCGTCATGGCCCCCAGCGGTAACGCTACCGCCAGCAGCACGGTCCCGGTGAACAACAGCAACATTGGCCACTGCCAGCCACCAGGATCGGCGGCATCCTGTGACACCGGTTTGCCGCTCACTGCCGTGACATCGCTACTGCCGGTCAGTTTGCGCTGGCAAAACCACGCCAGCAGCGCCACCAGGCTTAACATCAGCGACAACGAGGCGGCCCCTGGCAAATCGATGGGCCAGTCGGCCAGCTTCTGTTCAATGCCCACCGTCATCAAGGTTAATCCGGCGCGTGCACCGAGCGCCGCCGGCACACCGTACTCCTCAATCGCCAGGGTAAACGCCAGCAGCACACCACCCGCCAACGCCGGTAAGGTCAGGGGCAGGGTGATTTGCCAGAAAGCACGCCATGCGGAAGCGCCATGCACCCGCGCCACCCACGCCAGACGCTGCCCACTTGTCATCAGCGCACGCGACACCGCGAAGTAAACCACCGGAAAGATATTCAGCGTCATCACCAGCATCATGCCGCTGCTGCTGAACAGCAGGCTGTCAAAATTCAGCCCGGTGAGCTGGGCAACGTAACCATTGCGTTGCAGCGCCAGCGTCCAGGCCAGCGCGACGATGTAAGGTGGCGTCAGGAAGGGGATAAGAAACAACAGATCCCACAGCGCCGCGCCGGGCAGGCGAAACAGCCCACGCAGCGCGCCAAGGGGTAGCCCGAGCAGCAGGCTGCCGAGTGCCACTCCCAGGCCAATTTTCAGCGTACCCAGCCACATCGGGACTAACTGCGGGTCCTCCAGCAGGGTCGGCAGCGCGCTGAAAGCGCCACGCCACTCTCCCTCGCTCAGATGCGGAAACAGCGCCTGGAGCACGATAAAGAGCAGCGGCAGCGCCACCAGCACCAGCAACGCCAGCAGGATCAAACCGTTAAACAGGGCACGCGCCATGACTTATTGCCCGAACAGCGTGGCAAAGCGTTTCAGCACTGCCGCGCGTTCGCTGCCCCCCTCCTGATTCACCGGCAACAGTTTAATCTCGGTGATCAGCGGGCGTTGTGCCTTGATATCGGTACGCGCTGGCATCAGCCAGGCCTTCGCCACTTGCTGCTGGCCCTCATCCGACAACACATAATCGATAAAGGCTTTAGCATCCGCAGCATGTTGGCTGGTTTTCAGGATCATCATCGGACGCGGCGCGACCACCGTGCCGTTTTCCGGGAAAATCACTTTCACCGCCTCACCTTGCGCGATGTTGTTGTAGGTCACGTAATCCACCGCACCAAATACCGCCGCCTTCGCACCCTGCAACACCGGCGTCACCGCCTGGGCGTTCGGGCCGCTGATCACCATACCGTTGGCTTTGAGTTGATCGAACAACTGCCAGGCTTTTTCACCTTCGCCGTTCTGCAAACCGATTAACAGATCGAGGGACGCCCCGGACAGCGCTGGATCGGGTGTAGTGACCTGATCTTTAAATGCCGGGCCGGTGAGGTCCTGCCAGGTTTTCGGTTCCGGGGTATGGCTATTGGTGTTCCAGACGATACCGAGCGCGGAAATGCCTTGTGCCACGTAAGCATCGGTTTTAAACGCCGCCGGGACGTTGGCCGCGTTGGGGCTTTGGTAAGGCAGCAACCAACCACGTTGTTGCAGGTCTTCGGCGGTATCCCAGGAGGCGGAGATCAGCACATCGGCCTGCGGATTTGCCTGTTCGGCTTCCAGGCGCGCCATCACTTTGCCGGTGGTGGCCTGGAATATATTCACCTTGACCCCGGTTTGTTTTTCAAACCCGGCGGCGAGGCTTTTTGCCAGCGATCCCGGCCCGGCGGTGTACACCGTCAGTGCCTCGGCATCGTTCATCATCATGGCGGAAGTCAAAATCATCGCGCTGATGGCTCCTGTTTTAACAGACTTGAGAGATGGCATGGTTTTCCCCTGAGAGGTCAGTGACTGAAACCATCTGGCCCTGCGCCAGATGGATAATGCGGTCGGCGAGGGTTTTGGCCTCCTCGCGGTCGTGGGTGACGTATACGGCGGTGATCCCGGCGGCGCGCAGCAACTGCGCCATATGTTGTGCGAGGGTTTCACGCAGTTCGCGGTCGAGATTGGATAAGGGTTCGTCGAACAGCAGAATCGCCGGTTGTGCGACCAGCGCACGCGCTAACGCGACGCGTTGCTGCTGACCGCCCGACAACATCGCGGGTTTACGATCGCCAAATCCGCTCAGTCCAACCTGCGTCAGCGCGGCTTGTGCCTGTTCCAGCGCCGTTGCTTTTTTTACCCCGCGCATACGCAACGGAAAGGCCACGTTCTGCGCCACGCTCATATGCGGCCACAGCGCGTAATCCTGAAACACCATGCCGAGGTTGCGCGCTTCCGGCGCTGCGCAGTGGGTGGCAGAGGCGACGCACTGGTCGCCCAGCCAGATTTCGCCGGACGTGGGTTGCAGCAAACCCGCCAGCAGTTTCAGCAGCGTACTTTTGCCACAGCCAGAAGGGCCGAGCAGCGCCAGCGTTTGTCCGGCCGGAATGGTCAGGGAGAGATCGTGCAGAATGGTCAGGTTACCCGCTGACCAGCTCAGGTTTTTCAGTTCGATGGGTTGCGCGACACGCGTCATTGACCACCTCCCGCTAACAACAGGAAGCGGCAACACGCCACGCGCACCCGATGGTTTATCAGGAGCGGCATCAGATTGTTATCCTCTTTGGGATTTCACTGGCGGCGAGTCTACGGTGGCGATATGACGGAATGATGACCAAATATCATCAGAGGCTATGATGCGCCAGGGCATAAAAGGCGTATAGTAAAGGTTCTGTTATAAAAACTCCGTCAAACACGAGCGCAATTACTCATGCCTGACCAGCCTGCTGCGGAACCTGCTTTAACGCCTTTCCGTCTGAATTTACTGATTCTCTCCATCGTGATGTTCAACTTTGCCAGCTATCTCACCATTGGTTTGCCATTGGCGGTGCTGCCCGGCTTTGTCCATGACGGCCTCGGCTATAGTGCCTTCTGGGCCGGACTGGTGATTAGCCTGCAATATCTCGCCACGCTGCTGAGCCGCCCCCATGCCGGACGCTATGCCGACCAGTGGGGACCGAAAAAAGTGGTGGTGATCGGCCTGTTCGGCTGTTTTATCAGCGGGTTATGCATTCTGTTTTCGGCCTTGACCGAAAGCTGGACAGTGCTCAGTCTTGGCTTGCTGTGCCTCGGCAGGGTGATTCTTGGTATCGGCCAGAGTTTCTCCGGCACCGGCACCTCGCTGTGGGGCGTGGCGCGGGTTGGCTCATTGCATATTGGTCGGGTGATCTCATGGAACGGCATTGTCACCTATGGGGCGATGGCGATTGGGGCACCGCTTGGCGTGGTGATTTTCCACAGCGGCGGGCTGTTGCTGCTCTCCGGGGTGATCATCGCCATCTGTGTGCTGGCAATTGCGCTGGCGTTACCGCGTGCGCCGGTGAAAGGCAGCAAAGCCAAACCGCTGCCGTTCCGTGATGTCCTGGGCAAGATTTACGGCTTTGGCCTGATCCTGGCGATGGGATCGGCGGGCTTCGGGGTGATCGCCACCTTTATTACCTTGTTCTATAAAGATAAAGGCTGGGATGGCGCGGCATTTGCCCTGACGCTATTCAGCGCTGCCTTTGTCGGCACCCGTTTGTTGTTCCCGAATGCCATCAACCGCCTCGGCGGCCTACGGGTTGCCAGCATCTGCTTTGCGGTGGAGGCGGTGGGCCTGTTCCTGGTTGCCGCGTCGTTTGATCCCTGGATGGCAAAGGTTGGCGCGTTCTTTACCGGCGCAGGCTTCTCGTTAGTCTTCCCGGCGATTGGCGTGGTGGCGGTCAAAGTGGTGCCGCAGCAGAATCAGGGCAGCGCGCTCGCCACCTATACCGCGTTTATGGATTTGTCGTTGGGGATCACCGGCCCGATTGCCGGTTTTATTATGAGCTTCGCGGGAGTGCCGCTGGTCTACTTCCTCACTGCGCTACTGGTGTGTCTGGCGCTGGTATGTACGCTGCGCATGAGCCGACGTCAGCCCGCCAGCCCGCCCATTGAAATCAAAGAGAATTAAAAAGAGGCCTCCGACCGAGGCCAATCACTACAAAGTTGTGTCAGAGACACAGATAAGGGTTCGTTTCGGTCAGGCTTGCAGCAATTCGATACTGGCGCGGATTTCACGTTCGATGTCTTGCGCGCTCCACTTCTCAAGCTCGGAAGAGAAGGGTTCAAAGGCATAGATACCTTTGTAGCCCAGCCTCTCCAGACGCTTCACCTGCGCCACGCTGTTCAGGACATCGTTATCACTCAGCATGATGCGCTCTTCATCGGTGAGCTGCGCCGTCGGGCGACGATCTTCCACACCCGACAGGTGCACCAGACCGATCTGATTCACATCAATCTCCTGCGGGAACTCCAGCTCAGCGTTTTCGTACAGATGATGGTGGAAGGTATCCAGCAGCAGTTTGAAAGGTACCTGCGCATCGCGGATCAGTTGCTGGGTTTTCACCGGCGAACGCAGCGAGCTGACCGGGAAGCCAAGCGGTTCCACCAGTCCCTGAATACCGTAATGTTCAAAGCGCGGCGCTAGCGTTTGCAGCGCTGCCAACGTCTGTTCCGGGGAGATGGCGATCCCTTCGTTCAGTGGACACATCACCAACGCTTTGGCCCCGATCTGCTGCGCTTCCTGCAACAGGGCTTCGGTTTTCGCCAGCAGCGCGTCATCAACGCGGTTAAACGGATAGAGCGCGTTGATGGTTTCGATTTCAATGTGGTATTTGTCGGCCAGCGCGCGCAGCGCGGCGGCGCTGAGGCCATCAGTGACGCTGCCACTCGGCATATCGTTACGCAGTTCGACTTTGTTCAGTCCCAGACGCTGCACCAGCTGGAAGAACGCTTCCAGCGACAGCGTTGGAGCAATTTTACGGTTAATACAGAAACGGGTGGGATCGATGGCCATGCTGCGGCTCCTGTAATGATGTGCGGGTAAGATGGAGCCAAAGAAAACATTTATTTCATTGTTAGTGAATTATGAAATATCAGATATTGGATCTGCCTCGCAAAAATTTCATATTTCGTTTTGTATACCCGATCTATGCGGCGGCCAGCGTGGATGGGGCGCGAGGAAAAATGCGATCCAGCCCGCTAAAAGGAAATTTTCCAAAAATAAGTATTTGAAAAATTTATTTCATTGTAATAGCTTCATATCACGCTTTTAGTCTTAGCTGGTTTACACATTAAAGAGGCAACGACATGAACATCGTAGGAAACTTTATCGGCGGCCAGATTACCCACAGCGCCAGCAACGAAACTATCCCTGTTTACGATCCGGCGACCGGCAAAGTGATACGTGAGCTGACGCAGAGCACCTCGGACGAAGTCGCTCAGGCGATTGAAGTCGCGCATGCGGCCTTCCCGGAATGGTCGAAGACCTCTCCGCTGCGTCGTGCCCGCGTGATGTTCAACTTCAAAGCTCTGATGGAACAACACCGCGAGGAGCTGGCGGCGTTGATTGTCTCTGAACACGGTAAAGTCTGGTCTGATGCGCTGGGCGAGCTGACGCGCGGTATTGAAGTGATTGAATTTGCCTGCGGTATTCCGCATCTGATCAAAGGCGAAAATTCACCCAACGTGGGCGGCGGCGTTGATAGCTACTCGCTGATGCAGCCGGTGGGCGTGGTGGCGGGTATCACGCCGTTCAACTTCCCGGCGATGGTGCCGTTGTGGATGTTCCCGATTGCGCTGGCCTGCGGTAACACCTTTGTGCTTAAGCCACCGGCGCTTGACCCGTCAGCCTCTGTGCGCATGGCGGAGCTGCTGAAAGAAGCCGGTCTGCCAGATGGCGTGTTCAACGTGGTGCACTCCTCCAACGAAGATGCTGAGCAGTTGTATAAAGATCCGCGCATTGCGGCGGTGAGCTTCGTCGGTTCATCCGGCGTGGCCGAGCATATCTACAAAACCGCCAGCGCCCACGGCAAACGTGTTCAGGCGTTTGGTGCAGCGAAAAACCACGCCATCGTGATGCCGGATGCGGATCTTGATGCCACCGTGAACGCCATTATGGGCGGCGCATTTGGTTCGGCCGGTGAGCGTTGCATGGCACTGCCGGTGGTGGTGGCCGTGGGTGAAGGCACCGCCGATAAACTGATTGCACGCCTGACGCCGCTGATCAAAGCGCTGCGCGTCGGTCCGGGTATCCAGAAGGGTGCGGAAGAGAATGAAATGGGGCCGGTGGTGTCTGCCGCGCACCAGAAAAAAGTGCTGGGTTATATCGACAAAGGTGAGCAGGAAGGCGCGAAACTGGTGGTGGATGGTCGTAACTATCAGGTGCCGGGCCATGCGGAAGGTTATTACGTGGGCGGTACGCTGTTCGACAATGTGACCTCAGAGATGACCATCTGGCGCGAAGAGATCTTCGGACCGGTGCTGAGCATCATGCGTTCCCCGGATTTCCACAGCGCGCTGCAACTGGTCAATAGCCATGAATTCGGCAACGGTAGCGCCATCTTCACCAGCAACGGCCACACCGCGCGTGAGTTTGTGCAGGATGTGGAAGCGGGCATGGTCGGCGTCAACGTTCCAGTGCCGGTACCGATGGCGTTCCACAGCTTCGGCGGCTGGAAACGTTCGGTGTTTGGCGCGCTGAACGTGCACGGTCCGGACGGCGTTCGTTTCTATACCCGTATGAAAACCGCCACTGTGCGTTGGCCGAGCGGTCAGCAGACGGTGTCTGAATTCAGCATGCCGACCCTGGGTTAATCTGCCAACAGAGGATGAGGGTGATGTCACTACTTGCGAAAGCGCAGCAGCCAGACAGCAATGGCCGTATTCAGCATGTTACGCCGGAAAGCGCGGGCTGGGGATATGTCGGTTTTGATGCTTATCTGCTGAAGAAGGGACAGACGCTGAAACTCAGCAGCGGTGATAAAGAGCTGTGTCTGGTGCTGGTGGCGGGTTTTGCTTCGGTGAAAACCCGTCATGCGGAGTTCCCCAATCTCGGTAAGCGTCTGTCACCGTTCGAGCGTATTCCGCCGTATTCGGTGTATGTGCCGCATAACGATGAGGTGGAAGTCTACGCCGATAGCGATCTGGAACTGGCGGTGTGCAACGCTCCCAGCCAGGGCAACTTACCGGCGCGCCTGATTGCGCCGGAAGATGTCGGGGTCGAACATCGTGGTAAGGGACGCAACCAGCGTCTGGTGCATAACATTCTGCCGGACACTCAGCCAGCTGATAGCCTGCTGGTGGTGGAAGTCTACACCGACGAAGGCGCGACCAGTTCTTACCCAAGCCACAAGCACGACCAGAAGGACAGCCCGGACGAAACCTACCTGGAAGAGACGTATTACCACCGTTTCGATCCGGAGCCGGGTTTTGCCATGCAGCGCGTGTATACCGACGATCGTTCACTCGACGAATGTATGGCACCGTATAACCGGGATGTGGTGACGGTGCCGCGCGGCTACCATCCGGTGGCGACGCTGGCGGGGTACGATAATTATTACCTGAACGTGATGGCGGGTCCGGTACGTCTGTGGAAATTTACCTGGGAGAAAGATCACGCCTGGGTGAATAGCGACAAGTATCCGCGCGTTTAAATCGCATAACCCGCGCAATAAATTGCGCCGCTACGATATTTTGTAGCGGCGCGATTTATCGCGCTTTTTTTAACGTTTAATCCGTCGATCCCAGCGGCGATTAAACACCGCTTCACCGTTATGCTGCACCTTCATCTCGCCGCTGATGATGAAATGCGTCAAATCGCTGCGCATTTCCAGCTCAATATCGGTTTCCGTCCACCAACCTTCCCGGCCAATCTTCATGCTCTGCGTCAGCAGATAATGGGCTGACAGCGGATCATCGTTATGACAGGTCAACTGGCGGCGCAGGCTGTGATCAACGGTGGTATCGATATCGTCAAAACGATAGACGCCCTCACCGAACACCCCGCCGATACCGTGGGTGACACTTTCCCAGCTATCGTTGACCACGTCATAACGCAACTCACGTTCGACACGTCCCGGCGACAGTAACGTCAGTGGCGTATTGGCTGCGGTGGTCGGTTGCGGGTTGGGGCCGTCAATCGCTGTCACCTGCCGACATACCGGCAGGTCGAGCGCGGCGCTCGCCAGATTCACCTTCAGGGTGGCGACTTCCGCCATCGGCCAGATCATTGGCCAGAAGGTGGTCGCCAGCGAAATGCGCAGACGATGTCCGGCGGCAAAGCGCCAGGCGATACCGTCCAGTTGCACCTGCACATCCACCACTTCACCCGGCGTCAGCGGCACGTTTTTATCCTGCCCCTGCAAATGGCTCAGGTTAACCCAGCCGTGTGTCACGCGGGTTGATGCGCCATCCGGTGCGATATCGGAGAGACGGACATACAGCATCGCCGCCGGTTTGTCGCTGCTCAGTTTGACGCTGAACTGCGGGAAACCGTAGATGCTCAGGCTTTCGCTTAACGGCGCGCTGTCAAAACTCTCTGCCAACCCGTCGTCCATACGTTGGTCGCTCGGGCTTTCGCCCAACACGCCCGCCCCCATCCACTCACCGGCAAACAGGCCGTGGTTCTGCTGGGTACAGATGGCTTGCCAGCTCTCCTGCGCCAGCGGCGTGGTGGTCAGGCTGCCTGGTTGCACATGCCAGCGTTGCGGCTGCGTCACCGCGTCGGTATCGCCGTCGATAGCAATCCACTCGCCAAACGCCTGGGGACGCTGCGATCCCGGACGCTGGCTGTCGTTCAGCCAGGCCTGCACACGCGGGCCAGCCAGTGCGTCATTATCCACCTGCTTCAGCCAGCGATCCCACCAGGTCACCGCTTCCTGGAGGAAACCAATTGCCGGTTCCGGCGTGCCATCCTGCGGATAGATATGCGCCCACGGGCCGATAATCGCCTTGCGCGGCACGTCGAGATTGTCCATCAGACGGAACACCGCGTTGCTGTAGGAATCTGCCCAGCCGCCAACCGCCATCACCGGGCACTGAATTGCCGACCAGTCTTCACCGACCGAACCGTGTTTCCAGTAAGCATCTTTCAGCGGATGATCCATCCACAGCGCCGGGAAGAATGGCATGTTTTCCAGCCGATTCAGCCAGTCCTGATACCAACTTTCCCCCACCAGGGCCGGGTCCTGCGGGCGACTCTGGTAAGCCAGCATGATGCCGCCCCACCACAGGTTGTCATTCAGCAGGCAGCCGCCTTTGTAGTGGATATCATCGTTGTAACGATCGTCGGTAGAACATACGGTAATGATGGCTTTCAGCGCAGGTGGGCGGCGCGCCGCCAGTTGCAGACAGTTAAAACCACCCCAGGATTTGCCCATCATGCCAACCGCACCGCTACACCAGGATTGCTGGCTAATCCAGTCAATCACCTCCAGCGCATCTTCCTGCTCCTGCAACAGATATTCATCTTCCAGTAAGCCGTCTGATTCGCCGCTACCGCGCATATCGACGCGCAGCACCGCATAACCCTGACCGGCGAAATAACCGTGCATCGGCTCATCGCGGGTACGTGTCCCGTCGCGCTTGCGGTAGGGGATGTATTCGAGAATGGCGGGCACCGGCTGCTGGCTGGCGGAGAGCGGCAGCCACATGCGCGCGGCAAGGCGCGTGCCGTCTTTCAGGGTAATCCAGAGATGTTCCGTCACGCTGACGCTGTGGGGGAATTGCGTTACGAAGGTTTTCATGAGGCTCCTGCCATTGCGTTGTTCTGACGCTGACCCAGCACCTCATCCAGCCAGGTGGTACGCATTTCCGGCACTGAGGTCAGTAGTTTTTCGGTGTAGCTGTGCATCGGGGCGCTGAACACTTGCTCGGTCGGCCCCTGCGCCACCACGTTGCCCTGGTACATCACCGCCACCTGCTGCGCGATGCGCTTCACGGTGCTGAGATCGTGGGTGATAAACAGGTACGACAGCCCCAGTTGCTCCTGCAAACGACGCAGCAGATTCAGCACCTCTTCCGCCACCAGCGGATCAAGTGCCGAGGTGGCTTCATCACAGATGATCAAGTCCGGCTCGGCGGCCAGTGCGCGGGCGATACAAACACGCTGCTTTTGACCACCCGACAGCGCGGCGGGGTAGCGATCGATCAGGGTGAGCGGCAGCTCGGTCAGGCGCAGCAATTCTTCCACGCGTGCCCGTACCTGGCGTTTATCCAGTCCGAAATAGAAGGCAATCGGGCGGCCAATCGCTTCAAGGATGGTCTGGCGTGGGTTGAGCGCCACATCCGGCAACTGATAAATCATCTGGATGCGGCGCAGCGTCTCTTTGTCGCGCTGCTGGTAGCGATTCGCCAGCACCTGACCGGCAAAGCTGACGTTGCCCGCGGTATCGCCCAGCAAGCCACACAGCGCGCGTGCCAGGGTGCTTTTGCCACTGCCGGATTCACCGATAATCGCCAGGGTTTCCCCTTTGGCAATGCTCATCGAGACGCCGTGAACCACGGTTTTGCCGTTGTAACCGGTGGAGAGATTTTGCAGGCTCAGCAGTTGACCCTGCGCGGTGTTCTCGGCGTGTACCGACGTCAGCGCATGGGCGCGCTCCGATACCAACCGTTGGGTATAAGTTTCCAGCGGATTTTGCAGAATGTCAGCGGTGCTGCCGCATTCCACTTCGCTGCCCTGACGCAGCACCATGATGCGGTCCGCGATTTGCGCCACCACCGCCAGATCGTGGGTGATATACAGCGCGGCGGTGTTGAACTCGCGTACCAGCTTGCGCAGCATCACCAGCACTTCAATCTGGGTGGTGACATCCAGCGCGGTGGTGGGTTCATCCATCACCAGCAGGTCAGGTTTACAGGACATCGCCATCGCTGCCATCGCGCGCTGCAACTGGCCGCCCGACAACTGATGCGGATAGCGCTGGCCGATGGTTTCCGGCTGCGGCAGGTCCAGCGCCCGGAACAGCGTCACTGCCCAGGCCTGCGCTTCTTCAGCGTTCATCAGGCCGTGACGGATCGGGCCTTCACACACCTGTTTACCGATGGTCAGCGCCGGGTTAAACGCGGCGGCGGCGCTTTGCGCCACATAGGCCACGCGTCTGCCGCGAATTTCACGTTTCTCTTTGCTGGAGAGCGGCACGATATCCTGTCCGGCGATACGCACTTCGCCACCGGCAATACGGCAGCCGGAACGGGCATAGCCCAATGCGGCGAGGCCGATGGTGGATTTACCGGCACCGGATTCGCCAATCAGTCCCAGCACCTCGCCGGGTTTCAGGCTGAGTGAAATGTTCTGTACCAGTGGAATGCCCTGGTCGGTTTCAATGCGCAGATTGCGCATTTCCAGAATCGGTTGAATCATCCTTCTTCCCCCAGCGAGAGGTTGTTGCGCACCAGCAGCCAGTCAACCACCAGGTTGACGCCAATGGTCAACAGGGCGATAGCGGCAGCCGGGTAAAGCGGGGCCAGTTGGCCGAAGTTAATTGCCTGGGCGTTGTCACGCACCATGCTGCCCCAGTCGGCCCACGGCGGCTGGATACCCAGACCGAGAAAGCTCAAACCGGCGATAAACAGGAAGGTGAAGCAGAAACGCATGCCAAATTCCGCCAGCAGTGGCGGGATGGCATTCGGCAAAATCTCCTTACGCACGATCCAGCCGAGGCCCTCACCGCGCAGACGCGCCGCTTCGACATATTCCTGGCAGACAATGCCCTGCGCCACCAGACGCGCCAGACGATAAACGCGGGTGGCGTCCAGCAAGGCAATGGTGCCGACCAGCACCGGAATCGAGGTGCCGAGTACCGACAACACGATCAGCGCCAGAATCAGTACCGGGATCGACATCAGGGTATCGACGATGCGCGTCAGCACCACATCGACCCAGCGGCCATAAATGGCGGCGGTGAAGCCGGTGAGAATACCGATGACAAACGAGATGGCGGTGATGGCCAGCGCGATGGCGATGGTGGTACGTGCGCCAAACAAAATACGCGACAACATATCGCGGCCAAGGCTGTCAGTGCCGAGCGGCAGCGCGCCGGAGGGCAGCATCCAGATATCGCCCACCTGTGCGGTTTCGCTGTGCGGTGCCAGCCACGGCGCAAACAATGCGGCAATCAGGTTAATGGCGATGATCGCCAGGCCGAGCATGGCGGAAAACGGCACCGCGCGGCTTTTCAGTTTTTTCATTGCTTACCTCGCGTGGCGCAGTCGTGGGTTACACCAAATCGCCAGCAAATCGGCGGCGGTATTGAGCAGAATGTAGGTGCCGCCAAACAGCAGCCCGCAAGCCTGCACCACCGGCAGGTCGCGCTTGGTCACCGCATCCACCATCAGTTGCCCAATGCCCGGATATACAAACACCACTTCGACCAGAATCACTCCCACCACCAGATAGGCGAGGTTGAAGGCGATGACGTTGATGATCGGTGCCAGCGCATTCGGCAGCGCATGGCCCAGCACAATGCGCCAGCGCGACAGGCCTTTCAGCAGCGCGGTTTCGATATAGCTGCTCGACATCACCGCGCCCACGGAGGCGCGAGTCATCCGCAACATATGCGCCAGCACCACCAGCACCAGCGTCAACATTGGCAGGGTGCAGGCGTACAGGCGTGAAAGGAAACCGGCATCCGGGTCGACCAGCGCCAGGCTGGGAAACCACGCCAGGCGGATGGCGAAGAAAATCACCAGCACATAACCGA
Organism: Pantoea sp. X-Soil-OKNW-713; assembly: GCF_059730685.1. Lineage (NCBI taxonomy): Bacteria > Pseudomonadati > Pseudomonadota > Gammaproteobacteria > Enterobacterales > Erwiniaceae > Pantoea > Pantoea sp. X-Soil-OKNW-713. The sequence goes on along the minus strand of NZ_AP035995.1, from coordinate 4,107,485 downwards.
CAAAGAATTCCGGCACGGAAATACTCAGCAAGGTCAGCGAGTTAGCCAGACGATCAAACCAGGAACCACGCCACACCGCCGAGGCGATACCCAGCAGCACCGCCAGCGGAATGGCGATGATGGCGGCATAACCGGCGAGGAACAGCGTATTTGCCAGGCGCGGTAACAGCTCCGCGCTAATCGGCTGGTTGTTCGCCAGCGAGTTACCGAGATCGCCGTGCAAAACGCCACCCAGCCAGTGCAGGTAGCGCCAGATGGCGGGCTGATCCAGTCCGAGCTGCGTGCGCAGCGCGGCGATGGTTTCCGGCGTACCGTTTTGTCCGAGAATTGCGCTGGCGACATCGCCAGGCAGCAATTCCGTACCGACAAAAATCAGTAGCGACACCAGCCAGAGCGTGAGCAAGCCCAGCAGCAGGCGATGTAAAATCTGCTTTTTCATTACGACTCCAGCCAGACGCGTTCAGCCAGGCGACCACCCATAAAGTTGAACATCGGATGTGGTTTTACGCCGCCCAGTTTTTTGCTGGTGGCATCAAGGTAGTCACCGAACAGCGGGATCATCGCACCACCATCATCGCTGGCGATTTGCTGCAATTCGCCATAGATCTCGGCACGTTTCTGCTCATCCAGCAGCGAACGTGCCTGAATCAGCAGGCTGTCGAATTTCTCGTTCTTCCAGTGGGTATCGTTCCACTTGGCGGTGGATTGCCATGCGGTGGAGAACATCTGGTCAGCGGTTGGGCGACCACCCCAGTACCCCATGCTGAACGGGGCTTTCATCCACACGTCGTCCCAGTAGCTGTCGGCAGGCTGACGTTTGATGCTGACCTGAATCCCCGCCGGTGCGGCCTGACCCTGGAACAGCGCAGCAGCATCGAGCGCACCGGCAAAGGCGGCATCGGAGGAGGAGAGTTCGACCGGCAGGCTGGTCAGTCCGGCTTTCTTCAAATAGAACTTCGCTTTGTCGGCATCATAAGCACGCTGGGGCAGCGCTTTGTTGAAGAAGCGGTCAGTTTTCGGGATCGGATGGTCATTACCCAGTGAGCCGTAGCCACGCAGTACGGTCGCCAACAGTTTTTCACGGTCGATACCGTATTTAATCGCCATACGTACGTCGTTGTTATTAAACGGCGCAACGCGGCAATCCATCAGGAAGGTAAAGTGCTGGCCGCCAGACGAACGGATGATGTTCAGCGCCGGGCTGCGTTTCAGGAAATCAACGGTTTTGAAATCCACGCGGTTAATGGCATGGACCTGACCGGAGATCAGGGCGTTGGTACGTGCGGTGGCATCGTTGATCACCAGCACTTCGACCGCATCAACAAAGGCGCGATTCGGTTTCCAGTAATTCGGGTTACGTTTGAAGTAAGAACGCACGCCAGGCTGGTACTGATCAAAGACAAAGCCGCCGGTGCCGATCGGGTGTTTCCAGTCGGTGAAGCCGTCCGGCACCACCACCAGATGGTAATCCGCCAGCAGATAAGGTAAGTCGGCGTTGCCGCTGTCCAGCGTCAGGGTGATTTCGTTATCACCGCTTTTCTTCAGCTCGGTGATGCTCGCCAGTTGGGTTTTGATGGCGCTGCGCGACTGGTCGCCGCGATGCAGGTTAATGGAGTAGAGAATATCTTCTACCGTCAGGGTCTTACCGTTATGGAAGGTCACGCCCTGGCGTACTTTAAAGGTCCACTCCTGCGCGCCGGGTTTTGCCGACCAGCTTTCCAGCAGCTCTGGCGTCGCCTGATTGTTCTCATCAATCTCGATCAGGCCGTTCATCAGCATGTAAGCCTGGTTGAGCGGCACCCAGTCACTGAACAGCGTTGGGTCCAGTGAATCGCTGGTATTGCCGCCGGACATACCGAGTTTCAGCACGCCGCCTTTTTTCGGGGTGGCCTCAGCCGCAAAACCGGCGAAAGGAGAAAGTGATAATGCCGTACCCGCACCAATCAGCGCGGCAGTATTGATAAATGAACGGCGGCTTAAATTCGCGCCCTGAAGATATTTGTTAAATTTGTCCTGCTCGTCTTTCATTTATTTTTCTCCGTTGTTATTCGCCCTGTTTTACTAATCACCCTGAGCCTTAGCGCAGTTATTTCTGATTTATATCAAAACCAATAAAACCTGATGTATGAGATTTTCGTATCAGACTATGCGAAAAACGCGCAGCAGAACACCCACAAAAAAGATAATTTCCTGATCACAAGGCTTCACCAGGGAAAATGCATGTGGAACTGCATACGATAGTTGGGCTAATTGGCGTTTTTTGTTACTTACTGGCTTACGCACTGGTTCAGTTGCGTAAATTAGTCATTGATTCAGATATTTATGCTTGTCTGAATATCGCGGGAGGGGTTTGTGGCCTCTATTCATTGAGTCATGATTTTAATTTGGCGATGGTGATTTCCCAGTCGATGTGGTTAATTTTTACGCTGGTTGGTATGCATTCTTCACATCGCCGACGCGGCGCGCTAAAAAATAAACTTCCGCCGATGGATACCCAGCAATAAAGAAAGGGAAATAGCGGCATAGGCTTTTATTTTATGTATAAGAAAAACCTATGACGTGATATTAATTTACTTATGTTTTGTATAAACGGTGATGTGGCAAATAATCTGCTGCATCACCGTTTTTTTATAATGGCAACATTTCAGTCTGATGTTGGTGCTGGAGCCAGCTCATAACATGGCGCACAATCGGCTTGAGATAGCGGTCCTGCGGGATCAGCAGAAAACATTTGCCGTTGGCAGCCAGCTTGCCGCTATGGGCGGGGACCAGCTCACCCCGGTTGAGATGATCCTGCACTAAGCCTTCCCAGCCGAGTAATATCCCGTCACCCCGCACCGCCGCCTGCACCAGAAACGGATAGTTATTCGCCCGCCAGGTCTGGCGTGGCACAAAACTCAACACATTTTGCGAGGCGAACCAGTCACTCCAGCCGGTCCATTCACGCTGCGGGTCGTCCTGAATCAGCAACATATGGTGGAGTAATGATTCGGCGGAGGCATTATCCTCCAGCCTGGTCAGGAACTCAGGGGCGCACATCGGATAACAGATTTCGTCAAACAGCGGGGTGGCCTGAAAGCCTGGCGGGGCTTCGCGTAGATAGAAAATTGCCAGGTCAAACTCCGACGAGCGCATATCGCCGAAACTGTCGGAGATTTTCATGCGGATTTGCAAATCGGGTAATTCGCGGTGCAGCGCGGAGAGTCGTGGGGCTAACCATAGCGATCCCATCGCGCTGGTGCAGGCAATCGTCACCTGCGGCAGACCGTTCCAGCCCATCACTTCAGCGGTGGCATGGGACAGGGCGGAGAGCTGCTGACGTACCTGGGTGGCATAAGCCTCGCCGCGTGGCGTCAGTAACACCCGGCGTTGCGTGCGGGTGAAGAGTTTGCAACCGAGCATCTCTTCCAGCTGCAAAATCTGGCGGCTGGTGGCGCTTTGCGTCAGGTTAAGTTCTTCAGCCGCGCGCGAAATATTGCCGTAGCGCGCCACACACTCGAAGGCAATGAGCGTGTTGAGGGGCGGTAAAGGTTCGATCTGCATCAATCCTGCCTCGGTACGGGGGAGAATGCGCCGCCGCAGCGGTCGCGATCCTCACACACTAACCATCGCGGGGGAGGCTGGCAAGCGTCTCGCTGCCAGCCGCAGGGTCAGGCTTTTTCGACGTTATTCAGGGCGAGGGAAACCGCGAGGGTTTGTGCCAGGCACAGAGACGCCACCTGTGAGCGGAAGCCATCAACCTGCGCTTCGCGTACCACAAAGCAGACATCGCTGAAGGCCGCCAGCGGGCTAACCTGGCTGTCGGTGATGGCGATTTGGTGCGCGCCACGTTTGGCACCCAGTTCCACCAGTTCCACCGCTTCACGCGCGTACGGTGAATAGCTGATGGCAATCACCACGTCTTTCGGGTTCACCATGCTTAGCTGCTCGGTGAACATGCCGCCGAGGCCATCGATCAGGAACGCGCGACGCTCCAGATGGCGCAGCGCGTACACCAGATACGACGCCACGCTGAACGAACGGCGCAGACCAATGATGTAAATATTTTCCGCTTCATTCAGCATCTTCACCGCTTTGTTGAGCTGGTCAGGGTTAACCTGCATCGCCAGCTGTTGCAGCGCCTGGCTGTTGACCATAGTGAAGACGTTGAGGATTTCGACCGGGCTTTCCGGCGAAGAGGCGCTGTCGTCGGTGGCGGTCTGACGGAACAGGCGGGCGCGTTCGGTGTAGTTCACCGTCTCTTCCATCAGGTGCTGACGGAAAACCTGCTTCATCTCGTTAAAACCACTGAAACCAAAGGCGTTGGCAAAGCGGATCAGCGTAGAAGGGGGGACATCCGCTTGCTGCGCGATTGAGGCCACGGTGTCGAAAGCGATGCTGTTGCTGTTATCAAGAATATAACGCGCCACCTGTTTCAGGCGTTTACTCAGCGTCTCATAACGACGACGAATGTCGTCCTGTAACAAAGTCAGTTGGGTGGGGTTATTGGTCATTACTTCGGCCTGCTAATAAACATTGTGGCTGGATAATGAGCGCTATAGTACCAGATGGATGGAAAATTTCATTTGTTTGGCAGCATCGTGACGGTTATTTCATCGGTTTATGAAACGCCTCACAAAATGCAGGGATGTGGTGCGTGCTGTTGCCCTCACCCCGGCCCTCTCCCGCAAGACGGGAGAGGGGGAGTGCAATATGCAAGTTCTCTCGATCTGTCCCCTCTCCCGCTTGCGGGAGAGGGTTAGGGTAGCCCACTCAACCGCGTGCCGCGCGCCAGTACTCAATCAGGCGCAGATAATTGCCTTTCACCGTTTCAATCAGCGCCTGGTCATCCAGCTCGCCCTGCAACCACTGGCGTGATGGCTGGCCGAAGATGGTGCGGCCGACCGCAAAACCTTTCACCCACGGTGCCTGAGCCGCCGCCGCGAAACCGGCTTTCAGCTTCTCTTCCGGTGCATCAAGGCCGAGCAGCAGAATGCCACGGCAGTGAGGATCCTGCTGCTCGATCAGGCTGCTTACCGCCTGCCAGGTTTCTGCCGACAACGGCGGTAACTTCCACCAGTCTGGCTGGATGCCGAGGCTATAGAAGTGGCTCAGCATATCGACATAGTAAGACTCTTTTTTATCCGGGTTACTCTCCGGCAAAATCACTTCCAGCAGCAGCTCGTGCCCGCTTTTGTTACAACCCTTCCACACATCCAGCAGCAGATCGTCCTGCTCTTTACGCAGTTCCGCGCTGTCATGTGGGTGGTAAAACACCAGGCATTTCACCACATGTTCCTGCGGCCAGTCGATCAACTGGGAGCCGATATTGCCGTGCTCCAGACGCAACGGGCGCGAACTGGGTAACTCAATCGGGCGACCAATCCACCAGCCTTTACCGGTGATGGCGTTCAACGCTTTCTGGCCGTAGGTGGTATCCGCGAGGATGCCGCTTTTGCTGTCCAGACCGGCCTGTTGCGACGCCTCTTGTGCTGCCTGCAACAGCAGCAGCTTGAGTTGCGGGATGCGGCTTTCATCGACACCGGCCTCACGCGCCATATCGGCCAACTGCTTACGATGGTCGAAAGCGAACACGTTCAGTTCCGGCCACTCGCGGGTGCGCGAGGTAACGCGGTGCAGATGATTGAGACGGGTATCGAGGTCCGGGCGTTTTACCTCTTGATCGCGGCTGAGGAAATCATCCAGTTCCTCTTTGGTCGGCATCGCTGGCGCGCAGCCGTGGCGAGATACCACCAGTGCGCCGCAGGCATTGGCATAGCGACACGCCTGTTCCCAGCCTTCATCGTTCAGCCAACCACGCAGCAGGCCAGACATAAAGGCATCACCCGCGCCCAGTACGTTCAGCACTTCTACGCGCACGCCGCTGTGCAGTTTGGTCTGCTCCCAGCTATCCGGGATCGCGCCTTCAAATACCACGCAACCCAGCGGGCCGCGTTTGCACACCAGCGTCGCCTGGCTGGCCTGACGCACGTTTTTCAGCGCGGTCAGGGTATCGGTGCTACCACCGGCGATATGAAACTCTTCTTCTGTTCCGACAATCAGATCGAAATAGTGCACCACTTCCTGAAGCTGTTTTGTGACCTGACTGGACTCGATGAAACGCGTTTCACCGTCGCCGAGTGAGGTCAGCCCCCACAGCACCGGGCGATAGTCGATGTCCAGCGCAGTGCGCAGGCCGTTTCGCCTGGCGATATCCAGCGCTTTCAATACCGCGGCACGGGTATGAGGATGCGACAGGTGAGTACCGGTTACCGCGACAGCGCGTGAGGAAGTAATGAAATTTTCCTGAATATCTTCGGGTACCAGCCCCATATCCGCGCAGTTGTCACGGTAGAAAATCAGCGGGAAAGTCTCTTCATCTTTAATACCGAGGATCACCAGCCCGGTCAGGCGATGTTTATCGGTAATCAACCCCTCAGTGCTGCAACCCACGCGTTGCAGGGTTTCACGCAGAAAGCGGCCATTATGCTCGTCCCCGACGCGTGCCAGCATGGCGGATTTCAACCCCTGGATGGCCGTGCCATAGGCAACGTTGCCGGAAGATCCGCCGAGGTATTTAGCGAAGGTGCTCATATCTTCCAGTCGCGCGCCAATTTGCTGACCGTAGAGGTCGACGGCGATGCGTCCGATACAAATCACATCAAGCCGCTTCTGTTGTGTACTCATACTTGTGGTTTCCTTCTGTGATAAGCAGACACTTCGGGCGCTGTGCTTCCGGGTTCTCAAGGTGCCTGATTGGCTATGGTCGCAGTATGGGGAATAAAAATTCCAAATTCAATATGAAATGAAATATCTGTCACGATTTTGTGAACCAGGTAAAACTCTGAACAACGTAGCGTGCAGGGGAGAGTGGCAAGACAAGTTTCACGGATGCTCTGGCTTGTGAGCCAGCTCTCAGGAAAACCCTGAGAAATAATGGAAGCTGCTGAAGTGAAATGAAATTTCTTTATGAGGCTTCTTTGCTTTATTGTTGTTCCACTTTCCCCCCTTTTTGGCCTGCATCTGGGTCCGTTCCATCCCTGAATTTGATCTCCATCGCAAAATGAAATGTTTCTTCTGTAATCGTATTTTATGGAAAAAATATTTGTTTATAATCGCCTCACGTTTCACTTATCCGCGGTCGCCATTTCCGGTGCGTTGACGTCAACCGCGTTGTACCTGGTTCACAGGTACCAGCATGTAAAGGATGAGCATATGGGCACAATCAGATTAACCACGGCACAGGCGCTGGTGAAATTTCTTGATAACCAGTACCTGAACGTTGATGGCGTTGAAACCAAGTTTGTGAAAGGCATTTTCGCTATTTTCGGTCACGGCAACGTGCTGGGACTGGGGCAAGCGCTGGAACAGGACAGCGGCGATCTGGTGGTGCATCAGGGCCGTAACGAGCAAGGTATGGCGCATGCCGCCATCGGTTTTGCCAAGCAGTCGCTGCGCCGCCAGATTATTGCCTGTACCTCGTCGGTCGGACCGGGTGCAGCCAACATGATCACCGCCGCCGCGACCGCAACCGCCAACCGTATTCCTTTATTACTGCTGCCGGGCGATGTGTTCGCCACGCGCCAGCCGGACCCGGTGTTGCAACAAATCGAGCAAAGCCACGATCTCAGCATCAGCACCAACGATGCCTTCCGTGCCGTCAGCAAATACTGGGACCGCGTCAGTCGCCCGGAGCAGCTGATGACCGCCTGTATAAACGCATTGCGCGTGTTGACCGATCCGGCTGAAACCGGTGCGGTGACCATTGCGCTGCCGCAGGATGTGCAGGGCGAAGCCTGGGATTTCCCGGAATATTTCTTCCAGAAGCGCGTACATCGTCTGGATCGCCGTCTACCCACGGTGGCCCAGTTGGAAGAGGCACTGGCACTGATTGCGCGTAAACATAAGCCACTGATTGTATGCGGTGGCGGCGTGAAATATTCCGAAGCGGGTGAAGCGCTGCGCCAGTTTGCTGAGCGTTTCAACATTCCGTTTGCCGAAACGCAGGCGGGTAAAGGCACCATCGTCTCTGACCATCCGCTAAATGTCGGCGGCGTCGGTGAAACCGGCTGTCTGGCGGCTAACCTGCTGGCGAAAGAGGCGGATTTAGTGATTGGCGTGGGGACGCGCTACACCGATTTTACCACCGCTTCGAAATGGATTTTCCAGAACCCGGACGTCAGCTATCTCAATATCAACGTCAACAACTTCGACAGCTACAAGCTGGATGCGGTGCAACTGCTGGCCGATGCCCGCGAAGCGCTGACCGCGCTGGATAAGGGTTTGCAGGGCTTTGAAAGTCACTGGGGCGGCCAGATCGATCAGGCGCAAAGTAAGCTGCTGAAAGAGACGCAGCGCGTGTATGCCGCGACCTATAACACCGACGATTTCATCCCGGAAATCGCCGACCATATCGACCGTGAAGCGTTGTTTGCCGAATTCCAGCGCCTGACGCAGTCGGTACTGACGCAGAGCAGCGTGCTGGGCACCTTAAACGAGCAACTCCCAAAGGATGCGGTGATTGTCGCGGCCGCGGGCAGTCTGCCGGGCGACCTGCAACGCGTGTGGCGCACCAAAGATTACAACTCGTACCACGTTGAATATGGCTACTCCTGCATGGGCTACGAGGTGAATGCCGCACTGGGGGTGAAGCTGGCTGAGCCGCAGCGTGAAGTCTACGCCATGGTCGGTGACGGATCTTTCATGATGCTGCACTCCGAGCTGGTCACCTCAGTTCAGGAAGGGGCGAAAATCAACGTCATCCTGCTGGATAACATGACCAACGGGTGTATCAACAACCTGCAAATGGAACACGGTATGGACAGCTTCACCACCGAGTTCCGCTTCCGTAACCCGGAAGGCGGCAAGCTGGACGGTGGCTTTGTTCCGGTGGATTTTGCGGCGATTGCCGCAGGTTACGGCTGCAAAACCTATCGCGTCACCAGCCTGGAGCAGCTGAAGGCCGCACTGGCCGATGCGCAGAAGCAGACGGTCTCAACGCTTATCGATATTAAAGTGCTGCCGAAAACTATGGTGCACAAATACTTCAGTTGGTGGCACGTCGGGGTCGCGCAAGCGTCCACTTCCGAACGCACGCAACAGGTGGCTGACAACCTTAACGCGCATATCGAACAGGCGCGTAAGTACTGATCTTCAGGCCGGACTTCTCCGGCCTTTATTTACCCTTATCCGACTCTACAGGTGTAATTATGACGCTCAAACTCGGTGTTATCGGTACCGGTGCAATTGGCCAGGAACATATCCGCCGCTGCAACAATGTGCTACAGGGTGCGAAGGTGGTGGCGGTTTCAGATATTAATGTGGAAGGCGCGCGTGCTGCGCTGCAACGTCTGAATATTGATGCCGAGGTTTATCAGGATGGTCATCAGGTGATCAACTCGCCGGAAGTTGATGCGGTGCTGGTCACTTCATGGGATCCGACACATGAAGAATTTACCCTCGCGGCGATTGCCGCGGGCAAACCGGTGTTTTGTGAAAAGCCGCTGGCACTGAGCGCCGAGGGTTGTCGCCGCATTGTCGATGCAGAAATCAAACACGGCAAACGTCTGGTCCAGGTCGGGTTTATGCGCCCTTATGATGCCGGTTACCGCGCACTGAAAAAGGTCATCACCGACGGTGAAATCGGCGAGCCGCTGATGCTGCACTGCGCGCATCGCAACCAGAGCGTTGGCGAGAACTACACCACCGACATGGCCATCACCAATACCCTGATTCATGAGCTGGACGTGCTGCGCTGGTTGACGGAAGACGACTACAAAACGGTGCAGGTGGTGTTCCCGCGCGTGACCTCGAAAACGCATGCGAAGCTGAAAGATCCGCAAATCGTGTTGTTTGAAACACAGAAAGGGATCCGCATCGACGTGGAAATCTTTGTGAACTGTGCGTACGGCTACGACATCCAGTGTGAGGTGGTGGGGGAAGAGGGCATTGCGAAACTGCCGGAACCTTCAGCGATTCAGATGCGTAAAAACGCCCGTCTTGGCAACGCCATTCTGACTGACTGGAAAGATCGTTTTATCGAGGCTTACGACGTGGAGTTGCAGGCGTTTATCAATGATGTGAAAGCCGGCCAACTGACCGGGCCTTCTGCCTGGGATGGTTTTGCGGCCTCAGTGGCGGCGGATGCCTGCCTGAAAGCGCAGAACAGCGGGGCTATCGAAGCGGTTGAAATGCCACCGCGTCCGACTTTCTACAACAAATAATCAGGGCTTCCCATGAACAAAGACAATGTAAAATTGGCGATTGCGCCGATTGGCTGGACCAACGATGACATGCCGGAACTGGGCAGCGAAAACACCTTCCAGCAGACGGTCAGCGAAATGGCGCTGGCGGGCTTTACCGGTAGCGAAGTGGGTAGCAAATACCCGCGCGATCCGGCGGTGCTGAAACCCATGCTGGATATTCGCGGCATTCAGATCTGTAACGCCTGGTTTAGTACCTTCTTCGCTAATGGCGATAAAGCGAAAACTATCGACGAATTCACCAACCATATGAACTTCCTGCATGCTATGGGGGCGCGCGTGATTGGTTGCTCTGAGCAGAGCAAAAGTATTCAGGGCACCAGCTTGCCGGTTCTGGAGCAGAAGCCAATTTTTAGCGATGAAGAGTGGCGTCTGACAGCCGAAGGCTATAACGAGCTGGCGGAGATTGCGGCAAAGAAAGGGATGCGTGTGTGTCTGCATCACCATATGGGCACGGCGATTCAGACCCCGGCGGAAATCGACCGCTTTATGGCGTCGACCAATGAGAATGTTGGCTTGCTGTACGACACCGGCCACATCTACTACTCAGAAGGTTCGCAACAGGCGATGCTGGATGTGCTGACCACATACCTGCCACGCATTTTCCATGTGCATCTGAAGGACGTGCGCGACAGCGTGGTGGCGGAAGTGCGTGCGCATTCGTTGTCGTTCCTCGATGGCGTGAAGAAAGGCACCTTTACTGTGCCGGGCGATGGCGTCATCGATTTCCAACCGGTGTTCAAAATCCTCGATGATTTCGGCTATAAAGGCTGGATGGTGGTGGAAGCGGAACAGGACCCGGCGCTGGCTAACCCGTTTGAATATGCGGTGAAAGCGCGGAAATATATTCGCGAGAATACTGGTCTTTAAGGTAAAAACGCGCGATTCATCGCGCCGCTACAGACTGCACCAGCGCGATTTATCGCGCAAAAAAAGGCCGTAACCCTGAAGAGGGTTACGGCCTGTTATCTGACTTTACAACTTAGGATGCCAGCGACAGCGTCGGTTTCTGGCGGTGAGTTGCCAACCATTCGCGAATGCGCGCCTGCTCGGCATCGCTCAGCCACATCCCCTGTTTGGTACGACGCCAGATGGCATCATCCAGTTCATACACCCATTCGTGTTTCACCAGATAACGCAGTTCGGCCTCATAAAACTCATGACCGAAGTTCTCGCCGAGATCTTCCAGGCTCTGTGCACCTTCCAGCAATACTTCGGTGTTGCTGCCAAAGGTACGGGCATAATGACGCGCCATACCTTCGCTGATAAATGGATAGCGGCGACGCAGGCTGGCGGCGTAATCTTCGCGCGAACCGGCGATATTGCCTCCCGGCAGCACCGCATTTTTGGTCCAGGCCGGGCCAGCGTTCGGATAATACTTCGCCAGTTTTTCCAGCGCGTGTTCCGCCAGCTTACGGTAGGTGGTCAGCTTGCCGCCAAATACCGACAGCAGTGGAGCCTGACCATTATCGTCATGGACATCCAGCGTGTAATCGCGGGTGATGGCCTGTGGTGAATCGGATTCGTCGTCACACAACGGACGTACACCGGAATAGGTCCAGACGATATCTTCCTGCGTCAGCTGTTTTTTGAAGTGCGCGTTATACACCTTCAGCAAATAGTTGATTTCGTTATCGTCGATCTTCACGTCTTTCGGGTCGCCTTTGTATTCGACGTCTGTGGTACCGATGATTGAGAACTCATCCATCCACGGAATGACAAACACGATACGATGATCTTCGTTTTGCAGGATGTAGGCCTGTTTTTCACGATGTACGCGCGGCACCACAATATGGCTGCCTTTGATCAGACGGATGCCATAAGGCGATTTCAGTTTCAGGCCATCGTCAAAGAACTGTTTAACCCACGGACCAGCAGCATTCACCAGCCCTTTGGCGCGCCAGGTGTAGGTTTTGCCGGTATCAATGTCTTCGGCTTCCACCATCCACAGGCCAGCCTCACGCCAGGCGCGGGTTACACGGGTACGGGTGCGTACTTCGCCACCTTGTTTCACCACTTCCTGAGCATTGAGCACCACCATGCGCGCATCATCCACCCAGCAGTCGGAATATTCGAATCCGCGCGTGATTTCAGACTTAAGTGCCGAATCCGCGCCAAAACGCAGACTTTTGCTACCCGGCAGGCTGGTGCGTTTGCCGAGATGGTCATACATAAACAAGCCCATGCGGATCATCCACGCCGGGCGTAAATGCGGGCGGTGTGGCAGACGAAAGCGCATCGGGAAAGCAATATGCGGTGCCATTTTCAGCAGCACTTCACGCTCCGCCAACGCTTCGCCCACCAGGCGAAATTCGTAGTGTTCAAGGTAGCGCAGGCCACCGTGAATCAGTTTGGAACTGGCAGAGGAGGTTGCACAGGCCAAATCCCGCGCCTCCAGCATTAGCACCGACAGTCCGCGTCCTGCAGCGTCCACTGCAATGCCGGCACCGTTGATGCCGCCGCCGATAACGATCAGGTCTTTGGTTTCCACGTCATCTCCTCCGATGTTCGGAATCGTTCTTAAATGTTCGTTTTCGAGCATAATAATAATCGGAAACCAACATTGATGCCAGCGGTTAACCTAATAAAAACATCTTTGCGTGATACAGCTAACATTCCGGCAGGAAAAAAAACACAAAGCCACATGCTTTATCAGGTTATGGCGCTCACAACTCAGGGTAAACTAGGCGTTAATTGTGACGATGTGATGAGAGAAACCATGGAAACCTTCGAATGTATTAACGTCCTACAGGCTCAGGAGCATCTGACACAAGGTGCGCAGCTGGTGGACATCCGCGATCCGCAAAGCTTCTCTCTGGGCCATGCCGCAGGTGCGTTACACCTGTCGAATGACAACCTCGCCGATTTTATCAGCCAGGCCAATCATGACCTGCCAGTGCTGGTGATGTGCTACCACGGCAATAGCAGCAAAGGTGCCGCGCAGTTCCTGCTGGGACAAGGGTTTAGCGCGGCCTACAGTATTGATGGGGGATTTGACGCCTGGCGTGCGGCGTTTCCGGCTCAGGTGACAACTGGTACGATGTGAGCCTTTAGATAAAGGTACGGAGAGCACCGCATGATGCGCATTACCCAGTTCAATAATCCGCGCATGGCCCAGGCGTTTGTGGACTATATGGCGACGCGTGGCGTCAGGTTAACGATTGAACGTGAAAGCCATTTTGTCATTCTGTTGGAAGACGAAAGCAAGCTGGATATGGTCGAAAACGAACTCGCGCAGTTCGTGCGTGATCCCAACCATCCACGTTATCAGGCCGCCAGCTGGCATACCGGCAGCACGGAAAGTGGGCTGCGTTATGAGCGAAGCCATATTTGGGCGAACATTCGTGAACGCGCAGGCCCGCTCACCATGACCATGATGATGGCCTGTGTCGCGGTGTTTATCCTGATGCAGATTGTCGGTGATGAAACCATGCTTGGCTGGTTGGGCTGGCCTGATGGGCCGCAGCAATATTTCCAGGTGTGGCGCTGGTTCAGTCATGCGCTGCTGCATTTTTCCCTGCTGCATATTTTGTTCAACTTGATGTGGTGGTGGTATCTCGGCGGGGCAGTCGAAAAGCGTCTCGGGAGCGGCAAGTTATTTGTCATCATGCTCATTTCCGCGCTACTTACCGGCTGGATGCAGGCTAAATTTAGCGGCGTGCTGTTTGGCGGTTTATCTGGCGTGGTGTATGCGTTGATGGGTTATTGCTGGTTGCGAGGCGAGCGCGATCCCGAAAGTGGTATTTATCTCGAGCGCGGTTTGATGGGGTTCGCTATTGTGTGGTTGATTATTGGCTGGTACGGCGCATTTGGTCTGTCGATTGCCAATGCGGCACACGTTACCGGCCTGCTGGTTGGGTTAGCGATGGCGTTTGTTGATACGCGTAAGAAAGTGGTGCGCCGTTAATACCAGAAGAAGAAAAACGCGGCATCAAGCCGTGAACAGGAGAGAGATGTGAAGCAGACGCAACGTCATGACGCCATTATCGATCTGGTCCGGCGTCAGGGATATGTCAGCACGGAAGAGCTGGTGGATCACTTTGAAGTCAGCCCACAGACCATCAGGCGCGATTTGAACGATCTGGCCGATCAAAACAAAATTCAGCGTCATCACGGCGGTGCAGCGCTACCCTCCAGCTCGGAAAATACCGCCTGGCAGGACCGAAAAATGATGTGGTCGGCTGAAAAAGCGCGTATTGCCGAGCGCGTTGCCAGCCAGATCCCCGATGGGGCGACATTATTTATCGATATTGGCACCACGCCTGAAGCAGTGGCGCATGCGTTGCTCAATCATAGCAATCTGCGTGTCGTCACCAACAACCTCAACGTCGCGATGCTGCTGATGGCGAAACCGGATTTCCGCGTCATCATTGCCGGTGGCGAAGTGCGTACCCGCGATGGCGGCATTATGGGGGAAGCCACCCTCGACTTTATCTCCCAGTTCCGCCTGGATTACGGCATTCTTGGTATCAGCGGTATTGATATGGATGGCTCGTTGCTGGAGTTCGACTACCACGAAGTTCGCACCAAGCGCGCGATCATTGAAAACTCACGTTGCGTGATGCTGGTGGTGGATCACTCAAAATTTGGTCGCAACGCGATGGTGAACCTGGGCAACATGAGCCTGATCGACTATCTGTATACCGACCTCACGCCACCTGCCAGCGTGATGAAGGTGATTGAGCAACACGAAGTACAACTCGAACTCTGCTAAATCTGCACGAGGCGGGTTTTTTTCTCTCCCGCCTTGTTTTTCTGTCGCTTTTTTCTCCTGACCCGTCTTTACTTATCCATTCAGGCCAGCATCCGGCCATGCGCTCCCCAATTTCGCTTCACCGTTACCGGACTCGGAAGGGATTGATATGTCGCAACAAAAATTCAATAAAGCGCGTTTTGACGCCGCACTTACCCGCCAGTGGCAATATCTTGGACTTTCTTCAGCACAACAAATGACGCCGCATCAATGGTGGCAGGCGCTAAGCGCTGCGCTGGCGGAGCTGCTGGCGACGCAACCCCCACTGACGCCACGCAAAGGCCAGCGCCATGTTAATTATCTGTCGATGGAATTTCTGATTGGCCGTCTGACCGGCAACAACCTGATGAATCTCGGCTGGTATCAGGAAGTGCAGGAAGCGCTGGCGACTTATCAGGTTTCGTTAAGCGAGTTACTGGAAGAAGAGGTCGATCCGGCGCTCGGTAACGGTGGGCTGGGACGTTTAGCCGCTTGCTATATGGATTCAATGGCCACCGTGGGTCAGGCAGCGATGGGGCATGGCCTGAATTATCAATATGGCCTGTTTCGTCAGTCGTTTGATGATGGCCAGCAAAAAGAAGCGCCGGATGACTGGCAGCGCGATCGCTACCCGTGGTTTCGCCATAACGCAGCGCATGATGTGCAGGTCGGTATCGGCGGCAAAGTTGAGAAAACGGAAAGCGGCGGTTGGTACTGGCAGCCCGCTTTCTGGCTAAAAGGGGAAGCCTGGGATCTGCCGGTGGTAGGCTATCGTAATGGCGTAACCTTACCGCTGCGGTTATGGAAAGCGACCAGCGATCACCCGTTTGATCTGACGCTGTTCAATGGCGGAAAGTTTCTCCAGTCGGAGCAGTCGGGCATTGAGGCGGCCAAACTCACCAAGGTGCTCTATCCCAATGACAACCATCAGGAAGGTAAACGCCTGCGCCTGATGCAGCAATATTTCCAGTGTGCCTGCGCGGTGGGCGATATTCTGCGGCGGCATCATCTGGCCGGGCGTTCGGTGCATGACCTGCCAGACTACGAAGTGATCCAACTGAATGACACCCACCCGACCATTGCGATTCCAGAGATGTTGCGCCTGCTGCTGGACGAACATCAGCTGAGCTGGGATGACGCCTGGCACATCACCAGCCGCGTGTTTGCCTATACCAACCATACGCTGATGCCGGAGGCGCTGGAGCGCTGGGACGAGCGTCTGGTGCGCAGTTTGTTGCCACGCCACATGCAGATCATCCGTGAGATTAACCGACGTCTGAAGAAACTGGTGCAACGTCAGTGGCCGGATGATGAGGCGGTGTGGCAGAAGCTGGCGGTGGTTGCGGAGGGTCAGGTACGGATGGCCAATTTGTGTGTGGTGAGTGGCTTCGCCGTCAACGGCGTGGCGGCGCTGCATTCCGAGTTGGTGGTGAAAGATCTGTTCCCGGAATATCACCAGCTTTGGCCGAAGAAATTCCATAATGTCACCAACGGCATCACCCCGCGCCGCTGGCTCCAGCAATGTAACCCACGGTTGTCGGCGTTGCTTGACGAGACATTGCAGGTGGAATGGGCCAACAATCTGGAGGCGTTAAAAGCGCTGGAGCCTTTTGCCGCTAAAAAAGCGTTCCGCCAGAAGTACCGCAAAATCAAGCAGGCCAATAAGCAGCAACTGACCGAGTACATCCGTCAGGTCACCGGTATTCAGGTGAATCCCGAGGCGCTGTTTGACGTACAGATCAAACGCCTGCACGAATACAAACGTCAGCATCTCAGCCTGCTGCATATCCTCCATTGCTACCGTCAACTGCGCGATGACCCAAAAAATCCTGACTTTGTCCCGAGGGTGTTCTTGTTTGGCGCGAAAGCCGCGCCGGGTTATTACCTGGCAAAAAATATTATCTATGCCATCAACAAGGTCGCTGAGGTGGTCAATAACGACCCGAAGGTGGGCGATAAGTTGAAGGTGGTGTTTATTCCTGACTATCGCATTACCGCCGCTGAACTGATGATCCCGGCGGCTGATCTCTCCGAACAGATTTCGACCGCCGGATATGAAGCCTCCGGCACCGGCAATATGAAACTGGCGCTGAATGGTGCGCTCACCATCGGTACGCTGGATGGTGCCAACGTTGAGATTGCGGCGGAAGTTGGCGAGGAGAATATCTTTATCTTTGGTCATACCGTGGATGAGGTTAAAGCGTTGAAGGCCGAGGGTTACCATCCGAAAAAACTGCGTAAGGCCAATAAACATCTCGACGGGCTGTTGAAAGAACTGGAAAAGGGCAAATTCAGCGATGGCGACAAACACGCCTTTGATTTGTTGCTCAACAGCCTGACGAAAAACGGCGATCCCTGGCTGGTGTTGGCCGATTTCGATGCTTACGTCGAGGCGCAACAGCGCGTTGAGGCACTGTGGAAGGATCAGGAAGCCTGGACCAAAGCGGCCATCCTCAATACCGCCCGCAATGGGATGTTCAGCTCCGATCGCTCTATCCGTGATTACCAGAAACGCATCTGGCAGGCGAAACGGTAAACCTGCACGTCTCGTAGCGGCGCGATTTATCGCGCTGATTGATTTTGCGCGATAAATCGCGCCGCTACCGAATGTGCCTTACGCGATTCAGGAGCAGCAATGACGTTGAACAAGTTGGATCAAGCCGCACAGGCCGCGGGCATCGCGCTGCGTTTTATCAATGCCAACGGCGAGCCTGCAACCATCAGTGATGACACCAAGCGGGCGCTGCTGGCGGTGATGGATGCGCCAACGGGCAAAGCACCGCCGTTACCGCCGGTCCAGGTATTCAGGGGACGGATGCAGCGCCAACTGACGCCGCAAGGCAGTGGCGAATTCCACTGGCAGTTGATTTCCGAACAAGGTAAGCAATTTCACGGCAGCGTGCAGGGGGGTGAACCGTTGACGCTGCCTCCCCGGTTACCACAGGGCTACCATCAGCTTATCTTGCGTAAAGGCCGCCAGCAGTGGCAAACCCGTATCATCCTCGCCCCGCGCCGTTGTTACCTGCCTGCGCCATTGGAGCAAGGTGAAAAACGTTGGGGGGCGCTGGTTCAGCTCTATACCCTGCGTTCCGAACACAACTGGGGCATGGGGGATTTTGGCGATCTGGAGCGCATGCTGGAACAGGTGGCGGCGCAGGGGGGCGATTTCGTTGGGCTCAATCCGCTGCACGCGCTTTACCCGGCACAGCCAGAGATGGCCAGCCCCTACAGTCCCACCTCACGCCGCTGGTTGAACGTGCTGTATATCGATGTCAGCCAACTGACGGATTTCCAGCAAAGCCACGCGGCGCAGCGCTGGTGGAACAGCGCCAAAACGCGACGGATGCTGGAGAAAGCTCGCGTCAGCGAATGGGTGGACTACAGCACGGTGGCAGAGCTGAAAATCCACGCACTACGTCTCGCATGGCAGGCATTTCGTCAGCATGGCGTCCAGCAGGAGGCGTTTCAGCAGTTTGTGGTGGAGGGGGGCGAGCAGCTGCGCTACCAGGCAGCGTTTGACGGCATTCAGGCAGAACGGCAGACCGACGATCAACAGGCGTGGGGCTGGACGGGTTGGCCAGAAGGCTGGCGCAATGCGCAGCAGGCCGAGGTCCAGCAATGGTGTACGCAGCATGAGGACGAGATTCAGTTCTGGAGCTGGTTGCAGTGGCTGGCGCAGCAGCAATTTGCGCAGTGCTGGCAGCGTAGCCAGCAGTTGGGGATGGCGGTAGGGTTGTATCGCGATCTGGCGGTCGGTGTGGCCCAGGGCAGTGCAGAAACCTGGCAGGACCCTCAGCTCTACAAGTTAGGTGCGTCGGTTGGGGCACCGCCAGACCGCCTCGGTCCACTCGGGCAAAACTGGTCGCTGCCGCCGCTCGATCCTCATGTGATGCGTGCACGCGGCTATCAACCGTTCATCGATCTGCTGCGAGCCAACATGCGCGATTGCGGCGCGTTGCGTATCGATCATGTGATGGGGTTGCTGCGCCTGTGGTGGATTCCCTGGGGTGAGACGGCGGATAAAGGGGCCTATGTCGCTTATCCGGTGCAGGACCTGCTGGCGATCCTTGCGCTGGAAAGTCAGCGCCATCGTTGCATGGTCATTGGTGAAGATCTCGGTACGGTACCTGCTGAGATTGTCAGCCTGCTGCGCAACAGCGGCATCTTTTCATGGAAGGTGTTGTGGTTTGAGCAGCATCGTGATGGGCGTTATCGTCAGCCAGAGGAGTATCCGCGCCAGTCAATTGCCAGTGCCAGCACCCACGATCTGCCAACCCTGACCGGATTCTGGGAGGCGGGTGACTTGTTGCTGGGAAATAAGCTCGGTTTGTATCCTGGTGAAAGCGTGTTGCAGTCATTGCAGCAACTGCGGGAAAAACAGAAGCAGGCGCTGCTGGATGCATTGCATCAGGCCGGGGCGTTAGCCAAATCCAGCGGTAAACAGGCGGCCAAACGGGGGATGTCACCCGCGCTCAATCTGGCGATGCACCGTTTTCTGGCGGCTACCGACAGCGTGTTGCTGGGCCTGCAACCGGAAGATTGGTTGGGTATGGACTCACCGGTTAATGTGCCGGGCACAGTTGAACAGTATCCTAACTGGCGTCGTAAGCTCAGTACCACGCTGGAGGCGATGTTTGCAGAGGGGGAAGTGCAACGATTGCTGAAGGCTGTGAGTATCGGCAGGAAGCGGGTTTAACGCGCGACAGCGTCGGGTCGCTGTCGCACGTTGGGAATCAGTAGTAGGAGTGCTCGCCGCGCTGGTGCTCGGTCAGATCGCGCACGCCTTTCAGTTCCGGGAAGGCTGCCAGCAGCTCTTTCTCGATACCGTCTTTCAGCGTTACGTCAATCATCGAACAACCGTTGCAGCCGCCGCCAAATTGCAGAATGGCGTAACCGTCATCGGTGATTTCCATCAGTGAAACGCGACCACCGTGGCCTGCCAGCTGCGGGTTGATCTGCGCCTGCAACAGGTATTCCACGCGTTCGACCATTGGCGCATCGTCAGAGACTTTACGCATTTTGGCGTTTGGCGCTTTCAACGTCAGCTGGGAACCGAGGTTGTCAGTGACGAAGTCAATTTCCGCGTCTTCCAGGTAAGGGGCGCTCAGCTCGTCAACATAGGCTGACAGCTTTTCAAACTTCAGCTCGGTATCCGTCGCTTCAACGGCATCGGGCGGGCAGTAAGATACGCCACACTCGGCGGTTGGTGTACCCGGGTTAATCACGAATACGCGGATCTGGGTGCCATCTTCCTGTTTTGACAGAAGTTTTGAGAAGTGCTCTTGGGCAGCATCAGTAATACGGATCATGGCGATTGCTCAATAGTTGACTAATTTAGTTGGTTATAATACGCCCAACGCCGACGCTCTACAAGGTACGGCACAGGCATCCAATCTGTACGCTGGCCGCGCCTGCGGCCTGCAACATGCGGCTGATTTCTGCCACCGTACTGCCGGTGGTCACCACATCGTCGATAAGCAGGATATGGCGTCCCTCTACCGGGATTTCAAGCTGAAACGCGCCGCGCAGGTTCTTTTTACGCGCCGATGCGCTCAGCTCATGCTGCACCGCAGCCTGACGTACGCGACTTATGCCTTCCCTGTAGTCACAACTTAGCCAGCGCGCCAGCGGTTGCGCCAACAGCGACGCCTGATTGTAGCCACGTCGCCAGTGGCGACGCTGATGCAGGGGCACGCTGAAGATGATATCTGGTCGGGGAAGCGCATAACATCGCCGCATGGCTAACCACTTTAGCAAAAGTAGCCGCGCCAGCATCACCCTGAGTGCGGTGGCGCGGCAAAACTTCAACTGATGAACCCAGTGGCTGAGCGGGGGTTGATAACCGCTGACGCAGATCAGTTGTTGCCACGGTGGCGGTTGTTGCAGGCAGCGCCCACAAACCTGATCGGCACGGGCGGGCAGGCCACAGCGTGGGCAAAGTTCGGGTAACACCGGCAACTGACGCAAACACCCGTTGCACAGACCGTGTTGCGCCATGCGTAGCGGCAAACGGCATAGCCAACACAGGGCAGGGATTGATAGCATAGCGACCTCCTTTTCACTTTCAGGATAATAACCGATGAGTTCGATCTGGTGGCACACCACCGGCACGGGGGATTGCGATCTTGTGCTGCTGCACGGCTGGGGATTGAATGCCGAAGTGTGGCAAAACATCATTCCGCGACTCAGCCCGCATTTTCGCTTGCACCTGGTCGATCTGCCGGGTTTTGGTCGCAGCCAGGGATTTGGTGCCATGACGCTGCCCGCTATGGCACAGCAACTGGTGGAGCATTTGCCGGAACGCAGCCTGCTGCTGGGTTGGTCGCTGGGTGGTCTGGTCGCCAGTCAACTGGCGCTTACGGTGCCGGAATCCATTCGGGGGCTGATCAGTGTGGCTTCGTCGCCATGCTTTACCGCCAGCGAAGAATGGCCCGGTATTAAGCCGGAAACGCTGCATGGCTTTCAGCAGCAATTAAGTAATGATTTTCAACGCACCGTGGAACGTTTTCTGGCTTTGCAGACGCTGGGTACGGAAAGCGCGCGCCAGGATGCTCGCCAACTGAAAGAAGTGGTGTTATCGCAGCCAATGCCGTCAGTGGCGGTACTGGAAGGCGGTCTGGAGATTCTGCGTCACTGTGATTTGCGTGCGTCGCTGGATGCTCTCAGGCTGCCATTCCTGCGCCTGTATGGCTATCTGGACGGACTGGTACCTCGTCGTATCGCGGCAGAACTGGATGTGCGCTGGCCACAATCGCCATCGGTGGTGATGGAGAAAGCGGCCCATGCGCCATTCATCTCGCACCCGGAAGCATTTTGTCAGCATATTCTTAGCTTTAGCGACCGTCTGCCGCGCTAGCTGGCAATTCTCCCGGAAAGGTCAATACTTTCCGGGTGGGCGGGAATGCTTTACCTCTGCAATCAACTTCCTGCCGACATCTCTGCAAATCAAATAATAACTGAGGATGATTACATGAAAGTTATCAACACGGTTGTGGCGGCGATGGTGATGGGCGCGATTTCCTTTTCGGCACTGGCAGCCAAAGAAGTGACTAAAGAAGAAGTGCAGAAAATGAATCTGGAGAAAATCGGTACGGTGACCACCACGGCAGAAACCACCTCGCCGATGGATGCCAAAAAAGAGTTGTCAAAACTGGCGGATGATAAGGGCGGAAAATATTTTCTGGTGATTGCGGGCCGCGAACATGGCAAGTTCAGTGCCGTCGCGGATGTGTATAAATAATCAACCCTTCAGCCACATAAATTGCCAGGCAGCCAGTCGCACCGGCTGGTTGCCATCAATATTCCCACCACTGATTAAATCGTGAAATTGCCGAGCCTGCGGCAACATCGTCTCAATCTCGCGACCGCTAAGATTAAATACGCAAAGAACCGCTTCCTGGTTATCAGGCTGGTGACGACGCAGGACCAGCAACGCGTTATCGCTGTCGAATAATGTCATCGGATTATCGGGATGGAACGCAGGTTGACGTGTGCGCAGTTGAATCAGCGCGCTCAGGCGTGCAAACACCTGCTGACGAAGCGCATTGCCGCCGCTCAGCAACTGTTCCATATCCCGCAAACTGAACTTCTCGCGATTGATGGCACGGTTGTGCCCGGCGACATGCACGCCTTCGTTGTCGTTACGTGAACCGAGGATGCTTTGAATATAGATGGCAGGCACGCCGGGAAAGGCCAACAGGATGGCATGTGCCAGCAGGAAACGGCGTAGTCGCGTGTTGTCATCGTCGTCCTGACGATTTAGCGCATCCAGATAGGTAACGTTGATTTCATACGGGCTGGTGGTGCCATCCGGATTGTTTTTGTAGGAAACCAGCGCCCCTTCCAGCGCGAGGTCACGCACCAACGCCACAATTTCCACTTCCGATAAAATGCCGCGCGCGGGATTGAGGCCAATGCCATCATGTGAGGCGAGAAAGTTAAAAAAGGTGGTATCACCGCTACCGGTGTCCAGCGTGCTGGCCCACTGACGCAGGGCGCGACCGGAGCTGGAATGAATGGCGTGCAGCACCAACGGCGGCAGGGAAAATTGATACACCATCTGCGCTTCGTCGTGGCCGTTGCCAAAGTAACTGATGTTGTCTTTGTGCGGCACATTGGTTTCAGTGACGATCACCGTACCCGGCGCGACCACGTTGGCAATCGCGCGAAATAATTTCACCAGCTGATGAGTCTTGGGCAGGTGGATACAGTTGGTGCCAGGCGTTTTCCACATATAGCCCACCGCATCCAGGCGCACGTAGTCGGCCCCTTTCTTCAGATAATCGAGCAACACGTTGACCATACGGATGAGGACTTCCGGGTTGGCGAAGTTGAGGTCAATCTGGTCAGCGCTGAAGGTGGTCCAGATATAGCGCGTTGCGCCATCCGCCATTTCGAATGGCGTCAGCAGCGGCGAGGTGCGAGGTCGGGTCACGGCACTGAGATCGGTGGCGGGTGGCATGCTGATAAAAAAGTCATCCCAGCCGGGATCCTGCGCCAGAAAATGGCGAAACCAACAGCTGTGCGCTGACATATGGTTGCAAACAAAATCGAACATCAGCCGGGTATGGGTGTGTAGCGCCGCGACATGCTGCCAGTCGCCGCAAATCGGGTTGACCTGGTGATAGTCGATAACCGAAAAACCATCATCCGATGAATAAGGAAAGAACGGCAGCAGATGGACCAGAGAAAATGTGTCTTGCAAATGTTGCTGATAAAAACGCGAGAAGGTGGCAAGGGTAGGGACATCTGGTTCACGCAATTGGTCGGCGTAGGTAATCAGCACCACATCTTTCTCATCCCAGCGCGGTTTCCGTGGGATTTTGACCGTATCCCGTGCCGCACGTATGTGGGAAAGCAGACGCTCACGAGCCGCCACAGGGAAAGTGCCTGCATAAATCTCATCAAGTAAGGCGTTGATAATATCCATCAGATCGCTGTGCCACGCGGAGGGTCATTTTTTCACACGGATTTTTTCAGCGTAGCTGGATGGGACGATTTATCAACCTGATGTGCGCGATGGCCTGGCGGCCACCGCGCGTTTTAAGGCAGGGGTTAGCGTTTTTTGCCGAAGGCGGCAGCCAGTGCATCACCCATTGCGCTGTTACCGGCAGGCTGACTGGCCGGTTTGGCCCGGCCCTTATTCGCCTGTGCCGGGCGTGCCGACTCTTTACCGGCACTGCGGTTGCCACCACCGCGCGCATTGTTCTCGCCCGGCTGCTCGTCCAGACGCATGGTAAGGGCAATACGCTTACGTTGCAGGTCAACTTCCATCACTTTAACTTTGACGATATCACCGGCTTTGACGACCTGGTGCGGATCTTCGACAAACTTATCCGACAGCGATGAAATATGAACCAGGCCATCCTGATGCACGCCAATATCGACAAAAGCGCCAAAGTTGGTGACGTTGGTGACAGCACCTTCCAGCACCATGCCGGGTAACAGGTCATTGAGTGTCTCCACGCCTTCTGCAAACTGCGCGGTTTTGAACTCAGGACGTGGGTCGCGGCCTGGTTTTTCCAGTTCTTTGATAATGTCGGTGACGGTAGGCAGACCGAAGCGATCATCGGTGAAATCACGCGCGCTGAGATTCCGCAAGCTACCCGGATTACCCATCAGTTCACTGAGCGCCTGCTCGGTGGCTGCCAGAATGCGCTCAACCACCGGATAAGCTTCCGGGTGGACGGTGGAGGCATCCAGCGGGTTGTCACCGTGATTGATACGCAGGAAGCCTGCGCATTGTTCAAAGGCTTTCGGGCCGAGACGGCTGACTTTCAACAACTGCTGACGGTTCTGGAAGCGGCCATTCTCGTCACGCCAGCTGACAATGTTCTGCGCCATCATGCGGGTTAAACCGGCCACACGGGTCAGTAGCGCCACCGAGGCGGTGTTGAGATCAACCCCCACGGCGTTCACGCAGTCTTCCACCACCGCATCCAGTTTCTTCGCCAGTTGGCTCTGGCTGACGTCATGTTGGTACTGGCCGACACCGATAGATTTGGGATCGATCTTCACCAGCTCAGCCAGCGGGTCCTGCAAACGGCGAGCGATGGAAACCGCACCACGCAGCGAGACGTCGAGGTCCGGGAATTCCAGCGCGGCCAGTTCTGAGGCGGAATAGACCGAAGCACCGGCTTCGCTGACAATCACTTTCTGCGCTTTGATCTGCGGATATTGTTTCTGCACATCAAGGAAGAAACGTTCAGTCTCACGCGATGCGGTGCCGTTGCCAATCGCCACCAGCTCAACCTGATGTTTGGCGCACAGCGCTGCGACAGCGGTCGCCGCTTTGGCGGTCTGTCCCGTATGCGGATAGATGGTATCGGTCGCGACCAGTTTGCCGGTGGCATCGACCACCGCCACTTTCACACCGGTACGCAGGCCGGGATCGAGGCCCATCGTGGAACGCATGCCTGCCGGTGCCGCCATCAGCAGGTCGTGCAGGTTACGGGCAAACACGTTGATGGCTTCATCTTCGGCGCGTTCGCGCACGGTGCCCATCAGTTCAGTTTCCAGATGCAGCAATACCTTGATACGCCACGTCCAGCTCACTACCGCTTTACGCCAACTGTCTGCCGGAGCGTTATTCAGACGCAGATTCAGGTGGCTGGCAATCAGCGTTTCACCGTGGCTTTCGCGCGGTGCTTCGTCAAATTGCGGGTCGGCATTCAGCGACAGTTGCAGCACACCTTCATTACGGCCACGGAACATCGCCAGCGCACGGTGCGAAGGAACGGTGCTGAGTGCTTCGTGATGATCGAAGTAGTCGCGGAACTTCGCACCTTCTTCCTCTTTGCCTTCAACCACGCGGGAAACCAGGTGGGCGTTTTTCCACAGATAATCACGCACTTTTGCCAGCAACGTGGCGTCTTCGGCGAAACGTTCCATCAGGATATAGCGTGCGCCATCCAGCGCGGCGCGCACATCGGCGACACCTTTGTCGGCATCGACATAGCCGGCAGCCAGTTGCTCAGGATCGTGCGACGGGTCTTGCCACAGCGTGTCGGCCAGCGGTTCCAGACCGGCCTCAATGGCTGCCTGTCCACGGGTGCGACGCTTCGGTTTATACGGCAGGTAAAGGTCTTCCAGCTCAGTTTTGCTGAGGGTGCCATTAATGGCGCTGGCGAGGTCGGCGGTGAGTTTGCCCTGTTCGTCGATAGATTTCAGAATCGACTGGCGGCGCTCTTCCAGCTCACGCAGATAGCCAAGACGGCTCTCCAGCTGACGCAACTGGGTATCATCCAGTCCGCCGGTGACTTCCTTACGATAGCGCGCGATAAACGGCACGGTATTCCCTTCGTCAAGCAAGCGGATGGCGGCGTCAACCTGTTCGTCACGCGCCTTCAGCTCACTTGCGATAATCTGGCTCAGCGAATCTTTCATCATCAGTTACTGTCTTGCTTACACGGGGTTAAGAAACAGGGGACAGTTATACGGGCTGAGGCTGAAAATTGCCAGACGGCGGCAGGTGAATCCGTCATTTTCTGAATGCGGCGCGCAGAACATCGCGCTTACCTTGCTGATGTTCGGCTGGTCGCATATTGTTAGCCTCCACTATGCTAAATCAGACCTGTATCACGAGTTGACGCTATGAAAACCCAACTGATTACCCGCGAGGGCTATAACAAACTGCGCGCTGAGCACGATCATTTGTGGAATGAAAAGCGTCCGGAAATCACCAAAATTGTCTCCTGGGCCGCCAGCCTGGGCGATCGCTCGGAAAATGCCGATTACACCTATAACAAGCGTCTGCTGCGGCAAATCGACCGCCGCGTGCGCTATCTGCGCAAATGTTTGGCAGAACTGAAGATCGTCGATTACGCCCCGCAGCAGGAGGGAAAGGTATTTTTTGGCGCCTGGGTCGAGGTGGAGAATGAGCAGGGCGAAATAAAACGCTTTCGTATTGTCGGCCCGGATGAAATTTATGGTGAGGTAAAGGATTACATCTCGATTGATTCGCCAATGGCGCGCGCCTTGATCAAGAAAGAAGTCGATGACGAAGTGACGGTGAATACGCCGGAAGGTCAAAAGTTGTGGTTTGTGAACCGTATCGAGTATCTGCGAGACGCGGAAGAAAAAAGAGGCGGAGAATAATAGCTTTTGTAAGAAAGCCGGGGGTGACACTTATTCTCCGGTGGCGAAAGGGCTGGTAAACAACAGGGAAGGCGCCGCGTTCCTGCCGCGCCTGATTTCATTACTTAGCGGGCATCGTGGTTGTGGTAGTCGAAGTCGAGGTGTTGGTGCCATGACCTCCGCCGCCTGCGGAGGCTAAGGCAACACCCAGTAATGCGGCAAGGGCACCAACCCCGATCGCTTCTGAGGTGCCTTTTGCGTTTGTGGATGCCTGCGTACCGGCGGCTTCACCGATGGCAGTTGCGGCCTTAGCTTGGGTGAAGCCCGTCAGGATCAATATGCCCAGCAGAACGGCGATTTTTTTCATCTTCTTTCTCTCCACATGAACGCAATTTCACCCGCCATGAGGGCAGTGTCGGAGATTGCGTCGGGAGAAGAAAGTGGTTGTTAATGGTTGATTTTTATTGCTTTATTTAATGATGGTCTTTATTTCATATTCGGGGTGGGATTCATCCGAGAGCGTAAGGGCGGCGTAATAAACAAACGCCACATTTTATCCCCCCGGCAGGGTTCGATGGCCTATTCTCAACAGGAATGTGTACAAAAAAGGCCGTCAGGAAGGCAGAGCCAGCAACAATCATAAAATGCGCTGATTTTTCAGAGATCCCTTAAACATATTGATCAGCCGAGCAAAAAGCGCGAAATGCGCCACAATTATGCGGTGAAATTAAAGATAAGCTGCTGTTTAATATGCTTTGTAACAATTTCGGCTAGAATATAAACCATTAATGACTGTCACTGTAAGGCATCTTTTTTTAACAATATTGGCTCAGGCAATGGCGCCTTTGGGAGTTGAACATGCAAGAGAACTACAAAATTCTGGTCGTCGATGATGATATGCGTTTGCGCGCGTTGCTCGAACGCTATCTCACCGAACAGGGCTTTCAGGTGCGCAGCGTTGCCAACGCCGAGCAAATGGATCGTCTGTTAACCCGCGAATCTTTCCATCTGATGGTCCTTGACCTGATGCTGCCGGGCGAAGATGGCCTGTCAATTTGCCGCCGCCTGCGTAGCCAAAGCAACCCGATGCCGATCATTATGGTTACGGCGAAAGGGGAAGAAGTGGACCGTATCGTTGGGCTGGAAATCGGCGCTGACGACTATATTCCGAAACCTTTCAACCCGCGTGAGCTGCTGGCGCGTATCCGTGCCGTGCTGCGTCGTCAGGCCAATGAACTGCCGGGCGCGCCGTCTCAGGAAGAAGCGGTGATTGCGTTTGGTAAATTCAAACTGAACCTTGGTACGCGTGAAATGTTCCGTGAAGATGAGCCGATGCCGCTCACCAGTGGGGAATTCGCTGTGCTGAAAGCGTTGGTTAGCCATCCGCGTGAACCGCTGTCCCGCGATAAGCTGATGAACCTGGCGCGTGGTCGTGAATACAGCGCGATGGAACGTTCTATCGACGTGCAGATTTCCCGTCTGCGCCGCATGGTAGAAGAAGATCCGGCGCATCCGCGTTACATTCAGACCGTTTGGGGTCTTGGCTACGTCTTCGTTCCGGACGGCAGTAAAGCATGAGGCGATTGCGCTTCTCACCTCGCAGTTCGTTTGCCCGCACCCTGTTATTGATCGTTACCTTGCTGTTCGTCAGCCTGGTAACGACCTATCTGGTGGTGCTCAATTTCGCCATTCTTCCCAGTTTGCAGCAGTTCAACAAAGTCCTCGCTTATGAAGTTCGTATGCTGATGACGGACCGCCTGCAACTGGAGGATGGTACCCAGCTGGAGGTGCCACCGGCCTTCCGGCGTGAAATCTATCGTGAACTGGGCATTTCGCTGTATACCAATGCGGCCGCGGAAGAGAGTGGGTTGCGCTGGGCACAGCATTACGAGTTTCTCAGTGAGCAGATGGCGCAGCAGCTTGGCGGGCCAACTGATGTGCGGGTTGAGGTAAATAAAAACTCCCCGGTGGTGTGGCTGAAAACCTGGTTGTCTCCCGATATCTGGGTTCGCGTGCCGTTGACCGAAATTCACCAGGGCGATTTTTCACCGCTGTTCCGCTACACGCTGGCGATTATGCTCTTGGCGATAGGTGGAGCCTGGCTGTTTATCCGGATTCAGAACCGACCGCTGGTTGACCTCGAACATGCTGCCTTGCAGGTGGGTAAAGGAATTATTCCCCCTCCATTGCGCGAGTATGGCGCATCCGAAGTGCGTTCGGTGACACGGGCCTTTAACCAGATGGCCGCGGGTGTGAAGCAATTAGCCGATGACCGCACCTTGCTGATGGCAGGTGTCAGTCACGATCTGCGCACCCCGTTGACGCGTATTCGTCTCGCCACCGAGATGATGAGCGAGGAAGATGGCTATCTGGCGGAGTCGATCAACAAAGATATCGAGGAGTGCAATGCGATTATCGAGCAGTTTATCGACTATCTGCGTACCGGCCAGGAAATGCAGACTGAGCGCGCCGATCTGAATAGCGTGCTGGGTGAAGTGGTTGCAGCGGAAAGTGGCTACGAGCGTGAGATTGAGAACGCGGTGATGCCAGAGGAGTTGATACTGGATATCAATCCGCTGTCGATTAAACGGGCGGTGGCGAATCTGGTAGTGAATGCGGCACGCTACGGCAATGGTTGGATTAAAGTCAGCAGTGGTCAGGAGCTGAATCGCGCCTGGTTCCAGGTCGAAGATGACGGTCCGGGGATTAAGCCGGAACAGTTGCAGCATCTGTTCCAGCCTTTTGTTCGCGGCGACAGTGCCCGAAGCACCAGCGGCACCGGTCTTGGGTTGGCGATTGTGCAACGTATTATTGATGCGCATGACGGCTCGCTGGAGATTGGTGTCAGCGAGCGCGGGGGCCTGCGTATCCGCGCCTGGCTGCCCGTACCGGGAACCGGAACCGCGCTGGTCAACAGCAACCATAACGTCTGACATAGCGGCGCGATTCATCGCGCGCCTTTGACCTTTACTGTCAACGTGCGCGATAAATCGCGTCGCTACGAGTACGTTTTACGGCAGTTGTGGACCCGCCTGCACCAACGCGGCCCCGGCAGCGTTGTCAGTGTATTTTTCGAAGTTGTTGATAAAACGCTGTGCCAGATCCTGTGCCGCTTCCTGCCATGCGTTCGGGCTGGACCAGCTGGCGCGAGGATCCAGAATCTCGTCGCTCACCTGGGCCAGGGTGGTGGGGATTTGCAGATTAAAGATCGGCAGCGTCTGCGTCTCCATATCATCCAGTTCACCCGCCAGAATCGCATTGATGATGGCGCGCGTCTCCTTCAGCGAAATACGTTTGCCACTGCCGTTCCAGCCCGTATTCACCAGATACGCTTGTGCGCCTGCTGCTTCCATACGCTTTACCAGCACCTCGGCGTACTGCGTTGGATGCAGGGTGAGAAATGCGGCACCAAAACAGGCAGAAAAGGTGGGGGTCGGCTGAGTGACGCCGCGTTCCGTACCGGCCAGTTTGGCGGTAAAGCCTGACAGGAAATGGTACTGCGTCTGTTCTGGTGTTAAACGCGAGACTGGCGGCAGCACCCCGAAGGCATCGGCGGTGAGGAAAATCACCCGCTTCGCATGGCCCGCTTTGGAAACCGGACGCACGATGTTTTCAATATGCTCAATCGGATAGGAGACACGGGTGTTTTCGGTTTTGCTGGCGTCGGCATAATCGACACTGCCATCACCGTGTACCACCACGTTTTCCAGCAACGCATCACGGCGAATCGCGTTATAGATCTCCGGCTCGGCCTGGGCCGACAGATTGATGGTTTTCGCGTAGCAGCCCCCTTCAAAGTTGAAGACGCCGTCATCATCCCAGCCGTGCTCATCATCACCGATCAACTGACGATCCGGATCGGTCGACAGCGTGGTTTTTCCTGTGCCAGAAAGGCCGAAGAATACCGCCACATCGCCGGATTTCCCCACGTTGGCTGAGCAGTGCATCGAGGCAACGCCTTTCAGCGGCAGCAGATAGTTCATGATGGCAAACAGGCCCTTCTTCATCTCACCGCCGTACCAGGTACCGCCAATCAACTGCATGCGTTCGGTCAGGTTAAAGGCGACAAAGTTTTCTGAATGCAACCCCTGAGCCTGCCAGTTCGGGTTAGTGCATTGGGCGGCGTTCATCACCACGAAGTCGGGCGTGAACTGTGCCAGCTCTGCGTCGCTCGGGCGGATAAACATGTTTTTGACAAAGTGCGCCTGCCACGCCACTTCCATCACGAAGCGCACGCTGAGGCGCGTATCCGGATTGGCACCACAGAATGCATCGACCACAAACAGACGCTTGCCCGATAACTGTTCAGTGACGCACTGCTTCAGCGCCTGCCAGGTTTCTGTTGAGAGTGGCTGGTTGTCATTCTTGCCTTCGCCGCTGTCGTTCCACCACAACGTGTCGCGCGTGGTGTCATCACGCACGATGTATTTATCTTTGGGGGATCGACCGGTGAAAATACCGGTATCGACAGCGATAGCCCCGCTTTGCGTCAGGATGCCCCGCGCAAAACCTTCCAGTTCGGGGCGCGTTTCCTCCTGAAACAGAGTATCGAAATCAGGGTTGTACACCACTTCCGTAGTGCCATTGATGCCCAAAGCGGCAAGATCGTGCGATGTCAGGCCGTTAACGCGCATGTGAATGCTCCTCATCGGGGTCTGTTCTATTTGTAATTATGAAAGATGATCCTGCAGGTCGGCCCGGTCAGGGGTCGAGGATGATCGCGCGCAGTGTACCCGAGTTGGCGGGCCGGAAAAGGCTTGTCAGTCAGAAATGCGACTCAGGGCGTGTTAAGCGGATAAATATGCCGCTTATGAAACTAAAGTTAGGGAAAAGAAGGTAATTTCTTTGAAAATGAAGGTGATGTAAAAGGGCGGCTGGCCGCCCGGATAACCCTTAATGCAGTTGATCGCTGCTGCCCGTCGGCGTATTGCGGATGGCTGCGATATCGACCGCATCGTAAACGTAATGTGCGCCGCAGTAGTCGCAGTGCATGTCGATCTCACCGTCTTCTTCGAGGATCTCATCGACCTCTTCAATCGGTAGCGTTTTCAATACTTCGCCGCAGCGTTCGCGTGAGCAGGTGCATTTGAAACTGACCGTGGTCGGATCGAACACCGTCGCTTCTTCCTGGTGGTAGAGACGCCACAGAACGTCAGTCGCAGACATCTCAATCAACTCTTCACTTTTCACGGTTTCGGTCAGGGTTGCCAGATGGTTGAAGTCGTCGAGGTGCGGTTCCTGGGCTGGCAGTACCTGCAACAGGATACCGGCGGCACCTTTTTCATTGGTACGAATAAACAGGCGAGTCGGCAACTGCTCAGAACGCATAAAGTAATCTTCCAGGCAACCGGACAGCGTATCGGCTTCCAGACCGACGACGCCCTGATAACGCTCACCTTTCTCCGGGGAGATGGTGATCACCAGATAACCATTGCCAACCATCTGCTTCAGGCTGCTGCCAGGGGCGATCTCTTCCTTCACGCGAGCCACGCCGCGCAGCTCCTGACGGTTGTTGCCGTTGATCACTGCCAGCGACAACGGGCCATCGCCCTGCAACTGCACGGTAATATCACCCTCGAATTTCAGCGTTGCGGTCAGCAGGCTGGTGGCCACCAGCAGTTCGCCCATCAGGTTTTTCACCGGCTCAGCGTAGTCGTGGTTTTCCACGATGTCGCGCCAGGTTTGGGAGACATTCACCAGCTCGCCGCGCACGGCCACATTTTCAAACAGATAACGATGCAGTTGATCTTGAACAGACATAGGTTTTCTCTCGTTGGGGCGCGAGTTATTCATCGCCCGACAATTTAAATTTCATCAGATCGCGGCGCTCCTTCTTATCCGGGCGGCGATCCGGGTGCGGCATACTGAGCGCGTTCATCTTGCGTGCCAGCGCCAGCTTTTCCCGTTTCTCAATGCTGACAGCCGTTTCAGCATACAGCGCCTGGGCTTCAGTGGCCGGGCGGCGCTGATCGCTGATGGCGGTGATAATGACGGTGCGCTCATCATTGCCCTGACGTAGCGTCAGCTCTGCATCCAGCTCCACCAGCTTACTGGGTTTACTGCGCTGGCCGTTGTAATGCACCTTACCGCCTTCAATCATCTCGCGTGCGATGGCACGGGTTTTGTAAAAGCGCGCCGCCCACAGCCATTTGTCGAGGCGCACGCCTTCGCTGATTTTTTCTTTCATTGCGGCTCCTGATTTAACGCAGCGTCTCCAGTAGCTCCCGATAATCTCGCACTGCCGGATGACGGCTGAAAGATTGATCCGGCCGGCCTGAATCCGGATTGCTGACGCCTAAACACCAACCGATGCCCCAACGCGTTGCGGCATCCAGAATCGGTTCGCTGTCGTCAATAAACAACGTGCGGGCATTATTGAAGCCGGTTTGCTGCTGTACCGCTTGCCAGAGACGCTGGTCCTCTTTCGGATACCCAAAGGTATGGGTAGAAAGTAATAAATCAAGGTGGGCAGCCAATCCGGTCTGCGCCAGTTTGATGTCCAGATTGTAAGGATGGGCATTGGTCAGCAGGATGGTACGTTTTCCTGCCGCACGCAGAGCCTGCAAAAACGGCAGCGTATCCTCGCGCAAAGCGGCGCGATCGCGCTGTGCGAAGGTCATGGCGCGGATATCCAATGCCAGTTCCTGCGACCAATAATCCAGACAGTACCAGTTTAGCGTATGCGCAACGGCGTGATATTTTTCCCGAATCAGTTGATGCGCTTCGGTCAGCGTGATGGCGCGCTGGCGGCTCAGGGTTTCCGGGACATGTTCCAGCCAGAAGTGGCGATCAAAAGCGAGATCGAGCAAGGTGCCGTCCATATCCAGCAGCACGGTATCGATACCGGTCCAGTTAAGCGTAACTTGCATGTTTTTTCCCCGCCCTGAAAACAGGGCGACAGGGTAGCACAGAAGGGAAAGGCTCAGAACAGTGAGCGCACGCTCTGCATAGTACTGAGATTGTGGTTAAAACATTTGTCGTAGTATTGCTGAATCTCGGCCATCCGCAGGCGATTACGATGGACGCGACGCATCGCCAGCAGCCCATTAATCAATGCGCAACCAGCCAGGACCACCATCAACAAGGCGGTGCCGAGATAGCGCCACTGTGCCAGGGCATCTGGTTCATTATGCAGCGCGATATGACGGGTGCCATTGGCATCGGTGGTGATGCTGGTAATGATACCGCTGGCGGTGAAGGGGGTGTGCAGCAGCATGCCGGACATATGTTGCAGCTCGCGCCATTGCGAGGGGGCATCCAGATCAAACAAGGGAACGGATGGCTGTGGCTGATTGACCAACTGACGACCTTCATCGCTGATGATCAGAAAACCACCCGGTGGCGGGCTGTTAAGGTTTTCCGCTGCGCGGCGTGTTTCACGCGAGAAGAAGGTGGAGGTAGCGGTGTTAACCAGGTTTTCCAACGCTTCAGCGCTAACCGGGCGCAGCAACACGTTCATGCCATTCAGGCGACCGGAATCCGCACGATGAATCAATGTATCCCAATCTTTCGCATTACCCAGATTGACCAGCGCGTTTTTCAGGCGCACGCAATCCTGCTGCTGGCTGCACAGGTCCTGGGTTTTTAACACCAGGTCGGAGAAATCATCCAGCAAAATCATCCCCGATTTCTGAATGGCTGAGGCGAGCTGTGGATTGAGTTTCGGATCGGTATTGGTTTCGGGATGCAGCTGACGTGTGGTGGTGTCGAGCAGTGCGGCTGCTTTATCGATAATATCGGACTGCGGTTGTGGCAGCGGTGTGGCGTTGTTCCAGTAGATAGCGGAGCAGTCGAACGGCATAAACGCGTAGCTGCGATTGCTTTGATAGTTGCCGGGCACAGAACACATGCCGGTGCCGCTGACCTTCAGGCTGTCACCAATGTGCAGTGGCATCGCATTGAGTTTATCGACGCTATTCACTTCCAGACTTTCGGTGCCTTTGACCCAGGCAAGGCTGAGTTTGATCGGCATGCTGAGAGGTATCCAGCTTACCAACATCACCAGCACCAGCAGCGAACCACAGGCCAGTACCAGATTCTTGCGCCAGCGCTGTACCGGGAAGTTACGAACTTCATCCTGTAACGACAGAAAGCGTCCCTGGCGCACCACCTGACGATTCAGGTAAATATCGACATCCGTGACCTGGCCTAAATCATGCGCCACATAGGGCTGCCAGTGTGACGGGTAGATCAAATCGATAATGCCCAGCGAGATGTTGCTCTGTTCCTGATTTGACTCACCAAACAAACCCCAGCGTTTCGGTGCGCCGCGCAGGCAGTGCACCTCGCGCAGGCCATTTTCGCCAGGGAAACGGTACAGGAACCACAGGCTGACGGCGATTAAGGCGCTACCCAGCAGAACCATCCAGATCATCATGCTGCCGGGCAATATCAGACTGAGGAAGAACAACAAAAAGGCGAAACAGATGGTGGCGGCTTCGCGGGTGCCATCGGGGCGTGACAGTTGGTACTCTTCCGATGTCTCTTTACGTACGCGAAGTAACTCGACGTTTTCGCTTTCTTCTTTGCGAATCGAAGCGTTGGTCGACATGGTTCGCACCAGCGGAGGCAGGGCGGGTTGCTCGACCACGTAATTCACCAGGGAATGGCCATTGAGTGAAATGACCAGCGGCATGGTCTGGGTGCGGATCAGTTCAACATAGTTTTCATCGGCAATGTACTGTTCCCACAGCGGTGGCAGATGAACTTCGACGGCATCCAGATAGTAGCGCCACTTTTGTGGATCATCGGTGGATAAACCATAACGGGTGATGGCGCGGGTGACGGGGTAGACGTTATTACTTTGCGCGGTCAGCGTCAGGCCTTCCGGTTCCTGCTGCTTTTTACCTGGCCGGGATACGGGCTGCTGACGTTGTTTTGTCAGGGCGGCAATATACTTTTCAACGGCAGCGCGTTCTTCATCGGTGAGTTTTCGGTAGGGCGGATTAATGAACGGCAGAGGTTTCGCCAACGGCGGACGATGCCGCATAGCGTACCAATAACCTATGCCCGCGAGCATGGAGCAAGCCATCACAATGGCTAAAATAATGATAATTGTGCTCATGCTCTGCTCAGTTCAGCCAAAAAACTGCCTTCACGTTAACGATCTGCTCCCGATGAATGATCAATACAGGTCAATTTTGGCGAGCTGATGTCATTCTGACAAGTGAAATGTCAGATAAAATAACGCGCAAAATCATTGAATTATAAATTATTAGATTATTCCTTACAGGAATGTTATCGAGACTCCACTCAATTAAATATCGGTATTTTCTGAATTTCCCCTCCTGTCATTGACTTATTGTGAGAATTTTAATGCAGAAATAACAATATGTTGTTAGTACCCGTTAGCAAATATATGACAGCATAGTTTACCTGCGCTGTTTGTCGCACAATTGTTTGGGCTTCGGTATGCTGTGGCGATGCTGGCATTATCGCATCACAAGGTTGTGTAAAGTTTGAGGTTGATATGAAAACTCCACAGAAAAAACCTGACATCCTCAACGTCGAGACGGTGGCTCGCTCCCGGTTATTTACCATTGAAGCTGTCGATCTCGCTTTCAGTAATGGCGCGCGACGGGTGTATGAACGGATGAAACCGTCCGAACGCGAGGCGGTGATGATTGTGCCGATCCTTGGCGATGACGTAATCCTGATTCAGGAATATGCCGTTGGACTGGAAAGCTATGAGCTGGGATTCCCCAAAGGGTTGATTGATCCCGGTGAAAGCGCGTTTGAAGCGGCGGATCGCGAGTTAAAAGAAGAAGCGGGGTTCGGTGCCGCTAAACTGGAAACGCTTGGCAAACTGACCATGGCACCCTCTTATTTCTCCAGCAAAATGAACATTGTGGTGGCGGAAGGCTTGTATGAAGAGAAGCTGGAAGGGGATGAACCTGAGCCGTTGATTGTGCGTCGCTGGCCGCTGAATAATCTATTGGCGTTGCTTGATGAGCCTGATTTTCGCGAAGCCCGTAATGTCAGCGCGCTGTTTATGGTGCGCGAGTGGCTGGTAAAGCAGGGGCGTCTGACTTATTGATGAAGGTGTCATCTGTAGCGGCGCGATTTATCGCGCCAGTTTTATTCGATGACCATAAAAAAGCCGGCAATTATGCCGGCTTTTTCGATCAGAACAATTCGTGACTTTGTCCGTTGTCCATGATGGTGGTGCCCACGTCATGCACCGAGTATTCCGTCGGCTGGGTGCCGTTAATGAAATACTCCTGACGCGAATTACCGCCGCCATTGGCTAACTTGCCGGTGCTGCGATCAATGGTCACTGTCACCACGCCATCAGGTGGTGTCAGCGGTTGATCCGGCACACCATCCAGCGCGATTTTCATATACGCATCCCATGCCGGTTGCGCACTCTTCGCGCCACCTTCATAGCCAGAAATCTGGTCCGGGATAGCACCGGAAACGGTGGTGCGGCCCAGCGCGCGTGAATCATCAAAGCCGATCCAGACCGAGGTCACCACACCTGGACCATAACCGGAGAACCAGGCGTCTTTCGAGCTGTTGGTTGTACCGGTTTTGCCACCGATGTCGTTACGTTTCAGATCACGACTGGCGCGCCAGCCCGTTCCCATCCAACCCGGTTCACCAAAGATGTTGGTGTTCAGGGCGCTTTTAATCAGGAACGACAGCGGTGTGTTGATCACATGCGGCGCATACTGCTGGTCGCCTGCCGGTTGCGGCTGAGCGGGTACTTGCTCCAGCTCAGGCTGCGGCACGGTCTGATTTTGCGCCTGATTAGACACCGCAACGTTTTCAACGCTCTCTTCGTTCAGGGCGAGGGATTTCTGCGTGTCGCCATAAATCACGGGCAGATTGCACTGCGGGCAGGCGATCTTCGGTTTGGCTTCAAACACCGTGGTCCCCTGTTCATTCACAATTTTGGTGATGAAATAGGGATCAATCAGGAAACCACCGTTTGCCATCACCGAGTAGCCGCGCACCACCTGCATTGGGGTGAACGAAGCTGCACCCAGCGCCAGCGATTCGGTATGCATAATATTCTGCGCCGGGAAGCCGAAACGTTGCAGATACTGTGCAGCGTAATCAACGCCCATCGCACGCATGGCACGCACCATTACCACGTTTTTCGACTGGCCTAAGCCCTGGCGCAGACGAATCGGTCCGTCATAGGTTGGCGGCGAGTTTTTCGGTCGCCAGTCGGTGCCGGCACCCGCATCCCAGCGAGAAATCGGGACATCGTTGAGAATTGACGCCAGTGTCAGACCACGGTCCATCGCTGCGGTGTACAGGAACGGTTTAATGTTGGAACCGACCTGACGCAGTGCCTGGGTAGCGCGGTTAAACATGCTCTGATTAAAGTCAAAACCACCCACCAGCGCGCGAACCGCACCGTCTTCAGGATTGAGCGACACCAGTGCGGAGTTCACCACAGGTACCTGACCCAGCCACCAGTCGTTGTCGACTTTGCGCACCCAAATCTGCTGACCCGTCTGCAACACCTGCGACACGCTACGCGGCGTAGGGCCTTGCAGCATGTCGGATTTGTAAGCACGCGCCCAGCGCACACCTGCCATCGTCAGTGACACGCTGCTGCCATCTTTCAGCATCGCAGTGGCTTCATCATTGCTGACGTTGGTGACAACCGCCGGGTTAAGTGGGCCATACAGCGGCAGGTCTTTCAGGGCATTCTGAATGCGGGTTTTATCCCAACTGGCTTCACCCACTTTCCACAACACGTTGGTGGGGCCGCGATAACCGTGGCGCATATCATACGCCATCACGTTATTGCGAACCGCCTGCTGTGCCGCTTCCTGTAAACGACG
This sequence comes from Pantoea sp. X-Soil-OKNW-713, assembly GCF_059730685.1. Classification (NCBI taxonomy): domain Bacteria; kingdom Pseudomonadati; phylum Pseudomonadota; class Gammaproteobacteria; order Enterobacterales; family Erwiniaceae; genus Pantoea; species Pantoea sp. X-Soil-OKNW-713. The sequence continues at coordinate 4,068,639 of NZ_AP035995.1, read as the reverse complement.
CGTCACCGTGGTGTAGACCTTGTAACCATCTTCGTAAGCACTGTCACCGTAACGTTTCACCATTTCCTGACGCACCATCTCACTCAGATAAGGTGCAGCAAAGGCGATTTCCGGGCCGTGATAGCTGGCCGCCAGCGGGGTGTTACGGGCGTCGTCATACTGCTGCTGGGTGATGTATTTCTGGTCCAGCATACGCGACAGCACCACGTTACGACGCGCCAACGCACGTTGGTGCGAGTAAAGCGGGTTGAAAGTGGAGGGCGCTTTCGGCAGACCGGCAATCATCGCCATCTCACTCAGCGACAGTTGATCGACTGACTTGCCAAAATAAACCTGAGCGGCAGCACCGACGCCGTAGGCGCGGTAACCGAGGTAAATTTTATTGAGGTACAGCTCGAGAATTTCATCTTTGCTCAGCAGCTGTTCGATGCGAATCGCCAGAAACGCTTCCTTAATCTTACGCATCAGTGTGCGTTCCGGACTGAGGAAGAAGTTACGTGCGAGCTGCTGGGTAATGGTACTGGCACCCTGAGAGGCATGGCCGGACACCAGCGCAATGCTGGCAGCACGGAAAATACCCACTGGATCAACGCCATGATGCTCGTAGAAACGGCTATCTTCGGTGGCAATGAACGCTTTGATCAGCTCAGGCGGCATTTGTTGCAGGGTGAGCGGCACACGGCGTTTTTCACCGTACTGGGCGATAAGCTCGCCATCCGCACTGTAAACCTGCATCGGGGTTTGCAGGCGCACATCTTTTAATGTGTTCACGTCGGGCAACTGCGGCTCTATGTATTTGTACAAACCATAAATCGAGCCGGCTCCCAGCAAGATGCAACACACTGCAAGGATTAATAAATACTTTACGAACTTCACCTGAGATTTCCCATCTGTTGTCGTTTGGGCAGTTTATAAACAATCGCGCGGTAGTATAAAGGCAAGCCTGACGCTTTGATATACCCGGCATACTTCAAGTCCTCCAGGGGACGACTTTTGAGACAGGCGCACTGGCCCCTGACGGCTAACCTGAGAGTTTAGGCAGCTGCGCCCCTCCGAGGACACGAGATATTTCGGCTATTTACCTCTAACGATAAGGAGATCGCGCGCATGGCTTTTCAGCGCTGGCAAATTGGCCTGGATATTCAGAATGGGAAATTTTGTGCGGTGGCGATCCAGCGCCGCCGCCTGGGTTGGCAGCTCAGGTCCTGGCAACAGCAGACGCTGCCTGAAGATACGTTGAAAAATGGCGTGCTCCAGTCATCCCCCGCGTTATTGGCGGCGCTGAAGCAGTGGCGATGTCAGTTGCCAGGCCGATATTCATTGCGCGTTGGCTTGCCGCCACAGCTGGTTCTGCAACGCTCGTTGCCGCTACCTGACGTCACGCTACGTGAACCGGCGCTAAATCGTTATGTTCAGGCATCGGCGCAACGCTTATTCCCGGTAGAACCGGCATCGTTGGCTCTGGATTATCGTGCATCTTCCGCATCAACCCAGTTATGCATCACTGCGGCACGGCGTGAAGTGATCACGCAATGGCTCGAACCATTGCAGCAGGCCGGATTGCAACCTGATGTGTTCGAATTAAACAACCTCGCACTGGCACAGGTTGCATGGCGTTTACCTTTGCGTCATCAGCAATTATTGATTCATTCATTAAACGACCACTGGCTGTGGTATCTGGCAGGTTCTACGGCTACTTCGGGGGCGAGTACGGAACCCCTCTCTCTGGCGTATTTGCAGGCGACATTTCCAGAGATGGAATCCGCGTTAAGTACCACACCCATGACGGGATTCACCGCGGTTCAGCCCTTTTCACTGCTGCATTATTTGCAGTTACCCCTCCCGGACAACGAAGGGGATTACACTCTGGCGCTCGGTCTGGCATTGCGCCCGGAGGATGCCTGATGCTGACGGTTAATCTACTTCCCTGGCGTCTCCAGCAGTGGCGACGTCAGCGTCAACAGAGCCTGATGTTCCTGGCGAGTGGTATTGGTATCAGCCTGCTGATTTTACTGCTGTGTGGCTGGCGCGGATATCTCGTCAGTCAGCAGCACCAGGCTGAGCAACAACAACTCGCACAACGACTTGGCGAGCTTGATCAACAGCTAAGTGATCAACAGCGGTTGCTGCTGCAACGTGATGCTTTAATACAAACGCAACGTCAGCAACAGACGCGGCAATTGCAGCATCTGGCCTGGCAGCAGTTCTGGCAGCAATTACCCGAACTGATGCCGGAAACGTTGTGGCTGAGCCGCATGGAGCGCAGGCAAGGGCAACTGGTGCTGGAAGGGCTGGCGTCGAGCATGGCTGCGATTGGCGATTTTCGCCGCCTGCTGGCGAAAGTGCCACTGTTCCCGGGGATTCGTCAGGGGAACGTGCAGCGTCAGCCAGATGGCCATTACCGTTTTACCTTACGTGCACAGGTGGCGGAGGTGAAAGGTGAATGAAGGGCTTCAGCGCCTGATGCATCTGGCGCTACCGTGGCGTGCCGCCTTGCTGTTGGCGTTGCCACTGCTGGTTTTGGCACTGGGGTGGTTGGTGGTGCTATTGCCGCAACAACAGATGCGTGCCGGGCAAGAGCGTCAATTGGTGCAGCAGGCACAACTTGAGCAGCAGCGCTTGCAACGGCTAGCGTTGCATCCGCCCGTTGCTGAGTTGCTGGTTGAGATCAGCGAGCTGCAACAACCTGCCACCTTCAGTCCACCCCAATTACTTGAAACTCTACTGGCGGCAAGGGGAACGCAACTGGAAGCCTGGCAGCCGGAAAGCCAGCCACAGCATATTGTCCTCAAACTGAACTGGCAGCAATTTACGCCGCTGTTTGCTGAACTGGCGCATACGGCGTTGCCCGTGCCGGAACGTTTTCAACTTCAGGCAGATCAGGGAACGCTGATGACGCAACTTTGGCTGGAGAGCCGCGATGAGGGTTAGCGTGCTGCTGTGTTTCCTGTTGGGCAGTCCAGCGGTACTGGCGCGGGACCCTTTCCAACCGATGGCACCTGTATTCTGCCAGTCCACAATAGCTCCACCGCAAGGGTGGCGGTTGCAAGGCATCGTCGGTATCCCTGATCACTATGTTGCCTGGCTGCGCTCACCACAGGGTAAAAATGTCAGATTGGAGCAACAGATGCAGTTACCCCAGACGCCCTGGCGTGTGCAACACCTCACGGCACGCTCATTACTTTTGCTGGCTGAACAGAGTTGTTCGCCACAGCAAATACAGTTTCGTATAAAAGGAGGTTTCTATGTCACGGAAGACGCTATGGATGCTGGTGGTGCTGTGTCTGAACGCGCCATTGCACGCCAGTGAACAGAGATTGAGTCTGGTTTTTGACGATGCCCCAGTTGAAAACATTTTTCAGGCGCTGGCGGATTATCAGCAAACCAATTTGCTGATTGCTCCGGGGGTTGAAGGGCGGCTCTCCCTACGGCTGGAAAATGTCGACTGGCAACGTGCTCTGGCGCTGGTTGCCCGACTGGCGCGACTGAGCGTGGTACAGGAAGAAGACGTGCTGCTGGTTTATCCGGAAAGCTGGCAGCAGTGGCAGGCGCAAAAAATCCAGGCGGAACGTGAGGAACAACAGCAACACATCGCATTGACACAGCAGACGGTCACTTTTTATTACGCCAATGCCAGTGATGCTGCACGTAGCTTGCAAACCGAGCGCTCGCTAATGACCTCGCGCGGCAGTGTCACCGTGGACAGCCGCACCAACAGTTTGTTGCTGCGCGACACGCCCGAGGCGTTGCAGAACACCGTAAGCTGGCTCAAAGCGTTGGACCTGCCACTGGAGCAGGTCGAGTTATCAGCCCATATCGTGACCATCAGCGAGGAGCATTTGCGCGAGCTGGGGGTGAATTGGGGGATTTCACCGGCGGAAGAGGTCACGCAAGCCCTGCGTAATCCGCAGTTGGCGATTCCGCTGGCGGTAAGTAATCCCGCCTTTCGCATGGGGGTGACACTGGGACAGGTGGGAGGTGAGTTGCTCAATCTTGAGCTGAGTGCGCTGGAGCAGGAAAGCCAGATTGAAATCATCGCCAGCCCACGGCTTTTTACCTCGCATCAGCAAACCGCCACCATTAAACAGGGAACGGAAATTCCTTATGAGGTGAAATCCGGTAACAGCGGCGCGACTGCCATCGAATTTAAGGAGGCGGTCCTGGGTATGGAGGTGACGCCTGTGGTACTGGGCAATGGCCGTATTCAGTTAAAACTTCGCCTGAGCCAGAACATGCCGGGCCGCAGTATCAACACGGGTGAGCATCAAACCTTAAGTATTGATAAGCAGGAAATCGACACCCAGGTCACGCTGCGTGATGGTGAAACCCTGGCTCTGGGGGGAATTTTTCAGCAGCAGCGGGCGCAAAACGAAAATCGCGTCCCCTGGCTGGGTCAGTTACCGGTGGTGGGAAATCTTTTTCGTCATCAAACGGATGAGCGGAAGAAAAAGGAACTGGTGATCTTCATTACCCCCAGACTGGTCAGGGAAGCAGCGCTTACGACCGGATAAAGAGGAAAATTCGCTCTGTGATGCCAACTGCGTTGACGCAGGACAGGAATTAGCTTACAAGGTTTAGCGATTTTTAAACGGTGTAACGGAACGCGACAAAAAATCTCCCGATGGGCGTCAGTCACAAGCGATACTGACGTCAAATGAACATATACCCTGAGGTCTAAAGGGGTTGCGGAGGTGCGTTACCGTCTCGCGAACCACAGACCGGTCCTGTTATGAGGTCGCCGGGGGCAATTTATTCGGTTGCCAAACGGCCATGAGTGTTGAGATAATTTTTCGTCTGACTCTTGCTAACGCTCATGAGGTCTCAGTTCCTGTCCCGCCAGCTAAAGCTGAACGCGGGGTATCATCAACGAATTCTTAGTAATACCGACAAAATGGCAGAGAAACGCAATATCTTTCTGGTTGGGCCGATGGGTGCCGGCAAAAGCACTATTGGTCGTCAGTTAGCTCAGCAACTCAATATGGAATTTTTCGATTCCGATCAGGAAATTGAGCGACGTACCGGAGCGGATGTGGGCTGGGTGTTTGACGTTGAAGGCGAAGCGGGTTTCCGCGATCGTGAAGAAAAGATTATCAATGAACTGACCGAGAAGCAGGGCATCGTGCTGGCTACCGGTGGCGGTTCCGTCAAATCCCGAGAAACCCGTAATCGTCTCTCCGCCCGCGGTGTGGTCGTCTACCTCGAAACCACCATCGAAAAGCAACTTGCTCGTACGCAGCGTGATAAAAAGCGCCCATTACTGCAAGTTGACTCGCCGCCGCGTGAAGTACTGGAAGCGCTGGCAGACGAACGTAACCCGCTTTATGAAGAGATCGCTGATGTCACTATCCGCACTGACGATCAAAGTGCAAAAGTAGTGGCAAATCAGATCATCAATATGCTGGAAAAAAGTTGATCCAGCGCCTGAGGGCTAAGTCATAGGTATCGGTCATCATGGAGAAGATCACTGTCTCGCTCGGGGATCGTAGTTATCCCATCACCATTGCTGCCGGGCTGTTTAACGATCCGGCTTCTTTTTGGCCGCTGAAAGCCGGTGACAATGCGATGCTGGTTACCAACCAGACGCTGGCGCCGATCTATTTGCAGAAGCTGTCGGCACTGCTGAGTGCAGCAGGGGTGAAAGTGGATCAGGTGATCCTGCCCGATGGTGAGCAGTATAAAACGTTGGCGGTGATGGATGAGGTGTTTACCGCCTTGTTGCAAAAGCCGCATGGCCGCGATACCACGCTGATTGCGCTGGGCGGTGGTGTGATTGGTGATCTCACCGGTTTCGCTGCGGCCAGCTATCAGCGCGGCGTGCGTTTTATTCAGGTACCGACGACCTTGCTTTCTCAGGTGGATTCTTCCGTTGGTGGTAAGACCGCCGTTAACCATCCGCTCGGCAAAAACATGATAGGCGCGTTTTATCAGCCTGCCTCCGTGGTGGTTGATACCGATTGCCTTGCCACACTGCCGCCGCGTGAACTGGCGTCTGGCATGGCGGAAGTGATTAAATACGGCATCATTCTTGATGGTGATTTTTTCCAGTGGCTGGAGCAAAATCTTGATGCTCTGCTGGCGCTGGATGAAAAAGCCATGGCCTACTGTATTCGCCGTTGCTGCGAGCTGAAAGCCGAAGTCGTGGCCGCTGATGAACGTGAAACCGGTCTGCGCGCGTTGCTGAATCTGGGCCATACTTTTGGTCATGCCATTGAAGCCCATATGGGTTACGGCAACTGGCTGCACGGTGAAGCGGTTGCCGCAGGCATGGTGATGGCTGCGCGTACCGCTGAACGTCTTGGTCAGTTCAGTGCGGCGGATACCGATCGCATTATTGCGTTGTTGCTGCGTGCCGGTTTACCGGTGCATGGTCCGGAAAGCATGGCGGCGGAAGAGTATTTGCCGCATATGATGCGTGATAAAAAAGTACTGGCGGGCGAACTGCGTCTGGTGCTGCCTCTCGCTATCGGTAGCTCTGAAGTGCGTGCAGGCGTAGCACATGATATGGTGCTGGCTGCAATTAACGATTGTCAGAAATCATTATAATACCCGCCGGGTAAAGAAAAGAGTGGTGATGCGGCGCGTCGGATGCGTGCCGTTTTACGGAGGAGGCTAAATGGATGAGTTTAAACCGGAAGACGAGTTAAAACCTGATGCCAGTGACCGTCGCCCCACACGGCCCCGCAAATCGTCGTCTGCGCCAAAAGTAAAAGTACCGGTTTCCCGTCAGCATATGATGATGGGTATCGGGATTCTGGTTCTGTTATTGCTGGTACTGGGTATTGGTTCGGCACTGAACGGCCCGGATGAAAGCAAGCCAGCGAATACCGCAGGAAGTAACAGCCCAGCTCCGGCTTCTGGCGGCGCGGAAAAGAATATTGATCTCTCCGGTTCCACCTCCATGAGCGGCCAGCAGAACACGACGCCAGCGCCGGAAGGCAGCGCGTCACAACCCGCCGCGAATGCGCCAACCGCTGACAACGGCTCACAATCCATCACTATGCCTCCTGTGTCATCAACGCCGACGCAGGCTGCACCGGTAGACACGCCGGCGAATCAGCAACGTGTGACCCTGCCAGGCGATCTCAATACTGCACTGAATAATCAGCAGGGCCAGGTGGATAGCGCAGCACAGGGTGCGCAGGGCAACAGTTCATTGCCTACGGCTCCCGCGACGGTAAGCGGCAGTGGTAAAGCCATTTCCCCGCCGATCGCGCGTGAAGAAAAGCCGCGTGCCAGCAGCCAGCGTGAAACCCATACCCCAACGCATAAAGCCCCGACGGCCAGCAAGCCAGCCGTACGCGAGAGCAAACCGCAGTCGACAGTCACGCATAACGCCGCACCGGTCAGCAGTGGAGCCAGTAAGTCTCTGCCTGGCGGTAACTATACGTTGCAGCTGAGTGGCGCTTCGAAAGCGGAAAGCCTGAATGCCTGGGCGAAGAAACAGAATCTGAGCGGCTATCATGTGTATAAAACCACCCGTAATGGTCAGCCCTGGTATGTGCTGGTAAGTGGCTCCTACGCTACCCCCGCAGATGCCAAACGTGCAGTCTCTTCGCTGCCTGCCGAAGTGCGCGCGCAGAACCCGTGGGTGAAACCCCTGAGCCAGGTGAAAAAAGAAAGCGAGTAATCATTGTGGGGTCGCGTCACTGTGGCCCCGTTTTAAGCGCAAAGCTGCTGTCGGTACCGCCACAGCCAATAATTAAGATGTAATAACCACGACAGCATGAAAAAAAATCGCGCTTTCCTGAAATGGGCCGGAGGGAAATACCCGCTCCTTGATGACATTCGTCGTCACTTGCCGCAAGGCGACTGCCTGATTGAGCCATTTGTTGGTGCCGGTTCTGTGTTTCTCAACACGGATTATGACCGTTATCATCTGGCTGACATCAACAGTGACCTGATCAACCTGTACAACATCGTCAAAACCCGCACCACGGAATTTATCGACGATGCGCGTAAGTTATTCACACCGGAAGTCAACAACGCAGAGTTCTACTACGCGCAGCGGGTGGCCTTTAACGCCAGTCGTGATGTGTATCAGCGCGCCTTGCTGTTTCTGTATCTCAATCGTCACGGTTATAACGGCCTGTGCCGCTACAATTTGCGCGGTGAGTTTAATGTGCCTTTTGGCCGTTATCGCAAACCTTATTTTCCAGAAGCGGAACTGCTGTGGTTTGCTGAACGGGCGCAAAAAGCCACTTTTGTCTGCGAATCGTACGATGTTACTCTGAACCGCGCACATAAAGGCTCGGTGGTGTACTGCGATCCGCCGTATGCGCCCTTGTCGGCGACGGCCAACTTTACTGCCTACCATACCAACAGCTTCAGTATGCGCGAGCAGCAGCATTTGGCAGAACTGGCGGCCCAGCTGGCAAAAGAGAATCAGATTCCGGTATTAATTTCCAACCACGATACCCTGCTGACGCGTGAGTGGTATCGGAATGCGGTATTACATGTTGTTAAAGCCCGGCGTTCCATCAGCCGAAGCATAAGTGGTCGCACTCAGGTTGACGAACTGCTGGCGCTTTTCCGCTAGCCTGTTTCGTCCGCGACCAACGCATTACGCCAGCTCGTGCTGGCGCACAAAATTGGGAGAATCGGATGAAACAATTTTTACTGGCCCCTTCAATCCTGTCTGCTGACTTTGCCCGTCTGGGTGAAGACACCGCAAAAGCGCTGGCGGCAGGCGGCGATGTGGTGCATTTCGATGTGATGGATAACCACTACGTTCCCAATCTGACGATGGGGCCGATGGTGCTGAAAGCATTGCGCGATTACGGCATCACCGCACCGATCGATGTGCATCTGATGGTTAAACCGGTGGATGAACTCATCCCGGCCTTTGCCAAAGCCGGTGCCAGCTACATTACTTTTCACCCTGAAGCCAGCCAACATGTTGACCGCACGCTGCAACTGATCAAAGAACACGGTTGTAAAGCGGGTCTGGTGTTTAACCCGGCAACGCCACTCAGCTATCTCGATTATGTGATGGATAAGCTGGATATCATCCTGCTGATGTCGGTTAACCCTGGCTTTGGCGGTCAGTCTTTCATTCCCGGTACGCTGGATAAACTGCGTCAGGCGCGTCGTCTCATTGATCAGAGCGGCTACGATATCCGTCTGGAAGTGGATGGCGGTGTGAAGATCGACAACATCGGTCAGATTGCCGCAGCCGGTGCGGATATGTTTGTCGCTGGTTCCGCCATTTTTGGTCACCCCGATTACAAAAAAGTGATCGATGCGATGCGCAGCGAACTGGAGAAGGTAAATGGCTCATTTCACTGATATTCGCGCTCTGGCGTTTGATCTGGATGGTACGCTGGTGGACAGCGCGCCTGGCCTGGCCCAGGCCATCGATCATGCCCTGGGTGATTTGCAGTTGCCGCCGCCAGGTGTAGCGCGTGCCTCAACCTGGATTGGTAACGGTGCCGATGTGATGATGACCCGTGCACTGACCTGGGCACTGGGCCGCGAACCGCAGGAAAATGAACAGCGTGATGCGCGCACGTTGTTCGATAAGTATTACGCCGAAACCGTGGAAGCGGGCAGTACGCTGTTCCCCCAGGTAAAAGCCACACTGGCAAAATTGGCAGAAAAGGGCTTGCCGCTGGCGATCGTCACCAATAAACCGACGCCGTTTGTTGCCCCTTTGCTGGCTTCGCTGGGCATCGCTGACTACTTCTCTCTGATTATTGGTGGCGATGATGTGGTAGTGAAAAAACCGCATCCGGCAGCGATTTTCCTCGTACTGGGACGATTTGGTGTGTTGCCACAGCAATTGCTGTTTGTTGGCGATTCACGCAATGATATCCTCGCAGCCCAGGCAGCAGGCGTACCGAACATTGGCATGACCTTTGGTTACAACTACGGCGAACCCATCGCCAGCAGCCAACCCGATTTAACACTCGACTCTTTTGACGAACTTTTGCCCGCACTCGGGCTGTGATTATCAGGATATAAGCATGAGCAAACCCATCGTTTTCAGCGGCGCCCAGCCTTCCGGTGAACTGACCATTGGCAACTACATGGGTGCGCTGCGTCAGTGGGTGCAGATGCAGGATGATTTCCACTGCATTTACTGCATCGTCGATCTGCACGCCATTACCGTTCGCCAGGACCCCGCCGCGCTGCGTAAAGCGACGCTGGATACTCTGGCGCTGTATCTTGCCTGTGGCATCGATCCGAACAAAAGCACCATCTTTGTTCAGTCGCATGTCCCGGAGCATGCTCAGCTGAGCTGGATCCTCAACTGCTACGCCTACTTCGGTGAGTTGAGCCGCATGACGCAGTTCAAAGACAAATCTGCACGTTATGAAGAGAACATCAATGCCGGTCTGTTTGACTATCCGGTGCTGATGGCGGCCGATATCCTGCTGTATCAGACCAACCAGGTCCCGGTGGGTGAAGATCAGAAGCAGCATCTGGAGCTGAGCCGTGACATCGCCCAGCGTTTTAACGCGCTGTATGGCGACATCTTCAAAGTGCCGGAGCCCTTTATTCCGAAATCGGGTGCACGCGTGATGTCGCTGCTGGAGCCGACTAAGAAGATGTCGAAATCCGACGACAACCGTAACAACGTGATCGGCCTGCTGGAAGATCCGAAATCGGTGGTGAAGAAAATCAAGCGCGCGGTGACCGACTCTGAAGAGCCGCCAGTGGTGCGCTACGACATCAAAGAGAAGGCCGGGGTATCGAACCTGTTGGATATTCTCTCGGGTGTAACGGGCAAACCCGTCCCGGAACTTGAGCAGGAGTTCGAAGGTAAGATGTATGGCCACCTGAAAGGCGCCGTTGCTGATGCGGTTTCAGGCATGCTGACCGAGTTGCAGGAGCGTTACAACCGCTACCGCAATGATGAAGAGTTCCTGAATCAGGTGATGCGTGATGGTGCGGCCAAAGCCCGTGCACATGCGCAGGAGACGCTGAAGAAGGTATACGAAGCGGTTGGCTTTGTTGCTCAGCCATAAGCGCTAACGCAGCAAAGGTGAAACGGCGGGCCATGAGGGTCCGCCGTTTTTGTTTCTCAGAACCAGCGTAGCCGATCGCGCAGTCCAACCACGCGACCGACAATAATCAGCGCCGGGCTGGTAAACTGCTGCGCCAGCGTGGCCAGAGCACCCAGCGTGCCGGTGGCAACGCGCTGCTGTGGGGTGGTGCCGTTTTGCACCAGCGCTACCGGCATCTCCGCGTCCATGCCATGTGACATCAATTGGCGCTGGATCTCAGGTGCCTGCGTCAGACCCATATAAAACACCAGCGTTTGCTGCTCGGCGGCCAATTTTTGCCACTCAATGTCACCATGCTGCTGCAAATGGCCGGTGACAAAACGCACGCTCTGCGCATGATCGCGGTGGGTGAGCGGGATGCCGCTGTAAGCCGCACAACCCGATGCTGCGGTAATCCCTGGCACCACGCTAAACGGGATATGATGCTGCGCCAACACCTCCAGCTCCTCGCCGCCACGACCAAAGATAAAGGGATCGCCACCTTTGAGGCGCACCACGCGTTTACCACGCTGCGCCTGCTCCAACAGCAACTGATTAATTTCCGCCTGCGGCACACAGTGGTGACCGGCGCGTTTGCCGACAAAAATACGCTCCGCATCGCGTCGTACCAGATTGAGTATCGGATCGGATACCAGACGGTCATACACCACCACATCCGCCTGCTGGATATGTTGCAGGCCTTTCAGCGTCAGCAGTCCCGCATCGCCAGGCCCGGCACCGACCAGCACCACCTCACCTTGTTGTGACAGCGGCGCATCAAACAGTGTCTCGACCAGCGCCTCCGCGCGGGGATGATCACCGTTTGCCAGCGTTTGCGCCAGACGATCGCTGGCAAAGAAGCGTTCCCAAAAATGACGACGCTGAGCGATGCTGCTAAAGCGATTTTTCACCCGCTGGCGCAGTGAACCGGCCAGTGTAGCCAGTTGGCCCAGATGCTGTGGCAGCATCGCCTCCAGCTTCTCTCGCAACAGACGAGCCAGCACCGGTGCGCGACCACCGCTCGATACGGCGATCATCAACGGTGAACGGTCGACGATGGAGGGCATGATGGCGCTGGCCTGCTCAGGGGCATCGACCAGATTGCAAAAGATACGGCGAACTTCGGCAGCTGCGCCCACCTGTTGATTCACTGCATCATCGTTGGTGGCGGCAATCACCAGCCAGCAGTCTGCCAGCCACTCTTCAGTGAACGCGCCTTGCCATAACACCACTTTCCCCTGTTGTTCCCACTGTAAGAAAGCAGGGGAAAAATCCAGCGCGCCAACGTGCAAATCAGCACCGGCCTCCAGCAGCAAGCGTGCTTTGCGTTCCGCGACATCACCGCCGCCGACCAGCAAACAACGTTTGCCCTGAAGACGGCAAAACAGGGGAAAGTAATCCATAGCTCATCCTAAAAGAGTGCTGCTGTGATCCGTAGCGGCGCGATTTATCGCGCAATTCCGTGCGCTTTGCTGGAAAAAAACGCGCGCTAAATCGCGCCGCTACGGACATTGGTGTGAAAAATATTATGCGGATTTAAGTTCACTGGTCTGGGATGCTGCCCGTGGTCGTTGTGCCTGCGGCGTGGCGTACCAGTAACCGAGCCCCATCAGCACCATGCCGGAGAACATATTACCCAGCGTTACCCACAACAGGTTGTGACCGATACCCGCTAAAGTCAGGTCGGCATTATGCTGACCAAACCATGACAACGCAAAGAGCGTCATATTCGCAACAGAGTGTTCATAGCCAGAGGCGATAAAGGCCAGCAGACACCACCAGATAGCGAGGAACTTCGCGGTCCCCTCGGTGCGAACTGCCATCCAGATCGCGAGACAAACCAGCCAGTTACACAACGCCCCCTTAAAGAACAATGCGCTGGCGGTTTGCGTGGTTTTCGCCAGAGCCGCGCTGTGGATCAATGAACCCGCATTGGGCAACAGCGCGCCCTCCGCGTAGTAATACATCAACGCTACAACCACCGAACCGATCAGGTTGCCGAGCCAGGTTTGCGGCAGAATACACCACATCTGACCGGCGCGAATGCTGCCTACTTTGACGCCAATGGTGAGGAACATGGTGTGACCGGTAAACAACTCCGAACCGGCGATGATGACCAGCGTCAATGCCAGGCCAAAGGTCGCCCCCATAATCAGTGGTCGCCAGGCCGGATCGGCGAGATTGCCCAGAGTGAAGATCAGGATAATCGCCAGCCCGACGTAGGCACCTGCCATTGCTGAGCTGATCCAGAAGGCCAGTGGATGGTGTTGGGTGGTGCGCGCAATGCGCGCCGCATTGGCGGCGCATTTTTCCAGGGTGTCAGTAAACATAGCCATGTCTCAGAAAGTAAAAGAATTTTTTCAGACGCAGATTTCAACCCGGCCTTGACTGACGCGCACCGGATAGCTCGCCACTGATCGCGCTTCATCCTCAAGACACAACCCGTCGCTCAGGCGAAAACGTTGTTTTTTCAGCGGGCTGGCAACCCATAGCGTCTGCTGATGCTCAGCAATGATGCCGCGCGACAATACGCTGGCTGCGGCAAAGGGATCGATGTTGCTCAGGGCAAACAGTTGCTCATCATCGTGGGGACGGAAAATGGCGATTTGTTGCCCTCGCACCAGTGCGCATACGCCAGTGGCGGGCAGAATTTGGTTAAGTTCACATACGGCATGCCACTGGCTCACAGGTCGGCCTCCTCAATCAGGTTAACGGCAATGCGTTCGGCAGGGCGCGCCGGGCGATGTTGATCGCGCTGGTTGATATTCTGTATCAACGGATCGCGTTGGCTGCTGTTGATAAAGGTGGCGAAGTGCGACTGCGGCTTCGCATCCCTGACCGTTGCGGCCCATTCGCATTCCACCAGGCTGCGCAGACGCGTAATTTCGCTCTCCAGTTGGCTGTTCAGGGCGAGCTTGTCATCGACGATGACGCTGCGCAGATAATCAATGCCGCCTTCCATATTTTCCAGCCAGACCGAGGTACGTTGCAGGCGGTCAGCGGTGCGGATGTAGAACATCATAAAACGGTCCAGATAATGCAGCAGCGTGTCACGATCGAGGTCAGCGGCCAGCAGGTCGGCATGGCGTGGTTTCATGCCGCCGTTGCCGCAGACATACAGGTTCCAGCCTTTTTCAGTGGCGATCACACCAACGTCTTTGCCCTGAGCTTCAGCGCATTCGCGTGTGCAACCGGAGACGCCAAACTTCATTTTGTGTGGGGTACGGATGCCTTTGTAGCGGTTTTCCAGTTCGATGCCGAAGCCAAGGCTGTCACCGACACCGTAGCGGCACCAGGTGCTGCCAACGCAGGTTTTCGCCATACGTAACGCTTTAGCGTAGGCTTGCCCGGTTTCAAATCCCGCGGCGATCAGCTGTGTCCAGATAGCGGGAAGATCGTCGCGCTGTGCGCCGAACAGGCCAATACGCTGTGAGCCGGTGATTTTGGTGTAGAGATGGTACTGGCGCGCCACTTTGCCAATTGCCATCAACCCATCCGGGCTGATTTCCCCGCCGGGTGAGCGCGGGATCACTGAGTAGGTACCGTCTTTCTGGATATTGCCGAGGAACAGATCGTTGCTGTCCTGCAAGGGGGTCAGTTGTGGCTGAAGGATGTGCTCATTCCAGCAGGAGGCCAGCAACGAACCGATGGTGGGTTTACACACTTCACAACCATAACCCTGCCCGTACTTCGCCAGTAGCGCGTCGAACGAGGTTATCTCTTCCACGCGGATCAGGTGGTACAACTCCTGGCGTGAGTAAGGGAAGTGAGCGCACAGATGGTTTTTCACCTCGACACCCTGACGGCTCAGCTCGGCATTCAACACCTGGGTGATCAGTGGAAGGCAGCCACCGCAACCGGTTCCTGCGCGGGTTTCTGCCTTGAGTGCTGCCACGGTGTGACAGCCCTTTTTCACGGCGCTGACAATATCGCCTTTGCTAACGTCGAAGCAGGAGCAAATCTGTGCGTTATCCGGCAGTGCATCGACCCCAATGGCCGGTTTTTCACCGCTACCTGCGGGCAGGATTAGCAACTCAGGGCGCGCTGGCAAGGGGATTTTATTCAGCGCCAGTTGCAGCAGGTTGCCGTAGTCGCTGGTGTCACCCACCAGCACCGCGCCGAGCAGGGTTTGATTATCTTCGCTGACGATCAGGCGCTTGTAGATGGATTGTTGTTCATCGAGCCAGACATAGCTGCGTGCGCCTGGCGTGCGGCCATGTGCATCGCCAATGCCGCCGACATCTACACCCAACAACTTGAGTTTGGCGCTCATATCGGCACCGGTGAAGGCATTGTCGCGGCCCAGCAAGGTATCGCTGGCTACCTGGGCCATTTTGTAGCCCGGTGCCACCAGGCCAAATACCTGATTCTGCCATGCCGCGCATTCGCCGATGGCAAAGATGGCCGGATCGTGGGTCTGACAACGATCATCAATGGCGATACCGCCGCGTGGGCCGAGTGGCAGGCCACAGTGCTTCGCCAGTTGGTCCTGCGCGCGAATACCGGTGGAGAACACAATAAAATCGACGTCCAGCGCGCTGTTATCCTTGAAGTGCAGCGTTTTACCCCCGTGGCTGTGGTGGACAATTTCGTGCGTATTCTTACCGGTGTGCACCTGTACGCCCATCTGCTCAATCTTACGGCGCAACTGTTCGCCACCCTGACGATCGAGCTGTTCTGCCATCAGCACTGGCGCGAATTCGATCACATGGGTTTCAATACCGAGAGTTTGTAATGCGCCAGCGGCCTCCAGTCCGAGCAGGCCACCGCCAATCACGGCCCCGCGTTGACTGCGCTGTGCACAGGCTGCAATGGCATCGAGGTCTTCGATGGTGCGATAAACAAAGCAGTCGCTGCCATCCGCTCCCTGAATCGGGGGGATCCACGGGTAAGAGCCGGTAGCGAAGATCAGCGTGTCATAGGGCACAACACGGCCAGTACTGGAATGAATCCGTTGCTTGTCGCGGTCAACAGCAATCGCGCGCTCACCCAGCAGCAGGTTGATCTGATGTTTTTCGTAGTAGCCTGCACTGACCAGCGAAAGCGCTTGCGCGCTGTGGTGGGTGAAATAAGCGGACAAGTGGACGCGATCATAGGCGACCCTCGGTTCTTCACAAAAAACGGTGATGGCAAATTGACTGGGTTCTGCCTTATCAATTAATTCTTCTATGTAGCGGTGACCGACCATGCCGTTGCCAATAATGACGACCTGATGTTTGCTCATATTTTCCCCAAAATGAAGGTGTATGCGGCTACCTTAGCCGTTACAAGAATGGGGTTATTGATGCATATCAAATACCTCTTTATATACTCATTTAGAGGTATGTTGCTGATATTAAAAACATTCGCCTCTGGGCGGTAAATCGTGCGGCCAGGGGATGTGCAAGGGACAGGTATTGACGCTATTTTAAGATGTCGCGTTTCTACAGGAGAAGGGCATGGCTAAGACGTCGCTGCAATGGATCAACAATCTGCGTTTACCCGGCCAGCAGGGGTTGTGGCAAATCGAAATCGGGCAGGGGAAAATTTCCCGTATTGTCCCACAATCAGCCGAGTGCAGCGCCCAGGAAGGTGTACTCGATGCCGAAGGCGGCCTGGCGAGCGCCCCCTTTATTGAACCGCATATCCATCTCGATACCACGCAAACCGCGGGTGAACCGGCGTGGAATCAATCCGGCACGCTGTTCGAAGGCATTGAACGCTGGGCCGAGCGTAAGGCTCTGCTGAGTCATGATGACGTGAAGCAGCGTGCAAAGCAGACGTTGAAATGGCAAATCGCTAACGGTATCCAGCATGTGCGTACCCATGTGGATGTTTCGGACCCGACGCTGACCGCGCTGCAAGCCATGCTGGAAGTGAAAGCGGAGATGGCGGCGTGGATTGATATCCAGATAGTCGCCTTTCCGCAGGAAGGTATTCTCTCTTATCCCAATGGCGAAGCCCTGCTGGAAGAGGCACTGCGCCTCGGCGCAGACGTGGTGGGAGCGATCCCCCATTACGAATTTACCCGTGAGTATGGCGTTGAGTCATTACACAAGGCCTTTGCGCTGGCGAATCGCTACGACCGGCTGGTGGATGTGCATTGCGATGAAATCGATGATGAGCAGTCGCGTTTTGTGGAAACCGTCGCGGCACTGGCTCATCGCGATGGCATGGGGGGCAGAGTGACCGCCAGTCATACCACGGCGATGCATTCCTACAACAATGCCTACACTTCACGTCTGTTCCGTCTGCTGCGCCTGTCCGGTATCAACTTTGTCGCCAACCCGTTGGTGAATATTCATTTGCAGGGCCGTTTTGACAGCTACCCCAAACGGCGCGGCATTACCCGGGTTAAGGAGTTGCTGGAGGCGAATATCAACGTCTGCTTTGGTCACGACGATGTGTTTGATCCCTGGTATCCGCTCGGTACCGCCAGCATGTTGCAGGTGCTGCATATGGGGCTGCATGTCTGCCAGTTGATGGGTTATGAACAGATTGATGCGGGGTTGCAGCTAATCACCACCAACAGCGCCAAAACCATGCAACTTAGCGGTTATGGCCTGGAGCCGGGTAATGATGCCAGCCTGATTATCCTGCCAGCCGAAAGCGGATTTGATGCGGTGCGACGTCAGGTGCCGGTGCGTTATTCGTTGCGTAAAGGCGAGCTGGTGGCAGCAACGGAGCCTGCAAGCAGTGAGATCTATCTGGGGGAAACGGAAGCGGTAACCTTTCGGCGTTGAGTTGCAGGGCGGACTGACGTCCGCCCGCGCAGGTTAGTGCGTAATATGGCCGTGCTGGCGATGTTTAGTGACAAAGCCGAGCAGTACACACATCACAAACACCACGGCGTATAAGCCGTTAGCAGTCGCCAGTGCCGCATGCGCACCGCCTTTCGCCACAATCGGACCGGTGACCACAAAGGTCAACATGGTGCCGACGGTACCGCAAGTCAGGATAAAGTTAACCAGCTTCGGTGATGAGGCTTTGGTTTGCAGTGAACCCAGGGTGATGATGGTGGTGTAGATAGCGCTGGAGCTGAAGCCGAGTGTCATGATGATCCAGTGCAGCATATTGGCGTCATTGGTGCTGACAAACCAGTACATCAACACGGTGGCAATCGCCGCCAGTACCATCAGGATACGTTGCAGATCGAAGAAGCGCAGCAGGAAGCTGAACACCCACATGCCGACCATATAGGCGGTCCAGAAGTTACCAACTAACTGACCGGCAGCAGCGATATCCATCCCCATGGTTTTGGTGGCGTATTCCGGCACCCAGGAGATGAAGCCCAGTTGGCCGAGGATGTAGCACAGCGCGGCAATCGACAGGAACAGCACGCCGATACCCCATTTCTCTTTTTCCGCCGCCTGCGTTTCGGTGTTGTTTTTCAAAACCGGGAACTCAACGCACAGCGCCAGCACGAAGATGGCGATATAAATAACGCCAATGCAGGCGTAAACCCAGTACCACGGCAGGGCGCGCGCCAGCAGGATGCCAGCGATAATCGGGAACAGCGTACCGGCCATGCTGAAGAAGGAATCAGTAAACAGCAGGCGTGAACCGCGCTGGCGACCATCGTACAGATGGGTAATCAGGAAGGTGCCGATCGACATGGTAATGCCGCTCACCACACCAAGCACAAACATGCACAGTGAGAACACCGACAGGTTGTGGCTGGTCATCAGACCAAACACCGCCAGTACCATCAGCACGAAGCCAAAGATCAACTGACGTTTTAACGGCACAATCACCATCAGCCAGGCGTTAAGGAATACTGCGACCAGAATACCGGTATTGAGAAAGGTGAAGGTGTTACTCATTTCCGAGATCGGCAGCTGGAAATACTGTGCAATATTGTCCAGTACCATCCCGGTCACAATCACCAGTGCGCCCGTCAGCGCATAAGAGAAAAAGCTGATCCAGGTAAGGCCAATACGATTACGGTTTGTCATGTGGGGGACCTGTTTTGAGCACCGAAGTTGGCAAAAAGTGTCATGAATTGTAAATGCAACTGTGATCTTAATAAACAAAGAGTGAAATAAGGTTATTAGATTTCACTAATAGTGTGATTTGCGTCACGCAAATGATTGCGTAGCGCCGAATTTCGGACATTTGCCGCTGCCGCGTAAATATAGGTAAAACGCTGGCTCTTGTATTACATGCTCTTTACAATCAATCTCGTTTTGAGCTTGCACTTCATGGTAAGGAATCTTTCATGTTTAAACGTACTTTGACAGCGGCAGTTGCCCTGTTAGCGCTCTCATCTGTTTCCGCTTCTGCCCTGGCGGCAAAAGGCGATACTCACGTTCTGCTCACCACCTCTGCGGGTAATATCGAACTCGAACTGAATAACCAGAAAGCCCCGGTGTCGGTGAAAAACTTTGTTGATTACGTCAACAATGGTTTCTACAACAACACCATTTTCCATCGCGTGATCCCTGGCTTCATGGTGCAGGGCGGCGGTTTCACCACGGATATGCAGCAGAAGCAAACCAACGCGCCAATCAAAAACGAGGCAGATAACGGCCTGCGTAACCTGCGCGGCACCATCGCGATGGCGCGTACTGCGGAGAAAGACAGCGCAACCAGCCAGTTCTTTATTAACGTTACCGACAACGCCTTCCTTGATCACGGCCAGCGTGATTTTGGCTATGCCGTATTTGGTAAAGTTGTGAAAGGAATGGACGTGGCCGATAAGATTTCTCAGGTGCCGACCAAAGATGTGGGTCCGTACCAGAATGTGCCGTCAAAACCGATCGTTATCCTCTCCGCCAAAGTTCTGCCCTGATTTTTTTGCGCGCCATTTTGCGATGGCGCCTCCTGCCGCTCTCCGGCAAAGCGAATATTTGCTGCTTATACTTAGGGCAAATTGCTTGCCGGAGGCTCTATGACCAGCAAACTGACCGACAAACAGAAAGCCACGCTGTGGCAACAGCGCCGTGCTGCCAGCTATCAGGCCAGCTGCCGTCTGGCGGGCTATATGCTGAGCGAACCGGCCATCACGCTTGAACAGGCCGACGAACGGCTGACCTCGTTAAGGAGGCAATATGGCGGATAACTCACTGGCGGTACGCGATCCCTATCTGTGGCATAACGACAGCGTGCTGAAGAATCGCCTGGATATTCACGACAGCGCCCAATTGCGTAAAGCCGAACTGGCGTTCAGCGCGGCACGGCTTGCCACCCTGGAGTTGGGGCCGCAGCGCAGGGGGATGCCATGGCTGTGTCATATTCATCGCACCCTGTTTCAGGATCTCTACAGTTGGGCCGGTGAGCTGCGCACGGTAGATATCTGGAGCGACGAGACGCCATATTGTCACTGCGCCTACATCGAGAAAGAGGGTAACAACCTGATGAGTGCGCTGGCGGATGAAGACGGGCTGAGCCATCTGGCGCAGGATGAATTTATCAGGCGTCTGGCACATTACTACTGCGAGATTTATGTGCTGCACCCGTTCCGGGCCGGAAATGGCCGCGCACAACGCATCTTCTTCGAGCAACTGGCGTTGCACGCAGGCTATCTGCTGACGTGGGATAAACTGGACCGTGATAGCTGGCGTGCGGCGATTCGCGAGGCGGTAGGTGGCGATTTAACTCTGCTCAGTGCGCAGTTTGCAAAAGTGGTAAGCCCCGCCCGCTAAAATGCGTAGAATAGCGGCGGTTTGACCTGCCTGAGGGCGCTATGCTGCTGTTAATCGATAATTACGACTCCTTCACCTGGAATCTCTACCAATACTTTTGCCAATTGGGTGCTGACGTCAGGGTGGTGCGCAACGATGCCATCACCCTCGACGAAATGGAGGCGCTACCGCTCACTCATCTGGTGATTTCGCCTGGCCCCTGCACTCCGGATCAGTCCGGCATCTCGCTGGCGGCGATCCGCCATTTTGCTGGCCGCTTACCGATCCTTGGCGTGTGCCTCGGCCATCAGGCCATTGCCCAGGCGTATGGCGCGCAGGTGGTACGCGCGCGTCAGGTGATGCACGGCAAAACGTCGGCGATTCGCCATAACGACAGCGGTGTCTTTCGTGGGTTAAATAATCCGCTCAACGTCACCCGTTACCATTCGCTGATTGTGGCGCGCGCGACCCTCCCTGAAGAGTTCGAAATTACCGCCTGGAGCCTGCGTGATGGTGAACCGGATGAGATCATGGGATTCCGCCATAAAACGCTGCCACTCGAGGGGGTGCAATTTCACCCGGAAAGCATCCTCAGCGAGCAGGGCCATCAGCTTCTGGCGAATTTCCTGAAGACTTAAGTTGTGTTTGCCTTTGTGTGATTTTTTATGCATATTTTGTGATTATAATTTCACGTCAGCTCAACAAATAATCCGATGAGGTAGGCAATGGCAGCAGAAAAGCTAGCGGTAACCCGGGAAACGTTCGATAACGTTATTTTGCCTGTTTATGCACCAGCGCAGTTTGTGCCGGTAAAAGGCAAGGGCAGCCGAGTCTGGGATCAACAGGGCAAAGAATATATCGATTTCTCTGGCGGCATCGCGGTGACTGCGCTGGGCCACTGCCATCCGGCGCTGGTGGAGACACTGAAAACCCAGGGGGAAACCCTGTGGCACACCAGCAACGTGTTCACCAATGAACCGGCGTTGCGTCTGGCGAGTAAACTGATTGCCGCGACCTTTGCTGATCGCGTGTTCTTTGGTAACTCCGGTGCCGAAGCTAACGAAGCCGCGTTTAAGCTGGCGCGCTACTACGCCTGCAAAAAACACAGTCCGTTCAAAAGCAAAATCATCGCCTTCCATAATGCTTTCCACGGGCGCACGCTGTTTACCGTATCCGTGGGTGGTCAGCCGAAATACTCCGACGGCTTTGGCCCGAAACCGGCTGATATCGTGCATGTTCCCTTCAACGATCTGGCGGCGGTAAAAGCGGTGATCGACGATCACACTTGCGCCATCGTGGTCGAACCGATTCAGGGCGAAGGCGGTGTGATGCCTGCCACTCCTGAGTTTATGCAGGGCCTGCGTGCCTTGTGTGATGAGCACAACGCGCTGCTGGTGTTGGACGAAGTGCAGAGCGGCATGGGCCGTAGCGGCAAGCTGTTCGCTTACGAACACTACGGCATCACCCCGGATATCATCACCACCGCGAAAGCGCTGGGCGGCGGCTTCCCGGTAAGCGCGATGCTGACCACCAATGAAATCGCCTCGGTGATGGCACCCGGCGTGCATGGCACCACTTACGGCGGCAACCCGCTGGCCTGTGCGATTGCCGAAACGGCGCTCGACATCATCAACACCCCTGACGTGCTGGACGGTGTTGAATCACGCCGTCAGCAGTTTGTGGAAGCCTTGAAAGCGTTGGATAGCAAATTTGACCTGTTCACGGATATTCGTGGCAAAGGTCTGTTGATCGGTGCGGCATTGAAGCCGCAGCATGCCAGCAAAGCGCGTGACATTCTGCATGCCGCTGCTGCCGAAGGACTGATGATCCTGACTGCTGGCAATGATGTGATCCGTTTTGTACCGTCACTGGTGATTGAACCGACCGATATCGAAGAGGGTATGGCGCGGTTCGCAGTGGCTATCGAGAAGGTGCTGGCGGCATAACTCAGTTTTTCACCCGTAGCCCGGTCAGCCAGCGGCCATGATGTGGTCGCTGGCTCCATGCCAGAGAAGAGATGGTGTGCATCACGTTCAGGTGTTGCAGAATGCGCTTCACATGCTGCTCGACAATCGTTACCGCCCCCTCATTGATGTTTTCCGGTGCTTCCAGAATATTGCTGTCGTTACCGGGGCCATCATGCTCCAGCCGCTGCTGACAGCGTTGCAGCGCGATCTCACAGGATTGCAGATACCTTTCCGCCAGCTTAGGCGTCAGCATGGTATGTTCGCGTGCCAGGATAGTCATGGCGTTGATGTGTTCGACAATAAACTGACTGTGCGTCACCCAGAGCCGCATATCTTTCAGGTACTGCGAATTGAAGCCCGGCTCGGTCATCGCCTGATTCAGCGAGTTAAACATGGCGTTATGCGCCTGGTTGACCTTGATGCGCTGATACGCCAGTTTCTCCGGTGACTGCTCCGGTCCGAGCAATAACTGCATCGCTTCCTGATCGGCTTCCAGCGCATCGTGCGCATTCTTACGCAGTAAGCCGCTCTGCCACTGCGGCCACAGCCAAATCATGCCGCCAAAGGCAATCAGACATCCCATCAGCGTATCCATCATGCGTGGCAGCAGGAACTGCGCGCCATTCAGCGACAGCAACTGGAGCGAATACACCGCCGTCACCGTAAAGCCAATCATTGACCAGCCGTAATATTTACGTGTCACCAGATAGCTGGCGAGGGTGATCGCCAGCATAAACAACAGGGTGATGGATTCCGGTACGTCAAAGCGTAACGAGGCGGCAGCAATCAACAGCCCGGCAAAGGTGCCGAGCGCTCGGTGCTGAATTCTTACCCGCGTGGCGCTGTAGCCATTCTGGCTGACGAACATGGTGGTCATCAGAATCCAGTAAGGTTTGGGGATGTTGAAGAACAGCGCCAGCGCGCTACCAAACATCAGCATCACGGCAAAACGTGCAGCGGTGCGTAAGGCGGGGGATTTCAGCGACAGATAGCTGCGCAGCGCCGGAAAAAACGGCAGACGCCGTTGGCGGTCGGCCATCAGATCACGGGTATACAGCGGTTTCTGGGTGCGCAGCACGCGCGCAATGCGGCTGAAGTGATACAGGCAGAAATTCCCCACCGGATTGTCCGGGTGCTGGCGGGCAATTTTTTCCAGCGCACCCAGCTGCTTATCCATTTGAAACCGTTCCGGCAGCTGATGATACAAAATGGCATCGGCCAGCAAGCGCAGACGGGCGGAGATGGTCTTGGCATTCCAGCGAATCACCGCTTCTGCATGGCTCTGCTCCACCAGCTTTTGCACTTCTTCCGGCTGATGCAGGCTGACGGAGATATGTTCCTGCAAATCGAGCGCCACCTGAAAGGCACGCGTCAGGCGTTTGTGGCTGTTATCGCGGCTGGCCGACAGCATATGCATTTGCTGGTAGCAGGTGGTGATCAGATCTACCGCTTTCTGCTGGCGCGCCAGCAACGGCGGCAGCGCTTTCTCCGGGTCGGTCAGCTGCGTCAACAGGGTATATTTGGCATCGCAATAATCCGCCAGCTCACGGTACAGCAGGCTCAGCGACTCGCGCATCGGCTGCTCTTTCCACAGCCAAAACCAGAACCAGTTGAACAACCCATACCACAAGGTCCCGCCGATATAGAGCAGCGGCGGCACCCAGATCGGCATACGTCCCACCAGGCTCAGGGTAAAGATGGAGGCAATCAGCGTGGCAGGCAACAAGCGGCCATGCAACGGGCTGATCTCACCCGTCACGCCCACTAATAACGGCAGCACCAGCAGAATCAGCGGCAGGGGGACGTGATAATCCGTCAGCCACTGGATCAGAAAGCTGCCGGTCGCAAACAGGGAACCACCAATAATCAGGCGTTTAAAAAAGCGTTTATGCGGCGTATCAAGACCGGCGATGTTGCAACAGGCGGGCACTAAGGAGAACAGCAAGCCTTTTTGCAGGTCGCCAAACAGCCAGCCGAGGGCCACGGGCAGGCACAGCACCAGCGTTTGCCGCAGGGCATAGTTCACTTCGGGATGATAGATGATTCGACGCCACATCAGCTCATCGCAGACAAAAACGGCGTGATGCTGCCATCACGCCGTGGGTGAGAAGAAATTAGCGGGTGCCGTAAACGACGATGGTTTTACCATGTGCGGAGATCAGGTTTTGATCTTCCAGCATTTTCAGAATACGGCCAACTGTCTCGCGTGAGCATCCGACGATCTGACCAATTTCCTGACGGGTGATTTTGATCTGCATCCCGTCCGGGTGGGTCATGGCATCGGGCTGTTTGGCCAGATTGAGCAGCGTCTGCGCAATGCGACCGGTCACATCAAGGAAGGCAAGGTTGCCCACTTTTTCTGATGTCACCTGTAGGCGACGCGCCATCTGCGCCGAAAGACGCATTAAAATATCCGGGTTTACCTGAATCAGCTGACGGAATTTTTTGTAGGAAATTTCAGCCACTTCGCAGGCAGTTTTGGCTCGTACCCAGGCACTACGTTCCTGACCTTCTTCAAACAGGCCAAGCTCGCCGATGAAATCCCCCTGATTGAGGTAGGAGAGAATCATCTCTTTGCCTTCTTCATCCTTGATCAGCACCGCAACGGCACCTTTCACGATGTAGTAGAGCGTTTCCGCTTTCTCACCCTGATGAATCAGGGTGCTTTTGGATGGATATTTGTGAATATGGCAATGGGACAGGAACCATTCGAGTGTAGGGTCTGTTTGCGGTTTGCCGAGAACCATTCGCTATTATCCTCTGTTGTAATCGTGCCCAAAACACAGGGGGCAGTTTTCCCTGTCAGGCGGTGAAATCGTAGAGCGCTTCCTGTTAAGGAAAATTATTCGGGTGGACTCTTAAGCCAGGCTTCTGATTCTTCCCGCCTTCGTCTATTGCGACGAAAATATTTTCAGCTCTGTTTGTAGCACAGCTTTTGCTAGCTGTCTTCTGTTGTCTCGCTTCAGCAAAAGGGCGATTAGTCTGGATTGCTGTTTCTCAGGTGAAAGCGTACTCTGGCGGCAAATCAGCCTATTCAGGAGAAAGAATAATGCAGGCACGGGTTAAATGGGTGGAAGGGCTTACCTTTCTCGGAGAATCCTCATCAGGTCACCAGATATTAATGGATGGCAATTCGGGCGACAAAGCACCGAGCCCGATGGAGATGGTGCTGATGGCGGCAGGCGGTTGCAGCGCGATTGACGTCGTGTCGATCCTGCAAAAAGGGCGCAATGATGTGAAGGATTGTGAGGTCAAACTGACCTCGGAACGTCGTGAAGAAGCGCCACGCATTTTCACACATATCAACCTGCATTTTATTGTTACCGGCAAAGCGCTGGGCGATAAAGCGGTGGCGCGAGCGGTTGATCTGTCGGCTGAGAAATATTGCTCGGTGGCGATTATGCTGGGCAAAGGGGTAGAAATCACCCACAGTTACGAGGTTATCGAACTTTAGCACGAACGTAGCGGAGCGATTTATCGTGCGGATTTTTCCCGCAGCGATCTCGGGATCGCGCAATAAATCGCGCCGTTACGGTTATGTTTGATTATTCGATGCGTTTGCCTTCAATCAGTCGCTGCACCAGCGGCGTCATAATCAGCTCCATCGCCAGCCCCATTTTGCCGCCGGGCACCACCAGGGTGTTCATATGCGAGATAAAGGAATCCTGAATCATCGCCAGCAGATAGGGGAAGGCAATACCTTCCAGACCACGGAAATGGATCACCACAAAGCTTTCATCCAGTGATGGAATTTCACGCGCAGCAAACGGGTTAGACGTATCGACGGTAGGTACGCGCTGGAAGTTGATATGGGTGCGTGAGAACTGCGGGGTGATGAAGTTGATGTAATCCTCCATCGAACGCACCACCGAATCCATCACCGCTTCGCGTGAATGGCCGCGCTCGCTGGTGTCGCGAATCAGCTTTTGAATCCACTCAAGGTTGACGATCGGTACCACACCTACCAATAAGTCGACGTGTTCAGCCACGTTGTGCTGCTGCGTCACCACCCCGCCGTGCAAGCCTTCATAAAACAACACATCGGTGTTTTCCGGCAGCGGCTGCCACGGGGTGAAGGTGCCCGGCACCTGATTCCACGGCACGGCTTCGTCATAGGTATGCAGATATTTGCGCGACTGACCAAGACCGGTTTTACCGTATTGCTTAAAGGTTTGCTCCAGCAGGCCAAAATCGTTGGCCTCCGGGCCGAAATAGCTGATATGACGGCCAAGGTCGCGCGCTTTGCGGATCGCCATGTCCATCTCAGGGCGCGTGTAGCGATGAAAACTGTCACCTTCGACCTCCGCCGCATGCAGGTTCAACTGCTGGAATATTTTGCGGAAGGCAAGGCTGGTGGTGGTGGTTCCGGCGCCGCTGGAACCGGTAACGGCAATGATCGGATGCCTGGCTGACATAACAAAGCTCCCTGTGAAGTCCGGCGATGAGCATTGTTAGCACGAAAAGCCGGGATGTGCATTAGCCGCGAAATTCACCGCGTGCCATGATATTGACGGTTTCGTGCAGTTCTGACCACACCAGCACAGCGTCACCGCGTTCCAGTTGGCGACGCACATCAGCGACTTTTTGCGCCAGACTGCGCTCCTGTTCACCGTAGTCGGTGCCTTCGCGTAATACAAAGGCTTCGATCAGGTTTTCCAGCGTTTCAGCTTCAAGTTGTTGCCACGGAATAATCACGATCATACATCCAGGTAAGTTGATAACCACTGCGGCACGCGTTGTTCCAGCCACATTTGCGGTCGTAGCAGCGTACCGCCAACAAAGCCGACATGGCCGCCTTGCTGTGTCAGCTGATATTGAATCGAGGACGACAGTTGCTCCGGCTTCGGTATTACTGCGTCGGTCATAAAGGGATCGTCCTTAGCATGGATGATCAGCAGCGGTTTGCGTACCCCGGTCAGCAGCGGCATCGCGCTGGCCCGATGATAATAATCGCCTGCATCCACAAAGCCGTGCGCCCTGGAGGTGACGGCATCGTCAAAGTCGCGCAGGCGGCGCAGGGCGCGCAGTTCACGTAAATCGACCGGCAGGGTGCCCGGCCAGGCCTTCAGCTTACGTTTAGCGTTCTTTTTCAGCTGCGTCAGCAGGTAGTGCTGATAAAAACGTGAGAAACCGTTCTCCAGCTTCTGGCTACAGGGTTCCAGCAGCAGGGGCGCAGAGATGGCGACTGCGGCATCCAGCGGCGCATCATGCCCCTCTAATCCAGTCAGGCACGCCAGCATATTACCGCCCAGCGACACGCCGACGGCGGTGGTGGGGACATCGCCCCATTCACGCTTTAACCAGCGCAGAAAGAAGCTGGCATCTTCGGTTTCGCCGGAATGGTAAATCCGGTGCAGGCGGTTCGGTTCACCGCTACAGCCGCGAAAATGCATCACCACTGCCAGCCAACCGCGTGCCTGACATGCCTGCATCAACCCATGCGCATAGGGGCTGTGAAAGCTGCCTTCTAAACCATGAAACAGCACCATGCGTGGTTTGTGCGCGGCCTGAATAGGGTCTTCACTCCACGCAAGATCGACAAAATCGCCGTCCGGCAAATCGAGGCGTTGCCAGTGTGGGCGCAGAGTCACGCGCCGCCTGAGCAGACGTGGCAGCAGAGTTTGCAGATGCGGATTGCGAAAACCGCTGAGAGGAATGAAGTCCTCTTCGGGCGGGGAGTCAAAATTACTGTGGTAAACGCTTGTCTGATGCATATCTCGCTGATAGTTTCGATGGGTTTTTTGGCTTTCCTGGGTGAGGAGCACCCGAATCAACATGGAACTGAGTCTGTTTTTGTCAATGCTGGGCTTTCTCTGGGTCGCTGCGATCACGCCAGGGCCTAATAATATGTTACTTACCGCCTCCGCTGCCAACTTTGGCTTTCTGCGTTCTTTCCCGTTGTTAATCGGCATCATGATCGGTATGCAGGCGATGCTGCTGATGGTGGCCTTTGGCGTAGGTGGCCTTATCCTACTCTATCCTGCCTTACATCTGGTTCTGAAAATCGCCGGTAGCCTGTATCTGCTGTGGCTGGCATGGAAAATCGCCACGGCGGAATATGAGCAACTGGATACGGATTCGGCCCCGCCGGTGCCAACGCCGTTCTGGCAGGGCGGGTTACTGCAACTGATTAATCCAAAGGCGTGGCTGATGGCGTTGGGGGCCGTAGCCAGCTTTAGCCTGGCGGGGGCCGCTTACCTGCACTCGGTGGTAGCAATCAGCGTCGGAATGGCGTTGGTGAATGTGGTTTCCGGGGTGATCTGGATGG
Source organism: Pantoea sp. X-Soil-OKNW-713 (assembly GCF_059730685.1). Lineage (NCBI taxonomy): Bacteria > Pseudomonadati > Pseudomonadota > Gammaproteobacteria > Enterobacterales > Erwiniaceae > Pantoea > Pantoea sp. X-Soil-OKNW-713. The sequence goes on along the minus strand of NZ_AP035995.1, from coordinate 4,039,817 downwards.
GCTTCGGCTCACTGATTGGTCGTTTGCTGCGAAGCCCGCGTGCGTGGAAAATCTTTAACCTGGCGATGGGAATCCTGACCGCCGCCTGTGTGCTGTTGATTTGGCACTAAGCCAATCCGAGGCGCGTCTGACGCGCCTTTTTTGTATTTGCGTATTCTGCATAGTCTTGCCCGATGATTGCCTAAGAACCGATTTTCATTAGGGATAATTTTTAATTCCTTTATGAAACCATTACTGCTGGCGACACTGCACCCAACATAAAAATATTGGGGTGTACGATGATGGCAGTGAAGAAAACCATAACCACATTGGCAGCAACGCTGGCGTTGCTGACCTTCCAGGCCGAGGCGGTTAACGTCACGGTGGCGTACCAGACTTCGGCGGAACCGGCCAAAGTGGCACAGGCCGACAATACCTTCGCCAAACAGAGCGGCGCGACCGTTGACTGGCGTAAGTTTGATAGCGGAGCCAGCGTGTTACGTGCGCTGGCGTCCGGCGATGTCCAGATTGGCAACATCGGCTCCAGCCCGCTGGCGGTAGCGGCCACGCAGCAACTGCCGATCGAGGCCTTCCTGTTGGCTTCGCAGCTCGGAAATTCCGAAGCGTTGGTGGTGAAGAAATCCATCAACAATCCCAAAGATCTCATCGGCAAACGGATTGCCGTCCCCTTTATCTCCACCACCCATTACAGCCTGCTGGCGGCGCTGAAACATTGGGGTATCAAACCCACGGACGTCCAACTGGTGAACCTGCAACCCCCCGCGATCATTGCCGCCTGGCAGCGTGGCGATATTGATGGTGCCTACGTCTGGGCACCGGCAGTTAACGAACTGGAGAAGGATGGCAAGGTGCTGACCGACTCCTCGCAGGTGGGAAAATGGGGCGCGCCGACGCTGGATGTCTGGGTGGTGCGTAAAGACTTTGCGCAGCAGCATCCAGAAATTGTCACCGCCTTTGCCCGCAGCGCCCTGGACGCGCAGAGAGCCTACATCGACAACCCTCAACAGTGGCTGAAGCAGCCGGATAACCTCAGCAAGCTGTCGCGTCTGAGCGGTGTGCCGGAAGCGCAGGTGCCGGGACTGGTGGAAGGCAACACCTATCTGACCGCGCAGCAGCAACTGGAGCAGCTCGGCAAGCCGGTGAACAAGGCGATTGTCGATACCGCGCACTTCCTGAAAGAGCAGGGCAAGGTGCCGGACGCCGCCAGTGATTACAGCAGCTTCGTGACTACCCGCTTCGTTGCCCCCTTAGTGAAATAACCGGAGGTCCTATGCTCAGCATCACCCATCTGAATGCGCGTTACGCCGGACAACCTGCGTTGCAGGATATCAATCTGCAACTGGATCAGCGTGAACTGCTGGTGGTGCTGGGACCGTCAGGCTGTGGCAAAACCACGCTGCTGAATTTAATCGCCGGATTCCTGCCGCTGGAGTCCGGCAGCATCACACTGGATGGCAAATCGGTTAACGGGCCGGGCGCTGAACGTGGCGTGGTGTTTCAGAACGAAGGGCTGCTGCCGTGGCGCAATGTGATCGACAACGTGGCCTTTGGTCTGCAACTGGCGGGGATGGCAAAAGCGGAGCGTCATAGCATCGCGCGTCGTCTGATTCGCAAAGTCGGGCTGGAGGGAGCGGAAAAGCGTTTTATCTGGCAGCTCTCTGGGGGTCAACGTCAGCGCGTGGGGATTGCGCGTGCGCTGGCGGCTGACCCTCAGCTGCTGCTGTTAGATGAACCCTTCGGCGCGCTTGATGCCTTTACCCGTGAACAGATGCAAACCCTGTTACTGACGCTGTGGCGCGATACCGGCAAGCAGATCCTGTTGATTACGCATGACATTGAGGAAGCGGTGTTCCTCGCCAGCGAGCTGGTGCTGCTCTCGCCTGGGCCAGGACGCGTGGTGGAGCGGCTGAAACTCGATTTTGGTCAACGCTTCGCTGACGGGGAACCCTGCCGCAGCATTAAATCCGATCCGGCGTTTATTGCACGCCGCGAATACGTGCTGAATCAGGTGTTTGCCCAGCGGGAGGCGTTTGCATGAGCGCATTAATTGATGACAAAGCACGGGCGGCGCGCCGTCGCCGTGGCCTGCGTTGGCCGTTTTCCCGGCAATTGTCGCTCAGTTTGCTGAGCGTCGCGGTGCTGTTGCTGGTGTGGTGGGGCGTTACGGCATTGGGATTGATTGCGCCGCTGTTTCTGCCTGCGCCGCAGCAGGTGCTGAAAAAGCTGCTGTTGATTGCCAGCCCGCAGGGCTTTATGGATGCCACGCTGTGGCAGCATCTCGGTGCCAGCCTGACGCGCATGCTGGTGGCGCTGTTTTTTGCGGCGCTGATCGGCATTCCGGTTGGGATTGCGATGGGGCTGAGTCCGGCGATTCGTGGGCTGCTCGATCCGTTGATTGAACTCTACCGCCCGGTGCCGCCGCTGGCTTATCTGCCGTTGATGGTGATCTGGTTCGGCATTGGCGAAACCTCAAAAATCTTACTGATTTATCTGGCGATTTTCGCGCCTGTCACCTTGTCCACGTTGGCCGGGGTGAAAAATGCGCAGCAGGTCCGTATCCGTGCCGCACAGGCGCTGGGTGCCACGCGCTGGCAACTGCTGCGCTGGGTGATTCTGCCGGGGGCGTTGCCGGAAATCCTGACCGGGCTGCGTATCGGCCTCGGGGTGGGGTGGTCAACGCTGGTCGCCGCCGAGTTAATTGCCGCCACGCGCGGCCTCGGTTTTATGGTGCAGTCAGCCGGGGAGTTTCTGGCGACGGATGTGGTGCTGGCGGGCATCCTGGTGATTGCGTTGATCGCGTTTAGTTTAGAACTGGGTCTGCGCGCTTTGCAGCGTCGCCTGACGCCGTGGAATGGAGAGCAGCAATGAACGAACGTGTGACTTTTAGCGCACTGGGGCCGAATATCGGTGCGCAGGTGAGCGATGTGGATCTCAGTCGCCCGCTGAGCGATGCGCAATTTGAACAGCTTTATCATGGCCTGTTGCGGCATCAGGTGTTGTTCCTGCGTAATCAGGTGATTACCCCGGAGCAGCAGCGTGCGCTGGCGGTACGCTTCGGTGATTTACATATTCATCCCGTCTATCCCCATGCGCCGGGCGTGGAAGAAATCATCGTGCTGGATACCCATCAGGATAATCCGCCGGATAACGACAACTGGCACACCGATGTCACCTTTATCGAAACACCCCCGGCGATTGCCATTCTGGCTTCTAAGCTGTTGCCGGAAAGCGGCGGTGATACGTTGTGGGCCAGCGGCATTGCGGCGTATGAGGCGTTATCGGAACCCTTTAAGACGTTGTTGGCCGGGTTGCGGGCCGAGCACGATTTTAAAAAGTCTTTTCAGGAGTTCAAATATCGCAAAACTGCAGAGGAACATCAGCGCTGGCAGCAGGCGGTGGCGAAACATCCGCCGGTGACGCATCCGGTGATCCGCACTCACCCGGTTAGCGGGCGTAAGGCGTTATTCGTCAATGAAGGATTTACCACGCGGCTGATTGGGTTGAGTGAAAAGGAGAGCGATGCCCTGCTGGGCTTCCTGTTCGCCCATATTACGAAGCCGGAGTTTCAGGTGCGCTGGCGTTGGCAGGAGAATGATGTGGCGATTTGGGATAACCGCGTGACGCAGCATTACGCTAATGCGGATTATTATCCGGCGCGGCGGGTGATGCAGCGCGCGACGGTTTTAGGCGATGTTCCGGTGTAACACGTCCGTATCGGCGCGATAAATCGCGCCGATACGGAATGGGCTGTTATGGTGCGGCCAGCATCTGCTCCAGCTGTTCTTGCGCATCCAGCCACGCCATTTCCACCTCTTCCAGCGCCGATTTACTCTCTGCCTGGCGCTGGAGCGCAGCGGTCAGATCCGCTTTGCGGCTCTGATCATAAATTGCGCTGTCTGACAGCAGCTGCTCAGCTTCACTCAACTGGCTCTGCCACTTGGCCATCTGCTTTTCGAGTTTCTCAATCTCTTTACGCAGCGGCTGAGTCTGGGCGCGCAGTTCGGCGTCACGGCGCTTCTGATCTTTACGGGCCTGGGCGCTGTTGCCGCTATCCTGCCTGGGGGCGGCATCCTGTTGCGCCTGCTGTTTTTGCAGGTCGCTCAACCACTGCTGGTAATCTTCCAGGTCACCTTCGAAGATATCCACTTTACGATCGTGTACCAGATAGAGGTCATCGGTGGTGGCGCGCAGCAGATGGCGGTCATGCGACACCACCACCAGGGCGCCTTCAAAATCAATCAGCGCTTCGGTCAGAGCCTGACGCATATCGAGATCGAGGTGGTTGGTTGGTTCGTCGAGCAGCAACAGGTTGGGACGCTGCCAGACGATCAACGCCAGTACCAGACGGGCCTTCTCACCACCGGAGAAACGTTCGGTCACTTCACTGACTTTATCGCCCTGGAAGCCAAAACCACCCAGATAATCGCGTAGTTGCTGTTCCAGCGTTTTCGGCGCGATACGTGCCAGATGCTGCAATGGCGACTCATCGGCACGTAAAAATTCCAACTGGTGCTGCGCGAAGTAACCCAGTTTTATGCCTTTCGCCAGACCAATTTCGCCATCGATGGGGGTTAGCTCACCGGCCAGCAGCTTGATCAGCGTCGATTTACCCGCGCCATTCCGCCCCAGCAGGCCAATACGCGAACCCGGCACCAGGTTAAGTTTGATGGCGTCAAGAATGATGCGGTCGCCGTAGCCCGCAGTCACTTTTTCCATTTTTAACAATGGATTCGGCAGGCTTTCCGGTGGACGGAAGCTAAAGCTGAACGGGTTATCAACGTGTGCCGGGGCAATCAGTTCCATGCGCTCCAGCATTTTGATACGGCTCTGCGCCTGTTTGGCTTTGGTGGCCTGCGCGCGGAAACGATCGATATAACTTTGCAGGTGCGCCACTTTTTCCTGCTGGCTTTGATACAACGCTTGCTGCTGTGCCAGTTTGGCGACGCGCTGACGTTCAAACGAGCTGTAGTTACCGGTGTACTCAAACATCGTTTGCTGTTCGATGTGGATGATCTTATCCACCACCGGATCGAGGAAGTCGCGGTCGTGCGAGATCAGGATCAGGGTGCCTTCGTAGCTTTTCAGCCAGCGTTCCAGCCAGATCACCGCATCGAGATCGAGGTGGTTGGTCGGTTCATCAAGCAGCAGCAAATCGGAACGGCACACCAGCGCTTGTGCAAGGTTGAGGCGCATACGCCAGCCACCGGAGAAGTCACTCACCGGGCGTTGAAGCTGTTCCTGGCTGAAGCCCAGACCGTGTAACAGGCTTGACGCGCGGGCATGGATACTCCACGCCTGTACGGCATCCAGCTTGCCATGCAGCAGCGCGATGGCATTGCCGTCATTGCGTGCGTTGGCATCGGCTAATTCGGACTCCAGCTGACGATATTCGCGGTCGCCATCGATAACATATTCCAGCGCGGCTTTGCTCAGCGCCGGGGTTTCCTGATTGACCCACGCCAGCGCCCAGTTGCCCGGGAAGGTGGCGCTACCGGCATCACTGCTCATTTCACCTTTGAGCAGCGACAACAGCGTGGATTTGCCGCAGCCGTTTTTACCCACCAGGCCCACTTTCTGGCCGGGGTTAATGGTCGCAGTTGCGTTATCCAGCAGCACATTGGTGCCGCGACGAATTTGTAACGAGGAGAAGACAATCATAAGCGCCGTATCGTCAGAATATGTTAATTTACTGGCAACATAATTAGATGAACTGTTAGTTGCGTCGAGCATGGTAGCGGAATTCCTGCGCTATGACGACGCTTTGGAGGGGAACGATGTCGCAGCCACCCAAAATCCTGCTGCTTTACGCCCATCCGGAATCACAGGATTCGATTGCTAATCGGGTTTTGCTGCAGTCGGCTATGGAACTGGACCACGTCACGGTGCACGATTTATACGCCCACTATCCGGATTTTTTTATCGATATTCACTATGAGCAGCAACTGCTGCGTGAACATCAAATCGTGGTTTTCCAGCATCCGCTTTATACCTACAGCTGCCCGGCGCTGCTGAAGGAGTGGCTGGATCGCGTGTTGTCGCGTGGCTTTGCCAGCGGCGTGGATGGCAATGCGCTGGAGGGGAAATACTGGCGTAGCGTGGTCACCACCGGTGAGCCGGAAACCGCCTATTCGCAACAGGGACTGAACCGCTACCCGATGAGTGACATCATGCGGCCGTTTGAGCTGACGGCACAGATGTGCCGTATGCACTGGATGACACCGATGGTGATCTACTGGGCGCGGCGTCAGACACCGGCAGTGCTGCGTAATTTTGCGCAGGCTTACAGCGACTGGCTTTCTGCGCCGTTGCCGCAGGGAGGTGCCTGATGGAAGGTCAAACGTTGCTGACTGCGGGTGTCATCTATCTGGTGGCGGCGGTGCTGATTGTGCCGATCGCCGCGCGGCTGGGTATTGGCGCGGTGCTGGGTTATCTGCTGGCGGGTATTGCCATCGGCCCCTGGGGGCTGGGTTTCATCAGCGATGTGGATGAGATTCTGCACTTCTCCGAACTTGGCGTGGTGTTCCTGATGTTTATCATCGGCCTTGAGCTGAACCCGGCAAAACTCTGGGCGCTGCGGCGTTCGATTTTTGGTGTGGGTGCGGCCCAGGTGCTGATTTCTGCGGCGATTCTCGGTGTTCTGCTGTGGCTGACCGATTTCTCCTGGCAGGCGGCGGTGATTGGCGGTATCGGTCTGGCGATGTCATCCACCGCGATGGCGTTGCAGTTGATGCGCGATAAAGGGATGAACCGGAGCGAAGCCGGGCAGCTCGGTTTCTCGGTGTTGTTGTTCCAGGACCTGGCGGTGATCCCGGCGTTGGCGCTGGTGCCCCTGCTGGCGGGTGGCGACAGTGGCCATGTGGACTGGCTGAAGGTTGGCATGAAGGTGCTGGCCTTTGCCGGGATGCTGATTGGTGGCCGTTTCCTGTTGCGTCCTATTTTCCGCTTTATCGCTGCCTCCGGTGTGCGTGAAGTCTTCACGGCAGCTTCGTTGTTGCTGGTGCTCGGCTCCGCACTGTTTATGGATGCCCTGGGCCTGTCGATGGCGCTCGGGACCTTTATCGCCGGTATCCTGTTGGCGGAAAGTGAGTATCGTCATGAACTGGAAGTGGCGATCGAACCGTTTAAGGGGCTGCTGCTGGGGTTGTTCTTTATCTCCGTCGGCATGGCGCTCAACCTCGGCGTGCTCTACACCCACATCCTGGAAATTCTGCTGGGCGTGGTGATCCTGGTGATGGTGAAAACGCTGGTGCTGTATGTGCTGGCGCGGGTATATGGCCTGCGTAGTTCGGAGCGTCAGCAGTTTGCCGGGGTGCTGAGTCAGGGCGGGGAATTTGCCTTTGTGCTGTTTTCGGCGGCCGCGTCGGCGAAGCTGTTTAGTGGCGATCAACTGCCGTTGTTGCTGGTGACGGTGACGCTGTCGATGATGACCACGCCGCTGCTGATGCAGGGGATTGATCGTCTGCTGGCGCATCGCTTTAATGAGGCGGAAGACGATAGCGAGAAGCCCTTTGTTGAAGATGACCAACCGCAGGTGATCGTGGTCGGTTTTGGTCGTTTCGGACAAGTGGTGGGGCGTTTGCTGATGGCAAACAACAAACGCATCACGGTGCTGGAACGCGATATCTCGGCCGTCAGCCTGATGCGTAAATATGGCTACAAGGTTTATTATGGCGATGCAACCGAGCTGGAGCTGCTGCGAGCGGCGGGTGCGGCAACGGCGCAATCAATTGTTATCACCTGTAATGAGCCGGAAGATGCCATGACCATTGTGCATCTCTGCCAGCAGCATTTCCCACAGCTGAAGATTTTGGCGCGGGCGCGTGGTCGTGTGGAAGCACACGAGCTATTGCAGGCGGGCGTGACGCTGTTCTCGCGTGAAACCTTCTCCAGTGCGCTGGAATTGGGACGCAAGGCGCTGATCTCGCTGGGTATGCATCCGCATCAGGCGCAGCGTGCGCAACATCATTTCCGTCGTCTGGATATGCGTATGCTGCGTGAGTTGATGCCTAACCAGCAAACCGATAGCGCGACCGTTTCACGCGTGCGTGAGGCGCGGCGCGAGCTGGAAGATATCTTCCAGCGCGAAATGCAGCATGAGAAGCGTCAGTTTGATGGCTGGGATGATGAGTAACTACACTTACCTTATCCGTGTGTAACGGGCAGGAATCAGTATGCGTAAACGTTTTATTGCCGGTGCGGTGTGCCCGCACTGTCAGCAGAAGGACACGCTGGCGATGTGGCGTGAAAACAATGTGGACGTGGTGGAATGCGTGAAGTGCGGGCATCAGATGCGCGAAGCCGATAAGCAGGTGCGCGATCAGGTACGCAGTCAGGAGCAGGTGATCGGCATTTTTCATCCCGAGTAGCGTGATGGCGCAGCTTTTTTTAAGCTTAAACTTACAGCGGGATTGAATTCCGCTACAATCGGCGCCATTAACGCTGAGCAGTATGCGGCATTGCGTTGTCAGCATCCTCAGTCTTGAACCTTTCTGGTTGGTGTTTTTGCTCGCAAAAATGGACCAATGAGACGGGATTCGCAGTTCTCAACGGTTAGGAGATATCATGAAAGTAGCAAAAGACCTGGTGGTGAGCCTGGCGTATCAGGTTCGTACCGAAGACGGTGTGTTGGTTGACGAGTCACCGGTGAGTGCACCGTTGGACTATCTGCACGGTCATGGTTCCCTGATTTCTGGTCTGGAAAAAGCGCTGGAAAATCACGCGGTAGGTGACAAGTTTGACGTGCATATCCCGGCAAACGACGCTTACGGTCAGTACGATGACAATCTGGTGCAGCGTGTACCGAAAGATGTCTTCATGGGCGTGGACGAATTGCAGGTTGGCATGCGCTTCCTGGCAGAAACCGACCAGGGTCCGGTACCGGTTGAAATCACTGAAGTTGAAGACGAGCATGTTGTGGTTGATGGTAACCATATGCTGGCGGGTCAGAACCTGAACTTCAACGTTGAAGTGGTTGCGATTCGTGAAGCGACGCCGGAAGAACTGGCGCACGGTCATGTTCATGGTGAACACGGTCATCACCACGATCATGATCACGACCACGGTCATGATCACGGCCAGGGCGGCTGCGGCGGCCACGGCGGTTGCGGTTGCAACCACTAAGTATTTCAGGGCCACCTTCGCGGTGGCCTTTTCTTTAGTAGTGCGGTGGTGGGGTTTCTTCAGATTGCGATGCAATCATGGATGGCGCGGCTGCCTTCACTTTATCGACCAACAGACGCACCTGCTCGCGCAGTTTGCTCATCTCCAGTTCATGTTGAACCACCGTCTGATTGAGCTGATCAATGGTGTGTTCCTGAAAAGCCAGTTTGCTTTCCAGCGCCTCAAGGCGTTGCTCCCATTCTGCTTGTTCCATCACCACTCCTCATATTACGGTGCTTGCGTATTGCGGGCGAGATTCTACGTGTTTTACCCCGGAATCGTCTGGTTTTTTGCGTAAATCCACAGGGGTGCTTGAATCTGGACATTATGCCACCATCTCTGATGAAACTTCCTGATGCAAAAAAGGTCAGAGGTTGACCGGATAATTACGTTGTGGGAGTGTTCGCCGCTGCCACGTAAAGTTATAGTGTGGGCCACAGTCCGCAATGATTCCCGAGGCGAGAGGCTTCGGTTTTGGAGAAAGGATGAAATCACTGTTTAAAGTCACATTGTTAGCTACCACAATGGCCATCGCACTGAATGCCCCGCTGGCAATGGCCGCTGAAGCGACCACCGCCCCGGCTGATGCTGCTCAGGCTGCGCCGCAGGCACCGAAAAATGCTGCCTTCAAAAATGAAGATCAGCAATCAGCCTATGCGCTGGGTGCTTCTCTGGGTCGCTACATGGACAACTCTCTTAAGGAACAAGAGAAACTGGGCATCAAACTGGACAAGCAACAGCTGATTGCTGGTGTTCAGGACGCGTTCGGCGGCAAGAGCAAACTCTCTGATGAAGAGATCGAGCAAACTCTGCAGGCGTTTGAAGGCCGCGTGAAAGGCGCTGCTCAGGCGAAGATGGAAAAAGACGCGAAAGAGAATGCTGATAAAGGCACCGCTTTCGCTGACAAATTCGCCAAAGAGAAAGGCGTGAAGAAAACTGAGTCTGGCCTGCTGTACCAGGTTGAGAAAGAAGGTACTGGCGACGCACCGAAAGACAGCGATACCGTGGTGGTGAACTACAAAGGCACCCTGATTGACGGTACCGAGTTCGACAACTCCTACACCCGTGGCGAGCCGCTGTCATTCCGTCTGGATGGTGTGATTCCAGGCTGGACCGAAGGTCTGAAGCATGTGAAGAAAGGCGGCAAGATCAAGCTGGTCATCCCACCGCAGCTGGCCTACGGTAAAAACGGCGTGCCGGGTATTCCGGCGAACTCTACGCTGGTGTTCGATGTTGAGCTGCTCGACATCAAACCGGCGCCGAAAGCCGATGAAAAAGCACAGGCTCCGGCCGCTGCTGATAAGAAAGCGCAGTAATCTGCCTACCGCCGCCTCAGTGCGGCGGTTTCATTTCTGATGGATGACAAAGCTCTGGCATAACCCGGCGACATTTGCCAGACTAACGCCTGCACAACTACTACTATCAAAATGAGTCTGCCCCAGAGCTGCCGTGACAGGCTCCAGCCATTTAGGGTGATGTCTTCGATGTCTAATCCATTCAATCCCGGTGAACTGACTGACTTCGATTTACTGGAGCAACGTCCGTTTGAGCAAGCAGACTACGATATCCTGAAATCCTATGAGGCTGTCGTCGATGGCCTGGCGATGCTGATTGGCTCGCACTGTGAAATCGTGCTGCATTCACTGGAAGATTTAAAATGCTCCGCTGTGCGTATCGCCAATGGCGAACACACCGGACGTAAAGTCGGATCACCGATTACCGACCTGGCGCTGCGCATGTTGCATGACATGCACGGTGCGGATAGTAATGTCTCAAAAGCCTACTTCACCCGTGCCAAAAGTGGCGTACTGATGAAGTCGGTGACGATTGCTATTCGTAATCGCCAGCAGCGAGTCATTGGCCTGCTGTGCATCAACATGAACCTCGATGTGCCTTTCTCGCAGATTATGTCGACCTTTATGCCGCCAGAGATGCAGCAGGTTGACTCTAACGTGAACTTTGCCAGCTCGGTAGAAGACCTGGTGATGCAAACGCTGGAGTTTACCATTGAGGAAGTGAGCGCCGATCGCAATGTATCCAACAATGCCAAGAATCGTCAGATTGTGCTTAACATGTACGAGAAGGGCATTTTCGATATTAAAGACGCGATTAATCAGGTTGCCGATCGCCTCAATATCTCCAAGCACACGGTGTATCTCTATATTCGTCAGTTTAAAAGCGGCGATTTTCAGGGACAGGATCGTTAATGCGCTACACCCTGCTGGTCACTGGCCCGGCTTACGGTACCCAACACGCCAGCAGCGCGTTGCTATTCGCCCGTGCATTGTTACAGGCCGGGCATCAGCTTGAGAGCGTGTTTTTTTATCGTGAAGGTGTGCTGAATGCCAATCAGCTGACGGCACCCGCCAGTGATGAAGTCGATATGGTGCGCGAGTGGCAGCAGCTTCAGCAATCGCACGGTGTGGCGTTGAATATTTGCGTGGCTGCGGCGTTGCGGCGTGGTGTCACTGACGCTCAGGAAGCTGCGCGCTTGCAGTTGGCAGGCAGTAATCTGCAACCCGGATTCGTATTAAGCGGGCTTGGCGCATTGGCGGAAGCCTCACTGACCTGTGACCGTTTGGTGCAATTCTGATGAACCGTGTGGCTTTTCTTTTTACTCAGTCTCCCCACGGCAGCAGCGCTGGCAGGGAAGGGCTGGATGCGGTACTGGCAACCGCTGCGCTCAGCGAAGATATTGCGCTGTTTTTTATTGGCGATGGGGTACTGCAACTTAATTGCGATCAACAGCCTGAGCCGATTCTGGCACGTAACTATATCGCCACCTTTGGCGTGCTGGCGCTTTATGATATCGACCAGTGTTTTGTCTGTGAGGAATCACTGCATACACGCGGATTCAACGCTGCGTCACCGCGTGTGATACCCGCTGAGGTGCTGGACGCGGCTGCGCTACGCCAGAAACTGGCGACTTATCATCGCATCATTCGCTTCTGAGACTTCACCATGCTCTACACCCTTATGCATTCACCCTGGCAATGCGATATCGATACCTTATTGTTGCTGCTGGAGCCGGAGGATGATCTGTTGCTGCTCCAGGACGGCGTGACGGCCGCGTTATTGGGTAGTGCCATGCTGGAAAAGTTACAAAACACCCCGGCAAAACTTTGGGTGTTGCAGGAAGATGTGGTGGCGCGTGGCCTGGTTGCACAAATTTCGACCAGCGTAACCTGCGTGGACTATACTGAATTCGTTGCTTTAACGGCGAAGCACCAGCAGCAAATAGCCTGGTAGTACGCTAAAACCTGGTTATTTCTTGACACCCTTTTGACACAGCCCTAAAATTCTGCCTCCTCGTAGTAATACGAGGCGATTTATTACGTGTTTACGAAGCAAAAGCTAAAGCAAATCCAGGAGCTATTTAATGGCAACAGTTAACCAGCTGGTTCGCAAACCACGCGTCCGCAAAGTTGCAAAGAGCAACGTGCCGGCGCTGGAAGCTTGCCCGCAAAAACGTGGTGTTTGTACTCGTGTGTACACCACTACCCCGAAAAAACCTAACTCAGCGCTGCGTAAAGTTTGCCGTGTGCGTCTGACTAACGGTTTCGAAGTGACTTCCTACATCGGTGGTGAAGGTCACAACCTGCAGGAGCACTCCGTGATCCTGATCCGTGGCGGTCGTGTTAAAGACCTGCCAGGTGTGCGTTACCACACCGTTCGTGGCGCGCTGGACTGCTCAGGTGTTAAAGACCGTAAGCAGGCTCGCTCCAAGTATGGCGTGAAGAAGCCAAAGGCTTAATGGTTCTCCGTTAAGTAAGGCCAAACGTTTTAACTTAAATGTCAAACTAAACTCGTAGAGTTTTGGACAATCCTGAATTAACAACGGAGTATTTCCATGCCACGTCGTCGCGTCATTGGTCAGCGTAAAATTCTGCCGGATCCTAAGTTCGGATCAGAGCTGCTGGCTAAATTTGTAAATATCCTGATGGTAGATGGTAAAAAATCTACCGCTGAATCAATCGTTTATACCGCTCTTGAGACCCTGGCTCAGCGTTCTGGTAAAAACGAGCTGGAAGCCTTTGAAGTAGCCCTCGAAAACGTACGTCCGACTGTCGAAGTTAAGTCACGTCGCGTTGGTGGTTCTACCTATCAGGTACCAGTAGAAGTCCGTCCGGTTCGTCGTAATGCTCTGGCAATGCGTTGGATCGTAGAAGCTGCTCGTAAACGCGGTGATAAATCTATGGCTCTGCGCCTGGCGAACGAACTTTCTGATGCTGCAGAAAACAAAGGTACTGCAGTTAAGAAACGTGAAGACGTTCACCGTATGGCAGAAGCCAACAAGGCGTTCGCTCACTACCGCTGGTAACAGCCACGTAGTTGTTGTTAAACCAGCGGGCGCTCAAACGGCCAACCCGCTGGGGTCGACTAACTTTGAACGTCCGAAAAACCGAGGAATAAAATGGCTCGTACAACACCCATTGCGCGCTACCGTAACATCGGTATCAGTGCACACATCGACGCCGGTAAGACTACCACTACCGAGCGTATCCTGTTCTACACCGGTGTTAACCACAAAATCGGTGAAGTACACGATGGCGCAGCAACAATGGACTGGATGGCGCAGGAGCAGGAGCGTGGTATTACCATCACCTCCGCAGCGACTACTGCGTTCTGGTCAGGTATGGCTAAGCAGTTTGAGCCGCACCGCATCAACATCATCGACACCCCGGGACACGTTGACTTCACCATCGAAGTAGAACGTTCCATGCGTGTGCTCGACGGCGCAGTAATGGTTTACTGTGCAGTAGGTGGCGTGCAGCCGCAGTCTGAAACCGTATGGCGTCAGGCTAACAAATACAAAGTTCCGCGTATTGCGTTCGTTAACAAAATGGACCGCATGGGTGCGAACTTCCTGAAAGTTGTAGGTCAGATCAAAACCCGTCTGGGCGCGAACCCGGTTCCGCTGCAGCTGGCTATCGGTGCAGAAGAGAACTTCACCGGTGTTGTTGACCTGATCAAAATGAAAGCTATCAACTGGAACGATGCTGACCAGGGTACTACCTTCGTTTACGAAGATATCCCGGCTGACATGCAGGACCTGGCTGAAGAATGGCGTTCAAACCTGATCGACTCTGCTGCCGAAGCTTCTGAAGAGCTGATGGACAAGTACCTGGGCGGCGAAGAGCTGACCGAAGAAGAGATCAAAGGCGCTCTGCGTCAGCGCGTACTGAACAACGAGATCATCCTCGTGACCTGTGGTTCTGCATTTAAGAACAAAGGTGTTCAGGCGATGCTGGATGCAGTTGTTGAGTTCCTGCCAGCTCCGACCGACGTACCGGCAATTAACGGTATGCTGGACGATGGTAAAGATACTCCGGCTGAGCGTCACGCTAGCGATGATGAGCCTTTCTCTGCACTGGCATTCAAAATCGCAACTGACCCGTTCGTGGGTAACCTGACGTTCTTCCGCGTGTACTCTGGTGTGGTTAACTCCGGTGACACCGTGCTGAACTCAGTGAAATCTGCGCGCGAGCGTTTTGGCCGTATCGTTCAGATGCACGCCAACAAGCGTGAAGAGATCAAAGAAGTTCGTGCGGGCGACATCGCTGCAGCAATCGGCCTGAAAGACGTGATCACCGGTGATACTCTGTGTGATCCAAACGCGCCGATCATCCTGGAGCGTATGGAGTTCCCTGAGCCGGTAATCTCTATCGCCGTTGAGCCGAAAACCAAAGCTGACCAGGAAAAAATGGGTCTGGCTCTGGGTCGTCTGGCGAAAGAAGACCCGTCATTCCGCGTATGGACTGACGAAGAGTCTAACCAGACCATCATCGCTGGTATGGGTGAGCTGCACCTCGACATCATCGTTGACCGCATGAAGCGTGAATTCAACGTTGAAGCGAACGTGGGCAAACCGCAGGTTGCTTACCGCGAAGCGATTCGCGCGAAAGTTACCGATATCGAAGGTAAACACGCCAAGCAGTCTGGTGGTCGTGGTCAGTATGGTCATGTCATCATCGACATGTACCCGCTGGAGCCGGGTTCAAACCCGAAAGGCTACGAGTTCGTCAACGACATCAAAGGTGGTGTGATTCCTGGCGAATACATCCCTGCGGTTGACAAAGGTATCCAGGAACAGCTGAAATCAGGTCCGCTGGCTGGTTATCCGGTAGTTGATCTGGGTGTTCGTCTGCACTTCGGTTCATACCATGATGTTGACTCCTCAGAACTGGCATTTAAACTCGCTGCTTCTATCGCCTTTAAAGATGGCTTTAAGAAAGCGAAGCCGGTACTGCTTGAGCCGATCATGAAGGTTGAAGTTGAGACGCCGGAAGAGAACACTGGTGACGTCATCGGTGACCTGAGCAGCCGTCGTGGTATTCTGCGCGGTCAGGAATCCAACGTAACTGGCGTTGTGATTCACGCTGAGGTTCCGCTGTCTGAAATGTTCGGATACGCGACTCAGTTGCGTTCTCTGACCAAAGGCCGTGCTTCTTACTCCATGGAGTTCCTGAAGTACGATGATGCGCCGAACAACGTCGCTCAGGCCGTTATTGAAGCTCGTGGCAAATAAGGCTACGGTTTAAAAATTGTGAACTGATGCCTTCATCACTGATGAAGGCATAACGTAAGGATTATCGCCATGGCGAAAGAGCAATTTCAACGTAACAAACTGCACGTAAACGTGGGCACCATCGGTCACGTTGACCACGGTAAAACCACTCTGACTGCTGCAATCACCACCGTTCTGGCTAAAACCTACGGCGGCCAGGCTCGTGCATTCGACCAGATCGACAACGCGCCGGAAGAGAAAGCTCGTGGTATCACCATCAACACTTCTCACGTTGAGTACGAAACCCCGACTCGCCACTACGCGCACGTTGACTGCCCGGGCCACGCCGACTATGTGAAAAACATGATCACCGGTGCTGCTCAGATGGATGGCGCAATCCTGGTTGTTGCTGCGACTGACGGCCCGATGCCGCAGACCCGTGAGCACATCCTGCTGGGTCGCCAGGTAGGCGTTCCGTACATCATCGTGTTCCTGAACAAATGTGACATGGTTGATGACGAAGAGCTGCTGGAACTGGTTGAGATGGAAGTTCGTGACCTGCTGTCACAGTATGACTTCCCGGGCGACGACACTCCGATCGTTCGTGGTTCAGCTCTGAAAGCGCTGGAAGGCGACGCAGAGTGGGAAGCGAAAATCGTTGAGCTGGCTGGCCACCTGGATACTTACATCCCGGATCCGGTTCGTGCAATCGACCTGCCGTTCCTGCTGCCGATCGAAGACGTATTCTCAATCTCTGGCCGTGGTACTGTAGTAACCGGTCGTGTTGAGCGCGGTATCGTTAAAGTTGGTGACGAAGTAGAAATCGTTGGTATCAAAGCGACTGCGAAATCAACCTGTACTGGCGTTGAAATGTTCCGCAAACTGCTGGACCAGGGTCAGGCAGGCGAGAACTGTGGTGTTCTGCTGCGTGGTATCAAGCGTGAAGACATCCAGCGTGGTCAGGTACTGGCTAAGCCGGGCACCATCAAGCCGCACACTCAGTTCGAATCAGAAGTGTACGTACTGTCTAAAGACGAAGGCGGCCGTCATACTCCGTTCTTCAAAGGCTACCGTCCTCAGTTCTACTTCCGTACTACTGACGTAACAGGTTCAGTAGAACTGCCGGAAGGCGTAGAGATGGTAATGCCGGGCGACAACATCAAAATGGTTGTTACCCTGATTCACCCGATCGCAATGGACGAAGGTCTGCGCTTCGCAATCCGCGAAGGCGGCCGTACCGTTGGTGCGGGCGTTGTTGCTAAAGTTATCGCTTAATTGCGCTGACGCAGGTGGCTATTTCGGTAGCCACTTGAGCACGAAAAGAAGAGCACTTCGGTGCTCTTTTTTTATGCCTGAATTTCCCCCCTCTGATATCTAATCCCACACAAAATCCAGGTTTGAAATAAAAACCATTCTCATTTACACTTTGATCAGAAAATGTACCGGAGTCCGTAGTAAATGTACGTCTGCCTGTGTAATGCCGTGAGTGATAAAACCCTTCGCGAAGTAGTCCGTCGCTATCAGCCCAAATCTATTCAGCATTTGCGCCAACTGGTTCCTATTGGCAAACAGTGTGGCAAATGCATCCGTGTCGCGCGTGAAATCATGGATGACGAACTCCAGCAGGTACCGCTGTATAAAGAGATCGCCTGATTCACGAACCGGAATGGAATAACCACAAAAACTGTCGCGTTTTTTTGACTTCTTTTTATCCGCATCTACGCTCTAATTAACTGGAAGCGGAGGAAGCGAAATGAAGGGCGACACTAAAATCATAAATCATCTCAACAAATTGCTGGGGAATGAGTTGGTTGCTATCAACCAGTACTTTCTTCATGCACGTATGTTCAAAAACTGGGGTTTAACACGCCTCAATGATGTGGAATACCACGAGTCCATTGATGAAATGAAACATGCGGACAAGTACATTGAACGCATTCTGTTTCTTGAAGGGATTCCCAACTTGCAGGATCTTGGCCGGTTACGGATTGGCGAGGATGTGCCGGAAATGCTGCAATCCGATCTGGCACTGGAACTGGAAGGGGCGAAGGATTTGCGTGAAGCCATCGCCTATGCTGACAAAGTCCACGATTACGTCAGCCGCGATATGATGATTGAGATTCTTGCCGACGAAGAACACCACATTGATTACCTGGAAACCGAGCTGGAGCTGATTAATAAAATCGGGATTCAGAATTACTTGCAGGTACAAATCAAAGAAGAGGGCGACAGTTAGGCTGATTTCACCCTCACGCTATGCCCAGCCCGCAGCGTTCTGTGATCGCTGCGGGCTTTTCTTTTCCCGTTACGTCCTTTTCTGGTTAAAAACGCATCATGGGTTGCTTCCTGAACAGATTTGCGTATAATGCGCGGGCCTGCCGATATTGGCCGGCGCGATTCGAGCAGAATCGCAGGTGGTTATTAAGCTAGGCCACCTGACAATACTCCCAATTGGGGAGTTATATGCTGAACGATTACACTCCTCCATCAATCGTAATGGGTGTGGGTAGTAATTTTTTTCGTTTATAAAATGTTTGGAGCCTTGGTCTCATGTCGAACCAAAGAATCCGTATCCGTCTTAAAGCGTTTGATCATCGTCTGATCGATCAATCAACCGCGGAAATCGTTGAGACTGCCAAGCGCACTGGTGCGCAGGTACGTGGTCCGATCCCGCTGCCGACTCGCAAAGAGCGTTTTACCGTTCTGATCTCTCCGCACGTCAACAAAGATGCGCGTGATCAGTACGAAATCCGCACTCACAAGCGTCTGGTAGACATCGTTGAGCCAACTGAAAAAACCGTTGATGCACTGATGCGTCTGGATCTGGCTGCCGGTGTTGACGTGCAGATCAGCCTGGGTTAATCAGGTCATCGAGCGATTGAGAGGTTGATACAATGAGTGGTTTAGTCGGTAAAAAAGTGGGCATGACCCGCATCTTCACTGAAGATGGCGTTTCAATCCCAGTAACCGTTATTGAAGTTGAAGCAAACCGCGTTACCCAGGTGAAAACTCTGGAGAACGATGGTTACCAGGCGATCCAGGTTACCACCGGTGCTAAAAAAGCTAACCGTGTGACCAAACCTGAAGCTGGTCACTTTGCTAAAGCTGGCGTTGAAGCTGGCCGTGGTCTGTGGGAATTCCGCACCGAAGGTGAAGAGTTCGCTGTTGGCCAGAGCATCAGTGTTGAAATCTTCGCTGAAGTGAAAAAAGTAGACGTAACCGGTACCTCTAAAGGTAAAGGTTTCGCAGGTACCGTTAAGCGCTGGAACTTCCGTACCCAGGACGCGACTCACGGTAACTCCTTGTCTCACCGCGTACCGGGTTCTATCGGTCAGAACCAGACTCCGGGCAAAGTGTTCAAAGGCAAGAAAATGGCTGGTCAGCTGGGTAATGAGCGCGTAACCGTTCAGAGCCTGGAAGTAGTACGTGTTGACGCTGAGCGCAACCTGCTGCTGGTGAAAGGTGCAGTTCCGGGTGCGACCGGTAGCGACCTGATCGTTAAACCGGCTGTGAAGGCGTAAGGGGATAGCAATGGAATTAGTATTGAAAGACGCGCAGAGCGCGCTGACTGTTTCCGAAACTACCTTCGGTCGTGATTTCAACGAAGCGCTGGTTCACCAGGTTGTTGTTGCCTACGCTGCTGGTGCTCGTCAGGGTACTCGTGCGCAGAAAACTCGTGCTGAAGTAACTGGTTCAGGCAAAAAGCCTTGGCGTCAGAAAGGCACCGGCCGTGCGCGTTCAGGTTCTATTAAGAGCCCGATCTGGCGTTCAGGTGGCGTGACCTTCGCTGCACGTCCTCAGGACCACAGTCAAAAAGTTAACAAAAAGATGTACCGCGGCGCGCTGAAAAGCATCCTGTCCGAGCTGGTACGTCAGGACCGTCTGATCGTTGTCGAATCATTCTCTGTTGAAGCACCGAAAACCAAGCTGCTGGCACAGAAACTGAAAGACATGGCGCTGGAAGACGTGCTGATCATCACCGGCGAACTGGATGAGAATCTGTTCCTGGCTGCGCGTAACCTGTACAAGGTTGACGTGCGCGATGCAGCAGGTATCGACCCAGTTAGCCTGATCGCCTTCGACAAAGTCGTTATGACTGCTGAAGCAGTTAAGCAAGTTGAGGAGATGCTGGCATGATCCGTGAAGAACGTCTGCTGAAAGTACTGCGCGCGCCGCACGTATCTGAAAAAGCATCTACCGCGATGGAAAAAACCAATACCATCGTTCTCAAAGTTGCTAAAGACGCGACCAAAGCAGAGATCGTTGCTGCTGTTGAGAAACTGTTCGAAGTAGAAGTTAAAGACGTAAACACCCTGGTTGTTAAGGGTAAAGTTAAGCGTCACGGACAGCGTATCGGTCGTCGTAGCGACTGGAAAAAAGCTTACGTCACCCTGAAAGAAGGCCAGAACCTGGACTTCGTCGGCGGCGCTGAGTAAGTCGGAGGAGAAAGACAATGGCAGTTGTTAAATGTAAACCGACATCTCCGGGTCGTCGTCACGTAGTTAAAGTGGTGAACCCTGAGCTGCACAAGGGCAAACCATTTGCTCCGTTGCTGGAAAAAAACAGCAAATCCGGTGGTCGTAACAACAATGGTCGTATCACTACCCGTCATATCGGTGGTGGTCACAAGCAGGCTTACCGTATTGTTGACTTCAAACGCAACAAAGATGGTATCCCGGCAGTTGTTGAGCGTCTTGAGTACGATCCGAACCGTTCTGCGAACATCGCACTGGTTCTGTACAAAGATGGCGAGCGCCGTTACATCCTGGCCCCTAAAGGCCTGAAAGCTGGCGACCAGATTCAGTCTGGCGTTGATGCTGCGATCAAAGCGGGTAACACCCTGCCGATGCGTAACATCCCAGTGGGTTCTACCGTTCACAACGTAGAAATGAAACCAGGCAAAGGCGGTCAGATTGCTCGCTCAGCTGGTGCTTACGTGCAGATCGTTGCGCGTGAAGGTTCCTACGTTACCCTGCGTCTGCGTTCAGGTGAAATGCGTAAAGTCGAAGCTGACTGCCGCGCAACTCTGGGCGAAGTCGGTAACGCTGAGCACATGCTGCGCGTTCTGGGTAAAGCCGGTGCAACTCGTTGGCGCGGTGTTCGTCCTACCGTTCGCGGTACTGCGATGAACCCAGTCGATCACCCGCACGGTGGTGGTGAAGGTCGTAACTTTGGTAAGCACCCGGTAACTCCGTGGGGCGTTCAGACCAAAGGTAAGAAGACCCGTAGCAACAAGCGTACTGATAAATTTATCGTACGTCGCCGTAGCAAATAATTTTAGAGGATAAGCCATGCCACGTTCTCTCAAGAAAGGTCCTTTTATTGACCTGCACTTGCTGAAGAAGGTAGAGAAAGCGGTGGAAAGCGGAGACAAGAAGCCCCTGCGCACCTGGTCCCGTCGTTCAACGATCTTCCCTAACATGATCGGTTTGACCATCGCTGTCCATAATGGTCGTCAGCACGTTCCTGTCTTTGTTTCCGACGAAATGGTCGGCCACAAGCTGGGTGAATTTGCACCGACACGTACTTATCGCGGCCACGCTGCTGATAAGAAAGCCAAGAAGAAATAAGTAGGAGGAAGAGATGGAAACTATTGCTCAACATCGCCATGCTCGTTCTTCTGCTCAGAAGGTTCGCCTCGTTGCTGACCTGATTCGCGGTAAGAAAGTGTCGCAGGCTCTGGATATTCTGACTTACACCAACAAGAAAGCGGCTGTACTGGTTAAGAAAGTCCTGGAATCTGCCATTGCTAACGCCGAACACAACGATGGCGCTGATATCGACGATCTGAAAGTTGCGAAAATTTTCGTAGATGAAGGCCCAAGCATGAAGCGCATTATGCCTCGTGCAAAAGGTCGTGCAGATCGCATCCTGAAGCGCACCAGCCACATTACTGTGGTTGTGTCCGATCGCTGAGACTCTGGAGACTAGCAATGGGTCAGAAAGTACATCCTAATGGTATTCGCCTGGGTATTGTAAAACCATGGAACTCTACCTGGTTTGCGAACACCAAAGAATTCGCTGACAACCTGGACAGCGATTTTAAAGTACGTCAGTTCCTGACTAAAGAACTGGCAAAAGCGTCTGTATCACGCATCGTTATCGAGCGTCCGGCTAAGAGCATCCGTGTGACCATTCACACCGCTCGCCCGGGTATCGTTATCGGTAAGAAAGGTGAAGACGTTGAGAAACTGCGTACGGTCGTCGCGAATATCGCTGGCGTTCCTGCACAGATCAACATCGCTGAAGTCCGTAAACCGGAACTGGACGCGAAACTGGTAGCTGACAGCATCACTTCACAGCTGGAGCGTCGTGTGATGTTCCGTCGTGCTATGAAGCGTGCAGTTCAGAACGCCATGCGTCTGGGCGCGAAGGGTATTAAAGTTGAAGTTAGCGGCCGTCTGGGCGGCGCGGAAATCGCACGTACCGAATGGTACCGCGAAGGTCGCGTACCGTTGCACACTCTGCGTGCTGACATTGACTACAACACCTCTGAAGCGCACACCACTTATGGTGTAATCGGCGTTAAGGTATGGATCTTCAAAGGTGAGATCCTGGGTGGTATGGCTGCTGTTGAACAACCGGAACCGGCTGCTCAACCTAAAAAGCAGCAGCGTAAAGGCCGTAAGTAAGGAGAGTCGCTGATGTTACAACCAAAGCGTACGAAATTCCGTAAAGTGCACAAAGGCCGTAACCGCGGTCTGGCGCAGGGTACGGATGTTAGCTTCGGTACTTTCGGTCTGAAAGCTGTTGGCCGTGGTCGTCTGACTGCACGTCAGATCGAAGCAGCACGTCGTGCTATGACCCGTGCAGTTAAGCGTCAAGGTAAGATCTGGATCCGTGTATTCCCGGACAAACCGATCACCGAGAAGCCGCTGGAAGTGCGTATGGGTAAAGGTAAGGGTAACGTGGAGTATTGGGTTGCCCTGATCCAGCCTGGTAAAGTCCTGTATGAAATGGACGGCGTACCGGAAGAGCTGGCCCGTGAAGCATTCAAGCTGGCAGCAGCAAAACTGCCTATCAAAACCACCTTTGTAACTAAGACGGTGATGTAATGAAAGCAACTGAGCTGCGTGAAAAAAGCGTTGAAGAGCTGAACGCTGAGCTGCTTAACCTGCTGCGTGAGCAGTTTAACCTGCGCATGCAGGCAGCATCTGGCCAACTGCAGCAGACCCATCTGCTGAAGAATGTGCGCCGTGATGTTGCACGCGTTAAGACTTTACTGACTGAGAAGGCGGGTGCGTAATGACCGATAAAATCCGTACTCTGCAAGGTCGTGTTGTTAGTGACAAAATGCAGAAATCTGCAGTTGTTGCTATCGAGCGTTTCGTGAAGCACCCGATCTACGGTAAATTCATTAAGCGTACGACTAAGCTGCACATCCACGACGAGAACAACGAATGCGGTATCGGCGACGTGGTTGAAATCCGCGAATGCCGTCCGCTGTCCAAGACTAAGTCCTGGACTCTGGTTCGCGTTGTAGAGAAAGCGGTTCTGTAATAGAATCTGCTTCCTCTAAAAAATAAGATGAACGGCTCTCGCGAGCCGTTCATTTTTTCTACCCATATGCAGGAACCGGTGTTATAATGCCGCGCCCTCAATTATGGGGCTTTTTAACGACCTGAGGTTTTGGGTCCCGAAGTAGTAGTTGACATTAGCGGAGCACTAAAATGATCCAAGAACAGACTATGCTGAACGTCGCCGACAACTCCGGTGCACGTCGCGTAATGTGTATCAAGGTTCTGGGTGGCTCGCACCGTCGCTACGCAGGCGTCGGCGATATCATCAAAGTTACCATCAAGGAAGCAATTCCGCGTGGTAAGGTGAAAAAAGGTGATGTCCTGAAGGCGGTAGTGGTGCGCACCAAGAAGGGTGTTCGTCGCCCGGACGGTTCTGTCATTCGCTTCGATGGCAACTCATGCGTTATTTTAAACAATAACTCTGAGCAGCCAATCGGAACGCGTATTTTTGGGCCGGTAACTCGTGAACTTCGCACTGAAAAGTTCATGAAAATTATCTCTCTGGCACCAGAAGTACTCTAAGGAGCGAACAATGGCAGCGAAAATCCGTCGTAACGACGAAGTTATCGTGCTTACCGGCAAAGACAAAGGTAAACGCGGTAAAGTAAAGAACGTCCTGACTTCTGGTAAAGTCATCGTTGAAGGTATCAACCTGGTTAAGAAACACTCTAAGCCGGTTCCGGCTCTGAACCAACCAGGTGGCATCGTTGAAAAAGAAGCTGCTATTCAGGTTTCTAACGTTGCAATCTTCAATGCGGCAACCGGCAAGGCTGACCGTGTAGGCTTTAGATTCGAAGACGGCAAAAAAGTCCGTTTCTTCAAGTCTAACAGCGAAACTATCAAGTAATTTGGAGTAGTACGATGGCGAAACTGCATGATTACTACAAAGACGAAGTAGTCCAGAAACTCATGACTGAGTTCGGCTACAATTCTGTCATGCAAGTCCCTCGGGTCGAGAAGATCACCCTGAACATGGGTGTTGGTGAAGCGATCGCTGACAAGAAACTGCTGGATAACGCAGCAGCTGACCTGGCAGCAATCTCCGGTCAAAAACCGCTGATCACCAAAGCACGCAAATCAGTTGCAGGCTTCAAAATCCGTCAGGGCTATCCGATCGGCTGTAAAGTAACTCTGCGCGGCGAGCGCATGTGGGAGTTCTTTGAGCGCCTGATCACTATTGCTGTACCGCGTATCCGTGACTTCCGTGGCCTGTCTGCGAAGTCTTTCGACGGTCGTGGTAACTACAGCATGGGCGTTCGTGAGCAGATCATCTTCCCAGAAATCGACTACGACAAAGTCGATCGCGTTCGTGGTTTGGATATTACCATTACCACTACTGCGAAATCTGATGATGAAGGCCGTGCTCTGCTGGCTGCCTTTGACTTCCCGTTCCGCAAGTAAGGTAGGGTTACTTCATGGCTAAGCAATCTATGAAAGCACGCGAAGTTAAGCGTGTGAAATTAGCAGACAAGTTCTTCGCAAAACGCGCTGAACTGAAAGCGATCATTTCTGATGTGAACGCTTCTGACGAAGATCGTTGGGATGCCGTTCTCAAGCTGCAGAGTCTGCCGCGTGATTCCAGCCCTTCACGTCAGCGTAACCGCTGCCGTCAAACAGGTCGTCCGCACGGTTTCCTGCGGAAGTTTGGGTTGAGCCGTATCAAGGTCCGTGAAGCCGCAATGCGCGGTGAAATCCCGGGTCTGAAAAAGGCAAGCTGGTAATTGTCACCATTTGAATCACGGGAGTAACACAGATGAGCATGCAAGATCCGATCGCGGATATGCTGACCCGTATCCGTAACGGTCAGGCCGCGAACAAAGTTGCGGTCTCTATGCCTTCCTCCAAGCTGAAAGTGGCAATTGCCAACGTGCTGAAGGAAGAAGGCTATATTCAAGATTTTAAAATCGAAGGCGACATCAAGCCGGAACTGGAACTGACTCTTAAGTATTTCCAGGGTAAAGCTGTTGTAGAAAACATTCAGCGTGTTAGCCGTCCAGGTCTGCGCATCTATAAGAAAAAAGATGAGCTGCCAAAAGTAATGGCTGGTCTGGGCATCGCTGTAATTTCTACATCTAAAGGTGTTATGACTGATCGTGCAGCGCGCCAGGCTGGTCTTGGTGGCGAAATTATCTGCTACGTAGCGTAATCGGAGGAAAACATGTCTCGTGTTGCAAAAGCACCTGTCGTTGTTCCTGCCGGCGTAGAGGTAAAACTCAACGGTCAGGAAATTTCGATCAAAGGTAAAAACGGCGAGCTGACTCGTACTATCAACCAAGCTGTTGAAGTTAAGCATGCAGACAACGCCCTGACTTTCGCTCCGCGCGAAGGTTATGCGGATGGTTGGGCACAGGCAGGTACTGCTCGTGCGCTGCTGAACGGCATGGTTATTGGTGTTACCGAAGGCTTCACCAAGAAGCTGCAATTGGTTGGTGTTGGTTATCGTGCAGCTGTAAAAGGCAACTCTGTGAGTCTGGCCCTGGGCTTCTCTCACCCTGTTGACCATGCACTGCCGGCTGGCATCACTGCCGAATGCCCAACTCAGACTGAAATCGTGCTGAAAGGCGCTGATAAGCAGCTGATTGGTCAGGTTGCAGCTGATCTGCGCGCCTACCGTCGTCCTGAGCCTTACAAAGGCAAGGGTGTTCGTTACGCCGACGAAGTCGTGCGTACCAAAGAGGCTAAGAAGAAGTAAGGTAACACTATGGATAAGAAATCTGCTCGTATCCGTCGTGCGACCCGTGCACGTCGCAAGCTCAAAGAGCTGGGTGCTACTCGCCTGGTGGTACATCGTACCCCGCGTCACATTTACGCACAGGTAATCGCCCCGAACGGTTCCGAAGTTCTGGTTGCTGCTTCTACTGTAGAAAAAGCTATCGCTGAACAACTGAAGTATACCGGTAACAAAGACGCCGCTGCAGCTGTAGGTAAAGCTCTGGCTGAGCGCGCTATCGAAAAAGGCATCAAAGATGTTTCTTTCGACCGTTCCGGTTTCCAATATCATGGTCGCGTCCAGGCACTGGCAGATGCTGCTCGTGAAGCTGGCCTTCAGTTCTAAGGTAGAGGTCTAAGATGGCACACATCGAGAAACAAGCTGGCGAACTGCAGGAAAAACTGATCGCGGTAAACCGTGTATCTAAAACTGTTAAAGGTGGTCGTATTTTCTCCTTCACAGCACTGACTGTGGTAGGTGATGGTAACGGTCGCGTCGGTTTTGGTTACGGTAAAGCGCGTGAAGTTCCAGCAGCGATCCAGAAAGCGATGGAAAAAGCCCGTCGCAATATGATTAACGTCGCGCTGACGCACGGCACCCTGCAGCACCCGGTTAAAGGTGCACACACGGGTTCTCGCGTGTTCATGCAGCCGGCTTCTGAAGGTACCGGTATCATCGCCGGCGGTGCAATGCGCGCCGTTCTGGAAGTCGCTGGAGTTCATAACGTTCTGGCTAAAGCGTATGGTTCCACCAACCCGATCAACGTGGTTCGTGCAACTATCGACGGCCTGGGCAACATGAAGTCTCCGGAAATGGTCGCTGCCAAGCGTGGTAAATCCGTTGAAGAAATTCTGGGGTAATCACGATGGCAAAGACTATTAAAATTACACAAACCCGTAGCTCAATCGGCCGCCTGCCTAAGCATAAAGCCACTCTGGTTGGCCTGGGTCTGCGTCGTATTGGTCACACCGTAGAGCGTGAAGACACGCCGGCAGTACGCGGTATGGTCAACGCGATTTCCTACATGCTGAAAGTGGAGGAGTAAGAGATGCGTTTAAACACTCTGTCTCCGGCCGAAGGGTCTAAACACGCTTCTAAGCGTCTGGGTCGTGGTATCGGTTCTGGCCTCGGTAAAACCGGCGGTCGTGGTCACAAAGGTCAGAAGTCTCGTTCTGGCGGTGGCGTACGTCGTGGTTTCGAGGGTGGTCAGATGCCTCTGTACCGTCGTCTGCCGAAATTCGGTTTCACCTCTCGCAAAGCAATGGTCACTGCAGAAGTTCGTCTGTCTGACCTGGCGAAAGTTGAAGGCGGTATTGTTGACCTGAACACGCTGAAAGCAGCAAACATCGTCGGTGTTCAGATTGAATTCGCGAAAGTGATTCTGTCTGGTGAAGTTTCTGCACCGGTAACGGTTCGTGGTCTGCGTGTCACCAAAGGTGCTCGTGCTGCAATCGAAGCTGCTGGCGGTAAAATCGAGGAATAAGTAGCAGATGGCTAAGCAACCGGGATTAGATTTTCAAAGTGCCAAAGGTGGCTTTGGTGAACTGAAGCGCAGACTCTTGTTTGTTATCGGTGCACTGATTGTCTTCCGTATTGGCTCTTTTATTCCGATCCCTGGTATCGATGCCACTGTACTTGCCAAACTGCTTGAGCAACAGCGTGGCACCATCATTGAAATGTTCAACATGTTCTCTGGTGGTGCTCTCAGTCGTGCCTCAATCTTCGCGCTGGGTATTATGCCGTATATTTCGGCCTCTATTATTATCCAGCTGCTAACGGTGGTTCATCCGGCGTTAGCGGAGATTAAGAAAGAAGGGGAGGCTGGCCGTCGTAAGATTAGCCAGTACACCCGTTATGGCACGCTGGTTCTGGCTGTATTCCAGTCGATCGGTATTGCTACCGGTCTGCCGAATATGCCTGGAATGCAGGGCCTGGTGATTAATCCGGGCTTTGCCTTCTACTTTACCGCTGTTGTAAGTCTGGTTACCGGGACAATGTTCCTGATGTGGCTGGGCGAACAGATTACTGAACGTGGTATCGGCAACGGTATTTCGATCATTATCTTCGCGGGTATTGTTGCGGGTCTCCCGCCGGCCATTGGCCATACCATCGAGCAAGCGCGGCAAGGCGACCTGCACTTCCTTCTGTTGCTGTTGGTTGCAGTTCTCGTATTTGCAGTGACCTTCTTCGTTGTTTTCGTAGAACGTGGTCAACGCCGCATTGTGGTGAACTACGCTAAGCGTCAGCAAGGTCGTCGTGTTTATGCTGCACAGAGCACACATTTACCGTTGAAAGTGAATATGGCAGGGGTTATCCCGGCAATCTTCGCTTCCAGCATTATCCTGTTCCCGGCGACGATAGCATCCTGGTTCGGGGGCGGTACCGGTTGGAACTGGCTGACAACAATTTCGCTGTATTTGCAGCCAGGACAGCCGCTTTATGTGCTACTCTATGCGACTGCAATCATCTTCTTCTGTTTCTTCTACACGGCGTTGGTTTTCAACCCGCGTGAAACAGCAGATAACCTGAAGAAGTCTGGTGCATTCGTACCGGGAATTCGTCCGGGAGAGCAAACGGCGAAGTATATCGATAAAGTAATGACACGTCTGACCTTAATCGGCGCACTGTATATTACTTTTATCTGCCTGATCCCGGAGTTCATGCGTGATGCCATGAAGGTTCCCTTCTACTTTGGCGGTACTTCACTGCTCATCGTAGTGGTTGTCATCATGGACTTTATGGCTCAAGTGCAAACTCTGATGATGTCAAGTCAGTACGAGTCTGCATTGAAGAAAGCTAACCTGAAAGGCTACGGCCGTTAATTCAGGCGCTTGAGAAGTTACGGAGAGTAAAAATGAAAGTTCGTGCTTCCGTCAAGAAATTATGTCGTAACTGCAAAATCATCCGTCGCGACGGTGTCGTACGTGTGATTTGCAGTGCCGAGCCTAAGCATAAACAGCGCCAAGGCTGATTTTCTCACATATTTTTCTTGCAAAGTCGGGTTGAGCTGGCTAGATTAGCCAGCCAATCTTTTGTATGTCGATGCGTTTCCATTTGAGTATCCTGAAAACGGGCTTTTCAGCATGGTTCGCATTTATTTAATTATAGGAGTGCATAGTGGCCCGTATAGCAGGCATTAACATTCCTGATCAAAAACACACCGTTATCGCATTAACTTCGATTTTCGGTATCGGCAAAACCCGTTCTAAAGCTATCTGTGCTGAAACGGGCATCGCTGAAAATGTTAAGATCAGTGAGCTGTCTGAAGAACAAATTGATCAGCTGCGTGATGCAGTTGCTAAATTCGTTGTAGAAGGTGATCTGCGCCGTGAAATCACCCTGAGCATCAAGCGTCTGATGGACCTTGGTTGCTACCGTGGTTTGCGCCATCGTCGTGGTCTGCCAGTACGCGGTCAGCGTACCAAGACCAACGCACGTACCCGTAAGGGTCCGCGTAAACCGATCAAGAAATAATCGGGGTGAGTAAATAATGGCAAAGGCACCAGTTCGTGCACGTAAACGTGTAAGAAAGCAAGTCTCAGATGGCGTGGCTCATGTCCATGCTTCTTTTAACAACACCATCGTTACCATTACTGATCGTCAGGGTAACGCACTGGGTTGGGCAACCGCCGGTGGTTCCGGTTTCCGCGGTTCACGTAAATCTACTCCGTTTGCTGCTCAGGTCGCTGCAGAGCGCTGTGCAGAAGCCGTGAAAGATTACGGTATTAAGAACCTGGAAGTTATGGTTAAGGGTCCGGGTCCGGGTCGCGAATCTACTATTCGTGCTCTGAACGCCGCTGGTTTCCGCATCACTAACATTACTGATGTGACTCCGATCCCTCACAACGGTTGTCGTCCGCCGAAAAAACGTCGCGTATAACGCCTCGTTTTTAGGATAGTTGGAGAAAGAAAATGGCAAGATATTTGGGTCCTAAGCTCAAGCTGAGCCGTCGTGAGGGCACTGACTTATTCCTTAAGTCTGGTGTTCGCGCGATCGATTCCAAGTGCAAAATTGAACAAGCCCCTGGTCAGCATGGTGCGCGTAAACCGCGTCTGTCTGATTACGGCGGTCAGTTACGTGAAAAACAGAAAGTTCGTCGTATCTACGGCGTGCTGGAGCGTCAGTTCCGTAACTACTATAAAGAAGCAGCGCGTCTGAAAGGCAACACCGGTGAAAACCTGTTAGCTCTGCTGGAAGGTCGTCTGGATAACGTAGTTTACCGTATGGGTTTTGGTGCCACTCGTGCAGAAGCACGTCAGCTGGTTAGCCACAAATCTATCCTGGTGAACGGCCGCGTTGTTAACATCGCTTCTTATCAGGTATCTCCGAATGATGTCGTAAGCATCCGTGAGAAAGCCAAAAAGCAATCTCGCGTGAAGGCCGCTCTGGAGCTGGCTGAGCAGCGTGAAAAGCCAACCTGGCTGGAAGTTGATGCGACTAAGATGGAAGGTGTGTTCAAGCGTATTCCTGAGCGTACTGATCTGTCTGCGGACATTAACGAACACCTGATCGTCGAGCTTTACTCTAAGTAAAGCTTAGTACCAAAGAGAGGACACAATGCAGGGTTCTGTGACAGAGTTTCTAAAACCGCGCCTGGTAGATATCGAGCAAGTGAGTTCGACGCACGCCAAGGTGACCCTTGAGCCGTTAGAGCGTGGCTTTGGCCATACTCTTGGCAACGCACTGCGCCGTATTCTGCTTTCTTCCATGCCGGGTTGCGCGGTGACCGAGGTTGAGATTGATGGCGTGCTCCACGAGTACTCCACCAAAGAGGGCGTACAGGAAGATATCCTGGAAATCCTGCTTAACCTGAAAGGGCTGGCGGTAAGAGTTCAGGGTAAAGATGAAGTCATCCTGACCCTGAATAAATCTGGCATTGGCCCTGTGACTGCAGCCGACATTACCCACGACGGTGATGTCGAAATCGTCAAGCCGCAGCATGTGATCTGCCACCTGACCGATGAAAACGCATCTATTAGCATGCGTATCAAAGTTCAACGTGGTCGTGGTTATGTGCCGGCTTCTGCCCGAATTCATTCGGAAGAAGATGAGCGCCCAATCGGCCGTCTGTTAGTAGACGCTTGCTACAGCCCTGTAGACCGTATCGCCTACAATGTTGAAGCTGCGCGTGTTGAACAGCGTACCGACCTGGACAAGCTGGTCATCGAAATGGAAACCAACGGCACAATCGATCCTGAAGAGGCGATTCGTCGTGCGGCAACCATCCTGGCAGAACAACTGGAAGCTTTCGTTGACTTACGTGATGTACGTCAGCCGGAAGTGAAAGAAGAGAAACCAGAATTCGATCCGATCCTGCTGCGCCCTGTTGACGATCTGGAATTGACTGTCCGCTCTGCTAACTGCCTTAAGGCAGAAGCTATCCACTACATCGGTGATCTGGTACAGCGTACCGAGGTTGAGCTGCTTAAAACGCCTAACCTGGGTAAAAAATCTCTTACCGAGATTAAAGACGTGCTGGCCTCTCGTGGTCTGTCTCTGGGCATGCGCCTGGAAAACTGGCCGCCGGCAAGCATCGCTGATGAATAACCCGATCACAGGTTAAGGTTTCACTGAGAAGGATAAGGTCATGCGCCATCGTAAGAGTGGTCGTCAACTGAACCGTAACAGCAGCCATCGTCAGGCTATGTTCCGCAACATGGCTGGTTCTCTGGTTCGTCATGAGATCATTAAGACGACTCTGCCGAAAGCCAAAGAGCTGCGTCGCGTAGTTGAGCCGCTGATTACTCTTGCCAAGACCGACAGCGTAGCTAATCGTCGTCTGGCATTCGCCCGCACTCGTGATAACGAGATCGTGGCAAAACTGTTTAACGAGCTGGGCCCGCGTTTCGCGAGCCGTGCCGGTGGTTACACTCGTATTCTGAAGTGTGGCTTCCGTGCTGGTGACAACGCTCCGATGGCATACATCGAGCTGGTTGATCGTCCAGAAGCTCAAGCAGAAGCTGCTGCAGAGTAATTTGCAGTAACGTAAAAAACCCGCTTCGGCGGGTTTTTTATTGCCTGCGGTTTCTTCCCATTTTCCCCCCTTCCGCTATGCTGATGGCAGTTATCCCTGTCAGGAGCACCTCATGTGGCTAATTGATCAACTCGCAGAACAACACATCCTTGCTGCTCAGGAAAAAGGCGAACTGAGCAATTTGCGTGGTGAGGGTGCACCATTGCAGTTGGAAGACGATAGCGCGATACCCGAAGAGCTGCGAATGGGATATCGGTTATTGAAAAATGCCGGTTTTTTACCGCCAGAGCTGGAAATGCGTCGCGAAGCTCTGGAAGTAAAAGATCTGCTTCGTGAGCTGGATCCTGACGATCATCAGGCCCGCGAGCTGTCGAAAAAACTGAGCTTACTGGAGCTAAAACTGCGCCAGGCAGGAATGAGTACTGCATTTCTGCATGGGGATTATTGTGAGGCGATTAAGCAGCATCTGAGGCAGGAGAAATAATATGTACCGTATCGGTCAGTTGGCGAAGATGGCTGATGTTACCCCTGACACCATCCGCTTTTATGAAAAACAACAAATGATGGATCATGAGGTACGCACTGAAGGTGGTTTCCGTTTGTATAGTGACGATGACTTGCAGCGCCTGCGCTTTATCCGTTACGGACGTCAGCTAGGTTTTAGCCTTGATGCTATTCGTGGATTGCTATCGATCCGTATCGATCCCGAACATCACACTTGCCAGGAGTCAAAAGCCATTGTGGCGAAGCGCCTTGATGAAGTCAGCACGATGATCGTTGAGTTACAAACGATCCAGCGTTCACTGCAACGCCTGTCTGAAACCTGCTGCGGTGATTTACATAGCAGCGCTTGCTGCTCAATTCTCGAAGCTCTCGAAAAAGGTGAAGAACCGCATCCGGAAATTTGTTGTGGCAAGGATTGTATTTAACGTGGATAAGCCTATAGTTGCGCTGTCAATCATTGGAGGAAATATGAGCCGTTATCAGCATCAAAAAGGGCAGATAAAAGACAACGCCATCGAGGCGTTACTACACGACCCGCTGTTTCGCCAGCGTATTGAGCAGAATCAGAAAGGGAAAGGCAGCTATCGGCGTAAAGACAAACACGCGAAGCGAGGTAACTGGGAGGCCAGTGGTAAGCAAAGAAGTTTACCACTGGCCTTCTGGTTTTAAGGATAAAAAAAACCGCCTGGTCAGGCGGTTTTCTCTATCAGATTTTGGTGTTTTGTTGCTTGAGCAGGTCACGAATTTCCGTCAGTAACAACTCTTCATTTGTTGGCTTCGGATCGGCTTTTTCAACTTCTTTCTTCTTGTACAATTTGTTCATCAGTTTGATGGCGATAAAAATAGCCAACGCGACGATAACGAAATCAAAAATACTCTGAATAAAAACACCATATTCCATGATCACGGCAGGCGCTGCACCTTCCGCTGGTTTTATGATCCACTTAAACTGTTTAAAATCGACCCCACCAATCAGTAACCCCAGCGGTGGCATAATAATATTCGCCACCAACGATGAAACAATCTTGCCAAACGCGGCACCGATAATTACACCGACTGCGAGGTCAACCACGTTGCCGCGCATCGCAAAATCACGAAACTCTTTGAAAAAACTCATTGTTATCTCCTTGCCTTGGCCAATGTCTAAAGTCTATCAAACCTTTTAACATTTGCCATGACAACAAAGGATTAAGTTGGATTATCACCGCGGGCAACAAAAGCCTGCCCGCAGCAATTAAAGGAAGAAGGGACTTGGCTGGAACAGGCGTTCCACATCGGGCACAAATTTCTTATCGGTCAGGAACATAATTACATGGTCCCCTTGCTCGATACGCACATTTGCATTGGCGATGATCACTTCATCACCGCGTACCACTGCGCCAATAATCGTACCCGGTGGCAATTTGATGTCTTCGATCAGACGTCCAACTACGCGTGAAGTGGTTTCTTCACCGTGAGCGATTGCTTCAATCGCTTCGGCAATCCCTCGACGTAATGAGGAAACACCGACAATGTCTGCTTTACGGACGTGCCCGAGCAATGCAGAAATGGTGGCTTGCTGTGGTGAGATGGCGATATCGATCACGCTGCCTTGCACCAGATCGACATAGGCACGACGCTGGATCAACACCATGACTTTTTTCGCCCCCATTTTTTTTGCCAGCATCGCTGACATGATGTTGGCTTCATCATCATTGGTGACAGCGATGAAGAGATCGATTTGATCGACATGCTCTTCCGCCAGTAACTCCTGATCGGAAGCATCACCGTAGAAAACGATCGTATCCTGAAGCTGCTCCGCCAGTTCTGCTGCACGCTGCGGATTTCGCTCAATCAGCTTAACGCTGTACTGTTTTTCCAGCCGTTGTGCCAGGCCAAAGCCGATGTTGCCGCCGCCGACCAGCATGATGCGTTTGTACGGTTTTTCCAGCCGCTGCATCTCACTCATCACGGCGCGAATATGCTGGCTGGCGGCGATAAAGAAGACTTCATCACCAGCTTCGACGATGGTCGAACCCTGCGGGCGAATGGGACGATCCTGACGAAAGATCGCCGCCACGCGCGTATCAATATGCGGCATATGCTCGCGCAGAATAGAAAGTGGGTTACCGACCAACGGGCCGCCGTAATACGCCTTCACCACTGCCAGGCTCACTTTTCCTTCGGCAAAATTAACCACCTGCAAAGCGCCGGGATATTGGATCAGACGGTAAATATTGTCGATTACCAGCTGCTCAGGCGAAATCAAATGATCGATAGGGACAGCTTCTGGCACGAACAACTTATCGGCATCGCGCAAATAGTCGGCAGCACGGATACGCGCAATACGATTGGGGGTATTGAATAATGAGTAAGCGATCTGACAAGCGATCATGTTGGTTTCGTCTGAGCTGGTAACCGCAACCAGCATATCAGCATCCTCAGCACCCGCTTCCCGCAGGATGCGCGGATGAGAACCATGACCGTGCACCACGCGCAGATCGAATTTGTCCTGCAACTGACGTAAACGCGTGGGATCACTATCCACCACGGTGATGTCATTGTTTTCCCCGACCAGGTTTTCCGCGAGGGTTCCGCCGACCTGGCCGGCGCCAAGGATTATAATTTTCATCGCTTTAAGCTCTTGTCAGATTGCGCCGTACTATTTTTTCATCAGCTTAGCGTAGAAGAAACCATCCCCGCCATCTGTCGCAGGAAACACCTGCCAGCCATTATCCTGACCTTGCGGCAGCGCTTCTGCAATGGCATCGGGATGTGCTGCCAGGAAAGCACTGATTTGCTGATGATTCTCTTCCGGCAGAACTGAACAGGTTGCATAAAGCAATGTGCCACCACGCTTCAGCCGAGGCCAGACTGCGTTGAGGATTTCCTGTTGCAGGCTGGCCAGCTCAGCGATATCACGATCGCGTCGCAGCCATTTGATATCGGGATGGCGGCGGATCACACCCGTTGCCGAGCAGGGTGCATCCAGCAGGATACGGTCAAATTGTTGCTCACCACACCAGTCAGCTGGCGTTCGCCCATCACCCTGACGCACATCCGCCTGCATGCCGAGACGTTGCAGGTTTTCTCTCACGCGCGTCAGACGTTGTTCATCAATATCGACGGCCAGCACGTTCGCCTGCGGCGCAATTTCAAGGATATGGGTGGTTTTGCCGCCAGGCGCAGCGCACAGGTCAAGAATCGATTCGCCATCTTGTGGTTCAAGCAGCAAAGCACAGCGTTGTGCGGATAAATCCTGTACCGTCACCCAACCCTGTTCGAAACCAGGCAGTTGGCCGACTGCGGTTGGCGCTTCCAGGCGAAGGGCATCCGGAGCATCTCCGGCGAAGGCATGTTTTTCGGTCGCTTCAAGCAGTGCTAACCAGGCATCACGGGCGTGATGTTGACGGTTGACGCGCAACCACATCGGTGGCCGCTGATTGTTGGCTTCGACAATCTGCTGCCATTGTTCGGGCCATGCGGTTTGTAAACGTTTGAGCAACCACCCCGGATGTAAATAACGTTGCGTACCCTGATCAACTTCTGCAACCAACGTTTCCTGCTGCCGTTGAAACTGGCGCAGCACACCATTCAGCAAGCCTTTCAGGTTTGCGCGTTTTAGCTCTTCCGCGCCAGCCACGGTTTCAGCCAGTGCGGCATGCGGAGGGACGCGGGTATAAAGCAACTGATACAGGCCGACCATGATCAGATAATGAAGAACACGCTGCTTACCTGTTAAAGGTCGCTCCATCAGCTTGCCAATCAATGCTTCGAGCTGCGGTAGGGTACGCATTACACCAAAGCAGAGTTCCTGTAGCAGCGCCCCGTCCTTATCGGACAGATTTTTCTGTGCGCCGGGCAAAATGGCGCTGAGCGATTCACCCTTATCCACTACGCGTTCAATTAATTGCGCGGCGAGGCTACGCAGGTTTGTGTTTTTTTTCATGCGATTCATTCATTAAACAAAAAGCCCGGTATTAACCGGGCTACGGGATCAGGCCAGAATGCTGCCAGGCGTGAACCATTCACGACGTGAGTTAAGCAGATCCTGTGCAGACATGGCTTTTTTACCGGCAGGTTGCAGCGAGAGCAGGTTCAGAACGCCGTCAGCGGTCGCAATCTGGATACCTTGCTTATCGGCATGGAGGATTTCGCCGGGCTGTTTTCCCTGATGCGGCAGTACACTGGCTTGCCAGACTTTCACCGGTTGATCATCAACCATGAAATAGCTCATCGGCCAGGGATTAAAGGCTCGAATGCAGCGTTCAAGTTGTGCGGCAGAAAGCGTCCAGTCGAGGCGAGCCTCTTCTTTGCTCAGTTTCTCTGCGTAGCTGACCAGCGCTTCATCCTGTTTCTCTGGTTGTGCGCTGCCATTTGCCAACTGCTCCAGCGTTTTGAGCATCCCTTCAGGACCGAGCTGAGCCAATTTGTCATACAGGGTGGCACTGGTGTCCTGCTCGGTAATCGGGCAGGCAAGTTTATGCAGCATATCACCGGTATCCAGGCCCACATCCATTTGCATGATGGTCACACCGGTTTCAGCATCGCCAGCCCAGAGTGAACGTTGAATTGGGGCGGCACCACGCCAGCGCGGCAGCAATGAGCCGTGGACGTTGATACAACCAAGGCGCGGCATATCCAGCACCGCCTTCGGTAAAATCAGGCCGTAAGCCACCACCACCATCACATCAGCCTGCAATGTGGCAACCAGTTGCTGGTTCTCTTCAGGTTTGAGTGACTTTGGTTGGAAAACCGGAACGTCATGCGCCAGCGCCAGCACTTTTACCGGGCTGGGAGTCAGTTTGTTGCCTCGTCCGGCAGGACGATCGGGCTGGGTAAACACGCCAACCACCTGATGCTCAGAAGCAAGCAGCGCGTCAAGATGACGCGCTGCAAAGTCAGGTGTACCGGCAAAGATGATTTTTAACGGTGCAGACACAGTTCAACCTTCTGTTTGCACTCAGGATGCGCGTGCATTCTGGCGTGCCAGTTTTTCCAGTTTCTGTTTGATGCGCTGACGTTTCAGCGGTGACAGATAATCAATAAACAGTTTGCCATCGAGGTGGTCGATTTCGTGCTGAATGCAGATTGCCAGCAAGCCGTCGGTTTCCAGTTCGAAAGTATTACCGTCACGATCCTGAGCACGGACTTTCACCCATTCAGCACGCGGGACGAAGGCACGTTGTTCCGGAATGGAGAGACAGCCCTCTTCAATACCGGTTTCGCCGCCTTTCTCCAGCAGCTCTGGGTTGATCAAAACCAGGCGTTCTTCACGGCTTTCTGACACATCAATCACGATAATGCGCTGATGAATATCCACCTGCGTTGCCGCCAGGCCGATGCCCTCTTCGGCGTACATTGTTTCAAACATGTCGTCGACGATACGCTGTATCCCGGCGTCTACGGTTTTTACCGGCGCCGCGATTTTGCGAAGGCGATCATCAGGGAAATGTAATACCTGCAAAACTGACATAAATATCCAGATCTGTATGCGTTAAAGAAAAGATTACTGCCTCATATTGTAGACTTTTTGAGGCATGATTGACAGCATTCCACCGCATCAAGGCACAGGTCGAACAGGGAGTGAGACATGGATAAAATTGAGTGGATGCTCAGGCTGGCTAATGTGAAAGGCCTCAGTGGCCATCAAATTCTTCGCCTGGCGAATATGCTGCATAGCGCCAGCCATGTGGATGATGATTTGCTGACGATGCAACGGCTAAACGAAACGCAGCGAAAACAATTTAATACACTCTGTCCACGACAACTCACGCGAACCCGGCGCTGGCTGGAAAATCCACAGCATCAGCTGCTTTCTGTTCTGGATAATACTTATCCCCCGGCATTGGCTGAAATCAGCCGTTTCCCACCCTTGTTATATGTGATGGGCAATGCCGCAGCCTTGCATACTCCGCAACTCGCCGTTGTCGGCAGTCGCCAATGCTCACATTATGGCAAGGAGTGGGGTGGTTGGTTTTCACAGCAGCTGGCGGCGAAGGGGTTAACCCTAACCAGTGGGCTGGCGCGGGGGATTGATGGCGTTGCACATCGTGCGGCGCTCAACGCCTCCGGCAAAACCGTCGCCGTGCTGGGAAGTGGGTTGAAGCACATTTATCCCAGAAACCATCAAAATTTGGCTCAGGAGATCATGAACAATGAAGGTGCCCTGGTCTCCGAATTCCCGTTGGATACGCCTCCTTATGCCACGAATTTTCCACGCCGCAATCGCATCATCAGTGGTTTGAGCATGGGGGTATTGGTGGTGGAAGCCTCCTTGAAAAGCGGCTCACTGGTTACGGCGCGCTATGCATTGGAACAAAATCGCAATGTCTATGCGTTACCCGGTTCCTTGGGGAGTGAAGGCAGTACAGGAACGCACTGGCTGATACAGCAAGGTGCATTGCTGGTCTCCCATCCTGATCAGATTCTCGACGATCTCCATTCGTCCCTTCACTGGCTCCCCCCAACTCAACCAGAAACAATATATTCACAAGACAGTGACGATGTTCCATTGCCATTTGCGGACGTGTTGGCTAACGTAGGTGATGAGGTTACACCTGTTGACGTCGTCGCTGAACGTGCCGGCCAACCTGTGCCAGTTATCTCAGCCCAGTTGCTGGAGCTGGAGTTAGCAGGATGGATCGCAGCTGTACCCGGCGGCTATGTCCGATTAAGGAGGGCATGCCATGTTCGACGTACTTATGTACTTGTTTGAGACCTATATCCATAACGAAGCCGAAATGCGCGTTGACCAGGATAAACTGACCGATGATTTAACCGATGCCGGTTTTCATCGTGAAGATATCTATAATGCGTTGAATTGGCTTGAGAGACTGGCTGATTACCAGGATGGCTTGGTTGCGCCGGTATTGCTGGCGAACGACCCGCTCTCAATGCGTATCTACACGGAAGAAGAGGGCCAGCGTTTAGATGCTGAATGCCGCGGTTTTATTCTGTTCCTGGAACAGATCCAGGTGCTGAATATGGAAACACGCGAAATGGTTATCGAACGAGTGATGGCACTCGATACCCTCGATTTTGATCTGGAAGATCTCAAATGGGTGGTGCTGATGGTGTTGTTCAACATCCCCGGATGTGAAAATGCCTACCAGCAGATGGAAGAACTGTTATTCGACGTCAATGAAGGTATGCTGCATTAATTTGCGATTAATGCATCGGGTTATATGAGTAAATCAGCACTTTTTACCGTGCGTAAACACGACCCATGCCCCGCTTGCGGGGCAGAATTAGTGATACGTGCCGGCAAACATGGCCCATTCCTTGGGTGCGTCAACTATCCAACCTGCGACTATATTCGCCCGCTGAAAAATCAGGGTGACGGTCATATTGTCAAAGTGCTGGAGGGACATGCCTGTCCACAATGTGGTGCTGATAAAGTACTGCGTCAGGGGCGGTTTGGTATGTTTGTTGGTTGTAGCCACTATCCTGAATGTGATTACACCGAAACGATCGATAAGCCTGATGAGACCGCGATCGCTTGCCCACAGTGTCAAAGTGGCAAGCTGGTGCAGCGCCGCTCGCGTTATGGCAAAACTTTTCATGCCTGTGATCGCTATCCCGACTGCCAGTTTGCCGTGAACGCGACGCCTGTTGAAGGTGTTTGCCCGCACTGTCAGTTCCCTTTATTAATTGAAAAGAAAACCGCGCAGGGCATGAAACGTTTCTGCGCCAGTAAGTGCTGCGGCAAACCCGTAGTGCAGGACAACTGATGACTATGACGCAACAACATGCTTTACCGGGCAGTGTCGATTTCTGTATTGAACAACTGCAACAGCAGGCGGTTATCGCTTATCCCACTGAGGCGGTCTTTGGTCTGGGGTGTGACCCGGATAGTGAAAGCGCGGTGATGTCACTGTTGGCATTGAAACAGCGCCCGGTTGAGAAAGGACTGATCCTGATTGCTGCTGACTATGCCCAGCTGGAACCGTATGTGGCCGATCAGGAGCTTTCGGTGGTGCAGCGTGAGCGTATGTTTGCCAGCTGGCCTGGGCCGGTGACTTATGTGGTTCCGGCGTCGCCACATACGCCACGTTGGTTAACCGGACGTTTTGACTCGTTGGCGATTCGTGTTAGTGATCACCCTGATGTACAGGCGCTGTGTCGGCGTTTTGGTAAACCACTGGTTTCAACCAGCGCCAATCTGTCCGGCGAGTCGCCTTGCCGCACCGCAGCTGAGGTCGCTCAGCAATTCGGCGCGGAATTTCCGGTGCTGGTGGGAGAAACCGGGGGCCGTCTTAATCCTTCAGAAATCCGCGATGTGATCAGCGGCGAACTTATCCGTCAGGGCTAATTTATGGACAACTTTGCCGTTTTTGGGAACCCAATCGCGCACAGCAAATCGCCTTTTATTCATCGTCTGTTCGCTGAGCAAACGGGTATCGATCACCGCTATGGCCGGATATGTGCGCCATTGGATGGGTTCCCACAGGCCATTAGCGAGTTCTTTGCATCAGGAGGGAAGGGCGCCAATGTGACCTTGCCTTTCAAAGAACAGGCGTGGGAGTTTGCGGATGAGCTCAGTGAGCGCGCTGCGCTTTCCGGCGCAGTCAATACGTTGAAGAAAGATGCGCAGGGGCAGATTATTGGTGATAACACCGATGGCATTGGTTTACTGAGCGATCTTGAACGACTGGACATGATCCGCCCTGGCGATCGTGTATTGCTGGTGGGAGCGGGTGGCGCGGCGCGTGGTGTCATTTTGCCTCTGCTTTCATTAGGTTGTTCACTCACGGTCACAAATAGAACGGTTGAAAAGGCAGAGTTGCTGGCAGAAATCTTCCGCCACAGCGGTGCCATCCATGCCTGTGGTTTCGAGGCACTGGCGGGGCAGTCATTCGATCTGATTGTGAACGCCACCTCCAGCGGAGTGGAGGGTAAAGTGCCGCCATTACCGGTTTCATTGATTTCTCACCATACTCGTTGCTATGACATGTTCTACCAACAAGGTCTGAC
The DNA here is from genome assembly GCF_059730685.1 of Pantoea sp. X-Soil-OKNW-713. NCBI lineage: Bacteria > Pseudomonadati > Pseudomonadota > Gammaproteobacteria > Enterobacterales > Erwiniaceae > Pantoea > Pantoea sp. X-Soil-OKNW-713. The sequence goes on along the minus strand of NZ_AP035995.1, from coordinate 3,998,486 downwards.
GCCATTCTTGCTCTGGTGTCAGCAACACGGAGCGCAGCAACTCGCCGATGGGTTAGGCATGCTGGTGGGGCAGGCGGCGCATGCTTTTCAGTTGTGGCATGGTGTGATGCCAGAAATCGCGCCTGTCATTAAACAGTTAAAAGAAGCGATGCAGTCGTGAATCAGGCTATCCAGTTCCCTGATCGCGAAGAGTGGGATCAGGCGCGTCTGGCGATATGTTTCCCTGTACAGGTCAACGGTATGGGACTGATGTGTGCGATCTCGGCGGATGAACTGCATTACAGATTCGGCGAGGGGGAAGCGATGGCGCTGTTTAGCGCCAATCGCTGGGATCTGGAAGATGAAGCCGAACAGCTTATCCTGGATGATGAAGTCGATCCTCAAGGTTGGGTCTGGCTTTCCTGCGCAAGATAATCATTTTTCCAGCCAACATAGTTGTTTGCCGAGTAACGCAATCCCTCAATCTCGGCTTCATTCAGTGGCCGAATTTGCTTCACCGGGCTGCCTAAATAGAGGTAGCCACTTTCCAGGCGTTTTCCGGGGGGAACCAGGCTACCTGCCCCAATCATCACATCTTCTTCTACTATTACGCCGTCCAGCAGAATCGAACCCATGCCAACCAGAACACGATCACCAATGGTACAGCCATGCAACATGGCTTTATGGCCGACGGTAACGTCTTCTCCAATCACCAGCGGATAGCCTGTCGGGTTGCTGGCTGATTTATGCGTGACATGAAGTACGCTGCCATCCTGAATGTTGGTGCGCGCGCCAATGATCACCTGATTCACATCTCCGCGAATCGCGACCAGTGGCCAGATACTGACATCGTCTCCCATGATGACATCGCCGACCACAACGCTGCTTTTATCGATCATTACCCGATCGCCAATTTGTGGGTAGCTGCTTTTATAGGGACGTAAGGCTGTTGACATGATCTTTCTCCTTTTACTCATTTATCCCTAGCCTGAGCGCGATCAGGGCGGCAGACAAGCTGATTTTTGAGCGGATCGTTCGTGATCTCAGCAGAAAGGATGAAAACTCGCCACTCGAATAAAAAGATCGAAAAAAGGGGTTGTGCAAAAAATTCGGATCCCTATAATGCGCCTCCACTGACACGGCAAAGCGGCAACGCAGACGGTCAGCGAGGGACGAAGTGATTCATCCCGCCAGAGAAAAATCTCGAAAAAGAGATTGACTCTGAAGGAGGAAAGCGTAATATACGCCACCTCGCGACAGACGGTTAACCCGCTGTTCGCACTGCTCTTTAACAATTTATCAGACAATCTGTGTGGGCACTCGCAGGATTGATATCAAAAGTCTACGGACTTAAAAAATATCAAGTCTCAAGAGTGAACACGTAATTCATTACGAAGTTTAATTCTTTGAGCATCAAACTTTAAATTGAAGAGTTTGATCATGGCTCAGATTGAACGCTGGCGGCAGGCCTAACACATGCAAGTCGAACGGTAGCACAGAGGAGCTTGCTCCTTGGGTGACGAGTGGCGGACGGGTGAGTAATGTCTGGGGATCTGCCCGATGGAGGGGGATAACTACTGGAAACGGTAGCTAATACCGCATAACGTCGCAAGACCAAAGTGGGGGACCTTCGGGCCTCACACCATCGGATGAACCCAGATGGGATTAGCTAGTAGGTGGGGTAACGGCTCACCTAGGCGACGATCCCTAGCTGGTCTGAGAGGATGACCAGCCACACTGGAACTGAGACACGGTCCAGACTCCTACGGGAGGCAGCAGTGGGGAATATTGCACAATGGGCGCAAGCCTGATGCAGCCATGCCGCGTGTATGAAGAAGGCCTTCGGGTTGTAAAGTACTTTCAGCGGGGAGGAAGGGATGATGTTTAATACGCATCGTCATTGACGTTACCCGCAGAAGAAGCACCGGCTAACTCCGTGCCAGCAGCCGCGGTAATACGGAGGGTGCAAGCGTTAATCGGAATTACTGGGCGTAAAGCGCACGCAGGCGGTCTGTCAAGTCGGATGTGAAATCCCCGGGCTTAACCTGGGAACTGCATTCGAAACTGGCAGGCTAGAGTCTTGTAGAGGGGGGTAGAATTCCAGGTGTAGCGGTGAAATGCGTAGAGATCTGGAGGAATACCGGTGGCGAAGGCGGCCCCCTGGACAAAGACTGACGCTCAGGTGCGAAAGCGTGGGGAGCAAACAGGATTAGATACCCTGGTAGTCCACGCTGTAAACGATGTCGACTTGGAGGTTGTGCCCTTGAGGCGTGGCTTCCGGAGCTAACGCGTTAAGTCGACCGCCTGGGGAGTACGGCCGCAAGGTTAAAACTCAAATGAATTGACGGGGGCCCGCACAAGCGGTGGAGCATGTGGTTTAATTCGATGCAACGCGAAGAACCTTACCTGGCCTTGACATCCAGAGAATTTGGCAGAGATGCCTTAGTGCCTTCGGGAACTCTGAGACAGGTGCTGCATGGCTGTCGTCAGCTCGTGTTGTGAAATGTTGGGTTAAGTCCCGCAACGAGCGCAACCCTTATCCTTTGTTGCCAGCGATTCGGTCGGGAACTCAAAGGAGACTGCCGGTGATAAACCGGAGGAAGGTGGGGATGACGTCAAGTCATCATGGCCCTTACGGCCAGGGCTACACACGTGCTACAATGGCGCATACAAAGAGAAGCGACCTCGCGAGAGCAAGCGGACCTCATAAAGTGCGTCGTAGTCCGGATTGGAGTCTGCAACTCGACTCCATGAAGTCGGAATCGCTAGTAATCGTAGATCAGAATGCTACGGTGAATACGTTCCCGGGCCTTGTACACACCGCCCGTCACACCATGGGAGTGGGTTGCAAAAGAAGTAGGTAGCTTAACCTTCGGGAGGGCGCTTACCACTTTGTGATTCATGACTGGGGTGAAGTCGTAACAAGGTAACCGTAGGGGAACCTGCGGTTGGATCACCTCCTTACCTGAAGATACTTTCCTTCGAAGTGCTCACACAGATTGTCTGATAAAAGTCATGAGCAAGCCGTCTTGACGACGACACCCCCTGTGTCCCCTTCGTCTAGAGGCCCAGGACACCGCCCTTTCACGGCGGTAACAGGGGTTCGAATCCCCTAGGGGACGCCACTTGCTGGTAATGAGTGAAAGGCGTTACCCACGATACTTCAGAGTGTGCTGATTCAGCATGCTGCGAAGTATTTGCTCTTTAACAATCCGGAACAAGCTGAAAATTTGAAACGACACGTTGTTTCATTTCTCCGTAATAAGAAATGAAAACGATGTGTTCGAGTCTCTCAAATGCTTGCAGTCTGCATGCGTTGCAAAACGTCTGTGGGTTGTGAGGTTAAGCGACTAAGCGTACACGGTGGATGCCCTGGCAGTCAGAGGCGATGAAGGACGTGCTAATCTGCGAAAAGCGTCGGTAAGGTGATATGAACCGCAACAGCCGACGATGTCCGAATGGGGAAACCCAGTGCACTTGTGCACTATCGTTAACTGAATACATAGGTTAACGAGGCGAACCGGGGGAACTGAAACATCTAAGTACCCCGAGGAAAAGAAATCAACCGAGATTCCCCCAGTAGCGGCGAGCGAACGGGGAACAGCCCAGGACCTGAATCAGTTTGTGTGTTAATGGAAGCGTCTGGAAAGTCGCGCGATACAGGGTGACAGCCCCGTACATGAAAATGCACAGATTGTGAGTCCGATGAGTAGGGCGGGACACGTGGTATCCTGTCTGAATATGGGGGGACCATCCTCCAAGGCTAAATACTCCTGACTGACCGATAGTGAACCAGTACCGTGAGGGAAAGGCGAAAAGAACCCCGGCGAGGGGAGTGAAACAGAACCTGAAACCGTGTACGTACAAGCAGTGGGAGCCTACTTGTTAGGTGACTGCGTACCTTTTGTATAATGGGTCAGCGACTTATATTCTGTAGCAAGGTTAACCGTATAGGGGAGCCGCAGGGAAACCGAGTCTTAATTGGGCGTTAAGTTGCAGGGTATAGACCCGAAACCCGGTGATCTAGCCATGGGCAGGTTGAAGGTTGGGTAACACTAACTGGAGGACCGAACCGACTAATGTTGAAAAATTAGCGGATGACTTGTGGCTGGGGGTGAAAGGCCAATCAAACCGGGAGATAGCTGGTTCTCCCCGAAAGCTATTTAGGTAGCGCCTCGTGAATTCATCTCCGGGGGTAGAGCACTGTTTCGGCTAGGGGGCCATCCCGGCTTACCAACCCGATGCAAACTGCGAATACCGGAGAATGTTATCACGGGAGACACACGGCGGGTGCTAACGTCCGTCGTGAAGAGGGAAACAACCCAGACCGCCAGCTAAGGTCCCAAAGTCATGGTTAAGTGGGAAACGATGTGGGAAGGCCCAGACAGCCAGGATGTTGGCTTAGAAGCAGCCATCATTTAAAGAAAGCGTAATAGCTCACTGGTCGAGTCGGCCTGCGCGGAAGATGTAACGGGGCTAAACCATGCACCGAAGCTGCGGCAGCGACACTATGTGTTGTTGGGTAGGGGAGCGTTCTGTAAGCCGCTGAAGGTGGACTGTGAGGTCTGCTGGAGGTATCAGAAGTGCGAATGCTGACATAAGTAACGATAAAGCGGGTGAAAAGCCCGCTCGCCGGAAGACCAAGGGTTCCTGTCCAACGTTAATCGGGGCAGGGTGAGTCGACCCCTAAGGCGAGGCTGAAAAGCGTAGTCGATGGGAAACAGGTTAATATTCCTGTACTTGGTGTTACTGCGAAGGGGGGACGGAGAAGGCTAGGTTATCCGGGCGACGGTTGTCCCGGTTTAAGCGTGTAGGCTTGCATTCCAGGCAAATCCGGAATGCTTCAAGGCTGAGGCGTGATGACGAGTCACTACGGTGATGAAGTAACTGATGCCCTGCTTCCAGGAAAAGCCTCTAAGCTCCAGGTAACACGAAATCGTACCCCAAACCGACACAGGTGGTCAGGTAGAGAATACCAAGGCGCTTGAGAGAACTCGGGTGAAGGAACTAGGCAAAATGGTGCCGTAACTTCGGGAGAAGGCACGCTGTCATCAGGTGAAGTCCCTCGCGGATGGAGCCGAAGGCAGTCGAAGATACCAGCTGGCTGCAACTGTTTATTAAAAACACAGCACTGTGCAAACACGAAAGTGGACGTATACGGTGTGACGCCTGCCCGGTGCCGGAAGGTTAATTGATGGGGTTATCCGTAAGGAGAAGCTCTTGATCGAAGCCCCGGTAAACGGCGGCCGTAACTATAACGGTCCTAAGGTAGCGAAATTCCTTGTCGGGTAAGTTCCGACCTGCACGAATGGCGTAATGATGGCCAGGCTGTCTCCACCCGAGACTCAGTGAAATTGAAATCGCTGTGAAGATGCAGTGTACCCGCGGCAAGACGGAAAGACCCCGTGAACCTTTACTATAGCTTGACACTGAACATTGAGCCTTGATGTGTAGGATAGGTGGGAGGCTTTGAAGCGTGGACGCCAGTCTGCGTGGAGCCAACCTTGAAATACCACCCTTTAATGTTTGATGTTCTAACGTAGGCCCGTAATCCGGGCTGCGGACAGTGTCTGGTGGGTAGTTTGACTGGGGCGGTCTCCTCCCAAAGTGTAACGGAGGAGCACGAAGGTTGGCTAATCCTGGTCGGACATCAGGAGGTTAGTGCAATGGCATAAGCCAGCTTGACTGCGAGAGTGACGGCTCGAGCAGGTGCGAAAGCAGGTCATAGTGATCCGGTGGTTCTGAATGGAAGGGCCATCGCTCAACGGATAAAAGGTACTCCGGGGATAACAGGCTGATACCGCCCAAGAGTTCATATCGACGGCGGTGTTTGGCACCTCGATGTCGGCTCATCACATCCTGGGGCTGAAGTAGGTCCCAAGGGTACGGCTGTTCGCCGTTTAAAGTGGTACGCGAGCTGGGTTTAGAACGTCGTGAGACAGTTCGGTCCCTATCTGCCGTGGGCGCTGGAGAATTGAGGGGGGTTGCTCCTAGTACGAGAGGACCGGAGTGAACGCACCACTGGTGTTCGGGTTGTCATGCCAATGGCATTGCCCGGTAGCTAAGTGCGGAAAAGATAAGTGCTGAAAGCATCTAAGCACGAAACTTGCCCCGAGATGAGTTCTCCCTGACTCCTTGAGAGTCCTGAAGGGACGTTGAAGACGACGACGTTGATAGGCCGGATGTGTAAGTGCAGCGATGCATTGAGCTAACCGGTACTAATGACCCGTGAGGCTTAACCTTACAACGCCAGAGGCGTTTTGAGTTGAGAGACGCAAGAATTTTCAGCCTTGTTCGAACGGATTGATTCGTATGGCCTGCGAGGGCGGTACGGATAAACAGAATTTGCCTGGCGGCTGTAGCGCGGTGGTCCCACCTGACCCCATGCCGAACTCAGAAGTGAAACGCCGTAGCGCCGATGGTAGTGTGGGGTCTCCCCATGCGAGAGTAGGGAACTGCCAGGCATCAATTTAAGTGTGCTGATATGGCTCAGTTGGTAGAGCGCACCCTTGGTAAGGGTGAGGTCCCCAGTTCGACTCTGGGTATCAGCACCAGTTATGGCATGAGTTCGGATTCAAAAGAATTTGCCTGGCGGCTGTAGCGCGGTGGTCCCACCTGACCCCATGCCGAACTCAGAAGTGAAACGCCGTAGCGCCGATGGTAGTGTGGGGTCTCCCCATGCGAGAGTAGGGAACTGCCAGGCATCAATCAAGTGAAGAAGCCCTGAACGAAAGTTCAGGGCTTTTTTACGTCTGCAAATCCCGTAGCGGCGCGATTTATCGCGCGCTTTTCAGGCCACTGCACGTAAAAACCCGCGCGATAAATCGCGCCGCAACACCATCAGACAATAAAAAACCCCCTGCCGAAGCAGAGGGTTGGTAAAAAGCATCGCCAGATACTTCTCTTAATGAATAACCTGCGACAGGAATGCACGGGTACGTTCAGACTTAGGATTAGCAAAGAACTCTTGCGGTGGTGCCACCTCGACAATCTCACCACGGTCCATAAAGATCACCCGGTCAGCCACGGTGCGTGCAAAGCCCATCTCATGCGTCACGCACAGCATAGTCATGCCATCTTCTGCCAGACCAATCATGGTATCGAGTACTTCTTTCACCATTTCCGGATCAAGCGCAGAGGTAGGTTCATCAAACAGCATAATTTTGGGTTTCATGCAGAGTGAACGGGCAATGGCTACACGTTGCTGCTGACCACCGGACAGTTGCCCCGGAAATTTATGTGCATGTTCAGCAATACGTACGCGTTGCAGGTAATGCATCGCCAATTCTTCTGCCTCTTTCTTCGGCATTTTACGCACCCAAATCGGAGCCAGGGTGCAGTTCTGCAACACGGTCAGATGTGGGAAAAGGTTAAAGTGCTGGAATACCATGCCGACTTCGGTTCTTACACGCTCAATATTGCGCACATCGTCATTCAGATGGATGCCATCGACGACAATACGGCCCTGCTGATGTTCTTCCAGATGGTTGATACAGCGAATGGTAGTCGATTTTCCTGAACCTGACGGACCGCAGAGGACGATACGCTCACGCGGCTTCACCTCTAGGTTAATGTCTTTCAGCACATGGAATTGGCCGTACCATTTATTCACGTTTTCGAGCGTAATCATCATTGCGTCAGCAGAATTAGTCATAGATTGTGTCATGTAAAACCTCAGTGCGATTTACGCCCGGTGTGAAAGCGCTTCTCCAGATACTGGCTATAGCGCGACATGCTAAAACAGAAAATCCAGTAGACGAGGGCAGCAAAAACATAGCCTTCGGTCGACATCCCAAGCCATGTGGGGTCGACGGTTGCTTGCTGCACGCTACTGAAAAGATCAAACAGGCCGATGATGATCACCAGGCTGGTATCTTTAAATAACGCGATAATGGTGTTTACCAGGCCTGGAATGGTCAGTTTGAGCGCCTGCGGCAGAATCACCAGAATCTGTGTTTTCCAGTAACCCAACGCCAGTGATTCGGCGGCCTCATACTGTCCCTTGGGTAACGCTTGTAAGCCACCGCGTACCACTTCCGCTACATAGGCAGACTGGAACAAAATCACCCCGACTAATGCACGCACCAATTTGTCGATGGTGGTGCCTTCTGCCATAAACAGCGGCAGCATCACTGAGGACATAAACAGCACGGTAATCAGCGGCACGCCACGCCAAAACTCGATAAAAATCACCGAGAGAGTGCGTACAACTGGCATCTTCGAACGACGCCCCAGCGCCAGCAAAATACCCAAAGGCAGGGCACCGGCGATCCCGACCGACGCGATAATTAACGTCAGCGTCAAGCCACCCCACTGACGAGTTTCAACGCGGTCGAGGCCAAAATAGCCGCCATACATCAGAAACCAGACGATGATCGGATAGGCCACCGCCCAGCAGGCGATATAGCGGCCACGCTGTGGCATCGATTTGATGAACATCGGGATGATTGAAAGCAGGCCAATCACCAGCGCCAGGTTTATACGCCAGCGCAGCTCATGCGGGTACAACCCATACATAAACTGACCAAAGCGCGCATGGATAAACACCCAGCAGGCACCTTCTTTGGTACAGTCGGCACGGGTTGATCCAATCCAGTTGGCCTGGAAGACCAGCCAGTTCAGCGCGGGCGGAATCACGCTCCAGATAATCCAGAAGCAAAGCAGCGTCAGCAGCGTGTTAAACCAGCTGGAGAACAGGTTTTTACGTGCCCAAACCCAGGCTTTGCTGACGGGATTGGTTGGTACTGGCGGTGTTTCGTGTGTGGTAACAGACATAATAATCCCGTTCTCTTAACGCTCAACCAGCGCGATTTTGCGGTTGTAGAGGTTCATCAGCAGTGAAATGACCAGGCTGATGATCAGGTAGACCGCCATGGTGATCGCAATCGTCTCAATCGCTTGTCCCGTCTGATTCAGTACCGTACCGGCAAACAGCGACACCATATCCGGATAGCCGATAGCGGCCGCCAGTGAGGAGTTTTTCACGATGTTGAGATACTGGCTGGTCAGCGGTGGAATGATCACGCGCATGGCCTGGGGAATAATCACCTGGCGCATGGTGACGGGATTTGGCAAACCAAGCGAGCGGGCAGCTTCATTCTGTCCATGGGGTACCGATTGAATACCTGAACGAATCACTTCTGCGATAAACGAAGAGGTATAAATCGACAGCGCCAGCGTGAGCGAAGCCAGCTCAGGGATCATCACGAAGCCACCACGGAAGTTAAACCCGCGCAGTTCCGGCACATCCCAGTGCGTTGCCGCACCGAACATCGCATGAGCGATCAAGGGAAACAGAATGATCATCGCGCTGGCAATCGGCCAGGTACGGCGCAGTTGACCGGTTTTAAGCTGATGTTTGCGGTTAAAGCGGAACAGTCCCACGCTGACTGCAATCGCCAGCATCAACGCGATAACAAATGGCCAGGTGCCGGGCGCATAGGTCGGCCAGGGGATATAAAGCCCACGATTGCTGACAAATGCCAGATCGAAGGCGTTCAATGCCTGGCGTGGGCCGGGTAGATTACGCAGCACCGCAAAGTACCAGAAGAAGATTTGCAGCAGCGGCGGAATATTACGGAACGTCTCGATATAGATCGTAGAGAGCCTGCGCAGCAGCCAGTTATCTGACAAACGCGCGAGACCGATAAAAAATCCGAGAATAGAAGCGAAGATAATACAGAGTGCGGAAACCAGCAGGGTGTTGGTTAACCCCACCATAAACACGCGCGCGTAAGTATCTCCCTCGGTGTAATCAATCAGATGCTGGACGATACCGAAACCGGCACTACGTTCCAGAAAGCCGAAACCCGATGTGATGCCACGATTGGCCAGGTTGATCACTGTATTGTGGATGAGATATCCCACTACAGCGAGCACGGCCACAATCGCGACGATCTGGTAAAGCCAGGCGCGAACCGTAGGATTACCGAACGAAAAATCCCTTTTTACGGTTGGGCGTTGTGACATGTTGAAACCTCAGTGAAGAAAACGCATTGGGCACCGCAGGGTGCGGTGCCCGACTGGAAGGCAGAATTAACGTACCGGCGGAGCGTACTGGATACCGCCCTGATTCCAGAGCGCATTTTGACCACGCGCGATTTTCAGAGCACTGTCTTTACCGACGTTGCGGTCAAAGCTTTCCTGGTAGTTACCCACCTGTTTGATGATGTTGAATGCCCACTTGTTGTCGAGCTTCAGGTCTTTGCCGAAGTCGCCTTCAGCGCCCAGCAGGTGAGCCATGTCCGGGTTAGACGGTTTGGCTGCCAGCTGATCAACGTTTTTAGAGTTGATACCCATCTCTTCCGCATTCAGCATGGCGTACAGTGACCATTTAACGATGGTGAACCAGTCATCATCACCACGACGTACTACCGGGCCCAGCGGCTCTTTGGAAATCACTTCCGGCAGAACGATAAATTCGTCTGGTTTGCCCAGCTTGATACGCAGCGCATACAGCTGAGACTGGTCAGAAGCCAGGGTGTCACAACGACCGCTGTCGAGTGCTTTCGCTGACTCATCAGAACGGTCGAAAGTCACAGGGGTGTACTGCATGTTGTTGGCTTTGAAGTAATCCGCCACGTTCAGCTCGGTATCAGTACCGGCCTGGATACATACGGTGGCGCCATCCAGCTCTTTAGCGCTTTTGAGACCGGCTTTTTTATGGGTCAGGAAGCCGATACCGTCGTAGTAGTTCACGCCTGCGAACAGGAAGCCCATGCCGCCATCGCGTGATGAAGTCCAGGTGGTGTTACGGGACAGAATGTCCACTTCACCTGATTGCAGTGCGGTGAAACGCTCTTTTGCTGTCAGCGGGGTGTATTTCACCTTGCTGGCATCACCAAATACGGCAGCCGCAGCGGCGCGGCAGACGTCAACGTCGATACCGGTGAATTTGCCGCTGGCATCGGCATAAGAGAAGCCAGGCAGGCCATCACTGATACCGCACTGAACAAACCCTTTCTTCTTAATTGCATCCAACGTGGTGCCTGCATGCGCTTGCTGAGCAACAGCGAACAGAGAAGCTGCAGCGACCAGGGTGGAGAGCATCATCTTTTTCATAAAGCATCCTGTGTGGCGAAATCGTGTTGTTATGTGGTTGTGTTGCACACTTTTAAGTGCGCTTTTCCTGTCTGTGGCGGTCAGCCATTCCAGACTCTGCAAAGCTGATGCCAGGTTTGCAGAATCCTGAATTCATTAGAAAGATCTCTTCATAACCTGAAGCATTCAGAAAGTTCCGACTACTATCGCGCACCAAAAGGAAGCAAAGCGAGTCGCCTCGATCACAAACAGTGCAAAAAGTTTCACTATATGGAAGCAGTGTGAGCGGGAACGCAGGACAAAATGTATGAATTTGCACGTTTGCGGCTGGAGCGGTTCAGGATCACAGAGAAACAGGGCTGGCGGGCAGAGATGCAGAGAAAAGTCGAGGAGAACTGAGCCAAAATGGGACATTGAGCGAAGGGGTTTCGCCGTGGAATATCACTGGAGCAATTGCAACTAATGTTACCATTATGGTGACAATTGTTTCATGCGTTGTTAATGGCGGGAAACAGAAACAAAAACGCCAGCCCGAGGGCTGGCGTTATCGCAGCAACAAACTGAAATCAGTTCATGCCGTATTTTTTCAGCTTCTTACGCAGAGTACCACGGTTGATACCCATCATCAGAGCTGCACGGGTCTGGTTGCCACGGGTGTACTGCATCACCATGTCCAACAGAGGCTGCTCGACTTCAGCCAGTACCAGTTCATACAGGTCACTAACATCCTGACCGTTCAGTTGAGCAAAATAGTTCTTCAGTGCCTGTTTAACCGAATCACGCAGAGGCTTTTGCGTCACCTGATCCTGTGAGTTAACGGTAGAAACGGTCAGTACGTCAGAATTTACGCGTTGTTCGAACATAGTTCTTTCAGCTCTTTATTTCGTTTACGCAAGATTTTCGAAGTATGCCTCCAACGCCTCCAGCTGTTCGCTGGCATCCTCAATGGCGTTGAATGTGCGCCGAAACTGGTCATCAGGGGCATTTTCCTGCAAATACCAGGAAACATGTTTTCGGGCAATACGGTATCCCTTGCGCTGACCGTAAAAGTCGTGCAGCTCCCGTATGTGTCCAATCAGCATATGCTTCACTTCAGCCAGCGGCTTCGGTGCCAGCAGCTCCCCTGTGTCCAGATAATGCTGGATTTCCCGGAAGATCCACGGTCTTCCCTGAGCAGCGCGACCGATCATCAGAGCATCGGCTCCTGTATAATCGAGCACTGCTCTGGCTTTATGCGGGTCAGTAATGTCTCCATTCGCGATAACCGGAATGGAAACGCTCTGCTTAACTGTCCGAATGCTGTCGTATTCAGCTTGCCCTTCAAACAAACAGGCGCGAGTGCGTCCATGAATGGTGAGGGCCTGAATGCCACAGCGTTCAGCCAATTGGGCAATCTCTACACAATTACGATTTTCTTTGTCCCAGCCAGTGCGAATCTTCAGCGTAACGGGTACATCAACTGCATTTACTACCGCGGTGAGAATAGACTCAACCAGTTGCGGATGTTGCAGCAGCGCAGAACCCGCCATCTTACGATTCACTTTCTTCGCCGGGCAGCCCATGTTGATGTCAATGACCTGCGCGCCTGACGCCACATTAATGCGCGCGGCAGCCGCCATTTCATCGGGATCACAACCGGCTATTTGCACGGCACGAATACCGGGCTCGTCACTATGCACCATACGCAAACGGGACTTGTCACTGGCCCATACTTCCGGGTTTGATGACAACATCTCGGAGACTGTCATGCCAGCGCCGTTCTCGTAACACAAGGTGCGGAATGGCTTGTCGGTAACCCCGGCCATAGGCGCAGCGATGAGTCGATTACGAAGCTGATAATGTCCAATGCGCATGAAAAAGAAGTGACCCTAACTGTTCGCAAGGCGGCGTATATTACGCATTTTTTCACGAAGATGAAAGGCCAAACTTTGAACAATTAGCAGGTAAAAATCAAGGAAATCGGACCGATCAGTAACAACTATAAGAAATACCTATATTATTCAGGTAATTAAAAAAATACGCTGAAATTGTGAACAAAAGTTTTTCTGAAAACTTGAGCCAAATCACAACATAAAAAACGCCACATCACCGGATTCGCAAGAGATGTGGCGGGGAGTCAAGAGTGAATGGTGCTAATTATGCGGTATTAGCGACGTACACCGGTGATGCGACACCACTCTTCTTTTTCGGCCACCGGGTCGAGAACAAAACGCTCGGTATAGGCTTCACACACGCTTTCCGCCTGGCTGGCCAGCACGCCTGATAAGCCGAGATGTCCACCGGCTTTTGGCAATACGCTAATCAACGGTGCCAGCTCACGCAGCGGGCCGGCAAGGATATTGGCGACCACCACGTCGGCCTGCAAGTTCTCTGGCTGCTGGTGAGGTAAGTACAGGGACAGGCGGTCGGCGACGCCATTGCGTTCAGCATTATCACGGCTGGCCTGAATCGCCTGCGGATCGATATCAATACCGATCGCCTGGGCTGCACCCAGTTTCAGGGCCGCGATAGCCAGAATGCCGGAGCCACAGCCGAAATCGATCACGGTTTTGCCCTGCAAGTCGAGACCATCCAGCCAGCTCAGGCACAATGAGGTGGTTGGGTGTGTCCCGGTGCCAAATGCCAGGCCGGGATCCAGCATCACGTTGACGGCGTTTGGATCCGGCACTTCACGCCAGCTCGGACAAATCCATAAACGTTCACCGAAGCGCATGGGGTGGAAGTTATCCATCCATTCGCGTTCCCAGTCTTTGTCTTCGATCTGTTCGATTTTATGGCGGAAACCCTGGCCGAGCAGCGGATGCTGGCTTAACTCTGCAACCACGTCGCTCATGTCAGTTTCGGCATCAAACAGGCCAATCACATCGGTATCGCCCCATAAAAGCGTTTCGCCCGGCAGCGGTTCGTAAACCGGGTTATCGTGGGTATCCTGAAAAGTGACGGATACTGCGCCGCTCTCCATCAGTGCATCACTCAGAGTCTCGGCGTGCTCACCAGAGCTGTTAATTTTAATTTGAATCCACGGCATAGCGTTTCTCTTTATTCCAGGGCCGCGTCAGGTTGGTCAGACGCGGTGCCAAACAGATTACCGACCAGAAAGGCCAGCAGGCTAAGGATTAGTGAAGGAACGATAGGGTGGAAGCCCCACAGCTCCAGTTTCAGGCTGGCGAGCAGCGTGTAGCATGCGGCGCCAACCACCATGCCGCTAATCGCACCGGCAGCGTTAGCGCGTTGCCAATACAGACCGAGCACCAGCGGCCACAGGAACACCGCTTCCAGGCCGCCGAAGGCCAGCAGGTTCAGCCAGATGATCATATCCGGCGGGTTCCATGCTGCCAGCAGCAGCAGGATGCCCAGCACAAAGGTAATGGTGCCGGAGAGCAGACGCAGACGCGCCTCATTCTCGCTGTGCTGCGGCGCAATGCGCAGATACAGATCCTTGATCAGGGTAGCGGAGGATTGCAGCAGCTGCGCGTTAATGGTCGACATGATCGCCGCCATTGGCGCAGCAAGAAAGATCCCAGCGGCCATAGGCGGTAAAACGGTGATCATCAGTGTTGGGATCACACGATCGGGAACGGTAAGATCCGGGATGATCGCCCGACCCAGCGCGCCAGCCAGATGCATGCCCAGCATCAGGATCACCACGACAATGGTGCCGAGGATAATACCGCGATGCATCGCTTTGCTGTCTTTATACGAGATACAGCGCACGGCGGTATGCGGCAGACCAATCACACCAAAGCACACCAGCACGGCAAACGAACTCAGGAAGGTGGGGGTGATGACATTACCCACCCCTTCTGGTGATACCAACTGTGGATCGATGGTGCGCAGTTTCGTGACGGCCGTCTCCAGCCCACCGGCCTGATGAATAACGGCAAACAGCAACAGGAAGGTGCCAATCAGCATCACCAGCCCCTGCATCGCGTCATTCAATACGCTGGCTCGGAAGCCCCCGACGGCGGTGTAGAGTGCGATGGTGCCACCAAAAATCAGCAGTCCGGTGTCGTAAGGAATGCCCGCAGCGGTTTCCAGCAGGCGTGCGCCACCAATAAACTGCACCGTCATCGCACCGATAAACGCCGTCAGCAGGCTCAGGCTGGCCAGCCAAATCAGCAGCGGGCTGCGGTAGCGCCCATATAACATGTCATTGAGCGTCACGGCATTGTAGCGGCGCGCCAGAATGGCAAATTTCTTTCCCAGTACGCCGAGCGACAGCCACACGGCAGGCACCTGAATCATTGCCAGCAGCACCCAGCCCAACCCATATTTGTAGGCTGCACCCGGCCCGCCAATAAAGGAACTGGCGCTGATGTAGGTAGCGGTGATGGTCATTGCCAGCACAAAGCCGCCCATCGAACGGTTGCCGAGGAAATATTCGGTGAGGAAGTTACCCTCGCGCTGCTTGCGCATGGCAAAAACCGACAATCCGGCGATCAACACCAGATAGGCCAGCAGGGGAAGAATGATTTCACTTTCCATCGTTGTCCTCCAGTGACATATCGCGGAAAACCACCCGCACCATCAGCCAGCACAACGCAATAAACAGCACAGGGGCAAACAGGCAGGAGAGTTCAAACCAGCGTGGCAACCCGGTGATACCGGTGGCATCGCCACCCAGCCAGGCGGAAAGCCCCCACACGGCGAGATACGCCAGCGCCAGATACAACGCCCAGCGCGCCTCTTTATTCGCTTGCACAAAACGCCAATCCATCATGCAACCTCAAAGGCAACAAAAATGAAAAAGGCCGGTTTAACCGGCCTCAAAGGATCTCTGCGCTGCAAGAATTACTCTTGCAGGCCGAGTTTTTTCTCCAGATAGTGGATATTGGTTCCACCCTGCTGGAAGTTTTCGTCGGACATGATTTTCATCTGCAGTTCGACGTTGGTCTTGATACCGTCGATGATCAGCTCCGCCAGCGCATTCTTCATGCGCGCAATCGCCACGTCACGGTTTTCACCGTAGGTGATCAGCTTGCCGATCATGGAGTCGTAGTACGGCGGCACGCTGTAACCGGCATAGATATGCGATTCCCAGCGCACACCGAAACCACCCGGCGCGTGGAAGCGCGTGATCTTGCCCGGACTCGGCAGGAAGGTGTTCGGGTCTTCGGCGTTGATACGGCATTCCACCGCATGACCGCGGATCACCACATCTTCCTGACGGATGGACAGCGGCTGACCGGCAGCAATGCGCAGCTGTTCTTTGATCAGATCAACACCGGTGATCATCTCAGTGACCGGGTGTTCTACCTGAATACGGGTGTTCATCTCGATAAAGTAGAACTCGCCGTTTTCGAACAGGAACTCAAAGGTACCCGCGCCACGGTAGCCGATATCGACACAGGCTTTGGCACAGCGGTCGCCGATAAAGCTACGCAGTTCCGGGGTGATACCCGGTGCCGGCGCTTCTTCCACCACTTTCTGGTGACGACGCTGCATCGAGCAGTCGCGCTCCGCCAGATAGATGGCGTTGCCCTGACCGTCGGCCATCACCTGGATTTCGATATGACGCGGATTCTCGAGATATTTCTCCATGTACACCATGTCGTTGTTGAAAGCCGCTTTGGCTTCCGCTTTCGTCATGTTGATGGACTGCTCAAGATCCTTGTCGCTGCGCACCACGCGCATACCACGACCACCGCCGCCACCGGAGGCTTTGATGATCACCGGGTAGCCGATGCGTTTGGCGAAGGCACGGTTTTTCTCCATGTCTTCCGTCAGTGGACCGTCAGAACCCGGTACGGTCGGTACACCCGCTTTTTTCATCGCGGTGATCGCCGATACCTTGTCACCCATCAGGCGGATGGTGTCGGCTTTCGGACCGATAAAGATAAAGCCGGAGCGTTCGACCTGCTCGGCAAAATCGGCGTTCTCAGACAGGAAGCCATATCCCGGATGGATCGCGACCGCGCCGGTGATTTCGGCGGCGGAGATCAGGGCCGGAATATTGAGGTAACTTTTGACCGACTGCGCCGGACCGATGCAGACGGTTTCGTCAGCCAGCAGTACGTGCTTCAGGTCGCGGTCTGCCGTGGAGTGAACCGCCACAGTCTTGATGCCCAGCTCTTTACAGGCACGCAGAATGCGCAGCGCGATCTCACCGCGGTTAGCAATGACAATTTTATCCAGCATGGTTCGCCTCGTTATTCGATGACAACCAGCGGCTCGTCAAATTCAACCGGCTGGCCACTTTCCACCAGAATCGCTTTCACCACGCCGGATTTATCGGCTTCGATCTGGTTCATCATTTTCATCGCTTCAACGATGCACAGGGTGTCGCCGACGTTAACTTTCTGGCCGACTTCGATAAAGGCTTTCGCATCCGGGCTCGGGGTACGATAGAAGGTGCCGACCATCGGTGAACGCACGATGTGACCAGTGATTTCTGGTTTGGCAGCTTCAGCGGCTACTGGGGCAGCAGCTGGGGCAACAGCAGCGGCCAGAGGAGCCATCTGCGGTGCAGGTGCAGCATAAGCCTGCTGCATAACAGGATAACCGACATTGGCAGGTGAACGGCTGATGCGAACGGACTCTTCGCCCTCAGAGATTTCCAGCTCAGCGATGCCGGACTCTTCAACCAGTTCGATCAGTTTCTTAATTTTACGAATATCCATGAGTGTGGTTCCGTACTCTGTTTAATTGGAATGTGTCAGGCGTTTGACCGCCGTTTGTAAAGCCCACGAGTATCCATCAACGCCAAGTCCACAAATGACGCCGGCAGATACATCGGAAAGATAGGAGTGATGGCGGAACGGTTCGCGGGCATGCACGTTCGTGAGATGCACCTCGATAAAAGGAATGCTCACCGCCAGCAGGGCATCACGCAGCGCGACGCTGGTATGCGTGAACGCGGCAGGATTGATGATGATGTAATCCACATTGCCTCTGGCCTCATGGATACGATCAATCAACTGAAACTCCGCGTTCGATTGCAGATGACTCAATTTCACATGGTGCTGATCGGCCTGTTGCGTCAGATCGCTGACAATTTGCGCCAGTGTCGTGTGACCATACTTCTCAGGCTCGCGCGTACCCAGTAAATTCAGGTTGGGTCCGTTCAAAAGCAGTATGTGAAATTTGTGCGCCATCTTGCTGCTATCTCCTGCAATTATTCAGGCATCGCGTAAAATACCGCGACATTCTTGCTTTGTCACTCTTCGAAGTGAAAAAGAAGACGTGTCTTGCAATAAAGCCGGGCATTATATCCGTTTCGTCGCAATTCGCAGCAAAATACTGGTCTTATCTGCGAAGATGATCGGATGCGGCCTGAAGGCCACACCTTTTAACAGAAATTGCAGCCGGAAGACAACCTTGCAGGAATTATCTGGACAGGAGTTTTCGCAACTTATTGTAACGCCAGGCTAACAGCAGTAGCGCCAGCAGGGCATAGATCAACGGCTGTGGTGACAGGACTTTAACAGACCAAAGATAGTGAATGGGGGCGAGGATCGCCACCAGATAGATACCATTATGCAGCGTTTGCCAGCGCCGTCCCAGTTTGCGTTGGGCGCGTTGGAAGGAGGTGACGGCCAATGCGAACAGGATCACCCAGCAGATAATCCCCAAGGTCAGATAGGGACGGGAAACCAGTTCGCTGCCGAGTAATCGCAGATTATCGACGCCAAGTTCCAGCAGGTAGTAGCTCGTCAGGTGCAGACAGGCCCAGGCAAAGCACCACAAACCCAGCAGGCGGCGGGTACGAATCAGCAGCGGTTGTTTGGCATAGCGGGTTAACGGGCTGACCAGCAAGGTCGCCAGCAACAACTTAAGCGCCATTCTGCCGGTAAAATGTTGGATATCTTTGGCCGGATCGGCACTTAACCAACCCTGATTAGCGGCGAAAAACAACCAGACGAACGGTAAAAAAGCCGCCAGGTGCAGCACCACTTTAAGCCAGGTGATATGACGTAATGTCAGACGCACTCAATAGTTCTCCCGTAAATCCAACCCGTGATACAACGAAGCGACCTCTTTGGCATAACCGTTAAACAGCAGCGTTGGTTGCCGTTCTACCTTCAAAATACCTCCCGGACCGATAAAACGCTCGGTGGCTTGTGACCAGCGCGGATGGTCAACATGCGGGTTAACGTTGGCATAGAAACCATATTCATTTGCGGCGATCTGGTTCCAGGTGGTGGGCGGCTGATCGTGCGTCAGGGTAATTTTGACAATCGACTTGATGCCTTTGAAACCATACTTCCACGGTACCGTCAGGCGGATTGGGGCACCATTTTGCGGAGGTAACGCTTTGCCATACACGCCGGTGCTGAGCAGAGTGAGCGGATGCATGGCTTCATCCATACGTAGCCCCTCAACATAGGGATAATCCAGTCCACCGCCAATAAAGCGGTCTTTCTGACCGGGCATTTGATCCGGGGCATATAACGTCTGGAACGCAACAAAACGGGCGTTGCTGGTGGGTTCTGCCAGTTTCAGCAGCTTGTTCAGCTCAAATCCCACCCAGGGGATCACCATTGACCAGGCCTCTACGCAGCGCATGCGATATATCCGCTGCTCCATCGCAAAACGTTTGAAGATGTCATCCATATCCAGCGTGATCGGTTTGGCGACTTCACCTTCAATACGTAACTGCCAGGGATCGGTTTTTAATGTCCCGGCATTGGCCGCCGGATCGGCCTTATCCAGGCCAAATTCGTAGAAATTATTGTAGCCTGCGACTTTATCGAATGGCGTTAACGGCAAATCGGCCTGCCAGGCGGGCGGTTTACTAAATTGCAACGCTTTACCGGCCGGGGCTGCGGGGCGATCGTTACCTTTAAACCAACTCAGGACATCGGCCTGGGCGCCGCCCGGCAGGCTGGCAGCAACGGCACCTAATCCGAGCGCTTTCAGCACCTGACGACGCTGCATATTAAAGATGCTTTCTGGCGTGACATCAGCTTCAGAAAGGGAATGCTTTGTCTTCATGGAATTCTCCGGCTGCATAAATAAAGCAAGCATGATCAAACCCTGCGCAGCCTGCCAGTAAGTGCGGAAAAATGTGAAATTTCCTGGTTGCGCTTATCTTGAGAATAGGACGAAAAAAATCCGGTGAAAGTCAGGTGGACGATGTTTGTCGTTATACTCGCCTTTGTCTGCACCGCGATCTCGGCGGAACGCTGTTTCAGACGGTGATTTATGCTATTTTGCTCAGGTTTGCGCCAGTGAGGCTCGTGCAGACGGTTCTTTTCCATTCATAACCGCAGTGATTACAGGCACAGGGATGCGATTAACCACGAAGTTTTCTGCGTTTATTACATTATTAAGCTTACTGGCGATGTTACTGATGCTGGTCGGCTGCGCTTTTAGTTTTATCTGGCTATCACAGCAGCGCGTTGAAACCCGCGTACAAACGCTGGCTACCGAAGTCGACAAAGCCCTGCTCACCCAGTCGCCCCAGGATCTGACGCAATGGCTGACGCGTCTGATGCCGGTTATCAATGCTGAACAACTCGAATTACACAGCGGTGACCGCACGTTGTTTCGCCTGGCTCGCCATGAAAACCCGATGCTGGAGGATGAGCCAAACCGCTTTATTCAGTTTGATCTGCCGCTGGTGCACTCATCCGGACTGTCGCTGCGCGTTGTGGTACTGGACCCGGCCAAAACCTGGTTTCGTTCTTTCACGGGTGCCTACACCTTGATCGTTATTTTTAGCGTGGTGCTGATCATGGCCTCGCTGTTGGTGATGACGCATCGCTGGCTGAACCGTCACTGGCGCAATATGGAGCGGTTGGAAGCGCGCTCGGAACGTATTCTGGCGGGCGATCGTCAGTCGCGCGTTGGAGAGGAGTCGGAATGGCCGCCCAAAGCCAGCCACGCCATTGATCTGCTGCTACATGATTTACGCGAAGCAGGCGAACAGCGACTGCGTATCGACACTTTAATTCGCACCTTTGCCGCGCAGGATTCCCGTACCGGTCTGAATAATCGATTGTTCTTCGACAACCAACTGGCGACCCTGTTAGAAGATCAGGAAGATGTCGGCACGCATGGCGTGGTGATGATGGTACGTTTGCCCGATCTCGAAACGCATCATGAAACCCTCGGTCCGGCACTGGCTGAAGAGTATCTTTTTGACCTGATTAACATGTTGTCGACCTTTGTGCTGCGTTATCCGGGCGCCTTGCTGGCGCGCTATTTCCGCAGCGACTTCGCGGTGCTGCTGCCGCATCGCACCCTGAAAGAAGCAAACAGTATTGCCGATCAACTGATCAATGCGGTGGATTCATTGCCACCGATGCGCATGCTGGATCGCGATGATCTCATCCATATTGGTATCAGCGCCTGGCGCAGCGGGCAAAGCGTGCCGCAGGTGATGGAAAATGTTGAAATGGCGACCCGTCGTGCGGCGTTGCAAGGGGGGAACAGCTGGTCAATTGGCGAGGGCAACCCTCTGGAGATGGGACGTGGCAGCGTGCGCTGGCGCACCTTGCTGGAGAACACCCAGAGCCGTGGTGGACCACGTCTGTATCAGAAGCCCGCCGTGTTGTTGGACGGTAAAGTCCATCACCGCGAGATGCTGGCTCGCGTCTTTGATGGTGATAAAGAAGTGGTGTCGGCGGAGTTCATGCCGTTGGTACAGCAACTGGGCATGGCTGAAAGCTGGGACCGTCAGATGGTGACCCGTATCGCCGCGTTATCAGAGGTGTGGCCCGATGAAACGCTGGCGTTGCCGGTGAATATTGATTCACTGGTGCAGCGTTCTTTTCAGCGCTGGTTGCAAAAACTTTTACTCCAGTGCAGTAAATCGCAAAGAAAACGCTTTTTATTTGAACTTGCCGAGGCGGATGTTTGTCAACACATCAACCGTTTAGTGCCGGTTTTCAAAATGCTCAGTGCGTTTGGTTGTCGCATCGCCGTCAACCAGGCGGGGTTAACGGTAGTAAGCAGCGCCTACATCAAGCAATTTCCCGTTGAGTTAATCAAACTGGACCCCGGTCTGGTGCGCAATATTGAACGACGTACGGAAAATCAGCTTTTTGTGCAAAGCCTGTTGGAGGTGTGTAAGTCCACGCCGACTCAGGTATTTGCGGCTGGCGTACGTACGCGTGCGGAGTGGCAAACGCTGGCGGGGCTTGGCGTATCCGGCGGGCAGGGCGATTTCTTTGCGCCGTCGCTGCCGGTGAACAGTAACGTGAAAAAGCATTCGCAACGTTACCGGATATAGTCCTGCTAAGCCTGATAACGACGCTGATAGTTGTTTCCAGGTGTAAACGTGAAGTTTCTCGATCTCCAGCACGATGGGAAATGTTAGATTTTATGTCCAGAATCGCCCGTGCTGGCTGGGCGAATAGCCGTAAAAGCGGCGGCTTAGCGCCGTTTATCGTTAGCTAACCGTGGCATACAATGCTGTAAAATTTAGCTAGCACATTTTTTCACCGAAGCGGAACGTTTTTGCGCCTTGTAGCGGCTTCGCGTGGTTGGTAAAGTAGGCGGATTTTATTTTCCGCCCCCAGCTTGCAGGATTATCCCTTAGTATGTTTAAAAAATTTCGTGGCATGTTTTCCAATGACTTGTCCATTGACCTGGGTACCGCGAATACCCTGATTTACGTAAAAGGACAAGGCATCGTGCTAAACGAGCCTTCCGTGGTTGCCATTCGTCAGGATCGTGCCGGCTCCCCAAAGAGCGTAGCCGCCGTTGGTCATGACGCTAAACAGATGCTTGGTCGTACACCAGGCAATATCGCCGCTATTCGTCCGATGAAAGACGGCGTTATCGCTGACTTCTTCGTGACCGAAAAAATGCTCCAGCACTTTATCAAGCAAGTGCATAGCAACAGTTTTATGCGCCCCAGCCCACGCGTGCTGGTGTGTGTGCCGGTGGGTGCAACCCAGGTTGAACGCCGTGCCATCCGTGAATCTGCGCAGGGCGCAGGTGCTCGCGAAGTATTCCTGATTGAAGAACCGATGGCAGCTGCGATTGGTGCCGGTTTGCCGGTATCTGAAGCAACCGGTTCGATGGTGGTTGATATCGGTGGTGGTACCACTGAAGTGGCCGTCATCTCGCTGAACGGTGTGGTCTACTCCTCTTCAGTACGTATTGGTGGTGACCGCTTCGATGAAGCTATCATTAATTATGTACGCCGCAACTACGGCTCGCTGATCGGTGAAGCGACCGCTGAGCGTATCAAGCATGAGATTGGTTCTGCGTATCCGGGTGACGAAGTGCGCGAAATCGAAGTGCGCGGGCGTAACCTGGCTGAAGGTGTGCCTCGCGGCTTTACGCTGAACTCCAATGAAATCCTGGAAGCGTTGCAGGAACCACTGACCGGCATCGTGAGCGCGGTAATGGTGGCACTGGAGCAGTGCCCGCCAGAACTGGCTTCCGACATTTCCGAGCGCGGTATGGTGCTGACGGGTGGTGGCGCGTTGCTGCGTAACCTCGATCGCCTGCTGATGGAAGAAACCGGTATTCCGGTGGTCGTGGCCGAAGATCCACTGACCTGCGTAGCGCGTGGTGGTGGTAAAGCGTTGGAAATGATCGACATGCACGGCGGCGATTTGTTCAGCGAGGAGTAAATCCTCATCGGCTGTGACCCTGGTCAAATTGCGCAGGGAATTAGCGCCTGACCCCTTATTCAGGCTGTGGGAACGCACGTAATCAGCGTACCTGCAATTTGAAGAAAGGGGATATGACTATGATGCGTCCAGCCATGGAGGCGCAGGTCTTAACACCCGCGCTTCTTCCCTGATGTCGAGGAACACGCAGATTTTATGAAGCCGATTTTTAGCAGGGGGCCATCCCTGCAGTTGCGCCTTTTTCTGGCAGTCATTGTGGCGATCGCGATTATTATCGCTGATAGTCGCGTGGGCTCTTTTTCCCAGATCCGCAACTACCTGGACACCTCGGTCAGTCCCTTTTACTTCCTGGCAAACGGGCCAAGAGAGCTGCTTGACGGCGTCTCTGCCACGCTGGCATCTCGCCAGCAGTTGGAGCAGGAAAACAAAGCACTGCGCCGTGAACTCTTCCTGAAGAACAGCGACCTGCTCATGCTGGGGCAATACAAGCAGGAAAACGCGCGTCTGCGCGAGCTGCTTGGCTCACCGCTGCGTCAGGATGAACACAAAATGGTGACGCAGGTGATCTCCACTGGCACCGATCCCTACACCGATCAGGTGGTTATCGACAAGGGCAGCGTAAACGGCGTTTACGAAGGCCAGCCGGTGATCAGCGATAAAGGTGTTGTCGGACAGGTGGTGGCGGTAGGTCAGGTGACCAGCCGTGTGCTGCTGATCTGTGATGCTTCCCATGCGCTGCCTATTCAGGTGCTGCGTAATGATATCCGCGTGATTGCGGCCGGTAACGGCTGTAATGAAGACCTGCAACTCGAACATTTACCGGGCAACATCGACATTCGTGTGGGTGATGTGCTGGTGACCTCGGGCTTGGGTGGTCGCTTCCCGGAAGGTTATCCGGTGGGTGTGGTGTCATCGGTGAAAGTGGATACGCAGCGTGCGTACACCATTATCCAGGCCCATCCAACGGCGGGCTTACAGCGTCTGCGCTATCTGCTGCTGCTGTGGGGTGCCGATCGTAACGGCGATATGCCAATGGCGCCGGATGAAGTGCATCGTGTCGCTAATGAACGTTTAATGCAGATGATGCCGCAGGTGTTACCGCCCGCCGGTGAAATGGGGCCACCTGCACCAGCCAGTCAACAAATGGGACCACCCGCACCTGCCAATAGTGGCAGTAGTTCGCAGGTAACACCGGCGAACTCGCGTGGAGGCCAGCCTTGAGTAGCTATCGCAGCCAGGGCCGATGGGTTATCTGGCTGTCCTTTCTGATTGCCCTTATCCTGCAAATCATGCCCTGGCCCGAACAAATCTACATGTTCCGGCCATCATGGTTGTTGCTGATCCTGATCTATTGGGTACTGGCGCTGCCACATCGGGTGAATGTGGGCACTGGCTTCGTGCTGGGTGCCATCATGGACCTGGTGGCAGGCTCAACGCTGGGCGTACGTGCGCTGGCGTTGAGTATCATCGCCTATCTGGTAGCCTTTAAATTCCAGCTTTTCCGTAACTTAGCGTTGTGGCAGCAGGCATTAATGGTTATGGTGCTATCGCTGGCGGTGGATGTTATTGTTTTCTGGGCGGAATTTTTGGTGATCAATGTCTCCTTTCGTCCGGAAATCTTCTGGAGTAGCGTTGTCGACGGCATTCTCTGGCCCTGGCTATTCTTATTAATGAGAAAGATTCGCCGTCAGTTCGCTGTTCAGTAAGGAAAACTATGATAACCCTGTACCTGGCTTCCGGTTCACCGCGTCGACGTGAGCTGTTGACGCAGCTTGGCCTGCAATTTGAACGTCTGATCACGGATGTGGAAGAGCAGCGTCAGCCTGAAGAGGCTGCTGAAACTTATGTCTGCCGTCTGGCGCGTGATAAAGCTTCGGCTGGTGTGAAGGTTGCCCCGCAGGATCTGCCGGTATTGGGTGCTGACACCATCGTGGTTTTGAATGGCGAAGTGCTGGAAAAACCACGCGATGCCGACCATGCTCAGCACATGCTGAGTAAGCTTTCCGGGCAGACACATCAGGTTATGACCGCAGTGGCGTTGGCCGATCGTCAGCGACAGCTGGATTGCCTGGTTGTTACAGACGTGACTTTCCGCAAGATCACGGCAGAAGAAATTGCGCACTATATCGCCAGTGGCGAACCGATGGATAAAGCCGGCGCTTACGGGATACAGGGCATTGGCGGAAACTTTGTCCGCAAAATTAATGGAAGCTATCACGCAGTGGTGGGTTTACCGCTGGTTGAGACCGGAGAGTTGCTCAGCAATTTCCAGTCGCTGCGTGCGCTAAGGGGACAAGATGACGGCTGAACTGCTGGTAAATGTGACACCCTCTGAAACGCGCGTCGCCTATATTGATGGCGGCATTTTGCAGGAAATCCACATCGAGCGCGAAGCGCGCCGTGGCATTGTGGGCAACATCTATAAAGGACGCGTCAGCCGTGTGCTACCCGGCATGCAGGCGGCGTTTGTCGACATTGGCCTTGATAAGGCTGCCTTTCTGCACGCTTCCGATATCATGCCGCACACCGAATGTGTTGCCGGTGATGAGCAGAAGAATTTCAGCGTACGCGATATTGCCGAACTGGTGCGCCAGGGGCAGGACCTGATGGTGCAGGTGGTCAAAGATCCGCTTGGCACCAAAGGCGCACGCCTGACCACCGACATTACCCTGCCATCGCGTTATCTGGTATTTATGCCGGGAGCCTCACACGTTGGCGTTTCTCAGCGAATTGAAAGCGAAGCGGAGCGCGAACGCCTGAAAGCGGTGGTGGCCGCCTATTGTGATGATCTTGGTGGCTTTATCATCCGTACTGCTGCTGAAGGCATTGGCGAGGAGGAATTGGCGCAGGATGCTGCATTCCTCAAGCGTTTGTGGACCAAAGTCAGTGAACGCAAAAAGCGTAACCAGACCCGTTGCCTGCTGTATGGCGAACTGGCGCTGGCGCAGCGTGTGTTGCGAGATTTCGCCGGGGCCGCGTTGGACCGCATCCGCGTAGACTCGCGTCTGACCTGCGATCTGTTGGTGGAATTCACCGGTGAATATATCCCGGAGATGGCCAGCAAGCTGGAGCTGTATAGTGGCAAGCAACCCATCTTTGATCTCTACGATGTGGAGAATGAGATCCAGCGTTCGCTTGATCGCAAAGTTGAATTGAAGTCCGGCGGTTATCTGATCATCGATCAAACCGAAGCCATGACCACCATCGATATCAATACCGGTGCGTTTGTCGGCCATCGCAATCTGGACGAAACCATTTTCAACACCAATATCGAAGCGACACAGGCAATTGCTCGTCAGCTACGGTTGCGCAATCTTGGCGGCATTATCATCATCGATTTCATCGATATGAGTAACGATGACCATCGCCGCCGGGTGTTGCATTCGCTGGAAAGCGCGTTGAGTAAAGATCGGGTTAAAACCGGGATCAACGGTTTCTCAGCGCTTGGGCTGGTTGAGATGACACGAAAACGCACGCGCGAAAGTATCGAGCATGTGCTGTGTGCTGATTGTCCGGTGTGCAAAGGACGCGGCACGCTGAAAACGGTGGAAACTGTTTGCTACGAGATCATGCGTGAGATCGTGCGTGTCCACCATGCCTACGATTCAGACCGTTTCCTGGTGTACGTGTCACCGGCGGTGGGGGAAGCGCTGAAGAGCGATGAATCACATGCGTTAGCCGAAGTTGAGATCTTCGTCGGCAAACAGGTGAAAGTCCATGTTGAGCCGCTCTACACGCAGGAGCAGTTTGACGTGGTGATGATGTAATTTTCTTGTTAATGCTGGCCTTGCACGACGTTTTGTCATGGAATCGGGCTAAAAATACCCCCTTTTTTGGGTTAACATGCGCTTTCGTCCCGATTGTTCCGCACTGATAACGGTCAGGGCATGAGAGGTATCGATCCGTAATCCGGCGGAAGACAAGGAGAGGTGTGTGAGGCGGTTGCCGAGGATTTTGTTACTGCTGCTCGCCACAATCATCGTTATTGTGGCGCTGCTGGTCAGCGGGCTGCGCCTCGTCATGCCGCATCTCAACAGCTACCGCAGCGACATTTTGCAAGCCGTATCGCGCGTTACTGGCGTGCCGGTACAGGCCAGTGAGTTGCAGGGCCGGTGGGAAAACTTCGGCCCTACGTTACAGATCCGCGATCTGCACATTGCCCTGAAAGATCAGGGGCAAATGCATATTGGTCGGGTCAACCTGGCGCTGAATATCTGGCAGTCGTTGCTTCAGGGGCGCTGGCAGTTTCGTGATCTCACCTTCTGGCAGATGCGCCTTGAACTCAATCGCCAACTCCTGACCAGCGATGAACAGAAAAACAGCTTCAAACCCACGCAAATCAACGAACTTTTCCTGCGGCAGTTTGACCACTTCGACCTGCGTGACAGCAGTATCCGTTTTCTCACGCCCTCCGGACAACACGCCGAGCTGGCGATCCCTCGCCTGACCTGGTTGAACGAAAAAACGCGCCACCGTGCGGAAGGGGAAGTGAGCCTGTCCAGTTTTACCGGGCAGCATGGCGTGGTACAGGTACGTCTTGACCTCAGCGATAATAATGGCTTGCTGGATACCGGGCGCATCTGGATGCAGGCGGATGACGTGGATGTGCGCCCGTGGATTGGCCGCTGGCTGCGTGATAACACCAGCCTCGAAAGTGCACGTTTCAGCCTTGCCGCGTGGGTAAACCTGCGTGATGGCGATGTCTATGCTGGCGATTTGCTGTTACGTCAGGGCGGGGCGCGCTGGCGTGGCGAGCAGGGCGATCATCAGTTGCAGGTGGACGGCTTAACGGCCCATCTGTCGCGCTTCCAGAATGGCTGGATGTTGTCCGTACCACAAACCCGCCTCAGCACCGATGGCATCGCCTGGGCACCGGGACATTTCTCGCTGCTGTGGAGACCGGAAGATAAACAGTTGCTTGGGGCGAATAACGCGCCGGAAATCCGCGTGCGTGCCACCCAACTGGATCTGCAACGTCTGGCACCGCTGGTGCCGCTGTTCCAGCCCCTCTCTCCGGCGATGTTTGATAACTGGCGGGCGCTACAGCCGCAGGGTCAGATTGAAGCGCTGGCGCTGGATATTCCGTTGCAGCAGCCGGAGCAAACCCGCCTTCAGGCCAAATGGCGAGATTTAAGCTGGCAGCACTGGGAGCTGTTACCGGGCATCAGCAATCTGAGCGGCAGCGCCAGCGGTAGCCTGAGTAATGGCATGCTGGATGTCGCGATGGGGCAGGCAGAAGTGCCCTACGGTGACATGTTCCAGGCTCCGCTACAAATTCAGCAGGTTACCGGCAAGCTTAACTGGCGACATGATGACAATGGCCTGACACTGGATGGCCATCAACTGGACGTGAAAGCGCGTTCGCTATGGGCGCGCGGGGATTTTCTTTACCAGCAAAATCTCGGCAAAGCCCCGCGTCTCGATATCCTGGCGGGTATTCGTGTTACCGATGCCGGTGATGCCTGGCGTTATTTCCCGGAACCGCTGATGGGCCACGGCCTGACCCACTATCTCAGCGATGCCATTAAAGGCGGTCAGGTGGATAACGCCACCTTGCTGTTTGCCGGCGATCCGACACTCTTCCCGTTTAAGCATAACGACGGCATGTTTGAGGTGTGGGTGCCGTTACGTCAGGCTACCTATCAATTCCAGCCCGGCTGGCCGGCAATCAATAATCTCGACATTAACCTCGACTTCGTCAATGACGGCCTGTGGATGAAGGCCGAACAGGCGAAACTGGGAGAGGTGGACGCCCGCAATATCAGCGCGATCATCCCGGATTACCTGAAAGAGAAGCTGATTATTGACGGCGATCTGAGTGGTGAGGGCAAGCAGATTGCCGATTATTTCGAGCAAACGCCGCTCAAACCCACGCTGGGGGCCGCCCTGCAACAATTGCAGATTAAAGGCAACACCCGCGGCCATCTCAATCTCGACATCCCGCTGGATGGCGAGCTGGTTCATGCCAGCGGTAATGTGGTGATGAACAATAACAGCTTGCACATCAAACCGTTGAATACCACGCTGAACAACCTGACCGGGCGCTTCCGTTATAACAATGGCAACCTGGAAAGCGAGGAGATGCAGGCGAACTGGTTCGGGCAGCCGGTGGGCGTCAGCTTCAGTACCCAGGAGAACCCGGACAACTTTGGCGTCAACGTTAAGCTGCTGGGCGACTGGCAGCTGGCGAAGCTGAAGATGCTGCCCGCGACAGTCACCAGCCAATTAAGCGGCAACCTGGCGTGGCAGGGGAATGTCGATATCACTCTGCCGCATAAAGGTGGGGCCAGCTACAAGGTTGATCTGAGTGGTGATGGCAAAGATGTAAGCAGTCACTTACCTGCTCCGCTGGATAAGAAAGCGGGAGCGGCGATGCCGGTGACAATCTCCGCCAATGGTAATCTCAACGGATTCGAACTGAGTGGTAGCGTGCTGGGAAATCATCGCTTTAACAGCCGCTGGCTGCTGGAACCTCAATTGCGGGTCGATCGTGGTATCTGGCTCAACGATACAAAAACCACACCGAAGCTGCCGGAAAATCGCGGCATGGTGCTGAATTTGCCGGAAATTAACGGTGAAGCCTGGATGGGATTGCTGGCAGGCGCGGGTGGCTCGCGCAATGCGCAGGGGGAAACCAGTGTCGGTGGTGCGTTGCTGCCGGGTGATGTCACGTTGCATACACCGGCGCTGACCCTGGCGGGCCAGCAGTGGCATGATGTCAATGCGACGGTGACTCAGGGGCCGACCGGTAACACCCAGGTGCAGTTGGATAGCCGCGAAGCACGCGGTAGTCTGGTGACTGCGCAAAATGCTCCGTGGCAGCTGGCGCTGAGTTACCTCTATTACAATCCGGAATGGGCAGGAAAAGAAGGTGAAACATCATCACCTTTCAGTGACAACACCACAATTAACTTCTCTGGCTGGCCAGCCCTGCAATTGCGCTGCCAGGAGTGCTGGCTGCGCGGGCAGAAATTTGGCCATATGCAGGCGCTGCTGCAACCGCGTGGCGATACGTTAGCACTTACTAACGGTTCGGTTGACACCGGTAGCTCGAAGCTGAGTATCAATGGTGAGTGGGTGAATAAACCGGGTGAGCAGCGTACTTCTCTGAAAGGGACGCTGAGTGGCAAAAACATTAACGATGCCACCAACTGGTTTGGCGTGAACACCCCGCTGCGTGATGCGCCTTTTAAAGTCGACTACGATTTGCACTGGCGTTCTGCGCCGTGGCAACCTTCAGAACCGACGCTGAGTGGCACGCTGAAATCCCATTTTGGTAAAGGTCAAATCGCCGATGTGAATACCGGCCGTGCCGGACAGTTGCTGCGTTTGATGAGTTTTGATGCGTTACTGCGTAAGTTGCGTTTTGATTTCAGCGACACCTTCAGTCAGGGCTTCTTTTTTGACTCGATCAACGGCACCGCATGGATTGAAAATGGCGTGATGCATACCGATAACTTGCTGGTGGATGGTCTTGAAGCGGATATCGCCATGCAGGGTAAAGTGGACCTGGTGAAACGCGAGATTGATATGGAAGCGGTGGTGGCACCCGAGATCTCTGCCTCCGTGGGCGTCGCAACCGCGTTTGTGATCAACCCGGTGGTCGGCGCGGCGGTATTTGCCGCCAGTAAAGTGCTGGGACCACTGTGGAGTAAAATTTCGCTATTGCGTTACCACATCAGCGGCCCTCTGGATAAGCCGGAAATCAATGAAGTGCTACGCAAACCGCGCGAAAACGACAAGAAGTGAATTTGACGCCGTCGGGGAATTGCCGCAGGCTATGAAATATCTGAGCGTAAAATGAGTGAGAAACGATGACTCTGAATCTGGTAAGTGAGCAGTTGCTAACTGCGAACAGCATTAATCAGCAGGACCTTTTTTCCCTGTTAGGGCAGCTTTCAGAACGTCGTCTGGACTATGCCGATCTCTATTTTCAGTCCAGTTTCCACGAATCCTGGGTGCTGGAAGACAAAATCATTAAAGACGGCTCGTATCATATCGATCAGGGCGTCGGCGTTCGCGCGGTCAGCGGTGAGAAAACCGGTTTCGCCTATGCTGACCAGATCACCCTGAATGCCTTGCGCCAGTCGGCTGAAGCCGCACGCAGCATCGTACGCGAGCAGGGCAATGGCAAAGCCCATACCCTTTCGGCTGTGATCAACCGCTCGCTGTACGCACCGGTCAATCCGCTGGATAGCCTGACGCGTGAAGACAAAATCGCCCTGTTGCATCGCGTGGATAAAGTGGCGCGCGCCGCTGATCCTCGCGTCCAGGAAGTGAATGCCAGCCTGACCGGGGTTTATGAGCAGGTGCTGGTGGCAGCGACCGATGGCACGCTGGCCGCTGATGTGCGTCCGTTGGTTCGTCTGTCGATCAGCGTTCAGGTGGAAGATCAGGGTAAACGTGAACGCGGCTCCAGCGGTGGCGGCGCGCGTACCGGTTATGAATTCTTCCTCGCCGATGAAAGCGGTGATGTGCGTGCAGATGCCTGGGCGCGTGAGGCGGTGCGGATGGCGCTGGTGAACCTCTCGGCGGTTGCTGCTCCGGCAGGGACGCTGCCGGTGGTACTGGGCGCTGGCTGGCCGGGCGTGTTGCTGCACGAAGCGGTTGGACACGGTCTTGAAGGCGACTTTAACCGCCGTGCCACCTCGGTGTTCAGCGGGAAAATGGGCCAGTTGGTGGCGTCTGAACTTTGTACTGTGGTCGATGATGGCACCATCGAGGGCTTGCGTGGTTCGCTGGCGGTGGACGATGAAGGCGTACCGGGACAGTACAACGTGTTGATTGAAAACGGTGTGCTGAAGGGTTACATGCAGGACAAGCTCAATGCGCGTCTGATGGGCGTCAACCCTACCGGCAATGGTCGTCGTGAATCTTATGCGCACCTGCCGATGCCGCGTATGACCAACACCTATATGCTGGCGGGGAAATCCACGCCGCAGGACATTATCGCAAGCGTAGAATATGGCCTGTACGCGCCGAACTTTGGTGGCGGCCAGGTGGATATCACCTCCGGTAAGTTTGTGTTCTCAACATCGGAAGCCTATCTGATTGAGAACGGTAAAGTGACCAAACCGGTAAAAGGTGCCACGCTGATTGGCTCCGGTATTGAAGCCATGCAGCAGATTTCCATGGTGGGTAACGACCTGGCATTGGATAAAGGCGTTGGCGTTTGTGGTAAAGAAGGCCAGAGCGTGCCGGTGGGCGTGGGGCAGCCGACACTGAAGCTGGATAAACTCACGGTCGGCGGAACCGCCTGATTCAAGCACTGAACCGTAGCGGCGCGATTTATCGCGCCCTTTTGACCTTTACGATGGCAAAAAAACGCGCGATAAATCGCGCCGCGACAGTACTTATGCTCAGTTTTTACGGTGCTGCTGATACTGGCGCGCTACCCGTTTGAAATACTCGGTCAGATAGTCGATACACACCTGCACTTTCAGCGGCAGCTTATCTTTTTCGGTGTACAGCGCATAAACCGGTCTGGGGGCCGACTGATACTGTGAAAACAGGATATCGATCTCACCGGTGTTGATCTCGTTTATCACCCACATCAGTGGGACATAGGCGATACCGCACCCGGCTTTCAGCCAACGGATCAGCGTTAGCGAATCATTGGTCACGAAACGTCCCTGCGGCGTCAGACGCGTGACCAGCCCTTCCGGCGCAATCAACTCGAAGGTATTATCCGGGCGCACGCTATATTCCAGCCACGAAAAATTATCGATCTCGCCAGGCTTTTCCGGCGTGCCGTGCTGTGCCAGATAGCTTTTGGCCGCGCATACCACCATCGGCATCGCGCCCAGGCGACGCGAGAACAGATTGGAATCCTGCAACTCACCGACGCGGATCACCAGATCCAGCCCGTTAGCAATCAAATCCGGTGCCGGAATGCCGGTGACTAAATTGACGCTCAAACCCGGATATTCACGTAACATATCGCTGGTCATATCAGCGAGGACATTTTGCGCCATTGTCGACGAGCTGCCGATACGTAAAATACCAATGGGCGTGTTGTTGAAGGCATACAGTTGTTCGTGGACCTGCATCGCCTCTGCCAGCATGCGGCGGCAGCCCTGATAATAAATTCTGCCCGCTTCGGTCAGGCCAATGCTTCGGGTGCTGCGATTCAGCAGCTTGACCTGGAGCTCATCTTCCAGTTTCGCGACTATCTGGCTAATCGACGAAACGCTAAGATGAAGCTGACGTGCCGCGGCGGTGAAGGATCCTAATTCAACCACTTTGGCGAAGATGGACATGCCTTTAAGTCGTTCCATTGTTTACTCTGGCTAAAAAGTGATTTAGCTCACAATATGTAGATAACGTATAGTCAAGCGCGTTACTATACGCACGCTGGGTCATTTCACCGCACCTTAACACGGCAGTGAATCTGCCTGTGTTTGTCAGATGATACGCTATGATTAGCTCAAACGGCCTGAATGTTGCCATCAGTCTACCCGTCATCCCATTATCATCAACCCCTTGTGCCATGTGGCATGCGGGCAGGTATCGGTGCAATCCGGCAAGGTCGAACTAAGGAACCGAAATGAGTGTGCTTCCGGTATTTGTCGTATTTGGGCTGTCTTTCCCGCCCATCTTCATTGAACTCATAGTTTCGCTGGCGCTGTTCTGGCTGGTGAAACGCGTGCTGACGCCCAGCGGATTGTACGATCTGGTTTGGCATCCGGCACTTTTTAACACAGCGCTTTATTGCTGTGTGTTTTACCTTGTATCCCGTTTATTCGTCTGAGGTTTTAAGTGAAAGCGCTAATAAGAAAAATCGCGCGCTACGCGATTACTCTCCTGCTGGTTGTCGTCGCTATCGTGATCATCTTCCGCGCCTGGGTGTTCTACACCGAATCCCCGTGGACGCGTGATGCTAAATTCTCTGCCGATGTCGTGGCGATCTCTCCGGATGTGACCGGCTTGATCACCGAGGTGCCGGTCCGTGATAACCAACTGGTGAAGAAGGGCGATACCCTGTTTGTGGTTGACCGCCCCCGTTACCAGAAGGCGCTGGATGAAGCACAGGCCGATGTCGAGTATTACCAGGCTGTCGCCAACGAAAAACGTCGTGAAGCGGCGCGCCGTAACCAACTCGGCACCAGCGCGATGTCGCGTGAAGCCATTGACCAGGCCAACAACGATCTGACCACCACCGAGCATCAGCTGGCGAAAGCTATTGCGACGCGCGATCTGGCGGCCATCGACCTGGATCGTACCACCATCAAGGCACCGTCTGACGGTTGGGTGACCAACCTTAACGTCTATGAAGGCGAGTTTATTACCCGTGGTTCAGTGGCGGTGGCTCTGGTGCAGCAGCATACGTTCTACGTGCTGGCCTATATGGAAGAAACCAAGCTGGATGGCGTACGCCCGGGCTTCCGTGCGGAAATCACCCCGCTGGGTAGCAATACCGTGCTGCGTGGCACCGTCGACAGCATCGCAGCCGGTGTTACCGACAGCAGCAGCACCAATGACAGCAAAGGCATGGCCACTGTTGATTCCAATCTGGAGTGGGTGCGTCTGGCGCAGCGTGTACCAGTGCGTATTCATCTCGACGATCAGCCTGGCAATCGCTTCCCGGCTGGCACCACCGCTACCGTGGTGATTACCGGTGAGAAGGATCGTAAGACGCAAGCTTCACCGATGAGCAAATTGTTTAATCGCCTGCGTGAGTTTGGTTAAGAGGGCGATATGATTGAGTTCCTGCGTTTCCCGGTGAAGCTGACGTTTGCGCTGGTAGCGGCGCTGATTATCGGCTTTCACTTCAATCTGGAAACGCCGCGCTGGGCGGTGATGACCGCCGGGATTGTGGCGGGTGGCACCGCCTTTGTCGCCGGAGGTGATCCCTACTCCGGCGCGCTGCGCTATCGCGGCATCCTGCGTATTATCGGGACCTTTATTGGTAGCGCGGCAGCTCTGACCATCATGATCGCCACGGTGCGTGCCCCGGTAGTGATGCTGCTGTTATGTTGCCTGTGGGCCGGCTTCTGCGTCTGGCTCTCCTCGCTGATTAAAGTTGAAAACTCCTACGCCCTGGGTCTGGCAGGCTACACCGCGCTGATTATCGTCGTCACCGCCGATGCCAGTGGTGGGCTGACGCTGGCTCCGCAGTTTGCGGTTGAGCGTTGTAGCGAAATCGTGCTGGGTATTTTGTGTGCCATTCTGGCGGATATGATTTTCTCGCCCCGTTCGATTAAAAAAGTGATCGATCAGGAAGTGGATTCGCTGCTGGTGGCACACTACAAACTGCTGCAACTTTGTGTCGCGCACGGCGATAAAGAAGAAGTCGACAAAGCCTGGAGCGCGCTGGTGCGCCGCACCACGGCGCTGAACACCATGCGCAGCCAGTTGATGATGGAATCCTCGCGTTGGAAAAACAGCAGCCGTCGTCTGCAAATGCTGAATACTTTATCCCTGACCTTGATTACGCAGGCCGCTGAAACCTTCCTGATCCAGAATTCCCGCCCGGACTACATTCCGCCCCAGTATCGATTGCTGATCGAGAAAGAGGTCAAAAGCGTTGATGACGTGCACAAGCGCATGAAAATCATGCGCCGGGTAATTGGCGTCAGCAGTAAATCCACACCGCTGACCTTAGCCAGCTGGGTGGGAGCAGCAACCGAGTACTTGTTGCTGATTAATGGCGTCAGGAGCAACAGCCGTATCACCACGCTGGAAGACGGTATTCTGCAACGTGAAGTGGTGATTCAGGCGCGTTCTGCCGAAACTCACCATGCAATGATTAACGGCGTACGTACGTTTGCGGCGACGGCGATTGGCTCACTTTTCTGGTTGTACACCGGTTGGACCTCTGGCAGTGGCTGTATGGTGATGCTGGCGGTAATCACCGCACTGGCGATGCGTACCCCTAATCCATTGATGATGGCAAAAGACTTCCTCTACGGTATGACGGTCGCAGTGCCGCTGGGTGCGCTCTACTTTATCTACGTCCTGCCTGCAACCCAGCAAAGTATGCTGCTGCTTTGCATCGCGATTGGTCTGCTGGGCTTTATTGGCGGCATCTTCGTCCAGCGTCGCCAACTGGGAACGTTAGGTGCCCTGATTGGTACCATCAACGTGCTGGTACTGGATAACCCGATGAAGTTCGAGTTCAACGTGTTTCTCGACAACGTGTTGGGCCAGGTGATTGGATGTTTTGTGGCGATGATGGTGATTCTGCTGATTCGTGACAAATCTAAGGCGCGTACCGGACGTAAGTTGCTGAATCGCTTTATGTATGCGGCGGTGGCGGCGATGACCACCAATCAGG
This sequence comes from Pantoea sp. X-Soil-OKNW-713, assembly GCF_059730685.1. Classification (NCBI taxonomy): domain Bacteria; kingdom Pseudomonadati; phylum Pseudomonadota; class Gammaproteobacteria; order Enterobacterales; family Erwiniaceae; genus Pantoea; species Pantoea sp. X-Soil-OKNW-713. The sequence continues at coordinate 3,961,661 of NZ_AP035995.1, read as the reverse complement.
CGCGTCGTCGCGAGAATCACTTACCAGCGCTGTATCAGCAACTGTTTCTGCTGCTCAATCTGTTCCCCGGCGATATCAATAAATACCGTATCGCGCTGACGCTGATTATCGGCCATCAACGCTTACGCAATGCCGAGGTGCCGATCAATGCAGATCTCTCCGCCTATCACCGCCAGCTGCGATCCACTGCTGACCAGGTGATCTCGACGCGTAGCGATGATAAACGACGTGTCTATTTTGAGCAGTTGTTACGCGAGCTGGATGTCTATCAGGAGAAACTCCAGCACTATGCGGCACCGAGCAGCGTAACGGAGCCGGTAAAACGTTTAGCCAACATGCTGAGTAAGTACCAGAACACCTTGATTCAAATCTGAAACCAGCCACCGCGTGATGCGGTGGCTCACTCTCACAAAACCCACCGGTAATGCCATCTATACTTTCCTGACGGGATGCAAACTGTCAGGGGGGAAGGAGGGCATCCACACCCCCGCAGCAACACAAACATATCAACGCAGGCTACCCGGTTTAATGGGCAGTGGTACAGAAAAGAGAGTCGTCATGATGAGAATCGAACGTTTTGATTTCGATGAAATCGTCGATCAGGCGCACTTCTTCCGCCAGTTCAGTGACCGTTTTGCGCTGGCGGATCTGGCGATTACTGATTTGGACGATCTCTGGGAAGTGGTGACAGGCGAGCAAATGCCGTTACCGCTGGAGATTGAGTTTATTCACTTAGGGTCAGGACAGAAGCGTCGCTATGGGGCGTTGATTTTGCTGTTTGATGAAGCAGAAGAGGAGCTGGATGGCCAGCTCCGCTTTAATGTGAAGTAACGCAAAAAGGGCCCCGGCGAGCGGGGCCAAAGGGTTCGTCAAGCAGTTGACGAGGAATTACTTATACAGTTCAGCAGTGATGTGATAGTTGTCGCCGGTGCGGGCTTCAATCACTTTATAGGCGCTGGCACCCTGTTCATCGGCTTTCTGCGACAGCTGAGCACGATAATCCATTGGTGCACCGGCAGTACCACTGATGGTCACTGTCCCCGCAGGCTGCATATTCTGAGCCTGTTCCGCCGTGACCAGTTGTGCCGCAGAGGCACCGAAGGTCAACAGTGAGAGCAGGCTAGCGGTTGCGATGGTTGCTTTGATTTTCATTGTTCGTCTCCTCATTACAATCAACAACCTGCGGTGGTAAGTGGGTAGCGGGTCGTCGATTCATATCCAGGCGCCGTTTGGGCGCCGGATAATCATTTATCGATTATTTGTACAGTTCAGCAGTGACGTGGTAGGTGTCATTCTGATTGTTTTCAATGATGCGATAGTGGCTGGCACCCTGAGCATCGGCTTTGGCGGACAGTTCCTGACGGATGTTGTTCTGGTCGCCATCACGGCCACTCACGCTGATGGTTTGGTTCAGCGGTTGCAGATTCATGGTGTCTGCCTGCTCATTGGTAATCAGGCTTGCTGCGCTGGCACCGAAAGAAAGAACGGAAGCCAGGCTCAGCACTGCGATAGATAATTTAGTTTTCATGATTCACTCTCCTGAATTTGGGTCAGCAACCTGAGCGCAATCGCGTCTCAAATGGGTTGCCTTTCACATTGCGTCTTGTTTCGGCGAACTTATTTATAAAGTTCAGCAGTCGCGTGGTAGGTGTTGTCATTACGCGCTTCGATCACGCGATAAGCTTTAGCACCTTGCTGGTCTGCTTTTTCGCTCAGTTGCTGATGGATATCCATCGGCGAACCAGCCGTGCCGCTGACACTGATGGTGCCGGCCGGTTGCAGATTCATTGCCTGATCAGCATTAATAGAATCTGCGGCGAAAGCGCCAAATGACAGGGCAGATAGAATGCTCATGGTTGCGATAGTAGTTTTAACTTTCATGATTATTTCCTCGTCTTCTGTTTTTTCTCTTTTTGTTTGGTGTGATTTGCATCACGAAAAGAAGTATAGATCTAATCACTCATGAAATTAATATTCTGCTAATAATGTTTGGTTGTTATTCTTTGTCCTTATGACAACTTTTAATAACTGAGTGTTATAAAAACCGCCTGGTTTCTGCACAACACCTGTTAATTACATGTAAAAACAATGACCTATGTCATTTTATCTTTCTGTGCGAAATATTACGGTTGATCCAGCTGGCTGATACGCTGCGAGTGGGGTATATGGCTGATGTTGATATGTAAAGCAGTGTAAAATAGCGCGAAAGGTTAAGCGGGATAAAAGGTCCTACCAATTGTCACAGGGCGTGAGAACGGACGAGAATATACTTAATGTATTGTTTCTTGAGGATTTTGCTTCAAGCGTGACGGCGGGTAAAGGGAATGGCCGAGTTGTTACCGGCAGGTAATCTGCCGGTAGCGGGCAGGGTTTTATAGCTCTTGTTCGAATAACATCAGCACAGCGTCATGGAGCTGTTTCACGGTAAAAGCACGCGCGGGGGTAATAAAGATGGTGTCATCACCGGCGATAGTGCCGAGAATGCCTTCGGCTTTACCCAGCGAATCCAGCAAACGGGCGATGAGCTGCGCTGCGCCGGGGCTGGTGTGAATCACCACCAGAGCATCGTTGTAGTCGATATCCAGCACTAAATTTTTCAGCGGGCTGGTCGTGGTCGGTACACCCAGTTCGGCTGGCAGGCAGTAAACCATCTCCATTTTTGCGTTGCGCGTGCGCACCGCGCCAAACTTAGTAAGCATACGAGAAACTTTTGACTGATTGATGTTCTCGAAGCCGTCTTCCTGTAACGCCTGCACAATTTCACCCTGAGAGCTGAATTTCTCTTCTTTCAAGAGGGCTTTGAACGCCTTAACCAGGTCGTCTTGTTTAGATGGGTTTCGCATAGGTTACCAATAAAAAGAGGGATGCGTTGGGCAACAAGCCCATGCAGATAAATGATTATGCATTTAAATGAATTTTTATGCAATAAACAGGTGAGAGGTTCGCCGGGATAAGCTGCGAGGGCGGCGATCATAACAGAGATTTACCGCTACGCCAAAATCGCGGCGTGGCGCGCAAAAGCGAAGGTTGCAATGTTGTTATATTATTGAAGTGGTAACAACAAAATGACTGATCATTGCCGACCCCTGTCTTCTGGCTGCGACCTATGATCATTCAGGCGACTTCTGAAGTGTGGATGTCTCGGGAGCCGTATTGCGGCGTCAGTGTTAATAGCGCGACGGGTATTGTCGCTATCGCCTGAGAAGTTGATTAAACTCGTAACCCGATGGAAACCCGGCAGATCTCTGCCCCACCTTAATAAGGAGTCCAGGATGAAAGTTGCCGTTCTCGGTGCCGCTGGTGGTATTGGCCAGGCGCTAGCACTGTTGCTTAAGACCCAATTACCCGCAGGTTCAGCCCTTTCGCTTTATGACATCGCCCCGGTTACGCCGGGTGTGGCTGTGGATCTCAGCCATATTCCTACCGCAGTGAAAGTTGAGGGTTTTAGTGGTGAAGATGCCACGCCCGCACTGAAGGGAGCCGATGTGGTGCTGATTTCCGCCGGAGTGGCACGTAAACCCGGCATGGACCGCGCCGACCTCTTTAACGTTAACGCAGGCATTGTTCGTAACCTGATTGAGCAGGTGGCGAGCACTGCACCCAAGGCCTTAATTGGCGTGATCACTAACCCGGTTAACACCACGGTGGCGATTGCGGCAGAGGTGCTAAAGAAAGCGGGTGTGTATGACAAAAACCGGCTGTTTGGCGTAACTACCCTGGATATTATCCGCGGCAACACCTTTGTTGCGGCGTTAAAAGGCAAACAACCCGGCGAGATCGACGTACCCGTGGTCGGGGGGCATTCTGGCGTCACCATTCTGCCGCTGCTGTCGCAGGTCAAAGGCGTTAGCTTTAGTGAGCAGGAAGTGTTGGATCTCACCAAACGTATCCAAAACGCCGGTACGGAAGTGGTGGAAGCCAAAGCCGGTGGCGGCTCAGCGACCCTGTCAATGGGTCAGGCTGCGGCACGTTTCGGCCTGTCGCTGGTACGCGCCATGCAAGGGGAAGCGAACGTGGTCGAATGTGCTTATGTGGAAGGGGATGGCGAATACGCGCGTTTCTTCTCGCAGCCACTGTTGTTGGGCAAAACCGGTATCGTGGAGCGCCGTCCACTCGGACCGCTCAGCGCCTTTGAGCAACAGGCGTTAACCGGCATGCTGGATACGCTGAAGAAAGATATCGCTCAGGGCGAAGAGTTTGTGAAATAAACTGACCAGGTGCGCATCCACTGCGCACCTCATTTTTACAATCCACCCGACTTATAATTACGTGCCGCTGGTGTGCCATTGCTGGCCGGGCTTTTCTTGCCCAGGGTTTCCATACGAACCTGGAAAGGCGGGAAGGGCATTTCGATACCGTGCTCGGCAAAACCATGCAAAATCAGCTGATGCAGTTCATGGCGTAGCGGCATGCGGTGGCCCATTTCGGCGGCGTAGACTCGCAGTTCAAACAACTGGATACCTTGTTGCAGATCGACAAGGAACACGTCCGGGGGCGGCGTATCCAGTACATAGGTACAGCGTTCGGCCGCTTGTTTCAGGATCAAGGTCACTTCATCGCTATTCACCCCAGCCGGTGCCGGAATAGTCAGCACCACACGCGTCACCGAATCGGAAAGCGACCAGTTAACGAACTGCTCGGTAATAAACGCCTTATTCGGCACGATAATCTCTTTGCGATCCCAGTCGGTGATGGTGGTCGCACGGGTATTGATGCGGGTGATACTCCCGGTGAGATCGCGGATGGTGACGGTATCGCCGATACGAATCGGCTTCTCGAACAGGATAATCAGGCCAGAAATGAAGTTGGCGAAAATCTCCTGTAAACCGAAGCCCAGACCAACACCCAGCGCGGCGACCAGCCATTGCAGCTTCGCCCATTCAATGCCAATCATCGAGAAGCCAATCAGTCCGCCAATCAGCATCAGGATATATTTGGTCACCGTGGTGATGGCGTAGCCGGTACCTGGCGTCAGGCTCAGGTGCTGCAACAGCGCCAGCTCCAGCAGCGCAGGCATATTGCGCACCAACTGGGTGGTAATAATCAGCACCAGAATGGCGATCAGTATCGAACCGAGGGTAATTGGCTGGATGCTTTCCACCCCCTGCACCGTGGTGCTGACATCCCACAGGCGGATATTTTCGAGGAAACCGAACGCCGAGTGAATCTCCGACCACAACACAATCACCGACACCAGGGCAATCAGGGTCAGAATCGAACGAACCAGGCGCAGCGACTGGGCGCTGATAGCATCCAGATCGATGATGGGTTCATCCGCTTCCACTCCCACGCCCTCAATGCTGGTGGCAGGCTGCTCTTTATCCTCTTCACTGCGCGCACGGTTGGCCAGCATCTCTGCACGACGCTGGCGGGCGCGGTCAAAGGCGATACGGCGGCGTTGGATTAACATCCAGCGGCGAACAATATGGTAAATCACCAGCAGGAAGAACCAGATGCCGACGGAAGTTTCCAGGCGTGCCAGCAGTGCCTGCGCAGTCGCCAGATAGCCAATGCAGGAGGCGAGGGCCGCAACCAGTGGAATGGCGATCATCAGGTTCCACAAAATGCGGTTGATAAAGTTATCGCCGTTGCCTTCTTTATCCAGGTACAGCGGGATGCCGGCGCGCTTCAGGCTGACGGTCACGATGCTTAATGCACCGCAAATCAGGATGAAGCACAGCCTGCCGAGCGTCGAGGAGAACTCACGATCTTCCAGGTTGGCAAAAGCGATCAACAGCATGATTAACGGCACAATCAGGCCAACGGTAAGCGAGTAATAACGCATTGCGCGTGCCACGCGCGCCTGAGGCCAGCGGAAATGCACGACAAACAGGCCATTGGGGCGGGCAAAAGAGGCGCTGATCATAAACGCCCACAGCAGAGGCAGCGTGGCGGTGATGCCATCGCCAATTGCTACCGCTATCGGGTAGGGCCAGGCTTCCTGCAAACCATAGCCGAGAGCCGCCCATAACACCGGAATCGGCACGGCGACCAGAATCGACCAGAACACCGTGCGCATTGTCAGGCCAAAGTGATCCTGTGTCACCTTGCCCACTTTGCTGGCGGCTCGTGCCAGAAAAGCATGATAGTGGCGGCGTGAACTGATGCTGAACCCAACCAGCAGCACGGCTCCCAGAATCGGTAGCACCGTTTCCTTGCTGGTAAACATCATCGCCAGTGCTTTGCCTAACTGGCCCAGCGTATCAAGTGATAACAGCCGTGCCAGGGCTTGTGCGGTATCCACCGGAAAGCTCAGGTCAACCGCGCTGACATCAGCGGTCCAGAACAGATAACGATGGGTGGCATCGCGCACTTCCGTCAGTGCATCCTGTAGCTGGGTATTGGAAACTTTGAGTTTGGTGATTTCCAGAATCAGCGTATCGCAGCCGGAAATTAAGGAGTTAAGCAACTCGCGCTGAGTTTTCAGCTGAGCTTCCAGAATGCGGCTCTGTTCACTGGTGAAAGGCGTGCCATCATCCTGCTTCTCTTTGCGTAATACCTGCTGACGCTCCAGCAAATCCTCATAACGGAGCCGTTGTACGCGCAACTGGCCCATTTCGTTGTCGATCTGCTGTGATTTGGGCATATCCGGCAGACGCGCCACCTGCGCGCGCAAGGCCTCGCCCAACAGGTTCGATGCGCCCAGCCATTGCGATTGCTCACGCAGGGTGCTCAGTGCCTGACGAACTTGCAACGTCTGATTGGTCGCCAGGCGTTGCTGCGAGGCGACCAAATCCATGCGTTGTGCCTGCTGATTAAGGTCAGCAGACAGCTCACGGTTAACCCGGAATTGTTCGCTAATGGCGCTGGGCAAATCGCCGCTGTTTTCCGCCAGTTGCTCGGTACGTTCCAGTGCCTGTTCAGCCTCACGCTGGCGCTGATTGTTCAACTGATTGCGCAGCGCTTGCAGGTAATTATCCAGTTGTGAGGCCTGACGTTGATGCACTTCGGCACGCATGCGCGCCAATTCCTGACGGTTATTGGCGGAGAGTTGCGCCAGTTCCAGTTCATCCACACGCGCTTTGTTGGCGGCGTTCTCCGCCTGACGTGCATAGATCTGGGCCTGTTCCTGCGGGGTGGTGGCGGTTGACGCGCCCTGCACGCGGCGGTCGCTCTCCGTCATGGCCCGGCGCGCCTCGGTCTGCTGCTGCGGCAACTGCGACAGCGAATCGCTGATTTCGCGTGCGCGATCCTGCTCCTGCTGTGCCTGACGTCCTTCTTCCAGTAACTGACTGCTGACCTGCAAAATCTCCTGATCCAGTTCGGTGCTGCTCATATTGTTGCGCACCGTTTTGCTGCTCTCAGTGGTCATGCTGGCGAGTTGCTGTCGCAGTTCTCGCGCCAGACGGGGGAAGTCGTCAATTACCTGCTGATATTGCTTTGCCCGCTCCAGCGAATCATCGCGTTCAGCAAGGAAATTGAGTGCCGTTTCCAGTGTCTGAATTTGTTCGGTTTGGGCAGGGGAGCTTTTGGCGGATTTGACGGCATCCAGCTCCTGTTTCAGGTCACTGGCTTGCGGCACGGTGGCCGCAAAAACAGGGCTGCCGAGCCACAAACTCAGCAGCAGGATAAGAAAGGCACGCACAGGGAGTTGTCCTGTTAGTCGGCGAGCGGGGTGGTTTCACCCTGCTGCGGCAGCGCGATAGCCAGCGGCTGACCAAGACGGGTTTTGCTCTCCGCTTCCAGGCTCTCTGCCAGTTTGACGCGCTTCGGGGCAAACAGGTTGATGACGGTGGAACCCAGCTTGAAGCGTCCCATTTCCTGGCCTTTCAGCAGCACCACTGCGCCATCATGATCGGCTGCCGGGTAGTGCCAGCGTTTGATTACCCCTTCGCGTGGCGGCGTGATGGTACCGGCCCAAACGGTTTCGATACTTCCCACGATGGTTGCACCAACCAGAATCTGTACCATCGGACCATGATCGGTATCGAACACACAAATCACGCGCTCGTTACGTGCAAACAGGTTTGGAATGTTACGCGCGGTCAGAGGGTTGACGGAGTAAAGGTCGCCTGGCACGTAAATCATTTCGCGCAGGATACCGTTACACGGCATATGTACCCGGTGATAATCACGCGGGGCGAGGTAAGTGGTGACAAACTCACCGTCCTGGAACTGTTCCGCCAGTGCATCATTACCCGCCAGCAGTGCCTGCAACGAGTAGTAATGGCCTTTGGCCTGGAAAATCTGATCCCCTTCGATGCGACCTAACTGACTGATGGCACCATCGGCAGGCAGAGCCAGCAGCGTGGCATCGGGATCGATCGGGCGAGCCCCCTCTTTTAACGGGCGCACGAAGAAATCATTAAAGGTGCGATAGCTGGCGGTGTCTGGCTTGCTGGCTTCCGCCATATCCACTTTGTAGTACCAGACAAAAATATCGATGACCGCTTTGGTCAGCCAGCCACCACGACGACTGGCACCCCAACCGGCAAGTTCGGTCAGTCCTTTCTTAGGCAGAATATGATTCAGGCCGAGCTTAAAACGATCAAACACCTTAGCCTCCTGGCTTTATTACACATCGTTTATACAAAAGGGGGCGGATTGTAGCAGCGCCCCGGTCAGTTGGCGAATGTGCCGTTGTATACCCTTCATCCTTCAAACGGCAGGTGCGTTGGCTGGGCTCGCTGACCCCACTTACCTGAGTAAGCTCCTGGGGATTCACTCGTTTGCCGCCTTCCTGCCGTTCGAATGATTTTGGGTATAACCGTTAATCCTCGCTGGCGGAAAAGTTTTTACGCGTTTTTACTTGCGCCATGCTTTCCAGAATTCGGTGGTAGTTATCGAAGCGAGAAGCATCGATGATGCCGTTCTCTACCGCTTCACGAATAGCACAGCCGGGATCATTGCCGTGCTTGCAGTCGCGAAACTTGCAACTGCCAAGAAACTCACGGAATTCGACAAATCCACGGGTGATTTGTTCCGGCTCCAGGTGCCATAAACCAAATTCGCGTACACCCGGCGAATCAATCACATCGCCGCCGTGCGGGAAATGGTACAAGCGTGCGGCGGTGGTGGTGTGCTGGCCAAGACCTGAAACATCTGACACGTCGTTAGTCAGGATCTCATCACCCGCGACATCGAGGCCCAGCAGCGCATTCAGCAGGCTGGATTTACCGACACCGGACTGCCCGGCAAAGATGCTGATACGTCCGGTTAACGCGGCTTCCAGCTCATCGAGGCCGTTTTTGGCGCGGCTGGACACCATCAGGACGCGATAACCAATGTGGCGGTAAATCGCCATCTGTTCATCAACAAAAGCACGCGCTTCATCGTCCAGCAGATCGGTTTTGTTCAATACCAGCAGCGGCTCGATCCCCAGGGTTTCACTGGCGACCAGATAACGATCGATGATGTTAAGTGACAACTCAGGCAGGATCGCCGACACGATAATGATCTGATCGATATTGGCGGCGATCGGTTTGACGCCGTCGTAGAAGTCGGGGCGCGTCAATACGCTGGTACGATCGTATACCGCTTCGACGATCCCTTTGCCGCCGTTCTCATTGGCCGCACGCCAGACCACGCGATCGCCGGTAACCAGCGATCGAATGGTGCGACGAATATTGCAGCGATGCACCTCGCCTGCGCTGTCTTCAACGTCTGCGTGCATGCCGAAGCGGCTGATCACTACGCCATCGGTTGGCTCCCCAAACAGGCTATCATCCGGTTCCGGCTTTTCGCTCCGTTGCTTCAGACGACGCTCATGGTTCGCGCTTACGCGACGTTGTTGACCCTTCGACAGTTTATTTTTGCTCACGCATCCTCTCACGCTTTCGCCAGGCTTCGCCCCGCTGGGCAAAACGTCTATGATACACCTTAATTTAGTGTAATGACGACTTTGGCAACGGGCGGAAAATGCATGACAGCTGGAAATGAAAATAATCTGATTTGGATCGACCTCGAAATGACCGGGCTGGATCCAGAACGCGATCGCATCATTGAGATCGCTACGCTGGTAACGGATGCCAATCTGAATATTCTGGCGGAAGGGCCGGTGATGGCGGTACATCAGTCCGATGCGCAGTTGGCGCTGATGGATGACTGGAATGTGCGTACCCATACCAACAGCGGTCTGGTGGATCGCGTGAAGGCCAGCCAGTTTGACGATCGTGCCGCAGAACTGGCGACTATCGAATTTTTGCAACAGTGGGTGCCTGCTAATACCTCGCCGATTTGTGGCAACAGCATCGGTCAGGATCGTCGCTTCCTGTTCAAATATATGCCGGAGCTGGAGGCTTATTTCCACTACCGTTATCTCGATGTCAGTACCCTGAAAGAGTTGGCGCGTCGCTGGAAGCCAGACATCCTGCCAGGCTTCAAAAAAAGCGGCAGCCATCAGGCATTGGATGATATCCGCGAGTCCGTGGCGGAACTGGCGTATTACCGCGAGCATTTTTTGCAGCTTTAATCGCCTTCGGGTGCGCAGGAAAACAGCAGGTTGCTGAATTAATCGGCAAACGCGCAGAAAGCGCAAAATTTTGCTTTCAGGCTCTTGCGATGGAAAGGATTTCTCGTATAATGCGCACCCCGTACCGATGAAGAATTTCGGTGCGGCCAGAACCAAGATGATGCGGGAATAGCTCAGTTGGTAGAGCACGACCTTGCCAAGGTCGGGGTCGCGAGTTCGAGTCTCGTTTCCCGCTCCAAAATTTGGTTCAGCAGTACCTCCTATGCGGGAATAGCTCAGTTGGTAGAGCACGACCTTGCCAAGGTCGGGGTCGCGAGTTCGAGTCTCGTTTCCCGCTCCAAAATTTGTATAGCAGTACCTCCTACGCGGGAATAGCTCAGTTGGTAGAGCACGACCTTGCCAAGGTCGGGGTCGCGAGTTCGAGTCTCGTTTCCCGCTCCAGTTTTGAATATTCATTTAAGTTATTTGTCTTCGGTCACGAGCAAAACTAAAACTGTGGCAGCCAAACCGTTTTCTGGAAAGTTTGCGCAATGCTGCAAAGTCAAAAATTGATGAACTGACGACAGTCGCTGCCTTGATCGGCCAGCAGGTTATCCACAATCTGCCCGGTGCATTCAGACGGCGTTTTACCCTATATGCAAAACCGTTTTGAACAGAGTTATCCACAGGCTCTGGACGATTGCTTATATCCTAATGTATGTATAAATGTTTACGATAAATTTATAATTTATTGATTTTAATCTATTTTTTCATGTTTCAGACTGTTGTTAAACTTACTGGACGATATAACGGGGCATCCCGCTAATCGGCCTGATAATTTTATTCACAGCATGTGGAAAAGGATTTTATCCTGCAAATTTGTTCAATCACGCATCACGCGCCAGACCTTTTTCAATCGCTCGTACCAGACGCAATTTCTGTGCAGGCTGGACCTCAACTTTAAGAGCGGCACGCTTCTCGCGCTGTTGAGCCAGCGCCCAATCGATATGCTCATCCAGCAAGGGGTGCTCTCCTGAACGCTGTTGCAACACGGCGATATTTTCTTCTGACCAGGGCGCATTGCCCAATGCCACCGCTACGTTACGCAACCAACGCAGATGTCCAATACGGCGAATGGCCGACCCTTCAGTCACGCGCAAAAATTTTGCTTCATCCCACATAAACAGCGTGGTGAGCGGTGGTGCATGCAGCACGGCACGCGGTGAAAAATCGTCTTCGTCGGTGAGTTGCCCATAGCGGTTCCACGGACAAATCAACTGGCAATCGTCGCAACCATAGATACGGTTACCGATCAGCGGGCGAAACTCTTCCGGGATGGCACCTTCCAGTTCAATGGTCAGGTAAGAGATACAACGTCGCGCATCCACGGTGTACGGCTCGACAATCGCTGATGTCGGGCAGATGGTCATACAGGCGACACAACGGCCACACTGTTCTTCCTGCGGGGTATCTACTGGCAACGGCAAGTCGATCAGCAACTCGCCGAGGAAAAACCACGAACCCGCTTCACGGTTGAGAATCAGTGAATGTTTGCCGGTCCAGCCCAGGCCTGCTTTGGCAGCCAGTGGACGTTCCAGCAGCGGGGCGGAATCAACAAATGGGCGGAAATTCAGTTCTCCACACTGCTCCTGAATCTTTTCCCCGAGCTTTTTCAGTCGATTGCGTAATACTTTGTGATAATCGCGGCCCAGCGCATAGCGGCTGACATAACCCAGTTGCGGATTTTTCAGCGTGCTGGCGAAGGCTGCTTTGGCTGGCAGGTAATTCATACGAACGCTGATCACCCGCAATGTGCCGGGTAGTAACTCATGGGGACGCGCACGCATCATGCCATGACGCGCCATCCACTCCATCTCGCCGTGGTATTGTTTATCCAGCCACGCCTGCAACCTGGGTTCTTCAAGGCTGAGATCGGTATCGCAAATACCGACTTGCTGGAAGCCGAGTTCGCGCCCCCAGAGTTTAATCTGTTGAGCAAGCTGTTGAAGATCGAGAGGGTATGACATGAGAAACCAGGAATTGAACGCTAACACGCGCAGTTTATCACACTCTGTCTGGCCTGCGCAGGCGATAGGAAAACTGGAACGCGATGCCGCCGACAGCCTGGGACTGACTCTGTATGAACTGATGCAGCGCGCCGGGCAGGCCAGCTATGAACTGGCAAGTCGCTTATGGCCTCAAGCCAGCCACTGGTTGGTTCTCTGCGGGCACGGCAACAACGGCGGCGATGGATATGTGGTGGCGCGGCTGGCGCAAGCGGCAGGCATCACGGTCACGCTGCTGGCGTGTGAAGGCAGCAAACCGCTACCGGAAGAAGCGCAGCAAGCGCGCGAAGCATGGCTGGCGGCAGGCGGAGTGATTCATGCAGCCGATGCCTGCTGGCCGGAACAGGTTGAGGTGATCATTGATGCTCTGCTCGGCACCGGGCTGAACCGTGCGCCTGCTGCACCTTATGACCATCTGATTACGCTCGCCAATGCTCATGCGGCACCGGTGCTGGCAATCGACATGCCTTCAGGGCTGGCGGCAGCCAACGGTACGGCGCCGGGGGCAACTATGCTGGCCGCGCATACCTTAAGCATGATTGTGTTGAAACCCGGACAACTCACCGGCAAAGCGCGTGATTATATCGGGCAATTGCATGTCGATGAGCTGGGGCTGTCGGCCTTTCTTGCGGGTAACCCGGCACCGATGCAGCGTGTTGATGCTCAGGACCTCTCTCGTTGGCTGAAGCCGCGCAAAGCCACCTCGCATAAGGGCGATCATGGTCGTTTACTGGTGGTTGGCGGGGATCGGGGAACGGCGGGCGCGATTCGCATGACGGCAGAAGCAGCATTGCGTGCCGGGGCAGGGCTTGTGCGCGTACTGACGCATGAAGATAATATCGCGCCAATACTGACCGCCCGACCGGAACTGATGGTGGATGCGCTGGTCGAAGAACGGCTACAGCAGGCGTTGGAATGGGCGGATGTGATTGCCATTGGCCCAGGCTTGGGCCAGGGCGATTGGGGTAAACAGGCGCTGAAAACGGTTGTAGCCTGCGAAAAGCCGATGCTCTGGGATGCGGATGCGCTCAACCTGCTGGCAATCAATGCGGATTACCGTCAGAATCGCATCATTACGCCGCATCCCGGCGAAGCGGCGCGTCTGCTGGGCGTCAAGACCAGCGAAATTGAGAGCGACCGCATCCATGCCGCCCAGACATTGGTCAAACGCTACGGCGGCGTCGTGGTGTTGAAAGGGGCGGGTACGGTGATCGCTGATGACCAGGGAGACCTGGTCATTGCCGATGTTGGCAATGCCGGTATGGCCTCTGGCGGTATGGGCGATATATTAAGCGGCATTATTGCCGCGCTGATGGGCCAAAAACTGGCCCTGTTTAATGCGGCCTGTGCAGGCTGCGTGGCGCATGGTGCAGCAGCGGACGCCGTTGCCCGCCAGCGCGGTACACGCGGTATGCTGGCCACTGATTTGTTCGAGCTGCTGTGGCAGTTTGTTAATCCAGAGATGATCCAACAATAAAGAATGAAGACCTGTGTTATTTCTTTGCCCGATGAAGCGGCAACTCTTGAACTTGGCGCGCAGCTGGCTCGCGTATGCAACAGCGCGCTGGTGATTTATTTATATGGCGATTTGGGCGCGGGTAAAACGACATTCAGTCGTGGTTTTTTGCAGGCGCTGGGCCATCAGGGCAATGTTAAAAGCCCGACTTATACGTTGGTCGAACCCTATACGCTGGATAGCCGTACGTTATACCACTTCGACCTGTATCGTTTGGCCGATCCGGAAGAACTGGAGTTTATGGGAATTCGCGACTATTTCAGCGGCGATGCCATTTGCCTGGTTGAATGGCCACAGCAGGGTGCGGGTGTCTTACCTGAACCGGACCTGGCGCTGACATTGCGTTACGTTGACAATGCGCGTGAAGCAGAACTCCAGGCAGTTTCAGCGCAGGGCGAAACCCTGTTGCAACAGTTCCAGCAGTGCAGGGATCAGGCATGATGTCACGGATGAAAATGGCGTTGCTGGCGCTGCTCTGTCTGTTCTCCACCTCGGCGCTGGCCGCCACATTAGCCGATATCAAAGTCGATAACGGTGACAGTCAGGCGACGGTCACCCTGAGCTTTAATGGCCAGCCTGTGTATGGTTTCTTTCCGTTGCACAACCCCGATCGCGTGGTACTGGATATCCGCCAGAGCGGCAATATTCAGGGATTGCCGCTGACGTTCAGCGGCGAAAATATCGTTAAGCGTATCCGTAACAGTAAGCCACAAGATAAGCAGAGCATTCGTCTGGTATTTGAATTAACCCAGGCTGCGCGTACCCGCGCAACGACTCAGCGTGATGGCAATCAGTATCGCGTGGTGTTCACCATTCGCGGTACGCAAACGGCGAAACGCAATGCGGCACCGGTCAGCTCGGTGCGCGAAACCACGAGCAGCAGTCAGGGAAATCCGTTTAACGCTAACCCGGTAACCACGGTCAGCAGCAGTAATACCACCATCCGTCCCGGTGGCGCGGTGAGTCGTAACGAACCGGTGATTGTCGCGATTGATGCCGGTCACGGCGGCCAGGACCCCGGTGCGACCGGGCAGCGTGGTTTGCATGAGAAAAATGTCACCATCGCCATCGCACGTAAATTGAAAGCATTGATGGATCAGGACCCGATGTTTAAACCGGTCCTGACGCGTACCGGTGACTACTTTATCTCGGTGATGGGCCGCTCTGACGTTGCGCGCAAAGAAAACGCCAACCTGCTGGTATCCATTCACGCCGATGCGGCACCCAGCCACTCAGCAACCGGCGCCTCGGTGTGGGTGCTATCCAACCGTCGCGCGAACAGCGAAATGGCAAACTGGCTGGAACAGAAAGAGAAACAATCAGAACTGCTGGGCGGCGCAGGCGATCTGCTGGCGAATACCCAGGCCGATCCCTATCTGAGCCAGGCGGTATTGGATCTGCAATTCGGCCATTCGCAGCGCGTTGGCTATGATGTGGCGGTGAAGGTGTTGCAGCAGTTGCGTGGCATCACGCCGTTGCATAAACGTCTGCCTGAGCATGCCAGCCTCGGCGTATTACGTTCACCGGATATCCCTTCTTTATTGGTCGAAACCGGCTTTATCAGTAATTTGACTGAGGAGCGGCTGCTGGGCAGTAGCGCTTATCAGGAGAAGATTGCCCAGTCGATTTATAAAGGGTTACGTAATTACTTCCTGGCGCACCCGTTGCAATCGGTCCCCAGGGAAGAAAACCGCCCGCTGGATAACGCGCCAGTGGTAAGCGTCGCCAGTAATCCGGCGACAGGCACGGTGCAATATACGGGTGCGACACAACGCCATACCGTGACGCGTGGTGAAACCTTGTCAGGTATCGCCGCAAAATACGGTGTCAGTATGGCAACGCTGCGCGAGATGAACAGCCTGAAACGTGATGTGGTTTGGGTTGGGCAACGCCTGAAGGTGCCGGCGAAATCGACCGTCACCGCAAGTGCCTCGCGTGGTCCGGTTCGCCATAAGGTAGTGCGCGGTGACTCGTTAACCGCAATTGCCGCCCATTATGGCGTTAGCCCCAATGCCATCATGCAGGCCAATAATATGAAGTCCTCTAACGTGATGTTGGGGCAAACTCTGAAAATCCCGCAATCCTGATTGCTGGCCCCTGGTGGGCCAGCCAGCTACAAGGATCACCACCATGCCTATACAGATTTTACCGCCACAGCTGGCAAACCAGATCGCCGCAGGCGAAGTGGTGGAGCGTCCGGCATCGGTGGTGAAAGAGCTGGTGGAAAACAGCCTCGATGCCGGGGCCACGCGTATCGATGTGGACATCGAAAAGGGCGGCGCAAAGTTAATCCGCATTCGTGATAACGGTTGTGGGATAGCTAAAGATGAACTGGCGATGGCACTGGCGCGACATGCAACCAGCAAAATTGCCTCGCTGGACGATCTCGAAGCCATTGTCAGCCTGGGCTTCCGTGGCGAAGCGCTCGCCAGTATCAGTTCGGTGTCCCGCCTGACGCTCACTTCACGTACCGAAGAGCAAACCGAAGCCTGGCAGGCCTACGCCGAAGGGCGGGATATGGCGGTCACGGTTAAACCGGCGGCACATCCGGTTGGCACCACGCTGGAAGTCCTCGACCTGTTTTACAACACCCCGGCCCGCCGCAAATTCATGCGTACGGAGAAAACCGAGTTTACCCACATTGATGAAGTGATTCGTCGCATTGCGCTGGCGCGTTTCGATGTGGCGATCTCGCTCAGCCATAACGGTAAGTTGATGCGCCAGTACCGTGGTGTGACTCAGGATGCACAGCGTGAGCGCCGACTTGGGGCGATTTGCGGCACCACCTTTATGCAGCATGCGCTGAGGATTGACTGGCAGCATGATGATTTGGCCCTGCGCGGCTGGGTGGCTGATCCGGCCGGTTCACGTCAGGTGACGGACCTGCAATATTGCTACGTCAATGGCCGTATGATGCGCGATAAGCTGATCAATCACGCCATTCGCCAGGCCTATCAAACCCAGTTAGGTGATGAGCAGCAACCGGCTTACGTGCTTTATCTGGAAATTGATCCGCACCAGGTGGATGTTAACGTTCATCCGGCCAAGCACGAAGTCCGTTTTCACCAGTCACGTCTGGTCCATGATTTTATCTGGCAAGGGGTGATGAGCGCCTTACAGGCCAGCCGTGCTGCTGAATTGCCGATTGCACACGCAGAAGAACCTGCGCCACAGTGGCAGCCGGAGAACCGGCAGGCGGCGGGCGGAAATCATTTTTCCCAGCCAGCGGCAACGCCACGTCGCTCAGGCGCGGCGGGCGGTGGCTGGCAGTCGCAAGAGCCAGGCTATAGCACGCGTGAAGGGGCGGCCTATCAGAAACTGATACAAACGCCGGTCAGCGTGCCGACGCCGGCAAAAGCGCCATCCGTCCCGGCCCCCGTGCCTAAACCCGCAAGCGAAACACCGCTTGCGGCTCATGTGCAAAGCTTTGGGCGGGTACTGAGCGTAGTTCGTCAATGTTATGCCTTGCTGGAGCGTGGCGATACGCTGCAATTACTCTCTTTACCGGTGGCCGCGCGTTGGCTAAAACAGGCCCAGTTGCAACCTGGAGAAGAAGGGCTGAAACCACAGCCGTTACTGATCCCTGTCAGGCTGAAAGTCGCGGCAGAGGAGATGGCGGTAATTGGCCGACAAGCGGCATTGTTAACGGCGATGGGCATTGATTTACAACGGGAAGGGCAGCATGTGACGCTCCGCGCGGTGCCTTTACCGTTACGCACACAAAATTTACAAATCTTGATTCCAGAACTGTTAGGCTATCTCGCCCGGCAGCAAGAGGTTTCTGCGTTCGCACTGGCCCAGTGGCTGGCCCGTCGTGACAATGCAGAAGCCCCGCACTGGAATCACTCGCAGGCGATTACGTTGCTGGCGGAGCTGGAACGGCTATGCCCGCAACTGTTAAAGTCGCCGCCTTCTGGCCTGTTACAGGCCGTTGAGATTGAGAGCGCGATTAACGCGTTGAAGCATGAGTGAACTGAACCAGGCTAGCCGGCCTAAGGCAATTTTTTTGATGGGCCCGACTGCCTCCGGTAAGACGGCGCTGGCAATTTCGTTGCGTCAGCATCTTCCGGTGGAACTTATTAGCGTTGACTCTGCCTTAATCTATCGCGGGATGGATATTGGCACGGCGAAGCCGTCCGAAGAGGAGTTAGCGCAGGCCCCCCATCGCTTGCTGGACATTCGCGACCCGGCGGAGGCGTATTCCGCTGCCGAGTTTCGTCGTGATGCGTTGGCAGAAATGGCGGAAATCACCCAAAGGGGTAAGATTCCGTTGCTTGTTGGTGGAACCATGCTCTACTTCAAGGCGTTGCTTGAAGGATTGTCGCCGCTGCCCTCGGCCGATCCGGACGTGCGTCAGCGGATAGAGCAAATGGCGGCGGAGAAAGGTTGGGATGCCTTGCACCGTCAGCTGTGTGAAATCGATCCGGTCGCCGGTGGTCGTATTCATCCGAATGATCCGCAGAGACTTTCGCGAGCACTGGAAGTTTTTTTTATTTCGGGTAAAACTTTAACGGAACTGACAAAAACATCCGGTGAAGCGTTACCCTACGACGTGTATCAGTTCGCAATCGCTCCGGCGAATCGCGAATTGCTACATCAACGCATTGCGTTGCGTTACAACCAGATGCTGGCGTCAGGGTTTGAAGCGGAGGCTCGCGCTCTGTTTGCACGAGGTGATTTGCATACGGATATGCCTTCCATTCGCTGTGTTGGTTATCGTCAAATGTGGTCTTACCTCACTGGCGAAATCGATTACAACGAAATGGTTTATCGGGGAATTTGCGCAACCCGGCAGCTCGCGAAACGCCAGATGACCTGGTTACGTGGCTGGCCTGACGTGCACTGGTTAGACAGTGACGAGCCAGATTTAGCGCGTAATGCGGTGCTTCAGGTTGTTAGTGCGAAGCAGGGATGATTGTGTACAATTGATCCGTTATCGTGCGCAAATTTTTTACGCAGTTTTTCTGAACCACGGTTCAAAAAGTAACAAACAACAAGCATATAAGGAAAAGATAGAATGGCTAAGGGGCAATCATTACAAGACCCGTTTTTGAACGCACTGCGTCGTGAACGTGTACCGGTTTCGATCTATTTGGTGAATGGTATTAAGCTGCAAGGGCAGATTGAATCCTTCGATCAGTTCGTTATTTTGTTGAAAAACACAGTTAGCCAGATGGTGTATAAGCACGCCATCTCTACGGTGGTTCCTTCTCGTCCGGTATCGCACCATAGCAACAATGCGGGCGGCGGAAGCAGTAACTACCACCACGGCGGAAGCAACCAGGCCGCTCAGTCGCAGCCACAACAAGACGGCGATAACGCAGAATAATTTTTGTGTTGCCGTGAAGCCAGGGCTGGAGAGCGCGAACGTTTTCCCGTCCTGGTTATTTATTTTAGCGAGGTTATAGCTTGTTTGACCGTTATGATGCCGGTGAGCAGGCCGTACTGGTACACATCTGGTTCTCCCAAGACAAAGAGCTGGAAGATTTGCAGGAGTTTGAAACTCTTGTCTCTTCTGCGGGCGTCGAAGCGCTGCAGGTTATTACTGGCAGCCGTAAAGCGCCACATCCCAAATATTTTGTCGGTGAAGGAAAGGCAGTTGAAATTGCCGATGCGGTGAAAGCGAGTGGAGCATCGGTCGTTTTATTCGATCATGCCTTATCCCCTGCTCAGGAACGAAATCTTGAGCGGCTGTGCGAATGTCGCGTTGTCGATCGCACCGGCTTAATTCTCGATATTTTTGCTCAGCGCGCCCGTACCCATGAGGGTAAATTGCAGGTCGAGCTGGCACAGCTACGCCATCTGGCAACGCGTCTGGTTCGTGGCTGGACGCACCTTGAGCGCCAGAAAGGCGGTATCGGTTTGCGTGGTCCGGGTGAAACCCAGCTGGAAACGGACCGTCGTTTGCTGCGCAACCGTATCAGTCTGATCCTTTCCCGTCTTGAGCGCGTGGAAAAACAGCGTGAACAGGGACGACAGGCGCGCGCTAAAGCCGATGTGCCAACCGTTTCGTTGGTGGGATACACCAACGCCGGTAAATCCACCCTGTTCAACGCCATCACGTCAGCGGATGTTTATGCTGCGGATCAGCTGTTTGCGACGCTGGATCCGACCTTACGCCGTCTTAATGTGGCGGATGTGGGGGAAGTGGTGCTGGCAGATACGGTAGGTTTTATTCGTCACCTGCCTCACGATTTGGTGGCGGCGTTTAAGGCAACATTGCAGGAAACGCGTCAGGCCACCTTACTGATGCATGTGATTGATGCGGCTGATTTACGCGTCAATGACAACATCGAGGCAGTTAATGAAGTGTTGGCAGAGATTGAGGCCGATGAAATCCCTTCCCTGCTGATCATGAACAAAATCGATATGCTGGATGGTTTCGAACCGCGTATCGACCGTGATGAAGAGAACAAACCGATTCGCGTCTGGCTTTCCGCGCAGACCGGTGTCGGTCTGCCATTATTATGGCAGGCACTATCAGAACGTCTGGCGGGTGAAATTGCGCAGTATGATCTGCGTTTACCACCGGAAGCCGGACGTCTGCGCAGTCGTTTTTACCAGTTACAGGCGATTGAGAAAGAGTGGAATGAAGATGATGGCAGTGTAGGTTTACACGTACGAATGCCGATTGTGGACTGGCGTCGTTTATGTAAACAAGAGCCGTCGCTAGCCAGTTATATTGTTTGACCGTTGCCCAACTCATTTACCGGAACAGCCTGTACATCGGCTGTAAGGTAAAACGTAAATACAATAAATGGAGTAGAGACATGGCGTGGAATCAGCCCGGTAATAACGGACAGGACCGCGACCCGTGGGGAAGCAGCAATAATCAAGGCGGCAACTCTGGGGGAAACAAAGGAGGTCGCGATCAGGGACCACCTGATCTGGATGATATCTTCCGTAAACTGAGTAAAAAACTCGGTGGACTGGGCGGTGGCAAACAGAGTGACAACAACGGCCAGCGCAGCGGTGGTAGCGGTGGCAAATTGGTTGGCATCGTTGCCGCTGCGGCAGTGATCATCTGGGCGGCCAGCGGGTTCTACACCATTAAAGAAGCGGAGCGCGGCGTCGTCACCCGTTTCGGCAAATTCAGCCATCTGGTTGAGCCTGGTCTCAACTGGAAACCTACTTTTATCGACCATGTCCAAGCCGTCAACGTGGAGGCGGTGCGTGAACTCGCCGCTTCTGGCGTGATGCTGACGTCGGATGAAAACGTGGTGCGCGTGGAAATGAACGTGCAGTATCGCGTGACCGATCCGGAGCGTTATCTGTTTGCCGTGACCAGTGCTGACGATAGCCTGCGCCAGGCAACTGACAGCGCGCTGCGTGGCGTGATTGGTCGTTCCACTATGGATCGTATCCTGACGGAAGGCCGTACCGTGGTGCGTAGCGATACCCAGCGTGAAATAGACGAAACCATCCGTCCATACAACATGGGTATCACGCTGCTCGATGTGAACTTCCAGGCAGCACGTCCACCGGAAGAGGTGAAAGCCTCATTTGATGATGCGATTGCCGCGCGTGAAAACCGCGAGCAGTACGTACGTGAAGCAGAAGCTTATGCTAACGAAGTACAGCCGCGCGCGAATGGTCAGGCACAGCGTATCCTTGAAGAGGCGCGCGCTTACAAAGAGCGTACCGTGCTGGAAGCGCAGGGTGAAGTGGCGCGTTTTGCTCGCATGTTGCCGGAATATAAAGCCGCTCCGCAAATCACCAGAGAGCGTCTCTACATCGAAAGTATGGAACGCGTGCTCAGCCATACCCGCAAAGTGCTGGTTAACGATCGTGGCAACAACCTGATGGTCCTGCCGCTGGATCAGCTGATGCGTGGCGCTCAGGCAGCCCCAGGCCAGCCTGGCCAGAAAAATACCGATTTGATGAAGCTGCCGCCGGTTTCAGATAGCAGCGCCAGCAATAGCGACACTTCATCGTACAGTCCGAGCAGCATCATGGATCAGCGTCGCGCTAATGCGCTGCGTAACGATACCCAGCGTATGGGGAGGGAATAATCGATGCGTAAGCCAATTATCGCCGTAATTATCGTAGTGCTGGTGGTGCTTTACGCGTCACTGTTCGTGGTACAGGAAGGTCAGCGCGGTATCGTGTTGCGTTTCGGCAAGGTTCTGCGTGACAGCGAAAACAAACCGCTGGTGTACGCGCCGGGTCTGCATTTCAAGATCCCGTTTATTGAAACCGTGAAATCGCTGGACGCACGTATTCAGACGATGGACAACCAGGCAGATCGTTTTGTCACCAAAGAGAAAAAAGATCTGATTGTTGATTCCTACATCAAATGGCGTATCAGCGATTTCAGCCGTTACTACCTGGCAACGGGTGGTGGTGACGTTTCGCAGGCTGAAGTGCTGCTGAAACGTAAATTCAGCGACCGTCTGCGTTCTGAAATGGGACGTCTGGACGTGAAAGACATCGTGACTGACTCCCGTGGTCGTTTGACCACTGATGTTCGCGATGCGCTGAACACCGGTAGCGCGGGCAACGATGACGAAGTTCAGACGCCAGCGGCCGACGACGCGATTGCCAACGCGGCAGCACGCGTGGAGCGTGAAACCAACAGCAATGAACCGGCACCGAACCCGAACAGTATGGCGGCGCTGGGTATTGAGGTGGTCGACGTACGCATTAAGCAGATCAACCTGCCGACAGAAGTGTCTGACGCTATTTACAACCGTATGCGCGCTGAGCGTGAAGCGGTTGCGCGTAGTCAGCGTTCACAAGGCCAGGAAGAGGCGGAAAAATTGCGTGCTCAGGCGGATTATCAGGTAACCCGTACGCTGGCTGAAGCGCAGCGTCAGGCGTTGATCACCCGCGGTGAAGGGGATGCTGAAGCGGCGAAACTGTTTGCTGATGCATTCAGTCAGGATCCGGATTTCTACGCCTTTATCCGCAGCCTGCGTGCTTACGAGAACAGCTTTGCGGATAATCAGGATATTCTGGTTTTAAGCCCGGATAGCGATTTCTTCCGTTATATGAAGGCCCCCTCTAACGCCACGCGTTAATAACTGATATAAATTTAAGGCCGACAATGATGTCGGCCTTTTTTTTGGGGAAAGAATGATGAACACAACCATCTGGATGGCACTGGCTTTGGTGCTGGTTCTGGAAGGGCTGGGACCGATGTTTTTACCGCGTATCTGGCGGCGTATGATTCTGGCAATGGCACAGATGCCGGATCGTTTGTTACATCGGTTTGGTGGTGGACTGGTGGTTGCTGGTGTGGTGATTTATTACATGGTTAGCGTCCATGCGAGCTAA
The DNA here is from genome assembly GCF_059730685.1 of Pantoea sp. X-Soil-OKNW-713. NCBI lineage: Bacteria > Pseudomonadati > Pseudomonadota > Gammaproteobacteria > Enterobacterales > Erwiniaceae > Pantoea > Pantoea sp. X-Soil-OKNW-713. Next base: position 3,938,413 of record NZ_AP035995.1, on the reverse strand, counting down.
AAATGCGCGTTCTGACTGAGCGGCATTGTGTCTCGTAGTCAATTTTCCCCCAAGATGTTGTATCGATCAAAACTCAGGCAAAAAACCACGCAATCGTATGCTAAAAGAGCTGAAAGTGAGAAAATCAGGTGGTAGAATCCATTTTTAAGCAATCGGTGATTTTGAAAAAATGGGTAAGAACGTCGTCGTACTGGGCACCCAATGGGGTGACGAAGGTAAAGGTAAGATCGTAGACCTTCTCACAGAGCGCGCGAAATACGTCGTGCGCTATCAAGGTGGTCACAATGCGGGCCACACGCTTGTCATCAACGGTGAAAAAACCGTCCTCCACTTAATTCCATCTGGTATTCTGCGTGATAACGTAACCAGCATCATTGGTAACGGCGTTGTTCTGTCGCCTGAAGCGCTGATGAAAGAGATGAAAGGCCTTGAGGAGCGCGGTGTACCGGTACGTGAACGTCTGCTGCTGTCTGAAGCTTGCCCGTTAATTCTGCAATACCATGTTGCAATGGATAAAGCGCGTGAAACTGCGCGCGGTGCCAAAGCTATCGGTACTACCGGTCGTGGTATCGGCCCGGCGTATGAAGATAAAGTTGCACGCCGTGGTCTGCGCGTTGGCGACCTTTTCAACAAAGAAACCTTCGCCGCCAAGCTGAAAGAAGTGGTTGATTACTACAACTTCCAGTTGGTGCACTACTACAAAGAAGAAGCCGTTGATTACGACAAAGTGCTGAATGATGTGATGGCGGTTGCCGACATCCTGACCAGCATGGTGGTTGACGTGTCTGAACTGCTGGATACTGCGCGTCAGCGTGGCGATCTGATCATGTTCGAAGGTGCCCAGGGCACGCTGCTGGATATCGACCACGGTACTTATCCCTACGTGACTTCATCGAACACCACCGCAGGTGGCGTGGCAACCGGCTCAGGTATTGGTCCGCGTTATGTGGATTATGTGCTGGGTATCGTGAAAGCTTACTCAACGCGTGTGGGTGCAGGTCCGTTCCCGACTGAGCTGTTTGAGGAAACGGGTGAATTCCTGTGCCAGAAAGGTCACGAGTACGGTGCCACTACCGGTCGCCGTCGTCGTACCGGCTGGCTCGATGCGGTTGCTGTACGTCGTGCTGTACAGATCAACTCATTGTCAGGTTTCTGCATGACCAAACTGGACGTGCTGGATGGCCTGAAAGAAGTGAAAATTTGTGTGGCTTATCGCATGCCAGATGGTCGCGAAGTCACCACTACGCCGCTGGCTGCTGAAGGCTGGGAAGGTATTGAGCCGATTTACGAATCAATGCCGGGCTGGAGTGAAAACACCTTTGGCGTGAAAACGCTGGAAGGTCTGCCGCAAGCCGCGCGTGATTACATTAAACGTGTGGAAGAGGTAACCGGTGTGCCGATAGATATTATTTCTACTGGCCCTGACCGTGAAGAAACGATGATTTTGCGCCATCCATTCGACGCATAATTCCCTCAGGCCGGACTCTGTCCGGCCTCTGTTTATCTGCTCTTTGACTCCGCTCACACCATTTTTTCTTGCAAATATCGATAGTTGCCTGAAAAAAACGCACCGGCCTTCACACACTGGTTTATCATCATAATTAAACACCACGCCCGCTGGCGCATAACAATAACATCTGATGATTTACTGAGGTAAATGTGCAGCTTACAAGTTTTACTGATTATGGTCTGCGCGCTCTGATTTACATGGCGACGTTGCCGGAAGGCAGACAGACCAACATTACCGAAGTGACCGATACCTACGGGGTGTCGCGTAATCACATGGTCAAAATCATCAACCAACTCAGTCGGGCCGGGTTTGTGGCCGCAACGCGCGGTAAAAACGGCGGAATTCGTTTAGGCATGGACCCGGAAAAAATTGTCATTGGCGACGTTGTAAGAAAAATGGAGCCATTACAATTGGTTAATTGTAGTGAATGTTCGATTACGCCAGCCTGTCGCTTGCGTAAAGCCTTGAACGATGCGGTCCAGTTATTTCTGAAAGAACTGGATAACTACACCCTGGCCGATCTCGTCAAAGGTAACGACCCTTTGTACCAAATTTTATTGTCCGAACCGCCGGTGGCAATCCATCAAAAATGACATCGGAGGAACCGTAATGTCAAAAGACCCTTTTCAGGACAGAGAAGCTGAAAAATATGAAAACCCGATTCCAAGTCGGGAATTTATCCTCGCGCTATTAGAAAAGCGTGAAAAACCTGCCAACCGCGAGGACATCGCGCAGGAACTTAACATCACCAGCGAGGAGCAGCTGGAAGCGTTGCGTCGTCGTCTGCGTGCGATGGAACGTGATGGTCAACTGGTATTTACCCGCCGTCAATGTTACGCCCTGCCAGAACGTCTCGATCTGCTACGCGGTAAAGTCATTGGCCACCGTGATGGCTATGGTTTCCTGCGTGTGGAAGGACAGAAAGATGATTTCTATCTCTCCGCAGAGCAGTTGAAATTGTGTCTGCACGGCGACGTGATTCTGGCACAACCTGGCGGTGCGGATCGTAAAGGCCGCCGCGAGGCACGCGTGGTGCGGGTACTGGAACCGCGCAACAGCCAGATTGTTGGTCGTTACTTTACCGATGCCGGTACGGGGTTTGTGGTGCCGGACGACAGCCGCCTGAGCTTTGATATCCTGATCCCGCAGGACCAGACGCTGAATGCGCGTATGGGATCCGTGGTGGTGGTGGAGATCACCCAGCGCCCAACACGTCGTACCAAGGCATTGGGTAAAGTCACCGAAGTGCTCGGTGACAACATGGGAACCGGTCTGGCCGTTGATATGGCGCTGCGCACCCATGAAATCCCCCATGTTTGGCCGGAAGCGGTAGAAAAGCAGATCGCTCAACTGAAAGAAGAAGTACCAGAAGCGGCGAAGAAAGGCCGTGTCGATTTGCGCCAACTGCCGTTGGTCACCATTGATGGTGAAGATGCACGCGATTTCGACGATGCGGTCTACTGCGAGAAAAAACGCGGTGGCGGCTGGCGCTTATGGGTAGCGATTGCCGATGTCAGCTATTACGTGCGCCCGGGCACCGCGCTGGACAACGAAGCGCACCAGCGCGGCACGTCGGTCTATTTCCCGTCCCAGGTGGTCCCGATGCTGCCGGAAGTGCTGTCGAATGGTCTGTGTTCACTGAATCCGCAGGTCGATCGCCTGTGTATGGTGTGTGAAATGACCATCTCCGCCAGCGGTAAGCTCACAGGTTACAAACACTATGAAGCGGTGATGAATTCACACGCACGTCTGACCTACACCAAAGTGTGGAACATTCTGCAAGGTAACCCGGAGCTGCGTGAGCAATATGCTCCGCTGGTGAAGCATCTTGAAGAGTTGCATCGAATGTACCAGGTGCTGGAAAAGGCGCGTGAACAGCGTGGCGGCATCTCGTTTGAAACCGAAGAAGCCAAATTTATCTTCAACGCCGATCGCCGCATTGAACGTGTCGAGCGCACGGTCCGTAACGATGCGCACAAGCTGATTGAAGAGTGCATGATCCTCGCTAACATCGCTTCGGCGCGCTTTGTAGAGAAGAACGAAGAACCCGCGTTGTTCCGCGATCACGATCGTCCCAGTGATGACAGCATCACCAGTTTCCGTACCGTGCTCAACGAACTGGGTCTGAGCCTGCCGGGTGGCAGCAAACCGCAGCCGATCGATTATGCCGAGTTGCTGACGCAAATCGCCGATCGACCGGACGCAGAAATGCTGCAAACCATGCTGCTGCGTTCGATGAAACAAGCGGTGTACGACCCGGAAAACCGCGGCCACTTTGGCCTCGCGCTGGCGTCGTATGCACACTTTACTTCGCCGATTCGCCGCTACCCGGATCTGCTGCTGCATCGCGCTATCAAGTATCTGCTGGCGAAAGAGCAGGGTGAAGAGAAGGGCAACACCACGGCTACCGGCGGTTATCACTACGACATGCAGCAGATGCTGCAACTCGGTCAGCATTGCTCGATGACTGAGCGCCGTGCTGACGAAGCCACCCGTGACGTCGCCGACTGGCTGAAATGCGACTTTATGCAGGATCAGGTGGGTAACGTCTTTAACGGTGTGATCTCCAGTGTGACCGGTTTCGGTTTCTTCGTGCGTCTCAACGATTTGTTTATCGATGGTCTGGTGCATGTGTCATCGCTGGATAATGATTACTATCGTTTCGATCCGGTGGGCCAACGCCTGATCGGCGAGTCCGGCGGACGTACTTATCGTCTCGGTGACGCGGTAGAAGTACGGGTTGAAGCGGTGCATATGGATGAACGCAAAATCGACTTCGCGCTGATTTCCAGCAAGCGTGTGCCGCGTGGTGAGGGCAAAACCGTCCGTGAGCGCGAGAAGCGTGGCGGCAAACCTCCGGCGAAGCGTCGCCGTGACGCCGGTAAAAGCGTGAATTTCGAGCCGGATGAGGCTTTCCGCAGTGGCAAGAAAAAACCAGCCAAAGCGAAAAGCGAGAAAAAAAGCAAAAAAGTCTCCGAAAAAACCCGTAAAATCGCCGCCGCCACAAAAGCGAAGCGTGCGGCGAAGAAGAAAACCAGCGAAGCCTGATGCCATAAAGTTCCGGCACATTTCGTAGCGGTGCGATTTAGCGCGCAGATTTTACAAAGCGCGCAATGAATTGCGCCGCTACTGTTCGACATCCAACCTTGAGCTAAGTAATGAGTGAAATAATTTTTGGTATCCATGCCGTGCAGGCGTTGCTGGAGCGTGACCCCCAGCGTTTTCAGGAAGTCTTTATCCTCAAAGGCCGTGACGATCGTCGCCTGCAACCGCTGATCGCGGCATTGGAAGCTCAGGGAATTGCCGTGCAAGTCGCGAACCGCCAGTGGCTCGATAGTCAGGCAGAAGGCGGGGTACATCAGGGTATCGTGGCGCGCGTGAAGCCGGGTAAAAATTATCAGGAAGGGGATCTCCCGGATCTGCTGGAATCCATCGAGAATCCGTTCCTGTTGATCCTTGATGGTGTTACCGATCCGCATAACCTCGGTGCCTGCCTGCGCAGTGCCGATGCGGCTGGTGTACACGCGGTGATCGTGCCAAAAGATCGCTCGGCGCAACTGAATGCGACGGCGAAGAAAGTGGCTTGTGGTGCCGCAGAAAACGTCCCGTTGATTCGTGTCACCAACCTGGCGCGCACCATGCGTCTGCTCCAGGAATATCAGATCTGGATCGTCGGTACCGCCGGTGAAGCCGATCATACGCTGTATCAGAGCAAGCTGCCGGCGTCCCTGGCGCTGGTGATGGGTGCGGAAGGTGAGGGCATGCGCCGTCTGACCCGTGAACATTGCGATGAACTGATCAGCATTCCGATGGCGGGCAGTGTCTCCTCCCTCAACGTCTCGGTAGCCACCGGCATTTGCCTGTTTGAGGCCGTGCGCCAACGTCAGGCGTGATCCCCGCCGCAAATTAGTTTCTGTGCCAGGCATAACTGCGCGTCGTCCTCATACTTAGTGTGACGGGTAAGCGCGAGGAGCCGTTATGACCTGGACCACTCACAACGTTTTCAATCAACCTCAGCCACTGAGCAACAGCAACCTGTTCACCCGCGATCTGCCGTTATGCGAAGCTGTCGCGCGTGAAGGTGCCAGCTGGGATCGAGAGTGGCTGGCCTCTGTGGGCCTGCAACTCGGCAGTGCCGAATCACTCGAACTGGGGCGACTGGCCAATGCCCAGCCACCGGAATTGGTGCGCTATGACGCGCGCGGCGAACGACTGGATGAGGTGCGTTTTCATCCTGCCTGGCATCTGTTGATGCAGGGATTATGTGCCAGCCGCCTGCATAATCTGAGCTGGCAACCCGATGTACAACCCAATGCGATGGTCGCGCGCGCCGCACGTTTTATTTTGCACGCGCAGGTGGAAGCGGGCTCTCTTTGTCCGGTGACCATGACCCATGCCGCCATCCCGCTGCTGCAAAACTATCTACCCGAACCCTACGCCGACTGGCGCGATGCGTTACTGAGCGACCGTTATGATGCGCATCATCAACCCGGTAATAAAAAGCGCGGTTTGCTGATTGGCATGGGGATGACCGAGAAGCAGGGCGGCACTGATGTGCTCAGCAACAGCACACGCGCGGAACCGCTGGGAGGGCGTGGGCCAGGTGAGGCTTATCGTATCGTCGGGCATAAATGGTTTTTCTCGGTGCCGCAAAGCGATGCGCACCTGATCTTGGCACAGACCGCGGGTGGTCTGAGCTGCTTTTTCCTGCCGCGCCTGTTACCGGATGGCGAGCGTAACGCCATTCGGCTTGAACGTCTGAAAGACAAACTCGGCAACCGTTCCAATGCCAGCTGCGAAGTGGAATTCCAGGACGCCATCGGCTGGTTAATGGGCGAAGAGGGCGAAGGCATCCGTCTGATTCTGAAGATGGGAGGAATGACGCGTTTCGATTGCGCGCTTGGCAGTCACGGGCTGATGCGTCGCGCCTTCTCCATCGCCCTGCATCATGCGCAACAACGCCAGGTGATGGGCAAAAATCTCAGCGATCAGCCCCTGATGCGCACGGTGCTGGCACAGCAGGCGCTCCAGCTAGAGGGACAAACAGCCCTGCTGCTGCGTCTGGCTCGTGCCTGGTCAACCCCGGTCAGCGAGCATGAGCGCCTCTATGCGCGGCTGTTCACCCCCGCAGCCAAGTATGTTATTTGCCAGGCCGGGATACCCTTTGTGGCCGAAGCTATGGAGGTGCTCGGCGGCATTGGTTATTGCGAAGAAAGCGAACTGCCACGCCTGTATCGTGAGATGCCGGTCAACAGCATCTGGGAAGGCTCCGGCAATGTGATGTGCCTGGATGTGCTACGGGTTCTGAATCGGCAATCCGATATGCTGGCGATGATCAGTGACGAACTGGAGACAGTCAAAGGCTGCAACCGTCATTTCGACCGTCGCTGGCGGCAACTGCGTTTGCGTCTCGGCAATGTGCAGGAGGGGCAAGCGCGCGCGGTCACGACGGAATTGTTGCAACTGGCCACGGCGGCCATCCTGCTCAAAGTGGCTGAACCGCCACTGGCCGATGGCTGGTGTCAGCAGTTTCTCGATACGCGCGGGCAGCGGCCATTAAGCCACGATCTTAACTCGCGGTTACTGCTGCGAGCCTGTTCCGGTTGAGGGGCCATAAAGGATGGCGGTGGCGTACCAGAAACCGGGCAAAACCGTCTCATCCAGCATCAAAACCTGATAATACGTCGCACCCAACTGATTCGCTCTGGCGGCGATAGCGCGCTGGGCATCATCCGGCGAGCCGCGCACCTGAGCGCTGATGGTACCGAGTTTGGGCAGGCCGTAGCTCTGCGCTCGATTAATTTCCTGAGCATGTGTGGTGGGTGGCGGTGGCGCTTTGGGAGTTGGCGTCAGTGCCGAGCAGCCGCTCAACAGCAGGCTGAAGGCCAGAAATAACGAAACGCGCATGGTAGCTCCGGTTCAGGGAAGATGGCTCAAGTGTATGCCATCTTCCCGTGCCGCATTATGACTTGAGATGAAAAATACTCACCAACTGGGTCAGATGATGGCCCTGCTGACTCAGGCTTTGGGCTGTGGCCTCAGATTCAGTCACCAGATCGCTGTTCTGATGGGTAGCCTGGCTGATGTGGTTCATCGCCAGATTCACCTGACCAATGCCTGCGGCCTGTTCCTGTGCGGCAACATTGATCTCACCCATCAGGGCTTTTACCTGCGTGATATGTTCCACAATGTGTTGCATGGCATCACGCGTCTGCTCAGACAGGGCATGACCTTCCGCTACCTTACTGATGGAGCTGGTGATCAGTCCGTCAATCTCTTTGGCTGCCTGGGCGCTGCGCTGCGCCAGTGCGCGAACTTCCGCCGCCACCACGGCGAAGCCTTTACCATGCTCACCGGCTCGTGCCGCTTCTACCGCCGCATTCAGTGCCAGGATATTGGTCTGGAACGCGATAGATTCAATCACATGGGTGATATCGGCGATGCTTTGTGAGGCGACGCGTATTTCGGTCATGGTGCTGACCGAACGTGATACGGTTTTGCCACCCTGGGACACGGTCTGGTCAGTCTCACCCACCAATACCAGCGCCTGGCGCACGTTGGCCGCAGTTTGCGCTACGGTTGCGCCAAACTGTTCCATGCTGGCGGAGGTTTGTTCCACGCTGCTGGCCTGGCGACCAATCTGTTCGCTGATGTTCTGGCTGCTGGCGGCAATATTGTCGGTGCCCTGGCTGATCTGCTGTGCAGTCTGGCGCACCTGACCGACGATCTGCTCCAGGCCATCACCAATGCCGTTAATCGCCGCCACTAACTGGCCAATTTCATCATGGCGAGTCGAGTCGAGATGCGCCTGGAGATTCCCTGCCGCATACTCCTCGGCTAAATGGATCACCTGATGAAGCGGGCGGGTGATGGCCCGGCGGCTGTACCACATAAAGCCGATGGCAAAGGCAATCACCAACGCCAGACCTATAGCGATAAACAGGTTACGGCTTTGGGTAATCGGAGCCAGCAGGCTGGCCTGGCTGACTTCCCCGGCAATAATCCAGTTCCAGCCCGGCAACTGCTGCCAGGCCAGAAGTTTGGTTTCACCGTCCAGCGGAATGGCGACCAGACCTTTTGGCTCATTCAGCAATTGTTGCTGTGTCGACGCACTCCACAGCGGCAATTTGCCTTCGCGCTGGCTATCAAACAGATATTGTCCCTGAGTGGCACCGGCTGCACCGTTCAGCACAAAGAAGCGCCCGCTGTCGCCGAGATGGCGGGCCAGCACTTTTTCGCGCATCAGCGCGTACTGTTTATCGATTTGTACCCCGACGAACAGGATGCCGATCACCGCACCGCTGTCATCGGTGACGGGCTGATATTGCGTGATGTAACGGTGACCAAACAAGGTAGCCAGGCCACGATAAACGTTGCCCTGATTGACGTTACGCCAGGCGGCACTGCTGCGGTCCAGTCGCGTACCGATCGCACGGTTGCCGTCTTCCTTCTTCAGCGACGTTGCGATACGGACATAATCATCACCGTCACGCACGAAAACAGTCGACACGGCACCGGTACGATCGAGGAAATCATCCACCGCAATCTGGTCAAGGTTGAGGGTTTTCAGCCCGGCACGCAGGGTCGGCGTGCTGATGTCACCCACCTGGATGCGGGCGCTTTCATCGCGACTAAAGCGCTTCGGCAGAAAACTCTGAAACAATCGGGTGTAATTCGCCACCTCGGCAGAGAGGGTGGTATTAAACATGGTGGCCATCTCGCTGATGCCCTGCACCTGATTTTGCATATCGTCAGTCGCCAGTTGCTCCAGCTGGCGAGCGGCGTTGTGGCTCAGGGTCAGGGTCAGGGTCAGCAGTACCACGGCTACGCTTAAAGACGTCAGTACAGACAGCTTGATGCCGAGACCCATTGCGCTGAGAGAGAGACGCTTCATAAAGTACCTATGTTGATGTGGATGAAGGGATACAAGATCAACGGCAAATTGGGCAAAAAGTTTAGGGTGGAAATTATTCGCACAAAAATGTGAAGTGACTCGCGTTTTGAAGTGCAGGGTTTACACTTGAGCAGGTGATAATCATTCTCAACGGAGGCGACATGATTGAACTGGCGACGGAAACGCTGGCAGGAATCCAGTGTATCCATGCGGCACCCGCGGGACAGCGCCAGGCGCGTTTACCGACCGTGCTGTTTTATCATGGCTTCACCTCGTCGAAAGAGGTGTACAGCTACTTTGCGGTTGCCCTGGCACAAGCGGGGTTTCGTGTGGTGATGCCGGATGCGGATATGCATGGTGCGCGTTATAACGGCGATACCGAAACCCGCATGACGCATTTCTGGGAGATTCTCAGACAAAACATTGACGAATTGCCGCTATTGGAAGCGGCACTGCGGGAAAAAGACTGGATTGCGGAAGAACGCTTTGCTGTGGCGGGGGCGTCGATGGGCGGGATGACGGCGCTGGGGGCAATGGCACGTTATCCGCAGATCCACAGCGTCGCCTGCATGATGGGGTCGGGCTACTTTATGCAACTGAGCCATACGCTGTTTCCACCGCTGGTGGCGCGCACGCCGGAGCAAAAAGAAACTTTTGCCGCACGTCTGGCACCGCTGGCCCCTTATGATCCCAGCCAGCACCTAGAAAAACTGGCGAACCGACCTCTGTTGTTATGGCATGGCGAAGCTGATGAAGTGGTGCCGTTTGCCGAAACGGTGCGGCTGGAGAAGGCATTACGTGAAGCGCAACTCGACGGCAAGTTAACCTTTCTGTCGGAGAAGCAGATTGGGCACAAAATCACCCCTTCAGCGTTGTGCGCGCTGGTGAGTTTTTTCAAACATCATCTGTGAAATGAATTCGGGCTGGCAATCCACCGCCAGCCCGTTACGACACACCGGACTACAATTGAGACGATAACCGTTCAGCCGCGCTGCTATTGGCGCCGGTGTGGTTATCACTGGGTGCGCCCAGCCGGTTGACGTAGACAGGGCCTGATGCCGCTTGGCTGCTGTTGCTTCGCATCTGCTGCGCATAATCAGTAGTGCTGGCAACCGCGGGAGTAGACAGGAAGAGACCCAGTAAAGCAGCGATAACGAAAGTTTTCATAATCGACTCCTCACTACAGGGAATTCACTCTCAGACGCCGACGACAAGCCGAACCGTTGCGCCCATAAATAGTTTAGTTCTTCACCAAATTGCTGCCAGCCAGGCCTGTTGAACCTGTTGTTCAGCCTTTTTCTCGTCACACCGCTTAACCCACTGAATTACCATCGTTAGCACAAAATGACGCCTTGCCTGGCACGTAGCACGCCATTTGATGAATTGTGCGCTTGAGTTTAGCGGGCAACGTCAGTATGATTACGCGTCAATTTTTCAGCTGCATTCAGAGGTGTGTTTCATTTATCGGATGAATCACAACCTATAACGTTCCTTGCTTCCGTGGGCCGCAGCTGACCCTGACAGGAGGCTGAATAATCCGTAAGGAGCAATTTCGATGCGTCATTACGAAATCGTATTTATGGTCCATCCTGACCAGAGCGAACAGGTTCCGGGCATGATCGAGCGTTACACTGGTGCTATCACTGGTGCTCAGGGCACGATCCACCGTCTGGAAGACTGGGGCCGCCGTCAGCTGGCTTACCCGATCAACAAACTGCACAAAGCACACTACGTTCTGCTGAACGTAGAAGCGCCGCAGGAAGTGATTGACGAGCTGGAAACTAACTTCCGCTTCAACGACGCCGTTATCCGCAGCATGGTTATGCGCGTTAAGCACGCGGTAACTGAAGCATCTCCGATGGTTAAAGCGAAAGACGAGCGTCGTGAACGCCGTGAAGATTTCGCTAACGAAGCGGCAGATGACTCAGATGCTGGGGATTCTGAAGAGTAATCCAACGTGACGACCAATCGACTGCGCCTCTCTGGCACTGTGTGCAAGATGCCGGTTCGAAAAGTCAGTCCGTCAGGAATTCCTCACTGCCAGTTCGTGCTTGAGCACCGTTCCATGCAGGAGGAAGCCGGGTTTCACCGGCAAGCCTGGTGTCAGATGCCGGTGATTATCAGCGGCAGCGCCCATCAGGCGATTACTCAACATATAACGGTCGGCACGCAACTCATTCTCGAAGGTTTTATTAGCTGCCATCAGGCACGCAACGGCCAGAGTAGAATTGTGTTACATGCCGAGCAGATTGAATTGATAGATTCTGGAGACTAGCCAAATGGCACGTTATTTCCGTCGTCGCAAATTCTGCCGCTTCACTGCGGAAGGCGTTCAAGAGATCGATTACAAAGATATCGCTACGCTGAAAAACTACATCACCGAAAGCGGTAAGATCGTACCGAGCCGTATCACCGGTACTCGCGCTAAATACCAGCGTCAGCTGGCTCGTGCTATCAAGCGCGCGCGTTACCTGTCCCTGCTGCCGTACACTGATCGTCATCAGTAATCGGCCGCCGTCAACCACGACTTTAAGAGGATAAGGTAATGCAAGTTATTCTGCTTGATAAAGTAGTAAACCTGGGTAACCTGGGTGACCTGGTAAACGTTGCAGCGGGTTACGCACGTAACTTCCTGTTCCCGCAGCAGAAAGCGGTACCAGCTACCAAGAAAAATCTGGAGCAATTCGAAGCTCGTCGCGCTGAACTGGAAGCCAAACTGGCTGAAGTTCTGGCAGCTGCTAACGCGCGCGCTGAGAAAATCAATGCTCTGGGCAGCGTTACCGTTGCGTCTAAAGCAGGCGACGAAGGTAAACTGTTCGGTTCCATCGGTACTCGCGACATCGCTGACGCTGTAACTGCAGCTGGCGTTGAAGTGTCTAAGAGCGAAGTTCGTCTGCCGAACGGCGTTCTGCGCACCGTTGGTGAGCACGAAGTTGACTTCCAGGTTCACGGCGATGTGTTCGCGAAACTGGTTGTGAATGTCGTTGCTGAGTAATTTTACTCGGTAATGCGGAAAAGCCGGCCTTGTGCCGGCTTTTTTGTTATTGCGCGCGGATAAAGCTGCCGTCTGGCTGACGGGTAAACAGCACCGGTCCGTTGCCGCTGTCCACGGTTAATCCTGTCACCACACCCTGGGCATTCTGACGAATTTTCACCTGCTGACCACTTTGCAACGCACTTAGCGGTTGATCGTTGCCTTCCACTCGTGCCATCGCAAACACATCATTCACCGGTAAATTGTTATCGCGAAATAGCTGCGCCAGCGTCTGGCCGGAGGCAACGGTATAGGTGTGCCACTCACCCTGTGAATCAGCGGTTGGTGTGCTCTTGTTGTCATAAATCTCCGCCTGCATCGGTACTTCTTTGGGAGCGCTTTCGCTGACCGGGCGTTCCACCGGATACTGCGGCGTGCTGCTGGGCCACAGAAAGGCTAACAGGATGACCAGCAGCGCAATCACGATACCGCGACGGTGCAGCGCGGGCAGGGGATCCATCCAGCGAACATTGTCCAGCAGATGCCAGACGCGGTGCAGACCGCCAACAAAGCGGGAAGGGGTAGCAGAAGCCATTCGTGAAACCTCCTCACTGGCGGCCTGGCGTTTACCTTGCGGCAGCCAACGTTGCAACCAGGGTAAAAAAGTACGCGGTGCGCGCGTCCTGCGACGTCGTGGGGCGATCTGGCCCATGTATTCTCTCTTATCTCGACGGAGGAAAGGCTCATCCTCTCCTCTAGTGTAGTATGGGCAATGTGGGCACGAAGTGCCTGCCAGCATTGAAAAATTTGACGTCTGTATTGTTTCTCTTTCCCTGAGAAATGTCATCTGTGATGCGCGAGATTTTACGCCAGCGGCCTGCGCTGTTATGCTGCCGTTTCTATTTTTCTCCGGGATTAAGGAAACAAGATGACAACCCCTTCATTCGACAGCGTCGAAGCACAAGCAAGTTACGGTATCGGTTTACAGGTAGGCCAGCAGCTGCTGGAGTCCGGACTGCAAGGTTTGCAGCCGGAAGCGCTGCTCGCGGGCCTGCGCGACGCGCTGGAAGGGAATTCACCGGCAGTTCCGGTTGATGTGGTTCACCGCGCCCTGCGCGAAGTACACGAGCGTGCTGAAGGCGTGCGTCGTGAGCGCGTACAGGCGATGGCGGCAGAAGGTCAGAAGTTCCTTGAGCAGAACGCACAGCGTGAAGGCGTAAGCAGCACCGAATCAGGTCTGCAATTCAGCGTGATCAAACAGGGTGATGGGGCTATCCCGTCTCGTCAGGACCGCGTGCGTGTGCACTACACCGGTAAGCTGATTGACGGCACCGTGTTTGATAGCTCTGTGGCGCGTGGCGAACCGGCAGAATTCCCGGTAAGCGGCGTGATTGCCGGCTGGATTGAGGCCCTGACCCTGATGCCGGTTGGTTCCAAATGGGAACTGGTTATCCCTCATAACATCGCCTACGGTGAGCGTGGCGCGGGTGCCTCCATCCCGCCTTTCAGCACCCTGATCTTTGAAGTAGAGCTGCTGGAAATCCTGTAAGGCTCAGGCAGGGCGGCGATTTGCCGCCCGCCATCCCTCACTGCTGTTGTAAATTTACCTGCCAAATCGCAAAACCAATCTCGTCACTTCCTACCGCTTTCATCGGATAATCCGCGTGTTGCTGGATAAAGCCGGTAGCTTTCGCGCCAGGTGCGGTTTCGAAACGGATATCTAACGGCGTAGAAGTATGAATCGCTGCCAGACGCCAGTTATGATCCGCCTGCGGTTTCACCTCGCCATGCGCTTTGGTTTCGCTGCTGATATAAGCCGCTACCACCGAGCGGTTCTCATCGGGCGAAGCAAACGCCACGAACTTATCTCCTGTCCCCGCAAATTTGCCGCCGTAAGCGCGATAGTTATTGGTTGCCACCAGGAATGTCATGCCAGGATCAATGGGTTTGCCCTGCCAGGTGAGATCCTTAATACGTGAGGCATCTTTATTGATCAGCTGACATTCGTTGTCGTAGCGCGCCGGTTGGGTGACATCAATCTGGTACTGCACGCCGTCAATGACATCAAAGTTATAGGTGCGAAAATCCCAGTTGATCAGCGATTGTGGTTTAGCGCTGTGTGGATCGATCTGGTTAAACTGCCCGGCAGAGCACTCCAGCCACTCCTTCACCTGCGCCCCGCTGACCTTCATTACCACCAGGGTGTTGGGATAGAGATAGAGGTCTGCGGCATTGCGGAAGGTCAGATTGCCTTTCTCCACTTCCACGTAGCTGGCCGGATCGTTTTTGCGACCACCCGCTTTGAAAGGGGCCGCCGCACTCAGTACCGGCAAGCGGCTAAGATCGGGATCGCCCTGAATAAAATGTTCAACATAGGCACGCTGGGCGTTATTGACGATCTGCACCGTAGGATCGTCCTGTACCAGCGAGAGATAGCTGTACATCACATCAGCGGATTTGCCGATCGGTTTGGCGACAAAGGCGCGCGTAGCACGATGATCCTGTGCCAGTACTTTCACCAACCCGGCGTCCTCAGCAGCCAGTGATTTTTTGGTCACACTGTCATAAATCGGACGCGCCTCGGCTTTGCCCTGCTTCACCTGCCAGTGACCGCTGGCGTTATCCAACACCAGATCGACTACACCGAGGTGATCGCCCCACATGCCAGGCATCACAGCAGGCACGCCATTCAGCGTCCCCTGTGCAATGTCTGCACCTTTAATGGCGGCAAAATCTTTACTCGGGAACACCGCATGCGCATGCCCAAACATGATGGCATCAATGCCTGGAACCTGGCTGAGGTAATAAACCGAGTTTTCCGCCAGGGCGTGATACGGCTCACTGCTTAAACCGGAATGTGGGATAGCGATGATTATTTCAGCACCTTTTGTACGCATTTCCGGCACATAACGCTTCGCTGTTTCCGTGATGTCATCAACGCGAACTTTTCCCTGTAGATTGTTGCGATCCCAGATCATAATCTGCGGCGGAACGAAGCCGATGTAACCGATTTTTAACTTTTGTGGCTTCCCGTCGCGGTCAGTGACGGTAGTTTCTTTAATAAGATAAGGGGTAAACAGCGGTTTTCCGCTTTTCAGGTCAATAATGTTGGCGTTCACATAAGGAAAACGCGCGCCCGCCAGCGCTTTTTTCAAATAAGGCAGGCCATAATTAAATTCGTGGTTGCCGAGATTACCAACGCTGTAATCCAGCGTATTAAGCGCTTTGTACACCGGATGGACTTCGCCGGGTTTCAACCCTTTCGCTGCCATGTAATCACCGAGCGGGCTGCCCTGAATGATGTCGCCATTGTCCACCAGCACGCTATTTTTGACCTGCGAACGCGCCTGATGAATCAGCGTGGCGGTACGTACCAGGCCAAACTTTTCTGTTGGGGTGTCTTTGTAATAGTCAAAGTCCATCATATTGCTGTGCAGATCGGTGGTTTCCAGAATGCGCAAATCCACCGTTGCGGCCTGTGCCAGAGCGGCTGAAAGGCCGAATGTCAGTAACGCCATGCTCACTTTGAACATGTTGCCTCCTTGTTGCTGTCCAATTGGCCTCTCAAAATAATGTAAAAAGGTGACAAATTGTCAGATGAAAACGTGATGTGCTTCAGGGTTTTGCCATGTGGCTGTACCGATGCCACAGAGCATCAGGTCACAGATGACGGCATGCGTTGAACTATGATATTGATATTAAAATAGATTGCGCTCGCCCCGGCGTGTGCCTCGGGTAACACGGGTCGCCTGCTAAAATGGATACAGGTTTACCGTTGGCAGCGAGTAAGCAGAATCAGCAGAAAAGAGGTGAAGTATGTTAGAGCAAATTTGCCAGCTGGCTCGTGAGGCGGGCGATGCAATTATGCAGGTTTACAACGGCGTACAGCCGATGGATATCGAACGCAAGGCTGACGACTCTCCGGTCACGGCAGCTGATCTCGCCGCGCATAAAGTCATTGTGAGCGGGCTGAATAGCCTGACGCCTGACGTACCGGTGTTGTCAGAGGAAGATCCACCAGGCTGGGAAATCCGTCAGCACTGGCAGCGTTACTGGCTGGTCGATCCGCTGGACGGCACCAAAGAGTTTATCAAGCGTAATGGCGAGTTCACGGTAAATATCGCCCTGATTGAAAAAGGAAAACCCGTGCTGGGTGTGGTGTATGCGCCCGCCATCGGCGTGCTTTATTCCGCTGCGGAAGGCAAAGCCTGGAAAGAAGAGGGGGGCAACAAAACCCAGGTGCATGTGCGCGATGCACGCCCACCGCTGGTGGTGATCAGCCGTTCCCATTTCGATAAGGATGAGGAGCTGAAAGAGTATTTGCAGCAGTTGGGCGAACATCAGACGACGGCCATCGGCTCATCACTAAAATTCTGCCTGGTAGCCGAGGGGAAAGCCCAACTCTACCCGCGCTTTGGACCAACTAACATTTGGGATACCGGTGCCGGGCACGCCGTCGCGATCGCCGCAGGCGCGCATGTGCATGACTGGACCGGCAAAACCCTTGACTATGCTCCGCGTGAGTCGTTCCTCAATCCCGGCTTTCGCGTGTCGCTGTTTTGATCCGCAAACCGTAACGGCGCAATAGATCGCGCCGTTGAAGGTCCAGGGCGCGCGATAAATCGCGCCGCTACTTCAGCAGTTGATGTAACAGCGTCATCACCTGCTGTACTTCTTGTTGCGTCAGTGCACCATCTTTGGCGAACTGCACATGCCCGCTCTTATCCAGCACCACCACCGCTGAACCGCCACTTTCCAGTTGCCAGGCTTTACGCGCGTTGCCGTTGCTATCGACGATAAATTGCGACCACGGATATTGCTGCTTATTACTTTCGATGCTGCTACGTACAAACATACCGGTGCCTGGAATGGCATCGTCAGTATTGACCACGGTGGTGGTCTGGTAGCGGTCATGTGGCAGACCGGCGGCTTTAATGGCTTCAACCAATGCCGCATTTTGTTCTTTAGCTGATGATCGCCCGGCAATATGCTGGATGACCCGCACTTTGCCGATGAGCTGCGCGCTATTCCACGGGCGATAACTAAATTTATCCTGCTGCCAGAGCAATTCTCCTTTGTCATTGATACCGACCGCAGGTACGCGCTCCCCCTGTTTGAACAGGTGTGCCGCAGCGAGATTAGGTAAAAGTAGCGCCAGTGCAAACACCAGATGTGGCAATCGCATGAAAGTTGCTCCTGAGTGATCAGACCAGTTGGTCATGTTCCTGCAATAATAAGCGTGGATGATGCGCCCTGTCGCGGCGAGTTCACAGCTTTGTAACCAACGCCACAATTCCTTAATGTCCGAAGGTTTATACTGGATTGTGTGACCGTGATAACAGAGTGTTCTGTAATGATGTGTCAATTCAGTAAAAAATTCATTTTTTCGGAACATCCGCAACGCAGGATGTTCTATAGTTTAGGCCTTATTTGCGCTTCATGGGTTCGTACCGATTTTGGCAACGGCGAAGCGTTTTACATCTGTACAGGAGTTAAGAACAGCATGAAGATCTTCCAGCGTTATAATCCGCTGCAAATTGCGAAATACGTAAAAACGCTATTTAAAGGAAGGTTGTACATCAAGGACGTTGGCGCATTCGAATTCGATAAAGGGAAGGTGCTTATCCCGCGTGTCAAAGACGTGCAGCACTTAAGCGTGATGTCCGAAATCAATCGCCATGTGCTGCGGCTACAAGCCGAGTACAATTAAGCAGAAGAAAGGGCGCCGATGGCGCCCTGAATTTTTTATCGCGTGGTTACGATGAGGGATTTTCAGCATCAGCGGCGGCGTTTTTCGCCACATTCAGCACCGGCGGGCGTTCATCAATACGCGTTACCAGCAACTGGTCGATGCGATAGCTGTCGATATCCACCACTTCAAACTTATAACCCGCAAATTTCACAAAATCAGTACGTTTCGGGATCTTGCGCAGCATATACATCATAAAGCCGCCGATGGTTTCATAGTTGCCCGACTGTGGGAACTCATCGATATGCAGCACGCGCATCACGTCATCAATCGGCGTACCGCCTTCTACCAGCCACGAATTCTCATCACGCGCCACAATCTGTTCTTCCAGCCCCTGGCCGACCAGATCGCCCATCAGGGTAGTCATCACATCATTCAGCGTGATAATACCGACCACCAGCGCGTATTCGTTCATGATCACCGCAAAATCTTCACCGGCGGTTTTAAAACTTTCCAGTGCTTCGGATAACGTCAGCGTATCCGGCACAATCAACGCCGAGCGAATTTGCACGCCGCTGTTCAGCGTCATGCTTTGATTACCCAGTACGCGCAGCAGTAACTCTTTGGAATCGACATAACCGACAATATGGTCAATATCGCCATCGCAGACGAGGAATTTGGAGTGCGGGTGCTCGGCGATTTTCGCTTTCAGGCTGCTTTCGTCTTCGTGCAGATCAAACCAGACGATATTTTCACGCGACGTCATGGAAGAAGGCACGGTGCGTGATTCCAGCTCGAACACATTCTCAATCAGCTCATGTTCCTGCTTACGCAGCACCCCGGCCAGTGCACCGGCTTCCACCACGGCGTAGATGTCATCGGAGGTGATGTCGTCCTTACGCACCATCGGCAGGTTAAAAATACGGAAGAAGACGTTCGCGAGTCCGTTAAACAGCCATACCAACGGGCGGAACACCAGCAGGCAGAAGCGCATCGGATTGATGATACGCAGCGCAATGGCTTCCGGCGCGATCATGCCAACCCGTTTCGGGGTTAAATCGGCAAACAGAATGAACATGCTGGTGACGATGGTGAAGGAGCAAATAAAGCTCAGTTGATCGGCCAGCTCTGGCGAGACAAAACGGGTAAACAGCGAGTTAAAAGCGGGGGAGAAGGCCGCATCGCCGACGATACCACCGAGGATCGCCACCGCGTTCAGGCCAATCTGCACCACGGTAAAGAACATACCCGGCGTCTCCTGCATCTTCAGGACACGCTGAGCATTAATATTTCCTTCATCGGCCAGCAGCTTAAGCTTGATCTTGCGGGCAGCCGCCAGCGAGATTTCCGACAGAGAAAAAAAGGCACTGATAATAATCAGTAAAAGAATGACAAGTAAGCTATCGAGCATAAAAGGTCCGTTGGGTTAATCACTTGTCATTTTTGGCCTGGGCAGCTCAGAAAGGGCGTACATCCGGTACTTACCAGTCAAACAGGGCTATCCGTGCCAAAAATGTCTGCGCCAATTCGACAAGTCAGTAAACGTCGGGGCAGAAATGAAAGCAGGCGATGCCTGCCGGACGGTGATTATAGCAGCAGCGCTCATCATGCCGCCAGCGGAGACGTAACAGCGCTTAAGATTAGTCTGAGTGCTTGTCAAGAACCCGCAGAAGCGCCGCTTCGTTGTTGTATCGCTCCGGTCATTTGCCGACAATAGACACGATTTGGCTTAATTGCCGTTTTTACGCAGCTGTTCGGGGAAAAGAGCGGCTATGCTGATGGGTATGCCTGCACGGGTTTTACCCGCGAAACAAAAAAATGCCCCTGCGGAATAGGGGCAGGCATTATTAACAGGAGTAAGCGTGCCACGATTTCATATTTATTGCATGGCCAGCCTGTTGCTGGTCGCACCTGCCCTTCATGCGGCCAAGGTGCGATTGCAGCTGGAAGGCTTATCCGGGGATTTAGAGAAAAACGTCAGGGCGCGCCTCTCCACCATTGGTAGCGACGAGGTTTCCAACGACGGTCGTTTCCGCGCGCGCGTTGCCGTAGCGGTTAAAGAGGGGCTACGCGCCCTGGGTTACTATGAGCCTCAGATTGATTTCGAATCGCGTCCGGCACCGCCGCAGGGGGGACGCCCGGTATTAATCGCGCGCGTCACGGCCGGAGAGCCCGTCAAGATTGGCGGCAGTACCATCGTGGTGGAAGGTGCCGCGAAAAACGACCCCGACTACAAAGCCTGGGTTAAGCAGGGCACCCCGAAGGTGGGTACTCAGCTCAATCATGGTGATTACGACAAATTTAAAAGCGGTTTCTCCAGCCTGGCGCTGCGTAATGGTTATTTCGACGGTGACTTTAAGCAGAGCCAGCTTGGCGTGTCAGTGGAGCGTCGTGAGGCGTTTTGGAACATCGATTATGACAGCGGCCCACGTTATCGCTTTGGTGATGTAACTTTTCAGGGATCGCAGATTAATGAAGCCTATCTGCGCAATCTGGTGCCGTTTAAAGAGGGCGATCCCTACAGCTCGCGCGATTTGGCAGAACTAAACCGCCGTCTCTCCGCCACAGGGTGGTTCAACTCGGTCGTGGTGGCACCCGAATTTGATAAAGGGCGACAAACCAAAGTGTTGCCGCTCAATGCCGTTGTTTCTCCGCGCACGGAAAACACCATCGAAACCGGTATCGGTTACTCCACCGATGTCGGGCCGCGTCTGAAAGGCACCTGGAAAAAGCCGTGGATTAATGACAGCGGCCATAGCCTGACCACCAGCGCCTATATTTCCGCGCCGGAACAGCAGCTCGATCTCAGCTATAAAGTCCCGCTGCTGAAAAGCCCGCTGGAACAATATTATACCTTCTCCGGTGGGGTAAAACGCACCGACCTGAACGACACCAAAGCTGACACCACCACGCTTGGCGTGTCACGTAACTGGGACAGCAGCAGCGGCTGGCAAAGAGCCGTCAACCTGCGCTGGAGTCTTGACCACTTTACCCAGGGTAGCGTCACCAACACCACCATGCTGCTGTATCCCGGCGTCAGCCTTAGCCGTACCCGTTCGCGTGGTGGCCTGATGCCAAACTGGGGCGATTCGCAGCGCTATTCAGCAGATGTGTCGGATACCACCTGGGGTTCAGATGTCGACTTCCTGATCTTACAGGCGCAAAACGTCTGGATTCGCACGTTGGGTGAGAAGAATCGCTTTGTGCTACGCGGCAATCTTGGCTGGATTGAAACCAACGATTTTGAAAAAGTCCCGCCCGACTTACGCTTCTTCGCCGGGGGTGACCGCAGCATTCGCGGTTACAAATATCAGGGAATTTCACCGCGCGATGACAACGGTAAGCTGACCGGTGCCTCGAAACTGGCGACCGGCTCCGTCGAATATCAGTACAACGTCACCGGAAAATGGTGGGGAGCGGTGTTCATCGACTCCGGCGAAGCGGTGAACGATATCAAACAAAGCAACTTTAAAACCGGCGCGGGCTTTGGCGTGCGCTGGGCCTCTCCGGTCGGGCCAATCAAACTCGATATCGCTCGTCCGATTGGTGATGACGAGGAGCATGGATTGCAATTTTATATCGGACTGGGGCCTGAACTATGAAGCTGTGGAAAAAGGTCCTGATTGGTTTTGGTATTTTTCTGCTGCTGATTTTCGGCAGCGTGGCGTTTCTGATTGGCACCACACCGGGTTTGCATCTGTTGTTGAAAGGGGCCGATCGCTGGGTGCCGGGATTATCCATCAACAAAGTCGAAGGTGGCTGGCGCGATCTGACGCTCAGTGGCGTGAAGTATGAAATGCCGGGCGTCAGCGTGGATGCCGGACGCTTCCATCTGGCGCTCAACCTGAATTGTCTGCTGCACTCATCGGTGTGTGTCGATGACATCGCGTTGCAGGATGTCAGCGTGGTGGTAGATAGTAAGAAAATGGCACCGGCCAGTGCGCCTGCGCCGGAGCCGGAGAGCGGGACGACCAATCTCAGCACCCCCTATCCGATCACCCTCAGCAAAGTCGGTCTGCATAACATCAATGTCAAAGTGGATGACACGGCGATTTCGCTGCTGGATTTCACCACCGGCCTGCACTGGCAGGAGCGTGCGCTGACACTGACACCAACCCATATTGAAAGCCTGCTGATTGCGCTACCTAAAGTAGCCAAAGTCGTCGATGAGCAGGTGGTGCAGCCGAAAGTTCAGCAACCGCAGCCGGAAGAGAAACCGCTGGGCGAGACGCTACAGGCGATGTTTGCTCAACCGCTACTGCCTGCGTTACCGGACTTTGCACTGCCGCTGGATATCACCGTACAGGAGCTGAGCGGTAAACAACTGCGACTGACCGGCGATACCGATGTCACCATCAACAGCCTGCTGCTGAAAGCCCAGACGAACGATCGCCATCTGCAACTGGAAACCTTCGATGTGGATTCCACGCAGGGGCGGGTCAACGCCAGCGGTGAGGCCACTCTGGCCGATAACTGGCCGGTCAATTTTGCGCTCAACGGTGCGGTGAATCTCGACCCGATTAAAGGGGAGAAGATCAAACTGAACCTGAGCGGCGCGCTGCGTGATGAGTTAAAGCTGGCGCTTAATCTCTCTGGCCCGGTGCAGGCGCAGTTAGATGCTGCCGCCCAGCCTGCGGTGGTGGGGCTGCCGTTGTCACTGAAACTTACCAGCCCGCAACTGCGCTGGCCACTGACCGGCCCGGTGCAGTATCAGGCGGATAAGCTGGATTATCAGTTTAAAGGCAAAGCCACCGATTACGTGATGTCATTGCGTACGGCGGTGAAAGGAGAAGGTGTCCCACCTGCTGACATCTCACTCGACGGCAAAGGCAATGTACAGCAGTTCAATCTCGACAAGCTGCGGGTGGCGGCGTTGCAGGGCAATATCGACCTGACCGCTCTGGTGGACTGGAGCAAAGCGATCAGCTGGCACAGTGAACTGACGCTATCCGGCATCAACACCGCCAAACAATACCCGGAGTGGCCAGCGAAGCTGGATGGCAAAATCGCCACACGCGGTAGCCTGTACGGCGGCAGTTGGCAGCTGAGCGTGCCGCAGCTACAGCTGAAAGGGAATGTGAAAAATAATGCGGTCAGCGCCGATGGTTCTCTCACCGGCAACAGTTACAACCAGTGGAAAATCCCCGGAATCAATCTGGTGCTGGGACGTAACCATGTTGATGTCAAAGGCGAACTGGGGGATGCACTGAATCTGGACGCCGTCATTGATGCGCCGCACCTCGACAATGCGCTGCCAGGGTTGGGCGGTGTGGTGAAAGGCAACATCAAGGCACGCGGAACGCTTAAGGCACCGCAGGTGCTGGCTGACCTTACTGCTACCGGCTTGCGCTGGCAGGCGTTGAGCATTGCGCGTGTTGCGTTGCAGGGAGACGTGAAATCCAGCGACCAGGTGGCGGGTAAACTGCAACTGCGCGTTGAGCAACTGAAGCAGGATACGCTGGCGATCAATCTGCTGACGCTCAATGCTGACGGCAACGAAAAGCAGCATCAGTTGAAACTGAACGTGCAGGGTGAGCCGGTTTCCGGTCAGCTGGCGCTCAACGGCAGCTTTGACCGCAAAACGCAGCACTGGCAGGGGACGTTGAACAATACCCGCTTCGACACCCCGGTAGGCGAGTGGCGTCTGACGCGGGCGATGGCGATTGATTATCTCAACAGCAAACAAACCGCGACTATCGGGCCACACTGCTGGCAAAACCCGAATGCGCAGGTGTGCGTGCCGGAGCCGATTGAAGCGGGTGCCAGTGGTCACGCCCATGTGGTGCTGAGTCGTTTTGATTTAGCGATGATCAAACCTTTCCTCACAGATGAAACTAAGCTGACCGGCGTATTCAGCGGCGATGCACGCGTGAACTGGACGGCCGACGGCGCACTGCCGACCGGCACCGTTGCACTGAAGGGCAATGGCGTGAAAGTCGAACAGGATGTGCAGGGTAATACCCTGCCGATTGCTTTCGACACCCTGAACCTCAATGCCGCCATGCACAACGGTCGTGCTCAGCTCGACTGGCTAATTCGCATTGTGAATAACGGGCAGTTAAGTGGCGATGTGCAAATCGCTGACCCCGAGAAACGTCGTCAGCTATCGGGTAACGTCAACATCAGCAATATTTCGTTGGCGATGTTCAACCCGGCATTGATGCAGGGCGAGAAGATCAAGGGCAATCTCAACAGCGCCCTTCGGCTCGGCGGCAATCTGCAACAGCCGCAGGTGTTCGGCCAGTTGGCGTTGAGTGGCGTGGACGTTGAAGCCAGTTTTATGCCGGTTGACCTCACCGCGGCTAACCTCAACATGGTATTTAACGGGATGAGTTCGACCCTCAATGGCTTGATTCAGACCGCCCAGGGCAATATCAACCTTAACGGCAATGCTGACTGGAGCCAGCTCGATAACTGGCGTGCGCGCATTGCTGCGCAGGGCAGCCGGGTACGCGTCACCGTACCGCCAATGGTGCGTATGGATGTGTCGCCAGACCTGGTGTTTGAAGCGACGCCAGCAGCTTTCAATCTTGATGGCCGGGTGGATATTCCCTGGGCGCGCATCACCGTGCAGGAAGTGCCGGAAAGTGCAACTGGCGTGTCCTCGGACGAAGTGATGCTGGACCAGAATCTGAAACCGATTCAGCCGAAAACCACCGCCATCCCGATCAACAGCAATCTGGTTATCCACGTCGGAAACGATGTACGTTTGTCAGCCTTCGGCCTGAAAGCGAAGCTGAATGGCGACCTGAAGCTGGTGCAGGATAAAACCGGTCTTGGTCTGAACGGCCAGATTAATATCCCGGACGGTCGGTTCCGTGCTTACGGTCAGGATCTGATTGTACGCAAAGGCGAGTTGCAATTCGCCGGACCGCCTGATCAGCCTTATCTGAACCTCGAAGCTATCCGCAACCCGGAATCGACTGAGGATGATGTCACCGCCGGGATTCGCGTGACCGGGTTAGCCGATGAACCTAAAGTTGAAATCTTCTCTGACCCGGCGATGTCGCAGCAGGAGGCGCTTTCTTATCTGTTGCGTGGTCAGGGACTCGATGCCAACGGCGACAGCAATGCACTAACTTCTGCGTTAATTGGCCTGGGGGTTGCACAAAGTGGGCAGGTTATGGGTAAAATCGGGGAGACATTTGGCGTCAGTAACCTTGCGCTTGATACCACCGGTGTTGGCGACAGCCAGCAGGTGCAGGTAAGTGGTTATGTGTTGCCGGGTCTGCAAGTAAAATACGGTGTTGGCATATTTGATTCACTGGCGACCTTAACCTTGCGTTATCGCCTGATGCCCAAACTCTATTTGGAAGCCGTGTCTGGCGTTGATCAGGCACTGGATTTGCTCTATCAGTTTGAGTTTTAGCAATGCGAATAATTGTCTACGGCAGTTTACGGCGCAAACAAGGAAACAGTCACTGGATGACGAATGCGCAATGGCTTGGTGACCATCAGATTGAAGGGTTTGAACTCTACAATCTGGGTCACTACCCGGGCGTGGTTGAAGGGGAGGGAAGCGTCTATTGCGAAGTCTATCGCATCGACGCCAGCACCCTGGGCGAGCTGGATGCTTTGCGCACCAGGAATGGCGAATATAAACGCCAATTGATCCAGACGCCTTATGGCAGCGCCTGGCTTTACGTTTATCAGCGCTCAATCAAAGGACTTACTCGTATCCCGAGCGGTGACTGGTTGCAGCGCGAGGATCTGCCAAAGGATGAGTAACCTGAAGGGTTAACAGTTATTAAAAAGGGTCATGTCGTACATGGCCCTTTTTTACAGTTCAGACCGGGCAGATAGACAAGCGATTGGTCTGGTGTGGTGAGTCATCCCGTTCACAGGGTTGGTGCATTAGCGACCCTGAGCTTTTTTGCAAACCCTTATCTTGCGGAAGTTTTCTCCTACCGTTTTGATGTATTGACACTAAGTTGTGCCCTGGCGTTAAGTTTAGTGTGGGTGCTTTTGCCGCCTTTAAACAGAATCGTTCGTTTTGTTACTGGCATTGCTAGCATTATCGCAATTTATAGCCTTTATCAGATTGCCGTGAATGTTGCGGTGATGATGGCCCTGGTGGTGACGTTCAGGCAAATAATAAAGACGGTAAAGGAATGGCGGTGCTGGTCGCCATTCTTATCCTGGCTGTTATCTCCGCCGCAGTTATTGCGCTGCGTTATATCAGAGCCGGGATGAAGCATTCACGCATAGCAATCGGTTTATTAGCACTGTTATTACCCCTGGTTGCGTTTGTGATGATTGCCGGTAACTTGTTGTTTTTGGAAAATGCGCTGCTCGTCCCGCGCGCTTTGCTTTCAATCAGTGGATTTATGTTGTTTAGCGCCACGTTGATGGCATGGGCATTCCGAGGGAAAATGAGTTTTGTTTTCGCTGTTATGGCCGAGCCGTTGCTTTACGCCGTGACCAGTATTTATGTTTACGGTAACGCGATCAAACAGCAGGATAATATTAATCAGGGTGTCGTTTATCAGTTGAAAAATGATACCGCGACGCTCGCTGATTAAAACTTTTATATGCAGTTTGTTGGGACATCACCTCGTGCCAGGTGTATAAAAATTCATTACGTTGCAGGGTTGCCAGCGTTAGGCAGGACAGACGAAAAAAAACAGGCCCGAAAATCGGGCCTGTTTACAGGATGTCTTCCGCTCGCTTTACAGATTATTTCTTCTGTGCGCGCTCGAAAGAGGAAATGATCTCAGCTTTGGCGGCTTCTGCGTTGTCCCAGCCGTCAACTTTCACCCATTTGCCTTTTTCCAGATCTTTGTAGTGCTCGAAGAAGTGGGTGATCTGCGCACGCAGCAGTTCCGGCAGGTCGTTCACATCTTTGATGTGATCGTACTCTTTGCTCAGTTTGGTGTGCGGAACCGCAACCAGTTTGGCATCTTCACCGGATTCGTCGGTCATTTTCAACACGCCAACCGGACGGCAACGGATAACGGAGCCCGGCTCCAGCGGATACGGGGTCGGCACCAGTACGTCAACCGGGTCACCATCCAGAGACAGGGTGTTGTTGATGTAACCGTAGTTGCACGGATAGAACATGGCGGTAGACATAAAACGGTCTACAAACAGGGCGCCAGACTCTTTGTCTACTTCATATTTGATCGGATCGGCATTGGCCGGGATCTCGATGATGACATAGATATCTTCTGGCAGATCTTTACCTGCGGGCACCTGGTTCAAACTCATCTGGCTTTCCTTCATTAGTCGTAAGTTGAGTGTCGGCTATTATAGCCAACTGACTCCGAAAGTATGCCCTCTTTTTGGCGTTTCGGAATGGTCCAGCCGGTTACTTCGCTGCGACAAACAGCGAGACAATGCCCGCAGCAATCAATGGTCCGACCGGAACGCCCCGGAAGAACGCCACACCAATCACCGTCCCAATCAATAAGCCGCCAATCACCGAGGGTTGCGCGCTCATAAAGTGCACGCCGCGCCCCCCTAACCATGCCACAAACACCCCGACCAGAATCGCCACAATCGATTGCCAGTTGGCAAAAGATTTAATCAACGAAGACGCTGGCAGCGACCCACTGGCCAGCGGTGCCATGACCGCCACAGTCAAAATAATAATCCCGAGTTGAATTCCCTGTTTTTCGACATAAGGGAAGAACTGCGCCAGCGGGGTAATTTTAATCGCCAACAGAATCAGAATGGAGATGGTGACGGCGTTGTTGTGGACGAAATAACTCAGAACGGCGAGGCAAATCAGAATGATGGTCGAGGCATAAGCAGCCATGATTTCTCCCTGAGAATTGATGGGGCGTTGACAATTGCCAACGCGAAGCGGTTTTTACCGCCCCCATTTATCAACAATCATCGGGATTCGCGCAACTGCCTTTGTTAATAGATTGCAGCATCAGTGCTTGATTGCGTACCAAATCGACCCCTTGTGCACCAACCGAAAGCATCGCCATAGTGCCCTGATTGGCGGAAAAGTAGCTCTTGCTGGCATCAAGCCAGCTATCACGATAAGCCAGCCAGGCACGCTGGGCGTTTTTTAGTTTGGCTTTAGGTGCACCAGTTAATTTTTTCATCATTTGGTTGTACTGGTTGTTCATCTCCTGATCCCACGCCTTATTAGCCGCGTCATAACATTGAGACATCCCGACAGTACTGGATTCGCTGTTCAGACAACGTTGCAATTTCTGATCGATGGGATTGTCCTGTGCGCCCGCATAACCACTCAGCAACAGACAGGCAACCGGGAGCCATTTTTTCATTCTGGAATTCCTCAATCGGGGTTGGGGTAACGTTAGCATTATTGAAGATCAGGTGATCATCAGTAGATTGACCATCAACAATGGTTAAAGTTTAGCGAGGTGACTGCCGATAACTTATCCGTTTTAGGGCTGCTGGATTTCTGCCTTTTTCTACACACACGGGTACTAACATGATCAAAAATTTATCAGTACGGACCGGTCTACTCACACTACTCGCCTTTATGACATTGCTGCTGTTGGCGGTCAGCACCCTGGGGATTTACGCCATCAATGCCGGCAATCAGTCGCTGGATGTGATCAATCGTATTCAGGGCATTGAACTCAATAGCCTGTATCAAAGCAACGCTGATCTGATGCGCGCTCGCGCCAGTGGTGCGCTGGCGGTGCGCAAAATCGAAATTGGCCTGCTGGATGAGGGGGCCGCAGTGACCAAACAGGCCCAGGCTGATGTTGTCACCTCGCAAAAGCATCTGAAGGATTTTGTCGATGCAGGCACCGTGACGGCCCAGGGCAAAATCCTGGCTGATGCGGTGGCAGCCAGCTTTGGCGCTTATCTGCAACAAGGGATTGCGCCGATGATGGATGCGCTGCAAAAGCAGTATACCGATGAATATTACACGGTACTGGAAGGCAATCTCTCCACTCTGGCGGCCAACTACGCCAAAGCGGTGAACGATTTCAGCTTGTACGCCGATCAAGTCTCTGCTGATCGCCTGGCGAAGGCGGCGCGTAATGAAACGCAGATGAAAATCCTGATTGGCATTGCTATGGTGCTGACGGTGGTGTTGATCGTACTGGCGTGGCAGATCCTGCGTCGTCTGTTGCTGACACCGCTGGAAAGTGCGATTGGCCATCTGCAACGGGTAGCTGAAGGGGATCTGTCACAAACTCTGCCCGAAACCACCCACAATGAGCTGGGACGCCTGAATCAGGCGCTGGCGGTGATGCAGTTGGCCCTGCGTGATTCCGTCAGCCAGGTGCGCGAAGCCAGCCTGCAAATTGATGTCGGCAGCCGTGAGCTGGCGGCCGGGACGGTGCACCTTTCCCAGCGTACTGAGGAGTCGGCAGCGTCGCTGGAGCAAACTGCTGCCAGCATGGAGCAGCTCACCGCCACGGTACGACTCAACGCCAGCAATGCCCAGCAGGCGCATCAATTGGCGAACAGCGTTTCTGACACCGCCGATCGTGGCGCGGAAGTGGTGTGCTATGTCATTGAGAAGATGCAGGAGATCACCCACAGCTCCGATCGCATCGCCGATATTCTCAGCGTGATCGATGGCATCGCATTCCAGACCAACATTCTGGCCCTGAACGCGTCAGTGGAAGCGGCCCGCGCCGGTGAACAGGGGCGTGGTTTCGCCGTGGTGGCAAATGAGGTGCGTACCCTGGCGGGACGCAGTGCCACCGCCGCGAAGGAGATTCGTGAGCTGATCAGCGACTCGCAAACCCGTGTCAAAGAGGGCAGCGTCATGGCGACGCAGGCGGGTGAAACGATGGATGAGATCTCCAGTGAGGTGATGCGCGTGACCACGCTGATGAAGGAGATTTCGGTTTCCTCTGAAGAGCAGAGTCGCGGTATTGAGCAGGTCAATCAGGCGGTGACGCAAATGGACGAGGTGGCGCAGCAGAATGCGGCGTTGGTGGAGGAAGCCAGTGCGGCCACCCAAT
Organism: Pantoea sp. X-Soil-OKNW-713; assembly: GCF_059730685.1. Taxonomy (NCBI): domain Bacteria; kingdom Pseudomonadati; phylum Pseudomonadota; class Gammaproteobacteria; order Enterobacterales; family Erwiniaceae; genus Pantoea; species Pantoea sp. X-Soil-OKNW-713. The sequence goes on along the minus strand of NZ_AP035995.1, from coordinate 3,908,437 downwards.
CGCTCGAAGCGCAATCGCAACAATTGCAGGAGTCGATGGCGCAGTTTCGGATAGCCACGGCATAAATTTGTAGCGGCGCGATTCATCGCACGCCTTTAAACCTGCGCGATAAATCGCGCCGCTACATGCTAGCAATCAGCCCTGGTGATCATCCGGGAACTCGCGCAGGAAGCGCTCGACGTCATCCACCATCGCGTCATTACCGCAGAAGAACGGGCAGCGCTGGTGCAGGGTTTCTGGTTGAATATCGAGAATACGTTGTTTACCGTCGCTGGCTTTACCGCCTGCCTGCTCGGCAAGGAACGCCATTGGGTTGCATTCGTACAGCAAACGCAGCTTACCTTTCGGGTGGCTGGCGGTGCTTGGGTAGAGATAAATTCCGCCTTTCAACAAGTTACGGTGGAAATCTGCCACCAGTGAACCGATGTAGCGTGAGGTATAAGGACGTTTAGTCGCAATATCCTCTTCCTGGCAGAACTTCAGATATTTTTTCACGCCCTGCGGGAAGCGAATGTAGTTTCCTTCGTTGATGGAGTAGGTATAGCCCTTCTCCGGGAAGGTCATACGTTCGTGGCTCAGGCAGAATACCCCAAGTGACGGATCGTAAGTAAAGGCGTGAACGCCAACCCCGGTGGTGTACACCATCATGGTAGACGAACCGTAGACCACGTAACCTGCGGCAACCTGCTTGTGACCCGGCTGCATAAAGTCAGCTTCGGTAACCGGTGTTCCCGGCGGTGAAACACGGTGGTAGATGGAGAAGATTGTGCCAACGGAAACGTTAACGTCGATGTTGGAAGAACCGTCGAGTGGGTCCATCAGCACCACGTATTTACCGTGCTCAACGCCTTCAAAGATGACGAACTCATCTTCTTCTTCAGAGGCGATACCAGCCACAATGCCGCGCGCTTTCAGTGCCGCTTTCAGCTTTTCGTTCGCGAACAGGTCCAGCTTCATCTGCTGTTCACCCTGGACGTTTTCCACGCCACTGGCGCCAAGAATATCCACCAGACCCGCTTTGTTGATGTCGCGGTGGATAATTTTAGCTCCCAGCTTGATGGCTGAAATCAGCGCCGTCAGTTCACCTGTGGCGTGAGGAAAGTCGTGTTGCTTCTCGACGATAAATTCGCCTAACGTTTTCATAACACATTCCCTGAATCTACGATGGAGTGGCAGCCACTGTAACAAACTGCCAACGTATGCGTACGCAGTTTAGCCGATTGAACTTCAAAAACCATAGGCCAAATCCGTTTCTTCCACTTGCACTCGGGGTTAAACTGAGCGCCGGACTTATGAGTAATGGAACAAATTTATGCGTATTCACATCCTTGGGATTTGTGGCACTTTCATGGGCGGCCTGGCGATGCTGGCCCGCTCGCTGGGCCACCAGGTGACCGGCTCTGACGCCAATGTCTATCCGCCAATGAGCACCTTGCTGGAGCAGCAAGGCATTGAATTAACGGAAGGTTATGATGCCAGCCAGCTCGATCCTGCACCCGATATGGTGATCATTGGTAACGCCATGACACGCGGAAATCCCTGTGTGGAAGCAGTGCTGGAACGCAACATTCCCTACCTCTCTGGTCCACAGTGGCTGCACGATTTTGTGCTGCGTGACCGTTGGGTGCTGGCAGTGGCCGGTACTCACGGCAAAACCACGACAGCCGGCATGGCGGCGTGGATTCTGGAGGCTTGTGGCCTTGAACCTGGCTTCATTATTGGTGGTGTGCCGGGAAATTTCGATGTATCAGCAAAATTAGGAAAAAGCCCGTTCTTCGTTATCGAAGCGGATGAGTATGACAGCGCCTTTTTCGACAAACGCTCCAAGTTTGTTCATTACTGCCCGCGCACGCTGATTCTTAACAATCTGGAGTTCGATCATGCGGATATCTTTGACGATCTGCGGGCGATCCAGAAACAGTTCCATCATCTGATCCGTATCGTACCGGGCCAGGGGAAGATCCTGCTGCCGGAACACGATCACAACCTGAAGCAGGTGATGGCGATGGGGTGCTGGAGCGAACAGGAAACGGTGGGCGACAACGGCCACTGGCAGGCGAAAAAACTGACGCCGGATGCCTCACGCTGGGAAGTCTGGCTCGATGGTGCCAAAGTGGCGGAAGTGAGCTGGGGCCTGGTGGGCGAACACAACATGCATAACGGTCTGATGGCGATAGCCGCCGCGCGTCATGTCGGTGTGAAACCCGAAGATGCGGGCGAAGCGCTGGGGCGCTTTATCAACGCGCGCCGTCGTCTGGAATTGCGTGGTGAAGTGAATGCCATCAAGGTCTATGACGATTTTGCTCATCACCCCACGGCAATTCTGGCTACCCTGGCTGCGCTGCGTAGCAAAGTCGGCGGCACGGCACGTATTCTGGCGGTGCTGGAGCCGCGCTCCAATACTATGAAGATGGGCGTCAGTAAGAATGAACTGGCTCCGTCACTGGGGCGTGCGGATGAGGTGTTCTTGTTCCAGCCACACCATATTCCGTGGCAGGTGTCGGACGTGGCTGATGCCTGTATCCAGCCTGCGCACTGGAGCGCGGATATCGATACGCTGGTGGAGATGGTGGCGAAGGTGGCACAGCCGGGCGATAACATCCTCGTGATGAGCAACGGCGGGTTTGGTGGGATCCATCAGAAACTGCTGGAGAGGCTGGGTCGTTAATCCGTAACGGCGCGATTTATCGTGTCTTTTTTTGTAGCGGCGCGATTTATCGCGCCGCTACGGTTCAGCAGTTTGAAGCTTATTGTGCTTCAGCCAGCTCACGCAAATACTGGAAAATCTGACGCGCGGATTTCGGTGGCTTGTTACCGGCTTTCTCTTTCTGCGCATTACGGATCATACTGCGCAGTTGCTGGCGATCCGCCTGCGGATAGAGGTTGATCACCTCGGCCATCACATCATCACCTTGCTCAATCAGACGATCGCGTAAGTTTTCCAGTTTATGGAACAGCGCAACCTGCTGGTTGTGGCGGTTTTTCAGCTTATCCAGTGCCTGGCGGATCGGATCTTCATCGCGCGCGCGCAGCATTTTGCCGATCAGCTGCAACTGGCGGCGGCGACCTTCTTTCTTAATACGCTGCGCCAGTTCAATCGCGGCACGTAAATCTTCGTCGAGTGGAATTTTATCGAGGGAGTTTTTCCCCAGATCAACTAACTCGGCACCCAGGCGCTTCAGCTCCTCGGCATCGCGTTTAATTTCGCTTTTACTGACCCAGATAATCTCTTCGTCTTCTTCTTCCTGATTATCCGGCACATCATCGAGCCAGTCTTCGGGCTGCTTGGTCATCTCTTGGCTCCCTAAAAAAAGAGGCTAATCCTACCAGTTTATCGGGTGACTGCGAAATTGTTCTCTGAGTCTGATAGACTCAAAACATTCATACATAAGATTAGACGGCAGGTCGATGAACGTATCTACTCAGGTTGCAGAACAACGTAAAGTGTTGGAACAGGCTGTCGCACAGGCGCTGGAACTGGCGAAAGCCAGCACCGATGGCGCAGAAGTGGCGGTGACCAAAACCACCGGTATCGGTGTCAGTACCCGCTACGGTGAAGTGGAAAACGTCGAATTTAACAGCGATGGCGCACTCGGCATCACCGTTTATCATCAGAATCGCAAAGGCAGTGCTTCCTCGACCGACCTCAGCCCGGATGCCATCAAACGCACCGTGCAGGCGGCGATCGATATTGCCCGCTACACCTCAAGCGATCCCAATGCTGGCCCGGCGGATCGCGATTTGCTGGCGTTCGAGGCACCGGATCTCGATCTCTACCATCCGTGGGAGATCGATGCCGATCGCGCCATTGAGCTGGCCGCGCAGGCGGAACAGGCTGCGCTCCAGGCTGACAAGCGTATCACCAACACCGAAGGCGGCAGCTTCAACAGCCACGTCGGTATCAAAGTTTTTGGCAACAGTCATGGCATGTTGCAAAGCTACTGCTCCAGCCGCCACTCGCTCTCCAGTTGCGTGATTGCCGAGCAGAACGGCGAGATGGAACGTGATTACGCCTACACCATTGGCCGTGATATCAACGATCTGCAAAGCGCGGATTGGGTCGGTGCTGAATGCGCGCGTCGCGTGCTGTCACGCCTGGCGCCACGCAAACTCTCCACCATGCAAGCGCCAGTGATTTTCGCCCCGGAAGTGGCAACCGGATTGTTTGGCCATCTGGTGGGAGCCATCAGCGGCAGCAGCGTCTACCGTAAATCCACCTTCCTGCTGGATGCGTTGGGCACGCAGATCCTGCCGGAATGGCTGACCATCGAAGAGAAACCGCATTTGCTGAAAGGGCTGGCCTCAACGCCGTTCGACAGCGAAGGGGTACGCACTCAGGCGCGTGACATTATCAAAAATGGCGTGCTGCAAAACTGGCTGTTGACCAGCTACTCCGCGCGCAAACTCGGTCTGCAAAGCACCGGCCATGCGGGCGGTATCCACAACTGGCGCATTGCCGGTCAGGGCCACAGCTTCGCAGATTTGCTGAAGCAGATGGGGCGTGGCCTGGTGGTGACCGAGCTGATGGGGCAGGGTGTGAGCGCCATTACCGGTGACTATTCACGCGGTGCTGCCGGTTACTGGGTGGAGAACGGTGAGATCCAGTACCCGGTGAGCGAAATCACCATCGCCGGCAACCTGAAGGATATGTGGCGTAATATGGTCACTGTCGGCAACGATATTGAAACCCGCAGCAACATCCAGTGTGGATCGGTGCTGCTACCGGAGATGAAGATCGCCGGTCAATAATGACATCGCTTCCTGAAGGCAGCCCGCAAGGCTGCCTTTTTTGTCAGTAAAATAAAAAAGGAATAAACGATGCGTAAGCATGTGATTGCAATGTTGTCTCTGTCGTTGTTGTTCTCCAGTGCCAGCTTATATGCGGCTGACCTGGAAAAAGATATGGATACCCTCAAAGATGGCCTGAGCACGGTTAAAAAAACTGATGATGCGCAGGAGATGCAAACCGCACTGGGCAAGATGCGCCAGGCGGCGGAGGATGCCAAAAAATCCACGCCGGAAAAGCTGGAAGGTCAGCCTGCTGATAGCGCCCAGATCAAGGATTTTCATGCCGGACTGGATTCATTGATCGCCCAGATTGATGTGGTCGACCAACTGGCGAAAGCCAACAAACTGGACGAAGCCAAAACCGAAGCGAAGAAACTGGAAGATATTCGCAACGCCAACCATAAGAAATTCCGCTGATAGTCAGGCCAGCTAATTGGCTGGCCTTATTTCCCTGGTCATATCTGACTGCCTGAATGCGTTAAATCCATCATTCTGTGTAAAACGTGATGCGTTTTGCATTATTCGTGCGTCCTGCGATCTGGCGCACAGTTGCTCGCATGATTTCCACTTTGAGGTGGAAAAGATGCGTCTCCACAGCCAACAGCGAACAGCGTAATTTCTTCTCAACGCGAATTAACTGTCATTGTCCGCTGTAAACAGGAGTGAGCCAGGTGAGTAGTGAAGCTGTTCCGCTGAAACAAAGCACGCCGGAAGCGATTCAGGCGCTGGCGGATAACGTGATGATGCAGATTGCCGCGCTGTATGCCGCGCACCACATTGAACCCAATGCGGTGCAGCAGCAGATGCTGGCCTCACATGTGCGAGCAATGGCCTCGCGCTCCCTGACCGGTGAAGCGTTACCGGAAGTGGAAGCGGAGCTGTTTGAGGACATCTCGCCCGAGACCATGGCGCTGGCGCAGCAGGTGGTGGATCTGTTTGGCAACCTGCCACGCGAAGAGGCGTGGTTGCTGTCCGTCCACATTGAAGTAGCAAGATCGAATTAAGTCAGCAATCAAAGAGGAATTGAACATGGTAACGGTAGTCATTGGTGATCGTTTGGGTAAAGGGCAAAAAGTCGCGGCTGGCGTAGAGAAAGCCGGTGGGCGTGCCGTGGTGGTGCCGGGTGTAGCGGCAGATATGAAGCTGGGTGACGTCATGAAGGCAGAAAATGCGGATTTCGGCATCTCCTTCTGCGGCAGCGGCGGTGCGGGGGCAATTACCGCGCAGAACAAATATGGCTACAAATCGAAGCACGGTATGCGTTCGATTGATGAAGGCGTCACGGCGATTAACGAAGGTGCCAATGTCCTCGGTTTTGGTTTTATGGATAAAGAAGAGCTGGGTGAACGGCTGGTACAGGCCTGGAACAAAAAATACGGCAGCTAAGTATGAAACAACAATACGTGACTCAGGTAACGGTACAGGGCAAAGGTGACAGCAAAGCCAAAGCCTTTGCCGATGCCCTGAGTAAGGTGCAGCAGCAGGTGCTGCGCACCACACAAAAAATTCTGCTGCGCATCGAACCCCAGGATGTCCGGGTGCTGCGCGCGCAGGAGCGCGTTAAGACAGAGAAGTTTTTGTTCTTTTTCCTCGCGCGTGAGCGACGGAACTACAGCGTGGAGCTGGAGATTACCGTCAGCGTCACCGTGATCGATACCGAACAGGTGGAATTCACGGCGGCACCTTAACAACAGACGAAAAACAAAGGTAAACGCATGTTTTTAATTATTTTGTTTAAGTCGTTAATCATTGGCGGGTTGGTAGGGGTTGGCGTTGGAGCAGGTGCGGCGCGCATGTTCCATGCTCCTACCACGCAGGGCATGGGCGCGTTCCGTACGCTGGGCGAGCTTAACTCCTGTGAGGGCGATCCGGCATCGCACTTCTCCTTTGGTCTCGGCTTTTTCTTTAACGCCTGGGCTTCATCCGTTGCAGCGGGTTCCTTCACTCAGGATGTTGACCATCGCATCCTGCCGAACTGGGGCGCGGCGGCCCTGATGGTGAAAAACCGCAACGTAGCAGAAACACTACACAACCCGAAGAAGATGGCGATTGCCTGCGGCATCATCGGCATGATCGTCGTCGCCTTCCTGAACAGCACCGCTTCTGCCGTTCCGGCAGCGTTGCAGGTTACGGCGGTAAAAGTATTGGTACCGGCGGCCAACCTGCTGGTGAACACCGTGATGCCGGTGATTTTCTGGCTGGCAGCGATTGATGCCGGTAAGAAATCGGGCTTCTGGGCCACCATTTTCGGCGGCCTGGCGCAGCTGATTATGGGCAACGCCGTACCGGGCCTGGTACTGGGTATCCTGATCGGTAAGGGTGTCGAGGAGAGCGGCTGGAACAAAGTCACCAAGGTGATGATGACCGCCATTGTGCTGCTGTTCGTGCTGAGCGGTTTCTTCCGCGGCTTTGACATGAAACTGCTGCAATCCTTCCAACTGGGTATTCCCGGCTGGCTGGACATGATTCACAACAGCCTCAGCGGCAAATAAGGAGCCATCAGCATGAACGAAAACAAAGGGTTCTGGTACGCCGACTGGTCTTTCCCGATTTTTGTCGGCCTGCTCTCCGCCGGGGTGTTTGCCGGTACGCATATGTACTACCTGTACGGCATTGGTGCTTTTAACGAAGTGGCGTTTGTCTCCATGCTGCGTTCCGGCATGGAAACCGGGGTCTACGGCGCGGTAGCGGCGTTCGGTGCCAGCTTCCTGTTCGCCCGTATCATCGAAGGTTCGCTGGTGGGGATTCTCGATATCGGCGGGGCGATTCAGACCGGCGTTGGTCTGGGGGTTCCGGCGTTGTTACTGGGCGCGGGCATTGTCTTCCCGGTCGCGAACTTCGCCGCCTCGCTGGCAACCGGTCTGGTGATTGGCGTGGCGATTGGCTACATCATCATCCTGGCGCGTAAGTTCACCATCAATCAGAGCGACTCCACCTACGGTGCCGACGTGATGATGGGGGCGGGTAACGCCTCTGGCCGCTTCCTCGGTCCGTTGATCATCCTGTCGGCAATGACCGCGTCAATTCCTATTGGTCTTGGTTCGTTGGCGGGTTCGCTGCTGTTTTACCTGTGGAACAAGCCGATTACCGGTGGTGCGATTCTCGGTGCGATGGTGCTGGGCGCGATCTTCCCGGTTTCTCTCTAAGGAGGGGGTATGTTTGATGTCATTCTCCGTCGTGCGCGTCTGTGCGACGGACAGCTGGTGGATATTGCGTGGCAGGACGGCAAAATCGCCGCACTGGGTAGCGTAAGCGGTCAGGCGGCACAAGTACGCGACCTGGCCGGGCGCTACTACCTCAGCGCAGGCTGGATCGACAGCCACGTTCACTGTTATCCCAAATCGCCGATTTATCACGACGATGCGGATGCCATCGGTGTGGCGCAGGGGGTCACCACGGTGGTGGATGCCGGCAGCACCGGCGCTGATGATATTGACGATTTTTATCAGCTTACGCGACAGGTCACGACTGACGTTCGTGCGCTGATCAACATAGCCCGCACCGGCATTGTCACGCAGAACGAGCTGGCCGATATGGCGCAAATCGACGGTGAGGCGGTGGTGCAGGCTATTCAGCGTCGTCCCGATTTTATCGTCGGCCTCAAAGCGCGTATGAGCAGCAGCGTAGTGGGCGAAAACGGTATCCAGCCGTTAATCCGGGCCAAAGCCATTCAGCAGGCGGCGGGTGATTTGCCGCTGATGGTGCATATCGGCAACAACCCGCCGGTGCTGGAGGACATTGCCGATCTGCTGACTTCCGGCGACATCATCACCCATTGCTACAACGGCAAACCCAACCGCATTCTTACGCCGCAGGGCGAGCTGAAAGCCGCGGTGAAGAATGCGTTAGCGCGTGGTGTGCGGCTGGATATCGGCCACGGCAGCGCCAGCTTCAGCTTTGAGGTGGCGCGTCAGGCGATTGCGCAGGGCATTTTGCCTGACACCATCAGCTCCGATATCTATTGCCGCAACCGTATCAATGGCCCGGTGCACAGCCTGGCGCATGTGATGTCGAAATTCTTCAGCATTGGCATGACATTGCCGCAGGTGATCGACTGCGTGACACGCAAAGCCGCTGAAGGCCTGCGACTGAAAAACAAAGGTTGCCTGGCGGTCGGTTACGACGCCGACCTGACCATTTTTACCGTCAAAGAGGAAGCCCGCCCGTTCGTCGATGCTGAAGGCGAACAGGTGCTGGGTGAGCAACATCTGGTGCCGCTGGCCGTCGTGGTGGCGGGGCAATGGCATCTGACTGATGAAGGGAAAGCCAATCATGTCTTCGATTTATGAAAAATATGGCCTGAAGCAGGTCATCAATGCCTCTGGTCGCATGACCATTCTTGGCGTATCGACCCCGGCAGCAGACGTGGTCGATACCGTGAAATACGGCCTTAACCACTACTTTGAGATGAAAGATCTGGTGGATAAAACCGGGGCGTATATCGCGCAACTGCTTGAGGTGGAAAGCGCGGTGGTGGTTTCCTGTGCGTCGGCGGGCATTGCGCAAAGTGTGGCGGCGGTGATCGTGAAAGATAACGCCTGGCTGCTGGAAAACCTGCATGCCGCGCCACTCAGCGTACCGCACGATATCGTGATGCCGAAAGGTCATAACGTCAATTTTGGCGCGCCGGTTGGCACCATGGTGGCATTGGGTGGTGGACGTCTGGTGGAAGCAGGCTACAGCAACGAATGCTCGCCAGAACAGCTGGCAGCGGCGATTACGCCGACGACCGCCGCGTTGCTGTACATCAAATCACACCATTGCGTGCAGAAAAGCCATCTCAGTGTCGAACAGGCGGCAGTGGTGGCGCGTAAGCATGGCATCCCGTTGATTGTCGATGCGGCAGCGGAAGAAGATTTGCAGTGCTACTACCAGATGGGCGCTGACCTGGTGATCTACAGCGGGGCGAAAGCGATTGAAGGACCAACCAGCGGTCTGGTGATTGGCCGCACCCAATATGTTGAGTGGGTGAAGCGCCAGAGTAACGGCATCGGTCGTGCGATGAAAGTCGGCAAAGAGGGCATCCTCGGCCTGACGCAGGCGATTGAAAACTATCTGTCGCAGGAGAAAACCACCGGCGCAGAGATGGTGGAAAAAATGACGCCGTTTATCGCCAACCTCAACACCCTGAACGGCGTCAGCGCGCGTGTGGTATGGGATGCTGCCGGACGTGACATCGCCCGTGCCGAAATCAAGTTCGACGAAGCGCAAACCGGCTGGGCCACTGGCGAGCTGGTGCAGGCACTGAAAACCGGCGCTATCGCCATCTATTTCCGTGGCTATAAAGCCAATGAAGGCATTATCGAGGCCGATGTGCGTAGCGTCAGCGCCGATCAGCTGCATACCATTTTTACCGCCATCGAGGCGCTGCTCAGCGGGGAGAAACACGCATGACTCTGACTCCAAAATTTTATCAGGGCCGTCTGTGCCTCAATGTGCTGGCGGGTTCTAAACAGAATGCGCGCGATATCTGGGAAGCGGCGGATGGTTATGTGTTGGTGGGCGTGTTGTCGAAAAACTACGCCAGCACTGAGGCGGCGATTGCCGATATGCGCGAATATGCTGCGCTGATTGATAACGCGATTTCGGTTGGACTGGGTGCCGGGGATCCCAATCAATCGGCGATGGTGAGTGAGATTGCAGCTGAGCTGCAACCGCAACACGTTAACCAGGTGTTCACCGGCGTTGCTACCAGTCGCGCGTTGCTCGGACAACATGACACCGTGGTCAACGGCCTGATTTCCCCCACCGGCACGCCGGGCCTGGTCAAAATCTCCACCGGACCGCTGAGTGCACAAGGGCCGGATGCCATCGTGCCAATCGACAGCGCGATTCGCTTGTTGCAGGACATGGGCGGCAGCTCGGTGAAATACTTCCCGATGGGGGGATTGAAAGCGGTAGCGGAGTACCGCGCGGTGGCGGAAGCCTGTGCGCGTAACAACTTCTGGCTGGAACCCACTGGCGGTATTGATCTCGACAATTTTGAAGAGATTGTTCGCATTGCGCTGGAGGCGGGCGTCAGTAAAGTGATTCCGCACGTCTACAGTTCGATTATCGATAGCGCGACTGGCGACACACGCATTGACGATGTGCGTCAGCTTCTGGCAACGTGCAAAAAGTTGTTGTAACAATTAAGTAACAGGTGAAGCCCGTGAGATTTCCCAACCAGCGTCTGGCCCAACTTTTCGCTGCGCTGCAAACCGAAACGCTGCCGCAGGATGAGCTGGCGCGACGTTTTTCCGTGTCCACTCGCACGGTGCGCACCGATATCACGGCGCTTAACGCGCTGCTGGCGCAGCATGGTGCGCAGTTCGTGCTGGCGCGTGGCGAGGGTTATCAACTGAAGGTGGAGGACGCGCTGCGTTTTGGTCAGCTCCAGGCACAAACCGCGGCACCGCTGCGCGTGCCGCGTACTTCACAGGAACGGGTGCGTTATCTGCTCAGTCGTTTTCTCACCGCTGCATATTCGCTGAAGCTGGAAGATTTGTCGGAAGAGTGGTTTGTCAGCCGCGCGACCCTGCAAAGCGACATGGCCGAGGTGCGTGAATGGTTCGGGCGTTATCATCTGAATATCGAAACCAAACCGCGTTACGGAATGAAGCTGTTCGGCAGCGAAGCGGCGATTCGCACCTGCCTGACTGATTTGCTGTGGCAAATCGACCAGGATACGCCGGACAGCCCGCTGTTAACGGTGGAAACGCTACACAGCGGCATGCTGGAGCAGTTGCAACCGCTGCTTCAGCATTGTTTCTCGCAGCACGCCATTCGCCTCAGCGATGAAGGTGAACGCTATCTGCAAATCTATTGCGCGGTGGCAGTACGGCGCATCAGCGAAGGTTTTCCGCTGAACGATCCGGGTGCGGAGGATGTCGGCGAGGAGGTGCGTGAAGCCGCGCAGCAACTGGTTAACCTGATGCGGCCGCTGGTGGGAAAACCGATCTCTCAGGCGGAAGAGAACTGGCTGCGCGTCAACATCGCTGCCCGCCAGATTCAGGCACTGGCCCCCAGCACCATCAATGCCGATGATGCGGATGCGCTGGTCGATTACCTGCTGAATTACATCAACACGCACTACAACTATCGTCTGCAACAGGATGAACAGTTGCGTGCCGATCTGCTCACCCATATCAAAACCATGATCACCCGGGTGCGTTACCAGATCCATATCCCCAATCCGCTACTGAGTAATATCAAGCAGCATTACCCGATGGCCTACGACATGACGCTGGCGGCGGTCACCAGTTGGGGGAAATATACCCCTTACAGCATCAGCGAAAACGAAATCGGTTTTCTGGTGCTGCATATCGGCGTCGGGCTGGAGCGTCACTATGATGTGGGCTATCAGCGTCACCCCCAGGTGTTGCTGGTGTGTGACAGCGGCAACTCTACCTTGCGCATGATTGAAGCGATGCTGCTGCGTAAGTATCCCCAGTTGCAGGTGACGGGGCGCCTGTCGCTACGTGAATACGAGGCGCTTGCGGTTATTGATGAAGATTTTGTTATCTCAACCACCCGCTTGCGTGAGAAAAACAGCCCGGTGGTGGTGATGTCGCCGTTCCCAACGGAATTCCAGCTTGAGCAGCTCGGCAAACTGGTGCTGGTGGATCGTACCCGGCCTTATATGCTGGAAAAATACTTCGATGCACAGCATTTTCTGGTGGTGGACCAGCCGATGACGCAATCGGCGCTGTTCCATCAGCTGTGCAACCAGCTTCAGCGTGAAGGCTATGTGGAAGACGATTTTTATCCCTCGGTTGAGGAACGTGAAGCGATTGTCAGCACCATGCTGGGGGAGGGGATTGCGCTGCCGCACTCGCTGGGTCTGCTGGCGAAGAAAACTGTGGTGTACACCGTGTTGGCACCGCAGGGCATCAGTTGGGGCGATGAAACCGCCTCGGTGATTTTCCTGCTGGCCATCAGCAAAAGTGAATATGAAGAGGCGATGGCGATTTATGACCTGTTCGTCACTTTCCTGCGCGAACGCGCAACCGCCCGGTTGCGTGACTGCGGCGATTTTGTCAGCTTCAAGGCCGTGGCGATGGATTGTTTGAGTCGCCTGTAACGGCGCCCAATACGCATTCGCACTCATTCGTAGCGGCGCGATTTATCGCGCGGATTTTTCCTGCATCTCGCACGGAACCGCGCGATAAATCGCGCACGGAACCGCGCGATAAATCGCGCACGGAATTGCGCGATAAATCGCGCCGCTACGGAAAGGTTAATCAGCGATGCTGATTAACCTTTCTTCGCCAGCAAACGCGGGATCTCGCGCAGGCACCAGGCTTTCGCTTCACCCATGCTGTCGCGGCGCCACGCCATAATGATATCCACCTCGCGGGTATATTCCGCACTCACCACGCGCAGACGTCCTTCGGCGATATCCTGCTCCACCAGCGAATAAGGCATGGTCGCCACACCCAGTCCGGCCAGCAGCGCTTTGCGTTTGTCTTCCATGCTGCTTACCGTCAGGCGCTGTTGCTTGTCCAGCAACTGCACGGTCAACACCGGGCGCTCGCGCGCGGTATCGGCCACCGCAATGCCGCGATACTTCACACGCGTCACCTCAGATTGTGGCTCCGCTTCCTGATGAATGGGATGATCCGGGCTGGCGACATACACGCTCATCATGCTGTACAGCTTGCGGGTGTTGATTTCCGTTGAGGCGCGGAAATGCATATCCGGCGCAATGACGATATCGGCACGCCCCTGCTCCAGCCGCTCCCAGGCACCGGCCAGCACTTCGGTCACCAGGGATATCTGGGTATTGGCTTTGTCCGCCAGTTTGGTCACCAGCGGAAACAGGTGTTCGGTGGGCACCAGCGCCTCGGTGACGATGGTGAGATGGGTTTCCCAACCGCGCGCCAGCGCTTCGGCGTCAGTGGTGAGTTTGTCGGCGGCTTCCAACAGCACGCGGCCACGTTCCAGCAGCATGCGTCCTACGTTGGTGAATTTAGTGCGGTGACCGGAGCGGTCAAACAGCACAACATCCAGCTCCTCTTCCAGCTTCTGCATGGTGTAGCTCAATGCGGAAGGTACACGTCCCAGCTCGTCGGCCGCAGCCGCAAAGCTGCCGCGCCGGTCAATAGCATCCATCACACGTAAAGCTTCCAGGGTTAACGCGCGCTCTTTTGCCATGCCGATTCTCTGTCAGGAAATTTGAACATGCCAGGCAGATTAACTGGCTAACAATCCGGCGTCCAGCCTTTTACCATAATCCTATAAACCTGCGGCCGTATCATCCCGCAGAGCGTCGGAGGTAAATCATGATGACAACCCGCTGCGCGTCAGCATGTGGCCAGGCCGATTTCGGTTGGTTGCAGGCGCGTTACAGCTTCTCATTTGGCCACTATTTTGATCCGAAACTGATGGGCTATGCCTCACTGCGCGTGCTCAATCAGGAAGTGCTGGCACCCGGTGCTGCCTTCCAGCCCCGCACCTATCCTCAGGTTGATGTCCTCAACCTGGTACTACAGGGCGAGGCGGAGTACCGCGACAGCGAGGGCAACCATATTATCGCGCGTGCCGGTGAAGCGCTGCTGTTGTCGGCGCGCCAGGGCGTGAGCTACAGCGAAATCAATCTCAGCAAAGATCAACCGCTGACACGTATGCAGCTGTGGCTGTCGGCGTGCCCGGAACGCGAGAATCCGTTGTTGCAGAAAATGTCGCTGCCCGAGCAGACCTCTTTCCTGTTGGCTTCGCCAGACGGTGCGGAAGGCAGTTTGCAGCTGCGTCAGCAGGTGTGGATTCATCAGGTAACGCTTGCTCCCGGCGAGCAACATAGCGTGAAGCTGAACGGTCCACGCGCCTATCTGCAATCGATCCACGGATCGCTGGATGTGCAGGCGAGTAGCGCGCATCAGGAAAAGCTAAGCTGTGGCGATGGGGCATTTCTGGCAGAAGAACAGCAGATTACGTTGCTGGCGAAAACGCCGTTACGTGCGTTGGTGATTGATATACCGGTGTAAAAAAGGGCGGCTGATGCCGCCCTGAAGGTTTATTTCAGAATGGTAAAGGCGGTGGTGACGTGCTTCACACCGCTTACCCGGCTGGCGATATCCGCCGCCGCTGCCGCTTCCTGTTGTGTCACCAGACCCAGCAGGAACACTTCGCCGTTTTCGGTGGTCACTTTCACGTTCGACGATTTCACCTGATCGCTGCCCAGCAGTTGTGAGCGGATTTTGGTGGTGATCCAGGTGTCGTTAGAGGATGTACCGAGGCTGACTTTCTGGCCGGTACGGATTTCGTTGTAAACCTCAGTCGCGCCATCGACACCCATCGCGATCTGTTTCGCGCGGCTGGCGAGATCCGCCGACGGTGACTGACCGGTCAGCAGCACTTTGCCCTGATAGGCGGTCACCACGACGCGCGCCTGGTTTTTGATCTGTTCATCTTTTGCCAGCGCGTTGCTGACGCGTAACTCCAGCGTACCGTCATCCACCTGGGTGCCCACGGTGCGGGGATCGGTGGCGGTTTTGGTGGCTACTGCGGCACCGCCAGCGACGACAGCAACGCAGCCCTGCAACATCATGGCGGTGAAAAGAATGGCGACAGCGTTCAATGCTTTCATCTTAGCTCCTTCAGTCATTCCTGGTGGGGGAACAAGGTGTTATCGATCAAATCGCACAGGCAGTTCAGCGTCAGCATATGCATCTCCTGAATACGCGCACTGCGATGTGACGGAATGCGAATTTCCACATCGTGTGGGCCGAGCAGGCCGGCCAGCTCACCGCCGTCGTAGCCGGTCAGCGCCACGATGGTCATATCGCGTGTAACCGCAGCTTCAACCGCTTTAATAATGTCACGGGTGTTGCCACGGGTGGAAATGGCCAGCAGAACATCACCGGCCTGGCCAAGCGCTCGCACCTGCTTGGCATAAATTTCATCGTGCAACCGATCGTTACCAATCGCCGTCAGCATTACGTTGTCGGCACTGAGCGCTAGCGCGGGCAGGCTGGGGCGTTCGGTCTCAAACCGGTTGATCATACTGGCGGCAAAATGTTGGGCGTTGGCCGCTGACGCGCCATTACCACAGCTAAGGATTTTGTTACCGCTCAGCAGCGACTGCACCAACGTCATGGCCGCGCGGGAAATGGCATCCGGCAGCGCCTCGGCGGCAGCGATTTGAGTCTGAATACTTTCGGTAAAACACGCTTTAATTCTGTCCTGCACAAGACCACCTGGTTCTACACATCGGCATGAAAGGCATCGGGCAGCCACTCCAGCTCGCGCCCGGTAATGGCTATGATGTCAAAGCGGCAATTTACCGTGTCAAAACTGCCGTTACGTCCCAGCAGCCATAGCGCTGCGGTACGGAGTAGCTTTTGTTGTTTCTGACGCGTGACGCTGGCGGCTGCACCGCCAAAACGCGCATCGCGTCGATAGCGCACTTCGACAAAGACCCAGCAGTCGCCATCCTGCATGATGAGGTCAATCTCACCGCTGCGACAGCGAACATTGCTGGCAATCCATTGCAGCCCGGCGCGCTCCAGATAGCGGCGCG
Source organism: Pantoea sp. X-Soil-OKNW-713 (assembly GCF_059730685.1). NCBI lineage: Bacteria > Pseudomonadati > Pseudomonadota > Gammaproteobacteria > Enterobacterales > Erwiniaceae > Pantoea > Pantoea sp. X-Soil-OKNW-713. The sequence goes on along the minus strand of NZ_AP035995.1, from coordinate 3,892,149 downwards.
CCTGCTGCTCTTGCTCAGCGCCAATGCGCTGGCGATTTACTGTACCGGAACGATTTGTCCCTGACGATACTGGTTCCATGCCAACTTCCTGTTGATCACGCAATCCGGGGTGGCGCTCAGCTTGCCGGTGTTGCCATCAATGGCAAAGCCCGGAACCTGACGCATCTGGTTAAAGTGGTTCGCCAACGTCCAGGCATCAATGCCCATTGCGTACAGGCGTACCAGCGAATAATCATTGTTAAACGACTTCGCCGCTTGCTGCATCAGCGCCGGGTTGCTACCCGAAAGCAGCGGAATGTCACTGAATTGTAAGCCATCCATCTCCAGACGGAAGTCCGGACCTGCACCGGCCTGGAAGCTACGTGAGCTGGCGTACAACGCGATATTGTTGCGGCTGCTGGTACGCATCGCAATCATCGGCTTGATCAGCTGTAGCTCATCCTGGTTGGCGACGATATACACCGCATCAAGGCTGCCACCGCTGGTATCGGCTACCGGGGCGCTGGTCTGCGGTGCCGGGATGTTCAATCCGGCAATCGATACGCCCTGTGGCTGTGCGGGTTCCACCACCAGCGGCGTGCCACTCAGGTTGATACCGGCACCGCTGTTGATACCCTGTTTCAGCTCGCTGACGGAACCAAAACGCTGTTGCAACACGGTCGAACCACCCAGCGTCTGCCACTCTTGCGCAAAGGCCTTACCAACACGATCGCCATAACTGTTACGCGGCAACAGCAGCAGCGGCTGGCGTTTGCCTTGATCCCACATATGGTGGGCGGCATCGCGCGCTTCGTCTTCAGGAGAAAGCGCAAAGTAACAAATATTCGGATGGTTCTGGATCTGTTCCGGCTCGTTCAGGGCCAGTACGTTAAGCGGCGAGTTGCTGTTAGCGACAGTCTCTACATCACTTTTCAACAGCGGGCCGACGACGATGGTTGCGCCATCCTGCTGCGCCTGCTGCATCACCTGCTGAATCGGCTGACTGCTGGTGTCATACACCTTGACCTGGGCATTGCTATCGCCTGCGCTGGCTGCCGGGGCAGGTGCAGCAGCAGGTTGCGGCTGGGTGCTTTGATCCGGGGTGATGGCAGCAGCGGCCGGGCTGACTACGGTATTGGCGGTCGCATCTGGCGTTGCAGCGGCTGGCTGCGGCTGGGCGCTGGCATCCGCGCTGGCCGGGGTCGCTGTCGGCTGTGGTTGTGGGGCTGCGGCCGGGGCGGTTAGCACACCGTTTTTCGCATCGTTAAAGCCTTTCTGAATGGCGTTGGCGAAGATCTGCGCCTGACCATTCAGCGGCAGCAGCAACGCGATGGTGCTGGTCGAAGCTTTGCTGAAGTTCTGCACCTGACTCAGGGCGGTCGGCAGGGTTTTGGCACCCGGATTGAGCGGATAGCGTGTTTGCCAATCTTTGATGGCGGCTTTCAGCATTTCCGGGTCCTGGCTGTTGGTATGCCAGGTGTTGAGCAGATCCAGCCAGCCCTGCAAGGTATTCTCGTCGGCATTGATCACCAGGCTGTTGAGCTGATCTTTGGTCATCTGCGTCAGCGCCTGCCAGGTGGCGTCAATATTGCTCTGGTGATCGGCCGCTTTCAGCAGCGGTTCCTGAGCGATATAGGCGCGTAGCAATGCCAGCGAGGGACGATTCTGGGCGGCTGCGATTTGCAGGCCGTAGAAGCGCGCCTGTTGATCCTGCGACAGACCATCGGTTTTCACCTGGCTCAACAGTTGTTGTGCACCGTTGAAATCCTGCTGACCAATCTGCATCTGCGCCCGCAGCAACTGTAATTCCTGCTGCTGCACATCAGAGAGCTGCTGCGGCAATTGTTTGATCTGATCGCTGGCCTGTGGATACTTTCCTTCCTTCAACAAGGCACGGATGGCAAGTAATTGCCAGTCGGTCTTGCTATCATCGCTGCTTTGCTGCACCTGTTGCAGGTAATAGTCAGACTGGGCCGTGATCGGACCCTGAACATTGACGGAAGACGTTTGCTGTGGTCCCTGACCGCTACAGGCGGCTAAAATTAGCCCAGCGAGAAGAACAGGTACAAAGCGTCCTGCTTTACGACGTAAGACTTTTGAAGGAAGCATACTGTATCCAGTGATGTTTTTTTCTAGATGCTCAATATTAAATCGGCAATTCGGATGAAACAATGAAACAACTCGATCGGGCAGACATTTCTGCCAGCACGCTCTATATCGTTCCTACCCCGATCGGTAACCTGGGTGATATTACGCAGCGTGCGTTAACGGTGCTTGCGAGCGTCGATCTGGTCGCTGCGGAAGATACACGTCATACCGGGCTGTTGCTACAACATTTCGCCATCAATGCGCGACTGTTCGCACTTCACGACCACAATGAGCAGCAGAAAGCCGAAGTGCTGCTGGCCAAATTGCAGGAAGGCCAAAGCATTGCGCTGGTTTCTGATGCCGGAACGCCGTTAATCAACGATCCCGGTTATCATCTGGTGCGTCGTTGCCGTGAAGCGGGTATCCGCGTGGTGCCCTTACCAGGTGCCTGCGCGGCGATTACAGCATTAAGCGCAGCGGGATTACCGTCCGATCGTTTCTGTTACGAAGGGTTTCTGCCGGCGAAAACCAAGGCGCGCTGCGATGTTTTACGTGCTCTGGCGCAGGAGCCGCGCACCCTGATCTTCTACGAATCGACCCACCGTTTAATCGATAGCTTACAGGATATGGTCAGTGAGCTGGGGGCCGAACGTTATGTGGTGTTAGCGCGGGAAATTACGAAGACCTGGGAGTCATTGCACGGTGCGCCAGTGGCCGAGCTACTGGCCTGGGTGCTGGAAGATGAAAATCGCCGCAAAGGGGAGATGGTGCTGGTGGTGGAAGGCCATAAGGCCGATGAAGAAGCCTTACCGGCAGATGCGCTGCGCACCCTGGCGCTGCTACAACAGGAGCTGCCCTTGAAGAAGGCGGCTGCGCTGACGGCGGAAATTCACGGTGTGAAGAAGAACGCACTGTATCGCTACGCACTCGATCAGCAAGAGGCGTGACAAACGACGGCGGATCGCCTATTATCCCGCGCCGAAGCTGACCAGACAGTCGCCGCTTTGTCGTCGTCCCTCTTCGGGGGGAGACGGGCAGAGGGGAGGAAAGTCCGGGCTCCATAGGGCAGGGTGCCAGGTAACGCCTGGGGGGCGCAAGCCTACGACCAGTGCAACAGAGAGCAAACCGCCGATGGCCCAGTAATGGGATCAGGTAAGGGTGAAAGGGTGCGGTAAGAGCGCACCGCGCGGCTGGTAACAGTTCGCGGCACGGTAAACTCCACCCGGAGCAAGGCCAAATAGGGGTTCACAAGGTACGGCCCGTACTGAACCCGGGTAGGCTGCTTGAGCCAGTGAGCGATTGCTGGCCTAGATGAATGACTGTCCACGACAGAACCCGGCTTATCGGTCAGTTTCGACTTTTTTAATGCAAAAACCCCGCTTCGGCGGGGTTTTTGTTGTTGCCCGGAATGAATGACTGTCCACTCCTCTCTCTATGAAAAGAACGCGACTTATCGGCCAGTTTCGGCTTTTTAATGCAAAAACCCCGCTTCGGCGGGGTTTTTGTTTTTCAGCATGCACTGAACCGTAGCGGCGCGATTTATCGCGCTATTCCGTGCACGGTACCAGAAAAATCCGCGCGATTAATCGCGCCGCTACGAATTTATCCCCGTCCGTGCGGCTCATCCCAGTTAAATGCCGGTCCAAGCGAGATCACCCCACTCGGGTTGATGGTCTTATGGCTGCAATAATAGTGATGACGGATATGCGGCAGATTGACGGTTTCGGCAATCCCTGGCATTTGGTAAATATCACGCAGAAAGCCGTTGAGGTTGCGATAATCGCTGATCCGGTGGCGATCGCACTTGAAATGCGTGACATATACCGGATCAAAACGTACCAGGGTGGTCCACAGGCGCAGATCGGCTTCGGTTAATTGATCGCCGGTCAGATAGCGATGCTGACCCAGGATCTGCTCCAGGCGTGCCAGTGAATGGAACAGCGCCGTTACCGATTCATCATAAGCAGCCTGCGAAGTGGCGAAGCCCGATTTATACACGCCATTGTTTACCGTGTCGTAAATCCAGCCATTCAGCTCATCAATTTGTGACCGCAACGCCTCGGGGTAGTAATCGCCAGCGCGCGCACCCTGCGCATCAAACGCGCTATTCAACATCCGGATGATGTCGGCCGATTCATTGCTGACAATGGTGTGCTGATGTTTGTCCCACAGCACTGGCACGGTAACGCGCCCACTGTAGTGAGGATCGGCATGCAGATAGAGTTGATACAGGTATTCGTTCTGATATAGCGAATCGCCGGTAGCGTCGGGGAAATCGTCGTCGAAGGTCCAGCCATTTTCCAGCATCAGCGGATGTACCACCGACACGGAAATCATCTCTTCCAGTCCCTTCAGCTTGCGCATCAGCAGAGTACGATGCGCCCACGGGCAGGCGAGTGAAACGTATAAATGATAGCGGTCGCGTTCGGCGGCAAAACCGGCTTTCCCGGTGGGACCCGCGCTGCCATCAGCGGTAACCCAGTTACGCCACACCGCTTCTGTACGTTTGAAGCGGCCACCGGTTGACTTCGTATCGTACCAGGTGTCATGCCAGACACCGTCAATCAGTTGTCCCATAAGCCCTCCATAAAAAAATGGGGCGAGGAATATCCTCGCCCCTTTTCAGTATACGCTGCTTGTGTACTTAGCGTGCGGTTGCAGTCTGGAAACGCTGACGAATCAGACGGTCGATGCTGTATGCACCCGGACCAACCAGACCCAGCACCAGGAAACCACCAGCGATTGACAGGTTTTTCATAAACATCAGCTGGTTAACACCTTCAGCGAAGTTACTGTGGAACAGGAACGCCGTCAGAATGGTGAAGCCGGCAGTAAACAGCGCCGTGAAACGGGTCAGGAAGCCGAACAGAATCGCCAGACCGCCACCCAGTTCCAGCAGAATCACCAGCGGCAACAGGAAGCCAGGGACGCCCATTGACTGCATGTACTGTGCGGTGCCTGCATAACCGGTCAGTTTGCCCCAGCCAGCGGTGATAAACAGAATGGTCATCAGAACGCGTGCCAGTAACAGGCCAGAATCTTCGAATTTTTTCATCATCTACTCCAACAAGGTTTTTATTGCAGGTTGCTGGCCTGCGGCAATGTATCCCGTCGAATCACGTCTTGTGATTCATTGGGCTGATGGCTAGAGATGATAATCGCGGGTTGGAAAGGTTGTAAGCGAGATAATCTGTCGATGTTGTTCAGGAATTCTGATTAAAGGAAAAACGGACCTGAAAAAGGTCCGTTGTCAGAAGGAGTTAGCCTAACGTGGTGGCAGCGCTGATTTGATCATCCGCCAGGTGCTCCACAGCCCAAAGCCGCGTTTCGCCCAGCGTAGTAGCCGATTAGGGCTGCGAATTGACCAGATTGCCAGCGCGCTGCTACCAATCGCCAGATAGCGGCGCAAACTGAGGAAGGTGAGCCAGCCCCTATCATACTGCGCGGTGCTCTCCAGCCAGTCACGCCTGGCTGCGCTCAGATCCAGCCGTTGCTGTTGTACCTGATTCAGCAATGCGTGGATGCGTGCTTCGCGCTCGCGGCGACTCATGAGCGATGCTCCTCCAGCAGTTTGCGATCGGTATCCAGCTCTTTGCGCGTATGGCGCAGCAGTGTGGACTGGCGGGATTTACGCAGTGTCCAGACACCAAAAATCAGCGCCAGCAGGAACAGGACGGCAGTGGTAATCGCAATCGCCATCAGCCGATATTGCGCATCCACCGCCCAGATGATCAGCACCATCAGGCTCATTAACCCGAAAGCGGTAAACAGCATGGTAAGGCCCACCATCATCAACATCTGAATCAGGTTGGCTTTTTCCTCTTCCAGTTCCACCACTGCCAGGCGGACGCGTGTCTCAACGATACTGACCAACGTGGTAACGATACGTTGACCAATGTTGATGACCCCTTTGCCCGGGCCGTGGCTTTGCTGACTGTCACTCATCATTAACGCCGTGAAAGCAGAATGCCGATGACCACACCCACCGCAGCACCAATACCGACGCCGTGCCAGGGATTTTCACGCACGTAATCATCTGCCTTATGTGCGGCTTCGCGGGTGGATTGCGCCAGGCGTTCGCCAGACTCGCCCAGGCGTTCACGCGAAGTGTCGAGGGCTTCGCGGGCTTTCTGACGCAATTTATCCAGCTCAGTCTTTGACTTCTCGCCGGTGCTGCTCAGTACTTCTTCCAGGGTGTCGGCCAGGTTTTTCAGTTCGGCACGCAAATGTTCTGATGTTGGTTCTTTAGCCATGAAAATCTCCTTTTATGCCCGTCATACTTCAGGCTACAGGTACGTTGGCTGCGTTCATATACCTCAGTCACTTACTGAGGTAAGCTCCTGAAGTCTATGAGCTTGCCGCCTTCCTGTAACCTGAATTATTTAGGGCATATAACAGTAAGTCCGATTAATAGCGTTCAGCTTCGAGTTGCTTTAACTCGTGCTGCGCTTCTTCCAGCTTGCGCTCGCGTTTAGCGATCTTCTCTTTGTCATTACCTTCCTGGCGCTCTTCTTTCAACTCACGCTCACGTTCGGCGACATCATGCTTTTGCGCCTCAATACGCTCATGATGTGCAGCTTTCAGTTTTTCATCGGTACAACTGGCGCGCACTTCGGTTAGCGCACGCTCCAGCCCGTTTACCCGGCGCTGGTTATCATGTTGCTTTGCCATACCAATTTCGCGCTGAATGTCCTGCTCCTTCTGCTGACATAGTGACTCTGCTGCCAGAAGTGAGCCGGAGAGGGAGAGGAGAACAGCACCCAGGAGTAATTGACGTTTCATCAGGTAAAACCTTCCTTTGTGAATGACCTGCCGCAAACCGGGCAGGAGAGGCTTCCCAGCTTGTCTTGTGCTCGCGCTACCTTTAAGCATAGACAGCGGATGAAAAAATTCAAAGAAGACGCGGGGATAGCGAGGGTTGTGGTCGCCCGGACGAGTATCCGGACGACGCAATTTAGCTGTAAGTCAGACGACTGGGGTCCTGATTTTGCTGCGATGCCTGATGACCGGCGGCCACAACAAAACCCTGTGGCAGCAGGCGACGCAGTACCTTCTGCGCGGCCAGGCTTTGCTCTTCGTTTTCGAAATGAATCACCAATGCATCACCAGAAGGCGTGATGCTTTTAATGCGCACGCCCTGGGCGGAGAGTTGCTGATACAGATAGAAGCCATCCGGCAGCGGGGTGCCGCTGTTGGCAACGCGAATCTGCACCACAGTTTCATGGCTCAGCAGCGCAGGGGCGAAACTGATGGCAACGAGAGCCAGCGCAGCGCCCAACAACCAGGGCAGAAGACGCCTTGGGATGCGGGTCAGAATTTTCATCACTGTGATTTCCCATTCTGATCAGACTGACGTTTACGCCACAACACCACCAGTGACCCGACAAGACCAAACACCAGCAACACCAGGGGAAGCATCATCAGGCAAAACATCAATTCGTCTTCATAGCGACGGAAAATGGGGGTTTTGCCAAGTGCGAAACCGAGCACTGTAAGGATCACTACCCACAGCAAACCGCTCACCCAGTTAAAAAACTGGAAACGCGCATTGCTGAGGCCAGATAACCCGGCAATGGTTGGCAGCAGAGTACGCACAAACGCGATAAAACGGCCAATCAGCAGGGCGGAAAGCCCATGACGATGGAACAGGCTGTGCGCGCGTTGATGATATTGCGCGGGTAAATGGGAAAGCCATTTTTGTACCGTGGGGGTATTCCCCAGCCAGCGTCCCTGAATGTAGCTAACCCAGCAACCGAGGCTGGCACCGGTGGTCAGGACCAGAATGGTGAGTGGAAAGTTCATGGTGCCTTTGGCGATCAGCACGCCAACCAGAATCAGCAAGCTATCGCCGGGCAGAAATGCAGCGGGCAGTAGGCCGTTCTCAAGGAAGAGAATCATGAACAGCACGCCATAAATGGCCCACACCAGTGTCGGGTCGGAAAGGGTTTCAAAATCCTGCTGCCATAAGGCATGCAGTAATGCCTGCAAAATATCCATCAATCGGTCCTGAACATCATTGTTAAACGTGCCCGAAGGGCTGGAGCACTAGCTGGCAGTTTGGTTATGCATTTTAGGAGCGCAGCTGAGCCGGATTTTCCGGATCCTTCCAGAATTGATTGTTAAATCAGCAACTTTTTAATGCCCTGTCGCAAAGGGTAAGAAAAGGGCGATAACTGTAACAAAAATCATGGATCTGAGACAGTAGAAAGTTCCCGCAAGAGAGGAGTTTTACCTTTAGATGCAACTGGTCAAAAGGAGCTTTACATGAGCTGACACTATTGCAGATTAACTGACTTTCCTGCCGGAAAAATCAGCAAAATTAGCGGGAATTATCAGTGCCTTCCGGCAGGATGACCGGGTTTTCAGCAAACATGTAACGATCGACATTAAACTCAAAATCGTCTGCGGTAGCGTTAAACAACATCTGTTTAGTATTTTCCAGATGTTGCCACATAGCCAGCTTACTGGCGGCGGGATCTTTGCGGATGAGTGCTTTCAGAATCTGATCGTGATCATCGCACCAACTGAGGATGTTGCGCTGATCAATATGCTCATGCAACTTCAGCCAATAGGGGTTATGCAGGCGGTGCAACCACATCTTCTCGACAATGGCGGCTAAGGCGCTGTTCTGCGTCGATTGTGCAATGCGGACGTGGAACTGCATATCCCATTCAGAATCACGAAAATGGTCTTCCTGGCGGGCCTTCTCCTGAATGGCCATCAGCGCGATGATATCCTGGCGAGTCACCTGGGTTGCCGCGAACTCCGCGACATTACTCTCAATCAACTGACGTGCCTGCAACAATTCAAACGGACCAAAACTGGCGAATTCCAACTGGCTGGAGGTCACGATACGGTTTTGCTGTTGGCTGGCAATAACGTGAATGCCTGAACCTTTGCGCACTTCCACGTAGCCTTCGACTTCCAGCATGATGATCGCTTCACGTACCACGGTACGGCTGACCTGCATCTCCTCAGCAATTAAACGCTCGGCAGGAAGTTTATCACCCACCGGGTATTCTCCGGCTTCAATGCGGCGTTTCAGCTCGCTGGCCAGTTGTTGATAAAGACGTCGGGATTCGGTCAGGTCCATTGCGCGGTTCCGCTATGCAGGTAAACGAGGAGTTGTTATACCACTTCGGCCGGGCGGAAGAAATGGGCTGGCTCACACCAGCCCAAAGAGATTAACTACGGACCGCCGCAGTTTGTACGGGTGGCGCGCTTTCCATTTCGGAAACCGGTTTGTTTTTCAGCACACTCCAGATAACGACCGCGCCGATCAGGTCAAACACCGCCAGAGCAGCAAACAGCGGGCTAAAGCCGAGGGTATCGGCCAGGGCACCCACCACCAGGGCAAACAGGGTGCTGGCGGTCCAGGCTGCCATACCGGTCAGGCCATTAGCGGTTGCCACTTCATTGCGACCAAACACGTCAGATGACAGGGTAATCAGTGCACCGGACAGGGCCTGGTGAGCAAAACCGCCGATACACAGCAGACCAATTGCCACATACGGACTGGTAAACAAGCCGATGGTACCGGGGCCAATCATCAGCACTGCACCCATCGTGACCACCAACTTACGTGAGACGATCAGATTGACACCGAACCAGCGTTGAAACAGCGGCGGTAAATAACCCCCCAGGATGCAGCCGAAGTCAGCAAACAACATCGGCATCCAGGCGAACAGTGCAATCTCTTTCAGATTGAAGCCATACACCTTAAACATAAACAGCGGAATCCAGGCGTTGAAGGTGCCCCAGGCAGGTTCAGCCAGGAAACGTGGCAGCGCAATGCCCCAGAACTGGCGATTACGCAGAATCTGACCAACCGACATTTTGCTGTTGTTACCGGTTTGATGCTGTACTTCCTGGCCGGCAATGATGTAGTGGCGTTCTTCCTCGCTCAGCTTGGTTTGCTGCTTCGGATGTTTATAAAACACCAGCCAGCACAGTGCCCAAATCATGCTCAGCACCCCGGTAACGATAAACGCCATCTGCCAGCTATGTGCCACAATGGCCCAGACCACCAGCGGCGGTGCCAGCATCGCACCTATCGATGAACCCACATTGAAGTAGCCCACCGCCACAGAACGTTCTTTGGCCGGAAACCACTCGCTGCTGGCTTTTAATCCTGCCGGGATCATGGCTGCTTCTGCGGCACCGACCGCACCACGCGCCAGCGCAAACCCACCCCAACTCCCTGCTAACGCAGTGGCGGCGCAGAAGATAGCCCAAAGTATCGCAAACACCGCATAGCCGACCTTCGTGCCCAGCATATCCAGCACATAACCAGCGACCGGTTGCATCACGGTGTAACAGGCCGAATACGCGGCGACGATATATGAATATTGCTGGGTGGTGATGTGAAGCTGGGTCGCCAGCGTGGGTGCTGCTACGGCAATAGTATTACGCGTCAGGTAGCCCAGAACGGTGCCCATCGTCACCAGTCCAATCATGTACCAGCGTAGCCCTTTGATCTTACGCATCATTAACCTCTTCCAGTTTGTCGTTGCGGCGTTGCCGCTGTTGTTATCTGGAGCGGGACTGCTCGTGAGACAGCTCTCTTCACGCCCGCAGACGCTGAAACGCGCCTTTATTTCCTTGCCTGTGCCATCGGTCTGGCATCAATGGAGCGAGAGGTTAACTTGTTATACAACTTTAAAAGTTGAGAGCCATCACAAAAACCCTTCAAGGCGTGTGTGATACTGTTCTTCGACGTAATAACAGCAGGTTAGCGGTATTTTTGCGGCTTTTTTGTCCATATCCACATCAAAGATCTGTCATTAATGTGAGGTTTGTCGCAAAGAATTCCGCCGTTTATCAAAATTGGTATGATAACTTTGTGTCATTAGCCAACGGGCTACAAAAATGAGGAAGCAGGTATGTCGCGTTTTATGACTGAGGATTTTTTACTGGAAAGCGAATTTGCGCGTCGTCTTTATCATGACTACGCCAAAGACCAGCCGATTTTCGATTATCACTGTCACTTGCCGCCACAGCAGATTGCCGAAAATTACCGCTTTACCAACCTCTATGACATCTGGCTGAAAGGCGATCACTACAAATGGCGAGCGATGCGCGCCAATGGCGTACCGGAAGCCCTTTGCACCGGCAACGCCACCGACCGTGAAAAATTCAATGCCTGGGCGCGTACTGTGCCGCACACCATTGGTAACCCGTTGTATCACTGGACGCACCTCGAACTGCGACGCCCCTTTGGCATCACCAATGTGTTGCTGTCTGAGCAGACGGCAGATGACATTTGGGATCGCTGCAATGCGTTGCTGGCACAGGATGCCTTCACCGCACGCGGCATTATGCAGCAGATGAAGGTGAAAATGGTCGGCACCACCGACGACCCGCTTGACGATTTACAGCATCATCGCGCCCTGGCGCAGGATGACAGCTTCAGCGTCAAAGTGCTGCCGAGCTGGCGTCCGGACAAAGCCTTTAACATTGAGCTGGAAACCTTCCTGCCGTGGATCCACAAGCTGGAGCAAGTGGCGGATGTCAGCGTGCAGCGTTTTGACGATCTACGTCGTGCCTTAAGCAAACGCCTTGATCACTTTGCCGCTCACGGCTGCAAGATTTCCGATCATGCGCTGGATGTGGTGGTGTATGCAGAGGCTGATGAGGCCACACTTGATGGCATCCTGACGCGTCGTTTGCAGGGTGGTTCCCCATCCAGCGAAGAAACCGCGCAATTCAAAACGGCGGTGCTGGTGTGGCTGGGCAGTGAATATGCCCGTCGCGGTTGGGCGCAGCAGTACCACATCGGTGCACTGCGTAACGCCAATCGTCACCACTTTGAGCTGCTGGGACCGGATACCGGTTTCGATTCTATCAACGATGCACCGCTGGCGATCCCGCTGGCTCGTCTGTTGGATGCACAAAATCGGCAAAACGCATTACCGAAAACCATCCTGTATTGCCTAAACCCGCGCGACAACGAAGTACTGGCGACGATGGCCGGGAATTTCCAGGGTGAAGGGGAACCGGGCAAGATGCAGTTTGGCTCGGCATGGTGGTTCAACGATCAGCTCGATGGCATGCAGCGTCAAATGACGCAACTGGCGCAGATTGGCCTGTTGAGCCGTTTTGTCGGCATGTTGACCGACAGCCGTAGCTTCCTGTCCTATACCCGTCACGAATATTTCCGCCGTCTGCTGTGCCAGATGATCGGCAATTGGGTGGAACGCGGCGAAGCACCTGCCGACGAAGCACTGCTGGGGCAGATGGTACAAAACATCTGCTTCAACAATGCCCGTGATTACTTCGGCATTGAGTTAGGAGCCTGATGATGCAGCGGCTAAACCGTCACGACTTTCCCGGCCCGCGCTATACCGACCGCGTAATCCAGTTTGGCGAAGGGAATTTTCTGCGCGCCTTTATTGACTGGCAACTCGACTGGCTCAATGAGCATCAGGGTACCGATGCCGGTGTGGTGGTGGTGCGGCCGCGTAACCGAGAAGTGAAAGACTCGCTGAATCAGCAGGATGGGTTGTACACCACGCTGATTCGCGGGCTGAATGCGGCGGGTGAGCAGGTGAGCGAAACCCGCCTGATTCGCAGCCTCAACCGGGAAATTCAACCCTATCAACAATTCGACGATTTTCTGGCCCTGGCACGCGCGCCAGAGATGCGTTTTGTGTTCTCCAATACCACGGAAGCAGGCATTGCGTTTGCCGAACAGGATCAACTGACCGATGCGCCAGCCTCCTCCTTTCCCGGCAAGCTGACCCAGCTGCTGTGGGCGCGTTATCAGCATTTTGCCGGGGACGCTGCTAAGGGCTGGTTAATCGTTCCCTGCGAATTGATCGACTACAACGGCGATACGCTCCGCGCGCTGGTACTGCGCTATGCCGACCACTGGCAGTTACCGCAGGCATTTGCCCACTGGGTACAGCAGCATTGCGCGTTCTACAACACGCTGGTTGATCGTATCGTCACCGGCTTCCCGGCCGACAGTGAAGCTATCGCTACCCAACTGGGTTACGAAGATCGTTTCCTGGTGGCGGGTGAGGTGTATTACCAGTTTGTGATTCAGGGACCGGCGGCACTGGCACAAGAGCTGAAGTTGGCCGTGCTGGCACCTGAAGTGAAGCTGGTGGAAGACATCACTCCTTACAAGGCGCAAAAAGTGGCGATCCTCAACGGCGCGCACACTGCGATGGTGCCGGTGGCGTTCCAGTCCGGTCTGGAGAGCGTCGGAGAAGCGATGGACGATGCGCAGATCGCGGGCTTTGTTGAGGCGTTACTGCGCGATGAAGTGATCCCTACTCTCGACTTGCCGCCTGCTGAGCTGCATGCCTTTGCTGCTGCGGTACAGCGCCGTTTCCGTAACCCATTTATTCGCCATGCACTGCTTTCTATCGCGCTGAACGGCATGACCAAATTCCGTACCCGCCTGCTGCCGCAGCTATTGCTGGCGCAGCAACAACTGGGTAGCTGGCCGCCGCGCCTGACCTTCGCCTTTGCCGCGTTGCTGGCGTTTTATCGCGGTCAGCAGGGCGATAAAAGTTGGCCGTTGCAGGACGATGCCCACTGGCTGCAACGCTATGCCGAACTCTGGCCTGCGGTGCAATCGCAACAGCTGCCCGTGGAACAACTGGTCAGCACGGTTCTGAGCGATGCCAACCACTGGGGCGAAGATTTAACCCGGCAGCCAGGGCTGGTGGCTGCGGTAAGCCAACACCTGCAAAACATCATCGTTCACGGGATGCGAACGGCGCTGACACAACTGAGATAACGCTATGCAAGATGCGATAAGAATACATTCACGCGATAACGTCGCTGTGGCGTTGCGCGATTTGGAAGCCAATACCCTCGTTGAAATCGATCACGTCCGTGTTGAGCTGCGTCAGGCCGTGGGTCGCGGTCATAAATTTGCGCTGCAACCGCTGGCGACCGATGCGCTGGTGATCAAATACGGATTGCCGATTGCGCACGCTACGCAGCCGATTGACGCGGGTGAAATCATCCATTCGCAGAACGCGCGCACCAACCTGAGCGATCTCGACGAATATGATTATCAGCCCGATTTTCTTGCACTGCCGCCGCAGGCCGGGGATCGCGAAGTACAGATTTACCGTCGCGCCAGCGGCGAAGTGGGGATTCGCAATGAATTGTGGATCCTGCCAACCGTGGGTTGCGTTAACGGCATTGCGCGCCAAATTCTGCAACGTTTTCTCAAAGAGACGGACGATGCGGCAGGGATCGATGGCGTGCATCTGTTCAGCCATCCGTTTGGTTGCTCGCAGTTGGGCCAGGACCATGAAAACACCCGCACCATGTTGCAGAATATGGTGCGTCATCCGAATGCTGGCGCGGTGCTGGTGATTGGTCTGGGCTGTGAGAACAATCAGGTGGATGTGTTCCGCGACACCCTCGGCGCGTATGAAAGCGATCGCGTGCAATTTATGGTGTGTCAGCAGCAGGACGATGAAGTGGAGGCCGGACTCGAGCGGCTGCACGCGTTATACAACGTGATGCGTCACGATCAGCGCCAGCCGGGCAAACTCAGCGAGCTGAAGTTTGGTCTGGAGTGTGGCGGTTCGGACGGTTTTTCCGGCATCACGGCGAACCCGATGCTGGGGCGTTTCTCCGATCAGATGATCGCCAATGGCGGCACCACGGTGCTGACCGAAGTGCCGGAGATGTTCGGGGCGGAGCGCATTCTGATGAGCCGCTGCCGTGATGAAGCCACCTTTGACAAAACGGTGGCGATGATTAACGACTTCAAACGCTACTTTATCGACCATCAACAGCCGATTTATGAAAATCCCTCACCGGGCAATAAAGCCGGGGGCATCACCACGCTGGAGGAGAAGTCGCTGGGTTGTACGCAAAAAGCCGGGCAGAGCCAGGTGGTGGATGTGCTGAAATACGGTGAGCGCCTGAAAACGCCAGGTCTTAATCTGCTCAGCGCGCCAGGCAATGATGCCGTTGCCACCAGTGCCTTAGCGGGCGCGGGCTGCCATATGGTGTTGTTTACCACCGGACGTGGCACGCCTTATGGCGGCTTTGTACCGACGGTGAAAATTGCCACCAATACGCAATTGGCGGAGAAAAAGCCGCACTGGATTGATTTCAACGCCGGACGACTGATTGAGGGCATGAGTATGGATGCGATGCTGGCCGATTTTGTCGAGATGATCGTCGCCATTGCCAACGGTAAGCCTGCGCGCAATGAAGCCAATGACTTCCGTGAACTGGCGATTTTTAAAAGCGGAGTGACGCTGTAAACCGCGTAGCGGCGCGATTTATCGCGCACGAAATTGCACGATAAATCGCGCCGCTACGGGAAATAATTATACTGCGGTGCGCGTCTCGCGTTCTGCTTCGGCCTGACATACCGCCGCGGTAAACAGAATATCGGTTGACGAGTTCAGCGCGGTTTCGGCTGAATCCTGCAACACGCCAATAATAAAGCCCACCGCAACCACCTGCATCGCCAGATCATTAGGTATGCCAAACATATTACAGGCAACCGGGATCAGCAGCAGGGAACCCCCCGCCACCCCGGAAGCGCCACAGGCGCACAGCGAGGCCACCAGGCTGAGCAGAATCGCCGTCGGCACATCAACAGAAATCCCCAGCGTATGCACTGCCGCTAGCGTCAGCACGGTAATGGTGATTGACGCACCCGCCATGCTGATGGTGGCACCCAGCGGAATCGAGACTGAATAGGTGTCTTCATCAAGGCCCAGGCGTTTCGCCAGCGCCATATTCACCGGAATATTGGCCGCGGAACTGCGGGTAAAGAAGGCGGTCACGCCGCTTTCGCGGATGCAGGTGAACACCAACGGGTACGGATTGCGGCGGATTTTGTTGAACACCAGCAGTGGGTTGACCACCAACGCCATCAGCAACATACAACCCAGCAGCAGCGACAACAGGCTGGCATATTCCCACAGCGCATCAAAACCGGTGGAGGCAAGAATCGATGCCACCAGGCCGAAAATACCCAGCGGCGCACAGCGGATCACGCAACGTACCACCCAGGTCGCGGCGTTTGAGGCATCATTGAGGAAAGCTTTGCTGCTCGGGCTGGCGTGACGGAATGCCAGGCCAAGCCCCAGTGCCCATACCAGAATACCGATGTAATTGGCGTTCATCAGGGCATCAATCGGGTTCGCCACCATACTCATCAGCAGGCCATGCAGCACCTCGGCGATCCCGGACGGCGGAGTGATTTCAGTTTTACCGACATTCATCGACAACATTTGCGGGAACAGATGGCTGAAAATCACCGCCACCACTGCCGCAAAGAAGGTGCTGAGCAGATACAGCATGATAATCGGGCGGATATTGGTTTTCTGTCCTTGCTGATGGTTAGCAATCGAGGAGATCACCAGCACCAGGACCAACAGCGGTGCCACGGCTTTTAGCGCGCGAACGAACAGTTCACCCAACAGGCCGACCGCCAGCGCGGCATCACGCGAGAACCAGGCCAGCGCCACACCGGCAATCAGACCCAGCATAATTTGTTTTACCAGGCTGCCCGCAAACAGCGCGCCCAGACGTCCAATGATGTTTGTTTGCATATCACGATCTTTTTATATGGCGGTAATAAGTTTGCTGCGCGGAGCCACCACGCAGCCCTAGTTTAACGGGCGGAGTATAAGGAAAACATGCGTTGAAGAAAGAGAAAATTCTGTCTTTGTGGGAATGATTGGATTTTCGATCTGCTAATGATGTTATCTGTGACAGCAGTATAAAATGTGACTGTTTATAGTGGCAAAATAAAGCAGGGGCGATTAACGCCCCTGTAGCAGATTATGATGATATCTTCTTCTGGTCGTTTCTGCGGTTAACCCAGGCATTAATCAGCAGTGTTCCCCCCAAAATCACCCCAACTACCGTCAGCGAAACCCCCACCGGGATATGCCAGAACTCGACGATCAGCATCTTGATACCGATAAACACCAGCACAATCGCCAGACCGTATTTGAGCATTGAGAAACGCTCGGCCACGTTTGCCAGCAGGAAGTACATGGCACGCAGACCGAGGATGGCGAACAGGTTAGACGTCAGCACGATAAACGGATCGGTGGTGACGGCAAAGATTGCCGGGATACTGTCGACGGCAAAGATCACGTCGCTCAGCTCCACCATAATCAACACCAACAACAACGGAGTAGCGAACAGCACGCCGTTTTTACGCGTGAAGAATTTCTCACCTTCCAGACTATCGGTCATGCGCAGGTGCTTGCGCAGCCAGCGCACCAGCGGTTTGTCGCCGACGGCGTTGTCATCTTCTTCTTTCGCCAGCGCCATTTTCAGGCCAGTGAACAGCAGGAAGGCACCGAAGATATACAGAATCCAGCTGAACTGCGTAACCAGCCAGCTACCACCGAAAATCATGATGGTACGCAGCACGATCGCGCCCAATACGCCATAAATCAACACACGACGTTGCAGTTGCGCCGGAATAGCGAAGTAGCTGAACAACATCAACCAGACAAAGACGTTATCGACTGCCAGCGCTTTTTCCAGAATATAACCGGTGAGGAAAGCGAGGGTTTGGGCGGTGGCAACCTCGCGCCCGGCGGTGCCGTTGAGGTACCACCAGAAGGCGGCGCTGAACAGCAATGAGATGGAAACCCAAACCAGCGACCAGACAGCCGCTTGTTTGAATGACATTGTTTGTGCGCCGCGACGTCCCTGAAGAAAGAGATCGATCGCCAGCATGATAAGCACTACGACAGCAAAGCTGCCCCAGAGTAGTGGCGTACCTACAGATTGCATAAGCGTATCCTGTCCTGAAAATAAAAAAGGCTGATGTCAGAAGACGTCAGCCGCTTTATTAGGTATAAGCAAACCTCGCCTTCCGGCAAGGTCTCACTTACAACTCAGAATAGATTCCGCGTTGCCTGATGACCGGATGGGCAAATAGCGCATCGTAATGACGATCAATCAGCTTACAAGTTACTCCCCTTTGCTGTTGCGTAAATTACGTGCTGCAAAGTGAATAAGCAATAAGATGTCGGAAATATTTAGACATATTTACACAACAAGCGCCATTTCGTAGCGGCGCGATTTATCGCGCAATTTTGTGTGCGCTCCAGGAAAAACCGCGCGATGAATCGCGCCGCTACGGGGGCGTATCATCAATTAGCCTGATCTGCCGGGAAAACCACGCCAGTCTGACGGCGGATTTCCGTCAGCAGCGCTGCGGTGATCCGCGACGCCTGCAACCCCGGGTGTTCCACCAGGCCCTGGCTTACCAGTTGCGCAAAGGTTTCGGCCTCATACAGCATCGAGTTGATATGCTGTGGTTGGGTCAGGTTCTGGCTCTCGCCGCCACGCGGGGTAAAACGCAGTTGCTGGCACTCGGAAATTTTCTCGATCACCAGTGAACCTGCTTCGCCCTGAATCTCACTCGGAATCAGTGAATCGCTGACTTTCGAATGCAAAATCGTCACATCAAAATCGCCGTAGCCCAACACCACCACGCCGTGCGCATCCACGCCGCTTGCCAGCAGTGACGCTTGTGCAGTGACCCGTTGTGGTTCACCCCATAACGTCACCGCCGCTGCGAGGCAGTAGTAACCAATATCCATGATCGAACCATTGGACCAGCGCGGATTAAAGGTATTGGGGTTTTCACCATCAAGATAACGCTGATAACGTGATGAATACTGACAATAATTAAGCATCGCTTTGCGCAGCTTGCCGACCTGCGGTAACGCTTTTTGTAACTGCAAAAAAGTGGGCAGGCTGGCAGTTTTAAAGGCTTCGAACAGCACCACCTTGTTGTCACGCGCGCAGGCGATCATCGCTTCTGCTTCACGCAGGTTGGAGGACAGTGGCTTTTCGCAGATCACATGCTTGCCGTGCGACATAAACAGCAGCGCCTGCTCGCAGTGCAATGCATTGGGACTGGCGAGGTACACCGCATCAATGGCATCGCTGGCGGCCATCTGTTCCAGCGAGGTGAAGGTTAGCGGGCAAGGATAATCTGCGGCGAACGCTTCAGCCTGCTGCTGGCTGCGCGAATAGATGGCGCTCAGTTTCATTTTGCCGCTTTCATGTGCGGCGTCGATAAACTGGCGGGTGATCCAGTTGGTTCCCACAATAGCGAAGCGAATCACGTACGGTTTCTCCGGCAAGGGTAAAACGGCAGAGTAACACGCTGACCCGGTGGCGTAATTAGCAAACGCAGGCGAAATTTGATCCTGAGATCCGCATTCCAATATGATGATGCAGCTACGATTTTTAACCCGGAAAGAAGAGGACGCGCGGGTGAGCGGAAGTAAAAATGCCCTGAACTGGACCACATTGCTGATTGCTATCCCCGTGGGGTGTGCGGCCTCGCTGGTCACGCTGGCTTTTCGCGGGGTGATCGATCTGATTAACCGTTTGTTATTTAACAGCGATAACGAAATCACGGTGGCGATGCACGCCTGGCCGTGGATTTTCTGGCCGCTGTTGGTTGGCGCGGGCGGCCTGTTGGCCGGGTGGTTTTTACGTTATGCCGTGACCATCGAGCAGCAGGAAACGGTGAAAACCGATTATCTGGAGGTGATCAACGCCCGGCTGGATGCGGTGCCGACTAAAACATCGCTATTTCGCGCCCTGTCATCGATCGCCAGTATCGGCAGCGGTGCCTCAATCGGTAAAGAAGGGCCGATGGTGCAGCTCTCGGCGTTGTGCGGCAGCCTGATCGGGCGCTGGTTGCCAAAATCACTTGGCCTGCGTAACAGCGATATTGTGGCGATGGCCGCCGCAGCCGGACTTTCGTCGGTGTACCACGCACCGCTTGCCTCGGCCATTTTTGTTGCGGAGATTGCTTTTGGCATCTCCGCGTTGCAACGTCTGATCCCGCTGGTGATCGCCTCGGCGGTTGCGGTGATGACCATGTGGTCGCTGGGATTCCGCAGCGCGCTTTATCCGCTTTCCAATGTGACTTTCCAGATGGATATCACCAGCCTGCTGCTGACGGTGGTGATTGGGCTGGCATCCGGGCTGGCTGGCTGGTTGCTGATTAAATTGATTGCGCGCAGCAAGACGATGTTCAGTCGGGTACGTTCCCTGCCGCTACGGCTGGGCGCTGGCGGGTTGGCGGTGGGCTTTCTGGCGCTAATCTCCACCGATATTCTGGGTAACGGCTATGAAGTGATCGTCAAAATCATCGATGGTCATTATCTGCTGGGTGGCTTGCTGGCGTTGTTGGTATTAAAAACCCTGGCGACCACGCTTTCGGTTGGCTCCAATGCGGTCGGCGGATTGTTCACCCCTTCGTTACTGATTGGCGCGCTGCTGGGGGCGTTGCTGGCAAGTTTAGGGGCGGTGTTGCATCTGCCGGTCGGCGATACGTTGTTATACGCGGCGGTCGGTATGGCGGCGGTGCTGGCGGCCGTCAGCCAGGCACCGTTAATGGCGATGCTGATGGTGCTGGAGATGACGCTTAACAGCAGCCTGCTGTTCCCGTTGATGATTGCGTCGGTGCTGGCCTCGATGCTGGTGTACCGCCTGCAATCCGCCAGTACCTATCCGGTGGTGAGTGGGCATCTGAGTCGTTCCGAAGCCAAATACGATTTCGATAATATGCGTGTCGACCAACTGATCATTCCCGGTGCCGCCTTGCAGCCAGAGGAATCGGTGGGGCAGGCGCTGGCGGTCAGCTCGCTGAAGCGTGAGCGTTATGTCTATGTCATCAATGCCAGCGGCCAGTTTCTCGGCGTCGTGTCGATTCACGATATTGCGCGCAAAGTGCTGGCGGAGGAGATCACCCTGCATTCACCGGTCAGTACGGTGATGGACAGTAATTTCCCGTGTATTTATCAGAACCAAAGCATGCGCGAAGGGTGGGAGGCGTTTGCCCGTGTCACGCTGGAACGTCTGCCAGTGCTGAATAACCCGCAGGAGCGCCGTTTCCTTGGCGCGTTGACCAAAACCAGTCTGATTCAGAAGGCGCAGGAATTTTTGTAATCCTGCCAGGAGCAGCGCCCGATGCAGGGCGCTGCTGGCGGCTTAACGAATGGCGTAGGTTTCAATTTCTACCCGCTGCCAGGTTCGCAGCATCGAATCCACCTGCACGATGGTGCTGGCCGGACGGATGGTGCCAAAGGTTTCAAGATGCGCCTTTGCCACCTTTTCCGCATCGTTGATGTCACGGACATACACCACGGTACGGACCACATCCTCCATTTCCATATCCGCCTGCTGAATCACGCTGGCGATGGTGTTCATGATCGATTTTGTCTGCTCGTAAGCATCGGCCTTTTCAAAGTCAGGCGTGGCGCAGGTGCCTGAGATATGCAGCTGATTGTCGGCTTTGACCGCCCGTGAGTAACCAAAAACAGACTCATAGGCACCGCCGGAAGAGATTTTAACTTTCGTGGTCAGGCTCATTTTATGCTCCATAGATACACAGGTGATAAAGAGAGGTCAGGACGGCAAGGGCTTGCCGGTACGGTCCTGCATTTTCCACAGCGCCAGCAGACCCAGCACTGCGCCGCCCATCAGGTAAAACGCCGGGATTAGCGTGATACCGGTTTTTTCGATCAGCCAGGTATTCACCAGTGGCGCGGTGCCGCCGAGCAGTGAAACCGACAGGTTGTAGCTAATGGCGAAGCAGCTGTAGCGTACGGTGGTGCCGAATAGCGAAGTCAGGGTGGCAGGGATGGTGCCCTCGAAGAACAACATGCCGAGAATTAACACCGCCATACCGATGACGATCGCCGCCAGGCCATGACTTTGAATCGCCCAGAATACGGGGATCGCAGAAAGGATGATCAGCACACAGCCGGTCAGGAGCATGCGCTTTCTGCCAACCCGGTCACCCAGCATGCCGAACAGCGGGATAAACAGCAGCAGCGCGAGGGTCGCAATCAGCGACAGCCGGGCGCTGAATTCGGCGGATTTCCCCATAAAGCTCACCAGGTAGCTCGGGATATAACCCAGCACGATGTAGTAGTTGATATTGAAGGTGGCGACCAGACCGGCGCAACGTAGCAACTGCGGCCACTCTTTAAGGAATAATGTCCAGCGCGCTGGGGACTGCGCTTCGGCGCGGGCTTTACCGGCCTGCATTTCACGAAATACCGGGGTTTCATCGACGCGCAAACGGATAAACAGCGCGACAATGCCCAGCAATCCGGCAATCACGAACGGCACCCGCCAGCCCCAGGCAATCATGGTGTCATCGCCCAATGTATTGCTGATCACATTGACGATAACCCCGCCCACCAGGAAGCCGGAAATGTTGCCAAACTCCAGCCAACTGGTGAAAAAGGTGCGGCGTTTATCCGGGCTGTGTTCGGCGATAAAAATGCAGGAGCCGCCATATTCACCGCCGGTGGAGAGCCCCTGCAACATGCGCATCAACACCAGCAGAATCGGGGCGGCGATGCCTATG
Source organism: Pantoea sp. X-Soil-OKNW-713 (assembly GCF_059730685.1). Classification (NCBI taxonomy): domain Bacteria; kingdom Pseudomonadati; phylum Pseudomonadota; class Gammaproteobacteria; order Enterobacterales; family Erwiniaceae; genus Pantoea; species Pantoea sp. X-Soil-OKNW-713. Next base: position 3,869,717 of record NZ_AP035995.1, on the reverse strand, counting down.
CTGTGATAACCGGGGATCAGCGCGATGCAGAGGGTGGCAATCGACATCAGGCTGATGCTGGCAACCAGCGCGGTACGGCGGCCATATTTATCGCCAATCGGGCCAAACAGAAAGCCTCCTAACGGCCGGATAACAAATCCGGCGGCAAATGCCGCATAAATGGCGATCAATTCGTTGTAGCTGTTGCTGGTGGGGAAGAAAACTTTTGCCATCGTCATCGCCATCGAGGAGTAGATAGCGAAATCGAACCATTCCACCATATTCCCCAGCGTGACGCCGGTGACTGCGCGAGTTAAATTTCCGTCGCGCGCCATGTGACGCGATGTCGGGCGCTCCTTTACATAGCGAACTGCTCCCTGAAGTGCTGGATTTATTGTTTGTTGTTTCATTGTCTTACCCTGTCTGTTTGAAGTGGAGTACGACGCCTGTGAAAAAAATGCTTAACGCATATAACTGCCCCCGGAGATAACCAGGGTTTCGCCGGTGATATAGCCCGGTTGTGAACTGAAGGCCCACACCCAGTCGGCGATCTCTCCGACACTGGCCGCGCGCTGCATCGGCACGGCTTTAACACCTTCATGAATACGCCCGCTTTTTAGCGTGCCTTCGGTCTCGACCCAGCCGGGGGCGATGGCGTTCACCACGATTTTTTTGCCAACCAACTCAATCGCCAGCGATTTCACCAGCGACACCACCGCAGCTTTCGAGGCGCTGTACAACAGCTGACCCGGCGAGACGGCAAAGGCATCGACTGAGGCAAACATCAGCAACGCGCCACCCTGTTCGCTGATAAATTCGCTGGCGACTTTGGCGGTATTTACGCTACCCAGCACGTTGACGTCGAAAATCTGGCGATAGAGCGCATCGTTGCTGCTCTCCAGCGTGGAAACCGGAAAAATCCCCGCAGCGTTGATCAGCGCGCTAACGCGACGGCCCTGGAGCGCAGCGGCCACCGCGTCGCGTAACGCGCTGTAGCTGGTGATATCAGCCACCACCGGCGTGATGCCGGGTTGTGGCGGTATTTCGCTGCGATCGATGGCGATCACCGCCCAGCCTTCGCGCTGAAACTTCTCCATCACGGCTTTGCCCATTCCGGAGGCGGCACCGGTGACCAGGGCAACAGGTTGTTTGTTCATGGTTTTCTCCCGTCAGGCGGTTAAGGAAGCGTTGTGCAACAGGCTGCTATGCATGGTTTCCAGCAGATCCAGCGTGCGCCAGGTTTCATCAAGGTTGGCTTGCCACAGACGGCGCACGATATCGATACGTGCCTCATGCGGCTGCTGGGCCGCCAGCAGGCTGGCGATGTTGGGGATGCCCTGTTCACGCAGCTGAATCATGCGCGCGATAAGCCGCGTTTGCTGGCAGTAGGTCGGCCATTGCGGGCCGCGTGGGGCAGAAAGCCCGACAAAATAGAGGTTCTCCAGCGTGGTCGGCAGGGTCATGGCGGCGGTGCGTAACGGTACGCCATCCTGCCAGTCGAGCAGGGTCGCATCGAGGAACGGTAAACGGGTGTGAAAACCGGTGGCCCAAAGAATGCTGTCGTATTCTGTGGCGCTGCCATCACTGAAATGCACCGTTTTGCCGTCGATATGGTCGATGGCCGGACGCACGCCGATACGGCCATGCTGGATCCAGTACATCAGCAGGGTGTTGACCACCGGCGGCTGTTGTTCGAGGTCCCAGCTTTCTGGTTGCGGCATGCCGGGATAGTTTTCCCAGCGGCCCACAGAGATCATGGTCAGCACCTGGGTGACCGCATTCTGCATTTCCGGCGGTAACTGATTAAGGAAAGGGATTTCAGCGCGCGGCACACCAAGCAGCGCCTTGGGCTGGAACACCTGACCCCGGCGAATCACGATATCGGTAGCCAGACGATGCTGAGCGGCGTCAACCGCCAGGTCGCAGCCTGAGTTTCCGCAACCCACCACCAGCACCTTGCCTTGCAGCTGATCGGTGTTGCGATACTGGCCGGAATGCAGCGAGATACCGCTGAAGTGGCTCGCTTCTGCCGGGAACGCGCAGTCCCACAGGTGTCCATTGGCGACCAGCACGCCCTGGTAATGACGTGTCTGACCATTTACCGTCACCTGCCAGCCTTCGCTGCCTGCCTTACCCAGCGGAACAATGCGTTCAACCGTGCTATTGAAATGGATTTGTGCTCTGAGGCCGAAGTGGTCGGCGTAGCTGTCGATGTAGTGCCGCACCTGATCGCGGCTGGGGTAGACCGGCCACGACTCGGGCATTGGGAAGCCATCAAAACCGGAGCTTTTTTTCGGGGTAATCAGATGCAGGGCATCGTAGTCATGATGCCAGTGGCCACCGACCTGGCTACTTTTCTCAAAGCAATCAGCGTCGATACCCAGCTCTTGCAAGGTGCGCAGCGCCGCCAGACCAGCAGCTCCTGCACCAATCACACAATAGCGCGCCTGTGATGTCATACGTCTCTCCTGCAAAGTTATTGCAACATTGGGGTAACGTGATTGACATAGTTTTAAGCGGCTATTTGCACGGGATGAATAGGGTTATGATTTTGGTTCATATAGGTTTGCCCTATACCCACCGTTTTCCATCAGCATTCGATATGGCTGTACGCCATCTGTACCTCCTGCAAATAACGTCGCATCAGCTGCATCATTTCGCGGGTGGCGGATGAGATCGCGGTATCGGCGCGGTGGATAAAGGCAAACACCTCAAAAGCCGGAGGCTCGATCGGTACCCACTTGAGTTTGTCGCTATAACCCAGGTGGTGGAGGATCGGACGCGTAGCGATAAGATCTCCCAATCCCCGCGCCGCCAGTTCCAGCGCGGTAGCCTGGTGCTCCACTTCAATAATCGGCTCCAGCCGTGCGCCAATCTCCTGCGCCCGTTGGTTGAGCAGACGGCGAATCGGATCGCTGTTATGCCAGGTGGCTTCGCTTAGAATTAATGGGGCGTTGAGCAGCGCCTGCATATCCTTACTGCCTTCCAGCCGCGCGTCGCTGGCTGAGATATAGCCAATCTGCGTGGACCACACCGGTTCACTGATCACCAGGTTTTTGTTGTTCACCGGCAGCATCACCAGACCCGCTTCAATTTCGCCATCAATTACCGAGCGCGCGACCTCCGAGGAGTTGGTTCCGACCAGTCGCATCCGCACCCCCGGATAGCGCGCGCGGAACTCACAAATCAGATCGGCCAGAAAATATTGGTAAGCGGAACTGAAGGTGCCAAACGAGGCGAGACCATCCTTGAGCTGGCGCACCGATTGCACCGCTTCGTAGCCGCGTTGTGCCGCCTGGGTGGTGGCGCGGGCATGGGGTTCGAGACGTAGTCCGGCCTCGGTCAGGATCAGACGACGGTTGGTGCGAATAAACAGATGGGTGCCCATCTCGCTTTCCAGCCGCAGAATCTGGTCGGACAGCGACGGCTGCGAGATATGTAACGCCTCAGCCGCTTTCGAGATGGTGCCAAAATCGATAGCGGCAAGAAAATAGTTCAGCTGCTGAAGTGTCATTGCGCCAACCCATTAAGTGAGGGAAATCAGACGCCTCTGAGCATATGCGCTACCACAGGAAAAGCAAACCGGTCAGGCGGCGTTGCCGCGTAGCGCCTGGTCGGTCATCCACAGCCGCGCATCGAACTCCAGTTGATGGTAATCCGGCTCCATATGACAGCAGAGTTGATAGAAGGCTTTGTTGTGATCTTTCTCTTTCAGGTGCGCCAGTTCATGCACCACGATCATGCGCAGGAAGGGCTCCGGTGCGAGGCGGAAAAAGGTGGAGATGCGGATTTCCGCTTTGGCTTTCAGGTTGCCGCCCTGCACGCGGGAAATGGCGGTATGCAGGCCAAGGGCGTGCTTCATCACCTTGATTTTATTGTCCCAGATAACTTTGCTCACCGGCGGCGCGCTGCGCATATAACGGCTTTTCAGGCTTTGCGTGTAGTCGTACAGCGCTTTGTCGCTCACCACATCGTGGGTATCCGGGTAGCGCTGCTGGAGAAAAGCCCCCAGACGTTGGTGGTCAATCAGCGTCTGGACCTGGGTGAGGATATGTTCAGGGTAGCCCTGGAGGTAGATTAATGACATTGGGATTCCCGGCGAAAGACAGTATACTGCGCCCCCTTTTTAGGGCGAAAATCGCGCAAAGTGTACCACGCCGGAGATTCCATGAGCCAACTTGAACTGACTGAACGCACCCTGACGTTGCACCGCTTTCCACCGATGCGTGAAGAAAGCCCGTTGCAGGCGTGGGATGCGGCAGATGAATATCTGTTGCAGCAGGCGCTGCCGGATGGCCCGGTGCTGGTGTTTAACGACAGCTTTGGCGCGCTGACCTGCGGATTAAATCCGCGCCAGGTCTGGCACGTCAGTGATTCCTGGCTCAGTCAGCAAGCGGTACGCCAGAATCTGCATCTTAACCAGCAGGATGAAGATCAGGTGACGTTCCTCGACAGCCTGGCGGCGTTACCGTCGGCCCCGGCGGCGGTATTGATCAAAATTCCTAAGACGCTGGCGCTGCTGGAACATCAGCTGCGTGCGTTGCGCGATGTGGTCACCCCGGACACCCTGATTCTGGCGGCGGCAAAAGCCAAAGATATCCATAGCTCCACGCTGCAACTGTTTGAACGTATTCTCGGCGAGAGTAAAACCTCGCTGGCGTGGAAAAAAGCGCGTCTGATTTACAGCCGCTACACCGCGCCCAAGCTGCCTGCCCTGGCGCAAACCACTGTCTGGCCGCTTGACGGCACCGATTATCAGATCCACAACCATGCCAACGTGTTCTCCCGCAGTTCGCTGGATATTGGCGCGCGCTTTTTTATGCAGCATCTGCCACATGATATCGAAGGGGAGATTGTCGATCTTGGCTGTGGCAATGGGGTGATTGGCCTGATGGCGCTTGAGCAGAATCCCCAGGCGGAGGTGTTGTTCTTTGACGAATCGTACATGGCGGTGGCATCCAGTCGTCTGAACGTTGAAGTGAACCGACCGCAGGATGTGGATCGCAGCCAGTTCCGCGTCAATAACGCGTTGAGCGGCTTCCCGTCCGATCGTCTGCACGCGGTGCTCTGCAATCCGCCGTTCCATCAGCAGCATGCAGTGACTGACCACCTGGCGTGGCAGATGCTGCGTGATGCCAAACGATGTCTGCAATATGGCGGCGAGTTGCGCATCGTTGGCAACCGCCACCTCGATTATCACCACAAAATGAAGAAGCTGTTTGGCAACTGCACGCTGGTGGCGTCGAATGCCAAGTTTGTGGTGCTGCGTTCGGTCAAACTGCGTTAATCACAGGCTGAGCGCCAGCTCGGTGGCTTGTGCGATGGCGCGGCGGGCATCCAGCTCCTGCGCCACATCGGCCCCGCCAATCAGCCTGACCTTTTTGCCGCGCGCAGTGAGCTGATCTGCCAGCACCCGCAGCGGTTCCTGACCGGCACAAATCACCACGTTATCCACCGCCAGCACCTGGGTTTGGTCCTGATGACGCAGGTGCAGACCCTGGTCGTCAATCTTCAGATACTCCACATCGCCCCACATGATGACGCCGTGGGCCTGCAAACTGGCGCGGTGAATCCAGCCGGTGGTGCGCGCCAGCCCGGCACCCGGTTTGCCAGATTTACGTTGCAGCAACCAGATCTGCCGATCAGCGGGCAGCGGCTGGGGGGTAATCAATCCGCCACGAGCCGCCAGTGCGCGGTCAACGCCCCAGCTTTGGTAGAAATCTTCGTGATGACCTGCCTGATGCAGCAGATATTCTGCGGTATCAAAACCGATGCCTCCCGCGCCAATAATGGCCACCCGCTTGCCGACCGGTTTTTTATCCCGCAATACGTCGAGATAGCTGAGTACGCACGGATGATCGATGCCGGGTAACGTCAGTTGGCGCGGCGCAATGCCGGTGGCGACGATCACTTCATCGGCGTCCTCCAGTTGGTCGGCGCTGACGCGGCACTGGGTATGAATCTCCACGCCAGCGGCCTGGAGTTGGTGGCGGAAATAACGCAGCGTTTCGCTGAACTCCTCTTTGCCGGGGATCTGACGGGCGATATTAAACTGCCCGCCAATCTGCGCCTCGGCTTCGTAAAGCGTCACCTGATGCCCGCGCTGTGCCGCCTGCAAGGCAAATGCCATACCCGCCGGTCCTGCGCCCACCACCGCCAGCCGTTTGGGTTGAGTGGCAGCGGTCACCGGCATCAGCGTTTCATGACAGGCGCGGGGATTGACCAGACAGGAGGTCACTTTGCCGACAAAAATCTGGTCAAGACAAGCCTGATTACAGGCGATACAGGTATTAATCGCTGCGTCATCACCCGCCTGGGCTTTGCTGACAAAGGCGGCATCGGCGAGAAACGGGCGCGCCATCGACACCATATCCGCAATGCCGTCACGTAACAGCTCGGCAGCCACCGCCGGATGGTTGATGCGGTTGGTGGCAATCACCGGCACGGAAACGCGCCCGCGCAGGTGTTTGGTCACCCAGGCAAAACCGGCGCGTGGCACGCAGGTGGCGATGGTTGGAATTCGCGCCTCGTGCCAACCGATGCCGCTGTTAAACAGCGTGACGCCGCACTGCTCCAGTTTTTCCGCCAGATCCAGCGTTTCATGCAGCGTGCTGCCGTTGTGCACCAGATCCAGCATCGAGATGCGAAAGATAATAATGAAATCGTTACCGACCGCCTCGCGTACAGCACGCGTCACCGCCAGCGCGAAACGTTGACGGCGTGACACATCGCCACCCCAGTCGTCGTCCCGCTGGTTGGTGTGCGCCACCAGAAACTGGTTTATCAGATAACCCTCTGAACCCATGATTTCGACGCCATCGTAACCGGCCTGCTGAGCGAGGCGGGCGCATTGGGCGAAGTCGGCGATGGTTTGCCGAATGTCGGCGTCGCTCAATGCCTGGGGCATAAACGGATTGATCGGTGCCTGCAACGGTGAAGGGGCGACCAGATTGCGCTGATAACTGTAGCGTCCGGCGTGCAGGATTTGCAGGGCGATTTTGCCGCCCCCGGCATGTACCGCATCGGTGATGGTGCGATGCCAGCCGCACTGGCTTTCCTGGTTAAGAATGGCCCCACCCTGGGCGACCACCCCTTGCGGATTGGGCGCGATACCGCCGGTAACAATCAATGCCACCCCTTCACGCGCGCGTTCTGCATAGAAGGCAGCGAGCCGGGATGCGCCATCGGCATGTTCTTCCAGGCCGGTGTGCATGGAACCCATCAGAAAGCGGTTTTTGAGTTGGGTAAAGCCTAAATCCAGCGGGGCGAACAACTCAGGATGCGGAGTCATAATCACTCATAAATTAAGTGGTCGGATGAGTTAACTTTAGCGACAATTTATCGGGAAGGAAGTGCAATGCATCCAGCTTGTGAGAAGTGTCAAAAAAGCGCGATAAATCGCGCCGCTACCGCAAGGTGCCATGCGCAATCTCGCCTCTGACGCTGGATGATCTTGCCCGTATCACGTTATGCGTAACAGCTTTTCCGTAACATGGTTTTGAGTGATCTTCATCACAGTTTTAACCCCTGTAACCCGGTTTTATGAGCCCCATTGCAACACCACTGAATGGGGAAGTTATGAAAATCGAAACGCAATCCTGCGTGATCACCGGAAAACAACAAGTCAGCGTGGCGCAGCAGCAGGTGGAGTGGAACGGCAAAGGCACGCTGGTACGCATTACGCGCGGCGGTATTTGCGGCTCCGACCTGCATTATTATCAGGAAGGTAAAGTCGGTAGCTATGAAGTCAAGATGCCGATGATCCTCGGCCATGAAGTGATTGGTTTTGTGGTGGAAAGTGATGATCCACGCCTGAAGCCGGAACAAAAAGTGGCGGTTAACCCGTCCAAACCTTGTGGTGAATGCAAATATTGCCGCCGTGAGCAGGAAAACCAGTGCGTTTCGATGCGCTTCTTCGGCAGCGCCATGTATGTGCCGCATGTCGATGGCGGGTTTACCCAGTACAAAGTGGTGGACAGCGCGCAGTGCATCCCTTTCCCACAGGACGCAGACGAAAGCGTGATGGTGTTTGCCGAGCCGCTGGCGGTGTGCATCCATGCCACCCACCAGGCAGGCGATCTTACCGGTAAGCATGTGTTTATCTCCGGCGTTGGCCCGATTGGCTGCCTGATCGCCGCAGCGGCCAAAGCGCGTGGTGCGGCATCGATTGTCTGTAGCGACATCAGCGAACGTTCACTGGCGATGGCCCAGCAAATGGGGGCCACTGACGTGATTCATGCCGCCAACGGCGACTTCACCCCTTACCTGGCAGACAAAGGCTACTTTGACGTGTCTTTCGAAGCCTCTGGTCATCCTTCTTCGTTGCAACGCTGCCTCGACGTGACCTGCGCCAAAGGTACTCTCGTGCAGGTGGGTATGGGCGGAGCAATTCCCTCTTTCCCGATTATGCAATTGATTGCTAAAGAGATTAACCTGGTCGGTTCCTTCCGCTTTACCCATGAATTCAATACCGCTGTCGAGTGGCTGGCACAGGGCGTGGTCAACCCGCTGCCGTTGTTCAGCGGAGCATATGGCTGGCAGGACATTGATGCGGCGTTGCAGTTTGCGGGCGACAAAACCCGGGCGGCAAAAGTCCAGTTAACATTTTAAGGAGATACGATGAGTCAGCTATTTTCCCTCGAAGGTAAACGCGTACTGATCACCGGTTCGGCGCGCGGAATTGGTTTCCTGCTGGCACGCGGTCTGGCGGAAGCGGGTGCAGAAGTGATCGTCAACGCCACCACCCCAGCCGGGGCCGAGCAGGCGGCAGCGAAACTGCGTGACCTCGGCTTGCGTGCCCAGTCGAAAGCCTTTGATGTTACACAATCGGCGCAGGTGCAGCAGGCGGTAGACGAGATTGAAGCCGAGTGGGGCGCCATTGATGTGCTGGTGAACAACGCGGGTATTCAGCGTCGCCGTCCGTTCCTCGAATTCCCTGAGCAGGATTGGAATGACGTGATTGCCGTGAACCAGACCGCGGTATTCCTGGTGTCACAAACGGTGGCGAAGAAGATGGTGGGACGTCAGCAAGGCAAAATCATCAATATCGGTTCGATGCAGAGCGAACTGGGCCGCGACACCATCACGCCGTATGCTGCTTCCAAGGGGGCCGTCACCATGCTGACACGCGGTATGTGCGTTGAGCTGGCGCGTCACAATATCCAAGTCAACGCCATTGCACCGGGCTACTTTGTTACCGAGATGACCCAGGCACTGGCTGACGATCCGGCTTTCACCGGTTGGCTCACCAAACGTACCCCAGCGGCGCGTTGGGGTAAGCCAGAGGAGCTGATTGGTGCAGCGGTGTTCCTCTCCTCAAAAGCCTCCGATTTCGTCAATGGTCACTTGCTATTCGTCGATGGCGGTATGCGCGTGGCGGTGTGATGTGACTGGCGCATTCACCAGGGTGCGCCTAAACCTTAATCACCTCTTGTTTCTCTATGGATAATAAAAAATGCCAATAACCATAATCGTTCTGGGCGTGGTTCTCCTGCTGGTTTTAATGATTGTTTTCAAGGTCAACGGCTTTATCGCTCTGGTGTTTGTCTCCGCTGTGGTGGGGATTGCCGAAGGGATGACGCCGCTGAATGTCATGGCGTCGATCCAGAAAGGTATCGGCTCAACGCTGGGCGGGCTGGCGATGATCCTCGGCTTCGGTGCCATGCTTGGGCGGCTGGTGTCGGACACCGGGGCCGCGCAACGGGTCGCGACCACGTTGATTGCCGCCTTCGGGAAGGAGCGACTGCAATGGGCGCTGGTGGTCACCGGGCTGATTGTTGGTCTGGCGATGTTCTATGAAGTGGGCTTTGTGCTGCTGCTGCCGCTGGTGTTCACCATCGTCGCCGCTGCCGGGTTGCCGTTGTTGTATGTCGGTGTGCCGATGGTGGCTGCGCTGTCCGTTACGCACTGCTTCCTGCCGCCGCATCCTGGTCCAACGGCCATCGCCACTATTTTCGGCGCGAACCTCGGCACCACGCTGCTGTACGGCATGATCATCACCATCCCGACGGTCATTGTCGCCGGTCCAATCTTCTCGAAGTTCCTCAAAAGCTTTGAAAAGTCACCGCCGGAAGGGCTGTATAACCCGAAAATCTTCACGGAAGAGGAGATGCCGGGCTTCGGAATCAGTATCTTCGCCGCCGTGATCCCGGTGGTGCTGATGGCGGTCGCTGCGGTGTTTGAATTAACCACGCCGAAAGAGAATCCGCTGCGGCAGTTCTTTGAATTTATCGGCAACCCGGCAGTGGCGCTGTTTATTGCCGTGGTCATTGCAGTCTTCACTCTTGGCCTGCGCAATGGGCGCAAGATGGAGCAGGTGATGGATATGTGTGGCGAGTCGATCGCTGCCATCGCCATGATCATCTTTATCATTGCCGGTGGCGGTGCCTTCAAGCAGGTGCTGGTGGATAGCGGCGTGGGTAACTACATCGCCGATATGATGAAAGGCTCCTCGCTGTCTCCGCTGCTGATGTGCTGGACGGTGGCCGCGATGCTGCGTGTCGCGCTCGGTTCTGCCACGGTTGCGGCGATCACCACCGCGGGTATCGTGACGCCAATCATTGCGGCGACCCATGCCGATCCGGCGTTGATGGTACTGGCGGTCGGATCCGGTAGCGTGATCGCCTCGCACGTTAACGATCCGGGCTTCTGGCTGTTCAAAGGGTATTTCAACCTCAGCGTGGTTGAGACGTTGAAAACCTGGACGGTGATGGAAACGCTGATCTCGATCCTGGGTCTGGCGGGCGTGTTAATCCTTAACGCGTTGATCCACTAAATAATATGGCTGCACAGGGAGGTGAGCTATGACAACAACGTTGCAGGATATTGCCGAGCGGGCGGGCGTTACCCGGATGACCGTCAGCCGTTATCTGCGCACACCGGATAAGGTCGCAGCACAAACCGGCGAGCGTATCGCACGCGCAATGGCTGAGCTTAATTACGATCCCCAACGCCCGGTAGCGATGCCGGGTCATGCACCGGGACGTACCTTGGGGGTGTTAATCCCATCGTTTAAAAATCAGATCTTTGCCGATCTGCTGAGTGGCATCGAACAGGCCACTCACGCCAGTCACTGTCAAACGCTGATCGCCAACTACAACTATGATCCCCGTAGCGAAGAGGAGCAGGTACGTAACCTGCTTTCCTGGAATATTGACGGCATTATCCTGAGCGATAAGCACCATACGCACCGTACCGTGAAATATCTGCGTGCGGCTAACATCCCGATTGTTGAGGTGATGGATACCCAGGGGCCGTGTCTGGATATGCAGGTGGGTTACAACAACTTCGATGCGGGCTACGACATGACGCGCACGTTGCTTGAGCAGGGGCGGCGCTGCATTGTCTATCTCGGCTCGCTGGACGATCGGCGTGATGAGTGTCGGTTTCAGGGTTTTCGTAAAGCCATGCAGGAGCAGAAGTTACGGGCGGCACGCATCAACCCTCGCGCCATGTCATCCCAGCGTCTGGGAGCCACCATGCTGGAACAGGCGTTGCGGCTGCACCCTGAACTGGATGCGATTTTCTGCACCAATGACGATTTGTCCCTCGGCGCTTTGTCGTGGTGCCAGCGTCAGGGGATTGCGGTGCCGGATAAGATCGCCATCAGTGGTTTTCACGGCCTGGAGAGCAGCCGTGAAATGTATCCCAGCCTCGCCAGCGTGGTCACGCCACGCTATGAGATTGGCTACCAGGCGGCAGAGTTGCTGCTGAAGAAGATCGCCGATCCGGCGTTCACGGTGGACAGCGTTGATCTTAACTACCAGATTTTTATCGGTGAAACCCTTCAGTCACGGCAGCGGATCCACGAAAAACGTGACTGATAACCGCTGGCGAAATGGGTGTTGTAGCGGTAGCTGGACCCGCTCTCGGCCATGCAATAAGTACACATCTCCACCACCTCAATCTGCGCAGCCGGGATGCCACGTTGTTGCAGTAAGCCCCGCGCCAGATGCGGCAAGTCAAACCAGATCCCGTGCTGTTGTGGTTGTGCCTGGGGACGGATAGCACGCAGATTTTTCGGTTGGGTTTCGGACCAGCTCAGGGAGGGCAAACCCGGTTGTGCCTGCATTTCATCCACTAAATTTCTACCCAGTTCGTAGCAGCACGGCCCAATCGCCGGGCCGATGGCGACATGCAGCGTGTTCGTTTGCGCGCCCAACGTGAGTAGACGATCGATGGTGCTGTTCAACACGCCGGACAGCGTGCCTTTCAGGCCAGCATGCACCGCCGCCACCTGGCGACTATGGGTATCGGCAAACAGCACCGGCAAACAATCGGCGGTGTACACCGCCACCGGTCGCGATCCCTCGCCAATCACCGCGTCAGATTCGCAGCTTTTGGGCGGCAGGTTATCGGTCGCCATCACCACGGTCGCGCTATGGCGCTGGTGTCCGTAGGCCGCGTCGTCAGGAGCTGCAACGCCCGCAGGCTGAAAGGCGTACTCCAGCCAGCTCAACGCATCCAGCAGGGATGAACGTGGAATCTGGAGTGGGTGGTGAGCCATAAGTATCTCCTTTATCTTGCCGATCGCTTTGTACTGCCAACCGCGTTGGTTAACTGCTACATTTTTAACGCTTTACCTAAACTGACCGCAATCGCTTAAGGATGAAATGATGAAAAAAACCACCTGGCTGGCCGCCTCCGGCCTGATGGCATTGGTGCTGACCGGCTGCGCGCAGCCAAACAAACAGCAGGCACAGATGCAGCTTGCCCAGCAATCGGTGCTGGCCGTCAACTGGTTCCAGCAGTCGGGCGAATATCAGGCGCTGAGCTGGCAGGCATTCAATACTGCGCGTATGGCGTTTGATCAGGCCCCTTCGCTGGCGGGTAAGCCGAAAGCGGTGATTGTCGATCTTGACGAAACGATGATTGATAACAGCGCCTACAGCGCGTGGCAGGCGAAGAATGGTCAGCCATTCAGCGGAAAAACCTGGTCTGCCTGGACCCAGGCGCGCCAGGCGACGGCGGTACCGGGGGCGGTCGATTTCGCGAACTACGTGAACAGTCACGGCGGCATCATGTTTTACGTCTCCAACCGTGACCAGAAAGATTACGCCGCGACGGTGGATAACCTGAAGAAACTCGGTTTCACCGGGGTGAGTGAAAAAACGGTACGACTCAGTACTGGCAGCTCCAACAAACAGGCGCGTTTCGATGCCATCAAAGCGGAAGGTTATAACGTGGTGCTGTACGCCGGGGATAACCTGAATGATTTTGGTGGGGCGACATGGCATCAGGGCAACGCGCAGCGTCAGGCGTTCGTGAGCAGCAACCATCAGCGTTTTGGCACCCAGTTTATCGTCCTGCCTAATCCACTTTATGGCGACTGGGAGAGCGGGATGGCGGAAAACTACAACAAGTTGACGCCAGAACAGCAGTTGCAGGTACGTGAAGCGCGTCTCAAAGCGTGGAACGGTAAATAATTCGTCAGGCAAAAAAGCGCCTGTGATGCGGGCGCTTTTTTATCCGCTTTAGGTCCGGCAATATTTACTTTTCATTGCAACTATTATTCCCCTCATTATTTTCCTGATCTCTTGCCACCACAACCGGTCGATAATGGCGTGTTATTCTGCAATAAAGCTTATTTTATGGTGAAATCGTCTAATTATAAATTTTATAATTAAGATATTTCCTGGTAAAAATGGTTTGTCTGGTATGGAAGATCGAAAGTCCTGATCAAAGTGCGTGTATTTTTTTGTCGTTGCATTAAAAACTCATCATTGAAATTAATATATAACTTTATGATTTTAATGCGTATCATTCGGCGTAACATTGCGACCATCTCTTGCATAACCTTACATTTCTCTGACGTAAACTGAATCTTAATTTACATTGAGAGGCATTTTGTCGCAGGTAGAAATATTCCTGGTGCATAACTACTCTTAAGCGTCTATAACCATTTTCTGTGAGGAATCTCCAGTTTTTCCCCTGAATCAGGTCTTATTCACGGCGTTATTCGCCTGGATGCGATATTCCCGGACATTAAGAGAAGATAATTGTGACGACACTCAAACCCTTATTAGCGAAAAATCGCAGTTGGGCATTACAGCGCCGCCAGCGTAATCCGCACTATTTCGAAAAATATCTTCATCAGCAGAAACCCCATTCCTTGTGGATTGGCTGCTCCGATAGCCGTGTTCCGGCGGAAGTGTTGACCGGCGCGCATCCCGGCGAGCTTTTTGTCCATCGCAATATCGCCAATATGGTGGTGCCTGATGACGACAACTTAATGAGCGTATTGCAGTACGCCATTTTCTATCTCGGCGTACAACGCATTGTGTTGTGCGGCCATTACGGCTGTGGCGGGGTGCAGGCCGCGCTGGGACTGCCGGAAAGCCCGCTGGCTAAAGAGGATTCGGCGCTGGCGCGCCGCATTGCAGCTCTGCGTCGTGACCTGGCGCAGGGACTGGCGGCGTATCGTGCTGCCGATGCGCAGGAAGAGGAGAGCGACAAACTTAACCGTCTGGTGGAGGCCAACGTGCTGGCCCAATTTGCTCAACTGACTGGCAGCGAACCGGTGCGTTCGGCATGGCAGGCCGGTCAGACGCTGGACGTGTTTGGGTGCGTGTATGACCTGCAATCAGGACATCTCAAAGAGTTAATTCAGCAATCTACAGAGGAATCGATACCATGAATCTGCATACCTTGCGCCAGGATATCCCGGCCGGTCTGGTGGTTTTTCTGGTGGCGCTGCCACTCTGTCTCGGTATTGCCCAGGCCAGTGGCCTGCCGCCGTTTGCCGGTATGCTCACCGGGGTGATTGGGGGGTTGCTGGTCACCGCGTTAAGCCCGTCGCGCTTCGCCGTGAGCGGCCCGGCCGCCGGGTTAGTCACCATTGTGGTGGCGTCAATCGAGACGCTGGGCAGTTTCTCCGCCTTTCTCACCGCATTGATTCTTGCCGGTTTGTTGCAGTGCCTGTTTGGTTTGTTGCGTGCCGGACGTTTTATTGCGCTGGTGCCGGGTAGTGTTATCAAAGGAATGCTGGCCGCGATTGGTATTTTGCTGATTATCCAGCAGATTCCGGTGGCGCTGGGGGCCGCAGGCGATGCGGAGCTGGTGTCGCTGGTCAATGGCGAGTTTGCCTTCTCCACCTCGGCGATGCTGGTGGCGGGCGTTGGCCTGGTGATCCTTTGGTTGTGGACCACGCCTGTCGTCAAATCGATCAAAGCGTTGAGCTGGATACCCGGTCCGTTGGTGGCGGTGCTGGTCGGCTGTCTGGCGACGCTCTTCGGTTTGGCTGGCCTGCCGCGTATTGCCCTGCCGGAGTTTGACAGCATGGCTCAGCTTGCTGCCGAGTTGGAAACTCCGGACTGGCTGGCATGGCGCAATCCATCGGTGTGGGTGGTGGCGGTGACGCTGGCGCTGGTTGCCAGCCTGGAAACATTGCTCAGTCAGGAGGCGCTGAAAAAGCTGCGTCCACAACATCCGGCACCGTCACCCAATAAAGAGATGTTTGCTCAGGGGGTGGGAAATCTGACCGCCGGTTTACTTGGGGCGATGCCGATCACTGCGGTGATTGTGCGTAGTTCGGTTAACGTCAGCGTGGGTGCACAAACCAAGGTATCGATTCTGCTGCATGGCGTGCTGCTGCTGATTTGCGGTTTGTGGTTCAGCGATTTACTGAATGCCATCCCACTCGCCAGCCTCGCTGCGGTGTTGTTGTATACCGGGTACAAACTGGCGACGCCACGCTTGTTCATCGAACAAATACGTATGGGTGCGCAGCAATATGTACCGTTCCTCGCCACCATTGGCGGCATCATCGTGTTTGGCATGCTGGCGGGGATTGGCATCGGTATTGCGACCCAGCTTTTGTGTAGCCTCTATCAAAGCCATCGTAATGCGTTGCAACTCACCCGTTATGACGACCATTACGTATTGCGCTTCCAGCAGAATCTGACCTTTATTCACAATCCCAAATTGCAGGGACTACTGGCGGAGATCCCAGAAAATAGCGTGGTGATTGTGGACCACGATAATGCTGAGTATCTCGATCCGGACGTGAAGGCGGTACTCCAGGATTTTGGCGAAAGTGCGGATAAACGTGGCATTCGTCTGAGTCAGTGGCCAGTCGCGGTAAAATAGCAATCGGTTAGCCACTGAAATTTGTGTTTTGGCTTAAAAATCGGATATCTCGGATATCCGATTTTTTTGTTTACAGGGCATAATTATCCCGCTTTTCTCCAACATCCTTTAGTACCGGCGATGGATTCAGCCGCAGAGTTGAAGGATGAACACGAGCTTAATTAACGAATCAGATTACTAACTTTTCAGGTTTAATGCCTGCTGATGCCCACCGGCGTATGGCAGCGACTTTCCAGGTTACAGGGTTCAGACGTATGCGCGTTAAGCTGTTTGCAGAGAATAATTTTAAGAAGAATGCTCTCTCACTGTTCCTCATCACGCTTTTCTTCTGCTTTATCGGCAGCCATTTGCGTGTGCCGCAGGAGCTGTCGCTGTTCTGGCCGGTCAACGCGCTGATTGCCGGGTTGATGGTGCGTAATCCTTATCTGCACCGCATCTCCAGCTATGTGGTGTGCTTTGTCGCGATGGTGTTTAACGACACGGTATTTTCAGGCTGGGCGCTGCCTGCGGTCACTCTCAATGTAGCGAATATCCTGTTTATTCTGGTCGCGGTGAGCATGCTGATTAAGCATCTGCTGCCGCCCTCGGCGAATAGCCAGGTGATCAACGCGATGCGTATTTTCCCCGCCTGTCTGTTGGCGGCGCTGGCCTGTGCTACCTGGGGTGCCTGGGCGCAGGAAGTGGATTTCAACGCTCGCTTTATTACCGCCTGGGGCGACTGGTTCAGCGAACAATTCTCCACGTCATTGATGTTGCTGCCGGTATTACTGGCACGCCCGCTGCGTACCGTCCCCTGGCGTTCATTGTTGCATCCCGGAAAACTGCTGCCGCTGACGGGCGTGGTGCTGTCGCTCACCATTGGCGCGATGATTGGTGGCGCGGGTAGCCTGACGTTCCCGGTCCCGGCATTGATTTGGTGTGCGATTGTTCTGCCAATCCCCATCACCAGTCTGGTGCTGCTGCTCACGGGCATCACCGAGATTATCCTGGTTTCTCATGGGGTGATGAATATTCAGGGCGATGATGCCTTGTTGCCCATCAGCCATCTGACCTCGGTTCGCCTCGGCGTCGCCACCATCACCATCAGCCCGTTGCTGGTGGCTGTCAGTATGGATGCTATCCGTCAGCTAAACCAACGTTTGTCATTACGCGCCAATTTTGATTTTCTCACCCAGCTGTTATCGCGTTCCGGGTTGTATGAAAATCTGCGCCAGGAGCCATTCTCACCGCAGCGAGCGGCAGGTGTGGTGATGCTGGATGTCGACTATTTCAAAACCATTAATGACAACTTCGGTCATGATGCGGGTGATGGTGTGCTGGAAGAGATCGCTCGCCGCATTCAGGATGTGGTGAATAATCGAGGTCTGGTTTGCCGTTTTGGTGGCGAAGAGTTCGTGGTGGTGGTGTTTGATTACAATCACAGCCAGCTTTATCAACTGGCCGAAGCGATTCGTCAGTCGATGGTCAGAGAGAAATTCTGGTTGCAGGGAAATACCGTCACCGTGACGGCCAGCCTGGGGCTGGCGCTTGGCAATGCAGTGAATGAGCGTGAGTGGCATGGGGTGGTGAACCGCCTGATTTCGGCGGCTGACAAAAATCTTTACCTGTCGAAGCGCAACGGTCGCAATCAAACCTCGCCCGCTGTCGAGCCACGCGCGCTGGTTAACGACGTGGCCTGATAATCACATGCTGCTTTTCAGGGCGCTGCTCTGCTGATGGCGCTCCAGCGCCAGTTCGATCAGACGGGTAATCAACGAGCGATAATCCAGACCGGCTGCCTGCCAGAGCTTCGGATACATGCTGATGTTGGTGAAACCAGGCAAGGTATTGACTTCATTGACGATGATTTCCCCGCCTTCAGTCAGGAACACATCGACACGCGCCATCCCGCTGCATTCCAGTGCCTGAAACGCCTGCAATGCCACGGCGCGAATCGCTTCGCTATCGTCTGTGCTGATCGTGGCGGGGACAACTACCTGTGCACCGTTCTCGCTGATGTACTTGGTGTCATACGAATAAAACGCATCGTGCACCACCACTTCACCGCAGGGGCTGGCGACCGGCTCATCATTGCCCAATACGGCGCATTCGATTTCGCGTCCCTTAATACCTTGCTCAATCAATACCTTGCGATCGAAGGTAAAGGCGAGATCGAGCGCTGCCGCAAATTCTTCGAGACGGCTGACTTTACTGACGCCAACCGAAGAACCCTGATTCGCCGGTTTGATAAACAGCGGCAGGCCAAAACGATCCACCACCGCCTGTGCATCAAGCCGGGCACGTTGCGCCTGAGTGACGCTAATCCAGGGGGCAACCTTAAGACCGGCATCGCGCAGCAGACGTTTGGTGAAATCTTTATCCATGCTGACGGCGGAACCCAGTACGCCAGAACCGACAAACGGTAGATTAGCCATGCGCAGCAGGCCTTGTAGCGAGCCATCCTCGCCCAGCGTACCGTGGACAATCGGGAAAATGACATCAACCTGCGACAACGGGTGGGCATTCTGACGCGTGATCAACTGCTGCGATGCCTGGCCGGGCACCAGCGCCACATTCTCGCCAGAGCGATTAAGGGCAATCAGTGAGGGGTTCTCTGCATTTAGCAGAAAGCCGGATGCATCATTCAGATGCCACTCGCCCTGTTTATCGATGCCCAGCAACACCACTTCAAATTTGCTGGTATCAATGGCCTCAAGAATATTTTTGGCTGATTGTAATGACACTTCATGCTCGGCTGATTTACCACCGAAAATGATCCCCACACGTTGTTTTGCCATTGTTTTTTGTCCGATTGCGATAAAGCGAATGGCTAAGATAGCACGGGGTGGTAAGAGGGGAAATCAGATGAGGAGAAGGGCGGAGAGCGGCAAAAAAATCCCCTCGAAAGAGGGGATGTGTGATTATGAGATTCTGTTTCTTCGGGCATCATGATGTAACGCGCCGTGGACTTTCCTTTCATGATTGCCACAACTGTTTATTGATGCCAGATACTTTCCGCAATCCGGATATCTACACAGGTAAGTAAATTCTTTGGTATGCGTGTTGATATGGTTATCCAGAGCGTAGCTTGAAACCAGACGTAGCCCACACATTGGACATTGAAACTGAAATTCAGTGTGGGAAGATGAAATATGAATACCAAGAATATCTTTTGATTTATAAAACTTCCCACATCCAGGTTCATTACAACGAAAAGATGCTTTGCTGGCATGGGCATTTTTTATATGTCGGTTCAAATCTCCTTTTGTCTTAAAACGAGAGACACAATCCGATCTGGGGCATTGTACTTCGCGTGAATTATTATGTTGTGACAGATGTTGTGAAAGTAAGGTGCGACTATTAAAACTGGCATTGCAATCCCGGCGTGTGCAGCGGAAACTTACCGGTGCATGTTGCTTACGATGTTGATAAAAGCTCTCTTGATGTTTATATGCATTTCCACATCCCGGCCAATCACACTTATAGAATAGAATGTTATGTTCATCACTCAGGTGGTTCGTATAATTATTTTTACGATCGAAACTTTCACCGCAATAAGGGATGCGGCAGGTGTATTTGATCGTAGGTTGTTCAATGATTACACTTTCGTCTAATATGTTTTTCTTGTCCAGACTCCTGTAGTCTTCATTCGCTGCAACATACTCTTCATCAGTCAATTTGTCATTTTTTCGATGTTTCGCGATGCCTTCTTGTTTCATCCAGATAAAAAAACCCTCATCATCATCGATATATATTTTTCCACCCTCTTCACGCATTCTACCGTCAAGGTCGCTGAAGGTTATGGGATTATTTATGGTGATGGAAAAAACATTCATTCCATCGATTTCTCCTGCCGGATCAGGATTCATCCAGCGCATTATCCAGGGGGCATAATATCGATAACCATAATAAACCAGGCCAGTTATGTCGCGCTCTTTACCTGAATAATGAAGGGTTTTATAACATGCTTCTATTTGGCTGCGCGTTAACCAGATGGCTGTTCCGCCGTAAGGATAATATTCTTCGCGGCTGATGATTCCCGCTTCGCCATCAATTTCCAGTGTACTGCTGTGATTCCGATTCTGAATGCTGTGGCGTTGAAGTTGGTTATCCGTTCCTTCAGGCATACCTGACAACCAGCAGTAGATTCGCAAATTATTGACGGTTATCACCGCTAATTTTTCTTTCTGTCTGGTTCCCGTATGGCGCATACGCATTTCAATTCCTGGCAAATAACGGATGACATGCTGTTGCACCGAATTGGCATTTTTTTGTGACGAGGATTTTAGCACGCGTGTGCCAGGCACGCAGTAACGATACTGCTCACGCTGCATGATATTTCCGTTTGATTGCATTGTACTTTTCTCCATCAGGATGAAAAGCGCAGGATTATAGAAATCATATCCAAAAAATAGTCTTCCCTGATGTCAGGGTTGAAAAAAAATTCCCCTCGGAAGAGGGGATGCCTAATCTATTCAGGCTAACACCAGGGAAATAATGCCTTGACTATACCAAAGTATAGCTTGCGTAAATGTCGGGTTGATCAAAAAAATGGCAAATATATTCTCGTGAGTAGTAACAGCAGCAGGATCATACCGACGACTTCGCTTAATGCTTGCCAGTTACGCGATGGGTTTAACTGGAAGGCATTACGTAATGACTTGAAATTTATTGATGTTATTTTTTCAAGGTAACGAATTATTAATCTGATATTTTTATTTTTTTTCATAAAAAAATATGAAAATTCCTGGTGTTTAATTGCATGGAACTGTTTACTGTCAGCCGTTTTTTTCTGCGATACATGCCGAAATATGTAATTTCAGGCGTTGCATTCCTTCAGAACTCTCATTTATATTGCGCAAGAATTACACACGGAAAGATTTGTCCTGCCATTTTCCCTGCCATTTTTACAAGGAGTAAATATGAGCAATTCTTATCAAAATGAGATCCCGAAGGCGCGAGTCAATATCAAACTGGACCTACATACAGGGGGGAGCCAGAAGAAAGTTGAACTGCCACTTAAGTTATTGGTTACGGGGGATTTTAGTCATGGTCAGGAAACTCGCCTGATTTCTGAACGAGAAAAAGTCGAAGTTAACAAAAACAATTTCAACAATGTACTGGCGGAGTTTTCGCCTGCCATCAATCTGAATGTACCGGATACACTTGCCGCTGACGGCAGCGAACAGTGGCTGAACCTGACTTTCCGCGAGATCAGCGACTTTGAACCGGAACAGGTTGCCCGCCAAATCCCGCAACTTAAAGCGATGCTCGCGATGCGCAATTTGTTGCGCGACCTTAAATCCAACCTGCTCGATAACGTTACCTTCCGCAAAGAATTTGAAGCCATCCTGAAAGATCCCGCGCTGAGCGATGAATTGCGCGCTGAACTGACCTCCCTGGTGCCAGAAAAGGCCTGATCACCCGTCATTTAATGGATTAATACGAGAGAATAGTCATGTCTGCAAAGAATGAAACTGCTACTGGCGGTCAAACGACTGTGCTTGAAAGACCAGCTTCGGCCGGTATTTATAACTCCCTGTTCGAAAAAATTAATCTCAATCCGGTGTCGCAACTTCGTGAGTTAGACATCTGGCAGGACAATCAGGCAATGTCCGATGCCAGTGCGGATGAACGCGTTACCGCAGCGATGCAGGTGCTACTGGAATGCCTGAAACAACATGGTTCGAAAGTTGAGAAGCTCGACAAAACGTTGCTGGATCTCCACATTGCACACCTTGATCAACAAATCAGTCGCCAGCTTGACCTGGTAATGCATCACCCCGCTTTTCAGCAAGTTGAGTCCACCTGGCGTGGTCTGAAATCTTTGGTTGATAAGGCCGATTTTCGCCAGAACGTCAAAATTGCCCTACTGGACCTTTCCAAAGAAGCCCTGCGTCAGGATTTTGAAGATTCACCGGAGATTATCCAGAGCGGCCTCTATCTGCAAACATACGTCAGCGAGTATGACACTCCCGGTGGTGAACCCATTGCGGCGATGATCTCGGCGTGGGAGTTTGATGCTTCAGCCCAGGATATTGCCCTGTTGCGTAATATCGCCAGGGTGGCGGCCTCGGCACATATGCCATTTATTGGTTCCGTCGGCCCGGCATTTTTCCTGAAAGAAAATATGGAAGAGGTCGCCGCCATCAAGGATATCGGCAATTACTTCGACCGCGCCGAGTACATCAAGTGGAAGTCCTTCCGGGAAAGTGATGATGCGCGTTATATCGGCCTGACTATGCCCCGTGTGCTGGGACGTCTGCCTTATGGTCCGGATACCGTGCCGGTGCGTAGCTTTAATTACGTCGAGGAGGTGAAAGGCCCGGATCATGACAAATATCTGTGGATTAACGCGTCCTTCGCCTTTGCCGCCAACATGGTGCGCAGTTTTATCCACAATGGTTGGTGCGTACAAATTCGCGGTCCACAGGCGGGTGGTGCAGTACAGGACTTACCTATCCACCTCTACGATCTTGGCACGGGTAATCAGGTAAAAATACCTTCCGAAGTGATGATCCCGGAAACCCGTGAATTTGAGTTTGCCAATCTCGGCTTTATTCCGCTGAGCTACTACAAAAACCGCGATTATGCCTGCTTTTTCTCGGCTAATTCGACGCAAAAGCCGGTTCAGTATGACACTGCCGATGCCACCGCCAACAGCCGCATCAACGCACGACTGCCTTACATTTTTCTGCTATCGCGAATTGCGCACTATCTGAAGATGATCCAGCGTGAAAATATCGGTACCACCAAGGATCGACGTCTGCTGGAGATGGAGTTGAACACCTGGGTACGTAGCCTGGTCACGGAGATGACTGATCCCGGCGATGATCTTCAGGCATCGCACCCCCTGCGCGACGCTCGGGTGGTGGTGGAAGACATTGAAGATAATCCCGGCTTTTTCCGCGTGAAGTTGTTCGCGGTGCCGCATTTCCAGGTGGAAGGCATGGATGTCAACCTGTCGCTGGTTTCACAGATGCCAAAAGCGAAATCGTAAGGGTGGTAATCAGGGATGAAAACCGAACAACCGCTGTGGGGGCGGGGGGTGATGATCTCGCCCCAGCATTTCCAACAGCAGATGGCCTGGATGGATTGGCGCAGTGAGTGTCTGGCAAACATGGGGCTCAATCATCCCTGGGGGGTATTTCAGGCTGAGTTTGAACTGGAATCGCTAAGGCAGGGTCGGCTTCAGCCCCGGCATCTGCGGGTCCGTTTTCGCGATGGAACGCTGATTGATACGCAAAATGCCGATCCACTCCCTCCGACACTGACATTGGGTTCTGAGCACAAGGAGGGGGTCGTGGTGCTGGCGCTTCCGCAAATGTACGCCAACGGCGGCAATTGTCTGCAACCCGACCAGGTGGCGGAACGTCCGGTGCGTTTTCGTCAGCACTGGCGCGACATTCGCAATCTGTTTGGTGATGACTCAAAACAGATTGCCGTGTTGCATCCGGAGCTGGCGCTGCGCTTTGCCCATCAGGACAACAGCGATTGGTTGACCTGTCCACTGGTGCGTCTGCAACGGGATGCGCAGGGAACCTGGGCAATTGACAGCCAGTTTCTTCCCCCGCTGCTGGTGATGAGTGGACATCGCGGGTTAATGACTTCTCTGGAACAACTGATGACGCAGCTGCGTGCGCGGCTGGTTCGTCTGATGGCGATGCGTCGTGAGAGCAACCAGCGTATGGCTGATTTCGCTGTCGCAGATGTGTCGTTGTTCTGGTTGTTAAATGCGTTGAACAGCGCTGAGCCGGTACTGGCAAATTTCTTGCGCTATCCGCAAAGCGCGCCAGAGCGATTATATCCGGAACTGGCACGGCTGGCGGGTAGCTTGCTGACATTTTCCCTTGAGCACCAGGTCAACGCGATACCTTGCTATCAGCATGATGATCTCAACAATGTATTTCCGCCGTTATTGAGGCTGCTTTCCCAGCTGCTGGAAGCCAGCCTGCCTTCACGCGTGGTGGCGATTGAGATGAGCCATGATCGCAGGCTGCGCCAGTGGCGTGCTCGCCTCAATGATCCTCGTTTGCGTGAAGAGGCGGATTTCTATCTTTCGGTACGCTCACCCTTACCCGTGGTGCAACTTCAGGAACAGGTTCCACGTCAGTGCAAAGTGGGCAGCCCGGATGATGTTGTCAGCCTGGTGAACACTTCACAGTTGGGGGTTCCACTCCAGCCATTGAGCCATGTTCCAGCCGCCATTCCGTTGCGGCTGGAAAATCAATATTTCTCACTCGACCTGTCGCATCCGGCAGCACGCGCGATGCTGGAGAGCGGCTGCTGCATGTTTTACGTCCCCGGTACCCTGGGTGACCCGGAACTTGAACTCTTTGCGGTACTAAGAACATGAGTGACAACCAACTGGAAAGTCCCGTGGATATTGATGCACTGATGCTGAACTGCTGGCTCCAGGTCATCAGTCTTCGGCATCAGCCACAATTCAGGGAGGGAGAGGGCAAAGCGTTATGGCAGCGTTGCGTGACTGACATTGAGCGGGTTCAGAAAGCCCTGCGTAATGCAGGCGTCAGTGACGAAAGCCGTCACGATATCCTGCGCGCGCATTGTGCATTACTCGATGAAGCGGTCAAGGGGCGTGGCGTGCAGGATGATGCCTGCACGCAGTGGTATCACCTGCCGCTTCAGGGGCACTTTCTGCATACCATCGATGCCGGTGAAACGTTGTGTGACCGGATGCGGCAGGTACTTAGCCAGTCCGCTGCGGATGCTCAGGTAGTGAAGTGCTTTCATCGGGTGATGTTGTTGGGATTCCTTGGCGGCTATCCGTCGCTGGACGTTGCGGAGCGTCAAAACCTGATCGGTGCGCTCAATGAACGTGTTCCCCCTTGCTCGCTCACCACTGATCAGCCTCTGTTGGTTGGGGCTGGCAGCGGTTTGTCGCAGGGCGTGTTGAGCCACTGGCCGGTTCGCCTGGGAATTGCCGCGTTGCTGTTGTTGGCTTTGTGGTGGGGGCTGGATCGCTGGCTGGATCAACTGATAGCGACACTGCTGCCAGAGGTGAAAGGATGAAGTCTGCACTTCAGCGTTGGAAGATGTGGTGGGCTTCTTTCCGTCGTCCTCCATATTCTGCTCCGTCATTCAGTAAGGCTTTGCCAGAAGCGGGCTATCGCCTGCCGGTGGTGCTGTGTTGCGGCGATGACGCAGAGGGCTGGCCGCAGGGAGAATTTGTCCGACTCGTGCCACAGGGGTGCTGGATACGCATCACGGCCAGCAGCGAGCTCCAGCATGTTTTGCGTCAGTTGCTGCAATGTCGTCCTGGCTGGGGTGGGCAGATTGCCGTCTGTATCAGCGTTAATCCGCAGCAGCATACACAACAGTCAGCGCTGGAAAACCAGCTTCATGAATTACGTTGGCAAATTGGTGTGCTGCGGCGTGAAACGCGGCAGGCGTTGCCGTTGCTGATAACTATCAGAGTGGCGGGCAACGTCACGCTGACGGCAACTCCTCTGTGGCAAGTCACGACCTCAGAGGGGGGAACGCAGATCTGGTACCAGGGACAGGCACCACAATCCATCGAGCAGTGGTTAGCAAAGGCGGATAGCACCGTGCTACAGCAGCAGATGCTGTTTAACGCGGTGGAGCGCGGTTTCAGTCAGCAGGTGCGCCAGATCTTTACTGCGCAGCATCCGGATGTTGATGCAGTGCCACCTTATGCCATCCTCAGCGCGCTGCAATCCGCGCTGGTGCAGGAACAGCCGGATTCACTTTGGCGGCAATGGCTGTCCAGGCACACCGCTTTGCAGTTGGTTGCTGGCTGGTCGGCAAACCAGGATGAGTATGCCCAACCTGATTTCCTCCTACCCTTGTTACCTCGCGGGCAGGGCTTTACCCCTTTTCGCCGGGCGCTGCCGGTTATCCTGACGGGCTTGTTTGTTTCCGCGATCATCGCGATGAGTTGCAGCGCATGGCACAACCAGTCGCTTATCCGTCGTATCGCGTTTGATCTCGCCAGTTACCAGGCTATCGCCATGACTGAGGCAGCGCCAAAAGCGGCGGCAGTTGCGGTACTGAGAGAGGATGCTGCTCAGCTGAACCACTGGGCTCGACAGGGGGCACCTTTGTATCTGGGACTGGGGCTGTATCGTGGTGAGCGTCTGCACCTGCCCGTCTTGAATGCTATCCGCAGCTGGCAGCCTCCTCCACTGCACCCACTCCAACCTGAACCCCAACCGACGATTGCCCAGCTTGACAGCCTGGCCTTGTTTGATTCTGGCAAAGCCGTGCTGAAACCGGGCTCTACCAAAGTACTGATTAATGCCCTGATTGGCATTCGAGCCAGACCGGGCTGGCTGATTGTGATCAGCGGCCATACCGACAATACCGGCGATCCCGGATTTAATCAGCAGCTTTCACTGAAGCGTGCCGAAGCCGTGCGTAACTGGATGCGGGACACCGGTGCTATAGCGGAGAGCTGCTTTGCGGTGCAGGGATACGGTGTCAGCCGTCCTCTTGCTACCAACGATACATCGGAGGGGCGCGCGACCAACCGGCGTGTCGAAATCCATCTGGTGCCGCAGGCAGATGCCTGTCAGGTGCCAGATGACACCCTGCTGTCATCACGGGATGGTGACGGTAATCAACACTTAACGGAGTAAAAATTATGGCGATTCCAGTTTATCTGTGGCTGAAGGACGATGGCGGCGGGGCGATTAAAGGCTCGGTCGAGGCTGAAAACCGTGAAGGAAGCATTGAGGTGGTTGCAATGAAACATCAGGTGCATATCCCCACCGATGACAACACCGGCAAGGTGACAGGCACACGTATCCATGCGCCATTGCAGTTTACCAAAGCGATCGACTCCTCCAGCCCCTATCTCTACAAGGCGGTGAGCACCGGCCAGACGCTTGAGAGTGCTGAACTGAAATATTACCTCATCGATAGTGGTGGGAACGAAGTGGAGTACTTCAACATCAAGCTGGAAAAAGTCAAGGTGGTAAAGGTGAGTCCACTGGTGCATGACATCAAAGACGCCACCAAAGAGAAGCGCAATCACCTGGAAGATATTGAGCTGCGCTACGAGAAAATCACCTGGAACTATAAAGACGGCAACCTTGTTCATTCTGATGAGTGGAATGCGCGACCTGTCGCGGTTGCTGCTGGCTAAACCAGCGCGGGCGGCATTGCCGCCCGCTTTTATTCTGCTCGGCAAACAACACCGGAAGTTCACACCTGATGGGCATGGGTTACGGCCAGGGGCGGTAGCGTGCCTGAATTGGAGAAAGAGATATGGAACATCAATCCGCCGTTTTGTTACGGCGCCTCAATCCCTTCTGCGCGCGAGCCCTCGAGGCTGCGGCCTGTTTATGTCAGACGCGTGCCCACGCAGAGATCACGCCTGAACACTGGCTGCTGAAGTTACTGGAGGCAGGGGAAGGTGATCTGACGGTGATCGCCCGCCGTTATGCATGGGATTTGGATGCCATCTGGCAATCTTTGTTGCGTTATCTGGATACTCTGCCTCGTACCGTACGCAGCAATCCCTCGCTTTCAGCTCGCTTGCAAACATTGCTGAAGCAGAGCTGGTTGTGTGCTTCGCTGGAAAATGAAAGCACTCAGATTCGCACGCTCCATGTGTTGATGGCGATCGTGGATACCCCAGCGCTGCTGGTGTGTGATGAACTCTGGCCGCTACTGACATTGGGTAAAACTCAGCTTGATCGCTTGTGCCCACTGCTTGAAGAACAGTCCGATGAGCGGGTCAGACCCCCTGAGATTTTTAGTGCCACAGCGGCATTGCCTGTTCCCGGTGTAAAACACGATGCACATCAGGCGGTGCTGGATCGTTTTACCCTTGATCTTACGGCCCGCGCCCGCGCTGGCCATATCGATCCGGTATTCGGGCGTGACAATGAAATCCGTCAGATGGTGGATATCCTCGCCCGCCGACGCAAAAACAATCCGATTCTGGTGGGGGAACCTGGCGTGGGTAAAACCGCGCTGGTGGAGGGGCTGGCGTTACGTATCGTGCAGGGAAACGTACCGGATAGCCTGAAGTCAGTTAGCGTTCGTACTCTTGATCCGGGCCTGCTCCAGGCGGGGGCGGGTGTAAAAGGTGAGTTTGAACAACGGCTGAAAAATATCATTGCGGCAGTACAGCAGGCAACCAGCCCGGTGCTGCTGTTTATTGATGAAGCCCATACCCTGATCGGTGCAGGCAATCCGGCGGGTAGCGTCGATGCTGCCAATCTGCTGAAACCGGCACTGGCAAGGGGGGAACTCCGCACTATCGCGGCCACTACCTGGGGTGAATACAAACAATATTTCGAACGTGATGCAGCATTGGAACGGCGTTTTCAACGCGTGCAGGTTGATGAGCCAGATGATGAAACCGCTTGCCTGATGCTACGCGGCCTGAAACCCCGCTATGCACAACACCACGGCGTCTACATTTCAGACGAGGCGGTGCGTGCTGCGGTGGCCCTGTCGCGGCGTTATTTGACGGGCCGCCAACTGCCGGATAAAGCCGTTGATCTGCTGGACACCGCCAGTGCGCGGGTACGCATGAGCCTGGACACTGTGCCGGAATCGCTGGTACGACTCAGGGCGCAAATTGTCGCGCTTGAGATCGAACAACAAGCATTGCTGGAGGATTGTGCTGTCGGCCATTATGACGGCAACAACCGCCTGGCGGAGACCCGGCAGCTTATCCGCCAGCATAATGACGATCTGGCTGTGCTGGAAACGCGATATCAACAGGAAAAAAAACTAACGGAACAGCTGCTGGCTTGCCGCAGCGATCCTTCCCGCGAACAGGAGATTGCCGCGCTACAGGATGAGCTGATTAAGGTTCAGCAGACTGCACCACTGCTGGCGCTCGATGTGGACGCACGCACGGTGGCGAATGTCGTCGCTGACTGGACTGGCATCCCGCTCTCCTCATTAATGAAAGATGAACAGAGTGAGTTGCTGATGCTGGACAACGTGCTGGCCCAGCGCATTGTTGGACAAGATCACGCGCTGCATGCAATTGCACAGCGGTTGCGGGCAACCAAAACCGGTCTCGCTGCGGAAAATGGCCCACAAGGGGTATTTCTGCTGGTGGGTAGCAGCGGATCCGGAAAAACCGAAACCGCCCGGGCGCTGGCGGATGCCCTTTACGGTGGTCAGCGCTCGCTTATCACCCTCAACTTCAGCGAATATCAGGAAGCGCATACTGTCAGTCAGCTTAAGGGTTCACCTCCGGGATACGTCGGTTATGGTCAGGGCGGTATCCTGACGGAAGCGGTACGTAAGCGTCCCTATAGCGTGGTGCTGCTGGATGAAGTGGAAAAAGCGCACCCTGATGTGTTGAACCTGTTTTATCAGGTATTCGATCGCGGAGTTATGCGCGACGGTGAAGGTCGCGAGATCGATTTTCGCAATACCGTTATCCTGATGACCTCCAATCTCGGCAGCGACCCACTGATGCAACTCCTGGAGGAACATCCCGACACCAGCGATGCTGAGCTACAGGAACGGTTACGTCCACTGCTGCGTGACCATTTTCAGCCTGCCCTGCTGGCACGCTTCCAGACGGTGATCTACCGGCCACTCACACCGGCAGCGATGCGCACCATCGTTGCCATGAAGTTGGACCTGGTCAGCCAACGCCTGGCTCAACATTATGGCGTCTGTACCAGGCTTGAAGAAAACCTGTATGACGCTCTCACCTCCGCCTGCCTGCTGCCGGATAGCGGCGCACGTAATATCGACAATCTGCTGAACCAACAGATTCTCCCGGTACTAAGCCAACAACTGCTGACGCTGATCGCTGCCGGGCATAAACCCACCGTCCTGAAGCTGGGCTGGGATATTGAGCAGGGCATTGTGCTGTCTTTGGAAGATCAGAGCGTTGGTGTGGCTGGTGGATAAGCATGGCTACATTCACCCGCTGCGTAAAACGATACCTGTGCTGAACAGCGTGATACTCGCTACTGATTAAAGACCCCTTAAGGATGGAGGAGCCGAAGGTATGTCCGAAATAATCCGTCGTATTTCGTGTGCCGCTTTTTTAGCCGGCATGGTGTTTTTGTCGATCTGTATGCCGTTAAAGGCCGGGGCCGGTGTGATTAAAGCGATTAATCACACCCACTGGGCGATTAATCGCTTCAGTGTTAATGGTCAGTCCGGCATCGATATTATTGGCCCGTATCAGGGTGGCGGGGGAGGCTGTTGTTTTAGCGTACCGGAGAAATGGCAGCCGGGAATGACGGTGAGGGTGGACTGGGAGACCGGGGTGGGTATTTCGATGGATTTTCCGGGTTATCAGAATCGACAAAGATATTTGGAGTGGAAAAAAAATATTGATTCTCAAAAACGCCAGCACAGCAAAACGGTGCCGCTGCCGGATTATAACGGTCAGGATACCTGCGGCATCACCATCCATTTCCTGCCCTGCGACGAAATTAAAGTGACCACCAGTTGCTGGTCGCCGCGAAATGCGAACTACCCGATTAAAGAACCCTTAAGGATGGAGGAGCCGAAGGTATGTCCGAAATAATCCGTCGTATTTCGTGTGCCGCTTTTTTAGCCGGCATGGCGTTTTTGTCGATCTTTGTGCCGTTAAAGGCCGGAGCCGGGGTGATTAAAGCGATTAATCACACCCACTGGGCGATTAATCGCTTCAGTGTTAATGGTCAGTCCGGCATCGATATTATTGGCCCGTATCAGGGTGGAGGGGGAGGTTGTTGTTTTAGCGTACCGGAGAAATGGCAGCCGGGAATGACGGTGAGGGTGGACTGGGAGAGCGGGGTTGGATCTTCTGATGATTTTCCCGGATTTGCTGACTGGGAAAAATATCAGGCCTGGACGAAAAAGAACCACGCGCAAAAACGCCAGCACAGCAAAACGGTGCCGCTGCCGGATTATAACGGTCAGGATACCTGCGGTATCACCATCCATTTTCTGCCCTGCGACGAGATTAAGGTGACCACCAGTTGCTGGTCGCCGCGTAATGCGAACTACCCGATCAAAGAACCCTTAAGGATGGAGGAGCCGAAGGTATGTCCGAAATAACCGACAAAGCACAGGCCTGGTATCCCCCGGCATTTCCGGCGCAGGGCCGTTTACCGGCGGCTGCCACGCTGGTGGGCGAAAACTGCAAAAAGCAGAACAGCCGGGAGCGGGCGTATCGTCAGGAACTCTGTCTGGCTGCCGGACGGCGGGTGGAGCCTCCCTGCTGCAAAACGCTGCATATCAGCCTGTTTTTCGACGGCACCGGCAATAACCTGAATAACGACCTGTATCTGTCTGACCCGCCACATCCGACCAATATCGCCCGGCTGTTCAGTGCCGCCATCGGCAGCGGTTATGCGGGCGGTGTCGGTGCACAACAGGCGCAGTTGTTCGATATCGGGGCGGAGAACTATTTCAAGTTCTATATTCCCGGCGTGGGCACGCCGTTCCCGGAAATTGATGACCTGGATTACAGCACATGGGGGCTGGCATTCGCCAGCTATGGAGAGGACCGGATTAACTGGGCGCTGTTGCGTATTATTGATGTGCTGAAGTTTACCCTGACAGAGCTGTGGATGACCAATGGCGAAAGCCGCGCAGCGCTGGAAAATATGAAAACCAGCTGGGCCCACTTCGGTTTTGGCGGCAGCCATAACCGCTATGAGGAATTTACCCGACAGCTGCGGGCGCTGAAAGCCCGGCTGAAAAACGCACTGGAGCAGCCGGAGCCGGGCAAACCGAAGTTGCTGGGTATCAGACTGTATATTTACGGCTTTTCCCGGGGAGCCGCCGCAGCGCGTGCCTTTGTCAGCTGGCTCAGCGAACTGCTGCCCCCTCCCGCAGCGGACGAAGACAGACCCGAGCAGTGTCTGGCGGTGGAGGGGATGAAAATTCCCCTCAGCGTGGAGTTTCTTGGTCTGCTGGACACGGTGGCTTCGGTGGGAGTGGCACATATGGTCCCTCTGGCTGACGGGCATATGTCGTGGGCGGATGGCACGCTGGAGCTGCCGGATGAGACCACCTACGGCGGCCTGATTAAACGCTGTGTGCATCTGGTGTCTTCCCATGAGCAGCGCCTGTGTTTTCCGCTGGATTCCATCCGGCGCGGCAACGGGAAATACCCGGCGAACAGTGTCGAGGTGATTTATCCGGGCATGCATTCTGATGTGGGGGGCGGCTATCCACGGGGGGACCAGGGTAAAGCTAACGGTAGCGATGACAGCCTTCTGCTTTCACAGATTGTATTAAACGATTTATATGCAGAGGCATTTAAAGCGGGAGCACCGTTAAAAGTACCTGATAAAATACAGATACAAAGTTTAGAGTTACAGAATTGGAGAATAATGGGTGTTGACGTTCTTTCTGATTTTGATGTTGATACAATCTTAGTCGACCGCTTTAACGCCTGGCGCGAACGCACCCTTAACCTCCCCACCCCCGACACCCCTGATGATCTTCAGGCCGCTGATTACCAGCCCACTCAGGCCCCGGTCTGCCTGGAAGTGGCCGCCGATGCACAGATGGCCTGGATAACCGGCTGGCGCATCAACCGTTATGCGCTGAAAACGCTGTTGCAGACTCCTTTCTATCAGCGCGCCACAGACACGCAGGCCAGTCCGGAGGTCCGCAGGCAGGCCAGAATCCAGCGGGATAAGGACCAGGCTGCCGTGGAGGGCAGAAGACGTAAATCGGTAAAGCTGAAAAATTATCTCCCGGAGCCGGGTATTAAAGACTTCGACCCGGATATGGCGCAGACGCAGTTAAGGGAGGCGGCACAGGAATTTGCGGAGGATTATCACAAAGTCTTTCGCAGCCTGAACAGCGCAATGGAGGTGTTGGTGGATAAGACGCAGCAGGTGGTCTTTCTGCTGAACAGCGATGATGAGGAGACGGAGTACCTCAGAATGAAAGCGGCAGGGGAGCAAAAACACCGGGTGCTGCTTGAATCTGCTGACGGGTTGCTTATGGCGTTGTTTGATGACCAGGTGCATGACTCGCGCGCCTGGTTTCTCCACGCCAGTCTGGGCAGTCGTGAACCCTGGGGCAGCTACTTCCGCTACCGGATGATTTACTTTGGCGACAAGTGCAGCAAGTCGCTGGCAGCGCTGGTGGTTGACGGGAAGGTACCGGGGATGGTCACCCAGGATGAGCCAGTTCTCCTCCGCTTCAGGGTCAAATCCGACAGGGACATTCCCCCGGCTCTGGCCGTGTACGACGTGGAGGTAGTGGACCGGCAGAGCGGAGCGCCCGTGCCGCTGCTGGCGGAGTCTGCCAGTCTGCGTCAGTTCACCCGGGAACCCGGTGTGGTGGTGGCACAACAGAGAGCGATCAACAGTGAACAGCATCTGGCCCAGGTGAAAAGCGCCCTTCAGGAAGGATGGCGTGAAAAGGCACAGTCAGCAATCGCATAACCAAAGGATAATCAACGGATGATGAGCGAACTACCTCCCCAACCAATCCAGACCGGTGGAGACCCGCGTACCTTCAGCGAATACGTCACGTTGCGTGATGAGATAGGCAAACTTTCTCATCCTGCCCGGCCTGATGTGGACTGGCGACATGTCGAGAAGCTCTGTCTCGCATTGTTTGAGTTGAATGGCGTGGAGTTGCAAAGCGCCTCCTGGTACACCCTGGCGCGCATACACACGGCTGGGGTGCATGGCTTGAACGAAGGGTTGAGTATCCTCGAGGCGCTGATTGCACGCCAGTGGGCGGTACTGTGGCCGCAGGCCATGTCGGCGCGCATGGATATCATTAGTACCCTGGTACGTCGGCTCCAGAACTTTCTGCGTTGCTGTATGTTTCAGCATCAGGATGAGTTAACGGGATTGTACCGTAGTGAAGCATTGCTCCAGTCACTCCGTGATACGCTCACAGGCTATGGCATGAGAGATGCAGGTCAGACAGGCGCTCTGTACGAGCAGATAAAGTCTGCGATCGCGCATCTTAAGGAGGGCGCGGTAAATATGCCGCAGCCACTCTCCGAACCGCCGACTCCGAAAGTCTATGTCATTCAGCCTACAGTGGGATCGTCAGCTTCAATGTTAAAGCCTTTCGTCAGCGGTGCCTGTTGTGCGCTACTGGCTGGGGCGATGGTATTGGGCAGTGTTGTCTGGTTCAGATATGAGCAAATGCAACAACAGGCGCACATGGAACAACAACGTAGGGTAAAAGAAGCTATTCCGTTTGAGCGCTTACAGAGCTGGCAGCAAGGAATGGCTGAGTTACAGCAATTGACAGAGCAACTTAACCGTCTGGATAAAACGCGCGGCAAATACCTGACGGTAAGTGAATTGAAATCCAGCATATTTTCAGTGATGCAGGCATTTAATCAGCACCCTCCAGTTGAGGAGCAGCTACGGCGTTACGCTGAAGACGAAGGGAATCAGAGCGGTGAACAGGTTCAGATCGAAATATTGCTGAGGCAGTTGGAGTATCGGTATCAGTTGCTGCGGGAGGAGAAGGGAAGCTGATGTTGGTGATAGATAGTTTGAGTTTGGTGGCCCCTGCTGGGTTTGAACCAGCGACCAAGCGATTATGAGTCATATGAATAGCTTGTTCCATCGTTTTTCATCTTAAACCATGTTCGCTTATTAAATGCTATAAAACAGAAGGTTATGTTGATTTCTTCGTTTCATGTTGTTCCGGGATCTTCCTTTCAGTATCATCCTTACGTCACCTGCTACATCACCCAGAAAACAGCAATATAATTCTCGTAAGGACTCTCTCTTGGCAGACAATCTAACGGACTCAATGGTGCGCGGTCTTAAAGCTCGCGACTCGGCTTATCAGGTTTGGGACAAGAGTGGTGAGCGCGGAGCAGGGCGTCTGGGCGTTAAAGTTGAGCCATCCGGGCAGCGAGTTTTCTACTATCGCTACTACTGGGATGCTAAGCGCCACTTTATTCAGTTGGGTCGTTACCCTGAAATGTCGTTAGCTCAGGCTCGTCAGCTTGCGAAAGGTTATGCCGGTACGCTGAAGGAAGGGAAGAACCCTAAGGTCGAAAAGGCTGAACAGGAAATCGCGCTGGAAAAGCAAAAACGTGCCGAACAGTTAAAGGGCAGCATCGAGCAGCTTATTCAGGGTTACACCAACAAAATGCGGGAAGATGGAAAGCGGACATGGCAGCAGGTGTTGTACCGTCTGGAAAAGGAAACCTATTCCTTTATCGCCAAAGATACCAAAGCTAACGAAGTCACACCGCTACATATCAAACAGATTTTGTCTGCCATTATTCAGCGCGGGGCGAGCGTTGAAGCTAACCGTGTCCGCTCTTATCTGATGGCGGCGTTCAACTATGGGCTCAAAGCGGACAACGATCCGGCCAACCACCAGCAGAACGTGATGTTTGGACTTGAGATGAACCCGGTAAGCGTCATCCCTAAACAGTCCGCTGCAGAGAAAGCGGGAACCAACTGGCTTAAATTGAATGAACTGCAACAGCTGATGGGTGACTTTCCCAAAACGCCCAGCGTCGGGAGCACGGTGAGTTTGCTGCTTAATTTATGTGTTTACGCTGGTGGTCAGCGCCCGCATGAACTGGCTTCCAGTCGGTGGGATGCCGTGAACTGGGAAGAAAAAACGCTGTTGATCGTCGCTGATGTATCAAAGAATAAGCGTGACCATCTGGTTCCGTTAACGGATTCAGCGGTCGAAATTCTGGAAAGGCTGAAGCTAGAAAATGTTAACGATAGCCTGTTTATCTTCCCGCAGAGGTTGGATGCAGGTAAGCATCTTCGGACTGACAGTTTTGCGCAGGCAATTATCTATTATCGCGAGCATTTTCCTGATCATTCGGTATTTGTTGCGAGAGATTTGAGGAGGACCTGTAAAACGCTTATGGGGGAAATCGGTGTCTCGAAAGAGCTGCGCGACCGTATTCAAAACCATGCATTGCAGGATGTCAGTTCAAAGCACTATGACCGTTATGATTATCTTAGCGAGAAGCGTAAAGCGCTGGAGTTGTGGGAGCGGCGTGTCAATAAAGGTGAAAATTATAACAGCAATGTTGTCAATCTTTTCCGCTAACTTGTATAAGATCAGACCTGACAGTTATTGGTTAGTGTTATCAGTATCTGTCAGGTTGTAAGGAATTTGAACTCTTTCTGCGTAATAATTCTGTGAGTATTCTGACACTTGATCTGTCAAGTCAGTGTTGAAGAGTCCTTTCAAACCCCTAAAAAATCTATTACGCAGCTTCGGGCCATATTGTTTTTAGCAATTTAACGACGTGATATTAAAGGTGTGTTTAACATTTGTTCATAGTAAAAATCTTCACATCTTTGATAACTATCCCAAACCTCAACTTCTATAATGTCATCTTGGTGGTTGTTGATTAAATTAGAAATGAGACGATGGCAATTGTAGTAGTTATTGCCTCTTTCTTTAAGTCGCTTTACTACTTCTTTTTGCATCTCATTGCAATGAAATCTAAGCCTTGAATTTTCAGGAGAGTGCTTCTCGTGGTGAATATTTAATGTATATTCAAATTCTAAGCTTTCACTTTTCCTTTTGACTAAAGAAAAGTTTAAACCATAGTGCTGTTCTATAATTATTTCGTGACCTTGAATTTGAATCTTATCCCACATGCCATTATAAACAGACTTCCAAAGGAAGCCATGCGTATTATAGAAGTTGAATGTTTTATCATATAGTGTTTTGTTTAATTTAAATGTTCGGAAATAAACCCTCGTGTTTTTAATGGTTTCTGGGGTTAGATTAACATCAAAAATTCTTAAATCCGAAAGAGATGGAGGGTTATATTTTATAATCATGAGCTTCTCAGTAAGTCGGTTAATGGTTTTTTAAATATCAGCCTTTCATTCAGTTAGAAAGGTATATGTTACAGTGAATTAATTGATGGCCAACGAAATTCGTAACGCCCGCCAACCATAACGATTTTTGGTCTTATCCAGTTCAATGATTCTAAGAACCTGGACCCTATGGCCATCTAAACCATCTGAGATTAAATTTTTTGGAACAAAAGTATCGCCTACAAAAGCAAACCCTTTTTCTGTGACACGGAGAACATCTTCATATTCACCGGAATCTGTCAGAGGTTGCGCCATAGTAGATGTAATCGCTAACACGGAAAGCTCTTCTTGAGCAATAGTAACTAATACATAATCGCCTGGTTTTGGTGGTTCTTTTTCTTTCCAAATACTCATTCGAACGGAGAGGGCTTGTTTGCGGTTAAGCCAGACATGAAATCCCCGATCACCAGGGTGGATGTTTTGTACAATAGCCAACTTCTGAATCCGCTCACCAAACAGATAATCGCTTGATGTCTGTGAATGTTCCTTTAGAAAAGGATGTAATGTAGAC
Organism: Pantoea sp. X-Soil-OKNW-713; assembly: GCF_059730685.1. NCBI lineage: Bacteria > Pseudomonadati > Pseudomonadota > Gammaproteobacteria > Enterobacterales > Erwiniaceae > Pantoea > Pantoea sp. X-Soil-OKNW-713. The sequence goes on along the minus strand of NZ_AP035995.1, from coordinate 3,832,391 downwards.
ACGTCCGTGTTCGCTTTATACCAAGATTGAATGAGAAATTTTTCCAGATCACTTTTAATCTGCCAGCCATTCTTTACATAGCAATTTATAGCTCGCAGGACACATGCGGACGCTTCATTATAAAATCCTTCAGCAGCCAGTAGAGTAGCAAACCCTTTCAACGTCGGTAGTGCCAACGTGTCATCATGAGCACAACTTAGGGCCTTGGCGAAAAGAGAAATAGCCGCTTTGGGATCATCCTGGCGGTAGGTTGCTGCCAGAGCTCCCCAAGCCCATGCTTCGTTCTGTTTTTTACGAAGTACCGGCAATACTCTTTTTCTTGCTTCTTCATAACGTCTGGCAGCTATGAGACAACGAGACTCATCATAATCAAGCCATATCAATTGTTGTTTATCTTTCACTTCGCGTCGAGTTAATGCTATCAAATCAAGAAGATCATCCAACGGTAATCGACGGGTTTCCTCTTGGCTTATCCAGCACTTAGCTAGTTTACGCGTAAACTTCAGCATTAGACTAGGGGACTCACCTTTTTCACTGATAAAGGGTATTTTATCCTCGATGCTAAATAATGTTTTTGCATGCTTGGTCAGCAGTAGCAACAGTTTCGGAAATTGTTCCATGTTCTGTTGAAATATGAGAAGCAAACTACGATATTCAAACCCCGAATCTGGAAGCTGCAGCCAGATTATCCAGTCTAATAGAAAATCTATGCGTTCTGCTTCTCGTGAGGAGGGTTTAGCATCCAGTTTTCCGGAGGTCGTTCGAGACTTAATTAGCCCTTGTACCTCTTTCAGATAATCGAAGCACACCCAGAAAAAGGAAGATTTTAGACGAATATCCTGAGTGTTATTTTGTACTGCCGTACAGCCAATATCCCATGCAGCACTAATATCACCACTTTTCCTTAGGCGGTTGATTTGCTGATATAGTTTTTCAGACATCAATAAAGTCCACCTTAAACTGTGTGTATGTCGCTTCGGAATCTGCCTGAACCAAATGAATGCTACTGATGATTCCTTTACGTGAAACTGTACTTTCAGAAGGTATGTTAATATCTAATTTTACTTTTCCAATAGAATGTTCAACAATAACAAATGCTTTATAGGGTTTTTCCTCAGCATCAATTATACGCCATCCCTTTGCAGTGATTTCATTTTCAAAGTGAATCATGGCCGAATGAATCGTTTGATTTCGCCAGACCACTGGTTTTTTGAACAGGTTTTCTAATTCATTCTCAAGATGAGCTTCACCTTTAGTTACTTGGAATTTACCCAAGCTGACTTCAAACTTACCGTTATAGTTAAACTCCATTTCCACTTCCCAAGACTCCCTCTGAACCACATACCGCTCCTTGTAGTTATGCTGCGCCACTGATATTACATGCCAGCCAACAGGATTAATGGCCTTTTTTACCTCAATCAATAAAGAATATAATTCAGGTGTTGAAGAATTGAAACCTTCAGGAAGTGCTATTCCAGCATCAATATTGGACAATAACCTATCTGAATTAAAGTGGAAACGTTTCTTGACCACCAGTGGGATTATTTTGGCAGAAGAGAAATGCCATTGAGTTTTTGATAACGGAGTGAGTATGGGATAGCGAAGTATATCCATTTCACACACAGTTCGAGTACTGGCTGTGTAAATCCAGCGATAATAACTGTCAGTAGCGGGATTATCGGTATCATGGGCCACGCTGGCATCCAGAATAACTCGCTGAAAAGGTGCGTGTGACTGAGCGCGATGAACAGTTAATGCCCATGCATAACGAAGACGAGCTGCGTAGGTAAATTGGCTGTTGAGAATCAAATTATTATGTCTGATTTGATAAACCTTAGATGCTTCTTTGTAACGTTTGTCAGCCAGAGCCAGTCTTGCGAGTTCCTTTTCTTCCAATGCGGAAATTGTATCAATTGAGAGTTGGCGTTTTTTTTCATTGTAATTATTTAGAGCATTTTTATAAGATTTAGCATTTTCTTTTAGTACTTTTAAGGCTGCTTTCTCGGCACCTAACTCACTATCCGCCTCTTCTCGGGCCCAGATACGAAGCGCCAAAAGAGTGTCAGATGAGACTTCGGGTTTAATATTAATCAAAAATTCAGGTAGATAAAGTATATTAAACCAGTTGGCGCCAACCTCAAGCGTTACTTTTGCGAATTCAACAACTGTTGGATTATCTCTGCCTTGAAGTTGAATAGTTTTAGTGAAAAAATCATTAGCAGGTTTTTTTACAGTCGCAAACACGCCGGCATGAAGCCTATCGTCTTTCGATATTTCATTTTCATCTCGCGAACAATTTATCGTGTTATTGTAGATTTCGACACGGTCTCCAATAATTAGATGGCCCGATGCTCTTGCCTGTAGGTATTTATTACGTATGCCAAAATTTACCGACTGCGCCCGTTCGTGAGTTGCACAGAGATAGATACTATGATAATGGTGAGAGAGAAGGGCTTCTGCAATCTGGGCAGTCTGTTCACCTCTGGTGATTGTGCGAAATACCTGATGTGTGCATATGGGTAATTGGATGAATTTCTGAGCGGATAGCTGGCCGACTAACTCGCGTTGGAAGTTAAGTTGTTCAGCTGAGATTGTTTTGTCTAAATCCTGAGATTTTAACTCATAAAAACCACATTGAATTTTTAGTTCTTTAAAGATTTGACCTTCAAGAAGGCTTTTATCTCTGGCTCCACGGCGCAGTTGATAGGGATCGCCCAATAAAAGGATTTTTGGTAATGGTCGAGATTCTACACCTGATTTTTCTCCTTTTAGAGCAAGCAGTAAATCAGCGAGTAAGTAGCCACTGCCGTACAGTGCGGTTTCCGAAATGAAATACTCATTTCCCAAAAGATGTGCATCGAATATAACCAGGAAAGACTGCCCTGATTGACTGATTTCTTCGGCATAATCACAGCTTACTGGATAATGAGGTGTATCATTAACTAATCCATCAGGAGTATGGCTATAAAGCCAACTATAAATGCTGGTAACCTCAATGTTATCATTAGCATGCAGTTTTGCAATACGAGCATTGGGTGCAAGGAAGCACTGTGGTCGAATTGAAGCTGGTATTTGTGTCAGTAGTGCTTCAAGCACTTTACTCATACCAGTCCCATATGCGCCTGATAGAGCAAAAACAGGAACGTTAGGGTTCTCTAACCACTCTTTAACTAAAACTAATGCCTGATTTTGTTCGCTATTAAGCTGAGCCGGGCTCCTTACTCTAGAGCTATAATCCGGAAAGCTTATTTCCTTGGGAATATCGTCTGGATGCCAAGATTGTAGGTCCAGTACAGCCAGGATTGATTTGATTTCTTCATCTGAAAGATTTATTTCAGGACTGACAATTGCATTACTAAAACGGAACGCGCCGGAAAAATCAGTGATATGAAACCAGCGACTAATTCCAGGGGGAAGTTGACTCGCATCAAAATTTATTTTTTGCTGGAAGAGGCATAACCCTGCTATATGACCGAGATTGTGTGAGTGATCAAAATGAACACGTTGATTTAGATAATTTAATAATTGATATTTATTCTTTCTGATTTGCAAATAGGGGTTATTTTGGTTTCCACCACGGACTTTAATACCATCTATAAGCCAGCGCCCGTTCTCCGAAAACTTTACTTCACCACCATAATCTTTAAAGTCGATTATTATCAACGCGTTGCGCTTGATGATAATGGCATCTATCTCACATCCATCCACGTAAACATTCCCCAGAAGGTGCAATGCTTCCTCTCGATGTAGCCAGTGATGGCGTAACGTATCATGTAACTGGTTGAAGGCAATGTTTTCGTGGGTATGTTCGAAAGGTTTAGTATGCCAAGCTTTAAATGTCATAAGGCAACGTCGATGTGAGTCAATGAACAAAAAGGTAACACTACACCTAACGTCCGTCACCATCCAGATAAATGTACCCCCTAATTTTAGGAGTACATCTATTTTGAATTGTCTACTTTTTTAGTAAAATCAATTGAATACGAATGTAGGCTCTGGTGCTTTGTCTTAGTTCACTCCCAAAGCTTTATAAACTGCATCGACTGGTTCAGCATAAAAACTTACCTGAAATTTAGTAAACAGTTCAGTTGGAACGGTCGGGATATCCATCGCCGATGCCATTGGGAGCAGCACACGTTTGGCACCACTGTCGAATGCCACCTGTAAACATGCTGCAAGATCCTGTACAGGGTTGATCACGCCACCCAAGGTCATACTGCCCAAAACCACCATTTGTTCTTGAATGGGTTTGGCTAATAAAATAGAGCAGAATGCGATTAGTGAAGCTAGGCTGGTGGTCGTGCTGGGCCCTGTGCTGTGCAGTTCAACGACATGAAGGTGATATTCATGTTCTGAGAACTTAGCTGAAGCGCTGATTCGGCTAAGATTGCCTTTAAAGTAGTCAAATCCTACTCGGATGGCTTCTTTAGCTGCTGTATTTGACCCCAGTCCTGAAACGGCATGCTTCCCATTTCCTGCTGTCATTTGTGTTTCGAAACGGTATAGGCCTGTCATTCCTGAGTCAGCTTGTGTGACAAGATGTACAACACCAGGTTTTGGCATACCTGCCGGGATAAGTTCACTACCACCTTGTTCAGGAACGCTCACGAAAAACTCTTCCAGACTTTCGCTATCGATATAACTGAAGTTCACATCAAAGAATTCCAGACCACCGAGCTTCTTAAGTTGTTCTTTAACGCGACGGCGAACCTCCATAGCATAGCTGAGACAAACACGTACATCTTCTTTGCCGTAAGCGCCATCCGGGTGCATCAATTTCAACAGACCTGACACAGTGCGGCGTACGGCAATCACGTCGCGCTGATTGAGGTTATTACCAAGCTTGAAAAATTTATCAATAGCATCAGAGAAACTACGTTTACGCATCTCGCGCATGTATTCAGCGAGGTAATCCGTGATCAAACCATAACGATTGGTGAAAAATTCCGGCCGCATCTTAGGAATTTCCCAACCAGGAATATAGGCATGGAAGCGGTCAAAAAAGGCAGTATCAATCATCGCATCCGGGAACGGTGCAAGCAGATGGCTTGTTTTGACCAGCGTGTCCACGCTCTGGTTAATGTTGCCTACAAACACCATGGAAGCTTTGCCTTCAATGGAGTCTCGTCCACGAGAGAACGAGCCCGACGCCATGTAGTCCTTCATGATCTGCACGCCGTCTTTGTCTTTGAAAGTGATTCCAGCTACTTCATCAAACGCGACTACGTCCCACATTCCCACAAGACCAATCTGGCGGCTGGCCATGTTGTAAAACAAGTTTGCTACAGTCGTTTGTCCGCCAGATACCAGCAATGAATTAGGTGAGCATTCTTTATAAACGTGGCTCTTCCCTGTACCACGTGGCCCAAGCTCGCAAACGTTATAGTTGTTTTCCACAAAGGGGATCATGCGAGTAATCAGATGCCACTTTGTACGCTGTTCAATATTCGCGGGTTCCATCCCTACAGAACGTAACAACACATCAATCCACTGGTCACGATCAAACTGCTTACGTGCCTCAAACACCTCATCCATGTCCATGTTTGGCATCTGAATTGGCTTCAGTGTGAACAGTGAAAAAGGTGACGTTTTTTGCCCTTCCTCATAAAAGTAGTTCACGGTGATCATGCACCAGATACCACCTGTCAGCAGTTTCTCGTTATCTTTCACCATCTGCGACGGTACCAAGGCATCTTTAATGCCGAGGTTCGAAAGCTGGGCTTCGTAAACGTCTTTCTTCTGGTTTAACTTTACCGTGACCTTATCGATAATTTTGTAAGAGCCACGTTCACGAATCAGCGATTTCACTTTTTCTGCTTCATCCGGGCGGACGTAGTTATCAGAAAGAATGCGCTTAACCGACTGTAGTCCCTGCTCAACAACCTCATCGTCATCGGAGGCACAATACATCCCGAGTAAATATTCCAGTACATACACCGGAACATTTGCCCCTTCTTTAAGTTGCTTTGTAAGATCTTTACGCACTACGCGACCGCGAAAATGCTGATTCAACATAGAATCAAGGTCCTGAGCCGATGCCGAGGCCGTTTCAATTTTGCTAGCCGAGCTATCCTGCTGTTGCATAACGCCTCACTTAAAAGAAGTCATCCTGGAATGCCAAGTCGATTGTGATTGGATAGCGGCCATACTCTGTGGCGCTGTCCGCATTCTCCAGAATCAGAACATATTTGTTTTTGCGATTGAATGCCGTTCCCATGAGTTTCATGGTTACATCGCGGGTGCGTTTACCCATATCTGTGTTATCACTGTCGAAACATACCGTTTCTGTGCCTGAGACGACTTGGTTGTTTTCATCCATGATAAAGATATTCAGCGTGCGCGGTTCATTGAATTCATTCACTGCTGAGGTCTGAATAAAACCAACTTTATCAATGCTGTTAACCAGCTTGATCATCTGATCCCGCGCAACAACGGACACGGGCTGTCGCTGGGGTTGTTTCTCAGCCGCTTTCTTCTCAAGCGCGCGGATCTTCAAAACAGGAACACACACTTCCTGCAACATGGCTCCGCCATGAACAAAACGCGCCCCCCCTACGAAGTGAAAACGCTGTACTCCTTTGGGTAACAGGAATTCACTCTCATCGCTTGCGCCTGCGGTATCGGCCAGTTTTCCATGCCAGCAAAATTCACTTTCAGGCAGCTGATGACCCACAATGAAGCGCTTATTCGCTTCAATAGTATCCTTGGCCTTACTTTCCAGCTTCGTTTTATCCTGCTCCACCAGCGCCTGTTGTTGGAACAGGAACCCATGATCGGCGGTAACAAAAATTCGACTGGCATTAAATCGGCTACGCAGACGTGAAACCAAATCTTTTAGCTCAGTAATTGTACTTCGGCAGGCTTCAAACGTTTTATCTTCTGTTGCAGCCTTATCCCCAATGGCATCAATAGTGTCGTGCCAGATATACACTACGGAGGCGTTGCGAATTAGCTCGTTCACTTCCTGGTTATTGGCGTTCTGCAAATCCTTTGCTTTCAGCGCCACACCATTTGCCTTCGCCAGAATAGCGGCTCGTTTATCAAATCCGGAAGTGGACATCCCATCGGCGTACACTATGCCAGAATTATCAGGAAGGTAGCTCAACGACTCATGGGGTAACAGTGCGGCCATTCCCAGTTGGGTATAGCTTGGGAGCACTCCGGTCTGGGAGCGTAGCTCTGCACTAAAGTGCTTCTCATGATTGATATGTCTGCCCAGCTCTTCTGCCACTTCGTAGCGCAACGCGTCTGAGATCACGACAAAAACACGTTTTACCTGAGAGGTGTCAAACTGACGTTTAACATTATCTTTATAGAAATTCCGCTGCAGCGGAACGCCGCTAAACTGCCATGCCTGCATACGGTCTTCTGCTTCCAGCAGTTTGTTCCAGCCACGGCTCAGCTCTGCCAGGTACCAATTGCTGTAAAGCTCTTCAATGAATTTATCCAGCTCATGGAGAATCATCGCCCCTTTACTATGCACTGGAGCGGCATATTCATTGAACAAACGATAGGTCTGATCAAAGCGATAAATTTCGTCGCAGTACGCCTTCCAGAAAGCGCCAGTATCAGGAAAATTGAACCCGTCGGTGTAGAGGTTACGCAAATTCAGCAGATGCTCAGCTTGGCGGATAGCATTCCAGATAGAGAGATACTCTGGTCTGGTTTGACTCCAGTATTTCGCACTGCGCTCAGACACCAACGCTTTAAACGCATCTCTATCCAGAGTGGTGCTCTCTTCCTGCAGTTGTGTCACCAGACCACGAATAATCAGTTGCTCAATGGCCTCGAAGGTTTCGCATTTTGCCAGTGCGTACGGTGAGCTATAGTTGTAGTGCTCTTTTGGCTGCAGTGTCTGCTGCAAATCCTCTGCACAATAATCGTATTCTGCTTTATAGCGACGATCGTTACGCCACGCTCCCATAAAGGCCAATGAAGACGCTCGGCCAGCAGCGGTAGCCAACACATTTTTACTCAACCAGTCACGATGCGCCTGATCACCCTGCGCCCAGAGATCGGTACAGAACAGTTTCAGCAGCAGGTTTTCCAGTGACGGAGACTCAGACTGGTATCCGAGCTCAACGCGAACAATCTCCCAGAGTACTTCATCCAGGCCAAGTTTTTTCAGTATGGCGGAGGTGTTCTCCAGCGCACTATCATCTTGCTGTCGTGCCGCGACAAATTGCTGAACCAAAGCAAACAAAATCTCTTTGGTTTCAAAGGTACTGGCCCCGACCACCACTGCCAGCATCTTCTTATCGAGAGAGTTTTCCGTTTCTCGTTCGGTGACCCATCCCTTCAAGATCTGAGTTCGCTTGACGGTAAAGAAGGCTTTGCGAAGTTGAATATGTTCGCGTAAACCAAGTTGCGGGATACCCAGAGAATTCAGAGTGATTGCAGCATAATCAGCGTGGAATTCGGTGCTGTAAAGACGAATATCTAACAACCAGTCCTGCTCGCGGGCGGGGACTTCATTGGTAAAATAGAGTAAAAATTTCTGTGTTGGCTCGTCGATTTCGATTCTTTTTTTTGTGGCGAGCACTGAAAAGCCGCGCATATCCAGCAGCGAGACATCGTCGAGATCCAGCTCATTGAGCGAATCGGTAAAACGTTGTTCCGGGTCGTGCCAGAAGACGATACGGTTGTCAGTAAACTTCTGACGAAGGCCGGATTCCAGTTCTTTAAATTGCATAATTAATTATCTTCTGGGGTTAAATCCATGCGTTGCCAAACAAATGCTAGGTCTGCCGGGACAGGCATTTCTCGGAATAAATCCTCAACTGAAATAGCACTCTGAATGGCAAATAGTTCTCTGAAAGCAGGAGTAACTACTGCTTTAAAGAATTTTTTACCATGAACAATGGTGCGCAGGTTTTCATCATTAGTCTGAGCTTGAATTGCAGTCAGTTTCTCCTGATATCTCTGCCATAGTCCCTGAGGCTCAAGATGGCTATGCCAGCTAGCGCACTGTGCCCGAAAACGTTGCTCATCAACAACCAGTTCAGGATCGAGTAGGTCTCGGTTGAAACCAAGTAACCGCAGTTCATCCCAAAGCGGGTTTATTATTGCCCATAAAGCGCCAAATTGAACCCACCGCTCAAGGTTTTCAGCAATAGGTACAGTGATAGATTGAATAGCCGCTTCTCGCCCTTCTGGTAGTTTTTCTTTTTGCTTCTGTGGCAAGCAGTGCCAGAGCTCATCCGGGACGGTGAGATAGTTTTCAATACAGAACCTGGGCAAAATTAGCAGGTTAGGCAGTTGTTGTTGCCGTTGGCTCAACTGGGCATTATCCCACTCATCACGATCAACAATGCCCAACCAAGTTGGTTGTTTTGACAAAATTTCGACAACATTGCGTTTCCCTCCAACCTCTGCAAGAACCCATCTTGTTTCCCATTGAGGATCAACTTTCTTTAAGAGCTGAGTAAAAACGAGTTCATCCGTTTTTCCTTCAACGATTAATGCTCGTTTACCTGCGGTGATTTTTGTCTCAATGATGGTCTTGATATGCCACTCAAACTCCTTCATTGATCATTATCCTTTTCAACAGAAAGGGGATAACGCAGTCCCAACGTTTCGTAACGCTGCCAGACGTCGGTCGCATGGGAAGTCAAAATCAGCTGCCCCTGCTTTTTCTGGATAATGTTTTCCAGCGTCGCAAGCAGAGGCGAAACTAAGGAAGGATGAAGATGTAGATCCGGCTCGTCGATTAATACAACACCACCCGGCTGAAGCCAGCGTTGAACCATAAACAGCATGATCAAAACCTGATGTTCACCTGAACTCAGTTCATCTAACGTATGAGTGTCGCCGTTAGCAAGTTTGACCTGCTGACGCTGCCCCGGCTGGATGTCCTCTTCAATGGCTTTCCCAGAGAAGAACTGATTCAGGGTTTTCATCATCTCCGGATACATTTCAGGGAGCGTCGCTTTCATGTTGAACAGCGAAGCTTCCAGCTGATCTTTCCAGTCACTTGAAGGAGAGTAGGTCGCCAGCCAACGTTGACTTAAATCATCCTGAGATAAGGACGATATATTTTTTTGCGGTGAAACCCAGCGCCGCTCATCTGCATCGAGATAGATAATATTTGGAGCATCAACGTACTCACTGGTAATGAGTAAACGCTGCCTAATCTGAGACCACTTATCAATAAGATCAGGGGCTAGTGACGAGTGGCCTGACTCTGCACTCCAGATACCTTTACTCAGACTTATACGTGTAGAGCTACTACCAAAGATTTCTCCAGTCCAGCAGACCTCAGGATGTTCGATGAATAATTTTCCGACCCATTCCTTGTTGCCGAAATAAACACCAATTTTTTCAGTGCCGAGAAAATTCATATCTTCAAGAACAATGGCTACTCCATCCCACCGGCGAAGCCATTTCTTAGTCTCCATTCTTAGAGGCATGAAATCCCGCTGATCAAGCCAATAACCTAAAGCTTCCCACAGCATAGCAATACCGCGAAGCAGCGTCGATTTACCGCAGCCGTTTGGGCCAGTGAGGAGAACATTCTCCTCCACCTCTCCCGTCCAGTCGTTTTTGAAACTAATTTCCGCATCGCCCAGCGGGCCAACACGCTGCGTATAAATCGCCGCTATTTTCATCAAATCTCCTCAGGTGCGCTACCGGTAATAGCCTTCACATCTGCCAGCAGATCGCCAAATTTGCCGTAGTTAACCTTAACGCCGTCATCCAGATCAATAGTGATACGCATATCAGCATAATGACGTAAGCGGTCGTCGAAGTTGCGCAGCTCGTTGAATTTTTTGCTCAGTCCATCAAGCTCTTTTTTCAGGCGCGTGGTTGCAGCGCCTGATTCGGCACTCTTAAGCTGCTCGTTAACCAGATCGATATTGCCCTGATAACGCGCCAGCAATGGAATTACATACTCGGTACGCATACGTGATAGGGTGGCGTCATTATAGCGGTGCAGATAGACCATGCATTCAAACGCTTTCTCTTTACCGGAGCTGAACAACCAGTAAATCGGGCGCTTCTTGTACATTTTCATATGATCTTTCCAGAACTGGGTGGAAAGATAGCGGCGGATAGTATCTAGAGAAGATTCGCCTTTTTTCGGTTTGATCGCGTACATACATAGACTTTCAGCTATGAAATCGAGGTTTTCCTGTAGATGCTCTTCACCCCATACGGTTTGGACAAACTCTTTAACACGCGCAGTAACATCGTCATTGAACCAGTCGGAATCCATTAATGGCAGGATGCCATCTTCATCGGCGGGGAAGGTTTTGTAAGCACCTTCGGCGACTAATTCGACAAAACCTTTGTTGCCTTCATGGGCGTAGACCAAGCCTTCACGATCAAGGGAGTAGCGGCCCATCATGCAACCGATGATTCCGCTAATATATCTAGAAATGTATTTTGAAATAAATCTATATTCAATTGCATTTTTTCCTTGATTATCAATTGTAACGTCAGAATATAAAAGATTGCATTCAAGGGTTATATTTTCCAATGATACATCACTATTAATAATACCAGTTGTTTTGTAAGTTTTATTTAGAATGACATTGATTTTCTCTTCTTTTTCCTTTGCTTCATTAACAATTTCAAATGATTTTTCAATTATTCTTTTTACATGTTCTGATATTAAAAGTGAGTCGGAGGAGGAGTTATAAAAAACGAAGTCCTTCGATATTTCAATTGAGTCATAATCCTCTTTTGTAAGTTTAATAAGATCCTCAACTAGGATAGAGGTATCAATGCATGGTTTGAGATATGGGATTTTTGATATCTGGCCACTTTCATTAGATAGTGTTGGTGAAATTATTCCCATTAGATGTTGAAATACATTAGAGTTTAAAATGGATAATGTTGATAATTTATCTTTTTCATTATCAATGAATAAAGACATTCCTTGAGCATCAAATATTGCACCTTGGGGCTGAAATCTAAAAGAGGTATTTTCACTAGCTATCTTTGACCAAGTCAGACTCTCCTTAAAGTAATAACCTTGACTTACTAATCTTCCCATGGAGGTCCCAATAGTATTTAAATAATCCGCCCACTCTCTTAGCTCTTTTCCATTGTTTTCCCAGTTAATTATATAATGATGATTACCATACCACTTTTTAAATCCGCCACCTTTATTGTATGGAAACCATTTTAACCCTGAATTTTTTGCTTTTTCGATATCGCCAAATGAATAACCTATTTTCTTGAAACAGACCTCCCACCAATAGCGTAAAAAACGATCATTATCGCTTGTGGATAGCCCTTGTCTGGCAACACCGACATCGCCGATGCTAGGATTTTCCTTGAAAAGGCTAAATATATCGTCCCCTGCCCAAAAAGCTATTGGCATTCCTGCTATAGATCTAAAGTTATTTTGTTTGGGAGTGTAATGTGTTGCTTTTTTAATATCATTAACACTGCCTTCATTATTATTTCTAAGGTTTTGATAAACACCCCGATACAAAGGTTCCTTATGATTTAAAATAGAGAACATGCAAGCTTGGACAACTTCCCCTGAAATCTCATCAAATACACCGCTACCTAAATGCGATAGGCAAACTATTGCTTGCTCGTCAATGACAAATTTCCTAGTATCTTCAAAAGAGCTTAAAAACATCCATGACTGCATGTTTATGTGGGCGTAGAATTTATTTTCCTTGCAAAGAGCGCTAGATTGCTCCATAAATAATGAAAATAGATCTGCTTTAGAAAGATGATAATGTGATTTCGCATATTCTTTTATTACTTTATTCATTCCCCGCTTACCCATATACGGTGGATTCGCGACCACAGCATCATAGCGTTGCGCCAGTATCCACGCCTGCTGGATATATGTGGTCAGTGCTGCCGCAGCCTCTTTCTGCTGAATATCACCTTCAACAGCCAGACGATACAATCCATCCAGAAACTCGTTCAACGCAGCTTCATCTTCTTGCGGCACCTGAATCAGTGACCCCAGCGTTTTTGCACTGGTGAACAACGCCAGTGTGCGCATCAGCAGTTTATATTCCGCGCTGTCGGTATTGGCCAGTGCCGTCCCTTCAGCAAACATATCTCCCATGCTGCCGCGCTGCACTTGCTGGTGGAAATTCAGCTTGGTCCACAGCTCAGCGATATCCAGCTTACTCTCCTGCAGGGATACAATATTCAAACGCACACCACGGCCCAGAATACGGCGATCGTCCTGACGGGCCAGCATCAGCATCGCAAAACCAGACAGCTGTGCGGCGCGATCATCAATGTCCAGCCCAAAGAGATTGTTTTCCAGAATCAGCTGCGGGATATCACGGGTACGGTAGCCGCGTTCCTCGTAAATCGCTTTCAGCACGTTATAGGCTTCAGTCAGGATATGCCCGGAGCCGCAGGCTGGATCCAGCACCTTAATACTTTCAGGTTCAATGCTCGATGGGGTGATGGCTGCCAGCTGCGCCTGCACTTCCGGGGTTTGCTCCGCTGGCTCAATATAGTACGGCATTTTTCCTTTCAAACTGGAGTTCGGATAGGTTTGCAGCCACTGGCGACCCACCGAGTTCTGCACCAGATACTGCACAATCCAGTTTGGCGTAAACAGCTGGGTAGCGGCGGGAATATCTTCGCTCTTCACCACTTTGCCAATCACAACGGCTTTTTTCTCGGAGATGTAGAACTGATACAGCCAGCCGATCACTTCGACTTGCCCCCAGTCTTCTTCAGGAATCGTGTCCACCAGCCCGCGCAGAATGGAGTCGGTGCGAGTCAGGTTATCTGGCAGTACCAGTTCGATATCATCATTGACTGCTTCGAACAGGAAAGGCATAGCGCCGTGCAGCGCATGGCACTGTGCAAGCAATAGTTCACGGTACAGCTCTTCGTCACGATCACCCGCCAACTTCATCTCCACCAGGCGCGCTTTGTCCAGCCCAAGTGCATCAGCCACTTCCGGCACATGATCTAGAACCTCAAAACCCCCTTCCAGGGTCGGGTGAGACAGCATACGGAAACCGTGATCAAGATAGCCATGCAGCTCCATATAGCGAATAGCGCAAAAGCGGTTAAACCAGGTGTAAGCGATGTGCTCCACGAGCACGTCGTAGCCCTGCTTTTCTGCACGCTTGACCAGACGCTCACGGCGTGACGCCAGTGATTTATCCAGCGAGAACTGACCATAACGCACACTGTCACCAAGATCGGTTGCTTGTGCAATTTGCAGGTTGCCCTTTTTATCGGCCTCAATACCCAGCGTGGTCAGTTTTTGCATAACCGCATCGCGGAACTGTTTACGTGCAACTGGAGCGTATTTTTTGATATTTGACGTATTCATGTGAAGTCCTGAAAAGGGCAGACAACATCTGCCCTGAAAATGGGGAAATTACTGAAGCTGTACGCGTTCACCTGCGTTAATGGCATCCATTAGCGTTTTACGGAGTTGCTCCAGGGCTTTGTCTACCTGTTCGGCGTTATCCAGCGTTGTCACACCCGCAGCTCGTTCCATCGTTTTACGCGTGTTCACGTAGATGGTCTTTTTCAGCTTGGGTTCAGGCTTAACTACTGGGTCGATAATCCCAGGCTGAGGGACGGGCTTTGGTTCAGGCACTTTCTTACGCTGTTCCTCTACCCAGCCGTTCAGCCGTTCATTCGCTTTAAATTGTAGCGCCCGAACCTCAGCCTGCTCTTCCATAATCTGTGGGATCAGACCGTTCTGCTCCACTTTCTTGCGCGATTGCTGCATCGGGTGTAAAAGCGAGTGCTGCAAATCAGCAGGGACATGCATCTCCTGCATGCTTTGCTTCAGCTCATTGATATGGCCATCTATCTGCAACAGCGCATGGCTTCGGTATTCTTCCACCAGACGCTGGTTGATGGTTTCAACAGTTTCAATCAACGGAATAATCCGGTGCAACTCTCTGTAAGGGCTGGGCATGCCGTAGATAGCTTCAAGATCGCGCAGCGCCTTTTGAGCTGTTTCGTCTTTATCCAGTGCGTTACGGTTAGCTTTAAAACTGCCATTCAACGCCGCACTCAAGCGCTGCCATGTGGCGTATTGGTTTTTGTAGAAACTGACTAGGTTGTCCCAATCTTCCGAGAAATCTCCGAGGTCACCAGCTGCTGCAGTGACTTTCTCAATAACAGCGTATTCTTCTTTCTCGTTGAGAATCCCGTTAAGCAGTACCAGACCTTCTGCAATCTCTTTTTGCCCGGGGTTTGCGCCACTCTCCGCACGAGTTTTAAAGATTGTCAGCTCGCTCTTCCAGCGGCCAAACAGTTCGCGAATATGTGATACTAGCGACTGTTCTTCGCGCTCGTTAAACGGTTCCCCGGCAATATCGCCCATTAGCTGTGCGGCTTTGGTCAACTGCGCTTCATCATGGCGACGAACTTTGTGCAAACGCAAATCACTGTAGCGACGTGAGTTGTTAAACGCGTCCCACGCCTGCTTCAGTGCAATTTCGCTACTTTGCAGGGTGAAGCTGTATTTACCGTTACGCGCCAGACGCGCCACCAGCAATTTGACCTCATCTTCCGGCCAGCCAAATGGGCGACGACCAAAGGTAGTGAGGATATCCCGTAGGTACACCGGTTTATGAGCCTCAATACTCATTGAGATCCAATTATCCACTTCGCGCATCGCTTCTGGGTTGGATTCTTCCATCCCCCCGAAATCTAGCTGGGTGTCATTTTCTACTGTCAGCAACGCGTGAGTTTCACGATTTACATCTCCGGTACTCAATCGCAGCAATTTCAGTTTGGAGAAACTGTTCTCAATAACGTAACCGCAGGCTGCATCCACGATAGCTATCGGCGAAGAGGATTTCTTATCCAACCGCTCGCCCAACGCCCAGACATCAGCCTGAGCCAGAAGTCCTTCAATCTGCGCCTTCAGCGTTTTTTCGCGCATGCCATTTTCACGACCTTTTTCCGCCAACAGCGTTGCCTGTTCCGGACGTTGGCCACTTTGCTTGCTGAGGAAGGCTTTGGTCTGAGCGTACATTGTCAGGTCTTGCCACGTACGTGCTTCATCAGGCAGACAAATTAAGATGCAGTCTTTACTGTCCGTCATCAGCTGGCTATTTGAATGAGCACCCTTGTAGCTTTCGTAATTCGAATCCAGTGGAGTTAGTACTTTCACTACCAGATCGTTAAGATTTGCGCCATCCAGTGGATGCCCGTTGCAGAAGCGGCTGATATCAAAATCCTGCTTATTTGCTGGATAGCGATATCTTTTGTTCTTCAGGATCTCTTCGAAAATGATGGTTGAAAGCTGCTTATTGATGGTGGTGAATTCCACGTCAATATTGCGGATTTCGTTTTCAATCTCTTTTTCTTCGTTAGTGAGGAAAACGAATTTGTCATCAATACGCGAGATCAGCATCTCAGCTTGCAGACGATTAAGACTGGCTTCAATCTGTCGACGGAGTTCCACTTTGTCAGTATCAATGCGCTCGATAGAGAGCGTGACGAGATTATCTAGAGTACTTTTCAGCACGTCGACGTAGCGGATAAGGAACAACGTCTTCAACAGTTTGCCGTCAAACTCTGTTAATGACGGAGACTGACTGGCCTGAATGATGGTGCGGCTAACCGCTGGTTCCAGGAAGCTTTCAATCGCTGAGTAGAAACGCCAGAACGGTACGAGGCTATCAAGGCCATCGGCAGAAATCTGGACTGCAGCTGACTGGAAGGCGTCCAGCAAAGAGCGCTCCCCCATTGCCAGCTGCTTACCTGCGGCCCCTTTAGTACGGATTGATTCAAAGACCTTTTGCAGGATCTGGTAGTGCCACGGCACAAACGGATAGTTATCCACGAACTCGCGGCTATTTGTGTAGGCGCGCAGCGTAGCAGTGGTTGTGGTGTCGAATGCCAGCTGATTACGCAGAATGTCGCCTTTTTCCTGCCAGACCGCCTCCAGTGCAGGAATTGCCTCATCGGTTTTCACCAACAGGCGTTTCTGTATAACCTCAGAAGTGTTGGAACTGGAGAGCTGTAAGCGAGTGGAGAATCGTCCCTGAATCTTGGAGAAGTCCTGACCGTCACGGCTGCTCATGCCGCCAATAGCGGCATTGATATCTGCTTGAGAGGTCACTATTACCCATGCGCGACCACCACAAATGACGCCGAGATTTTCGGTGATGGTTTGGAGCTTCAGCATCATCTGAGCATCTTTGCCAATGAACTGACCGACCTCATCGACCATAAACAGGATGTTACGATTTCCTTGGCTATCGAGCCACTCTTTTACCCATGTACAGAAGTTTTTGATATCAAGAGGGAAGTTCTTGTCAAGTTGCTCGATCCATTGACGAGAAGACTCTTCACTCTGACCAGTTGCAACACTCAATGACTGTGCCATCTGATCGTTGATCATCAGATAAACATCACGTTCATCTTCCCAGCGAGACCCGGTGATGTCCGCGAAGGCAGCCCTAAAGGTATCAAACTGTCCACGCTTATCGAGTTCACGCTCCAGATGTGCAATGTGCGGGAAATCACCGCAATAACCAGCAAGCTCGTTAAAGACTTTCAGAAATACTTTGAGAATCGCATCGACACCATCTTCAACATTTGCACGTGAGTCAATATTGAAAAGTACGACATCTGTCGGATGTTTAACAGATTTACGAATATCAGCTAAAAGCAGTGCATCGTCGATTTTCTCTTCAAAGAATGAGATCGCATTGCGTTTTATGCCTTTGTGGCTTACTTCGCGGTTGGCCAGCAGGTAAGAGAGGATTTTAATAAAGTGTGATTTACCGGAACCAAAGAAACCTGAAACCCAGACTCCCATCTTATCGGCAAGCTGTAATCTACCTGGTCCCGTAGCAGGGGCATAGACTTCAAAGAATTGGCGCAAGTGGCCATCCAGCTCTCGAGTTATGACATACTCATCCAGCTCAATCCAGGCACTTTCGTCATCGGTTTGCTCGGCTTTAACCACGCCGTTAATATTTCGTTTTAGCGGTTTCTCAAAGATTTGTTCAATATTCATTGCTGTCGTCTTTTATCGAGGATTCAAAGATGCCGCGGGACCGGTTTCTGGAACCAGTCTAAAGGCACGATAATAGTTTCGGGAGTTAATCCCTGCTAATGGAGAAAGGTCATACCCACTGTAAACTCCAGGATAGAACATTAGCAGTGGTGTGAACCCCATAACATCCTGTAAAGCACTCATTAGCTCGTGTCCGCGCACTAACGGCCAGGCGTTACCCAGCCCAGTCAGAATGACAAAATCCTGCGAGGGGAGGTCTACAGTTCGGGCAATATATTCAGCAATTTTTTTCTGGCTGAGTGGGGCTGCCAGATGTTTTTTCATTGTCTCAAGGCCAAGCTCAGGTTCTCGCTGGCAAATACGGTCAAAGAGCTTACGTTCTTCCAGCATATCGATAATGACCTGAAAAATATTCAACTCAGTAAATGTGTATTTCTTATCCAGTTTTTTAAACAGAAACGCCAGATACTCGCGAACCTGCAGTTCCTGCTGTGCCGGATAATCAAAAATCCAGAAGCCAATTTCATTGCCGGAGCCCTGGTTTTTCAAAAAACGGTCATCGCTGATGCGTTCTTCAAGCTGTTTTAAGCGGTAAGCCAGTATCTGATCACTCACGCTTTACCCTCCAGTACCGGTATCAAATCAGCCTTATCCAAACGATGTAGCGTAGCGGCTACCTCGGGTAGTAGGAATATCGACTGAAGGTTGCGTCGACGTGGGGTATCCAGGTATCCAGCTTCAGCCAAAGACTTGATTAGGTTATTGCCCATTTTTTTTATCGACGAATCGGAGAAGCTGCTAAGTTCGGGGTGCATGCGAAGATTCTCATCGACAAACTCATCCCAGCAATTTCCAGGCAACTTGTCCTTAAATTCCAGACGAGCAGGATTGACAACGCTAGAGATAAAATCAGCGACAACAGGTGATTGGAGGGTCAATGCTGCTAGCAAAAGTTGCAGGCGTTCACTCTCACTGCCGTTGGCGATGAGCCCTAGAGCTTGAGCATCAAGAGTCATTAATCTCAACTTGAGCGTTCGGGCATAACGGTTTGCGGTGTTAGGGGATGACGCCTGTAAAATATTCTCATCAACGATTTGCGCTTGCCACATGGCCTCGTCAGGCTCTTCCAGCAAGAGTTCAGCAATGACTCTACTCTCTCGCCCCATAAGTGGCCCACCAAGAAGGTCACCGATCCAGCTTTTATCATTTTTGATAGTCATATTTGTCATCTAAAACCTGGAATGTTGATCGCAAAAATAAGCAACAATTGTAATCGTCTGAACATTCAGACGCTATGATTTCAGCGCTTGGTTTTCATAACGAATGCTTAAGTCAGTATCGGTGGGTGGTTTAGTAATTTTAGATAAAAAATCGTTCACTTATTGAACGGGTTCGGGGCTGCTATGAGATTGTTTGTATTTGAAGTTATTGATGAGATACAAGCAGCTTCTATTGCAGATGCTGTAGGTGGGGCTAAATTGACAGACAGTGGTGCAAGCCGCATTGCTATGACTGAGAACCTTCTGCGAATTCCTGCTCAACTGCTCGTGCCATTGATGCCATTTCATCGAGCCATTCTTGTGGCACGCCGTTGACGGCAATTGAATAGATTTTCATAACAAACAACAGCTCGTAGGGCGCGCAGACATTGTCATTGAGCTCATAAATTCCTTGCGCATGGCCTTCTCCCGTAGACGTTATATGCCAAAACAGGGCCTGAATATCCTGTAGAGTGAAGCCTCCTGTCACGGTCATTTCGGAGGGCACAGCAACTCCATTTCCTGTAAAAATTACCGTGCCTTTATGCTCGCCTTTGGCTAATTGAAGAGTAATCATAAATGCTCCTCTTACTTATATTTTCGGAAAACTAACTATAGTGGCCGGTTCTGGTTTATTCGGTACCGCGTCCTTCATTTTAGCTAAGCGTCAGAATGAAACATGGGGAAAAATCATTTAGGGTGCCCGATCTCGAAATGCGCCAAGCTTTTATTCGCTCTGCGTGCTGATGGTTATAAGGTGAATTAACTGCTCTACGATGGCGGCTTCATCAGGAATGAGGTCGACACTCGCTACATGTAATCGTTCATCGCCCGCTAAAATCCTATAGCCTAAGTTCAGGGTCTGCTCTCCCAAACCTGCATGATGTGGATAGAGGAGCATGACTTGTGGGCAGTGATAAATCCGGGCATAGGCCATCATCTGGTAGACATCGGCATGTGATACGTCTCCCTTAGCATCTTCAGGATGACGCATAATCCGTTTCCACTTAGTGTCTATGATCATCACCGTCCGGTGGTTCCGCTCGATAAGCAGGTCCGGCCGTGTCTGGAAGTGTGGTTTGCCCTCGTTTCTGTCCTCACTCAGACAATACAATCTGCCAGCCTGTGCACGGACCGTCCATTCCGTACCGCTTACCGCACGCTTCGCCAGTGCTGCGATATAGGCCTCGAACAAATCATTCATTGGAAAAAGCAGTGTTATCCCATGCTGCGCCTGGCTATCGTGGTGTGTTGCCTGCCAGTTGCGTTGCAGGAGGAGGCGCGCCAAATTGTAGAGCGATTCCCAACGGTGGTTGGTCCGGTCGATCCGCACTTGTGACCACGGAAGATGACTTAATGGGACATCGTTAACATCCACCAGCAGGCTGCGCAGTTCGTTCAGCCGACGGAGGGTATCCGCCGCTCGGGCATAGCGGCGAAGCAGGACTACACATGCCTTCATAATACGAAGCAGGGCGGTATCGGCCGACAGTACGTCGTAACGACAGGCGAGGCGGTCAGGGCGCACGGCATGTGTAGTGAATTGCCGCTTGATATTGAGCCTTCCACGCAGTGCAGGTAAATCATCCTCCTGCGCCAGATAGGCGCGCGGCAACCCCCGCTGTACTTCGGCTAAGAGTCGCTCGGCGAACAGGCGGATAAGTATATCGAGCAAGCTTTCCGCTTGTTGCGCCATTGTTGCGGCCTGTCCATTACCGAGTTTAAGCCCGAGGGCGACATCGAGCATGCGAATCAGGCGGCGTCGGATTGTGCTGTCTGATTCTATCGTCTCATTGTCGATTTTGGGCAGGATCTCAAGGCTACACCCCGGTGCGGCAATGACCCCAACCATTTGCCCGGCAATTATTTTGTTGTGGCGATCGATTAAGATATTAGTTCCGTGCTGATTTGCCAGCGGATGCATACGCGCCGCCGCAAGCAGGGCGTTAGCCTGAATGCGGGTGAAGGCATGAGGAGAATTTGTGCTGCTTTCCGCGCCTACACAAATACCCTCCCATTCGTGAACCGTGAGGTGTGTCATTCTTCCGATTCACCGGCCATATTGGAGGTGGTGGCGTTATGCGGTCTGGATTAACCTACCAGTCGGTCAAAAGCGTCATTCCTGAACGGTGAGCGAATCAACCAGCTTGATAATGGTTCTCCCTCTATTCCTGCCGGCGGTAAAATACGAGCTTCCTGCATAAACCCATCGCCTAGCACCGCCCCGATTCGGCTCCAATCTTCGAAAAAATACTCCTGTAACAGCGGTATAATCTTATTACGCACCGCATCTTCAATCTGTTCCCTGGTTTCACAATTTATGAAGAAGGCGTGTCCAATACGATATTCCCGTCCTATAAGGTATTCGATTCTTTGATTGATGGTGGTCAGGACTGCAGTGAGATCGATACCGTCTATTTCACTTAGCAGGCTGGCGTCGGGAGCCATTTCCCGGAAGTTGAAGCGTCGCCGTAATGCCGTATCTAGCAAGGCGATAGAGCGATCGGCGGTGTTCATTGTGCCAATGATATGAAGGTTGGCGGGAACACCAAAGTCTTTCTTTTTCGAATACGGAAGCGTCACGGTGAGAGCATCAGGCATTCCCAAGCGCTTATCCGTCTCGATTAACGTGATCAACTCACCGAACACTTTCGAGATATTCGCCCGATTGATCTCATCAATAATGAGGACGAACTGCTCTGGCGGCCCTTCAACATCAGAATTACTCGTCTGGTTATCTGTATTCGAGAGCAGCCTACTCAGCGCTGGGAGATTCACACGATTGGTGGGGAGTGAATAGAGAGTTCGCGTCGTGAAGTTACCATCAACGATGGTATCGAGCGGGAGCGGTTCGTCGAGAGTCAGTAGCCAGCGCACATGGCGTCGATGGGCATAGTAACCTTCGGCTTCGGGAACGAAATAGTAATCGCCCGTGATTTCAGCGATAGCGCGAAACGCGGTGTTTCCGTAAGGAACTATCACGATATCGCCAGGTTTCATTTCGCATCGGAAGGGATAGGTTTGTGTCCAGTTGCTTGGCGTTTTGTTCTCAGGATTTTGCTTGATCCATTCATCATTAATCGCGTTGAACGATGAAAATCTTTCTGCGCTCCAGTCGATGCTTCCTCCCCACCCCAGTGCGATATAGCCATTGGCCCGCGCTTCTTCATAGACATCGTCTTCTGTGCCAATGGCACTTTGTCCCATTTTCCAGAAGCGTCTTTGGGTGAGCTGGAATGCCGGGAGGTTGGTCTGCACACGTGGCTGAGTTCTTGCCTGCTCGGCAAGAGCGCAAATTTCCCTGAAGATGCCCGGCGTGGGTGTGAGTGTGAATCCTGCGGAAGAAGAATCATCTTGACCGATTTCCGGACGAAGGCCCTCAACGAAAGTTTCGTAGTCATAGCTCTGATGAAAGGTGACGAAAGCGATCCTTTCTTCTGCCATCAGTTCGTTATAACGCGTCATCAGAGCTGCACGGCCATCCTTTGAATCCGGGTAGTCAGCTTCTCCATCACAAAGTGCAACAGCTTCCCTGGCCGTATGATAGGTTTTACCTGTACCGGGAGGACCGTAAAGAATAAGGTTAGTCGGCGTTGGTTTAGTCTGGGCCACCAGATTGTCTCCTTCTATGAGGATAAACGTGTATTTCCGGGTGGTGCTCATTTTTGGCCCTTCTGTCACCGGAGGAGGAACATCAGCTAACTCCTGAAACTTTTTCCCATTAAGGGCTTGACAGATGTTTGGCCATGCCACATCGAGACCCATTTCAGTATTCAGCGGGCCGACTACCACGGTCACGCTAGCCTCACCGCGATCACGGGCGGGGGTGATGTAGTTTTCAAGTACATAATCCCGAATCTCGTCGGCCTGGGAGTCATCACCGCCAAGGAAGCGTCCATATTGCCCTAGCCAGCTGTTCCAGTTTGACAATCGGTTAAGCGGCTGTTCGGATTCAGGCATCAGTAGCCGGTAGTCGTCACCATTATCTTTAGCATCGCGACGAATCTGTTTGAGACGTTGTCGCAGTTGCGCAAAACCGTCTGCTTTGTAGGCTGCATCTAGATCTGCATGAGGGGAATCCAGTGCGGCGAGATTTTTTTCGATAGTTTTGACCGCATAAATACGAGAGTTGAGGCCTGCTTGTGTTTTTGCACCTCTGGTCTCCAGCCATTCCCGGAATTCAACTTCGAGCATTCCCAATGTCCTCTCATTTAACGTTAACTCCCTGATAGTTATCATCGTGGATGATGGGAGGACCAGCAAGGATATTGTGTAACACGAGCGATATTGTCATGCATTTCTACGCTCGTGTTGATCTGGATGCTTCCATTGAGTGGTCCAGCACAGCTGTCTTACGCCCATAGCTGCCTGTCAACTTGATGAGGTAACTTGCCCACATTTTTGTTGGATATGACCAAGCGAAATGCAAATAGTCTGTAGGAAGACCATAAAACATGCATATCACTTAGAAGTGTGCCTTTTGGCACTAAACCTGATTGATTCTGGGAACGTCAGTGTTAAAAATTCGAAGGGAGAGTTTTATCTCCTTTCCCACCACGGACTTTACCAGGATGCGATCAAAATTCGCGATCATAACAATTTTGCACAGCTTTGCTTTCAAAGCCTACTGTAAGGGTGCTGCATCAATTGTAATACGACTTGTCTTTATTATCATGTTGATTTTATTTGTTTTTATTGTTTTCATTAAACACATTCATGATCGCTGCAGTGATCATGCGCCTGGCAGTGATCACTTGATCACGACGACTTTTATGATCGCAACTCAACAAAGTAGGGCAAGGTTGACCAGCTCCCCGTTTAAGAAGTCATCTCGGGAAGGCTAAGATTCTCAATCATAAATGAGTACGGCGACAGTACGCAGTTATTTACGCTTTCCATCAAACGGTATCGATAAATTGATTAGATATCTTTTGGCAGAGCTGAATTTCAGCCCATGTAATTTACAGTACAATTCAATGGGGGTGTTGAGAGGAAGAAAGAAGCAATAATAACGTTCTATGTGGTTCTGCCAAAATATGCGTAATTTGGCTTTCTGGGGAGATTCTGTCGTGATTTCGCCTTGTGGTGATTTGATATTTATAGGTTTTTTAATCATCGCAAGGTGGCCTTTCTGTTGATGATTAAGGTCTCTATTCCAAAGGTCAATTTTTGATCGGAGAACGATAGGGGCATTACAAGCAGGATTAATTCCTGCTGAAATGGAAAAAGAACCATACTTAGTTGTCTGCTCAGATGGAGAAATAATTTGATTAACGGGATTTTTTTCATTATTTGAGCACACTTCATCATTTTGTCGTTTAGTCTCAGTTGAACAATGAGTTGCTATAGCCTCAGATTTAATTTTCTCCTGAACATGCTTTGGTAAACGTACTGCAGTTTCATAGCATTTCACACCGGTAGGAGTATGTTCTTTACTTCTTTTCTTACCGAGATAGCTGACACGCTTCATAAACTCAGCTTGGGAATCAGCATCATTACGGCTAAGCAAGTACCATGGGTTTCGAGGCAGCCAGTAAGTACCACCAGTAGCTTTAGCCCATGATTGTGACATAAGGTCCACCAGCGATTGTGCATATCGGACGTGATGCGCATTCATGATGAGAACGTAATGGTAGTGCTGAGCTTCAGACTTTACTTGCTCTCGAACCCATGCATAGCTGATAAGTGATTTAGGATACTTTCCGCGTAATGCAGGGATGAGCTGCTGGTGGAAACGAGTGATTGGGCTGTTGTCATCTGTGTAATGATTGAGCCTGAAATCCATACGAAGTGCGAACAGGCGGCTTGAATGTTCAAAGCATTTATCTTTGAGAGCAAACAGCTTATCCATAATTTTCTTTTCTTGATCTAACTCATTGGGAAGTACATCCCAGACTAAACCGTCATAAACGTACTTATTCATGCTCTGAACAATATTCATTAAACATCCAGCGGGTAAATATTATAAATATCCTGCGTCAGGCTTACCGTAGTTGCGAAGCTAATCCCGTTGTATACGCGGCTTTACAGCCTCAACCACCTTGATTCTTTAAGCGCGAGTACAACGGGTTTTGTTTCATCTGGTTCCGCACCAGAAAGAGAAAAGCAGAGCGGGGGCTCTGCTTTGATTAACGACTCAACAAAGGGAAGTTAGCTGTTTTGCAACCAACTTTCGTAGGCTGAAAGTTGCCAGCCCAAAGTACGGCCAGCACGTTTCAGAGGTTGTGGGAAGTCGCCTTGCTGGACCCAACGGTAGAGAGTGGTACGGCTACAATCCAGCAGTTCCAACATTTTGCTAATGCGGATAAGAGGCTGTGGGGGCTGCACTGGGTAGATATTCGTGGTTTTCATTTGTTCCTCATTAAACCATTTCTCTTCAAGGAGGATTTAAACAAACCAGAATAAATTTTTTTGGGAAGTGAAAGCTAACTTCCCGGTGAGTCAGGTTTAATGCATTGATTTTATTATCTTTATTTTAATGATTTAATTTGTTTAGCGACAAGTCTCTCGATTGTCTCAATTGCGAGTGGGGGTTCTGCCATATCAGGCCAAAATATAGTCGATTTCTGGTCAAGCAACTTTACTAACGCCCGCGCAGCTGGAAGATTTTTCTTTACGACTTCTACGGTATGGCTGTTCTCTATGTACAGATTGGGAGCATAAATGAGGCTGATGATAGCTTTTAAGATGCCTTCGCGTACAACGGCATTTTTTTCTGTGAGGTACGCTTTTTTGGTTTGGCTCAATCTGGCATTTTCTTTTTCTAATCGAGCATTATCTTCTTTCAATTTGAGAATTTCTGCCAAATGATCGGTCGGTAATGGCTTACTGATGGGTAAGGTGAGTTCCAGGGCCGCCTCGATGTCTGACTTAGAGTAGCCAAACATTTTCAAAATACTTTCCTGGATACTTTCATTATGCAGACTGCTTAGCACTTGAGAGAGTGTTGGCAGTGAATTTTTGTCAACCTCTTTATAATGCTTACTGCGGCCATCGAAAGTGATGATACCTTTGCCTACATGAACCAGCCCATTTCCATTCCGCATTAAAAGCTGATACTTCTCAAGTCGTCTGATAAGGATTTTGGCAATTGAAGACCAGGTCACTGAAGGTTTTTCGTTCTTGAGGGAGGTACACACGGAATAAAGGCTTATAAAACTTGGGGTTATTTGTTCCAGAGTTTGGCTTTCAGACTCGGTTACTTCAAGCTCTTCAAATAAATTCATGCGCTTTAAGGTCTCATTACACAGTAAGGGTTACCAGGCAATTACGTCACCCACTACATCACCTGAAAAGCCAGAAAACAAAAAGGACTCAGCCAGTTCCCTGTCTAAGTCCTTGATAAATTTGGTGGCCCCTGCTGGGTTTGAACCAGCGACCAAGCGATTATGAGTCGCCTGCTCTAACCACTGAGCTAAGGGGCCAGCGGAGCGGGGATTATAAAGTATCTCGCCAGGGCGATCCAGCCATTGATAGCTGGTTGCTCAAAATTAGCACAGTATCTGACTCCTTGATATCCATAAGAAAATTCGTAGATCCCTTATCCGTTGTGACAGCAATCCCCTTAATCCGCAGACGAATCTGAAACAGGGCAGGAATGCCCTGTCTGCTTGTTACCTTCATGCCTGCTGATAACGTGATGCCGGTTTGTTCAGCGACAAATAAGGTTGCAACGCTATCCGGGCGTTATCGAATTCCTGCCATAGCCCAGTATTTTCCAGCGACGGGATGGTGACCGACTCACCAGCATCCAGTCCACTCAGCGCGGCACTTACCAGATCTTCCACTTCCATCAGCATTTCTGCCGGGAATTTGGTAATTGGGGTGCCTGAACGATCGAAAATTTCGGTACGCGTTGCACCGGGCAGGACAGCCTGGACGTGGACACCGCTATCAGCCAGCTCACGCTGCATGGCGCGCGTTAGTGTCAAAACAAAGGATTTCGTCGCGTCGTATGCGCCGTTAAAGCGCTCATGGATCAACGCCAGCACGGAAGCAATATTAATGATGGTGCCGTGGCCGCGCGCACGAAAAGCCTGGGCCGCGACATGAGCTAATTGGGTTGGTGCGACAATATTCAACGCCAGCATGGCTTGAATACGTTCGATATCCGCATCAACAAATTCACCCTCTACGCTCATTCCTGCGTTATTCAGCAGCAAAGTGATTTGGTGGTTGTCACGAATTTCTTGTTCAATGCGCTGCAAATCCTGCGTTTTGGTGAGGTCTGCCGGGAGTACGGAGACTTCCACGCCTGCTGATTCTCGCAAGCTCTGCGCCAGCGCGTTAAGGCGGGTAGCATCGCGTGCCACCAGAATCAGGTTGTAACCGCGAGCGGCCAGTTGTTTTGCGTAGGTTGCGCCAATACCGCTGGATGCGCCGGTGATCAAAGCCAGTTGAGATGTTGACATGGTCGATTCCTCTAAATGATGGTTATCATATTTGATGTGATAAATATGACGGTCATAATATTTTTCGTCAAGCTGGAATATGATGGTCGTAATAATTACTATGATTGTCGTAACTGATGATCAGGAGGGGCAGAAGATGGAAAAGCTGAGCCACAAAGCGCGTACGCGTCAACGCATTCTGGATGAGGCGGCCAAAGTGATGCGTGAGTGTGGTACTGAGAGCATTGGCGTGGCGTCGTTAATGAAGCGTGTCGGTTTGACGCACGGTGGTTTCTATGCCCATTTCGCGTCGCGTGAAGCATTGGTTGAGGCGGTGATTGAACAGATGTTTGCTGACTCAGCGCAACGTATCGCCGCGATTGTGCAGGTCGAGGACCCGGCTCAGCGCCTGGCATTGCTAAT
Source organism: Pantoea sp. X-Soil-OKNW-713 (assembly GCF_059730685.1). NCBI lineage: Bacteria > Pseudomonadati > Pseudomonadota > Gammaproteobacteria > Enterobacterales > Erwiniaceae > Pantoea > Pantoea sp. X-Soil-OKNW-713. The sequence continues at coordinate 3,804,378 of NZ_AP035995.1, read as the reverse complement.
CGATAATTATCTCTCTGATATCCATCGTGCGATGCCGGGTGAAGGTTGCCCACTGCCCGCGCTTGCCAGTGAAATGGCGCATTTGCCACTCGAGGCGCGTACGTTGTTTTCCCGTCGGCGTGAAGCGGTCCGCCAGCGTCTGGCTGAACCTTTGCAGCTGTTGGGTAATGCTCAGGCTGACACCCTTGCTGCCAGCATACTGGCCGAGATGGTGGGAGCGATGGCGCTGGCGCGCGCCTGTCCAAATGAAGCCGACGCGAACGATATTTTGGCTGCCAGCCGTCAGTCAGTGAAGCAGCGCGCCGGGTTGGTGTTGGCATGAGTGAGCACAACATTCGCGACATCATCGCTCCGCATTTGCAGGTGTTGTTTTGCGGTATCAATCCAGGCCAATCCTCAGCGCACACCGGTTTCCATTTTGCACATCCGGGTAATCGCTTCTGGAAGGTGATTCATCTGGCGGGATTTACCCATGAACAACTCAAGCCGGAACAGGAGCAACGCTTACTGGAAACGGGTTGTGGCATCACCATGTTGGTGGAGCGTCCTACCGTACAGGCCACGGAACTGGCGGGTGATGAGCTGCGCGATGGCGGCAGTCGATTGCAGGAAAAGGTGCTGCGTTATCAGCCGCGTGCATTGGCGGTGCTGGGTAAAGATGCCTTCCAGCGTGCATTTCGCCAGCGTAAGGTGGAGTGGGGCGAACAGCCGCAAACGCTAGGTGCTACCCGGTTGTGGGTGCTGCCGAACCCGAGCGGCCTGAATCGCGCTTCGCTGGAGGAGATGGCTGCCGCCTATCGCCAGCTGTATGAAGGATTACAGTTGTTCTGAGACAATAAAAAACCCCGGCAAGCCGGGGTTTTTTGTTTAGGACCAAATCAGTCGTCGAGGAAGCTACGCAGTACTTCGGAACGGCTCGGGTGACGCAGTTTACGCAGCGCCTTGGCTTCAATCTGACGAATACGCTCACGCGTTACGTCGAACTGTTTGCCTACCTCTTCCAGCGTATGGTCGGTATTCATATCGATACCAAAACGCATACGCAGTACTTTCGCTTCACGCGCAGTCAGACCCGCCAGCACGTCGTGAGTTGCGGAACGCAGGCTCTCAGAAGTAGCAGAGTCCAGCGGCAGCTCCAGCGTGGTGTCTTCGATAAAATCGCCCAGATGCGAATCTTCATCATCACCAATCGGCGTCTCCATAGAGATCGGCTCTTTAGCGATTTTCAGCACTTTGCGAATTTTATCTTCCGGCATCAGCATACGCTCAGCCAGTTCTTCCGGCGTCGGCTCGCGGCCCATCTCCTGCAACATCTGGCGCGAAATACGGTTGAGTTTGTTGATGGTCTCAATCATATGCACCGGAATACGGATGGTACGTGCCTGGTCGGCGATAGAACGGGTGATGGCCTGACGGATCCACCAGGTGGCGTAAGTTGAGAACTTATAACCACGACGGTATTCAAACTTATCAACCGCTTTCATCAGGCCGATGTTGCCTTCCTGAATCAGGTCGAGGAACTGCAAACCACGGTTGGTGTATTTCTTAGCGATTGAAATCACCAGACGCAGGTTAGCTTCCACCATCTCTTTCTTCGCACGACGCGCTTTGGCTTCGCCGATAGACATACGACGGTTGATGTCTTTGACCTGCTCAATGGTCAGGCCGGTTTCTTCTTCAATTTGCAGCAGTTTTTGCAGGCAACGCATAACGTCATCCTGCACTTCCAGTAGTTTTTCAGACCACGGCTTGTTCATTGCCAGCGCGGCTTTGAACCAGCTTTCACTGGTTTCGTTGCCGGTGAACAGCGTGATAAAGTTTTTCTTCGGCATTTTGCACAGTTCAACACACAGCTTCATGATGATGCGTTCCTGAGTACGCACACGCTCCATCATTTCACGCATGTTGTTCACCAGGTAATCGAACTGCTTCGGTACCAGGCGGAACTGTTTGAACACTTCAGAAAGATTCTGAATTTCGGCAACTGCGTCGGCATGACTGCGGCCCTTGGCTTTGATCACCGTGCGGGTCGTTTCATACTGTGTACGCAGCTCAACGAATTTTTCGCGCGCCAGTTCTGGATCGATAGAGTTATCGTCGTCAGAACTGTCGTCATCGCTCTCTTCGTCGTCTTCATCATCGTCATCGCGGTCTTCTTCAGACAGCTCAGAACCGACGTGAGTCGCAGTTGGTGCCAGATCTTCTTCTGCATTCGGATCGACAAAGCCGGTGATCAGGTCGGACAGACGTGATTCGCCCGCTTCAACACGATCGTACTGATCGAGCAGATAGGTGATCGCTTCCGGATATTCTGCAACGGAGCACTGAACCTGGTTGATGCCGTCTTCGATGCGTTTAGCGATGTCGATTTCGCCTTCACGCGTCAGCAGTTCAACAGTACCCATTTCACGCATGTACATGCGCACCGGGTCGGTGGTACGGCCAATTTCAGATTCAACGCTGGATAACACCTGAGCGGCGGCTTCCGCGGCATCTTCGTCGGTATCGGCACTGTTTTCATTCAGCATCAGATCATCGGCATCAGGGGCTTCTTCCACCACCTGAATACCCATATCGTTAATCATCTGGATGATGTCTTCGATCTGATCGGAGTCGACGATATCTTCCGGCAGATGGTCATTGACCTCAGCATAGGTCAGATAGCCCTGCTCCTTACCACGGGTGACAAGTAGCTTAAGCTGTGACTGCGGGTTTTGCTCCATAAGACGGTATCCACACTTCTGTTAATTAGATTGGTGTCGGTCGGCAGCGAGCCAACAATAACAGTGAAGGCGTTGTGTTTTTGCCGCTGCCTTCGTCGCGGCCAGGGCTTTTGCCCTTCTATAATCGGCACTTAAGCCGCTTGGATTCTTTTTTTTCGGGCCTGGCTTCTCGCCAGGTTCCGCTAATGCTTATCGCCCCGGTTCCCTGCCATTTTAACGGTATCGGCAACCAAGGCGCTTAAAACGATTATTTCTTTGCCAGTGCCTGGCTCAGTGCCCAGAATTCACGGCGTTCGGCGGCACTTAATCCTTCGGTACGGTCGCGCGCGATAAGCGCTTCAAGGCGCTGCTCCAACGCGGAATCGTAAAGACTTGCCAGCGAATCCTGGAAGACCGCTTCGGCCTCTTCATCCACTATCATGTGGTTCCAGGTGGCCAGTGTTTCAAGTGTCTGACTAAAATTTGTCCCGCGATATAACTCTAGTAGCTGTCCGGTCGTCAGGCCAGGATTCTCAGAACAACGGCTGACTAACTCCACGAACAACGGTAAACCCGCCATTTTTGACTGCTCAAGACCTTCGAGAGCAGGCACCATCGCGGCGAACTGCGGATTTTGCACCAACAAGGCAACCAGCACGCGCATGGTGGTGCGCTTCAGTGGCGGTGCAGTGGGTGCGGTACCACTCTCGGCCTGTTTCGGCAGTAGCTTCTCTAACTGGTTATCGTCAAGAATGCCGAGTTTATTACCTAATTCCTGGCGCATATAAATGCGCAGGGTCTCGCCCGGGATCTGGCTGATCAACGGCAGCGCCAACGTACTCAGGCGTGCTTTACCGTCGCGCGTGCTCAGATCAACTTGCGGCAGCAGGCTGTCGAACAGAAACGTGGAGAGCGGCATTGCCTGCTCCATCCTTGCTTCAAACGCCACTTTGCCCTCTTTGCGCACCAGCGTGTCCGGGTCCTCGCCATCAGGCAAAAACATAAAGCGTAGCTGACGACCATCATTCATGTAAGGCAATGCGGTTTCGAGTGCACGCCAGGCGGCTTCACGACCCGCGCGGTCGCCGTCGTAACAGCAAATCACATTTTCCGTCGAGCGAAACAGCAGCTGGATATGTTCGGCGGTGGTCGAGGTTCCCAGCGAAGCAACGGCATAATCAATGCCGAACTGCGCAAGTGCCACCACATCCATATAACCTTCCACGACCAGCAGACGCGCTGGTTGGGGATGATTTTTCTGCGCTTCATACAGGCCATACAACTGACGGCCTTTATGGAAAATCGGTGTTTCCGGCGAGTTCAGGTATTTCGGCGTATCGTTGCCCAGCACCCGGCCGCCAAAACCAATAACTCGTCCACGTTTATCGCGAATCGGAAACATGATGCGGTCGCGAAAGCGATCGTACGTCCGGCCTTTGTCATTGCTAACCAGCATGCCAGCTTCCATCAGCGACTCTCGATCATCTTTCTGCTGACCGAAGCGCTTGAGCGCGTTATCCCAACCCGGTGGAGCATAGCCAATAGCGAAGTGATCAATCACTTGCTGGCTAAGGCCGCGGGTGGCGAGATACTGCTGAGCAAGCTGTGCCTGCGGCTGGCGCAGACTCTGCTGATAAAAGGTGTTCAGGCCTTCCAACAGTTGGTAAAGGCTTTGGCGCTGATGGCGTTCCATCTGGCTGGGGCCGTTACCCGCTTCATAAGGGACTTCAAGGCCGTGCTGGGTGGCCAGTTCCTCAATGCTCTCAACAAATTCCAGACGATCGAAATTCATCAGGAAGTCGATGGCATTGCCGTGGGCACCACAGCCGAAGCAGTGATAAAACTGCTTATCGCCGTTTACGGTGAAAGAGGGCGTCTTTTCGTTATGGAATGGGCAACACGCGTGATAGTTCTTACCCTGCTTTTTCAGCTTTACGCGGGCATCGATAAGGTCCACGATGTCCGTGCGGGCAAGTAAGTCATTGATAAATACGCGTGGAATTCGTCCAGCCATAAGCCCCGATTTTTCAGCTCATAAACGGCAACAAGCCGCGCTTCCTTTCGGAAAGCACGGCCTCTTACTTGACTCTGTCTGCGTTGATCACGCGGCGGAGGCGAACCTCCGAAAGAAATTAGTACAGACGAGTGCGGCGTGCGTTTTCGCGAGCCAGTTTCTTGGCATGACGCTTAACAGCAGACGCTTTAGCGCGCTTACGTTCGGTAGTCGGTTTTTCATAGAACTCACGACGACGAACTTCAGCCAGAACGCCTGCTTTCTCGCAGGAACGCTTGAAGCGACGCAGTGCTACGTCGAACGGCTCGTTTTCACGTACTTTAATTACCGGCATGTAACTCTCACCTCGATAAAATTCGGTTTTGCTGCTGGCTGCGGCGCCAGCACATTTCAAAATGGTGCATAATTCTACTCCAACCGCGGTTGGCTTGTAAAGCACCAAGGACAAATTGAAACCAACAGGGGCGTTTGCCATTGCGGCTGCCGGTTTTTTCAGGCCGTGGAGTATAGCGCACTCTTTGCGCGGCGGAAAAACACTTTTTCCAGCCCAAAGATGTCCGGCCGGTGATCTCCCTGTGATACACTGCGCGCCGCAAGAAGAGGGTACGAAAGCTATGCGAGTTCTGGGTATTGAAACGTCCTGCGATGAAACCGGCATCGCGATTTACGACGACGCGTCCGGTCTGCTGGCAAATCAATTATATAGCCAGGTAAAATTGCATGCCGATTACGGCGGTGTGGTGCCGGAACTGGCATCGCGCGATCATGTGCGTAAAACGGTGCCGTTGATTCAGGCGGCGTTAAAACAGGCCGAATTACAGCCGCAGCAGATTGATGCGGTGGCTTATACCGCCGGACCGGGTCTGGTCGGGGCGCTGTTAGTGGGTGCGACCGTTGGACGCGCGCTGGCGTTTGCCTGGAATGTACCGGCGGTGCCGGTCCATCATATGGAAGGCCATCTGCTGGCCCCGATGCTGGAAGATAACCCACCGGACTTCCCGTTTGTCGCGCTGCTGGTATCGGGTGGGCACACTCAGTTGATAAGCGTCACGGGTATTGGTGAATACGCGTTGCTGGGCGAATCTATCGATGATGCGGCAGGTGAAGCCTTCGATAAAACCGCCAAGCTGCTGGGCCTCGACTATCCGGGCGGGCCAATGCTATCGCGGATGGCACAGCAGGGCACACCGGGTCGCTTCACGTTTCCACGCCCGATGACCGATCGCCCCGGCCTTGATTTCAGCTTCTCCGGCCTTAAAACGTTCGCGGCCAACACCATTCGTGAACATGCGGGGGATGAACAGGCGCGTGCCGACATTGCCCGCGCCTTCGAGGACGCGGTGGTGGATACCCTGATGATTAAATGTAAGCGTGCGCTGGATCAGACCGGTTTTAAACGTCTGGTGATTGCGGGTGGCGTGAGCGCCAACCGTACGTTACGTGAGCGTATGGCTGACATGATGCAGGCCCGTGGCGGCGAAGTGTTTTACGCCCGTCCGGAATTCTGCACCGACAACGGCGCAATGATTGCTTACGCAGGCATGGTGCGTCTGAAAGGTGGTACGCGTGGTGAGTTGGGCGTTAGCGTCCGGCCACGTTGGCCATTGGCGGAATTGCCTGCCATCTAAAATAAAAAAACCGGCCTTGCGCCGGTTTTTTTATTCTTTCTTCTTTTTCTTCCGCTTCCAGATTTTGTTTTCCTGGCCGCGCCACAGGCGTTGGATGTTGTCATGATGGCGCAACAGAATCAGGCAGGAAAGCATCGATACCGGAAAAGTGAACTGTGGTTTGAACCACCAGACGTAAAACGGCGCGATGAGCGCGCTGACAATCGCACCCAGCGATGAGTAACCACTCAAGAGGACCGTCAACAGCCAGGTACCGGTCATCAACCCGGTCAGGTCCCAGCCAATCGGCGCGATGGCACCGAATGCCGTTGCCACGCCTTTGCCGCCGCGAAAACGAAAGAATACCGGATAGATGTGACCGAGACAGGCAGCGATGGCCGTCAGGCCAAGGTAGAGCGGAGCAACATGCAGCAGCCAGGCAATCCACACTGGCAACATGCCTTTGGCGATATCGAAAATCAGTACCGCTGCCGCAGGCACTTTTCCGCCGATGCGCAGCACGTTAGTCGCCCCCGGATTACCAGACCCCTCGGTACGTGGATCGGGCAGGCCAGCGAGTTTGCATACCAGTATCGCGCTGGAAATGGAGCCGCAAAGATACGCGAAAATAATCATACCAAGCGCGATAGCACTCATAGTTCCATACCGTTCCTGTAGGGTCGTTTTGTTCTCGGTAAGTGTGGATAATACGCATAATCCGCCGGAAGTGGTATCCGGCATGGCCAAAAACAGAGACTACATCATGGATATCGTATTTATCGAGCAACTCACCGTGTTCACCACCATTGGCGTTTACGACTGGGAGCAGGGCATGCAGCAGAAGCTGGTGCTCGATGTCGAAATGGCATGGGATAACCGTCAGGCAGCTGCCAGCGACGATGTTGATGATTGCCTCAGCTATGCTGACGTCACCGAAGCTATTTTAAACCATCTTAACGGCCAGCGTTTTGCCCTGGTTGAACGCGTGGCAGAAGAAATTGCGGATCTGTTGATGAACCGTTTCAAAACGCCCGGCGTACGCATCCGCGTAGGCAAACCGGGGGCTGTAGCGCAGGCAGCAACGGTTGGCGTGCGTATTGAGCGCGGGACTATTCCTAAATAAATCCGATGTGATTGCCATCACAATGAAACCAAACCAAATTATGGTGTGTCTTAGTTGCAGCCGCCGCGCTTAGTGCGGCTTAGTTGCCGGAAACCTTAAGGTTTCCTTCAGACTGGCGCAGGCATAATTTAAGGCGGTAAGCAGATGCGACCGCCTTTTTACTGTTTAAAACGGATAGAGGAAAATGTTGATGGCAGATATTCATCAGCTTTGGGTAGCTGCAATCCTGGGGATAGTGGAAGGTCTGACCGAGTTCTTACCGGTCTCATCCACTGGCCACATGATTATTGTTGGCCACCTGTTAGGCTTTGAGGGTGAAACCGCCGAAACCTTTGAAGTGGTGATTCAGCTCGGTTCCATTCTTGCTGTCGTGGTGATGTTCTGGCGTCGGCTCTTTGGCTTAATCGGTATTCACTTTGGTGAAGTCAAACATGAAGGTACGGGTAAAGGTCATCTGACCCTGATCCATATCCTGCTGGGTATGGTCCCGGCGGTGGTGGTTGGTCTGGTGTTGCACGATCAAATCAAAACCCTGTTTAACCCGATCAACGTGATGTATGCGCTGGTGGTTGGAGGCGTGCTGCTGTTGGCGGCGGAACTGCTCAAACCTAAGCAGCCGAAAGCGGTCGGGATTGACGATATCACCTACCGCCAGGCATTTATGATTGGTTGCTTCCAGTGTCTGGCGCTGTGGCCAGGTTTCTCACGTTCTGGTGCAACCATCTCAGGCGGTATGCTGATGGGGGTGAGCCGCTATGCGGCATCGGAGTTCTCGTTCATTCTGGCGGTGCCGATGATGATGGGGGCAACGGCGCTGGATCTCTACAAGAGTATGAGTTTTCTGACGATGCAGGATCTGCCGATGTTCGCCGTCGGCTTTGTGACCGCTTTCGTGGTGGCGCTGATTGCGATCAAAGCCTTCCTGGAACTGATTAAACGTATCTCGTTTGTCTCATTCGCCATCTACCGCTTTATTATTGCGGGCGTGGTTTACATGCTGTTTATGTAAGACCTTGCGCGGCCAGCTCAGACTGGCCGCGTGTCGATCAATCCTTCCTGCACCGCGACTCTGCGCCGACGGGTTAATTCTTCCCGTACTTCTGCCCCTTTGAATCCAGCCTCAATCACCGCTTTGGTTGGTACGGCCTGTGCCAGGGCAAAAGCCTTGCGCAGATAATCTCCCTGCGGATAAGCGTTGCTCTCCAGACCGGCACGACCACGGGCATCAGCTTCACTGGTCAGCGCCAGTTGCTCCACACGCTGTGGTTTACGCCAGGCGTCGACGCGATCGAATAACGCCACCAACATCTCGGCCGACTGCCGCTCAATGGTGTGCACCATATCGTGAAATTCGGCGACGATCAGCGCCAAATCGCGAATCGCATTGGGGACGCGTAAGCGCTCGCACAGCGCAGCCACAATTGGAACGCCCGCCAGGCCGTGACCGTGATGGCTCGGCCACTTTTCGCGCGGCGTAACCGCTTTGCCAGCGTCGTGAAATAGCGTGGCAAAACGGACATCCAACTCATCCGAGAGCGCCGCGGCAAGGGTTAACGTCATCAGCGAATGGATGCCGGTATCAATCTCCGGATGCCATTTGACGGGCGCGGGAATGCCAAACAAGTTATCCAGTTCCGGGAACAGCACCTGCAAGGCACCGCAGTCGCGCAGCACCTGGAAATAAACCTGCGGATTACGTGTCAGCAGCGCTTTTTCCGTTTCCTTCCAGACGCGCTCTGGCGTGAGGTGTGCCAGTTCGCCACTGGCGGTCATATCGCGCATCAGCGCCTGGGTTTCTTCGGCAATGCGAAAGTTGAGGTGAGCGAAACGGGCAGCAAAGCGCGCCACACGTAATACGCGCAGAGGATCTTCATTAAAAGCCGCAGAGACATGACGCAGGGTTCGATTGGCCAGATCGTGTTGACCACCGTAAGGGTCGATCAACTCGCCGTTGTCTGCCTGGGCGATGGCATTGATGGTGAGATCGCGCCGTTGCAGATCCTGCTCCAGCGTGACGTCAGGGGCGAACCAGGTCACAAAGCCGGTGTAGCCATTGCCGCTTTTACGTTCAGTCCGTGCCAGCGCATACTCTTCACGGCTTTGCGGATGCAAAAAAACCGGAAAATCCCGGCCAACTTGCTGATAGCCCTGCGCCAGCATCGCATCAGGCGTGGTGCCGACCACCACCCAATCTTTATCTTTTACCGGTAAACGCAACAGCGCATCGCGCACCGCGCCACCGACCAGAAACGTCTTCACTCAACTACTCCAGAGGTCAACTGCCTTTGCGTGCCATCCACGCATCTGACTTTAATTGTTACATAGTTTGGCCAAAATTCGGACATGCCAAAAGGGGCATCTTACGATCCCCTTAAGAAAAAGAACAAAAAGGTGCTTAGTTCATCCAGCGATTGTTCTTTTTGCGACGCGGCACCATATGCGGCAGTACCAGACCCAGCAGCAAACCGACACCCAACACGCCACCGCCATACATAAACCATTGCATGATGATGGTGCGCTGCTTGTCATCTAACTGGACATTGGCGGCACTGACTTTTTTCTGCGCGACGATCAACTCGTTTTTCAACTTCTGATTTTCGTCTTTCAGATCGTTGATGGTGCTGTCGCTGTTGGCCACTTTATTTTGCATTTCCGACGTACGCTGGTTCCAGCTGTTGTCGATGTTTTGCAGCTTATCGGTGAGATCTTTCACCTGCTGTTCCAACTGTGGCACACGGGTACGCAGGCTGGGGTCGGTACTCAGCTGTGACAGCGGAATCCAGGTAGTACGACCCTGTGAGTCCTGGATTTGACCATACTGGGAGTCAGTGTTGGTTTGCAGCAACTGCACTTCCTCCCCGGCATTCAGCTTGCCAACCAGACGATATTGATCGCCAGGCCCGCTGCGTACCCAGGTGGATAATTCATCGGAGATATAACGCTTTTCGGCAGCATGGGCTGTCGAGATGGCGCTGAAAGCCAGCAAAGAAAGAGCGGCAAAAGTAATTTTTTTCATTCGATATCAAAGTTTGGTAAAGGCGTAAAAACACTGGCACAGTCTGGAGAGGCTTCCCATAAATCTGAATGAGAACTATCCTGGTCTCAATCTGGTGCGAAAAGGGTCGTAAAAGCAAAAGAAACCCAAGACAGCGCGCATTCAGTGCATTACTCTTCGCCAGATTAACTTCTTAACGTGCCAGCAGCGTATTCAAAAAAATTATGACCATCGAAATCGAATTAAAGTTCATTGCCACGCCAGAAGCGGCCGAAAAACTTGCCACCACCCTGGCGGCAATGCCTCATCAACATGTGGCGGCACGCGAACTGACCAACATCTATTTTGAAACCGATGACAATCAGTTGCGTCGCTGGGATATGGGACTGCGCATTCGTGGCGTTGATCAACGCTATGAAATGACACTTAAAACATCCGGTAAAACCGTGGGTGGTTTGCACCAGCGCCCGGAATATAACGTGGATCTTGATGCGCCAGACCTGGACATCGCGCTGCTGCCAGCCGAAATCTGGCCGCAAGGCACCGATGTCGCTGCACTACAGCAGCGGCTGGAACCGTTATTCAGCACCCATTTCCAGCGTGAGATGTGGCTGGTGCAATTTGCTGACAGTGAAATAGAAGTGGCGTTTGATCGTGGTGAGGTTGCTGCCGGTGAATTCAGTGAACCGCTGTATGAAGTGGAGCTGGAGCTGAAACAAGGTAGCCGTGCGGACCTCCTGAGTTTCGCTGCAAAGCTGATTGATATGGGGGGATTACGTCTTGGCAGCCTGAGTAAAGCCGCCCGCGGCTATCAATTGGCACAAGGTAATCCACCCCGTCCATTGCGGACCTTTCCGCTGTTGAAGATACCGGCAAAAGCGACGGTGGAGCAGGGGATGATCAACGCTTTGTCTGCGGGGCTGAATCACTGGCAATACCATGAAGAGGTCTGGTTGCGAGGTAACCCGGCAGCAAAAACGTCAGTTCTGGAAGCGCTGGACGCGCTGCGTCAGACATTTTCACTGTTCGGCGCGCTGGTACCGCGCAAGGCCAGCAGCGATTTGCGTCAGAAATTGACGCGCATTGAAGAGGTGCTGACGAATGACGACCAGGAAGCTCAGGAACTCTGTTTTTCTCTTGCCTCTGTAGAGGCTCAGTTAGCGCTTACTCACTGGCTGGTCGAATCACAGTGGCAAAACTGGTTGGATGATAAGAACAAAAGCAAATTGCAGGGTTCCTTCAAGCGCTTCAGCGACATTATGCTGAGTCGCATCGCCGCCGACCTGAAAGAAACGTTTGTTGATGTGCAGTTGTTTAATGAGTTTCAGGATAAAGCCACTCGCCTTAATCGTCAGTTACTGGCGGTCCATCTGCTGGCAGGGGCCTATCCGGCAGAAGAGGTGAACAACTGGATGTCATCCTGGCAGACATTGCAGCACGCTATCCATATCAAGCAGGAACGTGGCTTGAATACCTTAGTGAATCAGGCGGTTAAACAGGTGCCATTCTGGCTCAATAGCGGCGCATCGCGTTAACGCGACGCAAAACAAATTCAGGGAGGGGAGATGTTGTTACCGTTATCCGCGCTGATGCAGGCGCAACTGAACAGTGCGGCAGACAAATTAGGTCTGTCGCCAGACGCACTGACCCCTGAACAGGCAGGCGCGCTCGCATTCAGTGACTTTATTGTCGACAACCTGCAACAGCACCCTGAGTGGTGGCAGCAGTTGCAACAACAACCTCCCCAGCCTGAAGAGTGGCAACACTACGTCGCGTGGCTTAATGACACGCTGGCGGGCATTGGTAACGAAAGCGACCTGATGCGCGAGCTACGCCTGTTTCGCCGTCACATGCTGGTGCGAATTGCCTGGATGCAGTGCCTGCAACAGGCAAGCACCAGTGAGAGCCTGCAACAACTGAGCGTACTGGCCGAAACCCTGATTGCCGCCGCACGCGATTGGGTATGGCAGGATTGCTGCCGCGACTTCGGCACCCCCTGTAATGCCGCTGGCGAAGCACAGCCGATGTTGATTCTCGGCATGGGCAAGTTGGGCGGCAACGAACTCAACTTTTCCTCAGATATCGACCTGATTTTCGCCTGGCCAGAAAATGGCGTGACGCGCGGTGGCCGGCGTGAACTCGATAATGCCCAGTTCTTTACCCGTATGGGCCAGCGTCTGATCAAAGTACTGGATCAACCCACGGTGGATGGCTTTGTCTATCGTGTGGATATGCGCCTGCGTCCGTTTGGTGACAGCGGTCCACTGGTGCTGAGTTTTGCGGCGCTGGAGGATTACTATCAGGAACAGGGACGTGACTGGGAACGCTATGCCATGGTTAAAGCGCGTCTGATGGGCAATGACCAGGGGCGCTGGAGCCAGGAGTTGCAGCAGATGCTGCGGCCTTTTGTCTATCGCCGCTATATTGATTTCAGCGTCATTCAGTCGCTGCGCAACATGAAGGGAATGATCGCACGCGAAGTGCGCCGTCGTGGCCTGAAAGACAATATTAAATTGGGTGCGGGTGGTATCCGTGAAACCGAATTTATTGTTCAGGTATTCCAACTGATTCGCGGTGGGCGTGAGCGTTCACTTCAGCTGCGTTCCCTGCTGCCAACGCTGTCAGCCATTGGTGAGCTGGGTTTACTGACGGCACAGCAGGTGGGGCATTTGCGTGAGGCCTATTTGTTTTTACGCCGCCTGGAAAACCTGTTGCAAAGCCTGAATGATGAACAGACTCAAACCCTGCCGGAAAATGCACTGGATCGGCAGCGTCTGGCCTGGGGCATGGGGATGGCGGATTGGACAGCGCTCATTAACCAGCTTGAATGGCATATGGCCGGTGTCCGCGCCATCTTCGATGAACTGATTGGTGACGATACACCCGATATTGATGATCAGCGTGAACTGGCGGAATTCGCGGTGTTATGGCAGGACTCGCTGGAAGAAAGTGAGCTGGCCGTGCTGGTACCGCAGTTGGATGAAACACAGCGACATGCGCTGTTTGAGGCGTTAAACGCCTTTCGCCTGGATGTGGGCCGCCGTACCATTGGGCCGCGCGGTCGTCAGGCGCTTGATCAACTGATGCCGCGTCTGCTCAGCGAGGTGTGTCCGCGCAATGATGCGGCGGTGCTCCTCAATCGCCTGACACCGCTGCTGCTCGGCGTGCTGACGCGCAGTACCTATCTCGAACTGCTGACGGAATATCATGGTGCGTTGCGTCATTTGATTCGCTTGTGTGCCGCTTCGCCCATGGTTGCCAGCCAGTTAGCGCGCTATCCGTTACTGCTGGATGAACTGCTCGATCCGGCAACGTTGTATCAACCCACCGCGACGGATGCCTATCGCGATGAGTTGCGTCAGTATCTGATGCGTATTCCCACCGACGATGAAGAGCAGCAACTGGAAGCATTGCGTCAGTTTAAGCAGGCGCAGCATCTGCGTATCGCCGCAGCCGACATCGCCGAAACGCTACCGGTGATGAAAGTGAGTGATCACTTAACCTGGCTGGCCGAAGCGATCATCGAATCAGTGGTACAACAAGCGTGGAACATGATGGTGCAGCGCTATGGCCGCCCGTCGCATCTGAGTAACGACAACGAGCGCGGTTTTGCGGTTGTCGGCTATGGCAAGCTGGGCGGTTGGGAACTGGGTTATAGCTCAGACCTCGATCTGGTTTTCCTGCATGATTGCCCGGACGATGCGGTCACCGATGGAGAACGATCGATTGATGGCCGCCAGTTTTATCTGCGTCTGGCGCAACGTGTGATGCATCTGTTTAGCACCCGGACCTCTTCAGGCATTTTGTATGAAGTGGATGCACGCCTGCGTCCATCTGGCGCGGCCGGGATGTTGGTCAGCACATTCGCGGCTTTCGATGATTATCAACGTAATGAAGCCTGGACCTGGGAGCATCAGGCTCTGGTGCGGGCACGTATTGTGTTTGGCGAACCGGCGTTGTGCGAGCAATTTAATCAGATCCGGCGCGGCATTCTTTGCTTGCCGCGTGATGCTGATACGCTTCAGAAAGACGTACGTGAAATGCGTGAAAAAATGCGCGCGCATCTCAGCAACAAACATAAAGGGCGCTGGGAAATTAAAACCGATGAAGGTGGTATCACCGATATTGAATTCATCGCGCAATATCTTGTCTTAGGCTACGCCGCCCGGCAGCCAGCGCTGACCCGTTGGTCAGATAATGTGCGTATCTTTGAGCTGATGGCGCAGCACGACATTATGCCGGAAGAGGAAGCGCGTGCGCTGACGCATGCCTATGTCACGCTGCGTGATGCATTGCATCATCTGGCGTTGCAGGAGTTACCCGGCCATGTGGAGCCGGAAGCCTTCGCGGCAGAGCGCGCGACGGTCAACGCCAGCTGGCAGCGCTGGTTGGCTGGGGCTGAATCTGACAGCGCGGAACACTAAGCCATCTGTGCTATTATCCGCGCACTATTTTTATCGCAGTCTGGAGTCTCTGGAATGAAAGTAACACTGCCCGCATTTAACCAGGCCGCTGTGCTGGTTGTCGGTGACGTGATGTTAGACCGCTACTGGTATGGCCCCACCAGCCGTATCTCGCCTGAAGCACCGGTACCGGTGGTGAAAGTGGATACCGTGGAGGAGCGTCCTGGCGGCGCGGCCAACGTTGCGATGAACATTGCAGCGCTGGGGGCGGCTTCACGCCTGATCGGCCTGACCGGCGAAGATGATGCGGCGCGTGTGCTGAGTAACACGTTGCAGCAGGTGAAAGTGGACTGCGATTTTGTGGCGGTTAAAAGCCATCCAACCATCACCAAACTGCGCGTCCTGTCGCGTAATCAGCAGTTGATCCGTCTCGATTTTGAAGAGGGATTTGAACAGGTTGATCCTGAGCCGATCCATCAACGTCTGCGCCAGTCACTGGCTCAGGCGGGCGCGCTGGTACTGTCTGACTATGCCAAAGGGGCGTTGAACAGCGTTCAGACTATGATCCAACTGGCGCGGGAAGCTAAAGTGCCGGTGTTGATCGACCCGAAAGGCACCGATTTCGCTCGCTATCGCGGGGCGACGCTGCTGACGCCGAACCTGTCAGAGTTTGAAGCGGTGGTGGGTAAGTGCAAAAGCGAAGAAGAGATCGTCAGCCGTGGTATGCAACTGGTGGCGGATTACGATCTCTCCGCGTTGCTGGTGACCCGTTCTGAAAACGGTATGACCTTGTTGCAGCCGGGTAAAGCACCGCTGCATCTGCCCACTCAGGCACAGGAAGTGTACGACGTGACAGGTGCCGGTGATACGGTAATTGGCGTGCTGGCGGCGGTTCTGGCGGCGGGTGAAAGCCTCGAAGATGCCTGTTTCCTTGCGAACGCGGCGGCCGGTGTCGTGGTGGGTAAATTGGGTACTTCAACCGTGAGCACTGTCGAGCTGGAAAACGCCATTCACGCCCGCCCGGATAGCGGTTTTGGTGTGATGAACGAAGCGCAGTTAAAAGCGGCGGTGGCGCAGGCGCGTCAGCGTGGTGAGAAAGTAGTGATGACTAACGGCGTGTTCGACATTCTGCATGCCGGTCACGTATCTTATCTGGCCAATGCCCGCAAGCTGGGCGATCGTCTGATTGTGGCCGTCAACAGCGATGCTTCGACCAAACGTTTGAAAGGCGAAACGCGTCCGGTTAACCCGTTGGAAAACCGTATGATCGTCCTGGGCGCACTGGAAGCGGTAGATTGGGTTGTCTCATTTGAAGAAGACACGCCGCAGCGTCTGATCGCTGAAGTGTTGCCAGACCTGCTGGTGAAAGGTGGCGACTACAAGCCAGAAGATATCGCGGGTAGCAAAGAAGTGTGGGCCAACGGCGGCGACGTGCGGGTGCTCAACTTTGAAGATGGTATCTCCACCACCAATATCATCAAAACCATTCGCAGCCATTAAGCTGCCTGATGTCACGTAGCGGCGCGATAAATCGCGCCGCTACGGTTTTTTTAATTGATCATTTTGTTTCTTCTGGCTTAACCACATCGGCGGCTGGTGGCGCGCTGCGGCTTTCCAACTGGGCCAGACGCTGTTCCAGCGCGGCCAGTTTCTCACGGGTGCGCAGCAACACCTGCGTCTGCACATCAAACTCTTCACGGTTAACCAGGTCCATACGGGTTAATTGTGCCTGCAAAACCTGACGAATTTTCTTTTCGACATCGTCGCCAAATTCGCGAATGCCTTTCGGCATGGCTTCATGCACCTGGCGGGCCAGTTGTTCAATTTTTTTCGTGTCGATCATGATAATTTCCTGGTTACGGGGGCCGATGACAGCGCGTATTCGGTCTTAATAAGCATTAAGTGTAATGCCAGAAACGAAAAGGTTAAACCTGAAATCTGCACCGCAGGAAATGCAAAAGCATTTGCGCTTTTGTTGATTGCCCGACCAGGTGATTGGCGTTATAGTGACTTCGCTTATTCTCAGGGCGGGGCGAAATTCCCCACCGGCGGTAAATCAGCTTCGGCTGAAAGCCCGCGAGCGCTTTCGCTGTAAAGTGAAAGGTCAGCAGATCCGGTGTAATTCCGGGGCCGACGGTTAAAGTCCGGATGGGAGAGGGTAACGACATCAAACGGGCTATGCCCGTGTCACGTTATTGCCATGTGTTTTAAACGCACTCCTAAGCTCGCCCTGATTCTGGTAACTCATATTTTTTAAATAAAGGTTTTTTACCATGAATCAGACGCTACTTTCTGAATTTGGCACGCCGGAACAGCGTGTAGAACGTGCTATCGAGTCACTGCGTAATGGTCGCGGTGTGATGGTACTGGACGATGAAAATCGTGAAAATGAAGGCGACATGATCTTCGCCGCTGAAACCATGACCGTTGAGCAGATGGCGCTGACAATTCGCCACGGCAGCGGGATTGTGTGCCTCTGCCTCACCGAAGAACGCCGTCAGCAACTCGACCTTCCGATGATGGTGGACAACAACACCAGCTCATTCGGCACCGGTTTTACCGTGACCATCGAAGCCGCACAGGGTGTGACGACGGGTGTTTCCGCCAAAGACCGTATCACCACCATCCGTACTGCTATCGCTGATAATGCGAAACCGAGCGACCTGAACCGTCCTGGCCATGTTTTCCCGCTGCGCGCCCGTGAAGGCGGCGTGCTGGCACGCGGTGGTCACACTGAAGCGACCATCGATCTGGTCACCCTGGCGGGTTTCAAACCTGCCGGCGTACTGTGCGAACTGACTAATGATGACGGCAGCATGGCGCATGCGCCGGAAGCGATTGTGTTTGCTAAACAGCATGATATGCCTGTGGTGACGATTGAAGATCTGGTGGCGTATCGCCGTCAGCATGAAACACGTCACGCCAGCTAAGCTGCGTGGACTGAGAAAAAGGCTGGATCGATGATCCGGCCTTTTTTTTCATTCAAATTCTCTGATAAAGATCATCATGGTTATCAGCGTTAATCCTGACGTAAATCAGCGTATCGTAATGATTAATAAATCGGCACTTTTGTCAGAGGATTAATCATGAGCAACACCCGCATGCCAGCCCTGTTTCTTGGTCACGGCAGCCCGATGAACGTACTGGAAGATAACCGCTATACCCAAGCCTGGCAGAAACTGGGGGCGACTTTGCCGCGCCCACGCGCCATCCTGGCGGTTTCGGCGCATTGGTACACCCGCGGCACTGCGGTGACGGCGATGAGCAATCCACGCACCATCCACGATTTCGGTGGCTTTCCGCAGGCGCTGTTTGATGTGCGTTACCCGGCCCCCGGGTCACCAGAGCTGGCACAGGAAGTCGCGGAACTGCTGTCACCAGTGATGGTGCATCTCGATAAGGAATGGGGATTTGATCACGGGTCCTGGGGTGTGCTGGCAAAAATGTACCCGGAGGCGGATATCCCGGTGGTACAGCTGAGTGTCGATGGGACTAAACCTCCCGCCTGGCATTTTGAGTTGGGCCGCAAGTTGGCCGCATTGCGTGAGAGTGGCGTGATGATTGTTGCCAGCGGTAACGTGGTACATAACCTGCGTATGTTGCGTTGGGAAGGCGCTACCGAAGCCTACCCGTGGGCGGAAAGTTTCAACCAATATGTGCTGGATAACCTGAATTATCAGGGTGATATTACGTCACATCCGCTGGTTAATTACCTGCAACACGAAGGCGCGAAACTATCGAACCCAACACCGGATCATTATCTGCCGCTGTTGTATGTGCTGGGCGCACGTCACGAAGATGAAAGCGTTTCTATTCCGGTGGAAGGAATGGAGATGGGTGCCATCAGCATGTTATCGGTGCAGGTGGGATAAAAGTCGTGTTGCATCGCGGCGCGAGACATGGCGCCGCGATGAAGTTACTCAATAAAGGTATGCGGATAGAAGCGTGACAGATCCTGGGTGATCAGCGCGCGATCCTCGCGGATACCGATCCCGGCGGGTTGATCGTCAATCAACCAGCTACCAATCAACGTGTAGCTATCACCAAATTTCGGTAACGGGTGGAACTGCTGCACAATCATACCCTCTTCACCGTAAGGCCCATCAGCTCGCGCGATTTCCTGTCCGTGCTCGATGATACGGATATTAGCCCCTTCGCGTGAAAACAGCGGTTTCACCACATATTTATCCATCTGCGGCACATTGTCGGCATCGGCGAAATAGGCAGGCAACAAATTAGGATGGTTAGGGAACATCTCCCACAGCAAAGGCAGCAACGCTTTGTTGGATATGATGCTTTTCCATGCCGGTTCCAGCCAGCGCACACCGGCATCTGCCAGTTTGGTGGAGAACATCTCGCGCAGCATAAATTCCCACGGGTACAGCTTGAACAGGTTGCTGATCACCTGATCATTGACGTCAGTAAACTGCCCCTTTTCACCCAGGCCAATCTCGTCGATGTAGAGGAATTCACTCGGCAGCCCGGCTTCGGTCGCACAATCCTGCAAATATTGCACGGTGGCGCGATCCTCTTCGGTATCACGACAGCAGGCAAAGTGCAGCCAGTTAAAACCATGCTGTTGATGCAGCGCGGCAAAGCGCTCAATCAACTTCTCTTGCAGGCTATTAAACTGATCGCTACCTTGCGGCAGGTTGCCTGCATTGAGCTGATCTTCCAGCCAGATCCATTGGAAAAAAGCGGCTTCATACAGCGAGGTTGGCGTATCGGCATTATTTTCCAACAGCTTGGCATCACCTTTGCCATCCCAGGCAAGATCGAGACGTGAATAGAGCGACGGCTGGCGTAATTTCCACGAATCACGCACAAAATCCCAGGTGTGTTTAGGAATGCAGAAGCGGGTGAGCAGCGCTTCGCTGTTCACCACTTTTTCTACCACTTGCAGGCACATTTGATGCAGTTCTGCGGTGGTGTCTTCCAGTTGCTCAACCTGCGCCAGCGTGAACTGGTAATACGCTTCTTCACACCAGTATGGCTCGCCGTGCATGGTATGAAACTGAAAACCATACTCGGTGGCTTTTGCGCGCCAGTCCGGGCGTTCGGTAATGGCAATACGTTGCATGGTGCGGCTTAGCCTCCCAGCGAGCGAGAGCTGGTACCGGTGGCACTGCTACGCTGCATGGTATTTTGCTTCGCTACGGTTTCACCAAAGCCGCCACGGGTGATGGTCGAAGTCGTCGCGGGTTTGGGAGCCAGGGCGGTTTTCGGCACGGTCATGGTGCGGCCAGAGGTGGCGGAACCGTAGTTTTTGCCAGACGCATCAACAAACTGGCCGTTAGCCGGGCTATTGGGGGTTTTGGGCGAGAACAGCGGCTGTTGCGCAAATCCGGCACCACCACCCATCATACGGCCCATCATATAACCTGCCATCAGCGGCATCCAGAAGCTGCCACTTTGTTGGGCCTCGGCATTGGTGCCTGCCTGCGCCGGGGTTTGCTGACATTGGTTTTCACCAAACTCCGCCACACAATCTTCACGCGTCGCATATTTTGGCGCGGTGCGTTCCGCTTCTTTCAATGCGTTGTTGTAGGCAGTGGTACATTGCGCGCTCTGGCTCGGATTAGCCTTGCTGCAATCATCCGCATTCTGGTACAGCGAAACTGTTTCATCGCTCTGTTCGCAGCCAGCCAGCATAAACACTGCGGTTACCGCGAGTGCAACGGGCGTCAAATGGCGCGCCTGCCAGCTTTTGCGAAAAGCGGCATGTCTAATGTTTTTAGTCCGTTTCATTTGTTTTCATCCTGTGCCCAAAGGTGACGCTTAGGATAGGGGATGAGTGGTGGAAATTGAAGCGACAGGCCGGGCAGTAAGGGGATCTTTACGTAGCTATACGTTTGAATGAGAAAGGGGCCGCTTGCGGCCCCGGAATGGCTTAGTTACTGAAAGGATTGCTGGTGCTACGTGCCGCTGCCGGACGCGCTTTAGCGGCGGCAGATGCAGAAGACGCTTTAGGACCATTATCCACGCTGGCTGCTTGCTGCGAGTTTTCCGGTGCTACCGTTTCCGGCGAGGTGGATGTCTCTTTACCAAGCTGGCCGTTCAGCAGTTGCAGATCCTGTTCGTTGAGCGTGCCCAGCGCATATTTAATATTGAGCTGGTTGATCATGTAGTTATAACGCGCATCCGCTAACTGCTGCTTCGCGTTATACAGCGTCGTGGTGGCATCTAACACATCAACAATGGTACGCGTACCCACCTGATAACCGGCTTCCATCGCATCCAGAGAACTTTGTGAAGACACGACAGCCTGTTTGTAGGCATCGATGCTACTGATCGAAGCGTTCACGTTGTTAAAGGAGGAACGCACGGTCTGAATGGCGCTGCGATGGGCGCTTTCCAGCTGCTCGCTGGCGCTGACAAAACTGTACTGCGCCTGTTTCACCTGCGAAGTCACCGAACCACCGCTATACAGCGGCAGGGAGAAGCTCAGACCCACCTGGTTAGAACCGGTGATGGAGTCAGAGGTGCTGGAGCTTTGATTCGCACGGCTACCGCCGTATTTGCTGTTCGACATACCGGTCGAGGCAGTCAGATCCAGTGTCGGCATATGGCCGGTTTCCGCAGAGCGGATTTGCTCACGCGCCAGATCCTGACTCAGGCGTGCAGACAACAGGCTGAGGTTGCGGCTTTCAGCCTCTTTTAACAGCGAACTAACGGCATCCGGACGTTTTGTTTTGAAGCGGTCAATATTCAGCTCCGCCAGCGACAGGTAATCCATGCCGGTGATCTGGCGCAACGCTTCGACAGCGTTATCGAGGGTGTTACGGGCGGTCACTTCGCTCGCCAGTACGCTGTCGTACTGTGCGCGGGCGTTCTGCACGTCGGTGATAGCAACCAGACCGACATTAAAGCGTTGTGTTGTCTGATCCAGTTCACGATAAATCGACTGTTTCTGCGCTTCGGTATAAGAAAGGGTATCAATGGCGTTCAGCACATTAAAGTAGGCGGTAGCGGTGTTCAGAATCAGATCCTGTTGGGCGATCTGATAAGTGACATCCTGAATACCGGCAGTTTTTTCCTGCAACGTCAGAGCACGCCATTTCGACATATCGAAAATCGTTTGCGTTAATTGCAGTGATGCGCTGGTCGTGTTGGAATGAAGGCCGCTGCTGTCGCGGAAACCATTGTTATAGGTATAATCTGCACCCAAGCCTAATTGCGGCAGTAACGGGCTGCGCGCTTCATTAATTTTCTCAAAAGCTGCATCGCGATCGGCGGCAGCAGAACGCAGTGTCGGGTTACTTAAACGCGCCTGCTGATAAACCTGCAGCAGGTTCTCTGCCTGGCTGGCAAGGCTGAAACCGCCCAGGCTCAGTCCAATAAAAAGTGGGAGCAGTTTTTTCATTTGCATTCCTTTTGTTGCAGCAAATTGCACTGGTAGCGCTGCAGGTAAGCCAAAAAATAATCGCCGATTCTAGCAGAGACGGCGCGACAGATAAGTTGGCTGAACGTGCCTTCTTCCTCTAATTTACGTAAATAATTCAGAAAGAACCACTCGGACGGAGCACAAGGGTTGGCTTTTCTTCGCTCCATCCCAATCTGCATAAGGAGCCAGAAGATGGCGGATAAAAAAAAATCCCCTGTGACTTTCACAAAAAACGATGTAGAAATTATTGCACGCGAAACACTTTACGACGGTTTTTTTTCCATTGTTCGCTATCGTTTCCGTCACCGTCTTTTTAATGGCGAAATGAGTGGTGAAGTGCAACGCGAAGTTTTTGAGCGCGGCCATGCTGCCGTACTGCTACCCTATGATCCCCTGCGTGATGAAGTTGTGCTGATCGAACAGATCCGCATCCCGGCGCTTGACTCCAGTGCAACGCCCTGGCTGCTGGAGATGGTGGCTGGCATCATTGAACCGGGTGAAACCACGGAGCAGGTGGCGCGTCGCGAAGCCGTTGAAGAAGCGGGCCTCAAGGTTGGGCGCACCAAACCGATAGTGAGTTACCTTGCCAGTCCGGGCGGCACTTCAGAACGCCTGTCGATCCTGGTGGGAGAAGTGGATGCCAGCCAGGCAGAGGGAAATCACGGGCTGGAGGAAGAGAATGAGGATATTCTTGTCCATGTGGTGAGCCGCGAACAGGCTTATCGCTGGGTGGAAGAGGGGATTATCGATAACGCAGCGTCTGTCATCGCCTTGCAATGGCTGGCGTTGCACCATGAAAAACTAAGAGAAGAGTGGAAGCCAAAATGAGACAGCGCTATACCCCTGACTTTCCCGAAATGATGCGCCTGTGCGAAACCAATTTCGCCCAGTTACGCCGCCTGCTGCCAAAAAGCGATGAGGCAGGTGCTTCGGTGACCTATCAGGTGAATGGCGCCAGTTATCAGCTGACCATCGAGGAATCCACCCGTTACACTACGTTGGTGGAAATCCGCCAGGTCGCACCGGCGGTGAGTTACTGGAGTCTGCCGTCGATGTCGGTACGGCTCTACCATGATGCGATGGTCGCTGAAGTGTGTTCCACTCAGCAGATCTATCGTTTTAAAGCGCGCTATGATTACCCTAATAAAAAACTGCATCAGCGCGATGAAAAACATCAGATAAACCAGTTCCTTGCGGATTGGTTACGCTATTGTCTGGCGCACGGTGCTGTGGCACTGCCCGTTTGCTGATAGCGTATAATGCGCGCAATGGCGTGGAGATTAAGGAAACGCTTTGGATAGCCTGCTAACTCTTTCTGCGGCGAGTGGGGCCGATATCAGGATTTTACAAATCACGGATACCCATCTTTTCGCGGGAAAACACCAATCGCTGCTTGGGGTGAACACCTGGTCGAGTTTTGATGCGGTGCTGGATGCCATAGAGGCCCAGCAACGCGATTACGACCTGATTATCGCCACGGGTGATCTTGCTCAGGACCATTCGGTCGAAGCTTATCAGCATTTCGTGGCGGGCATTGCGCGCCTGCCTAAACCCTGCGTCTGGTTGCCGGGCAACCACGATTTCCAACCTGCGATGGTCAACACGCTGGCCGATGCAGGAATTGCAGCAGATAAACATGTACTGCTGGGGGATCACTGGCAACTGGTGCTGCTGGATAGTCAGGTGTTTGGGGTGCCGCATGGCATGTTGAGCGAATATCAGCTGGAATGGCTGGAAAAAACGCTGGCAAAATTCCCGGAACGGCATACGTTGGTGTTGTTGCACCACCATCCATTGGCCTCAGGATGTACCTGGTTGGATCAACACAGCCTGCGCAATCCTCACCAACTGGAAGCGGTGCTACAGAACTTTCCGCGCGCGCGGAATCTGGTGTGTGGTCACATTCATCAGGAGCTGGATCTCGACTGGCATGGCCGCCGGGTGCTGGCGACACCTTCTACTTGCGTGCAGTTCAAACCGCATTGTACTAACTTCACCATAGATACCGTGGCGCCAGGCTGGCGTTGGTTTACGCTCAAGTCGGATGGCACTTTGCACACCGAAGTGAACCGTTTGCAAAGTGAGGAATTCCGGCCTGATCTTGACTCTGAGGGCTACTAAACGATGGCGGCACTGATTTATCTGCACGGATTCAACAGTTCACCGCTCTCAGCAAAAGCCACGCAGCTACAGCTTTGGATGCAGCAACACCATCCGGCGGTTGAGGTGATTGTGCCGCAACTGCCACCGTTCCCGGCAGATGCCGCCCTGATGCTTGAAGATATGGTTTTACAGCACTCGGGTGAAACGCTGGGTCTGGTCGGATCTTCGCTTGGCGGTTATCTCGCCACCTGGTTATCACAATGTTTTATGCTGCCAGCGGTGGTGGTCAATCCCGCCGTTCGGCCCTTTGAACTGCTGGTGGATTATCTCGGTGAGAACCGGAATCCCTACACCGGTCAGCAATATGTGTTAGAGTCACGCCACATTTACGATCTGAAAGTAATGCAGATTGACCCTCTGGAAGCGCCCGATCTAATCTGGCTGCTGCAACAGACCGGCGATGAAGTGCTCGACTACCGTCAGGCGCTGGATTATTACAGCGCGTGCCGTCAGACGGTCGAAGAGGGCGGCAATCATGCTTTTATCGGATTCGAACGCCATTTTGCGCAGATTGTTGATTTTCTTGGGCTAAACCACCCTTGAGAACTGCGTAGTGTGCCAATATTCATATTGCTAATCAGACAGTTACGATGAGCCAATCAAGTTATAATGCCGATGCCATTGAGGTCCTGACCGGCCTTGAACCTGTACGTCGTCGTCCTGGCATGTACACCGACACCACGCGCCCAAACCATCTGGGCCAGGAAGTGATCGATAACAGCGTCGATGAAGCGCTGGCTGGCCACGCCAAACGGGTTGAAGTGATTTTGCATGCTGACCAGTCACTGGAAGTCATTGATGACGGCCGTGGTATGCCGGTTGATATCCACCCGGAAGAAGGGGTGCCGGCGGTTGAGCTGATCCTTTGCCGTCTGCATGCGGGCGGTAAATTCTCCAACAAAAACTACCAGTTCTCCGGTGGCCTGCATGGCGTGGGGATCTCAGTGGTTAACGCCCTGTCAAAACGTGTTGAAGTCACGGTGCGCCGCAACGGCGAAATCTACAACATCGCGTTTGAGAATGGTGACAAAGTACAGGATTTGCACGTTACCGGTACGGTAGCGAAGCGCAACACCGGGACCAGCGTACATTTCTGGCCGGATGAAAGTTTCTTCGACAGCCCCCGCTTTTCCGTTTCCCGCCTGAGCCATCTGCTGAAAGCCAAAGCAGTGCTTTGCCCGGGCGTGGAGATTGTGTTTAAAGATCAGGTCAACAACACTGAGCAGAGCTGGTGCTATCAGGATGGTCTGACCGACTACCTGTGTGAGGCGGTAAACGGCCTGCCGACGCTGCCGGAAAAACCCTTTGTCGGCAGCTTTGCCGGTGATGTGGAAGCGGTTGACTGGGCGCTGCTGTGGCTGCCGGAAGGCGGTGAGCTGCTGACGGAAAGCTACGTAAACCTGATCCCGACCATGCAGGGCGGTACGCATGTCAACGGCCTGCGTCAGGGGCTGCTGGATGCAATGCGTGAATTCTGCGAATTTCGCAATATCCTGCCGCGCGGCGTGAAACTCTCAGCGGAAGATATCTGGGATCGCTGTGCCTATGTGTTGTCGGTGAAAATGCAGGACCCGCAATTCGCCGGGCAGACCAAAGAACGTTTGTCTTCGCGCCAGTGTGCGGCCT
Organism: Pantoea sp. X-Soil-OKNW-713; assembly: GCF_059730685.1. Taxonomy (NCBI): domain Bacteria; kingdom Pseudomonadati; phylum Pseudomonadota; class Gammaproteobacteria; order Enterobacterales; family Erwiniaceae; genus Pantoea; species Pantoea sp. X-Soil-OKNW-713. Next base: position 3,778,361 of record NZ_AP035995.1, on the reverse strand, counting down.
TTGTGTCGGCGGTGGTGAAAGATGCCTTCAGCCTGTGGCTGAACCAGAACGTGCAGGCCGCAGAACAGCTGGCGGAGCTGGCGATCTCCAGCGCCCAGCGTCGTATGCGTGCGGCGAAAAAAGTGGTGCGTAAAAAACTCACCAGCGGTCCGGCACTGCCGGGTAAGCTGGCAGACTGTACCGCCCAGGATCTGAATAAAACCGAACTGTTCCTGGTCGAAGGTGACTCCGCAGGCGGATCGGCCAAGCAGGCGCGCGATCGTGAATATCAGGCGATCATGCCGCTGAAAGGTAAGATCCTGAACACCTGGGAAGTGTCTTCTGATGAAGTGCTGGCCTCGCAGGAAGTGCATGATATCTCGGTGGCGATCGGTATCGATCCTGACAGCGACGATCTCAGCCAACTGCGTTACGGCAAGATCTGTATCCTCGCCGATGCGGATTCCGATGGTTTGCACATCGCCACCCTGCTGTGTGCGCTGTTTGTGAAGCATTTCCGCACTCTGGTCCAGAATGGCCACGTCTATGTCGCGATGCCGCCGCTGTACCGTATCGATCTCGGCAAAGAAGTGTATTACGCACTGGATGAAGACGAGAAAGAAGGTGTGCTGGAGCAGCTGAAGCGCAAGAAAGGCAAGCCAAACGTTCAGCGCTTTAAAGGTCTGGGTGAGATGAACCCGCTGCAACTGCGCGAAACCACGCTTGATCCTAACACCCGCCGTCTGGTACAGCTCACCGTCAGCGATGACGATGTGGAGCAGACGCTGCGCGTGATGGACATGTTGCTGGCGAAGAAACGTTCCGAGGACCGCCGTAACTGGCTGCAAGAAAAAGGCGATTTAGCCGACATCGAAGTTTAAGAAATCAGGGCGCTGCGGCGCCCTTTTTTATCGGCAACGCTGAAAGGAAGTAACGTGTGAAGATCACGCTGGAAGAACTACGCGCCTGGGTTACGGTGGTGGATACCGGGTCAATTACCAGCGCCGCTGAGCAACTGCAACAGACCAGTTCCGGTATCAGCCGGGCACTGAGTCGTCTTGAGAGCAAGCTCGAAACCACGCTGCTGCATCGTACCACGCGTCGTCTGGCGTTGACGGAAGAGGGGCAAATCTTCCTCGAACATGCGCGCCAGATCCTCGCCTCCGTGGAGCTGGCGGAGGAACAAATCGCCCAACGACGTGATGTTCCCGCCGGGCGTTTGCGCGTCAACGCGGCCGCTCCCTTTATGTTGCATGTGATTGTGCCGCTGGTGGACGCCTTTCGTCAGCGTTTCCCGCAGATTCAGCTGGAACTGAATACCGACGATATCGTGATTGATCTGCTGGAGCAGCAAACCGATATCGCGATTCGTGTCGGCGAATTACGTGATTCCTCGCTACGTGCGCGGGTACTGGGCAGCAGCGCGATCCGCCTGCTGGCCAGCCCGGCTTATCTGGCAAAACACGGCATGCCGGAGACGGTAGCCAGTCTGCACGATCATCAACTGCTGGGGTTCAGCCAGTTGGAGGCGCACAACGTCTGGCCGGTGTGGCAACATGAAGGCGAATTTCTGCGCGTCAAACCCACGCTGTCGGCATCGAGCGGTGAAACCCTGCGTCAACTGGCGCTCGCCGGTCAGGGCATCGTGCGATTATCCGATTTTGTCAGTCGCGGCGACCGCGTCAGTGGCAGGCTGGTACAGGTGCTGGAAGCGGAAACGCGTGAACTGCGGCTACCGATTCACGCGGTGTACTATCGCAATCAGTCGCTGGCTTCACGGATTAGCTGTTTTCTGGATTTTTTGCGCGAACAAATCGAAGAGAAAGGCTTACTGTAGCGGCGCGATTTATCGCGCGGGGTTGGTGCGGTTTGACTCCCTCATCCCGGCCTTCTCCCGCAAGCGGGAGAAGGAGATGCTCAGCACCGGATGCTGTTACTTTTTTGCCGCTTCCAGCACCAAAATCTTCACATCCACCACATCATCTTTGATGGTGGCGCGGTGCGCATCCATGTGCGGCATCTGTTGATGTTGCTCCAGATGACGCAGCGAATCCCACTGCTCCAGCATAAAGATCGAATCGGGTGAATTGTGCTTCCACGGTACCTGCGCCTGATGATCCACCAGCGCGTCATATTGGTGGCAACCCTCTTCCTGCAACACGGTGGGGATCAGGCGATGAATCGCCTCCAGTACCGTGGCACGACGTCCTGGCTTGATACAAATTTCTGCAACGACAGTCAGCATGAGATGTCCTTTTTTCCTGTGGTGTTTACAGTTAAGCAAAAATTTGGCTGAGATGAGTCCGATAACGTGCGATGTCGCGTGGCACATCTGGTTGTTTAATCACGTCATTACAAATAAAGGTCGGCAGCCCGGTCATACCGAGGAACTGATTGGCCTTATGGAAATGCAGATACACACCATCAACGCCAACCCCTTCGAAGAACTGCTCAGGATCGGTAAAGGCTTCCAGTGGCGCATTCCAGGTCAGCGACAGCATATATTTTTTACCCTGGATCAAACCGCCGGAGCCGTATTTTTTGCTGTCGTCTGAGCGGCTACGGCCATCGCTGGCGTAGAGTGAGCCATGACCTTCGGTAAACACGTCATCGATATATTTTTTCACCGTCCAGGGTTCACCCATCCACCAGCCCGGCATTTGATAAATCACCACATCGCTGGCGAGATATTTTTGGACTTCATCGGCCACTACGTAGTGGCTATCCGCTACCGTGATATCGACCTCATGGCCCAAATCGCGCAGCAGGCTGGCTGCCACCTCGGTTAGCGTATGGTTCAGTTCCCCTTTCGAATGGGCGAAGGTTTTACCACCGTCGATAATCAAAATTTTGCTCATGCTGCATGCGCTCCTTATGAGAAATTAACGCTCACTCTACGCGCGCGGACCAGGCAGAAAAATGCGTGTCAGATCACAAGACTTTTGCTTTTAACGCAATAATGCGCCAGCGTGTGGAACAATTGGAATGCAAACACAAAACAGAGAAGAAAAATGAAAACCATGTTATTCAGTGCGTTACTTCTGGTCAGTGGCGTCGCTCAGGCGCAATCTCACCTTGATCAGGTACGCGAAAGCAAAACGCTCAAAGTCTGTACCACCGGGGATTACAAACCGTATAGCTATTTGCGCAGTGACGGGCAGTATGAAGGGTTGGATATCAGCATGGCGCAGTCGCTGGCGGAAAGTCTCGGTGCCAAAGTGCAATGGGTACCCACTACATGGAAAACCCTCAGCGAAGATTTTGTCGCGCAGCATTGCGATATCGCGCTGGGTGGCGTGTCAGTCACTCTGAAGCGCCAGCAAATTGCCTGGTTCGCTCAACCGTTGGGGGTGGATGGCAAAATCCCGTTGGTGCGTTGCGCTGATAAAGCGAAGTATCAAACCATTGAACAAATCAACCAGCCGCAGGTGCGGGTGATTGAACCGGCAGGTGGCACTAACGAAGCCTTTGTGCACAGTCATCTGCCGAACGCTTCGCTGACGCTGTTCCACGATAACGTCACCATTTTTCAGCAACTGGTGGATAACAAAGCGGATGTAATGATCACTGATGCGTCGGAAGCCTTATTCCAGCAGAAACACTATCCGCAGCTCTGTGCACTTAATCCGGATCAACCGATGCAGTATGGCGAGAAGGCGTACATGATCCCGCGTGATGATATGAGCTGGAAACAGTACGTTGATCAGTGGCTGCATCTCAGTACCGCCACCGGTGATTATGCGCGTATCGCGGAGCAGTGGTTGGGTGTGATCAAATAACCAAACCGCACGATAAATCGCGCCGCTACCATACCCTGCAAAATCCGTAGCGGCGCAATTTATTGCGCAATTAACGATACAAACTGGCTTTACCCAATCCGCCAAAAAGGTTCATTTTGTAGCGAATCACCTCTTTTGCCGCCGCAATCGCATCCGGGTAGATCACATTCGGATCCCACCAGGTTTCGCGCGCCAGAATTTCGCGTACTTTCTGGAAGTAGGCGAACTTCATATCGCTGGAGATATTGATTTTGCCTACCCCCAGCGTCACTGCTTCGGCAATTTCCGCATCCGGGTTGGCGGAGCCGCCATGCAGCACCAGCGGAATGCTCAGACGCTGTGAAATGTCGCGCAGAATATGCATCTGCAACTCCGGCTTCATATCCTTCGGATAGATGCCGTGCGCGGTGCCAATCGCGACCGCCAGGGTATCGACACCGGTACGCTGGACAAAATCCTCGGCCTGGGCTGGTTCGGTGTAGATCACCTTACTCACGCCGCCTTCTACCGTAGTGCCGGTATCGCCAATGGTGCCCAGTTCGCCCTCAACGGAAACGCCCACGGCATGCGCCAGTTTCACTACCTCTTTGGTCAGCGCCACGTTCTCTTCATAGGGTAACAGCGAGCCGTCGATCATCACTGAGGTAAAGCCGCACTGGATAGCGCGCAGCACCTGAGCGATGGAAGCCCCGTGGTCAAGGTGCAGGGTGAAGGGGACGGTGCTTTTCAGCGTGCGCTCACGGACGTAGCCAAAAAATGCATCAGTAACGAATTCCAGTTCGCTGGGATGGATGGAGATGATCGCCGGGGTTTGAGTCGCCTCAGCTTCCTCGACCACAGCGCGAATAAAGCAGCTATCCGCCACATTAAATGCGCCAATGGCGAAACGATTTTCACGGGTAGGTGCCAACATCTCTTTCATAGAAATCAACATGTTATGTTTTCCTTAAGGTGATGTTTAGTCAGGGCCGACGGCAACGCCGACCCGATGATGAATAAAATTGGGAAGAAATCTGTCTTCCGTAAACCTGCGCGATAAATCGCGCCGCTACGATGCTGTGCCCGGTAATCAGACCTTACCGGCCGACCCCGACCAGCTCAGATACTCGGCCACCACTTCGCGGCAGGCGGATTCCATCAGCCCGAGCAAATCTGCCAGCTCGGCGTGGGGATGTTGTTTAAGTGCCTGTTGCAAGGCGTTCTTACCGGCATCAAATACCGCTGCGCCAACATTGATCTTGGCGACGCCAAACTGGCTGACGCGGCGCAGATCCTCAGCCGGCGTGCCCGATCCGCCATGCAACGCCAGTGGCAAGGGCGACACGGCGTTCAACTCCTGCAAACGCTGGAAGTCAATCTTCGGTTTGACGCCAGCCGGGTATAGCCCATGTGCCGTACCTACCGACACCGCCAGCAGGTCAATGTGCGTCTGCTCCACGAACGGCAGCACGTCGGCCACCTGGGTCATCTTCACCGCGGCATCCGCCAGTTCATAGGTTGGGGCATCGGCGATATGGCCCAGCTCACCCTCGACGCACACCCCAGCGGTATGCGCCATCTTCACCACCTGGCTGGTCTGCCGAATGTTCTCCGCCAGCGGTTCAGATGAGGCATCGATCATCAGGCCGGTAAACCCGGCACGAAACGCCTGGCCAATCAGCGGGAAGGCTTTACCGTGGTCGAGTGCTAACGCCACCGGCACCGTGGCGTTTTCCGCCAAAGCCCGCACCAGCGGCACCGCAATCGGAGGGGGGAAATGCGTGCTATGCCCCTGATAAACATTGAGGATCAGCGGTGCGCGCTGTTGTTCGGCGGCCTGAATCGCCGCCCGTGTGGTTTCCAGGTTGAAGCAGTTAATCGCCAGCACCGCGTATTGCTGTTTCGCTGCTGCCTGAATCAGGTCATTCATCATGGCAAACATGGTGGCTCCTTATTCCAGTGTGAATTTGATCTCTTCATCGCGGACGCCGGGGGCTTCCACATCGTCGAACTCTTCATCCGCCTGGGTCACGGTTTTCTTCATCAGCGACAGCATCACGCCACACACCACGGTGCCAATGCCGAGCGCCAGACAGAACAGCCAGGGTTTGGTAAACAGCGGCACCACAAACATCCCGCCATGCGGCACCGGCGCTTCCACGCCCCACACCATAATCAGCCCGCCAGCAATCGCCGAGGCGACAACACAGCTGGCAACCACGCGCAACAGGTCACGGGCCGCAATCGGGATCACCCCTTCGGTAATCATGCAGATACCCATCGGGAAAGCGGCTTTCAGCGCCTCTTTCTCCGCTTTGGTGTACTTATGCCGTGTCAGCAGGAAGGAGAGGGTGATGCCGAAGGGAGGGATGATGGAGCCGACAAATTTCACCGCCTCTGGACCGTAAATGCCATCCACCAGCATGCCGTCGGCAAACAGCGACATGGTTTTATTGATCGGACCGCCAAAGTCGAAGGTCGCCATCGCACCGAGAATCGCCCCCATGACAAACTTCGAGCCACCCTGCATCGATTCCAGCAGATGAATCAGCGCCTTCTGCAACCAGACAATCGGCTGGCCGATAAAGGTCATCATCAGCAGCCCGGCGATGATGGTACTCAGCAACGGCAGCACCATGATCGGCATCAGTCCCTGCATTGATTGCGGCAGTTTGATGGTGCGGCGCAGCAGCAACACGGTATAACCGACGAGGAAGCCACCGAGAATGCCACCAATAAATCCGGTGCCGATCTGGCCGCAAATAAACCCGACGATCAAACCTGGGGCAAAACCGGGACGATCGGCAATCGAGTAAGCGATAGCCGCGCTGATCAGCGGCACGATCAGCCCCATCCCCCAGCCACCGATCTGGTTCAACATCCAGGCGATGGTGCCGGTTTGCTTACCGACATCCGGCCCGCCGATCACCTGGCCCAGGGCGATACAGATCCCGGCAGCGACGATCAGCGGGATCATCCAGGAGATACCGGTAAGCAGATGGCCTTTGATCTCCTGACCGTACTGACGTTTGTTGTCACTCATGATGGATCTCCTCAGGCACGCGCCAGCGAATCCGCCACTTTTTCGAGGAATTTCACCGGTGACTTGATCACCACTTCGGTTTTGACCCTCACGATAGGTTTGCCCTGAAAGCGCTCTTCGCCTTTGATCTTGACGTCAACGGCGAGGATCACCACATCGGCTGCGGCGATCGCTTCACGCGTCAGTTCCGTCTCGGTGCCGATGGTGCCCTGAGTTTCGACGTGGATGGTGTGGCCCAGTGCATGGGCGCCCTTAATCAGTTTTTCGCGCGCGATATAGGTATGCGCGATGCCTGCCGTGCAGGCCGCTACACAGACAATATTCATGTGTCACCTCAGAGGAGTTGGGTTAACAGAGGTCGGTTTCGGCGTACTGACTAAACAGCCGGATGATATTGCTGGGGTCGTTTTCCGCCAGCAGTTGGGCAATCACCTCATCATCGGCCAGCGCGCTGGCCACCTGCGACAACAGGCGAATGTGGGTGGTGTTCTGATCTTCCAGTCGCACCGCGAACAGGATGATGCAGCGCACCTGGCTGCCATCGAGCGTTTCCCAGGGAATATCCTGCTGGGTGCGGCCAATGGCTAAGGTGGTTTGCCGCACGGCGGCAGACTTGCCGTGCGGGATGGCGATATGGTTTTCAAATCCGGTCGAGCCTTCCGTTTCGCGCAGCCAGACATCGGCGATAAACGCTTCGCGATCGCTGATGGCGCCGTCCTGATACAGCAGCTCGGTCAGCTCGTTGATCACTTCTTCTTTGCTGGTGGCAGTCAGGGCCAGATTGACGCGGCGCGGCGTCAGAATGCGAGAAATATCCATCAGTCAGACCTCATTCAATTAATGTTCAGCCAGGACGCAGCGCGTCCCCTGTGGCAGCTGGCTGCCAATCATGGCGTCGGTAACCCGCCGGATATCGTCATCGTTAAAAAATGCACTGACATACACGCTGGGGATGGCACCGCTGTTGAGGTGAATCGTGGTAATCACCAAATCCACCATTTCGCGCTGACAAAATGCCGCGTGGTTGCTGGCTGATACCACGCCTGCGATTTCCCAGTCCGGGAAGGCGCGCAGGATGCGACTTTTCAGCAAATGCGACGTACCCACTCCGCTGGAGCACACCACCAGAATGCGTTTATGGGCAATTTGCCGTTCCAGCGCGGCCTGAAAATGGACGCAAAGGTAACCAATTTCGTCATCGGCGACTGGCGAGAGATCGAACGTGCGCGCGGTCAGTTGCATGGCCTGTTGTGTCAGTGAAAATATTTCTTTCATTTCCTGCTGAATATCATCCAGCAATGGATTACGAATATGGATGTGATATTTAAGGCGATTTAATAAAGGCTTAATATGCACCAGTAACCCGTCAAATAATAAACGGTCCTGAGATAAATCCTGCTGAATAAAGGCCGAGAAGCGATCAATTAATTCACAGGTTATTTTAACCGACTCCGCCGTGGAAAATTGGTTATGCATTGGCGCATGGTCGCCACGTTCCTCCACCACAATGCCGGATGAGACGATATATTGATAAATAAAACCGACTTCATCGGCGGGTAGCGCACAACCGATACGTGCCTCAATCTGCGTAACCATCTGTCGGGCGATGGTCAGGATACGCTTATCGAGATCCTGCGCCGCCAGCATGGTCTGCAACGCCAGTACGTTCCCCTGCGCCATACGGTGCATCATGATCAAAATGTGGGTGCACAGATTGAGATACCAGGCATCGCCCAGCGGGTAACTCAGTTGCTGCTCCATCTGTTGCAGCAGCGCCTGGACAAAGGCCACATCCTCATCGCCAAAATAATGGACCAGTGCCTGCTGGCTGCCGGGATCAAGCCGTGGCAGCAAGGGCGTCCCGGCGACGTTTTGCTGCATCACATCATTAATCAGCGACACCATCGCCTGACGCAGCGTCTGTTCGTTGCCCTCGATATGGGTGCCGCCTGGGCCGCGCGCCAGCGTCAATCCCAACGGTTGCAGCCACTCTTCAATCACCTTCAGGTCATTAACAATGGAGGCATGGCTGATAAAATAACGTTCGGACAACTTACTGATTGAGGTTTCGCGTGGTGCATCACTCAGCAACTGGGAGGCAATTTTTACCCGACGGCTGTTGTGGCTCAGCGCTTCGCTGTTGTCATCGCCATTCAGTTGTTGTTCCAGTTGCAGGCGCTGCTGAACATCATCAACCCGCAAGCGTACGCCGCGGCCAGGGGTTTTCTCCAACACCATCGCCCAGTTGTTCAGCCAGTTTTCCAGCCATTGCAGGTCACGGTAGATGGTTTTTTCGGATACGCCGAGCTGTTGCGCCAGTTGCTTCAGGGGTTGCGGCGCGGCCTGCTGCAACAGCAGTTTCACTAATCGGTGTTGTCGCGAAGTCAGTATTTGCATTCGTTCACCTTTATTTTGGCAAAACAGTTTCCCGTCAGGTTGTTTTTTATATTTTCCAGATGCCAGAAATCAGGAGCGCAAAAAATCTTTCTTATGGAGTATGAATTTAGAAAAGGACGGGGAAAGCAACAATACTAAATGTTGTCCTCCGAAGAGGACAGGATTAATACGAATTGGATTATCTGAAAATTAATTGAGATCGTGATCACAGCGCGTTGGAATTATTCATTGTGATCCTGATCGCATTCTATTTTGTTTTTTTAATCTGCCTCACATTTATTTTCCAACCATGATTCCTGATGTCAGAGATGGCTTCCCCTGTGACTAAGCCACGGGAATAAGGTACTATCCTCGCCAAACGACCGCCGGATGTCCCGCCGCCGTGGGCCACGAAGTGAGGATGCAAGCTTAATGAGTGAATTGACGCAGGATGGTGCAGAGCGTCTTGCCCTGCACAAATTTACAGAGAACGCGTACCTGAACTATTCCATGTACGTGATCATGGACCGTGCGCTGCCCTATATCGGTGACGGCCTCAAGCCGGTACAGCGCCGTATTGTGTACGCGATGTCTGAGCTGGGTCTGAACGCCAGCGCCAAATTTAAGAAATCAGCACGTACCGTGGGTGACGTGTTGGGTAAATACCATCCGCACGGTGACAGCGCCTGTTATGAAGCGATGGTGCTGATGGCACAGCCGTTCTCTTACCGCTATCCGCTGGTGGACGGTCAGGGCAACTGGGGTGCGCCGGATGATCCGAAATCGTTCGCCGCGATGCGTTATACCGAATCGCGCCTGTCCAAATATGCCGAAATCCTGCTGAGTGAGCTGGGCCAGGGCACGTCGGATTTTATCCCCAACTTTGACGGCACCTTGCAGGAACCGAAGATGTTACCGGCGCGTCTGCCGAACATCCTGCTGAACGGCACCACCGGCATCGCCGTAGGTATGGCGACCGATATCCCGCCGCATAACATTCGCGAAGTGGCGCAGGCCGCGATCACCTTGATCGAGAAGCCAAACACCACGCTGGATGAACTGCTGGATATCGTGCACGGACCGGATTTCCCGACCGAAGCCGAGATCATCACCCCGCGTGATGAGATTCGTAAGATTTACCAGAACGGTCGCGGTTCCATCCGCCAGCGCGCGGTGTGGAAAAAAGAAGAGGGTGAAGTGGTCATCACCGCGCTGCCGCATCAGGTTTCGGGGGCGCGCGTGCTGGAGCAGATTGCTGCACAGATGCGCAATAAAAAGCTGCCAATGGTGGAGGATCTGCGTGACGAGTCCGATCACGAGAACCCGACCCGTCTGGTGATTGTGCCACGCTCTAACCGTGTCGATCTGGATCAGGTGATGAACCACCTGTTTGCCACCACCGATCTGGAAAAAAGCTACCGCGTTAACCTGAACATGATCGGGCTGGATAACCGTCCGGCGGTGAAAAACCTGCTGGAAATTATCTCGGAATGGCTGGTGTATCGTCGTGATACCGTCACCCGTCGTCTGAACTACCGCCTGGAACGCGTGTTGCGTCGCCTGCATATCCTTGAAGGTTTGTTGGTGGCGTTCCTCAATATTGATGAAGTGATCCACATCATCCGTACCGAGGACGAGCCGAAAGCGGTGCTGATGTCGCGCTTTGATATCAGCGAGACGCAGGCCGAAGCGATTCTGGAATTAAAACTGCGCCACCTCGCTAAACTCGAAGAGATGAAGATTCGCGGTGAGCAGGCAGAGCTGGAAAAAGAGCGCGATCAGTTGCAGGCGATCCTCGCCTCTGAGCGCAAGATGAGCAACCTGCTGAAGAAAGAGTTGCAGGCTGACAGCCAGACCTACGGCGACGATCGTCGTTCACCGCTGCGTGAGCGTGAAGAAGCCAAAGCGCTGAGCGAAACTGAGCTGGTGAGCGCCGAGCCGGTCACCATTGTGCTGTCGCAGATGGGGTGGGTACGTAGCGCCAAGGGCCACGATATCGACCCTGCCGGTCTGAGCTACAAAGCGGGGGACAGTTATCTGGCTGCCGCGCGAGGTAAGAGCAATCAACCGGTGGCGTTTATCGATTCCACCGGCCGCAGTTATACCCTTGATCCGACATCGCTGCCGTCGGCGCGTGGTCAGGGCGAGCCGTTAACCGGCAAACTGACGCCGCCACCGGGTGCGGTGATGGAGCAGGTGCTGATGGAGCCGGATGAGCAGAAACTGCTGATGGCTTCGGATGCGGGTTATGGCTTTATCTGTACCTTTGCCGATCTGGTGTCGCGCAACCGTTCGGGTAAAGCGCTGCTGACGCTGCCGGAAAACGCCAAAGTGATGACGCCGATGGCGGTGAATCACGAAGATGACATGCTGCTGGCGATCACTCAGGCCGGCCGCATGCTGATGTTCCCGGTGGGCGAGCTGCCACAAATGTCGAAAGGCAAGGGCAACAAAATCATCTCTATCCCATCCGCAGAAGCCGCAGCGGGTAGTGACAAGCTGGTGTGGTTGCTGATTCTGCCGACCGGCAGCGCGATTACCTTACATGTAGGCAAGCGCAAGCTGGTGCTGCGCAGCGAAGAGTTGCAGAAGTTCCGCGCCGATCGTGGTCGTCGTGGTACGTTGTTACCACGCGGTTTGCAACGTATCGACCGTGTTGAGCTGGATGCCCCAACGCGCCACAGCGAAGCGAGTGAAGAATAACCCTGCAAAATAATAAAGCAGGCAAGGGTATGCCATTATTGAGGAAGCTATGTTACTAATTTTACGGGCTATTTTTGTAATCATCTATTCGATTCTGGTCTGTGTGTTTGGTTGTATTTGGTGCCTGTTTTCACCGCGTAACCCGCGCCATGTGGCCACTTTTGGCCACATGTTTGGTCGCTTATCATCGGTGTTTGGTGTCAAAGTGGAACTGCGTAAACCGGCCGATGCCGCGAGCTATGGCAACGCCATTTATATCGCAAACCACCAGAACAACTTCGACATGATCACGGCAGCCAAAATTGTGCAGCCCACCACGGTGACCGTTGGCAAAAAAAGCCTGTTGTGGATCCCGTTTTTTGGTCAGTTGTACTGGCTGGCGGGCAACCTGTTGATTGACCGTGATAATCGAGCCAAGGCACATGGCACCATTGGTGAATTGATCGATCAGTTTAAAAAGAAACGCATTTCGTTCTGGATGTTCCCGGAAGGGACGCGCAGCCGCGGGCGTGGCCTGCTGCCGTTTAAAACAGGTGCGTTTCATGCCGCGATGGCAGCAGGGGTGCCCATCATCCCGGTGGTGGTGTCCAACACCCATGACAAAATCAAACTCAATCGCTGGAACAACGGTCTGGTGATTGTTGAGATGTTACCCCCGGTGGACACTGCCGCGTTTGCCGACAGTTCAGTACGTAAGCTGGCGACCCACTGCCGCGAATTAATGTCGGCAAAGCTGGAAGAATTGAACGCCGAAGTCGCCGAGCGTGAAAAAAACGGTAAAATCTGACCGTTCCCACGGGGCAGGCAATCTGCCCCGTGCCATCTCCCCGCTTGGGGGACAGCACAGCAATAGCAATTAGAAAAAATGGACGGCGTCCTCACGCCACGCTCAAAGGGTCTGAAGTTTTATGTCTTGCAGCAGACGTCAGTTTATTCAGCTTTCTGCCGGTGTTGCGCTTGCTACCAGCGCTATGCCATACACCGCGCGTGCCGCTTCCGCACCCGCTGGTGATACACCTCTTCCGGTCCCGCCGTTGATTGAATCACGCCGCGGTCAGCCACTCTTTCTCACGCTCCAGCGTAGCCACTGGTCATTCAATGGCGACAGCAACAAAGTGCCGGTTTGGGGCATCAATGGCATGTATCTTGGCCCGACGGTACGTGTGTACAGCGGCGACGACGTAAAACTGATTTACAGCAATCGTCTCAACGAGCCGGTGGCGATGACGGTGAGCGGTCTTCAGGTGCCAGGAGCCCTGATGGGCGGCGCGCCGCGTATGATGTCGGCGGGTGTTGACTGGGCACCTGTGCTGCCAATTCGTCAGGGAGCAGCGACCCTGTGGTACCACGCCAACACCCCCAACCGTATGGCCCCGCATGTCTACAACGGGCTGGCGGGAATGTGGCTGATTGAAGATGACATCAGCAAGACGCTGCCGCTGCCAAAGCATTACGGTGTGGATGATTTCCCGCTGGTGATTCAGGACAAGCGTCTCGACAACTTTGCCACCCCGGTGTACGACCCGCCGCAGGATGGCGGCTTTCTCGGCGACACCTTACTGGTCAATGGCGTGCAAAATCCCTATGTGGAGGTTTCACGCGGTTGGGTGCGTTTGCGCCTGTTGAACGCGTCTAACTCACGCCGTTACGATCTGGCTTTCTCCGATAATCGTCCGTTTACGGTGATCGCCAGCGATCAGGGCTTTTTGCCTGCGCCGGTCGCGGTGCAGCGTCTGTCGCTGGCTCCGGGTGAACGACGTGAAGTGCTGGTGGATATGTCGCAGGGCGATGTCGTGTCGATCACCGCAGGCACTGCGGCGGGTCTGATGGATCGCTTGCGCGGGCTGTTTGAACCTTCATCGATTCTTGCCAACACCCTGGTGTTGACGCTGCGGCCGACCGGTTTGCTGCCTTTGGTGACGGATAATCTGCCGATGCGTCTGCTGGCGGATCAGATTCTGGATGGTGCGGCGGTACGTACCCGTGAATTCCGCATTGGCGATGGCATGCCGGGCATCAATGGTGCGCTGTGGAATATGGGGCGTATTGATACCACCGCGCAGCAGGGCAGCTTTGAACGCTGGATCCTGCATGCCGACCGCCCGCAGTCACTGCATATTCAGGGCGTGATGTTCCTGATTAAAAGCGTCAATGGCGCGCAGCCGATGGGTGAAGATCGCGGCTGGAAGGATACGGTGTGGGTTGATGGTGATGTCGAATTGCTGGTGAGCTTTACGCAGAGTTCGTCGGATCACTTCCCGTTTGTTTATTACAGCCAAACGCTGGAGCTGGCGGATCGCGGTACAGCGGGGCAGTTATTGGTTAACCCATCGGCGTAATCTCTTTCCCTCACCCTCACCCTAACCCTCTCCCGCAAGCGGGAGAGGGGATTGAGAGGTGCACGGGTACTTCCTCCCTCTCCCGCTTGCGGGAGAGGGCCGGGGTGAGGGCAATAGCACGCACCTAACCGCCAAATTTCTCCGGATCCGGTCCCAACCGCTTACCAATATCCAGCGTGGTGATCTCACTGATCTCCGGTTTCTCCAACCGGAAATCAAACACCTTAAAGTTCTCCTCAATACGCGCCGGCGTCACAGACTTCGGAATCACCACTAACCCGCTGTCCAGATGCCAGCGAATAACGATTTGCGCCGGAGTTTTGCCATATTTCTTCGCAAGGCTTTTGATCACTTCCTGATCAAACACCCCCTGGCCGCCTTGCGCCAGCGGACTCCAGGACTCAGTCTGGATTTGGTGCAGGGCATTCCACGCGTGCAGGGTGCGCTGCTGCAACATCGGGTGCAGTTCTATCTGGTTTACCACCGGGGAAACCCCGGTCTCATCCATCAGACGTTTCAGATGCGCTTCGTTGAAATTACACACCCCAATACTTTTGGTCAGCCCCTGTTGCTGCAACTTAATCATCTGTTCCCAGGCACTCAGGTACAGATCTTTAAACGGACAGGGCCAATGCATCAGGTAAAGATCCACCTGATCCAGTTTGAGTTTTTCCAGGCTGGTTTCCAGCGCCTGCTGCGCATTTTTCTGGTCATCATTCCACAGCTTGGTGGTGACGAAAACCTGTTCGCGAGGCACGTCCGTTTCCTGCAACGCCTGACCAATCGCCTCCTCGTTTTTGTAGGCGGAAGCCGTATCGATAGAGCGATAGCCCACCTCCAGCGCTTTTAATACCGCTTTACGTGCTTCATCAATACTTGCCTGCCAGACACCCAGCCCGAGCTGCGGCATCATATTGCCGTCGTGCAGTTTAATCAGTGGTTGGTCTGCCATAGTTGCTCCTTATTTGTCGCAGTGACTCACCGGAAACACTGAGGTTAAGTCTAGTCAACAAACCTTAGCCTCGGGTTCATTGTGGCAACTCTGCGGCATTTTTGTGCTGTCTGTTTCTGCCGGAATCTTGCCTGATTCTCCAGCAAGCTGGAGCTTTCGCCCGAGGTGCGGCAAACTGCCTTTTTTGCTGCGAGAGACTATGCCATGCCTTATGACACGCTTTGCCGTCAGCTTGCCCGTCAGGTGATTGCGCTGATGAAGCCTGGTAGCCAGCCGCTATGTCAGCTGGATAACGTGCGATTGATCTACGCCGACGAGCCGTTGCCGCGCACGCCGATGATGTATCAGCCCGGCATTGTCATTCTGTTTCAGGGGCGTAAAACCGGCTATCTCGGCAGCACGGTGTTCCATTATGACGCCACCAAATACCTGATGCTCACCGTGCCACTGCCGGTGGAGTGTGAAACCGAAGCTACGCCAGAAGAGCCGCTGGCGGGGATGTGTCTGACGGTCGATAACGCCAGCCTACAGGATTTGTTGATGGAGATTGGCGACGATCAGGATTTTCAGCCGCAGCCGCAAACCTCTGGCATTCATTCCGCTTTTCTCAGTGAAGAGATGCTTTGCGCCGCTGAGCGTCTGCTGGATGTGATGCGTAAACCGCGTGACGCGCGTGTGCTCGGGCCGCAAATCGTGCGGGAAATTATCTACTACGTGCTGACCGGGCCTTGTGGCGGTGCGCTGTTATCATTGATCAGCCGCCAGACGCAATTTAGCCAGATCGCCCGTGCGTTGCGCCGTATCGAAAGTCATTTCAGTGAAAACCTTAGCGTGGAGACGCTGGCGGCAGAGGTGAACATGAGCGTATCGGCGTTCCACCACAACTTTAAAGCCGTAACGCAAACCTCACCGTTGCAGTATCTGAAACGTTATCGCCTGCATCAGGCGCGTCTGTTGATGTTACAAGACGGGATGCGCGCCAGTGCCGCGGCGGTACGCGTCGGGTATGAAAGCCCTTCGCAATTTTCACGCGAGTTTAAGCGCTATTTCGGCGTCACGCCGGGAGAGGAGGCAAGCCGCGTGCGTCAGACGGTGTTTGAGTCCACCGCCGACGCCGTGCAGCTTCTATGACGCCTTCGGGCGTCTTTTTTTCCAGATCACCAGAATGCTGCCCGCCAGGCCGACGAACAACAAAACCACCGGCAGCAGCATCAGAATCGCCATCACCTGATCTTCATGGCGTTTGATAAACGGCACCTGGCTGATGCCATAGCCGAACGCCACCACAATGCACACCCACAGCCAGCCGCTCAGCCAGTTAAAAAACTGAAAACGACCATTCTGCAAACCGGAAATGCCTGCCATGGTTGGCAGCAGGGTACGCACAAACGCCAGAAAGCGACCCACCAGCAGCGCCATCAACCCGTGGCGGTTAAACAACTGCCAGGCGCGTTGGTGATATTGGGCTGGCAGGTGCATCAGCCAGCTTTTGACAATTTTGGTGTTGCCCAGCCAGCGTCCCTGAAGATAGCTCAGCCAGCAGCCAAGGCTGGCCGCGGTGGTCAATATCAGCATGGTCGGGACAAAGTCCATCACACCTTTGGCAACCATCGCCCCAGCCAGCAGCAGCAAGCTGTCGCCCGGCAGAAAAGACGCTGGCAATAAACCGTTTTCCAGAAACAGCGTCACAAACATCACACCGTAGACAATCCACACCACATCCGGATTGGCCAGCGCGGCAAAATCCTGATGCCAGAGCGCCTGGACAATCTCATGTAAAACACCCATCTGCTATTCCATCAAGTCACAAGGATTTTATTTTAACGGCCTGCGTAGCAGCAGACGTTGATCTCTGCCACGCGGCATCAGGCTTGTTGAGGCTTTGTTGAAGATTTTAGCGTTTCAGGCGCTCAAACCCGGCTTGCAGATCCTCAATCAGGTCGGCAACGTGTTCCAGACCAATATGTAGCCGCACCAGCGTACCGGTAAAATCGACGCCACCTGCCGGGCGAATCTCAGCCAGTTCTTCCGGTTGATTGGCGAGGATCAGTGACTCATAACCGCCCCAGGAGTAGGCCATGCTGAAGTGGTGGAAACCGTCGAGATAGTGCGCCAGCTGCTCGCTGCTCAGCTTCTCATGCAGGATGAAGGAAAACAGGCCGCTACTGCCGGTAAAATCTCGCTGCCAGAATTCATGCCCCTTGCACTGCGCCAGCGCCGGATGGTTAACGCGCGCCACTTCCGGGCGAGCGGCCAGCCACTCCGCCACCTGTAAACCACTCTCTTCATGCTGGCGCAGACGCGTACCCAGCGTGCGCAGACCACGGCTCGCCATATAGGCGGTATCGGCGTCCACCATCTGACCCATCAGGTAGGAATTTTCACGCAGTTGATCCCAGCAGCGGGCGTTAGCGACGGCAGTGCCGATCATCGCATCGCTGTGACCGATCAGGTATTTGGTCCCGGCCTGGATCGAAATATCGACGCCATGCTCCAGAGCGTTAAACAAAACACCCGCCGCCCAGGTATTATCGAGCATGATGATGGCATCAGGGGCTTTGCTGCGCACTGCGGCGACAATCGCCGGAATGTCCTGCACTTCCATAGTGATGGATGCCGGGGATTCCAGAAACACCACGCGGGTATTGGGTTGCACCAACGCGCTGATTTCGCTGCCAATGCAGTGATCAAAAAAGGTGGTGGTGACCTGAAGTTTGCTGAGGATTTTGGTACAGAAGTCCTGAGTCGGTTCGTAGACCGCGCCACTCATCAGTACATGATCGCCAGCGGCGACGAACGAAAGAATAGCGTTGGCAACCGCAGCAGCACCACAAGGATAGAGCACGCAACCTGCACCGCCTTCCAGTTCGGTCATCGCATCCTGGAGGGAAAAGTGTGTCAGGGTGCCACGACGGCCATAAAACAGTTCGCCTTTCGCCCGCCCGGCGGTGGCGCGTTTTTTATCGGCGACGGTGTCAAACACCAGCGATGAGGCACGCTGAATCACGCTGTTGACTGAACCCTGAGTGTAACGTTTGCTGCGTCCCGCGCTGACCAGCGTGGTGTCTATTTTTTTCGTTGCCATCACTGCCTTTCCTGCCGCATTTCACAAAACCACCACGTTAACACGAATCGGTCCTGTGCGTTGCCCCTGATTACGGAATATCAGACAGTCACCTTCATTGGATGAAGCGCGATCCGTAGCGGCGCGATTTATCGCGCATTCCCGTGCGCAATGCAGGAAAAAACCGCAGGATAAATCGCACCGCTACGGGCCTGGTTTTACATCACTCCCATGATATGTGGCAGCCACAGCGACAGCGCCGGGATATACGTGATTAACATCAACACCAGAAACAGCATGCAGTAGAACGGCAGCATCGCGCCGACCACCTGTTCAATCTTCTGTTTACTGACAGCACTGGCAACGAACAACACGGTGCCGACAGGTGGCGTGATCAGGCCGATACCGAGATTGGTCATCATGATCATGCCGAAATGCACCGGATCCACGCCGAGTGAGGTAGCGACAGGCAGCAGCACAGGCGTCAGGATCAGGATGATCGGTGCCATATCCATCAGCGTACCGATCACCAGCAGCAGCACGTTAATACACATCAGGATCACGTACTTGTTGTCCGACAGGCTGGTAAAGGCTTCGGTAATGGCGGTGGGCAGTTGCATAAAGGTCATCACTGCGCCAAAACCGGCCGCGAAGGCAATCAATACCATCACGATGGTGACGGTTTTGATGGTGCGAAACAGCAGGATGTGCAACTGGCTCCACTTAAAGTCACGATAGATAAACATGGTGACGAAGAATGCCCACAGGCAGGCAATGGCCGCAGATTCCGAGGCGGTGAAAATCCCGGACAGAATGCCGCCGAGAATAATGACGATGGTGAACAATCCCCAGAAGGCATCAAAGAAGATCTTCAGCGCCTGGCGAAACGGGATCGCTTCACCTTTGGGATATCCTCGTTTGCGCGCAAATCCCAGACACATCACCATCAGGCAACCACCCAGCATCAGTCCCGGCAAAATACCGGCGACAAACAACGAGGAAATGGTCACCACGCCGCCCGTTGCCAGCGAATAAATCACCGAGTTATGGCTGGGTGGCGTCAGTACCGCTTGCACCGAGCCGCTGGCGGTCACCGCCGCCGCAAAATCGCGCGGATAACCTTTCTCCTCCATTTGCGGGATCATCACCGAGCCTATCGAGGCGGTATCTG
Organism: Pantoea sp. X-Soil-OKNW-713; assembly: GCF_059730685.1. Taxonomy (NCBI): domain Bacteria; kingdom Pseudomonadati; phylum Pseudomonadota; class Gammaproteobacteria; order Enterobacterales; family Erwiniaceae; genus Pantoea; species Pantoea sp. X-Soil-OKNW-713. The sequence goes on along the minus strand of NZ_AP035995.1, from coordinate 3,758,976 downwards.
CCACGGAAGAACCGGAAATCGCACCGAAAAACGTCGAGGCGACGATATTCACCAGCGATAAGCCGCCACGAATAAAGCCGACGAAGATATAGGCAAAATTCACCAGGCGTCGGGCGATCCCGCCTTCAGCCATGATCGCGCCCGCCAGAATAAAGAACGGGATGGTGAGTAACGAAAACTTATTGATGCCGTTGGTCACCTGAATCACCACCGCTTCCAGCGGCAGGTCAATCCACCAGGCACCGATAAAGGCGCTAAACCCGACCGCGAAAGCGACCGGAAAGCCGACCAACAGCAACAGAATCAGACTGCCAATCAGGATGAATGCGTCCATCACGATGCTCCGAGGTTAGTGGGTGCCGCCAAGCGTGACGATTGGGCGCTGGCTCTGGTCGCCATTCAGCAGACGTTCCAGGGCAAACAGCAGGGTAAAAATGGTGCCAATCGGGATCGGTAAATACATCTCGCCATAGGTGACATTGGGCAGTGAGGCCAGCGGCTGAATCCACATCGCGGCACACAGGTTGTAGCTGGCGCGGAACAGCACCACACATAAGGCGATTAACAGCAGGTTACACAGCAGCAGCGCCCATTTTTGCCCGCCAGGTGATAAGCGATCGGTCAACATAGAGACACAAATATGGGTGCCAGCTCGCAGGCCGACCGGCGCGCCGATAAAGGTAAAAATGATCATGCAGATAATGGCAACCGGCTCTGGCCATGAGAGCGCGCTGTTCAATACATAGCGCGCAAAGATGCCGACGGGAATGACCGCTACCATGATCATCAACGCTGCCGCCGCCACCCACATGCACAGCAGGTACAACCGATCCATCCACCGGGAATATGCGTTCATAATTGGATCCTGAGTGAAACGCCACGCCTGCGCGCGGCGTGGGGGGTTATTTCACCTCGGCGATCTGTGTCATCAGATCCTGATACTTGCCGCCAAACTGATCGCGTACCGGTTGGGTAGCTTTGACAAAGTAGTCGCGATCGATCTGTTGGAAGGTGACGCCTCCGGCCTTCATTTTCTCAATCGATTGCTGGGTGTAGCTGGCCCACAACTGACGTTCCTCATCCTGAGCTTCTTTGCCCAGCTTCTTCAGTAACGCCTGATCGTCAGCAGAAAGGCGGTCCCACGCCGGTTTGGAGAACAGGATCATCTCTGGCTGAATAAAGTGGCCGGTGAGGGTGTAGTACTTCGCTACGGGCAGGTAGTTATGGGCGACAAAGGTCGGTGGGTTATTCTCGGTGCCATCCACCACGCCGGTTTGCATGGCGCTGAACACTTCACTGACGCCCATCGCTACCGGGTTAGCGCCCATTGCTTTTAGCGTGGCGAGCGAGATGGCGCTGTTCTGCACGCGGATCTTCATGCCTTGCAGATCTTCCGGTTTGCTCAGTGGTTTCTTGGTGATCATGTTGCGCGTCCCGGCATCGGTCCAGCCGAGAAACACCATGCGGGTGTTGGGATCTTTATTGAATTTATCGACGATCTGCTCACCTACGCTGCCATCCAGCACTTTGTGCATATGATCTTCATCGCGGAAGATAAAGGGCAGGGTAAGCACGCTGGTTTCCGGCGCGATGGTGGTCACCGGGGCCAACGAAACGCGGATCATATCAATCGCGCCCAGTTGAACCTGTTGTAAGGTTTGATCTTCATCGCCGAGCACACCACCGGCATACACCTTCATTTCCAGACGACCCTCGGTGGCCTGTTTCAGTTTCTCCCCCATGTGCTCCAGCGCGACCACGGTGGGATAACCGGCGGGTTGTACTTCCGCCACCTTAAGGACTTTGGCCTGCGCATTACAGGCCAGCAGGGCGATCATGGAGGACAACGAAACTGCGAGTAGTCTTTTTTTCAGCGTCATTTTTTGCTCCAGCAACAGGTAGCGAAATCGGACAGTGCAACGGCACCGTTAAAAGGCAGGGCTGGCTCAGAATAATGAAAATCGCGTGGTGAAAAAGTGGGCAGATGTTGATTGAATGAAATGCATCACATTTTGAAACGATGTTTTAATAATTTTATACAGTACGTCACATTTATAAAACCTGCTCACAATCGAAAGAAACTGTGGTGGAAAAACGCACTTTTCGTTTGTAAATAGTAATGAGAACTACTATCAATTCGGCCCGCTAATTTGTTATGATCCGGCGCTCGATCGTGAACTATGCAATTGAAGTTGGAGATGCAGCGTGGTAGCCAGTGATTTGATGCAGACGGATCTCTCCGTTTGGGGCATGTATCATCATGCCGATATCGTGGTAAAGGTGGTCATGATTGGCCTGTTGATGGCCTCTGTGGTCACCTGGGCAATCTTCTTTGGTAAGTTTGCTGAGTTGAGTTCAGCCAAGCGCCGACTGAAACGCGAACATCTCGCCCTGAGTGATGCGCGTTCGTTAGATGACGCCTCCAGCACTGCCGCCAGCTTCAAGGGTAACAGCCACAGCGCCGTGTTACTTAACGATGCACAGAACGAGCTGGAACTTTCAGCCGGTGTCGAAGACACCGATGGTATTAAAGAGCGTACCAGCTTCCGTCTGGAACGCCGCGTTGCCGCTTTCAGCCGTCATGCTGGCCGCGGTAACGGTTTCCTCGCCACCATTGGTTCGGTTGCTCCGTTTATCGGCCTGTTCGGTACGGTATGGGGCATCATGAACAGCTTTATCGGCATCGCACAGACGCAAACCACCAACCTCGCGGTGGTCGCTCCTGGGATTGCGGAAGCGCTGCTGGCGACCGCGATTGGTCTGGTCGCTGCTATCCCTGCCGTGGTCATCTACAACGTATTTGCCCGTATGATTGCCAGCTACAAAGCGTCGCTCGGTGATGTGGCGGCGCAGGTGCTGCTGCTGCAAAGCCGTGACCTCGACCTGGGAAACGTGACTAACGAAGTGGCTCGTCCGGCTGCCGCACAGAAACTGCGCGTAGGGTAATTGCGATGGCGATGCGTTTAAACGACGACCTGGAAAGCGATGGCGAAATGCATGAAATCAACGTGACGCCGTTTATCGACGTGATGTTGGTTCTGCTGATCATCTTTATGGTGGCCGCGCCGCTGGCAACCGTGGATGTTCGCGTCAATCTGCCTGCTTCCACCAGTGCGCCGCAGCCGCGTCCGGAAAAACCGGTTTATTTGTCGATTAAAGAAGATAACCAGGTTTATATCGGCAACGATCAGGTCACCAAAGAGACGCTGGTCAATGCGCTGACGGCGCAGACGGAAGGCAATAAAGAAACCACTATCTTCTTCCAGGCTGACAAATCAGTAAGTTATGAAACCCTGATGTCGGTGATGGACCAACTTCGTGAAGCCGGATATCTGAAGATTGGCTTGATGGGTATGGAAACGGTGAAGAAGTAGTTTCACTGAAAGTTATGAGGGCGCCCTAATGGGCGCCCTTTTTGTTATGGGCGTAATCGACGACCAAAAAGGAAAACCACGAATCAGGCGGATTAACGGGCAATTATCCTGCGGATCAACTTTGTTAATGTTTGGTTACGTATAACCCTGCTTTTGTAAAGTGCAATGGTGAATTGGATCACATTCATCAGGGGGACGTCACGATAAAAGGGACATCCCCGCATGGAAGACACTGGAAAATCCTATGAGCTCACCTTCTTCTTTACAAAAGTCATCGCAGAGCGGTGCCAAAACTATCTTTAGCGTAACCAGCGGCAACTTCCTTGAAATGTACGATTTCATGGTGTTTGGTTATTACGCGACCGCGATTGCAAAAACCTTTTTCCCCGGTGATAACCCGTTTGCGTCATTAATGCTGACGCTGATGACCTTTGGCGCAGGCTTCCTGATGCGTCCGTTAGGGGCGATTGTGCTCGGTGCCTACATTGACCATCATGGCCGCCGCAAAGGCTTGCTGGTCACCCTCGGTATTATGGCGCTGGGTACGCTGACGATTGCCGTGGTGCCAGGCTATGCCACCCTCGGGGCGGCGGCACCGGTGTTGATTCTTATTGGTCGTTTGTTGCAGGGCTTTTCCGCCGGTGTTGAATTGGGCGGCGTGTCTGTGTATCTGGCTGAGGTGGCCCCGAAAGGGCGTAAAGGCTTCTACGTTAGCTGGCAATCTGGCAGCCAGCAGGTGGCGGTTATCTTCGCGGCGCTGCTGGGACTGGGCCTGAACCACCTGTTGGAAAAAGAGGCGGTGACTGACTGGGGCTGGCGTATTCCGTTCGTCATTGGCTGTCTGATCGTACCGTTTCTGTTCTGGATTCGCCGTATGCTGGAGGAGACTGAAGCCTTCAGTCAGCGTAAACATCATCCGACCATGCGTCAGATTATGCGCTCGGTGGGACAGAACTGGGCGCTGGTGTTAGCCGGTATGCTGATGGTGGTCACCACCACGGTGATGTTCTATATGATCACCGCATTTACCCCCACATTCGGCAAAACCGTGCTGATGATGAGCGATAAAGATAGCTTTCTGGTAACGCTGTTTGTCGGTCTTTCCAACCTGTTCTGGTTGCCGGTGATGGGCTCGTTGTCCGACCGGATTGGTCGCCGTCCGTTGCTGATAACCTTTACCATCCTGATGATCCTCACGGCCTGGCCGGTGCTGCACTGGCTGGTCGGATCGCCGACCTTCGCCCATCTGGTGGTGGCTGAACTCTGGTTATCCTTCCTCTACGCCAGCTACAACGGGGCGATGGTGGTGTATCTGGCGGAAATCATGCCAGCCGAGGTACGCGCATCCGGTTTCTCGCTGGCTTATAGCCTGGCAACCGCGCTGTTTGGCGGCTTTACCCCGGCTGTCTCCAGCTATTTGATTCACGCCACGGGTGACAAAGCGATGCCAGGCGTATGGCTGTCGTTCGCGGCGGTGTGCGGTTTGATCGGCACATTGCTGATAGGCCGGATGGTGAAGCAGTATCGCACGCGCCACAGCGCGACGGCGGTGAATGCCTGATTATTCGAGTCGTAGCGGCGCGATTTATCGCGCGTCTTTTTGCCAGAGGTTGCTTTTGCTAAAAAACAGCGCAATAAATTGCGCCGCTACGGAAAATCTAAAACGACAAATCCACCACCACATTATCCGTGTAATTACCCGCAGCCGGGGTATTTTGCGTGGTCAGAATCTGCGCGGTATAGGTATAGCCGCGTGTCAGGCCATCGGCGCTGACGGTCGTTGAGGTACTGCTGCTCCAGCGGTCCGTACCGGTGGGTCCCCAGCGTGTGGTGGTGGTGGTTCCCTGGTAGATGTCATAGCTTAACCGGTTGGTGCCACTCGCCATATTCCGCACGCCATTCGCCGCATAGCTGCCATTACTCAGGCCCACGGTATAGGTGCTGCCTTTGCTGCATACCACGCTAATGGTCTGCTGCACGGTGGAAAAGCTGCTGACCAGTGGCGCGCTGCCAAAGCTGACGTTAGGGGCAGTGATGGTGGTGCAATCATTCGATATCACCACCGTCACGGTAATCGGAATGGTGCCGGTTCCGGTCTGCGGTGTCAGACAAAGTCCACCCACGCCAAGGCTGGTGCAAATGTTATAGGTGACGTACAGGTTGAGCGTCGCCGTATAGGTGCCCGCCGCCACCGTCTGCCCCGTCACCGTTTTCAGATACACCGGCAAGGCAAAGTTCAGGCTGCCGAACAGACCGGCAAGGTTCGCCAGCACCGCTTGTGAAAAGGTATAGGTCGATCCCCCCACCGTCAGTTCAGTGGCGCAGGCGCTGTCCATACACAGGCGCAGCGGAATGTTATCACTGCCGGTATCGCCGCTGCGTTTCAGGGTACCACGCGTGCCATTGACGTTGGACGCGCTGGCAAGCTGAAAGGTAATTTGGTTGGTTCCTAATAAGGTCAGGGCTGAACCTGCGCCACAGTTCACGTTCGCGGTGGTTGAGGTGGAACTGAGGGTCGAATTGACCACAAAGGTGGTGACCGAGCCAAAACTGGCCGTTGATGCAGGCAGGCTACAGGCGGCTTGTACCAGACCTGGCAACAGTAACAACGTCAGCAGGAGCAGCATTTTTTTCATGGCGATATGCCTGTCGTAGAGTTTTCGCTATTGGGTAGCGCAGCGCCGGGTGGCGGCGGTGGCAACGCGCAGGTGAGCGGACCATAGGTTTTCAGCGCCAGCGGCTGACCATTGGCGATCGTGAGTTCAGTGCGACAACTACGACCATCCGGCGTGGTGACCTGGATAGGATTGTTGGCCTCCAGGTTCTCCATCCAGGTAATCCCATCCCAGCCGACATACTCGGTTGCCTGCCCGGCACGTAGCACCTGGCTGGAGACGGGGAGCGGTTTTCCGTTGCTGTCATGCAGAATGACGCTGGCAGAACGCAGTTTCTCCACCGGGAAATTAAGCAGATAGCCGCTCTGGCGCTTCACGGCGAAACGCTGTTCGACGCGCGGTGATGTCATATCCGCAGGCAGGTCCAGCGTATCGATATCGTATTTCGCGGCATAGTAGCTGCTAATCGACGGAACCAGCAGATAACCTTCTTTATCGGTGCGTCCCATCGACTGGTTTTCGTAGCGGATGTTGACGTCGGGATAGTTGGTTTTCACCAGCACAAAGGCGTCGTTGATCTGATTGGCGACAAACAGGCGGTTATCCATCAGCACCAGTGCACCGCTGAAATCTGCCCACTGGGTGATGTTATCGTCGTCGCCATAAAAGCCCGCCGACGTATCCACTTTGTTGTTGCGGTAGCGCAGGCTCCCCTGGCGATAATCGCCGCTGTTGCCGCCCTGATTAGCCCAGGAAGCATCCCACGAATAACCGCCGTCGCTCGGCATGGCGCGTGACAGGTAGATGCGTTGGTTGTTTTCTCCCTGCTGGTCGCGTTCCATACTGACCGAAGCACTGCCTTGTTCGCCAAACGGGATCACCAGCGAGATGGCTCCGCTCCATTCCCCTTGCTGTTGATCGCGGCTGGCGGAAATATACAGGCTGCTGTTACCCCAGAGATTTTTGCTCCACGACAGGTTCCACAGGCGTGTACGTTCGCCATCGCCGCTGTTGATATCGAGGTACGCCAGTCCGAGGCTCCCGTATTGATTCATCGACACGCTGGCGGTGTATTGCGCACTGCGACGTGCCAGCGAATAAGAGGTGTCCTCCGCGTCACTGCGATTGCCCACCAGCGCCAGATTGCCAAAATCCACGGTCCGCAGCGTGTGTTGTGTGCCAAGGCTGAGCCAACTGTTGTTGTACTGATAACCCCAGCTATATTGCGTGCCGGGTTTACCGCTCATCTGGCTCTGCGCCAGCGCGCCATTGATTACTCCCCAACTGCCGAGTTTCACCTGACCGCCAGCACCGCCCATCGCGACCTCATCACTGCCTTCGGCGTGAGTTTCCAGCGTCAGCCAGTCAGTCAGACCGTAGCGATATGAACCGCTGGCCGCGGCTGCACCGTAGTCGAAGTTTTTGATGCCGTAATTTTCACGCATCGCCCCGGCGGAAAATGAGTAGTCGGACAAGCCTTGTCTCAGCAGATTGCTGGAAACGTAAAATGGCAGCGTGGTGGTGACCTGACGGCCCACCGCGTCGGTGGTGGTGATCACCGCATCGCCAGCACCGTTGACAAAGGGGACATTGGTGAGTGACCAGGGGCCGGGTTGAACGTTGGCCTGGCTGGAACGATAGCCATTAATAAACAGATCAACGGTGGATGGCACCGCCGCCTGGCCGGAAAACTGTGGCAACGGGTAAGTGACCAGGTCCGGACGCACGCTGAAGTCACGGCCAATCTGCACGCCGCCGAGACGCACGCTGTTGCTCCAGGAGAGAGAATCGGTGATGAGATCCCCGGCGCGCCAGCTGACTATCGCTTCCTCGTTTTCGTTACTCCACCAGGTGTCATAACGGATATAACCCTCCTGCTGCTGCGGAGCGCTGCCCTCCAGTTGCTGCTGCCACACGCCGTTGCTGGAGAATTGTCCGGCAGCACCAAATAAGCGCAACTCATTCCAGGTCGCGAGACGCGTGCCGCTATGATCGGTGCGGGTGGCGTAGAAGTCGTAATTGAGCAGCGCTCCCGTGCTGCTACGACCGGGATAGCGCGGGCCATTGTGCGACTGACCAATCACCTGGCCCGGTAACCAGGCCGGGGGAACGGTCAGCAGCAGGCGCTGACGTTGGTTGTCATAATCCACTTTGACGCTGTTCAGCTGGTTAACATTGATCTGCTGGCCCTGCAACTTGTCTGCCGGGATCCCGGCGCGTTCCAAATCGCCGCGCCGCAGCCAAAAATCCCCGTTCTTTTGTTCAACCGGGACGATATTGCCTTGTTCTCCCTGATTGATGATCAGCTCCAGCATGTATTGCTGTCCCGCCGCGTTATTTTGCAGGGCAGGAGGAGGCGGCAGCTCGGAGAACGTCTCCGCGCTACTTATCAGGGGGATCAGACAGCACAGGGCGCTGGTCACCGCCAGCGCGCAGGGATGTGGCGAAAATCGCATTAGCGCAGAGCAGCGCTACGCCAGTGGCCTTTATTCATCTCGGCCTCCAGTTCTCCGCTCACGCTGCTGTTAAGCGGCCAGCGGTTGCTGCTGTTTGCCAGAACGTAGCCGAACAGACCGTCACCCAGCTTGCGCCCGCCAATGGTGACATTGCTCAGGCGCGCATGGCCGTTGCCGTGATTGGTCAACAGCAGCCAGCGCCTGCCCCCGCTGTTCTCCACCTGCCAGCTCAGGTCGGGTTTGGCACTTTCGACAGTCAGACCGCTGCCATACACAAACAGAGGCACCGAGTAGCGCATCTGGAAAGTGAGCCCAGCCTGATTGGCACCGGGACTCCGTGGCGTAGGGATTTCATCCAGTACCACGCGATAGGCCATCTCCTGACCGGCAGCAGGCGGGGTTTGCTTGATTAAGCGCACCAGCTGTTTCTGCCCCGGCTCGACGCGGACCAGTGGCGGGCTGGCGACCACCTCAGTTTGGGTCTGATATTGTTCACGTTGATTTACCTGCTGCCAGGCGAAAATCCGCACCTGCATTAAGGTGGTCGCATCGCCACGGTTCTCCAGCCAAAGCTCACTGGCTTTGTCGTTGGGATTGATGGCGGGATCAATCGGCCAGATCATCAGCGAGTTAGCAGCATGGCTGAGAGCGCTGAACGTGAGCAGCCATATCAGCAGCAGGTTTTTCATGTGTTATTCCTTCTTTGTTGTTCCTTCACCAACTCAGGGTGACGGTTAGCGTATCGGTGTAAACCCCGGCGCGCGTCGGCCCGGGTAACTGCAACACGCCGTAAATCGGCAACGTGATGTTGTTGGCGTTGCTGTAACTCAGCGTGATGGGTGAATTCACCCCAATCGCGGTGGTGTGGCTGGCGTTGCTGTATAAGCTGTAGGCCACGGTATTGGTGAAACTGGCCAGTTTCAGGTTGCGGGTGGTGGTGTAGTTGCTGCCGCCATTGATCGACATGCTGACCGTGGTGCCTGGTGTGCAGGCAAGGCTGATGGTAGAACTCTGGACAAAAGTGGCACTGACGCTGTTGCTGGCGACGCCAGACTGGGTGCCAAAATTGAGCGTGCCAAAAACGCCGGGATTAGTACCGGAAACCACGCAGCCAGCCACCACTGAGGCAGAGACCTGAAAGGTTGCGCTCGGCAACCCCCAGGCGTTGACACTCCCTATCAGCAGGGCCAGACCGCCAACAATGCGCGTCCACCCATTGACCACTCTCACCCTGTTTAACCGAAGTTTCTGCCTCAGTAATTCACAGCAACGTTAATGGTATCGGTGTAAGTTCCCGCCGGAATCAACGGGTTGAAACCACCACCGACTACGCGACCATAAATGGCGTAGTTGGTCCCCAGGGTTGGATCGGTGGTTCCGCTCGGCGCGATATTGGTGTTATTGGCGATAGCGGTGGTGAAGGCTGCATCGCTGTACAGGGTGTAGGCGATGCCTTGTGTGTTGTTGGAACCGAGGATTAAATAGCGTGGTTGTCCACTCACGGTGCCATAAATGGTGGCTGGCGCGGCATTGCTGCTGGTGACCTGCACGTTAAAGGTTTGACCGGTGGTGCAGCGAACATAGATACCATTGCCAGATGCCCCAACCAGGGTGGCATTCAATGTATCAAAAGTGGCAGCGCTGCTACCGAAGTTCAATGTACCGAAGTTCACCCCGGTCGTGGCTGATTGACCATTCACCAGGCAACCGGTAGTCAGGGTGAGCGTCGCGTTAATGGTTCCCGTTGTGGTGGCGGCGAAAGCAGCGTACGGCGGGAAGGTGGCGCTCAGGCTGGCGGCCAAAAGAAAAAGCTTGAGTTTCATAATCATTCCTTACTGATTATCCAGGGTCAGTGCTTTTTCACCTGATGATGTATTTATGAAATCAACCGAAAAATAACAAGAAGCCATGTTTGGCGGTACAGCAAAACCCTGCTGTCTAAGAAAGTTCTTATGCGGCAGGGAAATGATTTATATCAGTTTTATTTACTATAGTTCAGCAAAGCGAAGCCTGTCAGGTCCACCAATAATTTTTCCCTAATCAATTTATTCAATTCGCCGATAATTCAGTGATAGCAAGGGATCCCGGCAGGTCAAAAAAACTAAACAAGGAATTATTTCTCCCTCTACCGCGATGCAAGGTTCAGTGTTATGTTCATGCATTAATCAGACATAATAACGATTCTCCACTTAGCGATAGATAATGAACATAAAAAAGCCCCAGCGCGCTAATCCCCAGATTCTCCAGGCTCGATTAGCGGCTGAATCGCTTTAAAAGTTAACTGACCGTTTATGCATGCTTTTTAATCTTTGTTCCTGTTCGATGATTCAGCACCTGCTCGCTGGCGGGTTAGTGAGGAGCGCTCATGTTGCTGATTACCTGGGATAGCGTTCTGGTGACGAGCTCATTAATCGTCGCTTTTATCGCCTCATTTACGGCACTGGATACTGCCGGACGCGTTGCAGTGTCGCGTGGCTGCATCGCTCGTTTGTGGTTGGTGGCGGGTGGCACCGCGATGGGTATTGGTGTCTGGGCGATGCATTTCATCGGTATGCTGGCGATGATGCTACCGATGACCATGCGTTACGATGTTCCGCTCACCTCATGGTCACTGGCGGTAGCGATCGTCGCAGCCATCTTTTCGTTTGCCCAGGTGGTACGCGGTAGCCAACTGACATGGCGTCGGTTGGTGCGCGGTACGTTAATCCTCGGCAGCGGGGTGGTGGCGATGCACTATCTCGGCATGAACGCGCTGATGATCGAACCGGCTATTCACTGGAATATCGAGCTGGTTGCGTTGTCGGTGGGGATTGCTTATGCCGCATCCGGCGCTGCGCTCTGGCTGGCATTTCATCTGCGTCAGGGCGATGGCCTGTTATTGATGCGGGGTTGTGCCTCCCTGGTTATGGGGGCTGCTGTTGCCGGGATGCATTATGTCGGAATGGCCGCTGCGCAATTCAACAACACCAGCAGTATGATGGAACACGGTGTCAGCGATCAGGGGCTGGCAGTATGGGTGACCGTCATCACCTTGACCATCCTTGGCATCACGTTGTTGCTGTCGATGCTGGATGCGCAGCTACGCGCGGCGCGACTGGCAGCGAAGCTGAAGCATGCCAACAATGAATTACGCCAACTGGCGATGCACGACAATCTCACGACCTTACCTAACCGGGTGTTGCTGGAGCAGCAACTGGACGCCGCCGTCAAACATGCCACGCTCAACGATCAAACCTTCGCATTGATGTTTATGGATCTGGATGGCTTTAAGGCGGTCAACGATACCTGGGGACATCACGTTGGTGATCGCTTACTTGTCGCGGTGGCAGCACGCCTGCGTAATCAACTGCGTGAGGATGTCATTCTGGCGCGTCTCGGGGGTGATGAATTTGTGCTACTCAGCCCCGACAGTGACGGTTTACAGGCTGCGACCATCGCCCAACGCCTGGTGGATACCATCGATGCCCCTTTTGAACTCGACCGTTATTCGCTGCGGGTGTCGCTCAGTGTTGGCATTGTCATCTTCCCGCTGCATGGCCGCAGCAAGCAGGAGATGATGTTTAACGCCGATTCCGCGATGTATCACACCAAACACAGCGGGCGAAACGGCTGGTGCCTGTTTGAACCGGCGATGAGTACGGTCGCACAACACCAACTGGCGCTGGCCAATGATCTATGGCATGCGCTGGAACATCAGGAGATGCATTTGTTCTATCAGCCGAAGTTCCGTGCTGGTGGGACATTGCTGATGGGTTTTGAGGCCCTGCTGCGCTGGCAGCATCCGCGCCGTGGCTTGTTGATGCCAGATATGTTTCTGCCGCGAGCGGAAAAAACCGGGCAGATCATCGCGCTGGGTAATTGGGTGATCAACGAAGCCTGTCGCCAGCTACGTCAATGGCATGAAGAGGGAAACAGCCACTGGAGCGTCTCCGTCAATCTGTCGGCATTGCAATTCCATCAGCGCGACCTGATCGACAGCATCAGTGAAATTCTGCAACGGCATGCTTTACCGGAAGGGGCACTGATGCTGGAGATTACTGAAACTATCGCCATGCGTGACCCGCAATTCAGTCAGCAACGTATTGCCGAACTGCACCAGTTGGGGGTGATGGTCGCGATTGATAATTTTGGTATTGGTTATGCCAATCTGCTGCATCTGAAACATCTTGAAGCGACCGAGCTGAAAATTGATCGTAGTTTTATCAATAGCCTGCGTGCCGACAGCGAAGACGCCACCGTCGTCAGTGCGATGATTACCCTGGCACAGAGCCTGAATTTGCGCATGGTCGCCGAGGGTGTGGAGACGGAAGAACAGCAACGCTTATTAACCGGGTTGGGTTTTGATACGTTGCAAGGTTATTTACTGGGCAAGCCTACCCCGGCAGATCGTATCGGCGAGTTCACGATAACAATGGCCGCACCGCTGGTTATTCCTGAAAATATCGCCCCCCTGGCGGGTGCGTGACGAGCAATTTTGATTTTCTGAATCGTAATCTTTCATCGTTCAACGACCAATAACGGCAGCATGACTGCCGATAAATAATACAATAATGTTTATATATTTTACGTTTTATTAACAACACCACAGCTGTTAATCCAGCTATGACTTGGGAACTCACTATGTTAGTGACTTCGTACGATTGGTATACCGTCATCGTCTCGGTGTTGGTGGCGATGCTGGCCTCCTTCACGGCACTGGATATGGCGGGAAGAGTAGCGACTGCCAGTGGCAAATCAGCGCTGGTATGGCTACTGGGTGGCGGCTTTGCCATGGGGGTGGGCATCTGGGCGATGCACTTTATCGGCATGTTGTCGATGAGCCTCGATATGGTGATGAGTTACGACCCATTGCTCACCGCGGCATCGATGGTGATTGCGGTGTTGGCATCGATCTTTGCATTGTGGTTGGTGTGCTCGGGCGAACTGCCCTGGCCGCGACTGTGCGGTGGCGCATTGGTGCTGGGTTTTGGCGTGGTGGCAATGCACTACACCGGCATGGCGGCGCTGATGTTCTCGCCTGGCATCGTCTGGAATGGTTACTGGGTTGCGGCATCTGTCGCGATTGCCCTGGTGGCTTCTGGCGTGGCGCTATGGCTGGCGTTTACCCTGCGTGAAGGCACTGGCCGCGTCACCCTGTTGCGTCTTGGCGCGTCGGTGGTAATGGGCTGTGCCATTGCCGGTATGCACTACACGGGTATGGCGGCGGCGAATTTCCCGATGCAGAGCCACGCTACCCATATGGGGGTTAACAGCAACTGGCTGGCAATGTTGGTGACGGTAGTGACGCTCGCGATCCTCGGCATCACCCTGCTGGTTTCAATGCTCGATGCTCGCATGCAGGCGCGCACCTCGATCCTGGCCCGTTCACTGGCGGAGGCGAACCGGGAACTGGCGCAGTTGGCGCTGCATGACAATCTGACGCGCCTGCCGAACCGCATTTTGCTGGAAGACCGCCTCGATCAGGCGATCAACAAAGCTGACCGCGAACAGTCTCACTTCGCGTTGATGTTTATGGACCTGGATGGCTTCAAAGCGGTCAATGATGCTTTTGGTCATCATGTCGGAGACAACCTGCTGATTGCCGTGACCGAGCGCATGACCGGGCAGATGAAAGGGCATTACACCCTGGCGCGCATGGGAGGCGATGAGTTTGTCCTGCTGATTGAGATTGATGATCCTAATGATGCGGCGGCGGCGGCTGATGCGCTGGTGAAAGCGATCGAGAAGCCGTTCAGCATCTCGCGTTACGAGTTAGTGGTGTCGTTGAGTATCGGTATCGCTGTGTACCCTGGCGATGGTGTGGATGAGCGCGAGCTAATGTTTAATGCGGATGCAGCGATGTATCACACCAAAAACAACGGACGCAACGGCTACAACTTCTTCCAGCCCTCGATGAACACCCTGGCGCAAAGCCAACTGCAACTGAACAACGATCTGTGGCAGGCGCAGGATAATAACGAGCTGAGGTTGTTCTACCAGCCGAAATATTGCGCACCGCGTGGACCTATTATTGGTTTTGAAGCCTTACTGCGCTGGCAGCATCCCACGCGCGGCTTGCTGACGCCGGACAAATTCCTGCCGATGGCGGAAAAGACCGGGATGATCGTCAATATTGGTAACTGGGTGATTAACGAAGCCTGCCGTCAGCTGCATAGCTGGCATTTGCAGGGCCATCCTCACTGGTCGGTGGCGGTGAACCTGTCGGCGTTACAGTTTGAGCAGTGCAATCTGGTGGAAACCGTCACCACCGCCTTAACTCAGCACCAGATTCCGGCAGAGCTGCTGACGCTGGAGGTCACCGAAACCACGGCGATGCGCGATCCTGAAGAGAGCGTGCGTATTCTCACGGAACTGACCAATATGGGGGTGAAAGCCTCGATTGACGATTTTGGTACCGGCTATTCCAGCCTGTTGTATCTCAAACGTTTACCGGCCAGTGAGTTGAAAATTGACCGTGCTTTCGTCAATGAACTGCAAGCGAAATCGGAAGATGCCACCATCGTCTCCGCGATTGTGGCGCTGGCGCAATCGCTGGATTTAAAAGTGGTGGCTGAAGGGGTAGAAACCGAGGAACAACAGGCGTTTCTCACCGGGCTGGGATGTAATTCATTGCAGGGTTATTTGCTGGGGCGGCCCCTGCCGCCAGACCGCATCGGCGAACTGCCGGAGTTTGTTGGCGTGTTGGAAGAGACTGCGAAATAAGCATTTTGCATAGAGTAGCGGCGCGATTTATCGCGCAGTTTTTTCCCGCAACGCGCAAGGTATGGCGCGATAAATCGTGCCACTACAATCGCTTGCGGGAGAGGGTCAGGGTGAGGGAAAATCACCACATTACATTCTGACGGAGATTCAGGTGGCGAAATACCAGCAGCTGGTCGATCAACTGCGCGAACAAATCGAAGCCAATATCTGGCAACCCGGAGAAAAATTGCCTTCGCTGCGTCAGCAGGCCGATCAATCCGGCCTCAGCCTGATGACGGTGATGCACGCCTACGAAGTGCTGGAGAGTCAGGGCTGGATTTTGTCAAAACCACAATCCGGTTATTACATTGCGCCGCGCGCTGCGGCGCTGCGACCGCGTCTGGCGACGCAAACGGTCGAGCGCCCGGAGCAGACCGATACCAACAGCTTTGTATTTGATGTCCTCCAGGCGACACGCGATCCGGCGATTATGCCGTTTGGTTCCGCCTTCCCCGATCCGGAGTTGTTTCCTCAGCGCCAGTTGATGCGTTCGCTGGTCAAAGTCTCGCATAACCTGAAACCGACGGACGCGCTCAACAATTTGCCGCCCGGTAACCCTGAGCTGCGCAAAATCCTGGCGCAACGCTACGCACAGCAGGGGATCACCATTTCACCGGACGACATCGTGATCACCAACGGGGCGATGGAAGCCCTCAACCTGAGTTTGCAGGCGGTAACCGAGCCGGGGGATTGGGTGGTGATCGAGAATCCCTCATTCTATGGTGCATTGCAGGCGATTGAACGCCTGAAGCTGAACGCCATCGCCATAGCCAGTGATGTCGAGCAGGGCATTGATTTTGACGAACTGGAACAGGCGCTGCAACGCTGGCCGGTCAAAGCCTGCTGGCTGATGACCAACCGGCAAAATCCGCTGGGTTTTACTCTCAGCAACACGCGCAAGGAACAACTGGTGGCGCTGCTGGCGCGCTATGGCGTGACGCTGATTGAAGACGATGTTTACAGTGAGCTATGGATTGGCGAGGAGAAACCATTACCGGCGAAAGCTTTTGATCGCCTTGGTGATGTCATGCATTGCGGCAGCTTCTCGAAAAATCTGGTGGCGGGCTTTCGCATCGGCTGGGTGGCGGCGGGCCGACATGCGCAACGTGTCCAGCGTATTCAGTTGATGAGTACGCTCTCCACCAGCGCGCCGATGCAACTGGCGCTGGCGGATTTTCTCTCCACCCGCAGTTATGACAGCCATCTGAAACGGCTGCGTCAGACCTTAGCAAAACGTAAACAGCTGGCACGCACTGCGCTGCGTCAGGTACTGCCAGCGGATGCCCGCATCAGCGATACGCCGGGCGGCTACTTTTTATGGGTAGCCTTACCCGAGGGCATCAATACCACGCAGCTTTATCATCTGGCGTTAGAGCAGGGGATCAGTATCGCGCCGGGGCAGCTATTTTCCAGCAGTGAAGATTTCCGTCACTGCTTCCGCTTCAATACTGCCTGGCCGTGGGATGCGCGCGCCGAAGCGGCGGTGGAAAAATTAGGTCAGTTAATCAAACAACTGCACCCGTAGCGCCGCGATTTATCGCGCAGTCTTCTGCGGCCAGACTCCCTCATCCCGACCTTCTCCCGCTAGCGGGAGAAGGAGAGGTGCAGTATGCCGGTCAGGTTGAATTTAAACCTGCGCCGCCTGCCGATGTCCCCAGGTCAGGTAATACACATCGTAAAAATCCACTTCGCCTTTCTGCTGCATCAGGCGATGAATACCGCTACGCACGCGGTCCGGCGTGCCGGGGTTATCCAGAATCTTGTTGATGCCCTGGGAGGATACCGGCTGAATGTAATACCACTCGCCGTTGTAACAAACGCGCAGATCCAGCGCATCAATGTCCTCAAAGCGGTATTTCGGATTGATATCCAGCAGCATTAAAAAGCTCATCACCAGCACGAAAACCGTGGCAAACCAGAATGCGGGCCAGCCGAGCATGTCGGTGGAAAAAATCAGCGCTACGCACAGTCCGTAGCACAGGTACATCACCGCCCACAGGCCAGGGTGCGTTTTCAGAAACGAAAAGCTAAAACGTGGCAAATTGTCGCGACGTTCTTCGCGATTCAGTGTGGCGATTTCATCAAGCAGGATTTGTTTTATGGCGTCCATTGTTCACCTCTCTTTCACTGCCTGCCAGTAAAGCACGTAACAGTGAAGGGCGGCAGACACAGATCAGTGAAGAATTTTTATAACAGTTGCGCACAAAATCGCAGGGCAAGGTCATTACGCCCAAAATGTTAAAGAGGTTAATCATTAATTTGGCTTTAGTTAGCAAAATCATGCTTTTATGTGAATTTTGCGGGCCTGAGCACATTGTATTGTCATCCGTTTTTGCCACACTTAAGCAACGTGGCTAACCGGAGAAAGAGTATGACTGTCTACCCATCCAGCCTGCTGTTACTGATGTCTTTCGCCGCTGGCACCTTTTCCGCAGGGGCTTCCAGTAACCCGCAGCATCTGATGTTATCTATCCCGTCTGGCGGGGTGCCGAATAATCCGTTGCCGCTGATCATCTGGCCGGGGGTTGCCCCCGACAACGACAGCGAAGACGAGGAAAATCAGGACACCGCCATCTGGTTTGAAGAAACCTTTACCCGCAACGGCTGGCCCGCTGCGTGGCGTTCTCCCATCTTTCCGTATACCCATTACCACCCGAATACGCATGAAATAATCGGTGTCGGCGCGGGCTGGGCAGAAGTGTTATTTGGTGGTGACAGTGGTCGCATGGTGACGTTGCGCGAGGGGGATGCGGTGCTGATCCCGGCGGGTGTCGGTCATAAACAGATCCACGCCAGTGAGGATTTCTTCACCGTTGGCGCCTATCCTGAAGGTATATCGCCGGAAACGCTGCGCGATGAACCGCGTTTTCTGAGAACCTCTCAGGCGCAGATTCAGCACGTACCCATGCCGAATCGCGATCCTTTCACCGGCGGGGAGGGAGCAATGACGGAAATCTGGTTACCGGTCGCGCAGCAGCTTCTGCACCAATAAGGTGCATTGCACCCATTTCCGGCGTTAACTCACTGATAAGGTGCGCGTGCGGTGCAGCACGCACGCGCCTGGCACAGTTTGTGCAGCAGTGAAATCAGGTCCTCTGATAAGCGCCGGGTAAATCATGAAAGAAAGCTACCAGATAGCATCACACTTCTATGATGAGATGTTGCTGAGCGACGGCCAACACCGCGCTCACTATCAGCACTACTGGGAATGGTTGCAAGCGGCGGACAAAGAGGCAGTGGCGCGTAAACGTGAGGAAGCGGAACTTTTGTTTCATCGCGTTGGCATCACCTTCAACGTCTATGGCGAGGACGGTGGTGCAGAGCGCCTGATTCCGTTCGACAGCGTGCCGCGTATTATTCCTGCCAGCGAATGGGCAATGCTCGATCGCGGTATCCGACAACGGGTACAAGCCCTCAACGCCTTCCTGCACGATATCTACCATCAACAGCACATCCTGAAGGCGGGCATCATTCCTGCCGAGCAGGTGCTGGTCAACGATCAGTACCAGCCTTGCATGCAAGGTGTTGATCTTCATCGCAATATCTATGCACATATCGTCGGCGTGGATATGGTGCGCAACAACGATGGCGAATATTACGTGCTGGAAGATAACCTGCGCACCCCGTCTGGCGTCTCCTATATGCTGGAGAACCGCAAGATGATGATGCGCCTCTACCCGGAGTTATTTGCCGAGCAGCATGTGGCCCCGGTCGAGCGTTATCCGTCGCATCTGTTGCAGACGCTGCGTGAAAGCTCGCCGGTGAACGATCCGGTGGTGGTGGTGCTGACGCCGGGCCGCTTCAACAGCGCCTATTTTGAGCACAGCTTCCTCGCTCAGCAGATGGGCGTCGAGTTGGTGGAAAGCGCCGATCTGTTTGTTAAAGATGGGGCGGTGATGATGCGTACCACCGCCGGACCTTGCAAGGTGGATGTGATCTATCGACGCGTGGATGATGCCTTCCTCGATCCGCTGGCGTTCCGCCCGGACTCGATGCTCGGCGTACCCGGATTACTGTCGGTGTACCGTGCCGGGAATGTGGTGCTGGCGAATGCCATCGGCACCGGGGTTGCGGATGACAAATCGATCTACCCCTATGTGCCGGATATGATCCGTTTCTACCTCGACGAAGATCCGATCCTCAATAACGTGCCAACCTGGCAATGCCGCAACCCGAAAGATCTTTCCTACGTTCTGGCCAACCTCGATCAGATGGTGGTGAAGGAAGTGCACGGCGCAGGTGGCTACGGCATGTTGATTGGTCCGGTGGCGAGTCAGCAGGAGCTGAGCGACTTCCGGGCGCGTCTCCAGGCAAGGCCGGATAACTATATCGCGCAGAATACCCTGTCGCTTTCGACCTGCCCGACCTTTATCGACAACGGCCTCGCACCACGGCATATCGACCTGCGTCCGTTTGCGCTGTGCGGGGCGGATATCCGTCTGGTACCGGGCGGTTTAACTCGCGTGGCGCTAACCGAAGGTTCGCTGGTGGTGAACTCATCGCAAGGCGGTGGCACCAAGGATACCTGGGTTCTGGAGGATGACGCATCATGCTAAGCCGCACGGCCAGTGGCCTCTATTGGATGGCGCGCTATCTGGAGCGCGCGGAACAACTTGCCAGGGTATTGGATGTGACTAACCGGCTGTCGCTGATGCCGGTGCGTAACAGCCACGGTGATGAGCTGCTGTTGCCGCTCAATCTTACTGGCACGCGTCAGCTGTTTGAAACGCTCAACGGGCGTTTCACCATGCCGCAGTTGTTCAACTTCTTTGCTCTCGACGATCGCAATCCCAGCAGCATTTTTTGCTGCTGGCAATCGGCATGGAACAACGCCCATGCGGTGCGCGGTAGCCTCTCGTCGGAAGTGTGGGAAAGCATCAACTCCACCTGGATTGAGATGCGTAGCATGCGCCGTCGTGGCATTTCCAGTGCCAATGCCGACAGCTTTTTTGACTGGGTCAAGGAGCGTTGCCATCTGTTTCGTGGTGCGATGTTTGGCACCCTGTTGCGTGGCGATGCCATGAGTTTTATTCGCCTCGGCACCCTGATGGAGCGTGCTGACGGCAGTACGCGTCTGTTGAGCGTCAATCAACAATTGCTGGAGCAGCATCCTGATTCGGTACGCGAATATTATTGCCTCGACACCCTGTTGCGTGCGGTATCCGCCCGCGAGGCCTATAACGCCATCTTCAAACAACAGCTGATGCCGGATCTGGTCAATGAAATGCTAATCCTGCGCAGCGAAAGCCCGCGATCCTTGCACTCCTGCATTGAAGAGATCGCTAACCAACTGGAGCAGATCGGCAGCAGCGGTGAAGATCGCCCGCGCTATCTTGCCACTGTACTGCTGGCTGAGATGCGGTTCAGCACCTGGGAAAGCCTGACGCGTGACGGCCTGAATAACTGGCTGAACCATTTCCTGGCAGACATTAACGCATTGGCTGACAGCATCAATCACACCTATCTGGAGGCGAAATGAGACTGAACATCGAGCATAAAACCTGGTATGCCTGGGAGCATCCGGTCAAACTCAGCACCCAGTATCTGCGCCTGACACCGCAAAACTCGGTGCATCAAAAAATTCTGTCGTGGGAGCTGGCGCTGCCCTGCGATGCGACCCGTACCGTCGATGCTTACGGCAACGTGATGCATGTGCTGACGCTGGACACGCCGCATCAGATGCTGGAAATCGCCGCGCGCGGTGTGGTGGATATTCTTGATGAAGGCGAACTGGCGGCCGATCCGGAGTCAACGCTGTCACCGCTGATTTTCCTGCGCGGCACGCCACTGACGCAACCGGATAGCGCCATCCGCGATTTTGCCCTGCGTTACTGGCGACCCGAAGCACCGCTCGCCAGCCTGGAAAAATTGATGGGAGAACTGCTGCTGAAAATGCCTTATCGTCCCGGCAGCACCCAGGTGAGTGATACCGCCGCGAAAGTATTTGCCGCCGGCTCTGGTGTTTGCCAGGATCACAGCCATGTGTTTCTCGCCTGCTGTCGCAGTCTGGGGATTCCGGCGCGGTATGTCAGCGGTTATCTCTATACTGACAATGTCGAACACGTTGCCACCCATGCCTGGGTTGAAGCCTGGTTGGATGGCAGTTGGCACAGCTTTGATATCACCAATAATACCCGCAGCACCCGGCAACACTTACGGCTGGCGGTGGGCGTGGATTATCTCGACGCCTGTCCGGTTCGCGGCATGCGCCTGGGCGGCGGGGGTGAAGATATGCTGGCGGTGGCTGCGGTGCAACAGGTGCACTCGCAGCAGTAATTCTCTTTGCAGGCGTGACTATGACTTATTGTGTGGCAATGCGTTTATCATCAGGGATGATTTTTGTTTCCGACTCACGCACCAACGCGGGCGTCGACCATATTTCGTCGTTTCGTAAGTTGCATGTGTTTCAGGTGGATGATGAACGCACGTTGGTGCTGCAAAGCGCTGGCAACCTCGCCACCACGCAAAGCGTGATGAGCCTGCTGCGACGCGGTAATGATGACAGCGACCAGCCCAATCTGCTCAACGGGAAATCGTTGTATGACATTGCGTTACTGGTGGGCGAAACGCTGCGCGAAGTGATCAAGCGCGATGGTGAAGAGTTTGGCGGCACGTTGCTGCTGGGTGGACAGATCCGTGGCGAAGAGCCGCGGCTGTTCCAAATCTATCCGCAGGGGAATTTTATTGAAGCCAGCGTCGATACCCCGTATTTCCAGATTGGCGAAAGCAAATACGGCAAACCGATCATTGACCGTGTGCTGCGCTACGAAACGCCGCTCAGCCAGGCGATGCAGTGCGCGCTGATTTCGATGGATTCGACCCTGGCGAGTAATATCTCGGTCGGGTTGCCGCTGGATGTGATGATCTATCACAGCGACAGTTTCAGCGACAACGAGCAGTACCATATCACCGATCAGCACCCCTATTTTTCACAGATCCGCCAGCTATGGAGCAAGGGGCTGCTCAGCGTGTTCTCGCAGCTCCCGCCGCTGAAATTGTAGTTCCTGCCAACAAGCGCGATAAATCGGTGCTGTAGCGGCGCGATTTATCGCGCGTCTGTTAAACCTGATAACGACGTTCATAAATCTGAAAACAAGCCGTTTTACCTTCGGGGCGATAACCGCTCCCTATAAGAAGGTGAACAATGTTTTCTGTTGATCAGGTTCTCAATACTTACTGGCCGGGCTTCCAGGCGGCGGGATGGCAAAAACGCCTGCTGAAATGGGCGCTGCGTGAACACGAATTCCAACAATTTGCCGCTCGCTATCGCCACCTGCAAGGGGTGGACATGGTGGAGCAGGTGCTGGAGCACCTTGATGTGCGCTGCGAGTTAAGCGAGCGCGATCTGGAGCAAATTCCTTCTCATGGCCCGGTGGTGATTATGGCTAACCACCCCCTGGGCGCGCTGGATGGTCTGGCGCTGCTGGCGGCGGTATCGCAGGTCAGGCGCGATGTGAAAATTGTCGCTAACCGCATGCTGATGATGCTGGAACCGCTGAATAACCTGATGCTGCCGGTGGATAACATGGGCAACCGCACCAGCCGTGAGCAGCTGACGCGTATGCAGCAGCATCTCGACAATCAGGGCGTACTGATTGTTTTCCCGGCAGGGGAAGTTTCACGTCTGACCACCCGTGGCGTGCGCGATCGCCGCTGGCATCACAGTTTCCTGCGCCTTGCCGCCCGCGCCCGTGCGCCGCTGGTGCCGGTGCATGTGGTGGGGCGTAACAGCGCGGCTTTTTATGCCGTCAGCCAGATTGCCCTGCCGCTGGCCTTGCTGATGCTGGTGCGTGAGATGTTTCGCCAGCGCGGTTCGCGTATCAAGCTGCATATCGGTGAGCAGATCCCCTTTGCGCACTGGCACGACGGCCACACGCCAGGTAAAGAGCTGGCGAAGCGGCTGCGCAAGCATCTGTACCGTATCAGTCAGGGGCGACGTGGCCTGTTTCAGACCGAGGCAGCCATCGCTCGCCCGGAAGATCGTGCTGAGCTGAGAAAAGCGTTGCTGGAGAGCGAGCGGCTCGGCACCTTGCCGGATGGCAAGCAGATCTACCTGTGGCGACGCAACGGCGCAAGTTGGGTGCCGCTGTTGCGAGAACTGGGCCGCCTGCGTGAAATTGCTTTCCGCGCGGTAGGCGAGGGCAGCGGCCGACGACGTGACCTGGATAAGTACGATGATGATTACTATCACCTGATTTTATGGGATGACGCCGAGTTGGAGATTGTGGGCGCGTACCGTTTTATTCCGGGGCGAGAGCAGCTGGAGCGGCGCGGCCTGGAAGGGATCTACAGCGATAGCCTGTTTCATTATGACGAACGTATGCTGCCGATAATTCGCCAGGGACTGGAGCTGGGACGCAGCTTTATCCAACCCGCTTACTGGGGCAAACGGGGTCTGGATTACCTGTGGATGGGGATTGGTGCCTATATCGCCCGCTACCCGGAAACCCGTTATCTGTTTGGCCCGGTCTCGATCTCCGGCGGGATGCCGCTGGCGGCCCGCGACCTGCTGGTGGCGTTTTATCGCCTCTATTTCCCGACCGAGCTGCCGCTGGCAACATCGCGTCGTCCCTATCCGGCTTCGCTACCGGAAGTGCTGGCGCAGTTTACTGGCGACAATTACCAGGAAGATTTACGCCGCCTGAAGCATCTGCTTGCCAACCTCGGTACCGCTATTCCGACGCTGTACAAGCAATACTCGGAACTGTGCGAACCGGGTGGAGTGCAGTTTATTGATTTCGGTAGCGACCCCGATTTTAACCATTGCATCGATGGCCTGGTGTTGGTCGACCTGACGCGCGTCAAAGCCGCACGTTATGAGCGCTATATCGCGATGCATCTGGTCCCGTAGCTGCGCGATTTATCACGCAGGTTTTTCCCACATCACGCACGTATGGCGCGATAATTCGCGCCACTACCAATTTGTGTCGTTTTCAGTGGATATCACGGTGCTGTCATCTGAATGCCGTCAACACAACGTAATTAATTGCGTATCCCACTGAACAATTTCTCGCCACTGCCGATAACCAAACAACCAACTTTCGCCTGTAAGCTGATAGCGCTTGTCAACGCTGCGTATTTGCTATTAAGTCTGCAGAGCAATTAAGAATTTTCCTGGGTTACCAGGTGACATCAGGCCAGCAATAGGCAAATAACAATGGATAATAATTCTGACGTCATGTACCGCTTGCTTGTGCAAAGCGTGCTTGATTACGCCATTTACATGCTCAAACCGGACGGTACGGTAGCGAGCTGGAACGCCGGCGCACAACGCGCCAAGGGCTACACCGCTGAAGAAATTATCGGCAAGAATTTCGCGCTGTTTTACAGTGAAGACGATCGTAAAAATGGTGCACCGCTGCGTGGCTTAGCCAATGCCACCGCCACCGGACGTTTTGAGACTGAAGGCTGGCGTTACCGCAAAGATGGCAGCGCCTTTTGGGCGCATGTGATTATTGATGCGATCCGCGATCAATATGGCGAGCTGCTCGGCTTTGCCAAAATCACCCGTGATTGTACCCAGCAACAGGAGCAACAACGCAGGCAGCGTGAGCAGGAAGAACGGTTCCGCCTGCTGGTGGAGGGTGTCACCGATTACGCCATCTATATGCTGGATCTGGACGGCAACGTCGAAAATTGGAATGCCGGTGCGCAACGCGCCAAAGGGTATGTCGCGGAAGAGATCGTCGGACAGCATTTTTCACGCTTTTACAGCGCACAGGATCGCCTCAACCATATCCCGGAGAAGAACCTCGGTATCGCGTTTAAAACCGGGCGCTTTGAAGATGAAGGCTGGCGTTATCGTAAGGATGGCAGTGCCTTTTGGGCGCATGTGATTATCGATGCCATCCGTGATGATGCCGGCAAGTTGATCGGTTACGCCAAAATTACCCGTGACTGCACCGAACAGCAGGCGTTACTGCGCGCCCAGCGTGAGCAGGAAAAAACCTTTCGGCTGCTGGTCAGCGGGGTGCGGGATTACGCCATTTACATGCTGGATGTACAGGGGCGGGTGGTGAACTGGAATGCCGGGGCGCAACGGGCGAAAGGCTATCGTTCCGAAGAGATTGTCGGCCAGCATTTTTCGGTGTTCTACGGTGCACAGGAGCGCCAGTCGAAAGCGCCGGATGCCAACCTGGGTATCGCGCTGAAAACCGGCCGCTTTGAGGATGAGGGCTGGCGTTATCGTAAGGACGGCTCCGCCTTCTGGGCGCATGTGGTGATCGATGCGATCCACAATGAAGAAGGCCGACTGATTGGCTTTGCAAAAATCACCCGTGATGTGACTGAACGTCGTGAACATGAGCAGCAGTTGCTGCGTGCACGGGATTTGGCCGAAGCGCAGAGCGCCAAAGCCTCTGAGCTGTCGAAATTCCTCGACACCATCATTACCCATATCCCGTCGTGTGTGATTGTTGAAGACGCCATCACCCGTGAAATTCTGATGGTTAACGACAAAGCCGAGCAGTTGTTCGGCATCAACAAGTTATTGATCATGCATAAACGGCCGCATGAATGTATGTCGGCAGAGCTGAGTGATTACTTCAACAGCCTGGCGGATATTGCCCTGCGCAGTGAAGGTATCCATACACGCGAGCAACTGTTGCTGACGGCGGGCGGCGAGCGCATTCTGCATACCCGCGCCACCACTATCGCCGGAAAAGATCTGCGGCAGAACTTCGTGATGCTGATTGTGGAGGACGTGACCGACCAGCGTGAAGCGGATGCGCGTATTCACCATATGGCGCACCACGACAACCTGACCAGCCTGCCCAACCGCATTCTGTTCCGCCAGAAACTGAGTGAGGCACTGCGCGCGGATACACAGGGCGGGTATATCACCGCAACGCTGTGTCTCGATCTCGATAACTTCAAAAACGTCAACGATGCGCTGGGCCATCAGATTGGTGATGACCTGTTGCGTACGGTGGCGAAGCGTTTGCGGAATGTATTGCGCGATCACGACACCCTGGCGCGTATTGGCGGTGATGAGTTTGCGATTGTGCTGCCTGGCATTCGTAACGCCGATGAAGGCGCCGTGGTAGCGCAGCGACTGATTGAAGCGATTCGTCCTCCGGTCAATCTGGAGGGACATAATCTGTCAGTCGGGTTGAGCGTCGGGATTGCGCTGAGTTCACAGGCCGCTAACACGCCGGAACATATGCTGCGCTGTGCTGATATGGCGCTGTACGAAGCCAAACGTAATGGCCGAAATCGTTATGAGCATTTCACGCTGGAGATGGATGACCTGGCGCGGAGTCGCCGGGTGATCGAGAACGATCTGCGCGATGCGATTAGCGGACGTCAGCTCAAGCTCTACTATCAGCCGATCACCGATGGTGATGAGAAAGGGATCATTGGCTATGAAGCGCTGATGCGCTGGCATCACCCGATCAAAGGGTTGATCATGCCGAACGATTTTATCCCGATCGCCGAAGAAACCGGTCTGATCCATCTGCTGGGGGCGTACGCGCTTTATGAAGCCTGTCGTGAAGCAGCAAGCTGGGAAGGGGAGCAATCGGTGTCAGTTAACCTGTCGCCGTTGCAGTTCAAAAACAGCTCGTTGGTATCGGTGGTAGAAGGCGCGTTGCGTGAGTCCGGACTGGCGCCGCATCGTCTTGAGGTGGAGATCACCGAATCGGTGTTACTGGATGATACCCTCGGTAATATTCGTACTCTGCAAAGTCTGAAAGCGCTGGGCGTGCAAATTGCGCTGGATGATTTTGGCACGGGTTATTCATCTCTCAGCTACCTGCGATCCTTCCCGTTCGACAAAATCAAAATCGACAAGTCGTTTATCAACGATATGGGTGACAGTCGTGAAGCGCTGGCGATTATCCGGGCTATCACCGGGATGAGCCGGAGTCTGGATATCCAGATCACCGCAGAAGGGGTGGAGAGCAGCGAGCAGTTTGCCCGGTTGCGTGAAGAGGGTTGTACCCTGTTCCAGGGCTACCTGTTTGGTCGGCCGCAGCCTTCAGAGCTACGCTTAAAAACGCTGGAATAAAACAAATCGGCCCGCAATGCGGGCCGTTTTATCTTATGCGCCGTGGCTTTCGGTATTCATACGGCCCAGATCTTTGTCGATCAGGAACAGGCCTTCACCTTTGCTGCCCACCAACGCCAGTTTATCCAGCACGGTTTTGAACAGCTTCTCTTCTTCATGCTGCTCCGCCACGTACCATTGCAGGAAGTTGAAGGTGGAATAATCCTGCGTGGTCATCGCCGCATGAGCCAGTTCATTGATTTTGCTGGTGATCAGCTTTTCATGATTTAACGTTTCTTCGAACAGTTCAGCCAGGGAGTTCCAGCTGACCGGCGGCGCTGCGATGCTGCCCAGTACCGGCAGCGAACCGGCATCGCTCAGGTAATCAAACAGGCGCTGCATATGTTCCATCTCTTCGCGAGAGTGCATTTTCAGGAAGGAGGCAGCCCCTTCAAAACCTTTGTCACTGCACCAGGCACTCATTTGCAGGTAGAGGTTGGCAGAGAAGAATTCCAGATTCAGTTGGTCATTCAGACGAGCAGTCATTTCAGCAGTTAACATGGCTGATTCCTTTTTTAAATTTTTCAGGTGAGTGCGGTGAATTATGCATCAACCTATACTTTTTTGTGAAGTGATTTTCGTCAAAAAGTTGAATTTATCTTATTGATTATAAATGGAATTATTCAGGTTTTTGAATGCGACCGATTCTCATTTTTGTCTTCTTTTCATTCGGATTTATTGCACCATGATGGTGCGTCGAGGTTGCCTGTTTAGCGTGCACTCACTGCGTTATTGATTTTATTTTCAGCGATCTGATTACCTGACGAAAATATTGATGTGAGAAATAAAGGCATCTGCGCTGAATTTCTTCAGTCAGAAAGATTGATATTTCGGTCATTTAATTGTTACTGAACAAAATTAGCGCTTTCGCAATTAAAGAAAATACCAGCTGGCATAAATCCTGCTTAGAACTTAGTTCCATATATTGCAACTGTCTGGTTAAAAAATAACGCCAGCAGGAGGGTTTTATGTCTGAAGAAAAAATCATTGCTACCCATGAACGGGTGTCGGCGGGTATCGGCGGTTACGTCGCGTTGATATTGGCCATTCTGTTTTTCTCCGGCTTATTTTATAAGGTGGACGGATTTAGCTGGTTAGGGGCGTTTGATTTCACCACGCTGGGCGGCAGTTTCGGCACCATGAAAGAATCGACCAATACCTTCCTCGGTGCCGGTGGCCTGAGCGCCAAAGCAGGCTTTCTGTTTGCGTTGTCGCTGGCCCCAACGGTGATGCTGGCGTTGGGCGTACTGGAGATCTTTACCCATTACGGTGCGATTCGCGCCGCGCACAAGTTGTTGACGCCGCTGCTGAAACCGTTGATGGGCTTGCCGGGTCGCTGTGGCCTGGCATTAATTACCGATCTGCAAAGTACCGATGCTGGCGCTGCATTAACCAAAGAGATGTACGACCAGCAACAGGTCAGCAAAAAAGACATCGTGGTGATGTCCGCCTGGCAATATTCCGGTGCCGGTTTGATCAATAACTATTTTGCTATCGGCTCGGCGTTGTTTGCTTCAATGACGGCTCCGATCATTATTCCGCTGGTGTTAATGTTTGTTCTCAAATTCGTCGGTGCGGCTTTTGTCCGTTTCATGTTAAATAGTGTTTATAAAAAGGATTTTGCCGATGTCAAATAATGCTCCGTCACGGGTGAATAATAACCCGTTCGATATTTTTATCGTGGGTGCGCGTAAAGGCTTCCATATCGCTATCCATAATCTGATGCCAAATGTGGTGATGGCTTATGTGCTGGCGGAAGTGCTGAATCTGCTGGGCATTATGCAATTCCTCGGGCATCTCTTTGCCCCGGTGATGGGGCTGTTTGGCCTACCGGGTGAAGCCATTACTGTGCTGCTGACGGCCTGGTTATCCTCCTCGGCAGCGGTGGGGGTGGCAGTCAGTCTGCTGACCAAAGGGACTCTGAGCGGAGCGGATATCACTATCCTGGCCCCGGCAATTTTCCTGATGGGATCACAGTTGCAATACATGGGTCGCCTGTTGGGTGTTGCCGATGTGCCGAAGAAATACTGGCCGCTGTTGATGCTGACCAGCATCATCAATGCGGTGATCGCCATGCTTGTGATGCGTTTTTTTGTTTAGGAGCTAACCGGTGTCCAACGTCTTAGAACATTATCATTTTCTGCATGAAATCCCGGAACTGGGTTTTCAGGAGTTTAAAACCTCAGCCTATATCGCCGACCAGCTGGAACAGGCGGGGATCAAAGTCACTCGCGGCATTAACAACACCACCGGCATTGTGGCGGAAATTGACAGCGGTGTGCCCGGCCCGGTGCTGGCATTGCGTGCGGATATGGATGCACTGGGACATGTCATTGATGGTGTCGCTTGTGCACGCCATACCTGCGGCCATGATGGTCACTCCTCGGTGGTACTGACTGCCGCACAGGAGCTGTTGAAAGAAGGGGCAATCAAAAAAGGCCGCCTGAAGTTATTGTTCCAACCCGCTGAGGAACTGGGCGCAGGCGCGCTGTCGATGATCGAGGGCGGGGCGATGGAGGATGTCGAGATGATCCTCGGTTTCCATGTGCGCCCGCTGGAAGAATGCCATGTGGGACAGGCGACGCCTGCGGTGATCTATTCTGCCTGTAGCACGCTGGAAGCGACCATCAAAGGCGTTCCGGCCCATGCGGCACGCCCGCACCTTGGCGTGAATGCGCTCGACGCGGCGGTACAGGCGGTGCAGGCCGTGAACAGTATCCATCTGTCACCGGGGCTGAACTGGAGCGTCAAAGCGACACGTTTTCTCTGTGATGCCGGTGTCACCAACTCGGTACCGGATGAAGCGCGCGTGGTGTGGGACCTGCGTTCGCAGGAAAACGAACCGATGGATATCCTCAAACATAAAGTGACGCAGGCGGTGCTCAATAGCGTTGCGGCACTGGGGGCAACTGCCGAGGTGGTGGTGCTGAAGGAAATGCCTGCGGCGGAGATCCATGAGGAAGCGACGGCGGTGATTCGGGCGGCGATTGTTGATGTGCTGGGCGAAGAGGGCCTGCTGGGCGCGAAAACGACGCCAGGCAGTGAAGATTTCTTCTATTACCCGGTGAAATGCCCAACGGTAAAAGCCGGATTCTGGGGATTAGGCACCAACCTGGTGCCGGGCCTGCATCACCCTGAGATGCGTTTTGAACTGAGTTCGCTGGAAATTGGGGTGAAGATCTTCAAAGCCGCTGTAACACGGGTTCTGGGTTAGTTTGTCCTTGCCCTCACCCTAACCCTCTCCCGCCAGCGGGAGAGGGGACCGATCGAGCATATAGCACACCTCCTTCTCCCGCTGGCGGGAGAAGGCTGGGATGAGGGGGCAGCGTGCACCCAACATTCCCCACCTCACTGAAATATTGTATGCTATGCCGCCTGAATAACCGCTGGCTCAGCCCCGGTCACCCTGATTTATTCGCAGCGCGCGGCTCGTGCGTTGCCCTTTGAGAAGATTTCACTGATGTCTAATGCTCCCTTTTTACAAGAGGTGGCGCGCCGCCGTACCTTCGCGATCATTTCGCACCCGGACGCCGGTAAAACCACTATCACCGAGAAAGTTCTGCTGTTCGGACAGGCTATCCAGACCGCCGGTACGGTAAAAGGCCGTGGATCAAACCAACACGCCAAATCCGACTGGATGGAGATGGAGAAGCAGCGTGGTATCTCCATCACCACCTCGGTGATGCAGTTCCCCTATCGTGACAGCCTGGTGAACCTGCTGGATACCCCCGGGCACGAAGACTTCTCGGAAGATACCTACCGTACGCTGACGGCGGTGGACTGCTGCCTGATGGTGATCGATGCCGCCAAAGGTGTTGAAGATCGTACCCGTAAGCTGATGGAAGTGACCCGTCTGCGTGATACGCCGATCATCACCTTTATGAACAAACTTGACCGTGATATCCGCGACCCGATGGAGCTGCTGGATGAAGTCGAGAACGAGCTGAAGATCGCCTGTGCGCCTATTACCTGGCCGATCGGCTGCGGCAAACTGTTTAAAGGCGTGTATCACCTCTACAACGATGAAACCTACCTGTACCAGACTGGTCAGGGGCACACCATTCAGGAAGTGCGTATCGTTAAAGGGCTGAACAACCCGGATCTCGACAAAGCCGTCGGTGAAGATCTGGCGCAGCAGCTGCGCGATGAGCTGGAGCTGGTGCAGGGTGCATCCAACGAATTTGATGAAGAGTTGTTCCTGAGCGGCGAAATCACCCCGGTGTTTTTCGGCACCGCGCTGGGTAACTTTGGTGTTGACCATATGCTGGATGGCCTGGTTTCCTGGGCACCGGCACCGATGCCGCGTCAGAGCGACACCCGTACCGTGGAAGCTAAAGAAGAGAAGTTCAGCGGCTTCGTGTTCAAGATTCAGGCCAACATGGACCCGAAACACCGCGACCGCGTGGCTTTTATGCGCGTGGTATCCGGTAAATATGAGAAGGGCATGAAGCTGCGTCAGGTTCGCATCGGCAAAGATGTGGTGATCTCTGACGCGCTGACCTTTATGGCCGGTGACCGTTCACATGTGGAAGAAGCCTATCCGGGCGATATCATCGGTCTGCACAACCACGGCACCATCCAGATTGGCGACACCTTTACCCAGGGTGAGAACATGAAGTTCACCGGTATTCCGAACTTCGCCCCTGAGCTGTTCCGTCGTATTCGCCTGCGCGATCCGCTGAAGCAGAAACAATTGCTGAAGGGTCTGGTGCAGCTGTCGGAAGAGGGTGCGGTACAGGTATTCCGTCCGGTGCATAACAACGATTTGATCGTTGGTGCGGTGGGTGTGTTGCAGTTTGACGTGGTGGTCGCGCGCCTGAAAAGCGAATACAACGTTGAAGCAATTTACGAATCGGTCAACGTGGCAACCGCGCGTTGGGTTGAATGCGCTGACGTGAAGAAATTCGATGAATTTCAACGTAAAAACGAGATCAACCTTGCGCTGGATGGCGGTGATAACCTGACCTATATTGCCCCGACCATGGTGAATCTGAATATCACCCAGGAACGTTATCCTGACGTGACTTTCCGCAAAACGCGCGAGCATTAATCGCCGTTTTCTCCAGGGCCTGTGGTTTCCACTGGCCCTGTTTTTCCCTTCCAGACTCCTCTTAAAAACGCTGTTTTTTTCGCTTTTTGGCGAGATATCAACCACAAAAACCGGCAAAACCCTCAGTCCCGTCTATGATCATTCTGTCGGACGAGAAAAGAAACTTCAGGTTTCATTGCGTCTATTATCGCAGCAACGCCGTTTGTTGCTGGCTCATTCGCGGTTGCGGATGCGTAAACGGATAGAAGGATGATATCGATGATTAAGACTAAGATTGCCAAAACCCTGATTGCCGCGCTGGCGGGTTCGGCCCTGATGAGTGGCGCTGCACTGGCCGATGAATCCCTGACGCAAAAAGCGCAGGCGACCGCCGACAGTGCCGGGGCAAAAATCGATAGCTCTATGAAAAAAGTCGGTGGGTATATGGATGACAGCGGTATCACCGCCAAAGCGAAAGCGGCGCTGGTGGATGATGAAGCGATAAAAAGCACGGATATCTCAGTAAACACGCATCAGGGCGTGGTGACCTTGAGCGGTTTTGTCACCTCTCAGGACCAGGCGGAAAAAGCCGTGGCCGTGGTGCAGAAAGTTGAAGGGGTGAAATCCGTCAGTGACAAACTGCACGTTAAAGACAGCAAAACCACTTCACTGAAAGGTTATGCCGGGGATGCGGCAACCACCAGTGAAATCAAAGCTAAACTTTTAGCGGATGACATCGTGCCATCACGCAACGTGAAGGTGGAAACCACGGATGGCGTGGTGCAGTTGTCCGGTACGGTCGCCAACAAGGCGCAGTCGGACCGCGCTGAGCAAATCGCCAAAGCCATTGAAGGCGTGAAAAGTGTCAAGAATGACCTGACGATTAAATCTTAACCCTGGGCGCTGCGGCTTTTCGTATCCGCCGCAGCGTAATAACAACATCTTTCTGCACACCCACATTGGGATGAACTAAGCAGTTCGATTTTCACGATGGTAAGGAGAGGCTTATGTTTCGTTGGGGCATTATCTTTCTGGTGATCGCACTGATTGCTGCAGCATTAGGATTTGGCGGTCTGGCGGGTACGGCAGCATGGGCGGCTAAAATTGTCTTTATTGTCGGTATTATTCTGTTCCTCATCAGCCTGTTTACCGGGCGTAAACGACCCTGACTCTGAGTCATAGTTCGCTCACCCGGCAGTAGCCTGAAGCGGAGACCAGTCAGGGCATAATAATGACTGGTTCTCCGGGTTGCGGGCGGTGGCGATTCTGCGCTTTAGCACCCCTCAGAGAAAGAACCGCTGAGGGACACATCTTGGGTATACGCATCCCTGTGACGCTGGGAACCATCGAACCCTTAGCGCTCACGCCCTTCAAATCAAACAAAATTGCGCTGGTGTGCGAAGGTGGCGGTCAACGCGGCATTTTTACCGCCGGAGTGCTGGATGAGTTTCAGCGCGCAGGCTTCAATCCTTTTGATCTGATGCTTGGCACCTCCGCAGGCGCACAAAATCTCTCAGCGTATGTCTGCGCCCAACCGGGTTATGCGCGGCGCGTGATCACCCGTTACACCACCAGCAAACTCTTCTTTGATCCGGTGCGTTTTGTGCGTGGCGGAAATCTGATCGATCTGGACTGGCTGGTAGATATCACCAGTCAGGAGCTGCCGTTGGCGATGAGCACGGCGGAGGGGCTGTTTGCCAAAGGCAGTGAGTTTTATATGTGCGCCTGCCGCAGCGATGATTACAGCGCGCATTACTTCAGCCCAACCCGCAATACCTGGCTCGATATCATCAGAGCCTCCAGCGCCATTCCGGGGTTCTATCGCAGCGGCGTGGAGATGGATGGCATCAGTTATCTGGATGGCGGTATCAGCGATGCCATTCCGGTGCGTGAGGCGGCCCGGCGGGGTGCCGATACCGTTGTGGTGATTCGCACCGTTCCGTCGCAGATGTCGTACACACCGAAATGGATCAAGCGCATGGAACGCTGGCTGAGCGACAGCGCTTTGCAGCCAATGATCAACATCTTGCATCAGCACGAAGAAAGTTATCATGATATTCAACAATTTATCGATCAGCCGCCGGGGGATTTGCGCATTATCGAGATCTTCCCACCCAAACCCTTAGCCAGTAACGCGCTGGGCAGTCGCATCGCCTCGTTGAATCAGGATTACCATCTGGGGCGGCGCTGCGGCCGCTATTTCCTGGCCACGCTCGGTCAGTGGCTGAGTGATGCTGAGCCATTTGTGCGGCATACTGTCGTTACGCCACCTGCTGCGGTGGCGAATGCGCCGGATAACCGCGAGGTCAACACGCCTGACGTGGCCGGTAACGATGCTGATTATGATGCAGGTTCGCTGGCATGAGATTTATCGATACCCACTGTCATTTTGACTTCCCGCCGTTTGTTGATGCGGCGGAAGCGAGCATTGTGCGTGCTGCGCAGACAGGGGTTGAACGTATTATTGTACCCAGCGTCGATGCCAGTCGCTTTGCGCTGGTCAGCCAGTTGGCACAACAACATGCCGCGTTATATGCCGCGCTGGGGCTGCATCCGATTCAGATCGCCGTGCATCAGGATACGCACCTCGATCAACTGACGGATTGTCTGCACACCCCGGACGTAAAACGCGTGGCATTGGGGGAGATCGGACTCGATCTGTATATGGACGATCCCCAGTTCGACAAACAAACCCGGCTGTTGGATGGGCAGTTGAAGCTGGCCAAACGTTTCGATCTGCCGGTGATCCTCCATTCACGTCGTACCCACGATCAGCTGGCGCTGCATTTGCGCCGTCACGATCTGCCGCGCCGTGGTGTGGTGCACGGTTTTGCCGGTAGCCTGCAACAGGCACAGCGTTTTATTCAACTTGGCTATGCGATCGGCGTCGGTGGCACCATTACCTATGAACGCGCCAGTAAAACGCGTAACACCATCGCAGCATTGCCGCTGGATTCCCTGTTACTGGAAACCGATGCGCCTGATATGCCGCTGAACGGTTATCAGGGCGAACCCAACCGCCCGGAGCGAGCACGGCTGGTGTTTGATGTCTTGTGCCAGCTACGCCGTGAGCCGCCGGATATCATCGCTGATGCGCTTTGGCAAAACAGCCTGCGCGTCTTCTATCTCCCCGACTGAGCCTGGTCTGATCCCTGCGTGCTGCTCTGAATTGGCTACATTTACAGGGTGGTGGCGACACAACTTTCTCAATTAATGTGATAATAATAACATCTGCATTCCCGATCATGTCGGGCGCGCAATGGCGATATTTTGTGATGTTTATCACTTAATAAATGTATTATTTGCACAGTTTTCTTTTTTCATGTGATGAGTGATCGAATATTTCGTCGCTCAGATTGTTAGAATTATCACATTCCCTGGCGGGCGACTTCCGCCCAGGCTGACTTTTTTGGAGAGCACCATGACTGATTTCACCGCAGCCGCGCAGCGCGCACTGCAACTGATGGATTTGACCACACTGAACGATGACGATACTGACGAAAAAGTGATCGCGCTGTGCCGCCAGGCCAAATCACCCGCCGGTAACACCGCCGCTATCTGTATCTACCCGCGCTTTATCCCGGTGGCGCGCAAAGCGCTGCGTGAGCAGGGCACACCGGAAATCCGCATCGCCACGGTGACCAACTTCCCGCATGGCAATGATGATCTGGATATCGCACTGGCGGAAACCCGCGCGGCGATCGCTTACGGTGCCGATGAGGTGGACGTGGTGTTCCCGTATCGCGCGCTGCTGGCGGGCAACCGTCAGATCGGTTTTGATCTGGTGAAAGCCTGCAAAGAAGCTTGTGCGGCATCCGGTGTATTGCTGAAAGTCATTATCGAAAGCGGTGAACTGAAAGATGCGGCGTTAATCCGTGAGGCTTCCGAAATCGCTATCGATGCCGGTGCCGACTTTATCAAAACCTCCACCGGTAAGGTGCCGGTCAACGCCACGCCGGAAACCGCCGCTATCATGCTGAGCGTGATCCGCGATAAAGGCGTGCAGCAGCAGGTCGGTTTTAAACCGGCAGGTGGCGTGCGCAGCGCAGAGGATGCGGCCCACTATCTGCAACTGGCCGACGATATCCTTGGTGCGGGTTGGGCGGATGCGCGCCATTTCCGCTTTGGCGCTTCCAGCCTGTTGGCGAGCCTGCTTAATACGCTGGGCCATGCCACCACCGCCAGCAAAGCTGGGTATTAATTGTTTTCGTAGCGGCGCGATTTATCGCGCGATTTTCAGCCGGGGAGGCAACCTTGTTCCTGCCACAAGAAATTATTCGCAAAAAACGCGATGGTCGTGAGTTGAGCGAAGCGGAGATCCGTTTCTTTATCAACGGTGTGCGTGATAACAGCGTATCAGAAGGACAAATTGCCGCGCTGGCGATGACCATCTGGTTCCACGATATGTCGCTGGCCGAACGCGTGGCGCTGACGATGGCGATGCGTGATTCCGGCACGGTGTTGAACTGGCAGGCGCTGAACCTCAACGGGCCAATTGTCGATAAACATTCAACCGGCGGCGTGGGTGATGTGACTTCGCTGATGCTTGGCCCGATGATCGCCGCCTGCGGTGGTTATGTGCCGATGATCTCGGGTCGTGGTCTTGGCCATACCGGCGGCACGCTGGATAAGCTGGAAGCGATCCCCGGTTTTGACATCTTCCCGAGCGATGATCGTTTCCGCGAGATCATCAAAGAAAATGGGGTGGCGATCATCGGGCAGACCAACTCGCTGGCACCGGCTGACAAACGTTTTTACGCGACACGCGATATCACCGCCACCGTTGATTCGATCCCGCTGATCACCGCCTCGATCCTGGCGAAAAAGCTGGCGGAAGGGCTGGATGCGTTGGTGATGGATGTCAAAGTGGGCAGCGGTGCCTTTATGCCAACCTTTGAAGCCTCAGAAAATCTGGCACGGGCGATTGTCGGCGTTGCCAATGGCGCAGGGTGCAAAACTACCGCGCTGCTGACCGACATGAATCAGGTGCTGGCTTCCAGCGCCGGTAACGCTCTGGAAGTGCGCGAAGCGGTGCAGTTCCTTACCGGCGAAGCGCGTAATCCCCGCCTGCTGGAGGTAACGCTGGCGCTGTGCAGTGAAATGCTGATATCCGGCAAGCTGGCGTCAAATGACTCCGAGGCTCGGCAGCAGTTGCAACGGGTGCTGGATAACGGCCAGGCGGCAGAGGTGTTTGGCCGTATGGTAGCCGCGCAGCAAGGCCCGACGGACTTTATCCAGCGTATGGACCATTACCTGCCTGCCGCCATGCTGAGTAAAGCGGTGTATGCCGACCAGCCGAGCATTGTCAGCGCGATGGATACCCGCGCCCTCGGCATGGCGGTGGTGGCACTGGGCGGTGGCCGTCAACGCGCCAGCGATACCATTGATTACAGCGTCGGTCTGAGCGAAATGATTACCCTTGGGGCGCAGGCTGATGCACAACGCCCGCTGGCGGTAATCCACGCCGCAACCGAAGCGCAATGGCAGCAGGCTGCCGCTGCGGTCAAAGCAGCCATCACCCTGAGCGACATTGCACCGCCTGAGACGCCGGTGGTTTATCGCCGCATCAGCGAATAGTTGCCGCCGCCGCGTGCCAGGCCGAAGCCATTCGGGTATACTGATCTGATCGCTTTTTTTTGACTTGTCATCGCGCAGTTGCGCAGGAGACTTGCATGAAACGTGCTTTTATTATGGTGCTCGACTCCTTTGGGATCGGCTCCAGCAAAGACGCCGCTAAGTTCGGCGATGAAGGATCGGATACGCTCGGCCATATCGCCGAAGCGTGCTTTGCAGGCCAGGCCAATGAAGGCCGCGAAGGCCCGCTGCACTTGCCAAACCTCACCGCGCTGGGGTTGGGTAAAGCCGCTGAACTCTCCACCGGGCGTTTCCCGCCAGGGTTGGATCCGCGTGCAGAAATTATCGGTGCCTATGCCTACGCCAGTGAACTCTCCTCCGGTAAAGATACGCCGTCAGGCCATTGGGAAATCGCCGGTGTGCCGGTACTGTTCGACTGGGGCTACTTCAGCGACAAGGAGAACAGCTTCCCGCAGGAACTGCTGGATAAACTGGTACAACGCGCCGATCTGCCAGGCTACCTCGGCAACTGTCACTCATCCGGGACGGTGATCCTTGACCAACTCGGCGAGGAGCACATGAAAACCGGCAAGCCGATTTTCTACACCTCGGCGGATTCGGTATTCCAGATTGCCTGCCATGAAGAGACGTTTGGACTGGAGCGGCTATACCAGCTGTGCGAAATCGCCCGTGAGGAGCTGACAGAAGGTGGCTACAACATTGGCCGTGTGATTGCGCGCCCGTTTGTTGGCGACAAGGCCGGTCACTTCCAGCGCACCGGCAACCGCCACGATCTCGCGGTTGAACCACCGTCACCGACCATGCTGAAAAAGCTGGTGGATGAGAAGGGCGGCGAAGTGATTTCCGTGGGCAAAATCGCGGATATCTACGCGCAGCAGGGCATCACGCAAAAAGTGAAAGCCACCGGTCTGGATGAATTGTTCGACGCCACGATCGCGCAAATGAAGAAAGCGCCGGATCAGTCGATTGTGTTCACCAACTTCGTCGATTTTGACTCGACCTGGGGCCATCGTCGCGATATCGCCGGTTATGCTGGCGGGCTGGAGCTGTTTGACCGTCGCCTGCCTGAGCTGATGGAGCTGGTGAAGGAGGATGACATTCTGATCCTGACCGCTGACCACGGTTGTGACCCCAGCTGGCACGGTACCGAACATACCCGTGAGCATATTCCGGTGTTGATCTACGGCCCGAAAGTTAAACCCGGCTCTCTGGGTTATCGTGATACCTTTGCCGATATCGGCCAGACAATCGCACACTATTTTGGCCTGTCCAGCATGGACTACGGCAAAAGCATGCTGTAAAACAGCGACCAATTTTTAATAAGGAAAATAACGATGGCAACGCCTCATATTAATGCAGAAATGGGTGATTTCGCGGACGTGGTTCTGATGCCGGGCGATCCGCTGCGTGCGAAGCACATTGCAGAAACCTTCCTCGAAAATGCGGTTGAAGTGAACAACGTACGCGGCATGCTGGGCTACACCGGGACATACAAAGGTCGCAAAATTTCGGTGATGGGCCACGGTATGGGTATCCCATCCTGCTCGATCTACGCCAAAGAACTGATCACCGAGTTTGGTGTGAAGAAGATTATCCGTGTAGGTTCCTGCGGCGCGGTGCGTGCGGATGTGAAACTGCGCGATATCGTCATTGGTATGGGTGCCAGCACGGATTCCAAAGTGAACCGTATGCGCTTCAAAGACCACGATTTTGCTGCGATTGCCGATTTCGACATGGTGCGTAACGCCGTTGATGCGGCTAAAGCTCTGGGTGTTGACGCGCGCGTTGGTAACATCTTCTCCGCTGACCTGTTCTACACCCCGGACCCGCAGATGTTCGACGTCATGGAAAAGTACGGCATCCTCGGTGTGGAGATGGAAGCGGCGGGTATCTACGGCGTGGCAGCAGAATTTGGTGCCAAAGCGCTGGCGATCTGTACCGTGTCGGATCATATCCGTACCCACGAGCAGACCACAGCGGCTGAGCGTCAGACTACCTTCAACGATATGATTAAGATCGCGCTGGAGTCGGTGCTGCTGGGGGATTAATTCCTCTGCGCTTGGTTACCCTCACCCCGGCCCTCTCCCATGAGGGAGAGGGAGACGTGCAATATGCTCGATCGTTCCCTCTCCCGCAAGCGGGAGACGTGCAATATGCTCGATCGTTCCCTCTCCTGCTTGCGGGAGACGTGCAATATGCTCGATCAGTTCCCTCTCCCGTTTGCGGGAGATAGAAACACGCTCGATCGGTTCCCTCTCCCGCTTGCGGGAGAGGGTTAGGGTGAGGGGTGAAACCATCTGTCACACTTTTACCCAGGCTTGTGCATCTTCCTGCTGGCTCTGACGCGAGAACTCCCTATCATTAGCGGGCTAACGATGAGATAAAGCCCCCCAATGAATTTCCGTAATTTCGAAGCCGAAGAGAAACTGTTTGTTCGCCGCGCGATCGTGGCCTTTGCGTTGGTGGTGATCTGTTTCACTATCCTCGGTGTTAACCTCTACCATTTGCAGGTGGATGAGCACAGCTACTACGCGACGCGATCCAACGAAAACGACATCAAAATGATCCCCATCGCGCCGACGCGCGGGCTGATTTACGATCGCAACGGCATTCCGCTGGTGCGTAATGTCACCTGGTACGACATCCTGCTGACCCCTTACAAAATCGATGATATGAAGGCGACCATTGCAGCGCTGACGCCGATTGTCGATTTAACCCCGGAAGAGATCGACACCTTCTGGAAAAACCTCAAGCAAAACAGCCGCTACAAACCGGTGGTGCTGAAAGAAGAACTGAC
The DNA here is from genome assembly GCF_059730685.1 of Pantoea sp. X-Soil-OKNW-713. Lineage (NCBI taxonomy): Bacteria > Pseudomonadati > Pseudomonadota > Gammaproteobacteria > Enterobacterales > Erwiniaceae > Pantoea > Pantoea sp. X-Soil-OKNW-713. The sequence continues at coordinate 3,718,323 of NZ_AP035995.1, read as the reverse complement.
TGACGAGCAGGTGGCGCGATTTGCAGTCAACCAATTCCGCTTTACCGGCGTGAGTATCGATACCTACCAGGATCGCCAATATCCCTATGGTGCTGACCTGGCGCATGTGGTCGGTTATGTGTCGAAAATCAACGATAACGACTACAAACGCCTGAACGAAGAGGGCGTGGGTGAAAACTATGCCGCTGACCATAACATCGGTAAGCAGGGCATTGAAGGCTATTACGAATCGGTTCTGCATGGCAAAACCGGTTATCAGGAAGTCGAAGTGGATAACCACGGTCGCATCGTGCGCGTCCTGAAAGAAGTGCCGCCGGTTGCCGGGAAAAATATCTATCTGACGCTCGACCTGCATCTGCAACAGTATGTCGAGAGCCAACTGGTGGGGCAACGCGCGGCGGTGCTGATTGAGGATCCGCATGATGGCAGCGTGCTGGCAATGGTTTCCAGCCCCAGCTATGACCCGAACCCCTTTGTGAAAGGCATCAGTTATCAGGCGTATAAAACCCTGTTGCAGGATAAGAACCTGCCGTTGATTAACCGTGTGACCCAGGGCCTTTACCCGCCTGCTTCAACGGTGAAACCCTATATGGCGATGTCGGCGCTGCTAACTGGTGTCATCACCCCGCAAACCACCTTCTTTGGCGCGCCGACCTGGACGCTGCCGGGGACCGATCGTAAATACCGCGACTGGAAAAAAAGCGGTCACGGCATGCTGGATGTGACGCGCGCGATTGAGGAGTCGGCGGACACCTTCTTCTATCAGGTGGCGTTTATGATGGGGATTGACCGCATCCACCATATGCTCAGCCAGTTTGGCTACGGTAAACCGACCGGTATCGATCTCAATGAAGAGTACGCCGGACTGCTGCCGAGCCGCGAATGGAAACAGAAAGTTCATAAGAAGGGCTGGTATCAGGGCGACACCGTCTCGGTGGGGATTGGACAAGGCTACTGGATTGCGACGCCGATTCAGATGGTAAAAGCGTTGGTGGCGTTAATTAACAATGGTCGGGTGATTAATCCGCATCTGTTAGGGAAAGTGCAGCTTGGCACCACCCAGCAGGCATATGAGCCAAAAGATCCGCAACCGCAAATTGGCGACCCGAAATCACCCTACTGGTCGCTGGTACGCCATGCCATGTTTGGCATGGCGAATGCACCTAACGGCACCGGTTATAAATATTTCCACACCGCCCCTTACGGCATAGCGGCAAAAAGCGGGACATCACAGGTATTTAGCCTGCGGCAGAACCAGGTCTACAACGCGAAAATGATCCCGACGCGCCTGCGTGACCATATTTTTTACACCGCCTTTGCGCCGTTCAACGATCCTAAAGTGGCGGTGGCGTTGATTCTGGAAAACGGCGGGAATGAAGGGATTACCGCTGCGCCGGTGATGCGTAATATCCTCGACCATATCTTTCTGCCGCCGCCAGCCGTGCCGCTGGAGACCGCGAATATCGCTAACACGCCTGCGGCTCATTAATGGAACCACCCCGCTGTGTCACCAGGTCAGCGGGGTAGTGCCGATTACTCGCCTTTTAACGTCTTGGTGACGTGGCTAATGGCACGCACGACATCGTCGGCACTGTCACGGATTTCTGTCATCACGCCGCCAGCCTGTTGGGCCAGCGCAACGCCCTGATCGGCGCGCTTCAGGTTGGATTCAATCCCTTTCAACGCCTTATCCGCCAGTTGGTGGTTCTGCTGCACCTTGCTCTCAATTTCGCTGGTGGCGCGGTTAATGTTGGCCGCCAGGGTTCGCACCTCGTTGGCGACCACCGCAAAGCTGCGACCGTGTTCACCGGCGCGCGCAGCTTCAATTGCCGCGTTAAGCGCCAACAGATTGGTTTGATTTGCGATACTGCGAATACTTTCCACAATCGCGCCGATACGGTCGGAGGAATTGCTCAGGTTATGGATATCGCCGGAAATATCCTGAAGCTCACTGGCAAGGTCATGCATGGTTTGCACGCTGCTCTCAATCACCGTTGCGCCAAGTCGGGTGTTTTCCGTGGTTTGCTGGGCGGTTTGATAGGCCTGCTGGGCCGCCTTGCGCTCCTGTTGGTTCTTCTCCACCTGTGCCGTGACGTCAGTGGCAAACTTCACCACTTTATACAGCTCACCGTGTTCGCTAAATACCGGGTTATAGGTGGCACGCAGCCAGACGATGCTGCCTTGTTTGTTCACGCGCTGAAACTGACCGGAAATAAACTCACCTCGATTCAGTTTCTGCCAGAACTGCTGATATTCTGGGCTGTTACGTAGCTCCTCCGTGCAGAACAGGCTGTGATGGCGACCCACGATCTCATCGGCATGATAATGCATGGTGTTGAGGAAGTTAGCATTGGCTTGCAGCACTTCACCTTTCAGGTTAAAGGCAATGACGGCCATAGAGCGCTCAATGGCCGTGGTCATGGCGCGTTGTTCCTGGGCATCAACAATATGCTCAGTAATATCCGTCGCCAGCTTAATGATTTTAATCACCCGACCGCTGCGATCCTGCACCGGCACATAATTGGCTTCCAGCCAGATGGGACGGCTGTTTTTAGCCACCCGCAGAAACTTATCGCTGAAGGCTTCGCCGCGATTCAGCCGCCGCCAAAAATCACCATATTGGGGTGACTGGATCAGATCGGCCGTACAGAACATGTTGTGATGTTGACCGACGATTTCCGCCAATGTGTATCCCATACAACTGAGAAACAGGTCATTGGCGGTCAGGATACGTCCTTGCGGTGTGAACTCGATGATGGCGATAGCATCATGCAACGCGTGAAGCGTGGCTGAGGGATGGCTGCGCCGCTGCCACGCCAAACGTGACAGAATGCCTGATGTGATAGTGGTAAACATGGTGAACCTTATTTTATTGGTATGGTATCAGTTCGGTTATCGGCGCGATCGATTAAAAATTCACCGAAAAAGCGTGACTGGACATGAATTTTTACCACTTAGTCCGTTGGTTGCTGCAAAAGACGGCAGTCAGTTGCATTTCGCTGAAAAGCGTTTGACGGTACGGGCTGGTTAGGGTTTAATGCGCCCCGTTGCCCGAATAGCTCAGTCGGTAGAGCAGGGGATTGAAAATCCCCGTGTCCCTGGTTCGATTCCGGGTTCGGGCACCAAAATTCAGAAAACCCAGCCTTATGGCTGGGTTTTTGCTTTTGGGGCCAGAACAAACCTTTTGCTCAGGGCAACGAATCAGCAAGGATTAATGGTATTTCCATGCCTGAGTCCAACTGATTCCTTTACCTGGCTCATAATGCATCTGTGACCACTGGCCCGTCTGGCTGCACCAGCCGGCAACGGTACACTCAAACAGCTTACCGTCATGTTTCACCACATCACCTTTCGTATAACGGGTGCCATACACCCAGGCTGGGTAATCGCTACCTCCGTTCGCAATAGCCGGAACCGTAATTTCCTCCTCCAAATCGCGACTATGGTTACCTGCGGTGACGGTCACTTTAACCTTCAGGGTTTGTGGCTGAGTGGTTTTGGTCACCGTGAAACTTTGGTTAGCCCAGCCGTTAGTGCCACCGTGAGCAACGGCGGGTAAGGTCCAGCGATAAGACGGGGTGCTGGTTGAGGTGACGTCAGCGGAGACGCCGCCGCTAAAGACCATGCTTTCACCTCTGTCATTGGCAATCATCTTCAGCTTCGCAGCGGTGACAAATGCCTGATCACTATTCTGTACCGGCGTTGTCACATTGATCGTGTGGTTTTGTGAGGCAGTACGTGCACCTGCGACACTGGTTGCGGTCACTTTTACGGTGTAGCTACCGGCTTCCAGACCGGATTTCACCTGCCCATGTTGGTCAATTCCTGCGGTAACAACCTGGTTGCCTTTTAACAGTGACCAGTTATAACTGGCTTGTTCAAAGTTAGCCTGCGCCTCCAGTTGAACCGGTGAAGTGGAATCCATACTTACCGGGCCGATAACGTCGACTGCTGGCGCGATGGCGGAGACGGTCAGCGTTTTTCTGTCGCTTCCGTGCTTACTGCTCGCCGTAACTTCAAAACGCGTAGAGACGTTAGCCACATTCTTAGGAATCACCACCTCCACTGTCGCGGTGTTGTTGGTTTTGGTGTAGATACGCGCATCGCCATCAATGCGCTTCCATTGATAGCTGACATCATTCTGGTCGCTGCTGGCGGTGACGCTATAACCAAAACCATTGTTGTAAGTTGCGACAGCGACGATGTTGTCCCGACTCAGATTCACCTGGGGTGCCTGCTGCTCGCCTTGCTCTTCACCTGGTTGTGGTAGTTTGAGATCAGCAACTTTCTGTCCAGCCTGGGCGCTGAAATTCAGTCCCCACTGCGTGAAGTACTGGCGTAAATCCTGCCCGGCAGCCTGGCTGTAAGCCACCACACTAAAGTCGATGACCTTTTGTTTTGAACCAATAACGGAATCGGTCTTTTCTGCGATGGTAGTGCCTGGTGCCTGCTGAATTGCCTTCAAACGCCTTTGGTTAACGTGAGGGAAGAAATCTTCACCATATGAGAAGCGTAAACGTGAAAAGAAGTTGAGTTGCTTCCAGAGGTTATTAATGGCGCTGTAATCTGGATAATGCATGCCGGAAGCAATAAAGTTAGCCACTGCCTGCTTGTCCCAGATACCCTCTTCAGGAGAAATATCGACATGGCACTGGTTCAGGGGAACTTCGCGACCCTTAAACATTTGGCAGGCTTCAATGGAATAGCGGTTAACCTGGATTTCAGAGAAGGTGCTAAAGGCCTCTTTAATCGGCTCGTACTCATGACCAATTTCATGCCAGATTCCCCAGTTATCGCCGTTCTTATCATTCATGCGATTGGCATGGAAGCCGACACCGATATAACCGTTGCGATAATCCGCGAAGCAACAGTTATCGTAATTCGTGAACATCGAACCCATGGGGGAGGTGAATAGATATTCTGTACCATCCATACCATTGATCTTTTCGTACAGCGCCGCGACACGCAGGTTGTCACCCAATACTTTGCCAACTATTTCATCGGTTTGCTGTGCGATTCGGTTCGGAACTACCGTGTTTGCATGCCCGTCATATAAGAGCGCAAAACCAAATTTACCTGCAACCGTTTTACTTCCCGCCCAATCACTTTGGCGACTCTGCCCTAAAATAAATAAATGGCTGTTGCTGCCGCCATTTATTTTAAAGGGAACAAATTCGCTCACTTGTTGTTTATCCGGATCACCACAGCCTAATAATAAAACGCCGGATTTTTTAAACGTGTAGGTGTTGTCGCTTTGCGAGGTTAATTGTTGTTGGTCCAGATACATGGCATCTTTATCCGCAAACTCACGCCCAGTCGCCGCATAGCACTTTGCGCCCGCAGGGATATTGCCAACACTCACGGTGATATTTTGTCCGGCTTCACCAAAGGTTCGGGTAAAAAAGAAAATACCACGACCCATGGTGGCATAAGGTGCGTTGATCCAATCTTTGGTTTCATGGTGGGCCACCGGCATATTGTAACGATCCGGGAACCCGGGAGGGTACATCTCCATCGTTCGTTTCAGCCAGAATAAAGGTGTGCGGCTATCGAACGAATCTCGGAGTCCTTTCTCCGTATCCTGACGTAATTCTTCCAGGCTGGTGCCAATATGCGGCAGCGCCTCAATAAACCCGGCATTGCTGCTAAATTCTTCCCACCACGGAGAGCTGCTGGCGCTTGCATGACCTGTAAGCAGCAGCGGGGAAAGTGCCAGGGTGATCCCCATAGCTAATTGATTTAACTTCACGATTTTTCATTCCATTGAGATGTAGTCCCGGTATTCTTGTTGCTGTTGAAATATTTTGAAATCAGATAGTGGAATGCGGTGATAAGAAGATTCCAGGCCGCGGTGAGATGCCTCTGCTTTCTCTACGCTGCAACGTGCGATACAAGTAGACGCCTGGCTCAGGCGATCGTCAGCAGGCAGGACAGAAAATTCCGATAAAGTTGGGTGACGTCTTCGCTATTCGGCCCATTTTTGTTTAAAAATGGTCTGGTTTTCTTTATCAACTCCATGATAAATAATTATTTATTTTTTTATTTAGATCCGCTTTTTAATAAAGTTTTCTCATGGTGGTAGGTCCAATAATTATCATGGTTTTTTTGTAATGCCCGGTACAATTCGCCAGGGTTCTGCGCTATTTCTCATGGGGAGGTGGTGGGGATCTATTCATATTTCGACGACGATGGTAAAATTTTGCCCATAACCTTCAGGGATGGATGTATGCCAATAAAATCAGAAAAACTCCGCATCCCGAGTGGAATGCATTCCTTTATGTCGGTAATTACCCTGACCAGGATGTTCATTATCTCTCTCCCTTGTATCTTCCTGTTTATTTTAATGCCCTCGCGTGCCGTCGCTGCACAAGACGACGCGGCGAATCGCATTGTCAGCGGGATTATCAGCTTTACACATTGGCCGGGTCTGGAACGTCTGCCGAAACTCTGTGTGCTGCCTTCTTCACAGCATCTCTCTTTGCCGTCAACCCAGACGGGCAATGGCTATACGGTGAGTTATCTCGTCAGCGAGAATGATCTGTTAACCGCGCAGTGTGATGCCGTGTATTTTGGCGCTCAGTCCCCGCAGCAGCAGGCACAGTTGCTGGAGCAAATCAGCAGCAGACCCGTTCTGGCGATTGCTGAAAATAACCCGGAATGTACCATTGGCGCGGCTTTTTGCCTTATTTTCCATCAGGATAAAACGGTGTTTTCTGTCAATCTCGATTCACTGGCCCGGAGCGGTGTGAAAGTAAATTCAGAAGTGTTGTTACTGTCTCGCAAAGGAAGTCAGTAAGATGAAATTCGAAGATATAAAAACAGAAAAATCATCTATACGGAATAAGTTACGAAAAATCAGTACCATCAATGCTGCGGTTATTTTACTGCTGTGCTGGTTATTACTTTTTTCCACCTCCATGTTGTTTATTAAAAGTTATGAGAAAAGAAACCTCGAACTTATCGCGAATACGTTAAGTACCAGCCTGACTGCGGCCACCGTATTTGAAGACAGCTATGACGCGAAGAAAAAAGTGGTACTGCTTGGTTCGCAGGGGATGTTCTCTGCGGCAAAACTGATCTCGTCGGAACAAACGGTGTTAGTGGACTGGCAGGATACGACCAATGACGATAGCCGGTTTCAGCGCCTGCTGCGCCAATGGATCTATGCCGAACCTTTAACGGTGAATGTAACCCATGAAGATGCTGTGGTGGGGACGCTGACGCTGTCGGGGACCGTAACCAATGTGGCGGATTTCATTGAATACTCAGTCATTATTCTGTCCTGTAGCATGATTTTCGTTTTTATCGTTTCGTTTCTGGTCAGTGAGCTTTTGCATCGTGGCATTCTTGCCTCCTTCAGAAATATCACCAGCACCATTCATTATGTCATCCGTTCCGGGGATTTTTCCCCACGTATTTCTGGCAGTTCCACCAAAGAGTTTCAGGTGTTCTCCGAGGACCTCAACTCGTTGCTGGCAGAGATGCAAACCCTGAAAGCTTCACTGCTGCGGGATAATAAGTCACTGGCGGCTAAAGCGCTGAAAGATCCATTGACCGGGCTGGCAAACCGGACGGCATTTATCAGCAAACTGAATCAACTGCTGGATCAGCAACTGGCGCAGGAAAATTTCGTGCTGTTGTTTCTGGATGGTGATCGTTTCAAAAGCATTAACGACACCTGGGGCCATGCCGCAGGCGATGAAGTGCTGCAAAGCATCGCTTCCCGACTCTCTGGCCTGGTGACGAAGCGTGACCTGGTGGCGCGTCTGGGAGGCGATGAGTTTGCTATTTTGATCACCAGTATGACCAGTGAAGAGGAGTTGCAGCAGCTCACCAGCACGATTGAAACGAGTATCACGCAAAAGATCGCCATTTCGGCAGGCGTCAATATCACCACGTCCGTGACGATTGGTTATGCCTGGTCGCAACACGGTGATTCTGTGACCTCGATTCTTGAACGTGCAGATATGCACATGTACAAAAATAAAGGGATTACAAAGGTATCAGGATGAAAATTAAAGCGTTCCTTCTCTTGTGCATCATTGCTTGCGCCGGATGTCAGTCAAAAAGAACCTTCACGGACGAGCAAATTGCGGCTATGCGTCAGGAGGGATTCAGCCCGAATGCCGAAGGCTGGGGACTGGGGATGTCTGACAAAATTCTGTTCGGGATTAATGAGTCAGAGCTGACGCCAGAAAGTAAAACTACCATTAACCGTATGGCGACCAACCTGGCCGCGACCGGTATTGAGCATTTGCGTATTGATGGTCACACCGACAATTACGGCACCGACAGTTACAACGAACAGCTGTCACTGAAGCGCGCCAACGCGGTGGCAACGCAGTGGGCTGAGGGGGCGTCGCTGCCGCGCAGCAATATTGAAACCCGCGGATTAGGAAAGAAATATCCGGTAACCAGCAATAACAACGCCCAGGGACGTGCGCAGAACCGGCGTGTGGCGGTGGTGATTACCGCACCATAGCCCTCTCTGTCGCGCGATAAATCGTGCCGCTACAAACTATCGAACATTCCGTAGCGGCGCGATTTATCGCGCAGAAAAGTTGGCTACCCCAGATACTCAATAATCGATAACCCACCGTTGTAATCGGTGCTGTAAATTATCCCCTGCGCATCGACAAACACATCACAACTCTGAATCACCCGCGGGCGATCGGGCCGGGTGTCCATCATGCGTGCAGGTGCTGCGGGCACCAGCGCGCCCGTTTCTTTGGGTTGATACGGATTGGAGATGTCGTATGCGCGCACGCCAGCATTCTGATAAGTGGCGAAAATCAGCGTGTCGCTAACAAAGCTGCCGGGTCGATTCTCATGCAAATTATGCGGGCCAAAATGCGCCCCTTTTGCCACATAATCGCGTTCATCAGGTTGCGGGAAGGTGGCGATGCTCACCGGGTTGGCCGGTTCGCGGATATCAAACAACCAAATCAGCTTCTCGCCATCTTGTTGGTTATCCAGCACCGCTTCATCCAGCACCACCAACAGATCGCGCGCCGGTAACGGCAGCGCGGTATGAGTGCCGCCGCCAAAGGGAGGGCTCCAGTTGCGATGGCTGATGAGTTGCGGCGCGCTGCGATCGCTGACATCCAGCAGCGTCAACCCGCCATCGCGCCAGCATCCATAAGCGGTATCGCCGCTGATAATCGCGTGGTGCAATGCATAACGTTTTCCTTCCGGCCAGTCAGGCGTTTCACCGCCAGCGGTATGCATGCCCGGCAGCCACCAGCGTCCGGCGACGGCAGGGTGTTGCGGATCGGCTAAATCAATGGTCAGCAAAATATAATCGCTGAAACCCGCAATCAGCGCAGATACATAGGCCCAGCGCCCGCCAACATACCAGATACGATGGATGCCAATGCCATCGAGCGCGAGAAAGGCGATTTCACGCGGCTGCGCCGGTGAGGAGATATCAAAAATGCGCAGCCCGGATTGCCAGCTTGTTTCCTGAATATCCGCCGTGGTCTGACCGACCGCGCGGGTGTAGTAGACCTTTTCATCCGCGAAACGCACATCAGCAAACAGATCACGCGCGTTGATCACCAGCAACAGGTCGTCATGGGCCTGCAAATGCACATTCCAGGTACCGGGTGGCGCGGCGACGTAGTTGACGGTTTTGGGTTGGCGCGCATCGCGCACGTCAATCACACTAAAGCCTTGTGACACCATATGGCCGACGTAAGCAAAACCGCGATGCACCATCACCTGCACGCCATCCGGGCGTCCGCCCTGATCGCTGTGCCCAATCAGCCGCATGTTGCGGCTGTATTCCGGGGTGGGGAGTGAGGTTGTCATGGCTGACCTCATTGCGCTTTGGCGGCCAGGGTGGCAAACCACGGCGCGACAAAATCGTTACTCTGGCCCCAGCCGGGGATCACTTTTTGCAAAGCTGCCACGTTGGCCGCGCCGGGTTGGCCGGTGACCAACGATTGTGGGATAGCCGAAGCTTTAAAGTCATAACTGGCCGGAGTGGCTTCACCCGCCAGTTTATAGGCAATCAGGCGCATATTGATGGCACCAATCAGCCGGGGATCGACTGCCACGCTGACCTTCCACGGGCTGTTTTTTTCGCGCATCAACTGCAAATCGCCGTTGGAGATATCGATGCTGTAGAGCTTGATTTCAGTGCGGCCATTCTCCTGCAAGGCTTTATAGGCCCCCTGGCTGAAGGCATCCCAGGTACCCCAGATGGCATCGATTTTCCCTTTCGGGTATTTCGCCAGCAGCGCACCGACTTTGTTGGCGGTATCGCCCTGCACATCGGCGGAAACCGCGCCTACGGACTCCAGTTCATGAATGCCGGGATTGGCTTTCTTGATCTCCGCCCAGGCGGCCTGGCGGCGCTCCATCGGCGGGAAGCCCGCCACCCACAATTTGATGATGTTGGCTTTGCCGTTGAAGTCTTTGATTAACGGTTGCAGCGACAGTTGTGTCAGTGACGCGTCATCCTGCTGCGTCACCGTAACGCCCGGCGGCGTGTTATCCACCGATGTATCAAAAACGGACAGCGCAATGCCGCTGTCATGAATACGTTTCACCAACTCGGTGGAGTAGGGCGCGCGTCCCTGTGACAGGATGATGCCGTCATATTTCTGGCTGATCGCCTGATTCACAAAGTCCTGAAAACGCGCATCGTCGCCCTGACTCAGGAAGGTACTGACTTTAAAGCCCAACTGTTTACCCTGCTGGATGGCTCCGGCGACAAACTGGGTGGTGTTATCGTCGGAACCCAGATTGCGGATCACTGCCACCCGAATCGGTCCCTGATGATTTGCCAACGCCGCAGGCAGCGGTGCCAACGTTTGTGCGGCACTGGCAAAGCTGCTGATCAGGCTCAGCGATAACAACGTAACGGCCAATGATTTCATGCAATTTCCCCGAATAGTGATGAATGATAAGCAGGTGGCGCGCCGCTGATTTTTATTGTGGTAAGCGGGCGATCTGTGCGGATTTTTCATCCTCCGCGTAAGGTTGGCAATCAAGGAAAAGGCATAAGTAATGCCAGATAAATCATTAGCTTTGCAGGCAGCGGAGGCTGACGATAACGGTTTCTTTTTCAGGGAAACCCCATTATGAGCGAACATCCGATTCAGGTCGTACCCGGCCCGGCCAACTACTACTCACATCCCGGCGCGATTGCCCGACTACGTGATTACTACAGCGAAGATCAGCTGCGCCATGCCATCTGGGTGGGTGGGCGCCAGGCACTGGCAGCGGCACGGCACTGGCTGGAGCCGTTGACGTTGCCAGGGGCGATGGTTGATATCTTTGGCGGCCATTGCAGCGCGCATGAGGTCACGCGGTTGGCGCAACGGGCAGGCAACGATCGTCAGGTGGTGATTGGCGTCGGCGGCGGTACGGTGCTGGATACCGCCAAAGCGCTGGCGCATCGGTTGAATTTGCCGGTGGTGACGATACCGACCATCGCCGCCACCTGCGCGGCCTGGACGCCGCTTTCCGTCTGGTATAACGAGGCGGGCGAAGCGCTGCATTTTGAAATCTTTCCCCACGCCAACCATCTGTTGTTGCTGGAACCGGAGATCATCTTGCAGGCACCAGCGCGTTATTTGCAGGCGGGCATTGGCGATACGCTGGCGAAGTGGTATGAGGCGGTGGTACTGGCACCGCAGCCTGAAACCCTGCCACTGACGGTACGGCTCGGGCTGGATGTGGCGCAGACGCTGCGCGATGTCTTGCTGGAGAAAAGCGCCGCCGCGCTCAGCGACCAGCGTGCGCAGCAACTGACGCTGGCGTTCCGCGATGTGGTGGACGCGATTGTCGCCGGGGGCGGCATGGTCGGGGGACTTGGTGAGCGCTATACACGGATTGCGGCGGCGCATGCGGTGCATAACGGCTTAACCACCCTGCCACAAACGGCAGCGTTCCTGCATGGCACGAAAGTTGCGTATGGGATTCTGGTGCAGAGCGCGTTACTGGGGCAACACGACATCACCCGGCAACTGATTGCCGCCTATAAACGCTTCGATTTACCCACCACGCTGGCGCAGTTGGACGTGGATATCCGCCAGCGCGATCAGGTCGATCGTGTTATTCAGCACACGCTGCGTCCGGTGGAATCGATTCATTATTTGCCGGTTACGTTGACGCCTGCAACGCTGTGGGCAGCGATTGAGCAGGTAGAGGCGCAGGGCGTTTAAACAAAACTGCGCGATAAATCGCGCCGCTACACAATGTTCCGTGCTGTAGCGGCGCGATTTATCGCGCATGTCAGTACAAAAGGATCAACGCTTACTCAGCGCTTCCCACAGTCCCAGCAGGTAGGTGGTGCCCAGTGCGCGGTCATACAAACCATAACCCGGGCGGCCGGTTTCTCCCCAGATAAAGCGACCATGATCGGAACGGATATAGCCGTCGAAACCATTGTCGTACATCGCCTTCAGCACCTGATACATATCCAGCGAGCCATACTCGGTGGGGTGTGCGCATTCATAGAAATCCTTGTCCTGAATGATTTTGATATTACGCACATGGGCAAACGGGATGCGCTTGCGGCGTGAGAATTCGGCCAGAATCGCATACACATCGTTCTGCGGATCTTCGGCGATCGAGCCGGTACACAGGGTAATACAGTTGGCTGGTGAATCGACCACATTACAAATCCAGTCGAGATCGTCGCGGTTTTTGACCACGCGCGGTAGGCCGAAGATCGAGTACGGTGGATCATCCGGGTGGATCGCCATCTTCACACCCACCTCTTCACACACCGGGATCACCGCTTTCAGGAAATATGCCAGGTTTTCACGCAGTTTTGCGTCATCCACCCCTTCATATTTAGCAAACAGCTCCTGCACTTTTGCCAGTCGCTCCGGCTCCCAGCCTGGCAGAACAAAACCGTTGGAGCTGGCCAGTACCTCTTTCACCACTTCGTCGAGACTTTTATCGATACCTTTCTTCTCGAACGCCATAGTAATGGAGCCGTCCGGCAACACGTAATTCATTTCGGTCTTCATCCAGTCGAACACCGGCATGAAGTTGTAGCAAATCACCTTCACCCCGACTTCGGCCAGGTTACGGATGCTTTGCTTGTAGTTCTCAATATATTGATCGCGACTTGGCAGGCCGATTTTGATGTCGTCATGAATGTTGACGCTCTCAATTACTTCCACGGTCAGGCCCGCAGCATGTGCCTGATCGACCAGCGCCTTGATCTTATCTTTCGGCCAGGTTTCACCCACTGGCACATCGTAGAGCGCACCGACGATGCCACGCACGCCCGGCACCTGGCGAATATATTCCAGCGAAACTTTATCTTCTTTCGGACCAAACCAACGCATTGTCAGCTGCATAATGTCATCCACCGTCATCGTGTTTCTGTGATAACTGCTAAGCTACCATTCTAGTATTCATGATGACAGCACCCTGCTGCCGATAAGCCTTGATCCGTGTCACAGAACACAATTTATCCATTGGCCGCGCGCTGGCGATCACGGATAAACCGCAGCGGCCCAAAATGCAATCTTAATCCGGTCGCAGATATGCCTTATTAACTACCAGAAATAGTTAAAAACAGCGTGGTTTGCTGCTAATCAGCAAGCGGAACGGTATTACATCTGATTTTGTGGAAATTTAACGCCACTGATCGGCTTTTCAATTGGAGCATTTACAGAATATTCCTGGCAGGCACAATAAACCTTATTTGCTCGCCGTCCGTGAATTATGTCCGATGAAGCGCTGCTCCAGCAGATTCAGAACCTGAAAAAGCATAATGCGCGACTCAAGCGTATAGCGCATGACGCCCGCAATAAGCTGAGCGCAGCGCTGGACGGCACCGGGCTGTGCCTGTGGCAACTGGATATCCCCAGCGGAAAATTGGTTATTTTTAACCGACGTTGGGGAGCGATGCTGGGCTTCCAGCCGAAAGAGTTGAACGCGAAGTTTGAAGTGTGGCGCGAGCATCTGCACCCGGAAGATGCGGATGATGTGCTGAAAGCGTTCTACGACCATATCGAAGGCCGTGCTCCTTATTACGAAGCGTTGCATCGCATGGTGGCGAAAAACGGCACCATCACCTGGGTGCTGGATCGTGGGCGCGTCAGCGAATGGGACGAGCAGGGCAATCCGCTGAAGGTGACGGGTACGCATATCGACATGACCAAAGAGAAGAATTATGAAGCGCAGCTTTCGACGCTGGCGAATCATGATCCGCTCACCGGTCTTACCAATCGTCATTCGCTGCAAACCCATTTCAGTCAGATGAAAAAGCAGGGGCCGCTGTGTCTCGCTTATATCGATCTGGATAACTTTAAACACGTCAATGACACCCTCGGGCATCGCAGCGGCGATGAAGTGTTGATGCAACTCAGTCAGCGGATGCGGGATGCGGTGCTGTCTTCGGTGGTGATTGGTCGTATTGGCGGTGATGAGTTTGTGCTGCTGATGCCGTTTTTGATCGACTTCCCTAAGGTGAGAATCATGGCTCAGACTCTGCTGGACGCCGCCCTTACACCGTTCGAAGTGGGGAATGGAACGGCAGAAATTGGCGCATCGATTGGGATTGCGCAGGTACAGATGCATGATGGCTTCGACGACGCACTGATGCGCGCCGATGAAGCCATGTATAGCATTAAAAAGAACGGCAAACAGGGCTTTGGCCTGGTGCCCTAACAGCACGATAAATCGCGCTGCTACGTCTCAAAACAGCGCACCATCTTAAAACGCAAAGCAGGAACACCCCAGCGCGCCCCAGAAGGCATTGTTATCGGACACTGGCACCGATGACTGACGCGCAACATCATGCGCATGGCTGTGCACGCCACACGGGCCGCTGCATTGATGCACTTTCGGCATCATCGCGGCGCGACCCGTTGCCTGCGGTGGGGCGCTACGATAATGACCTGGCACCGTCACCACTGGCGACCACTCCGGCAACACCGGCACCGGCGGCGGTGCCAGCGGGGTAAAGCCACCTGCCGCATACACCACAGCGCCATCAACAAGGGTCAGCACGGATTCAATCCCCTTGATCTCCTCTTCTGCCACGCTGAAGAAATCTTTCGACAGCAGCACCAAATCTGCCAGTTGGCCGACTTTGATCTCTCCTTTAGCATTTTGTTCGCTGGAGAACCAGGCGCTGCCTTTGGTCCACAGCATCAGCGCGGTTTCGCGGTCGATGCGGGCGTTATCATCATACAGTTGCATTCCGCCGACGGTGCGGCCAGAAACCAGCCAGTAAAGCGCGGTCCACGGGTTGTAACTGGCAACACGCGTTGCATCCGTACCCAGACCCACCGGGACATCTGCATCCAGCATCCGCGCTACCGGCGGCGTCTGTTTTGCGGCTTGTTTGCCATAGCGATCGACAAAATATTCCCCCTGGAACGCCATGCGGTGCTGCACCGCGATACCGCCGCCCAATGCTTTGACGCGTTCGATATTGGCTTCGGTGATGGTTTCGGCGTGATCGAAGAACCAGTGCAGGCCGTTAAACGGAATGTCACGGTTAACTTTCTCAAACACATCCAGCATGCGACTGATCGATTCGTTGTAAGTGGCGTGCAAGCGAAACGGCCAGCGATGCTCCACCAGGTGGCGTACCACACGCTCCAGCTCATCTTCCATACCGGGCGCAAGGTCAGGGCGCGGTTCAAGGAAGTCTTCAAAATCTGCCGCCGAGAACACCAACATTTCTCCCGCACCGTTGTGCCGCAGGAAATTGGTGCCCTGGCCGGGTTTCAGCATATCGGTCCATTTTTCAAAATCTTCCAGCTCATGGCCGGGACGCTGGGTAAACAGGTTGTAAGCGATGCGCACCGTTAGCTGCTTTTGGGCGTGCAGCTCAGAAATCACATCATAATCATCCGGGTAGTTCTGGAAACCGCCACCGGCGTCGATGGCGCTGGTCAGACCGAGGCGATTCAGCTCGCGCATAAACTGACGGGTGGAGTTGACCTGCTGCTCCAGCGGCAATTTTGGCCCTTTCGCCAGCGTGGCGTACAGCAGCATGGCGTTGGGACGGGCAATCAACATCCCGGTCGGGTTGCCGTTGCTGTCGCGCTGGATTTCGCCGCCCGGCGGATTCGGCGTATCTTTGGTGTAACCCACCACCTTGAGCGCCGCACGATTCAGCAATGCACGATCATACAGGTGCAGAATAAACACCGGCGTATCCGGTGCTGCCGCATTGATTTCATCCAGCGTCGGCATGCGACGTTCGGCAAACTGGAATTCGCTCCAGCCACCCACCACGCGAACCCACTGTGGTGAGGGGGTGCGCAGTGCCTGCTCACGCAACATTCGTAGCGCATCCGCCAGTGACGGCACGCCTTCCCAGCGCAGTTCAAGATTGTAGTTCAGACCGCCGCGAATCAGGTGCAGGTGCGAGTCGTTCAGGCCGGGAATGCCGGTATGGCCTTTAGCATCAATAACTTGCGTGTCGCTACCGGCAAAGCGCATCACCTCGGCTTCGCTGCCTACGGCAAGGAATTTGCCATCTTTAATCGCCACAGCGGTTGCCAGCGGATTGGCGCGGTCAACGGTGTGGAATTTGCCGTTGGTCAAAATCAGTGAAGCGGTGGTCATGTTTCGTCTCCTGTCAGATTATGCTTTGCGGCCAATCAGCCATTGTTTCAACACGCGGGTCAGCAGTGGCATCCACAGGAAAACCACCAAAGCCACGACGCTGGCATTATCGAGAAAGTTCCCCCACAGCGTGCCGTGACTGACCGGCAACACCGTATTCCAGAACCAGGGGACCAGGTTGGCTGAGGGAAAAATCACCCCCAGCGTGAGTAAGTATTGTTTCCATTTGGCCGGTTTGACCTGGCCTTTTTGCGTCGGGGTAAACCAAAACGCGGCGCCGGGACGCACTTCAATATGTTCCGGTTGCGCCAGGATGGCCGGGAGTTCCTTGACCAGGTCCTGACGGGCCGGTGATTTCAGCCAGGCGTACAGCTCATCCATACCGACAAAACGAATCAGCACGGTGTAGGCGTTGTCGCCGTGGACCGGGCGCAGCACGTTCACTCCGAGGTGTCCCGGAAAGCTGGCTGCCTGCGGCATGATGGTTTCCAGCCACTTTTCATAGTCGGCCTGTTTTTCCGGCTGGATGCTGTGCGTGATCACCAGCGTGACGTGATGAGCCTGTTGTGGGTAATTCATGATGGATTCCTCGCTGGTGAAAGTGCTTGCGTCGTTGAGGAAAAAAATACGAAATGAGAGCGTTTATTGATAACGGATTGTTTTTGGGTTGTTGTTCAACAAATTTTGGGGAGGCGGTTGGAATGCGTTTAAACCTCGAGGCGCTGCTGATTCTGGATGCGCTCGATCGTCATGGCACCTTTGCCGCGGCGGCGGCACGGCTGTTTAAAACCGCGTCTGCACTCAGCTATACCGTGCAGAAGATGGAGAGCGATCTCAAAATCACGCTGCTGGATCGTTCCGGTCATCGTGCCACCTTTACGCCAACCGGGCGTCTGATGCTGGAAAAAGGCCGGACGCTGCTGCGTGCGGTGAATGAGCTGGAGCAGCAGGCGCGCTACGTGGAGAGCGGTTGGGAGAGCCAACTGGTGATCAGTGTAGACGCCTCGGTGCCGTTTAGCCTGCTGACGCCGCTGATTGATGAGTTTTACCAGCAGCATTCGCATACTCAGCTGCAATTCCGTCATGACGTGCTGGCGGGGTGCTGGGAAGCGCTGCATTACGGTGAAGCGGATATCGTGTTTGGTGCGGTGCAGGAACCGGCCACGCGTAAAGAGATTGGCTGTCAGCCGTTGGGTTGGCTGGAATACGTGTTTGCCGTTGCGCCGGAGCACCCGCTGGCGTCTGCACCGGAACCGTTGTTGCGCGAGCAAATTCGTCAGTATCGTGCGGTGACGGTGCATGATTCATCACGCCACGGCGCAGGGATGGATTTGCGCGTACTGGATGAACAGAAGACCCTCAGTGTGCACGATTTTCCGTCTAAGTTGCAGGCGCAGCTTGCCGGATTGGGCTGCGGTTACCTGCCGCGCTATCTGGCGGAGCCGCATTTGCGCAGTGGGGCGCTGGTAGAGCGTCAATTGGATAGCGAATGCCGACGCGATATGGCCTATCTGGCGTGGAACGAAAGCGCCAGCGGAAATGCCGCCAACTGGTGGCGTGAGCGCTTACTCACGCTACCGGGGCTGCACGACATCTACCTGCCAGCCTGAGATTAGATAGAGATATGGTGGCTGACCTGTGGCGGTTCGTCACCCTGATGATATTGCAGCACCGCCTGTTGCAGCGCCACATCGGCGCGTGAGACGCGCTGGTGTTGGCGCAGGTGCTCCTGCCATGACTCCACCAGGAACCACTCCAGCAGGGTGGTGGGGTCGTCGCTCTGCTCCATCAATCCCCAGGCATAGGCACCATCACGACGGCGTGCGGCGGCCAGTTTGCGCATGGCGCGTTTGAAATCGGCACGATCCTCCTGCGGAACCTGATAACGCACCTGAATCATTACCGGGCCACGATGACCATTCATTTCACCGCTTACCGTCGGGTCAGCCCAGTGCTGCGCCGGTTGCAGATCCGCCTCACCGGCAGGCAGCACCAGACGTTTCAGCAGCAGAGCGGTGATCAGCAACATGCCACCGGCCAGTAGCAGCGCCTGCGCCAGCCCGATATGCTGAGCAATCAACCCCCACGCCAGACTACCGCCTGCCAGCGTACCGTTGAATACCATCAGATAGACCGCCAGACCGCGTCCACGTACCCAGTCCGGCAGCACCGCCTGCGCCACCCCGTTCAGGGTAGTGAGGGCGATAATCCAGCCAACGCCGAGCAGTACCATCAACAGCAACGCCAGCCACTGTGCCGGGCTGATTGCCAGCGCCAGCATCACGCCCGCACTGAGCAGGGCGGAGAGCAGCAGCAGGCCATCATTACCCATGTGCTGGCGCAGACGTGGCAACAACAAGGCCCCGCCAATCGCCCCGACACCGACCGCGCCAAGCAGCAAACCGTAGAACCCGGCGGTGCCCTGCAACATGTTACGCGCCACCAGCGGCAGCAGCGCCCAGACGGCGCTGGCGAAGGCGAAATACAACGCGGCGCGCAGCAGCACGCGGTGTAAATCGCGGCTGGCGCGCACATAACGCAGCCCGGCACGGAAGGCACCGAAGAAGTGTTCGTTAAGTTCAGTTTTGGCCTTCGCCGGACGTTTCCAGTACAGCAGCGCGGCGACCACGAAGAAGTAACTGGCGACATCTGCGCCGTAGGCCGCCATCGCGCCGAAACTGGCCAGCAGCAAACCGCCGGTGGCCGGTCCGATAGCGCGCGCGATATTGATCCCCAGTGAGTTGAGCGCCACGGCGTTTTTCAATTCATGGCGTGGCACCAGTTCCGGCACAATCGCCTGCCACGCCGGACCAAACAGCGCCGCTCCGATGCCGCCGACGAAGGTCAGACCGATCAACCATTCGGTGGTCAGCCAGTTGTTGTGTGACAGTACCAGCAGGGTGCCGCTGACACTCGCCATCAATATCTGTACCGCAATCAGCAAACAGCGACGGTCAACGATATCGGACAACACACCAGCCGGCAGCGCCAGCAGAAACACTGGCAACGTGGCGGCGGTTTGCATCAGAGCGACGGCGGCAGGGTTATCCGACAGTCCGGTCACCAGCCAGGCGCTGGCGACATCCCGGATAAAGCTGCCGGTGTTGCCCAATACCGAGGCGGTCCAAATCAGGGCAAACAGCCCGTAGGCGAAGGGGGAAAAAGCGCTGCTGCGCAGGGCGTTGGTTGGGGGCTGGCTCATGGTCATTCTCCAATAAGGTTGCGATAACTGCACCTTACGAACCCTGGCCGATGGTTGATAGCGGAAAAAATCGGCCATCTTGTCCAGGCTTTTTTGACAGCTTAGAAGCGCAAAAAAGTTTGAACAAGTTGTCAAAATCTCTGCTTTAGGTTTTTCCGGCAGTGCAGGGTAGTTTGATTAGCGAGACACAACATTACTCACCTGACGGAGAAAAATTATGAGCACTTTCAAGACTAAAGACGGCGTGAACCTGTACTACAAAGATTGGGGCAAAGGCCAACCGGTACTGTTCAGCCACGGCTGGCCGCTGGATGCTGACATGTGGGACAGCCAGATGAATTTCCTGGCGGAACGTGGCTACCGGGTAATTGCCTTTGACCGCCGTGGCTTCGGTCGCTCCGAACAGCCGTGGGAAGGTTATGACTACGACACCTTTGCCGATGATATTCATGGCCTGATTGAGCATCTGCAACTCAGCGATGTCACCCTGGTGGGCTTCTCGATGGGTGGCGGCGATGTGTCGCGTTACATTGGCCGTTACGGCACCGCGAAGGTGAAAGGACTGGTGTTGCTGGGCGCAGTCACCCCCATTTTTGGTAAAACCAGCGATCACCCTGAAGGGGTGGAAAGTGCGGTATTTGATGGCATTAAAGCGGGATTACGTCAGGATCGTGCGCAATTTATTAAAGATTTCGCGGTTCCATTTTATGGCACCAATGCCGGACAGACGGTGTCGGATGGCGTGATGATCCAGACGCTGAATATCGCGTTACTGGCTTCGCTGAAAGGTACGCTGGATTGTGTCACGGCGTTTTCCGAGACTGATTTCCGTGCCGATATCGCCAAAGTGGATGTGCCGACGCTGGTAATCCACGGCAGCAATGACCAGATTGTCCCGTTTGAAGCCACCGGTAAGCTGGTGCATGAGATGATTAAAGGGTCTGAGCTGAAGGTGTATGAGAATGGTCCGCACGGCTTTGCGGTAACGCACCAGGATCAATTGAATGCGGATTTGTTGGCGTTTTTACAGCGCAACTAAAACCCGTGCGGTAAACCGCGTACCCAAACCCGCGCGATAAATCGCTAAAAACTTGCGCGATAAATCGCGCCGCTACGGATTTTGCACACATCGTGTAGCGGCGCGGTTTACCGCGCATTGTTAGATATCAATCCGCCAGTAAATGCCCGTACATCGCCAGCAGGCGACGGGTGACACCGTTAGTCCAGCCGAAGCCATCCTGTAACGGATACTCACCACCCCCACCCGGACGGGCGCGGTCGCCGCTGATGTCATACTTCTCCACCAACTTATGGTGCAGCGAATAGAAATTCTTCACCGTGGTCAGCCAGTTCACCGCAATCTCCGTGGCCAGCGTCTCTTCGCCGTAGTTATTTAACCCGACAATTGCCATCCATTGCAGCGGTGCCCAGCCATTGGGTTTGTCCCACTGCTCACCGCTTTCCACCATTGAGGTCACCAGCCCGCCCTGAGTTAACAGTAACTGACGCAATGCCACCGCCTGCAAATGTGCCTGCTCAGGCGTCGATAAGCCGAGGAACAGCGGCACCACCGCCGCCGCCGTGAAGGCACCAAAACGTTGGCGACGCCAGTCGTAATCGCGATACACCCCGGCGGTTTTATCCCACAGATAACGATGAATCGCACGCTTACGCACTTCGGCCTTTTTCTGCCATGCCAGAGCGGTCAGCTCCTCGCCTTTGGCGTGCGACAAGGTGGAGATCATCAACTCCAGTTTGTAGAGAAACGCGTTCAGATCGACCGGGATGAACTGTGTGGTGCGAATGCTCGCCAGGCGGTGGGGATCGCGCAGCCAGCGGGAGGAGTAATCCCAGCCGGAAGCCGCTCCGGCACGCAAATCGCGGTAAACCTCATTGGCCGGACGACTTGATTTGCTGGCGGTTTCCACATCTTCAATCCAGGATTCATCACGCGGCGTGTCGCGGTCGTCCCAGTAGCGATTCAGCAACGAACCATCAGGCATACGCACCACATGGCGGTAGGCCTGATCGGGCATCAGCGATCCGGCACCGTCCATCCAGAACTGATACTCCTTCATCAGATGGTCGAGATAACGTTTCGCGCCGCGAATCCCGTCTTCTTCAAACAGCTCAACCATCAACGCAAACACAGGCGGTTGCGAGCGGCTGAGATAATAGGTGCGGTTGCCGTTGGGCACATGGCCATAGTTATCAATCAGCCAGGCGAAGTTATCCGCCATATCGCGCAGTAAGTCGTCGCGCCCACTCTCCGCCAGACCAAGCATGGTGAAGTAAGAATCCCAGTAGTAGGTCTCACCAAAGCGTCCCCCCGGCACCACATAAGGTTTCGGCAGTGGCAACAGCGACGAGTGCGGCATATGTTGTTGCGGCATTTTAGTTAACACCGGCCACAGCTCATCAATATGTTCTGTCAGGGTTTTATCCGGGTTCGATACATAAAAACTTTCATGGTGCTGCGGCAGATAAAAATGATCATGCACGAACTTAGTGAGATCGAATTGGGCAGAACGTTTCCGGCGGCGATAGTGGATTAAAATATCCAGCGGATCATATTTCGGCGCACAATCGGGAAAGGTTTTGCTGTCGGCAAATATCCGCGACATTTGTACATGCTCGAAAAGCTCCAGATAACGATCGGCAGGCGTCAGCGCATCCGGGGCGGGCAGACCTTCAATCAGCTCCGGCTCCGGCTCCGAATCCTCCATGCCTTCAAGAATTAGCTCGTGAGGATCGTATTGATACTCCAGTTCAGCATCAGTACGTTTTTCCTCGAACGCATTATTTTGCTGTTGGTTAGTATTAATAGCGGCCTCCTGGAAACTCCGGTTTATACAAAGTGCAAATTATAGATCTCTCAACCCTCAGGGCAACAATGCGAAATATCTATGAACGTAATAAATCATGTCGATTGATCGGCTATTTTTGCGATTTTTCAGCGATAACAATGCTCTATATTTCAGGAAATGAAAACAGCATTTGAAATGAAGCTATAAATAAGCAGGCAGAATTATCTGTAAATAAGAAAAACGCCATTGGCGGGCAAAATCTGGCGGGAAATATTGATCAATTGATGGCAAACGCAGCGGCAACCCGTAGCGGCGCGATGTATCGCGCGTCTTTTAAAACATACGCGATAAATCGCGCCGCTACGGAAAGTGTAAAACTTAACCTTCACTGACCCTATAGCGCTCCAGCCAGTGGGCATACGGTGCCGGTAGCACCCACGACGGCTCGCTTTTACCCAGCGCCAGCGCAGCATGATACGGCCAGTGCGGGTTTTTCAGGTGCGCACGACCTACCATCACCAGGTCCAGTTGACCTTGTTCAATGGTGGCGTTGGCGATGTGCGGCGTATCAATACCCCAGGCGGAGGCAACCGGAATGTCAGCCTCACGGCGCACACGCTCGGCGATCGGGGCCATAAACGGGCTGCCCCAGGGAATATTGGCATCCGGGGTAGAGAAGCCCATGCTGACGCTCAACAGATCCATGCCGTTGCTGCGCCAGTATTTGGTCAGGGTGATGGCTTCCTGCATTGTCTCTTCGTCGCGGCCATCAAACTCCAGCACACCAAAACGTGCGGTCAGCGGCAGGTTTTCTGGCCACACTTCACGAACCGCATCAAAGGTTTCACGCAGGAAACGACTGCGGCCAAAGGCATCGCCGCCATATTCGTCAGTGCGCTGATTGGCGTGTACCGAGAAGAAACTCTGCGCCAGATAGCCGTGGGCGAAGTGCAACTCCAGCCATTCGAAACCAGCGTCACGCGCACGTTTGGCGGCACTGACGAAATCATCGCGCACGCGTTTGATGTCAGCCAGCGTCATGGCTTTTGGCACGCGCGGCAGGTTGTTACCAAAGGCGATGGCCGATGGGGAGAGTGTTTCCCAGCCGTTGGCGTCGCTTTCCGCGATATGATCGTCACCTTCCCACGGCTTATTGGCGCTGGCTTTACGTCCGGCATGACCAATCTGGATGCCGGGCACCGCGCCTGCGGCTTTAATTTCCCGCGCGATACGTGCCAGTTTTTCGGCCTGGGTATCGTTCCATATCCCCAAACAGGCCGGGGTGATGCGGCCTTCTGGTGATACTGCGGTGGCTTCAACAATCACCAGACCGGCTCCGCCGCGCGCCTGGCTACTGTAATGAACGTAGTGCCACTCGTTGCTCAGACCATCAATGGCGCTGTACTGGCACATTGGTGGAATCGCGATACGGTTACGCAGCGTCACGTCTTTCAGCGTGAACGGAGAAAATAACCCTGACATAACAACCTCTTAATATGGTTAAAGCAAAATAATCTGTTTGCCGCTGAAGTTACGATGCTGTAACGCCTGCAACTGTGCAGGGAGCTGGTCGTAAGGAAAATGCAGCAGTAACTCGCTGTGTAAGATTCCCTGCGTGATTTGCGCCAGCATACGTTCACCTTGTTGCGTCAACGTATGCCACTGCTGCGCGTCACCATGCAGATGCAACGCGCCCAGCGCCACTTCGTGTAGCGACAACGCGCGCCCAAACGCCGTGCAGGGCCACTGCTCAACCCGGCCCTGAATACAGACCAGATGGCCGTTTGCCAGTAACAGATCGGCCAGACTGGCGGCATGTTCCGGGCTGATGGCGTCAATCACGGCATAGAAACGTGTGGCATTCTGCCGGGGATCGTTGAGCGTGTGCTTCGCACCCAGTGCTTGCAGACGTGAAAAGTGACGTTCGCTGCTTTGCGTTGTCACTTCAAATCCGCGAGCCTGCGCCAGTTGCACCAGAAAATGCCCGACGGAACCACCGGCACCGGCAATCAACAGCGGGGCACCCGGTTGTGCAGGCACTTTCTCAATCGCCTGCCAGGCGGTAAGGGCCGGGCAGGGGAAGGCGGCAGCGGTGGCAAAATCGATGGCGTCCGGGACGCGCATCAACACCTGAGCGGCGATCGGGGTGAATTCAGCAAAACTGCCAGGACGTTGCAGGCTTTGGTGATAAGCCACGCGCGTACCAAGCCAGCGTTGATCGACCTCCGGGCCAATCGCCACCACGGTACCTGCGCCATCCACGCCGGGCACTTTGCCGATTTGGCTGTCGAGCACCTTCCAGTCCACCGGATTGAGGCCAATCGCTGCGTTCTGTACCAGTACATCGCCGGGTGCTAAAGGGGCAGTCGTCAGATAACGATCCTGTAAATCATTCGGCGTGTTGCCGCCTTGCCATACCCAGCCGCGCCAGTCGTCAGGCAGGTTAAACATAGGCACCTGCTGAGTAGGTCAGCTCGTAGCTGTGGCTGTAGATCTCAATGATGTTGCCGAACGGATCTTCCATATACACCATGCGGTACGGCTTCTCGCCGGGGAAATATTCACGCACCGGCATACGTTGTTTGCCGCCAGCGGCGACGATTTTCGCTGCCAGACCTTCAACATCCGGGTCCTGGACGCAGAAATGGAACACGCCGGTTTTCCAGTATTCGAAGTTGTTCTCTGGTTTTTCCGCCGCTTTAAATTCGAAGATTTCTACCCCAACGCGGTCGCCCGTGGAGAGATGCGCGATGCGGAATTTCTCCCAGCCACCGCCAAATACGTCACTGCACATCACGCCAATCGCGGAATCATCTTCCTGAATTTCGGTCGGCGGCATAATCAGATACCAGCCCATCACTTCGGTATAAAACTTGACGGCCGCGTCGAGGTCGGTGACCGACAGGCCGATATGGGAAAAGGTACGCGGGTAAGGAGCAGTCATCTGCGTTCTCCATTTGTCGAAAAGATCTACAGGCTACTGCGCAACAGGTATAATGAAAACAGTGATTCAGTTATGGGTTTTATAAAATTTCATTATGTTCAATCCACAGTGGTTAAAATCATTCGCCATGCTGGCGGAATTAGGGAGTTTTACTGACAGCGCGGATCGGCTGGGGATTACCCAGGCGGCGGTAAGTCAGCACATCCGCCATCTGGAGCAGCAACTGGGGCCGTTGATCCTGCGCAGCAAACGCCCGCTGGAGCTGACACCCGCCGGACTGGCGCTGCTGGACTATTGTCAGGAAGTGGATCGCGCTCAGCGTCATCTGACGCTGCGTTTAAGCGAAGAGGATCTGACCTGTGGCGAAGTCAGCCTGATTTCACCGGGCAGCATCGGTCTGCGCCTCTACCCGTTGCTGCTGGAACTTCAGCAACAGTACCCGGATCTCAGTATTCGGCACCGTTTTGCACCGGATAGTGAGGTGATAGATGCGGTGCTGCATAACCGCTACGAAATGGGGCTGGTGACGCAAAAGCCGGATGATAAACGGCTGGTGGCGGAGAAATTCGCCGAGGAGCCGCTGGAGTTGGTGGTGCCCGCCGGGGTGAAGATCCATAGCTGGGCGGATCTGGAAACGCTGGGTTATATCGACCATCCTGATGGTCAGGCGATGGCGACGCGTTTGCTAAGCCGCCGTTTTCCTGGCAATCCGGGAGTACGGAATTTGCCGCAGCGAGGTTTCAGTAATCAGATCAGTTTGATCCTTGAACCGGTGGCGCTTGGGTTGGGGTTTGCGGTGATCCCACAATCGGCGCGGCTGGCGTTTGCCCGTCAGGATGCGATTCAGGTAGAGCGTTGCGGCGTGTCGCTGGTGGATACCATCTGGTTGATCCATCGCGCCGAATGGCCGCTATCGGGACGTGCGCAGCAGGCACTGCGCTGGCTGGAGGGTAAGGTGTGATGGCCCTCTCCCGCAAGCGGAAGCGGGGATGCATTGGCATATTGCACATCTCCTTCTCCCGCTTGCGGGAGAAGGCCGGGATGAGGGCAACAGCCAGCACCTATTTCGCTAACGCAGCCTTGATGACTTCCGCGTAAGCGGTGGTCGGACGCCCAATCAGCGTGCTCAGGGTTTTGCTGTTATCAAACAATCCACCCTGTGCAGCACCGGCATCTGAATCCGCCAGCATCTCTGCCAGGCCGTCCGGCAAGCCCGCACCTTTCAGCGCTGCGGCGAAGTCAGCCTGCGGCAGGTTGACATAATCCACCTTCTCGCCGGACTGCTTAGCAATTTCTGCCGCGAATGCTGCCAGGGTATAGCTGTCGTCACCCGCCAGCTCATAGATTTTACCCGCCTGATCGTCACGGCTGATCACTTCCGCTGCCGCTGCCGCGTAGTCAGCACGCGCGGCTGAGGCGATGCGGCCTTCACCTACCGAACCGATAAATGCATGATGCGCCAGTGCCGGTGGGATGCTGGCAGCATAGTTTTCGGTGTACCAGCCGTTGCGCAGCAGCGCGAACGGAATGCCGGAAGCCTTGAGCTGCGCTTCGGTGGCTCTGTGCTCGACACCAAGACCCAGCGGCGTGGTATCCGCATGCAGCAGGCTGGTATAGGCAATAAAACCCACGCCAGCCGCTTTGGCTGCGTCAATCACCGCTTTGTGCTGTGCTTCTCGCTGTCCCACTTCGCTTGAGGAAATCAGCAACAGTTTGTCGACACCGGCAAAGGCCGTTTTCAGCGTCTCTGGCTGGCTGTAATCCGCAGTACGCAGCGTCACGCCCAGCGCAGCCAGATCGGCAGCCTTCTCTGGCGAGCGAACGGCGGCAATCACTTCACTGGCCGGGACTTTTTTCAGTAACGCGTCAATCACTAAACGGCCAAGCTGACCGGTGGCACCTGTAATCGCAATCATGTTGTTCTCCTTCAGTTTGAACTGGTATGCCATCAGGTTAGGAGATAAACTAACTTTTAGTAAGTACTTACAGATTTGTTAGTTTGAAGAGATGACATTAAATGTCTGAAAACCTGAGTGAAAAATTTAGTCGCGGTGAGTTGCTTAACGTGAATTGCCCGTCGCGTGAGGTGTTGAAACGCATTACCAGCCGCTGGAGCGTGCTGGTGCTGCTGGCGCTACGTGAGGAAACCCTGCGTTTTAGCGAACTGCGACGCAGGATTGGTGGTGTCAGCGAACGCATGCTGGCACAGACGCTGCGCTATATGGAAGAAGATGGCTTTGTGCAACGCATTGCCTATGACGTGGTGCCGCCGCATGTGGAGTATCACCTCACGGAACTCGGACGTGAGGTGGAAGGACAGGTGATTGGTCTGGCTGACTGGCTGGAAAGCAACCTGCACCGGATTCTGGATGTGCGTGACAATGTCTGATGAGCGTAGCGGCGCGATTTATCGCGCGGTTCCGTACGTGGTGCCAGAAAAATCCGCGCGATAAATCGCAAATGGGTTAACCGTGCAAATATTTTTCAAACCATCCTAATGTGCGGCTCCACGCCAGCTCGGCTGCCGCTTTGTCGTAACGCGGTGTCGAATCATTATGGAAACCGTGGTTCACGCCGGGATAAATGTACGCCTCATACACTTTATGATTGGCTTTCAACGCGGCTTCATAAGCCGGCCAACCCTCATTGATACCTTTATCCAGCTCGGCGTAATGCAGCAGCAGCGGAGCCTGAATGCGCGGGACATCCTCCGCCTTCGGCTGGCGGCCATAAAACGGCACCGCGCAGGCCAGTTCCGGGAAGGCCACGGCGGCGGCGTTGGCGACCCCGCCGCCATAACAAAAACCGGTGATGCCGACTTTGCCGGTGCCCGCTTCGTGGTGCATCAGAAAATCTACCGCCGCGAAGAAATCATTCATCAGCTTGACCGGATCGATCTTCGCCTGCATCGCTTTGCCTTCTTCATCGTTGCCCGGATAGCCCCCCACTGAACTCAGGCCATCAGGGGCCAGCGCGATATAGCCCGCTTTTGCCACGCGTCGTGCCACGTCTTCGATATAGGGGTTCAGGCCGCGGTTCTCATGCACCACCACCACCGCAGGCACTTTGCCACTGGTTTTCGCCGGACGCACCAGATAACCGCGCACTTCGCCGTGGCCTTGTGGCGATGGATAATGGATGTATTCGGGGACAATGTCGGGATCGGTAAATTCTACCTGCTGCGCCAGCGCATAGTTCGGGCTCATCGCGCTGAGCAGCGCCGCGCCCGTCATCCCGGCGATGGTGAACTTCGCGGCCAGCGCGATGAACTCGCGTTTGCTGATTTTGCCGTGGGCGTAGTAGTCGTAAAGCTCCAGCAGTTCCTGCGGAAAATCCTGTGCGGTAAGACGTGTCATAACCTCTCCTTCGCTGATTAACCAGATGGTATTGCCGCTCTAACAAAGCACAGCTTTTAACATCTGGCAAATCGCATGCCGCAGAGGGTTAACTGCATGGACGTGAATAGACGGTTTATTTTTGACGTTTTAATTAGCGGCGAGCAGATCAGCAGCGGGTGAATTTGTACCAGAAATTAACTAATTCCCTCGTTTCGATAAATAATAAATAAAACAACACCTTCACCATGAATAAAAATATTTGTCTTTAATTCAGTTGGATAGCGTTTTTGTAACGCAATGATCATAATCAAAAAATACTGTTATAGTTTTATCAATCCTCACTGTTTATTTTTGTTCGAATCACTTCCTTTTACAGTGAACCGCCTTTTCTTTAGCGGCCACTAAATAAATGCGTGGCGCTTTGTTTGTTAATTATAAGTAAAAACCTGGTGCAATATGCGGCAAAGAGGTAAGCAATGTTCGGATTAGATGCTTTTCACCTGGCAAGGATACAGTTCGCGTTTACTGTCTCCTTTCATATCATTTTCCCGGCCATCACCATCGGTCTCGCCAGCTTTTTGGCGGTGCTGGAAGGTCTGTGGCTGAAAACCCGTAACGAAACCTATCGCGATCTCTACCATTTCTGGTCCAAAGTCTTTGCCGTCAACTTCGGTATGGGCGTGGTTTCTGGCCTGGTGATGGCGTATCAGTTTGGTACTAACTGGAGCGGCTTTTCACAGTTTGCGGGGAGCATCACCGGCCCGTTGCTGACCTATGAAGTCTTGACCGCCTTCTTCCTTGAAGCCGGTTTTCTCGGTGTGATGCTGTTCGGCTGGAACCGTGTTGGCCCGGGCCTGCACTTCTTTGCCACCTGCATGGTGGCGCTGGGCACCATCATCTCTACCTTCTGGATTCTGGCGTCCAACAGTTGGATGCATACCCCACAGGGTTACATCATTGAGAACGGTATTGTGGTGCCGCAGGATTGGTTGAAAATCGTTTTCAACCCCTCGTTCCCGTATCGTTTGCTGCATATGTCGACAGCAGCGTTCCTCGCCAGCGCCTTTTTTGTCGGGGCATCAGCGGCATGGCATCTGTTGAAAGGGAATGACAACCCGGCCATTCGCAAGATGTTTTCTATGGCGCTGTGGATGGCGCTGATCGTTTCGCCGATTCAGGCGATGATCGGTGACGCGCACGGTCTGAACACCCTTGAACATCAGCCAGCGAAAATCGCGGCGATTGAAGGGCACTGGGAAAATCCGCCAGGTGAAGCCACTCCGTTGATTCTGTTCGGTATCCCGGATATGGAGCAGGAGCGCACCAAATACGCGCTGGAAATCCCTTATCTCGGCAGCCTGATTCTGACCCACAGCCTCGATAAACAGGTTCCGGCACTGAAGTCGTTCCCGAAAGAAGATCGGCCAAATTCCACCGTGGTGTTCTGGTCGTTCCGCGTGATGGTGGCGCTGGGCTTGCTGATGATCACCCTCGGCGTGGTCAGCCTGTGGCTACGTTTCAAAGGCCGCCTGTATCAGTCGCGCCCATTCCTGTGGTTTGCGCTGCTAATGGGACCCTCGGGACTGCTGGCGATTCTGGCGGGCTGGTTCACCACAGAAATTGGCCGTCAGCCGTGGGTGGTGTACGGCGTGCAGCGCACCATTGATGCGGTTTCCGCCCACGGTGACCTGCATATGAGCATCAGCCTGTTGGCGTTTATCCTCGTGTACAGCTCTGTATTCGGTGTGGGCTATGTCTACATGATGCGTCTGATAAAGCAGGGGCCGAAAGTCGGTGAAGGTCACGATGTGAATCCGGGTGGTCCGGGTCAGAGCAACACCCCGGCACGTCCACTGTCTGCCGTATCTCATCAGGAAGGAGAACGCTAAATGATCGATTTTTCAATTATCTGGTTTGCGATCATCGTCTTCGCCATCCTGATGTATATCGTGATGGATGGCTTTGATCTCGGTATCGGTTTGCTGTTCCCGTTCAATAAAGATGCGGTTGAACGCGACATGATGGTCAATACCGTGGCCCCGGTCTGGGACGGCAACGAAACCTGGTTGATCCTCGGCGGTGCCGGGCTGTACGGGGCGTTCCCGCTGGCCTACTCAGTGATTGCCGACGCGTTAACCATCCCGCTGACGGTGATGCTGATTGGCCTGATTTTCCGTGGCGTGGCGTTCGAATTCCGCTTCAAAGCAACCGAATCACACCGTCCTTTCTGGGACAAAGCCTTTATCGGCGGTTCGATTCTCGCCACCTTCAGCCAGGGTGTCTCTGTCGGTGCCATCATCAACGGCTTTCCGGTCAGTGGCCGTACCTTCGCGGGTGGCCCCCTGGACTGGCTGGCACCGTTCCCGCTGTTCTGCGGTGTTGGTCTGGTGGTGGCGTATGCGTTGCTCGGCTGTACTTGGCTGATTATGAAAACCGAGCACGACCTGCATCGTAAGATGTCAGCGCTGGCAACGCCGCTGGTAATCGCCTTGCTGGTGATTGTCGGCATTATTAGCCTGTGGACGCCGTTCAGCCATCAAGCCATTGCACAACGCTGGTTCAGCCTGCCAAATCTGTTCTGGTTCCTGCCGGTTCCGGTGTTGGTGCTGGTGTGTGCGTGGGGCATTGTGCGGGGCATCAAACGCGAAGCACACTACAGTCCGTTCCTGCTGACGTTGCTGCTTATTTTCCTCGGCTTTTCCGGCCTGGGGATAAGCGTGTGGCCCTATATCATTCCGCCTTCCATCACCTTGTGGCAGGCAGCATCTCCGGCGATCAGCCAGGCATTTATGCTGGTGGGGGGGCTGCTGATTATCCCGGTGATCCTGATGTATACCTTCTGGAGCTACTACGTGTTCCGGGGAAAAGTGAAAGCCAACGAAGGATATCATTGATATGTCAGGACACACTGAAGTGAAAGCACCACTGTGGAAGCGGGTGATGTGGCTGGTGATTATTTACGCTGCAAGCGTGCTGGCACTCGGTGTGGTGGCATCGCTGTTTCGTATGATGATGACGGCTGCGGGGATGCGCTCGCATTGATTAAAAACGTAGTGGCGTGATTTATCGCGCGTTTTTTTCTGACATCGCGCACGAAATTGCGCGAGAAATCGCGCCACTACGTGATCTGCGTCAGTATTCATTGCTGGTGAAAATATTAGCGAACTAAGCAATTAATGCTTTTCCCGTTGCGCTTTCTTTACCCTTCCTTACATTAGCAATACATTTTTGTTATATTTGTGTGACCGAATACGCAATTCTGCGTCTCCATTTCCTTTCGATCATCACAGAAAATGCTCAGCCTGACTCTGAAAAAACAGTACATCAACGATTTGGTGGACTGGATTGAAGCGAACCTGACCGACGAACTCAACATCGATCTGATTAGCCTGAAATCCGGTTATTCCAAATGGCACATGCAGCGCATGTTCAAAGAAATGACCGGACAAACGCTGGCGTCGTACACCCGCAAGCGTCGTCTGACCATGTCAGCGATGGCGCTGCGCCTGACGCGTATGCCGTTGATTGATATCGCCGTGCGTTTTGGTTTTGATAACCAACAGAATTTCACCCGCGTGTTCAAAAACCATTTCTCGCTGACCCCGGGTGCATATCGCCGCATTCCGGAACTTCAGTTAAAGGATTTCCACAGTCGCATCCCCACGCAGCATCGCTGGGTTGACGTGCGGCTGGCGGAGAAGCCCGAGTTGCGCCTGTGCGGTGAAGTGATTGAATGGGAATGTCGTTTTGGGGAGTACATCCACGATCATGGTGATGTGGTCGCCCAACACGCGCGCGATTTCGTGGCTTTTGCCGGACAGCATGTGAACAAAGGCTGGCTCGGTTTTCAGTTCAGTCCGGGGGAAGGCTCCGCCGACCAGCAACATATCAGCCTGTTTCAGGCGCTGGAAAGCCAGCATGGCGATGTGCTGCCGGGTAATGCGGTGAACTGGACCGGTGAAAGTGGTTTGTATGCGGAAATTGACTGGCAGGGTACGCCGGAGCAGATCAACGCCTTTACCGCCGATATGTACTATATCCATCTACCGGCGTTGGGCGTTGCCCGTCGTGAGGGCAAGGATCTGCTACGTCTTGATCTGAAAAACAGCACCCCGGATCTGTTAACTGGCACCTTCTTCATTCCGGTTAGTGCCGGATAATGCATAATTCGTGCGGTGAACTGTGATAAACCGCACGATTTTATAAAATACTTCCCATAACCGGCGTAAAATTCTCCATCGAAACCTGATCCCCCGCGTAAAACCCTGACGCCCCCGAATCAGGCTGAATAATCACCTGCATTCCTGGTCCAGCCCGGACCACTAAAGAGAAGAAAAATGATGCGACTTTTACCGTTGTTCCTTGTGACAGCGCTGACCGCGTTTTCGGCTATTGCCGGCGCTCAGCTCTCTGAACCATTCTCACCGCCAGCCGGTTTGCATCCGCACCAGAGCTGCCAACAGCATGAGATTTCCGGTGATAACCCGTTACCGCAAAATAATGGTGGCATGCTGGAGTGTGGTCATAACGACGCGCTGCAAAACTAAGTTTGCAGCGTCTGACGTTCAGCCCGCCGCGCCAGCAAGCTGGCACGGATAAACGCGACGATAAACACCGCGGAAAATAACACCACGATGGTGGGCGCAGGTGCGCTATCCAGATAAAACGACAGATACACCCCGCTAAGCGAAACCAGCACCGCCACCGTCACTGCCGCCATCAGCGCGTGTGAAAAGCGTTGCGTCAGCAGCAAGGCAATTGCCCCCGGCGCAATCAGCAACGACACCGACAAAATAATGCCCACCGCCTTCATGGTGGCGACGATGGTCAGCGCGACCATGCACAGCAGGCCGTAATGTAACCAGCCGGTACGCAAGCCGCTGGCCTGTGCCTGTTGTTGATCGAAGCAGAACAACAAAAAATCCCGCCACTTCACCGCCATGATTAGCAAAATCACCGCTGTGATAAGCGTGGTTTGCACCATGTCGCTGAGGGTGATGCCCAACATATCGCCGAACAGGATATGATCCAGATGGACTTCCGGTTTGGTGGCGATATACAGAATCAACCCGACCGCGAACATCCCGGAAAACACAATGCCCATCACCGTATCCTGCTTGATGCGGCTGTTGTCCTTCAGGTAGCCGCTGGCGACAGCGCAAAATACGCCGGCAACAAAAGCGCCCAGCGCCAGTGGCAGACCGAGTATCCACGCCAGCACAATCCCCGGAAACACCGCATGACTCATGGCATCGCCCATCAAGGCCCAGCCTTTCAGCACCAGAAACACGGATAACAACGCGCAGGGAATTGCCACCACCAGCGCAATCAACAATGCCTGATTCATAAAGGCAAACTGGAAAGGTTCCAGCAGCAGCGTCAGCATGGGATATCCTCCTGATGCGTGCGGGCGCGGCGGCGTTGCGCCAGCAGCCCCTGCTGCGGAGCAAAGACAAATGCCAACAAAAACAACAGCGTTTGCGCCACTACGATGATGCCGCCGGTGGCACCGTCAAGATAATAGCTGGCCCAGGCACCAAGAAAACTGGTGGCGCTGCCGATAGCCACGGCGATAGCCAGCAGGCGCGGGAAGCGATCGGTCAACAGCCAGGCGGTAGCCCCCGGCGTCACCACCAGGCAGATCACCAGAAATGCGCCGACAGTTTGTAGCGCTGCCACGGTGGAAAGCGCCAGCAGGGTGAAAAACAGCAGCTTCAACCGTTGTGGATTGAGGCCGATGGCGCGCGCATGGTTCTCATCAAAAAAGGTCACCAGCAGATCTTTCCATTTGAAAAACAGCACGCAAATGGAGACTGCGCCAATCAGCGTCAGTTGCAGGATATCGGCAGGAGCGATGGCGAGAATGTTACCTAATACAATGGTTTGGATATTCACCGCGGTCGGATTTAGCGACACCATAAACAGCCCGAGGCCGAAAAACGAGGAGAAAATCAGACCGATAATCGCGTCCTCTTTTAAGCGAGTACGCTGGTTGAGAAACAACATGCTGCCCGCGGCCAATCCTCCCGAGAGAAAGGCACCGAGGGCGAAGGGTAAACCGAGCATATATGCGCCTGCCACGCCGGGCACAATCGAGTGCGACAGCGCATCGCCAATCAGCGACCAACCTTTCAGCATCAGGTAGCAGGAGAGAAAAGCGCATATCCCGCCGACCAGTGCCGATACCCACATGGCGTTCAGCATGTATTGGTAGGTAAAGGGTTCCATCAGCCATTGCATAGTCAGGCCCTCTCGCTGCCTGGCGGCAGATGTGACACAAACGGCCGTTCATCATCGGTGATGATGCGGTCTTCCGAGCCGTTCAGCACCACATGGCGCAGCACCCCGCTAAAGGCACGTTCGAGATTTTCCGCCGTGAAGGTGGTGGCAGTTGGGCCGCTAGCCAGTACCGTGCCTTTCACCATCACCGTGTAGTCACAGAATTCGGTAACGGAACCGAGGTTATGGGTCGATACCAGCATGGTTTTGCCCTCGTCTCGCAGCTCACCCAGCAGGCTGATGATCTTCGCCTCCGTCTGCACATCCACCCCGGTGAAAGGTTCATCCAGTAGGATGACCTCTCCCTGCTGGGCTATCGCGCGTGCCAGAAACACGCGTTTTTTCTGCCCACCGGACAGCTCGCCAATCTGGCGTTGGCGAAAGGCCAGCATATCAACCCGTTCCAGAGCGGCATTGACGATGGCGTGATCGTGCTCTTTGGCGATACGCAGCATCCCCATATGGCCATAACGCCCCATCATCACCACGTCTTCGACCAGCACCGGAAAGGACCAGTCAACCTCTTCGGCCTGGGGCACGTAGGCGACCAGATTGCGCCGCAGCGCCTGGCGCGTGGGCATGCCGAGAATGCGGATTTCTCCCTGTGCCAGGCGCACAAAGCCCATCACCGCCTTGAACAGCGTTGATTTGCCGGAACCGTTAACCCCGACCAGGGCGGCGATCGAGCCGCCTGGTACGTTAAAATTGGCCTCACGCAGCGCCGTGTGTCCGTTACGGTAAGTGACGCTGACCCCGGAAGCGCTAATCGCTGGCAGCTTTGTCATGGATTACTCCTTCAAACCGTCTTTGATGCCCTGCACCAGGGTGCTGGTGGTGACGTTGAGCAGGTCGAGATAGGTCGGCACCGGGCCATCAGGGCCGCTCAGCGAGTCGACATACAACACGCCGCCATAATGTGCGCCGGTTTCGCGTGCCACCTGACGTGCCGCTTTATCGGATACCGTGCTTTCACTGAACACGGCGGGGATCTGATCCGCACGCACGCGGTCAATCACCCGACGTACCTGCTGTGGTGTGCCTTGCGAATCGGCATTAATCGGCCACAGATAGAGTTCTTTCAGCCCCAGATCGCGCGCCAGATAGGAAAATGCACCTTCGCTCGACACCAGCCAGCGTTTGTTTTCCGGCAGTTGTGCCACCTGCTGACGCAGTGGTTGCAGCGTATCAGTGATTTTTTGTTTGTAAGCGGCGGCGTTGCGCTGATAGATCGCCGCATTGTCTGGATCGTATTTCACCAGCGCATCGCGAATATTATCAACGTAAATCAGCGCGTTATCGGGTGACATCCAGGCGTGAGGATTCGGTTTGCCGTTGTACGGGCCTTCGGTGATGCCCATCGGTGTCACGCCCTGGGTGACGATAACCTCGGGCACATCTTTTAAGTGCTGATAAAAACGACGGAACCACAGTTCGAGGTTCATCCCGTTGGCAAGAATCAGCTGAGCACCCTGCGCGCGTTTGATATCCCCCGGCGTCGGCTGATATTCATGGATTTCTGCCCCCGGTTTGGTGATGGAACTCACCTCTGCGGCATCCCCGGCGACGTTTTTCGCCATATCGGCGATTACCGTAAAGGTGGTGATGACCTTCAGTTTTTCGCGGGCATAAGCGCCGGGGTTGAACAACGTACTCAGCAGCGCGCCGAGCACGATTCCTTTCATCATTTTCATACCGTCAGTCCCGAAGTGATTGAAAATCGATCTGATATAGCAATTGCTATACTTTATAGCAGTTGCTAATGAAATGAGAAAGGTCTGGTGTGTAAAGCTGTGTATGCGCTGGCGAAGCGGAGTAAATAAGTTGCACTTCTCCTTCTCCCGCTGGTGGGAGAAGGCCGGGATGAGGGAATCAGTCCGCACGAAATTCCGCGCGATAAATCGCGCCGCTACAGATAGCTGGATGTAGATAGCATTTTTCGGCATTGCGCTTAAGATATATCATAACTATTCTGTCCAGCGTCAGATGAGAATGAGTTTCGCTTTCATATTTGATTCATGCGCGGGCTTCTGACGCCCGACGCGAGGCAAAATAATGGAAAAAAAACCTGAATCGACCAGCGCAGTGCTGGCCCGGACCTATCACTCGATTTCGCTGGCGGCGGCACGCACCGTTATCTCGGCAGCACTGGAAACCGCTGCACAGCATGGCTGGCATATCAGCGTAGCGGTGGTGGATCGCGCCGGTGAGTTGGTCAGTCTTGACCGCAGCGATGCGGCAATTGGCATCAGCCCGAGTGTCGCGCAGGGTAAAGCGCGGACTGCCGCGTTGCTGCGCGCTCCTTCGAAAGAGTTTGAAAGCTTTATCAACAGCGGCAGCCCGAGTTTTCTTGCCACACCGGGTGTGACGCCGCTGGAAGGCGGCATTCCGCTGTGGTTGCACGGCGAGGTCATTGGCGCGGTAGGCGTGAGCGGGGCACATGGCGCGAACGATTCGCTGGTGGCTGAACTGGCGGCTGAAGCGCTGGCTGCATTCTGAGGAGCAGGGAATGGCATCATTACAGGCTAAACATTTGGTGGTGATTGGCGGCAGCTCCGGCATTGGCTGGCAGGTGGCTCAACTGGCGGCAGCGCAGGGGGCACAACTGACCCTTCTCGGTCGCAATGCCGAACGTCTGGCACAGGCGCAAGCCACGCTGACGCAGCAGGGCGCTCAGGTAGCGACGCTGGTGGTCGATGCACACGATCATGACGCACTGCGCAGTGCGTTTAAACAGCTCGATGCCTTCGATCATCTGGTTTCGATGGTCGGCGATGCGATGGGCGGTGGTTTCCTCAGCGCCGATATGGCGCTGATTGAGAAAGTGATTTACTCAAAATTCCTCACCAATGTGCTGATTGGCAAACTGGCGGCAGAAAAAGTGCGGGCAGGTGGTTCTCTGACCTTCACTGCCGGTACCGGCGGCCGCGCTCAGGATGCCTGCGCCAGTTATGTGGGTAATCAGGGCATTGTGTCGCTGGCGCAGGGCCTGGCGGTGGAGCTGGCACCCAAAGCGCGTGTCAATTGTGTCGCCCCCACCTGGACGGTGACGCCGTTCTGGCGACAGCAGGCGGCGGAGCAGGTGGAACAAACCCGGCAGCACTTTGCTGAGATCATTCCGCTGGGACGCACCGCTGAGATTGACGAACTCGCCAGCGCTTATCTGTTCTTAATACAAAACGACTTTATTACCGGACAACAAATTGCGGTGGACGGCGGCATTATGCTCGGCTGATCCTCGCAGGGAGATATGACTTGAGAAAACAGACCTCTTCGGCCAACCCACGCGCACCCCGTCGCGTACGCAATGAACTGCGTTTTCGCCACATTACCGTGGCGAGCAAAACCCGTGTCGCCGGGCAATTCTGGCGTATCGTTTTTACCGGCAGCGATCTGGCCGGTTTTAACTCGCCTTCTTATGATGACCACATCAAAGTGTTCTTCCCGGAGCCGGGTAGCGCGCTGACACTGCCGACCATGACCGACGAGGGCGTGGTGTGGCCTGCTGGCGTACGTCCGGCCGCGCGTGATTACACCCCGCTGGAATTTAACGGTGTCGATTCGCTAACCCTCGATTTCTATATCCACGATGGCGGCGTCGCCAGTAGCTGGGCCAACAACGCACAGCCGGGCGATCAACTGGCGATGGGCGGCCCGCGTGGCTCCTGTGTGGTGCCGGTCGATTATGCTTGTCAGGTTTATGTCTTTGATGAAACCGGCCTGCCTGCCATCAAACGCCGTCTGGCGGAAGTTGAGGCGCAGGAGGTGCATCTGCTGGCGTTTGTTGATGAGGCCACCGGGCGTGATTATCTGGGCGATCTCGACGGTGTGAATATTAGCTGGCTGGGCAGCGGCACCATGCAGAGCGATAACCTCGGCGCGCTGATTGCAAAGCTGGATAAGATCTCCATCCCCAGCGAGGAGTACTTTATCTGGCTGACCGGGGAAGGTGAGGCGGTGAAACTGCTGAGCGATTACTTTACCCAACGTCGCGGTGCAGATACCGATTTTGTTCGCGCTGTCGCCTACTGGCATCAGAAATAACCGACTCTTGCCCGTCCAGTTGCCGCCTGTGTTGAATTTTGCCAGGCGGCAGACTACTATCAACCTCCCTTAACCGACCCCTCAGGCAGGCAATGAAACAGCATCGCGACTCTCCCTGGCACGGCGACCACGCCCAGCGTGCATTTTGTGCAGGCGCACGCAAAAAGCGTCGGGAACGTATGCTTGATGCCAGCGATATCCGCCTGTTAATGCTGCACTTTCTCGCCCAGAGCGACGCTCACGGCTATGAGCTGATCAAATCGGTTGAAGAACTCTCTAAAGGGGAATACTCCCCCAGTCCCGGTATTATCTACCCCAACCTGACGCTGCTGGAAGAAACCGATGCCATTCGCGTGGTGGATGCGCAGGAGTCGCGTAAAGCCTACACGCTTAACGACAGTGGCCGCGCGCTGTTGGCTGAAAATCGTGAAAATGTGGATACCATTATTAGCCGCTTAACCTCGCTGGCTATTCTGGTAAATAATCGCAGCATTCCGGCAGTAGAACAGGCAATTCACAATATTAAATTCACGTTAAATCATCGTCTGGCGCAGGAAAATATTTCTGAAGATGCATTGAATATTGTGATTTCCGCACTGAATGAAGCTGCGGAAAAAATTGCAAAGAGTTGATCTAAATCATTTTTACCCCGAAATTTGTTGCAACATTGTTTTATTTAAATAAACAAATAAAAACAAACCTGTAGCATAAATATCATCCAAACCAAAAAGGTTTGGGTGGTAAATATAAACGGTAGTTTTTCCCGCAATTATTCAGCGCTACTTTCCCCTCATCGCATTCACTCTGAAGCGTTAAGGGAAAAGAATATGTCTGAAACAAAAAAACAGCCGGTGCATGATCTGCGTTCGGCTATCGCATTGCTGCAAAGTCTGAAAGGCGAATTCGTCAGTACCGATACCGAAGTTGACCCCCATGCGGAACTCTCCGGCGTATACCGCTATGTTGGTGCCGGTGGCACCTGTGAACGTCCGACGCGCAAAGGCCCGGCGATGATGTTCAACAAGGTGAAAGGTTTTCCTGATGTGCGCGTGGTGACCGGCCTGATGTCCACCCGTGAACGTGTTGGTCATCTGCTGGATTGCGCGCCGGAAAAACTTGGTTTTCTGCTGAAAGATTCGGTGCATCACGCGGTGGCACCGGTAGTGATCAGCGAGAAACCCTTGTGTCAGGAAGTGGTGCATTACGCGGAAGACCCCAATTTTGATCTGCGTACCCTGCTGCCCGCGCCAACCAATACCGAAGAGGATGCCGGTCCTTACTTCACAATGGGGATGTGCTACGCCTCCGACCCGGAAACTCACGAATCGGATATCACCATTCACCGTCTGTGCATCCAGAGCCGCGACGAACTGTCGATGTGGCTGACCCCTGGCCGCCATATTGATGCCTTCCGTGAGAAAGCTGAAAAAGCCGGCAAACCGCTGCCGATCTCCATCAGCATCGGTGTTGACCCGGCAATCGAAATCGCCGCCTGCTTTGAGCCGCCAACAACTCCACTGGGCTTTAACGAACTGAGCATTGCCGGTGCACTGCGTGGCAAACCGGTTGAACTGGCTCCCTGTGTCAGCATCAACGAGAAAGCCATTGCACACGCTGAAATCGTGATTGAAGGCGAGCTGCTGCCAAATGTGCGGGTGCGTGAAGACCAGAACACCAACACCGGCAAAGCGATGCCGGAATTCCCGGGTTATACCGGCGAAGCGAAAGCCGAGCTGCCGGTTATCAAGGTGAAAGCGGTGACGCACCGTAAACATCCGATTCTGCAAACCACCCTTGGCCCAAGCGGCGAACACGTCAGCATGGCCGGTATCCCGACCGAAGCCAGTATTCTCGATATGCTGGAACGCGCGATGCCAGGCCGTGTGCTGAACGTCAATGCGCACACCTCCGGTGGCGGCAAACTGCTGGCGGTGATCCAGTTTAAAAAATCTGCGCCAGTGGATGAAGGTCGTCAGCGTCAGGCTGCCCTGATTGCTTTTGCCGCGTTCTCAGAACTGAAACACGTCATTCTGGTGGATGACGACGTGGACGTGTTCGACACCGACGACATTCTGTGGGCCATGCAGACCCGCTTCCAGGGCGATGTCGATATCGCCACCATCGCCGGGGTGCGTTGCCATCCGCTCGACCCATCGCAGCAGCCAGGCTACAGCGCCAGCATTACCCAGCAAGGGATGACCACCAAAACCATCTTTGACTGCACCGTGCCGTGGCATATGAAAGCCCACTTTGAACGTTCGAAGTTCAAAGAGGTAGATGTAAAACGTTTCCTTCCCGATTTTGAGTAAGTGAGGTTGTAGTGAGCAGAAGGCGCATTATCGTCGGCATTAGTGGCGCATCCGGTTTTCAGTACGGCATGAAGGCGCTGCAACTGCTGCGCGATCAGGATATTGAGGTGCATCTGGTGGTGACCAAAGGTGCAGAGGTGACGCGTTCCATGGAAACCACCTGGCAGCGGCAGGAGATTACCGATTTGGCGGATGAGGTGCACAGCATCAGCAATCTCGGTGCCTCGATCTCCAGCGGCTCGTTTAAGACCCTCGGCATGCTGATTGCGCCCTGCTCAATGAATTCGCTGGCGTCCATCGCACATGGGCTGACCGGCAATCTGCTGACCCGTGCAGCAGATGTGATCCTGAAAGAGCGGCGTCGGCTGGTGCTGATGGTACGTGAGACGCCGCTCAATCTGGTGCACATCCGCAATATGGCGGCAGTGACGGAAATGGGCGGGATCGTTTATCCGCCAGTTCCGGCCTTTTACCAGAAGCCACAATCCGTGGATGAAATGGTGCATCACAGCGTATCGCGTGCCCTCGACCTGTTTGATCTCGACGTCGGCAACCTGAAGCGCTGGGGTGAAAAACATAATGAAGCCTAAGGAGTAAATTATGGTAGTGGGACCCTTTGTCAACGGCAGCGCCGTGCTGATTGGTGGGATGGCAGGCGCTTTTCTCGGCACCAAAGTGCCGGAACGCTTACGCGTAGCACTGCCGATGACCTTCGGCCTGTCGTCGATGGGCCTCGGGATTGTATTGATTGGTAAGATTCACAGCTTACCGGCGGTGATTCTGGCGCTGATTATCGGTGCCGCTCTCGGTGAACTGGTGTTTCTGGAGGAGAAAATTGGCCGCCTCGGTAATCTGGCAAAAGGGCTGGTTGGGCGTTTCCAGGGTGAACAAACCGAAACCGGTCTGACGGGCGCGGCCTTTACCGAGAAGTACGTGGCGATTATGGTGTTGTTCTGCGCCAGCGGTACCGGCATTATCGGGGCGATGACCGAAGGGATGACGCACGATCCCAATATCCTGTTTGTTAAATCCATTATGGATATCTTCACCGCCGCGATTTTTGCTACCTTGCTGGGTTATGCAGTAGCGGTAATTGCCGTACCGCAACTCATCATTCAGCTGGCGCTGGCGTCAGCCGCAGTACTGATTATGCCGCACACCACCGCAACCATGATGAGTGACTTTACCGCGGCGGGTGGATTTATCATGTTGGCGGCGGGTTTCCGTATCGCCGGAATTAAATCATTCCCGGTGGCGAATATGTTACCCGCGTTGGTGCTGGTGATGCCGATCAGCCATCTGTGGACGATGTTTATTCATTAAGCAGTACGACAGCCGCGGTTGGATCGGGGTTAGCCATGTCGTATCAGGCGCGAGGAGGCGCGGAGCATCATGGATCTCAAACGATTGCATTACTTTTGCACAATAGCGGAACAGGGCTCCATCAGTAAAGCCGCAAAGCTATTGAACATCGCACAACCGCCGCTGGGTAAACGTCTCCAGGAACTGGAAGAGGAAATTGGTTCGCCGCTGTTTACCCGCACCCCACGCCGTATGGTGCTGACCGAGGCCGGAACCTTTCTTTATCGTCAGGCATGCGACATCCTGAGTCGGGTCAATCAACTGAAGCGTCAGACCATCACCATTGCCACGCGTAAGCAGCGTCGGGTGAATATCGGTATCTCCTACCTGTATCTGCGCTATTTCAATACCATCCTGATGGATTACTACCGCAACCGCCCCGACTGGGATATTAACGTTATCGTGTCTGACTCCAGCCATCTGGAAGCGATGCTGCTGGATAACACCGTTGATATTGCGCTGATGCAAACCCCTGGCGATCGTCAGGCGTGGTTTGTGCGCGAGCTGGAACCGATTGATACCATTGCGGTGATCTCTTCACATTACGCGCCAATGCTGGCGGGAAAAGCGTTGCAGTTTGCCGATCTCAGCGGCATTCCGCTGATTCTGCTACACCGCATTGGTGGGGAAGGAACCTATGAAGTGCTGCGCAGTAAGCTGTTCAGTAGCCTTGAACAGGTGAACATCAGTATCAAGGTATCCGAACCCCGTCTGGTGCTGGAAATGATGGAGCAGGGGTTTGATGGCGCGGCCTTTTTACCGCGCTCGGAGTTTATCCCCAGTGCGCAGGGCAGATATATGGTGTGTCCACTGGCGGAACCCTTCGCGATTTACCATCCGGCGATTGTTGCGTTGAGCACCGCGCAGGATCGCCTGCTGTGGCCGCTGGAACATGAAGT
Source organism: Pantoea sp. X-Soil-OKNW-713 (assembly GCF_059730685.1). Taxonomy (NCBI): domain Bacteria; kingdom Pseudomonadati; phylum Pseudomonadota; class Gammaproteobacteria; order Enterobacterales; family Erwiniaceae; genus Pantoea; species Pantoea sp. X-Soil-OKNW-713. Next base: position 3,674,588 of record NZ_AP035995.1, on the reverse strand, counting down.
GGCGTAGCGGCGCGATTTATCGCGCGTTTTTGGCTGCGGTGCGGTTGTAAAAGAGCGCGATAAATCGCACCGCCACGATTCGGCTCGCTAGTTTTTTTTCTTATCCACATGGCCCAGCTCCCGATCCGGGAAGCAATAATCCCGCACCCGCTGCTTTAACGCCGCCGCATCGGGGAAGCCGCCTTCCTGCTTGCGTTCCCAAATCACGTTGCCATCGATGGTGATTTCAAACACGCCTCCGGTGCCGGGTTGTAACGTCACCGAAGCTAAATCATCAGCAAAAGTATGCAGCAACTCCTGCGCCATCCACGCTGAACGCAGCAACCAGTTGCATTGCGTACAGTAATGAATATTCACCGCGGGTTTCTGTGCCATGTCATCGCTCATCTTAATTAATTGATTAGTAATAAGTTAACTATGGTTAACAAATTGTGCTGTCTAAGATACATCTTAGTGTAAATGCTATTGATAATGATTACCACTTACATTACATTCCTGACGAAATCATTTATAACATAAAAAAAGTCTGTAACTTTTTACGGTTTTATCTACAAAACCTGTGGTTTTCTGGCAGCAAGCAAGTGAGCGAATACTAACAATTAACCAGGTATTTCGCGTCTATGTCCTCATTATTTTCGGGGTTAACTCACCAGCGTCTTTTCAAAACGGCGATCTTAGCGTCAGCGATTCACGCGGCTTGTGGCTATGCAGCGACCAGCGATAATCAAGATCTGACCATTTCAGGCAAGAAAACCACCACCAATGAACCGGTGATGACCGTTACTGCACCGAAACAACCGTTGGTTGCTGGCAGCCGTAACACCATCTCAGCTGAAGAAATGCAAAAGCAGGGTGGTAATGATTTCGGTTCAATTATGCGTTATCAGCCGCTGGTTAGCGCGCCGGGCGCCGCAGGCGGTAGTAACACCGGCAAAAGCGGCTACACTGGCGACCGTGGTGGTTATACCGGTTATAACATCCGTGGCCTGGAAGATAACCGTGTCTCTATCGACGTAGACGGTATCGAACAGCCTTTTGCAACGGGGCGTAGCTCCGTAGGCCGCACAGGTTCAGGCACCTTCGGGATTGGCCGCGACTATATCGATCCTTACATGTATGGCTCAGTCGGTATTGTTTCCGGTGCGACCGATGTTTCCTACAAGAATAACGCCCTCGGTGGCTCGGTGTCCTTCCGTCCCAAATCACCGGATGATTACCTGTCGCCAACTAAGCAGACCTACTTCGGTTATCAGAGCGACTATGATTCTTCCAACCGTAGCTGGCACAATGGCATCACCGCCGCAGCAGGTGATGAAACCCTGCGTGGTATCGTGGTGATTAGCCGTCGTGACGGTCAGGAAACCCGTAACAATAGCGGCACTATCGATGCCTACCCGGCCAACTGGCACTCGGATGCCATCGCTGCCACCGGAATCTGGCAGCCGAACAGCGAGCATCAGTTCAGTGCCACGCTGGACTACTACCACAAAACCAATCACACCAACTTCGATTACTGGGGCACCGGCACCACGACCATTTATGGCCGTGCCGATCAGAGCAGCCAGACTCGTCGCTGGAGTGGCATGTTGAAAGATCTCTGGACGCCGGACAACAACCTGCTGGTAGATTCGCTTGAGAGCAGCATCTATTACCAGGAAACGCAGGCACACGATGATACTGCTGTGCCAGTCGCCGGTTCCGTTGCAGCGCACAATATCTATTCAGACTACAACACCAAAACCTATGGTTTTGAAACCAAAGGTGAAAAGAGCTGGCTGTTTAACAACTTCAGCTATGGTCTGAACGCCAGCATCGCGAAAACTGAGCGTCCATACTGGATGGACCCGGCGCAGACGTCTTACAACAATATCACTCCGCCTGAAGCCAACAGCCGTAGCTGGACTTTCGGGGCTTTTGTTGAAGACACCATGAGCTGGGATTTGAACGGCCATACCTTCTCCGTGATTCCTGGCGTGCGTTACGCTTATCAGAATACCAAGCCGCAGAACCTCTCCAGCATTTCGGGCGGGGATGCTGATGTGTCAACGGGTGCGGTATCAACGCTGTATGGCAAAAGCTTCAGTGATGGCCAGCTGCTGCCGTCAATTGCCTTCCAGTACAACCTGACGCCGAAAATGATGGCTTACCTGCAATACAAGCGCGGCGCACAGTTCCCGAACCCAAGCCAGTTGTATGGTTCATGGAACCTGACATCCAATTATGGTGGTTCAAATCAGTATGCGCTGTTGGGTAACACCGACCTGAAAACGGAAACCAGCAACAACTTTGAGTTCGGCCTGAAAGGCGAAGCGGTTGAAGGGATCACCTTCTCCGCGGCGACCTTCTACAACAGCTACAAAAACTTTATCGATTACACCCGTTACAGCCGTAGTTCGAATCCGGAAGTCTTTACTGACATCCCGAGCAACATTGGTATTGCTTACCGTGCAGAAAACCGTGACAAAGCCTATATCTACGGCGCGGAATTCGGTAGCAAGTTCAACATCGGCACATGGGTGCCAGAAGTGGATGGCCTGAGCGCGCGCCTGGCATTTGGTTATGCGCAGGGCGCGTCTAAGTCCAGCTACCTGGGTGACAAATACGTGCCGTTGGAGAGTGTGCCGCCGATGCGTCTGATTACCGGTGTGGCCTATGACGATCCGGATCAGCGCTACGGTGCAGCCGTTACCGCTACCTTTAATCATGGTAAGCGTGCAACGTATACCCAGCGTCAGACCTATACCAATACTGGCAGCGCGATTGGCACCACCAGCAATACCTACTACCAGAATATCCCTGGTTATGCGTTGGTTGACCTGACGGCTTACTACCGCGTCACCAAAAACGTCAAGATCAGTGGCGGTATCTACAACCTGACGGATCGCAAATACTGGGACTACCTCAGCAGCCGCGATCTGGAATCCACTACCAGCAAAACCGATCAGAACTACTATGATTCACAGCTTGCTGTGATGCCCGGACGCACCTTCCAGTTGGGTGTGAACGTCGATTTCTAATAAATCACTTCGCCCTGCGGCAACGCAGGGCATTTTCATGGAGCATGCGCAATGAACGAACGTTACGAACACTATCTGGCCCTGAAAGGCGAACATCCAAAAAAATACGCCCGCGATCTGGCGGCGCTGATGGGCATTGGCGAAGCGCAACTCTGTGAGGCGCGCGTCGGCCACGATGCAAAAGCGCTGAAAACCGATTTCCCGGCACTGCTGGCCGCCCTCGAAGCAGTGGGTGAAACCAAAAGCATCACCCGCAATGAATATGCGGTGCACGAGCAGGTTGGCAAATATGAAAACCTGCACCTCGGCGAACATGCCGGACTGATCCTCAACCCGCGCGCACTGGACCAGCGTCTGTTTCCTCAGCAGTGGCGTAGCGCCTTCTTCCTGCAAGAGATGACTGCGCGCGGTGAACGTCAAAGTATTCAGATTTTTGACAGGCACGGTGACGCGGTGCTGAAAATCTACACCACCGACAACACCGACATCGCTGCCTGGGATGCGCTGATAGCGCAGTTCAGCACCGCAGACCAGGCCGCACTGGAGCTGACACCAGCGAGTCACCCGCAGCACAGCACGACCGTGGATGCCAGCACCATCGAAGCCGAATGGCGTGCCATGACCGATGTGCACCAATTCTTCGGCCTGCTGAAACGCCATAACATTTCACGTCAGCAGGCATTCCGCGCGGTTGCAGACGATCTGGCATGGCAGGTCAACAATGATTCGCTGGCCCAGTTGTTGAACCAGGCGCAGCAGGACGGCAACGAAATCATGATCTTTGTCGGCAACCGTGGCTGCACCCAGATCTTCACCGGCGCGGTAGAAAAACTGATGCCGATGGATAACTGGATCAACATCTTCAACCCGGCGTTCACGCTCCATCTGCTGGCGGACCACATCAGCGAAAGTTGGGTGACGCGTAAGCAGAGCGGCGATGGTTTCGTCACCAGCCTTGAACTGTTCGCCGCTGACGGCACTCAGATCGCGCAACTTTACGGCCAGCGCAGCGAAGGTACGCCGGAGCAGGCGCGCTGGCGTGAACAGCTGGCATTGCTTACCACCCCAGGAGCTGCCGCATGAAACGTCTGACCCTGTTGTTGCTGACTGCGCTGGCACTGCCGACGCTGGCAGCGGAACGCGTGGTTTCCATTGGCGGAGATGTCACGCAAATCATCTATGCGCTGGATGCTCAGCAGGACCTGGTGGCGCGCGACAGTACCAGCCAGCAGCCTGCCCAGGCGAATAAACTGCCGAACATCGGTTATATGCGTCAGTTGAATGCGGAAGGCATTCTGGCGCTGAAACCGACGCTGGTGCTGAGTAGTGAACTGGCAAAACCATCGCTGGTGCTGCAACAGGTGGCGCAGGCGGGGGTAAAGGTGGTGGAAGTTACCGGCAAAAACAGCATTGAGGCGATCCCGGAAAAAATCGCCACCATCGGCAAAGCGCTGCATCGTGAAGAAGCGGCCAATGCCCTGACCGAGAAAGTGCAGAAACAACTGGCGCAACTGCCGAGCCAGCCACTGCCGGTGAAGGTCCTGTTTATCATGGCGCACAGCGGCATGAACACCCTGGCGGCGGGATCGCAAACCGGGGCAGATGGCGCGATTCGCAGTGCCGGTCTGGTGAATGCAATGGCGGCAGTGCCGCATTATCAGCCGCTGTCGCAGGAGGGTGTGGTGGCTGCGGCACCGGATCTGGTGGTGGTGGGTCAGGATGGCCTGCGCACCCTCGGTGGTGAGGAGAAAGTCTGGTCACTGCCTGGACTGGCGCTGACGCCTGCCGGACAGCATCACGCGTTGCTGGTGGTGGATGAGATGGCATTGCTGAGCTTTGGTCTGGACACGCCAGATGCCATCGTCAAGCTGCGTCGTGCAGCTGAAGCGGCCAAACATGACTAGCGTTGCACTGCTGCGCTGGCTGAGCCTGATGGCCGTCAGCATGGTGATATGTATGTTGATGGCCGCCAATTTTGGCGCGATGCCGCTCTCGATCCGCACCCTGTGGCATGCGCCGCTCAGCGATATGGTGTGGCAGATCTGGCTGAATATCCGTCTGCCGCGTGTATTGCTGGCGGTACTGCTTGGCATGGCGCTGGCGGTATCCGGTGCGGTGATGCAGGGGCTGTTTCGCAACCCGCTGGCCGATCCGGGATTGCTGGGTATCAGCAGCGGAGCCGGTCTGGCAGTGGCCCTGGCGATTATTGTACCGGTGGCTTTGCCACCCATTCTCGCGTTGTGGCTGCCCATGCTGGCGGCCTTTATCGGCAGCCTGGTGGTGACGTTGCTGATCTTCAGCTTTAGTCGGCTGGCACTGGGTAACCTGTCGCGTCTGCTGTTGGTGGGCATCGCCATTAACGCGTTGTGTGGCGCGGCGGTCGGGGTACTGTCGTGGATCAGCAATGATCAACAGTTGCGTCAATTGGCGCTGTGGGGCATGGGCAGCCTCAGCTCCGCGCAGTGGCCAAGCCTGACGGTATGTGCGCTGCTGATTTTACCGACGCTGATTGCCATTCAGACGCGTGCGCGCCGTCTTAACCTGCTGCAACTCGGTGAAGAAGACGCGCATTACATGGGGATCGATGTAAAACGCACCCAGCGTCAGCTGCTGGTGCTGAGCGCGTTGCTGGTGGGAACGGCCGTTTCGGTCAGCGGGATTATCGGCTTTGTCGGGCTGGTGGTGCCGCATGTGATGCGTTTCTGCCTGGGTAGCGATCATCGCTGGATGTTGCCGGGATCGGCGCTGGCAGGGGCGATCCTGTTGCTGCTGGCGGATACTCTGGCGCGCACGGTGGTGATCCCGGCAGAAATGCCGGTGGGTCTGTTAACCAGCCTGATTGGCGGCCCGTGGTTTCTTTGGCTGATCCTGCGCCAACAGAGAGGGATAAATGAGTGATCGGATGCAGGCGCGCGGTCTGCAATTTAGCCACGGCGCACGGGCGCTGATTGATAATGTTTCGGTGACTCTCGAACCGGGCAATATGGTGGCGTTAATCGGCCCAAACGGTGCCGGTAAATCTACGTTGCTGCGTCTGCTAACCGGCTTCCTTACACCGGATGCAGGGGAGTGCTGGCTGGGTGATCGCCCGCTGGCTGACTGGCCGCGTGAACCGCTGGCCCAGCGTCGAGCAGTGATGCGCCAGCAAAACACCATGACCTTCCCGATGCCAGCTGAAGATGTGGTGGGGATGGGACGCGCGCCCTGGCCGACCACGGGAGCGAAGGCGGTGATTGAGGAGGTGATGCATATCACCGGTAGCCTTGAGTTGGCACGACGTGATTATCGCTCGCTGTCCGGTGGTGAGCAGCAGCGCGTGCAGTTGGCGCGTGTGCTGGCGCAGTTGTGGCATGCGGATGGTCCGCGTGGCTGGCTGTTCCTCGATGAACCTACTTCGGCACTGGATCTGTTCTGGCAGCAGCATAGCCTGCGTCTGCTGCATCGCTTAACGCGTAATGGCCGGTTTAGCGTATGTACCGTATTGCACGATCTCAATCTGGCTTCATTGTGGTCTGATCGTATCCTGTTGTTACATCAGGGAAAACTGGTGGCAGAGGGGGCGCCGCATGAGGTGATGACCGAGCAGACACTGACGCGATGGTATCAGGCTGAGCTGGACGTGGTACGGCAAGCGGAGCATGGCAGACCGCAAATTCAGTTGCGCGCCTGAGTGACACTGCGCGATAAATCGCGCCGCTACGATTGGGTGCGGTTTGTAGCGGCGCGATTTATCGCGCGGTTTTTATCATCCTACCGACAATCGACGATCAGACGTCCACGCACTTCACCCGCCAGCAGCTGTTCTGCTCCTTCACGCGCCGCACTCAGCGGGATCACGCGGGTGAGTTTTTGTAGTTGCTCCCCATCAACCAAATCTGCCAGACGTTGCCACGCCTGCTGGCGCAGCGGCAGTGGGCACATTACGCTATCTACGCCCGCCAGAATCACGCCGCGCAGAATAAAGGGAGCGACGCTGGTAGGCAGATCCAGACCTTGCGCCATACCGCAGGCAGCGACCACGCCATCACGTTTGATGCCCGCCAGCACGTTACTGAGCGTATGACTGCCGACGCTATCGATAGCGGCGGCCCAGCGCTCTTTCGCCAGCGGTTTGCCGGGTTGACTGAGTTCATTACGATCAATGACCGACGCTGCACCGAGGGTAGTGATCAAATAGTCGCTATCGCTGGCTCGCCCGCTGGAGGCCACTACTTCATAACCGAGACGCGCCAGCAGGCTGACGGCAAAACTGCCGACGCCACCGCTGGCGCCAGTGACCAGCACCGGACCGTGCTGAGGGGTAATTCCTTGTTTTTCCAGCGCCATTACGCACAGCATCGCAGTAAACCCGGCGGTGCCGATTGCCATAGTTTGCAGCGGGCTGAGTGCGGTGGGGACTTTGACCAGCCAGTCACCGGAGACGCTGGCTTTCTGCGCCAGGCCACCCCAATATTTCTCGCCGACGCCCCAGCCGGTCAGCAGTGCGACATCATCCTGCTGCCATTGCGGGTGGCGACTGTTGATCACCCGACCAACAAAATCGATGCCTGGTACCATCGGGAACTGGCGTACGATTGGGCCTTTATTGCAGATAGCGAGGGCATCTTTGTAGTTTAGGGTGGAGTAGCTAACTTCGAGGGTGACATCCTGATCCGGTAGTTGTTTTTCTTCCAGATCTTTTAGGGTAGTGCGGTATCCCTGTTCGTCATTATCAATGACCAGTGCCTTAAACATGCAGCCTCCGGCTGGTTGAGGAAAGTGGGGTCATGGTACTCCTCAAATCAGGATGCTTCTAGTGAGCCAAATCAACTGCACTTCATTCGTTGCTACCCTGCGAAGCACCAATGACATTCCTGAATATTTCCTGAAGGCGTTCTGAATCCCTTAAATCGCTGTGATAATTTTACCTGGTGTATTTCAGTGGGTTATACCCGTTGTTAATGTCCGTGCACTTTATATCGGACTGGCAGGTGTTACGTCTATGAGTGTTATCCCGGCCCCGCATGATGCACTGTTCAAAAGGTTTCTTAGCCACCCGCCGATCGCCAGGCAGTTCCTGGAAATCCATCTTCCGTTAACCATACGTCAGCACTGCGATCTGGACACTTTGCAACTGGTTACCACTACCTTTATCGAAAGGGATCTACGCGCGTTATATTCCGATGTGCTGCTTTCGATGAAGACTGACTGTGGTGAAGGGTATATTTATGCCTTGATTGAGCACCAAAGCTCCCCAGATAAAAATATGACCCTACGCATGATGCGCTATGCCATTGCCGCCATGCAACGCCATCTTGATGAGGGGCATGCTGAATTGCCGATTGTTGTACCGATGTTGTTTTATCAGGGAAAAACCAGCCCCTATCGGTGGCCCGATTGGAGATGGCACATAAAATCATACGACTGCGCGACATGCTGGAAAATATTGACCCGATGGCAACGTTACTATCGGTGGATTACAATGATGATCTCTCTGTCGACGTGATCTTATATCTTTTGCAGCATGGGGATACGGATGACCGGGAAAAACTCGTTGAGATATTGATGCAAACCAAACCTCAACTAAAGGAACAGATTATGACGGTTGAACAACAATGGCGTCTGGAGTCTCGTCTGGAAGGACGGCAGGAAGGACGACAGGAAGGACAGCAAGAAGAGCGCCAGAGATTAACGCAAGAAATGGCACGCCGCATGCTGGCCAAAAAGATGGACCTGGAAACCATTATCGAGGTGACAGGCATCAGTGAAGACGAGTTACAACAACTGCGTGCCTGAATCACGGACTTAACGGTAGCGGCGCGATTAATCGCGCAGTTCCGTGCGCGGTGTCGGAAAAAACTGCACGATAAATCGCGTCGCTACGGGGGGGAGGCTTCAATCCCGCGCCTTATCCACCGCATCGCGGAAACGATACCAGCCGGTCACCAGCGGTAAAAACCACGGTTTGCCACCATACAACGGGATCGGTTTAAAGGTGTTGCGCTCAAACGACAGCGGGCGCGGCTCGGTGCCGAGCAGCTTTTGGGCGGCACGATAACCGAGCCAGCTCATCAGCGCGACGCCGTTACCGTTACAGCCAACGGCAAAACGCGCGTTATCCATTTCACCGGCATAAGCGGTTTTATCCCACGTCATCCCTACATATCCGCTCCAGGCATGACTGATGCGATACGGTGCCAGTTCCGGCCAGATCGCCAGCATACGTTGGCGAATACGGATCGCCGCAGTTTTATCGTCGCAATCCATAATGCCGGGACGCGATCCAAACAACAGACGTGTACCATCCGGCGATGGGCGGGTGTAGATCAGATCGCGACGGCTGTCGGTGATCATGCGGCCGCCGGGGATCAACTTCGCCATCAACTCAGGTGGCAGCGGCTCGGTGGCGATCTGATAACTCTTCACCGGCACAATACGTTTTGCCAGATTCGGCGATGCCTGGGCGTCGGTGTAACCGTTAGTCAGGAAAATCACCTGACGTGCGCGCAGCGTGCCACGCTCGGTGTAAATCACTTTGCTACCGCCCTCGGTTTCCACGCCGGTCACGCGGGCATGGGAAAACAGTTGCGCGCCCAGTTTACGCGCCAAATCGCGTAATGCCCGGTTGTATTTACCTGGATGTACGCCACCGTACTCGTCCACCAGAATGCCGCCGTGATAAAAATCGGAACCGATGATCGGTGCCTGAGTTGCGCGATCGATCTTATGCACCGTGACACCGGTAACGCGATGCAGGATATCGCCCATCTGATATAAACCAGCCAGCTGCTTTTGCGTGTGCGCGCCAAAATAGCGGCCACCGATAAACAGATCCGCGTCCAGTTGCTCCTCGCGCACCAGATCCTGAATAAAGGCAAAGGAGGCGATCGAGTCGGCGATCATGCGCTGGAACAGCTCCGGTGGGATGCCTTTGATTGCGCCACCCACCACCAGTTTCTGCCCGCTGCTGATCATCCCACCGGTACGGGTGCTGCCGCCACTGCCCAGCTCGTTAGCCTCCAGTACCACGACTTTTTTGCCATGACGAGCCAGCTCGATCGCGGCATTCAGCCCGGCAAAACCGGAGCCCACGATCGCGATCTCGGTTTCCGCCGGGAGGGGATCGCGACAGGTTTCCGGTGGTGCGGCTTCCCACCAGTACGGGGTGGTTTTGAAATCTTCAGTAAAAATTGCCTGATCAGACATGATGTCTCTCAACTCCGTTACAACACCTGGCCGAGGAACTCGCGCGTGCGCGCATCCTGCGGATCGTCAAAGAGCTGCGCCGGGGGCGCCATCTCCACAATTTTGCCTTTGTCGGTGAAGCACACCCGGTGCGATACTTCGCGTGCAAAGCGCATTTCATGTGTCACCAGCAGACAGGTCAGGCCGTCATCCACCAACTCACGAATGGTGTTCAACACCTCTTTCACCGTTTCCGGGTCCAGCGCGGCGGTGACTTCATCAAACAGGATGATTTCTGGCTGCATTGCCAGCGCGCGGGCAATGGCGACGCGCTGCTGCTGGCCGCCGGAGAGTTCGCCCGGATAGCGCCCCTCTTTTCCTTCCAGCCGCACTTTTTTCAGCAGGCGTAGCGCGCGCTCGTGTACCGCTTCACGTTGATGTTTCAGTACCTGCATCGGTGCCATCATCACGTTGTCGAGCACGGTTCGATGCGGGAACAGGTTGTATTGCTGGAACACCATTGCCACCTGGTGGCGCAGCGGGCGCATCGCTTTTTCGCTTTCAATCTCATGCACGCGGTGCTCACCAACACGGATAAAGCCGTCGTCGATCGGCAGCAGGCCATTGATACAACGTAAAATGGTGGATTTCCCTGAGCCGGAAGGCCCGATGATGCATACCGCTTCGCCTTTGGTGACTTCCAGCGAAATGCCTTTCAACACCTCGGTGTTGCCGAAAGATTTGTGAATATTGTCCAGCTCGATCAGGGACGGAGTGCGAGCGATCATATGGCATCCCCTTTGGTTTGGTTTTCCAGCCGACGTGCCAGCAGGGCAATCGGGTAGCAATAACAGAAGAACATCAGCAGCACGGTGACGTAGAAGTAGACCAGCGAGCCTTCACTTTCAGTTGCCAGCGTGGTGCGTAGCAACGTCACCACCTCCTGTACGCCGGTCACGGTTGCCAGCGCGGTGGAGATGGCCAGCAGCGCATACAGATTCATCCAGCCGGGAATGATGCGGCGCAGCGCCTGCGGCAGGATCACGATGCGATAGATTTGCCACTGACTGTAGCCAAGCGAACGTGCTGATTCCCACTGACCGCTATGTACCGAGTTCACCGCACCGCGAATCACCTCGGCGAAGTTGGCAGCAGTGGGCAGGCTCAGGCCAACAATCGCTTTAAACAGCGGCGACAGCGTAAACTGGAAGCCCAGCCATTCAACGCGGTATGGCAGCAGATACAACATCGAAAACAGCAGCACCAGCCACGGGGCGTTGCGCAGGAAGTTCATCACGGCGCGTGCCGGAATGCTTAACCAGCGGCGTTTCGCCAGCATCATCAAACCGAGAAACAGTCCGAGTACCGTCGCAATCGCCATGCTGGCAATGCCGATAAAGATGTTGAGGATAAAACCGCCGTTGAGCGGCCAACCGTGCATAGAACCGGTCAGCAGCAGCGGCAGTTTTTCCCACACCTGACGCCACTCGCCGCCACGATCGGTCACCATGCTGAACAGCAGGATCAACAGACCAATAAACAGAAAGGCGTGACGCGTCTGCTTTTTACGTTTCAGGTACAGAACATCGCTCATGGATCAGGCTCCATAACCAGGATAGGCGAGGGCGCGCTGCACCCAGCCAATCAACCACACCACCAGGCTTACCAGTACCACGTAGATCACCAGGATCAGCAGCATCACTTCCAGCGTGCGGAAGGTATCGTTGTAGATTTGCCCGGCGGCATACATCAACTCCGGGACGGTGATCACCGATGCCTGCGAGGTGGTTTTGAACAGGTTGGTCAGCACGTTGGTGAGCGGTGGCAGGCAGATGCGGGAGGCAATCGGTACCTGCACATGACGGAACAATCCCCAGCGCGTGTAACCCAGCGAGCGCGCCGCTTCCAGCGTGGCCTTCGGCACTGCATCGAAGCCGGACCGAAAGGCTTCGATGCACAACGCGCCACCGAACAGGCTGAGCGACACGGTGGCTGACATAAAGGCGCTAATCAGCGGCACCTGTAAGCCGGTCACCGGGTCCTCCGTGGTGAAACCAATCTGCGTTAGCGTGAAATAGAAGAACAACATTTGCAGCAGTGGCGGCGTGTTGCGAAACAGCTCGACGAACAGCTCGATACTGGCATCCAGCCACGCGAGACGGAACGTCAGGCAGAAGGCACCCAACAGGCCGATAACAATGGCGAACGCTGATGAGAGCGCCGCCAGTTCCAGCGTTTGCAGCACGCCCTGAAGCAGCCATTGCTGATACGTGGGGTCGAGCAGCCAGGAGAAATCGAGTCCGAACATATTTCGCTCCTGACGGCTTATTTGGCCGCAGCGCGCGCCGCTTCCGCACGTTTGGCGATATACGGCGACGGTGGCATATCAAACTCTTTTTCCCAGCCAATCAGCTTGTCTTCGCCTTCTGCTTTAACAATTGCTTTATCGACGGCGGCGCGGAAGGCATCGTCACCTTTACGCAGGCCACCGGCCATCGGCAGGTATTCATAGGGTTTCACCGCGATTTTGTAGTCGCTCCAGCCCGGCTCTTTCAGCTTGTTTTGCAGCGACATGTCATCAAACACCATCGCCACACAGCGATTGTCCTGCAACGCGCGATAGGCTTCCGGCAGCGCGGTGAAGTTCACCAGTTGCAGGCCATATTTTTCGGTCACGGTTTTATTGAAGTAAGACCCCTGGATACCGCAGATTTTCTGGCCTTTTAACTGCTCCCACTGGGTAAATTTCACCTCTTTGCGCGCCAGGATCGACGGGCCAGCGGCGGAGACGTACTCATCGGTAAAATCGATCTGTTTGGCACGATCCGGCGTGACGCCGAGGGTTGCCATGATGATGTCGATCTGCCCGGAGTTGAGGAATTGCATTCGGTTGGAAGCGTTTACCGGCACCAGCTTGATTTTGTCTGGTGAGCCGAGCAGTTCGTTGGCGATATAGCGCGCCAGGCTGATCTCGAAACCGACGGTGTTGCCGTTGTTGTCCATGTAGCCGTAAGGCGGGTAGTCATTCTTCACCCCGACCGTTAACACGCCGCGGGCCTTGATGTCGGACAGGGTGTCCGCGTGGGTGATTACCGGGGCAGCCAACAGCAACATCGAGGCAGCCAGAATACGCATGCGATGGTTTTTCATAGATATTTCCTCTGTCGGGGTGAATCTGCAGGTGTTGTAAATTTTGTTCTGTGAGCGACTTTTTTTGTTGAAACGCGTTGCTCACTTGTCAACCGAATATGAAATCTGCTAGAAAATTAGTCAACAAAAAACCATATATTGAAATCTTATGATTTAAAGTTTCACAATGTGGAACTTTAGCGGTGAGGCCGATGAGCGAAAATTCGGGGAAAAATGGGGTACAACTGCTGGATCGTGCGGTGATGTTGCTCGATCTGGTCGCCGATGCGGGCAGTGAAGGGGCGACGTTAAAAGCGCTGTGCGAGCTTTCGGGTCTGAATAAAGTCACCTGCCACCGCATTCTCAATTCGCTGGTGGAACATCAGTTGTTGCAGAAGGTACAGAGTGACAAATGTTATCGGCTGGGCACCAAGTTACTGGTGTTCGGTGCCAAAGCGGCGCGCGGGCCTGGCCTGCGTCGCCAGTTCCAGCCTGCGCTGGAGCGGTTACGGCAGCAGACCGGTGAGACGGCGATGCTGATGGCGCGCGATCGTGATGATTCGGTGTGCATTGACCGTTACGACAGCGAATACCAGATGCAGACGCTGACCGGTTCGGTGGGCGGTGCGGTGCCGTTGGGCCTTGGGCCTGGCAGTCTGGCGATCCTGGCGTTTCTGGAGGAGGAGCAGCAGCAGGCGATTCTGGCGCGTAACCGGGCACGGCTTGATAGCTGGCCGCAACTTACGGTGCAAACCTTGCAGCTCAAGCTGGAGCAGACGCGGCAGCAGGGTTTCGCTATCGATCCGGGGGAGTTAATTCCGGGGATCGCCGGGATCGCCGTGCCGATCATGGTGTCCGGCGCTGGCGTGGTGGGATCGTTGGGGTTGACCTTCCTCTCACCCCGTCTGAACCCCGAGGTGCAGCAGCGTTATGTGGCGTTGTTGAAAGAGGAAGTGGCGGCGATTGCGCCACTGATCAGCCCGCTGGATACGCGGTTGCGGGCATCGTTGTAAACACGCGCGATAAATCGCGCCGCTACAAAATTCTGCACGTTTGGTTGCGGCGCGATTTATCGCGCAAAAAAATTTACCGGGGAGAACCATGAGCAAATCAACACGTAAAGTCGCGTTAATCAGTGGTGCCAGTCGCGGTATCGGGGCGGCGATTGCCGCCAATCTGCTGGCAAACGGTTGGGCGGTGAGCCTGGGCTGCCGGTCACCAGAGGATGTGCTGGTCAGCGATAGCGAAAATCAGTTGGTATGTCGTTTTGATGCGTTTGATGCCGCCACGGAACAGGCGTGGGTCGATGCCACCCTCGCGAAGTTCGGTCGCATTGATGCGGTGGTACATAACGCCGGCATGATGCTGCCGCTGTCGATCCTAGAAGCCACTGACGACGAGTTCGATCGTACCTTTGACGTTAACGTCAAATCACCGATGCGGTTGAGCCGTCTGACATGGCCCCATTTGCAGGCCAGCGGTGCCGGGCGCATCGTAATGCTGGTGTCGCTTTCCGGAAAACGCGTCAAAGCCGAACGCTCCAGCCTGTATGCCATGAGCAAGTATGCCGCGCTGGCGCTGGCCCACGGGCTGCGCAAAATCGGTGATGCCGATGGCATTCGCTGTACCGCCATCTGCCCCGGCTTTGTCGCCACTGATATGGGGACGGCATTGACCGAGGTGCCCGCAGAAAAAATGACGCAGCCGGAAGATCTGGCGCACCTGATCCGTACGGTTCTGGAATTACCCACCACCACCAGCATCGCCGAAATTCCGGTGAACTGGACGGTGGAAGATAACTATTGATGCCCTTTTACCTGACGAGGAAATAATCATGGGTCCCAGCGTTGATGCAGTTCCCTCTTCGGAAACCTTTCCGACGAGCGCCGATGTGGTGGTGATTGGTGGCGGGATTATCGGCGTGGCGACCGCGTTGTCGCTGGTGCAGCGCGGTGTCAGAACCGTGCTGTTGGAGAAGGGCACGGTGGCGGCAGAGCAGTCGAGCCGTAACTGGGGCTGGTGTCGTCGTACCGGACGCGACCTGCGCGAGCTGCCGTTGATCAACCTCAGCATGCAGTTGTGGGAGGGGATGAATGTGCGTGTAAACCGCGAAACCGGTTTTCGTCGCAATGGCATCGTTTATGCCTCACGCACCGAACAGCAGCGTGAGCGCCATCAGCGCTGGGTCAATGAAGCGCAACATTACGGTATTCACAGCGAGATGCTGACGCCGCAACAGCTGAGTCAGCATCTGCCGCAGCTACAGGGCAGCTATCCCGGTGGGTTATATACCGCGCTGGACGGGCGCGCCGAACCGCAGAAAGCGGCTCCGGCGATGGTTGCTGCTGCGATGGAGCAGGGACTGAATCTGCAACAGCATTGCGCGGTTCGCACCATTGAACGTACCAATGGGCGCGTGAGCGAAGTGGTCACCGAGCACGGCGCCATTCGTTGTCAGCAAGTGGTGGTGGCGGGGGGAGCCTGGTCACGCCTGTTGTTGCAAGGGCTGGGCGTGACGTTGCCGCAATTGAAGGTGTTGTCGACGGTGCTACGAACCCGTCCGGTGGATTTCGATCCCGGTGCCTGCGCCAGCTTCGGTAGTGTTGCGCTGCGTAAACGGCTGGATGGTGGCCTGACGGTCGCCAGTTCGGCCACCAATACCGCCGATATCACGCTGGATTCGTTACGTTTTAGCCCACGCTTTATGCCTGCCTTTTGGGTGGAACGTAAATCGTTGCAGTTGCGTCTCGGTAAGCGTTTTGTCGATGAAGCGCTGCGCTGGAAGCCCGGTCAGGCAGATAAACGATCGATCTATGAAGTGCTGCGCGTGCTCGATCCGGTGATTAATCCGTTGATCGTACAGCGCATGCGTCAAAACCTGGCAGAGTTGCTGCCGCCGCTACGCGATCTGCCGGTGGCGCAGAGCTGGGGCGGGTTGATTGATACCATGCCGGATGCCATTCCGGTGATCTCCGGGATTGATCAGGTAGCCGGGTTGTATCTGGCGACCGGTTTTTCTGGTCACGGATTTGGTATCGCGCCCGGAGCCGGTCAGCTGATGGCGGATCTGGTGCTGAACAGCACGCCGTCGGTGGATGCCCAGCCGTTCCGCTTTAGCCGGTTTAGCGATGGTGAAAAGATTCGCGCGCAGCATTGGTTGTAATGCTTTGTTATCAATATCCGCGCCTTGCATAAATTTGCATAAGGTGCGGATAATTAAGCACTTTTAATTTTATCGGTTGATAAAAAACATTTTTTATCAATAAGTTATCGCTATGCGGAAATTGCGGGTAGCGGGTTGTTCCGGCAAAAAAAAGATGACATTATTGCGCCCCTGATAGTTATCAACCCCCTTAATCACTGAGGACGCCGCTATGGTCGGTACAATGCGCATCTGCACTTGTTCCCGTTCGCTTCGCTGCAAGCGTTCCTCCGTCATCTGTTGTTCGCATTTCTCGCTCACCATGCGGTGAGGCCAGCCACGCGCTCACTGTTGGACATGAGTAAAGACAGACATTTTCTGACTTTACTGATGTCTATCGGTTGCGGCTGTGATCTCTTTTTGCACCGATCCGTCTGACGTTATTCGCCGGGGAATCTTCCTCATTGCTGTGCCACTGGCACCCACTCATCCTTGACCTCTGGGGATTTGTGTTATGACACCACTGAAAATTGCTGCCAGCGCTGCTGTAGCGCCAAACCTGAGCCTGAACACCATGCGCGACGTGGTGACGCTGGACAATACTGACTTTACCGACGTGGCGGCTGTTGTCGTCTCTTTGGCAGATACGCGGAGTGGCGTGTTGGCGCTGTTGCGCCATACCGGCTTCAATCTGCCGGTGTTTGTTGCCAATGCCTTTGACGAAGAGGTGCTGCAACTGCCGGGCGTCGTTGCCGAGATCAACGGCGCACCGGAAGAGTGGGACGCGTTAGAAGAAGCGGCGCAAGCTTATGAAGCGGAACTGCTGCCACCGTTCTTTGACACCCTGACACGCTATGTTGATATGCAAAACAGCACCTTTGCCTGTCCGGGGCATCAGGGCGGCGCCTTCTTCAAAAAACATCCGGCTGGTCGTCAATTCTATGAATTCTATGGCGAAAACGTCTTCCGTTCCGATATGTGCAACGCGGATGTCAAACTGGGCGATTTGCTGATCCACGAAGGCTCAGCCAAAGACGCACAGAAATATGCGGCCAAAGTCTTCAACGCCGATAAAACCTATTTCGTGTTGAACGGCACTTCCAGCGCCAACAAAGTGGTGACTAACGCGCTGCTGACGCGTGGCGATCTGGTGCTGTTTGACCGTAACAACCATAAATCCAACCATCATGGCGCGTTGATTCAGGCCGGTGCCACGCCGGTATATCTTGAAGCGGCGCGCAACCCGTTTGGCTTTATTGGCGGTATTGATGCGCACTGCTTTGACGAAGCTTATCTGCGCGAGCAGGTAAAGAAAGTCGCGCCGAAGCGTGCCAAAGAGCAACGTCCGTTCCGTCTGGCGATTATCCAACTCGGCACCTACGACGGCACGGTGTACAACGCACGCCAGGTGGTGGACCGCATTGGCCATCTGTGTGATTACATCCTGTTTGATTCGGCCTGGCTGGGGTACGAGCAATTTATCCCGCTGATGGAAGGCTGCTCACCATTGACGCTGGAGCTGAACGAGAACGATCCGGGCATTTTCGTCACCCAGTCGGTGCATAAGCAACTGGCCGGTTTCTCGCAAACCTCGCAAATTCACAAGAAAGATAACCATCTGCGTGGGCAGAAACGTTTTTGTCCCCACAAGCGCCTGAACAATGCCTTTATGCTGCACGCCTCAACCAGCCCGTTCTACCCGTTGTTCGCCGCGCTGGATATCAACGCGCGTATGCATCAGGGCGAGGCGGGTCGCAGCATGTGGCACGAGTGCGTCACGCTGGGCATTGATGCACGTAAAGCGATTCTGGAACGCTGTGAGATGATCCTGCCATTTCTGCCGGAGCAGGTGCACGGTAAACCGTGGCAGGCAGCGGAAACGGAGGCTATCGCCGCCGATCCGGCTTACTTCAGCTTTGAACCAGGCGCGAAATGGCATGGATTTTCCGGGTATGCCAGCGAGCAATATCTGGTGGACCCTTGCAAACTGTTGCTGACCACGCCGGGCATTGATGCCGCCAGCGGGGAATACACCGAGTTCGGCATTCCGGCCACCATTCTGGCGAACTACCTGCGTGAAAATGGCATCGTGCCGGAAAAATGCGACCTCAACTCGATTCTTTTCCTGCTGACGCCAGCGGAAAGCGCCGAGAAGATGGCGCATCTGGTCGCGATGCTGGAGCAGTTTGAGCAGCACGTTAAAGAAGATGCGCTGCTGGCGGAGGTACTCCCGAGCGTGTATCGCAAAAATATGGTGCGTTATCAGGGCTATACCCTGCGCCGTCTGTGCCAGGAAATGCATGATTTGTATGTCAGCTATGGCGTGAAAGATCTGCAAAAAGCCATGTTCCGCGAAGCCTGCTTCCCGCCGGTTAAGGTGAACCCGCAGGATGCGCATCAGGCATATATTCGCGGCGACGTTGAGTTAGTGCCGATTGCCAAAGCGGAAGGACGTATCGCCGCTGAGGGCGCGTTGCCTTATCCTCCTGGCGTGCTGTGCGTGGTGCCGGGCGAAGTATGGGGTGGGGCGGTGCAGCGCTATTTCCTCGCGCTGGAAGAAGGCATTAACCTGCTGCCGGGCTTCTCACCGGAGTTGCAGGGGGTTTACACCGAAGAGGATGACAACGGGCGTAAGCATTTAGTGGCGAATATGATGGTTTGATTGTGCTGGCTGTTCCCTCATCCCGGCCTTCTCCCGCAAGCGGGAGAAGGAGATGTGCAATATGCTGAATCTTCGCCCTCTGCCGTAAGCGTGAGAAGTCTGCTCGATCTGCTCCCTCTCCCGTCTTGCGGGAGAGGGCTGGGGTGAGGGAACTGACCGCACTTAATAACGGTGATAACTGCGCTGGGCGCTGTTCACCTTGTACAGATAACGACGTGATTCCGCTGATGGATGGTTGGTGGTGAGCGTCTGATATACCTGCCCCGGCGACATACCATTAATCATCGCAAACGCGCGATCTTTATCGCTGGAGAACACTCGCAACACGCTGCCCGCGCCGCCATTATAAGCGGTAATCACTGCATAACGCCGTGAAACCGGGTCCTGGATTCCACCCAGATAGGTGTTCTGCAACAACGACAGATAGGCCGTACCGGCATCAATGTTGTTCTCCGGATCAAGCAGATAACTACGGCTGGGTTTACCCCATTTGCCCTTCATGCGGAACACATCAACCCCGGCGGTATGTTGCACCACCTGCATCAGTCCCAGCGCATCAGAATTACTCACCGCATAGGGGTTGAAGCTCGATTCGGTCTGCATAATTGCCAGAATCAACGATGCATCCACGCCATACTCTTCTGCGGCTTTGCGTACCATTGGCAGGTATTTGTGCGCACGCTTGTCGAGATGGTTCGGCACCATCGGGATGGTCACCGACCAGATAACATGCAAGCCAGAGGTGCGTTTTTGCAGTTTGTTCTGAATCAGGTAGTCAGCAAAGTTACCAGCACGGCCCTGCCAACGAATGGCCTGGCCGGTGTTGTCCAGCACCTGGCCATACAGCATCGGCTCTTTACTGATCTGAATATCGTTGGCATCTGAATAGAGATCCACATTACCCGGTTCATCACCCATCAACAGCGTGGTGATGATCGCCTGACGCAGGCTCGCCATCGGATCGGTGCCGGAAATGGTTTCAATGGTAATGCTACCGCTATCAAAGTTGATATGGCTGCGGGTGTAATAGTTGTCGCTATATTTGACGTAATCTTTGGGGCCTGCGATCAGAACCTCATTGATTCCCCAAATATTTTCAATGTTATGGGCGAACTGACCCATCAGAATGTCGAAACCGTTGGTGTCCTTAACCCACTCTTCGTGATATTGCCCTTGTTTGTGTCCGGAGCAGGAAACCAAAAGCGGTGCGATTGCCAGCAGGGCGATCAATTTTTTATTCATTGTTAATGCAAGCCTGACCTGAAAAGGGCCTCAAGGTGAGGCCCAGAAAGTTTATTTTTCCGGCGGTGTGTAACCTTCAATGTGCACATCTTTGCCTTCAAACAGGAAATTCACCATCTCCTGTTCCAGCACTTTGCGATCGCCTGGGTTCATCATGTTGAGTTTTTTCTCGTTGATCAGCATGGTCTGCTTGGCCATCCATTGCTGCCAGGCCTCTTTGGAGATTTCGTTGTAGATGCGCTTACCCAGCTCGCCAGGATAGAGCTGAAAGTCCTGACCTTCAGCGTCGCGTTGCAGATAAGTACAAAAAATAGTGCGGCTCATTACTCTTCCTCTTCGGTCACTCGCGTATGCAGTGCCAGTTGCTGGGGATGTCGCAGTTCATGCAACAGGCGCTCGACCGGCGCAGCCAGACCCACTGACGGTGGTTGCGCTAAGTTATACCAGAGACCGCCTGCTTCATCCATCAGCGACCCGGACGAAGGCCATGCCAGCCACATAGGCACAATATCCAGATGGAAATGGCTGAAAGTATGGCGGAATGCAGTGAGCTGCTGCGGTCTGGCGTGAATACCACGTTCTGCCAGCCAGTCGGTCATCGCCTGTTCGGTGGTGAATTGCGGGAAGCAGAACAGGCCGCCCCACAGGCCCACGGGTGGGCGTTGTTCCAGCCAGACATCATCACCGTGTTGCATCATCAGAAACCAGCCACTGCGTTCGGGCAGCGTCTGCTTAGGTTTTTTGCCGGGATAGTTGGCCCAACTGGCATTGGCATATGCGACACAGCCGCTGCTAAGCGGGCAAATCTCACACTTCGGACGTGAGCGGGTACACACTAACGCGCCGAGATCCATCATCGCCTGATTAAACTGGCTGACGCCCTGTGCTGGCGTTACTTCTTCGCTCAGTTGCCATAGCCGCTTCTCGACTTCCTTTTTCCCCGGCCAGCCTGCTACAGCGTAGCAGCGCGCCAGCACGCGTTTAACGTTGCCATCGAGGATGGGGAAGTGCAGTCCCAGCGACAGCGACAATATCGCCCCCGCGGTTGAGCGGCCAACACCCGGTAACGCGGCCACGTCATCAAAGTTACGCGGGAACTCACCAGCGTGCTTATCCACCACCTGCTTTGCCGCTTTGTGCAGGTTACGCGCACGGGCGTAATAGCCCAGACCGGTCCACAGATGCAGCACCTCATCCAGTGGCGCAGCCGCCAGATCGGCAACCGTGGGGAAGCGCGCCATAAAGCGTTCAAAATAGGGAATGACGGTGGCAACCTGGGTCTGCTGCAACATCACTTCGGAGAGCCATACTTTGTAGGGCGTTTTCTCCTGCTGCCAGGGCAGGGTTTTGCGACCAAAGCGCTGATACCAGTCCAGCACCTGTTGCGCGAACTGCGGCGCTTGCATCATAAGAAGGAAATTTTCCGTGGTTACTCTACACTCAGGCAGGAATTCCAGCATAGAGACATCAGGGTGTAAACCGGAAGTTTGCAAAGGCTTGCTTCTGCTATTGAACTTTGCATAATGCGCGTTTCCCTGAACACGCTAATCAACAGGCTTTGACATGATTAATGACGTCATCACCCCAGAATTTGATGAGAACGGGCGGCCATTGCGCCGTATCCGCAGTTTTGTGCGCCGCCAGGGGCGCTTAACCAAAGGGCAGCAGCTGGCACTCGATCAATACTGGCCGGAGATGGGCGTCGAGTATCAGCCGGAACCGCTGGATTTGACCGCGCTGTTCGGCCGCGATGCGCCGCTGGTGCTGGAAATTGGTTTTGGTATGGGGGCCTCGTTAGTGACGATGGCGAAAAATAACCCGCATCAGAACTTCCTCGGCATTGAAGTTCATGCGCCAGGTGTTGGTGCGTGTCTGGGTTCAGCAAAAGAAGCGGGCGTGGAAAACCTGCGCGTGATGTGTCACGACGCCGTTGAAGTGCTGGAGAAGATGATTCCAGATAACTCGTTGCGCATGGTGCAGTTGTTCTTCCCGGACCCCTGGCATAAAGCGCGCCACAACAAACGTCGTATCGTTCAGGTACCGTTTGCTGAGCTGGTCATGCGTAAGCTGAAGTTGGGCGGTGTCTTCCATATGGCGACCGACTGGGAAGCCTACGCCCAGCACATGCTGGAAGTAATGAGCAGCATTCAGGGTTATCAAAACCTGTCTGCAAGTCATGATTACGTGCCGCGTCCGGAGACGCGTCCGTTAACCAAATTTGAGCAACGCGGGCAGCGACTGGGCCACGGCGTTTGGGATCTGATGTTTGAGAGGGTGAAATAAATGGCCACACAGCGCAGCCGTCGTTTACGTAAAAAATTGCATATTGATGAGTTTCAGGAACTGGGTTTCTCCGTTGCCTGGCGTTTTGCCGAAGGTACCAGCGAGGAGCAAATTGACAGCACGTTGGATGCTTTCATCAATGAAGTGATTGATCCAAATGGTCTGGCTTACGATGGTAGCGGTTACCTGGTCTGGGAAGGGCTGGTGTGCCTGCAACAAACTGGCAAGTGCACCGATGAGCATCGTGAACTGGTTCGCAAATGGTTACAGGATCGTGGCCTGACAGACGTGCAGGTGACTGAACTCTTTGATGTGTGGTGGGACTAAGAATCCTGTAGACGGTACTTATCGGTACACCCCGTAGCGGCGCGATTTTCGCGCAGTTCCGTGCGCGATAGATCGCGCCGCTACGGTTCCGCAAATGGACGCAGGAGATTTCATGGTTCGTAAAGCGCTTCTCGCCGCATTATTGCTGGCGGCGACACAGGCTCAGGCTGCTTATGAATGCAGCGTTAAGCCACAAGATGATGTGATTATTAAGCCGCAGAGCGTGCAGGTGGTGGGAGAGAACGGCAACCTCGAAATCTCGCCGCAGGGTGACGTGCAGTTCAATGGTCAGAAAGTTAGCGTTGATAACGCGACGCGCCAGAAAGCGATCAACTATCAAAATGCGTTGCGCCGTGACTTGCCCTGGATCGATCAAGGTGCCAGCACACGACTGGAGCGTAGCCGCGTTGCGTTGGATCAGGTGATTGTCGAGAAGCTGGGGCCAAACAGCAACGTGCGTAATCGTCTTACTAAGCTGGATGGTCAGCTTAAGCAGCAGATGAACCGCATTATCGAACATCGCAATGATGGTCTGACTTTCCATCATCAGGCCATTGATCAGGTGCGTGCCGACGGTGAAAAGCTGGTGCAAAGCACTATGGGCGGCATCTTACAGGACAGCCTGAACGAGATGGGTAGCCAGCAGACAGGCGGCGGCAATAACCCATTGCAGGCGCTGATGGGCAATCTTGGTGGTTTACAACAGTCGATTCAAACCGAGTGGAACAAGCAGGAGCAGGATTTCCAGAATTTTGGTCATGAAGTATGTAATCGTGTGACGGATCTGGAAGGGCAGCGTAAAGGCCTGGTACAAGGTTTTAAAGGTTAATTTCGTAGCGGCGCGATTTATCGCACGGTTTTTTCCGACACTGCACGATAAATCGCGCCGCTACTTTTCAGTGATAAGTTTTATTCGCCTTTCACTTCTTTTGCCACGGCCTTATTGCTGGTGGCAAAGTTATAAATAACCAGCAGAGCGAAAATCCCGGTAATCACCATAGTGATGGTGCCCTTGTCCATATATCGGGCCATATTGCCGAGGATGATCCCGGTGACACCAAAGTCGGTATCCGAGAAGGTGGTGTTGGTTAATCCCAACGCGCCCAGTACTGGTAACAGCGCTACCGGCAGGAAGGTAATTAATACACCATGTGCGAACGCACCGAGCATTGCACCACGTTTGCCTCCGGTCGCATTACCGAATACCCCGGCGGTGGCACCGCAGAAGAAGTGAGGCACTACGCCTGGCAGAATTAATACCCATTTCAGCTGGCCGAGGATAAATAATCCAACCAGACCCCCAACGAAGCTGGAAATAAAGCCAACCAGTACCGCATTCGGCGCGTAAGGGAATACAATCGGACAGTCGAGTGCCGGGCGTGCATTTGGTACCAGCTTCTCAGAGAAACCGGTAAACGCCGGGACGATTTCTGCCAGAATTAAACGAACGCCTTGCAGAATAATAAATACGCCAGCCGCGAAGGTGATTGCCTGCACGAATGAGTAGACCAGATAGTTCTGACCATGACTGAAATGGCTTTCCACATACTCTTTGCCCGCAGAAACGGACAGAATAAAATAGATAATCATCATCGTCAGGGAAATAGAGATGGTGCTGTCACGCAAAAAACTCAGGTTTTTTGGCATGTTCATCTCTTCGGTAGATTTTGAACCTTTACCGACTAATGAACCAATCCAGCCAGACAACACGTAACCCACCGTGCCGGTATGGGCTAACGCGACCTGGTCATGGCCGATGATTTTACGCATATGCGGCTGAGCCAGCGCCGGGAAAAATGCCATCAACATGCCGAGTGCCAGTGAGCCGGTGTAAATAAGCTGGACACCTTCGAAGCCGGCCACCGACAGAATAATTGCCACCATACAGGCCATGTAAAATGTCACATGACCGGAAAGGTAGATATATTTCAGGCGGGTAAAGCGGGCAACCACAATATTCGCCACCATACCAAACGCCATAATCAGCGTGGTGGGCGCGCCGTATTTTTCCAGTGCAATGGAAACCATCGCTTCGTTGTTAGGGATAATTCCCTGTACATCAAATGCCTGCTTGAAGATATCACCGAGTGGCGTCAGTGAACCAACCAGTACAGAGGCACCACCTGCCAGTACTAAGAAGCCCAGAATCGTTTTTACCGTGCCTTTAATCACATCCGGGAACGGTTTTCTTTGCGCGACCAGACCAAATAAAGCCACTAACCCTACGAGGATTGAAGGCACTTTCAGCACGTCGACAACTACCAATAAAAGGTTTTGGATAAACATATTAACCTCAGCGGTAAGCGTTCTATTTTTTCAGGTTGCATATACCCTGGTTGCAACCTGAATTATTAAGGGTAGAGAAGGTTGAGTCAGGCTTTATTAAAATATTCGCGGATCTTTAGCTCAAGCTCTTTAATGTCAATGATGTTATTGATGATGATGACTTTGTCCTCAGGGAGGTTCGCACTGTAGGCAATGTCTTTACCCATCACAAAAACATCAGCAACATCCGGGGTAACTGAACCCAGATCGGAATGTTCGACATCCGCTGTGATTTCGATGGCTTTAAGAACTTTTTTAATGTTCATTTCCATCATAAAACTGCTTCCCAGGCCTGAGCCACAAACCGCCATAATTTTCATATAACACCTCTTGATTCGTATTCTGAATGGATTTCTTAATTAACAGCCTTATCTGCCAGTAAAATGGCGCTCAATTCTTCTTTACTACCTGCGTTGAATAATCGCCCCATCGTCTCGTCATCGGAAAGGACTTCAGCCAGTTGCGAAATCATTTCAATATGGCTGTTACTGTCCGGTGCTGAGAACATAAAAATAGCATCAACCGGATCATTTTCATCCGCATCGAATTTAACGGCATGGCCCAGTTTGACAATCGATAACCCCAGTTTTTGCGCTCCCTGTTCAGGGCGCGCGTGGGGCATAGCGATACGTGGTGCGATAACAAAGTAGGGACCAATGTCCTCTTTTTGCTGAATGATGACATCAATATATTGCTGAGAAATGGCGCCTTCATTCAGCAGTGGGCGTCCTGCAACCTGAATTGCCTCTTTCCAGTCAGAGACATTTTCCAGGTATTGGATCTTTTCCTCATTCAGCCACTTTGACAGATTCGACATAGTTATATCCTGAATTAAAGTCGTGTTCGGTGTTTACTTCAGCAGGCTACGGGCGGTCTCAAGTACATTCTCCACCGTAAAGCCAAAATGTTTGAACAGGACGTTGGCCGGTGCTGACTCACCAAATGATTTCATGCCAATCACTTTCCCATCCAGACCGGTATACCGCTGCCAGAATCCTTCGATGCTGGCTTCCACCGCCAGACGTTGGCGCACGTCTTTCGGTAGTACCGATTCTTTATATTGTTCGTCCTGTTGATCGAAACGCTCGGTACAGGGCAGGGAAACTACCCGCACTTTGCGGCCTTCTTCGCGCAGCACTTTGGCGGCGGCAACCACCAACTCGATTTCTGAACCGGATGAGATCAGCAACAACTCGGGCTTGCCATCACAATCGACAAGGACATAACCACCACGGGAAATATCCGCCACCTGGGCCGCCGAACGCGGTTGCTGCTCAAGCGGTTGTCGGGTAAGGATCAGCGCGGTTGGTCCGTTTTGGCGTTCAATCGCCTGACGCCATGCCACCGCGACCTCAACCTGGTCGCAGCCACGCCAGGTTTCCATATTGGGTGTCAGTCGCAGCGAGGCTAATTGTTCCACCGGTTGGTGGGTTGGGCCATCTTCGCCCAAACCGATGGTGTCGTGGCTATAGACGAAGACCGAACGGATTTTCATCAGCGCCGCCATACGCACCGCATTGCGTGCGTACTCCATAAACATCAGGAAAGTGCCGCCGTAGGGGATAAAACCACCATGCAGCGCAAGGCCATTCATGATGGCTGACATACCGAATTCACGCACACCGTATGAGATGTAATTTCCCGCCGGGTTTTCAGCGCTGAAATCGACAGAGGTTTGCTGGCGGGTCAGGTTTGAGGGTGACAAATCCGCTGATCCACCCAGCAGTTCCGGCAGTAAATCGGCAAAATGGTTCAGGCACTTTTGGCTGACCTGACGCGTAGCAAGATTAGCTGGCGTTGCCTGCAATCCGGCGATGTAGCTGTCCATGTCCTGTGCCCAGTTGGCAGGCAGCTCACCCTGCATACGGCGGCTAAATTCCGCCGCCAGCTCCGGCCAGCGCTGTTGATAAGCGGCAAACAGGTGATCCCACTCTTGCTGGTTTTTTCCACCCTGCTCGGTTGCATCCCAGGCCTGGTATATGGCAGCGGGAATTTCAAAAGGCGCATGCGGCCAGTTCAGGGCTTCACGCACCAACGCGACTTCTGTGCTGCCAAGGGCTGAGCCGTGGCAATCGTGGCTGTTGGCTTTATTCGGTGAACCAAAACCAATGATGGTTTTGCAACATAGCAGGCTGGGTTTGTCGGTGACGGCTTTGGCTTCACGCACCGCGGCATCCACTGCCGCTGCATCATGTCCGTCGATGCCTTCAATCACATGCCAGCCATAAGCGCGGAAGCGGGCGGCGGTATCTTCCGAGAACCAACCTTCCACATGACCATCAATCGAGATGCCATTGTCGTCCCAGACGGCAATCAGTTTGCCGAGTTGCAAAGTGCCTGCCAGGCCACATGCCTCATGGGAGATCCCTTCCATCAGGCAGCCATCGCCTAAAAACAGCCAGGTGTAATGATCGACCAGCGCGAAATCCGGTTTATTGAACTGTGCCGCCAGCCCTTTTTCGGCAATCGCCATCCCGACGGCATTCGCCACGCCCTGGCCAAGTGGGCCGGTGGTGGTTTCTACGCCGGGTGTATAACCGTATTCGGGGTGTCCTGGCGTACGGGAATGCAACTGGCGAAACTGACGGATGTCTTCAATGGTCACATCATAGCCAGTCAGATGCAGCAAGGAATAAAGCAGCATGGAGCCGTGTCCGTTGGACTGAACGTAGCGATCGCGGTTGAACCACTGTGGGTTTTTGGGGTTGTGGCGTAAGTGGTGACGCCATACCACTTCGGCAATATCCGCCATTCCCATTGGCGCGCCAGGATGTCCTGAATTGGCTTGCTGGATCGCATCAATGCTCAGAAATCGAATCGCGTTTGCTAACTCTCTATTTACCATGAACTGATCTCGCTTTAGCGCTGTTTTATGCAGAAATCCTGACTGTCATCGCTGGGTCGGTGGTAAAGATGTCCAGTCACTTCCCGGTGGCTGCCCCTGGTGTGGCACCCTGTCGTGATGCGTGAAGAGGTTCCCACCGTCAACCTGCTTTCGGCTGGGAAGTCACAGCATCTAAATAAATAATGATAAATATCATCATGTTGATTTGATTTGTTATGCAGGCATCCTGATTTTTATTTTATATCAATCGGGTTTTCTGGTTGCCTGATTAAGTCTATACATGTTTAATGTGTCTAGTCATCTTGATGATGCACCTGGACGTGTACAGATACAATATGTAAGATTCAAATCTGGCTGGACACCCTGAGCGGGAGTGCAAATTCGTTAACTGGATCACATCCTCATACGGTCAGGCTGGTGCGAAGAAAATAAACTCAGGCATACATGTGCACTGATGGCTCGCGGTTGTCGGGTCTTACACTTATCGGGAACAACGTTGATGGTCGATGGCATTACTGAGAAGCAGAAAGAGGTTGTCGATTACATCCTCCGCAAAATCAAAGAGGATGGGCTTCTACCTGGCGATAAGCTCGACACCGAAATCGCGATAGCCAAGAACATCGGCATCACCCGCGCGACGGTGCGCGAAGCAACCAGAATTTTGATTGAACAGCAGCGAATTTACCGGGTGAAAGGCTCAGGTCTGTTTGTTGGCTCGATTGGCAAAAGTAACCATTCTGGCCGTTTTCATGCGCTGTCACCTTTTGATTATCAGGCACAGAAAAAAGGTTTTAAGGGCGTCAGAAAAGTTATCACCGTCAGCATCATGAAGGTGCCAACGCCAGATATGGCACAGTCGTTACGCATTAAGAACAGCGATCAGGTGTATAAAATCGTCCGTTTAATGTGCTTTGATGATATTCCGGTGGCGCTGGAACATATTCATTTGCCGGTCACCATGTTTAGCAGCATGGAATTCAGCAAGCTGGAGATCTCCAAATACTCGTATATTGAACAGCTCACCGGGAAGAAAGTGCAGCGCAGGGATCAGAACCTGAGCGCTATCAACTTAACCGATGCTGATCAGCTTAATCTGCTGAATTTGAAAGAGAACGATGCCGTGCTGGAGATCAGTGAAACCGTCTATCTGGATGATGGTACGCCGTGCGAAGTGAATATCGCGCTGATTAACACCAACCTGCTTCAGCTGCGACAAAATACCGAGAGAGGCTGATTTATCACGCGTTTTTAAACACGCGCGATAAATCGCGCCATTAAGTCGGGGCTACTCTTCAGCTAAGAACAACTCCAGCAGCGAGTTCAGGAACAATTTACCTTTCTCCGTAATCTGCCAATGTTGCTCCGTTTCCTGCACATATCCTGCTGCGATCGCTGCATCGATCTGTGGGCGAATCACTGCCTCATCCAACCCGGTGTAGCGGCGGAAATCGGCGCGCGGTGCCGCTTCCAGCAGACGGAAACGGTTCATAAAGAACTCAAACGGTTTGTCGGCATCTGCGACATCATGCTGTTTATCGAGGTAATTACCCTTCATAAAACCACGCGGATGACGGGTTTTTACGGTACGGACAATGCGGCCATCCGGCTGTGTCAGTTTGCCATGCGCACCACAACCAATACCGAGGTAATCACCGAAGCGCCAGTAGTTGAGGTTATGCTCACAGCGATAGCCGGGCTTCGCATAGGCCGAAGTTTCATATTGCTGATAACCCGCGGCGGTCAGCAACTGATGGCCTTGTTCGAAGATATCCCACAGCGCGTCATCATCCGGCAGCACTGGCGGGCGTGAGCCAAACAACGTATTTGGCTCAATGGTCAGCTGATACCACGACAGATGAGGTGGATTTAAGGCAATCGCCTGGCGCAGATCGTCGAGCGCTTCTTCCAACGACTGGTCTGGCAGACCGTGCATCAAATCGAGGTTGAAGCTGCGTAACCCAAGACCGGCGGCAAGATGTGCCGCGCGTTTTGCTTCTTCCGGACCGTGAATACGTCCGAGACGCTCCAGTTTTTGCGGACTGAAACTCTGCACACCAATTGAAATTCGGTTAATCCCGGCTTGCTGATAACCGCTGAAGCGGTCGGCTTCTACCGTACCAGGGTTGGCTTCCATGGTGATTTCGGCATCGGCCGCCAGCGGTAGCCGCGCACGTACGCCATCCATCAACATTTGCATCGCGTTGCTGCTTAACAGACTTGGCGTACCACCACCAATAAAGATGGTACGGACTTCGCGCCCGCTGGTCAGCGGTAAATCCTGCTCAAGATCGTTCAGCAGGTGCTGCACATACTCGATGTGCGGCACCTCGCCTTTCAATGCGTGGGAGTTGAAATCACAGTAGGGACATTTTTGTACACACCACGGAATGTGGATGTACAGGCTTAACGGTGGTAAATCAGGCATTGCGCATCGCATCCAGTAACAGCGTCAATGCTTTGCCACGGTGAGAAACAGCGCGCTTTTCATCTTTACTCAGCTCAGCCGCCGTTTTGCCTAATTCGGGTACATAGAAAATCGGGTCATAGCCAAAACCGCCTGCACCCGCGGCAGCACGCGTGATTTCACCGGCCCAGCTACCGTGGAATACCAGAGGCGTAGGGTCGGCCGCGTGACGCACGTAAACCAGCACGCAGTGGAACTGCGCCTGACGTTCGCCGTCTGGCACGTTTTCCAGCGTAATCAGCAGTTTGTCGAGGTTCTGCTGATCGCTGGCATCGAGACCGGCATAGCGGGCAGAGTAGATACCCGGCGCGCCGCCGAGGGCGTCGACCGCCAGACCGGAGTCGTCGGCAATCGCAGGCAGGCCGGTGATTTGCGCGGCATGGCGGGCTTTGAGAATGGCGTTTTCAATAAAAGTCAGACCGGTTTCATCCGCTGACTCTACGCCCAACTCGGTTTGCGCCACGATATCCAGACCAAAGGCCGCCAGCAGGTCGGCCAGTTCACGAACTTTGCCCGGATTACCGGTGGCGAGAACAACTTTTTGCATAACAGTTCCAGATTAACGAATTACAGCAAATACCAAAGACCCGGGAACAGGTCCATGCCGAGGAAATTCAGCGCATACAGCACCAGAATGACAATCATGGCAGAAAAATCGATACCACCCATAGCTGGCAAAATGCGACGAATCGGTGCCATCAGCGGTTCAGTCAGTTGGATCAGCACATAATCAATGGGACCGCGGCCCTGGCTGATCCAGCTCATCAGTGAACGAATGATAATTACCCAGAACACCAGATAACCGGCTGACTTCAGCAGTGATAACAGGCCAACCAACAGGTTGGTTGGATCTACCGAGAACACGCCTACCTGAATCAACAGCAGAATCGGGTATTTCAGGGTGGTCAGCACAAACGCCAGCAGTAACGAGGCGGTATCAATCGGCCCTAATGCTGGTAATACGCGGCGCAGTGGTTTGATAATTGGCTGGGTAATCTTCACGACAAACTGCGACAGCGGGTTGTAGAAGTCACAGCGTGACCACTGCATCCAGATGCGCAGCAGCAAGACCATCACGTACAGGTCGATCAGCGTTTTGACTAAAAACGTCATTGTTAACATGAGGTTCCTCAATTATTGTTGTGAAGTGCGCGCATAATCCCGCGCGCCAAATACGGCGGTGCCGATGCGCACCATAGTACTGCCAGCGGCGATGGCCGCTTCCATGTCGTCGCTCATTCCCAGAGAAAGCGTATCGACGTCAGGGTAATTCTGTTGCAGCGCGCGAAACGCGGCAGCCATTTGCTGGCAGACCGCCAACTGGCGATCATAATCCTGTTCCGGTGCCGGAATCGCCATCAGGCCGCGCAAACGTAGCTGCGGCAAGGCAGAAATCTCCTGTGCCAACGTCGGAAGCGCCTCCAGCATGATGCCAGATTTGCTGTTCTCGTCACTGATATTTACCTGAATTAACACATTAAGTGGCGGCAGGTGCGCCGGGCGCTGGTCATTAAGACGTTGCGCAATGCGCTGACGATCCACGGTATGGCACCAGTCAAAATGCTCCGCCACCTGGCGACTTTTGTTCGATTGCAATGGGCCAATGAAGTGCCATTGCAGTTCAGGATGTGCGGCCAGCGTGGTGACTTTTTCAACCCCTTCCTGCACGTAATTTTCGCCAAACGCCCGCTGTCCGGCAGCAATGGCTTCTTCGACCGCACTCACAGGTTTGGTTTTACTCACTGCAAGCAGCGTAATTTCTTCTGGAGCGCGTCCGCAACGCGCGGCAGCAGCGGCGATACGCTCGCGTACTTGCTGTAAGTTGTGCTCAATGGAAGTCATAGTCAGGAGAATTTCTATGGATTTGGATAAAGTTGTGGCCCTTAGTGTAAAGCATAACGCCGCCGATCTGCACCTTTGCAGCGGACATTTGCCACACTGGCGACGGCAAGGGGTGCTGGAGCCCATCCCGGAGCAATCCGCACTGGAACCGGCCTGGCTGGAAGCCTTTATGATGCAGTGGCTGGATACCGCGCAGCAGACGGCGCTGGAAGCAGAGGGGCACGTCGATTTTGCCATCACATTGGCAAGTGGCGTGCGACTGCGCGCCAATCTGTTTCTCCAACGGCACGGTTTGTCCCTGGCCTTGCGGTTGATTGCCAGTCAGGTACCGGCAATCGACAGCCTGGGGTTGCCGCCGGTTGTTGAGCAATTGCTTCTGCTGGAGGAGGGATTGATTCTCATCACCGGTGCAACCGGCAGTGGCAAATCCACCACACTGGCGGCGCTGGTCGATAGCCTGAACCGTGCACAGTCACGCCACATTCTCACGCTGGAAGATCCCATCGAGTTTATTCATCACAGCCTGAGTTCGCTGATTCAACAGCGTGAAGTTGGGGCGCACTGTGCTTCGTTCCGTCAGGGACTGAAGGCGGCGCTGCGCGAGGACCCGGATGTGATTCTGTTAGGTGAACTGCGCGATAGCGAAACTATCCGCCTGGCATTAACGGCGGCTGAGACTGGCCATCTGGTGCTGGCAACCTTGCATACGCGTGGTGCGACTCAGGCAGTGGACCGGTTGGTGGACGTGTTTCCCGCCGAGGAAAAAAACCTGGTGCGCAGTCAACTGGCAGGGAGCCTGAAAGCGGTGCTGGCGCAGCGGCTGGTGCCGGCAAAGCAGGGAGGGCGGGTGGGATTGTTTGAAGTGCTGGTGGCGACGCCTGCGGTAGCTAACCTGATTCGCGAAGGGAAAATGCATCAGTTGCCGGGAGTACTGCAAACCGGCGCACAGGCCGGAATGCAAACCTTCGCCCAGAGCGAGCTGGCGCGACAGCAGGCAGGGCTGATTTGAACGATCAGTGGGTGTCGAACCAATCTTCGAGGATGATGACGGCCGATTGCGAATCGACCGCGCCTTTTTGCAGCGCGCGGTAGCCACCACGTTCGAACAAACCGGCACGAGCTTCAACGGTACTGAGGCGTTCATCCTGCAACTCAACACGCACCCCAAAACGACCATGCAGGCGGTTGGCAAACTTACGTGCGCGCGCGGTCAGTTCCTGTTCGCTGCCATCCATATTGAGCGGCAGACCTACCACCACGTAGTCGGGCTGCCATTCTTTTAGTAACCGCTCGATCAGGTTCCAGTCCGGCGTACCATCCTGCGCTTTAAGCGCCGCCAGCGCGCGGGCGGTGCCTGTCAGTTGCTGTCCGACAGCAACGCCAATACTTTTGGTGCCGAAATCAAAGCCCAGCAGCGTTTCACTGGCCATCAGGCGTGTCCTGCATCGTTAGTCATATTGTGGATATCCACACCCAGGCATTTCGCGGCTTCACGCCAACGTTCCGCGATCGGCGTCTGGAACAGAATGGTGCTGGATGCTGGTGTGGTGAGCCAGGCGTTTTCCAGCAATTCGTTTTCGAGCTGATCTTTTTCCCAGGCGCAGTACCCCAGCGCTACCAGCACATGTTCTGGTTGAGAGCTGCTACCAATCGCTTCCAGCACATCTCTTGAGGTGGTGATCACGGTGGTGTCTGAAATACGAATGCTGGAGGAGTAGACGCGTTGTGCAGAATGCAGAATAAAGCCACGATCCTCCGCCAGCGGGCCGCCAGCGAATACCGGTTTATCCAGCCTGATAGCTGGATCGCGATCTGATGGGCTGATTTTGAGCTTTTTAAGGATGCCTTCGACCGTCAGATTCTCCATCGGCTTATTAATAATCAAGCCCATAGCACCATCTTCGTTATGCTCGCAAATGTACACGACCGAGCGCTTGAAGAAGGGATCTTGCAGGGATGGCATCGCAATCAAAAAATGATGCTGTAAATTCATTCTCACTCGTATACCAAAAATAACCGGCATTGCTGCGGCAATGCCGGTATTGGAGATATTCACGGAGCCTTGGCTCCGATGGCATCCTTAGCCCAGACGTTTCTCAATGGCATCCATCAGCATACCGGTGATGGAGATTGGGAAGGCGGCTTCAATTTCACGCACGCAGGTCGGGCTGGTCACATTCACTTCCGTCAGTTTATCACCGATGATGTCAAGACCGACAAAAATCAGCCCTTTTGCTTTAAGCGTCGGCCCAACGCGACGGGCAATCTCCCAGTCGCTGTCGCTCAGGGGACGAGCTTCGCCACGGCCACCCGCTGCCAGGTTACCACGGGTTTCGCCACCTTGCGGAATTCGCGCCAGGCAGTAAGGGACGGGTTCACCGTCAACCACCAACACACGTTTGTCGCCATCTTTAATGGCTGGCAGGTAGTTTTGCGCCATGCAGAAGTTCTGCCCGTGATTGGTCAGGGTTTCGGTGATAACGCCGAAGTTAGGATCATCCTGTTTCACGCGGAAGATCGATGCACCACCCATGCCATCCAGCGGTTTGAGGATCACATCGCCGTGCTCCTGCCAGAAGGCGCGTAATTTCTCTTTGCTGCGCGTCACCAGCGTGTCGGGGGTGAGATCGGCAAACCACGCGGTGTAGAGTTTTTCGTTGCAGTCACGCAGGCTCTGCGGCTTGTTGACGATCAGCGTACCTTGCTCTTCAGCACGTTCCAGCAGGTAGGTGGCATAGATAAATTCGGTATCGAACGGCGGATCTTTACGCATCAGCACCACATTGAGATCGGCCAGTTTGATCTCTTGCTCGCTGCCAAATTCATACCATTTATCGTAGTTTTGCTCGACGCTGAGCAGGCGCGTGCGTGCGTACGTCACACCGCCACGCAGGGAGAGATCGTTCATCTCCATGTAATGAATTTCGTAACCACGGCGCTGCGCTTCCAGCAACATGGCGAAGCTGGTGTCTTTTTTAATGTTGATGGACGAAATCGGGTCCATAACGATGCCAAGCTTAATCATTATTCTCTCCTCAAAGGGGGGAACTCACTACCCCTGCTTAGTCAGGACGCCATGTTAACGCTGGCGTCTTTATACAACCCGAAAGTATCCCTTAACCGAGGTCGCCAAACCTCACCTGAAGTGCCGTAATGGCGGTGAGAGCGGTGGTTTCGGTGCGTAACACGCGTGGTCCCAACAGAATATCAGTGAAACCGTGCTGTGCCGTCATGGCAATCTCCTCTGTCGACAGACCGCCTTCAGGACCAATCAGCAGGCGGATGCGCTCAACAGGGTGGGGCAGCGTGTTGATACTGTGGCTGGCGCGCGGGTGTAAATTCAGTTTTAGCCCTTCATCGGCTTCACTGCACCAGGCTTCCAGCGTCATCGCTTCGCGAATCTCCGGCACGCGATTACGGCCGCACTGCTCGCAGGCGGCAATTGCAATTTTTTGCCATTGCTGGATTTTTTTTGCCAGACGCTCAGCATCCAGCTTTACGCCACAGCGTTCAGAAAACAAGGGCGTAATGACATTGACGCCAAGTTCGATGGATTTCTGGATGGTGAATTCCATTTTTTCACCGCGCGACATCACCTGTCCAAGGTGCAGATGCAGCGGTGATTCGCGATCATCCTGTTGACTGTCAAGGACTCTTACTTTTACACGCTTTTTATCAGCCTGGGTGATTTCGGCGGCAAAAGTCAGATTACTGCCATCAAACAGCTCTAGCCGCTGGCCTGCGTTCATACGCAGCACGCGTCCGACGTGATTGGCGGCGTCTTCATCAAGGAAGACCTCACTGTTCACAGTAAGGGGTTCGGGGTGAAAAATGCGAGGTATACGCATGCGGTTCCTGCCAGCGTTAATGCCGTGCCAGCGGCACGGCTCAATCGGAAAGCAGCTAGTGTAGGGTAGCGGTTTTAGCGCTGGCAAGCCTGAAGCACATAAGGATTATGATTGCCCTGCACTTTGGCGATGCGTTGATCGCGTTCGCACTCCCACGGCGTCACCGGATATTGCTTATCCCACGCGGTAAACAGCTGTGTTTGCTGACGTGACAGGCTCAGTTTGTATTGATCGCGCATATAAAAGTAGGTGCGGGCAATGGCTCCACGGGCGCGCTCCGGTGGCTGCGCCAGTTTCTGTTTGAAATCGATCTTCATGCTGCACTGGCCGTAGGGCTGTTCACCACCGTTCCACTGGCTGTACTGGAAGTTGCCACGATCGCCATTCACTTCACCTATTGCCGGCTCAAGGTTGTGCAGATCGCTCTCAATGCGGCGGTAATCGGTATCTTTGCTGCAATTTTTACGTCCACCGTTTTGCCAGCACTGGCGCTGATGGCCGAACTCCCAGGCAGGCATCACATGTTCCCATTCGATGCGGGCTGCGCGGTTAGCATTTTTACGCACGTTATAGCCACAGCTGCTGAGGTCAGGTACGCCTTTCTTGCCCTGCCAGTTGATTTTGCAGCCACAGTAGAAACTGCCGGGCGCATCGGCATTGATTGAGGCCGCGTATTCTTTGGCCTGCTGGAAGTTATTCTGATGGTAATTATTGAGGTTGAGGCTCCAGGCACTCAGCGGAGCGACTAACAAGGTCAGGGCGATAATAATTTTGCGAGACATATTCCAAACTTAACCCGATGCGAAAAAAGGCGGCAGGTTAGCAGAATGCGCCCGGCGGTGAAATGAGATTACCGACTAACTTGCTGAAAATTCACCAGGTTGCAATATCGTACCGCAATGTACGCAGCGATATTCACTTTCGCCACGCACCACGCGGTTATGACGGCGCACGGTGAGTTGATGTTGCTGGCAACGGCAACGGTAGGCAAAGGTACGGCTGCGCACCGAGTCGATTTCGAATTGATGCGTGCGGCGTGCGGGTACACCCAGCACTTCCTCCATCATCCATTTCCACTCTTTGCCGTGTGGGGCAACGCGACCGAAGGTTTTCCATACCAGCAGATGTGCCAGTTCGTGCGGCACCACTTCGTCGATAAACGCCTGTTGATTTTCCAGCAACAACACCGGGTTGAGACGGATTTCCCACTTCTCCAGCCAGGCGGTGCCTGCCGCTGTACCACGTTGTTGATAAATCAGTTTCGGTTCGGGATAGCTGCGTTTCAGCCGCTCATTTGCCAGTTGCAGGAACTGGCGCAGTGAGCGCATCACGGCTTGTTGTATGGCGATGGGCAGGCGGGGCGTTTTCATGGCGGAAAGCATAAGGCGTTGCACGGGGGAACTCAACTGCTGCGGGATGCGCCATAAAAAAGGGCCGCCCGCAGGCAGCCCTTGTTCGCGCAGGTTTCGATCATTCCTGACCGATTTCACGCAGTTTTTTACCCGACAGCAGATTGCGTTCGATGTGCTCCAGCGAGACGTTTTTGGTCTCCGGGATCAGCACGAGCGTCAGCAGGATAAAGAACACGTTGAGTCCGGCGTAGACCCAGAAGGTCGGCGCGTTGCCCAGTGAGTTCAGCATAGTCAGGAAGGTGGCACCGACGATCATGTTGGCAATCCAGTTGGTCGCTGTTGAGACGGTGATACCGAAGTCACGGCCTTTCAGCGGCTGGATTTCAGAGCACAGTACCCAAATCAGCGGACCGGCGCTCATGGCGAAACCGACGATAAACATCAGCAGCATCGCCACCGCGAAGTACTGCGCACCGGCTGAGTGAATACCGACATGCAGCATGCTACCGAGGATACCCATACCGGCTGCCATCACCAGGAAACCCAGCACCAGTGTAGGTTTACGGCCCCAGCGATCCACCAGGCCAATAGCGATAAAGGTTGCCAGGACGTTGACCAGACCGACAATCACCGTGCCCCACATTTGTTGTGTGGTGTTGGCGAAGCCCGCGATTTCAAAGATTTTCGGTGCGTAGTACATGATGACGTTCATACCGGTGAACTGCTGCATCACCTGCAACAGCACGCCAAGGAATACCGCGCGACGGAAGTTGCTGTTGCTCTGGAACAACTGCCAGCCTGACTGTTTGATCTTCAGGCTTTCGCGGATTTCATCCAGCTCGCGTTTGGCCTGCTCGCTGGTGTCACGCAGGCGATCGAGCACGCGCTGCGCATCGCGGAAGTTACCCTTGGCCGCCAGCCAACGCGGGCTGTTTGGCAGAAATACCACGCCTACCAACAGCAGGATTGCCGGAATGGTGATGACGCCCAGCATCCAGCGCCATGCACCCGCGTCACTGAACGCGGTGTCGGACAGGTACGCGGCCAGAATACCGATGGTGATCATCAGCTGATACAGGGAGATCATACTGCCGCGGATTTTTTCCGGTGCGATTTCAGACAAATACAGTGGCGCAGTATAAGACGCTACACCGACTGCCAGACCGAGTACCACACGGGCAACAATCAGCATTTCCGGGTTGGGTGCAAAGGCTGACCACAGGGAGCCAATCACAAACAGAATGGCACCGGCCATCAGGCTTTTTTTACGACCCAGTTGTGATGACATCCAGCCGCTGCCGATAGCACCCACTGCTGCACCAAACATCATGGAGCTGACGATCCACTCTTGCTGGTGGGCGGTAACGTTAAAGTCTTTAGCGATAAAGGGCAGGGCACCAGCGATAACGCCGATATCCAGACCGAACAGCAGGCCGGCCAGAGCCGCGAGAAAGCAGACAAACAAGGTCATCGCCTTATTTGAGGTTCTGCTTTTATGAGTATTGCCAGGCATATTGCCTCCAAATTTATCTATCGTTGTTTTTATCAATGTTAAGGAACCTGCTTGCGGGAAAAAGTGAGGACGATCACATGAATGTAATCGGTTACACTCGCTGAATCCCTGTCATTCAGCATTTTTCGCCCAAAATGGTTCTGTAACCAGTAAGGTATAGCACCCTTTAAGTTTCTGACATCATTCTAAATATCGGCTATCAGACGACGCTGAAAATAACGCATTTTTACTGGAATAACCACGCTGCAAAATTCCTAAATCTCAGATATTTAAAGCGTTTCAAAATGTAATCGTTAACAATTTGTTGTTAATGGAAAAGCTGACGCGAAATGTAACGACGCGATTTATCGCGCGCTTTGGTTTCTGGCACGAAAAAAATGCGCGATTTATCGCGCCGCTACGGGTGTGAGAAATAGTAAGGGAGGCCATTGGCCTCCCTTAATTGAACCGCAGGGGTAAAAACTTACAAACCAGCAGCTTCGCGCAGCTGTGCAGCTTTGTCGGTTTTTTCCCATGGGAAGTGCTCGCGGCCAAAGTGACCGTAAGCGGCAGTTTCTTTGTAGATAGGCTTCAGCAGGTCCATCATCTGGATCAGACCGTACGGACGCAGGTCAAAGAACTCACGTACCAGCAGGGTCAGCTGCTCGGTTGCCACTTTCTCAGTACCGAAAGTTTCCACCATGATCGATGTCGGTTCTGCCACGCCGATTGCGTAGGAAACCTGAATCTCACAACGGTCAGCCAGGCCAGCCGCAACAATGTTTTTTGCCACGTAGCGTGCTGCGTAAGCCGCAGAACGGTCAACCTTCGATGGATCTTTACCAGAGAAAGCACCGCCGCCGTGACGCGCCATGCCGCCGTAGGTATCCACAATGATTTTACGACCGGTCAGACCGCAGTCACCCATTGGGCCACCGATAACGAAACGGCCAGTCGGGTTGATGTGGTATTTGGTGCTGGCGTTGATCCACTCAGTCGGCAGAACCGGCTTGATGATCTCTTCCATTACCGCTTCACGCAGGTCAGTCTGGGAAATCTCTTCCGCGTGCTGAGTCGACAATACCACGGCATCGATACCGACAATTTTGCCGCCATCGTACTGGAAAGTGATCTGGCTTTTTGCATCCGGACGCAGCCACGGCAGGGTGCCGTTTTTACGTACTTCAGCCTGACGCTGGACCAGACGGTGCGCATAGGTCACCGGGGCAGGCATCAGAACGTCAGTTTCGTTGGTGGCGTAGCCAAACATCAGGCCCTGATCGCCAGCACCTTGTTCCAGCGGGTCGGTACGGTCAACGCCCTGGTTGATGTCCGGAGACTGTTTACCAATGGCGCTCAGTACTGCGCAAGAGTTGGCATCGAAGCCCATATCGGAATGAACATAGCCAATTTCACGAACGGTATTACGGGTGATCTCTTCGATATCAACCCATGCGCTGGTGGTGATTTCACCGCCAACCAGCACCATACCGGTTTTCACGTAAGTTTCGCAGGCCACACGAGCTTTCGGATCCTGTTCAAGGATGGCGTCGAGCACGGCGTCAGAAATTTGGTCAGCGATTTTATCAGGATGTCCTTCTGATACGGACTCAGACGTAAAAAGGTGTTTAGCCATTCTGTTCTTTACCTTACAAATGGTTTGAATTCGACTGCATAGCGTAAGCGAGGTTGTGCCAGGCTCTACGCCCCTTCAGGCAAAGCCGCGAGCAGTAAGAAAGCTTGGATGTTAACCAGTTTAGATGGATGACCATCTGGACGGCTATTTTAGGTTACTCACTGAGCGAATTACCAGCCCTTTTTCTGTTTCCGCATTTTACGCAACAGCTGAACTGGAAAATTTTCCTGACACGGATCACCGTATTGATCTGGGTATCGGCCGGTCGGGCAAAAGCTTTTGCAATTTTATGCGTCAGGCTGTATAAATCGCCGCTGCTGTCGACCACAGCCCAAAAGGATGACGCCGCCGTGCGTCGCGCCCGTCAGATATGTGTGTATCTGGCTTTCACCCAGGCCGTTTCCCGCATGTTTTCCCCATGCGTTGGAGGTGATAAAAGTAATGAACCACCCTTTCTCTTTTTACGGTTCACTGCGCTCAACGTGCGCGCTGGCAATCCTTTCCATTTCCACTTCTGTTTTTCACTCCAGTCGAAGTTTTGTTCGTTGCGGTAATTATCCCGACACGAGCGCCGGCTAACTTGTTCCCACAATCCTGGTGATTTTTTTCACGCTCGGGTGATGATGGCACTGCCAGGCTATTTCTGGCACGGTTGCACGCATCCCGGCCTGGTGTTTTACACTTAACGTCAGCAGCTCTTGAGGATAAGCAGGCAGAATGGGGCAATTTTATCCCGGCGTAATAACGACAAAACCCGGCAACTTTTTCATATTTCAACGGAAAATTGAGGTTCGTGATGTCTGACGACATGAAGAATATCAAGGGTTCGTCAGCTGGCGAACAGGGTGTACTCCGCTCCATGCAGGAGGTGGCGATGAATGATCAGGAAGCGAGCCGAATGCTGCGCACCTACAATATTGCCTGGTGGGGCAATAACTATTACGACGTCAACGAATTGGGCCACATCAGCGTGTGCCCGGATCCGGACATGCCGGAAGTTCGTGTCGACCTCGCCAAACTGGTGAAAGAGCGTGAAGCTGATGGTCAGCGCCTGCCCGCGCTGTTTTGCTTCCCACAGATTTTGCAGCACCGTCTGCGTTCGATTAACGGTGCCTTCAAACGTGCCCGCGAATCCTACGGGTATAAAGGTGACTACTTCCTGGTGTATCCCATCAAGGTAAACCAGCACAAACGTGTGATTGAGTCGCTGGTCAACTCCGGCGAACCGCTGGGGCTGGAAGCTGGTTCCAAGGCGGAACTGATGGCGGTACTGGCGCATGCGGGTAAAACCCGAACCGTTATCGTCTGTAACGGCTACAAAGACCGCGAATACATTCGTCTGGCGTTGATTGGTGAGAAACTCGGTCACAAGGTGTATCTGGTGATCGAGAAGATGACTGAGGTACGCATGGTGCTGGAAGAGGCAGAACGGCTGAATGTCGTGCCTCGCCTCGGTATTCGTGCCCGTCTGGCATCGCAAGGCTCCGGTAAATGGCAGTCGAGCGGCGGTGAGAAATCCAAATTTGGTCTGGCGGCGTCGCAGGTGTTGCAGCTGGTGGAGATCATGCGTAAAGCGGGTCGTATCGATAGCCTGCAATTGCTGCATTTCCACCTCGGTTCGCAGATGGCGAATATTCGCGATATCGCTACCGGGGTGCGTGAGTCAGCCCGCTTCTATGTAGAGCTGGCGAAGCTTGGCGTTAACATCAAATGTTTTGACGTCGGCGGCGGTCTGGGCGTCGATTATGAAGGAACACGTTCACAGTCCGATTGCTCGGTTAACTACGGCCTGAATGAATACGCTAACAACGTGATTTGGGCGATTGGTGATGCCTGT
Organism: Pantoea sp. X-Soil-OKNW-713; assembly: GCF_059730685.1. Lineage (NCBI taxonomy): Bacteria > Pseudomonadati > Pseudomonadota > Gammaproteobacteria > Enterobacterales > Erwiniaceae > Pantoea > Pantoea sp. X-Soil-OKNW-713. Next base: position 3,631,981 of record NZ_AP035995.1, on the reverse strand, counting down.
GATGAACATGGTCTTGAACATCCTACGGTGATTACCGAATCGGGTCGTGCGGTAACCGCACATCACACCGTGCTGGTGTCCAATATTATTGGGGTTGAGCGCAACGAATTCAGCACCCCGGAAGCACCGGATGTGGATGCGCCACGCCCGATCCAGAGCATGTGGGATACCTGGCAGGAGATGCACGAACCGAACGTGCGTCGCTCGCTGCGTGAGTGGTTGCACGACAGCCAGATGGATCTGTTTGACATCCATACCGGTTACTCGTCCGGCACTTATGATCTGCGTCAGCGCGCCTGGGCGGAACAGCTTTACCTCAGCATCTGTCATTACATCCAGCAGCACCTTGATCCGAGCAACCGTGCTCATCGCCCGATTATCGATGAGTTGCAGGAGCGTATGGCTGACAAGATTTACGTCAACTTCTCGCTGTTCCAGTCGATGCCGGATGCCTGGGGTATCGATCAACTCTTCCCGGTGTTGCCGCTGGAAGGGTTGAACAAAATGCCGCAACGTCGTGCGGTGCTACTCGACATCACTTGTGATTCAGATGGCACCATCGATCACTATGTGGATGGCGACGGCATTGCCACCACCATGCCGATGCCGGAATACGATATCGACAACCCGCCGATGCTGGGCTTCTTTATGGTGGGCGCGTATCAGGAAATTCTCGGCAACATGCATAACCTGTTTGGCGATACCGAAGCGGTTGACGTGTTTGCTTTCCAGGATGGCAGCGTGGAAGTTCAGCTTTCAGATGAAGGCGATACAGTGGCAGATATGCTGGAATATGTGCAGCTCAACCCGGCAGAACTGATGACGCTGTTCCGTAATCAGGTGAAGCAAACCGATATAGACGAAGATCTGCGTGCGCAGTTCCTGGAAGAATTTGAGAGCGGTTTGTACGGGTATACCTATCTTGAAGACGAATAATTAATCGTCTCTTCACCGGGCCACGTTCGTGGTCCGGTCCATTTATTTCTCCGCTATTTTTTTACTCCTGTCTTTTTTATTAAAATTGCGATCGTGATCACCGTGGTGATTTCTCTCGTCATTTAAAGAAAGAATGGCGCAGACACAACATCGCTATCTTATTCATTTATTTGAAAAAGCGAAGCCGCAATCCATTACATACGGTAAATAACCATTTATTTAGTAAGGCTATTTGGCCTTAAAAAGCAGGTTTTCTGTTATGTTATATTTTTTATGCATAATTAAAATTTGATCATTGGCTGTGAAATAATAACTGTTATTAACTAAATGTTTTTCGACGCCTTTTGGAAAAAATTTCTCATACCGATTCTGTAACTTTGACAAAAGAAATCCAAAATTGAACAGATCATGTGATATTTCTTAAATAAAATCATGTGGTTGATATTTATTTTCTTCTGTCAAGGTGGAAAAAAACATTATTTTTTCCAGGAATTGTCTTAATCGATTGTCATGATTTCACCGACTGTAAGGTAAAAATCAATATGCCATTCCTATCGAAATGTGCGAATGGCTTGGCTTAACCTATTTTTCAAACTGTAAGTTATACGTTAACCTTCAGTTAAGGTGTTAAGTTTTACCAATGTTTTCCTTGTATTTAACATGAGAAATTCTGACATTTAAGGTGCGTCAGATCGTGGCAAAAGGGCGCGTTGATGAGCAATCCGCAACAATACACTTTTATACTGGAACCTGTTTACGGATTATCCGGCAACCTTTTTGCCTGGGAATTACTGACGCGCTTTGTGGACGATGCTGATATTAAGCATGTGAGGAATCCGGCAAGAGAAGCGGTTTTTTTCAGCCACTTACCCGTGGAGCAGAAATGGCAACTATTCCTGCGACAAATAGATCAACTGGAGCGACTCTATCAAAAGGGATTCCGGCAGATCATTAGTGTGAACATTAACAGGGATATTGTTTCCAGCATTTTTTCTGATGAAAAAACTCAACAAAGACTGGCACTGTTGCCTTTCTTTCGCTTTGAAATATCCGCATTTTTCATCGCCCGCTTTACTCGTGCAGATCTATTAATTTTAAAGGGGTTGGCAAAAATTGCGCCCTTATGGCTGGATGACTTTGGTCCGGGATATTCCAACCTCACCATGATGAGTAGCGGAATATTTGAGTGTGTCAAGATTGATAAAGCGTTTTTTTGGCAGTATGGCGAAAGCCATATATTTGAACTGTTGTTAGGCCATCTCAACGATTTATGCAGTGGCGTGATTGTTGAGGGTGTTGAGAATCAACGTCATATCGAGATTCTGGCGCATAAAGCGATATACGGTATGCAGGGCTATCATTGGGATGGCGTTTATCTTGATGATTTTATTAATAAATCATGGGGCGTCACCAGCACCTCCGATCCATGCGGAAAACACCTGTGCCAAAAAAAGAATTTAAGGAGTTTCATGTAGTTCACGCAGTGCCAATAGATAAAAACGATATTTTCCCCGTTGTTATTTTAAGAAATAAAACGTCCCCATTACCAGGATGGCGGCTTAACAAGGCTCAGTACGATTTCATCATCAGCATGTATGAGGTCGTCAAAGAGAAAGAGTGAATATCCAACGTTTATTCACTGGTGAGACCGGGATCTGCGGATTTCGGGCGTTTTTATGGATTCTAATAACCTCGGTGGAATATAGAGAAAATGAATAATATCTCAGTAACGCCTAAAGGAGGCACGATCGCCTCGCTGACTAACGGAAGCGAAGTGACGTTAACCACTCCGAGTTTGGTTAAACTCAATCTGAATCAATCAGATATTAAATCTTACACACGCAATGGTAATGACCTCGTTATTACAACGAAGTCGGGTGAACATCTTGTTATTCATAATTTTTATGGGCCGAATGGCGAAAGTGACCTTGTGCTACAGGATGACAATGGCGCTTTATGGTGGGTGGAGAATCCTGGTGGTGATGGCTTCCAGTATGTTTCTATCGACAGTACTGATGGCCTGTTAGCAGCAAATACCACCCATGATAACGCCATTGCCGCCTTTGGTATGGGAGGTGCACTGCTGGCGGGGCTTGGTGCGATGTTTGCGGGAACCACAGGCAGTGGTGGTTCCGAAGGGGGTAGCAATAATGCTGGCGGCGGTGATAACGGCGGTGGCGGCACCAATCCCGGCGGTGGTGGCACTAATCCCGGTGGTGGTGGTACCAATCCCGGCGGTGGCGGCGATACCACCGCACCCGGCACGGCCAGTAACCTTGTTCTGACCGATAATGCCGGCGCCATTCAGGGAGCGATTACCAGTGGCACCAACACCGATGACAACACGCCGACCTTAAGCGGAACGGCTGAAGCGGGCAGCATCGTCAGCATTTACGACGGGTCGACCTTGCTGGGCACCGTGGTGGTCGGCGCAGATGGCAGCTGGAGCTTCACCACGCCAACACTGGCGGATGGATCTCACAGTATTACCACAACCGTTACCGATGCTGCGGGCAATACCAGCGCCGCATCTGATCCTATCAACTTCGTTGTCGATACCGTGGCACCGGTAGCTGCCAGCGCTTTGGTGGTGACAGACGACGTCGGGGGAAGTCAGGGGCCACTGACTTCCGGCGCGACCACAGATGACAACACACCCACCTTAAGCGGCCAGGCGGAAGCCAATAGCATCATCAAAATCTATGATGGTCAGACGCTGTTGGGCAGTGCCGTGGCAGATGCGAACGGTAGCTGGAGCTTTACCACCCCGGCGCTGAGCAACGGTAGCCATAGCCTCACCGTTACCGTGACGGATGCGGCGGGGAATGTCAGCCCGGCAACCCCGGCGTTTGATGTCAACATTGCGGCAGGCTTCCCACCAGCCACCACGTCATTGCAGGTGACGGATGACAGCGGCAACACCCTGGTACAGCTGCTTGATGGATCCAGCACGCGTGACACCACCCCGGTACTGACGGGGCTGGCAACGGCAAACGCCCTTATTACCCTGTATGACGGAAATACCTTGTTGGGTAGCGTCGTGGCTGGCACAGATGGGCAATGGGTGTTTACCCCAGGCACGCTGGCCGATGGTACACATACCTTTCATGCCACCATCACGGATCCTAACGGCAATGTGACTGACTCCAACACCATTCATATCATTATTGATACGGTGGCCCCGGAAGCGGCCGGTGATTTGCAACTCGGTAACAACGAAGGCAGCACCGTGATACCGATACCTGCGGGGGGATCAACTAATGACACCACCCCGGTGTTGACGGGTACGGCTGAACCGGGCAGTACCGTCACCATTTCTGATGGCACCACCGTGCTCGGTACGGCGGTTGTCGGCAGTGATGGCAACTGGAGTTTCACCACCCCGGCGTTGGGTGAGGGGCAACACAGCCTGACCACCACCGTGAGCGACCCGGCGGGGAACACCAGCCCGGCATCCGATCCCATCAATTTTATCGTCGATACTACGCCACCGGCGGCGGCTAGCGGTCTGACGGTAACTGACAACGTGGGCGACAGTCAGGGGCCGATCACCTCGGGTGTCTCCACCGATGACAACACGCCGACCCTGAGCGGTCAGGCTGAGCCCAATAGCGTGATCAGCGTGTATGACGGCACGACGTTGCTGGGGCAAACCACCACCGACGTGAATGGGAACTGGAGCTTTACTACTCCGGCGTTGACCAATGGTAGCCACAGCCTGACGGTGACAGTGACCGATAGCGCAGGTAATGTCAGCCCTGCCACACCTGCGTTCGATGCAGTCGTTGCCGCAGATTTGCCTCCGGCGACCAGTTCATTGCAGGTCACCGATGACAGCGGCAATACCCTGGTACAACTGGCCAATGGTGCCAACACTCAGGACAGCACGCCGGTGTTAAGCGGTCTGGCTGGTGCGAATACCCTGATCACCCTGTATGACGGCACAACTTTGTTAGGCAGCGTGGTGGCAGGCAGCAACGGGCAATGGAGCTTTACCCCGACCACGCTGGATGATGGTCCACATTCATTCCATGCCACCATCACGGATGTTAACAGCAACGTCACTGACTCCATCACCATCAATATCGTCATTGATACCCAGGCACCGGCGGCGGCCGGTGATTTGCAGCTCGGCGACAATAACGGCAGTGCTGTCGTTCCGATTGCGGCGGGTGGTGCCACCAACGACAGTTCTCCGCAATTGAGCGGCACGGCTGAACCCGGCAGCACCGTCACTATTTCCGACGGTAACACGGTGCTTGGCACGGCAACAGTCGGCAGCGATGGCAGTTGGAGCTTCACGACTCCAGTGCTGAGTGATGGCAACCACAGTCTGACCACCACCGTGAGCGATGCGGCGGGCAACACCAGCCCGGCGTCCGATCCCATCAGTTTTACCGTTGATACCGTACCGCCTGCGGCAGCCAGCGGCCTGACGGTGACCGATGATGTGGGCGACAGTCAGGGACCCCTTACGTCGGGTGGATTCAGTGATGACAGCACGCCAACCCTGAGTGGTCAGGCTGAGGCGAATACCGTCGTCAGCGTTTACGATGGCGATACGCTATTGGGTACTGTCACCGTGGGCAGTGACGGCAACTGGAGCTTCACACCGGACGCGTTAACCAACGGCAATCACAGCCTGACCGTTACGGTGACCGATGCGGCCGGTAATGTTAGTCCGACAACCACGCCATTCAACGTGACCATCAATGCCGATCTGCCAGCGGCAACCAGCTCTCTCCAGGTAACGGATGATAGCGGCAACACCCTGGTGCAGTTGGCTGATGGCGATTTTACCCATGACAGCACGCCGGTGCTGAGTGGCCTGGCGGGTGCAGGCAACCTGATCACCCTGTATGACGGCACCACCGTACTGGGCAGCGTCACTGCTGACAGTAATGGTCAGTGGGTCTTCACGCCTGGCACGCTGGTTGATGGATCGCATGCCTTCCAGGCCACCATCACGGATATCAACGGCAACATTACCAATTCTGACACCATCACCATCACCATCGACACGGTGGCGACAGGTGCCGCAGGCGGATTGCAGCTCAGTAATGACGAAAGCGGTACTCCGGTGCCGATCGAACCGGGTAGCGCAACCAATGACAACACCCCGGTACTGAGTGGCAGTGCGGAACCCGGCAGCATCGTGACCATCCAGGATGGTGACAATTTGCTGGGCACGGCCACAGTGGATAACGACGGTAACTGGAGCTTCACGCTACCCACATTGACGGAAGGTGAGCATAGCCTGACCACCACCGTGACCGACCAGGCGGGTAACACCAGCGAAGCCACCGATCCGTTTGTGTTCACCGTAGATACCACGCCGCCAGCGGTTGCTGACAACCTGCAACTGAGCAATGACACGAGCGGCACAGCAGTACCGATCACGTCGGGTGCGACTAATGACACGACGCCGGTACTTAGCGGTACCGCCGAACCCGGCAGCACTGTCACCATTTCTGACGGCGATACTGTGCTGGGTACCGCGATTACCGATAGCGACGGTAACTGGAGCTACACCACCCCTGCGCTGGATGAGGGCGATCATAGCCTGACCACCACGGTGACCGATACGGCGGGCAATACGGGCCTGGCTTCCAGCCCTATCGCCGTCACGGTAGACACCACCGCACCAGAAGCGGCGAGCGGCCTGCAACTCAGTAATGACCTGAGCGGGACACCGGTACCTGTTGCGGACGGCGGCGTCACCAACGACACCACACCGGTGTTAACGGGAACAGCGGAACCGGGCAGCACCGTGACCATTTCCGATGGCGACACCGTGCTGGGGACCGCCACCGTTGGCAGTAATGGCAACTGGAGCTTTACACCTGACCCATTGGGCGAAGGCGATCACAGCCTGACGGCAACGGTGACCGATGCGGCAGGGAATACCGGTCCGGCTTCGGATCCGGTCACTGTCACCATTGACACCACCGCGCCAGCCATTGCGGGTGATGTTCAACTCAGTAATAACAATGGTGGCACACCGGTGCCAGTTGCTGCTGGTGGGGCGACGAATGATACCACTCCGGTACTGAGTGGAACCGCCGATCCGGGCAGCATCATTACCGTTTCTGACGGTAACGATGTGCTGGGCACCACCACGGTGGATAACGACGGTAACTGGAGTTTTATTACCCCCGCTCTGGGTGAGGGTGATCATAGTCTGACGGCGACCGTGACCGATCCGGCAGGCAACACCAGCCCGCCTTCTGCGGCCATTGATTTCACCGTTGACACCACCGCACCTGATGTAGCGACGGGCTTGCAACTCAGCAGCGATGTCACCGGGACATCGGTCCCCGTCACAGCCGGCACCACCAACGATACCACGCCGATATTGAGTGGTACGGCGGAGCCAGGAAGCACGGTGACGGTGTCTGATGGCACTAACGTGCTGGGAACGGCGACCGTAGATGGCAATGGTAACTGGAGCTTTACCACCCCTGCGCTGGATGAAGGTGATCATAGCCTGACAGCGACGGTGACCGACCCCGCGGGTAATACCAGCGATGCTTCGGACCCGCTTGCGATCACCATCGATACCACCGCACCCGATCCCGTAGATGGTGTGCAACTCAGCAATGATTCAAGTGGTACGTCTGTGCCGGTAGCTGCGGGTGGTGCGACTAACGACACCACGCCGGTATTAAGCGGCACGGCAGATCCAGGCAGTACCGTTACCGTGTCAGATGGTGACACGGTGCTGGGAACCACCACGGTTGACGGTGATGGTAACTGGAGCTTCACCACCCCTGTGCTGGCAGAAGGCGATCACAGTCTGACGGCCACCGTCACCGATCCGGCAGGAAACACCAGTACAGCCTCTGATCCGCTGGCGTTCTCAGTGGATACCCAACCACCGGTTGCGGCCAGTGGTCTGCAACTCAGTAATGATTCCGGTGGTACCTCCGTACCGATTGCAGCAGGGAGCAGTACCAGTGATACCACGCCGGTATTGAGTGGCACGGCGGAGCCGGGTAGCACGGTCACGGTGTCCGATGGCACTAACGTGCTGGGAACGGCGACCGTAGATGGCGACGGAAACTGGAGCTTTACCACCCCTGCGTTGGATGAAGGTGATCATAGCCTGACAGCCATCGTGACCGACCCGGCAGGCAATGCCAGCCCGGCATCCGATCCGATCGCGGTCACCATTGATACGACGGCCCCGGCGGCAGCCGATAATTTACAACTCAGTAGCGATACCAGTGGCACGCTGGTGCCGATTACCACGGGTGCGACCAACGATACCACGCCGATATTGAGTGGTACGGCGGAGCCGGGTAGTACCGTGACAGTTTCTGATGGCGCTAACGTGTTGGGAACCGCGACCGTAGATGGTGACGGTAACTGGAGCTTTACCTCTCCGGCACTGGATGAAGGTGATCACAGCCTGACGACGACCGTAACCGATGCGGCCGGCAATACTGGCGATGCCTCTGATCCTATCCTTGTCACTGTGGATACCACCGCGCCCGATCCGGTAACCAATCTGACGGCAGAAAATGACAATGGCGATACGCTTAACGGTCTGACCGGTGACAGCACGCCAACTTTGAGCGGTACGGCAGAAGCGGGCAGCATCATCACCATTTACGACAATATGGCGGTGATCGGTTCGGTACAGGCGGATGCAACCACCGGTAGCTGGAACTTCACGCCGCAAACCCTGACCGATGGCGATCACAATCTGATGGTCACGGAGACCGATCTGGCCGGAAATGTGAGCGCGCCGAGTAATATGGTGGCGTTGACCGTTGATACCACGGCACCAGACGCCGCCGACTTTGTTCTCAACAACAATAATGGCAGCACCGACGTCCCAATCACCAACGGGGGGCTGACTAACGACAACTCACCGGAACTGAGCGGTACGGCAGAGGCGAATAGCCTGATCACCATTTACGATGGCACCGATGTGATTGGCAGTGTGACTACCGATGGCAGTGGTAACTGGAGTTTCATTACCACGCCGTTACTGGATGGCAGCCATGCGTTGAGTATCACGGTGACCGATGCCGCAGGTAACATCGGCCCATCCTCCTCTGTGGTGAATTTCGATATCGATACCGCTGCACCGGATGCTGTGACTGATCTGGTGGTCAACAACAACGAAGGCAGTACGCTGGTGCCGATCACTGAGGGTAATCTCACCAACGATGCGACACCGGAGCTGACCGGTACGGCGGAGGCGGGCAGCATCGTCAATGTCTACGATGGCACGACGTTGTTGGGCTCAACATCCGTTGGTGCGGACGGCACATGGAGCTATATCATCCCAGAACTGGACCAGGGCGCACATAGCCTGAGCGTCACGGTCAGCGACGCTGCCGGAAACACCAGTGCTAACTCTGACACCATAGATTTTACCGTGGACAGCGAAGCGCCCGATCCGGCGGATAATCTGCAACTCACCAATGACGCGACCGATACACCGATTGCGGCAGGTGGAGCGACTAACGACAGCACCCCGGTATTGAGTGGCACGGCTGAAGCCAACAGCATTGTGACGGTTTCAGATGGCAGCAATGTGCTGGGGACCGCCCTGACCGATATCGATGGCAACTGGACGTTCACCACGCCAACGCTGACAGACGGCGATCACAGCCTGACCGTGACGGTCACCGACACGGCAGGTAACGTCAGCACCGCGTCCGATCCGCTGGCGGTAACCATTGATACGCAGCCTCCAGTGGCTGCCAGCAACCTGCAACTCAGTTCTGATGCCAGCGGTTCGTTGGTACCGATCACGTCGGGGGCGACCAACGATACGACACCGGTGTTGAGCGGTACCGCTGAACCAGGCAGTACGGTCACGGTGGCGGAAGGCAGTAACGTGCTGGGGACGGCGACAGTCGATGGCGATGGCAACTGGAGTTTCACTTCACCGGTATTGAGTGAAGGCGCGCACAGTCTGACCACCACCGTCACCGATGCTGCCGGAAACACCGGACCTGCCTCACCGGCAGTCGCCATCACCATCGATACCGCAGCCCCGGATCCCGTGGCCGATTTGGTGGTCAACAATAACGAAGGCAGTACCCTCGTTCCGATTGCTGATGGTGGCTTCACGAATGACCCAACTCCGGAACTCACCGGTAGCTCTGATGTGGGCAACATCATTAATGTCTATGACGGCACGACGTTGCTTGGCTCAACGGTGGTCGGCACCGATGGAACCTGGACCTTTACCACTGGTGCACTGGATCAAGGCGAACACAATCTCAGTGTCACCGTCACTGACCCGGCGGGTAACACCAGTGCAAACTCTGCTGTTATCGGCTTCACCATTGACAGCGAAGCACCTGACGCAGCGGATAATCTCCTGCTGACCAATGACCAGACCGATACCGAGATTGCCGCTGGCGGCGCGACTAACGACAACACCCCGGTGTTGAGCGGTACCGCAGAAGCGAACAGTATCGTGACGGTTTCGGATGGCAGCAACGTGCTGGGAACCGCGCTGGTGGATGCCGATGGCAACTGGAGCTTCACCACCCCAACGCTGACCGATGGTGAGCATAGTCTGACCGTCACCGTGACGGACAGCGCTGGAAACGTCAGTGATGTGAGCGATCCGCTGACGGTGACCGTTGATACTGTTGTCCCGACCATCGCCGAACTTACCCTGAGCAACGATATTGGTGGCGGTTCTGTGGCGATCCCGGATGGCGGGTTAACCAATGACAACACCCCGGTTCTCAGTGGTTCAGGTGAAGAAGGGGATATCATCACCATCTCCGATGAGAACGGCGTGCTTGGCTCGCTGGTGGTTGATAACACGGGAACCTGGAGTTACACCACCAGCGTATTGGCCGATGGTTCTCATACCCTGAGCGTGACCGCGACAGATGCCGCCGGCAACGTCAGCGCACCTGCGACCATTAGCGTACAGGTCGATGCAACCGCGCCAGACGTGGCAACCGGTATCACACTCAGTAATGATAACGGCACCACGGCGGTGGGTATTCCGAACAACGGCACGACCAATGACAGCACACCGCTGCTGTCAGGAAGTGCTGAGGCAGGTAGTGTCGTCACCATCAGTGACGGCAGCACCGTCATTGGCAGTGCAATTGTCGATAACAACGGTCAGTGGAGCTTCAGTGTACCGACGCTAACCGGAACATCGCACAGCCTGAGTGTCACCGTCACCGATGCGGCTGGCAACACCAGTGACGCGTCAACGCCCATCAACTTCACGCTGGACACCAGTGCGCCAATTGCCACCAGTATTGTGGTCAGCAATGACGACGGAACAACGCCTGTTCCACTGGCTGATGGCGACACCACCAATGACAACACACCGTTGCTGACGGGGACGGCGGAAGAGAACAGCATTATCACCATCTATGATGGCAGCGTAGTGATTGGTTCAACCACCGCAGATACGGATGGCAACTGGAGCTTCAGTACACCAACCCTGATTGATGGCTCGCATACCCTGAGCGCCACCGTCACCGATGTGAACGGCAACGTCAGCACTGCCTCTACCACCTTTACGGTAGCGGTAGATGCCACTGCACCGGAACCGGTTGGCGATCTGGTACTGCAAAATAACGACAGCACGCCGTCCGTGGTGATTCCTGATGGCGGTGCCACCAACGATAACACCCCTGAGCTGGTGGGTACCGCTGAACCGGACAGCATTATCTCGGTTTATGACGGAACAACGTTGCTGGGTACCACCACGACAGACGGTGATGGTAACTGGAACTACACCACGCCAACCCTCTCGAACGCCACGCATACGTTGAATGTTACCGTCACTGACGAGGCAGGAAACGTGAGTTCGACCACCTCGGTCACCGTGACGGTCAATACGGTAACTCCTGATCCGGTTACCAACTTTGCTATCTACGACAACGACGGTACTACGCCGTTCGTGGTCGCTAATGGCGGTTCGACCAACGACGAGACGCCGGTATTGCGTGGTAATGCCACCGCAGGCACCACGGTGAATATCTATCAGGATGATGTGTTAATTGGCAGCACGACGGTAGGGGATAATGGTGTATGGCGCTTTGAAACCAGCGCGTTAACTGATGGTCCCTATACCTTTAATGTCTCGGTAACTGATGCGGCGGGTAACACCAGTGCCTTGTCGGCTGACTACACCGTTACTATCGACACCGTTGCACCGGATGCCATAAACGATTTTGTGGTGACGGATGATGCCGGTGGACAGACCGGTGAGCTGGCAAGCGGTGATACCACCGATGACAGCACTCCGACGCTGAGCGGCAGTGCAACGACTGGCGATGTGATTTCGATCTACGATGGCAATACGTTGTTGGGCACCGTCACCGCAACCGCAGGGGCATGGAGCTTTACGCCAGCGGCATTGAGTAATGGTTCCCATAGCTTCACGGTCACCGTGACTGATCCGGCAGGAAACGTCAGCGCGGCGTCCTCACCTGCTTTTGACGTTACCATCAACGCCGGAATGCCGCCGGCCACCAGTACCCTGGAGATCACCGACGATAGCGGTAGCACCCTGGTGTCGTTGTCTGATGGTGCGGATACCAAAGACAGCACGCCTGTGCTGAGCGGTCTGGCTGCCGAGGATGATGTGATAACCATCCACGATGGCGCGACGGTGCTGGGTTCTGTTCTGGTTGACGCCAGTGGACAGTGGACCTTTACCCCTAGTCCGGCGTTAGCCGATGGTGACCATGCACTTTTCATCACAACGGTGGATGGTCTTGGCAATCCAGGTGCAACGTCGAGCACCATCAATATCACCGTCGATACCACGGCACCTGATGCAGTAGATGATCTGGTGGTCAGTAAGGACACCGGTGGTACGGTGGTGGAGATTGCCGACGGTTCCTCAACCAACGACAGCACGCCATTGCTGACTGGCACGTCTGAAGCCAATGCGGTGATCACCATTTATGATGGTGCCAATGTGGTGGGATCGACCACGGCAAATGCGTCGGGCGTCTGGAGTTATAACACGCCGACCCTGAGCAACGGTTCCCACACGCTGAGTGTCACGGCGACCGATGCGGCCGGTAATACCAGCGCCAACTCGGCGGCAGTGACCTTTACGGTTGATACGCACGCACCGGATGTCGCGACGCTGGTGGTGACCAACGACACCACTAACACCGTGATTGCTAACGGCGCATCTACCAACGACAGCACACCAACCCTCAGCGGTACGGCGGAAGCGAACAGCACCATCACTATCTATGACGGCAGCACGGTGCTGGGAACGGCCATCACCACTGCGGGCGGCACCTGGAGCTTCACTACCGCAACACTGCCGGAAGGTAGCCATGTATTTACCGTCAGGGCAACGGATGCCGCAGGTAACGTCAGTGTGGCATCCAGCTCGGCAACCGTGGTGATTGATGTCACGGCTCCGGCGGCAGTAACGCTGGCGGCCAGCAACAACAACGGCACGACGGTGGTGCCGATTGCCAACAACGGCACCACCAACGACAACACCCCGGCGCTCAGCGGTACGGCGGAGGCGGGTGCGAAGGTCAGCATCTACGACGGCGCGACCCTGCTGGGTACGGTGACGGCAGGCAGCAACGGGGCGTGGAGCTTCACCACCAGCACCCTGGCCGATGGTCCGCATACCCTGAACGTCACGGCGACCGATGCGGCGGGCAACGTCAGCCCGAACGCTTCCGTCACCCTGACGGTGGATACGGCGGCCCCGGCGGCGTCAACGCTGACCATCACCGCGGATAACGTCACGCCAAACGTGACGGTGCCGAGCGGTGGCTCGACCAACGACAACACGCCAACCCTGAGCGGCACGGCGGAGGCCGGTTCGGTGGTCACCATCTCCGACGGCAGCACGGTGCTGGGTTCCGTCACCGTGGGGACGGGCGGCACCTGGAGCTTCACCACCAGCGCGCTGAGTAACGGTACTCATCCGCTGAGCGTGACGGTGAAAGACACTGCCGGTAACGTCAGCGGCACCACCTCGGCCACCATCACGGTGGATACCGTGGCCCCGGCGGCGTCAACGCTGGTGATCACCAACGATGCCACCAACACGGTGGTGCCGAGCGGTGGTTCAACCAACGACAGCACCCCGGTGCTGAGCGGTACGGCGGAAGTCGGCAGCAAAGTCACCATCTATGACGGCAGCACGGTGCTGGGCACGCTGACGGTGGGTGCGGGCGGTACCTGGAGCTTCACCACCGCCACCCTCAGCAACGGTACCCATCCGCTGAGCGTGACGGTGACCGATGCGGCAGGTAACGTCAGCGGCACCACTTCGGCCAGCGTGATCATCGACACCGTGGCTCCGGCAGCGGTGACGGGGCTGGCGGCCAGTAACAACAACGGCAGCACGCCGGTGGCGATTGCCAACAACGGTACCACCAACGACAACACCCCGGCGCTCAGCGGTACGGCGGAGGCGGGTGCGAAGGTCAGCATCTACGACGGCGCGACCCTGCTGGGTACGGTGACGGCAGGCAGCAACGGGGCGTGGAGCTTCACCACCAGCACCCTGGCCGATGGTCCGCATACCCTGAACGTCACGGCGACCGATGCGGCGGGCAACGTCAGCCCGAACGCTTCCGTCACCCTGACGGTGGATACGGCGGCCCCGGCGGCGTCAACGCTGACCATCACCGCGGATAACGTCACGCCAAACGTGACGGTGCCGAGCGGTGGCTCGACCAACGACAACACGCCAACCCTGAGCGGCACGGCGGAGGCCGGTTCGGTGGTCACCATCTCCGACGGCAGCACGGTGCTGGGTTCCGTCACCGTGGGGACGGGCGGCACCTGGAGCTTCACCACCAGCGCGCTGAGTAACGGTACTCATCCGCTGAGCGTGACGGTGAAAGACACCGCCGGTAACGTCAGCGGCACCACCTCGGCCACCATCACGGTGGATACCGTGGCCCCGACGGCGTCAACGCTGGTGATCACCAACGATGCCACCAACACGGTGGTGCCGAGCGGTGGTTCAACCAACGACAGCACTCCGGTGCTGAGCGGTACGGCGGAAGTCGGCAGCAAAGTCACCATCTATGACGGCAGTACGGTGCTGGGCACGCTGACGGTCGGCGGGGCAGGTACCTGGAGCTTCACCACCGCCACGCTCAGCAACGGTACCCATCCGCTGAGCGTGACGGTGACCGATGCGGCAGGTAACGTCAGCGGCACCACTTCGGCCAGCGTGATCATCGACACCGTGGCTCCGGCAGCGGTGACGGGGCTGGCGGCCAGTAACAACAACGGCAGCACGCCGGTGGCGATTGCCAATAACGGCACCACCAACGACAACACCCCGGCGCTCAGCGGTACGGCGGAGGCGGGTGCGAAGGTCAGCATCTACGACGGCGCGACCCTGCTGGGTACGGTGACGGCAGGCAGCAACGGGGCGTGGAGCTTCACCACCAGCACCCTGGCCGATGGTCTGCATACCCTGAACGTCACGGCGACCGATGCGGCGGGCAACGTCAGCCCGAACGCTTCCGTCACCCTGACGGTGGATACGGCGGCCCCGGCGGCGTCAACGCTGACCATCACCGCGGATAACGTCACGCCAAACGTGACGGTGCCGAGCGGTGGCTCGACCAACGACAACACGCCAACCCTGAGCGGCACGGCGGAGGCCGGTTCGGTGGTCACCATCTCCGACGGCAGCACGGTGCTGGGTTCCGTCACCGTGGGGACGGGCGGTACCTGGAGCTTCACCACCAGCGCGCTGAGTAACGGCAGCCATCCGCTGAGCGTGACGGTGAAAGATACCGCCGGTAACGTCAGCGGCACCACCTCGGCCACCATCACGGTGGATACCGTGGCCCCGACGGCGTCAACGCTGGTGATCACCAACGATGCCACCAACACGGTGGTGCCGAGCGGTGGTTCAACCAACGACAGCACTCCGGTGCTGAGCGGTACGGCGGAAGTCGGCAGCAAAGTCACCATCTATGACGGCAGCACGGTGCTGGGCACGCTGACGGTAGGTGCGGGCGGTACCTGGAGCTTCACCACCGCCACCCTCAGCAACGGTACCCATCCGCTGAGCGTGACGGTGACCGATGCGGCAGGTAACGTCAGCGGCACCACCTCGGCCAGCGTGATCATCGACACCGTGGCTCCGGCAGCGGTGACGGGGCTGGCGGCCAGTAACAACAACGGCAGCACGCCGGTGGCGATTGCCAATAACGGCACCACCAACGACAACACCCCGGCGCTCAGCGGTACGGCGGAGGCGGGTGCGAAGGTCAGCATCTACGACGGCGCGACCCTGCTGGGTACGGTGACGGCAGGCAGCAACGGGGCGTGGAGCTTTACCACCAGCACCCTGGCCGATGGTCTGCATACCCTGAACGTCACGGCGACCGATGCGGCGGGCAACGTCAGCCCGAACGCTTCCGTCACCCTGACGGTGGATACGGCGGCCCCGGCGGCGTCAACGCTGACCATCACCGCGGATAACGTCACGCCAAACGTGACGGTGCCGAGCGGTGGCTCGACCAACGACAACACGCCAACCCTGAGCGGCACGGCGGAGGCCGGTTCGGTGGTCACCATCTCCGACGGCAGCACGGTGCTGGGTTCCGTCACCGTGGGGACGGGCGGTACCTGGAGCTTCACCACCAGCGCGCTGAGTAACGGCAGCCATCCGCTGAGCGTGACGGTGAAAGATACCGCCGGTAACGTCAGCGGCACCACCTCGGCCACCATCACGGTGGATACCGTGGCCCCGGCGGCGTCAACGCTGGTGATCACCAACGATGCCACCAACACGGTGGTGCCGAGCGGTGGTTCAACCAACGACAGCACTCCGGTGCTGAGCGGTACGGCGGAAGTCGGCAGCAAAGTCACCATCTATGACGGCAGTACGGTGCTGGGCACGCTGACGGTCGGCGGGGCAGGTACCTGGAGCTTCACCACCGCCACCCTCAGCAACGGTACCCATCCGCTGAGCGTGACGGTGACCGATGCGGCAGGTAACGTCAGCGGCACCACCTCGGCCAGCGTGATCATCGACACCGTGGCTCCGGCAGCGGTGACGGGTCTGACGGCGACCAACAACAATGGTACGCCGGTCACCATCCCCAACAACGGCACCACCAACGACAGCACACCGTTGTTGAGCGGTACGGCGGAGGCGGGTGCGAAGATCAGCATCTACGACGGGGCTACCCTGCTGGGCACCACCACCGCAGGCAGCAACGGGGCGTGGAGCTTTATCACCAGCACCCTGACTGAAGGGACGCATACCCTGAACGTCACGGCGACCGATGCGGCGGGCAACGTCAGCCCGAACGCCTCCGTCACCCTGACGGTGGATACCGTTGCACCAACCGCGTCGACGCTGACTATCACCAACGATTCGGTCACACCAAACGTGACGGTACCGAGCGGCGGCTCGACCAGAGATACCACGCCGGTACTGAGCGGTACGGCAGAAGTGGGCAGTCGCGTCACGATCTATGACGGCGCGACGATCCTCGGCTCGGTTTCTGTCGGGGCTGGTGGTACGTGGAGCTTTACCACTGCGGTACTTGCTAATGGTTCACATTCGTTAAGCGTCACAGTAACGGATACGGCAGGCAACATCAGTGGCACCACTTCGGCAACGGTGATTGTTGATACCGTGGCACCGACGGCAGCTACCGGGCTGGCGGTCAACACGGCGGGTACCATCCTGACGGGTACGGGCGAAGCCGGTACCACGGTTACCGTGAAAGACGCCGGGGGTAACACCATCGGCACTGGCACTGTGGCCAGCAATGGCAGCTTCTCCGTGACGCTGACTACCGCGCAAACCACCGGAGCGACGTTGTCTGTCTCCCTGACGGATGCAGCAGGCAACACATCGCCGACTGCGACTGTGCTGGGTGCGATCAAAATCGTGGCGGCCAATGACATCACGGAAGTTGATTACACCACCTCTACAGCGACGGTAAACAATGGCACCACCAGCGTCAGCCATACGGCATTGGCAACGGTGAATCTGGGAACCTTGCTGGGCCTTGATGTGTTGTCGAACGGTAATGCTTATATCTTCAACGTCGGCAATGACGATACGCGTAGCGTGACCTTGAATGGTACGGTTGGCGGCATCTCATTGATTGCTAGCTATAATCTTTATCTCTATCAGCAGACCAGTACGGGTTGGACGTTGGTATCGGTGACCAACAACTATCTCTCGACCGGATTGATCAATCTGGGGTCGAAGACCGGGGTGAACGTCAACTACAACAGCCTGGGTACCGGGACTTATGCGGTGGTGATTGGTTCGACAGGTGGGGTTTCCTTACTGCCGAGCACCACCATCACAACGGTCACGGATACCACCGTGATGGCGGTAACGGTGGCTGCTACCGTCACCGGTAACTTGCTGACCAACGATACCAGTTCAGTAGCCGGTACCGTGCCATCGGGTACGGCAGTGACCTCGGTTTCTGGTCACACGGTGGGCACCAGTACTTCGTTCAGCACCACTTACGGCACGTTAACCATCGACTCTCATGGCAACTACACCTATACGCTGAAGGCCGGACTGGATATCGACACACTGCCAGCCGCAGACACCTTCACCTATACGGTGACAGATGCTCAGGGCGTTGCCACCACGGCCACCTTGACCGTTGATCTGGTGCATTCAACGGGTACGGCATCGTTGTTGGCTGTGAACAGTCTGTTTGCGGAAGCCTCAACCACGACGGATAGCGACAGCACGGTGAGCGGCAGCATCTGGGCCGACAGCACGACCAGTCACACCGGTACGCTGACCATCACCAATGAACACGGTGATTCCACCACCGTGAGCAGCAGTGGCAGTACTGCGGTGGCGGGTGATTACGGCACCTTAAGCATTGCCGCAGACGGTAGCTATACCTATGCGCTGAGTGCCGACATTAACGTGCAGAACATCACTCACAAGGAGGTGTTTAGCTACACCCTGGCGTCAACCGACGGCACCCTCATCAGCAACTCGTTCACCATTGAGCTGCATCCGACCATTACCGGAACCTCGACGGCGGATACGCTGACCAGCAGCGCCTATGACGACACCATCACCTCGGGTGCCGGAGCAGACTCGCTGGTTTACCACTTGCTGAATGCGGCAGATGCCACCGGTGGCAATGGACACGATACCTGGACTGATTTCTCTGTCGCAAATGGCGACAAGATTGACGTCAGTAACCTGCTTATTGGCTGGAATGATGACACAAGTAACGTTAATGATTTTGTGAAAGTGGATCATACCGCTGATGGCAATACCGTGCTCTCGATTGACCGTGACGGAACCGGAACGGCTTATAGCAGCACCCAGTTGGTGACCGTGGAAGGCACTAGCGCATCACTGGAGGAGTTGCTGCAACAACCGCACCAGAACCACACAGCGTAACCCTTGTTATCTGAGGCAGGATGCACCCCGGGCACAGGATGTGCCCCTTTCTCTTAATGACTGGTGGAGTATCGATGGACCTGATGCAATCAAGCGCAATATATCGCCGTTCCTGGAAGCTCAGCGTTTTCTGTGCTGGCATCGCTTTTCTCAGTAATTCTCAAGCAAACGCGGCCGATGACGCCCTGACAAGGGCCGGACGCATTACCACTCAGGGTCTGACACAACAGCAGGATCTACCTTCATTAACCGGCGAAGTTGCCGAACCCGCGTTAAACCACATACCGGACACCCTGACGCTCAATCAGGCGGTGCAGCGAGCGGTGCACTGGCATCCCGATATTGCCGAAGCGGTAGGAAAACTGCTGGAGCAGGCCAATCAGGTTGATGTGGCGAAAGCAAAATATTATCCGCAGGTGAGTGCCGGGATGAATAACGGCTACTCCAACGCTTATACCGAAAAAGGCTACAGCCCCTCGTTTGTCCTGTCGGTGTCGCAGATGTTGTATGACTTCGGCAAAGTCAGCAGCTCGGTGCGATCGGCAGAAGCAGGCGTCGCGGAAGAGCAGGCCAACGTGCTGGTCAGCATTGATACCGTGGCGCATGACACGGCTGCCGCGCTGGTCGAGGTGCAGGGTTATCAGCAACTGGTGGTCATCGCGCAACAACAACTGGCGTCGCTGAATAAAATTGGCGATTTAGCCAGACAGCGTAATGACGAAGGGGCAGCTTCCCTTTCTGATGCCACGCAAACCGATGCCCGTATTGAAGGGGCGCGCACCACCCTGACGCAATATCAGGCCAATCTGGATCGCTGGCGTGCCACGCTGGCAACCTACCTCGGCTGGGCAACGGTCAATAAAGTCAGCGATGATTTTCCCGCGAAGCTGATGCGTTCCTGCCAGTCGTCACAGGCGGAAGACCGTCTGATTCCGGCGGTGCTGGCAGCCTGGGCGGCGGCCAACCAGGCGCAAGCCAAGCTGGATAACGCCAACGCGCAGATGCTGCCGACTATCTCGCTGGAACCGGAAGTCACCCACTACCTTAACGATCACTATGCCAGCAGTGAAACGCTGGATCGCACCCAGTATTCCGCCTGGGTCAAAGTCGAAATGCCGATTTATCAGGGGGGCGGCATGACCGCCAGTCGTGATGCTGCGGCCAATGCCGTCAGCGCGGCCAATGCGGCGGTCAACTCGGCACGGCTTAAAGCACGCCAGCAGCTGAGTGAATCGCAGAATACCTCGCAAAGTCTGGCGCTGACGCTCAACATTCTGGGACGGCAACAACAGCTAAGCGAGAAAACGCAGCAACTCTACCAGGACCAATATTTGCAGCTCGGCACCCGCCCGCTGCTCGACGTGCTGAACGCCGAACAGGAGGTCTACCAGACCCGCTTTACGCTTCAGCAAACCATCAGTCAGTTACGCTCACTGCAACTCGATTGCCTTTACAGCACCGGGCATATGCGGTCGGCGTTCGCCCTGAATAATCAGCGCATCCAGTCCGTGGAGATTCAGCCATGACGCAAATGCAGATTCCAGAAACCCCAGGCGCAAAGCCCGATCACGCTGAAGGCGGTGTGCCGTTACAGGGATGGGCGACGGCGATCATCCAGATCGCCACCCATTATCGTTTACCCTGCTCACCGGGCATGATCCTGGCTTCCAGCGAATGGCAGGGTAAACAGACGCGCGATAAGGCGCTGCGCCATCTGGCGCGTCAGGCCGGTTTATCGCTGCAATTGTATGATGATGAGAAATGGCAGGTGACCCACTGGCGGCTGCCGCTGGCGGTCGAACTGAATGATGGCCAGGTGGGGGTGATCACCTCCTTTGATGGCGAGGACGAAGTGCGGGTGCATTTTGCCGGTGATGAGCAACCCACACCGCTTTCCCTGCTCTCGTTGCTGGCGGATGTGCATTTTGCCGCGGCGTTTCGCCCGCTGGCCCCGGCCAAAGACAGCCGGGTCGATCGCTACCTGGAAACCGTTAAGCCGGACTGGCTGCGCCGTCTGGTACTGAAAGATCTGCGCCCCTACGGCTATGTGATGCTGGGATCTTTCCTGATCAACCTGCTGGCGCTGGTTGGCATTATCTTCTCGATGCAGGTCTATGACCGGGTGATACCGGCGCAGTCTTATCCGACATTGTATGTGCTTTATATCGGCGTGATTATTTCGGTGGTGTTCACCTATATCCTGCGCGTCGGGCGCGACCATGTTACCGACCTGCTCGGCAAACGGGCGGATATGCGTGTGTCGGACCGGGTGTTTGGTCATGCGTTGCGCCTGCGCAACAGCGCCGTACCGCGTTCAACCGGCACTTTTATCTCGCAACTGCGCGAACTGGAGGCGATCCGTGAGATGGTCACCTCCACCACCGTGACGGCGATTGTCGATATGCCGTTCTTCCTGCTGTTTTTGCTGGTGATGGCGATCATTGCACCGCAACTGGCGTGGATTGCGCCGGTGGCGGTGATCCTGATGGTGTTGCCGGGCCTGTTTATGCAGAAAAAACTGTCGAAGCTGGCGCAGCAGGCGCTGAAGGAGTCGACATTACGCAACGCCGTGCTGGTGGAGAGCGTGCAGGGGCTGGAGGATATCAAACTGATGCAGGCGGAGGATCGCTTCCTGCAACAGTGGAACAGCTACATCCGCATCACCGCGCAATCCGGGGTGGAAACCCGTAAGGCGATGCATTCGCTGATCAGTTGGGGAGTGACCATTCAGGGGATGGTGTACGCCACGGTGATTGTGATTGGTGCGCCGATGGTAATTAACGGTGATATCACCACCGGTGCGATTGTGGCGGCCTCGTTGCTGTCATCCCGCATGATCGCGCCGATGGCGACGTTGTGCGGCGTGCTGGCTCGCTGGCAGCAGGTGAAAGCGGCGAAAACCAGTCTCGATGGCCTGATGACGTTGCCGGTGGAGAACAGCACCGACGAAACCCGCATTCATTGTCCGGTGCTGTTTGGTAATTATCAGTTTAACGAGGCGATGTTCCGTTACTACAGCGACACGCTCACCGTCGCGCTACGCATCAACCGCCTGACCATTAAACAGGGCGAACGCATTGCCATCCTCGGGCGCAACGGGGCCGGTAAATCGACCATGTTGCAGGCGATGATTGGCGGCGTGGAGTTGATTGGCGGTGAATTGCTGCTGGATAACCTCAGCCTGCCGCATATCGATCTGGCGGATGTGCGGCGCAACGTCGGTCTGATGACGCAGAACGCGCGCCTGTTCCACGGCACCCTGCGGGAAAATCTGACTATGGGGGCGGCACACGCCACCGATGACGCCATTTTTGCCGCGCTGGTGGTCAGCGGCGGTGCTGACTTTATTCATCGTTTGCCGCTCGGCCTTGATCATCCGGTGATGGAAGGGGGCGTGGGCTTATCCGGTGGACAGCGCCAGTCGGTGCTGCTGGCCCGCATGCTGCTGCGCGACCCGAATATCGTGCTGCTGGATGAGCCAACCGCCTCACTGGATGATCACACCGAGAAAGAGTTTATCGAACGACTTGGGCAGTGGCTGAATGGCCGCACCCTGGTGGTCGCCACCCATCGTGCTGCGATTCTCGCGCTGGTGGATCGCATTCTGGTGCTGAAGGAAGGACAACTGGTGATGGACAGCCCTAAAGAGAATGCGTTGCCGCCACCGCGCGCCAGCCATGCGCGCCCGGAGGTTAACCCATGAAACAGTTACCTGCGAAATTACGCCTGGTGGCGGCAGAAGGGGATTCCTCGGACGATCTGGCGGGCGATCTGCAATCAGAAACCCACTATTCAGGTGCGGTGCGCTTGATTGTCATCAGCTTCTTTTTATTACTGGTCACCTGCGTCTGGGCTTATTTTGGCGTGCTGGATGAAGTCTCAACCGGTACCGGCAAGGTGATCCCCAGCTCCCATGACCAGGTGCTGCAATCGCTGGAGGGAGGCATCCTGGACGAAATCTATGTGCACGAGGGCAGCCATGTCGAAGCCGGTCAGGTGGTGGCAAAACTGGACCCGATCCGCTCGGAGTCGAGCGTTGGGGAGAGTGCGGCGCGCTATCGTGCGGCGCTGGCAGCCAGTGCCCGTCTTAATGCCGAGGTCAACGATTTGCCGCTCAGCTTCCCGGCAGAGCTGAATAAATTTCCCGACCTGATTGCGTCAGAAACCCGCCTGTTCAAAACCCGTCGCGCGCAACTGAAGGATGCGACCGCACAGATCCAGCAATCGCTGAGCCTTGCTAACCGCGAGTTGGCGATTACCGAACGTCTGGCAAAAACCGGTGCGGCCAGTAGCGTCGAAGTGCTGCGTTTGCAGCGTGACAAATCCGACCTTGAGCTGAAGATGACCGATATGCGCTCGCAATATTATGTCCAGGCGCGTGAGGATCTGGCGAAAGCCACGGCGGAAGCCGACAGCCTGTTGCAGACGGTTCGTGGGCGTGAGGATACCGTCAGTCGCCTGACCATTCGTGCCCCGATGCGTGGCGTGGTGAAAGACATCAAGGTAACCACAGTCGGTGGGGTGATCCCGCCCAATGGGGAGCTGATGAACATTGTGCCGATGGATGATCATCTGTTGATTGAGGCACGCCTGTCACCGCGCGATATTGCGTTTATTCACCCGGACCAGAAAGCGTTGGTGAAAATCTCCGCTTATGATTATTCAATCTATGGGGGGCTGGATGGGGTGGTGGAGAGCATTTCACCGGATACCATTCAGGATGAGGTGAAGCCGGAGATTTACTACTACCGTGTGTATATCCGCACCGATCATGATTATGTGCAGAATAAAGCCGGTAAACGTTTCTCAATCAGCCCCGGTATGGTTGCTACGGTGGATATCAAAACCGGCGAGAAGACGGTGATGGATTATCTGATTAAACCGTTTAACCGCGCCAAAGAGGCCATGCGCGAACGTTAATTGCAGCCGACGAGAATCTTCGCGATAATCAGCCGCATCAAATCCCTTCCTCGTCGGGTTTAACGACGCGGAGGGGATTTTTTTTGGTCATATTTCATCTATACCTTAATGTCACGCGGATTCAGGATCTCAAGAGGACGATTTATGTATAACACCCTCGGCAATCAGTACGATAACTCACTGGTTTCGAACGCCTTCGGTTTCATGCGTTTCCCGGTCAACTTCCAACCTTACGACAGCGACGCGGAGTGGGTCATCACCGGCGTGCCTTTCGATGCAGCGACCTCGGGCCGTCCGGGCAGCCGTTTAGGGCCGGGCGCTATTCGTCAGATCTCAACTAACCTCGCCTGGGAAGGCTGCCGCTGGCCGTGGGATTTCGATCTGCGTCAGCGTCTGAACGTGGTGGATTGTGGCGACCTGGTGTATGCCTTTGGTGATTCCCAGGATCTGTCTGACAAGTTGCAGGCCCACGCCGAGAAACTGCTGGCGAACGGCAAACGTATGCTGACGTTCGGCGGTGATCACTACGTCACGCTGCCGCTGCTGCGTGCCCATGCCAAGCATTTCGGCAAAATGGCGCTGGTGCATTTCGATGCGCACACCGACACCTACTCCAACGGCCCGACCTTTGACCACGGCACCATGTTCTTCACTGCGCCGAAAGAAGGGTTGATCGATCCTCACCATTCGGTGCAGATCGGCATCCGTACCGAGTTTGATAAGAGCCTCGGTTTTAACGTGCTGGATGCGGCGCAGGTTAACGATCGCAGCGTCGATGACATCCTGGCTGAAGTGAAGCGCACCGTAGGTGATCTGCCGGTGTATCTGACCTTTGATATCGATTGTCTTGATCCGGCCCATGCGCCTGGCACTGGCACGCCGGTGATTGGCGGCCTGACCACCGATAAAGCCACCAAGCTGATTCGTGGCCTGCAAGGGATGAATATCGTCGGGATGGATCTGGTGGAAGTGGCACCGGGTTACGATCATGCCGACCTGACTTCACTTGCTGCTGCGACGCTGGCGCTGGACATGCTGCACGTACAGGCGGCCAATAAGGGCTAAACTTACTGACGGTCAATTAATCTTCGGAGGTCATGATGGGCTTACTGGATGATTTAGTCGGATCGTTAGAAGGCGGCCAGGGGCAGGGCAATCAGCTGGGCCAGTTGCAGGCTATCTGGAGCTGGGTGCAGGAGCAGGGCGGTATTGAAGCACTGCTGCATAAGTTCCAGCAGGGCGGGTTGGGCGACGTACTGGGTTCGTGGATTGGCACCGGCAATAATCAGCCGGTGGACAGTGGCGATATGCAGTCGGCGTTTGGTCAGCCGGAGTTACAATCACTGGCAGATAAGCTCGGTACCGATGTACAGGGCGCGTCCGGCACCCTGGCGCTGCTGCTGCCGCAACTGATTGATAAAATGTCGCCGCAGGGCCAACTGGATGATCAGAGTTTGCATGATAATCAGTTGGATTTGGGGTCGATGGTCGATCAGCTGTTCAAGCGTTAGGCAGGTTCCTGTAGCGGCGCGATTTATCGCGCGTCTTTTCCGGCACGATGCATGGAATTGCGCGATAAATCGCGCCGCTACGGTGCATTATTTCCCGTCGGCAGCTATCCGGTCACGAATATGCTGCGCGCGCGCTTCGGAATCGGGGTGCGAATCAAACATCGAGCTTTGACGCCCCTGTTCCAGTTGCGCCAACTTTTCGAAGCTGGTCGCCAGCCCCATTGGATTGATGCCGCGTTTCTTCAGCAAATCATACGAATAATCATCTGCTTCTGATTCCTGCGTTTGTGAGAACTGCGCATTCACCAGCTTCTCGCCCAGTTCCCCCAGTTGCGATTGGGATAACGAACCGATGACGCCACCCATTGAGGTTGCCGCGGTACGCGCCGCCGTGGTCGCGAAGGCTACCTGCATCGCTTTACGCGTATGGCCCAGGGCGACATGGCCCATCTCATGACCCAGCACCCCCTCGACCTCGTTATCGGTCATCATATCCATCAGGCCGCTGTAGACGCGGATGCAGCCATTCGCCATCGCCCAGGCATTCACATCTTTGGTCAGATAGACCTTATAGTTAGCTGGCACACCGTTGATGTTGTCACCCAGCGCAGCGCCGATTTTATTCAGGCGTTGCTGGTACTCGCTGTTCGCCGGGGCGAGCTGATTTTCCTTATCCATCTGCGCACAGGATTGATCGCTCAGCTGCTTCACCTGGTCGTCACTTAACGCATAAGCCTGATACGCCTGCGCGCCGGATTGCAGCAACGCATTGTTGTCGAATCCTTCACAGCCGCTCAACAAGGCAGCTATCCCAAAGGCAATGATGGTCGGTTGGATCTTCATTCCAGAATCCTCAGAGTAACAAGGTAGTAAAAACAAACACCTGAACTTGATGCCGGTGTTTAAACGCTTTGTTTATAGCCTGCAAGTGCTTCGCTGGCTAGCAGACAGCAGCTGAATTGCAACCTCTGACCACCAGATTTAGCACCCCGTAGCATGTACTTTTGCCCCGTTTTTCATGTACATTGATGTGCGACTTTTTCCTTGCTTCGCCTGATAGCTGATTAATTACAATAAGTTAGGAGTGGCGAAGTATTAATCCGACCTGGAGTAGAAAATGCCCTCTCGTAAAGAGCTTGCCAACGCCATTCGCGCGTTAAGTATGGATGCAGTACAGAAAGCCAAATCGGGACACCCTGGTGCGCCGATGGGCATGGCGGACATTGCCGAAGTGCTGTGGCGTGACTTCCTGAACCACAACCCGACCAACCCGCAATGGGCGGCGCGCGACCGCTTTGTGCTGTCTAACGGTCACGGCTCGATGCTGATTTACAGCCTGCTGCACCTTACCGGCTACGATCTGCCGATGAGCGAGTTGCAGAACTTCCGTCAGCTGCATTCCAAAACTCCAGGTCACCCGGAATACGGCTACACCGCAGGCGTCGAAACCACCACCGGCCCGCTGGGTCAGGGTATCGCTAACGCCGTCGGCTTTGCGATTGCCGAACGCACGCTGGCTGCGCAGTTCAACCGTCCGGGCCACGACATCGTGGACCACAACACTTACGTGTTTATGGGCGACGGCTGCATGATGGAAGGTATCTCACACGAGGTATGCTCCATCGCCGGTACGCTGAAGCTGGGCAAACTGGTTGCCTTCTATGACGACAACGGCATCTCCATCGACGGTCACGTCGATGGCTGGTTCACCGACGACACCGCAAAACGCTTTGAAGCCTACGGCTGGCATGTGGTGCGCGGCGTGGACGGTCACGATGCCGACGCCATCAAAAAAGCGGTGGAAGAAGCCAAAGCCGTTACTGACAAGCCATCCCTGCTGATGTGCAAAACCATCATCGGTTTCGGTTCCCCGAACAAAGCCGGTACCCACGACTCCCACGGCGCACCGCTGGGCGACGCCGAAGTGGCGCTGACCCGCAAACAGCTGGGCTGGGACTACGCGCCGTTCGAGATCCCGGCAGACATCTACGCTCAGTGGGATGCCAAAGAAGCGGGCAAAGCGAAAGAAGCCGCATGGGACGAGAAATTCGCGGCCTACGCTGCTGCGCACCCGGAACTGGCTGCCGAATTCAAACGTCGCATGAACAACGAACTGCCGGCCAACTGGGCTGAAGAGTCGCAGAAATTTGTTGAGCAGTTGCAGGCCAATCCGGCGAAAATCGCCAGCCGTAAAGCGTCGCAGAATGCCATCGAAGCCTTCGGCAAAATCCTGCCGGAATATCTCGGCGGTTCAGCTGACCTGGCACCGAGCAACCTGACCATGTGGTCCGGTTCTAAACCGATTAACGAAGATGCGGCCGGTAACTACATCCACTACGGTGTGCGCGAATTCGGTATGACCGCGATTGCCAACGGTATCGCCCTGCACGGCGGTTTCCTGCCGTATACCGCCACCTTCCTGATGTTTGTGGAATACGCGCGTAACGCGGCACGTATGGCGGCGCTGATGAAGATCCGTCAAATCATGGTCTACACCCACGACTCCATCGGTCTGGGCGAAGATGGCCCGACGCACCAGCCGGTTGAGCAGATGGCGAGCCTGCGCACCACCCCGAATATGAGCCTGTGGCGTCCGTGTGACCAGGTGGAATCTGCGGTGGCGTGGAAATACGCCATCGAGCGTAAAGATGGCCCGAGCGCGCTGATCTTCTCCCGTCAGAACCTGGCGCAGCAGGATCGTAGCGCTGAGCAGCTGGCAAACGTGGCACGCGGTGGTTATGTGCTGAAGGACTGTGCCGGTCAGCCGGAACTGATCCTGATCGCCACCGGTTCAGAAGTGGAACTGGCGGTCGGTGCTTACGACCAGCTGACCACCGAAGGCCGTAAAGTGCGCGTGGTTTCCATGCCGTCCACCGATGCGTTCGACAAACAGGATGCGGCTTACCGTGAATCTGTACTGCCGAAAGCAGTGGCTGCGCGTGTTGCGATCGAAGCGGGTATCGCCGATTACTGGTTCAAGTACACCGGCCTGAACGGTGCAATCGTCGGTATGACCAGCTTTGGTGAATCAGCCCCGGCAGAGAAACTGTTCGAAGAGTTTGGTTTCACCGTTGCCAATGTAGTCGCAACCGCGAAATCGATTCTGTAATGCTTTTGGGCGGCCTGATGGCCGCCCGTTTGGATTCCCGTAGCGGCGCGATTTATCGCGCGGGGTTTTCCGACATCGCGCACGGAATTGCGCGATAAATCGCGCCGCTACGAATTCGGGCAAGCATTACCTCATTATTCCTCCAGTAATAATCTTAAATTGGCTTATTTTGTGACGTAGATCCAATAATCAGCAGCGCAGTTGATCACAATCATTCCTGTTATTCCTTCCTTGCTTTATCCTAGCTGAACCGTTTCAGTTGTGGCGTGAAACCCGCTGACAACCACAGGCAGTCGACAAGAATTCCCTGTACAAAAGGGTGTGAAACGCTCAGGCTATCGGCACGTTTTTTCAGGTGTGGTTGAAGGAAAGATGACCGTTCGCATAGCTATAAATGGTTTTGGTCGTATCGGGCGTAATGTGCTGCGTGCGTTGTATGAAACAGGCCGCAGAGCAGAAATCACCGTGGTGGCGATTAACGAACTGGCGGAAGCCGTCGGTATGGCGCATCTGCTGAAGTACGATACCAGCCACGGACGTTTTGCCTTTGACGTGCGCCAGGAACGCGACCTGCTGTTTGTCGGTGACGATACCATTCGTATCCTGCATCAGGCCGATATCGCCACCCTGCCGTGGCAGGAGCTGAATGTTGATATCGTGCTGGATTGTACCGGTGTTTACGGCAGCCGTGCGGATGGCGAAGCTCATTTGCAGGCGGGCGCGAAGAAGGTGTTGTTCTCGCATCCGGGCGGTAACGATCTGGATGCCACCGTAGTGTTCGGCGTGAACGAACAGGCTCTTAAACAAACTGACCGCATTGTCTCCAACGCATCCTGCACCACCAACTGCATTATTCCGGTGATAAAGTTGTTGGATGACGCCTTTGGCATTGAGTCAGGCACCGTGACCACCATCCACTCGGCGATGCACGATCAACAGGTGATCGACGCTTATCACAGCGATCTCCGCCGTACCCGTGCAGCCAGCCAATCGATCATTCCGGTGGATACGCGGCTGGCGGCGGGTATAACGCGCATTTTTCCGAAATTTAACGATCGCTTCGAAGCTATCGCGGTGCGTGTGCCAACCATCAATGTTACGGCCATTGATTTGAGCGTTTCGGTACGCCAGGCGGTGAAGGCATGTGAGGTCAATGCCTTGCTGCAAAACGCATCAGAAGGGGCATTTCGTGGTATAGTTGACTATACGGAATTACCGTTAGTCTCAGTAGATTTTAACCATGATCCGCACAGTGCCATTGTGGATGGCACGCAAACGCGGGTCAGCGGTCACCACCTTATCAAAACCCTGGTTTGGTGTGACAACGAATGGGGCTTTGCTAACCGCATGCTCGACACAACGTTAGCAATGGCCGCAAGCGGTTTCAGGTAAGACGCGGTCTGCGTCTGGCAAAACTTATGAGAATCAACGAGAGGGTTCACCATGTCTGTAATTAAGATGACCGATCTGGATCTTGCTGGAAAACGTGTTCTGATCCGTGCCGATCTCAACGTACCAGTGAAAGAAGGGAAAGTGACGTCTGATGCACGTATCCGTGCTTCTCTGCCCACCATCGAAGCGGCGTTGAAACAGGGCGCGAAAGTGATGGTTACCTCTCACCTGGGTCGTCCGACCGAAGGTGAATACAACGAAGAGTTCTCCCTGCTGCCGGTTGTTAACTATCTGAAAGACAAGCTGAACGGCACCACAGTTACCCTGGCTAAAGATTACCTCGACGGCGTTGAAGTCGGTGCGGGTGAGCTGGTGGTGCTGGAAAACGTACGCTTCAACAAAGGCGAGAAGAAAGACGACGAAGCGCTGTCCAAAAAATACGCCGCACTGTGCGACGTGTTTGTGATGGATGCCTTCGGTACTGCGCACCGTGCGCAGGCATCAACTCACGGCGTAGGTAAATTCGCACCGATCGCCTGTGCCGGTCCGCTGCTCTCTGCTGAGCTGGAAGCGCTGGGCAAAGTGATGAGCAACCCGCAGCGTCCGCTGGTGGCGGTTGTCGGTGGTTCTAAAGTCTCTACCAAATTCGACGTGCTGCAATCGCTGGTGAAAATCGCTGACACCGTGATCGTCGGCGGTGGTATCGCTAACACCTTCGTGGCTATCGACAACAACGTCGGTAAATCCCTGTACGAGCCAGACTTCGTGGAAGCGGCCAAAGGTCTGCGTGACCAGTACGGTATCCCGGTTCCGACCGACTCCCGCGTAGGCACAGAATTCTCTGAAACCGCACCGGCAACCGTGAAAAAGGTTTCCGAAGTGGCGGATAACGAAGAAATTATGGACTTCGGTGATGAAACCGCACAGGCAATGGCAAAACTGCTGAAAGACGCAAAAACCATCCTGTGGAACGGTCCGGTTGGCGTGTTCGAGTTCCCGAACTTCCGTAAAGGCACCGAAATCGTTGCTAACGCGATCGCTGACAGCGAAGCGTTCTCTGTCGCAGGCGGTGGTGACACCCTGGCAGCCATTGATCTGTTCGGTATCGAAGACAAGATCTCCTACATCTCTACCGGTGGCGGCGCATTCCTCGAATTCGTGGAAGGTAAAAAACTGCCAGCCGTAGCCATGCTGGAAGAGCGCGCGAAGCAGTAATCTTTTGGGGGCGGCGCTTTGGCGTCGCCTGAAGACTTGCCCTGACGCTATGGGGCATAAAATCCAGTCCCCCTCGATTCGGGGATGAACGGTAAACGAAACAGGACACAACCATGTCTAAAATTTTTGATTTCGTAAAACCCGGCGTTGTCACTGGTGATGACGTTCAGAAAATCTTCAAAGTGGCGAAAGAGAACAAATTCGCCCTGCCAGCAGTAAACTGCGTCGGCACAGATTCCATCAACGCAGTACTGGAAGCGGCAGCGAAAGTGAAATCGCCGGTCATCGTTCAGTTCTCCAATGGTGGTGCTGCTTTCATCGCGGGTAAAGGTTACAAAACCGACAAACCTCAGGGCGCGGCGATTGCCGGTGCTATCGCCGGTGCGCACCATGTGCACCTGATGGCAGAGCTGTATGGCGTGCCGGTTATCCTGCACACTGACCACTGCGCGAAAAAACTGCTGCCGTGGATCGACGGTCTGCTGGACGCGGGTGAAGCACACTTCGCCAAAACCGGTAAGCCGCTGTTCTCTTCTCACATGATTGACCTGTCTGAAGAGTCACTGCATGAAAACATCGAGATCTCCAGCAAATATCTGACCCGTATGGCGAAACTGGGTATGACGCTGGAAATCGAACTGGGCTGCACCGGCGGCGAAGAAGATGGTGTGGACAACAGCCACATGGACGCTTCTGCCCTGTACACCCAGCCGGAAGACGTGGATTACGCGTACACCGAACTGAGCAAAATCAGCCCGCGTTTCACCATTGCGGCATCTTTCGGTAACGTTCACGGCGTGTACAAGCCGGGTAACGTTAAGCTGACCCCGACCATCCTGCGTGATTCTCAGGAATATGTTTCTAAGAAACACAACCTGCCGCACAACTCGCTGGATTTCGTATTCCACGGTGGTTCAGGTTCTTCTGCTGCGGAAATCGAAGAGTCAATCAGCTACGGCGTGATCAAGATGAACATCGATACCGACACCCAATGGGCGACCTGGGACGGTATCCTGCAGTACTACAAAAAGAACGAAGACTATCTGCAAGGCCAGCTCGGTAACCCGAACGGCGTAGATAGCCCGAACAAAAAATACTACGATCCGCGCGTATGGCTGCGCTCTGCTCAGGCATCCATGGTGGTTCGCCTGGAACAGGCGTTCAAAGAGCTTAACGCGATCGACGTACTGTAATTTTCCCTTACAGTACAAAAAAGGCCCGAAAGGGCCTTTTTTTATGCATTATTTTCGGATTATTCAGTAAATTCTGACCATCTTTGGCGCTGGCCCCCATTATTGTTTACCCTTGTACGCGGGAGTGTCGGATTCATTCTGGCAGTTTTTGTTCTTTCCTGCGGGAAACTCAACAACAGGGCTAACAAATGGAAGATTTAAATGTCGTTGACGGCATTAACAACGCGGGTGGATGGCTGGTACGCAATCAGGAACTGATCCTGAGCTATGTCGTGAATATTGTGGCGGCGATTGCCATCATCATCATCGGGATGATTGTGGCGCGCATCATTTCGAATGCCATCAATCGGGTGCTGGTGGCGCGTCATATCGATGCTACCGTGGCGGATTTCCTGTCAGCGCTGGTGCGCTACGGCATTATCGCCTTTACCATTATCGCCGCGCTCGGACGCGTGGGGGTGCAGACCGCCTCAGTGATCGCCGTTCTGGGTGCCGCAGGTCTGGCCGTGGGTCTGGCATTGCAGGGGTCGCTCTCCAACCTCGCTGCTGGCGTGCTGCTGGTGACCTTCCGTCCGTTCCGTACCGGCGAGTTCGTTGATCTCGGTGGCGTGACGGGTACCGTACAGAACGTGCAGATCTTCTCCACCACCCTGAAAAGCGCCGATGGCAAAATCGTGGTGGTGCCGAACGGCAAAATCATTGCCGGTAATATCGTTAACTACTCTCGTGAACCGATTCGTCGTAACGAATTTATTATTGGCGTGGCCTATGATGCGGATGTGGATCAGGTTATCAGCTTACTGAAAGAAGTGACCGAAGCGGACGAGCGCGTGCTAAAGGATATGGGTATCCAGATTGGTCTGAACGAACTGGCTGCCTCGTCGCTCAACTTCGTGGTGCGTTGCTGGAGCAAGAGCAGCGACCTGCAAAACGTCTACTGGGACCTGCTGAAGAACTACAAGCGCACGCTGGACGCGCATGGGATCGGCATCCCTTATCCGCAGATGGATGTACATTTCCATCCGGTGAAAAACGAGGCAGCGGTGGCTGAAGGCACCGAATAATCCCCAAACGTAGCGGCGCGATTTATCGCGCGGGTTTTTCCGGCACCGCGCACGGAATTGCGCGATAGATCGCGCCGCTACGTAATCGTTTTTTCTAATGACCCATTAATTTTTTCCATTTCCTCTAATAATTTCACGCCTTTATACTTCACGCCATCACCCATGTTGATGGAAAAATTCCCGTGTTATCTGTTTATTTACAAGGGCTTGCTCTTGGGGCTTCGCTCATTCTGCCGTTAGGGCCGCAAAACGCCTTCGTAATGAACCAGGGCATAAAACGCCATTATCATTTGATGACGGCGGCACTCTGCACCCTGAGTGACATTGCTTTGATTTGTGGCGGTATCTTTGGCGGCAGTGCTTTGCTTAATCAGTCGCCAGTGCTGCTGATGCTTATCACCTGGACCGGCGTGGCCTTTCTGAGCTGGTATGGCTGGGGTGCATTGCGCAATGCCTGGCAGGGGGATGTCTCGCTGGCATCGGCAGAGATGATAAAGCAGGGACGCTGGCGCATTATCGCCACCCTATTGGCGGTAACCTGGCTCAACCCCCATGTTTATATCGATACCTTTGTGGTGTTGGGGAGTCTCGGTGGTCAGTTGCCGTCTGAAGCGGCACGCCGTTGGTTTGCCCTCGGCAGCGTCAGCGCCTCAATCATCTGGTTCTTTGGTCTGGCGTTGATGGCCGCATGGTTATCGCCCCGACTGCGCACCGTGCGTGCGCAACGTATAATCAATTTGCTGGTAGGCACGGTGATGTGGGTGATTGCTTTCCAGCTGGCGCGTCAGGGTATCGCCAACTGGTGATGCAGATGCAAACCGTAAAGTGCGGGCAGAGCGCCCGCCGTGGCAAGCAGTTCAAGGCGTATTTGCCGAAAACTCACGCCCCGCGGCAATGCATGATGGCAGAGTGAATGATGGTTATCGTTCACTTCAGCCAGCAACATCTCATCCAGCCATACGCGGTAATGGGTGGTGCAATGCGGCGTTACGGCCTGCGCATGCCCCATCTGCACCGTCTCCATTGCATGGTCAAAATCATTATCAAACAACAGGGTGAGTTGGCTGGCCTGCTGGGGCTGTGACCATTGCCAGCTCACCACCGGTGCACTGTCGTCTGATGCCGGAACCCAACAGTTAGTATGACTTTCCGGGCGCAACTTACCGTTCAGTAGCGCGTCGCGATGCCACAGTTGCAACGGAGCCTCAAGGCAGAAGGCGATGAGAACCTGGTGTGGTGCGCGGCGTGGTAGCCAGAAATCAAATTCATCGACACCATAATCGCCATCATTGATCTGGCGGGTGCGTTTTGCCACCCGTGGATTCAGGCTGTTAAACACCATCATGATGCCCGGCAGCCGCTGACTGGTCAGGGCGATCTCAATCGCCGGATTCTCGGCAAAGGCAATCATCAGGTAACGATCGCAGTCGGCGCGCCAGGCAAAATCCAGCCGGTATTCCCCTTGCTCGTTGACGCAGATCGTCTGACTGGCCAGATGACGGTCACCACAGGTATTGGCCGGGTTTTCACTGGTCAGCAGCGACACCTGTAGCGACTGTTGTGCAGCCGCCCGCATCGACACCTTCAGGGCGGGCAAACGTTCTCCGGCTTTCAAGGGCAGCAGCAGCGCGCAACGTGATTTCAGTGGCTGCCAGCCACCATCAGCAGGCAGGGAACTAAGCTGAAGCGTGCTGCTGACGTGTACCTTCACTGCGCCGGACGGGCTTAACAGCCGCTGGCGCGGAATGTAAGCGCCCTGGCGCAGCAGATGCTGCTGAAGCTGTCCGATTCGTTCAGGAGTGGACAGCTCGCCTGGGGTGAGATGCTGCTGCTGGCAGATCGCCGCTGCACGTCCCACCACCTCACCGAGTACGCCGCAGGTACACATCACGCGTGCGCTACCGAACGCCACATGGGTGGCGGAGATCAACCTGCCGGTCAGCAGCAGGTTATCCAGCGACTGGCTGTACAAGGCGCGGAATGGGATGGTGTAGGTGCCTTTGCTGTGAAACTGGCGGCAGCCATCATGTTCGCTGTAGACGCCATCAGCGGGATGCAGGTCAATCGACCAACCGCCATAGGCCACGGCGTCATAATGATCGCGTTGTTCCACGATATCCTGCTGACATAGCAGCGTGTCACCGAGAAAGCGGCGGCTTTCACGTTTGCCGGGGATCAGGCCGACCCATTCGATAGTCAGGTTTTCCGCATCGGGAAACTCGCCGGAATTCTTGATGTAATCCCACACGCCCCAGACGATTTTCCACAGCTCCCATTTGATGGTTTCGCTCTCATGCACCGTGTCGAGCCGTCCTCCCCATTCCAGCCACCACAGGTCGCAACCGTTCAGTTCAGAGGTCAGGCGTTTATAGCGTGGAATGGCCTGGATATCCTTCAGGGCAAAGCCTGGCGGGATAAAACGCACAGGCTCAGCGCTGCGTTTGGTGTAGAAGTAGATGGAGTGACCGAGTTTGTGGCCAAAATGCTCGCCGGGAGCCATTTTCTCACCGAATTCTTCTACCGATTCCGCACCGACCCGATGTGCGGCACCTGCCAGATAACCCAATACCCCGTCCCCACTGGCATCGATAAATTGTCGGGAGCTAACGTGATAGCGCGTCTGGTTGATGGCGTTAAAGGCATGCACCGCCTGTAACTGGCGACCTGATTTTTCTATCCCTGTCACTGTGGTGTTCAGCAGCAGCGTCAGGCCGCGCTGTGCCTGGGCGAGATCCAGCAGCACCAGATCAAACAACACCGGGTTGCCTTCTTTGTTGCGCCACAGGTTCTCCTCCATGATCTCGCCCATGATGCCACCTTCGCGCGCCCAGCGATTATTGTTACCCATGTGCGAGGTGGCACCGTTGGCCCACAGACGAACTTCGCTGGAGGCATTGCCGCCCAGCACCGGGCGATCCTGAATCAGCACCACCGTCACACCATCACGCGCTGCGGCCAGCGCGGCGCAGACACCGGCCAAACCACCACCGGCCACCAACACATCCGCTTGCAAAGGTTGCAGGGGAAATTGGCGGGTATCCTGAGAGGAGAAAATTTGCATCATTTCATTCCTGTAACTCTGACGCTAAGATTAAATTTTTGACCGCCACAGGGTGATGTATGTCTTCTCAACCCAATCAAAGCCTGATTGACGGTATTCGCTGCCTGCAATATCTGGTTTCCAGTGATAAAGCCGTTGGCTGTCGCGAACTGGCGCGCCAGATGGGGATGAACAGCACGCGGGTGAACCGCCTGCTGATGACCATGGCCTCGATTGGTCTGACGATGCAGGATGAGCATCGCCGCTATCTGCCCGGACCTGGGGTACATGCGCTGGCAGCACAGGCGATTCGCGGATCGTCGCTGTTTGCCCAGGCGCTGCCACAACTGGAAGCCAATGCGCCACGCGATATCGTGGTGGCGCTGGGCGTGCTGTGGGAGGACCAGGTGATCTATATCTGGCACTCGGAACCGGGCGAGCGTACCAGCACCAGCCAGGCGCTGGCGGGCTACCATATGTTGCCCGCCTGGCAGTCGGTGATCGGCGTATCGCTGTTGGCGGCGGAGAGCGATGAAGCCTTGCGGCCACGTTTCACCGACGATCAATGGGCGCAGATTGCCCCGCTGCTGGCGCGTAAACGCACGCAGGACACCCTCATCTGGCATCGTGACGATGGCGAAATCAGTATGGCACTGCCGATTAATAACAATCGCGCGGCCCTGGCGTTCGCCAAAATCTGGCAGGCGGATGAGGCACATCTCCAGCAGCGTCTGGCGCAGTTGCAGGCGCTGGCGCAGCGCATGATCATTGCGCGCTAACATGGTCGATTTTCCCGACGATAAACACGTAACTGGCGATGCCGATAGCGGCCAGCATGGCGATAAACGCCAGCGCTGGCGCGAAATTGTCGCCATCGATTAATGCGCCAATGGCGATCGGCACCACAATGGAGGAGAGCGCGCCGGTGAAGTTAAATACGCCACCGGCCAGCCCGATTAAATGGCGCGGTGCCAGCGCGGTAACAAACACCCAGGTAATGGTCGCGAGGCCGTTGCCAAAGAAGGCGACAGACATAAACAGGATGATCAGCGCGGAGTTGTCCGTGTAATTGGCCCCGAGAATAAATAAGGTCAGCGATAATCCGAGGATTACCGGTAGTTTGCGAGCAACACTGGCCGAAACGCCCCGACGTATCATGCGGTCCGAGGCAAAGCCCGCCAGCAGCACGCCGCAAAAGGCGGCGAAGTAGGGCAGTGACGCTACATAGCCGCTCTTAATAAACGCCATATGACGATATTCCACCAGGTAGGTCGGGAACCAGGTGAGGAAGAACCAGAAGGTAGCCGAAATGGTGAACTGACCAATGTAGATGCCAACCAGCTTGCGACTGCGGAACATCTGCGCCAGATCCTGCCAGCGCGCGCGTGGTGGTTGAGCGCTCTGGCGGTCACCCAGTAGCGCGCCATTGCTGCGCAGATAATTCAGTTCCGCCTGGGAAACCCCTTTGTGATCGCCAGGTTCGCGGTAGAGGACATACCACACCAGCGCCCAAATCATGCCTGCGACGCCGGTAATCAGAAACAAACCGCGCCAGCCAAACGCATCCTGCACATGAAACAGCAGCGGGGTCATGCAGGCTAAACCGACAAACTGCGCCGAAGAGTAAATACCAATGGCGCTGGCGCGCTCCTGTTCCGGGAACCAACTGGAGATCACCCGGTTGTTGGCGGGCATCACCGGGGCTTCAAAGGCACCGACCCCCAGACGCAGGCCAAACAGCGCGAGAAAGCTACCGGCAAAGGCGTGTAGCGCCGTCACCATCGACCAGACAAACAGCCCGACGCCATACACCAGCCGCGCGCCCAGACGATCGATCAGGAAACCGCCGGGGATCTGTAAGGCGGCATAAATCCAGCCAAAGGCAGAGAAGATTAACCCCATCTCCAGCGGCGTGAAGCGCAATTCACCGGCCATTGTCGTGGCGGCGACCGACAGGTTGGTTCGGTCCATGTAATTAATAATGATGTTGATAAACACCAGGCCAAGCATCAGAAAGCGTGTGCGCCCGGCACGGACACAAACGTGGGGTTGTGCTATCGGTTGCTCTGTCATCGTGGAACGCTCCCGGAGGTCAGAGTGTCTCTTTAATAGAAACACTGGTAGGCAAATTCAGCGAATACAGGGTGATTATTTTGTGATCGCGGAGACGATAAAACAGCAGAGTGCCCGAACTTTTCGTTGAATCAAAACTCAGACCATCACGCATGGTAATGTGTAGCAGGCTTCGCCATAGTGGCGACCTCAGAATTGAATCTTCAAGGAGGACTTTCGTGAAACTCAAAGCACTGGCGCTGGCCGCCGTAATGAGCGCGGGCGCATTGCCTGCGATGGTTCAGGCCGACGAGCTGCCGAATGGGCCGCATGTGGTGACTTCAGGGCAGGCAAGTATCGAGGCACGTCCGGATATTGCTACGCTCTCGATTGTGGTGAATGTTTCATCGAAAGACGCGGCGGATGCGAAAAAGCAGGCCGATAGCCGTGTTGCACAATATTTTGATTTTCTGCAAAAAAATGGCATCGAGAAGAAAGATATCGATGCTGCTAACCTCCGCACCCAGCCTGAGTACGATTACACCAAAGAGGGGAAATCGGTACTGAAAGGCTACCGCGCAGTACGCCAGGTACAGGTGACGCTGCGTCAGCTGGAGAAGCTGAATGAACTGCTGGATGGGGCGTTGAAAACCGGGTTGAACGAGATTCGTGCTGTTGATCTCGGCGTGGCAAATCCGCAGACCTATAAGGATCAGGCGCGTAAAGCGGCTATCGCCAATGCAACTCAGCAGGCATCAGCACTGGCGGAAGGTTTCAATGCGAAACTCGGTCCGGTGTATAGCATCCGCTATCACGTAGCCAACTATCAGCCGATGCCGATGGCACGCATGTTCAAAGCGGCGGCACCAGAGGCGGATACCTCAGCGCAGCAAACCTACGAGCAGCAGACCATTCACTTTGACGATCAGGTGGATGTGGTATTCGATATCAAACCGAATACACCGTAATGTTTCCGTAGCGGCGCGATAAATCGCGCAATCCTGTGCGTGATAAATCACGCCGCTACGAATTCGTGCTGCTGTCAGGCCGCTAAATCATCCTGACGCAATACGCGGTGGCCGTGGGCAATTAATGCATCGGTGACGCGACGCATCAGACGGCTTTCCGGGGCAAAGCGATGCCAGTACAGCATCCGGCGCTGGTACAAGCCGGGCGTCAAATCCACCAACTCACCATTCGCCAGTTCACGTTCAATCTGCAAATGCGGAATCATACAGCAGGTCGACCCCTGACGAGCTAGCTGGACGAAGGCTTCCGACGAGTTAACGATATGGCAGGGTACGCTACCCGGCGACAGATCGAAATTCTGTTGCAGAAACGCCTGATGCATATCATCGAGATGATCAAAGGCAATGGCCGGGGCTTTCAGCAGCGCCGAACGTGTCACGCCATTCGGGAAGTAGCGATTGGCAAACTCGGGTGACGCTACAAACAGATAATCCAGCGCCCCCAGTTGATCAACCAGACAGCTCGGTAAGGGTTGTGGCTGAATACTCACCGCACCCACCACTTCACCACGACGTAAGCGCTCCTGAGTCCGGGTTTCGTCTTCGACCTGAATGTTGAGGCGCACCGGGGAATCGGCCAGCACATCTTTCAATGCGGGCAGCAGCCAGGTTGCCAGACTGTCGGCGTTGACCGCCAGTGACAACAGCAGCGGCGTGGTGCCACCGTTTTCATCACCCAGCCACTCCTCTTCCAGCAGCTCCACCTGATGCAACAACGCCAGCAGCTTCTGCCCCTGTTCCGTCGGGCGCGGCGGTACGGTACGCACCAGCAGCGGCTGACCGAATAAATTTTCCAGCTGTTTAATACGCTGCGACACCGCAGACTGCGTAATACAAAGTTTTTGCGCGGCGCGCTCAAAGCCGCGTTCACGAATCACAGCATCCAGCGCCTGAAGCGTTCGATAATCCGGGCGTTTCATTGTTGTTCTCTCTCGTTCAGGATGGAGGGTACTATGCCACAAAAAATCAAAAGATG
Source organism: Pantoea sp. X-Soil-OKNW-713 (assembly GCF_059730685.1). Classification (NCBI taxonomy): domain Bacteria; kingdom Pseudomonadati; phylum Pseudomonadota; class Gammaproteobacteria; order Enterobacterales; family Erwiniaceae; genus Pantoea; species Pantoea sp. X-Soil-OKNW-713. The sequence continues at coordinate 3,591,175 of NZ_AP035995.1, read as the reverse complement.
GTTTTTGTGCACTGAGTTACAAAGCCTTTAACAGCCGCGCTTTTTTACGCCGCCTTGTTTTATACTACGCGCACCTCGTTGTCGCACAGGTTTTAAACATACCATGACCCAGGATGAACTGAAAAAAGCGGTAGGTTGGGCAGCACTGCAATATGTGCAGCCGGGCACCATTGTTGGCGTTGGCACCGGTTCGACCGCTGCCCATTTTATTGATGCGTTAGGTTCGATTAAGCATCAAATTGAGGGCGCAGTTTCCAGCTCGGAAGCCTCAACGCAGAAACTGAAATCCCTCGGCATTCATGTGTTTGATCTCAATGAAGTGGATTCGCTCTCGGTGTACGTCGACGGTGCTGATGAGATCAATCCGCAGATGCAGATGATTAAAGGCGGCGGCGCGGCGCTGACGCGTGAGAAAATTGTCTCCGCCGTGGCTGAGAAATTTATCTGTATTGCCGATGCCTCGAAAGAAGTGGATGTATTGGGCCACTTTCCGCTGCCGGTTGAAGTGATCCCGATGGCGCGTTCCTATGTGGCGCGTGAACTGGTGAAATTGGGCGGCCTGCCAGAATATCGTCAGAACGTGGTGACCGATAACGGCAACATTATTCTCGACGTGCATAATCTACGCATCCTCGATCCGATCGCGCTGGAAAAAGCCATCAATGCGCTGCCTGGTGTGGTGACGGTAGGGCTTTTTGCAGCACGCGGCGCTGATGTCGCGCTGATCGGCACTGCCGATGGCGTAAAAACCATTACCAAATGATCTGTCCGGCGCTGTTGCAGCGCCGCTTATTTCCATACGCAAAACATCTTTTCTTCGTATGCTGAAATTCGGTGACTTATGTCACAAAACAGTCATCAACAGCAGGTTCATTCTTCGCTCTGTACGCATATCCCGATTTTGTACGGCATTGTGCTGCCGTAGCGCTGACGCGTGCTGAGGTCGAGGCAATCGATTGTCTTGCTGCAAACGAATTTTTTGATATTTTGACAGAAGGCTGGCTTATGGCAGCCCTCGTTGAATTCTGAATAGGGTCGGGAAATGGCAGAGTTATCACTGGAAAAAGACAAGATTAAGTTCCTGCTGGTGGAAGGTGTCCATCAGAGTGCGCTGGATAACCTGCGCGCAGCAGGTTACACCAACATCGAATTCCACAAAGGTGCACTGGATGCGGAGACGCTGAAGTCCTCCGTTCGTGACGCACACTTCATTGGTATCCGTTCCCGTACCCAACTGACCGAAGAGATTTTCGCTGCGGCTGAAAAACTGGTTGCGGTTGGCTGCTTCTGTATCGGCACCAACCAGGTTGACCTGAATGCAGCAGCAAAACGTGGCGTGCCGGTATTTAATGCCCCGTTCTCCAACACCCGTTCGGTTGCCGAACTGGTGATTGGTGAAATGCTGCTGATGCTGCGTGGCATCCCGGAAGCGAACGCCAAAGCGCACCGCGGTATCTGGAATAAAATTGCAGCGGGTTCCTATGAAGCTCGTGGCAAGAAGCTGGGTATCATCGGCTATGGCCATATCGGTATGCAACTCGGTGTGCTGGCGGAAAGCCTTGGCATGCATGTGTTTTTCTACGATATCGAGAACAAACTGCCGCTGGGCAACGCCACACAGGTGCGTCACCTGTCTGACCTGCTCAACATGAGTGATGTGGTCAGCCTGCACGTACCGGAAACCCCATCAACGCAGAATATGATCAGTGCCGCCGAACTGGCGCTGATGAAGCCAGGTGCGCTGCTGATTAACGCCGCACGCGGTACGGTGATTGATATTCCGGCGCTGTGCGATGCCTTGTCCAACAAACATCTGGCGGGTGCGGCGATTGACGTGTTCCCTGTGGAACCAGCGACCAACAGCGATCCGTTCAATTCACCGCTGTGTGAATTCGATAACGTGATTCTGACGCCACATATCGGTGGTTCGACGCAGGAAGCGCAGGAAAACATCGGTCTGGAAGTCTCTGGCAAGTTGGCGAAGTATTCTGACAACGGTTCAACCCTGTCTGCCGTTAACTTCCCGGAAGTGTCGTTGCCGATGCATGCCGCCAGCGCCAGTCGCCTGTTGCACATTCACGAAAACCGTCCGGGTGTACTGACCGCCATCAACCAGATTTTTGCCGAGCAGGGCATCAACATTGCCGCCCAGTATCTGCAAACCTCGCCGCTGATGGGCTACGTGGTAATCGATATCGATGCACAGCAGGATGTGGCGGATAAAGCGCTGCAACTGATGAAGGCAATTCCGGGCACCATTCGCGCGCGCTTGCTGTACTGATTTAAAACGCACTTAATCGCGCGATGAATCGCGCCGCTACTGATACGGAATTATCGTAGCGGCGCGATTTATCGCGCAAATCACCACTGCCACAATTTCGACGGTGTAATCACCACCGGCAACGGCACATCCCAGGTCGCTACTGGCAGCGTTTCAACATGCTGACAGTCATGCGCAATCCCCACCGGTAGAAAACCATGCTGCTGCCAGTTTTGTAGCGTGCGATCGTAAAAACCTCCTCCCATACCCAATCGCTGCCCGCTTTGGTCGAACGCGACTAATGGCACCATCACCACGTCCAGCTGATCAAGGGTGACCATTTGGGTGATATCCAGCGGCGGTTCCGGGATGCTTAATTTATTCGGGCTGAGTGGCGTGTCGGGTGTGTAGCGCAGGAACAGTAAATTTCCGGGGGCGAAAGGGTGCAGCACCGGCAGGAAAACCTGTTTTTTCTGTTGCCAGAGCTTGGCGATGAGTGGGCGAGTATTCAACTCCCCATCAACGGACAGGAACAACGCAATACGTTCGGCATTGCTGATGGGCGCAAAATTTATCGCATGCTCTGCCAGCAAATCGGCGGCTTGTTCCTGCTGTTCAGCCGTGAGGTTGCGGCGCAGATGACGCACATGTTGACGAATGTCTTGTCGGTCACGAAATGAGGGTTCAGACATGATATCCCCGGCAAAGTCGGCTGTTGCCAGCCACTATATCATGCGTACCGGGGGATAACAGAAGTGGAACTAAGAGGAGATCTCCGAGATGCCGCCGCAGGCTGTAACCCTTGAACCCTTGGTTCAAGGTGAATGTGTCGTCGCAACTATCAGGCTTCTCGGACGGACCGAGCATGCTCACAAGTTACGGAGCGCCACATTCTGTGGTAATGAAATATCGGCTCAGGGGACTGGCCCGCATGCAAACATCTCAGAGAAAATTTACTTCACCGTTACTGTATCACGATAACCATGAAGTGTTATTCAAACTTTGTGCCCTGGCGATCAGTTATGCGACCTTGCTCAACTAATGCTTGTTCAATGGTCTGTTGCAGCATACGAATACGTTGTTCCATATTGGCTGCGTAGTCGCGCGTCTTACCTTTCTCTTGTGCCAATTCGTGGCAGATGTTTAACGCGGCGATGAACACCAGTTGCTCTGTATTTGTGACTCTAGTGCGAACTTTTAAATCTTGCAACCGTTGATTGAGGTCCTCAGCTGCCGCATTCAGCGCATCTTGCTGTTCAGGCGGACAATTCACTCTCAACGAACGACCAAAAATCTGAATATCTACCGGTTGTGCAGACATGCCACCTTCCTGACTGATTACTTCGCCCGCATCTCCCTTAGCAGTCAATGGCTTGGGAGGAGCGCAACTATATAGACCTGGGTGAGAAGTTACAACCCCTTTTCTGGAAACCCTGAGGCACCTGGTGGTAGCATAACACGAACTTATTCTGCCAACGACGACCAAAGCTTATGTCTTTACAGAACGCAACGCCCACTTACAACGCGCTGGCAGCGGCGCTTTCCCAGCAGGGCGTGGGAATGACACCCGCCGAAATGCACGGCCTGATTTGCGGCATCCTGTGCGGCGGTAACCAGGATAACAGCTGGAAGACGCTGGTGCACGACCTCACCAACGAAGGCATGGCCTTTTCACAAAGCCTGTCGCAGCCGTTGCAGGCGCTCCATGAAAGCCTGACCAACACTCTGGATGAAGAGGGTTTCCTGTTTCAACTGATGTTGCCTGACGACGATGACATCACGGTATTTGACCGTGCCGATGCGCTGGCGGGATGGGTCAACCATTTCCTGCTGGGACTGGGTGTGACTCAGCCGAAACTGGACAAGGTCACCGGCGAAACCGGAGAAGCGATTGATGACCTGCGCACCATCGCTCAACTGGGCTACGACGAAGATGAAGATCAGGAAGAGCTTGAGCAATCACTCGAAGAGGTGATTGAGTATGTGCGCGTTGCCGCGCTGCTGTGTCACGACACCTTCACCCAGCCGCGACCGCCGACAGCACCTGAAGTACAGAAGCCCACGCTACACTAAGCGCGTCATTCCGGGTACTGCCGTGCCCGCTTTTCAACAGGGAGTGCAAACATGATTACACTGGAAACTTTCCAGCAACGTCGTCAGGCGCTGATTGCCCGTATGGCGCCCGGTAGTGCCGCATTGATTTTTGCTGCGCCGGAAGTGACGCGCAGTAACGACAGCGAATATCCCTTCCGTCAGAACAGCGATTTCTGGTATTTCACCGGTTTTAACGAGCCGCAGGCGTTGCTGGTGTTGATTAAAAGCGACGAGACGCACAACCACAGCGTGTTGTTCAACCGCGTGCGTGATCTGACCGCCGAAATCTGGTTTGGCCGTCGTCTGGGCCAGGATGCGGCACCGGCGAAACTCGGCGTGGACCGGGCATTGCCGTGGGACGATATTGGCGAACAACTGCATCAGCTGTTAAACGGTCTGGATGTGGTGTATCACGCCCAGGGGTTGTATGCCGAAGCCGACAAACTGGTGTTCAGTGCGCTGGAAAAACTGCGTCGTGGCTTCCGTCAGAACCTGAGCGCGCCAGATACCCTCACCGACTGGCGTCCGTGGGTGCATGATATGCGTCTGTTCAAAGGACCCGAAGAGATCGCCATCCTGCGTCGTGCCGGGGAAATCAGCGCGCTGGCCCATACCCGCGCCATGCAGGTCTGTCGTCCGGGGATGTTTGAATATCAGCTTGAAGGTGAAATCCAGCATGAGTTCAATCGTCACGGCGCACGTTTTCCCTCCTACAACACCATTGTCGGAGCGGGTGAAAACGGCTGCATCCTGCACTACACCGAAAATGAGTGCGAGATGCGCGATGGTGATTTGGTACTGATTGACGCAGGTTGCGAATTCCAGGGCTATGCGGGCGATATCACGCGAACCTTCCCGGTTAACGGCAAGTTCACCGCCCCTCAGCGTGCCATTTACGACATCGTGCTGGCGTCACTGTACAAAGCGCTGGAACTGTTCCGTCCGGGCGTGAGCATCCATGACGTGAACGACGAAGTGGTGCGTATCATGGTCACCGGCCTGGTGGAACTGGGGGTGATGGAAGGCGAAGTGGATGCGCTGCTGGCCGAGCAGGCCCACCGTCAATTTTTTATGCACGGTTTGAGCCATTGGCTGGGGCTGGATGTACATGATGTCGGTCACTACGGCACACCAAGCCGCGACCGCATCCTCGAACCCGGCATGGTTCTGACCATTGAACCTGGTCTGTATATCGCACCAGACGCCAGGGTGCCTGCGCAATATCGCGGAATCGGTATTCGTATCGAAGATGACATCGTCATCACCGAAGACGGCAACGAGAATCTGACCGACAGCGTGGTGAAGGATGCTGACGCGATTGAAGCCTTAATGGCGGCGGCACGACAGGCATGAGCATTCTGATTGCAGGCGGCGGCATGACCGGTGCCACTCTGGCACTGGCGTTATCCCATCTCACTCAGGGAAAACTGCCGGTAACGCTGATTGAGCGTAGTGAGCCGGACAGCCGTGCGCATCCGGGGTATGACGGCCGTGCCATCGCGCTGGCGGCGGGCACTTGCCAGCAACTGGCGGAGATCGATCTGTGGCGTTCATTGCAGGATTGCGGCACGCCAATCACCCAGGTGCACGTTTCTGACCGTGGCCACACCGGGTTTGTCTCGATGCAGGCGGCGGATTATCAGCTCCCGGCGTTGGGGCAGGTGGTGGAGTTGTTCGATGTTGGACAACGGCTGTTCCAGCGTCTGAAACAGGCGCCGGGTGTAACGTTACGTTGCCCGGCGCAGGTCACGGCGGTGTCACGCAGCGCTGATAACGTGCAGGTCACGCTCGATAGCGGCGAGCAACTGGACGGTGCTTTGTTGGTGGCGGCTGACGGTTCGCGTTCACCGCTGGCTGCCTCCTGCGGCATTAACTGGCAGCGCGAGGATTATCAGCAGTTGGCGGTGATTGCCAATGTCACCACGCAGTTGCCACATCAGGGGCGCGCCTTTGAGCGTTTTACCGAACATGGCCCACTGGCGCTGTTACCGATGTCGGGCAATCGCATGTCACTGGTATGGTGTCATCCGCTGGATGACCGAGAAGCCCTGATGCAGTGGGATGACGCGACTTTCCTGTGTGAGCTGCAACAAGCCTTTGGCTGGCGTCTCGGGCGCTTCACCCATACCGGTCAGCGCGAAATCTATCCGCTGGCGTTGCAAACGGCTGAACGCCAGGTGGCGCATCGTCTGGCGCTGGTTGGCAATGCGGCGCAAACGCTGCATCCGATTGCCGGGCAGGGCTTTAACCTCGGCCTGCGTGATGTGATGTCGCTGGCGGAAAATCTCGCCAGCGCCTGGCGCCAGCGTCAGGACCCTGGCAGTTATGCGGTGCTGCATCATTTTGCCGCACGACGCCAACCGGACCGTGCCGCCACCATTGGCGTCACCGATGGTCTGGTGCGGTTGTTCGCCAACCGTTATGCTCCGCTGGTGGCAGGACGAAATTTTGGGCTGGTGGCGATGGACCACCTGCCGTGGCTGCGAAACCCCCTTGCCGCGCGTACGCTCGGCTGGGTAAAACGTTAAGCATGAATTAAGGGGCAGCAATGCAAACTTTTGATGTGGCTATCGCTGGCGGTGGCATGGTCGGACTGGCCGTCGCCTGTGGGCTGCAAGGCAGCGGATTACGCGTCGCGGTGCTGGAGAAGGCCGCAGAACCGCAGTTTGATCCGGCGGCTGCGCCATCCGTTCGCGTCTCGGCAATCAATGCCGCCAGCGAACGCCTGCTGCAAAAACTGGATGTCTGGTCAACGATTCTGGCTCTGCGCGCCAGCGCGTATCACGGCATGGAAGTGTGGGATCAGGACAGCTTTGGCAGCATCAGTTTCGATGATGAGCAGCAGGGCCTCGCACATCTCGGCCATATTATTGAAAATCCGGTGATTCACAGCGCGCTGTGGCAACGTGCCAGCCAGTGCAGCGATATCACCTTGCTGGCTCCGGCGCAGTTGCAGCAGGTGGCGTTTGGTGATAACGAAGCCTTTATCACGCTCCAGGACGGCAGCATGATGAGCGCGCGTTTGTTGATTGCCGCTGACGGTGCCAACTCGTGGTTGCGTGATAAGGCCGATATTCCGATCACTTTCTGGGATTACGATCATCACGCGCTGGTGGCAAATATCCGCACCGATCTGCCGCATGATGCGGTGGCGCGCCAGGTGTTCCACGGCGACGGCATTCTGGCATTTTTGCCGATGCAGGACCCGCATCTCAGCTCCATTGTCTGGTCATTGTCGCCGCAGGAAGCCAGCCGTTTGCAGGCGATGCCCGAAGCGCTGTTTAATCAACAGCTTTCCGTCGCGTTCGATATGCGCCTGGGTCTGTGCCAGGTCGAGAGCGAACGTAAAACCTTCCCGCTGATGGCGCGCTATGCACGTAACTTTGCCGCGCACCGACTGGCGTTGGTCGGCGATGCCGCGCACACCATCCACCCATTGGCAGGGCAGGGTGTCAATCTCGGCTTTATGGATGCGGCAGAGTTGATCGGTGAAATTCGCCGCCTGCACAGTCAGGGCAAGGATATTGGTCAGCATCTCTATCTGCGCCGTTATGAACGCAGTCGCAAGCACAGCGCTGCGTTAATGCTGGCGGGTATGCAGGGCTTCCGCGAATTATTTGCGGGCAGCAATCCGGCCAAGAAATTGCTGCGTGATGTCGGGTTGAAACTGGCCGATACCTTGCCAGGCATCAAACCGATGATGCTCAAGCAGGCCATGGGGCTGAATGATATCCCCGCCTGGCTGCGCTAATCCCTCCATCCCGTAGCGGCGCGATTTATCGCGCGAATCCGTTCGCGATGCCGGTAAAAGCCGCGCGATAAATCGCACCGCTACGATCATTGCCTCCTTTGCACCATCCTGATGCATCCCCGCACCCTTTTTGCGCCTCGTTTGATTTATTCTAATTTTACGTCGGAATTCGCATTACATTTTCTCATGCAAAAGATTTTTTTATGCGGTGCCATTGGCCCATACGGAGTGCTGGATTACATTATTTTTCTGTATAAAAGTTAACTTGTTGTATTTTGTGCGTGGTTAATCACATAAAACCAGTGAATTATCCTGCATTCTGTGCGGCGTTTTGCTGACGCCCAACGCAAGTTCGCCCTCGTTTTGCTTATGGTTAATTGCCTCGTTCGGTGGTAACGTCAGCGCAAAGAGAACGTTTGCGTCAGCCACAATCGGCTACGCAGGCGCGTCACGCTCACTTGTTTCTACAGGATGGTTATGACTCAGCAAACGCCTCTATTCGAACAGCATCAGGCCTGCGGCGCACGTATGGTGGATTTTCACGGCTGGATGATGCCACTCCACTACGGCTCGCAAATGGATGAGCATCATGTGGTACGCACTGATGCCGGCATGTTTGATGTTTCCCACATGACCATCGTTGACCTGCACGGTGCCCGCACCCGCGAATTTCTGCGTTACCTGCTGGCGAACGACGTCGCCAAACTGACCCAACCAGGCAAAGCACTGTACACCGGCATGCTAAATGCATCAGGTGGCGTCATTGATGATTTGATTGTTTACTTTATGACCGAGGACTTCTTCCGTTTGGTGGTGAACTCAGCCACGCGTGAGAAAGACCTTGCATGGATTGGTGAACACGCACAGCCGTATGGCATTACCCTGACTGAACGTGACGATTTAGCACTGATCGCGGTGCAGGGACCACATGCGCAGCAGAAAGCGCAGTCGCTGTTCAGTGCCGCGCAACGTGATGCCGTCGCGGGCATGAAACCGTTCTTCGGTGTGCAGGCGGATGATCTGTTTATCGCTACCACCGGTTATACCGGTGAAGCGGGCTACGAAATTGCCATGCCGGCTAACGCCGCCGCGGATTTCTGGCAGCGCCTGTTGGCGGCAGGAGTTAAACCGGCTGGTTTGGGTGCGCGTGATACGTTGCGTCTGGAAGCGGGGATGAACCTCTACGGCCAGGAGATGGACGAGGGCGTTTCACCGCTGGCGGCGAATATGGGCTGGACCATTGTTTGGGAACCCAGCGACCGTGATTTTATTGGCCGCGAGGCGTTGGAAGCTCAGCGCGCTGCCGGAACGGAAAAACTGGTCGGTCTGATCATGACCGAAAAAGGGGTGTTGCGTAACGGTCTGCCGGTACGTTTCACCGATGAACAAGGTCAGCCGCAGCAGGGTATTATTACCAGTGGCTCCTTCTCTCCGACGCTGGGTTACAGCATTGCGCTGGCGCGCGTGCCAGCCGGAATTGGCGAGCAGGCGATTGTGGAAATCCGCAATCGTGAAATGCCGGTAAAGGTCACCAAACCAATTTTTGTTCGCGCCGGTAAACCGGTCGCACAGTAACTTTTTCAGGAGATTTGGCGATGAGCAATGTACCAAACGAATTGAAGTACAAAGAGAGCCACGAGTGGGTGCGTCAGGAGGCCGACGGCACCTACACCGTAGGGATTACCGAACATGCTCAGGAGCTGTTGGGTGACATGGTGTTTGTCGATCTGCCGGAAGTGGGCCGCGTCGTTGAGATCGGTGAAGATTGCGCAGTTGCCGAATCGGTGAAAGCGGCTTCTGATATTTACGCTCCCATCAGTGGCGAAATTTTGGCGGTCAACGAAGAGCTGGAAAGCTCACCGGAGCTGATTAACAGCGACCCCTACACCGACGGTTGGCTGTTCAAAATCAAGGCCAGCGATGAGTCTGAACTCGAGTCGCTGATGAATGCCGAAGGTTATAAAAAAACCATCGAAGATTAAGCGCCAGTATCAGAAGGTGTCGCGTGGCGGCACCTTTCTTTTTTGTCTGTATTAATACCCAGCCCGATTCAGGATTTACTGCTAATGACTCAGACTCTCAGCCAGCTTGAACATAACGGTGCTTTTATTGAGCGCCATATCGGACCAACGCCGGAGCAACAGGCCACCATGCTGGAAGCGATTGGTGCCAGCTCTTTGGAATCCCTGATTGGTTCCATTGTGCCTGCCGACATCCAATTGCCGGGACCGCCCGCTGTGGGTGATGCGGCCACCGAGCAGCAGGCGCTGGCAGAGCTGAAAGCGATTGCCAGTCAAAACCAGCGTTATAAATCCTGGATTGGTATGGGCTACACTGCGGTGATCACCCCTCCGGTGATTCTGCGCAACATGCTGGAAAATCCGGGTTGGTACACCGCCTATACCCCTTACCAGCCGGAAGTATCGCAGGGCCGTCTGGAAGCGCTGCTCAACTTCCAGACCCTGACGCTGGACCTGACCGGCCTTGATATCGCATCGGCTTCACTGCTTGACGAAGCCACCGCCGCCGCTGAAGCGATGGCGATGGCAAAACGCGTCAGCAAGCTGAAAAATGCCAACAAATTCTTTATCGCTGACGACATCCATCCGCAAACACTGGATGTGGTGCGTACGCGTGCCGAAACCTTTGGTTTTGAACTGATTATCGATAGCGCAGCAAAAGCGCTCGATCATGACGACCTGTTTGGTGTACTGCTGCAACAGGCGGGTACCACCGGTGAAGTGCATGACTACCGTTCGCTGATTGCCGAGCTGAAAAGCCGCAAAGTGGTGGTGAGTGTCGCCTCTGACTTTATGGCGTTGGTGCAACTGGAAGCACCTGGCAAGCAGGGTGCAGACATTGTATTTGGTTCTGCGCAACGTTTCGGTGTGCCAATGGGCTACGGTGGTCCTCACGCGGCATTTTTTGCCAGCCGTGACGAGCACAAGCGTTCCATGCCCGGGCGTATCATCGGTGTATCGCGCGATGCCGCCGGTAACACCGCGCTGCGTATGGCGATGCAAACCCGTGAACAGCATATCCGCCGTGAGAAGGCCAACTCCAACATCTGTACTTCACAGGTGCTGCTGGCAAACATCGCTGGTTTCTATGCGGTTTATCATGGACCGGCTGGCCTGAAGCGTATTGCCTCGCGTATCCACCGTCTGACCAGCATCCTGGCGGCCGGACTGAAAAATGGCGGACTGAAACTGCGCCACAATAGCTGGTTCGATACCCTGACCGTCGAAGTGGCTGACAAAGCGGCAGTGCTGAACCGTGCGCTGAGTTTCGGTGTTAACCTGCGTAGCGACATTCATCACGCCGTGGGCATCACGCTGGATGAAACTACCCGTCGTGAAGACGTGCAGGCGCTGTTCGCCATTTTGCTGGGTGATGAGCATGGCCAGGACATTGATGCGCTGGACAGCGCCGTGGCTGCTGAAAACAGCGGAATCCCGGCAGGGCAGCAGCGCCAGAGCGCGATTCTCGAGCACCCGGTATTTAACCGTCATCACAGCGAAACTGAGATGATGCGTTATATGCACAGCCTGGAGAAAAAGGATCTGGCGTTGAACCAGGCGATGATCCCGCTCGGTTCCTGCACCATGAAACTGAATGCCGCCGCAGAGATGATCCCGATTACCTGGCCGGAATTCGCTGAACTGCACCCGTTCTGTCCGGCAGAACAGGCGTCCGGTTATCTGCAAATGATCGGCCAACTGTCACAGTGGTTGGTACAGCTGACCGGTTACGACGCGCTGTGTATGCAGCCTAACTCTGGTGCGCAGGGTGAATATGCTGGCTTGCTGGCTATCCGTCGCTACCACGAAAGCCGTAACGAAGGCGATCGCCATATCTGTTTGATCCCCAGTTCTGCGCATGGCACCAACCCGGCGTCGGCACAGATGGCGGGAATGTCGGTGGTGGTGGTGGCCTGTGACAAACAGGGCAACATCGACCTCGGCGATCTGCGTGAGAAAGCGGCGCAGTCAGGCGATAAACTCTCCTGCATCATGGTGACCTACCCGTCAACGCACGGCGTGTATGAAGAGACTATCCGTGAAGTGTGCCAGATCGTGCATCAGTACGGCGGTCAGGTTTATCTGGATGGCGCCAACATGAACGCCCAGGTGGGGATCACCACGCCAGGTTATATCGGCGCGGATGTCTCTCACCTTAACCTGCATAAAACCTTCTGTATTCCACACGGCGGTGGCGGCCCAGGTATGGGACCGATCGGCGTGAAAGCGCATCTGGCACCGTTTGTACCGGGCCATAGCGTAGTGCAGATTGATGGTGTACTGACGCAGCAGGGCGCGGTATCCGCAGCCCCCTTTGGCAGTGCCTCGATTCTGCCGATCAGCTGGATGTATATCCGCATGATGGGTGCTGAAGGATTGAAGCAGGCGAGTTCGGTGGCAATCCTCAATGCCAACTACATCGCCAGCCGTTTGCAGTCAGCCTATCCGATTCTCTATACCGGTCGCGATGATCGCGTGGCGCATGAATGTATTCTTGATATTCGCCCGCTGAAAGAACAAACCGGCATCAGCGAAATGGATATCGCCAAACGTCTGATCGATTACGGGTTCCATGCGCCAACCATGTCATTCCCGGTTGCGGGTACGCTGATGGTCGAGCCGACGGAATCAGAAAGCAAAATCGAGCTGGATCGCTTTATTGATGCGATGCTGGCAATCCGTATGGAAATCGATCGTGTGGCAGATGGTGAATGGCCGGCAGAGGACAACCCGCTGGTCAATGCGCCGCACACTCAGATGGAGATCGTTGGTGAGTGGGCGCATCCGTACAGCCGTGAGCTGGCCGTGTTCCCGGCAGGTAGCGCTAACAAATACTGGCCGACGGTAAAACGTCTGGATGATGTGTTTGGCGATCGCAACCTGTTCTGTAGCTGCGTACCGATGAGTGAGTATGCGTAAGCTACACTGAACCACACGTTATTGAAGGCCGGGAAACCGGCCTTTTTCTTTGGAGGCAAAATGGAACTGGCATTAGTCACTGGCGCAAGTCGCGGTATCGGTCGTGCTACGGCGTTATTACTGGCGCAGGCAGGTTATTGCGTGGCGGTGAATTACCGCCAGCGTGAAGCTGAAGCGCAACAGGTGGTCGCCGCCATCGAAGCACAGGGTGGCAAGGCGTTTACGGTGCAGGCGGATATCGCCGATGAAGCGCAGGTGGTACGGATGTTTCAGCAGCTTGACCGCTACGAAGCGCCGCTGAAGGTGTTGGTCAACAATGCGGGCATTCTGTTTCAGCAGTGCCGCACTGAAGACCTGACCGCAGAACGCCTCCAGCGAGTCTTTGCTACCAATGTCACCGGTACGTTCTTATGCTGCCGCGAAGCGGTGAAACGCATGGGAACCCAACATGGCGGCAGCGGTGGCGCGATCGTCAACGTGTCATCCGCCGCGGCCAGAACCGGAGCGCCAGGGGAATATGTGGATTACGCCGCCTCCAAAGGCGCGATGGATACACTTACCAAAGGCTTATCGCTGGAAGTTGCCGCGCAGGGGATTCGCGTGAACGGCGTACGTCCGGGATTTATTTACACCGAAATGCATGCTGACGGTGGTGAACCTGGCAGGGTAGATCGGCTTGCCAGCGTTATCCCGATGGGGCGTGGCGGTCAGCCGCAGGAGATCGCCGAGGCTATCCTCTGGCTCACCAGTGATGCCGCATCCTATATCACCGGCACTATCATTGATGCCGCAGGTGGGCGGTAAACGCCTATCTCTCCGATCCGTAGCGGCGCGATTTATCGCGCAATTTCGCGTGCTGTGCCGGAAAAACCGCGCGATAAATCGCGCCGCTACGTCTGATCATACTGGCTGAAACACTGATTCACAGATTAATTTTAGCGTACATGTGTACACTGAAATTAATTCTGGTTACTCTGATGCACAGAAAAAGCACAGTCAGTTTCTTCGTTTTTCGGGATGCACTCTCATGGTACAGAACCGTCTTATCGCTCAGGGCTATTCGCTGGCAGAGGAGATTGCTAACAGTATCAGCCACGGATTGGGCTGTCTGTTTGGCATTATTGGCCTGGTGTTGCTTTTAACGCAAGCCGTTGAAATGCAGGCGGATGCCACCGCGATCACCAGCTACAGTTTGTATGGTGGCAGCATGATCCTGCTGTTTCTGGCGTCGACCCTTTATCACGCCATTCCACACCAGAAAGCCAAATACTGGCTGAAAAAATTTGACCACTGTGCCATCTATTTGCTGATTGCGGGGACGTATACGCCATTCCTGCTGGTGGGACTGAAATCATCGCTGGCTAAAGGGCTGATGATTGTCATCTGGAGCCTCGCGCTGGCGGGAATCATCTTTAAACTCACCATTGCCCACCGTTTTAAGGTGCTATCGCTGGTCACCTATCTCAGTATGGGCTGGCTGTCGCTGGTGGTGATTTATCAGCTGGCAACAAAATTGTCAGCGGGTGGCGTATGGCTGCTGGCGGCGGGCGGGATCGTGTACTCGTTAGGCGTGATTTTCTATGTCGCGCGCCGCATCCCTTATAACCATGCAATCTGGCACGCGTTTGTGTTGGGTGGCAGCGTGTGCCACTTCTGCGCTATCTATTTCTACGTGATGTAAAATCCATCCTCCCGGTCTTGCATATGGCATATCTCCCTCTCCCGTCTTGCGGGAGAGGGGCGGGGTGAGGGAAAAGGAAGCCTGAGAAATTTAATCTTCGAGAGAATAGGGCAATGGCTGAATGGTCAGTTTGCCCCCTTCATCACCCTCAACCCGCAGCACGCTATCCGGTTCCAGATCGTTATTCATCACCACCTGAATCCATGCTTCACCGTCATCCAGTTGAACGGCGGTGAGTACGGTGCCGGTGCGACGCCACCTGTCACCCATCTGTAATTCCAGCGACCCATCGGCCGGTGGCAAATGGCTGGCCTGGCCTGCCAGCCAGTACAGCGCGCGTTTGTTGGCACCACGGAATTTCGCGCGTGCTACCATCTCCTGGCCGGTGTAGCAGCCTTTTTTAAAGCTGATGGCATCCAGCGCTTGCAGGTTCGTGGCTTGTGGGATCAACTGTGCGCTGGTGGCGCTGTCAATCACCGGAATGCCTGCTTCAATATCCAGTGCCAGCCACTGCGTGCTGTCATTGAATTGCGCATCACCCGTCAGTTTATCCTTCAGCGCTTCAGCCTGGGCCAGCGTAGTAACCAACAGGAAGCGTTCCGCCGGTTGCGCAAACCACAGCAGAGTCGTGTCGCCCTGCTGCACCACCGGGGTTGTGGCATCCGGTAGCACCGGGAACAGACCTGCCAGTGCCGTGCGTGCCTGGAAGCCAGCCAGGCCCAGCAGTACGGCATCATCATCGGCGGCAATGGTCACTTTGGCGAACACCGCATATTTTTTCAGCTCCGTAAGCTGGGTATCACGCAGATTACGGCGTACCAGGTAGCCATAACCTTCGCCACGATGAAACAGACGCAGGCTGCTCCACATTTTCCCTTTGGCATCGCAATGCGCGGCTGGACGATGCTGTGTCGCATCCAGCGCAGCTACATCCAGCGTCAGTTGGCCTTGCAAATACGAGGTGCTGTCTTTGCCCTGCACCGCAACCAGCGCCCACTCATCGAGTGACATCAGGGTTAAAGGCAGACGAGATGATGCAGTCGGCTGACGAGGGGGAAGGGTAAATATGGGCATGGGTTTTTCCTGATTAATGGGTTCATCCGTAGACAATCTTTCCATGTTAAAAGAGCAGCGCGGCTTTGCAACCAGTTTGCGGAACCTGACGCACAAATCGCGTGATAACCCTGCATTGTGTGAAAGGGTTTTGCGCGTCACTGCACAGCCAGTGCAGTGACGCCTGCACCCGCGAAAAAAAGCAGGTACACTGAGCGCCATTGTTTGCTGCTGTGGAAAAGAGACATGGATATTCATGACAAAGCCCGCGTCCAATGGGCGTGCCGTCGGGGCATGCTGGAGCTGGACATCGCTATCATGCCGTTTTTCAAATATGAGTACGATTCGCTGACTGACACCGACAAGCAGGTGTTCGTGGCCTTATTGAAAAGTGACGACCCGGATTTATTCAACTGGATGATGAACCACGGTGAACCGGTCGATCCCGAGTTCCAGCGTATGGTGAAACTGATTCAGCAGCGCAATCGTGAACGCGGTCCGGTGGCGATGTAAGCTGCATCCATCGCACAGCGCCCGGATATTGCAGGCGCTGATGCTGCTGCTTTGTTGTTCACTGGTGGTTTGCCTGCCCTGGCCGGAAACATGGCGCTGGAGTAAAGCGCCGTTGTTGTTGGTATTGCTGGTGGAGGGATGGCGTCACCAGCGGCAGTTGCAACGACGCAGCGGGCCACTTTCGTTGGATCATCAGGGTATCTGGCACTGGGATAATATGCGCTGGCACAACGCACGCGCACCAGGCTGGTTGCCGATTGGCGTGTTGCTGGTGCTACGTAACGACCAGGGGCAACGCAGGCGGTTGTGGCTGATGCATGACAACATGCCAGCAGCAAGCTGGCGCACATTGCGTGCCTGCTGTTTAAGCCCGTAGCGGCGCGATTTATCGCGCGGTTTTTTCCCACATCACGCATGAAACCGCGCGATAAATCGCGCCGCTACATCGTAGGAATCACGCGTTAAAGTAGCGCGGCGGTTTCCGTCAGAATCTGTTCGCACCACTGTTCGATGCGTTCATCACTCAGTTCAAACTGGTTCACATCATCAAGCGCCAGACCGACAAATTGTTTGCCATCGGCGGTTAACGGTTTCGGGCTGGTAAATTCGTAGCCCTCCAGCGGCCAGTAGCCGACAAACTGCACGCCCATCGGCTGCAACAACTCATGCAGCATACCCAGCGCGTCGAGAAACCATTCACTGTAGCCAATCATGTCACCCATGCCATAAAGGGCGACAATTTTTCCGCGCAGATTCAGCGCCGGGATTTGCGGCCAAATCGCTTCCCAATCCTCCTGCAACTCACCAAAGTCCCAGGTTGGGATACCGAGGATCAGCAAATCGTACTGCTCCATCAACGCTGGATCGTCATCTTTCAGGTTGTGCAGGGTGACTAATTCTTCACCAATAAAGTCGCGAATCTTCTCCGCGGTCATTTCGGTGTAGCAGGTACTTGAACCGTAAAACAGGCCGATATTCATGCAATTAATGCTCTGTCTGAGACTCACTCTGGCGCAATTGTACCAGAAGCAAGCGCTTTTCAGGCATAATGAGCACGATTTCACACCGGTTGGAGGGAGAAAGTGGCAGACAGCGACCTGATTGAACAGTTTCTGGATACGCTCTGGATTGAGCGCAATCTGGCACAAAATACCCTCGCATCCTATCGCCAGGATCTGCAAACTCTCACCGGCTGGCTGCATCATCATGAGCGCACGCTGCTGACGCTGGAAGCACTCGACTTGCAGCAGTTTCTGGCGGAACGGGTGGAGGGCGGTTATAAAGCCACCAGCTCAGCACGTACCCTGAGCGCCATCCGGCGGTTGTTTCAATATCTGTACCGTGAAAAGCTGCGTAGCGACGATCCCAGCGCACTGCTTTCCGCCCCGAAACTCCCGCAGCGCTTACCGAAGGATCTGAGTGAAAGCCAGGTAGAACGCCTGTTGCAGGCACCCTCGATTGAGATTCCGCTCGAACTGCGCGACAAAGCGATGCTGGAGCTACTCTACGCCACCGGTCTGCGCGTTTCTGAGCTGGTGGGGTTAACCCTGAGCGATGTCAGCCTGCGTCAGGGGGTGGTGCGGGTGATTGGTAAAGGCAACAAAGAGCGCCTTGTGCCAATGGGTGAAGAAGCGATTTACTGGATTGAGCATTATATGACGCATGGTCGTCCGTGGTTACTCAATGGCCAGACGCTGGATGTGCTATTCCCCAGCAATCGCGCGCAAAAGATGACTCGTCAGACGTTCTGGCACCGGATTAAGCACTACGCTTTGCTGGCCGGAATCGACAGCGAAAAACTGTCGCCGCATGTGTTGCGCCACGCTTTTGCGACACATCTATTGAACCACGGTGCCGATTTGCGCGTCGTACAGATGTTGTTAGGTCACAGCGACCTTTCCACTACCCAAATTTATACGCACGTTGCCACTGAGCGCTTGCGATTGTTACATCAACAGCATCATCCGCGCGCCTGAAACGCGGCAACAAGGAAATGAGATGAAAAAACAGTTAACGATGCTGGCTCTGCTGGTCAGCACCTTCTCCGGGCTGGTTCATGCCGATGACAGCGCCATCCAGCAGGCTTTGAAAAAGTTGGGACTGCAACAGACGGAAATTCAGCCGTCACCGCTGCCTGGTATCAAAACTGTGCTGACGGAGAGTGGCGTGTTGTACGTCACCGACGATGGTAAGCACATGATTCAGGGGCCGTTGTACGATGTCAGCGGTGCACAACCGGTGAACGTGACAAACCAGCTGCTGGAGAAGAAAGTCACGGCGCTGGAACCGCAAATGATTATCTACAAAGCGCCAAAACAACAACACGTTATCACCGTGTTTACCGACATCACCTGTGGTTATTGCCGCAAGCTGCATGAGCAAATGGCTGACTACAACGCGTTGGGCATCACCGTGCGTTACCTGGCGTTCCCGCGTGAAGGTCTGCATGGTCAGGTCGAAAAAGCGATGAAAGCCATCTGGTGCAGTGCCGATCGTAACAAACAGTTTGATGAGGCGATGAAAGGTAATGCGCCGCAGATGGATGCACCTGCGACCTGCAAAATCGATCTCGACCAGCAATATAAACTGGGCATCCTGTTTGGTATTCAGGGCACGCCTGCCATCCTGACCGACAGCGGCATGATGATCCCAGGTTATCAGGGGCCACAGGAGCTGAAGCAAGTGCTCGACGGCCAGAAAAGTGGCGGTTAATCCACAGTGATCCATTCTGTTGAACTGCGTCGGCGTGAACCCCATGCCGACGATACCTTGCCTGCCGATTTGCCGCCGCTGCTGCGGCGGCTCTACCTGCAACGTGGCGTGCGTGATGCCGCTGAACTCGAACGCGGTGCTAAACATCTGCTGCCGTGGCAAACGCTTGGTGGCATCGATGCTGCGGTGACGCTGCTGCATCAGATGCTGCGCGACGGTCGCCGCATTGTGGTGGTGGGCGATTTTGACGCCGATGGTGCCACCAGTACCGCGTTAACGGTGCTGGCGCTGCGCAGTCTCGGTGGCAACATCGACTACCTTGTCCCCAACCGTTTTGAAGATGGCTACGGCCTCAGCCCGGAAGTGGTGGAGCAGGCGCGGGCGCGCGGTGCCGAGATGATCCTCACGGTAGATAACGGCATTTCGTCGCATGCGGGCGTCGATACGGCGCATCAGCATGGCATCCCGGTGCTGGTCACCGATCACCACCTGCCGGGTGAAACGCTGCCTGCTGCCGAAGCCATTGTTAACCCAAATCTGAACGACAGCGATTTCCCCTCACGGGCGCTGGCGGGCGTGGGCGTCGCCTTCTATCTGATGCTGGCGTTGCGCGCGTACCTGCGTAAGCAAAACTGGTTTAGCGAGGGCCGGGCGGAACCGAATCTGGCGGAATGGCTTGATCTGGTAGCGCTGGGCACCGTGGCTGACGTGGTGCCGCTCGATGCCAACAACCGTATTCTGGTGTGGCAAGGCTTAAGCCGCATCCGCGCTGGGAAATGCCGCGCCGGTATTCGTGCGTTGCTGGAAATCGCCAATCGCGATGCGCGACAACTGGTGGCGAGCGATCTCGGTTTCGCCATCGGTCCCCGTCTCAATGCGGCGGGGCGTCTGGATGATATGTCGGTGGGCGTTGCCTTGTTGCTGACCGAAGACATCAGCGAAGCGCGCATGCTGGCCAACGAGCTGGACGCGTTGAATCAGACGCGTAAAGAGATCGAGCAGGGCATGAAAAGCGAAGCGCTGGCGTTGTGTGATGCGCTGGAGCGACAGCACACCGACTTGCCGCTCGGTCTGGCGTTCTACCATCCCGAGTGGCATCAGGGAGTGGTGGGGATTTTGGCTTCGCGCCTCAAGGAGCGTTTCCACCGCCCGGTGATCGCTTTCGCTCCGGCAGGGGACGGCACGCTGAAGGGCTCTGGCCGCTCGATTGCCGGGCTCCATCTGCGTGACGCGCTGGAACGTCTCGATACCCTGCATCCTGGCCTGATGATCAAATTCGGCGGTCACGCGATGGCTGCGGGTTTATCGTTGCAGGAAGACCGCTACGAAGAGTTTCGTCAGCGCTTTGCTGCGTTGATTGACGAATGGCTGGATGGCGAAGCGTTGCAGGGGGTAATCTGGTCAGATGGTGAATTGCGCGCGCAGGAGTTTTCGCTGCAAACCGCTGAGCTGCTGCGGGAAGCGGGACCCTGGGGCCAGGCATTCCCTGAACCGGTATTTGATGGCCGGTTTAAACTGCTGCAACAACGGCTGGTGGGCGAACGTCATTTGAAAGTGATGGTGGAGCCGATTGGCGGAGGTCCGTTGCTGGATGGCATCGCCTTTAACGTTGATACGACTTTGTGGCCGGACAGCAGCGTGCGCCAGGTTGAACTGGCCTACAAACTGGACATTAACGAGTATCGTGGCAACCGTTCGGTGCAGCTGATTATCGACCATCTGTGGCCGCTGGCATAAGCGGCCAGCAAAGCTATAAAGTGAACGCGCTTTCGGTTAAACTAGCGCGTTAGATTTTTCTCCTCTCACGAATCGTCAAAAAAGACTGAAAAGCCATGTTTGAAATCAACCCGGTCAAAAACCGTATTCAGGACCTCACCGAGCGCAGCGACGTTCTTAGGGGGTATCTTTGACTACGATGCCAAGAAAGAACGCCTCGAAGAAGTAAACGCCGAGCTGGAACAACCTGACGTCTGGAACGAACCTGAGCGTGCGCAAGCGCTGGGTAAAGAACGTTCGTCGTTAGAAATCATCGTCGGCACCCTGGACCAGATGTATCAGGGGCTGGAAGATGTGCAGGGCCTGCTGGAGCTGGCGGTTGAAGCCGACGACGAAGAAACCTTCAACGACACCATTGCCGAGCTGGACGTGCTGGAAACCAAGCTGGGTGAACTGGAATTCCGTCGTATGTTCTCCGGTGAATACGACAGCGCCGACTGCTACATCGACCTGCAAGCCGGTTCCGGCGGCACCGAAGCGCAGGACTGGGCCAGCATGCTGATGCGCATGTACCTGCGCTGGGCAGAAGCCAAAGGCTTCAAAACCGAGATTATTGAAGAGTCAGAAGGTGAAGTGGCCGGTCTGAAATCCGCCACCATTCGTGTTTCTGGCGAATATGCTTTCGGCTGGCTGCGTACCGAAACCGGCGTCCATCGCCTGGTGCGTAAGAGTCCGTTTGACTCGGGTGGCCGTCGTCACACCTCCTTCAGTTCTGCCTTTATCTATCCGGAAGTGGATGACGATATTGATATCGAAATCAACCCGGCAGATCTGCGTATTGACGTTTACCGTGCTTCGGGCGCGGGTGGTCAGCACGTTAACCGTACGGAATCTGCGGTACGTATCACCCACATTCCGACTGGCACCGTGACCCAGTGTCAGAACGATCGTTCGCAGCATAAGAACAAAGATCAGGCCATGAAGCAGATGAAAGCGAAGCTGTATGAGCTTGAGATGCAAAAGAAAAATGCTGAGAAACAGGCGGCGGAAGATAACAAATCTGACATCGGCTGGGGCAGCCAGATCCGTTCATACGTTCTCGATGATTCGCGCATCAAAGATCTGCGTACTGGCGTAGAAACGCGTAACACCCAGGCGGTGTTGGATGGCGATCTCGATCGTTTTATTGAAGCAAGTTTAAAAGCAGGGCTATAAGGAACCGACATGTCTGAACAACAACCGCAGAGCGCTGATGCCGCACTTGAGTTAAATAACGAACTGAAAACGCGTCGCGAAAAACTCAGCGCGCTGCGTGAAACCGGCGTGGCGTTTCCTAACGATTTTCGCCGTGACACCACCTCCGATCAGCTGCACGCCAGCTATGACGAAAAGAGCAACGAAGAGCTGGAAGACCTTGGCATCGAGGTCAGTGTTGCCGGTCGTATGATGACCCGCCGTATCATGGGCAAAGCGTCATTCATCACGTTGCAGGACGTCGGTGGCCGCATTCAGTTGTACGTGGCGCGCGATGATCTGGCGGAAGGCGTCTACAACGAGCAATTCAAGAAGTGGGATCTCGGCGATATCCTCGGCGCCCGCGGTAAGCTGTTCAAAACCAAAACCGGTGAGCTGTCAATCCACTGCTCAGAACTGCGTCTGCTGACCAAAGCGCTGCGTCCTCTGCCGGACAAATTCCACGGCCTGGCCGATCAGGAAACCCGTTATCGTCAGCGTTACCTGGACCTGATTGCCAACGACGAATCGCGTCACACCTTCCAGGTGCGTTCAAAAATCATGGCGGGCATTCGTCAGTTCATGGTTGGTCGCGACTTTATGGAAGTGGAAACCCCGATGATGCAGGTGATCCCGGGTGGTGCGTCAGCCCGTCCGTTTATCACCCATCACAATGCGCTCGACATCGATATGTACCTGCGTATTGCGCCGGAACTGTATCTGAAGCGTCTGGTGGTTGGCGGTTTTGATCGCGTTTTTGAGATCAACCGTAACTTCCGTAACGAAGGCATCTCTCCACGTCACAATCCAGAGTTCACCATGATGGAACTCTACATGGCGTATGCGGATTACAAAGATCTGATCGAGCTGACCGAAAGCCTGTTCCGTACCCTGGCGCAGGACGTTCTCGGCACCACGGAAGTCCCGTACGGTGAGAACACCTTCGATTTCGGCAAGCCGTTCGAAAAACTCACCATGCGCGAAGCGATCAAAAAGTACCGTCCGGAAACTGATCTGGCGGATCTGGATGATTTCGACAAAGCCGTGGCGATTGCCAACTCACTGCACATCAAAGTCGAGAAGAGCTGGGGTCTGGGCCGCGTGGTAACCGAGATCTTCGAAGAAACCGCCGAAGCGCATCTGATCCAGCCGACCTTCATCACCGAATATCCGGCAGAAGTGTCACCGCTGGCACGTCGTAACGACGAGAACCCGGAAATCACCGATCGCTTTGAATTCTTCATCGGTGGTCGTGAAATCGGTAACGGCTTCTCCGAGCTGAATGATGCGGAAGATCAGGCTGAGCGTTTCCTGCAACAGGTGAACGCTAAAGATGCCGGTGATGACGAAGCGATGTTCTATGACGAAGACTATGTCACCGCGCTGGAACATGGTCTGCCGCCAACTGCCGGTCTGGGTATTGGTATCGACCGTATGGTGATGTTGTTTACCAACAGCCACACCATTCGCGACGTAATCCTGTTCCCGGCGTTGCGCCCTTCAGGTAAATAATCACACCATCCGTAGCGGCGCGATTAATCGCGTAGTCCAGTGCACGATGTGGGAAACCCCGCGCGATAAATCGCGCCGCTACATCCGGAAAAGGTCGGCATTGATGCCGACCTTTTTTTTCCATTAAAAAATCCAGATGACAACCCGGCACGCTCTGTGCAGGATGGTTTTTTTATTTTCAGGGATCCACCATGAGTGCAAAAACGGCATCACTGGAAGGCCGGATTCGTCAGCACTGGGAGCAACTCTCCAGCCACGAACAGCGGCTGGCCGACGTACTGCTGGCAGCCCCAGGCCAGCTCGCCATGAATACCGCCACTGAACTGGCGCACAGCGCCGGGGTTTCCAAAGCCACCACCACGCGTTTTTTCCGCCACCTCGGTTATGAAAGCTACGAAGCCGCTCGCCGTCAGGCGCGTGATATGCAGAGCAGCGGTTCACCGCTTTATCTGCAAGCCGCACCCAGCGCTTCACCGCTCGACAGCATCATGCAGCAGCATCTGGAAAAAGAGATCGCCAATCTGGTGAACAGCTATCGCACGCTGGAGAGCAGCCAGTTGCAGGACGCGGTCAGCGCCATCGCCCGCGCACGGCGCGTGGTAGTGATGGGCTGGCGTCATAGCCAGACCATTGCGCAACTGATCTATCGCGATCTGATCCACGTTCACCCTGACGTACGCCTGCTGCCGCGTCCCGGCGATTCGCTGGCGGAGCATCTGGCATCACTGAATGAACAGGATGTGGTGATTTGCGTTGGCCTGCGTCGTCGTATGCCAGCGTTGGAGGCAGCGATGAATGCGCTGGCCGAGCGCCAGGTACCGATGCTGTATCTGGCCGATGTGCTGTCCGGTAAACCGGCCCGCCATGCGCAATGGGTGGTACGCTGCCACACCGACAGTAGCCTGATTTTTGACAGCACCGCTGCGCTCTCCGGCATCTGCAACTTGCTGTGCTCCCTGGTGGCGCGCGAGATGGGCAAAGCCAGCAACGATTACCTCGCCCAGGTTGAAGCGCTGCACCAATCCCTCGACGAACTCGAATAACGCCCCACGCTGGCGCATATTGCGCCCGCCATTGCACCGAAAAAGTGCACTGGCGGGCATCTCTCTTTTCAATCTATGAAACCACAGAAACGACTAATATAAATTAAGAAACAAATGTTTCTTTATGATTGTACAGGGAAAAGTGAGTTTCCCGACCCTGGTATGCGTGGTGTGTGAAAAATCTGGCACAAAATATGCTCAGAAGAAAAAGACATTTCACCAACACCAGGGAAACACCATAATGAAAAAAACCGCTTGGCTCATCGCCGCACTTTTATCTGTTGGATCGCTGGCACAGGCGCAAGCCGATACGCTGGCCGATATCAAAAGCAGCGGCAAAATCACCGTCGGTATCGACCCGACATTTCCTCCGTATGAGTACACCGACGACAGCGGCGCGATCACCGGCTACAGCGTGGCGATCATGCAATCCTTCGCCAAAGATCTCGGCGTGAAACTGGAGTTTCAGAAAACCGCCTTCAGCGGCATTTTGCCGGGCCTGATTTCCGGTTCGTTTAACGCCGAAGGTTCCTCCCTCAACGTCACCGCCGAACGGGCGAAAAAAGTGCTGTTCACCGTGCCCTACAGCAAAACCGTCAATGGCGTGTTGGTGCGCGAAGATGAAGCCAAAACCTTTAGCGGCAAAACCCTCAGCCCGGAAAGCCTGTCCGGCCTGCGCGGTGCCGTGAAAAGCGCCAGCGTGCCAGAACAATTGTTGAAAGGCTTTAACGACGAGCTGAAAAAAGCCGGTAAGAAACCGATCACCATCATCAGCGTCGATTCGCTGGATCAAACCGTCAGCACCCTGATGACCAAACGCGCGGATTTCGTCTACGACGATATCTCCGTGCTGGCACCGGTGGTGAAGAAGTACCCGAGCAAAGTGGCGCAGGTCGGAGAAGTCGGTCCGTCACAATGGATGGGCTGGGCAACGCGTAAAGAAGACGGCAGCCTGAACAAGGCCCTGAGCGACCACATTCTGGCGATGCAGAAAGATGGCGAGCTGACCAAACTGCAACAGCAGTACCTCGGCACCACCTTTACCGTACCGGCCAGCGATTTCATTCCCCAGGAGTAATTATGTGTCAGTCAACCCTGACGGTCCCGGCGGGCCACGGCAAAACCTTCCGTGTGCGCAAAGGGCAGTTTATTACCGTCATTGATAGCGAAGGGCAGCAGGCCGCGGATTTTGTCGCGGTCAATGCCGACGACCTGAACGAAAAGCTGTCGCCAGTCCATACCCGTCAGCATCTGCGTTCGCTGTTTTTCAAACCGGGTGATGCGTTGTGGTCGAGCGAGAACCGTCCCCTGTTGCGCATCGTTGCCGACACCATCGGCATTCACGATGCCAACGTGCCGGCCTGCGATCGCACCCGCTTCAGTGTGGATTTCGGCGTCGAAGGTCATCGCAACTGCGTGGATAACCTGCTGGAAGGTATGAAGGCCTATGGCGTGACCTATTTCAGCCTGCCGGAGCCGTTCAACCTGTTCCAGAACGGTCCGGTCACTGCCGATGGCCGTATGGAGGTGACCGACCCCCACAGCAAAGCGGGCGACAGCATCACCTTTGAAGCACTGTGCGACCTGATTTGCTCCGTCTCTTCCTGCCCGCAGGACATCATTCCGGGCAATGGTTTACAGGTGACGCCCATCGATATTCGCGTTAGCGATCACTACCACGCCGAGGAGAAGTCGCATGCTGTTAATGCGTGAGAGTTATGAAGAAACCGCGGTGCGCACCCTCGCAGCACCGATTGAGGTCGCCGCGGGAGGTGTGGCGTCGATTCGTGTGCTGCGTGGTCAACTGCTGCGTATCACTGCGCTGGGTGAAGGGGCGGTCGCGTCGTTGTTCGGTTTTAGCCTGCAAGACCCGGCGGTGTGGCTGTCGGTGCATCATACCCGCGTATTCAGCAACAGCTACCTGTTGGGTTCCGGGATGCGCCTGGTCAACAACCGTCGTCGTCCGATGATGGTGTTGGGCAAAGATAGCGTCAAACGTCACGACCTGCTGCTGCCCGGTTCCACCACGGCGTTTCTGGCAGAGCGAGGCTACGGCGGCGAAGGCTGTATCGAAGCGGTCAGCGGCGAACTGGCGCGTCTGGGCATGACGGTGCCGAAACTGCCGGACCCGATCAACCTGTTTATGCATGTCAAACTGACGCGTGAAGGCGACATCCTGCCGGAACAAAACCTTACCCAGCCAGGTGACAGCATTACCTGTCGCGTGGTGATGGACACGCGTTTCATCGTTTCCGCCTGCAATACCGGCATTGAGGGGAATGACAAGCCCGCACCGCTGCGGTTGTCAGTGGCGGAAAACCTGACGGATTTTAACGCGGAGTAAGCAATGGGGCTGGATCAACAGGTAATAGCCGCGCTGCCGGAACTGGGGCACGGTCTGCTGATGACGCTGGTGCTGACGGTACTGGCGTCAATGGTGAGCGTAGTGATGGGGCAGCTTGGCTGTTTCCTGCAACTGCGCCGTGCCTGGATCTGGCGCTTTATTGGCCGTCTCTACGTGAGCCTGATGCGTGGCACCCCGGCCATTGTTCAGCTGTTTGTGGTGTTTTTTACTCTACCGCGCCTGGGGCTGGGTGGTCAGCCGATGCTTGCAGCTGTGGTGGCGATTGGTCTGAACAGTGGTGCGTACGTGGCGGAAATCCTGCGCGTTAACCGCAGTCTGGTAACGCGCGGTCAGCTGGAGGCCGCCCGGACGCTGGGGTTAAGCCGCGCGCTGACCTGGTGGTATGTCATCAATCCCCAGGTCATGCGCGCCAGCCTGCCAATGCTGGTGAATGAATTCACCATTTTGCTGAAAACCACTCCGCTGGCCTCGGTGGTGGCGCTGACGGAACTGACCTATGCCGGTCAGATCGTTATCGCCCGCACTTATGATGCGACTCAGGTGTTGCTGTTGGTGGCAGCGGGGTATCTGTTAATTGCTTTGCCACTGATTAGCGCGGCACGGCGACTGGAAGCGAAACGGAGGCTGGCATAATGGATTGGCAAGCGATTGTGACTTCATTGCCGTCGTTAGGTGACGGCCTGATTGCCACTCTGCAACTGTGTGCGGTGGCGGCCCTCTGTTCCTTACTGTGGGGGATGTTGATGGCGTGGATGCTGATGCGCGCCTCGCCGTTCTGGCTAAAAATTCTCAACCTCTACAGCGGGTTAACCCTGGCGCTGCCCTTGCTGGTGGTGATCTATCTGCTCTATTTCGTGCTGCCGGAGTATGACATCACCCTCTCTTCACCGGTAGTTGGGGTGCTGGCGTTAACGCTCTACTACGCCCCTTACATCGCGCAGGTCATCCGCGCCGCGATTGCCGCGCTGCCGCAAGGCCAGTGGGAGGCGTGCCGCGTACTCGGTCTTAGCCGCAGCGAGCAACTGCGTGATGTGGTACTGCCGCAGACGCTGCCGCAAATGTTATCGCCGCTGGTGGGGTTAACCATTGGTTTGATTAAAGACTCTGCGCTGTTGTCGATTGTTTCGGTGCAGGAGTTTATGTACGCCGCCAAACAGGCAATTTCTGATACCTACGCGCCGCTGGAGATCTACCTGACGGTAGCACTCTGCTACTGGCTGCTGAACAGCTTGATTGACTGGCTGGCGCGTTGTCTTGAATCCCGCATGACGCGCTATCGTCGCGGCATGCAGCATTAATCTGGAGAACAACATGTCAGCTGAATTTCAGCAACGCGCGATCGTCACTATCCCGGCGCGCTACGGTAAAGCCGTTCGTCTCAACAAGGGCGAAGCGGTACAGGTGATCAACCTGCATGGCACCCAGGTGGTGGATTGCTGGGCTTATAACGCGGAAGACGTGAGCGAGTATATGTGTATGGAGGCGACGCGTGTCTGGAACCAGCGCCTCAACCCAAAGGTGGGCGATAGCTTTATCACCAGCCAGCGCCACCCGATTCTGACGCTGGTGGCTGACACCTCGCCAGGCGTGCACGACACCTTTATGGCCGCCTGCGATGCCCGCCGTTATGAACTGCTGGGCTGCACCGAACCGCACCGCAACTGTCACGATAACCTGCATGAAGGGCTGGCAGAGCTGGGGGTGACACTGCCGCACGGCAATCTGGCGTCGTTCAATATCTTTATGAATATTCAGGTACAACCAGATGGCATCACCCTGAAGACGCTGCCGGTGGTGACCAAACCGGGCGATTACATTGTGCTGCGCGCCGAAATGGATTGTTTTGTGGCGTTCTCGGCCTGCCCGCAGGATATCGTCAGTATTCAGGGGCAGGGCGATAACACGCCGCGCGACGCGGAGTTGCGCATTCTGACCAGCGGTTTCCCGCAGGTGAAATTACAGGGGCCGTGGGTGCCCTGACCCTCACCCTAACCCTCTCCCGCCAGCGGGAGAGGGGACCGATCGAGCATATGGCACGCTCCCCCTCTCCCGTCTTGCGGGAGAGGGCCGGGGTGAGGGCAACAGGCCGCACTTACGACTTCATCACCCCATCCAGCCACTTCTGGAAGCGTCCATAAGGCACGTACAGCGCCACATCCTTGTACAACGTCTTCCCACTGTGGTTGTCGTTAATCCGGCTGCTGTAGCCCACGATAACCCCGGCCAGGGTATTGTCGCTGGCGTTGTACACCGCGCCGCCAGACATGCCTTTCACCACGCCAGCATTGGCGGCAACCACCACGCAACTGGCTTTATTCCAGTCATTTACCAGCGTGGTATTGATCAGATTCTGCCCGTTGGACGCCACCGGCAGCGCGGTAATAAAGCTGTAGCCGTAGAGATTGACGTCGTCGCCAATCCGGCCATTGCGAAAATGCGGAGGCAGATTCGCCTCATCATTTTTGTGATATACCACGGCGAGATCGCATTCCGGGTGCCATGCCTTCACTCGATACAATGAGTATTTCGCCACATGGGCAGCCGTCAGGCTGTATTCAGGGGTGAGCGGGATAACGCTGCCCAGCGAACCGACACCCAGCACTGTCGGAATACCGGTGAAGGTCATATCGACCCGTTTTTCTGCTTCTTTACTGTACTCGTAGTGTCCGACAGAACAGCCACTCAGGCAGCCGATCGTTAAGGCCATGAGCCATCGCATACGCTCTCCCCTTTGAAGAATGACGAGACATTACCAGGCAATCCATTGGGGTATCGGCAACGCGTAAATTTCCTTTAAGGAGTGGATCGCCGTCAAAATGAGAGGGTGATCACAACCAGTGTTCAAGAATAGCGTGAAAAATCAGCTTCGTGAGAGAAATGGGAAAAGGCCTAATTGCAAAAGGTCCATTAACAGATGTGAACAATTATTGCGGTGACGGCAAAATATCCTTGCTGCAACCGGGGTGTATGCCCGAAGGTGGCTATGCTTTAATACTCAATGTGACGCAGTTCAAAAATTTATAAGCGTCCGCTGTAACCATTCCACGTTCGTGGGGTGGCCCGCCTGCAAAATTATCGTTATTGGGAGAGTGTGTTATGCCTGTTGCATTACTGGCGCTGGCGCTGAGTGCGTTCGCCATCGGCACCACGGAATTTGTCATCATGGGATTGCTACCGGAAGTGGCGGGCGATCTCCAGGTGTCGATTCCCTCTGCGGGATGGCTGATCAGTGGCTATGCGCTGGGTGTCGCCATTGGCGCGCCAATTATGGCGCTACTGACCGCCAAACTGCCGCGTAAACGTACTCTGGTACTGCTGATGAGCATCTTTATCATCGGCAACGTATTGTGCGCGCTGGCCTACAGCTACGATCTGCTGATGATGGCGCGTATCGTCACCGCGCTGTGCCACGGTGCATTTTTTGGTATCGGTTCAGTGGTGGCGGCCAGCCTGGTTGCGCCGAGTCGTCAGGCATCGGCTGTCGCCCTGATGTTCACCGGCCTGACGCTGGCAAACGTACTGGGCGTACCTTTAGGCACCTGGTTTGGTCAGATGTTTGGTTGGCGCGCCACCTTCTGGGGTGTAGCGATTATCGGCATCCTTGCGTTTGTCGCGTTGATTGTCAGCCTGCCGACCAACAAAGAAGAGAAACCGGTGCATCTGGCAAGTGAAGTCAGTGCGCTGGCGAATGGCAAGCTGTGGTTGTCGCTGCTGATGACGGTGTGCTTTGCCGCTGCCATGTTCGCGTTGTTCAGCTACATTGCGCCGCTGTTGTTGCAGGTCACCGGCATCAGCGATCGTGGCGTGAGCTGGACGTTGTTCCTGATTGGCGCGGGCCTGACGGTCGGTAACATCCTCGGCGGCAAGCTGGCCGACTGGAAAGTCTCTTTCAGCCTGGTCCTCAGCTTCTCACTGATTGCGCTGTTTTCACTGCTGTTTAGCTGGACCAGCCATGCGCTGTGGCTGGCCGAGATTACGCTGTTCCTGTGGGCGATGGCGACCTTCGCCACCGTACCGGGTCTGCAAATTAACGTGGTACGTCATGGCAAAGATGCCCCCAACCTGGTGTCGACGCTGAACATCTCCGCGTTTAACGTTGGCAATGCGCTCGGTGCCTGGGTTGGCGGTGCGGTGATCGACAAAGGCTACGGCCTGACGGCAGTGCCGGTCGCGGCAGCGGCGCTGGCGGCGATTGGTCTGATTGTTTGCCTGATCACCTTCCGTAAATCCGGCGGGCAGGGCGAGGCGGTGCGCGCTTAAACCAGACGCTCGGCAATGCGCTGGGGGAACGCCGCGACCTGTTGTTGCAGATGGTCGCAGAAGTGGTCCACCAGCGCAGAAGCCGGGCGATGCTGCGGCCGTACCAGGCTGATGGTGAATGGCACCGCAATGCTGAAGCGTCGCATCACCACGCCGCTGTCGGCGTAATCCAGCGCCGTCAGCGGGTTAACAATCGAAACCCCCACGCCCGCGCGTACCATCGCGCACACCGATGCGGCGCTATGCGTCTCCAGCACCAACCGCCGTTCAACCCCCTGCTCATGAAACAACGAATCCAGTAGCTGGCGATAACTATCGCTACGCGACAGGCTGACATAGTTCTCGCCCTGGAAATCTTGCGGCGTCAGCACCGCGCGCTGACACAGTGGATGCTGCGGCGGCAGTACGCATACCTCATCGCAGGTCAGCAGTGCAACGCGTTCGGTGCCAGCCGGAGCGTGCTGGGTTTCCGTCAGGCCCAGATCGTAACGCTGCGCCGACAGCCACTCCTCCAGCAACGGCGACTCCTGCGGGATGATGTTCATACTGACCTGGGGATAGCGTTGCAAAAACGGTTGGCACAGTGGTGGCAGCAGCGACTGGGAAAACACCGGCAGACAGGCGATGGAGAGTTCGCCCTGACGGAACTGACGCAGGCCGTCGGCGGCATCCATGATGCGATCCAGCCCGTACCACGAGCGTTGCACCTCTTCAAACAGGCGTAATCCCTGTACCGTGGGTTGTAACCGACCACGCACACGTTCAAACAGTTGCAGGCCAAGCTGCTGTTCCAGCCGCGCCAGCTCTCGGCTGACGGTAGGCTGCGAGGTATGCAGCAGCGTGGCCGCCTGCGTCAGGTTGCCGCTGGTCATCACCGCATGGAAAATTTCGATATGTCGCCAGTTAATCTTTGCCATCACGCCCTCCGTTCAATCCATATCATATTTGCATAGCTGCTGCTAAAACAGATATTTTTCTGCATGGTATGGCTGTGGCTAAATAGCGTTAACGTCACAGGAGAATTGCTATGCCACGTCCACTGAATAACACCGAAACCGCGTTGACCGCCGCCAATTTGCTACCGCTGGCTCAGCACTACAGCGGCCCGTTCTGGGCCTATGATGCCAGCGTCATTCAGCAGCGCATTGCCCAGTTGAACCAGTTCGACGTGGTGCGTTTCGCCCAAAAGGCGTGTTCAAATATTCATATTCTGCGCCTGATGCGCGCGGCAGGGGTGAAAGTTGACTCCGTCTCGCTGGGTGAAATCGAGCGTGCGCTGGCGGCGGGTTATCAGCCGGGCGGCGAAGATATCGTGTTCACCGCCGATGTGCTGGACCAGCCCACGCTGGCGCGCATCGCCGAACTGAAAGTTCCGGTTAACGCCGGTTCAGTGGATATGCTGCATCAACTCGGTGCCGTATCGACAGGCCATGCGGTATGGCTGCGTATCAACCCTGGCTTTGGCCACGGCCACAGCCAGAAAACCAACACCGGCGGTGAGAACAGCAAACACGGCATCTGGCACAGCGACCTGCCACAGGCACTGGAGGCGATTCAGCAGCACGGTCTGCGCCTCGTCGGTCTGCATATGCATATCGGTTCCGGTGTCGATTACGGCCATCTGCAACAGGTATGTGATGCGATGGTGGATCAGGTGGTGAGCTTTGGTCAGGACCTGGAGGCGATCTCTGCCGGTGGCGGTTTGTCGATCCCTTACCGTGTGGGTGAAGAGGCGATTGATACCGATCACTACTATGGCCTGTGGAACGGCGCGCGCGAACGTATCGCGGCGCACCTTGGTCATCCGGTGAAACTGGAAATTGAACCGGGTCGTTTCCTGGTGGCGGAGTCCGGCGTGTTGGTGTCTCAGGTACGTGCGGTGAAAGAGATGGGCAGCCGCCACTTTGTACTGGTGGATGCCGGATTCAGCGATCTGATGCGTCCGGCGATGTACGGTAGCTATCACCATATTTCGTTGCTGCCTGCCGATGGCCGTACGGTGAATGACAGCCAGACAGTGGAGAGCGTGATTGCCGGTCCACTGTGCGAGTCGGGTGATGTATTTACCCAACTCGAAGGTGGCAAAGTGGAAACCCGCGCGCTGCCTGCGGTGCAGATCGGTGATTATCTGGTGTTCCATGATACCGGGGCCTATGGTGCGTCGATGTCATCGAACTACAACAGCCGCCCATTGATCCCGGAAGTTCTGTTTGAAAACGGCACCGCGCGTGAGATCCGCCGTGCGCAGACTATCCAGGAGTTGCTGGCGCTGGAGCTGTAAGCCCCGCCCCCTTCCGTAGCGGCGCGATTTATCGCGCAATTTTGTGCGCGATAGATCGCGCCGCTACGGACTAAGCAGTTCTTTGCGCAATAAGACTAATTCCCCCGCCAAATCCCGGCACAGCATCGCGGTCATCAGATGGTCCTGCGCATGCACCAGAATCAACGTCACCGGCACTTTGCCGCAGCCTTCATCCGCCCCAATCAGCGCGGTCTGGATCTTATGAGCCGCTTTCGCAGCCTCATCTGACGCGGCCAGCGCGGCATCGGCACCTTCCCAGTCCCCTTTGCGCGCCTGCTGGATCGCCATCATCGCCTGCGATCGTGCTTCACCGGCATTTATCAGCAACTCCATCATCGTTTGTTCAAAATCCATCCTCGCCTCGCTTATTGGTATGCCAAATTCATATTTTTGATGCTACCGGAATACCAAAAATAAGTTCCGCGAGCAGGATCACAGAAAGAAAACACAATTATCGCCATTTTGGTATGCCACAGACACGGAAGCTGATGCACAACACAGGAATGCTCCATTCAAACCGCTGAGGGTTGAACCAATGTCTCTACAGGACCGTCTTATCGATTCTCTGGGTAGCTTTGCCACGCGTTTCAATAGCTACCGCTATATCATGGCGATCAAAGCCTCGTTTATTACGCTGATGCCGGTGATCATCGTCGGCGCGTTTTCGGTATTGATCTCCAACATGGTATTGGATGCGAAGAACGGCCTCGCCAGTTTCCAGGCGCTGGCGTTTCTCGCCGATCTGAAACCGATCACCAGCAGCATCAACTACGCCACGCTGAGTTTTCTTAACATTGGCGCGGTGTTCCTGATTGGTATCGAGCTGGGGCGTATCAACGGCATCAAAACGCTGTTCCCCGGCTTGCTGGCAATTATCTGCTTCGTCTCGGTTACCCCAACCACCTTGCAGATGCTGGTGGATGGTCAGATGCATCTGGTCACCGATGTGCTGGCGAAACAGTTCTCCGACACCAAAAGCCTGTTCCTCGGCATGTTTATCGCCATCCTGTCGGTGGAGATTTATTGCCGCCTGGAAAATGTGGAACGACTGAAAATCAAAATGCCGGATACCGTGCCACCCAATGTCTCGGCCTCTTTCTCCGCGCTCATCCCGTCGATCATCACCGTCACGCTGGTTGCTACCTTCGGCTTTATCTTCCATCAGGTTACCGGCATGTACCTGTACGATGCGGTCTACAAGGTGGTGCAGCAACCACTGGAGTCGGTGATGCAGAGCCTGTGGGGCATTCTGTTGCTGATGTTTGTCGCGCAACTGTTTTGGGTGATTGGCATCCACGGCAACCAGATGATTAAGCCGATTCGCGAACCGCTGTTGCTGGGGGCGATTTTGGTCAATATGAACGCCTTCGAGCAGGGCAAAGAGGTGCCAAATATCATCACCATGCCGTTCTGGGATGTGTATATGAGCATCGGCGGCTCCGGCTTAACCATTGGTTTACTGACCGCCGTGATGCTGGCGACCAAACGCAAAGAGATGCGCGAAATTGCCAAGCTGTCGCTCGGGCCGGGGCTGTTCAACATCAACGAACCGGTGATCTTTGGTATGCCGATTATGCTCAACCCGATCCTCGCCATTCCCTTCATCATTACCCCGCTGGTAACCGGTTCGATTGGCTATTTCGCCACGGTGATGGGCTTTGCCGGAAAAGCGGTGGTGATGGTGCCCTGGACCACCCCGCCGATCATCAACGCCTGGCTCTCCACCGCCGGTTCAATGGGCGCGGTGGTGACGCAAATCATCTGTATCTGCGTGTCCGTATTGATTTACCTGCCGTTTGTGAAGGTGGCGGCGCGTCGTGCCGAGGCGGCAGAAGCGAAAAATCTGCAACCGGAACTGGCGCAAAACTAAGGAGCAAACATGAGTACCTACAACATCCCACTGCCGGACGGCTTTATTTTGGGTGCGGCAGCATCGGCGTGGCAAACCGAGGGTTGGAGCGGCAAGAAGCCGGGGCAGGATTCGTATCTGGATGCCTGGTATACCAACGATCGTCATGTCTGGCATAACGGTTACGGTCCGGCGGTGGCGACGGATTTTATCAACCGTTTCCGCGAAGATGTCGCGCTGATGAAAGCGGCAGGTTTGACGCACTATCGCACTTCGATCAACTGGTCACGCTTTCTCACCGATTATGAAAACGCGGTGGTGGATGAGGAATACGCGGCCTATTACGACCAACTGATTGATGAAATGCAGCGCAACGGTATTGAACCGATGTTGTGCCTTGAACATTACGAACTCCCGGCACAGTTGCTGGAGCAGTACGGTGGCTGGCAGTCAAAGCATGTGGTGGAGCTGTTTACCCGCTATGTCGCGCAGGTTTTTGCCCGCTATGCCGGAAAAGTGACGCGCTGGTTTGTCTTCAACGAACCGATTGTGGTGCAGACCCGTGTCTATCTGGATGCGTTGCGTTGGCCGTATGAGCAGAACACCCACAAATGGATGCAGTGGAATCACCATAAAAATCTCGCGACAGCGAAGGTGGTACAACTGTTCCGCCAGCAGGGCTATGCCGGGACGGTAGGCACCATCCTCAACCCGGAAGTCACTTATCCGCGCTCGTCGGCGGCGCATGATGTTAAAGCGGCGAAGATCTATGACCTGTTCTACAACCGGGTGTTTCTCGACCCGGCGATCAAAGGGGAGTATCCCGTCGAGCTGGTGCAGTTGCTGGAAAAGCACCAGGTGCAATGGGAGGTAACGCCCGAGGAACTGGCGATTATCGCGGCCAACACCGTCGATGAGGTCGGGTTAAATCTCTACTATCCGCACCGGGTAAAAGCCCCGTCGCGCGCCTGGCATCCGGAAACGCCATTCCATCCCGCTTATTACTACGAACATTTCGAGTTACCAGGCCGCCGCATGAATACCTCGCGGGGTTGGGAAATTCAGCCGCGCATCATCTATGACATGGCACAACGCATGAAGGAGGAGTACGGCAACCTGCCGTGGTTTGTAGCGGAAAGTGGTATGGGCATTGAAAACGAAGCCCGTTTTAAAGACGCACAGGGGGAAATTCAGGACGACTACCGTATCACCTTTATTGCCGAGCATCTGTATCAGGCGGTGCGCGCCAGGGAGGCGGGCAGCAATTGTCAGGGTTATATGCTGTGGGCCTTCACCGATAACGTCTCGCCAATGAATGCGTTTAAAAACCGCTACGGATTAATTGAAATTGACCTGGATAACCAACGCCAGCGGCGAATGAAAAAGTCGGCGCACTGGTTTCGTCAGCTGCGCGACAGCCAACAGCTGACAGTCAACATTGATGATGAAATGAAATAAGGACGCGAAGATGAAACGAATCGTACTGGCTTGCGCTGCGGGTATGTCGACCTCTATGGTGGTGACCCGCATGGAAAAAGAGGCAGCGGCACGCGGTCTTGAGTATCAAATCTATGCCATCCCGGAGCAAAACCTGCGGGAAGAGTTACAAAACTACGGCAACGAGGTGGCGGTGGTGCTGCTCGGCCCACAGGTGCGCTTTAAGCTGGAGGAGAACAAAAAGCTCACTGACAGCTATCAGCTGCCGATTGCGGTGATCGACACCGTTGCTTACGGTACGCTGAATGGTGCAAAGGTACTCGATCAGGCGCTGGCTTTGGTACACTAGCGGCCAGATTGCAGACAGGTTGCAGCCTGCCAGGGAGGCGGCTGCAACCTTGCGCGCCATGATGCAAAAAGGTGAAAGCGTGGAAAAAGCCGAAGCGCCACAAGAGAAAAAGCAGTATCAGGAAATTGGTCAGCATCTGCGCCAGCAAATCATTGATGGGCATTACCCGGTTGGCTCACGTCTGCCGCCGGAGCGTCAGTTGGCCGAGACCTGGGGCGTCAGCCGTACCATCGTGCGTGAAGCCTTATTGATGCTGGAGCTGGAAGGGACGGTGGATATCCGTCAAAGCTCTGGCGTGTATGTGATGCGCATACCTTCCGACAGCGATGATGCGGAAGAGGCGTTTTTCCGCAGCGATGTTGGCCCGTTTGAGATGTTGCAGGCACGTCAGTTGCTGGAAAGTAACATTGCCGCGTTTGCCGCCAAAATGGCGACCAAAGCCGACATTGAAAACCTGCGCCGCACCCTTGAGCAGGAGCAGCGGGCTATCGCGCTCAATGACAGCAGCCAGGACAACGATAAGTTATTCCATCTGCTGCTGGCCGGGGCGACACAAAACCAGATGCTGCTGGACACCGTGACCAGCGTCTGGCGACATCATGAGGCCAGCCCGCTGTGGCAGCAGTTGCGCCCGCAGTTCGAAACCCGCGCTTATCGTCTGAAGTGGCTGGGCGATCATCAAACGATCCTTGCTGCGTTACGCCGCCGGGATGTGATGGGTTCGTGGCAGGCGATGTGGCAGCACCTGGAAAATGTGAAAAATACCCTGCTGGAGTTGTCCGATGCCGATGCGCCGGATTTTGACGGCTATTTGTTTGAATCGGTGCCGATCTTTCAGGGAAAATTGATGTAATGCAGATCCTGCCATTGAATGAAGTGCCGCAATTTGCCGAACAGATAACCGACTGGTTGTGGCAGGCGTTTGGTGCCGGGACCACGCGCGAGTTCTACGCCAGCATTGTGCAGAGCAGCCTGAACGGCGCTGATTTTCCTGTCACTTTTGTCGCGCTTGATGCGGGGCGGGCGGTTGGCACCGTGGGTTTCTGGCGTTGTGATTTGATCAGCCGCCAGGATCTCCATCCGTGGCTGGCGGCGTTGTATATCGATGAAAATGCCCGCGGGCAGGGTGTCAGCCAGGCGCTGCAACAACATGTTATCCACTACGCCCGGCAGCGTGGCTATAACCGGCTGTGGCTATGGTCAACCTTCGCCGGTTATTACGAGCGTTTCGGCTGGCAGTTTGCGGGCGAGGCGCTGGAGTACCCCGCAATCCCCGTGCGGGTTTATCAACGAAAGCTGTCGTAGCGGCGCGATTTATCGCGCCGCGACGGGTTATGCCCGGTGTAAGCGGAACGCCCCCACCAGACGTGACATATGCTCCGCCTGTTCCTGCAACGACTGTGACGCCGCCGACGCCTGCTCCACCAGTGCGGCGTTCTGCTGCGTCACATCATCCATTTGATCAATCGCCCGATGCACCTGGCTGATCCCCTGGCTTTGCTCTGCTGCCGCGGTAGAGATTTCACTGACCAGGCTGTTGACCTTTGATATCACCTCGTTGACGGATTGGATGCTATCGCCCACCTGCGCTGCCTGCTGGGCACCGGACTCAATCAAATTGGTTGAGGCTTCAATCAGCGTTTTAATTTCGCGCGCGGCAGTGGTGGAACGATGCGAGAGATTCCGCACTTCCCCTGCCACCACGGCAAACCCTTTACCGTGCTCCCCGGCGCGCGCGGCTTCTACTGCGGCGTTGAGGGCCAGGATATTGGTTTGAAACGCAATGCCCTCAATCAACCCGGTAATGTCTTTTACTTTCAGGGCGCTCAGATGAATGTCATTCATAGTGCTGAGCATGGTATTCAGCGACTCGGTGCTTTGCTGCGACAGGCTGCTGGCGTTATCCGCCAGTTGGGTAGCATCGCGGGTGTGATCGGCGGTCTGACGTACCGTTTCACTCAGCTCGGTCATGCTCGACGCGGTCTGCTCCAGCGAGGCCGCCTGTTGTTCGGTGCGGGCAGAGAGGTCTTCATTACCGGCGGCAATTTGCGTTGAGGCGCTGCTCACTGAGCTGGCGGCGCTGTTCACCGCCGTCAGGGCCTGCGAAATATGGCGCATCAGCTTGTTAAAGGAACCCGCCATTTTGCTCACTTCATCATTGCGGCTCTCATCCGCTTCGAGCGTGAGATCGAGATGTTGCATGGCCTGCGCCATGATGGAGGAGATGTTATTCAGGCTGCGACGGATTTGCTTAATGGTCAGCAAGGCAAACACCACAATCATCAACACCGCCACGGTGATACCCGCTACTGTCGCCCAACTGACAAAATGAAAAATGGTGCGGTTGGTGGTACGGAGTTGATCTCCCATCGCCATATTCAGCGTCATCTGTTGGCGATAACCGGCAATCAGCTTTTGCAGTGTGCCGCCGACACCGTTAGCATTTGCCAGCACGTTCGGTTGATTGGCTTTTACCGCGTCGAGAAACGCGGGCAGACGCTGGCTCATCAGGTTAAGGGTGTCCGTCGCCTGTTGCGCCAGTTGGGCGTCTTTATCATCGGCGATATGGTTGTTCTGGTAAGCCTGCTGTTGGTCGCGAATGCCGGCGATCTGTTGCGTCAGCTGTGATTCAAGCGAATCTGTCGGGCTGTTTTGATATTGATACAAACTGAGCCACAGTTGTTGGCTACGGTCAGTGAGGTCACTCAGCAGTTTGATTGAGGGAATGGCGCGGCTTTGTACATTCTCGAAGCGATCCTGAAACCCGCTGATAAAGCTGATAGCCAGCGTCCCCTGCGCGATGATAACCGCGGTGATAAAACCCAGAGCCAGAAGTAAACGTCTGGAAATGCTCATCTTTCCTCCTTAAATTTCTATCGATCCTTGCTGGCAAGGCCAGAAAAGTCCGGCACAGGTATCGGCAGAAACGTTAAGAAGATGAGGGATATTTAACAGTCGTATTCCAATTTTGTGATGAATGCCCAGGGCGATTTTCATCGCCCTTACGGGTCACGATAAAATTTAACCCGGCCCGCTAACGGAATGGCGACGTACCAGCGTCGGGCTGAACATATTGGTCACTTCCGGCATCGGCAAATCGTTTGCCAGCGCTAACGCCAGTTGAGCGGCTTGCTGCGCCATGGTCACAATCGGGTAACGTACCGTGGTCAGACGCGGGCGCACGTAGCGTGATACCAGCACATCGTCGAAACCAATCAGCGACATCTCTTCCGGCACGCGGATACCGTTATCGCTCAATACCGCCAGCGCGCCAGCGGCCATCGAATCGTTATAACAGGCCACTGCGGTGAACTGCTTGCCGCGACCGAGAAGTTCGGTCATCGCCTGTTCGCCGCCTACTTCATCCGGTTCGCCCCAGGCAACCAGCCGATCATTACTCGGCAGACCATGTTCCTTCAACGCATCGTAATAACCCTGGAGGCGGTCTTCGGCGTCAGAAATGGTGTGGGTGGAACAGATGAAAGCAATCTGGGTATGGCCCTGTTGGATCAAATGGCGTGTCGCCAGCCAGGCACCGTAGCGGTCATCCAGCGCAATGCAGCGTGACTCGAACCCTTTCAGTAACCGATTCAGCAACACCATACCGGGGACTTGCTTCATCAGTTGCTCCAGATCGTCGTCCGGGATCTTCTTGGCGTGCACCACCAGCGCCGCGCAGCGATGGCGCATCAGTTGCTCAATCGCCTGACGCTCTTTTTGCTCGTTATGGTAACCGTTACCAATCAGCAAAAAGTTGCCAGTCTGGCCCGCCACTTCATCAACGGCTTTAACCATCGCGCCAAAGAACGGGTCGGAAACATCACCGACTACCAGGCCGAGCGTTTCGGTGGATTGCTGTGCCAGCGCGCGTGCGTTGGCGTTTGGGTGGTATTGCAACTGCTCCATTGCCTGAGTCACGGCGAGGCGTGAACTCTCGCTGGCCTTGGGGGAATTATTAATCACGCGGGATACGGTCGCGACCGAGACCCCAGCCATTCTGGCGACATCCTTAATGGTAGCCATGCGTTAGCCTGCTTCCGGGAAAACGTTTACACATGCCTCCAGTGTTACGGAAATCCCCCAGCGTCGCAACCCGGCAGAATGCCAGCGCTGTCGCAAAAGTGCGGAAAATCAGACGCTCGCGGCAGGCTTTAGCCCGGCGCAGCCCCTATGTTATGCTGGCGGAACGAATCACACCTGCCTGCCGGACCCTAATCATGAAAACACGCGTGCCACATCTGGCGCACTGGGGCGCTTTTACCGCGGTGACGGAAAATGGCCGTCTCACCGGTTGCGAACCGTTCTTCGCCGATGCCGATCCTTCACCGATGCTGAATACCATCCCTGAGCTGGTTTATTCGGACAAACGTATTCGCCAGCCGATGGTGCGTCGTTCGTGGCTAAAATCCCGTGAGAACAGCGATCGCACGCTGCGTGGTCGCGAAGATTTTGTCGCAGTGGACTGGGACACCGCGCTGGATCTGGTGGCGGAGGAAAATCGCCGGGTGCGCGACCGTTACGGTGCATCAGGTATTTTTAACGGTTCCTATGGCTGGTCCTCAGCCGGACGCGTAAACCACGCACGCACGCTGATCCGTCGCTTCTATTTTCAGGGCGGCGGCGGGGTTGACCAGCAGGGCAACTACAGTTGGGGGGCGGCGCAGTTCTTTTTACCTTATGTGATTGGCACTTACATGCCGCTGACCGGCCGAGTCACCGACTGGCCGGATGTGGTGGAACATGCCGAGATCTTTATCGCCTTTGGTGGCCTGGCGCTGAAAAATGCTCAGGTAGCGTCCGGTGGTGCGGGGCAGCACAGCCTGAAACCGGCGCTGGAGCAACTGACCGCCAAGGGCACGCCGATCATTAACATCAGCCCGATGCGTGATGACTGCCCGGCGTTCGTCAATGCCGAGTGGATTCCAATTCGTCCCAATACCGATGTGGCGTTGATGCTGGCGCTGGGCTTTGAAATTACCCGGCGTCAGGCGGTGGATGAGGCGTTTCTCGCCAGCCACTGCACCGGTTGGCCGCAGCTACGCGCCTATCTGCTGGGCGAGAATGATGGCATTGCCAAAACGCCGGAATGGGCCAGCCAGATCACCGGCATCCCAGCCGCGCGCATTGCGTTACTGGCGCAACAACTGATTGGCAAACGCAGCTTTATCACCTGTTCTTATTCGGTACAGCGCGCCCATCGCGGTGAACAGCCCTACTGGATGATGATTGCGCTGTCGTCGATGCTGGGTCAGCCCGGTTTGCCTGGTGGCGGTTTCTCCTTTGGTCATGGTTCGATGAACAGCGTCGGCAACCCGCGCCAGGAAGGCCCGGCTCCGCTGATGAGTACCGGACCCAATCCGTCTGGTCTGTCGATTCCGGTGGCGCGCATCAGTGATATGTTGCTCAACCCCGGCCAGCCCTACAGCTTCCAGGGCGAGACGTTGCATTACCCGGATATCCATCTGGTGCATTGGGCGGGTGGCAACCCGTTCCATCATCATCAGCAACTGAATCGTCTGGTCGAAGGCTGGCAGCGCCCGGATACCGTGGTGGTGCAGGATATCGTCTGGACGCCAGCGGCGCAGATGGCGGATATCGTGCTACCTGCCACTACCACGCTGGAACGCAACGATATTGGCGGCTCCTCGCGCGATCGCTTTGTGCTGGCGATGCATCAGGCGATTAAACCGCAGCATCAGGCGCGCCATGACTTTGATATCTTTGCCGATTTAGCCGATCGTCTTGGTTATCGCGAGGTGTTCACCGAAGGGCGCAATGAGATGCAATGGATTGAGCATCTCTATCAGCAGTGCGCGGTGGCGCATGCGCGCAAAGGGATCCACTTCCCGGAGTTTGGTGAGTTCTGGCAGCGTGGTTTTGTCGAAATCCCGCAGGGAGGCGCGCCTTACGTGTTTATGGATGCGTTTCGTGCCAACCCGGTGGCGAATCCGATTCAGACCGCCAGCGGCAAAATTGAACTGTTTTGCCAGACCATCGCGGATTACCAACTGGAGGATTTCGCCGGTCACCCGGAATGGCGTGAGCCGCAGGAGTGGCTGGGGGCAAGACTGAGCGAGCAGTTCCCGCTGCATATGATCTCGATTCAACCCTCCGATCGCCTGCACAGCCAGCTCGACGCTACCGCGACAGTGCAGGCCAACAAAACCGCCGGGCGTGAAACCCTGTATATGCATCCGCAGGATGCGGCGGCGCGTGCAATTAACGACGGCGACGAGATTGAAGTCAGCAACGCGCGTGGCCGCATGTTGGCAGGCGTGCGTGTCACCGATGGCCTGACACCGGGCGTGGTGATTATCTCGACCGGGGCCTGGTTTGACCCCGGCTTTGGCCGCGCCTGGCAGCCGTGGGACCGCGCCGGTAACCCGAATGTATTGACGCTGGATATTGGCACTTCGTCGTTAACCCAGGGGCCAAATGCCATGAGTTGCCTGGTGGAAATCAAAAAACATGAGGTTTGCACAATCCAGTAAGAATCTCATCGCTGGTTACATTTTGCGGGTAACTGTTGCGTTTGAGAGATGGCATCCCGTCTCTGCGCCTTGCTACAGTCAGGGTCCCAGAGGTATTGATGGGTGAACATCAAAAAGTTTTCTTGATTACACCGACCTGCGCAGATGCGCAGGTTTTTTTTGCCCGCACATTTCGCTAACGAACTGAAACACAGTTTTCCTGTTATCCCGCCTCGCGTTTCTTTATAACTGCTGCGTATAGCCTGTTCATCTATTTCTTCGCCGCGGTAATAGCATGCCCCGAATAAAAAAATTTCTGGGAAAAGACCAGATTCAAGCTCCATTTAATCCCTTTCGTTTTCGCCTGATCTGTCTGGGTGTGCTCTCCTGTCTGGGCTTGTTGCTGGCACGCGTCGGCGATTTGCAGCTGATTAACCACCCGATGCTGGAACACGAAGCGGATCAGCGTTCACTGCGTACCGTGACGTTGCCGACTAACCGTGGCACCTTACTCGACCGCGATGGTGAAGCGCTGGCACTGAGCGTGCCGTCGCGCGATATCATTGCTGACCCGATGCGGGTGCTGGAGAGCAACCCGGACTTTACCAGCGCCAAATGGGCCTACCTGGCGAATGCGCTGAATATGCGCCCGGACCAACTGGCGCAGCAGATTGTGGCCAACCCGAAAAAACGCTTCCTCTATCTCGGGCGAAAAATTGAACTGAGTATCGCCAAAGATATTGCCGCGCTGAAGCTCAAAGGCATCAGCTCGGTGTATGACGACAGTCGTTTCTACCCGATGAGTGAAGCCGCAGCCCCGTTGATTGGTATCGTTGGCGCGGATAACAACGGTCTGAACGGCCTGGAAAAAGGCTTTG
This sequence comes from Pantoea sp. X-Soil-OKNW-713, assembly GCF_059730685.1. NCBI lineage: Bacteria > Pseudomonadati > Pseudomonadota > Gammaproteobacteria > Enterobacterales > Erwiniaceae > Pantoea > Pantoea sp. X-Soil-OKNW-713. Next base: position 3,546,757 of record NZ_AP035995.1, on the reverse strand, counting down.
ATCGCCTGTTACATGGCGAAGAGGGTAAAGAGGTTTATCGCCAGGATAAAAATGGCGACATCATCTCGATGATTGATTACCAGCCACCGCAGCAGCCGCCGACGGTGCAACTGAGTATCGACAAATTTGACCAGTACACGCTGTTTAGCAAGTTGCGCGACGGCGTGTTGCTCAACAAGGCCGATTCCGGTGCTGCGGTGTTGGTAAAAATCGATACCGGGGAAATTCTGGCGATGGCCTCCTATCCGTCGTTCAACCCCAACAACTATGACGATGCTACCCCGGCGCAGATGCGTAACTCGGCGATTAACGACAGTTACGAACCCGGTTCCACCGTGAAGCCGTTGGTGGTGTTGGAAGGTCTGGAGCGTCATCTGGTGCGCCCTGACTCGGTGATTGATACCTCGCCTTATTCGGTCAACGGCCATCTGATCCGCGACGTCGGCCACTGGCCGCGTCTGACCATGACCGGGATTTTGCAGAAATCGAGTGATATCGGTGTTTCCCATATCGCGCTGGCGATGCCTGCGGAAGCGCTGGTCAATACCTATCAGGCCTTTGGCCTCGGTAAACCTACCGGGCTGGGGCTGACCGGTGAAAGTGTCGGTTACTTCCCGCTGCATCGTGAACGTTGGGCGGATATTGAACGCGCCACCTTTGCCTTCGGCTACGGCCTGCGCGTTACGCCACTGCAAATTGCGCGTGAATACGCCACTCTCGGCTCCTACGGCATCTACCGACCGTTATCAATAACCAAGGTGACGCCGCCGGTGTTGGGCACCCAGGTGGCCGATGCACAAATGGTACAAACCGTGGTGCATATGCTGGAGAGCGACGTCCTGCCGGGCGGCACCGGGGTGAAAGCGGCGGTGCCGGGCTATCGTCTGGCGACCAAAACCGGTACCGCAGAGAAAATGGGGAGCAGCGGCAAGTACGATGGCGGTTACGTCAACTACACCGCCGGCATTGCGCCTGCCAGCCATCCTGAAGTGGCGCTGGTGGTGATGATCAACCATCCAACCGCCGGGGATCACTTTGGTGGTTCGGTAGCCGCACCGGTATTCGGCAACATTATGGGGCCGGTGCTGAAACATATGAACATTGCGCCGGATGCGATCTACAGTAAACCGACACCAGATAAATCTTAATGAAATCAGGATGTAAACGAGATTGCGGAGTTTTCACACCTCGTTGCATTTCCCTGAATTCGGTTGCGTTTTCCGGCTGTCGTCATCACACCGATGATGCGAGGATGAAAGTCCCAGAGGTATTGATTGGTGTGAAGAATGGCAGCCGATGCTGCTCACCCTGTTCAGTTGCACCGACCCACGCAGATGCGTGGGTTTTTTTTATCTGCGATACCAGGCCAAACCGCTTGTTATCGTCCTGCTTAATCGTTCACACCTCTTATCTATCTCTTAACGTTCCGCCGCCAACAAAAAAATATCTCGTCGTGTAACGTATTACCTAACGCACCGCGATGTCGCATTCCATCAAGGTCCGCCAGCCCCTTACTGTGTTGGTAGCGCAGGTAAGGGGCGTATTTATTGCCTTTGTTGAGTCGACAACCCTATGCCAAAACTCAAAGACAGAACGCCGAAAGGCGAGGGCCGCTCAGCGGCTTTTCAGCTGCGTATTCATCCCGAATTGCATAATCAGCTACGCGAACTGACCGATGACGACAATGTCACCTTGTCCTGTTGGTTAAAGGATCTGGCACGACGTGAATTACGTCGTCGTGGCATTGAGCCGAAAGGGTAATTAGCGCGATAAATCGCGCCGCTACATCAGGGGACAAAGTTTAGCAGTGGCGCTAAAAGTCGACGATCCCGTAGCGGCGCGATTTATCGCGCGATAACTTCTATGCATACCCGAAAACCCGCGAAAAGCTAAAAAACACAGCGATTTATCGCACGAAAGGTTTACCATTTTCGTTTCGAAAATATGTTTTACGCAACCTTAACAGCTGCGCCATTGCCTCCTGCCTACAATGACTTTCCTTGAGAGTAATCATTCTCATTACTTTCCCCAATCTTGTTGAGAAAAACTATGCGCCTGAAACTTCTTTCTGCCAGCGTGGTGTTTTTACTGGCAGCCTGTGATCAGGGTGGAGCGACACCCGCCGCGTCTGCGACACCGCAAGTCGGCGTTGTTACTCTGAAAACCGAACCCGTAACGCTGGTCACGCAATTGCCTGGCCGTACCAATGCGGTTCGTACCGCTCAGGTGCGCCCGCAGGTCAGTGGTGTGATCCAAAAAATCCTCTTCACCGAAGGTGGGGAAGTCAAAGAGGGGCAGCCGTTGTATCAGATTGATCCGGCGACCTATAAAGCGTCTTATGACAAAGCGATGGCGACCTGGCAAAACGACGCGATGGTTGCGAAACGCTATCAGCCGCTGGCTGCCGCCCATGCCATCAGTCAGCAGACCTACGATGACGCGGTAGCTGCGGAGCGTGAAGCTAAAGCTGATGTGGAAACCGCCAAGGTCAACCTCGACTACACCCTGGTAAAAGCGCCGATCTCCGGGCATATCAGCCGTTCGCTCTACACTGCCGGTGCGCTGGTGACCAGCGGGCAGACGGACTACCTTGCCACCATTACGCAGCTCAACCCGATCTATGTCGATGTGAATGAGTCAGCCACCGATCTGCTGCGTCTGCGCCGGGCACTGGCGGAAGGCAAAATTGCCAAAGTGGGTGACAACACCGCGGCGGTGGGTCTGACGCTGGAAGATGGCAGCAAATATAGCGAACAAGGCAAACTGGCCTTCTCGGAAGTCAACGTTGATACCGCCACCGGCACCGTGGTGCTGCGTGCCGTGTTCCCGAACCCCAGTAACGAATTGCTGCCAGGTATGTATGTCCATGCCAGCTTCCCGCAGGGTATCCAGCAGCAGGGCATTTTGGTGCCGCAGGAATCCATCATGCATGACACCAAAGGGCAGCCTTATGTCTATGTGGTGAAAAGCGACAACACCATCGCACAGCGCAGCATCAGCACCGGCGAAATGATCCACGGCGAGTGGCTGGTTACCGGCGGTCTGCAAGAGGGGGAAAATGTGGTGGTGAATAACCTGCAAAGTGTTCGCAGCGGCGTCAAAGTGACCACTACCGCCGCCAATACCAATGACACGCCATCCGCTAATGCCGTCAGCCTCTCCATGACTGATGCTGCGGCACAATAAGGGGGCGTCATGTCTAAGTTTTTTATTGAACGCCCGATATTTGCATGGGTTATCGCGATCATTGTGATGCTGGTAGGGGCGATTGCGACGCTCAATCTGCCGGTTAACCAGTATCCGAATATCTCGCCTCCGGCGGTTTCCATCTCCGTTACCTATCCCGGTGCCAGTGCCGAAACCACGCAGAACACCGTGGTGCAGGTGATTGAGCAGCAGCTCAACGGTCTGGACGGCTTACGCTATCTGGAGTCGAGCAGTGCGTCGGACGGTAGTGCGCAGATCATCGCTACCTTTAATCAGGGCATTAACCCGGATATCGCCCAGGTACAGGTGCAGGACCGTGTGTCCCTGGCCGAATCTCAGCTACCGACTGACGTGACACAGCAGGGCATCCGTATCCGTAAGTACCAGAAAAACTTCATGATGGTGGTGGGGTTGATCTCGAAAGACGGCAAGCTGACCAACGGCGACCTGGCCGATATGCTGGTGTCGAAGCTGGAAGATCCGATTTCACGTACTCCCGGTGTCGGCGACTTTATGGTGCTGGGTTCAGAATATGCCATGCGTATCTGGCTCGATCCGGCCAAGTTGTATAAGTACAACCTGATGCCAAGCGATGTCAGTACGGCTATCGATAACCAGAACGTGCAGGTTTCTTCCGGTTCGTTGGGCGGGCTGCCAACGATTCAGGGCGCCAAAACCCAGGCGACCGTGCTGGGCAAAACCCGTTTCACCACGGTGAAACAGTTTGAAAACGTGCTGCTGAAAGTGAACAGCGACGGCTCGCAAGTGCGCCTGAAAGATGTGGCGTCCGTGGCCCTTGGTCCACAGAGTTACGGCATTGATGCCACCCTGAACGGTAAGCCTGCGGCCGGTATCGCGCTGCGTCTGGCGACCGGTGCTAACGAACTGAACACCGCCAAAGCAGTACGTCAGACCATTGCTGACCTGAAAGACGCCTTGCCGGATAACGTGGAAGTCACCTATCCCTACGACACCTCGCCGGTGGTGAGCGCCTCCATCGAAGAAGTGGTGAAAACCCTGATCGAAGCGGTCATCCTGGTGTTCTTCGTGATGTTGGTGTTCCTGCAAAACCTGCGCGCGACCCTGATCACCACCCTGGTGGTGCCGGTGGTGCTGCTGGGGACATTCGGTATCCTCGCCGCTTTTGGTTACAGCATTAACACCCTGACGATGTTCGGGATGGTGCTGGCGATAGGGCTATTGGTGGATGATGCCATCGTGGTGGTGGAGAACGTCGAGCGTGTGATGCACGAAGAAAAGCTCGATCCGAAAACCGCCACCATTAAATCGATGCAGCAGATTCAGGGGGCGTTGTTCGGTATCGCGCTGGTGCTGTCGGCGGTACTGCTGCCGATGGCCTTCTTCTCTGGTTCGACCGGGGTTATCTATCGTCAGTTCTCGATCACCATTGTGTCCGCAATGGCGCTGTCGGTGATTATGGCGTTGATCTTTACCCCGGCGCTCTGTGCCACCTTCCTGAAAGCCAGTTCGGCAGAACACAAAACCACCGGGTTTGCCGGTTGGTTTAACCGTAAATTCGACAGTGGCGCGATGCACTACACCCGTGGGGTGAATAAAGTGATCTCGCGTCGTGGCCTGTTTTTGGTGGTGTATCTGGTGATTGTGGGCGTGACCGGCTTCCTGTTTACCCGTGTGCCGACCACCTTCCTGCCGAACGAAGACCAGGGTCTGATGATGGTGCAGATGACCTTGCCGGTAAACTCGTCGTCGCAGCGTACCCAGCAGGTCATCAACGATCTGAATGATTATCTTCAGAAAAATGAAGCCTCGGTGGTGACCACCACCTTTGGCGTGGCAGGGTTTAACTTCGCCGGTCGCGGGCAGAGTAACGCTATGGCGTTTGTGCGCCTGAAGGACTGGGGGGAACGTACCCACAGCGGCCAGAGCGTGCAGGATTTGGCGAACCGGGTCATGGCTCACTTCGCCAACTACAAAAACGCCAAAATCTTCGCCATGGTACCGCCTGCGGTAATGGAACTGGGGAACGCCACCGGTTTTGACCTCTACTTGCAGGATACGGGCGCGCACACCCACCAGCAGATGATGGATGCCACGCATCAGCTGATTGATCTGGCAAACAAAGATCCACGTCTGGCTCAGGTGCGTATGAATGGCCTGGAAGATGAACCGCAGTATCAACTGGAGATCAATGACGAGAAAGCCAGCGCGCTGGGCCTGAGCATGACCGACATTAATAACACCCTGTCGGTGGCCTGGGGTTCGAGCTATATCGACCAGTTTATGTATAACGGCCGCGTGAAAGAGGTCTATCTGATGGGGAAAGCGGATTCGCGTGTCACGCCGTCCGACCTCAATAAATGGTACTTCCGTAACTCCAGCGGCACCATGGTTCCGTTCTCCGCATTTGCCTCGGGTAAATGGGTGTATGGCTCGCCCCACTTCGAACGTTTCAATGGCCTGACGGCGGAAGAGATTCTTGGTTCCCCGGCACCGGGTAAGAGTACCGGTGAAGCGATGAAAGCCGTAGAAGATCTGGCAAAACAGTTGCCGAGCGGCTTCCGTGTGCAGTGGTACGGCATCTCCTATGAGGAACAGGCTTCCGGTAACCAGACCACGCAGCTGTATGCCATCTCGATTCTGGTGGTATTCCTGTGTCTCGCCGCGCTGTATGAAAGCTGGTCGATTCCGTTCTCGGTGATTCTGGTGGTGCCACTCGGCGTGCTGGGTACCATCTGCGCCGTGTTGCTGCGCGGCTTGCAGAACGACGTGTTTTTCCAGGTTGGGTTATTAACCACCGTCGGACTGGCGGCGAAGAACGCCATATTGATTGTTGAATTTGCCAAGGAACTGCACGAACGGGAAGGTAAGAGCCTGATTGAGGCGGCGGTGGAAGCAGCACGCCTGCGTATCCGCCCGATCATCATGACCTCGATGGCCTTTATCCTCGGAGTCCTGCCGCTCACCATCTCTAACGGTGCCGGCGCGGGCAGTCAGCACTCCATCGGTACGGCGGTAGCGGGCGGGATGATTACCGCAACCTTCCTCGCCATCTTCTTTGTGCCGATGTTCTACGTGGTGGTGTCGCAATTCTTTGCGCGTAAGAAAAAAGCATCCGTAGAGGGGGTGCAGCATGATAACTAAAACCTTCAATTGGGCGTTGCTGCCGCTGGCCGCCGCACTGGGCTTAACCGGTTGTACTATGGAGCCGCATTACCAGCGGCCATCCATGCCAGTGGATGCGCGTTACGATCAACCCACGGCGGTGGGCAACGTCGCGGATTTGCCGTGGCAGAACTTCTTTAATGACGCGACGATGCGCAACCTGATTCAGCTCTCGCTCGACAACAACCGCGATCTGCGTGTGGCGGCATTAAACGTGGAAGAAGCGCGTAACGATGTGACGGTGCAGCGTGCGGCGTTGATGCCATCGATTGACGCCACCGCCAGTCAGACCTCGGCGCATGAGCCGGGTAATCTGTACAACACTAAAACCACCGGTCCGGTGACCTATCACGAGCTGAACGCCGGTCTGGGCGTTACCTCGTGGGAGCTGGATTTCTTTGGTCGTTTGCGCAGCCTGCGTGATCAGGCTCAGGAAACGTATCTCTCCACGGCAGCCACGGAACGCGCCACCCGCATCTCGCTGATCTCCGAAGTCGCGACCGCATGGCTGACCTTGTGTTCGGATAATGATCTGCTGCATCTGGCACAGAACACCGCGCAGAGCCAGCAGGACTCGTACCGTCTGACCAAAATGAGTTACGACGGCGGCGTCAGCAGCGATCAGGATCTGGCGGAAGCGGAAAGCACGGTGCGCGCCGCCGAAGCCGACGTTGCCAGCTACACACGTCAGGTGCGTCAGGATGTCGATGCGCTGCGGCTGTTGGTCGGCACCGATTTACCGGTATCGCTGTTGTCACATGCCACGCTGGACGCAAACTGGCAGTTCCCGGCTACACCTGCCGGGTTGCCGTCAGATTTGCTGACGCGTCGCCCGGATGTGATGGCGGCTGAGCACACCCTGAAAGCGGCTAACGCCAATATTGGCGCGGCGCGTGCCGCCTTCTTCCCGAGTATCACGCTGACCGCCTCCGGCGGATCAACCAGCAGCTCGTTGGGCAGTTTGCTGGGTGGCGGCACCGGAGCCTGGTCGTTTGTGCCGTCAATTAATCTGCCGATTTTTGACGGTGGCAAAAACGAAGCCAACCTGAACATCGCGCATATCGAGAAGCGCATCGAGATCGCCAACTATGAGAAAGCGATCCAGACCGCGTTCAAAGAAGTGAACGATGCGCTGGCGGGGCAGGACACCTGGCAGGATCAAATGACGGCCCTGCAAAAAGAGGTAGGTGCGAACCAGCGCGACTACGACTATTCTGAATTGCGTTATAAGCAGGGCGTTGATAATTATCTCAATGTGTTAGTCGCCCAACGTTCGCTTTACAGTGCGCAACAGTCGTTGATCAGCGCGCATCTGGGCCAGTTAAGCCAGAAAATCACGCTGTACAAGGCATTGGGTGGCGGCTGGAAATCCTGAGATTCTTAACGGAATCCTTACGGTTTGAGCATGGAAAAAATCCTGCTCTTCCGCCGATAATACGCCCGGTAATGATTTACCTTTGAAATAATCCCCTGCTTTTCAGGGGATTTTCCATTTATCTGATGACCTGAAGAACCTAATGAAGACCAACGTACCTCGCTCCGCTTTCTCTCGCTGGCTGAAATGGCTGCTGCTGTTAGTTGTGCTGTTAATTGTCGCTGGCGTGATCTGGCGCGTAGTCGGGGGGCATGCGCCGGGTGGTATGCCATCGGGTGGTGAACGTGGCGGTCGTGGTGGTCATCGTCCGGCCGGTGGTCCTCCGGGCATGGCGATGATGATGGGCGGTGCAACCCTGGTGCATAGCGGTGTGGCCAGTACGGCGGATGTGCCGGTCTACCTCAATGCATTGGGTACGGTGATCCCCAACGCCAGCGTAACCGTCACCAGTCGGGTGGCGGGCCAGCTGGAAAAAGTCTACTTCACCGAAGGACAAAAAGTGGCAGCGGGCCAGTTGCTGGCGCAGATCGATCCGCGCAGTTATCAGGCGACGCTGGCGCAATATCAGGGCGATCTGGCACAGAACCAGGCGTTACTGAAAAGCGCAGAGCTGACGCTGACACGCTACAAAAAACTCTATGCGCAGGACTCGCTGGCACGTCAGGATCTCGACACGCAAACCGCCACGGTCGGCCAGTATCGGGGGGCGGTGGCTGCCGATGAAGCGCAGATCGCCAGCGCCAAACTGGATATCGAATATTCGCGCATCACCTCGCCGGTCAGTGGTCGCGTCGGCTTACGCCTGGTCGATCCCGGTAATATGATCCAGACCACCGACACCACCGGCATTGTGGTGGTGACACAGATGCAACCGGCGGCGGTGACCTTTAGCGTGCCGCAGAGCAATATCCCGCAGCTGACCAAAGCGCTGCACAACAATCAGAGCCTGCCAGCGACGGCATTTGATCAGGACAACACCACGGTGCTGGCGCAGGGTGACGTGCGCTATATCGGTAACCAGATCGACACCAGCACCGGCACCATCGAACTGAAAGCCAGCTTCCCGAACGAAGACGAGTCGCTGTTTGCTAACCAGTTCGTCAACCTGCGTCTGCAAACCGATACGCTGAAAAATGCCACGGTGATCCCGGCGCAGGCATTGCAGTTGAGTAGCGACGGCAGCTTTGTGTTCATCATCAACAAAGACAACACCGTGACGCGCAAAGCGGTCACCACCGGCCCTGCCTTCGGTGAGGATCAGCAGGCGATCCTGAAAGGGGTTGAACCGGGCGATCGTCTGGTGACGGAAGGTATCGATCGCCTGACCGACGGCAGTAAAGTGACGCTGGCCGATGAGAGCAAACCGACTGCGACCGCCGAGGCCAAATGAACCCGTCACGCCTGTTTATCCAGCGTCCGGTCGCTACCATCCTGTTGATGGTCGGCGTGCTGATCTCTGGCATCTTCGCTTATAAGTTTCTTTCCACCTCGGCGCTGCCGCAGGTGGATTACCCCACCATCCAGGTGACCACCTTGTATCCCGGTGCCAGCCCGGATGTGATGGCTTCTTCCGTCACCTCGCCGCTGGAGCGCCAGCTCGGACAGATGGCGGGGCTGAGCCAGATGACCTCCACCAGCTCCGGCGGTTCGTCGATCATTACCCTGAAGTTCAGCCTCGATCTGTCGCTGGACGTGGCCGAGCAGGAAGTTCAGGCGGCAATTAACGCTGCCAACAACCTGTTGCCAAGTGATTTGCCTAATCCGCCGACCTATAAAAAGGTCAACCCGGCAGACAGCGCGGTGATCACTCTGGCGGCCAGCTCCGATACGCTGCCGCTTACCCAGGTTCAGGATCTGGTGAATACCCGTGTGGCACTGAAGCTGTCGCAGATCTCCGGCGTCGGTATGGTGACGCTGGCGGGCGGCCATCAACCGGCCATCCGCGTGCAGATGGACCCAAGAGCGCTGGCGGCGCACAACCTGACGCTGGAAGACGTCAACACCCTGATCAGTAACGGCAACGTTAACGGTTCGAAAGGGGGCTTCGACGGCAAATATCACTCCGTCACCATCGATGCTAACGACCAGCTTCGCACCGCCGAAGAGTACGGCAACCTGATTATCACCTACCAAAACGGTGCTGCGCTGCGCCTGAAGGATATCGCCCATATCGAACAGGGGCCGGAAAACAGCTTCCAGTCGGCCTGGGCCAACAACAGCCCGGCGATTGTGATCAGCGTGCAGCGTCAGCCTGGGGCGAATGTGATTCAGGTGGTGGATGCGATCAAAGCCAAATTGCCGACCTTGCAGGCCGCACTGCCGGATGGCGTGAAGATGAGCATCCTGTCGGATCGTACACAAACCATTCGCGCTTCGATCAGCGACGTGCAGTTTGAGTTGATGCTGTCGGTGGCGCTGGTGGTGATGGTGACCTTCCTGTTCCTGCGCAATATCGCGGCGACGCTGATCCCCAGCGTGGCGGTGCCGCTGTCGTTGATTGGCACCTTTGGCGTGATGTATCTGGCCGACTTTAGCCTGAATAACCTGTCGCTGATGGCGCTGACCATCGCCACCGGCTTCGTAATTGACGATGCCATCGTGGTGGTGGAAAACATCTCGCGGCGGCTGGAGGAGGGCGAAACGCCAATGCAGGCGGCGTTGAAAGGATCACAGCAGATTGGTTTTACCATTATCTCGCTGACCTTCTCGCTGATTGCGGTGCTGATCCCGCTGCTGTTTATGGGCGATGTGGTCGGGCGTCTGTTCCGCGAATTTGCTATCACCCTTGCGGTATCGATTCTGGTATCGATGATAGTGTCGCTGACGCTCACCCCAATGCTGTGTGCTTATTTGTTGCAGCATATCCCGCCGGAGAAACAATCGCGCTTCTCGCGCAAGGGCGGCGAGTTCTTTGACAAATTAATTCGCGGTTATGACCGCTTGCTGACCATCGTCCTTAACCACCAGAAGCTGACGTTGCTGGTGGCGCTGGCAACCTTCGCGCTTACCGCGTTGCTGTACATCGCTATCCCGAAAGGCTTTTTCCCGACGCAAGATACTGGCCTGATTCAGGGTGTGACCATCGCGTCGCAGGATGTGTCCTTTAATGAGATGTCGAAACGTCAGCAGGCGCTGGCGCAGGTGATTCTGAAGAATCCTTCGGTGGAAAGCCTCTCCTCCACCATCGGCATCGACGGCACCAATACCAGCCTTAACAGCGGCAGCATTCAGATCAACCTCAAACCGTTTGGCGAGCGTGATGATAAAGCCGACGTGGTCATTAAGCAGCTGCAACAAGCCGCCGCGCAGGTGACGGGTATTCAGCTTTATCTGCAACCGGCGCAGGATCTGACGGTCAACGACCAGGTCACACCGAATCAGTATCAGTTCACCCTCGATGATGCCGACAGCGAAAATCTGGTGAAATGGACGCCACAACTGGTTGCTGCGTTACAGAAACGCCCGGAATTTAACGGCGTGGTGAGCAATTTGCAGGATCAGGGGCGCGTGGCGTACGTGGAGCTGAACCGCGACAAAGCTGCGCGCTATGGCATTACCGCCGCCGATGTCGATACCGCGCTGTATAACAGCTTTGGTCAGCGTCTGGTTTCCACCATCTTTACCCAGGCGAACCAGTATCGCGTGGTGCTGGAGGTGGCGCCGCGTTTCCAGCAGTCGCCAGCCTCGTTCGACGATGTCTGGCTGCCCTCGACCACCAGCACCAGCGATAGCAGCACCAGCAGCAGTACCACGACATCATCGTCCAGCAGCACCACGAGCAGCTCGACCTCCAGCAGTTCTGATTCGAGCAGCAGCACCACCACCGGTATGGTGAAACTGACCTCGATCGCCACCATTCATCAACGCACCGGTTCACTGATGCATATGCGCCTGAACCAGTTCCCGGCGGTGATGGTGTCGTTCAACCTCAACAGCGACTATTCGCTGGAGGATGCGCAGAAAGCGATTGCCGACGTGACACAACAACTGAATCTGCCTTCGAGCATCACCTTGCGTTATCAGGGCGAAACTTCCGCCTTCCAGAGCGCCACCAGTAACACGCTGTGGCTGATTCTGGCGGCGCTGATCACCATGTATGTGGTGCTGGGCATTCTGTACGAAAGCTTTATCCATCCGGTGACCATCCTCTCCACGCTGCCATCGGCGGCGGTCGGAGCGCTGTTGACGCTGCTGCTGGCTGGCAGCGAGTTCAGCCTGATTGCGTTGATCGGGGTGATCCTGTTGATCGGTATCGTGAAGAAGAACGCGATTATGATGATCGACTTTGCGCTGGAAGCGGAAAACAAACAGGGGATGAGTCCACGCGATGCTATTCATCAGGCGTGTTTATTGCGTTTCCGCCCGATTCTGATGACCACGATGGCGGCGCTGCTCGGTGCGTTGCCGCTGATGCTGGCCTCCGGCTCTGGCGCGGAACTGCGTCAGCCGCTCGGCCTGGTGATTGTCGGCGGATTGATCGTCAGCCAGGTGCTGACGCTGTTCTCCACCCCGGTGATCTACCTGTGGTTTGATGGTTGGGCGCAGCGCGGCAAGCGTTTCGTGCAACGCAAACAACAGCAGGCGCGAGGCGAGCAATGAATTTGACGCGGCTGTTTATCTTCCGCCCGGTTACCACCTTACTGCTGACGCTGTCGATCATGCTGCTCGGCCTGCTGGGCTACCGGTTGTTGCCGGTAGCGCCGCTGCCACAGGTGGATTTCCCGACCATTATGGTCAGCGCCAGTCTGTCTGGTGCCAGCCCGGAAACCATGGCCGCCACGGTGGCGACACCGCTGGAGCGCTCGCTCGGCCAAATCGCCGGTATCACCGAGATGACCTCCAGCAGCTCGCAGGGTTCCAGTACCATTATTTTGCAGTTTGAACTGGACCGCGATATCAACGGTGCAGCGCGAGATGTGCAGGCGGCGATTAACGCGGCACGCAGTTTGCTGCCCAGTTCAATGGAATCGCTACCGACCTATCGCAAAGCCAACCCGTCGGATGCGCCGATTGTGATGCTGGCGCTGGTATCGGCAACCCGTACCCCTGGTGAACTCTACGATCTGGCGGAGAGCAAGATTGAGCAGGCGGTAAGCCAGGTGCAAGGGGTGGGTGAAGTGTCGCTGATGGGCAGTGCGCTGCCTGCGGTGCGTATCGACCTGCAACCGCAGAAACTGACGCAGTACGGAATCTCGCTGGATACGGTGCGAACCGCCATTGCCGACAGCACCACCAACCTGCCGAAAGGTATCCTGCAAGGCAACAGCCAATCCTGGGTGGTGGACAGCAACGGCCAACTGGATAAAGCGGCGCAGTACCGCAATCTGATCATCACCTATAAAGACGGCAAAGCGGTACGCCTGCATGATGTCGCCACCGTCTATGACTCGATAGAAGACAAGTACCAGGCCGGTTTCCTTAACGCTACCCCGTCGGTGATGGTGGGGATTAAGCGCCAGGCGGGGGCTAACATGCTCGATACCATCGACGCCATCAAAGCCCAGTTGCCGGAGCTGGAAAAAGATCTGCCCGCCGATACCCAGTTGAAGGTGGTGGTAGACCGTTCTCCGACGGTGCGCGAATCTCTGTACGACACCGAAGAGACGCTGTTGATTGCGGTGATGCTGGTGATTGCGGTGGTGTTTATCTTCCTGCGTAACGTGCAGGCGGTAGTAATCCCGGCGCTGGCGCTGCCGGTGTCGCTGATTGGCACCTGTGCGGTGATGTATTTACTTGGCTATAGCCTCGATAACCTGTCGCTGATGGCGCTGATCATCTCCACCGGTTTTGTGGTCGATGATGCGATTGTGGTGCTGGAAAATATCACCCGCCATATCGAAGAAGGGCTTAGCCCGCTGCGTGCCGCCTTACGGGGTGCGCAGGAGGTGAGTTTCACCGTGCTGTCGATGACCATGTCGTTGATTGCGGTGTTTATTCCTATCTTGTTGATGGGCAGCATTGTCGGGCGTCTGTTCCGTGAGTTTGCGGTAACCCTGACCATCTCGCTGCTGATCTCGATGTTTGTCTCGCTCAGCCTGACGCCGATGTTGTGCGCGCGCCTGCTGAAGGCCAAACCGAAAGTCACTCAACGCCCGCACCCGGTGTATCAGTTCATTGAAAACCAGCTCAATGCGCTGCTGGCCGCCTACTCGCGCGGTCTGGCGTGGGTGATGGCACACCAGAAAATCACCATGTTTAGCCTGGTGCTGACCGTGCTGCTCAACCTGTTTCTCTATTCGGTGGTACAGAAGGGCTTCTTCCCCAACCAGGATACCGGCCTGCTAATGGGCGCGTTGCGCGCCGACCAGAACATCTCGTTCCAGGCAATGAAGCCGAAGATGCTGGAGTTCACCAAAATCATCCAGTCCGACCCGGCGGTGGAGAGCGTGATGTCATCGATGGGGAGCGGCATGTTTGGTTCGCGTAACAGCGCCAACTTCTTTGTGCGTCTGAAGGATTTTGATCAGCGCAGCGCGACCGCGACCGAAGTGGCTAACCGCCTGAGCATGAAAACCAGCCATATTGCCGGTGGGCAGATGTTCCTGATGGCGGCGCAGGATCTGCATATTGGTGGCCGTAGCGCCAACGCCACCTATCAATACAGCTTACAAGCCGACGATCTTGACCTGCTGCGTACCTGGACACCCAAAGTGCAGGCGGCGCTGGCAGCGATCCCGCAGCTAAACAGCGTCGATTCCGACTCGCAAACCGGCGGTCAGGAAGTGGTGATCAACATCGATCGCGATCGGGCGAAGATGCTGGGCGTGAACGTGCAGATGATCGACACCATGCTGAATAACTCCTTCAGCCAGCGACAAATTGCCACGCTGTACCACACGCTCAACCAATACCATGTGGTGATGTCGTTGCAGGATAGCTACACCCGTGACCCGGACATTTTGCAACAGTTGTTTGTGGTGAATGACAGCGGCGATCGCGTGCCGCTTTCGGCATTCGCCACCTTTAAGGGCGGCAACGCGCCGTTGTCGGTGGCGCATCAGGGCCAGTCAGCGACCAGCACCATCGCCTTTAACCTGAATGACGGCGTGTCGCTGGAACAGGCGCAGGCGCTGATTAAGCAGGCGATGGCGAAACTGGGCCTGCCTTCGACGATTCAGGCGGGCTTTGCCGGGACGGCGGCGGCCTTTGCCCAACTGACGGCCACCATGCCGTGGTTGATTCTGGCAGCGCTGGCGGCGGTGTATATCGTGCTGGGCGTGTTGTATGAAAGCTATATCCACCCGATCACCATCCTTTCTACGCTGCCCTCGGCAGGGGTGGGGGCGCTGTTGCTGCTGTTGCTGACCAATACGCAACTGACGGTGATTGCGCTCATTGGCATCATCTTGTTGATCGGTATCGTGAAAAAGAACGCCATTATGATGATCGACTTTGCCATCGACGCGGAACGTCGCCTGGGGCTGACGCCGCAGCAAGCGATCACGCAGGCCTGTCTGATGCGCTTCCGTCCGATCATGATGACCACGCTGGCGGCATTTTTCGGTGCATTGCCACTGGCGCTGGGCAGCGGTGGTGACGCCGATCTGCGTAGCCCGCTTGGTATGGCGATTGCCGGTGGTCTGGCGCTCAGCCAACTTCTTACCCTGTTTACCACGCCGGTTGTTTATCTCTGGCTCGATAGTCTGAGCCGCGCCACGAAACGTCAGTGGCGGCGGTTGCGTCATGCGGAATCCTGATCCATGAAAATGTCGTTATCTGTTACCCCGATCGTTATGGCGCTGTTGCTGGCAGGCTGTACCGTTGGCCCTGATTATCAGCGTCCGACGATGGCGATGCCGACCCATTTTAAAGAGGCCAAAGGCTGGACCCAGGCCATGCCGCAGGATGATAAGAGCAAAGGTGAATGGTGGTCGGTCTACCACGATGCCACGCTCGACAGCTTGCTGCGTCAGGTCAGCATCTCCAACCAGAACGTTGCCAACTATGCGGCGCAATATCGTGAAGCCCAGGCACTGGCGGGGCAGTCACGCGCCGAGTTGTTCCCATCGGTCAGCTATGACGCCAGCAGCACCCGCAGTGGCAGCCGTGCCAGCACCACCGGGCAGCGCAGCGTCAGCAACAGCCATCAGGCTGAGCTGAGCGCCAGTTGGGAACTGGATCTGTGGGGCAAACTGCGCCGCACGCTGGAAGAGAACAAAGCCAGCGCTCAGGCGAGCGCGGCGGAACTGGCGAATATCACCCTCAGTGCCCAGTCCGAACTGGCGCAGGACTATTTCCAGTTGCGTATCATGGACGAAAAGATCGCCCTGTATCAGCGCAGCGTTGATGCCTATCAGCGTTACCTGACGGTGATTCAGAACAAATATCAGGCAGGTAGCGAATCACGCGCCACCCTGGCGCAGGCTCAGATGCAACTGGAGAGCGCCCGTGCCTCGGCGCAGGATTACCAGTGGCAGCGCGCCCAACTGGAGCACGCCATTGCGTTGCTGATTGGCCGTGCCCCGGCGGATTTCTCACTGCCGGTGGCGAAGCTGGAAGCGACCTTACCGGAGATCCCCAACAGCATTCCGTCGCAGTTGTTGCAACGCCGCCCGGATATCGCCTATGCCGAACGTAACGTGGCGGCAGCCAATGCGGCGGTGGGGGTAGCGATTGCCGGTTACTACCCGGATCTGACCCTGAGCGCCAGTGGCGGCGTCAGTTCATCAACCTTCAGTAATCTGTTCTCGCTGCCGAACCGTGTCTGGTCGCTTGGCCCGGAACTGAGCGGCACGCTGCTGGACTTTGGTGCCACCTCGGCGAAAGTGGAACAGGCGAGGGCTTCTTACGACGCCAGTGTCGCCAGCTATCGCCAGGCGGTGCTGGAAGGGATGCAGGAAGTGGAGGATTACCTGGTGGAGCTGAACACGCTGAAAGGCGAACTGGTTTCACTGCAATTGTCTACTGCTGCTGCGCAGGAATCGGCACGCGTGACGCGGAATCAGTATGAGGCGGGGATGATCGATTATCTCGACGTTGCCACCACTGAAAACAGCAGCCTGAGTGAGCAGCAGACCCTGCTGTCAACGCAAAGCACCCAATGGGTGACCAGCGTTGAGCTGATTGCCGCGCTGGGTGGGGGTTGGCAGGCGGATAAATCGCTATAGTTTGTGCTGGTTTCGTTCGCACTGAGGTGGTTTCGTTCGCCTTGGGCTGATGTAGTTGCAGTTCGCCGGTGCGGCGACCGAGCAAAGGGCGCCTGGCCGCGCCCTTTGCAATCCCGGGCCTCGCGCCAGCCTCCCTCGCCGCTGCGCGGTGCCTTCGCTCATTCACGCTGCCGACGGACCGGCGTCGATTCGCTCCTGCTCAACGCCGCCTTTCGCCGCATCCATGCGGCTCATCCTGGCAGCATTCATTCGCTCAGCGAGTCCGGATGGCGCCCCACCATCGCTGTAGCTGCAGCTATCTTTTTGTTTTTTCCTTTTCGCTTTTTGTTTTTTCTACTGGCTTACAGGCGGTGGGGTGGGCGGCATCCGCAGCGCCGAGCGCAGAGGGAAGGCCAGGACGAGCCGCATGGATGCGGCGAGAGAGCGGAATGAGCCATGGATGGCGAATCCGCGCGTGCCGTATGGCCTGAGTGATAAGCGAGGGCACAGCGCTATGCGCTGCGCGAGGACGGCGCAAGGCGCGGATTGCAAAGGTCCGCGCCCTCGGACCTTTGCCCGTCCGCCTGCACGTTGCGGCTGAAACTGCCTAATGCCTGGCGGGCGGAACCCTCTCAGTGCCAAACCGCTGCCTGACACGTAACACGATTTATCGTGCAGCCCCGCGCGATAAATCGCGCCGCTACTTGTCGAAAATCCCTGAATCCTGCATCGTAGGGGCCATTTTTAACGACTGCTAAGGAGCTGGCATGTTATTCACCTGTCTGCGTTTCCTCTGCCGCCTGTTATGGCGCGTCGAGCTGCGCGGTGATCTGACGGTACTGAACAAACCCAAGGTGTTGATCACCCCTAACCACATGTCATTTCTCGATGGCGTGCTGGTGGCACTTTTTCTGCCGATCAAACCAGTGTTCGCCGTCTATTCATCGATCAGCGATCAATGGTTTATGCGTATCCTCAAGCCGCTCATCGACTTCGTGCCGCTTGACCCCACCAAACCGATGTCGATTAAACATCTGGTGCGTTTGATCAACGAAGGCCGCCCGGTGGTGATATTTCCGGAAGGGCGTATTACCGTCACCGCTTCGCTGATGAAAATCTACAGTGGCGCTGGCTTTGTGGCTGCGAAATCGGGTGCCACCGTGGTGCCAATGCGCATCGAAGGCGCGGAATATACCCCGTTTGGTCGCCTTGCCGGCGTATTTAAGCGCCGTCTGTTTCCGCGTATTACCCTGAGTGTGTTACCTGCGACGGTTATCCCGATGCCGGAAGCCAAACGCGCGCGTGAGCGGCGTATCCTGGCTGGCGAGCATTTACATCATGTGATGATGGAAGCGCGTATGGCGGTGCGGCCACGGGAAACGCTGTTTGAGGCGTTCCTCAATGCGCGTACCCGCTACGGTCTGTTTAAGCCGTGCATCGAGGACATCAATTTCAAAACCGACAGCTACACCGGATTGCTGAAAAAAGCGCTCGGCGTGGGCCGTATCCTCGAGCGCTACAGTCGTCAGGGCGAATATGTTGGCCTGCTGCTGCCGAATGCCACCGTGACCGCTGCGGCCATTCTGGGGGCTTCGCTGCGTGGACGCATCCCGGCCATGCTCAATTACACCGCCGGGGTTAACGGGATGCGCGCAGCGTTGACCGCCTCACAGGTGAAAACGGTCTTCACCTCGCGTCAGTTCCTTGATAAAGGCAACCTGTGGCATCTGCCCGAAGGTTTGACGGACGTGCAGTGGATCTTCCTCGAAGATCTGCGATCGACCGTCACTACCAAAGATAAACTGTGGATCCTCAGCCATCTGTTGATGCCGCGTCGGGCGTTGGTGGCGCAGAAGCCAGAAGAGGCCGCGATGGTGCTGTTTACCTCCGGTTCAGAAGGCAATCCCAAAGGAGTGGTGCATTCGCATAAAAGCCTGCTGGCGAATGTTGAGCAGATTCGTACCGTTGCCGATTTCACCCCGCGTGACCGCTTTATGTCAGCGTTGCCGCTGTTCCACGCCTTTGGTCTGACCGTAGGACTCTTCACGCCGCTGCTGACCGGTGCGCAGGTGTTCCTTTACCCCAGCCCGCTGCATTATCGCGTGGTGCCGGAGCTGGTATATGACCGCAACTGTACCGTGCTGTTCGGCACCTCCACCTTCCTCGGCAACTATGCACGCTTTGCCAGCCCGTACGATTTTGCCCGTCTGCGCTACGTAGTGGCGGGGGCGGAAAAATTGCAGGAAGGCACGCGTCAGATTTATATGGAGAAATACGGCATCCGTATTCTCGAAGGCTATGGTGTGACCGAGTGCGCACCGGTGGTGGCGATTAACGTGCCGATGGCGGCAAAATCACACACCGTAGGCCGAATTCTGCCGGGGATGGACTCGCGTCTGATTTCGGTGCCGGGTATTGAGCAGGGCGGTCGCCTGCAACTGCGTGGGCCAAACGTGATGAACGGTTATCTGCGCGTGGAAAATCCGGGAGTGCTGGAGCTGCCGGTGGCCGATAACGGTGAAGGCGAAATGGAGTCGGGTTGGTACGATACCGGCGATATCGTCAGCTTTGATGAGGGTGGTTTCTGCCAGATTCAGGGCCGCGCCAAACGCTTCGCGAAAATTGCCGGAGAGATGGTTTCGCTGGAAATTGTCGAGCAAATTGCGTTGAAAGCCTCACCAGAAAAACAACATGCTGCATCGTTGCGACCCGATGGCAACCGTGGAGAGGCGCTGGTGCTGTTCACCACTGACAGCGAGCTGGATCGCGAGATGCTCAAACATGCGGCCCGTGAGTTGGGGGCGCCAGAACTGGCGTTGCCGCGTGATATCCGTGTGCTGAAACCTTTGCCGATACTCGGCAGCGGTAAACCTGACTATGTCAGCCTGAAAAAACTGGCCGAAGAGGAGCAGGCATGAGCCAGGCGGTAAATCCGGATACGCCGCTGTTGTCGCGTGGCATGATGGCGGTGATTGTGGCGCAGTTTCTCTCGGCGTTTGGCGATAATGCGTTGTTATTTGCCACCCTCGCGGTGCTGAAAAACCAGTTCTACCCTGACTGGAGTCAGCCGATTCTGCAAATGTTGTTTGTAGCCACTTACATTCTGCTCGCGCCTTTTGTCGGGCAGATGGCCGACAGCTTCGCCAAAGGTCGCGTGATGATGTTTGCTAACAGCCTGAAGCTGTTGGGGGCGCTGATTATCTGTTTTGGCTTCAATCCGTTCCTTGGATACACCCTGGTAGGGGTGGGCGCGGCGGCCTATTCTCCGGCCAAATATGGCATTCTGGGTGAAATCACGCAGGGTGATAAGTTGGTCAAAGCCAACGGACTGATGGAGGGATCGACCATTGCGGCGATCCTGCTGGGGTCGGTTGCGGGTGGCATTCTGGCGGACTGGCATCTGCTGGCAGCGCTAGCGGTGTGTGCACTTACTTACGGCCTGGCTGTCGTCGCAAACCTGTTTATCCCGCGTTTGCTGGCAGCACGTCCCGGCCAGAGCTGGCACTTTGGCATGATGCTGCGCAATTTTACTCAGGCAACGTTGTTGCTGTGGCGTAATGGCGAAACCCGTTTTTCATTGATGGGTACCAGTCTGTTCTGGGGCGCAGGGGTGACACTGCGTTTTCTGCTGGTGCTGTGGGTGCCCGTGGCGCTGGGTATCAGCGATAACAAAACGCCGACCACGCTGAATGCGATGGTGGCGATAGGTATCGTGATTGGCGCGGCTGCGGCAGCAAAACTGGTGACGCTGCAAACCGTACGCCGCTGCATGCCGGCCGGGGTGCTGATTGGCGTGATGGTGGTGGTGTTTTCCTTGCAGCACAGCTTGTTGCATGCGTATCTGATTCTGATGCTGATTGGTGCGCTGGGCGGGTTCTTCGTAGTGCCGCTCAACGCGCTGTTGCAGGAGCGCGGTAAAGCCACTGTCGGGGCGGGCAATGCAATTGCCGTGCAGAACCTCGGTGAAAACACCGCGATGTTGCTGATGCTGGGGCTGTATACGCTGGCGATTAAGCTGGGGGCACCGGCAGTGGCGACCGGCGTTGGTTTCGGCGCGATATTCGCTGTGGCTATCGCAGTTTTATGGTGGAAAGGGCGGCGCTAGCCGCGCGATAAATCGCGCCGCTACGGATGATGGTACGCTTGGTAGCGGCGCAATTTATTGCGCGATGTTGAGTGTGCGTATCAAGGCGCCGGGTAAGTAAACTGGCGGTGAATCGCCTCAATGCCTTCCAGCACGTCCGCATTTAACGTCAGATTAAAACTCTCAACATCGGTCTTCAGCTGTTCCAGCGTGGTCGCCCCCAGCAGGGTGCTGGCAACGAAGGGTTGCTGACGGACATAAGCCAGTGCCATCTGCGAAGGATCGAGATTGTGCTGCTTCGCCAGCGCCACATAGGCCGCTACCGCTTGTTGCGACTGCTCGCCGCTATAGCGTGTAAAGCGACTGAACAGGGTGTTACGCGCACCAGCAGGTTTGGCACCGTTCAGATACTTACCACTCAGCGTACCAAATGCCAGGCTGGAGTAAGCCAGCAGCTCTACGCCTTCATGCTGGCTGATCTCCGCCAGACCCACTTCGAAGCTGCGGTTCAGCAGGCTGTAGGGATTCTGAATGGTGACGATGCGCGGCAGTTCATGTTTTTCCGCCAGTTGCAGATAACGCATCACGCCCCAGGCGGTTTCGTTCGAGACGCCGATATAGCGAATCTTGCCGGCACGGACCTGCTCGGTCAGCGCTTCCAGCGTTTCCAGCAACGTCACCGGTACGGTCGATTCCGTATATTGATAACCCAGCTTGCCAAAGAAATTGGTCTGGCGCTGCGGCCAGTGGAGCTGATAGAGATCGAGATAGTCGGTATTCAGGCGCTTCAGGCTGGCTTCCAGCGCTTCACGGATATTTTTACGGTCCAGCGCCTGGTTAGGGCGAATGGAGGCATCCGCGCCACGTACCGGACCCGCCACTTTGCTGGCGAGGATGATCTTGTCACGGCTGCCACGCTTTTTCAGCCAGCTGCCAATATATTGTTCAGTTAATCCCTGAGTTTCCGGGCGCGGCGGCACCGGATACATTTCTGCGGTATCAATCAGGTTGATCCCCTGGCTGACAGCATAATCCAGTTGCGCATGAGCATCGGCTTCGCTGTTCTGCTCACCAAACGTCATGGTTCCCAACCCCAGCTGACTCACTTCCAGCGTGCTATGGGGGATACGGTGATAGTGCATTGCCGGCTTCCTTTTTTCATTATGGAATGGAATGTTGTGTCCTGTGGGACTATAGCGCGTTGATCGGCGCGGAAGGAAGGGGGGAAAGTTCGGGAAATCGCCTGCACAACTGGAAAAATACCGCAGGCGATGGAATTTGGCACTTAACGCTCAATGATGGTGGAGACCTCGTCACCATTGATCTGCATCTCATGGCCTTTTTCGTCGGTGTACTGCACCAGGCCGGTGTCTTTATCAATCGACGGCTTACCTTCCGTCATAATCATGCGACCATCTTTGGTTGCCATCACGTAATCACTGCTGCAACCGCTTAACACCAACGCCGCCAGCACTAACCCCACTACACTTACCAACCCTTTCATTCGCCACTCCCTACACAGCTTCAACAGCAAAAGTGTAGTAATAAATGTTTTGGGCGTTTGAGGTAATCGCATGATTCTTAAAATCAGTGGGCGAGAATAACTCGCCCTTGACTTTGTCAGGCCGCGCCTTTCTTGCCGCGCATCAGGTTGAGGCACTCCACCGCCATCGAGAAGAACATGGCAAAATAAATGTAACCTTTTGGTACATGGACGCCAAAACTCTCCAGAATCAGGGTAAAGCCCACCAAAATCAGAAACGCCAGCGCCAGCATTTTCACCGATGGATGGCGGTCAACAAACTCGCCAATGGTTCGCGCGGCAAACATCATCATCAGCACGGCAATCACCACCGCCATCATCATAATGATCAGATGGTCCGACAGACCGACAGCGGTAATGACGGAATCGAGGCTGAAAATAATGTCCAGCAGCATAATCTGCACGATGGCCCCGAAGAATGAATGGACGTTGGTTTTATGTTCCTCTTCTCCACCTTCGATCGTCTCATGGATCTCCATGCTCGATTTCCACAGCAAAAACAGGCCACCGAACAGCAGAATCAAATCACGCGCCGAGAAGGCGTGGTCCATCAGTGAAAACAGGGGATTGGTCAGGCGGGCCACCCAGGCAATCGAGGCCAGCAACCCGATACGCATCAGCATGGCACCCATCAGCCCCAGACGGCGAGCGCGATTTTGTTGATGTTTGGGGAGTTTAGCGACCACCAGAGAAAGGAAGATGATGTTATCAATGCCCAGCACCACTTCCAGTATGGTTAACGTTCCCAACGCCAGCCAGGCATTCGGATCTGCAATCCAGTCAAACATGTGTAGATTTAATCCTAAACGAAAGTTAAACGGCGATTATACACGATATCGTTGACGCCCCGGTTACGGCAGCAAAAAATGGCGCGCCAGCAGTGGTCCGGTAAAACTTTTCTTCAGATAAAAGCCGCGCGGGAGCGTCATGATAGGCTCGCCGTGAGCACCGATGGCTTCGGTCAGTGCTTTACTGTTTGCCGCTTTGGGGCGGATTTGTAGCCAGGCACCGTGACGCGCGGTGATGCGTTCCACCTGGCCCAACACGATCATATCCATCAACTCTTCCCAATCTTCGCGCAGTTGTTGCTCTTCTTCGGCATTTGGCTGCCATAACAGCGGTGAGCCGACGCGACGTTCCGCCAGCGGCAAGGCGCGATCGCCTTCAACCGGGATCCACAACACCCGTGCCAGCTTATGGCGCACATGGCTGGTTTCCCAGGTAACGCCGCTGTTCCCGGTGAGCGGTGCAACACATACGAAGGTGGTCTCCAGCGGTTTTCCCAGGGCATCGACCGGAATGGTTTTCAACTCAATGCCGAGATGGGCGAAATCCTGCTCCGCTTTACTGCCCGCGCTGGCACCGAGATGCAATTCCAGCAGCATCCCCACCCAGCCCTTATCCCGTTTCAGATTGGCGGGCATCGGCAGGTTAAGCTGGGCCGCCAGCGCGGCGAAAGTCTGGCCTGCCAGTTGTTGTGCACGTTGCAGTAACTCCGCTTCGTTTTGCGGCGTTGCGGGAGGAAAAGCTGGGGAACTCATGGTTTTGCTCGTGTTGGTTAAATGATAAACAGCAGGCTGCCAGAAAGGTTGTCCACATTTCATAACCGCCGGGCCTGAAGATAATAGCATGATTCGGCATACTTTTTTATTCACCCTCACCCAGCCTTTACCGCAGCGGCGGCAGGTTATCCCGGTTTGTTATCGACAATAAACAGGATCTTAAACCCAGTTATCCACAGAAAGATGGGATAACCCCCACTTTCCTGTACCCCTGTTTCGATTTCCAGCCTTGACTTTAGTGATTTGTTGGCTTTTTTTCCCATTTCTGACCAGGTTTAGGTCATTCTCTGTGGATAAAAACGACGGAGGTCGATCTTTGACCAGTTCGCTAAGGGGCGGTTTTACAAAGCCCCGGTTTCTGGATATGAATTTCGTGTTTTTTATTTTATCGCTATGATTATAATGGATTTTAATATTGTCTGGCCCTGTGTTGATAAGACTTTTCCTAACCGGTTATTCATTTAATTCCCGTGTTCTGCACAAAGCTATCCACAGAAAAGGTGCATAAGATCGCCTGGAAAACCCCATCGCTGTTTATAACTTGGCTAAACTCTGTGAGTTATCCTGTAATTGTTCCGTCATCTCCCCTGATATCCAGTGGTTTACCGCCTGTAAGGAGTGTGAAACAATCAGACTATTCAAATTTAGCTTTGAGGTAGTCCAGTGATCGATGATGATGGCTACCGCCCGAATGTTGGTATCGTAATCTGTAACAGGCAGGGACAAGTGTTATGGGCCAGGCGCTTTGGACAGCACTCCTGGCAATTTCCTCAGGGAGGCATCAATCCCGGTGAAACCGCAGAACAGGCGATGTATCGCGAACTGTTTGAAGAAGTGGGTTTGCACCGTAAAGATGTTCGAATACTTGCTTCAACCCGTAACTGGTTACGTTACAAATTGCCAAAACGTTTGGTGCGTTGGGACACAAAGCCGGTATGTATCGGCCAGAAACAAAAGTGGTTTCTTCTGCAGTTGATGTGTAGTGACGCGGATATCAATGTGCAACACAGCAGCACGCCAGAGTTCGACGGCTGGCGCTGGGTCAGCTTCTGGTATCCGGTGCGTCAGGTTGTCTCCTTCAAACGTGATGTCTACCGTCGCGTAATGAAGGAATTCGCTGGCGTGGTGATGTCTATGCAGGAGAGTGCGGGGCAGCAGCGCAATGCCGCAGCCCATCGACGTAAAAGAGGATAGGCCACGCCCTTTATGCTCACTCAGTTGCGCGAAATAGTTGAAAAAGTGGCGAGTGCGCCGCGTCTGAATGAAGCACTCGACCTGCTGGTAAACGAGATTTGCCTTGCGATGGAGACCGAGGTTTGCTCGGTCTATCTTGCCGATCACGATCGGCGTTGCTACTACCTGATGGCAACGCGCGGGCTGAAAAAACCGCGTGGCCGCACGGTCACGCTGGCGTTTGACGAAGGTATTGTCGGGTTGGTTGGTCGCCTCGCCGAGCCGATCAACCTCGCCGATGCGCAGAGCCATCCCAGCTTCAAATACATCCCCTCAGTGAAAGAGGAGCGTTATCGCTCCTTCCTCGGCGTGCCTATTATCAGCCGCCGCCAGCTGCTGGGTGTGCTGGTGGTGCAGCAGCGTGAACATCGTCAGTTTGACGAAAGCGAAGAATCCTTTCTGGTTACGCTGGCAACGCAAATGGCAGCTTTGCTGTCGCAGTCGCAGCTTGGCCAGCTGTTCGGTCAATTTCGCCAGTCACGGGTAAAAGCCATTGCCGCAGCGCCCGGTGTGGCGGTGGCGCCGGGTTGGGTGGATGAAACCCAACCGTTGCTCGATCAGGTTTCCGCCGCTTCTACGCTGGATGTGCAGCGCGAACGCGATCGTCTGGCGGTCGCCATGAGCGAGGCCGCCAATGAATTTCGTCGCTTCAGTAAACGTTTTACCGCCAGCGTGCAGAAAGAGAGTGCGGCGATCTTCGATCTCTATTCGCACCTGCTGACGGATGCCCGACTGAAAAAAGATCTGTTCGCCGAGATCGAACGAGGATCGGTGGCCGAATGGGCAGTCAAAACGGTGATCGAGAAGTTTGCCGCGCAATTTGCCAGCTTGCAGGATCAATATCTGCGCGAGCGCGCCGGGGATTTGCGGGTATTGGGTCAGCGCCTGTTGTTCCACCTCGATGATACCCTGGTCGGCACCAATGCCTGGCCAGAACGTTTTGTTCTGGTGGCCGATGAATTGACCGCGACCACCCTGGCCGAGTTACCTCATGAACGCCTGGCGGGCGTGGTGGTGCGTGACGGCGCTGCGAACTCCCATGCGGCGATCCTGACGCGAGCAATGGGTATCCCGACGGTGATGGGGGCAGATATCCTGCCAGCCCAGCTCAACAAACGCTTACTGATCGTTGACGGTTATCGCGGCGAGTTGTTGATCGATCCTGAACCGGTGCTGGTGCAGGAGTACCAAAGGCTGATCAGCGAAGAAAACGCGCTGAGTAAAATGGCCGAAGATGTGGTGGAGCAGCCGGGCGAACTGAAAAGCGGCGAACGGGTGCAGGTCATGCTGAACGCCGGTCTTAGCCCGGAACATGAACAGGCGCTCGACAGTTGGGTTGATGGGATTGGCCTGTATCGCACCGAAATTCCCTTTATGTTGCAAAACGGCTTCCCGTCAGAAGAGGAGCAGGTGGCGCAATATCAGGGCATGTTGCAGTTGTTCCACAACAAACCGGTGACGTTACGTACCCTGGATATCGG
Organism: Pantoea sp. X-Soil-OKNW-713; assembly: GCF_059730685.1. Lineage (NCBI taxonomy): Bacteria > Pseudomonadati > Pseudomonadota > Gammaproteobacteria > Enterobacterales > Erwiniaceae > Pantoea > Pantoea sp. X-Soil-OKNW-713. The sequence goes on along the minus strand of NZ_AP035995.1, from coordinate 3,520,042 downwards.
CGCAGATAAGCAGCTGCCTTATATGCCAATCAGCGAAGAGAACCCCAGCCTGGGCTGGCGTGGTATCCGTTTAACACTTGATCAGCCAGAGATTTTTCTGGTGCAGGTCCGCGCCATGCTGCGCGCCAATGCGGCGTCCGGCAATCTCAGCATTCTGTTGCCGATGATCAGCCATATCGACGAGATCGAAGAGGCACGTCGCCTGATCGACCGCGCCGGGCGGGAAGTGGAAGAGATGCTGGGCTACGTGATTCCTAAGCCGCGCATTGGTGTGATGATCGAAGTGCCGTCGATGCTATTTTTGATCCCGCATCTGGCGGATCGTATCGATTTTGTCTCTGTCGGTACTAACGATCTTACCCAGTATCTGCTGGCGGTGGATCGTAACAATACCCGTGTCGCCAACCTCTACGATCCGCTGCATCCGGCGATGCTGCGTGCATTGCAATTGATTGCCCAGGAAGCCCACAAGGCCAAGCTGGAGCTCTGTCTGTGTGGTGAAATGGCCGGCGATCCGATGTGTGTTGCGCTGCTGGTGGGGCTGGGTTATTACCACCTCAGCATGAACGGAAAAAACATTCCGCGCGTCAAATACCTGCTGCGCCATCTCGATAAAGAGGACGCGCAGAAGCTCAGCGAGCTGGGCGTGGCGGCAAATACGGTGTCGGAAGTGCGTCATCAGGTTTCGGCGTTTATGGAACGGCGTGGTCTGGGCGGATTGATCCGTGGTGGTCGTTAAGGTTTACATTTCTGCGGCATATGTATGAAAACCCGCTGTGCTATGATGCGCAGCTTTGATTGTATTGCCCTTGGCCACACCCGTTTTCAGGGCAGAAAATTTCATGGTGAAAGATGACTAACGGCTATATCGCTTTTCCCCAATTTGACCCGGTGATTTTCTCCGTCGGTCCGATTTCGCTCCACTGGTACGGTTTGATGTATCTGGTGGGTTTTGTGTTCGCTATGTGGCTGGCGGTGCGTCGCGCTAACAAGCCAGGTAGCGGCTGGAAGAAAGAGGAAGTGGAGAACCTGCTGTACGCCGGTTTCCTTGGCGTTTTCCTCGGCGGGCGAATTGGTTATGTGCTGTTCTATAACCTGCCGCTGTTCCTTGAGAATCCGCTCTATCTGTTTAAAGTCTGGGATGGCGGCATGTCATTCCACGGTGGCTTGATTGGTGTGATCGTGGTGATGCTGGTGTTTGCCCGTCGTACCAAACGTACCTTCTTCCAGGTTTCTGATTTTATTGCGCCGCTGATCCCGTTTGGTCTGGGGGCGGGCCGTCTCGGCAACTTTATCAACGGTGAGCTGTGGGGCCGTGTGGCACCTGATTTTAAATTCGCCATGCTGTTCCCCGGTTCGCGCAGCGAGGATGTGGCATTGGCTGCCACTAACCCGCAGTATCAGTCATTGCTGAACACCTACGGCGTGTTGCCGCGTCATCCGTCGCAGCTGTATGAATTGATGCTGGAAGGTGTGGTGCTGTTTATCATCCTCAATCTGTTTATTCGCAAGCCGCGCCCGATGGGTAGCGTCTCCGGCCTGTTCCTGATTGGTTACGGTGCGTTCCGTATTATCGTTGAATTCTTCCGCCAGCCGGATGCCCAGTTGGGTCTGTTCGACGGTGGTATCAGCATGGGGCAGATTCTCTCTACTCCGATGATTCTGGCCGGTGTGATTATGATGGTTTGGGCGTATCGTCGTCGCCCGCAGCAACAACCCCGCGAGGTAAAATGAAACAGTATCTGGATTTGATGCAACATGTGCTGAATGAAGGCGCAGAAAAGGCCGACCGAACCGGTACCGGCACGCTTTCCATTTTTGGCCACCAGATGCGTTTCAATTTGCAGGATGGTTTCCCGCTGGTCACCACCAAGAAGTGTCATCTGCGCTCGATCATTCATGAGCTGCTGTGGTTCCTGCAAGGTGATACCAACATTGGTTATCTGAAAGATAACAAGGTCACCATCTGGGATGAGTGGGCGGATGAGAACGGCGATCTTGGCCCGGTGTATGGTAAGCAGTGGCGCAGTTGGGGCAGCGCCAATGGCGAACAAATCGATCAGATTAGCCGGGTGATTGAGCAGTTGAAACGTGACCCGGATTCGCGCCGAATCATTGTTTCGGCATGGAACGTCGGTGAACTGGACCAGATGGCGCTGGCACCTTGCCACGCATTTTTCCAGTTCTACGTAGCGAACGGCAAACTCTCTTGCCAGCTTTATCAGCGTTCGTGCGATATCTTCCTTGGTCTGCCATTCAACATCGCCAGCTACGCGTTGCTGGTGCATATGGTGGCGCAGCAGTGTGACCTGGAAGTGGGTGATTTTGTCTGGACCGGTGGCGATACCCATTTGTACAGCAACCATCTGGAGCAGGCGCGCCTGCAACTGACCCGTGAACCGCGCCCTCTGCCGAAGCTGATCATCAAACGTAAACCTGCCTCTATCTTTGACTATCAGTTCGAAGATTTCGAGATTGAAGGTTACGATCCCCATCCGGCCATCAAAGCGCCGGTCGCGATCTAATACCGCGTAGTGTGTCCCGTCGCGGCGCGATTTATCGCGCCGCGCGTGCCTTTTCAGATCTCCCTCGCAAAACTCTGTAACCCACTGTATTCATCTGGTATTTCCTGCGTACTCTTTTCCAGAGTACATTTTCTCGCCTTGAGCGAAACACGCCAGGCACGCACTCTGACGACCATGAACAGAAACGATGAAAACGGCTTTACCTTGCCGGAACTGTTGGTGGTGATGGTGATTGCGGGTGTGCTGAGTCTGGGTGCGATGCAGGGATGGCAACGCTGGCAACAACAGCAACAACTCCGGGAAAGCGTGCTGCAACTCCAGGGTTTTTTATTACGGCTGCGTGCCTGGGCCAGTTGGCAAAACGCCGAGGCCAGCCTGTGGCTGCAACCAGGGAATCCGGGCTGTATCGGCAGCGGACCGCGACCGTTGGACGGTTGTCAGTCAACATCCCGTTGGATTTTTGTCCCACCACATGCCGGTGTGAAGCTGGTCAACATCATCGGTGAGCCAGGATTCTATGGCCGCCGCGATGTAGCACGGGCTGGCAGTATTGATGTTGAAAGCAGCGTCGGCCGCTGGCGGGTGATCATTTCAGCGCGAGCACGTATTCGCGCCTGCCAGCCGGGAGAGAAGGGATGCGAATAAACCAGGCCGGTTTTAGCTTGTTGGAAATGTTGATGGCAATGGCGGTGGGGGCGGTGTTGATGGTAAGCGCCGGGCGTTTTTTACCGCTGTTGCTGGCAGAAAACCTGCGTTTACAACAGCGTGTACAACTGCAACAGGAACTACAGCAAATCACGCAAACGCTACAAAAAGCGTTGCGGCGAGCGGGTTACTGCAATGGGGAATGCAGTGGCCCACCACTGACCATCCGGGAAAACGGCAGTTGTGTCTTGTTGCGCTGGGATGAAAACAGCAATGGCCGCTGGGAAGGCGTTGGCCATAGCGACAGTGATTTTTATGGTTACCGATTACGCAGTGGTCAGCTTGAAATGCAGCGTGGCGTGGATGACTGCAATGGCAATGGCTGGGAACGTTTGACCGACCCTGAGTTTCTTGCGGTGGAACAGTTCAGGGTTGAGCGGGAGGCAAGGCGCCTGATGGTGCAGCTGACGGGGAAGGTGGCTGAACAATCACTTACGCAGGAGAGCTGGGTAACGGGGGAGAACCTGTGAATCAGGCTGGAAACAGTACGCTGGGAATGGTGCTGATGGTGTTGCTAATGGGGGGGCTGACCTTACAGGCTACACGTACCCGGCTGGCACAGGACATGGTGCTGGTTGCGGATGAACAGCACTATCATCAGGATTTCTGGCTGGCAGCGGGCGCATTGCAATGGGGGACGGTGCAACACTGGCCGCACAGCCAGGGCTGGCAATGTCAGGATTGGGCGGCCGAAAAGTGGCGCAGTTGTCTGCTACGGATGGAGGGTGACAATGGTTTATTGCAGGGACATGGAGCGGAACGGGAGCTGGCACTGTGGCATTGGGTGTCAATTCAGGGGAACCAGCTCAAACCACGGGCGCAGGGCTGGATTGACTACTGCCCGCTGGCCGACGCCGCATTATGCCAGGCAGCAACAGGGATTTAGTCTGGCGGAAACGCTGGTCGCGATGCTGTTGCTGGCGATGAGCATCAGCGCGTTGCTGCATTATCATCGGGCATTAACGTTGAGCTTTAGCCAACAATGGCAACAACGTCAGGCATGGCGGGTGGCGGGGCAGGCGTTGCTTGGGCACGATGTACCCGGCTGGCAGATTCAGCGTCAGCAGCAACTTCAGCCGGGTGGCTGTGTACTGGAACGGGCAACCGTCCGTGGTCCACAGCAGCGCACAGCGTCACTGGCAAGGTTGGATTGCTCATCTCCTTGATTATGTCCTTGCGGTAGGCATCCCCAACGATACAGGGTAGAGTGACCGGGCTGCGTCGTTTTTAATTTATCAGGAGTCTTCATGTTCCGGGTTTACCACTCCAATCAGCTTGACCTGTTAAAAGATCTGGCGGTCACGTTGATTAAATCAGAACCCCTTACAGACCCGCTGGCGGCTGAACAGGTTCTGGTACAAAGCCCCGGTATGGCGCAATGGCTACAAATGGAACTGGCGAGCAGCTTTGGTATTGCGGCCAACATTGATTTTCCGCTCCCCGCCAGCTTTATCTGGAACATGTTTGTGCAGGTGCTGCCAGATATTCCGCAGGAAAGCGCCTTCACGAAAGCCAGCATGAGCTGGAAACTGATGCATCGCCTGCCCGCCCTGTTGGAGCAGGAAGCATTTCTGCCGCTGCGTCACTACCTGAACGACGACGATGATAAGCGTAAGCTGTATCAGCTCAGTGCTCGCGTTGCAGACCTGTTTGACCAGTATCTGGTCTACCGATCGGACTGGCTCAATAGCTGGGAGCGCGGCGAGCTGATTGAAGGGTTGGGTGATTCGCAACAGTGGCAGGCAGCATTATGGCGCGACCTGGTCAGCTTCACCGAAAGCCTTGGCCAGCCGCTCTGGCACCGTGCCAATTTATATGCACGCTTTATCCGGACACTGGAGCAGGCAGACAGCCCGCCGCCAGGCTTGCCGCAGCGCGTATTTATTTGCGGGATTTCGGCACTGCCGCCGGTTTATTTGCAGGCGCTGGAGGCGCTGGGGCGCCACATCGATATTCATCTGCTGTTCACCAATCCCTGTCGTCATTACTGGGGGGATATTCAGGATTACGCATTTCTGGCTAAGCTCCAGAGCCGTCAGCGCCGCCGACTTCATTCCAATGAACAGCAATCGCTGTTTCGCGATCCTGCGTTGGCCTCGTCGCTGTTTAATGACGCAGGTGAACAACAATTAACGAATCCGCTCCTCGCATCGTGGGGCAAGTTAGGGCGCGATAATCTTTTCCTGCTCAGTCAGATGGATGCGGCTGCAAACGATATTGATGCTTTTGTCGACATGCCCGCAGATACTTTGCTGCATGCGTTGCAGGCGGATTTACTTGACCTGGAAGATAATGCGGTAATTGGTGTCGACGCCGGGGAACTGGCAAACAGCCAGGGGAAGCGTTTGCTGGATCCGCAGGATCATTCGCTGACCATTCAGGTGTGCCATAGCGCCCAGCGTGAAGTGGAAATTTTGCAGGACCATTTATTGGCGCTGATGGAAGCCGATCCAAACCTGAAGCCGCGCGATATCATCGTGATGGTGGCAGATATCGACAGCTACGCCCCCTTTATCCAGGCGGTGTTCGCCAGCGCACCATCATCGCGTTATTTGCCGTTTGCCATCTCTGACCGCCGTGCCAGCCAGGCACATCCGGCGATCCTGGCGTTGCTGAGTTTACTCGCACTGCCGGAGAGTCGCTTCGCTTCGGAAGAAGTGCTGGCGCTGCTGGAGGTTCCGGCACTGGCGCAGCGCTTCTCGGTGGATGAAAGCGGATTACGCCTGCTGCGCCGTTGGGTGATGGAATCCGGGATTCGTTGGGGGCTGGATGATGCCAGCGTGGAAGCACTGGCGCTCCCGGTCACCGGGCAGCACACCTGGCGTTTTGGTTTGCAGCGTATGCTACTGGGCTATGCGCTGGAAAGTCGCAACGGCGACTGGCAAGGCATCCTGCCTTATGACGAATCCACCGGATTAATTGCCGAACTGGCGGGGCATCTGGCGGAGTTGCTGGCAAAACTCGATGACTGGCGTACGCGACTGGCGCAGGAGCGCACCCTTAATGACTGGTTGCCGCTATGCCGTGAAATGATCGAGAGTTTCTTCAGCGGTGATAGTGAAAGCGAAGCGGCGCTAATGCTGGTGGAAACCCAGTGGAAACAGATCATTGAGCAGGGCATGCAGGCCTCTTATCAACAGGCGATTCCTGTGACGTTACTGCGCGATGAGTTACGTTCACGACTCGATCAGCAACGCATCAGTCAACGTTTCCTTGCAGGGCCGGTTAATTTCTGTACGCTGATGCCGATGCGTTCGATCCCGTTTAAGGTGGTGTGTTTGTTAGGGATGAACGATGGTGTTTACCCCCGCACTCTGGCGCCGCTTGGCTTTGATCTGATGCAACAGCAGATGCGCAAAGGTGATCGTAGCCGCCGTGATGATGACCGCTATCTGTTCCTTGAAGCGTTAATTTCCGCGCAGCAGCAGCTGTATATCAGCTACATCGGCCGTGCCATTCAGGATAATACCGAGCGCTATCCGTCGGTATTGGTCACGGAGTTGGTTGACTATCTCGGTCAGAGCTTCTGTCTGCCGGGGGATGAAGCCTGTGAACCGGATGTCAGCGAGCAACGCGTGCGCGAACATTTGCAGACGCTGCACAGCCGTATGCCATTTGCCCCTGAAAACTATTTGCCGGGGCGTAATGGGCAAAGTTTTGCCGCTGAGTGGTTACCTGCCGCCGCAGGGCAGGGTGAGGCGCAGCCTGATTTTGTCCAGCCATTGGATGCACTGCCACTCACCACATTGTCGCTGGAGCAACTGCTGCGTTTCTGGCGTCATCCGGTACGAGCCTGGTTTCAGCAACGGCTGGGGGTGGCTTTCTGGATGGAAGAGAGTGAGTTGCCTGACAGCGAACCTTTCGCCCCTGACAGCCTCGAACGTTATCAGATCAACGCGCAGTTGCTGAATACCCTGGTTGCCGGAGAGGATCCTGCGCAGTTATATGCCCGTCATCGCGCGGCGGGTAACCTGCCTTATGGCGCTTTTGGGGAACTTTTCTGGCAAAGCCAGACCGAAGAGATGCAGGAAGTGGCTGCTGAGGTCAGTGGACAACGTCAGACATCGGAAAGCTGGGAAGTGAATCTACGGCTTGGTGATGTGCAGTTGACCGGCTGGCTTACGCAGGTGCAAGCTGATGGACTGCTGCGCTGGCGTCCCGGCGTACTCAATATGAATGATGGTTTACTGTTGTGGCTGGAGCATCTGGTGTATTGCGCGCTGGGAGGCAGTGGCGAAAGCCGGATGTATGGGCGTAAACAGAGCCACTGGCGTTTTAACGCACTTCCTTGTGACCAGGCGCTGAGTTTGTTGCAGGAGTATGTGGCCGGGTATCAGGCAGGATTAGCACAGCCACTGATGCTGTTGAATAAATCCGGCGGAGCCTGGCTGGAAGCGAGTTTTGATGCCAAAACCCGCCAGTTACTGGATGACGAGGCGACGCAGAAAAAAGCGCGCAGTCGGCTGTTACAGGCCTGGCAGGGTGGTTTCCAACTGGAAGGTGAGGGCAGTGATCCTTACCTCCAGCGTCTGAGCCGTGTGCTTGATGACACGGCATTACAGGCAATCACTGAGGCGGCACGATGCTGGTATTTGCCAGTACGTCTGGCGCATCAGGATGATGAATAGCAATCGGGTGACGGTGTGACAGGATGTCGTCCCCACCACAATAAAAAAGTCATTTTTTGACCGCCGGGTGCACAGCCAGCGGTAAAGGGTAACGTAAGGGGTTTAAATGCGGATTTACGCACGCTGGATAGCGGCGCTGCTGCTGAGCGTCACGGCATTGGTTGCTGTGGCTGATGAGCAACGTGGCTGGCAGCCAGTCAATGAAACCATTCGTAAGAGCGATCATGATCCACGCGCCTATCAGGCCATTACGCTGACAAACGGTATGACCGTATTGTTAGTCTCCGATCCCGCCGCACCGAAGTCGCTGGCAGCACTGACCTTACCGATAGGATCCCTCGATGATCCCAATCAACAGCTGGGGCTGGCGCACTATCTGGAACACATGGTGCTGATGGGGTCGAAGCTGTATCCGCAGCCGGATAACCTCGCAGAATTCCTGAAAAAACATGGCGGCAGCCACAATGCCAGCACCGCGTCTTATCGCACGGCGTTCTATCTGGAAGTGGAAAATGATGCACTGCAACCGGCGGTGGATCGTCTGGCCGATGCTATTGCTGAGCCGTTGCTGGATCCGGTCAATGCCGATCGTGAGCGTCATGCGGTTAATGCGGAATTGACGATGGCGCGATCGCGCGATGGTTTGCGTATGGCGCAGGTGGGCGCGGAAACTCTCAACCCGGCACATCCCGGTGCGCGTTTTTCGGGCGGCAACCTCGATACGCTGAAGGATAAACCTGATAGCAAACTGCATCAGGCATTGCTCGATTTCTATCACAGCCACTACTCGGCTAACCTGATGAAAGCGGTGATTTACAGCAACAAACCGTTGCCGGAAATGGCGGATATCGCCGCGAAAACGTTTGGCCGCGTGACCAATCATCAGGCGAAAGTGCCGGATATCAGTGTGCCGGTGGTGACTGATGCACAGAAAGGCATCATTATTCATTATGTGCCTGCTCAGCCGCGCAAACAGCTGAAAATTGAGTTCCGCATTGCCAACAATAGTGACCGTTTCCGTAGCAAAACGGATACATTGATCAGCTATTTACTCGGTAATCGCAGCAAAAACACCCTGAATGACTGGCTACAGCGCCAGGGGCTGGCGGACGGTGTTAACGCCGGAGCCGATCCGATGACCGAACGCACCAGCGGCGTGTTTGCCATTACCGTGTCCCTGACTGATAAAGGTCTGGCGCAGCGTGATGAAGTGGTCGCGGCGATCTTCAGTTACCTCGATATGTTGCGGAATAAAGGCATCGATAAAGCCTATTTCGATGAAGTTTCCCATGTGCTGGCGCTGGATTTCCGTTATCCCTCCATCACCCGCAATATGGATTACATTGAATGGCTGGTTGATACCATGCTGCGTGTGCCAATTGAGCATGCGCTGGATGCCCCATACCTGGCGGATGATTATGATCCTGCCGCCATCAAAGCGCGTCTGGCGGAGATGACACCGCAGAATGCGCGCATCTGGTATATCAGCCCGCAGGAGCCGCACAACAAAGAAGCCTACTTTGTGAATGCGCCCTATCAGGTGGATAAAATCAGCGATGCCCAGTTCAGTGACTGGCAACAGCGCGCGGCTGCCATCCAACTGTCAATGCCGACGCTTAACCCTTATATCCCGTCAGATTTCTCGATTATGCCGTCTGATGGCAAAACCTATACCCATCCGGTGGCGCTGACTACGGGCGACAGCATGCGTATTTTCTGGATGCCAAGCCAGTTCTACGCCAGTGAACCTAAAGCCGCCATCACCCTGGCGCTGCGTAACAAAGCGGCGATCAGTGATGCTCAGCAACAAGTGTTGTTTGGCCTCAATGACTATCTCTCCAGCCTCGCGCTGGATCAGCTGAACTCTCAGGCCTCGGTTGGCGGTATCAGTTTCTCCACCGGAGAAAACGATGGGCTAGAGTTCAACGCCAGTGGCTTCACTCAGCGTTTGCCTGAGTTGCTTAAAAAGCTGGTGGAAGGCTATGCCACTTTCATGCCGACTGAGCAGCAACTGGAACAGGCGAAATCCTGGTACCTTGATCAGCTGGAATCCGCCGACAAAGGCAAAGCCTTTGAGCTGGCGATTCAGCCAATGCAGATGCTGTCGCAGTTGCCCTATACCCAACGCGAGGTGCGCCGTAAGCTGGTGAAAGAGATCACCCTGAAGCAGGTAACGGACTACCGTGATGCACTGATCCACCACGCCACGCCAGAAATGATCGTGGTCGGGAATCTTCCTGCTGACCGGGTTAAACAGTTGGGGGAGGACCTGAAACAGCAGTTGCAAAGCGATGGCCATCGTTACTGGCATAGCGACTATGTGTCGATTGAGAAACCGATTAAAGCCAATCTGCAAAAAGCGGGCAGCAGCACCGATTCGGCACTGGCGGCGCTCTATGTCCCTCTGGGTTACAGCGAATATCAAAGCATGGCAAACAGCTCAATGCTGAGCCAAATCGTGCAGCCCTGGTTCTACAACCAACTGCGCACCGTAGAGCAATTGGGTTATGCGGTGTTTGCTTTCCAGATGCCGGTAGGCCGCCAGTGGGGTATCGGCTTCCTGTTGCAAAGCAACAGCAAACAACCCGCTTTCCTGCTGCAACGTTTCCAGGCGTTCTATCCACAGGCGGAGCAGCGTTTGCGCAGCATGAAACCGGAAGAGTTTGCCCAGTATCAACAGGCGATGATCAACGATCTGCAACAACGCCCGCAAACGCTCGATGAGGAAGCAAATCGCTACAATCGTGATTTCAACCGGCAGAATTTTGCCTTTGATACGCGTGAAAAAGTGATTGCTCAGATTCAGCAACTGACCCCCGTCGCACTGGCGGATTTCTTCCATCAGGCGGTGCTGGCTCAGCAGGGCATGGCAATGATTTCGCAAATCGGCGGCAGCCATGATGGCACGGTGAAAGACGATTATGCTCAGTTGCCCGGCTGGACCACCTGGCAGGAGCTTTCGCAGTTGCAACAGTCGCTGCCGGTTAAGAGTGACGCCCAATGAGTTTGCAGCCAGAATCGCTCAATCCGTTAACGCTGCCGTTGCGTGGCGAACGGTTAATTGAGGCATCCGCAGGCACGGGGAAAACCTTCACCATCGGTCTGCTTTACCTGCGGTTGTTGTTAGGGTTGGGAGGCGAACGAGCCTATACCCGCCCACTCTCGGTGGAAGAGATTCTGGTGGTGACTTTCACGGAAGCCGCGACCGCAGAATTGCGTGGGCGCATTCGCGCAAATATCCACGAACTGCGGCTGGCTTGTATTCGTGGTCACAGCAACAACCCGATGTTGGCTCAACTGCTGACGGAGATGCCGCAACCAGCGGATGCAGCGTCCCTGCTGCTGGCAGCGGAACGGCAGATGGACGAAGCGGCAATCTTTACTATCCACGGCTTCTGTCAGCGTATGCTCAACCTTAATGCCTTTGAATCCGGCATGTTGTTTGAGCAGCAGTTGATTGAAGATGAACAACAGCTGCTGAAGCAGGCCACTGCCGACTTCTGGCGACGTCACTGTTATCCGCTGACGCTGGACGTGGCGCGAGCCATCGTGGCGGAGTGGAGTGGCCCGGAGCAGTTGCTGGCAACCCTGCGTCCCTGGTTACAGGGAGAAACGCCTACCCTGCAATCTCCCCCGGCGGCTGATGAAACTTTGGCTACGCGACATGCGCAGAATCTGGCACGTATTGCAGATATTAAAGCGCGCTGGGCTGCGGTGGGCGAAGACATTGTTAGCCTGATTGGCGATTCCGGGGTCGATAAGCGCAGCTACAGCAGTAAAAATCTGCCGATATGGGTTAACAAAGTGTCGCTGTGGGCGCACAGCGAGACGCTGGACTATCAGGTGCCCCCGGAACTGGCGCGTTTTGGTCAGCAGGTGCTCGACGAGAAAACCAAAAAAGGGGAGGCCCCGCGTCACGCATTGTTTGTCGCGATTGACCAGTTCCTGGCGCAGCCGATTTCGCTGCGTGATTTGGTGATTGCCCGGGCGCTGAGCGAAGTTCGTGAGGCGGTGCGTAAAGAGAAACGTCTGCGTGCGCTGCTTGGCTTTGATGACCTGTTGAGTCGTCTGGATGAAGCGCTGCAACAACCCGGCGGGGCACAGTTGGCACAGGCCATCCGCCAGCGTTTCCCGGTGGCGCTGATTGATGAATTTCAGGATACCGATCCGCTGCAATACCGTATTTTCAGCACGCTGTATGTTAATCAACCAGAGCATGCTTTGCTGTTGATCGGCGATCCCAAGCAGGCAATTTATGCCTTCCGTGGGGCTGATATTTTTACCTATATCCGCGCCCGTAATGATGTGAGCGCTCACTATACGCTCGATACCAACTGGCGCTCCTCACCATCAATGGTGACAAGCGTCAACCAGCTATTCTCCAGGCTCAAAGCCCCGTTTCTGTTTGCCGATATTCCTTTTCTGCCTGTGAACTTTGCCGTACCGAACCAGACGTTGACCCTGAGTCTTGACCAACAACCCCAGGCGGCATTGCGTTTTTGGTTACAACCCGGCGAAGGATGCAGCGTGGGGGATTATCAACAGTTGATGGCGCAGCAGTGTGCGGCGGATATCAGCCGCTGGTTGCAGGCTGGTCAGCAGCAACGTGCGTTGTTAGGAAAAGCCCCGACTTTGCGACCGGTGCAGGCATCCGACATCACCGTGCTGGTCCGTAGCCGCAACGAAGCCAATCTTATTCGTGAGGCATTGAATCAGCTGGCGATCCCGTCGGTATACCTGTCGAACCGCGATAGCGTGTATACCACGCCGGAAGCGCGTGAACTGTTGTGGCTGCTACAGGCGGTTTTGGCACCGGAACAGGAGCGTATGCTGCGCACTGCCCTGGCAACCTCATTGTTTGCCTTTGATGCGGCGCAACTGGATGCGCTTGACCAGGATGCGCGCGGCTGGGATCAACTGGTGGATACTTTTGCCCGCTGGCAGTTGGTTTGGCAGCAACGTGGTGTATTGCCCATGCTGCGGGAGATGATGCTGGAGCGTCAACTGGCGGAAAATCTGCTGGCTTCCGAAAACGGTGAGCGTCGTCTGACTGACTTGCTGCATCTTGGCGAGCTGTTGCAGGAGGCGGCCAGCCAGCTCGACAGTCCTCACGCCCTGGTGCGTCATCTGGCGCAGCAGATTGCCCGCCCGGACAGTCAGGCGGCCAGTCAGCAGTTGCGTCTTGAAAGCGATCGCCATCTGGTGCAGATCGTCACCATCCACAAATCGAAAGGGTTGCAGTATCCCCTTGTTTGGCTGCCATTTGCCGCCGGTTATCGCGAGGCCGATAGCGCGTTGTATCATGACCGGGAAAACTTCGGGGCGGTGCTCGATCTGCAAAATGATGAGGCCAGCCTTGAGCTGGCAGAACAGGAGCGTCTGGCGGAGGATTTGCGCCTGTTATATGTGGCGCTGACGCGTTCGGTGTATCACTGTAGCGTTGGCGTGGCCCCCCTGTTCCGTGGCACGCGAAAGAAAGAGGGAGCCAGCGATCTGCATAAAAGCGCGTTGGGTTATCTGCTGCAACGCGGTGAGGCGGCAACAGCGGAGCAGTTGGCGGCGTTGCTGGCGGAGATGAACGCTGACGGTACCGAAGTGGTGCTGGCCGGGGAGTCCGATGCCACGCGCTGGCAAGCGCAGACCGTCAGTGAAGAGACATTAAGCGCACGGGAGGTCACGCGTGTGCTGGCCGAACCCTGGCGCGTTACCAGCTATTCAGGCTTGCAGCAGCATGGCAGCAGTCGTTTGCTGGAGGTCATGCCTGGGTTTGATGTGGAAGCATCTGGCGATGAGTCGGGTGAACCTCAACCATCAGCGTTGACGCCGCACCATTTCCCGCGTGGTGCTGCCCCCGGCACCTTTCTGCATGAATTGTTTGAGTCGCTGGATTTCACTCAACCGCCAACGGATGCGGCGCTGGAGCAGCATTTGCAACAGAATGGCTATCCGCTGCACTGGCAGCCGATGTTGAGCGCATGGATTGCCAGGGTCGTCAGTACACCGCTTGATGCGCAGGGTATTCAACTGGCAGGAGTGCAGACAAAAGATCGCCTGGTAGAGATGGCGTTTTATCTGCCGATTGAGGGCATGTTGCTGGCCGAAAAAATGGATAAGTTGGTCAAAAGCCATGACGAATTATCCCGCCAGGCGCCAGCTCTCGATTTTCGTCAGGTGCAGGGCATGCTGAAAGGCTTTATCGATTTAGTGTTTCGCTGGCAGGGGAAATATTATTTGCTGGATTACAAATCTAACTGGTTGGGTGACAGTCATGACGCTTACACGCCGCAGGCGATGGCCCAGGCGATGATCGACCACCGTTACGATTTGCAGTACCAACTCTACAGCCTGGCACTACACCGTTATCTGGAGCATCGCCTGGTGGATTACGACTATGAACAGCATTTCGGTGGCGTATTCTATCTGTTTTTACGCGGCATGGATGGCAGCTCGCCTGCCAATGGGGTGTTCCATACCCGCCCCTCCCACGCATTCATTACCCAACTGGATAACCTGTTTCGCGGCGAAGGAGCGACATCATGAGTAGCATGACTGCGCTGCTGACTCAGGCGATGGCATTGCGTTTGTTGCGCCCGCTCGATATCCAGTTTGCCTGCCTGTTGGCAGATGACACTCAACCGGCACGTTTGCTGGCGGCGGCCTGTCTGAGCGCGGAGGCCGGTGAGGGGCACGTTTGCCTGCCTTTGACACAATTGACGGCGGAGCAATTATTTAATGGCCGACATCCTGAGCTGGCCCAGGCGATGTGGCAGGCTGCGGGTGCCCCGCAAGACTGGCAAACGGCGTTTCACGATTGGCCCGCGCTGAGTGATGGCTCACAGGCTACCCCGATGGTACTGACGCAACAGCGGCTCTACCTGCATCGCTTATGGCAGAACGAAGGTCAGGTCGCACGCTTTTTCCGTGTGGATGCCGCACCACAGCAATTCGCGCCAGAAGTGGTGCGCCCGGTGCTGGATGTGTTGTTTGGTACCCAGGCAGAAGACTGGCAGAAAATTGCCGCTGCGGTGGCGTTAACGCAGAAAACCGCGGTGATTTCTGGTGGGCCAGGCACCGGGAAAACCACCACGGTGGCAAAATTGTTGGCGGCATTAATCCGGCTGAGTAAGGACCCACTGCGCATTCAACTGGCCGCACCGACCGGCAAAGCGGCGGCACGCCTGACGGAATCGCTCGGTAAGGCGTTACGGCAACTGGACGTCAGCGAGGAAGAACGCCTCTGCTTCCCGGCAGAAGCCACCACGTTACATCGTTTATTGGGGGCGCAGCCGGAGACACAACGCCTGCGCTATCATGCCGGTAATCCTCTGCATCTGGACGTGCTGGTCGTGGATGAGGCCTCAATGGTTGACCTTGGCATGATGGCGAACCTGATTGCCGCGTTGCCGCCACAGGCTCGCGTCATCTTCCTCGGCGATCGCGATCAGCTTGCATCGGTAGAGGCCGGGGCGGTGCTGGGGGACATCTGTCGCTGTGCGGAGGCGGGTTATAGTCCGGTACGTGCAGCTCTGCTGAGTCAACTGACTGGATGTCATCTGACGGGCAGGGAAGATCCCCTGGCTCCACAGGTACGTGATGCCATTTGCCTGCTACGCAAAAGTTACCGCTTCGACGCACAATCCGGTATCGGTCAGTTAGCGACCGCCGTTAATCAGGGGGATGCGGTTGCGGTCGAGCGGGTGTTTGGTGCGGGCTTCAATGATATCTCTCGCCAGCCGTTGAGCGATACTGAGGCGTATCAGACGATGCTGACACAGGTCGCAGAGGGATATCGACCCTACCTGAACCTGGTGGCCGAACGAGCCGACCCCGCCACGATTATTCATGCTTTTGGCCGTTATCAGCTGTTGTGTGCGTTACGTGAAGGGCCTTTTGGTGTTCAGGGGCTTAATCAGCGTATTGAACAGAAACTGATTCAGTTGCAACTGTTGCGTCGTCCGGCTGGAGGCAGTCGCTGGTATCAGGGGCGACCGGTGATGGTGACGCGCAACGACAGTGCATTGGGGCTGTTCAATGGCGACATTGGCATTACCTTACTGGACGAAGAGGGACTGCTGAAAGTCTTCTTCCCGTTACCGGATGGCACCATCAAAGCCGTTCAGCCCAGCCGCTTACCGACGCATGATACGGCATGGGTGATGACGGTGCATAAATCCCAGGGATCGGAGTTTGATCATACCGCGCTGGTCATGCCGGCGCAGTTTCTGCCGGTGCTGACCCGTGAGCTGATTTATACCGCCATTACCCGTGCACGCCATCAATTGACGTTGTACAGCGATGAAGGGGTATTCCGCCGTGCGGTACAACTGCGCACGCAGCGCAGAAGTGGATTGCTGGAGAGGTTGGTTTCGTAGCGGCGCGATTTATCGTGCGGGTTTTTATTGGCATCGCGCACGAAATCGCGCGATGAATCGTGCCGCTACGGCAGGCGGAACAGTTAGCGCAAATCTGCCATCAACACCTTAGAGCGGCGCTGATAGTTGTACATTTTTTTCTTGCTCTCCGGCAGCGATTCAATGTCCACCGGTGTGAAGCCGCGTTCCTGGAACCAGTGAATGCTGCGGGTGGTGAGCACGAACAGCTTTTTCAGACCCATCTGCCGTGCCTGCAATGCCACACGTTGCAGCAGTGCTTCGCCGCGTGACGAGCTACGATAATCCGGATGAACGGCCACACAGGCCATCTCGCCAATCTGTTCGTCCGGGAACGGGTAGAGTGCCGCGCAGGCAATGGTCAGGTTATCGCGTTCGATGATGGTGAACTTGTCGATCTCCATTTCCAGTTGCTCGCGAGAACGACGTACCAGAATCCCTTGTTGTTCCAGCGGGCGAATCAGCTCCAGAATGCCACCAATATCATTGATGGTGGCACGACGAATCTGTTCGGCAGACTCCATGACAATCTGTGTGCCGATACCGTCACGCGAGAACAACTCCTGCAACAGCGCGCCATCTTCCTGATAGCTGATTAAATGGCTGCGACGCACGCCGCTGCGGCAGGCTTTGACTGCGCCACGCAGAAAACGCACCGTGCCAGAAAGGAAATCACCTTCGTTTTCCATTTCATCAATACGCGCCTGGGCGTCGTTCGGGAACAGTTCGGAAATGATATTGCCATCGCGGTTGGTCACGCCCTGTTCAGAACAGAAGCCGATCATTTTTTCCGCTTTCAGTTTGATCGCCAGTTGGGTAGCGACTTCTTCTGAAGTCAGGTTAAAACTCTCACCGGTAACGGAAACAGCAACCGGACCAAGCAGCACAATCGCCCCGTTATCCAGCTGACGATGGATTGCCTCTTCGTCGATACGACGAATGCGTCCACTGTGGCAGTAATCCACGCCATCATCGACGCCAAGAGGTTGGGCGATGATGAAGTTGCCGCTGACCACGTTAATATGCGCGCCCTGCAAAGGGGTGTTGTTCAGGCTCATCGACAGACGCGCGGTGATATCCAGCTGTAAACGACCTGCCGCCTGTTTCACCAGCTCCAGCGATTGCGCATCGGTAACACGCGTATGTTTATGATAAGTCGGCTCCAGTTGATGCTGTGCCATGCTGGCATCAATCTGCGGACGGGCGCCGTAAACCACCACCAGGCGGATGCCAAGGCTATGCAACAGACCGATGTCGTTAACGATGCTGGAGAAGTTATCATGCTCGATGGCCTCGCCACCCAGCATAATGACAAAGGTCTTGCCACGGTGGGCATTTATATAGGGAACGGTATGGCGAAAACCCTGAACCAGTTCAGTACTACGTTCCTTCACGGCAAACCCTCTGTGAATGGTTATTCGAATTTTTTGTATTTTTATGCTTTATTGCGCCGTAATGCAAGCGGCGAGCCTGACGTTACTTTACGAATTTTCTGATGCAACCTGCGCTAACAGCCTGCATTATCTGGCTTTTCCTGAGTGGGAAGGCACCAGGGACTGGCTAAAGTTTTCATCTTCTTTTACTCAACTGGCGATATTTTAGACATTACGCAGTAGCTGGAGAGGCATGTTTGACGTAAATCCTTTTTTTTCACGCCGACGATTATTGCAGGGAGCGGGCGCGCTATGGTTGCTGAGCGTGACGCGCAGCGGGCTGGCGGCCAGCCAGCATATTGTGGCCGTGCGCATCTGGCCTTCGTCGACGTACTCGCGCGTTACGCTGGAATCCAATGTTCCCCTGCAATACAAACAATTCACGCTGAGTCATCCCGACCGTCTGGTTATCGACATCAACAATCTGCATATCAATCCGGTGCTGAAAGGCGTCGATAAACTGGTGCGCGTTGATGATCCCTATATCAAAACGGCCCGCGTGGGGCAGTTCGATCCCAATACGGTGCGTATTGTACTGGAACTGAAGCGCAGCGTGGCACCACGCAGTTTCACCCTCGATCCGGTCGCGGGGATTAAGCATCGGTTGGTGGTCGATCTTTATCCCAGCCAGCGTCAGTCGGAAGAGGATCCCTTACTGGCGTTACTCCAGGATTACAATCAGGGCGATCTGGATCGCGATCAACCTGCGCAGGCCCCGTTACCGGGTAAAGCCGGACGGGACCGCCCGATTATCATCATGATCGATCCAGGGCATGGCGGGGAAGATCCTGGCGCGCATGGCAAATATAAAACGCGTGAAAAAGATATTGTGTTGAAGATGGGGCGCTATCTGAAGGCGCTGATCGACAAACAACCCAATATGAAAGCCTATATGACGCGCAACGAAGACGTATTTATCCCGTTGCGTGTCCGGGTGGCAAAAGCGCGCAAGCAGCGTGCGGATTTGTTTGTGTCAATTCACGCCGATGCCTTTACCAGCCGCGCGGCGCGCGGTTCGTCAGTGTTTGCTCTTTCCACCAGCGGCGCAACCTCTGCTGCGGCACGCTTTCTGGCACAAACCCAGAATGAATCAGACTTGATTGGTGGCGTCAGCATGAGCGGCGACCGTTATCTCGACCACACCATGTTCGATATGGTGCAGCGTCAGACCATTCATGACAGCCTGAAGTTTGGTAAAGAGGTGTTGTCGCGCATGGGGCACATCAACCATCTGCATAAACGCACGGTGGATCAGGCCGGTTTTGCGGTGTTAAAAGCGCCGGATATCCCGTCGATTCTGGTGGAGACGGCGTTTATCAGTAATGTGGAAGAAGAAAGGAAGCTACGTACGGCGCGTTACCAGCATCAGGTAGCGGAAGCCATTCTGCATGGCATCAAAGCGTATTTCGAGAAGGGAGCGGTGCTGGCGCATCGCTGATGGTTGTGGCAAGGATGCCGCGATTCTCCAGACGATAAAAACAAAAAAACACCCGTTAAGGTGCTTATTTGTATTGGTTGCGGGGGCCGGATTTGAACCGACGACCTTCGGGTTATGAGCCCGACGAGCTACCAGGCTGCTCCACCCCGCGTCCGTCTGTCGCTGTGCGACTTTTCACATTGTCTCTCTTCATCTAAGAAGAGTTGGTTGCGGGGGCCGGATTTGAACCGACGACCTTCGGGTTATGAGCCCGACGAGCTACCAGGCTGCTCCACCCCGCGTCCGTGGATGCGCACTATACTCCGCACGCGCCGCGATGCAACCCCTTTTTGACAGAAAGCACAAAATTTACAGCCAGTTGGTGAATAAAACCCCCAATAGGTTATTTATTGTACGTATATCAAGGTCGCACTGGGTGGCGGATTTCATTCTGTCGGCCCCTTTGCTATCGTCGCCATGCAAACTATCGATAAAAAGAGAAGGTCATGAAAGCAAATCGTGTGAAGTATGCACTTACTGGCGCATTTCTCGCGCTGTTGGCGGGTTGTAGCTCCAAACCTACGGATCGTGGTCAGCAATATATAGATGGCAAGTTGGATCAGCCGCTGGGCCTGGTGAACCAGCCGAATGCGAAAGGGCGTCCGGTCAATGGTCGGGACTTTGGCGATCAGGTTCGTCAGATTCAGTCTGCGTCCTCCGGGTTGTATGGCCGCAACACCGGTACCTACAGCGCGATTGAAAACTGGCTGATGTCAGGCGGTGATACCCGCCAGTTGCGTCAATTCGGCCTTAACGCTTATCAGATGGAAGGGACGGATAACTACGGCAACGTGCAGTTCACCGGTTACTACACCCCGGTGGTCGAAGCGCGTTATACCCGTCAGGGCGAATTCCAGTACCCGATTTATCGTATGCCGCCTCGCCGCAGTGGGCAAAAATTACCCAGCCGCGCTTCTATCTATAGCGGCGGCCTCGATGATCGTTATGTTATTGCTTACAGCAACTCGCTGATCGACAACTTTATGATGGATGTTCAGGGCAGCGGCTATGTCGACTTCGGCGATGGGCGGCCACTGCGCTTCTTTGGTTACGGCGGTAAAAACGGCTGGGCTTACCATAGCATTGGTAAAGAGCTGATCGATCGCGGTGAAGTGAAACGCGAAGATATGTCGATGCAGGCGATTCGTCAGTGGGCGCAGACACATTCACCAGAAGAGGTGCGTGCACTACTGGAAACCAACCAATCTTTCGTGTTCTTCAAACCGGAAGAGTATGTACCGGTACGTGGTGCCAGCGCCGTGCCGCTGATAGCCAAGGCTTCGGTGGCCTCTGACCGTTCGCTGATCCCAGCCGGGACGGCGCTGCTGGCGGAAGTGCCGCAGTTAAACGAGAAGGGCAAGTTTAACGGTAAGTATGAAATGCGTCTGATGGTGGCGCTGGATGTCGGTGGTGCGATTAAAGGCCAGCATTTTGACATCTATCAGGGCGTCGGCCCGGATGCCGCTCATCTGGCTGGTTTCTACAACCATTATGGTCGTGTCTGGGTGCTGAAAGCGGCTCCGGGAGCCGGTCAACCGCTGTTCAGCACCGCACAAAGCGGCAATAATGGTTCGTTGTTGTTAGGTTCCAATTAAATTTTCCTCTGCGGGCGTTATCGCCCGCACGATCAGTAAGGTTTGTTATGACAGTGGTTAGCGACGCCTGGCGACAACGCTTTGGCGGCACGGCGCGTCTGTATGGGCAGGATGCGTTGCAGCGTTTTGCCGACGCCCATTTTTGCGTGATTGGCATTGGCGGTGTGGGTTCCTGGGCGGCAGAGGCACTGGCGCGTACCGGCATCGGTAAAATCACCCTGATTGATATGGACGATGTCTGTATCACCAATACTAACCGGCAGATTCATGCGTTGCAGGGCAAAGTGGGCCAGGCAAAAACTGAGGTGATGGCGGAGCGTATCCGCGCGATTAACCCGGAATGCGAGGTCATCTGTATCGATGATTTCATCACACCGGAAAACACCGCAGAACTGCTGCCGGTCGGCTTCGATTATGTGATCGATGCGATCGATAGCGTACGGCCAAAAGCGGCGCTGATTGCCTGGTGTCGGCGCAACAAGATTCCGTTGATCACCACCGGTGGTGCCGGTGGACAGATTGATCCGACGCAGATCCAGGTAAGCGATCTGGCGAAGACCATTCAGGATCCGCTGGCGGCGAAACTCCGTGAGCGTTTGAAAAACGATTTTGGTGTGAAGAAGAACAGCAAAGGTAAGCTGGGCATCGATTGCGTGTTTTCGACGGAGGCACTGGTCTATCCGCAACCAGACGGCAGCGTCTGCGCATCCCGCAGCACCGCAGAAGGTCCGAAGCGGATGGATTGCGCCGCCGGATTTGGCGCAGCGACGATGGTGACCGCGACCTTTGGTTTTATCGCGGTTTCACACGCGTTGAAGAAATTCCTCGCGCGAGCAGCGCGGCAACATTAAATATGCTGGCGTGCGGCACGTTGCACTGCGTCGGCCAGCGCCTGCAATCCGCTGCTGCGAGAGGCGCTGAGCTGAGCGCGCAGGCCGAGCGTATCAAACAGCGCCAGTGGGTCCTGTTGCAGCAGGGCGGCTGGCGTTTTCCCTTCCACCGCGGTGAGTAGCACCGCCAGCAAGCCACGCACGATGCGACCTTCACTGTCGCCATAGAAATGCAAGGTGCCATTGCTTTGTAGTTGGCTACTCAGCCAGACGCGATTCTCACAGCCAGTCAGTTCGATTTCAGCGGATTTTAAATCCTCCGGTAAAGCAGGCAACTGACGACTCAGCTGAATCAACTGACGATAGCGGTCTTCCCACTGATGAAAATGGCTGAATTTCTCCGTCAGGCTGGCCTCGGTAATCAGATCACCAAACGGGTGCGGGGCGAGAAGGGCTGTGCTCATTGTATTATTCACTCAGTAAATCTATGGCGCTATGCATGGCGCGCACCAGCGCGTCCACGTCCTGCAAATTATTATAGGGGGCGAACGAGACACGCAGCGTGCCGCTGACACCCAGTGCCGCCATCAGGGGCTGGGCGCAATGTTGACCGGCGCGCAACGCGATGCCATGTTCTGCCAGCAGCGTGACGATATCGCTATGATGGATACCCGCGATATCGAACGCCAGCAGGCTGCTGCTGTCGCAGCGGAAACTGCGGAAACCGGGCAGGGCGCTCAGCTGTTCTTCGGCGAGGCTTGCCAGTTGCTGGCTCCACATCTCCATCTTTTCCGCGTTGTGCTGGCTGAGCCACCGCAGCGCAGCGCTTAAGCCAATCACCCCTGCCACATTCGGTGTACCCGCCTCAAAACGCCACGGCACCGGTTGTGGGGTGAAACCGCTGAAATCCACCTGCGTCAACATTTTGCCGCCACCTTGCCAGGGGGACATGGCGTCGAGTAATTCCGCCTTGCCATACAGCACGCCAATACCCATCGGCCCGTACAACTTATGGCCGGAGAACGCATAAAAATCGATATCTTCAGCCTGCACATCCGGCGCGCAATGCACCACACCTTGCGCACCATCGACCATCACTTTGGCACCCACGGCATGTGCCAGCTGAATCGCATGCGCCAGGTCCGGGCAACCACCGGTGACATTCGACATCTGACCGATAGCCAGCAGACGGGTACGTGAGTTCAGTAAGTGAGGCAACTGCTGAATATCGGGCAGGCGATCGGCCCCCAGCGGCCATTTCACCACTTTTGCGCCTTTTGCTTGCGCCACCATCAACCAGGGCACCAGATTGGCGTGGTGCTCCGCCTCGCTCACCACAATTTCATCGCCAGGTTGCAGACGCGGAGCCAGCCAGCTGTTTGCCACCAGGTTGATGGCTTCAGTGGTCCCACGCGTCCAGATAATTTGTCGGTCATCGGCAGCATTCAGCCAGCGTGCGACCAGGCCGCGTGCCTGTTCATATTGTTCTGTCAAGGCACGCGCGGCGGCAAACTGGCTGCGATGCACTGTCCCGGCGCTCAGGGAATAGAATTGTTGCGTGGCCTCAATCACCGCCAGCGGTTTCAGGGCGGTGGCGGCGCTGTCGAGATAGACACCAGCATCAGCCAGCGCGGGGAATTGCTGGCGAAAAGCGGTGGGCGTAAAAATGGTCATATCCGGCCTGTTGTGATGAGTTTTTAGGACCAGACTGAAAGTCGGTCTGTAACCTGGCAAAGCTGGGAAAGCGCGTTATGCTAGTTATTGCAAGGTTTAAACCAAAACCCGCATTAGAAATCGACCTTTACCAGTCGATTTCACTTTTTCAGCTGCCTCTGGTCAGCGTCTCGCGGGTGGTTTGATGCAATCAATCTGCAAGGAGATAGAAAATGAAAAAACTCGCCGCAGTGCTGGCCGTGTGTACCATGGCCTTTACCCTGGCTGCCTGTTCCAGCAACTACGTGATGCATACCAATGATGGCCGCACCATTGTTGCTTCTGGCAAACCTAAAGTAGACGATGATACCGGTATGATCAGCTATAAAGATGCCAATGGCAACCAGCAGCAGATTAACCGCTCAGATGTCAAAGAGATGGTTGAGATGGGGCAGTAATCGACAGATAAAAAAAAGCACCGCAATTTGCGGTGCTATGTAAATCACTTTGGACAGACAGGGTAAATCTACAGGAATTAAAAGCTTGATCTGCAATCGTCAGATCAAAATGCAAACACAACATCACGACCACAAGCCAAAAGCTCTCCAAAAGTCTGCGAACTAACGCACATTTTCAGAAATCTTTTCGTTCCGGCTTAGGAAGTGCGGCAACTATAGGTATTTGCTGGAGCTTCCTCAACGGACAATTTATAATGTCTCGGATTAAAAAAACTAATACCGTATGACTTGTTATAAGTTGCAGTATTACTCTGTTGATCCGGATACGGAAAACCATGTCAAAACGCCTTCCCCCGCTGAATGCTTTACGCGTCTTTGATGCTGCGGCACGCCATTTAAGCTTTACCAAAGCTGCTGAGGAGCTGTTTGTTACCCAGGCAGCTGTCAGCCATCAGATTAAATCTCTGGAAGATTTTCTCGGTCTTAAGCTATTTCGCCGGAGGAATCGTTCGCTTTTGCTGACGGAAGAAGGGCAAAGCTACTATCTGGATATCAAGGAAATTTTCTCCGCGCTGAACGATGCGACGCGTAAACTACAGGCACGCAGCGCCAAAGGGGCGCTGACGGTTAGCCTGCTGCCGAGCTTTGCCATTCAGTGGCTGGTGCCACGTCTTTCCAGCTTTAATACAGCTTATCCGGGTATTGATGTTCGCATCCAGGCCGTTGACCGCGATGAAGAGAAACTGGCGGATGATGTGGATGTGGCGATTTTCTATGGTCGTGGCAACTGGCCGGGGTTACGCGTGGAGAAACTCTACGCGGAATATCTGTTGCCGGTTTGTTCACCGTTATTGCTGACCGGGGACCATCCTCTGAAGTCACCGGCTGATCTGGCGCACTTCACACTGCTGCACGATGCCTCACGCCGTGACTGGCAATCCTATATCCGCCAGCTAGGCTTGCAGCACATTAACGTGCAGCAGGGACCGATTTTCAGTCACAGCGCGATGGTGTTGCAGGCGGCGATTCACGGTCAGGGCGTGGCGCTGGCGAATAATGTGATGGCGCAGAGCGAAATTGAAGCGGGTCGTCTGGTCTGTCCTTTTAATGACGTATTGGTCAGTAAAAATGCTTTTTATCTGGTTTGTCATGACAGTCAGGCAGAACTGGGTAAAATAGCCGCCTTTCGACAGTGGATCCTGGCCAAAGCCGCAACCGAACAAGAGAAATTTCGTTTTCGTTACGATCACTAACGCGTTGATTGTTGCACAGTGACGTGCGTATTCACTCTGAGGATTGTTTGATGTCCAGTCGTGCGATGTTTATTTTTGCAGCCATTAGCGGTTTCACGCTGGTGGCTTTTGGTGCTTTTGGTGCCCATGTGTTGAGTAAATCCCTTGGCCCAGCTGAGATGGCGTGGATTCATACCGGCCTTGAGTATCAGGCCTATCATACGCTGGCGATTATCGGTCTTGCATCGGCGATGTTGCGCCGTGCCAATATCTGGTTTTACTGGAGCAGCGCGGCGTTAGCCTTGGGCACCGTGTTGTTCAGCGGCAGCCTCTATTGCCTGGCGCTGTCGCATCTGAAGTTTTGGGTATTTGTAACGCCAGTCGGTGGCTTTGGCTTCCTGATTGGCTGGTTTTTGATGTTGATTGGCGCACTGCGTCTGAAACGAAAGGCAGAACGCCATGAATAAAGTTTTACTCTATTGCCGTCCCGGCTTTGAGAAAGAGTGTGCGGCAGAGATCAGTGCGAAAGCGGCTGAGCGTGAGATCTATGGTTTCCCGCGCGTAAAAGATGATGCCGGTTATGTGTTATTTGAGTGCTACCAACAGGAAGATGCAGAAAAACTGATCAGCCAGTTGCCGTTTGCTGAACTGATTTTTGCCCGCCAGATGGTGGTGGTGGGTGAGTTGCTGCGTGATTTGCCGCCAGAAGATCGTATTTCACCGATTGTCGGTATGCTGACGGGCGTGGTGGAGAAGGGCGGTGAATTGCGTGTTGAAGTGCCGGACACGAATGAAGCCAAAGAGCTGACCAAATTCTGCCGCAAATTTACCGTACCGCTGCGTGCCAGCCTGCGTGAAAATAAAATTCTGCTCAACTACGAAAGCCCGAAGCGTCCAGTGGTGCATGTGTTCTTTATTGCGCCCGGCACCTGTTATGTCGGCTACTCATTGCCGCAGAATAACTCGCCGTTCTATATGGGCATTCCGCGTCTGAAGTTCCCGGCCGATGCGCCGAGCCGTTCCACTTTAAAACTGGAAGAGGCGTTTCACGTCTTTATCCCGGCTGACGAATGGGATGAACGTTTGGGCAGTGGGATGTGGGCGGTTGACCTGGGCGCATGCCCCGGCGGCTGGACTTATCAGTTGGTGAAACGCAGCATGATGGTGTATGCGGTTGATAATGGCCCAATGGCTCCGAGCCTGATGGATACCGGGCAGGTTACGCATTGCCGTGAAGATGGTTTCCGTTTCCGCCCACCGCGTAACAACATCAGTTGGCTGGTGTGCGACATGGTGGAGAAGCCGGTGCGCGTTGCCAGCCTGATGAGCGAATGGCTGGTCAATGGCTGGTGCCGCGAGGCGATCTTTAACCTCAAGCTGCCGATGAAAAAGCGCTACGAAGAGGTGACGCAAAATCTGGCAATGATCGATGCCACCCTGAAAGAGCATGGTATTAATGCGCAGATTCAGGCGCGTCAGCTCTATCATGATCGCGAAGAAGTGACGGTGCATGTGCGCCGTATCTGGGCCGCCGTCGGTGGTCGCCGCGACGAACGCTAAGTTTGCGATGCACGTAGCGGCGCGATTTATCGCGCTGGTGTTGAAAGGCGCGCGATAAATCGCGCCGCTACAAATTTATGTCGATGAGCCACCTGATTGGTGGTTGTATCGCAGCGTATTCAGATTGCCCTGCAATACCAGGTCCCGCTTCAATGTTGAGACCTGGCGGCAAATCTCTGCCATATCACGCTGTGCCTGCAATTTCCCCTGCCACTTTGTTGGCACTTGATCCCACTGCTGGTAAATCGCTTCCAGCGAACCAAATTGCGCAATCAGTTCCCGCGCACTTTTCGGGCCGATGCCCGCCACTCCGGGAATCTTGCTGCTGCTGATGCCACACAATCCCCAGTAATCCGCCAATTGACCGGGTGTGACGCCGAACTCTTGTTCGATAAAGGGGACGTCCAGCCAGCGTTTCTGGAAGTAATCGCGAATGCGGATATTCGGGGCCAGCAGTTGGCAATAACCTTTGTCTGTCGAAACGATGGTTGCCTGATGTCCGGCATCAGCCATTTTGACCGCCAGCGTGGCGGCCAGATCATCGGCTTCGTCCAAATCGGCGATCCAGCAACTGACCCCTGCCGCCTGAAACGCTTGTTGGATGGCAGGCATTTCCGACTGCAAATCATCCGGCATCGGTGGACGGCCCGCCTTGTAATCCGGCAATAACGAATGACGCCAGCCAGGCTGGCGTGTGGCACTATCAAACACCGCGACCACATGTGTCGGGCGGGTATGACCCAACAACTGATGTAGTGCTGCCACGCAGGCATCGCGGCATGGTGAGCCCTGAACGGCATGTAAACGACGGATCAGGTTCAGGGCATCAACAATAAGAAGATGGAAAGACATGATGATAGCGGCAGCCCGCAGGCTGCCTTCCTGAGTTATTTGATGATTTCGTAGCAGGGGATATACGCGGTGCCCGGCAGTTTCATGCGGTGTTGGGCGACGAAGCCCTGTAGCAGTTCATCCATGCGGTGCATGATGTCCTGATCGCCATGAAGTTTGTACGGACCTTTTTCGCGGATCTCGCGAATACCCACTTCTTTCACGTTACCGGCGACAATGCCAGAGAAGGCTCGACGCAGGTCTGCCGCCAGTTTTTCTGCGGGTTGATTGGTATACAGGTTCAGGTTAGCCATATTTTCGTGGGTAGGCAGGAACGGCAGTTGCAGGTCCGGCACGATACGAATTGACCAGTTGAAGCTGTAAGCATCACCGGTTTCACGACGATACTCTTTCACCTGCGGCATTGCGTGCTTCATCAGGCGGGCCACTTCGGCAGCATCATCAATAATGATTTTGTAATGTTTGCGCGCACTTTCGCCCAGCGTGTTGACAATAAAATCATCCAGAACACGGAAGTAATCAGCGCTCTCCTGCGGGCCGGTCAGAATCAACGGCAGTACCTGATCGCTATTCTGCGGGTTCATCAAAATGCCAAGCAGATACAGCAACTCTTCCGCGGTGCCAACGCCACCAGGGAAGATCACGATGCCGTGGGCAATACGCACGAAGGCTTCGAGACGTTTTTCGATATCCGGCATGATAATCAATTCATTGACCAGCGGGTTCGGTGGTTCAGCGGCAATGATTGAAGGCTCAGTCAGGCCAATAAAACGACTGTCGCGATAGCGTTGCTGTGCATGACCCACTGCGGCACCTTTCATCGGCGCTTCCATCACCCCCGGACCACAGCCGGTACAGATATTGAGTTCGCGCAGGCCAAGTTGTGTGCCGACGTTACGACAATACTGATATTCCACAGCGTTAATCGAGTGACCACCCCAGCACACCACGGTATTGGGATACTCACCGACGTGCAGCGCACGGGCGTTGCGCAGGATAGAAAAGACCAGGTTGGTGATATGTGCCGAGTCTTCAGCATCCAGATTCTGAAAGCGTTCGGCAGCGGAAAGCTGGCCATTCACAAACAGAATGTCGCGCAGTACGGCAAACAGGTTCGCCTGTAATGAGCGGATAATCCGGCCATCGACAAAGGCTTCTTCCGGTGGGTTGATCAGTTCAAGTTTAACGCCACGCTCACGGCGTAATACGTTGATATCAAAGCTTTCAAAGCGGGAAAGCAGTTCATGACTACTGTCGGTCTGACTACCAGAATTGAGCACCGCGAGTGAACAGTTGCGAAACAGTTGGTACAGGTCGCTGCTGGCGGTGCGTTTCAGCATATCGACTTCCAACTGGGAGAGCAGATCCATCGAGCCAAGAGGGCTAATATGAGTAATCAAGAGAACTCCTTTACACGCAAGCGCGTGACTGATGACGCTGTGCTTAACTTCCTGAGCACAGTGACGAATATCCCTGGTCGCGCACGGTTAGCCGCCCGCGCCTTGGACAGAGTAGCCTTGTCTGCGGTCAATGCTCAAGTGGAACCGCGCATCCGTGCCGCGGCCTGCGAGGTATCTCGCAATCTGTTACTGGCGAACCAGGCGGGAAAATCCCGGTGAGAAGGGCACATTGCTACGCCACGGGTTGATATCCAGCCCACCACGGCGGGTGTAACGGGCATAGACCGTCAGCGCTTCCGGTTGGCAAAAGCGTTGAATGTCGTTGAAAATGCGCTCAACGCACTGTTCATGAAACTCATTGTGCTGACGGAAAGACACCAGATAACGCAGCAGCGCTTCACGATCGATACGTGGGCCTTTATAGCGAATCATCACCGAACCCCAGTCAGGCTGGTGGGTGATGAGACAGTTAGATTTCAGAACATGGCTGACCAGCGTTTCTTCAATAATGTCGTGGCCAGCGGCCTGCGCCAGGTGATCGGCATTAAACGCATAGTCGTGAATCTCAATGTCCTGTTCATCGATCAGTTCACCGGTAAAATGACCGATCGGTTGGCCTTCGATTTCACCGAGGCGGAACAGCGCCACGCTAACTTCACCTTCAGCACAGGCGCTGAGATCACGCTCCAGCGTTTGGCGAACTTCCCCCCAGTCGGCGAAAATCGTCTGATTAAAACTGTTAAGATAGAGCTTGAAACTCTTGGACTCGATAAGATTGCGGCTCGCAGCGTTGAGTACCACTTCGCCTACCGCCACCTGTGGTACGCCTTTGCTGTTAAGCCAGGAGAGTTCGTACAGCGTCCAGATATCTGCGCCGTGAAAAGGCAGGTTGTCGGGAAACAGCCCCAGCGGTTCGCGATTGAGACTGCGTGGCACAGCCTGTAACAGCGAACGGTCGTAATGATCGACATACGCCGTGGGTTTACCCAAGGTCAGGCCGCTTAATACCTGATCCTGTTGTTCAGTAGACATAACGGTTACCACTAAAATCCATCAAAGTGGCTAAGTGTAACCTATCAGAAGCGAGAAGATGAATGATGCAGCAAACCGTGGATGCTCTGCGCGATTTTACCGCCCGATATTGTGACGAATGGCAGCAGCGCACCGGGCATTTACCTGCAAGCAGTGAACTGTTTGGCGTACCTTCCCCTTGTATACAGAGCACGGTGAATGATCGTGTGTTGTGGCAGCCACAGCCTTTTACCTTGCCTGCCACGCTGGCTGCGGTTGAGCGCGCACTGGAGATTGAGCTTCGGCCCGAAATCACCGCGTTTTACACCACGCAGTTTGCCGGTGATATGACCGCCCGTTTTCAGCAGCAGGATATGACCTTGCTACAGGTATGGAGTGAGGACGACTTCACGCGGCTACAGGAGAATTTGATTGGTCATCTGGTCATGAAGCGTCGCCTGAAGCAAAGCCCCACTTTATTTATCGCCACCACTGATTCCGAACAGGATGTCATCTCCCTGTGCAATCTTACCGGTGAAGTTATTCTTGAGCATCCTGGTAGCAAAAAGCGCGAAGTATTATCCCCAGAAATTAAGATGTTTCTTAATAACTTACAACCAGTTAGCGAGTAAATTGCAGACATTAGCCTGTATTGGTGTAAGAGATCTCTCACATAGCGTGTGAGAGATCGGCAAATTGTACTGAAGAATTCAGGAAGCCAGGCTTGTAAAAATATTGTGAATCATGAGTTTATGGCAGCAGTCCGAAAATAATTCGATAACTGACTGATGTAACGGCTTTTAGTACCTTGTTTACGCGATAGTTTCTGCCAGAATAGTCACCACTGGCAGGAAGCCACGGATTAAGCGATGTTCAGGAGAATGTCAGCCAGGGGGCTGGAGCGTAACGGAGTTTACGGCACACGGAAGGCTTCATGATGAAGCAGGACACTCAGGAGTGAGTCAGGGACACCTCCAGGACGGAGAATGAGAGCCACGCGGGATGTGGCGGGCCAGGATGCTAAGGACCAATGTCAGGATGACAAGCGAAGGACAGCACAGGAAAAGTTGTCACGGATGAGCAGGGAGCACAGCGGTGGCGGGATTGCTGCAAACGAACCGGGAGCACTGTAATTACAGTGCTCCCCTTTTTTTATGCGTTTTTTGAGCATCGCCCGACAAGTGATATGCTTGCCGCCCGATTTTTCTCTGGAGGTGGCGCATGTCGTCGCAACAACTTATTTTGCAGCGGCTACAGCAGGTCGAAGCGGTGATGCGCGAGCACGACCACTGGCAGACGCAATCCCCCGATGCGGCAGCGTTTGCCAGTACCCAACCCTTTTGCCTTGATACGCTGGCACCTCTTGAGTGGTTACAGTGGGTGTTGATCCCGCGTATGCAGGCGCTGATTGACGCCGGTGCACCCTTGCCGCAAAACTTCGCCGTAGCGCATTATTATGAAATGGCGCTTCCTCCCGGCACGCCGGGCCATCCTATGCTGTTGCTGACCTTACGCCAGCTTGATGCCTTATTTTCGGAACCCGCAGCCTGATGTTGGAAATTATTTATCAGGACGAGTGGCTGGTCGCGGTCAATAAACCTGCGGGTTGGCTGGTGCACCGGAGCTGGCTCGACCGCAAAGAAAAAGTAGTGGTGATGCAGACGGTGCGCGATCAGATCGGTCAGCACGTCTTTACCGCACACCGGCTCGATCGCCCCACTTCCGGCGTATTGCTGATGGGACTGTCGAGCGAGGTTGGCCGGCTGCTGGCTCAACAATTTGAGCAACATCAAATCCGCAAAACCTACCATGCCGTGCTGCGTGGCTGGCTGACGGAAAGCGGCACGCTGGATTATCCGTTGGTCGAGGAACTCGACAAAATCGCCGATAAATTCGCCACCGAACCGCGTGGCCCGCAACCGGCCGTCACCGACTTTCAGATGCTGGCCCACACCGAGATGCCTGTGGCGATTGGCCGCTATGCCAGCGCGCGTTACAGTCTGGTGGAGATGCAACCGCGCACCGGGCGTAAGCATCAGCTGCGACGCCATATGGCGCATCTGCGCCATCCCATTATTGGTGATACCACGCACGGCGATCTGCGCCAGAACCGTGGTGCGGCAGCAAATTTTGGTCTTGATCGCCTGATGTTGCATGCCAGTGCGCTGAGTCTGAATCATCCGGTGACAGGGGAGCCATTGGTGATTCGTGCCGGGTTGGATGCCGTCTGGCAGCAGATGCTGCATCAGTTTGGCTGGCAGGATCAGATCCCTGATGTTCCCAGGGTTGAGTTTGCCGATGAGGCAGTCCAGGATAAGCCAACAGAATAAGGAGCGGCTTGATGGCAAAGATTGGCATTTTTGTAGGTACGGTTTACGGCAATGCGTTGTTGGTTGCGGAAGAGGCGGAGCCGGTGTTGCAGGCGCAGGGTCATGAAGTGAAAGTCTTTGAAGACCCATCGCTGGCGCAGTGGCAGGATTATCAGCAGGATGTGGTGTTGATTATCACCTCCACCACCGGACAAGGCGATTTTCCCGATAGTATCGCCGGGCTGTACCATGCGGTGAAAGATCAACTGGGCTATCAACCTGACTTGCGTTACGGCGTGATTGCGCTGGGCGACAGCAGCTACGATAACTTTTGCGGCGCGGGTAAAACCTTTGATGCGCTGTTGCAGGAGCAGAGCGCCAAACGTGTCGGTGACCTGTTAACGGTAGATGCGACAGAAGATCCGGAGCCGGAATCCGTGACGACACCCTGGGTGGAAAACTGGGGTAAATTGTTGTAATTCCGTAGCGGCGCGATTTATCGCCAAAAATCCGCGCGATAAATCGCGCCGCTACGTGTTAATGCGTACCAGATTTTATCAGGTCACGGGTGCCGGATTGAACACCGCCAACTGATTGCGAATGCCCCAGCGATCTGACCATGTCTGCTTACGTGCGCTGGCAATATCCAGAATCAGTTCAAACAACCGCCAACCCACCTGCTCGATACTCTCCTCGCCGGTGGCGATGGTGCCCGCATTGATGTCCATCAGATCATGCCAGCGTTCAGCCAGTGCGCTGCGCGTAGCCATCTTGATCACCGGAATTGCCGCCAGACCATACGGCGTACCGCGACCGGTGGTAAATACCTGCAACGTAATGCCGGATGCCATCTGCTGTGTACCGCAGACAAAATCGCTGGCGGGGGTCGCCGCATAGATCAAACCGCGCCTGGTGGGTCGCTGTCCTGGAGACAGCACTTCAACGATCGGGCTGCGGCCTGATTTGGCAATCGATCCCAGCGCTTTTTCTACCACATTTGCCAGGCCGCCTTTTTTGTTGCCGGGCGAGGGGTTGGCGCTCCGGTCGGTTTGACCGAGGCTGAGGTAGTCGTCATACCATGCCATCTCTTCCAGCAGACGTTTGCCGGTCGCCTCATCGACCACACGCGGCGTCAGCAGATGGATTGCATCGCGCACTTCAGTCACTTCAGAAAACATCACTGTCGCGCCGCAACGTACCAGCAAATCAGAAGCAAAACCCACCGCCGGGTTGGCGGTGACACCGGAAAACGCATCGCTGCCGCCACATTGCATGCCGATGACCAACTCAGAAGCCGGGCAGGTTTCGCGCTGGCGTTGATTCAGTCGCTTCAGGTGACGCTCAGCGACCTGCAAAATCTCATCCACCATCGCGCCGAAGCCGACCAGACGCTCATCCTGCAAACGCACAATGTCGTTATCGTCCAGCGAAATGGCCTGTACATCGGGCGTGCCGGTGAGCAGGCGTTCCGGCTGTAATTTCTCGCAACCGAGGCTAACCACCATCACTTCGCCGCCAAAATTGGGGTTCAGCGCCAGGTTATGAATGGTGCGAATCGGTACCACTGCCGCCGGCGCGTTGATCGCCACACCACAACCATACAGGTGATTCAGCGCCACTACG
Source organism: Pantoea sp. X-Soil-OKNW-713 (assembly GCF_059730685.1). Lineage (NCBI taxonomy): Bacteria > Pseudomonadati > Pseudomonadota > Gammaproteobacteria > Enterobacterales > Erwiniaceae > Pantoea > Pantoea sp. X-Soil-OKNW-713. The sequence goes on along the minus strand of NZ_AP035995.1, from coordinate 3,486,361 downwards.
CCATCAACATTGGGATAACGCGGCAACAGATCCCGCTCGATAATTTTCACCACGTAATCCACCACGCCCGCGACACAATGCACGCTGGTGGTGATGCCGAGAAGATTACGGGTTCCCACGCTGCCATCGGCATTGCGGTAGCCTTCGAAGGTATAACCCTCAAGTGGCGGTAAATCCGGTGGGACATTATTCGCCAGCGGCAGGCTGGCGAGAGGGGGCGCTTCGGGCAGCGCCACCAGCGACTCTTCAATCCAGCTGCCCTGGGCAATCGGACGCAGCGCATAGCCGATCACTTCGCCGTAGCGCACAATCGCGCCCTGCTCAGGAATATCAGCCAGCGCGACTTTGTGGCCCTGCGGCACATGCTCAGTCAGTTGCAGCCCATCGTCAAAGCGGGTGCCCGCAGGCAGCCCCTGGTTATTCACCACGATGGCGACGTTATCGCTATCGTGCACTTTAATATAAAGCGGTTTCTCGCTTAGAGGTCGGTTCATTGCTCACCTTCCATTCTGCCGCGCTGTACATGGCAACGCGGTGTCATTGATTGCTTCCGTCACGCCATCTTTTTTTGCCAGCCTTAGTATATGCAGGGGTATTACCCAATACATTGTGCAACTGACTGGCTTTTAGCGGTTTTATTGCGTCAGTTTGAGACGTTTCACCAAACACAAGTGAAGGGACTCACAAAGCGTCATAAGACTGTACGTTAATTAACCATTGTTGGGTTGATTTTGATGGTTCCGTGAGCCATGCCGCAGCGTTATGTGCAAACGCCATAAAATATGTATCCAGGTGATGAAATCATCGGGCTTTCTTCCAGTGTTTCGCTCTCCGCCTGTTCCTATACTGGCTCTCGTTATCCAACGTTAGGTTATTCGTCACGACGCATCATCGTATTGCCAATATAAAAATCGCCGTGTTTAACCGAACATCATTCTGATACCCAACGCGATGTGTATGCAGTCAGAGTGAATGTAGCTACCGCTATATTTCAGGAGTGCATCATGAATAGTTTTAGCCAGACAGCGGAAGCGGTGCAAAAGCGCACCAACGCCCGTTACTGGATTGTGGTGATGTTGTTTATCGTCACCTCTTTCAACTACGGGGACCGTGCAACGATTTCGATTGCCGGTTCTGCTATGTCCAAGGATATCGGCCTTGACTCGGTCGGTTTAGGATATATTTTCTCAGCATTCTCATGGGCTTATGTTATCGGCCAAATACCCGGCGGTTGGCTGCTCGACCGCTTCGGCTCCAAGCGCGTTTACTTCTGGAGCATCTTCACCTGGTCGCTGTTTACCTTCCTGCAAGGATTCGTCGACCTGTTCAGCGGCTTCGGCATTGTGGCTTCGTTGTTTATGTTGCGCTTCCTTGTGGGGCTGGCTGAAGCACCGTCGTTCCCTGGTAACAGCCGTATCGTTGCTGCCTGGTTCCCTGCGCAAGAGCGCGGCACTGCCGTGGCTATCTTTAACTCCGCCCAATACTTCGCCACGGTAATTTTCGCGCCGATTATGGGCTGGCTGACCTCGGAAGTGGGCTGGGCGCATGTGTTCTGGTTTATGGGGGGACTGGGCATCATCATCAGCTTTATCTGGCTGAAAGTGATTCATGATCCTAACGATCATCCTGGCGTCAACAAGGCTGAGCTGGAGTATATGGAGCAGGGCGGTGCGCTGATCAATATGGACAGCAAGAAGTCCGAGCACAAAGTTAGCTGGGGAGAGAAGTTCTATCAAATCAAACAGCTGCTCTCCTCTCGCATGATGTTGGGTATCTATCTCGGCCAGTACTGTATCAACGCCTTGACCTACTTCTTTATCACCTGGTTCCCGGTATATCTGGTGCAGGCGCGTGGTATGTCGATTCTGAAAGCCGGGTTTATCGCCTCCGTTCCAGCGGTATGCGGCTTCCTTGGTGGCGTATTGGGCGGGGTGATCTCCGATTACCTGATGCGTAAAACCGGTTCTTTGAACATTGCGCGTAAAACCCCGATTGTGGTCGGCATGCTGATGTCCATCAGTATGGTGATGTGTAACTACACCCAAACTGAGTGGGTGGTGGTGTTCTTTATGGCACTGGCGTTCTTTGGTAAAGGCATCGGGGCGCTGGGCTGGGCAGTGATGGCGGATACCGCGCCGAAAGAGATCAGCGGCCTGAGCGGCGGTCTGTTCAACATGTTCGGTAACTTCTCCGGCATTGTCACCCCGATCGCCATTGGCTACATCATTGCCACCAGCGGTTCTTTTGAAGGTGCACTGATTTATGTCGGTATCCACGCCTTCGTCGCAGCGTTCAGCTTCCTGGTGATTGCCGGGGACATCAAACGTGTCGAATTGAAACATCGGGCATAAGGACAGAGCATGAATACGCAAAGTACCCCGGTTATCACCGATATGCAGGTGATTCCGGTTGCCGGTTACGACAGCATGCTGCTCAACATCGGCGGCGCACACAGCGCTTGTTTTACCCGCAACATTGTGGTGCTGACCGATAGCGCCGGGCATACCGGTGTCGGTGAGGCGCCGGGTGGCGAAACCATTTATCAGACGTTGGTGGATGCGATTCCGCAGGTGAAAGGCCAGCAGGTGGCGCGTATGAATCGCCTGGTGCAGCAGGTGCACAAAGGCAACCAGTCGGCGGATTTCGATACCTTCGGCAAAGGTGCGTGGACGTTTGAACTGCGCGTCAACGCGGTGGCTGCGCTGGAAGCCGCGCTGCTGGATTTGCTTGGTCAGTGCCTGGGGGTTCCGGTGGCGGAGCTGCTTGGCCCGGGTCAACAGCGTGATGAAGTCGTGGTCCTCGGTTATCTGTTCTACATCGGCGATCGACGTAAAACCGATCTGCCGTATCTGAGCGGCGAAGCTGCCAGCCATGACTGGTATCACCTGCGCCATCAGGAAGCATTAACGCCGGACGCGGTAGTGCGTCTGGCGCAGGCCGCGCAGGACAAATACGGTTTCAAAGATTTCAAACTGAAAGGCGGCGTGCTGCCGGGTGAGCAGGAAATTGCTTCTGCGGTGGCGTTGAAAAAACGTTTCCCGGATGCGCGTATCACCGTCGATCCCAACGGGGCCTGGTTGCTTGATGAGGCCATCAGCCTGTGTAAAGGCATGGGGGATGTCCTGACCTATGCGGAAGACCCTTGTGGGGCTGAGCAAGGCTACTCTGGTCGCGAGGTGATGGCGGAGTTCCGTCGCGCCACCGGCCTGCCGGTGGCCACCAACATGATCGCCACCAACTGGCGTGAAATGAACCATGCGGTGATGTTGAATGCTGTCGATATCCCGTTGGCTGACCCGCATTTCTGGACGCTGAGTGGCGCGGTGCGCGTGGCGCAGTTGTGTGACGATTGGGGCCTGACCTGGGGTTGCCACTCCAACAACCATTTCGACATTTCGCTGGCGATGTTCACCCATGTTGGCGCGGCCGTACCCGGTAAACCCACCGCCATTGATACCCACTGGATCTGGCAGGAAGGCGACCAGCGTCTGACCAAAGAGCCGCTGCAAATCCGCAACGGCAAAATCGCCGTACCGGACAAACCCGGCCTCGGCATCGAACTGGACTGGGATCGTCTGCAACAAGCCAATGCGCTGTACAAATCTCTGCCGGCAGGCGCGCGCAACGACGCCACGGCGATGCAATATCTGGTTCCCGGTTGGTCGTTCGACCGTAAGCGTCCGGCCTTCGGTCGCAGCAAAGTTTAAGGAGCAGAAAATGAGTCAGACACCGAAAATTACATCCATGCAGGTCATCCCGGTGGCCGGTTATGACAGCATGTTGCTCAACCTGAGCGGCGCACATGCCCCTTTCTTCACCCGTAACATCGTCATCATTAAAGACAATGCGGGCCATACCGGAGTTGGGGAGATTCCGGGCGGCGAGAAGATTCGTCAGACGTTGGAAGATGCGGCAGCGCTGGTAGTACATAAAACCGTTGGCGAGTACAAAAACATTCTTAACCTGGTGCGCAGTACCTTTGCCGACCGTGATGCTGGCGGGCGTGGCACCCAGACGTTTGACCTGCGCACCACCATCCATGTGGTGACCGGGATTGAAGCGGCACTGCTCGATCTGCTCGGCCAGCATCTGGGCGTCAATGTGGCGTCGTTGCTGGGTGATGGTCAGCAACGCGACCGGGTAGAAATGCTGGGTTATCTGTTCTACGTCGGCGATCGCAAGAAAACCTCGCTTTCGTACCAGAGCCAGGAAAATGACAAATGCGACTGGTATCGCCTGCGCCATGAAGAAGCGCTGACGCCGGATACCGTGGTGCGTCTCGCGGAAGCGGCGTATGAAAAATACGGCTTCAATGATTTCAAACTGAAAGGGGGTGTGCTGCGTGGTGGTGAAGAGGCCGAGGCGGTCACCGCACTGGCGAAGCGTTTCCCACAGGCGCGCGTCACCCTCGATCCGAACGGTGCCTGGTCGCTGAATGAAGCGATCCTGCTGGGGAAACAGCTGAAGGGCGTGTTGGCCTATGCTGAAGACCCGTGTGGGGCTGAACAGGGCTATTCCGGACGCGAGGTGATGGCGGAATTCCGTCGTGCCACCGGGCTGCCTACCGCCACCAATATGATCGCCACCGACTGGCGTCAGATGGGCCACACCCTGTCACTGCAATCCGTCGATATCCCGCTGGCCGATCCTCACTTCTGGACCATGCAAGGCTCGGTGCGCGTGGCGCAAATGTGCCACGACTTTGGCCTGACCTGGGGCTCGCACTCCAACAACCATTTCGATGTGTCGCTGGCGATGTTTACGCATGTCGCGGCGGCGGCGCCGGGCGCGATTACCGCCATCGATACCCATTGGATTTGGCAGGAAGGTAACCAACGCCTGACCAAAGAACCGTTCCAGATCAAAGGCGGCATGGTTCAGGTGCCGCAGAAACCAGGTCTGGGTGTTGAGCTGGATATGGATCAGGTGATGCAGGCCAATGCGCTGTATCAGAAACACGGGCTGGGCGCGCGCGATGACGCTCAGGCGATGCAATTCCTTGTGCCCAACTGGACTTTTGATAACAAACGTCCGTGCCTGGTGCGCTAATTTTTTCCGTTACAGGAGTCAAGATAATGAGCAATACAGCCTGGCCGAATGCGTTTCGTCGCCGTTTGCTGGCAGGAGAAACCCTGATTGGTAGCTGGTGTGCGCTGGCCAACCCGATCACCACCGAAGTCCTGGGGCTGGCGGGTTTTGACTGGCTGGTGCTGGATGGCGAACACGCGCCGAATGACATCACCACCTTTATTCCGCAACTGATGGCGCTGAAAGGCAGCCACAGCGCACCGGTGGTACGTCCACCCTGCAACGAACCGATCATCATCAAGCGTCTGTTGGATATCGGTTTCTATAACTTCCTGATTCCGTTTGTTGAGACGGCGGAAGAGGCGACGCGCGCCGTGGCTTCCACTCGCTATCCGGGTGCCGGTATTCGCGGCGTGTCGGTATCGCACCGTAGCAACATGTACGGCACGCTGCCGGATTACAACGCCACCATCAACGACAACATCACGGTGCTGGTGCAGATCGAATCCCAACTGGCGGTGGACAACATTGACGCCATTGCTGCGGTGGAAGGTGTGGATGGCATTTTCGTGGGACCGGGCGATCTCTCTGCTGCGCTGGGTTATCTCGGCCAGCCTGCTCATCCGGAAGTACTGAAAGTCATTAAATACATTTTTGAACGCGCCAAAGCGGCGGGTAAGCCGAGCGGCATTCTGGCTCCGGTAGAAGCCGACGCCCGTCGTTATCTGGAATGGGGAGCCAGTTTTGTTGCCGTTGGCAGCGATCTGGGTGTTTTCCGCAACGCCACACAGGCGCTGTGCGACAAATTTAAGAAGTAACTGACCAAGGGGCAACGTAATGAAAATTGGATTTATCGGCCTGGGCATCATGGGCAAACCGATGAGTAAAAACCTGCTGAAAGCGGGCTATTCGCTGGTGGTACGTGACAACAACGCAGCAAGTGAAGCCGAGCTGGTTGAGCTGGGGGCTACAGTCGCGAAAAGCGCGAAAGAGGTGGCGCAGCTGGTAGATGTGGTGATCACCATGGTGCCAAACTCACCGCAGGTGAAAGAAGTGTGCCTGGGCGAGAACGGCATCATTGATGGTGCGAAACCCGGCCTGATCGTGATTGATATGAGCTCCATTGCGCCACTGGCCAGCCGTGAAGTCCACGACGCACTGGCAGTGAAAGGCATCAAGATGCTGGATGCGCCGGTCAGCGGCGGTGAGCCGAAAGCAATTGAAGGCACGCTGTCGGTGATGGTTGGCGGCGATAAAGCGGTGTTTGATCAGTGCTACGACATCATGAAAGCGATGGCGGGTTCGGTGGTCCACACCGGTGATATCGGTGCGGGCAACGTTACCAAGCTGGCTAACCAGGTGATTGTGGCGCTGAATATTGCCGCAATGTCTGAAGCGCTGTCGCTGGCGACCAAAGCGGGTGTAAACCCGGAACTGGTCTATCAGGCGATTCGTGGTGGTCTGGCAGGCAGCACGGTGCTGGATGCCAAAGCGCCGATGGTGCTGGACCGCAACTTCAAGCCGGGCTTCCGCATCGATCTGCACATCAAGGATCTGGCTAATGCGCTGGACACCTCGCATGGCGTGGGTGCGCAATTGCCGCTGACCGCTGCGGTGATGGAGATGATGCAGGCGCTGAAGGCCGACGGTCTGGGTACCGCCGACCACAGTGCGCTGGCCTGCTATTATGAAAAATTAGCGAAAGTTGAGATTACCCGGTAGCTCGCGCGTCCGGTATCGCTGATACCGGACAGCCAGGTTGCCTTAGCAGGACGGATTTCCGTCATCAACCGCGCTCGGATTGCCTATGAAAATCGTTATCGCACCGGATTCGTATAAAGAGAGTTTATCCGCCCTGGAAGTGGCTTCAGCGATAGAAGCGGGATTCCGCGACATCTTCCCTGAAGCTGACTACGTAAAAATACCGGTCGCCGACGGTGGTGAAGGCACGGTAGAAGCGATGGTGGCGGCAACGCAGGGAAGCATTGTCAGGCTGACGGTCACCGGACCGCTGGGTGAGCCTGTTGATGCGTTTTACGGTTTGTCGGGTGACGCCCGCACCGCGTTTATCGAAATGGCGGCGGCCAGCGGTCTGGAGCTGGTGCCAACCTCACGTCGTGACCCACTGATTACCACCTCCTTTGGTACTGGCGAACTGATCAAGAACGCGCTGGATCGTGGGGTGGGACATATCATCATTGGTATTGGCGGTAGCGCCACCAACGATGGCGGCTCGGGCATGATGCAGGCGCTTGGCGCGCGTTTGCTGGATCAGCAGGGCAACGAGATTGCCTACGGCGGCGGGGCCTTGCCACAGTTAACCCGCATTGAAATCGCTGACCTCGATGCGCGCATTCGGCAGTGTCGTTTCGAAGTCGCATGTGATGTGACCAATCCGCTCACCGGAGAACAAGGGGCTTCGGCGGTGTTTGGGCCGCAGAAGGGGGCGACACCCGAGCTGGTACAGCAATTGGATCGGGCGTTGGCGCATTACGCCGATATTATTCATCGCGACCTGGATATTGATGTGCTGCATATTGCGGGTGGCGGTGCGGCAGGCGGCATGGGTGCGGCGCTGCATGCGTTTTGCCAGGCTGACCTGCGTCGCGGTATCGAGATTGTTACCGAAGCGCTGGGCCTTGCCGAGCAGGTGCATGATGCCGATCTGGTGATTACCGGTGAAGGTCGCATCGACAGCCAGACCATCAACGGCAAAGTGCCGATTGGTGTGGCGCAGGTGGCAAAACGATTTAATAAGCCGGTCATCGGCATTGCGGGCAGTTTGACGGCCGATGTGGGCGTAGTACATGAACATGGGTTGGATGCCGTATTCAGCGTGTTGTTTGGTATCTGCTCGCTGGAAGAAGCGCTGGCGAATGCCGCGCAGAATGTGCGTCTGACGGCTCGTAACGTGGCGGCAACGATTAAGGTTGGCAACAGCCTGTAGCGGCGCGATTTATCGCGCCGGTTTTTCCCGTATCGCGCATGAAATTGCGTGATACGGGGGAATTATACCTGCAACAACGTACGCGCTTCGCGTGCCACGTTTTCCATCTCGTCGCTCAACTCCAGCAATTCCGGCTCGAGCGCAGCAATATCACTTTCCTGATGCAGACTTTTTTCCAGTTGCCGACACAGTTCCTTTAAACGCGGTACGCCACTGTAGCTGGCGCTGCCATGTAGCTTGTGAATGATTTCGCGCAGCCCAGTCACATCGTTGTTTTCCATACACTCTTCCACGCGCTGCGCCACTTCTGGCAGGAAATCCAGCAGCATCTGCAACAGATCGCGTGCGAGATCCTCCTTATGTGCTGCCTGGCGTAATGCCAACGCCCAATCCAGTGAAGGGGCCACCGCCGGGGCGGGTGAGCTGAGAGCGACGTTACGCGGCGCATAACGTTGCAACAGTTGGCTGAGTTTATCCTCATCAATCGGCTTCGCCAGATAATCGTTCATTCCGGCATTGATCAACTGCTCGCGTTCGCCATCCAGCGCATGGGCAGTGACCGCCACAATCGGCGTTGCTGCATGCAACGGCAGGCTGCGGATAATCTCACTGGCGCGGATACCGTCAATCTCCGGCATTTGAATGTCCATCAGAATCACATCCAGCGGGCGCAGACGTGCCTGGCGAATCGCCTGTTCGGCGTTGTCGCACAGAATGATGTGCTCGACCTGTTCCTCCAGCAGGGCACCGATCAACTTCAGGTTGGCCGGATTGTCATCTACCGCCATCACCGTCAACGGTTGGCGTGCCCCACGCGGCAGGGCTTCGCGTTGTCGGCTGTGGAAGTCGAGCAGCATCGGTAACAGGCGTGTCAGCGATACCGGTTTGGTCAGGCAACCGGCAATGCCGCGGGCACGCAGTTCATCGGCATGCAACATCATTTCACTGGGGAGCGCCAGCAACACCGAATCGGCGCGGTTTAAGAGATGCGTGATCAGGTCATCCGGTAAGGCCGATGTGGTTTTGCCGTCAACCGGAAGCCCCATCAACAAGAGCGGGAAGTGGGCATCGCCCAATTCTTCCAGCGTGGCGGCATGATGTACCTGCAACGGGGTGCCGCTCAGCATCTCCAGTACCGCTTTTGCCACCGCCGGATGTGGCTCGATGTAGGCCAACAGGGAGGGACGCAAATCCTCCAGCGCACGCGGATGCGGGGGCGCATTCGGATTGAGATCCAGTTGGATATGTACCCAAAAGGTCGAGCCCTCGCCCTGGCGGCTGTGGAAAGCGATTTCGCCACCCATTTCATGTACCAACTTCTGGGTGATCACCAGACCCAGTCCGGTGCCGCCGTGACGGCGCGAGATGCTGGCATCCGCCTGACGGAATGCCTGGAATAGCTGCGTTTGTTGTTGATCGGAAATACCAATGCCGGTGTCATGCACCTGAATTTCCAGCGCGACACGCGTGGTGTTGGTATTGCGCAGTTCAACGCGCAGATCGATATGTCCTTGTTCGGTGAACTTGATGGCGTTGCCGATCAGGTTAATCAGAATCTGTTGCAGGCGCAGGGGATCGCCAATGACATTGTCCGGCACCTGTTGTTCCAGGCAAACGGTGATTTCCAGCCCTTTCTCGTGGGCAGAAGGCGCCAGCAACACCAGGGTTTCATCCAGCGTGGCGCGCAGGGGGAAGGGGATCGACTCCAGCACCAGTTTGCCCGCTTCCAGCTTGGAGAAATCAAGAACGTCATTGATGATGCTCAACAGGTTGGCGGCGGAGCGCTCAATGGTGCTCATATAATCGCGCTGGTTGGTGCTAAGGCCGGTTTTCAGCATCTGGCGGGTGAAGCCAATCACCCCGTTCAACGGCGTGCGGAGTTCATGCGACATATTAGCCAGGAATTCGGATTTGATGCGCGCCGCTTCCTGGGCGCGTTTTTTCGCCAGATCCAGCTCGACGTTTTGGATCTCCAACTGCTCCAGCGTCTCTCGCAGGTCGTACGTTGCCTGGTCAATATTCTGCTGCATCTCTTCGTGGTAGGCGGTCAGCGACATCGCCATCGCGTTGATACCGTTCTTCAGAATGCTCAGCTCGCCCAGCATGTAGCCTTCGACACGGCTGTCGAGCTGTCCCCGGCGAATGCGGTCCACGGTGGTGACCATATTACGAATCGGACCAGTGACGTCGCGCATCAGGCGGTAGGCGAACAGCATGGCGATACACAGGCAAAACAGCAGCAGTAGGGTGGCGACAAACACCTCTTTGTACTGCTCAAGACGTACCGATTGCAGATCCAGCTCGATCGCCACATAACCCAGCGGATTGCCGGTGGGCTTTGCATCTTCGCGCGGCAGTTCATCGACGGAATAGCGCTCCGACACGATCGGCGTGCGGAGCACCATCAGGTTGCCACGACGTTCAACCGAGACGCCATCTTCCAGCGTGGAGATATCCTCTTTCTGCACCAGACTGAGGTTCTGATTGTTATTTGAGGTGACGTAGATGTGATTGTTGTTGTCGAAAACGGTAATCGCACGGACAATATCGGAATGTCGGCGATGCAGCAGGCTGACCAGTTCGCGTATCGCATCGCGGTTGTGCCATGTCATGCCATATTCGGCGGAAACCGCCAGCGGCTCGATAATGTTCGCACCCGCATCCTGGACCTGATGCTGCAATTCGTTATAGCGGTGAACCACGAAAAAAGTACTGAGCAACAGGCCAATCATCAGCGTTGGCGCCAGTATCAGGATCATCATTCGCGCCCGCAGGCTGTATTTGGTCATAATTAAGGCCTGGCGACTCCTGGCAAGTTTATCCCTGTGCAAACTGCACAACCCAATCAGAATAGAGAATTTACAACACTATGGCGCAATTTTACTCCGCAAAACAGCGGGTGACGACCAGGCAACGTATTACCGTCACTATCGAAGACCTTGATCCCTTTGGACAAGGTGTTGCGCGCCATAATGGCAAAGCGATGTTTGTCAGCGGTGCGCTACCCGGCGAGCAGGCTGAAGTGACGCTGTTGGAGGATAAACGCCAGTACGCGCGCGCAAAAGCTACGCGTATCACCAATCCCAGTGCAGAGCGAGTGGCACCGCGCTGCCCGCACTTTGGCGTGTGTGGCGGTTGTCAGCAACAGCATGTCTCGGTGGCGTTGCAGGAACAAAGCAAAGCCAGGGCGCTGGCAAGGATGCTGAGTCGTGACGCCCCTTTGCCGGTGCGCGTCGATGAAATCATCAGCGGCCACGCCTGGGGTTATCGTCGTCGCGCGCGCTTGGGGTTGCAGTGGCACCCAAAACAGCAGCGTTTGCAGATGGGGTTTCGCCAGGCGGCCAGTAATGATTTGGTGGAGTTGACGCAATGCCCCATTCTGGCGCCCGAACTTGAAGCGTTATTACGGCCTCTGCACCACTGCCTCAGTGGCTTAAATGCGGTGAAACGTCTGGGCCATGTTGAACTGGTGCTGGCGGATAATGGCCCGCTGATGGTGCTGCGCCATCTTGATGCATTGTCCTCAGACGATCGTGCAAAACTGGAACGCTTTTCGCATGAACATGATGTGATGCTGTATCTCGCTGATGGTAGCGATGATCTGACAGCCCTGAAGCCTGATACGCCGTTTTATCGCTCATTCAACCTGCAACTGACCTTCAGCCCACAGGATTTCATTCAGGTGAATGATGGGGTGAATCAGCAAATGGTAGCGAAAGCCATCGACTGGCTCGACCTGAAGCCACAGGACCGGGTGCTGGATCTGTTTTGCGGCATGGGCAACTTCACATTGCCTATAGGAAAGTTCGTAGAAAATGCCGTTGGTGTGGAGGGCGTTGCAGCATTAGTACGGCAGGCAGCGTATAATGCAGACCTGAATAATCTGAAAAATGTCCGTTTTTTCCAGCATAACCTGGAGGAAGACGTTGCGCGCCAGGCATGGGCTGCGCAGGGATTTAATAAGGTGTTACTGGACCCGGCGCGTGCCGGGGCGGCGGGTGTGATGTCGCACATTGTTAAACTTGCGCCGGAACGCGTGGTCTATGTTTCTTGTAACCCGACAACACTTGCCCGCGACAGTCAGACATTACTGTCAGCGGGTTACCATTTGGAAAGGGTCGCGATGCTGGATATGTTCCCTCATACCAGCCATCTCGAATCCATGGTGCTGTTCAGCAAAACATAAGCGACACCTAAGTCGCTGTGGCAGGAGAGGATATGGTTGCGGTTAGAAGTGCGCATTTAAATACGGCGGGGGAGTTTGCCCTCGACCAGTGGATTGCCAGTTTGGGTATTGCTAACCCGCAATCCTGTCAGCGTCTGGCTGACACCTGGCGCTACTGTGAAGCCGAAACGCACGACCATCCTGATCAAGCTCTGCTGTTGTGGCGCGGTATCGAGATGGTGGAAATTCTCTCGATGCTGAGTATGGATATTGACAGCCTGCGTGCCGCGCTGATTTTCCCGCTGGCGAATGCCGACGTGGTCAGCGAAGAAGAGCTGGAGCAAACCGTCGGCAAAGGCATTGTTTCGCTGGTGCATGGCGTACGCGATATGGATGCGATCCGTCAGCTGAAAGCGATCCATAACGACTCGATGGCCTCTGAACAGGTCGATAACGTGCGCCGTATGCTGCTGGCGATGGTGGAAGATTTCCGCTGCGTCGTCATCAAGCTGGCGGAACGTATCGCTCACCTGCGTGAAATGAAAGACGCGCCGGAAGATGAGCGCGTCCTCGCCGCGAAAGAAAGCACCAATATCTATGCGCCGCTGGCTAACCGCCTCGGTATCGGCCAGCTCAAATGGGAGCTGGAAGATTACTGCTTCCGCTATCTCCATCCCGATGAATACAAACGTATTGCTAAGCTGCTGCATGAGCGGCGTATCGATCGTGAACAGTACATCGAAAACTTTGTCGATAACCTGCGTAAAGAGATGCAGAAAGAGGGCGTGCGTGCTGAGGTGTATGGCCGTCCGAAACACATCTATAGCATCTGGCGCAAGATGCAGAAAAAATCGCTGGCGTTTGATGAGTTGTTCGACGTGCGCGCGGTGCGTATCGTCGCGGAACGTTTGCAGGACTGCTACGGTGCGCTGGGTACGGTGCATACCCTGTATCGTCACCTGCCCAGCGAGTTTGACGACTACGTCGCCAACCCGAAGCCTAATGGTTATCAGTCCATCCACACCGTGGTGCTGGGGCCGCAGGGCAAAACGGTAGAAATCCAGATTCGTACCCGTCAGATGCATGAAGATGCCGAGCTGGGTGTAGCGGCGCACTGGAAATACAAAGAAGGGCCGACCAGCAGCAATACACGCGGTGCGGCAGGCCATGAAGAACGTATCGCCTGGCTGCGTAAGTTAATCACCTGGCAAGAAGAGATGGCGGACTCTGGCGAGATGCTGGAAGAAGTGCGCAGTCAGGTGTTTGACGATCGCGTTTATGTCTTTACCCCGAAAGGGGATGTGGTGGACTTGCCTGCCGGTTCAACCCCGCTCGATTTCGCCTACCACATCCACAGCGATATCGGCCACCGCTGCATCGGCGCGAAAATTGGTGGGCGCATCGTGCCGTTCACCTATCAGTTGCAGATGGGCGACCAGGTTGAGGTGATCACCCAGAAGCAGCCCAACCCGAGTCGCGACTGGCTTAACCCGAACCTCGGCTATATCACGACCAGCCGTGGTCGTTCGAAGATTCACAACTGGTTCCGTAAGCAGGATCGCGACAAGAATATTATTGCTGGTCGCCAGATTCTGGATACGGAGTTGACGCAGCTGGATATCAGCCTGCGTGAGGCGGAGAAACTGCTGCTGCCGCGCTATAACGTCACCTCGTTGGATGAGTTGCTGGCGGCGATTGGCGGTGGCGATATTCGCCTTAATCAGATGGTTAACTTCCTGCAAGGCAAGCTGAATAAGCCGAGCGCGGAAGAGGAAGATCGTGAAGCACTGCGCCAACTGACGCAGAAATCGTATACGCCTTCAGCGCGTAAAGAGAGTGGCCGCGTGGTGGTGGAAGGGGTCGGCAACCTGCTGCACCACATCGCTCGTTGCTGTCAGCCCATTCCGGGCGACGATATCGTCGGTTTTATTACCCAGGGACGTGGCATCTCGATCCACCGTGCTGATTGTGACCAGTTGGCTGAGCTGATCTCCCATGCGCCGGAGCGCATTGTCGATGCGGTGTGGGGCGAAAGTTATTCCAGTGGTTATTCGCTGGTGGTGCGCGTCACAGCGAACGACCGTAGCGGTCTGCTGCGTGATATCACCACGATTCTGGCGAATGAGAAGGTGAACGTGCTGGGCGTCTCCAGCCGCAGCGATACCCGCAAGCAACTGGCAACCATTGATATGGATATCGAGATCTATAACCAGCAGGTGCTGGGCCGCGTACTGGCTCGACTGAACCAGGTGCCGGATATTATCGACGCACGGCGGTTACACTAATTTTTCCCCTCACCTTAGCCCTCACCCTAACCCTCTCCCGCAAGCGGGAGAGGGAACTGATCGAGCCGCACATCGCCCTCTCCCTCTCCCTTATGGGAGAGGGAACCGATCAGCCGCACATCTCCCTCTCCCTTATGGGAGAGGGCCGGGGTGAGGGTAACCGACCGCACCCAACTTATTCTTAAAGGATCCGCCCATGAATGCCCTCCAACGCCTGCTCACCATCATGCAAACCCTGCGCGATCCGCAGCAAGGCTGCCCGTGGGATCGTCAGCAAACGTTCGCCTCAATCGCGCCTTATACGCTGGAAGAAACCTACGAAGTACTCGATGCCATCCAGCGTGAAGATTTTGATGATCTACGTGGAGAATTAGGCGACCTGCTGTTTCAGGTGGTGTTTTACGCGCAAATGGCCAACGAGCAGCAGCGCTTTGATTTTGACGATATCTGCAACGCTATCAGCGATAAACTCGAACGCCGTCATCCGCACATCTTTGGCGATGTCAAAGCGGAGGACGCGCAGGAGGTGCTGAAAAACTGGGAAGCCATCAAACATAGCGAGCGTGCGGAAAAAGCGCAGCATTCGGCGCTGGATGATATCCCTAAAGCGCTGCCCGCGTTGATGCGTGCGCACAAAATCCAGAAACGTTGCAGCAACGTCGGTTTCGACTGGAATAGCCTGGGGCCGGTGCTGGATAAAGTGCATGAAGAGATTGACGAAGTGATGCACGAAGCGCAGCAGGCGGTGGTCGACAGTGACAAACTTGAGGAAGAAATCGGCGATTTATTATTCGCTACGGTAAATCTTTCTCGCCATCTTGGCAGCAAAGCGGAAGTGGCGCTACAGAAGGCCAACGACAAATTTGAACGCCGTTTTCGCCAGGTGGAAGCGTTGATTGGCGCGCAGGGGATGGCGATGAGTGACGCCACGCTGGAGCAGATGGAAGAAGCCTGGCAACAGGTGAAAGTCAGCGAGAACAAGGAGTAACGTGATCCGCTGCGATTTGTTGATTATTCCAGCGTTGCGCATAAAATCGCCGCTTGAGCTTACTCGATTCAGCCATGCGGTGACTTTGTGACGTGCGTCAACATTTCAACCCTGGCTATCCGCTATGTTACCCGCTGCACTGCGTAGGAGGAGAGGGTGGTGATTGATCAATTGTGGCAGGTGACGACTTCAGGTATACTGTTTTCCCGTCCTGGTTATTCCACCGTCTTTAAACCTAAACTCTCAGGTTCAGCATGACAACGAACTATATTTTTGTGACCGGCGGGGTCGTTTCCTCTCTGGGGAAAGGCATTGCCGCAGCCTCCCTCGCAGCCATCCTTGAAGCGCGTGGTCTGAATGTGACCATCATGAAACTCGATCCGTACATCAACGTCGATCCGGGTACCATGAGCCCAACTCAGCACGGTGAAGTTTTTGTCACCGATGACGGGGCCGAAACCGATCTGGATTTGGGTCACTATGAGCGCTTCATTCGTACCAAAATGACGCGTCGCAACAACTTTACTACCGGTCGTATCTACTCAGAAGTGCTGCGCAAAGAGCGTCGTGGCGACTATCTGGGCGCGACCATTCAGGTTATCCCACACATCACCAACGCCATCAAAGAACGCATCATTGAAGGTGGCGAAGGTCACGACGTCGTTCTGGTGGAAATCGGCGGCACCGTGGGGGATATCGAGTCACTGCCGTTCCTCGAAGCGATTCGCCAGATGGCGGTCGATGTGGGCCGTGAACACACCATGTATATGCACCTGACGCTGGTGCCGTACATGGCTGCCGCAGGCGAAGTGAAAACCAAGCCAACGCAGCACTCGGTAAAAGAACTGCTCTCCATCGGGATTCAGCCGGATGTGTTGATCTGCCGTTCTGACCGCGCCGTACCGGCTAACGAACGCGCCAAAATCGCGCTGTTCTGTAACGTTCCGGAAAAAGCGGTTATTTCACTGAAAGATGTCGACTCCATCTACAAGATCCCGGGTTTGTTGAAATCACAGGGTCTGGATGACTACATCTGCAAACGCTTCAACCTGAATGCCCCGGAAGCCAACCTGGCCGAGTGGGAGCAGGTGATTTACGAAGAAGCCAATCCGGGCGGCGAAGTGACCATCGGTATGGTCGGCAAATATGTCGAACTGCCGGATGCCTACAAATCCGTGATTGAAGCGCTGAAACATGGCGGCCTGAAAAATCGCGTCACCGTTAACATCAAGCTGATCGATTCGCAGGATGTTGAAACGCGTGGTGTCGAATTACTGAAAGATCTGGATGCTATCCTGATTCCGGGTGGCTTTGGCTACCGTGGGGTGGAAGGCAAACTGATGACCGCGCAATACGCGCGTGAAAACAACGTGCCTTACCTCGGTATCTGCCTGGGAATGCAGGTTGCACTGATGGAATTTGCCCGCAATGTGGCGGGTATGGCTGGCGCCAACTCAACTGAATTTGTGCCAGACTGTAAGTACCCGGTGGTTGCGCTGATCACCGAATGGCGTGACGAAGAAGGCAACGTCGAAGTGCGTAGCGAGCAGAGCGATCTGGGCGGCACCATGCGTCTGGGTAGCCAGCAGTGCCAGCTTACGCCGGAAAGCAAAGTACGCCAGCTGTACGGCTCAGACGTGATCACTGAACGTCACCGCCACCGTTATGAAGTAAACAATATGCTGTTGAAGCAGATTGAAGCGGCGGGTCTGCGCATTGCGGGCCGTTCCGGTGACGATCAACTGGTCGAAATCATTGAGATTCCAAACCACCCGTGGTTTGTGGCCTGTCAGTTCCACCCGGAATTCACGTCGACCCCGCGCGATGGTCATCCACTGTTTGCTGGCTTTGTTAAAGCGGCGCAGGAATACCAGAAGCGGTTAGCGAAGTAAGTTTCACGAGCAGCGCGCGAAGTCTTCGCGCGTTGTTTGTCTTAGGATTGACTAACTTGTACTGAGGAAAATCGAATGTCCAAAATCGTAAAAGTCATCGGTCGCGAAATTATCGACTCCCGTGGCAACCCGACTGTAGAAGCAGAAGTGCATCTGGAAGGTGGTTTCGTTGGTCTGGCTGCTGCCCCGTCAGGTGCATCAACCGGTTCTCGCGAAGCGCTGGAGCTGCGTGACGGTGACAAATCTCGTTTCCTGGGCAAAGGCGTGACCAAAGCGGTTGCGGCGGTTAACGGTCCGATCGCTGACGCGGTAAAAGGCAAAGATGCCAAAGACCAGGCGAACATCGATAAGATCATGATCGAGCTGGACGGTACTGAGAACAAATCCAACTTCGGTGCAAACGCCATTCTGGCCGTTTCTCTGGCTGCGGCAAAAGCGGCTGCGGCTTCTAAAGGTCAGCCGCTGTATGAGCACATCGCTGAACTGAACGGCACCCCGGGCAAATACTCTATGCCGCTGCCAATGATGAACATCATCAACGGTGGTGAGCACGCTGACAACAACGTCGACATCCAGGAATTCATGATTCAGCCGGTTGGCGCGAAGACTGTAAAAGAAGCCATCCGTATGGGTTCTGAAGTTTTCCATCACCTGGCGAAAGTGCTGAAAAGCAAAGGCATGAACACCGCAGTGGGTGACGAAGGTGGCTACGCGCCGAACCTGGGTTCTAACGCCGAAGCCCTGGCTGTTATCGCGGAAGCGGTAAAAGCAGCAGGCTACGAGCTGGGCAAAGACATCACCCTGGCGATGGACTGCGCGGCATCTGAATTCTACAAAGACGGCAAATACGTGCTGGCCGGTGAAGGCGGTAAAGCATTCACCTCTGAAGAGTTCACTCACTTCCTGGAAGATCTGACCAAACAGTACCCGATCGTCTCTATCGAAGACGGTCTGGACGAGTCTGACTGGGCGGGCTTCGCTTACCAGACCAAAGTACTGGGCGACAAAATCCAGCTGGTTGGTGACGACCTGTTCGTAACCAACACCAAGATCCTGAAAGAAGGTATCGAGAAAGGCATCGCTAACTCCATCCTGATCAAATTCAACCAGATCGGTTCTCTGACCGAAACTCTGGCTGCTATCAAGATGGCAAAAGACGCAGGCTACACCGCGGTGATCTCTCACCGTTCAGGTGAAACCGAAGATGCAACCATCGCTGACCTGGCGGTAGGTACTGCGGCTGGCCAGATCAAAACCGGTTCAATGAGCCGTTCTGACCGCGTTGCTAAATACAACCAGCTGATTCGTATCGAAGAAGCGCTGGGTGCTAAAGCACCTTTCAACGGTCTGAAAGAAGTTAAAGGCCAGGCGTAATCGCCTGCTGATGCTGCCGTAAGGCAGTGTCGCCTGTTGCTAAGCCCCGCTCTGGCGGGGCTTTTGCATTTTTGACGTAAAGCCGCTGTTGTTACCGGTGACAGATCTGCCATAATCTGCGCCTTGAATGAGTGAAGTGAGTAAAAAATGTACTACCCGATTAACGAAATGTTCCAGACACTACAGGGCGAAGGTTTTTACACGGGCGTTCCGGCGCTGTTCATCCGTTTGCAGGGATGTCCGGTCGGCTGTAGCTGGTGTGATACCAAACATACCTGGGATAAGCTGGCAGATCGGGAGACCTCGCTTGGTGACATTCTGGTCAAAACAGTGGAAAGCGACGCCTGGGGCAACGCTGACCCGGCGATGCTGCTGGAGACGATTCAGCGCCAGGGTTGGACGGCACGCCACATTGTGATCACCGGTGGTGAACCGGCCATCTACGATTTACGCCCACTGACCAGCGCACTGGAAGCAGCGGGCTTTGCCTGCCAGATTGAAACCAGTGGTACCCATGAAATTCGTTGTTCCGACGCCACCTGGGTGACGGTTTCACCTAAGGTGAATATGCGCGGTGGCTATGATGTGCTGCCGCAGGCGTTGCAGCGGGCTGATGAAATTAAACATCCGGTGGCGCGCGTGCGGGATATTGAAGCGCTGGATGCGCTGCTGGCGGGATTGCATGACGAGAAACCGCGTATTATCGCGTTACAGCCGATCAGCCGGGGTGATGCGGCGACCAAACTGTGCATTGAAACCTGCATCGCCCGTAACTGGCGTTTGTCGATGCAGACCCACAAATATCTCAATATCGCCTGATGACACCCGTAGCGGCGCGATTTATCGCGCATCTTTGGGCCACAGCGCCAATGCAAAAGCGCGATAAATCGCGCCACTACGATTTTTAGCCGCGATAGACACAACCTGCGGTGCAGGTTTCTTTGATCATCACAGCGCTCAATTCTGGCAGAATCGGCTTCATCTCATCCCAAATCCATTTTGCCAGCACTTCACTGGTGGGATTCTCCAGACCGGGAATGTCATTCAGATAGTGATGATCGAGGCGATCATAGAGCGGTGCAAAGGCCGCTTTCAATTCTGCAAAATCCATAACCCAACCGGTATAAGCATCCACTTCCCCGGTAATTTCCAGCCGCACCAGAAAGGAGTGGCCGTGCAAACGACCGCATTTATGCCCCTCAGGTACATGAGGTAAGCGGTGCGCCGCTTCAAACTGGAACTCTTTAAACAACGTGGTAGACATAATGGCCTCAACATAAAATCCGCTGAAGTCTACCTGAAATACAGATTTTTAGCACCCGTTACCGCTGAACAGGGCATTTTACGCACTCAGCCTGAAGAAGCGATAAATTAACTCGTTGAATATAAATTGCTTTATTTACCACTTTTGCTGGTTAGCATTACCCGAAAAACCACTTAGTCATTTTGGTTATTTATTATGTCGAAGCTTTATTTAATCGTTAATATACGGGCCGGTAACCTATTCACTCTTCCGCCACTTTACGGTCCGGACTTCTGATACTGGAATTTTTAACGCGATGACGACTCAGGCACCCCCAGGTTCACTGCTGCCGCTAACCCCGGAGCAACTCGCGCGCTTACAGGCAGCGACTACCGATTTCTCTACCACCCAAATGGCATGGCTTTCGGGTTATTTCTGGGGCATGGTCAACCAGACCCCTGGTGCCGTTGCCACACCGGCACAGGTGCAGGCCGAGGTGCCGACCATCCTGTTGATCTCCGCATCGCAAACCGGCAATGCCCGTCGCCTGGCGGAACAACTGCGTGATGACCTGCTGGCGGCAAAACTGAACGTCAATCTGGTCAATGCCGGTGACTACAAATTCAAACAAATCGGCCAGGAAAAACTGCTGGTGGTGGTGACCTCCACCCAGGGTGAAGGCGAGCCACCAGAAGAAGCAGTGGCGTTACATAAATTCCTGATGTCGAAAAAAGCGCCGACCCTGAACGGCGCCGCCTTTGCCGTATTCGGCCTGGGCGACACCTCCTACGAATTCTTCAGCAAAGCCGGTAAGGATTTCGACAGCCGCCTGGCTGAACTGGGCGCAGAACGTTTGCTGGATCGCGTCGATGCCGATGTGGAATATGCGGAGCAGGCAAGCGCCTGGCGTAAGCAGATTACCGACATCCTCAAAGCGCGAGTGCCGAGCGAAGCGCCAGCCGTGGCAGCAGTAACCGCTGCGGGTAGCATTAATGAAATCCACAGCAGCCCCTACAGCAAAGAAGCTCCGCTGACTGCCAGCTTTGCCGTAAACCAGAAAATTACTGGCCGTGATTCCGATAAAGATGTGCGTCATATCGAAATCGATCTCGGTGATTCCGGTCTGCGTTACCAGCCGGGCGATGCCCTCGGTGTCTGGTTTGAAAACGATCCGGCGCTGGTTAAAGAGTTGCTGGAATTGTTGTGGCTGAAAGGCGATGAGCCGGTGACGATCCACGGTGAGACCTTGCCGCTGGCGGAGGCACTGCAACGTCATTTTGAGCTGACGGTTAATACACCGCAGATCGTTGAACACTACGCCGCGTTGTCACGTAACGACGCGCTGCTGGCGCTGGTCGGTGATAAGCCGAAACTCCAGCACTACGCGCAGAGCCTGCCGATTGTCGATATGGTGCGTCAGGCTCCGACTGAATTGAATGCAGAACAGTTGACCAGCCTGCTGCGTCCTTTGACGCCACGCCTCTACTCCATCGCCTCTTCGCAGGCCGAGAACGAGACTGAAGTGCATATCACGGTGGGTGCGGTGCGCTACGAGATTGAGGGACGTCAGCGTGGTGGCGGTGCTTCCACCTGGCTGGCGGATCGTCTGGAAGAAGACAGTGACATCCGGGTATTTATCGAACATAACGATAACTTCCGTCTGCCTGCCAACCCGGAAACCCCGGTGATTATGATCGGTCCGGGCACCGGTATTGCGCCGTTCCGCGCTTTTATGCAGCAGCGCGATAATGAGGGTGCAGGCGGTAAAAACTGGTTGTTCTTCGGCAACCCGCACTTCACCGACGATTTCCTGTATCAGGTTGAATGGCAGAAGTATGTCAAAGACGGCTTGCTGACCAATATCGACCTTGCCTGGTCGCGCGATCAGGCGGAGAAGATTTACGTACAAGATAAGATCCGCGCTAAAGGTGCGGAAGTGTGGCGCTGGATCGAAGAGGGCGCACACCTTTACGTCTGCGGCGATGCCAATCGCATGGCGAAAGACGTTGAGCAGGCATTACTGGATGTGGTGGTCGAGCACGGTGCAATGGATCGTGAAACGGCTGACGAGTTTTTAAGTGAGCTGCGCATTGAGCGCCGTTATCAGCGAGACGTTTACTAATGAGTGAAAAACACCCTGGACCGCTGGTCGTTGAAGGCAAGCTTGTTGACGCCGAGCGCCTGAAAAAACAAAGCAACTATCTGCGCGGCACCATTCTCGAAGATCTCGACGATGGCCTGACCGGTGGCTTTAACGGCGATAACTTCCTGCTGATCCGTTTCCACGGCATGTACCAGCAAGATGATCGTGATATCCGTGCGGAACGTGCGGCGCAGAAACTCGAACCGCGTCATGCCATGATGCTGCGCTGCCGCCTGCCGGGCGGCATCATCACGCCAACCCAGTGGCTGGCGATTGATAAGTTTGCCACCGAAAAAACCATTTATGGCAGCATCCGCCTGACCAACCGCCAGACGTTCCAGTTCCACGGCATTCTGAAGAAGAACGTGAAACCGACACATCAGATGCTGCATGAAGTGGGCCTCGATGCGTTAGCAACGGCCAACGACGTAAACCGTAACGTGCTTTGTACCTCGAACCCGGTGGAGTCGGCGCTGCATCAGGAAGCTTACGAGTGGGCGAAAAAACTGTCGGAGCATCTGCTGCCGAAAACGCGCGCCTATGCTGAGATCTGGTGGGATCAGGAGAAGGTTGCCACCACCGATGAGGAGCCGATCCTCGGTGAAACTTACCTGCCACGTAAGTTCAAAACCACGGTGGTGATCCCGCCGCATAACGACGTGGATCTGCACGCTAACGATCTCAACTTCATCGCCATCGCCGAGAAGGGCAAGCTGGTGGGCTTTAACCTGCTGGTGGGCGGTGGTCTGTCGATCGATCACGGTAACAAAGCCACCTATGCGCGCACCGCCAGCGAGTTTGGTTTCCTGCCGGTGGAGAAGATCCTTGATGTCGCGGCGGCGGTGGTGACCACCCAGCGTGACTGGGGCAATCGTACCGATCGTAAAAACGCCAAAACCAAATACACGCTGGAGCGCGTGGGCGTGGAAACCTTTAAAGCTGAAGTGGAAAAACGTGCCGGTATCACTTTCGGTCCGACGCGTCCGTACGAATTCACTAGCCGTGGCGATCGTATTGGCTGGATCAAAGGCGTCGATAAGAAGTGGCACCTGACGCTGTTTATTGAAAACGGTCGTCTGCTGGATTATCCGGGCCGTCCACTGAAGCGCGGCATTGCCGAAATCGCCAAAGTACATCAGGGCGATTTCCGCCTCACCGCTAACCAAAACCTGATTGTGGCGGGCGTGCCGGAGAAACAGAAAGCGCAGATTGAAGCCATTGCGCGTGAACACGGTTTGATGGAGCAGGTGACGCCGCAGCGTGAAAACTCGATGGCCTGTGTATCTTTCCCAACTTGCCCGCTGGCGATGGCTGAAGCCGAACGTTTCCTGCCTTCATTTGTGACCAGGGTCGAAGAGATCATGCACGGCCACGGCGTGGGTGATGAGCACATAGTGTTACGCGTTACCGGTTGTCCTAACGGCTGTGGCCGTGCCATGCTGGCCGAAATCGGTCTGGTGGGTAAAGCACCAGGTCGTTATAACCTGCATATTGGCGGCAACCGCATCGGCACCCGTATTCCGCGCATGTATCGTGAGAACATCAACGAAGGGGAGATCCTCGCCAGCATTGATGAGCTGGTTGGACGCTGGGCGAAAGAGCGTAACGGTGAAGAAGGTTTTGGCGACTTCGTGATTCGCGCGGGCATCGTGAAGCCAGTGGTTGACCCCGCCCGTGATTTTTGGGACCCGGAGGCAGTATGACGGTACTCGATCTCGCAGCACTGAATGATTTACCCAAAATTGATCGTGTGATGGCGCTGGCGGAAACCAACGCGCAGCTGGAAAAACAATCGGCAGAAGAGCGTCTGGGCTGGGCACTGAAGCAGTTGCCTGGCGCGTTTGTGCTGTCGTCCAGCTTTGGTATTCAGGCGGCGGTGTTGCTGCATATGGTGACGCAACAACAGCCGGATATTCCGGTGATCCTCACGGATACCGGTTATCTGTTCCCGGAAACCTATCGCTTTATCGATGAGCTGACCGATAAGCTCAACCTGAATCTCCAGGTGTTCCGTGCGGAAACCTCACCGGCCTGGCAGGAAGCACGCTATGGCAAGTTGTGGGAGCAGGGCGTCGAAGGGATCGAGAAATACAACCAAATCAACAAAGTGGAACCGATGAACCGCGCGCTGGAAACGTTAGGAGCGCAAACCTGGTTTGCGGGTCTGCGGCGCGATCAGTCCGGCAGCCGCGCGCATTTGCCGGTGCTGGCGATTCAGCGTGGGGTGTTTAAGGTGCTGCCGATTATCGACTGGGATAACCGCCAGGTACATCAGTACCTGAAACAGCATGGCCTGAAATACCATCCATTGTGGGACGAAGGCTATCTGTCTGTCGGAGATACGCATACCACCAAGAAGTGGGAGCCGGGGATGGCGGAAGAGGAAACACGCTTCTTTGGTCTGAAGCGCGAGTGCGGCCTTCACGAAGGTTAATCTTCTCACCGTAGCGGCGCGATTTATCGCGCGGTGTTTAAAAGACGCGCGATAAATCGCGCCGCTACGGTTCGGTGATTATATTCCAGTTAACGCCGCAAATGCCTCACTGGCACGCGTCACATTCACCCTGGTTACGTCGTAATTCGCCACCGCGACAAAGGGGTCTTCCGCCAGGATCGCATCCAACTCAGCACGTTCCATATCCTTCACCAGCACCATGCCGCCGGTGCGTGGATCTTTACGTCCCGCCGCAATAAACGCGCCGCTGGCGAAATAGCGATCCAGCCACGCAATATGTGGCGCGAGCAGCGTTTCCACTTCGGCCACCGGGCGGAAATAGTTCAGATAAACCACGTACATATCAGATCCTCAGGTTGTTGGATTCGCCAGCTCGGTGAGCAGTGGCAACAGAATTTTCACGCTATCACGCGTGCGTTGCGTGATACGCCCCGGTAGCCAGTGGTCGAGATAGTTCAAACTATCACGTTCGGTTTGGTGGCGTACGCTGCCATCCGGGAAGTGGCGGCTGCGTGCGCGCTGCTGTTGGCCATCTTTATTACCCAGCGCCCAGTTGCTGGCCGTCACGTCCAGCAGCGGCAACCCGGCTTTATCGAAGGGATTCACACCCGGATAATCCCGTGCGGTTAAGGTATGGGTCACAGCAGATATCCCCAGACGGTGCGCCAGTTGCACGGCACGGCCGCTGGTTTGCTTACGCACGGCGGAGGGGGTATTGATCCCGCTGTTAAAGTAGAGATGATCACCCACGATCAAACTGTTCAGATCAATCACCAACAGGGTGTTTTTCTTCTCTTTGGCATCCATACGCGACAGATAATCATCCATCCCGTGCAGCCCGGTTTCACCGGCACTCAGCGCCACAAAGCGCACGCCATAATGCAACGGCGTTTTGCTTAACTGTTGCGCCAGCTCCAGCATTACGCCAAGGCCGGAGGCGTTGTCATCCACGCCCTGTAAACGCAGACCGCCGAGGTTGTTGTCGGTTTCACGGCTGCTGAGTGGCGTCCAGGTATCAAGATGCGCCACGATCAGGATCTCCTGTGGCGCGCTACCGGCACGCGCGGCGATCACCGAAGTAGCAGTGACTTTGTGCCAGCGCATCTGACCCTGTTTTTCGCGCCAGTTATAACCGGTATTAAACTGACGCGTATTGCTCTGATAACCTAGCTGAGTGAACTGCTGACGCAGGTAATCCGCCGTCATCAGCTCTGCCGGGCTACCACTCATCCGGCCTGGAAAATAGGTTGCGATATGGCGCAATTGTTGTTCGGCAAACTGTCCCGGTACGCTGTCTGTGGCCTGAGCAAGGAGAGGAAAACCGCCCGCTATCACTGCTGCCAGCAGGGCGCGGCGGAGGGTGGCAAACATAGTGTGTCCTTTTCTGACATCCCGTCATGCTAAAAAAAATCTGCTTTAGTATGAAACTGTGACCGGTATTACACAATTTGAATTGCTCCGAAACGCCAGCAATATCATTTGCTAAGCACAAAATGTTCTCAACAATCCCGGCCCGTTATTCCATTCGGTAACTACTCATTCCAATTCGTAATTTCATCTGCCAGAAGGCAGGGACGTATAGTCGCGTTAACTTATTGTAAAACTGACAAGGTTAACGTGGATTATCTGCCTCTTTTTGCCGATCTCAAAAACCGTCCGGTGCTGGTTGTCGGCGGTGGCGACATTGCTGCGCGCAAAATCGAGCTGCTGCGGCGCGCCGGGGCACGCGTGCTGGTCGCTGCGCGTGAGCTGGGCCATGAGTTGCAGGCGCTGCATGAGATTGCGGCGATTGAGTGGATTGCACAGACCTTTGATGCGGCGCAGTTGGATGGCGTGTTTCTGGTGATTGCCGCCACCGATGACAACGCCCTCAACAGCCAGGTATTTGAAGCAGCCAACGCGCGTCACAAGCTGGTGAACGTGGTGGACGACCAGCCGAAATGCAGCTTTATCTTTCCCTCGATTGTCGATCGTTCGCCGCTGGTGGTGGCGATCTCCTCCAGTGGCACCGCGCCGGTGTTGGCTCGCCTGCTGCGGGAAAAAATTGAAGCGCTGCTGCCGGCCAACCTTGGGCAAATGGCCGAGGTTGCCGGGCAATGGCGTGACAAAGTGAAACAGCGTTACCGCCAGATGTCAGAACGCCGCCGTTTCTGGGAACGTGCCTTTAACGGCCTGTTTGCCAGCCAGATGGCGGCGGGTAACGTTAATGAAGCGCGTCGCACCCTGGATCGCGAGCTGGAAAACGACAGCGACAATCAGGGCGAAATTACCCTGGTGGGCGCAGGCCCTGGCGACAGTGGTTTGCTGACGCTGCGGGGCTTGCAGGTCATGCAACTGGCCGATGTGGTGCTGTATGACCATCTGGTCAGTGATGAGGTGCTGGAACTGGTGCGTCGTGATGCTGACCGGATTTGTGTTGGCAAACGCGCCGGTGCTCATTCCGTCCCGCAGGAAGAGACGAATCGCCTGCTGGTGCAACTGGCGCAGCAAGGTAAACGCGTGGTGCGCCTGAAAGGTGGCGATCCCTTTATTTTTGGCCGTGGCGGCGAAGAGTTACAGGCCGCCAAAGCTGCCGGTATCCCGTTTCAGGTGGTGCCGGGTATTACCGCAGCCGCAGGCGCAACCGCCTATGCCGGTATCCCTTTAACTCACCGTGACCATGCGCAGAGCGTGATGTTTATTACCGGTCAGTGCCGCGCAGACAGCAACGGCATCGACTGGCCGTCACTGGCACGCGCACGTCAGACGCTGGCGATCTATATGGGCACGGTGAAGGCGGCGGAAATAGCCACCGGACTGATAGAACATGGGCGCGATCCGGCGACACCTGTCGCGGTGATTGGTCGCGGTACGCGTCAGGATCAACAGGTGCTGACCGGCACCTTAGACCAGTTGGAGGCGCTGGCCGCCGTCGCGCCGACACCAGCCTTGCTGGTGGTTGGTGAGGTTGTGAATTTGCACGGGCAACTCGCCTGGTTTCAACATTCAGCACAGCAGGGGACTCGCGAGTCCGCCGTTGTCAATTTGGCTTGAGGAAAAATTATGGACCAAAACCGACTCACTCATCTGCGCCAACTGGAGGCAGAGAGTATCCATATCATCCGCGAGGTGGCGGCCGAGTTCAGTAATCCGGTGATGATGTACTCCATCGGCAAAGACTCCTCGGTGATGCTGCATCTGGCGCGTAAAGCCTTCTATCCGGGTACGCTGCCATTTCCGCTGCTGCATGTTGATACCGGCTGGAAATTTCGCGAAATGTACGAGTTTCGCGATCGCACCGTCAAGGCGATGGGTGCAGAACTGCTGGTGCACCGTAACCCGGAAGGGGTCGCTATGGGCATCAACCCGTTTGTGCATGGCAGCGCTAAGCACACCGACATCATGAAAACCGAAGGCCTGAAACAGGCGCTGAACAAATATGGCTTCGATGCGGCCTTTGGTGGCGCGCGTCGCGACGAGGAGAAATCCCGCGCCAAAGAACGTATCTATTCGTTTCGCGACCGCTTCCACCGTTGGGATCCGAAAAACCAGCGCCCGGAGCTGTGGCACAACTACAACGGCCAGATTAACAAAGGTGAGAGCATTCGCGTATTCCCGCTCTCCAACTGGACCGAACTGGATATCTGGCAGTACATCTTCCTCGAAAACATCGAGATTGTGCCACTGTATCTCGCGGCACCGCGTCCGGTACTGGAGCGCGATGGCATGTTGATGATGGTGGATGATGACCGCATCGACCTGCAACCGGGCGAAGTGATCAAACAGCGTATGGTGCGTTTCCGTACCCTCGGCTGCTGGCCGCTGACCGGTGCGGTGGAGTCCGAAGCACAAACGTTGCCGGAAATTATTGAAGAGATGCTGGTCTCCACTACCAGCGAACGCCAGGGCCGTGTGATTGACCGCGACCAGGCCGGTTCGATGGAACTGAAGAAACGTCAGGGTTATTTCTAAGGAGACGCAGATGAATACCGTTATTGCACAACAGATTGCCGATCAGGGCGGCGTGGAAGCCTGGCTGACCGCGCAACAACATAAAAGCCTGCTGCGTTTCCTGACTTGCGGTAGCGTTGACGATGGCAAAAGTACGCTGATTGGCCGTTTGCTGCACGATACCCGCCAGATTTATGAAGATCAGCTCTCTTCGCTGCACAACGACAGCAAACGTCATGGCACCCAGGGCGAGAAACTCGATCTGGCGCTGCTGGTGGATGGTTTGCAGGCCGAGCGTGAGCAGGGCATCACCATTGATGTGGCCTATCGTTATTTCTCGACCGAGAAGCGCAAATTTATCATCGCCGACACGCCGGGACATGAGCAGTACACTCGTAATATGGCGACCGGTGCGTCTACCTGTGATCTGGCGATCCTGTTGATCGATGCGCGTAAAGGCGTGCTGGATCAGACCCGCCGTCACAGCTTTATCTCCACACTGCTCGGCATCAAGCATCTGGTGGTGGCGATCAACAAAATGGATCTGGTGGCGTACAAACAGGATGTGTTTGAACAGATCAAACAGGACTACCTCGATTTCGCCGCGCAGTTGCCAGAAGACCTCGATATTCGCTTTGTACCGATGTCGGCGCTGGAAGGGGATAACGTAGCATCGCCGAGCGAAACCATGCCGTGGTACAGCGGCCCGACCCTGCTCGACGTGCTGGAAACGGTGGAACTGAAGCGCGTGGTGGATCATCAGCCGATGCGTTTCCCGGTGCAGTACGTGAACCGTCCAAACCTCGATTTCCGTGGCTATGCCGGTACGCTGGCGTCAGGTGTGGTCAAGGTTGGCCAACGCGTCAAGGTGCTGCCATCGGGCGTGGAATCGACGATTGCGCGCATCGTGACCTTTGATGGCGATTTGCAGGAAGCTGCTGCCGGAGAAGCCATTACCCTGGTGCTGGAAGACGAGATCGACATCAGCCGTGGTGACCTGCTGGTTGATGCGGGAGCCGAGCTGAAATCGGTGCAATCCGCCACCGTTAACGTGGTGTGGATGGCCGAGCAGCCGCTACAGCCGGGCCAGAGCTATGACGTGAAGATCGCCGGTAAGAAAGCGCGTGGCCGGGTGGAAAAAGTAATCCATCAGTTCGACATCAACACGCTGGAAAAACGCAGCGCCGACAGTCTGCCGCTTAACGGCATTGGTCTGGTGGAAGTCACTTTTGATGAGCCGATGGTGCTGGACAAATATCGTGACAACCCGGTGACGGGCGGCATGATCTTTATCGATCGTCTGAGCAACGTTACCGTGGGTGCCGGATTGATTGAAGAACCGCAAAGCGCTAACCGCGCCCAGGCAAGCCAGTTCAGCGAGTTCGAGCTGGAGCTGAATGCGTTGATTCGTCGTCACTTCCCGCACTGGAATGCTCGCGATCTGCTGGGTGGTCAGTAATGGCGCAACACGATGAAAACGTGGTGTGGCACGATCATCCGGTGACCCGTGCTGAGCGTGAGCAGCAGCACGGCCATCAGGGTGTGGTGCTGTGGTTTACCGGGCTGTCTGGCTCGGGCAAATCCACGGTGGCCGGGGCGCTGGAGCAGGCGCTGCATCGGCTTGGCGTCAGTACCTATCTGCTGGATGGTGACAACGTGCGTCACGGCCTGTGCCGTGACCTCGGCTTCAGCGATGACGATCGTAAAGAGAACATTCGTCGCGTCGGTGAAGTGGCCAAACTGATGGTGGATGCCGGGCTGGTGGTGCTGACTGCCTTTATTTCGCCGCATCGCGCTGAACGTCAGATGGTGCGTGACCTGCTGGCGGATGGGCAGTTTGTGGAAGTGTTTGTCGACACGCCGTTATCGGTGTGCGAAGCGCGCGATCCGAAAGGATTGTATAAAAAAGCGCGAGCCGGAGAACTGCGCAATTTCACCGGTATCGACAGTGTTTATGAGGCGCCAGAGGCGCCGGAAATCCACCTCGATGGTGAACAATTGGTTACAAAACTCACCGCCCAATTGTTAGACCTGCTGCGTCACCGCGATATCATCAGATCCTGAATAGACAGCGGCAAATCGCCATGATTTGCCGCGATTAGCGTCAACAGGAACTCTATGCAGAACGTTACCCCTATGCTGGCACGCAAAGATGAACGCACCCAGGATGAGCCTCGCTCGTCGCTACCGGGTGGTGTGATTGGTTTTCTCTCGTATTGGTGTGCGCTGGCAATTCCGTTCCTGCTCTACGGTTCCAATACGTTGTTTTTCTTCCTCTATACCTGGCCGTTCTTCCTTGCCCTGCTGCCGGTATCGGTGCTGATTGGTATTGTCCTCAGCCTGATGATGCGTGGTCATCTGTTCTGGAGTGGGGTGGTGACGGCGATCGTGGTGGTATGCCTGTTCTGGCTACTCTTCTCATTTCTCTCCGGCTGGTAGGCCGTGCCTGATGTGCAAACGCGTCGGCAGGTTACAAAACTTTACCTGCCAATTGCCGCACCAGTGAATCAATATTTGTACGGACAATCGTCCGTAAACGGCATTTTCGCTGCTGGAGTGGAGTCCGGCGCGAAGTTATGGGATGATTGAGCCGTTTTTCAGGGGGCTGGGATGGGAAAACTGACGCTATTACTACTCGTTTTGCTCGGCTGGCTTCAGTATTCGTTGTGGCTGGGCAAAAACGGGATCCATGACTATACGCGCGTCAATGATGATGTTGCGTCACAACAGGCGAATAACGCCAAACTAAAAGCGCGTAACGATCAGCTGTTCGCCGAAATTGACGATCTCAACGGCGGCTCTGAGGCTATTGAGGAGCGCGCACGTAATGAGCTGGGCATGATCAAGCCTGGTGAAACCTTCTATCGTCTGGTGCCAGACCAGAGCAAACGTAACGCGCAACAAGCTGCGCAAAATCAACAACGATAAACCATGAATAACCACTCTTCCTCTGCGGATGTGATCGCCGTAGTGCCCGCTGCCGGTATTGGCAGCCGCATGCAGGCTGCCTGCCCGAAACAGTATCTGACCATCGGTCAACTCACCCTTCTTGAACATAGCGTTGCTCGTTTGCTGGCACATCCTGCGGTCAAACAGGTGATTGTTGCTATCAGTCCCGATGATGGCTGGTTTGATTCGCTGCCATTGGCGCAGGACACACGCGTGCTGCGCGTCACCGGCGGTGAGACACGCGCCGAGTCGGTGCTGGCCGGTTTACAAGCGGTGACGCACGGGGAGTGGGTGTTGGTGCATGATGCGGCGCGGCCGTGTCTGCATCCTGATGATTTAGCGCGTCTGCTGGCGGTGCGTCAGCACAGCAAAGTGGGCGCGATTCTGGCGGCACCGGTGCGCGATACCATGAAGCGCGCCGAACCGGGTAAAGCCGCCATTGCGCACACCGTTGAGCGTGAAGATTTATGGCACGCGCTGACGCCACAATTTTTCCCCCATGCGCTGCTGATGGCCTGCCTGACGCGCGCCCTGAATGAGGGCGCGACCATCACTGATGAGGCCTCGGCGCTGGAATACTGCGGTTACCATCCCGAACTGGTGAGCGGCCGCAGTGATAACATTAAGGTGACGCGGCCAGAAGACCTGGCGCTGGCGGCCTTTTATCTTACCCAGATTCAGTTAAAGGAGAGCGCATGATGCGTATCGGTCACGGCTTCGACGTCCACGCCTTTGGAGGCGAGGGTCCTCTGGTGATTGGTGGGGTGCGTATTCCCTTCGAACACGGTTTTATTGCCCATTCTGATGGCGACGTGGCACTGCACGCGTTGACCGATGCGCTGCTGGGCGCAGTGGCGATGGGCGATATCGGTAAACTGTTCCCTGATACCGATCCGGCTTATAAAGGGGCGGATAGCCGTGGTTTGCTGGGCGAAGCCTGGCGCCGTATTCAGCAGAAGGGTTACCAGATCGGTAACGTTGACGTCACCATCATCGCCCAGGCACCGAAAATGCTGCCGCATGTACCGCAGATGCGTGTGAATATCGCTGAAGTTCTTGGCTGTCATATGGATCAGGTGAATGTTAAAGCGACCACCACGGAAAAACTGGGTTTTACCGGGCGTGGCGAAGGTATTGCCTGTGAAGCTGTGGCACTGCTGGTGAAGGTGGCTGGCGCATGAGTGAACTGCTGTACCTGCACGGTAAGCCGCGCGCCACCGGCGTGATTAAAGCCAATCCAGAAGATTTTGTCGTCATTGAGGATCTTGGTTATCCCTATGACGGCGAAGGTGAACAGTTGCTGGTACGCATCCGTAAAATCGGTTGCAACACCCGCTTTGTCGCCGAAGCGCTGGCGAAGTTTCTCGGCGTGCATGTGCGTGATCTCAGCTATGCCGGGATGAAAGACCGCCATGCGGTGACCGAGCAGACGCTGTGTTTCCGTTTACCGGGCAACGCGATGCCTGATCTGTCTGAATTTAAGCTGGAAGGCGTAGAAATCCTGCAGGTGGTGCGCCACAAGCGTAAACTACGTACCGGTGCGCTGGCGGGGAATGCGTTTCGTCTGGTGATCCGTCAAATCTCGGATCAGACCGTGGTGGAACAGCGTTTACAGAAAATTCAGAAAAGCGGTGTGCCGAACTATTTTGGTGAGCAGCGTTTTGGCCGTGAGGGTAATAATCTGACCCAGGCACAGCAGTGGGCGCAGGATCGCTTCCGCCCACGCGATCGCAACAAAAAAGGCTTGTTGCTCTCGGCCACCCGCAGTCATCTGTTTAATCAGGTCACCAGCGCGCGTTTGCAGCGAGACGGCAATCTCGACGCGGTGATGAGCGGCGATGCCTTGCAACTGACCGGGCGTGGTAGCTGGTTCGTCGCGCAGACAGAAGAATTGACTGAACTGCAACAGCGCGTGAATCAGGATGAACTGCGGATCACCGCGCCGTTGCCTGGTCGTGGCGACTGGGGCACCCAGGTGGAAGCGCTTGAATTTGAACAGCACAGCCTGGCAGGTGCGGCAGAATTGATTACACTGCTTGAGCGTGAACGTGTTGATGCGGCACGCCGCGCGATGCGTGTGGTGCCAAAGGACTTGCACTGGAACTGGTGGGATGATGTGACGCTGGAGATGGCGTTCTGGCTGCCTGCGGGCAGCTTTGCTACCAGCGTCGTGCGTGAGCTTCTCCAACAAGAAGGTAACGATGCGGATATTGCTGAGTAATGATGACGGCATTCATGCTCCGGGCATTCAGACCCTGGCGCGCGCACTGCGCCAGTTTGCTGAAGTCCAGGTGGTCGCACCCGATCGCAATCGCAGCGGCGCGTCAAACTCGCTGACGCTGGAGACACCGCTTCGTACCTTTACCCATGAAAATGGTGATATCGCCGTGCAGATGGGCACCCCGACCGACTGCGTGTTTCTGGGGGTGAATGCCCTGATGCAACCGCGTCCGGATATTGTGGTCTCCGGTATCAATGCCGGTCCCAATCTCGGTGATGATGTGATTTATTCCGGCACTGTGGCCGCCGCGATGGAAGGCCGCCATCTTGGCTTACCGGCGCTGGCGGTATCGCTGGATGGGCATCAACATTACGCCACGGCTGCCGCTGTTACCTGCGCGTTGTTGCGGGCGTTAACGCGTGAACCGCTGCGCACCGGTCGTATTCTCAATATTAATGTGCCTGATCTCCCGCTGGAGGAAGTGAAAGGCTTCCGCGTGACGCGTTGTGGCAGCCGTCATCCTGCCGACCAGGTCATCTGCCAGCAAGATCCGCGTGGCAACACCCTGTACTGGATTGGGCCGCCGGGAGAGAAACTGGATGCTGGCCCGGATACCGATTTTGCCGCGGTGGATGCGGGTTATGTCTCGATCACCGCGTTGCATGTTGACCTGACCGCCCCGGCGGCGCAGGTGGTGTTAAGCGATTGGTTGACCCAGGCGGAGGTGGATTTGGCATGGTGAACCGGCGCGTTGAAACCTTGTTGGCGCAACTGCGCGCCCAGGGTATCCATGATGAACATCTGCTGAAAGCCATCGCCGATGTGCCGCGTGAGCGTTTTATCGACGAAGCCTTCGAACACAAAGCCTGGGACAATGTCGCGTTGCCGATCGGTAGTGGGCAGACCATTTCACAGCCCTATATGGTGGCGCGCATGACGGCATTGCTGGAACTCAATGCTGACGCGCGCGTGCTGGAAATTGGCACTGGTTCAGGCTATCAGACGGCGATTCTGGCCCATCTGGTCAATCACGTTTATTCCGTAGAACGCATCAAAGGGTTGCAGTGGCAGGCGAAACGCCGCCTGAAGCAGCTCGACCTGCATAATGTTTCAACTCGCCACGGTGACGGCTGGCAGGGCTGGGCCGCACGCGGTCCGTTCGATGCCATTATCGTTACGGCGGCACCTCCTGAAATTCCGACTGCGCTGATAGCACAATTGCGTGATGGCGGCAGAATGGTGCTGCCGGTTGGGGAAGATCAACAAGTGTTAAAACGTCTGCGCCGTCAGGGGGATGAGATGATCGAAGAGATTATCGAACCCGTCCGCTTTGTGCCTTTAGTACAGGGCGACCTGGCCTGAAGCTCTTCGTACTTGTTCACAACTGTTACATGGCACGGCGCAGTTGATCTTGTTACTATCCTTGTTAATCAATGCTAAAGGCCGTTTCACCTGCATTATGCAGTGTAAAATGCGGTTGCGCAGACACAGTCATATCCAGGATTGCCATCACGGGGGATCAATGAGCACGGGAAGCACAACATTTCAATTACGCCGTCTGGCGGCACTGACACTGGTCGGATTTTGGCTGGCAGGCTGTAGCTCCAGCGATAATACACAAGCACCCATCAGCCAGATCGGTGGCAACGGTGGTATGAGCGATACCTCGGGTGGCGGCGTACCTACGATGCCGCACGGCGGAATGTTAAGCGGTGGCGTACCTTCTGCACCGCCATCGGGCGGAATGATTAGTGGTAATAATAATGTGACGACGCAAAATGGTCGCATTGTGTACAACCGCAATTATGGGAATATTCCGAAAGGTAGCTATGGTGGCGAAACTTACACCGTTAAACGTGGCGACACCTTGTTCTATATTGCGTGGATTACCGGCAATGATTATCGCGACCTGGCGCAACGTAACAACATCCCCGCCCCGTATAGCCTGAACGCCGGGCAAACGTTGCAGGTTGGGAACGGTGCCGGACAGTCAATTACCGGTGGTAACGCTATCACTGCCGCTGATGCAACTCAGGGTGGCGTACCTGTCACACCGGGTTCTTCGCAAATTAAATCTGCCCCGGTTGCACAGCAACCTGTTATTACGTATTCTGATGATTCGGGTAATTCTTCAGGCAGCAAATTGTTGCCGTCGAAAGGGGCAAATAATGTGGCAACGACCACAGCTCCGGTTATCGCACCACCCACAGTCAGCAGCACGACGGATAGCACAACCCCGGTGGGAAGCTGGCGTTGGCCGACTGATGGGAAGATTATCGATAACTTCTCCGCTGCGGAAGGCGGAAACAAAGGGATCGATATCGCCGGTTCGCGTGGACAACCTGTTGTCGCCACTGCTTCGGGTAGGGTGGTATACGCAGGCAACGCGCTCCGTGGGTACGGTAATTTAATCATCATCAAACACAATGATGACTACCTGAGTGCCTACGCCCATAACGACACAATGCTGGTCCGGGAACAACAGGAAGTTAAAGCTGGGCAAAAAATAGCTACGATGGGTAGCACCGGAACCAGTTCAGTACGATTGCATTTTGAAATTCGTTACAAGGGGAAATCCGTAAATCCGTTGCGTTACTTACCGCAACGATAATCCGGCAGAACCCAGGTGTTCTGCCCTTGGATCACGGGTAGGAGCCGCTTATGAGCCAGAATACGCTGAAAGTTAACGAGTTACACGAAGATGCGGAATTCGAGGAGAACGGAGCTGAGGTTTTTGATGAGAAGGCTCTCGTTGAGAACGAACCTGGTGATAACGATGTAGCGGAAGAAGAGTTGTTGTCACAGGGTGCGACGCAACGCGTTTTGGATGCGACGCAGCTCTACCTCGGAGAAATTGGTTATTCTCCATTGTTAACGGCGGAAGAAGAGGTGTTCTTTGCCCGCCGCGCATTACGAGGCGACATTCCTTCTCGTCGCCGCATGATTGAAAGTAACTTACGTCTGGTGGTGAAGATTGCCCGTCGTTACAGCAATCGTGGTCTGGCGCTGCTGGATCTGATTGAGGAGGGTAATCTCGGCCTCATTCGTGCTGTAGAGAAGTTTGACCCGGAACGTGGGTTCCGCTTCTCGACTTACGCCACATGGTGGATTCGTCAGACCATTGAACGGGCAATCATGAACCAAACCCGTACTATTCGTCTGCCTATCCACATTGTTAAAGAGTTAAATGTCTATCTGCGTACCGCGCGTGAACTTTCGCACAAACTCGATCATGAGCCGAGTGCCGAAGAGATTGCCGAACAGCTGGACAAACCGGTTGATGATGTAAGCCGTATGCTACGTCTCAACGAGCGTATTACCTCGGTTGACACACCGTTGGGTGGTGATTCCGAAAAAGCGCTGCTGGATATCCTGGCCGATGAAAAAGATAACGGCCCGGAAGACACCACGCAGGACGATGATATGAAACAAAGCATCGTTAAGTGGTTGTTTGAACTGAATGCCAAGCAGCGTGAAGTGCTGGCGCGTCGTTTCGGCCTGTTGGGCTATGAAGCGGCAACGCTTGAAGATGTGGGCCGCGAAATCGGTTTGACCCGTGAGCGTGTTCGTCAGATTCAGGTGGAAGGGCTGCGTCGTCTGCGTGAAATTCTGCAGACTCAGGGCCTGAATATAGAAGCGCTGTTTCGTGAATAAACCGTAATCGCTACATAAAAACGGTGACCATCTGGTCACCGTTTTTTTATGCCTGCGATTCAGGATGGTAATTGACACGGGATCCCTTAAGCAGGGTTGTAGACCCTGGTGCTGACATACATTCCGTCGTGGCGCGATTTATCGCGCGCCTTTTTCTTGCACTCTGCACAGAATTGCGCGATAAATCGCGCCGCAACTGCTAGCCCTTTGTCAGACCAGCGTTTTCAGGCGATAGATCCACTCCAGCGCCTGACGTGGCGTCAGGGTGTCGGGATCCAATGCTTCCAGCGCTTCCACTGCCGGTGAGGTGTCCGCTACCAGTAATGGTAACTGGGAACCTTCCACCGTCGAGGCGGCAGTGCTCCCCGACAGCGCTTCCAGCTCCTTCAACTTGTGACGGGCACGTTTGATCACCTCTTTCGGTACACCCGCCAGCGCCGCTACGGCAAGGCCATAACTTTTGCTGGCCGCGCCATCCTGCACGCTGTGCATAAACGCGATGGTGTCACCGTGTTCCACGGCATCCAGGTGTACGTTGACCACGCCTTCCATTTTTTCCGGTAGCGTTGTCAGCTCGAAATAGTGGGTGGCGAATAGCGTCATGGCTTTGATACGGTTAGCCAGGCTTTCGGCGCAGGCCCACGCCAGCGACAGACCATCATAGGTTGAAGTGCCGCGACCGATTTCATCCATCAACACCAGGCTATGCTCGGTGGCGTTATGCAGAATATTGGCCGTTTCGGTCATTTCCACCATAAAGGTAGAACGCCCGGACGCCAAATCGTCAGCCGCCCCTACGCGGGTAAAGATGCGATCGATAGGGCCGATCACCGTCTCTTCAGCAGGCACGAAGCTGCCGATCCAGGCCATCAGCGCAATCAATGCCGCCTGACGCATGTAAGTACTTTTACCGCCCATGTTGGGGCCGGTAATAATCAGCATACGTCGCTGTGCCGACAGCGAAAGCGGGTTGGCGATAAAGGGTTCTTTCAGAACCTGCTCCACCACCGGGTGTCGACCTCCCGTGATGCGGATCCCCGCTTTCTCCTGAAGCACCGGACGGCAATAGTTGAGGGTCCAGGCGCGCTCCGCCAGGTTACTCAGTACATCGAGTTCGGCCAGCGCCGCCGCGCTTAATTGCAGGGCTTCAAGATGTGGCAGCAGGCGGTCAAACAGCTCGTCGTACAGGCCTTTTTCCAGTGCCAGCGCTTTCCCTTTTGAGGTCAGCACCTTGTCTTCGTACTCTTTCAGCTCAGGAATGATATAGCGCTCGGCATTCTTAAGCGTCTGGCGGCGCACATAATGGATGGGCACCAGATGGCTTTGACCACGGCTAACCTGAATGTAGTAACCATGAATTGCGTTAAAGCCAACTTTAAGCGTATCCAGCCCCAGTTTTTCCCGCTCACGAATTTCCAGGCGGTCAAGGTAATCGCTGGCACCGTCGGCCAGCGCGCGCCACTCATCCAGTTCGGCGTTATAACCTGGCGCAATCACCCCGCCATCACGCACCAGAACTGGCGGTGATTCAATAATGGCGTTTTCCAGCAATTCGCGCAGTTCGCTGAACTCGCCCATCTGGCTACGCAACTGCGTGAGTTGTGGCGCGTTCACCGTTTGCAGCAGGGTATTCAGCTCCGGCAACTGCTGGAAGGCATGGCGCATACGCGCCAGGTCGCGCGGGCGTGCGGTGCGCAACGCCAGACGGGCAAGGATACGTTCCAGATCACCAATCTGACGTAAAACCGGTTGTAGCTCTTCGCTGTGCGCCTGTAATTCCGCAATCGCTTCCTGACGGCGTGCGATGGTGTCGACATCACGCAATGGCATATGTAACCAGCGTTTCAGCATACGACTGCCCATCGGCGTGACGGTTTTATCCAGCACGGCGGCCAGGGTATTGTCGGTGCCACCGGCGAGATTTTGCGTGATTTCCAGATTGCGACGCGTGGCAGCATCCATGATCACGCTATCCTGCTGGCGTTCCATACTGAGCGAGCGGATATGCGGCAGTGAGGTGCGTTGGGTATCTTTGACATATTGCAGCAGACATCCCGCCGCGCGCAGCGCCAGATGCGCCTGTTCAACGCCAAAACCGTTGAGGTCGCGCGTGCCAAATTGCAGGTTTAACTGCTGGCGTGCAGTATCGATTTCATATTCCCAAAGTGGGCGACGACGCAGGCCGCGTCGTTGGTCGATAAGCGACATCGCCTGAAAATCTTCGGGATAGAGTAATTCGGCCGGGTTAGTACGCTGCAACTCGGCAGCCATCGTTTCCGGATCTCCGGGTTCGCTCAGGCGAAAACGTCCTGAACTGATATCCAGCGTGGCGTAGCCAAAACCCCGCTGGCTCTGGAAAATGGCGGCCAGCAGGTTGTCCTGACGCTCCTGTAGCAGCGCTTCATCGCTGATGGTTCCTGGGGTGACAATACGTACGACTTTGCGTTCGACCGGACCTTTGCTCAACGCGGGATCGCCAATTTGCTCGCAAATTGCGACCGATTCTCCTAACTGGACCAGTTTCGCCAGATAACCTTCAACGGCGTGATAGGGGACACCTGCCATCGGAATGGGTTCGCCTGCTGACGCACCACGTTTGGTGAGAGAGATTTCCAGCAGCTGCGAGGCGCGTTTTGCGTCATCGTAAAAAAGCTCATAAAAATCGCCCATGCGATAGAACAACAGAATGTCAGGATGATCGGCCTTCAGACGCAGGTATTGCTGCATCATGGGCGTATGGGCGCTGAAGTCCATTTGCTCTGCTCCTTTCATCTCTTTCTCACTTTATATTTACTCTTTGATGACCTGCGGCGCATGGTTGCCACAGGGGAAGATGTCGTCATCACGATGGGGCAACAACGAAAGAGGGGATGTTACCATTTTTACGGCATCTCCTTCATCCGCCCACGGGCTTTTCGGTTGCCGACCATAACAAATTGCTGTGTCAGGAAAAAATAAAAAAACGGGAAAAGAGTAAAGTATGGAGATGGGTCGCAAATTTTGTCTGTCAGCATGATGGCAGAGATAACTGACGTAAATTTAAGATATTGCCCTGTAAGTCGGGTTTCTGAACGATTAATATGTGTGCTTTAGTTTCGTCTGGTTTATGGATATCCGATGCGTTTTAAGGTTGCTTTTCTCCCGCTTATTGCTCTGCTTGCTGCCTGTAGCAGTAAGCCTCATACATCTCAGCAGCCCGCTGTTGTTTCTGCCCCGCAGGGGGGCTTTTTACTGGATGCATCCCATGCAAATCAGCCCATGTTTGGCGATTTTGCCGGTAATCCCGCTGCTGAAAAATTTATTGACGAGATGGTGGCGAAGCATGGTTTTGACCGCCAACAATTGCATGCGGTAATTGGTCAGGCAAAGCGGTTGGATTACGTGCTGCGTTTGATGGACCAACAGGCACCGAGCTACACACCCCCCACTGGGCCTAACGGTGCCTGGATTCGTTATCGCAATAAATTTATCACCCCTGATAATGTGCAAAACGGCGTTGCCTTCTGGAATCAATACCAGGATGCGCTGCAACGTGCCCAGCAGGTATATGGCGTGCCGCCGGAAATTATTGTCGGCATTATTGGTGTAGAGACGCGCTGGGGCCGGGTAATGGGTAAAACCCGTTTGCTGGATGCGCTGGCAACTCTTTCCTTCAGCTATCCACGCCGTGCAGCCTACTTTAGCAGTGAGCTGGAAACCTTCCTGCTGATGGCGCGTACCGAACAGGATGACCCGCTGGATCTCCGTGGTTCTTTTGCCGGGGCGATGGGGTACGGCCAGTTTATGCCTTCTTCGTATAAGCAGTATGCGGTCGACTTCAACGGCGACGGACATATCAATTTGTGGGATCCGGTTGATGCCATCGGCAGCGTCGCTAATTACTTCAAAGCGCATGGCTGGCGGGCTGGCGAGACGGTTGCCGTCCCCGCCAGTGGCCAGGCACCTGCACTGGAAAATGGTTTTAAAACCATGTACCCGGTCAGCATGCTGGCAGCGAGTGGTTTGACGCCTCAAGGTTCGCTTGACGGTAACCAGCAGGCCAGTTTGTTGCGCCTCGATCTCGGCACCAGTTATCAATACTGGTACGGGCTGCCCAATTTCTATGTCATAACTCGCTACAATCACAGCACGCATTATGCTATGGCGGTGTGGCAACTGGGTGAAGCTGTCAGCAAAGCGCGGCAGGGTGCGATATTTTAATGCTGTCCTTACAGTTAGTAAGGAGATAAGATGGCGCCCCTTTTGCGGCGCCATCTTTGCCGCGACTTTTTCTCTGAGGAGCGCTTATGAATACCTTACCGGCCTGTCCTGAATGTCACGCTGACTATACCTGGCAGGATGGCGAGAAGCTGAACTGCCCATCCTGCGGCCATATCTGGTCGTTGAGTGCTGACGATGCAGCAACTGATGGTCTGGTGGTGCGCGATGCGAATGGCAACCTGCTGGTGGATGGTGATAGCGTCACCGTTATCAAAGATCTGAAAGTCAAAGGTAGCTCTTCGACCCTGAAAATCGGCACGAAAGTTAAAAGCATTCGTCTGGTTGAAGGCGATCACAATATCGATTGTAAAATCGATGGTTTTGGGCCGATGAAGCTCAAATCGGAGTTCGTGAAAAAGAACTGATGATCGGACGGCTTAGCGCCGCCCGTATTCCTCTTTATGCCAGCAGGCGATCGATTTCCGCGCACTGCGCTGCACTCAATTCACCGCCGTAGTTGCGCGAATGGCTGGCCATTGACTCAAAACGGCGGGCGACGGCAGTTTTGATAGTAGTGACAAAATCATCACCAATGGTATAGATCGCCATTAACTGACCGATGCGTTGTTGAATGGTGGTTAACTGGCGCAAATCACCTGCGCGCCACGCCTGCATTGCCTGCGCAAACAATTCCGGCACGATATTATTCAGGCCTGAAATCACGCCAGCGCCCCCTGCCAGCAGATTAGGCAGCAAGTATTCGTCATACCCCGACAGCACGGCAAAATCGCTACGAACTTTTCGTGTTTCTTCAATCAGCGCACGATTGTGTGACAGGCAATCGACGGTATCTTTAATCCCGATAAAATTGGGCAATTCTGCCGCCAGCTCAGCCACCAGGGTCGGTGTCAGATCGCAACCAGTGCGCGCCGGGAAATTATAGGCGAACCATTTGCCACCCAATTGTCGGTCGAGAGCTTTAAAGTAGCTCAGCAATTGTTTTTGCGTCTGACCATAGTAATAAGGCGGCAGCACCATCACCGCATCAAAACCGTTTTGCCATGCGCTTTCAGCCAGTTGCAGCATATCTGGCACGCAGGTACTGGACACGTTCGCGACCATCGTTAATGGCGAGAGCTGGCGGGCTTCGCGCAGCAAACGCAGCCTTTCCGGCTGGGTGAGCGAAGCAAATTCGCCAATGCTGCCCATTAACAAAATTGTATCAATTCCTGAATCATTGAGCCGGGAAAAGTGGCGACCCAGGGCATCAACATCCACGTTACCGTGGCTATCAAAAGGGGTTACCGACGGACACCAGACACCAGCCAGTGCAGGTTGTGTAGCCATAGCAAACTCCTTGTTATGAAAAAATGAAACGTCGTTTTAACTTAATGCCCATTGTCATGACTGACCAGACCCTGATGTTAAAAAAGGTGAGATACAGCACTTTTCCTCCCTGCAAAGTGGAAAAAGCGGGTAGTGTTTGGTTCTTCGGGTAAAACAGGAGCGTTCAAATGCAAGACTGGAATCCACAGCTGTATCGGCAGTTTGAATCAGAAAGGACTCGGCCAGCCCGCGAGTTGCTGACACGGATTGCCACCCCTGATGTGCGCTATGCCACGGACTTGGGGTGTGGGCCGGGTAACAGTACTGAATTGTTGGCACAGGCATGGCCGGAAGCGATCGTCACCGGCATCGACAGTTCAGAGGCCATGTTGGAGCAGGCACGCGAGCGCCTTCCGGATTGCCGTTTTGCGCAGGCTGATATTCGTCATTGGCAGGCGGAGCAACCGCAGCAGGTGATTTACGCCAACGCCTCATTGCAATGGTTGGGCGATCATCAGACGTTGCTGCCGCATCTGGTCAGTCAGCTCGATATCGGTGGTTCTCTGGCGATTCAGATGCCTGATAACCTTGAGGAACCCTCACATCGCCTGATGCGTGAAGTGGCGGCGACTGAGCGTTGGCGAACTCATATTTCGCCCCAGGCTGCCGATCGTAAACGCTTACTTACCACCGAACAGTATTATGATTTGCTGAACGATGCTGGCTGTGAGGTTGATATCTGGCGCACCACTTATTACCACGTTATGTCCGATGCGCAGGCCATCATTACCTGGTTGCGTGCAACGGGATTGCGTCCTTTCCTCGCTGGTTTGGATG
The DNA here is from genome assembly GCF_059730685.1 of Pantoea sp. X-Soil-OKNW-713. Lineage (NCBI taxonomy): Bacteria > Pseudomonadati > Pseudomonadota > Gammaproteobacteria > Enterobacterales > Erwiniaceae > Pantoea > Pantoea sp. X-Soil-OKNW-713. The sequence goes on along the minus strand of NZ_AP035995.1, from coordinate 3,442,724 downwards.
AAAGCCAGCAAAAGGCCTTTTTAGCGGAATATCATCAGCGATTAATTCCTGCTTATCCGAGCCGTAGCAATGGCAAGGTTTTGCTGGCTTTCCCGCGTCTTTTTATGGTGGCGATGAAAACCCGCTGAAACTTGTGGAAGCCCGCGCGCAAAACGCAACATCAGGGTTGAAAAGGGTCCTTCGCTGCACCATTTCCTGTTAACGTGAGCGCCAGATAAGGAGAAGGCGATGAACGATGCACAGTTACAACAGTTGAGTCGTCACATTGGCGAACAGCTGAAAATGCGCAAGGCAACCATTACTGCGGCGGAGTCCTGTACTGGCGGCTGGATTGCGAAAGTATTTACCGATATCAGCGGCAGTTCTGCCTGGTTTGAACGCAGTTTCGTTACCTACAGCAACGAGGCTAAACAGCAGATGGTTGGCGTGCAGGCCAGCACGCTGGCGCAGTTTGGTGCGGTGAGTGAGCAAACGGTGCGCGAGATGGCCGCAGGGGCCGCGAAAGAAGCAGCGGCGGAGTATGCCATTGCCGTCAGCGGTATTGCGGGGCCGGATGGCGGCACGCCGGATAAGCCGGTTGGCACCGTCTGGTTTGGCTTTGCCGGACCGGAAGGGCGCGTAGTGGCGCAGTGCCAACGCTTTGATGGCGACCGTGATGCAGTGCGGCGTCAATCCGTAGCCTGGGCGTTGCAAACGCTGCATGATGAATTTCTGACAAATTAAACTTGATACTGTATGACTGTACAGTATAATTACCGGCAACAGAACGCGAGCTGGCATACAGAAATGCCTGCTTACCCGGCATGATTAGGAGTGGAAATGGCGATTGACGAAAACAAACAGAAGGCTTTAGCTGCCGCGCTGGGCCAGATTGAGAAACAATTTGGTAAAGGCTCCATCATGCGCCTGGGTGAAGACCGCTCGATGGACGTTGAAACCATCTCCACCGGTTCTCTGTCACTGGATATTGCACTGGGTGCAGGTGGCTTGCCAATGGGCCGTATCGTTGAGATTTATGGCCCGGAATCTTCAGGTAAAACCACGCTGACCTTGCAGGTGATTGCCGCAGCACAGCGCAAGGGTAAAACCTGTGCCTTTATCGACGCTGAACATGCGCTGGATCCGGTTTACGCGAAAAAACTGGGTGTTGATATCGATAACCTGCTGTGTTCTCAGCCGGATACCGGTGAGCAGGCGCTGGAAATTTGTGACGCGCTGGCGCGTTCCGGTGCGGTTGATGTCATCATTGTTGACTCCGTTGCTGCGCTGACGCCGAAAGCCGAAATTGAAGGTGAGATTGGTGACTCCCATATGGGTCTGGCTGCACGAATGATGAGCCAGGCGATGCGTAAGCTGGCCGGTAACCTGAAGCAGTCCAACACGCTGCTGATTTTCATTAACCAGATTCGTATGAAAATTGGTGTGATGTTCGGTAACCCGGAAACCACCACCGGTGGTAACGCACTGAAATTCTATGCTTCCGTACGTCTCGATATTCGCCGCATCGGTGCCATTAAAGAAGGTGACGAGGTCGTGGGTAGCGAAACGCGCGTGAAAGTAGTGAAAAACAAAGTTGCGGCACCGTTCAAACAGGCTGAGTTCCAGATTATGTACGGTGAAGGCATCAATACCTTCGGTGAACTGGTCGATCTGGGCGTGAAGCACAAGCTGGTTGAAAAAGCGGGTGCCTGGTACAGCTATAACGGCGACAAGATTGGTCAGGGTAAAGCCAACGCGACCAACTTCCTGAAAGAGAACCCGGCGATTGCCAATGAAATCGATCAGAAGCTGCGCGATATGCTGCTGACCGGTGCAACCGCCACTGGTGCTGCTGCGGATGTTTCCGCTGACGACTACGAAGAAGCCAGCGAAACCAACGAAGATTTTTGATACCTCAACGGGAGCATTCTGCTCCCGTTTTGTTTTTCCCCGCCAGCACTTTCCCTCTTTGAATTCTTGCTTTACCCTGCGCTACTGTCTGAACAAGGTAGATCATATGTCATCATCACCGACACCCGCGCCAACGTTTTCCCGCTTACTGGATCGTGCGATGCGTATCCTGTCTCAGCGTGATCACAGCCGTGAAGAGCTGAAGGGAAAACTACAACTTTCCAATCAGCGCTCAGCCTGGATGAAGCAGGAAGCGGTCGAACCGATCCCGGATGAACTGCTGGATCAGGTAGCTGATTGGTGTCAGCAAAACGGTTGGTTAAACGATCAACGTTTCACGGAGCGTTTTATCCTGAGCCGCAGTCGCAAAGGTTATGGCCCACAACGTATCCGTATGGAGCTGCAACAAAAGGGCATCGCCCGCGATGAAATTGACCAAGCGCTGTTTGATACTGAGGTCAACTGGGTGGCGTGCGCCGCTAACCTGGCAACGCGCAAGTTTGGCGATCCGTTACCAAAAGACTGGGCAGGGAAGAGCAAGGTCCAGCGTTTTTTGATGACAAAAGGCTTTTTGATGGAAGATATTCAGGCCATTTTCAGAAATTTTGATGACTGAAAGGCGATGGGATTTTACTTCCCACTGAAGAAAATTTATCTTATTCCCACTTTTTGTTCCTCAGTCAGCGGTGGGTCGGGCGCATGCGGCTTGCCAGACGAAAGGGAACGTTCGTTAGCGTGATTCCAGGAAATTTATGAGCAAGAGCACTGCTGAGATCCGTCAAGCGTTTCTCGACTTTTTTCATAGCAAGGGACATCAGGTTGTAGCCAGCAGCTCCCTCGTACCGAACAACGACCCGACGCTGCTGTTTACCAACGCCGGGATGAACCAGTTTAAAGACGTTTTCCTCGGTCAGGATAAGCGCGATTACTCGCGTGCGACCACGGCGCAGCGTTGTGTGCGTGCCGGTGGTAAGCACAACGATCTCGAAAACGTAGGCTACACTGCACGCCATCACACCTTCTTTGAAATGTTGGGCAACTTCAGCTTTGGCGACTATTTCAAAAAAGACGCGATTGCATACGCCTGGGAACTGCTGACGGGTGAGCAGTGGTTTAAGCTGCCGAAAGAACGTCTTTGGGTCACCGTCTATGAAACGGACGATGAAGCCTATGACATCTGGGCGAATGACATTGGTATTCCGCGCGAACGTATTATTCGCATCGGTGATAACAAAGGTAGCGCTTACGCCTCTGATAACTTCTGGCAGATGGGTGATACCGGCCCGTGCGGTCCGTGCAGTGAAATCTTCTTCGATCATGGCGATCATATTTGGGGTGGCCCGCCGGGAAGCCCGGAAGAAGATGGCGACCGTTACATTGAAATCTGGAATATCGTGTTCATGCAGTTCAACCGTCAGGCCGACGGTACCATGCTGCCGCTGCCAAAACCTTCGGTGGATACCGGCATGGGCCTGGAGCGTATTGCCGCGGTATTGCAGCACGTAAACTCCAACTACGAAATCGACCTGTTCGCCAAACTGATTAAATCAGTGGCTGAAGTGACGGGTGCGACTGACCTCAGCAACAAATCACTGCGCGTTATTGCTGACCATATCCGTTCCTGTGCTTTCCTGATTGCTGATGGTGTGATCCCTTCGAATGAAAACCGTGGTTATGTGCTGCGTCGCATCATTCGTCGTGCAGTACGTCACGGTAATATGCTTGGCGCAAAAGATGCCTTCTTCTACAAACTGGTTGCACCGCTGATTGAAGTGATGGGTTCAGCGGGTGAAGATCTGCAACGCCAGCAGGCTCAGGTAGAGAATGTCCTGAAAGCAGAAGAAGAGCAGTTCGCGAAAACGCTGGAGCGTGGTCTGGCATTGCTGGATGAAGAGCTGGCAAAACTGCAAGGTGATACCCTTGATGGTGAAACTGTCTTCCGTCTCTATGACACCTTCGGCTTCCCGGTAGACCTGACAGCAGACGTCTGCCGTGAGCGTAATCTGAAGATCGATGAAGCTGGTTTCGAAGTGGCGATGGAGCAGCAACGCCAGCGCGCACGCGAAGCCAGTGGTTTTGGTGCCGATTATAACAGCGTAATTCGTATTGACTCGGCCTCAGCGTTTAAAGGCTACGACCAGTTGGCATTGGCTTCCACGGTGCAGGCCCTGTTTGTTGACGGTCAAGCGGTTGAGCAGGTCAGCGCAGGCCAGAACGCGGTAGTAGTACTGGATGAAACGCCGTTTTACGGTGAGTCAGGCGGGCAGGTGGGTGATACCGGTGTACTGGCTGGGAATAATGCTGAATTTAGCGTCCAGGATACACAGAAGTATGGTCAGGCGATTGGTCATATCGGTAAGCTTACCCAAGGTCAACTGCGTGTCGGCGATCGCCTGAATGCGCAGGTTGATGAAGAGCGTCGCGCACGTATTCGCCTGAACCACTCGGCGACACACCTGCTGCATGCCGCGTTGCGTCAGGTTCTCGGTGACCATGTAGCGCAGAAAGGTTCGCTGGTAAACGACAAATACCTGCGTTTCGACTTCTCCCATTTTGAAGCGATGAAACCGCAGGAAATCCGTCAGGTTGAAGATATCGTCAACGCCCAGATTCGTCGTAACCTGGCAGTTGAAACCAATATCATGGACCTGGAAGCAGCCAAAGCGAAGGGCGCAATGGCGTTGTTTGGCGAGAAATACGACCAGCGCGTACGCGTGCTGAGCATGGGTGATTTCTCCACTGAGCTTTGTGGTGGTACGCACGCAGCACGTACCGGTGATATTGGCCTGTTCCGCATTCAGTCTGAGTCAGGTACCGCAGCCGGCGTGCGTCGTATTGAAGCCGTTACCGGTGAAGGCGCTCTGGCGCAAGTTAATGCGCAAAGCCATCAGTTGCAGGATATCGCGCATCTGGTGAAAGCCAACAGCAGCAACCTGAACGAAAAAGTGCGTGGTCTGGTGGATCACGTACGTGCTCTGGAAAAAGAGTTGCAGCAACTGCGTGACCAGCAGGCTGCGCAAGAGAGCGCATCCCTCAGTAGTAAAGCCGTGGATGTGAAAGGCACCAAGCTGCTGGTGAGCGAACTGAGCAACGTTGAGCCTAAGATGTTGCGTACTATGATGGATGATCTGAAAAACCAGCTTGGTTCCGCGATTATCGTGCTGGCAACCGTTGCTGAAGGCAAAGTGTCACTGATTGCCGGGGTAACCAAAGACCTGACTGACCGCGTCAAAGCGGGTGAACTGGTCGGTGAGCTGGCCGCACAGGTCGGTGGTAAAGGCGGTGGTCGTCCGGATATGGCACAGGCGGGTGGTACTAATCCGCAGGCACTGGCCGGTGCGCTTGCAGGTGTGCAGGACTGGGTTAGCAATCGACTGTAACGAAATAAAACTAAGCATCGTGAGGAGCGCCAGGAACAGATGTTCCGGCGCTTTTTAACGCGATGTGCACCAGGTAATGACAAAGTCAGGTTGAGGCAGTGTATTTCGGCTAAACTAACTATCAGCAGAATGTATTGGCGTGACAAACCACAATGGTGTATTTGTCATAGACATTGTTCGGCAGTATATGATGGATATGGCCGGGAACCCGAACAGGCCCGACTCTTTTAATCTTTCAAGGAGCAAAGAATGCTTATTCTAACTCGTCGAGTTGGTGAAACCCTCATGATTGGCGATGAGGTGACTGTAACGGTGCTGGGAGTTAAAGGTAACCAGGTCCGTATTGGCGTCAATGCACCTAAAGAGGTTTCAGTGCATCGCGAAGAGATCTATCAGCGCATCCAGGCAGAAAAAGCTCAGCCTACGAGTTACTAACGGATTCAGCGCCTCGCTTTGCGGCGAGGCGCTACCGCTTTTCCCCTGCTTTTCTGCTTCTCCTGTTATTTTCTTCTTTCTCATTTTGTTATCCGTATCGACCTTTTACTGTTGATTAATCACTCTTTTTGTCGGCAAATTGCGCGGATTGTTTGTCATTTGTGCAAACAAACTTGTAGTGGGAAAAATTGTTTGACTTATAAGTGCGGGAAAGTAATATGTGCGCCACGCAGTGCCGATGAGCGGAAACAAAGTTCAGCAGCACAGTTCGTAAGAACGCGTAAGGTGAGGTGGCCGAGAGGCTGAAGGCGCTCCCCTGCTAAGGGAGTATGCGGTCAAAAGCTGCATCCGGGGTTCGAATCCCCGCCTCACCGCCATTTTTCGATGCATCCATAGCTCAGCTGGATAGAGTACTCGGCTACGAACCGAGCGGTCGGAGGTTCGAATCCTCCTGGATGCACCATCGAAAAAGATGTCGTAAAGAGTGAACGAGCAGTTCCTTTCGTGGTGAGTTGTTAGCACCCTGCGTTGTACAAGAATTTTCAGAAATGCATCCATAGCTCAGCTGGATAGAGTACTCGGCTACGAACCGAGCGGTCGGAGGTTCGAATCCTCCTGGATGCACCATTCTTCGTATCATTCCCAGGTTGATTTCAGTAAGTCCATCGCAAGAAAATCTCGCAATGCATCCATAGCTCAGCTGGATAGAGTACTCGGCTACGAACCGAGCGGTCGGAGGTTCGAATCCTCCTGGATGCACCATTCTTTGTCTCATCATCAACTTCAGTCAGTCCGTCGCAAGAAAAACTCTCAATGCATCCATAGCTCAGCTGGATAGAGTACTCGGCTACGAACCGAGCGGTCGGAGGTTCGAATCCTCCTGGATGCACCATTCTCTCGTCTTTACTCGCCGTTCAAATAAAAACACTGAATTAACCGTCATTTATGCGCGGTACCGTTTTCTCACCTTTTTCTTAAATCCAAAATTGCTAATGCTTTCAAAGCATTTGCTGTTAAGCACACCTGGCGACAACCTGAGCGCATTACGTTAAAGTAAGGGCACCTTTGCAGGATGTCCGGAGTGACAATGTACGACCAATATGACGCCTTGATTTTCGATATGGACGGCACGATTCTCGATTCCGAGCCGACACATCGAAAAGCCTGGCATCAGGTTCTCAGCCGCTATGGTTTCACCATTGATGACGAAAAAATGGTGAGCTTAAACGGTGCGCCTACCTGGCAGCTGGCGCAATTTATCATCGAGCAAAACAACGCTACGCATGATCCACATCAGCTGGCGGCGGAAAAGACCGTGGCCTTCAAAGCGATGTTGCTGGATAGCGTTCGTCCGTTGCCGTTGATGGAAGTGGTCAAGGCTTATCATGGCCGTCGTCCGATGGCGGTGGGGACCGGCAGTGAACACAGCCTGGCGGAAGCGTTGCTGAAGCAGTTAGGGGTTTATCATCTTTTTACCGCAGTCGTCGGCGCCGATGATGTCCTGCGCCATAAACCGCAACCTGATACCTTTTTGCGCTGCGCCGAGCTGATGGGCGTTGCTCCCGCACGATGTGTGGTATTTGAAGATGCTGATTTTGGCGTGCAGGCAGCTAAAGCGGCAGGTATGGATGTGGTTGATGTCCGTTTACTGTGAATGACTTTCTGACTTATGGCTCGTTATTTGGCAGTAGCTTTCTGAGTGCCACTCTCCTTCCGGGAAGCTCAGAAGCGATGCTGGTTGCCCTACTGATCGCCCAAAAAGGGTCGGTCTATGGGTTGCTATTGGCTGCATCAGTGGGAAACACGCTGGGCGGCTTGACGAACATTTTTCTTGGTCGCCTGATGCCACCAAAAGGGCAGGGGAGATGGCATAACACAGCAATGACGTGGTTACACCGATTCGGACCTGCAGCCCTGTTGTTTAGCTGGCTACCCGTGGTGGGCGATCTGCTCTGCGTCTTCGCAGGCTGGTTGCGCGTTGGCTGGCTTCCGGCGTTGTTGTTTCTCGCCATCGGTAAAACACTGCGTTACATCGTTATCGCGATGGTCACTTTGCAAGGTTTGCAATGGTGGCATTGATTCGCACAGATTCGAGGCTACGGTTAACATTATGCTGAACAAAAATAAATTATTCGCACAGCGGGAGGTTAATGTGATCCCGGACGTATCAAAAGCGCTTTCCTGGCTGGAAGCGCATCCCGACGCGTTAAAGGGTATCGGCCGTGGCATTGAACGCGAAACGTTGCGTGTCGAGCCGGATGGTCACCTGGCAACCACCGGGCACCCTGAGTCCCTGGGGTCAGCGCTGAAGCATGATTGGATTACCACCGATTTCGCTGAAACGCTGCTCGAGTTCATCACGCCTGTTGATCAGAACATTGATCACATGCTCAGTTTCCTGCGCGATATTCACCGCCATGTGGCGCGTGAGCTGGGTCAGGAGCGCATGTGGCCGTTTAGCATGCCCTGTATCATCAACGATGCGGATAAAATCGAGCTGGCGCAATATGGCAGCTCCAATATCGGCAAAATGAAGACGTTGTATCGTCAGGGTTTGAAAAACCGTTATGGCGCGCTGATGCAGACCATTTCAGGCATCCATTACAACTTCTCACTGCCGCTGTCATTCTGGCGTGAGTGGGCGGATGTCAAAGACGCGGAAAGCGGTAAGGAGACCATCTCCGCCGGTTATCTGCGCCTTATTCGTAACTACTACCGTTTCGGCTGGGTAATCCCGTATTTGTTTGGCGCATCGCCAGCCATTTGCTCCAGCTTCCTGCAAGGTCGGGAAAGCAATCTGCCGTTTGAAACGAACGATAAAGGTACGCTGTGGCTGCCGTATGCCACCTCATTGCGTTTGAGCGATCTTGGCTATACCAACAAATCGCAAAGCGGACTGGGTATCACCTTTAACTCGTTGGAAGGCTATGTGGCGGCATTAAAAGCGGCGATCAAAACACCTTCTGAAGAATACGCTGCCATTGGCACCAAAGATGCCGATGGTAACTGGTTGCAGCTGAACACGAATGTGCTGCAAATTGAGAACGAGTTGTATGCGCCGATTCGTCCGAAACGCGTGACACGTAGCGGTGAAGCACCTTCAGATGCGCTACAACGCGGCGGCATTGAATATATTGAAGTTCGCTCGCTGGACATCAATCCGTTCTCCGCGATTGGTGTCGATGCCAATCAGGTGCGTTTCCTCGACTTGTTCCTGATTTGGTGTACGCTGGCGGATGCGCCGGAAATGAGCGCGGATGAGTTGCTCTGTAGCCGCAAAAACTGGAATCGCGTGGTGCTGGAAGGTCGTAAGCCGGGCCAGATGATTGCCGTGGGATGCAGCGCGACGCAGCATACCCTGGTTGAAGTGGGCAAGGCGTTGTTTGCGGATCTGCGTCGGGTGGCAGAAGTGCTCGACAGCAACGAGGGCAGCACGCAATATCAACAGGTTTGCGATCAACTGGTGGCATCGTTTGATGATCCTGAGCTAACCTATTCGGCGCGTATCCTTCATGCGATGAAGGAAAATGGTTTGACCGGAACCGGTGTGGTGCTGGCTGAACAGTATCGTCATCTGCTGTGTGAGGAGCCGCTTGAGGTTCTGAGCGAGGATGATTTTACGCGCCAGGCACAGGCTTCCGTGCTCGCGCAGGAGACGCTGGAACAGAGTGATACGCTGGATTTCGCCAGCTATCTCGCCAGCCGGGAAGGGTAAAAAAGAAAAGGCCACATCACTGTGGCCGAATTAACATCTCTGTTGTCAGGGATGATGATAACAAATGCGCGTCTTTCATATATTCAGACGTTGGGCGAACAGAAAAGTTTCATCGTTTTAAAAAAAATTCTCAAAACAGGAGGTGACAATATGCCACTGCTGGATAGTTTTACTGTAGATCACACCATCATGGCGGCGCCCGCAGTGCGTGTTGCGAAAACCATGAAAACTCCTCATGGCGATACCATCACCGTTTTTGACCTGCGCTTCTGCCGACCAAACAAAGAGATTCTGACCGAGCGCGGTATTCATACGCTGGAGCATCTTTTCGCCGGATTTATGCGTAACCACCTGAATGGTGAAGGCGTGGAAATCGTCGATATTTCACCGATGGGTTGCCGCACGGGTTTTTACATGAGCCTGATTGGCGCGCCGGACGAGCAGCGTGTGGCAAAAGCGTGGAAAGGGGCGATGGAAGACGTTCTGAAAGTTAAAGAGCAGAACCAGATCCCGGAATTGAACGAGTATCAATGTGGTAGCTACAAGCTGCACTCACTGGACGAAGCGCAGCAGATTGCGCGCAACGTGCTGGCACATGAGATTGGCGTTAACTATAACGACGAGCTGAAACTGCCGGAAGAAAAATTGCACGAACTGCACATCTAGTTGCTACTGATGCAGAAAGAAAAATGCCGCGTTAATCGCGGCATTTTTATGTCAGGAACCAATTGATGATTTGAGCGGCGTGTGCGGTGTAATGCGCACCTGCTTCACCATATTGTCCTGCACATCGAGAATATCGATATCATACTTGCCGACCTGAACCTGAGTATTCACCTGCGGAATCTCTTCCAGCACTTCCAGCAGCATACCGTTGATGGTGCGGGCTTCCTCTTCCGGCAGTGACCAGTTGAACGCTTTGTTAATTTCGCGCACGTTAGCACCCCCCTCAATCAGCACCGAACCGTCATTCTGCGGCATCACTTCTTCTGCCAGCGTGGGAGACATTGAGGTGGTGAAATCACCGACGATTTCTTCAAGGATATCTTCGATGGTTACCAGACCTTTGATATCGCCGTACTCATCAACGACCAGGCCAACCTTCTTCTTGTTGCGCTGAAACTTCACCAGTTGAACGTTCAGCGGGGTCCCTTCAGGCACATAGTAGATTTCATCGGCAGCACGCAGCAGCGTCTCTTTGTTAAACTCTTTTTTCTCGGTCATCATGCGCCAGGCTTCGCGCACACGCAGCATGCCAACACAGTCGTCCAGTGAGTCGCGAAACAAAACAATACGGCCATGCGGCGAATGGCTGAGCTGACGCACCACCGATTTCCAGTCGTCGTTAACGTTAATGCCGACAATCTCGTTGCGCGGTACCATGATGTCTTCAACGCCAACCTTTTCCAGATCCAGCACGGACAGCAGCATATCCTGATTGCGACGCGACATAAGGCTACGCGATTCATACACAATGGTACGTAGTTCTTCTTTACTCAACGCCGAGCTAATTGAACCATCGGTTTTAATGCCGACCATTCGCATCAGAACTCGCGTAATGGTATTCAACAGCCAGACCAGCGGTAGCATGACGTATTGCAGGGGCGCGAGGAGGAAACTGCTGGGATAAGCGACCTTCTCCGGGTAGAGCGCAGCAATAGTTTTAGGCAGAACCTCGGCGAAAACCAACACCACAAAAGTCAGGATACCGGTGGCAATCGCTACTCCGGCATCGCCGTATAAACGCATACCCACGATGGTGCCTAACGCTGATGCCAGGATGTTGACCAGGTTGTTGCCGATCAACACCAGACTGATCAAACGATCAGGGCGACGCAGCAGCTTCTCGACGCGGCGCGCGCTGCGCTGACCGTTTTTCGCCTGATGGCGCAGTTTGTAGCGATTGAGCGTCATCATGCCGGTCTCAGAACCGGAGAAATAGGCCGAGACCAGCACCATGATGACCAGTGTGATGATCAGCGTGGTGGTTGAAACATGTTCCAACGCAAAAATTCCTTTAGTGAGAAGATTGGGTGAGCAGGTGTTGCAGTACGCGGCTGCCAAAGTAGGCCATTGTCAGCAAAATTGCACCGCTGCAATTGAACCAGACGACGCGGCGACCGCGCCAGCCCTCGTGGTAGTGTCCCCAGAGCAAAACGATATAAACAAACCAGGCAATGATCGACAGCACCGCTTTATCCACATTCTCGGCGCTGAACAGATTGTGCATATAGAACAGGCCGGTCACCAGCACCAGTGTCAGCAGCACGACGCCAATCTGGGTGATGTGAAACATTTTGCGCTCAATGCTGAGCAGCGGCGGCATATCCTGAGTGAAGGCCAGCTTTTTATTTTTCAGCTGATAATCGATCCACGCCAGTTGCAGCGCATACAGCGCGGCAATAATCAGGGTCGCGTAGGCAAATAGCGACAGACCGATGTGGATCATCATGCCTGGCGTGGTTTCCAGATGGGTAATAAAAGCGTTAGGCACGAAAGTGGCAAACGCCAGATTGATCAATGCAAAGCTATAGACAACCGGCAGCAGCAGCCAACCGCGATTGCGCGAGGCGACGATAGTCATAATGGCGCAAATCAGCAGGCTGACCAGCGAGCCAATATTTAACAGGCTGAGATTTTGCCCGTTATCGACGGCAAAAATGCGTTGTTGTAACGCCACGGCGTGGGCTATTAACGCCACACAGGCGGAAAGCACAGCAAAACGCCGCCAGCCACCATTGCGTTTCAGCAGGCTGGGGATGATCAAAGCAAGGCTGAGAGAGTAGGCGAACAACGCCACGATCGCGAAAACGAACATAGATCCTTTCAGGTGTCAGTCAGATAAGGAAAAAAGCAGTATAACGTCAGCCGCAGCAGGCTCCAAACGATCTGAAGGTCAATTGCAGAGATCGGCCTGGCTTCGTGTTATAATCCGCCGCATTGTGTCGCCCAGGCGGCCTCGCTATGTTTCTAAGTGAGAGAGCATGTTTGATAATTTAACCGATCGTTTGTCGCAAACCCTGCGCAATATCAGCGGCCGCGGAAGGCTGACCGAAGACAACATCAAGGACACGCTGCGTGAAGTACGTATGGCGTTGCTGGAGGCGGATGTTGCGCTGCCGGTAGTCCGTGAATTTATCAACCGCGTTAAAGAGCGCGCGGTCGGCCATGATGTGAACAAAAGCCTGACGCCAGGTCAGGAGTTCATCAAAATTGTTCGCAATGAACTGGTCGAGGCGATGGGTGCAGAAAATAATGCACTCAACCTGGCCGCGCAGCCGCCGGCTGTGGTGCTGATGGCTGGCCTGCAAGGTGCGGGTAAAACTACCAGTGTCGCCAAGCTGGGTAAATTCCTGCGTGAGAAGCATAAGAAAAAAGTGCTGGTTGTCTCCGCTGACGTCTATCGCCCGGCGGCGATCCGTCAGCTGGAAACATTGGCGCAGCAGGTTGGCGTGGATTTTTGTCCGTCGGACTTGAGCCAGAAGCCAGTTGATATCGTCAACAACGCGTTGAAAGAAGCGCGCCTGCAATTCTACGACGTCCTGTTAGTGGATACCGCCGGTCGTCTGCACGTTGACGAAGCGATGATGGACGAAATCAAACAGGTTCATGCCGCGATCAATCCGGTAGAAACCCTGTTTGTTGTGGATGCGATGACCGGCCAGGATGCTGCCAACACCGCGAAAGCGTTCAACGAAGCGCTGCCGTTAACCGGTGTGATCCTGACCAAAGTCGATGGTGATGCGCGCGGTGGTGCGGCGCTGTCGATTCGTCACATTACCGGTAAGCCCATCAAATTCATGGGTGTCGGTGAAAAAACTGAAGCGCTTGAGCCGTTCTATCCGGATCGTATCGCCTCACGTATCCTCGGCATGGGCGATGTGCTGTCGCTGATTGAAGATATCGAAAGCAAGGTTGACCGCGATCAGGCGGAGAAGCTGGCGAAGAAACTGAAAACCGGCGATGGCTTTGACCTCAATGACTTCCTTGATCAGCTGAAGCAGATGCGCAACATGGGCGGCATGACAAGTTTGATGAGCAAGCTGCCAGGCATGGGACAGTTGCCAGATAACGTGAAATCGCAGATGGACGATAAGCTGCTGGTGCGTATGGAAGCGATCATCAACTCGATGACGCGCAAAGAGCGCGAGAAGCCGGAAATCATCAAAGGTTCCCGCAAACGCCGTATCGCTCTGGGTTCAGGCATGCAGGTGCAGGATGTTAACCGACTGCTGAAGCAGTTCGATGATATGCAGCGCATGATGAAGAAAATGAAGAAGGGCGGCATGGCGAAAATGATGCGCAGTATGAAGGGCATGATGCCGCCAGGATTCCCCGGTCGCTAAGGTGACCGGCTAAATGCCGGAAAAGTGAGATGCTCAGGTTGCTTTTTGCGCCAAAATGAGTAAAATTTTCGGGCTTTTTATATTGCACCCGGGCCCCGTTCCTCGATGGGGCCCGGTTGTTTTATTAACTAATGAGGATGTTATGGTAACCATTCGTTTGGCACGTCACGGCGCTAAAAAGCGTCCGTTCTATCAGGTCGTCGTTACTGACAGCCGCAATGCTCGTAACGGTCGCTTCATCGAGCGCGTAGGTTTCTTCAACCCGATCGCTGCTGGTCAGGCTGAAGGTCTGCGTCTGGATCTGGACCGTATTGAGCACTGGGTTGGCCAGGGCGCAACGCTTTCTGATCGCGTTAACGCGCTGATCAAAGAAGCAAAAAAAGCAGCTTAATCTGTCACGGTGGTGAGCATGAGCAGAAAACCTGCCGCACAGCCTCCCGCTAACCCGGTTGTTCTGGGGAAGATGGGTGCCGCTTACGGCATTCGGGGCTGGCTCAAAGTGTTTTCTTCCACCGAAGAAGCCGAAAGTATCTTCGACTATCAGCCCTGGTTTATTCAGCACGCCGGTCAATGGCAGCTGGTCGAACTGGAAGGCTGGAAGCACCACAATCAGGACCTGATCATCAAAGTCAAAGGCGTTGACGATCGGGATGCCGCGGCTCAATTAACCAATTGCGAAATTACGGTTGATTCCGCGCAGCTGCCACCGCTGGAAGAGGGTGATTACTACTGGAAAGACCTGATGGGTTGCAAAGTAGTAAACCTCGAAGGCTACGAAATGGGCAAAGTCATTGATTTGATGGAGACCGGCTCGAACGACGTTCTCGTCGTTAAGGCAAACCTGAAAGATGCATTCGGTGCACAGGAACGGTTAATACCGTTTCTTGATGAACAGGTTATCAAGAAAGTCGATCTCGCTACTGGCACTATTGAAGTAGATTGGGATCCTGGTTTTTGATCTCCGGACAAACCGGTAACGCAACGGCGAACGCGATGTGGATTGGTGTTATTAGCCTGTTTCCAGAGATGTTTCGCGCTATTACCGATTACGGGGTAACTGGCCGGGCAGTAAAAAATGGCCTGCTCAACATCGAGAGCTGGAGTCCTCGTGACTTCGCGCACGACCGGCACCGTACCGTAGACGATCGTCCTTACGGCGGCGGACCGGGGATGTTGATGATGGTGCAACCCTTGCGGGACGCCATCCACGCAGCGAAAGCAGCGGCGGGGGAAGGTGCTAAGGTGATTTATCTTTCACCTCAGGGACGCAAACTCGACCAGCAGGGCGTTTGCGAACTGGCGACACATCAGAAGTTAATTCTGGTCTGTGGTCGCTATGAAGGAATAGATGAGCGCGTTATTCAAACCGAAATTGATGAAGAATGGTCAATCGGTGATTACGTACTCAGTGGCGGTGAGCTGCCAGCCATGACGTTAATTGACTCGGTCGCCCGGTTTATTCCTGGCGTGCTGGGAAAACAGGCGTCAGCCGATGAGGATTCGTTCTCGGATGGTTTGCTGGATTGCCCGCACTATACCCGACCTGAAGTGTTAGAAGGAATGGATGTACCGGCAGTTTTACTGTCGGGGAACCATGCCGATATTCGCCGTTGGCGCCTGAAACAGTCGCTAGGCCGTACCTGGCTGAGAAGACCTGAACTTCTGGAAAACCTGGCTCTGACTGAAGAGCAAGCAAGGTTGCTTACTGAGTTCAAGCGTGAACATCAGCAGCAACAAAACGATGAGGCGGAAGAGTAATCTTCCCTGACTATCAGTTTACCCAGGATAAGAGATTTAATTATGAGCAACATTATCAAGCAACTTGAACAAGAGCAGATGAAACAGGACGTACCTTCCTTCCGTCCGGGTGATACCGTGGAAGTGAAAGTATGGGTCGTTGAAGGTTCTAAGAAACGTCTGCAGGCATTCGAGGGCGTGGTTATCGCTATTCGTAACCGCGGTCTGCACTCTGCATTCACTGTTCGCAAGATTTCTAACGGCGAAGGCGTTGAGCGTGTCTTCCAGACTCACTCTCCGGTAATTGACAGCATCGCTGTTAAACGTCGTGGTGCTGTGCGTCAAGCCAAACTGTACTACCTGCGTGAGCGTACTGGTAAGTCTGCTCGTATCAAAGAGCGTCTTAACTAAGAGCTCGCGTAAGCGACATCTCAAAGTTAATAGCAAACAAGGGGTTGGCATCTGCCAGCCCCTTTTTTTATCCGCGTTTTAAATGATAAATGGCGGTATTCACCGGGCCACTTTCCAGCACGATTAAACCGTAGCGGTAATCGACAAAACTGAAGCCACTGCGCTCTGCCACTGCACGGCTGGCGCGGTTATCTGCTGCTGCCAGAATCTCCAGCAACTTCACCTCAGGTGACTGAAAGCCTAACGTAATCAGCTGGGCGACTGCGCGCGTTGCTACTCCCTGACGCTGAGCTGTCGATCGTACCCAATAACCTAATGCGCAAAATTCTCCAGGCTGTTGAGTAAAACGAATACCGGCACCGCCCAGCAACTGATCGTTTTCATCGACAATCGCGAACTCTTCGGCTTCTCCTTTGACGCGCTGGATATGAGTAAAGTTGATCCAACTGCTAGCCTCATCGCTGCAATAATTATCGTGTGCCCACGCCATCCAGGGCGTCAGACTGGTGAGGGATTCATTCACTGCCTGGGCAAAAGAGGCGGCGTCCTGCAAATGAAAAGGTCGAAGACCAACATGGCGAATACTCATAAAACTGATCCTGAAAAGCTACGTATAACAAAATGTTAGCGCAGGTCTGCGCAATAATCTTATGTTGTTTAGAATGTTGGTGTAATTAATTATTTACACCTATCTGTAGGATTTGCGGGGTGGTTTTTTAATTTAATATCATGTTTTTAAAATAGAATATTTATTCTTATCATGGTGCGAAAATGATGTGGTAATAAAAGTGTACATCTGTGGATTGCATCATTTACGGCTTATGGTAAAGTGAGCGCCATCCTCAGTGAGGATCCCAACACGCATAAACGAGTAAAAAGGATCGCTATCATGCAAAAAGACGCGCTGAACAATGTGCATATCGCCGATGAACAAATTTTAATTACCCCCGGAGAACTGAAGGCGAAATTCCCGCTGAGTGCTGCTCAGGAAGCGCAAATTGCCGCTTCACGTCAGACTATCTCCGATATCATCGCTGGCCGTGATTCGCGCCTGCTGGTGGTATGTGGTCCTTGTTCAATCCACGATACCGAAGCTGCACTTGAATACGCGAGTCTGTTGAAAAACCTTTCTGAACAGTTGAAGGATCAGCTGTACATCGTTATGCGTGTCTATTTTGAGAAACCCCGTACTACCGTCGGCTGGAAAGGGTTGATCAACGATCCCTATATGAACAACTCGTTTGATATGGAAGCCGGGCTGCACATTGCGCGTCAGCTGCTGGTGAACCTCGTGGAGATGGGACTGCCGCTGGCGACGGAAGCGCTCGATCCGAATAGCCCACAATACCTTGGTGATCTGTTCAGCTGGTCAGCGATTGGTGCGCGTACCACCGAATCTCAGACCCATCGCGAGATGGCTTCAGGTCTTTCCATGCCAGTTGGCTTTAAAAACGGTACCGATGGTAGCCTGGGCACTGCAATTAACGCCATGCGCGCTGCTGCGATGCCGCACCGTTTTGTCGGTATCAACCAGGCCGGTCAGGTTTGCCTGTTGCAGACCCAGGGCAATCCGGATGGTCATGTGATCCTGCGTGGTGGTAAAGCACCCAATTACGGCCCGGAAGATGTTGCGCAGTGTGAAAAAGAGATGCTCAAAGCGGGACTGCGTCCGGCCTTAATGATAGATTGCAGCCATGGCAATTCTAACAAAGACTATCGCCGTCAGCCCGGAGTAGCCGAATCGGCTATTGCCCAGATTAAAGATGGAAATCGCTCCATTATTGGCCTGATGCTGGAAAGCCATATTCATGAAGGCAACCAGTCATCTGAGCAGCCGCGTAGTGAGATGAAATACGGTGTGTCCGTCACTGATGCCTGCATCAACTGGGATACTACCGAAACCTTACTGCGCGAAATCCATCAGGATCTGCAGGGAGTGCTGTCGGCGCGTCTGTCACACGAGGTGTAATGAGTCATGGTGGCTGAACTGACCGCGCTACGCGATCAAATCGATGAAGTAGATAAAGCCCTGCTCGGGTTGCTGGCGAAGCGACTCGAGCTGGTTGCTGAAGTAGGTGAAGTAAAAAGCCGTTATGGCTTACCGATTTATGTGCCAGAACGTGAAGCCAGTATGCTGGCTTCACGTCGTCAGGAAGCCGAGGCGCTCGGTGTACCACCGGATCTGATTGAGGATGTACTGCGCCGTCTGATGCGGGAATCCTACACCAGTGAAAACGACAAAGGCTTTAAAACTCTGTGTCCGACGCTGCGTCCGGTGGTGATTGTCGGTGGCCGTGGTCAGATGGGACGTCTGTTTGAGAAGATGCTGACCTTGTCTGGTTATCAGGTTCGCTTGCTCGATAAAGAGGATTGGGACCAGGCGGATGCGTTATTGAAAGATGCCGGTATGGTGATTATCAGTGTACCTATCCATCTGACAGAACAGATTATCGCGCAACTGCCAACATTGCCGGAAGACTGCATTTTGGTCGATCTGGCATCGGTGAAGAATCGACCATTGCAAGCAATGCTGGCGGCTCATAATGGCCCGGTGTTGGGGCTGCATCCGATGTTTGGTCCGGACAGTGGTAGCCTGGCAAAACAGGTTGTGGTGTGGTGCGACGGGCGTCAGCCAGAGGCGTATCAGTGGTTCCTTGAACAGATTCAGGTGTGGGGTGCACGGCTCCACCGCATCAGTGCTGTTGAACATGACCAAAACATGGCCTTTATCCAGGCGCTGCGTCACTTCGCGACCTTTGCGTATGGTCTGCATCTGGCGGAAGAGAACGTCAATCTGGATCAGCTGCTGGCATTGTCCTCACCAATTTATCGGTTGGAGCTGGCGATGGTTGGGCGGTTGTTTGCTCAGGATCCGCAGCTTTACGCAGATATCATTATGTCTTCAGAAAGCAATATCGCTCTGATTAAGCGTTACTATCAGCGCTTTGGTGAGGCGATTACCTTACTGGAGCATGGTGATAAACAAGCGTTTATTGAGAGCTTCCAGCGTGTGGAACACTGGTTTGGTGACTACGCGAAACGCTTCCTGGTTGAGAGCCGCAGCATGTTGCGTTCAGCCAACGACAGCCGACAATAAAAGAAAAGGGCATCCGCAAGGATGCCCTTTTGCTTAGATGCGCGGCTCTACCGGCACCACATTCTCACCCGGATAACAGCCGAGCACTTTCAATGAACGGGTCAGACCGCGTAACTCTTCCAGCGCGCGCTGCATGCTGTCAGATTGCAGATTGCCTTGCACATCGATGTAAAACATCTCTTCCCACGGGTTGCCGTTAATCGGGCGCGATTCCAGCTTGCTCATGATCAGGTTGTGCTGACGCAGAACCAGCAGCGCTTCAACCAGCGCGCCCGCCTGTTGGCCCGTAGCCATAATCAACGTTGTCTTTGCCGGGACCTGGTCGGAGACATCAATCGGCTTACGTGCCAGCACAATAAAACGTGTATGGTTCTGCTGCTGATTAGCCAGATCACGTTCCAGCACCTGTAATTGATACAACTCGCCACCGGCTTCGCTGCCGAGTGCGGCGACTTTTGGTGAGTTCATCGCAGCCACTTTTTCCATCGCGGCGGCAGTGCTTTCGGTGTACTCAATTTTCCATTGCGGGAAACGGTTGATGAACTGGCTGCACTGTTGGAACGGTTGGGGATGGCTGTAGACGGTTTCAATCTGCTGCAAATCGGTGTTGCCACTGACTAACACGCAATGTTCGATAGGAATGGTCAGCTCCCCCACAATCGACAGCGAGGTTTGTTGCAGCAGGTCATAAACGTCATTGATGGAACCGGAAGAGGTGTTCTCAATCGGCATCACCGCATAGTCAGCCTGGCCGCTTTCCACTTGCTGAATGATGTCCTGAAACTTAAGACAACCACTTTCCACCATCGAATCGAAGTGGCGGGCGGCGTATTTGCGTGCCGCAAGGTGTGAATAGGAGCCTTTCGGACCGAGAAACGCAATACGCGGGGCATGAGCATGCGGATGGTTGAGATTCTTTTGCAGCAACGCCTGCTGGGTCAGAACCGAATCCTCAATCACCAGTTGGAAAAGACGTGTGATGTAGTGTGCATCAAGCTGGTGTTTCTTCCCAAGGGTAATCAGGTTTTCCAGCAGGGCACGTTCACGTTCGACATCGCGGATCGGGCGATGGGTTGCCAGTTTGGCTTGCGCCACTTCAACTGCCAGGCTGCGGCGCTCAGCCAGTAACGTCAGTAGCTTCTCATCAACAGCGCTGATTTTGTCGCGTAATGCCAGCAGTGGATTATCGGGGTTCATAAGGCTCACCTGTAAGCTGTCCAATAAAAAAGCCTCCCGGTTGGGAGGCTTTGTTGTTCGTCTTCGCATTCATTTTCACATGACGAATCGCCTCCCAATCAGGGGAAGGTAAAAAAGAATGCGAAGAAGAACGGCAGATGTTTCATGGTAGTTTCCATAAATAAAGTGACCCGAGATTAACCGCACTGATTTAAGGCTGTCAATAAAAAACGCGCCCGTAGGCGCGTTGCTGAGAGAATCGGGGGGTTATCCCGCCGGAGTAAAATCTTTAACACTCGTGTTGGCGCGACGCGCTTCAGGTTTGTGTTGCGCTTTATTGAGCTGTCGCTCCAGCTTGGCAATCAGGTCGTTGATTGCGGTGTACATATCATCATGTTTCGCGCTGGCGACCAGCGTGCCGTTTGGTGTGTTAATCGTGGCGTCGGCCACAAATTCTTTCGGCTCTTTCGATAACACAATGTGCGGATTTATCAGGTGAGTTTGCCATTTTTCCAGCTTGGCGAGACGGTCTTCGACATGGTTGCGGATAGCCGCAGTGATTTCCATTTGTTTACTGGTAATGTTCAGAATCATCATTCAAACCTCTCTGTCATTTCCGTCTGGGTAGGTCCAGCATACCGCGGCAACGCGGAAAATGTGTGATCAAGATCACGTAAAAATGTCACTTTTTGTCAATGCCAACAAATTGTGAGAAAGGCCGGGAAAGTGGCGGAAAAAGCTTGAAGCGCGGGGATGAACGGGGCAAGATTGACGAGTTAACCGGGGCGATAAATCCGATTTTTGTCTGATTTTTCACCAAAAAAAAGCAGCCAATGAAGGCTGCTTTTTTGTTGGCTGCGAATCAGGCGTTATTGGCGGCGATAATTTTCGCCACTTTATCGGCCTCAGCAGTCAGTTGGAGCTGGCGATAGGCATTTTCCATCAGCGGCAGCGCCTCATGAGTGGCTTGCGCGTCCGGATAATCTCTCATCATCCCTTCTACACGGTTAACAACAGCGACATAAGCACCGCGCTTGGTATAGAATTGCGCCACTGAAAGTTCATACTTCGCCAGGCGCTCTTTCAGGAACACCAGGCGTTTCTGTGCATCTGCGGCATATTGGCTGTTCGGGTAACCGCGCAGCAGCTGGGAGAAGTCGCGGAATGCATCACGGGCATGGGTCGGATCGCGATCGGAACGATCAATACCGAAGAAGCCCTGTAGTGCGGAATCATCCAGCGCCATATCCGTCAGACCTTTCATGTAAATGACGTAGTCGATGTTCGGATGAGTCGGGTTGAGACGCATAAAGCGTGCGATAGCGGCTTGCGCCAGCGGCAGATCGGCATTTTTATAATACGCGTAGATCAAATCCAGCTGTACCTGCTGAGAATACGGGCCAAACGGATAGCGGTTATCCAACGCTTCCAGTTGCTTAATCGCCGCTTTAAAGTTACCGTCCTGCAGTTTTTGCTGAGCTGTGGCGTAAATCTCAGACGGCGGGCTGTCCGGTACTGTGTCCTTAGAACCGGAGCAACCCACCAGTGCCAGGCTCAGTGTGGCAGCAGCCACCAGATGTTTCATACGCGTCATGACGAAATGATTATCCTCAAAGTGTTATGGCGGAAGCTGTCCGTGTAGCTCCCGGTAATGACCAGGTACGATAGCACATTATATTAAACGGCATCGCCGTGAAAACCCAACGTTAACGAAGAAGCTGTATATGGCACAACAAGTTCAACTCACCGCAACGGTGTCCGAAGCACAACTTGGACAACGCTTAGATCAGACTTTGGCGGAATTGTTCCCTGATTATTCACGTTCTCGCATAAAAGAATGGATCCTCGAGCGTCGCGTCAGCGTCAATGGCACCGTGGTCGACAAACCGAAAGAAAAGGTTCTGGGCGGCGAGCAGGTGTCGATCAGCGCTGAAATCGAAGAAGAACAACGCTGGGAAGCGCAAAATATCCCGTTGAATATCGTCTACGAAGACGACGATATCATCGTCATTAATAAACCCCGCGACCTGGTGGTGCACCCTGGTGCAGGCAATCCGGATGGGACGGTGCTGAATGCGCTGCTTTACCATTACCCGCCGATCGCTGATGTACCGCGTGCGGGTATTGTCCATCGTCTGGATAAAGACACCACCGGGTTGATGGTGGTGGCAAAAACCGTTCCGGCACAAACCCATCTGGTTGAAACCCTGCAACTACGCGAAATTACTCGTGAGTACGAAGCGGTAGCGATTGGCACCATGACGGCGGGTGGTACGGTGAATGAGCCGATGGCGCGTCACTCGACCAAACGTACCCATATGGCGGTGCATCCGATGGGCAAACCGGCGACCACGCATTATCGCATCATGGAACATTTCCGTGCGCACACCCGTTTGCGTCTGCGTCTGGAAACGGGGCGTACCCACCAGATTCGTGTGCATATGGCCCATATCAACCATCCGCTGGTAGGCGATCCGCTTTACGGTGGTCGTCCTCGTCCTCCGAAAGGCGCTTCCGACGAGTTTATCGCGACGTTACGTGGCTTCGATCGCCAGGCGTTGCACGCGACTATGCTGCGTCTCTACCATCCGATCACAGGTATTGAGATGGAGTGGCACGCGCCGCTGCCGCAGGATATGGTTGATTTGATCGACGCCCTGAAAGCCGACACCGATATGTTCCGCGATCAGCTGGACTGGTTATGAGTGACCTGATCATCCCGGACTGGCCAGCACCGGCTCGGGTTCGGGCATGTTCCACAACGCGTCACGGCGGAGTAAGCCTGGCGCCCTGGAACTCACTGAATCTCGGCGGTCATGTCGGCGACAGTGAAGATCATGTGATGCTTAATCGTCAGCGTCTGGTTGAGCGGGCACAATTGCCCGCTATGCCACAATGGCTCAATCAGGTGCACGGTCAGGATGTGGTGCGTCTGCCCCATGATAACTTGATTCCTGATGCGGATGCGGCGATCACCCGTGAAGCGGGTGTGGTTTGTGCTGTGATGACGGCGGATTGTTTGCCAGTGTTATTTTGCGCCCGTGATGGCAGCGAGGTCGCCGCAGCCCATGCGGGGTGGCGTGGCTTGTGTAATGGTGTGCTGGAACAGACACTGGCGCAATTTCACTGTCCCCCCAATGAGATTTATGCGTGGCTGGGGCCGGCCATTGGCCCACAGGCTTTTGAAGTGGGTGCCGAAGTTCGATCGGCATTTATGGCGCATGATATTCGTGCCGATGCGGCATTTCGTCCGGTCGGGGAAAAATATTTTGCCGACATCTGGCTGTTGGCGCGTCAGCGTCTACAGGCGGCAGGTGTGCACTCCATCAGTGGATCATCGCGCTGTACCTGGCATGAAAACGACGATTTTTTCTCCTTCCGACGCGATCGTATCACCGGGCGTATGGCAACTTTGATTTGGCTGAGATAACCTTACGCCACAAGACGATCCAGTAGCGTATTTTTTGCTCACAACTCAGGTCATTAACCTTGAAAAATTTGAGGGATGACCTCATTTAATCTCCAGTAGCATTTTGACCTGTAACGGGAGGAATCATGCGTCTGGATCGTCTTACCAACAAATTCCAGTTGGCCCTGGCCGATGCACAGTCCCTTGCTCTGGGACACGACAATCAATTCATTGAACCCCTTCATGTGATGAGCGCATTGCTCAATCAGGAAGGCGGATCGGTGCGTCCGTTGCTCAGTGCCGCGGGTGCCGATGTGGCTGGTCTACGTACCGGCATTGATCAGGCTATTAATCGATTACCACAAGTTGAAGGCACGGATGGCGATGTACAGCCGTCCGCCGATTTGGTGCGTGTGCTCAACCTGTGCGACAAACTGGCGCAAAAGCGCAACGATAACTTTATTTCATCTGAATTATTTGTTCTGGCGGCCCTGGATTCACGCGGTTCGTTGGCGGATTTACTTAAATCTGCCGGCGCAACCTCAGAAAAACTCGCTAAGGCCATCGAGCAATTGCGCGGGGGAGAGAACGTGAACGACCAGGGGGCTGAAGATCAGCGTCAGGCATTAAAAAAATACACCATCGATCTGACCGAGCGTGCCGAAATGGGCAAACTCGATCCGGTGATCGGTCGTGACGAAGAAATACGTCGTACCATTCAGGTGTTGCAACGCCGTACCAAAAATAACCCGGTACTGATTGGTGAGCCTGGGGTGGGTAAAACCGCGATCGTTGAGGGGCTGGCACAGCGCATCATCAATGGTGAAGTACCGGAAGGGCTGAAAGGTCGTCGCGTACTGGCACTGGACATGGGTGCGCTGGTGGCTGGCGCGAAATATCGTGGTGAATTTGAAGAGCGCCTGAAAGGGGTGTTGAACGACCTGGCGAAGCAGGAAGGCAACGTCATCCTGTTTATTGATGAGCTGCATACCATGGTGGGTGCCGGTAAAGCCGATGGCGCCATGGATGCCGGTAATATGCTGAAACCTGCGCTGGCGCGTGGTGAGCTTCATTGTGTCGGTGCCACGACGCTGGATGAATACCGTCAATACATTGAAAAAGATGCTGCGCTGGAGCGTCGTTTCCAGAAAGTCTTTGTTGCTGAACCGAGCGTTGAAGACACCATCGCTATTTTGCGTGGCCTGAAAGAGCGTTATGAACTGCATCACCATGTGCAGATTACTGACCCGGCGATTGTGGCAGCGGCAACGCTTTCGCATCGTTATATCGCAGACCGTCAATTGCCGGATAAAGCCATCGACTTGATCGATGAGGCCGCGTCCAGCATTCGTCTGCAAATTGACTCGAAACCCGAACCGCTGGATCGACTCGACCGCCGTATTATCCAGCTTAAACTGGAGCAGCAGGCTCTGAAGAAAGAGTCTGATGATGCCAGTGTTAAACGTCTGGAGATGCTGGAAACAGAACTCGACCAGAAAGAGCGTGAATACGCCGAGCTGGAAGAAGAGTGGAAAGCAGAAAAAGCGTCTCTGACCGGGACGCAGAATATCAAGGCTGAACTGGAGCAGGCGCGATTGTCGCTGGAGCAGGCGCGGCGTGTGGGTGATTTGGGGCAGATGTCTGAATTGCAGTACGGCAAAATCCCGGCGCTGGAGAAACAACTGGCAGCGGCAACCCAGTCAGAAGGCAAAACCATGAAACTGTTACGTAACCGCGTAACGGATGTGGAAATTGCCGATGTGCTGGCGCGCTGGACCGGTATTCCGGTGGCCCGCATGATGGAAGGAGAACGCGATAAACTGCTGCGGATGGAGCAGGAGCTGCATGCGCGTGTTATCGGCCAGGATGAGGCGGTTGAAGCGGTGTCGAATGCCATTCGACGCAGTCGTGCAGGGTTGTCCGATCCGAATCGTCCGATTGGTTCTTTCCTGTTCCTGGGGCCGACCGGGGTGGGTAAAACTGAGCTGTGTAAAGCGCTGGCAAACTTTCTGTTCGACAGCGACGACGCCATGGTGCGTATCGATATGTCCGAATTTATGGAAAAACATTCGGTATCGCGTTTGGTGGGGGCTCCTCCGGGATATGTCGGCTATGAAGAGGGCGGTTATCTGACTGAAGCGGTGCGTCGTCGTCCCTATTCAGTGATTTTGCTGGATGAGGTAGAGAAAGCGCATCCGGATGTGTTCAACATTTTGCTGCAGGTGCTGGATGATGGCCGCTTAACCGATGGGCAGGGTCGCACGGTCGATTTCCGTAACACGGTAGTAATCATGACTTCGAACCTGGGATCGGATTTGATTCAGGAGCGGTTTGGTGCGCTGGATTATCCTGAAATGAAGGATCTGGTGATGTCGGTT
Source organism: Pantoea sp. X-Soil-OKNW-713 (assembly GCF_059730685.1). Classification (NCBI taxonomy): domain Bacteria; kingdom Pseudomonadati; phylum Pseudomonadota; class Gammaproteobacteria; order Enterobacterales; family Erwiniaceae; genus Pantoea; species Pantoea sp. X-Soil-OKNW-713. The sequence continues at coordinate 3,416,750 of NZ_AP035995.1, read as the reverse complement.
GTTGGTCATCATTTCCGTCCGGAGTTTATTAACCGTATTGATGAAGTGGTGGTCTTCCATCCGTTGGGTGAAAAACACATTGCATCTATCGCGCAGATTCAATTGCAGCGGTTGTATAAACGTCTGGAGGAGCGTGGCTATCAGCTGCACATTTCGGATGAAGCAATCCGTTTGTTGGGAGAAAATGGTTACGATCCGGTTTACGGTGCACGACCGCTGAAACGTGCTATCCAACAGCAGATTGAAAACCCACTGGCACAACAGATTCTTTCTGGTGCGCTGGTCCCGGGTAAAACCATCGAGATGGATGTGAAAGATGATGCGATTGTCGCGCATCAATAGATAAAATGACGATAACGGGCCTGCGGGCCCGTTTTTTATGCCTTTCGCACAGGATTTTGCTGCATTTTGCAACGCCTTGCCTGGAAAATGAGCGGTCGCGCAAAAAGTTTAAATTAGCGCTTGTCAGTCAGAATTATCTCCCTATAATGCGCCTCCACTGACACGGCAAAGCGGCAACGCAGACGGTCAGTGAGGGACGAAGTGATTCATCCCGCCAGAGAAAAATCTCGAAAAAGAGATTGACTCTGAAGGGGGAAAGCGTAATATACGCCACCTCGCGACAGGCGGTTAACCCGCTGCTCGCACTGCTCTTTAACAATTTATCAGACAATCTGTGTGGGCACTCGCAGGATTGATATCAAAAGTCTACGGACTTAAAAAATATCAAGTCTCAAGAGTGAACACGTAATTCATTACGAAGTTTAATTCTTTGAGCATCAAACTTAAATTGAAGAGTTTGATCATGGCTCAGATTGAACGCTGGCGGCAGGCCTAACACATGCAAGTCGAACGGTAGCACAGAGGAGCTTGCTCCTTGGGTGACGAGTGGCGGACGGGTGAGTAATGTCTGGGGATCTGCCCGATGGAGGGGGATAACTACTGGAAACGGTAGCTAATACCGCATAACGTCGCAAGACCAAAGTGGGGGACCTTCGGGCCTCACACCATCGGATGAACCCAGATGGGATTAGCTAGTAGGTGGGGTAATGGCTCACCTAGGCGACGATCCCTAGCTGGTCTGAGAGGATGACCAGCCACACTGGAACTGAGACACGGTCCAGACTCCTACGGGAGGCAGCAGTGGGGAATATTGCACAATGGGCGCAAGCCTGATGCAGCCATGCCGCGTGTATGAAGAAGGCCTTCGGGTTGTAAAGTACTTTCAGCGGGGAGGAAGGGATGATGTTTAATACGCATCATCATTGACGTTACCCGCAGAAGAAGCACCGGCTAACTCCGTGCCAGCAGCCGCGGTAATACGGAGGGTGCAAGCGTTAATCGGAATTACTGGGCGTAAAGCGCACGCAGGCGGTCTGTCAAGTCGGATGTGAAATCCCCGGGCTTAACCTGGGAACTGCATTCGAAACTGGCAGGCTAGAGTCTTGTAGAGGGGGGTAGAATTCCAGGTGTAGCGGTGAAATGCGTAGAGATCTGGAGGAATACCGGTGGCGAAGGCGGCCCCCTGGACAAAGACTGACGCTCAGGTGCGAAAGCGTGGGGAGCAAACAGGATTAGATACCCTGGTAGTCCACGCTGTAAACGATGTCGACTTGGAGGTTGTGCCCTTGAGGCGTGGCTTCCGGAGCTAACGCGTTAAGTCGACCGCCTGGGGAGTACGGCCGCAAGGTTAAAACTCAAATGAATTGACGGGGGCCCGCACAAGCGGTGGAGCATGTGGTTTAATTCGATGCAACGCGAAGAACCTTACCTGGCCTTGACATCCAGAGAACTTAGCAGAGATGCTTTGGTGCCTTCGGGAACTCTGAGACAGGTGCTGCATGGCTGTCGTCAGCTCGTGTTGTGAAATGTTGGGTTAAGTCCCGCAACGAGCGCAACCCTTATCCTTTGTTGCCAGCGATTCGGTCGGGAACTCAAAGGAGACTGCCGGTGATAAACCGGAGGAAGGTGGGGATGACGTCAAGTCATCATGGCCCTTACGGCCAGGGCTACACACGTGCTACAATGGCGCATACAAAGAGAAGCGACCTCGCGAGAGCAAGCGGACCTCATAAAGTGCGTCGTAGTCCGGATTGGAGTCTGCAACTCGACTCCATGAAGTCGGAATCGCTAGTAATCGTAGATCAGAATGCTACGGTGAATACGTTCCCGGGCCTTGTACACACCGCCCGTCACACCATGGGAGTGGGTTGCAAAAGAAGTAGGTAGCTTAACCTTCGGGAGGGCGCTTACCACTTTGTGATTCATGACTGGGGTGAAGTCGTAACAAGGTAACCGTAGGGGAACCTGCGGTTGGATCACCTCCTTACCTGAAGATACTTTCCTTCGAAGTGCTCACACAGATTGTCTGATGAAAAAGTAACGAGCAGAAAAAACCTCTACAGGCTTGTAGCTCAGGTGGTTAGAGCGCACCCCTGATAAGGGTGAGGTCGGTGGTTCAAGTCCACTCAGGCCTACCAAATTTCTCCTCATGCTGCGTTATGCGCGCGGTCGTTTACTCACGTAAACTTCCCTTCCGCATGCCTTGCCTGAGAAGAAATTACATTCTTCCTGTAAGAATGTTAACTCGGTTGAGTGGTAGTAGTGGTCTCTGCAGTAACTGTATGGGGCTATAGCTCAGCTGGGAGAGCGCCTGCCTTGCACGCAGGAGGTCAGCGGTTCGATCCCGCTTAGCTCCACCATTACAGTACTTCAATACTTCAGAGCGTACCGGAAACGGTGTGCTGCGAAGTATTTGCTCTTTAACAATCCGGAACAAGCTGAAAATTTGAAACGACACGTTGTTTCATTTCTCCGTAATAAGAAATGAAAATGATGTGTTCGAGTCTCTCAAATGCTTGCAGTCTGCATGCGTGAAAACGTCTGTGGGTTGTGAGGTTAAGCGACTAAGCGTACACGGTGGATGCCCTGGCAGTCAGAGGCGATGAAGGACGTGCTAATCTGCGAAAAGCGTCGGTAAGGTGATATGAACCGCAACAGCCGACGATGTCCGAATGGGGAAACCCAGTGCACTTGTGCACTATCGTTAACTGAATACATAGGTTAACGAGGCGAACCGGGGGAACTGAAACATCTAAGTACCCCGAGGAAAAGAAATCAACCGAGATTCCCCCAGTAGCGGCGAGCGAACGGGGAACAGCCCAGGACCTGAATCAGTTTGTGTGTTAATGGAAGCGTCTGGAAAGTCGCGCGATACAGGGTGACAGCCCCGTACATGAAAATGCACAGATTGTGAGTCCGATGAGTAGGGCGGGACACGTGGTATCCTGTCTGAATATGGGGGGACCATCCTCCAAGGCTAAATACTCCTGACTGACCGATAGTGAACCAGTACCGTGAGGGAAAGGCGAAAAGAACCCCGGCGAGGGGAGTGAAACAGAACCTGAAACCGTGTACGTACAAGCAGTGGGAGCCTACTTGTTAGGTGACTGCGTACCTTTTGTATAATGGGTCAGCGACTTATATTCTGTAGCAAGGTTAACCGTATAGGGGAGCCGCAGGGAAACCGAGTCTTAATTGGGCGTTAAGTTGCAGGGTATAGACCCGAAACCCGGTGATCTAGCCATGGGCAGGTTGAAGGTTGGGTAACACTAACTGGAGGACCGAACCGACTAATGTTGAAAAATTAGCGGATGACTTGTGGCTGGGGGTGAAAGGCCAATCAAACCGGGAGATAGCTGGTTCTCCCCGAAAGCTATTTAGGTAGCGCCTCGTGAATTCATCTCCGGGGGTAGAGCACTGTTTCGGCTAGGGGGCCATCCCGGCTTACCAACCCGATGCAAACTACGAATACCGGAGAATGTTATCACGGGAGACACACGGCGGGTGCTAACGTCCGTCGTGAAGAGGGAAACAACCCAGACCGCCAGCTAAGGTCCCAAAGTCATGGTTAAGTGGGAAACGATGTGGGAAGGCCCAGACAGCCAGGATGTTGGCTTAGAAGCAGCCATCATTTAAAGAAAGCGTAATAGCTCACTGGTCGAGTCGGCCTGCGCGGAAGATGTAACGGGGCTAAACCATGCACCGAAGCTGCGGCAGCGACACTATGTGTTGTTGGGTAGGGGAGCGTTCTGTAAGCCGCTGAAGGTGGACTGTGAGGTCTGCTGGAGGTATCAGAAGTGCGAATGCTGACATAAGTAACGATAAAGCGGGTGAAAAGCCCGCTCGCCGGAAGACCAAGGGTTCCTGTCCAACGTTAATCGGGGCAGGGTGAGTCGACCCCTAAGGCGAGGCTGAAAAGCGTAGTCGATGGGAAACAGGTTAATATTCCTGTACTTGGTGTTACTGCGAAGGGGGGACGGAGAAGGCTAGGTTATCCGGGCGACGGTTGTCCCGGTTTAAGCGTGTAGGCTTGCATTCCAGGCAAATCCGGAATGCTTTAAGGCTGAGGCGTGATGACGAGTCACTACGGTGATGAAGTAACTGATGCCCTGCTTCCAGGAAAAGCCTCTAAGCTCCAGGTAACACGAAATCGTACCCCAAACCGACACAGGTGGTCAGGTAGAGAATACCAAGGCGCTTGAGAGAACTCGGGTGAAGGAACTAGGCAAAATGGTGCCGTAACTTCGGGAGAAGGCACGCTGGCATTAGGTGAAGGGACTTGCTCCCGGAGCTGAAGCCAGTCGAAGATACCAGCTGGCTGCAACTGTTTATTAAAAACACAGCACTGTGCAAACACGAAAGTGGACGTATACGGTGTGACGCCTGCCCGGTGCCGGAAGGTTAATTGATGGGGTTATCCGTAAGGAGAAGCTCTTGATCGAAGCCCCGGTAAACGGCGGCCGTAACTATAACGGTCCTAAGGTAGCGAAATTCCTTGTCGGGTAAGTTCCGACCTGCACGAATGGCGTAATGATGGCCAGGCTGTCTCCACCCGAGACTCAGTGAAATTGAAATCGCTGTGAAGATGCAGTGTACCCGCGGCAAGACGGAAAGACCCCGTGAACCTTTACTATAGCTTGACACTGAACATTGAGCCTTGATGTGTAGGATAGGTGGGAGGCTTTGAAGCGTGGACGCCAGTCTGCGTGGAGCCAACCTTGAAATACCACCCTTTAATGTTTGATGTTCTAACGTAGGCCCGTAATCCGGGCTGCGGACAGTGTCTGGTGGGTAGTTTGACTGGGGCGGTCTCCTCCCAAAGTGTAACGGAGGAGCACGAAGGTTGGCTAATCCTGGTCGGACATCAGGAGGTTAGTGCAATGGCATAAGCCAGCTTGACTGCGAGAGTGACGGCTCGAGCAGGTGCGAAAGCAGGTCATAGTGATCCGGTGGTTCTGAATGGAAGGGCCATCGCTCAACGGATAAAAGGTACTCCGGGGATAACAGGCTGATACCGCCCAAGAGTTCATATCGACGGCGGTGTTTGGCACCTCGATGTCGGCTCATCACATCCTGGGGCTGAAGTAGGTCCCAAGGGTACGGCTGTTCGCCGTTTAAAGTGGTACGCGAGCTGGGTTTAGAACGTCGTGAGACAGTTCGGTCCCTATCTGCCGTGGGCGCTGGAGAATTGAGGGGGGTTGCTCCTAGTACGAGAGGACCGGAGTGAACGCACCACTGGTGTTCGGGTTGTCATGCCAATGGCATTGCCCGGTAGCTAAGTGCGGAAAAGATAAGTGCTGAAAGCATCTAAGCACGAAACTTGCCCCGAGATGAGTTCTCCCTGACTCCTTGAGAGTCCTGAAGGGACGTTGAAGACGACGACGTTGATAGGCCGGATGTGTAAGTGCAGCGATGCATTGAGCTAACCGGTACTAATGACCCGTGAGGCTTAACCTTACAACGCCAGAGGCGTTTTGAGTTGAGAGACGCAAGAATTTTCAGCTTTGTTCGAACGGATTGGTTCGTATGGCCTGCGAGGGCGGTACGGATAAACAGAATTTGCCTGGCGGCTGTAGCGCGGTGGTCCCACCTGACCCCATGCCGAACTCAGAAGTGAAACGCCGTAGCGCCGATGGTAGTGTGGGGTCTCCCCATGCGAGAGTAGGGAACTGCCAGGCATCAATCAAGTGAAGAAGCCCTGAACGAAAGTTCAGGGCTTTTTTACGTCTGCGTATCTCGTAGCGGCGCGATTTATCGCGCATTTTTCAGCGTCAGGAACAATAAAAAGCGCGCGTTAATCGCGCCGCAACGGGTAATGATGCGATAAATCGCACCCGGTAAAACGTGGGGCGAGCAGGCTGCGACAAATTCGTAGATTTTGCCATCAGGCGTGAATCCAGTTCACGTAACAGGCCAACAAATGCTTTACTGAATTCTTTAGCGTTTATTATTCGCAAGGAACAGAGGTAAAGATGACAGACTCTCTACAACAAAAAGTGGTACATCACGACACGACGGCCATCAGCAAACAACGCATCTGGGCGATTGTTGGGGCTTCATCCGGTAATCTGGTTGAATGGTTCGACTTCTACGTTTACTCCTTCTTCTCACTCTATTTTGCCCATATCTTTTTCCCATCGGGCGACACCACCACCCAACTACTGCAAACCGCAGGCGTCTTTGCTGCCGGCTTTTTGATGCGTCCTATCGGAGGCTGGCTATTTGGTTATATTGCCGACCGTCACGGACGCAAAAACTCCATGCTGATCTCGGTCTGCATGATGTGCTTCGGTTCGTTGGTGATTGCCTGCCTGCCCGGTTACGCTGAAATCGGCATTGCAGCGCCAGTTATCCTGCTGCTGGCCCGGATGTTTCAAGGACTTTCCGTTGGCGGCGAATATGGCACCAGCGCGACCTACATGAGTGAAGTCGCACTGGAGGGACGTAAAGGATTCTACGCATCATTCCAGTACGTGACCTTGATTGGTGGTCAATTATTGGCCGTGCTCACGGTCGTGGTGTTGCAGCTGCTACTCAGTGATGAGCAGTTGCACAGTTGGGCCTGGCGTATCCCTTTCTTCCTCGGCGCTATTCTGGCGGTGGTTGCGCTATGGTTACGCCGTTCCCTCAATGAAACTTCAGAGAAAAAACACCGTGAGCATCGTGATGCCGGCAGTATCCTGGGCCTGCTGCGCAACCATTCTCGTGCATTTCTGATGGTGCTGGGATTTACCGCTGGCGGTTCACTCAGCTTCTATACCTTCACCACCTACATGCAAAAATATCTGGTGAATACCGCAGGAATGGATGCGCGTTCGGCGAGTGGGTTGATGACTGGCGCTCTGCTGGTCTTTATGTTGATTCAACCCATTATTGGGGCGCTCTCAGATAAAATTGGGCGTCGATCCTCCATGATGATATTCGGTGCAGGAGCTGCCATTTGTACCGTACCTATCCTGACGTTGCTGCAAAATGTGCAGAGCGGCTGGCTGGCATTTGTTCTGGTGATGCTGGCATTGATAATTACCAGCTTCTACACCGCCATCAGCGGCATTCTGAAGGCTGAAATGTTTCCACCTGAAGTGCGGGCGCTTGGTGTTGGGTTATCTTATGCGGTGGCGAATGCCATCTTTGGTGGTTCAGCGGAGTACGTCGCGCTGTTGCTGAAAAAAGAAGGAATTGAAACCAGTTTCTTCTGGTATGTTTCGGCGATGGGGGCATTAGCTTTTCTGGTTTCGCTGATGCTGCATCGTAAAGGCAAGGGCATCGCGTTGTAACAGAAGGCCAGCCGCTCCTGACGGGCGGCTGGCGAAGCCGCCATCACAACAAGCGACTGATTAAACGATCGATACGGATACGGCGCAAACGGCGAATCAGCTTGCGTACTTTTGCCGGATAATCGGCGATGCTTTCCAGCTCACGGAAATGCTGCACCACCGTGGTATGAGTCCGAATCAGCGCCAATTCTTTCTCTCGCTGTTCAGCCAGTTGGTTTAGCGGATCATGGATAAGTACCGCGTTTTCCAGATCAAGTCGCCAGGCGCGCGGGTTGAGGTTATTCCCGGTGATCATCATCCACTCATCGTCGACCCATATGCCTTTCAGGTGATAGCTATTTTCGCCATCTTTCCACAAACGCACTGTCAGTTGTCCGTTGTTGACGTAGTACTGCAAGCGGCTCAGGAAACGACGTAAGTTAATCTCGTAGAGATAAGGCAGCGCACCAATGATCTTAAAGGGTTGCTCCGGTGGGATATAGAAATCGTTAGCGGTTTTGTCCCCAACAATGATCTCCACTTCCTTCCCCTGACGCAGCAAATGGATCAGATTACGTACCAGAATGGCAGGCAGGTTGAAATATGGGGTGCACAGGGTGAGTTTACGCTCAGCGCAGGGCATCAAATGGAAGATGGTTTTATTCAGCAGGCTGCGTTTACCCAGGCCAACCAAAGGTGTCACCGTCAGACTTTCGTTGCCCGAGTTTCCGGAAAACTGATAATTAAAGCCACGCAGATCCTGGCGGAACTGTCGGGTTTCATTTTTGATTTCCGGGCTGGATGGGCGTTCGGACTGGTCAAGACGATGCACCGCATCAGATTGCTTCAGGTTAGCGCAAATCCATTGATACATGGTGTCTGCCAACTGCGGGTTACGAATCAGCTGGTAGCGGTCATAACGGTAGCGATCATGCTGGTGCAAATAAACATCGTTGAGGCTGGCACCGCTATACAACAAGGTATCGTCAATGATAAAGCCTTTCAGATGCAGCACACCTAACGCTTCACGCGTATTGACCGGAATACCATAAACCGGAATCGCGATATCCGGATGTTGTGCGGCCATTTCACAATACCAGTCGGCATTGGTGAGACCACGCGCTGCACCAATGCGGCCACGCTGGGCACGATGCCAGTCCACCAAAATACTGATATCCAGCTCTGGACGAGCCTGACGAGCAGCATACAACGCCTGCATAACTCCACGCCCGCCATCATCATTTTCCAGATACAGCGCAGCGATACAGATACGTTTTTCCGCAGTGGCAATTTTCGTCAGCAGGGTTTCACGGAACTCAACAGGCGAGTAGAGCGTGGTCACGTCCGAAACGGATTGTGACAGTTTAGGCAGCTGTGCGAGGTGTTGTTGGTGTTTATTACGTTTGAATTTAGACAACATCACGGTGCACTTCTTCTCTGTTCATCGCATGGCCTTTTGCCATCAAATCATGATCCTAACGCTAAATGATAACATCAACCGAGCCTACAGGGAGGATTTTTACCTTTCTCTACAAGGTTAGTTGATGGCATCGTTAAGCGGCAAATTAAGGCTGACAATTCCGTCATCCAGTTGAATATTCACGCGAAAGTTAAGTTTCCGCGCCAGGGTAATCATGCCGGTATTATGTGGCATGGTGATACCGTTCAATTGTTGCAGACCGTGATCGCGGGTATAGCGAATCATCTTCTCCAGCAGACGTCTGCCCATGCCCAATCCTTTCAAATCCGATCGTACCAGCACGGAAAACTCAGCATCAATATTGTCGGCGTCTGAAATTGCACGCGTCACCCCGATAATTTCATCATGACCCGCGTGCTGACGGACGGCGACAATCGCCATCTCGCGGTCATAATCGATCTGCGTCATATTCGCCAGATCCTCGTGGGTGAACTCATTGATCTCACTGAAATAGCGATAATAAAGATCTTCTTTCGTCACCAGCGCAATAAAGTCCCGCAGTAGCGGCTCATCTTCTGGCAGGATCGGGCGGAACAGGCAATGCTGGCCATCTTTCAGTTCAACCAGCTCCTCAAGGTGGTGAGGATAGGGGCGTATCGCCAGCCGCGCTTCGTTATCGCCCTGGAACGGGGCGAGCTGTAGTGTGACATCCAGCAGGGTAAATTCGTCACCGGCGGCCAGCAGCGGATGAATATCCAGCCGCTGGATCTCCGGGCAATCAACCACCAGGTTAGAAACCTGAACCAGCAACTGACTGAGTGCAGGAATGTTCAGGGGCCGCAACGCACTGCGACTGCGAACTTTGCCGCTTTTCATCGCCTGGATCACCAGATAGCGCGCCAGCGTCATGTTCAGGGGGGGCAAAGCTACGGCAGCTTGCTTATCTGGCTGCCATTCCACGCCGCCTTCTCCCAACATAATAATCGGGCCAAACAGCGGATCCTGTTCCACCACTATGCGCAGCTCCTGTGCACCCGCGCGGTTGGCCATGCTCTGCACCAGCAGGCCATCAATCCTTGCCTCGGGATGGGTTTGCCGAACACGGTCAAAAATCGCGTCGGCGGCCAGTTTGACTTCACTGGCGCTGCGCAGATAAAGCATCACCCCCTGCACCTCAGACTTGTGCGGGATATCCGGTGAGCGCAACTTCAACGCCACCGGATAGCCGATCTGACTTGCGATGCTGGCCGCCGCAGAACTGTCGGCGGCAATCCAGGTCGATAGGGTTGCCAGGCCATAAGCCTGCAACACCGGCTGGACCTCATGCGTGTCCAGCGTGGTGATGCCCTGGTCCAGCGCCTGCTGAATAAGCTGATGCGCCTGCGTGCTGTTTTGCGTCAGGCCCAACGGTAGTGCAGGCGTTTCCCGTAGCTGCTTCTGATTACGGCGGTACTCCACCTGATGCATAAAGGCTGTCACCGTCCCTTCCGGCGTACGCCAGGTTGGAATTCCTGCCTGGGTGAAGGCGCGACGAGCCGCCTGCGAGGAAAATTCACCGCACCAGTTGGTGAGCAATGTCACCTGCTTGCCGCGTGGATGGCGCGCAACCGCCGTAATGATCTGCTCGGCAGTTTCGCTGGCCGGTGACACGGCACTGGGGGCGTGAATGATCATCAAGGCATCCAGTTCATGACTATCCAGCAACTTCTCAATGCAGGCGACGTAGCGCTCGGGGGTAGCATCATCTTTCAGATCGAGCGGATTGCCACGCCCGACACCGGCCGGCAACTGTGCTGCCAGCGCCTGCAAGGTTTCCTCGCTTAGCGTCGCCAGTTTGCCATTGCGCGCGTATAACTCGTCCAGCGCCAGTGCCGCCGGGGCGGCGCCATTACTGATAATCATTAAACGATCGCCACGTAAAGGGCGCATATGGCTGAGCGACTCCACTGCGGAGAACAGTTCATGAGTATCCTGCACCCGTAGCAAACCGGCACGCTGGATGGCTGCATCCCAGGCAGCATCCAGCCCACTGCGGGTACCAATCATTGCCTGTGCCTGGTGGCTACGCCCGCTTTTGATCACCAGAATCGGTTTATTGCGCGAGGCGCTACGCGATGCTGAGACAAAACGGCGCGCATCGCTAAGATGTTCCAGATAGAGCAGGATGGCGCTGGTTTTGCCATCACGGGCGAGGAAATCAAGCAGGTCATCGACATCGATATCGAGGCTGTCGCCCAGTGCGATAAACCAGGAGAAACCAAGATTACGCTGCTGCGCCCAGTCGAGAATGGTGTTGGATACCGCCGCCGATTGCGAAATAAACGCGATACGACCTTTGGCAATGGGTACCGGGGAGAAACTGGCGTTAAGTCCTTGCCAGGGAGCGAGCAGGCCAAGGCTGTTGGGGCCGAGCAGGCGGATTTGCCACTGACTGGCGCAGGCTTTCAATTCATCCAGTTGTTCTGGGGGAGCGGAAAGAATGATGCACGCTTTACAACCTTTCTCCCCCAGTTGTTGAAGCAACGCCAGATTACGTTTGGCATGAGTACAGATGATGGCAAGATCGGGGGCAAAAGGCAGGCTGGCGATATCGGGCCAGGCGAGCACGCCGCTCACCGCCTTGTACTTCGGCGTTACCGGCAATACCGGGCCGCTAAAACCGCCCGCCAGCAGGTTACGCATCATAAAATAACCCGCGCGCCCCGGTTTTACCGACGCACCGATTACCGCAATGGATTTAGGTCGTAACAGCGCTTCCAGTCCGCGTTGGCTCATCATGCACTCCTGACATGGGGGATGGCGTGATTGTAAACGCTTTTTACTGCGCTTGCCGATCTGGCGATCGCAGGCTGAGGATCTCTTTCAAATTCCAGCGTTTGAGATGACCGATATATTCTATCGGCTGTTGTGCGTGCCAGGCGGATACATCCCCCTCACGCAGATGCAATAAATCCGCCGGACTAACCCAGTTTGCCTGGCCCGCCAGCAACTCAATTCCGGCATAGCGGTAACCCGCCAGCACAAATTCCGAACAGAAAAAACGGTCAGATTCAGGATTTTCCTCGTCGGCCAGTTGCACGTTAGCCAGTATCGTCAGGCAGTTGCTGCGCACCTGCTCATTTACCAGCGGTAATTCACACACACGACGCGACACCATAAAGGGCATAAACATCACAATCCCTTTAAAGTTGTATTTTTTACCCTGTTGCAGGTCGGAAAACTCGCGCAGCCGTAGCGTTTGTTCAACGGTGATGCCCGGTATGCGTAAAGCCAGCAGATTATTACTTTCGGCAATCGCGCGATCGAGGGGGATAATGTTGACCCCACTCCCCACCGCTTCGGCAACTCGCTGATCACCCAGATAAATAGCCGCGTGGCTGACGCCCGTCAGGGTAAACAGACGAATCCCCCAGGATTGCAGCGAGGTGGCTGATGAGAGCAGCAGATCGCCAGGTTGCAGTGCATCGGCAGCGATCAACGCAGAAGGGTGGGTACTGACAGACTGAAATTTCAGGGGAAAGCCCTGTTGATGTTTTGGCGCGGTACTGCAACCGGCCAGCAGGCAAATAACCAACACGAAAAGTTTCATAGCGCATCATCCATGATTGAAAGCCAGCTCCGTGGCGATGCTCTACTATAGTTCAGTGCGCTGTGCAAAAAAAGTACAGCGTTAGTTATCCTCGTCACATAACGCGTGTGCCGGATGATGGGGTTTACCGGCCAGATACGCCTGACGGAAGCGCGTGAAATGCTGTTGTAACGCATCGGCAGCGGCGACGTCGCCAGCCTGCTCCAGCAATGCAGCGGCAACTTCTGCGGTGCAATGCTGACCTTCGCCATGTGCTTCACGCAGCGTGTAACGTGACGGGCTGGTCACATTCAAAGACATCACCGGGAATGCATCCAGCCAGGGGCTTTTGCGGAACATTTTGCGTGCCTCAGTCCAGGTGCCGTCGAGCATAATAAACAGCGGGGGCTTGCCGCTGCGTGGCGGCTCCGTCAGCACGGTGCGACCGGTATCGGCATAGGACGCGGGGAACACGACCAACGGTTGATAATCGCTCATCTGCACCGCTTGTAATAATGCGGCGTCGGGCTCGGTACGTGACCAGCCAAATGCCAGCGTATCCGGCAGGATATCGGCGATCAGACGTCCGGTATTACTGGGTTTCATCGGTTCGGTATCAAACATCACCAGACAAAAACGGCTGCGGGCGGTTTGCGGCTGTAATGTGGCGCATACGCAATGTTGATGCGGCAGGAGACAACCCTGACAGCGGATAACCCGATTGCCACGGGCCAGAAACGGACGGGTAGCGCGGGCAAGACGTTGCGTGCGCAAACGCAGGACGGCATTCTCAGACATAACACTCAGGCGGGCAGCAAAAACGTAATTGTAATGGAAATGCCGCGCAAAGGTAATATGGCCAGCACCCGGCTGGCCACGGAGGGGATCACAGCGACTCGTCGAGCCATTCGTTGAACGGTGCTTTTGGCATCGCGCCGTTCAGCATGTCGACCAACTCGCCATTCTTAAACAACATGATGGTGGGAATGCTGCGAATACGGAAACGTGAACTCAGCGCTGGTTCGGCTTCTGTATTCACCTTCACAAAACGCACCTTGCCGCGCCGCTCATCGGCGACATCTTTAAATACCGGTGCGAAGTTGACGCAAGGTCCACACCACGGTGCCCAGAAATCGACCACCACGGGCAAATCGTCCTGCAAATATTTATCCAGCGTCGCGGCAGTCGCGCTCACCACTTCGCCGTTAAACAGCTCACCGCCGCAGCGGCCACATTTGGCTCCATCGGCAATGCGTGCTTCGGGCACGCGGTTGGTTGCCTGACAGGAGGCACATACCGTATTCATAGTTACCTCAAACCGGATCTGTATATTTATGATTGCCGAGCATTATGAAAGGGTTGAATGCTATGCTCAATCTGGATTGCTCGATAGGTTCAATAGTTGATAGCTAAGCGCCGACACATCAGGTAATCTTCGCGCTCTCAATGCTGGAGGAACAGATGAACGACGAAATTAAAGGCAAAAGCGGCAAGGTCAAAGTGATGTATGTACGTGGTGAGGATGAGGGCCAGAAAGGCTCGCGTGCGCCAAACCCCCGTACCGGCAAAGGCGGCCGTCCTGCTGCGCGCCAGGAAGAGAATCGTCGTTCTGGCCCCCGCACTGGACGTAATAATGAAGAAGGCGGTCGCGGTGCTGGTCGTCGTAGCGATCGCGGCGATGATAATCGCAAAGCACGTAGCTTTGAGGATTCACCGTGGCGCACCGTTTCACGCCCACCGGTAGCTGAAAATAACGCGCTGGAAGAGGGTAGCGTCAGCAAGCCTGCTATCGACCCGGAGCAGATTCGCCGCCAGCGTCAGGAAGAGACGCGTGTTTACGGGGAAAATGCCTGCCAGGCCTTGTTCCAGAGCCGTCCCGAAAGCATCGTCCGCGCCTGGTTTGTCCAGAGCGTGACGCCGCGTTTCCGTGAAACATTGCGCTGGCTCGCCGCCAACCGCAAAGCCTACCATGTGGTGGATGATGCCGAGCTGGCGAAAGCGTCAGGAACTGAACATCACGGCGGCGTGTGTTTCATCATTAAAAAACGCATGGGGATGGCGGTATCTGAGTGGTTAAGTCAGGCCGAAGCCAAAGATTGCGTATTGGCACTGGAAGATGTCAGCAACCCGCATAACCTCGGCGGCATCATGCGTAGCTGCGCCCACTTTGGTGTTAAGGGACTGCTGGTGAATGATGCGTCACTGCTGGAATCGGGTGCCGCAGTGCGTACCGCAGAAGGTGGCGCGGAGCACGTCCAGGCAATCAGCGGTGAAAACTTCTCCGCCGGTCTGGAAGCCTTCCGCAAAGCAGGCTACACCATCGTCACGACCTCCAGCCATGAAGGTACGCCGCTGGCAAAAGCTGAGCTGCCAGCCAAAATGGTGCTGGTGCTGGGCCAGGAGCGAGAAGGGCTGTCCGACAGCGCTTTCCAACAGGGTGACATGAGCCTGTCGATTGGCGGTACCGGCAACGTAGAAAGTCTCAACGTGTCGGTAGCAACTGGCATCCTGCTTGCCGAATGGTGGCGACAGAACGCATAAAAAAACGGGCCATTATGGCCCGTTTTTTTTGGCTTAGTGTGCACCACCGCCGCCACCGCCCGCCCCAAAAGGTGGACGTGCGAACCAAATCAGCACCAACAGAATAAGAAACACCCCGGCCGAGGCCCAGAAAATCTCGTTGGCAGAGATAATCAGCCCCTGGTTGGTGATCTGCTGTGCGATATACGCTGATGCCTGCTGATGGGTCATGCCAAGACTTTCCAACTGATCGTACATCTGCTGCGAATTGGCGTTATACGGATTCACCGATTCCGACAAATAGCTGTGATGCATTGATTCGCGATCGGTCCACATGGTAGTAGTTATCGACGTCCCGATGGAGCCAGCCAGTGTACGCACAAAGTTCGACAGACTGGATGCCGCCGCCATGCGTTCTGGTGGCAAGCCCGACAGCGTAATGGTGGTCAGCGGCATAAAGAAGCATGCCACCGCGAAGCCCTGAATAAACTGCGGCCACGCCGACGCACCAAAATCCATCCCCGGCTCAAAGGTATACGCGCGCCAATAGAAGCACACCGCATACATAATAAAGCTGAAGGTCACCAGACGGCGCATATCCAGCTTATGAGCAAAGCGACCAATGATCGGCGACAGGATTACCGGAATAATCCCCACCGGCGCGGAAGCCAGCCCGGCCCAGGTTGCGGTATAGCCGTACACTTCCTGCAATAGCTGCGGCAGCAAAACAATCGAGCCGAAGTAGAGCATATAGGCAAGGCTTATCGACAAACACCCGATGGTGAAATTGCGCGATTTAAATAGCGAAAGATCGACAATCGGATGGTCATCCGTCAGTTCCCATACCAGTAGCACCGCCAGGGCTACGACCGCGACAACGGTTAACGTGATGATTTCAGTGGAACTAAACCAATCCAGTTCTCGGCCACGGTCCAGCATGACCTGCAAGCAACCAATACCCACCACCAGTAGCACCAGACCGACCATGTCAATCGGGCGGCTGGCCGTTTGTGTTTCCCGACCGCGCAAGGTTTGCAGCGTCAGCATCACCACCACCACGCCAATCGGCACGTTGATGAAGAAGATCCAGCCCCAGTGATAGTTATCGCTAATCCAGCCACCGAGAATCGGTCCACAAATCGGTGCCACGATCACTGTCATTGCCCACAACGACAGCGCCACGCTGCGTTTTGCGGGCGGGTAGTTGTTCAGCAACAAACTCTGCGACAGCGGAATCAGTGGCCCAGCCACCACCCCCTGGATGACACGAAAGAAAATCAGCATCGACAGACTTTCGGAGACACCACAGGCAAAGGAGGCGAGGGCGAACAGGATTGTCGCCCAGGTAAACAGCTTCACTTCACCGACGCGTTTCGCCAGCCAACCGGTGATCGGAATCGAGATGGCGTTTGCCACCCCGAAAGAGGTGATCACCCAGGTGCCCTGGGAGTTAGAGGCACCCAGGTTCCCGGCGATGGTGGGAATCGCCACGTTGGCAATCGTCGAGTCGAGTACCTGCATAAACGTCGCCAGTGACAGGGCGATGGTCATCAGGACTAACGGCGCGCCTTCAAGCGGTTTTTGTGCCATAACAGCCTCCCGCGTTATCAGCCGGCGTTGGCACGAACGATGTCAGTAATCATCTGGTTTACTGGCGTCAGGTCGATTGCCAGCGCATCGCTTTCATAAGCGGCCTGGCTACGGACGCTGCTGGCAAGTGTTGCGCCATCCTTATTGGAGGTATCCACTTTGACCAGCGTTGACAGGCCGATACGCAGCGGATGTTCTGCCACTTCTTTCGCATCCAGCTCGATACGTACCGGCAGACGCTGAACCACTTTGATCCAGTTACCGGTGGCGTTCTGTGCCGGCAGCAGGGAGAAGGCGCTACCGGTGCCCATATCCAGACCTACCACCTTGCCTTGATACACCACATCATCACCGTAGATATCACTGACGACCGTCGCCGGTTGGCCAATGCGCACGTCTGCCAGTTGGGTTTCTTTGAAGTTCGCATCTATCCACAAATTGGTGGCAGGCACCACTGCCAGCAGTGGCGTGCTGGTGGAGATTTGCGAGCCAACCTGCACGCTACGACGGGAGACATAGCCATCCATCGGGCTGCGGATCTCGGTACGTTGCAGTGCCAGCCAGGCATCGCGCAGTTCAGCGGCGGCCTGTTTCACCGCCGGCTGGTTTTCCAGTGAGGTGTTGAGGATCATCGCCTGATTCGCGTTGTACTGCTGCACTGCCACGTCGAGTTGTGCTTTGGCGGTAGCCACGGCGTCGCGCGCGTGTTGCAGTTCCTCACGGCCAATCAGGTTGGCGGCACCCAGCGGCTCACGACGCTTCAGGTCTGCCTCGGCCTGCTCCAGCGCCGTTTGTTGCAACTTGATGGTGGCCTGATCCTGCTTGCCATTGATCATCAACTGATGCGTCTGACGTACGCTGGTAGCCAGTGCAGTCTGCGCTTTTTCAAACGCCTGTTCTGCATCGGTTTTATCGAGTGATACCAGCACGTCACCTTTCTTCACGAAGTCGGTGTCATCAAACCACACTTTATTGACGCTGCCAGACACCTGCGCCATCACCTGCACCTGATTACCTGAGACATAAGCATCGTCGGTTTCCTGGAAATGACGCAGCACCAGGAACCAGTAAGCCAGATAGGCAATACCAATAATGACAAACACGATAGCCAGCAGGATAAGCGCACCTTTGCGCTTTTTCTTTTTATTTGCTGGCTGTTGCGGGCTTTGATCTGCCGCTGTCGCACTCATGCTATTCTCCACGTTTTCCATTTTTTCGGGATGTGTTCATCCATCAACACGGGGTCCCGAGTCGAAAAAAGCCAGCGCTTGTGACGCTGGCCGGATAAAAAGGGGATTAAAATATCGGTTTCGACAGGTGATTGTGTCGCACTTCTTGCTATTAGCGTGACAGGGAGGCGATGAGTTGCTCTTCATCCATTTTGTCGAGGCGGTTAAGCAGCTTACGGGTAATCGCTTCCAGCTGTCCTTGCTCGTCTGAGGAGAGCGACGACCAAAGATATTGCAGGCTCTGGTGCTGCGGTGGCAGCAGCTGGCGTAAAAATTCGTTACCTTTCTCAGTCAGATGCAGATGCAGGCAGCGACGGTCGTTGTCACTTTCACGACGCTCAATCCAGCCGCGTTTTTCCAGCTCATCAGCAATACGCGTGGCGTTGGTACGGGAAGATCCGAGGGCAGAACTCAGTTCAGAAGGCTGGATGCTCTGATTTTCCTGCGCATCGAGGGTGATCAGCGCCATGAATAAGGTTTCGTTAATTCCCTGCGCCTTCAACATTTTGTTGCGATTATCCAGCAGTTTGCCCTGCATATGCATGCACAGACGCGTCAGGATGATCTCCTGCAATGGAAAATCTTTATGGCGAGTAGCACGGATGTTTAGCATCTGCTCTATGGGAGTAAACGAACTTTCCATTCTAAAAAAACCTCACTAGTTGCAACTGGTATAGTAATGGTGGTGACAGATTAAGCGTAGTCATAATTCCCGCCAGTGATTGTTAGCACGATCACACTGTCAGCACCCGGCGATTCCAGGTCATTCCCTGACCCTGGGCGTGTTGCCCGATCCAAGGCTACGGATGCGCAGGCATTGGATGCTATCAATTCGCCTCGCGAAATCTTTTTACAGTTGAATAATTTCGCGAGAAAAAATAACCATGATGAATAACTCTCTGGCTAACCATAACAAACCCAATCATTGATGAACAGTATTGCTCATCGATTAGGTCCGGTCTTTACGTTTTCTAAACACTTTCGAAGCGCGCATTGCGCCACCAAATCAACAGGTTAATTGTGGTGAACAGCACACCGGCTCCACAAACGCCATACCAGCCTGCGTGATGAAATGCATTCGCCGAGATGATTGAACCCAGCGCACCACCGATAAAATAACTGGTCATATAGCCGGCATTCAGGCGGTTGCGCGCCTCTGGTTTATGACGATAAATCACGCTTTGGTTGGTGATATGTACTGCCTGCACCGCTAAGTCGAGCAGCAAAATACCGATAATCAGTGCCAGCAAATGGTGTGCCCCCAGCGCGGTTACCCCCCACGCCGCTAACATAATCAACAACCCGGTGCTGGTGGTCAGTTTGGCTTTCCCTTTATCCGCCAGACTACCGGCCTGACGTGCCGCCAGTGCCCCTGCGGCACCCACCAGACCCAGCAGGCCAATCTCCCCTTCATTAAAACCATAAGGTTGTGCTGATAGCAGGAACGCCATGGAGGTCCAGAGCATGCTGAAATTGGCGAAGGAGAGGCAGCCGGTTAACGCGCGGGTACGTATTACCCGGTTACCGGCATACAGGCTGAAGATGGAGCGTAACAACTGCGGGTAATTAAGTGGGACATCCTGCTTATAGCGCGGCAGATAACGCCACAGCGCCAGTGCCATCAGGATCATCAACACGCTGGCGGTCCAGTAAACGCTGCGCCAGCCACCCAGTTGCGCCAGTGCACCGGCGGCGGTTCGTGCCAGCAGGATACCGAGCAATAAACCGCTCATTACCGTTCCTACTACTTTGCCGCGTTTCTCTGGCGCTGCGAGGGTGGCTGCGAGAGGCACCAGAATTTGTGCCACGACAGAAAACAGTCCGGTCACCACCGTGCCCAGCAGCATTAACGGCAGGGAAGAGGAGAGCGCGGTGATCATCATGCCACCGGCCGCGAGCAGGCTCATGGAAACAATCAGGCCGCGCCGTTCCAGCATATCGCCGAGTGGTACCAGCAGCAGCAGGCCACAGGCATAACCGAGTTGGGCGGTGGTGACGATAAAGCCGGCGAGGCTGACGGAGAGATTAAACTGGTGGGCGATGGTATCCAGCAGCGGCTGGACATAGTAGTTGCTGGCGACGGCAAGGCCAGTCGCGACCGACATCAGCGCGACCAGGGCAGAACTGAGGCCCTGATGGGAAGCATTCATAGCGTCATGAGCAGGCAAATAATCATAATGGGTTAATAGTAACCCAAAAAACTATTTCATTGTTGTGTTAATTAACAGGACGTACCAGTACGCTATAGCGTCCGAATCGATTGGGAAAACCAGGTCGCTCTCTGTAGCGGCGCGATTTGTCGCGCGACTTTAGCTGCTGATGGCCCTCATCCCGACCTTCTCCCGCAAGCGGGAGAAGGAGGTGTGCAGTATGTGGGCCCGGTGATATTTACTTCGCCGCAGCCAGTGCGTCCTGCACCCACTTATCAAACTCGGCCTGATGACCTTTGATCCAGCCATCAACGTGGCGGTTGATATCGTCTTCAGAAGACTGACCGGCATGCATGGCAGCATTTTCCGCATTGATGTCGGTGATTGGCAGTTTCATCTCGGCAAACAGTTTCGCCGCCGCCGGGTTTTTCTCAGCCCAGGCTTTGTTGGCAACGATATGCATGGTATTCACCGGGAAGCCGTAGTTGGCACCGTTCGCCAGCTTGGTATCGACATTTTTCTGCTCGCCCGGCAGCGATGAGAACGGCACCTGCAACCACACCACATCTTTACCCGGCTTAAGCACGTCGCTCACCCAGTAGGGGGTCCAGGTGTAGTACAGGATCGGCTTACCCTGCTTAAAGCGAGTGATGGTGTCGGCAATCATTGCCGAGTAATTTCCCTGGTTGTGCTCCACCGTTTTGCTCAGACCGTAAGCGTCAATCTGATGGTTAATCACGGCCTCACAGCCCCAGCCTGGGGTGCAACCGGTCAGGTCAGCTTTGCCGTCGCCGTTAGTATCAAACAGCTTCGCCAGCTTAGGATCTTTCAACTGGGCAAAGTTGGTGATGTGGTACTGATCCGCTGTTTTTTTGTCGATCAGGTAACCCTGTGCCGCACCGGTTACATAAGTCCCTTCGCGGTAAAACTTCTGGTCGCCACCGGCGGCTTTATACATATCATCATGCAGCGGCTGCCAGTTGACGGCGGTAAAGGTGGCATCGCCTTCGGCAATGGTGGTGTAGCCAACGTTGTAGTCGACTTCGCTGGGTTTATCGACGGTATAACCCAGTTTTTCCAGCGCGCGGCTCACCAGCAGCGTCTGAAACGTTTCTTCTGAGATGGTGCTCTGCACCGGTTTAACGGTGATGCCTTTACCCGGCAGGTCGGCGGCGGACACATGCGTCACGGCGAATGTCGTCAGGACGGCAGCGAATAGGGCTGTCTTGCGCATAGTCATTCCTTATTTTACGTGTGGCGTCGGAGACGGGCGGCTACAGTGGGCCGCCCAAATGAATCAGGGCTTTTTACTGAAAGGGCGCATCAGCAGGCCAACCGGGCCACTGCTGTACCAGTGGCGATTGCCACGGCTGCGGCTGTCGCGACCCACCGATTGGGTCAGACGATCAAGAATAATGGCGAGGATCACGATACCCACACCGCCCACGGTGGCGAGGCCCATATCGAGGCGACCGATACCGCGTAGCACCATCTGGCCAAGACCACCGACGGCGATCATCGAGGCGATCACCACCATCGATAGCGCCAGCATCAGCGTCTGGTTAACGCCAGCCATAATGGTCGGCATCGCCAGTGGCAGTTGCACTTTAAACAACATCTGACGCGGGCTGGCACCAAAGGACTCACTGGCTTCGATCAAATCTGCCGGAACCTGTTTAATGCCAAGAATCGTCAGACGCACAATCGGCGGCAAGGCAAAGATAATGGTCACCACTACGCCCGGCACGTTACCGATGCCGAACAGCATGACAATCGGCACCAGATAGACGAAGGCTGGTGTGGTTTGCATCGCATCCAGCAGCGGTCGGATGATGCGCGCCGCGCGTTCGCTGCGTGCCAGCCAGATGCCGAGCGGCAGACCGATAATGATGCAGAACAACAGGGCGGTGAGCACCAGCGCCAGCGTCACCATCGCTTGTGACCAGGCACCAATTGCGCCAATCAACACCAGCGAAATCAGGGTCGCGATACCCATTGCCGGGCTGGCGATCTGCCAGGCGATCAGCGCGAACACCACCAGCGCGACCGGCGCAGGCATACCCAGCAGCAGTTGCTGGAAGGCACTGAGGATATAATCCACCGGCACACGGATGCCCTGGAACACCGGACGGAAGTGGTTTACCACCCAGTCGATGCCGTGAGTCACCCAGCTGTCGAGCGGGATCAGCGTCTTATGGAACGGATCCAGAATATTGAAATGTTCCGGCTGCGGCGCAGGTGCGCTGCTTAACCAGTCGCTGTTGCTGGCGGCGTTGCTGGCGGCCTCATGCGTGCCGGGGCTTGCCGGTGCGCTGGCCCCGGTTGACCAGGGATCGGTTGCGCTACTGTCGGGAGTGGCCGCCTGCGTAGTCTGACTGGCGCTATCCCACGGATTGCTATTTTTTTCACTCATTATCAGGCTCCTTCACGGTCTAAAGCGCGCAGCAGCGTGCTTTTCGATATCACACCAACATACTGATTTTCTTCACCTACCACCGGTACGGCACAAGGTGCCTGCGCCACATGGGAGAGCAGATCATTCAGTGAGGTGTCCGCCGGAACCGCCGGAATATCCAGCAGCGCGTTGTCCAGACCCTCGCCTGCGGCCAGGGCCGCTTTCAGCGAATCGGTTGAAACCACGCCAACAAATTTCTGTTTTTCCAGTACATAACCAAAATCGCGATCTTCATCCTGCAACAACTTTATCGCAGAGCGTGGGCCAAGACCCGCCGCTTTACGGATCAGCGCACCCGCGCTGCGTCGCGCAATATCTTTGGCGCTGAACACATGGCTGATATCGACGCCACGGAAGAAGGTTCGCACATAATCGTTGGCCGGATTATTCAATATTTCATCCGGCGTGCCGACCTGGACCACTTCACCGCCCTGCATAATGGCAATGCGATCGCCAATACGCATCGCTTCATCGAGATCGTGGGAAATAAAGACAATGGTACGTTGATGTTTTGCCTGCAATTTTACCAACTCATCCTGCATTTCAGTACGAATAAGCGGATCAAGTGCAGAGAAGGCTTCGTCCATCAACAAAATATCAGGATTGATTGCCAGCGCACGGGCTAATCCGACGCGCTGACGCATACCACCGGAAAGTTCATCCGGGTATGCATGGGCATAATTCTCCAGTCCGACCTGACGCAATGCTTCCAGCGCTTTTTCCTGACGCTCCTGCAATGCTACGCCCGCTAATTCCATGCCGAAGGCGGTATTATTTAATACCGTCAGATGTGGCATCAGAGCAAATGACTGGAATACCATGCTGATCTTATTTCTGCGCACTTCGCGCAGTTCGGCGTCGGATATTTTGGCAATATCGACACCATCAATAATCACCTGGCCGCGTGTCGGCTCGATCAGACGATTGAGAAGGCGAACCATGGTGGACTTACCTGAACCTGAAAGCCCCATGATGACGAAGATCTCGCCTTCTTCAATGGCCAGACTGGCATCTTTTACGCCGAGAGAGAGTCCGGTTTTCGCCAGAATTGCCTCTTTACCCTCACCGCGTTCAATATGTTTAAATGCCCTTTCCGGGTGATCACCAAATATCTTATATAAATTCTTTACTTCGAGTTTAATTGCCATGCAGTAATTAAATTCCTGGTTAATTGATGTTTCGCTATTTCTTGTTGTGGCCCTGGTTAAAATTAAGCGGCCTATACCGTAACATAATGAGATTATCTGACAACCCTTAAGGGTGATATTTGGCTGGCGGTGCTGGAGAGAAT
The DNA here is from genome assembly GCF_059730685.1 of Pantoea sp. X-Soil-OKNW-713. Classification (NCBI taxonomy): domain Bacteria; kingdom Pseudomonadati; phylum Pseudomonadota; class Gammaproteobacteria; order Enterobacterales; family Erwiniaceae; genus Pantoea; species Pantoea sp. X-Soil-OKNW-713. Next base: position 3,392,929 of record NZ_AP035995.1, on the reverse strand, counting down.
GGCGAGAATTTCCAGTGCTCACAAGGGATAAGCAAGGATCAATTTTTTCTCAAATTCAGGCTGAATTTCTGTGCTTCTGGCGGTTTTATTTATCTGAGCGGCGATAAATCGCGCTTTACCAGGCGATATATGGACCATTGCAAGGAAGAAAAAATGACAGCCTGATGACGATGTAGAGGCGAAATAACGGGGAAATAACCAGCAGTGAACAGAGGAAATATCGGGCTGAGGCCAGCCCGATATGAAGCGATTAAAAGTTCCAGTCTTCGTCTTCTGTTTCGACCGCTTTGCCCATTACATAGGAGGAGCCGGAACCGGAGAAAAAGTCGTGGTTTTCATCGGCATTTGGCGACAAGGCAGAAAGAATCGCCGGGTTCACTGCCGTGAGTTCCGCCGGAAACAGCGCTTCGTAACCGAGGTTCATCAGCGCTTTGTTGGCGTTATAGTGCAGGAAGGTTTTCACTTCTTTCGCCCAACCCACATCGGCATACAGCGCTTCGGTATAAACAACCTCGTTTTCGTACAGCGCCAGCAGCAGCTCGATGGCGAATTGCTGCAACTCTTCACGGCGTGCATCATCGACGTTTTCCAGCGCTTTCTGGTACTTATAACCGATGTAATAACCGTGCACCGCTTCATCGCGAATAATCAGACGAATCAAATCCGCCGTATTGGTCAGCTTGCCACGGCTTGACCAATACATCGGCAGCCAGAAGCCGGAATAGAACAGGAACGATTCGAGGAACACGCTGGCAATTTTCTTCTTCAGCGGGTCATCTGCGCGATAATGCTCCAGCACGATTTTCGCTTTATTTTGCAGCGCCTCATTCTCTTCACTCCAGCGATAAGCGGCATCAACATCCGCCGTGTTACACAGGGTGGAGAAAATCGAGCTATAGGAGCGGGCGTGAACCGCTTCCATAAAGCTGACGTTGGACAGTACCGCTTCTTCATGTGGTGTCAGCGCATCCTCCATCAGCCCCGGTGCGCCAATCACGTTCTGAATGGTATCGAGCAGCGTCAGTCCGGTGAACACGCGGATGGTCAGCTGTTGCTGCTGTTTATCCAGTGTCTGCCAGGCGGGCAGGTCGTTGGACAACGGCACTTTTTCCGGCAGCCAGAAGTTGCTGGTCAGGCGGTTCCACACTTCGAGATCTTTCTCGTCCTGGATTCGGTTCCAGTTAATCGCTTGAATTTGATTTAGTCGCATAGTTTTCATCACAGCGCGCAGGAGACGCAGCCCTGCACCTCGGTGCCTTGAAGCGCCATCTGGCGCAGTCGAATGTAATAAAGCGTTTTGATGCCTTTCTTCCACGCGTAGATCTGCGCTTTGTTGATATCACGCGTAGTGACGTCATCACGGAAGAACAGCGTCAGAGACAGTCCCTGGTCGACGTGTTGGGTCGCTTCGGCGTAGGTATCAATAATCGCTTCCGGGCCAATCTGGTAGGCATCCTGATAGAAATCCAGATTGTCATTGGTCATAAACGGAGCTGGATAGTAAACACGGCCGGTTTTGCCCTCTTTGCGAATCTCAATCCGTGAAACGATCGGGTGAATGCTGGAGGTCGCGTGGTTGATGTATGAGATTGAACCGGTGGGCGGAATCGCCTGGAGATTCTGGTTATACAGACCGTGCGTCATCACCGCTTCACGCAACGCCTGCCAGTCAGCCTGGCTGGGCAGGGCAATGCCAGCATCAGCAAACAGTTGCGCTACCCGTGCAGTACGCGGTTGCCAGGCCCGTTCGGTGTACTTGTCGAAGTACGCGCCGTTGGCATAGGTGGATTGTGCGAAACCATCAAAACTCTGTTTACGCTCCTGTGCCAGCAGGTTAGAGGTGCGCACCGCATGATAAGTGACACAGTAAAAATAGAGATTGGTGAAATCCAGCGCCTCTTGTGAACCGTAAGCCATGCCTTCACGCGCCAGATAGCCATGCAGGTTCATCTGACCAAGACCAATCGCGTGTGAACGGCGGTTGCCTTCAGCCACCGAGGGCACCGAGTTAATCTCGCTCATATCCGACACGGCAGTCAGGGCTCGCACCGCGACTTCCACGGTCTGCGCCAGATTGCGTGAATCCATCGCATGCGCGATGTTGAGCGAACCGAGGTTACAGGAGATATCTTTGCCGACACGGCGATAACTCAGGTCGTCATGGAACTCGCTGGCGCTGTTGACCTGCAAAATCTCCGAACACAGATTGCTCATATTGATGCGGCCGGCAATCGGGTTGCTGCGGTTGACGCTGTCCTCATACATGATGTAGGGATAGCCGGATTCGAACTGAATCTCCGCCAGCGTCTGGAAGAAATCACGCGGCTGAATAAAGGTTTTGCGAATGCGGTCGTCGGCCAGCATCTCATCGTAATGTTCGCTGATGCTGATGTCGCCAAACGCCTTACCGTAGATGCGTTCCACGTCATATGGCGAAAACAGCGCCATCTCACGATTTTCTTTTGCCAGACGGAAAGTGACGTCCGGGATCACCACGCCGAGGGACAGCGTTTTGATACGAATTTTCTCGTCGGCGTTCTCACGCTTGGTATCGAGGAAACGCAGGATATCCGGGTGATGGGCATTCAGCCACACCGCGCCCGCACCCTGACGTGCTCCCAGTTGGTTAGCGTAAGAAAACGCATCTTCCAGCATCTTCATAACCGGAATCACGCCGGAAGATTGGTTCTCAATACGCTTGATCGGTGCGCCGGACTCACGCAGGTTCGACAGCAAAAATGCCACGCCACCGCCACGTTTGGAGAGCTGCAATGCGGAGTTCACCGCACGGCCAATCGATTCCATATTGTCTTCGATACGCAGCAGGAAGCAGGAAACCAACTCACCGCGTTGCTGTTTACCGCAGTTCAGGAAGGTGGGCGTTGCGGGCTGGAAGCGACCGCTCAGCATCTCTGCCAGCAGTTCGCGCGCCAGGGATTCGTTACCGCGTGCCAGCGTCAGCGCCACCATGCAGGCGCGCTGTTCAAAGGTTTCGAGGTAACGCTTGCCGTCAAAGGTTTTCAGCGTGTAGCTGGTGTAGAACTTCCACGCCCCCAGGAAGGTATGAAAACGGAAACCCCAGGCATCGGCTTCGTCGTGCAGCTGGCACAGGAAGGCGAAATCGTACTGATTCAGTACCTCAGCTTCGTAGTAGCCTTCAGCCACCAGATAGCGCAGGCGTTCCGCCGCAGAGGCGAAAGGCACGGTATTGGGCGCAACATGTTGCAGGAAAAACTGATGCGTGGCTTCGTGGTCTTTTTCGAACTGGATGCGGCCATCGGCGTCATACAGGTTCAGCATCGCGTTCAGGGCGTGGTAGTCAAGTCCTGCGCCGTTGAGGGTGTCTGTCGTTGCCAAAATTGGGTCACTCCCGCTTTTACATTAGCGATATCGTCGGGGGTTCCCATCAACTCAAAGCGGTAGAGATAGGGAACCTGACATTTCTGCGCAATGATGTCGCCCGCCAGGCAGAATCCCGCTCCGAAGTTGCGGTTGCCGGCAGCAATCACCCCGCGGATACCGCGTCGGTTAGCTTCATCATTGAGGAATTGGATCACTTGTCCGGGCACCGCCCCTCTGGCACTGCCGCCGCCATAGCTCGGCACCACCAGAATGTAGGGCTGGTCGATATGCAGGCGCTGCGTGCTGTCGATGGGTATCCGTCGTGCAGGCAGGCCCAGACGTGTGATAAATCGGTGCGTGTTTTCCGACTGGCTGGAAAAGTACACCAGTGGAAACATCGCCTTATCCCCCGACAGCAGCGAGCTGGCGCAGGCTGGCGATTTTATCGGGACGGAAGCCGCTCCAGTGATCATCGTGAGTCATCACCACCGGCACCTGGCGATAGCCAAGGGATTTGAGGTTGTCGATAGCTTCAGGCTGAGCATCGAGGTTAATCAGTTGGTAATCGATGCCATTACGGTCCATGGCATTTTTTGTTGCATTGCACTGGACACAATTGTTCTTGGTGTAAATAATAATGCGCATGATTCGTATTTCCCTCTTGGTATGGTCAGGATGCGAGATACGAAGCAAAAAATCCTTTTGCTGCGAGCCTCATCCTTGCCGACATCTGGTAGTGAACTGATGAAGCAAATACTAGATGTAGTGTTTGTTGTGGTCAAGCCCACTATATATATGGGTTTGTGATTTGAAGCCTCAGAATTGGCCTAAGACCAGGGATCATGCGCCTTTGCGAGGAAAAAAAATTTTTGTGAAGGGTGAGGGCGGGGTGATTAAGGCAAGCGCTGCTGTAAATTTGAACAATGACCGGACCGTAGCTACCGTCTTGAACGTCAAGCGGTAGCTGCGTAATTTTCATCCCACTTCATCCGCGTTTTCAGCACCCCGAAGCACTGATGAACCAGCTTGCGCATCACCGCTCCAAGCGCAGCCTTGCTGGCTTTGCCCTTCGCGATTAGCCTCTGGTACAGCGCCTTCGCCGGGGCATTCCACCTGATCGCTACAATCGCCGCCATATACAGTTTCGCCCTTACGTCTGCCGGGCCTGTTTTTGACATCCGTGCACGCCCCCTGACTGAGCTACCGGACGTTTTTTCCACCGGTACCACACCCAGCCACGCAGCGACCTGTGAAGCACTCCGGAACGGACACGAGCGCAGCACCGACAGCATTGTCGTGCCCACCACGCTGCCTATTCCTTTTATCGATTCCAGCAGCTCACGGTCTTCCTTCAGACCCGGATGATTATCTGTGTGGTCTGAGATGAGCGCTTCAATACGCTTCAGCTCGTCCCTGTGGGCTTTCAGGGTTCTCTCCAGCGAGTCAATGATTTCAGGCGCTGTGCGGGTTGAATGGGCCTTTTCCAGTCGGTTCTCCGCCCGCTGGACATCAGCCTGAAGTGAGTCCCGCAGACGCACCAGCTCCCGAAGTTTACGGACCTCCGGGGAGGGGGGCACCCAGGCATCAGGCTGTTTCAGCTCGCCATAACGGGCCAGGATGTAAGCATCAACGGAGTCGTTTTTAGTCAGGATAGCCATTCCACGGGCGAACTCCCTGACCCGCTGAGGATTGCTGATGCAGACTGTGACGGGGGTATTTTCATGAAGACCAAAGGCGACGTTTTCGTGATAAATGCCGGTCGCTTCGAGCACCACCATCACCTGTTCAGGATGGCATTTTTGCCTGATTAACCAGTCATTTATCTCCCGGTCGGCGTCGGGATGATTTTTGAGGGTTTTGGTTTTCTTTTTCCCGTTGCCGGGCAACAGGCAGAGGTCGAGTTTGTTTTTACTGACATCAATACCGAGATAAATCATAAGACAGCTCCCTTTCACATGAACCATCACGCCATCTTGCCTTGTACATACGAAGTCAGAGCTTCTGGTTACCGTTCAGAGTAGATGCTGGCGTGAAAGGAGAAACGGAGGGCTTTAAGCTACGACACAAGATCGAGTCTTAAGCGGCGCGACAAGCTGCCTCCGTTTCGTGTAACGGGTAGCTAACCAGTTACAACTTCAAGATACAAGCGGCGCGATTTATCGCGCAATAAATCGCGCCGCTACGGGATTACAATGTGGATTAGCGGCGTGAGACCAGCAGCGCACCAATCACCAGACCGACCGCGGCACCAATGCCGACACCGTGCCAGGGTTTATCATGTACATACGCATCAACCTGGTAACTCGCGTCACGCGCGGCCTGGGAAACCCGGTTGTTACCGTTCAGTTTCGCGCGCGTCTGTTTCAGCAGCGATTGTGCTTTACTGCGTGCGTTTTCCACTTCATCTTTGGCTTCGCTGCCGTACGATTTCAGCAATGCTTCCAGCGAATCAGCCAGCTCGTTCACATCCTGATTGATATCAGAGGCCTCGTTTTTACTGGTTCGGTTAAACATTTTTCGCTCCCTTTACTTTAAAACGTAAGACTTAGTGTAGACGAATCGCGATCAAACGCAGATTTTCTCCTGACTTTCGGGACAATTCCGGATGTCCCGTTTTTCCCCGCTGTGTAAAGTTGCGCGACTTTTATAACAGAGGAACAATCATGTATTTACGACCGGATGAGGTAGCGAGCGTACTGGAAAAGGTAGGCTTCGAAGTGGATACCCTTACCACCAAAATTTTTGGTTATCGCCGTGGCGAGGACTATGTCTACGTCAACCGCGAAGCGCGCATGGGGCGCACCGCACTCGTCATTCACCCTACGCTGAGAGAACGCAGCCTGGGCTTCGCTGAACCAGCTTTAGAGATGAAAACCTGCGATCACTACACGCAGTTTCCGCTCTATCTGGCGGGCGAAACGGAGGAGCATTACGGTATCGCTCACGGCTTTACCTCGCGTGCATCTCTGAAGCGCTATTTGCAGTGCATCTACGGTGGCTCAAGCGAGCTCCGTTAATTTGCGGCAGCGATGGGAACATTTTGCCAATCTGGCTAAACATTTTTCGCTCCCTTTAAATTAAAACGTAATACTTAATGCAGACGAGTTGCCAGTGATGGCAGGTTTTAACCTGGCTTTATGGAAAATTCCGAATGCCTTGTGCAGCACGGCTGTTGTAAGGTTGCGAGGCTAAGAAGAGAGGAGCAAGCATGTATTTACGACCAGATGAGGTAGCGCGCGTACTGGAAAAAGCAGGGTTCGAAATGGATACCCTTACGCCCAAAATCTATGGTTATCGTCGTGGCGACAATTATGTCTACGTCAACCGTGAAGCCCGCATGGGGCGTACGGCCCTGATCATTCATCCCACGCTGAAAGAGAAAAGTCTGAACTTTGCTGAACCGGCATCAGAAATGAAAACCTGCGATCACTATACGCAGTTTCCTCTCTATCTGGCAGGCGATAACCAGGAACATTACGGTATCCCGCACGGCTTTAGTTCGCGTATTGCGCTGGAACGCTATCTGCAAGGTGTCTTCGGCGGCTGACGCTGCGCCCCGCCATCGCGGGGCCGCACCCTTCCAACAAAATCCTTACCTTTTGCCACGTTGCATTTCGACGCGCTGGCGCGTATAACCCTGTGTCCATGTAGATGTTTAGACGTCCATATGGATAAAAATAATGCAAAGCGAGCAAAATCCTTCGCAGGAAAACTTTAAGCGCACCATGAAAGTACGGCATCTGGTGATGCTGTCGCTCGGCGGTGTGATCGGCACAGGTCTGTTTTTTAATACCGGTTATATCATCTCCACCACCGGTGCCGCCGGTACGCTGCTGGCGTATCTGATTGGTGCGCTGGTGGTGTGGCTGGTGATGGTATGCCTCGGCGAGTTGGCCGTTGCCATGCCGGAAACCGGTGCTTTCCATGTCTATGCCGCGCGCTATTTGAGTCCGGCCACCGGTTATACCGTGGCCTGGCTCTACTGGCTGACCTGGACGGTGGCCCTCGGCTCCAGCCTGACCGCTGCCGGGTTCTGTATGCAGTACTGGTTCCCGAGCATCCCGGTTTGGGTCTGGTGCCTGGTGTTCTGCGTCGCCATCTATTTGCTGAATATTGTCTCAACGCGCTTCTTTGCCGAAGGCGAGTTCTGGTTCTCGATTATCAAGGTCATCACCATTGTCGCCTTTATCATTCTCGGTGCCGGGGCGATGTTTGGTTTTATCCCGATGAAGGATGGCAGTGCTGCACCTGGCTTGCATAACCTCACCGCATCCGGCTGGCTGCCGCATGGCACGCTGCCGATTCTGATGACGATGGTCGCCGTCAACTTTGCCTTCTCAGGCACCGAACTGATTGGCATTGCCGCCGGTGAAACCGAACAGCCGCAAAAAGCCCTGCCGCTGGCGATCCGCACCACGGTCGCTCGTCTGATTGTGTTCTTTATCGGCACCGTGCTGGTACTGGCCGCGTTGATCCCGATGGATCAGGCGGGGATCGTGAAAAGCCCGTTTGTGTTGGTATTCGAGAAGATTGGCATTCCCTGGGCGGCGGATATCTTCAACTTCGTGATTCTCACCGCCATCCTGTCGGCCGCAAATTCCGGCTTGTACGCCTCGGGCCGTATGCTGTGGTCACTGGCCAATGAAAACACCTTGCCGCGCTGCTTTGCGCGCGTGAATCGTCGTGGCATCCCGGTGCTGGCGATTACCATCAGCATGATTGGCGGCCTGCTGGCGTTATTCTCCAGCGTGATTGCCCCCGATACCGTTTTCGTTGCGTTGTCAGCCATCTCCGGTTTTGCCGTGGTGGCCGTGTGGCTCAGTATCTGCGCATCTCACTTTATGTTCCGTCGCCATCATGTGCAGCAGGGCGGTTCGCTGAAAGATCTGGTGTATCGAGCGCCACTTTACCCACTGACGCCGATTCTCGGCTTTCTGCTGTGCCTGTTGGCATGTGTTGGGCTGGCTTTCGACCCGTCACAGCGGATTGCCTTGTGGTGCGGGATTCCGTTTGTTCTCTTCTGCTATGCCGCATACCATGTCACGCAACGACGTAAATCATCTCTGAAGGCTGAGGAGGCCAACGATGTGGCGTAACCCGGTAGCGCAGGCGCTATCTCAAACCGATACCCTGATTCTTGATGGTGCACTGGCAACCGAACTGGAAGCGCGAGGCTGTAATCTGGCTGATACGCTTTGGTCGGCGAAGGTGTTGATGGAAAACCCTGAACTGATCTATCAGGTGCACTACGACTACTTCGCCGCAGGCGCCCATTGCGCCATTACCGCCAGCTATCAGGCCACACCGCAGGGCTTCGCGCAACGTGGCCTGGATGAAGCTCAGTCTCGTACGCTGATTCAGCAAAGTGCCGCGTTGGCACAACGGGCGCGTGATGATTATCGCGCAGCATCAGGCACGGCAGCACCGCTGCTGGTGGCCGGTTCGGTTGGTCCTTACGGGGCTTTTCTCGCCAATGGCGCGGAATATCGTGGTGATTACGCGCTGCCAGAGGCTGAAATGAAAGCCTTCCATCGCCCGCGCGTTGCCGCCTTGCTCGAAGCGGGTGTGGATCTGCTGGCGTGTGAAACCTTGCCATCATTTGCCGAAGCGCAGGCGCTGGTCAGCCTGCTGGCGGAGTTCCCGGACAGCAGTGCCTGGTTTTCCTTTACGCTGCGTGACGCAAATCATATCAGCGATGGTACCCCGCTAAACGAGGTTGCGGCGTTGCTCAACGCGGCTCCACAGGTGGTGGCGGTGGGAATCAACTGCGTTGCGCTGGAGAGCGTCACGCCCGCGCTGCGCACCTTGCAGGCGCTGTGCGACAAACCGTTGCTGGTTTATCCCAATTCCGGCGAACAGTACGATGCCACCAGTAAAACCTGGCATTCGGCCCCGTCGGGTTGCACGTTGCACGACAAATTCCCCGAATGGCAACAGGCTGGTGCACGCCTGATTGGCGGTTGCTGTCGCACCACGCCACAGGATATCGCGGCGATTGCCGCCTGTTGTCAACCGCAATAAAGCGCAGAAAAGCGCCACTGATAGCGCGATTGAGGCGAGTGAAAAGGGCGGGAGGGCAGTTTAGACTGTCCCTTCTGACTCTGAAGCGGACCTGCTATGAACCTGCGACATCTCCTTCCTGCCTGCGCGCTACTGTTAAGCGGTTGTGCGACCATTGTTGGCACCGAAACGCAATCGGTACGAATCGACTCCGTGCCACAAGGCGCGCGTTTTACCGTGCAGGATGAGACCGGCCATGCAGTGGCGCAGGGCTTTACGCCGCAAAACGTTGAGCTGGCGAAATCCACCGGTCGTTATTTTGGCAAGAAACATTATCAGGTGATGCTGGAAAGACCGGGCTATGTGCCGGTGACGATGCCGATCGAGGGCAGCGCCAATTTATGGTATCTGCTGGGTAATATTCCGTTGCTTGGTTTCCCTGGCTGGCTGCTGGTCGATCCCTTCTACGGTGGCATGTATGACCTGAAGCCAGCCAACCCTAAACCGTTCCTGAACCCGGTAGGTGCGCGCGGTTAATGGTACGCAAGAACCGTAACCGCGCGTTAAATCGCGCCGTTACTGGGCGGTTGGTTTTACCATTGCTCCCGGCGTTTTATGCTGCGCCAGGTACTGTTGCTGAAAGATGCACATACGGATGGTGTTGCGGTAGGCGCCGTTGATAAAAAACTCGTGTTTCAGCACCCCTTCCACCTCAAATCCCAGCTTGGTGTAGATGTGGATGGCCTTCTCATTCTCCTGATCGACAATCAGGTAGAGCTTGTAGAGATTCAACACCGAAAATCCGTAATCCATCGCCAGCTTCGCCGCCTGGCTTGCCAGACCTTTGCCCTGATGCGCCGGATCGATAATGATCTGAAACTCAGCGCGACGATGGACGTGATTAATCTCGACCAACTCCACCAGTCCGGCTTTTTGTCCATCATGCTCAACCACGAAACGGCGTTCGGTCTGATCATGAATATGTTTGTTGTACAGGTCCGAAAGCTCAACAAAGGCCTCATACGGCTCCTCGAACCAGTAACGCATCACGCTGGCGTTGTTATCTAACTGGTGCACAAAGTGCAGATCTTCCCGCTCCAGCGGACGCAATTTGACCGTCATACGGCATTCCTTCTTTGACTGATATGTGGCGAGTATAGCTGCACCAAAGTGGTTGTTACGTTTGCAAACTTGCTCTGTGGCGGTGCAGCGCATTTTCGGATCATCCGCGTGCGCCACCGCACAGACTCAATCTCCTTCCTGGCACAGCCATTGCTTTGCTTGTATAGATAAGCCTATACAACTGTTGTTTTTCATCACCTTTTTGACAGGAGTGGAAGATGGGTAAGCCAGTGCAACATGCAGTTCGTGCGTTAACCGTGGCAGTGATGTTAGGAGGCGTGCTGAGCGCCCAGGCAGCCGATACTAAAGTGGCGATCGGTATTTCCGGCTGGACCGGATTTGCGCCTCTGACCCTGGCCGACAAAGCCGGAATCTTCAAAAAACATGGCCTTGATGTTGATGTAAAAATGATCCCGCAAAGCAGCCGTCATCTGGCGGTGGCATCGGGCACCATTCAGTGCGCGGCAACCACGGTAGAAACCTATATTTCGTGGAATGCAGCCGGTGTGCCGATTAAACAGATCGTCCAGCTGGACAAATCCTACGGCGCTGATGGTCTGGCAACCCGTAGCGACATCACCAGCATCAAAGACCTGAAAGGCAAAACCATTGCGGTTGATGCGCCGGGCACGTCACCCTACTTCTTGCTGGCGTGGATGCTGGATAAAAACGGCCTGACGATGAAAGACGTCCATCTGGCGACTATGGCACCGCAGGCCGCGGCCCAGTCATTCGCGGCCGGGCAAAACGATGCGGCGGTGACCTATGAACCTTATCTGTCGGTGATCCGTAATCAACCGAAATCCGGCAAAATCCTTGCCACCACCCTCGACTACCCGATGGTGATGGATACCCTCGGCTGCACGCCAACTTTCCTGAAAGAGCATCCACAGGCAGCCAAAGCGCTGGTGGCGAGCTACTACGATGCGCTGGAGATGATCAAACAACAGCCAGATAAATCGAACGAAATCATGGGTGCGGCGGTGAAATCCAGCGGTAAAGAGTTTGCCGAATCTGCCAGCTACCTGCGTTGGGCAGGCCCGGAAGAGAACAAAAAATTCTTTAACGGTGAGATCGAAAGCTTTAGCGATGAAGCGGGCAAGCTGCTGTTGCGTGCCGGTGTGATCAAGAAAATGCCGGACGTGAAAAGCCTGTACGACGCCAGCTTCGTGCAGTAATCAGGGAGACAGGAGATGGAGATGAGTAAAAGCCAACCCGTAACGCCACCCGAGGCACTGCCGGATGCGCCACGTCGCTGGCACAATCCGCTGATGGTGCCGTTGAAAGCGATCTCAACCCGGCTGAGAATTGGCCTCGGCGTGGGATTCTTTGTGCTGTTTGTCGCGGTGTGGGCGCTGGTGACCTTCAGTGGCATGGTTTCGCCTACCTTCCTGGCCGATCCGATCACCATGCTGGAGCAGGGCGTATCGCTGTTCACCGAATATAATTTCTCACTGGATATCGGTATGACGGTGATGCGTGTACTGGCCGGATTCCTGCTGGCGGCGCTGATTGGTGTGCCGCTCGGCATCATGATGGGCGCGTACAAAATGTGGGAAGCCTTTCTCGAACCTTTTGTCTCCTTCTGCCGTTATCTGCCAGCTTCGGCGTTTGTGCCGCTGCTGATCCTGTGGGCCGGTATTGGTGAGATGCAAAAGATCCTCGTCATCTTTATCGGCTCCTTTTTCCAGATTGTGTTGATGGTGGCGGTCACCGTCAGCAGCGCGCGGCGCGATCTGGTCGAAGCGGCCTACACGCTGGGGTGTAGCAATCGCTCGATCGTGCGTCGGGTGTTGATCCCTGGCGCCGCTCCAGGCATTGCGGAGCTGTTGCGGCTGGTACTGGGCTGGGCCTGGACTTACGTCATCGTCGCGGAGTTGATCGGCTCGGAAAGCGGCATCGGTCATATGATCGTCGACAGCCAGGCGCTGTTGAATACCGGGCAAATTATCTTTGGCATCATCGTGATTGGTTGTATCGGTCTGGTGTCGGATTATCTGTTCAAAGTCGCCAACCGGCGCTTGTTTGCATGGAGTAACCTGTGATGAAGCACAGCAAGCTGAATGTACGCGGAGTGGAGCGCGTCTTTACCGGGCCGAAAGGCGAACAAACTCAGGCGCTGCAACCGATTCATTATCAGGTGGAAGAGAATGATTTCATTACCATTCTTGGGCCATCGGGGTGTGGAAAATCAACATTGCTGCGCATTATCGCCGGGCTGGATACCCCCACGCGCGGGGAGATCTGGCTGGATGGACAACCGGTCGATGGCCCTGGTGCTGACCGGGGCATGGTGTTCCAGAGCTACACGCTGTTCCCGTGGCTGACGGTGGAGGAGAACATTCGCTTCGGCCTGCGTGAGCGGGGCTTAAGCACGGCGCAGCAGAAAGAACGCAGCGATTACTATATCCAGCAGGTGGGTCTGCGCGGTTTTGCACAGCACTATCCGCGCCAGCTATCGGGCGGGATGCAGCAGCGTACCGCCATTGCCCGCGCGTTGGCGAACGATCCCAAAGTGTTGTTGATGGATGAGCCGTTCGGTGCGCTGGATAATCAGACGCGCGTGATGATGCAGGAACTGTTGTTATCGGTGTGGGAGCAGTCGCGTAAGACGGTACTGTTTGTTACCCACGATATCGACGAGGCGATTTTTATGGCGAACAAAGTGGCGATTTTCAGTGCCAGGCCGGGTCGCATCAAGCAGGAAGTGGCGGTGAACTTTAACAGTGGGCGGGATTACACCATCAAAACCTCACCGGAATTTATGACGCTGAAGGCGGAGATAACTGAGTCGATTCGCAGCGAAACGCTGCAAACGATGGCGCATTAATGGATTGCGCGATGAATCCACCCGTCGCGGCGTGATAAATCGCGCCGCGACGGAAATTTATGCACTTAACTGTTCAACAATCCGCCCCTGAGCCATACGCACCGCACGATCGCACATATGGTCGATGACATCGGGATCGTGGCTTACCAGCACCATCGTCAGTCCATCATCGCGCTTCAGCTCGTTCAGCAGGTTAAGGATCTCTGCCTGGACCGACATATCCAGCGCCGACGTCGGCTCATCCAGTAGCAGGATCTTCGGCTGCAACAAAAGGGCGCGCACGATCGCCACGCGCTGGCGCTGACCACCGGACAACTGATGTGGATAGCGATCCGCCAATGCCGGATCAAGACCGACATGGCGAAAGCCCTCGTTAATACGATCATCGATATGGTCGTATTTCAGCATCTTCAGCGGCTCGGCCAGGGTGCGACGCAGCCGGTGGCGTGGATGCAGCGAAGCATAGGGGTCCTGAAACACCATCTGCACATCGCGGCGGAGTTGGCCGGTAAAGGGCTTACCGGGCTGCACGCGGGTGCCTGCCAGCGCCATGCTGCCGGACCAGTGGGGATTCAGCCCGGCCATCACCCACAGCAACGATGATTTGCCACAGCCTGAAGGGCCAACCAGGCCAAAACACTCGCCAGCCTTCACGTTAAGGGTGACGTCATGCACCACGGTACGCAGCTCGTAGCCCTGCTTATGGGAGACGCTCAGGTTGGATAACTCAATCATGCTTCTGCTCCAGGGCGGCACGATCCAGCACCGGCAGTGCTGTACCATGAGTGGCTTTGCTCGGGCGGCAGGCCCACAATGTGCGGGTATAAGGATGGCTGGCGTGGGACAACTCCGCCGCCGGCAGCGTATCCAGCAGTTGGCCTTTGTACATCACCATCACCCGTTCGCAGTGTTCCGACACCTGTTGCAGATCGTGGCTGATCAGCAGTAGCCCCATATTGCGTTGTTCCACCAGACGGCGAATCAGCGCCAGCACCTGATCACGCATTGCATGATCGAGCGCAGAGGTCGGTTCATCAGCGATCAGCAGTTCGGGATCGGTGATCAGCGCAATCGCCAGCATCACGCGCTGCCCCATACCACCGGAGAGCTGGTGGGGATAACGCTTCATCAGCTGGCGCGGATCGGGCAGGCCCACCGCATCCAGCATCTCGCACACCTTCTCTTTGCGCTCGGCGCGGCTCAGACGATGGTGCAACACCAGTGGTTCCTCCACCTGCCAGCCAATGGTGCGCGTGGGGTTGAGGGCATATTTCGGGTCCTGCATCACCATCGCCACCTTGCTACCGCGCAGTCGGCTCCAGTCACGCTCACGCATCTGCAACGCATCTTGTCCAACCACCTGCAAACGTTCGGCCTGCAAATGCAGCGACGGCGACAGTAGGCCCATCAGGGTGCGGGCGGTGAGGGATTTACCCGAGCCGGATTCGCCGACCAGCGCCACGCGTTCGCGGCCCAGCTGCAAGTGAATGTTATCGACCAGCAGGGCATCGTCACTACGGATCGTCAGTCCCTGCGCATCAATTAACAGATTATTTGGCATGACGGGTATCCAGTTGATCGCGCAGGCCATCGCCTGTCAGGTTAAATGCCAGGCTGGCAAGTAAAATAGCCCCGCCAGGCGCAGCGGCGACCCACCATTGGTCGAAAATCACTTTACTGCCTTCGGCTACCATCGAACCCCATTCGGCGGTCGGCGGTTGCACGCCCATACCAAGGAAGCCCAAACCGGCAGCGGAAAGAATGATGCCACCGAGGCTCAGCGCAGCACGCACCACGGCGGTGGGCAGGCAGAGCGGCAGAATATGACCAAACATCAGACGCAGGCCGGTAATGCCTTGCATACGCGCGGCGGCGAGGTAATCGCTGCGACGCAGTGCCAGAGTCTCAGCACGCGCCTGACGGGCAAATGGCGGCCAACTGGTGAGCGCCAGCGCCAATGCGCCATTCATCAGGCCGGGGCCAAGCATGGCGACAAACGCCAGTGCGATCACCAGGTTAGGCAGCGAGAGAAAGATGTCGGTAATGCGCATCAAAACGCGTTCGGTCCAGCCGCCAACGTAACCGGCGGTGATACCGACCAGCAGACCCACCGGAATGGTTAGCACCAAAATCAGCGTCACCAGCATCAGCGTTGGGCGCGTACCGTAAATCACGCGCGACAGCAGGTCACGGCCAAAACCATCGGTGCCAAACCAGTGGGCGGCCGAAGGGGGCAGCAGACGCATACCGATGGTTTGCACATTGGGATCGTCAGGGGCGAGCCACGGGGCAAAGATCGCCATCACCAGCAGAATTCCCACCAGCGTTAAACCGATGCTGAGGGAGGTGATGCGGCGACGGCTGCGGCGCGGGCGTAACGTTTCCAGTTCAGAGAGTTGTTGAGTCATCGGGTTCTCGGATCGGTTAACCAGGTCAGGGCGTCGGCCACGGCGTTGAGCAGGATAAAGCAGCTGCCAATCAGCAAGGTGGCGCCGAGAATCGCCGGAACATCGGCGGAGAACAAGGCATTGGTCATATAACGCCCAACACCAGGCCAGGCAAAAACGGTTTCCGTCAGCACCGAACCTTCCAGCAAGGTGGCATATGAGAGGGCGATAACGGTAATCAGCGTGCCCAGCACGTTAGGAAAGATATGGCGCAGCAGAATACGTGTGCGGCCAGCACCTTTGGCGCGCGCCAGGATCACGTACTCCTTGCTGCTCTCTTCCAGCAGCGCGGCACGCAGCAGGCGCGTAATCCCTGCCATCGCCAGCAGCCCGAGGATCACCACCGGCAGCCAGATATGGGCAATGGCGTTGCGGAACATCTCAGGATCGCCCGACAGCCAGCTGTCGATCAGTACGAAGCCGGTTTTTGGCTCCAGCGTATAAATCCAGATGTCGTCTAATTGCCCCGGTCCGGCAGACCAGTGCAACACGGCATAAAACAGCAGCAGGCCCAGCAAGCCGAGCCAGAACACCGGCACCGAGTAGCCAAGCAGTGAAATAAAACGTGCCACGTTGTCGATGATGCTGCCCGGTTTCCATGCGGCCAGCAATGCCAGCGCCACGCCGAACACGGCGGCAAAAATCATCGAACAGGTTGCCAGCTCAATGGTGGCCGGGAAGGTGCGCATCAGGTCGGCACTCACCGGCTGATTGGTCAGGTGGGACAGCCCAAGATTACCCTGTGCCAGATGGCTGATATAACGCCAGAACTGCACCAGCACCGGTTGATCGAGACCGAGATCGTGCCGCACCTGGGCATAGGTGGCTTCACTGGCGTGATCGCCCGCGATCTGTTGTACCGGATCGACCGGCGACAGATGCGACAGCATAAAGGTAAAGGCCAGCAGGCCGATCAGCGTCACCAGCAACGACAGCAGGCTGGTGAGCAATCGGCTGGTGCGTTGCCAGAGTGGCCGGGCGAACCCGGCCTGTGGGGCTGACGCCGCCATTACTTGGTGACCTGTGAGTAATACACCATATCCGGGTTGATCCCCTGCACATAGCCTTTCAGGTTATCGCGTAACGCAATCAGGTTACGTGCCTGCAAGCCGATGACATACGGTGAGTTCTTCAACACTTCACGCTGCATTGCCTGGTACAGCTCAACACGTTTGTTGTTGTCGCTCTCGGCGGTGGCCGCCAGCGTTTGCTTGCTCAGCTCCGGGATATGCCAGTCGGAACGGTAAGCGATGGTTTTGCTGCCATCTTCCGGGTTGTAAGCAAAAGAGGCGGCGTTGGTGTTGGGGTCGAAGTAGTCAGCACCCCAGGCATTCAGCGTGGCCTGGTACTGATGCGCCTTCACTTTGGTGGAGACTTCAGAGCTGAGGCCCGGTTGGACTTCAACTTTCACGCCACCTTTGGCAAAGCTGCCCTGCAACGCCTGAGCAATGTCGAGATACGGCGGCTGGTTGCTGGTGGAGAGGGTAAAGCTGACGTTGGTCAGACCGGCTTTCTTCAGAATCGCTTTGGCTTTTTCCGGATCGTAGCTGTACGGGGTATCGTTCAGCGCGCCAAGGAAACCTTTCGGCAGGAAGGTCTGGTGCACTTCGAACTGACCTTTCAGCAGGTCGTTAGCGATACCTTTGTAGTCGAACAGGTAACGTGCCGCTTCCCACAGGGCCGGGTTTTTCAGCACCGGATCGGAACCGACGTTGAACTGGATGTAGTAAAGCGAGGCCATCGGAATGGCTTCGGTTTTGACGCCCGCTTTGCCTTTCAGCGCGGCGATCTGGTCAGCGCCGAGGTTACGTGCGATATCCACATCACCCTGTTCCAGCAGCAGACGACGGGCGGCCGGTTCCGGCACGTTTTTGATCAGGATATTTTTCAGTTTTGGTGCGCCAGCCGGCGAGGTTGGGTTAGCCGTCAGCAGCACCACTTCATGCAGTACCACTTTGCGGATCTGATACGGACCGCTGCCTGCGGAATTGGTCGCCAGCCAGCCATTACCGAAGTCGCCATTCTTTTCATGCGCCAGCGCGGTTTTCTCATCAACAATCGAAGAAACCGGAGCCGAAAGCAGGCTCAGCACGTAGGCCGGGCTGACGTTGGCGCTCCAGCTGATTTTGACGTGGTTATCGTCGACTTTGGTCAGGAAACTGTCGACGTTGTCTTTGTTCCAGCCCAACTGGGTCAGGATAAAGGATGGATCGAGGTTCAGTTTCACTACGCGGCCCAGCGAGAAGATCACATCTTCCGGGCGCAGCGGGTTGCCGCTGGAGAATTTGGCATCTTTACGCAGTTCAAAGGTCAGGCTGCGGTTGTCGCTGCCTGGCTGCCACGAGGTGGCGAGTGTCGGTTGCAGTTCGGTCGGATTCTGCGGATTAGACTGGACCAGACGTTGATAAAGGTTAGTAAACGCCTGCACCGTGGTCAGCTCAAAACCTTTCGCCGGGTCAAAGCTGTCGGCATCGTCGGTAGATTGGGCAATCACCAGCGTATCTTTCGGGGTGGCGGCTTGGGTTGTGAATGCGGCTACCATCGATAACGCCAGCAGGGAGGGGATTATTTTTTTCATGTGATTTCCTTGCCTTATAAAAAAGTAACGCGAGTTTACGAAAGCGCTGCCATGAAGAATAGTCAATTATTGGCTATGCATATGCTTATCTGTTCTAAGACTAGCGTTACGGTTATAAGGAGGTTAACGGATTTGCGAAACCTTAACATTCGGCTGCGGCGTATCCGGCAATTTACAACGGAAATTAAACGGAAGCCGATGGCCGAATAATTAACTTTACAATACCCGACTCGGGAATATAATGGCCGCAACTTCAAACAGGAGAATTCAGTTGGACAGTCACCCTTATTTAACATTACACAAGGCAAGCTGACGCGCGAATTCTTTTGTTGCTGCTTGCCGGAGTCGGCGGGCAGCAATCCTCTCTCATTTCTGACGATTGTTCCCCTTTATATGGATTTGCTACGGGCTAATGCTCGGGGGTTAACGTCATGCATATGATTTTACACGCACTTTTCCCTCCACCTCGGTGCGCACACTGATCTTCAGTGTGCTGAGTTTTACTGCGCCTGTCGTGTGCAGACCCACATCTTAAGTTCAACTTCTTGCCTGTGAGGCAGGTGGGTTGTTTATTCTTTATTTCCGGGAGGATATATGAAAATTCCCGACAGGTTATTTTTTTTTCTAAATAACGCTCAGCCGTTAATTTGCACCCAAATAATGCATGCCTGACATGCAGGGATATTTATCGCCGTAAAAAAGAGGAATGTCACGATGACTGACATGAAACTCAATAATGAAAAAAGTGTGCTGAATCTGGCACGTCCACCACGCCAGAAAACTCCTCGCTATCTGATTGAAGAAGAAGCGGCTTACTCCGCCAATGAAACCCTCGCGCGCATGCACAGCGATGCCGAGGGGCTGAGCCACAACGAAGCCGAAGCGCGCCTCGCGGTATTTGGCTACAACCAGGTGGCTCATGACAAAGCGCCACCGGCGTTGGTGCAACTGGTCCAGGCATTCAACAACCCGTTTATCTATGTCCTGATGGTGCTGGCGTTGGTGAGTTTCTTTACCGATTTCTGGCTGCCCGCGCGTCGTGGGGAGGAGACTGACCTGACTGGTGTCATCATCATTGTAACGATGGTAACGCTCAGCGGTTTGCTGCGCTTCTGGCAGGAGTTTCGCACCAATAAAGCCGCCCAGGCATTGAAATCGATGGTTCGCACCACTGCCACGGTGCAGCGTCGTGAATCGGCACAGCAACCCGCTCGCAAACAGGAAGTGGATATCACCACGCTGGTGCCAGGGGACATTATCTGGCTGTCTGCCGGTGATTTGGTCCCGGCTGATGTGCGCCTGCTGGATTCACGCGATCTGTTTATCAGCCAGGCGATTCTGACTGGCGAATCGCTGCCGGTAGAAAAATATGATGTCACCGGCAATGTGGCGAGTAAAAGCAGCAGCGAAAGCCAGCAGGGCGCATCTTTGCTGGAGTTAGGTAGCGTCTGCCTGATGGGCACCAATGTCTCCAGCGGCACCGCCAAAGCGGTGGTGGTGGCAACCGGCGAAGAAACCTATTTTGGCAGCCTGGCGAAATCCATTGTTGGCAACCGGACGCAAACTGCCTTTGACCGGGGGGTGAATAGCGTTAGTTGGTTATTGATTCGCTTTATGCTGGTGATGGTGCCGGTGGTGCTGCTGATCAATGGCCTGACCAAAGGCGACTGGCTGGATGCCACCCTGTTCGCGCTGGCGGTGGCGGTGGGTCTGACGCCGGAAATGTTGCCGATGATTGTCAGCTCCAATCTGGCGAAAGGGGCCATCGCCATGTCGCGCCGCAAAGTGATTGTGAAGCGTCTGAACGCGATTCAGAACCTCGGGGCGATGGATATCCTGTGCACTGACAAAACCGGCACACTGACCCAGGACAACATCATTCTGGAGCATCATCTGGATTGCGCTGGTGTCGAGAACTCACGCGTTCTGATGCTGAGCTGGCTGAACAGCCACTATCAGAGCAGCACGCCCAACCTGATGGATCGCGCGATTCTGCGCTACGGTGAAACCCGCGTCAGCCATGCGGTGGCCGATTATTACAGCAAAGTGGATGAGTTGCCGTTTGATTTTGTCCGTCGCCGTGTCTCGGTGGTGGTGGGCGATCGTCGTCTCGGCCAGCAACTGTTGATCTGTAAAGGCGCGGTGGAAGAGATGTTGAGCATTTCCGTCGCTGAACGTGAAGGCAAACTGATCCAGCCACTTAATGAAACCCGCCGTGCGGAGCTACTGGCGCTGGCTCATCAGTACAACCAACAAGGATTCCGGGTCTTGCTGGTAGCCAGTCGTGTGCTGCCTGATCCGGGCTTACAACATGCGTTGAGCGTGGCAGATGAGCAGGGGCTGACGGTGGAAGGGTTGCTGACGTTCCTCGATCCGCCTAAAGAGAGCGCTGCGAAAGCCATCACCGCGCTTCAGGAGAATGGGGTCAGCGTGAAAGTGTTGACCGGAGATAATCCGGTGGTCACGGCGCGTATTTGCCAGCAGGTGGGCATCGACTGCGGCACCATTGTCACCGGCGATGATATCGCGGCAATGAATGATGAGCAGCTGGCAACAGTTGCTGCAAGTAGCGCGGTGTTTGCCAAACTGACGCCGTTACAAAAATCGCGCATTTTGCGTGCCTTGCAGCAGCAGGATCATACCGTGGGCTTTCTCGGCGATGGTATCAATGATGCTCCGGCACTGCGCGATGCCGACGTTGGCATCTCGGTGGACAGTGCGGCAGATATCGCCAAGGAGTCCTCTGACATCATCCTGCTGGAAAAAGATTTGATGGTGTTGGAAGCGGGGGTGATGAAAGGACGTGAAACCTTCGGCAACATCATTAAGTACCTCAACATGACCGCCAGCTCTAACTTTGGCAACGTGTTCTCGGTACTGGTGGCGAGTGCGTTCATTCCATTCCTGCCAATGCTGGCGATTCATTTGTTGATTCAGAACCTGATGTATGACGTCTCGCAGCTGGCACTACCGTGGGACAAAATGGACCGCGAGTTTCTGCGTAAACCGCGTAAATGGGATGCGCGCAACATCAAACGTTTTATGTTGTGGATTGGGCCGACATCTTCGATCTTCGATATCACCACCTTTGCGGTGATGTGGTATGTGTTTGCAGCTAATTCTCCGGCCATGCAGTCGTTGTTCCAGTCCGGTTGGTTTGTCGAGGGATTGCTGTCGCAGACGCTGGTGGTACATATGCTGCGTACGCAAAAGATCCCGTTTATTCAGAGCCGCGCGGCGTTACCGGTGCTGCTGACGACGGCCTGTGTGATGGTAGCGGGGATATTGCTGCCGTTCTCACCGCTTGGTGCCATGGTGGGACTGGTCCCGTTGCCGTGGGCTTACTTCCCGTGGCTGGTCGCCACCTTGCTGGGTTACTGCCTGGTTGCTCAGGGAATCAAAACCCTCTACATCAAACGTTTTGGTCAGTGGTTCTAACCCCAGGGAGGCATGATGCGCAAACTGGATAAAGTGGTGTGCCATTGCCTGATCATCATGGTGGTGATTGTGCTGTTAACCGTGGTGATTCGCTAACGAATTTAACCATTTGGGCTTTTTATCAAGCAGCGTTTCCGCGCGAAACGCTGCTTTTTTTTGCTGCATATCGAGAAGGCTTGACACGATTTGCTTGTACGCCAGTACGATTAGCAGAGGTTTTGGCTGTATAGCCATGTCATTCAGCTCATGATTGGGTTTTAGTGCTGCAATTTGTACGCTGTACGGTAATTTTGTTGTGTTTAGTTGTTCAATATTAGTGAATAAGTTTGTCAGCGGGGCGGGGTTATGTTTGTCTGAGCACCGCTCTACCATGCGCTCCAACATTTCCCTGTTAATTGGAGCAAACATGAAAAATATCCTTGTGAAAATGATGATGGCGGGCGCGCTGGTTGCAGTTAGTGCTTCTTCTCTGGCGGCGACGGAAGTGATAATGCCTGGTACGCAACAGGTGGTTGGGCATATCAGCGCCAGCGGTGCCCGTAATCTGGATGAATTGGTGGCTGCACTGGGGCAGAAAGCTGACCTTGCCGGTGCATCGGCATTTCATATCACTTCTGCCAATGGTAAGAACACCTTTTCAGGCACTGCCGAGCTATTGAAATAAGGTGAGCCAAATGCCAGGTGACGGAAAAAGGGCAGGGCGCGCCGGTGGTGAACAGATGCGTGATTCGATCTTGCATCATGCGGCGATGATTATCCGCCTGGAGGGACTGCATGCCTGTACTCACCGTGCGGTTGCAGAACAGTGCGCGATTTCACCAGGCACCGTCACCTATCATTTTAAAAACCTGGATGAGCTGCATGCGGCGGTAATTGAACGGGCGGTGGAGAGCTTTACGCAGCAGACACACGCGTGGTTTGGTGCAATGGAAGAAAACTCTGTCGCGCAGCAACTAACCCAATTTCTTTTCTGGACTCTGGATGAACGCGAAAGGCTAATTTGTGAGTACGCGTTATTTGTGGCGGCGGTATCGCGTCCACGTCTGCGTCAGGCTGCTGCCGCATGGATTGCCAGCCACCAGCACATTTTACAGCAACATTTTGCACTGACTGCGCAGCAAGCCGAGGCGGTAGTCGCCTTTACCGACGCCTGGCTGTTACGTTCCATCATTCAGGAAGGAAAAAAACCGGATGCGGCGCTGGTGCAGCGTTTTTTCACCAGCATCCTGCAAAGTTAATCTTTGGCTTTATTCATCTGGCTGGTAATACTGCACGCCTATTTCAATGCGTTCACGGCCACTGGCCACGCGATGGCGATTGGTATCGCGTAGCGAATAGATACAGCCGCAGTATTCCTGCTGATAAAAACGCTCGCGCTTGCTGATTTCAATCATACGGGCCGAGCCACCGCCTTTGCGCCAGTTAAATTCCCAATACAACATGTCGGGATAGCGCGCTGCGGCTCGTACGCCACAATCGTTGATTTGCTGCATGTTTTTCCAGCGAGAGATGCCGAGGGAACTGGTAATTACCGGGAAACCATGTTCATAAGCATACAGCGCCGTGCGTTCGAAACGCATATCAAAACACATAGTACAACGCACCCCACGCTCCGGTTCCCACTCCATACCGCGCGCGCGTTCAAACCAGTTGTCTTTGTCATAATCTGCATCAACAAAAGGTACGCCAAACTGTTCGGCGAAGCGGATATTCTCCTCTTTGCGCAATTCGTACTCTTTCAGCGGATGAATGTTCGGATTGTAGAAAAAGATGGTGTAGTCGATACCGGAAGCCAGCATCGCTTCCATTACTTCACCCGAACAGGGTGCGCAGCAGGAGTGCAGCAGCACTTTGTTGTGACCATTTGGCAGGGGAAGAGGTTGGCGAGTGAAGGTGTCTGACATAAGAATGATTAATGTTTATGAATGGAAAACACCAGTGTAAGCGCTATGTCGTCGGGAAGCAAAATTGAGGATTATGGCAATAAAAAAGGCCGCATTCGCTGCGGCCTTAGTGAGCATTATTCGGTCACTTTTTTCTTCAGTTCGCTGGCACCTTCTTTGGTGCTGTTCCAGCCTTTTTGCGCACCTTCTTTGGTGGCATCCACACCTTTTTCCGTGGTTTCTTTGGTTTTATGCCAGGCTTTTTGCGTCCCTTCGCTGGCTTTGCTGCTCAGGCTGTCGCTCTTTCCTTCAGCGGCATGTTTGGACTTGAGTTTCAGCTCAGCGCCCTGATCCTGGGCTTGATGCAGTTTCTCTTTAGCCGTATTTGCGCCAGCCTGTGCATTGGCCACATCGTTATCTGTTGCGTGTGTGGTAGCGGCAAATGCCGACGAAGCCAGCAGAAATGTTGATAAAGCGATAATTGTCTTTTTCATGAATATTCCCTCATCAAAGTCATCATTGTTATGACTGTAGTTAACAATGGCACGCTCAATAACATCTGGCTTTAGGAATAAACTGTAAATGAATCATCGTGTTCTGGTGGGGCTTTGTTTTGAGCTCAGGTCCCGACCCGATAACAGCAACAAAGAGAGCGCACCCAATGACATCCCAAACCATAGCGTCACCAGACGAATGGAGATGGCAAGAGACATCGCCGTACCATCGTTGACACCATGCGCCACCAACTGAAAAACCAGTGCGGCCTCCATGACGCCAAGTCCGGCTGGTATCATACTTGCTGCGCCGAACAACGTTGCCTGCACAAAGATTAACACGCAGTCAGCACTTGAAATTCCCGTTCCCAGGATCTGGCAGAACCATGCAAAGACCAGAGCCTGCGTGCCATAAGCAACCATCGCGACAACCGAGAAAGCCGAAACTCTGGTGGGTTTCCACACTTGAGCCCAGGCTTCAAGCGTCGCTTGCCCACCTTTGATTGGCAACCATGTCACTGCACGACCCAGTCGGTTCCAACCGGTACTGACCATAGGGTGTGAAAGGGCGTATGAAAAGACGCAACTCCCCAGCAGAATAGCAGCGAACGCCAACAGCCATACCCAAGCCAGCGACTGTCCTGCCATCATGGCGGCCAGCATACCCAGCAAAATCATCCCCAATACATCTGACCCTCGGTCAACAAGGAACGTAGCGAGGCTGTGCGTAACCTTCACGCCGTGCGGGACCAACAAAGCAGAACGAAAAGTTTCGCCGGATTTCCCTGGTGTGGCCGTCAAGGCAAGCCCGGACATATAAATGCCGAGATGGGTAAATCTGGGGACGACATTATCGAGACAATGAAGAGAATACTCCCACCGTCCGAAGCGCCATAAATAAGAACTACTCGACAGAACGGCACTGATCACCAACGTCTGAAGTCCTAGCGCAGAGAATGCTTCGACCGTCGACTGCCACCCGGACCAGAAAACAGCCGCCAGATAAAGCATTACTCCAATAGTGACAAACCAGACAATGGCGCGAATGATGCGCCGCTCATGCAGCGCACCCTGGAGTCGAGTAAAGAACTTGTTCATCGAAAGGTTAACAGCTTATGGCCAAAGTAGCTGGTCACCACCGGTACCAGCACACCGGCCAGATGGCCTATCGCTTCAGCATGATCCACGATGCCAACCGATGGCAGCAACCAGCGAGCCAGAAGCAGACTGATCGCCAATGTCTGAATAACGGCCAAAACGTTCACTGCCACAAACTTGTATACCTGTGGTGCGAGCGGGCCCTGACTCGCATTAAAAACATGCCCGCGCATCAGTAGAAAAGCCACCAGCATACCGACCAGGTAAGCAAAAAAAACCGCGAAGCCGTAGCCGACAAACATACTAAAGACGAATCGTGAACCAAAGTTAGCTGCGGCAGCGATTCCTCCAGCGACTAAAAATCGCAGGAATTGTGGCGAGATCATGGCTGAGGAGACTCCTTGTTTTCCGGGGTGGCCATCTTCGCCATTTGTCGACCAAATCCGATACTTTCTGAAATGCCGCGATCTTCCGGGTAGTAGTAAGAGGTATCCGCCACCCACAGTCCCTGCACGGGTAAGGCGACTGGAGGCAATTTTTCCAGATATCCGGGATCGCAGATCGGCTGTGCGTAGCGATAACGGCTGGCACGCATGTCAATAAAATCATCATCAGTCAGCGACGGATTGATCTTCTTGAGATAGTTGCGCACTTTAGTCAGGAAAGCCTCATCAGGCTCAGCATACAGGGGATGCTCGCCCGGCACATAGAACGGCACATACACGACATGTTGGTCGAGTGGACGCAGGTTCGTGTACTCCACCAGGCCTGGGATATCCATCTCCGGGTCATTGGTGTTCAACCAGAAGTTCTCTGTTACTGCTTTTCTGAGTTTGGCAATTACGCAGACCACCGCGATGTTCTTGGTGGCACTGAATTTAGCCAACAGATCTGAGGGTAAATCTGGCATAAGTTTAGAGACATAAGGCAGCGGAATGGTGCTGATCACCTTATCGAAGGATTCAAGCTGACCAGCCACTTGCACGCCAGCCACCTTGCCATTGTTGATGACTACCTTCTCGATAGGTGACTTCAGTCTTATTTCGCCACCATTGGCCTCGATGGCACTTTTCAGTGCGGTTAACAGCGTGGCTGAACCCCCTTCAAGGTAACCCAGCTTCTCACGGAACAAACTGTAACGGGAGCGGCCAATACGACGGATGCGGCTCCAAATCCAGGCTGCTGACAAACCATGCGCATAGTCGTAGAACTTGTAGTCAAAAAGTCGACGCCACAAAACTTCCCAGGCCTCTGCACCCACCCAGCGCTTGATCCAGCCACTTGCCTCCACATGATCCAGTGGACGCCAGTCGTCGCGTTTGGTCGACAGGAAAGCATGTAAGCCATAGCGGAATTTAGCCATCAGGCTTAAACCACGGAATTTGAGCAGGGCAACCGGGTTACCCCAGGGCTGCAAACGTCCCTGATACCAGTAGCCCATCTTGGTTTCCGTCCACTTCATCTGATCGGCAATGCCTAATTCTTCAAGTACCTGCAAAAAGGCATGATCAGAGATGCAATGAAAGTGGTAATAGCGTTCAATATCCAGACCACTAAAATCAAATGTCGCGGTCATGCCACCCACACGATCGTCTGCTTCAAAAAGCACGGGTTGATGACCATCAAGCGCTAACTGGTAGGCTACTGCTAAGCCCATTGGACCCGCGCCCAACACCGCAATGCGTTGTCCCATCTTAAAACTCCAGCTCTACACCGCTATAGCGCGGATCGTTAAAGGTTTCTTCCACAGCCGCACTGAAAGGGGTGTAAGGGACACCGAAAATACCGGGCCAATCAATCACCTCGAACTCATCTTTCGCCGTTAAAGCCGCCAGTTGTTGGGTGGTAAAAGGCGGGTTTTTATCAAACTTGCCCCATACCCACAGCAAGGCATAAAAAAGAGAATATGGAATGCGTAAAATTATCGTTTTGGCCCGAATTGCGCGTTTAATCTCGCGAATCATGTCGATATAGTCGATTTTTTCATGGCCTGAGATGTTATACACGCCATCGCGAATGCCATTCTCGATGCAGCTGATAATGATATTGGCAAAATCTCCGACATAAAGTGGCTGTCGCATGTAGCGACCATCCCCAGGGATCGGAAACACGGGGACCTTCTTCATAAAGCGTGATAACCAGCCCAGGTGTTTGCGATCAAACCAGCCAAACATCAAGGTGGGGCGGAGAATGGGGCAGGGAATACCACATTCCAACACCATTTTCTCTTGTTCCTTTTTGGTGTTGGTGTAGAAATCATCAGCGACCGATTCCACGACCGAGGAGCTGATCTGTACCATGTAGGGTACGTTGTTCGCTTTGATGGTTTCCAGTTGGAGGCGGGTCGAATCAATATTGTTTCGCACGAACTCCTGATAATCGTTACCGCCAATCTGAGCCTGTAACATCACCACGACATCCGCCCCTACGAAGTGCTGCTGCCACTGGCCGGGTTCGGCGAGATCGGCATACTCGACAGTGATGTCGGGTTGAACTCGTTTCAGCACGTCCAGATTAGTACGATGCTTGTCGAGAACAACAATGTTTGAATAGCCTTTTGCCTTGAGTCGGGCCACCAAATTTTGACCGACCAGACCAGCCCCGCCAGAAAGTATTATCTTTTTCTGCAACAAAATTTACTCCTGAGATATCTTGACCGGGACGTTGAATTGGGGGCACACAAAGAGTTCATTGTCTCTGGCGTATGCAAGTCCCAACTTGTAGTCCCCATTTAATTTTGACACATCTGCTGTCAGCTCGTAACCGGATGAATTTAGCGATGGTTGTTTTAAATATGCACCAACGTCCGGACGTGACTTACGCTGAGCGTTAAACAAGTAACGCTTTCCATCGGCATTAGACAGCATCACGTAAACGTTATCCGGGAGTTTAGCTGGGGTCACGGATGCGACCAGCCACCCTTGAACATTTAATAAAGTTGACGTTTTGATTAAACCAGACGATGGAGAAACAGCATTCACAGAATCGATGCTTCCAGTACATTGCTGAACGAATGTTGTATTTTTAAATGTTTCCGGCTGGGGTTTAGCAAAGCCCAGTATATTAATGTCATCCGGTGAGGAACGATAGTTGAGAGCATAAAATTCGATATTAAATGACCGTTTCCAAAGGAAGGGGAGGTCAGTGGCGGAAATCTCAATCGATTTAACTCTCTTATCTTTGAGGTAATCTGCACTGGCGGAAAGTAATCCAAACTCTGCAGTATTCTCAATCAGAGGAGAAATAATAAAACCAGACTCCGTCATGCCTGAGATTATTCTGTAGCTGCGTGTAACACCATTTTGCATGGTCAGTTTCATCTGAAGCTGACTTGGTTTAAATAATGTATTCAGGATTGTGCCAGCAAAACTTTTACGAATAGTTAACTTCGCAAATATAGGTTTGCGGGAATCAGGCAAACTGATCGTATCACCAAATGAATAAAAACCTCCGCCTATTTTTTCTGAAGGTTCGGATGTCGGATTTGGTGTGTCTCGATGCTTAAGGTAAAGGTAGCCACCTGCAAATGATGTTGGTTGATAATTGGACAGCAAAACAGGCCAACTCGCACCATCCTCCAGTGAAGGCAATCTCTTATCAATGGGCTGGACATTGAAGATGATATTATCTGGTCTGTTCGCTGCGAGAAGATGCATCTTATTTAATTCAGCCAGTTTAGGGGTGTAGACCGAATAACTTTGCAGAATGGGTCGTGGACTCCATGTGTTTCCAGATGCGAGCAGATAGGCTTGATCGAATGAATATATATCAACGGTGCCGTTAAGCTTTGGAATGGCTCCACGTTTTTTGAGCAGATTGACACGTTCTTCAAAGTCTTTTGCCAGCGCTTGAGGTTCCAATATGCGCTGTTTTAACCCATCCCATGTATTGGAGAACGTATTTTTGAAATTATTTTTAACGCTATCGACGGGTTTTTTGATATAGGCAATGTCGATGTAAATCCATGTGATCAGACAGGCTGCTAAAACGACTAATGCGCTACGGGTGGGGATCAGCGTCCCAGCCAATAGGCCTCCAAGGAGAATCATAGAAGCACAAATGAGCGCATGGCCGTCATGCCTGACGAAACCCGCTTTAAAGGCTAAAAAGAGGATGCAAAGAAAAATAAGCGTAACAACCGATTTGTCGTAAAACGTACCTCGTGTTCCATACAGCAGAAGTGCAGCCATGACAGCCGTAGCCACTACATAAAGGACGCACTGAGACAAATCGCCATTGGTTGCCATTGCCTCAGTGTAACCACTAATAATGGGTGACAGGCCGATAAAATAATCAGCCAGCCCGCTTAATGGTTGCCCGGAGAATGCCCAGAAAATTCCGGTTGAGACTAAAAAGGTTGCAACGATAAGGAGCGAAAACTTCCATTGTCCTCTCTTTGCCAGCAGAGCAATTGAAAGAACAGATATTGCTACACATGCTACGAGCGTCGAACCTTTAATCAGCGGTAATAAACCAAACGGTGAAAATAAGGCAATGATAAGCGAATATTCACCCAGAACCGCTGTCTTTCTGGTATCAAAAGCCGTTCCCCAACGATAAACCTGAATGCCCACCAGCATGGGATAGAAGAAAAACAGTGCATCACGGCCATATATTAATGCGCTCAAAACAGCCAGGAGTGCAATTTTTAACGGCCATCCGCTTACTTTAAAGTTAAGCCAGGCAGCTACAGCAAAGGCAATAGCGAGGTAGAGCGCTCCCCATACCATCAAATGGTCGGTGGCTGGATGATAACTTTGTGTATAAATTGAAGCATAGGGACCGAATGTGAAAATAATGTCTTTGCCAATAGACATCCCGTGTGCCAGTGCTTCATTCATCCCATAAGACCAGGAGGGATCGAGACCTTCCCACGGCATCCTTGGCGACAGAGGAACAAAAACAGCAATCGATACCAGTAATAGCGCCAATAAAAACAATGTGTCTTTTATAGCATTGTGATTATTCAAGTTAGAGCTCCTTCCTGAAGCCATATTCGCTTTCAATCCTGACATTAAATATCCAGCCTTTTAAATACGAAATGTGGCAAATTGCGAATAACCATCATGATTACTGACCAAATTTTTGGCGTGTATACAACACGTTGCCCGCTTTCAATGCCACGTACAACCTCCGCGGCCACGCGATCAACGGGGGCGAGTTTGGCACCGGATTGTTTGAGATGTGCGGTCATTGGTGTATCGGTTGGTCCTGGTTTAATTAAAACCACCTTTACATTCGTATTTGCAAAGCGGTGTTGTAAACCTTGTACATAGCCTGCAACCAACCCTTTTGCGGCACCGTAGGTATAGTTAGATTTCCTGCCTCTGTCACCCGCAACTGAACCGATAATCGCGAGCGTTCCACTATTGGCCTTTTGCATCTGCATGGCAAACGCCTCGGCAAACAGTACCGGCGAGATACCATTGACATCCAGAGCTTCCCGACACAGGACGAGATCATTCTGACATGCTTCCTGGTCAGGCAGGGAACCGTGCGCAATAAGTGCCACATCAACATTGCCTGACTGGTAGATGTGATGAATCAGCTCTTGAATTTGGCCCGCATCGAGAAAATCCACCTGAAGGTTGGTAATTACTGCATCCGGGGTACGCACCTTGAGATCTGAAGCAATACGTTCGGCTTTTTCCTGATTCCTGCTGACCAAAACAATCTCTGATGGGTTCTCTTTCGCCCACAGTCGTGCGCATTGTTCAGCAATCGCAGAAGTAGCACCAATGATGGCGATTTTTTTCTTAAGCTTCATTCAACTTCCCATTAGGCGGCGTGATAGGCCAGAGCTGATGCCCGGGTCTCGGTATTGGATAAATTCAGCCAGGCGTGGATAGCCCGCTTCGAACAATTCTTTCGGCATGCGTGCATCTTTGGCGAGATAGATACGGCCTTTCGCTTCACGCACGATAGCATCCAGTCGCTCGAACAGTTTGTGCGTGCGATCTCCATGGTTTGGGAAATCCAACGCCAGTGTGACCCCCGGCTGTGGAAAACTCAGCATACCAAGGGGCTGTCGGTTACCAAAAGTTTTGAGTACTGCGAGGAAGGAACCATCTCCAGAGCGTGCTATCTCTTTCAACATCGCCTGAACTGCATCTTGCCCCACTTCGCGTGGTACTACACTCTGGTACTGATAGAAACCTTTGGGACCGTACATCCGGTTCCAGTGCAGCACATTATCGAGGGGATAGAAAAAGGGCTCGTAATGAGCGATTTCCCTTTTTGCCTGCCACTTTTTGAGGTGGTAGTAGGTCATGTTGAAAGGACGAAGTGTCAGGCGGTTAACCATTGAGACCGGGGGCACGATGGGCATCGTGAGTTTGCCAGCCTTTGGTGCCTTCCGATCCTTTATATCAGCCGGATTTCCGCGCATGAACAAACCGCGGCCGCCGCCTTTTGAGATACAGTCGATCCACGAAACGGTATGCTCCCACTGGGCTTCTGACGTATCCGACAATCGGAAAAACTCCTCGAGGTTGTCAAAGGCAATGGTCTCGGTATCGACCCACGGACCCGCAACGGGACGAAGCTGTATTTCGGCTGAAGCGATCACGCCAGTCAGACCAACGCCACCCACCGTGGCGGAAAACCATTCAGGATGTTGGTCTGGGCCACATTCGATCGTTTCGCCATTGGTCCGGATCAGGGTCAGACTTTTAATGTGATCCCCGAATGAACCCACAACATGGTGGTTTTTACCATGTACATCATTGGCGATGGCTCCGCCAACGGTGACCAACTGAGTCCCTGGCGTAACGGGCAGAATCCAGCCTCGCGGAATCATCAGCCTCTGAATGTCCTGGAGCAAGACTCCAGCTTCGCATACCAAACGCCCTGTACTTTCATCAAAGGCGATAAAGTGGTCAAGTCCGGTTGTTATCCAGATCTCACCCTGCGGATTTAGGCATACATCGCCATAGCTGCGTCCCATGCCATGAGCCAGACCGGGAGTGGTGAGAGAAGCCTGTATCTGACCACGGTCACTCAATGCCACCACGTTGTGCTCTTCACGAGACAGGCGGCCCCATGAGTTTATCGTTACCATGAAACCCCCACTGTGCCGGCAACCAAAATAGCGGCAAATATAATACCCGCGCTGAGACTGGCACGATCTTTCACTGCAAAGACCAGTGGGTCATCGTGCATTTTGCCTCGATGGGCTTGCATCCACATCCAGCTTACCCAAAACAACATGACAGGTACGGCTCCCCAAATCAGTTCAGGTGCGGCGTACAATTTCAGCACAGCATCGCTGTTCAGATATAGCGCGAGTACCAAAACAGATGAGTAACCAGCCACAATCCCCATAGTCTGAATCAAAGGTGCATCGGCGGTATGATATCCACGGCCATGAATTTTCTCTTTTCCGCTGAGCAGTTGAAGTTCCAATTCTGCATAACGTTTAACGAATGCGAGAGAAAGGAATAGAAATACCGAAAAAGCCAACAGCCAGAATGAGAGATCGTGACCAACAGCCGCCGCACCAGAAACAATTCGCAAGGTATACAGCATTGCCAGAGTGAGGCAATCAACCAACATCAGTCGTTTGAGTAGCCATGAGTAGGCGCAGGTCAGGGCGAAATAGAACAGCAGCCAGAATAAAAAGTGTTTCCCTACTAACCCGGCTATGGCCAGACTGATGATTAGTAGCAGTGGCGCAAGCAATACGCCTATCCAGGCGGGTATCAGGCCTGACGCAAACGGTCGGTTTCGTTTTCGGGGATGCAGGCGGTCGCTGTCAAGATCGAGTAAATCGTTGGCGATATACACTGATGAAGCGCAAAGGCTAAACGCAATGAATGCCAACAGCAGAGAAAGCCATGCCTCTCCATTGCTCACATCATGTGCCGCAAACAATGGTACTAAAAGGAGAAGGTTTTTTAGCCATTGGTGAATTCGTAGCATCCGACGCCATGCGGAAAAGCCGATTTCTCGTTTAGGAAATACGCGTTCAACCGTTGCAATATCCTGGGCCTTTTTCACCAGGTCGTTTGACCCATTAACAACGATGGCTTTATGCGCTTGCGACCATACCGGTAAATCCGTCGAGGAATTTCCAGCGTAATCATAGCCATGTTGTTGGAAGCGTTGCACTAAAGCAGCTGCTTTGTGTTCCCCGGCAATATTCGACACCCCATCGCTGGCAATAACTTCGTCGAAAATACCTAAGTGTTCCGCAATACGGTCTGCAATCGATTTATCAGATGCCGTACACAAAACCAGATATCGGCCCTCTTCACGCTGTTGCTTGAGCCATTCAAGTAACTCTTCGTTGTATGGGAGAGTCTTAGGAGTAAATTCAGCTCGTGAAGCAAGGTGCTGTTTTAGACAAGCCTTGCCCTTTAATAGAAGGAATGGAATGCGGAGCGTTTCAAACGGGCTATCCCTAAACACCCTTAATGCAGATTCGTGCAGCATGTCGGAATGGATTAACGTACCATCCAAATCCACTACAAGTGGTTTCCCAATCAAAACAACTCTCCCAGCGATAAATTTTAAGAAGGCGAGTGACCTTATAAACTCTTCATTCTAAAACAATGGGGAGGGGAACGTCATCATTTATGCATGCTTCGATGGCTGAGTTAAATCAATAATCGGTACTCTTTTTTACGTGTTTATTAAGCGGTATTAGAGGTAGACATCACCGTCTCCCCGAAAAAATTAAGCTACAAAAGACCGCTGAGATAAGGTTGTGCGCATTTCGGATTTCATTGCATGAGCGATAGATGGGTCTGAATAAAATTGATGATGTGATTGTCGCATAATGCTGACTTAAATCAAATTTATACCGGGTTGTAGGGTGTACCTATTTATTGTTATCACCACTTACAGCGATTAAACGAGGCATCTCAGGGGATAGTCTGTGATTTAACATATACGCCCGCATAAGGCTGATTTGATGCTGTAACATCAATCACCCGAAATGTATGGGGTGGCCTTTCAACTCTGCCTCTCGTAGTAATGTTGTTTTTTCCGGGTAGATGATGATGCCGCAGACAAGTGCAGAGCGTTGCAGTTTTTCAAGAGAGAAGGGAATGCGTTCATCGTTTCCCATTTTGTGCAGCTTGCTTGAGTAAATTTCACTGGTAGCGATGGTCTCACCATTACTGGCCTTCGGGACAAAACAAAAAAGCCCGCAGAGCTTGCGCTTTGCGGGCTTTCAGGACTTCGTCAGATGACTCTGGTAATCACTGACGGAGAATTTTGGTGGGCTGGCGGAGTCTGAATGTTTTTCTCAACATCATGTAATATATTGGTTTTATCTAATTCAACTTTTCTTCGTGTACCTAAACGTGTACCAATTATTTAATGTCATACCCCGGAACGGCTTCACTTGATTCACAAATGCCCGACGTTAAACCCAAATAAAATGATTTATAGAAAAAGTGTTCACACTGTTCACTTTTGTATTTTATCCATTAAATTCATTGTGTTAGATGGTGAACGGTTTTAGGCGGCTATTCACGAGTGTGCACAGGGGGGTGATCACTTGTCCCCGAATGATTAAAAAACCGGCCTAGGCCGGTTTACGTGGGGAAGTTATCTGGCTGCCAACCTGTCTGGTTGTACATATGGCAACGTTTGAAACGGTATAACGGCCAGCGCTGTTCCATAAGAGGCTGGCAAATCCTAAACCAGCCAAAAGGTCAGGCCGATAACAATAAGAGCAAAAATGGCCGTTGATCCCCAAGCTACAGACGGCCAGAACGTCACCGCTAGCATTCCGAAACCAATGATTAGCACCGCAGGAATGAGGGTGCTGGCAAAAAATCGGAGCTGCCGTCGCAGCCAGGTTCTGAAGTAATTACTCATCTGATTATCCGCATGATGGCGTCAGCGATCTCATCTTCTGACGACGGGAAGGAATGGAGGTGGGCATTTCTGCTGATAATTGGCTCAATGATGAAATAGAGCATTTCCAGCTTGATGGCGTAAAGTGCCTGGTAGAAAACGGGGACCTGCTGCCTGAGCCTGTGCGCTGCATCAGCCGCTTCCTGAACATAGCCGTAGTAGCTGACAATGGTTACGGATGCTGCTGAAATCTTGGCAAGTTTCGTATCCATCGCTATGGTAGCCCCGAAGCTGTAGCCTATGGCGGCAACGATGGCCGAACTGAAAGCCTGACTGGTTAGGGAAGAGGTGGCGATGTTCGCGCCTTTCTTTATGAGTGCCTGCTGAATGCGTCGGATACGATTCTGCTCTTGGCTGTTGCGCAGCAGCAGATCCACGTAAATCTCCAGCATCTTTTCGATGACGTGAGGATGTTTTACCAATTGAACTAGTGCTTCCAGAAAGCGCACGTCTTCGGTTTTCTGGCCCGCGCATACGTCCTGATAGTTGTCGGTGAAACAAGAGGTGTAATACACAAGCCGCGTTGCACCTTGCTGCATACGGGTTGCCTGCTCCAGCACCGCGTCTTTTACGCCACCGAGCGCTTTCTCCAGCCGCACGGCCAGCAACTGGTCTGCCTGCATTTTAGTGATAAGGGTAGTATTGGTGATCATCTCTTCGGGTGTCCTTTTCCTGCCGGATAACGGCATCATCCTCAGTAATGCATGGTGCAAGAGTACCTGATAATACCGGCATGGAAAACCGGCCTGAGCCGGTTCGTTTGCTGCGGGGGTTACTGGCTACACGCGGGCAGCCAGTCGGCCTCGCTGTCCTCATGCAGCGTGAGGTTAGTCTGGACGCCGTTATTCGTCCGGCGCTTCAGCAGGATGCGCTCATACTCCTTCAGCGTCTGCGGCACCGCCTGGCCGAATGCGGTCAGGCTGAGCGGGTGCTGATGGCCGCGCGATTCCATAAACGACAGATAGGCATGATAGAGGTAGCGCTTCGGGTTCAGCGGGCGGATATTGGCATTACCCATAAACAGGCCGGTCGCGGTGCTTATCGGCATCAGGTAGGCGCAGAAATCGACCAGCGGGTCAGCCTGGCGTTTAATCTCCAGCGCCTCGCCGGACGTCTGCTGCGCCTGTAGCAGCGCGCGGGCTTCCTCCGGCTGACTGAAGCGCTGCATCAGGTGACGCACGATAACGGCCAGTTCGGTGCTGATTTTGTCCAGCAACTGCGGGTCACGCTCTTTTGCCGGTATCACTTCCGGGAACGTCAGGATCACCCGGCGACGTGATACGCCGCCGCTGCGATCGCTGAAGCGCATCGGGTTGTTGTTCACCGCCAGAATCACCGCCGGGATGTGCGCCGAGTAGGCGTCACGGTATTTCGGGTCGATTGCCACCGCATCACCGCCGGTAATCGCCTTGATGCCCGCACCGTCGCCGCTCCATTTCTCCTGGTCAGGCAGGATAATCAGCGAGAAGCCCACCACGCTGGCGCGCTCGCGTGAGGATTCCAGCGTGTCAATGGTGGCAGACGTGGTGTTGTCTTTTCCGGCCAGCAGAGTAGCTATCGAGGCCATCACGCTTTTACCGCTGCCACCGGGGCCGGTGACCTCGAGAAACATCTGCCAGTCATAGCGGTTTGCCAGCACCATAAATAACGCCGCGAGGATGCGATCCTGCTTGTCGTGATTGTGTCCGGCGGCCCGCGTTAACCAGCGCCAGAATGCCGGGGCGTGGTCTGCGAGGTTTTCACCCGGACGCGGCGCGGTGTAGTCCACGCTGTTTACCGTGCGTAGCCAGTGCTCGCGGCGGTGCGGGCTGAACGTGCCGGTGGCGGTATCAAACACGCCGTTACGGAAGCCAATCAGGCGGCGGGATGGTTCCCCCATCTGCGGCACCATCAGCTTGAGCGTATCGAGCACGCTGCCAATACCGGCGGCCGAGAACGGCGCGCGCACCTTCTGAAACAGCGCGGCAATTTCCCGGCGCAGCGTCTTCGCCTCCATCACCTGCCATGCGCCGTTTTCATAGCGGCAGATTTCCTCCCCGACCGGCGGCACGGCCAGCGCCTGCCCGTAGTGGGCGACCAGCAGCTCCGCCTTCTGGCTGGCGCTCATGGCCTTCAGGTCGGCCTCGCTGACGGATTCAAACGGGCTGAGTGGCTGCGGCTGCGTGAAGGCGGTAAGCTGCGCCTGCGTGGCGATATCCCCCTGCGCCTGCCATACATCATTCCAGTCACCCGCCACCGGCGGCAGGGCGGCTTTCCCGCCACAGGCTTTTGCTGCTTCCTCTGCCTTTAGCTGGCCGGTGCCGTTGTCGTCACGGTCGGCGGCAATCAGCATCATCGCATCAGGATGTGACTCACGCAGCCGCTTCGCCAGCGCGGGCAGGTTGTTGGCGCTCAGCGCCACATATACCGCCTGCCCGGTCAGCCGGTGCACGGTCAGGCCGGTGGCGTAGCCCTCAGTGAGCCACAGCGTTTTACCGTCCGGCTCGCCTGCCAGCCAGTACGTGCCTTTCACCTGCCCGCCGGGCAGTGTGCGCTTGTCGCCTGCGGCGCTGATAAGCTGCACGTTAACGGCCGTGCCGTCTTCGCCGGTCAGTGGTATCAGCAAATCTCCGGCGGCAAAGCGGATGCCACCACAGCGCAGCGCACCAGAAAGCGTCAGCGCCTGCGTGCCGTGCAGCCCTTTGGCTGAAAGGTAGGCGTTGTCCGTGCGGCTGACGGCGGCGGCGATAAGCGCCTGCGCCCGTGCGGCGGCGTCTGCCTGCGCGCGTGCTCTGTCTGTGGCGTCATCCGTCACAGCCGGGGCAGACACCGGCAGCGTGCCGAGCATCCCGGCCACCTTCACGGCGGCCTCTTTAGCAGTGACGTCAAGCGCCTTTTCCACCAGGTTAAGGCCGTCACCGGCCCCGCACTGGTTACAGAGCCACGTTCCGCGCCCGTCCTGATTGTCAAAGCGGAAGCGGTCTTTGCCGCCACAGACCGGGCAGGCTCCGTGCCGCCCCCCGGCGTGCACGCTGATGCCGAGGGCGGGCAGCAACTGCGGCCAGAGTCCGGTGGCCGCCTTTACGGTGTCAGAGACAATATGTTTCATGTGCGCGTCCTCCCTCAGTGCAGCGTCGTGCGGCTGGCGGCCGCAAGCTGGCTGCGGAACAGCTCATCCATCATGGTGACGCCGAGCTGCGTCAGGCGCGGCGGCGCGGTCAGCAGGTCAGGCTCGACCATATCGCCCAGCATGGTGCAGGCCATCTCCATGCCCGCATCGGGCCCGTGACGGCGCACATAGAAGCCTTCCAGCTCAAGGGCGATGGTCATCTGCAACTCATCGAGCGTGGCGGATACGGTGACGCCGAGGCTTTTGCAGGCATTCAGGTAGCCCTGCGCCAGCGCGCGGCGGTAAACGGCGGTGCGTACCTCAACGGGCAGGCAGGAGTGATTAACGGTCATCATGGCGGGCCTCCGTGGCTAACATGCGGGATTCACAGGTTTCAACGACTTTACCGAGCTGGTCGGTGAGCAGGGCGACGACCGAGGCCAGCGCTGCGCCGTCCGGCATGCAGCCGCGCGCGCTCAGGCAGTTCACCGAGTCGAACATATCGAGCACGGTCACGCCGACCGTGTGCGCGTGCAGCAGGCGCAGGTAGTCAGCGTGGGGAATGGGGTAGGTGTCATGGTTATTCAGTTGCCGGGAAAGCGTGTTCATGCGGCCACCGCCTTAACCGGCAGACGACCGGCAAAGGACAGGACGTAATCGCGGGCGAGGCTGGCGCGGGCGCTGCGCTCATCGCCTGCCACGGTGCGCAGCATACAGGGACGTGCGGCGGCATCGGTGCGGCGCACGGCGGCAAAAATAAAGGTGAATTCAGGGTGAGTGACAGTAAGGGCCGTTGTCATGAGGACAATCTCCTTGAAGTAGCGGTTAACGCCACCACCGGAGTTCTCACGCTCTGGTGGTGACCCGAACGGGGGTGAGAAACCGGCCTTCAAGGAAACCGGCCAGCCCGAGGGCTGCCCCGCCCGGATCACCATTACTCGGATGCGACTGCGGCATAAGAACCGCAACGCAAAAGACAGGTGCACGAGGGCATAGACACAAAAAAAGACGCATGGCGCGTCTGGTGTCGCCTTGAAGAAGCTCGGGTTCTCACGCCCGGCTGCCGATTTTGCGGCAGCGCGAAAACTGTATAACGGCCGCTCGCCAGAGAAAAGCCTTTTTTCACACATCGGGGCGTTTTCCTCAGCAATCGGTCAGGACGTGATCGGATTGCGGCGGATTTGATCGGAATTCACCGTTCTCTTTCTTTGCGCTTCGCTTTGCAGGCTTCGCTTTCTGACTCAGCACGGAAATATGGCCGTGCATCCCGCTGGTAAAAGCCGGTGCAATGGCGGGTTTGCCGCTGAAGGCTGCCGTCAGACTTTCCGCCACAAAGGCTGCTTCTTCGCGGGTGAGGGGGTAAGTTTTCGTTCCGAAATTCAGCGTAATCATGCTGCACCTCCGGCGCGCTGTGCGATGCGGGCCTGCATCCAGCCGTCAATCTCTGACGCCAGCCAGGCGACGTTTTTACCGCCGAGGGAAATCTGCGAGGGGAACTGCTCCCGGCTGATTAAGTCGTAAATGGTCGAGCGTGACAGGCCGCAGGTGCTGATGACTTCCGGCAGGCGCATGAAGCGGTCGCGCGGGAAAACGGCATCACGGGTTACGGGGATGGCGGGGGCCGGTACGGATGAAACTGCGTGCATGGTGTTACCTCATTATGGGTCCGGCCGGTGCTGTCCGGTTACGGTGGTGTCTTCAGGTAACCCGCTATTGTGAGAATATTTTTGCCTTTGTAAACAAGCCCCTGTTGGCTGATAAATGAACGGAAATGCGTTCTGTTCTCCCCTGTTATCCTCTGTAGGTATATATAGGTATTTGGGAGTTTTAACGGATTGAAATTTAATTATTAATAGCTAAAAACAATAAAAAAGGCTCGCCAGAAAAAAGCTGATGTATGAGAAGGCGTGAACACCGGTGAATACTCAGTGAAGACGTTAAATCAAAGTGTTCACTGCTTTACTTACTGTATTTATTATCTTTTTTATCTCAGTGAAGACCAGTGAACAGTTATATAAGAAATAAAATCTGTTAAGGGGGTATCCCGCACCGGTTCTGCCTTTGTCTGCTCATCGACAGGCGGAAAGCAATGAAATGCGCTGTCCTGTGGTACACGACAGAATGGCCTCATCCTTTACAGACGATGAGAGACCACCATGACCACCCCGGAACAGAAACCTGCCTCACTGGTGCGCTTTGAGAAAGCCCGCGCTGAACATACGGAAAGAATGAAGCGCTATAACGGCATCTGTGCTGATATCACCCGCTGTGAGAAAGAGCAGCAGGCGGCCATCGAAGCCGGGAAAGAGGCCGAGAGCAACTGGCGCACGCGCTTCCGTAACCTGCGCGGCAACCTCACGGATGAGCTGCGCGCCGAACATTCCCAGCGCATCGCCAGCCGGGAACTGGCCGATGAGTTTGGCGGGCTGCTGAAAGAGCTGGCGCTGGATAAGCAGGAGGCGATGCTGAAATGCTGCGGCAGTGGCAAAGAGTATGTTGAATCGCACCGCGAAGCGTTTACCGGGTTTGCGGATTCGCACTGGCAGTCAGCCCTGCGTAACGTGAGTCCGTCACTGCTGTGGGCCATTAAGCTGCGTCTCCGTCGTGAAGAACTGTCCCCGACGTTTGCCGGTGATGACCGGGACCGGATTAAGGATGTGGCTTATCTGGTCGGTGAAGCCCTGACGCGGGCGGCTGCGGCCCTGTCGGACAGCGTACTGAAAGAGGCGCCGCTGCTGGAGAATATCGGCCTGCACCGCCCGGCGCTGACGGGGGTTGATATGGAGCTTTATACGCGCCCCCTGCGCCGCCAGAAGCTGGGGGAATCAATCCGGGCACAGCGTGTAAAACTTCAGGAGGGTAGCCAGAAATGATGCACTGTCCCTACTGCAAAAGCGCGGCACACACCAAATCGAGCCGCTATATGTCCGAGCAGGTGAAAGAGCGCTATCACCAGTGCACTAACCTGGATTGCTCCTGCACTTTCAAGACGAACGAGAGCATCACAAAGGTCATCACCGCACCGCCACAGCCGGAAAAAGAACCGGCAGCGCCACCGGAACCGGTAAGAGAGCGCCAGACGCTGGGCCGTTACGGTTCTGCATTCCGCCAGGTTCATTAATCCCGAACAGCCGCTGCCGACCAGCGGCTTTTTTGTGTCTACGCTTTGCCTTTCTTAAGCCCTTTTTCTGGCCAGCCGCTTTGTAAAGAGTGATGCATGCATGGCGTGCATGAATCTGCATGTAAAATCATGCACCGTTTTCCCCTGTTCAGGTCATACCGCGCGCGGCCCGTCCCGCATCATGCACCTGCATGAAAAGCGATGCATAAAGCGGGCAGGCGTGGCGGGGATAGCATTGCGCGCGATGAGGTTTTCAAGATTTGAATCTCCTTGGCTTAGGTTTGCTACCAATATGTGTATTTAAACAGCTATTGAAAATTCTAAATATAAGTGTAATTAATGCTAATCAATACAAGGGAGGTGGGAATGGAAGAAGAAAGCGATTTGGATAGGCTGAACACTGAGTGGATCACAGTAAATGCAATCCGAGGCATGGTGAAGCTAGCCACTAATAATGATATGGCTAAATCAACCTATTCTAATGTTTTGGACTTGGGGGGCGTTCTTTATCCAGAGTTATTAGGCCCAGAAATAAGCATCTTAAGAAGAGAATTTGAAAGTGATCTATGTAAGGAGTATAGACAAAAGGCACAGCTCTTATCTCTTAGGCAAAACATTGAAGTTCCAGCAATAGAAATTGTTGAAAAAGATATAGAAGAATTAAAAGGGTTGCTTAGTCTGGCAACTAATAGTAGTAGGGTAGACCAATTAAAAAAGCGCTTAATCCAAGTAAACAATGTAAAAGATGAGTTAATTATAAAGCCACATACTGAGACTCAGCTTATTTTCAGAGATGCGTATAATGTAGATCGAGGTATAAAGAGTTTAGCGAACAATCAAGCAGCTAAAGACTTCCACTTATCTGACGGTAAAGCATTAAGATTGCGCGTTCTGCATCCCGAGAGACCGGAGCACATTACGGGCGCAGATATTTTATATGAACGGCATGATGTTAAAAATGAAAGGATAAGCATAGTTGCTGTGCAATATAAAATATGGGAGAACAGAAAATTGGCATTTACGGATGAAAGAATGTTATCCCAAATTGATAAGATGAAGAAATTTCTTTGCGATAAAGATGCCTGTTGTGCAAGATATGGTGATCAACACTATAGATTCCCATTTTGTTCAGCATTTATTAGACCAACCGATAAATTGCAAAAAGCAGATCAAAAGCTTATATCTTATGGTGAACATCTCCCTATATGTGCCATTAAGGACTGTTTAACCACAGGGCCAAAAGGTGGTGTGTTACTTGAATATGAGTCTTTTAAAGATATTTCTCTTACGAGTGAAATGTTTGAGATTCTTTTTAATAGAGGGAAAATAGGCTCAAGGACATTTAGCTATGATGAGGTTGAATTAATGTATGAGCAAGCTAAAGTTACCGACTATGGAGATCGTGTAATAATTTACGCACAAGAAATAAACAATTGAAAAGGAGTTATTATGAAACTTAGTGCTCTAATTGTTAAAAACTTTAAGGGGATTTCCTCTGAGACAAAAATATTAATTGATAATGTTGTAATATTAATAGGTCGAAATAATTGCTGTAAATCCACAGTATTAGATGCTTATGAAGCTTATCATTCAATTGGGTCGGCAAGAACTATTGATGATTTCCACAATCGTGATGAAAGTATTCCTATCGAAATTACAGGTGTTTTTGTCGATATTACTCAGGATGATATAGATACGATTGGTAGAGAATGGCATATTACAAATGATCCTGATTTTGGAGAGTGTGCAAAATTCAAGGTTGTATGGAATAAAGCAGATGAATCAGGAAAGAAGTATAGTTTTAGTAATAAAATTAATGATTGGAAGGAAGGGGGGGCTGGAGGATGGAATACAATGCTCGCTAGTAGACTACCAACTCCAATCAGAATCAATCCAAACGACTCACCTTCCACACTTGAACAGATTGTGAAAGACTTAATCGCATCTAACGCTTTAAAAAAAATCAAAGCCGATAAGTCTAAAGTCTCAAAAATATTAGGTGAAATACAGGTTTTAGCAAAGGAAATTGAAGTTGAACTCGACGATAGTATTAAAGAAATAAGCCAGGGCATTGAAGATAACGTTGAGTTAATGTTTAATGGTTTAAAAGTAAGATTTGAAACAGGGGTGGGTAAATTCGAACCTGAAAAAGCAATAAAAGAAGGTAGCCGATTTTATTTCGAGACTAACGGAAATAGCTCACCCTTGACACATCAAGGCTCAGGTGTTCAGCGAGCATTTCTATGGGCGTCCATTAAAACGTTAAGTTCACGTGGTATGCTAAAAAAAGGTAAAACTGCGATTTCATCTGAAAAGCCTAAAATACTTTTAATTGATGAACCTGAAATGAATATGCACCCATCTGTCATAAGATCGGTTAGTGAAGCTATTTATTCACTGTCAAAACTGCCAGAATGGCAAGTTTTATGCACTACGCACTCTCCTATTTTTATTGATCTCACAAACCCTCATACTACCCTTATCCGGGTTAGTAATGAAAATAATAAACTTGGATACTTCCAAACTGATAAAGTTAGCTTTAGTGAAGTTGAAAAAGATAACATAAAAACCTTGGTTAAATGCTGCCCTACCGTTAATGAGTTCTTCTTTTACGAGAATGCGTTTCTCGTTGAAGGGGATACTGAATTCTTAGCTTACCAACATTTGATTTCTGCTGAAAAGCTGAACCACAAATATTGTGTTATTAATTGTAGAGGCAAGGCAAACATACCAACCTTTATTAAAATATTTAATCAATTTGAAGGTCGGGCAATAGCAGTGCATGATTTAGACGAAAAGTTTAATGATGGTGGTAAAAAAAATGCAATGTGGTCTATAAACTATAGCATACGTAAGGCAGCAGATGATACAGACGGGAGAGTAAAAACCTTAGTTCATTATCCTGACTTTGAGGGTTTTTATTTTGGCGAAAAACCAACAAAAGATAAGCCTTATAATCTTTTTAAACACATTACTAATAAGGACTATGATGGCGATGGAAAGTATGATTTATTCAGGAATTCTTTAAAAAGAATTGAAGATGGAACCCATTCGGGGTTTTATGTTTCAGAAGTGGATTTTAAAAAAAGATGGGATGATGTTTAATCTCCCATCACGTTAATATTGGGGGGTTAAGGTTTGCTATATACTTTATCCCCCCACCATTCCATAAGTTCTTTTCTTTGTTTTAAATATGTTGAGCGGTTATAAGCCCTGCGAACTTCGTTTTTATCACTATGAGCTAATGCTGCTTCAATCACATCAGAATTAAAACCCGCCTCATTTAATGCTGTGCTTGCAATCGACCGTAAGCCATGAGCAACAAGTCTTCCCCCGTAACCAATGCGCTTTAAGGCCGCATTC
The DNA here is from genome assembly GCF_059730685.1 of Pantoea sp. X-Soil-OKNW-713. Lineage (NCBI taxonomy): Bacteria > Pseudomonadati > Pseudomonadota > Gammaproteobacteria > Enterobacterales > Erwiniaceae > Pantoea > Pantoea sp. X-Soil-OKNW-713. The sequence continues at coordinate 3,348,258 of NZ_AP035995.1, read as the reverse complement.
GCAGTTTGGCTATTCATAGGATGTTTTGGAGTATTCCTACTCGAAAAAACATGCTCACGATGAATACTAATTGGTTTCATCACCTCAAGGATGTCTAACGCTTGTGAAGATAAAGGGACAATATGCTCTCGCTTAGCTTTCATCCGTTCAGCCGGAATCGTCCAAGCTCTTGCATTGAAATCAATCTCCGACCATCGAGTACCAGAGGCCTCGGAGGGACGCACAAGTGTCAGTAGCTGCCATTCAATAAGGCAACGAGTGGGAACGGATAGGTTTGACATATTCAAAGAGCGTATTAATTTGGGTAATTCTTCCGGTCGTAATGTTGGCATGTTTTGTTTTTTTGGCTTTTCAAAAGCCATACCGACGCCAGAAGCAGGATTCGCATCAATCAATCCCGTGTTGACTGCATAAATCATGATCTCGTTAATACGCTGAACTAGACGGCGAACTGTCTCAAGCGCCCCGCGAGCTTTAATTGGCTCTAGTGCTTCAACAATCATCCTGGCCTTGAGTGTTTGAACAGGAATCTCACCAATCGTAGGGAGGATGTCTTTCTCCAGCGATCGCCAAATATCCTTCGCATAATCCTCAGTGACGCTTGTGCTTTTAATCTGGAACCACCTCTCAGCTACAACCGAAAAAATGCTATCCAGCTCTATTTGGCGTTGCTCAGAAACTTCATCTTGCTGTTTCTGAGGATCGATCCCTTGAACAAGCAGTGATAAGTGTTGATCACGCATTTGCCTTGCAGCAGCAAGCGTTAGAGCTGGGTAGGAGCCAAGACTGAGGTTTGTGCGGCTAGTACTTGCTGGACGCTGGTAGCGAAAACGCCACAGTTTCTTTCCTGATGTTTTGATCAGAATGAAAAGCCCATCACCGTCATGCAGTGTGTAGTCCTTGTCTTGAGGCTTAGCTTTTAAGATTTCGTTGTTAGTGAGGGGGCGTGTAATCCGCGCCATGACTGATTTCCGTCCATAATTGGTACACGTTTTTGGCCCACATTATAGCGTGTACCTAAACGTGTACCAATTATCTCTGGATTCAGGAGGATCGTGTCGGAAGGTTACAGACACAAAAAAGCCCGCAGGGCTTGTGCCGTGCGGGCTTTCAGGACTTCTGCGGATGGCTCTGGAACCATCTTTGAAGAATTTTGGTGGAGCTGGCGGGAGTTGAACCCGCGTCCGAAATTACTACGCCGTCGGCACTACATGCTTAGTCCAATCTTTACATTCGCCTGTCAGCTGCGGATGGACACGCCACTAACAAACTAGCCTGATTGGATTTAACGTTTCAACCCCAGGCAGGGCGTCCACGCGATCTCTTTTGGGTTTGACCTCTCTTGATCCCCGTCCTAAGAGCGGAGGCTAGGGAGAGAGGGAATCTTCAGTTTATTAAGCTGATTAAGCTGCGAACGCGAGTTCGCTAGCAGATTCGTTGTAATCGTCGTTTGCGATTATGTTTTTGCGGTTTTTTTACGAGGCCTACCGCACCTCGGCATGCACCTAAGGGTTCACAATCCCGTCGAATCCAGAATCAGCCCCAGGAACTAATGATTATAGCAAAAAATTCCGCTGATTCCATCCCTTAGCGGTTGGAATTTTTCATGATTCGCGCTTTATCCAGCTTCCACTCACGCTCTTTGATGTCATCGCGCTTATCATGTTCTTTCTTACCGCGTGCCACACCAATCTTCAGTTTGGCCCAGGCATTTTTCCAGTAAATCGACAGCGCGACCACGGTATAACCTTCACGATTGACGCGGCCATACAGCGAATCGAGTTCACGCTGCTTCAGCAGCAGTTTGCGGTTGCGGGTTGGGTCGCATACCACATGCGTTGAGGCCACAGCCAGCGGCTGAAAAGTTGCGCCAAACAGATAAGCTTCGCCATCGCGCAGCAAAATGTAGCTGTCGCTGATGTTGGCTTTGCCGGCGCGGAGAGATTTGACTTCCCATCCTTGTAACGACAATCCCGCTTCGAACTCTTCTTCAATGAAGTATTCATGGCGAGCGCGTTTATTGAGGGCAACAGTGGCTGAACCAGGTTTGTGGGCTTTTTTCTTTGTCATAGTGCGGCGTAGTCTACATCACTCAGTCTGTGGACGCATCCCCTGTCCTGCGGGGCGGTAAAAAACGGGTTATTTTAGCACAGCTGGCATACCCGTGAATTTTTGTTTGATAGCCGAAAATGATATTATTTAACGGTTTTGTGATGAACAGGAACCATTATGGCCCAGATTAGTCGTTCCGCGCTGGTCCCCTATAGCGCTGAACAGATGTACCAGCTCGTGAATGATGTGGATTCATATCCAGAATTTCTACCGGGCTGCACCGGCAGTCGGGTGCTGGATAACAGCGGAAACCAGATGACTGCTGCTGTTGATGTCTCCAAAGCAGGCATCAGTAAGACCTTCACGACGCGTAATACCTTAACCAGCAACCAAAGCATTCATATGCAGTTGGTCGATGGTCCCTTTCGTAAGCTGAGCGGCGGATGGCGATTTGTCTCGCTGGGCGATGATGCCTGTAAGGTCGAACTGAGCTTAGATTTTGAATTCACCAATATGTTGGTAGAAATGGCGTTTGGTCGCGTATTTAAAGAGCTGGCCAACAGTATGGTGCAGGCTTTTACCCAGCGCGCCAAAGAGGTTTATCGTGCCTGATATATCGGTTGAGGTGGTTTACGCGCTACCAGAAAAACAGTATCTGCGCACGGTGACGCTGGCAGAAGGGGCAACGGTTGAAGAGGCAATTAAGGCCTCGGGGCTGTTGTCATTGCGCAAAGATATCGATCTGAAAAGCAATAAAGTCGGCGTCTACAGTCGTCCGGTGAAGTTGGATGATCTGTTACAGGATGGTGATCGGGTAGAAATCTATCGTCCATTGATTGCCGATCCTAAAGAGATGCGACGCCAGCGGGCAGAACGAGCTGCTGAAAAGAAATAGCGAAATCGCAGAAGCAAAAAAGGCGCTCAGGCGCCTTTTTTGTTGCAACTCATCAGCCTTCACTACCCGTGAGACGTGGTTTGTTGTCGATGTTGGTCAACACGCCGTTGCTGTCAAATGTCAGCGTCAGAGTTTGCTGTCTTACGCGCTCATGACCCGGCTCTTCACGGAAGATGTAGTACCAGACATTGCTGCCAAAAGGATCGCGCATCATCGGTGTTCCGAGGGTATACGCCACCTGCTGCTGCGTCATGCCAGTGTGGATTTTAGCCACATCGTTGGCGACCAGATAGTTCCCCTGATTGATATCCGGGCGGTACACAACACGCTCAAGAGTGGAACATCCGGCGGTCATCATCAACATTACCACTGCCGCGGCAGTCAGCATTTTACAGCGCATCTATACATTCCTTTTCTGGGGCCAAACGCCTTTTCATCAGGCTGTTTTTTTGCCATCAAATTCTGAACTCTGCCTGCGGCAGGCTTTATTACTCTGGCGACATAAGTTGCCGATGATAATAAACCTTTTCGCTATTTGAAACCTCTACAGAGCAAGCATATGACCACCGGGCCGGAAAAAAGTGCGGTATCAGGCTGCTAAAAGTTCTTTCGCGTTTGCCAGCGTGTTGCGTGTAACTTCACTACCGCCCAGCAAACGCGCCAGTTCTTGCAGACGTGCCCGTTTATCCAGCGGCTGCATGTGCGTTTCGGTCATCGCGCCATCAGTCTCTTTACTGACGAAGAAATGTTGGTGGCCGCAACCAGCCACTTGTGGCAGATGCGTTACACACATCACTTGGGTTGATTCACCCAACTGGCGCAACATCTGGCCGACAACCGCAGCGGTAGGGCCGCTAATGCCGACATCCACTTCGTCGAAAATCATCGCCGGGGTTTCCATTTTCTGCGCGGTGATGACCTGAATAGCCAGCGCGATACGTGACAGTTCGCCCCCTGAGGCCACTTTACCCAGCGGTTGCAACGGTTGTCCTGGGTTAGTTGTGACGCGAAAATCGATCCGGCTGGCGCCCTCGGCGGTCAGTTGATCCGGGTTAAACTCCAGAACAATGGCGAATTCACCGTGTGGCATCGCCAGCGTACGCATACTTTGGGTAATTAAATGCGTCAGCTCGCGGGCTGCCCCTTCACGTTGCTGATGCAGCATTTCGGCACTTGCCAGGGCTGCCTGATGATGAGCGCCAACGGCAGCCTGCAACGTTTCCTGATCGCTTTCCTGCTGCGAGAGTTGCTCTGATTCATCCAACAGTTGTTGATAGAGTACAGGCAGCGCTTCGGGTGTAACGTGGTGCTTGCGTGCCAAAGCAATCTGCCGGGACAGGCGTTGTTCCAGTTCGTGCAGGCGATTGGGGTCGAGATCCAGACGATCGCAATAGTGGCGCAGTTCATCACTGGCTTCACTCAATTGAATCGCGGCTTCTTCGAGCAGGTTAAACACACCGCTGACTTTATCATCCAGGCTGACCAACTCGCTCAACATCTGGCGTGCGCTATAAAGCAGGCTTTGCATGTTGGTGTCGTCGCTGTCGGCCAAAATTTGCAAGGCCTGTTGGCTGGTGGAAAGCAACTGCCCGCTGTTAGCCAGACGTTTATATTCTTCATCAATTTGCTCGAACTCGCCGGGCTGAGGCGCAAATTCATTGAGTTCTTTCAACTGGTACTGCAACAGTTCGCGCCGTGCTTCACGTTCCTGTGATAACTGTTGATGTTGAGCCAGGGCGCGGCAACTCTGGTGCCAGTGCTGATAATGGACACGCATCTGAGCCAGCGCATCGTCGTGGGCAGCGTAGGCATCCAGCAGATGCTTTTGGTGCTCGGGTTTGAGCAGCAACTGGTGAGCATGCTGGCCATGAATCTGGATGAGAAGTTGGCCGAGTTCGCGCAGTTGAGAGAGAGGAACCGACGTGCCGTTAATAAAACCACGAGAACGGCCATCGGCACTGATCACACGGCGTAATAAACATTCGTTGCCATCGTCCAGCTGGTTTTCTGCCAGCCAGCGTTGGGCCGAAGGGGAGGCTTTCAGTTGAAAGCGCGCGCAAATATCTGCGCGACTCGCCCCCTGGCGTACCATATCTGCTTCAGCACGGCCACCAAGGCACAGACCAAGTGCATCAATAGCGATAGATTTTCCTGCGCCGGTTTCACCGGTGATCGCCGTCATGCCACGATGAAAATCGATTTCCAGTTCACGAACGATAGCAAAATTACTGATGGTCAGTTGTGCCAGCATACATTCACCTGTATAGAAAAACAGATATGGTTTTTCATACAGTATAAACTGGTTTTTTATCCAGTAAAGTGGTGATGGGTGATTTTCAGAACAATTTTTTTGACCAGCCGAGTTTTGAGCTTAATGTGTTGAAGTAATTGTAATTTTTTGGGTGGATTAGATTGAGGTGATTGGCACTGCGCCGAATCAATACGTCCTCCCCTTCCTGAATCGGTAGCGCAATTTGGCTGTCGCAACTGATCTCCAGGTCGCTGCGTAAGGAAGAGAAACGCAGGCGGATGGTGCTACTGCTGTTGATCACTAAAGGACGTGCCGACAAGGTATGTGGAAACATTGGCACCAGGACAATCGCTTCCAGCGAAGGCGTAAGAATCGGGCCGCCAGCGGAGAGCGAATAGGCTGTTGAACCCGTGGGGGTTGAAATGATCAGGCCATCGGAACGTTGTGAAAAGGCAAATACTTCATCGATATAAACTTCAAATTCGATCATATGTGCCACTTTTCCCGGATGCAGCACCACTTCGTTGATGGCACTGCCAATACGCGGGGAGCAATCTTCTTTGCATACCTGCGCCTCCAGTAAAAAACGACTCTCGATGAAATAGTCACCTTCCAGGACATCGTCCAACTGCTGTTGCGCGTTGTCAGGATCAAGGTCGGTCAAAAAACCAAGATTTCCGCGGTTAATGCCAATCACTTTGATGTCATAACGCGCCAGCACGCGTGCAGCGCCAAGCATATTACCATCGCCACCGACAACAACGGCCAGGTCGGCGCGTTGGCCAATTTCCGCCAGTGAACCGGTCTGTACATCTTTTAGCGAAAGTTCGCGTGCAATTTGCTGCTCGACAATCACCTCATAGCCTTTTGCTGTCAGCCAGCGCCAGAGCATTTCATGGGTGGTTAACGCAGTAGGATGACGCGGATGGCCAACAATCCCAATGCAGTTAAAGTGTTTATTCATTTGAGCTGGTGTTCCTCATAAGCCAAAACGGCCAGGCAATGTGATGGGTTCCCTTGAAACCGTCAAACTGATCCCCATAATAAGCGAACAGCGAGATGAATGTGCAAAACGCGGAGAAATTCATGAGTAGTAAAGAACAGAACACCCCAAACGAGCAAGTCTCAGACGAAATTCAACAGGATCAACAGCACTTGGACGCAGAGACAGCAACTGAGGTGGATCCGCGTGATGAACGTATCGCGCAACTGGAGGCTGAATTGGCCCAGTCGCAGTCTGGCGTGCGTGATGCGCAACTGCGTGCGCAGGCGGAGATTGAAAATATCCGTCGTCGTACTGAAATGGATGTGGAAAAAGCGCACAAATTTGCGCTGGAAAAATTTGCCAACGAGCTGCTGCCGGTGATTGATAGCCTGGAGCGTGCGCTGGAAGTGGCAGACAAAGAGAATTCTGAGCTGGCATCAATGATTGAAGGCATCGAACTGACGCTGAAATCACTGCTGGGTGCGGTGCGTAAATTTGGTGTCGAAGTGGTAGGTGAAACCAACGTACCCTTCAACCCTGATGTACATCAGGCGATGTCGATGATGGAATCTGAAGAGGTTGCACCGAATCACGTCATGATGGTGATGCAGCGAGGCTACACCCTGAACGGTCGCCTGCTGCGCCCGGCAATGGTTGCTGTGGCAAAAGCGAAAAGCTGATTTCTCGCACAATAGTTAACGGCCGCCTGACGCGGCCGTTTTTGTTTAAGGTAACACTGGTGTCCAGTCGATAGGGGTTTGTCCTGCCTGGCTGAGCAATGCATTGGCTTGTGAAAAATGCTTGCTGCCAAAAAAACCGCGATGCGCGGAGAGTGGCGAGGGATGCGGTGCTTTCAACACATGATGGCGCTGACGATCGATGATGCTTCCTTTCTTCTGCGCATGTGACCCCCACAGAAGAAAAATCACCCCTTCACGATGCTGATTGATAGCGCTAATGACATTGTCGGTAAAGGTCTCCCAACCAAAGCGGGCATGGGAGTGCGCCTGACCCGCCTGCACCGTTAGCACGGTATTTAATAACATCACCCCTTGTTTTGCCCAGCTTTCCAGAAAGCCGTGCTGTGGGCGTATAAAGCCGGGAATATCCTGTTCCAGCTCTTTGTACATGTTCAACAACGAAGGGGGAATGGCGACGCCGGGCAGCACTGAAAAAGCCAGTCCGTGCGCCTGATTAGGGCCGTGGTAAGGATCCTGGCCCAATATCACGACTTTGACATCGCCCAATTCGGTCAGTCGAAAGGCGTTAAAGACATCTTTTTGCGGCGGATAGACAGTGACGCCCGCAGCACGCTCGTTGGCGACCGCTGTCAGCGTCTCAACAAAATAAGGTTTCTGTTTCTCTTCAGCCAGCACATCGTGCCAGGTCAGCTTCTCGCTCATTATTGACTCCCTGCCAAAAAAATTGCGCTTAGCTTAACGCGTCCTGGCAGGGAGCAGAAGGTTAAAAAAATTTGAGAATTTACAAAAAAAATTTAAATGAGAAAATTATTTCAAATCAATTTATTAGGTGTCGAGGCCGAGAATGTGGCTGGATGAAATTGATGCAGGTCAAAACGGCTGGATTGTTGCAGTGCTATACCTGAGCATCACAAAATTTCGATAACCACGCTGTTCGCCTGCGGCAGCGCCAGGCTCAGGAGGCCATCTATGATTACCGGTATTCAAATTACTAAAACCAATAACCCGCAACTGCTGAACTCTTTCTGGTTGCTGGATGATGAAAAATCCGAAGCGCGCTGCCTGTGTGCTAAAGGTGATTTTGCAGAAGATCAGGTCGTTGCTATCAGCGATTTGGGTGAAATCGCTTACCGCGAAATTCCGCTGGAGCAAAAACCGGTGGTGCGTATTGAAGGTGGTCAGCATCTGAACGTTAACGTCCTGCGCCGTGAAACTCTGGAAGATGCCGTGAAACATCCGGAGAATTACCCGCAGCTGACCATTCGCGTATCAGGCTATGCGGTGCGTTTTAATGCCCTGACACCAGAACAACAACGTGATGTGATCACCCGTACTTTCACCGAAAGCCTGTAATTCGGCTTTTTGTACCACTGACGAAAAGACACACAGTAATAAAGGCCGTGCTGGTGCATACCGGTGCGGCCTTTTCATTTTGGTCCGCGAGTCAGATGGCTTACTTCATCGAGCCTGAGTAAAGAAGTAGAGTGAAGTGTCTGTTTTGGGCAGTCAAAAATAAAAAAACCGCCTCAAATGAGGCGGCATTTTCGTCAGGGTGCTGATTTATTCCGCACTCTGTCCCGATGTCCCGGAACCGCTCGGTTTGCGGCGTTTACCGATATTTTTAGTATCGCGGTGACGTTTCTTCACACGCGGTTTCTCGGCTTCTTTCTCTTTCTGCTCCTGACGCTTCGCAAGCACTTTTTTCGACGGTTTACCGGTGACTTTTGCGCTTGGTGCACGCGATTCTGGGCGCAGCTCGTCAATGGTACGAGGTTTCAACGGCTCATTAATATAGCGGCTGATTTTACCCAGCAACACATGGTCATGTGCTTCAACCAGTGACAGCGCGGTTCCTTTGCGTCCGGCGCGTGCGGTGCGTCCGATACGGTGCAGATAGGTATCCGCAGTGCGCGGCATGTCGTAGTTGAAGACATGGCTGACGTCTTCGATATCAATCCCGCGTGCAGCAACGTCGGTCGCTACCAGCACGTTAACGCGACCATCATTCAGACGCTTCAGCGCTTCGTTACGCTTAGCCTGCACCATTTCGCCTTCGAGATAGCTACAGCGAATGCCAGCTTCATGCAGCCAGGTCACCAGTTCATGCAGGCGTTCACGCTTACGTACAAACACAATCGAGCGCGTCACTTCCGGCTGCTTCAGCAGGTGCACCAGCAATTTGGTTTTATGCTCAACATCGTCGGCACGGTAATACCATTGCTGAATTTTCTTACGCTCACGCTGGCTGGGATCGGCATCAACCGATACCGGATCGTTCAGCAGACGCTCGGCAAAATCTTTAATGCTGTCGCCTTCCAGCGTGGCGGAGAACAGCATCGTCTGTTTACGCCAGCGGGTTTCACCCGCGATAGTTTCAATATCCTGGGCAAAGCCCATGTCCAGCATGCGATCAGCTTCATCCAGGATCAGGGTTTCTACTGCACGGCAATCAAAGTTCTCTTCTTTGATGTATTGCAGCAGACGACCAGTGGTCGCGACTACGATGTCCTGATTTTCGCTGAATACCTCAGCGTGGTTCATATAGGCAACGCCGCCGGTGATGGTGGCGATATCCAGATGCGTGTGTTTCGCTAACTCACGCGCGTGGTCGGCAACCTGCATCGCCAGTTCACGCGTGGGCGTTAAAATTAAAATGCGCGGCGGGCCTGATTTTTTACGTGGAAAATCGATCAGGTGCTGCATAGCCGGCAGCAGATAGGCTGCGGTTTTCCCCGTTCCGGTCGGCGCTGAACCCAGTACGTCACGGCCCTCCAGAGCGGCAGGGATGGCCTCAGCCTGGATGGCTGTTGGGCGCGTGAAGCCTTTTTCCTGCAGGGCATCCAGCAGGCTTTCGTCGAGTTCGAGTTCGGAGAATGTGGTTACGGTCATGGTCTACCTCAGTTTGGGGCGCTGATTATAGACAGAACAAACATAATCTTCATCTGTTTGTGTGCCAACTCGCCATGCCAGGAGATGTTTTCCCTGCTCTGTCACGTTACACTGAAGCTCTGCCATTGGGCAGGATTTGTTGAGTGGTTGCAGAGAATGACAGAAACGACGCCGCATCCGCGGCCTCAGTTACAAAAAAATGGTTTTACGTTTAAGCGATTTTTTATTGCCCACGATCGCTGTGCAATGAAAGTTGGCACCGACGGTATTTTGTTAGGCGCATGGGCACCGGTGGCGGGTGTGCGACGCGTGCTGGATATTGGTAGCGGTAGCGGCCTGATAGCCTTAATGATTGCTCAGCGAACGCCGGATGACGTGCAGATAGATGCGGTTGAGCTGGATGCTGATGCGGCCCAGCAGGCGCAGGAGAATGTGCAGGCCTCGCCCTGGCCATCGCGGGTAACAATCCATCAGGCAGATATCGTGCAATGGGCCGATGCTTGTGAACAACGCTATTCCCTGATCGTCAGCAACCCACCTTATTTTGCTCCCGGTGTGGCCTGTGCCACGCCGCAGCGTGCGACCGCGCGTTCGACCGACACCCTGGATCATCATACTTTGTTGCGCTGTGCCGCCCAGCTAATAGAAGAAGAAGGCTTCTTTTGCGTGGTGCTGCCAGAATCACTGGGCCAAAGTATGATTGAACAGGCGCAGCAAGATGGCTGGCATCTGCGTTTTCGTTATGACGTTGCCGAGTATGCTCAGCGCCCGCCTCATCGTGTGCTATTGGGTTTTTCCCCCTGCATGGGAGAACAACTGATAGAGCGGTTGGCGATACGCGATGAAAACACCCAATACTCGGAGGACTGGTGCAGCCTGACGCGTGATTTCTACCTGTTCATGTAGTGGGGCGGAGCCAGTACCGTCGGAACCGCATCCGGCAGCAAATCCGGATAGTCCGGCGTATAGTGCAGGCCTCGACTCTCTTTACGTTCCAACGCACAACGCACCATCAATTCAGCAACCTGCACCAGATTACGTAACTCCAGCAGGTTGTTGGACAGGCGAAAATTCGCGTAGTACTCGTCTATCTCCTGTTGGAGTAAGTTGATACGACGTAATGCGCGCTCCAGCCGTTTGGTGGTGCGCACAATGCCCATGTAATCCCACATAAACAGCCGCAACTCGTGCCAGTTATGTTGAATCACCACGCGCTCATCGGCGTCATCCACGCGGCTTTCATCCCAGGCAGGCAGGTGATTAACCTGTTCTATACCGGGTAGCCGGCGGATCACATCTTCGGCGGCTGACCAGCCATAGACCAGGCATTCCAGCAACGAATTCGAAGCCATGCGATTGGCGCCATGCAGGCCGGTATAGCTCACCTCACCAATCGCATACAGGCCATCGACATCAGTACGCCCCTGCTGATCAACCATCACTCCGCCGCAGGTATAGTGAGCCGCCGGAACGATCGGGATCGGCTCTTTGGTCAAATCGAGGCCGAAAGTCAGCAATTTTTCATAGATCATCGGGAAATGCGCGCGAATGAAACTGGCCGGCTGATGGCTGATGTCGAGATACATACAGTCCACGCCAAGACGCTTCATCTCATGGTCAATGGCTCGCGCTACGATATCGCGCGGTGCCAGTTCGGCACGGGGATCAAAGTCAGGCATAAAGCGCGTGCCATCCGGGCGCAGTAGCCATGCCCCTTCGCCTCGTAATGCTTCAGTTAACAGGAAATTTTGAGCCTGTGGATGGAACAGACAGGTGGGGTGGAATTGATTGAATTCCAGATTCGCTACCCGACAACCCGCACGCCAGGCCATAGCAATGCCATCGCCGGATGCGACATCCGGGTTGGTGGTGTATTGATACACTTTGGCGGCCCCGCCGGTTGCGAGGATCACCGCGCGCGCCCGGCAGGTTTCAACCTGCTCACGGTTACGGTTCCAGATCCAGGCCCCGACAACCCGACGTGGTCCGGGTACGCCGATTTTATCGGAAAGAATCAGGTCAACAGCATTGGTACGTTCAAGAATGCGGATGTTGGGATGACTGAGGGCCTGGCTAACCAGCGTGGTTTCCACCGCGCGACCGGTGGCGTCAGCGCTGTGCAAAATGCGCCGATGGCTGTGGCCTCCTTCGCGTGTCAGGTGGTAGCGAGCTTCACCATCAGCTTGCGGTTCTTTGTCGAACGCCACGCCATTATCAATCAACCATTGCACGCAGTCGCGTGCGTTACTGGCGATAAAATTGACGGTAGCACGATCGCATAACCCCGCTCCGGCAATCAGCGTATCCTCCACATGCGATTCAATGCTGTCGGTTTCATCGAACACCGCTGCGATGCCGCCTTGTGCGTAGAGCGTTGAACCTTCATTCACCTGCGCTTTACTCAGGACCGTAACCTGATAATGCGGCGCCAGGCGCAGCGCCAGTGACAGGCCAGCAGCGCCGCTGCCGACGATAAGTACGTCGCACTGATAATCGGATTGGGAAGTCATGATGTTTAATTTACTAAACAAAAGGTGTTCAGAGCATAAGCCCGGATGCCAACTCTGTGAAGTATTTTAAACAGGTTTTGTCGAGGAATTCGGCGTTTCCCGGCGATAATTGCGCGATTTCAGTAAGTTATGTCTGAAAATAACCTTTACGTGTTTTTTATACCAAACTTACTGAAAATTCAGGTAATACAGATGAAAATCGTGGCGTCATAGGTTACTCTGCCAGCGATTATCGGTGCCGGATATGAGGCTGCCAGCGCGGCAAATCGCTACACTGAAAGACAATCAACAACAACAGCGTCTGGGTTCCGATACGGAAAATTTTCAGGTCGTGGTGAACTTCATGCCAGAATATGACTCTAAGCGCATGCTTGCTCAGAACAATGAGATGTGCTGGCAGTTCATTTACGCATAAAAAAAGAGTTTGGGGAGACATTACCTCGGATGAGCGAGCAGTTAACGGATCAGGTTCTCGTTGAACGGGTTCAGAAGGGAGATCAAAAGTCATTTAACTTACTGGTGATTCGATACCAGCATAAAGTGGCGAGCCTGGTTTCACGTTATGTCCCATCGGGCGATGTGCCGGATGTGGTACAGGAGTCTTTTATAAAAGCGTATCGCGCACTGGAATCATTCCGTGGCGACAGCGCGTTTTACACATGGCTGTACCGTATTGCGGTGAACACAGCAAAAAATTATCTGGTGGCTCAGGGGCGCCGTCCGCCGTCGAGTGATGTTGACGCAATTGATGCGGAAAACTTCGAAAGTGCGGGTGCATTAAAAGAAATTTCGAACCCTGAGAACTTAATGTTGTCTGACGAACTGAAACAAATTGTTTTTCGTACCATTGAGGCGCTTCCTGAGGATCTTCGTATGGCAATCACCCTCAGAGAACTGGATGGGTTAAGCTACGAAGAGATTGCCGCCATCATGGATTGCCCGGTCGGTACAGTACGTTCTCGTATCTTCCGTGCGCGAGAGGCTATTGATAACAAAGTTCAACCGCTTATCCAACGTCAGTGATAACGGCTACTGGAAGGGTACCAAAGCATGCAGAAAGAAAAACTTTCCGCTTTAATGGATGGTGAAACTTTAGATAACGAGCTACTGGCGTCGTTATCAAGGGATGTGAATCTGCAAAAAAGCTGGGAAAGCTACCATCTAATCCGCGACACCCTGCGGGGCGATGTGGGTGAAGTGCTGCATTTTGATATCTCCGCGCGCGTGGCGGCAGCCATCGAAAATGAACCGGTGCGTAAAGTGACTTCGCTGATTCCGGAAGCACAACCCGAACCGGTGCGCTGGAAGAAAATGCCGTTCTGGCGTAAGTCCGGTTCCTGGACTGCGCAACTGGCGCAGGTTGGCGTAGCAGCCTGTGTATCGTTGGCGGTGATTGTCGGTGTTCAGCACTACAATCAGCCTGCGGGTAGCAACGCAACCGAATCGTCTGATTCGCCAGTGTTTAATACGCTGCCGATGATGGGCAAGGCTTCACCGGTTAGTCTGGGTGTGCCGTCTGATGCGTTTGATACCAACAGTTCAAACCAGCAGGTGCAGGAACAGCGTCGTCGTATCAACGCGATGCTGCAAGATTATGAGCTGCAACGTCGTCTGCATGCCGATCAGGTTCAGTTTGAGAAGAACGATCCGCAACAGGCGCAAGCGAATGTTCCCGGTAATCAGTCGTTAGGAATTCAGCAGCAGTAATGAAGCAGCTTTGGTGTGCCGTTAGCCTGCTGGCAGGCAGCCTGCTTTATACATCTACCGCCCCGGCGCAGACTTCTGCGTCCGGGGCGTTGTTACAGCAGATGGAGCAAGCAAGCCAGTCCCTCAATTATGAATTCGCTTACATCAATGTCTCCCGGCTTGGCATTGAGTCCTTGCGTTATCGCCATGCGGTTATCGACAATCGTATCTTTGCTCAATTGTTGCAGATGGACGGGCCACGTCGTGAGGTGATTCAGCGTGGTAACGATATCAGCTACTTTGAACCCGGCCTTGATCCGTTCTCCTTGCCCGGCAACCATATTGTGGATGCCCTGCCACCGTTGATGTTTGCCGACTTCTCACGCCTGAGCGATGCCTACGATTTCATTCCCGTTGGTCGGTCACGCATCGCTGATCAGTTGTGTGAGGTGGTGCGCATCGTCTCACGCGACGGTTCGCGCTACAGCTATGTGGTGTGGCTGGATGTTGATACCAAGCTGCCGTTACGCATTGACCTGCTGGATCGTGATGGCGAAACGCTGGAACAGTTCCGGGTTATCAGTTTTGCCGTTGATGAAGGTGTGCGCAATCTGATGCAGGGGCTGGAGAAAGCAAATCTGCCGCCAACATTATCATTACCGGCGGGCGATAAAGTGCAGCTCAACTGGCAGCCAACATGGCTTCCGGCAGGGATGACCCTCATCTCTCAGAGTCGCCGAGATATTCCGGCGCTGAATAAAACCGTTGAATCCCGTCTCTACAGCGATGGCCTGTTTAGTTTTGCGATTAACATTACTCCCGCAGATAAAAACAGCGTGGCGCAGACATTGCGCACTGGGCGTCGTACGGTGCAGACTGAAGTGCGCAATAATAACGAGATTACCGTGGTGGGTGAGATTCCACCGACCACAGCAAAACGTATTGCGGACAGCATTGATTCGGGATCAGCAAAATGATGAGAGAATGGGCCACTGTGGTGGCGTGGAAAGAGGGTATCGCGACGCTACATACCGAAGCGAAAACCTCCTGCAACAGTTGCTCGGCGCGTAAAGGTTGCGGCAGCCATATGCTGAATAAGCTGGGGCCGAAAAATGCGCATGTGATGGAGATCGCCAGCCCCGAACCGTTGCAGCCAGGTCAGCGTATCGAATTGGGGATTCGCGAAAGCAGTTTGTTAGGCTCAGCACTGCTGGTTTATATGACGCCGCTGTTTGGCCTGTTTTTGGTCGCAGGTCTGTTTCAGATGCTGTTCCATAGCGATCTGGCTTCCGCCTGTGGCGCGCTGTTGGGTGGAGTGGGTGGCTTTATTGTGGCAAAAGGCGTTTCATCGGTGTTTGGTGAGCGTGAGGCTTTTCAGCCGGTAATCCTCAATATTGCTTTGCCTCCTGATGCCATGCGGGTTGAAACTGAAGTTTGATACTTGCCGGGCCGCGTCGAACGCGGCCTTTTTCACGGCGTTTAGCCGCTGAAATCTGTTGCGATTCCCCGCAGTTCCATTCTTTAACGCAAGGCGTTAACAGTGTAATATGCGTCGTCATTAATGAGGCTGACAGGTTTCCAGGTAAAACTCCATTTCCTGAATATGTCTGTGCTCAAGTATTCAACTGATATTCTACGTGAAGATATTCATATAAATGAAGCACATACGAAATTTCTCCATCATCGCTCATATCGACCACGGCAAATCGACGCTGTCAGACCGTTTGATTCAAATTTGTGGTGGCCTGAGCGATCGTGAGATGGCGGCGCAGGTTCTGGATTCAATGGATCTGGAGCGTGAACGCGGCATTACCATTAAGGCGCAGAGTGTAACGCTCGATTACAAAGCGCTGAACGGTGAAACTTACCAGCTCAATTTTATCGATACTCCCGGACACGTTGACTTCTCTTATGAAGTATCCCGCTCTCTGGCGGCCTGTGAAGGGGCGTTACTGGTGGTCGATGCAGGCCAGGGCGTAGAAGCACAGACGCTGGCGAACTGCTATACCGCCATGGAAATGGATCTGGAAGTGGTACCGGTATTGAACAAGATCGACCTGCCTGCGGCCGACCCGGAGCGCGTGGCGGAAGAGATTGAAGATATCGTCGGTATTGATGCGACTGACGCCGTACGCTGTTCAGCGAAGACCGGCGTGGGTGTTCCGGATGTGCTGGAACGCCTGGTGCGCGATATTCCGCCGCCGGAAGGCGATCCAGAAGGCCCATTGCAGGCGCTGATTATCGACTCATGGTTCGATAACTATCTTGGCGTTGTGTCACTGATTCGTATTAAGAACGGCACCCTGCGCAAAGGCGATAAAGTTAAAGTGATCAGCACCGGTCAGGTGTACAACGCCGATCGTCTGGGGATTTTCACCCCGAAACAGGTTGATCGTACCGAGCTGAAATGTGGCGAGGTAGGTTGGCTGGTTTGTGCAATCAAAGACATCCTCGGCGCACCGGTGGGCGATACCCTGACGCTGCAACGTAACCCGGCGGATAAAGCGCTGCCAGGCTTTAAAAAAGTGAAGCCGCAGGTCTATGCCGGTCTGTTCCCGGTCAGCTCTGATGATTATGAAGCTTTCCGCGATGCGCTGGGCAAACTGAGCCTGAACGATGCGTCACTGTTCTATGAGCCAGAAAGCTCCACGGCGTTGGGCTTTGGCTTCCGCTGTGGCTTCCTTGGCCTGCTGCATATGGAGATCATCCAGGAACGTCTGGAGCGTGAATACGATCTCGATCTGATCACCACCGCACCGACCGTGGTGTATGAAGTGGAAACCACAGATGGCGAAGTGGTGTATGTTGACAGCCCGTCTAAGCTGCCGCCGCTGAATAATATTGAAGAACTGCGTGAACCGATCGCCGAGTGTCATATGCTGCTGCCGCAGGAGTTCCTCGGCAACGTCATTACGCTCTGTATCGAGAAACGTGGTGTTCAGACAAATATGGTTTACCACGGTAACCAGGTTGCGCTGACTTACGAAATCCCGATGGCGGAAGTGGTTCTCGACTTCTTTGACCGTCTGAAATCAACGTCGCGCGGCTATGCTTCACTGGATTATAACTTCAAACGTTTCCAGGCCTCTGACATGGTGCGTGTCGACGTGCTGATCAACTCAGAACGTGTCGATGCGCTGGCGCTGATTACTCACCGTGATAACTCGCAATATCGTGGCCGTGAGCTGGTGGAAAAGATGAAAGATCTGATCCCACGCCAGCAGTTCGATATCGCGATTCAGGCAGCAATCGGCAACCACATTATCGCTCGCTCAACAGTCAAGCAGCTGCGTAAAAACGTTCTGGCGAAATGCTATGGCGGTGACGTTAGCCGTAAGAAAAAACTGTTGCAGAAGCAGAAGGAAGGTAAGAAGCGAATGAAGCAGGTCGGTAACGTTGAACTGCCGCAGGAAGCATTCCTTGCCATTCTGCATGTCGGTAAAGACAGCAAATAAGGAACCTCAATGGCTAATATGTTCGCCCTGATTCTGGCGATCGCGACGCTGGTAACGGGTGTTATCTGGTGTATTGATCGTTTTAAGTGGGCACCGGCGCGTCGTGCGAAGCAGGTTGCCGCACAGGCGCAGGCAGGTAATACGCTGGACAGCAAAACGCTGGCGAAAGTCTCTCCGCAACCCGGTTGGGTGGAAACCGCAGCGTCGGTTTTCCCGGTGCTGGCAGTGGTATTTATCGTTCGGTCATTCGTTTATGAGCCATTCCAGATCCCGTCTGGCTCGATGATGCCGACGCTGCTGATCGGTGACTTTATCCTGGTGGAGAAATTTGCCTACGGCCTGAAAGATCCGATCACCCAAACGACGCTGATCCCGACCGGTCATCCACAGCGCGGCGACATCGCGGTATTCAAATACCCGAAGGATCCGAGCATGGATTACATCAAACGCGTAATTGGTCTGCCGGGCGACAAAGTGGTTTACGATCCGTACAGCAAAACCCTGACGGTGAATCCGGGTTGTGGCAACGGAAAATGTGACACTGCGCTGCCAATCACCTATACCAATATCGAGCCAAGCAGCTTTATTCAGACCTTCAGCGGTTTTGATGGCAACGAAACCGGTAATGGTTTCTTCCAGGTACCGCAGGGCGAAACGATGCGCGGCGGCTTACGTCTTGGTACACGTAAAGAGACGTTGGGCAGCGTAACGCACGATATCCTGTTGGTTAACGAAGCACAGAGTCAGGCGAGCATGTATTACCAGCAGCCAGGCCAGCCTCAGTCGACCTGGATTGTGCCGCAGGGGCAATATTTCATGATGGGCGATAACCGTGATAACAGCGCCGACAGCCGCTACTGGGGCTTTGTACCCGAGCGCAACCTGGTCGGTAAAGCGGTCGCTATCTGGATGAGCTTTGAGAAACAAGAAGGACAGTGGCCTACCGGCGTGCGCTTAAGTCGCATTGGCGGTATTCACTGATAAACGGTTGGCTCCCTGCGGGGAGCCACTGCACACGAAACGGAACGTGTTGGAACCTCAGCCCTGTTTCGTATGCAGAGTGACAGAAGCACAAAAGAACTGGAATCGCATGAACCCCATCCTCATTAACAAGTTGCAGCGCAAACTGGGCTACACTTTTACTCATCCGGAATTGTTGCAACAGGCTCTGACTCACCGCAGCGCCAGCAGTAAACACAACGAGCGTCTTGAATTTCTTGGCGATTCAATTCTCAGCTATGTCATTGCTAATGCGCTGTATCACCGCTTTCCGCGGGTTGATGAAGGCGACATGAGCCGTATGCGTGCGACACTGGTACGTGGAAATACGTTGGCAGAAATGGCGCGTGAGTTTGATCTTGGCGAGTGTTTACGTCTGGGGCCAGGTGAACTGAAAAGCGGCGGCTTCCGTCGCGAATCGATTCTTGCTGATACGGTGGAAGCGCTGATTGGCGGCATTTTCCTCGACAGCAATATTCAGACCGTCGAAAAGCTAATTCTCGACTGGTATCAAACGCGACTGGAACAGATCAGTCCGGGCGATAAACAAAAAGATCCAAAAACGCGCCTGCAAGAGTTTTTGCAGGGACGCCATCTGCCGCTGCCTTCGTATCTGGTAGTGCAGGTGCGTGGTGAAGCCCACGACCAGGAATTTACCATTCACTGTCAGGTGAGTGGCATGGCTGAGCCGGTGGTGGGCGTAGGTTCCAGCCGCCGTAAAGCAGAACAGGCCGCCGCCGAACAGGCGTTGATTAAACTCGGCCTTGAATAGTCACATCGCAGCACCCTGA
This sequence comes from Pantoea sp. X-Soil-OKNW-713, assembly GCF_059730685.1. NCBI lineage: Bacteria > Pseudomonadati > Pseudomonadota > Gammaproteobacteria > Enterobacterales > Erwiniaceae > Pantoea > Pantoea sp. X-Soil-OKNW-713. The sequence goes on along the minus strand of NZ_AP035995.1, from coordinate 3,329,044 downwards.
CCGGTGCTGATTAAGTCAGGACTCGAATGAGCGAACACGAAACTTATTGCGGCTTTGTCGCGATTGTTGGCCGACCCAACGTCGGCAAATCCACCTTGCTGAACCAGTTGCTGGGGCAGAAGGTGTCGATCACCTCGCGCAAGCCGCAAACCACGCGTCACCGCATCATGGGTATCCATACTGAAGGGCCATACCAGGCTATCTATGTGGACACGCCCGGATTGCACATGGAAGAGAAGCGGGCGATTAACCGCCTGATGAACCGTGCTGCCAGCAGCTCCATCGGTGATGTTGAACTGGTAATTTTCGTGGTTGATGGCACACGCTGGACGCCAGATGACGAAATGGTGCTGAACAAGCTGCGTGACGGCAAAGTGCCGGTAGTACTGGCGGTGAACAAGGTGGATAACATCCAGGATAAAAGCATCCTGCTGCCACATCTCCAGTTCCTCGGTCAGCAGATGAACTTCACGGATATCGTCCCAATCTCGGCTGAGACGGGTAAAAACGTTGACACCATTGCGGCCATCGTACGCAAGCGTCTGCCCAAAGCGGAACATCACTTCCCGGAAGAGTACATCACCGATCGTTCGCAGCGCTTTATGGCGTCCGAGATCATCCGTGAAAAACTGATGCGTTTCCTCGGTGCAGAGCTGCCGTATTCCGTTACCGTTGAGATTGAAAAGTTCGAGACTAACGAGCGCGGTGGCTATGATATCAGCGGCCTGATTCTGGTCGAACGCGATGGTCAGAAGAAAATGGTGATTGGCAACAAAGGTGCCAAAATCAAAACCATTGGTATCGAAGCGCGTAGAGATATGGAAGAGATGTTCGAGGCCAAAGTTCACCTCGAGCTGTGGGTGAAGGTGAAATCTGGCTGGGCGGATGACGAACGTGCGCTGCGCAGTCTGGGTTATGTAGACGACCTCTAACCGATGGAAGGCTGGCAACGCGCCTTTGTGCTGCATAGTCGCCCCTACAGCGAAACCAGCCTGCTGCTCGATCTGTTTAGCGAAAGCGAAGGGCGTGTGCGTGTCCTTGCCAAAGGCGCACGTTCACGTCGTTCACAACTCAAGGGGGCGTTACAACCTTTTACCCCCTTGCTGGTACGCTGGGGCGGGCGCGGCGAAGTCAAAACGCTGCGTAACGCTGAAGCGGTATCGCTGGCACTCCCCCTGAGTGGCATCACGCTCTACTGCGGTCTGTACGTCAATGAACTGCTGTCGCGGGTGCTGGAGCAGGAAATCCCTTTCTCTGACCTCTTCTTCGATTACCTGAATTGTATCCAGGCGCTTGCCGCCGTCAGCGGCACGCCGGAGCCAGCTTTGCGTCGTTTCGAACTGGCGCTACTCGGACATCTGGGATACGGCGTTGATTTCCTGCACTGCGCGGGCAGTGGCGAAGCGGTGGATGATGGTATGACCTACAGCTACCGTGATGAGAAAGGTTTCATTGCCAGCCTGGTGGTCAATCAGCGTAGTTTTACCGGTCGCCAGTTGCGGGCGCTGTGGTCACGCGAGTTCCCTGATGCCGATAGCCTGCGAGCCGCCAAACGCTTTACCCGAATGGCGCTGAAGCCCTATCTGGGCGGCAAACCGCTTAAAAGTCAGGAACTCTTTCGCCAGTTTGTACCGAAAAAGAAGCCGGATGCGTCGAGCGAATGATGCCAGTCCTGCCGCTACGCGGTACACTGTAAACTCACTAACCCTGGTTAAGGATTGTCATGGCTGAGTTGCTGTTAGGGGTCAACATTGACCACATCGCCACCGTACGTAACGCGCGTGGCACGAATTATCCCGATCCGGTGCAGGCTGCATTTATTTCTGAACAGGCGGGTGCGGATGGTATTACCGTGCATCTGCGTGAAGACCGCCGTCATATCACCGATCGTGACGTCCGTATTCTGCGCGATACCATCCAGACGCGTATGAATCTGGAAATGGCGGTGACCGATGAGATGGTTGGCATTGCCTGTGACATCAAACCACACTTTTGCTGCCTGGTGCCGGAAAAACGTCAGGAAGTGACCACTGAAGGCGGTCTTGATGTGGCGGGTCAGCAGGACAAAATCAATGCCGCGGTTAAACAGCTGAGCGAGGCGGGAATTCTGGTGTCATTGTTTATCGATGCCGATCACCGCCAAATCGAAGCCGCCGTGGCGAGCGGTGCACCTTACATTGAAATTCACACCGGTGCGTATGCGGAAGCACCCGAAGGTCTGGCACGCGATGCCGAGCTGGAGCGCATTCGTAAAGCAGCCACCTTTGCAGCCAGTCTCGGCCTGAAAGTGAATGCCGGGCACGGTCTGACCTACCATAACGTGCTGCCGATTGCGGCGCTGCCGGAAATGCATGAACTGAATATCGGTCATGCCATTATTGGTCGCGCGGTGATGAGTGGTCTGGCTGAGGCGGTCAAAGAGATGAAGTTACTGATGCGGGAAGCGCGTCGTTAATGGCTATTCTCGGACTGGGCACCGATATTGTTGAAATCGAGCGCATTGCCGGGGTGATTGAACGTTCCGGCGACCGACTGGCGCGTCGTGTGCTGAGCGAAGCCGAGTGGCAGCAATATCAAACACACCAGCAGCCAGTGCGTTTTCTGGCGAAGCGTTTTGCGGTGAAAGAAGCCGCAGCCAAAGCGTTTGGCACCGGTATCCGTGGTGGTCTGGCGTTCAATCAGTTTGAGGTTTATAACGATGCGCTGGGCAAACCGGGGCTGCGTTTTTTCCAGCATGCCGCTGACATTGCCCGTCAACTCGGGGTGCAGCATGTGCACGTCACGCTGGCGGATGAGCGCCATTACGCCTGTGCCACGGTGATTATCGAGAATTAGTGGTATAGCTCCACAAATTTCTCCCACAGCGCCTCGCGGCTTTCGGGGTGCTGTGGATCGGGAATGATGGTGTTATCAATGGGGCACACGCTCAGGCACGTTGGCACATCATAATGACCGACACATTCGGTGCAGCGGTCGCTATCGATCTGGTAAATGGCATCCCCGAGGCTGATGGCCTGGTTAGGGCACTCCGGTTCGCACATGTCACAGTTGATACAACGCTGGGTAATCAGTAAAGCCATGATCTGTTGAATTTCTGGTTAATGGGTAGTAATAAGCCGCGCACCTTACCATAATTTAATCTTTGCCCCAATCTGAAGTCCGTTTTTTCTTCATCAGTTTTGCGCTAGCGCAAAACGCTGATATCTATTTAATTTCAGTGATAATGTGATGAATTTTACGGTGAATTTTTATCAGGCGAATAATCTCAATGTTTTTTCATGTTTACTAATGAAAGCATAATGGGTGTTTTGAGTTAGCATCTGTGGCATCAAGGATGAGTTAGATGGATTGAAAATGGATGCCTCGGCTGAATTAATCAGGCTGCGTCACGCTGGTGATAAGTCCCATATTGATTTAAGTTATATAACCCACTTTTATTGCAATCAGGAATCTATCGATTCCGTATTATCGCTGTTGAAAAGGTATGAGACCTATCCAGATGGGTTATTGGATCGGGTTGAGTTTATTATTGTAGATGACGGCTCACCAATTGCCTACGATATTCCTGAGCTGAATATTAATTTCACCTGGTTGCGTATTACGACTGATATTCAATGGAATCAGGGTGGGGCGCGTAATCTGGGGGTGACCTATGCCAAATCTGATAAGATCTTAATATCGGATCTCGACCACGCTTTCCCGGCAGCCACGCTGACTTCTCTGGCGAACATGGCAAACCCGGGACGGCGTTTCTACAAACTGTGTCGCAAGCGTGCGGATGGGACATACTATAAAGGCCATGCCAATCTTTTTTTTATGAGCCGCGCCCGCTTCTTACGCTTTTATGGTTATGATGAAGAATATTGTGGTCACTATGGCGCAGAAGATTATCGATTTGTGAAATACCAGAAATATCAGGGTTCGCAACAACGTTATATGCCAAAGGATATTTGGTGTTATGAACGCTCTCTGGATAGAGCAAAAACCTACCACAGTTTAGAGCGCGATTTATCGGTTAATACGCCCGTCGATTTACGCAAGAAGCAGGAATGTGACACTTTCGGCAAGGAGTTTGGTCACAGTCGGCTGTTTCTTAATTTTAACTGGGTTAAAGTGAAAAGCCATTGCCGACAGTCAATCACGGCACCAAAAATAAGAAAATATTGGCGTCCCTTATGGTGGTGGCGTTGGTTATGCGCGTACGCAGCGCGATAGAAATAATCAATCACCTTACTCGTAGCGGCGCGATTTATCGCGCTTTCTGACCACAACGTCAAAATCAAAAGCGCGATAAATCGCGCCGCTACATATCCGGCACGGTTTACACCAGTTTTTTCACCAATTCTTCGCTATGACGAATATGGCTGGAGGCGCGTTCCGGGTCGTTCTGCACCAACGCCATAAACAACAGGTCAGTCAGAGCGAGTTGGGCGCTGGTTGAGGAAATTGCCGCACTACGCGTACTTTGTTCCTCCGCAACGGTATACAGACAATGGGTAGCGCACTGCTGCAAGGTATTGGGGGTAAAGCCGGTAAATGCCAGCACATCCGCGCCGGTCTGGGCCGCTTCCTGCGCTGCCAGGTTGATTTCGCGCCGTTCACCGGTGTACGAAATGGCGAGCAACACATCTCCGGCAGTCATCGCCTGCACACTGGCAAGCAACGCATGCATATCCTGCTCGGCCACCGCGTTGATGCCAATTTTCATCAACTTCCACGAAAAATCTTTGGCGACCAAACCGGATGCACCAATTCCCACCAGCAGAATGCGATTGGCATTTTTCAGCAACTGCAATGTCTGAAGCAGCATCTCTTCACTGTTAATATCCAGCGTGGCGCGAATTGCCGAGATTTTCTCCGCCAACAGTTTTTCACCCACCACTTTCAGTGGGTCATCGCTGAGAATATGGTTGTGCACGGTGATGGCATCACGATCGGCCAGCGACTCACTCAGGGCCAGCTTTAATGCCGGAAAACCTTTATAGCCCAGTTTCTGGGCAAACTTGACCACGCTGGACTGGCTGACGCCGGATTCTTCCGCCAGTTTTTGCGAACTCAGATGCCGTGCGCGATCTGGCTGCGACAATAAAAAATCCGCCAAACGACGCTCGTTAAGCGCCAGGCGCGGATAAAGCTGACGAATCCGCAGCAATGAACTCATGTCCGATCCTTAATTCAGAACGTAAGGCGTTTTTAGTCTGATCCCGGCGACCAGGAATGTCGCATGACAGACTACCGACCAAGAGAATAAACTATTCAGCTGGCATTGTAGTCATTGGAATTAAAAATGACACTTTTCACCCCCGACCGCGGATGCTGGCTACACTGTAAGGCACATGCGGCAGAATACCAGGAGAGTAGGTTGACAAAGGGTACGCAACGACGCGTGGTGTTTTTTGATCTCGACGGCACGCTACATCAGCAGGATATGTTCGGTACGTTTATGCGTTATCTGCTGAGACATCAGCCGCTGAATCTTTTGCTGGTGCTGCCATTGTTGCCGGTGATCGGCGCAGGACTGCTGTGGAAAGGCCGTGCCGCACGTTGGCCGATGAGCTTGTTATTATGGGCGATCACCTTTGGCCACAGTGAAAAGCGTCTGGTGCAGCGCGAAGCCGAGTTTGCCGATTGGTTTCGTCAGCGCGTCACCGCATTTCCGGTGGTACAGCAACGCCTGACTGATTATCTCAGTAGCGATGATGCGGATGTCTGGTTAATCACCGGCTCCCCCCAATCGCTGGTGGAGCAGGTCTATTTCGATTCGTCATTTCTGCCGCGTGTGCAGCTGATTGCCAGTCAGATGAAACCAGGCCGTGGTGGACGGGTGCTGGCGATGCGTTGTCTGGGGCATGAAAAAGTGGCGCAACTGGAGGAGAAAATCGGTACACCTCTCCAGTTATACAGTGGCTACAGCGACAGTAAACAGGACAACCCGCTGTTGTTCTTTTGCCAGCACCGCTGGCGTGTCACCCCGCAGGGTAACCTGCAACAACTGGAATAACCCATCGTTTCCGTTATAATGCGCCGCCTTTACAACCCGCAGGAGCTGCCCGGTGAACCCACAGACAGATGAATACTGGATGCGTCACGCATTGCGTCTCGCACGGCTGGCGTGGGAGCAGGGTGAAGTGCCGGTTGGCGCGGTTCTGGTGCAGGGCGATACGGTGATTGGTGAAGGCTGGAACCGACCAATTGGTCAGCATGATCCCACGGCACATGCGGAAATCATGGCGCTACGTCAGGGCGGCAAAGTGCTGGAAAACTATCGCCTGCTGGATACTACCTTATACGTCACGCTTGAACCCTGCGTAATGTGTGCCGGGGCGATGGTACACAGCCGGATTACCCGGCTGGTCTATGGCGCAAAAGATGAAAAAACCGGTGCTGCGGGTTCACTGCTGGATGTGATTGGTCATCCCGGGATGAACCACCAGATTCAGATCGATTCTGGTGTGTTGGCGGAGGAGTGCGCAGCGATGCTGAGTGACTTTTTTCGCATGCGGCGCGAGCAAAAGAAAGCACTGCGCCAGGCGCAGCGCGACGCCGGTTAATTCATCGCAATTTTGGGTTCGACCGCCGGGTAACCGGCCCCCAGTTCTGCTTCCATAGCGGATTGTTGTGCCAGCCGCTTCTCCTGTTCCTGTAAGTAACCCTCAAGGCTTATCTGATACTTACGGATATTCTCGACGTAATTGTACGCCTCATGGCCGCGCGCATAGCCGTAGGTGGTCTGGGCGTAGTAACGTTTCTGGCTCAGCATCGGTAAACGCAACTTCACGTCAGCCCAACTGTCCGGGTTGCCGCCTTGTTTGGCGGTCAGCTTACGTGCATCCAGCATGTGGGCGTAACCCATGTTATAGGCAGCCAGCGCAAACCAGATACGTTCATCGTCCGGGATGGTCGTGGGAACCTTTTCAATCATTCGTTGCAGATATTCGCTGCCGCCACGAATGCTTTGCTCGGGGTCAAGCCGATCGGCAACGTCGAGGCTATCGGCGGTATTGCGCGTCAGCATCATCATACCGCGTACGCCGGTAGGCGAGGTTGCCTGCGGATTCCAGTGCGACTCCTGATAAGATATAGCTGCCAGTAAGCGCCAGTCGATGCTGGAAGCATACTTTTCAAATAACGGCTTAATATCCGGCAACGTGTTGTCGATGGCACGCAGGAAGGTGCGGGTATCGACATAATCAAAGGTGCCGACGTGACCGAGGTACTTCTCTTCCAGTCGCGCCATCGTGCCTTCTTCACCCATTTGGCTATAGAAGTCGAGCATCGCTGCGTTCAGGCTGTCATCCTGCTCATCGCGTGGCAGATACCAGGTGACCGGCTCTTCGTCGGTGATATCAAAGGCGACCGCCAGCTGGGGATGGATGCGTTGCAAAAGGCCGATCGTGACAGAATCCCCCACGGTGTAATCCAGCTTGCCATCCGCCACGGCTTCCAGCAGCGCTTTTTGCCCCTGATCGGCAGCAATTGACCAATCGAGATCGGGATAATGGTCAGCTTTAGCGGAACGCAAAGTTGACAGGTACGCCGATCCGGACTGCACAACCAGCCGGCCTTTCAGGTCACCGAGATTTTTAGGTCGCGGCTTATCAATGCGGTACACCAGCTGTTGCGATACCGAATAGTAACTCGGTCCGGTCTGATAACGGGCGATGCGATCGTTGTTGTAGATCAGGCCCGCCGCCAGCAAATCCGCTTTACCATCATCGAGATCGTCAAACAGGTCACCGAGGTTCGGACGTACCGTTACCTCAAGTTTGACGCCCAGATAATCGGCGAAGCGTTTCGCCAGCTCGTAGTCCATACCGGCTGGTGCATTATTGACGGTGTAGTATGTCAGCGGGGAGTTAACAGTACTGATGCGCAGCACTCCCCGTGATTTGATCTGCGATATCGCGTCTTTACCACCCCCGTACCAGGGGATAGAAGGCCACAGTGCCAGCGCAAGCAGCACGGTGATCAGACCGATGAACAGATAGTTTAATTTCAGGCGTTTCAAATAGTTGTCTCTCGCTGGCTCTAAGGCCTCTGTCTTTAATAGGCAGTATTGATCTTCTTTGAACTCCCAGAGCGAAGGGCATTTTGCGCAACAAAGTGAGTCGGAGCAACTTATATAGCAAGATTTGCGCAATTTTCAGGCAAATACTAAGACTCATAAATTCTGCGCAAACGGTTTCGTAACCGGTGCCGTTTCTCTATAATACGCCCCGTTTTCCCTGTTGCGCCCAATGAAGCGTCGCCCGGCGCTTCGAAGACGAGAGATCTTTAATGATGGAAATTCTGCGTGGTTCGCCCGCCCTGTCGGCATTTCGTGTAAACAAACTGCTGACCCGCTTTCAGGACGCTCATCTGCCGGTGAGTGATATTTACGCCGAGTACGTCCATTTTGCCGATGTCAGCGCGCCGCTGAGTGCGGATGAAAAAGCCCGCCTGCAACGTCTGCTGAAATACGGTCCGTCTCTCGCCGAGCATGCGCCACAAGGGCGTCTGTTGCTGGTGACGCCGCGTCCAGGCACCATTTCACCCTGGTCTTCCAAAGCGACCGATATCGCTCACAACTGCGATCTGCCGCAGGTGCTCCGTCTGGAGCGCGGTATGGCGTTCTACGTACAGGCACCTGAACTGACCGAAGCGCAGTGGCAAACTCTCGCCAGCCTGCTGCATGACCGCATGATGGAGACGGTGTATGGCGATCTCAACGATGCGCAGCAGCTGTTTGTGCACCATGAACCGCAACCGCTGAAAAGCGTGGATGTGCTGGGTGGTGGTCGTCAGGCGCTGGAGCAGGCCAACACGACGCTGGGGCTGGCACTGGCCGATGACGAAATCGACTATCTGCTGGATGCCTTCACTAAACTGGGCCGCAACCCGAACGACATTGAACTCTATATGTTCGCGCAGGCGAACTCAGAGCATTGCCGTCACAAAATTTTCAACGCCGACTGGATTATCGACGGTGAAAAACAGCCGAAGTCGCTGTTTAAAATGATCAAAAACACCTTCGAACAAACCCCGGATCATGTGCTGTCTGCTTATAAAGACAACGCAGCGGTGATGGAAGGTTCTGAAGTTGGCCGCTACTACGCCGATGCTGAAAAAGGTGAATACAACTTCCATCAGGAAGAAGCCCATATCCTGATGAAAGTAGAAACCCATAACCACCCGACGGCGATTTCGCCGTGGCCGGGTGCCGCGACCGGTTCCGGTGGCGAAATCCGTGACGAAGGTGCAACCGGTCGTGGTGCGAAGCCAAAAGCGGGCCTGGTGGGCTTCTCCGTTTCCAACCTGCGTATTCCGGGCTTTGAACAGCCGTGGGAAGAAGATTTCGGTAAACCAGACCGTATCGTCACCGCGCTGGATATCATGACCGAAGGCCCATTGGGCGGCGCAGCATTTAACAACGAATTCGGTCGTCCGGCTCTGAACGGCTACTTCCGTACGTATGAAGAACGCGTTAACAGCCACAACGGCGAAGAGCTGCGTGGTTACCACAAGCCCATCATGCTGGCAGGCGGCATTGGTAATATCCGTGCCAACCATGTTCAGAAAGGCGAGATCGTTGTTGGTGCCAAGCTGATTGTACTGGGTGGCCCGGCGATGAACATCGGTCTGGGTGGTGGTGCGGCATCGTCGATGGCTTCTGGCCAGTCTGATGCCGACCTCGACTTCGCTTCCGTTCAGCGTGACAACCCGGAAATGGAACGTCGCTGCCAGGAAGTGATCGACCGCTGCTGGCAGTTGGGTGAAGCTAACCCGATTCTGTTTATCCACGACGTTGGCGCGGGCGGTCTGTCTAACGCCATGCCGGAGCTGGTGAGCGATGGTGGCCGTGGTGGACGCTTCAATCTGCGTGATGTGCTGAGCGATGAGCCAGGCATGAGCCCGCTGGAAGTGTGGTGTAACGAATCGCAGGAACGTTATGTGCTGGCGGTTGCACCGGACAAATTGCCGCTGTTTGATGAACTGTGCAAACGCGAGCGCGCCCCTTACGCGGTGATCGGTGAAGCCACTGAAGAACAGCATCTGAGCCTCGCCGACAGCCATTTCGATAACAAACCGATCGACATGCCGCTCGACGTGCTGCTGGGTAAAACGCCGAAGATGACGCGTGACGTAGTCCGTCAGCAGGCGCAAGGCGAAGCGTTGCAGCGTGACGGCATCACCATTGCCGATGCGGTAAACCGCGTGCTGCACCTGCCGACCGTGGCCGAGAAAACCTTCCTTGTCACCATTGGCGACCGTACCGTGACCGGTATGGTGGCGCGTGACCAGATGGTTGGTCCGTGGCAGATCCCGGTTGCTAACTGTGCAGTGACGACGGCCAGCCTCGACAGTTACTACGGTGAAGCTTTCGCCCTGGGCGAACGCGCGCCAGTGGCGTTGCTCGACTTCGCAGCTTCGGGCCGTCTGGCGGTGGGTGAAGCGCTGACTAACCTGGCGGCCACGGCAATCGGTTCGCTGAAGCGCGTTAAGCTCTCTGCGAACTGGATGTCGGCTGCTGGTCATCCGGGTGAAGATGCCGGTCTGTATGAAGCAGTGAAAGCGGTGGGTGAAGAACTTTGCCCGGCGCTGGGTATCACCATCCCGGTGGGTAAAGACTCCATGTCGATGAAAACCCGCTGGCAGCAAGGCAATGAACAACGCGAAATGACTTCACCGCTGTCGCTGGTGATCACCGCGTTTGCCCGCGTTGAAGACGTGCGTCGTACCGTCACCCCGCAACTACAGGCGGACAAAGACAACCTGCTGCTGCTGGTGGACCTCGGCAACGGTGCCAACACCCTGGGCGCGACTGCGCTGTCACAGGTTTATCGTCAACTGGGCGACAAACCGGCCGACGTGCGCGATGCACAGCAACTGGCTGGCTTCTTCAACGCCATTCAGGCGCTGGTGGCACAGCAGAAACTGCTGGCCTACCATGACCGTTCCGACGGCGGTCTGCTGGTGACGCTGGCTGAGATGGCGTTTACCGGCCACTGCGGTGTTGAGGCAGATATCGCCGCACTGGGCAGCGATGCGCTGGCCGCGCTGTTTACCGAAGAGTTGGGTGCGGTGGTTCAGATCAACGCAGCCGATCGTGATGCAGTGCTGAAGACCTTCGCTGACCACGGTCTGGCGACCAACGTACATGTGATTGGTCAGGCGCTGCCGGGCGATCGCTTTGTTATCCGTTCTGGTGATCACGCGGTGTACAGCGAAAGCCGTACCACGCTGCGTACCTGGTGGGCAGAAACCACCTGGCAGATGCAACGCCTGCGTGATAACCCGGCCTGTGCCGATCAGGAACACGACGCGAAGAAAAACGACAACGACCCGGGCCTGAACGTCCATCTGACCTTCAAACCAGAAGAAGATGTGGCTGCACCGATGATCGCCACCGGTGCACGCCCTCGCGTCGCCGTGCTGCGTGAGCAGGGTGTGAACTCGCACGTTGAAATGGCAGCCGCGTTCCATCGTGCTGGTTTCACCGCCGTTGACGTCCATATGAGCGATCTGCTGGCGGGCCGTCGCGGCCTGGAAGAGTTCCACGCGCTGGTGGCCTGTGGCGGCTTCTCCTACGGTGACGTGCTGGGTGCCGGTGAAGGCTGGGCGAAATCGATTCTGTTCAACAGCCGCGTGCGCGATGAGTTTGAAAACTTCTTCCATCGTCCACAGACGCTGGCGCTGGGCGTGTGTAACGGTTGCCAGATGATGTCCAACCTGCGCGAGCTGGTGCCGGGCAGCGAACTGTGGCCGCGCTTTGTACGTAACCAGTCAGAACGTTTTGAAGCGCGCTTCAGCCTGGTGGAAGTTGCTGCCAGCCCGTCGCTGTTGCTGGACGGTATGGCCGGTTCGCGTATGCCGATCGCCGTGTCGCACGGTGAAGGTTTTGTTGAAGTGCGCGATGGTGCCCATCTGGCCGCGCTGGAAAGCAAAGGTCTGGTGGCGCTGCGCTTCGTCGACAACTTCGGTAAGGTGACGGAAACCTATCCGGCCAACCCGAATGGCTCGCCGAACGGTATCACCGCCGTGACCAACGAAAGCGGTCGCGTCACCATTATGATGCCGCACCCGGAGCGCGTATTCCGTACCGTCAGCAACTCCTGGCACCCGGCAGAGTGGGGCGAGGACAGCCCGTGGATGCGTATTTTCCGCAACGCACGTAAGCAGTTGGGTTAACCGCACCGCTTGTAGCAGCGCGATTTATCGTGCATCAGGGGCGTCCATCAGGGCGCCCTTTTTATTGAATGTCGGAAAATGGCGACACCGCTACGGTTATCATGTCGCCAAAAGGTGACATCTAACTCATTGATATTATTAGTGGTAATTTTTACCCCTGAAACCCGTTGCTAATTAGCGACACTTTACCGGACCGGACGGTAAAAATTTCCCGCCAGTCGGACATTCACTCGGGCATTTGTCTGATAATAAACACTATTTTATTTTTGGCACGATACTTGCTATAATCTTTGCGTTGCTCATTCTCCTGCTTATGATTGCCCCGCATTGCGGTTGAGCTCATAAAAACTGAATGACGCACCAAACGGTGCCTGCCGTCCACCCAACCGATAATCGCTTGCTTTGCAACGTTATCAAGCATCGGACGTAACGTTGAGTTAGGCACCACCTTATTCCTGCGCGAGGCATTCGGCATCGCGCTTAACGGCAGGCATCGCGCCTGCCGTTTTCTTATCTGTACTTTCTTCCGCTGTCAGACTCCGCTAGCATTCCTCAGTCAAATTTTAAGGAAATCTGTTGTGAAGAGATGGCGTCTGTTTCCCCGATCGTTGCGTCAACTGGTGTTGATGGCGTTCCTGCTGGTGCTGCTGCCCTTGTTGGTGCTGGCCTGGCAGGCATGGGAAAGCCTTTCGGCGCTGAGTAATCAGGCGGCGGATACCAATCGCAACACCTTTACCGATGTGCGCCGAAGCGAAGCGATGGCACGTACGGCCATCGAACTCGAACGCAGCTATCGGCAATATTGTGTGCTGGGTGACGAGACCCTGGCCCATTTGTACCAGTCGCAACGGGTGCGCTACGACCAGATGCTCAGTAGCCACGCGGCCAGCCTGCCGGAGTTACCCGCGTTCAAAGTCTTATCCGCAACGCTGCCACAGCTCGAAACGCTGCAATGCACCAATGGCAATCCGGCAGCCCCCGCTGCGGCGGCGCTGGAACGTTTCTCCGATACCAATGCGCAGATGGTCCAGGCCACACGCGAAGTGGTCTTTTCCCGTGGTCTGCAATTGCAGCGTGAAATTGCCGATCGCGGTCAGTTTTTTGGCTGGCAGGCACTGATATTGTTCCTGATCAGTCTGGCATTGGTGCTGTTGTTTACCGGGATGATTATTGGTCCGGTCAAGCGCGTCGAACGTATGATCAACCGGCTGGGCGAAGGGAAAGCGCTGGGCGACAGTGTCAGCTTTGGTGGTCCGCGAGAAATCCGCTCCCTCGGCCAACGGATCGTATGGTTAAGCGAACGCCTTAGCTGGCTGGAGACGCAGCGGCATGAGTTTCTACGCCACCTGTCACATGAGCTGAAAACACCGCTTGCCAGCCTGCGTGAGGGTACGGAGCTGCTGGCCGATCAGGTGGCCGGTCCATTGAACAGTGAGCAGCAGGAAGTGGTGGCGATCCTCGATACCAGCAGTCGTCATCTGCAACGCCTGATTGAGCAATTGCTGGACTACAACCGCAAACTGGCAGATGGCCCAATGGCGCTGGAAACGGTGGCGCTGGATAGCATCATCGATACCGTGGTGAAGGCACATTCATTGCCCGCCCATGCCCGGCAGATGAATACCCACGTTGATTTGCAGGTGAACCATTGCCTGGCGGAAACCACCCTGTTGCAACGGGTGATCGATAACCTGTATTCGAACGCCGTGAACTACGGTAGCGAATCCGGTAACATCTGGCTGCACAGCCAACAGAAGGGCGATGAGGTGTGGATTGAGGTGGCAAACACCGGCACACCCATTCCGGCTGAGGAGCAGGCGATGATTTTTGAGCCTTTTTATCAGGGCAGCCAGCAGCGCAAAGGGCCGGTTAAAGGCAGCGGGCTGGGCTTAAGCATTGCTAAAGATTGCCTGCGCAGGATGCAGGGTGATTTGCAATTGGTGACGCGCAAGGATGCGGATGTCTGTTTTCGTATTATTTTGACTACCACCGCCGGGAATGCCTGATCAATGAAATTATCCCTCAGTAACTTACTCGCAGCTGGCTTGATGGTCTTTGGCCTGGCGGGCTGCCATGCACCGACCAACAACAGCGCCCTGCGTGAAGATGCAACGCTGCCGGAGCCGCAGGTACGGCTGCCGGACTATCTGGCAACCGATTGTGGCAACATCTGGCAAATCGATTATCTTGCCGCGATGAATAACCCTTTGTATTGGCAACGGGCGATTGATTGTGCTGAGCGGCTCTCCCCGGCGGAAGCCCGAGCGGAGGCGCGCCGCTGGCCGGTGCAAAGTTGGTCACGCGCCTTTAAGCAGGGCGTATTGCTGGCGAATGGCAACGTGACGCCACAGGAGCGCCGTGATTATGTGGAGACGCTGGATAGCTATAGCACCGCATTTCCTGCTGCCGTTCGTCCACTGATTCAATTGTGGCGCAGCAATCAGGCCGCCCAGCTTGAACTGAGCGAGGCGCGAGGCCGCTATACGCGTCTGCAACAGAGCAGCGACGCTGAACTGGATAGCCTGCGTCAGCAGCAACGCACGCTGCGTAAATCGTTGGATGATACGCAACACAAGCTGGAGCGTCTGACCGATATCGAGCGCCAGTTGTCCTCGCGTAAGGCACCCGACAGCAGCGACAGTGCACACAGCAGCAGCACCAATGAGGAGCAGCCCTAATGAAACAGGCCGCACGATTATTGCTGGTGGATGACGATCCTGGTTTACTCAAGCTGTTGGGAATGCGTTTGAGCAGTGAAGGCTATCAGGTAGCAACTGCGGCCTCCGGCCCGGAGGCGTTACGCCATCTGCAAAAAGAGAAGGTCGATCTGGTAATTAGCGATCTGCGAATGGATGAAATGGATGGCCTGGCGCTGTTTGGCGAAATTCAGAAGCGTCATGCGGGGTTGCCCGTCATCATCCTGACCGCGCATGGATCGATCCCGGAAGCCGTCTCAGCCACCCAGCAGGGGGTATTCAGTTTCCTCACCAAACCGGTGGATCGTGACGCGCTGTATAAAGCCATTGATGAGGCGCTGGCACAACGCGCCCCGGCCAGCGATGACAGTTGGCGGGAAGCGATCGTGACACGTAACCCGTTAATGTTGCGACTGCTGGAACAGGCACATATGGTGGCGCAATCTGATGTCAGCATTTTGATCAACGGCCAGAGCGGTACGGGTAAAGAGGTGCTGGCGCAGGCGATTCATGCCGCCAGCCCGCGTGCCAGCAAACCCTTTATCGCCATCAACTGCGGGGCATTGCCGGAACAATTGCTGGAATCGGAGCTATTCGGCCACGCCAAAGGCGCATTTACCGGGGCGGTGAGCGCGCGTGAAGGGTTATTTCAGGCGGCGGAAGGCGGTACGCTGTTCCTTGATGAAATTGGTGATATGCCGCAGGCATTGCAGGTTAAGCTGCTGCGCGTGTTGCAGGAACGTAAAGTGCGCCCGCTCGGTAGCAACAATGATGTCAGTATCAATGTGCGGATCATTTCCGCCACCCATCGTGATCTGCCCAAAGCGATGGAGAAGAAGAGTTTCCGCGAAGATCTTTACTATCGCCTCAACGTGGTGAATCTGAAGATCCCGGCGTTGCACGAACGCGCCGAGGATATTCCGCTGCTGGCGAATCATCTGCTGCGCCAGGCTGCCGATCGCCATAAACCTTTTGTGCGCAGTTTCTCGGTGGATGCCATGAAACGCCTGGTGGGTGCCAGCTGGCCGGGCAATGTGCGTCAGTTGGTGAACGTGATCGAGCAATGCGTGGCGTTGAGTACCTCGCCGGTGATTGGCGATGCGCTGGTGGAGCAGGCGCTGGCGGGTGAAAATACGGCATTGCCGACCTTTGTCGAAGCGCGTAACCAGTTTGAGCTGAATTATCTGCGCAAGCTGCTACAAATGACCAAAGGAAATGTGACTAATGCGGCGCGTCTGGCTGGACGCAACCGCACTGAATTCTATAAGCTGCTGTCGCGCCATGAACTGGACGCCAGCGATTTTAAAGAGTAGCTTGCTGCGGCTGCGGCAGAAACACTTATACTATCTGTTACCCGTCCGGCCACGGAGGGAGTGAAAAAAGGATCTGTCATGAAAAAGATCGATGCAATTATCAAACCATTCAAACTCGATGATGTACGTGAGGCGTTAGCCGAAGTTGGCATCACCGGGATGACGGTCAGCGAAGTGAAAGGTTTTGGTCGTCAGAAAGGTCACACCGAGCTGTATCGCGGTGCTGAGTATATGGTCGACTTTCTGCCGAAAGTAAAAATCGAAATGGTGGTGGGCGACGATATCGTTGATACCTGCGTTGAAACCATCATGAAAACCGCGCAGACCGGCAAGATCGGCGACGGTAAAATCTTTGTCTTCGATGTTGCGCGTGTGGTGCGTATCCGTACCGGCGAAGAGGACGAAGAGGCGATCTAAGCCCCTCGAATTGCTGAAAAGCCCGCAACGTTTCGCGTTGCGGGCTTTTTTATTACAGGATTTACAACACCTTATGCGGACCAAATACCTCGTAATGAATACGTTCCGCATCGATGCCGGCATCCAGCAACTGGCGAGCGACAAATTGCATAAACGCCAGCGGGCCACACAGCCAGAACTGACGGTCTGCCTCGCCCAGTGCGGCAGAAGCGGAGCCTAAATCCATCAATCCCGCCGCATCGTAACGCCCCGTCTCTTCGGCAGCGGGCTGGCGATACCAGATATGGCTGGCAAAATGCGGCAGGCGGCTGCCCAACGCTTTGACTTCTTCATCAAACGCATGTTGTTTGCCATCTTCCGCCGCATGCAGCCAGTTAACTGCCGCCGGATGCGTCTGTGCAGCCAGCGTGGCGAGCATTGCCAGCATTGGCGTTTGACCGACACCTGCTGAGATCAGCGTGACGGGTGTGGTCGGTGTCACTTGCAGGAAGAAATCTCCCGCCGGTGCCGCGCATTGCACCACATCACCGACTTTTGCCCGATCGTGCAGCCAGCCGGACACCGTGCCCAGATCTTCACGTTTCACCGCAATGCGGTAGCACTGACCATTGGGTTGATGCGTCAAGGAGTACTGGCGGTGTTGCAGATTTCCTGTGTTGTCCGGGCGCAGACTGATCGCCAGATACTGACCAGGTAAGAAATCTGCCACTGCCTCGCCATCGACGGGGGCCAGCTCGAAACTTTTAATCACGCTGCTTTGCTGCTGAATGGCGCGGATGCGGAAATCACGCGCGCCACGCCAGCCGCCGATTTTCGCCTCTGACGTGCGATAAAGGGTTTCTTCGCGCTGGATAAACACCTCAGCCAATACCCCATAGGCTTTACCCCAGGCCTGTAAGACTTCCTCGCCGGGGTTCAGCAGTTCCTGAATGGTCGCCAGCAGATTCTCACCCACGATAGCGTACTGCTCCGGCTGAATATTCAGGCTGACATGCTTCTGGGCGATTTTTTCGACCGCGGGCAACAACACCGCAAGGTTCTCCAGATTGGCGCCGTAAGCGCAGATGGCATTGAACAGCGCTTCACGCTGATTACCGCTGCGCTGGTTGTTCATGTTGAACACGTCTTTGAGTTCCGGGTGCTGCGTCAGCATTCGCTGATAGAAATGGCCGGTGAGCTGGGGGCCTAATTGGGCAATGGCGGGCAGGGTCGATTTAACGGTAGCGATGGTTTGCGCGTCGAGCATGGTGAATCCTCATGGCAATTTAAAAGATGTATTTAAAATGCATCTTATAATCCAGGCGCAGGGGTTGTAAATCCCCCTGATCGTTGCGGGATCTTTCGCCTGCTCTGGAATCCGCCTCTCAAACCTGAAATTTTTTCCGCTTCATGCTGAGGAAATATCGTGATTCACAGGGTTGCAAAAATGCGTAAAAAACCCGTTCCAGCGCCTTGCCAATCGTTTGCGTAAAAAGAAAGGATTGCGGCTACCGTCACCTGCCAAAACGGTTTACACTGTTGGCCTTCGCCCCTTAGCGGGGCTTAAACTGCCGTTAAAAAAGTTAGCTGAGTCAGGAGATGCGGATGTTAAAGCGTGATATGAACATTGCCGATTATGATGCCGAGTTGTGGCAGGCGATGGAGCAAGAGAAAGTGCGTCAGGAAGAGCACATTGAACTGATTGCTTCTGAAAACTACACCAGCCCACGCGTTATGCAGGCGCAAGGTTCACAGCTCACCAATAAATACGCGGAAGGGTATCCGGGCAAACGCTACTACGGCGGATGTGAATACGTTGATATCGTTGAACAGCTGGCGATCGATCGCGCCAAAGCGCTGTTTGGCGCAGATTACGCTAACGTACAGCCGCACTCCGGTTCTCAGGCTAACTTTGCGGTGTACACCGCGTTGCTGCAACCGGGCGATACCATTCTGGGTATGAACCTGGCGCACGGTGGTCACCTGACTCACGGTTCTCCGGTTAACCTGTCCGGTAAACTGTATAACGTGGTGCCGTACGGCATCGATGAAACCGGTAAAATCGACTACAACGAACTGGCTGAACTGGCGAAAACCCATAAGCCGAAAATGATCGTTGGCGGTTTCTCGGCATACTCTGGCGTGGTTGACTGGGCAAAAATGCGTGAAATCGCTGACAGCGTGGACGCCTGGCTGTTCGTGGACATGGCACACGTTGCTGGCCTGATCGCTGCTGACGTCTATCCGAACCCGGTTCCGCATGCACACATCGTAACCTCAACCACCCATAAAACCCTGGCGGGTCCGCGTGGCGGCCTGATCCTGGCGAAAAACGGTGACGAAGAGCTGTACAAAAAACTGAACTCCGCGGTGTTCCCGGGTGGTCAGGGTGGCCCGCTGATGCACGTTATCGCCGGTAAAGCGGTTGCGTTCAAAGAAGCGATGGAGCCTGAGTTCAAAACTTACCAGCAGCAAGTAGCCAAAAACGCCAAAGCGATGGTGGAAGTGCTGCTGGAGCGCGGTTACAACATCGTTTCTGGTGGCACCTACAACCACCTGTTCCTGATTGACCTGGTGAGCAAAAACCTGACCGGTAAAGAAGCGGATGCCGCGCTTGGCCGTGCCAACATCACCGTCAACAAAAACAGCGTGCCGAACGATCCGAAAAGCCCGTTTGTGACCTCTGGTATCCGTATCGGTACCCCGGCGGTAACCCGTCGTGGCTTTAAAGAAGCGGAAGTGCGTGAACTGGCTGGCTGGATTGCTGACGTGCTGGACAACATCAACGACGAAGCCACCATCGAACGTACCAAACAGAAAGTGCTGGATATCTGCGCACGTCTGCCGGTTTATGCCTGATAAGGCCTGAGTTCGAACCGATAGAAAGGATGGCGTTAAGCCATAATGCTGGTTAGTTAAGGCTGCCATTTTTAAGGAATGGCAGCTTTTTTTATGCGTATTCTGCTGTGGACCATAGCCCCTCTGCTGCTGCCGGGCAGTCCTCGCGCCGCTGACGCGGTGCCTTCGGCTTCAACGTCGTGCCGACGGACCGTTCGGGGAAGTCCATCCCTGTCCACCCCGAACTGACTCACGCATCCCTGCGTGAGTCTCCTGGCCCAACGTCAAAGCCTCCGCGCTACGGATAACCCTTTGCATCAGCACAGGGGCTATGGCCATCACAATTGTGCCCTTTCTGGCAACACACACCGACGCTTTGGAGCAGGCTGGGGCCGCTCTGGGGCAGGCAATCCGCAGCGCTGAACAGAGTGAGTCTGCCAGGAGAGCGCGCATGGATGCGCGCGAAAGGCGGGGTGGGACAGGGATGTTCCATCCCCGCCGGTCCGTCAGGCAGACGAATGATGTGAAGGAACCGCGTCAGCGGCGCGAGGACCGCTAGCCCCAGAGTGACACCAGACTGCGTCATCACCGATGGCTTAACCGACCAGCATTATGGTGTTAAGCCATCCTTTCTTATGCCCCGGATTCAACCGGTGCCAGATGGCAGGCCACGCGCTGCCCCTCCGCTTTGGTCGCCAGCACGGGGCGTTCTATGCGACAGCGTTCGGTAACATAAGGACAGCGGGTATGAAAGCGACAGCCCGATGGTGGGGAAAGTGGGCTGGGTAGTTCACCCATCAGGCTAACGTTTTTACCGCGATCGCGGGGGTCCATGCTCGGCGCGGCACGCAGCAGGGCCTGGGTGTAAGGATGCAACGGCGTATTGAAAAGCGTTTCCGTATCGGCGACTTCCACCACCTCACCGAGATACATCACCGCCACCCGGTGAGAAATATGCCTGACCAGCCGCAGATCATGGGCGACGAATAACACCGTCAGATTGAGTTTTTGCTGCAAATCCAGCAGCAGGTTAACCACCTGCGCCTGCACCGAAACATCCAGCGCCGACACCAGCTCATCGGCGATCAACACCTGCGGCTCCACAGCCAGCGCGCGGCTGATACCAATGCGTTGACGTTGCCCACCGGAAAATTCATGTGGCAGTTTGTCGATAGCGTCGAGCGGAAGACGAACCAGCGTCATCAATTCACGAATGCGGGCGGGAATTTGCTCTTTGGGACACATGTTGTGTACCGACAGCGCCTCGGTCAGTACCTGTCCGACAGTCATGCGCGGGTTCAGCGAACTGTAGGGATCCTGAAAAATCATCTGCACCTGACGGTTAAAACTACGCCGCGCTTTGCCGCGCAGCGTGGCGATGTCTTTACCATTGAAGTAGATTTTACCTTCATTGGTTTGCAGCAGTCCGACCATTGTTCTTGCCAGCGTTGACTTGCCGCAGCCCGACTCACCCACCACGCCGAGCGTTTCTCCCGGCAGCAGATCCAGCCGGACACCGTTTAGTGCCTGGACAAACTTACGTGGCTTGCCCTGAATTTTTTCGAAGATCGACTGTGCCACCGGAAAGTGCACAATCGCTTCCTCGACGCTGACAATCGGTAGCGCTCGCTGCGCGATCACTTCACTCATTTCCAACCCCTTCCGGCAACCTCAGGTTCGCGTGATGATGACAGGCAACCTGATGATGTGGATTTATCACCTCAGACGCAGGCAGTTGCCTGAGACAAACGTCAGTTTTATAACGACAACGTGGGCTGAAGCTGCATCCCTCTGGCAGATCGAGCAGGGAAGGGGGCGTGCCCTCAATCGACAGCAGCGGTTGGCGTTCACCACCATTTTGCGGCACGGAGGCGATCAACCCCTGAGTATATGGATGGCGGGGCTGACGGAAGATCTCCTCTACCGGAGCGGTTTCGACGATCCGTCCCGCGTACATTACCGCCACGCGATCGCATAGCTGGGCGACTACGCCAAGGTCGTGGGTGACAAAAATAATCCCCATATCGAGCTGATCGCGCAGGTTAAATAACAGTTTGAGGATCTGCTCCTGAATGGTGACATCCAGCGCGGTGGTCGGTTCATCGGCCAGCAGCAGGCGTGGATTCCCTGCCAGCGCGATGGCGATCATCACGCGCTGGCGCATCCCACCGGAAAACTGGTGCGGGTAATCGTCAAGCCGGAGTTCCGGGGCAGGGATCCCAACCTGCGTCAAAAGCTCAATGGCCCGCTGACGCCGCTGCCTGCGCTTTAAATCGGTGTGCGCGCGCAGGCTTTCCTCAATCTGCCGCCAGACGGTGAGCACCGGGTTCAACGCAATCATCGGTTCCTGGAAAATCATGGCAATCTCCCCCCCACGAATGTTGCGCAGCTCGGCAGCTTTCATGGTTGAGATTTCACGTCCCTGCCATTTGACGGAGCCGGAAACCTCCGCGCTGCTCGGCATCAGACGCAGCAGCGAGCGCAGCGTAACGCTTTTGCCGGAACCGGATTCACCCACTAACCCAAGAATCTCCCCCGGCAGAAGGTTAAAGCTCACCTCCTGAATGGCCCGCAGACTACCGCGAGAAGTATGAATCAGGGTATTGAGTTGATTCACCTCCAGCAAAGGGGATGTTTTACCGGGCATAATTCGCTCTCATTTTTTAACGGCTGCCGGGGCGCAGCCAGTCCGATAGCAGATCACCAAACAGGCTAAATCCCAGCCCGGTCAGCACGATGGCGATACCGGGGAAGATGGTTATCCACCAGGCGGTGTCCATGAAATTCTTACCGGAGGCGATCAATACCCCCCATTCGGCTGTCGGTGGCTGCGCACCGAGGCCAAGATAACCGAGGCTGGAGCCGAGCAGAATAGCCAGCGCCATATCCGTCATCCAGTACACCAGCGTGGTGGTGATCACGTTTGGTAGCACATGGCGGAAGATAATCCTTGGCGTGCTGTAGCCCATCACTTTGCCTGCGGCGACGTATTCAAGGCGTTTCTGGATACTGACTTCACCGGCGATAAGTTTGGCGTAAAACACCCAATAAATAATGCCAACGGCGATATACATGCTGTTCAGGCCCGGACCCAGAATCGCGACAATGGCGATCACCAAAACCAGCAGCGGGAAGGTGACCACCGCATCCACGATGCGCTGAAACAGCATTTCGGCAACGCCGCCGAAATAACCGACCAACAGTCCGACCAGGGTGCCGAACACCATCGGAAACAGCGTGGTGAAAAACGCGATTTGCAGGTCGATACGGTACGCGAAGACCACGCGTGAAAAGATATCGCGGCCAAAGTTATCGGTACCAAAAATATGTTGCAGGCTCGGCCCCTTCAGGATCGCGCGGTAATCAAATTTCAGCGGATCGGCGGTGGCAACCAGATGCGGAAAGAATGCCATCAGCAGGCTGAGGGCGAGAATGGCGCAACCCAGCAGCGACGGCCACGGCAGATGCTTTCGC
Organism: Pantoea sp. X-Soil-OKNW-713; assembly: GCF_059730685.1. NCBI lineage: Bacteria > Pseudomonadati > Pseudomonadota > Gammaproteobacteria > Enterobacterales > Erwiniaceae > Pantoea > Pantoea sp. X-Soil-OKNW-713. The sequence goes on along the minus strand of NZ_AP035995.1, from coordinate 3,306,159 downwards.
CAATGACGCGTGAGGGAGCGTCGGGCAATCAATTCACTCATCGCGCTCTCCTCGGATCAATCATGACCTGCACGATATCGGTCAGCAGGAAAATCAACGACACCAGCACCGACAGCACGATGACCAGCCCCTGAATCATCGGGTAGTCGCGGCTGAAAATGCTATCAACCATCAGGCGCGCAATGCCGGGCACGGCGAAGACAGTTTCGGTGATCACCGCGCTGCCAATGGTGGTGCCGATATTCAGCGCAAACAGGCTGAGCATCGGGATCAGCGAATTGCGTAACACATGCCGCAGCAACACCACGCGATTGCTAAGACCTTTGGCACGCGCAAAGGTGACATATTCCGCGTCCAGTACCGCGATGATCGAGTTGCGCAGGCTACCAATCAGTACCGAAGTGATGCTGACCGCCAGCGTCATTGCCGGAAGAAACAGATGCCAGAGGCGTTGTCCCCAGCTATCGCCGTAGCCACCGACCGGGAACCAGTGCAACTGGGCGGCGAAAACCGTCAGTAGCACCAACCCGATATAAAACGAGGGCATCGACAACGTCACCTGTGACGCACCGCGAATGGTGATATCGGTGGCGCTGTTGCGTTTGAGGGCAGAGATAAAGGCCAGCGGAATGGCCATCAGCAGCGCAAACAGCGCGGCCATGCCGGTCAACAGCAAGGTCACGGGCAAACGCTCGGCAATGACCGTGGTCACCGGGGCGTGCATGGCATAGGAGTTGCCAAGGTTACCGCTGGCGACCTGGCGTACAAAGAAGACGAACTGTACCGGCAGCGGTTGACTCAATCCCAGCTCTTTATTGATACGCGTGACGTCGGCGTCCGTTGCGCGGTCGCCAATCATCGCGCTGGCAGGATCGCCAGGCAGCAGACGCACGATGGTGAAGGTGACCACCAAAATCACCAGCAGCGTCGGAATAATCAGCAGAATGCGTTTGAAAATATAATTCAGTTCGGTCAACGCGTGCTCCCAAATCCAGCGTACAGGCGCTGTAGCCCACGCGGGTACAGCGCCAGATGCCTGGATTTCACTCGATGTAATAAAGGCGAATTATTTCTTCAGCCAGGTTTCAGTGAAGATGTTGTTCCCCAACGGGATCTGGACAAATCCTTCGACATTTTTCTTCAGCGCCACCGGATAGGAGCTTTCATACAACGGGATGGTGGGGCCGGTGCTGTTGTAGATATCCTGGATGCGTTTGTATTCTTCGGCACGTTTCGCTGGATTGGTTTCCTGCTGCGAAGCTTCAAACAGCGTGTCTAATTCATCACTCTTCCAGCCGGAATGCAGCGCCTGAATATTCTTCGAATACGCGTAGTAGGAGGTGATCTCGTTGGGGTCAGCGATGTCATCGGTCCACGGACCAATACGGGTGCTGAAATTCCCCTTACGATAGTTGGCGTTCAGCGTGGCGTTATCCATCTGGTTAATGGTCAGCTTGACGCCAATCTGCGCCCACATCTGTTGCAGGCCGGTCGCGATGCTCAGGCTGTCTTCATTACCCGCCAGAATATTCATGCTGGTGCTAAAGCCATCCGGGTAACCGGCTTCTTTCATCAGCGCCTGCGCTTTCTCAACGTCTACGGGCCACAACGGCTTGGTGCCCGAGTTGAGTGGCGTGGAGGTCGACATAAACGAGGTCATCGGTTTGCCGAGTCCAAAGGTCACCAGTTGGATGATGCCTTCTTTGTCGGTGGCGTAGTTCAGCGCTTCACGCACTTTGGGATTCGCCAGTGGGTTCGGCTTGCCATCAATCTCCGGGCGGGCGTTCACGCTGGCGACTTCCACGCGGGTGGAGGGGAACAACGCCATATTTATTGCCGGATTCCCCTGCAACTCTTTAACGCGTGAGTAAGGGATAAACTCGGCACCGTCCAGTTCACCGGATTGCAGCTTCAGGATGCGTGTCGCATCGTCGGGGATGATTTCGAACTTGATGCTGTCGAGGTAGGGCAGCGCTTTGCCGTCAGCGCCTTTCTCCCAATAGTACGGGTTGCGTACCAGCGTCATGGTGGAGTTATGTTGCCATGACTTGAGGATAAACGGACCAGAACCCACCGGATGCTCGGCAAACGCTGCGGCTTTGTCGTGGTCAGTCGCGCCGGGTTCCGCTTCGAACAATTTCTCCGGCATGATTGCGGTGTTGAACACTGTCAGCGCGGTGAGAATGGCGGGATCGGTATGCGACAGATGGATCACCACAGTGTGCGGATCGCTGATGGTGACGTTAGCGATGGCGCTCACCAGAAATTGCCACACGCCATTACCCGGTTTGGCTGCACGCTCCAGCGACCATTTCACGTCTTCAGCGGTGATCGGTGAACCATCAGAAAATTTGGTGTCAGGACGCAGGGTCAGGGTCAGACTTTTACCGTCCTCCGACAGCTTCCACGCGGTAGCCAGGCCTGGTCGAATGCCTTTGCCATCGTTAGTCGGCAGCAGCAGGGTGTCGTAGAGGTTAGAGAGAATCCAGATATCGTTATTGCTTTCGTTCAGGATAGGTTCGAGGAAATTACTGTCAGCGTAGCGACCATAGATCAGGGTACCGCCGCGCTGTACTACCTCCGCCGCCTGAGCCGCCAGGGTACTGAATGCACCCGCTGCCAGTAAGGCGATTAACGTTAATTTAGGCATAACTTTCATGACCTTGCCCCTCTGTTTGTAAGTCAGAAAAATGTTTGTCAGGCCCTCAAATGCCCCCCGAAAACTGCGGAGAGCGGAGCCGGCAAAAATGGCGGTAATGATTGTGTTCTAGTTAACTGGTACGATAATTGATGTATTGCTCACAAACTGTCAATAATCAGCGCAAAAAAAATGCAAAAAATAAGAATTGGTTATAACAGTAAGTTATTTCGTCATGATTTTTTTGCCTGATGACTTGAATTGATGTAAAAAACAGCATAATTGTATTAACAGGCTAGTACACTGACCAGGCAGGTTATGGAATTCCACCTCGATCGTGACTCTTCAATCCCGTTGGGAGCGCAGTTGCGCGGGATAATTGAATACGCCATTACGTTTGGCGCGTTGAAACCTGGCGAACAGCTACCCTCGGTGCGCGACATGGCCGAACAGGTAGGCGTTGCGCCGATGACCGTGGCGCAGGTATATCGCGAACTCAAAGCGGCCGAGCTGGTGTACAGCAAGCCAGGCGCCGGTACCTTTATCGCCGATGCGGCGCTTGCGGTGGGATCGTCAGAACTTGCCCTTGACGAGTTGCATCAGCATCTTGATGCATTTATCAACAGCGGAATGTTGCTCGGTTTAAACGCGGCAGAACTGGGGGCGTTGGTCAGCAGTCGGTTTGCAGAACGACAACGCCAGCTCAGGAAGAAGACGGTATTTTTTATTGGCAACTTTATCGATGCGGCGCGGGATTATGCACACTGCATCGGCGAAACGCTGGGTGAAATCGCGCAGGTAGAAGCGACCACGCTCACCGATATAAAAAACGACCTGTTACTCCGTCAACGTGTTGCCAGTGCTGATCTGTTGCTGACCTTTGCCCATCGTCGGCGTGAGGTCAGCCAACTGATTCCGGGGCTGCCGTTGCTGAATATCAGTTTTATTCCGTCCGAAGCTACTCGCCGTGCGTTGGCTTCGCTCGATCCACTGACGCGCACGCTGGTGGTGTCGATTTTCCCGGAATTTACCGCGTTGATGACGTCTGGCGTGGCGCGCTTTGCGCCTCATGTAACCCAGGTCACCGTGGTGCAAAGCGATGATCCTCGTCTGGGTGAATTATTAAAAGAGACCGATGCCCTGGTGTATGCCACCGGCGTTCAGGAACTCACCGCCCGGTTGGGAGAGCACCAACGTTCTTTTGAGTACCGCCATGTTCCTGATGCAGGAGAGATTCAACGGGTGGTTGTACCGTTGCTGCAACAGGATATTTTACACGCGTCCAACACCGGGGACCGTAATGAAAATCAGTGAAATGAACTGGCAGCAGTTAGCCCACTATCTCACCACCGACGACCGGGTGATTGTGCCGCTCGGCAGTACTGAGCAGCACGCGCTACTCAGCCTGTCAGTGGATTCAATTCTGGCTGAGAGAGTCGCCGCAGAGGCCGCAGAGCCTTACGGCATTCCTGTCTTCCCGGTGATGCCGTTCGGTATGACGCCGGCGTTTAGCGACTATCCCGGCACCATCAGTCTGAGCATGCAAACTTATGTGTGCCTGTTGAATGACATACTTAATAACCTGAAACGTCAGGGGTTTCGCCGTATTTTGTTTATCAACGGGCACGGTGGTAACGCACCGGCGCAGAACATCATCAGTGAATGGATGGTGACCAATCCGGGGGTAACGGTTCAGTTGCATAACTGGTGGAATGCGCCGAAAACCTGGGAAAAAGTGATGTCTATCGATCCGGTCGCGTCACACGCCTCCTGGATGGAAAACTTCCCCTGGACGCGTTTGCCGGGCGTGACCCAGCCGCAGCAGCAAAAACCGATGGTGGATTTGGTAGCGCTGCGGAAACTGGACCCAACGCGTGCCAAAGCGTATCTCGGTGACGGCAACTACGGCGGCTATTATCAGCGCGCCGATGAGGAGATGCTCGCTATCTGGCAAACCGCACTGGCGGAAATTCGCGAGATTATTGACGCGCTCTAGCCGGTGATGCGCGACTTGCCCGGAGGTACGGATGTCAGTTGTCACTCAGCCAGAAACCGCACTTTCCCCCGCAGTACCGCAATCCCAGGATCCTCTGGTTATTTGGGGGGCGGGGGCGATTGGTGGCGTGATCGGTGCTGCGTTTATCGCCGCCGGTCAGCCGGTGATTTTTGTCGATAATGTGGCGGAGCATGTTGCCGCGATTAATCTTCAGGGGCTGCGCATTACCGGTCCCCTCGGTGAAGAAGTGGTGCGGGCGCAGGCATTTTTGCCTGAGCAACTTACCGGTCACTATCGCTGCGTGCTGCTGGCGGTAAAATCTCACCATACCGCTGGCGCTATCCAACAAATTGCACCGCACCTCGCGCCCGAAGGTTTTGTGGTATCGCTACAAAACGGCCTCAACGAGCGGGTTATCGCCGATAGCATCGGCGTTGATCGTACCGTCGGCGCTTTCCTGAATTTTGGCGCAGACTTCCTGGAACCCGGCGTGATCCACCACGGTGGTCGCGGCGCGGTGGTAATTGGTGAGTTAGACGGCATCACCCGCCCACGAACTGAAATGCTCCACAGGCTGCTGCTGACCGTGGACGCTGCGGCGATCCTCACACCAAACATTTGGGGATTTCTGTGGGCGAAGATGATCTACGGTGCGCTGTTGTTCGCCACAGCATTAACCAATGACAGCATTGCCGATGTCCTTGCGATGCCACGTTTCCGACCCGTGCTGACAGCGCTGGCACAGGAAATCGGCAGCGTGGCCCATGCGCAGCATATCGTTTTGCAAGGGTTTGATGGCTTTGATCCTGCGGCGTTTCTGCCTGAGGCCAGCCCTGACCACACCCGACAATCCTTTGACGATATGGTGGCGCATAACCGCCGTTCAGCGAAATCTCACTCAGGTATCTGGCGTGATTTGGCGGTGCGCAAACGCCAGACCGAGATTGATGCGCAGATCGCTCCGGCTATCGCGATTGGTCTGAGCGTTAATGTACCGATGCCATTAACCTCGCGTCTGGTGCAACTGATTCACGAAGTGGAGCAGGGGAAGCTGCCGCAAACTCAGGCAACCCTGGCCTTGCTGGAAAGTAACGAAACGGGAGCATCCTGATGCAAGACCCTTTTGATTATTCCCGGCGTACGGTGCTGGTGACCGGCGCCGCGCAGGGATTTGGCCGCGCGATTTGTCTGGCCTTCGCCGCACGCGGGGCACAGGTCATCGCCTGTGACATCCAGCAGGCGCAGGTTGAGGAGACGGCAGCGTTATGCGGCGAGAGGTCGCTGGCGTTTACCGTCGACATCAGCTCACCCGAGGCCGTTAACGCGCTGTTTAGCACGCTGGCGTCGCACCAGCTTCAGGTCGATACGCTGGTCAACAACGCGGGCGGCGTAGTGGGGCAATCAGGTCAACCGCTCGAAACCGTCACCTTCGCACAGTGGCAGGCGATAGTTGATGTGAATCTGAATGGGGTGTTTTTAATGTCCCAGGCGGCGGTGGCGGGGATGAAGGTGCGGCAATTTGGTCGCATCATCAATGTCTCCAGCCGGGCCGGGCTGGACGTCAGCCTTACCGGTATCCAGGCTTACGCCAGTGCCAAGGCGGGACAGATTGGCCTGACACGTCAGCTGGCGCACGAGTTGGGGCCGTGGAACATCACCGTCAATAACGTGGCGCCCGGATTTATTCGCAGCAATCCCTCCACCGAAAAGCAGTGGGAGGCAATGGGCAGCGCGGGCCAGCAGCGGCTGGTGGACAATATTGCCCTGCGACGACTCGGCGTGGCCGAGGATATTGCCCATGCGGTGCTGTATTTCGCCTCCGACTGGGCTAACTGGGTCACCGGGCAAGTTCTCAGCGTCGATGGTGGCCGATAGTTCATTACATAAAAACTAAAACTCATTATTTCCTTTTCCCCACGGCTCTGACAAAGTACCGCGCAAAATAATAACGTTAATAATTACCCTGCGGAGTTTGTATGACCATCGGATCGGCTAAGTGGCTGGGACTGAGCTACTTCACCTACTTTTTCTGTTACGGCATCTACTTACCTTTCTGGAGCGTATGGCTCAAAGGTTTAGGATTGGATGCGGAAAAAATCGGTCTGATGATTGGTTGCGGCATGGTGGCACGTTTTGTCGGCAGCTTGTTAATTGCTTCTCAGGTGAAAACCCCTTCCCATTTGATTCGCGCGCTACGCCTGCTGGCGCTGATGACCTGCCTGTTCGCGCTGGGATTTTGGCTCGGTGGTCAGTGGCTATGGCTGCTGTTGGTGATGATTGGCTTTAACCTGTTTTTTTCTCCGCTGGTGCCACTGAGTGATGCGCTGGCCGCCACCTGGACACAGCAAATTGGCCTCGCCTATGGGCCGGTGCGTTTATGGGGATCGCTGGCGTTTGTGATTAGCTCGGCGTTGACCGGAATGCTGGTCAGTGAGTACTCCTCGCAGGCGATTCTGGTGCTGCTCTCGGTCGGGGTGCTGGCGATGCTGTCCGGCATGATGTTGCCACCCAAAACGCAACCACAGGGCGATGCACGCCAGGGGGCGAGTGGTGGCTGGTCTGCCTGGCGTAACCTGCTGCGGGAAAATGCCGTCTGGCGCTTTATGTTGTGTGTCACCCTGATGCAGGGCGCACACGCCGCTTATTACAGCTTCAGTGCTATCTGGTGGCAGGAGTCTGGCTATTCAGCCAGCACCGTGGGGTATCTCTGGTCACTCGGGGTGGTGGCGGAAATTGTGGTCTTTGCCCTCAGCAACCGGCTGTTTCGCCGCTGGACGGCGCGCGACCTGCTGCTGCTTTCCTGCGTGTGTGCGCTGGTACGCTGGACGTTACTCGGGGCCAGCACCGCATTGCCACTGCTGATTGTGGCGCAGATTCTGCACTGCGGCAGCTTCACCGTTTGCCATCTGGCGGCGATGCGCTTTATTGCGGCGCGTAAGGGCGCAGAGGTGATCCGTTTACAGTCGCTGTATTCGGCGCTGGCGATGGGCGGCGGCATAGCGGTGATGACCATGATTTGTGGCGTGCTGTTTACCCCTTTGCAGGGGCATCTGTTTTGGGTGATGGCGCTGGTGGCGTTGCCTGCCTTGTTCCTGCGCCCCCGTTCTGCTTAAGACTCGAGTAACTGGCGGATACGCTGCTGCTGATGTTCGCTCAGCGGCAGCTCGGCGTGAATCAATGGCGGTGAAAACAGCGGCAGCGAGGTCGCATAAGGGGTAATCACCAGCGCAATATCACGCGGCGCACCTTCCTGCCTGAATTGCAGCATATCCTGATAGGTGATGTTAATTGGCAGCAACGTCAGCTCACGGATTTGCTGTTCCAGCAATTGCTCCAGGCTGGCATCCTCGCCAGTCAGCAGCAGTACCTGTTTCTCCTGCAAGGCGCTCTCCTGCATCAGCCAGGCACCGAACAACACCGCCACCAGGCTCACTTCTTCCGCACTGAAACGCGTGGCAAATTGCGCCGCAAAGTCATCAAGCGCGGCGCGGGTGGTGCGCAGCAAGCGCGGATAGAGCCGGGCGACATCCAGCGCCACGCTGTTATCAATGCCGATGGCAAAATGGCTGCGGTCCAGCGCTTGCGCCAGATGGGTAAACAGTTGCTGCTTCAACTCTTCCTGATTACTGATTTGCGTCAGCGCCAGTTTTTCAAAGCGGATGATTAACTCTTCCACGGCCTGCATCAGGATTTGCGCCTGCGGATGCTGCAACTGCGTGCCATCCGGCGCGTGAATCAGGCTAAACAGTAGCGTCCAGAAGTCGGCCTCGCTGGCATCGGGCGCGAGGTGGCAACGTTTTTGCCAGTGATGAATCACATCATCGGCGGCCTCGCGCTCTGCCTTTTCGGCCAGCCAGGCGCGCTGCGCATCGTTGAACAGCGCCATCTGCCGCTGGCACAGGGCATACTTCATGTAGATTTGCAGAAATAACCGATCGCGCTGACTAAAGTTCCGGTTGAGTCGCAGGCTACAATGCTGGATCAGCGCCTGTAAGTTGGTTTCATCCCACAGCGCTTTTTCGATTTTGAGCACCTTAAGGCGTTGACGCAGCACCGGGGCGAAGTGTTCACAAACAAAATCCTGCGACAGGCGCAGAGCGCGTCGCAACCAATGGAGCAGGCATAAACGCCTGTCCAACTCCGTTCCATGTACGCGAAAGCTACCATCGACCATCTGGTGTAGTTCCAGTTGATGATAACGCTGTATCTCGTCACTGACATCCGCGATATCCTGTCGGGCGACAACAGGGTCCACGCCATTTAACTGGCAGAGCTTTTCAAGCGTCAGCGCGGGAGCGGGCAGAAACAGCAGCAGTAGCAGATGGCAGCGACGTTGGGAACGGCTGAAGAGTGGTGCAGAGGAGGTTGCAGAACTCATCAATAGTCATTCCAGCAGGTCATTTTTGAGCTAAGAATAGCCAACTCCGCGCGGTAACCCTGCACTTTGTCGTGACTTTTATTCAGAGCTTTAAAGCGGGTCACAGTTTTTCTGGACCACTGGAATCTGAACCTTTTAATTGTTACTTTATAACATTATGAAAATTGCGCTTTTTACCCTGATGCTGTTGGTCAGTCACATGGCCTGGTCACATCCACACAGTTTTATTGATATGAAAACCGAGCTTCTGACCGACAATGACCATCTCACCGGCTTCAAAATGGTCTGGACCATGGACGAGATCACCTCTGCCGATCTGCTGTACGATGCCGGTAAAGCCGAGCCGGGCAGCGTGGTGTGGAAAAAACTGGCGGCGCAGGTGATGGCCAATGTGTTGGGTCAGCACTATTTCACCGAAGTGTGGCAGGGGAAAAATCGGGTGAAATTCCTCAATCTGCCAAAGGAGTACCAGCTATCGCGCAACGGTAACAAAGCGGTGCTGGAGTTCATTTTGCCTCTGGGCGAACCGCAATCTCTGAGTAACACGCAGTACCGCATTCTTACCTTTGATCCGAGCTACTTTGTCGATATGTATTACGACAACGCTCAGGCGCTCACTCTGCCGGACGCGCTGAAATCGCGCTGCCAGCTGGATTTACACACACCAAAACCGGATGACTCGCTGAAACAATACGCGTTGTCGCTGGATAAAGCCGATGCGCCGCCAGAAGATATGGATCTGGGGCAGCAGTTCGCGCAGACGGTAACGCTGACATGTCATTAATTTCCCTGCCTTCCGGATCCCGCCGTTTATGGCCGCTGTGGTTGCTGGCGTTGGTGTTGCTGCTGGCGGCTGGCATGGTGTGGCAATTCTGGCCGCAAATCCTGCTACAAAGCGTGCTGTGGCAAAAAGTCTTAAATCGCGAGATGACGCAACTGCTACAACAGGTGGCGGAGCAACCCCACCAGGCGGGGGTGACCCTGATGCTGTTTAGTCTGGCTTATGGTGTGCTGCATGCCCTGGGCCCCGGTCACGGTAAAGTGGTGATCAGCACCTTCCTCGCGACCCATCCGGCGCGCCTGAAAACCAGTATGAAGCTGACGTTGCTGGCGGCATTGTTGCAGGGGGGCGTGGCGATCGGTCTGGTGACGGTGATGCTGGTGGTGCTACAAACCTCATCGCGCACCCTGCATCTGGGTAGCTACTGGCTGGAGAAGGGCAGTTACCTGCTGGTGATGGCATTGGGAATTTGGGTTGGATGGCGTGCGATCCGCGCCTTGCGGGCGGCGTTAAAACCGGTGCCGAAAATGCAGATCCATGCTATCCGCCCTCACCATCAGCATGATGACAACTGCGGCTGTGGCCATGCTCACTTGCCGAGTGCTGCACAGATGGAACAAGCCGTTAGCGGCAAAACGCAGGCGCTGGTGGTGTTCTCGATGGGGCTACGTCCTTGCTCGGGGGCCATTATGATGTTGCTGTTTGCCAAAGTGATTGATGTGTATCTCTGGGGAGTGGCCTCGGCGATGGCGATGGCGATGGGCACGGCGGTGACCGTATCGGCGATGGGATTGTTGGTGCAGCGTTCGCGTAAACTGGCGGAGAAACTGGGCCGTGCCAGTGCGACAGCGCAAGGGGTGAAAGTGTTGATGCCATTGCTGGCGTTAGTCGGCAGCGTGGTCTTACTGGTCGCGGGGGCGTTACTGTGGCAAAGCGCCCAGCCGATGATGAGCAGCGGCCTGCGGCCATTTTAACCATCGACTATAACGTAACGGCGCAATAAATCGCGCCGTTACGGGAAAAGCAATTAACGCTTCAGCGCTTCGCTCAGTTCGTCACGCATGGTGGACAGCAGCGCTTTCACCACACGCGGGTTACCGGCAACGATGTTACCTGACATCAGGTAGCCATGACCGCCAGTAAAGTCAGTTACCAGGCCGCCCGCTTCGCGTACCAGCAGTTCACCGGCAGCGAAATCCCACGGTTTCAGACCGATTTCGAAATAGCCATCTACACGACCCGCAGCCACGTAAGCCAGGTCCAGTGCCGCAGAACCGGTACGACGGAAGTCAGCACACTGGGTAAACAGTTTGCCCACCACATTGATATAAGACTGAGAATGCTGCTTCAGTTTGAACGGGAAGCCGGTCGCCAGAATGGTGCCATCCAGATCGCGAGCGGTGCTGCCGCGCAGACGGTAGCCGTTCAACTGAGTGCCCTGACCGCGTACGGCGGTGAACAGCTCATTACGCATTGGATCGTAAACCACCGCAACTTCGGTGCGACCTTTAATGCGCACAGCGATAGAAACGGAGAAGTGAGGGAGGCGTTTGATAAAGTTGGTGGTGCCATCCAGCGGATCGATTACCCATTGAATGTCCTGATCGTCACCCGCCAGTTCACCGCTTTCTTCGGTGATGATGGTGTGTTGCGGGTATGACTTGCGAATCACTTCGACAATCAGACGTTCTGCGTCACGGTCAACATTGGTAACGAAGTCGTTGCTGCCTTTCTGGCTGGCTTCGACAGCGTCCGGGGTTTCATAATTCTTTGCAATTAAATTTCCGGCCTTGCGCGCAGCGCGCACGGCGATGTTGAGCATCGGATGCATCGGTATCTCTCGCTGGATGTTAAAGAACAGGGAAAACGGCGCGGAGTATAGCAGCGCATTCGGTAAATGTCCTGTTTTATGTTAGCATCGCGCCATCATTTTCTTACCTGCTTCTATTATGCTGCAAAATATCCGAATTGTACTGGTGGAAACCTCCCACACCGGCAACATGGGCTCGGTAGCCCGTGCCATGAAAACCATGGGTTTGAGCAATCTGTATCTGGTCAACCCGTTGGTCAAACCTGATTCTCAGGCCATCTCTCTCGCCGCAGGTGCCAGCGATGTGATCGGCAATGCGCAGATCGTGGACACCCTCGATGAGGCGATTGCGGGTTGTAGCCTGGTGGTTGGCACCAGCGCACGTTCGCGTTCTTTGCCGTGGCCGATGCTGGATTCGCGTGAATGCGGTATCAAAAGTGTCGAAGAGGGGCAGCAGGCACCGGTCGCGCTGGTGTTTGGCCGTGAGCGTGTTGGCCTGACCAATGAAGAGTTGCAGAAGTGCCACTATCACGTCGCGATTCAGGCGAACCCGGAATACAGTTCGCTGAACCTCGCGATGGCGGTACAGATCATCGCTTACGAGGTGCGTATGGCCTGGCTGGATGCGCAGGAAAAAGCGACGCCGCAGCCACAGTTTGCAGAGTCGCCTTATCCGCTGGTTGATGATCTGGAACGCTTCTACCTGCACATGGAACAGATGATGCTGAACAGCGGCTTTATCCGTGAAGGTAATCCCGGTCAGGTGATGAGCAAACTGCGTCGCTTGTACACCCGCGCACGCCCGGAACGCGATGAGCTGAATATTCTGCGTGGTATGCTGGCGTCGTTTGAAAAACGTAAAGGTAGTGAGGGTAATAGTTGAGTAAATTACCTGGTTAAATAGTTGAGCAAATTACTCGGTTAAATAGTTGACCAATTTACTCAGGAATGTCAGACTAGCGGCCATTCATCAGATACCCGCCGATAACCGACGGACGCTTACGAGGTTGTATGCTATGAGACTGACATCCAAAGGACGTTATGCCGTTACCGCTATGCTGGACGTTGCCCTGCACTCGCACGAGGGGCCGGTGCCGCTGGCTGACATTTCTGAGCGTCAGGGCATTTCGCTCTCCTATCTGGAGCAGTTATTCTCGCGTCTGCGTAAGCACGGTTTGGTTGCCAGCGTCCGTGGTCCGGGCGGCGGTTATCTGTTAGGTAAAGATGCTGGCGCGATTGCCGTAGGTGCGGTGATCACCGCCGTTGACGAATCCGTTGATGCCACCAAATGCCAGGGCAAAGAAGGTTGCCAGGGCGGAGAACGTTGCCTGACTCATGTTCTGTGGCGTGACCTGAGCGAACGCATCAGCGAATTCCTCAACAACATCACTCTGGCAGAACTGGTCAACAACCAGGAAATTCTGGATGTTGCTGACCGTCAAAACGCCATCGACAATCGTCGCTTCCAGACTCACCGCGTGCAGGAAACCATCAACGTTAACCTGCGTGCGTAATCCGCTCTCTTTCGGCCTTTCCTGCTAAGGCAGGGAAGGCTGAATCATGCTATAACGTCGTATGATTTTTTATACGGAGCTTTAGCGCAATGAAATTACCGATCTACCTGGATTACGCGGCAACGACGCCTGCGGATCCGCGTGTCGCCACCAGAATGATGCAGTTTCTCACCCTGGATGGCACGTTCGGTAACCCCGCTTCCCGTTCTCACCGATTTGGCTGGCAGGCTGAAGAAGCCGTTGATGTGGCACGCAACCAGGTTGCGGAGCTGGTCAATGCCGATCCGCGTGAAATCGTTTTTACTTCCGGCGCGACTGAAGCTGATAACCTCGCCATCAAAGGCGCGGCGCAGTGCCATCAGGCGCGCGGCAAACACATCATTACCAGTCAGACCGAACACAAAGCGGTGCTCGACAGTTGTCAGCAACTGGAGCGCGAAGGCTTTGAGGTCACTTATTTGCAACCCGGCCGTGATGGCATCGTGACTCCCGACATGTTGGCTGCGGCGCTGCGTGACGACACGGTGCTGGTTTCGTTGATGCATGTAAATAACGAAACCGGCGTAATTCAGGATATCGCCGCGCTTGGCGCTTTGTGTCGCCAACGTGACATCCTGTTCCATGTCGACGCCACGCAAAGTGTGGGCAAGTTGCCCATTGACGTCAGTGTCCTGCCGGTGGATTTGATGTCCTTCTCGGCACACAAAATTTATGGCCCGAAAGGTATCGGCGCGCTCTGGGTTCGTCGCAAACCGCGTTTGCAGATTGATGCGCAAATGCATGGCGGCGGTCATGAGCGCGGCATGCGCTCGGGTACATTGCCGGTGCACCAGATTGTCGGCATGGGCGAAGCCTATCGCATTGCGCGTGAAGAGATGAGCAGTGAAGTTGCGCGACTAGCGGCACTGCGTCAGCGCTTGTGGCAGGGCATCAGCGCGCTGAGCGATGTCACGCTGAATGGATCGCTGGAGCAGGGCGCACCGAATATCCTCAATATCAGTTTTGCCCACGTTGAAGGTGAATCGTTGATTATGGCGCTGAAAGATCTGGCGCTCTCTTCCGGTTCCGCCTGTACCTCGGCCAGCCTCGAACCCTCTTATGTGCTACGCGCGATGGGCGTTGACCAGGAGCTGGCACACAGCTCGCTGCGTTTTTCGCTCGGACGCTTTACCACCGAAGAGGAAATTGATTACGCCATTGAGCTGGTCAACAAAGCGGTAACCCGCCTGCGGGCGCTGATGCCTGCGGCAAATTCTCGCTAATTATCGTTTAACAGCATCCTTCCGCTGGTCTGGCGGAAGGTGATAACTCACGCATACGGAGCCTCGCGATGACAACACAACCGATGACGATTACGCTCAGCTCCCAAGCCGCCGACGCGCGCTGGGGTGACAAAGCGTTGCTGAGCAGCAATGACAGTGGCATGACGATTCATCTCACCGGCGCAGATGTGCTGCTGAGCATTCAACGCGCGGCGCGCAAACTCGATGGTCAGGGTATTCGCCATGTCGCCTTAAGTGGCGAAGGCTGGGATCTGGAGAAATGCTGGGCGTTCTGGCAGGGCTACCGTGGCCCGAAAGGATCACGTCAGGTGGAATGGCCGACCCTGAGCGAGCAGGATCAGAACGAATTTGATCGTCGCCTGAAGATCGTGGATTGGGTACGTAACACCATCAACCTGCCCGCTGAAGATCTCAGCCCGGAGCAACTGGCGCACAGCGCGATTGATCTGATTTCTGCTGTCGGCGGCGACGCAGTGAGCTATCGCATCACCAAGGGTGAGGATCTGCGCGAGCAAGGTTATCTCGGCATTCATACCGTTGGTCGTGGCTCAACCCGCGCACCGGTTCTGCTGGCGCTGGATTTCAATCCGGGCGGTGACGAAAATACCCCGGTTTATGCTTGCCTGGTGGGTAAAGGCATCACCTTTGATACCGGTGGTTACAGCCTGAAGCAGAGCGGCTTTATGGACTCGATGAAGTCCGATATGGGCGGGGCAGCAACGGTTACTGGCGCACTGGCGCTGGCGATCTCGCGCGGTCTGAATAAACGCGTGAAGCTGTACCTGTGCTGTGCTGACAACATGGTCAGCGGTAATGCGTTCCGTCTTGGCGATATCATTCGTTACCGCAACGGCAAAACCGTTGAAGTGATGAACACCGACGCGGAAGGGCGTCTGGTGCTGGCCGATGGCCTGATTGACGCCAGCGAGCAGAAACCGGAACTGTTGATTGACGCAGCAACCCTGACCGGTGCGGCCAAAACTGCGCTCGGCAACGATTACCACGCGCTGTTCACTTTTGATGACGTGTTGGCGCAATCGCTGCTGGGTAGCGCGGCCAGTGAAAATGAAGCCTTCTGGCGTCTGCCGCTGGCGGAGTTCCACCGCAGCCATCTGCCGTCAAACTTTGCTGATCTCAACAACATCGCCAGCCCGGCACACTCCGCCGGTGCCAGCAGTGCGGCCGCGTTTCTGTCGCACTTCGTCAGTCAATATCAACAGGGCTGGCTGCATATCGACTGCTCAGCGACCTACCGCAAAAGCGCGGTTGATCAATGGTCAGCAGGCGCAACCGGCCTCGGGGTTCGCACCATCGCGAACTTGTTACTGAAATAATGTCCCGTTAAGGCACATTACGTAGCGGCGCGGGTTTGAAAATGACGCGCGATAAATCGCGCCGCTACGGAGCAGTGCAGACACGTATTTTTGGAAAAACCAAACCATGAGTAACCGTCTTGAAGAGGTGCTGAAACTGGCTGCCACCGAGCCTGCGCACCGCCCGGAGTTCTTTCAGTTGCTGCTGGAAGCCGATGTCTGGGTGCCGGGTGAAAGCAGTGCGCAGCAGTTCGACGCCACCACACCGGTCGATCTTCAGCACTGGGAAAAGGAAGACGGCGGTAGCGTCATCCCCTTTTTCACGTCTGAACAGGCGATGAGCGAAGCCATCAAAGATGAGCAACCTTACCTGCGTCTGCCGGTACGCACCTTGTTTGAAATGACGCAGGGTGAAACCTTGTTCCTCAACCCGAAACTCCCGGCAGGGAAAGAGTTTTCACCGGGCGAAATTGCGCATCTACTGGGTGAAGAGGGCAGCGCGCTCAGCCAGCAAACGGTACTGGAAGGCGGCCATGCCTTGCTGCTCTCCGAAGTGGCTGAGCCACCGGCGCAGATGATTGACTCACTTACCCAGCTGTTTGCCAAATATAAACAGGTACGACGCGCGTATATTGCCAGCATTCGTGAGCAGGCCGATGAGACGCCAAATCTGTTGATTGGCATCGAGGCGGATAGCGATATTGACGCGATTATCCAGGCGGCGGGCAGCGTGGCGACAGATACGCTCACCGACGATGTGCCGATCGATCTCTGTGAAGTGGTTAGTGGCGAGCATGGCGTCAGCCATTTCTTCACCGCCCACATTACGCCTTTTTACGAGCGCCGCTGGGGCAGCTTCCTGCGCGATTTTAAAGGCAGTCAGCGCATTATCTAAAACTGAATTCTCCGTAGCGGCGCGATTTATCGCGCGGCTTTTTCTGGCAGCGCGCACGGAATTGCGCGATAAATCGAGCCGCTACGCTGATTATTTCTCGATTGGGAGGTCGTCGCGACTTCCCCATTCACCCCAGGAGCCGTCGTACAGGGTAACATCCCGCACGCCAAGCGATGTCAGCGCCAGAATCACCACCACCGCCGTCACGCCTGAGCCACAGCTGGCGATGATCGGTTGATCCAGCTTCACGCCTGCCTTCTCAAATTCCGTACGCAGTTCTGCGGCGGGTTTCAGTGCGCCATTCGCCACCAGATTGTTCCACGGCACGTTACGGCTGTTGGGGATATGGCCACGCAGCAGGCCGGGACGCGGCTCGTCGACTTCAGCATTGAAGCGATTCGCGGCGCGAGCATCGACAATCTGTGCGCCACCCTCATGGCTGATCAACAACACATCGGTCAACCGTTTCACCTGGGCGCTGTCATACTTCGCCTCAAACTCCCCTTCAGATAAGCTTACCGGGCCGGTCGCCAGCGCGTAACCTGCCGCTTTCCAGCCAGCCAGGCCGCCCGCGAGGATCGACACATTAACGCAGCCAAAGGCGCGTAACATCCACCAGGCGCGTGGTGCGGAGAACAGGTTGCCTTCGTCGTAAACCACCAGATGTTTATCCTGGCTGACGCCCAGTTCGCGCATCGCCACGGCAAAGGCCTCGGCACGCGGCATCATGTGTGGGTAAGGGCTGGTATGATCGGACAGGGCTTCGATATTAAAGAAAGGGGCGTTGGGCAGATGCCCGGCCAGATACTCTGCCTGGATATCACGTACCGCTTCCTGGCCGGGTGGCAACATGCGCGCATCCAGCACCTGTAGGGTTTCCTCGGTGTAATGTTCTTTTAACCAGTCAGCAGACACAAACAGGGGAGCTGTCATAGCAACCTCTTCTCATCAATCGGGAAAGACTCAGTGTCCGGGAATGTGGACGCTATCTCAAGGGTTAGTAAGGAGAAAGTTGGGGATGGTCATCCGGGTATGGCACATTTTTGGTCGGCTTGCCCCGACAAAAATCAATTATTTTCAATAATTCCTCTGATCGACGATAGGCAACGCCCGATGATGTCCCTATAATCGCCCCGTTTTCTTACCGGGCGGGTTCCCGGTTTCTTCAGGATGCTAAATATAGAGGTCAACATGGCAATCGAACGTACTTTCTCAATCGTTAAACCAAACGCTGTCGCCAAGAACGTGATTGGTGCAATCTACAACCGTTTTGAAAGCGCGGGCTTCAAAATCGTTGGCGCTAAAATGCTGCACCTGACCAAAGAGCAGGCTGAAGGCTTCTACGCGGAGCACAAAGGCCGTCCGTTCTT
Organism: Pantoea sp. X-Soil-OKNW-713; assembly: GCF_059730685.1. Lineage (NCBI taxonomy): Bacteria > Pseudomonadati > Pseudomonadota > Gammaproteobacteria > Enterobacterales > Erwiniaceae > Pantoea > Pantoea sp. X-Soil-OKNW-713. The sequence goes on along the minus strand of NZ_AP035995.1, from coordinate 3,288,181 downwards.
CGACGGTTTGGTTGAATTCATGACCTCTGGTCCGGTTGTGGTTTCTGTACTGGAAGGTGAAAACGCTGTTCAGCGTCACCGTGATCTGATGGGTGCAACCAACCCGGACAACGCGCTGGCAGGCACTCTGCGTGCTGACTACGCAGACAGCTTCACCGAGAACGCCACTCACGGTTCAGATTCAGCAGAATCCGCTGCGCGTGAAATCGCGTACTTCTTCGCTGAAAACGAAGTCTGCCCGCGCACTCGCTAAGGTGGCGCAAGGTTTACACCTTTTAACCCGGTGTAAATCTGTTCCCCTGGCATCATGCCGCAGATGTAGTACAATTATGCGCCCTTGTTGAGCCTGCTCAGCAAGGGCGCTGTTTTTTTCCTATTCTTAACCAGAGCCATAACGTGTAACAACGAGGCCAGAGAACATTATGTCCGAACAGATTGTGACGCCGTCGTCCGCTTCCCCCGTGGTTGTCTCCCCAAAAAACGAAAAAATTAACCTGCTGGATCTCAACCGTCAGCAAATGCGCGAATTCTTTGTTTCACTGGGTGAAAAACCATTTCGTGCCGATCAGGTAATGAAGTGGATGTATCACTACTGCTGCGATGATTTCGAGCAGATGACTGACATCAACAAAGTGCTGCGTGGCAAACTGATGCAGCTCACTGAGATTCGCGCCCCGGAAGTGGCTGAAGAGAAGCGATCCAGCGATGGCACCATCAAATGGGCGATCCGCGTGGGCGACCAACTGGTGGAAACCGTGTACATCCCGGAAGATGACCGCGCTACGCTGTGCGTCTCTTCCCAGGTAGGTTGTGCACTGGAGTGCAAATTCTGTTCGACGGCGCAGCAAGGTTTTAACCGTAACCTGCGCGTATCAGAAATTATCGGTCAGGTGTGGCGTGCGGCGAAAATTATCGGTGCCGCCAAAGTGACCGGCCAGCGTCCGATCACCAACGTGGTGATGATGGGCATGGGCGAACCGTTGCTGAACCTCAACAACGTTGTACCGGCGATGGAAATCATGCTGGATGACTTCGGTTTTGGTCTGTCCAAACGTCGTGTAACCCTGTCGACCTCGGGTGTGGTTCCGGCGCTGGATAAGCTGGGCGATATGATTGACGTCGCATTGGCGATCTCACTGCACGCACCGAACGACAAGCTGCGCGATGACATCGTGCCGATTAACAAGAAATACAACATTGAAACCTTCCTCGCGGCGGTGAAACGTTACCTGGCGAAGTCGAATGCTAACCAGGGACGCGTCACTATCGAATACGTGCTGCTGGATCATGTTAATGACAGCACTGACGATGCCCATCAGTTGGCCGAATTGCTGAAAGATACGCCGAGTAAAATCAACCTGATTCCGTGGAACCCCTTCCCGGGTGCGCCGTATGGCCGCAGCTCCAACAGTCGCGTTGATCGTTTCTCTAAAGTCTTGATGGAGTACGGTTTCACCACCATCGTGCGTAAAACTCGTGGTGACGATATTGATGCCGCCTGTGGTCAGTTAGCGGGCGATGTTATCGACCGTACTAAACGTACCATGCGTAAAAAGATGGCCGGTGAAGCCATCTCTGTGAAGGCGCTCTGAAACTCCGCGCCTGGTGATATTCACCGGGCGCAACTCATGTCAGTCTCTTCCGCCTGAATCACTCAGGGAGAACGGACAATGAGTAAGGGATTACCGGCAGTATTATTGGCAGGCTTTGTTGTAACCGGTTGTGTCAGTGAGCCCGCGCATCAGGGCGCGGCAGATATTCGTTTGCAGCTTGGATTGCACTATCTGGCGGTGCAGGATTTTCCGTCTGCGCAGCGTAATTTGCTGCGAGCACAACAAGCTGCGCCACAGGACTATCGTGTTCCTTTGGCGCTTGCACGCGTGGCTCAGGCGCAGCAGAATATCGCGCAAACGCGTTGGTACTACCAGCGCGCGCAGCAACTGGCTCCTGCCAACGGTTACGTCGCTAACAATTACGGTGCGTTTCTCTGCGGTTTGAGGCAGTATGACGAATCGCATCAACAGTTTAAGTTAGCGGCTGATGCGCAGGAACCCGACGCCCGTCACGATGCATTATTATTTTCGGGCTATTGTTACCTGCAAGCTGAAGATAATGCCGCTGCGCGGGGGCAATTAACTCGCGCGTTGGATGAAGCACCGGAGCAGGGCAGGCAACTGCTGGCGGAGGCTGAAAGGCAGTTTGATCAGCAAGCGTGGAACAAGGTTTCACTGCTCTTAGAGGTTTATGACCACAGGCTGCCTGCCAGTGCAGACAGTTTATGGTTACAGATACGTTTCGCCGCGCAACAGGGAAACGCTGCTGACGTTACACGTTATGGCGACCGGTTGGCGCGAAGTTTTCCACAATCGATACAGTACCAGCGTTATTTAGCTAATGAATACTGAAGCCACTCAAGAGAAATCTGCAGTACATTCCACAGGTGAACGCCTGCGACTGGCCCGTGAGCAGATGGGGCTGACCCAGCAAAACGTCGCCGAACGCCTGTGCCTGAAACTTTCCACCGTACGTGATATTGAAGAGGACAAGTCGCCAGCCGATTTAGCCTCCACTTTCCTGCGCGGCTACATTCGCTCCTATGCGCGTCTGGTGCATGTACCGGAGGACGACTTGTTGCCGATGATGGCGAAACAGGCACCGGTACGTGCCGCCAAAATCGAGCCGATGCAGAGCTTCTCCTTGGGTAAACGCCGTAAGAAACGTGATGGCTGGCTGATGATCTTCACCTGGTTGGTGATCTTTGTCGTCATCGGTTTAACCGGTGCCTGGTGGTGGCAGAACCATAAAGCCTCTCAGGAGGAGCTGGTATCGATGGCTGATCAGAACGGCAGCAACAGCGATAACAGCCAGTCAATTCCGTTGGGCGAGAACAGCAGCAACGACACCACTGCCGATGCCGATACTAACGGTGCCGGCACACCAGTGGATAACGGTGCGGGTGCGGTAGCTACCCCGGACACCTCCGCTCAGGGCAGCACTGCGCCAGCAACAACGCCTGCTGCGCCAGCCGCACAAAGCAATGACAACGCGGTGGTATCCCCGAGCCAGGCTCCGGTCGATACCACACCGCCACCTGCGACCTCTCCTGCGCCGGTCAATAGTGTGGAAGGTCAGTTGCCTACCGGTGGCGCTGGCGTAAGCCAGGCACCGAGCGATCCAAACGCGCTGGTGATGAACTTCAGTGCTGACTGCTGGCTGGAAGTGACCGACGCGAGCGGTAAAAAGCTGTTCAGCGGCCTGCAACGCAGCGGCGGTAAACTCAGCCTTGCCGGTCAGCCTCCGTATCGTCTGAAAATTGGTGCGCCAGCGGCTGTGCAGGTGCAATATCAGAATCAGCCCGTTGATTTAAGTCGTTTTATCCGTAATAACCAGGTTGCTCGTCTGACCGTGGGTGCGCAATAACGCGCACCTCACCTGCCGGGCAATTGTGGAGAGAGAATATGCATAACGAAGCACCCATTATCCGTCGCAAATCAACGCGGATTTACGTCGGCAAGGTGCCAGTCGGCGATGGTGCGCCTATTGCCGTTCAGTCGATGACCAACACCCGCACCACGGATGTTGAAGCGACGGTCAATCAGATCAAAGCGCTGGAGCGCGTGGGCGTTGATATCGTCCGTGTCTCAGTGCCGACGATGGATGCGGCGGAAGCCTTCAAACTGATTAAGCAACAGGTCAATGTGCCGCTGGTGGCGGATATTCACTTTGACTACCGCATTGCACTGAAAGTCGCGGAATACGGTGTCGATTGTCTGCGTATTAACCCAGGCAATATTGGCAACAACGAGCGTATTCGTCAGGTAGTGGATTGCGCACGTCACTACAACATTCCGATCCGTATCGGCGTTAACGCCGGTTCACTGGAAAAAGATTTGCAGGAAAAGTACGGCGAACCCACGCCGCAGGCGCTGCTGGAATCGGCGATGCGCCATGTGGATCACCTCGATCGTCTCAACTTTGATCAGTTCAAAGTCAGCGTCAAAGCATCGGATGTCTTCCTCGCGGTGGAATCTTATCGCCTGCTGGCGAAAGCCATTGATCAACCGCTGCACCTCGGGATCACTGAAGCGGGTGGCGCGCGTGCTGGTGCGGTGAAATCCGCTATCGGTTTAGGGCTGCTGCTGTCTGAAGGAATCGGCGATACGCTGCGTATTTCGTTGGCGGCCGATCCGGTGGAAGAAGTCAAAGTCGGTTATGACATCCTCAAATCACTGCGTATTCGCTCACGCGGCATCAACTTTATTGCCTGTCCGACCTGTTCGCGTCAGGAGTTTGATGTGATCGGTACAGTGAATGCGCTCGAGGAACGCCTTGAAGACATCATCACGCCGATGGATGTCTCGATTATTGGATGCGTGGTCAACGGACCTGGCGAAGCGACCGTCTCCACGCTCGGTGTAACCGGCGGTAATAAGAAAAGTGGTTTCTACGAAGATGGCGTGCGTCAGCGCGACCGCCTCGACAATCAGGACATGATCGACCAGCTGGAGGCGCGTATTCGTGCCAAGGCATCGATGCTGGACGAAAGCCGTCGCATCAACGTGCAGCAGCTGGAAAAATAAGGGAAGGTACGCATCCGCGTACCCGTTTGTGATTGAACCTGTGCGGTTTCATCCTCATAAGGTATGATGCCGGACAGGTTTTTTTGTCTTAAGAGATTCTAACGTGGCGAAGAATATTCAAGCGATTCGCGGGATGAACGATTACCTGCCAGCAGATACGGCAATCTGGCAGCGTATTGAAGGTACGCTCAAGCAGGTGCTGGCCAGCTATGGTTTCAGTGAAATTCGCCTGCCGATCGTTGAGCAGACTCCGTTGTTCAGCCGCGCGATTGGTGAAGTCACCGACGTGGTTGAAAAAGAGATGTACACCTTTGAGGACCGCAATGGCGAAAGCCTGACGCTGCGTCCTGAAGGCACGGCGGGCTGCGTGCGCGCCGGTATCGAACACGGTTTGCTGTATAACCAGGAGCAGCGTCTGTGGTACATGGGCCCGATGTTCCGTTATGAGCGTCCCCAGAAAGGTCGTTACCGTCAGTTCCACCAGATGGGTGCGGAAGTGTTTGGTCTGCAAGGACCCGATATTGACGCGGAACTGATTATGATGACCGCGCGCTGGTGGAAAGCGCTGGGTATCGCCGACCATGTCCAACTGGAGCTGAACTCTATCGGTTCCCTGGAAGCGCGTGCCAACTATCGTGACGCGCTGGTGGCCTTCCTCGAAAAGCACAAAGAGGTGCTGGACGAAGATTGCAAACGCCGCATGTACACCAATCCACTGCGTGTGCTTGATAGCAAGAATCCGGACGTCCAGCAGCTGTTGAATGATGCGCCGACGCTGGGTGACTTCCTTGATGAAGACTCCCGCGTGCACTTCAGTGGCTTGTGTGCTCTGCTGGATGATGCCGGTATCAAGTACAGCATCAACCAACGCCTGGTGCGTGGTCTCGACTATTACAACCGTACCGTGTTTGAGTGGGTGACCAGTGCGCTGGGTTCACAAGGCACAGTGTGTGCGGGTGGTCGCTATGATGGCCTGGTGGAACAACTGGGTGGCCGCGCGACGCCAGCCGTTGGATTTGCCATGGGAATGGAGCGCATGGTGTTGCTGGTTCAGGCCGTTAACCCGGAATTTGAACCGACGCGCATTGTTGATGTCTATGTTATCGCTTCGGGGCAGGGCGTACAGTCTGCCGCGATGCAACTGGCGGAAAAACTGCGTGATGCTGACCCCCAATTGAAGCTGATGACTAACTTCGGTGGTGGTAACTTCAAAAAGCAGTTTGCCCGTGCAGACAAGTGGGGCGCGCGCATTGCGCTGGTGCTGGGTGAAGATGAAGTGGCAACCGGGCAGGTAGTGATTAAAGACCTGCGTACCGGCGATCAGCAGACGCTGGCCCAGAGTGAAGCCGCCGCGACGTTGCGCACGCTGTTGCAGTAAGCGTGCATCGCAACAGCCATTTTTAGGAGAAAGATTGCGTGGAAGTTTACAGCAACGAAAACGAACAGGTTGATGCGCTGCGTCGCTTTTTTGCCAACAATGGCAAGGCGCTGGCGGTAGGCGTTGTCATCGGTATCGCAGCATTGGGCGGCTGGCGTTTTTGGGCCAGCCATCAAGCAGGCGCCGATAAAGCAGCCTCAGCACAGTATCAGCAGCTGACCAGTGCCATGCAGGCTGATAAGCCGCAAACGCTGGAAGCGGTTGCCAGTTTTGCCAGTGCAAACAACAACACCTACGGTGCGCTGGCGTCTCTGGACCTGGCGAAGCAGTACGTTGAGACCAACCAGCTGGACAAAGCTATCGCTCTGTTGCAGAGCGGGCTGAAAGATACCAAAGATGCCAACCTGCAGGCGGTCATTAACCTGCGTCTGGCACGCATTCAACTGCAACAAAATCAGGCCGATGCCGCACTTTCTACCCTCAACAATGTTAAGGGTGATGGCTGGACAGCTATCGTAGCGGACATTCGTGGCGAAGCGCTGCTGAGCAAAGGCGACAAGCAGGGCGCGCGTGATGCCTGGAGCAAAGGTGCGGAGTCGCAAGCTTCTCCGGCACTGAAGCAAATGTTGCAGATGAAGATGAATAACTTAAGTTAAGCCAGTCAAGAGAGCGCACATGGAATTACGTAAATACCTGCTGCCAGGGCTGATTTCAGTCACCCTGCTCAGCGGTTGCTCGCTGTTCAGCGGCGAAGAAGATGTAGTGAAAATGGCCCCGCTGCCGAAGGTTGAAAACCAGTTTACGCCGCAAACCGCGTGGAGTACCTCGGTTGGCGATGGTGTGGGTGATTTCTACTCCAATCTGCATCCGGCCTGGCAGGACGGTACCGTCTATGCGGCTGACCGCTTTGGCGTGGTGAAAGCGCTTGATGCCAGCAACGGCAAAGAAAAATGGAAAGTGAATCTCTCTGAGAAGACCGGCTTCTTCTCGAAAAACATCTCCGCTCTGCTGTCAGGTGGTGTCACCGCGAACGGCGATCACATCTTTATCGGTAGTGAACGCGGTCAGGTCTTTGCACTGAACACCAGCGATGGCAGCATTGCCTGGCAGACGAAGGTCGCGGGTGAAGCGTTGTCGCGTCCGGTGGTCAGCGATGGCCTGGTACTGATTCACACCAGCAACGGTCAGTTGCAGGGACTGGATCAGGCCACCGGTGCCATCAAGTGGAGCGTCAACCTGGATATGCCAGCGCTGTCACTGCGTGGTGAATCCGCGCCAGCCGTTGCCTTCGGCGGTGCGATTGTTGGCGGTGACAATGGTCGCGTCAGTGCAGTGATCATGAACCAGGGGCAGTTGATTTGGCAGCAGCGTATTTCGCAGCCAAGTGGTGCCACTGAGATCGATCGTCTGAACGATGTCGATACCACGCCGGTGATCGTCAATGGCGTGGTTTACGCGCTGGCCTACAACGGCAACCTGACGGCGCTGGACCTGCGTTCAGGCCAGATTATCTGGAAACGCGAAATTGGTGGCGTGAAAGATCTGATTGTTGATGGTGGCCGTATTTACCTGGTTGACCAGAATGACCGTGTCGATGCGCTGAACGCCGATGGCGGTGTGGCTATCTGGCGTCAGAGTGAGTTGCTGCACCGTAACCTGACTTCCCCGGTGCTGTTTGACGGCTACCTGGTGGTGGGTGACAGTGAAGGCTACGTGCACTGGATCAATACGCTGGATGGCCGCTTTGTGGCACAGCAGAAACTCGACAGCTCCGGCTTCCAGACCGAACCGGTGGTAGCGGGTGACAAGCTGCTGATTCAGTCAAAAGACGGTGAGGTTTACGCCATCTCCCGTTAAGGGCCTGGTCTGGCTGTAGGTTACGACGGCTCCTGATTGTTCAGGGGCCGTTTCGTTTTTATGGTATTCTTAGCGCCTTCAGCCTGAACCTTACGGCAAATGCCGTTATAATCACGCCATTCGGGCGATTAAATTTTAAAAACTGAGGCAAGTGTTATGGTACCTGTGGTCGCGCTGGTTGGGCGTCCCAATGTGGGAAAATCTACGCTGTTTAACCGCTTAACGCGCACCCGTGATGCGCTGGTGGCGGATTTTCCTGGACTGACTCGCGATCGCAAATATGGTCGCGCCGAAGTTGAAGGGCGCGAATTTATTGTTATTGATACCGGTGGTATCGATGGCACTGAAGAAGGCGTCGAAAACCGCATGGCGGAACAATCGCTGCTGGCGATTGAAGAAGCGGATGTGGTGTTGTTCCTGGTGGATGCCCGTGCGGGTGTGATGCCAGCCGATCAGCAGATCGCCAATCACCTGCGGGCGCGTGAGAAGGCTACGTTCCTGGTGGCGAACAAAACGGACGGTCTTGATCCGGAAGCGGCGGTGCTGGATTTCTACGCGCTCGGCCTCGGTGAGATTCATGCAATCGCGGCCTCTCATGGTCGTGGCGTGACATCGCTGCTGGAAACGGCACTGCTGCCGTGGATGGACGAAGTGGCACCGCTGGAAGTCAGCGAAGAGGACGAAAACGAAGCCTACTGGGCGGCGTTAGCGGCAGAAGAGAACGGTGAGACGCTGATCGATGAGGAAGAAGATGACTTCGACCCGACCACGCTGCCGATCAAACTGGCGATTGTGGGCCGTCCTAACGTGGGTAAGTCAACGCTTACTAACCGTATCCTCGGTGAAGACCGTGTGGTGGTGTATGACATGCCAGGTACCACGCGTGACAGCATCTACATTCCGATGGAGCGTGACGATCGTGAATATATTCTGATCGACACCGCCGGTGTACGTAAACGCGGAAAAATCACCGACACCGTGGAGAAATTCTCGGTAATTAAGACCCTACAGGCGATTGAAGACGCTAACGTAGTGATGCTGGTGATTGATGCGCGTGCGGGCATTTCCGATCAGGACCTGTCGCTGTTGGGCTTTATCCTGAACAGTGGGCGCTCACTGGTCATCGTGGTCAACAAATGGGATGGCCTGTCGCAGGAAGTGAAAGATGAAGTGAAAGAGACGCTGGATTTCCGTCTGGGCTTTATCGACTTCGCGCGTGTGCACTTTATCTCGGCCCTGCACGGCAGTGGTGTGGGTAACCTGTTTGAGTCAGTGACCGAAGCTTACGATTGTTCCACCAAGCGTGTGAATACCTCGATGCTGACGCGCATCATGAATATGGCTGCCGAAGACCATCAGCCGCCGCTGGTGCGTGGTCGTCGCGTGAAGCTTAAATACGCGCATGCCGGTGGTTATAACCCGCCGATTGTGGTGATTCATGGTAACCAGGTGAAGGATCTGCCTGATTCCTACAAACGTTATCTGATGAACTACTTCCGCCGTTCACTGAACGTTATGGGTACGCCGATTCGTATTCAGTTCAAAGAAGGGGATAACCCCTATGCAGGCAAACGTAATCTGCTGACGCCAACGCAGCAGCGTAAACGTAAGCGTCTGATGGCGCACCTGAAAAAGAACAAGAAATAAGATGATGAGGGCCAGATTGGCCCTCATTTTTTATCTGTCTGGAGAACGATATGAGCGCCCATTGCCCCAACTGTCAGCAATTACTCACCCACAGCGATGCGGGATTCGATTGTCGCCACTGCGGTAGCCATTTTGGTGAGATCGCCATCTGCCCGGATTGCCATCAACCGTTGCAGGTGCTGAAAGCCTGTGGCGCAGTGGATTATTTTTGCCAGCACGGCGACGGCCTGATTTCGAAAAAGCGGGTGACGTTTATCCCCGACGTCGCCGAATCGTAGCGGCGCGATTTATCGCGCGTTGTGCTAAAAAATGCGCGATAAATCGCGCCGCTACGGAAATATGCTATTTCAGCTTCTTAAATTTTAATAAGTTACGACTGGATTTGTAGCAAAAATGCTATTGCCCAGTAACTCCTGCGTTATGGATGTTCACTTTTTAATGTACCAGGTGGTACAATCCTGCCGCCTTGTGGCGAACATCAATAGCGCTTCGCTGTGTCCTTCCTCACAAGACTGCATCTCGGGCGTCGCACCCGTACCAATAGTTCTAAAATAAAGACGTAAACGAAACGATTCCTGCCACAGGCAGGGCACGGGATCTGTGACCGGAAAACACCCATATCTGGCACCTGCGCTTTATTTTTTCAGGAGAGTTTGTGTTATGGCAGAAAATCCCGCTCGCCCCTGTAAAGGGTTGAGCATCTGGTCTGTATTGTTCGGACTGGTCCTGTTGGCCGTTGGCCTGTTCTTCGCCATCGGCGGTGGTAAGCTGGTTTCTCTTGGCGGCAGCTGGTACTTCCTGATCAGCGGTATTGTTATGCTGCTGTCGGCGGTTCAATTCTTCCGTCGTAAATCTTCAGCCGTTACCCTGTTTATTCTGGTCTTCGCTGGCACCCTGATTTGGGCGCTGGTGGATGCGGGTTGGGTATTCTGGCCGCTGGTTTCACGCCTGATGGTCCCTGCTGGCCTGATGCTGCTGGCGTTCCTGACCTGGCCTGCATTGCGCAAAGCTGAGGGCAAAACCTCGCTGGCTAAAGTCTCTTACGCGCTGTCTGCGGTGATTGCCGTGGGCATGGTGGTGACCTTTGTTCAGATGTTCCAGCCTCATCCGACCGTGGCTTTTGAAGGCAAAGAGCTGCCGCTGATTCCGGTGGATAAAGCGAAACAGCAGAAAGACTGGGACAATTACGGTAACACCCCGGGTGGTAATCGCTTTGTGGCGTTGGACCAGATCACGCGTGATAACGTCAAGGATCTGCAAGTCGCCTGGACGTTCCACACTGGTGATACCCCGATCAGCCCGACCGGTAACGGCGCGGAAGATCAGGAAACCCCGTTGCAGGTTGGCAACACCCTGTACCTGTGTACGCCACACAACAACGTGATTGCGGTTGCGGCTGATACCGGTAAGCAGATCTGGAAACGTGAAATCAACGCCCAGTCTCAGGTGTGGAACCGCTGCCGTGGTCTGGCGTACTTTGACGCGACCAAACCGCTGACGCAACCGACTCAACCTGGCTCAACGCCGGTGACCCCGGTGACTCTGGCGGCGGGTGATACCTGTCAGCGTCGCATCCTGATGAACACCATCGATGCGCGTCTGATTGCTATCAACGCTGACAACGGTGAGTTCTGTGAAGATTTCGGTAACCACGGCGTGGTGGATCTGAAAGCGGGCCTCGGCAACGCACCAGACCCGCAGTATCAGCTGACTTCCGCGCCTGCGATGGCAGGTACCACTGTAGTGGTGGGCGGTCGTGTTGCTGATAACGTGCAAACCGACATGCCGGGCGGCGTACTGCGTGGCTTCGACGTCATCACTGGCCAGATGCGTTGGGCGTTTGACCCAGGCAACGTGGACCCGAATGCCGTACTGATGCCGGGCAAAGACTATACCCGCAGCACCCCGAACTCCTGGGCACCAATGTCCTACGATCCGGCGATGAACACCGTGTTCCTGCCGATGGGTAGCTCGTCTGTTGACCTGTATGGTGCAGATCGTACCAAACTGGATCACAAATACGGCGCATCTATTCTGGCGCTTGATGCGACTACCGGTAAAGAGAAGTGGGTTTACCAGACCGTCCATAACGATCTGTGGGACTTCGACCTGCCGATGCAGCCGAGCCTGGTTGACTTCCCGATGAAGGATGGCACCACTAAGCCTGCGGTCGTGATCGGTGCGAAAACCGGTATGATCTGGGTACTGGACCGCCTGACCGGCAAGCCTTTGACCAAAGTTGAAGAACTGCCGATGCCGCAGGGCCACATCCCGAACGAGCAATACACCAAAACCCAACCGCACTCGGTAGAAATGCCGAACATCGGTAACCAGACCCTGAAAGAGTCTGATATGTGGGGTGCTACGCCGTTCGACCAACTGATGTGTCGTATCAGCTTCAAATCCATGCGTTACAACGGCCTGTTTACCGTGCCGGACACCGATGTGTCCCTCAGCTTCCCGGGCTCACTGGGTGGTATGAACTGGGGTAGCATCTCGTTTGATCCGAACAACCAGTACATGTTCGTCAACGATATGCGTCTGGGCCTGTGGGTGCAGATGGTGCCGCAGGACACCAGCAAAGCAGCTACCAGCAATGGTGGCGAAGCGGTGAACACCGGTATGGGTGCGGTGCCGCTGAAAGGCACACCGTATGCAGTCAACAAAAACCGCTTTATGTCTCCGCTGGGTATTCCGTGCCAGGCTCCGCCGTTCGGTACCATGTCTGCGATTGATATGAAGACCCGTCAGATTGTCTGGCAGGTGCCGGTAGGTACGGTGCAGGATACCGGTCCGTTCGGTATCAAGATGCACGCTCAGATGCCTATTGGTATGCCGACGCTGGGTGGCTCTCTGGCAACGCAGGGTGGCCTGGTATTCTTCGCCGGTACTCAGGATTACTACCTGCGTGCGTTTGACAGCTCAACCGGTAAAGAAGTGTGGAAAGCCCGTCTGCCAGTAGGTAGCCAGGGTGGCCCGATCAGCTACGTGTCTCCGAAAACCGGCAAACAGTACATCCTGATCTCCGCAGGTGGTGCTCGTCAGTCTCCGGACCGTGGTGATTACGTGATCGCCTACGCTCTGCCGTAACCGTCACTGCCTCGGCCAGTGCCTGCTGGCCGGGTAAACGAAAAAAGGACCGACATCGCCGGTCCTTTTTTTATGCCTGTTCGCCATCTCGCCACAGCGCTTCCAGCTCGGGTGGTGCAACCTGCTCAGGAATCAGTATCACAATCGTTCCTGACTGCTGATGGGTGGCATAGCTGATTTGCAGGCGAAAATAGCGTTGATCGCCACGCCCCATGCTGGCAGCCTGATCTTCTGGTTCACCCAGTGACATCGCCTGCTCAAGCACGCTGCATACCCGATGTTTTTGTGGTTCAGGCAATTGCGCCAGGGCAAAACGGCGTTCGCCACGTAAACGTGGGATAAAAGCCAGCCCACCCTCGCGGGCCAGTTCAATAATCGCATCATCGGTGAGTGGGGGAATGTTCACATCACACCTACCTCCTGCCATGCAGATTGAATTGCATCCGCCACCGAGCGATTAAAGCGTTTGCTGGCATGCTGGATGGTAAAGCCAGCAAAGGTGCTGAAATTCGCATCCTGCGGCAGGCTACGGTCACATAACGTGTCATACCATGCCTGACCCGCCAGTTCCCAGGCAAAACCGCCCAGCGCTTTGGCAGCGAGATAAAATGCCCGGTTAGGAATCCCGGAGTTGAGGTGTACGCCACCATTATCATCACGGGTCTCGATGTAATGGGCCATATCGGCAGGTTGCGGATCTTTTCCTAACATCGGATCGTCATACGCCGTGCCAGGCGCTGACATGGAGCGCAGGCCGCGTCCGTTGATCCCTTTTGCCAGCAATCCTTCACCGATGATCCAGTCGGCCTGATCGGCGGTTTGCTGCTGGTGAAATTGTTTTACCAGCGAACCGAACACATCCGACATCGACTCATTCAGCGCACCCGACTGTGAGAAATAAACCAACCCGGCTTCGCTTTCGGTCACGCCGTGGGTTAGTTCATGCGCCACTACGTCGATGGCGATGGTAAAACGATTAAAGATCTCACCATCGCCGTCACCGAACACCATTTGCTGGCCGTTCCAGAATGCGTTCTGATACTCCTTGCCGTAATGCACGGTGCCGTCCAGTTTTAACCCCCGGTTATCCAGCGAGTTACGTTGATAGATTTGCCAGTAGAAATCGTAAGTGATCCCGAGATAGTCCCAGGCTTCTTCTGCTGCCACGTCACCGTTGCCAGGCTGGCCTTCCTGGCGTAACAGCGTGCCGGGCAGATTTTGCGTATGTTCGGCATCGTAAATCGCACGCACCACCTGGCCGGGTGTGGCCGCGCTGTTGGGGGAGGTGGTGCGTTTGTGTTCGGCCATCAGATGTTGAACATGGGTCAGCGTGCGGCGTGCATAATCCTGCTGTGGAGCGGAGCCATGCGCAATAATATTGCGCAACATGTAAGGCGGAATCACGCTGTAAGGCATATCAGACTCCCTGACAGATGAATGTGTCAGAAAGTATAGCAAGGCCCGTAGCGGCGCGATTTATCGCGCAAGGTTTTGCGATTTATTGCGCAGACTTACGAGGGGTAAGGGCGGTCACTTCACTTTCCACCCAACCATCATCCAGCCGGGTGCGTAGCAGATCGCCTTTGCTCAGCTGCTGTATTTTCTTCACCACATGGCCCTGGGTATCCGTGGTGACGCTAAAGCCACGCGCCAGGGTCGCCAACGGGCTGACCCCTTCAAGCTGTGCCGCCAGCGTGCCGAAGCGCTGACGATGCTGATTTAACTGGTTCTGCATTCCCTGTTGCAGCCGATATTGCCACTGCTGTAGCTGTTGCTGAGCACGCAAAATACGTGGCTGTGGCTGCTGTGCGTTCAGGCGTTGTAGCAGACGATCCTGTTGACGACTGGCGCTACGCAGACGCTGATCCATTGCGTCATGGAGTTTCTGCTGCAATTGCAGCAGGGCGGTGTTTTGTCGTGCCAGCCGCAGTTGCGGGTGTTGCTGCTGCAAGCGATGCAGAATACGCGTGTAGCGGCGCTGCTGCTGCGCCAGATAGTAATCCATCGCCATTTCCAGGCGTTGCTGCTGAGATTGCAGACGGCGCAACAATTCCAGCTGATTACGGCTCACCAGCTCAGCGGCGGCTGAGGGGGTTGGCGCACGCAGGTCGGCAACAAAATCGGCGATGGTGACATCAGTTTCGTGGCCGACTGCGCTGACAATCGGCAAGCGGCTGGCAAAAATGGCGCGCGCCACGCGTTCGTCGTTGAAGCTCCACAAATCTTCCAGCGAACCGCCACCGCGTCCGACAATCAGCACATCACATTCATCACGCAGGTTTGCCAGTTCAATGGCGCGCACAATCGCAGCGGGGGCATCCACTCCCTGCACCGCGGTGGGATAAATCACCACCGGCAGGGAAGGGTCACGACGGTGCAGCACGCGCAGCACATCGTGGAGCGCTGCGCCGGTTGCCGATGTGATCACCCCAACCTGGCGTGCCGGGTCCGGCAACGGTTGTTTAAATTGCTGATCAAATAAACCCTCTGCCGCCAGCCGGGTTTTCAACTGTTCGAACTGCTGCTGCAACACGCCTTCACCGGCCGGATGCATGCTTTCGATAATCAGTTGATAGTCGCCACGCGGTTCGTACAGCGTGATACTGGCACGCACCAGCACCTGCTGACCGTGCTGGGGGCGAAAGGCCACCCGACGGTTGCTGTTACGGAACATGGCACAGCGTACCTGGGCACCATCATCCTTCAGGGTGAAGTACCAGTGGCCGGATGCCGGTTGGGTAAAGTTGGAGATCTCGGCGCTGAGCCACACCAGGCCCATTTCATTTTCCAGCAGTTGGCGCACCGTGGTATTCAGGCGGCTGACAGTAAAAATATTGGCGGTTGGCGGTAGCGACATGTGATGGAGATCAAATATCAAATCAGAGGGTTAATTAACCGATACTACATGGCTGGTACAGGGGATCAAGAGTTTTTCTGAAAAAACACTGGAGGCAACCGATTTCGGCCTGTATAATGCCGCGGCAATATTTTATCTGTTCTCATTCACCCCCAGGTTGAGATATTGCCATGCTACGAATCGCTAAAGAAGCACTCACATTTGACGACGTTCTGCTCGTTCCTGCTCATTCTACCGTTCTGCCTAACACGGCCGATCTCAGCACCCAACTGACGAAAAACATTCGTCTGAACATCCCTATGCTCTCCGCAGCGATGGACACCGTGACCGAAGCCGGTCTGGCGATCGCGCTGGCACAGGAAGGTGGTCTGGGCTTTATCCACAAAAACATGTCAATTGAGCGCCAGGCGGATGAAGTTCGCAAGGTGAAGAAACACGAAAGCGGCGTGGTCACCGAGCCACAAACCGTGCTGCCGACCACCACCCTGGCGGAAGTGAAAGAACTGACCGAGCGTAACGGCTTTGCCGGTTACCCGGTGGTTAATGCCGACAACGAATTGGTAGGTATCATCACCGGTCGTGACGTGCGTTTCGTGACCGATCTGAGCCAGCCAGTTTCTGCGGTGATGACACCGAAAGAGCGCCTGGTCACGGTGAAAGAGGGCGAAGCCCGTGACATCGTGTTGCAGAAAATGCACGAAAAACGCGTTGAGAAAGCGCTGGTGGTGGATGACAGCTTCCACCTGCTGGGCATGATCACCGTTAAAGATTTCCAGAAAGCCGAACGTAAACCGAACGCCTGTAAAGATGCGCAGGGCCGTCTGCGTGTGGGTGCGGCGGTAGGTGCCGGTGCGGGCAACGAAGAGCGTGTTGATGCGCTGGTTGCGGCAGGCGTGGACGTTCTGCTGATCGACTCCTCACACGGTCACTCTGAAGGTGTGTTGCAGCGTATCCGTGAAACTCGTGCGAAATACCCGGACCTCGAGATTATCGGCGGCAACGTTGCCACCGGTGCTGGTGCGCTGGCGCTGGCGCAGGCGGGTGTGAGCGCGGTGAAAGTGGGTATTGGCCCTGGCTCCATCTGTACTACCCGTATCGTAACCGGCGTAGGTGTTCCGCAGATCACCGCCGTTTCTGACGCGGTAGAAGCGCTGGAAGGTACCGGTATTCCGGTGATTGCTGATGGCGGTATCCGTTTCTCTGGCGACATCGCAAAAGCAATCGCAGCCGGTGCGGCGGCAGTCATGGTCGGCTCTATGCTGGCGGGTACGGAAGAATCTCCGGGTGAAATCGAGCTGTATCAGGGCCGTTCATTCAAATCCTACCGTGGCATGGGTTCACTGGGCGCGATGTCTAAAGGTTCTTCAGACCGTTACTTCCAGACCGATAATGCCGCCGACAAACTGGTGCCGGAAGGTATCGAAGGTCGCGTAGCCTATAAAGGCCGTCTGAAAGAGATCGTGCACCAGCAGATGGGCGGTTTGCGCTCCTGTATGGGGCTGACCGGTTGTCCGACTATCGATGACCTGCGCACCAAAGCAGAATTTGTGCGCATCAGCGGCGCAGGCATTCAGGAGAGCCACGTCCATGACGTGACCATCACCAAAGAGTCGCCGAACTACCGCTTGGGTTCATAATCCCGTAAGATTTACCGCCCGGCTTTAGCCGGGCGCTTTTATTATTAAGTCCATCCCAATGGAAACGCCGCAATGACGACTGAAAATATTCATAAACATCGCATTTTGATCCTCGATTTTGGTTCTCAGTATACGCAACTGGTCGCGCGCCGCGTGCGTGAGCTGGGCGTCTACTGCGAACTCTGGGCGTGGGATGTCACCGAAGAGCAAATTCGTCAGTTCAACCCGAACGGCATCATTCTTTCTGGCGGCCCGGAAAGTACTACCGAACTGAACAGCCCGCGTGCACCGGAATACGTTTTCAACGCTGGTGTGCCAGTGCTGGGCGTGTGCTATGGCATGCAGACCATGGCGATGCAGCTGGGTGGTAAAGTTGAAGGCTCCACCGAACGTGAGTTTGGTTATGCGCAGGTTGAAGTGACAACCCCGAGCGCGCTGATTCGTGACATCGAAGATGCCATCAGCGACGCAGGCAAACCGCTGCTGGACGTATGGATGAGCCACGGTGACAAAGTGACTGCCATCCCGGCTGACTTCGTTACCGTCGCCAGCACCGAAACCTGTCCGTTTGCCATCATGGCCAACGAAGAGAAGCGTTTTTACGGCGTGCAGTTCCACCCGGAAGTGACTCACACCCGTCAGGGGCTGCGTATGCTGGAGCGCTTTGTGCGCGATATCTGCGGCTGTGAAGCGCTGTGGACCCCGGCAAAAATCATCGAAGATGCGGTTGAGCGTATTCGCGAGCAGGTTGGCGAAGACAAAGTCATCCTTGGCCTGTCTGGCGGCGTGGATTCTTCCGTCACTGCGATGCTGCTGCACCGCGCGATTGGTGACCGTCTGACCTGTGTATTCGTCGACAACGGCCTGCTGCGTCTGAACGAAGCTGACCAGGTGCTGGAGATGTTTGGCGACCACTTCGGGCTGAACATTGTCCACGTAGCGGCGGAAACGCGTTTCCTTGAAGCGCTGGCGGGTGAAAACGATCCGGAAGCCAAACGCAAAATCATCGGTCGCGTATTCGTTGAAGTCTTCGACGAAGAAGCGGGCAAACTGACTGACGTAAAATGGCTGGCGCAGGGCACCATCTATCCGGATGTGATTGAGTCTGCGGCTTCTGCCACTGGCAAAGCGCATGTCATCAAATCGCACCACAACGTCGGTGGCCTGCCGAAAGAGATGAAGCTGGGTCTGGTCGAGCCGCTGAAAGAGTTGTTCAAAGACGAAGTGCGCAAAATCGGTCTGGAGCTGGGCCTGCCATATGCCATGCTGTATCGTCACCCGTTCCCGGGTCCGGGCCTTGGCGTGCGCGTGTTGGGCGAAGTGAAGAAAGAGTATTGCGACCTGCTGCGTCGTGCCGATGCCATCTTCATTGAAGAACTGCATAAAGCTGACCTGTATAACAAAGTCAGCCAGGCGTTCACCGTGTTCCTGCCGGTCCGTTCTGTGGGGGTGATGGGCGATGGTCGTAAATACGATTGGGTGGTGTCACTGCGCGCAGTCGAAACCATCGACTTTATGACCGCACATTGGGCGCACCTGCCGTATGACTTCCTTGGTCGTGTCTCCAACCGCATCATCAACGAAGTGAACGGCATTTCGCGTGTGGTTTACGATATTTCAGGTAAACCACCGGCAACCATTGAGTGGGAATAATCCCCACTTCAGTTGCATAATCATCCTGAGCCCGCATTATTGCGGGCTTTTTTGTTTCATCAACCCGGCCCGTCACTGCCCGCCGCCAGCAGCGGCACCACCACATCGCTAATCGGGGTAGCGATACCGTGGACACGGCCATAGCGCTGTACGACGCCGTTGCGGATGTCCCATTCCAGTGGGCGATCGGCCTGGCGATCCGCCAGAATCGACGTACCTAAATCCACCGGTGCACGATGGAAGCCATCGACAATTTCCTGTGGCACCGCATCACTCAGATTCGCGCCTTCTGCGCGTGCTACCGACAGACATTCGCGCAGATACGCCAGCGCCAGTTCAGTGATATCAGGACGCGAAAACATTCCGGCACGACGATTTGCCATCACCATCAACCCGGCGACCGCGTTCTGCAATAACTTACGCCAGGCAATCGATTTAAAATCGTCTGAGATATCGACCTGACAGCGGGTATCGCGCAACGCGGTCACCACCAGGTGGGTCTGTGGGGTCGCCGGCAGAGTCAGGCGGGGTTTGGCGCGCAGCCACACCGAGGCGTCAGGTTCACGTTGCGCAGGGAACCACACCACTGAGGGCAGAACGGTGGCACCTGCGACAAAGGGGGCCAACTGTGCTGGCTGTTCAACACCGTTTTGCAGCGCGCAGATGACCGTCTGTTCATCGCACAGCGCGGCCAGCCACGGGGCGGTGGCTGTAATTTGGGTGGTTTTTACTGCAACGAAAACCAGATCGAAGGGGGCTGCTACTGCCGCCGGATTTGTCAGTACCGGACCAGGCACAATGATGTTGCCTTCATCGGTACGCAGCTCCAGTTGCGGATGAGCCGTGCGCCCAAAAATGGTTGGCGTGCGTCCCACCTCATGCAGTGCAGCCGCAATAGTGGTGCCAATAGCGCCGGGGCCAATCAGCGCAACAGTGGGATTTTCGTTTTTCATTATGATTACCCTTTTATGAATTTGATGGTCATCCATACTGCATGGTAATGATGACAGAATAACGTAGCAGACTTTTAATTCTCCACCGTCAGCGCCTCCTTACGTAGCGTCACAATCATCCACGCCAACCATCACCGCTTGAATATCCCACCGCATAGTTAGTGAATACAAACTCACCATTTCGTTGCAAGATAATCAGACGTTTTTTTCACCAACAGGATTTCCTTAATGCTGCCATTGAAAGCCGTTGTCTTCACGTTTTTATGTGTTGTGTTGCTCTCGCTGGGAGCCAGTCTGGCGCAGGCTAACCGCAGCGGTGAGCTCTCCAGCGAACGCGGTGGCTGGTGGTCGGCACGGCGAGATTCTGCTGGCATCGCCCCCGATCCGCGCGTCTATGCTTCTCAAGCCATTGTTCAGGTCTATGCCGCCCCCACCTATGGCTGGAAAGGGGCGGTGGCGGTCCATCCGTGGATTATTTTTAAACGCGCCGGAGAAACGCAGTACAACCGCTATGAGGTGATTAGCTGGGGCAGTGACGATAAAGTGCGGCACAACGCCAATCTCCCCGATGGCTACTGGTATGGTGCACGGCCAAGATTGCTGGTCGATCATCGCGGGGCGGCAGCGCAGGCGATGATTCCGCAGATTGAAGCCGCGATCAAATCCTATCCCTGGCCGCAGACCTACCATGCCTGGCCAGGCCCGAACAGCAACACCTTCCTCGCCCATATTGGTCGTGAAGTACCGGCACTGGCGTTGGATTTACCTGCCAACGCGGTCGGCAAAGATTATCGCCCTTTGTGGCGGCCTATTGGGTTGCCGCCATCGGGGCGTGGGATTCAGGTATCAGTGCTGGGGGTGGCGGGGGTGACTCTCGGCGCGGAAGAAGGGTTTGAACTCAATATTTTGGGGTTGAATATGGGGCTGGATTTTACCCCATTGCGTCTGCGACTGCCTTTTATTGGCGGCATTGGCAGCGACAACGTGCAGCAGGATAATCCGCCGGGCTAATCCCCGGCGAAGCCCATCAACACACGCCGAAGTCACCGTCTTCGTGATAGAGATTGACGGTATCGGCTTTGATCGCAATTTCCTTTTTGGTGGCATCATCAATCCGGGCGCACCACAGGGTATCGCCGTCAACGCGTAGCACCAACATTTTTGGACCACCGGTTTTCGACTGCACAAAATCATCCACGTTAAACATCGTATTCTCCTGCGAGGTTAAGGTATGGCTGATTCTAGCTGGCAGATAGCGCTCCTGCGCATTAGGTTGTGCGAAATTACGCGTGCAACAAAAACAGGGTGGCGAGGCCGAGGAAAATAAAGAACCCGCCGGTATCGGTGATGGCGGTAATCAGCACGCTGGAGCCGACCGCCGGATCACGTTTCAGCTTGGTCATAATGAGCGGGATCAGCACCCCCATCAGCGCGGCCAGCAGCAGGTTCAGCACCATCGCCAGCATCATAACGCCACCTAACGCCAGATTATCGTACATCATCCAGGTGACGGCCCCCATGATGCCGCCCCAGAACACGCCGTTAAGCAGCGCAACACCCAGCTCACGTATAATCAGAAACGAAAAGTTGCCCGGCTCCACCTGATGCAGCGCCAGGGCGCGCACAATCATGGTGATGGTCTGATTGCCGGTGTTGCCGCCAATGCCGGCGACAATCGGCATCAGGGTAGCCAATGCCACCAGTTGTGAAATGGTTTCTTCAAACAGACCGATAACGCGGGATGCAACGAAAGCGGTGCAGAGGTTAATCGCCAGCCATGCCCAGCGCTTGCTCACTGCTTTGCGTACCGGCGCGAAGACATCCTCCTCCTGACTGATACCGCCCATTTTACGGATATTGCTCTCATTCTCTTCATTGACGAGGTCAATCACGTCTTCGACGATAACGCGGCCGATCAGCTTGCCTTTGGCGTCGGTAACGGCGGCAGAAATCAGGTTATAACGCTCAAACGCGCCTGCGGCATCTTCGGCTTTATCGTTGAGCTGGAAGGTGGTCGGCGTGGCATTCATCACCGCGTCCACCCGCGTTTCTGGCGGATTGAGCAGGATGGTGGTGAGTGGCAGTTCACCCAGCAGTTGATTGGTTTTATCCGTGATAAACAGCTTATCGGTGCCATCCGGCATGGTCTGACGTCGGCGCAGAAAGCGTTGTACGGTGCCGAGGGTGACATCGGCGCGCACCGTCAGAATGTTGAAATCCATAATACGACCAACCCGATCGCGATCGAACTCCACCACGCTGAGAACATGGGCGCGTTGGCTGGGATCGAGGGTAGTCAACAGACGGCCAGTCAGATCACGCGGCAGATAGCGCGCCAGATAAGCCTGATCGTCAATATCCAGCGGCTGGATCGCGCGCAGAATTTCGCGATCGGTCATACTTTCCGTCAGACTGGCCCAGACGGTTTCGGACGCTTCCACCAATACCCGACCACGCTGTTCACAGGGTACTAAGCGCCACAACGCCTGGCGTTCCTCCTGCGGCAGCGCCTCAAGAATATCGGCCAAATCCGCGGCGTGCAGCATCTGCAAATCGCCTTCCAACTGATGACGCCACTCGCTGACTTCTTTCAGTTTGCTGGCAGGCAGGTCAACCGACTTATCCAGCAGGACATCAACCAGGTCGTGTTGCGTGAGCAGCAGGTTAAGAATGCGATGGCGGGTTTCAGTCAGTTGTTGCGCGGGCGTGGCAGACATAACGCGTCCTTTGTGTCTGTAAATGTCAGTTCGAAGTGTAGTGCGTTACGGGTAAACAGAACGTAACAAACATCATCGTCGCAATGGACAATGTGGCGGCGCAGTGACTCGCAAATTCCTTAACGCGTGTCGTTACTGCTTTGTGTCACCGGATCAGATGTGGCTTTCTTTTGCTGATGATGCTCAATGGCACCAGGGATGGTAAAAATCAGACGGCCAACCAAAATAAAAAAACTGATCAGCAAAACAATACGTGTCATCGAACCGGTTTTGGGACGTCTTCGTGCGGGGAAAGCGTTATTCACGCGGGGTGTTTCCTGTTGATACCCTTCTGGGCGATTGCAACATTTAGTCATACTTAGATCGCTAAATCAATCGCTGGGTGAAAAATGAGCAGAAAAGGTTAAAAATACCCACTCAACACGTAGCGGCGCGATTTATCGCGCAATTTCGTGCGCGTTGCAGGAAAACCCGCGCGATAAATCGCGCCGCTACGGTCAGTAACTTGCCTTTTGCGCCAGCAACGTGGCGAAACGACAGCGGATGCGCTGGCCGTTTTCATCACGGCGATGCAACTCACCCACATGTTCGTTGTATTTCACGATATGCCAGTTGCGATAGTAGTGGCTCAGTTCGCCGGATTTAAAGGTGAACGGGAAATCCAGCGGGTTGGGATAGTCATCGGTACTCATCGCCGCGACGATCAGGTTATAGCCATATTTCACCGTGCTGGCCTGCATATCAGCAATCAACTGCGGGATGCTCTGCGGTTGCAGGAACATCATCACTACGGTGGACAGCACCAGCTGATACTCGCCGTTGAAGCGCACCTGATTCAGGTCACAGGATTCAGCGCGGATATTTTGCAGCTGCTCCTCATGGATAATCTGCTGCAACCGCGCCAGACTCTGCGGATTGCTGTCCCAGCCTGTCACATCAAAGCCCTGCTGGTTGAGAAACAGGCTGTTGCGGCCCTGGCCGCATCCCAAATCCAGCGCTTTACCGGGCGTTAATTTGGGCAGCGCTTCCAGCACTTCCGAATGCGGTGGCGTCAGGCCATATTTTTCCGCGAAATAGTTGTCAGGACGAATGCTCATAGTAACCCGCGTTTACTCCTCTTGCAGAATCAGGTTCCAGCCGGTCACTTCATTCCAGTAGCTTTGCTCGCGCTCCAGATCCAACTGCACCAATGTATTCTGGCTAAAGTAGCCAGACGGGAAGGTGAGCGTCCAGTGGCCGTCATCGGTGGACAATTTCAGCGAATCCGGACGCGTGGTCGCCTGGCGCTGATTGTTCAGCAGGGTGCCGAGACGCAGCAGGAAAACCAACGGTAAGAATTGCTTCTTTTTAAACAGGGTGAAGCGCGGCATCTCATCCATCTTCACCGCTTTACGATGGAAGCGTACCAGCATCGCCAGCAGCATCTGTTGATCCTGGTTAAAGCCCGGCATGTTGGTGTTTTGCAGGATATAGGCCGAATGGCGCTGCATACCGCTATGGTTAATGGTCAGCCCGACTTCATGCAGCAGCGCCGCCCATTTCAGCAGGGCAGAAAGCTGCGGGTTAGCCAGTTTGGGATTCTGATCGAGCCATTGCAGATAAAGTTGTTCGGTGGTTTCCAACACGCGGCGAGCCTGATCGCTGTCAATAGCGTAGTGGTTTGCCAGACTCTGGGCGGTGCGGCTACGAATGTCCTGATGACGGAAGCGACCTTCCATTTCATACAGCACGCCTTCGCGCAGCGCACCATCCGACAGACGCAGCTCGCGGATGGCCAGCGCATCAAACACGCCACACAAGATCGCCAGGCCCGGAACAAACACCACTTTGCGCTCCTCGGACAAACCCGGCAGGCTGAGTGCAGCAAAGGATTTGTGCTTGATCACCTCGCTGTACAACTGGTCCAGTCGTTCCGGGGTAATCAGTTTCTCTTTCTCGCCCATCGCCAGCAGCACTTCGCAGGCCGCTTTGATGGTTCCTGATGCGCCCAGCGCATACTGCCAGCCATGCAGGCGATATTGCCACGACAGGGTTTCCAGCTTCTGTGCTGCTGCCAGACGGGCGCGACGAAAGTTTTCCGGCGAGATTTCCCCTTTCGGGAAGTAGAGCTGGGCAAAGCTGACGCAACCCATTCGGCGGCTTTCCACCAGTTGTGGCTCAAAATCTTCGCCAATCACCAGCTCAGTCGAACCACCGCCGATATCAATGACCAGCTTGCGGCCTTTCTCCGGCTGGGTGTGCTCCACACCCATAAAGATCAGACGTGCTTCCTCATTCCCGGAGATCACCTCAATCGGGTATGGAATGACGTCGGCCGCGCGTTGCAAAAACTCTTCCGCATTGATGGCCTGACGCAGCGTATGCGTCCCGACGATGGTTACGTTGGCTGGACTGAATCCCTGTAAACGCTCGGCAAATAACGCCAGGCAATTCAGCCCGCGTTGAATGGCTTCTTCGCTCAGCCGATTTTGTGCGTCCAGCCCATCGGCCAGATGCACGCGTTGCTTGAGGCGTCCCAACACCTGCATGGCGCCATCCACCACACGGGCAATCACCATATGGAAACTGTTGGAGCCAAGGTCGATGGCCGCAAACTCCTGAGGCTTTGGCGTACTCTTATGGGATATTGGCATAGGAATTATTCAGGTTGTTCCAGTTGCTTGATGTAATCGTAAATCGCCAGTTGCGAGCGCACTTTTCTGCGGTTGCCGCGCGGCACATAACGGTTACTCAGTTCTTTGTCCACGATACGGGCTTTAACTGTATCGCTAAACAGGATGGCGATGATATCCAGCACGCGCTGTTTCAGACGCGGGTCGAGGATCGACACGGCCACTTCAATACGGTAATCGATGTTACGTGTCATCCAATCCGCAGAGGAGAGGAACACTTTTTTATCGCCGCCGCTTTCGAAAATATAGACGCGGTCATGCTCAAGATAGCGGTCAACGATGCTAATCACGCGAATATTTTCGCTGATACCCGGTAAATCAGGGATCAGCGAGCACATGCCGCGTACCAGCAGGTTCACTTTCACCCCCGCCGCTGAAGCAGCATACAACCGATCTACCAACCCGTTATCTACCAGGTTATTAATTTTCAGCGTAATGCCCGCTGGAATTCCCTGCTGCACGTTGGCAATTTCGTTATCAATCAATTGATAAAGCATACTGCGCGAATTTTGCGGCGAAACCATTAAATGGTCGAAACTCACCGGGCGATAAGGGTTTTCAATAAAGTTAAACACCCGACGCACTTCGTTGGTGATACGAGCATCCGCCGTCAGCAAAGAGTAGTCAGTATAAAGGCGCGCGGTCTTCTCGTTAAAGTTACCGGTGCCGATATGCGCGTAGCGCACAATCTCTTCCCCTTCGCGACGCGAAATCAGGAACAGCTTGGCGTGAATTTTCAGACCCGGCGCAGAGAAGATAACGTGGACGCCAGCTTCGGTCAGACGCTTGGCCCAGTGGATGTTGGCTTCTTCATCGAAACGTGCCTGTAGCTCCACCACCACCGTCACTTTTTTGCCGTTGTAGGCGGCGTGGATCATCGCATCCATGATGCGTGAGTTCTTGGCTACACGGTAGATGTTGATTTTGATCGCCAGCACGCTCGGGTCGAAAGACGCCTGACGCAGCAGTTCCAGCACATGCTCAAAGGTATGATACGGATAGTAGAGCAGCACATCGCGGTTACGAATCGCATCAAAGCCGTTGCGGAAGCCATCAAAACCGATATGACGGATCTGTGGCAACGGGCGATTTTCCAGATTGCTTTTGCCCTCATTCGGGAAGCTAATAAAATCTTTAAAGTTGTGGTAACGGCCACCCGGCACCACCGAATCGTAGTTGGAGATGGAAAGTTTATGGCGCAGCATCTCCACCATTTCATCTGGCATATCCCGTTGATACACGAAGCGCACCGGCTCCGCATTCAGACGCTGCTTCAGGCTGGAAGACATCAGCTCCAGCAAGCTGGATTCCATCTCCGTGACCAGATCGTACTCTGCATCGCGCGTCATCTTCATCGAATAGGCGTTCAGCGCATCATAGTCGTAGAAGCCTTTAAAGATATCATCAAGGCAATAACGCAGGATATTATCCAACAGGATCATCGGTTTACGACGACGTGGCGACTCAGCAGGCAGGTTAACGAAGCGCGGCACTTTATCGGACGGAATCTCCAGCAGTGCGTAGCGTTTATCGTCCCCACGAATAATTTCTACCGCCAGGTAGGTGTAATCATCTTTCAGGAATTCGATTAAGTCGGTGTCGTGATTGACCAGAATTGGCGTGATGTGCTGACGCAACTGATGCTTGAAATAGTAACGTAACCATACCTGCTGGTTGGGTGACAGTTGGCGTTCGTTAATCAGGAAGATCTGATTACGCGCCATTTCCAGCAGCAGATCGTTATACAGCGCATCAAATTCCTGGTCAGACTTCAGTACCCGTTGTTGAATCTTCTTCAGCAGGTGGCGTGGCGTGCTGGGTGAACCTTGTTCTTCCCCAATCAGAATGCGGCGTTTTAAATCGGCAAAGCGAACTTTATAAAATTCATCAAGGTTGTTCGAATAGATCCCGAGGAAACGCATACGTTCAATCAGCGGGTTACTTTTATCCGCTGCTTCCTGTAACACGCGTTCGTTGAAAGATAACCAGCTTAATTCTTTTTCTATATACAGCTTTTCCTGACCCATTCTGACTCCGTGATGCTGTTGCTGGACGGGATGCCCGGCGAAAAGGCGCGATTGCGCTGTTTCGCACAGTCTCCCTCACCATTATGGCGAGAGTATGGCAGGCTTGTCCAACGCCAACAGTTGTCTTATCAATCAGCTACGGGCAACATAGCGGCTTGTCTACGAGCCTAACCCTGATCTGCATGAGCATAACAAGCATTCCCGTCCACTTTAGCGATAAACGCCGCCGTGCCATTGACCGGTGGGTTAAGCGTATCGTCACCGCTTGCGGTGTGGGAATTTTGCTACTGATGTTACTGCTGTTCTTCTGGTTAATCTGGGTCGTATTGCCCCTTTTTAGCACGCCAGGTGTGCAGGTGGTTGCCAGTCAACAGCTGTGGGACAAAGCCCCGGTGTTGGCAATGGGCAGCGACGGGTCGCTCGGTTGGCGTATCAGCCGTAACGAAGCACGTTTTATTCCGCTGGATGGACAACCTGCCGGACCTGCGCTGGCGTTGCAGGGCAAACCGGATGCGGTAGCGCAGAGCGCCGACCATCACAGCCTGCTGCTGAATATGCAGGGCGATTTACTGCTGATGCAGCCGGTTAACGGCGAATGGCGCTTTCCACTCGGCGATCGTCCGTTACATCTTCCCCAGGGGGCGGTGTCCCACATGGCGCTGGCTACGCTCACGGACAACCAATGGCGGATTGCGGCGCAAACCGCTGCCGGAATTGTTCTCCTGACACTGGATAACTCAAACCGCGTTGGTCAAATTCTTCTGCCGCAGCAGCAGGCCGATCGCCTGTTGCTCTCACCCGATGGCAGCGTGCTGTATACCAGCGAAGGCCGCCTGTTGCGCGTCTGGCAAGTCAGCGCGGATGGCGCGCAATTGCGCGAAACGCAAACCCTGACGGAGAAACCGCAAAGCCTGCATCTGTTGGCTGGGGGGCGTACCTTATTGATTCAGGATACGCGCGGCGTCAGCCAGTGGTTTGCCATTGCCGGGCCGCAGGGGCCGCGTTTACAGGAAATACGCACCTTCAATGCCAGCACGGGCGCGAGCTTAATTGTCACTGAGTCCCAGCGTCGCGTATTCGCCACTCTGAATGCGGCAGGCGAGGTTAGCCTGTTTGCCAGCAAACAGCCGGGACCGATTGTCACCCGCAAACTGGCTCCCGGCGTTCAGGCGGCTGCGTTCTCTCCACGCGGTGACACGCTGCTGCTGGAGCGGGCAGGGCAATGGCAGCGTCTGCGCCTCGACGATCCCTGGCCGGATTTCAGTTGGCGTAATTTGTGGCAAAAAATCTGGTACGAAAACTACCCGCAGCCCGATTGGGTGTGGCAATCCACCGCCGCAGGGGACAGCTATCAGGCGAAGTTTAGTCTGATACCGCTGGTGATTGGCACGTTGAAAGCGGCCAGCCTGGCGCTGCTGTTTGCCACGCCGCTGGCGCTGGCAGCGGCGATGTATACCGCATGGTTTATGACGCCGGGTTTGCGTCGCTGGGTCAAGCCGGGCATTGAGATGATGGGGGCGCTGCCGAGCGTGGTCATCGGTTTGATTGCCGGGATCTGGCTGGCACCGCACATCAGCAATGCGTTGATTGGCGTGCTGTTGTTGCCACTGGTGCTGGCAGCGACCTTGCTGTTATGTGGCCTGTTCAGCCCGCGTCTGCCCGCACGCTGGCGTCAGCCGGGCTACGAAGTGTTGCTGTTGCTGCCGATATTGCTGGCCGTCACCCTGTTTACGCTGTGGCTACCCACTTATATCTGGCCAAATATCGGGGAACGTCTGGCCCATTATGAGCAACGTAACCTGCTGGTGGCCGCGCTGGCGATGGGGTTCGCGCTGGTGCCGCTAATCTTTACCTTAGCGGAAGATGCCTTGTTCAGTGTGCCGCTCTCATTGGGGCAAGGGTCGCTGGCATTGGGGGCGACACCGTGGCAAACCCTGACGCGCGTGGTGCTGCCGGGGGCTTCAGCGGGTATTTTTGCCGCATTGATGATCGGTTTTGGTCGGGCGTTGGGTGAAACCATGATCGTGCTGATGGCGACCGGCAATACGCCGGTGAGCGAAGGTGGCTTGTTTGCCGGGCTGCGCGCGTTGTCAGCCAATATCGCCATTGAGATGCCGGAGGCGGCAGCAGGGAGTGCCCATTATCGTATCTTGTTCCTTAGCGCACTGATTCTGTTGATTTTTACCCTGATTATTAACACGGTGGCGGAGGTCATTCGCCAGCGTCTGCGCCAGCGTTACAACCAGCATGAGGGGCAGGGATGAAGGCGATGCGCCAAAATGATCGCTGGCGCTGGCTCACCGCCGGTGCGGTGGCCGTCTGTTTGTTGGCTTTTACCTTGCTGATTGGGCTGCTGGCCTGGCAGGGTATGCGCGCCTTCTGGCCCCAGCCGGTCGATCAATATCAGTTCCAGCCACCCGATGGTGAACCGGTGAAGCTGCTGGGCGAGACAGTGCAGCGCCAGCAGCATGGCAGCGGCTGGCGTTATGTGGTGAAAACCGGGAATCGTGATTTTGCTCCGCCTGATTTCCGCGTCATTGACAGTCAAAACCAGGCCGAAATTCGTCAGCCGCCGGATGTGATGGTGTTGCAACGGCGCAGCGGCGGGAATGCTTACGGCTGGTTTATCGAATTGCGTGAAAATAATGAAGTGCTGACGGCGCGCGATCGCGATGCGCTGCTGCATCAGCGTTTAAAAGCGGCCCATGAGCAGCTACGTCAGGCGAGCCAGATCCGGCGTATTGATATGGCGCGTCTCAATGCCCAGTTGGAAAACCTGCAACAACAGGCGGAAGAGCAGCAACGCAAAGGGGCGTTCAGTGCGCGGCGGCAATCCGAATACGATGCCAACAGCGCCGCGCTGCAACGGCGTTTTAGCGCCCTGGCTAATCAACTGAGCCAGCTGCAAAGTGAAAGCCAGCGGGATGTGCTGGTGCTGCGCGATGTGCAGGGGCAGGACCATGTGATTCCGTTGGCGCAAATTGTCGCGGCCTGGTACCCGAATAGCATGAGCTTCGGCCAGAAAGTGCAACATTTCTTCAGCCAGGTGTGGCAATTTGTCAGCAATAATCCGGCGGCGGGCGAAAGCGAAAGTGGCGCGCTACCGGCAATTTTTGGCACCGTGCTGATGGTACTGCTGATGTCGGTCATCGTTATGCCGCTTGGCGTGGTGGCGGCACTCTGGCTGCATGAATATGCCGGACGTAATGCTCTGACCCGGCTGGTACGAATTGCGGTGGTCAATCTGGCGGGTGTGCCATCGATTGTGTACGGCGTGTTTGGCCTTGGCTTTTTTGTCTGGCTGATTGGCGGCACTATCGACCAATTGTTTTACTCACGCGCACTGCCAAACCCGACATTTGGCACCCCGGGTTTGTTATGGGCGGCGCTGACGCTGGCGTTGCTGACGTTGCCGGTGGTGATCGTCGCCACCGAGGAAGGATTATCACGCATTCCGGACAGCCTGCGACAGGGATCGCTGGCGCTGGGAGCCACTCAGGCGGAAACCCTGTGGCGTGTGGTGTTGCCACTGGCAGTGCCAGCGATGCTGACCGGTTTGATTCTGGCGGTCGCGCGTGCAGCCGGGGAAACCGCCCCATTGATGCTGGTTGGCGTGGTGAAGATGGTGCCGGAACTCCCGGTGGACGCAGTATTTCCGTATTTACATCTTGACCGCAAGTTTATGCACCTCGGTTTTCAGATTTACGATCTGGCATTTCAAAGCCCGAATATCGACGCTGACCGCCCGCTGGTTTATGCCACCGCCCTGTTGCTGGTGGTAATTATCCTGTCGCTCAACCTGCTGGCGATGGTGTTGCGCCACCGCCTGCGTGAGCGTTACCGGCTTATGACGCATTAAAAGGTTCTCCACATGACCCCTGATTACGACATTGCCCTCAAGGTTAATCAGCTTTCGCTGTGGTATGGCGAGCGCCAGGCGCTGAATAACATTGACCTGCAACTGCCGAAGAACCATATCACGGCGCTGATCGGCCCTTCCGGCTGTGGCAAATCGACGCTGCTGCGTTGTTTTAATCGCATGAATGATGTGATTGATGGTAGCCGCATGGAAGGGGAGATTTGGCTGGGGCAGCATGCCATTATGCAACCGGAGCAGGATCTGGCTGCACTGCGTCGCCGTGTCGGCATGGTGTTTCAGCGACCTAACCCGTTCCCCAAATCAATCTATGAAAACGTGGTGTATGGCCTGCGTTTGCAAGGGGTGCGTGACCGCCGGATATTGAATGAAGCCTGCGAACGTGCGCTACGCGCGGCGGCGTTATGGAGTGAAGTGAAAGATCAGCTGGGGCAAAACGCGTTAACCCTCTCGACCGGTCAACAGCAACGGTTGGTGATTGCACGCGCGATCGCCATTGAACCGGAAGTCTTATTGCTGGACGAGCCAACTTCCGCGCTCGATCCCATCTCCACGCTGGTGATTGAAGAATTAATGACGACGCTCAAGCAGCATTTCACGCTGGTGCTGGTAACGCACAACATGCAGCAGGCGGCGCGCGTGTCCGATTACACCGCGTTTATGCATAACGGGCAGTTGGTGGAGTTTGATGAAACCGACCGTATCTTTACCTCACCACAAGCGCGGCGTACGGAAGATTACATTACCGGTCGATTTGGTTGAGGAAAATACAAAGAACAAGCGCGATAAATCGCGCCGCTACGAAGGGTTGCAAATACGGTAGCGGCGCGATTTATCGCGCGAAGTTAGTATTGAATCTGAGTTCAATCGTGAGCGTAGCCCTGCGGTGGCAGCGGTTGATCATCCAGCCAGGCCGCACCCTCGCGCATCTGCAAACGTCCTTCCACAAACCAGCTAATCACCAGCGGATAGATGGCATGTTCCTGGTGCTGTACGCGGGCGGTAACATCCTCTTCCGAATCATCGGCAAACACCGGTACGCGCGCCTGTAAAATAATCGGCCCGCCATCCAGTTCATCGGTGACGAAATGCACCGAAGTACCATGTTCTGCGTCGCCATTCTCCAGTGCCTGACGATGGGTATGCAGGCCGGGATATTTTGGCAACAGGGAAGGATGGATATTGACCAGACGGTCATGATAATGCGCGACAAATGCCTGGCTGAGGATACGCATATATCCCGCCAGCACCACCAAATCAGGGGCGTAAGCATCAATCTCCTGCATCAGCTGGCGATCAAAGGCGTCACGGTCAGCGAATTGACTGGCAGCCAGCGCATGAGTTGGCACACCGGCTTCCTGCGCACGGGTTAAACCCAACGCTGAAGATTTATTACTGAAAACGGCAGCCACGCTGCCGTTAATACGCCCGCTTGCGCAGGCGTCAAGGATGGACTGAAGATTGCTGCCGTTGCCGGAGATCAGTACAACCAGTTTTTTCATGGGTTGATAACCACACGCTCTTCAGAATCAGACGCTTTGATCACACCAATCTTCCACGCCTGCTCGCCTGCGTCAGTCATCAGCTGTACCGCTTTATCAGCTTCGGCTGCGCTCAGCGCAATCACCATGCCCACGCCACAGTTAAAGGTGCGGTACATTTCGTGACGGCTAACATTACCGGCCTGCTGCAACCAGTTGAACACTGCCGGCCACTGCCAGCTGCTTTCTTCCAGCACCGCCTGGGTGTTATCCGGCAGTACGCGCGGAATATTTTCCCAGAAGCCACCACCGGTCAGGTGCGCAATGGCGTGCACATCAACCTGTTCGATCAGGCTCAGGATGTTTTTCACGTAAATGCGGGTCGGTGCCAGCAGATGATCGGCCAGCGGTTTGCCTTCCAGCTGTTTGGTTTCCGGGTTAGTCTGGCTGACTTCCAGGATCTTACGTACCAGCGAGTAACCGTTAGAGTGCGGACCACTGGAACCCAGCGCGATCAGAACATCGCCATCCTGCACTTTCGAGCCGTCGATGATCTCTGATTTTTCCACCACGCCGACGCAGAAACCCGCCACGTCGTAATCTTCGCCGTGATACATTCCAGGCATCTCTGCGGTTTCACCGCCAACCAGCGCACAGCCTGATTGCAGGCAACCTTCAGCGATACCGGTAATCACCGAGGAAGCGGTGTCAACATCCAGTTTGCCGGTGGCATAGTAGTCGAGGAAGAACAGCGGCTCAGCGCCTTGTACCACCAGATCGTTCACGCACATCGCCACCAGATCGATACCGATGCTGTCATGGCGCTTAAGATCCATCGCCAGACGCAGCTTGGTGCCGACGCCGTCGGTGCCGGAGACCAGCACTGGCTCGCGGTATTTCTGCGGCAGCGCACAAAGCGCGCCAAAGCCCCCCAGTCCACCCATCACTTCCGGGCGGCGGGTCTTTTTCACTACGCCTTTAATGCGGTCAACCAGAGCGTTACCTGCGTCAATATCAACACCGGCGTCTTTGTAGCTGAGAGAGGTCTTGTCGGTCACTGCGGAATCCCCACGCGAGTTGCGGTTGGTGGTTAAAATAAAGCGGCGTAATTCTACCAGCGCAGGCAAACGTTTGCGAGTCCCATCTCACGCCCCCTTTGCACGGCACCGCTTTTTCGCTAATCCTTAATCTCAGATGGTGGAAGGCGTTGTATTGACCAATGACATATGGCGCAGCAGGAAAAAGGCGGTATAATCCCGCGATTTTTTTTAGCTCAACTCAATTCCGGGAGAACAATCATGAAGATCGTGGAAGTCAAACACCCGCTGGTCAAACATAAACTGGGCCTGATGCGTGAGCATGATGTCAGTACTAAACGCTTCCGCGAACTGGCGTCAGAAGTTGGCAGCCTGCTGACTTATGAAGCCACTGCCGACCTGGCAACCGAGCGCGTTACGATTGAAGGCTGGAATGGCCCGGTAGAAATCGAACAAATCAAAGGCAAAAAAATTACCGTCGTACCGATTCTGCGTGCCGGTCTGGGCATGATGGAAGGCGTGCTGGAACACGTACCGAGCGCGCGTATCAGCGTGGTCGGCGTTTACCGTGATGAAGAGACGCTGGAGCCGGTACCGTACTTCCAGAAACTGGTTTCCAACATCGAAGAGCGCATGGCGCTGGTGGTGGATCCGATGCTGGCAACCGGCGGCTCGATGATCGCCACTATCGACCTGCTGAAAAAAGCCGGTTGTAACAGCATCAAGGTGCTGGTGCTGGTGGCGGCACCGGAAGGTATTGCCGCGCTGGAAAAAGCGCATCCTGACGTTGAACTCTATACCGCTTCAATCGACAAAGGCCTGAACGAGAAGGGATACATTATTCCTGGTCTCGGCGATGCCGGCGACAAGATTTTCGGAACCAAATAAATAAAGCAGCCGGCCAGAGAGTCGGCTTTTTTTTGGCAAAAATGCACCACACAACTCAAGGGGATCACTGAATGACTCGTCGCGCCATCGGCGTTAGCGAACGACCGCCGCTACTCAAAACCATTCCACTCAGTCTGCAACATCTGTTCGCCATGTTTGGCGCAACCGTGCTGGTGCCGATTTTGTTTCACATCAACCCGGCCACGGTGCTGCTGTTTAACGGGGTAGGGACGCTGCTGTATCTCTTCATCTGTAAAGGGAAAATCCCGGCTTATCTCGGCTCCAGCTTCGCCTTTATTTCTCCGGTGCTGCTGCTGTTACCGTTGGGTTATGAAGTCGCGCTGGGCGGCTTCATCCTCTGCGGTTTCCTGTTCTGTGTTGTTGCCCTGATAGTGAAAAAGGCGGGCACCGGCTGGCTGGACGTGATGTTCCCGCCTGCGGCAATGGGTGCGATTGTGGCGGTTATCGGCCTTGAGCTGGCGGGCGTGGCGGCTAATATGGCTGGTCTGCTGCCTGCTGAGGGCACCTCACCTGATGGCACCACCGTGTTTATTTCGCTGGTGACGCTGGGTGTTACCGTGTTTGGCTCCGTGCTGTTCCGTGGCTTCTTTGCCATTATCCCGATTCTGATTGGTGTGCTGGTTGGCTACGCGCTTTCTTCTTTTATGGGCATCGTAAACTGGGCGTCGGTTGAGAATGCGCCGTGGTTTGCACTGCCGACGTTCTATACGCCACGTTTTGAGTGGGCGGCGATGTTGACCATTCTGCCTGCGGCGCTGGTGGTGATCGCCGAGCACGTTGGTCACCTGGTGGTGACGGCGAATATCGTGAAAAAAGATCTGATCCGCGATCCGGGCCTGCATCGTTCCATGTTCGCCAACGGCCTTTCCACCATGATCTCCGGTTTCTTTGGTTCAACCCCCAACACCACCTACGGTGAGAACATCGGCGTCATGGCGATCACCCGTGTCTACAGCACCTGGGTGATCGGCGGGGCGGCAATCCTGGCGATTCTGCTCTCCTGCGTCGGCAAACTGGCCGCCGCGATTCAGGCGATTCCGGTGCCGGTGATGGGTGGCGTGTCACTGCTGCTGTACGGGGTGATCGGTGCTTCAGGTATTCGTGTGCTGATTGAATCCAAAGTGGATTACAACAAAGCGCAGAATCTGATCCTCACTTCGGTGATCCTGATCATCGGCGTCAGCGGTGCCAAAGTGCATATCGGTGCCGCCGAGCTGAAAGGTATGGCGCTGGCGACCATTGTTGGCGTGGCACTCAGCCTGATCTTCCGCGTAATCAGCTTGTTACGTCCGGAAGAAGTGGTTCTGGATGCTGAAGAGCAACGCGAACCCTAAGCGCGTTTGCCGGGCAGGGAAGCCCGGTTCATCTCTGGCAAGGATCGTGATAGACTTGCCCCGTTTTCTGCCCGTTCATACGCTGAGGTGCTTCTGAACACGCCGGCACAGCTTTCACTGCCACTTTACTTACCTGATGACGAAACCTTTGCCAGCTTTTGGCCTGGGGAAAATCCGTCCCTGTTAGCCGCACTTCAGGGTGCGCTGGTGCAACAACACGGCAGCTATCTCTATTTCTGGTCGCGCGAAGGCGGTGGCCGCAGCCATCTGCTGCACGCTGCTTGTGCCGAAATGTCGGCACGCGGTGAAGCGGTCGGCTATGTCCCACTGGACAAACGCACCTGGTTCGTACCGGAAGTGCTGGAAGGGATGGAGCATCTGGCACTGGTGTGCATCGATAATATCGAGTGCATCGCCGGGGACGCCGAGTGGGAGATGGCGATCTTTGATCTCTATAACCGCATTCTGGAAATCGGCAAAACCCGTCTGTTGATCACCGGCGATCGCCCGCCGCGCCAGCTCAATCTCGGGTTGCCGGATCTGGCATCGCGTCTCGACTGGGGCCAGATCTACCGTTTACAGCCATTGTCGGATGACGACAAGTTGCAGGCGATGCAATTGCGTGCCGGGATCCGCGGCTTTGAATTGCCGGAGGATGTCGGGCGTTTCCTGTTGAAACGCCTCGACCGCGAAATGCGTACTCTGTTTGAAACCCTGGATCGACTGGATCGCGCCTCCATCAGCGCGCAGCGTAAACTCACCATTCCCTTTGTTAAAGAAGCGCTGGGGCTTTAAATAATCTCCAGCACCGCTTCGGGCGGGCGGCCAAGGCGCGCCTGTTCACCGTTGATCACAATCGGGCGCTCGATCAGTTTGGGATGCTCAACCAGCGCCTGAATCAGCTGATCCTCGCTAAGACCGGGTTCAGCTAACCCCAGCGATTTATACAGATCTTCTTTGCGGCGCATCAGCTCGCGTGCACTCGTCATACCCAGTTTTTTCAGCAACGCTTTCAGCGTTTGCGCATCAGGCGGTGTTTCCAGATACAGCACCACTTCCGGCTGCACTCCCTGCTGTTGCAGCAGCGCCAGCGTCTCGCGGCTCTTGCTGCAACGTGGATTATGATAAATGGTCACCATGATTAAGATCCTTTTTGATACTGTTGGAAGCGTTTTTGCAGCTCTCTGAATTGATCAATGCGCGCGTCATAACGCGCCTGTTTCAGGCTACCGAGCGGCACCTGGGCGCTGGCGCTGCTAAGCGCTCTGATCGCCTGATCCATCTGACCATTTAACGCCAAACCCTCCGCGCGTGCCGACAACTCCTCATCCTGTAAACCCTGGGCTGCCGATGCCTGCGCCAGCAGATCCCAGCCGTTAGGATCGTTGGGATTCGACCAGGTATAACGATGAAGAATACGGCTGGCATTGGCCGGTTGTTTGGCTTCGACATAGGCATTGGCGAGGTTGAGCTGAATCACCGGATTGCTGTTGCTGCCCTTGGCGCTGCTCAACATCTTGATGGCCTGTTGTGGCTGATTCAGACCGATGTCGATGTCGCTCATGATATCGAGAAACCAGACATTATCCGGTTGTTTAGTCAGCATCGGGGAGATGATTTTCTTCGCGTTTTCAAAGCTTTTCGCCTGTAAAAACTGCACCGCTTTGCCGTATTGCGAAGCCTGCTGTTCGCGGGTATTGCCCTTGGCGTATTGATCGAGCAGGTCATCTGTCAGTTGGTTTTGACCGGTGGAATACATGCCAAGTGCGCGTACCTTCGCCATATAAAAATCCTGCGATGATTGCACCACCACCGGTCGCATCTGGTTCGCGCGGTTGCGCGCATCCGCCAGGCGGCTATCGGGCAGGGGGTGAGTCAGCAGAATTTCCGGGGGTTTGGAAGAGAAGCGGCTCTGGTCAGCCAGTTTTTGCAGGAAATTTGGCATCGCCTGGGGATCAAACCCGGCACGCTGCAACACCTGAATGCCGATGCGATCGGCCTCCTGTTCATTCGCTTGCGTAAAGCTAATCATACCCTGCTGGGTTCCGGCGAGGGTACCCATTAACCCGGCCATACCCGCTTGCGGGTTAGCAATAGCCAGCAGAATCGAGCCAAGCGCACCGACCCAGGTCAGCGGTGCATTGCGTTTTTGCTCTTCCATCGCACGCGCCAGATGGCGCTGGGTGACGTGCGAAATTTCATGCGCCATCACCGATGCCAGCTGGCTTTCATTATCGGTAAAGCGGAACAGCGCCGAGTGCAGCACCACGTTGCCACCGAAGAAGGCGAAGGCGTTCAGCTCATCATTCTGGATCAGATAAAAATGAAACGGTGTACGCACCGAATCGGCGTGCGCCACCAGCCGCTGTCCGAGTTGATTGATATATTGATTTAACAGCGGATCGTTGATCAGTGGTGCACTGGCCCGCAGTTGTCGTACATAGAAATCACCGATCTGTAATTCCTGGTTAATCGACAGCGTTGCGCCTGCCGTGGTGCCAATATCGGGCAGAGAGTCGCTCACGTCAGCCCTGACGCTCAGCACAGGCGTGAGAAGCAGCGCAGGAATAAGGGCTGCCAGCGCTGATTTTTTCAACCGGTTAAACATGCCTTGATCCTGTAAAAAGTGTCCGGAAATTGGACCGTTAAGTGGTGCAAATGTTCTGTAAAGCCATTCAGTTAACGCACATTGGTAGCGGCGCGATTTATCGCGCAGTTTTGAAAGACGCGCGATAAATCGCGCCGCTACCAATGTTGGGATGATTGTTTATCTTAACCACCCGCAGCATACAAGCAAGCAAAGCAGGGGGATGTGATGAATGCAAAATGTTGCTGTTGCCTGTTGATAAAAGCAGCAAAAATTTGAATAAAGCGACCTGGACGCCAGCAGGCTGTTTTCGGTTGGCTCAGATTAAAGATTGGTAAAGTTACTCAAAATTATTGAACCTGGCATAAGTTTTTCCAGGTTTTCTCTGAAAAACAAGCTATCTAAGCCCGAACTGGCCCATTTTATCCATCGACATTCTTTATCATGCCGCAAAAGGTTAAATGCGGCACTGTACATTAAGACGGCCATATTTTAAGTCGGTGTTTGTCATGACAAACCCTGTTACCGGCAAAACTTCCGACCAGCTATTTTTCAACTCCTCGCTCAGGCTCCATCAAAGTTGTTATTCAATTAGTCTCGCTAATTATTTTTCCTGCAAGTAAACCATGCGCGGGCAGTAAATCCGCCTGCTTTAGGCGTTGTCCTGGTGTGGTATAGATAACGTACTTTGTTCAAACGGACTTT
Source organism: Pantoea sp. X-Soil-OKNW-713 (assembly GCF_059730685.1). Taxonomy (NCBI): domain Bacteria; kingdom Pseudomonadati; phylum Pseudomonadota; class Gammaproteobacteria; order Enterobacterales; family Erwiniaceae; genus Pantoea; species Pantoea sp. X-Soil-OKNW-713. The sequence goes on along the minus strand of NZ_AP035995.1, from coordinate 3,249,183 downwards.
CCATGCCTGCCGGAGTGTCTCTATGCGTACTGCTGTCTCCTGGGCCCTGATCGCGATTGTTGGGGGTTTTGTCGGTGCTGTCGTCAGCAGAAGCGATGACATCTATCAACGTGTCATGAACCACTTCTCTGCTCCACCAGCGGACCCGGAAGGTTTCTGGAGTACCCCAGGTATCGAAGGGTACGGCAAGATCCATTACGAAGCCGATGCCGCTTTTAAACCTGTACCTGGACTGAGCAACAAGATCGTCTTTCAGCTCACTAAAAACGAAGGTGATATTGCCCGGCCTAATCTCGGCCTTGAGCGCGTAGCAAGGGTGGTTAATCTCTACATCGCCTCGGGCGTACCGGCCGATCAGCTGCATTTTGTGGTATCGGTCACCGGAGATGCCACCCCGGCGATGCTGGATAACACGCATTTCAAACAATTTTATGGCACCGATAACCCCAATCTGCCGCTGATTGCGGAGTTGAACAAGCAAGGGGTAAAGGTGTCGGTGTGCGATCAGTCGGTGGCGTTTCATCATTATCCCAATGACTGGATCGATAAATCGGTGATTCACGCGCTCTCCAGCCCGACCACGGTGTCGACGCTGCAAAATCAGGGTTATGCGTGGTTGCAAATGTAAACAGGCATTTTGATGATGGTTGAGGAGAAGTGAAATGCGTCCAGCGACATACATTGTTGTGGCAGCACTGGCCGGTTTTGTTGGCGGCAATGTGCTCCAGATTCCCGATATGGTCGATAAATTCAGCGACCGCTTTGCGGATAAGAAAACCGAACCAGCCGATTTCTGGAGCACGCCAGCAATCGCGGGTTACGGCAAGATCCACTTTGTTGACACGCCTGCATACAATCCGGCCAGCACGCCTGGTTTGAGCAATAAAATCGTGTTCCAGATTAACCGCAGTGAGGGGGATATTCGCCAGCCGAATCTCGGGCTGGAGCGGGTAGCGCGGGTAACGAATCTTTATTACGCTGCCGGTGTGCCGTTGGAGCAACTGAACTTTGTGGTGTCGATCAATAGCGATGCAGTCCCCGCAGCGCTGAACAATGAACAGTTCCGCAAAGCCTACGGCGTGGATAACCCTAACCTGAAGTTGATCAGCGAACTGGAAAAGGCCGGGGTCAAGGTGTCGATTTGCGATCAGTCGGTGGCTTTCCATCAACTGGAGCGTGAATGGATTGACCCGATGGTGACGCATACCCTCTCCAGCGGCACCACCGTGGCGACGCTGCAAAACGAAGGTTATGCCTTCCTGATGCTGTAATTTTCCCCAGACGGCAGCATGCGCTGCTGTCATCTTGTTGTCATCTCCGCGCGATGTGGTTGTCACAGTTCACCGCTAAGTTAAACGCCAATGAGATCGATCTCATTGGTAACCGACGAGGCGAACATGTCCGATTTAGTGAGTGTGGCAAAGCTGGCTGGCGTCTCGCGCGCCACGGCGGCACGCGCCTTCTCTGATCCCCATCTGCTGCGACCAGCTACCCTGAATAAGGTCCTGGCTGCATCGGAACAGTTGGGTTTTCGCCCGAATCATATTGCCCGCCAGCTGCGTACGCAAAGCTCCACCACGCTTGGCGTACTGCTGCCTTCATTGCTTAACCCGATCTTTTCCCAGCAGCTTCAGGCTATGGAGCGCGAGGCGCGTGATGCGGGATTTGGGCTGTTGGTGGCGACCAGTGATTATCAGCCTGAGCGCGAAGCGGCAATTGTCGAACATATGTTGCGCCAGCGGGTTGCCGGGCTGGTTTTGACCGTGGCGGATGCCGACAACAGCGCGGTGCTGCATACCCTGCATGAGGCACAGATGCCGTTTGTGCTGGCGCATAATGTGCCGCAACAAAACGACTGGCCTGCGGTGTGTGTCGATAACCGCCGGGCGTTGCGCGAAGCAACAGACTATCTGCGGCAGCTCGGGCATCAACACATCGGCATGATTGCCGGTCCGATGTTGCAATCCGACCGTGCCCGCCTGCGTTATCAGGGCTACTGCGATGCCATGCAGCAGGCTGCCCTGCCAGTAATTGAAATGCCCAGCCATACCCATTCTGATTTTGCCCTGCTGCAACCCTGGTTGCAGGGGCCATCGGCGTTAACTGCGGTTATCTGCACCAACGATTTGCTGGCCATCAGCCTGATTGGCGCTGCCCAGCGTGCCGGGGTACGCGTTCCGCAGCAGCTTTCGGTGATGGGTTTTGATGGCATCGCTATCGGCGAACAACTTGTCCCGTCACTGGCGAGTGTGACGCAGCCTGGTGAATGGCTGGGTGCCTGCGCCATCGACATGCTTTTACAACCAGCCAGCCGCGGAACTCGCGTACTGGCTCATCAACTGCGGCCCGGCGAAAGCGTGGCTGCACCCTTTGCTTCTTTGCTTGCCAACACCAGGGAACCATCATGAAATTACACAAAAAAGCCAAAATCGTCGCCGGGGCGCTGGCCCTGACTATCGGTTCGTTATTCAGTGGGTTGACCCAGGCGGCGGAGACCGCGATTTGCTACAACTGCCCGCCGGAATGGGCTGACTGGGGTACCCAGTTGAAAGCCATCGCGCAAGATACCGGCATTCAGGTGCCTCAGGACAACAAAAACTCCGGCCAGGCGCTGGCGCAATTGGTGGCAGAGCAGGGCAATCCGGTGGCGGATGTGGTGTATTACGGCGTGAGTTTTGGCATCCAGGCGGATAACGCCGGCGTTACTGCCAGCTACAAACCGCAGCACTGGGATGAAATCCCGGCCGGAATGAAAGATCCCAACGGGAAATGGGTGGCGCTGCATTCCGGCACTATGGGTTTTATGGTCAACGTCGATGCGCTGGGCGGCGCGCCGATTCCGCAATCCTGGAATGATCTGTTAAAGCCGGAATACAAAGGGATGATCGGCTACCTTGATCCCGCCAGCGCTTTCGTCGGTTATGTGGCGGCGGTGGCGGTTAACCAGGCGCTGGGCGGCAATATGCACGACTTCACGCCGGGTCTGAACTGGTTTAAAAAATTGCAGGCCAATCAGCCGATCGTACCCAAGCAAACCGCTTATGCCCGCCTGATTTCTGGCGAGATCCCGATCCTGCTCGACTACGACTTCAACGCCTATCGCGCCAAATACAAAGACCACGCCAACGTGGCTTTTGTCATCCCGCAAGAAGGGACCGTGACGGTGCCGTACGTTATCAGCCTGGTGAAGAACGCGCCGCATGAGGCCAACGGCAAAAAAGTGATCGATTACGTGCTGTCTGATAAAGGGCAGGCGATCTGGGCAAATGCCTTCCTGCGTCCGGTACGTACCTCCGCGATGTCGGCAGCAGCGAAGCAATACTTTCTGCCAGACAGCGATTATGCACGAGCCAAAACCGTTGATTACCAGCAGATGGCCGATGCGCAGAAGGCGTTCTCTGCCCGCTACCTGAGTGAGATCCATTAATGTCGCTGTCCGACACCCTGGCGGCCTCGCGCCGCCAGACACGTAAACTGCCGGGCAGCCGCTGGCTATGGTTAACGCTGCCTGCGCTGCTGTTCTTCTGCGCTTTCTGGCTACTGCCTTTTGCCCGTTTGCTGCAAATCGGTATGCAGGCGGATCGCACCACGCTGCATAGCGGCTACTGGACGGTGATCAGTCAACCGCAGTATCTGCTGAGTTTGTTCAATACCGTGCTGTTGTCGCTGGCCGTGACGTTAGCGACGCTGCTTATCGCGGCGACTGTTGGTTGCTTTCTGGCACGTCAGCGCTTTGCTGGTCGCAGCACCTTATTAGCGTTATTGACCTTCCCGCTGGCGTTTCCTGGCGTGGTGGTGGGTTTTCTGGTGGTGATGCTGGCCGGACGACAAGGGCTGCTGGCGCAGGTCAGTATGAGCCTGCTGCATGAACGCTGGACGTTGGCCTATTCGCTGGTCGGGTTGTTTATCGGCTATCTCTACTTCTCGCTGCCGCGCGCCATTGTCACCCTGGTGGCGGCCAGTGAAAAACTTGATCGCTCGCTGGAAGAGGCGGCCCGTTCGCTCGGGGCCAGTCAGTGGCGCATCACCTGGGATGTGATCGTGCCGGGGCTGCAACCGGCGTTGCTCTCCACTGGCGCGCTCTGTTTCGCCACCAGCATGGGGGCGTTTGGTACTGCCTTTACCCTCGGCACCGATTTGGCGGTGCTGCCGCTGACTATCTATGGCGAATTCACCAACTACGCCAACTTCGCCACCGCGGCTGCGTTGTCGGTGGTGATGGGCGGCGTCGCCTGGCTGGCGCTGATGCTGGCACGCCGTCTGGCGCATCGCACTGAGAAGGAGGCGGCATGAATCGTCGTGGACTTTTTACCCTGCAACTGTTGATCACCACTCTCACCGCGCTGTTTATGATCGTGCCGGTAGTGTTGTCGATGCTGGCCGGGGTGACCAACAACTATTTTATTGGCCTGCGTAGCGGCCTGACGCTGAAGTGGGTGGATCAGGTATGGCAGATGTATGCCGGTACTTTCTGGCTGTCGTTGCTGATTGCCTTGTGCTGTCTGTTGGTAACGCTGGTGATTGGCGTTCCCGCCGCCTGGGGATTATTGAAAGCCCCACGCCGTTGGGCGGCTCGTATTGAAGAGTGCCTGATGCTGCCGGTGGCGCTGCCGGGGTTAGCCACGGCGCTCGGTATCATTCTGTTATATGGTCAGTTTTCCGGCCTGCGTGATAGCTGGCTATTTATCCTGATTGGTCATGTGCTGTTTACCCTGCCGTTTATGATGCGTCCGGTGCTGGCGGTGATGCAGGCCGTGGATATGCCACGGCTGGAAGAAGCTTCCGCCAGCCTCGGTGCCAGCCTTTGGCAGCGTTTTTTTACCGTGGTGGTGCCGAACTGCCGCAACGGCATTCTTGCCGGTGCTTTTATGGTTATCACTCTGTCGGTGGGGGAGTTCAACATCACCTGGATGCTGCATACGCCGCTGACCAAAACCCTGCCGGTCGGCCTTGCTGACAGCTATGCCTCGATGCGACTGGAAGTGGGGTCCGCCTATACCCTGATTTTTATCCTGATGATTCTGCCGTTGTTGCTGCTGCTGAATGCACTCAACCAATGGCTCAACCGCGCGGTTGCGCGCCAACACAAGGAGTCGGCATGAATAACGCCTCTGTCACCGTTCGGCTTCACCATTGCTCGCGTCGTTTTCATCATCACCTGGCGCTGCACCCGCTCGACCTGACGGTGAATGCCGGGGAAACCCTGGTGCTGCTTGGCCCTTCAGGCTGCGGTAAAACCACCACGTTGCGTATTATCAGCGGGCTGGAACGCTGCGATGCCGGTGGTGAGGTGTGGTTTGACGGACGCAACGTCACCGATTTACCGATCGAAAAACGTAATGTTGGCATGGTGTTCCAGAACTACGCGCTGTTTCCCAATCTCAATGTGGCCGACAACGTGGCCTATGGCCTGAAAGTACAGGGCGTGCCGCGTACTGAGCGAGAGGCGCGGGTGCAGGAGATGCTGGCGCTGGTGGATCTCAGCGCGCTGGCGCAGCGCAGTATCGACAAACTTTCCGGCGGGCAGAAGCAACGTGTCGCCCTGGCGCGCGCGCTGGCGGCGCGTCCTAAAGTCCTGTTATTTGATGAACCCCTGGCGGCGCTGGATGCACGCCTGCGCGATCGTCTGCGGCTGGAGATTGGCACGCTGCTGAAAAAGTTGGCGATCACCGCGGTATACGTGACGCATGACCAGCAGGAAGCGATGGCGCTTGGCGATCGCATTGCGGTGATGGAGCAGGGGCGGCTGGTACAAATCGATACGCCACAACGCATTTATCAGCATCCGGCGTCAAAGTTCGTCGCCGATTTTGTTGGTGCCATTAATTGTGTCGATGTTGACGCACGCGGTAATCCACAACGTTTTTGCCGCCCGGAAGACGTGCTGCTTGCCAGTGATCATCGCTATCCCCGTCAGGGCTTTGTCATCGCCAGTACCTTTCTCGGCGCGTCACAGCGGCTGATGATTGATATCGGCCTGGCGGCCCCGATCCAGGTGGATCGCCACGCGCGGGAAAGCTGGCATGCCGGACAGGCGGTGAGCTGGTCGCTGGCACAGGACGCCGCCCTCCATTTTTCTGCTTCCTGAGGAACGAAGATTGTCTGAAACCATGACGCTGGTTGCGCAAATCAGCGATTTACATATTAAGGCGCAGGGACGCCTCTCCTATAAAAAAGTGGACACCCAGGACGCGCTGTTGCGGGTGATTGAGACGCTTAACCGACTGCAACCACGCCCGGATGTGGTGGTGATCACTGGCGATCTGGTCGATTTCGGTCTGGCGGAGGAGTATCAAACCCTGCGTCAGGCGTTGGCAGGGTTAGCGCTGCCATACCTGCTGATGCCGGGAAACCATGATGATCGTCAGGCATTACGTGCCGCGTTTCCTGAGCATAGTTATCTGCAACAGGGGGAAACCCTCAACTGGCAGAGCCATGTCAAAGGATTAAATCTGCTGGCGCTGGACTCCAGCGTGCCGCAACAGCCGTGGGGTTATGTCGATGAAGCACAACTTCAGTGGCTGGATGAAAAGCTGCAACAGGAACCGCACGCGCCTGCGCTGGTGATGCTGCACCATCCACCTTTTATCACCGGCATCGGCCATATGGATCGACAACCTTTGCGCAATCCCGAGGCGTTGGCAGCGGTAATCAGCCAGCATCCGCAGGTGGAGCGGGTGTTAAGCGGCCATCTGCATCGCTCCATTCAGGCGCGTTTCGCCGGTACTCTGGCCTGCACCGCGCCTGGGGTGTCGCATCAGGTGGCGTTCGATTTGTCTGAAACTGGCCCCGCCAATTTTGTGCTGGAACCGCCAGGGTTTTTGTTGCACCGCTGGCATCCTCAGCAAGGGATGACCACACATTTGTGTGCCATTGGCGATTATCCCGGACCGTTTCCCTTTTACGATATAAACGGATTAATTGACTAATTAGCGCCAGATAAAAGCAAAAGAATTGGGGTGTCGGCAGGATGCTTAGTGCTCAAATTGGGTTGTGGGTGTACAATTCTCCGTTACCTCACCAGGGTAAGTACGTCCAACAATAACAAGACTGCCAGGCACACCAATGATGAACAGACTCCTGATGGCGGGTGCGCCATGTTAACGCGCATCTGGCCTAAAACTGATCTGCGCACGCTAATCATGCTGCTGGCGATCACCAGTATTGTTATCACGCTCGCTAATGCGTTGTACGCAACATGGCGGGTGCAACGCATGGTCCTGATCGAAAGCACCCTCGAAGCCAATCGCGCTTATGCCACCAAACTGGCTTCTACCACTGAAGTCTTCTTTCAACTGGCTGAATCACAGTTGCACTACAGCGCGACAAAACTGGGCAATGATTTTGATAACTCTGAGCTGGCTCAGGAAGAGGTGAATCGCCTGCGCGAGCAAACCAACAGTTTCAACTCGGTGGCGATAGTCGATACCGATGGCGTAGTGAAAGCCATTTCACCTGAATCGATGATGTTAAAAGGTATGCATCTCACCAGTCAGGCATCGCGTGAAGCCCTGGCGAAACGCCAACCTATGGTCAGTAAACCGACGCTTTCGGTAGCGAATAACCTGATTGTGTTTGTTTCCTGGCCAATCTGGAGCAACGATGGACGCTATCTGGGCTACATTGGCGGCACGATTTATCTGAAAAAGAAAAGTATTCTCAATGCGTTACTCGGCGAGCAGTTTTATCGCGATGGCACGCATGTCTATGTATTGGATCGTAATGACCAGGTGCTGTATCACCAGAACAGTCAACTGATTGGTAAAACGGTACCGGGGATTATCAGTGACCAGGAACGTCAGAATCGGACTAACGGTTCATTGCAATTGATGGAAGACGAGACATCGAAGTTGGCCGGTTATGCGATTGTGCCCACCACCGGCTGGATGGTGGTAGCGCTGAAACCGACCGACGTGACGCTGGCACCGCTCTCCGGCCTGTTGTTGAAAGTGTTGAAAAACTCGGTGCCTTTTGCGCTGTTAACCCTGCTGGCGGCAGTCATTCTTTCGCGTCTGATTGCTTTACCGCTATGGCAACTGGCGCGCAAGGCCAGCCAGATGGATACCCAAAGTGTGTCCGGTGAGATCAATGGTATCCGCGCCTGGTACTTTGAAGCCGCGCAGGTTAAACGCGCGATGCTGACCGGTATCGGTCTGGTGCAGGATAAAATCGGACGGCTGAAATCCGAAGTCCAGACGGATCCGATGACAAATTTGCTTAACCGACGCGGCCTCGGTGCGGTGCTGGATTACTTCCTTGCCATGCGTCAGCCGTTTGCAGTGCTGGCGCTGGATATTGATCACTTCAAACGGGTCAACGACAACTTTGGTCATGACGTGGGTGACGAGGTGATCAAAAAAGTGGCGCAGGCGTTGCGAAGCAGTGCTCGTCAGACCGATGTGGTTTGTCGTAATGGCGGCGAAGAGTTTTTGATGTTGCTGCCGGGGACTGCGCCGGAAGAGGCGAGAATCATCGCCGAAAGGTTGCGTCAAAGCATTGCTGATAGCTGGATTGATGCAGTGGGGAATATCACCATCTCGGTGGGTATCGCGCTGTGGCAGCCGGACAACGGCTCACAGGAGCAGAGCCTGAAACAGGCCGATGCGGCCTTGTATCAGGCGAAAAATGCCGGACGAAATTGTGTGATGCTGGCCGGGCAGGATGCGCTGGTCAGTAGTATTACGCGTTAAAGAGACATTATGGATTTGTAGCGGCGCGATTTATCGCGCAGATTTTTCCCGTATAGTGCACGGGTTTGCGCGATAAATCGCACCGTTACGGGAAAGGAAAGGTATGCTGGCTCTGCTTATTCAATGGTACAGACGTCGCTTTAGCGATCCCCAGGCAATTGGCCTGGTGGCAATTTTGCTGGCGGCGTTTCTTATCCTCTTCTTCTTTAGTGGCTTGCTGGCCCCGCTGTTGGTGGCGCTGGTGCTGGCGTATCTGCTGGAGTGGCCAACCGTCCGTTTAGAGCGGGTGGGATGTAGCCGCACCTGGGCTTCCAGCATCGTACTGGTGCTGTTCGGCGGTATCGTGCTGGTGATGGTGTTGATTGTTGCACCCGTCGCATGGCAGCAGGGCATCAACCTCACCCGCGATCTCCCCAATATGCTCAACAAACTTTACCTGTTTGCCGCCGGACTGCCGAAGCGTTATCCGGCACTGGTGGATGCGGGCATCATCGACATCGTGGTCGAAAACTTACGCAGCCGCCTGACCGGGCTAGGTGAGTCGCTGGTGAAATATTCACTGGCATCGTTGGTTGGGCTGATGACGTTGATGATTTACCTGGTGCTGGTGCCGCTGATGGTGTTTTTCCTGTTGAAGGATAAAGAGCAGATGTTAAATGCGGTGCGTCGCGTATTGCCGCGCAACCGTGGCCTGGCAGGCGTGGTGTGGCAGGAGATGAACCAACAGATCACCAACTATATTCGCGGCAAAGTGCTGGAGATGGTGGCGGTGGGCGTGGTGAGCTGGCTGGCGTTTCTGCTGCTCGGCCTTAACTACGCGCTGCTGCTGGCGGTGCTGGTTGGGGTATCGGTCCTGATCCCTTATATCGGTGCGATGCTGGTGACCATCCCGGTCATTGGCGTAGGGCTGTTCCAGTGGGGCCTGGGCAGCGACTTCTGGACCATGTTTGTGGTTTATCTGGTGATTCAGGGGTTGGATGGTAACGTCCTGGTGCCGATTCTGTTCTCGGAAGCGGTCAACCTGCATCCGCTGGTGATCATTCTGTCGGTCGTGATTTTCGGTGGGTTGTGGGGCTTCTGGGGCGTGTTCTTCGCCATCCCACTTGCTACGTTAATCAAAGCGGTGGTTCGGGCCTGGCCGGAAGAAACTATCGTGAATTAAAGAAAACGGGTGCGTGGTACGCACCCGTTGCTCATCAGGCTGACTGGAGGTAATCCAGCACGATGTCGTGGTGGTTAGACGTTTTGAAATCGTCGAACACCTTCTCCACCTTGCCATTACCATCAATCAGGAAGCTGATGCGGTGAATGCCGTCGTAGGTTTTACCCATAAAGGTTTTCTCACCCCAGACGCCAAACTGTTCGCATACCTGATGGTCTTCATCAGACAGCAGCGTAAAGTTCAGCAGCTCTTTTTCGGCAAAACGCGATAGCTTCTCCGGTTTGTCAGTGCTGATACCCAGCACTTCCACACCGACCTTTTTCAATTCATCCATGTTGTCGCGCAGGCCGCAGGCCTGTACGGTGCAGCCCGGCGTCATGGCTTTCGGGTAGAAATAGACCAGAACGCGCTGTCCCTGGAAGTCGGCCAAATTTACTTGTTCGCCATCCTGATCGGGCAAGCTAAATTTCGGTGCGGTATCACCGGCTTTCAGTGGATTCATCACAACTCTCCATTTTTTTCTTCATGCTGTGGGTAATACACCATCAGGGCCAAAAGTGCCAGGTGGAGTTTACCGTCAGGGTTATTTCCGCACACTGTTTATCCAATCCGGACAGAGTGTGTGACGAAATAACCCGGAGGTCGCATCAGTGCGGTACGGCATCATCCGCCACGCTATATAAGCGAATCGTACCCTGGGCGTGCAGTTCCTGACAGAGTTGATTAAACGCCGGTTCGATGCGCGCGCCTTCAGCGCTGTGCGCCGTCATCTGAATATACAGGGTAGGCGGTACGCCATCCTGCGCCGGTTGAATGCGCGAAACCAACTCCGCGATGTTCATTTGATGTTTATCGAACAGGTCGGTAAACCGCTCGATGATATGCGGGGAATCCGGAACTTCAACCTGAACCCAGACGGTGGCCGGCATTGGTGGCGTGGCGCGCGCATTGGTGCGCTTCATCACGATCAACAACTCCAGCTCAGCCCCTTTCATCGGCAGGGTGGATTCAATCAGGGTAATGGCATTCCAGCTTCCGGAGAGCAGCATAATAAAGGTGAATTCATCACCGAGCATCGCCAGGCGACTGTCTTCGATGTTGCAGCCGCAGCTGCTGACATGGCGGGTGATGGTATTCACAATACCCGGACGATCAACGCCCAATGCGGTGATCACCAGATGGTGAGGCTGTGGCTGCGACAAAATGACATTTCCTGTGTGTTCGCTAATAACCATAAGGTAAACATAAAAAAAACTGCTGACAAGCGCGGGAATGGCGTGGCTCGCTTGCTTTTCCCACAGCGTAAAACGTACCATGAAGCACTTGTTTGTCGAGGGGATCGCCCATGTTCACCGGAAGTATTGTTGCGCTCGTAACGCCAATGAATGACAAAGGCAATGTCTGCCGCGCGAGTTTGAAAAAACTGATTGATTATCATGTCGCCAGCGGCACCGCGGCGATTGTTTCTGTTGGCACCACCGGCGAATCAGCCACCCTCAGCCATGAAGAGCATGGCGATGTGGTGATGATGACCCTCGAACTGGCCGATGGCCGTATTCCGGTGATTGCCGGAACCGGCGCAAATGCCACCGCTGAAGGGATCTCGCTCACCAAACGCTTTACCGGCACCGGTGTGGTGGGTTGCCTGACCGTGACCCCGTATTACAACCGTCCGACGCAGGAAGGCTTGTTCCAGCACTTCAAAGCGATTGCGGAAAGCACCGATCTGCCCCAGATGCTGTATAACGTGCCTTCACGTACCGGTTGCGACATGCTGCCGGAAACCGTTGCGCGTCTGGCCGAAATCAAAAATATTATCGGAATCAAAGAGGCAACCGGGAACTTATCGCGGGTTAGTCAGATCCAAGAGCTGGTTGATGATGAATTCATTCTGGTAAGTGGCGATGACGGCACCGCGCTGGACTTCATGCAACTGGGCGGTAAAGGCGTTATTTCGGTCACAGCCAACATTGCGGCTCGTGAAATGGTTGAACTGTGCGCACTGGCGCAGCAGGGCAACTTCGCCGAAGCGCGTCGCCTGAATCAGCGTCTGATGCACCTGCACCAGACGCTTTTCTGTGAACCCAATCCTATCCCGGTGAAATGGGCCGCGAAACAACTAGGATTAATCGCGGATGACACGCTGCGTTTGCCAATGACGCCGCTGACCGAAGCCGGTCAGAGCAAAACGGCGCAGGCATTGATCAAAGCGGGTCTGCGATAATTAGGGAGAATCAATGCGTTATACAGTGAAGCGCTCGACGCTGGCGACTGTGGTGGGTTTGTCCACCCTGATGCTGCTGTCAGCTTGTTCCAGCGATCAGCGTTATAAGCGCCAGGTCAGTGGTGATGAATCTTACTTGCAGGCGCCTGAACTGCATGATTTAAAAGCCCCGGCGGGAATGATTCTGCCTGTGCAGAATGGTGATTATGATGTACCGCACGCCGTTGCCAAAGGCGCGGTAGGTAAAGAACTGGATATTCGTCCGCCTGCTCAGCCGCTGGCGCTGATGAACGGTACACGCGCGCAGTTCACCGGCAATACCGGTGTTCTGGCAGTGGAAAGCAGCCGTGGCTCCATCTGGTCTCAGGTGGTGAACGTGGTGCAGTCGTACAAATTCCCGATCGCCCAGCGTGATGATGCTGCCCAGCAGCTGACCACCGATTGGGTGCAGTGGAACCGTGCGGATGAAGACAACCAGTATCGTGGCCGTTACCAGGTCAGCGTGCAGAATCAGGGCTATCAGCAGGTGCTGACGGTGCGTCTGCTTGAGCTGCAACAGTCAGGCCAGACGGTGACGACGCCGGTTCAAATCCAGCGCTACACCGCGCAGATGTTGAACGACCTCAGCACCGGTATGGATAAGATCGATACCGCAGCTCAGGATGCCGCAGCCGGTCGTGGTGTAGGCCAGATTGCCGTTCAGAGTGGTGCTGATGACACTGGCTTGCCGTTGTTGATTCTGCGTTCGCCGTTCAACCTGACCTGGCAGCGTCTGCCAGCGGCGCTGAAGCGCGCAGGCATGGAAGTGACCGACAGCAACCGCTCGCAGGGCAGTCTGAACGTCACCTACAAGCAGCCGGGCAGTGGCGCGTGGGATGACATTGGTGCGAAAGATCCGGGCTTACCGAACGGCGATTATAAATTGCAGGTCGGTGATCTCGATAACCGCAGCAGCCTACAGTTCATTGATCCTAAAGGTCATGTGCTGACCCAGTCGCAGAATGATGCGCTGGTGGCGGTGATGCAGGGCGCACTGAACAAATAAATTGCCTCAGGCCGGAGAATATCCGGCCTTTTTTTTGAGATTTTGGCATAATAGCGCCCGGCGAGGTAAACGATTGCGTATTGCCGCCGTGCAGTGGGCAACCGCTGTTGAACACGGGTTCTTTCATGTTTGGAGTTAACAAGATGCAAAAGCGAGCTGAGTTGTATCGCGGTAAAGCGAAAACCGTATACAGCACCGACAATCCGGATCTGCTGGTACTTGAATTCCGCAACGATACGTCAGCAGGAGACGGTGCACGAATCGAGCAGTTTGATCGCAAAGGAATGGTGAACAACAAATTCAACCATTTCATCATGACCAAATTGCAGGAAGCGGGCATTCCGACCCAGATGGAAGCGCTGCTGTCGGATAACGAAGCGCTGGTGAAAAAGCTGGAGATGGTGCCGGTGGAGTGCGTGGTGCGCAACCGTGCGGCAGGGTCACTGGTTAAACGTCTGGGCGTGGAAGAGGGCATGTTGCTCAATCCGCCGCTGTTTGATCTCTTCCTGAAAGATGACGCCAAACACGACCCGATGGTGAACGAATCTTACTGCGAAACCTTTGGTTGGGTGAGCAAAGAGAATCTGGCGCGCATGCGTGAGCTGACCTACAAAGCGAACGACGTGCTGAGCAAAATGTTTGATGACGCCGGTCTGATCCTGGTCGACTTCAAACTGGAGTTTGGTCTGTTCAAAGGCGAAGTCGTACTCGGCGATGAGTTCTCACCAGACGGCGCACGTCTGTGGGACAAAGAGACGATGGACAAAATGGACAAAGACCGTTTCCGTCAGAGCCTCGGCGGCCTGATCGAAGCCTATGAAGAAGTGGCGCACCGTCTGGGCGTGAAACTGGATTAATCTGCACCATTCCGCCACATGTTGCACGCCTCCCTCTCCCATCTTGTGGGAGAGGGCTGGGGTGAGGGCATCCATCGACATCTATTCCCCCCACAGCGCGATAAATCGCGCCGTTACGCGCTGGTGCTTCCTCCTGCCGCCATCTAAAATCATGCAAAGCCAATTTTGATCAAAACAGGAGCATGCCATGCGCTGGCAGGGACGTCGCGAAAGCGACAATGTGGAAGACCGACGCGATCAATCGCCGGGCTACGGCGGTGGTCGACAGATCCGGCTGCCGCGTGGTAAAGGCGGCATCATCCTATTAATCATCGTGGCGGTGGCCGGTTACTACGGCTATGACCTGACGGCGCTGCTTGAAGGCGGCGGCAATCTGACGCCCACCACGCAACAACAGCGTCAGGCGAAACCGGCACAGGATGAAGCGGCAAAATTCACCTCGGTGATCCTGGCGACCACTGAAGATACCTGGGACAAACTGTTTCAGCAGATGGGCAAACAATATGTGCCGCCAAAACTGGTGATGTATCGCGGTGCCACGCGCACCGGCTGCGGTACTGGCCAGTCGGTAATGGGACCTTTCTACTGCCCGGCGGATCAGACCGTCTACATCGACTTGTCTTTTTACGATGACATGAAAACCAAACTCGGCGCGGGTGGCGATTTTGCACAGGGCTACGTGATTGCGCATGAAGTGGGTCATCATGTGCAGAAATTGTTGGGGATTGAACCCAAAGTGCGTCAGATGCAGCAGGGCGCCAGCCAGGCGCAGGTTAATCAATTATCGGTGAAGATGGAACTCCAGGCCGACTGCTTTGCCGGTGTCTGGGGCCATTATATGCAGCAACAGAACATCCTCGAAGTGGGGGATTTGCAGGAAGCGCTGAATGCGGCGGAGGCGATCGGTGATGATCGCTTGCAACAAAAAAGCCAGGGGCGGGTGGTGCCTGATAGCTTTACCCACGGTACGTCGCAGCAGCGTTATACTTGGTTCAAACAGGGTTTTGACAGCGGCAACCCTGGTCAATGCAACACCTTTGCCAGCAAAGGATGAACCTGCGTGAAGTCAGTACGGCGATGCAGCGGGCAGGCATTCGCCGTCTGTGCGTGATCAGCGGCAGCAGCGCATGGACGAGCCAGCAGACTGCCCAGTGGCGCAGCACCTTAGCAGGTGACTGGCTATGCATCAGCGAACAAACCGATCTCAGCGCGACATCCCATGCCCCAGCGGCGTTACGCACGTTGCTGGGACGGGAATTCCTGCACGCTATTTTTGATGCCCGTCATGGCTTCCATGCCGAAGCGTTTGCCGCGTTGGCGGGTACCCTGAAAGCCGGAAGCTGGCTGTTGTTGTTGACGCCGCCGTGGCAGGCATGGGCCAGCCAGGCGGATGCCGACAGCCTGCGTTGGGCGGATGTCTCCGTCGCGATCGCCACGCCGCATTTCACCCGTCAATTACAACAGAGCATGCTTGATGATCCCCAGGTGATGTTGCTGCGGGAAGGCTATCCCGCGCGTGCACCGCAGGCGATCGCCGGGCCGGAGTGGCACTGTCGGGCGCCGCAACAACAGCAGCGTATCCTGCAACAATTACTGGCCATGCCTGCCGGGGTGGCGGTCATCACCGCGGCGCGTGGGCGTGGCAAATCTGCGCTGGCGGGTATGCTGGCGCGGGAAAAACGCCCCAGCCTTGTCACCGCCCCCGCGAAAGTCTCCACCGACGTGCTGGCGCAGTTTGCCGGTGAGCATTTTCAGTTTATCGCCCCGGATGCGTTATTGGCGATCAATCCTCCTCCACAGGCGGAGTGGCTGATTATCGATGAAGCGGCGGCGATTCCGGCACCGCTGCTTGCAAAGCTGGTGGCACGCTTTCCGCGTGTGTTACTGACGACCACGGTACAGGGTTATGAAGGGACCGGGCGCGGTTTTATGCTGCGCTTCTGTGCCTCATTGTCGGATGTACATTATTTCGCGCTGGATGAGCCACTGCGCTGGTCGCCGCACGATCCGTTAGAAGCCTGGCTCAGTCATGTCCTGTTATTTGAGGATGCGCAGGAGAGTGCGCCGCCGTCTGCGATCTCGCTGTTTCCCGCCTCGCCGGAACAGCATGCCGAAGCCCTGGCTGCGGGGTATCGCTTGTTAGCCAGTGCCCACTATCGTACTTCGCCGCTCGACTTGCGGCGGATGCTGGATGCTCCCGGTCAGCGTTTCTGGCTGGCGGGTACGCCAGACAACGTTCAGGGGGCGTTGTGGTTGGTAGAGGAAGGTGGGCTGGATCCCGCGCTGGCCTGGTCGGTATGGGCCGGGTTGCGTCGTCCCCGTGGAAACCTGGTGGCACAATCGCTGGCCGCCCATGCCGGTTTCGTTGAGGCTGCGACCTTGCGATCGCGACGCATCAGCCGTATCGCGGTGATGGCGGCGCAGCGGCAGCGTGGTATTGGAACCGCGTTGGTCGCGACGGCCCGTCAGCAAGCGCAGGGTTGCGATTATCTCTCGGTGAGTTTTGGCTATACCGAGGCCTTGTGGCGTTTCTGGCAACGCTGCGGCTTTACCCTGGTACGCATCGGTTCACAGCGCGAAGCCAGTAGCGGATGTTACGCCGCGATGGCGATGCTGGCACTGACGCCAGCAGGCGAAATGTTGCAACAGCGGGCGGCTCGCAGGTTGGCGCGTGACTGGCCGTGGCTGCAACAGTTGATTGAACTGAATCTGCCGCTGGAGCCGGAGGGGGAGCAGCAACCCGATGACGATGATCTGGCGTTGCTGGCCGGTTTTGCCTGGGCACAACGTCCGTGGGAGGCCAGCTACGCGGCTTTGCAGCGCCTGGTACGACAACATCCACAGCCGTTGTTGCACGCCATACTTGTGCAAAAACAAGCGCTGAGTCAGGTGGGGAGTGGCGGGCGCAAAGCCTTGATGGCGCAGCTACGGGCTGAGGCGGCTCAGGCGCTGGCAGACAGGGATGCCAGTGCGGCATCTCACTGGCAACAACGGCTCACGTCATTGCAATAAATCCATTATCTCATTCAAATTTTCCCAATATCACTGTGCTCACAGCGGCGTATAGTGATCACAGGAGGATATTATGGCACTACATTATGTGATTGTTCAGCAACCGAGCACCGACCCCGCGCAGCTGTTTCTGCTGTACCACGGTGTCAACGATAACCCGGACTCGATGGCGCAGATCGGGAGCTGGTTTGCGCGTGCCTTCCCGGAAGCGCTGGTGGTGGCGGTGGGGGCACCCTTGCCCGGCAACGTACCGCAGGGGCGTAAATGGTATGCCGAAATCCCGGCGCACGATCGTTCCGAACAGCAGGGCGTCGATGGGGCGATGCCGGAATTTATTGAATCGGTGCGCCACTGGCAGCAACAAAGTGGGGTCCGACCGGAAGCCACGGCGCTGATTGGTTTCTCGCAGGGCAGCACCATGGTGCTGGAAGGCGTGAAGGCCCAGCCGGATCTGGCCGGACGCGTGGTGGCGTTCAGTGGACGTTACGTGACGTTACCGGAACGCGCCAGTACCCGTACCACTATCCATCTGATTCACGGCGACTATGATGATCAGATCCCGATGCAGCATGCTGAGGACGCGGCGCAGCGTTTAACGGCGTTAGGTGGGGACGTCACGCTGGATATTGTGGAGGATTTGCCACATGCCATCGACGATCGCAGTATGGAACTGGCGTTGAATCATCTGCGCTATACCGTGCCGCGTCGCTACTTTGACGAAGCGCTGAGCGGCGCGAAACCCGGCGATGATGATGTGGTGATGATGGTGTAACCAATAGCCCCGTAGCGGCGCGATTTATTGCGCGGTTTGGTGCGGCTTGCTCCCTCATCCCGACCTTCTCCCGCGAGCGGGAGAAGGGGATGTGCAAGATGGGGTAACGGTTATTTTTTCTTGGGCCAGTCGTCGTCATCGTCCCACTTGTCGTTGAAATCACGATGTGGCGGCAGATCCGGTTTGTTTTCCATAAATTTTTTATGGTCGATACGTTTCAGGTCTTTGTAGACGTTCATCAAAATACCGACCATCAGCAGGATCACCAGGATCCACCAATACTCTTTCAACCATTCCATTTGCCCACTCCTTATGCGTGTCTCAGGCGATCAGCTGTTCCATGATGCGCTGATACATACGGCTCAGCATCTGCAAATCTGACGCCTTCACGCATTCATTGATTTTATGAATGGTGGCGTTCACCGGGCCGAGTTCCACCACCTGCGCCCCCATGCGGGCAATAAAACGTCCGTCAGAGGTGCCGCCGGTGGTCAGCAACTGCGGCTTGATTTCATTATAGTGTGCCACCGCGTTCACCACGGCATCCACCAGCTTGCCGCGTGACGTCAGGAACGGCTGACCGGAAAGATTCCACTCCAGCGTGTAGCGTAACTGGTGGCGATCCAGCAGAGCGGCAACACGCTCACGGATCATCTGGTCGGTCAGTTCGGTACTGAAGCGAAAGTTGAACTGAACGAAAAATTCGCCAGGGATCACGTTGTTGCTGCCGGTGCCTGCCTTGACGTTGGCAATCTGCATGCTGGTTGGTGGGAAGAATTCATTCCCCTGATCCCACTCGGTGGCCACCAGTTCATTTAACGCAGGCATGGCGCGATGCACCGGGTTATCCGCCAGATGCGGGTAAGCCACATGCCCCTGCACGCCGTGAATGGTCAGATTAGCGGTGATGGAGCCGCGACGGCCATTTTTCACCACATCGCCGACCACTTCGGTGCTGGATGGCTCACCCACCAGGCAGTAGTCCATGCGTTCATTGCGCGCCATCAGGCGTTCAACCACCTTCACCGTGCCGTTAACGGCGCTGGCTTCTTCATCGGAGGTGATCAAAATGGCCAGACGCCCCTTATGATTGGGATGGGCCGCAACAAAGCGTTCTGCCGCCACCACCATCGCCGCCAGCGATCCTTTCATATCGGCAGCTCCGCGACCAAACAACATGCCGTCACGAATGGTGGGTTCAAACGGGGGATTAATCCAGCGGTTAGCATCACCGGGCGGCACCACATCGGTATGACCGGCAAATGCCAGGGTTTCACCCTCACCACGCGTTGCCCAGAAGTTAAGGGTATCGCCAATGTGCATCGGCTCCACCTGGAAGCCAATCGCCTCCAGTCGGGCAATCAGCAGCGCCTGACAACCCGCATCATCCGGGCTGAGGGAAGGGCGGCGAATCAGCTGCTGAGCCAGCTCAATAACCGGACAAAACATGTTATGACTTCTCCTGGATAAACGCGTGATAAAGGGATTCATTAAAGCCCACCAGCAGGTCGCCATTGGCCGCCGCCAGCACCGGGCGTTTGATGATGGCAGGTTGCGCCAGCATCAGGGCTTTGGCGCTGTCAGCATCCTGTACCGCTTCGCGTTCTGCTTCCGGCAGTTTGCGCCAGGTGGTGCCACGGGTATTGAGCAAAGGCTCATAACCCAGCGTGTCAATAAACGACTGCAACAGCGCATCGTCCACGCCATCTACCCGATAATCATGGAAGCGATAATCAATGCCAGAAGCCTCTAAATATCGGCGGGCTTTTTTAATGGTGTCACAATTTTTAATGCCGTAGAGCTGGAACATAGTATTTGACTACTCTTTTAGCGTGAAGATGGATTGCGTGGTCGGCCAGGGATTGTAACAAGGTTGCCAGACGGGATAACAGCGATCTTGTATCCTCACTGGCAATTAAGCGCAGGCCCACTATTGTATAAAGATAATAACTATCAAATCGTTTGATCTAAATGAGTATTACCTATCAATTGAGGTGTTTTAATCTAGTCGCAAATTAAAAAAGCGGAGAGCAACATGAGCAATTCAAACGAAACAAACCCGACAGCAGCCAAATGCCCCTTTCATCAGGGTGCAGACCTGCCTGCTGCGGGGGGCGGAACCAACAACCGTGACTGGTGGCCCAAGCAGTTGCGTGTCGATTTACTGAATCAGCATTCCAATCGTTCGAATCCCCTCGGTGAAGACTTCAACTATCGTGAAGCCTTTAGCCAGCTTGACTATTTTGCCCTGAAAGCCGATCTGAAAGCGCTGCTCACCGACTCTCAACCCTGGTGGCCTGCCGACTGGGGTAACTATGCCGGTTTGTTTATTCGTATGGCCTGGCATAGCGCGGGGACTTACCGTATGACCGACGGGCGCGGTGGTTCCGGTCGCGGTCAGCAGCGCTTTTCGCCGCTGAACTCCTGGCCGGATAACGTCAGCCTGGATAAAGCGCGCCGCCTGCTGTGGCCGGTGAAACAAAAATATGGTCAGAAAATTTCCTGGGCTGACCTCTATATCCTCGCCGGTAACGTGGCGCTGGAAAATGCGGGTTTCCGCACCTTCGGTTTCGGTGCCGGACGTGAAGATGTCTGGGAACCGGATCTGGATGTGAACTGGGGCGATGAAAAAACCTGGTTGGCCCATCGCCATCCAGAAGCGCTGGCAAAAAATCCCCTCTCAGCCACCGAAATGGGTCTGATTTACGTCAACCCGGAAGGTCCGAACGCCAGTGGCGATCCGGCCTCGGCGGCACCTGCTATCCGTGCCACCTTCGGCAATATGGGTATGGATGATGAAGAAACCGTGGCGTTGATCGCCGGTGGTCATACGCTGGGTAAAACCCACGGTGCCGGTGCTGCCAGCCATGTCGGTGCTGAGCCGGAAGCGGCTCCGCTGGAATCTCAGGGCTTTGGCTGGCAAAGCAGCTACAACAGCGGTGTCGGTGCGGATGCCATCACCTCGGGCCTTGAAGTGGTCTGGACGCAAACGCCGACCCAGTGGAGCAACTACTTCTTCGAGAACCTGTTCAAATATGAGTGGGTGAAAACCCATAGCCCGGCGGGGGCAATTCAGTACGAAGCCGTGGATGGACCGGATATCATTCCAGATCCCTTTGACCCGGCGAAAAAACGTAAGCCGACCATGTTGGTGACTGACCTGACGCTGCGTTTTGATCCGGAGTTCGAGAAGATCTCGCGTCGTTTCCTGAACAATCCGCAGGCATTTAACGAAGCCTTTGCCCGCGCGTGGTTCAAACTGACTCACCGCGATATGGGGCCGATTGCACGTTACTTAGGCCCGGAAGTGCCGAAAGAAGCACTGATCTGGCAAGATCCGCTGCCGAACCCGTCACACAATCCAACCGCAGCCGATATCGACAACCTGAAAACGGCGATTGCCGATTCCGGTCTGACCGTAGGTGAGCTGGTTGCGGTGGCCTGGGCTTCCGCTTCGACTTTCCGAGGTGGTGACAAACGTGGTGGTGCCAATGGCGCACGCGTGGCTCTGGCACCACAGAACAGTTGGGAAGTGAATGCCGGTATCCAGCCTGCGCTGGCGAAACTGAAAGCGATCCAACAGGCCTCCGGTAAAGCATCGCTGGCGGATGTGATTGTGCTGGCCGGTGTGGTCGGTGTTGAGCAGGCGGCGCAAGCGGCGAATGTTGCGGTTAAGGTGCCGTTCACTGCCGGTCGTGTCGATGCCACCCAGGAGCAGACGGATGTCGAGGCATTTGCCCTGCTGGAGCCGGGGTACGATGGTTTCCGTAATTATCAGCGTGCAGGCACTACGCAAGAGGCGGAAACGCAACTGATTGATAAAGCGCAACAACTAACCCTGACCGCACCGGAAATGACGGCACTGGTAGGTGGCTTACGTGTGCTGGGTGCCAACTTTGATGGTAGCGAACACGGCGTGTTTACCGCCAACAAAGGCGTGTTGAGCAATGACTTCTTTGTCAATCTGCTCGACATGGGGACCGAATGGAAAGCGGTAGATCAGGCGAAAGGTCTGTACGAAGGGCGTGACCGTAGCAGCGGCGTCGCTAAATACAGCGCCACCCGTGCTGACCTGGTGTTTGGTTCTAACGCGATTCTGCGCGCGCTGGCGGAAGTGTATGGCAGCAGCGATGGCCGTGAGAAGTTTGTGCATGACTTTGTGGCTGCCTGGACCAAAGTGATGAACCTTGATCGTTTCTGATGCTTAAAGTGGACTTCCGGGGCGACCCGGAAGTCTGGATCTTATGTGTTCGTAGCAGCGCGATAAATCGCGCTGTTTTTGTTTTTCCCCCTGTTGCGCGATTAATCGCGCCGCTACTCAACAGGATATATTCAGGACCAGTAACCGCTTTCATTAACGTCCTGAATAGTTCCCTTCCGTACCATAAGCCTGATCAGAATTATCCTAAGCCAAAAAATGTGCTACGCCTTGTCACCAGGAATTTTCTCCCGTTGCGTTAGGGGTTTGCTGAAATGTGCGTCAGTACGCAATTTGAGCAAATTAACGCTTTTGCCTGCTTTTGCCGATACAGATAACAGGTGGAAACGTATTCACCTGTAGAAAAAAACGGCGTATTATCGCCAGCACAATAAGAGAGGGTATTATGGTTGACACTGAACTGGGGAACTGGAAAGAATTTATTGACGCGATGTTGCGCAAGTAACACGCGAAGAGAAAAGCAGGGAAAATCCCCAACTTGCTGTAATTCTTACCAAACATAAATTAAGGCAGCCAACGGCTGCCTTAATTTTTTTATCGCCCATGACCAGAACACATTGCTTCATCCAGTAGTGACGCGATTTATCGCGCATTGTTATTGCTGCATGAAGGTTAAAGGCGCGCGATAAATCGCGCCGCTACGGATCAGGGCTTAATCATGTGGCTTCTCTTTCAGCGGGAAGCGGCGGCGCACCAGCACAAAGAACAGCGGCACAAAGAAGATGGCCAGCACCGTTGCGGAGATCATGCCCCCCATCACGCCGGTACCCACCGCGTGCTGGCTGCCAGAACCCGCACCCGCGCTGATCGCCATCGGCAGCACGCCAAAGATAAACGCCAGCGAAGTCATCAAAATCGGACGCAGACGCTGACGCGAGGCTTCCAGTGTGGCCTCAATCAGCTCACGACCTTTGCTGTTGATCTCATTGGCGAACTCCACGATCAAAATGGCGTTCTTCGCCGACAGGCCAATGACGGTCAGTAACCCGACCTGGAAATAAACATCGTTTTCCAGTCCACGCAGCCAGGTGGCAATCAATGCCCCCACCACGCCCAGTGGCACTACCAGCATCACTGAGAACGGGATCGACCAGCTTTCATACAGCGCCGCCAGACTCAGGAACACCACCAGCAGCGAAATGGCATACAGCGCCGGGGCCTGTGAACCGGAGAGCCGTTCCTGATAGGAGGCACCGGTCCACTGGAAACCGACGCCCAAAGGCAGCTGACTGACCAGTTTCTCCATCGCATCCATTGCCGTCCCGCTGCTGACGCCATTCGCCGCTTCACCGACGATTTCCAGTGAGGAGTAGCCGTTGTAGCGCTCCAGGCGTGGCGAGCCGACTTCCCAACGGCTGGTGGCAAAGGCCGAGAAGGGCACCATAGTGCCGCTGCTGTTACGCACATACCATTTATTGATATCGTCTGGCAGCATGCGGAATTCCGGCGCGGCCTGGACATAGACCTTCTTAACACGACCGCGGTCGATAAAGTCATTCACATAGGATGAGCCCCAGGCGGTGGTGAGGGTGTCATTGATGGTATCGATCGAAACGCCCAGTGCCTGCGCTTTGCGCTGGTCAACATCAATCTGCAACTGCGGGCTGTCATCCAGGCCATTATGGCGTACGCGTGATAACGCCGGGTCATGTGCTGCCGCATCCAGTAATTTATCGCGCATTGCCATCAGGGCGGTGTGACCCATTCCACCATGATCCTGTATTTCAAGGTCAAAGCCAGATGAACTGCCGAGGCCGGTAATCGCCGGGGGGCTGCTGGCAATCACCCGGGCTTCCCGGATTTTATTAAAGGCTTTGGTGGCGCGGTCAATGATGGCAAAAGACGTACGGTCAGCTCCCGGACGCTCATCCCAATCCTTCAGGCGGATAAACATACGCGCCACGTTCTGACCGTTACCGCCAGGGCCAGCACCAATGGTGGAAAACACCGATAAGACGTTATCTTTCTCGGCGGTCATATAATATTTTTCCACCTTAGCGACCACGTTAGAGGTTTGCTGGAGCGTTGATCCCGCCGGAAGTTGTATCTGCGTCAGAAATACGCCACGGTCTTCCTGCGGCAGGAACGATGTGGGCAGACGGAGAAACATAAATGCCATCAGGCCAATGATCGCCAAATAAAGCAGTATCCAGCGGCCGCTTTTAACCAGAATCCGCGCCACACCCCGTTCATAGCGTGCTGCATTGGTGTTGAAATGACGGTTGAACCAGCCAAAAAAACCACGCCGACCGTGATGTTGCCCTTGTTCCAGCGGTTTGAGCAGCGTGGCACAAAGGGCGGGGGTCAAAATCAATGCCACCAGTACCGACAGGATCATGGCGGAGACGATGGTAATGGAGAACTGGCGGTAAATCGCGCCAACGGTGCCACCGAAAAACGCCATCGGGACAAATACCGCCGACAGTACCAGCGCGATGCCAACCAGAGCCCCCTGAATCTGTCCCATTGATTTACGCGTGGCCGCTCGGGGTGAAAGACCTTCTTCACTCATAAGACGTTCGACGTTTTCTACTACCACGATGGCGTCATCCACCAGCAGACCAATGGCCAGTACCGTGGCAAACATGGTCAAGGTGTTAATGCTGTAGCCGCAGGCATACAGCACCGCAAAGGTACCGAGTAACACCACGGGAACTGCGATGGTGGGGATCAGCGTGGCACGGAAGTTCTGCATAAACAGATACATCACCAGGAACACCAGCAGAATCGCTTCCAGCAACGTTTTCACCACATCGGTGATCGACGCTTTGACGAACGGCGTGGTTTCGTAGGCGATTTTTGCTTCCAACCCGTGTGGAAAGTATTGTGATAATTCGGCGATGCGGGCGCGTACCAGTTTGTCGGTGTTCATCTCATTGGCGCCGGAAGCCAGTTTAATGCCCAAACCGGACGCTGCCTGGCCGTTGTAACGGCTGAGATAGTCATATTTCTCTGCCCCCATCGCGACATCCGCCACATCACCCACGGTAACCACAGAACCGTCAGTGTTGGTTTTTAGCGTAATGGCTTTGAACTGTTCCGGGGTTTGCAGCATCGACTGGGCATTGACCGTCGCATTCAGCGCCTGTTTTTCAACCGAGGGCAAGCCTCCCAACTGACCTACCGCAACCTGGGCGTTTTGCGATTCAATAGCGCTGACGACATCATCGGTTGTTAACGCGTAGGCGTTCAGTTTGTTCGGATCGAGCCAGATACGCATGGAATATTGCGAACCGTAGGCATCAACTTCACCGACACCATCGATACGGCTGAGGGGATCCTCAATGTTACTGGCGACATAATCTGAAATATCCTGTTTGTCCATACTTCCGTCGGTAGAAACAAACGCAATCATCAGGATATTGCTGTCACCCGTTTTGTTGACGGTGACACCCTGGGATTGCACTGCCGAGGGCAACTGGCGCAGGGCTGTCTGTAGCTGGTTCTGAACCTGCTGGCGTGCTTCGTCCGGATCGGTGCCTGCGGTAAAGGTGAGGGTGATTTGGGCCTGACCGGTATTGCTGCTGTTCGATGACATATACATCAGGTTGTCGATGCCGGTCATGTTCTGCTCAATCACCTGGGTTACGGTGTTTTCCAGCGTTTCCGCTGAAGCACCGGGGTAGTTGGCGGTGATGCGCACGTTCGGTGGTGCGAGGTCAGGATATTGCTCAATCGGCAGCGAGATGATCGCCAGAGTGCCGCATAAGCAGAGTAAAATCGCCAGAACCCAGGCAAAAATGGGGCGGTCGATAAAAAAATTCGACATGGAACCGACACTCCTCAGCTGCGTATTTTTTACTTTTATTATCAGAAGCGTGAACCCGTGTGGGCCCACGCTGGCGGAGGGGATGCGCTATCTCGGGAGAATCTCCTGCCGCTGCTTACTCTACGCGGCGCAAATTAGATAATCGTGGAGAAATTATGGAGAAAGTGTAAATGTCCCGACGGTTTTATGTGATGTGCTAGACGTTCCGGCTCTCCAGCCAGAGCACGGTGGCGGCCACGCGTGAGCGTACATCCAGTTTGCGCAGCAGATTGCGAATATGCACTTTGACCGTCTCCTCAGAGATATGCAGCGTGGTGGCAATCTCTTTATTCGACAAACCACGCGCCACTTCCTGTAGTACATCGAGTTCGCGTTCGGTCAACTGGCGGAACGGATTGGAGCTGTGTGGGCGATTGGCGAGATACTCCTCCACCACCTCACTGAATACGTTCTCCCCCTGGGCGCCGGACAGGATTTGTTGCAGCAATTGCTCCGGTTCACTGTCCTTCAGCAAATAGCCATCTGCCCCGGCATCAATCATGGCGTAGATATCATTACGCGCATCGGAAACGGTCAACACCAGGATGCGGGCGGAGATCTCCTCATGGCGTAACGCTTTTAGCGTATCCAGCCCGGACATCCCTTTCATATTCAGGTCGAGCAGAATCACATCAGGCGACAGGCGACGGGCCTCTGCCAGCGCCTCCGTGCCATTATTGGCCTCGGCCACCACCTGAAGCCGTGGCTCCAGCGCCAGCAACTGGCGAACGCCGCGGCGCATCAGGGGATGGTCATCAACTATCATGATTGTCAGTTTTGGCTGGTCCATATTCTCTCCAATAAACAGTCCATGTATCGTGTTATTCCAGCAGCCAGGTCGGGCGCGGCGGGAAACGTAAGGTGACACGCGTGCCGCGTTCCTGCGGGGTAATCAGCAGCGTGCCGGCAAGGCGTGCTGCCCGTTCTGCCATAATGGTCAGGCCGTAATGGCCCGGCGGTTCTTCCGTGCTACGGATACCAATACCGTCATCTTCGATGGTTAACAGATGATCCTCCTCAGCGATACGCTGATAGCAAATGCGAATCTGCTGCGCACCGGCATGGCGAATGGCGTTGAGTAAGGCCTCGCGCGCAATCTGTAAAACATGCACCTGCTGTTGTGCATCGAGGCTTTGTAGCCCAGGTTGATAGTCAAACTGGATCGCCGCCTGGGATTGTTCCTGCAAGGGTACGATCATTGCCTGCATAGCTGCTACCAAATCTGCCTGCTCAATAGTCAGGCGGAAGGTGGTCAGCAACTCACGTAATTGTTGATAAGCGTCTGCCAGCGCCCGGTCAAACTCGCTGATAATACTTTGCGCTGCCAACTGGCTGCCATCGACCGTGCGTCGCAGCAGCGTAAGCTGAATCCGTAAAAAGGAGAGTGACTGCGCCAGCGAATCGTGAAGTTCGCGGGCAATGGTCGCGCGCTCTTCAATTAACAGCATTTGCTGATATTGCTTCTGCGTCTGCCAGACCCACAGGGCGCGAGCCAACATATTCGCCAGGCTCTGCATCAATTCCCCGGACGACGCGCGTTGCGGCGATTGCCAACGCAATTCGCCGAAGGGCTGCTCATCCTGACGCAATGTGATGCGCTGCCAGCGGCAGTTGGCATCACTGCTTCCGGTCTGGAATGTCTGGTTGTCACTCTCCAGCACCACCACGTTAAAACCTTCGCGCTGCTGAAGTTGCTCGATAAAACCCTGAAATACATCGGGATTGAGGGCGCTGCTGGTAAGCATTTGCGAGCTTTCATAGAGCAGAGACAGCGTGCGGTTAGCCTGCGTCAGGCTCTCGGTTTTCTCCTGCACCGCATCTTCCAGCAGGCGATAATGTGATTGTAGTCTGGCCGCCATCGCCGTGAAGGCATGGGCCAGCACACCAAGTTCGTTAGGCTGTGCCACGGGCAGGGGAGGAAAGCTGAAGCGAGTTTGTTCGACAAACTGACTGGCGGTGACCAGAGCGTCGAGCGGCCCCACCACGTTGCTGCGAATAAAACGGATGGTCCAGAGTGCCAGCCCGACAATCGCCAGAAAACCAAACAGGCTGCTGGCAACCACCAGATGCATTTTTAGCTCGGCGTAATGCTGTACGGACAACACAAAACGATTGATTTCACCGACGTAGCTGGCGACCTGCTGTTGATAAATCAGGGTGTTCTGCGTTTGTAATCGTTGCTTCAGTTCCGGCCAGTTATCGCGCAGATAGTGGTAACGGTTGCGAACTTCGATCGGTACCCACGCGCGCTCCAGATTGCTCAATGCCGGAGCGTCCAGGGTTTGTTCATATAAACCAATATGATGAGTTAGCTGTTGGGGATCGCGCGTGCTGTCCCAGGCCAGGCGATAAATTTGCATTCGCAGCGACCCGGCGACATTGACTGTCTCAGCATCACGTAAGCTACTGGAAAGTGTCATCAACGCCAGCCCGGAAGTGAGCAGCGAAAGCAGGACAATTGCGCTTAGCGCGCGAGCGATAGTGCGTATTACGGGACGTTTAACCATCACGATAAAAACCCTGTTGCGAGCGCGGAATTATAAAACAGCGTTGTCATGTCGGCGACGTTATCTCGCTACATCAGGTTACTCTTCGCACATAAAGTAACCGCAATTTACATTTCCCAGGATAAATCTGAAACCTCTGTCGAAAAATTGAACAGTTTTACCGCTTGTGTCATCCCGCTTTTGCCTGGCTGACTAATACTTTTTGCGTAGGCCGTCGGTTTCCCCGCAAGATAACAGGAGCATCCCATGAAGACTCGATATGCTGTTCTGGCTGGTGCACTGCTAGCCGCCGCAAGTTTTAGTTCGCTGGCCGCGACAGCGTTAAACGCGGAACAAGCTCAAAATATGCAAAGTATCGGTAGCGTCTCCGTCAGTGGCGTCAGTGGCTCACTGGATGATGCGACCCGTCAGTTGTCACAGAAAGCGCAAGAGATGGGTGCCAGCCATTACCGCGTCATCGGCGTGCAAAATCCAGGCGACTCCAGCATGTGGAGTGGTACCGCCGAGATTTATCGTTAATTTCCCCGATTTTTTCCTGCCGCAATCTTCACCGGTCAGACGCTCTGGCCGGTTTTTTTGTGCACTGTGAAGGATAATCTCAATTCATTCTGTGCAATCTGGCGGTATATTTTGCTTCGTTCTTGCAGAACGGGTAGGATTCATCGCCGTAATTTCCCGGATCGCTGCGCGACATCGTTCCGCCGCCTGCAACCGGGGTTTTACCCCATTTCGCACCGCGCTACGCAAACGTTTGGTAAGCCGGTGATTGATGGTCAGGATAAACAGGAAAGCTATGAAACCTACTAAAAAAACCGCGGCCGAACAACGCGCTGCGAAACGACGCTGGCTGAATTCCCACGACACCGGTTACCACAAAGCTATGGGTAATCGTCAGGTTCAAATGATCGCCATCGGCGGTGCTATTGGTACGGGGCTATTTTTAGGCGCAGGCGCGCGCTTACAGATGGCAGGTCCGGCTCTGGCACTGGTGTATCTGGTGTGCGGTATCTTCTCTTTCTTCATTCTGCGTGCGTTGGGCGAACTGGTTTTACATCGTCCTTCCAGCGGCAGCTTTGTTTCCTATGCGCGTGAATTTCTTGGTGAAAAAGCGTCATATGTGGCGGGCTGGATGTACTTTGTTAACTGGGCGATGACCGGTATCGTCGATATCACGGCCGTTGCGCTGTATATGCATTACTGGGGCGCGTTTGGTGATGTTCCCCAGTGGGTGTTTGCCCTTGGTGCGCTGGCAATTGTTGGCACCATGAACATGATCGGCGTGAAGTGGTTCGCCGAGATGGAGTTCTGGTTTGCGCTGATTAAGGTGCTGGCCATCGTGGTGTTCCTGGTGGTTGGCGTGGTATTCCTCGGCAGCGGTAAGCCGCTGGACGGCAATGCCACTGGTTTCCACCTGATAACCGATAATGGCGGCCTGTTCCCACATGGTCTGCTGCCTGCGCTGGTGCTGGTGCAAGGGGTGGTGTTTGCCTTCGCTTCGATCGAGCTGGTAGGCACGGCGGCGGGGGAGTGTAAAGACCCGAAAACCATGCTGCCAAAAGCGATCAACAGCGTGATTTGGCGTATCGGCCTGTTCTACGTGGGTTCGGTGGTGCTGTTGGTGCTGCTGTTGCCGTGGAATGCTTATCAGGCCGGGCAGAGTCCGTTCGTGACCTTCTTCTCCAAACTGGGCGTGCCTTATATCGGTAGCGTTATGAATATCGTGGTGCTGAGTGCGGCGTTGTCCAGCCTGAACTCCGGTCTGTACTCCACCGGTCGTATTCTGCGTTCGATGTCGATGGGCGGTTCTGCACCGAAGTTTATGTCGAAGATGAGCAACCAGCAGGTGCCGTTTGCCGGTATCCTGGTGACCATCGCTGTCTATGTGGTGGGCGTGGTGCTGAACTACTACGTACCGTCTCAGGTATTTGAGATCGTCCTGAACGTGGCATCGCTGGGTATCATCTCTTCGTGGGGCTTTATCGTGGTATGCCAGATGCGTCTGCGCAAAGCCATCAAAGAAGGCAAAGCGGAAGATGTCAGCTTCAAGCTGCCGTGGGCACCGGTCACCTCCTGGTTGACGCTGCTGTTCCTGGTCAGCGTGCTGGTGTTGATGGCGTTTGACTACCCGAATGGCACCTACACCATTGCCTCCATCCCGCTGATTGCCGTGGTGTTGGTGCTGGGCTGGTTTGGTGTGCGTAAGCGCGTACACGAAGAAGCGATGAAAGAGCATGATCATCATGTCGATGAGTCGGATGACGCACCGCGTATCCTGGCGGAAGATTCTTCACGCTAAACGCGCATGATGTGTTATCAGAAGGCCGTCTCTCCGACGGCCTTTTTTGTTTTTGCCACCGTAATGCCGCGTTTTTTCTGGCACCTGGACCCGTCTGATCACCATCTGCTCCCCCCTTGATCCCACTCCGGGAATTACTCCTTTCGGGTGATATAGCCCCCCATTGTGTCAGGTTATTTTAAGCCCTAATTTTCTAACCCGAATTAAGGTGTACCGATGGGGCTGTCACGACGCCAATTCTTCACCGGGCAGCGTAAAGCTGTCACGGGGGCGATTGCATTGCCGTGGTGGCGCCATCAGACCGGGTGTGACGGTTGTGGCAACTGCGTAACCGCCTGCGAAACGCAGATTGTGCAGCTTGCGCCAGGTGCGGTACCGCAGATCGATTTTCAACGAGGTGAATGTACCTTCTGTGCCGCCTGCGCCGATGCCTGCCCACAGGCGCTGTTTTATCCGCGCGAGCAGCAGCCGTGGCAGCAACGTATCCGCATCAGCCGTGATTGCATCACCTTTCAGGGGGTGAATTGTCGCAGTTGTCAGGAAAGTTGTGAGCAGCAGGCCATCGTTTTTCGCCTTACTGCCAACGGTATCGCACAACCCGAAACCACGCCGCAGCATTGCACCGGTTGTGGTGCGTGCATCGCGCCTTGCCCGGTTTCAGCCACAGGATTACATCATGAACCCGAATAACAGTTGGCACGTCTGTGGCCTGGTGATTCAGGCGCGACCGGCGGCTTGTGCTGCGGTCACGCAGGAGTTACTGACCTGGGCCGACAGCGACATCGCCGCTCAAGACGCCGCACGCGGCACCCTGGCGGTCACGTTGGGCGCGTCCGATAGCGCCACGCTGCTTAGCAACATTGAAGCCACGCGCAATATCCCTGGCGTGTTGGCGGTATCGCTGGTGTATCACCAGCAGGACGAATTTGAAGAACTTGCCAAGGAAACCTCATGCAACTGAGTCGTCGTGATTTTATGAAAGCCAATGCGGCGGCGGCAGCTGCAACCGCTGCGGGATTAGTCATCCCTACCGTTACCAAAGCCGCCACGGCGTTGGCGGCACCGATTCGTTGGGAAAAAGCGCCTTGTCGCTTTTGCGGAACGGGCTGCGGCGTGCTGGTGGGCACTCAGGATGGTCGTGTGGTTGCTTCACAGGGCGATCCGCAGGCGGAGGTGAACCGTGGTCTGAACTGCATTAAAGGTTATTTTCTGCCCAAAATTATGTACGGCAAGGACCGTCTGACCCAGCCGCTGTTGCGGATGACCGAAGGGCGTTTCGACAAAAATGGCACATTCACGCCGATTAGCTGGGAACAGGCGTTCGACATCATGGAGGAGAAGTTTAAGGCTGCGCTTAAGGCCAACGGACCGGAATCCATTGGTATGTTCGGTTCCGGCCAGTGGACCTTGTGGGAAGGTTACGCGGCCTCCAAGCTGATGAAAGCCGGTTTCCGCAGCAATAACCTCGATCCCAATGCGCGTCACTGCATGGCGTCGGCGGTGGTTGGGTTTATGCGCACCTTTGGCATGGATGAACCGATGGGCTGCTATGACGATATCGAGCAGGCTGATGCTTTTGTGCTGTGGGGATCGAACATGGCCGAGATGCATCCGATTCTCTGGTCTCGTCTCACGGCGCGTCGTCTCAGCAATGAAAACGTCAACGTTGCCGTGCTGTCGACCTATCGCCATCGCAGCTTTGAGCTGGCGGATAACGGCATGGTGTTCGTGCCTCAGACCGATCTGGTGATCCTCAACTTTATCGCCAACTACATCATTCAGAACGGCAAGGTGGATAAAACCTTCCTGGAAAACCACGTCACGCTGCGTCAGGGCGCGACTGACATCGGTTATGGTTTGCGTCCGACCGACCCGCGTCAGGCGAAGGCGAAAAATCCGGACAGCGATGCCTCGACGCCGATCAGTTTCGACGAGTACGCGAAGTTTGTCGCGGAGTATACGCTGGAAAAAGCCAGTGCCATGAGCGGTGTCGAGCAAGATCAACTGGTGAAACTGGCCGAGTTGTATGCCGATCCCAACATCAAGGTGGTGTCGTACTGGACGATGGGTTTCAACCAGCATACGCGTGGCGTGTGGGCCAATAATCTGGTCTACAACCTGCACTTGCTGACCGGCAAAATCTCACGCCCCGGTACCGGCCCCTTCTCTCTGACCGGGCAACCCTCAGCCTGTGGTACGGCGCGTGAAGTGGGGACGTTTTCCCATCGTTTGCCTGCCGATATGGTGGTGACTAACGACAAGCACCGCGCGCTGGCAGAAAAACTGTGGAAGTTGCCGTCCGGCACCATCCCGGCCAAACCGGGCTACCACGCAGTGGCGCAGGACCGCGCGCTGAAAGACGGCAAAATCAATGCCTACTGGTCGATGTGCAACAACAATATGCAGGCCGGACCGAACCTGACACAGGAACGTATGCCGGGTTGGCGCGATGAGCGCAACTTTGTGGTGGTGTCGGATCCCTATCCGACCGTCAGCGCGCTCTCAGCCGACCTGATTCTGCCCACCGCCATGTGGGTGGAAAAAGAGGGTGCCTACGGTAATGCTGAACGCCGCACCCAGTTTTGGCATCAGCAAGTCAAAGCGCCGGGTGACGCCAAATCCGATCTGTGGCAACTGGTGAACTTTTCGAAGCGATTCCGCGTGGCGGAAGTGTGGCCGGAGGCATTGATCGCCCAACAGCCGGAGCTACGTGACAAAACCCTCTACGACGTGTTGTTTGCCAATGGCCAGGTTAACCAATTCCCGCTGACTGAGGTCGCCGACGACCAACTGAACGATGATGCCCGCGCTTTCGGCTTCTATCTGCAAAAAGGATTGTTCGAAGAGTACGCCAGTTTTGGTCGTGGTCACGGCCACGATTTGGCACCGTTCGACACTTATCATCAGGCGCGTGGTTTGCGCTGGCCGGTGGTTGACGGCAAAGAGACGCGCTGGCGTTATCGCGAAGGTCATGACAGCTACGTCAAAGCGGGCGAGGGCGTGCGCTTCTACGGCAAACCAGACGGCAAAGCGACCATTTTTGCCCTGCCGTACGAGCCGCCTGCTGAATCACCGGATGCGGAATACGATCTGTGGTTCTGTACTGGCCGCGTGCTGGAACACTGGCATACCGGCACCATGACGCGCCGTGTGCCGGAGCTGCATCGCGCGGTGCCGCAGGCGTTGCTGTATATCCATCCGCTGGATGCCAAAGCGCGTGGTCTGCGTCGGGGCGAGAAAGTGCGCGTGGTTTCCCGTCGGGGTGAAGCGATGGCCACCGTCGAAACGCGTGGCCGTAATCAGCCACCGCAGGGGTTGGTGTTTTCACCGTTCTTCGATGCCGGGGTGCTGGTCAACAACGTCACGCTGGATGCCACTGACCCGCTCTCGAAGCAGACCGATTACAAAAAATGCGCCGTTAAGCTGGTGAAAATTTAAGGCAGGATGCAATGAAACCTCTTATCACACTTCTTACATTGGCTGCCCTGACATTGGGCAGCGCGGTCTGGGCCGATAACGGCGTGGACTTGCAACAGTCACCGGAGGTGACGGCGACGCAGCAGGGCACGATCCATCAGCCCAAAGAGCAGAGCCGCAAGCCGCTGAACTATGTCAATCAACCACCGGTGATCCCGCATAGCGTTGATGGCTACCAGGTGACGAAAAACGTTAACCGCTGCCTGCAATGCCACGGTACGCAAAGTTACCTCACCACCGGTGCGCCCCGCGTCAGTCCAACGCACTTTACCGATCGTGATGGCCTGGTTAGCAGTACGGTTTCACCGCGCCGCTATTTTTGTCTGCAATGCCATGTGCCGCAGACCGATGCCAAACCGGTGGTGGAAAACACCTTCCGTCCGGCTGAGGGCTTTGGTCAATGAAGCAGATGATTCTCCGCATCTGGCGCTGGTGGCGTCGTCCTAGCCGGCTGGCGCTTGGCACGTTGCTGCTGATTGGTTTCGCCGGAGGCATCATTTTCTGGGGCGGATTTAATACCGGCCTGGAGATGACCAACCGCGAGCAATTCTGTATCGGTTGCCATGAAATGCGTAACAACGTCTATCAGGAATATATGCAGACGGTGCACTACAACAACCGCAGCGGCGTGCGTGCGACCTGCCCGGATTGTCATGTGCCACACGAGTGGGGGCCAAAAATGTGGCGTAAGTTACAGGCCAGCAAAGAGGTGTATGCCAAGGTGTTCGGCATTGTCGACACGCCAGAAAAGTTTGAGGAAAAGCGGCTTGAACTGGCGCAAAACGAATGGCGCAGGATGAAGAACAACAATTCGCAAGCCTGCCGTAACTGCCATAACTTTGAATATATGGATTTTACCGCGCAGAAGACGGTCGCGGCGAAGATGCACACCAAAGCGGTGGAGGAAGGCAAAACCTGTATCGACTGCCATAAAGGGATTGCGCATCACCTGCCAGATATGAAAGAGGAAAAGAACGGGTTTTGATGTTTACAGCGCGGTAAACCGCGCCGCTACGAGAAAGGTGCGTAGCGGCGCGATTTATCGCGCTGTTTTCATCTGCGCGGGAAACAATTCAGATAGTTTTCCCCGCCATAACGTTTTACTCTTTCAGGCTCCCTCAAAATTTGCAGTGGAGTGGTCATGCCGTTAAAGATCAATATCATCAAAGACAAGTTGCTGTCAGAAAACTGGTTTGTGCTGCACAACTTTACCTACGAACTTACCCGTAACAATGGCGAAGTGCTGCGTCACAAACGTGAAGTCTACGACCGTGGTAACGGCGCAACCATCCTGCTCTACAACCGTGAAAAAAATAGCGTGGTGCTGACCCGCCAATTCCGTATTGCCACCTACCTGAACGGTAATGAGAGTGGCGAACTGATTGAGGCCTGCGCGGGCCTGCTGGACGACGATACGCCTGAAGATTGCATCCGTAAGGAAGCGATTGAGGAAACCGGGTATCAGGTGGGTAAAGTGGAAAAACTCTGGGAAGCCTATATGTCACCGGGGGGGGTTACCGAGATTCTGCACTTCTTCGCTGCTGAATACAGCGAAGATCAGCGCGCTAATAAAGGCGGCGGTGTCGAAGACGAAGAAATTACCGTGCTCGAACTGGCGTTTCCTGAAGCGCTGGCGATGGTGAAAAATGGTCGTATCCGTGACGGTAAAACCATTATGTTACTGCAACATGCGCAACTGGCAGGATGGCTGCACGCCTGATAGTTAACAGATGTCCTCTGTAGCGGCGAGATTTATTGCGCCGCTATCAAGGTATCATGGCTGCCGTTATCTGGAGGTACCCGGTCGGTTTTCTTCTTGATTCCCTTGTTCATCCCTTTTATTTAACTGCTCCAGAAATTCTCTGATTAATGGGTAAGTAACTAATTTTTCATCAGAAATCTTGCCATGTCTTGAGGTATAGGCCGCATTCATTACGGCGGGAAACATTCTCTCAACTAAAGGCCTGACAGGTTCGGGTAATTTATGAAGCTTACTATTAATGACAGAGTCGCGGTAATCAGGTTGTTCTGGTATCACGCTCGATACAAAGCCTGCATCGGTTGACTGAACCTGTATGCCATTATATTTATGACCGTCCTCTTTCAATAGTATGATATTGCCTTTATGGGCGCCCGACATGATATGTTCTGGCAACACTGCTGAATAATTCCCTTCCTTCGCATCTTTAGCAGAAATTTTCATGCTTTTGTCATACGAAACAACTTTTCCGCCTGAGTGGTAGTAGGTCATTTGATTATCATTATTTATCGTTACAATATCTCTGCTGATAGTGTACGAGAGATGTTCCAGCATCCGTTGTTGTAATTCGCTGATAAAGGAGTCAGATAAAGACGATTCAGCAAACTTGTAATTGGTAAAAGGACTGACAAAATCTCTCAGTTGATTGGCGACGGGAGTCGATGATCTGTACGGTCTGAAAGTTGATGTTATGGCTGTAGCAGCAGCGGTGCTGGTTGATGGCTCAGGGTTGTCAAAGGGTTTCGGCAGAAAAGTCTGTTTTTCGCGATTAATATTAAATGCGACGATTGGCGGGACGATGTGTAGTGTATCTGGCTGACAAAAGAATTCTTGATAGAATATTTTTTCATTACCACTGGTGGGAAATGAACTGGAGATCCCAGTCATGTAGTCAGCTTTGGTTGTCGATATAACGGTGTTAGTATTCAACGTGCGTGTTTGGGTAAATGTGCCGACATTCATATTTTCTATCCTGTCTCCCTGGATAACATCCACCCCTATGTTTTGAATGAATTCTGTGCGTGTTCTTTGTGTGTTCACAAATTTAAAATTGGGGTTATTTGCCCTGATAACTAGCAGGATTTTACCTTCATCCAATTCTTTATTATTATTCATAATGTCGGCATTCTTGGTTCGTACCATTGTGATACCAATTTCGTACTCATGAATATGTTCACTTTGGAAAAATTCAGCGTTGGAAAATATAATGACTGATTTATGCCCATCTTGTACTATTGTTTTATAAATAATATATCTTGGCTGATACCAAAAAATAAATTCATCAGAAAATTCTATAGCAC
Source organism: Pantoea sp. X-Soil-OKNW-713 (assembly GCF_059730685.1). Classification (NCBI taxonomy): domain Bacteria; kingdom Pseudomonadati; phylum Pseudomonadota; class Gammaproteobacteria; order Enterobacterales; family Erwiniaceae; genus Pantoea; species Pantoea sp. X-Soil-OKNW-713. Next base: position 3,212,054 of record NZ_AP035995.1, on the reverse strand, counting down.
ACTGAAGGAACTCATTTGACTTGATCCGCATCTGATCGTTCCAAAGGTCCCTTCTATACCTGCCATCAGCATGTTGTTGATCCTTTATCGCATCTTTCTGGTCACAATATGCGTGATACAGGTCCATCCGGTGTTCGCCTTCCGTCTTATAGGTACCTTCCTGAATTGCTGCATTGACTTTGCTCGCATTCAGAGAAAAGATGAGATCTTTTCTTCTTTTATCATTATATTCAATTTCGCCATCAACTATTTTAGCAACTAATTCACGCCAGGGTTTAAGTCGGAAATATTCAAAAAGAAGCGAGGATGAAAGTTTATGCATATCGTTTAATGTGTTGAGAAAATCAGCGTGACTGGCAACATCCATGTCTCCTAAAGTAAAGGTTTCCTTTGATAGTCTGGCAGCTGCACGTTTCACTATATCGGCATCCATCTTAATAAGCGAAGGTATTCCTTTTTCAAAATCACACAAAATAATCATATTGAAGAGTTGGTCTAATGTTTTTTTTTCACACTCTTTAAATATTTTTTTAAGATTTAAATACCGTTCATAAATACATTCCACATACTTTTTGATGGTTGTTGTTGCTGATTCTTTCATTTTTTCTAACAGTTTTTCTATCTCAGAGAAGTAGTCTTTCTCCCCTGATTCAAATAGCGCCTGCAACCCATCTTTCAAAAAAACAAATTGCTCTTGGGTTAAACGTTCCTTTTTAAGTGTCGTGTTCTTTTCGTTAGGATCAAAAATGAACTCTTTCAATGTTTCTTCAATAGCATCGGTCTTATCAATCATTCTGCATAAAGCTTGCAAGTTAAGTGTGGCTTGATCATTTCCCGGTGCGAATTCAGCAATAGATTTTGTTATTTCATCTTGCAATATATTATTTGTCTGTTCTAATAACTCGATGGTCAGGCTATTAAGTTGATCGGTAAGTTGTGTCCCCTGGGGAGTGGATTGTGGGTCAGGCATTAATGGCGATAAAAATAATTCACGAACAATTATAGATATCGCTTCGGAGAAAAAGCTTGGGTTGTTTATTTTATCTTTAAATGTTTTGCTCAGCTCCTGGGTAATGGTTTCCTTACTGGCGATGCTTAGTGGAAGCCCAATATTCTGCATCCAGGTATAGAAATCATTAATATCTCTGGCGCGATAGGATAAAAAGTAATTTTGCAGGATGATAAAATCGTCTAACAATTCATCATCATCCTCTGATCTTAAACTTTCCAGGCTCACATTTTCCAGAATGCTATTGGCTAATGTTTCTATTTTAACTTTTAGTTCATGATTATAAGGTTGCTGGTTTAAGGCTTTTTTTTGTGCGATAAGTTCTTCTCTTAATGAATTTTTTTCTGTATCGTCGAGTCCGACAAGGTCAACAAAGCTTATGATATATTCCAGAGTTTCGAGATGCTCCAGCGTCGTGGTGGTTTCAATCGTTATATCCTGGAGTTGCTGAAAAATAATCGTCAAATGGTCAACGTTACTGATTTGCTTTTCTGTCAGGAGACAGCCTGACTGATGAGCATGATGTGAAAAATAATGTGAGGGTGTATAATTTATTTTAGCCAGATCATTGAGGAATTTTTGCGGTGCAACGTTTAGCAAGCTGGCGAGTTTAGTGCGGAAAAATATGGGGCGAAAATCGACATCAGAATAATCGCCTTCACAAAAAAGAAAATGTACCATATTGGTGCGTATTTCCTGCAATGTATTATCTTTGACGTCTTTATTTATCAGCTTGATGAGTTGTAGATCGAGTTTAATACTTTGTGTGAATTTCCAGTTTAAGGTTTTTTTGCTTATTCTATTTGATAAGTGCTGTTTTATTTTATCGAAATGATCATGTTTAATATAACACCTGATTTTATGGTTGCCGTGTACTGTTACCGTTTGTTCGGTCGCATCGATGTCCCTGGCGTGTTTTTCATCGGCGAACCCCAGTAATATATTGCGCTGTGCAATCCAGTCCATCTCAGGATCAGCAGAGCACTGCCACACTGCCGCCAGCATAAGTGCCTTAATAACTACCTGACCTTGATGGTCGGTGCAGTTAAACGTGAGATTCTTAATTATTTCGGGATGAAGGAATTTTTTCTTCATGATGCGATATAATTGGGATAGATTACTCATATTATCTGCAATGATACGGCTGCTATATAAGTTATGGGCTACACACAGTGCTTCAGCTACCGATAACTCATCCGTCATAAATTCAGGTGTCACCGCATTAACCTCTGGTTTTATGCCTAATGCGCTTACCACATTATGAAGAACTGTTTCTTTGTTGAGTAACTCATTAAGTGACTTCCATACCCCCGCATGGGCAATGTCATAGATTGATTTTAAGCCAGGGTCATGTGAGGCTGATATATCCAACCCAAAAGTACGGGAAGACAGTAATTCACTCTTCAGGTCGTTGGTGTTATTCGGCAAGTCATTACAGAATGGTATGGACTTCATTAACCATCTCAGTAAATTTGATTGTTGTGACGTTTTAGATTCCTTTGCTATTCTTTCCAGCTCAGTCTTGATTTCTTTTTCCCTTTTCTCCCTGGTGTTCTGGAGTAACAATACCTTATAATTATTGAGTTGCTCTAATAATTTTCCACCATATTCGCTACAGCTTAACACGAAGATTAACCCTTGATTTTGCTGCAATGATTCTATCGCTGCGGTAACGCTTTTATCGTCGAGAGGCATATCACAAAATGCATGTAGGTGAAGATTATCTTTTTCCTGAGAAGAGGTAGCTGGAGCGCAAAGGGTCTTTAATTCATCATACAATTCATTTTGACGATCTATGAAGGATGGGAGCGTGTTATCATCGAATGTCTCTAACATATGCTTGACTCTGGTATTGAAATCGTCCCAAAGTTTAAACTTATCCAGGAAATCTCTCAGGGAGTTATCCCCCTCATAAATTATTTTTTTCCATAGCATTCGCAATTGTTCTGTATTGTTATCTTTTACATAAACTTCCATATACTTGTCAGTTTCTTTGAAATATTCTTTAAGCATCTTGCAGTTTTTTGCCTGATGGATCGCTAATATTTTCTGCAAAAACTCACCGATGCTTTTATCGTCAACTGTTTCGAGAAGTCTTTTGATTTTCTTTATATTTATCTCATAAGTTTTTATAGCCTTTCTGGACATGGTTTTTGTAATGTTATTACCCCTCTCCTGAAATTTTAGCAGGCGATTTTTGAAATGCGTTACAACAGGATTAGTTGAACCAGACATGTCAGCAGTAACGGTAAATGAGGCGTCGATGAAAGTCTGAAGTTTTAATAACTTATTCAGTTCGTGAGCGCCATCAGGCGTTGATTTATTCTCTACTCTTTGCTGAAGAGTAAAAAGTGCTGGGTTGGCGGCCGACGTTGTAACATGCGTGGTAAAGGACGTAGATGATGGGAACACTGAAGGTGAAAGGACCGAATTCACATGTCGATTATTATAGGGAGTGAGATAATTTGTCTGAATGGAGGAAATTTGACTCACGATGACTGGCGTTGTGGTAATTATTTCTGGATCGCCAGAAGGAGGCGCTGGTGACAACCCAGAATGATAAGTTCGCAGCATAATTTATCCTCTTCCTTGATAAGTTCGCGCTGAACTGGCACTTCTTTCAGCCAGTCGCATTGAGTTTCATTAAACCCCGATTCGAGTCCTTTTAACCGGTTCTGATGATTAAACGGGACAGATAACATCTTTCCGGCGTTAAAATTAGCATGTCTTATCATGGCGATAATGTGACGCTTTCTCGACTCCAGACAATCTCTCTCATAAGCCCTGACCGTGTGCCGGGCTGGCTGACGCATTGTGCGACAAATCCGATTGAGCGCGCGGCGTTGGACAAGGATGATGACCCCTCGCACCACCCGCACAGATCGCTCCCAGGCGACGTCTTTTTCGGCAGTTAGTACCGCTTTTAGGGCCAGCTCACAGATTAGGCCCGGTGTCAGCGCTGCCACTGCGCTATCATCTTCTCTCTAAGATTTTGGGGATCGGTTTTCTTAATGTCGTATTGGATGAAATCGCTGCTTTTATTGCTTTTTCTGTTTGCTGCGGGAGTGCAGGCGGATCCACTGCAAAAGTCATTTTCTGACTGGCAGCTGACCTGCAACAATGCGGCTTTTTGCGTAGCGCGCAGTTTTCCTGGTGATAATGGCCTGGTCATGACCCTCTCCCGGCATGCGGGTGTCGATGATCGTCCTTTGCTGCGCATTGATTATGGCAGCGCTTACACTGGTGAACTTCCCGGTGCGTCCTTACAGGACAATCTGTTGCTCGATCAGCGTCTGCTGAAACCCGATCTCAAACACTGGAGTGTGGAACCGCATCATCTCGCCACCAGCAATCCTATCGCTATTGATGAGTTTCTGGCACAAACGCTGGATGCGGATACCCTCCAGCTCACCTGGCAGGCCAAAGCAGCCGTTTCATTGCACGGGATGAAAGCGGCGTTGCTGTTGATGGATGAGGTGCAGGGCAGGGTGAACGGTTTGAGTGCCTGGGTAAAGCGCGGCGATCGGGTGGTATGGGATGTACCGCCGCAGCCAGCGTTACCCCGGTTACCTGCGCCTTTGCCGCAGCCTGCGCCACTCACCCATGACGAAGCCAGTGGGTTGATCGACTATGGTACCTGGCGCATCAATACCGACAGTTGTTCACTCGATCCGATGCGGCGTGAAGTGAGCGTCGCGCCGCTCACCGACGACAAAGCGTTGCTGCTGGTGAGCTGTGAAACCGGGGCCTATAACGTGATTGATCTGGCCTTTGAAGTGACACGTAGTCAACCCTATGTGGCGCGCGGTCTGACGCTGACCTTACCCTTCACACCAGCGTCACGCAGTGATAATCAACTGGAGCTGGTGAATGCCGAATACGATGCCAGCAGCGGATTCCTTTATACCTTCAGCAAGGGGCGTGGCCTGGGGGATTGCGGCATCGCTACGCGCTGGCAGTTTGATGGCAATGAATTTGTGCTGGCGGAGTATGCGGAAGAGAAGACCTGTGATGCCTGGCACAGCAGCGATGACTGGCCAACCTTGTGGGTCAGCCAGTCGGAGACGGCACCGCAATCGCGTTAACGGATTGCCTGTACCATCATCGGTGAGCCATTCTGGTTACCCACCAGTTCGGCCAGCAGATCATTGACGCCATCGCTCATCGGCGTAAAGCGGGTTAACGGCGAGCGCGTCACCACCACAAACACCCCGACATTTTGCTGCGGTATCATCGCCATATAGGTAATGAACCCACCCGCACCACCGGTTTTCTGAATAATGCCTGGGCGACCGTTTTTCGGCCCCATATAGACCCAACCCATACCCAGCGCATCGGCACGTCCGGGGACATCCATCCCTTCCACTTTATTCAACTGGTCACGGCGATAAATCAGCGTTTGCAAACGATCGATTTGCGGCGTGCGTTTGTTGACCGCAGAGTTGAGGAACTGTTGCATCCAGCGGCCCATATCGTCCGGTGTTGAATAGACGCCGCCGCTGCCAATCGCTGCGAGGGTGTTGTTACACGGACTGGCACCTTTTTCAGCAATCATCAGACGCTTGCATTGATCTGGCGAGGGGGTATAGGTGGTGTCCTTCATCCCCAGTGGACGGGTGATCAACTGCTGGAACAGGGCTGGATAGGGTTGACCACTTGCTTTCGCCAGCGCATCGCCCAGCAGGTCATAACCGAGGTTGGAGTAGGCTGCATTGGTACCTGGTGCCGCTTTCAGCGCAGCACGCGACAGCCACTGCCAGCGATCACTTCGGGTTGGCCAGACAAACACCGGACGATGCGGTTTGCCGCCGGGCTGCTCACGCGGCAGACCACTGGTATGGGTCGAAAGATTAATCAGGCGAATCGGTTGGCCGTTGAAGTTTGGCACACGCACGCCCGCTGGTGCGTATTTGCTTAAAGGATCGTCGAGGCGAATCTGACCACGCTCCGCCATTTTCACCATCACTTCGCTGGTCATCAGCTTGCTGAGCGAGGCAATACGAATCACCGAGTCTTGCTGTGGCCGGGTGTTATTGCCGGGGCTGGTTTCGCCGAAGCTGGCGAAAACACGCTGGTTGCCATCAATCGCCACCAGTGCCATGCCAACAGCACCGCTGCCGTAAAAGATATGTTCAGCGTAACGATCAACGATCTGCGAAGCGAGCAGGGGGTCTGGAGACGCCTGCGCCATGCTTTTTAACGGAAGCAGCGAAACCAGTAAGCTCAGTAAAAAGGGTGTACGTTTTTTCAACGGGAAAGCGTCCGCCAGGCTAATTAAAGGAACGTCTTATAGTAATCAGTTTGCGAGGGGCGGAAAGAGGTCAAGTAAGATTTTTTTCTGTTTCAGGCTGTGATCAAAAACGGCCCCACAGCGGGGGCCGGGTCAATTAGTGCGGCTTGAGTAAGGCTTCGGTATGGCTGACGATATTTTCCACGGTAAAGCCAAATTCCGGGAACAGTTTACCGGCCGGTGCCGACTCACCAAAGGTGGTCATGCCGACGATGGATCCGTCAAGGCCAACATACTTGAACCAGTAATCGGTAATCCCGGCTTCCACCGCCACGCGTGCCTTAACGCCAGAAGGCAGCACCGATTCACGATAAGCCGCCTCCTGTTTATCGAACACGTCGGTGCAGGGCAGGGATACCACGCGGATACGATGACCATCCGCCGTCAGTTTATCCGCTGCACCAAGAGCGATTTCGATTTCCGAACCGGTGGCGATGATGATCGCTTCCGGCGTACCGTCGCAATCCTGCAATACATAACCACCCCGCGCGATATCCGCAACCTGCGCAGGGCTGCGTTCCGGTTGCAGTAAATTCTGACGCGACAGAATCAGCGCGGTTGGGCCGTGCTGACGTTCCACCGCCGCCTTCCACGCCACCGCCGTTTCTACCTGGTCGCACGGACGCCACACGCTCATATTCGGCGTGACACGCAGGCTGGCGAGTTGTTCCACCGGCTGATGCGTCGGGCCATCTTCCCCCAAACCAATCGAGTCGTGGGTGTAGACCAGCACCTGACGCGCCTTCATCAATGCCGCCATGCGCACCGCGTTGCGTGCGTATTCGACAAACATCAGGAAGGTGGCGGTATAAGGCAAAAAGCCGCCGTGATTGGCAATACCGTTGCCGATCGCCGTCATACCAAACTCGCGCACTCCGTAATGAATATAGTTACCGGCAATATCCTCTTTGATCGATTTAGAACCGGACCAGATAGTGAGATTGCTGGGGGCCAGATCGGCAGATCCCCCAAGGAATTCCGGTAACAGCTTGCCAAACACTTCGAGGGTATTTTGCGATGCTTTACGGCTGGCAATTTTCTGTGGATTTGCCTGAAGTTGTTCAACAAACGCCTGAACCTCGCTTTGCCAGTTAGCGGGTAACTCACCGCTCAGGCGACGTGTGAACTCTTTCGCCAGTTCGGGATGCGCCGATGTATAGGCCGCCAGTTTTTCGTCCCAGGCTTTTTCGCGCGCGGCCCCGGCTTCTTTAGCATCCCACTGCTGATAAATCTCTTTTGGGATCTCAAACGCCGGAGAGTTCCAGCCCAGTTGTTTACGCGCCAGCGCCACTTCCGCTTCGCCGAGCGCGGCACCGTGCGACTCCTCTTTACCGGCCTTATTGGGCGAGCCAAAGCCAATGATGGTGCGACAGATAATCAGCGAGGGTTTGTCGGTGACGCCCTGCGCCTCTTTGATGGCGTTGCTAACGGCGGTCGGATCATGGCCGTCAATGTCGCCAATCACATGCCAGTTGTAGGCTTCAAAGCGTTTGTGGGTATCGTCGGTAAACCAGCCTTCGGTTTCACCGTCGATGGAAATGCCGTTGTGATCGTAAAAACCGATCAGCTTGCCAAGTCCAAGGGTACCTGCCAGCGAGCAGGCTTCGTGAGAAATCCCTTCCATCAGGCAGCCGTCACCCATAAACACGTAGGTGTAATGGTCGACGATCTCATGCCCCGGCTGGTTAAATTGTGCCGCCAGCGTGCGTTCGGAAATCGCCATCCCCACGGCATTCGCCAGCCCCTGACCGAGTGGTCCGGTGGTGGTTTCTACCCCTGCGGTATAACCCAGCTCCGGGTGTCCCGGCGTTTTCGAATGTAGCTGACGGAAGTTTTTCAATTCCTCCATCGGCAGGTCATAACCGGTGAGATGCAGCAGGCTGTAAAGCAGCATCGAGGCATGGCCGTTGGAGAGAATGAAACGGTCGCGATCGGGCCAGTGTGGGTTGGTCGGGTTATGTTTGAGAAAATCGCGCCACAGCACTTCGGCGATATCCGCCATGCCCATCGGGGCACCCGGATGGCCGGAATTTGCTTTTTGTACGGCGTCCATGCTCAGGGCACGAATCGCATTAGCCAACTCTCTGCGTGAAGACATAGGGTTCTCCCTTGTGATTTGGCAAAAAGGACGGGCAAGACGCCCGTCCGGCATGAGGTGATGGTCGGTCAGAGGCGAGCAGCCAGCACGTCCTCCAGTTTTTGCTGGTCAATGGCAAACTGACGGATCCCATCGGACAGTTTTTCTACCGCCATCGGATCCTGATTATGTTCCCAGCGGAACTCCGCTTCAGACAGCGGCGCAGGCTGATGGAAGCCTTCGGTTGACGGTTCCAGCCTACGTTCCACTGGCGCATCGCTGTTGGCCAGTTCTTCCAGCAGATTTGGCGAGATGGTCAGTCGGTCGCAACCCGCCAGCGCCAGAATCTGCTCCACTTTACGGAAGCTGGCACCCATGATGACGGTGTTGTAGCGATGCTTTTTGTAATAATCGTAGATACGACGCACGGACTTCACGCCCGGATCTTCATCTGCCACATACGGGTCGAGCGGTTTACGGCTGTTGTACCAGTCATAAATACGCCCAACGAACGGGGAGATCAGGAACACACCCGCTTCGGCGCAGGCGCGGGCCTGAGCGAAGGAGAACAGCAGCGTCAGGTTGCAATGGATGCCGTTTTTCTCCAGCTCCTCAGCGGCGCGGATGCCTTCCCAGGTTGACGCCAGTTTGATCAGGATACGCGAACGGTCAATGCCGTTCTCTTCGTACAACCGCACCAGTTTTTCGGCTTTGGTAACACACATGCCCCGATCGAAAGAGAGGCGCGCATCCACTTCGGTCGAGACACGGCCTGGTACGCTTTTCAGAATTTCCATACCGAGGTTGATCGCCACTTTGTCGCTGGCGTTGATGATCTGCGTTTCTTTACTGCCGCCCTGTTTTTTTGCGTAGTCGATGGCGTCATCAATCAGGTGTTTGTAGGCGTCGAGTCCGGCGGCTTTGAGGATGAGTGAGGGGTTGGTCGTGGCGTCTTCCGGGTGGTATTGGCGAATGGATTCAATATCGCCACTGTCCGCCACCACGGTGGTGAACTGTTTTAATGCATCGAGCTGGTTCATCGCTTAACTCCTTGATTAGCAATCATTATGGCAAATAGAAAACCTCAGGCAGCTTTGGCCTTATTACGCCATTTCCAGGTGAGTACCGGTCCAACACATTGCTACAGACGTCAGGTGAAGAAAATGCGTTTTCTCTGATTGTGACGCTGGGGCGCCCACTGTGCGCGCTTGTGATTAGGGGCCAGCCTGAGATGACAGCTGCGCGTTTTACCACCACTAAGCATAGCAGTCTGTGACCGGGGCGTTGATCTGGCTGTGGCAATCTGTGCCCTTGTAAACCGCGTATTCTTTGAGCGCCTTCACCCTCTTTTGGGCGGTTGATTTCTATACTGAACGCTCTTTCTCCGCGCAACAGGATGCCCAATGGACGATCAACTGAAGCAAAGCGCTCTCGATTTTCACCAGTATCCCACCCCCGGAAAAATTCAGGTGTCACCCACTAAGCCGCTGGCGACGCAGCGTGACCTGGCCCTGGCCTATTCACCCGGCGTGGCAGCCCCGTGCCTTGAGATTGCCGTGGACCCTCTGGCGGCACATAAATACACCGCACGCGGCAACCTGGTGGCGGTGATCTCTAACGGCACTGCGGTGCTTGGCCTCGGCAATATCGGCGCACTGGCGGGGAAGCCGGTGATGGAGGGCAAGGGCGTGTTGTTTAAGAAGTTTGCCGGGATAGACGTGTTCGATATCGAAATCGACGAACACGACCCGGATAAACTGATTGAGGTGATTGCCGCGCTGGAACCGACTTTTGGCGGCATTAACCTTGAAGATATCAAAGCGCCGGAGTGCTTCTACATCGAGCAGAAGCTGCGCGAACGTATGAAAATCCCGGTGTTCCACGACGATCAGCACGGCACCGCCATTATCTGTACCGCTGCGGTGCTGAACGGATTGCAGATTGTGAAAAAAGCCATCTCCGATGTGCGGCTGGTGGTCTCGGGAGCGGGCGCTTCAGCCATCGCCTGTCTGAACCTGCTGGTAGCGCTGGGGATGCAGCGTCACAACATCGTGGCCTGCGATTCCAAAGGCGTGATTTGGCGTGGTCGTGATGCCGAGATGGCAGAAACCAAAGCGCTGTATGCCATCGAGGACAACGGCAAACGCACGCTGGAGGAGGTGATTGCTGGCGCGGATATTTTTCTTGGCTGCTCCGGGCCGCAGGTGCTGACGCCGGAAATGGTCAGCCAGATGGCAAAAGATCCCCTGATTTTGGCGCTGGCAAACCCGGAACCTGAAATCATGCCGCCATTAGCCAAGGCGGTGCGGCCCGATGCCATCATCTGCACCGGACGTTCGGATTTCCCTAATCAGGTCAATAACGTGCTGTGTTTCCCGTTTATCTTCCGTGGCGCTCTGGATGTGGGGGCTACCGCGATCAACGAAGAGATGAAACTGGCGGCGGTGCACGCCATTGCGGCGCTGGCGCAGGCGGAGCAAAGCGATGTGGTGGCGTCGGCCTATGATGACCAGGATCTGAGTTTTGGCCCGGAATATCTGATCCCCAAACCTTTTGATCCGCGTCTGATTGTGCAGATTGCGCCTGCGGTGGCGCAAGCCGCGATGAAATCTGGCGTCGCCACGCGACCGATTGAGGACTTCGATGCCTATCGCGAGAAACTCACCGAGTTTGTCTATAAAACCAACCTGTTTATGAAACCGATTTTCTCGCAGGCACGCAAAGAGCCGAAACGGGTGGTGCTGGCGGAAGGAGAAGAAGTGCGGGTGCTGCATGCCACTCAGGAACTGGTGACGCTCGGACTGGCGAAACCCATTCTGATCGGTCGTCCTAACGTAATCGCCATGCGCCTGCAAAAGCAGGGACTGAAAATCGAAGCCGGAAAAGATTTTGAGGTGGTGAACAACGAATCCGACCCGCGTTTTAAAGCCTACTGGAGCGAGTATTACCAGATTATGAAACGGCGTGGCGTTACGCCGGAGATGGCACAGCGTGCGGTGATAGGCAATCCCACCCTGATTGGGGCGATCATGGTCCATCGTGGTGAAGCCGATGCGATGATTTGCGGCACCGTTGGCGATTATCATGAACATTACGAAGTGATTGAGAAGGTGTTTGGCTTCCGTCCTGATGTACGCGTCGCCGGGGCGATGAACGCGCTGCTGCTGCCGAGCGGCAACACTTTTATTACCGACACCTACGTCAACGAAGATCCGACACCAGAACAACTGGCAGATATTACCTTGATGGCTGCGGAGACGGTGCGACGCTTTGGTATCGAACCGCGTGTGGCGCTGCTGTCACACTCCAGCTTTGGCACCTCGAATGCGCCGGGCGCGCGCAAGATGCGTGAAGCGCTGGCATTGATTCAGCAGCGTGCGCCGGAACTGGAGATTGACGGAGAAATGCACGGCGATGCGGCGCTGGTGGAAAATATCCGCCGGGAGTTGATGCCGGACAGCCCGTTAAAAGGCACCGCCAATCTGTTGATTATGCCAAATGTTGAAGCGGCGCGTATCAGCTACAATCTGCTGCGCGTCTCCTGTTCGGAGGGGGTGACGGTTGGGCCGGTGTTAATGGGCATCAGCAAACCGGTGCATGTATTAACACGTATCGCTTCGGTGCGACGCATCGTCAATATGGTGGCGCTGGCGGTGGTGGAGGCACAGACCGAGCCGTTGTGAGATCGTAGCGACGCGATTTATCGCGCAGGTTTAAATCGCGCCGCTACGAAATGGCCATTATCTGGACGCGATACTCAGCCAATCCTTCACCGGCAGGAAATCGCGGTACAACGCCGCTTCTGGCGTTCCCGCTTCCGGTTGATAATCATATTCCCAGCGCACCAGCGGGGGCATCGACATCAGGATCGATTCGGTTCGTCCACCGGTTTGCAGACCAAACAGGGTGCCGCGATCCCACACCAGGTTGAACTCGACATAGCGACCACGGCGGTATAACTGGAACTGGCGCTCGCGCTCGCCCCACGGCAGCGCTTTGCGTTTCGCTACAATCGGACGATAGGCTTGCAGAAAACCGTTGCCTACCGCCTGGGTAAAGTCGAAGCAGTGGTCAAAATCGGGGGTGTTGAGATCGTCGAAGAACAAACCGCCAATGCCACGCTGTTCCTCACGATGCTTGATATAGAAATAGTCGTCGCACCATTTTTTAAAACGGGGATAGACGTCCTCGCCAAACGGCTGGCACAACTCAAAGGCTGTCTGATGCCAGTGCACGGCATCTTCTTCAAAACCGTAATACGGGGTGAGGTCGAAACCGCCACCAAACCACCACACCGGATCGGCTCCCGGCTTCTCTGCAATAAAGAAACGCACGTTGGCGTGGCTGGTCGGTATGTACGGGTTTTCCGGATGGATCACCAGCGATACGCCCATCGCTTCGAAACTGCGGCCAGCCAGCTCCGGACGATGCGCGGTCGCGGAAGCGGGCATCTGGTCGCCATGAACGTGGGAGAAGTTAACGCCAGCCTGCTCAAACACCGCGCCGTTGCGCAGTACGCGGCTGCGTCCGCCACCACCGCCGGGCCGCTGCCAGTTATCTTCAGCGAAGTCTGCTTTACCATCTTCCGCCGCCAGTTGGGCGCAAATGTCATCCTGGAGCGCCAGCAAAAAGGCTTTAACGCGGGAAATATCGGGATTGCTCATGAGTCACTCGTTCCGGAAATTTGCCGCGATTATACCTAAGCCTGACGACGATCGTACTCATCAAAGTAATTGACGATGCCATCGGCAATTGCGCTGGCGATTTTACGGCGGAACGCCGGGGTGCCGAGCAACTGCTCTTCGTGCGGGTTGGTGATAAACGAGGTCTCCACCAACACCGAAGGAATGGATGGCGACTTCAGTACCGCAAACGCGGCCTGTTCGGTGTGCTGGCTGTGCAGATGATGCACCGGGCGAATCTGATCCAGCACATGTTTACCCAGCGTCAGGCTGTTACGAATGGTGTCGGTCTGCACCAGGTCGAACAGAATCTGGTTCAGATACTGATCCTTCGCCGCCACTTCGGCACCACCAACTTTGTCGGCATCGTTCTCTTTTTGCGACATATAACGCGCCATCGCGCTGCTGGCTCCACGATTCGACAAGGCGAACACTGACGCGCCATTGGCATCCGGGCTGGTATAACCATCGGCGTGAATAGACATAAACAGATTTGCACCGTGCTGATGGGCGATTTCAACGCGCTGATAGAGCGGAATAAAGTAGTCAGTGTCGCGTGTCAGACGCACTTCCACCTTCGGATGATCCTGCAACAACTGACGTACGTTGTTGGCGATATCCAGCACGATATGCTTCTCTTCGGAACCTTGCTCGCCAACCGCACCGGAATCGATGCCGCCGTGACCAGGGTCGATCATCACAATACGTTTGCCGCTGCGGGCTGGGGGCGCAGGTTTGCTGTGGCGTGGCAGCATGCGTAAATCCGCGCTCTCTTCTTCGGCCTGGACCAGACGCGGTGACAGCACCGCCAGCGCCAGTCCGGACAGCAGCAGCTGACGGCGATTGGTTAAGCGTTTGAGCAGTGAAATCTTTTTCATCAATGAATCCCTGACAGGTAAACCTGCGAAGTGTTATAGCGTAACACCCTGTCGCGTGCGACCTCACAACTATTTCAGGGCTTTACTTTGTATTTCAGGTCGCTAACAGGAAATTTGCCGCTTTTTTCCGCCACTGAGCGGTGCAAGGTTTGCACCCGGCAAAGAATGCGTGATAATCAGCGAATTGTGGCCAACTGTAGGGTAACGCCGATGGAAATCCGTTCTTTCCGCCAGGAAGATTTTGAAGAAGTGATCACGCTCTGGGAGCGTTGCGATCTGTTGCGCCCGTGGAATGACCCGGAGTTGGACATCGAACGCAAAATGAACCATGACCCGGATCTCTTCCTGATAGCCGAAGTCGGTGGCGAGGTGGTGGGGACGCTGATGGGCGGCTACGATGGTCATCGTGGTGCCGCATACTATCTGGCGGTCCACCCGGATTATCAGGGACGCGGCTTTGCCAATGCGCTGATGAACCGTCTGGAAAAGAAACTGATTGCGCGTGGCTGCCCGAAAATTCATCTGATGGTACGTGAAGAGAACGATCAGGTGGTGGCGTTCTATGAAAAGCTCGATTACGAACCGGTGGACTCGCTGCTGTTTGGTAAACGGTTGATTGAAGATCGCGAGTATTAAGTGGTCACGCTGAAATATCCACCCGAAGAATATGATGCGAAAGGGCAGCTACGGCTGCCGTTTCTTTTCTGGTTGATCCTGTTATTGCAGGCGCGCACCTGGCTGCTGCTGGTGATGGCTGGCGCTTCACGTCAGCAGGGCAATGACCTGTTGGCGCTGTTTTATCCGGACCGGCAAAGTTTCTGGCTCGGTCTGGCGCTGGGTGTTCCGTCAGCCATCGGTTTATTACTCACCGGTTATCGCCAGCGTTGGCCTCGGGTGTGGCAAAGCTGGCGCTGGGTGTTGAGTCTGTCGCTACTGATTAACCTGCTGTGGCAGGGGGTTAATCTGTGGCAGGGCGAGATGCCCGACTCGCCATTTCCGCTGTTGCTGACGTTGTTTGACCTGCTGGCGTTATATTGGCTGCAAACCCATCGCCGCCTGCGTGACTGTTTTTTGCCCGAACATCAGCATCACGAATAAACTTTTTGTCGCTTTGCGACTCCAACAGGCACGCCAACCGGCAAAGAAGATCAAGGAGTTTTCATGAACGTTGTTCGTCCCGCGCTGCTGGCGATGGCTCTGGTGCTGGCAGGATGTGCCAGTTCGGGTTCCTCTTCCCAGGCTGATGAAAGCCACTGGTACAACCCGCTCAGTTATCATTGGTCAGCGCTGAATCCGCTGAACTGGTTTGGTGGTTCGCTTACCGTGACGGAGCAGGGGGTAGCAGGCCTTTCCAGCAGCACCGCGATGACGCAAACTGCCATCGATAAAGCCCTGGATGGGGATTACAAATTGCGCCAGGGCATGCGCACCCAGAACGGCCAGGTGGTGGAGTTCTGGCAGGCGTTGGATGATGGCAAGGTCAAAATGGTGATTCACGGCCAAAGCAGCGTGGAGCGTATCGAAGTCGTGGATAGCAACGCAAAAAGTGCCGATGGCAGCAAAATCGGTGACCTGTTCAGCGCGAAATTCAGCAAAGCTTTCGATAACTGCAAAATGGTGCCGGGCCTGGATAGTCGTGATGTTGAGTGCCGGGCACCCAACAGCCAGCACATCGCTTACATCTACAGCGGTGAATGGCACGGGCCTGAAGGTCTGATGCCGTCTGACGATACTCTGAAAAACTGGAAAATCAGTCAGATCGTCTGGCAACGGTAACCCTGAAAAAAGTGCGGTGATACGGGCTATCACCGCCGCTTTCCGGTATGATACGGGCGAAAAAAACGTCGTTTAACCCCCATCGCCGGAGAGCATGTCGATGTCTCAATTTCAGAGCGGGATCCTGCTGGAACACCGCCGTTTCGCCATTTGGCTGGAAGCTCGTGTCACGGGCGATCTCGATGCGCTGCGTCTGGGCAGCAAAACTTTTCTGCAACACCTCGAATCACTGCAACAACAATTCACCGATGCGGGTCTGGGCGCGGTTATCGCCTTTGGCGACACGCTGTGGCGCGATTTGCACGGGACGGATAGCGCGCCGGAGCTGAAAGCCTTTCGCGAACTGGGTAAGGGCATTGCGCCCGCAACCCAGCATGATTTGCTGATCCATATTCAGTCACTACGCCATGACGTTAACTTCTCCCTGGCGCAGGCGGCGCTGGTGGCTTTTGCTGACGCCGTTAACGTCGAAGAAGAGACGCACGGCTTCCGCTGGGTGGAGGAGCGCGATCTCTCAGGCTTCATCGATGGCACCGAGAACCCCCAGGGCGAACAGCGTCAGCAGGTGGCGATTATCGCCGATGGCCCGGATGCCGGGGGCAGCTACGTCTTCACTCAGCGTTGGGAACATAACCTGAAGCTGTGGAACCGCATGGCGGTTGAGAAGCAGGAAGCGGTGTTCGGGCGTACCAAAGTGGAAAATGAAGAGATACCGGGTGAGGCGCGCCCGGCGACGTCGCATCTCAGCCGTGTCGATCTCAAAGAAGAGGGAAAAGGGCTGAAGATTTTGCGTCAGAGCCTGCCTTACGGCACCGCCAGCGGCACCCACGGCCTGTTTTTTATCGCCTACTGCAATCGTCTGTATAACATCGAACAGCAGCTGCTGAGTATGTTTGGCGAGCGCGACGGCAAAATGGACGCCATGCTGCGTTTCACCAAGCCAGTGACCGGCAGCTACTATTTCGCACCGTCCCTCGACGTGTTGCAGGCGCTGTAACTCTGCTACGGACGGCTACGCAGCCGTCCGTGCCCAATCCCGCCAGCCGCATATTCTTCCCCGCCGTCTTATGCCTTTTTAGACTTTGAAATCAGCAAACGATATATAAAACCGTTACTGGTTTCCCCTGAGTTATAAATACACTGACAACATCTAATGGCATCAGCCGTAACTCCATATCTCTGGGTGCAGCATGACACTTCCCGTTTTGAAAAAGTTGGTTGGCGGTATCGCGCTTTCGCTGGCAATGGCGGGTGCTGTGCAGGCGACAGAACTGCTCAACAGCTCTTATGACGTCTCGCGCGAGTTGTTTGTTGCGCTGAATGCGCCGTTTGAGCAGCAGTGGGATGCCAGCCATCCGGGTGACAAGCTGACCATTAAACAATCTCATGCCGGTTCTTCAAAACAGGCGCTGGCGATCCTGCAAGGATTGCGTGCCGATGTGGTGACTTACAATCAGGTGACGGACGTGCAGGTGCTGCATGATAAAGGCAATCTGATCCCCGCGGACTGGAAAACTCGTCTGCCGAATAACAGCTCACCGTTCTATTCCACCATGGCGTTTCTGGTGCGCAAGGGCAATCCAAAGAACATTCACGACTGGGCTGACCTGGCGCGCGATGATGTGAAGCTGGTGTTCCCCAATCCCAAAACCTCCGGTAATGGCCGTTATACCTATCTGGCAGCGTGGGGCGCGGCGGATCAGGCTGATGGTAAAGATCAGGCCAAAACCGCAGCCTTTATGACTAAATTCCTGAAGAACGTCGAAGTGTTTGATACCGGCGGTCGCGGTGCGACCACCACCTTCGCCGAGCGTGGTCTGGGAGATGTGTTGATTAGCTTTGAATCTGAAGTGAATAACATCCGTAACCAGTACGCCAAAGACGGTTATGAAGTGATTGTGCCCAAAACCAACATCCTCGCCGAGTTCCCGGTGGCCTGGGTGGACAAAAATGTTGAGCACAATGGCACCGCCGATGCAGCGAAAGCCTACCTGAATTTTCTCTATAGCCCGGAAGCACAGAAAATTATCACCAGCTTCTACTATCGCGTAAACAACCCGCAGCTGATGGCGGAGCAGAAAAATCGCTTCCCGCAGACGGCGTTATTCAACGTAGACGAGGCGTTCGGCGGCTGGGATAACGTGATGAAAACCCATTTCGCGTCTGGCGCTGAGCTGGACAAACTGCTGGCAGCGGGGCGCGGTTGATGTTTGCCTCAACGCAAAAACGGGTGCTGCCCGGATTCGGTCTCAGCCTGGGCACCAGCCTGCTGTTTACCTGCCTGATCCTGCTGCTGCCGATCAGCGCGCTGCTGATGCAGTTGTCAAAGATGACGCTGGCGCAGTATTGGGAAGTGATCACCAGTCCGCAACTGGTGGCGGCTTACAAGGTGACGCTGTTGTCTGCCGGTGTTGCCTCCATCTTCAATGCGGTGTTTGGCATGTTGATGGCGTGGATCCTGACCCGTTATCGCTTCCCTGGCCGCACGTTGCTTGATGGCCTGATGGATTTACCGTTTGCGCTGCCTACTGCTGTCGCCGGTCTGACGCTGGCCGGGTTGTTTTCGGTCAACGGCTGGTATGGGCAATGGCTGGCGCAGTTTGATATCAAAGTTTCTTACACCTGGCTTGGTATCGCAGTGGCGATGGCCTTCACCAGCATTCCGTTTGTGGTGCGTACCGTGCAGCCGGTGCTGGAAGAGTTAGGCCCGGAATATGAAGAAGCGGCAGAAACGCTCGGGGCCACGCCGTGGCAGAGCTTCCGTCGCGTGGTGCTGCCGGAAGTCGCACCGGCGTTGCTGGCCGGGACCGCGTTGTCTTTTACCCGCAGCCTCGGCGAGTTTGGCGCGGTGATCTTTATCGCCGGTAACATCGCGTGGAAGACCGAAGTCACCTCGCTGATGATTTTCGTGCGTTTGCAGGAGTTTGATTACCCGGCCGCCAGTGCGATTGCCTCGGTGATCCTTGCCGCATCGCTGCTGCTGCTGTTCGCCATTAATACCCTGCAAAGCCGCTTTGGCCGTCGTTTAGGAGGCCACTGATGGCAGAGATTTCGCAAATCAATCGTGTTGACCGTTCACCGATTAACTGGGGCAAATGGCTGCTGATTGGCATTGGCGCGCTGGTTTCGCTGCTGTTGTTGGTGGTGCCGATGATCTCCATCTTTTGGGAGGCATTGGGCCAGGGGCTGGGCGGCGTCATCAGCAATCTGAAAGATGGCGACATGCTGCATGCCATCTGGCTGACGGTGATGGTGGCGTTGATTACCGTGCCGGTAAACCTGGTGTTCGGTACGCTGCTGGCGTGGCTGGTGACGCGTTTTAACTTTCCTGGTCGCCAGCTGCTGCTCACGCTGTTTGATATTCCGTTTGCCGTGTCACCGGTGGTGGCAGGCTTGATGTATCTGTTGTTCTGGGGCATTAACGGTCCGGCTGGTGGCTGGCTGGATGCGCACAATATCCAGATTATGTTTGCCTGGCCCGGTATGGTGCTGGCGACCGTTTTCGTCACCTGTCCGTTTGTGGTGCGTGAGCTGGTGCCGGTGATGCTGAGCCAGGGCAGCAATGAAGACGAGGCGGCGGTGTTGCTTGGCGCATCCGGCTGGCAGATGTTTCGCCGCGTAACGTTGCCCAACATCCGCTGGGCGCTGCTGTACGGCGTGGTACTGACCAACGCGCGTACCATCGGCGAATTTGGTGCGGTCTCGGTGGTATCGGGATCGATTCGCGGCGAAACCTATACGTTGCCGCTTCAGGTTGAATTACTGCATCAGGATTACAACACCGTCGGCGCGTTTACCGCCGCCGCGCTGCTGACCCTGATGGCGATAGTGACACTGTTTCTGAAAAGCGTGCTGCAGTGGCGTTTAGAGCATCAGCAGAAACGCCAACAGGAGGAAAATCATGAGCATTGAGATTAAACAAATTAACAAAGCGTTTGGCCGTACCCCGGTGCTGAACGATATCTCTCTGGATATTCCTTCCGGCCAGATGGTGGCGCTGCTGGGGCCATCCGGTTCCGGTAAAACCACGCTGCTGCGGATTATCGCCGGACTGGAGCATCAGAACAGCGGGCAGATCTATTTTCACGGCAAAGACGTCAGCCGCATTCATGCTCGCGATCGCCAGGTCGGTTTTGTCTTCCAGCATTATGCACTGTTCCGCCATATGACGGTGTTCGACAACATCGCCTTTGGTCTGACGGTGTTGCCGCGTCGTGAGCGTCCTTCCAGCGCCGAAATCAAACAACGTGTGACCCGCTTGTTGGAAATGGTGCAACTGGCACACCTTGCTAACCGTTTCCCGGCACAACTGTCGGGCGGCCAGAAACAGCGTGTTGCGCTGGCGCGTGCGCTGGCAGTGGAGCCGCAGATTTTGCTGCTGGATGAACCCTTCGGCGCGCTGGATGCACAGGTGCGTAAAGAACTGCGCCGCTGGCTGCGTCAGTTGCATGAAGAGTTAAAATTCACCAGCGTATTCGTCACCCATGACCAGGAAGAGGCGATGGAAGTCGCTGACCGGGTGGTGGTGATGAGTCAGGGTAACATTGAACAGGTGGGGACACCGGATGACGTGTGGCGCGATCCTGCCACCCGCTTCGTGCTGGAGTTCCTCGGTGAAGTAAATCGCTTCGACGGTGAAGTGCACGGCTCGCAGTTCCATGTCGCCGCGCATCGCTGGCCGCTGGGCTACACGCCTGCCCACCAGGGCAAGGTCGAGTTGTTCCTGCGTCCGTGGGAGATTGATGTCTCGCGCCAGAGCAGCCTGGAAACCCCGTTGCCGGTGCAGGTGCTGGAAGTCAGCCCGCGTGGTCACTTCTGGCAGTTGGTGGTGCAGCCCACTGGCTGGCAAAGCGAACCCTTCACCCTGGTGTTTGATGGCGAGCAAACCGCACCGATTCGCGGTGAACGCCTGTTTGTTGGCCTGCAACAGGCACGACTTTACCAGGGAACAACGCCGCTGCGCGCGGTTGCCTTTGCCGAGAGCGCCTGATATTTTTGACACTCCTTCGGGCGGGATTTTCCCGCCCGATTTCTTTGCCCCTCTTTCTACGCCGGGAATCTGACCGTGACCACACTGGAAAATACCATCGGCAACACGCCGTTGATTAAGTTGCAGCGCCTGACGCCTGACAACGGCAGCGAAATCTGGTTAAAACTGGAAGGTAACAATCCGGCGGGATCGGTAAAAGATCGCGCGGCCTGGTCGATGATTCACCAGGCGGAATTGCGTGGCGAGATTAAACCGGGCGATACGTTGATTGAAGCCACCAGTGGCAACACCGGCATCGCGCTGGCGATGATTGCGGCGATGAAAGGCTATCGTCTGCGTTTGCTGATGCCAGATAACATGAGCCAGGAACGCCAGGATGCGATGCTTGCCTACGGGGCTGAACTGGTGCTGGTAACGCGTGAGCAGGGCATGGAAGGGGCACGCGATTTGGCGCAGGAGATGGCGGCGCGTGGAGAGGGGAGGGTACTGGATCAGTTCAACAACCCGGATAACCCACTCGGCCACTACCTGACCACCGGCCCGGAAATATGGCAGCAGAGTCAGCAACGGATGACGCATTTTGTCTCCAGCATGGGCACCACCGGTACCATTACCGGCGTGGGACGTTACCTGCGTGAGTTTGCTCCTGCGGTGAAAATCATTGGCTTACAACCGCAGGAAGGTAGCAGCATTCCCGGTATCCGCCGCTGGCCGAGTGCCTATCTGCCGGGGATTTTCCGTCCGGAATTGGTGGATGAGGTGATGGATATGTCTCAGCTGGAAGCCGAAGAAACCATGCGTGCGCTGGCGCGACGCGAAGGTATCTTCTGCGGTGTCAGCTCCGGTGGGGCAGTGGCAGGCGCATTACGTGTTGCCGCAGCGCAACCAGGCAGTGTGGTGGTGGCGATTATTTGCGATCGCGGCGACCGTTATCTCTCCACCGGTGTTTTCCACTAAACTATCCTCTTGTAAAAATGCGTAGCGGCGCGATTTATCGCGCTGTTTTCCTGTGTTTTAAATTCGCGCGATAAATCGCGTCGCTACGGAGTATCGTCACTGTAAGGATCGAGTAAAACCGGCTGCGCTCAGGACGAACTCAGGACAAAATAGCGGCAATTTTGTACGAGAGATAAAGATGAAAATTCTGCTTGTTGATGACGATTTAGAGCTTGGTACTATGCTGAGCCAATACCTGATTGCTGAAGGCTTTGATGCACAACTGGTTTTAACCGGAAGTGCCGGGGTTGAAGGTGCGCTTTCAGGCAATTACACCGCCATGATCCTCGATATCATGCTGCCGGATATGAGTGGAATTGATGTGCTGCGTCAGGTACGCCAGAACAGCCGTCTGCCAGTGATCATGCTGACCGCCAAAGGTGACAACATCGATCGCGTCATCGGTCTGGAAATGGGCGCTGACGATTATGTTCCCAAACCTTGCTATCCCCGTGAACTGGTCGCGCGCCTGCGTGCTGTGCTGCGTCGTTTTGAAGATCAGGCCCCGCTGCCGGACAAAAAAGAGATACTGCGTTGGGGGGATTTAAGCCTCAATCCTGCCACCCGTATTACCGAATGGCAGGGCAAGGCGTTTGATCTCACCGCTTCGGAATTTAACCTGCTCGACCTGCTGATGCGCGCCCCCGATCGTGTGGTATCGAAAGATGAACTGTCGGAAAAAGGGCTGGGGCGTCCGCGTGAAGCTTATGATCGTAGCGTTGATGTGCATATCAGCAATATTCGCCAGAAACTGGCAGCGTTAACCGCTGACAACGTCAATATCGAAACTGTGCGCAGTATTGGTTATCGCATTCGATGAAGCACAGCTACCGTGGCCGCATGTTCTGGAAGATCCTGCTGGGCTTCTGGATTGTATTTGTCATTATCAGTCAGCTGCTGTGGCTCGGTTTTTCGCTTTCCGGTAACCGCCATGAACCGCCAGAAATCGTGGCGATCCGTCGTATTGTGAATTTACAGATGGCTTCAGCCGTCTCGGTGCTTGAACGCGGTGGGCCGAGCGCACTCGACGACATGATGGCTGACTGGGAACCGAACGATCGCCAGTTTTTCTCGGTGATCCAGCACAGCAAACCCGTTGCTACGGTAAATGCGCCACCGGAAGTATTGCCGCCATCAGGCTTTAACGAGCCGTTCCACGGTCCCTTCCCGGATGTGATTGTACGTTGGGTAAAAGGGGCTGATGCTAAAGAGTATGAACTGCGTTACGACGTCAAAGCACTGCGGGAAGATAGTTCAATGGGTGTGGGTGGTCCACGCCGCATCCTGAATATCCCGGAACCGATGTTCACCTTTGCGGGGGCGCTCGGTTTGCTGTTTAGCCTGTTGTTGGCCTGGAACCTGACGCGTCCGATGCGTCAGCTCCGTGAGGGCTTTGCCCGCGTCAGTAGTGGTGACCTGAGCGTGCGGCTCTATCCGGTAATGCGCAAACGCCATGACGAGCTTTCCAGCGTCGCGCAGGATTTTGATGCGATGGTGGAACGGCTGGATACGTTGGTCAAAGCGCGTGAGGAGCTGCTGCATGATATCTCCCATGAGCTGCGTTCGCCGTTAGCCCGTCTTCAGCTCGCCACCGGTCTGGCGCGCCAGACGCCGGAAAGTGTCGAATCCTCGCTTAATCGTATCGACGAAGAAGCGCGTCGACTGGACAAGATGATTGGTGAACTGCTGACGCTCTCGCGTGCTGAGCACGAGAGTATGCCGGGTGAACAGTACTTCGACCTGACCGGTCTGCTGCATGCGATAGTGACGGACGTCCGTTACGAGGCGCAGATTCCGGGGGTGAAGGTTGATTTTCAGGTCGATGAAAATGCGGATTACACCGTACACGGCAATGCTGAGTTGATACGTCGTGGTGTGGAGAATGTGCTGCGCAACGCGCTGCGTTTCTCTCACAAGGGGCAACATATTCAGGTGCGCTTGCAGGCGGAAAACCAGTGGCTGGCGATTCGTGTGCGCGATCAGGGACCGGGAGTCGATGACGAAAAGCTCTCCAGCATTTTTGACCCCTTTGTGCGCGTCAATTCGCCGCTGATGGGTAAAGGCTATGGGCTGGGACTGTCGATTGTGCGGAAGGTAGTGCTGGCGCATCATGGCGAAGTCCAGGCGGTAAATCGTCCGGAAGGTGGCCTGGAGCTGACCATCAGGCTACCACGCTGGAAACAGGACTAGATTATCGTGGAAACAAAAACGGCACCCATTGGGTGCCGTTTTACTATCCAGACTGCGAATTACTTCTTGATACGAATCACCGGGGTCTCGCCCACAGTAACCGGACCAGAGAGTTTGATCAGGTCTTTGATCTCGTCCATGTTCGAGATCACAACCGGCGTCAGCGTGGATTTTGCTTTCTCTTCCAGCAGCGGCAGATCAAACTCGATCACCACGTCGCCTTTTTTCACTTTCTGGCCTTCTTCAGCGATACGTTTGAAGCCTTCACCTTTCAGTTCAACCGTGTCGATACCGAAGTGGACAAACAGCTCGATGCCGTTGTCAGACTCGATTGAAAATGCGTGGTTGGTTTCGAAAATTTTACCGATGGTGCCGTCAACCGGGGCAACCATTTTGTTGCCGGTCGGTTTGATCGCAATACCGTCACCGACAATTTTCTCCGCGAATACCACATCTGGTACGTCTTCAATATTCACGATTTCGCCTGACAGAGGCGCTACAATTTCAATAGTCCCTGATGCGCTCTCTGTTTTATCGCCAAAAAGTTTAGAAAACAAACCCATGATCTTCTCCTAAGCAGTAATTTGGGGCCAGCGTCTCGCGTATCAGCAGAGTGTTTTTTCTTTGATGAACTTGTTAACCAGCGTCATCAAATCTTCCGCTGTGGGTTGAGCCAGAGCCTGCTCCGCCAATGCCTTCGCATCTTCAAAATTGGTATTACGGATAATTTTCTTGATGCTTGGGATTGAAATGGCACTCATGCTGAATTCGTCCAGCCCCATTCCCAGTAACAGTAGTGTAGCACGTTCATCACCAGCCAGCTCACCACACATGCCGGTCCATTTCCCTTCGGCATGTGATGCATCGATCACTTGCTTGATGAGGCCCAGAACGGAAGGCGACATTGGGTTATAGAGGTGAGAAATCAAATCATTACCACGATCGACCGCCAGAGTATACTGCGTCAGGTCGTTTGTCCCAATACTGAAGAAGTCGACTTCTTTTGCCAGATGACGAGCAATAACCGCTGAAGCCGGTGTTTCCACCATAATGCCCACTTCAATGGTCTCATCAAAGGGTTTGCCTTCTTCACGCAGTTGCGCTTTCAGGGTTTCCAGTTCAGCTTTCAGGAAGCGAACTTCTTCCACAGAAATGATCATCGGGAACATGATACGCAGTTTGCCGAACTTCGAGGCACGCAGAATCGCACGCAGCTGAGCATGCAGAATCTCTTTGCGGTCCATTGCGATACGAATCGCACGCCAGCCGAGGAACGGGTTCTCTTCTTTCGGCAGGTTCATGTACGGCAGGTCTTTGTCGCCACCGATGTCCATAGTACGCACGATAACCGCTTGTGAACCCATGGCTTCCGCAACGGCTTTGTAGGCCTGGAACTGTTCTTCTTCGGTCGGCAGTGAATCGCGGTCCATAAACAGGAACTCAGTACGATACAGGCCCACGCCTTCCGCACCGTTACGCTCGGCACCGGCGACGTCACGTACCGTACCGATGTTGGCGCAGACTTCAACCTGATGACCATCCAGCGTGATTGCCGGCAGATCTTTCAGTTTCGCCAGTTCATGTTTTTCTGACAGATATTGCGTCTGGATGGCTTTCAGCTCTTCCAGTACGTCAGGAGTCGGGTTGACATAAACTTTGTTGTTTACGCCATCCAGAATCAGGAAATCACCGTTGTTTACTGTCGCGGTCACGTTACCGGTACCGACAATCGCTGGCAGTTCAAGTGAACGCGCCATGATGGAGGTATGCGAAGTACGGCCACCGAGATCGGTGATAAAGCCCAGCACCTTTTTCAGGTTCAGCTGTGCGGTTTCTGACGGCGTCAAATCTTTTGCCACCAGAATGGATTCGTCTTCGATAGCGCTGAGATCGACGATATGCAGGCCGAGGATGTTTTGCAGCAGGCGTTTACCGATGTCACGCACGTCAGCGGCGCGTTCTTTCAGGTATTCATCGTCCAGCTCTTCCAGGGCTTTCGCCTGGCCATCAATAACCGAATGGGCAGCAGCGTCAGCAGTCGCGTGATCTTTTTTGATCAGGTCGATGATTTCCTGCTCCAGCTCTTCGTCTTCCAGCAGCATGATGTGACCTTCAAAGATCGCCGCTTTCTCTTCACCGAAGGTTTCACCGGCTTTAACTTTGATGGCTTCGAGCTGGGTAGCAGCCTTGCTGCGTCCGTCGAGGAAGCGCTGTACTTCCTGCTCAACCTGATCGTCAGAAATTTTTTTACGGTTGATGACGATCTCATCTTCCTTCAGCAGCAGTGCTTTGCCGAAGGCGATACCCGGTGATGCTAAAATGCCTGAAATCATAACCCTACCTTTTAATCACGATGGCTCGTTGACCCAATGCATTGCCATTGTCGCGGACGTGTAATCTACGGAAGCAATAACGCGGACAAGTTGTCCGCGATCAAGATGTTTGCACTCAATGGGGCAAAGGAGTCGGTTTAGTCACAAACTGAGTGGATTACTCCAGCTCAGCCATCAGTTTTACCAGGTGTTCAACCGCTTGCTGCTCATCTTCACCTTCGGCAGACAGCGTAACAACCGTACCCTGAGTCAGACCCAGTGTCTGCAGTTTGAACAGGCTTTTCGCGCTGGCGGATTTGCCATTCGAGGTCACAGTGATTTCTGACTGGAAAGCCTTGGCTTCTTTAACGAACTGAGCTGCAGGACGAGTGTGGAGGCCGTTAGGTGCGGTAATGGTAACTTCTTGCTGGAACATTCTATTTCCCCAACTTTATCAGGTTTGGTGTTATGGATCTAAAGTCTAGCCTGGAGCCGTAACTTTAGCCTGTGTAGGTGCACTGGATGGCATCACGCTAACCAAAAAAATGCGCATGCGATGTGAGCGTCATATCCAGCGGAAGGATCAAAAGCAGAGATGATCGCTCCATCTGCTCATTATGCCGTGATTCGCCGTATCGCCAAATCAGTAAATCGATTCAGCTTGATCCACTTCAAAGCCCGATTAATTTCAGGCATCGAAATAATTGGTTGCTTAAATACCAGACCCACGTCACTGAAAGCAATCTGCCAGGTGGTAAAAGTGAGATCTAAGCCACAAAAAAGCACCCATTTGGGTGCTTTTTTCGTCATTTCAGACTTTGACCGGTCACTGTTGCAGCTCTTTTTCAGTGAACAGATCGGCAAACAGCGCGGTACTCAGATAACGCTCGCCAGAGGAGGGCAGAATCACCACGATGTTCTTATTGGCGAAGGCTTCATCTTCCTGCAACTTAAGTGCAGCGGCGACCGCAGCACCTGAAGAGATACCGGCGAGAATACCTTCCTCTTCCATCAGAAGACGTGCGGTGCTGATCGCTTCGTCATTGGTGATGGCGACCACACGGTCAATCAGCTTCAGGTCAAGGTTGCCCGGGATAAAACCAGCACCGATACCCTGGATTTTGTGCGGGCCAGGTTTAATCTCTTCGCCTGCGAGTGCCTGGGCGATAACCGGCGAGTCGGTTGGCTCTACCGCGACGGTGATCAGGTCTTTCTTGCCTTTGGTGTTTTTGATGTAGCGACTGACGCCAGTCAGCGTACCGCCAGTACCGACACCGGCAATGAATACGTCAACATCGCCGTCGGTGTCTTCCCAGATTTCCGGGCCAGTGGTTTTTTCGTGAATTTCCGGGTTTGCCGGATTGCTGAACTGCTGCAACAACACATATTTGTCCGGGTCACTGGCCACAATTTCTTCAGCTTTGGCGATGGCACCTTTCATGCCTTTCGCGCCTTCGGTCAGCACCAGGTTGGCACCCAGTGCTTTAAGGAGTTTACGACGTTCGATCGACATGGTTTCCGGCATGGTCAGCGTTAGCTTGTAACCGCGAGCAGCCGCAACGTAAGCCAGGGCAATACCGGTATTGCCGCTGGTCGGCTCAACCAGTTCTACGCCTTTTTTCAGGATACCGCGTTTTTCTGCGTCCCAAATCATATTGGCACCGATACGGCATTTGACGCTGAAGCTCGGGTTACGGGACTCGACCTTCGCCAGAATGCGGCCGTTACCGATGCGGTTCAGTCGAACCAGCGGCGTATGACCAATTGTCAGCGAGTTGTCTTCATAGATCTTACTCATAGCTCGTCCTTAACTGTATGAAATATTGGGAACCCTCAGAGCATACCTTTTCTGCCCGTGTGCGGAAGGAAAGAAATCGTATATCTATATAGCCCTTGACCATAAGCCCCATGCAAAAAAGCATAAGGCTTTTTGATGGTTTAATGACGGCCATTTTGCTGGCGATAGCGATCGACCCACATGGCGGTGGCACCACACACGGCAACGGGCATGATGGCCATATTGAGGATGGGGATCATGGTAAACAGGCTGACCAGCGCCCCAAATTGCATATTGGCGCTTTTATGGCGACGTAACGCATGGCGCATCTGTTGAAAACTCACTTTATGGTTATCAAATGGATAATCGCAATATTGGATTGAGAGCATCCAGGCGCTGAACAAAAACCATAAAACCGGGGCCACCGTTTGCCCGAAACCCGGAATAAAGTACAGCAGCAATAACCCAAGCGCGCGGGGCAAATAGTAGCCCAGCTTCTGCATTTCACGCTTCATGATACGGGGAATGTCTTTGAACATGGCTACCCAGCCACTATCGGGCAAGGGTTTACCGGTCAGACGTCCTTCCAGTTGTTCTGCCAGCAGTCCGCAAAAAGGGGCCGCAATCAGGTTCGCGATGGTGGAAAAGAAGTAACTGAACACCAGCACAATCGAAATAACCGACAACGGCCAGAGCAGGTAACTCAACCATTGCAGCCAATCGGGGATATGTGCCATTAGCTGGGGAATCCACTGGCCGAGGCGGTGGAAGAGCCAAATAAAGGCACCCCCCAACAGCAGGATATTGACCAGCAGCGGGATGATAACATAGCGACGAATGCCGGGCAGACGCACCAGCTTCCATCCCTCGGCGAAGTAATGAATACCATTCAAAGATGAGACCGATTTCTCAACGGGCATAACAAGCCTTTCTCCAATGTGTACGGGCGCGAACATCATAACCTGGCTTTTTATCGGCAACAGGGTCGCTTTGCACGAAAAAACAGCAAAAAAGCGTGGGGGAGCTATCTTATTTGTCAGAAAATACTGCACAGACTTGCACTTGTGTAGCAGGGCAAATACAGTTAGAGGATAAAGTTTGCCGTGGTGGCAAGGTATTGGAACAACAGAGAATACAATGATGCAGGATTTGCGTCTGATATTAATCGTTGTTGGCGCGATCGCCATAATAGCGCTGCTACTTCACGGACTGTGGACCAGCCGTAAAGAGCGCTCCTCCGTGTTTCGCGATCGCCCGCACAAACGTCTGAAACAACGCGAAGAAGCGGATGATGATCTGCTGGGCGACGATGATGAAGGCGTCGGCGAAGTACGGGTTCGTCGCGATACGCATGATGAACCTGAGCTGGGCGGCTATTCAGAAAAGCCGGTCAGTGCGCCGCGTGCGCCTGAACCTGTTCGTCAGCCTGCACCGCGTCAGGAACCTTCAGTTGCACGCGATCCGCTGTTTGATGCGGAGCCGGAAGTGCGCCAGCAACCCGTACCGCCTGTTCCTCCAGTGGTAAAACCTGTTGTGCAGCCGCAACCACAGCCGCAACCGATTCAGGCAGATCCGTTGCTGGATAACGACCCGCTGGTTAGCGCCGCACCGGTCGTGGCCCAACAGCCTGAGCCGGAAGAAGAGACGCCCGTTGCCCACGAAGAACAACCGCAGCCAGCCGCTGCGGGCAGCAAAAAAGAAGCCGTGCTGGTACTGCACGTTGCGGCTCATGCTGGCGGCGTGCTGAATGGTGAAGCGCTGTTGCAGGGGATTTTGCAGGCAGGCTTCCAGTTTGGCGAAATGAATATTTTCCATCGCCATCTGAGTCCGGCCGGCAGCGGTCCGGTGCTGTTCAGCCTGGCGAATATGGTAAAACCCGGTTCGTTCAATCCGGATGAAATGGGTGATTTCAGCACGCCAGGCGTATCCATCTTTATGATGGTGCCGTCGTACGGCGATGCGAACCAGAACTTTAAACTGATGCTGCAATCCGCACAGCGTATCGCTGATGATGTCGGCGGCGTCGTGTTGGATGATGAGCGTCGAATGATGACGCCGCAAAAGCTGGAAACTTATAAAGCACGTATTCGCGAGGTTATCGGCTGATAACCCGTGCAGGCGTCAACAATCTCTACTTATAACCCCCGCCTGTCGGGGGTTTTTTATCGGATGAGGCACTATGAAATCGGTTCAGGAGCAGATCACCGCGCTGCGCACCACGTTACGTCACCACGAATATCTCTACCATGTGATGGATACGCCGGAAGTCCCGGATGCAGAATATGACCGACTCATGGCACAGCTGCGTGAGCTGGAAAGCGCGCATCCCGAGCTGATCACGCCGGATTCACCGACGCAACGTGTCGGTGCCGCACCGCTGGCCGCCTTTGAACAGGTTCGTCATGAAGTGCCGATGCTGTCGCTGGATAACACCTTCGATGAAGCCGGTTTCCTCGCTTTCAACAAACGCGTTCAGGATCGTCTGAAAAGCAGCGATGACCTGGTCTACTGCTGCGAACTCAAACTGGATGGTCTTGCGGTAAGCCTGTTGTATGAAGATGGCTTATTGGTCAGTGCCGCCACGCGCGGCGACGGCACCACCGGAGAAAATATCACCGCCAACGTACGCACCATTCACGCGATTCCGCTCCGCCTTCTCGGCGACAATATCCCGGCGCGCGTTGAAGTACGTGGCGAAGTGTTTATGACGGAAAGTGGCTTCGAAAAATTGAATGAAGAAGCGCGCCGTACCGGGGGGAAAGTTTTCGCCAATCCACGTAACGCCGCTGCGGGTTCGCTGCGTCAGCTCGATCCGCGCATCACCGCGAAGCGCCCACTCACGTTCTTCTGCTACGGCCTTGGCCTGCTGGAGGGCGGTGAGATGCCTGCCAGCCACCTCGGCCGTCTGCAACAATTTAAGGCCTGGGGTTTACCGGTCAGCAACCGTATCCGTCTGGCCAATAATGCCGATGAAGTGTTGGCGTTTTATCGCGAGGTTGAAGAGGCGCGCCCAACGCTGGGGTTCGATATCGATGGTGTGGTGATCAAGGTTGATTCGCTGGCATTACAGGAACAACTGGGCTTTGTCGCCCGCGCACCGCGTTGGGCTGTTGCGTTTAAATTCCCGGCGCAGGAGCAGATGACCGTGGTGCGTGACGTGGAGTTCCAGGTGGGCCGTACCGGTGCCATCACGCCAGTTGCCCGTCTGGAGCCGGTGCAGGTGGCCGGCGTAGTGGTCAGCAACGCCACGTTGCATAACGCCGATGAAATTGCCCGTCTGGGGCTGCGCATTGGTGACAAAGTCGTGATTCGTCGTGCCGGGGATGTGATCCCGCAGGTGGTGAATGTTGTGGAATCGGAACGCCCGGAAGACACGCGTGAGATTGTGTTCCCCAGCCACTGCCCGGTGTGCGGCTCTGATGTGGAGCGTGTGGAAGGCGAAGCGGTGACGCGTTGTACCGGTGGCCTGATTTGCGGTGCGCAACGTAAAGAGGCGCTCAAGCATTTTGTGTCGCGCCGCGCGCTGGATGTCGAGGGAATGGGTGACAAAATCATCGATCAACTGGTGGAAAAGGAGTACGTCAAAACGCCTGCCGACCTGTTTCGCCTGACCGCCGGTAAGCTCACCGGGCTGGACCGTATGGGGCCGAAATCGGCGCAGAATGTGGTCGATGCGCTGGAGAAAGCCAAACTCACCACGCTACCGCGTTTCCTCTATGCCCTTGGCATTCGTGAAGTCGGGGAGGCCACCGCGGCTAACCTTGCCAATCATTTCGGTGAGCTGGAAAAAGTGATGGATGCCGACCTCGATGCGCTGATAGCGGTGCAGGATGTCGGTAAAGTGGTTGCCAGCCATGTACGCAACTTTATGGATGAAGAGAGCAACCGTGAGGTGATCCGCGAACTGACCGTGGAGATGGGCGTGCACTGGCCGCAGGTTGAGGTGGTAAATGCAGCAGAGATCGATAGCCCGTTTGCCGGTAAAACCGTGGTATTAACCGGTTCGCTGTCGCAGATGAACCGTGATGATGCCAAAGCGCGTCTGACGGCCCTGGGTGCCAAAGTCAGTGGCAGCGTATCAAAGAAAACCGATTTGCTGATTGCCGGTGAAGCCGCCGGTTCCAAACTGGCGAAAGCACAGGAGCTGGGCATTGCGGTGATCGACGAAGCAGAGATGATTCGCCTGCTCGGAGCCTGATATGGAAAAGCAGCAGCTGATTGAGATTGCCAACACGCCAATGCCGTTTGGTAAATACAAAGGCAGGGTGTTGATTGATTTGCCGGAGGAGTATCTGCTGTGGTTTGCCCGCAGCGGTGAGTTTCCCGCCGGTAAACTGGGTGAGCTGATGCAGCTCACCCTGGCGATTAAGATCGAAGGATTACAGGGTTTAGTGAAGCCGCTGAAACGTACATGATGTAACGCGACACGGTTTATCGCGCCGTTTTTTTACAACCCGCGCGATAAATCGCGCGGCTACGAATCAGGATTTCTGCACTTCAACCTGTTGCTGCTGCGCCAGCCGTTTCGCATTGCTGGTTTTATAACGTTGGGCAATGAAAGAACACACCATCAACTGCACCTGATGGAAGATCATCAGCGGCAGCACGATAATCCCCACGCTGCTGGCCGGGAACAGGATATTGGCCATCGGCACGCCGTTGGCCAGGCTCTTTTTCGAACCACAGAACAACACGGTAATTTCATCGGGACGCTTGAAGCCAAACAGGCGTGATGCGCCAAGGTTGATCAACAACACCACAGCCAGCAGCAGCAGGCTACCGGCCAGAATCCACAGCAGCGTATCCACGCCCACGCGGTGCCAGATGCCGTTGACTACCGCTTCACTAAAGGCGGAATAAACCACCAACAGAATGGAGGTCTGGTCGGTTTTACCAATCAGGCTGCGATGCTTCTCCACCCAGCCGCCAATCCAGCGACGTGAAATATGACCGAGCACAAAAGGCACCAGCAACTGCAACATGATTTTGCCAATCTGCTCCAGCCCGTTGCTCGGACCATCGCTGTGCACATTCATCACCAGATTCACCAGCAACGGCGAAACAAATACGCCGAGCAAGCTGGATGCTGAAGCGCTACATACCGCCGCCGCCACGTTGCCTCCGGCCATAGAGGTAAAGGCGATTGCCGACTGCACGGTTGCAGGCAGAATGCACAGGTAAAGAAAACCGGTATAGATTTCAGCGCCTACATCAACCGGATGCCACCACACCAGCAGCAGGCCAAGGATCGGGAACAGCACGAAGGTGCTGCACATAATCCATAAATGCAGTCGCCAGTGGCTGCTACCGGCGATGATTTTTTCGCGTGACAGCTTAGCACCGTGCATAAAGAACAGCAGGGCGATGGCAGCGGTGGTCAGCCATTCAAAGAAGTCGACAAACCCTCCTTTGGCCGGTAAGAAGCTGGCCAGCAGCACGGTGATGATGAGTTTGACCATCATCGGGTCGAGGCGTAAAAATCCCATTGTTACAATCCGGTTAATTAAAATTTGATGTTGCTGATTGTGCGCCAATCGGGTTTAGAAATAAAATTGATTTATTGCATTAATCTATGA
The DNA here is from genome assembly GCF_059730685.1 of Pantoea sp. X-Soil-OKNW-713. Classification (NCBI taxonomy): domain Bacteria; kingdom Pseudomonadati; phylum Pseudomonadota; class Gammaproteobacteria; order Enterobacterales; family Erwiniaceae; genus Pantoea; species Pantoea sp. X-Soil-OKNW-713. Next base: position 3,178,501 of record NZ_AP035995.1, on the reverse strand, counting down.
GTGATATCGATGAATTACACGCTGCGCCAGTTGCGCACTTTTGTCGCTGTGGCAAAACACGGCAGCTTCAGCCTGGCCGGGCAGGTCATTGGTCTGAGCCAGTCGGCGGTCAGCCACAGCATTAAAGAACTGGAAGCTGAAATGGGGGTGCGTTTGCTGGATCGCACCACGCGCGAGGTGCTGCTGACTGGGGCGGGACAGCAGCTGGCCACGCGCCTGGAGCATCTGCTGGAAGAACTTAACACCACGGTGCTGGATGTCCGTAGCTACGGTGAACAGCGTAGCGGTACGGTGCGGGTGGCGGCCAGCCAGACGCCTTCTGCGCATCTGATGCCGCAATGTCTTGCCAGCAGCCAACAGCGCTATCCCGATATTCGTGTGATCTTGCATGACCGCGCGCAGCAGTGGGTACTGCAAAGCGTGCGTAACGCGGAGGTAGACTTCGGCATCATCATCGGGCCATTGCGTGATAGCGATTTTGACTACCAGACCATTATGGATGAACCCTTTTTATTGCTGTGTCGGGAAGATGATGTCCTGGCACAGGCGCTTCAGCCACAGTGGTCAATGCTGGATGGGCGTACTATGGTGCTTCAGGACTACGCTTCGGGTAGCCGTTTGCTCATTGACGCCGCGCTACACCAGCAGGGGATCTCGGTCAACGTGGTGCAGGAGATAGGGCATCCGGCAACGCTATATCCGATGGTTGAAGCAGGGATTGGCATCAGCATTCTTCCGGCGCTGGCGTTGCCCTTACCGTCCGGGCGCAAACTGACGGTGCGACGTCTTTACCCGGAAATAAACCGTAGCTTGATGCTGATTAAACGCCGAAACCGATCGTTGACGCCCGCAGCAGAGGCGATCTGGCAGGAAGTGCGTCAGCAGGCAGCGCTGCTGACGCAACAACGTTCTCTTAAACCGTCGTTTTAAACGTAAACGTTGATCTTATTGGTATCCGTCGGGCGGTTGATACCATCAGCTTTTGCCGTGGTGCTGGCGGTTTCCTGTTTTTGCTGCTGTTCCTGCTGTTGTTGCGCTTTTTCAGCCGCTTGCTGCTCGATTTGCGCAATCTGCGCTTCAATCATCTGAATCTGCGACTCCAGTAACTGCTCCTGTTCAGATTTTTGTTCATCTGTGAGGGTGTCATCACTGGACAGATCTTTGAGTTCTTTGGTCAGGCTCTGAATTTGTTTATTCAGGCTGGCGATTTGCGACGTGTTGCCGCTACTGCTGGCACTGGTGGTACTACTGGATACACTGGAAATGGTACTCATGGTTTTCTCCTTGCAATAGTTCACAGTCGTTATCGGCAAGGGGATAAAATCACATGAGGGTTCAAAGCGTTAAGGTTGTGAAAGGAATCTGTAAAACGCGCATAGCAAAAAGGCGCCTTTAGGGCGCCTTTCTACATAATGGTGGGTCGTGCAGGATTCGAACCTGCGACCAATTGATTAAAAGTCAACTGCTCTACCGACTGAGCTAACGACCCGAAGTGGTGGGTGATGACGGGCTCGAACCGCCGACCCCCTCCTTGTAAGGGAGATGCTCTACCAACTGAGCTAATCACCCACTTCGGTACTACTTAACAAGAGTGTCATCAGACTAAGATATGGTGGGTGATGACGGGCTCGAACCGCCGACCCCCTCCTTGTAAGGGAGATGCTCTACCAACTGAGCTAATCACCCATATCTTATCTCTTGTTCACTGCGGGCCACCTTAAGAGTGGTGGGTGATGACGGGCTCGAACCGCCGACCCCCTCCTTGTAAGGGAGATGCTCTACCAACTGAGCTAATCACCCCCGCTGTGTGGAGTCGCATTATAGGGATCCTTCGAAGTGAGTCAACGCTTTTTAAAACATAAATGTGCGTTCGCTTTAAAATTAAACATCTCGCGGCGCTTTTAGCCAATATGCTGGTTTTATTAGCAGAAAAACCACTATCTATTGTGACGCGTACCGCGACAATGATTGAGGAATCATGGTCAGCTGCTAGAATATGCGCACTGTTTTTTCGCGTTAACCTGTTTTTTGTCATCCAGACAACAAACCTCCGCGCATTTAAGGCAATGCTGAATGAAAATCAAAACTCGCTTCGCACCCAGCCCCACTGGTTATCTGCATGTGGGCGGTGCTCGTACCGCGCTTTACTCCTGGCTTTATGCTCGTCATAACAAGGGCGAATTTGTTCTGCGTATCGAAGATACCGATCTGGAGCGATCCACGCCGGAAGCCATCGAAGCCATTATGGATGGCATGAACTGGTTGAGCCTGGACTGGAACGAAGGCCCGTACTACCAGACCAAACGTTTTGATCGCTATAACGCGGTGATCGACGAAATGCAGGAAGCAGGCACTGCCTATAAATGCTACTGCTCGAAAGAACGTTTGGAAGCATTGCGCGAAGAGCAGATGGCGAAAGGCGAAAAACCGCGTTATGACGGTCGTTGCCGCGACAGCCACGAACATCACGCCGCTGATGAACCTTGCGTGGTGCGTTTCCGCAACCCACAAGAGGGTTCGGTAATTTTCGATGACCAGATTCGTGGACCGATTGAATTCAGCAACCAGGAGCTGGATGATCTGATCATTCGTCGCACCGATGGTTCACCGACCTACAACTTCTGTGTGGTGGTGGACGACTGGGATATGGGGATCACCCATGTGATTCGTGGTGAAGACCATATCAACAACACGCCGCGTCAGATCAACATCCTGAAAGCGATTGGGGCTGAAGTGCCGACTTATGCTCACGTCTCGATGATCCTCGGTGACGATGGCAAAAAACTCTCCAAGCGTCATGGTGCGGTAGGGGTGATGCAGTATCGTGATGACGGCTATCTGCCGGAAGCGCTGCTCAACTATCTGGTGCGTCTGGGCTGGTCACATGGCGATCAGGAAATTTTCAGTGTGGCGGAGATGACTGAGTTGTTTACCCTTGATGCGGTCAGCAAATCAGCCAGTGCCTTTAACACGGAAAAATTGCAGTGGTTGAACCATCACTACATCAATACGCTGCCACCAGAATATGTTGCTACCCATCTGCAATGGCACATTGAACAACAGAACATCGATACCCGTACTGGCCCGGAACTGGCGAAGCTGGTTACGTTGCTGGGCGAGCGTTGCAAAACGCTGGTGGAGATTGCCGCTTCCTGCCGCTATTTCTATGAAGAGTTTGACGCGTTTGATGCCGATGCAGCGAAGAAACACCTGCGCCCGGTAGCGCGTCAACCGTTGGAAGTGGTGCGTGACAAACTGGCCGCCATCAGCGACAACGACTGGACCGCTGAAAACGTGCATCACGCCATTCAAAGCGCAGCTGATGAGCTGGAGCTGGGGATGGGGAAAGTCGGCATGCCGTTGCGTGTTGCCGTAACCGGTGCCGGGCAGTCACCCGCGCTGGATGTGACGGTACAGGCGATTGGTCGCAGCCGCAGCGTGGCGCGCATTGAAAAAGCGCTGGCCTTTATTGCGGAACGAGAAGCGCAGGCCTAAACCTGACGTGAGTAAAAAAGCCGGAAGCGTTGCTCCCGGCTTTTTTATTTTTCCTGAATTCCCAGCCGTTGTAATACGCCTCTGATCCCTTCCCGCAACAGAAGTGCCACCAATTGTTCCTGTTCGGCGACTGTCATTTGCTGGATAGAATTTATTAATAACGCAGGTAACGTATTTTGCTGAGCACCGTAATGAGCTACCGGTTCATTCGCGTGCCGGGTGGATTGAATAAAGCTTTTAACGCGTTCATCAATGTGGATCAAACGCGCCTTACCGCCCTGTACACCGGGCTTTGGCGTGGTTGTCCAGTTTTCGCGTTTAATCCATTTGTTAACAGTCTGGCGACTGTATCCGGTTTCCAGCGCGAGTTCTTCGGGTGTTAGCCATTCCTTTTTCACGACGCTTTCCCTGTTAAATACATTAGAACTACATATTACAACAAAACGTTTCAGGTGAAAGTCATCACGCAGCAAAATGCCTTTTGCCCACTGGCAAAAGGCACCATTCGATTAACGTGCTTCGCTCGCTGCCGCCATCGCCGGACGGAAGGCGATAAAGTAGGTCAGACCGACAAAAATTGCCCCGCCCACGCCATTACCGAGGAACACGGCGACAAAATTCGGCAGGTACTCAGCCCAGCTCAGCTGTCCGGCGAAAATTGCAGCCGGCACGATAAACATATTTGCCACGACGTGCTGGAAGCCAATCGCCACGAAGGCCATTACCGGGAACCACATACCAAAAATCTTGCCTACTACGTCTTTGCTGGCGAACGCCAGCCATACTGCCAGACACACCAGCCAGTTACAGCCAATGCCGGAGATAAAGGCATGCAGGAAATCAGCATTCACTTTCGCGGTAGCGATGGCGACAGTCTTCTTCAGGTAGTCTCCTTCAGTCATACCCAACATATGACCAAAGAACCAGGCGACGGCGATACTGCCGAGGAAGTTAGCGATGGTGACCCAGAACCAGTTGCGCAGCACGCTGAAGCCGCTGATACGGCGTGCGAACCAGGCAATCGGCATGGTCATCATATTGCCGGTCAGCAGTTCACCACCGGCCAGCACGGTCAGAATCAGACCGACCGGGAAAACCGCCGCGCCCAACAGCCCACCGAAGGAGCCCCAATCGGCTGGCAGTTGGTTAATGACGTGCAGATCAAGCAGAAAGCCGGTTGCAATAAATGCGCCCGCCATAAAGCCGAGGATCAATAAGGTAGATACCGGCGCCTGGCTTTTAACCACGCCAGACTGAATCGCCAGTTGGGCGATCTCTTTTGGTGTATGCAGTGACATAAATTCGCATTCTTATTAATAACAAGGGAAGGGACGTGCTGGCCGATCAAAAGAGGCAAAACCCCTGGTCGATGACCGGTTAATTAGCGTGCGAAGTTTTACACCGACCATTAACAAAAAACAAGCGTTCTTACGATAGCAATTAACGATGGTTTAACCAGGCGGCATCAGAAAACGGGCGATGATGCTGAAAAAAAAGCCACAGCGACACGGGTTTGCCGCCTTTTTCAGCGATTGAACACAGAACGGAAATTTGACGTTGACACCCAGGAAGGGGTTTCATATTATGCCGTCCGTCGAGGTGATTCGGCGGTTTTTTCGGTTCGGGGCTATAGCTCAGCTGGGAGAGCGCTTGCATGGCATGCAAGAGGTCAGCGGTTCGATCCCGCTTAGCTCCACCAAACTTCTTCCCAAAAGTTTGGCACTGAAAAAACGATTCCAGATGTGGGGGTATAGCTCAGCTGGGAGAGCGCTTGCATGGCATGCAAGAGGTCAGCGGTTCGATCCCGCTTATCTCCACCATTTCTCTGTTCGTTCCGAACAAATTTTTAAAAAAAATCATACTATTGGGTACAAACACCCCGTAGCGGCGCGATTTATCGCGCGGTTTTTGATTTGTTGCAGAAAAAACAGCGCGATAAATCGCGCCGCTACCAATCAGGCGGTCACGGCCTGTGACACTGGCTTGAGTACCCTGAATCCATGCGTTCCATCGCGATCCAACTGCGCTACCAGACCATATTCCCAGTCGAGATAGGCCTGCATCACCGCCGGCTCAATATCGGTGCCCTCATAGGGACGGCGATAGCGGTCAATCGCTGGTGACAGCAACCGCTGTTCTCCCTGTTCGGTTGGCAGGCCAGCCGCGCGCCAGGCGGCGTTACCGCCTTCCAGCACATATACCGGTTTGCCGCTCAGCTCAGCAATCTGTTCAACCGCATAGCCCGCCAGCAAACTGCTGCCGCAGGTCAGCACATAACGACGCGCTTCAGGCAACAAGGCGTTGCCCTGTTGTTGCAAGGTGGAGCGCAGCAGCCAGGCAGCACCGGGAATATGGCTGTTGAGGTGATTGGCGCGCGTGGTGAAATCCAACACCTGGGTTTGTCCTTCCGCCAGCCAACTGGCAAGCTGCTGCGGTGAGACAAATTCTGGCCGTGCGACAGGCGAAACCTGTGCCTGCCAGTTGCCCGTCGCACTGAAATCACTGAGTTGCAAACCCTCCAGCACCTCCACCTGCCAACCCAGTTGCGCCAGCCAGGAGGCCGCCATATTGGCACGCACGCCGTCGTCGTCAATCAACACAATGCGCGCGCCACGCACGCTGGCGTAGTGATCGGTTTCCTGCACCAGTTGACCACCCGGAACATGGCGACTGGCGGGGATATGTCCGGCGGCATATTCCTGTGCATCGCGCACATCAAACAGATAAGTGGTGCGCGGCTCCTGCTGTAAGCGATGCAGTGTCTCGAGCGTGATGCGTTCCACACCCGCGCGATCTGCCAGTTCACGCGCTTTTACCGCCGCCTGGCGCTGCGCGATCTCGCTGGTTGCACCATAACGGCGGTCCTGTCCCTTATCCAGCGGATGGCCCGCCAGTGTCCAGCCGATAGTACCGTTCCGTAGCGCAAACACCGGATTACGGATTCCGACATTCACCAGTGACTGCGTGCCAATGATGCTGCGCGTGCGGCCAGCGCAGTTAACGATCACCGTGGTTTCCGGGGAGGGGGCGAGGTCGCGCACCCGCAACACCAACTCACCGCCCGGCACGCTGGTAGCGTGTGGGATGCTCATGGTCTGATATTCATCAAAGCGGCGTGCGTCCAGCACTACCACATCGTGATCGCCATTCAGCAGGGTATGTACCTCATCGGCGGAGAGCGACGGTGTCTGGTTATGGTGTTCCACCAGTTCACCGAAAGCTTTGCTGGGGGAGTTCACGTCAATAAACAGCTCCCCTCCGGCGGCCTGCCAGCCTGGCAGATCATCCGCCAGCAGCGCGACATTGTGGTAGCCCAATGCTGCAATGCGTTCCGCTGCCGTTTGCGCCAGGCCCTCGCCATTGTCGTATAAGGTGATGGCGGTAGCACGCTGTGGGATGCGATCCAGCCACTCCAGTTCAAGTTTGGATAGCGGGATATTCACCGCAAACAACGGGTGGCCTGTGGCATACAGCGCTTCATCGCGCACATCGACCAGTGCCACTTCCTGCTGCTGGCGCAGCGCGGTCAGAATGTCGGCCGCCTGGCGTAACGGAAAAACCGGTTTAGTCATGTGAAAGATCCCAAATGTTTGGTAAATAACGGTTGCTGTAACCGGAGATAAACTCTTTTTCGCTGCCGTCTTCGCGATACACCGCGCGCTTAACCGCGCCGATATTGGCGCCATAGACGTGGATGCTGATGGAGACGCGGTCATCAAAGGCGTTGCTGACACGATGGATATCGCCCACCGTGGGGGATACCGCCTCAACGCTGCCTGGCTCAAGGCGTACCGGCGGGCCTTCCGGTTGTAAACCGCTGGGGCCGGGTTGCCATGACTGGGATACCTCGGCGCCACGCAACATGCCAATCAGGCCCCAGACGCGATGGTCGTGTATCGGCGTCTGCTGCCCCGGTCCCCAGACAAAGCTCACCACCGAGAAGCGTTGCTGCGCATCGGCATACAATAAATATTGCTGATAATGTTGGGGATGCGGTTGGGTAAAGGCTTCATCCAGCCAGTCGTCATGGCGGATCAACTCGCCCAGCAAGGCACTGCCGCGTTGTAACAGGGATTGCTCATCAGGATGGCTATCGAGCAGTTGCGCCAGATTGCCGACAAAGGTGCGTAACCGGTGGTGCTGAAGTTCACTCATGATTTATCCCCCTGAACGCTTTTTGCCACCTGATTGGCCCCGGCGGCGAGGCTGAAATCAAAGGCTTTGCTGACATCAACCTGCTTTGGCAACACCTGGTAACGGTGGAAGAAATCCGCCGATTTTTGCAGCGTACCAATCAGGCTGGCATCGAATACCAACGGACGGATGCGCGCATCAGCGATCCAACTGGCGGTAATGCTGGTTGGCATATTGAGGGTTTTCCCCAGAACCTGGGCGAACTCAGTGGGATGCTGCTGCGCCCAAACCTGCGCTTTGGCTAAGCGCACCAGCAAATCGGCGATGGCTTTGCGTTTTTCCGGGTTACTCAGGGCTTCATCACGCGCCAGTGCATAGGAATATCCCGACATAATGCCCTTGCCACCGCCTTGTGGCACGCGTACCGTACCATCGACAGCGGTAGAGGTTGCGATATAAGGTTCCCACGGTGCCCAGGCGGCCACGGCACCCGAGGTTAACGCGGCACGTCCATCCACCGGACCGAGGAAGCGCAGCGTAACGTCGCTGGGCTTAAGGCCCGCGCGTTCCAGCAAGCCGAGAATCAGATAATGACCCCAGCCGCCGCGATTCACCGCAATTTGCTTGCCTTTCAAATCCTGCAAGCTGTGCACCCCGGCATTGGGTCGAGTGAGCAGGGCGATACTATCCGGATTGTTCTGCCACGCGCCTACCGCTTTCACCGGAGCCCCCGCAGCATAGACAAACAGGAACGGCAGATCGCCGGTGAAACCGACATCCAGCGCCCCGGCGTTCAGCGCTTCCTGCACCGGCGCACCGGAGTCAAACGCCGTGAGCTTAAGGTCATAAGGCAGGTTGTTTAGCTCGCCAGACGCTTTCAGCGCTGCAAAGCGGTCACCCTTTACATCACCGAGGCGCAAAGTGACTTTCTCTGCGGCAAACAACGGGTTAAGCGATAGCGCCAGTGTCAGACCGGCAAATAAAGCAGCCAGCCGCATCAGGCACTCCTTTTTTCATGGCGATCGACAGCCGCGACTTTTTCGCGCGTCAGTGGCAGCAACTCGCGGCCATATTCCACCGCATCGTTAAGGGGATCGAAACCACGAATCAGCACGTTATGGATGCCGATGCGGTAGTAATCCAGCAGCGCGTCAGACACCTGCTCGGGCGTGCCAACCAATGCGGTGGAGTTGTAGCCACCCTGCACCAGTTTGGCGACGCCGGTCCACAGCACTTTATCGTGGCGTTCGCTCTCGTTGGCGGCAGCTAACAAACGTTGTGCACCGACGCTCTGTGGTTTTGGCAAGCCGAAGGTATAACCGCTTTCCGCCAGCTGTTTCCCGGCCGTTTCGCGAATGTACTCGGCACGTTCCCAGGCCTCTTTTTCGGTGCTACCGAGGATGGGGCGGAAAGAAATGTTGAAATCAATTTCCCGCCCCTGTTTTGCGGCGGCAGCACGAACGCTGCGCACCGTCTCTTCTGCGCCTTTCAACGGTTCGCCCCACAAGGCGAACACATCGGCATGGCGTGCCGCGACATCAATCGCTTCTGCTGACGAACCGCCAAAATAGATCGGCAGCTTTTTCTGCAACGGCTTAATCGCGGAGAACGCCTGCTCGGCCTGGTAGAACCTTCCCTGGTGATTGTAGGGTTGCGTCGATTCCAGACTCTGCTTCAGCACCGTCAGAAACTCATCAGTACGCGCGTAGCGTTCGGCTTTATTGAGAAAATCACCATCGCGGCGTTGTTCACTGTCGCTGCCGCCGCTGATGATATGCACCGCCAGGCGGCCATCGGTGAGGTGATCGAGCGAAGCCAGTTTGCGCGCGGCAAGGGTGGGTGCCACAAAACCTGGACGATGGGCCAGCAGGAATTTCAGCGTCGAAGTATGGGCGGCGGCATGGGCGGTGACGAGAAAACCGTCCGGTTGATCGGACCAGTAACCGACCAGGATGCGGTCAAACCCGGCGTCTTCATGGGCGCGGGCGAAGCGGGCGATGTAGTCTTTATCAAATAACGGGCCGCTGGCTGGAATGATTTCGGAGGCGAGGCGGTGGCCAATCATGCCAAGAAACTGAATGCTCATAGTGTTCTCCTGATGTGAAGTCATGGAGAAAAGCTACGGGCGCGGGCGGTGGCAACGGAAATTCAATATTGTGCAAAGGTTTTGCGTTTTGACGTGAAGCAGCGTCGGGCGCGGAGAGCGGGGTAAAAAAAGGAGATATAACGGATAGGAATAATAAAGAAGAGAAGGGCGAGCCGAAGCCCGCCCTTAACATCAGAAGCCCAGCACCAGACCGGCAATCGCAGCGGAAAGCACGCTTACCAGGGTAGAGCCGTACAGCAGTTTCAGACCGAAGCGGGACACCACGTTGCCCTGTTCTTCGTTCAGACCTTTAATCGCACCTGCCACAATCCCGATAGAGGAGAAGTTAGCAAAGGAGACAAGGAACACTGACAGAATACCTTCCGCATGCGGTGACAGCTGACCGGCAATTTTTTGCAGATCCATCATCGCCACGAATTCGTTAGAAACCAGTTTGGTCGCCATGATGCTGCCAACCTGCAACGCTTCGTTGGAAGGCACGCCCATCACCCAGGCAAACGGATAGAAGACATAACCCAGCACGCCCTGGAAGCTGATGCCGAAGATCACATCAAACAGCGCATTCAGGCCGGAAATCAGGGCGATAAAACCGATCAACATCGCCGCAACGATAATCGCCACACGGAAACCGGCAAGGATGTATTCGCCCAGCATTTCGAAGAAGCTCTGACCTTTGTGCAGGTCCTGCAATTGCAGATCTTCTTCGCTATCGACGCGGTACGGGTTAATCAGCGACAACACGATAAAGGTACTGAACATGTTCAGTACCAGCGCGGCAACCACATATTTGGGTTGCAGCATGGTCATGTAAGCGCCAACGATCGACATAGACACAGTCGACATCGCGGTAGCCGCCATGGTGTACATGCGGCGCTGTGACATTTTGCCGAGGATATCCTTATAGGCGATAAAGTTTTCTGATTGTCCCAGAATCAGAGAGCTGACGGCGTTAAAGGATTCCAGTTTGCCCATGCCATTGATTTTTGACAGCACGGTACCGATGCCACGAATCACCCACGGCAGGATGCGGAAATGTTGCAAAATACCGATCAGGGCGGAGATAAACACAATCGGGCACAGCACATTGAGGAAGAAGAAGGCGAGGCCTTTTTCATTCATATTGCCGAACACGAAGTTAGTCCCTTCTGCTGCGTACTTGAGCAGATGGTCAAACAGGCCTGCAAACCCTTTGACGAAGCCAAGACCCGCTTCAGAGTTCAGGAAGAACCAGGCCAACAGAACTTCAATCACCAGAAGCTGAACGATATAGCGAATACGGATGCTTTTACGATCGTGACTGACCAATAAGGCCAGCACGGCTACCACCACCAATGCCAAAAGAAAGTGCAAAATATGGGACATGTCGGCTCCAAATTTGAGGAGGGTTGTATTTTGCTGCGTATTCTATGTAACGCGTTACTTAAAAACGAGATCTAAACCACATTATAAGTATTAACTATCGACATATTTTTAAGATTAGTCTCAACCATCACAACTTCTTCACACACTTCTTACAACAAAAATAACCACAAAGTCATTGTCTATAAAATGAGCCGAGGGTAGATTGATTCCTGTTGCACACATTTTGGCAAAACCTGGCTTTACCGCAATGTATAGCAAAGGCTATACTTTATAGCATTATCTATTAAAGCGATAACTATAACCATATTTCACTTGCCGCGCCTGCCCCGTAACCTGTTCGGGTCAACAAGCGTTAAGACAGGGTCAGAAACTATGTCAGAAAGCCGCACCGCTGAGCGCGCCGCTCGCGGAGCCAGAAAGATCAAACTTGCCTTGCTGGGACCGGCCTTCATCGCGGCTATTGGTTATATCGATCCCGGCAATTTCGCCACCAATATTCAGGCGGGGGCTGCGTACGGCTACAAACTGCTGTGGGTGGTGGTCTGGGCGAATATCATGGCAATGCTGATTCAGCTCATGTCAGCCAAGCTGGGTATCGCTACCGGCAAAAATCTCGCGGAACATATTCGCGATCGCTTCCCCCGTCCGGCGGTATGGTTTTACTGGGTACAAGCCGAAATCATCGCTATGGCGACCGACCTGGCCGAATTTATCGGTGCCGCGCTGGGCTTTAAGTTGTTGCTTGGCATCTCGCTTTTCCAGGGTGCGGTGCTGACCGGTATCGCGACCTTCCTGATTCTAATGCTGCAAAATCGTGGACAAAAGCCCCTCGAATTGGTTATTGGCGGGCTGCTGCTGTTTGTGGCCGCGGCATATATTGTTGAGTTGTTCTTCTCCCAGCCCAAGGTCAGCGAGCTGATTACCGGCATGGCGCTGCCATCCTTGCCGACGGCGGATGCGGTATTCCTTGCTGCCGGCGTACTCGGTGCCACCATTATGCCGCATGTGATTTATCTGCATTCGGCGCTGACGCAATACGGTAATCAGGGCACCAAAGGACAGCGTTACTCCTCCACCAAACTGGATGTGGCGATTGCCATGACTATTGCCGGGTTTGTTAACCTGGCAATGATGGCAACCGCAGCGGCAGCGTTTCATTTCAGTGGCCATACTGGCATTGCCGATCTGGATCAGGCGTACCTGACGCTGCAACCGTTGTTAAGCCATGCTGCGGCGACGGTATTTGGTCTGAGTCTGGTGGCAGCAGGGTTGTCTTCAACGGTGGTGGGAACCCTGGCCGGGCAGGTGGTCATGCAGGGTTTTATCCGTTTCCAGATTCCGCTGTGGCTACGTCGCGCCATTACCATGCTGCCTTCTTTTATTGTGATCTGGGCAGGCTGGGATCCGACACGCATTCTGGTGTTTAGCCAGGTGCTGCTGAGCTTCGGTATCGCACTGGCGTTGGTGCCGCTGTTGTTCTTTACCGGCAACCGCGAGCTGATGGGGGCTGAGATGGTTAATTCACGTCTGATGCAAACCGTCGGCTGGGTGATTGTCGGGTTAGTGGTGGCGCTGAATATTTATCTGCTGGTCGGGCAGGCGCTGGGGTTATAAAAAAGGTGTGCAGATGCACACCTTTTTGTTGAAGCGGCGCGATTTTTCGCGCAGAGGAATAAGCAGATATTAGTAGCGGTCGCGACCGTGGTCATGGCCGTGACCATGTCCATGATGGTCATGACGATGCTCATAACGCCAGCGCTCATGACGGCGACGTTCCTGCTCGCGTTTCCACGCCTCATGTCGACGCCACTCCTCATGACGCCACCAACGATGATCGTGGTAACGATAGCGATCATTCCACCAACGCGGCTCGCGCCAGCGGCCACCATCCCAGTAGTAACCTCGATGATCGCGATCGCCTAAATGCAGGGTGATGCCAGGGGCCAGATTAATGGTGGCACTACTGGCATGGGCTGTGTGTAGTGCCAGTGGGGACAGCGTTGCCAGCAAAGCGGCAAACAAAATTCCACGTTTCATAATTCTCCTTTCCGGCAGCTTATCGATTGCTACCGTTGCGCTAGTCTGCCAGATCGGACCAAAAAGTCCTTAAGACGTAGTCTGAATGCATTGAGGATAATCTGAAATAAGAGTTTTCTGCCGGAAGGGAAGCCCGGCGTTGGCCGGGCGGGAAAGCGGTTACACCAGAATCGCGTTGATGGCCTCTAACTCTGCTTCGCTCAGCGCAGGCTGGCTCAGCATGGCAACGGCATCATCAATTTGCGCAGTTTTACTGGCACCAATCAATACTGAGGTGACGCGGGTATCACGCAGCACCCAGCTCAGCGCCATCTGCGCCAGTTTCTGGTCACGCTGCTGTGCAATGTTTTGCAATGCTCGGACCTTGGCCATTTTTTCCTGTGTCAGTTGGTCTTCACGCAGGAATTTGCTGCCGCTGGCCACCCTTGAATCCTCGGGAATACCTTGCAGATAACGGTCAGTCAGAACGCCGCCAGCCAGTGGCGAGAAGGCGATGCAGCCGACGCCATTGTCGCCCAATACATCCAGCAACCCTTGTTCTGGCGCGCGCTCAAACATCGAGTAGCGTGGCTGGTGAATCAGGCAGGGCGTACCGAGGTCGCGTAGAATGGCAATCGCTTCAGCGGCGCGCTCTGCCGGGTAATTTGAGATGGCGGCATACAGCGCTTTGCCCTGGCGCACCACCTGATCCAGCGCCCGCATGGTTTCTTCCAGCGGGGTTTCCGGGTCCGGGCGATGGTGATAAAAGATATCCACGTATTCCAGCCCCATGCGTTTCAGGCTTTGATCGAGGCTGGAAATCAGATACTTGCGCGAACCCCAGTCACCATAGGGGCCATCCCACATGGTGTAACCGGCTTTGGTGGAGATTAACAACTCATCACGATAGCCACGGAAATCCTCCCGCAGAATGCGCCCAAAATTCTCTTCAGCCGATCCCGGCGGCGGTCCGTAGTTATTTGCCAGGTCAAAATGCGTGATACCGCAATCAAAAGCGTGGCGCAGCAGTTCGCGGCTGTTATCAACCCGGGTGCTGTCGCCAAAGTTGTGCCACAAGCCAAGCGAAATCGCTGGAAGTTTCAGGCCACTACGACCACTGCGGCGATATTGCATCTGTTGATAACGTTCGGGATGGGGAAAAACACTCATGCAGCGTTCCTGTCTCAAAGGGGGAGAAAGTGTCATCAGCATAGCAGTGTATGCGTTTACACTAATGGCAAACGCGTCGGCGATCGCAACTTACGGATTTTTCCGTCATCGTAACGTTCTGTTGCCAGATCATTCTGAGAAATGATGTTGAAAATCTAACCAATTCAGCCGCATCGCTAATACTCCAGATATAACCCACCAAGGAGTCGCTGCGCATGAAAACCCTCAAAATTGGCGAATTTTTGTTGATGCGTTTACAGCAAGCGGGGATCCGGCACCTGTTTGGCGTGCCGGGGGATTACAATTTACAGTTTCTCGATAGCGTCATTGCGCATCCCGATATCACCTGGGTCGGCTGCGCTAACGAGCTTAATGCGGCCTATGCGGCGGATGGTTATGGCCGTTGTAACGGCGCTGCCGCCTTGCTGACCACTTTCGGCGTCGGCGAGTTAAGTGCGATCAACGGTATCGCTGGCAGTTACGCCGAATATGTACCGGTGATTCATATCGTTGGCGCACCGGCCAGCCAGGTACAGAGCCAGGGGGATTGTGTCCATCATTCTCTGGGCGATGGCGATTTCCGTCACTTCAGCCGTATGGCGCAGGAGGTGAGTGCGGCGAGCGCGGTGCTGACCGCAGAGAATGCGGTACAGGAAATCGATCGCGTGATGGGTGAAGCCCTGTATCAACACCGCCCTGGTTATTTGCTGTTGGCGGTCGATGTTGCTCAGGCCGAGGTCACCTTACCGCAGCCATCCTCTGCCGCCACATCGCTTCCTTCCGCGGCAGATGCCTTTGCGACAGCGGCGGAAGCTATGCTGTCATCGGCCCGGCATGTGGCGCTGCTGGCCGATTTCCTTGCCGCGCGCTGGCAACTGCAATCCCCCCTGGCTGCCCTGCGTCAGCTGCGTGCCATTCCTGCCGCCACCCTGTTGATGGGCAAAGGCGTGCTGGATGAGCAGCAGCCAGGCTTTGTCGGCACCTATGCCGGGGAGGGCAGTACGCCAGCGGTTCGGGCGGCCATAGAAGAAACTGACGTGACTGTCTGCGTCGGTGTTCGTTTCACCGATACCTTAACCGCCGGTTTTACCCAGCAGCTCCCCACAGAAAAACTTATCGACCTGCAACCGTTCCATGCTGTGGTTGCTGGGGAAACCTTCGCGCCGTTAAGCATGGCAGAAGCGCTGGGCGTGCTGGAATCTTTGTTCCGACGTTATGGCGAACGTTGGGCTATCGGTGGCATGGCGACACGGGAAGATGCATCGGATGATGATGCTTTCATCAGTCAGCATGCCTTCTGGCAGGCAATGCAGCGTTTCCTGCTGCCAGGTGATATTATCCTTGCCGATCAAGGTACTGCCGCCTTTGGTGCCGCCGCTTTACGCCTCCCCGCGGATGCGCAATTGCTGGTTCAGCCGCTCTGGGGTTCGATTGGCTATACTTTACCCGCCGCCTTTGGTGCGCAAACCGCGCAGCCGCAACGGCGGGTGATTCTCATCATTGGCGATGGTTCGGCGCAGTTAACCATCCAGGAGCTGGGTTCCATGCAGCGCGATGGTCAGCAGCCGATTATTTTTCTTCTCAATAATGAAGGTTATACCGTCGAACGCGCGATTCATGGC
This sequence comes from Pantoea sp. X-Soil-OKNW-713, assembly GCF_059730685.1. Lineage (NCBI taxonomy): Bacteria > Pseudomonadati > Pseudomonadota > Gammaproteobacteria > Enterobacterales > Erwiniaceae > Pantoea > Pantoea sp. X-Soil-OKNW-713. Next base: position 3,162,595 of record NZ_AP035995.1, on the reverse strand, counting down.
GCGCATCAGCGATACAACGACATTGCGCAGTGGAACTGGACTGCGCTGCCGCAGGCGCTCAGTCTGACGGGAGAAGCGCAAAGCTGGCGCGTCAGCGAAACGGTGCAACTGGAGGCGGTGATGGCACGGCTGGCGAATAATCAGCGTTTGTCGCTGGTGGAAGTGGTGCTGGATAAAGAAGATATCCCACCATTGCTGCGTAAAGTGACTGCCTCGCTGCATCAGCGCAACGGCGGCTGAATTCGGACAGTTGCCTCTGTGCAGTCCAGCCACTGCATGGCAGGATGTGGTCGCACCTGAGTGATTACGCCCATCTGACGCACTGATGGGCGTTGTTGTTTTATTGGCAGGCTTTTATAGTGTCCTGCAATTATTTATGACCCAAGCGGAGCAGCAGAAGAATGACAAAATACGCCCTGGTCGGCGATGTGGGCGGCACCAATGCCCGTCTCGCCCTGTGTGAGGTGGAAACCGGTGCCATCTCCCAGGCCAAAACATTCTCAACAGCAGACTATGACAATCTCGAAGCGGTGATTCGTCACTATCTGGATGAGCAGAAGCAGGATATTAAAGATGGTTGCATCGCCATTGCCTGCCCGATCACCGGCGATTGGGTCGAAATGACCAACCATGACTGGGCTTTCTCCACGAAGCAGATGAAAGAGAGCCTGGGTTTTGCTCATCTTGAGATCATCAATGATTTCTCCGCCATCTCAATGGCGGTGCCGATGCTGGCGGAAAGTGATGTGATTCAGTTTGGCGGCAAAGCCCCGGTGAAAGATAAGCCGATCGCTATTTACGGCGCGGGCACCGGCCTCGGCGTCAGCCATCTGGTGCATGTCGATAAGCGCTGGGTCAGTCTGCCGGGCGAGGGCGGCCATGTTGATTTCGCGCCGAACAGCGAAGAAGAGGGCGAGATTCTGGAAGTGCTGCGCGCGGAACTGGGCCATGTTTCAGCGGAACGTGTACTCTCCGGTTCTGGGCTGGTTAATCTCTATCGCGCTATCGTCAAATCGGATCAGCGCGAGCCGGAAAACCTGAAACCTAAAGACGTGACCGAACGCGCGCTGAAAGACAGCTGCATCGATTGCCGCCGCGCATTGTCGCTGTTCTGCGTCATCATGGGACGTTTTGGCGGTAACCTCGCGCTGAATCTCGGCACCTTTGGCGGCGTGTATATCGCCGGTGGTATTGTGCCGCGTTTCCTCGACTTCTTTAAAGCCTCCGGCTTCCGCGCCGCGTTTGAAGACAAGGGCCGCTTCCGCGACTATCTGGTTGATATCCCCGTGTTTATGATTACGCACGATCAGCCGGGCTTGCTTGGTGCAGGCGCGCATCTGCGTCAGACACTGGGTCGCGTGCTGTAATCTCCCGCAGGCGAGTGGCCTCCAGCGCTGCTCGCCTTATAAGCGCATCAGTTGGCGAAACGCTTTCACCTTGCTACGACTCACCGGCACCTGCGCATCCAAATCGCGTAATTTCACCAGATAAGTATTGTTGAACCAGGGTTCTATCTCGCGGATTTTACTCAGGTTGACGCAGTATGAACGGTGACAGCGAAAGAAAGCCGTCTCAGGTAAGCGGCTGCAAAACTCGCTGATGGTCATCGACATCACATACGCTTCGCGTCGCGTATACACGAACGTCAGTTTCTCGTGGGCTTCAACATAATAAATATCGTTAATATCGGTGACGATGATGCGCTCATCCTTCACCAGATTTACCGTCTGCGGGGCAATAGCCTGCGGGCTGCTGGCGGGGGACTGCTGCTGTTGCCAGCTCGCCTCCAGCTTGTTAAGCATGGTGATAATGCGTGATTCGTGATACGGCTTCAGAATGTAGTCAAAAGCCTCCAGCTCGAAGGCTTCTACCGCATGCTCTTTCCACGCGGTAATGAACACAATCAACGGCTTATGGGCGAATTGATTGATGTTTTGCGCCAACAACATGCCATCCAGCGAGGGGATGTTGATGTCGAGGAAAATGACATCGACCCGATGGTTTTGCAGATACTTCAGGACTTCCAGTCCGTCATCAAAACAGGCTTCGATGGTGATCTGGCTGTGATGCTGAATCATCCAGCTCAGCTCCTGCTGTGCCAGAAACTCGTCTTCGACAATAATGGCTTTCACGCTGAAGTCTCCGTCACGCTGGCCTGTGTTGCTGGTAGTCGATGGCCATGTTTGCTGAGGGTAAAGGAGATTTCGGTGCCAGGTTGATGGCGCTCTATGGTCAATCCCTGGCCGGAGAGCAACTTCACCCGATGATGTACATTCAACAGGCCGATTTTATTACCGGGCATCTCATCCCGCGCCACGCGCGCCATTACCTCTTCACTGATTCCGGCTCCGGTATCACGTACCGCCACCCGCACCCGATCACCGAGATCTTTGACGCTGAGAGTCACCACGCCTTTGCCGCGACAGGGCTGGATGCCGTGCACGATGGCATTCTCGACCAGCGGCTGAATCAGCAGGCTGGGCAAGGTAAAATGCAGGTCTTCGTCGATGTCATAGATCATCGATAGCTTGTCACCAAAGCGTGCCTGTTCGATGGCAATGTAATCCTTCACCTGCCACAGCTCTTTTTTGATATCAATTGGCTCGTCGTCATTCAGTTCCAGGTTGTAACGCAAATAACGCGACAGATTAATTACCAACTGGCGTGCGGTATCCGGGTTCATTCGAATCGATGCTGAAATGGCGTTCAGGGCGTTAAACAGGAAATGTGGATTGATCTTGCTTTGTAAGGCACGCAGTTCAGCTTTGTTTGCCATCTCACGCAGTTGCTCGGCACGGGACACTTCCAACTGGGTTGAGATGATTTGCGACAGCCCCACGGCCATCTCTTTTAGCGATCCGGTGATACGGTGGGCGCGGCGATAATAGATTTTTAGCGTGCCGGTGACTTCCCCTTTTTCCCAAAGGGGAATAACCAGCATCGAGTGAATATCCTTGGTACGGTGCGCTTCGTCATTATTCTTGATGATGATTTTACCGCTGGTGATCGCCTGCGCGGTGGTCGGGCTGAGGCCGTCGTCGCCATTCTGATAGTTTTGCGCGCCGTAGCCGACGTAGGCGAGAATCTGTTTGGTATTGGTGATCGCCACGGCGTCAGCATTGATTTCACAACGAATGATGTCGCACACCTGATGCAACGAGTGGCTGTTAATCTGGCGGAACAACGGCAGCGTCTTGTTGGCAATTTCCAGCGCCAGCTTGGCCTGTCGCGCGGCAATCGCCTCTTTTTCACCTTCGACACTCTGTACCAGCAACACAATCAAACCGATGCTGGAAGCGCCGAGGATCATCGGCAGGGCAATCTCGGAAACAATATCCAGGCCGAGTGACATCGGTCTGGCCCACAGCACAATCAGCAGCATGGTGAGGGTTTCACATAACATGCCGCCGAGAATACCGGCGCGCCAGCGCTGTTCCTTGCTTACCCGACGATTAATCGCCCCCGAGGCGATACCGGCAATGATGCTGGTAATCAGACAGGGGATCGAGGTAATGCCATGAATATCAATCAGAAAACGATGCAGTCCGGCAATCACCCCGGTGGCGATCCCGACCCACGGGCCAAACAAAATGCCACCTGACATTACGGCAATCACGCGCACGTTAAGCAGTGAACCATCGACATCAATACCTGACCAGGTGCTGAACAGGGCAAACAGCGAAAAAATCGCTGTCACCACCACTTTTTCCTGACGCGAGTGTTCATCTTTCTGTAGTAACTGGCGAAATGCGCGCGTCCGGGTGAGAAAGAACAGGCAAATCAGCATCAGCGCGGCGCGGTCAAATACCGCCAGCAGCATGTCAAAGTGAGAAGGCACAGGCATCTCGTCAGTAACCAGAGGGTAGGGCTATGATAAAAAATGTGATCGCGATCCGCCAGCGCCCTGACCGGCCTCAGACACTTCTTATGGCCAGGATCAATTTTTATCGTGTAAAACGCAAAAAGAGGAAAAGTTGAGTAGTAAAAAGAGGATTAGCTTTTCCCCGCGCTGAGACTGGTTGTCACCGGTGCGGTTTGTTATGTTGGCCTAAGCCTTTTTCGGAGCGCAGCCATGCAATTAGTCACAGCCCGTTTGACCCTCAACCGCCTCCAGCCGGAAGACTGGCAGATTTTCAAAGCGGTACATGAAGATGCCGCGACCATGACCTGGGTAAGTGAAATCCCCGATGAAGAGGATATCCGTCAGCGGTTTACGGAACGCCTTGCTCCCTGGCAGGTCAGCAGTTTTCACATGTTGTGCATGGTGGCCCGTTTGCGTGAAACCGGCGAAGCGATAGGCCTGTTTGGTTGCAACCCGGAGTGGGAACCCTATCGCCAGGCCGAGGTCGGCTACATGATGCTGCATCGTTTTACCGGACAGGGGTATGGCAGCGAGGCGCTGGGTGCGCTTTGTACGTTTTTGCTGCAAGCCGAATTTCATAAGCTGAAAGCACTGGTGGTGGAGGGGAATTGGCCATCAAGACGCATTCTGGAGAAGAATGATTTTGTGCTGGAGGGGACGCTACGGGATAATTATCTGTTAAACGGCCAATGGGTGAACGATTGGGTGCTGGGTCGTCTGAATCAGCAAAAATAAAAATATTATCTTCGGCTCTCGACAATCCTGTTATCACCGCGTTATGTTCTTGGTTCGGTCACAGCAGTGACCCACGTCGCTCGGACGGTCCGGGCGCTAACGTACTCCAGAGGACATCATGGCTGATAACAGCACACCCCGTCGTTTTTCTCGTATTGACCGCCTTCCCCCTTACGTTTTTAACATCACCGCTGAATTGAAGATGGCTGCGCGTCGGCGCGGCGAAGACATCATCGATTTTTCGATGGGGAACCCGGATGGCGCGACGCCGCCACATATCGTAGAAAAACTTTGCCAGGTGGCCCAACGCGAGGACACTCACGGCTACTCCACCTCGAAAGGGATCCCGCGCCTGCGTCGCGCGATTTCACGCTGGTACGCTGACCGTTATCAGGTGGATATCGATCCTGAATCTGAAGCCATTGTCACCATCGGTTCGAAAGAGGGACTGGCGCATTTGATGCTGGCAACCCTCGACCACGGCGACACCGTGTTGGTGCCGAACCCCAGCTACCCTATTCATATTTACGGCGCGGTGATTGCCGGGGCGCAGGTCCGTTCTGTACCGCTGGTGGCGGGCGTCGATTTCTTTAACGAGCTGGAACGCGCCATTCGTGAAAGCTACCCGAAACCGAAGATGATGATCCTCGGTTTCCCGTCCAACCCGACTGCGCAATGCGTGGAACTGGATTTCTTCGAACGCGTGATTGCGCTGGCGAAGCAGTACAACGTGTTGGTGATCCACGACCTGGCCTATGCCGACATTGTCTACGATGGCTGGAAAGCGCCGTCGATCATGCAGGTGCCGGGTGCACGCGATGTCGCGGTTGAGTTTTTCACCCTGTCGAAAAGCTACAACATGGCGGGCTGGCGTATCGGTTTTATGGTCGGCAATAAAGAGTTGGTTTCGGCGCTGGCGCGTATCAAGAGTTACCACGATTACGGCACCTTTACGCCGTTGCAGGTGGCAGCAATCGCCGCGCTGGAAGGGGATCAGCAATGTGTACGCGATATCGCCGAGCAGTACAAACGTCGTCGTGATGTGCTGGTGAAAGGGCTGCACGAAGCGGGATGGATGGTCGAGATGCCGAAAGCCTCGATGTACGTCTGGGCGAAAATTCCTGACCATTACGCGCATCTCGGTTCGCTGGAGTTTGCCAAACGTTTATTGCAGGAGGCCAAAGTGTGCGTGTCGCCAGGTATCGGCTTTGGTGACTACGGTGACACCCATGTGCGTTTTGCGCTGATTGAGAACAGCGATCGTATTCGTCAGGCGGTGCGGGGAATTAAAGCGATGTTCCGTGCCGACGGGATTTTGCCCGGAACTGTGAAAACCACAGAAGAAGAATAACCTTCCGTTTCAGGGGCGACAATCCCGTCGCCCCTTCCTGGTGATACTAGAGCATCAGCATGAAGGTGCCGACCCAGATTAACAGGAAAAAAGAGATTCCCATCAAAGCGTATTTCACACTACAACTCCTCTGAGCGTTTACGACGATGGTGATCCCAGACCAGCGTAACGCGACAGAATAAGAGAAAGGTGGAGTTCATCACCGCTACACGCTTTCATCTCAGGTCGTTCAGAGCAAACTCAGAACAGGATCGAACGCTAATTTACGCGTAATTTTTCCGAAAAGAAATAGATCCATTCTGAGATATTTCTCACGTTTTTAGTGCACTTCAATTTCCGGGATCGCCGACATGCCAACGCGTAATTGCGCCAGATCGGCCTGGTTGGGATCCAGCACGATTTTCACCGGCAGGCGTTGCACCACCTTGGTGTAGTTGCCTGTCGCGTTATCGGGTGAAATGGCGGAAAAGGTTGCTCCCGTGGCGGGCGCAATGCTGTCAACATGGCCGGAAAATGTCTTGCCCGGCAGGGCATCCACCCGCACCAACACCTTTTGCCCCTCACGCACATCCGTCAACTGCGTTTCCAGATAGTTGGCGGTGATATAGGTTTGCTGCAACGGCACCACCGCCAGCAAACGGGTTCCCGCCGTAACATAGGCCCCGAGTCGCACCGAACGTTGTCCCACCATACCATCGACCGGGGCGACGATACGGGTGTAGGACAGATTAAGCTGTGCCTGATCGACGCTGGCTTGTGCGGCGGTGACATCCGCTTCTGCCTGACGCAATGCTGCCTGCAAAACACCAACTTCCTTCACGGCGGCAGCCAGCGCCGCTTCGCTCTGACGTACGGTGGCGGCAGCGGAGCGCTGAGTGGATGTGGCTTTTTGCTGCTCATCGGCGGCGATGGTGCCACTTTTATACAGGCTGTCGTAACGCGCCGCGCTCTGACCGGCATATTGAGCTGAAGCCTGGCTGGCGGCCAGTGTCGCTTTCGCCTGGTCAATGGTGGATTGCTGTTGCTCCAGTTGCGCCTGGCTGCTCAGACGCTTGGCTTCACTGACCTGCAAATTGGCTTTGGCGGTTTCCAGCGCGACGCGATAATCACGGTCGTCCAGCGTCGCCAGCAGTTCACCCGCTTTGACGCGCTGGTTATCCTGCACATTAACGCTGGCGATATAGCCGGAGACTTTCGGCGCAACCAGCGTGTAATCCGCATTGACGTAAGCATCATCCGTCCGGTGATCATTACCGGTCATCGACGACCAGACGAAAAAGGCCATGATCAGCAACACCAGCAGTAAGGCGCTCAGCAGCACCGTTCTTTTCAGAGCAAAAGCACGCATATCAGTTATCTCGACGTGTTTGTAACAGGTTGAATCAGAGTTTGTGGCGGCCAGACACGTTTTGGCAGCCAGGCGGTGAGCAGCAGAAGCAGTGCGGCGAAACCGATCAGCATCACATAGCTATCACTCAAACTGAGCACCATCGCCTGATGTTTCAGCAAAGTGGCGAAACCGCTCAGGTTTTCACTGCTGCTGGCGCTACCATCCGGCAAAAGCGGGAAGCTGCTGCTCGCCTGTGCGCTGGTGGGTGCGGTCATCAACCACGAACGGCTGGCGGCGTTACCCACCAGGATATTGGAATGAAACTGTTCGCGGTGGCTGATAAACCACTCCACCAGCGTACTGGCAGCGACGCTGGAAAAGCCGCGCACGGTGTTAAACATCGCGGAGGCAAAAGGACCTTCCGGTGGGGCAACGACGCTGGTGGCGCTCATCAACACCGGCAAAATCACCATTGGCTGACCAAAAGCCTGCAAAATTTGTATCAGCCAGAAATTTTGTCGCCCCCAGTCGGTGGTGATTTGCATCCCGAGCAGGCAGGAGGCCACCAGCAATGCCACGCCTGCGGTCAGCATCCAGCGGCAGTCAATCCAGCGGATATTCAGCAGCGCGGCAATTAACGGTGCGATTAACAACTGTGGTAAACCCACCGTCAGTGCCAACGGGGCAAATTGCAGGGTACGGAAACCCTCGATCTGGCCAAAGTAAGCCGAGGGTAGGGCTGAACCGGAAAGCGACAGAATCAGTACCCCAGCCAGTGCCAGCAGACCGTGCGCGAGGTTGTGGCGTTGCAGCATCTGCAACTTGAACAATGGCAACGGGTGAAACCATTCATTAATAAAGAACACAATCAGCAATGCCGCGGCGCTAAATAATAGCGCGACGATTAATGGCGAGCTGAGCCAGTCCAATCGTTCACCCTGTGTCAGTGCGAGGATCAGCAACGCGATACCGCTGCAACCGGTCAGCATGCCGAACAGATCCATTTGCTGGAAACGCTCGAAACGCAGTGGGTCCTGGGGCAGGCCCCAGCCAATCAGCAGCATGGCTACCAGCATAGCGGGCACCACTTGCCAGAACACGAACATCCAACTGACGTCGTCGGTCCAGAAGGCGGCCAACGAGGCGGCAAGATTGGGGCCGAAGGTCGCTGTCAGCGCGTAAGCACCAAGGCCATAAAGTTTGATCGGCGGAGGCAAGAAACGTAGCGCGACCGTCATCAGTAACGGGGGCAGAGCGCCACCAAACAGCCCCTGGATAACGCGTAGGGTGATAAATAAGGTGGCATTGGGCAGCAGCGGCAGCAGAATGCCGGTGATCATGAAGCCAACCGAGACGGTAAGCGCAAAACGGCGCAGCGAGAAGGTGACAGCAAACCAGGGCGCAATCATCATGGCAGCCACTTCGGCGGCCTGGTAAGCAGAAATGATCCAGCTACCCTGATCGTAACTGATGCCAATGGCCGCACGGATATCCGCCAGAGCAATATCGGTGACGCGATCGTTTAAACCGGCGGTCAGGGCGGCAATCAGCACACCCACCAGACCGAGCGCAAGGCGCAGGGTAAAAGGATGGGGTGCCGGGGCCGCTGCGGGCTGGGCATTCATAGCAGGTTTCTCGTTATGTTGATGCAGTGTATTGCGATGTGATACAGCTCGCATATTACATCCCGGTATGTTGTATTGCAATGTGATACAGGGTGTAAAAGTGCGGTTAATCGCGCTAAAGTAGGGCAGGCCACAAAGGATCGCACTATGGTTGAACTTCCCTCCTGCCGTGAGGATGAAAAAGCGGGCGGCATTCAGGTCATCGCCCGCGCGGCAAAAATTCTAAATGCATTGGGTGAGCATCCCGGCGGTATGAGCCTGGGGGAGATTGCTCAGGCGGTGGATTTACCCCGTTCGACGGTGCAACGTATTGTCGCCGCGTTGGATAATGCGCAACTGGTACGCAGCAGTGGCGCAGGCGGATTACGCCTCGGTCCGGCGCTGCTGAAGCTGATCTCCAGCGTGCACAGTGACGTGGTTGAAGTGGTGCGTCCTTTTCTTGAACGACTTTCCGCAGAGACGAATGAAACTGTCTCACTGGCACGCGCCAGTGGTACCCAACTGGCTATCGTCCATTATGTGGTAGCGTCACGCGAACTGCGTGTGGTGCCGCGCATGGGGCTGAATCTGCCGCTCTACAGCACCTCGGGCGGTCGCGCCTTACTGGCGCTGGAGAGCGATGAAGATGTCAGGGTGATTGTCGGCGAAGCCTACAAAGAGCTGACGGAGATGACCATCAAAACGCTGCCGCAGTTGCTGGAGTTGATTGGTGAAGTGCGCAAAACCGGCTTCTCCTACGATCGTGGTGAGACGCTGGAGGGCATCTCAACCATGGCGGTGGCGATCGACACTTTATTTGGCCGCTTCTCTATTTCACTGCTGGTGCCGACAGCGCGTTTTCGTAAACACGAGGCGCGTTATTGTGAGGAAATCCTGAAGTGTAAAGAGGCGCTGACCCGCGAAATTGGCAAAATGACCGCTGTTGAAGGATAACCGCAGATGAAAACCTTGTTGATGGCCATTGATAACTCTCCAGTGGCGGAGAAAGTGATCGCCCTGACGATTGAACAGGCGCTTGCGCACCAGGCGCAGGTAGTGGTGCTGTGCTGCATCGACCCGGCCTATTCTTCCTGCAACCAGCCGATTGAGATTGATGCCGGTGAAGATCCGGATGATTTTCTGGTGGCAAAGGATGAACAAAATACCGCTGAAATGGTGGTGCGCCATGCGCTGGCACCGATTATGCGCGCCGGGGTGACAGCAAAAGGGGTGATTCTGGCCGGGGAGGCAGCGGAAACGATTGTTGCCCAGTCGGCTGCCGTGCAGGCCAGCATGATTATCATGGGACGACGCCATCTTTCGCCGTTCAACCGCCTGCTGAAAGGCTCGGTCAGCGCCGCCGTGATTGAACGCGCCAACTGTCCGGTTCTGATTGACGTACGTAAGGATTAATAACCGCTCCATGCTCTCGCTTTTCATTATTACGCTGGTGGCATTTGGGCTGCTGGCGCTGATCATTATTGTGCTGATGCGTACCACCGCATTGCGTCTCTGGCAGGGTGTGCTGCTCTTTCTGTTACCGGTGTTGCTGGCCAATCTGCTGTGGTTTAGCTGGCTGCATCCACGCCAGCAGCGGCAGGCGCTGGCGACTGAAGTCGCTAATCAACTCAGCGAGGCACCGGGTTATCGGCTATTGAAAACCCAGGAACCCGTGTTGTGGCAGCTACTGAATCGTGAGTTGCTGCATAAACGTCTGGCCGGGGTGCCACCGGAAGAAGCGCTGGGCGAGATGCGTGGCTGGCTATTCGATTTAGTGAATCAACGTCTGGTCCGTGCCAGTGATACCGCCATCCTCAATTACATTCGCGTTTCCGTCGAGGAGATGCAGGCGCTGCAACAACATAATGCACAAAGCTGCTTCCGGTTTCTTTACCCGCAGGTGAATGGCGGTGTCAATTTACAGCAATTGTTGCCACCACAACTGAATCAGCGTGATGCGCAGGCATTGGACGAATTGCTGGCGCAAAGTACCGGAGATGAGCAACCGCTGGATAATCAGGCGGCGCAGCGTGATTTGCAGAAAGTGGTGGAGACGCTGTACAGCAAATGGGGTGACCGTCTGCAACAACTTAATATGCCTGCGGATACCACGGTCGATCGTTCGGCGATGTGCGCGATGTCGATTGACCTCTACAACGGCATTCTCGCATTGCCTGACAAACAAGCGGCGAATCTTCTGCGTAAAATGGTCAGTCTTACCGGATAGCGGGCAAAAAAAAAGCCCGCTCAGCACGGGCAATAAGGTCACAATCAGTCAGTCTCTTACGTTATTCACCTGGTGTGGCGTGGACTTCGTTTTGTCTGAGAAAAGTATGTCACTGCAGAAGTGATAAGAATAGCCGTTTGGTTTTATTAATTTAATTGGTAAAATCTTTTCTTTGTTCAGATATTTCGCTCCCCATTCCTATAGCCAGACGCAGCGCTGCTTTTTACACTGCGGTGCTAAATGAGGACATCACAATGAAAAATGGGTTAATGGGTGCCATCGCGCTGTTATTATTGTCTGGCTGTAGTGTCAGTCACCCAGGAGGATTTGAGCGTGTAGATGAAGATCCCAGCTCAAATACTGTGCAGTATCGTTACGATCCGCAGACATTTAATAAAGATGCCATGGCAGTAGATTTGGCTGAATATTGCAGCAAGCGTGGATTTGATAAAGTTGAAGCGTTACCCGCCCAGGATAGTCATATTCCAGGACTAAAGAAAGCCTGGTATCAATGCAATTACGCAGTGAAAAGTTAAAAAAGAAGGGCGGGAAATTTTCCCGCCCTTTTTCTTTTTTATTATTTGCTGTGTGTTAGCTTTGCCCGATTACCAGTGTCTGCCAGGTCCTGGCCCATGATGCCAGCCACCGTGCCAGCCTCCATGTGGCGGTCCCCAGCCAGGTCCACGTCCGTGACCACCATCAATAATACAACCACTCAGCATGGCAACGACGGCAACGACAGACGCAACTTTAATTAGTTTTTTCATGGAGAGTCCTCCTCTTTTCCAATGAGGCCAGATTACAGTGGAAAAGTGGAGCGAAGATGCAGCGAATGTAGAGTTATTTCTGGATCTATTTCTAAATATTTCAATTTACAGGGGGGGTTGTCAGGAAGGAATATAAACCAATCGGAATAAGCTGAATGCCTGATGATAATAACGCGATTAGTCTGAAAAGCAAGTCTAAATAATATCTGTTCTCAGTTAAAATAGATGACGCTAGCGGTGCGATTTATCGCGCAGGTTTCTGAAATACAGGTTACAGTCGGGACAGCATAAATAAGGAGCAATCATGGCGCGTGAAGTGAGAAATGTACTGGCCTTGCAGGCAGAGTTGGCTGAGTGTCCTTTATGGTCAACACGCGAACAGGTGCTGTGGTGTGTGGATATTCTGGCACCTGCCATTCATCGTTTCGATCCCGTCAGTGGTGAGTTGCATACGTTTCCTCAACAGGAAGAGGTGGGTTGTATCGGGCTGCGTGAGCAGGGCGGCTTAATTGCGGCGCTGCGCAGTGGCGTCTGGCTGCTGGATCAACAGGGTAAACCCCAGCGTAAGCTGGCAGATAATCCGGGGGTTGCAGCGAAGAGTCGCTTCAACGACGGGCGTGTCGACCCCTGGGGGAATTTCTGGTGCGGCAGCCTGTGGGAGCCACAGGATAAAAATGGTGGGCTACTGTGCCGCGTTACCCCTGATGGTGTATTAGCGGTGATGGCTGAGGACGTGAAAATTTCCAACGGTCTGGCGTTCTCACCGGATCGCCAATGGATGTATCACAGCGATACCCCCAATGAAGTGCTGTATCGCTACCCACTGAATGTCCAAAACGGCGAACCTGGTGAGCGTCAGCGTTTTCGTCAGTTTGATGCCAAAGGGGGATTGCCGGATGGTGCTGCGGTGGACAGCGAAGGTTACTACTGGTCTGCGCTATTTGACGGTGGCCGGGTGGTGCGTATTGATCCGCTGACAGCGGAGATCGTCGATGAGATTATGCTGCCGGTGCGCTGGCCGACTATGGTCGCGTTTGGCGGTGCTGATTTGAAAACCCTGTATATCACCTCATCGCGTGAACATCGAACCGCCGAGGAGCTGACACGTTACCCGCAGTCGGGCGATATTTTTGCTGTGGAGGTGGACGTGGCGGGAATAGCGGAGCCGTTATTTAAAGGATAAAAACATGCCGTGCCCGGAAGCACGGCATGGCCTGGAGACTTAACTGCGATGCAGCACCGGCTCCTGTACATTGTGGCGTTGCGGCAGGCGGATGCTGAGTGACAGGAACAATGAAATCACCAGCAAGGTCATAATCAGGCTGAAGGTGATAGTGAAGCCACCAAACACCGATGCCACCAGTGATCCCAGCACGCTACCGATACCAAAACCCAGATAAATCAGGCCGTAGTTTTTGGTCAGGTTGTTCAGGCCGAAGAAATCGCTGACCAGTGACGGGAAGACGGTGATGGTGCCGCCAAAGCTGAATGCCACGCAGGCCAGGGAAATAAAGAAGGTGGATTCATTCATGTGGGTGAAAAGCAAAATGCTCATCCCTGCCAGTGAAACCACCTGTGCCAGCGAAATCACCCGGATACGCGCCATTTTATCGGACAGCACACCCAGCACCAGACGACCACTCAGGTTAGCGATAGCAATCACCGTCACCGCATTCGCCGCAGTTTGTGTGCTGAGATGAACCAGACCCTCGCCAATATCTTTCGCCACGCCAATCACATACAAACCGCTCATGCAGGCAGTGAGGAACATCAGCGCCAGCATCCAGTATTGTGGTAAACGGATGGACTGCGCCAGCGTGTAATCTTTGCTTTGCACGGCGGAGGTGCTGCTGCTCTGCTGGACCGGTGCATCACGCATCAGCAGTGAGCCGAGGATGATCATGGTCATTGCCAGCACCCCCCAAATCACGAAGGTGTTTTCCAGCCCCTGGCTGCTGAGCAGCGCGCCGCAGATAAATTTAAAGCCCAGGCTACCCAAACCGTAGGCACCGATGGCACAGGCGGAGATCACCCCTTTACGTTCCGGGAACCATTTGACGCAGTTGGATAAGGTCATCAGATAACCGGCACCATCAGCCAGCCCGACCAGTACCCCTGCGCTGAGGTACAGCATCATCAGGTTATCCGCATGGGCGGTTAACCAGAAACCCAGCGCCATCAATACACCGGCACCAATGGTGACATTACGTACGCCGAAGCGTTCCTGTAATTTACCGGCCAGCGATGAAGCAATCGCCAGTCCGAGGCTCAGTAAACCAAACGAGAACGCGACCTGACTGACCGGGGCATCAAGCTTATGCGCCAGTTGGCCGTTAAACAGGCTCCAGGTGTAGACCGAACCTAACGCAAATTGAGTCAAAATGGTGCCAGCCAGGGTGAGCCAGCGGGTGCGTTGATAATTTGATGTGGTGGTTTGCATATTTTTCTCTCCCATCCGGGAATTCGGAAACTGAAGCGATGGTAATCCGCTCGCGCGTATGCGTGGGGAGAAAGGGCGTGAGAGGCTGTAGCGACGGAATGAAATGCAGTGAAACCGGTATGAATGGCATTGCGCTACTTGCTAGCACGCATTGCGTGTCAGCGCGTGAAAGGTTGTTGCATCAGGTGATGATGTGTAACCAGATGCGTCTCAGGCCGCGTATGGGCTGCAAACTAATAAAATTTTGCCATGCTTAAAGCTCACCACACAGGAGGAAATATGAAAGACCGAGCATATGAATCCGCGTCGAGTGAGGATGAAGTTTGCTGCATCATCGGTCAGGCGGTGATCGAGTTAAGCGATGAACATCAACCAGTGAATAAATCCACGCTGTCGTTGAAACTACTGGCAATGGCCGATCGCGACAGAGACGATGAGCGCATACTGCTTTACTGGATCGCCAGAAAAGCGATCAATCAACCTCACCAGCTCAATATCGGCGTGCAGGGCTGGCGCTAAGAGGACCAGAGAGCGGGCGCAATGCCCGCTCTCGTGCATCAGGCCAGACGCAGGCGTTTTGCGGTCGGCCAGCGTAGGAACATCACCATATTTCCCGCCAGAATCATCACCAGGCCGACAATCGCGTTGCTATGCCATTGATAACCTTCATACAGGGTGGATAACGTTAACGCCACCAGCGGGAACAGTAGCGTGCTGTAGGCGGCCTGACTGGCCCCGATTCGTCCCACCAGGGTGAAATAGGCACCAAATCCCAGTACCGAACCAAAAATCGCCAGATAGCTCATGGAACCCAACCATTGCAGATTGAGTGCCGGGGCCAGTGAATCACCGTTTAGCGTAGCCAGCACCGCCATGATCAGCGCGCCATAAAGCATTGCATAGCTGTTGGTGGTCAGGACATCACGCTGACGACGCTGGTGGCGCGTCGAAATCATATTGCCAAAGGAGAACCCCAGCGTGCCAAGCGCGCTCAAACCCACACCCCACAACAATTGTGGCGCTGGATGCGCAGCGCGGATATCGCCCCAGAACAGCGCAACGATGCCACCTAACCCGAGAATCGCGGCAGGTAACAGACGAAAGGGGGGACGCTGACGGAAGAAGATCCAGCTATTCAGGGCATTATAAAGCACCGCCATCGAAAAAATCACCGACTCCAGACCACTGCTAATCCATGCTGCGGCATGATAAAAACAGACGAAATTGAAGCCAAACACACAACAACCCTGCAAAACACAGAACAGGTGATCCTGCGCATCCAGTTTTTTCAGGCGACGAATCAGTTTCAGTACCACCAGCATCACCAACGAAGCCAGCAAAAAGCGCCAGAACACCGCCACCAGGACCGGCGTATCAGCGGCTTCCTGCTGTAAAAAAATTGCTATCCAGGTGGTGCCCCAGATTAAAACCACCGCCAGATATAACACCAGGTTCATATGCTCTCTCCACAACAGATTTGCGGCGAGTGTGACGTCCCTTGTGGTGGTTGGCTTGCATTCTCTTGCGTCGCAATTGCAAAATCTTGCGCTTTTTACCTCTGCGTCCCAATGTGGCCTGTTTTCTGTCCGTCTGAATCCGTAAACTAAGCGCTATTACCCAGCGAGTGATGTTGACCATGCCTGATTACCAGACTTTTACTATGCTTCAGCGCCATAAAGCGCAGCTGCGTGACAGCGTGCAGCTAAGCAGCGGCATCAAGCTGGCAGCCTGGTTCAACAGCGGCGATCGCGTGACCAATCTGAGTAATCACCACACCCTCAGCCTCTACACTGCGGATGGTTATGATACCTGGCACAAAACCCAGCATGGTTGGCGTAATGGCGGTGGCCCTGATCGTTTTTGTCTGATGCCTTCCGGCACCGAATCGGTGTGGGATATTCGTGCAGACCTGTCGTTT
Organism: Pantoea sp. X-Soil-OKNW-713; assembly: GCF_059730685.1. NCBI lineage: Bacteria > Pseudomonadati > Pseudomonadota > Gammaproteobacteria > Enterobacterales > Erwiniaceae > Pantoea > Pantoea sp. X-Soil-OKNW-713. The sequence continues at coordinate 3,146,361 of NZ_AP035995.1, read as the reverse complement.
GTGCATCTTTACTGCACCGATCAACACCTGCGCCAGATGGCTGAACAAATCTGGGATCGCAGTCCGGCTCGGCTTAATTTGCATGAGAAGGTATTCTCGGCGGATGATCGCATCACTCAACTCTATCGTCATTTCCTGCTCAGCACCGACTGGCAACAACCTGCCAACCAGTTGATGCTCAGCAGCGCATCAACGTTATTAATGACGCATTTGTTGCAGCATTACAGCGATGTGCAATGGCAAGCACCGCAGGTACGTGGTGGGCTGGCCCCGGTAGTGCTACGTCGTATTCTGGCTTATATCGATGCGCATCTGGATCAACCGCTCACGCTGGCACACCTCGCGGTTGAGGCGGCGTTGAGTGAGTTCCATTTCGCGCGCATGTTCCGCGCCAGCGTCGGGGAGGCACCACACCAATATGTGATGCGCCGTCGCATGGACGAAGCCCTGACCTTGCTCAGGCACACGGCGTTACCGCTGACCGAAATTGCACTGCGCTGCGGTTTCCACTCCTCCAGTCACTTCAGTAACCGGTTCCGCCAGTTACATGGGGTGACGCCTTCGGCGTGGCGACAGACGCAGGGGTGAGATCTGTCACCCGTTGAGATCGTTCTGCAACTTGAGGAAATCGGTAAACAAGCAAAATGGTTGATGGCGAGCATGGCTGCGATTGCCGGAGTGTCTCTGGCGCTGGCGCGTTGGTTGTTTTGAAGGGGTAACACCTGACATGGCGTTCCCTGCAGGGATCGAACCTGCAACTAGCCCTTAGGAGGGGCTCGTTATATCCATTTAACTAAGGGAACGTCGGCGCGCAGTATACCCCAGCAGCTACGCAAATTTAACCGCCTGTTTCCCGTTTGCTTAATATCTCAACAAATTAGCGTGATTTCTCACACTTCGCCTGGCGTTTTTGCTCGGCACGGGCTTTGGCTTTTGCCGCCTCGCTCATATCGTTGCGAATCTGCGCATGGCTGATCAAAGCAAAAATCAGCGTTCCGCCGGTAATATTGCCAAGCAACGTCGGCAGGGCGAATGGCCAGAGGAATTCATGCCAGGGAATACGGCCGGCAAACACCAGATACAGCACCTCCACCGAACCAACTACGATGTGGGCTAAGTCACCAAGCGCCACCAGCCAGGTCATCATCACGATCACCACGATTTTCGCGGCACCGGCATAGGGAAACATCCATACCATGGTGGCAATGATCCAGCCGGAAATCACCGCATTAGCGAACATCTCTCCCGGCGGGTTTGCCATCACTTTTTCACTGATCACGGTGAAAGCCTGACGGGTTGCCTCATCAAAGATCGGCATATAATTAAACGCCAGCGCACCCAGTGCCGTCCCGATCAAATTACCCGACAGCACCAGCCCCCAGAAGCGCAGTAGCAGCAAAATATTCCCTGACGTGGGTTTGTGCATTACGGGCAGCACAGCTGTCACGGTGTTTTCAGTGAACAACTGCTGACGCGCCATAATTACGATAACAAAACCAAAGGTATAGCCAAGATTTTCCAGTAAAAATCCCCCAGGTACGCCCTCCAGATGGACCTGGAAAATCCCCTTCGCCATCAGAGAGGCGCCCATCGACATCCCGGCTGCGATCGCTGACCACAGCAGCGCCATACCGTCACGCTCTAGTTCCTTTTCCCCGTCCTGACGTATCTCTTCATGGATGGCAGCGGCTCGTGAGGGTAACGCCTCCTCATCGACTTCAATCTCTGTGCCTTGCGTTTTTTCTTCGCTTTCAACGTCATTACTCGCTTGAGAAACCGATGGCGAACGCTTCATATTTTCCTCCGGTGATAATGCCATTGCGTAATAAGCGTAGCCGTTTTGCGCAAGCTTGATTTGTTACGTGGATTCAAATTAAGAGTAACAAGATTTTAACTGTGATGGTTTTTTGAACGATTTTTTGATCTGAACCACCCGTTTACCCCGTTTGGGGTAGGTGTGACATGGCTCACAGACTACGGCCCACAGATTCATTGTGGTATTATCCCGGCCTAATTTCATTGCCGCGATTCCCCCTTTTATGCTCGAAGTCATTAATCTCGCATGCGTTCGCGATGAGCGTACCCTGTTCAACGGGCTGAGCTTTCGTGTCGAAGCAGGCGACATCGTGCAAATTGAGGGGCCAAATGGCGCAGGTAAAACTTCACTACTGCGCTTGCTGGCCGGATTGAGCCGGGCGGAAGAGGGTGACGTGCTGTGGCAGGCGCAGCCGATTCGTCAGCAGCGGGAAATATGGCATCAAAATCTGCTTTATCTGGGCCATTACCCGGGAGTGAAATCGGTACTCTCACCGTTAGAGAATTTGCATTTCTGGCATGGCGACAGCCACAGTGACGCGATTTTCCAGGCACTGGAGCAGGTGGATTTGCTGGGGTATGAAGAGGTGCCAGTGGCACAGCTTTCTGCTGGTCAGCAGCGACGCGTTGCATTGGCTCGCCTGTGGCTCAGTCCGGCAACCTTGTGGATTCTTGATGAGCCGTTGACGGCCATCGACAAAGCTGGCGTGGAAAAATTGATGGCGCGTTTTGCGCAGCATGCCGATAACGGAGGCGCGGTGATTTTAACCACCCATCAGGATTTGCCAGACAGCGCAGAGCGGGTTCGTAAAATTCGTCTGGTATCGGAGTGGGCATGATGCTGGGCCGTGTGATTCAGCGTGAGCTGAAAATTGCCTTCCGCAGTGGTGCGGAAGTGATTAACCCGCTGTGGTTTTTCCTGATTGTCATTACGCTGTTCCCGCTGGGTATTGGCCCTGATCCGCAGCAACTGGCACGCATTGCCCCCGGTATCGCCTGGGTGGCTGCGTTGCTGGCGTCGTTACTGGCGCTGGAGCGTCTGTTTCGCGATGACTTTCTGGACGGTTCGCTGGAGCAGCTGTTGTTACTGCCAACGCCATTGCCAGTCACGGTTCTGGGCAAAGTGATCGCTCACTGGCTGATTACCGGACTGCCGTTGATTTTATTGTCGCCGCTGGCGGCACTGCTGTTGTCGCTCGACTTTGCCGGGTGGCGGGCAATGGCGCTGACCCTGTTGCTGGGAACGCCAACCCTGAGTTTTCTTGGGGCTATCGGCACCGGCCTGACCGTGGGTTTACGGCGCGGCGGGGTGTTATTGAGTTTGCTGGTATTGCCATTGGCGATCCCGGTGTTGATTTTTGCCAGCGCAGCGATTGATGCCGCCGGACAGGGCCTGCCGATTGGCGGTTATCTGGCGATCCTCGGTGCCATGCTGGCAGGCAGCGCTACGCTGTCCCCGTTTGCTACGGCGGCGGCGCTGCGTATTAGTCTGCATTAAATCGTGCATCCACAGAGATGCCGAAATCTCTCTTCTTATATTGTGAGCTATGCAAATGTGGAAATGGTTACACCAGTGGGCAAAGCCTGAAAAGCTGTATCGGCTTTGTGGTCGCTTAATTCCCTGGTTCGCGGTACTTGGGGTCGCCACCTTGTTGTTGGGTTGGGTGTGGGGCTTTGGTTTTGCGCCGGCGGATTATCAGCAGGGCGATAGCTTCCGCATCATGTACATCCATGTACCGGCAGCGATGTGGTCAATGGGCGTCTATGCCTCAATGGCGATTGCCGCGTTTATCGGTCTGGTGTGGCAGATGAAAATGGCTGACCTGGTATCGGCAGCGATGGCACCGGTTGGCGCTGTGTTCACCTTTATCGCGCTGGTCACGGGTTCCGCCTGGGGCAAGCCGATGTGGGGCACCTGGTGGATTTGGGATGCCCGCCTGACGTCTGAACTGGTATTGCTGTTCCTTTATATGGGTGTCATCGCCCTCTATCACGCCTTTGACGACCGTCGCACTGCCGGTCGTGCTGCTGGAATTTTAATTCTGGTTGGTGTGATTAACCTGCCGATTATTCACTTCTCGGTGCAGTGGTGGAACACCCTGCATCAGGGGTCGTCCGGCATTCTGCAACAGGCGATTGCGCCGAGCATGCGTACCCCGCTGCGTTGGGCGATCCTCGGTTATCTGCTGGTATTCATCTCGCTGACGCTGATGCGTCTGCGCAATATGATTTTGTTTACTGAACGTCATCGTCCCTGGGCGATTGAGGTCGCACAGGGAGGGCGCAAATCATGACGCCAGCTTTCTCTTCCTGGCAGGATTTCTTTGCCATGGGCGGCTATGCCTTTTATGTCTGGCTCGCCGTGGTCTTCACGCTGATTCCGCTGATCGGTCTGGTGCTGCACACCGTGCTGTTCCGCCGTCGCCTGCTGGCGGAAATTCGCCAGCGTCAATCCAGGGAGCGTCGCATCCGTGCGGCTAAATCGAAAAAAGCCGCCAGTGAAGCGGCAGGAGAATCTGTGTGAATATCCGTCGTCGTAACCGCCTGTATGTGGTGGTAGCGGTGTTGGTGGGCTTGGGCCTTGCCACTACGCTGGTGATGTATGCGCTGCGTTCCAACATCGATCTGTTCTACACCCCGAGCGAAATTCTGTACGGCAAGGGCGAAAATCACCAGAAACCCGAGCCAGGCCAGCGTTTACGCGTTGGTGGCATGGTGATGCCGGGAAGCGTCAAGCGCGATCCCAAAACCCTCGCTGTCTCATTCAAACTGTATGACGCCAACGGCGTGGTGAGCGTCAGCTATGAAGGCATTCTGCCGGACCTGTTCCGCGAAGGGCAGGGCGTGGTGGCACAAGGGGTGCTGGAGGACGGCAACCTGGTGAATGCCAAAGAAGTGCTGGCGAAGCACGATGAAAAATATACGCCGCCGGAAATTCAGGACGCGATGAAGAAAAATCACACAGGACCTGCGGCCAACTATCAGCAGGCAGGTGCCCAATCATGATGCCAGAAATTGGCAGTTTTCTGCTCTGCCTGGCGCTGGGACTGGCGCTGCTGTTAAGTATTTATCCGCTATGGGGCGCGGTGCGTCAGGATGCACGTTTAATGGCGTTGGCGCGCCCGCTGACGGTCGGGATGTTTGCCTGTATCGCAGCGGCGTTTTTGCTGTTGGTGCACGCGTTTATCGTGAACGATTTTACCGTGGCTTACGTCGCAACCAACTCCAACACCTTGCTGCCGGTTTATTATCGCATCGCCGCGACATGGGGCGCGCACGAAGGTTCCCTGCTGTTGTGGGTGCTGCTGTTGAGTAGTTGGACGTTGGCGGTGGCGATTTTCAGTCGCGGCATGCCGCAGGATGCGCTAGCGCGCGTGCTGTCGGTGATGGGGATGATCAACCTCGGCTTCCTGCTGTTTATCACCCTGACCTCCAACCCGTTTACCCGCACGTTACCCAACTTCCCGATTGACGGCAGTGACCTCAATCCGATGTTGCAGGATATCGGCCTGATCTTCCATCCGCCGCTACTGTATATGGGCTATGTCGGCTTCTCCGTTGCCTTTGCGTTTGCCATCGCCTCACTGATGGCGGGGCGTCTCGATACCGCCTGGGCGCGCTGGTCACGTCCGTGGACTACGGCCGCCTGGGTGTTTCTGACCATCGGCATCGTGCTGGGTTCGGCCTGGGCATATTACGAGCTCGGCTGGGGTGGCTGGTGGTTCTGGGACCCGGTCGAAAATGCTTCCTTTATGCCGTGGCTGGCAGGCACAGCGTTGATGCACTCGCTGGCGGTAACGGAAAAGCGCGGCAGCTTCAAATCCTGGACGGTGCTGCTGGCGATTACCGCATTCTCGCTGAGCTTGCTCGGCACCTTCCTCGTGCGTTCCGGCGTGCTGGTATCGGTGCACTCGTTTGCCTCCGATCCGGCGCGCGGCATGTTTATTCTCGCTTTCCTGGTGATCGTGATTGGTAGCTCGCTGTTGCTGTACGCAATTAAAGGCGGTCAGGTACGCAGCCGGGTGCAAAACGAAGCCTGGTCACGCGAATCGTTCCTGCTGGGTAACAACGTACTGTTGATTGCCGCCATGCTGGTGGTTCTGCTCGGTACCCTGCTGCCGCTGGTGCATAAGCAACTGGGGCTGGGCAGCATTTCGGTCGGCGAACCTTTCTTTAATACCATGTTCACCTGGCTGATGGCGCCGTTCGCGCTGATGCTCGGCATCGGTCCGTTGGTGCGCTGGCGACGTGATGAGCCGCAGAAACTGTGGAAACGTCTCGGCATCGCCTTGCTGGTGACGCTGATCCTCTCCATCGCGCTGCCGTGGTTGTTGCAAGATCGTATTGAAGCGATGACGGTGATTGGCTTGCTGATGTCGATCTGGGTGATCCTGCTGACATTAATGGAGCTACACGAACGCGCTACCCATCGTCATACTTTCTTTAAAGGCTTGCGCCATCTGACGCGCAGCCATTGGGGTATGGTGCTTGGTCATCTCGGCGTGGCAGTGACGGTGATTGGTATTGCCTTCAGTACCCAGTACAGCGTCGAGCGCGATGTGCGGATGAAGTCGGGCGATAATATTGATATCCACAATTATCACTTCATCTTCCGTGACGTGCATAACCTGCAAGGGCCGAACTACAGCGGTGGCGTGGCAATTATCGACGTGACCCGCAACGGTAAGCCGGAAGCGGTGCTGCACGCGGAGAAACGCTTCTACACGGCCGCGCGTACCATGATGACCGAAGCGGCGATCAGCGGTGGCTTTACCCGCGATCTCTATGCGGCGTTGGGCGAAGAGCTGGATGACGGCTCCTGGGCAGTGCGGATTTACTACAAACCTTTCGTGCGCTGGATCTGGTTCGGCGGCGTGTTTATGGCGGTGGGTGGCCTGCTGTGTCTGCTCGATCCGCGTTATCGTTCGCGCAAAAAAGCGCAACGGGAGGAGCAGGCATGAACAAGAAAATCCTTTTTATCCCGCTGGTGTTGTTTCTGCTGCTGGCGGCGGCGCTGCTGTGGCAGTTGACGCGCAATGCCAATGGCGACGATCCGACGTTGCTGGAGTCGGCGCTGATTGGCAAACCGGTGCCGGTGTTCAAACTCGAAGCGCTCGACAAACCAGGCAAAATATACGACCAACAGGTGCTGACCGATGGCAAACCGATTTTGCTGAACGTCTGGGCTACCTGGTGTCCGACCTGCCGCGCGGAGCACGAATATCTCAACACGCTGGCGGAAAAAGGCATTCGCGTGGTGGGTCTCAACTATAAAGACGATCGCACCAAAGCGGTGACCTGGCTGAATACGCTGGGGAATCCTTATGCGCTGAGCCTGTATGACGGTGATGGCATGCTGGGTCTGGATCTCGGCGTCTACGGTGCGCCAGAAACCTTCCTGATTGATGGCAAAGGCATTATTCGTTATCGCCATGCCGGTGATATGAACGAACGTGTCTGGCAGCAGGAAGTGAAACCGCTGTGGGATAAATACAGCAAGGGGGCAGGGGCGTGAAACGGCTGCTTCTTTTGCTCGCAGGCGTGTTGTTGAGCACCAGCCTGTGGGCGGCGATTGATACTTACCAGTTCGATTCGGTGCAGCAGGAGGAGCAGTATCGCGATCTGACCGGTTCGCTACGCTGCCCGAAATGCCAGAACAACAGCATCGCTGACTCCAACGCGATGATTGCTGCGGATATGCGTCTCAAAGTTTATGAACTGATGAAGCAGGGGCAGAGCCGCCAGCAAATCATTGATTATATGGTGGCGCGTTATGGCAATTTCGTCACTTACGAACCGCCGGTGACGCCATCAACCCTGATCCTGTGGGTCGGCCCGGCTCTGTTTGTGGTGCTCGGTGGCCTGATCATTATCCTGCGCAGTCGCCAGCGTAAAACGCGCAGCGAACTGGATGACAACGAACAACAACGCCTTGCGGCGATTCTGAAGCGTGACGGGAAGCCGTAATGAGTGGATTCTGGATTACCCTGATAATTTTACTGGCGGCAGCCACAGCGTTGTTTCTCAGCGCAGGCTGGCGTCAGCGTGTGGCGAGTAATGGCGATCGCGATCGTCTGAACACCGACTTTTATCAGCAGCGCCTGCGCGAGCTGGAGCGTGATGAAGATGAAGGTGTGGTGGCGGAGCGACCAGAGATGGTACGCGAGCTGCAACAAACGTTGCTGACCGATGTGCCGCAACAGGATGAGGTGCGCAGCCATCAAAGCAGCCGCTGGGTCCTGCTCCCCGGTGTCGGTTTGTTGATCGTGGTTTCACTGGGCATGTACCTGAAAACCGGTGGATTGGCGCAACTGGCGGGCTGGACCTCGGTACAACAAGAATATCCGGCGTTACGTGCGCGCGTGATGGATCCGCAGGCGAAACCGTTGACGATGGAAGAACTGGCGCGTCTGCAACTTGGGCTGCGTACCTCGCTGCAATCCGATCCGCAAAACCTCAATGACTGGACCATGTTGGGCCGACTTGGCATGGTGCTGAATAACGCCACCGATGCCAGTCAGGCATTCGAACGTGCGTTGCAACTGGCTCCGAATAATCTGGAACTGCAACAGGATTACGCAGAAGTGCTGACGCGCTCCAGCGATCCACAGGATAATCGTCAGGCCAGCATGTTGCTGCGTGACCTGCTGAAGCGCGATCACAGCAATGTCCGTACCCTGAGTTTGCTGGCGTTCAACGCTTTTGAGCAGCAGCAATATGATGAGGCGATTGGTGCCTGGCAGACGATGCTGAAATTGTTACCGGCGGGGGACCATCGTATTGCGATGATCGAGCGCAGCATTGAACAAGCAAAAACCGATGCGGGACAGCAAAATAGCCACCTGGCATTGGCGGTAAGTTTAACGCCCCAGGCAGAAAAAATGTTACCGCAAGGCGGAGTGTTGTATATTTCTGTGACTGACGGTGTATCACCGGTGCCTGTGGCAGTGAAGCGTTTACCGCTCAGCCACTTCCCGTTATCGCTCACGCTGGATGACAGTAACGCTATGATGCCAGACCGTTTATTGTCGGCGCAGCATCAGGTGCAGGTCCGGGTGCGTGTCTCGCGCGATGGTAGCGCCAATCCGCAGTCTGGAGACTGGTTTGGTTTAAGCGCAGTGACGCCCTGGGACGGTCATCAGCAACTGGCTGTAGAGATTAATCAGCAGCAGCCCTGAAGCGATACACCCTAAAACTGCACGCACAGGGAGAGAATATGAATTACCGCCTGACCGGTCTGGCGCTGGCCAGTGTATTGCTGGTGGGATGCGCCAGCTCCAAACCGGCTGACAACGATCAACCTGCGCAGCGCAGCGATCCGTTTGAAGGCTTTAACCGCACGATGTTTAATTTCAACTACAACGTGCTGGATCCGTATGTCGTGCGTCCGGTGGCGGTGGCCTGGCGCGATTATGTGCCGGTGCCTGCGCGTACTGGGATCAGCAATGTGCTCAGTAACCTTGATGAACCGGCGAGTATGGTTAACGCCTTCCTGACCGGCGAGCCGCGTCGTGCGATGATCCATTTCACCCGTTTCTTCCTGAACTCGACGTTAGGATTGGGTGGTTTTATCGACGTAGCGGGCAAAGCTAACCCTGAGCTGGCGCGTGAAGAGCCGCACCGTTTTGGTAGTACGCTGGGGCGTTATGGCGTCGGTTATGGACCTTATGTGGAACTGCCTGCTTACGGTAGTTTTACCCTGCGTCAGGATGGCGGGGACTATGTTGATACCCTTTATCCAGTGCTGGGTTGGCTGACCTGGCCAATGTCGATAGGTAAATGGACGCTGGAAGGGGTGGAAACCCGTGCGCAGTTGCTGGATAGCGATGCGATTCTGCGTCAGCAACAGGATCCTTATGCGTTTATCCGCAACGCCTATTTCCAGCGTAATGATTTCCTTGCCCGTGGCGGTAAGCTGAAGCCAGAAGAAAACCCGAACGCCAAAGCGATTCAGGGCGATCTCAATGAGATTGATGCGGAATAAATGAAAAGAAGGCGGCTGATTTAGCCGCCTTCTTATTTGTAGCGGCGCGATAAATCCCGCCGCTACGATCCGGGTGTGTTTTTACGCGCACCCGTATTCATCAGAACTTATAGTTAAAGCCCGCCGCGTACAGCATCGCTTTCCCTTCCGATCTAAAGGTGTAGTTACCTTCTTTAATCGTTACGTTCTGGCCGTGCATGTAGGAAATACCAATATCAACTGACGCATCCTTGTTGAACGCATAGGACGCACCGGCGCTCAGCCACAGACGGTCCTGGTCCGGGATCGAGATAGAGCGTTTATCTGCTGGTACCGGGCTGTCATCAAAGGCGATACCGCCACGGAAGGTCCAGTTATCGTCGTAGAAATAGGTGGTACCCAGCGCGATACGATAGGCGTCGTGGAAGCCTTCATCTTTATAGAACAGGGTCTGACCATTGTTGGTGGCTTTCAGCTCCTGGAACTGGCTCCAGCTGGTGTAGGTCAGGCTATAGTGCACCGCCCATTGTGGCGCAACTTTATGCCAGCCAGACACTTCCCACATTTCTGGCAGATTGAGTGTCAGTGAACCCGGGATCGTCGATCCCCCTGTGGCATACGGCAGACCTAAACCCATCGCCTGGTTAATGGCGTTAACAGAGGTCGGCAGGTCACTTTTGTAATCGCCATCAAAGTCGATTTTCACTTCAGAACGATAGGTAAAGCCGAAGCGGTTGTTTTTATCCACTTCATACAGGATACCAGCGTTCCAGCCATAGCCCCATTCGTCGCCTTTCAAATGGGCAATTTGGGTATTAGCCGGAAGACCTAGCGCAGCACCAGATTCACCGGCGTAACGTTCGATTTTCGCTTTGGCATACACCGCATCAAAACCGATACCAAAACTGAAATGTTCATTCAGGCGATAAGCGGTGCTGATATTAAAATTACCGGTGGTTAAATCGGTAGTACCGCCGTAAGCGCCTGCGGTGTAACCGTTATTAAATTCTGTCGCCAGGCCATAGTTAGAGGTGACCGAAGCCCCCACCCACCACTGATCGTTAATCGGGTGCACATAGTGGATATTGGGAATCCACTGGTTCGGGGCGATGTTTTTGGCATCGAGGCTACGGCCCGTTGGGCTGGTACCGCTAATATTCACATCCGGGTCGATATACACCGCACCAATTGAAAATTCGGGGCGGTCCATCAACGCCATGGTTGCAGGGTTGCGGCTGGCGGAGGCGGCGGTATCACCCATTGCGCCTTCACCTGAATAGGCACGGCCTAATCCGATTGCTGAAAATTCATTAAGTTGAAAGCCAGCAGCGTAAACATGAGAAGAGACGAGCGCGACTGCAGCTGCCACAGCTGACTTTGCAAACAGGTTCTTATGGTTCATGACCACAACCTCATCAATTATTATTAAACGTTGTTACATCGCGTAACAAGGGACGGCGGATTGTAGGGACTGACGACAGAGACACATATCAGACCAGTGCGACGAGTATAGGTCGGACCTGTGTATTTGTTGCAATAATGTTTTTAAAATATTTCCAATTTGATCGATAAAATCAGATCTGCTTAACAAAATCCTTGCCGTTACGTTCCAGCATAGAGAGTCAAATTTGTTTTGGATCAATTTTTAGTGTGATATTCGTCACTTAGCAGGTTGAGCGTGGCGACGGTAAGGCTTCAGGCGTACACTTTGTGGCAGAAAAAATTCCTTTTTGTCTGTTTTATCGTCAGGAGAAAGCCATGACTGATGCCATTAATAAATGCAGCGCCAACGAAACCGCAGCCTGCTGCTGCGTTGATGTGGGGACTGTTGTCGACAACACCGATTGCACTGCCAGCTGGTCTGGATTGTTTGCCGACCGCCATGCGGCTGAAGCGATGCTGAAGCACCTGAGTGAGCGGGCGCGTCAGGTTGAATCCGAGCCGTGCGATATCCGCCCCCAACTGGAGAATGAAGCCGAAGGCGTGCGCCTGAATATCGATTTCATCTTCGCCTGTCAGGCAGAATCCCTGATCTTCCAGCTCGGTCTGCGCTAATCCCCCCAACTGCCGGACTGGGTTCCGGCAGTGTTTGTTAATTTCGTGTTTCTCCTCGCACTTTTTTCCTCTGCATATTGGCGACTTACGCGCTCCTGGTTAACACTGATGATCAGGTCAGACCTCTTTGGGCAATGACGCCCCGGTCGAATAGCACAGGTGACAGGCAATGAGCAAAGCGCAGCCGCTGCTGACGCGTCAGGGCGAACGCATCGCCATAACCCACGGACTCCGTACCCCCTTTGCCCGCCAGGCGAGTGATTTTCATGGTATCCCGGCGCTGGAGCTGGGACGGATGGTGGTGAGCGAATTAATGGCCCGCAGCGAATTGCCGGTGGAGGTTATCGACCAACTGGTGTTCGGCCAGGTGGTGCAAATGCCGGAAGCACCCAATATCGCCCGTGAAATCGTGTTGAGTAGTGGATTGAGCGTGCATACCGATGCGTACAGCGTCAGCCGGGCCTGTGCCACCAGTTTTCAGGCAGTGGCAAATGTGGCGGAAAGTCTGATGGCGGGTAGCATCGATGCCGCTATCGCTGGCGGCGCGGATTCCTCTTCGGTATTGCCGATTGGCGTCAGTAAAACCCTGGCGCGCGCGCTGGTTGATCTGAACAAAGCGCGTCGCTTCAGCCAGAAACTGCAAATTTTACGTCGCCTGCGCCCGCGTGACCTGTTGCCGGTGCCACCGGCGGTGGCTGAGTATTCCACCGGACTGCGCATGGGAGACACCGCCGAGCAGATGGCGAAAACGCACGGCATCACCCGCGAGCAGCAGGATGCGTTAGCCCTGCGTTCACATCAGCGTGCGGCGCGTGCCTGGCAATCTGGTGTGCTGGCGCAGGAAGTGATGCCTGCCTTTGTGCCGCCGTGGAAAGCCCCGATCGAGCAGGATAACAACGTCCGTTTTAACGCCAGCGCTGCTGACTATGCGCGGCTGCGTCCGGCGTTTGACCGTCAGCATGGTACAGTAACCGCCGCCAACAGCACGCCGCTCACCGACGGTGCAGCCGCCGTGATTCTGATGCGTGAAGGGCGTGCGCGTGAGTTGGGCATCACTCCGCTTGGGTATCTGCGCAGCTACGCGTTTAGCGCCATTGATGTCTGGCAGGATATGTTGCTGGGACCGGCCTATGCCTCGCCTTTGGCGCTGGAGCGTGCCGGTATTGGCCTCAACGACCTGACCCTGATTGATATGCATGAAGCTTTCGCCGCACAAACCCTGGCAAATTTGAAAATGTTTAATGATGAACGCTTTGCGCGCGAGGTGTTAAATCGCCCGCATGCGCTCGGTGAGGTGAATGAAGAACGTTTTAACGTGCTGGGGGGATCGATCGCCTATGGTCATCCCTTCGCCGCCACCGGAGCGCGGATGATCACCCAGACGTTACAGGAATTACGGCGACGCGGTGGCGGGCTGGGACTGGTGACCGCCTGTGCAGCGGGTGGCTTAGGCACCGCAATGGTACTGGAGGCCGAATAATGCATGATTCTGCGTTCCACCTGCATATGCGCCTCGATCACATTGGCGTGATCACCATTGATGTACCGGGCGAGAAGATGAACACTCTGAAAGCTGAATTTGTGCCGCAAATTCAGGCGGTGCTGGCAGAAGCCCGCCGCGATCCCGAGCTGGTCGGGCTGGTGTTGATCTCCGGTAAACGTGACAACTTTATCGCTGGCGCGGATATCAGCATGATTGACCGCTGTCAGACGGCGGATGACGCCGAAGCGCTGGCACGGCAAGGACAAGAAGTGATGGCGGCCATTGCGGCGCTGCCGTTTCCTGTCGTGGCGGCGATTCACGGTGCCTGCCTGGGGGGCGGGCTGGAGTTGGCGCTGGCCTGTGATGCACGTATCTGCTCGCTGGATGACAAAACCCGTCTGGGTCTGCCGGAAGTCCAGTTGGGATTGCTGCCCGGTTCTGGCGGTACGCAACGTTTGCCACGGTTAATTGGTCTTCAGCAGGCACTGCCGTTGATCCTGACCGGGAAACAACTGCGGGCGAAGCAGGCGTTAAAGCTGGGGCTGGTTGATGACGCGGTCCCGCAATCCATTCTGCTGGAAACCGCCATTGCGCGAGTGCTGAAGGGGAAAAAGACGCTGCGAACGCTGCCATGCCGTGATCGACTGTTGCAAGGGCCAATTGCTCGACAGGTGGTGTTCGCGCTGGCAAAACGTCAGACCGACAGCAAAACCCACGGCAACTATCCGGCTGTCGCGCGTATTTTACAGGTGGTGCGTACCGGGCTGGAGCAAGGTAGCAGCGCCGGTCATGAAGCAGAAGCGCGTGCCTTTGGACAACTGGCGATGACCCGCGAATCGGTCGCGCTGCGCAGTTTATTCTTTGCCTCCACGGCGATAAAGAAAGAAGCCTTTGCTGATGCTGAACCGCGCGAGCTTCAGCATATCGGCGTGCTCGGTGGCGGGCTGATGGGCGGTGGTATCGCCAGCGTCACGGCGTTGAATGCCGGATTGCCGGTACGTATTCGCGATATTAACCTCAGCGGCATTAATCATGCGTTCCAATATAGCTGGGATCGCCTGACGCAGCGCCTGAAACGCCGCCAGATCAAGGCGGCCCAACGTCAGCAACAGATGGCGTTAATCAGCGGAACGCAGGATTATCAGGGCTTTGCCCGGCGAGACCTGGTGATTGAGGCGGTATTTGAAGATCTGGCGTTGAAGCAGCAGATGGTGGCAGAAATTGAAAGCCATTGTCAGCCGCATACCATTTTTGCTTCTAACACCTCATCGCTGCCGATTGGCGACATTGCTGCCAAAGCCCAGCGCCCGGAGAACGTGATCGGTCTGCATTTCTTCAGTCCGGTAGACAAAATGCCGCTGGTGGAGGTGATCCCGCATGCCACCACCTCGGCAGCAACCCTGGCGACTACCGTGCAGCTGGCGCGCCAGCAGGGTAAAACCGCCGTGGTGGTGGCGGATAAACCGGGCTTCTACGTCAACCGTATTCTGGCGCCCTATATAAATGAAGCGATGCGTTGTCTGCTGGAAGGCGAACCCATTGAACATATTGATCGAGCGCTGGTGAAGTTCGGCTTTCCGGTGGGGCCGTTGCAGTTGCTGGATGAGGTGGGGATTGACGTTGGCAGCAAAATCAGCCCGATTCTGCAACAGGCATATGGCGATCGTTTTAGCGCGCCGGAGGCCGTCGCGGCGATTTTGGCTGACGATCGCAAAGGACGTAAAAACGGCAAAGGCTTCTATTTATATCAGCGCGCACGTTTCCCGATGAAACGCAAAGCCGATCCGTCGCTTTACACGCTGCTCGGCATCAAACCGCAGGCCAGGCAAAGTGAAGGGCAAATCGCCACGCGCTGCGTCATGATGATGCTGAATGAGGCCGCACGCTGTCTGAACGAAGCGGTGATTCGCAGCGCGCGTGATGGCGACATTGCCGCCGTGTTTGGCATTGGTTTTCCGCCGTTCCTGGGCGGCCCCTTCCGTTATATGGACACGCTGGGTGCCCCGGAAATGGTCAATACATTAAACGCCTTAATGCAGCAGCACGGTGATCGTTTCGCACCTTGTGACACCCTGATGACAGCGGTACAAGAGCAAACGAAATTTTACACTTCTGCACAAATCTGAATAGGCTTACAGATTCAGCGGGTTAGAAAGGCGGTTCGGATAAGGCTTATGCGGTAGCATTCTGAGATATGCTTATTTAATAAACAACCGGTTGACTATACTGAAGCCATTGCGGTAAAACACAGCGTTCATTCGCAGAATGAAGCGTCTGGTGCTGTGGTACCGGATGATATCGACAAACAACAGCGGTGCTTTATGCAAGTTTTTATCATGCGTCATGGCGATGCGGCTCTGGAAGCAGCAAGTGATTCAGTCAGACCACTCACGCTTTGCGGATGTGACGAATCACGCCAGATGGCGAGCTGGCTCAACGGCCAGGCGCTGGATATCGAACGGGTGCTGGTCAGCCCCTATCTGCGTGCCGGGCAAACCCTGGCAACGGTACGCGAAGCCCTGACGCTGCCGGAAGGGCAGGACGTGTTGCCAGAGTTGACGCCGGGTGGCGATCCGGGGCTGGTGGCCTGCTATTTACAGGCGCTGGCGAACGAAGGGGTGAAATCGGTACTGGTGATTTCGCATCTGCCGCTGGTGGGTTATCTGGTTTCCGAGTTGTGCCCGCAGGAAACGCCACCGATGTTCGCAACCTCCGCCATTGCCTGCGTCAATTTTGACCCGGCAACCTGCGAAGGCAAGCTGGAGTGGCAGGTCAGTCCCTCGAAACTGGCCAAAGCGATGTAATCCCGCTATGGGCCGCTGCGGCGGCCCCATCCCTCAAGGCAATTCTGGCGGTTGCCACTCTTCCACTTCAATCAATACCAGCAGGGCTGCATCGCCACCGAACAATTTTGGTGCCTGATGAAACGCCATCACCCACGGATGTTGTGCCAGCCACAGCGGCGTTTGCTGCTTGAGGATGTGTTTGCCGTGCCCGGTCATCACGCTGGCGCAAAACAGGTGCTCGCGCCGACAGGCGGCGATCAGCGCACCCAGCTCCTGCTTGGCTTGCATCTGGGTTAAGCCGTGCAGGTCGAGAAAGATCTCCGGGGTGTAGTCGCCACGCCGCAGTTTTTTCAACTCATAATGGCTGACATCGGCGCGCACATAACGCACCGGCCCGTCGCTGGACAGCAGCGGCTGAAACTCGTCGGAGAAATAATGGCTATTATCGGCCTGTTCGGAAAGCAGCCTTTTCAGCGGAACTTCACGCGTTTTCACCACCGGTTTATGCACGATGGTGTCCTGTTTCAGCTTGCGTGTTCCGGTCATTAACTGGCGGAACAGCGCCTGATCGTCCTGGCTTAGCGGCGTCTTTTTACTCATGTCTCAATTGGTATCTTCAGGAATGGCGGGGGGTTCTGAGGTCCTACCTTACCTTTAAGTGTTAACAAATGTCAGCTTTTTCGCCTCGCCGCGCTGAATTCTGCCCGGCTTCGTGGCAAACTATCGGCCGATTGATTTTATGGCCTGCTGGAGGGCTACGTGGACAAAATTTTCGTCGATGAGGCAGTCAACGAACTGCACACCATTCAGGATATGCTGCGCTGGGCCGTCAGCCGTTTTTCTGCGGCCGGTATCTGGTACGGTCACGGCACAGACAACCCCTGGGACGAAGCGGTACAACTGGTCCTGCCCACCCTCTGGCTGCCGCTGGATATCCCGGAAGATATGCGCCATGCGCGCCTGACTGCCAGCGAGCGTCATCGTATCGTTGAGCGCGTAATTCGCCGCGTTAACGAGCGCATTCCGGTGGCCTACCTCACCAACAAAGCCTGGTTCTGCGGCCATGAATTTTACGTTGACGAGCGCGTGCTGGTGCCACGTTCGCCGATTGGTGAATTGATTGACAACCGTTTTGCCGGACTGATCGCCGAAAACCCAAACCATATCCTTGATATGTGTACCGGTAGCGGTTGTATCGCCATTGCCTGCGCTTATGCTTTCCCGGAAGCCGAGGTGGATGCCGTTGATATCTCCACCGATGCACTGGCGGTCGCAGAGCAGAACATCGAAGAACATGGTTTGCTGAACCACGTAACGCCGATTCGTGCCGACCTGTTCCGTGGCCTGCCAGAGGTGAAATACGATCTGATCGTCACCAACCCGCCTTACGTCGATGCCGAAGATATGGATGACTTGCCGGGTGAATATCGTCATGAGCCGGAGCTGGGTCTGGCCGCAGGTAGCGATGGCCTGAAGCTGGTGCGTCGTATCCTCGCCTGTGCACCAAATTACCTGAGCGAGCAGGGCGTGCTGATTTGCGAAGTGGGCAACAGCATGGTGCATATGATCGAACAGTATCCCGATGTGCCTTTCACCTGGCTGGAGTTCGACAACGGTGGCGACGGCGTATTTATGCTGACTCGTCAGCAAATCGTTGACGCACAGCATCATTTCTCATTCTTTAAAGACTAAAAGCGAACAACGCAACAAGGATTCAGCATGGCCGGAAACAGCATCGGACAATTTTTTCGAGTAACCACGTTTGGCGAGTCGCACGGTATTGCGTTGGGCTGTATTGTCGATGGCGTACCGCCGGGCATCCCTCTGACCGAAGCCGATATTCAACACGATCTCGATCGTCGTCGTCCTGGCACCTCGCGTTATACCACCCAACGCCGCGAGCCGGATCAGGTGAAAATTTTGTCAGGCGTGTTTGAAGGTGTGACCACCGGCACTTCAATTGGTCTGCTGATTGAGAACACCGACCAGCGTTCCCAGGATTACAGCGCCATCAAAGATCTGTTCCGTCCCGGCCATGCAGATTACACCTACGAGCAAAAATACGGCCTGCGTGATTACCGTGGTGGCGGCCGTTCCTCGGCACGCGAAACGGCGATGCGCGTGGCGGCGGGTGCCATCGCCAAAAAATATCTACAGATGAAACACGGCATTCAGGTGCGTGGTTATCTGGCGCAGATTGGCGATGTGGCTTGTGAGTTGAAGGACTGGAGCATTGTCGAAGAAAACCCGTTTTTCTGCCCGGATGCTGACAAGCTGGAAGCGCTGGATGAACTGATGCGTGCGCTGAAAAAAGAGGGTGACTCCATTGGTGCCAAAGTGACGGTGATGGCAGAGAATGTCCCACCGGGCCTCGGTGAGCCAGTGTTTGACCGTCTCGATGCTGACCTGGCCCATGCGCTGATGAGTATCAACGCCGTGAAAGGCGTTGAGATTGGCGACGGTTTTGCGGTGGTGAACCAGCGTGGCAGCCAGCATCGCGATGAAATCCGTGCTAACGGTTTCCAGAGCAACCATGCGGGCGGTATTCTCGGCGGTATCAGCAGCGGCCAGACCATCAGTGCGAACCTGGCGATGAAACCGACTTCGAGCATCACCGTACCGGGTAAAACCATCACCCGTGACGGCGAAGAAGTTGAGATGATCACCAAAGGTCGTCACGATCCCTGCGTCGGTATCCGCGCGGTGCCGATCGCCGAAGCGATGATGGCGATCGTGCTGATGGATCATCTGCTGCGCCAGCGTGCGCAGTGTGCTGACGTTAACTCCACTGTTCCACGCTGGTAAATCGATGCGTCGTCTGCTGCTAACCCTTGCCGCGCTGCTGTGTACCGCCGCCGTCAATGCTGCCACACCGTGGCAGCAAATTTATCAACCGATTAGCGGTGCGCCACAGTCAATTGGCAGTTTTGCCAATGGCTGCATCGTGGGTGCTCAACAACTGCCGCTGAACTCGCCCGATTACCAGGTGATGCGTCAGGACCAGCACCGCTATTTTGGTCATCCTGATTTGATCGCCTTTATTCAGCGTCTCAGCAACCGGGTGCATCAACTGCAACTGGGGCAGGTGTTGATTGGGGATATGGGTATGGCGGCAGGTGGACGTTTTAGCAGCGGTCACGCCAGCCACCAAACCGGGCTGGATGTCGATATCTGGCTGCAACTGCCACGCAATCGCTGGACGGCGCAGCAACTGTTAAAACCACAACCTCTCGACCTGGTCGCCCCGGATGGCAAGCAGGTGGTGGCGCGTCATTGGCAGCCGCAGATCGATAGCCTGATCAAACTGGCGGCGAAAGATGATGAAGTGACACGTATTTTCGTCAATCCGGCGATCAAAAAGCAGCTTTGCGCCGATGCAGGAAACGATCGCGGCTGGCTGAATAAAGTGCGTCCGTGGTTTGCGCATCGCGCACATATGCATGTCCGACTGCGCTGCCCGCCGGGGAGTCTGGAGTGTCAGGATCAACCTGCGCCGCCTCCGGGAGACGGTTGTGGTGCGGAACTGGAAAGCTGGTTCCTGCCGAAACAGCCAGGCAGCACGGCCCCGGTCAAAAAAGAACCACCACCGCTGCCCGCTTCGTGTCAGGCATTGTTGGATAACCATCTGTTATAACAGGGATGTAAGAACATTATGGAATGGTTTGTAGCCAGCCCTCTGGTGCTGGTGGTGTTATTTGGTGTCTCGGTGCTGGCGGCTTTTATTGATTCCATTGCCGGTGGGGGTGGCCTGTTGACCCTGCCGTCACTGCTGGCGGCCGGACTTTCCCCGGCCCAGGCGTTAGCCACCAATAAACTGCAATCGGTCGGCGGCTCTTTCTCCGCCAGCCTGTACTTTGTGCGGCGTGGGGTGATTAACCTTCGTGCACAGCGGTTGAATATCGCCATGACCTTTATCGGCGCGATTTGCGGTGCGGTGCTGATCCAGCATATCAAGGCCGATATTCTGCGCCAGGTACTGCCGCTACTGCTGATCAGCATTGGCCTATGGTTCCTGCTGATGCCGCGTATTGGTGAGCAGGATCGTGCGCAGCGTCTGCACGGTTTGGCTTATGCGCTGGTGGGCGGGGGCTGTGTCGGTTTTTACGATGGCTTCTTCGGTCCCGGTGCCGGTTCCTTTTACGCGCTGGCTTTCGTCACCCTGTGTGGTTTTAATCTGGCTAAAGCGACAGCGCACGCCAAAATCCTCAATTTCACCTCCAACTTCGGCAGCCTGCTGTTCTTTATGTTTGGTGGCAAGGTGGTGTGGGGCACCGGCCTGATTATGCTGCTGGGTGCGTTTTGCGGTGCCAGACTCGGCGCGCGTCTGGTGCTGAGCCGTGGTCAGAAACTGATCCGCCCGATGGTGGTGACGGTCTCTGCGGTGATGAGCGCCAAACTGTTATGGGATAGTCACGGCAGCGCATTGCTGGCATGGATGGCCACCCTGTGATCAAACACTCGTCAATACCGGCAGCCGATGCGACAATGACGCCGGTTTTCAACAGAACAATGACATCATGAGTACAACACACCATTACGAGCAGCTGATTAGCGTGTTCGATAGCTGCTTTCAGGACGAGTTTCAGACGCGTCTGGTTAAAGGCGACGACGAACCCATTTATCTTCCGGCAGATGAAACCTCACCGTGGCATCTCATCGTCTTTGCGCACGGTTTTTACGCCAGCGGCATGCATGAAATTTCCCACTGGTGTATCGCCGGTGAGGCGCGGCGTAAACTGGTTGATTTCGGTTACTGGTATTGCCCGGACGGGCGTGATGCGCAGACGCAAAACCAGTTTGAATCGGTGGAGATTAAGCCGCAGGCGCTGGAGTGGATGTTTTGTATGGCGGCAGGCTTTCCCTTCAACGTAAGTTGTGACAATCTCGAAGGAGATTGTGAGCCAGATCGCATTGCGTTTCAGCGGAAGGTGCATGCCCAGGTGATGACCTACCTTGAGCAAGGCATTCCGGCGCGCCCGGCACGGTTTATTCAGGCATTACGAGATTATTACGATACCCCTGCGCTGACTGCGGCACAGTTTCCCTGGCCGGAAGATCTGTGACCATTAATGAAGGAAAAATTGAGATGATCGTAGAATTTGAGTCACGCATTCTGGCGCTGATTGACGATATGGTGGATCACGCCAGTGACGACGAATTGTTTGCTGGCGGTTATCTGCGTGGACACCTGACGTTGGCGGTGGCCGAAATTGAACAAAGTGGCGAGCACACGCCGGAAGCGCTACAGATTCAGGTCACTAACAGCCTGCATAAAGCCATCGCCGCCGGTGAGCTGTCACCACGCGACCAGGCGCTGGTAGTGGGTATGTGGGAAAACTTGTTTAACCAGGCCCGTCAGACCGTCTAAGCCGCTTCCGTAACGGCGCGATAAATCGCGCTGTTACGGGCGTCCTGCCTTCTTCCCTTTCAGCAGTTTCCTCACCCAGTAGCGATTCGGATTCAATGCCGCCAGGGTAGTGACATCCAGCGGCTGCGGCTCGCCACTCATCTGTGCCGCCAGCACTTCTGCGGCCAACGGTGCGCTGCACAAACCGCGCGACCCCAACGCCCCCAGCACAAATAATCCCGGGTACAACGGCGCGGTGGCGATAGTTTCCCCGCGTGCCCGCTGTTCTGCCAGCGTGGCGTACTGCGTCAGGGTGGCGTCATAGTCCGGCGCGCTACCGACCATCGGTAGATGGTCACGCGTGGCGCATCGAACGCCGATACGCGCCTCGCTGCCGCTGACGTCGACTTTTTCAGGCCAGTCGACGCCAGGCAGGCAATTGATCAGTCGCTGACGATTTTCCAATTGATCATCGGCACGGTAATCCGTCGCGGTATCGCCACGATGGTAGCTGGCCCCGATACAGTGGGTCGCATAATTTGGACTGACCGGCGTGAGATAACCGTCATAGCACAACACGCTGCGTAATGCGCCCAACGCCGGGTGGGTCGGCACATGGCTGACCTGGCCCGCCACCGCATACACCGGTAGATCCTGGCTCTGCTCAATATCCAGCAACGCGTGACCATTTGCCAGCACCACCTGTTGATGCCGGACATCGTGCTGTTCAGCAAAACTCAGTGTCCAGCCGTCATCCTGCGATGTCAGCCGGGTCACACGATGCAGCCAGTGCACGCGTAATCCCAGCATTTGCGCGTATTCAAGCAGGTTGCTGGTCAATTCTGACGGTGACAGCCAGCCACCGTGCGGGTAGTAAATACCGCCCATGCCCAGCTCAACGCCTGCCAGCGCTTCTGCTGCTTCCTTATTAACACCGTAAGCGATGTCGTGCGGTAGCCCCATACTCAGCATCTGAGCGATTTTGTCAGCACTTTTCTCGTCCCAACCGAGTTGCAGCACGCCGCTCCAGTCATGTTCGAACGCCACCGGCAGTGCATCATAGATACGGCGGGCAAAGCTGAATGCGGCGGGGAAAAAGTTAGCCAGCGCCGGATCATGCTGATTGAGCAGCGGATACAGCGCTCCCTGACGATTACCGGATGCACCCAGCGCGGCCGCGGCATCGGCACAATAAAGGGTGACGTGCCAGCCACGGCGCAACAGCGCCAGCGCCAGTACCGCGCTGGCGACGCCACCGCCAATCAACGCCACCTCCTGGCCCGCCGCCTGCGGGCGTGCATACCAGGGCTGGCGCTGAGGCAGGGCGGGGGCATCAGGGAGTTGGCCGGTCAGCATCTCGCGTTTATGACCAAAACCTTTGCGTTTGCTGACGTGAAAACCCGCCTCCTGCAAACCGCGACGCACAAAACCGGCCGAGGTGAAGGTCGCCAGCGTACCGCCAGGACGTGCCATGCGTGCCATCGCGGCAAATAATCCTGCTGTCCACATCTCCGGATTTTTCGCCGGGGCGAAGCCATCGAGGAACCACGCATCTACCTGACGATGCAGACTGTCATCAAAGGTATCAATTAGCGCGTTAATATCGCCTAACCACAGGTCCAGGGTGACCTCACCGCCGCCAAACAGCAGACGCTGGCAACCCGGCAATGGCGCGGGCCATTGCTGCTGCAACTGTTCGGCCCAGGGGTGAAGTTCTGGCCAGTGCGCATGCGCTGCGACCAGATCCTGCTGCGTCAACGGGAATTTCTCACAGCTGATAAAGTGCAGGCGTTTCAGGCGGGCAGTGGGATGCTGGCGGCGAAAATGATCGAAGGCCTGCCATAAGGTCAGGAAGTTAAGCCCGGTGCCAAAGCCGCTTTCCGCCACGATAAACAAGTCGCGATCGTGATCGTGGAAGCGTTGCGGCAGGCCATTGCCATCGAGAAACACATAGCGAGTCTCCTCCAGACCATTGTCGTTGGAGAAATAAACGTCGTCGAAGGCTTGCGAAACAGGTGTACCCTGTTCGTTCCAGTTCAGTTGTGCGTGTTCAACCGGGGATAACTTCAAGGGAAAGGCTCATTTTTCAGGCAGTGGCGTGATTTTAGCGAGTGCCGTCACATGACGCAAATTTACAAAAGGAAATGGCTGATCGGACTTGTTCAGCTTACAACTGTAAGCTAGAGTGCACGTCAATCCAAAAGAAGTGGAATGAGGACTATTTGAATGAAACGTGCAGTGATTACTGGCCTGGGTATCGTTTCCAGCATTGGTAATAACCAGCAAGAGGTGCTGGCATCTCTGCGTGAAGGCCGTTCTGGCATTACTTTCTCCGAAGAGATGAAAGAAGCCGGTATGCGCAGCCACGTATGGGGTAATGTAAAACTGGATACGAACGGGCTTATCGATCGCAAAATCGTGCGTTTTATGAGTGATGCCTCTATTTACGCTTACCTTTCTATGGCCGAAGCGATCAAAGATTCTGGCCTGACTGAAGAGCAGTATCAGAGCAACCCGCGCGTGGGTCTGATCGCCGGTTCTGGCGGCGGTTCTCCGCGTTTCCAGGTGTTCGGTGCTGACGCGATGCGTAGCCCGCGTGGTCTGAAAGCCGTTGGCCCGTACGTGGTGACCAAAGCGATGGCCTCTGGCGTTTCCGCTTGTCTGGCAACACCGTTCAAAATCCACGGTGTTAACTACTCAATCAGCTCCGCCTGTGCTACCTCGGCACACTGCATCGGTAACGCGGTTGAGCAGATTCAACTGGGTAAACAGGATGTGGTATTTGCTGGCGGCGGCGAAGAGCTGAGCTGGGAAATGGCCTGTGAGTTCGATGCGATGGGCGCACTCTCCACCAAATACAACGAAACCCCGGAAAAAGCCTCCCGTACTTATGATGCGAACCGTGATGGTTTCGTTATCGCTGGCGGCGGCGGTATGGTGGTGGTTGAAGAGCTGGAGCACGCACTGGCGCGTGGCGCGCATATCTATGCCGAAATCGTTGGCTACGGCGCAACCTCTGATGGCGCGGATATGGTCGCCCCGTCAGGCGAAGGCGCAGTGCGTTGCATGAAGATGGCGATGCAGGGTCTTGATACCCCGATCGACTACCTCAACAGCCACGGTACTTCTACCCCGGTAGGTGATGTGAAAGAGCTGGGTGCGATTCGCGAAGTGTTCGGTGATAACACACCGTACATCTCCGCTACCAAAGCCATGACCGGTCACTCACTGGGTGCGGCGGGCGTGCAGGAAGCGATCTACACCCTGCTGATGCTGGAGCACAGCTTCATCGCACCAAGCATCAACGTGGAAGAGCTGGATGACGCGGCGAAAGGCATGAACATCGTTACTCAGCCGACGGAAAAAGCGTTGACCACCGTGATGTCCAACAGCTTCGGTTTTGGTGGCACCAACGCCACCCTGACGATGCGTAAATATCACGCATAAGATTCAGTATCTGAATGCCACGAGGGCCGGTTAATCCGGCCCTCGCTGTTTTGACATTCTCCGTTTCGCTTGCCACAATCTATCCCCTCATCGCGTAATACGTAAGCGTTCACGTTAACCAACGCACCCGTTTCTGTTAATCACAGAAGACGTGCGTGTGTCTGGTTTTCGCCTGCATGGCACGTCTCAGAACAAGGAGTTACGTCCATTATGTCTACTGCTGCCGATGCGCAGACGCAATCTGTGTTTCCTTTAGCCTGCACCTCCTTTGCGGTGTTTCTCACTTATCTGACGGCGGGGCTCGCGCTGCCGGTCATCCCGCTGTATGTCCACCAGGAGCTGGGCATGAACAACGTCATGGTTGGCGTGGCGGTGGGGATTCAGTTCTTTGCCACCTTGCTGACACGCAGTTTTGCCGGACGGCGGGCCGATCAGCACGGTGCCAAGCTCACAACCCAACATGGCATGATCGCCATTGCGCTGGTCGGCGTGGCCTATCTGGCGGCAGCGCTGTTGCCGGTCTCGCCGTGGGCAAAGTTTGGCCTGTTGGCGATTGGCCGTCTGCTGCTCGGTTTTGGTGAAAGCCTGCTGCTGACGGGTAATCTCACCTGGGGCATGGGATTGGTTGGCAGTCGGCGATCCGGACTGGTGATGTCGTGGAATGGTATGGCGATTTATGGGTCGCTGGCCGCCGGTGCGCCGCTTGGGTTGCTGGTTCATCAATACGCCGGATTTGCTGCCCTGGGGGGTGTGGCGCTGTTGTTGCCGTTACTGGCGCTGGCATTAAATAGCTGGATCGCCCCAGTACCGGTAATGGGCGGGGAACGACCTTCGCTGTTTAGTGTGGTGAAAACCATCTTTCAGCCTGGGCTGGCGCTGGCGTTGCAGGGCACCGGCTTTGCAGTGATCGGCACCTTTACCTCGTTGTACTTTGCCGCCCAGCAGTGGGGCAATGCCGGTCTGGCACTCACCGCCTTTGGTTGTGCTTTTGTGCTGGTGCGGGTGTTCTTTGGCGGCCTGCCGGACCGCCACGGCGGAGTGCGGGTGGCGATGGTCTCGCTGTTGGTTGAAGCCGCGGGTCTGACGCTGTTGGCACTGGCCGGACAGGGCTGGGTAGCCCTGCTGGGCGCTGCGTTGACTGGCAGCGGTTGTTCGCTGATCTTCCCGGCACTGGGTGTTGAGGTGATAAAACGCGTCTCACCGCAGATTCGCGGCACCGCGCTGGGTGGTTTCTCTGCGTTCCAGGATATCGCTTACGGGGCCAGCGGTCCGTTGACCGGTTTGCTGGCAACGGCGCTGGGCTATGGCTCGGTCTATGCGGCGGGTGCCTGTTGTGCGGTGCTGGGTATCGTGGTCACCTGGCGTTTTGCCCGCAGCGCGACAGCAGCGTAACCAGCTTGTCACAGGCGCTGACGATCTCGCCGGGCGTCAGCGCGGCAAAACCCAATATCCAACCCGGCTGCCGCGTCTGTCCGGCATACAGCGGGGACAGGCGCGGCAGCAACAATCCCTGCGCTTGTCCCTGAGCGGTTAATGCTGCTTCATCCCCCTGCAATAACCGCACCGTCAGTTGTAAACCGCCCGCTGCTGGCAACGGTGTCAGCCAGGGGGCGCAGCGTGTGGTGAGTTGTTGCAACAGCACATCACGACGGCTGTGGTACAACTGGCGCATCAGGCGCAAATGGCTGGCGAAATGTCCCTGCTGGATAAATTCGGCGGTGATCGCCTGCGGCAGCAACGCGCTGTGTCCATCCAATACGCTACGCGCGCGGCCAAGCGCATCTACCAATGCAGGAGGCACCACCATCCACGCCAGACGCAGCGAAGGAAACAAGGTTTTGGAAAAGGTGCCAAGGCTGATTACCCGGCTATCCGCTTCCAGCCCCTGTAACGCGGGCTGAGGGCGTTCGTCGTAGTGAAATTCGCTGTCGTAATCATCCTCAATCAACCAGCTATCCTGCTGACGCGCCCAGGCCAGCCATGCAAGGCGACGCGCCAGACTCATCGGTGTCCCGGTCGGATAATGGTGTGACGGGGTGAGATAGACCAGCTTTGCGCTGCCCTCGAGTGGCACGGCACCGGCTTCATCCAACGGCATCGCCCGGCAGCGGGCTCCGGCTGCGAGAAACGCATTCCGTGCACCGGGATAGCCCGGCTCCTCCAGCCAGACATCGTCGCCGCTATCCAGAAACATCAATGCCAGCAGTTGCAGCGCCTGTTGTGAGCTGGTCAGAATCAACACCTGTTCGGCGCTACAGCGTACTCCGCGTGACAGCGCCAGATAATCGGCCAGTGCCTGCCGCAGCGGCGCATAACCGCAGGGATCGCCATAGCCCATAGCTTTGCTGGCGAGTGAACGTTGCACGCTGGCGCTGATACGCCGCCACTGCGTATGCGGAAAGGCGCGCAATTCCGGTGAACCGGCGGCAAAAGCATGGGGAAAGGGTGGGTCCTGACAACCCCCGGTCGCCAGCACCTGGTTGCCGCGCGCCGAGAAACGCAGGCCGTTGCGCGGCTGGACGGTCGGTGCGCGCTGTGGCATGGCAATCGCGACAAACGTACCGCGCCCGCTATGGCGTTGCAGATAACCTTCACTCTCCAGTTGGGCATAGGCGGCTTCGACCGTCACCCTGGAGAGGCCGAGGTCAGTGGCGAGCTGGCGGCTGGAAGGGACTTTCTGGCCGTAGCGCAGATGACCGCTGGCAATTGCCTGACGCAGCGTGCCACATAACCGGTCGCGCAGACCGCCCTGGCTTTGATGGCTGAACAGGGTCAGCAAAGGTGAAGAGGTCATTGTGGTCTTATCATCTGATGAAAAGTGGTATCAATATGCAGACCACTTTGCCTTACACTGAAGGAAATTCAAAGCAGGAGAATACGATGTCATCTGTCTTAGCCTTCCCCCCGGCCAGCCCCTCTGCCAGCCTGGCGTATCTGCAACATAAGCTGGCGTATTACACCGACGCCTGGGACTTAGCCGAAGATATGGCGAACGGTTGTGAGGCGATCGTGGTGTTTGATGCCCGATCGGATGCGGTGTATCAGGCCGGGCATCTTTGTGGCGCGATCTCGTTCCCGCACCGCACGATCAACGCCGCCACCACCGCGCATCTGGATCGGCAAAAAGTCTACATCACCTATTGCGACGGCATTGGCTGCAATGGCTCGACCAGGGCGGCGCTGAAGCTGGCAGCATTAGGCTTTCAGGTGAAGGAACTGATTGGCGGGCTGGATTTCTGGAAGCGTGATGGTCACCCGATGGCATGGGGCAGTGCGCCGGGCGAATGGCCTGCGGCGGCACCGGCTGCATCGTGCGGCTGTTAAATCACAGAAAAACCCATAGCAGGAAAATAAACACCACCAGCGCCAGGCTCAGGGTCAACGCCGGGCGCTGCGCCAGCGGCGCAGGCAGTTGGCTAACCCACGGTGCCCAGATCGGTTGAGGGCGCAGTTCGCTGCCAGCCAGCGGCTGTTCCAGGTTTTTCTCGGCGCGACGGCTGAACAGCAGATTCAGTAAGTCCTGGGTTTGCGCCGGGGTCAGTACCATCTGCGGTGTGGCCTGGAAACGTTGTTGGCTGTAATCCTCCAGCAGGCGTTGTTCGCTGGGGGTTAACGGCTGTTTGAGCGAGTTTTCCAGCATGTGCAGCGTTGGCGCGCTCTGTTGGCTCAACGTTTGCCGCACCTGTAAATATTGCGTCAGCAGTGGGAAGTGACGTGACGGGATCGGGTCGCCACTCTTCAGATTCACCAGCTTCAGCACGTCTTCCAGCACTTTAACCGGCGACTCGCCGGTACTGGCGGCAAGACGCGTCACTTGCTGATTCAGCGCCTGATGCTCAGCCGGCAGCAGGGTGCGATCGCTGCTGCGCGTTTGTTGCGGCTGCGGGATGGCCATCTGACCGTTTTGCAACATGGTCAGCACCTGACGCAATTGATCCGGCGACAGCGCACTCAATACCGTCTGATTAAACTGCTGACGGATAAAGTCGCTCACCGCCTGGCGGTTATTACCCTGCGGCAGTTTTTCCAACAATTGCTGCAACAGCTGGCGCGTGGCGTGGCTGTCCTGCACCTGGGTCAGGCGACTGTTGAGATGCTGCTCAGCAGCGGGAAAATGGCGCGATTGCAGTTCCGCATCATTCTTTACGCCAACTTCATGACGGACGCCAGCCCACAGTTCCGGGGCTTTCAGGGTGCTGAGCGACATGATACGCACAATCAGACGTTCCAGTGTGGTGCGCTGGGCAGGGCTTAATGGCTGCTCGCCAGCGGGGCCACCGGGACGGCCAGTTGCGTTGGTGAGAGGGGAACGATCGCCCGCGGGCACACCGGGACCGCTAATAGGTTGCATGGCGGAATCCTTGAAAACCGAGTCAGATCCGGGTGCGCCGGAAAAACGAGGCCATATGATAGCAAATGCCCCCGGGAAATCCACGGGGGCAGCAGAGGGCAGGGAATTATTTTACCTCGACCAGTTTCACACGTTTACGTCGCCAGCGTTTCCAGATGGGGGGAACGATCAGCACCGCCACGGCCAGCACCAGCAGCACTTTGCAGATCAGGCTTTCCCACAGAATCGGCAGGTTGCCGTTGCTGATCGACAACGCGCGGCGCAGGTTTTGCTCCAGCATCTCCCCCAGCACAAAGCCAAGGATCAATGGTGACATCGGGAAATCCATCTTGCGCAGGATGTAACCAAAAATCCCCAGCCCCACCATCAACAGCAAGTCAAAGGTGGTACTGTGCACCGCATAGACGCCCACCGCGGAAATTGCCGCAATCGCCGGCACCAGAAACCACAGTGGAATGGTCAGCATGCGCGCGAACAGGTTAATCATCGGGATGTTCATAATCAGCAACATCACGTTGCCAATCAGCAGCGCGGCGATCAATCCCCAGACAATATCCGGCTGCTCGGTGAACATCGCCGGACCGGGGGTGATGTTGTACAACGTCAGCGCGCCGACCATCACCGCCGTGGTGCCGGAACCGGGAATGCCCAGCGTCAGCATCGGGATAAACGAACCGCAGGCCGAGGCGTTATTGGCCGCTTCCGGGGCGGCCACGCCGCGAATGTCCCCTTTACCAAACTGATCGCTGCCGCTGATCTTTTTCTCGGTCATGTAGGCGATGGCGCTGGCAATGGTTGCTCCGGCACCGGGTAACACGCCGACAAAGAAGCCGATAAAAGAGGCACGCAGGGTCGCTCCGGTCGACATCGCCGCCTCTTTCATGTTGAACAGCATCCGGCCGCTGGCGCGCACCATCTTCTGACCGCTGCTGGTGGATTCCAGCATCAGCAGAATTTCGCTCACCGAGAACAGGCCAATCACCACCACCACGAACTGAATACCGTCGGAGAGATGCACGCTGTCGAAGGTGAAGCGATAGACCCCGGTGTTGGCATCAACGCCCACCGTTGCCATTCCCAATCCCATCAACGCGGCGAGGAACGACTTCAGTGGGTTGTGGCTCATCATGCTGCCGAGGCAGGCGATAGCGAACACCATCAAGGCGAAATACTCCGCCGGACCAAAGGCCAGCGACCAGTTTGCCAGCAAAGGGGCGAACAGGATGATGCCGATGATGGCGATGGTGGAGCCAATAAACGAACTGACGGCCGAAATCGACAGCGCCACCCCGGCTTTGCCCTGTTGCGCCATCGGATAGCCATCCAGCGCAGTCATAATCGCTCCGGCATCGCCCGGCACATTCAGCAGAATCGACGAGATGCGACCGCCGTATTCACAGCCGATATACACCGTCGCCAGCAGGATCAGCGCCGATTCCGCCGGTAAGTGCAGAGCAAATGCCAATGGCATCAGAATTGCCACGCCGTTAATTGGCCCAAGTCCCGGCAGCAGTCCGACAATGGTGCCGATAAAGCAGCCGATCAGGGCGATCATCAGGTTTTCCGGCGTCATGGCGACGGCGAAACCCTGCATCAGAAAAGACCAGGTATCCATCATAATCTCCCGTTAACTGAACCAACTGCCGACCGGCAGCGTGACATCCAGCAGATGATCGAAGGCGTAAAACAGCGCGATGCCCATCACGCCACCAGAAATCACCGCTGCCCACCAGCGTGCACCAAACAGCAGACCGATGCCGAAGGTCAACAGGGTGGTGCAGAGGGCAAACCCCATACGTTCAAACAGCCAGCCATACAGCATCAACATCAGACACAGGACAATAAGTTTTCTCAGTGTGGCTGGCGCGGGCCAATGTATGGCATCCGGTTGGCGCAACAGCATCAACACCGAACACAAGGCCATCAGGCCGAGCAGCAGTATCGGGAAGGGGCGGGGCCCGACCGGTTCGTAGCTGTATTCGCTTTGAATCTGCCAGGCGATAAACAACCCGGCGATACACAGCAACAGCCAGACGGAGGCAAAAATACGATCGCTCATATTGCCCCCTTATTTCGCCAGACCGAACGATTTAGCCTGTTCACGATAGGTGGCGACCTGTTTTTTTACATACGCGTCTAACTCGCTGCCAAACATGTTGAACTCAAACAGGCCGCGCATATCACGCTGCTGCTGGAACTCTTTAGTGGTCACCAGCTTTTTGAACGCATCCTCCCACCATTGATAATCGGCATCGCTCACTTTTGGCCCCAGGTAGTAACCACGGATAATCGGCCATTCAACGTTGAAGCCCTGTTCTTTGGCGGTGGGGATTTGCGCCAGTTCGCCCGGCAAACGTTTGTCAGCCATCACGGCCAGAACACGCATTTTGCCACCCTGCAAATGGGGTACCATTTCGCTCATATCGCCGGAGACCACCTGGATATGGTTGCCAAGCAACGCCGTAACGGGTTCACCACCGCCTTCAAAGGCGACATAACGCATTTTGCGGGGATCGATACCGGCTTCACGCGCCAGCAGCGCGGTTTTCATCCAGTCCTGGCTACCAATCGAGGCGCCAGCGCCTACCACCACTTTGGTGGGGTCCTGTTTCATTGCTTCCATCAATTCACCGAGGGTTTTCCACGGCGCATCGTCGCGCACCGCGACCATGCCGTAATCGGTGCCAATCGCCGCCAGCCATTTCACGTCGTCCACGGAATAACGACCAAACTTGCCTTGTGACAGGTTAAGCAGAGACCCCCCTGAGTAGGCGACAAGGGTGCCCGCTTCTGCCGGACGCTGGGCAATGATGGCGTTGTAGGCGACGGCACCCACGCCACCAGGCATATAGGTCACGCGCATTGGTGTGGTGATTTGCCCGGTTTCTTGCAGGGACACCTGCAACAATTTGCAGGTCAGATCAAAACCGCCACCCGGTTTCGCGGGGGCGATACATTCAGTGCGTTCTGGTGCAGCGGCAAAAACTGACGACATTGACAAGACCAGCAGGCCTGCGGTGAGGCTGGTGCGAATAGTATTTTTCATTGGTCGCTCCATAGTAGGTTTCAGAGTGTGATACCCGCCGAAGAATCGCGGTTAATGAATTGTTAAGGCCCGAGCCTTTCATTTACCTTTCATTCATCGGGAAAAATGGCGGGGTGTGACATGCGTCTCTTACTGGTGGAAGACACGGTTGAGCTGGCGGGTTGGTTGCAAAAAGCGCTGACGCAAAAAGGATTTGCGGTAGATTGGGTCGCCGATGGCGTGGCGGCAGATCATGTTCTGCAAACCGAAGAGTATGCGTTGGTGGTGCTGGATGTGACGTTGCCGCGGATGAATGGTCTGGAAGTCCTGGCGCGTTTGCGTCGACGTGAGCAGAAAGTACCGGTTCTGCTGCTGACTGCCCGTAGCGCGCTGGCGCAACGGGTGCAGGGGTTGAATGCCGGTGCAGATGATTATCTCACCAAACCCTTTGAGCTGGATGAGCTGGAGGCACGCTTGCGCGCTTTGCTGCGGCGCGGCCAGGGGCAGTTAGCGCAATCACAGGTGATTGGTCAGTTGGAGCGGGATAACCAGGGCTGCTTCATGTTGAACCGTAAACCGCTGCGCCTGACGCCACGCGAAGCGAGTGTGCTGACGACCCTGATGCGCCGACCGGGTCATCCGGTATCCCGCCAACATCTGTATGAACAGACCTTTACGCTGTGTGATGAAGCCAGTCAGGAGTCGATTGAGTTATATGTCCATCGGGTACGCAAAAAGCTGGCAGGCAGCGATGTGGCGATCGTGACGCTGCGCGGGTTAGGTTACAGCCTTGAGTGCCAGCAATGCGGTTGATCCACTCGTTACGCGGCGAGTTGTTGTTGTGGCTGGGGGTCCCGCTGTTGCTGCTGTGGGGATTATCGGTCTACACCCACTATCAAAGCGCGTTGCATGCTGCGAATCAGGCTTACGACCGCTCCCTGCTGGCCTCGGCACGGACCGTTGCGGAACGGTTGGAAGTGCGGGAAAAGCGTATTCGCGTCGATGTCCCTTGGGTGGTGCTGGATAGCTTTGAACGCAATATGAATGACCAGTTGTTCTATCAGGTGATCTCGCCAGAGGGGGAGACGCTGTCCGGTTACGATGATCTCCCCCCGTTACCCGCGACGGCCCCGCGCTCAGACGCTTTTCCGGCGCTGGTGCATTTCTATGACGCGCGTTATCACCTGCAACCGATTCGTGTTGCTGCCCTGTGGCAACCGGTTAGTGACGAGGGCGTGCAGGGCATGGCGCTGGTACTGGTGGCGGAGACGCTCAATTCACGCCATGCCTTTGCGGAAGGCTTGCTACGTACGGCGTTGATCAGCCAAAGCATTCTGGTGCTGATAACCTTGCTGTTGGCGGGGTGGCTCCTGCGCAAGGTGTTGCGGCCGCTGCGGCGCTTGTCGCGACTGGTGTTGCGGCGTGCTCCCGGTGAACTGACGCCGCTGCCGTCGCTGCTGCCGTGGTCGGAGCTACAACCGCTAATCATCGCCTTCAACCGTCATCTGGAGCGTTTACGCGGCCTGCTGGCACGCCAGGAGCGCTTCAGCGCTGATGTTTCACACCAATTACGCACCCCGCTGACCATTCTGAAAACGCAGGTGGGGGTGGCGTTGAACAGTGACGATCCTCAGCAATGGCGCGAAAGCCTGCAAGGCATGCGCCACACGCTGGATGACACCGTTCAGTTAACCGACCGGTTGTTGCAACTGGCGCAGATCAAGGCGCGCCACGGTGAAGATAAATCGATGGCGCGTGTTGATCTGGCGGCGATTGTGCAGCAGGCGTGTTTTAGCGGCTATGCGGCGGCGCGGCATAAACAGATCGATCTGGGGTATGAAGGGGCCAGTCAGCTCGAGGTACAGGGCGACGTGTTGCTGCTGGCAGAGTTGTGCGCCAATTTACTGGATAATGCCATCAAGTACACACCGGCGCACGGCACCGTCACGGCAAGAATCAGTGCGATGGGGCTGGAGATTGAAGACAGCGGTCCGGGGATTGAGGAAGCGGACCAGCAGCAGGCACTGCAACCGTTTTCCCGGTTGGATTATGGTCAGCAGCAGCCTGGTGCGGGGATCGGGTTGGCGTTGGTGAAGGATATCTGCACCTGGCACGGGGCGCAGTTGACGCTGGATCGTAGCCCGCAGTTGGGCGGGCTACGGGTGACCATCAGTTTCCGCTGACGGGTGGCGTCACGGCGCGTGCGCGGCGCAGTGGCGTACGCAGGCGTTGTGCCAGAATCACCCCCACCAGCGTCATGCCGCCGCCAATCCAGTGATACGCATGCAGTTGTTCATGCAGGAACAACACGGCAATGATGGCGGTGAACACCGGCACAAAATTCATAAAGATGCTGGTGGTGCTGGCGCCCAGACGCTGCACGCCGAGGATCCACAGGAAGGGGGCGATGATCGACGCGAACAGCCCGGCAAACAGCACCAGTGGGATATTGTGCGTGTTGAGTGACACATCGGGCGTGCGCAGAAAACCGGGCAACAGCAACAACACACCAAAGAAAATCTGCACATACAGGCTTTGCCAGGTGGGCAACGGGATCGCCCAACGTTTGGTGAGCACACCGTACAAGGCGTATGAGGTTGACGCCGCCAGCATCATTAACTCCCCGTTGCCGAGGCGCTGATTCAGCAGTTGCGCCGGATTTCCGGCGCTTACCAGCCACACCAGACCGACAAACGACAACAGCCCGCCAAACAAAATGCCGCGCGTCGGTGCCAGGCGCAACACCACCAGGCTGAGCAGAATGGTCAGCAGTGGGATAGTCGCGCCCAGAATCCCCATCATGACCGCCGACACGCTGTGTGCCGCATAATAGGCAAGGCTTTGATACAGCACCATGCCGAGCAGGCCGAGGATCAGTAAACGCCCGCTACTGGCAACAATCTGGCGACGATGACGCCAGACCCCCGGTAGCGCAAACGGGGTCAACACCGCCAGCGCCAGAATCCAGCGATAAAACGAGATCGCGGCAGGATCGATGCTACCGGCGGAGAGTTTGCTCACGATAGTGTTGATTGACCAAATCAACACCGCCACCAGCGGAAACAGAAAGTTCATCGTACAGCTCCTGAAAGTAAACGCGAACAGTTTACGTTTGACCGGTTTAGAACAGATAACTAAAATCGGACAAAAATCATTAATGACCGGACAGAATGAATTTACAGGTTGAGTATCAGCCACCCGTCGATGCCTCGCAGCTGCGCTACTTTATGCGTTTCGAACAGGCCAATGCCAAAACCGAATATCTGCCGCACGCCCACGCCTGGGGACAGGTGATTTTCGTTAAAAGCCATGTACTGGAGATGGAGGTGGAAGGGGAACGCCTGCTGACGCCAGCAGATATGCCGATCTGGATCCCTTCGGGCCAGCGCCACAGCAGCTATAACCATCGTCAGTCGCTGTTCCGTACGTTCAATCTGGCGGCGGATTTGTGCGACGGCTTACCCCAACAGGCCTGCCTGCTCAATGTTGATGCCATTGTTCATGCCATTATGGACGAGTTTGCCCGGCGTGAGCTGGAGCAGCCGCACAACGCAGCAGACTGGCGTTTGTGTGAGGTTTTAGTGGATCGGCTGCGTCTTGCGCCGGTACATAAAAGTTACCTGCCTGGCTCGAATGACAAACTGCTCGCTCCGATCCTGCACGCCTTGCAGGCACACCCCGGTGATAACACCACGCTGGCACAATGGGCGAAGCGCGTGTTTACCACCGAGCGTACGCTGGCGCGACGTTGTCAGCAGCAGCTGAATATGTCGTTTAGCGAGTGGCGGCAGCGCCTGCGTTTTTTACGCGCTATCACCCTGCTGGAGCAGGGCATCAGCGTGCAGGCCATCGCCCATGAGCTGGGCTACAGCTCCGCTTCGGCGCTGATTGTGATGTTTCAGCATCAGGCGGGCACAACACCGGATCGCTATCGCAGCCGGTTAGGTTAATCAAAGGCTTTGTGCCAGAATATGGCCCTTGCGAATTTACAGGACAGCCGTGGTGAAAATTCTCGTCGATGAAAATATGCCGTACGCCCGTGAACTCTTTAGCCGCACCGGTGAGGTGCTGGCGGTGCCGGGGCGTCCGTTACCGGAAGCCGAACTGGCGGATGCCAGCGGGTTGATGGTGCGCTCGGTCACGAAAGTTAATGCCGCGCTGCTGGCAGGAACACCGGTGAAATTTGTTGGCACTGCGACGGCAGGCACCGACCATATCGATGAGGCCTCACTGGCTGATGCAGGAATCGCGTTCTCGGCAGCACCGGGCTGCAACGCCATCGCGGTGGTGGAATATGTCTTCTCCTCGCTGTTGTTGCTGGCGGAACGTGATGGTTTTGCGCTGCGCGATCGTACCGTGGGGATTGTCGGTGTCGGTAATGTCGGTGGCCGTCTGCACAAACGTTTACAGGCCTGGGGGGTGAAAACCCTGTTGTGCGATCCGCCGCGTGCCGATCGTGGCGATGCGGAAGATTTTTGCTCGCTGGATGAGGTGGTGGCACAGGCGGATATCCTGACCTTCCACACCCCATTGTTTAAAGACGGTCCGTATAAAAGCTGGCATCTGGCCGATACTGCGCTGTTGATGGCGCTGAAACCCAACACCATCCTGATCAATGCCTGCCGTGGTCCGGTGGTGGATAACGCCGCGCTGCTGGAAGTGTTGAAAGTACGCCAGGATCTCAGCGTGGTGCTGGATGTGTGGGAGCCGGAACCGGAGCTGTCGCTGGACCTGCTGGATAAAGTTGATATCGCCACCGCCCATATCGCCGGTTATACCCTGGAAGGGAAGGCACGCGGTACCACGCAGGTGTTTGAAGCCTGGTGCGCATTCCTCGGTCAGCCGCAACAGGTGCCGTTGGATAGCCTGCTGCCTGCGCCAGAGTTTGGTCGCATTACCTTACACGGCAAGCTCGATCAGCCGACGCTGAAACGTCTGGTGCACCTGGTGTATGATGTGCGCCGCGATGATGCGCCGCTGCGTAAAGTGGCTGCGCTACCGGGTGAGTTTGACCGCCTGCGTAAGCAATATGAGGAGCGCCGCGAATGGTCGTCGTTGCAGGTGATCTGTGATGATGCAGAGGCGGCAGCGATGCTGAATCAACTCGGTTTCCGTGCCAGTTTGCAGCACAGTTAACCTGATCCTGGCGGGATAAATCTTAATTCCTGGGCGGTGAAGATCACCGCCTTCTGTTTTTATGTCATTGTCTGGAGTAAACCAACATGTCTGACGGCTGGAATATTGCGCTATTGGGCGCGACAGGCGCAGTAGGGAACGCTGTACTGGAACTGCTGGCGGAACGCCAGTTCCCGGTTGGTGAGATATATCTGCTGGCGAGCGAGAACAGCGCAGGCGAAACTCTGCGTTTCGAGGGGCGTTCGGTGCGGGTACAAGATGCGGCGGAATTTGACTGGTCGCAGGCGCAACTGGCGTTTTTCGCTGCCGGTCGCAGCGCCTCGGCGCGTTACGCCGAAGAAGCCGCCAGCCAGGGCTGCCTGGTGATCGACAGCAGCGATCTGTTCGCGCTGGAGCCGGATGTGCCATTGGTGGTGCCGGATGTGAATCCCCAGGTGCTGGCGGATTACCGCAACCGCAACATCATCTGTGTGGCGGATAGCCTGGTTAGCCAGCTGTTAAGCGCCATCAAACCGCTGGTGGATGCTGCCGGTCTGGGGCGTTTGCAGGTAACAAACCTGATGTCAGTCTCCAGCGATGGTAAGAGCGCGGTGGATGCGCTGGCGGGCGAGAGCGCGCGTTTGCTGAACGGCGTACCGGCGGATGAACATTATTATGGTCGTCAGCTGGCGTTTAACCTGCTGCCACAGCAGGTGGACAGCAACGGCAGCGTGGAGAGCGAACGTCGTCTGGTGGATCAGGTGCGCAAAGTGTTACAGGACGAAGGCTTACCGATTGCGGTGAGCAGCGTCCAGGCCCCGGTATTTTACGGCAATGCGCAGATCGTCCATGTGGAAAATCTGCGCCCTTTGTCTGCTGAAGAAGCGCGAGATGAACTGGCGCGTGCCGAGGATATCCGTCTGAGCGACGAAGGCGATTATCCGACTCAGGTGCAGGATGCGTCCGGCAACGGCGAATTGAGCGTTGGCTGCGTGCGTAACGATTACGGTATCCCTGAGCTGCTGCAATTCTGGTCAGTGGCTGACAACATCCGCTTCGGCGGCGCGCTGATGGCGGTCAAAACCGCTGAGAAGCTGGTGCAGGAGTATCTGTATTAATGTTGTCTGAAGGTAACACGCATAAGCTGGCGCTGGGTATTGAGTACGATGGCAGCCGTTATTATGGCTGGCAGCGGCAGCAGGAAGTGCGCAGCGTGCAGGAAAAGCTGGAAAAAGCGCTGTCGAAAGTCGCTAACCATCCGGTGAGCGTGTTTTGCGCCGGACGTACCGATGCCGGGGTACATGGCACCGGGCAGGTGGTGCATTTTGAAACCACTTCTCAGCGTGCCGAGGGTGCCTGGACGTTGGGCGTCAATGCCAACCTGCCGCCGGATATCGCCGTGCGTTGGGTTAAAGCGGTGCCGGATGAGTTTCATGCTCGTTTCAGCGCTACAGCGCGTCGCTACCGTTATGTTATTTATAACCAGCGGCTGCGTCCGGCGATTTTGGGCAGCGGCGTGACGCACTTTTATCATCCGCTGGATGCAGAAAAAATGCAGCGCGCCGGACAATGCCTGCTGGGCGAAAATGATTTCACCTCATTTCGCGCCGTGCAGTGTCAGTCACGTACCCCGTGGCGTAATGTGATGCATCTTAACGTTACGCGTCAGGGACCGTACGTGATTGTGGATATCAAAGCGAATGCGTTTGTACACCATATGGTGCGCAACATCGTTGGCAGCCTGATGGAAATTGGCTGCGGTAATCAGCCTGAAACCTGGATGGCAACGTTGTTGGCCGCGAAAGATCGCACCCTTGCCGCAGCGACCGCCAGAGCCGAGGGGTTGTATCTGGTGGCGGTGGATTATCCGTCCCATTTTGCGTTACCTCAGCCTGCGCTGGGACCACTGTTCCTCGCGGATTAATTGTTACTCGAAGGATGTAAGGAGCCTGGCTTTATGGAGTTCATCCATTTTATCGTCGATTTTATTCTGCATATTGATGTGCATTTGGCCGAACTGGTGGCGCAGTACGGTATCTGGATTTATGCCATTTTGTTCCTGATTCTGTTCTGCGAAACCGGTCTGGTGGTCACGCCGTTCCTGCCGGGTGATTCTTTGCTGTTTGTTGCTGGCGCATTGGCCGCGCTGCCGAGTAATGACCTTAATGTGCACATGATGGTCGCCCTGATGGTGATTGCGGCCATTCTCGGTGATGCCGTTAACTACACCATTGGTCGTCTGTTTGGCGAGAAGCTGTTCAGCAATCCCAATTCAAAGATTTTCCGCCGCAGCTATCTGGATAAGACCCATGCGTTCTACGAGCGCCACGGTGGTAAAACCATAATACTTGCGCGCTTTGTACCAATCGTGCGAACCTTTGCCCCCTTTGTGGCAGGGATGGGACACATGTCCTATCGTCACTTCGCGCTCTTTAACGTTGCGGGTGCGCTGCTGTGGGTGTTGTTGTTCTCTTACGCCGGTTACCTGTTTGGTGATTTGCCGGTGGTGCAGGAGAACCTGAAACTGCTGATCGTCGCGATTATCGTGGTGTCGATCCTGCCAGGCGTGATTGAAGTCTGGCGTCATCGTCGTCAGGCACGTCAGCAGAAATCCCAGTAAGCCCAAAACCAGATTTTTATCCACAGCGAGAAGCGGTTGTGGTTTAATGAGCGACATTTACGGCCTGCTGAAGGTGATTTCAGCAGCAATGAGAAGACTGGACCAGGTCGGTTTTAAACAGAAAGGTCATCAATGAGCTGGATTGAACGCATACTTAACAAAAGCAATATTACGCCGACGCGCCGCGCCAACATCCCGGAAGGGGTCTGGACCAAGTGCGACAGCTGTGGCCAGGTGCTGTATCGCGCCGAGCTGGAGCGTAATCTTGAGGTCTGCCCGAAGTGCGACCATCACATGCGCATGCACGCCCGTGAGCGCCTGCATAGCCTGCTGGATGAAGGAACGCTGGTAGAATTAGGTAGCGAGCTGGAACCCAAGGATCTGTTGAAGTTCCGTGACTCGAAGAAGTACAAAGATCGTCTGGCGGCGGCGCAGAAAGAGACCGACGAGAAAGACGCTCTGATCGTCATGAAAGGCCAACTGCACGGTATGCCGATCGTGGCTGCTGCGTTTGAGTTCTCCTTTATGGGCGGCTCAATGGGTTCAGTGGTTGGTGCGCGTTTTGTGCGTGCGGTTGAGCAGGCGCTGGAAGATAATTGCCCGCTGATCTGCTTCTCCGCCAGTGGCGGTGCGCGTATGCAGGAAGCGCTGATGTCGCTGATGCAGATGGCGAAAACCAGTGCCGCATTGGCGAAAATGCAGGAACGCGGTCTGCCGTATATCTCGGTACTGACTGACCCGACCATGGGTGGCGTTTCTGCCAGCTTCGCGATGCTGGGCGATCTCAACGTGGCGGAACCGAAAGCGTTAATCGGTTTTGCCGGTCCGCGTGTTATCGAACAAACCGTACGTGAAAAACTGCCGCCGGGCTTCCAGCGCAGTGAATTCCTGATCGAAAAAGGCGCGATCGATATGATCATCCGTCGTCCGGAGATGCGCTTTAAGCTGGCCAGCCTGCTGGCGAAAATGATGAACCTGCCAGCGCCGCTGCAGGATGGTGATCAGCCGATTGCGGCTGAGCCGGAGAGCAACGAGGCCTGACAGGCAACGGAAAGGCGCAGAAATGCGCCTTTTCACCAATGCACCGTATAAAGTTAGTTAACGGGACACATGGACACTCTTCACCTTCCCCAAGCCACGTCGCCTTTAGCTACGTGGCTTCATTATCTTGAACACCTGCATTCTCAGCCCATTGAACTGGGGCTGGATCGTATTCAACGCGTCGCTTCACGTCTTGGCCTGCTCAAACCCGCGCCATTTGTTTTCACCGTTGCCGGGACTAACGGCAAAGGCACCACCTGCCGTACGCTGGAAACCCTGTTGATGGCGGCGGGATACCGCGTGGGCGTCTACAGCTCACCGCATCTGGTGCGCTACACCGAGCGGGTGCGCGTCCAGGGCGCGGAGCTGGATGACGCGTTGCACAGCGCCAGCTTTGCCGAGATTGAAGCTGGACGTGGCGATATTTCCCTGACCTACTTCGAATTCGGCACCTTATCGGCACTCAATCTGTTTCGTGCTGCCGGGCTTGATGTGGTGATCCTTGAAGTCGGTCTCGGTGGGCGGCTGGATGC
Organism: Pantoea sp. X-Soil-OKNW-713; assembly: GCF_059730685.1. Classification (NCBI taxonomy): domain Bacteria; kingdom Pseudomonadati; phylum Pseudomonadota; class Gammaproteobacteria; order Enterobacterales; family Erwiniaceae; genus Pantoea; species Pantoea sp. X-Soil-OKNW-713. The sequence goes on along the minus strand of NZ_AP035995.1, from coordinate 3,104,780 downwards.
CACCAATATCGTTGATGCGGATGTCGCCGTTATCACCAGCATCGCACTGGATCATACCGACTGGTTGGGACCGGACCGCGAAAGCATTGGCCGCGAGAAAGCAGGCGTGTTTCGTGGTGGGAAACCCGCAGTGGTGGGTGAGCCCGATATGCCGCACACCATTGCCGAGGTTGCGGCAGAGAAGGGCGCGCTGTTGTTGCAGCGTAACCGTGACTGGCAATGGCAGCAGCAGGGCGAGAGCTGGAGTTTGCAGGATGCGCAGGGAGAATTGCGCGATCTTCCCCTGCCACAGGTGCCGCTTCCCAATGCCGCCACCGCGCTTATTGCGTTGCGCGCCTCGGGTTTATCGGTAAGCGAAGCGATCATTCGCCAGCATCTGCCGCTGGCGATTTTACCTGGCCGTTTTCAGACGGTAAGCACCTCGCCGCGTGTGATCCTCGATGTGGCGCATAATCCCCATGCCGCTTATTATCTGGCTTCACGTCTGGCTGAATTGCCGCGTACCGGTAAGGTTCATGCGGTGGTCGGGATGCTGCATGATAAAGATATCGCCGGGACGCTGGCGGCGCTGGCACCACAGGTGGATAGCTGGTACTGCGCACCGCTTGACGGCCCGCGTGGTGCGACGGCGGAACAGTTGATTGCTCACCTGGCAAGCGGTGAGGCATTTGCGACCGTAGACTCAGCATGGCAGGCTGCGCGTCAGCAGGCCCGGCCCGAGGATGTGATTCTGGTGTGTGGTTCTTTCCACACCGTAGCACAGGTAATGGAATCGATGGCAGCGGAGAACGGCAGTGGCAAGTAAGTTTCAGAACCGTTTAGTGGGCACGGTAATCCTGGTGGCGGTTGGCGTCATCGTGTTACCAGGCCTGCTGGATGGCAAGAAAAAGCACTACAAAGAGGAATTCGCTGCAATTCCGCTGGTGCCAAAACCGGATGATCAGCAGGACAGTGAGATGGTGCCCCCGGTGACGCAGTCGCTGCCAGCCCAGCCGCCGGAAGGCGCAGGTGCGGCGCAAAGCGAAGCCAGTGGTAAAACCACCACCCCGGTCGAGTCTGGCAGCGCGCAGCCAGTGGAGAACAACGAACCCACGGTAGTGACACCTCCGCCAGTGCACCAGAGTGCGCCGGTGCAGACTGCGAAACCGAAACCGGTCGAGCAACCGAAACCAAAACCGGTTGAACCGAAGCCGGTCGAGCAGCCGAAGCCAGTAGAAACCGCTAAACCGGTTGAAACGCCGAAGCAGAGCGAAGCGGAAGCCCCGGCGGGCCAGGCTTATGTGGTCCAGCTCGGTGCGTTGAAAAACGCGGCTAAAGTGAATGAGATCGTCGCGCAGTTGCGTCTGTCGGGATATCGCGCATTTACCGTGCCATCCACGCCGGTTCAGGGGCAAATTACCCGCATCTACGTCGGGCCTGATGCCTCAAAAGCGAAGATGCAAGCCGCACTGGGTGAACTGAAAAACCTCTCCGGACTCGGTGGAGTGGTGAAACCCTACAGCACGCGCTAAACCGTTGATAAGCCGCGCCGATGGCTGAAAAAGGCGCGGCATAGCACGGAGTGTTCACCGTGATGTTGGCTAAAAAATTACTATATTTCAGTGGATTACAGCACTGAATTGTCTCAGGGCGAGGAAAGTTTTTTTCATCGCCCTTTTTATGGATGCAGAACCGGAAAACCCTACGCAAACGTTTTCTTTTTCTGTTAGAATGCGCCCCGAACTGGATGCAGGGGTGCAATCGCGCTGGCGCTGGAAGAGTTCATGATCTGGATTGATTACGTCATTATTGCGGTAGTTGGTTTTTCGGCCCTGGTCAGCCTGGTTCGTGGGTTTGTCCGGGAAGCCTTATCTCTCGTTACCTGGGGATGCGCGTTTTTTGTCGCCAGTCACTACTACGCCTACCTTGCAGTCTGGTTTACAGGTTTTGACGACGAACTGGTTCGCAACGGTATCGCTATCGCGGTGCTCTTCGTTGCCACCCTGATTGTGGGTGCCATCGTGAACTATGTGATCGGCACGCTGGTTGAAAAGACCGGTCTGTCGGGAACCGACAGGGTGTTGGGGGTCTGTTTCGGGGCGTTGCGTGGCGTGCTGATCGTTGCCGCTATTCTCTTCTTCCTCGATACATTCACCGGCTTCTCGAAAAGCCCGGACTGGCAGCAGTCCCAACTCATTCCCCAGTTCAGTTACATCATCAGGTGGTTCTTCGACTATCTGAAAAGCACGTCCAGTTTTTTACCCCGGTGACGCCATCGGGAGTGCGGCTAATGAGGAAATGACAACATGTGCGGTATTGTTGGTATCACCGGTTTTATGCCAGTAAACCAGTCGATCTATGACGCGTTAACGGTGCTACAGCACCGCGGGCAGGATGCCGCCGGCATTTGTACCATCGATGCGCTGAACTGCTTTCGTCTGCGCAAAGCCAACGGGCTGGTGAGCGATGTCTTCGAAGCACGCCACATGCAGCGTTTGCAGGGCAACATCGGGATTGGTCATGTACGCTACCCGACAGCAGGCAGCTCCAGCGCCTCTGAAGCGCAGCCTTTCTATGTGAACTCCCCTTACGGCATTACACTGGCGCACAACGGCAACCTGACTAACGCACACGAGCTGCGTAAACAGCTGTTCGAAGTGGGTCGCCGTCACGTCAACACCACCTCAGATTCCGAAATCCTGCTGAACATTTTTGCGCAGGAGCTGGACCGTTTTCAGCATTACCCGCTGGAAGCTGACAACATTTTTGCCGCAGTGGCTGCGGTGCACCAGCAGGTGCGCGGGGCTTACGCGGTGGTTTCGATGATTATCGGTCACGGTATGGTGGCCTTCCGCGACCCGAACGGCATCCGTCCGTTGGTACTGGGTAAACGCGTGATTGCTGATGGTCGCACCGAGTATATGGTCGCGTCCGAGAGCGTCGCGCTGGATACGCTGGGCTTTGAATTTATTCGTGACGTAGCGCCGGGCGAAGCAGTGTACATCACCGAGCAGGGCCAACTCTCGACCCGCCAGTGTGCTGAGAACCCGAAAAGCAATCCGTGTTTGTTCGAGTACGTTTACTTTGCGCGTCCGGATTCCTTCCTTGATAAGATCTCGGTTTACAGCGCGCGTGTCCGTATGGGCACCAAGCTGGGTGAGAAAATTGCTCGTGAATGGGAAGATCTCGACATCGACGTGGTGATTCCGATTCCGGAAACCTCAACCGATGTGGCGTTGGAAATCGCCCGTATTCTCGACAAACCGTATCGCCAGGGTTTTGTGAAAAACCGTTACGTGGGCCGTACCTTTATTATGCCGGGGCAGCATCTGCGCCGTAGCGCGGTGCGTCGTAAGCTGAACGCCAACCGTGCCGAGTTCCGTGACAAAAACGTGTTGCTGGTGGATGACTCCATCGTGCGCGGTACCACCTCCGAGCAGATTATCGAGATGGCGCGTGAAGCGGGTGCTAAGCGTGTCTATCTGGCTTCAGCCGCACCGGAAATTCGTTTCCCGAACGTCTACGGTATCGACATGCCGAGCGCAACTGAGCTTATCGCTCACGGTCGTGAAGTGGAAGAGATTCGCCAGCTGATCAAAGCTGACGCGCTGATTTTCCAGGATTTGGACGATTTGATTGAAGCGGTTCGCGAAGAGAACCCGGATATCGCACAGTTCGAGTGTTCGGTGTTTAACGGTGTTTATGTCACCAAAGACGTTGACCAACGTTATCTGGACTACCTCCAGTCACTGCGTAACGACGATGCGAAAGCCATTGCTCGTCAGACTGAGGTTGAAGGTCTGGAACTGCATAACGAAGGTTAAGTTGTATTGCCCGTTTTTAATTGATGATTAAAAACGGGCATATTCTGCAAATAATTTCACTGCTAACATTTCTCACCTCTCTTCCGGGCGTTTAATTGCCGCCTGTTGCGACTGTTTATTCTTAATCTCAGTAGTAAAAAACTGATAAGCCTTAATAGGTGAATGAGTAATTCCTGATTATTCCTTTTCTTCTGGTATTGATTTTTAGTGGTTATTTTAATTAAAAATCATACATTAATTTAAAATGTCATTTTCATGTTATTAATAACTCAGAAGGGAATAGGTTTTATTTTCAGTTTATTATCAGGACTGATATGCCTTGTATTCATGATTATCAATAACATAAGTGGTTGATGAGTGATCTTTAAGATTTTACTTGTCGATGTGTTTATGGGTGAGAAAAATAACCTGTTCGCGGCGATTTTTCTCATCCATAATTATTCCGCGTAATCTCATTAACGATTTTTTCTCAATGCATTGAAAATTCGCTGCGGTAAAGTTCGGAATAAAACAGCGTTTTTTATTTCGGGCGATATTTTTCAGGCGTTTTTCAATCACTGGGTAAATCTTAATGCAATTTAAAAAATTTAAGCTCTCGGCTATTTATACTGCAATTTTTATGCAGCTATCTGTTTCGACATTGGGTATGCCCATTGTTGCTCAAGCGAGTACGCAGCAGGACATGAAGGTACAGTCCACGGTGCTGAAAGCGGGTGAGAGTGTCACAGACGTAGCAAAACGCAATAAGGTATCTGTCGATCATCTGTGGGAAATCAACTCGTTTGCGTTCAGCGATAAAGCCACTTTCCTGGCGGCTTCTGCCGGTCAGGCTATCTGGATACCGGCTGGCAAAGCAGCAGCCTTACCGCTGGAAAGAGCGACCCAGCAGGACACAAAAGCGAATAAATCTGCACAGCAGGCTGATGTTAAAGTAAATGACAAAACTACCGATGCACGTCATTTCGGTCAGAACCAGCTCAACTCGATGGCGGGCCAGCAGGCAGAATCCTGGCTCAACGGTTTTGGTGGGTCATCGCGGGTTTCCATCTCTTCTGATAAGAACTTCTCTAACTACAACTATGCCGGTGATGTGCTGGTACCGTTGTGGGACAGCCGTGATTTTATGATCTTCAGCCAGTTGGGCGCGCGTCATGCTGACGAACGTACCACCGGTAATATTGGCTTCGGTTCACGCTATTTTGTTGATGGCTGGATGCTGGGTAATAACGTCTTCTTTGATAACGATTTCAGCGGTAACAACCGTCGTATTGGTCTTGGTGCTGAGATCTGGACTGAAGCGCTGCGTCTGGCTGCTAACGGCTACTACGGACTGAACGGCTGGCATCAGTCTAAATTGCTGGCGGATCATGATGAGCGTCCGGCCAATGGCTGGGATATCGAATTGGCGAGCTGGCTGCCGATGTATCCGCAGCTCGGAGGTAAGGTTAAATACGAACAATTCTATGGCGACAACGTGGCGTTGATGAGCCGTAGTAACCTGCAAAAGAACCCGTCAGCCGTGACGATGGGTGTGAACTGGACACCGGTACCGCTGGTGACTGTTGACGCGGGTCATCGTAAGAGCATGCAGAGTGGCGGAGACACCACCGTTGGCCTGAACCTGAACTGGAACTTCGGTCAATCACTTGACTGGCACCTGTCGCCGGAAGCGGTGGCCGATCAGCGCAGCCTGGTGGGTTCACGCTATGAGCTGGTGTCACGTAATAACGAGATTGTGATGGATTACCGTGAGCAGACCGTGATTACCTTCTCACTGGCGAGCGCGATCAAAGGTGTTGAAGGCACTTCACAGCCGCTGGGTGTCAGCGTCTGGGCGAAGCATGGCTTGGGCAAAATTGTCTGGGACGATGCCGCATTGGTGGCGGCGGGCGGTAAAATTACCGGTACAGGTGCTAATTCGGCGTTGGTGTTACCCGCCTATAAAGATGGCGCGAACAACAGCTATACCCTGAGTGCGGTAGCTTACGACAGCAAAGGCAAGGCTTCTCCGCGTGCTCAGGTGCAAATCACCGTTGAGAAAGCGGAACAGACTATTCCTGAAGAGCCACAGCAACCGGAAGAACCGGGAACCCCGGAGCAGCCGCAACAGCCGGATGCCGGACAGACCACTGTCACCCTCACCAGTGGTGAACTGGTAGCCGATGGTAGCGGCAAAACCGAGGTTGTTGTTGAGCTGAAAGATAAAGATGGCAAGCCGGTGAGCAATGAAGCAGGCAGCCTGCGTCTGGAAGCCAACATGCAAAGCATGTTGAGAAGCGCCGAAGCAGGTGTGACCGTTAGTCAATTTAAAGAAGATGGTCAAACGGGACGTTATGTGGCGGATGTGACAGCAGGCACTGAACCTGGTGTAGTGACATTGACGCTTTACCATGGTTCTAACGTTCTTGGACAGCAAAGTCTGACGTTGACCGGCAAACAAGATGAGGTAGCAGTACCCACCAAGGTAGAACTGTCTACCGTCACTGTTCAACATATTGCTGGCAAAAACAGCATGTTTGGTGCGAAGGTCACTGACCAGAATGGCAAACCCATGGTGGGCATTACTGTTAAGTTCACTGAGGAAAATGGTACTGCGTTTTCTGTGACGAATGTTAAAACTAATGAGCTTGGTGTGGCCAATGGAATAATGTTGAATACCGGGCAAGTGGGTACTTTTAAGGTGACGACGCATGTTGGTGAATTGACGTCAAATACCCAAACAGTTGAGTACGTCGCTGATGTGTCAAGTGCGATGATTACGCAAAAGGGAAGTAATCCAGGCACCTTTAAACCAGGTCAGGGTGGCTCAACGACAAGTGCTCATTATGTGATGGTCCTGTCAGATAAATACGGTAACCTGCTTAAAAATATCGAGGGTATCACTATTGGAGAAGCCAATGGTTATGATCAAACACAGATTGATCCAAGTACCAGGGGCAAAACCAATGAGAAAGGTGAGTTAGATGGCTTGGTTCTGATGCGGAAAAGCTTTGTTCCAGAGGAAACTACCCCATTAGTTTATAATATCTATCCATTAATTAATGGTGTTCGTGCCGGAGATCGTGTGGTCAGTATTACCTTTAATCCTGTAAATTGATGGTGAGGTTGTAGTTAGTAGATAATTACAGCATGTGACATGAAGAGGGCAACTGTGCAGACGGTTGCCCTGTTTCTTTCTTACTGCAAAAATATTTCGATGTACCACCCTTCTAAATTTCATCAAGCTATCACCAAGACCACTGACCTGTAGGCGTTTAGTGGCTGAGTAATCAATCATGCCGTCACAGTGAGCGCTCAACGCCTAAGCAATGCAGAATGGGAAATGATAAAAACATGATGGTGGTCTCATTCTTTATTAGGAGATTATCAAGAAGTAGGTCAGGTGGTTTTCCATGCTTGTCTGATTTTAAGTCTCATGACAGTAATTCTATGCGGGCTGGTTACTGTGATGGAAAGTTATATTCCTGATTCCCTCTATGACTGCTCGATTAAGTTTTCAGTTGTCATGGAGTTTGAAATAAGAAATCAGGAAATGAAATTTAAGAATATACTTATCATGAAGATTTATGAAAAATCTCATTACCGTTTTTTGCAAAGTGAATAGAGAATTTCCGTCGGGAATAGCAAGTAAGGGAGGTTATTTCTCCCCTTGCTGAATATTTAAGATCGACTTCACTTTGTTGGGTTATTTCATAATGAAATTTAAAAGATTCAAACTGTCTGCTATCTACACTGCAATTTTCATGCAGCTGTCTGTTTCAACTCTGGGGATGCCAGTGATGGCTCAGGCCAATACACAGCAGGACGATGTCAAAATCAATGATAAAACCACCGATGCACGTCAGTTCGGTCAGAGCCAGCTCAACGCGATGGCGGGCCAACAGGCAGAATCCTGGCTCAACGGATTTGGTGGGTCATCGCGTGTTTCTATCTCCTCGGAAAAAAACTTTTCCAAATACAACTATGCCGGTGATGTGCTGGTACCGTTGTGGGATAGCCGTGATTTTATGATCTTCAGCCAGTTGGGCGCGCGTCATGCTGATGAACGTACCACCGGCAATATTGGCGTCGGTTCACGCTATTTTGTTGATGGCTGGATGCTGGGTAATAACGTCTTTTTTGATAACGATTTCAGCGGTAACAACCGCCGTATTGGTCTCGGTGCTGAAATCTGGACTGAGGCATTGCGTCTTGCTGCTAACGGCTATTATGGCCTGAATGGCTGGCATGAATCTAAAGCACTCATGGATCATGACGAGCGCCCGGCCAATGGCTGGGACATTGAACTGGCGAGCTGGCTACCGATGTATCCGCAGTTGGGTGGGAAGCTGAAATATGAACAATATTATGGCGACAATGTGGCACTGATGAGCCGTGGTAACCTGCAAAAGAACCCGTCAGCGGTGACGATGGGGGCAAACTGGACCCCGGTCCCGCTGGTAACCATTGACGCGGGCCATCGCAAAAGCATGCAGAGCGGCGGAGACACCACCGTTGGTCTGAACCTGAACTGGAACTTTGGTCATTCACTTGACTGGCACCTGTCGCCGGAAGCAGTAGCCGATCAGCGCAGTCTGTTGGGATCACGTTATGAGCTGGTGTCACGTAATAACCAGATCGTGATGGATTACCGTGAGCAAACCGTGATTACCTTCTCACTGGCGAGCGCGATTAAAGGTGTCGAAGGCACCACACAGTCGTTGGGTGTCAGCGTCTGGGCGAAGCATGGCCTTGGCAAGATCGTATGGAATGATGCGGCGCTGGTGGCAGCGGGCGGTAAAATTACCGGTACAGGTGCTAATTCGGCGTTGGTGTTACCCGCCTATAAAGATGGCGCGAACAACATCTATACCCTGAGTGCCGTGGCTTACGACACCAAAGGCAAGGCTTCGCCAGGCGCTCAGGTGCAAATCACGGTAGAGAAAGCGAAACCGGCACAACCAGAAGAACCACAGCAACCAGAAGAACCGCAACAACCGGAAGAGCCAGGTCAGCCAGAGCAACCGGCACAGCCGGATGCCGCTCATACCACCGCCATTCTCACCAGCGGTGAGTTGGTTGCGGATGGCAGTGGCAAAACCGAGATGGTTGTTGAGCTAAATGATAAAGATGGTAAGCCGGTAAGCGGTGAAGCAGGCAACTTGCGTCTGGAAGCTAACTTGCAGAGTGCGCTGAGAAGTGGCAACGCAGGTGTGACAGTTGGACAGTTCAGCGAAGATGGTCAGAAACCGGGACGATACCTGGTGGATGTTACTGCGGGTAACGACGCTGGTGTGGTGACTCTGACGGTTTATCATGGATCCACGCAAATGGGACAGCCGCAACAACTGACGTTAACCGCGGCAAACGGTGAAGAGACACCGCCAGTGAGTACCCCGGCAAGCGTTGAGCTAACAGCCCCACAAGGTCAGGTTATCGCGGGCCAGACCATGACCTTTACCGCAACTGTTAAGGATAAAGAGGGCAACCCAGTAAAAGACGTGGTTGTCAATTTTACTGATAATAAAGGCAACACCATCCCTGCAGTTAATGACGGTAAAACCGATGCCCAGGGGAATGCCACTGCCACCCTGATGAAGGAAAAAGTCGGAATTTACACTGTGATCAGCCATGCTGGTGAGCTTGAATCGGCACCTCAGGCTGCAACCGTAGTGCCTGATTTAGACTCGGCGGAGGTGCAATCACAATCAGGAAATTCGAATTGGTTTACACCCGGTATAGTTGAAGAAGATGGTACTCCTCTCACATTGAATTTTTCTTTTTACGATAAATTCAGAAATTTGATTGCTTATACAAACATTGAATTTAAAGCAGAAGAAGAGGGTGCTGATGAGATGATCAACATTACTGCGAAGGATGGCATGACGGGTGAGTATGGCAACGCGATTGCCACTGTGACGATGAAAAAACCGCATACGGTGAAAACTGAATACCATATTTACGCTGTCATTAATGGTAAGCGTGTCCCTGGTCCTACACCCGTTGCTGGTTATATTCCAAAAAAATAACAACTGCGAGTAACAAGCATACGTCTGTTCTGTAAGGTAATCGCTTCGGCGATTGCCTTTTTTCTATTTCATCGCAAATTTATTTCGACCTCTACGCTTTCGTACTTACCTTCCTGTTGCCCCGATGATTGGCTGACACAGCAAGTGAGAGTGGTTGCTGCGCGGTCTATCGCGCCACTACGAGCTATTGCTTAATGCACAGGCAATGCAGCGTTACAAATGATAAAACCATGAAGATAACCACCTTCTTTATTGGAATCTTGTCAAAAAGTAATTCTGGGTGTTTTTCATACTTATCAGATTTGAAGTTTCATGCCGCTCATTCAATGTCAGGGAGTTATTGCGATTGATCATTTTTTTGCCGTTTTCTCCGGAGGTAGTGTCATTAAGTTTTCAGATGTCATGGAGGTCGAATTAAGAAATCAGGAAATAAATTTCAGGATAAACTCATCATAAATTTCTGTGAAAAATCTCATTACCGTTTTTTGCGAGCTGAATAGAGAATGCCCGGCGAAAAAAGCACAGGAGGAAATTATTTTGCCCCTTGCTTAATGATTACAAGCGTCTTCACTTTGCTGGGTTATTTATAAATGAGATTTAAGAAGTTTAAGCATTCCGCTATTTATACGGCGATTTTTTTGCAACTCGCGGTTTCAACTGTTGGTGTCACCGGAGTTGCTCATGCAAGGAGCACGCAATATCAGGATATGGCGGTTGAATCTACCGTACTCCAGCCTGGTGAGAGCGTGGCGGATATTGCCCGCAAAAATAACCTGATGGTTGATCATCTCTGGGAAATTAACTCCTTTGAATGGAGTGACAAAGCGGCTTTCCTGGCGGCAGGTGCCGGGCAAACCATCTGGATTCCGGCAGCTCCGGCCGTAAAAGCCTCCACGTTGCCGCTGGCGCACGCCACCGTACAGACACCAAAAACCAATAAGACGGATGTCAAAGCCAACGACAAAACCACCGATGCCCGCCAGTTCGGCCAGGACCAACTTAACTCGCTGGCCAGCAAACAGGCGGAAACCTGGCTCAATGGCTTTGGCGGCTCTTCTCGTGTCGCCATCAGCTCGGCGAAAAATTTTGCAAAATACAACTATGCCGGTGATGTGCTGCTGCCTCTGTGGAACAGTCGTGAAGATTTTATGATTTTCAGCCAGTTAGGTGTGCGTCACGCGGATGACCGCACCACCGGCAACGTCGGTGTTGGCGCGCGTTATTTTGCTGATGGCTGGATGCTGGGTAATAACGTCTTTTTTGATAACGATTTCAGCGGCAATAACCGCCGTATCGGTATCGGTGCTGAAGTCGGGACTGATGCCATGCGGCTGAACGCCAACGGCTATTTCAAACTCAATGGCTGGCATGATTCGCGGTTTATCGCCGACCATGACGAACGTCCAGCCAATGGCTGGGATATTGAGCTGTCCAGTTGGTTGCCGGTCTATCCGCAGCTCGGTGCGAAAGTAAAATATGAACAATATTATGGTGATAATGTTGCACTGATCAGCCGTGATCGTCTCCAGCATAACCCATCGGTCGCGACTGTCGGGGTAAACTGGACACCGGTTCCGTTGGTCACGATTGATGCGGGACATCGCATGAGTATGCAGCGCGGAGAGGACACCACCATAGGGCTGAACCTGAACTGGAATTTTGGCCGCTCTCTGGACTGGCATCTGTCACCAGAAGCCGTAGCCGCACAGCGCAGTCTGGCCGGTTCGCGCTACGATCTGGTGTCGCGTAATAATCAGATCGTGATGGACTATCGCGAGCAGACGGTGATCACCTTCTCGCTGGCAAGTGCGATTCAGGGCGTTGAAGGCACGCAACATTCACTTGGCGTGAGCGTCTGGGCCAAACATGGTCTGGACAAAATTGTCTGGGATGACGCGGCCTTGGTCGCAGCGGGCGGAAAAGTTGTCGGTACTGGCGCCAATTCGGCGCTGGTGTTGCCAGCCTATAAGGAGGGTGCGGATAACCACTATACCCTGAGCGCCATCGCTTATGACAGCAAAGGGAAAGTCTCGCCACGCGCCCAGGTACAGATTACGGTTGAAAAAGCGGAGCAAACTCAGCCTGAACAGCCCGCCCAACCGGCACAACCCGATGCGTTAAGATCCACCCTGAAACTGGGTGCTGATGAGCTGATTGCTAACGGTACTGACCAGACCCATGCGGTGATTGATCTGAAAGACAAAAATGGCAATCCGGTCAGTAACGAAACGGATAATCTGCGTCTGGAAGCCACGTTGCTGGATACGAAAATGCGTGCCAGTTCCCGTGTGACCATCGGCCAGTTCCGTGAATTAGGTAAGGTGCAGGGCAACTACGTGGTGGATCTGACCGCAGGTCATGAAGACGGTATCGTGACGTTGACGTTGTATCACGGCAACCAACAGTTGGGACAACCGCAAACCCTGAAGTTAAAGGCCAAAGAAGCGGAAGTGGTTAAGGTGACCAACCTGGCATTTGTCAGCAAGGAAAACAAATTTGTCGCAGGCAGCAATGCCACCTTTACGGTGAAAGCCACGGATACTAATGGCAAACCGGTTAAGGATGCGATCATCACCTTCACCGACCAAAATGGCAAAACTATTGCTGCGGCAAATGACGGGAAAACTGATGCACAGGGTAACGTGTCAGCAACGCTGGTAGAGAAAAAAGCGGGTAACTACAGCGTAACCGTGCGTGTTGCGGGTGAGAAAAAACCGGTAGCAATGAAGCGTTTCACCGTCATAGCCGATGTCAATTCGGCTCAGATTTGGAAAAGCCAAACCACAGACGGAAAAATTAAAGCCGGGTCGGTTCAGATGAGTAAACCGGCTGGCTTTACCATCACGCTGCGCGATCGCTTCGAAAACCCGATTATTGGCGAGAAAGTGTCTGTGCTGGCGGTAGAAGATACCGCGGGTAAATTGGTCAATATCCAACTCCTCAACCAGAACAAGACCGATATAAAAGGTAACGTAAGTGGCTCTGCGGCGATTGCTACTCCGCACTATAAAACAACTACTTATACGTTGAAGGTGATGATCAATGGCAAACGTGTTGACGGTCCGAAACCTAAAATTATGTTTGTTCGCTGTTAATCAGCCCACGTCATTAAAAATGTATTGATCCTGCAAGGTAATCGCTTCGGCGATTACCTTTTTTTGTTTTCTTTTCTCGCTGCGGGTTATGATTAGGGTTTACCTGCATAGCAAGATCATTATGAAACGACTCATCATTGGTATTTCCGGTGCCAGCGGCGCCATCTACGGCGTGCGACTGTTACAGGTGCTGCAACCGCTGGCAGAGGTGGAAACCCATCTGGTGATGAGCCAGGCGGCACGGCAGACGCTGGCGCTGGAAACAGATTTTAATCTGCGCGATGTGCAGGCGCTGGCCAATGTGGTGCATGATGTGCGCGATATCGCCGCCAGTATCTCGTCCGGTTCTTTCAAGACCCTTGGCATGGCGATTCTGCCGTGTTCAATGAAAACCCTGTCCGGCATTGTGCACAGCTACAGCGATAGCCTGCTGACGCGTGCCGCCGATGTGGTGCTGAAAGAACAGCGCAAACTGGTGCTGTGTGTGCGTGAAACACCGCTCCATGTTGGACATTTGCGTATGATGACCACCGCCGCAGAACTGGGTGCGGTGATTATGCCACCGGTACCGGCGTTTTATCATCGTCCACAAAATATCGGAGAACTGGTGGATCAAACGGTCAACCGTGTGCTGGATCAGTTCGATATTGAGTTGCCACAGGATCTGTTTACCCGCTGGCAAGGCGCTTAAATGGTGCAGTTGCGCACAAAATTGGTGCAAAATATCGCGTCCGATCACTCTTCGTGCATTTCATGCACCAAAAGTTAACAATGTCGCTTTTTCCTGCTCACTTCGCTGTTATATTTCCCTCACAAACTAAGTGCTTGCGCCCCTGGTGGACGCAGTATTTAGTGCGCCTGTACAGCGTTTCGCCAATTTGCATAACTGGCATGAAACATGCACATTAATCAGCGCAAACACATCACGCAGCACATAACAAAAAGCACTTCACTTGAGGGTTACCTATGAAAAAGCGAGTTCTGGCTCTTTCTCTGATGCTGGCCATGTCCAGCGCCGCGAGCGTGTTCGCGGCGGTACCGCATACGCTACGCATCGGGACTGACCCGACTTACCCGCCGTTTGAATCAAAAAACGCGCAAGGACAGTTAGTGGGTTTTGATATTGATTTGGCTAACGAAATCTGTAAACGCATCAAAACCAAATGTACCTATGTAGAAAGTGATTTCGATGCACTGATCCCGTCGCTGAAAGCGAAGAAGATTGATGCCATCATCTCTTCTCTCTCCATTACTGAAAAACGTCAGGAAGAGATTGCTTTCTCTGAAAAACTCTATGCGGCCAACGCCCGTCTGGTGGCACCGAAAGGTTCAACCATTCAGCCGACTGTTGAATCGCTGAAAGGCAAAAACATCGGCCTGTTGCAGGGCACCACCCAGGAAACCTACGCTAACGAATACTGGCGTCCGAAAGGTGTAACGGTCACGCCGTACGCCAACCAGGATCTGGTTTACCAGGACCTGAACGCGGGTCGTATTGATGCGGCGTTCCAGGATGAAGTGCAGGCGAGCGAAGGCTTCCTGAAGCAGCCGGTTGGTAAAAACTACGCGTTTGCTGGCCCGGCAGTAAAAGATGACAAAATCTTTGGTGTTGGCACCGGTATGGGCCTGCGTAAAGATGATGCAGACCTGAAAGCCGCTATCGATAAAGCCTTCGATGCGATGCGTAAAGACGGTACTTACGACAAGATTGCGAAGAAATATTTTGATTTTAATGTTTACGGTGACTGAGTAAAACCTGTCGACCAGACTGCCCGCCGCGTGCGGGCAGTGCTTCGTTAATTACCCCCACGACAGGATCAAATTCATGCTGTATGGCTATTCTGACGTCATTCTGAAAGGCACCCTGGTCACGCTGGAACTGGCGCTCAGTTCAGTGTTGCTGGCCGTAGTGCTCGGTTTAATTGGCGCTGGCGCCAAACTTTCCCGCAGCCGCCCTCTGGCGATGCTGTTCGAAGGCTACACCACGTTGATCCGTGGCGTGCCGGATCTGGTGCTGATGCTGCTGATTTTCTACGGTTTGCAGATCGCCCTGAATGCCCTGACTGATGCGCTGGGTGTGGCGCAGTTCGATATCGACCCGATGGTGGCCGGTATAATCACGCTGGGCTTTATCTACGGTGCCTATTTCACCGAAACCTTCCGTGGTGCCTTCCTCGCAGTGCCGAAAGGGCAGATTGAGGCCGCTACCGCCTTTGGCTTTACCGGTTCGCAAACCTTCCGCCGCATTCTGTTTCCGGCGATGATGCGCTTTGCGCTGCCGGGTATTGGCAACAACTGGCAGGTAATCCTGAAGGCGACGGCGCTGGTGTCGCTGCTGGGCCTGGAAGATGTGGTGAAAGCCACCCAACTGGCCGGTAAAAGTACCTGGCAACCGTTCTACTTCGCGATTGTTGCCGGAGTGATTTATCTGGTGTTTACCACGCTGTCGAATGGCGTGTTGTGGTGGCTTGAACGCCGCTACTCGGTAGGTGTGAAAAGGGCAGAGCTATGATCGATATTATTCACGAGTATTGGAAATCCCTGCTCTGGACCGATGGTTACCGTTTTACCGGTGTCGCCATTACCCTGTGGCTGTTGATTATTTCGGTGGCGATCGGTGGTTGCCTTGCGGTGCTGCTGGCAATTGCCCGCGTGTCGCCTAATCGCTTCGTCTCCACCCCGGTGTGGTTGTTCACTTACATCTTCCGTGGTACGCCGCTGTATGTGCAGCTGCTGGTGTTCTACTCCGGTATGTATACGCTGGAAGTGGTGAAGGGCACTGAATTGCTTAACGCTTTTTTCCGCAGCGGTCTTAACTGTACTTTGCTGGCGTTTACCCTCAACACCTGTGCTTATACCACCGAGATTTTTGCCGGCGCGATTCGTGCCGTGCCGCACGGGGAAATTGAAGCGGCGCGTGCCTATGGCTTCTCCACCTTTAAATTGTATCGTTGCATCATTCTGCCGTCGGCGCTGCGCACTGCGCTGCCTGCGTATAGCAATGAAGTGATCCTGATGCTGCACTCCACCGCGCTGGCGTTCACCGCCACGGTGCCCGATCTGTTGAAAATCGCGCGTGATATTAACTCGGCGACCTATCAGCCGTTTGTTGCGTTTGGCATTGCCGCAGTGCTGTATCTGATTATCTCTTACGTGCTGATTAGCTTGTTCCGTATGGCGGAGCGCCGCTGGCTAGCGCATGTGAAACCCTCTTCATCGCATTGAGTAACCTATGTCTGAAAATAAATTAAGCGTTACCGAACTGCATAAGCGTTACGGTGAACATGAAGTCCTGAAAGGTGTGTCATTACAGGCAGATGCCGGGGACGTTATCAGTATTATTGGCTCGTCAGGTTCCGGGAAAAGTACCTTTCTGCGCTGCATTAACTTCCTCGAAAAACCGAGTGAAGGCACCATTGCCGTCAATAATGAGCAGATCAATCTGGTACGCGATACCGATGGTCAGTTAAAGGTGTCGAACAAAGAGCAGCTGCGTTCCTTGCGTACCCGCCTGACGATGGTGTTCCAGCACTTCAACCTGTGGAGCCATATGACGGTGCTGGAAAACGTCATGGAAGCACCAATCCAGGTTTTAGGATTGAGCAAAGCAGAAGCGCGTGAACGTGCCATTAAGTATCTCGATAAAGTTGGTATTGACGAGCGCGCCCGTGCGAAATACCCAGTGCATCTCTCCGGCGGTCAGCAACAGCGTGTGTCCATCGCCCGTGCGCTGGCAATGGAACCTGAAGTGTTGTTGTTTGACGAACCAACCTCAGCCCTCGATCCTGAGCTGGTTGGCGAAGTGCTGCGCATCATGCAGAAGCTGGCTGAAGAGGGCAAAACCATGGTGGTGGTGACGCACGAAATGGAGTTTGCCCGTCATGTCTCCAGCCATGTGATTTTCCTGCATCAGGGTAAAATTGAGGAGCAGGGCGCGCCGGATGAAGTGTTTAACAATCCGAAAAGCCCACGCCTGCAACAATTCCTGAAGGGTTCATTGAAATAATTGATCCCGCGTAGCGGCGCGATTTATCGCGCAGATTTTACCGGCAGTGCGCACGGAATTGCGCGATAAATCGCGCCGCTACCAGGGGTTATTATGTTTACGCCGCCGTATCCTCCAGCGCCTCCTGCAAGTCATACCAACGGAAGCCAAATCCTGACTCTTCCAGTCGTTTCGGCAACACATGCTGGCCGCCCAGTACCAAAACCGCAGACTCGCCCATCATTAGTTTGATGGCGCTGGCAGGCGTGCGCATAAAAGCGGGGCGATGCATCACATGACCCAGCGTGGCGGCAAACTGTTCGTTGCGCACAGCGTAGGGGGAGACCAGGTTAAAGGGGCCCTGTAACGGATTATCAATCAGCCACCAGATAGCATTGACCAAATCATCAATATGAATCCACGGCAGATACTGCTTACCGCTGCCAATCGGGCCGCCAACGCCGAGTTTAAACGGCAACTTCATCTTCGCCAGTGCACCGCCTTCTTTCGCCAGCACCACGCCAGTTCGCAGCAGGCATACTCGGGTACGTTCGCTCTGGGCCGCCTGGGCCAGTTGTTCCCAGCGGGCACACAGCGTATGCGTGAACTCTTCGTGTCCGGGATCATCCTCTGTGAGTACCAGATCGCCGGTATCACCGTAGAATCCGGTCGCTGAACCGGAGATCAAAAATTTCGGTGGCTGGCTGCTGGCGTTGATGAGAGCGACGATTCGTTCAGTAATCTGCCAGCGACTTTCACACAGCCGCTGTTTTTGTTCGGCGGTCCAGCGTTTATCAGCAATGGGTTCACCGGCAAGGTTAATCACGCCATCCACCCCATTTAAATCCTGCTGCTGCGCCAGACCGGACCAGATAGCGACGCGCGGATCCAGTTTTTCGCGCGCGGCGGCGACGTCGCGCGTGACCACGCTGACCTGCTGACCCAGTTGCAGCAGACGCGGGATCAGATGGCGACCAATTAAACCGGTGCCGCCAGTAATAAGCAGATGCATGTTGAGCCTCCTTGTGCTTGTTATGTGCTCAGTTTCAGCATAGAAGAGAAGCGTATAACTGGCGTGACCGCGCCGACGCTTACGATGAAAAATCCGCAGTCCTAACTGGTCTTACCGCCTCAGCAACTGGCCTGACTGCCATTGCCTAATGCGCGAAAAATCGGTAAACATGAAGCACTCCTGATGCATATCCGAGGCAGCCGATGAATTACCCGAACATGACGTTGTGGTCCGATGCTTCTTTCTTTAGCCCTTATGCCATGTCGGTCTACGTAGCACTGACCGAAAAGGGCATCCCGTTCACCCTGAAACGCGTTGACCTGTCGCGAAATGCGCAATGGGATGATGAGTATCGTGCGTTGTCACTTACCTGCCGGGTGCCAACCTTGCAGATTGATGATTTGATCCTGAATGAGTCCTCGGCGATTGCCGAATATCTTGAGGAGCGTTTTCCGGCACCGGAATATGAACGCCTGTACCCGCGCGATCGTGAAAAGCGCGCCCATGCGCGTGAGATTCAGGCGTGGTTGCGCAGCGATTTTATGGCGCTGCGTCAGGAGCGTCCGACCGAGGTGTTATTTGCGGGCGAACGTTTTGCGCCGCTGACACCGGCGGGTGAGCAGGCAGCCGAAAAGCTGATCAGCGCGGTGCTGCGTCTGTTGCCGGATGGGCAGCAGAATCTGTTTGGTGAATGGTCAATTGCCGATACCGATCTGGCGGTGATGATTAACCGTCTGGCATTGCACGGCGATGCATTACCGGTGAAGTTACAGCACTATGCCGAGTTCCAATGGCAGCGCGCTTCCGTGCAACTGTGGCTGGCCGAATCAGGTAAACAGCGCTAAGCACGAAGAGGTCTTGCGATGGGGAAAAGAACCCTTTACCTTACCGCTCACTCTAATAAAGAACAGTAAACAGGCGCGTGCCCGGCACGCCTAAACAGAAAAGGGTTACGGATGGTGGATCAACCTGCAGCTGACGGTATCGAATGGGTAGATATCGTTAACGAAGAGAATGAAGTGATTGCACAGGCCAGCCGCGCACAGATGCGTGCGCAATGCCTGCGTCATCGCGCCACCTATATCGTGGTGCACGACGGCATGGGAAAAATTCTGGTGCAACGTCGTACTGAAATCAAAGACTTCATGCCAGGCAAGCTTGATGCTACCGCGGGTGGCGTGGTGCAGAGTGGTGAGGATATGCTGGAATCGGCGCGGCGCGAAGCGGAAGAAGAGCTGGGTATCGCTGCGGTCCCGTTTGCTGAGCACGGTAAATTCTACTTCGAAGATGAACATTGCCGCGTCTGGGGCGGTTTGTTTAGCTGCGTCTCGCACGGTCCTTTTGCTATGCAGGAAGAGGAAGTGGATGAAGTGTTTTGGATGACGCCGGAAGAGATCACCGCGCGTTGTGACGAGTTCACCGATGATTCACTGAAAGCCTTGTCGTTGTGGCTAAGTCGCAACAGCGACGCATAAAACAAAGGCGCCAACTGGCGCCTTTTGCATTAATGGGCTGGATGCGACTGACGCATGCGCTCACCCCGTCGCCGTAAGATCTCCATCACAATCAGCAGCACCAGCGACGCTCCGATCATCAGCGTTGCCGCCGCGGCAATGGTTGGATCAAGGTTTTCGCGGATCCCCGCGAACATCTGAATCGGTAGCGTGCGCTGGCTTGGACTGGCGAGGAACAGCGTCACCACCACTTCATCGAATGAGGCGGCAAAGGCAAACAGCGCCCCCGAAAATACCCCCGGCGCAATCAGCGGCAGGGTGACTTTGCGAAAAGTCAGCAGCGGTGATGCCCCAAGGCTGGCAGCCGCGCGTGACAGATTGGTGTCATAACTTTTCAGCACCGCGACCACGGTAATCACTACAAAGGGCACGCCGAGCAAAGTATGCGCCAGCACCAGGCCGAGATAGCTGTTCAGCAATGACAGCCGGGCAAAGAAGAAAAACATCCCCACAGCGATGATTACCACGGGCGCCACCATCGGCGAAATGATGATCGCCATGACCAGACCTTTACCTCGAAACTCACCCCGCACCAGACCCATCGATGCCAGCACTCCGAGGACGGTGGCGAGTAACGTCGCCAGCGGCGCTATCAGTAAGCTGTTACCCAGCGCGCCCAACCACTCCTGTGAATGGAAGAAGGTTTGATACCAGCGCAGAGAAAAGCCGCTCAGCGGATAGCTGAGGAATGAGCTGGCATTAAACGACAGCGGCACAATCACCAGAATCGGCAGGATCAAAAACAGCAACACCGCCGCGCCATAGAAGTTGAAGAACGCGCCCCACAGGCGCAGCAGAGTAGAACCTTGTTGTTTCATCTTCGCCACTCCTTAACGCGCCGCCGCTTCAGCGGGGGTACGGGTAACACGAACATAGACGATGTACAGCAGCATCACGATGATCAGCAACTGGCTGCCGAGTGCAGCGGCCATGCCCCAGTTCATGGTGCTGTTCGTAAAGAAGGCCACAAAATAGCTGACCATCTGGTCGTCGGGACCGCCGAGCAGCGCCGGGGTAACGTAATAGCCAATCGCCATCATAAACACCAGCAGCGCACCGGCGGTGATACCCGCGAAGGTTTGCGGCACATACACGCGCCAGAAGGCGAGAAACGGATGCGCCCCAAGGGAGATGGCGGCACGCATGTAACTGGGTGAAATGCCTTTCATCACTGCATACAGCGGCAGCACAATAAACGGCAGCAGAATATGGGTCATCGAGATATAGACGCCGAGGCGGTTAAACACCAGCGTCAGCGGATGGTCGATCAGGCCAATCCCCATCAGCGCCCGGTTGATCAGCCCGCCCGATTGCAGCAGCACAATCCAACTGGCGGTACGGACAATCAGCGAGGTCCAGAACGGCAGCAGTACCAGAATCATCAACAGGTTGGCACGGCCTGACGGCTGCTTCGCCAGCCAGTAAGCGAGGGGATAGCCGATACCGACACACAACAGGGTCACCACCGTCGCCATCCATAAGGTGCGCAGCAGTACATTTACGTACAGCGCCTGGTCAGCGGGTTGACTGACGATAGCACCGGTTTTGGCATCGACTTTACGGTCAAAGGCCGACAGCAGATACAGGCTGGTCAGAGGTTTGGCGGCACGTTGCAGCGTGCGCCAGGTGGTGATATCTCCCCACAGCGGCTGTTTGGCAATCAGGGTGTTCTTCACATCAACACCATCGGCCGGTGCCTGACGTGGAACGGCCAGGATCAGGCGACGGTAGCTGGCATCTTCGTAGCTGAGACGCTTCGCCACACTGGCGATTTGTCCCTGATCGCGCGCGGCGATTAGCTCTTTCGCCAGCAGGGCATAAAGGTGTTCGTCCGGTAATGCATCTCCCGACCATGCCTGTAAGGCTTTGCTGGTTTGCGGCAACGTCTCCGGCAGTTCCGGGTTATTGATGCTTTGGCTGAGTATCGAACCAATCGGGAAGAGGAAGCAGACCACCACGAACACCAGCAACGGCGCAATAAGCAGCAGCGAACGCCGGGTTTTGGCAAACTCAGTACGTTGCAGACGCTGGCGCAGCGTCGGTTCGTTGGCGCTGAGCGCCGACTGTGCTGGAGGGTCCAAAACGGGATTTTGGCTCATGGCCGGACTCCTTACTATTCAACATATTGCACATCACCCTCTCCCGTCTTGCGGGAGAGGGGCGGGGTGAGGGGACAGACCGCAACACCCCGCGCGATAAATCGCGCCGCTACGGGACTACTTACTTCGCGGCCCAGCTGTTAAAGCGCTGTTCCAGCTCTTCGCCATGCTCCAGCCAGAAATTGGCATCTACCTGTACCGATTTCGCCAGGTTATCCGGCGCGGTGGGCAGTTGCTTCAGACGGGCAGGTTCCAGCAGCGATCCGGCTTTAATATTGGTCGGACCGTAAGGGATATTTTCGGCGTAGACTTTCTGGTTTTCCGGCTGGTTAGCAAAGGCGATAAACTTTTCCGCCAGTGCCTTGTGTTGCGAACCTTTGACGATGGCCCAGTTGTCGAGGTCATACAGGCCGCCGTCCCAGACGATTTTGAAGTTGTGGCCTTCAGCCTGCGCGGTACCGACGCGGCCGTTGTAAGCGGAAGCCATCACTACGTCGCCCGATACCAACCATTGCAGCGGCTGCGCACCGGATTCCCACCACTGAATATTCGGTTTCAGCTCATCCAGTTTTTTGAAGGCACGATCAACACCGGCCGGGGTCGCCAGCACTTTGTAGACATCTTCACGCTTCACGCCATCGGCCATCAGCGCGATTTCGAGGGTATATTTGGCGCTCTTACGCAGCGCGCGTTTACCCGGGAATTTCTTCACATCCCAGAAGTCAGCCCAGCTGGTCGGGGCGGTTTTCAGTTTGTCGGCGTCATAGGTCAGTACGGTCGACCAGACAAAAATCCCGGCACCGCATTCGCTCACGCTACCGGGAATAAAATCACTTTTTTTCCCCAGCTTGTTCCAGTCGAGAGTTTCGAACAGCCCTTCCTCGCAACCGCGCAGCAGTTCCGGCGTTTCCAGCTCCACCACATCCCAGCCAACCTGTTTGGTTTCAACCATCGCGCGGATACGTGCCATCTCGCCGTTGTACTCGCCCGCGTCAATGGTGCCAAGACCAGCGGCAGTGAACGGTTTATAGAATGCTTTGTCCTGGGCGTCTTTATTGGTGCCACCAAAAGAGATCACAGTCAGGGTTTCTGCCTGTGCTTGCAGTGCTATGGTAGCGAAAATGAGTACAGCTAACTTTTTAACCATCCCACAACTCCTGAATTATTATTGATGTGCAGGCGAACCTGCGTGGTGTTTGCAATGCAGCTTTTATGCCAGGTAACCGGCGCAGCGCTGGAACGGAGCGATGCGCCGGGGGAGACTTAGTGTTTTGCCAGAATGCCGGTCAGCAGTTGCAAGGCACTGTCGAACTGCGCGTCCGGAATGGTGAGCGGATAGAGGAAGCGGATCACGTTGCCGTATACACCGCAGGTCAGCAGAATCAACCCTTGAGCCAGCGCCTGTTGCTGAATGGAACGGGCGATATCGGCAGACGGCTTGCCAGCCGCATCGTTAAATTCTGCGGCGATCATCGAACCACGGCCACGTACGTCAACCAGTGCGCGACAACCGGCACCCTGTAAGGTTTCGGTAAGTTTTGCGCCGAGCTGATTGGCACGCTGGCACAGCTGTTCTTCATCGATAACATCGAGTACCGCGTGTGCCGCAGCAATCGCTGGTGGGCTACCGGCGTAGGTGCCGCCCAGGCCACCCGGTTGCGGGGCATCCATCACTTCGGCGCGACCGGCCACCGCTGACAGCGGCATGCCGCCTGCCAGGCTCTTCGCCATGGTGATCAGGTCGGGTTTGACGTCGTAGTATTCACAGGCGAACAGTTTACCGGTGCGGGCAAACCCGCTCTGAATCTCGTCGGCAATCAGCAGAATTCCGTGCTGGTCACACAGCTTGCGCAGCGCGCTGACAAACTCTGGCGGCGCGACATTGAAGCCGCCTTCGCCCTGAATCGGTTCGAAAATAATTGCCGCCACCTGCTGTGGGCTGATATCGCATTTGAAAATCGCTTCGAGGCTTTCCAGTGCTGCGGCAACGCTGTGGCCATGCAGTGCGTTGGGATAGCGGGCGTGGAATACCGAGCTGGCAAACGGGCCGAAACCGGTTTTGTAAGGCACCACTTTGCCGGTCAGGGTCATGGTCATATGGGTACGGCCATGAAACGCACCGGTGAAGGCGATGATACCCGGACGTCCGGTGGCAGCGCGGGCAATCTTCACCGCGTTTTCCACCGCTTCTGCGCCGGTGGAGAAGAACGTGGTTTTGGCCGGACCGGCCACCGGTACACGTTCGTTCAAACGCTCGGCCAGGCTGATGTAATTCTCGTACGGGATGACCTGGAATGCGGTGTGGGTGAAGCAATCCAGTTGCTGCTTCACTGCTGCCATCACTTTAGGATGGCGGTGACCGGTGTTCAGCACCGCGATGCCAGCGCTGAAATCGGTGTATTCGCGGCCCTGATGATCCCAGAGCGTGGCGTTTTCCGCTTTCACGGCATAGAAATCGCACATCACACCAACCCCACGCGGGGTGGCGTTTAAACGACGTGCCTGTAATTCGCTGTTACTCATAGCTCAACCTCATCATGTGATTCGCCGGCTGATTTCACGCCGGAAAACTGCCCTGCTTGCTTTTTAGCGTTTTCAGGGTTTTATAATCCAGAGCCAGTTTTTTTTATTTTGAGGTACCAATTTTGCGCAGCTTACTGGGTGACCTGCTGTTTCAGCGTTTAAATCAGCTTTCCGGCGGCCCGTTGGCGAAGCGCCTGTACGATGTGTTGCAGGGGGCGATTCAGGAAGGGGCCATTGCCACCGGCGTGCGTTTGCCCGCCAGCCGTGACCTGGCGCGCGAGCTGTCGGTGTCACGTAATACCGTACTGGCGGCCTACGAAAAACTGCAATCTGAAGGGTATCTGGAGACGCGAACCGGAAGTGGTACCTTCGTCACCCTTGTGTTGCCTGAAGAGAGCCCGGAAGTGGCACCTGCACCCGCCATCAAACCGCGTGCGATGAGCAACATCCGCTTGTCACGGCGCGGTACGCGGCTGCTGTCGCAAAGTGGGGCCGGGGCGTTCCAGTGGGGGGCGTTTATGCCGGGGGTGCCGGATGTCAGCTACATGCCACACGACATCTGGCGCAAAATCCAGTTGCGTATCAGCCGTCGCCTGCCGGTGGAATCCCTGAGCTACGCCAACCACGGTGGTTGCGTTGAGCTGCAACAGGCGTTGGCTGAGTACCTGCGGGTGATCCGTTCGGTCAACTGCACGGCAGAGCAGGTGCTGGTGACAGCCGGGACACATCAGTCGCTCGATTTGCTGGCGAAGATGCTGTGCGACCCCGGCGATAGCGCGCTGGTGGAAGAACCAGGCTATTGGGGCATCCGCAATGTGCTGGCGGTTAACGGTATCGAGCTGATCCCCACCGAGGTGGACGAGCAGGGGTTGGTGCTGCCGCCGGAGCAGAGCGACCGACCTGCTCCGCGCCTGATTTGCGTGACGCCATCGCACCAGTATCCGCTTGGGGCGGTGATGAGCCTGCAACGCCGGCATGAGTTATTAAATCGCGCCAAAAGTACCGGTAGCTGGGTGGTTGAGGATGATTACGACGGTGAGTTCCGCTTTGCGGGTAGCCCGATTCCTGCGCTTCAGGGGTTGTCCCCGGATGCGCCGGTGATTTACCTCGGTACTTTCAGCAAGACGCTCTATCCGGGTATCCGCCTGAGTTACATGGTGGTGCCGAAACCGCTGGCGGCACGGATGAAAATGGCCCATTCGGAGTTGTATCGTGGCGGCTACGGCTTGGTGCAACTGACGCTGGCGGAGTTTATTCGCGAAGGGCATTACGCAGCGCACGTCAGGCGCATGCGGCAGATTTACAGTCGCCGCCGCGCGGCGCTGGTGGCGTTGATTAGCGAAACGCTGGGCGCATCCTGGGTGGTGCATCACAGCAACGCCGGATTGCACCTGATTCTCGGTTTACCGGATAGCATCGACGATGTGGCCTTCAGCGCGGAGCTGGAGCAGAACGGCGTGTTAACGCGCCCGTTGTCGTCGTATTACCAGCGCGGCACGCTGCGTCGCGGGTTGCTGCTGGGCTACGCCTGTGTCGACGAAGCGCAGATGGCCACCGCCTTCGCGCCGATTCTGCAACGGTTGCAACATCACCTTAAAACCACGCCTGTTGCTCAGTGATCCGATGTTGCCCTGACACGGTGCAGGGCACGTTATCAGTGCAGTTGAGTTATTTTTAACATTTTTGCAACGTGCCTTTTAAAAAGGCAATAGAAAACAATAGCCTGCGATTTTTGATTCAGGCTAATTTTGTAGTTGAATTGTCAAATTTCTCTTGTGTTCCTGAAATGCGATGTGGTAGTGCTAAAAAAAGAGCCGCCAGCATGTGCATTTTCAACTTGTTCATGCAGGAACCGTGCCTGGATTACATTTCCTTCACGCATTACGAGAGAACGTCATGAGAAATTTCGTTAGTTTCAGGAACATAAAAAAGAGTTACGACGGCGATAAGCTGGTGGTGCGTAACCTCAATCTTGACGTGGAGGAAGGGGAATTTCTCACGCTGCTTGGTCCATCCGGTTCGGGTAAAACCACCAGTCTGATGATGCTGGCGGGGTTTGAAACGCCGACTGATGGCGAGATTCTGTTGCGTGATAAACCGTTGCATACGTTGCCGCCGCACCAGCGCGATATTGGTATGGTGTTCCAGAACTATGCGCTGTTCCCGCATATGACCGTGGCGGAGAACCTCGCGTTTCCGCTGTCGATCCGGCGTATGAATAAAGCGGATATCAAATCCCGTGTGGATCGCATCCTGGACATGATCAAGCTCACCTCGCTGGCGGATCGTTACCCGGCGCAAATGTCCGGTGGACAGCAGCAACGCGTGGCCCTGGCGCGCGCCCTGGTGTTTGAGCCGAAGCTGGTGTTGATGGATGAACCCCTCGGCGCGCTGGACAAACAATTGCGTGAACATATGCAGATGGAGATCAAGCAGTTACACGATATGCTCGGCCTGACGATCGTCTATGTGACGCACGATCAAAGCGAAGCAATGACCATGTCCGATCGGGTAGCGGTGTTTAACGACGGCATGATCCAGCAGATGGACAGCCCGGATAAACTTTACGAGCAACCGGAGAATGCTTTCGTTGCGCAGTTTATCGGGGAAAACAATAGTTTGCTGGCAACGCAGGTGGCGCAGAACGGTGATTTCTATCAGGTTAAACTGGATGACGGTACACAACTGGATGCGTTAAAAGTGCGTCCCAGTTCACCGGGTAAAAAGATCCAGCTCAGCATTCGTCCGGAGCGCGTCAACGTCAATGCACCGGAGCAGGGCGATCA
Source organism: Pantoea sp. X-Soil-OKNW-713 (assembly GCF_059730685.1). Lineage (NCBI taxonomy): Bacteria > Pseudomonadati > Pseudomonadota > Gammaproteobacteria > Enterobacterales > Erwiniaceae > Pantoea > Pantoea sp. X-Soil-OKNW-713. The sequence continues at coordinate 3,077,955 of NZ_AP035995.1, read as the reverse complement.
GATCGTGCAGGCGCAGATCCAGCAGTTTATTTATCTTGGCGACCATGTGCGGATGTTGACCAGCGTAGCAGGGCAGGGGAATTTTATGGTGAAACTGTCGCCGTCGAAGATGGACAAGAGTTGGCAGCCGGGTGCACAGGTGACGCTGTCGTGGCAGCCGCAGCATCTGCGTGCGCTGGATGTGATGTTGCAATAATGCAGTAATGCGCGATAAATCGCGCCGCTACCAACGTTTTCCTGGCCGTAGCGGCGCGATTTATCGCGCAAAAAAAAGGCGTCCCACGGGACGCCTTTAGCGTTTTAACCTTCAGCCTGCTGTGACTGAATCGCCGTCAGCGCGATGGTGTAGACGATATCATCTACCAGCGCACCGCGTGACAGGTCGTTCACCGGCTTACGCATCCCCTGCAACATCGGCCCGATGGAGATCAGGTCAGCGGAACGCTGTACCGCTTTGTAGGTGGTGTTACCGGTGTTGAGATCCGGGAAGATAAACACGGTCGCACGGCCCGCAACCTGCGAGTTCGGCGCTTTGGATTTCGCCACGTCTTCCATGATGGCGGCGTCATACTGCAACGGACCGTCGATCACCAGATCCGGACGTTTTTCCTGCGCGATACGGGTCGCTTCACGCACTTTCTCTACATCGCTACCGGCACCAGAATTGCCGGTGGAGTAGGAGATCATCGCCACGCGCGGATCGATACCGAAGGCTTTGGCCGAGTCGGCAGACTGAATCGCGATTTCTGCCAGCTGTTCCGGGTTCGGATCCGGGTTGATAGCGCAGTCGCCATACACCAGCACCTGCTCCGGCAACAGCATAAAGAACACCGAGGAAACCAGTGAGCTGTTCGGCGCGGTTTTGATCAACTGCAACGGCGGACGGATGGTGTTAGCGGTGGTGTGAACGGCACCGGATACCAGGCCGTCGACTTCGCCACTTTCCAGCATCATGGTGCCGAGCACCACGTTATCTTCCAGTTGCTCCTGCGCCACCACTTCGGTCATGCCTTTGCTCTTACGCAGTTCGACCAGGCGCGGCACGTAGTTCCCACGGACTACTTCCGGATCAACAATCTCGATACCTTTACCCAGTTCAACGCCCTGTGCCGCAGCAACGCGTTGGATCTCGTCCGGATTACCCAGCAGCACGCAGGTGGCGATGCCACGTTCGGCACAGATTGCGGCCGCTTTCACGGTACGCGGTTCGTCGCCTTCCGGCAGTACGATGCGTTTGCCCGCTTTGCGTGCCAGCTCGGTCAACTGGTAGCGGAATGCTGGCGGTGACAGACGACGGCTGCGCTCTGACGTCGCCGTCAGCGACTCGATCCAGTCGTTGTTGATGTAGCTGGCAACGTACTCCTGCACTTTTTCGATGCGCTGGGTATCGTCAGCCGGAACCTCAAGGTTAAAGCTTTGCAGGCTGAGCGAGGTCTGCCAGGTGTTGGTTTTCACCATAAAGACCGGCAGGCCAGTCTGGAAGGCGCGTTCGCACAGACGACCAATACGTTCATCGATCTGATAACCGCCGGTCAGCAGAATGGCACCGATTTCTACGCCATTCATCGCGGCCAGGCAGGCTGCAACCAGCACATCCGGGCGGTCTGCTGAGGTCACCAGCAGGGAACCCGGACGGAAATGTTCCAGCATATGCGGGATGCTGCGGGCGCAGAAGGTGACGGATTTCACCCGACGGGTGTGGATGTCGCCTTCATTGATGATGTCAGCGTTCAGGTGACGGGACATATCAATCGCACGCGTAGCGATCAGATCAAAGCTCCACGGCACGCAACCCAACACCGGCAGCGGGCTGTCAGCAAACAGCTGCTTCGGATCGATGTTGGCGATGCTGGCTTTGGAGGAGTCGTCAAAGATCTCTGACAGGTCAGGACGCGTACGGCCTTGTTCATCGACCGGGGCGTTCAGTTTATTGATGATCACGCCGGTGATGTTTTTGTTCTTGCTGCCGCCAAAGCTGCTTTGCGTCAGTTCGATACGTTCTTTCAGCTGCGCCGGTGAATCGTTGCCCAGTGCGGTCACAAACACGATTTCCGCATTCAGGGTCTTGGCGATTTCATAGTTCAGCGCAGAGGCAAACTGATGTTTGCGCGTCGGCACCAGACCTTCAACCAGCACCACTTCCGCGTCTTTGGTGTTTTCATGGTAGCGGGCGATGATCTCTTCCATCAGCACATCCTGCTGGTTAGAACCGAGCAGCGACTCAACGCGTGACATCAGCAGCGGTTCGGCGGCTGGGATGGCGGAGTTCTTACGAATGATGGTGGTGGTCTGGTCTGGCGTATCGCCGCCAGCGCGCGGCTGGGCGATAGGCTTGAATACGCTCAGGCGCACGCCTTTGCGTTCCATCGCACGGATCACGCCGAGGCTGACGCTGGTCAGGCCGACGCTGGTGCCGGTAGGAATGAGCATAATTGTACGAGACACGTTATATCCTCTCTGGTATTGCAATGGCTCAAAACAACTCCGTCAGCCTGAGCTGACGGAGAGAAGCATTTATGCGGTAAGACGCGCAGCGTCCTGGGCGATGACCAACTCTTCGTTGGTCGGGATGACCAGTGCCGGGCGAGTCCCTTCTTTGTTAATGAAGCCAGACTTGCCGAAACGCGCGGCCAGGTTACGTTCGTGATCCACTTCGAAGCCGATCAACCCCAGTTTCTGCAATGACAGTTCGCGTACCATCGCGGCGTTCTCACCGATACCACCGGTGAACACCACGGCGTCGAGGCGGCCTTCCATCAGGGAGGTGTAGCCACCGATATACTTCGCCAGACGATGACAGAACACGTCCATAGCGCGTTTAGCATCTTCTTTGGTGGTGTAGTTATCTTCGACATAACGGCAGTCGCTGGTGACTTCGGTCAGACCCAGCAGGCCGGACTCTTTGGTCAGCAGTTTGTTGATGGCATCCACGCTCATGCCGAGGGTGTCGTGCAGGAAGAATACGATTGCCGGATCGATGTCACCGCTACGGGTACCCATCACCAGACCTTCCAGCGGCGTCAGACCCATTGAGGTATCAACGCACACGCCGTTGCGAATGGCCGAAACAGAACCGCCGTTGCCAAGGTGGCAAGTGATCACATTCAGTTCTGTCACCGGTTTATCCAGCATTTTGGCCGCTTCCTGAGTCACATAATAGTGACTGGTACCATGCGCGCCATAACGACGTACGCCGTGCTCTTTATACAGTTTGTAGGGCAGGGCGTAGAGATAAGATTCTTCAGGCATTGTCTGATGGAAAGCTGTATCAAAAACCGCCACATTCTTGTCAGACAGATGCGGGAAGTTTTTCATCGCTTCGTCGATACCAATCAGGTGTGCCGGATTGTGCAGCGGAGCAAAGGAAGAAGCGTCTTTGATCCCCTGGATTACGGATTCATCAATCACAACGGATTGGGTCAGCTGTTCGCCGCCATGCACGATGCGATGACCGATTGCAGCGATTTGTGCCGACAGCTCTGGTTTTTGTGCCAGAATAGTTTTAACAATGAAGTTGAGGGCTTCGCTATGCGCGGCACCCGCACCCAGAGGGGCTTCCTGTTTGCTACCTTCCAGTTTCCACTTAATGCGTGCTTCGGGCAGATGGAAGCATTCAGCCAGACCGGAGAGATATTCGTCGCCGCTGGCGGGGTTGAGGATGGCAAACTTGAGTGAGGAGCTGCCGCAGTTCAGAACCAGAACTAACTTCGTCGACATGGAAGTACCTATTGGTTAAATAGTGGCGAAAAATAACGCGATCAGACTAACAGCGTAGCCCATGAAAGCTGGTAAATTAATGATTAACATCATGCGGTAGTCAAAAAGAGACCGTTCCGCAAAAAATTTTGGTAATTTTACGCGAATTTTTGAAATCCGCTTAGCGAAACATGGCTCTAAACTGTTCTTTAATTGAGCAGTAGCTTCCGGTAATGTTGCTAAAACGGCGTCAGAATACTCAGTGTCACCCTTAAAGACAAAAACTTTTGAAGGATGTCACGTAAAGTTGTGTAGTTATCAGTTTATTTTAAATGTTGTAAGAATAGTTGAGGTCTATCATGGCGAATGACACGGGCAATCCTGGCTGGTTCGGCTTATTTCAGCGTGGACAGCATTACATGAAGACCTGGCCGGCTGATAAACGCCTGGCACCTGTTTTTCCTGAGAATCGGGTAGTGACGGCAACGCGTTTTTCTATTCGTTTTATGCCGCCATTGGCTATCTTCACCCTGACCTGGCAAATCGCGATGGGTGGGCAACTGGGACCAGCCGTTGCAACAGCATTATTCGCCTGTAGCCTGCCAATGCAGGGGTTGTGGTGGCTGGGCAAACGTTCGATGACACCGCTTCCGCCAACCTTACTGCAATGGTTCCATGAAGTGCGCGCCAAACTGGAAGAGGCCGGACAGGCGATTGCCCCGGTGGAAGGAAAGCCGACCTATCAGGCGCTGGCGGATGTGTTAAAACGCGCGTTCAAGCAACTCGATCGTACCTTTCTTGACGATCTTTGATCGCAGCGTCTTTTTAACTGCGAGAGAATTTGCCGCTTATCCGGGGTCAAATCAAAGAAAAGTGGTGCGGACATACCCGCATCACTTCCGTTGTGCAATCATTTCTCCATTGGTTTAAATTTTAAACGGTCGCAATGACCCTGGAGAACATCATGGAAATGACCCACGCACAGCGGCTCATCCTGTCGAATCAATACAAAATGATGGCGATGCTTGAGCCGGATAATGCCGAGCGCTATCGTCGTTATCAAACCATCATCGAACGCGGCTATGGCCTGCAACTGCGCGAACTGGATAAAGAGTTTGGCGAGCTGAGTGAAGCAACTTGCCGCACCCTGATCGATATCATGGAGATGCACCATGCGTTGCATGTCTCCTGGTCCAATCTCAAAGAGGGTGCACAGATTGAGGAGCGTCGCCTTGCCTTTCTTGGCTTTGATGCCGCGACGGAAGCGCGCTATCTCGGCTATGTGCGTTTTATGGTTAACACCGAAGGGCGTTATACCCATTTCGATTCCGGTACCCACGGTTTTAATGCACAAACGCCGATGTGGGAAAAATATCAACGGATGCTGGCGTTGTGGCACACTTGCCCCCGTCAGTACCATTTAAGCGCGAATGAGATTGCGCAAATCCTCAATGCCTGAAGAAGGAGTAGCGAGTGACGTACAGAGGTTTTCTGTTTGATTTGGATGGCACGCTGGTGGATTCACTGCCTGCCGTAGAGCGTGCGTGGACACAATGGGGCGCACGCCATGGGTTTACGGCAGACGTCATTCTGAACTTCATTCATGGCAAACAGGCAATAACGTCGTTACGTCATTTTATGGCGGGCCAGAGCGAGGAAGCGATTCAGGCGGAGTTTTTGCGTCTGGAAAGCATTGAAGCGTCAGATACTGATGGCGTTCAAGCCTTACCTGGCGCGCAGGTGCTACTGGCAACGCTGAACGAGCTGCAAATTCCGTGGGCAATCGTGACTTCGGGTTCGATTCCGGTTGCTCATGCGCGCCACAAAGCCGCCGGTCTGCCTGCGCCCGCGGTCTTTATCACGGCTGAGAATGTTAAACGCGGCAAGCCGGAGCCGGACGCCTATCTGCTGGGGGCTGAGCAACTGGGGTTAAGCGCGCGTGAATGCGTAGTAGTTGAAGATGCGCCTGCGGGCGTGCTGGCGGGACTGAATGCCGGAAGCGCGGTGATCGCCGTGAATGCCCCAGCCGATACTCCACGTCTCAGCGATGTAACTTTTTCGCTGACTACGCTGGAAGCGTTGGTGGTCACCGGTGATGGGAAGGGCGGTTTTACCCTGTCGCTGAAAGCATAATTCGCAACGGCGCGATTTACCGCGCCGTGAATCACGCCGCTACAGCGGCGTTTCCTGCGAAATCTCGTCCAGTGACAGGCTAAAGCTGGGAATGAACACCTCGACAAAGTAATCCATTTCTGGCGAACGGCGTTGCGCCAGGGTTTTTTCAAGACGCGCTTTTGCCAGCAGGAATTCGTTGTTCCCGGCTGACAACTCCTCAAGACACTTCACGTACGCGCACAAGGCATCGGCTTGCTTCACTACCGCCTGTTCCGCTTCGCTATGCAGATGTTCGTCCAGTAATGGGCGGTAAGCATCCTGCAATTCAGGAGGCAGCATCTCAATCAGCTTTTGCTGTGCAATTTTCTCTATCTTCTTATATTCATGAGCGATTTGTGCGTTGTAATACTTCACCGGAGTTGGCAGATCACCGGTCAGCACTTCACTGGCATCATGATAAAGCGCCAGCATCGCAATGCGTTCAGCATTGAGATTACCGTTAAATTTTTTGTTCTTAATGATCGCCAGCGCATGAGCAACCATCGCCACCTGAAGGCTGTGTTCAGAGACGTTTTCAGTGCGCACGTTGCGCATCAGCGGCCAGCGGTTGATCAGTTTGAGACGGGAGAGATGGGCGAAAAAATGGCTTCGGGTCATGAGCGGTTCCTGTCGTACAACGGGGAGAGAGGACTCTCCCCGAAATACCACAACTATACGCGTCTGCGGTTACTGACGATACCCTTGCAGGAAGCGACCAAACTTGCTGATGGCCATTTCCAGATCGTCAACGCGTGGCAGGGTCACGATACGCACATGATCCGGCCACGGCCAGTTGAACGCGGTACCCTGAACCAACAGCACTTTTTCCTGTAGCAGGAAATCGAGCACCATTTTCTGGTCGTCGAACAGGTTGAACTTTTTCGCATCAATACGCGGGAACATATAGAGCGCACCCTGCGGTTTCACACAGCTGACGCCGGGAATGTCATTGATTAATTCCCAGGCGCGCTGACGCTGTTCATATAACCGTCCACCTGGTGCGATAAACTCACTGATGCTCTGGTAGCCGCCCAACGCCGTCTGGATTGCGTGTTGCGCCGGTACGTTGGCACACAGGCGCATTGACGCCAGCATCTCCAGACCTTCGATATAGCCTTTGGCATGCTTTTTGGGGCCGTTCAGCACCATCCAGCCCTGACGGAAACCGGCAACGCGATAGGTTTTTGACAGACCGTTAAAGGTAACGGTCAGCAGGTCCGGTGCCAGCGCAGCAATAGAATGATGCTGGGCTTCGTCGTACAAAATCTTGTCGTAGATCTCATCGGCAAAGATGATCAAATTATGCTGACGCGCAATCTCGACAATCTCCAGCAGCAGTTCTTTGCTGTAGACCGCACCGGTAGGGTTGTTCGGGTTGATGATCACAATACCACGCGTGCGCGGCGTGATTTTGCTGCGGATATCATCCAGGTCCGGGAACCAATCCGAAGATTCGTCACACAGATAATGAACCGCTTTACCACTGGAAAGCGAAACCGCTGCTGTCCATAACGGGTAATCAGGTGCGGGCACCAGCATTTCATCGCCGCTGTTCAGCAATGCCTGCATGGCTTGCACGATCAGTTCCGAAACGCCATTACCTATATAGATGTCTTCAACGGTCATATCGCGCATTTCGCGCGCCTGGTAATGCTGCATGATCGCTTTGCGCGCCGAGTAGAGACCTTTGGAGTCACAATACCCTTGTGCGCTGGGCAGGTTGCGGATCACATCAACCAGGATTTCATCGGGGGCTTCAAAACCAAACGGGGCAGGATTGCCAATGTTGAGTTTGAGAACTTTGTTGCCTTCTTCTTCGAGACGTTTCGCCTCTTTCAGTACCGGCCCACGGATGTCATAGCAGACATTATCCAGCTTACCGGATTTATCAATTTGAAAATTCATCGCTACCGCCTTAACGGGCAGAGTCCATTTAACCTGCCACAAAAAACAAACCCGCCCAATTTACTCCTCTCCCCGTAACAAAAGAAGGGTCACCTCAGGTTTTGGCGTGTTTGGCAATTTTTCGAGCTAGTCCTGGGGGAAAAGATATCTTAGACTAATTAAGGTGGTTAAATTGTCCAGTAAAGTAAAGAAAGTTGAAATTTAATGCTGGTTGCGTTGATGTGGTCTGTAAACACCTTAATCCAGATGATGAGGGTGTGATTAAAAAAAATTTATTCACAACTGCGGGATTGGATTATTAGCGACAGGATGAAATAGTTAAAAAATATTTGTCAGAAGATGAATAGTTAACCGTTATTGGCCCATCCTCTGCTGGCGTTAGAAAACGCACCTCATTCTCATCGAGTTTCAGTGGGCTAATTCAAAGATGGGCCTGGTTCAGATAGCCGTTGGCGGCCTGCGATAAAGAGCATTTACGCTGAAACTTAAGCTTTCCCTAACAAGTTTAGGAACCAGGAGGGCTTAAAAAATGAGCAGCATTGTGGCAGGATGTGCTGGAAAGGGGTTTTGGTCAAAAATTACAAGGTTTCTGATAAAAACATTTCCCTTTCTGGTGCAAAAATGATTAAGTATAATTTATTATTTGATGCAGTTTACCTCTTCGCATCATCATAACATGCAGTTATCATTTTTTGATCCGCAGGTCCTTTTTGCGGAAAACCAGGCAACTACACAGCTTCCTGCATTTGCGCGATTTACGCTTTCGGCCCGAGAAGTTGTTCTGTCTTATTGACGCCGCTGCTCTGTTTTCAGAGTGACGTAATCGTTGGTATCCGCCTGACACAGTTTTTCATGACAGTCTCCACACAGGGCTGTCATTAAGCACCATTACCTCTTATCCCAATGATGAGTAAGGTAATACACCAGGGTAGTAGTTTGTAAAAAATCTTATAAGTGAAGAAAAACATGACTAATGCAAATCGTCCGATACTGAATCTCGACCTCGATCTGCTGAGAACTTTCGTCGCCGTTGCTGACCTGAACACCTTTGCAGCTGCGGCTGCGGCCGTGTGCAGAACGCAATCAGCAGTAAGCCAGCAGATGCAGCGTCTGGAACAATTGGTAGGTAAAGAGCTGTTTGCCAGACATGGACGTAATAAATTGCTGACGGAGCATGGCATCCAACTGCTGGGCTACGCCAGAAAGATCCTTCGTTTCAACGACGAAGCTTGTACCTCTCTGATGTACAGCAATATTCAGGGCGTGCTGACCATTGGCGCTTCTGATGATACTTCCGACACCATCCTGCCATTCCTGCTTAATCGCGTAACCTCGGTCTATCCGAAACTGGCGATTGATGTTCGCGTGAAGCGCAATCCATTTATGATGGAAATGCTGAACCAGGGCGAAGTGGATTTGGTGGTGACCACCTCCAGTCCGGGTAACTTCACCCATCAGGTACTGCGCACGTCGCCGACCTTGTGGTATTGCGCGGCTGACTACATCTTCCAGCGCGGCGAAGCGATTCCTCTGGTGCTGTTGGATGAGCCCAGCCCGTATCGCGATATGGCGATTGACCATCTGAACGAAGCGGGTATCCCGTGGCGTATCTCTTACGTCGCTTCCACCCTGGCTGCGGTCCGTGCTGCGGTTAAAGCCGGGCTTGGGGTCACGGCGCGTCCGGTTGAGATGATGAGTCCGGAACTGCGCGTGATGGGAGCGGCTGAAGGTTTGCCTGTGTTGCCGGATACGCAATATCTGCTGTGCCGTAACCCGGACAGCGATAACGAGTTGGCGCTGGCGATTTTCAATGCCATGCAATCCACTAACGATCCGTACAACCTGAGCGCGAATCCGGATGGTACGCTGCTGCTGGATGACGAAGAGTAATAACCATTTGAGCCGATAATCGTTCTCAAATAGAACATCGGCCAATTGTTAAAACATCGATAAATAAGCCTTAGCCTGGTTTTTACCGGTTAAGGCTTTTTTTGTGTCATTTTTGTTGGATATATCAGACGAAATTAGCACCAAATTATTTCCACCCTTCCAAAAAAATGAAATGCATTCCATTTTTATATTAAGTGGAACGATTTTATCATTTCGTGCCATCTTCTCCTGGGCGTTTGCCTGTCCCTTTTGCCGATTTTTACAGCAAAAAGCACTGTTATGTGTTCTGGATCAAAAAAATAGCCCTGAAAAGGACAAGGAAATCCGGTTAATTCCTGTCAAAATATGATTGTTAAATGCACGATCCATGCATGTGAATTCCCGCTACACTGAAATTAACCTCACAAACTGAAGCGATTTAGCTGGCGCAACGGGCCTTGTATGTTAATAATATGCTGCGGATGTAAAATAATGTTTGGATACTTTTGTCAAAGTTGACAAAAGGTTATAGAAAGGAGTAAAAAACCCCATAAAATTGCTGCTTAATTGATAATGACAGCAAAGTTTATAAGGTTTTTTATCCTTCCCTTGAATCGATGTGGTGTGTTTGCTGCGACAGTGCAGGATGCCAGCGCCACTTTTGATGAGTAAGCAAAGAGTATGTCGACAACCACTGAAGTGATCGCTCATCACTGGGCATTTATTATATTTATTGTTATCGCGTTCGGTCTTTGTGCCTTCATGTTGACCGGTGGCTGGTTGTTAGGTGGACGTGCCCGGGCGCGCTACAAAAACACCCCGTTTGAATCGGGTATCGACTCGGTCGGTGACACCCATATTCGCCTCTCCGCAAAATTCTATCTGGTTGCGATGTTCTTCGTAATTTTCGACGTCGAAGCCCTCTTTTTATACGCATGGTCGACCTCCATCCGCGAAAGCGGCTGGGTCGGCTTTGTCGAAGCCGCAATTTTCATTTTGGTGCTGCTGGCAGGCCTGGTTTACCTGGTTCGCATCGGTGCACTGGATTGGGCGCCTGCGCGTCGTCGCGTTGTCGTCAAATCAATCCCGATCAGTCACAGCCACACCAATCCTCATAAGCAGTAAAAGCGAGGCAATAAGATGGACTACACGCTGACACGCGTAGACCCAAACGGGGGCGATAACGATCGCTATCCGCTGCAAAAACAGGAGATTGTCGCCGATCCTCTGGAGCAGCATGTTCACCGCAGCGTCTACATGGGCAAACTTGAGCATGCCCTGCACGACATGGTGAACTGGGGACGTAAAAACTCTCTCTGGCCGTATAACTTCGGCCTTTCCTGTTGCTACGTGGAAATGACCACGTCATTTACTGCGGTACATGACGTGGCGCGTTTTGGTGCGGAAGTTATGCGTGCCTCCCCGCGTCAGGCTGACTTCATGGTGATTGCCGGTACGCCCTTTACCAAAATGGCACCGGTGATTCAGCGTTTGTATGACCAGATGCTGGAACCCAAATGGGTGATCTCGATGGGAGCCTGTGCCAACTCCGGCGGCATGTATGACATCTATTCAGTGGTGCAGGGCGTGGATAAATTCCTGCCGGTGGATGTGTATATTCCGGGCTGCCCGCCGCGTCCGGAAGCTTACATGCAGGCGCTGCTGCTGTTACGCGAGTCCATCGGTAAAGAGCGTCGTCCTCTCTCGTGGGTGGTGGGTGATCAGGGTGTGTATCGCGCCAATATGCAGTCGGAGCGCGAAAGAAAACGCGGTGAACGCATTGCCGTCACCAACCTGAGAACACCCGACGAAGTTTAAGCTACCCGTACACGGATGGAGCCACGGCCGCAGCAGAACACCACAATTTAATGTGTGCCGCCATCCTGACGCCTTCTTTTGAGTGCCTGATTACAGGCCGGAATGGTGAGTAACGTATGACAGATTTAACCACGCAAGATCTCGCTCAGCCTGCATGGCAAACCCGGGATCACCTGGACGACCCGGTGATCGGCGAGCTGCGTAACCGTTTTGGGCCGGACGCCTTTACTGTTCAGGCTACCCGCACCGGCATCCCGGTGGTTTGGGTGAAGCGTGAACAATTGCTGGAAATTGTTGAATTCCTTCGTAAGCTGCCGAAGCCTTACGTCATGCTTTATGATTTGCATGGCATGGATGAACGTTTACGTACCAACCGCGCCGGGTTACCTGCCGCGGATTTTTCCGTTTTCTATCATCTGCTATCTATTGAACGCAATCGCGACATCATGCTCAAGGTCGCGTTGTCTGAAAACGATATGCATTTGCCAACCATCACCAAAATTTTCCCGAATGCCAACTGGTATGAGCGCGAAACCTGGGAAATGTTTGGTATGACTTTTGATGGTCACCCGCACCTGACGCGCATCATGATGCCGCAGACGTGGGAAGGGCACCCGCTGCGTAAGGACTATCCGGCGCGCGCGACTGAGTTTGACCCCTTCACGCTGACCAAGCAAAAAGAAGACCTTGAGATGGAGTCGCTGACCTTCAAGCCAGAAGAGTGGGGCATGAAGCGCAGCACCGCCAATGAGGACTTCATGTTCCTCAACCTGGGTCCGAACCACCCGTCTGCACACGGTGCGTTCCGCATCATTCTGCAACTCGACGGTGAAGAGATTGTCGATTGCGTCCCGGATGTCGGTTATCACCACCGTGGTGCCGAGAAGATGGGTGAGCGTCAGTCCTGGCACAGCTATATTCCGTACACCGACCGTATCGAATACCTCGGCGGTTGCGTTAATGAAATGCCGTATGTGCTGGCGGTCGAAAAACTGGCGGGTATCACCGTGCCAGATCGCGTCAATGTGATTCGCGTGATGCTGTCAGAGCTGTTCCGCATCAACAGCCATCTGCTCTATATCTCGACCTTTATTCAGGACGTCGGCGCGATGACGCCGGTGTTCTTTGCCTTTACCGACCGTCAGAAAATCTATGACGTGGTGGAAGCCATCACCGGTTTCCGTATGCACCCGGCATGGTTCCGTATTGGTGGTGTAGCGCACGATCTGCCGAAAGGTTGGGAACGTCTGCTGCGTGACTTCCTCGACTGGATGCCTAAGCGTCTGAAAGAGTACGACAAAGCCGCGCTGCGTAACCGCGTGTTGATGGGGCGTTCACAGGGTGTTGCCGCCTACAACATGGATGAAGCGTTGGCCTGGGGCACCACCGGTGCTGGTCTGCGCGCGACCGGTCTTGATTTTGACGTGCGTAAATGGCGCCCCTATTCAGGTTACGAACACTTCGATTTTGAGATTCCGGTTGGTGCGGGCATCAGCGATGCCTACACCCGCGTGATGCTGAAAATGGAAGAAATGTGGCAGTCGCTGCGTATTCTGGAGCAATGCCTGAAAAATATGCCGGAAGGGCCGTTCAAGGCGGATCACCCGCTGACCACGCCGCCGCCAAAAGAGCGCACGCTACAACACATTGAAACCCTGATTACTCACTTCCTACAGGTTTCCTGGGGTCCGGTAATGCCGGCCAACGAATCCTTCCAGATGATCGAGGCGACCAAAGGGATCAACAGTTACTACCTGACCAGCGACGGCAGCACCATGAGCTACCGCACCCGTGTGCGTACGCCGAGCTTCCCGCATCTGCAACAGATCCCGTCGGTGATCCGTGGCAGCCTGGTATCCGACCTGATCGTTTACCTCGGTAGTATCGATTTTGTTATGTCAGACGTGGACCGCTAATTATGCACGATCAAAAAATTGCCATCCAAACGATCGACCCTAATGAGGTCTTTGTGCTGAGCGAGGCAGAACACCACGCGATTGAGCACGAAAAACACCATTACGAAGATGCGCGCGCGGCTTCGATTGAAGCCCTGAAGATCGTGCAGAAACAGCGTGGCTGGGTCCCCGATGGCGCGATTAACGCTATTGCTGAGGTGCTGGGAATTCCGGCCAGTGACGTGGAAGGTGTCGCGACCTTCTACAGCCAGATTTATCGCCAGCCAGTGGGCCGTCATGTGATTCGCTACTGCGACAGCGTGGTGTGCCATATCACCGGTTATCAGGGTATTCAGGCCGCTTTAGAACAAAACCTGCATATCAAACCGGGCCAGACTACGCCGGACGGTCGCTTTACGCTGCTGCCGACTTGCTGCCTGGGTAACTGTGATAAAGGCCCGACCATGATGGTGGATGAAGACACCCACGTTCATCTGACGCCGGAAGGTATCGCCACTTTACTGGAGCAGTATCAATGACCATCAAACAGATCATTCGTACTGCGGAAACGCATCCTCTGACCTGGCGTCTGCGTGATGACAAACAGCCGGTGTGGATTGATGAATATCGCAGCAAAAACGGTTACGTCGGTGCCGAAAAAGCGCTGAAAGGTATGAGCCAGGACGAAATCGTCGCAGCCGTAAAAGACTCCGGTCTGAAAGGTCGCGGCGGTGCCGGTTTTAACACCGGTCTGAAATGGAGCCTGATGCCGAAAGACGAATCCATGAACATCCGTTACCTGCTGTGTAACGCCGATGAAATGGAGCCGGGCACCTATAAAGACCGCCTGCTGATGGAACAAATGCCGCACCAGTTGGTGGAAGGTATGTTGATCAGCGCCTTTGCGTTGAAAGCTTACCGTGGCTACATCTTCCTGCGTGGTGAATACATCGAAGCAGCGGCCAACCTGCGTAAAGCAATTGCCGAAGCCACCGAAGCGGGCTTTATCGGTAAAAACATCCTCGGCACCGGCTTTGATTTCGAGCTGTTCGTGCATACCGGGGCAGGCCGCTACATTTGTGGTGAAGAGACAGCGTTAATCAACTCACTGGAAGGACGTCGCGCTAACCCGCGTTCCAAGCCACCGTTCCCGGCCAGCGCCGGTGTGTGGGGCAAACCGACCTGTGTTAACAACGTTGAGACGCTGTCAAATGTGCCTGCCATCTTCCTCAATGGGGTGGATTGGTACAAGAACATCTCAAAAAGTGAAGACACCGGCACCAAAATGATGGGCTTCTCAGGCCGCGTAAAAAATCCGGGTGTCTGGGAATTGCCGTTCGGTACTACCGCGCGTGAAATCCTCGAAGACTATGCAGGTGGCATGCGCGATGGCCTGAAGTTCAAAGCCTGGCAGCCAGGTGGCGCAGGGACTGACTTCCTCACCGATCAGCATCTCGACCTGCCGATGGAATTTGCCAGCATTGGTAAAGCCGGTAGTCGTCTGGGTACCGCGCTGGCGATGGCGGTGGACCATGAGATCAACATGGTCTCGCTGGTGCGCAATCTGGAAGAGTTCTTTGCTCGCGAATCCTGCGGCTGGTGTACGCCATGCCGTGATGGTTTGCCGTGGAGCGTGAAGATCCTGCGTGCACTGGAGCAAAAGCAAGGTCAGCCGGGTGATATCGAAACCCTGCAACAGCTTTGCCGTCAGCTTGGCCCAGGTAAAACCTTCTGTGCGCATGCGCCGGGTGCCGTCGAGCCGCTACAAAGCGCGATTAAATATTTCCGTGAAGAGTTTGAAGCCGGCATTGCGCCGCAGGTGTTTGGCAATACCCGCGCTATTGGCGGTATTCAGCCCAACCTGCTGAAAGCGCGCTGGTAATCAGCCGCCGTACACGGATAACCCTGTGGCGAGAGCATCGCGGCGGGGGAAAGAAAGAGATGTTTAACGCTCGTCTTCGGACGGGCCTTACGGAAGCATATTCACTATGGCTACAATCCATGTAGACGGTAAAGAGTATGATGTGAACGGGGCGGACAACCTGCTACAGGCTTGTCTCTCCCTGGGCCTTGATATTCCTTATTTTTGCTGGCATCCCGCGCTGGGAAGCGTAGGTGCCTGCCGCCAGTGTGCGGTAAAGCAATTCCAGAATGCCGAAGATACTCGCGGCCGCCTTGTTATGTCCTGCATGACACCGGCGTCGGACGGCACTTTTATCTCCATCGACGATGGCGAAGCGAAAGAGTTTCGTGAAAGCGTGGTGGAATGGCTGATGACCAACCACCCGCACGACTGCCCGGTGTGTGAAGAGGGGGGTAACTGCCACCTTCAGGATATGACGGTGATGACGGGCCACAGCTTCCGTCGCTATCGCTTCACCAAACGCACCCACCAAAACCAGGATCTCGGCCCGTTCATTTCACATGAAATGAACCGCTGTATCGCCTGTTACCGCTGCGTGCGTTACTACAAAGATTATGCCGACGGCAAAGACCTTGGTGTCTACGGCGCACACGACAACGTCTACTTCGGTCGCCCGGAAGATGGCACGCTGGAGAGCGAATTCTCCGGTAACCTGGTCGAAATTTGTCCGACCGGGGTGTTCACCGATAAAACTCACTCCGAACGCTACAACCGTAAATGGGACATGCAGTTTGCTCCGAGCATCTGCCAGCAGTGCAGCGTCGGTTGTAACACCAGCCCGGGTGAACGTTATGGTGAACTGCGTCGCATTGAAAACCGTTACAACGGCACGGTAAACCATTATTTCCTGTGTGACCGTGGTCGCTTTGGTTACGGCTACGTCAACCGCAAAGATCGTCCTCGTCATCCGGTACAGTTGCGCGGTAATGACTGGGTCACGCTGAATGCCGAACAGGCGGTGAACGCGGCGGCAGATGTGCTGCGTCAGGCGAAAAAAGTCATTGGTATTGGTTCACCGCGCGCCAGCATTGAAAGCAACTTTGCGCTGCGTGAACTGGTGGGTGCAGAAAACTTCTCCACCGGTATGCCCGCTGGCGAGCAGACGCGTCTTGAGCTGATGCTGAAAGTGCTGCGTGAAGGTGGCATCTACACTCCGTCTCTGCGTGAAATTGAAAGCTACGATGCGGTGCTGGTGCTGGGTGAAGATCTCACTCAGGTCGGTGCGCGTGTCGCACTGTCCGTGCGTCAGGCAGTTAAAGGTAAAGCCCGCGAAATGGCGGCGGCGCAGAAAGTCGCTGACTGGCAGATTGCGGCGATCCTGAACATTGGTCAGCACGCCAAACATCCGTTGTTTGTGACCAACGTTGATGAAACCCGTCTGGATGATATCGCGGCATGGAGCTACCGTGCACCGGTGGAAGACCAGGCGCGTCTTGGTTTTGCTATCGCGCATGCGCTGGATGAATCCGCGCCAGCCCCAGGCAACTTTGACAAAGCTCTCAACGGCAAGCTGGACGTCGTGGTGCAGGCGCTGGCAGGGGCGAAAAAGCCGCTGATTATCTCCGGTACCCACTCGGGCAGCACCGCCATGATTGAAGCGGCGGCTAACGTCGCGAAAGCGCTAAAAGCGCGCGGCGCGGATGTCGGCATTACCTTGCTGGCGTCAGCGGCAAACAGCATCGGTCTTGGATTGATGGGTGGAGCATCGCTGGACAGCGCGCTGGAGCAACTGAGCAAAGGCGAAGCGGACACTCTGGTGGTGCTGGAAAACGACCTTTACCGCCACGCGCCAAAAACGACGGTGGACGCCGCACTGGCTCAGGCAGCCAACGTGATTGTGGTCGATCATCAACGCACCAGCACGCTGGAAAAAGCTAACCTGGTGTTCTCTGGTGCCAGCTTTGCGGAAAGCGACGGCACCTCGATCAACCACGAAGGCCGCGCACAACGTTTCTTCCAGGTTTTCGATCCGGCCTACTACGACAACAGTGTGGTGATGCTGGAGAGCTGGCGCTGGCTGCACTCGCTGCACAGCACGGTTGAAAGCCGTCAGATTGACTGGACGCTGCTTGATCATGTGATTGATGCTGCGGTGGCTGCTCTGCCACAACTGAAAGGTATCAAGGACGCGGCACCGGATGCCAGCTTCCGTATTCGTGGACAAAAACTGGCGCGTTCACCGCATCGTTACAGCGGCCGTACCGCCGCGCGTGCCAACATCAGCGTGCACGAACCGCGTCAGCCGCAAGATAAAGACACCATGTTCGCCTTCTCGATGGAAGGTAACAACCAGCCGGGTGCGGCCCGTTCGCAGATCCCGTTTGCCTGGGCGCCAGGCTGGAACTCCCCGCAGGCATGGAACAAATTCCAGGCCGAAGTGGGCGGTAAGCTGCGCAATGGTGATCCGGGTGTGCGTCTGTTTGAAGCTACGGAAGGTGCATTGCCGTGGTTCAGCGTGATTCCGGATAGCTTCGTTAGTGGCAGCCAGTGGCGTGTCGCCCCTTACTATCAACTGTTTGGTAGCGAGGAGATGACCCAGCGTTCTCCGGTGTTCCAGAAACGTATGGCTCCGGCCACGCTGGTCATTAACCCGGCCGATGCGGAAAAACTGGGCGTCAACAATGGTGCCGCCGTTGAGCTGGTGTGTGCCGGTGAAACGCTGCGTCTGCCGGTGCGCTTCTCCAGTGCGTTGCAGGCGGGGCAAGTAGGTCTGCCGCTGGGTATGCCGGGCGTGCCGCCGTTCCTCTCCGGTGCGCAAATTGACAAATTGCAGGAGGCGGCGCAATGAGCTGGCTGACACCGGACGTTATTGACATCCTGATTAGCATCGTCAAAGCCATCGTCATCTTGCTGGTGGTGGTGGCCTGCGGTGCCTTCATGAGTTTTGCCGAGCGTCGTCTGCTCGGCCTCTGGCAGAACCGTTACGGACCAAACCGCGTAGGTTGGGGTGGTTCGCTGCAATTAGCAGCAGATATGCTAAAAATGTTCTTTAAAGAGGACTGGGTTCCGCCCTTTACCGACCGCTTTATCTTTACCCTGGCCCCGGTGATTGCGTTTGTTTCGCTGCTGCTGGCTTTCGCCATCGTACCGGTATCGCCCACCTGGATGGTCACTGACCTGAACATTGGTCTGTTGTTCTTCCTGATGATGGCCGGTCTGGCGGTATATGCGGTGCTGTTCGCGGGCTGGTCGAGTAACAACAAATACTCGCTGCTCGGCGCGATGCGTGCTTCCGCGCAGACCCTGAGCTACGAAGTGTTCCTCGGCCTGTCGCTGATGGGCGTGGTGGCACAGGCAGGTTCCTTCAACCTGAACGCCATCGTCGAAAGTCAGGCGCATTTGTGGAACATCATTCCGCAATTCTTTGGCTTCCTGACCTTCTGTATCGCGGGCGTTGCGGTATGTCACCGTCACCCGTTTGACCAGCCGGAAGCAGAACAGGAACTGGCCGATGGTTATCACATCGAATACGCCGGGATGAAGTTCGGTCTGTTTTTCGTGGGTGAATACGTGGCGATCACCACCGTATCAGCGCTGATTGTGACGCTGTTCTTCGGTGGCTGGCACGGACCGTTCCTGCCGCCGTTCATCTGGTTCGCTATTAAGACCGCGTTCTTCATGATGATGTTTATCCTGATTCGTGCTGCGCTTCCGCGTCCACGCTATGACCAGGTGCTGTCGTTCGGCTGGAAAGTGTGTCTGCCGTTGACGCTGTTGAACCTGCTGGCGACCGCCGCAGTGATTCTGTCTGCGCAGTAAGGGGTTTTGAGATGACTTTAAAAGATATTGTCGTTGGCTTCGGCACGACAGTGCGCAGTATCTGGATGATAGGCATGCATGCCTTCGCCAAACGCGAAACCCAGATGTACCCGGAAGAGCCGGTCTACCTGCCGCCGCGCTACCGTGGCCGTATCGTGCTGACGCGCGACCCGGACGGTGAAGAGCGCTGCGTTGCCTGTAACCTGTGTGCGGTAGCTTGTCCGGTAGGCTGTATTTCGCTGCAAAAAGCCGAAATGCAGGATGGTCGCTGGTATCCGGAATTCTTCCGCATCAACTTTTCACGCTGCATCTTCTGTGGTCTGTGCGAAGAAGCCTGTCCGACCACCGCTATCCAGCTGACCCCGGATTTCGAACTGGGTGAGTTTAAGCGTCAGGATCTGGTGTACGAAAAACAGGATCTGTTGATCTCCGGTCCGGGTAAATATCCGGAGTACAACTTCTACCGCATGGCGGGTATGGCAATTGACGGCAAAGGCAAAGGCGACGCGGAAAACGAAGCCAAACCGATCGACGTCAAAGGCTTGTTACCTTAAGGAGCCAGCTATGGAATTTGCGTTTTATCTTTGCGGTCTGGTGGCGGTGTTGACGACGCTACGCGTCATCACCCACACCAACCCGGTGCATGCACTGCTGTACCTGATTGTTTCGTTGCTGTCGATTGCTGGCGTGTTCTTCTCAATGGGCGCGTACTTTGCCGGGGCGCTGGAAATTATCGTCTACGCCGGTGCCATTATGGTGCTGTTCGTGTTCGTGGTGATGATGCTGAACCTTGGCAAATCCCAGCAGGATCAGGAGCGTGAGTGGCTGAAGCCGTCGCTGTGGATTGGTCCTGGCATCGTATCCCTGCTGCTGCTGGTGGTGATGATTTATGCCATCAGCACCGCGCACGATCAGGGCATTGATGGCACTGTCATTGACGCCAAAGCCGTGGGTATCAGCCTGTTTGGTCCTTACGTACTGGCGGTGGAGCTGGCATCCATGTTGCTGCTGGCCGGTCTGGTTGTGGCCTTCCATATTGGACGTGAAGAGCGTCAGGGCGAGGTGCTCAGCAATCGCCCGGCTGAGGCGCAAGGGAATAAGGAGGAGCACGCATGATCCCGTTACAACACGGCCTGATTCTGGCTGCTGTGCTGTTTGTTCTCGGCCTGACCTCACTGGTGCTGCGCCGTAACCTGCTGTTTATGTTGATTGGTCTGGAGATCATGATCAACGCCGCCGCGCTGGCGCTGGTGGTCGCAGGGAGCTACTGGGGGCAAGCCGACGGTCAGGTGATGTATATCCTGGCAATCAGCCTCGCGGCGGCGGAAGCCAGTATCGGTCTGGCGCTGCTGCTCCAGCTCTATCGTCGTCGTCAGACGCTGAACATTGACACTGTGAGCGAGATGCGCGGATGAATCTTCTCTACTTAACTGTTTTATTTCCGCTGATTGGCTTCCTGCTGTTGGCATTTTCCCGTGGTCGCTGGTCGGAGAACCTGTCTGCCGCTGTGGGGATGGGATCAGTCGGTCTGGCTGCCCTTACCACGATTTTTGTCGGCATGGATTTCTTCAGCCAGGGACAGCAACCGTTCACTCAGGCGCTGTGGACCTGGATGCAGGTTGGTCACTTTGACATCAAGGTCAATCTGGTGCTGGATGGCCTGTCGCTGACCATGCTGTCAGTGGTGACCGGTGTGGGTTTTTTCATCCACATGTTCGCGTCCTGGTACATGCGTGGTGAAGAGGGCTACTCACGCTTCTTTGCCTACACCAACCTGTTTATCGCCAGCATGGTGGTTCTGGTACTGGCCGATAACCTGATGCTGATGTATCTCGGTTGGGAAGGGGTGGGGCTGTGTTCCTACCTGCTGATCGGTTTCTACTACAGCAACCCGGAAAACGGCAAAGCGGCGATGAAAGCCTTCATCATTACCCGTGTGGGTGATGTGTTCCTCGCGCTGGCGTTGTTCATTCTCTACAACGAACTTGGCACGCTGAACTTCCGCGAGCTGATGGAGTTGGCTCCGGCGCACTTCGCCGCCGACAACCATATGCTGCAATGGGCAACCTTGCTGCTGCTGGGTGGTGCGGTTGGTAAATCCGCCCAGTTGCCGTTGCAAACGTGGCTGGCGGATGCGATGGCCGGTCCGACGCCGGTTTCAGCGCTGATCCACGCCGCGACGATGGTTACTGCGGGTGTCTACCTGATTGCCCGTACGCATGGCCTGTTCCTGCTGACGCCTGACGTGCTGCATCTGGTCGGTATTGTGGGTGCCATCACCCTGGTGCTGGCGGGCTTTGCTGCGCTGGTGCAAACCGACATCAAACGCGTGCTGGCTTACTCCACCATGAGTCAGATTGGCTACATGTTCCTGGCGCTTGGCGTGCAGGCGTGGGATGCGGCGATTTTCCACCTGATGACCCACGCGTTCTTCAAAGCGTTGCTGTTCCTGTCATCCGGTTCGGTGATTCTGGCCTGCCATCACGAACAGAACATCTTCAAGATGGGCGGCCTGCGTAAGAGCATCCCGCTGGTGTATACCTGCTTCCTCGTGGGGGGGGCCGCACTGGCTGCGCTGCCGCTGATTACCGCAGGTTTCTACAGTAAAGATGAAATCCTGTTTGGTGCGTTGGCGAATGGTCACATCAATCTGATGGTGGCGGGTCTGGTAGGTGCGTTCCTGACCTCAATCTATACGTTCCGCATGATTTTCATCGTGTTCCACGGTGAAGAGAAAATCCATGCTCATGCCGGTAAAGGTATTACTCATCATCTGCCGCTGATTGTGCTGCTGGTGTTGTCCACCTTCATTGGTGCGTTGATTACACCGCCGCTGGCGGGTGTGTTGCCGCAGAACGAATTTGGTGAAGGCGGCAAAGTGGCACTGGAAATCACCTCTGGCGTGGTGGCGATCGTCGGCATTCTGATTGCTGCTGCGTTGTGGCTTGGCAAACGTCAGCTGGTTACCAGCGTTGCCAACAGCGCGCCGGGCCGTTTCTTTGGCACCTGGTGGTTTGCCGCCTGGGGCTTCGATTGGTTATACGACAAAGTGTTCGTTAAACCTTTCCTCGGCATTGCGTGGCTACTGCATCGTGATCCGCTGAACTCGCTGATGAATTTGCCAGCCCTGATTTCGCGCATTGGCAACAAAGGTCTGGTGGTCAGCGAAAACGGTTATCTGCGCTGGTATGTGGCGTCGATGAGCGTCGGTGCCGTGGTAGTGCTGGCGCTGTTGCTGGTGATCTAACAAGATTGATGGGCGGGGTGAAGATATCTTCACCCCAAAATTGAAAATGTAAAAAATTGTCTGAGTGATGAGCGTCATCGGCGCAGCCAGTTTTGTCACCGCCAGCGCACAGCAACCGGAGCGTACTGAAGTACGTGAGGATTGCGAGCACTGCCGGGGCGGAAATGGCAAGCAAGATAGCTCATAAAAAGGCAGAAAAAAGGGAAGTACGCCGTGCTATTACCTTGGCTAATAATCATACCTTTTCTCGGTGGCTTGCTGTGCTGGCTGGCTGAGCGCCTTGGCGCGAAGGTGCCGCGTTGGATAGCCCTGATCACCATGGCACTGACGCTGGTGATTTCGTTGCAACTCTGGTTGCAGGGTGGCTATTCACTGACGCAGGCGGCTGGCATGCCGCAGTGGCAATCCACCTTCTCAGTACCGTGGATTCCGCGTTTTGGCATCAATTTCCATCTGGCGATTGATGGTCTGTCGCTGCTGATGGTGGTGCTGACCGGTCTGCTCGGCCTGATGGCGGTGCTCTGTTCGTGGAATGAAATTGAGAAGTATCAGGGCTTTTTCCACCTCAACCTGATGTGGATCCTCGGTGGCGTGATTGGTGTGTTCCTCTCCATCGACATGTTCCTGTTCTTCTTCTTCTGGGAAATGATGCTGGTGCCGATGTACTTCCTCATCGCGCTCTGGGGTCACAAAGCGTCAGACGGTAAAACCCGTATCACGGCAGCGACCAAGTTCTTCATCTACACCCAGGCATCCGGTCTGGTGATGCTGATTGCTATCCTGGCGCTGGTGTTCGTGCACTACAACGCGACCGGCGTCTGGACCTTCAGCTACGAAGAGCTGCTGAAAACCCCGATGTCCCACACCGTGGAATATCTGCTGATGCTGGGCTTCTTTATCGCCTTCGCCGTCAAAATGCCGGTGGTGCCGTTACACGGCTGGTTGCCAGATGCGCACAGCCAGGCACCTACCGCAGGTTCGGTCGACCTCGCCGGGATTCTGTTGAAAACCGCAGCCTATGGTCTGCTGCGTTTCAGCCTGCCGTTGTTCCCGCACGCGTCGGCAGAATTTGCTCCGATTGCCATGTGGCTCGGCGTGATTGGTATCTTCTACGGTGCCTGGATGGCGTTCGCGCAGACCGATATCAAACGTCTGATCGCTTATACCTCCATTTCGCACATGGGCTTTGTGCTGATTGCCATCTACACAGGCAGCCAGTTGGCGTTCCAGGGTGCGGTGGTACAGATGATTGCCCACGGCCTGTCCGCCGCGGCGCTGTTTATCCTGTGCGGCCAACTGTATGAACGCCTGCATACCCGTGATATGCGTCAGATGGGGGGCCTGTGGTCACGTATCAAATGGATTCCGGGCCTGTCGTTGTTCTTTGCCGTGGCTAACCTCGGGATGCCGGGCACCGGTAACTTTGCCGGGGAATTTATGATTCTGACTGGCAGCTTCCAGGTGGTGCCGGTGATTATCGTGATTGCCACCTTTGGTCTGGTATTTGCCTCGGTGTACTCGCTGGTGATGATGCAGCGCGCGTACTACGGCGAAGCCAAATCACAGGCCCCACTGCCAGGGATGTCACCGCGTGAGTTCATTATGATTATGGTTTTGGTGGTGTTGCTGGTTCTGCTGGGGGTTTATCCGCAGCCGATTCTTGATACCTCCCATGCTGCAATGAGCAATATTCAGCAGTGGTTTACCGCTTCAATTTCAACTACAAGGCCGTAATTCGCCATGACAATAACTCCTCAACAATTGATCGCGTTACTGCCGCTGTTGATCGTCGGATTGACGGTGGTGGTTGTGATGCTGTCCATTGCATGGCGACGCAACCATTTTGTAAATGCCACGCTAACGGTCATTGGTCTTAACCTGGCGCTGCTTTCTCTGTGGTTTGTTGCCCATGTCGGGGCAATGGATGTGACGCCGATGCTGCGCGTTGATGGCTACTCCATCTTCTACACTGGACTGGTGATGCTGGCGAGTCTGGCGACCTGTACTTTCGCCTACCCGTGGCTGGCCGGTTTCCCGGACAACAAAGATGAGTTCTATCTGCTGGTGCTGATTGCCGCTCTGGGCGGTATTGTGCTGGCCAGCGCCAACCATCTGTCGGCGCTGTTCATCGGTATTGAACTGCTGTCTCTGCCGCTGTTTGGTTTGATTGGTTACGCCTTCCGCCAGAAACGTTCGCTGGAAGCGGCACTGAAATACACCATCCTGTCAGCCGCAGCCTCATCGTTCCTGTTGTTTGGTATCGCACTGATTTACGCGGATTCCGGCAGCCTGAGCTTTGTGCAGTTGGGTAAAAGCCTGAATGACAGCATGATGCAGCAGCCGCTGCTGCTGGTCGGCCTCGGGATGATGATTATCGGTCTTGGCTTCAAACTGTCGCTGGTACCATTCCATCTGTGGACGCCGGATGTCTATCAGGGTGCGCCCGCTCCGGTATCCACCTTCCTCGCGACCGCCAGCAAAATCGCCATCTTTGGCGTGATCATGCGTCTGTTCATGTACGCGCCGGTGACCGACAGCGAAGCGGTACGTACCGTGTTGGGTGTGATTGCCTTTGTTTCGATTCTGTTCGGTAACCTGATGGCGATTTCGCAGAGCAACATCAAACGTCTGCTCGGTTACTCCTCCATCGCTCACCTCGGTTATCTGCTGGTGGCGTTGATTGCGGTGAAAACGCATCAGCTGTCGCTGGAAACCGCTGGCGTCTATCTGGCCGGTTACCTGTTCAGCAGCCTTGGCGCGTTCGGTGTGGTCAGCCTGATGTCCAGCCCTTACCGTGGCCCGGATGCCGATACTCTGTACTCCTACCGTGGCCTGTTCTGGCATCGTCCGATTCTGTCGGCGGTGATGACCATCATGATGCTGTCACTGGCCGGTATCCCGATGACACTGGGCTTTATTGGTAAGTTCTACGT
This sequence comes from Pantoea sp. X-Soil-OKNW-713, assembly GCF_059730685.1. Classification (NCBI taxonomy): domain Bacteria; kingdom Pseudomonadati; phylum Pseudomonadota; class Gammaproteobacteria; order Enterobacterales; family Erwiniaceae; genus Pantoea; species Pantoea sp. X-Soil-OKNW-713. The sequence goes on along the minus strand of NZ_AP035995.1, from coordinate 3,052,755 downwards.
GATCGCTTCCGGTGTGAACGCCCATCTGTGGTGGCTGACGGGTGCGGTGGTGGCAGGTAGCGCCATCGGCCTCTACTACTATCTGCGCGTGACTGTCAGCCTGTACCTCAGCCCGCCAGAGCTGCATACCCGTGATACCCCCGCGAATTGGGCATTCACCGCCGGTGGTGTGGTGGTACTGATTTCCGCGATTCTGGTGTTGCTGCTGGGGGTTTATCCGCAGCCGCTGATCACGCTGGTACAGATGGCTCAGCCGCTGATGTAACCTTCGTGTTGTTGCTTCAGACAAATCAGGCCTACGGGCCTGATTTTTTTTGCCCGCTATCTGACAATTTTGCCGCGTGTTGCTAGTTTTTAAGCAGTGTTCACTCGTCGCGCAGAGGCCTTGTGATCAAGTTGATATTTTTGCTCACCGGTGCTCAGGTGATCCGCAGACGCTGGTACTGGCTGGCTTTAGTGGGTTCAGCCTTGCTGATTTTGTCCGCATTAATCCTCTATGACATCAGTAGCGACGGCCTGCTTTCGGTGCCGCTGGATCTGCTGGCGATATTTTTTATCATCGAAGGTCTGGTACAGATGACGTTCGCGTTTATCCGCGAAATGCGTATTGACGGGCTGACCCTACTGAAAGCGCTGGGATTATGGTTTATCGGTTTTCTGATCCTCAATATTCCCCAGGACAACAATGATGTTTCGGCAGTGCTGTTTGGCATCGCGTTTATGGTCGATGGCCTGTTTCGTATTGCGGCTGCTGTGGTATTGCGTGGCTGGCGCTGGCGTAAGCAGTGCCTGACCGGGGTTGTCGAGTGGTTTATCAGTATTCTGATCCTCAGCGACTGGCCGTTTCATCATCACATCGCCGTGCCCCTATGTTTCGCGTTGCTGTTGCTGAGTATCGGCACCACGCTGCTACAAATGGCGCGACAGGCGAATTTGTTGACGGATAACAGCACCGTCACCACGCTACCGCTGTTTAAAGTCGGGGGATTGCGGCAATGGCACAGCAGCCAATACGTCCATCCGCCATTTCCCCACCGACCACCCGCTCAGCCATTAAAAGTCTACGTCTGGACCCCGTTGGGATCAGTCAGGCTGCGCGAGAGTTACCAGCTAATCAATCGTTATATTGCCGCCGTCGATCAACATGGCGTGATATCAACCGGCCATGCGGCGATGGAAGCGGGCGAGGATCTGTATATCAGCCACTATCCGCTGGATGATATTGATCGCGACAGCAGTAACTTCCGCGCGGTGCTGCGTTCCGGGGAACACAATGATGTAGCCGGACGTTTCCTTGCCTCCCTTACGCTGGAGGTCGCTGACTGGTGCGCCCCTGATAAACAAATTCTGTTTACCCATTATAATTTCAAGGCATTACATAATTTCTGGCACAGTTACCGCCTGGACAGTACCTACAACCTGACCGCGCGCAACTGTTCTTCTGCCGTGATTCAGGCATTAGATGTCGCGATTGAGGGCGTCCTCGCCAGAAAACCCTATGCCGGATTGCGACTGTTTAGCGATCCCAACTTTTGGTTATTGGGGGTCGTACGCGGCAGGGCGGAGGAGATGACCTGGACGCCTGGACTGGTGCTGGATTATGTCCGGTTGCTGCACCGTGTCATTGAGCCACAGCCCAGCTCGCTCTGGCCGGTTCGTCTGTGGCGTAGCCTGTGCTTACGCCATGCGTTATGGCAGCAAAAACGGACGCCATCGCGCAGTGTGATCAAATGACGCGAAACAGCGTAATGATCCTTGTCGCGATCACTATCTTTGGTCTGACTTATGGCTTAAGCGCACCACTGATTGCACTCAGGCTCTCGGCGGCTGGCTATAGTGAAACGCTGATTGGCATCAATGCGGCGATGCATGCGGCAGGCGTGCTGATTATCGCCCCTGCCTTGCCAGCACTTTGCCGCCGTTTTTCGCCGCAAGCATTGCTGATCACCGCACTGCTGGCCTCAATGCTGCTGTTAATCTTTTTTCCTTTGCTACCGATTGCCAGCAGCTTCTTGTTGCGGCTGCTGCTTGGTATGGCTTCCGAAGTGATTCTGGTGGTCACGGAAACCTGGCTCAATCAACAATGCGTGGAAAGCAATCGCGCGAAGATGCTGGCAACCTACACCGCGATGTTATCGGCAGGGTTTGCGCTCGGTCCTTTTATCTTGACCTTGCAGGGCAGCGGGGATGGCGCGTTTATTACCGGGGCCGCCTTGTCGGCCATTGCGGCGCTGGCGCTGCTCGGCAGCGGTAAACTGCGTTTCAGTGCGGAACAGGGGGTGTCACGGAGTTTCTCACGCTGGTTGCGATTGTTACCTCTGGCACTGTCGGCGACCATCCTCAACGCGGCTCTGGAAGCGGCTGGTATGAATCTGCTGGCACTTTACGCCATCAATCTTGGCTGGTCTGAAGCGCAGGCGACATCCTTGATCACCATTTTACTGGTCGGTGCGATCCTGTTGCAGTTGCCGATCGGTTGGCTGGCCGATCGTATGGATCGCCATCATCTGATTGTCTGGCTGGCTGCGTTGTCGACCCTGGGCGCGCTTGCCTGGCCGCTGGCACTGCAATCGTTGTGGCTTGCGCGTTTGCTGTTGTTCTGCTGGGGAGGGGTATTTGTCGGCATTTATACGGTGATCATCACGCTGGTGGGGCAGCGCTTTCAGGGTTCGGAACTGGCGGCAGCCTATGCGGTGCTGTCGGTGGCGTGGGGGATTGGTGCCTTTGTTGGCCCGGCATTGGGGGGATTAGCGATGTCAGTCACGCTGCATGGCCTGCCGTGGATGGCGGCGCTATTGTGCGCCTTCTTTACCGGTTTCGCCTTACAACAACGACGTTGTTGATTTATTTTTCGGCTTCATAAAACCTGCGCGATAAATCGCGCCGCTATGGAAGGAAATGATCATGGATATTAACTGGCTGGATATTCATCACCGCGATTTAACGGTGCCACAACTTTATGCGTTGCTGGCGTTGCGCAGTGAAGTCTTTGTAGTGGAACAAAATTGTCCCTATCTCGATGTCGATGGACAGGATCTGGTAGCGGAAAATCGCCATCTGCTGGGCATGCTGGGTGACGAATTGGTGGCGTATGCACGTATTTTATCGCCTGCCGATGCGCAAAGTCCGGTGAAGATTGGGCGGGTGATTGTTTCCAGTCGCGCCAGGGGAATCAATCTCGGCAATCGCTTAATGACGCAGGCTTTGCAGAGCTGCCAGCAGCACTGGCCGCAGCATTCGCCGTTCCTCTCAGCGCAGGCGCATCTGCAATCGTTCTATGCCGGGCATGGCTTTGTGGCGGTGAGTGATATCTATCTCGAAGACGATATCCCGCATATTGATATGTCGCGCACAACTTCGTAGCGGCGCGGTTTCCAAAAAATAATGGCGAGGTTCTCACCTCGCCATGTTTATCAGCCCGGCGTCATCTGCCGATCGTCAACGTATTTACGCTGATCCGGCGCTGGCGGGAAGTATTGATACAGCCAGGTTTCGCTCAGTGTCTCGTCTTTGGTACGCAGGAACAGACGCATATCCACCGGCTTGGTGGAATCGCTGTTGGGGTACCAGTCAAACAGGATGCGGTAGCCATCGATCGGCTCCACATACAAAATCTCGACCTGCTTGATGGTGCCCGCTGACACGGTAATCACCGGTTCGATCCCCTTCGGTGCAGCGGCTTTCAGGTCGCCCCCGACGAAATCGATGGCAAAGCGACGGCTCCACTGCTCCGGGAAGTGCTCGCCTGGCGCCCAACCTTCCGGGAAACCGCCAATGCCGGTACGGGTGGCATCCACACGCGCCAGACCGCTGCGTACCGGTGGCAGGCCGCTCCAGTAAAGTTTGTACTGGAAGTTGAACTCGCTACCGGCTTTCACCGGTTTTTCCGGTTGCCAGAAGCACACCACGTTATCCAGCGTTTCGCCGGTGGTGGGGATTTCCATCAGGTTGATGGCCCCTTTGCCCCATTTGCCAATCGGCTCAACCCACAGGCTTGGACGTTTGTCGTACCAGCCAATCACATCCTGATAATCCTTAAAGTCGTGATTGAGCTGCAACAGACCAAAACCGCGCGGGTTCTCATCCTGATAAGCGTTGAACTGCAAACGCTGCGGGTTGTTCAGCGGGCGGGCAATCCATTCACCGTTGCCGGTCCACATTGCCAGACGGTCAGAGTCGTGGATTTGCGGGTGGTAGGTGTTGCACATGCGGCGTTCGTTGGTGCCACAGCTAAACATACTGGTCATCGGCGCGATACCCAACTGACGGATATCATTGCGGGCAAACAGGTGGTTTTCCACCTCCATCACCACGCGTTTGGCTTCGCAGTGGATAGTGAATTTATAGGCACCGGTCACGCTGGCACCGTCCAGCAGGGCATACACCACAAAGGTGGTGTCTTCGGCTTTCGGGGTTTCAAACCAGAAGGCGGTGAAATCCGGGAATTCTTCATGACCGTTGCTGAAGGTGTTCACCGCTACGCCACGGGCGGACAGACCGTACTGGTAGGTTTCATCCACGGCGCGGAAGTAGCTGGCACCGAGGAAAGAGACGATATCGCGGCGCGCCAGTTCCGGTTTCTTAAAGGCGCGGAAACCGGCAAAGCCGAGATCGGTTTTGCCAACCAGTTGTTTGGTATCAACGTTGGCGTCGTTGTAGTTAAACAACTCCGGGCGGAAGTGGATTTCACGCGCTTCACGGCTGGCGGCATCCACGGAGAACATCTGGATACGGCGTTTAAAACCCATACCAACATGGAAGAATTGTACATCCAGTTCGCGGTTGGGGATGTTGTTCCACAGCGAATGGTTGGCGTCATACTGAATGGCGTTATAGGCCTGTGGCGTCAGATTGGCCAGGGTGTCCGGTAGCGGGCCTGGCGCGCCGCCCCAGGGTTGCTTCGCCAGTGCGGCAGCTTTCTTTTTCAGTACATCGAAATCGAAGCGAACCGCAGTACCGTCGGCAATGCCATCTGCGGCCCAGGCGGACTGTGCAAACAGCGTGGACAGACCCGTCATACCACTCAGGGCAGAGAGGGCCATGGACGCTTTCATAAACTTTCTACGATTCATGCCAGAAATCTAATCCTTAGCTGCTCGGGTTTAAGGTGACTGCCGTGCATCATGCACGCATTTCAGACCTGATAGCGTCAGGCTACAGGGGATTACGACAGTCGCCGAATGAAAAAATTCAGTCCGAAGAAATTTATCAGATAAATCATAGAAGCGAAGCAGATTTCATATCTTTACCCTTTGCCGACGAAACTCGGGCGATTCCTGGCCGTTGCTTGCCCCGAACGGGCGTTTAGTGACTATAGTTAACCGACAGGTAAGTTAAATACATGGAGGAACTACGTAATGTCATCCACCGATCAATTTGAAACTCGTCTTGATGATGATTTGGCTTTGCTGACCGAAACGCTGGAAGAGGTGCTGCGTTCGTCTGGCGATCCGGCCGATCAAAAATATATCGAACTGAAAAGCAAAGCGGAGCAGGCGCTGGAAGAGGTGAAGTCTCGCGTCAGCCAGGCGTCCGACAGTTACTACTATCGGGCAAAAAAAGCTGCTTACCGTGCCGATGAGTATGTGCACGACAAACCCTGGCAGGGCATTGGTATTGGTGCCGCCGCCGGTCTGTTCTTAGGATTGCTGCTGGCCCGCCGCTAATCATTATCGGGCGCGTACTCATCGCGCCCGTCCTCCCCCTGAAATACCCCAAACCGCATCGACAGCGATTGTGTTTCTCTCGCCCGCTTTCTACATTAAACCGACAGGGATAAAGGAGAATAAACGTGATACGAGTTGAAATGCTCTCGACGGGCGATGAAGTGTTACACGGGCAGATTGTCGATACCAACGCCGCCTGGCTGGCTGATGTGTTATTCCAGCATGGCTTACCCATGACCAGCCGCAGCACAGTAGGCGATGCACTGCCATCGCTGGTGGAGGCGCTACAGAGCCGCAGCCAGGTTGCTGATGTGCTGATTGTGAATGGTGGCCTCGGCCCGACCAGTGATGATCTCAGCGCGCTGGCGGCAGCAACCGCCAGCAACAGTCATTTGGTGCTGCATCAGGAGTGGCTGGAAAAGATGGAGGCCTGGTTTGCCGGTCGTGGGCGAGTCATGGCTCCGAGCAACCGTAAACAGGCGGAGATCCCCGCCAATGCGGAATTGATCGATAACCCGGTGGGCACCGCTTGTGGTTTCGCGCTGCAACTCAATTGCTGCTGGATATTCTTCACCCCGGGTGTACCTTCCGAGTTTAAGGTGATGGTGGAGCAGGAGATCCTGCCGCGTCTGAAAGCGCGTTTCGACCTACCCGAACCGCCCCTGTGCCTGCGTCTCACCACTTTCGGGCGCGGAGAAAGTGATATAGCGGCGGAACTGGAGCCGCTAGCCCTGCCGGAAGGCGTGGTGATGGGGTATCGCTCCTCAATGCCAATTATTGAAATTAAACTGACCGGCCCGGCCAGCCAGCGGGTGGCGATGGAGCAGGTGTGGCAGCAGGTCAAACTGCTGCTGGCGGAATGCACCATTTTTGAAGGCACAGAAGGATTACCGGCGTGGCTGGCGCAACAACTGGCGGCGCGTGAATTGACGTTGGCCGTGAGTGAATCCTATACCGCCGGATTGCTGCAATGGCAACTGGCATCAGCCGAGGTGCCGTTGCGTGCCGGTAATGTGTTGCCGGAACAGACGGAAAGCCTGGAGCAGCAGGTGCAACGTCTGCGTGAGTTCGCGGCTCAGCAGCAGGCTGAGGTTGGGCTGGCGGTCGGCACGCTACGCGAAGGAGAGGTGGCGATTTCATTGCACACCCCGGAGGCCAGCTGGGGCCAACTGGTGAAGTTCAACCACGGACGCCATAACCGCGAGATCCGCCAGAAAGTGGTGGCGATGATGGCTATGAATATGCTGCGCCGCTGGTTGCATGGCAGCGAAGTCAGCACCGGACACGGCTGGATTGATGTGCTGGAAACGGTGAGGCTCTAGCCAAAACAGGCTCGGTTGTAGCGGCGCGATTTATCGCGCGGCTTTTTCCGTCAGGCGCACGGATTGCGCGATAAAGCGCGCCGCTACAGCTCGATCTCAATCTCGCCGTTGGCTTTACAGCAGCAGGGCAGAAACTCGCCCTGCTGAATAAACGCCAGCGGTGTCTCGGCGTACTGCACTTCACCTTTCAGCAAACGCATACGGCAAGAACCACAGTAGCCTTCACGACACTGATACTCGACGCAGACATTATGCGCTTCGAGGGTTGCCAGCAGATTGGGATGATCTTCTGCGCACTCCAGTCGGGTGCCGGAGCTACGCAGAATAACAACGGAACGGCTCATACTTAGAGTTGGAAGTCGTTAAAGTCGTCTTCGCCCACTTCCGAGTCAATCTGGCCGACCAGATAGGAACTGACTTCAACTTCCTGCGGTGCCACCTGCACGTTGTCAGACACCAGCCAGCTGTTGATCCACGGAATCGGGTTCGAACGGGTCTGGAATGGCAGGTCAAGACCGACCGCCTGCATACGGATGTTGGTGATGTACTCGATGTACTGGCACAGAATGTCTTTGTTCAGGCCAATCATTGAACCGCCGCTGAACAGATATTCTGCCCACTCTTTTTCCTGTTCGGCTGCTTTCTTGAACAGGTCATAGCATTCGTCACGGCACTCGGCTGCAATCTCTTTCATCTCCGGATCATCTTCGCCGGTACGCATCAGGTTCAGCATATGCTGGGTGCCGGTCAGGTGCAGCGCTTCGTCACGGGCGATCAGACGGATGATTTTGGCGTTACCTTCCATCAGCTCACGCTCGGCAAAGGCAAACGAGCAGGCGAAGCTGACGTAGAAGCGAATTGCTTCCAGCGCGTTGACGCTCATCAGGCAGATGTAGAGTTGTTTCTTCAGCGAACGCAGGTCCACGGTCACGGTTTTACCCGCGACCTGATGGGTGCCTTCACCCAGCAGATGCCAGTAGTTGGTCATCTCAATCAGATCGTCGTAATACTTGGAGATATCCTGCGCACGGGCAAGGATCTGCTCGTTTGTGACGATATCGTCAAACACCAGCGCCGGATCGTTAACGATATTGCGGATGATGTGGGTATAGGAACGTGAGTGGATGGTTTCAGAGAACGCCCAGGTTTCCACCCAGGTTTCCAGCTCCGGGATGGAGATCAGCGGCAGCAGCGCCACGTTCGGGCTACGACCCTGGATCGAGTCCAGCAGCGTCTGATATTTCAGGTTGCTGATAAAAATGTGTTTTTCGTGATCCGGCAGCGCCTGATAGTCGATGCGATCGCGCGACACGTCCACTTCTTCCGGACGCCAGAAGAAGGAGAGCTGCTTCTCAATCAGCTTTTCAAAGATGTCATATTTCTGCTGATCGAAACGGGCAACGTTAACCGACTGACCGAAAAACATCGGCTCTTTCAGTTGGTCATTCTTGGTTTGTGAGAATGTGGTGTAAGCCATAGGGATGTCCAAATGTGGGCGGAGCCGCAGCTCCGCCTCTGATTAAATCTTACAAGCGCCGCTTTCGCAGCCGTCGTCCTGAATGGAGGGGGCCAGATCGTCCTGTGCATCCTCAGCACCGTCACGGGTGTTTTGGTAGTACAGGGTTTTCACGCCAAACTTGTAAGCGGTCAGCAGATCTTTCAGCAGCTGCTTCATCGGTACTTTGCCATTAGCAAAGCGGCTCGGATCGTAGTTGGTATTCGACGAAATCGCCTGGTCGATAAACTTCTGCATCACACCAACCAGTTGCAGGTAACCATCGTTAGACGGCATTTCCCACAGCAGTTCGTACTGATCTTTCAGACGCTCATACTCCGGCACCACCTGGCGCAGGATACCGTCTTTCGACGCTTTGATACTGATGTGGCCGCGCGGCGGCTCGATGCCATTGGTGGCGTTCGAAATCTGTGATGACGTCTCTGACGGCATCAGCGCCGACAACGTTGAGTTACGCAGACCGTGCGTTTTGATCGACTCACGCAGCGTTTCCCAGTCGAGGTGCAGCGGTTCGTTGCAGATGCTGTCGAGATCCTTTTTATAGGTATCGGTCGGCAGAATGCCCTGCGCATAAGTGGTTTCGTTGAACCACGGGCAGGCACCTTGTTCTTTCGCCAGCTCGTTCGACGCCTTCAGCAGATAGTACTGAATCGCTTCGAAGGTTTTATGCGTCAGGTTGTTGGCGCTGCCATCAGAGTAACGCACGCCGTTTTTCGCCAGATAGTAGGCGAAGTTAATCACGCCGATACCCAGGGTACGGCGGCCCATCGCACCGCGTTTCGCGGCCGGAATTGGGTAATCCTGATAGTCGAGCAGGGCATCCAGCGCACGTACCGCCAGAATCGCCAGCTCTTCCAGATCGTCGAGGCTATCAATCGCGCCGAGGTTGAACGCTGACAGCGTACACAGGGCGATTTCACCGTTTTCGTCGTTAACGTCGTCCAGCGGCTTGGTCGGCAGGGCGATCTCCAGGCACAGGTTAGACTGACGTACCGGCGCGATGGACGGATCAAACGGGCTGTGGGTGTTGCAGTGGTCAACGTTCTGGATGTAGATACGGCCAGTGGAGGCACGTTCCTGCATCATCAGCGAGAACAGATCAACCGCTTTGACACGCTGCTTACGAATGCTGTCGTCTTTTTCGTAGGTGGTGTACAGACGCTCGAACTGGTCCTGATCGGCGAAGAACGCGTCGTACAGGCCCGGTACGTCAGACGGGCTGAACAGGGTGATGTCTTCACCTTTCAGCAGGCGTTGATACATCAACTTGTTGATCTGCACGCCGTAGTCCATATGACGCACGCGGTTGCCTTCAACACCACGGTTGTTTTTCAGCACCAGCAGGCTTTCCACTTCCAGATGCCACATCGGGTAGAACAGGGTAGCGGCACCACCGCGCACACCGCCCTGCGAGCAGGACTTCACGGCGGTCTGGAAGTGTTTGTAGAACGGGATACAGCCGGTATGGAACGCTTCACCACCACGGATCGGGCTACCCAGCGCACGAATGCGACCGGCATTGATACCGATACCGGCGCGCTGCGAAACGTATTTCACAATCGCGCTGGAGGTGGCGTTAATGGAATCCAGGCTGTCGCCGCACTCGATCAGCACGCAAGAGCTGAACTGACGGGTCGGGGTACGCACGCCAGACATAATTGGCGTCGGCAGCGAGATTTTGAAGGTCGAGACTGCGTCATAGAAACGTTTGACGTAATCCATACGTGTATCACGCGGATAACCTGAGAACAGGCATGCTGCGACCAGAATGTACAGGAACTGCGCGCTTTCGTAGATTTCACCGCTAACGCGGTTCTGCGCCAGGTATTTACCTTCCAGCTGCTTGACGGCGGCATAGGAGAAGTTCATATCGCGCCAGTGGTCGATAAAACTGTCCATCTGCTCGAACTCTGCTTTGCTGTAGTCTTCCAGCAGATGGCGATCGTATTTGCCCATCTCGACCATTTTAACCACCTGATCGTAAAGCGCTGGCGGCTCAAACTGGCCGTAGGCTTTCTTACGCAGGTGGAAAATCGCCAGGCGTGCGGCAAGGTACTGATAATCCGGGGCATCGCGAGAAATAAGGTCTGCAGCGGCCTTGATGATGGTCTCATGAATATCTGAAGTTCGAATCCCATCATAGAACTGAATGTGGGAACGCAGCTCAACCTGTGACACTGAGACGTTGTTCAGACCTTCGGCTGCCCAGTCCAGTACCCGGTGAATTTTGTCGAGATCAATGCGCTCCTGGCGGCCATCGCGTTTAGTAACGAGCAGACTTTGGTTCATGTCGCGTTTTTACCTTTGCGTGAGTATCCAAAAATTAAAAGAAACCCCGGTTTATACACAGCATATTCATTGTGAATAATGTTGTGGATAAACACTACATCTAGGGGCTGAAGGGGGAAGTCATAACTACATGGAGGCATATTTTAGTATTTTAACGCGGGTTAACAAGAGGAAAAAATGATGTATCGAGGGGTTGTAATTTTTGCGAAATTTCTTAGGCCTTGTCTTATAAGGCCCGACCCCGTGTCAACCAAATTGGAGATTTTTTTCAGAACTTGATCGAGCGCGTATTTCTTATGCAATCCTCTCCGGCAAGCCAAATTTCTGGTGAAAAAATGGCAGCATAAGCTACGCGTAGTCGGACTTTTCTGGTTTTTCTTATGAAGTTTTTATGAAATTAAGATGCAGTTTTGTGCGATCAATCGCGCCGCTCCGACGTGTGCACCCATTCGTAGCGACGCGATTTATCGCGCACTTCTTTTACAACCCCGGCGCTTTCCACATCGAAGTCGTTAGCCCGTTATCCACTAACGCCAGCTGATCCGCATACACTTTCTGCCACACGGTCTTTTGCTGTTGATACAAAGCATGGTTAGTCGCATTGGGGGTAAACTCCCGCTCCCAGCGCACCAAATCACGCCCCGTCTCCGCCAGATTGGGGTACAGCCCGGCTCCCACCCCCGCCGCAATCGCACAGCCCAGCGCGGTGGCCTCTTTGACCTGGGGCACTTTTACCGTCAGGCCGGTGACATCGCTCAGGATTTGACTCCACAGCTTGCCTTTGGCACCCCCACCAGCAAACACCAAATGCGGCGCACGTACGCCTGAAAAGGCAGCTACCTGGTCGAGGTTACAGGCTGAGACAATGGCGGCATTCTCTTCTAACGCGCGGAACAGGGTTTGTTTATTACAACGTTCAGGGTCAATAGAAAGGTTAATAAACGAGGGGGCGGCGTGATACCACTTGTTGAAGTGCATGGCGTCGGAGAACACCGGCATCACTCCCCAGGCACCTGCCGGAACGCGCGCCGCCATCTCTTCCAGCAGGCTGTAACAATCGACACCCAACCGCTCTGCCAGCAATTTTTCTTCGCTACAAAAAGCATCGCGAAACCAGCGCATGGTCAGTCCGGTAAAAAAGCTGATGGCTTCAGCCTGCGCCATCCCCGGAATGACGTGGGGGTTGATGCGAATATTCATCGCCGGATCGACCTGTGGCTGTGGCAGGTTCACCACCTGTTGCCAGAATGTGCCGCCCAGCACCGCAGTTTCTCCGGCGTTGACGACACCCAGCCCCAACGTACCGAGCTGGACATCACCGCCACCCACGGCGACGACCGTCCCTTGCCGCAGCCCACACGCCTCGGCTGCTTCGGCGGTGATCGCTCCGATCGGTGTGCCAGTCTCCGCTACCGGTGACAGGAGATCGCCGCGCAGACCCGCCATCTCAAGCAGATCGGGACGCCAGTTGCGGGTGTATAAATCGAGCAAACCGGTGGTACCGGCATTGGAAGGATCAACGGCCAGTTCGCCGCTCAGGCATTTCGCCAGCCAGTCGCTGATCATCGTCAGCGTGGAAGCCTGACGATAAATATCCGGTCGATGGTGCGCCAGCCACAGCAAACGCGGCATCGCGCCAAGCGCCAATGTCTGCCCGGAACATTGGTAGATCTCCCGCTCAAACTCGCCGTGATGGATCTCTTTCAGTTCGCTGACTTCGCGACTGGCACGGGCATCGACGTTGGCACAGGCCCAGATGGCGTCACCGGCCTTGTTATACAGCACGATACCTTCACGCATTGAGCAACAGGCCACGCCACGAATCGCGCTGGCAGGCAGTTGCGCCTGGTGCAGCGCCTGGCGAATGCACTGGCAGGCGAGCTGCCAGTTCTTTGCCAGATCAAACTCCATCGATCCGGGCACATCGGGCAAGGCAAGGTGCTGCCATTCCGCTTGTGCGACGGCAACCTGCTCGCCTTGCAGGTTAAAAATCACGGCTCGAATGCTGCCGGTACCGGCGTCGAGCGCCATTAAATGCGGGGCGTGGGATATCGTCATCTCAGTAACTCCTGCAAAAATCTGACCGGATCGACCCCGCCGCAGGGCTACGACAATAACGCCAACATCGCGCGGGCTGTTCCCTCTTCAGTCACCAGAGCATTAATGCGTTTGCCTTTCAGCGCGGCAATAATCGCTTCGGCTTTCTCTGCACCACCGGCCACTCCGACCACGGTGGGGATCGTCGCCAGCTCGTCAGGGCTAACGGCAATCAATTCATCATGGATGGGCATCGCTTCAGCCAGTTGCCCGTCATGACACATAAAGTAGCCGAGGATGTCGCCCACCGCGCCTTTACGGCCATACATCAATTGCTCACCTTCGCTGATATACCCCGAGCGCAAAATTGTCGCCTGCTGACGTTGACCGATCGCCCCGATACCGACGATCGCCACATCAGCGGCACAGGCGGTCAGCATTACGTCCTGCACGCTGCGCTCGTGGCGCAGAATTTGTGCAACGCTGGCACTGGAAGCGCGCAGCGGCGCGGGGATAATGCTGATGCCGCACGCCGGATCTAACTGACCAATCCCGGTCATATACGGCCCCACGCCGCCGGACAGCGTCACCATGCGGATCTGCTGCGAGGCGATAAAGCCGCTCAGATGTTGCAGCGTGTTCATGCTGGTTTCGCCAAATCCCACCGCCAGCAGTTGCTGCGGCTGGAGTAGCGACATCAGCATTTGTGCCGCCCCCACGCCCAGACGCTGACTGAGGTTGGGGCTATCGAGCTGCGGCAGCACCCGGGCCTGCTTAAGGTTAAATCGCTCAAACAGCGCATGTTCCAGCGCCAGACAGCCCTCAAAACGGGAGTTGATCTGGACGCGGATCACGCCCGACTGACGGCCTTTTTCCAGCAGGCGCGACACTTTCAGGCGCGTCAAACCGAGCCGCTCACCAATTTCGTTCTGTGTCAGTCCGTCGTGGTAATAGAACCAGGCGGTACGCGCCAGTAGCTCTTCTTCACTCATACTGTGTTCCACAGTCAGACCCGTTGCCGGGTTAAGATCGCTTTTCATGATGAACACTTTATAAAAAGTAAATCAATTGTTCGTTCGGAGTCGTAAAGAAAATGTGACCTTGCTGGCAGTTCGCTCAACAAGTCAGCCACAATCATACGCGCCATCATGGCGAAATAACAATCTGTGACCGCTGCGAGAGTTTTATCGAAAAAGCTTATCCAGGATTGTGAACATAATGTGTTTTAAAAATCATTTGTTCGTAACGGGAGTCGTGATGGGGCAGAGCAGCCTGCTGTTGCAAATCACCGGAGTGAGTAAGGCCTTCTCCGGCGTGCCGGTATTGCGGGGCATCGATTTTCAACTGCATGCAGGGCAAATCCATGCGCTGCTGGGGGGGAATGGCGCAGGCAAATCAACGCTGATGAAGATCATCGCCGGAATTGAACAGCCGGATAGCGGCACGATCCTGCTCGCCGGGCAGACTCTTCCCCTGATGACCCCTGCCAAAGCGCATCAACGCGGCATTTATCTGGTGCCGCAAGAGCCGTTGCTGTTTCCCAGTCTGACGGTGCGGGAAAACATCCTGTTTCGCCTGCCGCGTGCGCAGGCCGATCAGCAGAAACTGCAACGTTTACTCGATCAGATGGGCAGCACGCTGCCGCTGGATGCGCAGGCTGGCTCCCTGGCCGTGGCTGACCAGCAGCAGGTCGAGATTTTGCGTGGTCTGATGCGTGACGCCCGGGTGGTGATCTTCGATGAACCCACCGCCTCACTCACGCCGGTAGAAACCGATCGGTTGTTTCGTTTGATCCGCCAGCTCGCCACGCAAGGCGTTGGCGTGGTGTTTATTTCCCACAAGCTGCCGGAAATCCGCGCGCTGGCACATCAGGTTAGCGTAATGCGCGATGGTTGCGTGGTGCTGCACAACAACATTGACGTCCTTAATGATGACGCGCTGGTGGCCGCGATGATGCCACCAGAACGACAGCCGCCGCTCAGCGCGGAACAGCAACTGTGGTTGCAGGCAGGTAATTCGCCATCGGGCCGCAAAGGTGAGGTGTTGTTGCAGGTGGAGGCTTTGAGCGGTGAAGGCTTCCGCGAGATCTCTCTCCAGGTGAAGGCGGGAGAAATCCTCGGGCTGGCAGGCATTGTCGGTGCCGGACGCACCGAGCTGGCGGAAACCCTGTATGGCTTGCGTCCGGCCAGCAGTGGATCGGCGCATTTGCAGCAACAATCGCTGCTGGCAATGTCGCCGGCGCAACGGCTGCGCGCCGGGCTGGTTTACCTGCCCGAAGATCGGCAAACCTCCGGCCTCTACCCGGATGCTCCGCTGGCGTGGAACGTTACCGCGTTAACCCTGCCGCGCCGTAACTGGTGGCTGCGACCTGCGCAGGAGAGGGCGGTACTGACGCGTTACCAGCGAGCGCTGGGCATCAAATTTAGCCGCTGTGACCAACTGGCGCGCACCCTGTCCGGCGGCAATCAGCAGAAGCTGCTGCTGGCAAATTGCCTGGAAGCGATGCCAAAAGTCCTGATCGTCGATGAACCGACGCGCGGGGTGGATGTGGCGGCCCGCGCTGACATTTATCAGTTGCTGCGCTCGGTAGTGGCGCAGCAGATTGGTTTGATCATCATCTCCTCGGATCTGGATGAAGTGGCGCAACTGGCGGATCGCGTGGTGGTGATGCATCACGGCGAGTGGGTCGGCGAATTAACGCAGTCGGCGGTCAGCGCTGAAAATATTATCCAGATGGCCTGGGGACGCCACGCTCAGGCGGCAGGAGAACATTGATGCTGAAATATCTGCAAACCCACCGTGAACTGAGCACGTTGTTGGCGACCCTGCTGTTGTTTCTGCTGCCGTGGTTGCTGGATCGGCAAATTGCCAGTCTGCAACTGGTGGGGATGATTTTTGGCAGTGCGCAGATCGCCATCCTGTTGGCGATGGGGGCGACGCTGGTCCTGCTGACGCGCAACATCGACGTCTCCAGTGGTTCCACTATGGGGTTGTGCGCGGCGGTGCTGGGCATCCTGCTGAATCAGGGGATGGCGTTGCCGCTGGCCTGCTTACTGACGCTGGCCAGCGGTATGCTGGCCGGGTTGTTTAACGGCGTGCTGGTGGTTGGGTTGCGCATCCCGGCAATTGTCGCCACGCTCGGTACCCTCGGGTTGTACCGTGGCCTGATGTTGCTCCTGACCGGCGGGAAATGGATTGAAGGGCTGCCCGAGCAATTGAAAACCCTGGCCGTACCGCTGTTTGGCGGCCTGTCCCCGTTGGGGATCATGGTGCTGCTGATTGCCGTGGTGATGATGGTATTCCTCGCCCGCAGCGCGGCAGGTCGTAACTTTTACGCTACTGGCGATAACCTGCAAGGGGCGCGTCAGTTAGGCGTACCGGTGCATCAGGTTCGCCTGCTGGCGTTTACCGTCAACGGGGCGATGGCGGCGCTGGCCGGGATGGTGTTTGCCGCACAAATTGGCTTTGTACCCAATCAAACCGGCACCGGCATGGAGATGAAAGCGATTGCCGCCTGCGTGCTCGGTGGCGTAAGCCTGCTGGGAGGTTCCGGCACCTTGTTGGGAGCGGTACTTGGCGCGTGGTTCCTGACGCAAATCGACAGCGTGCTGGTGTTGCTCAGGCTGCCCGCCTGGTGGAACGATTTTATCTCTGGCCTGGTGTTGTTGCTGGTGCTGGTGATTGATGGGCGTTTACGTCAGGCGCTGGCGCGCCGTTTACATCGTCAGCGCTATGCGCGTTTTTTAACGCCCCCGGTGCGAAAAAAAAGCGCAGCTAAAGCCACATCGACATCGGCGACGCGCCGGGGAGCGACGGAATGAAACGCTATCTGAACTGGGAAGGGGCGCTGGCGCTGCTGTTGGTTCTGGAGATTTTTCTGTTCGGCTGGGCCAACCCCCGGATGTTGAATATCGACACCTTACTGTTCAGCACCAGCGATTTTATCACCGTCGGCATTGTGGCGTTGCCGCTGACGCTGGTGATTGTCAGTGGGGGTATCGATATCTCCTTTGCGGCGGTCACCGGCTTGTGTGCCATCGCCCTCGGCATCATGTTGCAGAGTCACTGGCCGTTGCCTGTCGCCTTGTTGTGCACGTTGCTGCTCGGCAGCCTGTGTGGATGGCTCAACGGTGCCCTGATTCTGTGGACCGGCGTCAACCCGCTGGTGATTACCCTTGGCACCCTTTATCTCTACGGCGGCGGCGCGTTGCTGCTCTCTGGTCTGGTCGGGGCGACCGGTTTTGAAGGCATCGGAGACTTTCCGGCGACCTTTACCGATTTAGCCAATCTCACCCCGCTCGGTATCCCCATGCCCTTGCTGATATTTACGCTGTTGTGTCTGGTGTTTTGGTTGCTGATGCATCGCACCCGTACCGGGCGTTATGTGTTTTTGCTGGGGCAGAACCTGCGTGCGGCACGGTACGGCGCGCTGCCGGTGAATCGCACCTTGTTGCTGCTCTACAGCCTGGTTGGCCTGGCATCCGCCATCGCGGCGGCGGTGATGAGTGCCTATTTTGGCTCGGCGCGTGCCGATCTCGGCGCCCCCTTGTTGATGCCTGCTATCACCGCGGTGGTGCTGGGCGGGGCAAATATTTACGGCGGAGCAGGTTCGGTGCTGGGCACCGCATTGGCGACGCTGGTGATTGGTTTTTTGCAGCAGGGCTTGCAAATGGTGGGAGTGTCGAGTCAGGTCAGCAGTGCGCTTGCGGGTGCCTTGTTGATTCTTGCGGTGATCGGACGCTCCTGGAGCCTGAATCCAGGCATTGTGCGCCAGCTTAGCCGGCGCTTGCGTGCACGCTTCACGCGGGAACGCACATCTTACCAGGAGTAAAAATCATGAAAATGCAGCGTTTATCACTGGCGCTTTGCTGTGTGCTCGGCGTGAGCTTTAGCGTGCAGGCAGCCGAGCGAATCGCCTTTATCCCGAAACTGGTGGGCGTGGGCTATTTCACCAGCGGTGGCAAAGGGGCCACGGACGCGGGTAAGGCCCTCGGGGTAGATGTGACTTACGACGGCCCGACCGAACCCAGCGTCTCCGGCCAGGTTCAGATGATCAACAACTTCGTCAATCAGGGTTACAACGCCATTGTGGTGGCGGCCGTTTCACCGGACGGGCTGTGTCCGGCATTGAAACGCGCCATGCAACGTGGCGTGAAGGTGCTGACCTGGGATTCAGATACCAAACCGGAATGCCGCTCGATTTACATTAATCAGGGCACACCGACGCAATTGGGCGGCATGCTGGTGGATATGGCGGCCAGCCAGGTGAAGAAGGACAAAGCGAAGGTGGCGTTTTTCTACTCCAGCCCAACGGTGACGGACCAAAACCAGTGGGTTAAAGAAGCCAAAGCGAAGATTGCCAAAGATCATCCGAATTGGGAGATCGTCACCACGCAGTACGGTTATAACGATGCCACCAAATCGTTGCAAACCGCCGAGGGTATTCTGAAATCCTGGAACGATCTGGATGCGATTATCGCCCCGGATGCCAATGCGTTACCGGCAGCGGCGCAGGCGGCGGAAAACCTCGGGCGCAAGAATGTCACCATTGTCGGCTTCAGTACGCCGAACGTGATGCGGCCTTATGTCAAACGCGGTACGGTGCAACAGTTTGGCCTGTGGGACGTGGTGAAGCAGGGCAAAATCTCTATCGCGGTTGCCAACCAACTGCTGAAGGGCAACCTTAATCCGGGCGATACCCTGGAGGTGCCCGGCGTGGGGAAAGTGACAGTCTCAGACAACAGCGTGCAAGGCTACAATTATGAGGCCAAAGACAACGGCATCGTGCTGTTGCCGGAGCGGGTGGTATTTACCAAAGACAACATCGATAACTACGATTTTTAAGGAGCAGGCGAATGGAAGTCACTTTGGTTGAGATTAACGTCAAACCTGACTGTATCGACGAATTTCTACGGGTTTTTCGCGAAAATCATTTAGGCGCGGTGCAGGAGCCGGGCAACATGCGTTTTGATGTGTTGCAGGATAGCAACGTGCCGACGCGTTTTTTTATTTACGAAGCTTACGCCAATGAAGCGGCGGTGCTGGCGCATAAAAAAACACCGCACTATCTCGCCTGTGTTGAAGCGCTGGAGGCGCTGATGTCCGAGCCGAGAAAGAAAACGGTGTTTAACGGGATATTCCCGGAATAGTTTGTCTTACGCGCGATAAATCGCGCCGCTACAGGGCTGAGAACAAATTGTAGCGGCGCGATTCATCGCGCAAGGTGCCATTACATCTGACGATGCGTATGCACCATATAATTCACATCCACCCCGCGTCCCAGGCGGAACTGGTTGGTCAGCGGGTTGTAATGCAGACCAATCATCCCCTGTTCACGCAGCGGGGTTTCATCCACCCAGTTCAGCAACTCGGCTGGACGGATAAATTTCTTCACGTCATGGGTGCCGCGCGGCACCATGCGCATCACATATTCGGCACCGAACACCGCCAGCAGCCAGGCTTTGGGGTTGCGGTTAATGGTGGAGAAGAATACTTCGCCGCCTGGTTTCACCAGTTGCGCGCAGGCCAGTACCACCGAACGTGGGTCGGGCACATGCTCCAGCATCTCCATACAGGTGACGACATCATATGCACCGGCGTGACTGGCGGCGTGATCTTCCACCGTTTGCTGGACGTAATTGACGCTGACACCGCTTTCCAGCGCATGCAGACGCGCCACTTCCAGCGGTTCTGCCCCCATATCTAACCCGGTGACATCGGCACCTTCACGCGCCATGCTTTCTGCCAGAATGCCGCCGCCGCAGCCGACATCCAGCACCTTTTTGCCAAACAGGCCGTTGCTGTGCTGGGCAATCCAGCCAAGACGCAGGGGATTAATCCGGTGTAACGGCTTGAATTCACCCTCTAAATCCCACCAGCGCGATGCGACTGCCTCAAACTTGGCAATTTCGTTGTGATCGACGTTCTGGCGGCTTTCCTGCGGTTGTTCATTCATTGAATCATGACTCCAGACAAAATGTGGCTTCAGTATAAACGCTTAAGCGCGGCCTGCGCACCTCTCAGAACGAAGGAAAAGCCGCATTAAACCGCGCTTAACATTCACCCCATGTAAGCAATGTGATATACTTTCGCACCTTTGAATTCCGGGATTATGTAGAGGGATAGCGGCTCCATGAGCGACCTTGCGAGAGAAATTACACCGGTCAATATCGAAGAAGAGTTGAAAAACTCGTATCTCGATTACGCCATGTCGGTCATCGTTGGCCGAGCCTTACCCGATGTCCGTGACGGCCTGAAGCCGGTGCACCGCCGTGTGCTTTTTGCCATGAGCGAACTGGGTAACGACTGGAACAAAGCCTATAAAAAATCCGCCCGTGTGGTCGGTGACGTTATCGGTAAATATCACCCCCACGGTGATTCCGCCGTCTACGACACCATTGTCCGTATGGCGCAGCCGTTCTCCATGCGTTACATGCTGGTTGACGGTCAGGGTAACTTCGGCTCCATCGACGGCGACTCCGCCGCAGCTATGCGTTACACCGAAGTGCGTATGGCGAAGATTTCCCATGAGCTGCTGGCTGACCTGGAGAAAGAAACGGTCGACTTCGTGCCGAACTACGACGGCACCGAGCAGATCCCTGAAGTCCTGCCGACCAAAATTCCTAACCTGCTGGTGAACGGTTCGTCCGGTATCGCCGTAGGTATGGCGACCAACATTCCGCCGCACAACCTGACGGAAGTGATTAACGGCTGCCTCGCCTTTATCGACGATGAAAACATCAGCGTTGAAGGGCTGATGGAGTACATTCCGGGACCTGATTTCCCGACCGCCGCCATTATCAATGGTCGCCGTGGTATCGAAGAGGCTTACCGTACCGGTCGCGGCAAAATCTACATCCGCGCCCGTGGCGAAGTGGAAACCGATGCCAAAACCGGCCGCGAAACCATCATCATTCACGAAATTCCCTATCAGGTGAACAAAGCGCGCCTGATCGAGAAGATTGCCGAGCTGGTGAAAGAGAAGCGTGTTGAAGGCATCAGCGCGCTGCGTGATGAGTCTGACAAAGACGGCATGCGTATCGTCATCGAAATCAAACGCGATGCTGTGGGTGAAGTGGTTCTGAATAACCTCTACTCGCTGACGCAGTTGCAGGTTTCGTTCGGCATCAACATGGTGGCGCTGCATCAGGGCCAGCCGAAGATCATGACGCTGAAAGGGATTCTGGAATCCTTTGTCCGCCATCGTCGTGAAGTGGTGACACGTCGTACCATTTTCGAACTGCGTAAAGCGCGTGACCGTGCCCATATCCTTGAAGGTCTGGCGATTGCGCTGGCCAACATCGATCCGATTATCGAGCTGATCCGTCGCGCGCCGACCCCGGCAGAAGCGAAAGCCGGATTGATCGCTCAGGCGTGGGATCTCGGCAACGTGGCTGCCATGCTGGAGCGTGCTGGTGATGACGCGGCGCGTCCGGAGTGGCTGGAAGCAGAATTCGGTATCCGTGACGGTCAGTATTACCTGACGGAACAACAGGCTCAGGCGATTCTGGATCTGCGTTTGCAGAAACTGACCGGCCTGGAGCACGAGAAGCTGCTTGATGAATATAAAGAGCTGCTCGACCAAATCGCGGAATTGATCCACATCCTGCAAAGCGCTGAGCGCCTGATGGAAGTGATCCGCGAAGAACTGGTGGCGATGCGCGATCAGTTCGGTGACGAACGTCGTACCGAAATCACCGCCAACAGCGCCGATATCAACATCGAAGACCTGATCAATCAGGAAGATGTGGTAGTGACGCTGTCGCATCAGGGTTATGTCAAATACCAGCCGCTGTCGGACTATGAAGCCCAGCGTCGTGGCGGTAAAGGCAAATCCGCAGCCCGTATTAAAGAAGAAGACTTTATCGACCGTCTGCTGGTGGCTAACACCCACGACACCATTCTGTGCTTCTCCAGCCGTGGCCGTCTCTACTGGATGAAGGTCTATCAGTTGCCGGAAGCCAGCCGTGGCGCGCGTGGACGTCCAATCGTCAACCTGCTGCCGCTGGAAGCCAACGAGCGTATCACCGCCATTCTGCCGGTGCGTGAATACACCGAAGGCTTCAACATCTTTATGGCGACCGCTGACGGTACCGTGAAGAAAACGGCGTTGCAGGAGTTCAGCCGCCCACGTAGTGCCGGCATCATCGCCATCAACCTGCGTGAAGACGATGAGTTGATCGGTGTGGCGCTGACTAACGGTAGCGACGAAACCATGCTGTTCTCAGCCGCCGGTAAAGTGGTGCGCTTCGCCGAGTCGGCAGTGCGTGCAATGGGACGTTCTGCTTCGGGCGTTCGTGGTATCAAGCTGGCCGAAGGCGACAAAGTGGTGTCGCTGATTGTGCCGCGTGAAGAGGGCGCCATCCTTACTGTGACGCAGAACGGTTACGGTAAGCGTACTGCCAACAGCGAATACCCGACCAAATCCCGTGCCACGCAGGGTGTGATCTCGATTAAGGTCACCGAACGCAACGGACCGGTGGTCGGTGCGGTGCAGGTGGAAGACAGCGATCAGATTATGATGATCACCGATGCCGGTACCCTGGTGCGTACCCGCGTGTCGGAAGTCAGCGTGGTGGGTCGTAACACCCAGGGTGTGATTCTGATTCGTACCGCAGAAGATGAAAACGTGGTGGGTCTGCAACGCGTTGCTGAACCGGTGGAAGAAGAAGAACTGGATTCCATCGACGGCAGTGTGGCGGAAGGCGATGACGATATCACGCCGGAAGTCGATAACGACGATGACGCGCCAGATGCGGATGAAGAAGAGTAATTCGTAATCTTGAAAATCAACGGCAGGTCAGGGCAACCGACCTGCCGTTTCTTTTTCAGAGTTTTCGCCACCAAGAGCGCTTTGACTGGCTTTTAAGGGATGATAAAGCTAGTGTTTCGCCATGATTATTGCCGTGAGTTGAGCCTGTTTTGAAATATCTCGTCTCGTTTCGCACCACGCTGCGCATTTCACGCTACCTGTTTCGCGCGCTGGCGCTGTTGCTCTGGTCGCTGGGTGCGCTGCTGACCACTTTTTACATCATCAATGTGCTGCACGAGAAAGAGAACGCGGTTCGGCAGGAATTCGATATCAACTATGGCCAGGCGGAGTGGTATGTGCGCCATTCGGCGGATGTGATGCGTGAACTGAAATACATCACGGAAAATCGCCTGACCAGCAGCGCCAGCGGCCTCGATGTACTCAACGGCATCCCGACCAGTAAAGGTACGCTGCCGCAATTTACCCCGTTATTTTCCGACGGTGATTGCACCTCGATGAGCAGCACCTGGCGCAATTCTCTCGACTCACTCAGTTACTACATCAACTACTGGAAAAGTAACTTTGCTTCGGCCTATGAGCTGAACCGGGTGTTCTTTATCGGCGGAGAAAATCAGTGTCTGGCGGATTTCACCATCGGTAGCAATACGATGGATCGCGAACGCAGCCTGAAGATACTGCGCGAGCGTGTGCTGCACTATCGCAGCAGTAACGAAGACGAACGCCGTAATCCGATGTACTGGATCACCGAAAGCTCACAGCCTGGCGTTGGCAGCTTCTACATGGTGATGCCGGTCTATGTCGCCAACAAGCTTCAGGCGTTACTCGGGGTGGAACAAAATATCCGGCTCGATGAGTTTATTCAGCCAGGCGGCCTGCCGCTGGTGGCGACCATCACCGATGATAACTACCGCCCGCTGTTGAGCTCGCGTCGCGGGGGACCTGGCTACTCGCTCGACGATCTTCCGGATGACAAAACCTGGTTCGGCTATCTCGACGGCTACCGCCAACTGGTGCTGAAGAAACCGCTGCCGCCTTCTGACCTCAATGTGGTGTGGTCACTCTCCACCGATGTCCTGGTCGATCAGCTAAAACTGATGCTGATTAATGCGCTGTTGCTGAATATTTTCAGCGCACTGCTGCTGTTTACCCTCGCCTGGGTGTTTGAACGCCGGATGTTTTTACCGGCGGAAGACAATGCGCATCGGCTGGAGGAGCATGAGCAGTTCAACCGTAAAATTGTCGCCTCGGCGCCGGTTGGCATCTGTATTTTACGCACCAGCGACGGCACCAATATCCTGAGTAATGAACTGGCGCATAACTATCTGACATTGCTGACTCAGGAAGATCGACAGCGTCTGAACGAGATCATCGGCGGGCAGCAGGTGAACTTTGTTGACGTGCTGACTGGCAGTAACACCAACCTGCAAATCAGCTTTGTCCATTCACGCTACCGCAACGAAAACGTCGCCATTTGCGTGCTGGTGGATGTCTCAGCGCGTGTGCGCATGGAGCAGTCGTTGCAGGAAATGGCGCAGGCGGCGGAACAGGCCAGTGCATCGAAATCGATGTTCCTTGCCACCGTCAGCCATGAATTACGTACGCCGCTGTACGGCATCATCGGCAACCTTGATCTGTTGCAAACCAAAGCACTGCCGAAGGGGGTTGATTCGCTGGTCACGGCGATGAACAACTCCTCCAGTCTGCTGCTGAAAATTATCAGCGACATTCTCGACTTCTCGAAAATTGAGTCGGAACAGCTGAAAATCGAACCGCGTCCGTTCTCGCCGCGTGAAGTGATCAACCATATCGTCGGCAACTACCTCTCGCTGGTGGTTCGCAAGCGGTTGGCGTTGTATGTGTTTATCGAAAACGATGTACCGCTGGCGTTGGAGGGGGATCCGCTACGCCTGCAACAGGTGATCTCCAACCTGTTGAATAACGCCATCAAGTTCACACATACCGGTTGTATCATCCTGCATGCTTACCAGCACGAAGGGTATCTGGCATTCCGCGTGCGTGATACCGGTGTCGGAATTCCGGCCAAAGAGGTAACACGTTTGTTCGATCCGTTCTTCCAGGTCGGCAGTGGCGTGCAGCGTAACTTCCAGGGGACTGGCCTCGGACTGGCTATCTGCGAAAAATTGATCAACATGATGGACGGCGATATTGAGGTGGATTCCGAGCCAGGCATGGGCAGTCAATTTGTGGTGCGTATCCCGATTTACGCCGGACATCAGCCACCGCCACCGTTGCTGGAGGGGCTGGAGGAAAAAGCGATCTGGCTCGATTTGCGTAATGATTACCTCGCCAACTTCCTGCTGCGACTGCTGCAACAACAGGGGATGCAGGTAGCGCGCTATCAGGGCCGGGCAGGGAGCGATGATGTGATGATCAGCGATCATGATGATGCGCCAGGCCACAGCCTGCGAGCCCGCATTCGCATCAGCGGGGAACATATTGATATGCCGCAGGAAAGCGAGCCGGGATTATGGCTGCACAGTAGCGCCACGCTGCATGAATTGCCGGTGCTGCTGGGACGTATTTATCGCATTGCTATCGACAGCGAAACCTCCGCACCGCTGGCGTTGCCGGGGGCTGTGGCGGAACAGGCCAGCTATGAAGACATCATGGTGCTGATTGTCGATGACCATCCTATCAACCGTATGTTGTTGTCAGAACAGCTGGGTACGCTGGGCTATCAGGTGAAAACCGCGCAGGATGGCGTTGATGCCTTGAATGTACTGAGCCGTAACCATATCGATATCGTGTTAAGCGATGTGAATATGCCGAATATGGATGGTTATCGTCTGACGCAACGTCTACGTCAGTTGGGACATGCGTTCCCGGTGATTGGCGTCACGGCGAATGCGTTGGCTGAAGAGAAACAGCGTTGTATGGAGGCGGGGATGGATAATTGTCTGTCCAAACCGGTGACGCTGGATGTGCTGAAAACCACGCTGGCGATCTACTCAGAGCGGGTGCGGAAGACGCGGGAAGGCTGACCTTCATTCCCGATGCATAACGGCGCGATAAATCGCGCCGTTACGGGATAGTCTTATCAAGAACACGCGGTGCGTTAGCACCGCCTGCCAGGGATTACTCTTTATCGACCTGCGTGGCGCTGACCGAGGAGAGATAATTCAGCAGCGCGATATCGTTATCCACGCCCAGTTTCATCATCGCCGACTTCTTCTGGCTACTGATGGTTTTGATGCTGCGGTTCAGTTTCTTGGCAATCTCGGTGACCAGGAAGCCTTCAGCAAACAGACGCAAAACTTCGCTCTCTTTAGGTGACAGGCGCTTGTCGCCGTAACCACCCGCGCTGATTTTTTCCAGCAGCTTGGCGACGCTTTCCGGCGTGTACTTCTTGCCTTTTTGCAACGCGGCCAGTGCTTTGGGCAGGTCAGTTGGTGCACCCTGTTTCAGCACAATCCCTTCGATATCGAGATCCAGCACGGCACTCAGGATCGCCGGGTTATTGTTCATGGTCAGAACGATAATCGAGAGATCCGGATAGTGACGTTTGATGTATTTAATCAGGGTGATACCGTCGCCGTACTTCTCGCCAGGCATGGAGAGGTCAGTGATCAGGACATTGGCATCCAGTTTGGACAGGCTGTTAATCAGTGCTGTTGAGTCTTCAAACTCACCTACAACGTTGACCCATTCAATCTGTTCCAGAGATTTACGGATACCAAACAGAACAATTGGATGGTCATCGGCAATAATTACATTCAAGTTATTCATCTTATGGGTTACCTTGCTGCAGCAGTTGATTGACGTAAGTGTCAATGTCACTGGTGGTATTTTTAATGGTTGAATCTTCACATACTTTAATGTGCTGTTCTAACTCTTCACAAAGCTGTTTACCTGGAACCAGATTTAGCATGGCAAACACGCCTTTCAGGCGATGCGCTGTCTGAGCAAGCGAGGGGTAATCCTTCTCCGCCGCCTCAGTATACAGTCTCTTGACATCAGGCGGTACTGTCTCGGTAAACAGCTGAAAATAGCCTCCGCTTAGTAGCGGTGTGGCAGTCTCATCTTCGTTATTCTCCTCCATCAAATCATGGGCTAGTTGCTTCTCGATCAGCGCCAGTAGTGCATCCAACAGCGCATTGCTGAGATTAAAATTAACACGGAACTGCTGATCATTGAGTGCGTGGTGACCCATCTCGTCACCGGCCAGTAACAACGCCCAACCACTCAGTCGGGCCGGATCGTCAGTGACCAGCACATCATGTTCCTGCCCTGACAAACGCTCGTCAGAGGTCAGGCATTTCGCCCCCCAGTTCTCCAGGTGGCGGCAAACAATTTTGTGCACATCTTCCATCGCGATATCCACCAACACGCTGACGCCTTCCAGCAGTTTCTCTTCCTGCTCGGTTTGCTGCTCCAGCGCCAGCGGCAGTTGAATATTGTAACGCGTACCAATATCCGGTTTCGCCACAATCTCCAGGGTGCCGCCCATCTGCTTGCACAGCTGTTTACACAGGAAGAAGGCCATCCCCGATGCCTGACCAAAGCGGTCCTGGGTGGTATCGCCCAGGAACGGGAAATCGACATTGGACAACTCATCGACGGTCAGTCCCGAGCCGGTGTCCACCAGTTGCAGCAGGATACGGTCTGCTTTGCCTTCGCTGGCTTTGATCTCCAGCGAGATCTTGCCCCATTGCGTGGTGGTCAATGAGTAATGCATCAGGGTGGTCAGCACTTTTCGCAGTGCCCGACGATCGCCGAAGCGCATTTCATCATTGGCGAGGTGATTATTCACGACCAACGCCAGTCCTTTGCGGCGCAGCAGCGGCAGACTCTCCAGCGCGATCTCATCTAACAATTCTTGCAGGTTAAAACGGCTGGCATCCGGTGACCAGTCATGTGCTTCCAGACGATTAAGCAGCACGATGTCATCCACCAGACGTGCCAGGCCCTGGCTTTCGTCGAGCAGGTCAAGCACGCTTTCATCATCGTCACGCTGGCTGAGTTGCACCAGTTGCATCACCATACTTTCCAGTGGGCGATGTAGCGCATGGCCGAGGTTATGCATCAACTGCTGGCGCATCTGGTGGTTACGATCCAGTACCTGCTGGGCTTTTTGCAGCTTTTTGTTCACCAACAGTTCGCGATCCTGATCGCGCATCATAAACAGTTGGGTATGTGGCGACAGCACGCTGCGGGCATGGCGGATCTCATACACTTCGTTATTGATCGTGGCCTGTAACACACCCTGATGCTGATCTGACATATTGATGATTTTTTGCAGATTCAGATGCGGCAGCAGATGTTCGGCGATTTTGTTGCTGAGGAGCGTGCGGTTAGTCGCGAAGTCATACACCAGCAGTCCGACCGGCAGACTGGCGACAATCTCCTCATTCAACATGCGTAGCGAGTCCAGCTCAGCGCTTTGGTTCTCATTCGGGCGCAGTGACTGCTGGCGCAGCAGGGTGATCCCCGCAATCGACAGCAGGAACAGCACCAAATTGATCAGCAGCGGCCACAGCAGATTACGCAGGGTATCCAGCGCCAGACTGGTGAGCGGCACACGATAAACCAGCTGCAATGAGGTGCTGGGCAGCGAGGCGGCAATCTCCAGATTCGGGTTTACCAACGAAACATGCGTACTTTCGCTGGATTCGTCATCGGTGCTGCTGGTCTGAGTCGCGTCCTGACGCAACTGGAAATTCTCCAGCGGCATGCTGCGTGGAATAAGATCATTCACCGGTAAATCAAAAGCCACGACCGTCGCTAAATGGCCCGGCTGATTAAAGGTGGTGCGCAGAGTGAAGTAGTGATCGTTCTGCCAGGCGAAATGACGCAGGGGCGAAAAGCTTTCGCGCTCATCCAGCGCATTGGCCTGTTGCAGCATCTCAGCACGGCGACTGTCCACCAGGGAATTGATGGCGCTTTCTTTATACCGTGTCGCCATGTCTTTCAGCGGCAGGGTAGAGATCATGATCAGACTATTATCCTGACCATTGAGGAAATACATCGACCAGGTTGGATTCTCTGCGCCCCACAGGGTGTCGAGGTAGTTGGACATGCGCATGGTCATGTCCAGCGTGCTGCTATCGTGAGAACCAAAAATCAGCGCTTCGGTTTTACGGCGCGTTTTTTCCAGATAATAGACATCCGGGCGCAGACGGGTTTCCTGCAAACTGCTGTTCGGCGCAGAACCGGCCGCACTGGTCGCAAGGTTTTCATAGATCTGCCAGGTGGCGAAGCGATAGGCATCGATGCGTTTCTGCATGGCGCGGGCCAGATCGGTCATGGCGTAGCGTTTTTCTGTCACCCAGGCGTTGACGCTGTTGTGGACCATTGCGCCCAGCGCCAGAAAAAGCACCAGGTTGAACACCACAAAAAAGCGGGTCACATTGCCGGATGTCAGAGGGAATTTGTAAGGCAGCATAGCGTCTCAGGCACCTGAAATTATCGCGCAACCAGTCGGGCACTGGCAGCCACGGCCAGCAGCAGCAGGGCGATAAGCAGAAATGCGCCGCTCAGGCTGATCCACTGGGATATCAATCCGATCAAAGCCGGACCTGAAAGAATACCTGCATAGCCTAAGGTTGTCATGGCGGAAATCGCCAGATTTGACGGCATATCGTGTTGATTTCCTGCCGCATTGAACAACATTGGCACCGTATTGGCGAGGCCGAAGCCGACCAACAGAAATGCCAGCAGCGCCATTAACGGCCAGGGGATCAACACGGCAAGCGTCATCCCTGCGGCGGCAGCCAGCGCACCGCCCAGCATCACCGGGTAACGACCACAACGCTGAATAATCTTATCGCCAGTGAAACGCCCCAGCGTCATGGCGACAGAAAACACGGCGTAACCCAGTCCGGCCAGGCTGGTTGTCATCTCCGGGCTTTGTAACAACAGCAACGCACCCCAGTCGAGAACTGCCCCTTCCGCCAGAAACAGGATAAAGCACAGCAAGCCGAGAAACGCCACCCAGCCGCGCGGACGTACCAGCCAGGGTTGATCGGGTTGATGCAGGCGGGTGGTCATCATGCCGGGTTGGCTGCGCAGCAACAGCAACACCATCACCAGCATCACCACACCAACGGCAGCCAGCGGCGACAAACTTGCGCTCATCAGCAGACTCACCGTCCCGGCCCCCAGAATGCCTCCCAGGCTAAAGAAGGCGTGGAAGCCGGACATCATCGGACGGCGCGCAGCCTTTTCGACCTCAACCGCCTGATAGTTCATTGCCACGTCCAGCGTACCTAACCCGGCACCAAACAGCATCAACGTCAGCGCCATCAATAAAGTGTGGTGGGAGGTTGCCAGCAGCGGCAACATCGCCAGCACCAGCGCGGTGGAGCACAGCATCACCCGTTTACAGCCGAAGCGAGCCACCAGCTTGCCGGTGACCGGCATGGCGGCCAGAGAACCAATACCCAGGCACAGCAATAACGCGCCCAGCATACTGCCGGATAAATGCAGGCGGTCGCGGGCGAACGGCACCAGAGGAGCCCAGGCTGACATGCCAAGACCATTGATCAGGAAGACGGTGCGCGTTGACCAGTGCAGATGGCGTGCGTCTTGTGGCTGTTGTGCGGCGTCCAGTGCTGTCATGAGGTTATTATCTTTCTCTATATAAAAGGGCGATTTTAGCATCAACTCGCCGCAACAGCAGGTGCTGCGCGGGTTTAAAGACCCGTACCGTGCCATCGAAAATCAGGATTAAGAGGGCATATTACCGACTTTTACGACGCTGCATTTTTTTTCCAGAACTTTCCTGGAGTCGGGGGAGCGAGTTGATTGAACTTAACTCAAATTATCTAGCGTAGATTCAAAAGGTTAGCTGAAAAAGCGCAGGGTGGTCAGAAAGGAATTTGTGATATCCGTCACGAGTTGATGAGAAACTTGCCTGAGCGCTGCCCGTAAGTCCTGGTCGTGATATGGCAAGTTAATTTTGGCACTGATTATCTGTGGTGCCGAAGCCACTATAAATAAAAATGGCTATAAACGAATCATTACGGGTTAGTTTAACTCGCTGAATAAATACGAAGAAGTAATACGTAGACGTTAATATTGCAGCTTGCAACTGATTCTAATTAACTTTGTTACGGGCGGAAATTAACATCCCGCATTTTTAGTATATTATTGAACAAAATGTGCGGAATTAAGCAATTAATGTGATCTCAGGATTGCCTTAATTGTATCCAGTCAACTAAGTTTACGGAAAATGACAAATTGAAGTGAAGTGCGGATAAAAAAATGCCGGACAATCATGTCCGGCGGGAATTTAGGGTAAACATCTCATTCGGGGTGAATGAAGGTAATAATGAAATAAATGATGATAGCGGGGGTAATTGTATTCTCTGATGGCTGAAAAGTTTTATCATTCAGTGCTGAAAGGTGGTGTTGTTCATTTTATTGATTTTAAAGGATAAAAAATCGGTTTATCAATACGTGCTATATTTTTTACCGATGCGTGCTGATTATTAGTTCCCCTAAATTTACATTTAGAAATATCTATTTAATACAGTGAAACACTTTTGGAAATTTAGTATCATTTTCATGATAGATTATTGCCCGGTATAAAATAACAATGGATTGCCGGCTGATTTTTATTCGCTCAGCTCGCAGTGGCATAAATAAGGCACATTACAGAGGGTAATAAAATGAAACTTCGTGTTCTC
This sequence comes from Pantoea sp. X-Soil-OKNW-713, assembly GCF_059730685.1. Classification (NCBI taxonomy): domain Bacteria; kingdom Pseudomonadati; phylum Pseudomonadota; class Gammaproteobacteria; order Enterobacterales; family Erwiniaceae; genus Pantoea; species Pantoea sp. X-Soil-OKNW-713. The sequence continues at coordinate 3,021,505 of NZ_AP035995.1, read as the reverse complement.
TCCCTGATGATTCCTGCGCTTCTGGTAGCAGGCGCTGCAAATGCAGCGGAAATTTACAATAAAGATGGCAACAAATTAGACCTCTACGGCAAAGTTGACGGTTTGCACTATTTCTCCGACAACGACAGCAGTGACGGTGACCAGTCTTACTTGCGCTTCGGTTTTAAAGGTGAAACTCAGATCACCGACCAACTGACCGGTTATGGTCAGTGGGAGTACCAGGCTGCGCTGAACACCACTGAGTCACAAGGCACCGCTAACAGCTTTACCCGTGTTGGTTTTGCTGGTCTGAAATTCGGCGACGCCGGTTCATTCGACTATGGTCGTAACTACGGCGTGCTGTATGACATCGGTTCATGGACCGACGTCCTGCCAGAGTTTGGTGGTGACACCTACGGTGCGGACAACTTTATGTTCCAGCGTAGCAACGGCCTGGCGACCTACCGCAACAGCAACTTCTTTGGCCTGGTTGATGGCTGGAACTTTGCTGTGCAGTATCAGGGCAAAAACGATAACCCGACTGAATCTTCATCTGGCCGTGATGTACTGGGTGAGAACGGTGACGGTTACGGCCTGAGCACCACCTATGATATCGGTGCTGGCTTCGGTATCGGTGCCGCGATGATGTCGTCTGACCGTACCAACAACCAGAACGGCGGTTCTGCGGGTATCCTTGGTCGTGGCGATCGTGCTGATGCCTACACCGGTGGTCTGAAATATGACGCCAACAATATCTACCTGGCGGCGATGTACACCCGTTCCTTCAATGCTACCCGCTTCGGTTCCAGCGATGCCTCAGCTTATGGCTACGCCAACAAAGCGGATAACTGGGAATTGGTTGCACAGTACCAGTTCGACTTTGGTCTGCGTCCGTCCCTGGCCTTCATTTCCTCTCGTGGTTCTGACATCGAAGGTTATGGCAGCCAGAACCTGAAAAAATATATCGACGTAGGCGCGACCTACTACTTCAACAAAAACATGTCCACCTATGTTGACTACCAGATCAACCTGTTGGACGACAACAACTTCACCCAGGCCGCCGGTATCAACACCGACGACGTCGTAGCACTGGGCCTGGTTTACCAGTTCTAAGAAGTGTTGTGGAGCGTGGCCTCGTGGTCACGCTCCGGTTTTTAGCAGTGTACTCAATGCCGCGCGTAACATCCCGATCGTATCCAGTACCGCCTCACCCAGTTGCACCTGCACAATCGCGCCTTCCACCAGCAACACAATCTGACCGATCTTATCCCGCTGTTCAGCGCTAAGTTTCTGCCCGATCGCTGCCGCCATCTCTCTTTTATGGCCAATAATCAAAACATTGGCTTCTGGCAGGCTATCTCCCAGCTCTGCTGCGCTGTTGATAAAGGCACAGCCACGGAAATCCGCTTCATTAAACCAACTAAGCAGGGCGTCGGGCAGGGCGTCCACCAACTCTGGCTGCTGCGCCAGCGCTGTGCTAAAGGCGCTCATCCAACGTTGATGGCGCTGTTGCAGGAACGCCAGAATCAGCGCGTTTTTGGCTGGAAAGTGGCGGTAAAAAGTCACTTTGGTAACGCCTGCTTCAGCAATCACCTTATCAATGCCAGTGGCGCGGATGCCCTGCTGATAAAACAGACGTTGGGCGGTGTTGAGAATGCGATCGCGGGCGGAGGCCTGCGGATCGAAGATCAGGGGTGCGAGCATAATGTCACCGATAAAATGGAGTAGACAGAATTGTCTACATACGGCAGGATGAATCAAGTAGACAGATCTGTCTACGCACAAGGAGACGATGATGCTGATTCCCCCGTTTAATGAACAGAGCGCCATGCAAAAAGTCCGCATGGCAGAGGATGCCTGGAACAGTCGCGACGCGCAGCGGGTCGCACAGGTTTACAGTGAAGACACGCGCTGGCGCAATCGCAGCGAATTTGTCAATGGCCGATCCGAAGTGGTGGCGTTTTTACAACGCAAGTGGGCTAACGAGCTGGAGTATCGACTGATTAAAGAGTTATGGGCCTGGCATCATGACCGGCTGGCGGTGCGGTTTGCCTATGAATGGCGTGATGATAGCGGCAACTGGTTCCGCAGCTTTGGTAATGAGAACTGGCACTTTGGCGCAGATGGACTGATGATCACGCGCTACGCTTGCATCAACGATTTGCCGATTGCTGAATCTCAGCGTCTGTTCCACTGGCCATTGGGACGACGCCCGGACCAACATCCGGGCTTGAGTGAATTGGGTTTATAGCGGCGTTTATGGCATGGCACGCCATTTTTTGGCTTTGGGTGCCTGCTGTAATTGAGGCTGAGTCGGGGGCATACTGCCTTCCAGTGCCACTCCCGCCAGCGTGAATGCTGAGAAGCTCAGCCACTGTTGCCATTTATCCTGTTGAGTTTTTGCCTTTTCCATTTTACTGCCTCGCTGATATTCAACTCAGCGTCAACGATGCAGAATTCGTGCCACAGCACCGCTCTCAGCGCCACGCGCGCCATCCTGGCTTTGCTACACTGCGCCAGCGCTGAAGCGGTGCAACGCGGGTCTTTCTGGTGCAAAAATTTAACGCCCGCGCAGATGACGGTGGCGATAGTGTTGCCAGCATTTCAGGCTGCTGTAGAAAAACAGGCCAGCGGCCACGACAAGGATTGCATAGATCATCTGACGCTCCGGTCTTCGCGGTTGTGCAGGAACGGGTTATCCTGCGGTAGCCTGTCACCGACTTCAAGCGACTTTAGCCTGATTTACAAGCGAGTTATGCTTTGAAATAGACATTATTAAAGCGTTACAGATGAGGATTAGATGCGTTTTAAGAATATTCTGCTGACCTGTCTGGTTGTGGTCGGGGTAAGCGGTTGCGACCAAACCGCCAGCCGGGCAAGCCTGGTACTGGAAGGTAAAACCATGGGTACCGTATGGCGTGTCAGTGTTGCCGGTGTGGATGAACAACGCAAAGCAGCACTTCAGCAAGCGATACAGCAGCAGCTTGACCATGATGATGGTGAACTCTCCACCTGGAAAGCGGATTCGGTGTTGTCGCGCTTCAATCAGTATCAGGGCACAGATCCACAGCCGGTCAGTGCCGATATGGCGGATATTGTGACGGAGGCCTTGCGTATTGGACAAAAAACCGCAGGTGCTATGGATATCACCGTCGGACCACTGGTGAATTTGTGGGGGTTTGGTCCGACTAAGCAACCGGCGCATACGCCGTCAGACGCCGCAATCGCAGCAGCGAAAGCGCTCACGGGTTTGCAACATCTGCTTGTGATTCAGGCGGTTAACGGCCAGTGGCTGCAAAAAGATCTGCCGGGTTTGTATGTTGACCTGTCCACTATGGGCGAGGGTTACGCTACCGATCATCTGGCGCGCCTGATGGAGCAGCAAGGGATCACCGATTATCTGGTATCGGTAGGCGGCGCGGTGCTGAGTCGGGGTCACAATGCACAAAACCAGCCGTGGCGGGTGGCGATCCAGAAACCCACCGATCGTGAAAATGCGGTGGAGGCGCGGGTCGATTTACAAGGCCACGGTATCAGCACCTCCGGCAGTTATCGCAACTATTATGAACTGGATGGTAAACGTATTTCTCATGTTATCGATCCCAGTACCGGTCGACCGATTGAGCATAAACTGGTGTCGGCAACGGTGATTGCCACCACTGCGTTGGAGGCCGATGGCTGGGATACCGGCTTGATGGTGCTGGGCACTGAACGCGCGAAAGCGCTGGCGCTAAAGGAGCACCTGGCGGTGTATCTGATCACCAAGCAGGGCGATGGTTTTACTCACTGGATGTCGCCCCAATTTAAATCCTTCCTGATTTCCGTGGATGACCACCCATAACGGAGGCGCAGATGCTGGATCTGTTTAGTGAAGAAGCGCCGTGGCAGGAGCCGCTGGCAGAAGGGGCGGTGATTCTGCGTCGCCGCGCGCGTGATCAGGCGGATGCGCTGCTGGCGGAAATATATGCTATCGCCGCGCAGAATCCGTTTGCCCATCGTATTACCCCCGGTGGACACCGTATGTCGGTGGCGATGACCAATTGCGGTGATTTAGGCTGGTCAAGCGACTCGCGTGGTTATCAATATACCGAGCAGGACAACCATAGCGGCCACAAATGGCCGCCAATGCCCTCCCTGTTCCGCGAGCTGGCGCAACAGACGGCGCAGGAGGCGGGATTCAGTGGTTTCAATCCTGATGCATGCCTGATCAACCGTTATGAACCGGGGGCAAAACTAACGTTGCATCAGGATAAAGATGAGAAGGATTTGCGACAGCCGATCGTGTCCGTGTCGCTCGGGTTGCCTGCCGTTTTCCAGTTCGGTGGTTTTGAGCGCGGCGATGCCACGCAACGTGTACTGCTGGAGCATGGCGATATCGTGGTGTGGGGCGGTCCGTCGCGCCTGCGTTATCACGGCATCCTGCCGCTCAAGCCCGGCGTTCATCCGCAGGCGGGCGCCTTCCGCTACAACCTCACATTCCGCCGTGCGCATTAATTCGTAGTGACGCGATTTATCGCGCTACTACGGACCTGGCAGAGGCAAGGGTGGGTTGAGAATTATTCTTGCTATCATTTGACGCCCCATTAAACTGCTAGCTGCTTTTTAACTTGCTGGAACCTTTTAATGGCTCTGCTTCAGGTTGTTTATCGCCAGTTCCGCTGGCCTTTTATTGGCGTCATCCTTCTTACTTTACTCAGCGCCGCGCTTGGCATCGGCATGATCGCCTGGATCAATAGCGAGCTGATCACGGCAGTGAATACCTCGGTTGGTGTATTGCCAGAATTCCTCCTGCAACTATTTTTGCTGATGGCGGTGACGCTGGGCTCACAGCTTTCGTTAACGTTGCTCGGGCATCAGTTTGTCTGGCGTCTGCGTGGGGAGTTTATCAAACGTATTCTCGACACCCGCGTGGAGCGTCTTGAACAGATCGGCAACGCACAACTGTTGGCCGGGCTGACCAGTGATGTGCGCGCGATTACTATCGCCTTTGTGCGCCTGCCTGAACTGATTCAGGGCATCATTATTACCCTCGGTTCTGCGCTGTATATGGCGTGGCTCTCACCCAAAATGCTGCTGGTAACGTCAGTGTGGTTGGTGGTGACTCTGGTTGGCGGCTGGCTGCTGGTGTCACGCGTATATCAGCATATGGCGAAGTTACGTGAGGTGGAGGATGACCTGTATCGCGACTATCAAACCATCATTGAAGGACGTAAAGAGCTACAGCTGAACCGCCAACGCGCGCAATTGATTTACGACAACGTCTATCAGGAAAATGCCAACAGCTATCGTCACCATATTGTGCGTGCCGATACATTCCACCTGAGCGCGGTGAACTGGTCAAACATTATGATGCTTGGCGCGATTGGCATCGTGTTCTGGATGGCTAACGGTCTTGGCTGGGCCAATACCGCCGTGGCCGCCACCTATTCATTGACGTTGCTTTTCCTGCGCACGCCGCTGCTGGCGGCAGTGGGGGCGTTGCCGACCTTGCTCAGCGCGCAGGTGGCGTTCCGCAAACTCCATACCTTTGACCTCGCCCCCTATGAGGCGGAATTTAAAAACTTGCCTGCGATTGGTGACTGGCAAACGCTGGAACTGCGCGATGTGCGCTTCCATTATGGCGAACATGGCTTCGAAGTGGGGCCGATTAACCTGACTTTACGACGTGGCGAGCTGGTGTTTCTGATTGGGGGTAACGGCAGTGGTAAATCGACGCTGGCAATGCTGCTCACCGGCCTGTACCAGCCTCAATCTGGCGCGCTGTTGCTGGATGGTAAGGTGGTTGACTGGCATAACCTGGATGCGTATCGCCAGCACTTCTCCGCGGTATTCACAGATGTGCATCTGTTTGATCGCCTGATCAACCGGGCAGGCAAGCCCGCTAATCCGGCATTGGTGCAGCAGTGGCTGGAACGCCTGAAAATGCAGGATAAATTGAAGCTGGCAGGCAACAAGGTGTTGAACCTGCAACTGTCGAAAGGGCAGAGCAAGCGTCTGGCGCTGCTGTTGGCCGCAGCCGAGGAGCGTGACATCCTGCTGCTTGATGAATGGGCAGCCGATCAGGACCCGCACTTCCGTCGTATCTTCTATCGTGAATTGCTGCCGTGGTTACAGGAGTCGGGCAAGACGGTGTTCGCCATCAGCCATGACGATCACTACTTTATCCATGCTGACCGCCTGCTGGAAATGCGTGATGGCAAACTGAGTGAACTGACCGGCAGAGAACGTGAAATGGCGACGCTCGATGCGGTAAAGCGTACCGATACCGGCCATTAACGCCAACTGGCAAAGCTTAGCGGAAAGGGTTATTGGTCAGCGGAGGCGGAGCGCGCTAAGTTAACCACCAGCAGAGACTTCGGTTTCTGCCTCCCTGGAACATTTTCTGTCGTCTTGTGTTGTTACCGGCTCTGGAGGGTTCTGAGCCGGTTTTTTATTGCCCGGCAAGCGGGTGAGTCACCAGCGTGATAATGCGTTGCGCTTCACAACAAAAACGCGCCTGCAAAGCAACGTCCTGATCAAATCCATTACCAAAATCGGCGGTTAAGCGCAGTACGGCGCTACCGGTGGTCAGATCGGCCTCGCACAGTGCGGCCTGCAAGAAATCCATTGGCTGATGTAACTGCGGCCACAGCGCTTTGTAAAGACTCTCCTTCAGGGAAAACAGCAGCGTCGCCCCCTGGGCAAAAGGAAGCGCCAGTTGTTCCAGCAACTGGCGTTCCTGGGTGTTCATCAGCATTTCTGCCGTTTCCCGGGCAGTATCGTTGCTCATCACCTGTTCCACATCCACCCCGACACACAGCGGCTCTCGCGTGGCCGCCATCACCACCTGATTATGGCTGTGCGACAGCGAAGCCTGAATGCCAGCAGGCCAGCAGGGGGAACGATCCGCCGCATTACGCAGCACGAAGTCCTCCACGCCCAATTGCAGCAACACTTCACGCGCCAGCCAGCGGCTGGCGAGGTGTTCCGACTTACGTTTGACCACAGCGTTTGCCAGCGCGGCGGGTAGGGGGAGTTGCCAGCGCTGATGCAGATCGGCCTGCCAGTGCTGTTGCTCGAATTGACACCCGGCCAGCAGCAGAGATCCAGACGTTAAACCGGCAGCAGTGAAAAAAGGTGAATCTGGGAGAGCAAGCGGTGAGGAGAAGGTAAACATAGAGAATCACGGCTGACGGAAAAAGCTATTTAATCAGTCAGCCGGAGAGAGGGCAAGCTCAGCGCTCACCGTCTTTAGTCATTGGGGGGAATGGCAAAACTCTTGATCGATACCACAAAATGCTGATGGCCTTTGCTGATGCGCGCTCCGCGATCGCACCAGCGAGACGCCAGGCGGAAGAAATCGTCGCTACCGATATCGTAAGCCAGTTCGACTTTGCTGATACCGGAGTGCAGGAGTTCTTCAGCGTCCTGCAGGTTTTTTGCTTTGATGACCATATCGGTTTTCCATCGAAAAACAGGAAGCTATAAGGTAGGGGATGTCTGTGACAGTTTTGTTTCAGTCAGATGAATTGCTGTCACAATCTGCCAAAAGTGTGATCCTGGTCCATATTGATTGCTTACGGTAACTGACTGATGTTTTGGGTAAAAACATTGTTAAAACTGATTTTTTTCTGATAAAGCTTAAGCAGTTCCCCAACAGGAGGTTGAGATGACAGTACCCCGGCTTACTACCCCGCGTTTGCTACTTGAACCCTTACAAAGCGACGATGCTATCCAGATACAACAGGTTTTTCCGCGCTGGGAAATTGTGCGTCATTTAACCAATGCGGTGCCCTGGCCCTATCCGTCGGACGGCGCCCGTTTTTTCGTTGATCAGGTCGCGTTACCGGCTATGGTCGCGGGACAGGCATGGCACTGGAGCTTGCGTCATCGCTCGGATGCGGATCGGCTAATCGGCCTGATCTCGTTACGCGCAGGTGATGAAGATAACCGTGGTTTCTGGCTGGTACCGGAGTGGCAGGGGCAAGGATTGATGAGTGAAGCCTGTACTCTGGTGACGGATTTCTGGTTTCAGACCCTGCAACAACCCCGTTTACGCGTGCCAAAAGCGATGGATAACCAGGCGTCACGACGGATCTCGGAACGCAGCGGGATGCGACTGATTGAAACCTTCAGCAAAGCCTTTGTTGGTGGAGAAATGCTGGCGGGCAATTGGGAAATCACGCGCGAGGAATGGCTGGCGCAACGCCCGTCGTTATGAGCGACTCTCGCGGCGGGTGAATAACCACATCATGTAGGGGGCACCGAGCAAGGTAGCAACCAGCCCTGCCGGAAGTTCCTGTGGTGCCAGCAGGTTGCGCCCGATCCAGTCGGCCACCACCATCATCAGTGCACCGCAGGGAATGGCCAGCAGTAACTGCTGGCCGGGGCGACGGGCACCCAGCAGGCGGGCAATATGCGGGGCGGTCAGACCAATAAAGGATATCGGACCGACGGTAAGCGTAGCCCCTGCTGTCAACATGGCGATCAAACCCAGCGTGAGCAGACGTGTTTGCGCCAGCGCGATACCCACCGCACTGGCACAGGTGGGGCCGAGCGGCAGAATCATCATCCAGCGACGGAACAACCCCGTCAGCACGCTGAGCGTCAACGCCAGCAGTAGCGCGGTTACGGCATCGCCAGGCATGATGGTGTAGGTTGAACCAGAGAGCCAACTCAACAATGTCACGGCACGTTCGTCTCCGGAGGCGATGATGGTTGCCACCAGGGCCTGGAACAGCGCGCTGATGGCGACGCCGACCAACAGCACGCGATCGGCTGCGAAATGGTGACGACGCGAGAAAGACAAAATCATCAGTAGCGCCAGCAGTGCCCCGACGCTGGTAACGGCAAAACGCAAACTGTGCGACACCTCGCCGGTCACCAGGGTTAATGCCAGCATTCCCAACGCCGCCCCGGCACTGACCCCCATCATCTCCGGGCTGGCCAGCCGATTACCACTAAAGCGTTGTAGCAGCACCCCTGCCGCAGCCAGCATCATCCCGGCGGCACAAGCCGCCAGGGAGCGTGGCCAGCGCCAGGGCAGCAGTGGCGACAGCGGGGACAGTGACGCCATGCTCCAGCCGTTGGGCGCGCGGCCAAAAACCAGCGAGAGCAGGAGAGTCAGCACCAGTAACAGAAACAGCGTTAGGCTAAGCAGATACAATCGACCATCCGCAACCTGTGCCCCCTCAACGGCAGCATTAACCGAGCTGAACGGTACTGACGGGGTGCGCATTCTGAGCAGCAACCAGAGGATTAGCGGTGCGCCAAACAGCGCGGTCGCGGCACCGGTTGGCACCAGTTCCCCCAATGCGTTGGCGAACGGTTGCACTGCCTGATCGGTGGCCCACAGTAATAGCGCGCCACATATCGGGGCCAGCAGTAATCGCTGTGCCAGACGGCGGGCACCGAGTAACTGTGCCAGCGCCGGCGCAGCCAACCCGACAAAGCCAATCACTCCCACGGCACTGACTACTGCGGCGGTCAGCAGGACTGCCAGCGAAAATCCGACCAGCCGCGCGTAGCGACTGGGCAAGCCGAGACTGCTGGCGTGCATATCTCCTAACCCCAGCAGTTGCAACGGACGACATAACATCAGCGCCAGCAGCCAGCCGACCAACAATTGTCCACCGAGCAAACGGACATTGCCCCAGCCCTGCTGCACCAGTGAGCCAGCCCCCCAGATAAATAAACTGTGCAAATACGGGGCGTATAACAATTGCAGCACCGTGATTAACGAGCCACAGAATAAACTCACCACCAGCCCGGCAATGGCGACCCTGGAGGGTTCCAGCCCACGCGAGGCCGCAAGCGTCAGTACCAGCACGGCAGCGATAAGCGCACCGGCGAGGGTGATCCAGGAACTGGCTGCCAGCCAGTGCGGGAGAAATACGGTGGTCAACGACAGGGCAAGTTGTGCCCCGGCGGCAACGCCAAGTGTCATTGGCTCAGCCAGTGGATTGCGCAGCGTTTGCTGAAACAGTAAGCCTGCCAGCCCCAGCGCGGCACCGCATAACAGGCTGATTGCCAGACGAGGCAGCCAGCTCTGCAATACCAACAACCGGTGAATATCAGGGTTCGCCGTCCAGGGGAGCAACGCGCGCCACTGCGCTGCGGGTAACAATTGTGTCAGGTTGTGCAGGCTCAGTAGCACAGCCAACAATAACGCGATAGCTGACCCGCGCTTCATGCTGCCAGCACCGCGGATAACTGTTGGGCAAAACGAATCGCAGAAGGCAGCATGCCAAAGCCCCAAAACGCCGGTAATGCTGCGCTATGGCCGGCCTGTACCGCAGGCAAAGCCTGCCATAGCGCATTGTCTGTCAGGCCGTGCGTCATATTGGTGGGTAACGGGGTAAAATAAAGGATCCGCGCGTCATCCCTCACCGCCAGACTATCCAGCCCGGTGACGCTAATCCCCCAGTAATCGGTCGTCTGGTGCCAGCCGTTAGTAAGCCCTAAAGCATCCAGCACATCCTGAAACAGGCTGTGTTGACCATAGATACCGATATGGCGCGCATCGAAAAAGCGGATCAGGAACAGGGGGATGTCTGGTTGTCGCGACTGGGTCACTGGCTGCAACGCGTTTTCCGCCTCAGCGATTAACCGTGCCGCCGCAACCTGTTGCTGACACAATTCACCCAGTTGATGGGTTGCCGTAATGGCGTGTTGATACGGAGTGCCACTGTCGCTGTATATGGCAAAGGCGCGTACCGGTGCGATACGCTCCAGCATTGCGCGCTGTGACTCCTGGCTGGAGTTGATCAGGATATAGTCCGGTGCCAGTTGTTGTAGCCACTCCAGATTGGGTGCCAGGCGCAATCCAACATCGGGAACCTGTGCCGGGATTACCGGGGTCACCACATTGTCGTGGTAACCCGCGATCTCGGCGACGCCAACCGGGACCACCCCGATGGCCAGCAGCGTTTCCACCAGTCCCCAGTCGAGTACCACTAAACGGGGAGCGGGCAGAGAAGACGCACCAACCCGACACGCCATACCCGCTAGCGGGAGCAAGGCGATCGTTTGCAGAAAAGTGCGTCTTCTCATCTCATTACCAGCGGTAGCGCGCCGTTGCCAGCACGTCAGCACCTGCGGCATAGGTGCAGGTCGAGGCGCTGTAGCAAGAGGCAACATAGTGACGGTCCAGCAGGTTGCTGGCATTCAGGCTGAACAGCCAGTGCGCACCGGTGTCGTAGTGGATACCGGCATCCATCACCGTCGCAGAGGCTACACGAATGGTGTTGGAGGTATCTTTACTGGCCCCGATATAACGCACCCCGGCATTGATACCAAAGCCCTGCAATGCGCCTTGATGGAAGGTGTAATCCAGCCAGGCTGAGGCGGTATTGCGCGGCATTCCCCACAGACGTTTGCCTTGCATCGAGGTTGTGCCGCCGTCCAGCGTGGTGGCGCTGTCGTTGGAGTCGATGGTGACGGCATTCAGCCAGGTATAGGCGGAGATCAGCGTCAGGTTTGTCGTCAGGTTGGCGTGAGCCTCAACTTCAACCCCTTTTGACCGGACTTTACCTGCCTGAGTATCGTAGCCTGAGTGCACAGGATCGCTGGTCAGTACGTTCTTCTCGGTCAAATCAAACCATGAGGTAGTGATAAAGCCGTTGAAGCCAGTTGGCTGATATTTCACCCCCACTTCATATTGATTAGCGGTGGTCGGTTGCGCCATACCGCCGCCATACAGGGTACCCACCTGCGGGATAAAGGATTTGGCAAAGCTGGCATAGGGCGCGATGCCATTATCAAACTGATATACCAACCCGGTACGCCAGGTAAAGGCACGGGCGGATTGTTCGGTGGAAGAGTCAGTCACCGGATTGACATCATCCGCATGTGCCCAATCCTCGCGGATACCCAGCAGGTAGCTCCAGTTGCCCAGGCGCATCTGATCCTGGGTATATACGCCCAGTTGTTTCTGGCGAATATGGTCGTCCGAACTGGTGGCTGGCATGGCGATGTCGCTGTATTGCGGGGCGAAGGCATCAATGGTTGACGCGGCACCTAAACCGACGGTTTCGCGATACAGCACGCGTTGGAAATCGACGCCTGACAGCAGTTGGTGCGACAGCGCGCCAGTATTGAACTCCGCTTCTAACTGATTATCAACGGACAGCGTTTTCGCCTGTTCGTGGTTAAAGAAGGCGTAGCGATTCAATACCCGGTCAGAGCCGCTGGCGTAGCCGTTGGTGAAGACATTCTCAAGGTTATCTTTCACGTCGCTGTAATGCACATTTTGCCGCATCATCAGGCTGTCGTTCAGACGATGCCAGAATTCGTAGCCAACCGAGAACTGGGTGCGTGAATGGTGATCAAAATTGGCATCGCCAAGGTTGGTCTGCGGTGAGATTTTCCCATGCGGGCCGCTGTACACGCTGCCAACTGCCGGGACAAAGTTGTAGTAACCCACATCCGGATCACGTTGATACTTCGCCAGCAGCGTCAGTGAAGTATCGTCATTCGGCTTCCAGGTGATGGCTGGCGCGACATACACATGCTTCTGGCGGGTGTCATCCACCTGGGTTTTGCTGTCGGTGGCGCTGGCCGTCAGGCGATAGAGCAGGGTGCCGTCATCGTTGGCCTTACCGCCAACGTCAAAGCCGGTTTGCAGATGGTCATGGTTGCCTGCGGTGACAAACACCTCGTGTACTGGCGTCTCGGTGGGTTTTTTGCTGGTCAGATTGACCACCCCGCCCGGATTCACCTGGCCGTACAGCACCGAGGCTGGGCCGTGCAGCACTTCAATGTTGCTAAAACCATAGGTGTCATAATTAGCGATGGCATAGCCGAAGCTGCTGTCGCTCGGCATGCGAGCACCGTCAAGGAACTGTTCCAGATAGAAACCGCGACTGAACATATACCCGGCGCCACTGCTGGATGCACCACGAATCTCTGAAACCACGCCGGAGGTATAACGCAGCGCTTCTGCGGCGGTTTGTGCGGCCTGCAAATCCATCTGCTTACGCGTCACGCTGGATACTGATTGCGGCACCTCAATCTTCGGGGTGGCGGTTTTGGTGGCACTGGTGGTGCTGGTGGCGACGACGCCACTGCCATCCATGTGCTGTAGCGGGTTATTCTGCGCGTTGGCGGTCACCACCATTTGCTGATCGGCGGCACTGCTTCTGCATGCGATTAGCATTAACGCCATCATGCTGAGTGCGAAAGGCGCTTTGCTCATGCCTGTCATTTTGCACATCAATTTTCCCTATCTTTGAATAAGTTAAAGAAATGCTCACCATTAAAAAGTGCATACTGGATAAGGCTTTTTTGACTCGCGTTACGATAAGGAAAGGGCAGCGTAACGGGTAATCCTGACCAGGAGAAGGCGAATGATAATGATTTTATTTCTTATTAAAAGATGGCGGATGTCTGCTAATCTGTGTCTTTATAACTAACCCTGAAAATGCGACAAAGGTTGTCGCAAACGACAAATCGTTACGCGTTTTTCAGGTATCCGGCGAGAGGGGTGATGAAAGGTCAGATTCCGCAACTGAAGCCTGAGATGCTGAGTGCAACCTCGGTACCTACCGCGGTTTCCTATTTTTATGCCCGTGAGCAGGCGCAGGCCTGGCACTCCCACGCAACGGTACAGTTGACCTGGTGCAGTCGTGGTGCCATCACCATTCACACCGCGCAGGCAAGCTGGACGTTGCCCCCCTGGCGTGGACTATGGATCCCTTCGGGGCTGCCACATCAAACCCATGCTCAGGCGGGGACGCAAACCCATAATCTCTACCTGTCTGAAACCGGTGAGAAGAAATGTATCGAAGCAGTGTGCCCGCTGCGGGTGACGCCCCTGGTGCATCAGTTGGTCAACGAACTCAGTGCGCAGCACCCGGCGCGCAATGCACTGATTCTGCCGCTGCTATGCAATGAATTAAGCCAGGCCCCTGCGGCCACGGTGGGGTGTCTGCCGGTGGTGACCGAGCCGAGATTGCTGGCGCTCACCGGGATGCTGACCACGCAGCCCGGTAACCACCAAACGCTAGCAACCCTGAGCCTGCGTGCCGGCACGACGTCGCGTACCATTGCCCGTTTGTTTCGCCAGCATACGGGCCTGACATTTGCGCAGTGGCGGCAGCAGTTAACCATCATGACCTCCATCAATCAGCTATCCCAGGGAGTGTCGGTGGAAGAGATCGCTCAACAGCAGGGGTATTGCAACGGCAGCGCATTGATTGCCATGTTCAGCAAGGTGCTGGGCATGACGCCACAACGCTATTTTGCGCTCAGGAGTTAATGTGCTCCTTGCAGTAGCGGCGTTTCCAGCTTGCTGGGGTCAGCCCGGTATGTTTACGAAAAATCTGACGAAAGTAGCTGGTGTCGTTGAATCCGCACTGCCGTCCCACCTCAGTTAATGACAGCGAATTATTGATCAGCAATTTTTCCGCCATCAGAACGCGCTGGCGGTGGAGGGCCTCCGTCAGCGTCAGGCGAAAGGTGCGGCGATAGACACGCCCAAGATAATCCGCGTTGCAGTGCAACTCTTTTGCCAGTGATGATGTGGAAAGCGGCAGGTGGAATTGCGTGCGGATGATCTGATTGGCTTTCCACGCCAACGCCAGGCCGGGACTGTCATTGGTGCTTTCCTGCGGGCCGGGCGCGGCAATTTGTTGCAGGATCAGCAACAAAATACACTCCAGCGCGATGCTGCGATGAATGTTTTCCTGCTCGCTGAGAAACTGACGAAACAGCGAAATGACGTATTGGGGATCGCTGACGCGTGTGTGCTGCGGGATGTTCAGCAGTGTCGCATGTAACCCGGCTGCCGATGTGGCTTTCAGCCAGTCAAAATGCAACCAGTAGAATTTGAGGTCGGCAGGAAATGCCCCTTCACCCACATGACGATGGCCGGGTCGCAGCAGCAAACTCTCTCCTGCCTGGACGGTGAACAGGCGATCGTCTTCGCGGATTTGCAGTTGTCCTCGTTCAACAAAGATGACTTCCCACGAGGTCAGAATCCGTGCCGGATGGCTTCCTACCCCACGCGAAATGAACAACCCGCCATTTTGCACCTGAATCGGAAACGCTATGGATAATTCGAGCATTGATATTCAATTTTCCGCTTTTCATGTCATGTAAAATACGATTTCTTATTGATTATTAATCATAAAATCTTCATTCGCTCGATCCAGTTCACACTTTGTCAATCAGGTCGGAATTACCCCTTTTTTATACTTTTCCCTTCCCTTGTTGCACGGCATATTCCGGGCAGAATAAATCCGTACCTGAAAATAAGCCCGCCCTGATGCGGGTAATGGACTCTGACCCTGATGAGGAGTTTGCAATGACTTCTTCCCCGATTACCCACACCGAATTGACGCAGCAGGCAGCGAGTGATTCGCTCTCTCTGCGTGAGAAAATCGGCTACGGGCTGGGTGATGCCGGTGGCACGGTGATCACCTGCCTGATCATGAATTTCCTGACATTTTTCTATACCGATGTGTTTGGCCTGACACCTGCGCTGGTCGGGACGCTGTTTATCGCGCTGCGCGTGTTTGATGCCGTGTCCGACCCGATTATGGGCATTGTGGCAGACCGTACTCAAAGTCGC
Source organism: Pantoea sp. X-Soil-OKNW-713 (assembly GCF_059730685.1). NCBI lineage: Bacteria > Pseudomonadati > Pseudomonadota > Gammaproteobacteria > Enterobacterales > Erwiniaceae > Pantoea > Pantoea sp. X-Soil-OKNW-713. Next base: position 3,005,976 of record NZ_AP035995.1, on the reverse strand, counting down.
TGGGGACGTTTCCGTCCGTGGCAGCTGTGGATCGCGGTACCGATTGGCATTATCGGCGTAATGACCTTTACCGTCCCTGACGTCAGTATGAATATGAAGATCATCTGGGCGTTTGGTACTTATCTGCTGCTCTCCGTCAGCTACACCGCGATTAACGTGCCGTACTGCGCATTGATCAACACCATGACCAGCCGCCACAGCGAAGTGATTGCCTGCCAGTCATGGCGTTTTGTGCTGTGCGGTGTGGCGGGCTTTTTGGTATCGGTGGGGTTGCCGTGGCTGGTATCGACCCTGGGCAACGGCAATGCGGCGCAGGGATATCAGCTCGGTGTCGGTATCCTGTGTAGCGTGGCGGTGGTGATGTTCCTGTGCTGCTTTTTCTGGGTGCGTGAGCGTGTCTCGCTGGACAGTATGGGGAAATTTACCCTGCGGGAACATCTGGCAGGGCTGCGCAAAAATGACCAACTGCTGCTGATGCTGCTGATGTCGTTCCTGCTGATCAATGTGTTCAACATTCGCGGGGGCGGCTACATGTACTTCATCACCTACGTGTTGCAGGGCAGTACCGCTTACACCTCGCTGTTTTTTACCATGGTGACCTTTGCTTCGATTCTTGGCTCGGTGCTGGTCAGCCCGCTGTCAAAACGCGTGGATACCGTCAGGCTGTATTATTGGACCAACATCGTGCTGGCTGCGCTGGCGGTAGTAATGTGGCTCCTGCCCACCGGTCCGGCGTGGCAAACCCTCTGGCTGGTGGTGATCCTTGGCAATGGGATTATCCTTGGCTTCACGCTGCCGCTGCATTTTTCACTGATGGCCTTTGCCGATGATTACGGCGAGTGGAAAACCGGCGTACGTTCTTCGGGGATGAACTTCGCCTTTAACCTGTTTTTCATCAAGTTGGCCTGGGCCTCCAGTGCCGGCATCATCAGCCTGGTGTTTATTTTCGTCGCCTATCAACCTGGTGCAGCTAACCAGACGGCGGCATCTCTGCACGGCATCACCAGCATGGAAACCTTGTTGCCTGCCTTATTCCACCTGCTGCTGGCGTTCACCATTCTCGCCTGCAAACTCAAAAATCCCATGATGGCGCGCATTGCCAGCGATCTGCGTGTTCGCCATGTCCAGTCTTAAGGAGAACGTTATGTCTGTAATGGAAGTCGATCTGCATCAGCTCAAAATTAACGATCCGTTCCTCGGTCAGTATCAGCAACTGGTGCGTGATGTTGTGATCCCCTATCAATGGGAGGCACTGAACGATCGGATTGCCGAAGCCGATCCCAGCCATGCGATTGAAAATTTCCGTATCGCTGCCGGGTTACAGCAGGGAGAGTTCTACGGCATGGTGTTTCAGGACAGCGACGTGGCGAAGTGGCTGGAGGCGGTTGCCTGGTCGCTGTGCCAGCGGCCAGATGCAGAACTGGAGAAAACCGCTGATGAGGTGATTGAACTGGTGGCGGCCGCCCAGTGTGACGATGGTTATCTTAACACTTACTTCACTGTCAAAGCGCCCAACGAACGCTGGACTAACCTCGCGGAGTGTCATGAGCTGTACTGTGCCGGACACATGATCGAGGCCGGTGTCGCTTTCTTTCAGGCCACCGGCAAGCGCCGACTGCTGGAAGTGGTGTGTAAACTTGCAGACCATATCGACAGCGTGTTCGGGCCGGGTGATACCCAGTTGCACGGCTATCCGGGACATCCGGAAATCGAGCTGGCGTTGATGCGTCTGCATGAAGTGACCCGGGAGCCGCGTTATTTGACGCTGGTGAACTACTTCGTTGAGCAGCGTGGCGCGCAGCCGCATTTTTACGATAGCGAGTACGAAAAGCGTGGCAAGACCTCTTACTGGAATACCTATGGCCCCGCATGGATGGTAAAAGACAAAGCCTACAGTCAGGCGCATCAACCGATTGCCGAACAACACACGGCGATTGGCCACGCAGTGCGCTTCGTCTATCTGATGACCGGGGTGGCGCACCTGGCCAGACTCAACCAGGATGAGGCGAAACGTCAGGACTGCCTGCGCCTGTGGCATAACATGGCCCAGCGCCAGTTATATATCACCGGCGGTATCGGTTCGCAAAGCAGTGGTGAAGCTTTCAGCAGTGATTACGATTTACCGAACGACAGCGTCTATGCCGAAAGCTGCGCGTCGATTGGCCTGATGATGTTTGCCCGTCGCATGGTGGAGATGGAGGCCGACAGCCAATATGCCGATGTGATGGAGCGGGCGTTATATAACACCGTGCTGGGGGGGATGGCGCTGGATGGTAAACACTTCTTCTACGTCAATCCGCTGGAAGTTCATCCGAAAACCCTCAGCGCAAACCATATCTATGACCACGTAAAACCGGTGCGCCAGCGCTGGTTCGGTTGTGCCTGTTGTCCACCCAATATTGCTCGCGTGCTGACTTCACTCGGTCATTACATCTATACGCCACGCGAAGATGCGCTGTATATCAATCTGTATGTCGGCAATAGCCTTGAACTGCCGGTGGGTGAGGATAAGTTGCGCTTGCGCATCGGTGGCAATTTCCCGTGGCAGGAGCAGGTGTCCATCACCATTGATTCCCCGCAACCCATTCAGCACACGCTGGCATTACGCTTGCCGGACTGGTGCGATGCGCCACAGGTGATGCTGAATGGTTCGGCAGTGGAAGGTCAGGCCCGGAAAGGTTATCTGCATATTAGCCGCTACTGGAAGGAGGGCGATACTTTAACCCTGACGTTGCCGATGCCGGTACGTCGCGTCTATGGCAATCCGCTGGTACGTCATGTGGCGGGCAAAGTGGCGATCCAGCGCGGGCCACTGGTCTATTGTCTTGAACAGGCCGATAACGGTGAGGAACTGCATAACCTGTGGTTACCGCAAACGGCGACCTTCCGCACTTTTGAAGGTAAAGGGCTGTTTGCGCACAAGGTGTTGATCCAGGCTGAAGGCAGCAAACACAGTGCGAGTTCGCCGGAAGAACAAGCGCTATGGCATTATGATCGCTCTCCTGCCACCCATCAGACACAAACATTGACCTTTATTCCCTGGTTTAGCTGGGCGAATCGAGGGGAAGGCGAGATGCGAATCTGGGTGAATGAGGGATAGCAGAAAATAAAAAAAGCAGCCTTATGGCTGCTTTTTTATTGGGAATTTTGGTCGGCACGAGAGGATTTGAACCTCCGATTGAGGGTGATTCACCTGACCGAAACAAAAATGATGAAAGCCCGGATGTTCCACTTTCATCCGGACCCCAACCATTCCAGTATTCCATCCCACCATGCTGTGCAATTCCTGAACTTTCGGATGTGTATCTGGAACATCATCAGGCTGTGAATTGAACAAAATGTTCAGCATCAAGGGCTGGAAATAACGATATGTAATGTTCCCCCAGTGAATAAAATCTGCCTTTACATTAAACATATATGATTTAACATATGTGTTAAATGATTATCAGGAAACATCACTGATGCAGCCAGTTCAACTTTTCAAACTCCTTGCTGATGAGACACGCACAACAATCATCTTGCTGTTGCGTGAGGCTGGAGAACTCTGTGTGTGCGACCTGTGTGCTTTTACAAGTCAATCCCAGCCGAAGATTTCACGCCACATTGCGTTACTGCGAGATGCTGGTTTGGTGTTGGATCGTCGTGAGGGTAAATGGATTCACTACCGTTTATCGCCTCATATGCCAGCCTGGGCGGCGTCGATAATAGATACTGCCTGGAGCAGTCAGCGTGATGAATTACGTGAATCATTCAAAAGTGCCAACGCAAATGTGTGCGGCCGTTAAAACATATTCATAAAAACATATGTATTTTCAGAGCAGGGGATTTTAATGTTACTGGCAGGCGCAATATTTGTTCTCACCATCATTTTTGTCATCTGGCAACCTCGCGGACTTAGCATCGGCTGGACCGCGTCGATAGGCGCAGTTCTGGCGTTGATGACCGGGGTCATCCAGTTACATGACATTCCGGTTGTCTGGCATATCGTCTGGAACGCAACGACTGCGTTTATCGCAGTAATAATCATCAGCCTGTTGTTGGACGAATCGGGTTTTTTCGAATGGTGTGCCTTGCATGTCGCCAAATGGGGTAACGGGCGAGGGCGGTTGCTGTTTACGTATATCGTCCTGTTAGGTGCTGCGGTTGCTGCATTATTCGCTAATGATGGTGCGGCGCTGATTCTGACACCTATTGTTATCGCGATGCTACTGGCATTGGGGTTCAGCAAAGGAACGACACTGGCTTTCGTTATGGCGGCAGGCTTTATCGCGGATACCGCCAGTTTGCCGCTGATAGTCTCCAATCTGGTTAACATCGTTTCTGCCGATTTTTTCCAACTGGGATTTAGTGATTATGCGTCAATCATGGTGCCGGTTGATCTTGCTGCCATCATTGCCACGCTGATCGTACTGCATCTTTTCTTCCGCAAGGAGATTCCCAGCCACTACGATCTTTCCCTGCTAAAGTCCCCGGCTGAAGCCATCAAAGACCCTGCGACATTTAAAATGGGCTGGCTGGTGTTGGTTCTGCTGTTGGTTGGTTTCTTCCTCCTTGAGCCGCTCGGTATTCCTGTCAGTGCAATAGCGGCGGTTGGTGCGCTAACGCTATTTGCGGTGGCTAAACGCGGTCATGCTATTAACACAGGGAAAGTTCTGCGAGGCGCACCCTGGCAGATCGTCATTTTCTCACTGGGGATGTATTTGGTCGTCTACGGTCTGAAAAATGCGGGCCTCACCCAGTATCTCACCTTGCTGTTGAATACCTTTGCAAACGGGGGGGTATGGAGTGCCACCTTTAGCACTGGTTTAGTTACGGCGATACTTTCATCTGTGATGAACAATATGCCTGTTGTTTTGATCGGTGCGCTCTCAATTGATGCCAGCACGGCGGAAGGTGTCATCAAAGAAGCCATGATTTATGCCAACGTAATTGGCTGCGATTTGGGGCCGAAGATCACACCCATTGGAAGTCTCGCTACGTTACTTTGGCTGCATGTACTCGATCAGAAAAACATCAAGATTAGCTGGGGTTACTACTTCCGGGTGGGTGTTGTGATGACACTGCCAGTGCTGCTGGTAACTCTGAGTGCGCTAGCTTTGCGCCTGGCCTTTACCCAATGATTTGAGAATGAACATGACTGACATCACCATCTATCATAATCCTGCTTGCGGGACTTCACGTAACACGTTGGCATTAATTCGCAACAGTGGAGTTGAACCTGTTGTCATCCACTATCTGGAGACACCGCCGCAACGTGAAGAGTTAAAGGAACTGATCCATGCGATGGGGATCAGTGTGCGGGCCTTATTACGCAAGAATGTCGAGCCTTATCAGCAACTCGGTTTGGCTGATGAGCACTTTAGCGATGATCAATTGCTTGATGCCATGCTGTCTTATCCCATCCTGATTAACCGTCCGATAGTGGTGACACCGTTAGGGACGCGGTTATGTCGCCCCTCAGAAGTGGTGCTTGATATTCTTCCTGACCCACAGCAGGGGGAGTTCAGCAAAGAAGATGGCGAAAAAGTGATTGATAAGGATGGCAACCGTCTGCTGTGATTGCAGCATGCAGAAAATAAAAAAGCAGCCATAAAGGCTGCTTTTTTATTGGGAATTTTGGTCGGCACGAGAGGATTTGAACCTCCGACCCCTGACACCCCATGACAGTGCGCTACCAGGCTGCGCTACGTGCCGAACGTGGAGGCATATAGTAACGTTTCCGCGCGCGATTGCAAGATGCACGGGATTTAACTGCCTCATAATTAATCAGTTTGCGATGAAACGCTTCTGTTCCGTCAGCACTTGCAACAGCAATGCCAGTTCAGGTTTATGGTCCCTGAGGACTTTTCCCTGCGCATCATAAGCGTAATAGCTGCCGTTGTTGTTCAGCACCAGGGTTGTTTCAGGGGTAGTGACTACCAGTCTGCCATCTTCACTGCTGGCCACCCAATTGTGGCTGCGCTGCGCGGCAAAAAGATCTTCACCCTGAGAGTAGTTCACCGGATTGGTACGCACATGCAACAGACGCTGCATCAATGTTGCCATCACATCCTGCTGATCGGTCAGGCGATCGATAGTTTGTGCAGGCGTATTAGGCCAGTGCACCACCAGCGGTACCTGAAGCGTCGCACGGTTACCTGGATTGTCATCATCACCATCCAGCGCAATCGCATGCTGGGCGGTAATCACCACAACGGTATTTTTCAACAAATCGCGCTCCTGCAAAGTTTGCAGCACAGCGGCGATTTGACTGTCAACGCCAGCGGCCTGACGCAGATAGCTGCGCTGGCGCGCTTTAACGCTGTCGCCATTCACGGTAATGCCGTTCAACGCGATCCAGGAGAACCACGGGGCATTATTGTCTTTCTGCCCATTCAGCCAGTTTTGCCATTGGGTAACCGTAGCGCTATTGGTCTGACTCTCCATCGTTGGCAGCGAGTAATCGGCCAGCAATGCCTGGCGATACAACGGCTGATTAAAGCCATCGGACGAGAACAGGCCGAACTGATAACCCTGGCTATTCAGGGCGCTGAGTAACGCGGAAGGCATACGCGCCGCCAACACGCCATCCATATAGCTGGATGAGATGCCGTAGAACAGGCCAAACAGGCCTTTTTCAGCCTGGTTGCCCGCGCTGAAGTGCTGCGTGAAACGCACATTGTCGCTGGCAAACTGATTAAGCGACGGTAGGGCTTTCTCTACCGTAGCGTTGTTAAGGCCGTTCACCGTCAACACCAGCAAGTTATGTCGTGTACCGCCATCGCGGAAAGTAATGTCGCTCAGCGGATATTGAACCGAGAGGGCTTCGGGATCACCTTGTTGCACCAGACGACGCTGATATTCCTGTGCATCCAACAGGCCGTGGCGTTCAAGGAAACGTCTTGCGGTCATCGGATAAGAAAGTGGCAGGTTCGCGCGCTGCATGGTGATGGGGCGATAGAAATTGGCATCGGCCCAGATATACAGCAGATGGCTGGCGAAGAAGGCTGAGATAAACAACGCCGCCAGCGGCTTGCCGAATGAGCGTCGATTGAGGCTGCGCAGTTTCTGCCAGCTCCAGGTGGCGAACAGCATCTCCACCAGGAATATGATCGGCACACCGATAAACATCAGCTGCCAGTCACGCGCCATCTCACTCTGGTCGGGGTTAATCACCAGTTCCCACACCACCGGATTGAGGTGGAGATGGAAGCGATTGAACACTGCGCTGTCGACCATAATCAGCGTCAGGCCCGCCGTCGCGATAATGGCTGACAGAAATCTCAGCAGCCGTTGCGACATCACCACGAAGGTGAGGGGGAAAATTATCAGCAGATAGCCAGCAAACACCAGGAAGCTAAAGTGGCCAATCCAGCTGCTGTAGGCATAGATACGACCAGCCAGCGACGCGGGCCAGTCGGAAACCAACAGGTAGCGGCTGCCTAAAATTAACGCGAAGATAATATTAAACAGGGCAAACCAATGCCCCCAGCTGATCATCTGGGAGACTTTTTCACGGTAGCGCTGCCGGTTGGTTACCATATTATAAGGTCAAATCTGCAAATTAATGGGCGTTGTCATCGCGAACCGACGCCTGCAATGCATCGGCAAAAGATCGCGCCAGGCTACGGCGCTGCGCCGGAGAGACACTGGTGTTGATCAAATTGGTTACCATATTTCCCAGCACCATCAGGGAAAGGTCGGTTGGCGCTTTGTCTTTTTCAAGAACCTGCGCCAGTTGCGCGAGGAGTTTCTCCACGCGTTCGTCACTGTAACGGGATGATTGTGGCATATCGTCGACTAATCAAGTATCAAAAGGCGGTATATTACCGTAACAACGCGATTTTTTCCGCAATTTTATCGAAAGCGAAATGTTCGTGTTGTGCATGGAGTTGAAAGCCGCGGCGGGCGGTGTTTGAATACGCGCCTGAGCTTAAAGGAGAGTCTATCATGAGTCTGGATATCGACCAGATCGCCCTGCATCAGTTAGTCAAACGTGATGAAAACCAGCTGGAGCTGGTGCTGCGCGATACCCTGCTGCCTGCCACCAAAGCGGTGGAAGAGATGGCAGAAGAGTTACACCGGGTTTATAGCGCGAAAAACAAAGCCTATGGGTTATTCGATGAAGAGAGCGAACTGGCCGCTGCGCTGCGTAACTGCCGCAAAGGAGAAGATGACTTTCTGGCCTTCAGTCGGGCGGCGACCGGTCGTCTGCGCGATGAACTGAGCAAATATACGTTTGCTGAAGGCGGTATCGTTCTGTTTATCCATTATCGTTATCTGGCGGTGGAATATTTGCTGGTGGCGGTGCTTAACAGCCAGTCCAGCATGCGTGTTAACGAACAACTGGACATCAGCAGCACCCATTATCTTGATATCAATCATGCGGATATTGTGGCGCGTATTGATCTCACCGAATGGGAAACCAACCCGGAGTCCACCCGTTATTTGACGTTTTTACGCGGGCGGGTAGGGCGTAAAGTCGCTGACTTCTTTATGGATTTTCTCGGTGCCAGCGTGGGCCTCGATACCAAAGCGCAGAACCGTGGCTTGTTGCAGGCGGTTGATGATTATTGCGCGGAATCGAATCTGGATAAAAACGAACGCCAGAATTATCGTCAGCAGGTCTACAGCTACTGCAACGATCAGCTCCAGGCCGGTGAGGAGATTGCGCTGGAAGATCTATCCAGCGAACTGCCGCCACTGGGCGAGAAGACGTTCCAGGCATTTACCCAGGAACAGGGCTACGAACTGGAAGAGCATTTTCCGGCCGACCGTAGCACGTTGCGTCAGCTGACTAAGTTTGCTGGCAGCGGCGGTGGCTTAACCCTGAATTTCGATGCCATGCTGCTGGGCGAACGTATTTTCTGGGATCCGGCGACCGATACGCTGACGATTAAAGGGACACCGCCGAATCTGCGCGATCAGTTACAACGTCGCACTGGCGGCAACTGATTTTCGCCCATAAAAAAACGCCGCAAATGCGGCGTTTTTTCTTCAACTCGTCAGGCGATTAAGCGCGAACGAAGTCGATGTGGTGCAGTTTCGGCTTGAACGGGTGACGCTGTACAGCCTGAACTTTAACCTTGGTTTCTTTACCGTCAACAACGATGGTCAGAACTTCAGAGTAAAAACCTTCTTTAGCCTGCATGTTCATGATTGCATCGTGATCCAGTTCGATAGAAACCGGTGCTTCAGTTCCGCCATAAACGATGGCCGGGAACTTGTTAGCGTGGCGCAGGCGGCGGCTCGCACCCTTACCCTGCTCTTTACGTGCTTCTGCGTTGATAGTGAACATCTTAATGTCTCTTCGTTGATTCCTGCTACAGGCGACCCAGCAACAGGACGATTATTCAAACGCTCTTGCGGATGCAAAAGCGGGCGGCATTATAGCCGCTATCCCGGCGCCGGGCAAATGATTCCGTGGCTTATCGCAGCTCATTGGCGCGGCGATAACGCCCCTGATAATCAAACACCTTTTCGCGAACCTGCCAGAAATGGCCTTTCGCGCGCGCGACGACAAAATCAGGGTGGCGCAATAACGGCTGCAACGCCACCACATCAGCGGCGGTCTGCCATCCCAGCGGTACGCCAGGCGCGCGCTGATGCGGGCGCATAAACAGTTGCTCAAAGGCTTTGCGCTGTGCGGGCGTATGCAGACGGAAGCGCTCACTTACATCCAGCCCATCTTCATCGTAGTAGGTGGCCTTTAACCATTCGCCTTTCTCGTCTCGTCCTTGCGTCAGCGTCATACCGCCACAGCGTAATACCCGGGCATCTTTCAGCTTCAGCGCCGCTTTCAACATATCGTCGGGATCGACCAGCACCTTGTCACACTGGTGACAGCGGCGCGCAGCTATATCGTTTTCCGCACCACAATCCGGGCAGCTTTTAAAGCGGAAACGGTAATCACATTGTTCGCGTGCGCCGTCGTCATCTTCCAGTACTCCCTGGCAGCGGCGACCAAAATGCTCAATCACATGGCCATCGGCGGTGGCTTTGCCCCAGAAGGTGTTGGCGAAGCCGCAGGCCGGACAAAACACCTGCACGGGTTGGTTGTCACTGGCACCTTTAGGCGCACCGACTTCTGGCGTAAAAAGATCATGCGGGTTGCCTGCGTAATCGAGGATCAGGCAATCGGTTTTGCCGGGGGCAAGCCGCAGGCCACGTCCGACAATCTGTTGATACAGGCTGACTGATTCGGTCGGACGCAGAATGGCGATCAGATCGACATGGGGGGCATCAAATCCGGTGGTCAGCACCGCAACATTGACCAGATATTTCAGTTGCTGTGCTTTAAAGGCGTTAATCAGCCGATCGCGCTCTTTCACGGCGGTTTCTGCCGAAACCAGCGCGCTATCCTCTGGCAATAACGTCAGCACTTCCCGCGCATGTTCGACGGTGGCGGCAAAAATCATCACCCCGCGTCGATCCTCGGCAAATTCCACGATCTGCTGAATGATATGCGGCGTGACGCGTTGTTGTTGTTTCAGCTCGCGATTCAGATCGGCTTCGCTGAACAGGCCATTGTTTTGCGGAATCAGGCGACTGAAATCATATTGCACCACTGGCATATCCAGCCGCTCAGGTGGCACCAGAAAACCGTGCTTGATCATATAACGCAACGGTAATTCGTAGATGCAGTCGCGAAACAAGGCATGGTTATCGCCGCGCACCATGCCATGATAATGAAACTGATAGATCCAACCTTTACCGAGGCGGAAAGGCGTGGCCGTCAACCCCAGCAGACGGAGTTGTGGATTATGTTGGCGCAGATGGCTGAAGAGTTGCTGATACTGGCTTTCACTCTGGTCACTGATGCGGTGACATTCATCGACGATCACCAGTGAAAAGGCGCTATCGAAGCGGTCAAGGTTGCGCGCCACCGACTGTACGCTGCCAAACACCACTTTGCGTTCACTTTGTTTGCGTTGCAGACCGGCGGCGAAGATGTCAGCTTCCAGGCCGTATGCCTGATATTTGCTGTGGTTCTGCTCCACCAGTTCTTTGACATGTGCCAGCACCAGCACCCGTCCACGCGCCAGTCGGGCCAGCTCGGCGATGACCAGGCTTTTGCCCGCACCGGTAGGCAGCACAATGACGGCGGGCGTAGCATGCTGGCGGAAGTGCGCGATGGTCGCATTAACCGCCTCTTGTTGATAGGGGCGCAGGGTGAAGGACATCGGAAAAAACTTTTTTCTGAAACGGGCGCGCATTATGCCATGAAAGGGCGTGAAACGCAGGATCAGCTCTGTTAGCCGCCGAAGGTTCAGGCTATACTGCCCTCACATTTTCAACGGATAAAAACACCGTTTCAGTTTCCCTCCGCAGTAAACAGGCAAAGCGAATTCATGCGACTCGACAAATTCATATCTCAGCAACTGGAAATCAGCCGTGCCATTGCCGCGCGTGAAATCCGCGCGAAAAAAATCACCATCAATGGCGAAGTGGTACGCGACACCGCCTATAAAGTGTTGCCGGATGACGAAGTCGAATACGACGGCAATCCACTGGTGCAGCAGCACGGCCCGCGTTATTTCATGTTAAACAAGCCACAGGGTTATGTTTGTTCCACCGATGATCCGGATCACCCGACCATTCTGTTCTTTATTGAAGAGCCAATGGTTGGGAAGCTGCATGCGGCAGGGCGTCTGGATATCGATACCACCGGTCTGGTGCTGCTGACGGATGACGGCCAGTGGTCGCATCGTATTACTTCACCGCGTCATCACTGCGAAAAAACCTATCGTGTTGGCGTGGAGTTGCCGATAGATCCGGCTCTGGTAGAAAAGTTTGCCACCGGCGTGCAACTGCACAATGAAAAAGATCTGACTAAACCGGCTACGCTGGAAATTGTTGGCCCGCAGGAAGCATTGCTGACCATCAGCGAAGGGCGTTATCACCAGGTAAAACGCATGTTTGCCGCGGTAGGTAACCATGTGGTGACGCTGCACCGTGAACGCATTGGTGAAATCGTGCTTGATGCGGAGCTTGCGGAAGGCGAATACCGGGAATTGACTGAAGAAGAAGTTGCCAGCATTGGCTTACCTGACGAATTAAAACAGCAAAAATAGCGGGAGCATGTGGTGCCAAAGGAAAAGAATTCACCGGTCGGGTTAGTGGTTATTCTCGGATTGCTGGCGATGCTGATGCCGCTCTCCATCGACATGTATCTGCCCGCTATGCCGCAAATTGCCCGCCAGTTTGCGGTTTCGTCTGGCAGCGTACAGATGACGTTAAACCTGTATATCTTCGGCTTTGCGATTGGTCAGTTGGTGTATGGTCCACTGGCCGACAGCTATGGCCGTAAACCGGTGATTGCCCTTGGCACCTTGATTTTTGCCTGTGCGGCGGCGGCATGTGCGTTGTCGCAAACTATTGATCAACTGATCTTCATGCGTTTTCTGCACGGACTGTCAGCTGCGGCGGCCAGTGTGGTGATAAACGCCCTGATGCGTGACAGCTACTCGAAAGAGGATTTCTCGCGCATGATGTCTTTCGTGATGCTGATCACCACCATTGCCCCCTTGATGGCACCGATTATCGGCGGCTGGTTGTTGCTGTTATGGAGCTGGCACGCCATCTTCTGGACACTGTCGATTGCCGCTATTGTCACCACGGTGCTGGTAGTCACGCAAATCCGCGAGACGCTAAAACCGGAGCAGCGCCAGCGTTTTCACCTGCGTACCACGCTGGGGAATTTTGTCGCATTGTTCCGCCATAAACGTGCCTTCAGCTATATGCTGGCGAGCGGATTCTCCTTTGCCGGATTGTTTGCTTTCCTCAATGCCGGTCCCTTTGTTTACATCGAGGTGAACCACGTCTCGCCGCAGAATTTTGGTTACTACTTTGGCCTCAACGTGGTGTTCCTGTTTGTGATGACGTTGATCAACAGCCGTGCCGTGCGCCGCTTTGGGCCACTGGCGATGTTCCGCATTGGTCTGGTAATCCAGTTCTGCATGGGGATTTGGCTGCTGGTGGTGAGCGCACTTAACCTCGGTTTTCTGCCGCTGGTACTGGGGGTGGCGATGTTTATCGGCTGCGTCTCAACGGTATCTTCCAACGCGATGGCGGTGGTGCTGGATGAGTTTCCACATATGGCTGGCACGGCATCCTCGTTGGCGGGCACCTTACGTTTCGGTGTCGGTGCGCTGGTTGGGGCATTGTTATCAATGATCAATGTCAGTAGCGCCTGGCCGATGGTGGCGACTATCGCGCTGTGCGCCACCGTTTCAATTGCGTTGTTCAGTTACGCTTCACGCCCCCGCCACGCCAGTGTCTGACCTGTTAACATCCCCCAACTCGTAGCAGCGCGATTTATCGCGCTGTTCTGCAATTTGCGCGATAAATCACGCCGCTACGGTTTATGTAATACCTTTTCTGTTTGTAATGTTTCCATATTGTGAAAATTAATAAGTAAAAAAGTAACGTTATTGCGTCTAAAATGATTGTTAACTGCCGCCGAACAGGGTACATATAGCGATAAATGCGAGCAAACTCGCAAATAATAACTCTGCTACATGCTTTGTGTTTAAAACGAGAAGGCTAACCTTGACGTCCGTATTCTGAGTTAACCAGGAAAAAGGATTCACTGCGTGTGCGCCGTTCGTTGTGAATAACGTTAACGTCTCTGGGGATTACGTATCTATGCTGCAACTTTCCGTTGTGCATCGTCTGCCTCAACATTACCGCTGGTCGCTTGATCATGCTGGTGAGATTGAGCGCCAGGAATCTGCCGATGCTGAAAATGACCAGGATCTGGTGGCGTTACGCCTGCTTAGCCACGACGGCCATCCGGCAATGGAGATTCTGCGTCAGTTGCAGGATACGCTGGCGCAGATTCAGGTTGAGTGCAAGATCGCCCAATGTGAAGGGCAGCCCTGCCTGCTGATCCAGCGTGGCGACGAAAGCGCCACGAATTGCTGCCTGAAGAATCAGGGTGTCGCCATCGCGGAAACCTTTGACGGTCATTAAATCAGGCTTTCACCCTGCGCGGATGCCAACAGCTGCCGCGTATACTCCTGCTGTGGCGCATCAAATAACGCATCACATTCACCTTGCTCCACCACCTCTCCCTGGCGCAGCACAATCAGCTGATGGCACAGGGCGCGCACCACCTGCAAATCGTGGCTGATAAACAGATAAGCCAGCTGATGTTGTTGCTGTAAACGACGTAGCAGGCTAAGTATCTGTTTTTGCACCGAGCGATCGAGCGATGAGGTCGGCTCATCCAACACCATCAGTTGTGGCTCAAGAATTAACGCCCGCGCGATAGCAATGCGCTGACGCTGGCCGCCGGAAAATTCAGCCGGATAGCGTGTACGGCTTGCCGCATCCAGTCCGACTTCCTCCATTACCGCTATCACTTTGGCTTCCTGCTCGGCGGTGCTGAGAGAGGGGCGATGTACTGCCAGGCCTTCAGCGATAATCTGCTGCACCGTCATCCGTGGGTTAAGTGACGAGTTAGGATCCTGAAACACCACCTGAATTTTTTCCCGCAACGGTAACAACTGCTTCGCTGACAACTGATGCAACGGTTGATTATCGAACCAGATTTCCCCACGCGCCGCAATCAGGCGCAGCAGTGCCAGCCCGGTGGTGCTTTTGCCGGAGCCGGACTCACCCACCAGACCAAGACTTTCGCCGCGCCGCAAGGTAAAACTCAGATCCTGCACCGCCGTTTTCTCCGCCACGGTACGCTTTAGCAGGCCACGGCGCACCGGAAAGCCAACATGCAGATTCTTTACCTGCAACAGCGGGAGGGTGTCGCTGAGAGGGGCGGGCCTGCCATCTGGCTCCGCTGCCAGCAATTCTCGGGTATAGGCGTGCTGTGGCTGGCTGAACAGCGCAGCGCAGCGGTTATGCTCGACTTCCCGGCCATTACGCATCACGGTGACGCTATGTGCCAGCTGACGCACAATGTTGAGGTTGTGGGTGATAAACAGCATCCCCATATTCAACTCGCGTTGCAGCTCGCGCAGCAGTTGCAGGATCTGCGCCTGTACCGTGACATCCAGTGCGGTGGTTGGCTCATCGGCAATCAACAATTTTGGCTGAGTCAGCAGCGCCATCGCAATCATGACGCGCTGGCGTTCACCGCCGGAGAGTTGATGGGGGAAATCCTGCAAACGCGTGGCGGCCTGGCGGATACCAACACGATCAAGGCAGCTAAGGATCTCCGCCCGTGCCGCTTCACGCCGCATCCCCCGATGCAGCGACAACACCTCATACAACTGCTTTTCTACGCTGTGCAGCGGATTGAGCGATACCATTGGCTCCTGGAAAATCATCGCCATCTGGTTGCCGCGCAAGCCACGCAGCGTGCGTTCGTTGGCCTGCAACAGGTTCTGCCCATTAAACAGAATCTCGCCTTGTGGATAGCTGACCGGCGGCTGCGGCAGCAAGCGCATAATCGACAGCGCGGTGACACTTTTCCCAGAACCGGATTCGCCGACCAGCGCCAGGGTTTCACCCGCATCAATGCGCAGCGAAATATCCTCCACCACGGTGCGTTGTTGAAACGCAACGGCGAGGTGATTGACGGTCAGTAAGTTGCTCATTTAGCTCCCCCGGCTTGGATCAAAGGCATCGCGTACCGCTTCACCAATAAAAATCAGCAGCGACAGCAAAATGGCCAACGCAAAAAAGCCCGATAACCCGAGCCACGGCGCCTGCAAATTATTCTTACCCTGCAACAGCAACTCGCCCAGCGACGGTGAACCCACCGGCAGACCAAAGCCAAGGAAATCGAGTGAGGTCAGCGTGGTGATCGACCCGCACAGAATAAAGGGCAAAAAGGTTAAGGTGGCGACCATCGCGTTAGGTAGCATATGGCGCAACATAATGCGGCTGTCACTGACGCCCAGTGCGCGTGCTGCACGGATATAGTCAAAGTTGCGGGTGCGAAGAAATTCTGCCCGGACCACGCTGACCAGACTCATCCAGCCAAACACCACCGTCACCAGCAACAGCCACCAGAAACCCGGCTGAATGACGCTGGAAAGTAAGATTAATAAAAACAACGATGGCATGCCGGACCACACTTCAATCAGGCGCTGCCCGACTAAATCGACGCGTCCGCCGAAATACCCCTGCACCGCGCCGACCACGATGCCAATCACGCTGGAGAATAGCGTCAGCAGCAAACCAAACAGCAACGAAATCCGCGTGCCATACAACAGGCGGGCCAACACATCGCCGCCGTTAGCATCGGTGCCGAGCCAGTTCTGCGTCGATGGAGGAGAAGGGAAGGGGACATTGGTTGCAAAGTTGATGGTGCTGTCACTGAAACGAATCGGTGCCCAAATGGCCCAGCCTTGTTGAGCAAGGCGTTGTTTCAGCCACGGGTCCTGATAATCCGCCGGGGTCGAAAAATCCCCGCCATAATCGCTTTCGCTGTAGTTAAACAGCAGCGGAACATACCAGCGCTGCTGATAATGCACCAGCAACGGTTTATCGTTAGCCAGTAACTCGGCACCCAGCGACAGCAGGAAAATAATCAGGAAAATCCACAGCGACCAGTAACCCCGTCGATTGTGGCGAAAACGCTGCCAGCGCTGCTGGTTTAATGGGGACAAGCGCATCAGCGACCCTCAAAATCAATGCGTGGATCGACCAGGGTGTAGGTCAAATCACTGAGAATATTCATCAGCAGGCCAATCAGCGTGAAAATATACAACGTGCCAAACATCACCGGATAATCACGTTGGATGGTGGCATCGTAGCCCAACAGGCCAAGGCCATTAAGGGAGAACATCACCTCAATCAGCACCGAACTGGTGAAGAACATGCTGATGAACGTGGCGGGAAAACCGGCAATGACCAACAGCATGGCGTTGCGGAACACATGACCATACAGGATGCGTTTTTCATCAAGGCCCTTAGCGCGTGCGGTCACTACATATTGTTTGCGGATTTCATCGAGAAAAGAGTTTTTGGTCAGCATGGTCAGGGTGGCAAAACCGCCAATCACCGTCGCCAGCACCGGCAGCGTAATATGCCACAGGTAATCGGTAATTTTGCCGTACCACGGCAGGCTGTCGAATTGGGGTGACGTCAGGCCACGCAGTGGGAACCAGTCGAGATAGCTGCCCCCGGCAAATAACACAATTAAAATCACGCCGAACAGAAACGCCGGAATCGAGTAACCAATAATGATAAAGCTGCTGCTCCAGATATCAAAAGCGCTGCCGTTACGCACCGCTTTCTTGATACCGAGCGGAATGGACACCAGATAAATGATCAACGTGCTCCATAACCCAAGGCTGATGGAAACCGGCAAACTTTCTTTGATTAACTGGAGCACCGATGAACTGCGGAACAGGCTGTCGCCAAAATCAAAGCGCACGTAATTCCACAGCATCTCCACATAGCGTTGCCACATCGGCTTATCGAAACCGTAGCGCTTTTTGATCTCGGCAATCACTTCAGGATCAAGGCCGCGTGCGCCGCGATATTGACTATCGCCGGGATTATCACGGCTTAGCGCACCACGCGCTCCGCCACTGTCGCCAGCTGGCGCGCCGGGTATCCCACTATTGTGACCAAACTGAATATTCGCCAGCGCCTGATCCACAGGCCCACCCGGTGCGATTTGGACGATAAAAAAGTTGAGCGTGATAATGGCCCACAAGGTGGGGATGATCAGCAGTAATCTGCGCAGGAAATAAGCACCCAAACCGCACTCCTCAGCGTCGATCGGCCGGCAAACGCGCGGCTTTGTTCACATCGTACCACCAGTTTTCCAGCCCGGTGGCGAAGGCGGGCTTGATTTCGGGGTGCGAGAATTTATTCCAGTATGCCAGCCGTTGTTCGGCGTTGTACCACATCGGGATCATATAGGCGCGCCACAGCAGGATGCGATCCAGCGCCTGACCGAGCGGCAGCAGCGCTTTCTCATTGCCCTGATCCGCGACTATCTGTTGCACGAAGTGATCAACAACCGGATCTTTCACCCGCGCGGTGTTCCAGGTTGATTCGATATATTCAGACTGCCAGATGGTTTGCAGATCGGTCGATGGCCACGGCATCGCGTAATAGGTCGATGGCGTCATATCGTAATCACCGTGGCGCAGGCGACGCAGATATTGCGAGCTGTCTACCTGACGCAGGGAGACCTGAATGCCCAGCCGCGCCAGACTGTGCTGGAACGGTAGGGTCCAGTCATTGTTTGAACCGCTGTTCAGCAGTAGCTCAAAGCGGAATGGCTGACCGGTTTTCGAATTGACCAACTGCTGGTTTTTAATCTCCCAACCGGCTTCTTTCAGCAGGTTCATGGCTTTCAGCAAATTGTCACGATCGAAACCGCTACCATCGGAGCGGGGGGGCGCATACTCATTGGTAAACACTTCCGGCGGCAGCTCGCTTTTGTAAGGTGCCAGCAAAATCAGTTGTGCGGCGTCGGGGTAACCTTTTGCCGCATACGCGGTGTTCTGGAAGTAGCTGCTGGAGCGTTTATACGCACCGTAGAACAACGCCTTATTCATCCATTCAAAATCAAAGGCAAGGCTTATCGCCTGACGTACCCGTAAATCCTGAAACAATGGCTTTTCATTATTGAATGCCAGCCAACTGGTATTGGTGGAGACATCATTCGGCGTGACCTGTTTGACGATGGCGTGGTTGTCAAAATTGCGGCCACGATATTGCGTTGCCCATTTCTTGGCGGAACCTTCAAGACGTAGGTCGAAGGCACCGGCTTTAAAGGCCTCAAACGCCACATTATCGTCGAGATAGTAGTCGTAACGGATAGTGTCGAAATTAAAACGACCGCGATTCACCGGAAGATTGGCGGCCCAGTAATTTTTCACCCGGCTGTACTGAATAAACTGCCCGGATTTATACGATGTGACGTGATAAGGGCCGCTGGCAAGGGGGGGATAACCAATGGGTTCGTTGAATTTTTTATCCTGCCAGAATTTTTGCGGCAACACCGGCAGCGTCAGCCAACTGAGGGCTAAGTCTTTATCCGGCTTGGGTAGATCAATCCGCACCGTAAGGCGGTTCAGCGCTTTGACTTCAACGCCGCGAAACGCCACGCGGAACTGTGGTACACCTTCGGTCATAAATTTCTGAAAGGTGAAGGCGACATCCTGCGCGGTAATCGGCGTGCCATCCTGGAATTGCGCGTGTGGGTTAATGGACACTTCCATCCAGTGGAAATCACTGGGATAGCGAGCGGATTCAGCAATCAGGGGATAGTAACTGGCTGGCTCATCATCGGAGGTGGTGAACAGACCGTCGTACAGCGTATCGGTCGCAGCGCCGGGATTGCCGCGCGAAGCGTAACGGTTGAAGTTGTCAAAGGTGCCGATCACCGCCAGCGTCAGCTTGCCACCTTTCGGCGCTGCCGGGTTGGCGTAATCATAATGGGTGAAGTTCACCTCATATTTTGGATCGCCCAGCTTGGCGAAGGCATAGCTTTCGTTGATGGTTTCCGCATGTACTGACGACATGACACAGCCAATCAATAACGCTGTGATTAAACGAAGCAGCATAAGAGGGACGCTCTCCTTTCGTTATCCGCACCTTATGGTAGCAGTTTCATGACGTTCGCGTGACGTTAACCCGCAGCAGCCAGTTGCTGCTGATAATAATTCACCAGATTCTCCGGTTTCAGCGGGCGGCTAAACAGATAACCCTGCAAATGCGTCACCCCCCGATTAACCAGCCAGGCTGCCTGGTCACCGGTTTCCACCCCTTCCGCCACGGTTTTCAGATTGAGTTTTCTTGCCAGCAGGAGCACTGCATCCAACACCGGTGACGTGACGGTTTCGGTACCGATGCTCTGTACAAAACCACGGTCAATCTTCAGATAGTCGAAGGGATATTTTTCGAGGTAAATCAGGGCGCTGTGTCCGGTGCCAAAATCATCAATCGCAATCTTG
Organism: Pantoea sp. X-Soil-OKNW-713; assembly: GCF_059730685.1. Taxonomy (NCBI): domain Bacteria; kingdom Pseudomonadati; phylum Pseudomonadota; class Gammaproteobacteria; order Enterobacterales; family Erwiniaceae; genus Pantoea; species Pantoea sp. X-Soil-OKNW-713. The sequence continues at coordinate 2,986,111 of NZ_AP035995.1, read as the reverse complement.
ATGTCGTTATCATGCAGCCAGGCAAAGATTTCACCTGCGTTTTTCTCCTTCACCATAGTGCGTTCAGTAATCTCAAACACATAGTTGAAGTGGTTGGGCGGCATGTCGGCAATCCAGTCCTGCACATCACGTCGGAAACTGTCGGAAGCGAGGTGCAACGGTGACAGGTTGAGACCCATCCGGGTGCCACGCGGTAATTGATGACACATCTCATGAGCATCACGCGCGACCAATTTAAACAGATGGCGGGTGAGGGGGATAATCAGGTTTTGGGCTTCGGCGTAGCTGATAAATGCATCGGGCGGGATCATGCCTTCGCTGGGATGAGTCCAGCGTAGCAGGGCTTCCACACCATAGGGTTTGCCGTCTTGTGCGGTGACCAGCGGCTGATACTCAACGTGAAACTGACCTCGTTTGATGCCCTGCATAATCTCTTTGCTGGGGTGTTGATGAATCATCAACAGCAACCAGCAGGCACCGCCCACCAGCAGTGAAAATAACATGCCGCTGAGAACAATCAGGTGATAATCCGGTGCGGCGAGGGTGGAGCCAAACAGGACAAACTGCATGGTGCCCTGATTAAACGTAATACTTGCCAGAGACGGGGGTAAATCGCTTACGTGCACCACTTGGTTACTGCCGCTTAATATAGCCCGATCACCGACTATCAGCGCCATGCCGGTGATTTCTGGATGGTAAGAGGCCAGTAGCTGATAAGGCGTAAGGCTGAGGTTCATGGTAGTGAGAATGCCGGTTTCTTCGTTGCCGGGATTTTTCATCCACAATACCAGCGCCGGTTTTTTGGGTTGCAGCGGCGTGCCTTCCATTAAGCGCAGATCGCTGTCGCGCTCCAGTTCCGATTCCGGGGAGATATCCCCCACCGGCAACAGGAAGGCCCCGGTGGCGGATGAACAATAGGCGTTACCATGACGCACCAACAGGATGGCACGAATATTACCGGCGAAGGCGGCGCGTGAGGTAAGCTCGCGACCAACGCTGTTGCACTCCAGTTGGGTGTATTGCTGAAGTGGATAAAGGGTATTGACCAGAGTTGTCATCACCTGTTGTAAATCGTCCCGACTATGAGACAACAGCAACGTATGCTGCTGAACTCTTTTTTGCCAGGTCATCGTTAACAGGACAGTGACAAACAACAGAAAGAACACGGCGCCGACGATCACGCTGCTCCAGGCGATTCGGCGCGAATAGGTTGCATGACGTTTCAACGTCCCCGACAGTGGCATGGAGTGAATTCCCCTTGTCTTGCCATTTTATTATGTTAACCGCGCACTACTGCTATCTGGTGTCTTCCCGTCTTCCGTCTGGTTGCTGCCGCGTCTTTCGCCGCTGTGCAACCCGATTTGGTGAGGGTAAGTAAGTGAACGAGAATATAACGAGAGCGCGAGAAAAGTCTCGTTATATTTCTGATTCTCAATTACTTTTTATCGATTCTGAGGGAGAAAAAAAACGACAGGCGAAAAAAAACGCTGCCGGGGCAGCGTCTTCTGATTCTCTGGCTGAGAGGATCTTCAAAGGGGATTGATTAGCTGGGATTACGCCCTAAAACACGTCGTGCTTCACGGTAACGTGCCTTCCAGTAACTCTCGTTGAGACTGGAGATCATCACACCACTGCTGGTGGATGCGTGTACAAAATTGTCATTACCCAGATAGATGCCGACATGGCGACCGGTGGAACCGGCGCGGAACAGCACTAAATCACCAGGGCGCAGTTTTGTACGAGAAACCTGCTTACCGGTATCTTCCTGTTCATAAGTTGAACGTGGAAGATCTAACCCAAACTGCTCACGAAAGGTGCGCTGAACAAAAGCGGAACAATCGATGCCGCGCTTGGTATCACCGCCTAAGCGATAACGCACGCCTTTCCAGTCATCGTATTGGTCCATGATGCGGGATTTGATATCCACATTCCGCACCATCTGTTCGAATTCATCCTGAGACGCCTGAAGTAAAAAACCATTCTGGTTGTTAACTTCATGATTCTCGTTATTCGCGTTCTGCCCGTTATGGGTACTGCTACATGCTGATAAGAGCGTTGCTAATGCTACTGCCGGAATAATCCGTCTGAGGTATCTCAGTATTGGTTGAGACTTGACCATTATGGGTGTTTTCCTTCGAAATCCTTACGACAAAATGTCGCCAGCCAGATGACAAAACGAGTCGAGATTAATAAGAGCGACCAGCTAAGACAATTCCTTAATTACTAAAATGTGTTAATGCACACATTTTTGTTGCCTTCGGAACCACATTTTATGCTGTTCAGCTACTGATTGCGTTTGAGGTTAACCGATTACAGACCGCGTGGCGAGTGCTTTTATATAAATTTTTATAGGTTTTTTCGATGTGAAATCAATCTGTAACACAATGGCTACTTTATCGACAACTGGCAGCGATTAAACAGGGAAATAGCGGCAGGATCAGGGGCTAATTCTGGCGTTAAGGCCGATTTTAAGAGGGTTCTGACTGGACAGCTTAAGAAAAAGCCTGGTCAACAACAGATCACACCATAATCTTTTCTTTTTACTGATAACTACTTAGCGAGCTAATAATCTATTTGGGGTTTCATTAAGCGCGAGCGATCACTATTTTGTTGTTTGATCACTCGCGCTAAACAATTACGCTTGCGGCTTATATTTACCCGGCAAGCTTCGATACAACCAGTTAACTAATTTGTCACTGGCCGGCGTTAATAACCACCAGCTCAGGCCCACCAGTACGACGGACAGTGAACCGACAGCGATATCAGTGAACCAATGCGCACCGGCCATTACACGCGGCAAACCAAACACGAATACGATCACCAAACCCACCAGGAAAGCGCGGAAGCCGAAATAGCGCCACATAAAGCAGGCAAAGATAATCAGCATCATACCGTGGTCGCCAGGGAAGCTATCGCTGGATGCATCTTTAGCGGGAATGCCAGTCAGTTCGCTGACACGATGGACGTTTTCAAAGAACAACGTCGGGCTGACGTGTTGCACGGGCAGCAGGTGACCCAGTTGGTTCAGCACCACCGCAGTCAGTAGCATGGTGACGCCGATTGCCAACATCCGGCGACGGCCCTGCGGTGTTTCGCGACGCCAGAACCACAGATAGAGCAGCCCCATTGCCAGCAGTGACACCAGGTCAAAACCGCGAAAGTTGGTGATCGCCACCAAAATCGCAAAGCCGTGGTGTACCACCATCTGATCGTTGAAGCCAAAGAAGATGGCTTTATCAAGCCCAAACCAGAAGCCGTGGTCGGGCGGCAAATACCAGGAAAAGAAAATCACCACACCCAGCACATTCAACAGCAGGATGGTGAGAAGACGAGAAGCGCGCATAGTTCAACTCAAAAAAAGAAAAATAACGGGGAAACCTACCGCAGTTATTTTAAACGAATCTTCAACAAGCCGGACTGCAAAATGTTCCAGTCGACGGGCTGATGGTGGATTAATTCAATGCGACTATCAGGTGGTGTGGTGGGACGCGTTTCAATAAACAGGTCCTCACCCTGACGATTAATGGTGACCAATCCGTCAGGCGTACGCAGCACGCCTTTCACCCTGTCCACTGGCGCAAGCCGCGCCCATTCAAGGGCCGGGAGGGTATCGAACACCGTGTCAGCATCGAAAATCCAGCCGCAGGAAGCATAACCCTGACCATCATTTAGCGCGCGTCGCCAGCGCGCCTGACCATCAAGTTTCAGCGCCGCCAGCCCTTGCGGGTGAGATTCTGGGTGGTGATGTTGTGCCTGGGGAACCGCACGATCCGCCAAACCCTGTTGCCTGAGTAGCGCGGGATCGATCTGGCCCCAGGCCGCTTCTACCCACTGACGATCGCCAAGGTTTTGCTGTTTCCAGGCAGCAAGTCGTTGCCGATCCTCTGCATGCCAACGGTCACTTTTGGTTGCAACCACGATATCGGCGGCACTGAGTTGATCGCGGAAGTTTTCATTCTGCACAATGCGTTCGTCAGCCAGATGCCGCGGATCGAGCAGCGTCAGCGTAGCATCAACCTGTAACCAGGGTTGATAGACGGCAGCGCGTAGCATATCAAGTAATTGTCGCGGATGGCCCAACCCGGTAGGTTCAATCAGCAGGCGGTCAGGTTTGGTTTGCTTCAGCAGCATATTCAGGCCAACCTGCAATGGCAGGCCGTTGACGCAGCACATACAACCGCCAGGGATCTCCTTGAGCGTGGCTCCGCGATCGGCGAGCAGCGCGCCATCAATGCCAATTTCGCCAAACTCATTCACCAGCACTGCCCAATTTTCACCGGCCGGCTTATTGGCGAGTAGATGCAGCAGGGCGGTGGTTTTGCCGCTGCCGAGAAATCCGGTAATCAGATTTACATGCGTCACAATTCTGCCTCAATCATCGAGAACAACGTGCGCAGGAGATCACTCCCCGGCGCAGCCAACAGATTGTTATACTATAACATTTGTGACGCGCCGGACAGTCAGGGTGTGCTTAATCAGCACGTCCCATATAACGACGTTCAGCGATGTGAATGCGAATGCGTTCGCCATTACTGAGATATTCCGGAACCTGGATAACCAGACCGGTGCTCATTCCGGCGGGTTTGGTGCGCGCGCTGGCAGAGGCGCCTTTGATGCCCGGTGATGTGTCAACAATTTCCAGGTCAACGGTTTGTGGCAGTTCCAGTGCCAGCAACTGACCATCCATCGTCAGTACCTGCATGCCAGGCATACCGCCTTCAGGAATAAACAGCAGTTCTTCTTCAATCTGTTCTTTTTTGAAGGTGTATGGCGTGTAATCTTCATCATCCATAAACACGTATTCGTCACCATCTATATAAGAGAAGGAGACAAAGCGACGGGTCAGGGTGATCGCTTCCAGAATATCGTCGCCTTTGAAGCGTTCTTCCACTTTCATGCCGGTACGCACGTCGGTAAAACGCATCTTGTACAGGGTTGACGCGCCACGCGCGCTGGGGCTTTGAATATCGATGTCTTTCACCAGCAGCAGTTTGCCATTCCAGGTGACAGCCATCCCTTTTTTAACTTCGTTTGCCTTTGGCATCGTGTGTTACTCGCTAAGAGAGAATTGATCGCGCCACGTTACCCGCGCCGGTAAAAACAGGCAAGCGGACTGGCGCAAATTTTCCCATCTTGTAGGGAATTCGGGCATATTGTGTAGCGGCGCGATTTATCGCGCGGTTATTTATACCCAAAGGTCAAAAGAGCGCGATAAATCGCGCCGCTACGGGAAATGAAGTGGCGTTCCCACAGGTAGCCTGCTATTGTCGCCGCGAAATCCCGGTGCAGGTACCTGTAATGTTGTGTCGTGACCAGTGCGGTGCCTGTTGCACAGCTCCCTCCATCTCATCTCCGATTCCTGGCATGCCCAATGGCAAACCGGCCAATACCCCCTGCATTCAGCTTGATGCCCAGCAACGCTGTAAAATATTTGGTTCACCGTTACGCCCGGCGGTGTGCGCGGGCCTGCAACCCAGCGCCGAAATGTGTCGCACCAGTCGCGCTGAGGCCATGATTTATCTGCTGAAATTAGAAGCGGATACCGCGCCCTGAAGATTTGCTGATATTTTGCTGAAATGGTGGCTTTAACTGCCGCTGGCGTTACAGCAAAACCGTCAGCGTTGCATCTGGCGAAAATCCTAAATCACATCTGAAGTGTGCGTAGCGTCAAAAATCTGCTACGTCGATTACGCATTTTCTTGCCTGTCGGGCAGAGCTGTACCATATTCCCTGAAACGTTTCAGCGTTGTCGTCCCGGCTAAGCCGATGTCGTACAGCGTATTTTTTCGCCATCAAGCTGAAACGATTCAATTCAGCAAGCGAGGAGAGATATGTTCCAGCTCGAAGTTCAGGCCATTCATACCGGTGCCAGCGCACAGAACAAAGAAGAAGCCATTCGTCAGGTCGCGGCAGCGTTAACCGCTGCGGGCAATGTAGCGGAAGGCTACGTTAATGGCATGTTGGCGCGCGAACAGCAAACCACCACATTTCTCGGCAACGGCATTGCCATCCCACACGGTACGACCGACACCCGCGATTTGGTGCTGAAAACCGGCGTGCAGGTGTTCCAGTTCCCGCAGGGTGTGGCGTGGGGCGACGGCCAGACGGCGTATGTCGCCATCGGTATTGCCGCGAAATCCGACGAACATCTCGCCTTGCTGCGTCAGCTGACTCATGTACTCAGCGATGACAGCATTGCCGAGCAGCTGAAAACTGCATCGGCAGAAGATCTGCGTGCGCTGCTGATGGGTGAAAAGCAGGCGGCGGAATTCAAATTCGATACTTCCTTGATTGCAGTCGATGTTGCTGCCAGTGACCTGATGACGTTGCAGGCACTGAACGCCGGTCGTTTACAGGCGGCAGGTGCCGTGGATGCGGGTTTCGTTGCCAGCGTGGTATCAAATGCGCCGTTGAGTCTCGGCCAGGGCATCTGGTTGAGCGATAGCGCCATCGGCAACCTGAACAGCGCCGTGGCCGTCAGCCGTGCAGCAACACCGTTTGACCACGCCGGTGAAAACGTGGCGCTGTTGGTGACCGTGGCAGCCAGCGACGACCGTCCGCTGGAAGTGCTGGGCTACCTCAGCAGCTTACTGCATGCCAATAAAGCTGAACGTCTGCTGAAAGCCGATGCTGCCGGGATTCTGGCGTTGCTGACCAGCGAAGTGGACGAACAAGCCGATATGCTGACCGCTGAATACACCATCCGTAACGAACACGGTTTGCATGCCCGTCCGGGCACCGCGTTGGTCAGCGTGATCAAACAATTTAACAGCGACATCACCGTCACCAACCTTGACGGCAGCGGTAAACCCGCCAATGGTCGCAGCCTGATGAAAGTGGTTGCGCTGGGTGTGAAGAAAGGTCATCGCCTGCGCTTTACCGCCAGCGGTGAAGATGCACAGCAGGCACTGAATGCCATTGAAGAGGCCATTAATAGCGGCCTGGGCGAGGGGGTAGCATGAGTCGTCGCGTAGCCACCATCACACTTAACCCGGCTTATGATCTGGTCGGCTATACGCCGGAGATCGAGCGCGGGGAAGTTAACCTGGTCAAAACCACCGGCCTGCATGCCGCAGGTAAAGGCATCAATGTCGCGAAAGTGCTGAAAGACTTAGGCATCGATGTCACCGTGGGTGGTTTTCTTGGTAAAGAGAACCAGGACGGCTTTCAGCAGCTGTTCAGCGAGCTGGGTATCGCCAACCGTTTTCAGGTGGTGCAGGGCCGTACCCGTATCAACGTCAAGCTGACGGAAAAAGACGGTGAAGTGACCGATCTGAACTTTTCCGGTTTTGACGTCACCGCCCAGGACTGGGAGCGCTTCACCGCCGACTCTCTGACCTGGCTTGGTCAGTTCGACATGGTGTGCGTCAGCGGCAGCCTGCCAGCAGGTGTGGCGCCGGAAGCCTTTACCCAGTGGATGAGCGATCTGCGCACTCAATGTCCGTGCATCATTTTCGACAGCAGCCGTGAAGCGCTGGTGGCAGGTCTGAAAGCCGCGCCGTGGTTGGTAAAACCCAATCGCCGCGAACTGGAGATTTGGGCGGGGCGTAAGCTGCCGACGCTGAAAGATGTGATTGACGCCGCGCATGAGCTGCGCGAGCAGGGCATAGCCCATGTAGTGATTTCACTCGGAGCAGAAGGGGCGCTGTGGGTGAATGCTTCAGGCGAATGGATTGCCAAACCGCCTGCGTGTGAAGTGGTCAGCACCGTAGGTGCCGGGGATTCAATGGTTGGTGGACTGATTTATGGCCTGCTGATGCGCGAATCCAGTGAACACACCCTGCGTCTTGCAACGGCAGTGGCGGCTATGGCCGTCAGCCAGAGCAACGTTGGGGTTACCGATCGTACCCAGTTGGCCGCGATGATGGCGCGTGTTGACTTACAACCCGTTAACTAACAGCAGGAGAGGTATAATGAAAACGCTGCTGATTAAAGATTCTTCCCTGGGCCTCGCCTCAGGTCATTTAGCGATGGAAAGTTTGCGTGCGGTTGCGGCGCAGGCTGGTCTTACCCTTACAGAAAATGCTGCTGACGCCGACCTGGTCCTGGTGGCGGGTCACAACGCCCCGAGCGATGCACAGCTGGCAGGCAAATCACTGGCGCTGGTGGATGTTCAGCAGTTGCTGCGCGATCCGCTGGCGACAATCAGCCAGGCGAAAGCCAACGCCCAACCGGTGCAAAGTGCGGTTGCCGCCCCGGCTGCGGTACAGAGCAGCGGGCCGAAACGCATCGTTGCTGTCACCGCTTGCCCGACTGGCGTAGCGCATACCTTTATGGCTGCCGAAGCCATTGAAGCTGAAGCTAAAAAACGTGGCTGGTGGGTGAAAGTGGAAACCCGCGGTTCCGTGGGTGCGGGTAACGCTATCACCCCAGAAGAAGTGGCCGCTGCCGATCTGGTGGTGGTTGCGGCCGATATCGATGTGGATCTGGCGAAATTCGCCGGGAAGCCGATGTACCGTACCTCAACCAGCCTGGCGCTGAAGAAAACCGCGCAGGAACTGGATAAAGCCCAGACCGAAGCCAAAACTTACCAGCCAGGCGGTGCGCGTGCGTCTGGCGGCCAGGAAGATAAGCAGGAAAAAACCGGTGCCTATCGCCACCTGTTGACCGGCGTGTCGTACATGCTGCCGATGGTGGTGGCCGGTGGTCTGAGCATTGCGCTCTCCTTCGCCTTCGGTATCACCGCGTTTAAAGAGCCGGGCACCCTCGCCGCTGCGCTGATGCAGATTGGTGGCGGCAGCGCCTTTGCCCTGATGGTGCCGGTGCTGGCAGGCTTTATCGCCTTCTCCATTGCTGACCGTCCGGGTCTGACGCCAGGTTTGATTGGCGGGATGATCGCGACCAGCATTAACGCTGGTTTCCTCGGGGGTATCATCGCCGGTTTCATTGCCGGTTATGCCGCGAAGATGCTGAGCAGCAAAGTGAAATTGCCGCAAAGTATGGAAGCGCTAAAACCGATTCTGATTATTCCGCTGGTTGCCAGTCTGATCACCGGCCTGCTGATGATTTACGTGGTAGGCAAACCGGTAGCGGGCATCATGAGCGGCCTGACTCACTGGCTGGCGAACATGGGTACGGCGAACGCTGTCCTGCTGGGCGCTATCCTCGGTGGCATGATGTGTACCGATATGGGTGGTCCGGTGAACAAAGTGGCCTACGCATTTGGTGTGGGACTGCTGAGCTCGCAGACTTACGCACCGATGGCCGCGATTATGGCCGCCGGTATGGTGCCGCCGCTGGCGATGGGTCTGGCGACTATCGTTGCGCGTCGTAAATTCAACAAAGGTCAGCAGGAAGGTGGCAAAGCTGCGCTGGTACTGGGCCTGTGCTTTATCTCTGAAGGTGCGATTCCGTTCGCAGCGCGTGATCCGATGCGTGTCCTGCCATGCTGTATCGTTGGTGGGGCGGTGACCGGTGCGATTTCGATGGCAATTGGCGCGAAGCTGATGGCACCACACGGTGGTCTGTTCGTGCTGCTGATTCCAGGGGCGATTACGCCGGTACTGGGTTACCTGCTGTCCATCGTGATTGGTACAGCGGTGGCGGGCCTTGGCTACGCTATCCTGAAACGCCCGGAAGAAGAGCTGGCAACCAAAGCCGCCTGATTTAATGCCAACACCAGGAAAAGCAAAGGGGCGAACCGTAAGGTCGCCCCTTTTTTTATCCCTGCTGTTCCGACTTCAGCCAGGCAATTTCGTCTTTCCAGATGTCCGGGTTGATAGTCTCCAGAATCATCGGGATACCATCAAAGCGTGCATCTTTCATCAGCCAGCTAAACACGGTTTTGCCGATATTGCCTTCGCCAAGGCTGTGATGACGGTCAACCCGGCTGCCGAGGGTGCTCTTGGCATCATTCAAATGCATCCCGCGCAGATACTGAAAACCAACAATGCGTTCAAACTCAGCAAAGGTCGCGACACAGGCCTCTTCCGTACGCAGGTCATAACCCCCGGCAAAGGCATGGCAGGTATCAATGCACACGCCAACGCGTGATTTATCCTCGACGTGTTCAATGATGGTCGCGAGATGTTCAAAGCGGAAACCGAGGTTGCTGCCCTGACCGGCGGTGTTTTCGATCACGGCTGTAACGTTGTGCGTCTGCTCCAGCGCGATATTGATCGACTCCGCGATACGTTTCAGACAGGCCTCTTCTTCAATTTGTTGCAGATGGCTACCCGGATGGAAGTTCAACAACGTCAGGCCAAGTTGTTCAGCGCGTTGCATTTCATCAATAAAGGCATCACGGGACTTTTCCAGGGCGTCCATCACCGGGTGGCCAAGGTTAATCAGATAGCTGTCGTGCGGCAAAATCTGGCCTGGCGTGAATTTATACGTCTCGCAGGCGCTTTTGAACGCATCAATCACCTCGCCGGAGAGGGGGGCGGCGCGCCACTGGCGCTGATTTTTGGTGAACAGCGCGAAAGCTGTGGCTTCCAGTTCGTGGGCACGGATCACTGCCTGGTCTACGCCGCCTGATGCACTGACATGTGCGCCGATATATTTCATGCCGCTCTCCTGAATGGGCTGGGTTTTGCAAAACGCCCATCATAGCGGATGTACCTGGGCCATGAAATGTTGCACCAGCACATTCAGTGCGCCGCCACCGATAATCAGCCAGATAAACACCATCGATCCCAGCAACAGAGGTTTAACGCCAGCCTGCTTCAGCGCACTAAAGCGGGTGGTCAAGCCAAGCGCGGCCATCGCCATCGCCAGCATCAGGTTTGTCAGTTGGTTGATGCCACCCACAACGCTGGCAGGCAACAGATGCAATGAGTTAAACAACGCCACGCCAATAAACAGCAGGGCAAACCACGGGAAGGCCACCGGTTGAGAACGCGCACTGCTGTGGCTGCGCTGACGGCGTAACCAACTGCCCAGCACCAGCAGAAAAGGGGCCAGCATCATCACGCGCAGCATCTTGGCGATCACCGCGTTGTTTTCCGCATCCGCGCCGATAGCATGACCGGCAGCGACTACCTGAGCCACTTCATGCAGCGTCGAACCGGTGTAGATGCCAAAATGCGCTTCGCTGACCGGCGGTATCAGCGTCCAGATCACCGGATATAACAGGATGCCAAGGGTGCCAAACAGCACCACGGTGGCGACCGCGACGGCCACTTTTGACGGCTCGGCTTTGATGATTGGTTCGCTGGCGAGTACTGCCGCTGCCCCACAGATGCTGCTGCCCGCACCAATCAGCCACACGGTTTCGCGATCCATTTTCAGCAGGCGAATGCCGAGAAAACAGGTCAACATGAAAGTCGAGCTGAGTACCAGCACATCAATCAACACGCCACTCAGGCCAACATCACCAATTTGCTGTAGGGTAATGCGAAAGCCATACAGAATAATGCCGAGGCGCAACAGACGCTGTTTCGCCAGCAGCACGCCGCTATCACATTGGCTGGCCAGACGGGGATAGAGGCTGTTCCCGAGCAGGATGCCCAAAATAATCGCCAGCGTTAATGCACCAAACCCTGCGCCAGCCAGCCAGGGCTGCTGAGCCAGTAACGCGGCACAGCCCGCAATCGCGGCAGTCAGCAGCAAGCCGGGTAGCCAGTGATGAAAGGGAAACGGGGTTTTGCTTACGCTTATGTCAGCCATACACTTCTCCTTAGTAGGTCTTTAGCGTGCGCCTGGCTGGCTTAAAAGTGAAATTGATAATATATTTATAATTAACCATTATAAGTGGTAAGCAATGTGAGGAGGACGCGTGCACATTACGCTGCGTCAGATCGAGGTTTTTACTGAAGTACTGAAAAGTGGCTCAACGACGCAGGCGTCGCAGGTTTTGGCGCTGTCGCAGTCGGCGGTAAGCGCCGCGCTGGCGGATTTGGAAAGCCAGCTTGCCGTGCAACTGTTTGACCGGGTCGGCAAACGTCTGGTGTTAAACGAGCATGGCCGTTTGCTTTATCCGCGCGCCGTTGGGTTACTGGAGCAGGCTGGCGAAATCGAGCAGCTGTTTAAAGAGGACAACGGGGCGATCCGTCTGTTCGCCAGCAGCACCATCGGCAACTACCTGTTGCCGGGCATGATTGCGGCGTATCGGCGCGATTTTCCCACGTTGCCGCTGGAACTGAGCGTGGGTAACAGCCAGGATGCCATCAATGCGGTGGCCGATTTCCGTGTGGATATTGGTCTGATTGAAGGGCCATGCCATATGCCGGAATTGATTAGCGAACCCTGGCTGGAAGATGAGTTGGTGGTGTTTGCCGCGCCAGATGCTGCCATCCTGCAACAACCGATCACCCTGGCAAGTCTGGCGGCTGCCCCTTGGATCCTGCGTGAGCGCGGTTCCGGTACGCGTGAAATCGTCGATTATCTGCTGCTGTCGCATTTGCCGCAGTTCCAACTGGGTATGGAATTGGGTAATTCCGAGGCGATCAAACACGCGGTACGCCACGGGATGGGCATCAGTTGCCTGTCACGGCGGGTGATTGCTGATCTGCTGGAAGCCGGCACGTTGGTTGAGGTAGCGGTGCCGCTGCCGCGTCTGACACGCACCCTGTATCGCATCCATCATCGGCAGAAACATCTGTCAAAAGCACTCAACCGTTTCCTGACGTATTGCCGCGAGTAAACGCAACTGGCTAATAATTTTGTAACGATTATGAACGTAACTAATAACCCGACGTGAATGCTATACAGAGCAGGCTTAGCTGCTACAATCGCGCCTTATTTTTATTCAGCATAGCGTTTACACATGCATAATGACTCAAAAACAACACAACAACCTGGGCTGCGCCGTGAATTAAAAGCGCGCCATCTCACTATGATCGCCATTGGCGGATCGATCGGCACCGGTCTATTTGTCGCCTCGGGTGCCACCATTTCTCAGGCTGGTCCGGGCGGTGCGCTGCTCTCCTATGCGCTGATCGGGCTGATGGTTTACTTCCTGATGACCAGCCTCGGCGAACTGGCCGCCTTTATGCCAGTGTCCGGCTCCTTTGCCACCTACGGTGCCAAATACGTGGAAGAGGGCTTCGGCTTCGCGCTGGGCTGGAACTACTGGTACAACTGGGCAGTGACCATCGCGGTCGATCTCGTCGCTTCTCAGCTGGTAATGAACTACTGGTTCCCGGATACCCCTGGCTGGATCTGGAGCGCGCTGTTCCTCGGCCTGATGTTCCTGCTCAACTACATCTCGGTTAAAGGTTTTGGTGAAGCGGAATATTGGTTCTCGCTGATTAAAGTCACCACCGTGATTATCTTTATTGTGGTCGGCGTGTTGATGATCGTCGGCATTATGCGCGGCGCGGAAAATGCGGGCTGGCATAACTGGACGGTAGGGGATGCGCCGTTTGCCGGTGGTTTTGCCGCGATGATTGGCGTGGCAATGATTGTCGGTTTCTCCTTCCAGGGTACCGAGCTGATTGGTATCGCTGCGGGTGAGTCTGAAGATCCGGCGAAGAATATTCCGCGTGCGGTACGTCAGGTGTTCTGGCGTATCCTGCTGTTTTACGTGTTCGCCATTCTGATCATCAGCCTGATTCTGCCGTATACCGATCCTAAGCTGCTGCATAACGACATCACCGATATCAGCATCAGCCCGTTCACCCTGGTGTTCCAGAATGCCGGTTTGCTGTCTGCGGCGGCAGTGATGAATGCGGTGATCCTGACGGCGGTGTTGTCAGCGGGGAACTCTGGCATGTATGCCTCGACCCGTATGCTGTTCAATCTGGCGCGTGAAGGTAAAGCCCCGCGTATTTTTGGCAAACTGTCGAAAGGCGGTGTGCCGCGTAACGCGCTGTATGCCACCACCGTGGTTGCCGGGCTGTGCTTCCTGACCTCGAAATTTGGTAACCAGGAAGTTTATCTGTGGTTGCTGAACACCTCGGGTATGACCGGCTTTATCGCCTGGTTGGGCATTGCCATCAGCCACTATCGTTTCCGTCGCGGCTATGTGGCGCAGGGCAGGGATCTGGCGGATTTACCCTATCGCTCAGGCTTCTTCCCGCTTGGACCGATCTTCGCGTTTGTGCTGTGTCTGATTATTACACTGGGCCAGAACTATCAGGCGTTCCTGGCAGACCGTATTGACTGGTACGGCGTGGCGGCAACCTATATCGGTATTCCGCTGTTCCTGGTGATTTGGTTGGGTTACAAGCTGGTGCGTGGCACCCGTTTTGTGAAATACAGCGAAATGGATTTCCCGACGTTTAAAGAGTAATCGGCGCAAGCTGAGATAGACCGTAACTATTGAATACCAGTCAGCTAAACCTGACTGGTATTTTTTTCATTCAGGCTTGTGATTTTGCTCAATGAGATGCTCAGGAAACAGCCTGCCAGAAAGGTGATTGCTATGGCTGATGACATCATCAAAAAGACGGTCATGGTTGAGCCATTGGAAAGAAACAATAGCAATCCAATAAAAGGCAAAATCATTTGATTTAACAAGACGATGACAGATGATGTGCTGGCAAAAATGTTAGCAGGTATTATCTCAATCCTGATTATCCGACAAATGTTACCTGAGAAGACTTTTCCTATTATTGATATGCCATAGCAACTAACAAAAACCCATAGGGAGTTCTGGAAAATAATAAGTGTAATAGAAGAAAAAACAATTAAAACTACCGAAAAGGATAGCTGGATACTTCTATTAGTGTGTTTCTTTGTGATTCCATAGATGAAGGTGCCTGCTACACCACATAGTCCGGCAACTATATCGATTAAGCCAAAATATTTCACAGGCAATCCCATAACCTGATCTATTAATCCCGAACCAGCAGATTCAACCAGGCCGTCGAACATATTGTTTCCAATAGCGATTAATACTGAAAAGACAAGAAGCGGTGCCGAAAAGATGAATAAAAAGGTTTTCTTCATCGTAGGCGAACCTTCATTTTTGAGGTCGTTATACGAATTATTTACTTTGCGGCCATGTCTGCTGTAAAAGAAAATAGCATTTCCTAAATAAAGGATGCAGGGTAAAAATAATAAGTAATGGTATCCGTAGTCAATCAGGAAAATGCCAATTAGTGGACCGATTACCATGCCCAGGAAATCCATTCTTGACATAAGGTTGGCATGATGTTCTTTATCCTGGCTGATTAGAGAAATTATCTTCTCATAAGAAATTAATGTTTGTGAATTACCGATCGAGATCAAACTACCTGTGATTCCAAATGATATTGCAATCAGTAAGTCTGATGAGAATTCGTGTATTGCAAGGAATAAACACCCTGTAATTTTTATACTGTCTGATAGAATAGACAAGAGTCTGACCCCTAAACGGTCAATATAACGACCAATCAAAGGGACTAAAAAAATTCGGGGTAACCACCATAGCGCATAGCTCAGGCCAGCATATTCAATACTGCTCGTAAGTTGATAGACTACAACTGGAGTTAAGAAAACCATTAAGCCATCTGCAAGCAATACTGAAAACAGCATGTAAAAATACGTGATACCCATTATTAAATTCAGACCTTCTCTTTCAATAGCACTTTGACGTATTTTCCGTTGTTTTTATCGAAAATAACGACCGATTTTGGTGTCCGATGCGTTGGTGCATCTCTGGTAATTTCTCTCTGTTTTGAAACAAGAAACTGGTAATGCTCTGTCCCAGCTTTTATTCGATTTGTTTTGTAACTCAGGTAATTTTTATTACCAATCGGCCAGTCGATGACATCGTGATCGGGGACGTATTTTTATTTTTTCATTCAGTGTAGTAACTTCATTTTTCATTTTGATGCCCTCATCAAGGCAGCCACTCGGCTGCCTTCTGATGTTAAATATTCACGACTTCTATGTCGTAACCCAGGCCCTCAGCGCTTTTCAATAGCGCACTCAGATTGGTAGTATCTAATTGTGCATATTTATCATCTGCGGGAGCGTTTTTAATGCCTGCAAGGTATGCGAGTTTGTCAAATGCAGCTGAGGCTACAGATTTGGTTTGAAGGATCATATCTGTGAAACTATTACCCTCCAGATCTTTATTAATTTCTTTAGGTGGGTTTTGGTAAAGGCTAGAAATGTTATCAATATTTTTCATAATAAACCTCATTATTTAAAGTTCCGATTAATTAGGTATATACAAACAAAATCATGATTTTCAGGAAATATAATAAAATATTTCGAAATTGTTATAGCATCGATTTTTTATGGCTGACAATGATGTGATTTATAATGAATTAAGATGTCGATATCTGCTCATTTTCGCATGGATAAAATAAAAACAGCCAGTTAGCATACCGTTTATCAGATTGCTTCTCAGACGCTCTCTATCAAAAATGAGGTTTTTATCATAAATAAATCTGATGAATTTACTAACTATAGGAGCCTGAGCTGATGCGCTGGCAGTTTTGTGTCCTGTAAGTGGCTTTATTCAACCAATGATTTGTAAGCGATATGCAACATATGCCTTCATCTGTAAAACACATAAGATTGATAATTATTATCACCTGCTCTATTGTGGCAGCCGTTATGATTGCAACGGGGAACAGGTAGATCAATGCGTACCACGGAAGCCGCGCTGGTGGCGGAAAACAGCAACGATATCGATACCATGACGCGCTATCACCAGGTGCTGCGTCAGAGGATGTTGCTGATTGGCGTTCTGGTGCTGGCGATTCTGGCATCATTAATTCTCGATTTCACTCTTGGCCCGGCCGGTCTTTCATTAGATACCCTGTGGCAAACCCTGACGCACCCCGATAGCGTCGATGCGGGTACACGGGTGATTGTCTGGGATATCCGCCTGCCTTATGCGCTGATGGCGATTGTGGTCGGATTCTCGCTCGGGCTTGCCGGTGCGGAGATGCAAACCATCCTTAATAACCCGCTGGCCAGCCCTTTCACCCTTGGTGTCTCTTCTGCGGCGGCTTTTGGTGCGGCGCTGGCGATTATTCTCGGCATTGGTATTCCCGGCGTACCGGACCAGTGGTTTATCTCGGCTAACGCCTTTATCTTCGCGCTGTTTGCCGCGTTGATGCTGGACGGCATTACACGCTGGACGCGAGTCTCTACCTCAGGCGTGGTGCTGTTTGGTATCGCGCTGGTGTTTACCTTTAATGCGCTGGTGTCGATGATGCAGTTTATCGCCAGCGAAGATACGCTTCAGGGATTGGTGTTCTGGACCATGGGTAGTCTGGCGCGCGCATCCTGGGAGAAACTCGGCGTGCTAACCGCTGCGTTTGCCATTCTGCTGCCTTTCTCGATGCTTAGTAGCTGGAAGCTGACCGCGCTGCGTCTTGGTGAAGATCGTGCCATCAGCTTCGGTATTGACGTGCGCCGTCTGCGCCTCGCCACCCTGCTGCGTATCAGCATCCTTTCCGCGTTGGCAGTGGCGTTTGTTGGGCCGATTGGCTTTATTGGCCTGGTGGCGCCGCATATCGCCCGTATGATGTTCGGTGAAGACCACCGTTATTATCTGCCTGCCAGTGCGCTGATCGGTGCGCTGGTGCTGTCGCTGGCTTCTGTGGCATCGAAAAACCTGATCCCCGGCGTCATCATTCCGGTCGGTATCGTGACCTCACTGGTTGGCGTGCCGTTCTTCCTGAGTATTATTTTGCGTCATCGGGGGAATGTGTGATGGAGCAAGGATTACGTCTCAGCCACTTTTACGCGGGCTACCCCAAACGCAAAGTCATTGAAGACCTCAATGTGCCACAACTGCCTCGCGGTAAAATCACCGTGCTGCTGGGGCCCAATGGCTGTGGTAAGTCGACGCTGTTACGTGCGCTGGCGGGGTTAAGCAAGGGGGAGGGCGAGTTGTGGTTGAATGGTGAAGAGTTGATGACTCAGCCGTTTGCCCGTCGTGCCCAGCGTGTGGTTTATTTGCCACAGACCCTACCCGCCGGGGTGCATCTGCATGTGCTGGAATCGATCATTGTCGCGCAGCGCGCTTCCGGTGGTCTGCACAGCGCAGCCAGCGAAGCAGAAATTTTGCATCTGCTGGATCAGTTGGGCATTGCACATCTGGCCATGCGCTATCTGGACCAACTCTCGGGTGGGCAGAAACAGTTAGTCGGTTTGGCACAATCCTTAATTCGTCGCCCGGAGCTGTTGCTGCTCGATGAGCCGCTCAGTGCGTTGGACCTTAACTATCAGTTCCACGTTATGGATCTGGTACGCCGTGAAACGCAATTGCGCAATATCGTCACGGTGGTGGTGGTACATGATATCAACATTGCGTTGCGCCACGCCGATCATGCGTTGATGTTGAAAAACGGGACGCTGCTGGCTGACGGCGAGCCGGTTCAGGTGATCACGCCGGAGACGCTGGCTCAGGTTTATGGGGTGCGCGGCCGCATTGAATGCTGCTCGCGTGGTATGCCGCAGGTGATGATTGATGGGCTGGTAGCCGAATCTATCATTTAAGGAGTTCGTAGCGGCACGATTTATCGCGCGTTTTTTTCGAGCTGCGTGCTCAAGACTCGCGCGTTAAATCGCGCCGCTACGTGTAGGTTTTGTCAGTTACACCAGTAAATGCTTCGCGTGAAAACGCAGATGGTCTTCAACAAAGCTGGCGATAAAGAAGTAGCTGTGGTCGTAGCCCGGCTGGATACGTAACTCCAGCGGGAAACCCTGTTCACGCGCCACTTCTTCCAGACGTTCCGGACGCAGTTGATCCGCCAGGAACTGATCGTTGTCACCCTGATCGATCAGGATTGGCAGGCGATTTTCCACCTCACTCATCAACAGGCAGCTATCGTACTCACGCCAGGCGGCACGATCCTCGCCCAGATAGGCGCTGAACGCCTTCTGTCCCCACGGCACTTCCGTCGGATTTACGATGGGTGCAAAAGCAGACACCGAAGAGAAACGTCCGCCCAGGCGCAGCGCCAGCAGCAATGCGCCGTGGCCGCCCATCGAATGCCCCATAATCGACTGTCGTTCGCTCAACTTGAAGTTATCGGCGACCAGTGCCGGTAACTCCTTGCTGAGATAATCGAACATGCGGTAATGCGCGGCCCACGGTTGCTGGGTGGCGTTGAGATAGAACCCCGCGCCCTGGCCCAGATCGTAAGCACTGTCATTCGCCACATCGTCACCGCGTGGGCTGGTATCCGGCATAATCAGCACCAGACCCAACTGCGCCGCCACGCGCTGCGCACCCGCTTTGGTGGTGAAGTTCTCGTCGGTACAGGTCAGTCCGGCGAGGAACCACACCACCGGCGGCGGTGTGTCGTCATGTGGCGGCGGCAAAAAAATGCTGAAGATCATCGGGCAGTTCAGCACCGCTGAATGATGCCGCCAGCGCTGTTGCCAGCCACCAAACATGCGATGTTCTTCCAGCAATTCCAGAGTGGATGCCATAACGCCTCCTGCTTATTTGTTGAAATGCACCACCGAGCGGATGGATTTTCCTTCATGCATCAACTCAAAGGCGTCGTTAATCTCTTCCAGCGGCATGGTGTGGGTGATGAAATCGTTGAGCGCGAATTTCCCGTCGAGGTAATCCTGCACGATACCCGGCAGCTGGGTACGACCTTTCACGCCGCCAAATGCGGAACCACGCCATACGCGACCGGTCACCAGCTGGAACGGACGGGTGGAGATCTCTTCCCCGGCACCGGCCACACCGATGATCACGGACTCGCCCCAACCCTTGTGGCAGCATTCCAGCGCGGAGCGCATCACGTTGACGTTACCGATACATTCGAATGAGAAATCCACGCCGCCATCCGTCAACTCGACGATGACATCCTGAATCGGCTTGTCATAATCTTTCGGGTTAATCAGATCGGTGGCGCCCAGTTTGCGTGCCAGATCGAATTTACTGGTGTTGAGATCGATACCGATAATGCGGCCAGCTTTCGCCATTTTCGCGCCGATAATCGCCGACAGACCGATACCGCCCAGGCCGAAGATCGCCACGGTATCGCCTTCTTTCACCTTGGCGGTGTTCATCACCGCACCCATACCGGTGGTGACGCCACAGCCCAGCAGGCACACTTCTTCCAGCGGCGCTTCTTTGCTGATTTTCGCCAGCGAAATTTCCGGCACGACGGTGTACTCAGAGAAGGTCGAGGTACCCATATAATGGAAAATCGGCTGACCGTCTTTAAAGAAACGGGTGGTGCCATCTGGCATCAAGCCTTTGCCCTGGGTGGCGCGAATCGCCTGGCACAGGTTGGTTTTGCCCGACAGGCAGAACTTACATTTGCCACACTCCGGGGTGTACAGCGGGATCACATGATCGCCGACGGCCACGCTGGTCACACCCTCACCAACCGCTTCCACGATGCCGCCGCCTTCATGGCCAAGGATCGCCGGGAACACGCCTTCCGGATCTTTACCCGACAGGGTATAAGCATCGGTATGGCACACACCGGTTGCCACGATGCGCACCAGCACTTCGCCTTTCTGTGGTGGCATCAGATCCACTTCTTCGATTTTCAGCGGTTCACCAGCTGCCCAGGCAACGGCGGCACGGGTTTTAATCATGTTCATGCAATTCCTCTTCCTGTAGATGCGGGCCAAACAGCCCGTTGGTCGTGATAAGGGTTAAAATTACTCAGCAGCATGCAAAGGATGCATTAACTCATCATTGAGCGGCCGGTCGTCAAATTGTTCAATAATCAAATACTTCAACGCTTCCACGTTGGGAGTGAAGGCATCACGCCGCCACATCAGCCAGGTGGCGGTGTCGCGATACTCCGGTGGCAACGCGTGTTCCTGTACCCGAACTTTACCCGGCATCTGGTTCAGCACCGAGGCCGGGATCATCGCGACGCCGGCCCCTCCCGCCACACAGGCCATCATGGCGTGGTAGGACTGGATTTCCATCACGCTGTCCGGTGCGGTTTGGCTGTCGCGATACCAGGACTCAAGTTTGACGCGATACGAGCAGCTGTTGCGGAAGGCAAACAGCGTGTCGCCCTGGGTATCCCGCGCGTTTTTAATCGGTTTATGTTCAAGGCTGGTGATCAGCACCATCTCTTCCCGAAAAGCGATACAACCGTTTAAGTCATCGTGGGTGACCGGGCCATCCACCAGCGCTGCCGCCAGTGTGCCTTCGCGCACTTTATCGATGATCTCCCCGGAGGTGCCGGTGATCAGCGAAAGCGCCACCGCAGGAAAACGCTGATGATAAGCCGCCAGCAGGCCAGGCAGACGGGTTGCCGCGGTGCTTTCCATCGAGCCGAGGGCAAAATTGCCGCCGGGTTCGCCCGCGCGTGTCATACTCAGCGCCTCATCGCTCAACGCCAGAATACGCTGGGCGTAATTCAGAAAGTTATGGCCCATCGGCGACAAACGGATACGTTGTTTCTCGCGGATAAACAGATCCACTCCTAACTCTTCCTCCAGCTGACGCAGGCGGGTAGTGAGGTTGGAGGGGACTCGGTGCAGTTGTTCCGCCGCGCGAACCAGCGAGCCGGTTTCGGCTACAGAACAGAACATACGTAACTGGACTAAATCCATATTCTCTTCTCGTAAACAACTTAGTTAGTATTATTCACTTTTCGTGAGTTTAAACATCGCGCATGCTTGAGGCAAGTGATAAAACAAGATCAGGGGTTGGTTATGCCGTTTCGCGTCGCGCTCAGCGCATTCTTAAGTTTAGTGGTTGCTATGGGGATTGGGCGATTTGCTTTCACGCCGCAGGTGCCGTTGATGATTCAGGACCATCAGCTGACCTTAACCAGCGCCAGCCTGGTGGCGGCGCTCAACTACCTCGGTTATCTGTGCGGTTCTTTTGATGCCATGCGCGCACGTAAACGCGTTGAGTGGCGTTTACAGATGGGGGTCTGGGGCGCGGTGGTGCTGACGTTGATCTCCGCCTGCGTCAGTGGCCCGTGGTTGCATGGGCTGATCCGTTTCCTGATCGGTTGTGCCAGTGGTTGGGCGATGGTATTGGTGGCGGCGTGGAGTAATGAGCAGCTGCTGCACCACGGTCGTCCGGGCCTGTCGGCGGCGGTGTTTGCCGGGCCGGGTACCGGCATCTTCCTCAGCGGCATGCTGGCGGTACTGCTGCACGCCATCGGTGCCAGCGCGGCGCTGGCATGGGGCGCTTATGGCCTGTTGGCGCTGGTGTTGATTGCCGCCATCGCGCGATTTCTGCCGCGCAAGGGCCAGCTCCATCGTCCCGATCAGGCACCTGCACCGTTGGTGCTGAATGGCAACCTGAAGCGACTGGTGCTGAGCTACAGCCTGGCCGGATTCGGTTATATTCTGCCCGCCACCTTTCTGTCGCAAATGGCAGCTGCGCGTTTCCCGCACAGCGCGTTTGCGCAGTTTGTCTGGCCGGTATTCGGCGGTGCGGCGGTGTTGGGGATTGTGCTGGGCATCCTGACCCGACATTGGGGCAGCAGCCATCTTCGCCTGGCGCTGGTGTTATGGGCGCAGGCGTTGGGGGTGATTGCGGCCAGTGTTATGCCGGGGTTGAATGGCCTGATGCTCGGGGCTGCGTTAATTGGTGGCGGCTTCCTGTGCGTGGTGCAGCTGGCGTTGCAGTATGGCCGCGAACTGGCTCCGCAGCATACACGTTATCTGGCCGGGCTGTTGACCACCGGTTATGCCGTCGGGCAACTGGGTGGGCCATTATTATCGTGGATCTCCTCGCTGCTGTGGCATCAGCTGGAGCCGGCGTTGTGGGTAGCCGGAGCCGGTTTGTTGCTGGCCGGAGCTCTGGTGTTGCGTCGCGCGGCACCATGAAAAGCTTTCATCTCCAATCAGATTGATTGCTGGATTAAGGGCGCGGAGTGTTTCACAATACGCGCTCAGAATTTCCCCCGCAGGCAAAAATCTGCGGGCGCATCACCTGCCGGAGAAGAGTACGATGAGCACCTTAAGTCAGGAAGCCGCCCTGGTTCATGAAGCGCTGCTGGCGCGTGGCCTGGAAACGCCGTTACGCGCCCCGGTGCGCGAGATGGACGACGAAACCCGTAAGCGTCAGATCGCCGGTCATATGACCGAAATTATGCAGCTGCTGAATCTCGACCTGGAAGATGACAGCCTGATGGAAACACCGCATCGCATCGCCAAGATGTATGTTGATGAAATTTTCTCAGGTCTTGACTACGCCAACTTCCCGAAAATCACCGTTATCGAAAACAAGATGAAAGTGGATGAGATGGTGACGGTACGTGATATCACGCTGACCAGCACCTGCGAACATCACTTTGTGATTATCGATGGGAAAGCCACGGTCGCTTATATCCCAAAAGACAAGGTCATTGGCCTGTCGAAAATCAACCGCATCGTGCAGTTCTTTGCCCAGCGCCCCCAGGTGCAGGAGCGTCTGACCCAGCAGGTGCTGGTGGCGCTGCAAACGTTGCTGGGCACCAACAACGTGGCGGTGTCGATCGATGCGGTGCATTACTGCGTGAAAGCGCGCGGCGTCAAGGATGCCACCAGTGCGACCACCACCACCTCGTTAGGTGGTTTGTTCAAATCCAGCCAGAATACCCGTCAGGAGTTTCTGCGCGCAGTGCGTCACAACTAATTAATTTGGGCGGCGTTTGCCGCCCGTTTTCATTTTTCTCTCAGGACACCCGATGCAACGCTATCTCGCGCTGGATTTCATTCGTGGTTGCGCCATCCTCGGCATTTTACTGCTCAACATTGTCGGCTTTGGTTTACCTTCGGCGGCCTACCTCAACCCGGCCTGGCAGGGTGACATATCGTTGTCCGATGCCTGGACCTGGGCGATCATGGATGGCCTGGCCCAACTCAAATTCCTCACAATGTTTGCGTTATTGTTCGGGGCCGGTCTGCATATGCAGATCCCGCGCGGCAGCCGCTGGATAACATCGCGCTTATCGCTGCTGGTGCTGCTTGGTTTTATCCACGCGGTGTTTTTCTGGGAAGGGGATATCCTGCTGGATTATGGCCTGGTTGGGCTGATTATCTGGCGCATGCTGCGTGAAGTGCCCTCCGAACGAGCCTTGCTGCAAACTGGCGTGCTGCTGTATCTGGTGGGGTGTGGGGTGCTGGTGGTGTTTGGGGCGATTTCCACGCCGCAGCCCAGCCGTTCCTGGTTGCCGGGAGCGGCCGATCTGCAATATGAACGTTACTGGAAGCTGCTGGGCGGTTGGGAGACGGTGCAAAACCGGCTCGATCACCTTGCATCCAGCCTGATGGCGCTGGCATCACAATACGGCTGGCAACTGGCAGGATTGATGCTGATCGGTGCGGCACTGATGCGCAGCGGCTGGCTGAGCGGCCAGTTCAGCGTGCAGCATTATCGACGTGCGGCAGTGATGTTGCTGGGTGTGGGTTGGTTGATTGCCATCCCCGGCATCGTCGCCCAGTGGCACCTTGGTTGGGAATTCCTGTGGAGTGGCTTTTACTTACAGGTGCCGCGCGATGTGGCCAGCCCGTTTATCAGCCTCGGCTATGCCGCGCTTTGCCTGGGATTCTGGCCGCAAATCGCCCGCACGCGCATCAGCTTTGCCATTCAATGTGTCGGACGCATGGCGCTCAGTAACTACCTGCTTCAGACCTTAATCTGCACCACGCTGTTCTACCGTTTTGGCCTGTTTATGAAGTTTGACCGGCTGCACCTGCTGGCTTTCGTTCCGGCTATCTGGCTGGTTAATATCCTGTTTTCCGTATTGTGGTTGCGCGCGTTCCGCCAGGGGCCGATGGAGTGGCTATGGCGCAAACTGACCGCCCTTGCTGCCGGTAAATCAAGTAACGCGATCCCGTAAAGATAATGACGGCCATCACAAAGGTTGCAGAATTGTATGTAACCGTTTTCATCCGTGTGACGTAATTCACGCTGTGCCCACAAATGCCCTGACAGAATAGCGCCGTTACGCGCGCCAGGCGCATTTTCTCCTCTGTGGAACAGCTGCATGATAACGATTCGTGATGTCGCCCGTCAGGCCGGTGTGTCGGTAGCCACCGTCTCGCGAGTGCTCAATAACAGCAGTGCCGTTACGCCAGATACCCGCGACGCCGTGCTACAGGCGGTGGAAACCTTGGGATATCGCCCCAACGCCAATGCTCAGGCGCTGGCAACCCAGGTCAGCGATACCATTGGTGTCGTGGTGATGGACGTGTCTGACCCCTTTTTTGGTGCGTTGGTGAAATCGGTTGATACCGTCGCTCAGCGTATGCATAAACATGTGCTGATCAGCAATTCCTGGCATCAGGAAGAGAAAGAACGCCACGCGATTGAGGTATTGATCCGTCAGCGTTGCAACGCGCTGGTGGTGCACGCGAAAACGCTTTCAGACGCCGAGCTGGCGCAATTCCTCGAACAGGTTCCGGGTATGGTACTGATTAATCGTACTATTCCAGGCTATGAGGACCGTTGCGTCTGTCTGGATAATGTCACCGGTGCGCTGGTTGCCACGCGCATGTTGTTACAGCAGGGTCATCAACGCATTGGTTTTCTCAGCTCCAGCCATCCGATTGAGGACGTCGCGCAGCGCCGTGAGGGGTGGTTGCAGGCGCTGGCAGAGCAGGGAATACGCCCGCCAGAGAGTTGGATCGCCCAGGCTGAACCCGATATGCAAGGCGGTGAAGCGGCGATGGTGGAGTTACTGGGACGTAACCAACATTTAACCGCCGTCTTTTCCTATAACGACGGCATGGCCGCAGGCGCGCTCACCGCGCTGAAGGATAACGGCATTCAGGTGCCACAACATTTCTCCGTCATCGGTTTCGATGACATTCCTATCTCGCGTTATACCGATCCGCAACTGACCACGGTGCGCTATCCCATTGTTTCAATGGCAAAACTGGCTACCGAACTGGCGCTGAAAGGGGCGGCTGGCGAACTTGATCACAATGCCACGCATTGCTTTATGCCAACGCTGGTGCGTCGCCACTCCGTGGCCCAGCGGCAAAATGTGGAGTCCGTCACTAATTCAGGCGATGGGGCAGTGTAACCGTTTTCAATCTGTGATTGTATTCACAGTTAATTAACATGGCGCTCACTATGATGGCAGCGTCTTACCGGACTGAAACATTATGTAACGCCGGGTTTTCCTTCCCCGGTATGGTTTCAGCAGCCGATTGAAATGGTTCACAACATTCTTCAGGAAGCGGTTACGCACAGGGAAGTCAGGAAAACGATGGGGTTCGGCTTAAGCGTTATGCAACCACCCATCAGAGAGTTTCAACCGACTGCGTTGTCTGCCGCAGAGCAGCACGGCGCGATGAAATACCCTGCATAAAAAAACCGGAGATACCATGAATAAGAAGGTTTTCACGCTCACAGCACTGGTTGCCAGCATGATGTTTGGTGCAACTGCTCACGCCGCCGATACCCGTATTGGCGTGACCATTTACAAATATGACGACAACTTTATGTCCATGGTGCGTAAGGACATTGAGAGTGAAGCGAAGAAAGTGGGCGGCGTGCAGCTGCTGATGAATGACTCGCAGAATGACCAGTCAAAACAGAACGACCAGATTGACGTGCTGATGGCCAAAGGCGTGAAAGCTCTGGCGATCAACCTGGTAGACCCGGCGGCAGCGGCGGTGGTGATTGATAAAGCCAAAGCGAATGATGTGCCGGTGGTGTTCTTCAACAAAGAACCGAACGCGAAAGTGCTGGCCAGCTATGACAAAGCCTACTACGTGGGTACTGACTCCAAAGAGTCTGGCGTTATCCAGGGCAAACTGATTGAGAAACACTGGAAAGCGACTCCGGCGTGGGATCTGAACAAAGATGGCGAAATCCAGTTTGTGCTGCTGAAAGGCGAACCGGGCCACCCGGATGCGGAAGCCCGTACCAAATACGTTATTGATACTCTGAACAAAGACGGTATCAAAACCCAGCAGTTAGCGATGGATACCGCGATGTGGGACACCGCACAGGCGAAAGATAAGATGGACGCCTGGTTGTCTGGCCCTAACTCTAAGAAAATCGAAGTGGTAATCGCCAACAACGATGCGATGGCAATGGGTGCGGTTGAAGCACTGAAAGCACACAACATGACCTCTATCCCGGTGTTCGGTGTTGACGCCCTGCCGGAAGCCCTGGCGCTGATCAAATCTGGCGCGCTGGCTGGTACGGTGCTGAACGATGCGGAAAACCAGGCCAAAGCTACGCTGGATATGGC
This sequence comes from Pantoea sp. X-Soil-OKNW-713, assembly GCF_059730685.1. Taxonomy (NCBI): domain Bacteria; kingdom Pseudomonadati; phylum Pseudomonadota; class Gammaproteobacteria; order Enterobacterales; family Erwiniaceae; genus Pantoea; species Pantoea sp. X-Soil-OKNW-713. The sequence goes on along the minus strand of NZ_AP035995.1, from coordinate 2,959,139 downwards.
GAAAAACCTGGCTGACGGCAAGCCAGCGACTGAAGGTACCAACTTCAAGATGGTTGATAAGATCGTCCGCGTTCCTTATGTACCGGTAGATAAAGAAAATCTGTCCCAGTTTGTGAAGTAATCCGTCCTGGGCGCGGCGTTTCGCCGCGCCTTATTGCATCTGACCAACGCTTTTTTTAGCCAGGTAAATTATGGCCAGTGATAATCCGACCACACAGCGTGAATATCTGCTGGAGATGACGAATGTCTCAAAATCATTTCCAGGGGTTAAAGCCTTAGATAATGTGAATTTAAAAGTGCGCCCTCACTCAGTTCACGCATTAATGGGTGAAAACGGTGCCGGGAAATCCACATTATTAAAATGTCTGTTTGGGATTTATAAAAAGGATACGGGGAGCATCCTGTTTCAGGGTGAGGAAATTGATTACAAAAGCTCCAAAGAGGCGCTGGAAAATGGCGTGTCGATGGTGCATCAGGAATTAAACCTGGTTCTGCAACGCAGCGTAATGGATAACATGTGGCTGGGCCGCTATCCGCGCAAAGGCGTGTTTGTTGATCAGGATAAAATGTATCGCGATACCAAGGCGATCTTTGAAGAACTGGATATTGATATCGACCCACGCGATAAAGTGGCCAATCTTTCTGTTTCACAAATGCAGATGATTGAAATTGCCAAGGCTTTCTCCTATGACGCCAAAATCGTCATTATGGATGAGCCCACTTCATCGCTGACGGAAAAAGAAGTTAATCATCTTTTTACTATTATCCGTAAGTTAAAAGATCGTGGCTGCGGCATCGTATATATCTCGCATAAGATGGAAGAAATTTTCCAGTTATGCGATGAGATTACCATTCTGCGTGATGGACAATGGATTGCCACCCAGCCGCTGGAAGGGCTGGATATGGATAAGATCATCGCCATGATGGTGGGGCGTTCGCTTAACCAGCGCTTCCCGGACAAAATCAACGTGCCGGGTGAAGTGATTCTGGAAGTGCGTCATTTGACGTCGCTGCGCCAACCGTCGATCCGCGATATCTCGTTTGATCTGCATAAAGGTGAAATCCTGGGTATTGCCGGGCTGGTGGGGGCCAAACGTACCGATATCGTCGAAACGCTGTTTGGTATTCGCGAAAAATCGGGCGGCACCATCAAATTGCACGGTAAAGCGATTAATAATCACAGCGCCAACGAAGCCATTAACCACGGTTTTGCTCTGGTCACGGAAGAACGTCGTTCTACCGGTATTTATGCTTACCTCGATATTGGATTTAACTCGCTTATTTCTAATATCAGAAAGTATAAAAATAATATGGGGCTGTTGGACAATAAACGCATGAAAAGCGACACCCAATGGGTGATTGATGCGATGCGGGTGAAAACGCCCGGGCACCATACACAAATTGGATCGCTTTCTGGCGGTAACCAGCAAAAGGTAATTATTGGCCGCTGGTTGCTCACTCAGCCGGAAATTCTGATGCTGGATGAACCCACTCGTGGTATTGATGTGGGGGCAAAATTCGAAATTTACCAGTTGATTGCTGAGCTGGCGAAGAAAGAAAAGGGCATCATTATTATCTCTTCTGAAATGCCAGAACTGTTGGGCATTACCGATCGCATTCTGGTGATGAGTAATGGACAGGTAGCGGGCATTGTTGATACTAAAACGACCTCGCAGAATGAAATCCTGCGTTTAGCGTCATTACACCTTTAATGAAGCAAGGGCTTTAACATGAAAGCGACTACTAAAAAGAATGCGCTAACCTGGTTAAAAGAGGGCGGCATTTACGTTGTCCTGTTGGTACTGCTGGCTATTATTATTTTCCAGGATCCGACATTTTTAAGTTTAATGAACCTGAGTAATATTCTGACCCAGTCATCAGTGCGTATTATTATCGCACTCGGTGTCGCCGGGTTGATTGTCACCCAGGGTACTGACTTGTCGGCAGGTCGTCAGGTTGGCCTGGCGGCGGTGGTGGCAGCAACGCTGTTGCAGGCGATGGATAACGCTAACAAAGTGTTCCCGCATCTTGATACCGTGCCGATTCCGCTGGTGATCCTCACCGTGTGCGTGATTGGCGGTATCATCGGCCTGGTGAACGGTGTCATCATTGCTTACCTGAAAGTGACCCCGTTCATCACCACCCTTGGCACCATGATCATCGTTTACGGTATTAACTCGCTGTATTACGACTTTGTCGGTGCATCGCCGATTGCTGGTTTTGATGCGGGCTTCTCGAAGTTTGCTCAGGGCTTCTTCCGCTTTGGCGATTTCAAACTGTCATACATCACCTTCTACGCCATCATCGCTATCGTTTTCGTGTGGATTCTATGGAACAAAACGCGTTTCGGTAAAAACATCTTCGCTATCGGTGGGAACCCTGAAGCGGCGAAAGTCTCTGGCGTAAACGTCCCGTTGAACCTGATTCTGGTGTATGCGTTGTCGGGTGTGTTCTATGCCTTCGGTGGGATGCTGGAAGCGGGGCGTATCGGTAGTGCTACCAACAACCTCGGCTTTATGTATGAACTGGATGCGATCGCGGCCTGTGTGGTCGGCGGCGTCTCCTTCGCCGGTGGTGTTGGTACGGTAGCGGGTGTGGTGACCGGTGTGATCATCTTCACCGTTATTAACTACGGTCTGACCTATATCGGTGTTAACCCTTACTGGCAGTACATCATCAAGGGCGGCATCATCATCTTCGCCGTGGCGTTGGATTCACTGAAATACGCACGCAAGAAATAACCATACCGTTAACAACAAGGGCCGCTATAAGCGGCCCTTTTGTTATGCCCGTAGCGGCGCGATTTATCGCGCGGGTTATACGGCCACCGGCACGACATTGCGCGATAAATCGCACCGCTACGCAGCATCGGGTTATTTCTTCAGCTTCTGTTCCAGTTCCAGCAACTGTTCCGGTGTGACTGCCGGATAACTCTGTGCATCCTCCGGCACTTCATGCAGTGCCGGGATTGGCACCAGCGGCCCTAAAAATCGCGGTTCACGTTTCATCAGATAAAGATCCGCCAGCGCACCCAGGCGAGCACCTACCTCGCGGAAACGCACTGTCAGCATATTTTTTGGCGAAGGCACGGCAAAGCACTGCGCCTGAATCCCTAAATGTAGGGCGATAAACAATGCACGCTCGCAGTGGAAACGCTGGGTAATGATGATGAAATCGTTGGTGTCGAAAACTTTGCGGGTGCGCACTATCGAGTCCAGCGTACGAAATCCAGCATAATCGAGCACGATATCCGCCGGATCGACACCTGCTTTGATTAAATCGCGCCGCATGGTCATCGGCTCGTTGTAGCTTTGCAGCGCATTGTCACCACTCAGCAGCAGGTAATTCACTTTGCCACTGTTGTAGGCGTTGAGTGCGCCCTGAATGCGATACAGGTAATACTGGTTGATAACGCCGGTACGATAATACTTGGCAGTGCCTAACACCACGCCGACCTGCCGATGCGGCAGCGAGGCAACGTTTTCATAGATGTAAGGAGCCGTTTTCCAGCTAATCCAGCGATCGAGGCCAAGCGCGGTCGCCATCATCAGTAAGATGATGAAAAGCAGACCAATGAAAATGCGTTTAATCATGCACGCAGGCACTCGGTTGGCGGAAAAAGTAATGGTTAAAGGCTACTTTAGGCATCTGCGGGAAGCAAGTTAACGCTAGTTGGCTGGCGTTTTTTTAAGCACTGCCGGGCCTGTGTCACAGCCCGGCATGGGAACAGCATCAGATTGAAGTACGACGATAGTGACGGTACTGCGGCAGCCAGAAGTTATTATTGACGGCTTGTGACAGGACATCTTCTGAGGTCACCACCGCGACACCTGCCAGTTGCGCGGCTTTGCCCACTTCCATCGCAATCACTTTCGATACGCCCTGGATATCCTTGATCTCCGGCAGCACCGGACCTTCACCATCATTCACCAGCGGTGAACAATCAGCCAAAGCGCGGCTGGCGGTCATCAGCATCGAATCGGTGACGCGCGAAGCACCAGCGGCAATCACACCCAGACCGATACCGGGGAAGATATAGGAGTTGTTGCACTGGGCAATCGGATAAGTTTTACCTTTCCAGTTCACCGGTGCAAACGGACTGCCAGTTGCCACCAGTGCGGCTCCGTCGGTCCAGGCGATAATATCTGCCGGAGTTGCTTCAACGCGCGAGGTCGGATTGGACAACGGCATCACAATCGGGCGTTTGCAGTGTTTGTTCATCTCACGAATGATCTCTTCGGTGAACAGACCTGGTTGTCCGGAAACACCAATCAGGATATCCGGTTTGGCGTTGCGTACCACATCCAGCAGAGAGATCGAATCACTGGTGATATCCCAGCTCTTCAGATTGTCGCTCTTCTGCACCAGACGGCTCTGGAAATCGAGCAGATTTGGCAATTTGTCGGTCAGCAGACCAAAGCGATCCACCATCAGGACACGAGAGCGTGCTTCATCATCGCTCAGACCTTCCGACTTCATTTGCGCGATAATTTGTTCGGCGATACCACAGCCAGCAGAACCGGCACCCAGGAACACCACTTTTTGTTCGCACAGGCGGCTGCCTGCGGCACGGCTGGCGGCGATCAACGTACCCACGGTCACCGCGGCGGTGCCCTGAATATCATCGTTGAAGCAGCAGATTTCATCACGATAACGTTCCAGCAGCGGCATGGCGTTTTTCTGGGCGAAGTCTTCAAATTGCAGCAGCACTTTCGGCCAGCGGCGTTTAACGGCCTGGATAAAATCATTAACGAAGGCTTCGTACTCTTCGCCAGAAATACGCGGATGACGCCAGCCCATGTACAGCGGGTCATTCAACAATTGCTGGTTATTGGTACCCACATCCAGCACTACCGGCAGGGTATACGCCGGGCTGATGCCACCACAGGCGGTATACAGCGAAAGTTTACCAATCGGGATCCCCATGCCGCCGATGCCGAGGTCACCGAGGCCGAGAATACGTTCACCATCCGTGACCACAATCACCTTCACGTTCTGTTTGGTGGCGTTTTGCAGCATGTCTTCGATGCGGTCGCGATTGTTATAGGAAATAAACACACCGCGTGCGCGACGATAAATCTCGGAGAAGTGTTCACAGGCGGCACCGACCGTCGGGGTGTAGATGATCGGCATCATCTCTTCCAGATGATTGTCCAGCAGTCGGTAGAAGAGGGTTTCGTTGGTGTCCTGGATATTACGCAGATAGACGTGCTTGTCGTTATTGTTCTTAAAATCCTGGAATTGACGCCAGGCACGCTCTGCCTGTTCTTCAATGGTTTCAACCGCTTCGGGCAGCAGGCCATTAAGATTGAATTCATTACGTTCTTCGAGAGAGAAGGCGCTGCCTTTGTTCAACAGCGGAAATTCCAGCAGGATCGGACCCGCGTAAGGAATATACAGCGGACGTTTACTTTCGTACTCGAGTTCCATGCAATGTTTGCTCCGGTTGCAGTGTTTTCTGGCGTGTCGCCGGGAAAGGTAACGCCAGCCTTTCTTATTGTGAAGTGATTTCTGGCGCCCGATCCTATGAAATTTCCTGCGGATGTACAGCTTTTGTTAATAAAAGGTCACAAAAGCGGTAAAAGGATCACTTAACTGCGATGGCTGACAAGGTTTCTGTTGCAAACGCATGACAACCCAGCGCCGCAAGTGTCGCGCGCGTGGCATCTCGCTGGCTGAGGGTTGCGGTCTGACACTCCGCCAGTACCGCCTGCTGAATGCCATCCAGGGCTTCGTTATGCATATTCATCAGAATCAATGCTGCCTGTAGCGGTGGCAGGCTGGGATTAAACGCGGCATTTTCGGCGTAGCGTCCGGTAAAAATCTGCCCGCTGCGGCTGCGAAGCGCCACGCCGCTGTAGCTCTGACTGTAGGGTGCATGGCTTTGATTGGCGGCTTCGATGGCGGCCTGTTGCAGTGTATCGCCCTGCAAAGCAAAACCATGATCAACCGGGGTGAGCAAACGTTCGGCAATATTCAAATCTGCCGGGCCAAAGGCATCGGGCAGATAATCGCCAAGGGTGCGGATTGCCCGTCCCGGCAGGCTGACGCGAATTGCGGTGCCACTGTTCAGTTCATTCATAAACTGGCGGCAGTGTCCGCAAGGTGTGTAGTTGACGGTGATGGTTTCCAGCCGGGCTTCACCACGCAGCCAGGCATGGGTGATAGCGCTTTGCTCAGCATGTACTGTCTGCTGCAATGGGGCGTTGCGGAACTCCATATTGGCACCAAAATACCAGTTGCCACTGATGCCGCGCGCGATCGCGCCCACGTTAAAGTTCGACACCGGGGCAATCGCGCAGGATGCCGCCAATGGCAACAGCGCGAGAGCGAGGGCATCTGCATCCAGACCGGTAGCCTGCTGTAGCTGTGTCACTTCATTGGCATGCAGCACGCCATGAAAATCGGCCGCGTCCAGCAAGGGTTGCAACGCCTGTTGCAGACTGAGCGGCAGGGCAGAGAAAGCGGAAGTGAATCTTGGATGCATGATGGCCTCGTTACCTCGTCAGCGGCGGCACGCCGCCAGAAGGTTTATATGTGATCTATATCTCTCTGACAATGTAAGACGATTTGCGCGTTTCAACTTTGAGAGATCTCTCGCAAGTTTCATCCCAGCCAGTGCATCAGGACCGGGTAGAGAAACGGTGCCAGTAACGACGTAATAATGCCGCAAATCACCAACGCCAGAGAGCTGAATGCCCCTTCCTGATAATCAATTTCCGCCGCTCGCGCAGTACCCAACGCATGCGAAGCATTGCCAATGGCTAGTCCCCGCGATGCTTTGCTTTTTACCTGTAACAGATTCAGCAGCATATGACCGAACACGGCACCCAGCACCCCAGCAATCAGCACGCAGATGGCGCTGATGGCGGGAATACCATGCAGCGAGCCGGACACGGCCATCGCGATCGGCGTGGTGACGGATTTCGGCATAATGGTGGCGGCGATCTCCGGGGTCGCTCCCAGCCATAACGCAATGGCGGTGCCGGAAATCATGGCGGTCAGGCTGCCAATAAAACAGACGCTGATAATGGTTTTCCAGCGCGCGCGGATTTGATGCATCTGCTCATACAACGGCAGGGCCAGTGCAACCACGGCAGGTTGTAATAATTGATTCAGCAGCGCACTGCCCGCGAAGTAACGCGCATAAGGCATATGGGTGATCAACAAAATTGGAATCACAATCGCCATCGCCACCAGCAGCGGATTAATGATGGAGATATTGATTTTCGCGGCCAGCTTGCGTGCCAGGAAATAAGCGGCGAGGGTGAGGGGTAATGACCACCAGATGTCACTCATCGTTCGATTCCTTCATCACTTTTGGCCGTTGCATCCGTTCAGCGCTCAGGCTCACCACCACCAACACCAGAAAGGTACTGACCAGGCAGGAAACCACAATCGGACCGAATTGGGCGGTAAGGATGTCGGTATAGCCCATCACGCCAACACTGATCGGCACAAACAGCAACGCCATGTAGCGGATCATCAAATGGCAGCCAGGCTTGACCCAATCAACCGGCAGAATTTGCAGTGCCAGCAAGGCAAACAACAGCAACATACCGATGATGCTACCGGGAATAGTGATCGGGAGAAGGGCGGCAATGCCGATTCCGGCATAAAGAGCAGCGTAAATAATGACAAAGGCACGTAAATAGCGCCAGCAGACAGACAGCACGGTGGGCATGACAGGCTCCTGTTTTCTCAGGACTTCATCATACGCATTAAGCGCATAGCGTGCCAGAGATCACATTGCGAGACAGATTCCGGGTTTGGCGGCATTTCCAGACAGGCCCGGTAAAAAAGCATAGTCTGGCGGCGTTCATAAGGAGGTGAGAATGAAAAGAGCGATTCTGCTGCGACGTGAGCTTCGCAAGAATATGACTGAGGCGGAACTTCGGTTATGGCGTTTTTTGCGTGACCGGAATTTATGCGGGGTAAAATTCCGTCGGCAATACGCAATCGGACGTTACATTGTCGACTTTGCCTGTATCGAGCGTTTACTGGTTATCGAGCTTGATGGTGGTCAGCACGCTGAACAATCGACGTTGCACTACGATGAAGTCAGGACAGCCTATTTGCATCGTTGCGGATGGCGGGTGATTCGCTTCTGGAATAATCAGGTGTTTTGCGAATTAGATGCGGTGGTGGAGGAGATTTATCGGCAACTTAATTGGTCACCCTCACCCTAACCCTCTCCCGCAAGCGGGAGAGGGGACGGATCGAGCAAGAACACCCATCTGCCTCCTCCCGCAAGCAGGAGAGGGCCGCACACACATCTCCCTCTCCCGCAAGCAGGAAAGGGCCGCACACACATCTCCCTCTCCCGCTTGCGGGAGAGGGCCGGGGTGAGGGTAACAGCAGCGTATTATTTTACCGGCATCCCAGGTTGCGCGCCGCTATCCACCGACAACACAAACAGGTCTTTTCCACCCGGTCCGGCTGACAGCACCATGCCTTCCGAGATACCAAAACGCATCTTACGCGGTGCCAGGTTGGCAACGATGATGGTCATCTTGCCGACCAATACAGACGGATCCGGATAGGCAGCACGGATACCCGAGAAGATCTGACGTTTTTCGCCGCCGAGATCCAGCTCCAGACGCAGCAATTTATCCGAACCCTCCACCAGCTCAGCTTTCTCGATCAGCGCCACGCGCATATCGACTTTAGCGAAATCATCAATGGTGATGGCATCGCCAATCGGCGCGTCAGCTAAAGGTCCGGTAACAGCCGGTTTGTTGGCCGCGGCAGCATCTTCTTTTGATGCTTCAACCAGGGCGTCCACTTTAGCCATCTCAATGCGGCCATACAGCGCTTTGAACGGTGCCACGTTGTGATCCAACAGCGGTTGCTGAATGGCATCCCAGCTCAATTCGCTTTGCAGGAAGGCTTCTGCACGCGCGCTGAGCGACGGCAGTACCGGCTTCAGCCAGGTCATCAGTACGCGGAACAGGTTGATACCCATTGAACAGATGGCTTGCAGGTCAGCGTCACGGCCTTCCTGTTTCGCCACCACCCACGGTGCCTGCTCATCTACATAACGGTTGGCGAGATCCGCCAGCGCCATGATTTCACGGATTGCGCGGTTGTATTCACGGCTGGCCCAGGCTTCGCCGATCTTCTCTGAAGCATCGATAAAGGTCTGATACAACGCAGGGTCCGCCAGCTCAGCCGACAGTTTGCCGCCAAAGCGTTTGGTCAGGAAGCCCGCGTTACGTGACGCCAGGTTCACCACTTTGTTGACGATGTCTGCGTTGACGCGCTGGACGAAGTCTTCCAGATTCAGATCGATATCATCAATGCGTGAAGAGAGCTTCGCCGCGTAGTAGTAACGCAGGCTGTCGGCATCCAGGTGCTGCAACCAGGTGCTGGCCTTGATGAAGGTGCCGCGTGATTTCGACATCTTCGCGCCGTTTACCGTCACATAGCCGTGTACAAACAGGTTAGTCGGCTTACGGTATTGGCTGCCTTCCAGCATCGCTGGCCAGAACAGGCTGTGGAAATAAACGATATCTTTGCCGATAAAGTGATACAGCTCGGTAGTGGAATCTTGTTTCCAGAATTCGTCAAAATCGATATTGCCGCGTTTGTCGCACAGGTTCTTAAAGGAACCCATATAGCCGATAGGCGCATCAAGCCATACGTAGAAATATTTGCCCGGAGCATCAGGGATTTCGAAGCCGAAATACGGGGCATCACGCGAGATGTCCCACTGTTGCAGGCCAGACTCGAACCACTCCTGCATCTTGTTCGCCACTTGCTCCTGCAACGCGCCAGAACGGGTCCATGCCTGAAGCATTTCACTGAAAGACGGCAGGTCGAAGAAGAAGTGTTCGGAATCACGCATCACCGGTGTCGCACCAGAGACGACGGATTTTGGCTCGATCAATTCCGTCGGGCTGTAGGTCGCGCCACAGACTTCACAGTTGTCACCATACTGATCCGGCGATTTACATTTCGGGCAGGTACCTTTGACGAAACGGTCAGGCAGGAACATGCCTTTTTCCGGGTCGAACAGTTGAGAGATGGTGCGATTTTTAATAAAGCCGTTCTCTTTCAGACGGCGATAAATCAGCTCCGACAGCTGGCGGTTCTCATCGCCGTGCGTCGAGTGATAGTTGTCATAGCTGATGTCGAAGCCGGCGAAATCTGTCTCGTGTTCCTGCTTCATCTCAGCAATCATCTGCTCAGGCGCGATACCGAGCTGCTGGGCTTTCAGCATGATCGGTGTGCCGTGCGCATCATCAGCGCAGATGAAGTAAACCTGATTGCCACGCATTCGCTGGTAACGCACCCAAATGTCTGCCTGGATATGCTCGAGCATGTGGCCGAGATGGATTGAACCGTTCGCGTATGGCAGCGCGCACGTTACCAGAATTTTTTTAGCGACTTGAGTCATAGTTTGCGTAGCTTTCTGTAAATGAAAAATCGGGCTTAAGATGTTAACCGAAGCACTCTCTGGGGACAACCACGGTCACATTTAGCGCCTATCTGATATTATTGAAAACACATCGCTGAAATTCAGCGTCAGAATAAAGAGTAAGGAGCGGGGATGACTTCACTATCCCGGGAACAATATTCACCCGAGGCCCTACGTGCCGTGGTGATGGGCGTGCTGAGTGGCTTTGAACACCCGACACTGCAACACAATCTGACCACCCTGAAAGCGTTGCGCCATGTGGCGTTACTGGATGGCAAACTGCATCTTGAACTGGTGATGCCTTTCGCCTGGGCCAGTGCGTTTGAAGAGTTGAAAGCACAGACCAGTGGCGAGCTGCTGCGACTGACGCAGAGCGATGCCATTGACTGGCGGCTACGGCACGATATCGCCACGCTGAAGCGGGTGAAAAATCATCCCGGAGCCACCGGAGTGAAAAATATCATCGCCGTGAGTTCAGGCAAGGGCGGCGTCGGTAAATCGAGTACCGCGGTGAATATGGCGCTGGCATTGGCGGCGGAAGGCGCGCGCGTCGGCATCCTTGATGCGGATATTTACGGTCCGTCGATCCCGAATATGCTCGGCACCGAAAACCAACGACCGACCTCGCCAGATGGCACCCATATGGCACCGATTATGGCGCACGGGCTGGCGACTAACTCGATTGGTTATCTGGTGACGGATGACAACGCGATGGTGTGGCGTGGCCCTATGGCCAGCAAGGCACTGATGCAGTTGCTGAATGAAACCCTGTGGCCGGATCTTGATTATCTGGTGCTGGATATGCCGCCCGGCACTGGCGATATCCAGCTGACGCTGGCGCAGAATGTGCCCGTCACGGGTGCGCTGGTGGTCACTACGCCCCAGGACATTGCGTTAATTGATGCACGCAAAGGGATTGTGATGTTCGAGAAGGTCAACGTGCCGGTACTTGGCGTGGTGGAGAACATGAGCATTCATATTTGTAGCGAATGCGGTCATCATGAGCCGATCTTTGGCACTGGCGGGGCACAAAAGCTGGCGCAGGATTACAACACCCGTCTGCTGGCCCAATTGCCTTTGCATATTAATCTGCGTGAGGATCTGGATGATGGCGAGCCGACGGTGATCCGCCGTCCCGATAGCGAGTTTACCGCGTTGTATCGCCAACTGGCGGGCCGTGTCGCCGCGCAGCTTTACTGGCAGGGGGAAGTAATCCCTGGTGATATCGCCTTCCGCGCGGTTTAAGGGTTCAGGTTCCGCTGGTGCGTGTCGCCAGCGGATAGTGCATCAACAGATATTTCCCCTGATCGCTTTCACCTTGCGCCACCTTTTGCCAGCCATGTTGCAGATAAAAGCGTTGCGCCGGCACATTCAGCAGCAAACATTTTAACGCGCCGGTGCCGGTAAAACGTGCCTGCACGGCTTTCAGCAATGCACTGCCAACGCCCTGGCCCTGAAAAGCCGGGTCAACATACAGGCTGTGCAGGAAATTATCATTATCCAGCACCCCGGCAAACCCGGCGCGATGTCCGTCCATCTCGGCCACCAGCACCGTCTCACCGAGGATCACCCGGTCAAAATCTTCCAACTGCCAGTCATCCCCCTTGAGCCAGGTCCAGTTGCAACGGCGTGCGGCGAGGAACAACGTGCGCAGAAAAGGGCGATCAGCTTCCTGAAAAAATCGGATTTGCACAGATAAACTCCAGCAGGCGGTTAACTCAAAAGTAGCAGCGATGCGGCAAAAAGATAAACCACGTTAAATCAGGGTGATTTCTGTGTAGAATGCCGCGGCAGGCCGCACCCCTCGGGCCTTACCGCGTTTGATAGCTTTTGTTTATCCAATTGATAACGGCTGCATATTAGATGTTGGCCCGAAAATTATGTAACCTGCATCACATCTTTTAACGGAGGTCACCCGATGTCTATCATTAACACCAAAATTAAACCGTTCAAAAACGCAGCATTCAAAAACGGCGAATTTATCGACGTAACCGAGAAAGACGTTGAGGGTAAATGGAGTGTTTTCTTCTTCTACCCAGCTGACTTTACCTTCGTTTGCCCGACCGAACTGGGCGACGTGGCTGATCATCACGAAGAATTCCAGAAACTGGGCGTAGATATCTACTCTGTTTCTACCGACACCCACTTTACCCACAAAGCCTGGCACGGTTCTTCTGAAACCATCGCGAAAATCAAATACGCGATGATCGGTGACCCGACTGGTGCGCTGACCCGTAACTTCGAAATCATGCGTGAAGCAGAAGGTCTGGCAGATCGTGGTACCTTCATCGTTGACCCGGAAGGCATCATCCAGGCTATCGAAATCACCGCAGAAGGCATTGGCCGTGACGCATCTGACCTGCTGCGTAAAGTGAAAGCGGCTCAGTATGTTGCTTCTCACCCAGGTGAAGTTTGCCCGGCTAAATGGCAGGAAGGTGACGCAACTCTGGCTCCATCACTGGACCTGGTTGGCAAAATCTAAGCAACCTCCCAGCTCTTCGATTTTTCTCCAATCGGGTGCTACGGCACCCGATTTTTCGACCAGCAACAGGAACTTATTATGCTCGACACCAATTTAAAAACCCAACTCAAGGCTTACCTTGAGAAATTAACGAAACCGGTTGAGTTAATTGCCACACTGGATGATGGCGCCAAATCCTCAGAGATTCGGACCCTGCTGGCAGATATCGCGAGCCTGTCTGACAAAGTCAGCTTCCGCGAAGAGAACGATCGCCCGGTACGTAAACCTTCGTTCCTGATTACTAACCCTGGCAGCCAGAGCGGCCCGCGTTTTGCTGGTTCGCCGATGGGCCACGAATTTACTTCACTGGTGCTGGCACTGCTGCAAACCGGTGGACATCCTTCTAAAGAAGCACAAAGCCTGCTGGATCAGGCCGCTGCGTTGGAAGGCGAGTTCCATTTCGAAACCTATTATTCCCTGTCTTGCCACAACTGCCCGGATGTGGTGCAGGCGCTGAACCTGATGGCGATCCTGAACCCGAACGTCAGCCACACCGCGATTGACGGTGGCATGTTCCAGAATGAAATCACCGACCGTAACGTGATGGGCGTACCGGCGGTGTTCCTGAACGGTAAAGAGTTCGGCCAGGGCCGCATGAGCCTGGCAGAGATCGTCGGCAAAGTGGATACCAACGCTGAAAAACGCGCGGCGGAAGAGCTGAACAAACGTGATGCCTATGAAGTGCTGATCGTAGGCAGCGGCCCGGCGGGTGCAGCGGCAGCCATTTACTCCGCACGTAAAGGTATCCGCACTGGCCTGATGGGCGAGCGTTTTGGTGGTCAGGTACTGGATACCGTCGACATCGAGAACTACATTTCAGTGCCGAAAACCGAAGGCGCGAAGCTGGCCGGTTCACTGCGCGCACACGTTGATGATTACGATGTGGATGTTATTGACACCCAGAGCGCGATCAAACTGATCCCTGCCGCCAAAGAGGGTGGCCTGCATGCGATTGAAACGGCATCTGGCGCAGTGCTGAAATCACGCAGCATTATCCTGGCGACCGGGGCTCGCTGGCGTAACATGGGCGTGCCGGGTGAAGAAGAGTATCGCACCAAAGGCGTGACCTATTGCCCGCACTGTGACGGCCCACTGTTCAAAGGCAAACGTACGGCAGTCATCGGCGGAGGTAACTCTGGCGTTGAAGCGGCGATTGACCTCGCAGGTATCGTTGAACATGTGACGCTGCTGGAATTCGCCAGTGAAATGCGTGCCGACAAGGTGTTGCAGGATAAACTGCGCAGCCTGAAAAACGTGGATGTGATCCTGAACGCGCAAACCACTGAAGTGAAAGGTGACGGCAGCAAAGTGACCGGTCTGTCTTATATTGACCGCAACGCCCAGACCAGCCATGAAATTGCACTCAGCGGTATTTTTGTCCAGATCGGCCTGCTGCCAAATACCACCTGGCTGGAAGGTGCGGTGGAGCGCAACCGCATGGGTGAAATTATTATTGATGCCAAATGCGAAACCAGCCTGAAAGGCGTATTCGCTGCGGGCGACTGCACCACGGTGCCGTACAAACAGATCATCATTGCCAGCGGTGAAGGGGCGAAAGCGTCACTGAGCGCCTTTGACTATCTGATCCGTACCAAACCGGCTGAATAAGTTTTCTTGCGATAGCCACGCAACCGCCCTGCAACCTGTGTTGCGGGGCTTTTTTTTGTGAAAATTTCCCCGATATATCGCGCTGTTACGCAGCATTACGCGAGGTGGCAACTTAATAACCGGCCAGCGTCATCAGCATCATCCACACTGGGGTCGTCACTGCGGCAAATAGCGTTGAAAACAACATACTGGCTGCTGCCGGACCGGTCAGTACCTGAAACTTCTGTGACATCAGATAAACATTGACCCCGACCGCCATCGAACCGAGTAAAACCACCACTTTACTTTCCAACGCCGGGAGATCGGTCAGCCATGCGATCGCCCAGATACACATCGGCTGCACAATCAGTTTCAACAGGCAGATGCTGTAACTCTCCTTCAGGCCATCACGTACCCGGTAATGGGCCAGACTCATGCCAAGTGTCACCAGCGACAGCGGTGCTGCGATGGTGCCGAGCATGTCAATTGGTTGGGCGGCAATCAGAGGCAGCGGTCGTTGCAGGAAACTCCATGCCGTGCCGCTCAGGATGCCGATAATTAACGGATTCTTCAGCACGCTGATCACCGTTCGGCCAAGACCCTGAAGTGAGAAGCTGCCGTGTTTTGACCACTCCACCGAAACCGTGAGTAATGTCCAGAGGATCAGGCTGTTGAATACCAGCACTAGCGCCACCGAGGGCAACGCCTGCTCCCCGAGTAGCACGGTGGCAATCGGAATACCCAGCATCACGTTATTGGAAAAAATACCGCCCAGAGCAAACACCGACCCGGCGATGCTTTCCAACTGAAACACTTTTGCTGCGATGATGCGCCCGACAATAAACACCAGCAAACAGCTACCAAAAAATGCCAGCAGCAGACGGAAATCCACGGGTGGGCTTTTGTAAAAGTCACTCATTACATCAAACAGCATGCAGGGCAGGGCAACGTTGAAAACAAACCGATTCATCCCTTCGCTGATGCTGGCCGGCCATTTGCCAATACGGGTCAGACAGTAGCCAAGAAAAATAAGGATAAATAATGGGGCCGAGAGGTAGATCTGATGACTCAATGTTGTAAGCAAATCAGGCATAGCTGCAATATTGGCAAGAGGTCAATGCTTGCAGGGTAACATGCCAGCCAAGGGCTGCAACATACAATCCGCTGATATTAAGACGATTATCCTAACCAACGACGCGCTTCGGCATCGCTGATATCACGATAATAAACGCGATGAATGCGTTCGCCACACCTTTTGCAATGAGCCTGAACATGCGTGGAGTGATAGTGGCGGCCGCCTGGTGAAACTGCGCCTTTACGTGAAATCGTGATGTTGCGCCATTTGTGTGCGTGCGGAATAAAACTGAATAATTTTAATTTCATTGTGTTTACCGGAATTATGAGCTTTTAGTCCGGAATGAAATTAGGCCGTTTTTTTCCTGGTGGCGGCTTGATATTAATCAAGTTGCAGTGATGTCGGTCTCATTTTGATATTATTTCTTATTTGCAGATAAAAATACCCCGCTGGGGATGATGGTTTTATTTTAATTATTTTGATCTTTGTTATTTATTTAATTTCATTCACGTAACTCTTATTGGTTATTTAATGCGTCGCCTCTATTTTGATTGATTTAGCGTTGGCAGGAAAATTTGCGCTGGATCAGTCAGACCGGTGTGGTTGATTACCTGCCTGAATTGATCCAGCGCAATTTCGCGATTTACAGTGCTTCTGCGCGGCTTATCCGTGTACCATCCGGGCTTTGGCTGCGCACCATCACCTTGTCGTTTACGCCAATCTCAGGACGGTCTTGCGGGTTATAATCCAGCCAGCTGTTGCCGTTATCGAGGCTATATTGCAGCGGCAAACCAGGTAGGGCGACATTCATTTCCAGCTTACCCTCGACAATGCGTGCGCCAGGCACCGGCAGACGGTAGTGGATACCGGCTTTATCCATTTTACCCAGTTCGCGTTGCCCCAGCAGATTGGCAAAACGTTGCCAGTCGCGCTTGAGCTGCTTCTGGTTTACATGCTGGGTTTCTCCCCCTTTGAAGTTGCGACCTTGCTGATAATCCAGTTCCCAGCTGGCGCGATGCCAGCTACGTTCGGCCACGGATAACAAACGCGGGAAGATCATATATTCCATCTGCTGATCGGTACGTACGGTTTCGCTCCACAACTGGGCAGAAAGACCATATGCGCCACCCCAGGGTTTCTCCGAGGTAGTGGCAAACGCATTGCCATCACGGTCAACCGAGGTTTCAGCATTTTGCGGCAGGTTATCAGGTGCGAAGCTGAACATCTTGCGTTCATCACTAAAACGGGTGCCCCAGTAATAACCGCGTTCCAGAGGATTGACCTCATACGGGAAATCCATATAGACGTAATCCGGGTTAGAGATGATCACATCGTAGTTTTTCTGCGTCCAGTCGTTGGCGCTGTCAAACCCACCCCAATAAAGCGTATCCCAGAAATTAACGCGGGTGCGGGACGTGGCGAAGGCCTGCGCATTGGCCGCATCTTTCAGACCATCCTGCCACGCCTGCATCACCGGAATGCCGTGCGCTTTGACCAGCTGGCTGACCTCCAACGCGAAGTGGCTGGGGAGGTGTTCCAGATCCTGTACCTTGCCGGATTTCACCAACGCCTGGCAGACCTGAGATTTCGCCCAGGGTTTATCCTCTTTACTTTGGTCCAGGACCCCCTTGCCAGCTTCCGGGTTAGAGATGTCGGTGTAACCGGCACCAAGGCGAATGTTTTTCGCCTCATCACCGCCAAAATGCCAGGTGTTCAGCGGCTGACCGGCTTCACGATGCATTCGCTGGATCTCTCCAATCACCTTATCAACAAAACGTTGCGACGAGTCGAGGCAGGGATTGAGATAGCTGGTGCGATCGTACAGCTGTACTGACGTGGTGTTAGACGTATCGGTGGGATCGACCAGGCGGAACTCGCTCGCTTCACGGGTTTTACCGGCCTTCATCAGGGTGTTATAACGCGCTTCCATCGCTATAACCGCAGCACGGGCATGCGCGGGCATATCAATTTCCGGGATCACTTCAATGTTGCGTGCCTGAGCGTATTTCACGATGTCGATATAATCGGCGCGGCTGAAGTAGCCGCTGCCGTTGTTATCGCTAAACGGACCAGAACCCAGTTGTGGCACCAGACAGCGTTGCTCATCCATGTCGTGACAGCGTTTGCTGCCAACCTCAGTCAGTTCCGGCAGTCCGGGGATTTCAATGCGCCAACCTTCATCGTCGCTCAGATGGAAATGGAATTTATTCATCTTCCATGCCGCCATCTGGTCGAGCATGCTGAGTACCGCCTGTTTGCTGTGGAAGTTACGCGCCACATCGAGGAATGCACCACGGTAAGCGAAGCGGGGGGCATCCTGGGCCTCGAGGGTGGCGATCAGCGGTTTACCCTCTGCCGGTACCAGTGACAGCAGCGACATCAGTCCATAGAAAACGCCCGCAGAGTCATAGCCGACGATGTCAGTGCCGCGTGGGGTGATGGTTAAATGATACGCCCCGGACACGGCCTCTTCTCCCTTGAAGCGTGCGGCATCGATTTGCGTTGCGATGCCATAACCGGTTGGGTTCGTCTTGATATTCAGCAGGGCAAAGCGTTGCTGCACGGCCGCCGCCTGGTCAGCCGTCAGGGTATTCAACTGGAGTGCGACGCCCTGACTCAGATCGACATCTGCCGTATGAATTTTCACCGATCGCGGCGTGGGGGTGATCTGTCCACGCAGCGAAACAGCAGGCAGCAGCTTGATATCGGCATTTTTCTCAAAGCGGCTGACCGGTTGCATCAGCACGTTTTTGTCATCTGCGGTACGTTTCCACTGTTCGCCAAACGGCATGACAAAATCGGTTAAATTTTCCGTGTCGGTGCTGGTGATAATCTTGGGCGATGCTCCTGCCGCAGTGACGTACCAGCGCGGCATTACATCGGTAATAAATAGTTGCCAGTATTCGTTGACGATGGGGATCTCCACCGTGGCCCCGGCAGCAAATCCGGTGAACTTATCCGTAGGCTCCAGTCGGGTTAAATCACCGACGATATGCGTCATTTTAAACTGGTCATTATCAACGCGCAGGGTTTCATGCACGTTGCTCATATAAATCGCCCAGTTTTTGCTGGTGATGGCCGGACCGTGGTTGGTCAATCTGATGGTTGCCCGGTTGCAGGATGCCCAGTCAGCACCAAGCTGGGCGCAATCCACGCCGTGGCTGGCAGCCTGGTTATCCGTGACCTGGTACTGCACACCAAACTGACTGATTTGATCGACGACCTGTTGCTGATTTTGCGGTACGGCACTACAGGCGGTGATGCCCATCATGCTGAGTGCCAGAAAGCTTAACTGTAACTTTTTCATGCGGTTATCCTTGTGCATGGATGACAATAGCGGGGTCCAGCCCGCTTAGCGTCAGAAAATAGTAAAGGGAGCAATGACCATAAATTTGATGTCTTTTTCATCCTGGAAGATGTTGCCGTAGCCACCGCTGTAGCTCGGCAGGTTGCTATGGTTGTCATATTGGGTGTAATGCAATTTGAACTGCGTCCCTTTGGCGCGTGTTTCCTGCAAGGTGTACACCAGATCAAGGCTCCAGGCGGATTCTGTCAGGCGCTGCTGTTGGTTGTATATGGGATTGGTGGAAGGCTTCGCATCCCAGCCATAGGCATAGGAGCCACCAACCTGCCAACCCGGCAATTTCCAGTGTGCGAGATCGGCCATCACGCCAGCAAACACGGCTTTCTCACCATTAGCGTTCCAGTCTGAACGCGAGTCCCACCAGACGTCCATGCGACCATTGGAACTGGCGTACGAGGGCGTCATGCGTTGTAAAAAGAAGCCCTGATTACCTTCTGCTTTTACCCAGGTGCCTTCCAGGCGGAAATCAAATGCGCCAAGGGTGTAGCCGAGTGTCATCGCCTGAAGCCAGGCTAAACCGTCATAGACATTGTTGACGTTGCTGGCGCCGCCTCCCTCGCGATCCTGTGCACCATAAAATTGATAACTGGTACGCAACGGCGAACCGGCCAACGGCAGTTGATACGACGCTTTGGCGAAGTATTGATCCATGTAGTTTGCGGCCTGGCCGTAAGCCCCTTCCACGACCAGGCTATTCTTAAAATCGTACTTCGCGCCGAAAGATTGCAGCCACGGTACATCCGTAGTGCCGTCTGCTTTGCGGAAGTTGTACATATGCTGGTACCAGGGCGCTTTGTATTGATCGGTCCACATCCATGAGAAGGAAAGGGCTCCCGTATCACCAAAGTCATAGGTGGTTCCCGCTTCGACACCACGGTAAGTTCCTGGCAGGAAACTCCAGTGCGGTGCCAGTAACGTTTGGCCGGTGGGTTGTAGGTATCCGGCACGCAGCCAGTAATCCTGCCATCGGGTTTTTAGCGCAGCTTTGTACAGGCTGGCACCGCTTTTATCACCGGTCCATTTTTCATCCCAGCGGTTACTGGCATCACTGAACCCGATTTCGTTGGGTGCAGCCGGACCACCATGCGTCAGCTCCAGCGCGCCATACGCAGCAAGGTCAAGGCCGATGACGTCCGCCAGATAGCCTGAGGAGAAATCGAGGCTGGCATTGCCTGTTGCATGATGCAGGTTGGCATCATACTGGCCGTATTTACCCTGTTGCGGATCCATCTCTTTGCGATCGCGCTGCCGCTGCCAGTAGTAGAGGCCACCGGTCAGGGATGAGTCATCAATGAAACCGGCTGCTAAAGCAGGGGCAGGGATAAATGATGTAATGAGAAGTGCAGTGGCGATGGCTGTGGATAGCGACGTGCGAACTGTCCTGTGCATGGTAAATCCTCCGTGATAATTCCTTGTGTGATGATGTTTTCCATTTACTGTTACTTCATGTAACCAGTGCGCAGATGCTATTTTTCGTGGCGCGAATTATCAATGATGATGAGTACGATTTATGACGCAGGACGCAAAAATAAGCATTTAATTCACTAAAATCATAATGTTACTGTTTTGTTGTTTTTGTGAGTCAATTGTTTCTCAGTACTTGATCCTGTTGATTAGCAGAAAACCGGGAACAACATTCAGCCTTTAGAAGCCGCAAAAAAGTTTTGCTCTGTTGTTCTTTGGTATAGTCACTATACCTTGATATCGTCAGCCATATTGTCTAGGATTTTTTTCGGAAGCCAGCGCTGTGCTGGCTCCTGGCCTTAAGTGGGGCTGTATGGCAATCACCGGACGGCTAACATCCTTCGGTTAAGCTAACGAGTTACTCTTCTTAAGAAGCGATAGTCATGTTTTCAGGATTAACCTCAGGAGCTGCAAAATGGCTGATGATTTAAAGAGAAAACAACCGGAAGACAAACGCTTTATTAGTCTTACTGAAACCTGGGAGGTTGAGTATTGGACGAACACCCTGGATGTGAGTGCGACACAATTGCGTACCGCTGTTGCTAACGTAGGTAATGGTACTGAGAAAGTTAAGCAGTACTTGAATCAATATCAGCGAAAGTGATTTTCAGGAAGAAAATAACTGACTAACCCCGTTCTGCGGGGTTTTTTCTTGCTGCTGAATAATTGGTTCAAAGCACAGAACAACTCTCTGGTATATTTTGCAATCCACTTATTTGGATATCTTCATTTTTACACCGTTTTTAGGATGGACACTTAGGCAACCAGGAGGATAGAATAAGCTGGTGTGTTGTTACTGGCATCCGCAGAGGAGCAGGAAACCAGGCTAGATAAATATCACGAGAATAGCTAGCCGAAGATGCAATCCGGTAGTGGCTCGTGATATGCCCTCATGAGTATATGCTGTCTTGCTGTCAGTTATAACCGCAGTATTGTTTCCCTATTTTATTGCTGTAAGGTAAAAACTCTGGTGCAAAATATACCAATGACATATCGTTATGTGCGCCCGATTTAATTACGGCAGTTTTTCCTGAGTCTCCAGCTGTATTGCTGCAAGAAAAGTCACCTTCATTTAAATATCCAACCTTAACTTCCCATATCCATACTGTATCTCCTCGTGAATTCTTTCCCTTTTGGTAAGCCCCAGACGCATCACCTAATACGTACCTAATAGTCATGTAATTACCAGCTTTAGGTAAATGCCCCTTGGGTCGATTGGTCTCAAGTGCCATTTTTAATTCAAGTTCTCTTCCCTGTCCATTTGTTGGTATTAAATCTGGATATGCATGAGGTCTGTTTCGAATATATTTCCCATTGGAGTTTGCAGCTAGTCCAGCTCCCAGGATATTACCAACCATTGAAGATAGATTGGCGAGTTCCACGAGGTTAGCTATTCTAGGGATACCTTGAGCCATCATTTGATGATCAATGTTATCCAATGTTCGATAACAATCGTTAATTGCTTGGGCTATGGTTTCAGGTGCTAATCCTGTAAATTTAAATAAATCATCGGCATTCCTTAAATGCTCTGGCTTAGCAAGTCTCATTAATTAACTCCTTTAAATGTTTTCGTTTTCAATTTTCTCAATAACCTCGCTTAATCGGACCCCTAATGCGTCTGTTATTTGCTTTGCCATTTGTAGAGATGGTGAGCGTTCATTGCGAATAATTAAGCCAATTGTTGTACGGTGAACTGATGCCATATCGGCAAGTTGCTCAATTGTGAGTTTTTTCTCAATTCTCAATTCATTGATTTTTCTTGAGAAATTCTCAATAAACTTCCGATTGTTGCACATGGCTCACTCCAAATGTCTAGATGGGAGAATTGTAAATAGATTGACTTCCATGATCTACGAGACTATAGTCTCCACCGGATATTGTTTTTTTGGGTTAACTATATGAAAGTTTTCGATTTGTTTTGTGGTACAGGTGGATTTTCCAAGGGGTTTGAAAATTTAGAAAAGGCAAACTTTGAAGTGTCCTTCGGAATTGACTTACTTCAATCATCTGTTTCTACATTCCAGCTTAATCATCCTAAAGCTCATGCTATTGCAGGTGACATCAGGAAGGTATCCAAAAAGGAAGTATCCGAAATAACCGGAGTAAAAAAAGGTGAGTTGGATGTGTTAGTAGGAGGCCCGCCTTGCCAGGGGTTTTCTTCTATTCGACCATTTCGTTCTTCAGAGGATGATGATCCCAGAAATACTTTGTTCGAAGAGTATGCATCTTATGTGAATTTTTTCCGACCTAAGTATTTTGTTTTGGAAAATGTTGTAGGTTTGGCGACTCATAAATCCGGCGATACAATTGAGCAGATGCAAGAATGTTTTCATTCTCTGGGTTATGATACCGAATGGAAAATATTGAATTCGGCTCATTATGGTGTCCCTCAAAAAAGAGAAAGGCTGATTATGCTTGGTGCTCCCAGGGGGAGTAAATTGGAGTTACCTGCTCCAAAATTTTATTACTCTGGAGCGACCATTGGTCACAAAAATAAAGAAAAAACAATGTTTTCACTTCGCTCTGATAATCTACCTCTGGCGATAACTGCTATGGAGGCGATTGGTGATTTACCCCCAATAGAATCAGGTGAATCAAGTTTGATTTATACCAATGACCCCATGAATGAGTATCAACGTGACAGAAGGAAGGGTACTAAAGAATTAGAGCTTCATAGTGCGACAAAACATTCGCCAAAAATGATGGAGATAATAAAACACTCTGGGAAAAATATCAGTTGCATCCCCAAGGAACTGATAACCAGTGGTTTTAGTAGTTGTTACAGTAGACTTGACCCGGATGAGCCTGCGGTAACTATTACTGTAAATTTTGTGCATCCAGCTTCAAATCGCTGTATTCACCCTATTCTTAATCGAGCCTTAACTCCTCGTGAAGGAGCAAGGTTACAATCATTTGATGATGACTTTAAATTCTTCGGAAACCGTTCTGAAATTACAAAGCAAATAGGTAATGCTGTTCCGCCACTACTTGGTAAAGCGCTTGCCGAAAAAATAAAAGATTACTTTTGATATTAAGTTTCCAGGCTCCATAGCGTTTAGTTCAGATTGTTATGCGGCTATTAGGCTTTCTCATTTTCCGGTTACAGTCAGCATCAAACCGAGACATATAACGCAGCAGGGTCTCTTTTCTCATTTACAAGATTTCCTGCTGACAGTACTATTTCTCATTAGAGATCGATGAGAAGAATTTATCGTAATTAGTTGATTTCTATTTAAATGACTCGGGGTGCCCTTCCTTGTGAAGGCTGAGAAATACCCGTACCACCTGATCTGGATAATGCCAGCGTAGGGAAGTCAGATGCCTGACCGCATTCGCCTTCTTGATCGCCGGTTGGGAGCTTTATGAAACAACCTGACCTTCTTTCCTCCGCGCAACTCGCGCACTCGCTTCAGTTACTGCATCAACATGCTTCGCTGGTACATTGCATGACCAATGATGTGGTTCAGACCTTTACCGCTAATGTCCTTTTGGCACTGCGCGCCTCACCTGCCATGGTGATCGACGCTGATGAGGCCGCACAGTTCAGCGGTTATGCCGATGCTCTGCTCATCAACGTGGGCACGCTGACGCGCGATCGCAGCGTCGCCATGCAGGCTGCGGTAGAGGCGGCAAACCGTGCCGGCACGCCCTGGACGCTCGACCCGGTCGCGGTGGGCGCGTTAACCTTTCGCACCGAATTTTGTCAGCAGCTATTGACCCTGCAACCGGCAGCCATCCGTGGCAACGCCTCGGAAATCCTTGCCCTGGCGAACCAGGCGGCGGGCGGGCGTGGCGTGGACAGTTTGCATCAGGCTGACGCCGCACTCAGCGCTGCTCAACAGTTGGCGCACGATTACCGCAGCATCGTGGCGGTAACCGGCGAAGTGGATTACGTCACCGATGGTCAGCATACCTTTGCCATCCCGGGCGGCAGCCCACTGATGACACGCGTAGTGGGGACAGGTTGTGCGCTGTCGGCAGTGGTGGCGGCTTTTGCCAGCCTGCCGGGTGAACGTCTGCAACATGTGGCGGCAGCTTGTCGGGTCATGTCACTGGCCGGTGAACGGGCGGCACGCCAGGTCCAGGGGCCGGGCAGCTTTGTTGCTGCCTTTTTGGATGCGCTGTGGACGCTGGAGGTGACGCCATGAAACGTATTAATGCATTGACTATTGCCGGTACTGACCCCAGCGGTGGTGCGGGAATTCAGGCCGATCTCAAAGCCTTCTCCGCGCTGGGTGCCTATGGCACCAGCGTCATTACCGCGCTGGTGGCCCAGAATACCCGTGGTGTGCAGTCGGTCTATCGTATCGAACCAGATTTTGTCGGAGCGCAGCTGGATTCGGTGCTCGATGATGTGCGTATCGACACGGCAAAAATTGGCATGCTGGCGGAAACGGCGGTGGTGGAAATTGTTGCTGACAAGCTGAAGCGTGCCAGCCTGCCGTTCGTGGTGCTGGACACCGTTATGATTGCCAAAAGTGGCGATGCGTTGTTATCACCGGATGCCATCGCCAGCCTGCGTGAGTTGTTGTTACCACAGGTATCGTTGATTACGCCGAATTTGCCAGAAGCCGCGGCGCTGCTTGGCCGCAGTGTGGCGCAGGATGAGAAGACGATGCTGATGCAGGGGGATGCATTGCTGGATCTCGGATGTGAAGCGGTACTGATGAAGGGAGGACATCTGAGTGATGCGGAGAGCCCGGATTGGCTTATCACCCGCAACGGACGTCAGCGTTTTACCGCGCCACGCGTCAATACTCGCCACACCCACGGCACCGGTTGTTCGCTGTCAGCTGCGTTGGCGGCGCTACGTCCACGCCATGATGACTGGGCTGCGACGCTCTCCGAGGCTAAAGCCTGGTTGCAACAAGCGTTACTGCATGCCGATTCTCTGGAAGTCGGAAAAGGCATTGGACCGGTGCACCATTTTCATCGTTGGTGGTAGGGCGTAACGCCGAATTGCCATTTTTTGCCTGCGTATCTGTCTGAAAAATGGAGTCAGCAATTTGCCAGCCTGGCGGATCCCGGTCCAGGCTGTTGGGGGCGAATCGGCAGGTGCCGGTTCCAATCCAGCCATTAATCAGGAGTGAGTATGACGGACATCGTTCAGTTATTGGGCCAAGAAGCGGATAGCCTTCTTCAACATCGCTGCATGACCATTCCAGCGGAAAGCCTTTATTTACCGGGCGCGGATTATGTGGATCGCGTAATGACCGATAACAATCGTTCTCCTGTGGTATTACGCAACATGCAAACGCTGTACAACACCGGTCGCCTGGCGGGGACGGGTTACCTGTCGATTTTGCCAGTTGATCAGGGGGTTGAGCACTCCGCCGGCGCTTCATTTGCCGCCAATCCTCACTACTTCGACCCGAAAAATATTGTTGAGCTGGCGATTGAAGCGGGCTGCAACTGTGTCGCTTCCACCTACGGTGTGCTGGCCTCGGTGGCGCGGCGTTATGCGCACAAGATCCCGTTTATGGTGAAGCTGAACCACAACGAGACGCTGAGCTATCCGACGCAATATGATCAGACGCTGTACGCCAGCGTCGAGCAGGCGTTCAATATGGGAGCCATTGCGGTCGGGGCCACCATCTACTTCGGTTCTGAGCAATCACGTCGCCAGATTGAAGAGATCTCCGCCGCGTTTGAACGTGCGCATGAGCTGGGTATGGTGACGGTGCTGTGGGCCTACCTGCGCAATAATGGCTTCAAGAAAGATGGCGTGGATTACCATGCCAGCGCCGATTTAACCGGTCAGGCTAACCATCTGGCCGCGACCATTGGCGCGGATATCGTGAAGCAAAAAATGGCAGAGAATAACGGGGGTTATACCGCGGTGAATTTCGGCCATACCGATGATCGCGTTTACAGCAAGTTGACCACCGAAAACCCTATCGACCTGGTACGCTACCAGTTGGCGAACTGTTATATGGGGCGCGCCGGGTTAATTAACTCTGGCGGTGCGGCTGCGGGGGCAACCGATGTGGCCGAATCAGTGCGCACGGCGGTGATTAACAAACGCGCCGGCGGTATGGGACTGATTTTGGGACGCAAAGCGTTTAAGAAGTCGCTGAAAGAGGGCGTGGAGCTGATTAACGCGGTGCAGGATGTGTATTTGTCCAAAGATGTGACGATCGCATAATTAAACCGTAGCGGCGCAATTCTGCGCATGATGCCGCAAAAAAACAGCGCGATAAATCGCGCCGCTACGGCATGTCACACTGCTTAAGGCGCTTCAAACCACTCGCTATTACGTTCTGCAATCGGCGTTATTGTCATAATCATCTCCTGCAAATGGCGGCGCATTGCCGACTCCGCAGCCTCAACGTCGTGCGCTTTCAGCGCCGCATAAATCTCTTCATGCTGCTGGATCAAGTTCTCCGGCGGTGAGACTTCGCTTAATGTCAGAAAACGCACCCGGTCCATGGTCGCTTTGATATTTTCCACCGTTTCCCAGGCCAGCAGACAGTTGATACTTTCCGCAATCAGGCGATGAAACTCATCGTCGAGGGCGAGAAACGCCTGGCTGTCGTGGCGTTCGGCCGCTAAACGTTGCAGTTGCAGGTTATGCTCCAGCGCCATCAGGGCGACAGGCGTAATTTCCTGCGCGGCCCGGCGGACCACGGCAATTTCCACCGCTTCACGAATAAAACGACCATCAGCAACGCGCTGGGCAGAGATTTTTCGCACAAAGGTGCCACGCTGCGGCAATACCTGCACCAGGCCGGCTTCAGCCAGCTTGATAAAAGCTTCGCGCACCGGCTGACGAGAGACGTTAAAGCGCGCAGAAACTTCTTTTTCCGACAACAGCGAGCCAGGGTGAATGGCGCAGGTGACAATGTCCCGGCGCAAATAGCGATAGATCTGCTGATTCACCGGTTCGCTGGTGGTGATGGTATAGGCAATTGACATGCAGCAATATCCGTATTTATGGCTGGTATTGACCAGCCTTTATGGGAAAGATTCAGTCTAATCAGCACGCTGCATCTGCGCTACCAGTTTGTTGCGGCGTTACTCCTGACTGAGGGCATGCACCGTGGCACGCGCCCCTTCGGCACACAGCTGCTGATAAAGTTCCGTCACCCGGCTCACGAAGCCTGGGTGTTGCAGCAAATCGTCACCGAACACCGCTTTCAACCCCAGCAACGCCCGGACACGCGGCGCGCCTTCTTCGCTGGTCGCTACAATGCGCGCCAGTTCCTCTTTCAGCGGGTCGCGAATTTCAATGGCTTGACCGTGTTCATCAACGCCGCTGACATAACGCATCCAGCCTGCCACACCCAACAGCAAAAAGTCACAGTCAGAGCCATTGCGCAGATGCCAGCGCACACTGTCCAGCATTCGCTGTGGCAGCTTTTGCGTGCCGTCGGTGGCGATTTGCCAGGTGCGATGTTTAATGGCGCGATTCTCGTATCGGGCGATCAGCGAATCGGCATACGCGGCCAGATCCACCCCGGTGGTACGCAGTGTCGGAGCCTGATCCTGCATCATCAGCGCACGGGCGGCATGGCGATAATGCGCATCCGCCATACAATCGCTGATATGTTCATAACCCGCCAGATAGCCAAGATACGCGAGGAAAGAGTGGCTGCCATTCAGCATTCGCAGCTTCATCTCTTCGAACGGCAGCACATCGCTGACCAGTTCTGCTCCGGCGTTTTCCCACGCCGGACGCCCGCTCACAAAGTTATCCTCGATCACCCACTGAAAAAAGGGTTCCGCTTCCACTGCCACCGGGTCTTCGCACCCGAGACGCGCAGTGAGGTTGGCAAAAGCGGCATCGGTCATCGCCGGGACGATGCGGTCCACCATGGTGGAAGGGAAGGTGATATGGTTTTTGATCCAGTCGGCCAGTTCTGAGCTGTGTCGCTCCGCCAGTTGCACAATCACGTTGCGCGTCACATGACCATTCTCTGGCATGTTGTCGCAGGACATCACGCTAAAGGGCGGCAGATTGCCTGCGCGTCGACGGATAATCGCTGCCAGAATCAGGCCGGGTAACGAATGTGGCTCCTGCGGATGCGCTAAATCGTGCACGATATCGGGATGATCAGGGTTGAGATTGCCGCTGGCGGGTAGGTGGCAGTACCCTTTTTCGGTGACGGTCATCGAAACAATCGCCACATCCGGCTGACACATTGCCTCAATAACCGCATCGATACCGTCCCCTTTACCGTGCAGCGCGCCAGTCACCACGCCTATCACCCGGGTATGCAGGCTGTCATCAGCCATTTCAGTCAGGGTGTAGAGCAAATCCTGCTGGCGCAACGCCTGAATCAACGCGCCGCTGTTGAGGTTCACCTCACAATAACCCCAGTCGCTGCCCTGTTCCGCCAGCTTGTCCGTTGCCAGTGCCTGGTGGGCACGATGAAAGGCACCAAACCCGATGTGGACCATGCGGGTTTTCAGGCGGCTGCGATCATAACCTGGACGCTGAACATCGGCGGGAAGGCTGCCAATCTCTAACATAATCATTCCTTTTAGCAGGCGGGGCGTAAAGCCGCCCCGCAATGGTCAATTTTTTAGGCTGAGACCGGTTTGTTACTGGTTTTTGGGCTGCGGATAACAAACAGCACCAGCAGCGCGCCCAGTCCCGCAACCACACCCGCCAGGATAAAGGCGCTATCGAACTTGCCGGTGTGCTGGACAATAAAACCGGTGACGATGGGACCGATAATGCCTGACAGGCTACCCACCAGGTGAATAAAGCCGCTGATACTGCCGACACGGCTTTTGTGCACCACGTCCTGAATAATCGCCCAGTAAATCGCGCCGGTGATGTAGAGGAAAAAGATGGAGATCGACATCATGATCACCGCCGAATTCACCTCTTTTATCGTACCGGCCAGCGCGACACAAATTGCGGCGGCCAGCAGTGAGACCACCAGCACAATTTTACGTGACAACAGTAACTTACCGGTAATGTTGAAGATTTTATCGGAGATCCAGCCGCCCAATGCCAGGCCGACGAAACCGACAATCCACGGGATCATGGTGGTGATGCTCATGGCTTTGATATCCAGGCCATGTGCCTGCACCAGATAGGCCGGGAACCAGCTCAGGAAGAAGAACAGGATGTAGTTGTAGCAGAAGAAGGCGAAAGCGGTGACCAGGATGATCGGCTGGCGCAGGTAGTAACCCATACCATGTACAGCACCGGACAGATCGGTTTCTTCACCGGGCTGCTCCGCTTTCAGTTTTTCCACCAGCGCACGTTCTTCCGCGGAGACGCGCTTGCTTTTCGCCGGATTATCAGCGGCAAAGAAGAACCAGAACGCCATCCATACCAGACCAATCAGGCAGATTGCCACGAAAGCGGGACGCCAGCCGAATGACAGCGCCAGATAGCCAACAATTGGTCCGGCGACGGCACCACCCAGCGGTGAACCGGCACTGAGCAGGCCCATCGCGGTAGCCGCTTGTTTTTTCGGGAACCAGCCATTAATGGCTTTGTTAGCCGAGGCGCAGATTGGGCCTTCTGCCATACCAAACAGCACGCGCAGAATCATCATTGACCAGAAGCCGGTCGCCAGTGCGGTCATACCGCAGAACAGCGACCACATACCCACAGCGGTGCCCAGCACAATGGTCGGGCCGAATTTATCGGTCGCAAGGCCACCAATAAAGTTAAACAGCGCATAGCCGAAGAAGAAGCTGCCGAAAATCATGCCGAACTGTTCAGCGTTGATCATCAGATCTTTTTCTACCAGCGGTACGGTCAGGGACAGGGCAATACGATCGAGGTAATTGATCATATAAACCAGAAATAACAGCAGTACGAGGGTCCAGCGCAGGTTCTTTAACATAGAAACTCCGACATCTTGCTTTATTGTATTGTTGCCGGCGGGTACGCACCGGCAAGAGGACACCTGGTGTGAAGGTTAACTCAACCCATGTGTAGAATCACTTTGCAGCAGGTGCGTGGGTCTTTTTCAAACAGCGTCATGGCACGTTCAATGTCCGCCAGCGGGAAGTAGTGCGTCACCAGCTTCTCTGGCTGGATCTGGCCTTTTTCCATCCACTCAATCACTTGCGGGAAACGGTTGCTGTTCAGACGTGAAGTGAACAGCGACAGTTCTTTACTGGTCAGGCTTTGTTGCGTAATGCTGCACGGTTCGCCGGAGAAGCCCAGCAAGCCGATGCGTGCGGCCGGAGAGGCGAGGGCGGCCGCTTCCGCCAGAATGCTGGGGTGACAGGCGGCATCGATGATCAGTGTCGGCTGTAGCCCTTCCAGTTGCGCCGCCAGCGGGATCTCGCTGTTGTTGAATACCTGGTCGGCACCGTTTTGTTGCGCCAATGCGAGGCGTTCTGGCAGACGATCCACCACCAGTACCTGTTCAACGCCATAGACGCCTTTTAGTACCTGAATGGCGGTTAGTCCCATTGGGCCTGCGCCGTAAATCAGCGCCACATCCTGTGATTGTGGTTTCAGGAACGCGGTGATGTTGGCGGCGATGGTGAAGGGTTCAACCATGCTGGCGAGCTTATCGGGAATCGCATCAGGCAGACGGAAGGCGTTTTTGGCTGGGGCGACCGCGAATTCACTGAAACCACCGTCGCGATGCACGCCGATCACCTGAAGTTCCTTGCAAACGTTGGGGCGACCAATCGAGCAGGGATAGCAGTGACCGCAACTGACAACCGGATCGACTGCCACGCGTTCGCCAACACGCTGTGCATCGACGCCCTCGCCGACGGCGTCGATCAGCCCAAAGAATTCATGCCCGATAACGCGAGGATATTTAGCAAAAGGGTTGTGGCCGTGCCAGATATGCACATCCGAACCACAGATGCTGGCAAACTGGACTTTCACGCGAACTTCACCGGCAGCAGGTTGCGGTAAGGGACGCTCTGCCAGTACCAGTTCACCCGGTTGTTCAATCACCACACTTTTCATCATCAGCTCCTTTGCCCTGGCCGTCATTCGCGGTCGAGGGGCTTTAACGGGAAATCAATGATGAAAAAATACGCTTGCAAATACTACCATACAAGTCGACTTAACAGAGTTGTGAAGAGGGTCACAGCTCGGGAAAGGAGGGATCGGAACGTCGCGGCGCGATTTATCGCGCGGTTCTGTGCATGCTGGCAGAAAACCTCGCGCGATAAATCGCGCCGCTACGCGGAAGAGACAAATTACGCCAGTAGCGGACACTGCGGCGGCAGACGGCAGCTCAATGCGCCCGGCAGCACCTCTATCTGGAATTCGCTACCGCTCAGGGGTTCGCCGTCCAGGTTAAATGTCATCTCGTGGGGAGAGCGGATACTCAGCGACTGCAACTTCGCTGAGACAATGTTGGGGTTTTCATCATCGCGCGTCAGCGAATGCAACAGGGTCGGCAACAGTTCCTGGGCGGTGACGATGCTCAGATTGAGCTGGCCATCATTAATCAGCGCGTCAGGACACAATTTTTGGCCGCCACCAGCCTGACGCCCGTTGCCAATACCAATGACCAGCGCATCGCCCTGCCAGTCAAAACCAGGTGCTACGATTTCACAGCGGTCCGGTTTGAGGGCATCGACACGCATCAGGCCATGAATGAAATAGGAAACACCACCCAGCGCGGATTTGAGTTTTTCCGGTGTTTCGGTAGTGATGCGAGTGCCAAAACCGCCGGTCGCCATATTGATAAAGTAGCGATCGCCATTGACGCGCGCCAGGTCGATGGCGGTAGCCTTGCCGAGCACCGCGAGACGCAGTGCCGGTTCCATCTCCAGCGGAATACCGACGCTGGTGGCAAAATCATTCGCGGTACCCAACGGCAGAATGCCCAGCGCAGGACGGTGGTCTGCGGGTAGCGCTGCCAGTGCGGTGGCAATTTCGTTGATGGTGCCATCGCCGCCGCCAGCTACCACCGTTTCCGCCTGCAAACTGACGGCTTCCTGCACGTAGCGGTCGCCATCGCCTTTTTCCCAGGTGACACGCACGGCCAGATTAAAGCCTTCATCACGCAATTTATTTACCGCGGTGCGGAGTTCTTCATTTCCGGCACCTTTGCCATTCAAAATCAATAAGGTAAGTGGTTGGTTTTGCATCGTCCATTCCCTGAGGCATTACAGATAAAAGTGGTTATAGCATAGCCGGGACAGGAACTTTATCGGTGCGGGGATGAAAAAAAGAAAACCCGCACGGGGGAGCCGGGCGGGTGAATGAGGTGGTTCCTGGTACTACCTGCTGATTATTGTTACTCGTTAGCAGCGAAAGCGAGTTTACGCCAGGGCGAAACGGCGGTCTGTGATCCTGTTCTAATTTCACCCATTTCTTTTCATTAAGTGCGGTTGCTGGCGTGTGGATCGCGCGTGCTGTCGCCAGCGGAAAAGTTACGCAGCAACAATGCGAAAGCGAGATCGACGTGCTCGGGTACCGGCAGCCAGACACGATGACCATCCCCCGGTGCCACATCAACGGCGCTTCCCTTGTCATTCTGCATCGCTTCCAGCCGACAATTCAGATTGCCATTGGGGGTCATGATTTCCAGCTCATCACCCAGCAAGAATTTATTCTTCACGGCCACCTGCGCCCACTCGCCACGGCGTTCACCGGTAAATTCACCGACAAACTGCTGGCGTTCCGACACCGAATAGCCTTGTTGGTAGTTTTGGTAGCTGTCATGGGTATGACGACGCAGGAAACCTTCGGTGTAGCCACGATGTGCCAGACCCTCCAGGGTTTCCAGCAGCGAAGGATCGAAGGGTTTACCTGCGGCGGCATCATCGATGGCCCGGCGATACACCTGGGCGGTACGGGCGCAGTAATAAAACGATTTGGTACGGCCCTCGATCTTCAGCGAATGCACGCCCATCTGGCTCAAACGTTCAACATGTGCCACGGCGCGTAGATCTTTCGAATTCATGATATAGGTGCCGTGCTCATCCTCGAATGCGCTCATGGTTTCGCCCGGTTTCATTTTCTCTTCCAGCAGAAAAACGCGATCCGTTGGCGTACCCAGTCCCAACGTCGGTGTGGCTGCTTGAACCTCAACCGGTTGGTGGAAACCGACAATATTGCCGACCTCGTCCTGCTGGCCTTCCGCCACCTTATATTCCCAGCGGCAGGCGTTGGTACAGGTCCCCTGGTTGGGATCGCGTTTATTCAGATAACCGGACAGTAAACAACGGCCGGAATAGGCCATGCACAGCGCGCCGTGTACGAAGATCTCGATCTCCATTGCCGGCACCTGCTGACGAATTTCACCGATCTCCTCCAGTGACAATTCGCGCGAAAGAATCACGCGGGTTAACCCCATCTGCTGCCAGAATTTCACCGTCGCCCAGTTGACGGCGTTAGCCTGTACCGAGAGATGGATCGCCATCGCTGGGAAGGCTTCGCGTACCAGCATGATCAGGCCGGGATCGGACATGATCAACGCGTCCGGCTGCATTGCCACCACCGGAGTCAGATCGCGGATAAAGGTCTTCAGTTTGGCGTTATGCGGTGCGATGTTCACCACCACATAGAATTTTTTGCCAAGTCGGTGGGCTTCATCGATGCCTTTGGCGAGGTTTTCATGGGTGAATTCGTTATTGCGCACGCGCAGGCTGTAGCGCGGTTGCCCGGCATACACCGCGTCAGCGCCATAGGCAAAGGCATAGCGCATATTCTTCAGCGTTCCCGCTGGAGAAAGCAGTTCAGGTTTAAACATGGGATCTCACTGATGTCAGGTCAGCATGCCATCGACGATGGCAGGTGCAGTGGCCGTATCAGACGGCCCTGCAAAAGGTGGGGAATTTTAGGCAGGGCCACTCACGAAGTAAATTGACCTGGATCAAGCTAAGGCGCTGATTGCTACAGGATGCGGCAGACATCGGCCTCCCAGCGATAACCCATGCCGTATACCGCGCGGATGAAGGGTTGTTCCGCGTCGAGACTTTCCAGCTTACGGCGCAGATTTTTGATGTGGCTGTCGATGGTGCGATCGGTCACCACGCGATAATCGTCGTACAGATGGTTGAGCAACTGTTCACGCGAAAACACTTTACCTGGCTCCAGCGCCAGCGTTTTCAACAGCCGAAACTCGGCTGGGGTCAGCTCCAGTTGTTGTTCACGCCAGGTGGCCTGGAAACGCCCCTCATCGATCACCAGATGTGACGCCTGCTGCGCCTCTTCCGGCGTCCGTTTGACGCGGCGCAAAATGGTTTTCACCCGCGCCACCACTTCACGCGGACTGAAGGGTTTGCAGATATAGTCGTCGGCCCCGATTTCCAGGCCAAGCAGGCGATCAATTTCTTCGGTGCGCGCCGTCACCATGATGATCGGTAATTCGGAGAAACGGCGAATTTCGCGACACAAGGTTAAGCCATCGCGGCCTGGCAACATTAAATCCAGCAGCATCAAATCCGGCGGCGTCTGCTGCACATAGCTCAGTACTTCGCTGCCGTTGCCAATATGGTGGGTGCGATAGTTGGACGCTTGCAGATAATCAATCATCAGCTGCGCCAGTTTCGGTTCGTCTTCAACAACAAGGATTAAAGGGTCGTGCTTTTCCGTGCTCATAGGCTGTGCTTAATGGGGAACATAAGGCAAGTTTAGCGTGATTTGCAGACCACCTAAATCAGAGAGATCTGCACTAATGCTGCCACCATGCGCTTCCGCAATATTTTTGCAGATCGCCAGACCAAGACCCGAGCCGCCGCTGGCACGGTTGCGTGAACTCTCCGCGCGGAAGAAACGCTCAAACAACCGGGCCTGATGGGCCGGGTCCACACCAGGCGCGCTGTCGGCAAAGCAGAGCTGCCAACTGTCGCCGAGGTTTTTCATGGTCAGGCGCACCTGACCACCGGCATCGGTATAGCGCAGGCTGTTTTCCAGCAGGTTGGTGAACAGCTGCATCAGCCGATCGGGATCGCCGAAACTCGGCGCTTCTGCTGGCAATGTCAGCTGCAAGGTCAGCTGGCGGCTGCGATAGCGTTCGCCGAAGCTACCCGCCGCCACCTCCAGCAGATGGACCAAATCCACCGCCTGCTTGCGATAGGCAAGGGCACCGGCATCAGAGAGGGATAACTGATGTAAATCATCCACCAGCTTGGTCAACACCACCACTTCGCTTTGTAGCGAAGAGATGGCTTCCGGCGTCAGTTTGCGCACACCATCCTGCATGGCCTCCAGCTCGCCACGCAGGATCGCCAGCGGCGTGCGCAGTTCAT
This sequence comes from Pantoea sp. X-Soil-OKNW-713, assembly GCF_059730685.1. Taxonomy (NCBI): domain Bacteria; kingdom Pseudomonadati; phylum Pseudomonadota; class Gammaproteobacteria; order Enterobacterales; family Erwiniaceae; genus Pantoea; species Pantoea sp. X-Soil-OKNW-713. Next base: position 2,923,564 of record NZ_AP035995.1, on the reverse strand, counting down.
GGGAGATATCCGCCATAAAGGCGCGGCGGTTGCTCTCGTTTTTTTCCAGCGAGCTGGCGAGCTGGTTAAAGTCGCGCGCCAACTGGCCGAGTTCGTCGCTGCTGCCCACTTCGACCCGCGTGGCGAAATCGCCTGCGGCCAGATGGTGGGTGCCATCCACCAGCCTTTTTACCGGGGCCAGCAAGCCGCGCGCCATCAGCCAGGTCGCCAGCGCTGCCATCAGGGCCGTAAAGCCTACGATGATCCAACTGGTGCGGCGCTGTTGTTGGTCAAAATTGATGTCAGTGCTGCGGGTGAGGCGTTCAGCAGGTGAGCCGATCACCCAGCCAACCACTTTGCCATTGCTGGTGGTGATATTGCGTCTTGTCCCTTCAGGGGGGACCGGGGATCGCGGGCCAGAAAGTACCTTGTATTGCTGATCGATAATCCAGAACTGGGTGCGCCAGCCGTGTGGGGGCAGCAGGTTACCGCTGCCGGGGTTCTGCTCCAGCGAACGCAGGATAGAAAAAATCAGCCGGTCATTGTTGCGCAGGAAATCCCAGTTACCGTGCTGTTCATATTGGTCAGCAAGCGCATCGCTCAGCAGCGTCAGACGTTGTTCATTCCCTTTACGAATGTAATCGACAAAGCCGTGTTCAAAGCTGAGCCGCACCCCCCAGTGCATGATGATAATCACCAGCATGCAGGTGGAAAAAATCGCCATAAACAGCTTGGGACCAATGCCGAGTTTCAGCGCGCGCTTCATCCTTCACTCCTTTTGCGTCGCAGATCGACGTTTTTGCTCACATCTTTCGGCACACGCCAGAACACCAGCGCAGGCAGAATAATCACCAGCGCCATGCTGAGGTAAGCGTAGATAAAGGTCTGGTGGGCTGCTGCGCTGTTGGCGATGGCGCCATGACCGAAAGCACCCAGCAGCAGGCCAGCGATGGTGACACCAATGCTGGTGGAGAGCTGCATGATCATCGACAGCAAACTGTTGCCGCTGGACGCCAGTTCATCTGGCAGCTCTTTCAGCGTCAGGGTGTTCATGGATGAGAAGCGAATGGCGTTGACCATCCCCTGAAGCAGTAACACCACCGGCAGCAGCCAGGTCCAGCCCAGCAACGCGACCGCCGGGAACAGCAGCACCACCAGCGCGAGCGCGCAGGTGCCACCCACCAACGCATTGCGGTAACCGAACAGATTCACGATCCTCACCACCACGCGTTTGATCCCCATATTACCCAGCACCATTGGGATCATCATCAGCCCCGCGTGGAACGGGCTGAAGCCGAGGCCCACCTGCAAGAAAATCGGCGTCATAAACGGCAGCATGCCGCTGCCGATGCGACCGGTAAAACTGCCGAGCAAACCGATGGAGTAGATGCGGTTATCAAATAATTTCAGGCTAAACAGGGCATCGTCGTTGTTACGACCGTGCATCAAATAAAACAGCAGGGAAAAGACGCCAACCAGGATTAGCAGACCGAGCAGCAGCGCAGAGCCATCGGTGCTTCGCTGTCCATCAAGCGCCAGCGTCAGGGTCGCCATGCCTACGGCCAGTAAACCGAAGCCGAGAAAGTCGAAGCGTCGGGTTTGCATGGTGTAGTTGGGCATGATCGCGAGGGTGGCAATGGCACCAATGATGCCGACCGGGATGTTGATCAGGAAGATCCAGTGCCAACTGGCGTACTGCACCAGAATACCGCCCAGCGCCGGACCGAGCAGGGGACCGACCTGGCCGGGTAGGGTAACAAAAGTCATCGCCGACATATATTGCTCGCGCGGGACGATTTTCATCACCGTTAAGCGCCCGACAGGTACCATCATCGCGCCGCCGACCCCCTGAATAACACGCGCCAGCACCAGTTGATCCAGCGTGCCGGAGAAGGCGCAGAACACTGAACCAATGCTGAATAATACGATGGCGGTGAAGAAGATATTCCGCACACCAAAACGGTCAGCCAGCCAGCCACTTAGCGGTAGGGTGACGGCCACCGTCAGCACATAGGAGACAATCACCGAATGCATATGCAGTGGACTGACGCTGAGGTCGCGCGCCATCGACGGAATGGCGGTGTTGACGATGGTGGTATCCAGCGACTGCATAAAAAAGCCAAAAGCGACAATCCACAATTGCCAGCGCACCGTCGCGTTCTGAGTGGTCATGGTCTCTTCATCCCGTTAATTCTCCTGAATATTGATCAGCGCCGGGCGCTTCCTGCGTCGCAGCTTATCCATCATCAGATACACCACCGGTGTGGTGTAGAGCGTCAGCAGCTGGCTCATGACCAGGCCTCCAGCGATGGTGATGCCGAGCGGTTGCCGCAGTTCTGCGCCATCGCCGCTGGTCAGTACCAACGGCAGTGCGCCAAACAGCGCGGCCAGCGTGGTCATCAGAATCGGGCGAAAACGCAGCTGGCACGCCTGAAATATCGCCTCACGCGCCGTCAGGTTGCCGTTTCGTTCCGCCTCCAGCGCAAAGTCGACCATCATAATCGCGTTCTTTTTCACGATGCCAATCAGCAGCAAAATGCCGATCAGCGCAATCAGGCTGAACGGGGTGTTAAACAGCTCCAGCGCCAGCAGCGCACCGACTCCGGCGGAGGGCAGGGTAGAGAGAATAGTCAGCGGATGGACATAGCTCTCATACAAAATCCCCAACACGATATACACCGCCGCAATTGCCGCCAGAATCAGGTACAGCTGGCTGGATTGCGACTGCTGGAACACCTGCGCCGTACCGGCAAAGCTGCCACGCACGCTGCTGGGAACACCCAGTGCCGTCATGGTGCGGTCAATCGCATCGGACGCCTGCGACAAGGATACGCCTTCCGGCAGGTTAAAAGAGATAGTCGAAGCGGCAGATAAGCCCTGATGGTTAACGGACAACGGCGCATTGGCCGGTTGCCAGCGGGCAAACCAACTCAGCGGGATAGCTTTTCCGTCGCTGTTGATGACAAACATTTGCTCCAGGGCGCTGATATCCTGGGTGTAACGTGGTTCCACTTCCATCACCACTTTGTACTGGTTCAGTGGTTGATAGATGGTCGAAATCTGCCGCTGACCAAAGGCGTTATTCAGTAAGGCGTTAGCGGCGGAAACGTCAATCCCCAGCCGCGCCATGCTCTCGCGATCGTAAGTCAGCGCCATCTCGCTGCCGTTATCCTGTTGATCAGAGTTGACGTCGGCCAGCTCCGGCAGGGCGGCAAACGCTTTACGGATCTGCGGCTCCCAGGTGCGCAAATCCGCCAGGTTATCGGACAGCAGGCTGTACTGGTAACTGGCGTTTGACTCGCGTCCACCAATACGGATGTCCTGCACCGCATTGAGATACAGATTAGCGCCCGGCTCCTTTGCCAATTTGGTACGCAGGCGGGCAATCACCTGCTGGGCGGTTTCACTCCGTTCGGAAAGCGGCTTAAGGGAGATAAACATCGAGCCGCTGTTGGTGCGCGAGCCACCGGTGAAACCGGTGACATTATCCACCGCCGGGTCGGCCTTGATGATGTTCATAAAGTCCTGCAATTTCCCCCGCATCGCCTGAAAGGAGATGCTCTGGTCGGCAGAGATAAAGCCGGTCAGTCGTCCGGTATCCTGCTCTGGCATAAAGGTTTTGGGAATCGAGATAAACAGCCAGATGGTCAGCCCGACGGTGGCCAGCAGCACCAGCAAGACCCAGCGCGCATGATCCAGCACCCAACCGAGTGAGCGACCATAGCCATGCTGTACCGCCATCAGCACGCGTCCGGCACCGCGCAGACGCGGCTGTGCGCGGGGAGCATGTGGTTTCAGCAGGTATGCGCACATCATTGGCGTCAGGGTGATGGAGATAAACAGCGAGATCAGGATCGCCACCGAGAGGGTTATCGCGAATTCAGAGAAGAAGCGGCCAATGATACCGCCGAGCATCAGCAGCGGCAGAAATACCGCAATCAGGGACAGGCTCATCGACAGCACGGTAAAACCGACTTCACGTACCCCCTGCAACGCCGCCGGTAAGGGTTTCATCCCGGCTTCGACATGGCGCGCGATATTCTCCAGCACCACGATGGCATCATCCACCACAAAACCGGTGGCGATGGTCAGCGCCATCAACGACAGGTTATTCAGACTGAAGCCGCACAGATACATGGCGGCAAAGGTCCCAATCAACGACACCGGCACTGCGGCAGCGGGGATTAACGTGGCGCGTCCGTCACGCAGGAAGAAAAACACCACCAGAATCACCAGGGCGACGGCGATGATCAGCGACTGCTCCACCTCCTGCAAGGAGGCGCGGATGGTGGGCGAACGATCCTGCGCCACTTGCAGGTCGATGGATGCCGGAATGACATCATGCAGCTCCGGCAGTTCGGCACGAATACGGTCCACGGTGTCGATGACGTTCGCTTCCGGGGATTTGCGGATCACCAGCAGCACCGCCGGTTTGCCATTGGTCATCCCGGCGTTACGCACATCCTGCACCGAATCCTGCACGTTCGCCACATCACGCAGCTGTACTGCCGCGCCGTTGTTGTAATGCACCACCAGCGGCTGATAATCGCTGGCGGTTTGCAGTTCATCGTTGGTACGCAATTGCCAGCGTTGCTGATGGTCATCAATCGCGCCTTGTGGACGGCGCTGGTTGGCGTTAGCAATCGCTGTGCGCACCGCATCCAGTGACACGCCCTGATTGAACAACGCCTGCGGATTCAACTCGACACGCACCGCTGGCAGCGAGCTTCCGCCCACCGTTACATCGCCAACGCCTTCAATCTGCGACAGTTTCTGCGCCAGTTGCGTTGAGGCGTAATCATACAGCTGACCGGGATTATAAATCTCCGAGGTCAGCGTCAGAATCATAATCGGCGCGTCGGAAGGGTTGGCCTTACGGTAAGTCGGACGGCTTGGCATCCCGGTGGGCAACAGGCTCTGCGCGGCGTTGATCGCCGCCTGCACATCGCGCGCGGCACCGTTGATGTCGCGGTCAAAATCAAACACCAGGATAATACGCGTGCTGCCCAGCGAGCTGGTGGAGGTCATCTCGCTGACGCCAGCGATCCGCCCGAGCGAACGTTCCAGCGGCGTCGCAACCGAAGAGGCCATGGTTTCCGGCGCGGCACCCGGCAGCGATGCGGAAATCACGATCACCGGAAAATCAACCTGCGGTAGCGGCGCGACCGGCAGCAGACGGAAGCCGAGAATCCCCGCCAGCGCAATCGCCAGCGTCAGTAGCGTGGTGGCGACGGGGCGGTGGATGAACAGGGCAAAGAACTTCACGGCTGCGTCTCCGGGCGGCGGAAGCGGCGACGCGTGATCTGTGCCAGGCGGTCAAACAACAGGTAGATGACCGGAGTGGTGAACAGCGTCAGGATCTGGCTGAGGATCAGGCCGCCAGCCATAGCAATTCCCAGCGGCCGACGTAACTCCGCCCCCGCGCCGGTACTCAGCATCAATGGCAGCGCACCCAGCAGAGCGGCCAATGTGGTCATCAGGATCGGACGGAAACGCAGCAGACAGGCCTGATAAATCGCCTCTCGCGGGGACATGCCCTGTTCCCGTTCCGCGGCCAGCGCAAAGTCGATCATCATGATGGCGTTTTTCTTCACGATACCGATCAACAAGATGATGCCGATGATCGAAACAATATCCAGTTCGTTGCCGCTGATCATCAGCGCCAGCAGCGCCCCCACCCCGGCGGTAGGCAGCGTTGAAAGGATGGTCACCGGATGGATAAAGCTTTCGTACAGCACCCCCAGCACGATATACATCGCCACCACCGCCGCGATGATCAGCCACACCGTACTGGTGAGCGCCGCTTCAAATGCCAGCGTGCTGCCCTGGAACTGGGTCATCATCTCGGCAGGCATGCCGACCTGATCTTCAGCTGCGCTGACCGCTTTGACGGCGTCGCCAAGTGAATAGCCGTCGGCCACGTTAAAGGAGAACGTTGCTGAGGGAAACTGGTCGAGATGGTTGATACTCAACGCCGCATGACGTTCTTCCACTCTGGCAATGGCACTCAGCGGCACACTGCCGCCATCGGTGCTGGTCAGACGAATGCCGTCCAGACTGGCGAGGCCGGGTGTGGCCTCATTGTTCTGTCCTAACACCACGCGATATTGATTGGCCTGGGTGTAAATGGTTGAGATCAGACGCTGACCGAAGGCGTTGTACAGTGCGTTATCGACATCCGCCATAGTGATACCCAGACGGCTGGCGCTGTCGCGGTCGACACGGATAAAGGCTTCTAACCCTTGATCCTGCCAGTCGTTGCTGACATCGCGCAGTTCGGGCAGGGTGTTGAGCAGGTTTTGCAGCGCCGGCACCCAGGTACTCAGCGAATCAAGCGAGCCGGATTGCAGCGTGAACTGATACGGGGTGCGGCTGGCCTGAGTATCGATGGTGAGATCCTGGACCGGTTGCAGCCACAACGACACGCCCGGCACGCTGGCGATCGCATCCTGCAACCGTTTCTGCACTGCCGGGATACGATCATCGCGCTCGGCTAACGGTTTGAGGTTGATTTGCAGCCGTGCGCTGTTCAGGGCGGCATTAGTGCCGTCCACCCCGACAAATGAAGTCAGACTCTGCACCGCCGGATCTTTCATGATGATCGAGGCGACATCGCGGGTGCGTTGCGCCATGTTGGCATAGGAGACGGACTGTGGCGCCTGCAAGGTGCCCTGAATGATGCCGTTATCCTGTTGCGGAAAGAATCCTTTGGGGATAACGATCCATAGCAAAACGGTAAGTAGCAGGGTGCCCAGCGCGACTGACAACGTCAGCCACGGATGTTTCAGCACCCGCGTCAGCCAGCGGCCATAACCGGCGACTACTCGATCAAACATCGCTTCACTGGCGCGTGAAAAACGGTTCTGTTTGCGTAAGGATTCGGCACTGAGCATGCGTGCGCACATCATCGGCGTCAGCGTCAGCGATACCACGGCGGAGATCAGGATCGCCACCGCCAGGGTGACGGCAAATTCACGGAACAAACGGCCAATCACATCTCCCATAAACAGCAGCGGGATCAGCACCGCAATCAGGGAGAAGGTGAGGGAGATAATGGTGAAGCCGATTTCACCGGCACCTTTCAGCGCCGCGGTAAGCGGTTTTTCCCCTTTCTCCAGATAGCGGGAGATGTTCTCAATCACTACGATGGCGTCATCGACCACAAAGCCCGTGGCGATGGTCAGCGCCATTAACGTCAGGTTGTTGATCGAGAAACCGAGAAAATACATCGCGGCGAAGGTGCCGACCAGTGACAGGGGAACGGCTACCGCCGGAATAATGGTGGCCGGGACATTGCGTAAAAACAGATAGATGATCATCACCACCAGGCCAATTGCCAGCATCAGCTCGTGCTGGGTATCGGCCACTGAGGCACGGATATTGGTGGTGCGATCGGTGAGCATTTTCACTTCAACCGACTTCGGCAGCGCAGCGGTCAGGGATGGCAGCAGCGCCCGAATGTTATCTGCCGTGGCGATAATGTTAGCGCCTGGCTGGCGTTGTACGTTGAGCACGATGGCGGCCTGACGGTTCGCCCAGGCACCGAGCCAGCTATTTTCCGCGCCCTGTTCGATGGTGGCAACATCGCCCAAACGCACCGGTGCACCGTTGTTGTAGCTGATGATCAACTGACGATAATCCTCGGCAGAAGTCATCTGATCGTTGGCAGACAGGGTGATTGAACGGGTGGGGCCGTCGAGGCTTCCTTTCGCCGAATTGACGTTAGCGTTGCTGATGGCGGTACGCACGGTTTCGCTGGTCAGCCCCAATGCTGCCAGCGCCTGCGCGTTCATCTGCACGCGCACGGCGGGACGCTGCCCGCCGGAGAGCGTCACCAGGCCGACACCGCTGACCTGAGAAATCTTCTGCGCCACACGGGTTTCCACCATATCCTGCACCTGGGTGAGCGGCATGCTGGTGGTCGTGACGGCAAGGGTCATGATCGGCGGATCGGCCGGGTTAACTTTACTGTAGACCGGTGGATTGGGCAGATCGCTCGGCAAAAGATTGGTTGCGGAATTGATTGCCGCCTGCACTTCCTGCTCGGCAACATCGAGCGACAGCGTGAGCTGGAATTGCAGCGTTATCACCGATGCGCCACCGGAACTTTGCGAAGCCATCTGCTTCAGCCCCGACATCTGACCAAACTGGCGCTCCAGCGGTGCGGTGATTGACGAGGTCACCACATCCGGGCTGGCGCCGGGGTAAAGGGTAACGACCTGAATGGTCGGGTAATCCACCTCCGGCAGCGCGGAAACCGGCAGGAAGCGATAACCGAGGATACCGGCCAGCAAAATAGCGATCATCAGCAGGGTGGTTGCCACCGGGCGCAGAATAAACAGGCGTGACGGTCCACCGCTGGTGTCGGGAGGCATAACCTGCATTATTGACGTTCTCCGCGTGCTGGCTGCGCAGCGCGAGTGCTGTGGGTGGCGGTGCTCTGCGGCGCGACAATCTCAACGGTTGCGCCTTCGGTCAGACGATCCAGACCGTCGGTCACCACACGTTCACCCGCTTCCAGCCCGGTGCTGATCACCACTTTCTGGCTATCCTGCAAACCGGCGGTAACGCGTTTTTTGCTCACCTTGTTCTCGCTATTCACCACCCAGACAAAATGGCCGTCGTTGCTCATTTGCAACGCAGCGGCAGGGATAACCACCGCATCCTGCAGGGTATCGACTTTCAGGCGTGCATTGACGAACTGGTTGGGAAATAACGCGTCGTCTTCATTGCTGAAACGCGCTTTTAATTTGATGGTACCGGTGGTGACATCAATCTGATTATCAATACTCAGCAGCGAACCTGTGGCAAGCAGGCTGGTGTTGCTCCGATCCCAGGCATCCACCACCAGCGGCTGGCCGCTTTTCTGTGCCTTGAGGATTTGACTGATATTGTTCTCGGCCACGCTGAATACCACATCAATCGGATGCGTTTGCGTGATCACCACCAGACCGGTGGTGTCGCCAGAGGTAATGTAGTTGCCAACATCGACCTGCTTCAGGCCGACGCGCCCGGAGATGGGGGCGGTAATCCGACTGTAGGTCAGGTTCAGTTGCGCGCTGGCGACGTTGCCTTCATCGGCTTTGATGGTGCCGAGGGTTTCACTCACCAACGAGCGTTGGGTATCCAGTTCCTGCTGTGAAACCAGCGCGGTTTTTGCCAGCTTTTCATAACGGGCCAAATCGCGTTTGGCGTTGGCAAGCGTGGCCTGATCTTTAGCCAGTTGTCCTTGTGCCTGGGTGAGCGCCACCTGATAAGGGCGCGGGTCGATCTCGGCCAGCAACGCGCCAGCGTTAACCTGTTGCCCTTCTGTGAAATGCAGCGCCATTAACTGACCATCGACCCGGCTGCGCACCGTGACGGTGTTGGCAGCGGTGACGGTGCCGAGGCCAGTCAGATACTGTGGCACGCTTTGTAAGGTGGCGGTGGCGGCCTGAACCGGGGCCAGTGGTCGACGATTAGCGCCATTCGCACCACCCGCGCCGCGTCCATGATGGCGTTGTCCTTCGGCCTGTGGCTGTTTGTTGGGTTCAGCCGGATGTTGCCACCAGAAATAACCGCCCGCCAGTACAGCGACGATCGCCAGAGTAATCAGGCTTTTTTTCAACAATGGACGTCGGGTGTTCATGAAGTTATGTGCTCTCCAGCGAATTCGTTTTCCCAAAATGCGCCGCCCAACCTGCCGGAGCGCAAACGAAAGAATTGTAGTCGCCAGGCATGGGCGAAAATTGAAGGAAATAAGAATATCGTCCTGTGCACGCTAAGTATTCATATTCTGTACGAATTTTATCAGGATTTTTTCATAAGCCGGTTTTGCCCTTTGCTAAGCTGGAGAGCTGAGCCGTCTCGTTTCAATTAAGGAGAAATAAAATGAGTCAACAATCAACTCGCCAGCTTGGCGACACGGGTATAGCAGTGCCGGTTCTTACTTTTGGTGGGAATGTGTTTGGCTGGACCGTGGATGAGAAAACGTCCTTTTCCTTGCTGGATGCATTGGTGGAGAAGGGATTGTGGTTTATTGACACCGCCGATGTTTATTCGCGCTGGGCGCCTGGCAATCAGGGCGGTGAATCGGAAACCATTATTGGTAAATGGCTGAAAAAACCGGCAAACGCGACAGCATCGTGCTGGCGACCAAAGTGGGTATGGAATTGTCGCCGGATAAAACCGGCCTGAAACCGCAATATATTCGCCAGGCGGTGGAAGACTCACTGCGCCGTTTGCAAACCGATTATATCGACCTGTATCAGGCGCACCGCGATGATCAGGATACGCCGCTGGCTGACACGCTGGCCGCGTTCGATTCATTAATCAAAGAAGGGAAGGTCCGGGCGATAGGTGCATCCAACTACAGCGCCGAACGGTTGCAGGAAGCGCTGGATATCAGCGAGCAGCAGGGGCTGGCACGTTATGAAACGTTACAACCGGAGTACAACCTGTATGATCGCCAGGGCTATGAAAGCGGTCTGGAGCAAGTTGCAGTGGAACATGGCCTGGGCGTGATTAACTACTATTCACTGGCCAGTGGCTTCCTCAGCGGCAAATATCGTACCGCAGCAGATGCCAGCAAAAGTGCGCGTGGACAGGGCGTGGTCGCAAAATATCTTAATCCGCGTGGCTTGCGCATTCTTGATGCGCTGGACACCGTGGCCGATTCCCATGATGCGTCACCCACTCAGGTAGCCCTGGCATGGCAGATTGCTCGCCCGAGCATCACCGCGCCAATTGTCAGCGCGACCTCGTTAGCGCAGATTGATGATTTGGTGCAGGCAACGCAACTCAGGTTAGGTAAACAAGAGATTGAAGAACTGTCGCGCGCCAGTGCCAGTTAATTATCCTTTCATCGCGGTGCGATTTATCGCGCCGCAACAATGGGTTGCTGAAATTAACCGGAACGTAATTTTTTCCAGTCAAAAAATGCCATTCTCGTCAAAAGATATTCATTCATAGATCGCTGTCACAATTGCATTAATTAACTGTCACCTCAGGGAACTCTGAGCACATATTTGCAAAAATCACCCCACCCTCAGCACTATTCTCTGCTCGATCTTTCCAGTAACTCACAAAAGAATAATCATTATGAACAGAAAAGAAGCAGTGCAACGCATCCCGAGCCGTCTGGCCGCGGGAACGATTATGTTCGCTCTGCTGAGCGCATCTGCCGTGGCAGCAGATGCATTCAGCTACGATTCTCCCTATATGTTTGGTGACTGGGGCGGTTACCGAACGCAGCTTGAGAACGATGGCGTCAAATTTGACGTTAACTACACCATGGAAAGCGCCTCTAACCTTGGTGGTGGTTATGACAAAAACACCTCGATGCGCTACAGCGATCAGTGGGCGTTTGGTGTCAATCTCGATCTGGAAAAACTGCTGAACTGGCAGGATGCCGAATTCCAGATGACCATTACCGACCGTAATGGCCAGAACATCTCTGATCAGGTGGGCGATCCGCGTACTGGCACGCTCTCTTCCGTTCAGGAAGTCTACGGTCGCGGTCAGACCTGGCGTTTAACCCAATTCTGGTTACGCCAGGGACTATTTAATGACGTGGTCGATATCAAAGCGGGTCGTGTCACCGTGGGTGAAGACTTCGATAACTTCGACAGCAAATTCCAGAACCTGGCGTTCGGCAGTGGCCAGGCCGGTAACTGGCGTGGCGACCGTTGGTACAACTGGCCGGTTTCACAATGGGGCGGTCGTATCAAAGTTAACATTACGCCGGAAGTGTTCTTCCAGGTGGGCTTCTATAACGACAACCCGAAAAACTACGATACCGGCAATGGCTTCCGCCTTGATATGAACAATTCACTCGGCAACATGGTGCCGGTGGAACTGGGCTGGAAACCGACCTTTGGCCCGAACAAACTGCCGGGTAACTACCGTATCGGTTACTACTATTCGTCAGTTGATGGCGATGTGTATGGCAGCTGGCGTAATGGCGCTTACCAGGATCAGGCGCATGCCTATGGTGGTTATGTCCTGTTGCAACAACAGCTGACGGCGCAGGGCGGCGATGCCAGCCGTGGTCTGGGCGTCACGGTTCAGGCGGTGATGAACGATCACAAAACCTCAAAAACCGACAACTATCAATCCATCAGCTTTACCTGGAAAGGACCGTTTGATGCGCGTCCTGCCGACGAAATTGGTATTGGTGCAGCACGTATCCACGTAAACAGCTCCTATACCACGGCATTACGTCAGCAAAATGCGGCGAATGGTGAAACGGACTACAACAGCCCGACCTATCTGCCGATTCAGGATGGCTCTGAATATAACTATGAAATCTATTACAACGCTCAGTTGACCAAATGGCTGCAACTGCGTCCAAACCTGCAATATGTTGTAGCGCCGGGGGCAGTGAGCGAAGTGAAAGATGCGTTTATCGGCGGTATCGCGGCGAATATCAATTTCTGATTAATCACTTACCAAAGAGGCGTCCTGTGGGACGCCTCCAATTCTGCGCGATAAATCGCGCCGCGACAGAAATTATGTTCGGTTAACCGAACATAATCTCGGCCCAACGGGCCAGGCCCGCGGTGACTGAGCCAAAATCATCGCCACTGGCAATGGGCGTATCCGGTAATGCCTGCTGTAACGCTGCACGCAGCACCGGTGAACGGGCGCTGCCGCCGGTCAGATAGATCACCTCCGGCTTGGTCTCACAGGTCGCCAGTGCCAGATGCACCTGTTCCAGAATGCGTTCCAGCGGTTGATTGATCGCCTCTTCCAACTGTGCCGCGCTGGTTTCCGTCTGCAACTGCGCAGCAATAAATGCCAGCGAAGCGGAGGTAACCGGTTGATCGGAAAGCGCGATCTTGCTATCTTCCGCCGCCCGCACCAGCCGATAGCTCAGTTTCTGTTGCCATACCTTCAGCAGGTATGCGACCTGCTCAGGATCCTGGGCATCACGTACCAGGTCGCGCAGTAGCTTGCCGCAGGCGGCAGAGTAAAACTCGCTTTGTGCCGGAACATCGTTGATCGCCACCGCGTTCCACCACGGCAGGGCGGGGAGGGCGATGCCTTTCTGCGTGCTGCCGCCAAGACCGAGCAGCGGCATCAGGGTTTTGAACGCCAGCATAATATCCAGATCGTTTCCGCCCACGCGGCAACCGCTGTGCCCCAGCAAACTGGCGCGACGATCGGCTTTATTGCGCCATTCCGGCCCCATTAACAGCATCGAGCAGTCGGTAGTACCGCCGCCGATATCGACTACCAGCACCCGTGTCTCTTTGGTCAGTGTGGCTTCGAAATCCAAACCTGCGGCCACCGGTTCAAACTGAAATTCCACATCGCGGAAACCGGCGCGTTTAGCCGCACGCAGTAGAATCCCCTGCGCCTGCTCATTCGCTTCATCTCCGCCCAAACCCTGGAAGTTAATCGGACGACCAATCACCGCCTGATCAATCGGCTGGTCGAGCTGGCTTTCACCCTGCTGGCGGATATGCAGCATCATGGCGCAGACCAAATCCTCAAACAGCGCGATCTGCTGCGGTTTCAGGCCGTTGGCCCCGAGAAAGGATTTGGGCGATTTAACAAACCACACATCTTCCGGCTCAACCATATAGTTTTGCAACGCAGTAAGACCAAACTGGACGCTGCTGGCGGTCACATCGATGTCTTCTTCGCGGTTAAAACGCAACGCGCGTTGCAGCAACGCCTGACCTTCGCTGTCGGGAGTCGGCACCTGATGGTGCCGGTAAAGCCATTCGCTGATAGCTTCGCGGGTGGGCGCGCAAATCATGGAGGGAAGCAGGCGCTGGCCATTTTCCAGCGTCAGCAGCCGTGGTGTGCCCGCATCGCTGACTGCGATGGAACAGTTGGCGGTGCCATAATCGAATCCGATAAACATTATTGTCCCCCATGCCGGAAAAAAGGGGGCGACTTTAGCGCAGCTCGCGCGGGCAGGCAAGGCAGATTACATCTGTATTTCCTGATAAACATGATATTGCCCGCGTCCGGCGTGTTTGGCGCTGTAGCAGGCAACGTCGGCCTGGGACATCACCAGATTGCTGATGCAATTATGCTCGTCAATCTGCGTCATACCGGCGCTGGCACCGACCTGATAGATACTGTCCAGCCACATAAAACGATACTGATTGATCGCCGTCACCAGCCGTTGTACCACCTCGCGCACGTCATCGACCTCGCAGTCCGGCAACAGCAAGCCAAATTCGTCACCGCCGAGGCGGGCGAGGAAATCACTGCTGCGGATATGGTGTTGCATCAGCTCACTAAGCTCGCGCAACAGCGCATCTCCGGCAGCATGGCCCGCGGTATCATTCACCGCTTTAAATTTGTCGAGGTCGATAAATACCAGCACATGCCGATGCTGGTTGACCGCCGCATCACTCAGCAAACGTTTCAACTGTCTTTCAAAATTGAGGCGATTGGGTAAACGCGTCAGCATATCGTGAGAGGCGCTATAACTCAGACGCTTCATCATCTTGCGTGATTCGCTGACGTCCTGAATGACCATCACTGCCCCAATACTCTCGCCAGTCAGCGTCTTCAGTGGGGTGATGCTGTAATGGACTTCGAATACGCCCCCGTCGGCGGTGTGCAACACCAGCTCTTCTTCCAGGTCTGGCGTGGTTTTTTCTGCCGGAGGCTGGCACAACAGCAGATTGTGGATCCGCGCTCCGGCAGGGCCATGCGTGATGTTGAGCAACTCGGAGATTGCCATCCCTGCTGCGGCATCCTGCGTCCAGCCGGTCATCTTTTCTGCCACCGGATTCATAAAGGTGACCTGCATTTCATCGTTGGTGCTGATCACCGCTTCACCGATCGAATCCAGGGTAATCGCCATGCGTTCTTTTTCCTGGAATAAGGCATCGTTCAGTGCGCGCAGGTGGGTAATATCCTGGCTGATACCGAGCATACGTTCGATCTGCCCATCCTGGCTGAGGATACGGTTAGCTTCGGTACGCACATAACGAATCCCCTCCGATAATCCGATGCGGTATTCCATATGAAACGCACTGCGGCGTTCAATCGCCTGCTGCACCGTCAGCGCGACATATTCCTGTTCTGTTGGGTGCACCCGTTGTAACCACAGGTCATAGGTAGGGACTTCATGCGGTGCCAGCGCAAACAACTCATACATGCGTTTGTCCCACATCAGCTCACCGGTCACCAGGTTCCATTCCCACACGCCAATGCCGCCTGCTTCATTGGCGAGGGTAATGCGTTCCATCAGGCGTCGATTCACTTGCTCACTCTGCTTAAGCTCAGAGATATCAACGATTTGTGAAATGAAATACAGCGGTTGTTGTTGGGCATCCCGCACCACTGAGACGGTCAGGCGCGCCCATACCGTTTCGCCATCTTTGCGGAAATAACGCTTTTCCAGGGTGTAAGTCATGATTTCACCCTCCAGCAGCCGCCTGAGTTGCTGTAAATCGTTGTTCAGATCGTCAGGGTGGGTGATTTGCTGAAAAGTGAGCTTACGCAACTCTTCCGCCGGAAAGCCCAGAGTTCGGCACAGCGATTGGTTGACCTGCAACCAATTGCCCTGCGGGGAAACCAGCGCCATGCCAATCGCGGAATACTCCATAGCATTACGGAAGCGGGTTTCGCTCTCAGCGATATGATTTTTTTCACGCTGGAATGCATCCATCACCAGCGCCATAACGTGGCTGGGGATGAGCACCAACAGGAAGGGCAGCCAGGTTCCAGCCTGACCCAGCATACGGTCATCGTGACCGAGATTGACCAGGTTGAATGCCAGCAGCAGCGAGATAAAACTGGAGTTGAGCAGGAACAGTAAAAAGGCTTCGAACTTGGGTAAGCGTATCGCGCACCAAAACAGGATCACCACAATAAAGGTGAAGGGCCACGGCAGATAACGCAGACTGAGGTAGCTGGCAAGCAGGGTAATGGCCAGGGTGAGGACCGTTTCTATACTGCGATGGCGCGCAACCGGATTTTCCTGCTTTCCTAACGGCCACAGCAGCAACACCGGGCCCAGCGCCAGCATACCAATGACTTCGGAAATCACCCAGGTGGAGAAAAACGGCAGCGAGGCGGTGCCACTGACGCTTAACAACCACAGTGCCAGCAAGCCGCCGACAAAAGGCGCGATAATACCGGCAGTGACCACATAACGGCCCCAGTCCAACAGTGAGTCGAGAGGGGCGCGCCGATCGAGCAGCGCACGCAGCATGATACCGCCCATCAGCGCCTGTAACATGTTAAGCAGGGCAAATTTAAGGTTGCTGACCGCCGGGCCAATCACCAGGAGATTGGCTAACGCAGTGCCTGCGATGCAGCCAAACAGTAGCAGCGGCACGCGGTGCGCCGGGGCGCGGAACACCACAATGGTCATTAATGCGGTGGAGAACCACAACGGAGAAATACGCCCGCTGACAATGATCAGTTCCAGACAGAATAACGTCAGCACAAACGCAACTACCCCGAGGTAGAGGGCGTTGAGCCAATGTTTCTTTGAGCCATCTTGCGAGGTTAAAATTTCGAGGGTCATGCACGAATCCAGCAGCGCGCATTCGCAACACGACGAAAAATGCGCCAGTCATTCTCTAACTGGCATGCTAGCACATCTGGAAAAGATGTCTGCCGCGAATTCACTTTTCTACCTTATTCAATGCATTGAATCGCCCTTTATTAACAAGGGGCTGACTGATCACTGACGAAAAAGATCCGCACGAGTGTAAGGTTTTTCCAGCCCGGCGAGGTCAGCGGAGAAGCGTTCAAGGAATTGCTGGGTGGTCGCAACCCGCCCGTGGCTCATCAATAACAGTGGTACCAGAAATGCGACACCCATCTGCGGCAGACTAAAACCTTTAAGTGCGGTGTCGCGCTGGCTGAGCAGAAACGCACTGCTGAGGGTAAAGCCCAGCATCAGGCCGGCAAGCACTTCACTGAGCGAATGCGCATGGATCACCAGACGCGAGAAGCCGACCATCATCGGAATCAGGTAGCCGACACCAATGGTGCACAGCCGCCAGAAACCAGACCAGCGACCCGACACCAGCCACATCATCACCGGCCAGAGCGTCGCTGACATGGCACTGTGGCCACTGAATCCGGTGAAGTTAAATCTGGCGCTGCCGATGCCAAAGCCGAGAAACATGATTTTCGAGATGCTGACCAGCAAACCCGCGAGGCCAAATGCCAGCAACCAGTACCAGACGGTACGATGGTTGTCGCTTTTCCACGGCAACACCAGTGCGATGATCACCGCGGTAGGGATCAGCAACATACTGTCACCGAAATACGTCAGGGTTTTCCAGCTCATACTTCTCCTTGCGGGCTTACAATCGAACAGGCGCAACGCTGCATACCGCGTCGGCATGAAGAACAGTGTATCGATTATGCGCCCCGCTGCAAAAGGGGATAATCTGAAAAGGTGTCGGCTGCATTTCTCTGGCATCAAACCGGTGAAATCCCTATAATTGCCGCCAACCAAACCCTCTCATTATCGGCCCGTCGAAGCATGTGCTTCAACAGGCTCCAGTTATCAGGTCTTAAAAAAGTATGACTGACAAGTCTCATCAGTGCGTGATCGTTGGCATTGCAGGTGCATCCGCATCCGGAAAAAGTCTTATTGCCAGCACGCTCTACCGTGAAATCCGTGACCAGGTCGGTGACGAGCATATCGGGGTGATCCCGGAAGATGCCTACTACAAAGATCAAAGTCATCTCACAATGGAAGAGAGGGTAAAAACCAATTATGACCATCCCAGCGCGATGGATCATGACTTGTTACTGCAACATTTGCAGGCGCTGAAGGCAGGCCAGAACATTGATCTGCCGGTTTACAGTTATGTCGAGCACACCCGTACCTCTGAATCTATCCATCTGAAGCCGAAAAAAGTGATCATTCTGGAAGGGATTCTGTTGCTGACTGATGCACGCTTGCGTCAGGAGATGAATTTCTCCATCTTTGTCGACACCCCGCTGGATATCTGTCTGATGCGTCGTATGAAACGCGATGTTAATGAACGTGGTCGTTCGATGGATTCGGTGATGAGCCAGTATCAGAAGACCGTGCGCCCGATGTTCCTGCAATTTATCGAGCCTTCCAAGCAGTACGCCGACATTATTGTGCCGCGCGGCGGGAAAAACCGTATTGCCATTGATATCCTCAAGGCAAAAATTAACCAGTTCTTCGAATAAACCGCGTCCGGATGGACGTGTGCGGCTCAGGTTGTCACCAAATGGCAGCCCTTCGCTACACTTAAATCATGGAGTTACAGCGATGAGATTATGCGATCGCGATATAGAAACCTGGCTGGACAGCGGTAAGCTGGCGATCACACCGCGCCCACCGGTTGAACGTATTAATGGGGCCACCGTAGATGTGCGCCTGGGCAATCAGTTCCGCACGTTTAGCGGTCACACTGCACCTTTTATCGATTTAAGTGGTCCGAAGCATGAGGTGAGTGCTGCGCTGGACCGCGTGATGAGCGATGAAATCGTGCTGCCGGAAGGGGAAGCCTTCTTTCTGCATCCGGGGGAACTGGCGCTGGCGGTGACGCTGGAGTCGGTGACGATACCCGATGATCTCGTCGGCTGGCTGGATGGTCGTTCATCACTGGCGCGTCTGGGATTGATGGTGCATGTTACTGCGCACCGTATTGATCCCGGCTGGCAGGGACGGATCGTGCTGGAGTTTTACAACTCGGGTAAGCTGCCACTGGCGTTGCGTCCCGGCATGTTGATTGGGGCATTAAGCTTTGAGCCGCTCTCTGGTCCGGCAGCGCGTCCTTACAATCGTCGTGAAGATGCGAAATATCGCGGTCAGCAGGGTGCTGATGCCAGCCGTATCGACAAAGATTGATCGTCAAACTTTGAGGAAGTAATGAGAAGATTGATAACCACGCTGGCCATCCTGTTAGTGGTGGTCGTCGCGGGAATGACCGCTCTGGTGTTGCTGGTAAACCCCAACGACTTTCGTACCTATATGGTACATCAGGTGGAACAACGAAGTGGTTATCGGCTTCAGGTTAACGGCGATTTACGTTGGCATGTATGGCCGCAGCTCAGTATTCTCGCGGGGCGTATGAGCCTGACAGCGCCGGGTGCCAGCCAGCCGCTGGTTACCGCCGAGAATATGCGTCTGGACGTGAATC
This sequence comes from Pantoea sp. X-Soil-OKNW-713, assembly GCF_059730685.1. Lineage (NCBI taxonomy): Bacteria > Pseudomonadati > Pseudomonadota > Gammaproteobacteria > Enterobacterales > Erwiniaceae > Pantoea > Pantoea sp. X-Soil-OKNW-713. Next base: position 2,904,491 of record NZ_AP035995.1, on the reverse strand, counting down.
TCTGGCCATTACTTTCTCATCAACTCAGCGTCAGCCAGGTGATGCTGAAGAATGCCATCATTCGTGTCATACCCGACAGCGATGCGCAAAAACCCACGGGCTCACCTGTGGGGCCGCGTGACACCGAGCCGACCACCAGCAGCAATGGCTGGTCTTTCGATATTGGTAAGCTACGACTTGCTGATAGCCTGCTTATCTGGCAGCAGCAGGGTGGCGACGAATATAACTTCCGCGATTTCAATCTCAGCCTGAATCAGGATGCCAGCAAACAAGCCAGCATCGATCTCAGCACCCGTATTTCACGCAATCAGCGTAATTTCACTGTCAGCCTGAAAGGGCAGTTCGATGCGGCTCAATACCCCCATCGTCTCAGTGGGCGCATTGATGCGCTGGATTACACCCTTGATGGCGCGAATCTTCCGACGCAGGGGATTAAAGGGACGTTAAGCGGTGAGGGTGAGTGGAACAGTGACCGGCAGCAGTTTGCCTTAAATAAATTGCAGCTGAGCGCCAACGACAGTTCTCTTGATGGCAGTGCTGAAGGGAGCCTGATGCTGCCGCAGCGGCTTGATCTTAAATTGCATGCGACGGCACTTAACCTCGATAACCTGATGGTCAGTGCGCCGGCAACTGATAGCAGTGCCGCGCAGCATGCCACTGTGATACGCACGCCAGTGATTGCGGAACCACGCGAACGTGACAATAGCGATTCTCCGCTGAATATGATGGATCTGGCGCTCAATCTGACGGCAGATCAGGCGGTATGGCGTGGCCTGACGCTCAATCAGTTGCAACTGACGGCGAGCAACCAGGAAGGGTTGATGACGCTGAGTCAGTTACAGGGCAAGTTGGGTGACGGGCAATTTTCTATTCCGGGCACTGTCGATATTCGTCATCCAATCACCACGGTGACACTGCAACCCGAATTGCAGCAGGTGGCAATTGCGCCATTGCTGAAGGCGTTTGCCTTGCCGGAAGTGCTTCAGGGGACGGTATCTCTGCAAGGGGATTTGAGCGGCAGTGGTCTGAGCATTGATGATGCTAAACAGAAGTGGCAGGGTAGTGCAGAGCTGACGGCGACCAACCTGCAACTCGCGCAGCTTAATCTGCAACAGATGGTGAGCCGTGCCGTGGCGCGCGTCAGCAATCGCGTCAGCAATGATGAAGGTGAAGATCAGAGCATCCAGCAACTGAGTGGCCGCATCAGCCTGAATAAAGGTGTTGTCACGCTGCCTGATTTACAGGGCGGCAGCAATCATCTGGCGGTACAGAGCCAGGGGAATATCAATCTGCTTACCCGTCAGTTGGATGTGACCATCAATATGATGTTGCGTGGCTGGAAAGGGGACGAGAAGCTGGCTGCGGTCATGAATGAGCAGACCATCCCCCTGCGGATGTACGGGCCGTGGGATAATTTGCAGTACTCGCTGCCGGTAGATCAGGTATTGCGCCAGCAGTTGCAGAGCGAAGCGAAAAGCCGACTGGAACAGTGGCTGGATCGTCAGCAATCATCACAGAAGAAACCCTGATTGACCAACGTAACGGCGCGATTTATCGCGCTGTTACGAAAGTGGATCGCCTATTCTGTCCAGCGGCACAATCTCTACCTTCTGGACGCGATGATTTTCCACCCGCAATGTCCGCAATAAATAATCCCCCACCTGCAACTCCTCACCTTCCTGCGGCACATGCTGGAGGCTATCCATCAGCAAACCGGCCAGTGTGTGATAATTGCGCTTTTCATCCAGCGGCAGCCGGACATAGGTCGCCAGATCTTCCAGCGGCATATGTCCGTTGGCAATCCACCCGCCTTGCGGGCCGGGTTGGATGTCGTAGCGGGGATCAATCTCTTCCCCTTCATTAGGGAGATTGCCGGCAATGGTTTCCATCACATCACTCAGGGTAACCACACCTTCCACCGAGCCAAACTCATCGACTACAAAGGCAAAATGCGTGCGTGCCTGACGAAATTGCTCCAGTGCCTGTAGCAGCGTGACGCGCTCGGGAAAAACCAACGGTTGGCGAATGAGTGAACGTAAATCCAGTGATTTTGCGTGCAGCGACTGATGCATTAAATCAATCACATGGACGACACCGAGCGGTTCATTGCCCTTTTCGGTAATCAAAATGCGCGTGTGTTGATTACGGTCGAGCTTGGCCATGATTTCCGCTGGATCTTCACTCAGATCAATATGCTCAATATCGTGACGTGAGGTCATGATGCTGCTGATTTGACGCTGTCCCAACCCCAGTACGCGCGCGATCATCCGTCGCTCTTGTCGGTTAAACAGCGCGCCTTCTTCATCACTTAGCAATGAGGCGGTATCGGCGTCCAGCTCTGCTCGCTGTGCTTCTCCGCGCAAAATACGTAATACGGCTTCGGCGGTACGCTGGCGCAAGGGACGGCCTGCGGAGAGAAAACGACGACGGTTGAACATCGCCAGCTGGTTAAACATTTCAATCAGAATCGAGAAACCGATAGCGGCATACAGGTAACCTTTCGGGATGATAAAACCGAGTCCTTCAGCGACAAGGCTGAAGCCAATCATCAGCAGAAAACTGAGGCAGAGAATCACGATGGTGGGGTGGCTATTGACGAAGCGCGTTAAGGGTTTGCTGGCCATTAACATCAGCAAGATAGCAATGGTCACCGCCGTCATCATTACCGGCAATTCATTGACCATCCCCACGGCGGTAATCACCGCATCCAACGAGAAAATGGCATCCAGCACCACGATTTGCGCGACTACCGGCCAGAATTTAGCGCCATTTTTGGTTTGACCGTTATCCTCGTCACTGCCTTCAAGACGGTCATTCAGTTCGGTGGTGGCTTTATAGAGGAGAAATACCCCTCCGGCAAACAGCAGCAAATCGCGGGCGCTGAAGCTGTGTTGCCACAGGGTAAACAGCGGCTGGGTCAGCGTGACCAGCCAGGAAAGCGAAGCCAGCAGCACCAGGCGCAATAGCAACGCCAGCAGCAGACCAATCACGCGTGCGCGATCGCGCACCACCGGGGGTAGTTTTTCCACCAGAATGGCAATGAAAACCAGGTTATCAATGCCCAGAACCAGCTCAAGAACGATTAGCGTGACTAATCCTGCCCAGAGCGAGGGATCAGCGATCCACTCCAACATGCTTTCATCACCTGAATGTCTGAGAATGAGCTTAGTCTTATCATAGTTAATCCTGTGAGGGGAACAAATACCCCGACCTTGCCGATTTCCGTAGTGCAGCCGCGTAATAAGGAATAATCCGAGAGGGGTTTTTTGACAGATAAGTTGAATGTATGGATAAACACCGCATACCTGAATTTGTTGTGGTTAATTGTTTTCGGGGCGTGACTGCGTTCGTTTTTAATGCGAATTGCTCAGAAGTTGAATATCGAACTTTTCTGATTTTTACGTGGGAATGGCCTGAAAGGGATGGCATCAATACTAATGACTGGTAGTCTTTTTCCTAAAAGAGAGCAGGGAACACGGGGTCTACTTGTAAACAAGCCAGTAATAACTAGTATAGCAACGTGTTAGTAAATGTCTGCGCTTATGTAGTTAATAGCGTCTTGTTTAGCTTCTTAATGTTGAGAATTGTGATCGTGTCCCGGTTAAGGCCAGTTATTGTCATGGCAAACCGGTAACCACGGACGGGAAATTAGGGCAAGTAAAGCGGTATTGGCAGCGACAGCCAAGGGCGGTAGCGTGTCCGAAGTACTTTTTTAACTGGGAATCTGGTCTGCAAGAGTGTTGAAGGAATTCAGACTAATCTGTTGGTATTTATCACAATTTTCTTTCGTTCTCGGTAAGGGAATTGACATGAACGCCAGAGATTTTCCCCGCAGATTGCCTGTTCTATGACAGTTTCAATATCGCTCGTTTATTACACAGGCCAGAGGCGTTAAGGATTAGGGAAATAAAATAAAGAGTTAATTATGCGCGATAACGAATTTACCTATAAAAGTCTTCTCACTAAAATTTTACTGGCGTGCTCGGATTTAATTTGTTTCAACGCGGCGTTGTTTATTGCTCTGGCACTCATTAATTCGCTCACGAATTCCCCACTGGCAGATATTTCTGAAAAAGACCTCAATTTAAAAATCGCCACGCACATCTGTTTGTCGATTATTTGTGTTGGCTGGTTCTGGGTGCGGCTGCGTCATTTCACCTATCGCAAACCTTTTTGGTTCGAGTTGAAAGAGATCTTTCGTACCATTCTTATTTTCTCAGTTATCGATTTGTCCATTACCGCACTGTCGCAATGGCAAATGTCGCGTTTCGTCTGGGTGCTGACCTGGCTGCTGGCATTAATGTTAATCCCGCTGGGGCGCGCCATTGCAAAACGTGTGCTGAACCGGTTTGGGCTGTGGAAAAAGCAGACCATCATCATTGGCAGCAGCAAAAATGCCGTGGAAGCCTGGCAGGCGCTGCAAAGCGAAGAGGTGATGGGATTCGATGTGATTGCCTTTTTCGATGTTGATGGCAGTTGCCCGCAAGCCAGCATCGAAGGTGTGCCGGTGCTACGCAGTGAACACGAACTTTGGCAACTTACTAACAATGAAACGCAGTTTATTGTCGCCGTTGAATTTGAGCAGAGTCAGTACCGCGATAATTGGTTGAAGACGTTGGCGATGCACAACTGCCGTTCGGTGTCAGTGATCCCGACCCTGCGTGGTGTACCGCTCTACGGCACCGATATGGCGTATATCTTCAGCCACGAAGTGATGATTTTGCGCGTTAATAACAACCTGGCAAAACGCACCTCACGCTGCCTGAAGCGCGCGTTCGATATCGTCGGTGCACTCAGCATTATCATCGCGCTGTCCCCAGCCCTGCTGGTGTTAGGGTTCCTTGTCGGACGTGACGGTGGCAATCCAATTTATGGTCATGAACGTGTCGGTATGAATGGCCGAAAATTCAAATGCCTGAAGTTCCGCTCCATGGTGATCAACTCCAAAGAGGTGCTGGAAGAGGTGCTCCGTACCGATCCGGTGGCCCGAGCCGAGTGGGACAAGGACTTCAAGCTGAAAAATGACCCGCGCATCACAAAGGTTGGTCACTTTATTCGTAAAACCAGCCTGGATGAGCTGCCGCAGCTGTGGAACGTGGTCCGTGGCGATATGAGCCTCGTGGGACCGCGTCCGGTTATCGAAGATGAACTCTGCCGTTATGCCGGTGATGTCGATTATTACCTGATGGCGAAACCAGGCATGACGGGATTGTGGCAGGTCAGCGGTCGTAACGACGTTGACTATGAAACGCGTGTCTATTTCGATTCGTGGTACGTCAAAAACTGGTCGCTATGGAATGACATCGCGATTCTGTTTAAGACCGTTGGCGTAGTGCTCAAGCGCGATGGCGCCTATTGATAGACGCGAGGGCAGGGTGAGAACAGAAAGCATAGGGAGCAAATGATAATGACCCACAGTTTCGGTGTTTAACCCGTCAGTCTTTGTTTTGTAAGACGCTTACACAGCGGCGTTTTCGCCTCTATCAATCATTAACTGATAGCGAAGATCCAGATGATTACAATGAAAATTAAAATGATACCGTTACTGGTATCCGCCACTATTCTATCCGGGTGCACGATCGAACCAGGTCAGCGCCTTTCCACTAGCGGAAAAGATGTCATTGAACAACAGGATAGCAATTTTGACATCGACAAATACGTTAACGTCTTTCCTTTAACGCCGCGTCTGGTTGAGCAGATGCGCCCGAAACCGCTGGTTGCGCAAGCCAACCCAATGTTGCAGAACGAAATTCAGAACTACGAATATCGTGTTGGCATTGGCGACGTGCTTAACGTAACGGTCTGGGATCACCCGGAATTAACCACCCCGGCAGGTCAGTATCGTAGTGCCAGCGACACCGGTAACTGGGTGCAGGCAGACGGTACTATCTTCTATCCGTATATCGGTAAAGTGCGCGTCGCAGGTCGAACGGTGACCGAAATCCGTGCGGAAATCGCACGTCGTCTGGCGCAGTACATCGAAAGCCCACAGGTGGATGTGAATGTCGCGGCTTTCCGCTCACAAAAAACCTACATCAGTGGTTCAGTGACCACCTCCGGCCAGCAGGCGATCACCAACGTACCCCTTACCGTGCTGGATGCCGTCAACGCCGCCGGTGGCCTGACCGCCGATGCCGACTGGCGCAATGTGGTACTGACGCACAATGGCCGCGAGCAGCGTATTTCGTTGCAGGCATTGATGCAAAACGGTGACCTTAGCCAGAACCATCTGCTGTATCCGGGCGATATTCTCTACGTGCCACGTAACGATGATCTGAAGATTTTCGTGATGGGCGAAGTGAAGCAGCAGACCACGCTGAAGATGGACCGCAGCGGTATGACGCTAGCCGAAGCACTGGGCAATGCGCAGGGTATGGATCAGACCACAGCCGATGCCACCGGCGTATTTGTTATTCGTCCTATTCGTGGCAGCAACCGCACCAAGATTGCCAACATCTATCAGTTGAATACCAAAGATGCGGCGTCGATGGTGATGGGCACCGAATTCCAACTGGAGCCGTATGACATTGTTTATGTCACCTCCACTCCGCTCACCCGCTGGAACCGTGTGATTTCCGCGCTGTTACCGACCATTGTGGGTATTGATGATGCAAGCTCCGCAGCACTGCGTTTCCGCAATTGGTCAGACTAAGGTTTAACCATGATTACGTCCGTGTTAGTCGTCTGTGTCGGCAACATTTGCCGCTCCCCTACCGGGGAGCGTCTGTTCAAACGCGCTTTACCTGAAACCCGGGTAGCGTCTGCCGGGTTGGGTGCCTTGCGTGGCTCCCCGGCAGACCAGACCGCCAGTGATGTGGCCGCCAGACATGGCCTCTCGCTGGCGGGGCATCATGCTCAACAGTTAACGGCTGATATGTGCCGTGACTATGACCTGATCCTGGTGATGGAAAAGCGTCATGTTGAACAGGTAAATCGCATCGATCCAGCCGCGCGCGGGAAAACCATGCTGCTTGGGCACTGGCTCAACCAACAGGAAATAGCGGACCCGTACAAAAAAAGCCGTGAGGCCTTTGAAGAGGTTTACGGGTTACTGGAAAACGCTACCCAGAAATGGGTCAACGTACTAAGCCGATAGTTGGGATTATCCATGAATATAAAAAACAAGGTTATGACAGCGCCGAAAGAGGATTCGAATGGATGGGATCTGGCGCATCTTGTGGGACAGCTCATTGACCATCGCTGGATCATTGTCGCTGTTACCGCCTTCTTCATGCTAGCGGGCACCCTTTACACACTGTTCGCGACACCGATCTACAGCGCCGATGCCATGGTGCAGGTCGAGCAAAAAAATACCAACTCGGTATTGAATGACTTACAGGACATTATTCCTTCAACCCCGGCTTCAGATACCGAAATTCAGATTCTTGAATCTCGCATGGTGTTGGGTAAGACGGTAAATGACCTCGGTCTGGATACCGTGGTGCAACAAAACTATTTCCCGATTATTGGTAAAGGTTTGTCGCGCCTGATGGGCAACAAACCCGCGCAAATCGCCATTACCCGTCTGGAAATCCCGCGCTCAATTGAGAAACGTACCGTACAACTGGAAGTGACCGGTCCGCAGACCTACACCGTCACCAGCGACGGCGATGAGTTGTTCAAAGGCCGCGTGGGCCAGCTGGAGCAGCACGGCGAAGTGACCATGTTGGTAAGCGGTATTGAGGCTGATACCGGCACCAGCTTTGATGTCACCAAGCTGAGCGATCTGCAGGCGATCAAAGCGGTGCTGGCTAACCTGACCGTGGCTGATAAAGGGAAAGATACCGGCGTACTGGGTCTGGAATACCAGGACGAAGACCAGGATCAGGCCAGTCGTGTCCTGAACCAGATTGTGAACAACTATCTGTTGCAGAACGTTGATCGCAAATCGGAGCAGGCGGCGAAGAGCCTCGACTTCCTGAAAAATCAGCTGCCCGAAGTACGTGAAAGTCTGAATGTGGCAGAAGACAAGTTGAACGCTTACCGCCGTGAAAACGAATCGGTGGATATGTCTCTGGAAGCGAAATCAGCGTTGGACTCGTCTGTCAGCGTCCAGAGCCAGCTTAACGAGCTGACCTTCCGTGAAGCGGAAGTGTCACAGCTGTATACCAAAGATCACCCGACGTACCGCGCGCTGCTGGAAAAACGCAAAACGCTGGAAAATGAGCAGGCCAATCTGAACAAGAAAATTGCCCAGATGCCGCAAACCCAGCAGGAGATTCTGCGTCTGACCCGTGATGTGCAGGCAGGGCAGGAAATCTACATGCAGTTACTGAACCGTCAGCAAGAGCTGGGTATCAGTAAAGCCAGTACCGTTGGCGATGTGCGTATTATCGACCAGGCAGAGACGGCCGCGTCACCTGTGGCACCGAAGAAACTGCTGATTATCGCCGCCAGCCTGATTGTTGGTCTGATGTTGTCAGTCGGTCTGGTGCTGCTGAAAGCGCTGTTCCACCACGGTATCGAGAACCCGGAACAGCTGGAAGAGCTGGGCATGAATGTCTACGCCAGTGTTCCCTTGTCGGACTGGCAGCGTAAGAAGGACACCGAAGCGCTGGCGCGTCGTGGTCACAAGGAGAAAAGCGACCCGCACAATACGTTGCTGGCGCTGGGTAACCCGACTGACCTCTCCATCGAAGCGATTCGTAGCCTGCGTACCAGCCTGCATTTCGCCATGATGGAAGCGAAGAACAACATCCTGATGATCACCGGTGCCAGCCCGGGTATTGGTAAAACCTTTATCTGTGCCAACCTGGCGACGCTGGTGTCAAAAGCCGGTCAGCGCGTGTTGTTCATCGATGGTGATATGCGTCGTGGTTATACCCACGAACTGCTCGGTGCGGAGAATAAGGTTGGCCTGTCTAATGTGCTGTCGGGTAAGACTGAATTCTCGCCAGCCATGATTCAGAAAGGTGTTTATGGGTTTGATTTCCTGCCGCGTGGTCAGGTGCCACCGAACCCGTCAGAGTTACTGATGCACCGTCGCATGGGTGAGCTGCTGGAGTGGGCCGGTAAGAACTATGACCTGGTGTTGATCGATACACCGCCGATTCTGGCCGTCACCGATGCCTCCATTATCGGTAAGCTGGCGGGAACCTCACTGATGGTGGCGCGCTTCGAGACCAACACCACCAAGGAACTGGATGTCAGCTACCGTCGTTTCGCACAGAACGGTATCGAAATTAAAGGCGTCATCCTCAACGCCGTGGTACGTAAAGCGTCGAATGCCTACGGTTATGGCTACGACTACTACAACTACGAATACGGCAAAGAAACGAAAAGCTAATTAAAACGCAAAGTTCCGGGGCGGTTTATCCGCCCCATTTTTATGTAGCGGCGCGATTTATCGCGCGCCCTGGTTTTTAAATGCGCGATGAATTGATGCCGTTCATTTTTTTCATGCCGTCTGGCATGACGTTACACACAGCACACGCTTAAGTAATTCCGTAATGGTACGTATCTGCAAATGAAGAATGGAACTAACGCTATGATTTTTAGGAATAAAGCCAATTCCTCTCTTCAGCCCGCAGAGGTTACCGTTAACCCTGGAACAGCTGTTTAAGAGGTGCTGGCAATGCAGGACATCCGTTTCTCAATTGTAATTCCCGCCTATAACGCGTCGAAGTCGATTGTGACCACGCTGGATTGCGTCAATGCGCAAAGCTATCGCAATTTTGAGGTCATCATCGTGGATGACAAATCGGCCGATGCGACTGAACTGGCGCAGGTGGTACGTAGCGATCGTTATCAGGACCTGGATATCCGGCTGGAACTGTCGGACGTCAAACTGAACGGTGCGGGTGCGCGTAATAAGGGCATTGAACTTGCCACGGGTGATTTTATCAGCTTCCTTGATGCGGATGACGAGTGGCATCCGGACAAGCTATTGGAAGTCAGCCGCACCATCGCCAGCCTTGAGGCGCAGGGCAAATCCCGCTATGTCATCTTTAGCCAGGTAAACATCCATCAGGATGGCAGCTTCCTGAAAGTCATGCCGATGCAGCCGCCGGGCAAAAAAGAGACGGTGGCTGAATATCTGTTTGGTTGCTATGGCTTTATTCAGACCAGTACCATCGTGCTGAGACGTGGTGATGCTGAAAAGATCAAGTTTGATGCCCGTTATATCCGCCATCAGGATTACGACTTTTGCATCCGCGCCGATCGCATGGGCTATGCCTTTGTGATGATCGATAAGCCGCTGGCGACCTACCATCTGGTGACCAAATTCGGTTCGAAACATAAAGGGGAGTCGGTGAAATACTCCTTCTTCTGGCTCGACACCATGAAACCCTACCTGACTGCGCGTGATATCCACACCTACAAAGCGTTCAAGTTGCCACTGCGCTACAAAATGGATGGCAATTCATTGCAGGCGAGCCTCAGTTTTGCACGCTACTTCTTCCTGACCAACAAGGACAACCAGGCCTACTTTCTCAGCCGCCTGATGGATAAGGTGAAAGCCCGGTTTTTCGGCAGCAGAGCCGTTTCTTGATTGCGTATTTATTGGCTCCGATCTCTGGAGCATTTTTTGGTTCCTGTCATCTCCTCTCACGGGTATTCAGATGAAAAATCATGTTGGCACCATTGGCATTGTCATGCCGATGTATAACGCACGTCAGACCATTTTGCGTGCCGTGCAGTCGGTAATGAATCAAAGCTATAGCGACTGGCACATCTACCTCATCAACGATAAGTCGACCGATGACTCACTGGCGCTGGTGCGTGAGCACTGCCAGGATGCGCGCATCACAGTGTTGGATAATGAGATGAACCTCGGGGCCGCAGAAACCCGTAATGTCGGGTTGCGCGCTGCGCAGGAAGAGATCATTGCGTTTCTCGACAGTGATGATGAGTGGCACCCGGAAAAACTGGCGGAGCAGGCCGCCGCGCTGGCGGCAGGTGACGATTTCGTCATTACCCATTATCACTACAAAACCCAAAGCGCTGATCACGATATCAACTACAGCAAACCCTATCTGCAACAGGAAAACTTCGTGAAGAAGCAGTATCGCGTCTGCTTCTCATCCGTCTGTTTCCGCCGCCCCCCGCAGGGCATCTTCTTCCAGCGTAAAGGCCATGAAGATTTCCTGTTCCTCTACGAACTGTTTCTCCGCTACAGGCAAGCCAGGGTGATTCAGAAAACGCTGGTGAACTATTACGAACTGGGCGATTCGCTGTCTCGTAATAAAAACAAAGCAGCGAAATGGCATCTTGAATTATTAAGAATTATCTATAAAAACAATCCCTTAAAAATTTATTACTATTACGGCTGGTATATGGTGAATGGTGTGCTTTTTACCCTGAAGCATCGTTAATAGCTGGCATCATTTACGTTTGAGGTGGAAAGCGTTTCATGAAAAAGATTGTTCTGGTGATTAAGGATGCCTATTCGTACGCGGGGACGGAAAACATCTGCAACTTTATGTCCGAGTGTCTCGGCGAGCAGCATGATGTCACCGTGTATTCGCTGGAGGGCAGTGGTAAGCCGTTCTATCCATTCACCCATGCGAAAGAGATCGTCAGTTTCGCCGGGCATAAAAACCCGATTAAAAGCGCGGTGGCGCGTATCCAGCAGGAGGGATTCGACAGCGTTTTCCTGATCAGCATGGGGCGTCTCAGCGTGATGTTTGCGTTCTGGAATCTGATGTCGATGAAGAAAAAACGCTTCAAGGCCTATGCCTGTGAACACATCGCCATCAACTCATTCAGTAAACCGATCAAACTGCTGAAATGGCTGCTGTTGCGCTTCTATGACCAGGTGATTGTGTTGACCGACAAAGATCATCAGGTGTTCAGCCGCTGGAACATTCCCAGCCAGCAGATCCCGAATCCGGTGGTGTACAAATCATTCCAGCGTAATGCACGCAGTCGCCAGGCGCTGGCCATTGGTCGTCTTGAACACCAGAAAGGCTTCGATTTGCTGCTGGATATCTGGGCCGATTTCAGCAAAAACCACCCGGAGTGGAAGCTGGTGATTGCTGGCGACGGTGAATTGCGCCAGTCGTTACAGGAGCAGGCGACACAGTTGGGTCTTAACGATAGCGTCAATTTTGTCGGCCGCGTCAGCAACATCAACGATTACTACCGTGACAGTGATATGGCGTTGATGACCTCGCGCTATGAAGGGCTGCCGCTGGTGCTGCTGGAAGCCAAATCCTGGTCGTTACCGGTGGTGGCGTATGACTGCCCGACCGGACCGCAGGAGATCATCAATCAGGGCGAAGATGGTTTCCTGGTGCCGATGGACGATAAAGCCACCTTCCTGGCACGCATGGATCAGCTCGCCAGCAACGATGCCCTGTTCTACGCCATGAGCGAAAAAACCAAAGACACTGCGCTGAAGTTTGACGGTAAACAGATCAAACAAAGCTGGCTGGCGCTTGTTTAGCAAGCCGTAACGATTGTCGTGCCTCGGGGATACTTTCACCGCCCATTGACCACGGAATTTGACGCATGAAAAGAAGAGAAGTCTTGCAAACCGCAGCCTCCTCCATTGTTGCCGCACTCTCGGTGAGTGCGTTTTCCAGCTACGCAGCAAAAAGTGGCCAGCCGGCGCTGAAAACGGTGGATCCCTCCAGCGTACCGCAGGGGGATGTACCGATTCTCACCCCGGAAAATGTTTACACCATGCCACCACAGTTCTGGCAGAACTTCGAGGGCAAATTGTGGATTGGTAAAGCAGGCAGCGATGCCAGTAAAGCCGGGAATCAAATCCCGGTTTATCTGCGCGATGCCAGCGGAAAAGTGTCCCAAATTAGTCAGCCGATTGCGTTGAATAAGGGCAACTTTGCGCAATTTATTCACGATAATGCCGCATTGATTGCCGATCCTGCGCATTCAATGGCGGTGGAGGACAGCAATGGCAACACGTTGTTCTCCATTGATGACGTTAGCCGCCCGAACCAAAGCAATTTCAGCCAGCGTCTGGCGCAGCCGAACGGTTATCAGCTGATTGGCGAGATCCCGTCGGTGGAGGAGTTGCGCAAAACCCGCCCACTGTTTGCCGGTGCCAAAATCAAGCTGAAAAGCTGGCATGAAGGGCTGGAAGTGGGTGGCGGTGAGTTTGTTGGTGCGTTTGGCGCGGGTAAAGACGATAGCGGCGTGATATTTGCCGGTGAGGGTTTTACCTGGCGTCGTGTGGTGGACGATTTTAATCGCCTGACGCTGTTTGATTTCGGCGCGATTGCCGACGGCAAAACCGATACTGCGCCCGCCATCAAAGCGATGTATCAATGGTCACAGGATGCGAATCAACCGATATGCGTGCAGTTCCCGGCGGGCACGTTCTTTGTTTCTGGCTGCGATTTTGGCGACCAGCAGCAGCGTTTCTTCCGCATCTCTGGTGCGATGGTCAACTTTGGCTACTTCCCGGCCACCACGCTGGTATCTGACGGACGTTCCGACTTCCTGTTCCAGGTGAATGCGCGCTGGACCGAAATCTCTAACCTGATTTTTAACGGCAACACTGACAAGCGCCCGAACAAGCAGGGACTGTTCCGCAACACCTGTCCGGGGGGGCAGTTCTTCCGTGGTGCCTGTCTGCGCTTTAACCAGGTGGGTGGTGTCTCGCTGAGTCTGCTCGATACGCTGGATTGCAAAATTGACCAGTGGTATGCCAACGCCTGTACCGGCGATGTGATCAAAGCCAGCTGGTCCGGGCAGAAAGCCGGTAACTGGGATCACAGCACTGCCATTGAGCTTTCCAACTTTAATGCTCAGCACTGTAAAGGTGGCATGGTGTTAAATCTGCCGCGTTGCAGCCAGTCGATTATTCACAACGGCTGGATCGAGCACACCGAACATCCGGGGGATATTTCCAACGGGCAATGGATCATTGATGCGTTGAGTCTTGAGGATTGTAAGAACCCGCTGATCGCCCATAACTCGCGGCTGAATATGCGTCAGACCAATTTGCAGGCCGGAAGCTGGATCGACAACTCGCTCGAAGGCGAACGCTGGCTGAATATCTGGGAGATGGGTTCCACGCGGGTTGAGTCTTACGGCGTCGCCATCGACGGCAGCCTGAAATACAACTACATCACCTCACGCTTTCGACTGACCAACAACACTAATCAGGAAACCTGGTTTGAGCTGGGCAACTTCTACTCGCCGACGGTGGGCGACAGTTGGGAAATTGAAGTCTTTGGTCAGTCGCAGTTTAGCAATGGCACCGACAATCAGCCGTTGATGAACCCAATCGACGGTAAAGGGACCGGCGGCAGGGCGGTGATCCATCTGCAACGCAAAACCAATAAGGCTGAAGCCAGTTGGTCGGCTGAAGGCAGTTCGCCCGTGGTTGAGGTGCGCTTTGAACCACGCACCGATACCGACACCAAAGTGTTCGTCAAACTGGCGGGCTGGACGCCGACCACCGCCGTGCTGATCAAAAGCACCGGCAAGGATCGCTTCCTCGCCGGTCGTTGCGCCAGGGTGGATGCCAGCATGACGCAGGGCAAACCGTCCAGCGGCAGCAAACCGGCTCCGCAGCGTTTCAGTGTGCATAACGGTAAAGCCGGAATTGGCGGCAATGAACAGGGCGATTTATTGATGGCGTCACGCCCGCTCAAACCCGAGCAGGTCGATACGCGCGAGCCAAAGGGGTATGTCTCCGTGGTGATTAATGGGGAGCCGTGCGCACTGCCGTATTTCGCTATCAAGTCATGATGATTAAACCGGCCGCACCGGGACGCGGCCGACATGCCAGCAGCAGGTCTTTTCCGGGCGTTTCGCCTCTATTGCAGTCTTTTTTACAGAGTTCACTTTGCCAGTTCAGGAAATGGCGGTTTGTAGAATTACAAAAATTTATCTGGAGTTTTTATGAAGATTTTATTGGTGGGTAACCATACCTGTGGAAATCGTGGGGATGGCGCGATTTTACGTGGACTGATCGATTCGCTTCAGTCTGCGCGTAGTGATCTGGATATTGACGTTATCAGTCGTTATCCAACCAGCTCCGGATATTTGTTGCAGCATGAGATTCAGCAGGATTCCCTGTTTCTGCACAACAGCAAATCAGCAAAAGGGTTGGTGGGCAGCGTCAAGCGTAAAGTCGCAAACCGACTGATGCCGGAGATTATGATGGCGCACCTCGGCAAAGGTGGGCTGTATAAATCTTTCTCCGTGCCGCCGCATCTGGCTGAATTCACCAAAAGTCTTGCCTCTTATGACGCCGTTATTCAGGTTGGCGGTTCTTTCTTTGTCGATCTGTATGGGGTGACGCAGTTCGATCATGCGCTGTGTGCGCTGATGGCAAAAAAACCGCTCCATATGATCGGCCATTCGGTCGGGCCGTTTGAAAATCCGCGTGTGAATGCGTTGGCGAACTTCGTATTTGACCGTGTCGATAGCCTTGTGCTGCGTGAAGAGGTGAGCCTCGATCGCCTGAAGCAAGATGGCGTGACCACCAGCAGGGTGAAAAAGGGCGTCGATACCGCCTTTCTGGTTAAGGCCCGCGCAGTGGCGAACCCAAGTCATAACCTGTTGCACTGGAAAGAGATTATCAGCGCGCGCAAAACGATAGCCATCACCGTGCGTGAGTTGGCACCGTTCGACAAACGTCTTGGCGTGACGCAGAAAGAGTATGAAGCCGCGTTTGGTCGGGTGATTAACGCGATGATCGCCGAGGGTTATCAGGTGGTGGCTTTCTCGACCTGTACCGGCATCGACAGTTATGCCAAAGATGACCGCATGGTGGCGCTACAGTTGCGCGATCGCGTTGATCATCCTGAGCATTATCATGTGATTATGGACGAATTTAACGACCTCGAACTCGGCATATTATTAAGTCATTGCCATCTGACGATCGGCACTCGCCTGCATTCCGCCATTATCTCGATGAATTTCGGTACCCCTGCCGTCGCCATCAATTATGAGCACAAGTCGCTGGGTGTGATGAACCAGCTTGGCCTGCCGCAAATGGCGACCGATGTGAAAAGCCTGATGGATGGCTCACTCATCGATAAGGTACATACCGTACTGGCGGATTACGACAACGTGAAACAGAAAGTTGACGCAGCAGTGGCACAGGAACGTGAGATTGGTAACCGAATCACTGAAGAAATTCTTAACGTCTTAGGGTGAAGTGATGAAGCTGACCTTTTTCACCATGCGTTTCCCGGTTGCCTCTGAGACGTTTGTCCTCAATCAGGTGACGCATTTTATTGATGCCGGTTATGACGTGGAGGTGATCTCCGTGTTTCCGGGCGACATGATTAACCGTCATGCCGCGTTCGATGATTACAATCTGGCGGCGAAAACACATTATCTGTTGCCGGAGGAGAAAGTATCGAATCTCGATAAGCTTACGCAGCGTATCGGATTGATGCTGCCGAAAATTGCCAAGCCCTCGCTGATCAAATCCCTCAATGTGCGCCGCTATGGCGCACAGTCCAGCAAACTGCTGCTGCCGGCGATTGTCGCCAATACCAAAGAACCCTTTGTCGCCGATGTCTTCCTGGTGCATTTCGGCTATGCCGGGGCGCTGGCGAATAAATTGCGTGAACTTGGCGTACTGAAAGGCAAGCAGGCTACGGTGTTCCACGGTGCCGACATCTCACGTCGTCATATCCTCGAGGAACACAAGCTGGATTACGTCAATCTGTTCCGCCAGAGCGAACTGATGCTACCTATCAGCCATCTGTGGGAGAACAAGCTAATTGAGATGGGCTGCCCGGCGGAGAAAATTCATGTTACGCGCATGGGCATCGAGCCAGAAAAGTTTAATTTCCGCCCGCGTGCCGCTTTTCATTCGCCGTTGCGCATTGTCTCCGTGGCACGTCTGACCGAGAAAAAAGGGCTGGATGTGGCGGTGAAAGCCAGTGAAATCCTGCGTGATCAGGGCGGTCAGTTCCAGTTCACCATTATCGGTAACGGTGAGCAGGACGGCATGATGCGTGAGCATATTGCGCGCGCAGGCCTGGAAGATTGCGTCAGCATGCCGGGCTTTAAACCACAGGACGAGATCCGCCAGGCGCTGAACGAAGCAGACATCTTTTTGCTGCCGTCTAAAACGGCGGCAGATGGCGATATGGAGGGAATTCCGGTGGCGCTGATGGAGGCGATGGCGGTAGGTTTGCCGGTTGTCTCCACCTTCCATAGTGGTATCCCAGAGCTGATACAGAACAACGTAAGCGGCTGGCTGGTTTCTGAGAACAATCCCGATGAGCTGGCACAAACGTTATTACGCCTGTCGCGCGGGGATGTGGACGTTGCACCGGTAATTGCCGCTGCGCGCCATAAAGTGGAAACCGAGTTTAATCAACATATCGCCTATGGCGAGCTGGCCAAGATTCTGGAGCGCATAGTGTGAGCGGATTAAAGTCGCAAGCTATTTGGTTACTCGGCAGCACCGGTTTTGCTGCGGTGTTGCAGGTGTTACAACTCAGCGTCCTGGCGCGTAAGCTGGAGGCGCATGAGCTGGGATTACTGGCGATCATTAACGCCATTCTGGCGGTTGCCTCGGTGTTGCAGGACATGGGCATGAGCAGTTACCTTGTGCACCGTCAGGACATTACACGCCGTGAGCAGAGCACCATCTACTGGGTTAACGTCTCGCTCAGTTTATGTACCGGTTTGATTATGTTGATAATTGCCTGGCCGGTTTCCTGGTTCTACCATCTGCCGGAGTTGACCGGGCTGATTATGCTCACCAGCCTGAACTTCCTCGTGTTGGGGCATCTGTCGCAATATCAGGCGCATTTTGTCAAAACCAAACGCATGGTGACGCTGGCGAAGATTGAGATGGTCACCAAGTTGTTTGCCTTCCTGTGTACCGTGGCGATGTTGTATTTCACCACGCTGACGGTGGCCGCGGCGATCCTCGGTCTGTTCATCGCCGCCTTCACGCGTATTCTCTGCATGATTTACTTCGGTGAAAAATCCTGGCGGCCAACCTGGGAATTCGACCGGGCAACCTTCATTGCGGCGGTGCGCTACGGTATCTATCAACTGGGATCGCAAACCATCAACCAACTGCGTACTCAGGCAGATGCGCTGATTGTGGGTAAGGTGATGGGGGCCGATATGCTGGGGATTTACTCGCTGGCTAAAGAGCTGATTCTGCAACCGCTGAAGCTGGTTTCACCGGTAATCAACCGTCTGGCGTTGCCGCGCTTTGCCGAGAAGCAGCACGATCCTGAGCAGTTGAAAAAACTGTTCCTGAAAGGCACCTTCGTCATCATGCTGTTCAGCAGTGTGATGTACCTGGCGATTGGCATTCTGTCACCGGTGATTGTCCGGGTGTTGTACGGCTCTTCCCATGAGCAGGTTTACCATCTGATCCCGCTGATGTTGCTGTTCGGCATGCTGCGTCCGATGGGCGGCCTGACCGGCGCAATTTCTCAGGCCAATGGACGGACCAACGTCGAGTTCTACTGGAATATCGTTGCCAGCCTGGTGGTGGTGGCCGTGTTGGCGACCACCTTGATCTGGCCGAACGTCATCTATGTGGCGCTGACGTTATCGATTTCTCAGGTGTTGATCTCGGCTTTTGCCCATCCGTTCTTCATCAAGCCGGTGATTGGCATCCGCTTTATGCCTTATGCCCGTCAGTGGGTCTCCGTCTCGGTGGTATTTGTCGGCCTGATGTTGCTGGTTAACCATTTCAACCTGTTCGTGATGCCGGAATGGTTTGCGGGCTGGCTGTAATCTGGCGGCGCGATTTTTCGCGCCGCGACCTCACGATCTGTCTGAAAATGACTGGTCTTATTAAATCTGACTTTCTCTGATCCCTTCTGCTGTTTTACAGTGGTTTAGCGATTTAATTTTCCTGCCAACTGGCGCATCGGTGGGTGCCGAAAAAAGCGATTTTTTATGCTGTGACAGAGAGTTAGTGCCGGTTTTTCAGATAAAGATTATACTTGCTGTTCCGGCCGATCCTGCATAATCGACCCCACGTATTCACTTCATGAAATGGAATAAATATGACCAAGCTTAAAGCTGTAATCCCGGTTGCGGGTCTCGGTATGCATATGCTCCCTGCGACGAAAGCCATTCCGAAAGAGATGCTGCCTGTCGTCGACAAACCGATGATCCAATATATCGTTGATGAGTGCGTGGCTGCAGGCATCAAGGAGATTGTGCTGGTCACTCATGCTTCCAAAAATGCAGTGGAAAACCACTTCGACACCACTTATGAGCTCGAAGCGTTACTTGAAGCGCGTGTTAAACGTCAGCTGCTGAGCGAAGTGCAATCGATTTGTCCTCCGGGCGTAACCATCATGAACGTGCGTCAGGCAAACCCGCTGGGGTTAGGCCACTCGGTTCTGTGCGCTCGCCCGATGATTGGCGACAATCCGTTTGTAGTGGTATTGCCGGATGTTCTGCTGGACGACTCCACTGCCGATCACCTGCGCTACAACCTTGCCGCAATGGTGGCACGCTTTGAGGAAACCGGTCGCAGCCAGGTACTGGCAAAACATATGCCGGGTGCCGATCTTTCTGAATACTCCGTGATCACCACTGAACAGCCGCTGGATAATCCGGGTGACGTCAGCACTATCACCAATTTTGTCGAGAAGCCGGAAGAGGCTAACACACTGGATTCTGACCTCGCAGCGGTAGGACGCTATGTCCTCTCTGCCGATATCTGGACTGAACTGGAGCGCACCGAACCAGGTGCCTGGGGACGTATCCAGCTGACTGACGCCATTGCCGCCCTCGGCAAGAAAAAACCGGTAGATGCGACGCTGCTCACTGGCACCAGCTTCGACTGTGGCCGTAAACTAGGCTACATGCAGGCATTCGTCTCTTACGGCCTGCGTAACAACAGCCAGGGCCGTGACTTCCGCGCTGCTATTCAGAAAATCCTGGCGAAATAACCCTTTTCATCATGTGCCGCGCGGTTGCGCGGCTTAAAGGAGTACGCATGGCTATTTTGGTAACGGGTGGGGCGGGGTACATTGGCTCTCACACGGTGCTGGCGCTGTTGCAGCGCGGTGACGACGTTGTAGTCCTTGATAACCTTTGCAATGCCTCGCGCGAAGCGATTAACCGCGTAGAACAGCTGGCGGGCAAAAAGGCGGTGTTTGTTGAAGGCGATATTCGCGATCGTGCGTGCTTGCGCGATCTGTTCGCCGCCAATGAAATTACGGCTGTCATCCACTTTGCTGCGTTAAAGGCGGTGGGGGAGTCGACCCGTATGCCGCTGGAATACTATGAGAATAACGTGGCAGGCACCGTCGTGTTGCTGGAAGAGATGCGCAGCGCGGGTGTATGGAACTTTATCTTCAGCTCTTCAGCGACGGTCTATGGCGCTGATGCACCGGTTCCTTATGTGGAAACCACCCCGATTGGCGGCACCACCAGCCCCTATGGCACATCAAAGCTGATGATTGAACTGGTGATGCGCGACTTCGCCAAAGCGGATAACCGCTTCAATGCGATTGCGCTGCGTTATTTCAATCCGGTAGGTGCGCACGAATCGGGTGAGATTGGTGAAGATCCAACCGGCATTCCGAATAATTTGTTACCGTACATTGCTCAGGTCGCCATCGGTCGTCTCGACAAACTGGGCGTGTTTGGCGATGACTACGATACGCCTGACGGCACCTGCCTGCGTGATTACATCCATGTTGTGGATTTGGCCGAAGGCCATCTGAAAGCGCTCGACCATCTGCCAAAAGTGACCGGGTATAAAGCCTATAATCTCGGCGGCGGAAAAGGTTTCTCGGTGCTGGAGATGATCAACGCGTTTGAAAAGGCTTCCGGTAAGCAGATTCCGTTTGAGTTTAAGCCGCGTCGCGACGGCGATCTGCCTGCATTCTGGGCGGATGCTTCGCTGGCGAATAGCGAGCTGGACTGGCGTGTGACTCGGGGTATCGATGAGATGATGCGCGATACCTGGAACTGGCAGTCAAAGAACCCGAATGGGTTTAAGTAATTTTCATCTGTTGGCGGGCTGCCTGGCCCGCCCACTTCCCATTTTCCCCGCCGTGTCTTCATCCCTCTTTCATCAAAATCTGATTGAGTTGGTTTTGTGACTCAGTAACCATCTTGCTCCCTGTGCGACGGTCAATATTTACACTAACTACCCGTTGAAAACTGCAATTCATTCGTCATTGATCTGCGTGGGTGGTAGAATTCATAACGGTTTAATGGTAATCCTCCTTTATTAATTTCATTGATAAATGAGAGATTATTCAGAAAGATAGCTTTGAATAAGTTTGAAGCGCCGTCTCGACATTTTGACTCTGTCTCAGCTACGTGGGAGCTGTAAACCCAGGGGCGGTAGCGTGCCTGTTGCACAGGCATTTTCCATTTCAATTGGTGTTAGTCTTACTGAGTAAGTCGGGATAAACGAGACATTATGAAAATCTTAATTACAGGTGGTGCAGGGTTTATCGGTTCAGCTGTGGTCCGCCACATTATCGACAATACGAATGATGAAGTGATTAACGTTGATAAATTAACCTATGCCGGCAATCTCGAATCTCTTGATGCAGTCAGCCAGAGCGAGCGCTATAACTTTAGAAAAGTTGATATATGTGATGGCGTTGCGCTACAGGCGGTATTTAACGAATTTGCACCGGATGCAGTGATGCATCTGGCGGCCGAGAGTCATGTCGACCGCTCAATTACCGGACCGGCGGAATTCGTCCAGACCAATGTCGTCGGGACATATGCGTTACTGGAAGCCAGCCGTCAATACTGGTCTGCTTTACCTGCCGAAAAGAAAGCCGCCTTCCGCTTCCATCATATTTCGACTGACGAAGTTTATGGCGACCTGCCGCACCCGGATGAAATGGCGGGTGAACTGCCGCTCTTCACCGAAACCACCCCTTATGCACCAAGCAGCCCATACTCATCGACCAAAGCCGCCAGCGATCATTTAGTGCGTGCCTGGGGCCGTACTTATGGTTTGCCGGTAGTCGTCACCAACTGCTCAAACAACTATGGTCCTTATCATTTCCCGGAAAAATTGATTCCCCTGATTATCAGCAATGCGCTGGAAGGCAAACCGTTGCCGATTTATGGCAAGGGTGACCAGATTCGCGACTGGCTGTATGTTGAAGACCACGCCCGCGCGCTCTATACCGTAGTGACCAAAGCGGCGACAGGCACTACCTACAACATCGGTGGACATAACGAAAAGAAAAATCTCGATGTGGTATTGAAGGTGTGTGAGCTGCTTGATGAGTTGCGTCCAAAAGATACGGCCTATGCGGAACAGATTGTCTATGTTCAGGATCGTCCGGGCCATGATCGCCGTTACGCGATCGATGCCGATAAGATCAAGAAAGAGCTGGGATGGTCGCCTCAGGAAACTTTTGAGAGTGGTTTGAGAAAAACGGTTGAGTGGTATCTGAACAATCAAACCTGGGTAGAGCATGTCAAAAGCGGTTCTTACCAGAACTGGTTAAAAGAAAACTATGAGAATCGCAAATAATGAATATTTTGCTATTTGGTAGAAATGGCCAGGTTGGCTGGGAACTGCAACGTGCGTTATCGCCCCTGGGTAATGTCATGGTACTTGACCGTCATTCTGTTGATTATTGCGGCGATTTTGAGAATCCAACAGGTATTGCAGAAAGTATTCTGAAAATTAAGCCTGATGTGATTGTCAATGCGACAGCCTATACCGCTGTAGATAAAGCAGAGAGTGAAGTTGAAAAAGCGCGTCTGGTTAATGCGACCAGCGTGAAAGCAATGGCAGAAGCGGCTAATAAAATTGATGCCTTAGTGGTTCACTACTCAACCGATTATGTCTTTGATGGTGGTGGCACGACCCCCTGGAAGGAAACGGATAGCACCGCACCTTTGAATGCATATGGATTGACCAAGCGCGAAGGTGAAGAGGCGATTATTGCTGCTGCTGCCAAATATCTTATCTTCCGCACCAGCTGGGTATATGCAGCGAAAGGCAACAACTTCGCGAAAACCATGATTCGGCTCGCTCAGGAGAGAGAAGCATTATCTGTTATTGATGATCAATATGGTGCCCCAACGGGTGCTGAGTTAATTGCGGATTGCACAGCTCATGCCATTCGACTCACGTTAACAGATCCTGAAAAGTCGGGAATTTATAACCTTATAGCTTCGGGTATCACAACCTGGCACGCCTATGCTGAAACAGTGATTGACTATGTAAAGCAAAAAGGTCTGCCGTTAAAAGTTGAAGTCGTGAACAAGGTTGAAACCTCAGCCTTCCCGACCCCCGCTAAACGACCATTAAACTCAAGACTCAACACTGAAAAGTTCACCTCCGCCTTTAAGCTTAATCTGCCGGATTGGAAACTTGGTGTTAAACGTATGCTTGATGAGCTCTACAATTGAGACGAGTGAAGTCAGATAACAAATGAAGGGTAAACGTTGTGAAAAGTAAAAAAGGAATAATTCTTGCTGGTGGATCAGGAACACGCCTTTATCCTGTGACAATGGCTGTAAGTAAACAGCTGCTGCCAATTTATGATAAGCCGATGATCTATTATCCGCTAAGTACTCTGATGCTAGCGGGTATTCGCGATATTTTAATTATCAGTACTCCGCAAGATACTCCTCGTTTCCAAAGTCTTCTTGGCGATGGTTCCCAATGGGGTCTGAACCTGCAATACAAAGTTCAGGAAAGCCCGGATGGCCTTGCTCAAGCCTTTATCCTTGGCGAGGATTTTGTGGGTGAAGATAATTGCGCATTGATTCTGGGCGACAATATTTTTTATGGACATGACCTTTATAAGCAGCTTGAAGAAGCTTCGAATAAAGAGAAAGGCGCGACCGTATTTGCTTACCATGTTCATGATCCAGAGCGTTACGGTGTTGTTGAGTTTGATAAAAGTGGCAAGGCAATCTCATTAGTTGAGAAGCCTAAAGAGCCAAAAAGCAATTATGCTGTAACCGGTCTGTATTTCTATGACAATAGTGTTGTTGAAATGGCCAAAAATCTCAAACCATCACCGCGTGGTGAACTGGAGATTACGGATATCAACAATCTCTATCTTGAAAAAGGTGAACTTCAGGTTTCAATCATGGGACGCGGGCATGCCTGGCTGGATACCGGGACGCATCAAAGCTTGATTGAAGCCAATAACTTCATCCAGACCATTGAAACTCGTCAGGGATTGAAGGTCGCTTGCCCGGAAGAGATTGCCTATCGTATGGGTTTCATTGGTGCTGAGAAATTAAAAGAATTAGCTCAGCCCATGATGAAAAATGATTATGGCAAATATCTGATGGCATTATATGAAGGGAAGCTCTAATGAAAATTATTGAGACTGAAATCCCAGATGTAAAGATCATCGAGCCAGCGGTCTTTGGTGATGAGCGCGGTTTTTTTATGGAAACCTGGCAACAGAAGAAATTTGAAGAGTTAGTCTGTCCACGCACGTTCGTTCAGGATAACCATTCTAAATCTTCAAAGGGTATTCTGCGCGGTTTGCATTATCAGACTGTCAATACGCAGGGAAAACTGGTGCGCGTCGTAGCCGGTGAGGTTTTTGATGTGGCAGTTGATATGCGCAAATCATCACCAACGTTTGGCAAATGGGTTGGCGTTTATCTCTCGGCCGAAAATAAACGCCAGCTGTGGGTGCCGGAAGGTTTTGCTCACGGTTTCTATGTCACTTCAGACAGTGCTGAATTTGTTTATAAATGCACGGATTATTACAATCCGCAGCACGAGCACTCTTTGCTGTGGAATGACAGTGAATTAAATATCAACTGGCCCAACAATTCAGACAATCCACCCTCTCTGTCTGCCAAAGACGCGATGGGGACGCCTTTCTCTGAAGCTGTAAAATTTGATTAATCCGATAAATTAAGGGTGAGAATTTTCTCATCCTTTTCTGTGTATAGCTAATGACGATGAGCGATAAAGGAAATATAAGTATCTTAATGGGTACTTATAATGGCGAGAAATTTTTAGAGAGCCAATTGCAATCTATTGCTTCTCAGACCTATAAAAACTGGACGTTAATTGTTTCAGATGATGGTTCAACAGACCGTACATGTGATATAGTTGAAGCCTTTTCTCAGCAATGTACTGATAATAAAGTTATATTATTGAAAGGACCGGCTCAAGGATTTGCCGCTAATTTTCTATACTTACTTAGAAATTCCAATATCATTTCAGATTATTATGCTTTTTGTGATCAGGATGATATTTGGTGTGATGATAAACTTGAAGTTGCTATAGGAAAATTATCTTCTCATCCACAAACACAAAATGAACCGCAACTCTATGGTTCACGTACTACTCTGATAAATTCAGAGGGTGATGTGATAGGTATGTCACCATGTTTCGAAAAAACTTTTAAATTTCAGAACGCACTTCTGCAAAGTTATGCTGGTGGCAACACGATGGTTTTCAATCGTGCTCTTAAAGAAGTTTTTGAAGATTTCCCTCCTGATTTAACTATCGTATCCCATGACTGGATTCTTTATATCATTTGTAGCGCACTGAATGGTGTGGTGATCTATGATAAAGAACCCAGGATCCTTTACCGCCAACATGATCAGAATTTGGTAGGGAGTAATATCGGTTTCTTATCAAAAGTAACACGTTTTCGCCGACTCTTCGCTGGGGAATTTAAAGCATGGAGTGCAATTAATTGTCTCGCTCTTGATTTAATTAAGGAGAGGATGCCCGGTGATAATAAGATAAGTTATACTCATTACCTTAATTTAAATGATGACTTTTTAAAACGCATAAGAAGTTTTTTTCAGGGAAGTTTTTATCGACAAAGCTTTCTGGAAACATGTGCTTTTTTTGTGATGAATTTATTTAGGAAGTTGGTCTAACCATCGATGGTGTAAATATGAAAAGAATTGTTTTGATGACGATCAGGTTTTTTCTGAAAATCGTTATTTATATGTACTATGGCGTTTTGTCTATACGCGATGATATCAAAACAAAAAAATATACAGATGTTAAAGTAAAAAAGGAGTTTATCGGAGGCAAGGTAATGCTCCTGGCTTTGTATGAAAAGCATGCTCTCAGGAGCGATACGCTTGAGTTACTCAAAGAAGCCAGACGTAACAATATTTTTATCATCGGTGTAAATACATTAAGACTGGAAGAAGATAATTATCCACGGGACTTAATTGATGTTTATATTGAACGTGATAATTACGGACGCGATTTCGGCAGCTATAAAGCTGGCATGAAATACTTTTTTGAGTCTAACTTTCAGGAGAAGTGTGAAAGACTGTTGATCATCAACGACAGCGTATTTTTCTCTAAAAATACACTTCCAGAATTTGTACGTAACCTATTTGAAACTAATATCGAAGTTCTCGGTGCCACTGAAAACAGTCAACACTCTCATCACTTGGGATCATTTTGTATTTCGATTGCTGGAAAAATTACCCGAAACAAAAGATTCAAAGATTTTTGGTATGACTACAAATCCTCGAATGTCCGTCCGCTAGTGATCAAAAGAGGTGAGTTTGGTCTGAGTAAATTACTCAAATCACTGGTAAGTTCAGAGCAACATTTCAAATCATTGTTTAACGTCTCTTTTATGGAAAGAAAACTCAGTACGGATGAGGAGTTCTATAAAAGTTATTACTATTATCGCCGCGAAGGTGAGCGTTCCTGGGCGAACAAATCCATTACGCAACTACTGGCCAATGATGAGATCATTTCGTCTTATTATTATCAGTACCTGCTTGAACATGGAAAACCTGAAGAAGCCACGATTGTCAGAAGTGAAGCGGCGAAAGCCTCAAAAAGCAAAAATCGTGAGTCGCAGGCTGAAAAGAATCAAGTCGACTATCTGGATGTAGTTAACTTCTTCGAGAGCTACCATAACGAGAAACCTTTGTTAAATGATCATTTTAAGCAAAGGCTGATTTCTCTCTACCTTGATGAATTTACGCTTGGTTCCCAGATTCATATCAACTGCCTTGCATTGCATAAATGTGGTTTACCGATCATAAAACTTGATCTCATGTTCAGGTGCGTTTGCAGCATGAATGATATTATCAAGCTCAGAGATCAACTTGATGAGTCACAAAGAGAAGAATTTATGACGCTGATACTGGCGCGCCTGTGCGGTGATAAATTCCTCGTAGGATTGAACCGTCTCGCATATCAGTTTGGAATTTTGTAATGTCAAATAAAGTTAAGTCGGTAGGGTGGGATGATTTCACATCCGCCATCAAAAACTTTCATATAGTCAAAGTGATGGGCGGGCAAGATATCCGCATGAGATACAAGCGGTCGAAGATGGGGCCTTTTTGGATCACCATCAGTATGGCCGTTATGATTACCACCATGGGCTTGGTGTTCGGTAATCTTTTCAAGACCAATGTTAAAGAGTTTCTGCCTTATCTTACGTTGGGACTGATCACCTGGAGCTTTATTCTCAGCTCAGTATCGGAAGGCTGTGATGCACTGATCTCTTCCGAAGGGATTATTAAACAGTTGCCTGTGCCATTGCATGTTCATGTCATGCGAGTGATTTGGAAAAATTTCATTATTTTCTTGCATAATATTGTGATTTTCCCTTTGGTGCTGTTGGCTGTGCAAAAAGGGATCAGCTGGACAATGTTTCTTGCCATCCCCGGCTTCCTATTACTCATGCTTAACCTGACATGGCTTTTGATGGTCCTGTCGATGATTTGTGCTCGTTTTCGCGATATGACACAAATCGTATTGAGCATCATGCAGGTGATTTTTTATCTCACACCAGTAATCTGGATGCCGAAATTACTATCGCATAGCGCAGCATTGATGTTGCTGAATCTTAATCCGCTTTATCACCTGATTGATCTTGTCCGCAGCCCCCTGTTGGGAACTGTGCCAATGATGAGTAGCTATATCATTGCAGCTGTTATGGCGGTAGTGGGCCTGGCATTCTCGATTTTCATGACTAGCAAGTATAAATACCGAGTTCCTTATTGGGTGTAGGAAAAATGGCACTAATCAAATTTGAAAATGTTGGTATTGATTTTCCTATATTCAATGCCCAAGCAAGATCGATTAAAAAGAACTTTATCAACTTTGCCACCGGTGGCAAAGTGGGTCAGCATGATGGCAAGGTTGTAATCTCTGCACTTAATAATCTTAACTTTGAAATCAACGATGGTGAAAAAGTTGGATTAATCGGACACAATGGTGCAGGTAAAACCACACTATTGCGGATGTTCAGCAAGGTTTACCACCCAACAAGCGGTTCGGCAATTATTGAAGGTGATATCGGTTCTCTGATCTCAATTTCCCTGGGTATTAATGCAGAATTTACGGGTAGAGAGAATATTTATATCCGAGGTGCATTACTGGGTCTGAAGAAAAAAGAGATTGATGCCAAAATTGAAGAGATTATTGATTTTACCGATCTCGGCGATTTTATTGATATGCCTGTTCGCACATATTCTTCGGGGATGCAAATGCGATTAGGTTTCAGTGTCAGTACAATATTTTCACCTGAGATTCTATTAATGGATGAATGGTTATCGGTCGGAGACGAAGGCTTCAAAGAAAAAGCTGAAGCTCGATTAACCAAGATCATTAATGCTACAAAGATTTTGATCCTGGCTAGCCACAGCAATGATTTATTGCGCAAAACGTGCACACGCATTTTGTGGCTTGAGCACGGTACGGTAAAAATGGATGGCAAACCTGAAGATATTCTTCCGCTGTACTTCAAATCGAATATTAAGACAGGTGATTTGCTAACCAATACATAATTAGCCATGCATTTTATGGCGTTATGTTATCGCACCATTCACTACCTCATCGGGTATCAGATGAGTTAACATATTTGCCACTTTGCTCACAAACCTGGCTTTGTGATGGTAACTTCAGACAGGAGTAGATGATGTCCAAGCAACAAATCGGCGTTGTAGGTATGGCAGTGATGGGGCGTAATCTGGCCCTCAATATTGAGAGCCGCGGCTACACTGTATCTATCTTCAACCGTTCTCGTGAAAAGACTGATGAAGTCGTCGCTGAGAACCCGGGCAAGAAACTCGCGCCTTATTACACCATCGAAGAGTTCGTTGAATCACTGGAAAAACCTCGCCGCATCCTGCTGATGGTACAGGCTGGTGAAGCGACAGATAAGACCATCGCTTCTCTGACTCCTCACCTGGACAAGGGCGACATTCTTATCGATGGCGGTAACACCTTCTATAAAGACACCATCCGTCGTAATAAAGAACTGTCTGATCAGGGCTTTAACTTCATCGGCACCGGTGTTTCAGGTGGTGAAGAGGGCGCATTGAAAGGCCCATCAATCATGCCTGGCGGCCAGAAAGAAGCGTACGAACTGGTTGCACCAATCCTGGATAAAATTGCTGCGCGTGCCGAAGATGGTGAAGCTTGCGTGACTTACATTGGTCCGGATGGCGCTGGTCATTACGTTAAAATGGTGCACAACGGCATTGAATACGGTGATATGCAGCTGATTGCAGAAGCCTATGCACTGCTGAAAGGCGCACTGGGCTTGACCAACGAAGAGTTAGCAAAAACTTTCACCGACTGGAACAATGGTGAACTGAGCAGCTACCTGATCGACATCACCAAAGATATCTTCACCAAGAAAGATGAAGACGGTAAATACCTGGTTGATGTGATTCTGGACGAAGCCGCGAACAAAGGTACTGGTAAGTGGACCAGCCAAAGCTCGCTCGACCTGGGCGAACCGCTGTCACTGATCACTGAGTCCGTGTTTGCGCGTTACCTCTCTTCTCTGAAAACGCAGCGTGTTGCCGCGTCTAAAGTACTGAGCGGCCCGCAGGCGAAAGCCTTCACCGGTGATAAAGCGGAATTCGTTGAGAAAGTCCGTCGCGCCCTGTACCTGGGTAAAATCGTCTCTTATGCGCAGGGCTTCTCTCAGCTGCGTGCTGCTTCTGAGCAGTACAACTGGGATCTGCATTATGGTGAGATTGCGAAGATCTTCCGTGCGGGTTGTATCATCCGTGCTCAGTTCTTGCAGAAAATCACTGATGCTTATGCAGAAAACGCGAACATCGCTAACCTGCTGTTGGCACCATACTTCAAAAATATCGCTGATGAATATCAGCAGGCGCTGCGTGATGTCGTTGCTTACGCTGTACAGAACGGTATCCCAACTCCGACCTTCTCAGCGGCTATCGCATACTACGACAGCTACCGCTCAGAAGTGCTGCCGGCTAACCTGATTCAGGCTCAGCGTGACTACTTCGGTGCGCATACTTATAAGCGTACCGATAAAGACGGTGTGTTCCACACCGAGTGGCTGGACTGATAATAATAAGGCTTCCTACGGGAAGCCTTTTTTTACCCCACCAATAAATCGCCCTCACGTCCGGCATTTTCCCCGGCCAGCCGCACCATCAACATCCCTGCGGTCGCAAATTTCATCAGATTGCGTGCGTACAAGATGCCGCCATATTCAGCCAGCAGTGGTGTCACCTGATCGGTAATGGGATCAATTATCTCCGCTACAACCTCACCGGCTGCAATCATCTCCCCAATCTTACGACGATTAAGTATCAAGCCCGAATGGGGTGCAAAGATATACTCACAGCCCGCCAGCTCTGTCGCAGGATTAATCAGGGCAGGGGACTCACCTACCTCACCCGCAATATAGCCACCTTCAATCAACGCATTAATAATCGCATCTGCATCTTTCTCTGCCTGCTCAGGTGAAACATCAGCCACACCTCGTAGTTCGAGCGTCACGGGCAGTAATCCACGCGGCATTGGATACTCGTCACCATAACGTTTCGCCAGTGTCAGCCACGGTTCGCAACAGGCTTCATCAAAGGGTTCTCCACCGGACACTTGCGCCAGCAACTGAACTTCACTGCCCAACCAGCGAGCCAGTGGCTCTATATCCGGCCACGCATGAGGGGTGGTGTAAAGATGAGGGACCGCATCCCAGTCGCAATGCAGGTCAATCATTAAATCGGCCTGACTGGCCATCCGCATCAGTGTGAAACGTTGTGCGTCCAGCTCGGTTTTGGCGATGGTGTCACGGTAGTGGCGGTCAATAGCATCCCGAATCAGCCGCTTGTTTTCGTACTCACTTTGTGTCAGTGAACCGGCCAGCTCCGCAACTAATGTCTCACCCAATGCCGGAAAGCGACGGTTAAAGTCCTGCCCGGAGAGGGTATGAAACCGCCCCAGATGAGTACCATGCCAGTGCTGCCCCAAAGCCAGCGGATTGGCTACCGGCACCAACGTAAATGAAGCTTTTAGCTGCCCGGTGGACTCCAGCTCCAGCAATTTTTGTTTCAGATACCAGGCCACCGCCATGCCCGGCAATTCATCACCATGTAAAGCAGCCTGAATATAGACACGTTTGTGTGTGTCGCCGCCGCTGAAGTGAAAACTATAGATTTCACGCTGCGTACCCAGCGAAGCGCTTAAAAGAGGGTGATGTTGTTGTTGCATGGCGTTAATGATGTCCTGTTTGCTGCCGCGCGCGAGCTACACGCAGACATTGGTGTTTCGAATGGCAATTATTATAGTGCGACTGAAAAGAAGGGCGGCTAATGCCGCCCCAGATTTACTGCTGAATGGAGATATCTGTCGCGAAGTATTTTTTCTGGATCTTGTCGAAGGTGCCGTTCTTTTTGATTTCAGCAAAGGCATCATCCAGTGCAGTTTTCAGCTCGGTATCACCTTTGCGCAGACCAATCGCCGTTCCCGGACCGATAATCGGGTCTTGGACCGTCGGTCCTGCCAGTTCAAAATCTTTGCCTTGTGGCTGCTTCAGGAAGCCGATAGCGGCTTGCGCAGCATCGGTAAACACCGCATCAAGACGGCCAGAAACCAGATCGCTCTCTACCTGAGCCTGGTCGCCATAAGGGACAACGTTAACACCATAAGGTTGCCATTTCGCACGCGCATAGCGTTCCTGTACCGTGCCTTGCTCAACACCGACAGTTTTGCCTTTCAGCGATTCAGCAGTGGGTAACAGGCCGGAACCTTTACGTGCGATCAGCTGAGTTTTGGTGTCGTAAAGCGGCACGGTGAAATCGATCTGCTTCAGACGTTCTTCAGTCACGCCCATATCAGAAAGGATCGCATCAAATTTGCGTGCTTTCAGGGCCGGGATCATGCCGTCAAACTGACTTTCCACCCACACGCATTTGGTTTTCATCTGTTCGCAAAGCGCATTGCCCAGATCGATGTCAAAACCGACCAATTTACCCTGCGGCGTTTTGGATTCAAAAGGAGGGTAGGTGGGATCAACGGCGAAACGAACCTGGTCAATTTTTGCCTGTGCGCCGAACGCGCAGCTTGCCAGCACAGCCATTGTCAGCGTCTGACGCAGACGGGCGGTAAAACGTGAACTTGCCATAAAGCGGTCTTCTTTTATCGTGATGTGGAATCACGCAGAGTACCGTCCAGAGAAAGTTATAGCAATTACTGGATTATTTTCATCACGTTACCATTGTGTATCGCTTTGTAATCCTCGGTATTCAACACCACTGACTTCTCCAACACCCCGGCATTAAACGCAATTTCGTCATAGCGTTCAAACAGTAAGGGATCTACCACCAGCATTAAGTCGGCATGAAAACTGAAGGGCGGAATAGCGCCAAACACACAACCGGTGAGCACATCAACTTCTGCCGGGCTGGCGAGTGAAGCGCGACGCCCCCCCACGGCTTCCGCGACTTTGCTTAAATCTGCCTGCTGATCGGCAGGTAGCACCGCCAGCACATGTTGCTTGATACCGTTGCCCTTGACATGACACACCAGCGCTTTTGCCCCCTGACCAACTTCGGTGCCACGAATAGCGGCCACCGCTTCACACTTACCTGTTGCTTCATGCGACATCAGACGATAACGCGCCTGATGTTGATCAAGCAGGGTAAGCAGTTTTTCATGGGTGGTCATGGTGGTCTCCGGATTGCGCGAGTTGCGTTAACAGTGTCTGCATCATATGTGGCTGGCGTGGTAAAACGCCTGTCTTCAACCCTAATGGCTTTAATGCACGGTTCAACGTGGTGAGTGTGATGCTCTCTTTATCGAGTTCAATGTCAGAAAGTGTGCGTCTGCTGATACCTGCCAGTGTGGCGTAGCGCTCCTGCGAGAAGCCCAGAACTTTTTTGCGTAGTTGCATCAGCAATTCTCCCTGAGTTAACTGTTCTTTCATAAATTGTTGCAACAGCTCAAGAAGCATCGCTTCACGTTCAAATGGCGAGAGCTTCTTTGTCATAGTTTCCATCCCGCGATACGTTGATCGAGAAAGTTAAAACCCATCCCAGGCATTTCCAGAATAGAAGAGGGAACACCGCGTGCTGCCAGACGAGATTTTAAGCCGAGTAGACTCTCTGCCAATTTTTTCAACGCATTGAGCAGTTCAGATTGGGGGACAAATTCGTCCAGTCGTGTTGCTATCAAATGCCACTGGAACAGCCCACCTTCTTCATAGGGAGCCCCCCATTGCGTAGTGCGAATGATACCTTCCGGATCGGCTTTCATTGGGGCAAAGTCGTAAATTGGCGCCAGCCACATACCCTCTGGTTTTTTCAGTACGGCACTATTACGGCCATGATTATCAGAATTGCCGAAGGCGATATTAAGCATATCGCGTTTCACCCATTCAATAACCAGCTGCTTACGCCCGGTATCCGTCAGACTTAGCTTTTCAACCAGTGCATTGATGACATCGAAGTGGTTAAGGTAACTACCTGGTGGCTTTTTCATAATGGAATAGACGGATTCCAAACCATATAGCACTTTGCTCTCGCCAACAAAATCTACATCAAAACGAGGCAGCCACAATGATGGATAGCGTTCACCTTCACATAACAACATATTGTCGGTACTTATCGTATCGATGCCGAGAGCATGTAATTCATGATAGAAATGGTACTCAGCACGCAAAATGTCGCAATCTATCGCACTGCGCGCGCCGCGTGGATATTTCACCAGATAATGTGCATCCTGGTTCTGCATATCATCCTGCCAGGTATCAATCCACACCTCACAGTTATTATTACGTCTCAATAGCAGTTTTGGTGCCTCGCCACCGGCTCCCGTAGCCCCGCCGCTGGCTGCGCCCATTTGTTGGGCGTATTCCAGAAAATCGGTATCACGTTCAACGGCCCATTCCGCAGGAAAGCGCCTGGTCTTCAGCTGACTTTCCGCAGGCAGGCGTGGTAAGGACTCTTTAACCCGCAGATTGCCGACAGGCGCGATAGTACCCGCTTGCAATAAAGCATAATCCTGCTCAGCAGGCGATTTGGTTTGTAAGCCAAGCAGTGCAACCCAATAGCGTCGGCTGGCACCAGCAGGCATGATATCGTCGAGAAAGCTAAACCAGGGTTGGGAAAAATGGCTGCCAATAAGCATCACGGAATAGTTGATACTGCAACTGGCATGGTCATCACGATCAAGATATTGACTGGCATAGTCGAACTCGTATGCGAGCAACGCTGCGCTTTGACGTCCTTTACGTGACTCTTTCACGTCCAGTAGTGCGGCATCTTGCCAGCGTCCATCGACATGCAATTGAAGGGTTAACATGCTGCGCCTTGGTTGAGCAGTACATTGCTCAATTTTAGCCAACTTTGTTATTTATGAGAAGTATACTGCTCAAAATTATCCAGACTCGTCGATTTTGAGCAGTATAGTGCACAATCGCTTACTTATGACGCGCACGCAGATTGTTGATAATGGTGCTCAGATCAAGCTCCTGATCCTGCAACAACACCAACAGATGGTAGATTAAATCGGACGCTTCATTGGTCAGCTCGTGACGATCATTGACCGTTGCAGCCAGCGCGGTTTCTACGCCTTCTTCACCTACCTTCTGTGCAATGCGCTTGGTACCGCTGGCGTACAGCTTCGCGGTATAGGAGCTGGCCGGGTCAGCATGTTTGCGCTCTGCCAGCAGTTGCTCCAGTTGATACAGGAAAGTCCAGTCCGGTGCTGCCGGAGAGAAACAGCTGGAAGTACCGAGATGACAGGTAGGGCCTATCGGGTTTGCCAGCACCAGCAGCGTATCGTTGTCGCAATCTGGTGTAATGCTGACCACTTGCAGGAAATGACCCGAGGTTTCGCCTTTGGTCCACAGACGATTTTTGGTGCGCGAGAAGAAGGTGACGTTGCCCTCCGCGAGGGTTTTCTGCAACGCTTCCTCGTTCATATACCCGTGCATCAGCACTTCGCCAGAGACGCTGTGCTGGACGATAACGGGCATCATGCCCGCGGTTTTGACCCAATCCAGACGGGTCAGTTGTTCTGCAGTTAACACGCGCGAATCTCCACACCGTTGTCAATCAGGAAGCTTTTCAGCTCACCGATATTAATAATCTGTTTGTGAAACACCGAAGCTGCCAGCGCGCCATCAACATTGGCTTGCTCAAACGCTTCGAGAAAGTGTGCCATGGTGCCCGCACCACCGGAAGCAATCAACGGCACCTTGCACACATCACGTACTTTCTTCAGTTGTACCAGGTCGTAACCATTGCGCACCCCGTCCTGGTTCATCATGTTGAGCACGATCTCGCCGGCGCCCAGCTTCTGCACTTCCTGCACCCAATCCAGCGTCTCCCATTGGGTAACGCGGGTGCGGGACTCATCACCGGTATACTGGTTAACGTGATATTTACCCGTTGCTTCGTCAAACCAGGTATCGATACCCACCACAATACATTGCACGCCAAAGCGATCGGCCAGGCGGGTAATCAGTGACGGGTCAGCCAGCGCGGGCGAGTTGATAGAAATCTTATCGGCACCGAACTCCAGAATGCGCGCGGCATCCGCTTCGCTCTTGATGCCACCTGCCACACAGAATGGAATATCAATCACTTCCGCTACCCGCGATACCCAGCTCTTATCCACCACACGGCCATCAGACGAGGCGGTGATATCGTAGAACACCAGTTCATCGGCCCCTTCCTGTGCATAACGCTGCGCCAGCGGAACGATGTCGCCAATGATTTCGTGATTGCGGAACTGAACCCCTTTCACCACCTGTCCGTCGCGAACGTCGAGACAGGGAATTATCCGTTTTGCCAGCATGCAATGGCCTCCGAAACCGTAAATTTATCTTCCAGCAGTGCGCGACCGACAATCACGCCCTGCGCACCGCTGCCGCGCAGGGCGGCGATATCGTCCAGCGAACCAATGCCGCCGGATGACTGAAACGCGATATCCGGGAACGCATCAGACACTTCCTGATACAGGGCGACATTGGAACCGCTCAGCGTGCCATCACGCGAAATATCGGTGCACAGCACATGCTTCAGACCAACCGGCTGATACCAGCCAATGACCTCTTCCAGCGTTACGCCTGCTGCTTCCTGCCAGCCGCTGATCGCCACTTCTTTGCGATTGTCGGCGTCGATACGCACATCCAGCGCCAGCACGATGGCATCTGCGCCAAACTCCCGGAACCAGCTTTTCACCTCTTCCGGTTGTTTCACGGCAGTGGAACCCACCACCACGCGACTGGCACCTGCCGCCAGCAGCGCCGCGACATCTTCACGATTGCGGATACCGCCACCGACTTGCACCGGAACGCTGACGCCGCGCAGCAGGGTTTGCAGTAACGGGATCTGACGTTTGGCCGGATCTTTGGCACCGGTCAAATCCACCAGATGCAGCACCTGCGCCCCCTGGCGTTCGTAGTCCTGCAAACGTGGCAGCGGATCGCTACCGTAGTCACGCTGCTGGCCATAATCGCCCTGATGCAGACGCACCACTTTGCCGTCGATTAAATCTAAAGCGGGAATAATCATTACATCTCCAGGAAATTTTTCAGCAGCTGCGCACCCGCTTTACCGGAACGCTCCGGGTGGAACTGCACGCCGAAGAAGTTATCTTTTTGCAAGGCGGCAGTGAACGGCAAGCCGTACTCGCACTGAGCAATGGTATTGGCGTTGACCGGCATGGCGTAGCTGTGCACGAAGTAGAAATAGCTACCGTCGTCGATACCGCGAAACAGGTGGTTTCCGGCCTGCGAGGTGATCTGATTCCAGCCCATATGCGGCAGAGGTAAACCTTTGGTATCCATCAGCGTTACCGGCTCATCAAGGATGCCGAGCGTGGTGACGCCGCCATTCTCATCACTGCCGCGTCCCAGCAGCTG
This sequence comes from Pantoea sp. X-Soil-OKNW-713, assembly GCF_059730685.1. Lineage (NCBI taxonomy): Bacteria > Pseudomonadati > Pseudomonadota > Gammaproteobacteria > Enterobacterales > Erwiniaceae > Pantoea > Pantoea sp. X-Soil-OKNW-713. The sequence goes on along the minus strand of NZ_AP035995.1, from coordinate 2,867,517 downwards.
CATACCGAGGCAAATCCCCAGTACTGGCTGCGTACAGGCTTTTACCAGCTCGATCAGATCGCGTTCCTGTAACTGGTTCATGGCCGCCTGAGCCGTGCCGACACCCGGCAGAAACAGTTTATCTGCGCGCAGCACCACATCAGGATCACGGCTCACTTCCGGGGTATATCCGAGGCGCTCAACCGCCCACTTTACCGACGACAGGTTGGCGCAGCCGGTGTCGAGAATCACCACGTTCATCACAGCACTCCTTTCGAGCTCGGCAGGGTGTTACCGTCCACGCGGATCGCCTGGCGCAGAGTGCGGCCAAAGGCTTTAAACAGGCTTTCCACGCGATGGTGATCGTTGCGGCCTTTGGTTTTCAGGTGCAGGGTGCTCATCATGGCGTAGGAGAGGGAGCTGAAGAAATGCTCGACCATCTCAGTGCTGAGGTCGCCCACGCGCTGATAGCTGAACTCCGCTTTGTATTCGAGGTGCGGGCGACCGGAGATATCCAACGCACAACGCGCCAGACATTCGTCCATCGGCAACACGAAGCCGAAACGGCCAATACCACGTTTATCCCCCAGCGCTTTCAGCAGGGCTTCGCCCAGCGCCAGGCCGGTATCTTCTACCGTGTGGTGGTCGTCGATATACAGGTCGCCTTTCACATCAATATTCATGCGTAAGCCACCGTGTACCGCAATCTGGTCCAGCATGTGGTCAAAGAAGCCGACGCCGGTGTTGATCTTGCTGCCGCCTTCACGGTCGAGCCACACTTCAACTTTAATCTGCGTCTCTTTGGTGTTGCGGTTAACCAGCGCATAGCGATCGCGCTTGGTCAGACGTTGCTGGATAGCGTTCCAGTCTTCACCTTCTGCACCGTAACGCAGGCCTTGAATACCCATATTTTGCGCCAGCTGGATATCGGTGTGACGATCGCCGATCACATAGCTGTTCGCCACATCCAGCGCGCCTTCTGCCAGCCAGGCTTCAACCATTTTGGTTTTTGGCTTACGGCAATCGCAGTTGTCTTCCGGCTTATGCGGGCAGATCAGAATGTCACTGAAACGAATACCCTGCGACGTCAGGATCTGCATCATCAGGTTGTGCGGCCCATCAAAATCGGCCTGCGGGAAGCTATCGGTACCCAGACCATCCTGATTGGTGATCATCACCAGCTGGTAACCGGCGCTTTGCAGCGCCAGCAGGGCAGGGATCACGTTTGGCTCGAAGGCCAGCTTGTCCATGCGATCCACCTGAAAATCCACCGGGGGTTCAGAGATGATGGTGCCGTCGCGGTCGATAAAAAGGGTCTTCTGACTCATGCTTGCTCCACAGGTAAGGCTTGCAGCGCGGCGATTAAGCGCTCGCACTCTTCACGGGTGCCGATTGAGATGCGCAGGCATCCCGCCAGGCCGGGGTTTTTATTCTGGTCACGCAGGATAATGCCTTCATCCCACAGGGTTTTAAACACTTTCGGAGAATCGGTGAAACGCGCCAGAATATAGTTTGTCTCGCTTGGGAATACCGCTTCCACACAAGCGATCTGCGGCAACTGTTCCAGCAGCCAGCTACGGTTGGCATTCAGTTGCAGCGCGTGTTCGCGCATCAGCGCCAGCCCCTGATCGCTCAGCGCCTGAGCCGCCACATCCGCTACCGGGGTGGCGAGCGGGTAAGGTGCAATCACTTTCAGCAGCAGGTCGATCACTGGCTTGTTCGCCAGCGTAAAGCCGCAGCGCAGGCCAGCCAGCGCAAAGGCTTTCGACAGGGTACGCAGAATCACCAGATGCGGATAATCTTTCAACCAGCCAGCCAGCGTCGCTTGCGGGCAAAATTCGATATAGGCTTCATCCGCCACCACCAGCGCTTTTCCGGCGGTCATATCCAGCAGGGCGCGGATATCGTCCGGGTTGATCAGGTTGCCGGTCGGGTTGTTCGGACTGCACATATACACCACTTTCACCCCGTCGAGCTGGTCAGCAATGGCCGGCAGATTCAATTGCCAGTCGTCCAGTGCTGGCACGGTGCGGTATTCGATACCGATGGTTTCAGCGCTGACGCTGTACATGCCATACGTCGGCGGGCAGAACAGAATCGCGTCTTTGCCCGGTTCACAGAAAGCACGCATCACCAGTTCAATACCTTCATCCGCGCCACGGCTCACCAGTACCTGCTCCGGGCTGACGCCGGCATAACCGGCATAACGCTCGATCACCAACTTCGGCTGGCATTCCGGGTAACGGTTCAGCGTCTGCTGCGACAACTCAAACGGCACCGGCAGCGGGAATTCGTTGGCGTTCAGCCACACATCACCGTTACCCCCCAGGCGACGGGCTGATTGATACGGCGTCAGCGCGCGCACATTGGCGCGGGCCAAATCTTCAACATTCAGGCTCATGCTTGCTCCTTCAGGGCCGCAACACGCAGGGTAACGGCGTTTTTGTGGGCTTCCAGCTGCTCAGCGGCGGCCAGGGTTTCGATGGTGGCCGCGAGGTTAAGGAAACCCTGTGGCGTCAGTTCCTGCACGGTCATACGCTTCTGAAAATCCGCCAGACCGAGGCTCGAGCAGGTGGCGGTGTAGCCATAGGTCGGCAGTACATGGTTAGTGCCGGAGGCATAATCACCGGCTGATTCAGGCGACCAGTCACCCAGGAACACCGAACCGGCGCTGGTGATGCTATCGACCAGGTCACGCGGAGTACGCGTCTGAATAATCAGGTGCTCAGGGCCGTATTGGTTCGAGATGGCGACGCACTGCGCCAGATCTTGCGCCACAATCAGGCGGCTGCTGGCTAACGCCTGACGCGCGGTAGCGGCACGCGGCAACTGCGTCAGTTGCTCGTCAACTGCGGCGGCGACGCCGTTTGCCAGTTCCAGTGATGGCGTCAGCAGAATCACCTGCGAATCCGGACCATGTTCGGCCTGGGACAACAAATCAGAAGCCACAAAGGCCGGTGTTGCGCCAGCATCGGCAATCACCAATACTTCAGACGGACCGGCAGGCATATCTATCGCTGCACCATCCAGACGCTGGCTCACCTGACGCTTGGCCTCGGTGACATACGCGTTGCCCGGACCAAAGATCTTGTCCACTTTTGGCACGGTATCGGTGCCGAAAGCGAGGGCGGCAATCGCCTGCGCGCCACCAACCTGAAACACTTCCTGCACGCCACACAGCTGAGCGGCATAAAGGATCTCGTCGGCAATCGGCGGTGGTGAGCACAGCACCACACGGCCACAACCGGCGATACGTGCCGGGGTTGCCAGCATCAATACGGTGGAAAACAGCGGCGCAGAACCGCCTGGAATGTACAGGCCAACCGATTGCACCGGGCGCGTAATCTGTTGGCAGCGCACGCCGGGTTGCGTCTCCACATCCACTGTCGCCAGAATCTGTGCGTTGTGGAAAGTTTCGATATTGCCCACGGCCACGGCCATTGCCTGCTTCAATCTGTCGCTCAGGCGGTTACTGGCGGCTTGCATCTGCTCGGCCGTCACACGCAGGTTATCCACCTGCGCTTTATCAAAACGCGCGCTGAATTCACGCAGCGCATTGTCACCGTTCTCTTTTACCTGTGCCAGGACATCACGCACCACCTGGCTGATGCTGTCGGAGGCGGAAATCGCCGGACGCATCAGTAACGCCTGTTGCTGCTCGGTGCTGCATTGCTGCCAGTCAATCGGGGTCATCAGGGCGCTCATTCGGTCACTCCAGCATTTTTTCAATTGGCAGCACCAGAATTGAGCTGGCACCCAGGGCTTTCAGTTTTTCCATGGTTTCCCAGAACAGCGTTTCGCTGCTCACCATGTGCATCGCCACACGGCTGACTTCACCGGCCAGTGGCAGGACGGTAGGACGCTCCGCACCCGGCAGCAGGGCAATCACTTCTTCCAGACGCTCGCTCGGCGCGTGCAGCATGATGTATTTGGACTCACGCGCTTTGATGACACCCTGAATACGCGTCATCAGTTTGTCGACCAGCTCTTGTTTGGCGCCGGACAGCTCGCCGTCACGTTGGATCAATACCGCTTTGGAGCGATAAATGACTTCAACTTCGCGCAGGCCATTGGCCTCCAGAGTGGCGCCGGTGGACACCAGGTCGCAAATCGCGTCGGCCAGGCCGGCACGGGGTGCCACTTCAACTGAACCATTCAGCAGACAGGATTTAAAAGCAACGCCTTGTTTATCGAGATACTTTTTCAGCAGGTGAGGGTAAGAGGTGGCAATGCGGGATTTATCAAGGCATTGCGGACCGGTGTATTCCGCGTCAACCGGCATTGCCAGCGACAAGCGGCAACCGCCAAAATCGAGACGACGCAGAGTAAAGTAACGCGGATCCTCACCCTGGGCGCGGCGCGTTAACAGCTCCTCTTCCAGCACGTTTTCGCCCACGATGCCAAGATCCACCACGCCATCCATCACCAGTCCGGGAATATCGTCATCGCGCACGCGCAGGATGTCGATTGGCATGTTTTCCGCAAACGCAATCAGACGCTGCTGCTGAAGGTTAATTTTAATGCCACAGCGTGCCAGCAGTTCGCGTGATTCATCACTTAAACGGCCAGATTTCTGCATAGCTATGCGTAAACGGGTGTTATCTAACATGGTTCCTGTCCTCTTATTCATTCCTGTCTGAACTCAGTTGGGTTGCGTCAGCCCATAAAAAAACCCCCGGAAGATGATCTTCCGGGGGCTCTCTTTGCGCTCACACCACTGGAAGATCCTAAACGTCTTCCAGCACACATCGCCTGAAAGACTAGTCAGGATGATGGTGATGATGGTGGTTGAACTGAACGCGTGTCATAAAAAATTCCGTTGCTGAATGGATATTCATTTGTGTGCTGATTAACCTAGCGAAGATAGCGCCGTGTGGCAAGCCTTTTTTAACGTCAATTTCTGGAATCTCCCGCAACAGTTAGCGCTGGTTTGACACCCACGACAGCACTAAGATGAAGTGTCTTTGAGCAGCGAAGCCGGGAGTCGATATGAAAAAGGTCGCGATTGTGGGGCTGGGATGGCTGGGCATGCCGCTGGCGATGGCGCTGGCGACACGCGGCTGGCAGGTGACGGGCAGCAAAACCTCGCCAGATGGGGTAGATGCGGCTCGTCGTTGTGGCATTGAGGCGTTTCAACTGGTGCTGACACCTGAGCTGGAGTGTGAGGCAGAAGATCTGGAAGCGCTGATGTCGGTGGATGCGCTGGTGGTGACCTTACCCGCCAGTCGTACGGTGCAGGGCGGTGAAGATTATATGCAGGCGGTACAAAATGTGGTGGATACCGCATTAGCCTTTAAGGTCCCGCGCATTATCTTCACCAGTTCCACTTCAGTGTACGGCCCAGGTCCGGGAGTGATGAAGGAGCACAGTCCGTTGCAACCTGAAACCGTAGCAGGTAAAACGCTGGTGGCGCTGGAGAACTGGTTGCACGATTTGCCGGGAACCTCAGTGGATATTGTTCGTCTCGCCGGGCTGGTGGGACCCAATCGTCATCCCGGACGTTTCCTTGCCGGGAAAACGGATTTACGCGATGGCGCACATGTGGTGAATCTGGTGCATCTGGATGATGTGGTGGATGCAATTGTGCTGTTGTTGCAGACGCCGAAAGGTGGGCATATATATAACCTGTGTGCGCCGAAACATCCGACGCGTGACACTTTCTATCCTGGCGTGACCAAACAATTAGGTTTAACACCCCCTCAATTTATCGCGGAAAGCTTGCGTGATGCAGGCAAGGTTATTGATGGTGGAAAAATATGTAATGAACTGGGGTTTGAGTACAGTTATGATGACCCGATAAAAATGCCGTTGGAATAACGTAATTTTTAATGCTTCATTTTAGCAGTATAACAATAGCCCACCTGACGGGTGGGCTATTGCATTTATCTGTTGTAATCGCTTAACTGGTCAGAAAGTTTCACAATGACAACACCATCCATCATTCTGACTGCGTCTCTATCTGGCCATGATGGCATCGATTTTCCATTAACTCTGGATCTTTCCACCTGGTCAGCATCAGGTATTTTTACATTCAGCATGTTGCTGGTATAAAGATATTTATACATCCTCTGATTGTTGCCGCCATCCCACTCATAAAAGGATGCGCCAAAAACGTCTGCGCCTGGAACTCTCCATGAATTTAAGGGGCTGTAACTCCCGTAAAAGAAAATGGGAGTTTTAGTGGCATCAAATTGAGGATATTTATTGTATATAGTGTTAATGATTTGCTCCGAAAGGTTTCTGTCTGCCTCTCGTGCCATATAATCACTGTAGAATAATCTTGTGGAAGATGATGCGCCAACACCAAGGAACACCAGAGCAATCAAGATTGAGGATGTTTTAAGCTGAGTAATAGATATCGCACAGATAAAAAGGCCAGCAAAAACAACAGACGCCTGCGTCATGGCCCGTGGAGGCATACTTGAACCAATGGCTATATTCAGAAGGAACATGGAGAGGAATGTTGCTACGCTCAGAATTATGGTTAAGGAGACATTACTCTTTTTTCTGACAACTGCAACGCAGATCGTTACAATCCAGATTAAGCAAAAAGCAAAGCTATTCATACCGTAAGCTGCACGGAATCGAATATAGTCTCTGATAAAATTAGCCACGGATTTTATTACGTCATACGTCCCATGCTTTCCCCAGCCAATCATGGCTGAGAGATAACCCGAGATTTGAACTCCGTAATGACCGGCAACCATCTTAGACAGGATGGAGTTTATAATAAGTGCGATGCCAGCCATTACACCAAATAGCACTATTTTTTTAGCAGCATCAGTATAAGTTAATTTCTCATTAATTGACTTCAATGTTAATGAAATACAAAGCAATGATGCGGCATAAAGAAAGACTGATTGATAAACAGATAAAGATACAATGGTTAGAATGACAAAAATTAACAGACGCCATGCACTCACCTTCTCCAACATAAAAAGAGAGGCCGTAGAGAGAAGTATCGACAAGCTAATAGTATCGGACTGATTGCTAAACTCAAATTGATAAGCCATTTGTGGCAGAGCTGCCAGCATGACAGTAAACGCTACAGCATGTATTTTGTTTAATTTGAGATAAATTGAAGCCAATGCAGCTGAGCACGAAAGAAAGATAAGACTCAAAAGCAGCGTTAAGAAAGGGAGGTAAGGCTCAGGAAAAATGTAATGACGCAGTAGCGCATGCCCCCACCTGCCAGCTGACAATGTCTGGAAGAAATTATCAAAGGGCTCCTCATCAATAGATAAAGTAAAATGTGTAAGCTCAAAGCCATATACAACAAGATATGAGGTGAAGGCAGAAAAAAAAGCAAGGATGAGTATATGTACCTTTGGATCGTTTAAACTAATTTTTGATAGCTGCATTCTCTCTGTTCCATGAATTTTTCAATTGTAGTGTGACGCGTGGAGGGGTGTCCCTATATACCCCAGGCATTATGGCGCTTATGAATGAACTGCATGTGGACTACCCTAAACCAGGTCGTTATCTACATTCTTTTTTTTACTATATAGCGTGGTCTTTTTTTAGTCTCAATATAAATTCTTCCAATATACTCTCCAAGCACACCAATCCCGATAAGCTGAATGCCACCGAGGAAAAGGATTGAAACCAATATAGAAGGATAACCACGTACCGGGTTACCGAAAATAAGGGTGTTCATCACCATATAGGCGCCATAAATAAACGATAAGCTGGCAACAAACAAACCTATGTAAGTCCACATCCGCAGCGGAAAGGTAGAAAAGGAGGTGATACCTTCCAGTGCCAGGTTCCAGAGTTTCCAACCGTTGAACTTGGTTGAGCCAGCAACTCGTTCAGCTCGGGTGTATTCAATGACTTCGGTGTTACCGCCCACCCAGCTGAGAACCCCTTTCATAAACAGGTTTCTTTCCGGCAGTAGTTTGATGTTCTCGACAATCTCACGCGACATCAGGCGGAAATCACCGACATTTTCTTCAATCTGCGGTTTGCTTATTTTATTGTGCAAATGGTAGAACCATTCAGCACTTTTGCGCTTCAGATGACTGTCCGATGATCTGTCGATACGTTTAGCAAGTACCACATCCGCACCGTTACGCCATTTCTCGATAAGTTGTGGGATGATGTTGATAGGGTCCTGCAAATCAACATCAATCGGGATGACTACATCTCCCGTGGCGGCTTCAAGTCCGGCAAACAGAGCGGGTTCTTTACCAAAGTTGCGGGTAAAGCAGACATGTTTAACCAGCGGATCCCTGAGTTCAATATCTTGCAGGATCTGCTCGGTGCCATCACTGCTGCCATCGTTTATAAAGACAATTTCAACGTCGTCATCGCCAAATCCATTGTAATCGCGAACAGCATTATAAAAGACCGGCAGTGCCTCCTCTTCGTTAAGAACAGGCACTATCAATGAGATCTTCATTTACTCTCCCTGAAGACAAATAATTTTGAATAAGCGAACCCACAAACAAGGCTGACAACTGAGAACAGAATCAAGGTGAAGAAGGGATTGATATGGGCATGGTCGGCTGCCCATCCTACGGCAAGCGCCATCGCCCCCATAAAAACGGTGTAGAAGAGATAACGTGAAGTTGTCGCCTGGGCGTTGAAGGTCCAACGCGCATTGGCAAAAAATGAAAAGGTGACAGCAGCGCAAAATGCAATGAAGTTAGATACCGACTGCTTAAAACCAAGATTGTACATTGCGCCAAAAATGACCCAATGAATCATGGTGTTCACGACGCCGATTGAGGCATATCTGGTGAAGCGTTTGAACATTTTGTCACCCATTATCAAAAACGAACCCGATCTTGTCACCAGATCAGGGATATGGCAAGTTTTGGTAAGGTTGACGTTATTTAATCGTAAGGCAGCCTGGCATTGATCAAAAACAAGCAGTCCTGCGTCTTTTTACACCCCCAATCGATCCCGCAACGCATACCACACCGCACCCATTGCCGTGAGCGGCACTTTAAAGCGTCTTCCGCCAGGGAAGGGCAGATGTGGCAATCGGGCAAAGGCATCAAACCGTTCAGCCTGGCCGCGCAGGACTTCCGCGATCAGCTTGCCGGATAAGTGGGTACAGGTCACGCCATGACCACTGTCACCCTGCATAAAGTAAACATTCTTCTCCAGTTGGCCAAACTGCGGCATCCGTGACAGCGTCAGCAGGAAATTTCCGCTCCAGCGATAGCTGAGCTTCACATCGCGTAACTGCGGGAAGGTACGCAGCAGCTTCGGGCGAATCAATGCATCAATATCCTCCGGCTCGCGTGCGCCATACACCACACCGCCGCCGTATAACAGGCGGTTGTCTGCGGTGAGACGGAAATAGTCGAGCAGATAATTACAGTCTTCTACGCAATGATTATTCGGCAGCAGACTGAGCGCCAGATCGCGACTCAGCGGTTCGGTGGTGACGATTTGTGAGCCGCAAGGCATGCTTTTACGGCCCAGACGTGGTTCCAGTTGCGTCGGGAGATAGGCGTTGCCAGCGAAAATGACAAATGTGGCGCTAACATCGCCGCGCGCCGTTTTTACCCGATGCGGTGTGCCATACTCCACCTTCAACGCGGCAGATTGTTCATAGATACGCCCGCCATGCCGCCGGATGGCCTCGGCTTCACCCAGCGCCAGATTCAATGGATGCAGATGCCCGCCGCGTTTGTCCAGCAATCCCCCAACGTAACGGTCGGTCGCCACTTCACGGCGGATACCACGCTCATCCAGCAATTCCAGCTCATGGTTGCCATAGCGCGCCCAACTGGCTTTCTGATTACGCAGATGGCCCATCTGGCGATTATTTAACGCGGCAAAAATTCCACCGGGGCGATAGTCACAGGCGATGGCATAGCGATCGATACGGTCGCGAATAATATCCGCACCTTCGAACATCATGCTGCCAAGCATCTTTGCGGTGTCTTTGCCGTAACGTTGTTCAATCACATCAACGTCGCGGCTGTAAGAATTGACCACCTGGCCGCCATTACGTCCACTGGCACCAAAGCCGATTTTCGCCGCCTCCAACAGCACCACATCGTAACCCGCTTCAGTGAGATACAGCGCCGATGACAGGCCGGTAAAGCCGCCACCGATAATGCAGACGTCACATCGAATGCTCTCCTGCAATTCTGGCCAGGGTTCATGCGCATTCGCTGTTGCGGCGTAATAACTCTCCACATGTTGCATCACAACCTCCTTCTGCGCGTGGCCTCAGAAATTTGCCGGCGAATGGGCGCTCACAATTCGGCACGGCTGATCGGACATATTGGTAAAGCTATGCGGTAAACCGGTATCGATGACGTAGCTTTCTCCGGCGTACAGGTGATAGCTCTGACCATTCACTACCAGCGTAATTTCGCCCTCCAGTACGGTGCCAGTCTCTTCGCCGGGATGGCGGAGTTTTTCACCGGTACTGGAACCTGGCGCGTAATGCTCTAACAGCATCGCCAGCGCTCGCTGCGATGCTCCATTATCAATCAGCTGTAACGACACCCCCAGGCTGCCAATCTCCACCCGATCATCGGGGCGAACAATCACGCGTGGTGTGTAGTCCTGCTTCGGCTCGGAAAAAAATTCTGATAGCGATAACCCATACACCTTCAGCAGTTTTTGTAGGGTACTCACCGCCGGGCTGACTTTATCCTGCTCGATGGTGCTGATGGCGCTATGGGTCAAACCTGACAACTCAGCGACGCGACGCTGAGACAATCCCAACTCCTGCCGGATTTGCGATAAACGTCGTCCGGGCGCCAGAGTGGCGTCGTTCATGGTCGTTTTTCCTTGTGATAACGAACAGCGGCGTGAATAAATGCCTCGAACAACTGGCGCGAAACCGGATCGTCGGTTGAATGCCACTCCGGATGCCACTGTACCGCCAGAGCAAACGGGTGCTGACGTAAACTGACCGCTTCTGGCAGGCCATCGGCCGCGCGCGCCTCGATGCGCAGTTGGGGGCCGGGTTCACGGACCCCCTGTTGATGGAGCGAGTTCACTCTAAAAGCGGCATCGCTACCAAGTATGTGGCTGAGCAGACCATCGGCTTCCGGTTTTACCTCATGCACAGGGGCATACTGTTGTTCCAGCGGCAGCGTGTCATCCTCACGATGCTCCTGGAATTGATGAGTGAGGTGAAGATAGCGATGCAACGACCCTCCATTTGCCACCACCATCTCCTGCAATCCCCGACAAATACCCAATATCGGCATCTTTTTTCCCACCGCATGGGTAATCAGGCCGAATGCGAGACGGTCGCGGGCCGGATCGGCATGAGGCTCCACACCTTCCTCGCCATAATGCCAGGGTTCGATGTTGCTCGGGCTGCCTGTCAGCAAAATGCCATCCAGCAACGTCATACTGTTTTCTAATAGATGAGGGGCTTGCATCAGTTGATGCGGCAAAGGGAGGGGCAGGCCACCGGCGAGCACGATGGCATCAAGATACTTGTTATGGACGGTCTGCCCAGGATGGCTACCGATGTTGTTCTGACACATCACTACGCCAATCAAGGGTTTGTCAAAAATAATGCCCATTACGTCTCCGCGTCGCTGTTCAATATTTTCGCCGATAAAGCGCACCTGACGTAAAAGTGTGCAATATAATGTCAATCTAGCAACCGTCTGGCTAATCTTCAAACAGATTTGTTACATTTGCACACTTTTTCTCCAGGAGCTATCTTAGATTTGTGGCTGTTATTTTGAGCATTGCGCAAACCTGACAAACGGTAAAGGGCGGGTGGGATCATGACGAACCTCGTAGAAGTAGAAGACTTCACGCGACATAGTGAAGAGAAGCGAACCAGCGCGTTCCAGCTGGAGGTGAAAACCTGGCTGGAACGCCATCCTGAAACGCAATATGTCGATATTCTTCTGAACGATCTGAATGGGGTATTTCGCGGTAAGCGCATTCCCGTCTCAGCGCTGGCAAAACTGGAAAAAGGGTGTTACTTCCCGGCTTCGGTTTTCGCTATGGATATTTTGGGTAATACCGTCGAAGAGGCTGGACTGGGACAGGCACTCGGCGAACCTGACAATATCTGCTTTCCTGTTCCCGGTTCTTTAATGCCTTCCGCCGCCGACCCGCAACGTGTCGCGCAACTGATGTTGACCATGTGCAACCAAGATGGCACTCCCTTTGACGTTGAACCCCGTAATGTCCTCAATCAATTGTGGCAACAACTGCGCAATCGGGGATTATTTCCGGTGGTAGCGGTAGAGCTGGAGTTCTATCTGGTCGATAAAAAACGCGATGCGGAAGGCTATATCCAACCGCCGTGCGCACCCGGTAGCGATGAGCGCAACATGCAAAGCCAGGTCTATTCGGTGGATAACCTTGATCACTTCGCCGATGTGTTACGGGATATTGATTCCCTGGCGAAGCAGCAGGGGATACCGGCCGATGGTGCCCTGGCGGAGGCCTCACCGGGACAGTTCGAGATCAATCTGCACCATACGCGCGATGTATTGAAAGCCTGCGATCACGCAATTCAACTCAAACGTCTGGTTCGTCAGGTCGCAGAAAATCACGGCATGACGGCGACTTTCATGGCGAAACCCTATGAAGAGTACGCCGGTAGCGGCATGCATGTGCATATCAGTATGCTGGATGCCGCCGACCACAACGCCTTTTCTCTTGATGACGGTAGTGATTCGCCGCTGCTGAAACGTGCGCTGGCAGGCATGATCGATTTAATGCCGGCATCAATGGCATTGCTGGCTCCCAACGTGAACGCCTATCGTCGTTTTCTGCCGGATGCTTTTGTCCCCCTTCAGGCCTCATGGGGGCACAACAACCGTACCGTGGCGCTGCGCATTCCCTGTGGCGATGTCGATAATCATCGCGTGGAATACCGTGTGGCGGGGGCCGATGCGAATCCTTACCTGGTGGTGTCAACCATTCTTGCCGGTATTGTACACGGACTGGACAATCAATTGCCGTTGCCGCATCCGGTGAAAGGCAACGGCCATGAAGCGGAAGGACTGGCGCTACCGATTCGTCAGAGCGATGCGCTGTACGAATTTGAGAACAGTTATCCGCTACAGAAGCTGCTGGGCGAGCGTTTCAGCGCGGTGTGGCACAGCTGCAAACAGTATGAACTGATGCAGTTTGAGCGACTTATCACCGCCACCGAGATTGACTGGATGCTGAAGAACGCCTGAAGCAGGGAGATTTAGCGCAACATCTTGTATTGATGCCAGTAATTAAGGCAAAATATGCGCCCTGCAAAATACCAACATAACCGACGCTTATCGCGTCGGTTATTTTTTGCATAGTGATTTCACTCTACTTCAACCGAGGCCGGACACGCATCCGGATAGATAGACACTACAAACACGCGTTGTGCGTGAGATTTTGAGGAAAAAAGATGGGGATGTTTTCAACTGCACCAGCGCTGGCTGGTTCTCGCTTTCGTGATGACTACGGCGCTGTGATGAGCACTCTTGCTTATCAACCCACCTCCTGTCGCAATTTGCGCAGTTTCCCTGTGGTACAACCCAGTCAGGTTGTTGCTGTAGGGGGGCTGAACGATGTCGCTTAATACCTCCGCCGCACCTCAGCGTGCACATCTGAAAAAATCCCTGACTCTGATCCCGGTGGTCATGATGGGCCTGGCCTATATGCAGCCAATGACCCTGTTTGATACTTTCGGCATCGTATCGGGTCTGACCGACGGCCACGTCGCCACTGCGTACGCGTTCGCGCTGATCGCCATTCTGTTCACTGCTATTAGCTACGGTAAGCTGGTACGCCGCTTCCCATCTGCGGGCTCCGCTTATACCTATGCACAGAAGGCGATTAGCCCACACGTCGGCTTTATGGTGGGCTGGTCATCCCTGCTGGACTATCTGTTCATGCCGATGATCAACATCCTGCTGGCGAAAAGCTATTTTGAAACGCTGGTGCCGGGGATCCCGTCTTGGATTTTTGTCGTGCTGCTGGTGGGCTTTATGACGCTCTCCAACCTGCGCGGCATCAAAACCGTAGCCAACTTCAACAGCGTGATTGTGGTGTTGCAGGTATTGGTGATGATCGTGATTACCGGCATGGTGATTTACGGTGTTGTCCACGGTGTTGGCGCAGGTACGTTGACCAGCAGCAAACCGTTCTGGTCACAGGATGCCCATGTGGTACCGATGATCACCGGTGCGACCATTTTGTGTTTCTCGTTCCTCGGCTTTGACGGCATCAGTTCGCTGTCGGAAGAGACCAAAGACGCTGAACGTACCATTCCGCGCGCTATTTTCCTCACCGCGTTGATTGGTGGCGTGATCTTTATTGCGGTGTCTTACTTCCTGCAACTCTACTTCCCGGATATCTCACGCTTCCAGAATCCGGACTCATCACAGCCGGAAATCATGCTGTTTGTGGCGGGTAAAGCATTGCAGGTTGGTATCCTGATCTTCTCAGTGGTCACGGTGCTGGCATCTGGCATGGCGGCGCACGCCGGTGTTTCCCGTCTGATGTATGTGATGGGCCGTGATGGTGTATTCCCGGAGCGTTTCTTCGGGTATATCCATCCGAAATGGCGTACCCCGTCATTGAACGTGCTGCTGGTCGGTGCCATTGCGCTGCTGGCGATCAACTTTGACCTGGTTACTGCAACCGCGCTGATCAACTTCGGTGCGCTGGTGGCGTTTACCTTTGTGAACCTGTCGGTGATTGCCCAGTTCTGGGTGCGTGAGAAGCGCAACAAAACGCTGAAAGATCACATTCACTATCTGGTGCTGCCGGTGTTGGGTGCGATGACTGTTGGCGCGCTGTGGATTAACCTGGAAGAGACTTCAATGGTATTGGGTCTGGTCTGGGCTGCGGTGGGGATTATTTACCTCGCGGTGGTTACGCGCACCTTCCGTAACCCGGTGCCGCAGTACAGCGAAGAAGTGTAAGTCGGCAAGGTGCGCGCTAATGCGCACCTTCCGTAAAGGCGCGGGTCACCGCGCCTTTGTCATCGACATCGCGTTCATCCGTTAACCGGCAATCTGTAATTCCCAACTCCCCAAACTTAACGTCTCGCGCGCCGCTTTACTCAATTCGTTATCCGTAATCAGCGTATCAATCCGTTCCAGCGGCAATGCCAGATGCGTGGCAATCTTGTTGTACTTGGAACTGTCGCTTAACAATATCCGCTTGCTACTGACATCGCTCGCTGCCTGTTTTACCGGCACTTTCTCTTCATCAGGGGTAAATAATCCGCGCGGTCCCCAGCACGAGGCGGATATGAACGCGATATCAATCGCCAGTTGGCGCAAACTGCGCGCCGCAGCGGCACCAATGCTGGAACGGTTTTCCCGACAAACGGTTCCCCCGGTATGGATCAGCTTACAGTTGCTGCTTTCCATCAACAGACGCGCGATGACAAAGTCATTGGTGACCACCAGTAAATCCTCCCGGTCGAGCAGTTCCCGCGCGAGGGCCAGCGTGGTGGTGCCGGCATCAAGGTATATGCAACTGTTACGCGGAATATGACGCGCCGCCAACTGGCCAATCGCCATCTTCTCGTTGCTGTACATGCTGGTTTTTGCCAGATGAGACGGCTCTGCCGCCAGTCTGTCTGCCGACCGCACGCCGCCTGATACCGAGAGCACCGCGCCTTGTTCCTCCAGCTTCTGCACATCACGGCGGATGGTCATATGGGATACCCCCAGCCGCTCGGTTAGCTCAGCGATACTGACCACGCCACGCTCGGCAACCAGCGCTAAAATCTGTTGATGACGTTCAACCGGAATCACAATCGCCTCCATGAAATTATCATTTTTTCACATTGTAGAGCATCGCTTCTTTACATGCAGTAGATATTATCCCTGTGGAATGTAAGCAAAAATCGCCAAAAGTCTGCGGATAAGCCACGTCGTGGCTGTGTGAAATGTTGTTATGTGCGATGCGTTGAAGTTAATTTTTGTGATTCTCCGCACATTTATCCGCCAGTGTCTGCGGCAGAATTAACAGCAATGAACAAATAATCACTTAAATTAACAATGGAGGTTCGCTGTGTCAGCAACCGTCAATAATATCTGTGTAGTAGGTTTGGGTTCGATGGGTATGGGCGCGGCGCAGTCCTGTATTCGTGCCGGTTTAAACACCTGGGGGGTTGATCTCAATCCCCAGGCGCTGGAAACCCTGCGTCAGGCCGGCGCGCGTGACGCACAGACCTCCGCTGCCGCGTTCGCTCAGGAACTGGATGCGGTGTTACTGCTGGTGGTCAATGCCGCGCAGGTTAAAGCGATTCTGTTCGGCGACAACGGTCTGGCGGCACAACTCAAACCCGGTACCGTGGTCATGGTGTCCTCCACCATCTCAGCCCAGGACGCGCAGTCCATTGAACAACAACTGGCGCAGCATCAACTGGTGATGTTGGATGCGCCGGTATCCGGCGGCGCAGCGAAAGCAGCAACCGGCGACATGACGGTGATGGCGTCCGGTAGCGAGGAAGCCTTTGCTCGCCTGCAACCGGTACTGGACGCGGTTGCCGCGAAAGTCTACCGCGTGGGTAGCGACATCGGTCTTGGCTCAACAGTGAAAATCGTTCATCAGTTACTGGCAGGCGTGCATATCGCCGTTGGTGCAGAAGCGATGGCACTGGCTGCGCGAGCAGGCATCCCGCTGGAAACCATGTATGACGTCGTGACCAATGCGGCCGGAAACTCCTGGATGTTTGAAAACCGCATGCGTCATGTGGTGGATGGCGACTATTCACCGAAATCCGCGGTCGATATCTTCGTCAAAGACCTCAACCTGGTGGCCGACACCGCCAAATCCCTGCATTTCCCGCTACCACTGGCCTCGACTGCACTCAACATGTTTACCGAAGCCAGCAACGCGGGTTACGGGCGTGAAGACGACAGTGCGGTGATCAAAATCTTCAGTGGCATCACGCTGCCCCAGCCGAAGGGGAAGTAACCATGCGTTTAGGTGTCATTGCTGACGACTTTACCGGCGCGACTGATATCGCCAGTTTTCTGGTGCAAAACGGCCTGCCGACAATTCAGTACAACGGCGTGCCGGAGAGTGTGGATAGCCTGAGTGCACGGGCGATAGTTATCAGCCTGAAGTCACGCTCGTGCCCACCCCAGCTGGCGATTGATCAGTCGCTGGCGGCGCTGCGCTGGTTGCAGCAGCAGGGCTGCGATCGTTTCTACTTTAAATATTGCTCCACCTTTGACAGCACCGCACAGGGCAATATCGGTCCGGTGACGGATGCACTGCTGGCTGAATTAGGTGAAAGCCAGACGGTGATTTCACCTTCTTTACCCGTCAATGGCCGTACCGTCTATCAGGGTTACCTGTTCGTCGCTGATCAACTGCTGTCGGAATCCGGCATGCGCCATCATCCGGTGACACCGATGACGGATAGCAACCTGGTACGTCTGATGACGCGTCAGGCGCAGGGTAAGGCTGCCGTGATCAATGCCAGCCAACTGGATAAAGGCGCAGATGCAGTGCGTGACCAACTGGCAACGATGAAAACCCAGGGTATCAACTATGTGGTGCTGGATGCGCTGCATGAGCAACACCTGCTGACCCAGGGTGAGGCCTTAAAAGAGATGCGCCTGGTGACCGGCGGTTCCGGGCTGGCAATCGGTATTGCTCGCGCCTGGTCAACGGCGCAACAGAATGCGGCCGAAGCGGAGTGGGCCGGGCGGCCACAGGGCCAGCGTGCGGTTGTCATCTCAGGTTCCTGCTCACAAATGACCAACCGCCAGGTCAACGCCTATCGCCAAATCGCGCCCTCATTCGAGGTGCAGGTTGAGCGCTGTCTCGAAGATGCGGCCAGCTATGCCGATGAATTGTGCGACTGGGTGGCGGCGAACAGCCAGCAGGCTCTGGCTCCGCTGCTTTACGCCACTGCCGACGCACAGCAGTTGCAGGCGATTCAGCAGCAGTACGGTGCCGCACGCAGCAGTGAAGCGGTTGAGCAGCTGTTTGCCGCTGTTACCCGTGAGTTGAAGGCACGCGGCTGGCAGCGGTTTATTGTGGCCGGTGGTGAGACCTCGGGAGTGGTGGCACAAACCCTCGGTGTGACCGCCTTCCACATTGGTCCGACGATTTCACCCGGCGTACCCTGGGTGCGTGATATTCATCAACCGCTGTCGCTGGCCCTGAAATCAGGCAACTTTGGCGATGAACAATTTTTCGCCCGCGCACAAACGGAGTTCTCTGCATGACCGAACAACAAGCCCGCCTGGAGATGGTGCAACTCGGCGCCTCGTTTTTTCAGCGTGGTTACGCGACTGGCTCGGCAGGAAACCTGTCGCTGTTACTGGAAGATGGCAACCTGTTGGCGACGCCAACCGGTTCCTGCCTTGGCGAGTTACAGGCCGACCGTCTGTCGAAAGTGACGATGCAGGGTGAATGGATTTCCGGTGATAAGCCGTCAAAAGAGATCGCTTTTCACCGCGCACTCTATCTGAACAACCCACAATGCAAAGCGGTGGTTCATCTGCACAGTCATTACCTGACGGCGCTCTCCTGCTTGCAGGGGCTGGACACGGAAAACTGCATCCGTCCATTTACGCCATATGTGGTGATGCGCGTGGGGGATGTGCCGGTGGTGCCGTATTACAAGCCAGGCGATCAGCGCCTGGCGGAAGACCTGGCACAACTGGCGGCACGTTATCGCGCTTTTTTACTGGCTAACCACGGGCCGGTGGTGGTCGGGAAAACGCTACGCGAAGCGGCGGATAACACCGAAGAGTTGGAAGAAACGGCACGCCTGATGTTCACGCTGGGCGATCGTGCCATTCGTTATCTGAGTGATGACGAAGTGGCAGAGTTGAGGAATTACTGATGCCAAAGTTTGCTGCTAATTTATCTACACAATTCAATGAAGTGCCGTTTCTGGAACGTTTCGCTGCGGCAGCCAACGCGGGGTTTCGCGCCGTTGAATTCCTGTTTCCTTATGACTACCCGGCAGAGGTGCTGAAAGCCGAACTGGAGAAATATCAACTGGAACTGGTGCTGTTCAATACCGCCGCAGGAAATGTTGCCGCAGGGGAGTGGGGTGTTTCCGCCATTCCGGGCCGCGAAGCGGAGGCGCACGCGGATATCGATCGTGCGCTGGAGTATGCACTGGCGCTCAACTGCCCGCAGGTACATGTGATGGCGGCGACCGTCGCGCCAGGGGCTGACCGTACGGCGTATGAAGCAACGTTTGTCAGCAACATGCACTACGCAGCTGAACGTTTTGCCCCGCATGGGATTCGCCTGCTGTTGGAAGCGCTGAATCCGGTAACCAAACCGCATTACCTCTACGCCAGTCAGTACCAGACGCTGGCGATGATGGAGCGCATCGACAGATCGAATGTTTTCACCCAATTGGATCTGTTCCACGCACAGTTGGTGGATGGCAATCTCAGTCACCTGATTAAGACCTATGCGGGTCGCTATCGTCATATCCAGATTGCTTCTGCACCGCATCGCCATGAGCCGGATGAAGGTGAAATCAACTATCCGTGGCTGTTCAACCTGCTGGATGAGGTGGGTTACGACGGTTGGGTTGGCTGTGAATATTTTCCTCGCACCACCACGGAAGCGGGTCTGGGCTGGTTCGCACCTTACGCACAATAACCCTGAGTTTTACCGCCCCACACACAGGACACACGTTGCCCCGTGGGGCTTTTGTAACCTTTGTTTTGCCTGAACCAGAGAAATCTGTACCCGAATATACTAATTAAATCAGAGGACTATCATGTCAACCGCGTTGTTGTTAACCATCGCTGTCGCCAGCATTGTGATCCTGCTGCTGCTGGTGATTAAAGCCAGAGTTCATCCGTTTGTCGCTCTGTTGATTGTCAGCCTGCTGGTGGCGATTGCTACCGGAATCCCGGCGGAAAAAATCATGGAGACCATTTATAGCGGCATGGGCAGCCTGCTGGGACATATCACCATTATTATCGTGCTGGGGGCGATGCTCGGCGCAGTGATTGAAGCCTCTGGCGGCGCGGAGTCGCTGGCCCAGCGTTTTAGTAAAACGCTGGGTATGAAACGTACCGTCGCTGCGCTGACAATGGCGGCATTTATCCTCGGTATTCCGGTATTTTTCGAAGTGGGCTTTATCATCGTTATCCCGCTTATTTACGGTTTCACCAAAGTGGCACGCGTCTCGCCCGTGAAGTTTGGTCTGCCGATGGCCGGTGTGATGTTGACGGTGCATGTGGCATTGCCAACCCATCCAGGGGCGGCGGCAGCGGCGGGCATACTGCATACCGATATGGGCTGGCTGATGATGCTCGGCATTCTGATCTCCATCCCGGTTGGCATTGTTGGTTACTACGTGGCGAAAATGATGAATCGCCGTCAGTACCATCTGTCCGTTGATGTACTGGAACAATTGCAACTGGCAAAACCAGAAGGGACGACCAGCACCCAGGAAACCCCTCCGGGCGCGTTGACCATTGCTGGTCTGATCGTGGTGCCGATTGTATTAATTGTGCTGGGTACCCTGTCACACTCCATGCTGGCTGAGGGCAGTGTTTTACGGTCAATTATGACTGTCATCGGCACCCCACCGATTGCGCTGTTGATTGCCCTGGCGTTGGCAGCATGGTTGCTCGGCGTGCGTCGTGGCTGGAGCAAGGACAAACTGGAAGATTTGACCGGCCGCGCGATCCCCAGTTCCGCCAGTGTCATTCTGGTCGCCGGCGCGGGTGGCGCTTTTGGTAAAGTGCTGGTCGAGTCAGGCGTGGGCAAAGCGCTGGCGGTAACGCTGGAGACACTCCACCTGCCATTGGTTCCGGCCGCATTCATTCTGTCGCTGGCGCTGCGAGCGTCGCAGGGTTCTGCCACCGTAGCAATTCTCACCACCAGCGGTCTGCTGAGTCAGGCGGTCGGTGATGTCACCGATATGCAGCGTGTGCTGGTGACGCTGGCAGCCTGTTTTGGTGGCCTCGGCTTGTCACATGTGAATGATGCCGGATTCTGGGTAGTGACCCGTTATCTGGGGCTGTCAGTCGCCGATGGCCTGAAGACCTGGACAGTCCTGACCACATTGATGGGGCTGAGCGGTTTTGCACTGACCTGGCTGGTGTGGGCGTTGATCTAACTGAGGTGAGAGCGGGCATCCGCCCGCTCTTGATTAAGAAACCAGCTTCTGCGCGTACAAATACAGCGCTTTCAACAAACCCAGCTTCTCCGCATTCCCTTCATGCAAACTCGCCAACGACTCCAGCTCCAGCAGAAACGCCTGCACGCGTTCAGCATTCAGCGCTTCGCGACGATGCTGTAACCAGCGTTGCTGCTCGGCGTCATCCAGCGTGCCGGGGAAATTGCGCGCCCGATAGCGAAACAACAACTTCGCGATACGCTTGTCATCAAAGGTTAAGTCCAGCGCGGGTAAATTCTGCGGCGGTGTCTGGCGCACGATATTCATCGCTGCACGATCGGCATCGCTGAAAAATCCGTTGTAGAGCTGCGCATCCACATCATCCGAGGGGGTAAAAGGCTCGGCTTCGGCAAACAACGTCACCACTTTTTCGCGCACTTCCGCATGCTGGCGCAGCAGGGCGAGGTTGGCGAGGCAGTGCTGACGATCGATATTCAGGCGTTCCGCATCTTCCGGGCGCAGTGTATTCGCCGGGGCCAGCACCGGGCATTTGTTGATATGCACCAGTTTGATGGGCACCGCCGCGAGGTCGCCCAGCTCGGTGTGGCGGGTATACAGCCGCTCACGCAATTCATCTGGCGACAGCGTCAACAGCGGGCTCATGTCCCCCGCCAAATCGGCCACAATCAGCGCGTTACGGTTATCCGGATGCCACGCCAGCGGCACGACCCAACTGGTATTGCCGCGTGCCGCACCAAACATTCCCGAAACGTGCACCAGCGGCTTCATTTGCGGAATATCGATCAGCGTCATCAGTTTCTGTTTATTACGATAAGTAAACAGGAACTCAAACAATTTTGGTTGTTTCTCTTTGACCAGCTTCGCCATCGCTAATGTGGCGTAAACGTCAGACATCGCATCATGCGCCTGCTCGTGTGCCACGCCATTGGCTTTGGTCAGATGTTCCAGCTTAAAGCTGGGGAAGCCGTCATCATTTTCCGGCCAGACAATGCCTTCCGGGCGCAATGCATAGCAGGCACGCATCACATCGAGCAGATCCCAGCGAGAATTGCCGTTCTGCCAGCTCCAGCCATAAGGATCGAAGAAATTACGATAGAAAATGTTGCGGGTGACTTCGTCATCAAAACGCACGTTGTTGTAACCCACCACGCAGGTCTGTGGCTCGCTAAACAGGCTGTGGATACGTTCGGCAAAGGCCGCTTCAGTGACGCCACGCGCCTGCGCGGTTTGCGGCGTAATGCCGGTGATCATCACCGCCTCCGGTTGCGGCAAATAATCATCCGCTGGCTGGCAATAAAACACCTGCGGTTCACCTGTGGCATTGAAATCTTTATCAGTACGCAGCCCGGCAAACTGCGCCGGTCGGTCGAGTGACGGGCTTTTGCCGAAAGTCTCGTAATCGTGAAACAAAAAGGTGAAGTCGGAGGCGGGCACGGCGTTATCCTGGCAATGGAAAAATCAACGCACAGGATAGTCGCCCGGCTGACACAGTACAACCTTCCTCCCGGGGTCTGCGTGCCAGCGCGCAGAATTTGTCCTCAGTTCATACTTTTTTTCAATTTATTCAAACCTCTTAAAGCCATTTGCCGTAAAACGTGCGGCGGTAAATTCATTTTTTGAGGAAGAAGTGTTGAAAAGGCGTCTGCTGGTTACTGTTTCTGGAATGATTGTTTGGGCATCGCTGGCGCAGGCTGACGACAGCATGCCGTTCCCCCTGACGCCTCCGGCGATTGATGCGGCTTCCTGGGTACTGATGGACGCCACAACCGGACAGATTCTCACCGCCGGGAATCCCGATGAGGAGCGCAACCCGGCCAGCCTCACCAAGCTGATGACTGGCTATGTGGTGGATCGTGCCATCGACCAACACAAAATCAGCCGTGACGATGTGGTGACGGTGGGTAAAGATGCCTGGGCGGCCGGCAACCCGGTATTCAAAGGTTCCTCGCTGATGTTTCTCAAACCCGGCGATAAGGTCACGGTACGTGATCTGAGCCGTGGCGTGATCATCGATTCCGGTAACGATGCCTGCGTGGCGCTGGCCGACTATGTCGCGGGTAGCCAGCAAAACTTCGTTACCATGATGAACAGCTACGTGCAAAAGCTCGGTCTGACCCATACCCATTTTGAAACCGTCCACGGTCTGGATGCACCCGGTCAGCACACCACCGCGCGCGACCTGGCGGTGTTGTCACGCGCCATCATCAGTGGCGAACCCGATTTCTACGCCATGTACAGCGAGAAAACCCTCACCTGGAACGGTATTACGCAGAACAACCGCAACGGATTACTGTGGGATAACAACCTGCACGTCGATGGCCTGAAAACCGGCCACACCGAAACCGCCGGTTTTAACATCATCGCGTCAAACATCGTTGGTCAGCATCGGCTGATTGCGGTGATCATGGGCGGCAAAAGCTCCAAAGGGCGTGAAGAACAGGCGCGTAAGCTGCTGGTCTGGGGACAAAATAACTTCGACACCGTCCAGTTGTTCCATGCCGGGAAGAAAATCGGCACGGAAAACGTCTGGTACGGCAATCCGCATCAGGTTGATGTAGGTACCACCCAGGATATCTACCTGTCACTGCCGCGCGGCGAAGTGCAGAACGTTAAAGCCAAATACGTTATCGATCGTAAGGATCTGGAAGCGCCGTTAAAGGCCAATGAACAGATCGGCGAGATTCAGGTGATGGACAAAGATAAACAGCTGGCGAGCTATCCGCTTTACGCGCTCAACGCGGTCAATAAAGCGGGTATCGTGACACGCATTGAAGATTACCTGAAGCAAAAACTGTAAGCATGAACTAACTTCGGTATCAGTGCCGTAGAGTGTCGCTGATATCGAGGTCAATCATGAAAACATCTGTCGTTGAACGTCCGGCGCAACACTGGGTCGGTTATCATCTGCAAGGTCCGTGGCAGGAGACGGTGCCACAGGGCTTTGCTCAGCTTAAAGTCTGGGCCGCGCGTCACGGCCTGTCAGGCGAGTGGATGGCCATTTATTATGGCAATCCGCAGGAGCTGCCCCCGGAAGAACTCAGGGTAGAAACGGTGCTGACCGTTCCGGCTGATTATGCGCTGGCAGCGGGAGGTGATATTCAGCATGGCACTCTGGCCGGCGGCCATTATTTCCACACCTGCACGGAAGTGCTGAACAACGATTTCTTCGCTGCCTGGAATGAATTTTTTGCACAATTGCAGGCGCGCAGTGACTGGCAGGTGGATAATCGTCCCTGTTATGAACACTATCTTTCGGATGGATCGCAAAGTGGTAACTGGCTACTGAACATGTACATCCCGGTTCGGCCCCGCTAAAAAAGGGGCTGGCGTTACATCTATGTTTCTATTGGGGAAATTTGATGTTGCGTTGATGTTGATTTTTGTAAGCAGTGGTCAAAAAGTCAGGAAAAACGCGTGTCAGGTGTTAAGGGATCTGGTTTCGCCAGGGTAACATAGCGCGCAAAATTTTCCCGCACCCGGATAATCATGTTACGCGCTGACAAGCCCATTTCGTCGATTGAGTTCTGGTTCTACCGCCACTATCGCGCCGTACACGGCGTGCGTATCGCTATCGCTTTTGTCCTGAGCTTTTTGTTTGTCCGTCTGACTGACATTCCGGAAGGCACCTGGCCACTGATTACGCTGGTGGTGGTGATGGGGCCAATCTCGACCTGGGGTAATGTCTTTCCGCGCGTAGTGCAGCGCATCATTGGCACCTTTGCCGGGGCGATCTCCGGATTGATCGCGCTGAAGCTGGAGTTGATATCCTTGCCTGTGATGCTGGTGTGGTGTTTTGCGGTGATGGTGATTTGCGGTTATCTCACCCTCGGCAAACATCCGTATATGGCGCTGTTAATTGGTATCACCCTCAGCGTCGTGGTGGGCGCACCGGCAGGGGATTTCACCGTCGCGTTATGGCGTGGTGGTGATGTGATTCTCGGATCGCTGATGGCGCTGCTGTTTACTGCTATCTGGGCGCAGCGCGCTTATACCCACTGGCGCATCCAGTTGTCGGACGCCTTTATCAGCATGGCGAAAATTCATCATACCGGCTTCTCAGCTAACCTGGTGGATAAGCCGCGCCTGAACAAACCGTTCCAGAAACTACTCACCAACGTGATCAAGATGCGTGCCTTGCTGGAACCCGCCAGTAAAGAGACACGCATTCCTAAATCGGTGTTTGAAGCCATTCAGACCATTAACCGTAATATGGTTAACACCATGCAGATGCAAATTGATGCGTGGTGGGCGTCACGCGAAAGCCACTATTTGCTGCTCAACGCACCGACCCTGCGCCGCACGCAGCAAATGACGGAAAACACCCTGAACGCGCTGGCGGCGTTAATGGTGAAAGGGGAGACGGAGCAGGTGACGGCCAACAGCCACGAGCTGGGCAGCATCATGCAGGAGCTGGAGCAGTTGATTGCCACTGGCAGCAAGCAACTGGAAACCACCTCGATCTACGGCTACGTCTGGCTGAGTCTGGAACAGGCGCGCCAACTGGAGCGTATGACCGATCTGGTAAGGCTGGCGTTACGTAAATAGTTTTCCGGGGCAATGACTTAATGTGAATCGCCCTTTCTTTGCGCTAAGATAAGTGCCAGTCCGATTTTAGATGTGAGAATTGCTTACAGGGCTGGCAAGCCGCTAAGCTAAAGGTTATGACTATCTCGCCTGCTCAAGCAGGCCCTAAGAAAGGTGCCAACATGGAAAATGCCAAGCAATCATTTCAGGACGTTCTGGAGTTTGTGCGTATGTTTCGTCGTAAAAACAAACTACAGCGCGAAATTACGGATAACGAAAAGAAAATCCGTGATAACCAGAAACGTGTGTTGCTGCTGGACAACCTGAGCGAATATATCAAACCGGGCATGAGCGTTGAGGCGATTCAGGAAATTATCGCCAGCATGCGCGTGGATTATGAAGATCGCGTTGACGAATACATCATCAAAAATGCCGACCTCTCTAAAGAGCGTCGCGAGCTGTCGAAAAAGCTCAAAGCGATGGGCGAACCCAAACCGCAATAAGATTCAGGGGCCATTTGGCCCCTGAATTTTTTGCCGATACTGCACTCACTAACATATTGCACATCTCCCTCTCCCGTCTTGCGGGAGAGGGCCGGGGTGAGGGTTAGTTGCGCATTAGCCGCCGGGCCAGCGCCTGCAACTGATACGCCACCTCTGCCGCATCCAGCCCGTTTTGCTGCGGTGCAGCGGTGGTTTCCCGGATCACCAATTGGGTTTCCAGCGATGGCATTTCAGCGCTGACGTCATTGAGCCGTGCCAGCAGGTGATCCACACTTTCCGCGCCCAACTGCTGTAAATCCTGACGCACCGTGGTGAGGGGCGGCTGGTACCAGGCGCTCTCTGCGGTGTCATCATAGCCAATCAACGATATTTCGCCGGGAATCCGTACGCCATGTTGGTGCAGCGCGCGCATCGCGCCCAGCGCCATCTGGTCGTTCGCCACCAACAGCGCCTGCGGCAGCGTGTGAGGCAACAAACTAAGTAAGGCCTGATAACCCGATGCCGCGCTCCAGTCCCCCTCCAGCACGCAACAGGCTTCCAGTTGATGCGCTGCCAGCGCCTGTTGCCAGGCCAGAAAGCGGCTGCGTGCTGAGGCGGAACTCGTCGGGCCATTCAATACGCCAATCTGGCGATGGCCGAGCGCCACCAGATGATCCACCGCCTGGCGCGCACCGGACTCGCTCAGGAACTGGCATTGCGCTACCCCGGCATGGCGTTCCACATCAAGAAACAGCGCGGGTTTTGTGCCACACTGCTGCTGGATTTGCTCCGCTTCAGCCGCATCCAGCGGCAGGTTGATCAGCAGCGCATCGACCCGCTGGGCCAGCAGCTCATTAACCGTGTCCTGCGCATTGCCTGCGGTCATTGCAATCACCAGATGGTAACCGAGCGCCGTCGCGCGTTGCTGGATGGCGGAGGCAATCTGCGCCGGAGCCATCAGCGCCAGATCGCTGGTTGCCAGCCCTAGCGTGCGCGTGGCTTTACCTGCCAGTTGCTGCGCCACCCGGTTCGGCACATAGTTGAGTTGCTGCATCGCCGCTTCCACTTTGGCGCGGGTGCGGGGAGAAACCTGTGCGGCGCGGTTAAGCACGCGGGAGACAGTCTGGTAAGAAACCCCCGCCAGTTGGGCAACGTCATCGAGGGTTACGGAGCGCGAAGTCATTGATCTCTCCTGAAGATGAAGCTGCGAGTGTAGCAAATTTTTTCCCTTCGGCGAGGTCTTAAGCCAGGATGAAAACCTAAGGAGAACAGCATGAAGCTTAATGGTGAACATATTCAGGATATCAATACGCTGGCGGCATGGCTGGCGCTGGATCATATTCCGCAGGAGGGTACGCTGGAGGCCGATTTAGCCATTCTGGCCGGACATGCGGTGCTGCCGAATATTGAAGGTGTGGTCGCACTGACCAAAAAATATCAGCTCCCTTTGCTCATCAGCGGTGGTATCGGTCACTCCACGCCACTGCTGGCGCAAATGATGGCGGCGCATCCGTTGTACCGGCAAATCGCGACTCAGGGTAAAAGCGAAGCAGAGATGCTGGGCGATATGGCGCGTCTGTTTGCCGCGTTGCCGGACGACCAACTGTTGCTGGAAGAGAAATCGCGCAACTGTGGCGAAAATGCGGCCTTCAGCCAGCAGTTATTGGACAAACTGGCGTGGCAGCCGCAGCGGGTGATTCTGGTGCAGGATCCGCTGATGCAGCGTCGTACCTGGGAAACCTTCCGCTGGCAGTGGCGCGATCGTGACGATGCGCCTGAGTTTATCAGTTGGCCGGTGTTTACCCCGCAGGTGATGATGGATGCCGGTATGCTGCGTATTATCGGCGCGCCACCGCAGGGGTTATGGTCAATGGAACGTTTTCTGTCGTTGCTGATGGGGGAAGTGCAGCGTCTGCGTGATGATGAAAACGGCTATGGCCCGCGCGGCAAAGGGTTCTTCGGTCATGTTGATGTCCCGGAAGCGGTCGAAGCGGGCTGGCAAAGATTGATGCGCCTGCCAGGGGTGCAGTCGCGCATCAATGGATAATTAACCTTCTACGCCGTCAACACGATTTTCCCGACGTTAAGGCCTTCTTCCATGCGCTGATGGGCCGCCGCTGCTTCAGCAAGGGGATAGACACTGTCGATAATCGGTGCCAGTCCCTCCTTGCCAAATTCGGATAACCAGCGTTCACGGAAGCGTTGTGACATCGCGTGTTTGACCTCCTGACTGCGCGATTTCATCACCGTGCCGAAAATTTGCAGGTGGCGATACAGCAGCCGATCCAGTGGAATTTTGGCATTTTCGATGCCGCCCATAATACCAATCTGCACCAGGCGACCGCCGAAGTTGAGCGCATTAACGTTACGTTCGAAGTAGGGCGCACCAATAAAGTCGAGGATCAAATCGACGCCGCGTTTCTCCGTCAGGCTGTCGACCACCGTGGCGAAATCCTCATGCACATAATCGATAACATAATCTGCCCCCATACGACGTACCAACTGATGAGCGCTGGCCTGGGCGGTGGTGATCACCGTTGCCCCGATGGCATGCGCCAGTTGTACCGCCGCACCGCCTACGCCACCCGCCCCTGCATGGATTAACACCGTCTCGCCTGCCTGCAATTTACCGAGATTCACCAGCGCTTCATTGGCGGTGACAAACACTTCGGTGATGGCTGCTGCCTGGACGTAGTTCAGGCTGTCAGGGATCGGCATCGCCATGCGGTAATCAATGCGCGCCACTTCGGCGTAAGCCCCACCGCCAACGATACCCATTACGCGGTCACCGACCTTGTAACCGGAAACTTCGGCACCGACGGCAATCACATCACCGGCGATTTCCAGCCCCATCAGGGTGGAATCCCCGAAGTCAGGGCGGCCATAGCCGCCACGACGATGGGTGAGATCGGCCCGGTTAACCCCGGCGGCGCGGGTGCGCACCAGTAAATCCTGTGGGCGCAGAACCGGTTCTGCAACCTCGGTCAGGGTTAACACCTCGGCCGGTCCAAACTGATCAAATGTAATGGCTTTCATGGTCTTTTCCTTAATTATCAATTGCTCTGGTCATCGGCGAAGGTGGCGTTGGCATAGGCTGACGCGGTAATGGCGGCCGGGAAACCGGCATAAAACGCCATATGGGTAATCACGGCACTTAACTCGGTTTGGGTCAGGCCATTTTCGATACCACGGCGTAAATGCGCGGGCAGCTCATTGGCGTGGTTCAGTGCAATCAGACAGGCGATGGTGATCAGGCTGCGGTCGCGCGGGGCCAGATCCGCATCTTTCCAGACGTCTGAATACAGCGGCTGTTCAACAAAGTCCGCCAGTTTCGGGGTAAACGGACGAGCGGCAGCGCGCGGGCTGGTGAAATCAATCGGTTTCATGGTCATCTCCTTAAATCTGGCTGATAAATTTATTGGTCAGGTAATGTTCAATGCCTTCGGTACCGCCTTCAGAGCCGTGGCCGCTCTCCTTCATTCCGCCGAACGGCAACTCGGTCGCAATGATGCGGTACTGATTGATGCCGATCATCCCGGCTTCGAGGCCATCGCCGACATCAATGGCGGTACGGGCATCACGGGTAAAGGCATAGGCAGACAGTGCGTAGGGCAGGCGATTGGCTTCTGCCAGGCCGTCTTCCAGCGCGTCGAAGGGGCGCATCACGGCAATCGGGCCAAACGGTTCTTCATGCATGATGCGGGCGCTCATCGGCACATCCGCCAGCACGGTGGGTTGGAAGAAATAACCGGGACCCGCAATACGTTTGCCGCCGATCAGTACTTTTGCTCCCTGGGCGACGGCATCCGCCACCAGCAATTCCATCTTCTCCAGCTGACGTTGATTCGCCAGCGGGCCAACCTGGGTTCCTGCCGCCATACCGTCACCAATCACCAGCTTCTCGGTTGCGGCGACAAAGGCCGTGACAAAGCGTTCATATACCGGACGCTGGATCAGAAAGCGGGTGGAAGAGATACAGATTTGGCCGGTGCCACGGAAGCGATTTGCGGCGCCCCCGGTTGCTGCGGCATCGATATCGGCATCGGCAAACACCAACACCGGACCGTGTCCCCCCAGCTCCAGCGTGATGGGTTTTACCCCGGCGGCGGCACGTTCTGACAGCAGACGACCGACCGGAACCGAACCGGTGAAGGCCACCTTACGAATGATCGGTGAGGCGATGAGCTGGGAAGAGACTTTATCCGGTACGCCAAAGACAATTTGCAGCACCCCTTTTGGCAGGCCGGCATCGTCGAGACAGCGCGCCAGCGCCAGTGCCGTTGCCGGGCTTTCCTCACCGGGTTTCAGAATCACGCTGCATCCCGCAGCCAGCGCGGCAGACAATTTGCGTGCCGGGGTGATAGCCGGGAAGTTCCACGGGGTGAAAGCGGCGACCGGGCCAATGGCCTGACGTTTCACCAGTTGCTGCACGCCGGGACGATTGGCGGGCACCACGCGGCCATGAATACGGCGGGCTTCTTCGGCGAACCATTCGAAGTATTCGGCGGCGCGCAGCACTTCATCACGGCTCTCGGTCAGCGGCTTGCCCTCTTCGAGGGTCATCTGCGTGGCGATATGCTCAGCGCGTTCACGCATCAGTTCCGCTGCACGCTTCATAATGCGCGCCCGTTCAGCGGGGACGGTGTGACGCCAGACGTCAAAGCTGTCACGCGCAACATCCAGCGCCAGCGCCAGGTCAGCTTCGGTCGCCAGCGGCAGGCGGCCAAGTACGTTGCCAGTCGCCGGGTTTACCACGGCGGCGGTATCGCGGTCGTCGGCGTTCAGCCACTTGCCATTGATGAACAGGTAAAGTGAATCATAAGTTGGGTTTTGCATGGTCTTCTTCCTCAGATGGATGATGTTGTTGATTTGCGTTGAGAAGAAGGTTAAGCCCGGCGAGCTTCGCTGATAAGATGGCCTCTCCCCACAACAGCTATGCAAGAAATGCACAGATGCAATCAGAGAAATTTGCCGAGTTCCTTGGCGTCTTCGTTGACGTCGCACGCGAGAGTAGTTTTTCCGCTGCTGGTCGGCGGCGTGGCCGCACCCCCTCGTCGATTGGTCGTCAGATTGATGCACTGGAAGCGCATCTTGATACGCCGTTGTTTCTGCGCTCCACCCGCCATCTCACCCTGACGGATGCCGGTGAAGCCTTGTTGATCCGTGCCAGACAGATTCTGGATTCGCTGGTGGATGCGCAGCAGGAGCTGGCGTCGATGAAAGGGGAAGTCACCGGGATTTTGCGCGTGGCCTGCTACCCGACCTTTGGCAAGCGCTACGTGCTGCCGGTGATGGGGGAACTGGCCCGTCAGCACCCGGATTTACGGCTGGAGCTGGATCTGACCGAACGTCTGGCCGACCCGGTAGCGGAACGTCTGGATCTGGTGATCCGCATCGGGGATATGGCGGACAGTACCCTGATTGGCAGCCGCATTGCTGTCCAGACCCGCGTGTTGTGCGCCAGTCCGGCATATCTGGCGCAGCAGGGGGAACCAGCCACACTGGCCGATCTGGCCGCACATCGGCTGATCGACAAATTACATGGCTCCGACCTGTTGGGTTGGTCTGCGGTGCTGGGGCATCCGACACGGGCATCCAACACCGCACCGGTTTTTGGCTGTGATGATTTTGAAGGGATGCGGCTGGCGGCGGTGGAGGGACTAGGAATCGCTTATCTCCCCGACTGGGTGGTTGGGGAGGACATCAAGGCCGGGGTTTTGCAGCAGATTTTTCCTGAGTGGTCGGCACAGCCGCAGGCGGCAACCGGGATCTACGCGCTACGCGCGTTACGTCATCCCCCGGCCCGCGTCACCCTGTTTCTTGATGCCTTGCGCGCCCGGATTGGCAACCCGGCGATCTGGTCAGTGCAGGATATTTAATGGGCGTAGCGGCGCGATTTATCGCGCAATTTCGTGCGCTGTGCAGGAAAGACCCGCGCGATAAATCGCGCCGCTACGGTTGGCGATTACCGGTTCTTCAGATACACCTGCAAATTAACATACACCGCATTTAGCAGCGGCGTAGCCACCCCGTTGCGCGTGGCGCGCGCCACCAGGTCACCGATGATCTGATCCGCCTCAATATCAAAGCCCTGGGTCAGGTCACGGTACATCGAAGAGGTCATCGGTGTGGCCGGATTATTCAGCGTCTCAAGAATCTTCGCCGTCACCGCCGGACGCTCCAGATAGCCTTCGGCGCTGATCACCTTCAGCACCTCACCGAAGATGCCCTGCAACAACGCTTCCCCGCCCTGTGATGTCAGGATTTGCTGAGTATTGCCGCGCCCGAGGCAGCACACGGCTCCCAGCGTACTCAGCAGCAACCACTTCTCCCACAGCTCACTGCTGATGTTGTCGGCAAACACGGTGTTGAACTGCGCACCGCGCAACGTCTCATCCACCCGTTGCAGACGCGCGTCATTCACGCCGTTCAGCGCCCCGTAGTACAGGATATGCAGCGGCGTCATCTGCACCACTTCGCCGTTCTCACCGAGGGTGGCGTTGATTTTACACAGGCCGCCAATCACCTTGTCGCCAAAACGTTTTTGCAACGTATCGATATGCCGCATGCCGTTGAGAATTGGCATAATCAGGGTGTCAGGGCCGACAGCCGGGGCGATATCCTCCATCGCCTGCGCCAGACCAAAACTTTTTACCGTCAGGATAATCAGGTCATAGCTGCCGTCCAGCGTGCCGGCCTGTACCAGTTGCGGATGCAGGGTTTCAGTACTGTCGGGGGTTTTCAGCACCATCCCGTTCGCTTTTAACTGCTGAAAACGGCGCTCGCGCACCAGAAAAGTCACATCACGTCCTGCTTGCGCCAGACGCGCACCGAAATACCCGCCGGTTGCGCCGGCGCCGACTACCAGAATGCGCATGGTTGTGTTTCCCGTTGTGAATGAGACCCCTACCTTAAAACGCAGCGCTGAGGGATGCCAGTGGACAAATGCGTATGCATGTAAAGGACTGATGAAAAACAGCTCAATCTGTTCGCATTTCTTCCTGCGCGAGGTCTAAGCTGATTGGCAACGGCGGGCAATGGTGCCCGCCTTTTTCCGTCGAACTGACTAAGGACGCATCATGCCCCGACCGCTACCCATCGAACGTTATCGCAATATCGGCATTTCCGCGCACATCGATGCCGGTAAAACTACCACCACCGAGCGCATCCTGTTTTATACCGGGATGAGTCATAAGCTGGGTGAAGTGCACGATGGCGCGGCAACCACCGACTGGATGGCACAGGAGCAGGAGCGAGGTATTACCATCACCTCGGCAGCGGTAAGCTGCTACTGGCCCGGTATGGATGGCAGCTTTGCGCCGCACCGTATCAACATTATCGATACCCCCGGACACGTCGATTTCACTATCGAAGTGGAACGTTCAATGCGTGTGCTGGATGGCGCCGTGATGGTGTATGACGCCGTGGGTGGCGTGCAGCCGCAATCAGAAACCGTCTGGCGTCAGGCCAACAAATATCATGTGCCGCGCATTGCCTTCGTCAACAAGATGGACCGCCAGGGCGCGGATTTCTTCCGCGTGGTGCAGATGATGAAAGATCGTCTGCACGCCCATCCGGTGCCGATTGTGATCCCGATTGGTGCCGAGGAGCACTTTACCGGCGTGGTGGATCTCACCAAAATGCGCGCCATTTACTGGGACGATGCCACGCAGGGTATGACCTTCAGCTACGCCGCGATCCCGGACGAATTACAGGCGCTGGCCGCCGAGTGGCGTGAAAATATGGTGGCTGCCGCCGCAGAAGCCAGTGACGCCTTGATGGATGTGTATCTTGAGCAGGGCGACCTGAGCGAGGAGCAGGTGATTGCCGGTCTGCGCCAGCGTACCTTGCTGAACCAGATCCAGCCGATGCTGTGCGGCAGTGCGTTTAAAAATAAAGGCGTGCAACGCATGCTGGATGCGGTGGTTGAGCTGATGCCGTCACCGGTGGATGTACCCCCGGTGGCGGGTATTGATGAGCACGGCGAACATGCTGAACGTCATGCTGATGATGACGAACCGTTCTCGGCGCTGGCATTCAAATTAATGAGCGACCCCTACGTTGGCCAGCTGACTTTTGTGCGCGTCTATTCCGGCGTGCTGCGTAAAGGCGACAGCGTATGGAATGCGGTGAAAGGACGAAAAGAACGCATCGGGCGTATCGTACAAATGCAGGCGAACGATCGCATCGAGATCGAAGAAATTCGCGCCGGTGATATCGCCGCCTGCGTCGGCCTGAAAGAGGTCACGACCGGGGAAACCCTGTGTGACCCGAATGCGGTCATCACCCTGGAACGTATGGACTTCCCGGATCCGGTGATTTCGCTGTCGATTGAGCCGAAGACCAAAAGCGACCAGGAAAAAATGGGGCTGGCGTTGCAGCGTCTGGCGGCGGAGGATCCGTCGTTCCGCCTGCATACCGATGAAGAATCGGGCCAGACCATTATTTCCGGTATGGGTGAGCTGCATCTAGAAATCATCGTTGACCGCATGAAACGCGAGTTTGGCGTGGAGGCCAATATTGGCCGCCCGCAGGTGACTTACCGCGAAACCATCCGCAAAACGGTACGCGATGTTGAAGGTAAGTTTGTGCGCCAGTCAGGTGGTAAAGGTCAGTACGGCCATGTGGTGCTGACGCTGGAACCGCAGCAGCCTGGGGCCGGTTTTGCCTTCGAAGATGCCACCAAAGGCGGTGTGGTGCCGCGTGAATTTATTCCTTCGGTCGAGAAGGGGATTCGTGAAGCACTGAACAGCGGCGTGCTGGCGGGATATCCGGTGGTAGACGTCAAAGCCACCCTGACCTTTGGTTCGTACCATGATGTTGACTCCTCCGAGATGGCATTCCGCATGGCCGCCATTTTCGGCTTCAAAGCGGCGGCAAAACAGGCCGATCCGGTGATCCTCGAACCGGTAATGCAGGTGGAAGTGGAAACCCCGGAAGAGTATGCCGGTAACGTGATGGGCGATCTCTCTTCACGCCGTGGCACCTTGCAGGGCATGGAAGAACGCTTTGGCGCGCGAATTATTCACGCCGAAGTGCCGCTGGCGGAGATGTTTGGTTACTCCACCACGCTGCGTTCGATGTCGCAGGGCCGTGCTACCTACAGCATGGAATTCAACCACTACGCCGAAGCACCGAAAAACGTCGCCGACGCGATCATCGCGGCACGCCATTAAACTTACAGCGCCGTCACGCCAAGCGTGGCGGCCTGCTGCTCCCACTGCAACACTTCATCGTAAAAGGCGCGATCCGGCGTAGCGAAGCCGCCGATCAGGCTGGTTGCGCACAGTTCCCGATAAGCCTCATCCTGCACCAACTGCGTCAAGGCGCTACGTAAGGCGGTCAGCGTCGGTTGATCGGTGCTGGCGGCGGTAATCAGCGGCAGCGCAGCACACAACGGCGTTTCACCAATAATCGTTAACCCGGCCAGCTCCTCGGGAAAATTGTGCAGCAACAATGCCCAGGTGATGCAATCAATGGCGGCAATATCCGCCTGCTGATGACGCAGGGCGGCCAGCGACTGGCGATGGCTGCCGCTGAAACCTGTTTCGGCAAAGAATCTTCCCTGCTGCGCCAACGGGGCCACCACGTAACGCAGCGAGTTGTAGCCGGAGTGCGAATCATCGCTGTTGCACACCGCCCGGCGACCACGAAAATCGGCCAGCGTCAGCGCTGCATCCTCCGCGCGAACCACCAGCCAGCTGCGATAACGCAAACCTTCACAACCTGGTGCGCTGGATTGAAATGCGCCCACCAGTTGCACATCCGGCAGCAGTTTTACCAATGGGTAGCCACAGGTCTGGCTCAGCAACAAGTCGTGATCGCGCCAGTGCGGCAGCAGATCGCTGTGCCACGCCACGCGGGCTGCCACGCCGCGCGCTGCCAGCAATTGCACCAGCGCATCCGTCAACGCTTCGGTGGTGGCATGGTTGATATCGTACATCGGTAAGGAAAACGTTTTAGTCATGGCGTACATCCTGTTTGCGAGCCGGGTGGGCGTTAACCGCAACCGGTCTGGCCCAAAAGCGTCGCAGCCATTCGCCATAACCCGCGACGCGAAACCCCTGGTTGCGTTGGAAATAGTCCTCGCGATGAAGCAGGTAAACGCGACGCAGGCCATACCACGGCAGGCCCGGCAGATCGTGATGTACTGAATGATAGTTGAGGTTGAGAAACAGCAAGCGCCACACCAGCCCCGCTTCGTTATTCACCGAACGCGCCAGCGGTTCCTCCTCGGCGCGATGTTCATAGAAAGACCGGACTTTGGTCAGCGCCAGCGCCGGATAACTCACCGCCAGCACTAACCACAGCGGTGAATAACCCCATTGCGCCAGCCACCAGAACAACCCAGCCAACAGGCTGAGGTGAATCACCCACATGACGATGGCCTGCCTGTCGCGCTGACGAAACGCCAGCAGCAGCGCTCGCAGCGTCGCAAGAATGTCCAGCAATGGCCCCAGCAGCAGCCGTCCGGTGAACGTATTACGCAGATGGATCACCCGGCGCTGCCAGGGCTGCAAGCGCGCCCAATGTTGCGGTGTCAGATAATAGCTTTCCGGGTCGTCATCGGGATCGGTCAGGGTGTGGTTACGATGGTGCGCCAGATGTGAATCGCGATACAGGCCATAGGGATACCACACCGCCAGCGGCAGGGTGCCGAACAACTGATTAAGGCGCGGCCAGCGGGTAGGGTGACCGTGGATCAACTCATGCTGTAACGACATATACCAGGTGGTAAAGATAATCATCAGCAACGTTGTCGGCAGCCAGCCAAGATGTTGCCCGAAAAATAACGTGCCAAACCAACCACCATACACCGCCAGCATCAGCAGCCAGGTTGGCAGTTCACTGCGCCATAACCAGCTACGCGCCAATTGATGAACCTGTTCACGTTGTTGTGCGTTGATATAGGCGGAAGAACCTTTGGGCATGATGGCGACATTGTCCTGCTGGCTGAAAGGGTGTCGCCAGACGATGCGGCAAGGTCAAAAAAAACACAAAGACCTTAATTTTCTTACTTATGTCGAAAAACTTGATGAAGCGGGTGAAAACAATTGGCTATCAGTACGGACGCGGCTGACGTAACCTTTCAGCATCGAAAACGACTTACTTACGCCGGGGCGTAACCCGCCCGCGAGGAGAACAGTTCCATGAAAAAGATTGGCTTTTTATCCTTTGGTCACTGGACGCCATCATCACAATCCGCCACCCGTTCTGCGCAGGATGTGTTGTTGCAATCTATCGATTTGGCCGTGGCCGCTGAAGAGTTAGGTGCCGATGGTGCTTACTATCGCGTGCACCACTTTGCCCGTCAGTTAAGTTCTCCGTTCCCCTTGCTGGCCGCTGTGGGTGCGCGTACCAAAAGCATCGAGATTGGTACTGGCGTGATTGATATGCGCTACGAAAACCCGCTGTACATGGCGGAAGATGCCGGCGCCGCCGACCTGATCTCCAATGGCCGTCTGCAATTGGGTATCAGCCGTGGCTCGCCGGAGCAGGTGGTTGAAGGTTATCGCTACTTTGGCTTTAACCCGAAAGACGGCGAAAGCGATGCCGATATGGGACGTCGTCATACCGAGGAGTTGCTGGAAGTGTTGCGTGGTGAAGGCTTTGCTAAACCCAATCCACAGCCGATGTTCCCAAATCCACCGGGGCTACTGCGCCTGGAGCCTTTCTCTGAAGGCCTGCGTGAGCGTATCTGGTGGGGTTCCGGCTCGAACGCAACCGCCATCTGGGCCGCGCAGCAGGGGATGAACCTGCAAAGTTCAACGCTGAAAGATGATGAAACCGGTGAGCCGTTCCATATCCAGCAGGCGAAACAAATTCGCGCGTACCGTGAAGCCTGGCAGGCAGCCGGTCATCAGCGCACGCCGCGTGTTTCCGTCAGCCGCAGCATTTTTGCTCTGACCAATGATATCGACCGTGCCTATTTTGGTCGCAGCGGCCAGGATCAGGATTCCGTCGGTTTCCTCGATGAGAAAACCCGCGCTATCTTTGGTCGCAGCTATGCGGCAGAGCCGGAACAGCTGATCAAACAGCTGGCGCAGGATGAGGCGATTGCCGAAGCCGATACGCTGTTGCTGACCATTCCGAACCAGCTTGGGGTGGATTACTGTGCGCATGTGATGGAAGCGATCCTGACCCATGTGGCCCCGGAGCTGGGCTGGCGTTAACGCAAAAACGCGCCGCTCCAAAATCCTGCGATATTTTATCGGTGCGCATTATGCGCACCTTCATTTTTTACACCGGCGGATAGTGGGCAAATAACGCGGTGTCTTCCATCTGCTGCGCCACCTGCTGCAAACGCGGATAATGTTCTGCCGGCACCACCTGCGGAATAATCGACTGAATAAATCCCCAAATCACCGCGCTGCTGATCGCCACCTGATCCGGCTGTTGCGGATTGATCTCGCGTTGTTCCAGCTCGGCATTCCAGGCTTTACAGGCCGTCAGCAGTTGCTGCGTCACGCGGTCGAGCCACGGTTGATGCTGCTTCTCTTCTGGTCGTAACGTGCATTCGTACTGGAATTGCACCGCTTTATCACTGGCGGCCAACGCCAGCCCGAGAATCTGGGTATCTTTAGCCAGCGCAGTCGGCGCTGTGGGAAGCAATTTGCGGGACGTAGCGGCCTGACTTTCCAGATAATGCAGAATCAGCGACGAATCCATCAGCGTGCTGCCATCGGCCAGCACCAGCGTGGGGGCTTTGACCACACCATTAATCTGCGCGAACTGATCAAAGTGACGAAACACCGACAGCGACTGATGTTCAAACGCCATGCCGTAATGCGCGAGGGAAATTGCCACGCGGCGTACATAAGGGGAATCCAGCATACCAATCAGTTTCATCATGACTCCTTGTAAATCCTCAGTTTCTTTGCCCAGACAGTACCCCAGCCGCCGTGATTCAGCCAGCGACGCTTTCTAAGCGTTTTTGTTAGTAAAACTTACGCTTATTGTGGCAGGCTTAGGTTTTCATTATGTGAGGAACGGTGATGGCAGATTTCCCCCCGGTTGCCAGCCTGCGTAGCTTTGAAGCGGTAGCGAGACTCGGTAGCGTTACCTTGGCGGCGAAAGAGTTGCATGTTACCCATTCGGCCATCAGCCAGCAGATTAAAGCGTTAGAAGATCTGTTGGGGGTACGCTTATTCACTCGCCAGGTACGCGGAGTACAGATTAACGAAGAAGGGCGGTTATATGCGATGCAGATCCGTGAAGCGCTGGGGCGCATTGCCGATGCTACGCGTCAGGTGCAGGTCAAACCGCGGCGCGCCGAACTTAGCCTGGCGGCGGTGCCTTCGTTCGCCAGCCACTGGCTGATGCCGCGACTGCCGCGCTTTCGTCAACGTTTCCCACATATTCATCTGCGCTTACAGGCCAGCCTGAGCGTCAACGATATGCAGCAGGCCACCACCGATATCGCCATTCGTATGGGTAAAGGTGACTGGGCTGGCGTCAACAGTCAGCTATTGTTTGCCGATACGCTGCTGGTGGTGGCGTCACCGCAGTTTAATGGCGGTAATCTGCCGCAGACCCCACAGCAAATTGCCGCCAGTGAACTCCTTTTTACCCTCGAATCCTGGGATAACTGGTGCCAGGCGGCGGGATTGAGTCAACCGATCGTACCGAATGGCCTGGTTACTAACGATTCAAACCTGATTTTACAGGCGGTACGACTTGGACAAGGTATCGCGCTGGAACGACGATCGCTGGTGCAGGACGCACTGGATCGGGGGGAAATGGTGCAACTCAGCCCGTTCAGCGTGGATTACCCGTGGCCGTATTGGCTGGTGACGCGTAAGAAGAGTGAGAAGCGCGAGGAGGAGACGGCGTTTATTAGTTGGCTGATGGAGGAAGTGGCAGTCTATCTCCGTGGATCGTAGCGGCGCAATTTATTGCGCTGGAGATTTTTCATTCGGATAATACTCTTAATTAATAGACGCTCTATATTAACCTAAGATTTCGATGGCATGATAATAAACAGATGGAAAAGAAAAAATGAAAGTTTATGAGGAAGAAATAAGAGAGAATGTAGCAAAATATCTAAATTTACTAGACCCGTCTTTGAGGTTGGTTGATCAGGAATATTTTATTCAAACAGCTAATGGGCGAGTTGCGTACATAGACATTTTAGCGAAGGATGATTTCGGTTGCTTTACTATTATTGAAATTAAAAAGAGTGATCAAACCGCAAGGTCAGCCATACAACAGCTTATGAAGTATGCGGGGATGCTGAAGAGCAAGTATAATATTGAAGAGGATAAAATAAGGTGCGTTGTGATTTCCACCGTTTGGCGAGAGTTGAAAGAAGCCTTTGATGAATATGCGCGCGTTTCACAGTACGAATTTAAAGGCTATACGGTAGGTTACCAGAGGAATAAGCCTCCAGTTTTTCACGAGATGATACCAGAGTATAATAAGGGCGATTTAAGTCCTTTGCATAATTTTATATTCTTTGAGTTCTCAAAGCAGAAGGACAGGGATGAGGCATACGATGATTTTACTAAGACGTTGAGTCAGCTACCTTCATGCAATAGTGTTGTCATTAAAATGGACTATGAGGGAGATGATGCCGTGATAGTCCACCCTTTCGGATTTTCATGGTCGATGTTTACAACAGACACTGTGTGTCTGGAAAAAGAGGTTTCCACCTTACCTCAACGGAAGCTCGAAAAATATCATATCGATATTGAGGCTCTTTTGCCGATGTGGGAACTGGATGGGGAAGAATATGCGTTAAGAACGAGAATTCTTACAGAGCAAGTCCGTATCACGGCAGAGGTCGGAGAATATACAGGCCTGGCGCTGCATAGTCTTTATAATACATTAAGCTCCTGGAAACATTTCCCACCCGTTGGTTTCGGCCGGATGTTCACCGGATCTCTGTTTGATGATGAAGATATACTATCAATGGCATGTGGTTTCTCTGGAGATCACCCTTATAGTTTCATGATGAAAACAACACCGGAAAGAAAATTTCAGTTTAATATGCTGAGGAAAAAGTTGGATGGTTTTCTTTCTTCCAATTCTCGTTGGCGTCGACAGGTTGACTTCATTCTTAATACGCTAGATGAAAAAGATATTGCTGAAATACACATTTACAATCCAATGAATTTTTTTGGATTAATTTATGATTTGCGTGAAGGGGCCAGTGAAAGAGTACCTCAGTTGATGATCAAAATAAAGAGAGGTAATGGTAAGAACGATGTCTTTTGGGGAGGGTTATATTGGACGGTGAAATGTAAAAAACAATCTGCGCATGATGCTATTGTTTCGTCGTATGGCGATGTTGCTTTTTTGAAGACTCGGATGATAGCAGCCAGATTAAATGAGTCGGATGAAAAATTGACAGATATCTATGGCTTGACGTACGAAATTTATACCAAAGTGGATGCAGATGTGTATTCTGTCGCAATTAGCGATAGCCGGGTTGAAATGAAACCTGTGAAGACGATATATACTCTTAACGATTTTATTAAAAACAATAATTGTTTGATTGATGAGGTTAAAAATTTGATAGGAAGTGAAAATAGTTCCGGTTTGATTCTTTAAGTCTGAGCTATTGGCAACAACTAACCGCATCCGAAAGCAAGTAGCCTGATTAGTTTCCTAAGCAGGCTTCTTAAATTTGGCTCTCTGGCTGGTATCGTCTTAGCCAGTAACTGGCTAATAAGTGAGATAAACCTGAACTTCTCTCCCGTCAAGACTTGAACAGCGTATCCCTAATGCTATTCAGGCCATACTGAACCGATGTTTTTGATGTGATTGATAAACTCAAAAAAGCAAAAACCCGCTCAGGTTTCCCTGAGCGGGTTTTTAAATTTGGCTCCTCTGACTGGACTCGAACCAGTGACATACGGATTAACAGTCCGCCGTTCTACCGACTGAACTACAGAGGAATCGTTTGAACGGGGCGCATAGTAACGAGCGAGCCGCGCCTTGTCAAAGCCCTTTTGCACAAATTGTTCTGACTGCTGAAGAAAGCAGCATTCTCCCGGTCTGTGGGAGAAAAATCCCGGAGCGGGTTGTGCAGTAAAATGGAACGTGCCATCCATAAAGGAGATAAATGGCAAGCTTGATTGTGATGGTAGTCACTAACTCTATGAAAAATTACATTCTGATTTGTCGTTTTTGTCAGATTCATCGCATGCATGATCACAGATATTTCATTTGGCCGTTGTGGCTGTTCAGGGTGAAATTTATATTCCGTATCACTTCTTCTGTGAACCCAGGATGTGCAGTATGAACAAAGTCAGAATCGGCATGATTGGCAGTGGTTACATCGGTCGTTGTCACGCAATCGCTTATGCGCAGGCACCCACGGTATTTGCCCTGAAGGGCGAAATCGTGCGTGAGATGCTGGCGGAGGTCAATCCGGCGCTGGCCGCCAAACAGGCGGCAACCTTTGGCTTCGCGCGTTCAACCGGTGACTGGCGTGAGCTGGTGCGTGATCCCAATATTGATGTGGTGGATATCTGCGCCCCCAACTTCCTGCACAAAGAGATGGCGCTGGAAGCGATCCGCAACGGTAAACATGTCTATTCCGAAAAGCCGCTGTCGCTCTCTGTCGCCGATGCGGAAGAGATGGTGCAGGCTGCACAGCAGGCCGGGGTAAAAACCCTGGTAGGCTTCAACTATATGAAAAACCCGACCAGCCAACTGGCACGAGAAATCATTGCCCGTGGTGAAATTGGAGATGTGGTGCATTTCTACGGTACCCACAACGAAGACTATCTGGCGAAAGCGGAAACGCCGCTCGACTGGCACTGCCAGAAAGCGCTGGCGGGCCTGGGCGCACTCGGTGACCTCGCAGCGCATATCGTCAATATGGCGCACTATCTGGTGGGCGATATCGCAGAAGTCAGTGGCGATATGATGACGGTAATTAAGCAACGCCCGGACCCGAAAGATGCCAGCCGCCTGTTGCCGGTAGAAAATGAAGATCAGGCCAGCGCGCTGCTACGCTTCAAAAATGGTGCGCATGGCGTATTTGAAACGTCGCGTATAGCCTGCGGCAGCAAAATGGGGCTGACCTATGTGGTGACCGGCACCAAAGGCACGCTGCGATACACCCAGGAGCGAATGGCGGAGCTGGAACTCTATATCCACGATGATCCGGCCGGACGTCAGGGTTTTAAAACCATTCTCACCGGCCCGGCGCATCCGGATTATGCCAACTTCTGCGTTTCAGCCGGACACGGTATTGGTTTTAACGATCAGAAAACCGTCGAAATTCGTGATCTGATTAACGGCATCGCCGCAGGTGACCGGATGTGGCCAGACTTCGCGGAAGGATTACAGGTTCAGAAGGTGCTGGAAGCGGTGGCGATATCTGCCACCGAACGACGCTGGATGACCGTATAATCTTCTGCGTTGCCCAACGGCGCGTTCAAGCGCGCCGTCAGGTCGCCATCTGCCACCACAACTTATCCAGCGCATAGTAGCGATCGCGTTCCATCTCCGGTTGATACAAATCGCGTTTCCACGGTTTCGCCAGAATATAATGCAGATTCTTAACCTCTTCGGCGTGCCACAGCTCAGGATGCTGAAAAGGCAAGGTCTTCAACGCGTTGTAGATATAAGGCAACGGCAACCAGCGCCCGGCAAACACCTCATTCAGCAAATCCTGCTCGGAAAACGGGTAGCGGCGCAAATCGTCAATGGCTGCAACTTTCTCCTGCAACTGCCGGAAGACCGCCATATCAGGTTTCAACACCAAAAAGCCGCCATTGAGATACAGATCGACGTTGGCGGGGGCAGGTTGCTGGCGCTCCTGCCAGGTGTAGTGGCAATGCTCTGGCTGCCAGCTGGCGGGATAGCTGGCAATTTGATTCGGGTTGCAGCGACAGGCATGGCAGGCGGCGAGGGCATATTCACCCAAATCGAGGGTGA
Source organism: Pantoea sp. X-Soil-OKNW-713 (assembly GCF_059730685.1). Classification (NCBI taxonomy): domain Bacteria; kingdom Pseudomonadati; phylum Pseudomonadota; class Gammaproteobacteria; order Enterobacterales; family Erwiniaceae; genus Pantoea; species Pantoea sp. X-Soil-OKNW-713. The sequence goes on along the minus strand of NZ_AP035995.1, from coordinate 2,823,603 downwards.
AAAGCTCGTCCATATTGCGCAGTACCAGCATATCGGCGTCGAGAAACACCACGCGCTCGCAGCCGGTCAATTCCCAGACCCGCAGCTTGCTCCACACCTCGCCAAACTGCGCCGAGGCATAGTGCTGCGCCAGATCGCTTCGCGGTGTCAGCGGCACCACCGGATGAATGACGCAGCCCTCGGCCTGCAAGGCTTCACGCGTCGTCTGGTCAATGGCATCGGTGACCATCACCACCAGCGGCCAGCGGCTGGCGCTTTTTTTCAACGAACGGTGCAGCGCTTGCACGCCCACCAGATAATCGGGTTGTGTTAATAAAGTGACCCAGGCAAACATACTTTCCTCTCGTCAGGCTTAATCGAAAAGGGCGGTAACGTAGTCGTTGCTGAAACGTCGCTGTGGATCGAGCTGCTGGCGCACCGCGCGAAAGGCATCCCACTGTGGATAGATATCCCGCCAGGTGTAACGCTGCGGATCGTAATATTTTCCCCAATGGGGGCGGCCACCCTCAGCCGCGAGCAGCTTTTCCACTTCAGTAAGAAAATGCAGGCCTTCCTGCGATAGCGAACCGTCGTCGGCGTAGTACACCACAAAACCAAAAAAGCAGGTGGGCTGTTGATACGCCGGGCTGAGCCATGCCGATGATGGCCCGGTACAGCGCAGAATGATCGGGTAATGCATATGTGGATGTTTTGCCGCGTACCATGCTCTAATTTTCTCGATGACAGCGGGCGTTCGTGCCAGCGGGATACCAATCTCCACATTGATCTGCGGCACCGCAATGCCACGGCAAAATAACTGATAGATATCGCCGCTGATGTCGGTGAAGTCGCGAAAACGCGTCACGGTGCGGAACTGTTTACCCCCTTTGCCGTGAATCTGCGTATCGCGATGCATCTGGGCCAGCGTCTGGTCGATAGTTTCATTCAGGCTGCTGTCGGTCCCATCGCCATGTTCAATCACTTCACGCTGGTTGGCGTAGTAACGTTGTTGATCCTGGGGATTGGCTTCTTCGGCATTCCACACATGCAGCAAATTGTCGTCAACAAACCACCAGGCTTTGCTCAGTTCGTATTGCTGATTCCAGGTCAGCAAATCCTGACCGAGGTTGTCAGCCGTAACGGCATATTTGTGGCAGGTAAACAGGCGAAAAGGGCGGGTGCGTAACGTGACGGCTGTGATAATGCCTAATGCGCCCAGCCCCACCTGTACAGCAGAAAAATCGGCATCATCACGGGTGAATTCTCGCAGGCTGCCATCCGCCAACACCATGCGAATGCGAGTCGCTTCGTCAGCCAGTGAACTTTGATCCAGCCCCTGACCGTGGGTGCCGGTTGACATCGCACCCGCCAGAGTCTGGACCGCAATCACGCCCGGCGAGGAGGCCAGCATGCGATCCATCCCGGTCAGGGTGGCATAGATCTGCTCCAGTTGGGTGCCAGCGGCAAAGGTGACGCTCTCATCATCGACAGCGATCACCCCCTGCATTGCGCTGAGATCCAGCAGCAGATCCTGTGCCCCGACGCCCAGCATCCGGCCTGGCGACAGACGGCTGCCGAGCACGCGTACTTTGCCTGTGGTCTGACGCAGCAGTTGTTGTAATTCCGCTTCGCAGGTTGGCCGCTGTAGCTGGGCACGCAGACCGACGACGCTATTTTGCGCCCAGTTCCACAGACGGTTTTCGTTATCGATGTTGGCGGTATGGCGTAAAGGATAAAGGTGGGAATCTTTCACTACGGCGTTCCTTAGTCTGAGGTCTGTGATGGTCCCATTGACTAAAGCGTAGACCATCACAGCGCAGCCGCAGACTAAGGGGCCTTGCGGATATAGCGGAGCGTGGCGGTAACCGCCAGTTGGCGATTGCGGTGGATACTCTCCTCTTCACTGTTATCCGGGCTAAACAGCGCGTTAAAGGTATAACGGTTGGAGACATGATGGACGCAGATGCTGCTTATCAGGCGATGCACATCAATGGTATTCACGCCGGTGATAAAAATGCCCTGCTGTTGCCCGCGCGACAAAATGTCATCGAGCAGGTCGAGGGCACTTTTATTCAGCGCTTTAATACGTTCTGATTGGGTGATGTAGCGACCGCGCAGCAGGTTTTCAGTGCAGACCAGCCGCATAAAATCCGGGTGCGAAACGTGGTAATCGAAACTGGCTTCCACCAGTTTGGTCATCGCCTCTTCCGGGGCCATCGCCGCGAGATTCAGCCCAGTTTCGTGCTGACGAATCGCCTGATAAACCTGCTCCAGCACCTCGATATACAACTTCTCTTTATTTACGAAGTGATAGACCACCATACGTTTGGTGGTCTGAGCGTGTTCAGCAATCTGCTCCAGCCGTGCCCCTTGCATACCGAATTCGGCAAAGGTTTTCAGTGCGCCAGCAAGGATGCGTTTCTTCAGCCCTTCAGGGTCATTTTTACGTTTGGTCGTTTCTGACATAGTGCTCAATAACAAGGTGCGAAAAGGTGATGTTAGCACAGCATGCTGGGTGAAAACGTAAGGCTGTGCGCTTTATATGCTTTTTGTGAATAACAATTCTGAAATCGAGATTAAGTGATAATAAGTCGCTGCGTATACTGCGCTGATTCCCGGCCCGCGAGCCGGGCCATGCGCGCCCGATGCAGGTGAACCATGACACTACTCTTTCCCGATGACATTTCATTATCGCGCCGTGCGGCCACGGATACGACAGATATTGTGCACCGTTCACCGGTGGTGGTTAACGTACGCGATCTTTCTCGTACGTTTGGTGCAACTCATGCGCTGCGCAAACTCTCTCTGACCGTCAATCAAGGCGAAATCCTCGGCATCATCGGCCGCAGCGGTGCCGGGAAATCGACGCTGATTCGCTGTCTTAACGGCCTGGAACAGCCGGACGAAGGCGTGATTGAAATCGAGGGACGTGCGATCAGTGGATTGTCGGAACAGGATCTGCAAGCGGTGCGTAGCCGGGTTGGCATGGTGTTTCAGCACTTTAATTTGCTCTCGGCAAAAACCGTGGCGCAGAACGTGGCGTTGCCACTGAAAATTGCCGGAGTGGCGAAAGCGCTGCGTCAGCAGCGTGTTGCGGAGTTATTACAGCTGGTGGGGCTGTCCGATAAAGCGGATCACTATCCGGCGGCACTGTCGGGTGGTCAGAAGCAGCGTGTGGGGATTGCCCGGGCGCTGGCGGGGAAGCCCGCGTTGCTGCTATGCGATGAGGCGACCTCAGCGTTAGATCCTGAAACCACCCGCTCCATTCTGGGGTTGCTGAAATCTCTTAATCAGCAACTTGGCATCACCATTCTGTTGATCACCCATGAGATGGAGGTGATCAAATCCGTCGCGCATCGGGTCGCGGTGATCGACGCCGGGGAAATTATTGAAAGCGGGCCGGTATGGCAGGTATTCGCCCATCCGCAAACCCCACTGACACAAACGCTGCTGCGCGGTTTGCTGCCCCAGTTGCCGGAAAATCTGGCGGCGCGTCTTCAGCAACAACCTGTCGGTGAAGTCATTTATCGCGTTGATTTTGCCGGTGAAGATGATCAGGGCGATTTACTGACGCGCCTTGCAACGCACTGGCCGGGGGCATTCCGTTTATTGCAGGGTGGGGTAGACCACATTCAGCACTACGCGGTAGTCCGTTTCTTTATTGCGTTGCCGCAGGCGCAACAGCAACCCGTCATCAGTTGGCTGCAACAGCAGCAGGCACAAGTGGAGAGAATCGGCTATGTCACCGGTAATGATTGATTTAATGCTTAACGCCATTGGCGAAACCTTGCTGATGACGCTGGTTTCTGGCCTGTTTTCACTGGTTGCCGGGCTGCCATTGGGTTTGATTTTAGTGGTGACCAGTCCCGGTGGCATTGCCGAACACCGGCTGATTAATCAGGTGCTGGGGATCATCATCAATGGGTTTCGATCCTTACCCTTCATTATTCTGCTGGTGGCGCTAATCCCGTTTACCCGTTTTCTGGTTGGCACGTCGCTGGGAACCTGGGCGGCGATTGTTCCGCTGTCGATCACCGCGACGCCTTATTTTGCCCGTGTAGCGGAAGTGTCCCTGCGCGAGGTGGATCGTGGCCTGATCGATGCTGTGCGTGCTATGGGAGCCAGTAAATTGCGTATTGTCTGGGAAGTGTTAGTACCGGAAGCGTTACCGGGTATTCTGGCGGGATTCGTCGTTACGCTGGTGGCGTTAGTGGGTGCCTCCGCGATGGCCGGGGCGATTGGTGCCGGTGGCCTGGGGGATCTCGCGATTCGCTACGGCTATCAGCGTTTTGAAACCAACGTGATGCTGGCGGTGATTGCGGTGCTGATCATTCTGGTATGCGGTATTCAGTGGCTGGGCGATCGTCTGGTGGCAAAAGTGGATAAGCGTCATTAATGACGATTTCCTCGTAATGGCGCGATAAATCGCGCCATTTTTTTATGCCTGTTCCGTTCATTCTGGTGTAAACCCGGTATTCATTCCATTCCCTTCACATTCAAGCCGCATGTTTCTATCTAAGAGACAGGTCAAAATTCTGCCATTTACAGACATAACTATGTCCCTTTTTGGTTTTGTAAGTATAAAAACCCGTCTTGCCTGACATAACTCAAATTGAGTAAATGCGTACTCAATCAGGACCACTTTTTTTGTGAAATTTTATGAATTTTAGATGTGTGAATTTTCATTATTAGTAGCAAAATTCTTATTAATTGCTTCGTTTTTTAAGACGATTCTGATTTTGTCTGCCTAAAACGAGGTAAATTTCCATTAGAATTATTTGTTAAGTAATGTTTATGGATGTTTCCAGGAATACCGCACGTTGATATTTTGTCAGGCTTATGTAAACCTTTGCCCGATGTTAACACATGGATGATGATTTATGCTCACGGGCGGGTTTTACCAGGCTCGTGCGGTAGCTATGATGCTACAGAATGATCATAACTAATTGATTTAGATCGATTGTGATCCGTGTTGCTCGCGATTAATATTCGTCACGACTTTTGCACCCTGATTGAGCGGTCTTATAAGGCAGGGTGGATTTCAGACCAGGAATGTCATAAGTAAATCTTGTGTACGCTGCTTTACCCCCTATTGAGTTGCAGATATTGATCACTTCAGTGAATGTTTTATAACTGCATATCAACCCCCTCCTGGTCTTACGCTCCCTTTTATTGCATCTGAAATACTTAATTGGAACTGATCAATTTTAAGCAGATATTTGGTCAACAGATTCCGATAAATAGTGTGGTCAATTTTCTAAATGGTCCTGATTGCATCGGTTCGCCCGGCATTCAGTGATTTATTTTGCTAACAACCGGCCAATGGCCATTTTTTAGAGATTAATGGAACTAAACATGAAGAAAATGGTGAATCTCCGCATTGCGTTAAGCCTGCTGTTTGTCTTTGTTGTTGCAGGTTGTAAAGCGCCACCACCCATCACTGACGACACCCTGGTGACCAGCACCGTTGACGGTGTCACCCTGGTCCACCGTCATGCGGTCAATCCGCCTGCGCAGTTCAGTCCTGTCAATGACGCCTATCGCGCGCTCTACCCGACCTCGGTGATGACGCGCCCTGACTACGGCGGCAAAGTGGTGACCACGCTGAAAACCGGTGAAACCTACACGGTCCTTGGCATGGTTGAGAACAATTGGCTGGCGATTGGCGAGCAGCCGCAGCAACAGGCCGAAGCCGCACCGACAGAAGGGCAGAAAACCGCGGCTGCGCCAGCAGCAGCCACGCCAGCTGCGGCCCAGCTCACTGGTTATGTCCCGTTCCGCGCTCTGGTGAAAAGCGATCTCTACGATCAAACCCTGAAAGCCGATCAGCCGAAACGTCGGGCGCGTACCGCAAAGAAAAAGACCTGCGTGTCGGTCGATGGCGACAGCAAAGCCTGTCAGAACGGTAACAGCGGTACCTGGATCATCAACTAATCTCGCTAAACATGGAGGGACAGGTGATGTTGATAAGTCGCCTGAGAAAGTGGTGTTTGCCGCTGTTCGTCCTGTTACTGGCGGCATGCAGTAGTAGCCAAACCTCAGTAGCGCGCTACAACCTGCATTTCCAGGCGCATCCGCAAATCAATGCGGGTGCGCCGCTCAAAGTTCGGGTGATGCTACTCACCTCTGACGCCGCATTTATGTCTGCCGATTTCTATTCACTACAAAACCAGCCGGGGGCAGTGCTCGGCGCTTCACTGCTCAATAACCAGGAATTCTTCCTGAGAGCAGGGCAACTCAGTAACACGCTCAGTGGTAAGAGTCTGGCCGAAGCCCGCTTCATCGGCATCATGGCGGAATATCAGACGTTGGACGGCAAAGTCTGGCGCCTGGCGCTGCCCTTCCCGGACGGGGATGACAGTGCGTTCTGGCAGTTCTGGAAAAGTAACGATGGTGAGCTGAATGCCAGCATCGTGGCGGATATCAACGGCCTGCGCCTGGTTAAGCAGTAAAGGATGATTATGAACAGAGCCGAAAAGGTGGTGTGGACGGAAGGTATGTTTCTACGCCCGCATCACTTCCAGCAGTCGGAAAATTTTCTGCACAGTACCTTACGGGAATGGGGCCAGTCCCAGCGTGTCTACACCTGGGGATTTTTTGACGTTGAATTTGATGACGCGCTGCTGCGCCAGGGCAAGCTGGCATTAAGTGCGGCCAGTGGTTGTCTGCCGGATGGCACCTTCTTCGCCTTTAGTCAGCCACAGCAGGGGCCGGCTCCTTTGGATCTGCCGGACAATGTTGATCGGGCGAAAGTGGTGCTGGCGATCCCGACGCGACGTAACGGACGCGAGGCCGTGACCTTTCAGGATGCGTCGGACTCGCTGGCGCGTTATCTCGCCTGGGAAACGGAGGTCGAGGATGACAATGCGTTGGCCGTTGGCGCGGCCACGGTGCAATTCGGTAAATTGCGCCTGCGTCTGATGCTGGAGCAAGACCTCACTGCCGAATGGACCGCAATGGGTGTGGCGCGGGTGGTGGAAAAGCGTAGCGATAATCATGTTCGTCTCGACAGCGATTACATTCCGCCAATGCTCACCCTGACCGGAAATCACGGGCTGCAAAGCATGCTGAACGACCTGCATGGCCTGATTCAGCAACGCAGCCAACAATTGAGCCAGCGCACGCCTGGTACCGGGCGATTCAACAGCGCTGATATGGTCGATTTCATGCTGCTGGCGCTGTTAAACCGGCAGCTTGGTCTGCACGCGCATCTGCAAACCTTACCGTTGCTGCATCCCGAATCCCTGTATAGCCACTGGCTACAACTGGCGTCAGAGCTATGCACCTGGTCGCCCGCCCGCACGCCTGACGCATTCCCGCGTTATGACCATGACGATTTACATGGTTGCTTCATGCGGTTGACGTTGCAGCTTCGCCAGGGGTTGTCGCAGGTGATGGAGGAGAGCGCGATTCAGTTGCCGCTGACGCAACGATCGCACGGGCTGAATGTGGCCACGGTACCGGAGAGCAGCATGGTGCGCGAATTTGGCTTTGTGCTGGCGGTGAAAGCCAGCGTGCCCGCCGATGCGCTAAAAACCCATTTCCCGGCGCAGATGAAAGTCGCGCCCGTCACCAAAATTCGCGATTTGGTGCAGTTGCAGTTACCTGGCCTGTCACTGATCGCCATGCCGGGTGCGCCGCCACAAATCCCGTGGCATGCGGGCTACAGCTACTTTGAACTGGATAAAAACAGCGAGCTGTGGAAGGAGATGGAGCGCTCGGGAGCCTTTGCACTTCATCTCGCCGGTGAATTTCCAGGCCTGAATATGGAGTTCTGGGCCATTCGCAGTCAGTCAGAATAATCAAAACTGAGCACGCATGATGCAGCCACAACAGAAACCGAATAGTGATGCCGCGCAGCCCGATGTTAGCCACCAGAATGTGTTGGTGGCAGCGGCGAATCCGCTGATTAACGCCATCCCGCAGATCCGGCACTCCGTTTCCCATGACGATCCCGCGCGTCTGCGCCAGCAGTTAATTGACCAGATCCGTCGCTTTGAACTGAGCTGTCAGCAGTCGGGCCTGAGTTATGAAGTGATCATTGGTGCGCGTTATTGCCTGTGCACCGCGCTGGATGAAGCCGCCGCGTTGACGCCGTGGGGTAGCCGTGGCGTCTGGACCAGCAACGGTTTGCTGGTCACCTTTCACAATGAAACCTGGGGCGGGGAGAAGTTTTTCCAGTTGCTGGCAAAACTGTCGCAAAATCCGCGTCAGCATATCCTGCTGCTGGAGTTGATCTACTTTTGCCTGCTGCTGGGTTTTGAAGGGCGTTACCGGGTACTGGACAACGGGCGTTCGCAGCTGGAAACCATCAAACAACGGCTGTTACAGATGATCAAAAGCGTCCGCGGCAGTTATGCGGCGGCGCTGTCGGTGCATCCGACCGATCAACCGGTGCTGCGCAAGCTGTGGCGTCCGATGATTCCGCTGTGGGCCTGTGCCGCAGTGGCCGCGCTCGGTGCCTGCCTGTTCTATATCATTCTTAACTGGCGACTGGGAGATTACACCACGCCGGTGCTGGCTAACATTTATCAGACCTCATTACCGGAAATGCAGATCCGTAACCCGGCACCGCCGCCACCTGCCGCGCTCAATCTGAAAACCTTCCTCAAACCGGAAATTGATGCCGGTCTGGTGGCCGTTCGTGATGAAGCCGATCAAAGCGTGGTGACGTTGAAAGGGGATGGCTTGTTTACCTCCGGCGCGACCACGGTGCGTGGCCGTTATGAAGCGGTTATCCAGCGTATTGCGGCGGCGATGAACAACGTCAGCGGCAAGATTCTGGTGGTGGGCTACAGCGATAACGTGCCGATCCGCAGCGCCCGCTTTGCCTCCAACTATGAACTCTCTCTGGCGCGCGCGCAGTCGGTTCAGACCTTGCTGCAACAGCAATTGACCCAACCGGCGCGCGTTAAAGCGGAAGGGCGCGGCGAAAGCAATCCGCTGGTGCCGAACACCAACGCCGAGAACCGTGCACGCAACCGCCGCGTGGAAATCACGCTGCTGGTGGCACCGGATGCAACGCACGCTGAACTTAACGGCCTGGCGAGAGGGAACTAATCCATGCTGAATCTGCTTTTTGCCGTGCTGACCAGCCGCCTCGCCTGGGGTTTTGTCGGCATCACGGCGCTGTCATTTATCATCTGGGTCATTGGCCCGGTGTTCTCGATTGTCGATTCGCGGCCACTGGAGCCGGAACAGAATCGCGTGATCAGTATTGCCTTGCTGTATCTGGTGTGGGGTTTAAGCCAGGCGATACCTCGTTTCTACAACATGTGGCTCAATCGTAAGTTGATGTCGAGCCTCGAAACCCCACAGTCGGACGTGCCCGATCAGGATCGCAAACGGCTGACCAACGAGGAACAGGTGCTGGCGAGCCGTTTTGGCGAAGCCACGGAGATGCTAAAGAAAGCCCATTTCCAACGCCATCACAGCAAAGGAACACCGTTCTGGGCGCAACGATTCAGCCGCCAGTATCTCTATCAATTGCCGTGGTACATGATCATCGGCGCACCCGGAGCCGGGAAAACCACCGCACTGGTCAACTCCGGCCTGCAATTCCCGCTGGCTGACAAGTTGGGTAAGGCGGCGCTGCGTGGCATTGGCGGTACGCGTAACTGCGACTGGTGGTTCACCAACGAAGCGGTGCTGCTGGACACTGCCGGGCGCTACACCACTCAGGAGAGCCAGCAGGAGCGCGACGCCAGCGAGTGGCACCACTTTCTTGCTCTGCTGCGCAAATACCGTGGTCGTCAGCCGATCAATGGGGTGATCGTCACCCTGAGCGTGGCGGATCTGTTGAGCCAGACACCGGAAGCGCTGCGTAATCAGGCTCTGGCGTTACGTCAGCGCTTGATGGAGTTACATGATCGTCTCGGTATCCGTTTCCCGGTCTATGTGCTGGTCACCAAGGCGGATTTGTTAAAAGGCTTCCGCAGCTATTTTGCCGGGCTGGATAAAGCACAGCGCGAGCAAATCTGGGGCTTCACCTTTCCCTGGGCGCAAGCCTCCACTGCCGATTTCGAACTCAGCAGCCAATTTCAGCAGGAATATTCGCTGCTGCAACAACGTCTGGATGCCGGATTAGCCGATACCCTGCTGGGAGAGAGCGACGCCCAGGCGCGCGCGGAAAGTTATCTGTTCCCGCAGGAGTTTGCCGCATTACGTCCGTTGCTGGCCGAGGCGCTGGAAACGTTATTCGCCCGCTCCGATTTCGAAACCCAGTTCGCACCGCGCGGCATCTACTTCGCCAGCGGCACGCAGGAAGGTTTGCCGTTTGACCGCGTGATGGGGGAATTGACCCGTGCGCTCCATCTGCCGGGACAACAGCAGGGTGAATCAGGCCGCTGGGATCAGGTGGGGAAAGACGCGCCGATTCCGCCCACTAAGGGACAAAGCTTCTTCCTCAAGGACATGCTGGAAGATGTTGTCTTTCAGGAGTCCGGGCTGGCGGCCAGCAATCGTTGGTGGGAGCTGCGCAATCGCGCCGGTTTATGGTCTGGCTATCTGGCGTTATTGGTAGTGGTGGTGATTGCCGGGGCGTTATGGCTCACCAGTTACAGCAAAAACAAAGCCTATTTGCAGGAGATGGCGGCAAAAACGCCGCAGGTTGAGCAACTGGGTGAACAGCTACAACGTCAGGGAACCGGCGATCTGTTTGCGCTGGTGCCTTATCTCAATACGCTGCTGCATTTGCCAGAGAGTAAAGACTTTTCATTGCAGGACCCGCCACTGACGCGTCGTATGTGGTTGTACCGTGGTACTGAAGTGAGCGATGCCAGTCAGGCGCTGTACAACAAAGCGTTGAAGCAACTGTTGCTGCCCCAGGTGGCGCAAAACATCACCCGCTGGCTGCGTAATGACAACGGCAGCGATGCAGACTACAGCTACGAGGCGCTGAAGGCGTATCAGATGCTGTATCAACCGAAGCATTATGACGGCAAGTTCCTGCAAGCCTGGTTGATGTTGAATATCTCGCGTGAGCTGCCGCAAAACGTGACTCAGCAGGAAGTGAAGCAACTGGCATGGCATCTGCAACAATTGCTGGAGACACAAATTCAGTCCTCGCCCTATGCGCAGGATGATGCGCTGGTAAAGCGCGAGCAGGCGCTGATTAATCAGATGCCGCTATCACAGCGCGTTTACGGACGCCTGAAGCGCCTGCTACAACGTGATGGCAGCTTACCCACCGTCAGCCTGGCTGCACTGGGTGGTCCACAAAGCGAATTGGTGTTTTCGCGCAAAAGCGGTAAGTCGGTCAACGAGGGTGTCTCTGGCCTGTATACCCCGGAAGGGTACTGGCAGCACGTCGATAAACAGATCGCGCCGGTGACGCAGGCGCTGTACCAGGATGATGGCTGGGTGTTAGGCGGCACGACGCAACAGGAGAACAGCCAGCAGACCGATTTGGCGGTACGCCAGCTTTATATGCAGGATTACATTCGCCAATGGGAGCAGTTCCTCAGCGATATCCAGCTCAACAACAGCGCCGACCTCGCACAGCGTATCAACACGGCCCGCTTGCTCTCCGGCAACCATTCGCCGCTGCGCCAGTTGGTGATTAACCTGAGTAAAGTGCTGACGCTGACGCGCGCGCCAGCCGATGACAAAGCGGAACAGTCAACGCCGCCAGCCTCAGACAACAGCGCCACCCGCACCTTGCAGGCGTTGTTCAGCGCACCCAAAGCCAATGCAGCGCAAAGCAGCGGCGGCGCGGCACCGGAACAGGTGGTGGGTGCGCATTTTGCCTCGATCATCGAGCTGGCGCAGCCGTTGCAGCAGGGCAGTAAAGTGCTGGCAGTGGACGATTTTCTGCACCAGATCGACGATCTGTATCGCTACCTGACGGCGGTGCAGGATGCCGCCAACAGCGGCATGCCACCGCCATCAAGTGATGCCATCAGCCGCGTGCAGGCCAGCGCCGGTCGTTTGCCGGGTACCTTGCAAAACATGGTTTCCAGCATGGCGGTAGGGGCCAGTTCGGATGCCCAGCGTCGTGATATGGATAACGTGCGCAAACGCATCCAGATGGAGGTAGGGAGTTTCTGTCAGCAGGCCATCGCCGGACGTTATCCGCTGGTGCGCACTGGCCGCAACGAAGTAACCCCCGACGATCTGGCGCGCATGTTTGCGCCGGGAAGCGGCCTGATGGACAGCTTCTTCCGCGACAACCTGGCGAACAAGGTCGATACCACCCATGCTGCGTGGCGCTTTACGCCGGGGATTGACGGCAAAACCTTACCGGGTGGCGAAGCGCTGCTGCGGCCGTTCCAGCAGGCTCAGTCAATCCGCGATGCATTCTTCACCAATGGCGCGACCACGCCATCTTTCCGCGTCACCCTGCGCACGGTGAAAATGGATAACGATATCCTCACCCTGACGCTGGATGTTGACGGACAAATTCTGCGCTACAGCCACGGTCCACAGGCCGTGCAGATGGTCAACTGGCCGGGGCCGGGGGGGACCAGTCAGGTCAGGATGCAGCTTGGTTTAACCAACGGCACCACCTCAACGCTCATCACCAGCGGTCCCTGGGCGTTAAATCGCTTTTTTGATCGCGCCCGCGTGTCGCAAGCGGGTGGTTTGACCCGTGAAGCCAGTTTTAACGTCGAAGGACATCAGGTCACGCTGTCGTTTACCCCCGGCAGCATTCGCAACCCGTTCCAGCTTCCCGCTTTTAGCTGCCCCTGAATCGGAGCCTTACGATGACGCAATACGCAGCCCCCGGCTGGTACGGCAAATTGCCCAGCGCGGGTGATTTTGTTAAGCGGCGCTTTCCCGATAGCTTGCTACGGCAATGGTCGCACTGGTTTCAGGTGGGTTTACACCACTGGCAAACCAGTGCTGACGGGGAGAGCGCCCCTTCGCGCGCCTTTCTCAGTGCACCGGTGTGGAATTTTGTTGTGCCGCCCATGCTGGGTAGTCAACTGGTACAGATGGGCAGTCTCACCGCTTCGCGTGATAGCGTGGGTCGCCACTATCCGCTGTGCGCTCTGCGTCACTTCAGCCCGACGGAGTGGTCGCCTGCGTTGTTGGCCCGCTCGGGTGATTGGTATCAACAGGTGGGAAATACCTTGTTGCGGGTGGTACGGGATAACAGCAGCCCGGAACAGTTGGATCAGGCGTTACTTAGCATTCCCCAGCCACAGCCGCCCGAAGCGGGAGAGTCATCTGACATTCTGACGATTATTGGTGACGGAGGCAGCGTGTCGAACCTGAGTTGGCAACTGCCTGCCGACAGCTTTGATCCACAGTTTTACACCAGTTTCTGGTGGACCAACCAAAGCGACGGCTTCCCGCTGTACACCCATGTGCATAGCGGCAACTTCACTGCCCAGTTGTTTTCGTTGCTGTTTGATCCGGCTGGCGGTGCGAAACCTGGACGAAATGGACTTTATCCCCCGATGTTTGAATCCTGAGGTACAACCCGCATGACTATCGATCTCGACGCACTGCTGGTGCCGATCAGCAACGACGACCCCTGCGGTGAAAACCTGGAATATCACGCTGATTTTCAGGCGATGGAACAGGCCAGCGCCGGTAAAGCCGAGCAGCAATTTGGTGAAACCATCATCCCGGCGGAACCGGCTGACTGGAACCGGGTAGAAAAGCTGGCGACCGAACTGTTGAGTCGCAGCAAAGATTTACGTGTGATGCTGGCCCTCACCCAGGCATGGACCCATCTTAACGGGCTGCCGGGTTATGCGCAGGGACTGGCGTTAATTGAACAGGCGTTGCTGCGCTATTGGGATCCCCTGTGGCCCCGCCTCGAAGAGGATGGCGAGCTGGATCCGTTCTATCGCATCAATGCGCTGGCGCTGCTGGAGGACGCCTCCTCGCTGACTGCCGCTGTTCGCCAGGCATGGCTGCTACGTCACGCCTCGGATGGCATCACCCTGCGCGATGCCATCGCCTTGTGCGATGGCAGCAAAAGCGAGACGACAGACTATCCAGGCGGCATGGCACGTTTGCGTGATGAGCTGGCGCAGCAGGGACAGCCCGCTGCCGCCACCGTGCAGCAGATTGATCAGCGTCTGCAAAGCTTGCACCACATCATTGCCGAACGACTGGGTGAAAGCGCCGTACCTGATATGACGCAAGTGCAAAAAAATTTTGCCGTGCTGGTCAGCCTGACGCAATCGGCTGAAGTGGCTGAGGTGGCACCGGACACCTCCCACGATCAACAGACCGACGCACCGGCCCCGCGCTCTGTCGCTGACTGGCGCACAGCACAGCTGACCAATCGCGCAGATGCTCAGTTGATGCTGGAAAAAGTGAAACAATACTTCGCGCAACATGAACCCAGCCATCCGGCCCCATTGATGATTGACCGCGTCCAGCGGCTGATCGAACTCGATTTTATGGACATCATCCGCGACCTGGCGCCGGACGGCGTTCATCAGTTGCAAAACATCTTCGGACGCCACGACTAACGCCGCGTCCAACGTTTCATCACGCAGTGAGACCTGCGCGCCTTAACCCGCGCATCATTTATGGAGAAAATCATGGCCACTATGAAATCCAGCGGGCAGAAATTTATCGCCCGCAATCGCGCGCCCCGCGTTCAAATCGAGTATGACGTGGAGATCTACGGCGCGGAACGCAAAATCCAGCTGCCGTTCGTGATGGGCGTACTGGCAGACCTGGCTGGCAAGCCGCTGGAACCGCAGGCTGCCGTTGATGACCGTAAATTCCTTGAGATCGATATTGATAACTTCGACGAACGTATGAAGGCGATGAAGCCGCGTGCGGCGTTCCAGGTCGATAATACCCTGACCGGAGAGGGCAAGCTGAATGTCGAGCTGACCTTTGAAAGCATGGATGATTTCTCCCCGGATGCGATTGCCCGTCATGTGGAACCGCTGAACAAACTGCTGGAAGCACGTACCCAACTTGCCAACCTGTTGACCTATATGGACGGCAAAAACGGTGCGGAAGAGTTGATTGGCAAGATTCTGCATGACCCGACGCTGTTACAGGCGCTGACGCATTTGCCGAAGCAGGCAGACGCGGCAGAAGGTAAGGAGGAGCAATAATGAGCGAGCAACGCCAACAGCAGCCACAAGGCGCATCCAGCTTCAGCCAGGATGAATTCAGCGCGTTACTGAGCAAAGAGTTTCGCCCGAAAAACGATCAGGCGCGGGAAGCGGTTGAAAGTGCCGTCAAAACCCTGGCGCAGCAGGCGCTGGAAAACACCGTCACGATTTCCAACGACTCCTATCGCACCATCCAGTCCCTGATCGCGGAAATCGACGATAAGTTATCTCAGCAGGTTAACCAGATTATTCACCACCAGGAGTTTCAGAAACTGGAAAGTGCGTGGCGTGGCCTGAGTTATCTGGTGAACAACACTGAAACGGATGAGATGCTGAAAATCCGTTTTATGAGTATCTCCAAGCAGGAGCTGGGACGGACGCTGAAGCGCTACAAAGGCGTGGGCTGGGATCGCAGCCCGCTGTTTAAGAAAATCTACGAACAGGAATATGGTCAGTTTGGTGGAGAGCCTTTCGGTTGCCTGGTTGGCGATTACTACTTCGACCACGGCCCGCAGGACGTGGAACTGCTGGGTGAGATGGCGCGCATTGGTGCCGCCGCACACTGTCCGTTTATCACCGGTGCGGCACCGGAAGTGATGCAGATGGAGTCGTGGCAGGAGCTGGCGAACCCGCGCGATCTGACCAAGATTTTCCAGAACACCGAATATGCTGCCTGGCGCAGCCTGCGTGAATCGGAAGACTCACGTTACCTCGGTCTGGTGATGCCGCGCTTTCTGGCGCGTTTGCCGTACGGTATCCGTACCAATCCGGTGGACAGTTATGATTTCGAAGAGCAAACCGACGGCTCCGATCACAACAACTACGCCTGGAGCAACGCGGCCTATGCGATGGCGGCCAACATTAACCGTTCATTCAAAGAGTACGGCTGGTGTACCTCGATCCGGGGTGTGGAATCGGGCGGGGCGGTAGAAAACCTGCCGTGCCATACCTTCCCCAGCGATGATGGCGGTGTCGACATGAAATGTCCGACCGAGATCGCTATCAGCGACCGCCGTGAAGCCGAGCTGGCGAAAAACGGGTTTATGCCGCTGGTGCATCGTAAGAATTCTGACTTCGCGGCCTTTATCGGCGCACAGTCATTGCAAAAACCGGCGGAATACCACGATGCGGATGCCACCGCCAATGCGCGTCTGGCGGCACGTCTGCCGTATCTGTTTGCCTGCTGCCGTTTTGCTCATTATCTGAAGTGCATTGTGCGTGACAAAATCGGTTCCTTCCGCGAACGCGATGAGATGGAGCGCTGGCTGAACGACTGGGTGATGAACTACGTGGACGGTGACCCGGCTAACTCCTCCCAGGAAACCAAATCACGTAAACCGCTGGCGGCGGCTGAGGTTAATGTTGAGGAGCAGGAAGACAATCCGGGTTATTACGCAGCGAAATTCTTCCTGCGTCCACATTATCAGCTGGAAGGTCTGACGGTATCACTGCGTCTGGTATCGAAACTGCCTTCGCTGAAGACCAACGATAAGTAACACGCGCTTTAATCAGAGAACCTGAAGAGCAGGTTCTCTGAACCTTTTTCTTATTCACTGTTTGTGCAATGAGAACCCCTCTGAATAAACATGTAGCAATCTATTCAGAAAACGAGGCAGAGGTAAAATATGGATGGTTTTATTCAGCCCCATGCTTTCCTGTTTGCCATAACGATGCTTTTTCAAAGCAGAACGTAAATCAAGCAAGAGAAGATAATTATGGCTATTGATATGTTTTTAAAAGTTGATGGTGTAACCGGTGAATCGAAAGATTCTAACCACACCGGTTGGACCGATATTACCTCCTTTAACTGGGGCGCTACCCAACCTGGAAATATGGCGGTTGGCGGTGGCGGTGGTGCGGGTAAGGTTAATTTCAATGACCTGCATGTGGATGCGTTAATTGATAAATCAACTACCGCTATCCTCAAATATTGTGCAAATGGTAAACATCTGACAAAAGTAGAGCTTTCAATTTGTAAAGCAGGTGGTCAGCAGGTCGAATATGCACGTATCACCTTAGAAGATGTGCTGGTCACCGCGGTCAATTATACTGGCTCGGATAACGGTGATACAGTAGGTATTACCTACTCCTTCCAGGCATCTAAAGTGAAACAACAATACTGGGAGCAGACCTCTACGGGCGGTAAGGGGGCTGAGAGCAGTGCCGGATGGAATATTAAAGAAAATAAAGAGGCTTAATTAGCCCTCCGGGAGACCCGTTGTGTCTCCCGGTTTGATTTTATCAGGATAAGGATGTGCTCATGAAAATTTATCATTCAGTAGGTATTCATGGTATCAATAATTCTCAGGATGTTAAGATTGTTCAAAACCTGCTGAATAAGAAGTTTTCAGCCAGATTGAGTGAGGATGGGATTTGTGGACCGAGAACAGTCCATTATATCCTTCATCTGCAAAAACAATTTATGGCGAAACCCGATGGGGTTGTAGATGTTAACGGTAAAACTTTCCGCACCTTAGCGGCTGAAGATTCACAAAGTCGTAACCCGGCACCGGCAGTTGTTCCCGTTGAGCCACAAAAATATGAAAATGTCGCTGGTGTATTAAAAGTTAAATTTGGTCAGGTAACTTTTGATGCGGAAGGTAACGATATTAAAGGTAGCGCATTTTTTAGCCGCATGATCCACTGGCCACCGACTGCATTATCTGGTGTCACTATCGGTCGGGGATATGATATTGGCAGCAGGAAAGAAACGGATAGCTATAAGGATCTTACCAGTGCAGGTGTGCCTGACAGTCAGGCAAGAATGATTGCCTCCGGCTCAGGCTTAAAAGGGGGACAGGCAAAGATATTTGTCGATAAAAACAGAGATGCCATTGGTGAAATCAGTCATACCATGCAAAAAAATCTGTTTGAGTTGATCTATCCCGGTTATATACAGCGTGCAGCAAATAATTACCGTAACTGGACATCCTCCTTTAATGATGCGGTTGAATGGAATCAACTCAAACCGGCGATTAGGGACGTGTTGGTCGATTTTGTGTATCAGGGTTTTACGAAGGGTGCCAGCCCGATGAAAGCAGGTATGCACAATGACGTGAACGAGTTGATCACCTATATACAAAAAAGTTCGGTTATGCAATCTTATGAGAAAGGACGCCAGCGCGTTCAGTACCTCAAGCAAAAAGGATAAGCTAAATGAAAAAGATTGTACTCCTGGCGATGGTCGCATCTTTGTATCAGGTTTCAGCATTTGCTAAAGATGACTGTAATAACGCAACCAGCGATGCAGAAATCAATGCCTGTTACAAAGCATCAAAAGCAGACGCTGAGAAACAATTGAATCAGGAATATGGAAATGCAAAGAAAAGAATCGATGCTGAGTATTCCGCCTCACCGGCAGATTTACAAAGCTACACGTCAACGTTAACCGAATCCCAGCGCGGTTGGCTGAAGTACCGCGATGGTCAATGTAATCTTGAGTCTTTTATGGCTGAGAAAGGAACCATTACTCACGATACGCTTACGGATAAATGCGTCGCCAGAATTGATTTGGATCGTGTAGAGCAACTTAAAGCTATCCCTTATGAATAACCATTTCTAAGTTGTTTCTTGTTGCTGGCCCCTTTTATTTGGGGCCGTCGTTTGTATAAATAAATCTCTTCTGACCTCTTTCATTTTACTTGTGGCTAGCACATTGCTTTTTACCTTATAAGTGCACTCATTCCGTAGCGGCGCGATTTATCGCGCGGTTTTAAGCAGATAATTAACTAATCGAAAAGAGCGCGATAAATCGCGCCGCTACAAAAACGCTTCCTATATTCCGCCTCTTTTCCGAGAGAGGCGCGATATAGATGCCGAACAGCTAACCGCAGGAATCCGTTATGCGCTTTACGATAATAACGACTAAACCCGGCCATCAGCCGCCGCAAACTCTTTTTGACTTCTTACCCCCCGGCGGCACCATTGGCCGTGGTGTGGATAACAACCTGGTATTACCCGATGATGACCGAACCATTTCCCGGTTGCAGGCGATCGTCCATATTTCCTCCGATGGTGAATGTCGCCTGACCAATCGCGGCAATGTCACGCGTGTGCTGCTGAATGATATTCCGCTGGAGCGAGGTCGCCAGGTGGAATTACAGGATGGCGATATTCTGGGCATTGATGATTACCAACTGCTGGTCAACGATATTCACGCGGCACAGCCAGCCAGCAGCGTGCCAAAACCGGCGGCCAAAGCGGCAATCATCGCGGATGAACCCCCCGCTGTCAGCAGCAACACCGCCGCCATTCCCAGTGAAATCTGGGATAGCCTGGCGAAAGAGTTCTCCATTTCTGACGATTTATCGCAACGGAATAAACCAGTACCCGCTTCATCCGAGGCCCATCCGCTGACTGCCCCGGCCGCGGTTGAGCGCAACCCGGAGGATCCGCTGGCGGCGCTGATTAGCGATGCGCCCCTGGATATCGGACAGCAGCCCACCACCCATAGCCTGTTTGATGAAGGTGATGCGTTGTTTGCCGAGGAGAGCATTTTTGATGATGCCACACCCAGTGCGCTGGTGGGGCAGAAACGTGTCGCCGCGCCAACGCCAGTGGAAAACCCAACGGCGGAGCTGGACCCACTCAGCCTGTTTGGCAGCCAGAACACTCCTGATCCACGCCATCACGATGATCCACTCGGCCTGATGATGGGCGGGGCGGTGCCACTGGCACAACCGGAGGTTCCGCCAGCAGCAATTCTGGAGCCTGAACCTCTGCCAGTGCCGGAGCCAGAACCGGCACCAGAGCCTGAATCAGAACCCGAATCCGCAGACGTCAGCCCGACACCGCTGGAGTATGGTGGCATCACGCTGCCAACCCCGCAGGCGGTGCAGCGTACGCCATCACCTACACCCAAAGGGCGTCTGCGCATTGATCCGGTGGCTTCCAGCAGTCAGCGTGAAGCCGCCGCGCAAAGCAGCGGTGATGCACTGAAAGGTGAATTACTCGATGCGCTGCTGGAAGGGATGGGCTTACAGGATTTGCAGCCCACGCCACAGTTCGATCGCGACCAGATGCGCCAGTTCGGCCAGATGCTGAGCATGTTCTCACAAGGCACGGTGGCGTTACTCTCTTCACGCTCGATTCTCAAGCGTGGCGTGAAAGCCGATATGACGGTGATCCTCGACGATGCCAACAACCCGTTCAAACTGCTGCCGTCGGGCAAAACCGTGCTGATGCAGATGTTTGGCAGTCGGATGCCCGGATTTATGCCGCCACGCCAGGCTGTGCGTGATGCACTGATCGACCTTCAGGCGCATCAGTTGGGGATGATTGCCGGTATCCGCGCCATCATCGCGTCAATGCTGCAATCCTTTAACCCGGACCAGTTGGAAGAGGAAGCGCGTGAGGCGGGTTCCGTGTCTCGTCTGGCACTGCCCGGCAGTCGTAAGGCGGCATTGTGGGAGCATTTTGTTGAGCGCTACGGCGAAACCGCTGGTGAGATAGAAGACGACTTCCACACCCTGTTTGGCGAAGCCTTCCTGCACGCCTATGACATGGAAGTTAATCAGTACAAAGATTCACAAACCCACACGGATGACGCATGAATATCACTATTGCTTCCACGTCGAATCAGGGCGACCGCGCCAGCAATCAGGATCAGACCGGTGAGATCATCGGTGAACGCTCAGCCTGCTTTGTCGTCTGTGACGGCGTGGCCGGTTTCCCTGGCGGAGATGTCGCCGCCACCATCGCCCGCAGCAGTTTGATGGAGACGTTTAACGGCGAAACCCATCTGAATGCGCAGTCGATCCGTAACTATGTCAATCACGCCAATCAGGCTATCCGTCAGCAACAGAAGGCGAGCAGCGAGCACCGCCGAATGGGTACCACGCTGGTAAGCCTGTTTATCGACCGTGATTACGAGCTGGCTTACTGGGCGCATGCCGGGGACAGTCGCCTCTATCTGTTTCGGCGCGGTTATCTCTATCACGTCACCACCGATCACAGCCTGGTGCAACAAATGAAGGATGCCGGGCACCAGACTGAAGGCATCAACACCAACCTGCTTTATTTTGCCCTCGGCATGGGCGATGAGCAGCGCGATGCCAGCTACAGCGATGTGGTGGAGATTGAAGACGGTGACGCCTTTCTCCTTTGTACCGACGGTTTCTGGCATGGCGTCTCGCTGGAGCAGATGCAGCAATCGTTGCATATGGTCAACACGCCGCAGGAGTGGCTCACGTTGATGCAACAAATCATTAAAAACGATCAACCGTCCAACGGTCAGCAGGACAACTTTAGTGCGCTGGCCGTGTGGGTCGGTTCGCCTCAGGACACCACCTTACTGCACTCGCTCTCTGATGCGGCGCAGTTCTTCCCTCTTCGCGATTGAGAACGCCAACATGAAATATGGATTACTGGGACTGGCGGCGTTGCTGCTGAGTACGCAGGCTATGGCCGAGAACTACCGCATTGTGCAGTCCCCGACACAGAAACTGGATGTGTGGATTGATGACGTAAAAGATAACCAACTGGCGAGCTGGTGTCAGAAGAGTGTGAACCTGCGCATTGTCACCAAAGGGGAAAAAAGTGCCACGGTGCTGGATAGCTTTCTGCCGCGTGTTGCCGGGTTGATGGCGTCGCAGTGTAAAGCGCTGCAACAGCTGCACTGGCAATTGCAGGATGCGGATGGCAATGCGCTGGCCGAAGGGAATGCTGAGCGGGAGCAAAACTGGCAATCGGTTGTCACGCCGCCACCACAAGCGGCCGTCCCGGCACCTGCGGCCCCGGCGATCAGTTCGCCACCCGCCGACACCACCCCCTGGCAGCAATTTAGCCTGCTGGATGGGTGCCACTTCCGTACCTGGTGGCAGCAACCGGCGCAATCCAGCGCCATCTTTGTACCGTCGAAGCAGGGGCTGGTATGCGGTCAGGATGGCTGGTTAAGCGGCCACAGCACCCTGACGCAGATGGGTAGCGGTGCGCCAAAGTCGGTAGACGTCACTTTTGTACAGGGCTTTCCGATTGCCGGATTAAGTAGCGGGCAACCCGCCAGCGAGCTGACCATTACCACCGTAAACCGTGAACGTATGGTGCTGGCGAATCAGAAATCGCCGGAAAGCTGGTTGGTGCTGCCATTCAGCGCACAGTTTAACGGCTGGCAGGCACCGGAGCAGGTGGTGGTGCAGATGCCCGCCAGCGAAGCCGCTGATGAAAGCGCGCTGCGCGCCCGTTTACAGGAAGTACGCAAAGTCTGGTCGCCCTGGTTACACAGTGCCGCGCCGCTGAAAGTCGAGCTGGTGGAGCAGCTGCACCCGGAGCTGCAAGATCCGGCTGCTGCCGCTTACCGCACCCTTAACTAACGCAAAAGGAGTTTGCATGGAGTCGTTACAACAACGTCTGGCAACTGCATCACTGGCGGATAATCTGGCGCAGATTACGGCGCAAATCCAGGCCAATCCAGCCGATGCCGATCTGCGCGCCGCTTTTGTCCAACTGCTGTGTCTGGCGGGTAACTGGGGACGCGCGCAGACGCAGTTGCCATCCTGGCTGGCGCTCACCCCCCAGGCGCAGCCGACCATCACCTTGCTCCAGCAGGCGATTGCCGGGGAACAGCAGCGTGCAGCGGTGTTGCGCGGTGAAGCGCAGCCGCAGTTGCCGGGCAGTGCCTGGCCGTGGTGCGAAACCCTGCTGGCGGCGTTGCAGGCCGAAGTCACGGGTGACGCGGCACGCGGTGCCGAGTTGCGGCAACAGGCGCTGGACGATGCGCAGGCCAATCCCGGCACTCTGGAGCAGCAGGATCAGCAGGTGGAATTTTCATGGCTGATGGATGGCGACAGCCGTTTCGGTCCGGTGTGTGAGGCTATCGTCAATGGGCGTTATTACTGGGTGCCGTTTGCCGCCATCCGTGAAATGCAGTTCCAGCCACCGGCCAGCGTCACGGATTTGGTGTGGCGTCATACGTTGATCCAACTGGTAGATGGCAGCGAACAGGTGTGTCAGATTCCGCTGCGCTATCCCTTACCGGTACAGGCCGAAGAACGTTGGCTGCGTGGCAGTGTTACCGAATGGCAGCCGCTGGGCCACAATGACAGCCAGTTTATTGGCCTGGGTCAGAAAGTCTGGTTGAGCGACAACGCGGAATTCTCGCTGCTGGCCCTTCAGCGCCTGACCTTTAACGACATCGGGCCAGATCATGAGTCGTGATGACGGCTACGCCCAACTGCATGGGGGGTATCGTGCGCGTAAAAATCGCGACACGCTGACCTCACGCGACAAGTTGCAATCCTCGCTGCTGGATCGTCTGACGGACGATGCACCGGACAAACGTAGCGAGCCGGGTAATAGCGTGCTGATCACCCACAGCACCCTGCGTCGCCATGTACTGCGCGATTTGCAGTGGCTGTTTAACACCATCAACAACGAAGCACAGCAGGATCTCAGCCCGTATGGCGAGGTACAACGTTCGGTGTGGAATTTCGGTGTGGCACCGCTGGCTGGACAAAATATGTCAGATATCGAATGGCAGGACATCCAGCGCAAAATGACCAACGCCATTTTGCATTTTGAACCGCGCATTCTGCCGCAGGGCTTGCAGGTGCGTTGCGTCAGCGATCTGACCGCGCTTGACCTGCACAACGTGTTGTCGATTGAGATCAAAGGGCGTCTGTGGTGCGTACCCTATCCGCTGGAGTTTCTGTTTCGCACCGAGGTTGATCTGGAGAATGGTCATTTCGAATTACAGGATGCGGGGTAATCATGGACAGCAAACTACTCGACTACTACAACCGCGAACTGGCTTATCTGCGTGAGATGGGCGCAGAGTTTGCCGAACGTTATCCCAAAGTGGCAGGACGGCTGGGGATGCGCGGCATTGATATCGCCGATCCCTACGTTGAGCGACTGATGGAAGGCTTTGCGTTTCTTACCTCGCGCGTGCAATTGAAAATGGATGCCGAGTTTCCGCGCTTTTCACAACGACTGCTGGAGATGATCGCGCCGGGTTATTTAGCGCCGACACCCTCGATGGCGATAGCGCAACTGACGCCAGATAGCCGCAAAGGGGACATCAGCAACGGTTTTCTGGTGCCGCGTGGCACCATGATGGAGAGCCAGAGCCTGAAAAAATCGGGCGTCACCTGTAGTTACACCACGGCACATGACGTGATGCTGCATCCGCTGCGCATCAGCGATGTGGCGCTGGGTGGCGTACCTGGCGATATCCCACTCGGTGAGCTGAAGTTGAGCGGTCTGGGAGCGGCCAGCGCGTTGCGTATCCGCATTGAGTGTGAAGGGGTGGCCTCGCTCAGCCAACTGACGCTGGATGAGTTGATGCTCTACCTCAGCGGGCCGGATATTCAGGCGCTGAAGTTACTGGAGTTGCTGATGCAGCACCGTGTAGGCATGGTGCTGCAATCGGTGGAACCGCAACCGCAACGTCAGGTGCTGAGCGATAACGCGCTGCAACAACAAGGCTTTGCACCGGAGCAGGCGCTGCTGCCGGATGATCTGCGTAACTTCGATGGCTACCGTTTGTTGCAGGAGTATTTTGCCTTTCCTGCCCGCTTCCAGTTTATCAGTCTGCATCAGCTGGCCACGTTCCTGCCGCGCTGTGACAAAGCCACCGCGTTTGACATCATTATCCTGCTGGATAAAGCCGATGCGGATCTGGAAAGCGTGGTCGATCGCAGTCATCTGGCGCTGCACTGCACCCCGGTGATTAACCTGTTTCCGAAAATGGCAGAACGGCTGAAAGTCAGCGACAGCCAGCATGAATACCATCTGGTGGTGGATAATATCCGCCCGCTGGATTACGAAGTGCATTCGGTGCAACGTCTGTTTGCTACCGTGGCAGGGCAGCGCGAGGAGCAGGTGTTTCGCCCCTTCTGGAGCACCTTCAGCCCGGATCAGGGTGACTACGGTGCCTATTTTTCCCTGCGCCGTGAGCAGCGCACCCTGTCGGAACATGCGCAACGCTACGGCACCCGGACCGGTTATATCGGCTCCGAAGTGTTTCTCTCGCTGGTGGACGAACACCACACGCCGTGGCGTGACGAGATGCGTTACCTCTCCGCCGAGGTGATGTGTACCAGCCGCGATTTGCCGTTGATGTTGCTGCAACAGGAGCAGGGTAATTTCGTGATGCCGGATTCGATCCCAGTGAGCCAACTGACATTGTGTAAAGGGCCGACGCCGCCGCGTCCGGCGCTGGCGGAAGGATTATCCTCCTGGCGGCTGATCAGCCATCTGCAAATGAACTACCTCAGCCTGATGGACAGCGCCGATGGTGAGGGGGCCAGCGCCTTACGCCAGCTACTGAGCTTGTACGCCAACCTGGCGGAAGCGCCAGTGGCGCGCCAGATCGAAGGTATTCGCCATTGCCAGCTCAGCGCGGTACATCGCCGAGTGCCGGAACCGGGGCCGGTAGTGTTTGCGCGTGGGGTCAGCATTGCGCTGGAAGTGGATGAACAGGTGTTCTCCGGGGCCAGTCCGTGGCTGTTCGGTAGCGTACTGGAACGTGTCTTCGCGCGGCTGGTGGCGTTGAACAGCTTTACCGAACTCACCCTCAGCAGCCAGCAACGCGGCGAAGTCGGTTACTGGCCGCCACGTATGGGCCAGAAGGCGTTGTTATGAGTGAGGGCGCGCAAATTATCCCGTTGTCGCGTGCCAGCCGTTTGCCAGATGATTTCTGGTCAGCGGTGATGGCGGCACCGTGGCGCTACGATCTGTTCCAGCTGCTGCGTCGGATCAATGCGCAGAGCGGCCAGCGTTATGCGCTGGGACGTGCACCGCTACCGAAGTTCGAAACGGTGCGCATCGGGCAAAAACCTTTCCTGACCTTCGCACCCGCGACCCTCGCCGGGGTGCGTGAGCGTGAGACGGATGGCCGTCATGCTATCTCTATCTACAGTTTTGGCCTGTTCGGTCCAAATGGTCCACTGCCTACGCATCTGACCGAGTATGTGCGTGAACGTATCGACCACCATCAGGATCACAGTCTGGCGGCGTTTGCCGACCTGTTTCATCATCGTGCCACCTTGCTGTTTTATCGCGCCTGGGCGGATGCGCAGCCGACGGCTTCTCTCGATCGCGGCGACGACCAACGTTTTCAGGACTATCTGGCCTGTCTGGCCGGGATTGGTTTTCCGGCACAGCAACAGGCCAGCTCGCTCAGCCTGCATGCGCGCCTGATGCTGGTGGGGCACCTCAGCCGGCATGGGCACGATGCCGAAGGGCTGGTGCGGATTCTGCGCCTTTACTTTGGCGTCCCGGTCAGGCTGGAGCAGAACCAGCCACAGTGGCTGACGCTGGATAGCCGCGATCAGGCACGTCTGGCGGCCGGACGACATATGCCGCGTTTGGGCGAGTCCGCGTTTCTCGGTGTGGCGGTGCGCGATGTGCAGCACCGTTTCCGCCTGCGGCTGGGTCCCCTCACGGCAGAGCAGTACGCGCACTTCCTGCCCGATGCGCGTGGGGCCTGTGAAGTTCGCGACTGGGTACGGCACTACCTCGGCATTGAAATGCAGTGGGATCTCAGCCTGATCCTCGCCGCTGACGAGGTCAAGGGCACGACCCTGGGGGGCAATGCCCGGTTGGGTTACACCAGTTGGCTGGGGCAACCGGCACAGCCTGTCGATCGTGAAGATTTCGTTTTTGAAGTTGAGGCTACCGCACGGTAGCCCAATCGCCTTTTCCTGTCACATAGCCTGCTTCTTCTATTACAGAGATTCGATATGTCAGAAATCAGCCGAGCCGTGTTATTCGGTAAACTGGACACGCTGTTATTTACCTCGCTGGAAAGCGCCACCGCCTTTTGCAAGCTGCGCGGCAACCCCTATGTCGAGTTGGTGCACTGGCTGCATCAACTGATGCAGCAGCAGGACGGTGACTTACAGCAGGTGATCAGTCATTTTTCACTGGATGAAAACGCGCTGACGCGGGATATCGTGGCGGCGCTTGACCGCCTGCCACGCGGCGCAAGTGCCGTCTCCGATCTCGCCGAACACATCGACAGCGCCGTGGAGCGCGCCTGGGTGTATGCCTCGCTCAAATATGCGGCCAGCCGTATTCGCGGCGGCCACCTGTTAATCGGCATGCTCAAGACCTACAGCCTTACCAGCGTGCTGAAAGGTATTTCATCTCAGTTTTCACGCATTAACGTCGATGTCCTGCTGGATCAATTCGAGACTTTACTCGGTCACAGCAAAGAGGCGCAGCAGGCGCTGACGCAGCCGGATGTCGCCGCCGCTCCGACAGCAGCAGGCAGCAGCACCCTGGCGCAATACGCACAGGACCTTACCGCGCGTGCGCGTGATGGCCGTATCGATCCGGTGACGGGACGCGATGAAGAGATCCGCCAGATGGTGGATATCCTGATGCGTCGCCGCCAGAACAACCCCTTGCTGACCGGCGAAGCTGGTGTCGGCAAGACGGCGGTGGTGGAAGGGCTGGCGCTGCGCATTGCCGCCGGTGATGTGCCTGCGCCACTGCGCGATGTGCAACTCTGGCTGCTGGATATCGGCATGTTGCAGGCCGGGGCCGGGATGAAGGGCGAGTTTGAAGCGCGCCTGCAAGCGTTGATCAACGAAGTGCAATCCAGTCCCACTCCTGTTGTGTTGTTTGTGGATGAAATCCACACCCTGATTGGTGCCGGTGGGCAGCAGGGAACCGGCGACGCGGCGAACCTGCTGAAACCGGCACTGGCTCGTGGTCAGTTGCGTACCATCGGTGCCACCACCTGGGCGGAATATAAAAAATACATTGAGAAGGATCCGGCACTGACGCGCCGTTTCCAGACGGTGCAGGTGCATGAGCCGGATGAGGCCAAAGCCATTCAGATGCTGCGCAGCACCGTCAGTGCGCTGGAAAAACATCATCAGGTGTTGCTGCTGGATGAAGCGGTCAGCGCCGCAGTCAAACTGTCGCATCGTTACATTCCGGCGCGGCAGTTACCGGATAAAGCGGTCGCGCTGCTCGATACCGCCTGTGCGCGGGTGGCGGTCAGCCAGGGGGCGCAACCTGCGGCGCTGGAAGATTGTTTACATCGTCTGGCGGCGCTCGACATTGAAGCAGAAATCGCCGGGCGCGAGGCCAAAGTCGGGCTGGGAGCACCTGATCGCCAGCAGGAGATTGCCCGGCAGCAGGCTGCACTGTGCGCCACGCGTGATGCGCTGACAGCGCGCTGGCAGCAGGAGCGGGCGCTGGTGGATCAACTTATCGCGTTGCGCGCACGTTGCGTCAGTGAAGATGATACTGCGCTGCGCAGTGAGCTGGACGCCACCCGGCAGCAGTTACATGACCTGCAAGGCGAAGAACCGCTGCTGTTTGCCGCGGTGGATGCCAGCGTGGTCGCTGCCGTGGTCGCCGACTGGACCGGCATCCCGCTGGGGCGCATGGTGAAGAACGAAATCGATGCAGTGCTGAATCTGGCCGACACCCTGAACCAACGGGTCATTGGTCAGCGTCATGGGCTGGATCTGATTGCGAAACGGGTTCGCACCTCACGCGCGCGGCTGGACAACCCCAATAAACCGGTTGGCGTATTTATGTTGTGCGGCCCTTCTGGCGTAGGGAAAACCGAAACTGCGTTGGCGCTGGCCGAGTCGTTGTATGGCGGCGAGCAGAACATCATCACCATCAACATGAGCGAATTCCAGGAAGCGCACACCGTCTCGACGCTAAAGGGCGCACCGCCCGGCTATGTTGGCTATGGTGAAGGTGGCGTGCTAACCGAAGCGGTGCGGCGTCGGCCATACAGCGTGGTGCTGCTGGATGAAATCGAGAAAGCTCACCCGGATGTGCATGAGTTGTTCTTCCAGGTGTTCGACAAAGGCTGGATGGAAGATGGCGAAGGACGCCATATCGATTTCCGTAACACCATTATCATCCTGACTTCCAATGTCGGTACGCAGTTGATCAGCGCGCTGTGCGCCGATCCCGAACTGCTGCCGGAGCCGGATGCACTCAGCACCGCACTGCGCAAGCCACTACTGGAGGTATTCCCTCCGGCGCTGCTCGGACGCCTGCTGGTGGTGCCGTACTACCCATTAAGCGATGCGATGCTGGCGCAAATCGTCCGGTTACAACTGGCACGCATCGTGCGCCGTCTGGAGGAGAACCACGGTATCGCGGCAGACATCGACGATGCCGTGGTCAGCCAGATCGTGCAGCGTTGCACCGAGGTGGAATCCGGCGGCCGTATGGTCGATGCCATTCTCACCAATACCCTGTTGCCGCAAATGAGTCAGATGCTGCTCAGCGCCCATGCCCGCGATGAACGTTATCGCCGGGTACAGGTAAGAGCCGAGCAGGGCGAGTTTGTTTGCCAGTTTGCTGTCTAAAGCCGTTCGTTATCAGAGAGTTTTCGTCTATGTCGGAACACGATAATCACCTCAATGTCCCCAACGCATTGCCCCTGGGTTACCGGTTTAATGAGTTCGAGATCAAAGAAGTCATCGGCGGTGGCGGCTTTGGCATTGTCTATCGCGCCTGGGATCATCAGCTGGAGCGCGATATCGCCATCAAAGAGTTTATGCCTGCCTCGCTGGCGGTGCGCAGCGAAGGGTTAAACCTGGTGCTACGCAGCGAACGTTTTAGCAAAACCTTCCATGCCGGGTTGAACAGTTTTATTCAGGAAGCTCGCCTGCTGGCGCGCTTTAATCATCCCAACCTGTTACATGTCCTGCGCTTTTGGGTGCAGAACGACACCGCCTACATGGGGACGGCGTTTTACAGCGGCACCACGCTGTCAACGCTGCGTGCGCGCAATCCGCAGCAGATTGACGAAGCCTGGATTCGCCGCCTGTTACCGCCGTTGCTTGGGGCGATTAAAACCATTCACGAGGCGGGTTATCTGCACCGCGATATCTCACTGGACAATATCCAGATCCAGAGCAACGGGGAGCCGGTGCTGCTCGATTTTGGCTCGGCACGGAAAACCATCGGCAACCTGTCCGATGAAAGCGAAACCATGCTGCGTCCCGGCTTTGCGCCGATTGAACAGTACAGCGATAACGATGAAAGCGAGCAGGGCGCGTGGACCGATATCTATGCCCTGGGTGCCGTGCTGCATACGTTGATCACCGGCGCACCGCCGCCGGTCAGCGTGGTTCGCAGTATCGAAGACAACTATCAGCCACTGGCGCAACGTCGTCCGGCGGGCTACTCCCCGGCGTTGCTGAAAGCGGTCGACAGCGCGCTGGCGCTGAAGGCAGAAGATCGCCCGCAAAGCATTGACGCATTTGCCGAGTTAATGGCGCTGCCGGAGCGGGAAGCCGAGCCGGTGCTCGCGGCAAAAATCAGCGGTCCGGGCACCATGCTGGTGCCGGTGGAGGCGGTGGAAGAAGACGTTGCGGTTTCACCGGTTAAACGTTTGATGCAACACCGCTTCGCGCTGCCAGGCCTGGTCGCTGCGGGTGTGCTGGTGGGGCTGGGCGTAGGTTTAATCATGGCCGGGGGCAGTGAAGATGCTCCGGTGCAGGCGAACAACACGCCTGTTGCTGCGCCTGTGTCACCGGCACCGGCACCGGTTCCGGCAGAAAAACCGGTTGCTCCGGCACCTGTCCAGACGGCTCAGCGTGAGCCGGAACCGGCCCCTCCTGCGGCACCGGTGGCTCAGGTTTACATTCGCCTGCAACCGGGTGAGCAGGTGCAGGTGAATGGCAAGCCACAGGCGCTGGTCCCCGCAGCGAATGGCTTTGCGGCACTGCAACTGGCACCGGGACATTACACCTTCGCCATCAGCGGCCATAACGGTGCACGCGCTCAAACGCTCACCATTGGCGCGGAAGGTGTCTGGTTGCTCGATCCTCACAGTTAATTATTTCCGGGATTTACTTATGTTCTCACGCATCACCGTCCAGCTGCCCACGGAGGGCCTGCTGTTCTGGAAACTCAGCGGGCGTGAAGCCCTGTCAGAATCATTCACCCTTCAGGCGGATCTGCTGTCGACCGATGCGCGCATCGATCGTCATGCCCTGTTGGGTAAAGCGGTTACTTTTACGTTGCCGACCCAGAATCTGCTTACGCCACGCTATATCAACGGCAAGATCACCCGCGTAGCGGTACGCAGCGAGGAGCTGAACGGCACGCGCTATGCGGTTTATGCGCTGACCGTTGAGCCGGACCTGTGGCCGATGAAGCGTGATCGTAACCTGCGTATTTTCCAGAGCCAGACGGTGCCGCAGATCGTGCAGACGTTGTTGAAGGAGTACAACGTCAATGTCGAGTCAAAGCTCGCCAGCAGCTATCGGGTGTGGGAGTACTGCGTGCAGTACCAGGAAAGCAGCTTCGATTTTATCAACCGTCTGATGGAGCTGGAGGGGATCTACTATTGGTTCCGCCATGA
Organism: Pantoea sp. X-Soil-OKNW-713; assembly: GCF_059730685.1. Taxonomy (NCBI): domain Bacteria; kingdom Pseudomonadati; phylum Pseudomonadota; class Gammaproteobacteria; order Enterobacterales; family Erwiniaceae; genus Pantoea; species Pantoea sp. X-Soil-OKNW-713. The sequence continues at coordinate 2,792,295 of NZ_AP035995.1, read as the reverse complement.
GTCCGATAAACATACGCTGGTGTTGTGCGATGCGGCCGATCAGCATCAGTCGTTTAGCGGCTACGCCACCATTCCCTACCACGTTGCCGTTTCCGGTGGCAGCGTAACGGAAGAGGGGATCAGCCAGTGGTCGCTGGCAGAGAGCGTCACGCCGGGGATGTACAGCACCGACGATTACGATTTCCGCAAACCGAATGCCTGGATGTTGCAGGCGCGGCAGAATCCGGTCGCGCCCACGCCGGGTACGGTGGATGTGTACGACTGGCCGGGCCATTTTGTTGATCACAGCCACGGCGATTTCTATACCCGCATCCGCCAGGAAGGGTGGGAAGTGGAGCATCACAGCGTCAGTGGTACCGGTACGGCGACCGGCATTGCGCCCGGTTACACCTTTGAGCTGCTCAATGCGCCACATTTCAGCGACAACGGTGAGTATCTGACCACCAGTGCGGAATATCGCTTCGAGGAAAACAGCTATGCCAGCGGTGATGTCACCGCCTCGCACAACATCACCTTTACCGTGTTACCCACCACGATCACCTATCGTGCGCCCCCCAGAACGCCGTGGCCGAAAACGCATGGCCCGCAGACCGCGAAAGTGGTGGGGCCAAAAGGTGAATCGATCTGGACCGACCGCTATGGCCGGGTGAAGGTGAAATTCCACTGGGACCGACTGGCAAAAGGTGACGACACCAGTTCGTGCTGGGTGCGAGTCTCCAGTGCCTGGGCCGGTCAGGGCTTTGGTGGGGTGCAGATCCCGCGTGTCGGCGATGAAGTGGTGGTGGATTTTATCAATGGTGACCCGGATCGCCCGCTGATCATTGGCCGCGTGTATAACGAGGCGAGTATGCCACCCTGGGCGCTGCCCGCGGCGGCGACGCAGATGGGGTTTCTCAGTCGCTCGAAAGATGGCACGTCAGACACCGCCAATGCGCTGCGTTTTGAGGATAAAGCGGGCGAAGAGCAGCTGTGGATCCAGGCACAGAAGAACATGGATACCCATGTTAAGAATGATGCGACGCATACGGTTGTTAATAATCACAGTCATTATGTCGGGGTGAATGAACTGTATCGGGTGGAGACCAATCGTGTTCACGGCGTGAAAGGCGGTGAGGAACTGCTGACCGGAAAAGGAAAGAGCGACGCAGCAGCGGAGACGTATGTTTTGGGTTCTGGTACCCGGCTGCGGCTGGAATGTGGAGAAAGTGCCATCGAACTTAACGCCAATGGACAAATCAATATTGTCGGGAAGGGTTTTAATATTTTTGTGGAAGGTGATGGGAATATCACAACCTCGGGCCATAAACTCAATCTGAATACTTCTGGCGCAAAACCCGGAACGACAGCACCAGGTTCCAGCCACAAGAAGAACATCACGGAGGCGGTGACTAAGCTGTTTCCAGCAAAAAAGAAAGGTGAGGGATCCGCAAAGGGGGAGAAACACTTAGGAAAGGTGCGTCCATTATCACCAGAAAAAAAGGCATTCTTCGATAAAGTCTATACGGCAGCAAAAGTTAGCGAAAAGAAAACAGGTATTCCAGCTGAAATCACTACGGCCCAGGCTATATTAGAGTCAAACTGGGGAAAGAGTGTGCCAACAGATGTGAATAATAATAAAGTCAGTAATAATCTGTTTGGCGTGAAGGCGCATGGTTCATCTGATTATGTCGAGTCATGGACGCACGAAAACTTGAATGGCAAGCGAGTGTCTGTCCTGGCTAAATTTGCAAGCTATCCTTCCGTCGATGAAAGCATTCAGCAACATGCTAATTTCCTGATAAATAATCAACGCTATAGCAGTTTATTTAATACTTCCGATCCCGTCGAATGGGCTAAAGGACTACAGGAAAAAGGCTATGCAACTGATCCTAATTATGCTAAAAGTCTGATTTCTGTGATGAAAGGGAGAGGGCTTATATGATTAGGATTCTGTGCACAGCGCTTTGTTTTCTACCATTAGTCGTTTCAGCGAATGAGTTCTGTCAGAACCTTGATAAAAATGCCAGTGCTAAGGGTGTACGTTTTGACAATACTGACAATGTCTATAAAGTAAACGGAAAAGGGCGTCTTCAGTTTTATTCTGCTCCGGATGTACAATGTCTGGACAAGGGAACTTTTGTTATTCCTGGTGATTCTCTTTATGCATATGTTGAATACCAGGGATTTTACAGCGTAATGTATTTAACTAAGGATGGCGATCAGGTTACGGGTTGGGTTGAAAAAAACAGATTGCAGGAAACAGGGAAGGGGATCGCACCGGACTACGATAAGATCAGTAACTAATGCTTCTGTTAGTATCTCCCAGGCAATAGAGGTCTCACTATTATCCTTGTGTGGCCTTTGTCCGGTAAATTATAATTTTCAGATGTCATTTTCTGATGGCATCAGAATAGGTAATTTCATTTTCAACTGAGAATACCCTCTAAGTAATAACATCTGAGTCAACTCCCCATACGGAATACCTTTATGGACTATCAATTCAACGAGGGATCGTTTTCCCTGTTTCCTGCTGCGTGGCAGGACACCACAATGAATATTCTGCGTGACGAAGCAAGCGGCCTCGCGCTGATTGTCAGCCGTGGCCCCATTCCGACGGGTAGTGACGTTGAACAGGAGTTTCAACGTCAATGGGACACATTGCGCCCCCAGATGGGGAATATCCAACAGAGTGCACTCTCCCGGATTACTACCGGAAAAGAAGATGCAATGCACGCCATCGAACTGGAAACCGCGTTCGAACGCAATGGCCAGGCGTTATGGCAAAAACAACTTGCGACGGCAGTGCCAGACTCCAGCATTCTGATGGTTTTTACCCTTTCTGCTCTGCGCGCTTTCACTGAAGAAGACAATGCGCGCTGGAATACCTTCAAACAGAGTCTGTCACTGCAAAACCCAGGGAACAGATAACTCATGGATAATCGTGCTGCCCGGCAGGGCGATGAGATCATTCACTCCAGCATTTTTGCCGATATCACCAGCATTGTCGCGGAAGGTGTCACTTATGCCGCCATGGGGGCTATTGTTGCTGGCGTAGCCACGGTTGCCGGACCTTTGCTGGGTATAGGCGCATTAACCGCACTTGGCAGCAGTTGTCTGATGAGCGGAATAGTCGCCGGTGCTGCCGCAAACGCTGCCGGCATCACCGATGATATTTCTGCTGCCGCCGATGGTATTGGTAACTTTCTCTTTCCTCCGTCTCCGGCAGGTGTAATCAGTACGGGGTCGGAAGATGTCATTATCAATGGTCTGTATGCGGCGCGTGCTGCAGGTATGTTGACATCCAGTGATACGCCACCCCTGGAACCTCAGTCTCCTGATAGTTTTGCCGACTATGCCGGAATGCTGCTGTCAATGGCCGGGCAGTTTGGCAGTGCCATGTGGCAACCTTCAGTGGCCTCCGCAGCGGCAGGTACGTCACCGCTGGAACAGGACAAAGTGGTGTGTGAAAAACACAGTGGTCCGCAATATCTGGCTGAAGGGTCGAAAAGCGTGTTCATTAATGGCCAGCCTGCGGTTCGAGCCAAAGATCGCACCACCTGCGAAGCGACTATCACGGATGAGGTTTCCCCTGACGTCATCATTGGTGGCGATACCCTGACGGTTCGCGATATTAAAAGTGGCATACAGCCGGGATTAGCTCTGGCGATGATTGGCCTGTCACTGATCCGGGGCCGCCCGGGTCAGATCCTGAAGAATATGCCCTGTGCGCTGGCCATGGCGGGCGGCGGTATGCTGGCGGATATGGCCATCAACGCGGTGTTCTCGTCTTCGCATCCGGTTCATGCCGCCACGGGTGTCAAGGTATTAAATGATGAAGCCGAACGTGACTTCGTCCTGCCCGGACGTTTCCCACTGCGCTGGCAGCGCAGTTACAACAGCCTGACCCGGCGTGCTGGTCTGTTTGGCCTGGGTTGGGCTACCGTGTTTGACAGTTATCTGCAACTGGAAGACAAAGAGGCGACCTGGTTCGACGACAGTGGACGTGAACTTCGCTTCGCCTTGCCGGGCGATAAAGAGGTGTTGTACAGCGTCAGCGAAGGGCTGATCGTACGCCGTAATCAGCAGGGGGATGTTGCTATTGCTGATGATGATGGTGCGGTATGGCGGCTTTATAAACCGACGGCGGCAAATCCACAGTTGTTGCGACTGGCCTCGCTGAGTGATGAATACGGCAACATGCTGGAGATGGGATGGGATGCGCATGGCCGTCTGGTGAGGATTCATGATGAACCACTGGCGATTGATGTCACCCTGCATTATGACGATGCTCGTCATCCACAACGCGTAACATCAGCCAGCCAGTTCGACGGTGACCAACACTGGCTGTTAATGCGCTGGGCGTTTGACGAAAACGGCCAGCTTGCCAGCGTCACTGATGCGGCAGATATCGCCACCCGAGCTTTCCGCTACAACAACGAACATCTGATGATTTGGCATCAACTGGCGGGTGGTCTGGAAAGCGAGTACCGCTGGGAAAAACAGGATCACTGGCGTGTAGTGGAGAACCGCACCAGTAGTGGCGATGGTTGTCGGATGGAATACGATCTGGCGGCTGGGGTGACGCGCGTCGCTACCTATGACGGGCAGCAGCGTGAACATCACTGGAATGCGCAAGGGCTGATCACCTGTTATATCGATGAGCGCGGTGAAAAATGGCGCTATGAATGGAACGAGGATGAGTTACTGACGCGGCGTGTTGATCCGCTCGGTAACGCCGTGAATTTTCGCTACGACGATTCAGGTAACCGGGTTGAAGAGCAAGACGCGGATGGCGCTGTACAGGCAGTGCAGTGGCTGACGCACCGCGCGCTGCCGACAGTCGTCACCGAACCTGGCGGGGCGACAACGCGATATTACTATGATGTTCATCACGGTCTGGAACGGGTGGTGGATGCACAGGGCCAGACCACCCGCTATCAGCGTGACGAGTATGGTCTTGTCACTGACCAACAGGACAGTGCAGGCAACCACTATCGTCGTGATTACAACGATGCCGGACAGGTGATTCGTGAAACGGATTGTTCCGGCCAGACCACCCATTATCGTTACCATCCTCTGGGTTGGCTGAAAGGTGTTACCACCCCCGACGGCGAAGAGACGCACTATGAATTTGACGCAGCAGGTCGCCCACTGCGACTGGAGCGGGCTGAGGGCTGGGAAGAACGTCTGTTCTGGAACGAAGCGGGTTTACCTGTGGCGCAGGAATCGGCCGATGGTTCCCGCAGTGAGTTCCGTTATGACCATTGTGGACGTCTGATTTCAGCCCGAAATTCCCAGGGTGAAGAAATCCAGCGTAGCTGGGACAGTCGGGGCCGCATGACGGCGCTGACTAACGAGAATGGCGAGCGCTACCAATTTTCCTGGGGTGCGGATTCTCTGTTGCTGGCAGAGACCGGACTGGACGGTGTGGCGACCCATTATGCATGGGATGCCACTGGTCGGGCCATATCACGTACTTTTGCTGCGGGACATCCCGAGGCTATCACGCATCGTTTCACCTGGAGCGCCGCCGGGCAACTGCTGGCACGGACCACGCCGGAAGGACAGACCCGCTATCGCTATACCTCAGCAGGGCAACTGGCAAACATCGCCCGGCATCTGCCGTTATCGGATAGCGCGTGGCGCCCTGAACCGGAACAGGAAATTACCTTCCGCTACGATGCGCTTGGCAGGGTCATCGCCGAGCAGGGGGAGCAGGGTAAACTGGCCTGGGATTATGACGCGCTGGGCAACTGTACTGCACTGACGTTGCCGGATGGACGCCAGCTGAAACAGCTTTACTACGGTAGCGGGCATCTGCTGAGCATCGCGCTGGACAATATTACGGTCAGCGAGTTTACGCGTGACGCGTTGCACCGGGAACTGAGTCGCAGCCAGGGCCATCTGACGACGCGCAGTGAATATGATCGTCTGGGACGTCTGATTCGAAAAGAGGTGTTTAACGGCGATGCGCAACGCCCGGCCCCTCGCTGCTGGTCACGCCGTCGCGATTTTGACTATCGCAATAACCTGATCCGTGAAGAACGTGATGAGAATCCCTTCAGCCAGACGCTGTGGCATTACGACAGTACGGGCCGCCTGTTGTCACAGGAAGGCGTACAGCCAGGTAATGCGCAGTGGCAATGGGATGCTGCCGGAAACCCACTGGAACGCCACGCAGGCCGGGTATCCCATAATCGGGTGACGCAATTAAAGGGCATCCGCTGGCAGTATGACGTACATGGCCGCACCACAGAAAAGGACAACGGCGAGGTGCGCTGGCAGTATCGCTATGATGGCGAGCACCGCCTGAGCGAAGTCCTGAGTGAACCGCGCGATCGCAATAAACCACGCACACGGGTGAGTTTTCGCTATGACCCGCTGGGCCGACGCATCAGCAAAACCAGTCAGCCACTGATGCAGGGCAGACCCTCGGGGCGTGCCGTAACAACCCGTTTCGTCTGGGAAGGTTTTCGTCTGCTCCAGGAAGTGCAGGACGAGGTACCCCTGACGTATGTCTACAGAGACAGCGGCAGCTATGAACCTCTGGCACGTATTGATGGCGTAACCGGCCCGGAGATATTCTGGTTCCACTGTGCCGCCAACGGAATGCCGGAACGTTTAACCGATGTGGAAGGGCGTGCAGTCTGGGACGGAGTCAACAGCGCCTGGGGCAAACTGCTGCGAGAATCGAACCAACGCACACCGGGCTTTGCACAGAATCTGAGAATGCAGGGCCAGTACCTGGACCGGGAGACCGGGTTACACTACAATCTTTTTCGGTATTATGACCCGGACAGCGGGCGGTTTACGCAGCAGGACCCGATAGGGCTGGCGGGTGGGCTGAATCTGTATGCGTATGCGCCGAATGCGTTCAGCTGGATAGACCCGCTGGGGCTGAATAGGTGTAAACCTGATTTTTATGTCGGGCCAGATGGACCAAGTGCGACGATGCCCTCAACTGCTTATCGTTATATGAGATATCTTGATGATGATGGTCAGGTCAACAAATGGGCTTTAAAAACAATTGAGAGTAAATCTGCGCCTGCGTCATACATTGGTTTCGAGAAATATTCGACTTCGGCCGAGGCGAAGAATGCATTTCAAATAGCTCCAGAATGGAGTGATGCAAGATTAAGAGGTACGTTTGATACTTTGCAGCTTTATGAAAATGGTAAACCTCAAGTTAGGGTTCCTTATTGGGCTGGTGATAGAGAAGCACCAAGGCTTGAACCATTTGCAGAAGCCTATCCACAATATGGTAAGGGTGGTGCGGTTCAGCTAAATGCAGATAATCGGATAGTCAATTTCGATCAAGTAGATATTATTGATTGATAGAGGGTTGATGTGAATATTAATGAAGGTAATGAGATTCTTCTGGAACTGGCCAAGGAGTATCTTTCAGATAATGCTTTAATTGATGAGGTTGAGAAGGTGATTGCTTCTCCTCCAAAAAGAGTCGCAGTAAGAGGAGTGTTTGAAATAATAAATAAAAATAAAATAAAGCCTTTTAATAAAGAGGATAAGGAAAAATTTGATGAGCTGTTTTATTTTTTTGGGTAAGGAATGAAAAGGACAACGGTGAGGTGTGCTGGCATTATCGCTATGATGGCGTAACCGGCCCGGAGATATTCTGGTTCCACTGTGCCGCCAACGGAATGCCGGAACGTTTAACCGATGTGGAAGGGCGTGCAGTCTGGAGGGAGTAAGCAAAAATTGGGACAAACTGTTGCGGTGACCAAACCACAGAACTGATATTTTGACTTGGTTCGCATCAGATAGGGTAATCATTTAATTAACTGAGTGTCTTTCGATTTTAATTAAAGGTAAATAGATAATGTTCGATCTCCGCAGTTCTATCTCTGAAATCGGAATTCACGTTCGTACTAATTATGCCAATCATTTCCCTCAAGAATACCTTGCAAATAATATTAGCCTGGAAAATTTTCAGTTAAATTATTCTGATTGGTTAGAGGGTAGAAAAGCTATACCAGAATGGCTTCAGTCTAATCCCACTACTCTGGAAGATAGTCTTCTGCTGGATCGTGCCAAAGGTGCATTTGTTGGCCTGGCGGTAGCGGATGCCGTCGGGACTACGCTGGAGTTTCTGCCACGAGATCAGCGTAATATCACAGATATGGTCGGCGGTGGGCCTTTCGCGCTTAGAGCGGGAGAATGGACTGATGACACCACAATGGCTCTTTGCCTTGCCGAAACTTATCTTGCTAAACAACAGCTGGATTTGACCGATTTCCGCAATCGTATGGTGAATTGGTATCGATACGGTGTAAACAGTGTAACTGGCGTGTGTTTCGATATCGGCATGGCAACCCGTTATGCCCTCGAACAATATATCAGTCATGGGCCTAACTGGTTTGGGAATACAGATCCAGAAACTGCAGGCAATGCAGCTATTATCCGCCTTTCTCCAGCGGCGATTTTCCAGCGTCATTCGCTCCTCCATACACTTTACGATGCGGAGCAACAAGGGCGTGCGACCCATGGTGCGCCAGAATCATTGGATAGCAGTCGTTTGCTGGGACTGGTGTTACACAAGTTGCTGAATGGGGCGAACAAACAGCAGGCTATGTCGCCACATCTTTGCCCTTTCAATGCGCGAACAGCCCTGATTAATGCAGGAGAATATAAAATGAAAACGCGCCAGCAAGTTCGCTCCACTGGTTATGTTATTGATACGCTTGAGGCTGCAATGTGGTCCGTTTGGCACACCGACAATTTTCGTGATGCCATTCTGCTTGCCGCTAATCTGGCGGATGACGCCGATAGCGTTGCGGCAACGGCGGGTCAGATTGCTGGCGCATTATATGGCTATTCGGGCATTCATCAGGAATGGCGTGCCAGACTGGCGGAAGAGAAGCGTATTAGTACGATAGCAGAGGATCTTTTTAAACTCTCACCGACTTACCTGTAGTATTTATCTTTTAAGCGGCACGATGACCTATTTTTATTACGGCTGAATATTTAGTGGACTTGCAAAGGTGAATAAGAAAAATCATTAAGTCATTGCATTGCTGTCATATCAATTTTTTATTTCATTTTTACAGCTGCTTAAATATCTGGCTGGCAACCTCTGAACTGGCTGCCTGAGATTTTCACTGAATAATCCGTTTTTATCTGTAGCGATACCCGTTACCTCTTTTTTGTTTAATACGGCTTTGGGCCGTAAACCAGTCACGGGACTCCATTTATGTTCTCACGCATCACCGTCCAGCTGCCCACGGAGGGCCTGCTGTTCTGGAAACTCAGCGGGCGTGAAGCCCTGTCAGAATCATTCACCCTTCAGGCGGATCTGCTGTCGACCGATGCGCGCATCGATCGTCATGCCCTGTTGGGTAAAGCGGTTACTTTTACGTTGCCGATCCAGAATCTGCTTACGCCACGCTATATCAACGGCAAGATCACCCGCGTAGCGGTACGCAGCGAGGAGCTGAACGGCACGCGCTATGCGGTTTATGCCCTGACCGTCGAGCCGGATCTGTGGCCGATGAAGCGTGACCGCAACCTGCGTATTTTCCAGAGCCAGACGGTGCCGCAGATCGTGCAGACGTTGTTGAAGGAGTACAACGTCAACGTCGAGTCAAAGCTCGCCAGCAGCTATCGGGTGTGGGAGTACTGCGTGCAGTACCAGGAAAGCAGCTTCGATTTTATCAACCGTCTGATGGAGCTGGAGGGGATCTACTATTGGTTCCGCCACGAGTCCGATAAACATACGCTGGTGTTGTGCGATGCGGCCGATCAGCATCAGCCGTTTAGCGGCTACGCCACCATTCCCTACCACGTTGCCGTTTCCGGTGGCAGCGTAACGGAAGAGGGGATCAGCCAGTGGTCGCTGGCAGAGAGCGTCACGCCGGGGATGTACAGCACCGACGATTACGATTTCCGCAAACCGAATGCCTGGATGTTGCAGGCGCGGCAGAATCCGGTCGCGCCCACGCCGGGTACGGTGGATGTGTACGACTGGCCGGGCCATTTTGTTGATCACAGCCACGGCGATTTCTATACCCGCATCCGCCAGGAAGTGTGGGAAGTGGAGCATCACAGCGTCAGCGGTACCGGTACGGCGACCGGCATTGCGCCTGGTTACACCTTTGAGCTGCTCAATGCGCCACATTTCAGCGACAACGGTGAGTATCTGACCACCAGTGCGGAATATCGCTTTGAGGAAAACAGCTATGCCAGCGGCGATGTCACCGCCTCGCACAACATCACTTTTACCGTGCTGCCCACCACGATCACCTATCGTGCGCCCCCCAGAACGCCGTGGCCGAAAACGCATGGCCCGCAGACCGCGAAAGTGGTGGGGCCACAGGGGGAGTCGATCTGGACCGACCGCTATGGCCGGGTGAAGGTGAAGTTTCACTGGGACCGACTGGCAAAAGGCGACGACACCAGTTCGTGCTGGGTGCGTGTCTCCAGTGCCTGGGCCGGCCAGGGCTTTGGTGGGGTGCAGATCCCGCGTGTCGGCGATGAAGTGGTGGTGGATTTTATCAATGGTGACCCGGATCGCCCGCTGATCATTGGCCGCGTGTATAACGAGGCGAGTATGCCACCCTGGGCGCTGCCCGCGGCGGCGACGCAGATGGGGTTTCTCAGTCGCTCGAAAGATGGCACGTCAGACACCGCCAATGCGCTGCGTTTTGAGGATAAAGCGGGCGAAGAGCAACTGTGGATCCAGGCACAGAAGAACATGGATACCAACGTCAAAAACGACGAGACCCACAGCGTTGGCGGTTCGCGTACCGTCAGTGTCACCCAGGACTACAACGGCACGGTGTCCGGTAGCCACACGGAGGCGACGCAACTGGCCCACTCCCAGCTGGTGGGGGGCGGTTTTATTCAGCGTGTCCAGGGGGCAATTGTGCAGGCTTCCGACAGCGGCATCCGCCTGGTGGCGGGCCAGTCGGTGCTGGAATTAGGGGCTAACGGCCAGGTCACGTTGCAATGCGTGAATTTTAATATTGATGCGTCCGGCACTGGCCAGATCAACACCGGCGGAACGCTGGATCTCAACCTGAAGCAACCCGGCGCACTGCCCGCCGTAGAGCCAACCCCGGCGCAAATCCAGGACGCCGTCAAAGCGGCATTTAATCAAGGAAAAGATAACGCATGAAAACCGTCCCTTTTGCCCTCTCTGAAGGGGTACTTAACCTGCCTGGCGCAGTCCAGGATCACAGCATCAATGTGTTGAAGTTCGCCGATGCGACCCTGGTGATCACCCGTGCGTGGGATATCCCGGTGGGGGATGAGGAGCAATACCTCAGCCAGCAACTGGGCAAAATCAAACGCAATATGAAAAAGGTGATGTTGGGGCCGGTGGTGGACAGCGACGTTGCCGGTTTACCGGCGCGTGAGGTGGCACTGCGCTTCGAAAATCAACATGTGATGGTGTATGAAAAGCTCGCCGTGGCACGAGTGAATGACCATTTGCTGGCGTTTACCCTCAGCCGGATGCAGCCGTTTGATGCGGATGCAGATGCCTTCTGGACCGCGATCAAAGCTGGTCTGCAACCGGGAGGCTGAGGATGACAGATTATCTCGCGGCGCGTATCGGCGATCCGCTGGTGCACAGTTCGGCGCTGGCGGATTTTGTCGGCGGCCTGGTGGAAGGCGCGATTGTCGCTGGCATCGTGATCGCCGCCGGAACCGGCGTTGGCGCGCTGCTGGGTGGCGTAGCAATAGCTACGCTGGTGTTCAGTGGCGGCCTGGAGACGATCGGCAATTCGGCGGCGTCACTGGTCGACAGCCTTATTGACCCCGGACCGCCGGATGCGTTTATTGTCAGCGGATCCGGCAACGTCCATATCAAAGGGAAGCTGGCGGCGCGCGCGGCGGGTAGCGTGTCGCGAGATTATCTTAATGCGCCAGCGGCGGCTGACAACGGCATCGATTGGGCGGCGGTAGGCATGCTGGCGCTGACCGGCGTGGCGGCGGCAATGAAGACCGCGCTTAACCCCGGTGCCGCGCTGATGGCGGTAGCCGAGCGCGCCAGTCATCTCTCACTGGATGATGTTAAGGATTGGGGTAAAAACGTCTGGACCAGCCTGATGCAGCCAGTGGTGGAGAGCGCCAGTCCGTATGCGACTCCGCTGCCGCTCGATACCGTGGCCTGTACCAAAGGTCATATGGTCACCAGTAGCAATTTTATTGCGCAGGGTTCGAAAAAGGTACTGATCAACAATCAACCCGCCGCACGTAACGGACACAAAAGTACCTGCGAAGCGGAAATCAAACTGAGTGAAAATCCGCGGGTGCGCATCGGTGGCGATACCATTACGGTTCGTGACATCCACAGCGGTAAAAATATCTGGGCGTACATGGCGGGGAACCTGATCGGCGGTGCGCTGGTGGGTATCCTGCCGGAATTATACCGCTTTGGCTTCAGCCGCTTGATTTTGCGCGATCTGGCAAAAGAAGCGATCTGCCCGATTTTCGGCAACATTGGCATGGAAGCCGCTGTCCAGACCTTACACCCGGTAAATATCGCCACCGGGGCCAAAATCCTCGCACGCGAAGAGGATCTCGATTTTGTCCTGCCGGATCGTATGCCGCTCTACTGGCAGCGTATCTACCACAGCCGCAATCTGGCTACCGGTATGCTCGGTACTGGCTGGATGCTGCCGTTTGAAGTTCGCCTCTGGCGCTTGCCGGATAATCAACTGATCTACCAGGACATGACCGGACGCGAGCTGGGCATGGGGGAGGTCAACCCTGGCGATGTGATTGATTTCCAGCAGGAGGGGCTGAAGCTGTTTTGCAGCCCGAATGGCGCGATGGTGATGCAGACCAGCGAAGGTGAGCATCAGTTGTTTGAGCCAGATCCAACGCGACCGGGCGAGTGGCGCATCCATCGTCTCTATGACCGCCACGAAAACGTACAGCATTTTAGCTGGAATGATGAAGGCAAACTGGTTCGTATCTCCAGCGATAACGACGCGCTGGATGTGGAACTGGAATATGGCACGCATTCCGGGCGTCTGAGCGCGGTTTACCAGATTGCGGCAGGGGCACGTCATCTGCTGGTTACCTACGGTTATAACGACCAGGGGCAACTGACGACCGTGACGGACGCCGACGCTATCGTCACTCGTCGCTACGGCTGGGATCAGGCGAGCGATATGATGGCATGGCACAGCTATGCGACCGGGCTAACGATCCGGTATCAGTGGCGGCCTGCTCATAACTCACGGCACTGGCGCGTCCATGCGTATCAGGTATGCGACGAACGGGATGAGGTGCTGGAGAGCTGGCGCATTGAGACAGATGAGCAGCAGCGCTTTGCGCGTGTCAGCAATGATGAAGGTGTTAGCAGCGAGCACCACTGGGACGCCCTCAGCCGTATCATCGCCTGGACCGACCCACACGGTGGAGACTGGTTGTTCGACTGGGCGGCGAACAGCGAGCAACTTCTGGCGATGACGCAGCCAGGTGGTGCACGCTGGGAATACGCCTGGGATGAACGCGGCAATATGACGATGGAGCGCGACCCACTGGATCGCACCCGCATCACCACCTGGCATCCGCTGTACGCGCTGCCGCTCAAGGAGGTACTGCCGGACGGCGCATTGTGGCAATACGACTACAATCTGGCGGGCGATGTGGTCGCGTTGACCGATCCCGCAGGCGGCGTTACCCGTTTTGAATGGAATGAACAGGGCGATCTGACGCGACGTATCGATGCGCTGGAAAACAGCCATCAATTCTGGTGGGACATGCGCGGGCAGTTGATCCGTGAAGAGGATTGCTCGGGCTATCAAAGCCAGCGGCAGTACGATGCCTGTGGAAAATTGATCAGCACCACCGATGCACTGGGTAACACCGATCGCTACCAGTGGAGCGCAGCGGGACGCCTGCATACCTATGTGCGCGCCGACGGGCGGGAAACGCTGTTTAAGTACAACCAGGCCGGGTTGCTATGCGGTCAGAATATTGATGGCATGCTGGAACGCAGGGTAACGCTCAATGCGCGCGGCCAGGTGATTGAGGCGGTTGATCCCGCCGGACAGGTGACTCGCTATGACTTCAACCGAGCCGGACGGTTGGTGACACTGACCAACGGCAACCGACAGCAGTGGCATTTTGACTACACGCCAGCCGGACTGCTCACGCAGCAGCAGGACTACGCCGGACGTAAAACCGAATACCAGTACAACGGCGTGCAGCAGGTGGAGACGTTGATCCGTCACCCTGTGCGCGACAGTCAACTGGCACCAACGGTGGTGAATTATGAATACGATGTTCTGGGCAGGATGGCGGCGCGCGAAACGCCGCAGCACCGCACCGAGTATCGCTACCATGCTCTGAGCATCGAGATCCACTGCTTCTCATACGATGCATGGCGCCAGGCCATCATCAACGAGTGTGAACCGACTGGCGCGGAAGTGATGGTATTCCAACGCGACCCGTTGGGTCGGCTGGTCAGTGAACAGAATCATTCTGGCGAATATCGCCACCAGTATGATGCGCTGGGCAACCTGAGCGCTTCTGTGTACCCCGACGGACGTGAGATGCAGTACCTGCGCTACGGTACCGGCCATCTGCTGGAGATGCAGTTAACGTTAGGTGGGCGGACGCATGCGCTGGCGGGCTATCAGCGTGACCGTCTGCATCGCGAAACGCATCGCACCCAGGGTGAACTGGAACTGGAGACGCAGTACGACATTGCCGGGCGCATTACCCAGCGTCGCAGCGTGGATAATTTGCGCCAGCGGCTGGTGTCGGAGCGGCGTTATCAGTGGGATCGCGCTGACCAAATCATTCGCCAGATTGTCACCGATGGCGCACCTTCCAGCCCGGCAGAAAAATATAGCCAGTCATTATGGGGCTATGATGCCGCAGGCAGAATGACGCGCAGCATTCAGCCGGGCGGCGAGGAACGTTTCTGGTATGACGCGGCGGATAACCGCACCAGCGAAGATCTGCATCCGGTGTGGGATAACCTGCTGAAACGTCTGGAGGGCATCCGCTGGGAGTACGATGGTTTTGGTCGTATGAGCGAGCGGCATGATAGCCAGCGCGGCATTGTGCAGCGCTTTCATTACGACGATGAACACCGCATTTGTGAGGTGTTGATTGAGGGGGATGCCGAATACACCCGTGCGCAATATCAGTACGATGCGCTGGGCCGCCGTATCGGCAAGCAGGTGTGGCGGCGTCATGCTGTGAAGCCGGAATGCACGCATTACGCGTGGTCCGGCATGCAGATGGTGGGTGAACACAGCGACAGCAAACCCGAGGCCGCGGTGCAATATGTCTATGCGGAAAACAGCTACGAACCGATAGCGCGCGTCGACAGTTATCAGCAGCACGCTGAGGTTTACTGGTATCACACCGAGATCAATGGGTTGCCAGACCGCGTGACAAATAATTGCGGTGACACTGTCTGGCAGGGGGTGTTTTCCGCCTGGGGACGCACCACACGGGAACGCACCGGCATTGACTGGGATGTGCCGCAGAACCTGCGCTTCCAGGGGCAGTACCTTGACCGCGAAACCGGTCTGCACTATAACACTTTCCGGTACTATGACCCGTGCGGCGGGCGTTACACCCAGTTGGACCCGATAGGGTTAGCGGGTGGATTGAATAATTATACTTACGTGACAGACCCTATAGGTTGGGTAGATCCTATGGGTTGGAAAGGATGTAGTGTCCGTGAGGGAGATGGCGTTACTCACGATATCGTGCTGGTACTTACTCATAAAGAATACAAGCAAACATTCGGTCATATTAAAGATGTTATTTTCAGTGATAAACGCGATATATTCACTATCGATAGAGCATCTGCCAGCATAAACAGAGCTGAATCGCTTAAAGGAATCCCTACCTTAAAAGGATATGACCGAGATGAGTTCCCAATGGCGATGTTCAGAGAGGGGGGGAAAGGTGCAAGTGTGCGGTACATTGATCCAAGTGATAACCGAGGTGCGGGCTCTTCAATAGCAAATGCCTTAAAACCGTTCCCTGATGGTACTAAAGTAAAAATTGTCGTTGAATAAGAAGGTTTGGAATGAAATTTGACAATATTATTACAGAATTATCTGAGAAAACCTCTTCTTTAAAATCGAAGATTGAGAGTATTCCAGCGAAAAATTTAAAAACTGGAAAGATGGTACTGGAGTCATTATCAAAACTTGCATTTATTCAATATGTGAATGATGAATTTGATGATGCTGAAATTATATCTGAAAAATTATCTTCTATTGGGTTTGATAATGATTATGATTATTGGACTTGGATCGAGTTTTCGATTTCTCTGAGAGCACAGTTGGCACTGTTGAAGCAGGATGATGAAAAATATAACGATTCTGTTTTGAAAATAAAGAGTGTTTTAGATTCCGGCGAGGGCATGCTCAAAAAAATAAGAAATAATGTTCATAATCGCTTTATGGCAGGAGAAGGCGTTGAATTAGCTGAGTCAGTTGCTAGCGGAGAAAACAAAGATTTAGCCATCTCTTTTGACTTGAGACTAGTCTATTTAATGAAGTTGATTAAAATTAAAGTATTAGGTGGTTCACCTGAGTACTCTATTAATAAGGTTGAGAGGGATATAGAGGATAACTTATCTTCTATGCGGGGGTTGTTAAATAAATCGTCAATTAGTAAAGTAAAGCCTTTTTCTTGATTTTTTATTGGTCAGTTTTAAATGATTACGGAACTGACCTTTTACAATGAAGGGTTTGTGTTGACTCTGTCTATATTTAGAATTCATACGTCTAGCTAATATTAATATCATTGCATTAATATTTTCAATAGTAATGGTAAATATTGAATTCTTTAGCAAGTGAATTTGAACAATTCTGAGTTGTGCAAAATTAAGCGATGTGAAACGAATTTACCTCTTAACAAAAGCAAGATATGACTAACAAATTCTCTTTTTCAACGGATACTGCGACGTTATCTGTTTTTGACGTGGCTTCTTTAAAGCACAGAGTTAATGATGATCCTGATTGGTGGAGTATTCCTGATGATGAAGTAGGTGAAATTAATAAAGGGAATGTTCTATTTTTAAACCTTGGCAGTGATGGTGACTACACAGTTGAAATTTGTGATGATCTTAAAGACGGATATGGGTCACTGTTTTTGAATATTCCAGTTGGGAAGGTGTTTATTGGTGCCGGTGAGGATACTAGTGGCGGAGATCTTGAGCCTGATGGTTCAGATTATATGTCAGGCATTTTCTTTGAGCTCTCACCTGGGTTCTATGAAGTTAAGTTTAAAAAAGAAAGATATGATATTTTGTTGTCATTCATAAAATCGAATCGTAGCAGTAATAATATTAATGATTTGATTAGGTTGTAATATACTAATACAGAACTTCCTAAGGAAAGTATTTAGTGTAAAGTAAAAGTAATAAAGAACTATAAATGAAGCTGGAAGTGGTCAGAATGATCCTTCCGGCTTTTTTTGACCACTCATTGCCACGACATATTAATAGTGTTAAGTGTAATCGTGAAGTTGGAACTCTTTGGCCGGGGCATCGGGGTAACTTTGAAAATGCAGGTAAAGGACGCCTAATCGATCGTGTGGCAACACGAACCAGTTCGTGCGTCGGCAATTATCAGCAGCACGCCTAGATTTACTGGTATCACACCGAGATCAATGGGTTGCCAGACCGCGTGACAAATAATTGCGGTGACACTGTCTGGCAGGGTGTGTTTTCCGCCTGGGGACGCACCACACGGGAACGCACCGGCATTGACTGGGATGTGCCGCAGAACCTGCGCTTCCAGGGGCAGTACCTTGACCGCGAAACCGGTCTGCACTATAACACTTTCCGGTACTATGACCCGTGCGGCGGGCGTTACACCCAGTTGGACCCGATAGGGTTGATGGGTGGGGTGAATGTCTCAGCCTATGTGTTGGACCCTCTAACGTGGATAGATCCTTTAGGATTAGAAGGATGTTCTACTCGACTCGGTAGAAATATGATGGAGTCTATGGGCCTTCCACGTTCTACAACCTGGAAAGGTTATCAGGCGCACCATATTATACCGAAAGAATTAGCCAATCATCCTGCCTTGAAGAAGATAAACTACTACATTGATGATGCTTCTAATGGTATATTTCTCAGGAAAGTGGATGATGCAACAAGTGCTATGTCAAGACATCAGGGGAATCATCATGGATATACTGATGCTGTTAAAGATGCGCTTGATAAAATTAATATCAACCAATCTCCTGCTAATATATCTAAACAGGTTAGTGCCATCCAGGATACGGCTCGTCGCGGGATGCAAGATGGAGTGCCAATAAGATCAAAAGATATGTATAACTCGGACATTTTTGGTCGAGATATTGAGCAGGTTGGCAGGCAGAGAGTATATAATTTGTGGTCAGGTATATTTGGGTGATTATATGAATATTCAATCTGATGAGTATATGGAACCAGTCGTTTTTGTTAATGACGCACTTTTTCTTTCGGGTACAAACGACCCCCTTGGTAATTACGATGTTATTGCGGATCCAAAAAAAGCCAGAGAATTGCTTTTTGAACAAAACTTGGATGAACCATACCTGAATTGGAGTGATTTTTTTTCAACATTAATATCTGATTTGATTCTCGACAAAGATTACAAGAACTCTCAAAAGGATATAATGGATAATTCAAAAAAATTAAAGAGTGATGCTCTCAAGGATAATATTCGCAAGAGAAAGGCATTTTTACTGAGGAAGAAAAACGGATTAGCAGATAATGATGATTATGATTTGTTTGTTAATGAAGTAGGTGATGAGGCTATTCATATGCTTAATATGGTGGCAACTCAAAGATATCTGAAGGGTTATCAAGAGGGAACAATGCTGGAGGAAATATTTTCAATATTCAAAAAAGGCTGTATTCCATGTGGCATTAATAGGGATAGAAAAACACTCTCAGTTTTCAATCCGATAGTATTGAAAACATCGTAATAGATAACTTTTCTATATTTATTAAAAGCCGTAGGGGTCTAAATGATCCTTCCGGCCTTATCTTTCCGACAACCTCACCCCATCTCTTTCCACAGTCTCACATCCAACTTTCATGCAAATCTTCCCTAATTACATCAAATTCTCCGAAGTCTCCCTCCTGTTTCACTAACGTCCTATTGCCTCACCTCAACGTTTGTGCATAATTCCGCCGATAGGTTTTCACCTATATAACATTTAACCTATATTACAAGGAGGTTCAGTGTGGTTAGTGGATTAGACGACAACGATCGTGCACGCGTGTTAGCTGCCTTAATGGTGCTGCGTATCCAGTCTGCTGGGGAGCCGCTGAGTGCTTTCTTTCCCTTTGATCCCCGGCGAACCGCTATTTTGCTGTGCCCACGCAATAAGGTGGGTAAAGAAAAACACTTCTATCACGAGATGATCCCTTTAGCCGACAGACTACTGACCGAGCATCTCCAGCAACTGACAGAGAAGGAGTAATGTATGGGTCGTACGCTGGAACAACTACTGGCTGATGAAAAACCCTCAGTCGTAGCCAGGGCGGAAAAGATGGCCACCCAGACGCTACTGAATATCCATCTCGCAGAACTGCGTGAGAAGGTGGATAAAACTCAGGTGGAGATGGCGACTTCTCTTGGCGTGAAGCAGCCGACCGTAGCCGAAATGGAAAAACCGGGACGTGATGTCAAGCTGTCCACATTGAAACGTTATGTTGAAGCCGCAGGTGGCAAGCTGCGTGTTGATGTTGAGTTGCCGGACGGTTCTCATTACGGTTTTATGCTGTGACATCGCACATAAACTGACAGGCGTGATAAATCACGCCGCTACCAAGCCTGCGGTATTCAGCGACGCAGTGCCAAAGCGCGCATCCGTAGCGGCGCGATTTATCGCGCATTCTGGTTGTGAACATTTACCAGAAAGCAAAAAGCCCGCTCAGGTTTCCCTGAGCGGGCTTTTCTAAATATGGCTCCTCTGACTGGACTCGAACCAGTGACATACGGATTAACAGTCCGCCGTTCTACCGACTGAACTACAGAGGAATCGTTGGAACGAGGCGCATATTAGCGATGCCGATCCCCGTTGTCAAAGCCCTCCTGCACACTTTTGGTTTAAGTGCGCGGAAAAGCAGCGGATTGCTGTTTTTCTGCCTTGAATGATCACAATTCAAACTGCCAGCAAGATCTCACTTTAAACGCAATTCCTCGCAGATGTTAGATGCGTGTCAAAGTTTTGTTATTTGCCGATTTTAAAACAATCGTTTCAGTGCTTTTATGATGAAAATTTCAAATGGCATCGAGATGGAATAAATGAACTGCTTATCATCACTGGCGGAACAACTTTTACAACCCGAAACGCTGTTTTGAAAATAACTTGTTGATAAGGAACAAGTTACAGGAAGGAGTTGTTGCAAACCGATAACGTTAAACCAGAAGCCTTACCTCTACAACCAGATAAAAAACGCCAGTGACGTTGAGTGAATGTAAAAGAATTTTTTCATTCGAGGTATCAGCCAACCTGTGCATGTTAACGATAAAGAAGGGTTACCTATGAACATTAAAAAAGCGTTAGTGACTTCCCTGTTAGTTTGCATGTTACCTGCCGCTGCAATGGCAAAAGATCTCCAGGTTGGTGTTTCTATGGCGTTGTTTGATGACAACTTTCTGACCATTCTGCGTACCTCAATGCAAAAAGAGATGCAAAAAGACAACATCAAAGGGCAGGTGGAAGACGCTAAGGGCGACGTTGCACAGCAGCTGCAACAGGTGCAGAACTTTATCGGGCAGGGCGTGGACGCCATCATTGTTAACCCAGTTGACACCAATGCGGTAAAACCAGTGATTGATGCAGCAAGCAAAGCCGGTATCCCGCTGGTCTTTGTTAACCGTAAACCGGCGGGCGAACTCACCGACAAAATGGCTTTCGTGGGTTCCGACTCCGAACTGGCAGGTCGTCTGCAAATGGAAGCATTAGCGAAAGCGATGAACGGTAAAGGTAACGTCGCCATCCTGTTGGGTGACCTTGCGAACGAATCAACCCGTGAGCGTACCAAAGGCGTTGAAGCGGTGGTGGCAAAATATCCGAACATCAAAGTGGTACAGAAGCAAACTGCAAAATTCACCCGCAACGATGCGGTGGATGTGGTGAGTAACTGGTTGACTGCGGGGGATGATATCCAGGCTATTGCCTCCAACAACGACGAAATGGCGATCGGTGCTTTACAGGCTCTGGGCAAAAACCCGAACCACATTTTGGTTGCTGGTGTAGATGGTACCCCTGATGCGTTGCAGATGATCAAAAACGGCAAAATGGTCGCCAGTGTCTTCCAGGACGCCAAAGGCCAGGGTGAAGGTGCAGTGCAAACCGCTATCAAACTGGTCAACGGTGAAAAGGTACAGAAGATCGTCGACATCCCGTTCCAGCTGATCACCAAAGACAACTACACCAAATTCGCCAGCATGAACCAGAAATAAACCGAACCCGACAAAGCCGTACGGAGGTGATGTATGACCGCTTTTGCGCTTGAAGCCGAAGGCATCAGCAAGTTCTTCCCTGGAGTGAAGGCACTCGATAATGTCTCACTGCGAGTGAAACCGGGGTCGGTACATGCCCTGATGGGCGAAAATGGCGCGGGCAAATCCACTTTAATGAAATGCCTTATCGGGATGTATCGTCCCGATAAGGGCACCATCCGCATTAAAGGGGAGCCAGTGCAGTTTCAGGACACGATGGACGCGCTGCGTTCCGGGATTTCCATGATCCACCAGGAACTGAATCTGGTGCCTCATATGACCGTGGCCGAAAACATCTGGTTGGGTCGCGAACCGATGAAATACGGCTTTGTCGATCACGCGTTGCTTAACCGGCAGACGCAAGAACTGCTGAACAAACTGAATATCCGTCTCAAAGCCGAGCGCATGGTCGGTGAACTGAGCATCGCAGCGCAGCAGATGGTGGAGATCGCCAAAGCGGTGTCGTGGAACTCAGACATCGTCATTATGGACGAGCCGACCTCGGCACTGACAGAAACCGAAGTCTCGCATCTGTTCACCATTATTCGTGACCTGCGTGAGCAGGGCAAAGCCATCATCTATATCAGCCACAAAATGGATGAGATCTTCTCCATCACTGACGAAATCAGCATCTTCCGTGACGGTGCCTGGGTGGGCAGCAACAGCACCACGCAGTTTACCCGTCAGTCGCTGATTACGCAGATGGTAGGTCGTGAACTCACCCAGTTGTTCCCGAAATTCAATAACGCCATCGGTGAAGAAGTGTTGACGGTACGTAACCTCAACAGCAAAGGTCGCTTTCAGGATGTCAATTTTACCCTGCGTAAAGGCGAAATCCTCGGCGTTGCCGGGCTGGTGGGGGCCGGACGCAGTGAAGTGATGGAAAGCCTGTTTGGTATGGAGAGTTTCGACAGCGGCGAAGTGCTGATTGATGGCGTCCCGGTGAAGATCGACTCACCGTCCACTGCAATTGAAAAAGGCATGGCGTTCCTGACGGAAGACCGTAAAAAGTCCGGGTTGTTCCTGGTGTTGTCGGTGCTGGAGAACATGAGCATCGTCAACATGCCGGATTACATCGGAAAAAGCGGCTTCGTCAGTCATATGAAAATGGCGCAGGACTGCATGGAGCAGATCCGTAAGCTGAACATTAAAACCCCGACTATGGACCAAATTATCAATAACCTCAGCGGGGGGAATCAACAGAAGGTGCTGATTGCCCGCTGGCTGCTGGCGCAGCCGAAGATCCTGATCCTTGACGAACCTACGCGTGGTATCGACGTAGGCGCCAAAGCAGAGATCTATCGTCTGATCAGTGAACTGGCTAACCGTGGCGTCGCCATCATTATGGTGTCGTCAGAATTGCCGGAAATCCTCGGCATGAGTGACCGCGTGATGGTGATGCACGCAGGACGTATAACCGGCATCCTCAATAAAGAAGAGGCCGACCAGGAAACCATTTTGTCGCTGGCATCCGAGTGAGGCGTGAGACAACCATGAGCAACATGAAAGTGACGGCCTCCCAGGCCACCGAGCAGACTTCGTTTTTCGGCAACTTGCGTCACAAGCTGCCCAAAGACACCGGTATTTTTGTTGTTATGCTGGGCATTGCCCTGATTTTCGAAATTGCGGGTTGGTATGTGCGTGACCAATCCTTCCTGCTGAACACTAACCGTCTGGTCCTGATTGTATTGCAGGTGGCGATTATCGGTATCATCGCGGTTGGGGTGACTCAGGTCATCATCACCACCGGTATCGACCTCTCCTCAGGGTCGGTAATCGCCCTGACGGCGGTGGTGGCGGCCAGTCTGGCGCAAACCTCCGATAGCCTGTCGCCCATGTATCCTTCGCTGGTGAACCTGCCTGCTGCGATTCCGATTGTCGCGGGGATTGGGGTGGGGTTGGTGTGCGGTTTGGTCAACGGTGTATTGATTACCAAGACTGGCATTCCTCCCTTTATTGCTACGCTTGGGATGATGGTTTCCGCACGCGGTTTGGCGCAGTACTACACCCAGGGGAACCCGATCAGCTTCCTGTCAGATGGATTTACCTCAATTGGCCAGGGCGCAATGCCGGTTATCATCTTCCTCGTGGTAGCGTTCCTGTTCCATATCGCGCTGAAACATACCCGCTACGGCAAATATGTTTACGCGATTGGCGGCAACATGACTTCTGCCAAAGTCTCCGGTATCAACGTCAATAAATACCTGATTATCGTCTACACCATTGCCGGGGCACTTTCTGGTCTGGCAGGGGTAGTGCTGGCGGCGCGCGTCAGCAGCGGACAATCCAGTATGGGCTTGGCCTATGAACTGGATGCCATCGCTGCGGCGGTTATCGGTGGTAGCAGCCTGATGGGTGGCGTGGGGCGTATTACCGGCACCTTGATCGGTGCGGTGATCCTCGGTCTGATTAAAAGTGGCTTTACCTTCGTGGGTGTGGACGCTTACGTGCAAGACATTATTAAAGGGATCATCATCGTTGCAGCTGTTTCTATCGACATGCATCGTAACCGTAAGAAACGCTAATGACCTTCTGAGTCGATCAGGCTGCTGCCTTGCGCGGTAGCCTGAATGCCAACACCAGGAAATCCAGTCTCCACGCGTAGTTGCGTGATATCCATGACCCGACGTGCACCAATTGTGTACGTCGGGTCATCACTTTTTTGCACATCTGCCTCGCATTTTCCGCACTGTAATGGTGCATTCAGCGCAATCTTTCAACAATCCATGCCATGCCCTGCGCTTATTAACCCTTATGGGGTAATCAGAAACGCTTATTTTCCACGCCGTTAGGAAAAATCTGGTAAAGCTTTTTTGTGAACTGATAAAACCTGGCCTGCATATTGCAATCTTTATGACACAAGCCAGCAGGCTAAGAGCTCCAATTATAATTGGGCATTCGGGGATCCGTGACGGAGGCAAAATGAACTTAAGACGACTGAAATACTTTGTAAAAATCGTCGATATCGGCAGCCTGACTCAGGCAGCAGAAGTGTTGCATATTGCGCAGCCCGCGCTTAGCCAGCAGGTTGCTACGCTGGAGAATGAACTTGATCAGCAACTGCTGATCCGCACCAAGCGTGGTGTGACGCCGACGGAAGCCGGTAAAATTCTTTATGCCCACGCTCGCACCATCCTGCGCCAGTGTGAACAGGCACAGACGGCGGTGATCAATGCTGGTCAGGCGCTGAATGGTCAGGTTTCGATTGGTCTGGCTCCGGGAACCGCAGCGTCGTCGCTGACCATGCCGCTGCTGCAAACCGTCCGCGAGCAGTACCCGGATGTGCTGGTGTATCTGCACGAGAACAGCGGCACGTCGCTGAATGAAAAAGTGATGAACGGTCAGTTGGATATGGCAGTGCTGTATGACCGTGCACCGACTGCGGGCATCAACAGCATTCCGCTAATGAAAGAAGAACTCTACCTGGTCGGTGCTACTGACTGTCCGGGAGCCACCGTTGATTTGGCCGATGTGGCACAGATGAATCTGTTCCTGCCACGCGACTACAGCGCCGTGCGTAAACGCGTGGATGAAGCCTTCTCCCTGCGTCGCCTGAGTGCACGTATTATTGGTGAAATCGAATCGATTTCGACGCTGACCGCAGCGGTATCCAGCGGGATGGGTGTGACCGTGCTGCCGGAATCTGCGGCGCGTGCACTGGTGAGTTCCACTCATGCGTGGATGGCGCGTATCAATAGTCCATCACTGAACCTGCCGCTGTCGCTGAACGTGTCGGCGCGCCTGCCACTCTCTCCGTCGGCTCAGGCGGTGAAGAATATCCTGCTGTCGCTGCTGAACAAGCCGATGGTGGAAGATCGCGAATTGATGCTGGTGAGCTGATAGCGGCTGGATTCGTGCCGGTTCTGTTCGCTTTGGGCTGATGTAGTTGCAGTTCGCCGGTACGGCGACCGAGCAAAGGGTGCCTGGCCGCACCCTTTGTAATCCCAGGCCTCCCGACATGCGCGATAAATCGCGCCGCTACAATTCAACACCGCCTTTCGCCGCTGCACGACGTTAACTTCGCTGTCATATCATCATTGCTGCCTGCGCGATAAATCGCGCCGCTACGAGTAATGTGCTGCCATTTGTAGCGGCGCAATTAAGCAAGCAGCAGGCTTTCAGGCGGTGGGTGGGTGGAACCTTCATGAACCAACCTGTCTCCCTCCAATCCCCTTATTACTATTCCGCATAACAAACCGTTTTTAATTATTTGTTGTGCTGCCAGCAACTTCATAACATGGAGGAAACAGGGCAGGAATCAGGAGAAAAGGGTGTGAATTTCCAGCAACTTAAAATTATACGCGAAGCAGCCCGTTGCGAGTTCAACCTGACAGAGGTCGCCAATACGCTCTTTACCTCACAATCCGGGGTGAGTCGCCATATACGCGATTTGGAAGATGAGCTGGGCGTTGAAATTTTCATCCGCCGTGGCAAACGTCTGCTGGGGATGACGGAACCCGGCAAAGCATTGCTGACCATTGCTGAACGCATCCTCGATGAAGCGGGTAAAGTGCGCCGCCTCGCGGATGTGTTTACCAATGAAACCAGCGGGGTGTTGACCATCGCCACCACCCACACGCAGGCGCGTTATAGCCTGCCACGCGTGATTAAAGCGTTTCGTCAACTCTATCCCAATGTGCGGCTGGAGCTGAACCAGGGATCGCCGCAGGAAATTGTGGCGATGTTGCTGGCGGGTGAAGCGGATATCGGCATCGCCAGTGAGCAACTGGTGAACAACGCCAGTCTGGCGGCTTTTCCGTGGTTTAGTTGGCATCACTCGCTGCTGGTGCCGCACGATCATGAATTGTTGCAGAGCGAGCCGGTGTCGCTGGGACAACTAAATCGCTATCCGCTGATCACCTATCGGCAGGGCATCACTGGCCGTTCGCGTGTTGACCGGGCCTTCCAGGCCGCCGGATTAAAGCCAGACATCGTGCTCAGCGCACAGGATTCTGATGTGGTGAAAACCTATGTCGAACTGGGGCTGGGCGTCGGTATTCTCGCTGACCAGGCGTGCGACATCTATGATGGCGAAGACCTGGTGAAAATCGATGCACATCATCTGTTCGATGCCAACACCGTATGGCTCGGCCTGAAGCGCGGCCAACTGCAACGTAACTATGTCTGGCAGTTCCTCGAACTGTGTAACGCCAACCTGTCGCTGGAAGAGATCAAACGTCAGGCGCTCTCCTACGAAACCGGCGACGAACCGGCAATCGATTTCCAGATCTAATCCCCCCTGCGCGGCCCATCCGGGCCGCACAGCATAAAATTTCTTTTCCCGTCGCAAAACGCGTACCTGTGTTATTTCCCCGTCGCAGAAAAACATCCTGCGCTGTGCCGCCGCGTTACAGTGAAATGACACAGACACAGGGGAAAAGCATGTCGCGTATTCAACTGAAAGATGCGGAATTACTGCGCCAGCAGGCGTTATTTGGCGGTCGCTGGCAGGATGCGCTGGCAGGGGCAACGCTGCCGGTGATTGATCCTGCAACCCAGGAAACGCTGGCCACCATTCCGGCATTGGGTGCCGCCGAAACCGAGCAGGCGATAGATTATGCCGAGTCAGTGCGTATCAGCTGGGGCAAGACCCCGAACGCGACCCGCGCGGCGCTGCTGGAAAAGTGGCATCAGCTGATTCTGGACAACGCCGATGACCTGGCCATCATCATGACCGCTGAGCAGGGCAAACCGCTGGCAGAAGCCAAAGGCGAAGTGTTGTACGGTGCCAGCTTTGTCAAATGGTTTGCCGAAGAGGCGCGACGTATCTATGGCGACACCATCCCGGCGCCCAGCGAAGATCGCCGCATTCTGGTGCTGAAGCAGCCAGTCGGGGTGGCGGCGGCGATTACGCCGTGGAACTTCCCGATTGCGATGATCACCCGCAAAGTGGCCCCGGCGCTGGCCGCAGGTTGCCCGATTATCGTGAAACCTTCCGAACTGACGCCGCTTTCGGCGCTGGCACTGGCAGTACTGGCGGAGCGCGCCGGATTCCCGAGTGGGGTACTTCAGGTGTTGACCGGACTGCCAACTGAAATCGGCAGCACGCTGACTGCCAGCCGCACGGTGCGCAAAATCTCCTTTACCGGCTCCACCCGCGTCGGGCAATTGCTGATGCAGCAAAGTGCCGACAGCATCAAACGCCTGAGTCTCGAACTGGGTGGTAACGCGCCGCTGATCATCTTTGATGATGCTGATTTAGACATCGCGGTGGCCGGAGTGATGGCGAGTAAGTTCCGCAATGCCGGACAGACCTGCGTCTGCGCCAACCGCATTCTGGTTCAACGCGGCATCTATGAACGCTTTAGCGCGCGCTTGTTGGATGCCGTGGCGACCCTGAAAGTCGGAGACGGTTTTGATGCGCAAAGTACCATCGGCCCGTTGATCAACGATCGCGCCGTCGAGAAGGTGAACAGCCATATTGATGATGCGCTTAGCCAGGGGGCCACGCTGCTCAGTGGCGGTATCAGCCAGCCCAACGGCACCTTTGTGCAGCCGACGGTGTTAGGCAATGTGACCAACAAGATGCGTATTGCTCATGAAGAAACCTTTGGCCCGGTAGCGCCGCTGTTTATGTTTGACGACGAACAGGAAGCAATCGCTATGGCGAATGATACGCCTTATGGGTTGGGTGCTTATTTCTTCACCGAAAATATTCGCCGCGCCTGGCGGGTTGCTGAGTCGCTGGAATTTGGCATGGTAGGATTTAATACCGGCGCGATTTCATTAGATGCGGCACCTTTTGGCGGAGTTAAATTATCCGGATTAGGGCGCGAAGGTTCACGTTACGGAATTGAAGAGTATCTGGAGCAGAAAACTTTTCATATTGGCAGTCTCTGATTGTAAATTAACAAACGGTCAGCTCAACGCCTGTTACTTCCGGTAACAGGCGTTTTTTTATTTTGTGCGCAATGTCATGTTTTTCCGGCTATTCGCCGTTTTAGTGCAAGTTTCATGCGCAGTGCACCAAAGAGATGCGCATAATTTGTGAGCTAAATCATCTGTTTAAAGCTTCGGCAATTCCGCAAAATTTCCCTCACCAATACGGCAGAAAATTTTTTTGGGCTGTTTTTTACGCATTATAATTTTTTGCCGGGCTGGCATACTTTCTGCATTAGCTTATTAACAGCCCACATA
Organism: Pantoea sp. X-Soil-OKNW-713; assembly: GCF_059730685.1. Taxonomy (NCBI): domain Bacteria; kingdom Pseudomonadati; phylum Pseudomonadota; class Gammaproteobacteria; order Enterobacterales; family Erwiniaceae; genus Pantoea; species Pantoea sp. X-Soil-OKNW-713. The sequence continues at coordinate 2,763,724 of NZ_AP035995.1, read as the reverse complement.
AGTGCGGCGAGAAAGTTTAATTAGCACGCTAATGACGGGTGTAACAAATAAGGATTTTTCCATGTTAAGTTTCGACCCTGAAAAAGTTTTATTACCTGCCGGACATTATATTGATGGCCAGCACCAACATACGCAGGGCGCGTCTTTTGCGGTGAAGCGTCCGTCAGATGGCAAAGTCTATGCCACCCTGAGCGAAGCTACGGCAGAAGACGTGGATCGCGCGGTCACGATTGCGCATCGCGCCCTGACCGTCAGTGGCTGGCGTAGCTGCCCACCGCGCGAACGTGGCAAGGTGTTACGCCGCTGGGCCGATCTGATTGAGAGCGATCTGCTGCTGGCGCAACTGGAAGCGCTCGGCTCCACCCGGCCAATCAGCGACGTGGTGCAGCACGAAATTCCGTTCACTGCTGAAGCCATCCGTTTCTACGCGGAGTGCGCCGACAAATACAGCGGTGACCTGTTCCCGACCCAGGAGCGCAGCCTCGGGATGCTGATCTCCGAACCTTATGGCGTGATCGGTGCCATCACGCCGTGGAATTTCCCGCTGTCGATGGCGTCATGGAAATGTGGTCCGGCGCTGGCGGCAGGAAATGCCGTGGTGCTGAAACCTTCAGAGCTGACGCCGTTCTCCACCGTGCGCATTGCCGAACTGGCGGTGCAGGCGGGCTTACCGGCAGGCATCCTCAACATCGTGCAGGGCAGCGGGGCCGTCACCGGCAGCGCGCTGGTCACACATCCTCTGGTACGCAAAGTCTCCTTTACCGGTTCCACCATCACGGGTGCACGCATCATGAGCGATGCGGCGCAGCATGGTATGAAGCCAGTGACCCTCGAGTTGGGTGGCAAAAGCCCGCAACTGGTGTTCGACGATGCGGGCGATATTGACGTACTGGCGCAACGTATTTTACGCGGCTTTACCGCCAACGGCGGCCAGGCCTGCGTGGCCGGTACACGCCTGATTGTGCAACGGGGTATCGCTCAGCCGTTGCTGGATCGTCTGGTGGCGCTGTGTCAGCAACCGCGTCCGGGCGTGACCTGGCAGGATGACAGCCGCTATGCACCGCTGATTGATGACCGTCAGGGGAAAAAAGTCGCCTCCGTGATTGCGGCGGCCAAAGCCGAAGGGGCGGAGGTGCTGGTGGGCGGTGAACGTTTTGCCGACACCGAAGACGGCTGGTTCTGGCAACCCACCTTGCTGTGCGGTGTGGCACCGAACAATCCGGCGGTGCAGCAGGAAATTTTTGGCCCGGTGCTCACCGTGCAGGAATTTGATGACGAAGAAGAAGGGCTACAGCTGGCGGCGCATGAAACCTACGGCCTGTGCGCCGGGGTGCATACCCTGAGCCTGCCACGCGCCATGCGGGCCATGCGGGCGATTGAATCCGGCACCGTGTGGATCAACCGCTATGGCCGTTCCGGCGATTTTATTATCCCCACCGGCGGCTTCCTGGGCTCCGGCATTGGCAAAGATCTGGGGCGTCAGGCATTTCAGGCCTGTCAGCGTCAGAAAAGCGTATTAATCGATTTTTAATTTCCGTATCAGACAACGACGAGGTCGCGTCATGGCACTGTTTAAACCGAAATACATCACCTTTGATTGCTACGGCACCCTGATCAACTTCGATATGGCCGGTGCGGCTGAGCGTTGCTTCAAAGCGCGCGTCGCGCCAGAAGCGATGCAGGCCTTCACCACCGATTTCGCCCGTTATCGCATGGATGAAGTGCTGGGTGCGTGGAAGCCGTATTACGACGTGGTGAGCAATGCGCTGCAACGTACCTGCAAAAAATGGGGCGTGCAGTGGGACAAGGCCGACAGCGACTTTATCTACACCGACTGCGCCACCTGGGGACCGCATCCCGACGTCCCGGCCGGTCTGGCAAAAGTGGCACAGGAGTTTCCGCTGGTGCTGCTCTCCAATTCGATGAAAGACCTGCTGCCGCACCACATTCCGCGTCTCGGTGCGCCCATCCATATGGCGATCACCGCAGAAGAAGTCGGTGCCTACAAGCCGCAGATGAAGGGCTTCGAATACATGCTGGAAAAACTCGATTGCCGTCCGGACGAGATCCTGCACGTCTCCTCCAGCCTGCGTTATGACCTGATGACCTGCCATGACATGGGCATCACCAACAAAGTGTGGGTCAACCGTGGTCACGATCCGGCTAACCCGGCTTACGGCTACACCGAGATCAAAGATATCGGCGGTCTGCCCGCTGTGGTTGGACTCTAAGCCCGGGGGGCAGCGCAATGAAACTCGAATCTTTCTGGCAGGCGACCGCACCGCAATTCCGTGGCGCAGCAACGGGTGCGCTGCCCGCGACCGCCTCGGTGGTGGTGATCGGCGGCGGGTTCACCGGCGTCTCGGCGGCGCTCAACCTGGCACGCAGCGGCATTGATGTGGTGCTGCTGGAGAGCGGCGACATCATGAGTCAGGCCTCGGCGCGCAACGGTGGTCACTGCAATACCGGCGTATCGCAAAACTTTGCCTCGCTGGTTGCCAGTCAGGGACTGGAGCAGGCCAGCCGCTTCTACCGTGCGTTTGACGGTGCCGTGAGCTACGTCGAGCAACTGGTGCGGGAAGAACAGATCGATTGCGATTTCCGTCTGTGCGGCAAGTTGAAACTCGCCAGCAAAGCCACGCACTTTCCCGGCTTACGCAGCGCCTGGCAGTTGATGCGCGATACCGTGGACCCGGAAATCGAGCTGATTAGCAAAGATGAGATCCGCCGGGAAGTGGGCAGCGATGCCTTTCACGGTGGCCTGCTGCAAAAACGTGGCGGTCAGATGCATATGGGGAAATTTGGTGTCGGTCTGGCGGAAGCCGCGGCACGCAGCGGGGCGAAGATTTTCCCGCACCATGCGGTGACCGGGTTGACGCGTCTTGACGGCTACCGTCATCGCGTTACCACCGCTAAAGGCGAGATTGTGGCAGACAAAGTGCTGATGGCGACTGGCGTCTCCAATGAAGGTCCGTTCCCGTGGTTCCAGCGCCGTATTGTGCCAGTCGGCAGCTTTATCGTGGTGACAGAACCGCTGGGCGATGCGTTGCTCAGCCAGGTACTGCCAAAAGATCGTACCTATGTCACCTCGCTGAATATCGGTAACTACTTCCGCACCACGGCGGATCGTCGTCTGGTGTTTGGTGGCCGCGCCCGTTTTGCCGTCAGCAATCCGACCTCGGATTCGCGCAGCGGCGAGGTATTACGCGCCGCGATGACCGCGCTGTTCCCGCAGTTAGGGCAAGCGCGCATTGATTACTGCTGGGGCGGCATGGTCGATATGACCGCCGACCGGCTGCCGCGTGCCGGTGAGCACGACGGCGTGTTCTATTCCCTCGGCTACAGCGGGCATGGCACGCAAATGTCAACCTGGATGGGGCGGGTGATGGCTGATGTACTGGCAGAAAAAAGCAACGACAACCCGTGGCAGCGTGAGGCCTGGCCTGCGTTGCCCGGTTACCACGGGAAACCCTGGTTTTTGCCTCTTGCGGGCTTGTATTACAAAGCTAAGGACCGGCTCTCCTGATCGTCTGGCGCGATGAATCGCGCAGCTACAAAGCATGGCACCAACTGTAGCGGCGCAATTTATTGCGCAATGCAGTAAAAGCCTGCACCCAACCGTAGCGGCGCAATTTATTGCGCAATGCCGCGAGGTGCGGGCTTTCAGTGACGATGATCGAATTAAACAACATTTCATATTGAGGGTGTGCAGATGAGTAAATTTAAGAAAGAATCTGACGCTGTAAATCCGGCCCTGACGCGCGCACTGACCGAAGGGTCGCTGTCCCGTCGTAGCCTGATGAAGTTGTTGTCCGCCGGTGCGGTGATGAGCACCGGTCTGATCGGTTTTCCGGAAATGGGTTTTGCGGCGGAAACGCCGGTTAAAGGGGGGAAACTGCGCGCGGCGATGTCTAACGCCTCGGCTACCGATACCCTCGACCCCGCTAAAGGCAACAACAGCGGCGATTACACCCGTCAGTTTATGTTTTACAGCGGCCTGACCGAGCTGGATAAAAACCTGCAAGTGCACCCCGCACTGGCCGAATCGGTGGAGTCAGGCGATGGTGTGACCTGGCAGATCAAACTGCGCAAGGGCGTCACCTTCCACGACGGCAAACCGCTGACGGCGAAAGACGTGATTTACTCCCTGAGCCGCCATAAAGATCCGGCGGTAGCCTCTAACGCCTTCAAGCTGGCGGATCAGTTCAAGACCTTCACCGCCGTCAATGACAACGAAGTACAGCTGGTGCTGAGCCAGGCCAACTTTGACGTGCCTTATATGCTGGCGGCCGCGCCGTTCCTGATCGTGCAGGATGGCACCAAAGATTTCAGCAAAGGCATCGGCACTGGCCCGTTCAAACTGAAAGAGTTTACCCCTGGCGTGCGTTCAGTTGGGGTGAAGAACCCGAATTACTTCAAGCCGGGTCTACCACACCTCGACGAAGTGGAGCTGTTGGGCGTCACCGACCAGGCTGCACGCGTCAATGCCCTGATGTCTGGCGATCTGCACATCATCTCCACCCTGGGCGCTGCCGACTGCAAACGCATCAAAGCCACCTCCGATTTCGCCGTGCTGGAGAGCAAATCCGGCATGTACACCAACCTGATTGTGCGTACCGACATGAAACCGGGCAGCAACGAAGACTTCGTGCTCGGCATGAAGTACCTGCAACCGCGTGAGATGGTGGTGAAAACCGTGTTGCAGGGCTACGGCGATGTGGCGAACGATACCCCAGTACCGCCGTGGCATCCGTTCTACAACGCCGACCTCAAGCCGCGTCCGCTGGATGTGGAAAAAGCCAAATTCCACTTCAAAAAAGCCGGAATGGTTGGAGCCAACGTCGAGATCATCACCACGCCTAACATTGAAGGCGCAGTGGAAGGCGGTCAGTTGATTCAGCAGGTGGCACGCAACACCGGCGTGAACTTTAAAGTACGCCGCGTGCCGTACGACGGCTACTGGTCCACCCACTGGACCAAAGATCCGGTCGGTTATGGCTCGATCAACCCGCGTCCAACGCTGGATATGCTGTTCTCACAGTTCTATCTCTCCAGCGCCTCCAATAACGAATCCGGCTGGAAGAACGATCAGTTTGACCAACTGGTGGTGGCAGCCCGTGGCGAACGTGACCAGGCGAAACGCAAGCAGATGTATGGCGATATGCAGACGCTGATTTATGACCACTGCGGCACCATCATCCCGACCTTTATCAGCTCAACCGATGGTTACAGCAAGAAGGTGAAAGGGGTGGAAGCCTGGCCGTCAGGCATGATGATGGGCTATCGCTTCCATGAGTTCGCCTGGCTGTCTGCCTGATCCCTAAACCGTAAGAGGAGCACGCCGATGAACCGATACATGATGTTCCTGATTGCCCGCCGCGCAGGCGCGGGCATCCTGACCTTGCTTATCGTCTCGGCGGTGGTGTTTTTTATCACCAGCCTGCTGCCCGGTGACGCGGCGCAGATGATTCTGGGGCAAAACGCCACACCGGAAACGGTGGCGGCGTTACGCCAGCAGTTGGGGCTGGATCAGCCGCTGCTGGTGCGTTATTTCAGCTGGCTGGGCGGGATGCTGCATGGCGACTTTGGCATCTCTTTCGCCAGCCATTTACCGGTAGCACAGTTGGTGGCGCAACGTATTCCGGCCACCTTTGAACTGGCGGCGATCACTACCCTGATCTGTGTGCCGCTGGCGCTGGTGATTGGTATCGCCGCAGCGATGAACCGGGGTTCGTTGATTGACCGCTTCCTGGTGGTCAGCACGATGGCGACCGTGGCGGTGCCGGAGTTTCTCGTCGCCACCGTGGCGGTGCTGATTTTTGCCGTCAAATTGCATTGGGTGTCGGCGATGTCGTTCGGCAGTCCGAATATGGATCTGCTCAGCTACCTGAAATCCTATGCCTTGCCGGTGTTGACGCTGTGCTGCGTGCTGGTGGCGCAGATGGCACGCATGACACGCGCCGCCATCATCAACCAGCTCGACAGCCCGTATCTGGAGATGGCGCGCCTGAAGGGGGTCTCGCCGTTGCGGGCGGTACTGCGCCACGCGCTGCCGAATGCGGTCGGACCGATTGCCAACTCCATCTCACTCAGCCTGTCGTATCTGTTTGGCGGCGTGATCATTATCGAAACCATTTTCAGCTATCCCGGCCTTGCCAGTGCGCTGGTGGATGCGGTGAGCAACCGCGACCTGCCGGTGGTGCAGTTCTGCGTGATGCTGTTCGCTGCCTGTTACCTGCTGTTGTTGCTGGCGGCTGACATCCTGACCATCGCCTTTAACCCGAAATGGAGGAGCTGATGAATAGCTTGCTACTTCCCTGGCGCTTTTTTCAGTCGCTAACGATCTCTGGCCGCTTCGGCCTGCTGATCTCGCTGTTCTGGGTGTTTATGGCGATATTCGGCACCCAACTGGCACCGCACAGCGTTGAAGATATTGGTGGTGGCCCGATGCTCGGCGGTATGACCGCGGATAACTGGCTCGGCACCGACTATCTCGGGCGCGATATCCTCAGCCGCATTCTGTACGGTGCGAAGTTCTCTATCGGTCTGGCGCTGACCGCCGCGCTTGGGGCCAGCCTGATTGGCACCCTGCTGGCGCTACTGGCCGCAGTAACCGGACGTTGGCTGGAGGAAGTGCTGGGACGTGTCAACGATGCGCTGCTGGTACTACCGGGCAAAGTGCTGTCGCTGATGATCGTTGCGGTGTTTGGTTCCTCGTTGCCGATGCTGATCCTCACCGCCATCTTCACCTACTGGCCGGGTGCCTTCCGTATTGCCTTCGCTATGGCGAGCAGCCTGCGCAATATGGATTACGTGCGTGCGTCGAAGCTGCGTGGCGAAAGCCGCTGGTATATCGCAATTCACGACATCCTGCCCAATATGGTGCATCCGATGCTCACCGACTTCGGTCTGCGGTTCGTCTACATCGTGTTGCTGTTGAGCGGCCTGAGCTTTCTCGGCCTCGGCGTTCAGCCACCGTATGCCGACTGGGGCACGCTGGTACGCGAAAACATTCAGGGCTTGTTTGATGGATCACCGGCGGTACTGATGCCTGCGGTCGCCATTGCCAGCCTGACCATCGGTGCCAACCTGTTTATCGACAGCCTGCAAGCGATGCGTCCACTGACCCTTGCGAAGGAGGGAGCATGAACGTGACACCCCATACCGCCATGCCTGTGATTGCCGTTGAGAATCTGCGCGTCACCGCGCAGACCGACAAAGGTGAAGAGATTGATCTGGTTTCTGATGTGCGTTTTACCGTGCAGAAAGGGGAAGTGCTGGCACTGATTGGTGAGTCCGGCTCCGGCAAAACCACCATCGCTATGGCGCTGATGGGGTATGCCCGCCACGGCTGCCGCATTGCTGACGGCATGATCCATGTTGCTGGCACCGATGTACGCAGCCTGTCACCGGGGCAACTGCGTGAATTTCGCGGTAACAAAGTGGCTTATATCGCCCAGAGCGCGGCGGCGTCGTTTAACCCGGGTATGCGTATTCTTGACCAGGTGATTGAACCGGTGGTGATCCACGGCACCATGAAACGCAAAGCGGCGAAGGAGAAGGCGATAGCGCTGTTTCGCGAACTGGCGTTGCCGAACCCGGAAACCATCGGCGATCGGTTCCCGCATCAGGTATCCGGCGGTCAATTGCAACGTCTGATGACGGCGATGGCGTTGATTGGCGATCCAGATGTGGTGATCCTCGACGAACCGACCACCGCGCTGGATGTGACCACCCAGGTCGAAGTGCTGAAAGCGTTTCGCCGCGTGGTGGCCCAGCGTGGCGTGACTGCCATTTACGTCAGTCACGATCTGGCGGTGGTGGCGCAAATGGCCGACCGTATTCTGGTGCTGTTGCAGGGCAAAATGGCGGAGTACGGCACCACCGAACGGCTGATTGGCGCGCCACAGGCGGAATACACCCAGTTGTTGATGAATGCGGCGCGTCAGAGCGAGCGTCCCAGTAACTGGAGCTGCGCTACCGCAGAGATGCAACCGCTGCTGGAAGTGCGCGATCTCTGCGCCGGTTATGGCCCGCGCGACAAAGACGGTCAGCCGAAAATCCGCATCCTTGAAGATATCAACCTGAAGCTGTGGAAAGGGCAGGCGATCGGCATCATTGGGGAATCCGGTTCCGGTAAAACCACGCTGGCGCACGCCATTGCCGGGCTGAATGCCCCGAGCCAGGGACATATCCTGTTTAACGGCCATTACATCAACGGCGATATGCACAAACGGCCTGATAACGAGCTGCGCCGTATTCAATACGTCTTCCAGATGGCTGACACCGCACTTAATCCGGCGCACAGCGTCGAACGCATCCTGTCACGACCGTTGGCGTTGTTTCACGGTCTGAGTGGCGCGGCGCGTGAGCAGCGGCTGCATCAGCTGCTTGATCTGGTCAAGCTGCCGCGCAGCGTGTTGTGGCGACGTCCGTGGGCGTTATCTGGCGGGCAGAAGCAGCGCGTTAACCTGGCGCGTGCGCTGGCTGCCGAGCCGGATCTGATTTTGTGCGATGAAGTGACTTCCGCACTCGATACCGTGGTGGCCGCCGCCGTGCTGGATCTGATCAGCGAGCTGCGACGCGAGCTGGGATTGTCGGTGCTGTTTATCAGCCATGACATGCACGCGGTACGCGCAGTTTGCGACGATATCGTGGTGATGAAAAGTGGCCGCATTATCACCCAGATTGCACGAGCAGATTATGCCTTGCCGACCAGCGAGTTGTATTTCGAACGTCTGAAACGCGCCGTTCCCGAGCTGCGCCAGGGCTGGCTGGATGAGCATGAAGAGGTATTGAAGGCGGAGTAGGTGCGGCCTGTGACCCTCACCCCGGCCCTCTGGGCAGGTGCGGTCTGTGACCCTCACCCCGGCCCTCTCCCATAAGGGAGAGGGAGATGTGCCATATGCTGGATCAGTTCCCTCTCCCGCTTGCGGGAGAGATTGCTTGCTCGATCAGTTCCCTCTCCCGCTTGCGGGAGAGGGTTAGGGTGAGGGAAAACGCTCACCAACCCAAACCAAAAGAGGTCGTTAAGTTATGCCTGCGCCGATTCGTTATGTACAGGACAGTGCAAATTTCCCTGAGTCTGCCGATGTGGTGGTGATCGGTGCCGGTATCGCCGGTTCGGCCGCCACCTGGGAGCTGGCAAAGCAGGGTTTAAACGTGGTGTTAGTGGAAAAAGGGCTGGTCGGTGCCGAGCAGTCGAGCCGTAACTGGGGCTGGTGCCGCCAGCAGAACCGTGACGAGCGCGAACTGCCGCTGATCATCTATGCGCTGCAACGCTGGGGTGAACTCAATGCGGAAACCGGTGAGGAGCTGGGCTTTTGCCGCAGCGGCCTGGTGTATGCCACGCGCAACGAAGACGATATCGCCGCTTGGGAAAAATGGGGCCAGATGGCGAAACAGTACGGCGTGCGCAGCGATATGCTCAGCGCCGAACAGGCCAAAGCGATGACGCCGGGCAGCACCACCCACTGGCTGGGCGGCGTTTCATCGCCGACCGACGGCCATGCCGAGCCGCGTCTGGCGTCTGCCGGTCTGGTCATCGGTGCCCAGCGACTTGGTGCGCTGGTGTTCCAGCAGTGCGCGGTGCGCGGGCTGGATATTGCCGGTGGTGTGGTGAGCGGTGTCTGGACCGAGCGTGGTTTGATCAAAACCAGCCGGGTGATTTGTGCCGCCGGTGCCTGGACCTCGATGTTCTGCCGCCGCCACGGTATCGACCTGCCGCTTGGCAACGTGATCGGCACCGCTTTCCGAACTCAGCCGATTGAACAAGCCATCGCCATGCCGCTGTATACCCCCGGCTTTGCCTGTCGTCCGCAAATTGATGGCAGCTACACGGTATCGGTGTCGGGACGTGGTCGTCTGGAACCCGGCGCGCAAGGCATTCGCTATGCCCGCCAGTTCTATCCGACCTTCAAAAGTCGCCGTAAAAACCTTAAATTCAGTTTGAGCTTCAAACCGTTCCTGACTGGCCCGGAAGCACTGGGCGGCTGGGAATTCGATCGCCAGTCACCGTTTGAGCGGGTGCGAATTCTTGACCCGGCAGCGGATGCCAGCCTGGTACAGGAAGGACTGGCGGCGATGCGCAAAGAGTATCCGGCACTCGCCAACCTGAAACTGGCGCAGGCCTGGGGCGGCATGATCGACAGCACACCGGATGCGATTCCGGTGATCTCCACCGTGGCGAAACTGCCGGGGCTGGTGCTGTCGGCGGGCTACAGTGCACACGGTTTTGGTATCGGTCCGGGGGCCGGTCGGCTGGCAGCCGATCTCGCCACGGATACGACGCCGGTGGTCGATCCGACCCCTTATCGTTATTCCCGTCTGGTTGATGGCAGCGGCCTTGACGCGCCAGGCATGATGTAAGGAGCACAACATGAGTATCACATTACGCGCGATGACGGCAGACGACATCGAACAGGGTTTTGCCATAACGCAACACCTCAAATGGCCGCACCGCCGTGAGGATTGGTTGCAGGCGGTGACGTTGGGTGAGGGCGTGGTGGCCGAAGAACACGGCGCTTACCTTGGCAGCGCCATTGGCTGGCGTTGGGGTGAGCAGGCCGCCACTATCGGGCTGGTGATCGTTAACGACCAGTTTCAGGGACGTGGCGTTGGCAAGCAGCTGATGCTGGCGTTGCTGGAAAAATTCCCCGGCTACAATGTGCGGCTGCATGCCACTGAAATGGGTAAAGGGTTGTACGCCAAACTGGGTTTTAACGTCACCGGCCATATCCAGCAGCACCAGACGCGTGCGCTGACGACTGTGCCGACCGTGACTATCCCAACCGGGCTGACGCTGCGTAACGCCACCGCTGCCGATGCCAGCGTGCTGACCGAATTGGACCAGCAGGCGCATGGCATGTGGCGTCCCAGGATGATTGCAACCCTGATTGCCGACAGTCAAACGGTGATCTTGCAGGATGCGCAACAACGTATTCATGGTTTTGCCAGCCTGCGCCGCTTTGGACATGGCTGGGCGATTGGCCCGGTGATTGCGCTCAACCTGCCGGTAGCACAGGCGCTGGTATCGGCGCTGATGCAGGGGTTAAACGGTGAGTTTGTGCGTATTGATACCGACGGCGCACAACCGCTGGCTGCCTGGCTGGAAACACTGGGACTGGCGCAGGTCGATGCGCCGACCACCATGATTCGGGGAACGCCGTGGTCACCGCAGGTCGGTGGCATGCAGGCGTTCGGGTTGATGACCCAGGCGATGGCCTGATGCATATCGCCTACAAATCTGATCCGGTGCGCGGTGCGCACTGGCAACGCTGGCTGGCGCAACATGCGCCAGATATTCAGCTACATATCTGGCCGGACATTGATGACGCTGAGCAGGTCGAGGTGTTGGTGGCCTGGCAGCCGCCAGACGATGTCATGGCGACCTTTCCCAACCTGAAAGCGTTGATGTCGGTTGGCGCAGGGGCAGACCAGTTTGACCTCAGCAAACTGCCGCCGGAACTCCCGGTGGTGAGGATGATCGAACCCGGCCTGACCCAGGGCATGGTGGAGTACGTTACCTTCGCCGTGTTGGGGTTGCATCGTGACATGCCGCGTTATTTCCAGCAGCAGCGTGAACAGCTGTGGCAAACCCATCGCATCTATACCGCGGGCGAACGCCGCGTCGGGGTGATGGGGCTGGGAGAACTGGGCCAGGCATCGCTAAAACAACTGGTTTCGCTTGGCTTCAATTGCGCGGGCTGGAGCCGTACACCGCGTGACATCGACGGCGTGCGCTGCTGGCACGGCAGCGAGCAACTGGCGGAGTTCCTCGCCTGGAGCGACATTCTGGTGTGTCTGCTCCCGCTTACTGACACCACCCGTGGACTTCTGAACGCCGAACTTTTCGCGCAACTGCCATCAGGAGCCGCATTGGTGCAGGTTGGGCGCGGGCCGCAACTTAACGACGATCATCTGCTGGCGGCGCTGGCGAGTGGCCAGCTCAGCGCGGCGGTGATTGACGTAACCGAACCCGAACCGCTGCCAGCCGGGCATCCGTTCTGGCACCACCCGGCCATCTGGCTGACACCGCATATCGCCAGCCAGACGCAAACCGACAGCGCTGTGGCGGCACTGGTGGAAAATCTGCGTCGCTATCAACGCGGCGAACCGATGGTCGGCGTGATCGATCGCAACCGGGGATACTGAGATGCAACTGGAACAATTAGTCGCACTGCGACGGGATCTGCACGCCCATCCCGAGCTGGGATACAAAGAAACCCGCACCAGCGACATCGTGGCGCGGGTTCTCACGGAGCAGGGCATTGAGGTGCATCGCGGTCTTGGCGGCACCGGCGTGGTAGGGGTGCTGAAACGTGGCACGGGATCGCGGGTGATTGGCCTGCGTGCCGATATGGATGCGCTACCCATGCAGGACAACGGCAGCCAGCCGTGGAAAAGCACCCATGAGGGTATCTGCCATGCCTGTGGTCACGATGGACATACGGTGATGCTTCTGGGTGCCGCCATACAACTGGCGCAACAGGGCGATTTCGACGGCACGCTGGTGTTTATCTTCCAGCCGGCGGAAGAGGGGCTGGCAGGGGCGAAAGCGATGATCGATGACGGTCTGTTCAGCCGTTTTCCCTGTGATGCGGTCTATGCGCTGCACAACTGGCCGGAACTGCCGCTGGGTGAGGTGCAAACCCGTCCGGGGCCGATTATGGCGGCGGCGGATCGTTTTGATATCACCGTGCAAGGGGGCGGCGGCCATGCTGCGCAGCCGCACCTGACGCACGATACCCTGTTAGCGACCAGCGAGCTGGTGGTGGCGCTTAACACTCTGGTGGCGCGCGCACTGGACCCCTGTGAACCGGCGCTACTCAGCGTGACGCGGATGCAGGGCGGTTTCTCGCACAACATGATCCCGGCGGAAGCCAGCATCACCGGCACCGTCCGCACCTTCAGCCCGGCGGCGCAGGACATTATCGAAACCCGGTTGCGCGCAATGGCGCAGCACGTCAGCGCCGCGCACGGTTTGCATGCCGAGGTCAACTACCTGCGTTATTACCCGGCCACCGTGAACAGCGCGCCTGAAGCGCAGCTGGCACTGACTGCGGTACAGCAGGCTGGAATGACGGCGAGTGAAGCCAGACAACCGGCGCTCACCTCGGAAGATTTCGCCTTTATGTTGCAGGCAAAACCGGGTGCGTATCTGTGGATTGGTTCCGCGCCGAGCCAGCCGTTGCACCATTCAGCCTACGACTTTAATGATGCACTGATTCCGCAGGGTATTCAGGCGTTGACCGCCATTGCCCGCCACGCGCTGCGTACAGAATTTCCCTGCTGAATGGCAGACGATTTTGACAGGAAATGCCGCTGCCCCGGCAATTACGGCAGCGTGAGAAACCAACGGGTTGCGATACTTGAGCCAACAGAACGTTACGTGGATGAGGGTTAAAAATGCAGAATGTCATGGCGGAACAGCAAACATATTCCGATAACAGCCTGTTACTGGATGCGCGTGAGCAGCATGTGCCGCGTGGCGTGGTCACCGCACATCCGCTGGTGATCGAGCGGGCTAAAGGTAGCGAAGTATGGGACGTTGAGGGGAATCGTTACCTCGATTTCGTGGGTGGTATCGGCGTACTGAACGTTGGCCATAACCATCCGGCGGTGGTAAATGCGGTTACCAAACAGCTTGGTCTGGTTTCGCACGCCTGTTTCCAGGTGGTGGCGTATCCGGGGTATATCGAACTGGCGCAGCGCCTGAATCAACTGGTGGGCAATGGCCAGCCGTTTAAGAGCGTGTTTTTCACCAGCGGTGCAGAAGCGGTAGAAAATGCGGTGAAGATCGCCCGTGCGCATACTCAGCGCTCCGGCATCATCGCTTTTGATGGCGCGTTTCATGGCCGTACCTTGCTGGGTTGTACCCTGACGGGCATGAGCCAGCCCTACAAACAGAATTTCGGTCCTTTCCCTGGCGAGGTGTATCGCCTGCCGTTCCCGAACGCGTTTTACGGCGTAAGTGATGACGATTGTCTGCAAGCGCTGGACCAACTGTTTGCGGTGCAGATTGCGCCGGAACGAGTGGCGGCGATTATCATCGAACCGGTACAGGGCGATGGCGGCTTCCTGCCAGCGGGGGCCAACTTTATGCAGGCGCTGCGCCGCGTTACGGAAAAACACGGCATTCTGCTGATTTGTGATGAAGTGCAGACCGGTTTTGGACGTACCGGCAAAATGTTCGCTTTCCAGCATTCGGAGATTACCCCGGATCTGGTAACCGTGGCGAAAAGCCTCGGCGGCGGCTTGCCGATTTCCGGTGTGGTAGGGAAAGCGGCGATCATGGATGCGCCATTACCTGGTGGGCTGGGCGGCACCTATGGCGGTAATGCGCTGGGCTGTGCGGCGGCGTTAGCGGTGCTCGATCTGATGGAACACGACAACCTGCTGGCGCGCAGTAATCAACTGGGCGAGAAACTCAATGCGCACCTGCATCAGCTGGCGGAAAAATACGCCTGTATTGGTGATGTCCGTGGCGTGGGCTTTATGCAGGCGGTGGAAATCATCGATTTTGAGACCAAACGTCCTGATGCGGCGATGACGCAAAAGATTCTGGATTGCGCCTGTCAGGAAGGATTGCTGTTGATTAAATGTGGTCTGCACCGCAGCACCATCCGCTTCCTGGCTCCGCTGGTCACCACCGATTCTCAGCTGGAAGAAGCGTTGCATATCTTTGATATCGCGCTGGCCCGCGCCAGTGGCCGACTCGGATAAATCCGGCTTCCTCATTGATATTGCTGGAATTATTAACAGGTTCCCCGAAGAACGTGGCGTGCGTCAGTGCTGGCGCAGCCACATTAAAGCGTGATATACCATCGGGATAACCTGCACGGTTGGTCAACAATGAGGGGTGCTATGAACGGCTTAATGAAACTCGACCGCATCGATATTAATATCCTGGTGCAACTACAAAAAGATGGCCGTATCAGCAACGTCAATCTGGCCGACGCCGTTGGACTTTCACCCAGCCCTTGCCTGCAACGGGTGAAACGTCTGGAGCAGGCTGGTTTTATCACCGGTTATGAAGCACACATCAACCTCACCAAAATTACCGACTCCGTGACGGTATTTACCGAAGTCACGCTGTCTGGTCATCGCCGCGAAGATTTTATGAAGTTTGAAAACGCCGTGCGTGATGTGGACGAGTTGATGGAGTGCCACCTGATTACCGGCGGTTATGACTATTTGCTGCGGTTTATTACCCGCAGCATTGAACATTACCAGGAAGTGATTGAGAAGATGCTGGATGCGCAAATCGGCATCGATAAGTACTTCAGTTATATCGTGATTAAATCACCGATTATGAAAAGCAGCGTGCCGTTGAGGTCGCTGATTGCGAAGCAGAATTCGGTGGAGTTTGGGGTGTGATTTCGTTCACCGTGCTGGTTTCGTTCGCCACAGGCTGATGTAGTTTCAGCTCGCCGGTGCGGCGACCGAGCAAAGGGTGCCTGGCCGCACCCTTTGCAATCCCGGGCCTCGCGCCAGCCTCTTTTTTTGCGCGATAAATCGCGCCGCTACCACTCAACGCCGCCTTTCGCCGCATCCATGCGGCTCATCCTGGCAGCATTCATTCGCTCAGCGAGTCCGGATGGCGCCCCACCCGCCGCTGCATGACTTGTGTTTTTTGGTGATTTAATTATTGCTGTCTGCGCGATTTATCGCGCAATTAAGAGAACACTGGGCTCGCAGGCGTTGGGGGCGGGCGGAACCCTCTCGGAGCCAGACCGCTGCCCCCACAGCATAAAATTTCCCCACCGCCCAAAATTCCCTTTATCTTAGCTGTTCCGGCTCTCGCTTCAGCCGCTACGCTTGCCCGTACGCCCTTACACTCAATTTATCCCTTTACAAGGAGTTGCCATGACCGCCTTGAACCTTGCCGATCACCTGTGGCAGCGCGATGACTTCATCATCTCCACCGAACGTCAGCGCCTGGATGTTGACTGGATTCATTATCAACTGGCCGAGCGTTCTTACTGGGCCAAAGGTCAGCCGCGCGCGAAAACCGAGCGCGCAATCAACGGATCGCTGCCCTTTGGTTTGTATCAGCAGAATCAGCAAATCGGTTTCGCCCGGTTGATCACCGACTACACCCGTTTTGGCTGGCTGTGTGATGTGATCATCGATGAAAACTGGCGTGGTCACGGCCTGGGCAGTTGGCTGGCAACCTGTGTGCGGGAGCACCCGGAATTGCAAACCGTGCACCGCTGGATGCTCTCAACCAATGATGCCCATCAGCTGTATCAGCGCCTTGGCTGGCGTGTAGTGCAGGACCCGCACAAGCTGATGGAATTTCCTCTCTCCTGATAACGGATAAAAACCATGTACCGTGTTGGCGTAGATATTGGCGGTTCCTTTACTGATTTTGCCGTGCTGAATGAGCAAACCAATCAGATCCACACTTTAAAAGTTCTCTCAAGGCCAGATCAGCCCGGCAGTGAGATTCTTACCGGGTTGGCGCAACTGGAGCAGCGTGACGGTATCGCGCCGCAGCATATCGAATACTTCACGCATGGCACCACGGTGGGCATCAACGCGGTGATCCAGCGGCGTGGGGTCAAACTGGCGCTGTTTGCCACAGCAGGTTTTTGCGATGTGCTGGAACTGGCACGCCTGAAGATTCCGCACATTCATGATCTGTTCTCGCGGCGACCCGCCCCACTGATTTCCCGTGACCGGGTATTTGCCATCAAAGAACGTACCGATCGCCACGGTGAGGTGGTGCAGGCGGTGGATCGCCAGAGCGTGCTGGAGGCCATTGCTGGCGCAAAAGCGGCGGGTTGCCAGGGGATTGTGGTGGCGTTACTGCACAGCTATCGCAATCGCCACAATGAAGCCGCCGTTAAAGCCATTATCAATGAACAGGCACCGGAACTGCTGACCTCCTGCTCAGCCGATATCTGGCCAATTATCCGCGAGTATGAACGCACCATCACCGCCACTATCAATGCCTATGTGCAGCCGATGGTGATCAATTACCTCGAATCCTTTGAACGTGCGCTGAAGACGATGGGGGTGCTGCCGCCACCGCGCATCACCAAATCCAATGGTGGGGTGATGGGGGTGGAGCAGGCGAAAAGCGAATGCGTGCAGATGGTGCTGTCCGGTACGGCCTCCGGGGTGATCGGTGCCAGCTTCCTCGCCAGCGCTTGCGGTTTTGACAAAATTCTCAGTCTGGATATCGGCGGCACCAGCGCGGATGTGGCGGTGATTATCGACGGCCAGGTGGCGCAGGGTAACGGCGAAATCATCGGTGATTTTCCCATCTACATCCCGTCCGTGGCGGTGACGTCTGTGGGACAGGGCGGCGGTTCGCTGGCGTGGATCGATAATCAGGGCGTGCTGCAAATGGGACCGGACAGCGCCGGTTCACTGCCGGGACCGGTGTGTTTCCAGCGGGGCGGTACGCAACCGACCGCCACCGATGCCTTTGCCGCCTGCGGCATGATCGGCCACGGTGATTTGGGCTACAACGCGGTGAAAGTCGATGTCGCGGCGGCGCGTGCAGCCTGGCAGCCGCTGGCAGATAAGCTCGATATTTCCGTGGAGGAGACGGCGGAAACCGCCATCGAACTGGCGATCTCCAGCATGTACAGCGATACCAGCGGTTTGCTGTCGCGTTTTGGTCTTGATCCGCGTGAATTCTGGTTCCTCGCGTTTGGCGGGGCTGGCCCGATGATGGGCTGCTTCCTTGCACGCGAATTGAATATGAAAGGGGTGATCGTGCCGCCGACGCCTGGCGTGTTGTCGGCGCTGGGTGGGCTGGTGGCGGATATCCGTAACGACTTTATCCGCACGCTGTATAGCGAACTGGACAGCACGCTGGCAGATAAACTGGCCACTGAGGCCGAGGCGCTGAGCCAGCGCGCACGCGGTTGGCTCACTGAGCAGCACGGCGAGGGTATGCCGTTTACCCTGCACTACAGCGCGGATATGCGTTATCGCGGCCAGTCGTTCGAAATTGAAGTGGCACTGGAGGCGTCCTGGCTGACGGAGGCCAACGTTAATGCGCTGCATGAGGCCTTTGATCGCCAGCATCAGCAGCTGTTTGGTCACTGTGATGCCAGTGCCCCGGTGCAGGTCATCAACCTGCGGCTGGTGATTGCGTCACCGACGCCGAAACCCACGCTCAATCGTCTGGCAGCGGCGCAGGGGCCGGTTGCGGTGGCGAAGCAGGTTAGTGCCTGGATCGATGGTGCACCGCATCAGGTCGATGTGGTGCTGCGTGCCAGCCTGGGCGCGGGACATCAGCTTTCTGGCCCGGTAATTATCGCCCAGGACGACTGCACCACCTGCGTGCCGCCGCAGATGACGGTGCGGGTGGATGAATTTGGCAACTTACTGATTACCCCGCTGGAGAGCAACTAAGATGGCGATTGACGGACGTAACCTGCAAATCCTCGCTAACTACTGCGCCGCAGCGGCCGATGCGATGGCGTTTACCCTGATGCGCACCGCGCACTCCACCTTCGTGAAAGAGACGGAAGATTTCTCCTGTCAGATCGTTAGCCGCGATGGCATGGCGTTTGCTTCGCCGCGCAGTTTCGGTGCGCCCTGGTACAGCGGTATTGATTACGGCCCGGTGCTGGCGCTGATCGACCACTACGACGAGGGGGATATCTGTATCACCAACGATTCGTATGCCGGTAACGTGGCGACCCACTCACCGGATATCCATATCTGGAAGCCGGTGTTTCATCAGGGGGAAATCATCTGC
Organism: Pantoea sp. X-Soil-OKNW-713; assembly: GCF_059730685.1. NCBI lineage: Bacteria > Pseudomonadati > Pseudomonadota > Gammaproteobacteria > Enterobacterales > Erwiniaceae > Pantoea > Pantoea sp. X-Soil-OKNW-713. Next base: position 2,745,000 of record NZ_AP035995.1, on the reverse strand, counting down.
TTTGTTGTCGGGCATATCCATAACACCGATGTCGGTGGGGCGGTGCCCGCGTCGCTGTCGCGTTCCCTGACGGATATCGTGCAGGAAGGCATCCGCATTCCGCCGCTGAAAATCGTGCGCAATGGCGAACTGAATGAAGAAGTGGCGCGTATTATGCGCCTTAACGTGCGCGTGCCGGACCAAAACTGGGGTGATTTCAAAGCGCAACTCGCTTCGGTCAACGTCGGCGAACGCAAAATCCACGAGATCATTGCCCGTTTTGGCGTTGAAGATTTTCTTCAGGGCATCGAAGGGATTCTCGATTACGCCGAACGTCAGGCGCGCAGCATTATCGCTACCATTCCTGACGGCGAATATTTCTATGCTGACTTTGCCGATGAAGATGGTGACGGGGGCTATCCGTGCCGCGTGGCGATCACCCTGCGCGTGCAGGGAGAGACGCTGGAGCTGGATTACACCGGTAGCGATCCGCAGTTGGCCTCTTCGTTAAATATGCCTACCGGGGGACGTGAGCGTCACCCGCTGGCGTTGGTCGGCGTCACTTATGTGCTCTCGACACTGGACCGTAACCTGCTGCTGAATGCCGGAACGCTGCGTCCGACGCGCGCCATTCTGCCGCCGGGCACGGTGATGAACTGTGAAGCGCCCGCGGCGGTCGGTATGCGATCGCTGACCTGTGCGCTGTCGCAAATCGCCACCATTGGCGTGTTCTCGCAGGCCATCCCGGATCGCCTGCCTGCCAACTCGCCGGGCGGTAACTCGATCATGAATATCCGCACCAGCGATGCTGCCAATCGGAGCGTCGTGGCGTCACTCGGGCCGGTCGGCGGTGGCGCGGGCGGCACGCCGCGGCATGATGGCCCGGACGGTTCCGGCGGTTTATCCGCCTTTCTGAAAAATACGCCGATTGAGATCAACGAAGCCGAGGTGCCAATCCACTTCCACCGCTACGGTCTGACGGCAGACAGCGCCGGTGCCGGGCGTTATCGCGGCGGGCTGGCGACCGAGATGGTGTTCGAGATTTTCGCACCGGATACGCTGGTCACCGCGCGTAACCGTAACCGTTCGGTGTTTGCCTCGGCGGGGGTGTTGGGCGGCCAGCCTGGCGGTCTGTCTCATTTCCGCACCCTGCGTGACGGCGAGGTGATCGAGCATGGCAATACCGATGTGATTCGGTGCCAACCGGGCGACATTGTTGAAGTCCGTGGGCCGGGGGCTGGCGGCTATGGCCTGCCGGTGCAACGTGATGAACAGGCGGTGCTGGGCGATGTACGCTGTGGCTTTGTCAGTCACGAGGCCGCCCGTGCCGACTATGGTGTGGTGATCGTCAATGACCAGATTGATCAGGCAGCCACCGCACGGCTACGCAGTGAAATGCGCCAGCAGGCCAGCGAACACTTTGATCATGGTGCAGCGCGTAACGCCTTTGAAGCGCGGTGGACGCCGGAACGTTATCAACTGCTGACCACGTTTTTGGCGGCAGCGCCCGTTGGCTGGCGTCATTTTCTCAAACAGCAGGTGTTCAGGGCGGTGGCGGCCGGAGGTGACACGGACACGGCAGCGCAGATGCACGCCATCTTTGCAGATTTGCGCCAGCGCTATCCGGCAATGAACGTTTAATGAGGCACATCGCGCTAAAACCGTTACGGGTTTCCTGCCAGACTTAGTCTCTTTGCCCGCTGGCATTGCCATCGGGCCTGGATCATTTCAGGAGAGTCTCAGCATGGCAACAGCAAAACTTCCGGTATGGTTTATCTCCGGCTGCTCCACAGGCTTTGGTCGGGAACTGGCGCAGCAGGCGATTGCGCGTGGATTCAACACCGTGGTGACCGCGCGCGATCCGGCTAAAGTGCAGGATTTGGTCGAGGGCCACAGCAACGCGCTGGCGGTCGCGCTGGATGTGACGCAGCAGGCAAGCATTGATGCGGCGGTAGACAAAGCGCTGGCAACCTTCGGCAGCATCGATGTGCTGGTGAATAATGCCGGTTATGGTTACCAAAGTTCGGTGGAAGAGGGCGAGGAGCAGGAAATCCGCGCCCAGTTCGATGCCAACGTATTCGGCCTGTTCGCCCTGACACGCGCTGTGCTGCCAGCGATGCGCAAAGCGCGCAGCGGCCATATTATCAACATCACCTCGGTGGCCGGATTTATCGGTTTTGCCAGCTCGGGTTATTACTCCGCCAGCAAACATGCGGTGGAAGGCTGGTCCGATTCGTTAGCACTGGAAACCGCTCCCCTCGGCATCCACGTCACCTGCGTGGAACCCGGACCGTTCCGTACCGACTGGGCAGGGCGTTCGCTGCATCAAACGCCAAGTAAGCTGCCGGAATACGCCGAAACCGCAGCCGCACGAATGAAAGCCACCTCTGCATACAGCGGCACCCAGGCGGGTGACCCGGCTCGCGCCGCCAGCGCGATGATTGCCATCACCGAAAATGCTAATCCTCCGCGCCATCTGGTCATGGGGGCCTGGGGTTATGACGCAGTGACCAATAAATTAAAAGAGCGGCTGGCGCAGATTGAAGCGTGGAAACAGACGTCGATTGATACGGATTTTCCGCAATAAGGAAATAATGCGCGATAAATCGCAATAAGGAAATAATGCGCGATAAATCGCGCCGCTACGTGTCCAGCATATTTCCGTAGCGGCGCGATTTATCGCGCAATGTTTTGTGATTTATCGCACAATGTTTTGATAGTAACGGTCCAGCTCCCAACTCATCGGATTCTGCTCAATATATTGCCGCACATTATATAATTCCCGCTCATCACGAATTACCCGCTCGAAGAAATTAAATTGCCAGATTTTCTGCTCACAACGCCGGGATACACCCGCTTTGTATAATCCAATAATGCGAGGCAGCGAAAAGGTGATGTTTTCCAACATTGTTGCATATCACCTTATTTTGATCGATATAACCAAAGAGCGGTGCGCGTAAACGGGTTACCAGCGTAATAAAATAGGCACCCGACGTTGTGTAGTCATAATGCGGCAATCTCAGGTTTTTTCTGCGCGGCATATTAATCTCCTTGTTGCAGGAGCATGCTGTCAGAAATAAAGCGATAAGACATTTTTATACCGGAATATTGCGTAACAGATTCCAGAAAATTTGAGGAACAGTTGCGCGATAAATCGCGTGCTCCACCGTAGCGGCGCGATTTATCGCGCAAAGTTTTATGATTCATCGCGCAAAGTTTTGTTGGTCTTAAACCATCCTTTCCAGCTCCTCAAACGGCACCGCCTGGCTGAACAAATATCCCTGCAACTGATTGCAGCCAGCGTCGGCGAGGGCGCTCATCTGGCCTTCGGTTTCCACCCCTTCGGCGGTCACCATCAGTCCCATGGCATGCCCGAGCCGTACCACCGATTCAATAATCGCTGCTGAATTCTGCGCCACCCCTAACGATTGGGTGAACGAACGATCGATTTTAATTTTGTCGACCGGGAAGGTACTCAGATAATTGAGGCTGGAATAGCCGGTGCCGAAATCATCCAGCGCAATGCGGAAACCGGCATTGCGCAGGGCGATGATGTTATTGCGCGCTTCATGTTCATCCTCAATCAGCACCCCTTCGGTAATTTCCAGCTCGAGGCGTTGTGGATCGGCCCCTTCAGATTGCACAATTTCAATCATGCGCTCGACAAACCCGCTGGCGCGAAACTGAACCGGCGACACATTTACCGCCACAATCAACTGCGGCAGGCGCAACGAGGTTTTGCAGGCCTCGCGCAACACCCATTCCCCCAACGGGATAATCAGCCCGGTTTCTTCGGCAATGGCGATAAACTCGCCTGGCGGCACTTCGCCGCGTTCCGGGTGTTGCCAGCGCAACAACGCTTCGACACCATCAACGCGCTGACCGCTGATCTCCATCAACGGCTGATACCACACCGCCAGCCCATCAAAATGCAGCAGCGCCTGACGCAGGTCGGCGGCAATTTGCTGGCGGGTGCGCAGCGACTCATCCATCACGCGTTCAAACTGGCGAAACTGACCGCGCCCGCAATTTTTCGCTTCATACAGGGCAATATCGGCTTTGCGCATCAACTCCTGGCGGTCCAGTCCATCTTTGGGGGCCAACGCCAGACCGATGCTGGCACCAATCCACGCCTCGCTGCCAAATAGCTGATAAGGCTCGCTGAGCGCGCTGATAATGCGTTTTGCCAGCGACTGCACCTGACCAATATTCTCGACGTCCGGCATCACGATAATAAATTCGTCGCCGCCAATACGGCCCACGGTATCGCTGGCGCGCACGATACTGGTCAGGCGATGGCCCACCTGAATAATCAGATCGTCCCCTGCGTGGTGACCATAGGTATCATTGATGGTTTTGAAGCGATCCAGATCAATCAGCAACAATGCCACACGATGGTCATAGCGTGCCGCAAACGCCAACGCCTGGGAAAGACGATCCTCCACCATCGAACGGTTGGGTAGGCCGGTCAGTACATCGTGAAACGCCAGGTGCTGCGCCTGGGCTTCGCTGGCACCTAACTTCAACAGCGACTGCGACAGACTGAGCGATGACGTCCAGATTCGCCGCACCATAAACAGGCACACCAGGGTGATCATCACCACCGATAGCAGGGTCGAGGGGCCGATGGTGCGCAACATCTGTGCGCCGGGACGGTCTGGTTGCCAACTGATATATCCCACCGGGTCGCCTTGCTGCGAACTCAGGAGATAATGCGCCTTGTCATTGGGCAGCGATGTGTCACCGCTGAAATGTAATTGCCGAAGCTGGCTGCGATTCGCCAGTCCGTGCAGATAGTGGTCATCGAGATATTTTACGCTGATCAAGCGATAGCGCCCCGGCTGGCGGGTATTGCCGCTGATTTCCCCCACCGCCAGCGAAGCGGCATGATCACCAATACGGACAAAATCGGCGCGATCCGTGGTGCTGGCTTGTACCAGCGTCGTGTCCAGCATCGCCTGCACCTGCGGTTCAACATGGCGGTCTGGCACCCGTTGGCCGTTACGCCATACCTCAATCAGTTGGTTATCGCGGCCCAGCACCAACACCAGTTCGTGGTCGAACATTTCATATAACCAACTGCCGACATTTTCATCCAGCCAGCTTTGGTCAGGTTGGGATAAATCCAGCTGACTGGCTAAGGGGGCCCAGCGTGTCAGGCTACGTAGCTGGCGTAGATGTTCCGCCAGGCTTTGTTCGAATGAGGCCTCAATCATGCGTTGCTGCTGTTCTTGCGCTTCGTTATTGGTCAGCCGGGTGCCCCAGAACAGGCCCGCTCCGGCACCGGCAAAGGTCAGCAACAGAATCGCCGCTAACGGCAAAATCACTTCACGCACAAAATTGCGCCGAAAACCATCGGACAGTTTGATTGTATTAATCATTTTTAAAGTCGCGTAACAAGGAGGGATCATGATTTAACTTAGCAGAAGTCTGAAAAGCTGCATTGCGCAAGGGAAGTGTTAATGTTGTGAAAAAGGAAAAAAAATAGTTGAGCGTCGTCACAAAGGAAACAGTTAAAATTTTTTTATTAAAATCCCCGCCATTGTAGTCATTTCCTGCTGTCCAAAAGCAAATTCATCAGCACGTCACTGAGCCGTCACGGCATTGTCATTTGTCTGGGTCAAGGTAGTCGCCATCCCGCAGCGCCCCTGCTGCGTTTCCTCAACACTCGCGAGCGAGGTATTGATGGTGATGGAGATATCCAGACATCCGACCACTGTGTATCAGGCAGTCGCCGCCCAACTGGAGCAGGCGTTGCAGCAACAATATCGCTGTGGCGATTACCTGCCTTCTGAACAACAGCTGGCCGCACATTATGCCGTTAACCGCCACACCCTGCGTCGTGCGGTAGACGAACTGGTAAACAAAGGGTTGCTGCAACGGCGGCATGGCGTCGGCATCCTGGTGCTGATGCGGCCTTACGACTACCCGTTACACGCCCAGGCTCGCTTCAGCCAGAACCTGCTGGAGCAGGGCAGCCATCCCACCAGCGAGCGTCTGCTGGCGGTGCTGCGTCCGGCCAGCCACGATGTGGCCACCGCACTGGGCGTCAATGAAGGCGATGACGTCATTCATCTGCGTACCCTGCGCCGCGTCAATGGTGTGCCGGTCTGCGTCATTAACCACTTTCTGTCCGAACTGCGCTGGTGGCCTGCGTTACAGCAGTTCCACAGCGGATCGCTGCATGACTATCTGCAACAGCATCTCGGGTTGCAACTGACCCGTTCTCAAACCCGTATCAGCACCCGCCGGGCGCAGGCGAAAGAGTGTCAGCAACTGGAGATTGCCTTGCAGTCGCCGGTGTTATGCGTGCGCACCCTGAACAAAAACAGCGACGGGCAGGTGGCGGAATACTCCGTCAGCCTGACGCGCGGCGACATGATTGAACTGACTCTGGAGCACTAATGAAACAACCAACAGCCCGCCAGAACTGGCTCTCGGTGCTGGCTCACAGCGATGCCAGCGTGCTGGAAGCCCACTGGCAGCCGCTGCGCCTCGCCCCGCGTTTTGAATGCGTGCGCCCGGCGGAAACTGGCCTGACGCGTTTGCAGGCACGCATGGGCGGCAGCGGCAAACGCTTCGTAATGGGTGATGCCACGGTGACACGCGCGGTGGTTAAGCTGCACGACGGCACCCTGGGATTCAGCTATGTGTTGGGACGCGACAAAGCGCATGCCGAGCGCTGCGCGTTAATTGATGCCTTATTGCAGCAGCCGGAAACCCAGGCGCTGATTGCAGAAAAAGTGATTGCCCCGCTGGCGGCCCTGCGTGAGGAGCAGCGCCAGCTGCGCGCACGCGAAATCGCCAGCTCCAAAGTGGATTTCTTTACGCTGGTTCGCGGAGATAACTGATGACATTACTGGCAAGTTTTAACCATCCGGTGGCTGACGCGCAGCGTGCCTTCCGCCGAATTTTGAAAGCAATGAGCGAGCCGGGCGTGATGGTGGCGTTGCCACTGGCACAGGGCTGGGGCGATCTCTCCCCGGCGGCCACCGCGGTGCTGCTGACGCTGGTCGACCAGGAAAGCGCATTGTGGCTGGATGGCACGCTGGATAACGAACTGCTGCGCAACAATCTGCGTTTTCATACCGGCGTGCCGATTGTCAGCGAGCGCGATGCGCCGTTTGCTCTGACCCATGCCAGCGCCAACCCCGATCCGGCGTACTTTGCGGCCGGTGATAACCTGTCACCGGAAAAAAGCACCACCTTGATTGTGGAAGTCCCGGCACTGAACGGCGGCCTGACCCTGCGACTCTCCGGCCCCGGCCTGCGCGAAACCCGCGCCATTGCACCGCAATTGCCGGAGGCGATTCTGCATTACCTGCGCGAACGCCCACATCCGTTCCCGCAGGGTGTCGATCTGATCTTCACCTGTGGCGAAGCGATGATGGCACTGCCGCGTACCACCGACGTGGAGGTGTGCTGATGTACGTCGCAGTGAAAGGGGGCGAAAAGGCGATAGCCAGCGCCCATCAGCTTCAGGCCGATCTGCGTCGTGGCGATCGCTCGCTGGCGGAGCTGCATTGCGACCAACTGGCCGCACAACTTGGTCTGGCGGTGGACCGCGTGATGACCGAGGGCGGAATCTACGATCCCCCACTGGCGGCGCTGGCGATCAAACAGGCCAGCGGCGACTTGGTGGAAGCGATTTTTCTGCTGCGTGCTTACCGCACCACGCTGCCACGCCTTGCCGACAGTCTGGCGCTGAATACTGACGCGATGCGCATCGAACGGCGCATCTCGGCGGTGTACAAAGATCTGCCGGGTGGCCAGGTACTTGGCCCCACCTATGACTACAGCCACCGTCTGCTGGATTTTACCCTGCTGGCGAACGGCGTAACGCCAGCGGCACCGCGTGACGACCAGGCGCTGGCCCAGCATTGCCCGCATATGTTCAGCATGATGACGGCAGAAGGGCTGGCGGCCCACGAAGAGGACGATGGCAGTGAGCCGTGCGATATCACCCGTGAGCCACCGACGTTCCCGGCTTCGCGTGCGGCGCGTCTGCAACAGTTGGTGCGCGGTGACGAAGGCTTCCTGCTGGCGCTCGGCTATTCGACCCAACGGGGCTATGGCCGTAACCATCCGTTTGCCGGCGAGATCCGCACCGGCTATCTCAGCGTGTCCATTTGCCCGGAAGAACTCGGTTTCGAGATTGAGATCGGGGAAATCCTGCTGACCGAGTGTGAGATGGTCAACGGCTTTACCACTCAGGGCGACAGCGCACCACATTTCACCCGCGGCTACGGTCTGGTGTTTGGCCGTGCCGAGCGCAAGGCGATGGCGATGGCGCTGGTCGATCGTGCGCTGCAAAGCGGTGAATACCAGGAACGTATCACCAGCCCGGCACAGGACGAAGAGTTTGTGCTGGCGCATGCCGACAACGTGGAAGCCGCAGGTTTTGTTTCGCATCTGAAGTTACCGCACTACGTCGATTTCCAGGCGGAGCTGGAGTTGCTCAAGCGGCTGCGCCAACAGCATCAGGAGCAGAAAGATGAGTGAACTGAGCGGCTATAACAACGGCTATCTGGATGAGCAGACCAAACGCACCATCCGCCGCGCCATCCTGAAAGCGGTGGCGATCCCCGGTTATCAGGTGCCGTTTGCCGGGCGTGAAATGCCGATGCCCTATGGCTGGGGCACCGGTGGTATCCAGATCACCGCCAGCATTATCGGCGATCAGGATGTACTGAAGGTGATTGACCAGGGGGCCGACGATACCACCAACGCGGTGTCGATCCGTCGTTTCTTCCAGCGCGTCAGTGGTGCAGCCACCACCGAGCGCACCCATGATGCCACCCTGATCCAGACGCGTCACCGCATCCCGGAAACGCCGTTAGAGGAAGATCAAATCCTGATTTTCCAGGTGCCGATCCCGGAACCGTTGCGCTTTATCGAACCGCGTGAAACCGAAACCCGTACCATGCACGCGCTGGAGGAGTACGGCATCATGCAGGTGAAACTGTATGAGGATATCGCCCGCTACGGCCATATCGCCACCACCTACGCCTACCCGGTGAAGGTCAACGATCGCTATGTGATGGACCCGTCACCGATCCCCAAGTTCGACAACCCGAAAATGCATATGATGCCGGCACTGCAACTGTTTGGTGCCGGGCGTGAGAAACGCATCTATGCGCTGCCGCCGTATACCAAAGTGGAAAGCCTCGACTTCGACGATCACCCGTTCAGCGTACAAAAATGGGATCAACCCTGTGCGCTGTGCGGTTCACGCCACAGCTATCTCGATGAAGTGGTAATGGATGATGCCGGTACGCGCATGTTTGTCTGCTCCGATACCGATTTTTGCCACCAGCAGCAGGAACAACAGCATGCACAGTGAACAGCCGCTGCTTGCGGTCAATGACCTTACCCACCTCTACGCACCCGGCAAAGGGTTTGAAGAAGTGAGTTTTGCCCTCTATCCCGGCGAGGTGCTGGGGATTGTGGGCGAATCCGGTTCCGGTAAAACCACGCTGCTGCGTAGCCTGTCAGCCCGTCTGGCACCGCAGCAGGGCAACATTCTCTATCGCGATCGCGATCTTTATCAGTTAAGCGAAAGCGAGCGGCGTCGATTATTGCGTACCGAATGGGGTGTGGTGCATCAGCATCCGCTGGATGGTCTGCGCCCGCAGGTGACGGCGGGGGGCAATATTGGCGAGCGACTGATGGCGGTGGGACAACGTCATTACGGCAACATTCGCGCCGAAGCGATGCGTTGGTTGCAGGATGTGGAGATCCCAGCCGGGCGTATTGACGACCTGCCGACCACCTTTTCCGGCGGAATGCAGCAGCGTTTGCAGATTGCTCGCAACCTGGTCACGCAGCCGTCGCTGGTGTTCATGGATGAACCCACTGGCGGGTTGGATGTGTCGGTGCAGGCGCGCCTGCTCGATCTGCTGCGCACCCTGGTGCGTGAACTTAATCTGGCGGTGGTGATCGTCACCCACGATCTCGGCGTGGCACGGCTACTGGCCCATCGTCTGCTGGTGATGAAACAGGGCAGGGTAGTGGAGAGCGGCCTCACCGATCGGGTGCTGGACGATCCGCATCATCCTTATACCCAACTGCTGGTCTCTTCGGTGCTTAACTAATGGCGGAGTCAACCATGAATACGCAACTGCGCGTGGAGAAGCTGTGCAAGACCTTTGTGCTACACAACCAGAGCGGTGTGGCCCTGCCGGTGCTGCATGATGCCAATCTCGAGGTCAGCGCCGGGGAGTGTGTGGTGCTGCATGGCCGTTCCGGCAGCGGAAAATCCACGCTGCTGCGTGCGCTGTACGGCAACTATCAGGCCAACAGCGGCCATATCTGGCTGCAACATGCGGGGGAGTGGATCGATATGGCGCAGGCTCCGGCGCGCCAGATCCTTGCCATCCGTCGCGATACCGTCGGTTGGGTCAGCCAGTTTTTGCGGGTGATCCCACGGGTGCCGACGCTGGAAATCGTCATGCAGCCGCTGCTGGAGCGTGGCGTGGAACGTGCGTTTTGCGAAAAGCGCGCCAAAGAGCTGCTGACGCGTCTCAACGTGCCACAACGTTTGTGGTCGCTGGCACCCTCCACCTTTTCCGGCGGGGAGCAGCAACGCGTCAACATCGCGCGTGGCTTTATCGCCGACTATCCGGTGCTGCTGCTGGATGAGCCGACTGCCTCGCTGGACAGCGCCAATAGCGCCGCAGTGGTGGAACTGATTGAACAGGCGCGCGCGCGTGGCGCGGCCATCGTGGGTATTTTTCATGACGAAGCGGTGCGCGCACGCATGGCCGATCGCCTGCACGTCATGCAGCCGGTACAAACAGGAGCAGAAGCATGATCGTCAATAACGTCCGACTGGTGCTGGAAGATGAAGTGGTGTCTGGATCGCTGGAGATGCGCGATGGCCGTATCGCCAGCTTTAGCGACAGCAACAGTCAGCAACCCGGTGCGCTGGACGGTGAGCAGGCGTATTTACTGCCGGGGCTGGTGGAGTTGCATACCGATAACCTCGATAAATTCTTTACTCCGCGCCCGAAAGTGGACTGGCCAGCCCACTCGGCGATGAGCAGCCATGATGCGCTGATGGTTGCCAGCGGCATCACCACGGTACTGGATGCGATAGGCGTCGGTGATGTGCGTGACGGCGGGCATCGCCTCGATAATCTCAACAAAATGATCGAGGCTATCCGCGACAGCAACCGCAAAGGACTTAACCGCGTTGATCATCAGTTGCATCTGCGCTGTGAATTGCCTTATCACACCACGCTGTCGCTGTTTGAGGCGCTGGTCAGCACGCCGGAACTGTCGCTGGTGTCGTTGATGGATCACTCACCCGGACAGCGTCAGTACGCGTCACTGGAGAAGTACCGCGATTATTATCAGGGCAAATACCAGCTGAATGACCAGCAGATGGATGAATTTGAGCGTGAGCAACTGGCGCTGGCGGCGGAATGGTCACAACCGAACCGTAATGCGATTGCCGCCATGTGCCGGGCGCGCGGTATCCCGATTGCCAGTCATGACGATGCAACCGCCGCGCATGTGGCTGAATCACATGAGGTCGGTAGCGCCATTGCTGAGTTCCCTACCACGCTGGAAGCCGCAGCCGCTTCGCGCGCTTGTGGAATGCAGGTTCTGATGGGGGCGCCCAATATTGTGCGTGGCGGGTCGCACTCTGGCAACGTAGCGGCCTGGGAGCTGGCGAGTGCCGGTCTGCTGGATATTCTCTCCTCCGATTACTACCCGGCCAGTCTGCTGGATGCGGTGTTCCGGTTAGTGGCGGATGAACGCAACGCGCTGGAATTGCCCCAGGCGATGGCGCTGGTGACGCGTAATCCGGCGCGCGCGATTGGCCTGCGCGATCGCGGCATCATCGCTGAAGGGCTGCGAGCCGACCTGGTGCTGGCGCATACCGATCACGGCCACCCGCATATCCGTCATGTGTGGTCACAGGGCAGGTTGGTGTTCTGATGGCGCGCCTGATCTGGCTGACCGGGCCATCCGGCTCGGGTAAAGACAGCCTGCTCAACGCGCTGCGTGAAGCGCCGCCAGAACGTCTGGTGATCGCCCATCGCTACATTACCCGTCCGGCGGATGCGGGCGGTGAAAACCATGTGGCGCTGAGTGAGGCGGAATTCCGGCGACGTGAAGCCCTCGGGTTGTTTGCTCTGAGCTGGCAGGCGCACGGGCTGTGGTATGGCCTCGGCACCGAGATCGACCAGTGGCTGGATCGCGGGCTTAACGTGCTGGTTAACGGCTCACGTCTGCATCTGCCGGTGGCGCAACAGCGCTACGGCAGTCAGTTGCTACCGCTGGTGTTGCAGGTGTCACCCGAGATTCTGGCGGCGCGTTTGCGCCAGCGCGGGCGCGAAAGCGAGGCAGAGATCGCGCATCGGCTGGCGCGCGCGGCAGAACCTTTGCCTGCGCACAGCTTCCCGTTGAATAACGATGGGGCGCTGGCGGAGACGCTTTCTCAGCTACGTGAGTGGTTGTAACGGCGCGATAAATCGCGCCGCTTGTATCTTGAAGTTGTAACTGGTTAGCTACCCGTTACACGAAACGGAGGCAGCTTGTCGCGCCGCTTAAGACTCGATCTTGTGTCGTAGCTTAAAGCCCTCCGTTTCTCCTTTCACGCCAGCATCTACTCTGAACGGTAACCAGAAGCTCTGACTTCGTATGTACAAGGCAAGATGGCGTGATGGTTCATGTGAAAGGGAGCTGTCTTATGATTTATCTCGGTATTGATGTCAGTAAAAACAAACTCGACCTCTGCCTGTTGCCCGGCAACGGGAAAAAGAAAACCAAAACCCTCAAAAATCATCCCGACGCCGACCGGGAGATAAATGACTGGTTAATCAGGCAAAAATGCCATCCTGAACAGGTGATGGTGGTGCTCGAAGCGACCGGCATTTATCACGAAAACGTCGCCTTTGGTCTTCATGAAAATACCCCCGTCACAGTCTGCATCAGCAATCCTCAGCGGGTCAGGGAGTTCGCCCGTGGAATGGCTATCCTGACTAAAAACGACTCCGTTGATGCTTACATCCTGGCCCGTTATGGCGAGCTGAAACAGCCTGATGCCTGGGTGCCCCCCTCCCCGGAGGTCCGTAAACTTCGGGAGCTGGTGCGTCTGCGGGACTCACTTCAGGCTGATGTCCAGCGGGCGGAGAACCGACTGGAAAAGGCCCATTCAACCCGCACAGCGCCTGAAATCATTGACTCGCTGGAGAGAACCCTGAAAGCCCACAGGGACGAGCTGAAGCGTATTGAAGCGCTCATCTCAGACCACACAGATAATCATCCGGGTCTGAAGGAAGACCGTGAGCTGCTGGAATCGATAAAAGGAATAGGCAGCGTGGTGGGCACGACAATGCTGTCGGTGCTGCGCTCGTGTCCGTTCCGGAGTGCTTCACAGGTCGCTGCGTGGCTGGGTGTGGTACCGGTGGAAAAAACGTCCGGTAGCTCAGTCAGGGGGCGTGCACGGATGTCAAAAACAGGCCCGGCAGACGTAAGGGCGAAACTGTATATGGCGGCGATTGTAGCGATCAGGTGGAATGCCCCGGCGAAGGCGCTGTACCAGAGGCTAATCGCGAAGGGCAAAGCCAGCAAGGCTGCGCTTGGAGCGGTGATGCGCAAGCTGGTTCATCAGTGCTTCGGGGTGCTGAAAACGCGGATGAAGTGGGATGAAAATTACGCAGCTACCGCTTGACGTTCAAGACGGTAGCTACAGAATGCACTGAACCGTAACGGGCGCTGTCACCGTTTGATCATTTCCCTGTCATCAAGCCTTCATCGCCTTTGGCCGTAATAAGCGGGCAATTCACACCTCAGATGAAACGGAGCGGAAGATGGCACAGGCACTACTGAAAACCGTGATCGACAATCCTTATGTTCCGCACATTCAGCAGGGCCATAAGGTGCTGTCGGTGCAGGGACTGTGCAAGGCATACGGTGAAAATCGCGTGCTGGATAATGTCAGTTTCGATCTGCATGCGGGAGAACTGGTAGCGGTGATTGGCCGCTCTGGCGCAGGCAAATCGACATTGTTACATATGCTGAACGGCACCATCAGCGCGTCCAAAGGTGCCATTATCAGCGCGGAGCAGCATGATGTGGTGAAACTCAACAGCCGCCAGATGCGTGAATGGCGCAGCGCATGCGGCATGATTTTCCAGGATTTCTGCCTGGTGCCGCGTCTCGATGTGTTGACCAACGTCCTGCTTGGCCGTCTCAGCCAGACCTCTACGCTGAAATCCTTCTTCAAAGTGTTTTCCGAAACCGACCGTGCGCAGGCGATTGAACTGTTGCAGTGGATGAACATGCTGCCGCAGGCGCTGCAACGCGCTGAGAACCTGTCGGGCGGTCAGATGCAACGTGTGGCGATCTGCCGCGCGTTGATGCAAAACCCCAAAATCCTGCTGGCTGATGAGCCGGTAGCCTCACTCGACCCAAAAAATACCAAACGCATCATGGACGTGCTGCGCCAGGTCAGCGAACAGGGCATCAGCGTGATGGTGAACCTGCATTCGATTGAACTGGTGAAAAACTACTGCACCCGCGTGATCGGCATCCAGCGCGGCAAAGTGCTGTTTGACGGACATCCTGCGCAGTTGACCGACGGTCTGCTGCACGAGCTGTACGGCGACGAAATTAACCAGCTCCACTAACTCCCACGGCAAGAGAATAACCACCAATGAAACTGACTTCTTTAGCTTTACTGACTGGCGCTCTGATGGCTTTTGGCGTTAACGCAGCGGATGCACCAAAACAACTTAACCTCGGGATTCTGGGCGGTCAGAACGCCACCCAGCAGATTGGCGACAACCAGTGCGTGAAAACCTTCTTCGACAAAGAACTGAATGTCGACACGCAACTGCGTAACTCGTCTGATTATTCAGGCGTGATTCAGGGGCTGCTGGGTAACAAGATTGACCTGGTACTGAGCATGTCACCGGCATCTTATGCCTCGGTCTACCTGCAAAACCCGAAAGCCGTGGATATCGTCGGGATCGTGGTGGATGACAAAGACGGTTCGAAAGGTTACCACTCGGTGGTGATCGTCAAGGCCGACAGCCCGTACAAAAAGCTGGAAGACCTGAAGGGTAAATCGTTTGGTATGGCTGACCCGGACTCAACGTCGGGTTTCCTGATGCCAAATCAGGCGTTTAAGAAAGAGTTTGGCGGTACGGTAGATGACAAATACAAAGGCACCTTCTCTAACGTAACCTTCTCTGGCGGCCATGAGCAGGACATCCTCGGCGTGTTGAACGGTCAGTTCGACGGGGCGGTGACCTGGACCTCACTGGTGGGCGACTACAACACCGGATACACCTCGGGTGCCTTTGGTCGTCTGATTCGTATGGACCACCCGGACCTGATGAAGCAGATTCGCATCATCTGGCAGTCACCGTTGATCCCGAATGGCCCGATCCTGGTAAGCAACAATCTGCCGGCTGACTTTAAACAGAAAGTGGTGGATACCATCAAGAAACTGGATAAAGAGGATCATAGCTGCTTTGTTAAAGCGGTGGGCGGTGAGCAGCATATCGGCGCGGCAACCGTAGCGGATTATCAGAACATCATTGATATGAAACGTGATCTGATGAAGGGTAGCCGCGGGTAGACCTCTGCGGTCTGTGACCCTCACCCCGGCCCTCTGGGCAGGTGCGGTCTGTGACCCTCACCCCGGCCCTCTCCCATAAGGGAGAGGGAGATGTGCCATATGCTCGATCTGTTCCCTCTCCCGCTTGCGGGAGAGATAGCTTGCTCGATCTGTTCCCTCTCCCGCTTGCGGGAGAGGGTTAGGGTGAGGGCAGCAACCAGCACCTCACACAACCACAGGACTCCCCCCTTTGACCGACTTCGAACACTACTACCAACGCATCCGCCGTCAGCAAAAGCGTGACACGCTGTTGTGGTCATTGCTGCTGGTGGCGCTGTATCTTGCTGCGGGCAACATCGCAGAATTCAACCTGGTGACGGTCTGGCAATCGCTGCCGCATTTCTTTGACTACATCGGCGAAACCCTGCCGGTTTTGCACTTGCCGGTGTTGTTTGCCGATGTCAAAACCGAAGGTTCCCTGGCTTACTGGGGGTATCGCCTGAATATCCAGTTGCCGCTGATCTGGGAAACCCTGCAACTGGCAGTTTCTTCCACGTTGATCGGCGTGGGTATCGCCGCCGTATTGGCCTTTTTCGCCGCCGATAACACTCAGTCGCCGAAGAGCGCACGCGTCGCCATTCGTGCCTTCGTCGCCTTTCTGCGCACCATGCCGGAACTGGCGTGGGCGGTGATGTTTGTGATGGCTTTTGGTATCGGCGCGATCCCCGGTTTTCTCGCCCTGGCGCTGCACACCATTGGCAGCCTGACCAAGCTGTTTTATGAAGCGATTGAGAGCGCCTCGGACAAACCGGTACGCGGCCTTGCCGCCTGTGGTGCCAGCAAATTGCAGCGGATGCGTTTTGCTTTCTGGCCGCAGGTCAAACCGACCTTTCTCTCCTACAGCTTTATGCGTCTGGAGATCAACTTCCGCTCCTCGACCATTCTTGGTCTGGTCGGCGCGGGGGGCATCGGCCAGGAACTGATGACCAATATCAAACTGGATCGTTATGATCAGGTCAGCATTACGCTGCTGCTGATCATTGTAGTGGTGTCACTGCTGGATACGCTCTCCGGCTGGTTGCGCCGCCGCGTGGTGGAAGGAGAACGCGCATGATCGCCCTGGCCCCGGATATCAGCCGGCTGAAGCAGCAACACCCGGAACTGTTTGCGGCGCAAAATCGTTACCTGCGTCGGATCGCCCTGATCGCCCTGGCGGTGTTGTTGTACTACGTTTTTTTCTTTGAATTCTTTGGTATCGAATGGAGTCGCCTGCTGATCGGCTGCCAGCAACTGGGACGTTATTTCCTGCGCATGTTTGTCTGGCAGGATTTCGCCAACTGGCCGTTTGGTTACTATCTGTCGCAGATTGGCATCACACTGGCGATTGTGTTTGCCGGAACCCTGACCGCCACGCTGTTGGCGTTACCGATCTCTTTTCTCGCGGCGCGGAATGTCATGCACGGTTCCATCACCCGACCGATTTCCCTGCTGATGCGTCGTGTATTGGATGTGCTGCGCGGTATCGATATGGCGATTTGGGGGCTGATCTTTGTACGCGCCGTCGGGATGGGGCCGCTGGCCGGGGTGCTGGCGATTGTGATGCAGGATATCGGCCTGCTGGGCAAGCTCTACGCCGAAGGGCATGAAGCGGTGGAACGCTCGCCCAGCCGGGGGCTTGGCGCGGTCGGAGCCAACAGCTTGCAGAAGCATCGCTTCGGCATTTTTACCCAATCGTTCCCGACCTTCCTGGCCCTGAGCCTGTACCAGATTGAATCTAACACCCGTTCGGCGGCGGTGTTGGGTTTTGTCGGTGCGGGTGGCGTGGGTCTGGTGTATGCCGAGAATATGCGTTTATGGAACTGGGACGTGGTGATGTTTATCACCCTGATTCTGGCGACCATCGTGATGATGATGGATGTCATCTCCAGCCGCCTGCGTAAACGTTATATCAGCGGGAAAGCGGTGCCGCTGTGGCAGCCTGCCGGGCGCGATTAAGCCGTTCACTGCGTTGCCAGGCGCGTTCCAGCGCCTGTACCAGTTGCGCCTGATGCCAGGGTTTTGCCAGCCGTTCACACAGCGGCAGCATGACTGGCGTCTGGCGCAGATCCTGTCCGCTAATCAACAAGGTGGCGAGATGGGGGTAGTGCTGCTGGGCCTGGCGAATCACATCCGCCCCGTTCAGGCTGCCGGGTAGCATCAGGTCGCTGATCAGCAATTCAATATCCGGCGTCTGGCGCAGCAGCGCGAGGGCGCTCTCGCCATCGCCACACTCCAGCGTTAAATAACCTAACTGGTGCAGATGCTCGCACAACGTCTGGCGTACTGCCGGTTCGTCATCGAGCACCAGCACCAGCCGGTCAGCACTGTCGCTCAGCGTGGCGGGAAGTGGCGCAGGGACGGGTTGGGCGACGGCTGGTGCGCGCGGCAGCAACAGGCGTACGGTGGTGCCCTGGCCGGGGGCGGTTTCCAGTTCAATCTGCCCGCCAGATTGCCGGACAAAGCCATACACCATCGATAACCCCAGCCCGCTGCCGCTACCCAGCGCTTTGGTGGTAAAGAAGGGTTCGAACACCTGACTGCGTACTTCCGCCGACATGCCACAGCCGTGATCGATCACTTCAATGGTGACACGATCACCTTCATCGCGGTGCTGATGCCAGATACGCAGACGGATTTCGCCGCTCTGTTTTTCCATCGCATCGCGCGCATTGACCACCAGATTCATCAGCGCGTTTTCCAGTTGTCCGGCGTCGATCCACGCGGGCCAGCCGGGGCGCTGCGCCTCGATCACCAGTCGCTGGCCGGGCAGCAGCGAATGCTGCAACAAGCCCTGAAGGTTATCCACCAACTCCACCACCGACACGGCGCGTGGGTAGAGCGCCTGTTTGCGCGAAAAGGCCAGCAGCCGCTGGGTCAGTTGCGCCGCGCGGTCGGCGGCCTGACGGGCGCGCTCCACCCGGCTGGCGAGGGTGCCGGGCGGCAGTTGATCGACGGTCAGGGCCAGACTGCCGATAATCACCGCCAGCAGATTGTTGAAATCATGCGCCAGACCGCCGGTCAGTTGCCCGACGGCTTTCATCTTCTGGCTGTGCAGCAGCGCTTCTTCCAATGCTTTGCGTGTCGTGCGTTCCAGTACGGTATTGACCATGCCACGCCGTGGCACCGGACTGAAGCGCAACTCCAGCGTGCGGCCATCGGCCAGCCGCACTTCCTGCGCTTCACCCAGCCCATGCAGTTCAATATCCAGCCGCTTCAGCAATTGTTGGTAATGCAGGCCGCGATGTAGCTCGCGCGGCGCAATGCCGAGCAGTTGCGGGTACTGTGCATTCCATACCACCAGCTCGCCACCGTTATCGAACAGGGCAAAGCCATCGCGCATCGCCAGAAAGGTTGATTCCAGTTGGTTACTTTTCTCTTTTAACAGGCGTGAGGTGTGCGCCAGCGAGGCGGTATTGCGGGCGAAGACGTTGAAGGCGCGCGCCAGATCGCCCAGTTCATCGCGCCGTGCCAGTCCGGGAACGTTGACACTTTTCTCCCCCTGCGCCAGTTGCGTCATGGCGTGGGCGATCGCGGTCAGACTGGAGCCGAGGTTGCGATAAATGTAATAACCGGCATAACCGGTGATCAGCAGCGCCAGCAGCATAAACAGCACGATAAAACCGATGATGGAATCCAGTTCCTGATGGGTGGCCTGGCTGCGGGCGTCATTCTGCTGCGCGACCAGTTGCACGTAATGGGTGATGTCATCATTCAACATCGCCACCAGGGCTTTGATGCGATAGGTGGCATAGGCGATAGCGATATCACTCTGCTCCAGTTGGCTGGCAACCGGCAGCAGCGTCAACTCGGTGCTGACCAGTTGCTGCACTTTGTCGGCCAGTACCCCCTGCAACGGGGTGGCAGACCAGGCGGCATTGAGTGAATTCAGTTGGCGCACCGCTGCCTGTGGTGCGGTGGACTGAATCGCCACGGTCAGCAGGCGGGCGGTTTGTTGACGCAGGTCGAGGGACAGAGGCTGGCTGGTGACAAGGCTATCGATATGGTTGAGCAATAGCTGCGCCTGCCACAAGCCACTCAACATCAGGTTACGTTGCAGATGGCGTTCGTGACCTTTCAGCAGCAGTTGATTGATACTTTGTTCCAGCATCTGGCTACGCTCGCGAATACGTTGCAACAATGCCGGTTGCTGTGCCGCCAGCGGTGCGCTTGCCAGCCGACTCAGCGACTGCTGCAACGCCTGCTGGGTTTGTTGTAGCCGCGCCGATTCGCTTTGATACTCCAGTGCCCCCACCACCTGCGACAAACGCACTGCCGCCGTTGCCACATTGGCGGTATCGCGTGCCAGTGCCAGACTGCCGTTCATATCCGCCAGGGTTTGCGCCTGGGCTTGTTCCTGAATGTGACCGGCGTGGCGAAATCCGCTAATAGCGACGAGGCCGACCGCCAGCGTGACGCACACCACCAGCAGGTTAAACAGCAGCAGGCGACCGCGTGCGCCCAGGCTCCGACTCATGTAGCACCCTCCAACCGGCCTCATTCAGCGCGAGTATAGAAGTCGGTCGGCGGTGAAATATGACAAATATAAATGGCGGCTGACATTTTCCATTTATCTGTCGCTGATTAACTCGCTGCACCCTTTGCCAGCAGGAGCGCAGCGATGACGGCCACACCGATTCTGGAAATGCGGGCAATCACCCGACGTTTTGGCAGCTTTTACGCGTTGCAAGGGGTGGACCTGACGGTCTGGCCCGGTGAAGTCCATGCGCTGATGGGGGAAAACGGCGCAGGTAAAAGCACCCTGATGAAGATCCTCGCCGGGGCTTATACCGCCAGCAGCGGGGAGATCCTGATTGATGGGCAGCCTTACGCCATTAAAGGTCCGAAAGAGGCGCTGGCGGCGGGCATCACTCTGATTTACCAGGAGATCAACCTGGCACCCAACCTGACGGTGGCGGAGAACATTTTCCTCGGCAGTGAAATCACTCGCGCCGGTTTAGTCAAACGCCGTCAAATGGCGGAAGAGGCACAACAGGTGATTGACCGCCTGGGTGCGCAGTTCAGCGCCACTGACCTGGTAAGCCGACTGAGTATTGCTGAGCAGCAGCAGGTGGAGATTGCCCGCGCGCTGCATCGCAAAAGTCGCATTCTGGTGATGGATGAACCGACCGCTGCACTCTCCAATCGCGAAACCGAGCAACTGTTTGCGCTGATCAAACGTCTGCGCAGTGAAGGCATGGCGATCATCTATATCAGCCATCGTATGGCGGAAGTGTATGAGCTTTCCGACCGGGTCAGCGTGCTGCGCGATGGTCAATACGTTGGCAGCCTGACGCGTGACCAGCTGAACGCCAGCGAGCTGGTGCGCATGATGGTCGGGCGGCCTCTCAGCGATCTGTTTAATAAAGATCGATCCATTCCGTTCGGCGCCATTCGTCTCGCCGTGAATCACCTTGGCGATGGAAAAAAGGTTTATCCCAGTAGTCTGGCGGTGCGGGCCGGGGAGATTGTCGGTCTTGCCGGACTGGTGGGTGCCGGGCGCAGCGAGCTGGCGCAGCTGATTTTTGGGGTGCACAAACCGAGCAGCGGGGAAATCTGGATCGATGGCGAACAGGTAAAAATTCATTCACCGCGTGAAGCCATCGCCCACGGTATCGGTTTTCTTACCGAGAACCGGAAAGAGCAGGGCTTGTTTCTCGAACTGGCGGCGCAGGAAAACATTGTGATGGCGACGCTGGAACGCGATGCCAGTTACGGTCTGCTTAATCGCCGCAAAGGGCAGAAGATTGCCAGCGAAGCGATCCAGACCCTCAACATCCGTGTCCCCCATGCGCAGGTCCGTGCCGGTGGCCTCTCCGGCGGCAACCAGCAGAAGCTACTGGTGTCGCGCTGGGTGGCGATCGCACCGCGCATCCTGATCCTCGATGAACCGACGCGCGGTGTTGACGTCGGTGCCAAGAGTGAGATCTATCGCATGATGAGCCAACTGGCGCAGCAGGGCGTGGCGATTCTGATGATCTCCAGCGAGCTGCCGGAAGTGGTGGGGATGAGCGACCGGGTTTACGTAATGCGTGCAGGCACCATTGCCGGTGAATTAAGCGCGAACGAGATCAGCCAGGAAAACATTATGACGCTGGCCACCGGCGCACAGCCGGCCCATGTGTGAGGAGACGAGGATGACCAGTGAAACCACCCGAATGAAAAACCCCACGCTGAAACGGGCGCTGATGGCGGATCTGTTGCAGACCGTTGGCATCCTGCCGATTTTGATTCTGATTGTCGCGGTGTTTGGCTTTGTTGCACCGAACTTCTTTACCGAGGCCAACCTGCTGAACATTACCCGTCAGGCGTCGATCAACATCGTGCTGGCGGCGGGGATGACCTTTGTGATTCTGACCGGTGGCATTGATTTGTCGGTGGGGTCGATGCTCGGTACTACCGCGGTGGTGGCAATGGTGGTGTCGCTCGATCCGGCCTTCGCCAGCCTGACCATTCCGGCGGCGCTCGGGGCAGGGCTGATCATGGGGCTGTTCAATGGCTTGCTGGTGGCGTGGGCGGGACTGCCGCCGTTTATCGTCACCCTCGGTACTTATACCGCGCTGCGCGGTGCGGCCTACCTGCTGGCCGACGGCACCACGGTGATCAACTCCGACATCAACTTTGAGTGGATCGGCAACGGCTACATCGGGCCGATTCCCTGGCTGATTGTCATCGCCTTTGCGGTGATTGCGCTGTGCTGGTTCATCCTGCGCCGTACCACGCTGGGGGTTCATATCTATGCGGTGGGCGGCAACATGCAGGCCGCCCGGCTGACCGGTATCAAGGTTGGTGCGGTGCTGGTGTTTGTCTACGCGGTGAGCGGCCTGCTGTCCGGCTTGGGCGGCCTGATGAGCGCCTCGCGTCTCTACAGCGCCAACGGCAACCTCGGTGTCGGCTATGAGCTGGATGCCATCGCTGCGGTGATCCTCGGCGGCACCAGCTTCGTCGGCGGCATCGGCACCATTACCGGCACGCTGATTGGTGCGCTGATTATCGCCACCCTGAATAACGGTATGACGCTGATGGGGGTGTCGTACTTCTGGCAACTGGTGATTAAAGGCGCGGTGATCATTATCGCCGTGCTGATCGATAAATATCGCACCCGGCATCATGTGGGGTAGGTGCGGTCTGTAACCCTCACCCCGGCCCTCTCCCATAAGGGAGAGGGGGATGTGCCATATGCTCGATCGGTTCCCTCTCCCGCTTGCGGGAGAGGGTTAGGGTGAGGGTGAGGGCAAGGGCAGCAACAATACAAAACCAAAAAAAGCAGGAGAACATCGACTATGCGTTTTAATCCGATCCTTACCGGACTGCTGGCGGCCACGCTTCTCAGTGCGCCGCTGGTCCAGGCCAAAGAGTTAAAAGCCATTGGTGTTACCGTCGGCGATCTCGCCAACCCGTTCTTCGTGCAGATCACCAAAGGGGCGGCCCTGGAAGCGCGCAAGCTGGCCGGTGACGACGTGAAGGTGACGCTGGTCTCCAGCGGCTACGATCTTGGTCAGCAGGTGGCGCAGATTGATAACTTTATCGCCGCTAAAGTGGACATGATCATCCTCAACGCCGCCGACTCCAAAGGGATTGCCCCGGCGGTGAAACGCGCGCGCGATGCCGGTATCGTGGTGGTGGCGGTGGACGTGGCCGCCGAAGGGGCCGATGCCACCATCACCTCCGATAACACCCAGGCCGGGGCGATGGCCTGTAAATACATCTCCGACCGCCTGAAAAACAAAGGCAACGTGGTGATCATCAACGGACCGCCGGTTTCCGCCGTGCAGAACCGTGTCGAAGGTTGCGAGGCGGAGTTCAAAACCCATCCTGATATCAAGATTCTGTCATCGAACCAAAACGCCAAAGGCAGCCGTGAAGGCGGTCTGGAAGTGATGACCGGCCTGCTGTCAGCTAACCCGAAAATTGATGCGGTGTTCGCGATTAATGATCCTACCGCCATCGGCGCGGATCTGGCCGCCAAACAGGCGCAACGCAGTGAATTCTTTATTGTCGGCGTCGATGGTAGCCCGGACGGTGAAGAGGCGCTGAAGCGCAAAGGTTCGCTGTTTGTCGCTACACCGGCACAAGATCCGCAGGTGATGGCAGCCAAAGCCGTGGAGATTGGCTACGACATCCTGCAAGGCAAGTCAGCGCCGGACAAACCGGTGCTGATCCCGGTGACGATGATCGATCGTAACAACGTCGGCAGCTACAAAGGCTGGACGGTGAAATAACCGACCTGGGCGGCGTAATGTTGTTCAGTTAAGGCTCGCGCCGCCCCAACTTCCCACTGACCGGAGACGCAGTGATGCAACGTTCGGAAGTGAATGCCATTCTACAACTGACCCGCGAATTCTTTATGCGCCAGGATGTCCACCTGCCGAGCTGGGCCGATTACGGTCTTAGCCAGTGGCGTGCGCTGGATAAATCTGTCGCCGATGAACTGCTGGCCCTGCATCTGGGCTGGGATGTCACCAGCTTTGGTGCCGAGGATTTTTTTCAGACCGGGTTAACCCTGTTCACCCTGCGCAACGGCTCACGCGGCGGTAAGCCGTGGAGCAAACCCTATGCGGAAAAAATCATGCATGTGCGCGAAGGGCAGGTGACGCCGATGCATTATCACCCGCAAAAGATGGAAGACATTATCAACCGTGGCGGCGGTAACCTGATTGTCACGCTGCACAACCGTGACGGCCAGCAACTGGCTAACACGCCGGTTAACGTCACCCTTGATGGCCTACGCCAGACCCATGCCGCCGGTTCGCAACTGCGTCTGTCGCCGGGCGAAAGCGTCACCCTTGTCCCCGGCATCTGGCACAGCTTCTGGGGCGAAGAGGGCTACGGCGATGTGCTGGTAGGGGAAGTCTCCATGCCGAACGACGACGAGCACGACAATGTCTTTCTCACCCCGCTGGCACGCTTCAACCCGATTGATGAGGATGAAGATCCGCGCTGGTTGCTGTGTAACGAATATGCCCGCTGGCTGGCCTGAAGGAGCATTCTATGGCACTGATTTCACTGGCGCAGGGTTTGGCTCATGCGCAACAAAATGGTTATGCGCTGGGCGCGTTTAACGTGCTCGATACCCACTTTCTGCGTGCGCTGTTTCACGCGGCGGAACAGCAACGTTCGCCGTTTATCATCAACATTGCCGAGGTGCACTTTAAGTATGTCAGCCTCGATCATCTGATTGCTGCCATTCGTACCGAAGCGGCGCTGCACGATATTCCGGTGGTACTCAACCTCGATCACGGCCTGCACTTCGACGCGGTGATGCAGGCCATCCGCCTGGGTTTTACCTCGGTGATGTTTGATGGCTCGACCCTCAGTTATGACGAGAACGTGCGCCAGACTCAGGAGGTGGTGAAAATCTGTCACGCGCTTGGCGTATCGGTGGAAGCGGAACTTGGCGCGGTGGGGGGCGATGAAGGTGGCGCGTTGTTTGGCGAGGCCGACAGCGATAAATTCACCGATCCACAACTGGCAGCCGAGTTTGTGCGCAGCACCGGCATTGATTGTCTGGCTGTGGCAATCGGCAATGCGCACGGTAAGTACAAAGGCGAGCCGAAACTCGATTTCGACCGGCTGGCGGCGATCCGTGATGCGGCACGCGTGCCGTTGGTGTTGCATGGCGGTTCCGGTATCAGCGATGCCGATTTCCGCCATGCCATCAGCCTGGGTATCCACAAAATCAACTTCTATACCGGCATGTCGCAGGCGGCACTGGGAGCGATCGAGAACCAGATTGCCCAGCGAGAGGCGCGTTATGACGCCTTTGCCGAGCTGCTGATGGCCGTGGAGCGTGATATCAGCAACGTGGTGGCTCAGCAGATGCGGGTGTTCGGCAGCGCCGGGAGGGCCTGAGATGACAATACGCAGCGGCATCCTGGCAGCGGGCAGCATGTTGGTGGATCATGTACAGCGCATCAGTCACTGGCCGGAACAAGGCTGGCTGGCTGAGATCCACCACAGTGAAAAATGCAGTGGCGGGGCCGCGCTTAACGTGTTGTTCACCCTGGCGCGTATGCAGATTGATTTGCCGCTGGCCGGGGTGGGGATGATCGGCGAGGACAGCGACGGTGATTTTATCGTGCAGTTGCTGGACCAGCATCAGGTTGATCGCCGCCTGGTACAGCGCACCCGTAGCGTGAACACCGCCATGACCCAGGTGATGACCACACCGGATGGTCAGCGTACGTTTTTTCATGCCCGCGGGGCCAATGCACAGCTCGATTTACCGCATTTTGCCGCTATCCATACCTCCCATCGCATCTTCCACCTCGGTTATCTGTTGCTGCTGGATTGTCTTGATTTACCGGATGAACACTGGGGAACGCGCGGTGCCCATCTGCTGGCGCAAATGCAGCAGCGCGGCTATCTGACCTCGCTCGATCTGGTGTCGCGCGTCGGGGAGTACCAGGCGCTGGTGGTGCCCGCACTGCGCTGGCTCGATTATCTGGTGATTAACGAACTGGAGGCGCAATCCCTGACCGGCGTCAGGCTGCGCAGCGCGACGGGGATCGCACCGCCTGACGCCTTTGCGGCGGCGGCGACCTGGCTGGTGCAGCAGGGCGTCCGGCGACGCGTGGTGATCCATGCGCCAGAAGGGGCATGGGGCCAGGAGGTCAACGGTGAAGGGCGCTGGCAACCGGCGTGGCAACTGACGCCAGAAGAGATTGTTGGCAGCGTCGGGGCCGGGGATGCCTTTTGTGCCGGCGTGTTATACGCCAGTCATCAGGGCTGGCCAATGACCGAGACGCTGAAGCTGGCGCATACCTGCGCCTGTTTTAATCTGCACGCGGCGAATGCGCTGGACGGCACCCGGCCACTGGCCGAGATGCAGCGCTGGATGGATCAGGCGATTTGTGTGACATGCACGGCAGAGGCCGGGCGCATCACATCCGCAGAGAAAACATAACCCAGACCACGGATGGTGCGGATCAGGCTCGGCTGATGCGGGTTCATCTCAATCTTGCGGCGCAACCGCATGATCAGCACGTCAATGGTACGGTCGAACACATCAAGCGTTTCACTGTGGGTCAGCTCCAGCAACTGGTCGCGCGTCAGTACTTTGCGGGCATGACACACCAGGGCGCGCAGCAACGCATATTCACCCTGGGTTAACGTCACCGT
The DNA here is from genome assembly GCF_059730685.1 of Pantoea sp. X-Soil-OKNW-713. Taxonomy (NCBI): domain Bacteria; kingdom Pseudomonadati; phylum Pseudomonadota; class Gammaproteobacteria; order Enterobacterales; family Erwiniaceae; genus Pantoea; species Pantoea sp. X-Soil-OKNW-713. Next base: position 2,718,287 of record NZ_AP035995.1, on the reverse strand, counting down.
CTCACGCTGGGGGTTAAACAGTTGGCAGCGTGTTTCATCCAGTCGCCAGCCGTTAAACTGCCAACCCTCGTCCTGGGTGCTGACGGGTTGCGCCAGCCGACCACAACGGCGTAATGCTGCACGCGCCCGCGCAACAACCACACGGGGATTAAACGGTTTGGCGATATAATCGTCAGCGCCCATCTCCAGACCCACCACCATATCCGCTTCTGATCCCATGCCCGTTAGCATGATCACCAGCAGCTCAGGTCGTTGGCGCTGCATTTGCTGAAGCACCAGCAGACCATTGGTGTCCGGCAGCATCATATCCAGCATCACCAGCGAGATTTCCGGGTGTTTATCCAGCAACGTCAGCGCATCTTTTCCCTGATGGCAGCTGAATACGGTAAAAACATGTTCACTCAATACATCGTGCAGCAGTTCGCATACCGCGCGATCGTCATCCACTACCAGAATTGCGGGCTTCATTACGGGCCTCTTTTGTTATGGAAGGGTTAACGAGAGTGTATACCGACCACTTTTGCCTGCTTAATCAGGCAACAGAAACGTGAGCGGCATCGCCTGACAGAGTTTGAAAGCGTGCGTTACCGCAATCTTTTTTCGCTACCCGGTTGACGTGTGGGAAAACGATTGCGCGCGCATGGTGCAATGCACCATAATCGCGCCTCGTTCTGGTTCAGAATTGTCTGAGTCTAAGATACAGTCGTGAAGGTAAACGATTGCGTCCTGTTATGGCATAGCAATTGCTATGAGGACAGGGGGAAAGGAGTTTAGTAACAAGGCGGATTGATGGCCGAGCATGCAGCCGTCTGCCTTTTCCCGCAACAATAACGCGCATGCACACCCCATTGGCAAGAGAACGCACGTCAGTGACGTCTCCCCATCACGAGAGATGATGATGTTAGAAAAACTATTCAAGCTAAAAGCGCACAACACAACGGTCCGCACCGAAGTTATCGCGGGCATAACCACCTTCCTGGCTATGGCCTATATCCTGTTTGTTAACCCAAGCATTTTGGGTGCGACCGGTATGGATAAGGGCGCGGTTTTCGTGGCCACCTGTCTGGCGGCGGCAATCGGCTGCGTGCTGATGGGCCTGATTGCGAACTACCCGATTGCGCTGGCGCCGGGTATGGGCCTCAACGCCTTCTTTACTTACACCGTGGTGCTGCACATGGGCTACACCTGGCAAATCGCGCTGGGTGCGGTGTTCCTGTCAGCCTGTATCTTCTTTGCGTTGTCGGTGTTCAAAATCCGTGAATGGATTATCGCCAGTATTCCGCTGCCGTTGCGTGCCGGGATTGCTGCCGGTATCGGCCTGTTCCTGGCGCTGATTGCGCTGGAAGGCGCGGGTATCGTGGTGGATAACCCGGCGACCCTGGTGGGCCTGGGCGATCTGACCAAACCTGGCCCGCTGCTGGCGCTGTTGGGCTTCGTCATCATCGTGGTACTGGAAGCGCGTCGCGTGACCGGTGCGGTGCTGATCGGCATCCTGATCGTGACATTCCTGTCGATGGGTATTGGCCTGACGCCGTTTGGTGGCGTGTTCTCTGCACCGCCGTCTATCGCTCCGACCTTTATGCAACTGGACATCGCCGGTGCCTTTAACGTGGGCCTGGTGAGCGTGATTTTCGCCTTCCTGTTTGTCGACGTGTTCGACAACACCGGTACGCTGCTGGGTGTGACCAAGCGTGCGGGTCTGGCGGATGAGCAGGGCAACGTGCCGAAAATGGGCCGTGCGCTGATCGCCGACAGTGCGGCTGCGCTGTTTGGTTCTCTGCTGGGGACTTCAACCACCACCAGTTATGTTGAATCGGCAGCGGGCGTCAGCGCCGGTGGTCGTACCGGTCTGACCGCGATTGTCGTGGCTATTCTGTTCGTGCTGAGCCTGTTCTTCTCGCCGCTGGCGGGTAGCGTGCCGGTATTCGCCACTGCGCCTGCGCTGCTGTTCGTGGCGGTGCTGATGGCTTCTGGCCTGGCGGAGATTGACTGGAAAGACATCACCACGGCTGCGCCGGTGACGGTCACTGCGCTGACCATGCCGCTGACTTACTCGATTGCTAACGGTATCGCGTTTGGGTTTATTACCTGGACGGTGGTGAAGCTGTTGAGTGGCCGTACCAAAGAGGTGAATGCGGCGCTGATTATTATGTCTATCCTGTTTGTGATTAAGCTGGGTTGGTTGAGCGCGTAATTAACCTCACCCTGGTCCCTCACCCTAACCCTCTCCCGCAAGCGGGAGAGGGAACAGATCGAGCATATGGCACATCTCCCTCTCCCTTATGGGAGAGGGCCGGGGTGAGGGTCACAGACCGCACCTGCCCAGAAGGGTCACCAACCGCACCGGGTCCTACCTGAACGGCGGTTCATTGAAGGTGCGTAATTTGCGCGAATGCAACTTATCACCCTCCGCCCGCAGCAACTCCACCGCACAAATCCCAATCTGCAAATGCTCCGAAATCGCCCCTTCATAGAAGCGATTCGCCTGACCTGGCAGCTTGATCTCCCCGTGCAGCGGCTTATCTGAAACGCACAACAAAGTGCCATACGGCACACGGAAGCGATACCCTTGCGCTGCGATAGTCGCGCTCTCCATATCCACCGCCACAGCGCGACTCAGGTTAAAGCGCAACGCCGAAGCGGAGTAACGCAGCTCCCAGTTACGGTCATCGGTGGTCACCACGGTGCCGGTACGCAGGCGTTGTTTGACCTCTTCACCCGGCATACCGCTCACCGCTTTGGTGGCGTCGTACAACGCGCGCTGTACTTCGGCAATGCTGGGGATCGGGATATCCGGCGGCAATACGCTGTCCAGCACATGGTCGTCACGCAGATAGGCGTGGGCCAGCACATAGTCGCCGATGGTCTGGCTTTCGCGCAGGCCGCCGCAGTGACCAATCATCAACCACGCATGGGGACGCACCACCGCCAGATGGTCGCAGATGGTTTTGGCATTGGATGGCCCCACGCCGATATTCACCAGCGTAATGCCGCGACGATTGGGTGACGTCAGGTGCCAGGCGGGCATCTGGTGCTTCTTCCACGCCAGGTCCGACATCATCGCTTCCGGGTCCTGGGTCTCTTTGGTGATCACCACATCGCCAGCACAGGCAAGGCTGTCGTAAGGTGTGTTCGGATCCTGTACTTGCTCAATCGCCCAGCGCACAAACTCATCGACATAACGCGTGTAGTTAGTGAACAGCACGAACGGCTGAAAGTGCTCAACGGCGGTGCCGGTGTAGTGACGCAGACGCGCCAGCGAGAAGTCGGTACGCAGCGCATCAAAATGCGACAGCGGGAACTGCGCGTCGGCGTTGAACAGGCCATCGGCGGTTTCATCACCAATTTGCGACAACTCGGTGGTGGGGAAATGACGTGCGATGCTGGCGCTCATGGAACGATCCAGCGACAGGTCCGAACCGTCGATCACGTAAGGGTAGGGGATCTCCTGCTGAGAGGGACCGACCTCAATCACCACCTCGTACTCTTTCTCAATCATCGACAGTTGCTCGCTCAGGTAATGACGCAGCAAGGCCGGACGGGTAATGGTGGTGCTGTAGCTGCCGGTATGGGTGAAGCGGCCCCAGGCACGGGTGCGGTTCTGCTGCGGGCCATCGCCCGCCCAGGTAAGGCGAAGTTCCGGGTAAACAAACAATCCCTGCTGCCGTGCCGTTTCATCCGGCAGACGTCCCTGTTCGGTAAAGTCACGAATTGCGCTGCGTAAAGCCGCAACCGCGTTGTCGTACAGGCGTTCCAGTTCATCCAGCGCCTGCTGGCTGCTGATGCCGTTCCGTTGTGTAGTCATAGGTTCTCCCTCCGAAATTTGGGCCGATTTGGCTATAGCATAGCGGGTAAACCCCTCAGCACCATGAAGAATCTGTGATCGACCGCATTCTGCACCATCAGAGTGCTGGTGCGTCGGCAAACGCTGGCTATGGTTAAGATCAGCAGACGTGTTCCCGCCGCTTTAACGCGCTGTCGGTGCAAAAACTTGTCACCAATGCTTACCTTTGGCGAGGTTTTTGCTTAATCGTTAACCGTGGCCCTGCTGGCCACTCATCGCACTTCGTTAAGTTTCAGAAATTGATTTCTCCCAGGCCGTGGTATGGCTCCGTTCCTGACCCGTTGAGGATTGAAAGCATGTCTTTGAAATTCATACAAGTACCATTGAAGGTCGTGATTGCTGGTTGCCTGAGTGCGGCGTTTTATGCCCAGGCAGACATTAAAATTGGTGTAGCCGGACCCTTTTCCGGCCCTAATGCCACTTACGGCGCACAGTATTGGAAAGGTGCCACTCAGGCGGCGGATGATATCAACGCTGCCGGAGGCATTAACGGTGAGAAAATTGTGCTGGTGCAGGGCGATGACGCCTGCGAACCAAAACAGGCGGTGGCGGTAGCTAACCGTCTGGTGGATCAGGACAAAGTGCTGGCGGTGGTCGGCCACTTCTGCTCCTCCTCCACCATGCCCGCCTCTGAAGTGTATGACGATGCCGGTGTGCTGGCGATCACCCCCGGTTCCACCAACCCACAAATCACTGAACGCGGCATGAAAACCATGTTCCGTATGTGTGGCCGTGACGACCAACAAGGGGCGATTGCGGCTAACTACATCATCGATAAGTTGAAGGCCAAACGCGTGGCGGTGATCCACGATAAAGACACCTACGGTCAGGGGCTGGCTGATGCGACCAAAGCGGCGCTGGAAAAACGTGGCGTCAACGAGGTGTTATATGAAGGTCTGTCGCGTGGTGAGAAAGACTTCAACGCGCTGGTTACCAAAATCGCCTCGGTGAAACCGGATGTGGTCTACTTTGGCGGTTGCCACCCGGAAGCGGGGCCTCTGGTGCGTCAGATGCGTGAGCAGGGCGTTACGGCTGCCTTCTTCTCCGGTGACTGCATCGTGACGGAAGATATGGTGACTGCTGCCGGTGGCCCGCAATACACCAAAGGGGTCTACATGACCTTTGGTCAGGACCCGCGTCAGATCCCGGATGGTAAAGCGGTGATCGCCAAGTTCCGCGCGGGTGGTTTTGAGCCGGAAGGTTACACCCTGTATGCCTACGCCTCGGTGCAGGCACTGGCCGCTGCGTATAAAGCCGCAGGGAAAGATAACGCCAAAGCCAGCGACTGGCTGAAAGCGAATAGCGTCGATACCGTAATGGGTAAAAAAGCCTGGGATGGCAAAGGCGACCTGAAAGTCTCGGATTACGTGGTCTACCAGTGGGACGATAAAGGCAAATATCACCAGCTGTAAGCTGACACGCGGCCCCGCGTGCAGCGGGGCCATTCGCGATTGGGCGCGAGGTTTGCGCTCCCCTTAAGCACGGGACTTGCATATGGACGCCTTCTTTCTTCAGCAACTGGTGAACGGCCTGACGCTGGGCGCGGTTTACGGGCTGATTGCTATCGGCTACACCATGGTGTACGGCATTATCGGCATGATCAACTTCGCCCACGGCGAGGTGTATATGGTCTCCGCCTATCTTTGTGCCATCGGGCTGGGCCTGCTCAGCTTCTTCGGCATCCACTCCTTTCCACTGCTGATTTTCGGCACCCTGATCTTCACTATCGTCATCACCGCCGTGTATGGCTGGACCATTGAGCGCATCGCTTATCGCCCGTTACGCAACTCCACCCGTCTTGCGCCGTTGATTTCGGCGATTGGCATGTCGCTGATTTTGCAGAACTACGTGCAATTGAGCCAGGGACCGAACCAGCAGGGCATCCCCACGTTGATGAGTGGCGTGCTGCGTATGGAGATTGATGGTGGCGTGGTGCAAATCACCTGGACCAAAGTGTTTATTCTGATTGCCGCTCTGTGCGGCATGGCGCTGCTGACGTGGATTATTCAGTACACGCGGCTGGGGCGGATTTGTCGTGCGGTGCAGCAGGATCGGCGCATGGCCGCGATTCTCGGTATCAACACCGATCGGGTGATCTCGCTGGTGTTTATGATTGGTGCGGCAATGGCCGGGCTGGCCGGGGTACTGGTGACCATGAACTACGGCACTTTCGATTTCTACATTGGCTTTGTCATCGGCATCAAGGCGTTTACCGCTGCGGTACTGGGCGGTATCGGTTCGCTGCCCGGGGCGATGCTCGGCGGTCTGCTGCTCGGGGTGGCGGAAGCGCAATTCGCCGGACTGGTGAACTCCGATTACAAAGATGTTTTCTCTTTTGCTCTGTTGGTGGTGATTTTGATCTTCCGGCCACAGGGGCTGTTGGGACGACCGCTGGTTGCCAAAGTGTGAGGACGCCGAAATGAGTGCAATGACGCAATCTGTGGATGTGCGCCAGTCGCTGCTGGATTGTCTGATGGCCGGGCTGGTGGCGCTGGTGGTGTTTGGACCGATCGTCGGCGTGGTGCTGGATGGCTACAGTTTTCATCTGTCGCCACTGCGGGTCGCGCTGCTGGTGGGGGTGGTGATGGTGGGGCGACTGCTGCTCAGCCTGTTGCTGCAAACTCCGACCGGACAACGCTTCGCCCGCAAGTTCGAAGGCAGCGATGACGGGGTATATGTGCGTGAGCCGGGCCACCGCTCAGCGCTGCGCTGGGTCCTGCCGCTGGTGGTGGTGCTGGCGTTGGCCTTTCCGTTCCTTTCCAGTAAATACCTGCTGACGGTAGCGATCCTGGGTTTAATTTATGTGTTGCTCGGCCTCGGGTTGAATATCGTGGTGGGGCTTGCCGGGTTGCTGGACCTCGGTTATGTGGCGTTTTACGCCATCGGCGCTTATGGTCTGGCGTTAGGTTATGAGTATCTCGGCCTGGGTTTCTGGAGCATGTTGCCACTGGCGGCCTTGATGGCGGCCTTTGCCGGGGCGCTACTCGGTTTTCCGGTGCTGCGGATGCATGGCGATTACCTGGCGATCGTCACCCTCGGTTTTGGTGAAATCATCCGTCTGATCCTCAACAACTGGCTGGCCTTTACCGGTGGTCCCAATGGTGTCTCGGTGCCGGCACCGACCTTTTTTGGTCTGGAGTTTGGCCGTCGCGCACGCGAGGGCGGTGTCCCCTACAACGAGTTTTTCCATCTCGACTACAACCCGAACATGAAGTTTATCTTTATCTATGTGGTGCTGGTTCTGGTGGTGTTGCTGGTGTTGTGGATCAAACATCGCCTGACGCGTATGCCGATTGGCCGCGCGTGGGAAGCGTTGCGCGAGGATGAGATCGCCTGTCGCGCAATGGGGTTGAATCATGTTCTGGTCAAGCTGTCGGCGTTTATGCTCGGCGCGTCCACCGCCGGGATCGCCGGGGTGTTTTTCGCCACCTATCAGGGCTTTGTCAATCCAACCTCGTTCACCTTCTTTGAATCGGCGCTGATCCTCGCCATTGTGGTGCTGGGCGGGATGGGGTCGACGCTCGGCGTGGTGCTGGCGGCTTTTGTGCTGACGGTCGCCCCGGAACTGTTGCGCAGCTTTGCCGAATATCGCGTGTTGTTGTTTGGCATGTTGATGGTGCTGATGATGATCTGGCGACCGCGTGGCCTGGTACGTACCGCGCGCGTGGGTGTACCGCTGCGTAAAGGAGTGCGCCATGAGTGATGCGATTTTGCAGGTGGATAACCTGATGATGCGCTTCGGCGGTATTAAGGCGCTGAACGACGTCAGCCTGGCGGTGGAGCGGGGTTCGGTGACATCGTTGATCGGCCCGAACGGCGCGGGTAAAACCACGGTGTTTAACTGTCTGACCGGTTTCTATCGCGCCACTGGCGGGCGCATCACCCTTAACGCCAATCAGCGATCGACCGATGTGATCCAGGTATTGGGACAGAAAATTCATCCCGGCGACTGGCTGCATCCGGCGCGGCTGGGTTCACGTATCTGGTACAAAATGTTTGGTGGCGCACATCTGGTGAACCGCGCCGGGCTGGCGCGTACCTTTCAGAATATCCGCCTGTTTCGCGAGATGTCGGTGGTGGAGAACCTGCTGGTGGCGCAGCATATGCAGGTTAACCGTCAACTGATCGCTGGCATCCTGAATACCCGTGGTTATCGCGAAGCGGAGAATCGCGCGCTGGACCGGGCATTTTACTGGCTGGAGAACGTTGACCTGGTAGGCAGCGCTAACCGACTGGCGGGCACCTTATCTTATGGGCAGCAGCGGCGACTGGAGATTGCCCGCGCCATGTGTACCCGCCCGGAGCTGATCTGCCTTGATGAACCGGCGGCAGGCCTGAACCCGGTGGAGACTGAGGCGTTAAGCCAGACTCTGCATCGGCTGCGCGCTGACCATCGTATCAGCGTGTTGTTGATTGAACACGATATGCCGATGGTGATGCGTATCTCCGATCATATCGTGGTGTTGGATCATGGCGACGTGATTGCGCAAGGCACGCCGCAGCAAATCCGTCATGACCCGCGGGTGATTGCTGCCTATCTCGGCGCGGAAGAGGAGGATGACCATGTCTGAACCGATGCTGAGCTTTGAACAGGTGGATGTATTTTATGGCCCGGTGCAGGCACTGAAGCAGGTGTCGCTGACGGTTAATGCAGGCGAAACCGTGGCGCTGATTGGTGCCAACGGGGCGGGTAAATCGACGCTGCTGATGTCAATTTTCAGCCAGCCGCGCATCGCCGCTGGCGAGATTCGCTTTCGCGGTGAGGCCATCAGCCACCGATCCACCCATTTTATCGCCGCCAGTGGTATCGCGCAGGCGCCGGAAGGCCGGCGCATCTTCCCGGATATGACAGTGGAGGAAAATCTGCTGATGGGCACCATTGCCATCGGCGACCGCTTTGCGCGCGAGGATAAGGATCGCATGTATCAGCTGTTCCCCCGACTGCTGGAAAGGCGCAAACAGCGCGCGATGACGCTGTCGGGCGGTGAGCAGCAGATGCTGGCGATTGCCCGTGCGTTGATGAGCCGCCCGAAATTGCTGCTGCTGGATGAACCCAGCCTCGGGCTGGCACCGCTGGTGGTGAAGCAAATCTTCGCCATCCTGCGTGAGCTGACGCAGCAGGGCATGACGCTGTTTCTGGTGGAGCAGAACGCGCGCCATGCGCTGCAACTGGCGGATCGGGGTTATGTGATGGTTAACGGCGAGATACGACTCAGCGGCAGCGGCGAGGAATTGTTGCATAACGAGGAGGTGCGCAGTGCCTATCTGGGAGGCGCAGTCGAACATCCTGCCGCCTCGGGGACAAAAAGTTTGTAATAATGATTAAATGTTGACGGGAAACATTTTGCATAATTGTTAGCGTCCTATCATTATTATTCTTCTTGTCCAAAGTGATTTGGTATTCCCTTGCAAAATCCTGGCGTAGCAGTGATGCGTGCGATCAGAAATACGGCGTGGTATCCGAAACGCCGTTCTTATCGCACGCTGTTATGGCGTGAAATCACGCCGCTGGCCGTGCCCATCTTTATCGAAAACTTATGTGTGATGCTGATGGGCGTCCTCAGTACCTTCCTGGTCAGTTGGCTGGGTAAAGAAGCGATGGCAGGCGTAGGTCTGGCCGACAGCTTCAATATGGTGATCATCTCATTCTTCGCCGCTATTGATCTCGGCACCACGGTGGTGGTGGCGTTTAGCCTTGCCAAACGCAACGGTAAACGGGCGCGCGCGGCAACCCGCCAGTCGCTGGGATTGATGACGGTGCTGGCGTTTGTGCTGGTGATCGCCATTGAGGTTTGGGGCCACCTGATCATTGATGTGATTGCCGGGAGCGCCGAACCCAAGGTCAAGGAGCTGGCGCTCAGCTACCTGCAAACCTCGGCGTGGAGTTACCCGGCGGCAGCGATTGCCTTGATTGGCAGCGGGGCGCTGCGTGGGGCGGGGAATACCAAAATTCCGATGCTGATTAACGGCGGGATGAACATTCTCAATATCGTCATCAGTACCGTGCTGATTTATGGCTGTCTCGGTTGGGAAGGGTTGGGCTTTATCGGTGCCGGGCTGGGGCTGACTATCTCACGCTATATCGGGGCGATTGCGGCGATTTATGTGCTGTATCTCGGTATCAACCCGGCGTTGAAAATCTCCATCCAAAGCTACTTCCGACGCTGGAACTACGGCATTTTGATGGAGGTGCTAAGTATCGGTGTTCCGGCCAGTATCGAGTCGGTGCTGTTTAACGGGGGTAAACTGCTGACGCAGATTTTTGTCGCCGGGATGGGGACCAACGAAATCGCCGGTAACTTTATTGCCTTCTCCATCGCCACGCTGATTAACCTGCCGGGCAACGCCCTGGGGTCGGCGTCGACCATTATCACCGGCAAACGTCTTGGACGTAACCAGGTGATGCAGGCGGAACGGCAAATCAAACATGTATTCTGGCTGGCGATGATTGGCTTATGTAGCCTCGCGGCGCTTACCGTGCCGATAGCCGGGTTGCTGGCGAAGTTCTATACCCGCGACCCGGAGGTGATTTCGGTGACCAAACACCTGATCTGGCTGAACGCCGCGTTTATGCCAATCTGGACCGCCTCCTGGGTGCTACCTGCCGGGCTGAAAGGTGCACGCGATGCGCGTTACACCATGTATGTCTCGATGTTCAGCATGTGGGGCGCGCGCGTGGTGGCCGGTTATCTGCTTGGCATTGTGCTGGGTATGGGGGTGATTGGCGTATGGCTCGGCATGTTCCTCGACTGGACCGTGCGCGGTATCTGCTTCTGGTGGCGTCTGACCAGCGGCAAATGGCTGAATAATTATCGCCGGATGATCGCCAAAAGTGGGGGGTAATCTTTGTTAATGACGCGCGATAAATCGCGCCGCTACAGTATGTGCTATCTTTTGTAGCGGCGCGATTTATCGCGCAGATAAGTCGGATGCAAAATAAGTAAAACCTATTATTTACTCTCAACCTTTCTGTGTCATTTTCCCTTCTTAATTTAAAAATTAAATTCATCCTGCTGGTCAATTCCGTTATTTAACCGCTGGCTTAGATACTGAAAAAATTATTTTTCTGTGCAACCAGGAGCGTCAATATGGAAAAGCCTGACAACATCGCCCCATTATTTTCCGTGCGCCAACTTTCGGTGGCGCTGCCCGCCGGGATGGACCGTCGCTATGCGGTGGAAAATCTCAGCTTTGATCTGTGGCCGGGAGAAATTCTCTGCATTATCGGTGAATCCGGCTCGGGCAAATCCGTGACCGCCCATGCTGCTATGGGCCTGTTACCGAAAGCCCTGCGCGTGCAGGGTGGCGAGATCCTGTTGCGCGGCACCAATCTGCTGCAACAAACGCCGGAACAGTTGCGCCAGCTCCAGGGCAAAACCCTCGCCATCATTTTCCAGGACCCGCTGTCGGCCCTCAACCCATTGATGACCATCGGCGAGCAGATCGCGGAGGTGATGCTGGCGCACAACGTTGGCACTGCCGCGTCACGCCAGCAAAAAGTGCTGGCGCTGTTGGAAGAGGTGGGGCTGCCGGAGCCCGATAAAATCCAGCATCAACATCCGTTTCGCCTCTCCGGCGGGCAGCGTCAGCGGGTGATGATCGCCATGGCGCTGGCGCTCGACCCTGATGTGCTGATTGCCGATGAACCCACCACGGCGCTCGACGTCACCACACAGGCACAAATTCTGCGTTTGATTCGTGGCCTGCAACAGCGCAAGGCGATGAGCGTGATGTTTATTACCCACGATTTTGGCGTGGTGGAAGAGATTGCCGATCGGGTGATTGTGATGGAGAAGGGCCATATGGTGGAGTCCGGCCCGGCGCAGCAGGTGCTTAACGCGCCGCAACATCCCTATTCGCAGAAGCTGATTGCCGCCGTGCCCCGCATGCATGCCGGGGAAAAAGACATACGCAATACGCCAACGGTATTGCAGGTGAAAAACCTGGTAAAAACCTACCGCAGCGACGGCGGCTGGCTGAGCCGCAGCCGCGAAGTGAAGGCGCTGAACAACGTCAGCTTCAGCCTCAATAAGGGTGAAACTCTTGGTATTGTCGGGGAGTCCGGTTCGGGCAAATCGTCGCTTGGGCGAGTGCTGCTGAAGCTGTTGGCGGCCGATAGTGGCGAAATCCTGTTTGATGGCCGTGATATCCAGCCAATGAAGGAGAACGAGTTCCGCCCGCTGCGTCGCTATATCCAGATGATTTTTCAGGATCCGTTTGCCTCGCTCAACCCACGTCACACCATTGGCACCATTCTTTCGGCTGGGCCGCTGGCGCTGGGTGGCATGACACCGCACGAAGTCGAACGCAAAGCGAAACAACTGCTGCAACGGGTTGGGCTCGATGCCAGTGCCTGGAACCGCTTCCCGCATGAGTTCTCCGGCGGCCAGCGCCAGCGTATCGGCATTGCGCGTGCGCTGATGTTCGATCCGGTGCTGCTGGTGGCTGATGAGTCGGTGTCGGCGCTGGATGTGTCAATTCAGGCACAGGTGCTGGAATTGCTGCGCAGCATTCAACAGCAAACCCAGGTGGCGATGATTTTTATTACCCATGATTTGCGCGTTGCCAGCCAGATTTGTGACCGCATCGCGGTGCTGTTTAAAGGTGAAATTGTCGAGCAAGGCACACCACAGGCGGTGTTCCGTGAGCCGCAGCATCGCTATACCCAACAGTTGGTGAGCGCCATTCCCGGTCATGCCGAAGAGCGGGTGGCATCTTAAGTGAAATTGGAAAAAGCTATGACAAAAGTCGTTGTCATTGTCCACTATCTCACCAATACTGGAGGAAAGTTTGTACTGCCCTAATCCCTTCTTCTGAGACGTTTTTTTCAGTTATGTGGAGCGCAGAATGACAAAACCAGCCGTACCTGCCGTTCCGCAACAGGCCACCGACGTGGATTTGGGACCCTTGGGTAATATGCTGAGTTTTTACATTCGCAGCATCAATATCGCCGTGTCGCGCGACCTCGACCAGCAACTGGCCGGACTCGAAGTGGCGCGCGGCACCGGCAAAATCAGCACCCTGCTGGTGGTGGACCGCCACCCCGGTATTCGGCCTTCGGTGATTGCCGATGTGATCCAGCGCGACCGTTCCGCTATGGCGCGCCTGCTCGACCAGATGGAACAACAACAGTTGCTGAGGCGCGAAGCTGATCATAGCGATAACCGCTCTCAGGCATTGTTTCTTACCGAACATGGTCAGGCGCTGGCACAGCGTGTACGTGAGCTGACACAGCTACAGGAAGATCGTTTTTTTCAACGGCTGACGGCGAGAGAAAAACAGACCGTCATCCGTTTATTAAAAAAAGTCTTACAGCCGTAACGCAGTAATAAAATCGGATAATTACGGTGGGGGAGAAATTAATTTTCCCCTCATGGTGAACTGTTGCCGAAATATCGCTGCGTGCGTCTGATGTCGGAAATTAATAACCGTCAATAACCTGTGGGAATAATTATGCCAGGTCCGTTTGTAGTACCCGTGCACGGCGATGTGACATTACCGGAAAAAGTCGATGTGGTGGTGATTGGCGGCGGCATTATTGGCTGCGCTACCGCGCTGGAAATTGCTGAGCAGGGCGTCAGTGTCGCGCTGTGCGAAAAGGGCGGCATTGGTCATGAGCAGTCAAGCCGCAACTGGGGATGGGTGCGACTGGCACGGCGTGATCCGCGTGAAGTGCCGCTGATGGCTGAATCGCTGCGACTCTGGCAGCAACTGGATCAGCGTTTACAGGCGGATACCGGTTATCGGCGTGCCGGCATCACCTTTAACTGTGCTAACGACCAGGAATTCAGTGAACTGCAAAACTGGTCGCGCCATATGGATGGCACCGGCTTTCGTGCTGAGATGCTGGATCGTGACGGGGTCGCGCAACGGTTTCCCGGCCATAAAGTGCAGGGCGTTGGTGCACTCTACACCCCGGATGATGGCCGCGCCGAGCCGCAGAAAGCGGCCCCTGCCATTGCCGAAGCGGCGCGTCGCCACGGCGCTCATATTCTGACGGAGTGCGCGGTGCGCGGCATTGAAACCAGCGGTGGGCGGATTTCCGGGGTGGTAACCGAACGCGGTGCTATCGCCTGCCAGACGGTGGTGCTGGCAGGAGGCGCCTGGTCCAGTTTGATGGCACAACGTTTTGGCCTGTTTCTGCCGCAGCTCAAGGTATTAAACAGCGTGGTGCGCACTGAGCCACTGCCCGGAGGCCCGGAAGCGGCATTCTGGACACGCGATTTTGCCATTCGCAAACGTCAGGACGGCGGCTACTCCATCGCCTCCGGTCATGAAAGTGAAGTGGATATTGTGCCGGACAGCTTCCGCTTTGCGCGTAACTTCCTGCCTGCGCTGCGCCATGAATGGGGTTCGTTGCGGCTACGGCTGACCGGACGTTTCTATGACGAATGGCGGATGGCACGCCACTGGCATCTGGATGAACCCAGCCCGTTTGAGTACTGCCGCGTACTGGACCTGCCGCCGTCGAAAAAACTCACCAATAACGTGCTGGAACAACTGAAGCAGCAACTGCCAGCGCTGGCCGGACTGAAGGTGGCGCAACGCTGGGGCGGATGCATCGATGTACTGCCCGACGCCATTCCGGTGATTTCCCATGTTGACCGCTATCCCGGCCTGGTGATGGCGACCGGCTTCTCGGGTCACGGCTTTGGCATTGGTCCGGGAGCCGGGCGTCTCACCGCCGATCTGGTGCTGAACCGCACGCCGGTGGTGGACCCGAAAGCGTTCCGTTTTTCACGTTTCACTGATGGTTCGAAGATTGAAATTATGACCGGCTACTAATTCTGATTGCCGCTGCGCGGCGTTGTGTTTCTGTTCACCTGAGGAAAAACGATGAGCGATAAGTTTGCAGATTCCCTGCCAAAAATTTCCCGTCGGCAGGCGCTGGTGTATCTGGCCTCCGGCACCGCCGCGATGGCGCTGCCAGGGCTGTTTGGCAGCAATGTCGCACGCGCGGCGATGACCGGGGCAGCCGGTAGCGGTGGACAGATGGTGGTCGGATTCTCGCAGGAACCGACGGTGTTCAACCCGTTGATGCCGCATATCGAGGTGGATGACGGTCTGCATTTCAGCCTGTTTGATCCGCTGTTCGGCGTTGATGAGAAAGGTAATTTCACCCCGGCACTGGCGACCGAAGTGCCAACCCAGGCCAATGGCGGCATCTCTGCCGATGGGCTGAATTTTCATCTCAAACTGCGCGATGGCGTGAAGTGGCACGATGGCCAACCGTTCACTGCGGAAGACGTGAAGTTCACCCTTGAGTTGCTGGTGGACCCGAATTTCCGCAGCTGGAGCCGTTCCGGACATGAACTGGTGCGTGATATCACCATTGTCTCACCGACTGAAATCAAATGGCGGATGGAGAAACCCTATTCGCCTTACACCTCGATCCTCGCCGCCACCTTTATCATTCCCAAACACGGCTTTGCCAACGTGCAGGACAAAAACACCGCGCCGTTCAACAGCGCACCGATTGGCACCGGGCCGTTCAAGTGGCAGCAGCGCGTGCCGGGCGATCATATCGAACTGACCGCTAACAAAGAGTACTACGGTGATGGACCGAAGCTCGACCGTCTGATTTATAAGTACATCCCGGATCTCAACGTGATGTATACCCAGTTTGTCTCTGGCGATATCGATATCGCCGGGTTGCAGTGGATTTCAGCCGACCACTACGACGAGGCGAAAAAATTGCCGGGGAAAGTGGTGGACGTATTCCAGAGCGCCACCATTGAGAACTTTGCGTTTAACCTCGCCCGTCCTCAGTTCCAGGACCCGGCCGTGCGAGAGGCGTTGTATTACACCATTGATAAACAAACCATTATTGATGCGCTTTACTACGGACTGCCGAAACCGACCGAAACCTATATGCCGCGTCAGTCGGCCTATTTCAACGCCTCCCTCCCGGCACACGAATTCAATCTCGACAAGGCCAAAGCCCTGCTGGATAAAGCGGGCTGGAAACCGGGAGCGGGCGGTATTCGCGAAAAGAATGGCGTCAAACTGTCGTTCACCAACTCCACCACCGCTGGCAACCATCTGCGCGAACAGATGCAGCAGTTTATGCAGCAGAGCTTCCAGGAGATCGGTGTGGAGATGAAGATTTCTAACCTGCCACCGGCGGTGATGTGGGGGGATTACTGGATGCTGTCGAAGTTTGACAGCGCCATTGTCGGCCTGAATTACCTCACCGGCTCTGATCCCGATACCGCCACGTATATGCGTTCTGATGCCATCCCGGCGCAGGGGGGCGCGGGGCAGAATGTGTTCCAGTACAAAAATCCCGAAGTGGACAAACTGCTGGCGCAGGGCAGCGCCGAGTTCGCGCCGGAGCAACGCAAAGCGGCTTACCTGCAAATTCAGTCGCTGGTGCGGAAGGACATGCCATTCCTGACGCTGTTCAGCTTTGCCAACGTGCGCGGGCACAAAGAGGGCGCGGAGAATATCACGCCCAACATCAACGTGCGTATCGATAGCTGGAACGCCAACACCTGGTACTGGGATAAGAAAGCCTGATTCCATTCACAACGTGCGTGACGGGCAGGAAGCCGTCACGCCGGGGAGGAGAGCCGTGGGCGCATTTCTGTTACGACGTTGCGGTCAAAGCATCATTTTGTTGTTCCTGGTATCCATTATCGGTTTCGCTGCCCTCAATCTGGCACCGGGCGGGCCGTTGTCGCAATACGCCTTAACACCGGGGATGACCCAGGAGGCGATGCAGCGTATCGCCACACAGATGGGGCTGAACCGCCCGTTGCCGGTGCAATATTTCGACTGGCTCAGTCATTTGCTGCGCGGTGACTGGGGGCGTTCATATCGCGACGGTCAGCCGGTCCTGAGCATCATTTTTTCGCATCTGCCGGCGACGTTGTTGCTGATGTGCACCTCGATGGTGTTCTCGATCGCCATCGGTGTGTGGATCGGTATTCAGAGCGCCATCAAGCGCGATAGCCTGTTTGATCGCTTTGCCACTATGGGTGCGATGGTGGCGCTGTCGATTCCGACCTTCTGGTTCGGGCTGGTGGCGATCTACTTCTTTGCCCTGAAGCTGCAATGGCTGCCCGCCGGGAATATGTACACGGTGGGCGATGGTTCGCTGCTGGATGTGCTACGCCATCTGGTGTTGCCGGTGCTGGTGCTGACCTTTGTCGATGTGGCGATCTGGAGTCGTTATATGCGCACCGCCACGCTGGAAGTGATCAATCAGGATTTCATCAAAACCGCGCGGGCCAAAGGGGTGCCGCCACGTCGCGTGCTGCTGAAGCATGTGGTAGGCAATGCGCTGTTACCGATGATCACCCTCGCCGGGATGCAGCTGCCGACCATTCTGGGTGGCGCGCTGGTGGCGGAGACGGTGTTTACCTGGCCGGGCATGGGACGTCTGTTTCTCGATAGCCTGGGCTACAGTGATTATCCGGTGGTCATGGGGCTGCTGATGTGCTCGGCAATTCTGGTGCTGATTGGCAACCTGCTGGCGGATGTGATCACCGCGCTGGTCGATCCGCGTATTCGTCCCGCTTAAGGAGGCAAGATGGCATCTTCTGTGATTACGCCGCCGGTCACGCCTGTGCGCTGGCTACGCAACCGCACCTTACAACGCTTTGTGCGCCATAAACTGGCCTGCGCCAGCTTGTTGCTGATTATCCTGATGGCGCTGGCCTGCGCGTTTGGCCCGTCGCTGCTGCCGTTTGATGACTTGCATATTGACCTGCGTGCACGCTTCGCACCGCCGTTGACTGGCTGGCACTGGCTCGGTACCGATCCGCTCGGGCGTGATTTGCTGGCGCGCCTGTTGATGGCCGGGCGTATTTCGCTGTTGGTGGGTTTCTTTGCCATGGTGCTGAGCATCATGCTCGGAACCCTGGTCGGCATTGTGGCCGGCTACTACGGTGGCCGTGTCGGTGCCGTGCTGATGCGTATCGTCGATGCCTTTCTGGCCTTTCCCAGCGTGTTTCTGTTGCTGGCGCTGGCGGCGTTTATCAAGCCCGATCCGGCAATGATCACGGTGATTATCGCCGTCACCAGTTGGATGGAAGTAGCGCGTATCGTTGAGGCCGAGGTGCGCTCGTTGCGTGAACGCGAATACATCCTGGCGGCACGGATGCTGGGGCTTTCCGGGCGCTGGATTATGTTCCGTGAGCTGCTGCCGAATGTGGTCGGGCCGATTATCGTGGCAGCCACGCTGACGGTGGCGCGCGCCATCCTGCTGGAAGCCTATATCAGCTTTCTCGGTTACGGTATCCAGCCACCGTTGCCCAGTTGGGGCAATATGCTGAACGGCGCGCAGCAGTATCTGATCCGTGCGCCCTGGCTGGCGCTGGTGCCGGGCATCGCCATTACGCTGGCGGTGACCTGCTTTAACTTCATTGGTGATGGGCTGCGCGATGCGCTGGATGCCCGCAGCGACAAAGAGTGAGGTGATGCGCAATGGCCCGATTCTCCCCGTTCGAAGATTCGTTGTGGTTTGCCACGGCGGCACCCGCGCCTGACTTGCCCTCCTTGCAGGGAGAACATCACGCGGATGTCTGCATCGTGGGCGGCGGTTATACCGGGCTGACCACCGCTCTGACGCTGGCAAAACAAGGCGTGAAGGTCATGCTGCTGGAAGCTCAGCAGGCGGGATTTGGTGGCTCCGGGCGCAATGCCGGGCACTGCACCCCAACGTTTACCCATTTCTCGCTGCCGGAACTGCGTCGCTTGCTGGGTGAGCCCTGGGCCGAGCGGTTAATCAGACGTCAGACCCAGGCCAATCACCAGGTCAGCGCGATGATCCGCGATTATCACATTGATTGTGAATGGCAACAGAACGGCTATCTCCAGGCGGCGGCGCGACCGGGTGCGATGAAGTTGATTGAGGAAAAAGCGCGTCAGTACAACGCGGTTGGGGCGCATACCGAA
Organism: Pantoea sp. X-Soil-OKNW-713; assembly: GCF_059730685.1. NCBI lineage: Bacteria > Pseudomonadati > Pseudomonadota > Gammaproteobacteria > Enterobacterales > Erwiniaceae > Pantoea > Pantoea sp. X-Soil-OKNW-713. Next base: position 2,699,542 of record NZ_AP035995.1, on the reverse strand, counting down.
GCGGTGGATGCGGCGCAGGCGGAGCGCATCAGCGGCAGTCCGCGTTTTTATGGTGGCTGGTTTCATCATGAAGGGGGACATCTTAATCCGCTCGGCTATGCGCGTGGTCTGGCGCGGGCTGTGGGGCAGGAGGGCGGCGAAGTTTACTGTGCCTCTCCGGTTAGCGAGGTGAAAAAGCAGGGAACAGCCTGGCAGGTGATCACACCACAAGGTCATGTGCTGGCAGATAAAGTGATTTTCGCCACCGGGGCGTACACCGTGGCCGGCTGGCCACAACTGGAACAGAGTTTTCGCATCATGCGGGTGTTTGTCGCCGCCACTCAGCCACTGGATGCGGCGCTGCGCAGCAAGGTATTGCCACTAAACACCACTATTCATGACGGTCGTGGTGATATCTATGTCTACAAATATAACCAGCAAGGGCGCATCGTCGCCTCAATGTTCCCGATGGGGCGGCGTGGGCGGGAGATGAATTATACCCATCAGGTGATGAGCGATCGCCTGCGCTGGCTGCATCCGGCCATCGGGCAGCCGCTGCGCTGGGACTATTTCTGGTACGGCGAGCTGGATATGCAGCAACGAACCATTCCGCGTTTATATCAACTGGCACCCGGCGTCGTGGCGCTGACGGGCCTCTCCGGACGTGGTGTGCCGACCGGCAGTATGCTCGGCGGCATTCTGGCGGAGTGGGCGCTGGACATGCCCGCGAGCGAGTTGGCACTCAAGATTGAACCGTTGCATAAAGCGCCGTTCTGGATGGGTTTTGGCCCGCAATTGACGTTGCGTTATTACCGTGCGCGGGACTGGCTGCGTTGTCGCATCGAAGGTGCTGCGCTGCCCCCGCATGCCTGACGTTATATGCAATTTGTAGCAATGAAGTGCAGAACTTCTTGTTTTGGTTATATGGCGGATTGCGCTTAACTGACAGGGTCAAACATTTCTGGAGAACTGCCGATGAAAAAGTTACTGCTACAGTGGTTTAGTCGCCTGGTGGAGCCACAGTCTGCCGGGGTCGAACAACACGAGGTGGATTTCAGTAAACATATTGAGCTGCTGATCCCGGTAAGCCAACTGTATGGTATTGAATTCCATCCGACGGTTTACCGTTACTATGAAAGATGAATGCTTCCATCGGTGATGACGCGCGATAAATCGCGCCGCTACGTATCGCTCGAAACCGTAGCCGCGCGATTTATCGCGCTTTTTTTTGCCCATTTCTGACGAATATCTGCACATTGTTTAAATAATTCTTACAAACCCTCCTCACTTCCTTCAATTGTATTGAATTCGTAATGTTAGCGTAAAGAAATGTGTTTCCTTAGCGTTGCGCTCATGCAAAAATACGAAAGTAAATGATAACCATTCTTCTTATCATTTAAGGTGCGGGCCATTTTGTACGGCCCGTTGTGCGCGTCAATAACTACAACGAACCCACACTTTTCAAAATGGATAAAAATCGCAACCTGCCATTTGGCAGCTTTAACTCGCTGACCTTGTTTACCGGGCTGTGCATCGGGATCTCGCCAGCCGCCGCGCTGGCCGCTGACAACACCACCAAAAAGAACGACGATACCCTGGTGGTGGAGGCGCAAACGCCTTCACTCTATTCTCCTGGCGTATCCGCCGATCCTAAATTTACCCAACCGCTGGTGGATACCACCCGTACCATCACGGTGATCCCTGACCAGGTGATTAAAGATCAGGGTGTGAATAACCTGACTGATGCACTGAAAAACGTTCCGGGTGTTGGGGCGTTTTATGCCGGGGAGAACGGCAGTTCATCGACCGGTGATGCGGTGTATATGCGTGGCATGGATACCTCCAACAGCATCTACGTTGACGGTATCCGTGATATTGGCAGCGTGACGCGCGATACCTTTAACACCGAGCAGGTAGAAGTGATCAAAGGCCCGTCAGGCACCGACTATGGCCGTAGCGCGCCGTCCGGCTCCATCAACATGATCAGCAAACAGCCACGCCTTGATACCGGCCTGGATGCGTCGGTCAGCGTGGGTAGCGCCTGGATGCGTCGTGGGACACTGGATTACAACCAGGCGATCAGCGATAACGCTGCGTTCCGCCTCAATTTAATGGGTGAAAAAACCCATGATGCCGGTCGCGATAATATCCAGAATGAACGTTATGGCGTGGCACCCTCATTGGCGTTTGGCCTTGATACCTCCACTCGCCTGTACCTCAATTATCTGCACGTTCACCAGAACAACACGCCGGACGGCGGCATTCCGACCATCGGGCTGCCGGGCTACTCTTCGCCTACCGCAGCGTCCTCAGCGCTGAATACGTCTGGCAAAGTCGCGACCAGTAACTACTACGGCACCGATTCAGATTTCGATAAATCCACCACCGATACGGTAACCATGCGTTTCGAGCATGACCTGTCGGATAACACCACCATCCGTAACACCACGCGCTGGTCACGGGTGAAGCAGGAGTATCTGCTGACGGCGGTGATGGGCAGCACCATTGGCATGCCGAACCCGAACGATGTCAGCACCTGGACCTGGACGCGTAACGTCAACCTGAAAGACGTCAGTAACCGCATCCTGACCAACCAGACCAATATCACCTCGAAGTTCTTTACCGGTTCGGTCGGGCATGATGTCAGCGCCGGGGTCGAGTTTACTCGTGAGAACCAGACCAACTACGGTGTCACTCCGATTACCGCACCTGTCGTGAATATCTACCATCCGATCAGCAGCATTTCGCTGGGTGGGTTGAATCGCAACGGTGCTAATGCCAACGGCCAGACCGACACCTTTGGTATCTACGCCTTCGATACGCTGGCGATCACCAAAAACTTTGAGCTGAACGGCGGCATTCGCCTCGACAATTATCACACCGATTATGACAGTGCCACCGCCTGTGGCGGCACCGGACGTGGTGCGCTGGCCTGTCCGGCGGGCGTGGCGACCGGTACGCCGGTTACCACAGTCGATACCGCGAAATCAGGCAATCTGGTCAACTGGAAAGCCGGTGCCCTGTATCGTCTGACCGAGCAGGGTAACGTCTACGTTAACTACGCGATTTCCCAGCAACCGCCGGGTGGCAGCAACTTTGCGCTGGCTGCGGGTGGCACCGGCAATAGCGCCAACCGTACCGATTTCAAACCGCAGAAAGCCAAATCCAGCGAAGTGGGCACCAAGTGGGAAGTGTTGGATAAACGTTTGCTGTTGAATGCGGCGCTGTTCCGTACCGATATTGAGAACGAAGTGTCCGCCAATGACGATGGCACCTACTCGCAATACGGTAAGAAACGTGTTGAAGGTTATGAGCTGTCGGCCACCGGCAATATCACCCCGGACTGGCAGGTGATTGCCGGTTATACCCTGCAACATGCTTCTGTCACCGAGGGCGCCAGCGTGGCGCAGGATGGTTCATCGGCGCTGGCGTATACGCCGAAGCACGCCTTTACCCTGTGGACTAACTATCAGGCCACCGATGCGCTGTCAGTGGGAGCCGGTGCACGTTATGTTGGCAGCCTGCGTCGCGGTAGCGATGGTGCGGTGGGCACGCCAGACCACACCGAAGGTTACTGGGTGGCAGACGCGAAGCTGGGCTATAAGGTGAACAACAACCTTGATTTGCAGCTTAACGTATACAACGTTTTCGACACCAACTATGTTGCCTCCATCAACAAGAGTGGTTACCGCTACCATCCGGGTGAGCCGCGTACCTTCCTGTTGACGGCTAACGTGCATTTCTAAACGGCAGTAGCGGCGCGATTTATCGCGCTGTTTTAGGTTGATTGCGCGATAAATCGCGCCGCTACTGCATGTGCCAGCTCCACTTCATTTAAGAGAGAACAACGCGATGATGTATCACATTCCTGCCGTGCTGACGCCGGAAGAGGTCGCCAGTTTCACCACACTGCTGCAACAGGCCGAGTGGGTAGATGGCCGGGTAACGGTCGGCAGCCAGGGTGCCACCGTGAAAAATAACCAGCAGATCGACACCCGTACGCCGCTCTATGATCGGTTGCAGGCGGCGGTGTTGCAGGCGTTGAACAACAACCCGCTGTTCTTTTCCGCCGCGTTACCACGCAGTATTTCCACACCCCTATTCAATCGTTATGAGCAGGGGGAAACCTACGGTTTTCATGTCGATGGGGCGGTGCGTCATAACGGCGCGGCAGGCTGGATGCGCACCGATCTTTCCGCCACGCTGTTCCTGTGCGAGCCAGAAAGCTATGAGGGTGGCGAACTGGTGATTGAAGACACCTACGGTCAGCACAAGGTTAAACTGCCCGCCGGGCATCTGGTGTTGTATCCCTCCAGCAGCCTGCACTGCGTGACACCGGTGACGCGTGGCGCGCGTGTCGCATCATTTCTGTGGATTCAGTCGATGGTACGCGATGACAAACAACGCGCGATGTTGTTTGAGCTGGACCGCAATATTCAGAGCCTGAAAGCGCGTCACGGCGACAGCGAAGAATTGCTTTCGCTGCTGAATATGTATCACAACCTGCTGCGTGGCTGGACCGAGGTGTAGCGGCGCGATTTGTCGCGCTGTGAGTGCCTATTGTGTCAGCTCTCGGGCAAACTGGATAAAGTCATGTAACGCTTTATTCTTTATCTCCCGCTGCCAGCTCATGGTCAGCGTTGAAGTGGCATGCTGATCCTGCAAAAAACAGTAGGCCACGTCGGGTATCATTACCGAACGCTGGGTTTCGGGTACCAGCGTGACCCCCATCCCCATCGACACCAGACCGATAGCCACCGAGACATCACGGGTGGGTTGGATTTTCTGTGGCACAAATCCCGCCTGCTGGCAGGCGTTCAGCGCTGACCAGCCCAGGCCAACCCCAGGCGGATCTTCCTGCATCAAAAAGGGTTCAGCAGCAAGTTGTGACAACGCAATGCGCGGCTGGGAAGCCAGCGGGTGGCGACGTGGGAGCACCGCAATCAACGGGCGGGTGGCGAGATCGAGATAGTCCAGATGATCATATCGTGGCACCGGTGAGCGAACCAGGGCGATATCTATTTGATTAGTTAACAGAAGTGTAAGCTGTTCGTGAACATTGCGTTCTTCAATCACGATATCAATGCCTGGTTTACGCTGGCGATAACCATTAATTAACAGCGTGAGTGCCGGGTCGAGTATCGAAGAACCGACGTAACCAAGCTTGATCTGCCCGCGATATCCCAGGCGTAAACTGCGCGCATTTTCGCGGAACTTGGTGTAATGACTGGATGCGATACGTGCCTCTTCCACCAGTTGCTCACCTTCAAACGTCAGCGCCACATGCCGCCGGTCACGGGTGAATAGCGCAAGATCCAGCTCCTTTTCCAGCGCCTTGATGTACTGGCTCAGCGCCGGTTGAGCGATGTTCAGACGCAGTGCCGCCTTACCAAAATGCAGCTCCTCCGCCAGCACGACAAAGGCGTGTAAATGTCGGTAATCCATCGATGTCCTCCTGATTTTTACTGATAATAACTCTTTATCAAAACGCCAGGTATTATTATTGGACTCTTATCAGTGATCCTCTAACACTGTGGGGGTAACGACGGGAGGTGCCGGTTCTATGCCACTGAATTCGCTCCTGTTGTTCTCAAGGTGTGCCAGCGCCTGTCTGCGCCGATGCATCACCGGTTACCACGACCAAGAGGGACATTGAGATGTCTGAGAAGCAAGTAAAAGTCACCGATTTACGTTCCGCGCTGGAGGTGTTAAGCCAGTACGATGATGAATTGATTTACACCGATGAACCTGTAGATCCGATCGCGGAATTATCCGGCGTTTACCGTTATGTCGGTGCACACGGCACGGTAAAACGTCCGACGCAAATCGGCCCGGCGATGATTTTCAACAAAATCAAAGGCTACAACGATATGCGCGTGCTTATCGGCCTGCTGTCTTCACGTAAACGTGTGGCTCGCCTGTTTGGCACCACCCCGGAAAATCTGGCGTTTATGCTGAAAGATTCGGTCGCTAACCCGATCGCGCCGATTGTTATCCCGCGTGAACAAGCGGTATCTCAGGAAGTGGTGCATCTGGCCAGCGATCCGGACTTCGATATCCTGAAAATCCTGCCTGCGCCAACCAACACCCCGGAAGATGCCGGCCCTTATTTCACCCTCGGTATGTGTTACGCCGCCGATCCGGAAACCGGTGAACACGACGTCACCATCCATCGCCTGTGCGTGCAGAGCAAAGACGAAATCTCGATGTATTTCGTGCCAGGCCGTCACCTCGATACTTTCCGTCAGAAAGCTGAAGCGGCCGGTAAACCGCTGCCGATCTCTATCAGCATCGGTGTCGATCCGGCGATTGAGATTGGTGCTTGTTTTGAACCGCCAACAACGCCGCTGGGCTTTGATGAATTGTCGATTGCCGGCAGCCTGCGTAACCAGGCCGTTGAGTTAGCAGAATGTCTGACCGTGAAAGCACGCGCCATCGCCAATGCGGAAGTAGTGATTGAAGGTGAGTTGCTGCCAGGTGTACGTGTACGTGAAGACCAGAACACCAATTCCGGCAAAGCGATGCCTGAATTCCCCGGTTATACCGGTGCGGCACAGGCTCAGGTGCCGGTGATCAAAGTCAAAGCCATTACCCATCGTCGTTCACCGATTCTGCAAACCTGTATTGGCCCCAGCGATGAACACACCAATATGGCCGGTATCCCGACTGAAGCCAGTATTTTGCAGATGGTGGAACGCGCGCTGCCAGGTTTCGTGCAGACCGTACACTGCCCGACACCGGGCACCGGCAAATATCTGGCGGTGTTGCAGGTGAAAAAACGCACCCCGGCGGATGAAGGTCGTCAGCGTCAGGCGGCACTGCTGGCGTTCTCCGCCTTCTCTGAGCTGAAACATGTGATGCTGGTGGATGAAGACGTCGACGTGTTTGATATTAACGATGTGATCTGGGCGATGACCACCCGTTATCAGGGCGATGTCGATACCGTGTTTATTCCGGGTGTACGTTGCCATCCGCTTGATCCGTCCTCTGATCCGGCCTACAGCCCGTCAGTACGCGACCACGGTATTGCCTGCAAAACTATCTTTGACTGCACCGTGCCTTACCACCTGAAAGCTAACTTCCACCGCAGCGAATTCCTCGAAGTGGATGTGAATCGCTTTATCCCAGGTTTCAACAAAAAATAAGGAGGCAGCATGTCAGGGTCTGTCATTCGAAGCAGCGGTAAACCACGGGTTATTGTTGGCATTAGCGGAGCGTCTGGTTTTTCCTATGGCGTACAGGCATTGCGTTATTTACGTCAGCTGGAGGTGGAGAGCCATCTGGTGATCTCGCCAGCCGGGCACCTCAATCGCGAACATGAAACCGATCTTACTGCTGAAGATGTCGCGGAAATGGCCGATGTGGTTTATCCCATCCGTGCCGTCGGGGCCGCCATTGCCAGTGGTTCATTTCGCACCCTTGGCATGCTGGTGGCTCCGTGTTCGATGCATACCCTGGCGGCTATCGCCAATGGCCTGACCGACAATCTGCTGACGCGTGCAGCCGATGTGGTGTTGAAAGAACGCCGTCGCCTGGTGTTAATGGTGCGGGAAACGCCGCTTCACTTGGGGCATATCCGTAATATGCAGCAGGCGACGGAATCCGGCGCGATTGTGTTTCCGCCGGTGCCCGCGCTGTATGCGCGGCCACAAACTGTTGAAGAGATAATCGCGCACAGCGTGGCGCGTGCTCTGGGGCTGATGGATCTGGATTGTGCCGATCTGCCGCGCTGGGGGGAAGACGTGACTTTAATGACCAGGAGTAATAAATCGTGATTATAGGACCCTATATTAATGGCTCTGCCGTGCTGATCGGCGGCATTGTCGGTGCGTTGCTCAGTTCGCGTCTGCCAGAACGCATCAGAACCTCGATGCCGCTGATCTTCGGTGCAGCCTCCATGTGTATGGGGATTGTGCTGGTGGTGAAAGTCAGCCATATGCCGGTGATGGTGTTATCGGTGATCCTGGGGGCGTTGCTGGGTGAGCTGTGTTATCTGGAAAAAGGTATCGGTAAGCTCGGCAGCAAAGCGCGTGGCCTGGTCGAGATGTTCGTCAGTTCCGGCGAACAGGATAAGGAGTCGCAGGAGCAGTTCCTGCAAAGTTATGTGGCGATCATCGTGCTGTTTTGCGCCAGCGGCACCGGGATTTTCGGTTCGATGCATGAAGGGATGACCGGCGACACCAGCGTCCTGATTGCAAAATCCTTTCTCGACTTGTTTACCGCCGCGATTTTTGCCACGTCGCTCGGTTTCGCGGTGGCGGTGGTTGCGGTGCCTCAGCTGATTATTCAGCTACTGCTCGCCTATGGTGCGGTGTTTATCCTGCCGTTAACCACGCCCGCCATGCAGGCTGATTTCTCGGCGGTTGGCGGCGTATTAATGTTCGCCACAGGCTTTCGCATTTGCGGCATTAAAATCTTCCCGGTCGCCAATATGTTGCCTGCTCTGGTGCTAGCGATGCCAATCTCTTCTTTATGGACCAGCTTCTTTTAAATCAGGAGGGTAAAAAACAATTATATCGGGGATGGAAAAGTCATTAAACCAGGGGCCGGAAAGTAACGGTGTTTATTTCCGGCTACTTTAGTCAGATCGGAATTCATCATGATTAAAAATAACATTGCCTGTGCAATAGCGTTGCTATTGCCATTGGCTTCGCACGCCGCAGATAACGCAACACAAGGTATTGAAGTATTACGGGTGACGTCTCCTGCCGATGATGGCAGCCAGGGCACGCTGCGCTGGGCGCTGGAAAAAAATAACCAAAATCCCGGACATTATCGTATTGAATTACACTCCGCCAATAACCAGCCACTGATTATCAAACCTAATAAACCATTACCGGAAATTAAAGGTCCGGTAGAGATTATTAACACCGATTTCCTTAAACAAGGGAAATATGTCGCCATCGACGGTTCTGGATATATTAAAGGTGTGGACCCGCAATCCTGCCCCGGTGCCGTCCCTGGCCAGTACGGTGCTAATGTGCGTACCACGACCATGCCGGGTCTGGTGCTGCGCGATACCCATGATGTCACCCTGCAAGGGGTTGAAGTGCGTAATTTCTGTATCGGGATTCTGGTGAATCGCGCCAAAAACAACGTGATTGAAGATAACCGCATCGTCGGTAATCATGGCGGTGCCGGTATTATGTTGACCGGGGATGATGGCAAGGGTAACTCAACCGCCACCACCACCGAGCGTAATAAAATTATCCGCAATACTTTTATTAATAATGGTGATGCGATGGAAGCCACCCGTGGCGCCTCGTTTAACCTGATTGCGGATAACTTTGTCACCACCGACAACGTACATAACCAGGAACCTTCACAGGGGTTGGAGATGCTGTGGGGGAATGACAACGAAGTGATTCATAATCATTTTGAAAATTACTCCGACGGCGTACAGCTCAATTGGGGAAATCGCAACTATATTGCCGATAATACCTTCACCAATCTCTCTTCTGCGGTGACATTAAGTGGGACGGGCAACGTGGTGGCCGGGAATACCATGATCGGCAATCGGGTGGCGGTTTCCGTGCGTCCACAGGGTGAACCCGGTAAAAACGGCAGCTTTGGCATTAATCGGATTACCGGGCCAGCCGTGAACCGGATCACTGAAAATATTATGGTCGACAACGGCAAAGACATTAAACGTTGCTTTGCCGGTGGGAGCTGCCTGCCAGGTTATGCCGGTGCCATTGTATTTAATGTGCCTGGCCTCGAACATGCGGCCTTTATCGGTAATCGTGGCGAAGGTATTAGCAATGACACCAGCAAGCTGGAAAAAATCTGCGCCATTGATGGTAACGTGGCTGGATGTGAAGCAACGCCGAATAAAGATCAGCCTGCGCCGGTCATTACCCGGGTCGTGCGTGACCAGCAGACGCTAACCATCGATGGCAGCGTGAAAGGGGAGGCCAATACTGCCTACCGCATTGAGTTTTTCTCCAACAGCAAAGCAACGATGGACGAAGCGGAGCATTTCCTCGGCTATCAGATGGTTGCCATTGATGCACAGGGTAACGGCACTATCCATTATCAAACCCCGCTGAGCGCGGATTTAGCGGTGGCGAATGTGACATCCACTGCCACCACCGATGACGGTGCTACTTCACCTTTAAGTAAGCCTGCCCCCATGCAATAACCCATTCCTGAGCGAGCTGCGACACAGCATTACCTGACGGCATTCATCTGCAACTAAAAAAATAAACCGACCGGAAAGAGACAGCCTCGCAGCTGATCTCGTCCAGTCAGGTGTGTCATTAGCGAAACAGGAACTCCCCATGAATTTGCATAAAAGTGTATTAGCGATTTCTTTGCTGCTGGCCTTGCCAGGTGTGACCAGCGCCATTGCTGCCACCAGCGCACCGGCTGCGGCCGTCAACGTACGACACGCACAACCCATCACCATTCGCCAGACCACCATTGGCGAAGGGATGCCGAAAGTCATCATCCCGACCACCGGCGCGACAGCCGACCAGGTTCTGGCGCAGGCCAAAGTTATCGGCGCGAACCCGGATGCCGATTTGATTGAATACCGTATTGATTATCTGAATTTCGCCACCGATGCCGCGCAAGTTGGCGCATTGGGCAAACAGGTTGCGGCTGAAGTGCAGGGTAAACCCCTTATCCTGACCTTCCGTACGCAGTCTGAAGGTGGCGCGAAAGCCATCAGCGATAAGGCGTATGGCAAGCTCTATCTGGCGCTGATCAAAGATCACTTTATCGATATTCTCGATGTGGAGATGTTCCGCGATCCGGCAGTGATCCACCAGGTGGTCACCGCTGCCCATGCCGCCGGAATTAAAGTGGTGATGTCCAGCCATGATTTCCAGAAAACCCCGGCCACCAGCGAGATCGTTGCTCGTCTGCGTAAGCAGGACAGCATGGGCGCAGATATCCTGAAAATTGCGGTGATGCCACATGATTCAGGTGATGTGGTGAAACTGATGGATGCTACGGCGCAGATCCGCAATGACTACTCGCGTAAACCGTTGCTGACGATGTCGATGGGCGGCCTGGGGGCGATTTCCCGGCTTTCCGGGGAAGTGTTTGGTGATGACCTGACCTTTGGCATGATTGGTACGGCGTCTGCACCGGGACAGGTGGATGCGGCACAGTTGCATCAGGTATTGAAAACGGTTGATGTGGCGCTGAACGGCCATTAATCCCCTGCAATTATGCCTTCCGCAAGCTCTGCGGAAGGCATTCTGTTTTAGAACTTCACTTTAACCTGCACACCCGCAACCCAGGTATCTTTGATCTCTTTATTCGAGAACGCACCCGGTTCTTTGATGTACTGCACGCTCGGGCGTACCGACAGCCACGGCGTTGCTTGCAGGGTATAGGTCATCTCAACCAGCTGTTCGCCAATATCCAGACCATTTACCATTTCTGCGTCGGCTAATTCGCCTTTGGCGCGCAAACTGTCAACGGCATTATCACGACTGTGCTGGTTGTACACCGCACGACCATAACCAATGGCAATCGCATCATGCGGACGCGCTGCAAACGGTCCATTCAATACCAAACCGGCCGAGTACCAGTGACGGAACGGCGAGGTGGCGGCATCGGTGGTGGTGGCCTGACCAAACATATGCAGGTTCTGGCTGCGCAGCGAAGTGGACTGCCAAATGGTCTGGTCGGCCAGCAGGTAGGCACCCCAGCGTTTATCAGCACGGCGATCGGGCTGGTCGATACGTGCGACGTTGGAACTGTCGTAGTAGTAACCCAGTTTGTACTGACCGGGTAACTCACCCTGTAAGTTGTAGATCAACTCAACCGGGACGATATAGCCGGTGGTGCCCGGTGCAAAGGGTTTAAAAGCACGGGACGATTCGCTGTTCTGTTCCGGGTTAACGTTAAATACCGCCGTTTGCAGCGCCCAGCTGTCATTGAAGCTGTACTTTAACTCACCGCCGAGGTGGGCGTTGGGGTAGTTACCCCAGCCGCTGCCACCTGACATCGACAGCGGGTGAGCACAGAAGCCTGCGTTCATAAAGTTGGTCAGAATCGACAGGCTGCCGAAATCATTCCCCATAGCCAGCCAGCCTAGCTTGTACTGCAACTGCGGGGTGAAGAGATAATTGGCGTAGCTCAGTTCGCTCAGGCGAGTATATTCGCCGCCATACGCTTCCTGAATTGGCAGACGGTTGCCGACCAGATCCGCCGAGGTGCTGCGTCCACGGCGATCGTTGATTGACAGCTGGACCGTACCGGCGTGCTGCGCATTGAACAGACGGTTCAAATCAAAGGTGGCACCCAGACGAATCTGCTGAGCGTAGCGCGTGCCATAAGACTGGCCGCCGCTCAACACGCCTGCGGTTTCTGAGACATAGTCGCCGGTTAAGTTAACGCCGTGCTGGGCGAGATCGCTCCGTGCGCCATCCCAGTCACCGGTCAGGGTGTCCTGGTGGAAGAAGTCGGTAGCTTGTGCGGCAGGTACTGCCAAAGCGCAAAGGAGGGCGACAGGCAATAGCCTGATTTTAAAACAAATGGTTTTCATGGTGTAAGTGGTAGAAAGTTAATAAGCACGCTTATTGTACCTCCTGGTACGTTTTTGATCGTGTGCTTATTGACGCTTCCTGACAAACCAAGTGTTTCTGGATTTTTCTTGCGGTAACGTTAGGTTTTTCAGAAGGGCTGTGAATGCTTGCCCTCGTCAGAATTGGGCTCGGCTGATACAATTCAGAGCAGTTTTTTTGTGCAACTTAAACAAGTGTCACGTTGTTCTAACAGGGTGTTTTTGACTCTGGTCTGAGGATGCTGGGTCGCATTTCAGTGAAAACAAAAATCGAGGAATAGACGAACCATGCCATCCTCAAGCCCCATTTCTGCCGTTTTAGAAGGTTTTGGCAAAGTTCCGGTCAACGTTGGTGAACACGACAAGGAGGTAGCGGTATGAGCAAGAAGCTCCCAGCTTCATTGGTTCCTGAACCAAAGGGTTATGCTGACTGGCTGGCCGACCTGAAAGGCCGTATTCATAACGCTCAGTAGCGTGCTGCACTGGCGATAAACAGGGAATTGGTGGGGCTGTATTGGCGAATAGGTCGCGATATCCTTGCACGGCAAGCAGAGCAGGGTTGGGGTGCTAAAGTCATTGAACGGCTGGCGCATGATCTACGTACAGCCTTTCCTGATATGAAGGGCTTTTCCCCGCGTAACCTTAAATATATGCGCGCTTTTGCCGAAGCCTGGCCGGACCTGGAATTTGTGCAAGCGGTGCTTGCACAATTACCCTGGTATCACCAATTGGCGTTGCTGGATAAATTGTCCCTGCCTGAAGATCGTCGCTGGTATGCCATAAAAGCCATTGAGCATAATTGGTCACGCAATGTTCTTGTCATGCAAATCGAAAGCCGGTTGTTGCAGCGAAGTGGTACCGCAGTGACTAACTTCGATGCCAGCTTGCCTCAGGCGCAGTCTGACCTGGCCCGTGAGTCACTGAAGGATCCGTACCGTTTCGACTTTCTGGGGTTGACCGAAGAGGCCCAGGAGCGAGAGGTGGAAAACGCGTTGGTCAAACATGTGACCGAGTTTCTGCTTGAACTGGGCGCAGGTTTTGCCTTTGTGGGGCGGCAGGTATTGCTGGATGTAGGTGGTGATGAATTTTTCATCGACCTTCTGTTCTACCATCTGAAACTACGCTGCTATGTGGTTATTGAACTCAAGGGCGGTAAGTTCAAACCGGAGCATTTGGGGCAGTTGGGATTCTATCTTACTGCTGTCGATCGGCAGGTGAAAGATGAGCAGGACAACCCCACTATTGGTCTCTTGCTCTGCAAGAGTAAAAACAAAGTGGTTGCGGAGTATGCCCTGGGTGACAAGGCCCAGCCGATGGGCATCGCTGAATACAAATTAGTTGAATCCCTGCCTGAGGAGTTCCAAACCAATTTGCCGAGTATTGAACAACTGGAGCGTGAGTTGGCGGGAGATGCTGAGGATTCTGCCTGAAGGCATAGTGAAGTTATAAATTCATTACAGATCAATTCAGCGGGCAAGTTTAAGTAGGAATGAGGGCCAGCAAAAAGCCCGCTCAGGTTTCCCTGAGCGGGCTTTTCTAAATATGGCTCCTCTGACTGGACTCGAACCAGTGACATACGGATTAACAGTCCGCCGTTCTACCGACTGAACTACAGAGGAATCGTTGGAACGAGGCGCATATTAATGGGCAGTGCCGGAGCTGTCAACAGCTAAAAATACATTTGTATTCAACTGGCTAGCATTAATACAAAGCGATCACGCTTTAAGCAATTTCCGGGCGCGTGGCGGCTAAACGCGCCAGGGGGTCCTGACGATAGAATTGTTGCAGATGGCGGTACATAGCGGGAAAACGCTCTGCCAGTAAATCCGGTGCGCTAAAGAAATATTCGGAGAGGACGGCAAAGCACTCGGCGGGATCGCTGGCTGCGTAGGGATCGATGGTGGCGGCTTGTTCACCCACCAACTCCACTTCAGCTTCGATCTCCTCCATCGCCTGAAGTAAATCTTTTTCCCAACTGGCGACATCACGCAGGGCAATAGCCGGGACACCGCTGGTGTAGCCGCTGCCGCGTGCATCCAGTTTATGTGCGACTTCATGGATCACCAGGTTATAGCCGGAGAGATCAAACGAATCCTGGATATCCAGCGCATTCAACACCACTGGCCCCTGGGTCCAGCTTTGTCCGGCGTGCACCGCCGCCGCCTGATGCACCAGGCCGCTGTCATCTTGCCAGTGGTCATCCACGTTGAAGGGCTCGGGGTAGATCAAAATTTCATGGAAGCCATCAAGCCATTCCAGGCCGAGCTTCAACACTGGCAGGCAAAATAGCAACGCCAGTCGGGCGGTACGCAGTTCGTCGAGTTGCAACGCCTGCAATGGCGTGATTTTTTTTTGTTGCAGGAAGCGCTGTGCCAGAGCGATGAGGCTGGCTTGCTCGTTTTCGTCAAGCAGAGAGAAAATAGGTTGTGCCAGCGCTTGTTGCCACGGCAGCGCTGCGACTGAAGTTTCTACCTGCGCGTGCCACGGCCATTTGAACATCGCATCACTCACTCTTCAGGGCGTAAGACGGTATCCTCGCGCGGTACAGCGAAAATTACCAGCGCAGAATCAAAGCTGTCTATTCAACCTGTTAGTAAGAATTTTGTCTGTGACTGAGATTGCAAAGGTGAGAGGTTTACCCCTCACCTCTGCCGGAGAGAGGACTTACCCTTCACGCTCCACACGCTGGAACTCGATCACCCATACCCACGGGTTCACTTCCCAACTGGTGGCACCGTATTGTTTCTGCCACGCCTTGCGATAGGCCTCTTTAGGCGACTCGGAGTTCATATTCATGGTGAAGAAGTTATTCAGGAAGTGCGAGTCGGTCTGCACGCCTTCTGCCATGATGTCGTCTTCACTGATGTCCTGAATCTTCTCGGCGCGAACGGAGGTGATCTCAAGATCAATACGGCTGGCCCAGCGTGGCATATGGATGGCGGTCTGCCAGCCGTATTGCTCGGCATCTTGCAAGTTGTCATCCTGCTGCCCCAGCTCATTGCTGTCGGCGCGATACTGACAATACACCGGGTCGCGGAAGGGGAGTGGCTCGCGTTCATACTCTGCCAACTGTTCCTCCGGCACGATCGGACCACGCCAGGTTTCGCGTACCCAGAGACGATCGCCGGGTTTACCATAGGGGCAGTGATAACTGATGTCTGACATTGACATCAATTTATAGCCGTGCAGATGGTTTGCACTGACGTCAAATGCGTGTACGCCTTCGTGATGATCCTGACCAGGGCCAAAAGCCTGAGTCTTCATAATGCGCCGGGTCTGTGTTTGCTGGCCAACCAGCAGGGCGCGGACCCGCTGTTCGGAAAAAAGAATCGGCCGTTCTTTCATGATTTACCTCTTGTTGTGTTACCAACCCGGAGAATTTGCTGAACCATCCGCGTCCACGGATGTGCAGAATTAGCATAATGGGTTTAAATCAATTTGCTTAATAATTTGTCGCCTTATAGTCAGGCATTCAGTGCGTATTCAGTTTTAAAAATGGCTCACAAGCAAAAAACGTGCTTGATTGGATGCAATGGAAAAACAAAATCGCATTTTTCTCAGATACAGTACGTTATAACGGACACAATGGGAACTCTTTCAGAATATGTCGTGGGTGATCGGTTGACCGACGTGTTTTAAGTTAGCGAGTTAAACCAGAATTAATCCATTACACACTATTTCTGCATGGCTTTAAAACATTATCACTGCTAAACAGAGTCGTTTAACTGAAACGAGGATGAGGAAATACCGAAAACGCGCGTGGTGCTGGGAAAGTGCTGTTAACAGCGCTATAACAGGATCAGGATCGCATTTTTTCGCAGTTGATTATGCAGGAGGAGTGTAAAGAAAGTGTCATCACCGGGCCGCTATGATGTTTGCAGGAGTAGCACGCTCGTCATTGACGGCGGTGCTTTATAACAGCAATAACAGGAGAAGCACGATGTCGCTAACAGGCTGGCAAAACCGTTTCGAAAACTGGTTGCAGCAGAACTGGCTGCACGATGATAAAGCCCATGATATCGCCCACCTGCGCCGTGTCTGGATGAGCGCGGCACGCATTATGCAAAATAGCGATGCCGATGCGCTGGTGGTGCTGACCGCTTGCTACTTTCATGATGTTGTCAACTTACCGAAAAACCACCCGGAACGTCATCTGGCCTCAACTTACGCCGCTGAAGAGACGCGCCGCATTCTGCAACAAGACTTCCCGGACTTTCCGGCTGACCACATAGATGCTGTCGCGCATGCCGTGCAGGCGCACAGTTTCAGCGCCGCGATCGCGCCACAAACCCTTGAGGCGAAGATTGTGCAAGACGCCGACCGCCTGGAGTCACTGGGTGCCATTGGTCTGGCGCGGGTATTTTATACTGCCGGTGCGCTGGGACGCCCGCTGTTCGACAGCGACGATCCTCTGGGCAAAGATCGTGAGCTGAATGATGTGCACTGGACGCTGGATCACTTCCAGAAGAAGTTGCTACGCCTGCCTGAAACTATGCAAACCGAAGCGGGACGCCAACTGGCGGAACACAATGCCGACTTCCTGGTGCGCTATATGGCAAAACTGTGCGCGGAGCTTCAGGGCAACCTGACCTCGATGGACGAATCGGTGTTGAGGGATTTCAGTCCCCTACACGTCTAATATTAAATTTTTATGACAGCCTGTTAACTTTCGGCATCTTCCGCTACGTTGATGAAAATCAATAAGGAGTAACACGATGACCGAGACCGTTAATTTAACGATTAAGATTGATCCTGCGCTGAAAGAACACATCAAACAACTGGCTCTGGACAACCAAATTTCTATGAGTCAGGAAATTGTGAATCGCTTGCAGGCGAGCCTACAGACTCCGGCGCAGGATGCGATCGACAATCAGGACACAGCAGAAGCGGTAACCGATCAACTGAGTGCTGCTGAACTGAAACAGATTCGCGCGCTGTTGAAGAAGCAGGGCAAGAAAAAGAAATAAAACAAAAACCCGTCAACTGACGGGTTTTTTATTACGCGTTTTCCAGCCTGAACTGCTGTGCCCGTTGCCCGAAATCACTTCATGTTGCGGGTGTATTGTTCGATCAATGGCAACAGCAGTTGCGCTACAGCAGCAAACACCGGCACCACTACCGAATTGCCAAACTGTTTATAGGCCTGGGTATCGGACACCGGAATGCGGAAGCGCGTTTCACCCGGTGCTTCAAATCCCATCAGCCGCGCGCATTCGCGTGGTGTTAAACGACGTGGGCGGCGTGACATATTGTCCGGCTGATGAAAGTCCTGCTCGCCCAGCGCACGGTCCCAACCTCGATCAATAAGAATTTCCGAACCGTCTTTGTAATAGCGAGCCGACAGGGTGCGCACGCAAACCGACGGATTACGCGCATCGTTCAGACCGAAACCAAAGCCGTTCCCCTTGGCTTTGTGTTTTTTGGCGTATTGGTAAAGGTAGTTCCACAGTACCGGTGACAACGTATATTTGGCATCAGGCTGGGGTTCCAGCAAGCTACTGAGCGTCGGGACTTTTTTGGGATAGAGTGCGGGTAAGGCGCGCAGAGAAAATCCCTCGCTCAGATGGGTGTCGCGACGGATACCCACCAACACAATACGCTCACGATGTTGCGGCAGAAAATGGCGTGCATCGATGATTTTAGCATCGGCCAGTCCCGCGTTATTCGCATCGGCCACGTCATAGCCCAGCTCATCCAGTGTCGCCATAATAATGGCGAAGGTGCGTCCTTTGTCGTGACTTTTCAGGTTCTTCACGTTTTCCAGCACGAAGAACGGCGGCTTTTTCGCCGCCAGAATGCGTGCCACATCGAAGAATAAGGTTCCCTGTGCCTCACACTCGAAACCGTGCGCCCGGCCCAGTGCATTCTTTTTACTCACACCGGCCAGCGAGAAGGGCTGGCAGGGGAAACCTGCCAGTAGCACCTGATGGTCAGGGATTGTGCGATCAATATGTTGATAGATGGCCTGCTCATCACTCAGACCGGCCGGTTGCGTTACCTGGCGAATATCGCTGTTGAAGCGGTGTTGCTGCGGATCGCAATAGTGGTTGGCCTTGTAGGTCCGCACCGCCTCTTTATTCCATTCACTGGTAAAGACGCACTGGCCGCCAATCTGTTCAAAGCCACGGCGAATGCCGCCAATACCGGCAAACAGATCGACAAACTGAAAACGAGGCGCGTCATAATGCGCGGGACGAGCGGGTAATAACGCCTGCAAACTGGCAACTTCCGCGCTGCTTAACGCCGGTGCTGCGCTCTTTCCCTGACGAATACGGTTGAGACGGGGCACGCTCCAGTCGCGACCACCGGCGTCGCTCAGCGTGCTCACAAGGTCGCGTGCGGCGTAAATCGCCAGCACTTGCAACAACAGCGTGGTGGCATCGTCAGTGGCGGAAACAGTGAGTGGGGAGGGTGAGGCAGTCGCGGCGGTCTCTTCGGCGTGCATGCGTTTTTCCTTAACAGTGAAGCGGCTATGCTACCACTCCTCACGCTATGAAGAAATTGGCCCGACGTGCCGGTAGTGAATGCGGCTTTCGCTTTTGCCCCAAACCGCTAAAGTTGAAGGAGCCACAAGAAAAAGGAAAGGTTATGGCCGACGTCCATTCTCGTGATGTTCGTAGCAAGAATATGCGTGCAATTCGTACTCAGGATACGGCGATTGAACAGCGTATTGCGTTGATATTAAAAGACCGTGGATTTACCTATCGGGTGCAGGATAAAGCATTAGCCGGTCGACCTGATTTTGTCGTTCCGGCCCAGCAGGCGATTATTTTTGTTCACGGCTGCTTCTGGCATCGTCATCATTGCTATCTGTTCAAAATGCCCGCTACGCGTACCGAATTCTGGGCCGGTAAAATTAACAGTAATGTCGAACGGGATCGGCGCTACATTCAGCAGTTGCAGGAGAGCGGCTGGAAGGTGCTGATCGTCTGGGAATGTGCGTTACGTGGCAAGCTGCGCCTTGAGGATGAGGCGTTAATTGAACGACTGGAGGAGTGGCTGTTGGCCGCCAGTCACAGCGGTGAAATCGATCATGCAGGTTTGCATCATTATCGCGGCGTATAAGGCAGATTGTTGCTTTTACTCGCTATAACGGTTTAGATCACTCCTTTCTCTGGGACGCGGAACATAGCCATGAGCAGCATAAAACTGACGGTCAAACGCCTGTACCAACTTCGTGACGAACGGATGGTCAACACTCGAGCCACCGCCCGGATCTATCTGGGTGATACGCTGGTCGCCACCGAAGAGATTACGGGTATGACGGAAAGTCCGGTGAGTAAATATTTGCATGCCGGGGATGTGGCGGGGCAGCCGTTACGCGTTGAGTGGGATTGTGCGGGCATCGCCGATATGTCAGTGACTGCGGTCGAGCGTTGCCCCTGTTGTCAGGATCACGAACAGGAATAAGGAAAACATTTTGGCAGGAACCAGCTTACTGACGCTTCTGGATGATATTGCCACCTTGCTTGATGACATCTCTATGATGGGCAAAGTGGCCGCAAAAAAAACCGCCGGGGTATTGGGTGACGATCTGTCCCTGAATGCGCAACAGGTTACCGGCGTAAAAGCCAATCGCGAATTGCCGGTGGTGTGGGCGGTGGCGAAAGGCTCCTTTATTAACAAATTGATCCTCGTGCCGCTGGCGCTGTTGATTTCAGCTCTTGCGCCCTGGCTGATTACGCCGTTGCTGATGATTGGCGGGGCGTATCTCTGCTTTGAGGGCGTGGAGAAGGTGTTGCACAGCCTCAACCACGATAAAGCCGAGCAAAGCCCGGAAGCACGTCAGCAGCGTCTTGAGCAACTGGCGCAACAGGATCCAAAGACATTTGAGAAGGATAAAGTGAAAGGTGCGGTACGTACCGACTTTATCCTTTCGGCCGAAATTGTTGCCATCACACTGGGCATCGTGGCGGAAGCGCCGTTGCTCAATCAGGTAATGGTGCTGGCGGGTATCGCCATTCTGGTGACGGTGGGGGTGTATGGCATCGTTGCCGGGATTGTGAAAATCGACGATCTCGGATACTGGCTGCGGGAAAAATCATCCACGCTGGCGCAGGCGGTGGGGGGATTGTTGTTAGCCGCTGCCCCGATATTGATGAAAATTCTGTCGGTGGTGGGTACCCTGGCAATGTTCCTGGTGGGGGGCGGTATTGTCATTCACGGGATTACGCCGTTGCACCATGCGATTGAGGCGTACAGCGCGGGTTTTAACCCGTTGGTCTCGGCGCTGCTCAGCAACGGCGCCAACCTGGTACTGGGCTTTTTGATTGGGTCGATCGTGCTGTTGGTGGTGAATCTGATTGCCAAAGTGCGTGGATAAAGACTATAAAGCGCAGGAAATTTCTAATCACGGGTCAGGAGAACGATGATGAACGACGATATGTTTGAATTTGATATCGATGCACAGCTGGAACAGGCTGAAGCGAAAGCGGCGGAGAAAGCACGCGAAGTCCCGACCGATCTGAGCGACGAAGCTGATTGCGAAGGTTGTAAAATCTGATTTTCCCACCCGGGAAAGCATTTCAAAGCGGATAATAATTTTTATCCGCTTTTTTTATTTTCCGCATATTTAACTGCTTATTCCTAAATTGCAGTAGTAATCACAATCTCTTATAGGCAAAAACCCCCCGCGCCTGCTATACCTGATGAAGTTCATTCAACGGGTAGAAGGGAGGGCGCGTATGACCTTTGCGATCAGTGACGAAGTTCAGCACAAACAGGGCGGACCCACTATGGTGGTGACCGGCTATGCCAGCGGAATGGTAGAGTGTCGTTGGTATGATGGCTACAGCGTGCGCCGTGAGGCATTCCATAGTGATGAGCTCTGTCACTTATCTGCCGCGCGTCAGCTGGCCAGCTAATAGCTGAGATGAATACGTAGCGGCACGTTTTATCGCGCGACTTTTTCTGCACCCTGCACGAAATTGCGCGATAAATCGCGCCGCTACCGATCCCCGTCTGTACGATCTTTCCCCGGCTGGCTACACTGTTTTCATTCGCCTTTTTCCGGAGCATGGTTGCTGATGGCACAAACGCCACTTCCCCGGCAGTCGGGCAATCCCTTTTTATCTGTTCACCTGTGTTTTTTTGCGGTTTTCCTTTTCTCGGCTTTCCTGACGGTGCATGAAGCGCTGGAGCTAAAAACCAGCTATGAAGATCGTCAACGTGCGCAACTGGCGGAGATTCAAAAGAATCTCGACAGTCAGTTCCAGGAGAGCGTGGATGAGCTGGTTTACTACCAAAAGATGCTGAGTTATGCGCTGACACACCCGCTTGATTCCGATAACGCGCGCGAAGCGGTGACGCGTTTCCAGGCGTTACGTCAGCATCCGTTGTGGCAATTGCAGCTGAATAGCCCGCGTAGTATGCCGCTGAACGGTGTCGGAGATGACTGGCTGGCGCGTGATCCGCTGCTAAGGCGCGACCCGGCTCTGATTGACCAGGAGATCCGCGCTGCGCTGGAGTTCAGTTTTATCATGCAATTCAGCGATCCGGACCATGATTTTCATTCGCGCTTCTGGTACATCTCCCGCGCGGGTTTTTATATCAGCTCGCGACCACCGCAAAGCCCGCAAGAATTGGAGCAAAGCTATGCCACAATGGTGCAGCGCGCCTATTTTCGTGCCCTTAACCCGCAGCAGAATCCCAGCCCCTATCTGCGCTGGACCAGCGGTTACCAGGGGCAGTTCGATGAAGGACTGATGTTGACCCTCAGCGCGCCGATTATCAGCAATGGCTACTGGTATGGCGTGTTGTCGATGGATTTCCCCCAGGCGCGCATTCGTAATCTGCTGGCGGAAACGCGTCATACGCTGTTGCAGGGTAACCTGGTGTTACTCGATCGTAAGCTGGAGGAGGTGGCTCGCCTGCATGCCCCGGATGAAGTCCCACTGAATGCTGAACAACGGCAAGAATTGCTGAAGCGTATGCAGCATGAACGCAGCGGCATATTGCGGCTGGGGACGCAGTTTGCCAGTTGGAGCAAACTGGCAAATGTCGACGGCTACATTATCAATGTGCAGACCCTGAAGCAGGGTATGAAGCAGGAGCTGGGACGCGTTACCCTGTTCCTGCTTGGCATGTGGTTGCTGTTTGTCCTGATGCTGGCGGTAGCACATCAGGTGATCTTCCGTCTGGTGCGCCGCCAGGATGAGCTCTCTGCGCGCCTCACCTGGCGGGCCAATTACGATGGTTTGACGCGTTTACTCAATCGCAGTGCCTTCTTCGAACAGTTTGTGGCGCAGGCCACCCACTGCCAGCAGTTGCAGCGACCGCTTGCGGTTATCCAGTTGGATGTCGATCATTTTAAGCAGGTCAATGACACCTGGGGGCATCATGCGGGCGATCAGGCATTGATCCGTGTAGCCAGCGTAATCAGCCATACGCTGCGTAAATACGATGTGGCGGGGCGTATTGGCGGGGAAGAATTCTGTATTGTGTTGCCGGAAACCACCCTGGCGGAAGCCAGTGTGGTGGCGGAGCGCATCCGTGCGCGTCTGGCGGCCAAAACTATCCTGGTGAACGCCAGCACCACCTTTAACATCACGCTCTCGGCCGGGGTGACCAGCAGCGAGGAGCAGGGCGATTACGACGCGGAGAGCTTGCAGGCCAAAGCCGATAGCCGACTCTACCTGGCGAAAACCAGTGGCCGTAATCGCGTGTGCAGCGCGGATTAAACCTTACCGTCGTTATCCTCTTCAACCGCCTGGTAAATCCGTTGCAGGATATCCGGAAAGGCAGATTGCACCCGGCTCCAGCTGGGAATAAAGGGTTTGTCATTCGGACGTTCAATAAATGCCTGACCGGCGTCGAGAATCGCTTGGGTGAACATCTCTACCGCCGCCTCTTCAATATGCTGGTCGAACTTCAGACCATTCATAGTGGCTTCGTGGTTGTAGACCTCCATCATATCCAGCGCGTTGCGATAATAGGTGGCTTTCAATACCCGGAATGAGTCACTGGTCAGAGGCACACCCATTGTCGCCAGTTTACGTAGCAACGATTGCACGATGTCATTGCTCATACGCTTAAGACCACCGGTGCCATCTTCTTCGGCCAGCGGCTGATGCTTATGGTCATAGTTATCGGCAATCTCTACCTGGCAGCTTTGCCGTGTGGTGTAGTTGCGATAAATCTCCGACAGCACGCCAATTTCCAGCCCCCAGTCGCCGGGAATCTTAATATTGTTCAGCACATGGGTGCGCATGGCAAATTCCCCGGACAACGGGTAGCGGAAGCTGGCGAGATAGTCGAGATATTCCGAATGACCATACACTTTTTGCAGTGAGCGCAGCAGCGGCCCCACCAGCAGTCGCCCGACACGACCATTCAGTTTGCCGCCTGCGACCCGCGCATAAAAACCTTTGCAGAATTCATACTGAAAAGCCGGGTTAGCCAGCGGATAGAGCAAGCGCGCCAGCATACTACGTTCATAAGTGACGATGTCGCAATCGTGCAACGCGACGCAACTGGTACGGTCGGAGGCCAGCGTATAACCGGTACAGAACCAGACGTTACGCCCTTTACCCGGCTGGCTGGGCGAAAGGCCCTCTTTGTCCAGTTCGGCATCCAGCGCTTTCAGACGCGGCCCGTCATTCCACAAAATACGATGGCGCTGGGGCAGGCGAGCAAAGAACTCGCGTGCAAACAGAAACTGCTCGCGGTCTGCGCGGTCGAGGCCAATCACAATCTCATCGAGGTAAGGCACTTTCGCCAGTTCATTGACAATGTTATCCAGCGCCGGTCCTTCCAGTTCGGAAAACAGCGACGGTAAAATCAGCCCCATTTTGCGTTTGCGGGCAAAACGCACCATCTCTTTTTCCAGCGACTCAACGCTACGGTGGGTGAGATTATGAAAGTTGGTAATCACGCCATTCTGGTAAAAATCACTCATCGCCTCATCCTTCTGATTAGCTGTGCGCCCGTTAATCGGGTTGGGCAAGAAAATAATCCAAACCTTCACGCCAGCCCTCGGGACCAACGTGTGCGGTGTGGTAGACGTTTTCCCCATCATCGCGCGTCAGGATGACCGGCGTTTTACTGAAGCCTTTTATGACGACGGCATAATCGACGTATTCCAGCATTGGCACATCATTGGGGCCATCTCCCAGGCCGATGGTGGTACGGGTGATCCCCTCGCGCCGGGCGAGATGCTGTTGCAACGTTTGCAGCGCGTGACCTTTTCCGCATCCTTCAGGCATCACATGCCAGAAGCGTCCTCCCTGGGTTAACGCCAGACCGTGCTGATGCAGGGCCGCCCGGAATTCATCCAGCCGTGCGGCATCATCGCGCCACAGCACCACCTCGGAAGCATCGCGTTGTCGACTCTGACTGGCTTCCGCCAGCGTCAGGCCAGTGAATCTGGACACTTCAACGTCACTGAAATCGTGAAAACCGGTGAAGCGAAAGTCAGCCTGTAAGCCTTTCAACTGCTGACAAAGTGCAAGGTAAGCTTGCCCCTGTCCTTCACTGCGTCGGTCCTCCGCCTCAAGAACAATACGGGCACCGTTTTCAGCAATAAAAGGCGATCCGGCAATGCCGAGTTTTTTTTGCAGCGGAATAATCTCGGCCGCAGTTTTGCTGGAACAGATCACCAGCGGAATCTGATTTTGTTTCAGACGTGCCAGCCATTCGCTGGCGGCATCCCAACGATAATCGTGATGGTCCAGCAGTGAGCCATCGAGGTCGGTGACGATCAATAACGGTTGGTCAAGACTGACCATCTTCACACTCCTTACACCCTTGGGCATCCGTAAAGCGAGGAATAATCAGTATAATAGCGTAATCGCGATCACACTTTTTCGCACAGCGATGGGAAGTTAACCCAGGAAAATTCCTAAAACAGGCTAACAGCAGAATTGTGCATGTGTAAAAGATGCGCAGAAAAAAGACAGCATACATGCGGTGTTTTCGGTAACAACCGCGACGTAAAACAGGTGAGGGGTTGCACCTCTGGAAAGCGTTGGCACTTGTCTTATTCAGACTGAGGCGTAATCTGGCTGCTGTGTTAGAGATTTTCCTGGTGTAACGAATTTAGCGCTTTTACTTTACCCGGCTATCCCGCCGGGTATTTTTTTGCCTGATATCAATGATGCACTTCAATGCAGGAGCAATCGTGGATATCCAGTTCAAAGGCTTGTGACAGATCAATTTGCGCATCCTGCGATCCGCTCGCGTGTGGTTGCATATGCTCTTTGATCTTGCCTGATGTCTTTTCCTGAATGGCGTTAAGCAATGTATCGATATTGCTGTTCAGGTTATCGCTATCGTCGTTTACCGTTACCATCATCGTGCCTCCTGAGCGGAGAAGGGGGACGTAGACAGTATAGACGTCTGAGGGGAATCGTGCGGAATCTGCGCAACAGGCAAAAAAAAGCCCGCGCTGCGCGGGCAAAAATCCTTGTTACTTTTAGGTTGACTGCGCCTTTGGGGTTGGTGCAGTAACAAAAATTCTACGCGCTGGCCGCGTCAAAAGTCTCGCCATTAAACGTTAAGAAAGTGAAAATCCCTTGCCAGGCGCATTCTTAGGCGAGTTGAGCAATCACCCAGGCTGATCGCGATCACACGGTTACCCAATTCTTCCGTTACACTGTGTCCGAGGCACTATTTCTGGAGAGTATTCAATGAAGGTCAATGACCGCGTGACGGTAAAGACAGACGGTGGTCCGCGCCGTTCAGGCACGATTCTGGCGGTAGAGCCATTCAATGAAGGCGTCATGTATCTGGTTGCGCTGGAGGATTATCCGCTGGGTATCTGGTTCTTTAATGAAAACGATCATGCGGATGGGGTGTTTGTCGAACCCTATGTCCCCTCACCCTAACCCTCTCCCGCTGGCGGGAGAGGGGACTGATGCGAGCACAGGCTAACATTTTGCACTGCCTCCCTCTCCCGCTTGCGGGAGAGGGCCGGGGTGAGGGCATAAGTAATCTCAGATTAGAACGTTTCCCAATTATCATTGCTGACGGTTGCCACGCGAGGCGTCAGCGCTTTTAATGTCGGCTGCACGGTCGGCGTCGGAATCAACAAACCGGGCTTGTCATTCAAACGAAACGCCGCAACCGCCTGGGTCAATTTACCCGCCTGGTCTTCCAGCGATGCTGCCGCCGAAGAGGCTTCTTCCACCAGCGAGGCGTTCTGCTGAGTCACATTATCCATCTCGGTAACCGCCAGGCTCACTTGCTGAATGCCGCGGCTCTGCTCATCTGAAGCGGCGGCGATTTCAGACATAATGTCGGTAACACGGCGCACCGCCTCAACAATCTCACTCATGGTATTGCCAGCTTCCCCTACCTGATGCGAGCCATTGCTGATCAGATCAACCGATTCTGCGATCAGAGACTCAATCTCCTTCGCCGCCTGCGCACTGCGCTGGGCCAGGCTGCGCACTTCACTGGCGACCACGGCAAAACCGCGACCCTGCTCACCGGCACGGGCGGCCTCAACGGCGGCGTTCAACGCCAGAATATTGGTCTGGAATGCAATGCTGTTGATAACATTAGTGATTTCGGCAATCTTTTTCGAGCTGCCAGAAATGTTGTTCATGGTTTTCACCACGCCATCTACCAGCTCTCCACCGCTGCGCGCTTTACCTGATGCATCGGCTGCCAGTTGGCTGGCATGATGGGCGTTTTCGGCATTCTGCTTCACGGTGGCCGTCAGTTGTTCCATGCTGGCGGCGGTCTGCTCCAGTGCGGAAGCCTGTTGTTCGGTGCGCGAGGAGAGATCGGTGTTACCGGCAGAAATCTCACTGGAACCCTGGTAGATCGCCACCGCACCTTCACGTACCACACCAACCGTACGAACCAGTGAGTCCTGCATCAGTTGCAGATTATGCAACAGGCTACCAATTTCACTGCGGCCCCATGCCTGATCGGGCGCGGTTAAATCCCCCTGAGCGATTCGTTCAATACGCGCGACAGATTGACGCAGTGGGTTAATCACCACGCGGCGCAGGAACAGGAAGGTCAGCAATACCAACACCAGTGCTGCGGCAAAGGCGGCGGCCATAGCAATAAAACCAATACGTGACTGATGCGCCGCTTCCGCATTTATCGCATCAGCGCGATTAGTACGGATCTTGATTGCCTTGAGTAATACCTCGTTATAGGCGTCATCCAGTTTGCGTGTTACATCGGTTTCCTGCGCAATAATGCCTTCAAAGCTGCCTTGTTTCGCCGAATCGATCATCGGCTTCAGACCTTTATCGATATAAGCGTTGAAGCGTTCCGTCAGCGGTGCATCCAGCGCCAGGTCTTCTGCGGTTTTGGTTTTGCGGTCCATATAAAGTTTGAAACCGGCGCGTGCCTGTTGAATACGCTGCTCGGTGCGCGCCAGGTCGGCGCGGTAACTGTCCATCTCGCCAATACGTGCGGCGGCACCAGACTGAATAACATTCAGACGTGCAGTACGCAGGTGGTTTGAGCTGTTGGAAATCCCCATACGAATCTGGATTTCATCTGTAGCGTCATTCAGCGAGTTATTGCTTTGAATCAGAAAGTAGCTGGCGAGTCCAATGCACAGGGCAAAAAGCAGCAGAATGCCACCAAAGATCATGCTGAAAAGAGGCATCAGGCGCAGGTTCTGCCAGATGCTGAGCTTATGTTGCTCATCAATCGATGCTGTTTTCATATCCTTGCTCTCATATAGGTTGGTGTTCTGAAGCTAACATCGGCAAGGGAGGGGAAAGGATTAGCCAGCAGAGTGGGATCTGCATCGCAAAATGGACAAAAACAAAAAAGGGCCAATCAGCGGATTAGCCCTTATTTTTACCGAGGGAAATTATCGCACGTTGACATAGATCCCGGAGGTGACATTATCAGTAAGACGCACAACATGATAAATAACCTGTTTATTGTGGGTCTTAATTTTACGTTTAATATTACCTTTATGTGACGAAACTGTTTTCGCCTTAATTTGCATCTTGTCTGAAATCTGAATGGTGTCATGTCCTGACATCCACATTTTCAGCATATTTGACTCAGTCTGGCTTAATGTCAGAGGGTGAATGTCAAGCCCGGCTGAAATTCGTGGTGCTGCATTGAGTTTCTTTTGCAGATAGGTGCCGAGTAGGGAATCCAGGGTCGATGTTTTAATCGATTTTGACGTAATAATCAGGTTCTTACGAACGTAGAGATATTCCTCAAAATGGATGTTTGAGATCGCCATGAAGATGAAAAATAGGGTGTCAGGATGCTGCATAATAATGCCGCGGATACGATCGCTGGAGTCGGATTCATGAATGAACGATTCTTCGTTAATAAATACGACCCCGGGTTTTAGCTGTTCACATCTTTGTTGCAATTGCTCGATGTCAGACACGGAAGTAATATTTTTCTTTTTAACTCCTTTTGCGGACATATAGTCCGATAATCCCAGGCGTGTGTAGTTGCATGAATCCATAATAATCGTTGGCATGTTAGCGACCCTCACCAATTTGTTATCCGTTTAAATCAACGATGAATTACGCGTTTGCGGTACGAGAGAGATTTCCAAAGACACTTTTTTATTCTGCTCAGCAGCCTGGCGGAGTAAACCCGTGCGCCATCATGACTCTTCCCTGACCCGTTCTGCGAAGTTTATTGTGTTACTTCAACGTCACTCTTGACCCCGCGATAGTGGGAATCGCCGGGAATTTGTTTTAAGTCGGTAAATCGCTCATTTTTGCGAGCCATGTCACTATCGCGCATGTCACAGACAAATCTGATAGGACAAATCTTAAAAACATTTGAAATACGAAAGTGTGACGTTTCAGCGAGTGTTGACAATGCCGGAAAAAAGGTTTTCTTACAAGAAAAATCGCTGCTAAATTTTTTTTGTTTAAAAACAATCTATTGGGCATTTTCTCAACGAATCCACACGCTTAGGCACTGTAGGATTCGTCTGACTAAAATACTTGAAGCGCCGTTTAATAAGAATAATTTTCACCAGAAATGCGCATTTATCAGATTTTCCTCAGTTGATTTCTGAGAATTATGGTTCGAAAAATGCACAAATAGATTTTGAACGCTTAACTATCACTTAAGAACGGCTACAGATTCGTTAATCAACTCGTACGGGAGAGTTCTGACAGGAACTGAGCGAGCAAATCAAAGACTTCACTGAAGAGATGTTCGCAAAAAGGGGCAAGGAGAGGCATCATCAGACCGATGCTCAGGATCCCCACAGTTAAGGTGATTGGGAAGCCAACAACGAAAACTGATAACTGTGGTGTAACACGGTTTAACAAACCCAGGGCCATATTGAGCGTGAGGAGCAGAACGATTAATGGCAGCGCTAACATCATGCCATTAAGGAAAATTAATCCCGCTGCCTTCACCAACGCCATAAACGCGTTAGCGTTGAGCGGATGATCGCTGATCGGCATGGTGTGAAAACTGTCGACCAGCATCGAGATGAGCCACAGATGACCGTTGAAGGTCAGGAACAGCAGCATCGCCAGCATATCAAGAAAACGCGCCAGCACCGGCATATTCAGACGGCTGCCAGGGTCAAAGAAGGTAGCGAATGACAACCCCATCTGCAAGCCAATCACTTCGCCCGCCATACGCACCGCACCGAATGCAAACTGCATGGTCAGCCCCAGACCGACACCAATCAGAATTTGCTGCAGCAGCAGCCAGAAACCGGCAGCAGTAAACAGGGTGACTTCAACCGGTGGCAGCAACGGCATCAAAATCCACGTCGTCAGCACCGCCAGACCAATTTTGACGCGGTTCGGGATACTTTTCTCGCTGAGTACCGGCGCGCTGGCAAACAGCGCCAGCAAACGCACCATCGGCCAGAAGAACTGGCTGACCCAATGAACTAACTGGCCGCTGTCGAGGTTAATCATTAACCGATGATATAAGGCAGGTTGCTAAACAGGGTGCGCATGTAATCCAGGATCAGGTTAAGCATCCACGGACCGGCAACCACCGCAGTGGCGGCCACGGCAAGAATTTTGGGAATAAATGACAGGGTTTGTTCGTTGACCTGCGTAGCCGCCTGCAACAGGCTGATAATCAGGCCACTCACCAGCGCCACCAGCAACATGGGTGCCGCCATCATCAGGGCAACACGCATCGCGTCCTGTCCCATTACCATTACCGATTCGGGTGTCATGCTGCACTCCTCAGGAATAGAAACTTTGCGCCAGTGAACCCACCAGCAGCTGCCAGCCATCCACCAGCACGAACAGCATCAGCTTAAACGGCAGTGAAATAGTGGCGGGAGGGACCATCATCATCCCCAACGCCATCAACACGCTGGCAACCACCAGGTCGATGATCAGGAAAGGGATAAAGACGGTAAAACCAATCTGGAATGCGGTCTTCAGCTCACTGGTGACATAGGCAGGCAGCAGAATGCGCATCGGCACCGCTTCCGGCCCCTCAATCGGCGGCGTATTTGCCAGACGGGCAAACAGCGCTAAATCCGCTTCACGCGTCTGACGCAGCATAAATTCACGCAGCGGCTGTGCACCCTTATCAATGGCGACATCCATGCTGATCTTGTCCTGGCTAAACGGCAGATAAGCGTCGGAATAAATCTTGTCGAAAGTGGGTGCCATGATGAAGAAGGTGAGGAACAGCGCCAGACCGACCAATACCTGGTTCGGCGGTGCTGATGGCGTACCGAGCGCGTTGCGCAACAAGCCAAATACAATAATGATGCGGGTGAAACTGGTCATCATCAGCAGCACTGCCGGAATAAAAGTCAGTGAGGTGATAAAAACCAGCGTCTGCACCGGCAACGACCAGCTCTGGCCACCATTTGCCAACGGATGGCTCACCAAACCGGGCAGTTGCGCATGCGCAACCGGTGCCAGCAACAGCAGCGGCAGAAGAGGAAGCAAACGACGCATCATTGGGTTTTTCCGGGGCGTTTAACCAGAGTGTTTAACAGTTGACGAAAATCCTGCGGCGCGGGTGGCGCAGCAGCATCTTCAGGCGCAAGCGGTGGCAGGGTATGCAGGTGAGTGACCTGTTGTGCGGTGACGCCAAGAACCAGACGGGCATCCTGGGTATCAACAATCACCACCCGCTCGCGTTGGCCGACCTGTACGCTGGCACTGACTTTCAGCGCCTGACCGCTCACCGCCTTCGGTGCAAAACCGAGGCGGCGTGCCAGCCAGCCACAGGCGAGGATCAGTAACACAATCACCGCCAGCACGCTGCTGACCTGGCCAATCACCGAACCGGCTGAAACCACCGGTTGGCTGTGGCTGGCAGGTTGTACCGTTTGCGCGTTCTTCAACATACTTAGCGGCTCAGACGACGCATACGTTCAGACGGGGTGATGATATCGGTAATGCGCACGCCATACTTGTCGTTCACCACCACCACTTCACCCTGGGCAATCAGGTAGCCGTTGATCAGAATATCCAGCGGTTCACCGGCCAGACCGTCCAGCGCCACCACCGAACCCTGCGTCAGGCGCAGCAGCTCTTTGATGGTCATTTTGGTCCGACCCAGCTCCACGGTCAGTTTGACCGGGATATCCATGATCAGATCGATGTCCTGCAATGATCCGCTGGCACCGCCGCCGTCGAGCGACTTAAATACCGCTTCGCTTTGCTCCGGCGCGCTGGTTGCCGCCTGCTCGTTCATTGCAGCAGCCCACAGATCGTCCGCGGAGATGTCGTCATCGGACGGTTTCTTGCTGTCACTCATTGGGCTGTTCCTCATTCAGCGAATTCAAAATCGGGTTAATCAGATGCTCGACACGCAGCGCATACTGGCCGTTTAACGTGCCGTACTGGCTGGTAAGCACCGGTACGCCATCTACGTGTGCGATGATGCGATCCGGCTTCTCAATGGGCAGGACGTCACCAGGTTTCAGTTGCAAAATACGTGACAGACGCAGCGACACATCGGCGAAGTGGGCAATCAGCTCCAGCTCCGAGTGCTGCACCTGTTTCACCAGGTTGTCGCGCCAGTGGTTATCTTCCTGACGAGAGTTCTCCAGTGGGGGATTGACCAGCAGCTCACGCAGCGGCTCAATCATCGAAAATGGAATACAGATGTTGAATTCACCCACCAGGTTGCCAATCTCCACCTGGAACGGGGTGTTCACCACGATATCGTTCGGCGAGGTGGTGATGTTGGTGAACTTCACCTGCATCTCAGAACGGACATACTCCACATCCAGCGGGTAAATCGCTTTCCATGCGTCGCTGTAGCCTTCCAGCGCCAGCTTCAGCATGCGGCGAATGACGCGCTGCTCGGTATGGGTAAATTCGCGGCCTTCCACTTTGGTCGGGAAGCGGCCATCGCCACCGAACAGGTTATCCACGGCGATAAACACCAGACTCGGCGAAAACACCACCAGCGCGGTGCCGCGCAGCGGTTTCAGGTGGATCAGGTTCAGGTTGGTCGGCACCGGCAGGTTGCGGGCAAACTCATGGTACGGCTGAATCTTGATCGCCCCGACGCTGATATCCGGGCTGCGGCGCAACAGGTTAAACAGCGCCATACGAAAGTGACGGGCAAAACGCTCATTGATGATCTCCAACGCCTGCAAACGTTCACGCACCACGCGACGTTGGGTATTGGGATCATAGGGACGAATATCACTGTCGCCCCCGTTGGAACTCTTCTCTACTTCCGCGCTGTCACTGTCGCCATTGAGCAGCGCGTCAATCTCAGCCTGGGAGAGAATGCTATCGCCCATTAAATCACCTCAAAATGAAGGCGGTAAACAGCACGTCACTGACCACCTGCGGAGGTTGACCTTTTACCAGCGGCGGCGCCAGCACCTGTTTGATTTGATCAACCAGGGCCTGTTTGCCTTGCTCAGAAGCCAGCGCCGCAGCGCTTTGACGTGAGAGCAGCAACAGCAGGCGGCTGCGCACTTCCGGCAGGTAGTCATTCAGCCGACGTCGGGTGTCCTCATCGGGCAGACGCAGCGTAAAGCCTACGTACAGCACACGGTCAGGATCGTTGTCAGGATTGACCAGGTTAACCGTAAAAGTATCCATTGCAAAAAATACGGGGGCAGGGGGTGGCTCTACTTTCGCCACTTCCGGCTTATCGCCCTCGTGTTTATTCATCATTCGCCAGACTGCATAGCCTGCCACGCTGCAAGCGGCCAGCGTCACAATCAGTAACACCGGAATTAATATTGAACGTTTGCGGCCTTTAGCTTTCGCGTTATCAGACATGTTTGCAGTTACTTCCTGTGAATTATGGGCAAGCCTTTCGGCTCGCCTGGACAGATTATCCCGCGTCTTAAGTCAAACAATGGGAAGAAAAGACGCGGGTTTTACGCTTACCTTCAGCGTTAGCCGCTGTCAGGCAAAGATATCGACAGCGCCGTTGCCGGTCGCGCGCGCCTGAAGGGCTGCCGGGACGGCAATAGGCGTTATCTCGTTGTCACTGTCCTGGGAGAGGATAAAGCTGCCGTGCTGGCCATCACGGCGACCTTCCTGCTGACCCTGATAATTCTGGCCTTGTGCGGAAGCGTCGCTGCTGACATTACTCTGTCCCAGGTTTATACCGCTCTCCGCCAGCGCCGTTTTCAGCTGTGGGAGAGCCGCTTCCAGCGCGGCCCTCACATGGCTGTGGCTGGAAACCATATTCAACTGTGCCTGATCCTTATCCAGGGTCAGGCTGATCTGAATTGCACCCAGGTCCTCCGGGTGCAGACGCAACTCAGCATTCTGCTGGCCGTTGCGACTAAACATCACAATCTGCTGACTCAGCGCCTGCTGCCATTCCGACGAACCAAGTTGCGCATTCAGCATCGGTGTCGACGGTGTGGTGCTGGTCGACGCGGTGCTGCTGGTCAGTGTGCTGCTACTGCTCAGCGGTGCGCTGGTTACCGGCGTTGTCGTGTCGCTACTGCTCAGATCACGCTTATCATCCGGTTTACTTAGCGTACTCAACACCTGCTGAAAACTCTCATCCAGCGTCAGGGCGGTGCTGTTAGTCGAACTGCTGCTGGCCGTGGTGCTGGTGGCCTGCGTTGTGGTGGTTTGCGCGGTTAACGCATCAGCCACATCGCTGCTTTTCTTCGTCGCTGCCGTTGTCACTGCCGTTGTGGTGGCGGTCGTCGTATCCGACTGCTCATCCTTAACTTTACTGGTCAGCGCACTG
Source organism: Pantoea sp. X-Soil-OKNW-713 (assembly GCF_059730685.1). Classification (NCBI taxonomy): domain Bacteria; kingdom Pseudomonadati; phylum Pseudomonadota; class Gammaproteobacteria; order Enterobacterales; family Erwiniaceae; genus Pantoea; species Pantoea sp. X-Soil-OKNW-713. The sequence continues at coordinate 2,664,966 of NZ_AP035995.1, read as the reverse complement.
AGTAACGTACTGTTCAGACTGGCTCGACTGTCACTGGTATTCTCACTCAGCGCTGTGGTGGCCGCTGTTTGCGTAGTACGATCTTCCACCGCTGCCGGTAACATGGCGAACAGGGCCTGAACATTCTGTAAGTCGCTGGCGCTTAACGAACTTGCCTCAGTCTTATCCTTATCATCGGCTGATTTCAGCGTGGCTTTAATATTTTCCGGCTGTAAAAGTGCGTTCAGCGTCTCTGGTTTGTCCAGTACCTCCAGCAGCGCGCTCAGAGAGACACTTTTGCTGGATTTTTCATCGCTTTCTGCTGATGAATCAGCCGATTGCGCGTTGGTGCCTTGCTGTTTTGCCAGCGTCAATAACTGATTTCCCAGGGCGGTAACGAAGTCCTGCGGCAGGTTTTCCACCCCTTGCAGAATGTCCGTTGAAGCTGAAGTATCAGCTTCACCCGAACTGGCAGTTTGTGTAACGAGTGTTGGCAGCGTAATCATTCGCCTTTCCTCAGTGCGGCCCGTTGGGCGTATTCATCCATCCGTTTCTGATCGAGACGGTTTTCTTGTCGTAATGCGGTTTCGGCGGCGCGGGTAATCAGCGTTTGATAGGCATTAAGCCGTTTCTGCTTTTCGCGCCAGTTATTAAGAGCCTGATCGAGGCGCTGACTCCATTGCTGCAACTGTTGGCGATGCTGCTCAATGGCTTTTTCCAGCGTCTGAATAAATTGGTGATAGTTGGTCCAGCGGGTGCTGGCGATACCGCCAGACATATCCTGATTCAGCTTGTTGCGATACTCATCCTGGTAATCGAGCAGCATATGCAGCTGCTCGTCAGCTTGCTGGTGGCCGCGGCGCATATCACCAAGGTGAATGACCGCTTTCTCCAGATCCTGTTCCGCCAGGTCGCGCAATGTATCGATAGCATTGGCCGTTTTCATTGCAATCCCCCTTCACGCAGGTTTAACCGAACATCGCCTGTAAATGCAGGCAGGCATCGTCGTAGTCGCTGCGTTCGAAAATCCCCTGTTGCAGGAAGGCTTCCATCTGTGGATAGAGCTTAATGGCCCGATCCAACATCGGATCGCTACCTGCGGCGTAGGCCCCCACGCTGACCAGATCGCGGTTGCGCTGGAAGCTGGAGAGCAGTTGCTTAAACTGACGCACGCGGGCGTAGTGGTTTTCATCGATCAACGCGGTCATGGCACGGCTGATCGAGGCTTCAATATCTATCGCCGGATAATGTCCCGCTTCCGCCAGACGGCGCGATAACACGATATGTCCGTCAAGAATGGCGCGCGCGGAGTCGGCAATCGGGTCCTGCTGGTCGTCACCTTCGGTCAGAACGGTATAAAAGGCGGTAATGGAGCCGCCGCCATGCGTACCGTTACCGGCGCGTTCCACCAGCGCGGGCAATTTGGCAAACACTGAAGGTGGATACCCTTTGGTGGCAGGAGGTTCACCGATAGCCAGCGCGATCTCACGCTGGGCCATAGCGTAGCGGGTGAGTGAGTCCATAATCAGCAGCACATGCTGACCGCGATCGCGAAAATCTTCGGCGATGCGGGTGGCATAGGCCGCGCCCTGCATACGCAGTAGCGGTGAGACATCAGCCGGAGCTGCAATGACCACCGAACGTGCCCGGCCTTCGGCGCCGAGAATGTTTTCAATAAACTCTTTAACCTCACGGCCACGTTCACCAATCAGGCCAACCACAATCACATCGGCTTTGGTGTAACGCGCCATCATGCCGAGCAGTACGCTTTTGCCGACGCCGGAACCGGCGAACAGGCCCATACGCTGCCCGCGTCCGACGGTAAGCAGGGCGTTGATAGCGCGTACGCCGGTATCCAGTACATCCTCAATCGGGGTACGTTGTAACGGGTTGAAAGGGGCGGTGATCAACGGCGCGCGATAGCCGGTTTCCGGGGCGGGCAGGCCATCAAGTGGCTTACCGCTGCCATCGAGCACCCGGCCCAGCAGTTGTGGACCGAGCAGCAACTGTTTGCCGCTGTGCGCGTTATCACCGGTGACACGCGCATAAACGCGAGCACCGGGCAAAATCCCGTCCACTTCTTCCAGCGGCATCAGAAACAGTTTCTGGCCGTTAAAGCCGACCACTTCACTTTCTACTTCAGTGATATTCGCGCCGTCATGACGTTCAATAATACAGGTGGCACCCAGCGGCAGTTGCAGGCCGGTGGCCTCCAGAACCAGGCCAGTGGCACGAACCAGGCGGCCATAGCGACGTACGGTCTGCACCTGGGAAATACGATCTTCGAAGGCGTCCAGCGCCCCGAGCCAGCGATTGAGGCGCGTGCTCATCAGAACTCTCCCGGTGCCGCCAGGCGGCACAATTCCTGCCAGCGTGTTGCTACGCTGGCGTCGAGATCGCCATCCTCGGCGCTGAGTTTACAGCCGCCAGGGTGCAGGGTACTGTCGGCCAGCAGACGCCAACCGTGCAGATCCAGCGTCGGGCCGAGGGTTTGTTCAATTCGTTGCAGGTCATCCGGGTGCACGCGTAGCTGGGGTTTCCCGCTGAACATCGGCTCCTGTTGAATCAACTGTTGAATCTGACGCAGCAGCGCGCTGCCATCGACCGTCGTTGCCTGACCGATAACGGTGCGTGCGGCTTCCAGCGCCAACTGCATCAAACGTGCGGCGATCACGCTATCGAGCGACTCCAGCGTGTGCTGAAACTCTGTCACCAGTTGCTGCATACGCGCTTGCAACGGCGCCTGCTGCTGTTGGGCGTCAGCCAGGCCCTGCTGGAAACCAGCGTCGTAGCCATGTTGCTGCGATTCAGCATGACCTTTCTGGTAGCCTTCGCTGTAGCCCTGCGTTTGCGCCTCTTTGCGCATCTGCTGTTGCAGACGCTCCAGTTGTTGTTGCTGTTCATCTTCGGCACTCAGCACTTCGTCGCTGATGGACTCCAGCGGCAGCTCTTCGGGTTCAGAATCGAATGAACGCCCTAAATCATCAGGCTGCCAGCGTTGCCACGGACGGGCGGAAAAGGCATCAGACATAGGTTTCCTCGCCACCACCAATTACCATTTCGCCTGCCTCTGCCAAACGGCGTACCACCAGCAGGATGGCTTTCTGTTCGTTTTCCACCGCAGACATACGGACCGGGCCACGGTTGGCAAGGTCGTCGCGCAGGATATCCGCCGCACGGGCTGACATGTTTTTGAGGAACTTCTCGCGCAGCGGCTGTTCGGCGCCCTTCAGGGCGATCAGCAACTGCTCGGATTCCACTTCCTGCAACAGACGCTGGATGCTGCGATCGTCCACTTCCACCAGGTTTTCGAACAGGAACATCTCGTCGATGATCTTCTGAGCCAGTTCGCCGTCGAAGTCGCGAACCGCTTCGATAACCGCCTCTTCCTGCTGGGTTTTCATCAGGTTGATAATTTCCGCTGCGGTTCTCACGCCGCCCATCTTCGCGCGTTTGAGGTTAGTACCATCCAGCAGGGTGTTGAGCACTTCGGTCAGCTCGGCCAGCGCTGCTGGCTGCACGCCGCCGAAGGTGGCGATACGCAGCATCACATCGTGGCGCAGACGTTCGTCGAACAGCGCCAGAATATCTGCCGCCTGACCACGTTTGAGGTGGACCAGGATGGTGGCGATAATCTGCGGATGCTCGTCGCGGATAAGGTCTGCCGCCGCCTGCGGTTCCATAAAGTTGAGCGTTTCCATACCGCTGGTGGTTTCGCGGGTTTCGAGAATATCTTCCAGCAGGCTGGAAGCACGCTCTTCGCCCAGCGCCTTAATCAACACGGTGCGCAGGTAATCGTTGGAGTTGAGACTGAGCGCGGCAAACTGCTCGGCATTCATCTCAAACTCACGCAACACCTCGGTCAGCTGCTTGTGCGAAATCTGTTTCATGCTGGCCATGGCCGCACTCAGATGCTGTACTTCACGCTGGTTGAGGTGTTTAAACACCTCAGACGCACGATCCTCGCCGATAGTCATCATCAGAATGGCGCTTTTTTCAGTACCGGTCAGACTCATAGTTCGTTACTCATCCAGTCACGGATCACCAGCGCAACAACGCGTGGATCGTTTTCAGACATATCGCGGATACGCTGGCTCATTACTTCCGCGCTCATGCGGTTATTTGATTTGCGTTCCTGATCCAGCTCATCTTTACTGAGCTGCACGCTATAGGCTTCTTCCTCTTCCTGCGCAGCGGCGCGGGCGGCAGCGGCTTCTACGGCGGCCTGTTCCTGCTGACGCTTACGCATAATCTGCGGACGTACCAGTTTGCGATAGAGGATGAAGGCAACCAACGCCACCAGCAGCCAGCGACCGGCATTCATCAACTGATCAAAGAACGACTGCTGTTGCCAGAAGGGCAGGTCGCCACCGGCAGGCTCGGTCATATTGAACGGTGAGTTCACCACGTTGATGCTGTCGCCACGGTTCTGCGAATAGCCCATCGCTTCACGGGTCAGGTCTTCAATCTGCTTAATCTGCTGATCATTCAGGGCAACTTCTTTGCCTTTGTCGTCAGTGCGGTAGTTCACCACCACCGCGACCGACAGACGCTGCACATCCCCGACGTTCAGCTTGGTATGACGGATGGTGCGATCCAGTTCGTAGTTAACGGTGTCGTCACGGCGTGAACTGCTTGGGCCGCTCTTTTCGCTGGTACTGGTGCTGGTGCCATTGGCCGGATTGTTTTGTCCATTGGCATTCTGGCCATTGGCATTGTTAGCGGGCGGATTGGTCACCGGCGCAGTATTCGCTGGGGCGGGCTGATTTGACAATGCGCCCGGTACGCCACCTGGGTACGGGCTACCGTTCTGCTCGCTGGTGCTGGTCTGACGCGAACGAATCGCTGAATTATCAGGGCTACCGTTAGGCTGATATTTCTCATCCGTCTGTTCGCTACGGTCAAAGTTGAGCTGCGCTGTCACCTGCGCATGCACATTGCCCTGGCCAACAATAGGATTAAGAATCGCTTCGATGCGCTGCTGATAGCGGCCTTCCACTTCGGCGGTATATTTCAGCTGGGCATCGTTCAGATCACGGCCTTCGCTGTCAGAACGGGTCAGCAGGCGACCGGCCTGGTCTACCACTGTCACGTTACCCGGCGGCAGGCCAGGCACACTGCTCGAGACCATGTGCACCACGGCCTGAATCTGACCTTCGTCCAGGGCGCGGCCAGGTTGCAGATTCAGCGTAACGGAAGCCGACGGCGCTTTCTGCTCACGCACGAACAGGGTCGGTTTCGGCATCGCCAGATGAATACGCGCGCTCTTGACCGGACCGAGTGTTTCGATAGTTCGTGCCAGTTCACCTTCCAGTGCACGTTGATAGTTAACCTGCTCGCTGAACTGGCTGATGCCGAACTTTTCTTTATCCATCAGTTCAAACCCTACCGAGCCACCTTTCGGCAACCCTTGTTGGGCGAGACGCAGGCGCAGTTCATGCACCTTATCGGCCGGCACCATCAGTGCACCGCCGTTCTCGGCAAACTGGTAAGGAATGTTCATCTGGGTCAGTTGAGTGACAATCGCGCCGCCATCCTCATCAGAGAGGTTGCTATAAAGGACGCGATAGTCGGGGGCTTTTGCCCAGAGCACCAACGCAAAAACCACTGCGATAGCCGCAGCGGCAGCGATAATTAAGGGAATTCGCGGATTGGCGCGCAGGCGGGCGAGAAGGTCACTGAAGCCTTTCTTGGTTGTATCCTGTGTAGCGGCTGCACTCGCATTCATGACCGATTCCTGCCTGACATAATTGACCGGGTGAGTTGTGGTGACAAAACGGACTCCCTGAAACGTCGAAAAATGAAATTCCACTCCAATGCTTTGCATTATTTTCTGAATCGCGAAATTTGATGGGCGAAAAAGCCGGGGTTTTTGCAGTCATTTAACGCCTTTGTCTTATTGACAGTGTGATAACTTTTCCAGCGTGAAAAAATGAATCATCTTCAACGAGGTAATGGCATGTCGATTCAGGCAATTGATGGTGTTCTGCAACAGCTTCAGCTGACGTCGTTGCAAGCCAGCGGCCAGCAGAGTGACGCCACTCAGCAGGTGGACTTTGGCGCAACCATGAAAGCGGCGCTGGATAAGATCAGTGAAACGCAAAACAATGCGCGCAGTCAGGCACAGGATTTTGAACTGGGTAAACCGGGCGTGGCGTTAAATGATGTGATGGTCGATCTGCAAAAATCGTCGATTTCTATGCAGATGGGGATTCAGGTCAGGAACAAGCTGGTGTCGGCTTATACCGATATTATGAATATGCAGGTGTAGATGGTTAACTTACTGAATTGTATTAGGTTTAACCTCCAGGTGCTTTTCAGTAAGGCTTATGCAGGGCAACGTCAGCAAATTTCGAGTTAATCAGGCTCACCTGCTGGTCGTTGTTTTCCTGCATCCATGTTTCGTAAACCATATAGACCATCTGTTAATTGAAATGAACCATCTGCGCGGCAACAGAATAGTATGCGCTTGACTCAACATTAACGGTACCACCTTACCTATCCTGCAAGTCGATATCCTCCCATGCCAGCGCACACAATTCCGCATTACTAACATCAGGGTAATTAACTCGCCTGGTGCGGCAATCCCTTCCGGGACTTACCGCATTTGTTTGACTTTCACAGACCAGACTTATTGATAAAAAAGGCCATCTGTTTGATGGCCTCATTATTATTTTTTTCTTATATCCATAAACCATCCAGGAGGGTTTATCCTTATTCTCACGTTTGCACCTTGAGAAGCAGATTCGAACTTTTGTATGTCTTCCTTATACCCAACCTCATCGTATGGAAGCATCTCGAATCCGTAATGACATGTGAAAATTGCAAACACGGACAAAGAAAGTAGGAGCTGATTTTTATATATGCCAGTTTTATGTATTGCGTACAAAACAAAACAGAAGAATGCAAAGTTAGTAATGAAGAAGTATCGTTCTCCATTACCGGGACCGAAGAAAACCGGCCATTGAGGCTCGGTAAGGCTCATCATTGGTTTTGCCAGTGCAAACCCAAACATAAGAGCTGGGAAAATTAATGCTACCTTAAATCTCCAGCCTGAGCGCACAAAGAAGAAAATCAATGGAACTAAAAATAAAATAAATACACCAAGTGACAGCCATTTGTTATATGGCATGAATGCAATCATATCGTTTGGAAGGAACGTACCACCAATCACTCTGTAGGAAATTATCTTAACCAGGATGCCGATCGATGCCCCAAGTGGTGCGGAAGATCTTGCCGTGTCAGGTGAGAGGAGGATTGCGGCAACCTGTATTATGCAGCAAACAGCCATGCACACATCGAAGGCATCAATCCCTTTGATTGCGTTGAATATGCCACCTCGTTGGTAAATGCGCTTAATGATAAGGCATGGAGCAATGAATACAACAAATGGCCCGCTCAAACCGCTAATGATTAGTAATGAAAAATCATGCACTTTCCATAGCCTGGTATCAGGTTCATTTGCCATAACAACTGTCAACAGGTACATAGAAAGATACCAGTGAGCGTTGGTTATGTTTACAAATCCTTCTGCTAGGTTTGGCATTAGAATGAAATATAACGCAGCAACAAGTCTGAACTTGATGTCGATAAATTTCATTCGCTCTGAAAGAATAAAGCCTACGAAAAAGCAACGGATAAGTATTGCTATTACGTTTGCGATAAGCGCTGCATTACTTATCCCAAACATCAGAGCGATACCATATGTAATTCTTGATATGGTCTGATAATAACCATTTTGTGGTAAAAACAATGATGACCAGAATCCATCATTGTAGATCCCTGCCATCCATATTCTACCATCTTCAGCCCAGGGTTGAGCATTTTGTATAATGTCTGGTCTTCTTGTCACCAACAAGATAAAAGAGGCGGCCATTACAAATACAATGTGCCATCCTGTCACTTTCCATGGTTTAGTGCTCATAGTCCACCTTGAAGAGAATTGCACGAATAGTTTATTACTCTTCTCTTTCCGTCTGATTTGTCAATTATCATAATATTTGCGTTGAATGAATCGGGCACACCAGGAAGGTCAAGTACACCGGAAAATCCCACAGTCTCTTTCTTTCCCAACAAAAACTCATCTGATACATCACTGCGAAGGGTTCTTTTAACATGAATATCAAGATTTGCTTTTTCACCTTCGTAGATTATAGCGATATCTCCCGGACCGTTATCATCACCAGATATGTACCAACCGGCAATGTATAAAGTAGCCCCTCTAATCATGCATTGGTCTACGTGATATCTGACGCTTTTGTAATCCATTGAGGAAGTGTAAGGGGGGGTAGCCAGAGCAATACAGGCTACTGCCAGCAACCCAAGGGCCAAAAGCGGAGATACTTTAGCGCTTTTCATAACCACTCCTTCTGTTGGAAGGTGCAAATCCTAACACAAAAAAATGTGTTTGATGGGAAGGGTAGAGTCTGTATCGGGTGGATCACGGGGAGCGGGACGATAATTTTACTGTGGGGCATATAAAAGGCAAAAAATTACCGCAAATCAACTTGAAGCCGCCCAGCGTCAGGAATCAGTTTGCGGTAATACATTGCGGAACCTTACATCAACATGAAACAACGCAATGATTTCAAGGTATTAACTGGCTTTATGAATATGCAGGTGTAATCAGCATCACTGCAAACGAAACGGCGCGATTACTCGCGCCGTTTTGATGAAAAGTTTATGCCCCACCCGGCGCTTATCTCCGGCACTCACAATGGCTTAGCTCTTGAAGGGGCAAAGTCATTATCTCAGATTTGTCCGAAAAATACAGGGTTGTGCGGCAAAATTTGCCTGGTATCGTGATGCCAATCACAAGCATTTTTAACCGTGCTAGTTCACGACCCCGGATTGCGCAAGTTTTCGTGATTAGTGTATCTCCGGCCATGCTACAGCCGGGATGCCGTTCAATTGTGGTCGGGCAAACAAAAAGCCCTGAAATTTACTGATTCCTGCCGCCTCCAGCCACATCCACTCTTCGGGTTGCTCTACGCCCTCCGCTATCACGGAAATTTCCAGCGAAGCGCAACACTTGATCATGGCATGCACAATCGCCTGTTTAGGCCCGCTTTTGTGGACATCTTTAATAATGCTGCGGTCAATTTTGATTTTGTCCGGCTGGAACTTTGCCAACAGTGACAGGCCGGCAAATCCGGCACCAAAATCATCGAGGGCCACACTGATGCCCGCTGCTTTGAGTTGTTTAATGGCGGCGGTAAATTCGTCGGCGCGTGAGATGGCCTCATCTTCCGTCACCTCAACCACAATCTGCTCCGGGATCAGGCCATTGGCATGAATTTCTTCCAGCAGGTAGTCCACCGCATTTGGCACCATCACCAGCGACATCGGCAGCAGATTAATCGACAGCGTTAATTTCGGGATGTTGAACTGCTTTGCCAGCTTAAATGCCTGGCTTTTGCATTTGAGATCAACCTCATAAGCCTGCTTGCGACTGTATGGGGCAAAAAACTTTTGTGGTGAGCCGCCATCAGCACTGCGAATCAGCGCTTCCAGCGCCAATACTTCGCGTGAAAAGGGGTCGATAATCGGCTGGAAAGCAAAATGACACTGGACAGAAGCGTCTTGCGGAACATCGATGATTAAATTTTCCTGCTCGTCGGCGATAAATTCCCAGGTGTTGGCGGGGGGGATTTCGAAATAGTTCTCTTTTTCTCCGGCCTCGACAAACGTTCGCAGAAATCGTAATGCCCGGTCTTCAAAGGTCAGCTGGTATTTTGATGTTCCTTTATTGAGCACCGCCTGTAACACCGTGGCTTTATCGTGTTCGCGTAAATCAAACAGTTCCATCCCGGTATTGCCAAAACGGCGCGCCGGGGCATAGTCGTGCAATAGCTCTACCAGGTTTTGATGGCGGGCGTCTTTACAGATCCGGTCATAGATAGACTGTACCGCATCGGTTGGCCCTTCCAGCAACTGAAAAAAATGCAGCCCGTCAAATAATAAAATGCCCGTCACATCCAATAATTCATTATTTCTATTGGCTTTTTCAACCATGTCTTCCAGTCTTTTCACTGGAACATGGTCGCAGAGGTGGCTGCGATAAAGGATGGTTGAGAGCATGGCAGGTTCCGGAACATTATTTTTGTGAGGTCTACATTAACAGAGCATCCAGGGAAAATGTCTCAGACAGCGATTATTTATCTTGAGAAGCGTCTGAAAGCGCTCGACAGGGTAAAAAGCGCTGTTCTGTTTACGTCAAATCGGATTCTTTCTGCATCCGACCGTATTCCGGTCAACGATAAAAATATTAGATTGAAACGACAAATAAAAAGCGTAGTGTGACCTTCGTTAACGGGAGGTGAGCACAATGTTGCGTGATTATTTGAAGATTGATGATAGCGATCGCTTAGTAGAACAGAGCATACAAAGGCTCAACAATCGCGGTCAGGAAGATATTACCGAATGGCGTATTGTCGGGAAGAATGGTGAACATAAGGGCCATGTCTCCCTGTTTGATAAACTGTGCATCCAGCGGTCCTGGAATGTCAGCTACCGTATTACGCAAACCGATGTAAACGGAAGGGTTGTCGTCGATCACTTGACCGACGTGTTGTAATTTTTGCCGTAGTTTTTGTGTTACTTGACCCGCCTGTGAGCGGGTTTTTTGCATTGATACTTTTCGGCGAGTCATTTGCCTGGCCGGCACACGGCAGCGAGGGTTTCAGCCTCAGTAGAAAAGTCAGATCCGATTATTCCTAATGCATTGTCGATATATTTAACTACCTTTAATCACTGAAGCGTTATTTAAATGGGTAATTTCACAGAAAAGGAATATAGCATGAGTGATTCAGAGGCAATCAAAACCAAAACTGACTACCTGCGTGATGTCACCTCACAGCTAAAAGAGATGCGTCACTATGCGCAGACCAACACCGAAACTCTTTCCAGTCACTGGCTGGCGTTTGATGCCGGTGAGTATAAAGACAAAGAGTATGCCGCACGATTCGATACGTTGATTAATAAGCAGGGAAAACTGCTGGATGATATTGATCAGGCGATTCAGGATTTGGAAATCGCCGTCAATCATAACGAGCAGGAGCGCTAAGCCACCAACGCGGTGATTTAGTCGGCCACCAGCCACATATCGGCTTCATCGAACATCTCCTCGATGATGCGTGCCAGGGTGGCTTTATCATTTTTACTCATATCGGTCTCAATGGCGTTCCGTTCCATCGGTTTGACCCGTACCTCAAGCTCCGGAAATACCCGCTGCACGCGTTTTTCCAGTTCCTGCAAGATCATTTCGCGCGCACCGGGTAATCCTGCGACGTTGCGCTTGTCGTAAATCAGCTCCACAAACATTCAGGGCATTCCATTTAATCAATCAGAGCGTCATATTACTGTAAATAAAAACAGTATCAAGCGGCAGGAAGGGGAAAGCTGATAATTTTTTCGACCTGTCTCTCACCACGTCACTTTTTCACGCCAGGAGGGGAAGCATGCGCCAGTTGGTCGTCGATATTTTACTTAAGATGGCAAAGATGGATGTGGAAGCGAAAGAGCTGATGGCACAGGTCGAAGCGCAGTCGCTGTTGCTGGCCGCGTTATTGATTCAGGCAAAGCAGGATAATTCGCTGACCATCAGTGAAACGGTACAGGATGCGATTGTCACCGCGTCTCGCTCCTCTGAAGAGTTTTTGCAGTCTGATGTGGATCTGCTGTTGACCCATATCAATCGCCTGTTGGCAGTGGCGCGTTATGTCGAAGTGAAGGCGCTAGAACGTGAAGAGTAAGTGAAAAAATAGAACCTCTGGAGGTGGAAATCCAGCAACACCTCCAGAGGCGGTGCAAAAGCACCATTCGTTCAAGGACAATCTACGACCGAAGTCGTAGAACTAACTTATACAAGTTTTTCGTCCTTGTACAACTTTATCCTGATCATTTTGAGTGGTACGAGGTGTGAAATCGCGACCACGCAAAACTGAAGTGTTTAAAGTTCGTTCTTAATACAGAACTCTTCCCACGTCATACCTAACGCCGCCGCGTGGGATTTCAGGTAGGTTTCGATGGCCTCTGCGGCCACCGCTTTATCCGGTTCGGCAAGCTGAATAGAAAACAGCATGCCGTCGAGGTTCTTCTGGCGTAAGAATGCGGCATAGATACGTTCTGCGTGCCACTGGCGCAGCGCAGTCAGGGTCATGCCCGCTTGCTGCGCATCATTCTCTGTCAATTCATCCAGCGCCGCCTGGAAATCAGGATGGGCGGCAAAAAACATTTCTCGAGCCTGGGCGTAATATTGTTCTGGCGTTTTCATGCGGAGGTTCCTGCTAATAAACTCGGCGCGTAGTGTAGCGCGCATGCGTCAGCTTGTCAGGAACCAGCCAGATCCTGTGCAGATACCTTGCGCAACGCCCTGGAAAAATTATAACGTAGCCGCCATTGAAGCGAGTGTAGGGATCGAATGATGAAAAAGTGGATGGTACTGGCCGCGCTGGCGCTGACCGGGTGTGCGCAAATCAACAATTATGAAGCGGCGGTTAAGACGCCCGCGCCAGCGGAATTGCAGGGCTACTGGCAAACGGTCGGTCCCCAACGCAAGCTGGTAAGCGACCAGGCAATGGGCAGTCTGATTATTGGCGCACAGGGCGATACGCTTGATTGCCGCCAATGGCAACGCGTTATTGCCAAACCCGGCAAGCTGACTCGTCTGGATGACCAGTGGGTTAACGTGACACGGCAGGTGCGTGTGATGCCGCTGAGATTAAATAATGGTGAGCTGCGTTACGATGGCTTGCGGATGCGTAAAGTGGACCGTCCAACGGTTGAATGTCAGCAGGCATTAAAAGAAGTCGCCGCACGGCCAAATGACGATGTGATTCAGAATATTGAACCTGAGATTTTGCGTCCGACGCAGAGTGCCGCACAGAATTAATCGTTGAAAAAATAGCGGCAGGGAAAGAGGTTTCGCTGCCGCTACTTCAGGTAACACTCAGACTGACTGACGTGGTACCAATACGCTGCCTTGCTTGCCGTAGGCGCTCATCATGGTTTTCTGCCGTGATGATTGTCCAACCAGTTGTGCCAGTTCATCCAGACGTGCCTGTAACAGGCGTTTGACTTCACTCTCATTGTCAAGGATATGGCGTAATACCGGGCGCAGTTGCTCCTGAGTTTGCAGCGAAGGTGCGTTATCTTGCGTCGATCGTGCCAACTGTTGCACCGCACTAACGTATTCCATCTCCTTGGTGATTAATTCATCCCATTCGCCGTCTGCGGCAAGGCGCAGCATTCCCTGGCTGAGATCGAGTAACTGCTGGTAAATGGCAATCAGATGCGGTGCGATAGTCATTAAACGGCGTCCTGAAGGTGTTGAGGTTGAGCGACTTCTTTCCAGGCATCAGCGATGTTACGTAGCAGCCCTTCAACTTCTTCGATGGCTTCTACGTCATTACGCAGATTGGCCTGTAACAGACGGCGAACCATGTAGGCGTACAGCCCTAACAGGTTATCGGTGAGTTCATCACCGCTGCCTTCTGCCAGACCCTGTTTGAGTCCGTTTTCGATAATATTGATCGCTTTAGAGAGCGACAGGCCTTTGCCCTCCATATTTCCGTCCTGCAAAAACAGACGGGCGCGTACCAGTGCACTGAGCGCACCGTCAAACAGCATAACCACCAGTTGCTGCTGGCTGGCGCTCATGACGGCGCTTTCAACGCCGATTTTGGCATAGGCTTGGGTGCCATTTGCGCTATACATGAATCACTCCTTATGAGGATGAGCTACTGGTCGTCGTGCTGGAGCTGCTTGAAGAATCAAACTGCTGTGTCAGGTAGCTACTGGTACTGTTTAACTGACTCATCAAAACATCGAGGGCAGTAAACTGTGTTTTATAACGCGCGATCAGGTTATCGATACGCGTACTCATATCGTTGTACTGATCGGTCAGATCATTCAGGGTTTTACTCACGCCATCGGTGGCCGCCTGAACGATACCGGTGGTAGAAAGCCAGCTGGTCAGGTTGGTGGCGATGGTGGTGGTGATGCCCGTGGTGGTGCCATCGCCAACGATCATCTCTTTCACGCCATCCGGGTCGCTGGTCAGGGCGCTCTCGAGGGTATCGGAGTCCAGCTCCAACTGACCGGATGTCGGATCAGTGGTAATACCGATCTGCGCCAGCGTTTTATAGGTTGAGCTGCTCTGCGCATTGGTCAGCATGCTTTTCAGCTGCGTCTGAATGGTACGCAGGGTGCTGTCACCGAGCAGCGCGCCGTTGCTGGAGTCCTGTGAATCTGAACCGACATCCACTGCGGTATATTTGGTCAGAGTGTCGAACTGCGTCAGCAGGGTGTTATAGGCATCAACCCAGCTCTCAATCGCGCTTTGCGCTTTCGACGAGTCTTTGGTGATGCTTAATGTCGCGTTACCGGTGGTGGTGTCATTGAGTTTGAGCGTAATGCCTTCCAGCGCATCACTGATGGTGTTGCTGCTGTTCTCAATTTCAACGTTGTTTACCGTCAGCTTGGCGTTCTGAGCCGTGACGCTTTCCGTCATGGCGTTGCTGCTGGAGGTTGAGTCATATCCTACGATGCCTTGCAGGGTGTCATCGCCGGTCACGCTGATGCTGCTAACGGCATAATCGCTGCCGGTTTCTGACGACGTCAGTGACAGGCGATAGCTGCTATCACCGGTTTTAATAATGGTGGCGGTAACACCGGCATCGGCACTGTTGATGGCATCACGCATACCCGTCAATGACGTCTGATCGCTGGTCAGGGTGATGTCTTTACTGGTGCCATCCACCAGAGTAATGGTCATCGTACGGCTGCTGGCAGAGCTGTCGCCCAGCGCGGTGCTGTTGCTGGTCTGTGTTGCTGAAGTCAGGGTTTGTGCCTGCGCCAGCTGTGACACGCTAATGGTGTAGTTTCCGGCTACTGTGCTGCCAGATGTCGTGGCGCTAAAGGCACTGGAACTGCTGGTGGCAGACGTCGCAGTGAAAAGATCCGCGTCATTCAATGCGGTATTCGCGGTCTGGAAAGTGGTCAATGCGCTTTTCAACGTACCGTAAGCGCTCAGCTTGGCGGTATAAGCCGTCTGCTGAGTAGAGATAGGATCTAATGACGCTTTTTCGGCGGTTTCCAGACTATCCAGAATGCTACTTAAATCGAGGCCTGAACCGACACCCAGGGTAGAGATACTTGCCATGTTGTTTCCTTTTTATGTCGACACGGAGAGTGAATACCGGGGTTATCGGCTTTCGATGGGGAAAGTTTAAAATTATTTACCTGCGAGTAATAAAGCGAATAGCGCATATAGAGAAGGGTATTTCTGACGCTAGAAAAGTGATCATTTATATCTAAAGAAGTCTGCGGGTCGGGCGATAAACATAAGCGTGACAGGCTGAAGACAAAAATTTTTGCCTGGTACTAAAAAAAATCTAAAGGTTGTTTAAGGGCAGACGATAACAACTTTGACGGCGCTGAAGCCGGCGGGTTGAAGCCCACACCTTAACCGAAAGACTTGATTAACAGGAATATTTATCATGGCCCAAGTCATTAATACCAACAGCCTCTCGCTGATCACTCAGAACAACATCAACAAGAACCAGTCTGCTCTGTCTACTTCTATTGAGCGTCTGTCTTCTGGTCTTCGTATTAACAGCGCTAAAGATGACGCAGCGGGCCAGGCAATTGCTAACCGCTTCACTTCTAACATCAACGGCCTGACTCAGGCAGCTCGTAACGCCAACGACGGTATCTCTGCTGCGCAGACTACTGAAGGCGCACTGTCTGAAATCAACAACAACTTACAGCGTATCCGTGAACTGACCGTACAGGCGCAGAACGGTACCAACTCTGATTCCGACCTGTCTTCAATCCAGGACGAAATCAAATCACGTCTGGATGAAATCGACCGTGTGTCTGACCAGACCACTTTCAATGGCGTGAACGTGCTGTCTAAAAACGGCTCAATGAGCATTCAGGTTGGTTCTAACGATGGCGAAACCATCGACATCAACCTGGAGCAGATCGACTCTTCAACTCTGGGTCTGAGCGGCTTCTCTGTTTCTAAAAACTCTCTGGATGTGACCGACGCGGTTACTCAGGTTGCCGATACTGGCGGCGTGATGACTGATGTTGACATGTCAGACGTAGCAACCAAACTGGGCGTGAGCAGCGGTACTCTGTCTCTGCACCAGATCTCTGGCACCAACGAATATGTTGTTCAGTCTGGCAGCGATTACTACTCTGTATCTGTTGATAACAGCGGTGCAGATGCCGGTAAAGTTGAACTGAACACCACCGACGTTTCTTACGGTGACGAATCTAACGGTATCGCCACTAACGGCGCGGTACAGAGCGGTCAGCTGATTAAAGTTGGCACCGACAGCAGCGGCAACGCAACTGCCTACGTCACCATCCAGGACAAAAACTACAGCGTGTCTTCTGGCCTGCTGGCAAACAGCTCCGATGCAACTGCTGCGACTTCTGGCGCAACTTCAGGTATCGAACTGAGCTCTACCGGTGGCGTGACTGCAACCACAGAATTCTCTGGCGCAGCAACTGCTGACCCGCTGGCGCTGCTGGACAAAGCTATCGCTAAAGTTGATACCTACCGTTCAAGCCTGGGTGCGGTGCAGAACCGTCTGGACTCTGCTATCACCAACCTGAACAACACCACGACGAACCTGTCGGAAGCGCAGTCTCGTATCCAGGATGCGGACTACGCAACAGAAGTGTCGAACATGTCTAAAGCACAGATCATCCAGCAGGCAGGTAACTCCGTGTTGGCGAAAGCTAACGCCGTACCTCAGCAGGTTCTGTCTCTGCTGCAAGGCTAATCAGCGTAACAGGCGTTATCCAAACAGACTTGTCTGGCATAACGAGTTACTGAATCTGATTAACGTAAACGAAGGGTGTTTATACACCCTTCGTTTTTTGCTTTCTGCAAGCCAGAACACGCTCACCAGGGTGAATACGTAGGCGGCAAATAGGCGTGAATTAGGCCTTTATCTCACGATTGAAAAGGTTTACCCGGTGTTAATTTTAACCTCATTTAACCGCCCGGATCCCTCCTGGCACTTTAGCAGAGTCATCCCATTCTGGCTTCGGTAAGAGCAGATAACTTGTCAAACCGGAGGGGATAAGCAGGAGAGTTTCAATGAACTATTTCGATCAGATCAGTTTCGGTTCAGACGAAAGCATTATGAATTTGTTAGATAATCGTCGCAGTGCGCTACTGACGGATATTCAGAAACAAATCATGTTCAAACGACACGTTGAAATCGTCAACCTGGAGCTCTCATACAGTTGTAACCGGAAATGCGATTATTGCCCGGTAAGTTTTTCAAATCGTCAGTCAGTGCAACGCTTCATGGACCAGACTTTATTAGAAAAGATCTGTCATGAACTGGCGGCCGTTCGTTATGAGAATCGCATCTCGTTAAATCTTTATAACGAACCGTTAATGGACCTGGCACTGGAAAGCAAAATTGCTTTGATAAAACGCACGTTACCCTATACGCATGTGGCATTTAACAGTAATGGGGATTATCTGGACAGTGAGCGCCTGGCTACCTTGGCTGAAAGTGGACTGGATGCCATATGTGTGACGTTACATCCCAATGCGAACGTCATACAAAGTGCATCCTCCATTTGTCGGCGAGTGCATAAAATTGTCGAGCGATTGGGTTGTGAACACTTGTTTGCCGATTTCAGTGTAGATGATGTGACGCAGTCAACGAACATTGAGTTCAGCCTGCGGGGCGTAAAAATTAAGGTTCAATGGCCAGACTGGCGCAAAAGCGGCACAAATCGCGCGGGATTATTAACAGAACATGTTGCGAGCAGTGCGATTCGTACGCAGCCCTGTGTGAAGCCATTTAGAGAATTCACCATTTTCTATGACGGTACGGTACAACCTTGCTGCGAAAGTTTTCTTGATGACAAGACTAATCTTGCTTCAGCAGGGAGTTTACAGACGTTGTCAATCTATGACATCTATGCTGGGAAAATGCTCAGTAATTTCCGTAAAGGGTTATTTGATTTTGGCTTGAAAAAAGGAATTTGTGCTTCTTGTACTGTTGCGGACTATAGCCGTGAAGAAGATGATGCTGAACGCAAGCGTATATTACAGGCGTTATAAATCAAGGCATTTCCGGGCATTTTATCAAAGAGAAAAGACATGAGAGACATTGAAGATTTTATTACTGGTGAAAGTCGCTATTTCGAACCCATGCTGATGCGTGCAACCCAATCGACAGCAGCGCAGCGGGAACAATGGCGTACGGAGACGATTCGGGAACGCCAGGAGCGTATTTCACTTGAAGTCTTTGAACAGTTAGAGGGCCATGTTAAATACGGTCCTTTTACCGGTATGAAACTCGATCGTAATACCTGGTGGGGTAAGCTTGATCTTGCGTCACAATGTCTGGGTTTATATGAAAAAGAGATTCTTGATATTGTCGGAGAAATAAATCCCGATCAGTACAGTCGATTTATCGATATTGGTGCTGCTGATGGATATTATGCTATTGGGATGCTGCTTTCCGGTAAATTTAACAAGACATCTTGCTTTGAAATAACGGAAAAAGGACGCGAAGTCATCTCCAAAAACTGGCAAAACAATGGTTCACCCGGTGAATTGCGTATTTTTGGTGAGGCGACTGAGAAGAGTCTGGCCGCGCTACCTGCGGAGCAAAGGAACAACGCGTTTGTACTGGTGGATATTGAAGGGTTTGAGTTTGAATTGTTGAGCGAAAAAACACTTTCGTTGCTGCAATCCTGTACTGTTATTATTGAAATTCATCATTGGGTTGATGATTTTTTGCCACGTTATACAAGGTTATTGCGCACAGCAAGTCAGTTTTTTGACCTCGAGCTGCTTAAACCTGTCGAGCGTGCCACACTCCATCTGGCTGAACTGCGTGATTTAACCGACGACAACCGTTTACTACTGACTTCCGAGCGACGTCCGGGTGTTATGCGTTTCTTAAAACTTTCGCCAAAATCACCGTCCATCTGACATTCAGCAGCGCCTGATTGCTGACCAAAACGGTATGAATAGGCAGCGATTCACGGTGTTGCTCGACGGATTGAATCCAGAGAGGCTCTTTATCATGAGGAATACTCGTCTTTCTGCGCCTGACAAAGAGTGCTGGCGCAACGTATTCCAGCGAAGGGCCTCTGATGAATCACTCTCCACTTGTCAGCATTATTATCACTGCACACGTTCCCGTATGGCTGGAGGGAGCGCTTAAAAGCGCCCTGGCACAGGACTATCCGCATTGTGAGATTCTGGTCTCCGATACCAGTGGCAAACAGTTTATTGGTCAACGGTTACAACCTTATCTCAATCAGCCAGGACATACCGTCAGGCACTTAATCTTTCCAGCAGGGTACTCAACAGCACTGGCTGAAGCGATCCATTCGGCACAAGGCAAATACATAAAGTTGCTGAGTTTTGCCGATCAATTGGCACCTCAATGTGTTTCAACGATGGTCCAGGCGTTAGAAAGCCTGCCTCAGGCGGTGCTGGCTGTCTCCAAACGTAAGCGACTTGATGCAGGCGGTGAGGATGTGGCGGATACGTTATCCACAGCGGCATTTTTGCCACAACCGGGGCTGGTAAAGGGTACCGACCTGCTGCGTTATCAATGTCGTCTCAGCTACAACCTGATCGGTGACCTCAGTGCGACCTTAATCAGGCGGGAGTGCCTGTTGGCACTGATGCCAGAACCAGAGGCGCTGTTCACCCTTGAGAATGAAACATTAGCACCAGCAGGTGCACTGGTTTTGTATAGCAAATTGTTAGCACAGGGTGATGTGGTTTGGTTCCCGACCCCACTCTGCGCAGTACGCGTTTCTGATGTCCATCCTCAACCTCATCAGATCGAGGATGACGAGCCGGCTCGGACGTCGCGAGAGAGAGTGATTCAGTTTTTGCGGCAAGCATCCTGGCAGAGCAGCGCAAAAGGGCCATCAGAGCTCATCTCTGTTGCGCCCTTATCACAGCCAGCGGCATTTACGCAGCATAATGTCAGGCAGTTGCAATATCATGCACTCAGTCTCAGTACGCTTTTTCACTGGAATGCGGTACGGAGTCTGAAGCCGGTTCACCAGGCGGCGCTGGAACAGTTGAGCGATCGTGCACCACAGCCTGCGAGCCTTGCGATCATCATTATCGTCACGCCTGAAAATGTAGAGCAGCTGAATGACACGTTAACATCCCTGAGTGATTTTTCTTCGCCATTATTGGTACTTACCCCTTTATTGGTCGGTGAGGTAACTGACAATACGCAGGGAGCCCCAGCCTGGCCTGCATCAGCTGAATCCCGACTTGCGGTAATTAACCAGCTCATTGCTGAGCAGTCGTACACTTGGTTGATGTGTGTTGAGGCCGGAATACGTTTTAATCTCTCCGGGCTAATGGCGTTGTCTACCACTTTGCCATCACGGGATGACGTGTTGGCGCTGTATGCAGATGAGTATTTCTATATTGAACAGCAACCCGCAGGTCTGGCATTCCGACCTGATTTCAATCTGGATATGTTGCTCAGTTCACCGAAGTCCATGGCACGACACTGGCTATTTCGTCGTGAACTGTTACTCGCAGCAGAAGGGTTTGACATCAATTTTAACCAGTCAGCTGAACTGGATCTGATCGTCAAACTGATTGAATCGCAGGGGTTGAATGTCGTCGGTCACCTCGCGGAACCACTTCTGACAGCTCATCTTCGACCACGAGATATTGCGCAGGATGCACAGATTATCCAGCGCCATCTGCACAACCGTGGTTATGCAGAGGCGGAAATTGCGCTTGATGGCTACTACAACTATCGGCTGCGCTATAACCATGCTGATCAACCCAAGGTTTCCATAATCATTCTGGCCGGGGAAAGCCTGGCGGCGTTGATCACCTGTGTCACAACATTGATGGAGAAGACACGTTATCAGCATTACGAGTTGATGATCGTGGCTGACAATCAGCATAGCCAGGACCGCGATAACTGGCTTGAGGCGATTGCAACCGTTGATGTAGAACGTATCCGCGTCGTGCGTTACGACGGTGAATGGCATCAGGGCGCAATGGCGAATCTGGCAGCAGAACATGCACAGGGCGAATACCTGATGTTTTTGCACAGTGAGCTAGCGATTACGGATGGCGAGTGGCTGGCGAATTTGCTCAATCATGCGCAACGCCCGGAAGTGGCGATTGTGGGAGGCAAGCAACTGTCGGCAGATAATAAAGTGCGCCATGCGGGCTTTGTCCTGGGTGTTAATGGCATCGCTGGCGATGTATTTCGCGGCCATGACGATAAGGCCCCGTCTGCGCTAGGACGCCTACATCTCGATCAAAACTACAGTGCCGTATCGGGCGACTTTATGCTGGTTCGTTTTACGGTGTTTGCCGCTCTGAATGGTTTCGATGAAACCCTGACGCTATTCAGTGACGTTGATCTTTGCCTGCGCGCCCGAAATCAAGGCTATCTGACAGTGTGGACGCCCTATGCCCGTGTATTGCGGGCGGCAGATCGAAAACGTCCGTTTGCGGGCGTGTCGATCCAGGCTGCGGCGCGACTCAAGCAACAGGAAGAGGATTTGCTGTTGCAGCGCTGGTTACCGTTAGTTGGACGCGACCCTGCGTATAACACCAACCTGTCGCAACGTGGTCGACATTTTGATATCAGCAATGACAGTGAAATGTGCTGGCAGCCAGTGAGAAGTGCGGGTTTACCACAGCTGTTACTCCACCACTCAGATACGGCGGGTTGCGGTCACTATCGTATGCTGCAACCCTTGCACGCGATGCAAATGGAAGGCAAGGCACAGGGTAACGCCTCTCTCTCATTGCTTAACCTGAGTGAGGTGGCACAGTATCGTCCAGACAGTTTGATTATCCAGCGCCGGTATGCACCTGCCTTCCATACCTGGATTGAGCGTGCCGGTAAGATTCCCGAAATGTTCAAAGTGTTTGAGCTGGATGACTATATTCTTAATTTGCCCATGAAACACTACAACCGCGCCAATTTCCGGCAGGAAGTATCGGGGCATTTACGTAAAAGCCTGAGCTATTTTGACCGCTTCGTGGTGTCGACACCGCCATTGGCAGAGGCCCTGTCGTCTTTCCACCCTGATATTCAGGTGGTGCTTAACCGTTTGCCGGTTAACTGGTGGGGAGAGCTACACAGTCTACGTGGGCAAGGGCGTAAACCTCGTGTCGGCTGGGCTGGTGGCTCCAGTCATCAGGGGGATCTGGAAATGATAGCGGATGTGGTCAAAGCGCTTGCCAACGAAGTGGAATGGGTGTTCATGGGGATGTGCCCGGAGAAACTGCGCCCTTACGTGCATGAACATCATTCAGGTGTAGACATCAGTCTTTATCCGGCCACGCTGGCTGCACTGAATCTGGATCTGGCTCTGGCACCGGTAGAGGATAATATCTTCAACGATTGCAAAAGCAATCTGCGCTTGATGGAGTATGGCGCTTGTGGCATCCCGGTGGTGTGCAGCGATGTCCAATGTTATCGCCACACTAACCTACCGGTGACCCGCGTGAAAAATCGCTTCAAAGATTGGGTCGATGCGATCCGTATGCATCTTAATGACCTGAATGAAAGTGAACGAACCGGTCTCGCCCTCCAGCGGCAGGTGCGTGAAGAGTGGATGCTCAAAGGCACCCATGTTGATAACTGGCTCAAAGCCTGGAGCGCCTGATTACTGTGTCACGCAGGCTGGGTATCCCATCCAGCCTGTTTCCTTTGATATGAAAAATGCCGCGTTTTTGCCCTCTGTTTTGGGGATTGGTTGTCACCTGTCATGGCTACTATAGAGAAAATTTGCCCGGCAACACTTGCCGCTCAATATACGCGTAACCATGATGACGACTATTCAGGACGAAAATTTCCCTTATTTCATTATCGCGCCAGATTACCGCGACTCTTCTGCTGGCGTGCAGGTTATGCATCGCTTGTGCCATCTGTTAAATGAAAGTGGCAGACGCGCATGGATGGTGAATTGTAAGGTCAATCCAGAATGGAATACCCCGGCGGTGACCGGGAAAGAGTTGCGTGACTACCGTTTGCGCGGCGGCCTGTTTATTGCTGTTTATCCAGAAGTTGTCAGCGGGAATCCACATCAGGCTCCGGTCGTGGTGCGATATATGTTGAACCGTGAGTCGGCAATTAATGGCAATACATTACAAGACAAGGTGGGCGACCTCTTTTATTGGTATCGACCGGAGTTCGCTGCAAAGCACCACCACGCCAATATTCTCAATATTGAGTGTTATGACCTTGACCTGTTTTGTGATGAGCAGCGTAAACGTAATCGTGATGTGCTGTACCTGAATCGAGTTCCAGAATCTGCCGTTGATTTCGCGTCATTGCCTGCGGATATACAGATTCTCTCCATGCGTAATCCGTTATCGTTGCCACAACTCGCCGAAACACTCAAAACTACCCGTACGTTATACACCTATGAATCCTCGGGAACAGGATTGCTAGCCGTACTCTGTGGTTGTCCGGTAGTGGCGTTGACGGCCAGGGGCTATGAACAGCATGCGGTAACACCCGCAACGATCAATGATCTAAATGGATTAGGCTATTGTTGGGATGACAAACCTGGGACCCTGGAGCGGGTGCGCAGTAACATCGGAGAGATGCATGATGTGTTACTTGAGCGCCGTAAACAGACTGCGTCACAGCTTGACCATCTGGTGAGCTCTTCACAGCAGGCAGCCAGAGAATTTCAGCAAACGGTTTGGGAAGGACGCCTGGAAAATTGGTTGGTGAACCGAAGTTTGACACCTGCGCTGAAAAGCAAACTGCAATTTACGCAGATGCCTCGTTTGCTTATCACGATTTTTGATGATGCTGAACATCCCGAACGCTTGTCGTTAACGCTTGATACGCTGGCTGAACGTCCTGCTTACGTGGCTGTTGTCATTGTTTCATCGCGTCAGGATGCCGCAAGGCAAGGTGTTGAGGTTGTTGCACTGACGCATTGGCGAGGGTGGTTGGCACGGCAGGTTGCTGAGGATACTTTTGATTGGTTGCAGTGTATTCCTGCTGGTGGTTTTTATAGCGCTGAGTGCTGGCCGGGCCTGGCACATTTCCTTGCGAGTCAGGCGCAAGTGCAGGCGGTGTATGCCGACGAGTTATGGCTTGATGCTAACGGTGAGCCGGTTCCACATCTCAAACCGCAATGGGATTGGGATCTGTTCAGTAATGCACCCGAGATCTATCTCAAACGCTGCCTGCTGGCGCGAAGTGCATTCGCTCAATGGCTGGATACAGCCCATTTAACGCAGGCACTGGACGTTAGCGTGCTGCAACAACTTTATCTCCATGCCGGTGTTATGGCTATTCGGCATTATCCAGACCTGATCTGTATTTTGCCGCAGCCGCAAGTGCACACCGAGGAGAGTGATGAGGCTGCTCAGGCGCTAAACGCGTTGACGATCCAACGAGGTTATCCGACGGCCACCGTAGAGGTACAACCCGGTTTGCCGATGCGTGTTGTGTACGCTCATCGAGCGCAACCCTTGGTTTCTTTAATACTGCTGGCGGGCAACAAACTGGCGGCTCTTGAACGTGCAATCACCAGTTTGCTGCAATATAACGCATGGGCAAATACCGAATTGCTGGTGATCAATCATCAACATAGTGATAGCACGATCAATACATGGCTGGAGGGACTCGCAAGCATTGATCCTGCGCGTATCCGGGTGATTAATCTTGCTGTCGGCTGGCAGCCTGTAATATTACGCAATCATGCTTCGCAACACGCCAAAGGCGAGTTTCTTTGCTTTATCGAACCTCACCTGATTTTCTTTAGTGATAACTGGCTTTCTGCGCTGATGAATCACGCTCAGCGTCAGGAAGTGGCTGTGGTTGGTCCAAAACTGATCCATACGGAGCAGCATATCCTGTCGGCTGGCATCATTGGTGGTTATCGTGGCCTTGCCGGGCACATTGGTAAGGGCGAACGTTGGGATTCGATGATCGCCGCCGGTTTCCTGCAAAGTGACCGTTATTCTCGCCTGTTAGATGGGCAATGCCTGGTGGTTCGCCAAACATGCTGGCATGAGATGAAGGGACTGAACGAGAGTTATGGCGACATTGCTCTGGCGGAAATCGATTTTTTCCTCAAGGTCGCGCAAGCCGGTTACCTGTCCATCTGGACGCCCCATAGTGTGGTCGCAACTGATGCTGATGCGCGTGGATTTAATCCATCTTCTGTCGAGGCTTCGCATCTTCAGCAGCAATGGGGCAGAAGTCTATTCTGTGACCCTGGCTATCACCCCAGTCATTCTCTGTATGGCGAACCCTTCACGGTTGATGAAAGCGTCAAGCAAATGTGGCCAGCATTCACCCAGGCAAACATCCCACGCGTCGTTTGGGTACAGGGAGATAACGGCATGCCCGCCAGCGCTTACCTGGGAGAGATACTGAGCGCGATGGCGCAGCAACAACAGATTGCGTTGCTCACATATGATGCCCTCGCGCCTTGGGTGTTGGTGCGCTTACAGCCAGACATGCTGATCATATCGGCGGAGGTGGGCGAACGCCAACTGGGGCATCTTAAGTCGATTACCACCATGACCGGTTGCCAGACGTATTGCTTACCTGAGGCTGGCATCAATCAACAAGCGGTCCAGGGACTGTTGCATGCCGATTGGCTCGCAGGCTGGCTGGTATGCAACGAAGAATTAAAACTCTGGCTGCAAAAACGTAAGCAAACGGTCTATTCCCTGCCATCGTTGGTGGTCATGCCAAAACTGCAGTTAGGAGTCGCCCCACGCGGCACGAAACTGCGGGTCTTATGTGACACTCTGCAATTAAGTGATGCTGATAAGCGCTTCTTTGCCCCTGTCATCAACGAAACCGCGGGATTTATCGATTGGGTCATTCGTGGTGATGTTCCCGCCGGTTGGTTTGCCGGTGTGAGTGAAATACATCGAACGCACTCTGTGCTAGTGAGCGCTGATGACATCATATCCCTGCAAGTCAATCTGGCGGTGCTGTTTCGTCTCAACAATGATGAAAACCGCTTCAAAGATAATTTGCCCCTGCTGCATTACCAGGCGGCTTCGCTTCCGGTGTTGTGCAGTGAGCATATCGCGTTGGCACACGGCGGGTCAGTAACAGCGGTAAGAAATAAAGACAATGTTTGGATTACTCGCTTACGTGAATGGCATCAGAACGTTGAGTCGGCAGTTGTGTCGCCAGTAACCCGCGAAAACCAGTTAACGACAAACACGCTTGCGACCTTTTGGCAGCAGGCCGGTGTAGATCTCCAATAACCGTGACACATTACTTTGCCCGCAGGGGGCCACGATGAAAAAAATCGCGCCACATTACGACAACAAAAATATTCTGGTGACCAGCCCCTTACTGCCACCACTGGAGGAGTTTATTCCTTACCTCGAAAATATCTGGCAGAGCAAATACCTGACCAACGGTGGCCCGTATCACCAGGCCCTGGAAGCTGCGCTGGCAGAATACCTGGGCGTGAAACATATCTGCTTATTTTCTAATGGTACGCTGGCGTTGATGACCGCGTTACAGGCGCTGCGTATTGATGGTGAGGTGATCACCACACCATACTCCTTTGTGGCGACCTCACATTCGTTGTTGTGGAACGGCATCAAGCCGGTGTTTGTCGATATCGATCCTCAGACCTGTAACCTCGACCCGGCTAAAATTGAGGCGGCAATTACGCCGAAAACCAGCGCCATCATGCCTGTGCATTGCTACGGCCTGCCGTGTGACACCGATGCGATTCAGCGCATTGCCGATACCTATGGCTTACGCGTGATTTATGACGCGGCCCACGCTTTTGCCGTGAAACGCGAAGGGGTCAGCATCCTGAATCATGGTGATTTATCGGTGCTGAGTTTCCATGCCACGAAGGTGTTTAATACCTTCGAAGGCGGTGCGATTATTTGCCCGGATGAGAAGATTAAACGTCGCATTGATTATCTGAAGAACTTTGGTTTTGCTGATGAAACAACGGTCGTAGCGGCGGGCATCAATGGCAAAATGAGCGAATTCCAGGCAGCCTTTGGTATGTTGCAGCTAAAGCATGTGGATGCCGCGTTTGGTGTGCGTCAGCGAATTTATCAACGCTATGCTGAGGCGTTAGCCGCGGTGCCAGGGGTATCGTTGTTGCAGGCTGATGCGCAAACCGAATGGAATTACGCCTACTGCCCGCTGTTTATCCACCCGGAACACTTTCCACTGACGCGCGACCAGCTTTATCAACAGATGAAGGACGCAGGGATTTACGCCCGTCGCTACTTCTATCCACTGATTTCGCAGTTTCCGATGTATAAAGGTTATGAGTCGTCTCATCCTGACAATCTGCCGGTTGCCAGTGCCACTTCCCAGCAGGTGCTGTGCCTGCCGATCCATCCCACGCTGACTGAGACAGAGCAAGCGCGCATTATTGATATTGTGTTGGCAGCCAGTCAGACCGCGGCGGCCTGAGAACGGCTCCCCCCGAAAGGGGGGAGCAAAGTGTTAGCGCATTAACCGGTCGCAGTGGCGGGATGGGAAAGCAAGTCCAGCAGCGTTACTGGCTGGTGTAACGTGGCACTGCGTTGGGCTTTTTCGAGAAAATTCAGCCCGCTCAGTGCCGTATCAATACCCTGACTGTAGTCGTTGTGTTCGCCACGTAAACTCTGGGCGATATCCGCATAGTAGTTAGCAAAGGCTTCGATAAATCCAGCCGGATGACCTGCCTTGAAGCGGCAGTAGCGTGGCAGGTTAGCGATGCGGTTGGCATTATCGGTACGGTCAATCAAAGTGACCTGGCCGTGCACATTGCTGAGTTTCAGGGTTTCCGGTTCCACCTGTAACCACTCCGCGCTACCTTTATCGCCCATTACCCGGATACGTAAGCCATTGCGGTAACCCAGCGCCGCCTTGCCGTACCAATACTGGCATACCAGACCATCTTCATAGCGGGATACGGCATGGACGGTGTCGATAATGTTGGGTAACGTCGTGAAGTGGCTATTGATCGCATAGACATCGGTCGCCCGACGTTGCGCAATAAAATCCACTAACTGATGCACATGAACACCGAGATCGAGCGATACCGTGGGGATCACGCCGTCGGACTGACGCCAGCTTTGTGGCCGTGCTACATCCCCGGCCATATTGCGACGGCTAAAGCCCTCCTGCGGCATCTCTACCAGGATCTGCTGGATATTCCCCAGCTCGCCATCGGCAATGCGCTGGCGCAGCTCGCGCACCATTGGGTAACCGCTGTAGTTATAGGTAACAAACAGGCGGCCACCAGTACGTTGCAGGGCGTGACTGACCACCAGCGCGCTGGCGACTGACTCCACCAATGCCTTTTCACATATCACCGCGACACCATATTCAAGGCAGCGCACGATGACGTCGAGATGATGCGGCGTAGGCAGTAGAATCACCACCGCATCCAGTTGTGAATGTTCTGCTGCCAGCAACGCTTCATAATGGTCGTACAGACGATCGGTGGCGATGCCCCAGATCTGCGCTGTTTGTTGATTTATCTGTGCATCGCGGCTGAAACAGCCAGCGACCAGATGGAATTCACCATCCATCTGGGCGGCAATTTTGTGGGTCTGGCCGATGGCGGAATTGATGCCGCCACCAAGGAAGGCAATCCTGAGTGGTTGGGTCATGACTTTCTCTCCTGTTGCATCGGGGGATTAAGATACTGGTTCAGATGCGGCGTCAGTTGCGCCAGCCTGGTCAGGCTGGCGCACTCGGCAAACACCAATCCTGCGCGGTCGCGCGGAGCGGCTTCCAGTGCATCGCCCGGTAACTTGAGGGGGATGACATCGAGTATTTTTGCCGGTAACGCGGCAAAGTGAAAACCCGCGAAACGGGTTGCTTCGGCGACGGAGACGGTATGACGGGCGATAAAGCGCTGGCGTACCGGGCGGCGTTGGTCAAAGTGGTCATCAATATTGATAAAGGGTGCGACAAAATGGCTGCTGTAAGGCACACCGGTCGATAGGCTGATCAGGCGGCTATAGAGATCGCCAGGACAACGTCGTGTCAGTTCAATCAACCAAAAATCGTTGCCGTCGGTCATAAACTGGGTGTGTAGCAGGCCATCACACAGACCGAGCTGTGACGTTAACGTCGCCAGACAATCGCTGACGCGATCCTGTAATGTGCGGCTCAGTTGCGTGGTGAGAGAACTGCTGTTGACTTGCCACGGATAAACGGTGCAAAACTCATCGACATAAAATTCGCAGACGATTTCACCGTTACGAATAAAGGCGGAGTGGCTGTGCAGCGTGCCATTAATAAACTGCTCAATTAACGCTTCACCGCTACGTGAAGCCTGTTGAGCAGCGAGGAAAGCAACAGCTAACTGTTCGCGTTCAGAGATATGGGTAATCCCTAATCCGCTGTAGGCGTCAACTGGCTTAACGATCAGCGGTAAAGACAATTCATTGCTTTCGCTTAACTGCTGTACCGCTGCTGGCACCGGGAAATGGTTAGCCTGTGCCCATTGGCGAAACTGATCCTTCTGGAACAACGTATCAGCAACATCCGGAGTGTCGAATCCGGAAAAACCAAGTTGTTCTGCGACCCGTGAGCCGGCGAGATAAGAGACATCCGTGACGCCGGGCAGCAGGGCTGAAATGCCCCATTCGCGACACAGGTCAATGACTTGCTGCACGTCACCATAGTTAACAGGACTGCTGTCATCTGCAAAACGATGGCCAGGGTCTTGGGTTTTGCTGCCGCACACCGCCGTGCGGTAACCGTGCTGGCGTAATACATCCAGAAAGGGCAGTGAGGCGAATCCCGCATCAAGCAGCAGCGCCCGGGAGGGTGAAGACATGGCGTCCAACCTTAGCCTGAGTAAATTTAACCGTCTTATTTTATTCAGGCTTGGGTCAGTGCAATGGCATAAACAGACAGGGTTTTTGGCTCAATTTGCCTTTTTCAACACGTTTGCTTCCAGCAGTAGAGGGACCACCTCGCTTAAACGGGCGCGCCAATCCGAAGACGGGAAGCCCAGTTCGTCCAGACGTAAACTGCACAGGACTGAATTGCGTGGGCGCTTTGCCGGTGATGGCCACTGTTCGCTACCATAAAAAAGTAACCAACCTGTTACAGAACCCTGCAAATCTGCCGATAACTCCCTTCAGAATCACACGAATTTTTGCCGTACTTTTTCCATTTTCTGGGGTGTCTATGCGCTTCAATTATGACTTGTTACCCGGTGAGCTACTGACTTTCGAAGAGATCGCGTTGCGCTACATGCAGCAAAATCCTGATGAGAAAGAGCTTACCGCCCGTGGGTTGCTGAGCCCGTCAACCAGCTATCGCAATTTGGTGATCCGCGCGGTGTTCGCTCAGCAGGAGATCAATAGCCCGATCGAGGATCTGCTGTTTGTCTCGGACGACAACGAACGCAAAAACTATCTGCGTCGCTTTGAGCATTACCTGAAGAACCAGCAGGCTTTCCTCTATTTCCGCCGCACTGACGAAATAAAGAAAGAAAATCGCTGGAAGGTCGTCGGGGAAACCCGCGTTTACGCGATGCTCGATCCCCATTCGGCAGAGGCGCAGAACCTGCTGGCAAGCCGTGGCTTTAAGCTGGTGCTGATGCGCCAGAATGAAGACGACGAATATTGGCAGTTGTTCGACCCGCAGGCTCATCCCTGTTTTCCATTATCGCGCAAGGTGCAATTCCTGGTGGTGCTGAGTACACCGCAACATAAAGTCCCGATTGCGGTGATGCCCGGTACTGAAGTCGGCAGGCGGGTTAAAGCGCGAGTATTCCAGCGTGCCAGTCAGGCCGAGTTTAGCGCGGCGGTTAAAGCGCGCTACGGCGCTTGCGTGATCACTGGCACGCGATTGACTGAACGACACAGCTGGCCGTGGGTCGAAGCCTGTCATATCGATACTCAGGAAAATGAAGAAGGATTTCTCGCCGATAACAGCGTGGATAACGGTTTGTTCCTGCGTAGTGACTTACAGCGGCTATTTATTAACCGTATGTTAAGCATCGATGCGGAAACCGGTCAGGTGGTGTTCAACGCGCAACTTGAAAGCGATGGCAACATTAGCCCTTTCTATCAGTCGCTTGAGGGGAAAACCTGCGTGTTATGGGACAACGTACCGCCCGGTACGCGCCAGCGCCTGCGTAATCTGCGTTAGGGAAGTCTTGGATGGCGGCCTGCTGTGCCGCCATCAATTACAAATTGAAATAACCGCGCTTTGCCCGCCTATTCCTCCAATCAAAACGCCCTACAGAATTAGATAATCATGCCGATAACTTTACTAACGCAGGGTAGTCAACGTGAACGATCTCTATACCGCCGATGGCGTGATGGATAAACATTCGCTCTGGCAGCGCTACGTTCCTCTGGTGCGGCACGAAGCGCTTCGCCTACAGGTACGGTTGCCCGCCAGCGTTGAGCTTGACGATCTGTTGCAGGCCGGTGGCATTGGCTTACTGAATGCCGTGGAACGCTACGACGCGTTACAGGGCACCGCCTTTACCACCTACGCCGTGCAGCGTATCCGGGGAGCAATGCTGGATGAATTGCGCAGTCGCGACTGGGCACCTCGTAGCGTACGCCGTAATGCGCGCGAAGTGGCTGGCGCCATGCATCAGGTAGAGCAAGCGATGGGGCGCGCGGCTACCGAGCAGGAAGTGGCTGATCAATTGAATGTTTCGCTGGAGGAGTATCGGCAGATTCTGCTCGATACCAACAACAGCCAACTCTTCTCCTACGACGAGTATCGGGAAGAACACGGTGACAGCGCAGAGCTGGTGACGGAAGGGCATGAAGAAGCCAACCCGCTTCATCAACTGATGGAAGGGAATCTGCGTGAGCGCGTAATTGAAGCGATCGAGGCATTGCCCGAGCGTGAAAAATTAGTGCTGACACTGTACTACCAGGAAGAACTGAACCTGAAGGAGATTGGCGCGGTGCTGGAAGTGGGCGAATCCCGCGTCAGCCAACTGCACAGTCAGGCGATCAAACGCCTGCGTGCCCGTTTAACGGGAGCGCGCTGACAGAATCAGTTCCTGGGGATCCAAAAAAAATAAAACCGGGGACTCAGCAATGGGAGCCAAATCCAAAGCCAGACCTTTAAGTCGCTACCTTAAAGACTACAAGCACAGCCAAAGCAATTGTTCACATTGTGGCAAGGTTCTTGACCGTATGGCGTTAGTGTTCCGCGGCCAGACCATCAATAAAGAGGCCATTGCTCGCATGGACCAAATGATTGACGATCAGGTGTGGATGAAACTCCAGCCGGAATTGACTGCGTTGTGCCGTTTTTGCAGCGATATTTTTTGTAATACTCATCCGAATTACTTCGATATCATGGCGTTCAAGCAATACCTCTTTGAACAGACTGAGATGAGTCACAGCACCATCCGCGAATACGTGGTGCGTTTACGTCGACTCGATGACATGCTCAAGGCGAAAAA
Organism: Pantoea sp. X-Soil-OKNW-713; assembly: GCF_059730685.1. Lineage (NCBI taxonomy): Bacteria > Pseudomonadati > Pseudomonadota > Gammaproteobacteria > Enterobacterales > Erwiniaceae > Pantoea > Pantoea sp. X-Soil-OKNW-713. The sequence goes on along the minus strand of NZ_AP035995.1, from coordinate 2,632,563 downwards.
TTTCCCGGCAGAACGTTTGCGGGGCAACAGCTGGCATGAGTGTCTGGAGAACGATTTACCTGATGCCGGTAATAATAATTACCGCATCGCTTTGCGTAAATATGACCAGTTTTTAGGCTGGCAGCGCAGCTAACTGTGATCCTCCCCCTGTTGTTGTCGAAGACGCCAGCAACAGGGACTGCACCCGGTGAATTCCGGGTGCGACTTTTCTCATCTTCTGCAACACTGTAAGAATAATTGCAATTTGCCCGAATGGAGGCTGCATTGTCCTTACATCTTTTGCACCAATTCCCTCGTCTTGAGCTGCTGGGTGCGCCCACGCCGCTAGAGCATTTGCCCCGTCTTTCTGACTATCTTGGGCGTGATATTTTCATTAAACGTGATGATTTCACCCCGGTGGCGCTCGGTGGTAACAAGCTACGCAAACTCGAATTCCTCGCGGCCGATGCGCTGCGCGAAGGCGCGGATGTGCTGCTGACGGCGGGTGCAATACAATCTAACCACGTACGTCAGACGGCGGCAGTGGCGGCACGTCTTGGTCTGAAGTGCGTGGCGTTGCTGGAAAACCCGATTGGAACCACGGCACAAAACTACCTGAGTAACGGCAACCGACTGCTGTTGGATCTTATGGACGTCGAGGTGGTGATGGTCGATGCGTTGCATAATCCGACGGCACAGTTGGCGGAGCAGGCTGAACGTCTCGAAGCACAGGGTTTTCGTCCTTATGTGGTACCGGTGGGCGGTTCCAATGCGCTGGGTGCACTCGGTTATGTGGAATGTGCCCAGGAAATTGCGCATCAAAGCGAAGGCGTGGTGGATTTTGCCGCCGTGGTGGTGGCATCCGGCAGTGCCGGTACCCATGCTGGCCTGGCGGTTGGTCTGGAGCAACTGCTGCCGGACAGCGAGCTGGTGGGTGTGACGGTGTCGCGCAAAGTGGCAGATCAACTGCCCGTGGTTGAGCGCATCCGCACGGCACTGGCGCAGCAGCTGGAGGTTGCAGCGCGCGCGCCCATTACGCTGTGGGATGAATATTATGCTCCGCGCTACGGCGAACCGAACGAAGAGGGGATGGAGGCGGTGAAGCTGCTGGCGCGGCTGGAAGGCATCATGCTTGACCCGGTGTATACCGGAAAAGCGATGGCCGGTTTGATTGACGGCATCAGCCAGAACCGTTTCCGTCGTGAAGGCCCGTTGTTATTTGTCCATACCGGCGGATCACCCGCGTTATTTGCTTATCATCCTTCGGTCTGAGACGCAGGTAAAAAAAGTTTTATAATCCGGCCGTTATTTGCCTGACCCGGTGAAATAACGCACACAACACACACAACTCACAAATAATAAATGGGGTATTTATGGCTTTCTCACAGGTTCGTCGCCAACTGGTGATGGGAGTGATGGCGGTGGCGCTGGTCGCCGGTTTCAATGTGAAAACCTTCGCGGCAGAAAATCTGCTGAATAAAGTGAAAGAACGCGGCACGCTGCTGGTGGGGCTGGAAGGAACCTATCCGCCGTTCAGCTTCCAGGATGAAAACGGCAAACTGACCGGTTTCGAAGTGGAATTCGCCCAGCAACTGGCGCAGCATCTTGGCGTGAAAGCCAGCCTGAAACCAACCAAATGGGACGGTATGCTGGCCGCGCTGGATTCAAAACGTATCGATGTGGTCATCAACCAGGTCACCATTTCGGATGAGCGTAAAAAGAAATATGACTTTTCCACGCCGTACACCATTTCCGGTGTGCAGGCGCTGACGCTGAAGAAAAACGCGGGCAGCATTACTAAGCCGGACGATCTCTCCGGTAAGAAAGTCGGTGTGGGTCTCGGCTCCAACTATGAACAGTGGCTGCGTGATAACGTGAAGGGCGTGGATATCCGCACCTATGATGATGACCCAACCAAATATCAGGACCTGCGTTCAGGCCGCCTTGATGCCATCCTGGTGGATCGTCTGGCCGCGCTGGATCTGGTGAAGAAAACTGGCGATACCATGGCAGTGGCAGGCCCGGCCTTCTCGCGTCTGGAATCTGGCGTGGCACTGCGTAAAGGTAATGATGATCTGCTGAAAGCGATTGATGCGGCGATTGCTGATATGCAGAAAGATGGCTCCCTGAGCAAACTTTCCGAGAAATGGTTCGGCGCGGACGTTACTAAATAATGCAGGAAAGCCTACAACTGGTGCTGGATTCAGCACCATTTTTACTCAAAGGCGCGGTGTTCACACTGCAACTGAGTATCGGCGGCATGTTCTTCGGGCTGATACTTGGTTTTGTGCTGGCATTGATGCGCCTGTCGCACTTCTGGCCGATTAACTGGCTGGCGCGATGTTATGTGTCGATCTTTCGTGGCACGCCGCTTATCGCCCAGCTGTTTATGATCTACTACGGCCTGCCGCAGTTTGGTATCGAGCTGGATCCCATTCCTTCCGCCATGATTGGTCTGTCGTTAAACACCGCCGCTTACGCCTCGGAATCGCTACGTGGTGCGATTGCTGCGATTGAGCGGGGTCAGTGGGAAGCGGCGGCCAGTATCGGTATGACGCCGTGGCAAACGCTTCGTCGCGTGATCCTGCCGCAAGCGGCACGTACCGCGCTACCGCCATTGGGCAACAGCTTTATCAGCCTGGTGAAAGATACCTCGCTGGCGGCCACGATTCAGGTGCCGGAGTTGTTCCGTCAGGCGCAGTTGATCACCTCGCGTACCCTGGAGGTGTTTACCATGTACCTTGCGGCGTCGGTGATTTATTGGGTGATGGCGACGGTACTCTCCGCCTTGCAGAATCGACTGGAAGCGCATGTTAATCGTCAGGATCGGGAGGCGAAATGAGTGCCATTGAAGTACGTCAGCTGGTGAAACAGTTTCACGGCCAGACGGTGCTGCACGGTATCGATCTGGACGTGGCTTCTGGCGAAGTGGTTGCGATTATCGGGCCGAGCGGTTCGGGTAAAACTACCTTATTGCGCAGCATCAACCTGCTGGAAGTGCCGGATAGTGGCACCATCCGGGTGGGCGAGATTGCCGTCGATGCTGCTCTTGGCATCAACAAACAGAAGGAACTGGTGCGCCGTCTGCGTCAGCAGGTGGGATTCGTATTCCAGAATTTTAATCTGTTCCCCCATCGTTCGGTACTGGAAAACATTATCGAAGGGCCGGTGATCGTCAAAGGTGAACCGAAAGCGGAGGCCATTGCGCGTGCACGTTCATTGCTGGATAAAGTGGGGCTGCACGGTAAGGAAGAGAGCTTCCCGCGACGCTTGTCCGGTGGACAACAGCAGCGTGTGGCGATAGCGCGCGCACTGGCAATGCGCCCACAGGTGATTCTGTTCGACGAACCCACCTCAGCGCTTGATCCTGAGCTGGTGGGGGAGGTACTGAATACCATCCGTGCGCTGGCGGAAGAGAAGCGTACGATGGTGATTGTCACCCATGAGATGAGCTTTGCCCGCGACGTCGCTGACCGTGCCATCTTTATGGATCAGGGCCGTATCGTTGAGCAGGGGGTGGCGAAGGCGCTGTTCAGCAATCCGCAACATGCCCGTACCCGACAGTTCCTCGATAAATTCCTTAATCAATAATCTTAAGCGCCGTGGATGATTCACGGCGTTTTCCTTATTTTCCCACATCAGTTTCTTCCGAAAAAAATCAGCCTTATTTTGTCATTGTGCTGATTTTTAAGTATTTATTTTATCTTCATTTACTCTGCTGGGTTCTTGCGGTCTTTTTAAGAGTGGTACTGATTGTGATGAATTAATAAATAAAAATAATTATTTACAAATTCATGACACAATCAGGACTTAACAATGACGTCTGCCAGGCAAGAGGTACTCTGGATCAATACGCTAAAAGGCGGCTGTATTTTGCTGGTGGTTCTGCACCACGCCATCATCACCACCTTTGCCCCATCGTTGCAGTATCTGACCGCCGGGATCATCCCTGCTGAAGGCTGGGTGACCTTTAATAAATACCTCTCCCCGTTACGTATGCCTGCTTTCTTCTTCGTCTCTGGCCTGCTGGCGGCGAGCGCCATCAGTAAAAAAAGCTGGCAGGAAGTGTTTACAAAGAAATTCAGCAACATACTGTATCTTTATCTGCTGTGGGGCGTGATTCAGTGGCTGTGCATCCACTACATTTCAACGCATATGATGGGTGACCGCTTATCGACGGCGAAAAACGCCGCCTACGCGGATTCTCCACTTCAGTTCATCAAGTTGCTGCTGCTGTCGATGACCAGCCTTTGGTATCTTTATGCGCTGGCAGGCTTTTTCCTGTTCACCAAGCTGTTTCACCGCCAGAAGGTGGCGCTGGTGCTGCTGGCAATGGTGGCTAACTATGCTGCACAGCTCAGTCTCATCCCCGGTTGGGGCCCCGCCAGCGTGGCTCAGAACTATCTTTACTTTCTGCTTGGCGTTTTCTTTAGCGAGAGATTGATCGCCATCAGCCACCTTGAGCGGCAACACTGGCTGCTCCTGGCCGGTATCGCGTTAATCGGTGTGGCGCATCATGTCGGTGGTAGTTACAAGAATCCCTTCTATAGCCTGCTGACCATCGTGTTTGGCATAGTGTTGTGCCGCTTCCTCAATCAACGTTGCAATATGGCGTGGCTTAACTGGATTGGCCGGAACACGCTACAGATTTATGTGCTGCACCGCATCTTTATTGAACTGCTGGGATTAAGTGCGCTAACGCTCGCTTTGCACTATGGCTGGTTTGGTAACACCACCTTTAGCTGGGCATGGGCATTACTGATGCCGTTGGCAGGGGTAGCCGCCTGTACTTCGCTGTCATTAGTGGTCTGGACGCTATTAAATCATGGTCCGGGGCGGATGCTGTTTCTCTACCCACGTTTACTGCGTAAGCAAGCCACTGAAGCAAAATCATCGCCGTTATCCTGATGAAATACAGGCCAGTGAAAACTGGCTATTTCGCCATTTATAAGCAGCACAGGCAGAATTTTTTTTCTTAACTCACTGCCACATGCTGTTTATTTTTACTTTTATTTGATTATCGTGTGGATTGAAAGCAGGTGAATAAATCTTAATTATTGACCGCGTTTATTTGCGATTGATGTGTATCAATATTCACTTTAACGTTTAAATAAATGGAGAAAATTATTAGCCTGCTTAGTTATGCTGGCCGGTGTCATGACGTAACGCATTGTTATATAGGGCCAGTAAAAATTTTTTAAGACTTTCGCTACAGTCAGATTGCCCCGCCTGTTTGATAATCCCTCTCACTATTAAAAATGTCATACCTCATTTCTCGGCGTCAAATTTCGCGTTCAAGACTGACACAGCGGGAGTTAATCATATGAATAACACCAGGACCGATGAGATATTATGGGTGAACACCCTTAAAGGCACCTGCATTTTGTTAGTGGTGCTCTACCATACGGTTTTACCCGGATTCGAAAATACCGTGCATTATCTGTCGGCAGGCTGGCTGCCAGCGGAAATTTGGGTGAAGTTTAATACCATTCTGTCGCCACTGCGTATGCCTGCCTTCTTCTTTGTGTCGGGACTGCTGGCGGCGAATGGCATCATGAATCGTCCGTGGAAGCAGGTTTTCACCAGCCGCATTACCAATCTGTTCTATCTCTATATTTTATGGGGATTTATTCAGTGGTGGTCCATCGATGGCATTTCATCGGAAATCACCGGGCAACGTATTTCTGACAATACCAATGCGGCCTATGCCGGATCGCTGTTGGAGTTTCTGAAGCTCACCTTTATGGCGATGAGCACGTCATGGTATCTCTACGGTCTGGGCATTTATTTCCTGTTAGCCAAGATCTTTCGTGAGCAGAGAATGGCGTTGCTGGCGGTGGCGGTGGTGCTGAATTATCTGGCGGTAGTGAAAATTATCCCGTACTGGGGACCGCAGAGTCTGGCGCAATATCTTCTGTTTTTCCTGCTGGGAGCGTTCTGGAGTCCACTGATGCTGCGACTCAGTAGCTGGAAGCGGGAAAATATGGTCCCCTGGGCACTGCTGGCCGCCTTTGCGGGGGTAAACATTATCTTTGGTGTCGGCAGGAACCTGTTTCTGTGCATCATCGCGGTGCTGTTAAGCGTGGCGATTTGTCGCTGGCTGAATGCGCATTTCCGCATGACCTATCTGAACTGGATTGGCCGCAATACCCTGCAAATTTATGTTATTCATCGCATATTTATTGAATATTTTGGCATGTCAGCCATTTTATTTGCGCAGCGCCATCATCTGTACGAGCAGGCGTGGTTCTCGATACTTTGGGCGTGCTTGTATCCCATTGCCATCGTAGCCATCTGTTCGTTGTGTTCGGTGTTGGTGTGGTCACTGACCAATCGAGGGTTGGGGCAGTCGCTGTTTGTGTTCCCGACATTAATTGGTATGAAGCGAAGAAAGACAGCCGCATAACGAAAAGCAAGCACATTCCGAAGCGGCGCGATTTATCGCGTATCTGTTAAAACAGCACGATAAATCGCGCCGCTTCGGGTTTGTCTCTACATGCTTGCCAGCATAACGGGCAAGCATGTTCTGTTTATGATGTTAACCGATGGTCATCAGACTGGCGTTGCCACCGGCGGCTGCGGTGTTGACGCTGAGCGAACGCTCAATCAGCAACCGTTCCAGCAGCAAATTGGTTTCCCCACGGGCGAAGCCCTGCACGGAAACAATAGCACCTTCACGCGCTGCGACCTGCTCGCACAGGCTGCGTAACTGATCGGCATCACCGTGGTAGATCACCGCATCAAACTCTGCGGCCAGCAGATCTTTTGCCAGCGTAATACGCTGCTGTACCGCCGCTGGTAAGGCAGCACGCAATGAACGATGTAGCTCGTCATCCGGCCATAGCGCCTGACTACCGACGCTGGTGACAGCCGCCAGTTGCGTCAGTGCATCCTGTTGGTTGTCGGCAATACACAACACCTGCTCACGCGGCAGCAAAGTAAAGGTATTGCGCTCACCGGTAGGACCTGGCAACAGACGGACGGTACCGGCCTGTGCCAACTGGTCATAGCGTTGCGTCAGGGCCAGCAGCTCGGGTTTGTCCTGCGCCCATTGTTGCAACGCCTGGTGTGCGCTCAGCAGGGTGGTACGCAAGGTGCTATCCACCGGACGTTCAGCATCCTGACGATCAAACGTTGTGAGCAGCGCGCCATCCGGGCGGTTCGCCAGCAGGCGATACAGATACAACGGGCCACCCGCTTTCGGTCCGGTACCCGATAAACCTTCACCACCGAACGGTTGTACGCCAACCACCGCACCCACCATATTACGGTTAACATAGAGGTTGCCGACTTTGGCCCCTGCGGTCACCTGGGCGATGGTTTCGTCAATGCGCGTATGCACACCCAGCGTTAAACCGTAACCGGAAGCATTGATCTGGTCGATCAGCTGCGGCAGATTATTGCGCGCAAAACGCACCACATGCAGTACCGGTCCAAAGACCTCTTTATCCAGATCGCTGACCTGCTCCAGTTCAATCAACGTCGGTTTCACAAAGGTGCCGGTCGCCCACTCTTTCGTGTCCTGCGGATTTTCCTGTGCAGCCTGGTAGATGGTGAAACCTTTATTGCGCATAGCCTGAATATGGCGCTCGATATTGGCTTTGGCTTCGGCATCAATCACCGGGCCGATGTCGGTCGAGAGGCGTTCTGGGTTGCCCATGCGACATTCCGCCATCGCACCGCGCAGCATTTTTAGCGTGTGTTCGGCGACATCTTCCTGCACGCACAGCAGACGCAGCGCCGAGCAGCGCTGACCTGCACTGTCGAACGCGGAGGCGACGATATCGACCACCACTTGCTCAGTCAGTGCGGATGAATCGACGATCATCGCGTTCATGCCGCCGGTTTCCGCAATCAATGGAGTAGGGCGGCCCTGTGGATCAAGACGTCCGGCAAGATTGCGTTGTAACAGCGTCGCGACCGCGGTGGAACCGGTAAACATCACGCCGCGCACACGGTCATCACCGGTCAACTGTGCGCCGACGGTTTCACCGAGTCCTGGCAGCAGCTGCAACACGCCAGACGGCACACCGGCATCCAGCATAATCTGTACCGCCTGGGCAGCAATCAGCGGCGTTTGCTCGGCAGGTTTCGCCAGCACGCTGTTGCCTGCGGCGAGCGCGGCGGCAATCTGCCCGCTGAAAATCGCCAGCGGGAAGTTCCACGGACTGATACACACCACCGGGCCGAGTGGACGGTGGGTTTCGTTGTCGAAATCGTCACGCACCATACCGGCGTAGTAATAGAGGAAATCAACCGCTTCGCGGACTTCGGCGATGGCGTTGTTATAGGTTTTACCCGCCTCACGCACCAGCAGGCCAATCAGTTGCTGCATCTGGCTTTCCATCATCTCAGCAGCGCGCTCCAGAATGGCGGCACGCTCCTGGGGTGGGGTGGCGAACCAGATCGGGCCGGCATTCACTGCCGCATCCAGTGCTTGTGAGACTTCTTGCGGGGTGGCTTCACGTACGTGGCCCACCACATCGGCTGGCGCAGATGGGTTAAGTACCGGGTTGCTGCTGCCGACAGCCAACTCACCTTCAATCAGCGGTTGGGCCTGCCACGGCTGGCTGGCGCTGTTGAGCAAAGCACTGGAAAGCGAGGCCAGACGGTGTTCGTTGGCCAGGTCCAGGCCGGCAGAGTTAACACGCTTCTCTCCGTACAGCTCACGCGGTAACGGAATTTTGGCGTGAGGCAGCCCCATTGCGCCTTCGCTGGCGCCCATTTTCTCCACTGCCGTCACCGGGTCAGCGACCAGCTCATCAATCGGCAATGAGGTATCGGCGATGCGGTTAACAAATGAAGTGTTGGCACCGTTTTCCAGCAGGCGACGTACCAGATAGGCCAACAGGGTTTCGTGCGTACCTACCGGCGCATAAATACGGCACGGACGATTGAGTTTGCCATCGGCGACTTTACCCACCACCTGTTCGTACAGCGGCTCACCCATGCCATGCAGGCACTGGAATTCGTACTGGCCCGGATAATAGTTATTCCCTGCCAGCTGATAAATGGCCGCCAGGGTGTGAGCGTTGTGGGTGGCAAACTGCGGATAGATCAGATTCGGCACCGCCAGCAGCTTGCGTGCGCAGGCCAGATAGGAGATATCGGTGTACACCTTACGGGTATAGACCGGATAACCTTCCAGTCCGTCCATCTGGGCGCGTTTGATTTCGCTGTCCCAATAGGCACCTTTCACCAGACGAATCATCAGTCGGCGACGGCTACGCTGTGCCAGATCGACCAGGTAATCAATGACGAACGGACAACGCTTCTGGTAAGCCTGGATAACAAAGCCAATGCCGTTCCAACCTTCCAGCTCCGGCTCGAAGCAGAGTTTTTCCAGCAGATCGAGCGACAGTTCGAGGCGGTCAGCTTCTTCTGCATCGATGTTAATACCGATGTCATAAGAGCGAGCCAGCAGCGTCAGGGATTTCAGCGTTGGATAGAGTTCTTCCATGACGCGTTCATATTGCGCACGGCTGTAGCGCGGATGCAGTGCCGACAGTTTGATCGAGATCCCCGGACCTTCATAAATACCACGGCCATTGGACGCTTTGCCGATGGCATGGATCGCCTGCTGATAAGACACCAGATAGGCTTTGGCATCGCTGGCAGTCAGCGCTGCTTCGCCCAGCATGTCATACGAATAACGGAAACCTTTCTCTTCCAGTTTCCGTGCATTAGCCAGGGCTTCGGCGATAGTTTCGCCGGTGACGAACTGCTCACCCATCAGGCGCATCGCCATATCCACGCCTTTACGAATCAACGGCTCGCCGCTTTTACCAATAATCCGGTTGAGTGATCGCGATAAATTCGCTTCGTTATGAGTCGAAACCAGACGGCCAGTGAACAGCAGACCCCAGGTGGCGGCATTTACGAACATCGACGGGCTACGACCGAGGTGGGATTGCCAGTTACCGTTGCTGATTTTGTCGCGGATCAACGCGTCACGCGTGGGTTTGTCCGGAATACGCAATAAGGCTTCCGCCAGACACATCAGCGCGACCCCTTCCTGCGAGGAGAGGGAAAACTCCTGCAACAGACTTTGCACCATCCCGGCGCGACCGGTTGCACCTTTCTGATGCCGTAATTTATCCGCGAGGCTGTACGCCAGTTGATGCGTTTTCTCCGCCAGTGGGGCAGGGAGACGGGCCTGTTCCAGCAGCATTGGCACTGCATCGGTTTCCGGGCGACGCCAGGCGGCGGTGATGGCTGCACGCGTCACCGACTGCGGCAGAATGTGTTCGGCAAAATCGAGGAAAGGTTGCACCGACTCTTCTGACGTTTGTTCTTCCGTCGCGCCCTCGATGAGTTGTAGCGGAATTTCCGGTAATGCGTCACCGGATTCCAGCTGTGTCAGGTAATTAAAAATTGCCTGTTTAATCAGCCAGTGCGGCGTGCGATCAATCTTCTGTGCTGCCAGTTTAATGCGATCGCGGGTAGCTTCATCCAGCTTCACCCCCATCGTGGTGGTTCCCATGCTTGCCTGTTCCTCAAAAGAGTAGAGAGAGTTCTGAAGTGATCTGCACTATTACCCATGTTGCAACTTTGTGCAACCGTGTTAAATGTGTGCCATGTCGTTAGTAGGATGTCTGTTGCAAAATTCTCGCCAGGGTTGCAACTCATCTGCTGGAGGTTTATTTCGGTGCAACCCGCTGTTGCCCCGATCACAACCTGTGAAACGTCGTTAACTCCGCGTATTCAAAGGCATTGTGCCAGACGCCGCTTTGCGGCAGGATACCGCGCCTTTATGGAGATCCAATAACAAGTGGAGAGACGAAATGAGTGTCAGTACACCGATGCTGGTGACTTTTGTTGTATATATCCTTGGGATGGTGTTGATTGGTTTCGTTGCTTACCGTTCAACCAAAAACTTTGATGACTATATTCTCGGTGGGCGCAGCCTCGGAAGCGTAGTCACCGCGCTTTCAGCCGGTGCATCAGACATGAGCGGCTGGTTACTGATGGGCCTGCCTGGGGCGATTTTCCTGTCGGGTATTTCCGAGAGTTGGATTGCAATCGGTCTGACCATTGGTGCCTGGCTGAACTGGAAAATTGTCGCCGGACGCCTGCGTGTGCAAACCGAGCATCATAATAATGCGCTGACGCTGCCGGACTTCTTTACCAGCCGTTTTGAGGATCACAGTAAGATTCTGCGCGTTATCTCGGCGCTGGTTATTCTTATCTTCTTTACCATCTACTGCGCCTCGGGTGTGGTGGCCGGTGCCCGTCTGTTCGAAAGCACTTTCGGCATGGATTATCAGACCGCGCTGTGGGCGGGCGCTGCCGCAACCATTCTGTATACCTTAGTCGGCGGTTTCCTGGCTGTTAGCTGGACCGATACCGTGCAGGCCAGCCTGATGATTTTCGCGCTGATCCTGACCCCGGTGATTGTGATTATCGCGGTGGGTGGCTTCTCCGATTCACTGGCGGTGATTGAAGCGAAAAGCCTCGAAAACCTGAATATGCTGAAAGGCCTGAATTTTGTGGCGATTGTGTCGCTGCTGGGCTGGGGGCTGGGATACTTTGGTCAGCCCCATATTCTGGCGCGCTTTATGGCGGCTGATTCGCATCGCTCCATCCGAACGGCGCGCCGTATCGGCATGACCTGGATGATTCTGTGCCTGGCGGGTGCGGTTGCGGTCGGTTTCTTCGGTATTGCCTACTTCCAGAACCATCCGGAGCAGGCGAGCGGCGTCAGCCAGAATGGTGAACGCGTGTTTATCGAGTTGGCACGTATTCTGTTTAACCCGTGGATTGCCGGTATTCTGCTGTCGGCCATTCTGGCGGCGGTAATGTCAACCCTGAGCTGTCAGTTGCTGGTCTGCTCCAGCGCGCTGACGGAAGATCTCTATAAAGGTTTCCTGCGCAAAAATGCCAGCCAGAAAGAGTTGGTATGGGTTGGGCGCTTGATGGTACTGCTGATTGCGCTGATCGCCATTGCGCTGGCGTCAAACCCGGATAACCGCGTACTCGGTCTGGTCAGTTATGCCTGGGCGGGCTTTGGTGCGGCTTTTGGTCCGGTGGTGTTGTTCGGTGTGTGCTGGCAGCGTATGACACGCAACGGTGCTCTGGCTGGCATGGTGATTGGTGCCGCCACGGTATTGGTGTGGAAACAATATGGCTGGCTGGGTCTGTATGAAATCATCCCGGGCTTCCTGTTTGCCAGCATCGCGATTGTCGTTGTTAGCCTGCTGGGCCGCGCACCCTCGCAGATGGCTCAACAACGCTTTGCCGCAGCGGAAGCGGAATATCTGACCAAATAAATCCTTCTCCCGAGATGTCACCCGCCTCATTAATGAGGCGGGTTTATTGTCGCACGTTTTGCACAAGAAACGTTTCAGTGAGAATAGAAGCCGGGTAAAGGCCATTTACCTCAGTAAGCTCATCCTTTTTCCTTCTTACACCCGATTGATTAATAAATGTACTTTCCACTGACCAGACTGCGAAAACGGAGCAGCGATCTTTCATGTTTTTAGTTGGATTAACTGGTCAGAATGATTTCCGAATCCTCCTAAAAACTTCATGCGCAGTCGAATTAATCAATTACATGATAAATAAAACAAATTTAATTTAAGCTGTGAACTGCTTACGGAGCCTGGTCACTTTTTGTTGGTCACCAGGTAAAATTACTGTTGCAAATTACCGCAAATATGATGCATTTTAATCATAAGCGTTGTCAGATGTGTGGCTAAGGTCACTGGAGTTCGCGCATGATTCGGTCCTTCAAAGGACAGGTAAATACCCTTCAACATACGCAGTTCACTGCGGGGGATTTTTTCCCTCGAAAGTTTCCTCTTCACTTTTCAAGCTTCGTTCTTTTTCAATCTCATATTTCTTACCGGTGCGTAACAGCGTTTGCGCGTTGTTGCACACTATTCTCAATGGCTCGAAACGGCTCTAAAGGAAGCCACGTCAACCTCTAAAGCGTTCACGTCATCGCAACAGGATAATCCTGAAGCGATAAATGAAACCAACTGTAAGGTGCCACTATGGGAAGACAGAAAGCAGTGATCAAAGCGCGTCGTGAAGCCCGCAGAGTGCTTCGTAATGACTCTCGCAGTCATCGTCAGCGTGAAGAAGAATCGGTCACTTCGCTGGTGCAGATGGGTGGGTTGGATGCAATTGGCATGGCACGCGATGTGCGAGACAGTTCACCAATTGAAGCCAGAAATGATGCTCAGGCGCACTATCTTAAAGCCATAGAAACGAAACAGCTTATTTTCGCGACCGGAGAAGCGGGCTGCGGAAAAACCTGGATTAGCGCAGCCAAAGCGGCTGAGGCCCTGATACATAAGGATATCGACAGGATAATCGTTACACGCCCGGTCCTACAGGCGGATGAAGACCTCGGTTTCCTCCCCGGAGACATTTCCGAGAAATTCGCCCCGTATTTCCGACCGGTCTACGACGTTCTGGTTAAACGTCTCGGCTCTTCCTTTATGCAGTACTGCCTGCGCCCGGAAATCGGCAAGGTAGAGATCGCGCCCTTCGCTTATATGCGAGGACGTACTTTCGAAAATGCCGTGGTGATTCTCGACGAGGCACAAAACGTCACCGCTGCGCAGATGAAGATGTTCCTGACGCGTCTTGGTGAGAACGTGACCGTCATCGTCAACGGCGATATTACCCAGTGCGATTTACCGCGCGGAGTGACATCCGGACTCGCGGATGCATTGGGACGATTCGAAGAAGATGAGATGATCGGCGTGGTTCGTTTTGGCAAAGACGACTGTGTCCGTTCGGCCTTGTGTCAGCGTACGCTACATGCTTACAGTTAACCATTGAGATTTGATACACAAAACCCGGCTGCGGCCGGGTTTTTTTGTGCACAACGTATGGTGCACGGGCAAAAAAAAAGTCTGAACGTTAGTTCAGACTCTTCTTCAGAATGATGGCGGTGAGGGGGGGATTCGAACCCCCGATACGTTGCCGTATACACACTTTCCAGGCGTGCTCCTTCAGCCACTCGGACACCTCACCACATTTTGTTTGCCAACCTCAGCGGGTCAACGGGGCGCTACTATAGGGAGTTAGCTGAAAAGGGTCAAGCTCTATTTTCTCCTTTTTTTCTATTCGCTTAAGCTCTGAGCGGATTGCATTAGCCTTGTTCGTTTTGCCGATCCTGTCATCAAAATATTGCGTGCCAGTCACAAAAGTGTCACGGCATTGTCGCAGACTTGTCAGCGGAAACATTTGGTTATATTTGTGAATAAGGATGCTTATAAATGAAAAAGATACCTTTGATTACGGTTCCGCTTATCACTTCATTGTTCGCGACGGCAGCACTTGCTGATGCAACCAGCTACTCGCGCGCCGCCACCGGTGACCTGACTCAGCATGGTGGTGCGCGTCGACTGACCGGTGATCAAACGGAAGCGCTCAAAGCTTCTCTGAGCAACAATACGGCGAAGAATGTCATTCTGTTGATCGGTGACGGCATGGGGGACTCAGAAATCACTGCTGCACGTAATCAGGCAATGGGCGCAGGCGGCTTTTTCCCCGGGATTGATGCCTTACCTTTAACCGGTCAGTACACCCATTACTCGCTGGATAAGAAAACCCACAAACCGAACTACGTCACGGATTCAGCAGCGTCTGCGACCGCGTGGGCCACGGGGACCAAATCCTATAATGGCGCGATTGGCGTCGATGTGAATGGGAAAGACCAAACCACGCTGCTGGAACTGGCGAAAGCTGCCGGTAAGGCCACCGGTAACGTTTCAACTGCGGAGCTACAGGATGCAACACCTGCGGCGTTGATCGCTCATGTCACTTCACGTAAATGCTATGGCCCGGAAAAAACCAGCGAGCTATGCCCGAGCAACGCGCTGGAGCAGGGTGGCAAAGGTTCCATCACCGAGCAGATGCTGAAAACTCGTGCGGATGTCACGCTGGGTGGCGGTGCCAGGACCTTCAGCGAAGTGGCGAAGGCAGGTGAATATCAGGGTAAAACCCTGCGTGAGCAGGCGCAGGCACGAGGTTATCAACTGGTAGATAATCTCGACGGCATGAATGCGGTCCAGCAGGCGGACCAGCGTAAACCGTTGTTAGGGCTGTTCTCTGAAGGCAATATGCCAGTGCGCTGGCAGGGGCCGAAAGCCAGTTATCACGGCAATCTTGATAAGCCGGTAGTCACCTGTGAAGTGAATAAGGATCGTCCGTCCAGTACGCCAACACTGGCGCAGATGACCAAAAAAGCGCTGGATCTGTTGAGCAAAAATGACAAGGGCTTCTTCCTGCAAGTTGAAGGTGCCTCCATTGATAAACAGGATCATGCCGCTAATCCTTGTGGGCAAATTGGTGAAACCGTTGACCTTGATGAAGCGGTACAACAGGCACTGGCTTTTGCTCGCGAGCATGGCAATACCCTGGTCGTGGTGACGGCAGATCACGCGCACAGTAGCCAGATCGTAGAAAATGGTACCAAAGCACCAGGCTTGACTCAGGCTCTGAACACCAAAGATGGCGCGGTGATGACCATCAGTTACGGTAACTCAGAAGAAGATTCACAGGAGCATACCGGTACGCAGTTGCGTATTGCTGCCTATGGCCCGCATGCGGCGAATGTGGTTGGTCTGACTGACCAGACGGACCTGTTCTTCACCCTGAAAGATGCGATGGGAATTAAGTAAGCTAATCCACCCAAAAAAATCCACGCGCAAGCGTGGATTTTTACGTTGGGAAAACAATTATCGCTGATGTGACAAATAGCAACGGATATAGTGCCGATACTCTTCAGTCATATTAATGGGCAATTCTTCGGAGGAAAAAAAAGTCAGCCCATCACTTTCGCTGGGATCATGGATCATCACGCCGGACCATTCATCAACCCGATAGAGAGCAGTGACTACATCGTTATGCTCTTTATTTATCTGACTGAAAGTGTATTCAGGCCCGGAAAAATAACCCAATAGCTGTATTCGATGCACATCCAGGTTAGTTTCTTCTTTTACTTCTCGTCTCACCGTTTGTTCCGGTGGTTCGCCGGGTTCCAGCCATCCTCCAGGCAGTCCCCAACTCCCATCCTTCCGCAACTGCAACAGGATGCGTGCACCTGCCAACAATAATAAACGATGGCCAACCTGGGCAGGCGTTATTTCAATGTGATTCACTTCACTTTCCAATCAGAGGATAATTAATGTAAATTGCAACAGGTCTGATCACCCAGGCCAAAAAATTGCATGTCTCTTTTAAATGTTATTTCGATTGAATGAATATGGCAGGTAAGTGCCAGAATAAATTCGGCTTTAAGGTATAACAAGGGCGTGTGAGATTGAATAGAGAATGTTCTGGCGAACGCTGAGGAGATTCCCTCGAGTGTATTTAATCAGTAAACTGCCATTGAAGATAATTGACAAACCGAAGTGGTATTGTTGATTGAATAAAAAAGCCCATGCACATGCATGGGCTTTTAATTAACGTCTGTTGCTGAAAATAATCAGACGTTAAACAGGAAGTTCATTACATCGCCATCTTTAACGATGTATTCTTTACCTTCAGAACGCATTTTTCCTGCTTCTTTCGCGCCTTGTTCGCCTTTGTAAGCGATAAAGTCATCAAACGCGATAGTCTGGGCACGGATAAAACCTTTCTCGAAGTCGGTATGGATTTTACCAGCCGCCTGCGGTGCAGTGGCACCGACCGGGATCGTCCAGGCACGCACTTCTTTTACACCGGCGGTGAAGTAAGTTTGCAGGTTCAGCAGAGTATAACCAGCGCGAATCACGCGGTTCAGACCGGGTTCTTCCAGACCCATCTCAGCCATAAACTCCGCACGCTCATCATCTTCCAGTTCAGCGATATCGGATTCCACTGCGGCGCAAACCGGCACAACCACTGAACCTTCTGCGTCGGCAATCGCACGAACCTGGTCGAGATAAGGATTGTTCTCGAAGCCATCTTCGTTAACGTTGGCAATGTACATGGTGGGTTTCAGCGTCAGGAAGCTGAGATAACGAATAGCCGCTTTCTCATCAGCATCCAGATTCAGTGAGCGCAGCATCCCGGCATTTTCCAGATGCGGCAGACACTTCTCCAGTGCCGCCAACTCAGCTTTGGCGTCTTTGTCGCCGCCTTTGGCTTTCTTCTGTACACGCTGGATAGCACGTTCACAGGTGTCGAGATCCGACAGCGCCAGTTCGGTATTGATGATATCGATATCTTCCGCCGGGTTAACTTTGCCCGCGACGTGAATGATGTTCTCATTTTCGAAGCAGCGAACCACATGGCCGATGGCATCCGTTTCACGGATATTGGTCAGGAATTTGTTGCCCAGGCCTTCACCTTTAGAAGCACCTTCCACCAGACCGGCGATATCAACGAACTCCATGGTGGTCGGCACAACGCGCTGTGGCTTCACGATCTCGCTCAGTTGGTCAAGGCGCAGATCGGGCATTGGAACGACACCGGTGTTTGGCTCGATGGTGCAGAACGGAAAGTTGGCTGCTTCGATACCCGCTTTGGTCAGCGCGTTGAACAGGGTGGATTTACCGACGTTCGGCAGGCCCACAATACCGCATTTAAATCCCATGATCTGATTACCTTTCTCGCTGAGTGTGCAGCGTTGACCGGCAACGCTGACGATTCAAAAAATTTCGCGCATTATACACAGATTTCCCGGTCTGCGGCGCGGGATTTGGCCTTAACCGGCTTTGAAGGCGTGCAGACGGTTCATTGCCTTAATCTTATCTTCTTTCAGCCACAGTTCCGTACAGCGCACCGCTTCATCTACGGCATCATCGATCAGCTTCTGTTCACTGGCAGGAGGTTTACCCAGTACAAATCCGGTCACTTTATTGCGATCGCCCGGATGACCAATGCCGACCCGTAAACGGTGAAAATTATTGTTGTTACCCAGCTTGCTGATGATGTCTTTCAGACCGTTATGACCACCGTGGCCGCCACCCTGTTTAAACTTCGCCACGCCAGGAGGCAGGTC
This sequence comes from Pantoea sp. X-Soil-OKNW-713, assembly GCF_059730685.1. Classification (NCBI taxonomy): domain Bacteria; kingdom Pseudomonadati; phylum Pseudomonadota; class Gammaproteobacteria; order Enterobacterales; family Erwiniaceae; genus Pantoea; species Pantoea sp. X-Soil-OKNW-713. The sequence continues at coordinate 2,614,640 of NZ_AP035995.1, read as the reverse complement.
CAGTTCATCGTGTGCCACTAAAATTTCCTCTGGCGCGATGCGGTAGAACGTCGCCATTGCTGCGACCGCCTTCCCACTCAGGTTCATAAAAGTGGTGGGGACCAGTAGCCGCACATCTTCGCCCGCCAGCGATAAGCGAGCGGTGTAACCAAAGAATTTGGGTTCGTCTTTCAGAGACTGATTGTTGCGCTCTGCCAGCAGATCCACATACCAGGCACCTGCGTTATGGCGCGTAGCGGCATATTCCGCGCCGGGATTAGCCAGTCCCACAATCAGTTTAATGCTGCTCACGATGATTATCCTGTCTCGAAATCGAAAGGGCGTTAGTTTACTGCCTGACAGGGGAGATGACAAAGGGCGCAGACCGTGAATAGTGCCGCTACGTTATTTATCATTTTCTATCGAAATCAACCCGATAAGCGGTAAAGTTTCGTCAGGATTGTGAAAGATGTGTGATCATGCACGCATCTTAACCCCGGGTCATTGCCTAAACTTATAGCAAGTTAACGTTATGTGCTGTTTTTGGCATTACTAAAAAAGGATGGAGGTGAATTATGAAACGTCATCACTCTCGTTATATCGGTAATGGCCTGATGTGTCTCGGTTTACTCACCATGGTGCTTGGCGTCGGTTACTCGATCATCAATCAAATACCTTCGTTAAATCTGCCGCAATTCCTGGCGCATGGCGCAATGTTTAGCATCTTTATTGGTGCGCTGCTCTGGCTGGTGGGTGCGCGTGTCAGTGGGCGGGAAAAAGTGGAAGACCGCTATTTTTGGTTGCGCCACTACGGTGATAAACGTTGCCGTCGTAACACGCATCACCCATAAGACTACACCAGCGTAGCCTGATTCAACGGCTGTAACTGTGTCAGATATTGTTCAGTACGGTTACGGCCGCTGGCTTTTGCGCGATACAACGCCTCATCAGCCAATGCCAGTAATGTCGCGAAGTGGAGTTCTTCCTTGCTGGATGTTGCATAGCCGATACTGACGGTGTAGCTGATATTATCCGGCAGCGATAACTGCGTTGCGACGCGAATACGTTCACATACCAATTGTGCCTGCTCACTGTCGCCGGGCAATATGGCGGCAAACTCTTCACCTCCCAACCGGGCAAACTGCCCCTCGTCAGGCAATAACGCTTGGGCAATCTGGCAAAAATCAATTAATACCCGATCACCTTGTTGGTGGCCGTAGCGATCGTTAATGCTTTTGAAATGGTCGAGATCGAATAATATCGCCGTGAAGGGTTGTTGTTGCCGTAAGCGTCGGGCGATGATTTTTTCCGCCTGCTCGAATAATGCGCGGCGGTTCCACACACTGGTTAAGGGATCGTGCAGTGATGCCAGTTTATGGGCGATCTGGGTACGTTCATTGACCATCGCCAGAATCGTAAACGTCAGGCCAATAACGAACAAAATCGATTCAAGCATGACGTACACGGAAAAACTGGAACCACCAATTGCACCATGCACCGGGGTGGCAACGGCGTCATCAAAGAAAATTCGTGCGACGTGAAACAGCAAATGTATCCACAACAACATCTGCGCGGGCCAGAAGGTGACGGTGAGCGCGGCGCGTGCCCGCCACAGCAGCTGAATCAATGCGCCGGTGTAGATGATGCACAGCAGACAAACGACCAAAACACGTTTTGGCAGACTGAAGTAAAACGCCGGGAAAATACACAGAATCGCCCATAGCAATGCCCCCGCCAGCCAGCTCATGCCAAGCGGTTTTTTACAAAACACCCGGAAAGCATTTAACAGGTTGCCATAAGCCAGCATCATCACCACATTACCCACCGCAATGGGCAGGAACTGTAATCCTGCGGCACGCAGGCTGCTCAGAAACACGGCTGTAAGGGTTAACACCAGCGTCAGAGTGGTGAAACCCAGTACCCGATCATATTGTGAGCCAATCCAGGCAAATACCATAATGATGCTTAAAAACCCCAGGACATAGAGCTCGCAAACAAAAAGTGTGTAGATGTCGAGAGCCATAGTGGTCGGAGTTCTCAAAAAAAGTGTGGTGAAAAATACCACTAAACCCTGGACGGCTAAAGTCCGGATAGTAGTGTTAGTTGAAAACAGTGAATGGCAACGCGAATAGCGAATTTTAACGAAAATTATCGCGAAAATATCTGCGCCCGAAGCGGCTTAATCGGTAACTGAACTTAAACGTGTGGCAGGGAAATAAAACCGGGCCAGAGGTGGCCCGGTTTCGTTCGATTAATGCTCGAACATGGCTGAAATGGATTCTTCGTTGCTGATACGACGAATCGCTTCGGCCAGCATACCGGACAACGTCAAAGTACGTACGTTCGGCAGAGATTTCATCTCGTCAGACAGTGGGATGGTGTCGCAGACAATCACCTGATCGATCACTGACTTGCGCAGATTTTCCACCGCGTTACCGGAGAAGATCGGGTGAGTGGCGTAAGCGAAAACGCGTTTCGCGCCACGCTCTTTCAGCGCTTCAGCCGCTTTGCACAGCGTACCGCCGGTGTCGATCATATCGTCGACCAGTACACAGTCACGGCCAGCGACGTCACCGATGATGTGCATCACCTGAGAAACGTTAGCACGCGGGCGACGTTTATCGATGATAGCCATGTCAGTGTCGTTAAGCAGTTTGGCGATGGCACGGGCGCGCACCACACCACCAATGTCAGGAGAAACGACAATCGGGTTCTCCAGACCAATTTGCAACATATCTTCCAGCAGGATCGGGCTGCCAAATACGTTGTCTACCGGGACATCAAAGAAGCCCTGGATCTGCTCGGCGTGCAGGTCAACCGTCAAAACACGGTCAACACCAACGCTGGAAAGGAAATCCGCGACTACTTTAGCGGTAATCGGCACACGCGCGGAACGCACACGGCGGTCCTGACGGGCATAGCCAAAGTAGGGGATAACGGCAGTAATACGACCAGCAGAAGCCCGACGCAGCGCGTCGACCATCACTACCAGCTCCATCAGATTATCGTTGGTGGGGGCACAGGTGGACTGGATGATGAAAATATCACCACCGCGTACATTTTCGTTAATCTGTACACTCACTTCACCGTCGCTGAAACGACCGACAGCGGCGTCTCCGAGGCTGGTGTAAAGGCGGTTGGCAATACGTTGTGCTAGTTCCGGGGTGGCGTTACCAGCAAATAGCTTCATATCAGGCACGAGAAGAACCTCAGGCTTTGCGTCCAGCGAATGAACGACGTTGCGATAACCGGCGAATATCGCAAAGCGTGTTCAGACAGGTGTGTTGATGCGTCGCGTGCTGTGCCTGGAACAGGGGTGACACAGTCACGCATACGCTTAAATCCCGGAAAGAGTACGCTGTAACGGCGAGACATTCAGCCCGCGCGCCACAAATCCTCGTATCCATTCCGGGGCAAGCTCCAGCACCTGACGAGCTTCGGATTCGGTGTTAAATTCAGCAAACACACAGGCCCCGGTCCCAGTCAGGCGCGACGGCGCGTATTCTAGCAGCCAGGAAACCAGCTCATCAACCTCGCGAAAACGTTTTCTTGCCACAGACTCACAATCATTGTGGAAAGGGCGCTGCAAAAGTTCATCAAGTGAGCGTATCGGTGAATCGCGCGTCAGTTCAGGATCGCCAAAAATGACCGGGGTGGCGATACTTACGCCAGGATGCGCAACCAGATACCATTTTTCATCTGGCTCTGCGGGTTGCAATTGTTCACCTACGCCTTCCGCAAAGGCGGCATGACCGCGCACAAACACCGGAACGTCGGCACCGAGTCGTACGCCAAGGGTTGCCAGCTCATCTACGCTAAGTCGCGTTTGCCACAAATGATTCAGCGCCACCAACACTGTCGCCGCATCCGACGAGCCGCCACCCAGGCCTCCTCCCATTGGCAGCCGCTTTTCCAGCGCAATCGCCGCACCGGCCTGGGGCGGTAACGTACCGCGTGCTTCAGCCGCATGTATCAGGGCACGAGCGGCACGAACGATCAGGTTGTGTTCATCCGGCACACCCGCTAACGGTGTCAACAGACGAATGTTGCCGCTGCTATCCGGGGTGATGGTCAGCGTATCGCCGTAATCTAAAAACTGAAACAGGGTTTGCAGGTTGTGATAGCCGTCAGGACGACGGCCGGTGATGTAAAGAAATAAATTCAGCTTTGCCGGGGCAGGCCAGGAGGTAATCATTGTACGGTCCAGCTATCCATCCGCAGCTTAATACGCTGTCCACCTTCGGTCAGCTCCAGATTGGCAGGCAGAGGAGGGGTGACTTTGCTGTCATAATCTGAGATGGCAACGTGCCATTGCTGGCCGTTACGGCTGTAATTCAGGCTCTGCAATTGATACTGGTCGTTTAACTGATAGTCGCTGGCATCGCCGGGCAGACCCATCATCCACTGACGCAGGTTGGCGAGGGGGATGTCCATCCCGGTGAGCTGAGAAATCATCTTTTCAGCGTCATTGCTGACATAGCGTTTGCCCTTGTTATCGACCACCTGCACCACGGAACCCTGGGCATCAAGTTGTAACTCGGTGCTGCCCAGCGGATTGGTCAGTAGCAAACGATAACGGTCAGCGGCAGTTTGCTGCCAGTTAAAGCGGGCATACACCTTCTGACGGTCAGAAATATAGGCGAAGGCACCGCGTGTCTCATAATGGCTGACTTTAGCCACCGCCTGCTGATGTTGCTGCCACTGGGGTGCGGTGGTGCTTGGGCCTGGTCCCTGCGGTTTGTTGACGCTACAGGCAGCCAGCAATACGCTGGCAAGGGGTAAAAGGCGCAACAGCTTGCGCGAAGGCATAGGCATCACCTGGTCATCTCCTCAGACAGGTTTTTACTTCGTAACCGGTAACGCTAACCATCCGCATCTAAGCCGTCAATGCTGTTGTACCGATTATTGCGCACGATCAGTTTAATCTTATTACAGTCATAGGCTTTGTATGGCTTTTCTTGATCTGTGGCATCTTGTAGAATGCGCTTCACAAAACCCTGACAATAATTGGGATATCCCAACCAGAACCACCATGACGCTGCTCGCTCTCGGAATCAACCATAAAACCGCACCCGTTGCACTGCGCGAACGTGTTTCGTTCACGCCGGACACGCTGGATCAGGCGCTTAGCAGCCTGCTGTCCCAGCCGATGGTGCAAAGCGGAGTGGTGCTTTCCACCTGTAATCGCACTGAACTCTACCTCAGCGTAGAGCAGCAGGCCGATTTGCAGGAGAAGCTGGTGCGCTGGTTGTGTGACTATCACCAACTGCGTGAAGAAGATGTGCGTAAGAGCCTGTACTGGCATCAGGACAACGCGGCAGTCAGCCATCTGATGCGTGTTGCCAGTGGTCTGGATTCTTTAGTGCTGGGTGAGCCGCAGATTCTCGGCCAGGTAAAAAAAGCCTTTGCCGATTCACAACGTGGTCAGGCGTTGTCCAGTGAACTGGAACGGATGTTCCAGAAAACCTTCTCCGTCGCCAAACGGGTGCGCACAGAAACTGAAATCGGTGCCAGTGCGGTATCTGTGGCGTTTGCCGCCTGTTCTCTGGCACGTCAAATTTTCGAATCTCTCAGCACGGTTAACGTGTTGCTGGTGGGCGCGGGCGAAACGATTGAATTGGTCGCGCGTCATTTGCGTGAGCATCATGTGCAAAAGCTGATGATTGCCAACCGCACGCGTGAACGCGCGCAGTTGCTGGCTGATGAGGTCGGGGCAGAGGTCATCGGGTTGGCGGATATCGATTCGCGACTGGCTGATGCTGATATTATTATTTCTTCCACCGCGAGCCCGTTGCCGATTATTGGTAAAGGCATGGTCGAGCGTGCATTGAAAGCCCGCCGTAACCAGCCGATGCTGCTGGTGGATATCGCAGTACCGCGCGATGTGGAGCCGGAAGTCGGCAAGCTCGCCAATGCTTACCTGTACAGCGTGGATGACCTTCAGGCGATCATTGAGCAGAACATGGCCCAGCGTAAAGCTGCGGCGGTGCAGGCTGAAAGCATCGTGGTGCAGGAAAGCGGCGAATTTATGGCCTGGCTGCGTGCGCAAAGCGCGGTCGACACCATTCGTGAATATCGCTCGCAGGCCGATGATGTACGCCTTGAATTGCAGGAGCGCGCGCTGGCCGCACTGCGTCAGGGAGCGGATGCCGAAAAAGTGTTGCAGGAACTGGCGCACAAACTTACCAATCGTTTAATTCACGCTCCAACCAAATCACTACAGCAGGCCGCGCGCGATGGCGACAGCGAACGCCTGCAAATCTTACGTGACAGCCTCGGTCTCGATTAGGCTGTCACGACCTTTTACGGGATACCCTCAATTACATGAAGACCTCTATTGTTGCCAAGCTGGAAGCTCTCCAGGAACGCCACGAAGAAGTGGAAGCCCTGCTGGGCGATGCTGGCGTGATCGCCGATCAGGATCGTTTCCGTGCCCTCTCGCGCGAATATGCGCAACTGTCTGATGTGACCCGCTGTTTCCGTGAATGGCAGCAGGTGCAGGAAGATGTTGAGACAGCGGAGATGTTGCTCGACGATCCTGAAATGCGCGAGATGGCGCAGGATGAACTGAAAACCGCACGCGAAAAACGTGAAGTGCTGGAGCAGCAGCTACAGGTATTGTTGCTGCCGAAAGATCCTGATGATGAGCGTCCGTGCTTTGTCGAAGTGCGTGCTGGTACCGGTGGCGATGAAGCGGCAATTTTTGCCGGCGACCTGTTCCGCATGTACAGCCGTTATGCCGAGTCTCGCCGCTGGCAAGTGGAAATTATCAGCAGCAATGACGGTGAGCATGGCGGGTATAAAGAAGTCATCGCCCGTGTGACGGGTGATGGTGCCTATGGTCGTTTCAAGTTCGAATCGGGTGGTCATCGCGTACAGCGTGTGCCGGAAACCGAATCACAGGGGCGTATTCACACCTCGGCCTGTACGGTGGCGGTAATGCCGGAACTGCCGGAAGCCGAGCTGCCGGATATCAACCCCAGCGACCTGAAAATTGATACCTTCCGCTCCTCCGGTGCGGGTGGTCAGCACGTTAACACCACTGATTCCGCCATCCGTATTACCCACCTGCCGACCGGCATTGTGGTGGAGTGTCAGGATGAGCGTTCGCAGCATAAAAACAAAGCTAAAGCGTTGGCAGTGCTGGGCGCGCGTATTCACGCGGCGGAGATGGCAAAACGCCATGAAGCGGAAGCGTCCACTCGTCGTAACCTGCTGGGCAGCGGCGACCGTTCGGACCGTATCCGTACTTACAACTTCCCGCAGGGGCGCGTTACCGATCACCGCATTAACCTGACCATCTATCGTCTGGATGAGACGATGGAAGGCAAGCTGGATAGCCTGATTGAGCCTATCGTGCAGGAATACCAGGCCGACCAGTTGGCCGCGCTGGCTGGACAGGATTAATGGATATTCGCCACTGGCTGAAGGATGCCGTTGCCACCCTGAGCGGCGGCGACAGCCCCAAGCGCGATGCCGAAATTTTGCTGGCGTTTGTTACCGGCAAATCCCGTACCTGGCTGGTGGCGTTTGACGATACAGTGCTGGATGAGAACCAGTTACAACAACTGAATGCGCTCCTGGCTCGACGTGCGCAGGGTGAGCCGGTGGCGCATCTGGTGGGTGAACGTGAATTCTGGTCGTTACCTCTGCGCGTCAGCGATGCGACCTTGATCCCGCGTCCTGACACCGAGGTGTTGGTCGAGCAGGCGCTGGCTCATCTGCCGACCCGTGCCGCCACTCTCCTTGACTTAGGTACTGGCACCGGAGCCATCGCGCTGGCGCTCGCCAGCGAACGGCCTGATTGTCAGGTCATCGGCTGTGATCGCATCGCAGCTGCCGTGGCGCTGGCGCAGGAAAACGCGCAGCGTTTGCACATCAGCAATGCACAATTTCTCCTCAGCGATTGGTTCGACAATCTCACCCCGCAACGTTTTGATCTGATTGCCAGTAATCCCCCCTATATAGATGCTACCGACCATCATTTGCAGCAGGGTGATGTGCGGTTTGAACCGCTCAGTGCGCTGGTGGCCGATGAGGCGGGATTAGCCGATCTGCGGGTGATTATTGCAACGGCACCACACTGGCTGCTCGCTGGCGGTTGGTTGTTGCTGGAACATGGCTGGCAGCAGGGCGAGGCGGTGCGAGAATTGATGGTTCAACATGGCTATCAACAGGTCAACACAGTGGACGATTACGGCGGCAACCCGCGCGTTACACTTGGGCAATTTTTCTTATAAAGGAAGCAAGATGGCTAGCTGGTATCCGCTGATTAAACATTTTCATCTGCTTACAGTGCTGATTACTGTCAGCCTGTTTCTGGTGCGTTTTTACTGGAAATGCACCGGCTCAGCACAGCTCGATCGCCGCTGGGTGCGCATTGCTCCGCACATCAACGACACGTTTTTGTTGCTGAGTGGTGTGCTGCTGGTCGTAATTACGCACTTTTACCCGTTCACACCACAAGGAAGCTGGCTGACTGAGAAGCTGTTAGGGGTTATTATCTACATCGCCTTAGGTTCCGTGGCCTTGAGTCGTCGCCCGCGAAAGATGAGCACCCGCTGGATTGCCTGCCTGGTCGCGATCGTTGCGTTACTGGTAGTGATTAAGCTGGCGATGACCAAAATGCCGTTATTGGGGATAGTATGACCTCGCCAGAGCAACTCGATTACAGTCAAACACCGTTATGTGAAGCGGTTATTGGTGCAACCTGTGCCATCCGCGAAGATTTTTCTGCTCAATCCGTAGAGCAACAGCTGGCAGCGTTAGTGGCGGAAGCGCGTGCGTATGTCAGCAGTGCCAGTGATGCTGACCTGCAACTGGAGAAGTTGCTGGAACTGTTCTACCGCCAGTGGGGTTTTGGCGGTGCCAGTGGCGTCTACAATTTATCCGATGCCTTATGGATCGATAAGGTGTTGAAAAGCCGCCAGGGCACTGCGGTGTCACTGGGCGTGATCCTGCTGCACATTGCCGAAGAGCTGGAGTTGCCGCTGATGCCGGTCATCTTCCCGACCCAGATGATTCTGCGGGCCGACTGGCTGGATGGTGAGATGTGGCTGATTAACCCGTTTAACGGTGAAACCCTCGATACCCACACGCTGGAAGTCTGGCTGAAGGGCAATATCAGCCCGACGGCTAAGCTCTATCAGGACGATCTCGATGAAGCGAAAACGGTCAGCGTAATGCGTAAGATGCTGGACACGCTGAAAGCGGCGCTGATGGACGAGAAAAAGATGGAGCTGGCGTTAAATGTTAGCCAGGTGCTGTTACAAATCGATCCGGATGACCCCTACGAAATTCGCGACCGTGGTTTGATTTACGCGCAACTGGAGTGCGAACATATCGCGCTAAACGATCTTACCTACTTCGTTGAACAGTGTCCGGAAGACCCGGTTAGCGAAATGATTAAAGTGCAGATCCACGCAATTGAACAAAAACAGGTCACGCTGCACTAAGCGTACCTCTGAAAAAGGAAAGGGCATGACACAGAAAGTAGTCAGTATTGGTGATATCAAGGTCGCAAACGATCTGCCATTTGTTCTCTTTGGCGGCATGAACGTGCTGGAGTCGCGCGACCTCGCCATGCGTATCTGCGAACATTACGTAACCGTGACCGACAAACTCGGTATCCCCTACGTGTTCAAAGCCTCTTTTGACAAAGCCAACCGTTCCTCCATCCACTCTTACCGTGGTCCGGGCCTGGAAGAGGGGATGAAGATTTTCCAGGAGCTGAAGCAAGCCTTCGGCGTGAAAATCATTACTGACGTCCACGAACCGGCGCAGGCACAGCCTGTGGCTGAAGTGGTAGATGTCATTCAGCTGCCGGCCTTCCTTGCACGTCAGACTGACCTGGTTGAAGCGATGGCGAAAACGGGCGCAGTCATTAACGTGAAAAAACCCCAGTTCGTCAGCCCGGGTCAGATGGGTAACATTGTCGATAAATTCGCCGAGGGCGGTAACGATAAAGTGATCCTGTGTGACCGTGGTAGCAACTTCGGTTATGACAACCTGGTCGTGGATATGCTGGGCTTTAACGTGATGAAGAAAGTCACCAATAACTGCCCGGTGATTTTCGACGTGACTCATGCGCTGCAAACTCGTGATCCGTTTGGTGCTGCCTCAGGCGGTCGCCGTGCGCAGGTGGGTGAACTGGCGCGTGCCGGTATGGCGGTCGGCATTGCTGGTCTGTTTATCGAAGCCCACCCGGAGCCAAACAGCGCCAAATGTGATGGCCCGTCTGCACTGCCGCTCGACAAACTGGAGCCGTTCCTGGTACAGATGAAAGCGATTGATGACCTGGTGAAAAGCTTCCCGGAACTGGATACCAGCAACTAAATCGTTGGTTGGTAAAAAGGCGTCGAAAGACGCCTTTTTTATTGGCTTGCTATCCGTAGCGGCGGGATTTATCGCGCAGGTATTACCGATAGCGTTAAAGGCGTGCGATGAATCGCACCGCTACAGCATAATCGTCATCAAATAGCCGACAAACAACGCCAGGTGCGCCGCGCCATTCAACACATTGGTTCGTCCGGTGGAAAATGAAATATGGCACAGGATCAGCACCGCACTCATCACCACCATATGCGGTGGTTCCAGACCGAACACCAGTTGCTGCCCGGTCAGCGTGGCTATAATGGTCACCGCCGGTACGGTCAGTGAAATGGTGGCCAGTACTGAACCGAAAAACAGGTTCATCGCACGCTGCACCTGGTTCATCAGCACCGCTTTAATCGCCCCCAATCCTTCCGGTGACAGGATCAGCAACGCCACAAGAAAGCCAGTAAACTGCTGCGGTGCGTTTAATTCGGTTAACAGATGCTCCAGCGTGTTGGCATTCATCTTGGTTACGCTGATAACCGCAATCAGATGCACAATCAGCCAGGCGGTATGCCATAACGAGCTGTGCGCTGAAGGTTTTCCGTGGTGCGGGTCGCCATCATCGCTCTCATCCTCGTGTTCGTAGACAAACAGGTTTTGATGCGTTTTGGTCTGAATCAACAGAAACACGCCATACATTGCGGCAGAAATCGCCGCAATCAGCAAAGCCTGTGCGGTTGAAAAATTACCGCCGGGCAACGCATTCGGGAACACCAGCACCAGGATGGCGAGTGGGAAAATGGCGATCAGATATTGCTTCACCCCCACCAGATTGACGTATTGCGTTGCGAATTTGCGTCCACCCAGCAGCAGGGCAAATCCCACCAGCCCGGCGGTAACAATCATAATGATCGAATACAGGGTATCACGCATCAATGCGGGAGCGGCGTCGCCGGTTGCCATCAGCGCCGATATCAGGCTGACCTCAAGGATCACCACGGAAAGGCTGAGTATCAGCGAACCATAAGGCTCACCCAGTCGATGCGCCAGCACATCGGCATGGCGTACCACGCTGAACGCACTACTCAGAATGGCCACCAGGGCCAGCAAATTAATGCCAATCACCACTGGCAGGCTGGTTTGTGCACCAAAAAAACTCAGTACGCCCAGTGCGACGATGGGGAAAATCAGGGAATATTCAGTGTGACGGGTTTTCTCATGTACAGCCATTCGCCATCCTCTCCGAAAAAAAGAATAAAATCAGGCAGTCAGTGCCTGATAAATATACTTACTTTTACAGCGTTGCGCAGTGTAACTTTTCATCACGCCTGGTGCCGGGTTTTTACGATTATTTACTTTAGAAGAAAAAATAAATCTCATCACTAAAAAACCTGGTTATTTCTCTTCATATCATTATTTTCATCACGTTAATCATTGCTGATTCTCATCTTATTCTGGAGAAAAGGCGTTTTTTTCACGTTTTGGTTTGAGTAAATGCTGGTTCTGAACTTTTAATTCACTTAACACGATAAAAGTGATGATTTGCGTTTTTTACTATCTGTTCCAGACTTACCCTGTGGTTAGAAAAGGAGGATGTATGCCTTACTCATCAACACATGAACTACCTGACAGTGTACGCCACGTACTACCGGCGCATGCGCAAAAAATCTACCAGAAAGCATTTAACAGCGCCTGGGATGAATACCGTGATGAGGATGATCGCTTCGGTAACGACTCGCGCGAAAAAGTGGCCCACAAAGTTGCCTGGGCTGCGGTCAAAAAAGATTATCAAAAAGGCGACGATAACAAGTGGCACCCTAAACACTGATCCCTGCGGGCCATTGCGGCCCGCTTCACACTTCCTGTCTCCCCCGGTCAAGTTTCATGCCAGGCAGCCGATGCTATTTACGGGCAATTTACCCTTTGTGATCGGCATCAACCTTGAAAAAATTGTGACAAATGCATTAATGTCTTCTGATAAGGCGGTGCATCAGCATCCGCTGTGATGAAATCAGTATCTCAGGAGCTAAACCGACTGGATGTCAGGGCAGTTGAGGAGGTCGCATTGCTAACCCGGGAATTCTTATTAAAAGCAGATTGTAAAACCTCATTCGGTGATATCGAAGAGACGTTGCTGTGGAGTTGCGAACAGCGAGCTGCTTCGCTTGCCGCTACGCTTGCCTGCCGTCCTGACCACAGTCCGGTATGGATTTTTGGTTATGGCTCGCTGATGTGGAACCCGGTGTTTGAGGCGGAAGAAGTCGCTTCTGGTCAACTTGATGGCTGGCACCGGGCATTCTGCCTGCGGTTAATTGCCGGGCGTGGCACGGCAACGCATCCCGGACGTATGCTCGCGTTGAAAGAGGGTGGCAGCACCAGCGGCCTGGCGTTTCGTCTGCCCGAAGCGCGTCTGCATGACGAGCTGGAATTGCTGTGGAAGCGGGAAATGATCACCGGTTGCTATCTGCCTACCTGGTGCGAACTGAAGCTGGATGATGATCGCAGGGTGTCGGCGCTGGTATTTATTATGGACCCGCGTCATCCGCTGTTTGAAGCAGACTCCTGTCCGGGCACCATTGCGCCATTAATTGCCCAGGCCAGCGGTCCGCTGGGCACCAATGCGCAATATCTGTTCTCGCTGGAGCAGGAGCTGGCAAAACGCGGCATGCAGGAAGAGGGCCTGACGGTTCTGGCTACCCAGGTCAGAGCGCTGCAACAGTGCACAGCGCGGGTATCCTCTTAATTACCGGGATTAATCAGCCAGGTACCAGGTTTATCAATCGTCAGTGACTGACTGTGAACCTGGCTACCGTTGTGCACTTCAATATGATACTGACCTGCCGCCAGACTCAATGACGCAAAGCCGTTACTGGCGGGTTTCACATTCTGCGCTTTACCATTCACCACAATATTTTCCCCGTCCTGCAACCGCAGATAAAGGGTTGCCAACACCGGCGTACTGCTGGCAGATTTGCTGGCGTCAGCGGAGGCTGCGGCATTTGATGCGGCTATTTCTGGTTCAGCGCTACGATGGTTGACCTTCCACACGGCAACGATCACCGCCAGAATAGCCACCGCAGCGACGGCCAACAGACCGGGTGACAAACGACGTACATTGCGCGGGGTGACCGGTTCAATAACCGCAGCCGCGTGGTTAACGGCCATTACCTGTGGTTCGGGTAAGCTAATCGGTACTTCTGGCTCGATGGGCGTGTCGTTAACCGGGGTAATCTGGGTAACCAAGGCTTCCACATCGCTCACCGGCAGATCGATCAGGCTGGCAAACGCATCAATGGTCTGTGGCCGATCTGCTGGCTTCATCGCCAGCGCACAATCAATCGCATGCAGCAGTGGCAACGAATAACCTTCAGGTTTACGTTCAACCAGCGGCTGATAGTTGTCTTCAATGCAGCGTACCACGGAAACCGGGGGGGCATAGCCGGTGATCAGATTGTGCAACACCGCGCCCAGCGCATAGATATCCGTCCAGGGACCTTGTTCGCCTTCACCTTCTTCACTGTATTGCTCGATCGGTGCGAAGCCCGGCTTCAGCATGATTTCGGTTTCGTCGGAAAGGTTACCAATCTCCTTGCGCGCGGAGCCGAAATCGAGCAGCACCGGCAGCTGATTTTCCTGAATCTGGATGTTGTCCAGGGAGATATCGCGATGCAGATAACCCGCCTGATGAATGGTATTGATCGCGCCAAACAGCGGTGGTAACAGTCGGCGTATCCAGGCTTCATCGATGCTTTCCGGGCTGGTGACTTGCCACTCTTTAAGCGTCATCCCGCTGTAGTAGAGCGTGCCCATATAGGCAGTGCCATTTTCTTCCCAAAAACGCAGAACGTGTAGCAGGCCAGGATGATTAAAGCGCGCCAGCAGGCGGGCTTCCTGAATAAAACTGTTGCGACCGGCGTTGAACAATTTTTGAAAACGTTCGCCACGCAGTTCCAGCGACAGATCGGCAGCGCGCACTGCCAGCGACACCGGCATATATTCTTTAATGGCGATGGTTCGCTCCAGTTGATGATCCCAGGCGCGGTAGACAATGCCAAAACCACCGCCGCCAATCACATCTTTGATTTCGAACTCATTGAACCGGTAACCCGCAGGCAGGGCGTTGGGTATCTTTAGATTATCGTTTGCCGACATAGTGAACTCTCTGAACACGTCCTGTAGCCCGCCCGGGAAATACACGGGCAACGGCCGCTATTAATTAATGTTACGCCAGGCACCAATGGCAGGATCTGCGAGATCCGCATGCAGGGTGTCAATCAGTAACACAGTCACTTTTTGCTGTGGCATAAACTGCGGCGACCAGACGCCACGTAAAGTTTCAACGCGTTTTTTAACCACATCGGCATCCTGTCCCGTGGTCTTGTCCATTTTGACCAACAGCGTTCCGTTGAAACGCCAGAGGTGCTGTTTGGCATCGAAGGGCAGCACCAGCCAGCTGTCGGCAGCATCCGGGCGCGTCACGATCATGCGTTGGTTATTGACGGCGATCACCTGCAACGGTGGGCCGCTGACATTGAGATTGGCGATCGGATAACCCTGGTAAAAATTGACCGCCAACTGCTGCGGCTGACCGTTGATCACCTGGGTCAGCTCGCTGCTGCCTTCCAGCCAACCTTCAGACGAGCAATGCTGCTGCGTCATTTCAGGGATAAACAGCGATGCGCCTTTATCATCCCACCAGGTGCGGAAATGACAGCCACCCGGCAAGGCAAATTGTTGCAGTGGGCTGCTGTCTGCCGGGCGTGATAAATCGAGAGGAGCAGCATTGTTGGCGCTGGCATTGGCGGTGGCATCATTCAGCACAATAGGCCGCCAGTTCTGTAATTTGGTGGCGCTGCCGTTAGCCAGCACGTTGCCATCTTTGTCGGTCATCTGCCAGGGAATCACATCCAGTGTGCCGCACTGATTCGCCAGCAGCGTGCCGACACGCGGCAAAAAGCTGGTGAGCACGCTGGAGTCGGTACCTTTGCCGGAGACAATACGCAGCGGCAGTGTCTCTTTACACCAGTCGTTTGGGGCGTTACTTGCCACGTCATCGATATACACTTCCAGCGCGAGGCTCGGGGAGTACACCACCCGATAATCTTCAGCCTGTGCATTCAGGGCCAGCAGCAGCGTCGCTAAGCCCGACAACCACAATTTCATATGAATCCTTGGAATCAATAACGTGACGGCAGAAAACGTGCCGCATCGGCCTGGGAATAAAGCAGCGTTGCTTCCTGTGGCTCACCAATCCAGATCGCCAGAGCGCTCAGATTGTCGCTTTTTACGCTGCGGTTAACGGCTTGTTCCATCAATGCCAGCCACTCTTCGCAGGCATTAACCATGCGCAGGGCCTGTTCCATTTCGTCAGTCGTCAGGTTGAGCCAGAATCCGTCGGTACAGACCAGAAAGGCATCGCCATCTTCCAGCGCAATTACCTCGCTAAAAGTGGCCGGACGCGCCGGTTCAACGCCGAGCGCATTATAGAGTAAATTACTGTTAATGCCGGTATTTTCATAGCCAGCCTCACGCAATTGTTGGGCCAGGCTATGATCGCGTGTTACCTGAAAAAGAGAACCGTGGCGAAAGTGATAAACCCGGCTATCACCGGCGTGCGCCCACCATGCCCGTTGTTTTTCCCGATCAATAAATAGCGCGGCCAGCGTGGTGCTCATGCGGGAAAAATTCGGATTCTTTCCCTGCTCCTCCAGCAGCACGCGCTGGCAAAGTTTGATTGCCTCCGCCGTCACCGCAGGTGTGAAGGCCGCATCTTGTTGTACTGCGTCGAGCAGGGTATCACGTACCAGTTGTGCCGCCCGATCTCCGCCCGGCAGGCCCGCCACGCCATCACACACCACAAAACAGGCCTTGCGATCGTCCAGTTGCGCACCGGTACGATCCTGATTTTCATCGCGCATACCTTGCTGGCAGCGGCTGGCAAACATCATCTTCATGAGTCTTCCGTCCGCGTCTGTGAATCTTTGTATTGGTTGACTTCCATATCGTAGGCGTGCAGAAAGGCTTCACCGAACAGGGTGTGGAAGTCATCCTCAATCTCGCCAGCAGTGCGTTGATAATGACGGGAAAAATGGTCCCATAGCGCGGCCTTACGTGTATTCGCAAACGGCATTTTTGGCATGACGCCATCTTGCCGTGCCTGATCTTCCAGCCGCTGGGGATTAAATGATTGCAGCATCGCCGCGATGATGGCGCGAATACCGGCAATCATCCCTAATTGATGGGCCTGTAAATCCACCAGGGCATCACGCACGGCAGTTTCCGGCGGCATAAAGCCCGGCATCTGGCTTTGGTACATCTGCATCAGCACCGTTTTGCCAGAAGGAAGAATTTTGAACGGGTTATTGGCCTCGTTGAGGATCATCGTCATATCGGCTTTGACACCGCGTTTCAGAATCGATCGCGAGGAGAGAAGCGCGACTGTGCCCTGCGAAAACAGACTCAGCATCCGTCCGGTGATGCGCATCTGTTCTTCGTTCATGGGCGTTTGATGGCCGTTGTTCAGGCCCATTCCTTCCAGCAACGCGATAATCAGCTTATCCTGGTCCGTACCGGGCAGCACCGTGGGCAGGGCTGGTGAACTCTCCTGTGGGTCGATCGCCAGGCGTGCATCATTATGACGTTCAGGGCGCGGCGCTGCGGGTTCAGGGATGACATGCTGGATGCTTTCCAACATGCCAAGCGGGTCACTTTCTGCCGGGGAAAAAAACGCCAGTGGATCGTCTTTTTGCGCCGTGGTGCGTGCCGGGTCGCGTACCTCCAGCCCGTATTCTCCAATCGTTAACGCATCACCATGTTGCAATGACGCCTGCGCACCGCGTGGCAATGGCACGCCATTCAGCACCACTGAGGTGACGCTGCCCTGGTTGGTCAAACGGCATTCGCCTTCGGGCGACAGATGTACCAGTGCCTGTAGGCGAGAAATGGCCCGCGATTCATCCGGCAGCACCAGATCATTATCCTGACTACGGCCGATGGTGCCGCCTGGCGGCTTAAAGGCCACCGTTTTTGCCGGCACATCCGTATTGCACTGCACAATGGTAAATTCCATGAGTCTTCCCGTTTACAGAGGGCAAACGTCGCGGTCTATTCGAACATGGGCGGATAGAGACCGTTACGTCCCGGCTGCGCACCTGACGCCGGGTTAAACAATAATGCAAAAAGCTGCGCGGTGAGCGGGCCACTGTGTTTATGTGTGGCGTGTGCAAAACCGTCACTGCGGTTACTCCACCAGTAGCTGATATGCTCGTGGGGATCAAAATGGTCGGCCACCTCACGCCAGCTTAACGAGCTGGGCAGGTCAGCGAAACCAATCACGTCCATGATGTCGGTACGACGTTTTTCCGGGACCAGCAACGGTGACATCTGTTGTATAGCCAGCTCCAGCATGTCTGCGGTCTGGGCATCCCGCACTGCACGCAACAACGTCATCCCCAATTCCTGAAACCAGTCGCCAGAGAGCGCCAGTTGCGCAGGATGCCACTGGCTCACGGGAAAACTGCGCAACGCCAGCAACGGCCAGGCGCGCCCGACACGGTCACAGGAGGGCAGCAGGCAACCCATTTGTACCTGGGGGCGCAGCGGTGAAATCGGTAAAACAAAATTCCACACCGGTGCCGCCAGAAAGTGCTGGGTCGTGGCATTCTCCTGCTGATGCCAATGCAGTAAACCTTGCTGAAACCAATGGCTCCAGGATGTCACGCTATTCTCACTGAGTCGCTGGCGCAGGAAATCACCGGTTGTCGGCAACTTCCCGTACCAGCCAGGGGCGGTATGTGTCGCCATCATTACCTCACCATTACTCACTGTGTCCGGTCAATCGCTGTGCAGCGTTTAACGGTGCGAGCGTCAGCGTATTGCCGTTCTGACCGGCATTTTTCAGATTTTCCGCAAGCTTACGCATCATCAGTGCGTTGTCGCGGGCATAAGGCGAAGACTGAATCTGCTGATCCAGCAATTGACTGAGGTGCCAGTCCAGCTGCTGTAAATCGCGTGCACTGACGTTATCCGGCAGGGTGCGTTGCAGATTTTGCATCAGCCAGCCACGCAAAAACTCGCCATCATAATTGCGTGGCTGATACAACATCTGATAGGCCCGGAGCGCATTACGGCTGTATTCATTATCAGTACCGGGATCGTCGCGCAGCAGATTGGTGATCTGCTGGGCCACGCGCGGCAGTAATAAAGACTTAAGGGCGTTTTGATAAAGCACCCAGGCTGCATCGCTTACCTGATTACCGCGATACAAGCCGACACGCATGGTAAGCGGAGGATTATCGAGGGAAAAGCGATCCGAAAGCGGCAACTTCACCAGATTATTTAAGAAGGGTAGCAGATCAAAAATATTATCCGCAGGCTGATGAATAACTTGCTGGCTCTGCTGGGTGATCGGTGCGATACGTGCGGCGACCTGATCAAGATAGCGCTGATTCTGGAGATAGCTGGCGAGCCACAGGCAGGAAAGCAGCAGCAAAGCGCCGGTCAGCACGCCATAGCCAATCCAGTGGAACAAGCGATTGCGGTACTCCCAGTGACGGTTGCTGCCTGCCAGACCGCTCTCACGAAACACTAAATCGCTCAACAGGTTGCGGATAAAAAAGCTTTGCCCACGCGTGCCAGGGATGGGGCTGCTGCGATTGACGCTATCCCAGGCGGCGATGGTGTGCTGGCCTGCTTGCGGCAACTGAAGTTTGCGGTTTAGCTCGCCCATGATGCGATCAAAAGGCAAGCCTTCCTGGGTGCCGCTGGTGAAAAACAGGCCGCGTGCCGACCAGGCCACGGCGTCCTGATGGCCGGAAAATACCACATCAAGGTACTCGTTCAGCAAGGGTCGCAATGAGCTGAATTCCTGTGGAAACAGGAAGCTATCGGCGCGCTGGGTCAGGTCACGATCCTGCGCCATCACACCTGCCAGCTGCTGATGCAGGCGCTGTTCGAGCAGATGATATTGTTGGCTGAAGCTGCGGTGCCAGTCATCCTTGTGTGGTTTACCCGGTTCCCAGGGAAAGGTAAAACCCCAGATAGCATCGCGTTGCTGTTTATTCAGGCCACCATAGAAACTCATAAAACCTTTCAACAGATCGGTTTTCGTCACCATCACGTAGACCGGAAAGTGGATGCCGGTTTGCTGGTGCAATTCCACCATCCGCTGGCGTAACGCGGTGGCCTGCGCGTGGCGTGCTTCGGCGGAGTCGGTCAGCAGATCGGCCACGCTGATGGTCATGATCACGCCATTGATGGGTTGCCGGGTACGGTAACGCTTCAACAACTGGATGAAGTTATGCCATTCGCTGGCATCGCGTGCCCGTTGGCTTTCCTGCAACGCATATCGGCCAGCGGTATCAATCAGCACTGCACTGTCAGTAAACCACCAGTCACAATGACGTGTACCACCAACCCCGCGCACAGCGGCATTGCCGAGGCTGTCGGTAAGGGGAAATTCCAGTCCGGCATTGAGCAACGCGGTGGTTTTTCCGGCACCAGGCGCGCCAATAATGACGTACCACGGTAGCTGATAGAGATAGTGACTCTGGAAGCGCGCCAACCAGCCTTGCCGCTGACGGCGGCCAAATTGGGTGCGTTTCAACCGTTGGGCTGCTTCGCTAAAGCGTTGAGTCAGCAGCGTCTCCGTCATCTGGCGATCGGAAAGCTCCTCACTGCTGACTTGCTGCAAGCGGGTCAACAGTTTGCTGTTAAACCAGGCGCGCCAGATGGCAGGGATAAACTGGAACAGCACCCAACAGAAGTAGAGCAATCCCACTACCAGTTGCCGTGGCAATAAGGGTTCGAGTGGTCGGGTATCGCCCCAGCTCCACAGTGGGCCGAGAATCCACAACACGCAGCTCAGTGCAGTGATGCCAATAAAACTCCACAGCAGACGGTGCGTTAATAAATGCTGAAGTGATGCGCGCATCATTGGCCTCCCTGATGATTGCTAAGGGTTTCCGGTGCCGCAAACAGGGTGATTTCTACCCGGCGATTGCGGGCGCGATTTTCATTGCTGTCGTTTGGCAACAGGGGATTACTGTCGCCACGGCCCTCCGCCTTCACGCTATGTCCCTCAGCGAGTTGCGGATTGAGCAACTGGGCGACGGCGCGGGCGCGGGCAAAGGAGAATTCATAACTGGAAGCAAAACGGCCATCCACCGGGCTGTTATCGGTATAAACCGACACCAGCACCGTGCCCTTCACGGTTTTCATCGCACTGGCAACATGCGCCAGTAGCGCACGTCCCACCTGATTGACCACGGTGCCATCAGGGATAAACAACTTGTCAGCCGGGATGATAACTTTGCTGCCGAAGGCCCCATCGCTCACTTCAAGTTGCCCCGCCGCGATGACATCATTGAGACGCTGATGCAAATCAAGCAAGGCCTGCGGTGACGTTGGGCGACGCCCTGGGGTGATTTGCGGTAAAGGGGTTTCGTAGATGGCACGTAACAGCGGTTCCGCCGCATTGCCGAGACGCCAGTTTAGACCACTATAAATCAGACACGCCACCAGCGCTGCCAGGGTGATGCAGGCCCACAGCGGCACCATCGGGCGAGATAAGCTGCTCACCAGCGGATGCACCTCAACCAGTCGGGCGCTGGCCGCGCCAGTATCGGGTCGGGTTTCTGCAATCAGATGCGCCAAACGTTTCCGAATGATTTCGCACTGCGCCTGGCCATTTTCGCTACCGCGATAGCGTCCTTCATAGCCTAACAACAGGCAGTAGTGGATCACTTCCAGCAACCACAAATGTTGCTGCGGATTTTGTGAAATGCGCGATAACAGCTGGAACACCTTCTCGCCGCCCCAGCTTTCGTTGTGGAATGTCACCAGCATACCGTTACCTGACCAGACGCCGCGCGTACCCCACGGGGTCTGTGCTGCCGCTTCATCCAGCAAGCTGCACAGGCAATAGCGTGCGCCAATGATCATCTCGAAAGGTAAACCGGACATTTTACAGCGCTGTTCAAACTGACGAATTTCATCGATCAACAACTGACGTAAACCGGCGGGGTCATCGTGTGTAGCGGCCTGCCGTATCTGAACGACGGCATTGAGGATCGGGGCTGCGGCAGTCAATAACAGGTTATCATTGCCCGCGACGGTAACGTCTCGTGCCAGGGCTTCCTGAGTCATTAAATCTCGTTCTTCCAGGCAATAGTGGAACCCTCTGCCCGCAGAGAGTAAGGCTTCTGCGGGCAATATGCGCCGGATTTCATGATCAGTCTAAGATCCAGGTCGCGGTATCGTTGGTGCGGCACGCTTTGCTGGCGCCCCCCACGTCTACACAGACCTGTTTGCTGCGGCGGGGACGGGGGCGGTCACTACGCAGGGTGGCATCATAACGGCTGCTCTCTACGCCCGCTTTCGGCGGCACGTAGCCAATCAGCGTGCCCTGGGGTTCATCAGCAATCGCCAGCCAGCTATGCTCAACACGACCCAGAACTTCAAAGGTTTTACCCGTCTCCAGGTAGCGTACCACTTTGCCGCTGTAATCTGGCGTGGTCATGATTGAAGCGCCATAGAGCGCCCGGAAGCTCTGATTGACCGGCGTGAATTCGCCAGGTGCTGCCACCGCATGACGATGAACCAGTTTAACCCCATTCACTTCACTGGTTACCAGGGTGTCATCTGTGACTGGCGGCGGTGGTGCTTTGCAACTTGCCAAAGTCAGCACCGCCAGCAGCGTTAGCACAAGACTCTTATTCACCATGATCCTCAAATTTCATCAGATTAACTGCATAATGCATTGCCCTTTACGGCGAAAATCAGGCGCAGGCGGCCAGATTATGCAGTGAGAATGCCTTCAAAAAAACAGTCAGATTACAGAAAGATAGTGCTCCCGTCAGTCTACCTAAGACTTTTGAGAATTCAAACTATTGCACCGTGGGAAATCCCGTGCTACCGGGTAAAACGGCGTTGTTTACCGGTGATAAAAAAAGCGTACCTTCAGGGATAGTTAAGCCAATTTAACTTATTTGTTGCCATTCAGCGTCTAAGGCTGCGTAGCCGCTTTTGACTCAAGTTAGTACCAAAGAAAATTGGTAAATAAGATTAATCTATTTTCTATCATAAAAAAAGATTGCGGCAGTAAACAATTTTCTTACTTTCAGAATATCCGTGCCTGATTCAGCCAGTTGCAAATCCAGTTCCGGCATGGCTTTTGCTAAGACTTTTACTCAAAAGGGGAATGCCAGGAGAATGCGATGACTCAGGCTGTAGATTACCTGCATGCCAGCCGCGCCAGTGAAATTGCCAGCCTGCAACGGCTGCTGCGTACCGGTGAATTGATCACTGCTATCAGTGAGTTAATTCATCGGTTACAGCGCGAGAGGGGCGTCAGCAATATCTGGTTATGCTCAACCGGACGCGTGTTTGGTGATGAGCTGGAAGCGCGTGCGCAAGATGTGCAATCAGGACAGTGTCACATGCTCTCGGTTCTACCGGCGGCAGATGCGCAACCCGGCTACAGCCGTTTCTGCCTGTTAATTGCCGCCGCATTGCAGGCGCTGGAAGGGCTGCCGGCGCTGCGGGCGCAGGTGCGCAGCCTGCAATTGTCCCATGCGCAGGCGATGGACGCCTTCAACCACATCATTCGCACCTTATTGAATCTGGTGTTTGAAGCGGCAGATACCGCCAGCGAACCGGATATCTCACGGGCGCTGATCGCGTTGTTCAGCTTTATGCAGGGCAAAGAGCTGGCTGGTCAGGAACGGGCAACCGGCTCAGCGGGCTTTGCTGCCGGGCAATTTACCCCGGAGCAGCGGCAGCGCGTTCAGGCGCTGATTGAAGCCCAGGAGCAAAGTTTTGCCACCTTCAGTCAGTTTGCCGATGCACAGAATCTGCAACGCTGGCGTCGGATGAGTGATGCGGGCAGTGAAGTCGAACGTCTGCGCCGTATCGCCTGTACCGGTGCGCACTGCGGTGATAACGGCGTATTGCAGTGGTTCTCTTTGCTCACGGCGCGTCTGGACAGTATGAAGCAGGTCGAAGATGGTCTGAGCGCGGCTTTAATGAGCTGCTGCCGCCGGGCAATGGCCGAAACGCAGCAACACGATGCTAATGCCACCCTGCTGGCGGATGAAGCAGGTTTTACCTTGTATGTCGCCGGGGCCAACTGGCTGGCAGGGCAGGATGTCACGCTGGACAGCAATGGTCTGGCGCCACAACTGGGACGCTCGGTCCTGTCGCTCATCCGTGAACAGGCACAGCGTTTGCAGGCGCAGGCCGATGAGCTGGCCAGTATGCGTGCGTCACTCGATGAACGAAAAGTCATTGATCAGGCCAAAGGCTGGCTGATGCAGCAGCATGGTTACAGCGAGCAGGATGCCTGGCAGACACTACGCAAAAGCGCCATGAACCAGAACAAACGCATCCTCGAGATCGCCCAGGCGATTCTCGCTGTCGCCGCCACATTGAAGGTCTAACCCATTGGAGTTATCTGCACAAAGAATGTGCGTATTTTGCGTCAACGCGGTGCGTGTCAAGGGGTGGCGCGGAAGCTGATGCTGATAAATAGCTGAAAATTCTCCCTCCGCCATCCTGGCACACCCTTTGCAACATCTTTATGACATTGCGCATTTGTTGTGCCAACGGCGGCAGAACGAGTGCTTTGGATAAAGGCGTCCGGCCCCATGCGATTGCATGTGGGAGGACGCCTTTTTTTATTCCTTTTTTTCAGGGTGATGCGGATGAGCAGAACGCGGTTTTCGATTTCCCGTCGGCAGTTTTTGCTGGGCAGTGCGGCGGTAGGGGGGAGTTATCTGCTGCCGGGGCTACGCAATGCCGTCTGGGCGGCAGGTAGCGATGCGCCGGAGAAAAGCACGGTGCGAGTTGGTTTTATCCCACTGACCGACTGCGCGCCGGTGGTGATGGCAGCGGTGAAAGGCTTCGACAAAAAATACGGTATCAGTCTGCAACCCAGCAAAGAGGCGAGCTGGGCGGCGGTGCGCGATAAGCTGACGGCTGGTGAACTGGATGCTGCCCATGCGTTGTACGGCATGATCTATGGACTGCAATTGGGCGTTGCCGGTCCACAACATGACATGGCAAACCTGATGACGTTGAATAACAACGGCCAGGCCATCACCCTGTCGAATCAGCTCAAAGAACAGAAGGTGACGGATGCAGCCAGTCTGAAAACCTTTATCGCAGGCAGCGCCAAAGGCACTTACACCTTTGCTCATACCTTTCCCACCAGCACACACGCCATGTGGCTTTACTACTGGCTGGCGAATGCCGGTATCGATCCCTTTGAGGATGTGCGTACCGTCGTGGTGCCGCCACCGCAGATGGTGATGAACATGAAAATCGGCAATATGAGCGGTTTTTGTGTTGGTGAACCGTGGAACCAACGTGCCATCAGCGACAACATCGGCTTCACTGCCACCACCTCCCAGCAAATCTGGCCGGATCACCCGGAAAAAATCCTCGCCACCCGCGCGCAATGGGTGACGGAGAATCCCAACACCGCCCGCGCCCTGACTGCTGCGGTGCTGGAAGCCGCACGCTGGATTGATGCGTCGGATGACAACCGGCGCGAAACAGCGCAAACCCTGGCCGGACGGGCATGGATCAACACCAAACCTGAAACACTCGAAGGACGCATGCTCGGCCAGTACCAAAACGGCCTCGGTCAGCAATGGCAGGATGCCCATGCGATGCGTTTCTTCCACGACGGTGAAGTCAGCTTCCCGTACTACTCCGACGGCATGTGGTTTCTGACACAGATGAAGCGCTGGGGACTAGTGAAAACTGACCCGGATTACCTTGGCGTGGCGCAAAAAATCAACCGACTCGACATCTATCAACAGGCGGCAGCGGCGGTGGGGAACGTGACCGTGCCCGCCAACGCCATGCGCCGCAGCACCCTGATGGACGGCAAAGTGTGGGACGGTAGCAACCCCGCCGCTTATGCCGCCAGTTTCGCCATTCACCGTTAAGAGGAATTACCATGAAATCTGAAGCGCGTTCCCTGACACCACCGGTCAGCGCTGCCGCCCCCACGGCGCAGGTGATCCCCCTCAAGGCCCAAAGTCGGTCCGGCGCACGTCAGCCCTGGCTGCGGCCGCTGCTGCAACGGTTGATCCCGGCGAGTTGCGGCATCCTGTTGCTGCTGTTGGTATGGCAAATTGCGGCCATGTCGAGCAAGGGTTTCCCCACGCCGTGGGCCACCTGGCAGGCGGCATTAACCTTGTTTGCTGATCCCTTCTACAACAATGGCCCCAACGATCAGGGTATTGGCTGGAACGTGCTGGCCTCACTGCAACGCGTGGCGGTGGGCTTTGGGCTGGCGGCGCTGGTGGGGATTCCGGCAGGGTTCCTGCTGGGTCGTTTCACCTTTGTCTCACGCATGTTCAACCCGATTATCGCGCTGCTACGTCCGGTCAGCCCCCTCGCCTGGCTACCGATTGGCTTGCTGTTGTTCCAGCGCGCTGAACCGGCCTCAAGCTGGACCATTTTTATCTGCTCGATCTGGCCGATGGTGATCAATACCGCCGAAGGGGTGCAGCGCATTCCACAGGACTACCTCAACGTGGCGCGGGTGCTGCAACTCTCGGAGTGGACGGTGATGCGCCGCATCCTGTTTCCGGCAGTGCTGCCTGCGGTACTGACCGGCGTTCGTCTCTCAATCGGCATCGCCTGGCTGGTGATTGTCGCTGCCGAGATGCTGACCGGTGGTCTGGGGATCGGCTTCTGGATCTGGAATGAGTGGAACAACCTCAATGTGGAAAACATCCTGATTGCCATTGTCATCATCGGTGTGGTCGGGCTGCTGCTCGAACAGGCGTTGATGTTACTGGCCCGTCGTTTTAGCTGGGAAAAATAAGGAGCCATGACGATGAATCCAATTATTCGTGTGCAGCAGGTGAGTCAGCGCTTTGCCACCGCGCAGGGGGATTTCCTCGCGCTTGATAATGTCAGTTTCGATATCCATCCGGGGGAAACCCTCAGCCTGATCGGCCATTCCGGCTGTGGCAAATCCACCTTACTGAACCTGATAGCCGGTCTGACGCGCCCGAGCAGCGGCGTGCTGTTGTGCGACAACCGTGAAGTGACCGGCCCTGGCCCGGAACGTGCGGTGGTGTTTCAGAACCATTCGCTGCTGCCGTGGCTGACAGCGTATCAGAACGTCGAACTGGCGGTGCAGCAGGTGTTTAAAGGCAAGATGAACCGGAGCGAGATGGCGGAGTGGATCGAGCACAATCTTGGCCGGGTACAGATGAGCCATGCGCTGCACAAGCGGCCTGGAGAAATATCCGGTGGCATGAAACAGCGGGTGGGCATTGCCCGGGCGCTGGCAATGAAACCGCGCGTGTTGCTGCTGGATGAACCCTTTGGCGCGCTGGATGCCCTGACGCGCGCCCATCTTCAGGACAGCGTGATGCGTATCCAGCAGGAACTGAACACCACCATCGTGCTGATTACCCACGATGTCGATGAAGCGGTGTTGCTCTCCGATCGCGTGTTGATGATGACCAACGGTCCGGCGGCGCGCATCGGTGAGATTCTGCCGATTGACCTGCCGCGTCCACGTTCCCGCGTAGCGCTGGCGGAGGAGCCGCGTTACCACCATCTGCGCCAGCAGGTACTGCATTTCCTGTATGAAAAGCAGACGGCAGTGGCGTAAGGAGCCGGGCATGCAGCAACTGATTGTCATTGGCAACGGTATGGCGGGTATGCGCATGGTGGAAACTCTGGTGCAGCAAGCACCGGGCCGCTACGCCATCACGGTGATAGGCCGTGAACCGCACGGCAACTACAACCGGGTGCTGCTGTCGCCGGTGCTGGGCCGGGAGAAGACCTTCGCCGACACCCTGATCCATACGCCAGAGTGGTACGAAGAACACGGAGTCAGGCTGCTGGCGGGGGAGGAGGTGCGTGCCGTTGATGTCGCCGGGCGTCAGCTCCATACCGACCAGCGCAGTCTGCACTGGGACAAGCTGGTATTTGCCTGTGGTTCCCAGCCACGGATGCCGACCTTACCGGGCATTGCATGCCCGCACGTATTGGGTTTTCGCACCGTGCGCGATGTGGAGCGGATGCAGGCGCAGCAGGGACCGGTCGTGGTCCTCGGTGGCGGGCTGGTGGGGGTAGAAGCGGCGGCGGCCCTGCGGTTGCTGGGGCGCGAAGTCACGCTGCTGCATCATCGCCGCTGGCTGCTCGATCGCCAACTCGATGCGCAGGCGGGAGCGTTGTTGCAACAACATCTGACGGCGCGCGGCATCGATTGTCAACTCGGCGTCTCGTTGCAGCGGATTGATGCGCAGCAGGTCACGCTGACCGATGGTCGCTGTCTGGCAGCACAACAGGTGGTGATCGCCATTGGCGTGGTGCCGGAAATCGCGCTGGCGCAGGCGGCGGGTGTGCCTTGCCAGCGCGGCATTCAGGTCGATCGTCAACTGCATACCGCCATTCCCGATGTGTACGCGCTCGGCGAATGCTGTGAAATCGACGGCGAAACTTTCGGGTTGATCGCCCCCTGTCTGGCGCAGGCGTTGGTCCTGGCGGCCAGTCTGGCCGGGCAACCGATTGACGATTTCCACTATCAGGAGAATGGGACGCGACTCAAGGTCAGCGGTATTGACGTCTTCAGCGCCGGAGACATCCGCGATGCCCCCTCTCTCACCAGTTTCGACCCGCTGTCCGGACACTACCGGCGGCTATTTCTACGCGACGGCGCGCTGGCGGGGGTGTTGCTGTTTGGCGATAGCTCCCCGGCCTCCCGTTTACTGACCCGACTTCAGCGGGCCGAACCGGTGGATCTCAATGCGCTGTTCGGTCTGGACAATAACAAGACGCAGCCCCGTGCTGTAGGAAAGGCAATGATGAGCAAACCGATTCTCGCGCTGGTTGGTCACGGTATGGTCGGCCACCATTTTCTCGAACAACTGGTCAGCCGCGATCTGCACCAGCAGTACCATATCGTGGTGTACGGTGATGAACCGCAGATGGCCTATGACCGCGTACACCTGACGGAATATTTCAACGGCAAGAGCGCTGATGACCTGTCGTTAGTCAGTGACAACTTCTTTGAACAGCACGGAATTGAGCTGCGTTGCGGCTGTGAAGTGCTGGCGATTGACACGCAACGCCGCAGCTTGCGCGATAGCCACGGCAGCGAACTGGCGTGGGATAAACTGGTGCTGGCGACCGGCTCGGTGCCTTTCGTGCCACCGCTGCCAGGGCGTTTCCATCCGCGTTGTTTTGTCTATCGCACGCTGGCGGATCTGGATGCGATCGCCGATTGCGCCCGGCAGGCAACGCGCGGCGTGGTGATTGGCGGCGGTCTGCTCGGTCTGGAAGCCGCCAATGCGTTAAAACAATTGGGACTGGAAACCCATGTGGTGGAGTTTGCGCCACGGCTGATGGCGGTGCAGCTGGATGACGGCGGCGCGCAGATGCTGCGCGGTAAAATTTCCGCGTTAGGTGTACAGGTACACACCAGCAAGGCGACGGAAGCGATTGAAAACCAGCCGGACGGTAGCATGCAGTTACGCTTTGCGGATGGCAGCCTGCTGGCAACAGACCTGGTGGTGTTCTCTGCCGGGATCCGCCCGCGTGATGCGTTGGCACGGGCGGCGGGCATCAGCATGGGCGAGCGTGGTGGCATTGTGATTGATGATGGCTGCGCCACCAGCGTCAGCGACATCTATGCTATCGGCGAGTGCGCGTTGTGGCAGGGACAAATTTTTGGTCTGGTGGCGCCGGGCTACCAGATGGCGCGCGTACTGGCGGGGCAGTTAGCGCAAGAGACAACCGCGTTCAACGGTGCCGACATGAGCACCAAACTCAAGTTGCTCGGTGTTGAGGTGGCGTCATTTGGTGATGCACATGGACGAACACCCGGCAGCCAGAGTTATCAGTGGACGGATAACCCGAAAGGTATCTACAAAAAGTTGGTGATTTCAGACGACGGTAAAACCCTGCTGGGTGGCGTGCTGGTGGGCGACAGCAGCGACTATGCCAGCCTGTTGCAGATGATGCTGAACAAAATGGCGCTG
Organism: Pantoea sp. X-Soil-OKNW-713; assembly: GCF_059730685.1. Taxonomy (NCBI): domain Bacteria; kingdom Pseudomonadati; phylum Pseudomonadota; class Gammaproteobacteria; order Enterobacterales; family Erwiniaceae; genus Pantoea; species Pantoea sp. X-Soil-OKNW-713. Next base: position 2,585,331 of record NZ_AP035995.1, on the reverse strand, counting down.
CCGGAAGCAGCGGAAAGTCTGATTCTACCGCAGCTGGCAGGCGCACCCGGCAAAGCATTGGGTGTGGCGGCGCTACCGGACAGCGCGCAGATCTGTTCCTGCCACAATGTCAGCAAGGGGGATATTTGCGCGGCAGTGCAAAGTGGTTGTGGCGATATGGCTGCGCTGAAAAGCTGCACCAAAGCCGCGACCGGCTGCGGTGGCTGTAGCGCGCTGGTGAAGCAGGTGATGGAGCATCAACTTGCCAGCCAGGGTGTCGAGGTGAAGAAGGATATTTGTGAACATTTTGCCTGGTCACGGCAGGAGCTGTATCACCTGATTCGGGTGGGTGAGATCACCACATTCGACCAACTGCTGGCACAGCATGGTCGTGGTCACGGTTGCGAAATTTGCAAGCCGCTGGTCGGATCGCTGTTAGCCTCCTGCTGGAATGATTACCTGCTGAAACCGGCGCATCTGCCGTTGCAGGATACCAACGATCGCTACTTTGCCAATATCCAGAAGGACGGAACTTATTCAGTGGTGCCGCGGGTGCCCGGTGGTGAGATTACGCCCGAGGGCTTGATGGCGATTGGCGCGGTGGCGGCGCAGTACCGTCTCTACACCAAAATCACCGGCGGCCAGCGCATCGATCTGTTTGGCGCACGCCTTGATCAGCTCCCGGCGATTTGGGAAGCGCTGATCGCTGCCGGATTTGAAACCGGCCATGCCTATGGCAAATCACTGCGCACGGTGAAATCCTGCGTGGGATCGACCTGGTGCCGCTATGGTGTACAGGATTCCACTGCGTTTGCCATCGCCCTCGAGCATCGCTACAAAGGGCTGCGCGCACCGCACAAAATCAAAATGGCCGTCTCCGGCTGCACCCGTGAATGTGCGGAAGCGCAAAGCAAAGACATTGGGGTGATCGCCACCGATAAGGGCTGGAATCTGTACGTTTGCGGCAACGGGGGAATGAAACCCCGCCATGCCGACCTGTTTGCCAGCGATTTGGATGATGCCACGCTGATCCGCTACGTCGACCGCATTCTGATGTTCTATGTCCGCACCGCTGACCGGCTGCAACGCACCAGCGTGTGGATGGACAACATGGAGGGGGGCCTGGCTTATCTGCGCCAGGTGGTGATTGACGATTCGCTCGGCCTGGGTGCCACGCTGGAACAGGAAATGCAGTGGGTGGTCGATCGTTATCAGTGCGAATGGCAGACCACGCTGGAGAACCCCTCGCGTCGGGCGCTGTTCACCGCCACCATCAACAGCGACCAGCCGGATGAAACCCTGCATTACGCCGAGGTGCGGGGGCAGCGCCAGCCGCTGGAGACGCTGACTATCCCGAGTGTGACCCTGCCTGCGGAGCCGTGGAGCGCCATTTGTGAGCAAAGCGCCATTCCTGCCTCAGCGGGGATGGGTGCCCGGCTTGGCAACCAGCGCGTGGCCCTGTTCCGCTTCGGCGACACCGTTTATGCCCTGGAAGATATTGAACCCGGCACTCAGGCCAGCGTGTTGTCACGCGGCATCCTGGGCGATGTAGCCGGTGAGCCGGTGGTGATTTCACCCTTGTATAAACAACGCATCCGGTTGCGGGACGGCCAGAGCCTGGATAATCCGCAGCATCAGTTGCGTTGCTGGCCGGTGCGTCTGGAAGGCGGTCAGGTGTGGTTGGGTAATCAGCCGCTGTTGGCGCTGGCGGCGGCATCATGAAAACGACCTGTCCCTACTGTGGCGTGGGCTGTGGCGTTGAGGTCGACGCAGCGGATAGGTCAGTGAGTGGCGACCGTCAGCATCCGGCCAATTTGGGCCGCCTGTGCGTCAAAGGTTCGGCGTTGGGTGAAACCCTCGGACAGGAAGGGCGTTTGTTGTGGCCGCAGGTGCGGGGGCAGCGGGTGAGTATCGATCGCGCGTTGGATGTGGTTGCCAGCGAATTGCAGACGATCATCGCGCAGCACGGGCCACAGGCGGTGGCGTTTTATGCCTCCGGGCAGTTGCTGACCGAGGATTACTACGTTGCCAACAAGCTGATGAAAGGCTTTATCGGTGCCGCCAATATCGATACCAATTCGCGGCTGTGTATGGCGTCGGCGGTGGTGGGCTATAAACGGGCGTTCGGTGCTGATGCGGTGCCCTGTTGTTATGAAGATCTTGAGCAGGCCGATGTCGTGGTTCTGGTGGGTTCGAATGCCGCCTGGGCGCATCCGGTGGCGTGGCAGCGTCTGGTACAGGCGAAACAGCAGCGTCCTGAGATGAAGCTGGTGGTGATCGACCCACGTCGTACCGCCAGTTGCGAGCTGGCTGACCTGCATCTGGCGCTCCGCCCCGGCAGCGACGGCGCGTTGTTTGCCGGATTGCTTAACTGGCTGGCGATTCAGGGCGGGATCGATCAGACAATGTTGCCGCATCTTGCCAACGTGGATAGCACGCTGGCGGCCTGTGCTGACTGGGATCTTGCGGCGGTGGCCCATACCTGCCAGTTAGCAGACGCTGACATTCTCGCCTTCTGGCAGCTGTTCACCACCCAACCCCGGGTACTGACCTTATGGTGTATGGGGATCAACCAATCGCAAACCGGTAGCGACAACAACAACGCTATCCTCAACGTTCATCTGCTGAGCGGTAAAATTGGCCGACCTGGCTGCGGGCCGTTTTCGTTGACCGGTCAGCCCAATGCGATGGGCGGGCGTGAAGTGGGCGGTTTAGCTAACCAGTTAGCGGCGCATATGGGGTTTAGTCCGCAAGAGGTTGATCGGCTTGGGCGTTTTTGGCATAGCGATCGTGTAGCGCATCAGCCGGGTTTGATGGCGGTCGATCTGTTCCGGGCGATTGAACGTGGCGAGGTAAAAGCGGTATGGATCATGGGTACCAATCCGGCGGTGTCGATGCCGGAGGGCAACCGCGTCGCCGAGGCGCTGCGGCGCTGTCCGTTGGTGATCGTCTCGGAGGTCAGTGCCGTGACCGACACCAGCGCCTTTGCCGATGTGCTGTTGCCTGCCCAGGCCTGGGGTGAAAAAAACGGTACCGTGACCAATTCAGAACGACGTATCTCGCGCCAGCGCAGTTTTGTCGCCCCTGTCGGGGAGGCGAAACCGGACTGGTGGTTATTGGCACAGGTGGCGCAGCGATTGGGTTATGGCGCAGCCTTTGACTGGCAGCATCCCCATGAAGTCTTTGTCGAACATGCGGCGTTATCAGGTTTTGAAAACGCCGGTAGCCGTGCGTTTGATATCAGCGCGCTGGCGACCTTAAGCCGTGAGCAGTATGACCAACTCACGCCGGTACAATGGCCGGTGAATGCCGCCGCACCGCATGGCTCGTCGCGCTTGTTCGCCACGCGCCACTTTTATCATCCGGATGGTAAAGCCCGCTTGTTGCCAGTGGGCATCCCGATCCTCAGTGCACCCGCCCGTCACTATCCCCTCCTGATGAATACCGGGCGTATCCGCGATCAATGGCACACCATGACACGCACCGGTAACGTCACACGCTTGATGCAGCATTATGACGAACCTTTTGTATTGCTCCATCCGCACGATGCCGCCGCCCACGGGCTGGGGCAGGGCGATCTGACACGGGTGCAATCCACATTAGGCTGGTGGTGTGGCCGGGTGATGATCGACAACGGCCTGACCCGCGGCCAACTGTTTATCCCGATGCACTGGACGCGTCAATTCAGTGCCCAGGCCAATGTCGATGGCCTGGTGGCGGCGCGTAGTTGTCCGGTGTCCGGGCAACCGGCGCTGAAGCAAACCGCGGTGCGCCTGCAACCGCTGCGCCCGCAGTGGCAGGGGTGGCTGTGGCAGCGCGCGCGATGCGACCCGCAGCAACTGGATTATTGGTCGCGCGTGCCGCAGTCCGGTGTGCAACGTTACGTATTGGCCGGTCAGGGGGATCCGGCGGCATGGCTGCATCAGCAGCCCGGCATGGATGAGCTGCAATGGCAGCAGGCGCACGCCGGTCAGCAGCGACATATGCTGGGCTGGCGCGATGGGGTACTGGAGCGGGCGTTCTATGCTGCGCCCTGGCTACCTGAAATCGACCACGCTTTTGTCGCACAGGCATTCAGCCTCCCGCCGACCTCGGCGCATCAGCGCCATGCGCTGCTGGGTGGACGGCCGGAACAGGGGGAGAGTCAGGGACGTACCCTGTGCAGCTGCTTCGGGGTGGGCGAACGGGCGATCCGCCGCGCCATTGATCAAGGCTGCCAGACAGCCGCCGCCCTCGGGGCGGCGCTGAAGTGCGGCACCAACTGTGGCTCCTGTATCCCGGAGCTGAAACAACTTATCGCGGCGCACACCGTGGCGCAGTAATGGAGGTCCACATGACACAGGCAATTGAGACGCTGGATAAACTGTTCAACCCACAGGGCGCAACCGGCCAGGATGGGGGGGTGTGGCTGGTGGGGGCCGGGCCGGGCGATGTCGAGCTGCTGACGTTGAAAGCGCTTCGGTTGATTAAAGTGGCCGATGTGGTGGTGTATGACCGACTGGTGAGTGATGAGGTGATGGCAGAGGTGCCGGCGGGAACGCTGGCGATCGACGTCGGCAAAAAGCCGGGGAGTCATGGATTAAAGCAGGGACAGATTAACCAGTTGTTGGTGGATCTGGCGCGCAGTGGTCGCAACGTGGTGCGGCTCAAAGGGGGCGATCCCTTTATTTTTGGCCGGGGTGGCGAAGAGATGGCATTTTTGCAGCAGGCGGGGATTGCTTGTCAGGTGGTACCCGGCATTACGGCCGCGGCGGGTTGCGCGGCTGCCAGTGGCATTCCGCTCACCCATCGTGATTGCGCGCAATCCTTGCGTCTGATCACCGGTCACGGCAAATCCGGCGAGCCATGCCTGGAGGATAAAAGTCTGGCAGCGGCTAACCAGACGCTGGTGTTCTACATGGGGCTGAAGTGGAGCAGTAGCATCAGCAGCCAGTTAATGGCGCAGGGGCGTGATGCGGCTACCCCAGTCGCCATCATTGAAAACGGCACCAGAGCTGACCAGCGGGTGCTGATCACTACGCTGACTCAACTAAGCGAGACGGTGGCACGCGAACAACCTCAGTCACCGGCGTTATTGCTGGTGGGCGAGGTGGTGCGGTTTTATCAAGAAGCCAGCATCCGGGCGACTGAAACTCACATAAGCCCGTAGCGACGCGATTTATCGCGCAATCCTGCGCGCTGCGGGAAAAAACGTGCGATAAATCGCGCCGCGACGAGATCTGTGCTGGCGACAATTTCCCTTATGGCTAAATAAACTGACGTTTTCTCCCCTTAATCCACGCTTTAGCTTCGTCGCCTTTTGGCATTCTATGCTCAGAATTCCTGCCAGCAGAGGTATGCCGTGGCTGACGAGAGTAGCGACGAGGACAAAACAGAATCGCCCACAGCGCACCGACTTGAAAAAGCACGGCAGGACGGGCAGATTCCGCGTTCGCGCGAGCTGACATCGTTATTGATGATGTTGTCCGGCATCATGATTCTGTGGCTGGGTGGCACCAGCATCGCGCGTCGTCTGGCTTCGATGGTGGCGACCGGTTTTCGTTTTGATCATGGCATGGTGACCGATGACAAGGTGATCGTGGCGCATATCAGCAGTCTGATTGGTCAGGCGGTACTGGCCGTGCTGCCGCTGATGGCCGGACTGGTGCTGGTGGCGATCGCGGCACCTATGCTGCTGGGCGGCATTGTGATCAGCGGCAAATCCCTCAGTCCGGATTTCACCAAACTCAACCCGTTAAGCGGCCTGAAGCGTATGGTTTCCGGGCAGACCTGGGCGGAGTTGTTGAAGGCGATCCTGAAAGCGGTGTTAGTGGGTACGGTCGCGGGTTGGTACATCTGGTCGCACTGGCCGGAGATGCTGCGTTTAATCAGCGAATCCCCGATGAATGCGCTGGAACATGGCATGAACATGATTGCCATCTGTTGTGCGCTGGTGATGCTTGGCTTGATCCCGATGGTGGGATTTGACGTTTTCTGGCAGTTGTACAGCTACTTCAAAAAGTTACGTATGTCGCGCCAGGATATCCGCGATGAATTTAAACAGCAGGAGGGCGATCCGCACGTCAAAGGGCGTATTCGCCAGGCCATGCGCGCGGCGGCTCGCCGCCGCATGATGGCTGACGTCCCGAAGGCGGATGTGATTGTCACCAACCCGACACACTACTCCGTGGCCCTGCAATATAACGACAAGAAGATGAGCGCCCCGAAGGTGGTTGCTAAAGGTGCCGGAGAAGTGGCGCTGAAAATTCGTGAACTGGGCAAGGAACATCGCGTCCCGATTCTTGAGGCACCGCCGTTGGCGCGTGCGCTGTACCGCCATACCGAAATTGGTCAGTTCATTCCCGGCGCGCTGTATGCGGCGGTAGCGGAAGTGCTGGCGTGGGTCTGGCAGCTGCGACGCTGGAAGCGTGAAGGCGGCCTGATACCGAAGAAACCTCATAATCTGTCGGTCCCGGCAGAGATGGACATTCCAGGAGAGAACAGAAACGATGGCTAATCTGGCCGAAAAGCTGCGGTTACCGGGCAATTTTAAAGACACGCAATGGCAGGTACTGGCGGGTCCGGTGCTGATCATGATGATTCTGTCGATGATGGTGCTGCCTTTACCGGCGTTCATCCTTGACCTGCTGTTCACTTTCAATATTGCGTTGTCCATTATGGTGTTGCTGGTGGCGATGTTCACCCAGCGCACGCTGGATTTTGCCGCATTCCCCACCATTCTGTTGTTCTCTACGTTGTTACGCCTGGCGTTGAACGTGGCCTCCACCCGTATCATCCTGCTGGATGGTCACACCGGCGCGGCCGCCGCAGGTCGCGTGGTTGAAGCCTTTGGTCACTTCCTGGTCGGCGGCAACTTCGCCATCGGTATCGTGGTGTTCATCATCCTGGTGATCATCAACTTTATGGTCATCACCAAAGGTGCCGGACGTATCGCCGAAGTCGGGGCGCGTTTTGTGCTCGATGGGATGCCGGGTAAGCAGATGGCGATCGATGCCGACCTCAACGCCGGTCTGATTCGTGAAGATGAAGCGAAGAAGCGTCGCGCAGAAGTGACGCAGGAAGCCGACTTCTACGGTTCAATGGACGGTGCCAGTAAGTTTGTGCGTGGTGATGCCATCGCCGGGATCATGATCATGGTGATTAACGTCATCGGTGGTCTGCTGGTGGGCGTGGTGCAGCATGGTCTGGATCTGGGGCACGCGGCGGAAACCTATACGCTGCTGACCATCGGTGACGGTCTGGTGGCGCAGATCCCGGCGCTGGTCATCTCTACCGCCGCCGGTGTTATCGTCACGCGCGTCAGCACCGATCAGGATGTGGGCGAGCAGATGGTCGGGCAGCTGTTTAACAATCCGCGCGTGCTGATGCTGAGTGCCGGGGTTATTGGTCTGCTGGGCCTGGTGCCGGGCATGCCGAACTTTGTCTTTCTGCTGTTTACCGCCGCGCTGCTGGGACTGGCCTGGTGGCTGCGTGGACGTCAGATGCAGCCGAAGAAACAGCCGGAAGCGTCCAGCGTGGTGAAAAATCAGGAAACCCCGGCGACAGTGGAAGCCTCCTGGACCGATGTCCAGTTGGAAGATTCGCTCGGGATGGAAGTAGGCTATCGTCTGATCCCGATGGTCGATCACCTGCAAAATGGTGAGCTGCTGGGACGTATTCGTAGTATCCGTAAAAAAGTGGCGCAGGAGGTCGGTTTCCTTCCGCCGGTGGTGCATATTCGCGACAATATGGAACTGCCGCCAGCGCGCTACCGTATTCTGATGAAAGGGGTAGAGATTGGCAGCGGTGATGCCTATCCGGGACGCTGGATGGCGATTAACCCGGGTACCGCAGCAGGCACCTTACCGGGTGAAGCCACCGTCGATCCGGCCTTTGGTCTGGCCGCGATCTGGATCGACAGCGCGCTGAAAGAACAGGCACAGATTCAGGGCTTCACGGTGGTGGAAGCCAGTACCGTGGTGGCGACACACCTGAATCATCTGATCGGTCAATACGCCAGCGAGCTGTTTGGTCGTCAGGAAGCGCAGCAACTGTTGGATCGTGTCACGCAGGAAATGCCGAAACTGACCGAAGATTTGGTGCCGGGCGTGATCACCCTGACCACGCTGCACAAGGTGTTGCAGAATTTGCTGACCGAACGTGTGTCAATTCGCGATATGCGTACCATTATTGAAACCCTGGCGGAGCATGCGCCGGTGCAGACTGATGCGCAGGAGCTGACCAGCGTGGTACGTGTGGCGCTGGGCCGTGCGATCACCCAGCAGTGGTTCCCGGGTAACGGCGAAGTGCAGGTGATTGGCCTGGATGCGACGCTGGAACGTCTGCTGTTGCAGGCGTTGCAGGGCGGTGGCGGTCTGGAGCCGGGTCTGGCTGACCGTCTGTTGCATCAGGCGCAGGATGCGCTGCAACGTCAGGAGATGCTGGGAGCACCGCCGGTGCTGCTGGTGAACCATCCGCTACGTGCGTTGTTGGCACGCTTCCTGCGCCGCAATCTGCCTCAGCTGGTGGTGCTCTCCAATATGGAGCTGACGGATAATCGTCAGATCCGTATGACCGCCACCATCGGAGGCAAATAAGATGCGCCGTGCGTGGCCGGGATTATTTCTGCTGCTGCCCTTGTGGGCGGTGGCTGCCGAGGGGGCATGGCATGCCAGCGCCAGTGGACCGAGTCTCGGGGCGCGTGGCAACTGGCTAAGCTCGCCACCGCTGCGCGCTGCTGGCCCGGTGCAGGGCGTTATTTCTCAGGTCAGTTGGCGTTATAAGCTGAGTCGTCCCGCCCCGTCAGGGCTGGTGGTCCGGCTGTGTGCCAACCAGCGTTGCGTGTTGCTGGATGGCGCCAACGGCACCACGCGTGGGCTGGCACATGTCGCTGCCGATGAAACCCTGCATCTGGCGTTTGGTTTTAATGGCCGGGGAGCGATGCCACCGGGTTTGCGCGTGGTGAGCAGTGAAGTGACGGTGAATTATCAGTAGCCAATAAAAAACCCGCCGGTTGGCGGGTTTTTCGTATTACATACGCTCGACGGTTTTGATACCCAGGGTATCAAGACCTTGTTTGAGGGTTTTCGCGGTAAGCGCCGCCAGTTGCAGGCGGCTGTTGCGCACCTGCTCATCTTCCGCCGCCAGAATCGGGCAATGTTCATAGAAGCCGGAGAACAGGCCAGCCAGATCGTAAAGATAAGCACACATCACATGCGGCGTGCCATCGCGTGCCACTAGGGTGATCACTTCTTCGAATTGCAGCAGTCGGGTTGCCAGTTGGGCTTCACGCTCTTCAGACAGAATGATGTTGCCTTGCAGGCTGTCGGCATCGATCCCGGCTTTGCGGAACACCGACAGCACGCGGGTGTAGGCATACTGCATGTAAGGCGCGGTGTTGCCTTCAAAGGCCAACATATTATCCCAGTCGAAAATGTAATCGGTGGTGCGGCTTTTTGACAGGTCGGCATATTTCACCGCACCAATACCTACCACTTCTGCCAGCGCCTGTAACTCGACGGCAGACATTTCCGGGTTTTTCTCGCTCACCAACGCCAGCGCGCGTTCCACCGCTTCATCCAGCAGGTCGGCCAGTTTGATGGTGCCGCCGCTACGGGTTTTGAACGGACGGCCATCTTTGCCCAGCATCATGCCGAACGCGTGGTGTTCAAGCGGCACCGATTCCGGTACATAACCGGCTTTGCGTACGATGGTCCAGGCTTGTTGCAGGTGCTGATGCTGACGTGAATCGATGTAGTACAGCACGCGGTCAGCATGCAGGGTTTCATAACGGTATTTCGCGCAGGCGATGTCGGTGGTGGTGTAGAGGTAACCGCCATCTTTCTTCTGCACGATGACCCCCATAGGTTCGCCTTCCTTGTTTTTGAATTCATCAAGGAACACCACGGTTGCGCCTTCGCTGATCACTGCCAGACCTTTTTCTTTCAGATCAGCAACGATGCCCGGCAGCATATCGTTGTACAGGCTTTCACCCATCACATCTTTGCGCGTCAGGGTGACGTTCAGACGGTCATAAACTTTCTGGTTCTGACTCATGGTGATGTCGACCAGCTTCTCCCACATGGTACGGCAATACTCATCGCCACCCTGCAATTTCACCACATAGCCACGGGCACGTTCCGCGAAGGCTTCATCTTCGTCATAGGTGCGTTTGGCTTCGCGATAAAAGGCTTCGAGGTCGGCCAGCGCGATATCTTCATGATGCTCGCTTTGCTGTTTCTCCAGATAAGCGATCAACATGCCGAACTGCGTACCCCAGTCGCCAACGTGGTTAGCGCGGATGACATGATGGCCGAGGAACTCCAGCGTACGTACCGCAGCATCACCGATGATGGTGGAACGGACGTGGCCGACGTGCATCTCTTTCGCGACGTTGGGGGCAGAATAGTCGACGACAATGGTTTGTGCTGCCACATTGCTGACGCCAAGACGCGGTAAGTTCAGCGCCTGCGCGGCCTGGTCAGCCAGCCACTGGTGATCAAGGAAAATGTTGATAAAACCCGGCCCGGCGATTTCAACCTTGCTGGCAATGCCGTGCAGATCGAGATGCTGGATCACCTGTTCAGCCAACTGACGCGGTGCCTGACCGAGCTTTTTCGCCACGGCCATGATACCGTTCGCCTGGTAGTCGCCGAATTGCACTTTAGCGGACTGACGTACCTGTGGTTCGCAATCGACAGGCGCACCTGCCGCGATCATTGCCTGACCGACTTTGTCGGAAAGAAGAGCCTGAATATTCACCGCGTTACCTTCATATGCTGAAATTGCTCGCCTGCCATGTGCGAGCCGATGTCGTCATCCCGCAGAGGCGCTGTTGGGCGGGCGGGACGGAAAAAATAAGAGGGGAAGTATACGTGAAATGTTAGAGTGCGTCAGCTATCGGATAGACGCCGGAATCAGGCAGGGAAACTCCAGCGCCGATTAACGGCGCCGTTGAAAGCGACGAGGATTTTTGACGCTTTTGTCTTCACGTACCTTCCAGTGGCGGGAAATAGCAAATCCCATCAATGCAATCAGGACCGCGACAACAATGAGCATAGACATAGGGCCATTCCTTTAATTTGTGTAGCCACAAATTTATAAGAAAGGATTTCAGGCTGCAATTGTTCGCAGGCTAAATAAGACTTATCTCATTGTATTAATTATTGTTATATTAAACATGTCGTTAAGGTGCTTTCATAAAGTAACAACTGGACCTGTGCCTGCGATTAATCTTAATTCAAAGGCACTTTTATACGGTTTTTCGGGGATTTTGCGGCTAAATCAGAGGATTCCGACTATTTTGCCGTCAGAAGCTCTGGAAAAGCAATGTGCTGGATTGATTAAAATATCTAAACTGATAGCGGAGTAATTGACGCATGACGATGATTTTTCCTTCAGAACTGAAGGATTTGGAACAAGACCTGCTGCGCTTTGAACAGGCATTGCAGCAATTTGCTGAACGTTTAGGTCTGCAACTGAATGAACACGACGCCGATCATGTGGCCGTTCGTTGCCATCAATACGCGACAGCGGAGCGCTGGAAGCAAGGTTTGCTGCAAATCGGTAGCCAGTTCTCTGAAGCGATGATCAATGGTCGTCCGATTTGTTTGTTCAAACTGCATCAGCCGCTGCAACTGGCGGGATGGCAGATCGATGTGATTGAGTTGCCGTGGCCGGGGGAAAAACTTTATCGCCACGAGGGCTGGGAACATGTGGAAATTGTGCTGCGTGGTGAACCGGACACGCTGGGCATGCGGGCGATGGCGCTGCTGGCCGATGAGGCGTTGACGCAGCCTGGCATCTCCTTCAAAACCAGCGCCCCGCAGGGCGAAAAGGAGCGTCTGCCCAATCCGACCCTGGCGGTCACGGATGGGCAAACAACCATCAAATTTCATCCGTGGCGACTGGAAGAGATCGTCGCCAGCGAGCAAGACTAGCGCCGTGCAGCGATCGCCCGTTGCAGCCGCGCGATCGCTTCCTCCAGCGTGGCGCGGGTACAGCCGAAATTAAAGCGCACGAAGCGGCCATCACCAAAATCGTGCCCTGGCGAGAACCCCAGACCGTGCTGTTCGAAATAACCCGTCGGGTTATCGACACCCAGCCCGCTGGCATTGATCCAGCCAAGATAAGTCGCTTCGGGCGCGACCATACTCAGTCCCGGCAACGCATTCACCTGCTCAACCAGCCGGTCGCGGTTGGCGCGCAGATAGGCGATCTGCGCCGCCAGCCAGTCATCTCCGCCACGCCATGCGGCTTCTGCGGCCACCAATGCCAGGATATCCACGCCGGGCACAATCCCCTGACGTGTTTGTTTAAAGCGCTTGCGCAATTCCGGGTTGGGGATGATCGCCATTGAGGCACCAAGACCCGCAATGTTGAAGGTTTTTGAAGGGGAAATCAGCGTAATGCTGCGCTGGGCTGCATCCTCGCTTAAGGTGGCAAAGGGAATATGCTCCACGCCTGGAGTGAGAAGCAAATCACAATGAATTTCATCGGAGCAGACAATCAAATCGTGCTGTTGGGCAAACGCCAGTTGTGCCAGCAGTTCTGAACGGCGATAGACCGTGCCACCGGGATTTTGCGGATTACACAGCATCAATAAACGTTCATTGCCCTGCAATCTTTCAGGGGCAGTGTGTAAATCCATAAGCCAGCGCTGACCTTCTAATCGCAACGGCAGACTGATCTGCGCGCGTTCAGCCAGTTTCGCCGCCGCGCGAAACGGTGGATAAATGGGTGCCGGTGCGACCGTGCTTTGTTCGGAGTCGGTAAATGCACGGACCGAAAGATTGAGGCCGCATACCACGCCTGGCAGCAAGACAATCCACTCCGGCTGAATGCGCCAGCCATAACGCTGCTCAAGGCGGGAAATTGTGATATCTATCAAACCGCTGGGGGTGTCGCCATAACCAAAAACCCCATGCTCAGCGCGCTGCTTTATCGCTTCAATAACGCATTCAGGGGAGCGAAAATCGGTATCCGCAACCCAGAGTGGCAGTACATCCTGATCGCCATATTTGTGCCATTTCAAACTATCGCTGTGACGACGGTCTATCCATTGGTCAAAATTGAATGCCATAGTGAGTTTTCCACGTAAACTGTCTCCAATGAGCAGACTAACTTAAGCAATCTTCCCGAGCCAGCTGTCATGTAAAGGAGAAAAGTATGACGAAACTGGAAATATGCTGCTACGGCATCGACTGTGCAATGACTGCGCAGCTGTCCGGTGCTGACCGTCTGGAGCTGTGCAGCGCACCGCGCGAAGGCGGGTTAACCCCATCCGCAGGGGTGCTGGAAGCCGTACGACGAGAAATTACCATTCCGGTCCATCCGATTGTTCGGCCACGCGGCGGCGATTTTTGCTACACCGACCGTGAGTTTGAAACCATGAAGTCGGATGTGGCGCTGATACGCGAGCTGGGTTTCCCTGGGCTGGTGATCGGTATGCTGGACGAAGATGCCCATGTGGATATCGCCCGGATGCGGCAGATTATGGCGCTGTGTGATGGGATGGCGGTGACCTTCCATCGCGCCTTTGATTTGTGCCACAGTCCGAAACGCGCGCTTGAAGTGTTAACTGATCTGGGTATCGCGCGGATACTGACTTCGGGCCAGCAGCAAAGTGCGGAAACCGGAATTCCATTATTACGGGAACTTAATGAACAGAGTAGCGGTCCAATTATTATGGCAGGGGCTGGCGTCCGTTTAAGCAACCTGCAAAAGTTTCTCGATAGTGGTTTGCAGGAGGTTCACAGCTCGGCCAGCCGCTTAGTTGCTTCCCCGATGCGCTACCGTAAAGCGGGTGTGTCGATGTGTTCAGAAGCGGAAAACGATGAATTCAGCCGCTACTGCGTTGATGGTGATGTGGTTGAAGCCATGAAAAGCATGATGCAAATGAACAGCATCCGGGTCGCCTGACATCGTACCATTTTTGCCGCACAGCACGCCGATAGCCTGACGTGATGTTTGCAAGTACCAAACCCCAGTCTTCTTGCTGGGGTTCTTTTTATCTAAATCAATAGCTTACCATGCTAAGGGGTCCCTGTGGGGACCTGATGCATGGAAAAATAGCGCGGCTAAAATCGATAATCAACAAGTTTAAGCGAAACCTGATGCCTGCTGGCGGAAGTAAAAAAGGGCCTTTCGGCCCTGTGATTTTACTGATGTGTGTAAGTCGCCGCGTGTAGCTCCTTGCTTGCTTTTCGTTGACTGTCTATGTATTCGGCAAGGTCAGCTATATGAACCATTCTTGGGGCCTTTTGGCTTTCAGCGGTTCTGAAGGTTGCAATCGGCAACTTGTTTTCGGAAGCCTTTCTTTCGGCAGTCGCTGCCTTCATACCGAAATACTTTTCACAGACATCACTAAGCGGTACAGCGGCGGTTTCGTACTCAGCCATCAATAAAAACATCGTATTCATACTTAATCTCCATACCTGGCCTGCTGCAACAGGGAGTGTTTAAATTTCGCTGGTGGTCGGGATAAGGCGCTGCCAGATCGCTGAAACGTACTTGGCCTGGTGAATGGCATCATCAAGTGCGTTATGCACTTCGCCGGTAAACGGCATATCTTTTTTCGGGTCAAAACCAACAGCGCGACCCATATCAACGATGGTGCGCACATCACGGTCATTCCAGAACTTCCACGGGCATTCGATGCCAGAACGATCGAAAGCAGAGCGAACAATAATATTGTCGAATCCGGCTCCGTTACCCCACACCTTTACCCACTTAAGATCACACTCATTGGCAATGAACTCACTCAGGTTGGTTAATGCAAGGTTGATTTCAACCGCACCAGCAATGATCGCCGACCGGGCTTCAGATGACTGTTCCAGCCACCAAATAACAGTTTCCGGTTCTATATGGCCGCCATTATCAACAGCAGACTTGAGGTCGATACAACGGTAAAAGGTAGGGCCGATATTACCGGTTTCTGGTTCAAAGAAAGCCGCGCCAATAGATACGATCGCTGCATCTGATTTCCGGCTCATGCTTTCGACATCAATCATTAAGTTATTCATAAATTCCCTTCGTGACATGTCACGGAATAATTTTAAGTTTCAGGTCATGCCAGCCGCGAGTTAACCAGCAAGCATTTTCACCACTAAAGCAACATTCAGTAACCGGCAACTGATCACCACAGCGGCCACAGTTGCGTTTATTCAGTTCTGCCACCTGTCGTTTAAGTTGGGCGTTATCGATACGAATAAGCGTGGTGATGTACTCATTCAGCTCATATGGTTCACGACCAGGGCGACGACCGGCGCAATTCTGCGCCAGCATTTCGAGTTCCTGATTATCGAGCACAAGCTCAAGTTTCTTATCACCGGCAGCGGCCTGACGTGCTCGCTGTTCCTTTTTGCGTCCTGCGGGTGACTTAGCCATGACCGAGCACCCACTGATTATTTACATGCACCGCAATGGGATGAGAGGTATCCGGTAACACTAAATCCTCAACCACTTCCCCGGTTTCAACAAAATAGTAATGGCTGTCCGTGATGTTGTTGATGAAGTGGGCTTCCCGCTCTTTCTCAGGCATCGCATTAAGAATCCGCAATACTTTCTTGCCTACAGGCCGGTAATCGGGAGTGGCCCTAACGAGTTTCGCAGCAGCATAGTTGTGATGCCCGTCCATCAAGACGGTGTATTGCTTTCCGCGCAACACAATTGGATATACAGCCACAATGAAGCGCTTAAACCGGGAGGCTTTGTCTAAAACCTTTGCCCTGTTGATGTAACGCTGGCAACTGATCAAATCCCCCTTAATCATGGCTGCCACCCTCCACACGCTTAAACTCAATGACCCACACCCACGGGTTAGCCTGCCAGCTTTCCTCTCCGTAGATAGACGCCCATGCCCTCGAAAACTCATCAATATCGCCGAGCACATGGCTGTCTTCATAAGCGAAGCCTTCGCTCCGTGCATCTTCACCACTCATGCTCTGCAACCGCTCCACACGAACGCCGGTAATCTCCAGCGTTATACGGGAATACTTGCGGCGCATATGTAGGGAAGGCGTCCATTTCATCGGGTACGGCTTGCCGTTGCAGTCATACAAACGCACCGCGTCAGGCTTAGATGCGCGATAAACAAGCTGTTCATGAGGCGCGCCGCCAACTGAGCGGATTTCAAATCCGAACGTCTCACGCACCCACAGGCGATCACCTACTGCACCGAACGGGCAGGCATGCCAATAATCACCGCCATTCTCACAATCTTCTGACCACGGCCAGTTGCTACCATCATCACGCTCCGCAATTTCAGTAGCGCGAGTAGTGCGCCGCCAGTCAATCAACCGGCGCGTCTGCGTCTTGCTGCCGTTCAGAACTGCCCGAACCATGTCGGCGTTGAAAATCATTCCGCGTTCACGCATTGTTTTCCTCCTCGATTTCACGACCGAGAAAGGAAAGTGAGGTGATTGCTTGGGCTTTGAAATTCAGGTCACTTACAAGCGCTTTGAGTTTCCCCAAGTCCTCTTGAGTAACGATCCTGAAATTAAGTAGAGCAACGCCCGACATGGTTGCGTTACCGTCAGCGGCACAATAGTGATAGATATAACGGTTTGTTTTAGCCATCACTCACTATCCTCCAACTTGTTGCCGCACAGCGGGCAATACGTCATTTTCAGCGAGCACTCTTTACGGGTGAAATTCTTAGCCAACTCCCCGTTTTTCTTTTTCAGGCGATAAGCAAGTCGGTACCTGAGCATGACATGTACCCTGAAATTCTTTCCGAATGACATAACTTGGTTGTCCCAACCACACCCATCCCATGAAGAACCTAATTCACTGCCTTCCGGGACGCCTTCCATCAGATGCGCGTGTAGCTTTTCTTTTGCCTGATCCAGGCAGTTGCATTTGGTAGGCATCAGTGGACCTCAGTTGGCTGATTGGCGCGTAACAGGTCCATCTCCAGTTGGGAGATGAGATTGAGGCAGTGCGAAACACCTGGCTGCTGTTGGTTTACCCGGAGCTGGACGTATTTATGGGTTTGCCCGACCGCCTCTGCGTGCAGCTCTTTAATCCACTGGTCGGAAGTAGGGGTGATCATCGCTTCGTTAAGGTCAGCGATGAGGCTGTCATGATCACCTACAGACTGGAGCACCTTAATCACGCCGGGAATCAGAGCATTAAGGCGCAGGACTTCACCGGCCATGACGTTAGCGCGGGTGTTTGCCACATCGAGGCGCGTAGCGAGGTCGCTGATCATCTTCGCGATGTCGATCAGTGCGGTTTCAACGGTCAGTGCTTTAGAAAATTCGTGACCAGCTTTAACCACTTCTCTGTTTGATTTTGTGTTGTGCATGCTGGTGGCCTCAGTGAATGGTGCGGTTAGCATTATTCAGGCGTTCAGCTTCTTTCTGTGCCGCCAGCGGGTTGCTGATGATTGAGCCGTCAGGCAAAACCCAGCCGCCCAGGATGATGCTGTAGGGAAGGGTGATAATCCCGACAACGATGTGAGCGTGTGGATGCTGCATATATCTCTCCATACCGTTTTTTGGTTGCACGAATCCCTTGCCGGTATTGGCAATAAAGCAAAAAGGGATTCATTCAAATTGGCAGGTGAGCACTGCAACACTCACCGCCGTTACTCCATACCTGAAAGGATGTGTGGTGCCGGGTGCCTCCCGGTGCCCTGTGTAAGCTGACAAAGTGCAGGGCGGTGACTGATAGTATTGACGCACCGGATACTACGGTTATTGTCAGTTTTACCGCGAGCGCTGAGCCGCATTCACCACAACGGTAAGAGCACTGTCAGGGTGCTTCAGGCGCTATACCCGCCTTCGGCCAATGCTCTTGCCTGTTGTGTGCCGGAATGTTTCACGGCGACTTACTTTTGTTGAATAACCCGCCTTGCGGCGAGTTAATTCAAATACTGAGATTGCTGCTTAATTGACTTTTGTCGCCTGAATAGTGGCGCTACCCACATTGTTGCTACACGAATCGTCACTAATGAAAGCCTGGAATGTTGCAGTAGGCTGTGTAACCGTGACGGTAGTCGGTGAGCTGCTGACTGTTGCACCCCAGCGCGCATTACCCATACCACCTTGCAAAAACACACGATCAATGGGGCAACCAGTGCCGCCCTGGCAGTTCATGGTGTTAGATGACAAAGAAAAGGTGTAAGTACCCTGACTCAGACTGAACAGAATAGGGTTACCTTTTTGAATCTGGGTATTACTGAGCGGTGGGTAAATACAGTTGCTGATAGCACTGACATTAAACGTTTCAGCCTGGCTACCAAATGACAGCAAACCGAGGAGAAACAAAGCCTTTAATTTCATGAAAATTCCTCTTTGATTTATAAACGAACTCAATTACCACAAAAATCAAGGGCACTTACTCCACGTCTCTAAAGCGTTCGAAAACACCCGTTTTGCAAATGCCCTTGTCGTTGTGAAAAAAGGGCGGTTAAACCAGAGCAATCACCAGAGAAACCGCCAAACAACTACTTGCTCAAAGCGCCTAACACTCCACCGTCACTACACACAGATCACCATCACAAATAAGCTCAGCCTCGGGGAATAGTCTCAGGAAGGTGAGTAAGTCGGCCAGGCTGGTGTTCGCCATGTTCTTTACCATCTTCATCTGATGTTCCTCAGAAATCGCTCGATAGGGTGATTAAACTATATGTTTATAAGTGAGTCAACTATGAGTTGATAAATATTTTGTTTACTTCGAGGGGCCAGGCTTCAGGCATAAAAAAACCGGCACTTGGCCGGTTTATTCATTGATTCGGGACTATTCTTTGCCAACGTCATCGGCAGAAATAAAGCGTGTTGCTTTGATTATTCCTGAGACAAAGTGGATTTTTTCTACTTGGTTAACTGGTAAGGTGAAGGGCTTATGATCGTTGTTTATGCTCGTGAATTGGTAATCACCTGCGCGATTGTAATTGAGAATCTTGATCATGTTGTGACCATCTGAAGTTCTAATGAATACTTCATCACCAGGGTGAACCTTCGTGTTTGGTTCGATCACTACAAACTCACCTGATTGGATACGGGGCCACATGCTATCCCCTCGAACCCTCAAGCCATAAGCTTCACGGTCATCGCTATAAATTCTAAGCCAACCGGCGTGAAACTCCATCATATCAATAAGCCCATCCATGCCCAGAACAGCATCACCTTTAACGGGGATAACCCCATTCATGATGTTGCCAACTACTTCAACCTCGCTTGCAGGTTTCTGGTGTGGTGTTGAATACATCTGCTCACTTTCACCAAGAACCCAGGATAAATCCAAACCCGTAGCCGCCGAAATTTTTATGGCCGAATCTTTACCAATTTCTCCGCGCTTAAACCAGTTATTAACCGCTTGAGGTGAAACCCCCGCAATCCTCGCAAGGTCCGCTTTACTCAAATTTGCAGCCTTCAGCAGCTCATCCAGCCTTGTCGTCGCCTTACTCATAAGTGGTATCGCACTGTTCATATTCAAAACTCGATTGTAAACGTTCTGTTTACATAGGGGAATAAACACATAGTTGACTGCACTGTAAACTTATTGTTTAATGTTCCTGTCAAATATAAACCGGAGATGAATAATGGAAGCTTTGAACAAAGCGATTAAAGCGGCAGGTTCCGCGCGCGCTTTGGCTCTGAAACTTGGTGTATCTCCAATGACTGTAAGTTACTGGCAGAGCCGCTCATCAGGGGTAGTACCTGCTGAGCGAGTCATCAGCATCTTCCAGATCACTGGTGTGACACCTCATGAACTTAGGCCCGATTTGTATCCAAGCCCATCTGATGGTGTGGCTGATGTTAAACAACTCTAACAAACCCAGTAACTACCAAAGGAAAACCGAAATGGTAGACACACTTAAAACAGCAATCCGCCAGATGTGTAAAGCTCACCCCTCTGGTCGTTTGGGAATGGCTTATGACTTAGGCATGACCCTTGACCAGTTTCACAACCACCTTTACCGAAAGTGCCAGAGTCGTTTTTTCACGGTTGATGAGCTGATGAAGATGGAAGACCTGTCGCGCACTAACTACCTAGCTGAATACTTTGCCGCTCGTCGTCGCCTGACGCTGGTGGACATCTCAGCAGTGCAGAACGTGGACAAAGTTGATCTCTTTGACATCGAACTGAAAACCAGTGCAGCCGCTGGTGAGCTTGCGACTGCCAAACTTGCAGCCGTGTCAGATGGTGTGATTGACAACCACGAACGCAAAACCCTTTCCGAGCTGTTTAACAAAAAAATCCGTCATCAGATTCACGGCTTTATGGGCTTTCTCGCGCTGTATGGCGTGGGTGTCTCGGATCATTCGGTGGATATGTTTGTAGCGAGCAATCGCAAAGCAGAGATGGCGGGAATGCATTTTGAGTCGCCGGAGGCGTGATGAAAGTTTTAACAGCATCAGAAAGGTTGACGCCCAAGGTTGCAGCCCTGGGCGTCGATTCGCGAGTAAATCAACTGGTATGGAGAGTTAATCGCATGAACATTTTAAGCAGAAACAAGCCATCAGTGCAATTTCGCTGCCGCTTGGTAGCTGGTGCGCTGGTGTTTGAACAGAGATTACCCGCTGCTAGTGGACCCGGCAACTACCAGGAAGTGAGCATGATGGTAGTTCGGTCTGAGTGGCCTAAGTTCTATTGCAAGTCTTCGGGCTTAGGTGGTGCCGTATGAACCCCACCGAATTCATCCATCAGCATATCGTTAAGGTTCTTGTGGGGGAAGGCTACCCGGCTGACGTTGCTCAGCGCGGTGCTAACAAGGGCGTTGACCACTACCGCAAATGCTCACAGGCATCCAAAAAAGGCGCGATGTTTGATGACTGCCTCCATTATGCGCGCCTTGAAGCTCGTTACCAGACTCCAAAGCATGAGCGCAAAGCCAAACCGGCACGTAATCCGAAAACACCACAGGAGAAATTATTGTGACATGTCACGAAAACAATTCTCCGGGATTACCGGGTGAAATCATTAAGCCGTGGGTTGAGCAATACAGGGATGATCACGGGCACATCGTTGAAACCGTTGGTGTTGACGTTGTTAACCACCGGGTCATTTTCATGCGCACAAGCCAGGGATACCCGTTGCCATGTGCGCAGCCCCGAGAGTTATGGGGGAAGAAGTTCAGGAAGGTAACACCATGAGTTTACTGCTAAAGGTTAAACCGCTGGTGGTTAGTCCAGAGCTTGCTACTCGCATTGGTCTGCCTGAAGCGATCGTGCTTCAGCAGATTTGCTATTGGCTGGAAGAGACGCCATCAGGCATCGAAAAAGACGGTAAGAAGTGGGTTTATAACACGCATGAGCAGTGGGGGGAGCAATTCCCATTCTGGTCAACTGACACCGTTAAGCGCGCATTGAACAGCCTCAAAAAGCTGGGGCTTATCTACGTCGAGCAACTGAATAAATCGAAACATGATCGCACCAATTTCTATGCGATTAACTACGAAAGCCCGCTACTTACCGATGAGTGCAAATTGCCCTCATCGAACAGTGCAAATTCACCCTCATCGATAGGGGATAAATTGCCCTCATCGAACAGGGCAAAAACACCCTCATCGATGGGGGGCAAAATGCCCTCATCTCTTACAGAGAATACAACAGAGAATACTACAGAGATTACAGGTAAAGACTCTTGTCAGGTTTCTGCGAAACCCGACCGGGAAGTCGAGATTACCGATCTGGCTAAAGAGGTTTTGACCCACCTGAACCAAACCACAGGCTCAAAATTCCAGGTAAGTCGCTCATCACTGGAAAACATCCGCGCTCGCCTGGTTGAGGGTTACGAGCCAGCAGAGCTGAATCTGGTAGTGGACTACAAAAACGAGCACTGGCGCGACACCGATCAGGCTCAGTACCTGCGACCGGCAACGCTTTTCATCCCGAAAAACTTCGCTGGCTATCTCCAGTCGGCAACGAAGTGGGACAAGTCAGGCAGACCGCCATGCGTGAATGGCAAATGGCAGCGTGATGTTAACCAAACCGCGAATGTTGATTACACCATTCCAGATGGCTGGCGGGGGGCATGATGAACACAGAAACGTTAATTCTGACTCACCTGATGAGTTTTCCCGGCCAGACCCCGGCACAGATTGCCAATGCAATCGGACGCACCCGCAGCACTGTTGGCGCATCTCTGCCAGTGATGGTTGCTGTTGGTGATATCTGGAGTGATGCCGAAGCCCGTTACTACACGGCAGAGCCAGCAGGCGAGGGTGATGAGAAATACATTGCGCTTTGTGACGAGGCATATCGCCTTCAGGAGCGAAATCTGTGGAACCCCGCCGCGCACGTCTGGCATCAGGCCCAAAAGGCAACACTCAAGCCAGGGCTGCGCGAAAAGGCACGAATCAAGGCAATCCTGTGTGTCGAGAAAGCCAGAGAGAAAGACCCTCGACCTGGTCCTGATCCTTTCTGTCGCAGGGGTAACTTCCGATGAAAGCAGCCATACAGCGCCAATGGCGGCGCAATGAAGATTTCTACCGTGGAACCCGTTTAGCGGTCCTGATGATAACCGGTCTGATTATTACCCTGGCATGGGAGCTGGAAACCAAATGAGCACTTTATCCCTGGTGTACAAAGGCAAAGAGAAAAACGGTACAGGCATCACTGTCAAAAAAACCTATATGGTGCCGATTGATGAGCTGTATCTGGAGGAAGGCTTTAACATTCGCCCACTGGACATGAAGCACGCTGAATACATGCGTGACTGCTGGATTGCAGGAGCCGACCTTCCCCCGCTTTCTGTAATCGTGACAGAGCAGGGGATCAAGGTGCTCGATGGTCAACACCGATTTATCGGTGCCAAACTGGCCGCAGAAATGGGGCATCCAATTCCACGCATTGAGTGCAAAGACTTTGTGGGAACCCCTCTACAGGCTCTTGCGCATCAGGCTAAATCGTCTCAAGGCAAGCCAATCAGCGCTATTGAGCGTGCGCTGGGGTATGTGCGCGCGAAAAATCAGGGATACTCACTTACTGAAATTGCCAAAGAGTTTGGGCGTTCAATCACTGACGTCGAAACCCATCTCCAGTTGCTTTCATCAGGACAAGAGTTGATCGACATGGTTGAGTCCGGTGAAGTTGCACCAACAACAGCCGTTGCTCTAAGCCGTGAGCATGGTGCAAGTGCTGGGCGGATTGCTACACAGCAACTGGAGAAAGCCAAAGCCAGCGGCAAGAAGAAACTGACCCGTTCCGCTGCCATGCCGCAGTTCAGCGCAGCCAAAGCACGCCGCTTGGCAGAATTGCTGGTGGATGCTGAATTTGAAAGTGAAGAAGTTACCCGCAGTGGTGATGTTCTCACTCTGTCCCCCGGCACCGCTGAAGAGATTAACCGCATCCTCGCTGAATATCGTGCTGGAATCCAGCTGAACGTGGAACGAACTTAACTTTACAAATATATTTTCACCAATCAAATAACAACAAATCAACAATGCCATTAATGGCATTGTTGATTAAAGCATTTCATTAGGATTTATCACACTGAAGTTAACTTTCGATGTGTTATTGATAGTTATTCCAGTTGTCAACAAGCCATTGCCATACATTCTTGTGACTACGTATATTTGACGGTAGATAATTTTTAATCAATCGCTCTGCTTTAAGAGCGGGATTTTTATTCACCCACTTACTTGCTCTCGCCAAGCGATTAAGGAAAGCGAGAACTTCGTAACCTTCACTCCGGTTTAACAGAGTACTGTCAGGAACGCCAGTTATGCGAGCATCATCGGGTGCTACTGTAGTCCAAGAGTATTTAAACTGTAGGTCATTTGCGCTTAGAAGAGTCATAAAACCTCCTGATGAACAAATAATAGAAGGAAAGGCGGTGTTATCAGCTGATTTCGATAGATAAAATCGATTGATAATCAATATTCAATCATCGCATTGTATCTATATGTATAAAGTTAGAACACAAAAATTTATTAATTTTGCTGCCAGTATTTACAGGAGTTGTCGGTTTTAGCTAAACGATAAATGTTTTTTCTTTTCATAGCCGCTATCATGAATTCGCTGATGGTTGTTTGCAGACACCACTAGCAAAGGTTGGTCCCGTTCATTTGCAGATGATGGGGCGGGGCCGGATAACAACAAAATGGTATGGAGTAGTAAGCATGAATCAACTTTTAGTGATTGATGGTGTTTCTGTTCGTCAGGATAACGAGGGACGCTATTGCCTCAATGATTTGCATAGGGCCGCCGGTGGTGAACGCCGAAATGATCCACATGACTGGATGCGCCTCAAGCAAACCAAAGACCTTGTTGAATTGTTGAGCGATACGGGAATTCCCGTAACGGTCATTAAGGGCGGGAAAGACCAGGGCACATTTGTGTGTAAGGAGTTGGTTTATTCCTTCGCTATGTGGATCAGCCCTGAGTTCAGTTTAAAAGTAATTCGCACGTATGATGCGATAGCGAGCCAACAAAAACCGGTATCAATGCCCGATGAGGTTCAGGCAAGCATTCTCCTGCTTGAGTCAGCCTCAAAACTCCTAAATTTTTCCAATTCGTCAAAACTGGGCGCATACCAGAAAATTCAACAGCACTACGGTATCCCCAATATGATGCCTGCGTATGCTATTGACGCCCCAACTGATGCCGCAGACGGATCAAGCAGAGCAAGTTTCTCACTAACCTCATCCCTGAAAGCTCACGGAATTAAATTAACGGCAAGCCAGGCATACAAACTGCTGGAGAAAGTTGGCGTTGTTGAGCAAAAGGTGAGGGTTAGCCGGTCAGCACCCGGAGGCGTTAAAAATTTCTGGTCACTCACTGCCAAAGGCTGCATGTACGGTAAAAACGTAACCAGCCCTGCTAATCCCCGTGAAACACAACCACACTTTTTCGAGTCGCGGTTTCCTGAACTGCTGCGCCTGCTTGAAGCTGTGCACTGAGGTGTAAATGCGAGCATTACTTACACCTGAAATAGCACCGCGCACAGGGATTGTGCTGCTTAAACCGGGGAAAGATTTACTCCCCTTATTCCGTGGACGTGTTCTGGTATGCACTCCGCCGCACGACCTTGCATTAACACCATCGGGGTTAATAAACGACAGCAGCCAGCCACTACTGGACGAAACATTGCTGTCTGGATTCTTTAACGATGACCGGGTGATTAACGCTGCTGGTGGATGGGAAGCGCATGACGCGTGGGTGCAAAAAATTAACGCCTGCCAGCTTCAGAAAAAGGATTCCTGGCATCATCCGCATTACACTACCTTGCGCACCGAATCGGGAACGGTTTGCCTGTGCTATCACGATGATAATTACTGCCGTGAGAATGGTTTACCTGAGTCACTTGAAAGTGTTGCCGCTGGCAATATGGCGCGGTGGGTTATCGAATCAGCCTGCATTCAGATGGGGTTAGGTTCGGACCATCGGATGACATTACCAGAGCTGTGCTGGTGGGCCTGTCTTAATGACGTAACGGACCTGATACCCGAAGCGCCAGCGCGCCGTGTGCTTCGTATGCCAGCAGAGAAACCGGCAACAGGTGAACTGAAGGAATCACACATCCAGCCGGAACGGGCCGCAAAGGAAGTGATACAGGAAGCGGCAGAGGTGGTACAAGCCGCCATCAACCTGGCTATCGACCCGGAATCACCAGAATCATTCATGAAGCGGCCAAAGCGCCGCAGAATGGAAAACGAGAAATACACGCGTTGGGTAAAAACGCAGCCATGCGCCTGCTGTAACAACCCGGCAGACGACCCACATCACATCATCGGACACGGACAGGGAGGGATGGGAACCAAGGCACACGATTTGTTTGTGATACCGCTTTGCAGGGCGCATCACGACGAACTCCACCGCGACCAGGTGGCATTTGAAAACAAATACGGGAGCCAGCCAGAACTGCTGTTGAGATTCCTGGATCACGTCATAAGCATTGGCGTAATCGGGATAGCAAAAAAATAAATCGGTATGGAGAAATAATGATGCGTGACATGTCACAAGTTTTGGATTGCTGGGGAGCATGGGCATCAGCTGATAGCAGCGGCGTTGATTGGCAGCCAATTGCTGCAGGTTTTAAGGGATTAATTCCACATGGTAAAAACGCAAGAGTTCAGTGTTGTGATGACGACGGTATTGTTATTGACAGCTGCGTTGCAAAGCTAAAAAAACATAAACCCGAAGAATACGAACTCGTCATAGCACATTACGTGATAGGAATTTCACTACGAAGTATTGCAAAAAAAAGGAAGTGTTCTGATGGTACGATTAGGAAAGAGCTTCAAACAGCAGAGGGTTTCGTAGATGGATGTCTTTCTGTACTTGATATCAAGTTAGAGATGCAATGAAAAGAGGCCCAGCAAGGGCCTTTTTTTATGCAATTCGCTTTGAGTTTGATCTGTATCTAACTTGAGTAAGCTCTGAGTTGAAATAGTCTTCATCAAGAAAGTCTAGTAGCTCTTTTATTTCTTTTTTTGATGTTGGCATTGTTATTTTCATTGCCGGTCCCGCACCAGATGTGATTAGTGGGAAGTTTAAATTCTGAGCTGCACTTAATATCTTGCTTACAGGGATTGATTTTAATATCCCGCTTTTGTTAATAAGTGCAACTTTCTTTCTAATCACGTTGTCGGCAACAGCGTCAAGGTTGAATCCTTGTGGTACGTCGAATGCAGGCTCTTTCGTAAAGTTATCTAGGTCGGTTTTTGTTGCAGTTGCAAAATACTGGTTCATATCAAATATACTGCGAAGATTTGTAAAGCTTCGGAATTTTATCCTTTGACCATCAATTATTGCAACAAGTTTATCATCTAAGTTAAAGCCCAGCAGGTCAGACATGCTAAATACATTTTTATTTAGCCATAAGTATTTTGAGGCGGATAGTATTTGTCTCTTGCTAAAAGTCTGTATTGCGATTTTATCTTTATTATTTGGGAAATCTGGTGCCATAAACATTGCTGTTACTGTGTCAAGGCCTATTGAATTATCCCACTTTGGAATCGCAGTGCTTCTGTTTATAGCGTCAAGCAATGGTGCGGCTTCTTGAAAGCCAGTGATTGAATGGCACTCATCGGAGCTTGGAGTGTATCCTGCCTCGAAAGGTAGAACTTTATGATATTGAGTTTCAAAGTCTGCTTCCTGTTTTCTGAATGCAGACGTTATCTTAGTATCGGTTTTTTTATCTGTCTCAACCCTATAAATCCTCACAGCGGAAGTTTTATTCATTATCGCAAAAAGTGCCATTTTAATTCCTTATTACGTGTATAAATGTGTAGTCAGTTAGTTGTATTACCTCGAAATCTTTTCCCTGTACGTCAGTAATAACTTTTTTTGATATTAAAACAAACCCCACTCCAGTATCATCTTCAGCTTCATAAAACTTATAGCCCAGAATAGAGATTAAGGGGTTGAAGTTATAGTTTTCTGAAAAACTCACATAAATAAGTAAGGATGCATAGAAAAATAACGCATACTGCCATTTGTCTGCAATTGAGTCAGTGCCAAGCAAAGGGAATAAATAACTCAGGAAGTAGTTTGTTACCTCTTTATTGGCTGGAGAAATTGAACTTATGTTTTTAAATAATGGTGTTATGTTTTGTGATGCATATCTTAGAAAGAAAACTACGGACATAAAGCTTACCAGACATACAGCAAACGACGACCAGATGAGCCACGGCTTGCACTTCATAAATCCTATGAATATTAAAGTTATGCTCACTGGCGCAATTGAACTGGCAGTGAGTAGAATGCGTGCGAGCTTGTTCATTTTTCTTCCTAGTATGTAACTGTATATAAATACAGTATACGTGCGCACTTCCTTTCTGTCCTTTTTTCTTACTCCAATTTTTTTTAAGTGTCATCACTTTTTTACTAACGCGTACGCAAAAGCTTATGTAACCTGTTAAGAGTGGTCACTTAGTAGATTAGCCCCTTAGATCACCAGACACTTCGCCTCTCTTAAAATAAGAGGTAGTCTTGGAACTATGTTTAACACCAGTCAGAATAATAAGATGGTTGAAGTGTTATCAGGACCTGAGCGACGTCGGCGTCGTACTCCGCAGGAAAAAATTGCCATTATTCAGCAGACTATGGAACCGGGCATGACCGTGTCTCACGTCGCACGACTGCACGGTATCAATGCTAATCAGATCTTCAAGTGGCGCAGGCAATATGAAGACGGCTCACTGACCGCCGTGACCTCAGGCGGAGAAGTCGTTCCCGCTTCCGAGCTTGCTGCTGCCAATAAGCAAATCCGCGAACTTCAGCGTCTTCTGGGCAAAAAAACGATGGAAGCCGAAATACTCAAAGAGGCCGTGGAGTTCGGCCGGACAAAAAAATGGATTGCGCATGCGCCCTTGTTGCCAGAGGACGACGAATAAGCGATGTCAGCCGCAGTATTGGTGTGTCGCGTGCGCAACTGAGTCTCAGGGTCCACCGTTCGCCTGACTGGCAGGATCGCAGGCTGTATGCCAGTTTTGACGATACTGCGGTGTTATCCCGGATACATACCCTGGTCGCCGAACTGCCCACATATGGTTATCGCCGGGTATGGGCGCTGTTGCGGCGACAGTCAGAGCGTGACGCGCTTCCTGTTGTGAACGCAAAACGCGTGTACCGGATTATGCGTACTCATCACCTGCTGCTGGAGCGCAAACCTGCTGATCCTCAGCGTAAGCGTGCACATAAAGGTCGCGTGTCGGTCACGGAGAGCAACCGGCGCTGGTGTTCAGATGGCTTCGAGTTCCGTTGCGACAATGGTGAAAAGCTGCGGGTAACCTTCGCACAGGACTGCTGCGACCGGGAGGTCATCGACTGGGCAGCGAGCACTGGTGGCTATGACAAAGAAACGGTACAGGACGTCATGTTGGGTGCGGTAGAAAAACGCTTCGGCCAGCATCTGCCGTCAGAACCGGTGGAATGGCTGACAGATAACGGTTCAGCCTACAGAGCGCATGAAACGCGGGCGTTCGCCCGGATGCTGGGGCTTGAGCCATGTACGACCGCAGTTCGTAGCCCGGAAAGCAATGGCATAGCAGAAAGCTTCGTGAAAACGATAAAGCGGGATTACATCAGTGTGATGCCAAAACCGGACAGCCAGGTAGCGGTGATGAACCTGGCGGAAGCGTTCAGTCATTACAACGAACATCACCCGCACAGCGCGCTGGGATATCGCTCGCCGCGGGAATATATACGCAGAAAGTTATCACAACCGTAAGAGAGAAAAGGCGTCTGGATATATAGGGTCAAATCCACTTAGACACGCAGCTTAAACATTGAAACCCTGCCTTATGACGAGATTTTTTAGTTTCTACGCAATACCAAAGGCGCTAAGGCATGACGGGTCCATACCCCATCCATGCCGTTAACTGCAAATACCCAGCACCTTTCATATTGTGGTGAATCCACAACAGCATTATCCCTGCGGCTGACGAGCCAGGTAATCAACGCCGATGCGCGGCAGGGTCCAAAAAGAAAGGCCGCACAGAGCGGCCTTGAGAGACGAAGGAAGTGAATTACAGCTGAGAAAGCTCTTTGCGTGCCGCTTCCGCAATGAAATGGCTACGACTCGAATAGCGTGAATTCTGCCCCACGGCCTTATCGATTTTCTCGATTAAGAGATGGGGCATAGTGATGTTGATGCGCTCTGTCTTACCGAGATATCTGGTAATATCGACCTCGACAAAGACCCAGCGACCATCTATTACATCAACGCCGCTACCGTGCTCAGGTGACAGACTCAGATGCCAGGAGCCGGATGACTCAGGAATCTCCAGCCCTTTTTCAGACATTAATTCAAAATGCGCCTCCAGCGCTGACTGAGCGTCCTTAATGGTTTCTTCTGGCGTGTCACCCGCAAAAAAACATCCGGGAACATCAGGAAAGTAACCACTGGCTGAACCATCGGCATCAATTTCGACGAATGCTGAATACAACATGCGTTTACCTCTTGCAATAAAGAGCGCCCTTGCGGGCGGCTCCTGATTATTTAAGTTTCGCATCCTTGAGGATTTGATGAACCGTTCCAGTTTTCAAATCTTTCTTAGGGTGCGGAACCGTTATTACGTTAGAGAAATCCGGGTGGCTGAACTGGTGATGACTTCCTTTTACCCTTTCAAGTTGCCAGCCGTTTTTTTCTAATAGCTTTATCAGTTCCGAACTTTTCAAGCATCCTCCGTCTCGCTAACTGATGAAAGGATTATACACACGATACACACCATGATGCAAGATGATTGGTGTGTATCGTGTGTATATATTTCTGTTTTATCCTTTTGCCCCTTCAAGAGCTAAGCCATTACGAGTGCCGGAGATAAGCGCCGGGTGGGGTAATTATTTCCTTGTGACTACAGACAGCACCGACCGTAACTACGGAGGTGAGAGAACATGAAAATGCATAGCATTCACTCCTGGACAGAATTTTGGGAACTAATTCAGTCGTGGTGGAGCGGTGATGTTCCACTTGGTGGAGTCATCATGGCGATAGTTATTACAGCTCTGCGCGTGGCTTACACCGGTGGCGGATGGAGAAAAATGCTACTGGAAGCGCCGTTGTGCGGATTGTTGACTCTTTCCGTGTATTCGTCACTGAACTATTTCGGCCTTCCCACTGCGCTATCTGTTGGCATCGGTGGCGGTATTGGTCTGATTGGGGTTGAGCACATCCGTAATCTGGCTATCCGCGTTATCAACTTCCGCTTTGGTGGCGGCAACCCACAGGCTTAATCCATGAATCAGAATCAATTTCAGTTGGCGGCTGGCTTAAGCGCCGGATTAGCCGCGCGCTGGTTTCCGCATATTGATGCGGCGATGAAGGAATTCGGTATATCAGCACCGTTTGACCAGGCAATGTTTATTGCGCAGGTCGGGCATGAAAGCGCCAGTTACAGCAGTCTGGTCGAGAGTTTCAATTACAGCGTTCCGGGGCTTGCTGATTTCGTTCGTGCCGGACGCCTGACGCAGGACCAGGCTAACTCGTTAGGTCGCCGCCCGAATGAGTCATCGCTTCCACTGATCCGCCAGCGCGCAATCGCCAACCTGGTATACAGCAAGCGAATGGGAAATAACGGGGCAGGTGATGGCTGGTTCTATCGCGGTCGCGGTCTTATCCAGGTAACCGGCCTGACAAACTACCGGAATTGCGGTAACGGTCTGAAAGTTGATCTGGTGGCAAAGCCAGAGTTACTTGCGGATGACTCCTACGCTGCCCGAAGCGCCGCATGGTTCTACGTCGCTAACGGTTGTCTGAAGTACTCAGGTGATATCAGCCGCGTCACTCAGATCATCAATGGTGGACTCAACGGCCTTGAAGACCGTCGCGAACGCTTCCTGAAAGCGAAAGCGGTTCTGGTGGTGTGATATGCGACTTGTTGAAGACTGGCGGCGCAGTTGGAAATGGTTCTCTGTGCACTGCCTGACGCTTGCCGGTGCTATTCCGGCAACCTGGGCGTCATTGCCTGATGACCTGAAATCACACATTCCTGCTGAATGTATGGGAACCGTAACGGCAGTTGTTGCTGCCTGCGGTCTTATTGGTCGCCTCGTTGACCAGAGGAAACGCCCATGACAGCAGAGATTAAAGCGGCGCTTGTTGTGCTGCTGCTGATCATTCTCCTTAGCCTGATTAGTGGTGGTGCCTGGTTCGGGTATCAGTACAAAAGTAACAGCGCCCGCGCCGATGCTGCTGAGAAAACGGCGAACCAGTCCAACATGGTGGCAGCCAACGTTCTGAAGACGGTTTCTATCATCAACGGCATTGTCCAGGCGAATGCAGATGCAAAGCAGAAAACAGACCAGCAATCAGCGGGGCGTATCGTGGTTATTCAAAAAGCCATTGCTGCTGATGAGTGCGCTAAGCGCCCTGTGCCTGCCGCTGCTGTTGAGCAGTTGCGGGACCACGCGGACCGAATACGTGCAGGTGCCACCCGTACAAATACCGGCAAGCCTTCTGGTTGATTGCGTCATCCCTGAAATCCCTTACCAGATGACGTGGAGTGACAGCCTCACGCTTAACGAGCAACTGCTGGCCGTGATTGAGAAATGCAATCAGGACAAAGCAGACATCCGCACCATTGAACAATCCAGACAGGAACAAACTAAATGACCTTATACCAAACCGTAATGCTGTGGTTCTCAACCCTTGGTGTTGCCCTTTACCTTATCTCGGGTGGCTGGGTAAAAATCCGCGATTACTTCAAAGCCAAAGCACAGAACAAAGCTGACGCGATTGAAGCTGAAGTGCAGGCCCGCCTTAAGGTAGCGCAGGCAACAGCAGCAGACGCCCCGGCAGCGACTGCTACATCAACTGATGGGCCGGTAGTTGCAGGGACTGCCACGGCATAAAGTTGTCATCACAAGGCGCATTCTTGCGAGTGCGCCTGATGATGAAAAAAAGCCCCCTGGACAGAAGGGGGCTAACCAATTGAGGGAAGGGATCGAAATTCCGTTTTATATTTACGGATAAATTATAGTACACAGGATCTCAGTTGATGGTGTCATCCGGGGTAAGTTGGACGACCATCTCAAGAGCTTGACGATAAACATCGAGCTTTATCACATCGTTTTCGGATTCAAGCTTTTCGAGTAAGGAATGGATGATGTCTTTGTTGCCAACAACCGCCTTACGAGATGATAAATCCTGATAAATCTCTACTAACACAGCTTTCTCGCTTACGAATTGTGAATCCATACTTTTTAAGTAAACGGAGAGCTGAGATTCCATCGGTGTTATCTGTTCCATCTTAAGCCTCAAATGAGTGGCTGCTTTATGAAGCATACCGGGCTGTGGGAATAGTAAGTTTAGCTGTGTATCTGTTAGTCGTTCAAAAAATAGCCTCTGAAGGTGAAAATCCGTAACACCTTCAGAGGCGATGCAAAGCACCATTCGTTCAAGGAACTTATTGACACCTAAAAACCTATGCAACAAATCTGATCTTGTACAATTTATTTTTGATCATTGTGTGTGGTCATATGAGTTGATAGCAAACTGATTCAGTGCATTAAGAAGAATCCACCGACAAGGGATAACGGTTAACTATGCTGTGAAGTTTATTCTCTTCACTCGGATTATTCCTGGCGTTAATGTATAGCCTCCACTTTGAAAAGGAGGCTTTCATGTCAGTCCAATTCCCAAAAGTTATTGATATTGATTTGGCTAAGTCAGAATATAATGAACACAGCGGAAACTTTTACTTTAAGTTGGATAAGCAGGTGGAAGAACGCTGGAAACAGCATTTTAGAGAAGCTTGCCAGCAAGAACGCGCTGATTGTTTTTATACTAAACAACCTACAATTAATGAAAACGAGTGGGTAGTAGCTTATGCTGAGATAGATGGCGAGAATGACCTTAATACTGTCTTGTATCATATCAAGCATGCGGTTGCGGTTGCTAATCAGGAGCTAAGAGAGATTGTTGATGCTGAGAAGGCTGAAGAAGCCAAGAAGAAAGCAGCTCGCAACGAACTTGAACAAAAAGTGAAGAGAATTGCCGGTGGACTTGATTTTAATTAACTCGCTACGCTCTTAACAGACCGCCTTAGGGCGGTTTTTTATTTTGTGCTCAAAACTGCATTCACTGAGTTCACTTTTCAGCATAAACACAATGAATCATCGGCTGGTGGTCTCACCATTGCTGAGGGTTATATTCATCTGACCAGCAGGAAACTCTGAATGAACGTTGTGATTGATGGTGTGAGATACGCGCCAGTGACAAACCGCGCTTCAAATATCGGAATCGCGATCAGCACGCACAACCGCCATGACGTTTTATCCCGCGCACTGGATCACCATCTCAAATACCTGCCAGCCGGTGCGCTGGTGGTTGTTATTGATGACGGGTCAGCCAAACCGGCAACAGTACCTGATGGCGTAGAGCTGATTCGTCGTGACATGTCACGCGGCATTGTCGCATCAAAAAATGCCAGCCTTGAGGCGCTGATTGATGCAGGCTGCGAACATCTGTTTCTGTGGGACGATGACGCATGGCCCGTTGCTGGTGGATGGGAACAACCCTACATCGAATCACCTGAACCACATCTGGCTTATCAGTTTATGGATTTTGCAACAGGCCAGAAGCTGGGTGATATCGCCGTGCTTTACTGTGATGAACGGCACATAGCTTACACCGGCCAGCGTGGTGTGATGCTGTATTACCATCGCAGCGCAATTGAAAAGGTTGGCGGCTTTGACCCCATCTATCAGCGCGGCATGTATGAGCATTCAGATTTAGCGCTGCGCATTCACAACGCCGGGTTAACGAGCTGGGCCTTTGCTGATGTAGTCGGTTCGGAAAAGCTGATTTATTCGCTTGATGAACACCAGGCCGTAGAGCGATCAGTGGCAAAGCCGGACCGTGAGTTGCAGGTTAAGCGCAACGTCACAATTCACAATGAGCGGAGAAACAACGGTTATTCCGGGTATGCTCCGTTCCGCATTCAGCGCAATGTGGTTATCACAACGCTGCTGACCAGCCAGCCAGACCCGCAACGCAGCACGAAAATGGCTGCATCGTTTGAAGTACTGGCTAAATGGACTGCATCGATTAAAGGTGGTGACGCGGTAGTGCTGGCCGATGAGCTGAATGCGGTTTCCGCTGACGCATGGCTGGCGCGTGTGCCCGATGTGAAAATGAATGTTTATTTTCGGCGTTGGCTGCACATCTGGCAGCACCTTCGTGATCATCCTGAATATGAGTTCGTGTGGTGCACCGATGGAACTGACGTTGAAATGCTGCGCGAACCGTGGCAGGAAATGGAGCCGGGCAAAATATACTCCGGTTCGGAACCCAAAACCTACGCAGATAGCTGGGCTGCAAAACATCACCCGGAGTCTGTCTACCAGTCGTTCCTCAGTAAACACCAGAATGATGTGATGCTGAATGCTGGTCTGTTGGGTGGGTCACGCGCTGACGTGATGGCAATCGCACACGGCATCGTCCGACTGTATTACCACATTGAATCCCTGCGTTTCTGGAATCAGGAAGTAAAAGCGGCAGCGGTTGGCGACATGATTGCCTTTGGCATTGTGGCGCATCGCTATAGTGACAGGTTGGTGACTGGCCCGCGCGTGCATACCGTATTCAAGTCTGACGGCATCGGTAAGGAGTGTGCTTGGTGGCAACACAAATAAAGTTTGTGGTGGTCGGCCATCACACCCGCAGTTATGCCGCTGTGCGGCTGGCTAATTCGATTGGCGCGCATCTGCTGATTGATGATGAAAGCCGAGGAGCTAACTGGAATCACCGTCGTGCTGTCGAATGGGCAGCACAACAGGGCTGTCGCGTTGTCATTCTTGAAGACGATGCACTGCCGGTTGAGGGGTTTCGCCTGCTGGTATCTGAATGGCTGTTGCGATTCCCTGATGATCTGGTGAGCTTTTACCTTGGCACCGGCAGGCCTCCGCAGTACCAGCCTGTGATAGCGCAGCGACTTATCGAAGCTGACCGGCATCGGTGGGACTGCATCACGCTACCGCGCTTGATTCATGGCGTATGCTACAGCCCGCCACAGTCTGCGCTCACTGGCATTCTGTCGCGGTGGGACGAATCGAAGCCAGCAGACTATGCGGTTGGCGATGCGTATGGCGCAGGCATCATCTACCCGTGTTACTCGCTGGTCGATCACGCAGATGGAAGAGCGGTTGAGGTGCACCCTGATGGCGAGGGCAGGACTGAGCGTCGCCGGGCCTGGCGGCTGGTGTGAATGATAACGGTTCCCATTCTCGTCCTGACAATGCATAAGAATGAGAATAGTTATCATTTGCGGGTCCCTCCGGAGGGGGACCCAGCCACGGGGCGGCACACTCGCGGAAAACGGCTAGTTTTCTGCATTTCATCAGAATCATCATCATCCCATTAACTCTCTGATATTTCAGTCGTGAAATTTTTCGCGATGTCGAAATGATTAAATTTTGTTCATCATCATGGATAACGAATTAAAGAATTTCCGACTCAATATCAACCAGATCGCCACGCTCACCGATTTGCACCGTCAGACGGTGTCCAGCAGGCTCAGTAATGTGCAGCCTGCGCCGGGGAGTAACGCAAAACTCAAACTGTATTCACTGCTGGATGTGCTGAAAGAGCTGCTCAGCAGAACTACGTCTGATGAACTGCTGGACGTGGACAAAATGCTGCCGCCAGACCGGAAAGCCTGGTTTCAGTCAGAGCGTGAAAGGCTCAAGTTTCAGCAGGAGACAGGGGAGCTGATACCGGCCTCTGAAGTCGCCAGAGAGTTTTCTTCTATGGCTAAAGCAGTGGTGCAGGTTCTTGAAACGCTGCCCGATATCCTGGAGCGCGACTGCGCCATGACCCCGGCTGCGGTTGTGCGTGTCCAGAAAGTTATTGATGACCTGCGTGATCAGATCGCTTTGAAGGTAGAGATGGCCGATACACCCGAATACGAGGAGGATTTGCCAGAAGAGGAGTAGCCATGCGTCAGGCCACGGCAGCAGCGATCAGGAAAAATACTGCCACGATATTACGTGCGCCTCGCAAGTTACCCGTTGCGGAAGCAGTGAATAAGTTTATGCGCGTTCCTGTCGGGGTGGGTAACTCTGTTGAATGGGACCCCGATGTCGCTCCTTATATAATTGAGCCGATGAACTGCCTGGCGTCCCGTGAATATGATGCTGTGGTTTTTGTCGGACCCGCGAGGACGGGTAAAACAATCGGCCTGATAGACGGCTGGGTTGTTTATAACGTGGTCTGTGATCCTTCTGACATGCTGGTTGTCCAGATGACAGAAGAAAAGGCGCGTGAGCACTCCAAGAAACGCCTTGCCCGAACCTTTCGTGTCAGCCCTGAAGTCGCTAAGCGGCTCAGCCCGCTGCGCAATGATAATAACGTTCATGACCGTACTTTCCTGGCGGGCAACTACTTAAAGATTGGCTGGCCGTCAGTCAACATCATGTCATCGTCCGACTTTAAGTGTGTGGCCCTGACGGATTATGACCGCTTCCCGGAAAATATTGACGGTGAAGGGGATGGATTCTCGCTGGCCTCAAAACGTACCACAACGTTTATGTCAGCCGGAATGACGCTCGTTGAGGGGTCGCCGGGCAGGGAAATTACCGATACCAAATGGCGTCGGCAGACCCCGCATGAAGCGCCGCCGACCACAGGTAGTCTTTCCCTTTACAACCGTGGCGATCGCCGCCGGCTTTACTGGCCGTGCCCGCATTGTGGTGAATACTTTCAGCCGTCTATGGATGCGATGACCGGCTACCGGGATGATGCTGACCCGGTGAAAGCCAGCGAAGCCGCACATATCTGCTGCCCGCACTGCAATAAAATCATCACGGCTGATAAAAAGCGGGAGTTAAACAAGGCCCATGTCTGGTTACGCGAAGGGGAGAAAATCGACGCTGCTGGCAACCGATCAGGTGAGCCACGGCGGTCACGTATCGCCTCCTTCTGGATGGAAGGTCCGGCAGCGGCTTATCAGACCTGGGCGCAGCTGACTTACAAGCTGCTTACCGCCGAACAGGAATACGAGACGACCGGCAGTGAGGAAACACTGAAGGCGGTTATCAACACTGACTGGGGGCTTCCTTATCTGCCACGGTCAGCGACCG
Source organism: Pantoea sp. X-Soil-OKNW-713 (assembly GCF_059730685.1). Lineage (NCBI taxonomy): Bacteria > Pseudomonadati > Pseudomonadota > Gammaproteobacteria > Enterobacterales > Erwiniaceae > Pantoea > Pantoea sp. X-Soil-OKNW-713. The sequence goes on along the minus strand of NZ_AP035995.1, from coordinate 2,547,895 downwards.
AAACCCGTAAAGCTGAAACCCTGATGGCGCGAGCCGAGACGGTTAACCGCCGCACGGTGCCGGATGGCGTGCATTTCCTGGTGGCAACGGTAGACGTTCAGGGCGGGAAAAATAAACGCTTTGTCGTTCAGGTGGTGGGCTACGGCGCGCACGGTGAGCGCTGGATTGTGGACCGCTACAACATCCGTCACTCGTTGCGCTGTTGCCCGGATGGTGAAAGCCTCCCCATCGATCCGGCAGCATACCCGGAAGACTGGAACCTGCTGCGATCAGATGTTCTGGATAAACACTGGCCGATGTCCTCTGACCCGTCGACCACCCTGCCGGTACTGGCAATGGCCGTGGACTCAGGCGGCGAGGATGGTGTGACAGATAACGCTTACAAGTTCTGGCGCAAATGCCGCCAGGACGCCGTTCACAAGCGTGTTTATCTCTTCAAGGGTGACAGTACCAGCCGCAGCAAGCTGATCACCAAAACGTTACCCGACAACACCGACAGGCCAAACAGGAGCGCTGAAGCGCGTGGCGATGTGCCGCTGTATCTGCTTCAGACAAATCAGCTTAAGGACAGGATAAATAACGCGCTTCTGCGTGATTCTCCCGGTCCTAATTACGTGCATTTCCCTGACTGGCTGGGTGAATGGTTCTACGACGAACTGACCTACGAAGAGAGAAGCACAGACGGCAAATGGCACAAACCGGGCAAAGGCGCTAACGAGGCGTTTGACCTGCTGGTCTATGCCCAGGCGCTGGTAATCCTACGTGGCTACGAGCGTATTAACTGGGACAGCCCGCCTGAGTGGGCGCGGTCACCTGAAAGCGCCTCCGCTCCACGCAGAATTCAGCAATCTCAGCCGGTGGCCCGGCAAACCGAACCCGAATCAAAACCAGTGGAGACACGCCAGGCCGCAGCGCCTTCAGCGTGGGCACCCGCATCTAACGGAGGCTGGCTGTGAATCAGGCCGATATCGAACGCATGTTACAGAAATACATTGATGCGGAAATGGCCGTCCTTGATGGCAAGTCTGTAGAAATCAACGGCCAATCCATGACGATGGAAAGCCTCAGTGAAATCAGAAAAGGGCGTGAATCGTGGGAGCGCCGGTTGCAGCAGGCTATCGATGCGCAACGCCGCCGACCGCAGTACAGCCTGGCGAGGTTTCGATAATGACGCTACTGGATAACGCCATCGGGCTGATTTCCCCCGGATGGAAGGCGGCACGCCTGCGCTCCCGTCTTGAAATCAAAGCCTATGAAGCAGCCATGCCAACCCGCACGCACCGCGCGAAGCGTGAAAACCGCAACGCCAACCAGGTTAATCAGTTCGGCGGTCGCTCCATTCGGGAGCAGGCCCGCTGGCTGGATAACAACCACGATCTCGTTATTGGCCTGCTGGATAAGCTGGAGGAGCGCATTGTGGGCGCGCGCGGCATTGTTGTTGATCCGCAACCGATGCTTAAAGGCGGCCTTCTGGCTGATGACCTTTCCCGGCAGATTCGCACAGCGTGGGCGGAATGGTCCGTGTCGCCTGATGTGACCGGACAGTTTACCCGACCGGTCCTTGAGCGCCTGATGGCCCGCACCTGGCTACGCGATGGCGAGATATTTGCGCAGTTAGTGCAGGGCGCAGCGGCAGGACTGACGCCGTCAAACGGGGTTCCTTTCTGGATAGAGGCGCTGGAGCCTGATTTTGTCCCGATTGAGCTTTCCGATCAGAGCAACAACCTGGTTCAGGGGATATATCTCAATGAATGGGGATGCCCGACCAAATACGCGGTGTGTAAAAACCTGATAACCAAAGGCATTGCACTTGGCGATGTTAAGCAAGTAAACGCAGACAACATGCTGCATCTCAAGTTTATGCGCCGACTGCATCAGATTCGGGGTAACAGCCTTCTCACGGGCATTCTGATCCGTCTCAGCGCCCTGAAAGAGTATGAGGATTCAGAGCTGACAGCGGCACGGATTGCGGCAGCGCTGGGGATGTACATCAAAAAGGGTGACGGGATGAACTATGACGACACGAGCGCATCAGGCAAGCGGGAACTCGACATCCAGCCAGGCATGCTTTTTGACAATCTTCTGCCCGGTGAAGATATCGGCATGATCAAATCTGATCGCCCTAACGCCAACCTGGAATCATTCCGTAACGGCCAGCTCCGCGCAGTGGCCGCAGGCAGTCGGGGCAGTTTTTCCAGCATTTCACGTAATTACGATGGTAGTTACAGCTCACAACGTCAGGAGCTGGTGGAGTCTTTTGAAGGCTACAGCATCCTTCAGGATGCCTTTGTTGCCGCCGTCACCCGCCCGATGTACCGGAGCTGGCTGAATATGGCAATGGTATCCGGGGTGATCAAGGTTCCCGGTGATGTGGACCGCGCAACGTTACTGAATGCGGTCTACAGCGGCCCAGTTATGCCCTGGATTGACCCGCAGAAAGAGGCAAACGCCTGGAAAACGATGATTCGTGGTGGTTCTGCGACGGAAAGTGACTGGGTGCGCGCACGCGGCGCGAATCCGGGGGAAATTAAACGCCGCCGTAAAGCGGAGGTTGATGAAAACAAAGAACTGGGCCTGGTGTTTGATACCGACCCGGCAAATGACAAAGGGGCGACCAGTGGTCAGCAAAAAGAAGAGTAAAACACGCTTTTCTCCGCGTGCGTCATCCGGCGATCACAGCTGGTTTCGCATGAAAGCCAGCGGTGAGAGCGCAGCAGATATCTTTATCTACGATGAGATTGGTTACTGGGGCGTTACTGCCCAGTCCTTTGCCGCCAGCCTGAAGGCGCTGGGCGACATTGATCACATCAATCTGCACATTCACTCACCAGGCGGCGATGTGTTTGACGGCATCGCTATTTACAACCTGCTGAATGCCCATTCCGCAACCAAAACGGTGTATATCGACGGCCTTGCCGCGTCGATGGCTTCCGTGATTGCAATGGTGGGCAACCCGATCATCATGCCGGAAAACGCCATGATGATGATTCACAAGCCCTGGGGCATTACCGGTGGTGATGCCAACGATATGCGCGATTACGCCGATCTGCTGGATAAGGTTGAGGCGGTATTAATCCCGTCTTACGCCAAAAAGACCGGTAAAACCACCGAGGAACTTGCCGGAATGCTGGGTGAAGAAACCTGGATGACCGCGCAGGAATGTATCGAACACGGCTTTGCCGACCAGTTAACCCCCGCAGTGCAGGCAATGGCCCGCATTAACTCCAAACGTATCGAGGAATTCGAAGCTATGCCACGTTCTCTGAAAACCCTGCTGAATACTGCGCCAAAAGCGACTACTCAGGCTGTACCACAACCGACTGCACCGACAACACCGGCCAATCCGGTTGCGGCTCCCGATGAGGCGGCTATTCGTGCACAGATTCACGCCGAACAGCGCCAGCGCTCGGAAGGTATCCAAAACCTTTTTGCCAGCTTTGGCGGTCGTCACCTGGAATTGCAGACACAGTGTCTGGAAGATATCGACTGCACGGTTGATGATGCCAAAGATAAGCTGCTGGCAGCACTCGGCAAAGAGGCCACGCCGACCAACCGCAGCGCGGCGGCTACCCACATTCATACCAGCAACGGTAATTTTACCGGTGACAACATCCGTCAGGCGCTGATGTCGCGTGCGGGCTATGAAAAACGCGACAGCGAAAACCCGTTTAACGCCATGTCCATGCGTGAATATGCCCGCATGTCACTGACTGAACGCGGTATTGGTGTTGCATCGTACAACCCGATGCAGATGGTGGGTATGGCACTCACTCACAGCACTTCAGATTTCGGTAACATCCTGCTGGATGTGGCGAATAAATCCATTCTGATGGGCTGGGATGACGCACCGGAAACGTTTGAAGAGTGGACCAAGAAAGGCCAGTTGTCTGATTTCAAAACGGCGCATCGCGTTGGCCTGGGCGGTTTCCCGTCCCTGCGTCAGGTGCGTGAAGGTGCGGAATACAAATATGTCACCACGGGCGATAAAGGTGAAACCATCGCGCTGGCTACTTATGGTGAAATCTTCTCCATCACCCGTCAGGCAATCATCAATGATGACCTGAATCAGCTGACGGACGTTCCGCTGAAGATGGGGCGTGCTGCCAAAGCGACCATTGGTGATCTGGTCTACGCCATCCTGACCGGCAACCCCCAAATGTCTGATGGCAAAGCTCTGTTTGGTGCCGACCACGGCAACCTCGCCAGCGGTGGCATTGATGTAGCTGGTCTGGATGCGGCCCGTCAGCTTATGCGCCGTCAGAAAGAGGGTACGACCAAGCGTACCCTGAATATTCGCCCTGCTTTCCTCCTGGTGCCGACTGCGCTTGAGACCCTGGCTAATCAGACCGTTAAGTCTGCCAGCGTGAAGGGTGCCGATGTGAACGCCGGTGTCATCAACCCGATCCAGAACTTCGCAACGATCATCGCGGAACCGCGACTGGATGATAAAAGTGCTTTCGAGTGGTATCTGGCCGCAGCTCAGGGCATGGACACCATTGAAGTGGCCTATCTAAACGGGGTAGACGCGCCTTATATCGACCAGATGGAAGGGTTTAACACAGATGGCATCGCAACCAAGGTGCGTATCGATGCCGGTGTGGCTCCGCTTGATTATCGCGGTCTGGTCAAATCAAACGGCGAACAGGGTTCCTGACAGTCAGCCAGCAGTTAACCGCCCGTAAGGGCTTTTTTTATACCTGAAATCCGGCTTCCGGGCCGGATGGAGAAAAAACATGGCTAAGAATTTCGTACAGAACGGCATGACGATTTCCATTCTGAATGCAGGAGCTGAGGCTATTGCGAGCGGTGATGTTGTGCTGATCGGCAATATCGTGGCCGTTGCCATCACCAATATTGCGGTACAGGACAGCGGTGACGGTTTCACAGAGGGCGTTTTCCAGTTACCGAAAGCCAGCGCTGATGTGTTCACACCCGGTGCAGCAGTGTATGTCAGTGACGGTACAGCTCAGGCCAGTGCAGATGGTGGCGTGTATGCCGGTATTGCCTGGGAAGATGCCGCCTCCGGGACAACAGTGGTTAACGTGAAGATCAACGCGGGTGCGGCTCCGGCTGTGACGGAAAGTGGCAGCTAATCCGTTTGAACGGCTGGCTGCGCGTATGGATACCGTCACTGCCAGCCGTTTAGGACGGGATGCAACCATCAACGGGCGGGTTATGACGGCTGTTGAAAGTCATTTCCTGCCGGAAATGGGGGTGCTTGGCGGCGACGGTCTTTCCCTGGTGGTGTTTGATGCGGGCTACAGTGCCAGAGCAGGCGACACCGTTATTTACAACGGCAATGAATACAGCGTGACACGTCACGTTAAGTTCAACGGCAAACCGCAAATCTGGCTGGAGTAACGGATGAGCATAAAAGGCCTGGAGCAGGCGATTGCCAACATGAACAGCATCAGTCAGACCGCCGTTCCGCGTGCATCTTCGCAGGCAATTAACCGTGTGGCTGTGCGTGCCATCGGGCGCAGCAGTTCAGTTGTCTCGCGTGATACCCGCGTGCAGCGCAAGCTGGTGATGCAGCGATCGAAGCTGAAAAAAGCCTCCGTCAATAACCCTGTCGCCACTTTGCGGGTGAATCGGGGTGATTTACCCGCCATCAAACTGGGGGCCGCCCGTGTTCAGTTGTCCAGACGTATCGGACGGACACGCGGCGCAGACAGCGTGCTGAAAATCGGGAAATTTAGTTTTCCGCACGCCTTTATTCAGAGGCTTGCAAATGGTCGCTGGCACGTACTGCGCCGAACAGGCAAAACCCGCTATCCGGTCGAAGTGGTCAAAATCCCGATGTCAGTGCCGCTGACCACAGCTTTCAGAGATCAGCTACCAAAGCTGATGGAAAGCGATATGCCTAAAGAGATGGCCGCAGCCCTTAAAAACCAGCTCAGGATCATCATAAAACGATGAACAAACATACCCTTATCCGCCAGGCGGTCATCAGCTCTCTGCAAACGGTCATCACTGACCCTTCGGTGCGCTGGTATGACGGACGCCCGGCAGTGATTAACGCCGAAGAACTGCCCACTGTTGCCGTTTATCTGACGGATGCGCAGCCTACCGGCAGAGTGCTGGATGAAGACGAATGGCGTGCTGTACTGCATGTTGAAGTTTTTCTGAAGGCCTCTAACCCTGACTCTGCCCTCGACCTGTGGATGGAGAACAGCATTTATCCTGCATTTTCAGATATGCCAGCTCTGTTTTCGCTGGTGGAAATGGTTGTTGCTGACGGTTATGACTACCAGCGCGACGAAGAAATGGCGACGTGGGGATCAGCAGACCTCCGTCACAATCTGAATTATTACCTGTGAGGCAATTATGGCGGCAAATGACCCAACCACACCTGTAAAAGGTGCCCGTACCACGCTCTGGATGTACAGCGGCAACGGGGATGCATATACCAATCCGACATCAGATGATGACTGGACCCGCCTGGCGCAAATCAAGGACCTGACACCTGCTGAGCTTACTGCTGATTCTTATGATGATTCCTACCTGGATGATGATAACGCAGACTGGGCGTCCACGACTCAGGGACAGAAATCAGCAGGGGAAGCGAGCTTTACCCTGGCATGGAAACCCGGCGAAACCGGCCAGCAAACGCTCATTGCCTGGTTTGATGATGGCAGTGACAAGCCTTACAAAATAAAATACCCCAACGGTGTGGTGGATGTGTTTACCGGATGGGTCAGCAGTCTGGGGAAAGCGGTCGCAGCCAATGAGGTGGTAACCCGCACGGTTAAAATCGCCAATAAAGGCAAGCCGCTGCTGGCTGAGAATCAGCTTGCTGAGTCTGGTTCATAAGGAGAAACCATGTTTCTGAAAACGGAAGAATTCAGTTTTGCCGGGGCAAGTCTGACGCTTTATGAGCTGTCAGCACTTCAGCGCATCGAATACCTGAGTTACCTGGCGGAGATGGAAAAGAAGTTACCTCCGGCAGAAAGTGATCCTTCAGTTCGTCACGCTGAGCTGGTGGCAATGGGTATCCGGTCAAGTGCCATGCTGGTGGCTATGTCATTGTGGCAGGGGGACAGGAAAGGTCCTCCAGTGCCGGAGCTTTATGACGAAATTCTTGCGACGTGGCCGGTAACCGCACTGGGTGAGGCCGACCGGCAGATTAAAATCCTGTCGGGAATGGTGCCACCGGATGACAAGGAACAGTCTGATTCTGAAGGCGCACCAGTCTCTGAGGCTGTCACAGCGGAAAAGTCTTAGCCGGGGAACTGAGGTTCGTGATGAGGCTGGCCCGTGAGTTCGGACGCCCGGACTGGCGGGCAATGCTTTCCGGCATGACTTCGACGGAGCTGCGTGAATGGTCACAGTTTTATCGGGACCACTATTTCAACGACCATCTTTTAGATGCGCATTTTGCCAGTCTCAGCCACCTGGTGATTTCTCTTATGTGCAAAAACGACATGACGCCTGCCAGTTTCAGTCTGCTGCACCCTGATAAAAAAGATGTTGAACCCAGCGATGAGCAACTGATGTTGCTTGCTGAAGGTATTTCCGGAGGTGTGCGTTATGGCCCAGTCAGTGGGTGATCTGGTCGTCAATCTCGATCTTAATTCCTCATCCTTTACTGAGCAGGCAGCGTTTGTACGCAAACAGTTTGTCGGTATGGGTAAAGATTCTGACGCAGCAGGAAAGGCCGGTCAGGATGCATTCAGCAAGCAGGAGTTGGCCGCAAAACGCGCCGGGATTTCCGTAGGTCAATATAAGGCAGCTATGCGCACGCTGCCTGCACAGTTCACCGACATCGCGACTCAGTTAGCGGGGGGCCAGAGTCCCTGGCTTATTCTCTTGCAGCAGGGCGGCCAGATCAAAGACTCTTTCGGCGGTCTGCGCCCGACTTTTAGCGCGCTGTTCGGGGCCATCAATCCGGTTATGGCCGGTGTTGTTGGGCTGACGGCAGCAGCCGGTGCACTGGCTTACTCTTTTGCCACCGGTCAGGCGGTTACCAGTGAGTTTAATAAAGTCCTGGTAATGACGGGCGACCGCGCCGGTCAGACTGCCAACAATCTGTTATTTATTTCTGAGTCAGCCGAAAAAGCGGGCAGCTCGTTCAGTGGTGCTACCGCAGCTGTTACTGCTCTTGCCCAGGCAGGGGCTAATCTGGGCAGTGATTATCAGGTAGTCGCTGAATCCATTTCCTCGCTGTCAGATGCAACCGGCACAAAGGTTGCCGATCTGGCTGCGGTTTTTGGCCGGATAACTTCAGACCCGACCAGCGGTCTGACTGCAATGGCGAAGCAGTACGGTAACGTTACTGCTCAGCAGCTGGATTACGTCAAATCCCTTCAGGACGCCGGTAAGTATACCGACGCCCTCAGTTATGCCAATGGTATTGCTGCACAGGGATTTAAGACGATGGCCGGTGATATCCAGAACAATATGGGTACGCTGGAAACAGCTGCTGACAGCGTCGGCAACGCCTTCAAATCCATGTGGAATGCGCTGCTTGATATTGGCCGTGCCAAATCACTTCAGTCACAACTGGCTGATGCCACAGATAAACTCTATGAGCTTGATCAGGCTCTGCGTTCTACCAGCGCACAGGGTCAGCAGCGTGTGGGTCTGGAGAATGCGCGCGATCTGGCCCGGCAGCAGGTGTCATCGTTAACTGATCAACTTCATGCCGAACAGCAGAAAACCGAGGAAAAGCAGAAGCAGGCCACGCTTGAGCAAAGTTCGCTGTTAAATCAGCAGCATTTTCAGTCCATCTCTGATGCCGGTCTGACAAAGGAACAGCAGCGCACCGCTGAGTATCAGCGTCTGAATCAGTATATTTCTGAGCGTCGAAAACTTAATCAGGCGCTGAGCGATGAGGAAATCGCGCAGATTAAAAAGGGGATTGAAGAGAAGTATAAGGACCCCAAGACACCAAAACAGAAAGGGTACAGCGTTTCAGCCGGTGATCAGGCTGCTGACAGTGTAAATGCTGAAACCCTGGCGTTGCAGACCCAGCTGAAGGTGATCCAGCAGCATGCCGGTATCAATGACACCATCAGCCAGCAACGTAAAACCCTGTGGGAAACCGAAGCGAAATTTTCTGTACTGGAAGAGGCAGCGAAAAACCGCGCCCTGAGCAAAGACGAGCAGTCATTGCTTGCCAGTAAAGATAAAGTCCTGGCGCAGGCAGAGGTTAATGCACGTCTTGGTGACCAGATTGTAGCGCAGCAGGCGCTGGCTAAGCTCCAGGAAGACCTGCGCGGTAAAGAAGAGAAAACGCTCAGCATCACCAAACAGCGTCTTGATTTACTGGATCGCCTGAAAGCAGAGGGTGGCATATCGCAGGCAGATTACGATAAAACTTCGCGGGATGTGGCGAGTAAATCCCTTACGGATTTGCCTAAAGACGTTCAGCGTTCTGTGAGGAAATCCAGCGAATTTGGCGGCACGCTGTCGGGTACGTTTGCCGGAGATGCCAACCAGTTATCGCAACTGGATCAGCAATCCTCGGAGCTGGAAAAATGGTATCAGAGCAACCTGGCCTCACTCGCACAGTACAGGCAGCAGCGTTCCGATCTCAATGTTCAGTGGGATGCGCAGGAAGAGGCACTGCGTAAGAAGCACTCACAGGCCGAACAGAGCATTGAAGATCAGAAAAATAAAATCATCAGCAGCGCCACGCAGTCCAGTCTGGATTCTGTTGTAGATATAACCCGCACGGCATTTGGCGAGAAATCAGCAATCTACAAAGCAGCTTTTATTGCGGATAAAGCCTATGCAATCGCTCAGTCTATGGTTGCTATCCAGACAGGTATTGCTCAGGCAGCGGCAAACCCGTTCCCTTATAACCTGGTAGCAATGGCCTCTGTGGCCGCAGCCACGGCAAGTATTGTTTCTAATATCCAGTCAGTGGCGCTGACGGGGATGGCGCATGACGGTATTGATGCTGTGCCGGAAACAGGCACATGGTTGCTGCAAAAAGGTGAACGGGTGATGACAGCTCAGACATCCGCAAAACTGGACTCCACTCTGGAGAGTCTGCGCGGTCAGCAGCAGGCAACGGCTGGCGAAAATGCATTCCACTATTCACCGACCATCCAGGTAAATGGAGACCCGGACCAGCGCACAATGCAGATGATTCAGGACGCTGTTGCGCAGGGTGGCAAAGAGACCTACCAACTGGTTACGGATCATATTGCGACCGGTCGGGGGAGAGTATCAAAGGCATTAGCAGCAGGATGGTCCAATAAAAGGAGAACAGGTTAATGGCTGATATTTATTATCCCCATGATTATCTCCCGCTGCCTCTGCAGTCCGATCTGTCATTCAAGCCTGTAAGCCCTTTTTTGCGCACTAATTTAACGTCAGGTCGTTCAAGGCAGAGGCGGCTTTACACCTCAGTTCCGACTCAGGTTCCGCTTAAATGGTTTTTCAAAAAACAGGGCATGGCGCAGTACTTCGAAGCCTGGTACAGAGACCGTCTTACTGACGGTGAATCATGGTTCTATATGAAGGTGAAAACACCGCTTGGTGTTGAACTGTATAAGTGCAGGTTTACTGATATTTATGAAGGGCCAATGCTGCTGGCGGGTAAATTCTGGCAGTACACGGCCACGATTGAATTATGGCAGCGTCCCATTATTTCACCGGAGTGGACCGATTTCCCGGATTTTGTCGTCAACAACGACATTATTGATCGTGCAATGAATCGTGAGTGGCCTGAATCATGACGGTGCTTAACCGGCTTTATGCCTCATCCGGTAATGAAGTCATCATTGAAACACTGGAAATCAGTATCGGTGATGAAGTCCATTATCTCTGTAAAGGTTATGAGGACATTACGGCAGTGACCGAGGATGGCGATACTGTAACATTCAAGGCATGCGCTATTGATATAGCCCTTCCGGCAAGAAACAGTGATGGTACTCAGGATTTACAGTTTGCCATCAGTAATATCGAAGGTGTGGTATCCACAGCAATCCGAGCGGCGCTGGATAACCTGAGCAGCGCCACGCTCAAATATCGCAATTTCATCTCCACTGACCTCAATGCGCCTGCATCCAAACCCTACACACTGGTTGTGAAATCCGGTTCCTGGACGGCTTTGCAGGTTCAGATTAAGGCAGGCTACATGAACATTCTTGATACTGCGTGGCCGCGTAACCGATACACACTTCCGTATTACCCCGGGCTTCGGTACATCAGCTAAGGAGAATCCTTTGTTTGATCCAGATAAATACCGTTCAGTCACCTGGCTGAAGGGTGGCCGCGTATATCCTGAACTTGACTGTTTCGGCATTGTGAATGAAATCCGCCGTGACATTGGCTTTTCTGAATGGCCTGATTTTTCAGGTGTAACTAAAGACGGGGACGGTCTCGACCGTGAGGCGAGAAAGCTAATGCTGTCTCTTGAGAAATGTGAGCCATGTGCAGGCGCAGGTGTTGCCTGCTATTCAGGGTCAGCAGTCACGCATGTGGGTATTGTGGTCGAAATTAACGGCCTGCTCTATGTTGCGGAATGCAATCCTGCCACCAACGTGACTTTTCTGCCGCTTTCCCGTTTCAGGCGTCGCTTTGTTAAAGTGGAGTTCTGGCAGTGACAATAAGCATATTTCCTTCCCGTCTCCCTGGTGAGCCTCTGGAGGTGCATCAGCATGGTGAAACAACAGTTCATGGCTGGTTGACTGCGAATGTTAAGGGATTTCACTCTGATATAGCGCATCCCATCAGCATTGATGTTGACGGTAAACAGATACCGTCATCTGTCTGGTTTGAGTGCCATATTTCGCCGTCCAGCGATGTGCGTATTTACCCGGTCCCTTACGGGATAGAAACACTGGCGTGGATAGCCGTAGCGGTGTCAGTAGCTGCGGCTGCGTATTCCATCTTTATGATGGCAAATATGGACACCGGTTCATATACATCATCAACCGGGAAAAGCCTGGACCTGAATCCGGCTGAGGCCAACTCCGCAAAACTTGGCGATGCGATCCGTGAGGTCTTTGGGCGGACCCGTATTTACCCGGATTATGTTGTTTCTCCCGTAACCCGGTTTGATTCCACCGATCCCACTATCATGCGTGTCAGCATGTTGATCTGCGTCGGGATGGGTAATTTTGCATTTACTGATGGTGATATCCGGGTAGGGGATACGCCAGCATCATCGCTCACGGGTTTCGATTATACCGTTTACCAGCCCGGTGCGGATGTGTCCGGTGATGAGCGCAGTGAAAACTGGTTTTCATCTACCGAAGTCGGCGGCACGTCATCAGGCGCAGGGCTGGATATGGCGCAGACTGCCCCTGAAGCCGATGACATCATTGCAGACAGCATGACGGTTTCCGGTGCCAGCGTGTCGTTCACCGGCCTTGATACTGATGATGATACGGATGATGATGATGAAGCACTGCCGGATTCGTGGGTAGAGGGGGCGACCGTTGAGATTATTGCGCCAACGACCTTCAACGTCAGCTCATCTTCCGGTTACAGCGTGCTGGCGAGTGACTTCCTGTCTGAAATAAATCCATATGTTGGTATGCCGGTGACAATGACTTACGGCAGCATCGATTATCAGCTTTTTATTGCCAGCTATACACCGACACAGGCAGCCGTTCCAGGCGCGGGTGGGAGCGCGGCATCTGTTCAGGCCAGCGCAGCGCCGACAACGTATGATTTTTCGACGAGTACAGCCACGTTTGACGTGACCTGGCAGGGTATAACTTACACCGTATCCCTGATAGCTGATTACGTCACGATGTCCGGTCTGGTTGCGGCCATTACCGAAGCGCTGGAGGGTTCCGGCCTGGTCGCGCAGGACAACAGCGGCACGGTGCTGATCACTGAGCCATCAAGCCCCTATGCGGGCGGCAGCATCACGACATCATCACTACCATCAGGCGTATTCGGGGCATCCCCTGTAAACGCGGCTGGTACAGCATCATCGGGCGGCAGTGCAGCAGTAACGGCTAATGTCACTCTGGCTTACGACAGCGCTACCGGCACAGCATTTACCGGCGTTCCAACCGGCCAGCAGCGTCTGTCAGTTTCCCATCGTGGTTATGAATACCAGATTGTTTCTGCCTCCGGGGCCACAGCTACAGTTCAGCGCCTGATAGATGGTGTGGTTGATGAGGCATGGCCCGGTTTTTCGTCCAGGACGATGATCGATTATGAAGCCAGCGGCATCAATGATAACGATACCTGGATGGGACCTTTTCTGGCCGGCCCTGAAAATGAAACCTGCGATATGTTTGAGGTGAATTTTTCGTTTCCGAGTGGCATATGTGGATTTAACAGCAAAGGGAAAAAGCAGAGCCGCACCGTAGAGTGGGAAATTCAGTATCGTGTCTATGGCTCCGGCACCGGATGGATAAGCCATACCGGTAATTACAGTCTTAAGAACATCAACGGGCTGGGTTTCACCGAGAGAATCACCCCGTCTGCTGCGGGTCTGATTGAGGTTCGCTGCCGCAGGCTGAATGAGCAGGGAAGCGATAACGCCCGTGATTCGATGTACTGGCAGGCATTACGTGGGCGACTGCTTACCCGGCCATCTTCTTATACAGGTGTCACACTGATGGGTGTCACCGTTGAAACGGGTGGAAAGCTGGCCGCACAGTCAGACAGACGGGTTAACGTCGTCGCGACCCGGCAGTATGACACCGGTACGGCAAGAACGATCTCCGGTGCGCTATTGCACGTTGGTAATTCGCTGGGTCTTGATATGGATGAGGAAACCATTGTGGCGCTGGAATCAGCCTGGTGGACTCCCGAAGCGGATTATTTTGATTTCTCTTCCGATTCATCCGGTTCCGACTCTTTATCAGCTCTCGACATGCTTCAGAAAATCACGAATGCCGGGAAAAGTTATTTCCTGCTAAGTGATGGCCTGGCATCGGTAGGACGTGAAGGGGTGAAAATCTGGACCGGAATTATCAGCCCACAGGAAACCACCGATCACCTTGAAACCTCATTTTCTGCCCCTTCGGATGATGATTATGATGGTGTCGATGTAACCTACATCAACGGCAGTACCTGGGCAGAGGAAACCGTTCAATGCCGGTTGCCGGGAAATCCAACGCCGACAAAGATCGAGTCATATACCCTTGATGGTGTGTTAGATCAGGATAAAGCCTATCAGATTGGCATGCGCCGCCTGATGAAGTATCAGCGGCAACGACTGACGTTCACGGCCACAACTGAAATGGATGCGCTCTGCTACAACGTTGGCGATCGCATCATCTTCACGGATGATATTCCGGGAAATAAAACGGTTTCATGCCTCGCGGTTGCCATGAGCACCGCGGATGACGTAACGACATTTACTGTCAGTGAACCGTTGGACTGGTCTTTTGATAACCCGCGTGCGGTGCTGCGCTACCAGGACGGAACAGCGTCCGGGCTTATGGTGGCAACCAGAGTCGGGGATTATGAACTGTCAGTGCCTTATCTTGAGGCGTTCGATGAAATTGTTATGGATGACCCGGCGATTGAACCACCGAGACTGATGTTCTGCGATTCTTCCCGTGTAGGCTATGACGCGCTGATAGCAGAGATTGAGCCGCAGTCAGATGGAACATGCCAGGTAACCGCTAACGAATATCGCGACAGCTTCTACAGCTATGACGATGCCACATACCCCGGTGACACAGATTCAACGTCCTCAACCTGACCATTTAATTTTCTGACGAACCCGCTACGGCGGGTTTTCTTTTTATGAGGCCTGTATGACCACATACAACACCGGCAACCCGCTGGGGTCAGCTGCTGCAAAAGATTTATTCGATAATGCGCAGAATCTTGATTATGCATTGAACGATATCACTGCCGCCATCTGGCTTGATCGTCGCGGAAATAGCAGGCGTTCATGGTATGGAATGGAATCAGCTTTTTCCACTGCGCAAACTGAGCGTGAAACTGAATTCAGTGAGGCCCAGGAGGACAAGGAAACGCGTTTTCTTACATTCCTGAACAATGCTGGTTATGTTTTTCTCGGAGACTATGAAAATGGCCCTTATCAGTTCTCCGCCCGCAATCAGTATATCCGTTATAGCAGCCAGTATTACCGACTGAACGCGGCAACAGATGTTGGTTTCACGACGACCGGTATTAATGCAGCCAGCTTTGCGAATGATGTAACACACTTTGTTCTGATGGATGGCGATACACTGCGCCAGAACTTAGCATCAATTGCAGATGGCATGGGTGGAAGCATGGTTGCTTTCATTCAGTCAGGGACCGGCGCAGTTGCTCAGACTATACAGGCAAAGAATCGTCGCGTTATTGATGCAGAAGATTACGGTGCGGTTGGTGATGGTGTAACGGACGACACCGTAGCTGTTCAGAGAGCTATTAACGCTGCCGGTTATGGCGAAGTCAGATTGCAGGGTAACAAGACTTACATGACCGGAAATCTGACAATTAATTCCCCGGTCACCATCAGCGGAAAAAGCAAACGTAGTAAGGCTGCCATTCAGGCTATACCTGGAACGACCGGTAACCATATTACGATTTCATCATCTCTTGCCCCAACACTCCGTTATGTAGATTTAGTTGGTGACTGGACATCGACAGGTGATAGATTAAATCCAACGCCGCCAAGTGTTGTTGGTGCTTTAAACGCAATTTATATTAACTCAACCTCTGCGTATTCAACATCAATACAGATGTTTCATGGAAGCGCAGCATACTATTCTGGTCGAGGGTTGTATGCAGCGGCAAACAGAAATATGGGATGTCTTATCTACACATCAATTCTGTATTGCGCGCAGGAATGTTTTTATCTTGCAAGTACATCTGACTGGATTGTAAGCGATTGTTCCTTCGGGTTTTCTCTGGCCGATGGTTTGTTTATAAATTGTGCATCATTTCGCATGTCAAGCTCAGAAAGCTATGCAAACCAGGGCAACGGGATCACCTTTGGACCATCATCTACCGTAACCAGGATTATCGGAAACTGGATAAATACTAACGGTAAAAATGGTGTTTATTATAATACGCAAGGAGGAGTAGAGGGGCATGTAAGTTTAGGTAACATGTTCTTTGCAAACGGATGGAAATCAGCTACAGCCGCAGATGTTGTTACCAATGCATATGCAAACAGAAGGTTCGCAGGCAGTGTTGGGCACTTTAAATGTGCAGACAGGCATTTTAACTACGGATCATCAACCACAGAAAGACGTGTTGCCTACTGTGTTTATCGTGAATCTACTGCTGCATCTCTTAATTTTGAAGGTACAGGTGACCAGTTCGATTCATTTAGCAGCACTTCTGCGTCGGCCAGTGCCGAAGTTGGATATAGCAATTTTGATACGCAGGCTACGAGATTCTCGTCTGCTGGAATGGTTCTTGGCTACAGCCACTCTCTGACACAATATTCATACACACCGACCTCAGTCGTTCAAAGCGTTCGCACTTACTATCAGTCATTTGATTCATTGCAGATTTCACCAACAGGACTCTATGGAGGTAACGGTAGCGCCGCGCCTCAACTTATGATTTCTTGGTCAAGTACCAGGCTTTTCCTCAAGCTATTAGGATTTCAGACCATTACGAAAGGATCTCTTAGTAGTGGGGCTACAATTCCATCAACGGATATAAATCACACCTATTATTCTATTAATGCATCAAATTCAACATTCTATCTACCTGCGACATTGTCGCTTACTGACGGAACATTGATAAGGTTTAAGAAAATTGTTAGTTCACCAACCTATACATTCCTTCCAACGGTGAATGCGGATTCTACAGTCGCAACTATTTACGGACCAACTGGATCTGGCCTTACATCAGTTGCAGCCACTACAGCGGGTACATATGAATTTATTTGGGATTTATCAAACAACAGGTGGTTATTTAGCTAGTTAATCTTTTGTCATTTATGGAGGTAGAACTATGTCATTAACGTTGGTAAAAACAATTCAATTCTCGAAAATTTCCACTGAATACGGAATCACACTTGGCGACGACACAGCAAGTGCGAGCCTTGTTTATACCGTTAAGTCAGTTAACCTTGTTGATACAGCTGCAACCGCTGTTGTAGGGCTTTCGGTTAACGGAATCTCTACTCCCGCTGATACCGAATATCAGTTTACTTATAGCACCACTGGTGGGGATGTGGTGAAACAGGCAGAGGCTTATCTTCTTTTACAAGCTGATTTCGTCGGAGCGACACAGTCTTAAGATCAGGTCAAGATGTTTTGCCTCTCACCAGCAAGGAGCTGGTGGTGGCAGGCATCAAATTTTAAACCGAAAGTAAACCAATTGAATAGTATTAATCATCTGTTTTATAAGGCTACTTCTCAATAATCATTCATTGTTTTATTGAGGTTTTAAGACTATGGATCAATATGTTTTAGGACTAAATCTCAATCTTAAGGGTTTGTAAATATTTACAGTTTACTTACAATTCAGATATCAAAAGCTGTCATTCGATATAGGTGGATATAAGAATGAACAATAAAAGAGATATATCAACTGATATACTCAGATGCATTGGCCTTTTTATGATAGTTCTGGCCCATGTTAATCCTCCCGGTGTCATTGCCCAGCTAAGAAACTTCGATGTTCCATTGATGGTTTTTGTTTCAGGCGTATCATTCTCATTTTCTAAGGGGAATCGAAGCTATACCGAATACATCTATTCAAGAGTGAAGAGACTTGTTTTACCTGTCTGGATATTTGTTTCTATGTTTTACTTGTTTGTTTCTCTTTTCTCTGTTGATATTTTTAATAGGTACAATGACATCTATTCATATGCTAATACTCTATTTTTCAAAGATGCAGTTGATAATGCACTTGGTTATACTTGGATAGTAAGGATTTTTTTGATGATTGCGATTATTGCACCCTTGATCAGGTCTGCTACAAAATCTTTGAGTCAATTACAGGTTTTCTTATCTTTCATCATTATTCTTATCTTAAACCAGGTGTTGTGCGCGTATTATCTTGCTCATGATGATGTGGCATTGAAAACAATCTTTATAAACTACATTCTTCCATGCATATCTTATGGGGCAATATTTTTATTGGGATTCAATAACGAAAAATTCTCTCTTTACTTCAAGTTTTTTTTCTCTATTCTTGCTTTTGTCTCTTTCGTGTTTTTTGTCTTATTCTATAAGAGAATGCATGGAGGGTTTGTTTCAACGCAGGGGTTTAAATATCCTCCCAGTGGGTATTATATTAGCTATTCTATAATGGTGATATTTACACTTTCTTTGGTGATGAAAAAAATAACTCAGGTTGTTGAGGGGCAGGTAGAAAAGTTCGTTGTATTTTGCTCGTCAAACAGCATATGGATTTACCTTTGGCACATACCTGTTGTTGAGTATTTTTCCAGCTCCCATGATGATCATGGTTTTTTAATAAAGTATGTAATTGCGTGCGCCATTTCATTGTTGCTGATGTTTATCCAAGTTAGATTAGTAAATGGATTAAAAGAAAAGGTATCTCCAACAAATTTCAAGCATCTTAGGGATATTTTTACTGGTTAAATTAACACTATGTGCAGAGGTGGTGGTTTTATTTATGCCTCATGCGGCAGACTCTATATAAATACAGTCATGAAGCATGAGGCATTTAATGCTTACGTGGTCTGATTTTCCTGAATTATATGCTTTTTCGTAGGGTATGTTACCAAAAACATTAAATTCAACCCCTTAATTACTCGAAAAAAAAGCAAAGGCATTACGATTCCTGCTATAGTCCCAACAACGATGTGAATGTACCAGTTTTCAATGCCAAATATCTTCGTTAGCATAATTCTTGTCCCGCTTCCACAGATGATATGAGCAAGAAATATAATCATGCTGCCTGCTCCTATCACCTTAAGAAGGTTAAATTTAACAAGGCTTAAACTTAGCGAGAGTGCATATATGAAAAATATAGAAGTTATAGCCACAACAAATGTAGAGAACCCTTTGTCATCGTGTAGCATTTCATCAATGAAATGAGACTTGTACTGGATTAGTATGAAAGATAAAGCAGAAGTAATTGTAATCGCGATGACATTTTTTTTGTTTGTCGTATCAATTTTCAATGTGTTAAAAATGCATCCAGAAAAGAAAAATACAATGTTGTTTGTGATATAGTCCACATGAAGACTATTGCCGATATTTAAACTGTAGATATAGAGCAAAAATGATATTATCGTTAATATGGGAAGGAGTGTAGTGAAGTATTTCTTGTTATATATAATGCATGAAACCATGAAAATCATAAATAGTGCATATAGAAACCAAAACTGCCCTATCGGATGTGTTGGGAAAAGGAAAACTGACATCATGTCTGTTTTCTTATTTGTTAGATTTGAGAGAAGTACAGTTATCCCTCCTTGAATGATTGACCATATAACATATGGATATGCAATCGTACCAATCTTTTTCTTAACAAATTCTATTTTTCCACTTTTTTCAATGGAACTTATGAAAAATAACCCGGAGAGGAAAAAGAATAATGGCATGTGAAATGAGTAAATTATGCCATCAAATGATTTGAAGAACGCATTAGATAAATGAATTCCTGCGCTATCCAACCCTCTATTCACATGCCCCATGACAACTAGAATTATCCCTATTCCTTTAGCATAATCCACCCAGTCACTAGATTGATTTTTCTTCAGATTTTCAATCATATAATAAATCTCACCATTTCAGATTTTTGGTGATGTTAATATCTATACACTTGTCCATACAATAAACTTACAATCAAATAGGAATTTTACTTTTCCTGTCGCTATTAAAACCATTTCATATCAATGTCTTATTTAAAATCATACAAATCTACTTGATCTTCCCTTGTGGATAACAATACTGTATATAAATACAGTTATTTTTCGGGGGTGATCGCCATGCCGCGCGACTACGAAATCATGATTGCCTTCAGGCAGGCGATAAAACGGGACGCCGTCGGGCGGTTCACTGTCAGCACACGCGATTTTGTGCGGGAACTGGACCGGCTCAACTGGCATTACACACTGCGAGCTGCCAACAAGTGGATCGAGACTCACACAACAACTTTTCGTGATATCTCAACATCCGAAGGTGAAGAACGCCTGTTCCAGGTGTTTAACCCGAATGGAGGTATCTGATGGGCTTTCCTTCACCTGCAAAAGACTACGCTGAGCGCCGACTCGATCTGAACGAGTTAATGGTTTCCAGTCCCGCCAGTACCATTATGGTAGATACCGCTGATGGCCTGGCTGTGGTGGACAAATCACTTAAGCCTCGGCAAGGAGACACGATTTATTTTGTAGCCTGGGACAGATTGCAACTTGGGCGGCTTGCCCGGAACGAGATCATCTGTGAAGACGGAGACACTATTGAGGGTGAAACGCTGGAGGAGGTGACGGTGATTGGTGTGGTTACGTGGGGAATTATTAGAGCATGGAGCGACGAGCGGCCAACGATTTAGAGGATAAATATAAAAAAGCCCGCGCTGCGGGTGGAGTGCAAGAGCGGGCAATATTTATCATGGATACGATACTTGAATTGAAAGTGTCATGGTGGTTCAACATGTCACCTCTTAACTTTAGCAGAATGCCAATGACGCGCAAAAAATACCCGCCCAGAGCAGGTATAATTAATTAAAATTGCAAATCTCTCATGTTCGCTACGCATGCTGTGTGTAGCTTGCCCATACAATGTATGAACAAGCATTATACATAAATATTTTGAAACTGGTACAACCTGTCCTTGCTAAGAGAATAAATGCTGTTTTAGCAGGAACAGAAATCCTCATATTGATTAATCTATATGATTTTTAAGGAGTTCATTCTAGGGAAAAGTTCATCGATACGTTCTATGCTTATTACTAAGTCAAATTAATGGTCGTAACGTATACATGAAAGAACTGAAGTCTCAGAGAGCAGGGATGATAGGTTGTGCAATAGGAACAGCAGTGATTGAGTTGAGTGCGAAAGGTATCCCACTGAACCGGGCCAATATTTTGTACGAGCTAGAGCGTATCGCAGCTGCATCGAAAGAATTGCCCGTAAAGGCCATCGCAAAGGATGCAGCAAATCTTCTTAGAAGAGGGTGTAATTAAAGCTACCTATGCTTGAGGTTGTCCGACCGGCCCCTTGCTCATCGGTCCCCCAGGAATTGATTGCTCAGCAGGTACATTTGGGCGACCATCGGGGCCAATCGGTCGATCTGAGTGATAACATCCCGCCAAAGCAAGCAGACTCACAAAGATAATCATCATCCAACTTAACGAATGTCTCATACGTGGCATTCCTTTTCATACAACTTAATGTTGCCACTTAAGCATAGTGCATCCTCGGGGCCTTTGGTCGCAGCCTGGATTTGCCTCATGCGAGTAGGTGAGTTTTACCACCATTTTGCCATCGTTTTACCATTGCGAAATTCGAGCAAAAAAAAAAGCAGCCACAAATGGCTGCTTTCTCAGGGAATTTTGGTCGGCACGAGAGGATTTGAACCTCCGACCCCTGACACCCCATGACAGCGCGTGTCAGAAAGCCCCTTTACAAATATTGCATCTATATTTAGCTATCGTCATCCCTTTTGGTAAGGGGCTAAGGCTAGTAATTCTCTTAGGGCTTCCTTCAAAACACGTTGGGCAAAATGGCCCATTAGGTTTTCCATCAATTTCAACCTTCCTGTAGTAGACGCCATTTCGAAATACGATGTCGTCTGATTCATTCTTTGTTTCAGTGAGTTCTTTTATTTTTTTATTGAGGGAATGAATTTCCTCTTGAGAATCAGCAAGCTCAATCCTCGCCTGAGAAAGAGCTGAATATAATTCACTGATTTTTAATCTAATTTCAGCCTCATTATATGCTGATGTGGCGCTATTTAATTCCTTTGCAATATCAAATGCTGTTTTGAGTGCAGACAAGCCAGAGATGATGTCAACCATAAACCCTCACTTTTAGATGTGATTTATTCATAATATGGGAGCATAAGGAGCCGTAACCCACTGAAACATCAAGTGCGATTTTTTACCTTAAATTATGAAATGTCAATATAACCTATTGTAAAGTAGGAATAAAAATGCTGATTTAAAATCCCTACTTTTTTTCCTGTAACTCACGCAACCTATCATGAAGTGATCGAGGATATAACTCGGTGTAAATCTGCCAAAGCGTCTTAAAAGATCGGTGCCCCGTCACCTGGGCAACTTCCTCTAAAACAAATCCCGCCTCAAAAAGTCTACTTGCGCCTTCGCGTCTGAGATCGTGATAACGCAAATCCTCAATACCTAGCTTGTTCCTCTCTTCACCGAAAACAATCGAGATACGTTTCAGCTTAAAGGGAAAGATGAACTCACTTACTTTAGGCTGACTCATCACGATATCCCACGCTTCACCAAGTAATGCTACATACATGTGATTACCGATTTTTTTCCTGGGATGCTTACGATCGCGAACAAGAATGGCTTTCTGTTCCTCATCAATATCTTCCCATCTGAGCCGAGTAACCTCACCAATCCTCATGCAAGAAAGTATTGAGAAAAGGAAAATCCGATGAAACGGTATTTTCTTGTAAGACGTTAGAGAACGCTTTTCGAGTGCGGCGAGAAGCGCGTTAGTCTCGTCGGTAGTTGGTCGTCTGCTCCGTTTTTGAGAGCTTGCAGTCATGCCTAATTTGTTCAGTTGATACTTTGCTCTTAGATAACTCTGCAAATCAACTTTGAGGTTAAACATTGGCCCAGCGGAGTTAAGAACCGCCCCGATAAAAACAATGTCGTTGCGGATAGTAGAAGGTCCAGCACCCTGAGATCCGCGAAACCGGGCGTGGGTAATGAAGGTATTCTCGTTGAAGTCAGTAAGAGGTATGTCGCAGATTTCACACTTACGGATCAGCTTCAGAGAGGATGCTTTGCTTTTACCGTATTTGATGTTCGGGTCGTCCATGTAGAGGTCAAGAAGTTCCCCAAATGTTGTAGCCTGGTTTTTATCCTTTAATGGAACGCCATTTTTTTCAATATCAGCGGTCCTAATCACCCCCCAGGCTTTAGCGTCAGATTGTTTTGCGAATGTCTTTCTCTCGCGGTGTACAATCTCACCATCTTCCTTAATGCCAACGGTGCAACGGTATCTGATTTCACCTTTGGATGTTTTTCTCTTTTCGATGCTGTAAAAGGCCATTTCGTTATCTCTCACCCAGGGTGCTCAGGGGGACCTGTAGGGGGGCCCGAGCAAACAAAAACACGCATAAATACTGTTATAATATACAGTAATGTGCAAGCCAAAAATAAGCGAAAGTAAGTAACTGATTGATAGATAACGCTGTGTAAAACCCCGTCAAAAGACGTGGCGCAATCTTCTTGCTGGGGTTCTTTTTATCAAACGCGCTTTAACGACTGCTCATAAATATCAATGGCCGTGGCAATGATAGCCGCCTGCGACACCCCGGTATCACTTGCCAGCAACTCGATACGATCGATGGTTTGCAACGGCAGTTTATAGGTTTTAGGTTTGACCCCCCGTTTTTCGTCGCTGCGTTTCTGAATATCACTTGCTGATTGAATCATGCTCAACCCCTTAGTATCGAGTCAGGTAAGGTAGGGTACTACTCGTTTTATTAAGATTGCCTTGGGGAGTTTAGAAGATGGTACTTGAGAGTAATCTTATGATTAACCAAACTATAGACGCTTAATCAGGCTTGACTTTATTCAGAAGGGTTCCGCATTGGGATGCTGGATTAAATGCAACATCGATCACGAAAGTGATATTTCCGTGGTGAGACCGGGGTTAAGTAATTAAATCAAAGTATAAATAAACTTTTGCGCTGCGTAATTTGGCCGTTATGCGGTGAATCCCCCTGTGCGGAGGGGCAAAGCCAAGGTTTCTGACGTGTCATGCGGGCCGGGATAGGGGCTTATCCGGCTCACCGGGAGGCACCCGGCACCGCACATCATTCAATTTCAAACAGTTAATCAATACGCACTGGCGGCGGTCTTTCCCTTCCACGCAATAGCAACTTTTAACCAGGCCATAGCGCATCATGGAAAAAGATGCTTACATTGACGTTAAGGCTATTCACGGATAACCATCATGAAATCCATCTCTTGTGCCGTTTTACTGCTGCTTTTTCCGCTCAGTGGTGCTGCGCTGGCCGTCAGCACGCAATGCCCACCGCTGAGCAAAAATATCACCAATAGCAACAACTGGATCATGCTGGGTGGCAATGCCAAAGGCGCGGTACGTCAGGTTATTGCCGGTGAGTTTGGCAAAGATGTGGATTCACAAAAACGGATTCTGGGGCAGTTTGATCCCTGCGGTGATTTGATGGTGGCAGATATCACTTACGATAAAAGTGAAAGCAATGTCGTCCTCAGCATGGAGCAACATATCGCACGGGTGCAGGGAGGCTGGGTCGCTGAATATGCTTATCTGGTCAAGGTGCTGAAAGAAGGTAAAGAAGTGGTGGTAGATAACCGGCAGGGTACCATCAACTGGCAGATGGGACAGCGCGGAAACATCATCAGCTCGTCGGATAAATTTACCAGCATGGGCAAAGATGGCTTCACCGATACCACCTATCGCTATGACAAACACTTTCGGTTGGAGCGCAGTATCGCGCGCGGCAGCGATGAGCTGACCAACGGCGAGAGTGTCTACAACTGGAATCCACAAGGGCTGGTGACCAGCGCCACCAGTGCACGCAGCAAAGATACCTACACCTACGATAACCAATGGCGTGAGCTACGTCTGAACGGCACGGCCAGCACCCCCGTCAGCACCATCCGTTCTGTTGATGAATGTCAGCTATGGGACGAGGTCGGCAACTGCACGCTAAGTTATTTGCATGAAACGGAAGTGTTTGAGAAAGGGACTATCGAGCGCCACCTGAGTTCGGCATATAAATATCAGTATTGGGATAAGCCAACGGAAGAACAGTAATTGCACCTGAACGTAGCGGCGCGATTTATCGCGCAATTTCGTGCACGATGCAGGAATAATCCGCGCGATAAATCGCGCCGCTTGTATCTTGAAGTTGTAACTGGTTAGCTACCCGTTACACGAAACGGAGGCAGCTTGTCGCGCCGCTTAAGACTCGATCTTGTGTCGTAGCTTAAAGCCCTCCGTTTCTCCTTTCACGCCAGCATCTACTCTGAACGGTAACCAGAAGCTCTGACTTCGTATGTACAAGGCAAGATGGCGTGATGGTTCATGTGAAAGGGAGCTGTCTTATGATTTATCTCGGTATTGATGTCAGTAAAAACAAACTCGACCTCTGCCTGTTGCCCGGCAACGGGAAAAAGAAAACCAAAACCCTCAAAAATCATCCCGACGCCGACCGGGAGATAAATGACTGGTTAATCAGGCAAAAATGCCATCCTGAACAGGTGATGGTGGTGCTCGAAGCGACCGGCATTTATCACGAAAACGTCGCCTTTGGTCTTCATGAAAATACCCCCGTCACAGTCTGCATCAGCAACCCTCAGCGGGTCAGGGAGTTCGCCCGTGGAATGGCTATCCTGACTAAAAACGACTCCGTTGATGCTTACATCCTGGCCCGTTATGGCGAGCTGAAACAGCCTGATGCCTGGGTGCCCCCCTCCCCGGAGGTCCGTAAACTTCGGGAGCTGGTGCGTCTGCGGGACTCACTTCAGGCTGATGTCCAGCGGGCGGAGAACCGACTGGAAAAGGCCCATTCAACCCGCACAGCGCCTGAAATCATTGACTCGCTGGAGAGAACCCTGAAAGCCCACAGGGACGAGCTGAAGCGTATTGAAGCGCTCATCTCAGACCACACAGATAATCATCCGGGTCTGAAGGAAGACCGTGAGCTGCTGGAATCGATAAAAGGAATAGGCAGCGTGGTGGGCACGACAATGCTGTCGGTGCTGCGCTCGTGTCCGTTCCGGAGTGCTTCACAGGTCGCTGCGTGGCTGGGTGTGGTACCGGTGGAAAAAACGTCCGGTAGCTCAGTCAGGGGGCGTGCACGGATGTCAAAAACAGGCCCGGCAGACGTAAGGGCGAAACTGTATATGGCGGCGATTGTAGCGATCAGGTGGAATGCCCCGGCGAAGGCGCTGTACCAGAGGCTAATCGCGAAGGGCAAAGCCAGCAAGGCTGCGCTTGGAGCGGTGATGCGCAAGCTGGTTCATCAGTGCTTCGGGGTGCTGAAAACGCGGATGAAGTGGGATGAAAATTACGCAGCTACCGCTTGACGTTCAAGACGGTAGCTACGCAATAACTTATTTCACCGTTTTGCTGAACGCATCGACCGCCAGAATGGCGTTAGCAATATCTTCCGGTGAGAGATGTGGATTGAGGTTTTTGAGCGTATCACCGTCACTGTTCGCCAGCGCGCCGACCCGCACCAGATTCTCCCAGCTTTCACTCTCCAGATGCACCTCTTTCAGGGTGGTAGGCATGTTGATCGAGCGATAGAAACGGATATAGCGGGCAATTTCCTCATCCGGGCGCTGCTCCAGCACCATCTGCGTCAGCGTGCCATAAGCCACTTTCTCGCCGTGCGTCAGATGATGGATATCGCCATCAATGGCGGTAAAGCCATTATGAATGGCGTGCGCGCCCGCCAGTCCGGCATTTTCAAAACCCAGGCCAGAGAGCAGGGTATTGGCTTCCACCACCGCTTCCACCGCAGGCGTCACGCGTTTCTCCGACACGGCGGTCCAGGCACTGAAACCCCAGGTCAGCAACGTTTCTTCACAGGCGCGGGCGATCGCCAGACCGGCGATAGTGGGATCGCCATTGACCATTGATTTGGCATGCGAACGGAGCACCGCCTGGGCTTCAACCCAGGTGGCAAGACCATCAGCAATACCCGAGGCGAACAGGCGCGCCGGTGCAGCGGCACAGACGGCGGTATCCACCAGTACCAGATCCGGGTTTTTGCTGTAGAAGCGATAGCTTTCAAACACGCCGCTATCGGAGTAGATCACCGAAAGCGCGCTACAAGGCGCATCGGTTGACGCGACCGTCGGGACGATGGCGACCGGCAGCTTCAGTTCATCGGCTACCGCTTTTACCGTATCCAGCGTCTTACCGCCGCCCAGCCCGACAATCACGTTACTGCCCTGAGACTGTGCCAGTTGCGTCAGACGTTTGATCTCATTGCTGGACGCCTCACCCTTAAACGCCTGGCGGCTGAACTCGACGCTGGCAGCTTTTAAGGTCTGCTGGGTACGCTCGCCAATCAGCTGCCAGACAATATCATCGGCCACCAGAAACGCGTGATGACCCAGCTCGGCGATGTATGACCCCAGTTCATCCAGCACGCCAGCGCCTTGTACATACTTCCGTGGTGAAGAGAAAATAAATTTGCTCATAGCCATAACTCCTTTGGGTTAGAAAAGAGACTGGCACCACACTGACACAGAAGCCTGACGGTAATTTAACCTTTGGTGGCAAGTTGAGAATCATTCTCAATTAATCACGGGAGGAAACTATCGTGTTCACGCAGGCACAGCGTTAAGATGTAGGCCAATTCACCGGGAGTCGGCCATGACGTTACTGATTTCATTTCTGTTTGCCATCACCATTCTCACCTTAACACCGGGTTTCGATACGGCACTGGTGCTGCGTACTGCAGCAGCTCAGGGCTGGCAACGTGCTTCCGCCACCGCGTTTGGCGTGACATTAGGTTGTCTGGCCTGGGGCGTGATGGTGGGGCTGGGGTTGGGCGCGTTACTGCTGGCGTCCGAGATGGCGTATAACCTGCTGAAATGGATCGGGGCGGTATATCTGCTGTGGCTCGGGGTGAAGTTGCTGCTGAATCCGCGCACCCAGGCGCTGGAGGGGCAGCCCAGCGCCACCAAAGAGCAAGGCTTTTTCGCCTGCTTCGTACGCGGTTTACTCGGTAATATGCTGAACCCGAAAGTGGGGGTGTTTTATGTCACTTTTCTGCCGCAGTTTATTCCAGCCGGCGCTTCCGTGCCGTTGTGGTGTACCTTGATGGCGCTGACCCATATGGCGATTGGCCTGGTGTGGAATGCCGTGCTGATTGGCGGTAGCCACTACTTTGCTGCGCATCTGCGCCGTCCGGCGGTGATTAAAGTGATGGACCGACTGACCGGTTGCGTGTTTATCGGGTTCGCCGCGAAGCTGGCGCTGTCGCGGCGTTAAGGCTTACGGTTTGCGGGCTATCAGCACCGCGCGCAGCGGAGCCGGGTAACCTTCTACCGTTTTACTGCTGTCGTGCGGATCCAGGAATTCGGCTAGTGACTCACTGGTCATCCAGTCGGTGCGACGCTGCTCCTCCACCGAGGTGATAGCGTAATCAGCAATGCGCACATCCACAAAGCCACACTTCTCCAGCCAGCTTTTCAGTGCAGCGGCAGACGGAATAAAGTAAACGTTACGCATCTGCGCATAACGTTCACCGGGCACCAGCACCGCGTTCTCATCACCTTCAATCACCAGCGTTTCCAGCACCAACTCCCCCTCGCTGACTAACTGATTTTTCAGTTGCAGCAGATGGTCCAGCGGTGAACGGCGGTGATACAACACGCCCATCGAAAACACGGTATCGAACGCCTGTAGCGCCGGGAGCTGCTCAATGCCGAGCGGCAGCAGATGCGCGCGGCGATCGTCGCCCAACAGTTTACGCACCGCTTCGAACTGACAGAGGAACAACTGCATCGGGTCGATGCCCACCACCAACTGCGCGCCCGCACCGACCATGCGCCACATGTGATAACCGCTACCGCAGCCGACATCCAGCACGGTACGGCCCGCCAGCGGCGAGATATGTGGCAACACGCGCTGCCACTTCCAGTCCGAACGCCATTCGGTGTCGATCTCGGTGCCGTACAGGGAAAACGGCCCTTTGCGCCACGGCATCAAATTACGCAGCAGTTTCTCAATCCCGGCGCGCTGACGCTCGGTTAAATCATCCTGCTGGGCACTGACGCTGTGGAGTAAATCAAGTTTCTGCGGCACCAGCGCCGGAAGGTGTTCAACCGACTTTTCCCAGTTGCGAAAGTGGCCGTGCAAATTTTCACGCTGCCAGGCCGCAACCTGTGCCGGTAACACTTCCAGCCAACTGGCGAGCGGGCCGGTCGCGATTTGTTGATAGAACCTGCCAAAATCAATCATTTCAACGCCACCAGTGAGCCAAAGTTAAAGCACTGGAACCACAACTCTGCGTGACCAAAACCGGCCTGTTTCAGGCGGGCCTTATGGGTTTCTACGCTGTCGGTCAACATCACGTTTTCCAGCATGCTGCGCTTTTGGCTGATCTCCAGCTCGCTGTAGCCATTGGCCCGCTTAAAGTCGTGATGCATGTTAAACAGCAACTCGCCGACTTCAGCATCTTCAAAGCTGAATTTCTCAGACAGCACCAGCGCGCCGCCCGGGTTCAGCCCCTGAGCGATTTTCTCCAGCAGCAGCACGCGTGCATCGGGTTCGAGGAATTGCAACGTAAAGTTCAACACCACCAGGGAGGCGTTTTCGATCGGGATATCGCGGATATCCGCTTCTAACACCTGAACCGGCGTATCGGCACGGAAAGCGTCGATATGACGACGGCAGCGTTCCACCATCGCCGGGGAATTATCGACAGCAATGATCTGGCAACCCGGCACATGGATATTGCGGCGCACCGAAAGCGTCGCCGCACCCAGCGAGCAGCCGAGATCGTAGACCTGGCTGTTGGGCTGGACAAAGCGTTCTGCCAGCATGCCAATCATCGAAATGATGTTGGAATAACCAGGGATCGAGCGCTGAACCATATCAGGAAAGACTTCAGCCACGCGCTCGTCAAAGGTCCAGTCACCCAATTTATTAATGGGCGCGGAAAATAGCGTATCGCGGTCAGACATAATGAAATATCCGGAGAGAAAACGGAAAGGGCGCTATTCTGGCAGAAACTGCCGCAGGCTGCACCCGTTTCCCATGAGTGTAGCCTGCGCGATTAGAACAGGCTCGATTGCTGCGGCCAGACGGGCAGGGCGGGCAGACACGGTTCCAGTTGCTGCAACTGCGGCCACAATGCCTGAATCAGCGGGAAAACCTCGCCCATATCCGGGGTATGGATAAACAGCAGTGGATCGCTCTCCACCTGCCATTCTGCCAGCTTACTCTGCCACGGTTGAAACAGCGGCAGGCTTTCGGTCACGCTATCGCTCCCGATAAAACGGACCATCGGTTGCTGGCCGGTGCGCACAGCATGCGGTGGTACGCGCGGCTTCTTTCTGCGTGCTTCAATGGCGGCGGCAGTTTGCGATTGTGAAGCATGCACCGGGCGGCTATCGAGGATCACCCGATTTACCCCACGCTGTTGCAGGCCGCGATTCAGGGCGCGCTCGGCTTCCCCTTTGGCGAAGAACGCCGCGTGGCGCACTTCCACGCCATAGCTGAAGCGGCGTGGCAGGATATCCAGAAATTGCCACAGGTCATGCAGCTGTGCCGGAGCAAAGGTGGCGGGCAGTTGTAGCCAATATTGGCCGATGCGGTTGGCTAACGGGTCCAGCAGGCGGAAAAACTCGGCCAGCAAGTCATCGCACTGACGCAGTGCAGCCTGGTGGCTAATGCTGGCGGGAAATTTAAAGCAGAAGCGGAAATCATCGTGGGTCATATCGTACCAGCGCTGGACGACTTCCGGTTTCGGCAGGGCGTAGAGGGTGGTGTTGCCTTCGACACAATCGAATAACTGCGCGTAATCCGCCAGCGTCTCCAGGCCAAATTGTTTCCAGTGTGGATGCTGCCACTGCGGCAAACCAATACGTAGCGTCAAAAATGATCTCCAGGCGGTAAAATCCGCCACAGGTTAACCGGTTTTCGCAACCGTGGGATAACAAGCTGTGACAAAAGCAGATGTTTTGTTGGCTTTGGCGCGGCTCTACTTATCCTGTCTGGCTTTTTCCATTATAATAGCCGCCTTTTTTGCGGCAGCATCTCAGAAGGTTACGCGGCCTGATGTTGTCAGCAGCAGCGGCGAAGTTAAAAGGATACGTTATGCGTACAGAATATTGCGGACAGCTCAATCTGTCTCATGTGGGTCAGCAAGTCACTCTTTGCGGCTGGGTAAACCGCCGTCGCGATCTGGGTAGCCTGATTTTTATCGATATGCGCGATCGTGAAGGCATCGTGCAGGTGTTCTTCGATCCCGATCGCCAGGAGGCTTTCCAG
Source organism: Pantoea sp. X-Soil-OKNW-713 (assembly GCF_059730685.1). Classification (NCBI taxonomy): domain Bacteria; kingdom Pseudomonadati; phylum Pseudomonadota; class Gammaproteobacteria; order Enterobacterales; family Erwiniaceae; genus Pantoea; species Pantoea sp. X-Soil-OKNW-713. The sequence goes on along the minus strand of NZ_AP035995.1, from coordinate 2,516,868 downwards.
CTGGCGTCTGAGCTGCGTAACGAATTCTGTATTCAGATTACCGGCACCGTGCGTGCGCGTGATGAGAAGAATAAAAACAGCGACATGGCAACCGGCGAGATTGAAATCTTTGCCCACGACCTGAACATCATTAACCGTGCTGAGCCGCTGCCGTTGGACTCCAACCAGGTCAACAGCGAAGAAGCACGCTTAAAATACCGTTACCTCGACTTGCGTCGTCCGGAAATGGCGCAGCGTCTGAAAACTCGCGCGAAAATCACCAGCTTCGTGCGTCGCTTTATGGATAGCGAAGGTTTTCTCGATATCGAAACCCCGATGCTGACCAAAGCCACACCGGAAGGCGCGCGTGATTACCTGGTACCGAGCCGCGTGCATAAAGGTAAATTCTATGCGCTGCCGCAGTCTCCGCAGCTGTTCAAACAGCTGCTGATGATGTCCGGTTTTGACCGTTACTATCAGATCGTTAAATGCTTCCGTGACGAAGACCTGCGCGCTGACCGCCAGCCTGAATTCACCCAGATCGACGTTGAAACCTCCTTCATGACCGCCGAGCAGGTGCGTGAAGTGATGGAACGCCTGATCCGTGAATTGTGGTTGGATATCAAAGGTGTTGATCTCGGAAGCTTCCCGCAGATGACCTTCGCGGAAGCGATGCGTCGTTACGGTTCCGACAAGCCAGACCTGCGCAACCCGATGGAACTGGTAGATGTTGCTGATCTGCTGAAAAACGTTGAGTTCCAGGTGTTCTCTGGCCCGGCGAACGACGTGAAAGGCCGTGTGGCAGCGTTGCGTGTTCCGGGTGGCGCTACCCTGAGCCGTAAACAGATTGATGAATACGGTAAGTTCGTTGAGATCTACGGCGCGAAAGGCCTGGCGTGGATGAAGGTCAACGAGCTGGCGAAAGGCTTCGAAGGGGTTCAAAGCCCGGTTGCGAAGTTCCTGAGTCCTGAGATTGTGGCCGCGATCCTGGAGCGTACCGGTGCGCAGGATGGCGATGTGATCTTCTTTGGTGCTGACCGCGCCAAAGTGGTGTCAGATGCGCTGGGTGCGCTGCGTCTGAAAGTGGGTCGCGACCTGCAAATCACCAATGACAAAGCCTGGGCACCGCTGTGGGTGATCGACTTCCCGATGTTCGAAGCGGATGACGAAGGCGGTCTGGCGGCGATGCACCATCCGTTCACCTCGCCGAAAGAGATGACGGCATCAGAGCTGGCGGCTAACCCGGAGCAGGCAATCGCCAACGCTTACGATATGGTGATCAACGGTTATGAAGTGGGCGGCGGTTCGGTACGTATCCACAATGGCAACATGCAGCAGGCGGTGTTCAGCATTCTCGGCATTGCTGAAGAAGAACAACGCGAGAAGTTCGGCTTCCTGCTGGATGCACTGAAATATGGTACGCCACCGCATGCGGGTCTGGCCTTCGGTCTGGACCGCGTCACCATGCTGCTGACCGGCACTGACAACATTCGTGATGTTATCGCCTTCCCGAAAACAACTGCGGCGGCCTGTCTGATGACCGAAGCGCCAAGCGAAGCCAACCCGGCCGCGCTGGCGGATCTGGGGATTCAGCTGGCACCGAAGAAAGACAAGCTCGAGAATAAATAATGGGTTATAAGCATCCGGTTTCGGTTCTGGTGGTGATTTTTGCTCAGGACTCGGGCCGGGTGTTGATGCTGCAACGCCGTGATGACGACAGCTTCTGGCAATCGGTCACCGGCAGCCTCGAAGCCGGGGAAACCCCGCTTCAGGCCGCTCAGCGTGAAGTGCAGGAAGAACTGGCGATTGATGTGGTGAATGAACAGCTGGCGCTGGTGGATTGCCACAAACAGATCGAATTTGAGATCTTCCCGCATTATCGCCACCGCTACGCCCCGGGTACCACCCACAACCGCGAGCACTGGTTTAGGTTGGCACTGCCCGCCGAGCGCGAGGTGATCCTCAGCGAACACCTTGCCGCGCGCTGGCTGGCTCCCGCGGATGCAGCAGCCCTGACCAAGTCCTGGAGTAACCGCCAGGCAATTGAAGAATTTATCTGAATGCCAGCCGCCGCGCGTTTTTCCGGCGGCAAATTCTTTAAGATTTTTATTTATTCGATGCGGTTTAACTGCATTGCAGACTTAAACAGACGGGCGTTATCGGCGCAGCGAGGTTGTACACCGCCAGCAAGATAGCCCGTGCAATAGACGAGAGATGAGAAATGGCCGGACATAGTAAATGGGCAAACACCAAGCACCGTAAGGCTGCTCAGGATGCAAAGCGCGGTAAAATCTTCACCAAAATCATTCGTGAGCTGGTCACTGCCGCGAAACTGGGTGGTGGCGATGCCGGTTCTAACCCGCGCCTGCGTGCTGCAATGGACAAAGCCCTGTCCAACAACATGACCCGTGACACCATGAACCGTGCAATCGCGCGTGGCGTGGGTGGTGAAGATGATTCCAACATGGAAACCATCATCTATGAAGGCTACGGTCCGGGTGGTTCAGCGGTCATGGTTGAGTGTCTGAGTGACAACCGTAACCGTACCGTGGGCGAAGTGCGTCATGCCTTCACCAAAACGGGTGGCAACCTCGGCACAGACGGCTCCGTTTCCTACCTGTTCAGCAAAAAAGGCGTGATTTCGTTTGCTCCGGGCCAGGATGAAGATACCCTGATGGAAGCTGCGCTGGAAGCTGGTGCGGAAGATGTCGTGAGCTACGATGATGGTGCGATTGATGTCTTCACCGCCTGGGAACAGTTGGGCGCAGTGCGCGATGCGCTGGAAGCCGCTGGCCTGAAAGCCGATGAAGCTGAAGTCACCATGATCCCATCGACCAAAGCCGATCTGGATGCGGAAACCGCACCAAAACTGCTGCGTCTGATTGATATGCTGGAAGATTGTGACGACGTGCAGGAAGTTTACCATAACGGTGAAATTTCTGATGAGGTGGCGGAAACGCTGTAATGGCGTTTTCTCAACCGCAACCTGCCGGAGGCGCGCTATGGCAATAATTCTCGGGATCGATCCCGGCTCGCGCGTCACCGGTTACGGTGTTATTCGTCAGACCGGCCGCCAGCTCAGTTACCTGGGCAGCGGCTGTATACGCACCAACGTGACCGACCTGCCTTCCCGTCTCAAACTGATTTACGCTGGCGTCAGCGAAATCATCACCCAATTTTCCCCGGACTTTTTTGCCATCGAACAGGTGTTTATGGCGAAAAACGCGGATTCTGCGCTCAAGCTGGGACAGGCTCGCGGTGCGGCGATCGTTGCCGCGGTGAATCTCGATTTGCCGGTGTTTGAATATGCGGCGCGCCAGGTGAAGCAGACGGTTACCGGCATCGGTAGCGCGGAGAAAAGCCAGGTGCAGCACATGGTACGAACCTTACTGAAGTTACCGGCTAATCCCCAGGCCGATGCGGCCGATGCGTTGGCGATTGCCATCACTCACTGCCACGTCAGCCAGAATGCCGCACGGATGAGTGACAGCAAACTGGTGCTGACGCGCGGCAGGCTGCGATCGGGCTAACGAACACCCCCATCAGGCTGGATATTCATCCAGCCTTTTTTATGTTATAAATAGCCGCCATACGGGTTCATACAAATAAGGAAGCGTTCAGGTGATTGGTCGTCTACGAGGCAATATTCTGGAAAAACAGCCGCCGCTGGTGTTGATTGAGGCGCACGGTGTCGGTTACGAAGTGCATATGCCAATGACCTGCTTCTATGAGCTGCCTGAACTCAATCAGGAAGCCATCATCTTCACCCAGTTTGTGGTGCGTGAAGATGCGCAACTGCTGTTCGGCTTTAACAGCAAGCAGGAGCGAGCGCTATTCCGCGAGCTAATCAAGGTCAACGGCGTGGGGCCAAAACTGGCACTGGCGATCCTCTCCGGCATGTCGGCTCAGCAGTTCGTTACCGCCGTGGAAAAAGAAGAGATTGCGGTGCTGGTGAAACTCCCTGGCGTCGGGAAAAAAACCGCCGAGCGTCTGGTGGTCGAGATGAAAGACCGCTTCAAAGGGATGCATGGCGACCTGTTTGGTGGTGATAATGCCTTTACCCTGACCACGCCATCTGCGGCACCAGAGAACAACGACGCCGAAGCAGAAGCGGTTGCGGCGCTGGTAGCGCTGGGGTATAAACCGCAGGAAGCCAGCCGTATGGTCAGCAAAATTGGCCGACCCGATGCGGATTGTGAAACCCTGATCCGTGAAGCCCTGCGCGCAGCCATTTGAGGTAATGCATGATTGAAGCCGATCGCCTGGTCTCGGCCGGCAGTGTCAACGAAGAAGAGAGTCTTGACCGCGCCATCCGTCCTAAGCTGCTGGCAGAATATGTCGGTCAGCCACAGGTGCGTGAACAGATGGAGATCTTCATCAAGGCTGCGCAGTTGCGCGGTGATGCGCTCGATCATCTGTTAATTTTTGGTCCCCCGGGCCTCGGCAAAACCACGCTGGCAAACATTGTCGCCAATGAAATGGGTGTCAATCTGCGCACCACTTCGGGGCCGGTGCTGGAGAAAGCAGGGGATCTGGCGGCGATGCTGACCAACCTTGAACCGCATGATGTGCTGTTCATCGATGAGATCCATCGGCTGTCACCGGTGGTGGAAGAGGTCCTTTATCCGGCGATGGAAGATTACCAGCTGGATATTATGATTGGCGAAGGCCCGGCGGCGCGCTCGATCAAGCTGGATCTCCCTCCCTTTACCCTGATTGGTGCCACAACGCGTGCGGGTTCATTGACCTCGCCGCTGCGCGATCGCTTTGGCATTGTTCAGCGCCTTGAGTTCTACAACGTGGCTGACCTGCAACATATTGTGGGTCGTAGCGCTGCCTGTCTTGGCCTGACATTAAGTGAGGAAGGCGCGCTGGAAATCGCCCGTCGTTCACGCGGTACACCACGTATTGCGAACCGTCTGCTGCGCCGTGTGCGTGACTTTGCCGAAGTACGCGCCAATGGCAACATGAGCGGAGACGTTTCCGCCAGCGCGTTGGATATGCTGAATGTCGACAGCCAGGGTTTTGACTATATGGATCGCAAACTGTTGCTGGCGATTATCGATAAGTTTATGGGCGGGCCGGTGGGGCTGGATAACCTGGCTGCTGCCATCGGTGAAGAGCGTGAAACCATTGAGGATGTGATTGAACCCTTCCTGATCCAACAAGGGTTCATTCAACGCACGCCGCGTGGCCGTATGGCAACGCAGCATGCGTATCGTCACTTCGGCATTTCGCGCGAAGAGTAAACCGGCGTCAGGACGCCGGTTTTTTTGCCATGCTGATGATAAACAGCACGGCTGCGCAGAGCACCACCGAAGGACCGGCAGGCGTGTCGTACAACGCTGAAAAGCTTAAGCCGCCGGTCACCGCGAGAATACCGATGATTACCGCAAACCCCGCCATCTGCTCAGGCGAACGGGAAAAGCGGCGTGCGGTGGCCGCCGGGATGATCAGCAATGAGGTAATAATCAGCGCACCGACAAATTTCATCGCCACGCCAATGGTCAGCGCGGTGACCAGCATCAACATCAGACGTGTGCGTTGAATATTGACACCGTCGACCTGCGCCAGCTCCGGGCTGATAGTCATTGACAGCAAAGAACGCCACTGCCATGCCATCACCGCCAGCACAATCGCCACACCCCCGCCCATCATCCACAAATCCTGCGGTGTGACTGCCAGCAGGTCACCGAACAGATACGCCATTAAATCCACGCGTACCCCGGACATCAGGCTGACCACCACCAGGCCCAGCGATAACGCGCTGTGCGCCATAATGCCCAGCAGGGTATCAATTGCCAGATGAGGACGCCGCTCCAGCCACACCAGCCCCAATGCGAGGCAGACCGTGACCACGATCACCGCATAATAGGGGTTAACGTTAAACAGCAGGCCAAATGCCACACCAAGCAGTGACGCGTGCGCCAGGGTGTCACCAAAATAGGACATACGGCGCCAGACGACAAAAGCGCCGAGGGGACCGGCGGCCAGTGCCAGAAACACACCACCCAGCCAGCCAGGTAATAACAGTTCAATCATGACGGGCCGTTTCCTTTGCGCAGAACGATGCGTCCCTGTAAATCGTGACGATGATTATGATGGTGACGATAGATAGCCAGTTGCTGTGCACCGCGCGGGCCAAACATGGCGATGAATTCCGGGTGTTGCGATACCGCCTCCGGGGTGCCGGAACAGCAGATATGATGATTGAGGCACAGCACTTCGTCGGTTTTTGCCATAACCAGATGCAGATCGTGCGACACCATCAGCACACCGCAGTTAAGCTCGCGGCGCAGTTGGTCAATCAGGTCATACAGCGCGACCTGACCATTCACATCCACCCCTTGTGTCGGTTCATCCAGTACCAACAATTGCGGGTCACTGAGCAGCGCGCGGGCCAACAGGACTCGTTGGGTTTCACCACCGGATAATTTCTGCAACGGTGCGTGCAACAGATGGCCCGCCTGCACGCGCTTCAACGCTGGCAGGATGGCATCGGCGCGACTGCCACGCGATAAACGCATAAAGCGTTCGACGCTAATCGGCAGGGTAGGGTCGATATGCAGCTTTTGCGGCACATAACCAATACGTAAATTGGCGTCGCGTTTCACTTCGCCGCTATCGGGCGTCAGCAGACCCAGCACGACGCGCACCAGGGTCGATTTCCCGGCACCGTTAGGGCCAAGTAACGTTAAAATTCTTCCCGGCTCCAGTTTGAGGCTGATACCCGCAAGTACTGGACGCTGAGCGAATTTCACAGAGATGTTTTCGAGCGTAACAAGTGAAGGCATGATATTTACAGGTTGCACAGAATTTCGGATGTTATAATATCACATTCCATCACCTGGTCACGATGGAATGACGCATTATGTTACACATTAAAAAGCACCTTGCTTTTACCCTTCCTGCGGCAGCAATGGCTGCTTCTTTTGCTCTGCCAGCATCGGCTGCGGTTGTTGCTTCGATTAAACCCATTGGATTCATTGCCGCTGCGATCGCCGATGGCGTCACGCCGGTTGAAGTGCTTTTGCCGGATGGTGCGTCTGAGCATGATTATGCACTACGCCCTTCAGATGTAAAACGTATAAAAAACGCGGACTTAGTGGTTTGGGTTGGCCCTGAAATGGAGGCGTTCCTGACTAAATCGGCCGCGGAACTTCCGGCAAATAAAAACCTCGAAATTGCTGATATTGCAGGGGTTAAGCCACTTTTGATTCGTGGTATCGATGATGACGAGCACGAACATGATGCAGAGTTGAGTAAGGAATCAGTAAAGTCTGGTCAACAAGACGTGTCTGATGAACATCACCATCACGGTGAGTTTAATATGCATTTGTGGATGTCCCCAGAGATAGCAAGGCAATCAGCGGTTGCAATCCATGGGAAATTATTGGAACTTATGCCGCAAAGCAAGGCCAAACTAGACGCAAACCTGCAGCAGTTCGAGGCAGAATTAGCGGATACCGACAAACACATTGGCGCGCAGCTCGCGCCGGTGCGGAATAAGGGTTACTTCGTTTTTCACGACGCTTATAGCTACTTTGAGAAACATTACGGTTTATCACCATTAGGGCATTTTACCGTCAATCCTGAGATCCAACCGGGCGCACAGCGTTTAAATCAGATACGAACACAGTTGGTTGAGCAGAAAGCCACATGCGTTTTCGCTGAACCACAATTCAGGCCAGCAGTCATCGATGCAGTGTCACGGGGAACCAATGTGCGTAAAGGCACCCTGGATCCGTTGGGCATGGGGATCAGCTTAACCAAAGACAGCTACGTGAAATTCCTCTCACAGTTGTCGAGCCAGTATGCAAGCTGCCTGAATGGAGCATAGAGGAATAGGTAAAAGTGCAGCAGATAGCCCGCTCTGTCGCCCTCGCATTTAATAATTTGCCGCGCCCCCACCGCGTTATGCTGGGGTCATTAACTGTTATCACTCTGGCCGTCGCAGTATGGCGGCCCTATATTTATCATCCCAGTGACGATACGCCGGCTGTTAAAAGCATCACACTGGACAAGTTCGAATCCCCGCATCTGTTGCCGGAAGCCAGTGAGCCGATCGATCAGACCGCGCCTGAGCCGGAACCGGAAGAAGATATTCCTGCGGATGATATCGATAAAGACGTACCGGATAATCCGAACGTCCATGATTACACCGTATCTTCCGGGGATACCCTGAGCAGCGCGTTGAATCAATACGGTATCGATCTGAGCGACATCAATGCCCTGGTCAGCAGCGACAAAGATCTGCGCGGTCTGCGCGTGGGACAGCAGCTGAGCTGGACACTGAATGCCGACGGTCAGTTGCAGACCTTCAGCTGGGAAATGGATCGCCGTGAAACCCGTAGTTATGAGCGCCAGCCGAATGGCAGCTATAAAATGCAGCAGGAGCTGCAAAAGGGTGAATGGCAGAACAGCGTGCTGAAAGGTGAAGTGCGTGGCAGTTTTGCCGCCAGCGCCCGCAGTGCCGGATTAACCAGTGCGGAAACCAGCAATGTGATCAAGGCGTTGCAGTGGCAGATGGATTTCCGCAAGCTGCGTGCTGGCGATCAGTTCAGCGTACTGATGTCTCGTGAAATGCTGAACGGTAAAAGCGCACAAAGCCAGTTGGTCGGTGTTCGTCTGCGAACTGGTGGCAAGGACTACTATGCGTTCCGCGCCGAAGACGGCAAATTCTATGATCGCAATGGTTCTGGTCTGGCGCGTGGTTTTATGCGTTTCCCAACGGTAAAACAGTTCCGCGTCTCATCCAACTTTAACCCGCGTCGTCTGAATCCGGTCACCGGTCGCATTGCGCCGCACCGTGGGGTCGACTTTGCATTGCCGATTGGCACGCCGGTCCTGGCGGTGGGCGACGGTGAAGTCGTGGTGGCAAAGAATGGCGGCGCCGCCGGTAATTACGTGGCGATTCGACATGGTCGTCAGTATATGACGCGCTACATGCATCTGAGCAAAGTGTTGGTGAAACCGGGCCAGAAAGTGAAACGCGGCGATCGTATCGCCCTCTCCGGTAATACCGGGCGTTCAACCGGTCCACACCTGCACTATGAAATTTGGATCAATAACCAGGCGGTGAATCCGCTGACAGCGAAGCTGCCACGTATGGAAGGTTTGACCGGTAAAGAACGCACCAGCTATCTGGCGGATGTGAAATCGTACCTGCCACAGTTGGCGTTGAAATAACGCTTTATCGCGAGGAGTGAGTAAAAACCGACGGATTCTTCGTCGGTTTTTTGCTATCTAATGCACGAAGATTGCAAAATTAGTCATCGTCACTATTATTGACCGGTCATTGTCAGAGGCGAGTGCATGGAAACCCGTAAAAAAAATAACATTGAGTTTATACCCGTTTTTCAACGTTCTTTTTTAAAGCCGAAATACTGGGGCAATTGGCTGGCGATTGGGGCGCTTGCTGGCATGGCAATGTTGCCTGCTAAAGTTCGCGATCCGGTGCTGGGTGGTCTGGGCAAACTGGCCGGAAAGCTGGCGAAAAGCGCGCGTCGTCGTGCATTGATCAATCTGTATTACTGTCTGCCTGAATTAAGCGAAGCGGAACGCGAAACCATTGTCGACCAGATGTTTGCCACTGCGCCGCAGGCGATGGTGATGATGGCCGAATTAGGCATCCGCGACCCGGCGCGCGTGCGTCAGCGTGTTGACTGGTATGGTCGTGAAATTATCGATCAGTTACAGGCCAATAACGAAAACGTTATTTTCCTTGTGCCACACGGCTGGGGTGTTGATATTCCTGCCATGCTGCTGGCGTCTGAAGGTCAGATGATGGCGGCGATGTTCCATAATCAAAGCGATCCACTGATGGATTATGTGTGGAACACCGTGCGTCGCCGTTTCGGTGGCCGCATGCATGCGCGTAATGACGGTATCAAACCCTTTATCAGCTCGGTGCGTCAGGGCTATTGGGGCTATTATCTACCGGACCAGGATCACGGTGCCGAGCACAGCGAGTTTGTCGATTTCTTTGCCACCTACAAAGCGACATTACCTGCCGTTGGGCGTCTGATGAAGGTGTGTCGTGCGCGCGTGGTGCCATTGTTTCCGGTGTATAACAGCGAAACGCATCGTCTTGAGGTCTATGTCCGTCCGCCGATGGATGATCTGCTGGATGCCGATGATAAAACCCTGGCGCGGCGTATGAATGAGGAGGTGGAGATTTTTGTCCGTCCTCATCCCGAGCAGTACACCTGGATTCTGAAATTACTGAAGACGCGCAAAGAGGGGGATATTGAACCCTACGTGCGTAAAGATCTTTACCCACGCAAATAACGGAAAAACCTGTCGGGATGTGCTCCCGACAGGTTCATTGCATCAGAAGCGATATTGCAGACCAACAGTAACGGTATAGTTCTTGTTGGAGATACCCGCAGCATCACCGCCATAAGAGGCTGATTCGCCGGTAGGGGTGTAGATCACCTGAGTACCGCCTTTCCCTTCTTCATATTTGCTGTAAGTGAATTCAGCAAACACTTTCGCATTCGCAGTGACGTAGTAACCTGCATCTACTGACGCGCCGTAGTAACGTGAGTTTGATGTTTTCTCACGGAAGGTCAAATCACGCAGATAGTGTTCGTCGTTATCGTGTGCGCGAACCCAATCACTGAATTTGAACTGTGCGTTGAATTCAAAATCGTTGATACGGTACTGGCCCACTAACCCGATGTACGGCATAGAGAAGCGCTGGCTGTAGCCAATGCCTGCCTGACCGTTCGGGAAGTTGCCCTGGAATGCGCCGTTATCGTAATTGTAGGAACCACCGGTCGCTGTCCAGCTGAAACGCGTTTCCTGATAACCTGCGACAGCACCCACTTTGTAATCATCACCCTGCAAGAACCAACCTTTAACATTCAGGTCGTATTCGTTGGCGTAGTTCACGTCTGTGCTGGGGTGGGATGAGTGATCGGTCCAGCTTGACTGGTTAGCGTTCTGCCAGTCGTAGTCATCCATATGGCCAGAGCCGGAAGCCAGTGAGGTCCAGCCACGCGCATTCAGGGTCAGGAAGGAGAAGGCATCCCAGGAGAAATCACCTTTCAGGATCGCCACGTTTTTAATTTTCCAGTCGAGCTGGCTAATTTTACGTGCGTTGCTGGTGTCATAAACCAGTTCTTTCGATTTCCCGCCCAGCATCCCGATGGAGGTTGCAACACTGACGCTATCCGCTGAAAAGTTTGGCATAAATTGCGCAGATTCAGCGTAAGCGCTCCCTGAAAGTGCGGCCATCATCATTACCGCAACAGTAGTTTTTTTCATTTTATATCCCGTGTTGAATTACGTTAATCCTTAAACAGCGGGCACAGCCTAATGCGCAGTAAAGTGTCAGGCAAGTGTAAATTTTTGGATAAGAAAATGTCAGGTGAGACTTCAGTAAAATTAACTAATAAAATGAGTTTTTGGGACGATAATAACCGATCCCCTGATGAGTAAACGGGCGTAATTAAATAATTATGTTTATAAGCAGAGGGTTAGAGGGTTTTTCGTGCCCGAAGCAGGAAAGGGCTTTTTCACCGGGTCTGGCGCGTTATTTTCCGATGCGAATTAATTAGAATCGGCCATTGTGCAGTAAATTTTATTTTTATGCACGTTCACGGGCTATTTGAGTTAATGATAAGGTTGGCGATAAAATGCACAAAAATAAAGTTCACTGCACTATCATGAAATCTTTTCATCAATTATCTTAAGCGAAATTTTTCGCTGAAAATATGATCAATTTCAGGCGTTGAATAATGTTTGCCAGATACTCAACGCCTGATTAATCACACCTCAGCCAGCTGGCTACGGCGTTTACGTTCACGCAGGAACAGCGTGACCAGGCCAAACCACATCACTCCGCTGATAAAGTTAATCGCACTGAACCACGGTGTACCCCCGCTGAAATAACCACTTTTTGCCAGCTCGATACCTATCGCCAGGGTAAGAATACTGATCATCCCGAGCATCGCGGCGATACTGCCTTTCCCTTCGTTGCTGGCATACAGCGTCAGACGGTACAAACCGGCGTTAACCATCCCGGCACCAAAAGCGTACAAACTCAATCCTGCCGTCAGCAGCAGGTAGCTGTGGCTATTGAGCAGGTTCGCCAGCAGCGCAATGCTCAGGCCAAGCAAAATTGGCCATGCGGCAAATTTTACCGGTTGCTCAATCGGCACCCGACCGGCCAGCTTACCGAGCGTCAGGTTTCCGGCAATCATCGCGAGGAATACCGGTAATTGCAGCAAGGCATAATGCAGGCGAGATAACCCTTCATCATGCATCAGGATCACCGGGGATAACGCCACCCAGGTCAGGATGGGGATAAAAACCAGACCGATGGCGAAAGAGCCATACATCACCTGGCGGTCACGCGCCAGACGACCATAGCCACGCGCCAGCGTCGGCAGGGCAATGGAATGGCTGCGATCACCGGCCGTCTCCGGCATGATGCGCCACAACACCACAAACGCCACGATGCTACAGGCGGCGAATAACCAGAACATGCTGCGCCAGTCGCCAACGCTGAGCCAGGCGGCCCCCGCCAGCGGTCCTGCTAACGGGGCGAGCAGAGCCACATTGGCCATTAACGCCATCATGCGCACGGCAAGCGCTTCAGCGAAAGCCTCCTGTACCGCCGCATAGCTGACCGCGCCGATAAAGCACAGGCTGATCCCCTGAATAAAACGCAGTGCCACGAATTGTTCGATGCTCTGCACCAGCGTGGTCAGCATACAGGCGGCGGCAAAGAACAGGATGCCGAACAGCAATACGGGCCGTCGACCATATTTGTCGGAGAGCGGGCCAAGCAGCCATTGCAACACCACGCCGCCCATCAGGTAAGCCGTCAGTGAGGTCGATACCCATTCCGGGCCGACCTGAAACTCTTGCGTCACCAACAACATACCGGGTTGAATCATGTCGTGGGCGATATAGGTGGCAAACTCGAACAACACCAACGCCAGCGGAAACAGCAGCACGCGCCCGGTGAGTTGAGTTATCGGTTGATAGCGGGCCATCTGGCCTCCTTGTCAGAGAAAATAAAACGCGACTGCCGAAGCAGTCGCGTTGTCCATAATGTTACAGCCGCTGTCAGAGGGCGTAATTAATCTACGCGCAGTACACGGCTGGTATTGGTGGTGCCTGTGGTCGCCATGACATCACCCTGGGTGACAATCACCAGGTCGCCTGAAACGAGGAAACCTTTGTCACGCAGCAGGTTAATGGCATCGTGCGCAGCGGCAACACCATCATTGTTGCTGTCAAAGTAAACCGGCGTTACACCACGGTAAAGCGCAGTCAGGTTCAGAGTGCGTTCATGACGTGACATCGCGAAGATCGGCAGCCCGGAGGTGATACGGGAGGTCATCAGTGCGGTACGGCCAGATTCGGTCATGGTGATAATCGCGGTCACGCCTTGCAAATGGTTTGCGGCGTACATGGCCGACATGGCGATGGCTTCTTCAATGTTGTCGAACTGCACTTCAAGACGGTGCTTGGACACATTGACACTTGGGATTTTCTCCGCACCCAGACACACTTTTGCCATCGCAGACACGGTTTCCGCCGGGTACTGACCGGCAGCCGTTTCTGCTGACAGCATCACCGCGTCGGTGCCATCCAACACGGCGTTTGCCACGTCCATGACTTCTGCACGGGTTGGCATCGGGTTGGTAATCATCGATTCCATCATCTGTGTCGCGGTAATGATGGTACGGTTCAGCTGACGCGCACGACGAATCAGTGCCTTCTGAATACCGACCAGTTCCGGGTCGCCAATTTCCACGCCAAGATCACCGCGCGCCACCATCACAACGTCAGAGGCGAGGATAATGTCATCCATCGCTTCCTGCGTGGCAACCGCTTCAGCACGCTCCACTTTTGCAACCAGTTTGGCATCGCAACCGGCATCACGCGCCAGACGGCGCGCATAGTTCATATCTTCGCCGCAACGCGGGAAAGAGACGGCCAGATAATCTACGCCAATTTTTGCTGCGGTGAGGATATCGGCCTTATCTTTCTCGGTCAGCGCTTCGGCTGACAGGCCGCCACCCAGTTTGTTGATGCCTTTATTGTTGGAAAGCGGGCCGCCGACGGTCACTTCGGTGAACACTTTCATGCCCTGAACTTCCAGCACCTTTAACTGCACGCGACCATCGTCCAGCAGCAGAATGTCACCTGGCACCACATCCGCCGGCAGACCTTTATAGTCGATGCCGACTTTCTCTTTGTCGCCTTCACCTTTACCCAGGCTGGCATCCAGCAGGAAACGGTCGCCGACATTGAGGAACACTTTGCCTTCTTTGAAGGTCGAAACACGAATTTTAGGACCCTGTAAATCGCCGAGAATGGCGACATGGCGACCCAGTTTGGCCGCAATCTCACGCACTTTATTCGCGCGTAGCTGGTGATCTTCCGGGGTTCCGTGGGAGAAGTTTAGTCGAACAACGTTCGCACCTGCCGCAATGATTTTTTCGAGGTTGTTATCGCGATCGGTTGCCGGGCCGAGGGTTGTTACGATCTTGGTTCTTCTGAGACGTCTGGACATGAAGGACTCCGTTGACTAAGTATCGTGTCCCTGTCATCTGGACACGTTGTGGTCACTATTCTATATGATCGATGGGCTGTGATTCGACTCACATGTGAATGCGATGTTAATTATTTTGCTGTGCATTGATTTCCTGCTGCACATGCTTCTCCAGGCGCGAATCTCTCAGCGCCTCTTTCACCCGTTTCAGATTTTCGCGAAAAGAGGCGCCACGCTCAAGGGTAAAACCCGTTGCAAGGACATCGACCAGGGTCAATTGTGCCAGGCGGGAAACCATCGGCAGATAGATATCAGTATCTTCCGGGACATCGAGCGTCAGCGCCAGCGTGGCTTCTGCTGCAAGCGGTGAACCGGGAGAGGTGATAGCCAAAACGGTGGAAGCGTTTACACGCGCCAGGCGAGCCAGTTCTATCATATTTTTGGTTCGACCAGTATGTGATATGAGAACAAAAACGTCATTTGGTCCACTATTTATGCAACTCATGCGCTGGATCACAATATCCTCTGACCAGATGACCGGCAGATTAAAACGCAGAAACTTATTGGTGGCGTCATGGGCCACGACGGCGGAGGCTCCCAGACCAAAAAATGCAATCTTATTCGCCCGTGTCAGCGCCTTGACCGCCTGATGAATCACCGCCATATCCAGTTGCTGGCTTACGCGACTTAATCCGGCCAACGCCGAATCGAAAATTTTCTGACTGTAGCGCTCGACGCTGTCATTTTCTTCCACACCCCGGCTGACCCAGTTCGGGCCTTTCGCTAAACCTTGTGCCAGTTGCAGTTTAAAATCGGGAAACCCCCGCGTACCCATGCGGTGGCAAAAGCGATTCACCGTTGGCTCGCTAACCTGTGCGGCACGCGCAAGCGTGGCGATACTGGAATGCATCGCTTCCTGGGGTGCAGCAAGGATTTGCTCTGCGACTTTTCGTTCCGATTTACTCAGCGTCGGTAATTGCGCCTTAATCTGTTCCAGCATATTGATAACCCGATGACCACTCACCACTTTTGCCAATTTCATTTCTGGATGAAAGGGCGCTCTGTTCAGAACAATATACCGTGTAAACTGCGGTCGCACGCAGTAGCGGATAAATGTAGACGCGATTTTTTTGTCATACTTTGACGCGCACCAGGTTTTCCCCGACAAATCGCGAAACAGAAAAAAGCGCCGAAAGCGCACGCGACAACACACGTTAGTCGCAAATGGCGTGCAGAGTTATCTGATGCAACACCCCCGTTCGGGTTGTCCTGGAACCGGGAAAAAAGTACATTGTGCTGTAAGAAAATTACAATAAGGACCCGGTAAATGAGGACGCTCGACCGGGTATATCCTGCAACGAGGAGAGGAAAATGGCGGTAACACAAACAGCCCAGGCATGCGATCTGGTGATTTTCGGTGCCAAAGGCGATCTTGCGCGCCGGAAACTGTTGCCTTCACTGTATCAGCTGGAAAAAGCCGGTCAGATTCACGAAACCACACGGATCATTGGTGTGGGGCGCGCGGAGTGGGACAAAGACGCGTATACCAAAGTGGTACGTGAAGCGCTGGAAACCTTCATGAAAGAGAAGATCGACGAAGCGCTGTGGGACAAACTCAGCAGCCGTCTCGACTTCTGTAACCTCGACGTCAACGACACCTCGCATTTCTCTCGTCTGGGCAAAATGCTCGACCAGAAAAATCGCGTCACCATTAATTACTTCGCCATGCCGCCGAGCACCTTTGGTGCGATTTGTGAAGGCCTGGGTTCAGCCAAACTGAACGCCAAACCGGCACGCGTGGTGATGGAAAAGCCGCTGGGCACCTCACTTGAAACCTCTCAGGAGATTAACGACAGCGTCGGTAAATACTTCGAAGAGAGCCAGGTTTTCCGTATCGACCATTACCTTGGTAAAGAGACGGTGTTGAACCTGTTGGCCCTGCGTTTTGCCAACTCGATCTTTGTGAATAACTGGGACAATCGTACTATCGACCACGTACAGATTACCGTGGCTGAAGAGGTTGGTATCGAAGGCCGTTGGGGTTACTTCGACAAAGCAGGCCAGATGCGTGACATGATCCAGAACCATCTGCTGCAAATCCTGACCATGATCGCCATGTCACCGCCGTCTGATCTGAGCGCCGATGCGATTCGTGATGAGAAGGTCAAAGTGCTGCGTTCGCTGCGTCGTATCGACCAGAGCAACGTGCGCGACAAAACCGTGCGTGGCCAGTACACCGCCGGTTTCGTCCAGGGTAAAAAAGTCCCTGGCTACCTGGAGGAAGAGGGCGCGAATAAGCAGAGCGCGACCGAAACTTTCGTGGCGATCCGTGTCGATATCGACAACTGGCGCTGGGCAGGCGTGCCGTTCTACCTGCGCACCGGTAAGCGTCTGCCAACCAAGTGTTCTGAAGTGGTGGTCTACTTCAAGAACCCGGAAATGAACCTGTTCAAAGATTCCTACGCTGAACTGCCGCAGAACAAGCTGACGATTCGTCTGCAACCGGATGAAGGTGTGGATATCGAGATCCTGAACAAGGTGCCGGGTCTGGATCATAAACACAAATTGCAGACCACCAAACTGGACCTCAGCTACTCTGAAACCTTCAACCAGTCCCATCTGGCGGATGCTTATGAGCGCCTGCTGCTGGAAACCATGCGTGGCATTCAGGCGCTGTTTGTGCGTCGTGATGAAGTGGAAGCGGCATGGACCTGGGTTGACTCCATCATGGACGCATGGAGCGCCGATGCGGATGCACCGAAACCTTATCAGGCAGGTACCTGGGGACCGGTTGCCTCTGTGGCGATGATCACCCGCGACGGTCGTTCCTGGAACGAGTTCGAGTAACAGAATGGTAGCGGCGCGATTTTTCGCGCGTTAAAAACGCGCACGATAAATCGTGCCGCTACGCAATATGCCTTCACTCAACGTGATTTATAATCCTCCAGATGAATATTGAAGGCTTTCAGCTTGCGCCATAATGAGGTGCGGCTGATCTTCAGCGTCTGAGTAATCTTTATGGCTTTGCCCTGACACTGGACGGCAGCTTTAATTAACGCATCACGTTCCATGTCGATGAGGCTATGCAAGCCATTCGACGGCGGGACCCTAGCCAGATCGCGAATGCGTTCAATTAGCGCCAGGGGAATATCTTTCACGCGGATTACCGCGCCATCGCTGTAACTAAAAGCCCGCTCGAGCACATTGCGTAACTCGCGGTTATTTCCCGGCCAGCTGTAACGCGTCAACAGTTGCAGCGCATCTTCTGACAACGACAGATTGCTGTCGACTTCACGGCTCATGATCTTCAGATAACGTTTAATCAGCGGCGGAATATCTTCACTGCGTTCGCGCAAAGGGGGGATATGGATATCGAACGACTGCAATTCATACAACAAATGGCGACGAAAACGGTTTTCATCCACGTACTGATTAATATCGACGCTGGTGGTGGTGATTAACCGTACATCCAACGGTACCAGCAGTTGGTTGGCCTTACTCAGCAAGCCGGTTTTCAGCAGTTGCAGCAGGGCGGTCTGGACTTCGGTGGTCAGGTACTCCACATTCTCCAACAAAAGCGTGCCGCCTTTGGCCAGTTCAAACTTTGAGATCACATGCTTGTCGCCATTGACGATGCCGCCGAGAAACTCGCTGGTCATGGTTTCGCGCGGGATTGCCTGGCAGTTGATGGTGATAAAGGGCTTATCCTGACGCTCGCTGGCATTATGGATGGCCTGAGCCAGATAGGACTTACCCAACCCTTCCTCACCATGCAGCAACACCGAACCACGACCTTTCGCTGCCTGTTGTGCCAGGCGTACTACGCGCCGAATGGTATTTGAGGTGCCGACATAATCAAGATCATCAAAGGTGAGCCGAGCACCAATACCGCTATGGCGATGGACCAGTTCGCGGATGCGGTCAATCGGGTGCATCAGGGCGATATAACGATCCGAGGTATTGTTCGGTCCCTTGACGATTTTCAGTGAAATCGCCAGAGAGATGAAGGTACCCGCAAATTCGATGGCGGTTTCAAATAAATCGACCTCACGATTGTGAGCAATCGCGTTAAGAATGCTTTGCGGTAGCTTGATGATATCGTGAATATTTTTGCCGAGAATTTTTTCACTTTTGACCCCGAACAGGTTGCTACCGTGGATATTGAGATAGAGGATAGTGCCTTTATTATCCCATGCCAGTACCCCTTCCTCCACGCCATCCAGCAGGGCGTGAACTTCGCTGAGATGTTGATTGGACTCAGCCAGAATCAAATCGGTATTCAGTTTGGCGGTGAACTGTTGCTCAATGGAATGCACCAGCGCCAACCCCAGCGCCGGGGCGCTCTCCTGAGCGCTAAGTAAAATAATCCCCACCGCCCCCATCAGCGTACTGTCGCTGCCGAACACCGGTGCGGCGCAGATCTCAAACGGGTGCAGATGTCGGTTGAAATGTTCATAGCCCTTGATGCTGAGGGTTTCATGCAACAACAATGCGCTGGAGATGGCGTTATTGCCCATCATGCCTTCGCGCCAATAAATGCTTTCGCGGATCCCGAGCGGTGCCAGCCTGATCGCCATCGACGGCGTAGCATAAAACTTCAACGTGCAACCGGTTTCGTCGGTCACGAAGATGGCGCAATCCGGCGCATCAAGGTATTCGAAAATATCTTCGATGATGGGGGAGGAGATATTCAGCATCTCGGATTGGTTGCGGCACAGCGACTCAAAGGTTATGCCTCGGGCATAAAGTTGTTGTGGCCAGTGATCGTGACGCAACAGGCGTCGGCAACGCAGCCAGGATTGTTTCAGCCAGGGTTTGATGTCCGGGCGGTCCAGACTGGTGAGGTTGTTATATAACTCCGGATCCTTGGCGATGAATGCCCGCCATATTGCTTTCATATTGAGACGCATGCATTGCCTTCCTGCTGAAAATGGCCCAGCTATTAATTGAGTCTGTCAGGGTAAGAGCCGATCACTGGCGCGGAGCATAACGCTATATGTAGTGTATTTTGACGCTTCCCGGTAAAGCAGCGTGCCAATTTGTGACAGCGATCTGGAAATAGTTTCCCGCATCAATGTTTACTATTATTTTAAACTAACCAATTGTATTTAATTTGTTTTTTATTTATTTAAACAGCTGATGTGAAATGTCTCACATCTTTGAATACAGTATGACCGGGTTCAAATAACCCTGTTTTCATCCGTCATTATGTTTCTTTTTGCAACCTTCCCGGAAAAAATAACGTTTCTGAATTAAACAAAAAAATATTTTTTACAGCCTTTTTCTCCCTTTCTATTCTCAGCATGTTCTTGCATAAGACGACCAGTTATATCAACTGTTAATAAAAGGAAAGGAAGATGAACATCTTTTTATCAGAAATGGTCGGCACCATGCTGTTGATTCTGCTTGGCGACGGTGTGGTGGCCAACGTGGTCTTAAAACAAACCAAGGGAGGAAGTAGCGGCTGGATTGTGATTACCGCAGGGTGGGGTTTTGCGGTGACGGTCGCTGTTTACGCCGTCGGCTGGATCAGCGGCGCGCATCTCAATCCGGCAGTGACATTGGCTGTCTGGCTTCAGGGCGGCATTCCATCGGGAATGGTGCTGGTTTACATGCTCGGCCAACTGGTGGGGGCGTTTCTTGGCGCCATCCTCGTCTGGCTGACGTATAAGCGCCATTATGATGTTTCCGATGATCCCGGCTTAATTCTCGCCACGTTCTGTACTGGTCCTGCTATCCGCGACTATAAATGGAACCTGGTCACTGAAATTATCGGTACTGCGATGCTGGTATTCGGCGTGTTGGCGATTTTCAACTCGCACAACGGTATTACCGGTGGTTTTGGGCCTTATGCGGTCGGCGTGTTGGTGTGGAGTATCGGTTTGTCATTAGGCGGACCTACCGGCTATGCGATCAACCCGGCGCGTGACCTTGGCCCGCGTATCGCGCATGCGTTATTGCCGATCAAAAACAAAGGCGGTTCCGATTGGAGCTATGCCTGGGTGCCGATTGTCGGTCCATTAATTGGCGGTGCGGTCGGCTCTCTATTATACAAATTCTTATTACCTCTCTTAACTACCCCATAACAGTCGCCCCCAGGCCGCACCGGCTGGGGACATGACGAGGAAAGATTGATGAAAAAGTTAATCAACAAGGTTGATGATGTTGTCAGGGAACAACTTGAAGGCTTTGCCCTGGCGCATCCGGAATTAACGGTCAATATCGAGCCTTTCTATGTCTGTCGCCGCACCGATAAACCGAAGGTTGCACTGATTTCCGGTGGTGGGTCAGGGCATGAACCGATGCACGGTGGATTTGTCGGTTTTGGCATGTTGGACGGTGCCTGCCCCGGACATATTTTTACCTCGCCAACTCCCGATCAGATGTACGAATGCGCGCAAAAGGTCAACAGCGATAACGGCATCCTGTTGCTGATTAAAAATTACACCGGCGACATTCTTAACTTTGAAACCGCTGCTGAATTGCTGCATGGCGAAGGCATTCCGGTACAGGTGGCGGTGATTGACGATGACGTGGCGGTGAAAGATAGCCTGTACACCGCAGGTCGTCGTGGTGTTGCCACGACGGTGCTGGCAGAGAAAATTCTGGGCGCAGCGGCGGAAGAGGGTTACAGCCTGGATGAATGCGTGCAACTGGCGACGCGTATTGGCAACCGTGGGCGTTCAATCGGTGTGGCATTGTCGGCCTGTACGGTGCCCGCTGCGGGCCGGGCAAGTTTTGATTTAGCTGATGATGAGATCGAGTTTGGTATTGGTATCCACGGTGAACCGGGTATCCGCCGCGAGAAGTACAGTGACTGCGATACCCTGGTCACAGAGATGCTCAACGAAATTCTCGACAATACGCCCTACAGTCGCGTGTTGCGGCAGTGGGACGGTGATAAAGGCGAGTGGGTGGAAAACAGCCAGACTACCGAGCCGTTAAATGAACAGGACAGCGTGATTGTGCTGGTCAATGGGTTGGGTGGCACGCCGTTATCAGAGCTGTATGCGGTGTACCGCAAAACGGCAGAAATCCTGACCG
The DNA here is from genome assembly GCF_059730685.1 of Pantoea sp. X-Soil-OKNW-713. Lineage (NCBI taxonomy): Bacteria > Pseudomonadati > Pseudomonadota > Gammaproteobacteria > Enterobacterales > Erwiniaceae > Pantoea > Pantoea sp. X-Soil-OKNW-713. The sequence goes on along the minus strand of NZ_AP035995.1, from coordinate 2,495,330 downwards.
CGCACAACATCCATATCGCCCGCAACCTGGTGGGGACGTTCTGTAGCTCCATCGACATGCAGGGGGTATCGATCACGCTGTTGAAAGTCGACGAAGAGATGCTGACGTTGTGGGATTTTCCGGTCAGCACCCCAGCGCTACGCTGGAAAATGTAACCTGGTGTCGCGGTCTGGTCAGTAAAGCCAGGCCGCTGTGACGCGGGAAGAGAGCATTCTGTGGGGGATAACAATGGTCGTAAGCAAAAAACAGGTGATTGATTGGCTGGATGCCTCAGCAACGGTTTTTGAGCAGCAGCAAGAGTTTCTGACCAATCTGGACCGCGAAATCGGCGATGCCGATCACGGGTTGAACATGAATCGTGGCTTCAAAAAGGTAAAAGAGAAACTGCCGACGCTGGAAGATAAGGATATTGGCACCATTTTGAAAAATACCGGGATGGTGTTGTTGTCGAGCATTGGCGGTGCCAGCGGGCCACTCTATGGCACTTTTTTCCTGAAAGCCGCCGAATGTGTCATGGCGAAAGAAGAATTAACGGTGACGGATTTATACAACCTGTACCGCGAAGGCACGGAGCGGATCATCGCACGCGGAATGGCACACCCGGGTGATAAAACCATGGTGGATACATTGTCAGCCATCGTCTCATCGTTGCAAACCCAGCAGGAAGCACCGCTGACCAGTGCATTGAATAGCACGTTAGTGGTGGCCGAGGCCGCGATGAAAAGCACCATTCCGATGCGGGCCGGAAAAGGGCGTGCCAGTTATCTTGGTGAACGTTCTATCGGACACCAGGACCCCGGTGCGACCTCCAGTTATCTGTTATTTAAAACACTTTGTGAGGTTGTTGGCTAACAAACGTGGTCCTCAATAAGGTGATCCAACTATGGTCAATATTGTGGTGGTTTCGCATAGCAGGAAGCTGGCTGAAGGCGTGATTGAGCTGGCGTCACAAATGACTCAGGGAAAAGTAAAGTTCGCCCTCGCGGCTGGCATTGATGATCCTGAAAACCCGATTGGTACTGATCCGGTCGCGGTGATGATGGCCATTGAGGAGGTGCTGGATGACGATGTGCTGGTGATGGTCGATATGGGAAGCGCGATCCTCAGTACCGACATGGCGAAAGAGCTGCTTGGCGAGGAAAAGATGGCACGGGTGCAGATTTGCGCCGCGCCGCTGGTGGAAGGCACGGTGGCGGCAGCTGTCGCGGCGGCATCCGGGCTATCGGTTGAACAGGTTATGGCGGAGGCACATCAGGCGCTGACAGCAAAGTACGCCCAGTTGGGGCAGAGCGAGGCGTTGCCAACGATGTCGCTCCCGGAGGGGGCAACTGATACGCATAACGACAGCAAAAGCTTTTCCTGGACAGTAACCAATCCGACCGGCATTCACGCCCGTCCGGCATCGGCGATTGCCCGTTGTCTGAATCAATTTGATGCTGAGGTACAAATCGTTAATGGCGACCGTGTGTTGAATGCCAAGAGCATGAACAATGTGGCGCTGTTGGGTATCAAATGTGGTGATGTTATTACGTTGCACGCTCATGGACCCGAGGCGCAGCAGGCAATCGATGCATTTGCCGCGCTGGCAGCAACGCAATTCGGCGATGACAACGCGGTACCCGAGGCGGTGGTGAAAAAAAAGTCCGACGTGCTGGCGGTGACGATCTGCCGCATCGAACGTGGCCTGCCACAATTGACGCAACGTGCAGCGGCCGCAAAAGACGTCGAAATTGCCCGGCTGAGTCAGGCGATTGCGGCGGCGAAGCAGGAACTGGAGATATTGATTGCCACCACAACTGAGCAACTGACGGACAATGAGGCGGCAATTTTTTCCGCACACCAGATGATGTTGGAAGATGGCGAGTTGTTCGACACCACCCTTGAACGGCTGGAGCAACAACCAGCACCTGTCGAGCAGTTGTGGCTTGGCGTGATTAGCCAGATGGCCGATGAATACCGGGCGATTGAGGATACGTATCTGCGTGAACGGTATATCGATGTTTATGACGTTGGTATGCGGGTGCTGGGGCTGTTGCTCGGCCATCCTCTGTCTACTCTGCCGCCAGCGCATTCGCCCACATTAATTATCGCTAATTATCTCTTGCCCTCGGAAATTATGGCCTTAGACAGCACGCTGACTGAGGGCGTCTGTTTTACCACCATCGGTGCCCAATCTCATGCGGCGATTTTGGCCGCCGCACGCGGGATAGCGGTGTTTATCGATCGCAATGGCAAGCGTACCAGACAATGGCAGGATGGCACGCGGGTGCAGCTGGCAACGGATTCCGGCGAGATCATGGCGGTATAACCTTTTCATCATCCTGAATTGAACCGTGGTTTCAAAAACCTGGCGTCACCGATAGACGTAAGTCACGCCGATCTTGTATGGTAATGCTCAGGAACATCCTGCGGGCCAGCTACGGCCTGACTGAAACCCTTAGGAAACGTGATGAAAAACTGGAAAACAAGTGCAGAACAGATCCTGACCACCGGACCGGTTGTTCCGGTGATTGTGGTAAACAAACTCGAACACGCCGTACCCATGGCTAAAGCGCTGGTGGCGGGCGGTGTTCGCGTGTTGGAAGTGACCCTGCGCACGCCAGTGGCGATGGATGCGCTGCGTGCCATGATTAAAGAAGTTCCGGAAGCGATTGTCGGGGCGGGAACCGTTATCAACCCCCAGCAGTTGAAAGAAGTGACCGACGCGGGCGCGCAGTTTGTCATCAGCCCCGGTATCACCGAACCGCTGCTGAAAGCGGCCGTAGAAGGCCCGGTGCCGTTGATTCCGGGTATCAGCACCGTATCCGAGCTGATGACGGGTATGGATTACGGTCTGCGCGAGTTTAAATTCTTCCCGGCGGAGGCCAACGGTGGCGTGAAAGCGTTGCAGGCGATTGGCGGACCCTTCCCGCAGGTACGTTTCTGCCCAACTGGCGGTATCTCACCGGCTAACTATCGTGACTATCTGGCGCTGAAGAGCGTGCTGTGTATTGGCGGCTCATGGCTGGTGCCGAACGATGCGCTGGAGGCGGGTGACTGGGATCGTATTACCCATCTGGCTCGCGAAGCGGTAGCAGGCGCGAAATAAGTGATGAGCGGTGAGCCGGGTGCTCACCGCATCAGGTGTTAACCTTCGACTTTCACCGCGGCTGCGGCTTTGATAGCGCGAGCAACGGCGTCATCGGTATTCTCACCGGTGGCGAGCGCCACACCCAGACGGCGTTGACCGGCAATTTCCGGCTTACCGAACAAACGTAACTGCAAGCCCGCACCCAGTGCCGCTTCAACATTTACGAAGCGTACATTGGTGCTTTCCAGTTGCGGCAAAATCGCCGCGCTGGCCGCTGGGCCATACTGACGAATACCGCCAACCGGTAAACCGAGGAAGGCACGGACGTGCAGCGCGAACTCAGACAGATCCTGAGAAATCAGCGTTACCATGCCGGTATCGTGTGGACGCGGTGACACTTCGCTAAAGATCACCTCATCGCCACACACGAACAATTCCACGCCAAACAGGCCGTAACCACCCAGCGCCTTAACCACTTTTTCCGCGATAGCTTGCGCGCGTTGCAGGGCGAGGTCGCTCATTTGCTGGGGTTGCCAGGATTCACGGTAATCGCCATCTTCCTGACGATGGCCGATCGGGGCACAGAAATGAATGCCATCGACAGCGCTGATGGTCAGCAGCGTGATTTCGAAATCGAACTTCACCACGCCTTCAACAATGACACGACCGGCACCGGCGCGCCCACCTTGTTGCGCATAATCCCAGGCCTTGTCGAGCTGGCTGGCTTCACGAATAAAACTCTGGCCTTTACCGGAAGAACTCATCACCGGCTTGACGATGCATGGAAAACCAATGGCGTTGGCGGCGGCAACAAAGTTTTCTTTGCTGTCGGCAAATTGGTAGGTGGAAGTCGGCAATGCCAGTTCCTCGGCAGCCAGACGACGAATCCCTTCACGATTCATAGTCAGACGCGCGGCGCGCGCGGTGGGCACCACTTTTTGCCCTTGCTGCTCCAGCTCAAGCAGTTTTTCGGTGGCGATGGCTTCGATTTCCGGCACCACGAAATCCGGTTTCTCCTGGGCAATCAGCGCGGCCAATGCGTCGCCATCCAGCATGTTAATGACATGGCTGCGATGGGCAACATGCATAGCAGGCGCATCGGCGTAGCGATCGACAGCAATCACTTCCACACCCAGACGCTGGCACTCCAGTGCCACTTCTTTACCCAGCTCGCCTGAACCTAACAGCATGACACGCGTTGCGGCAGGACGCAGCGCGGTTCCGAGAGTCGTCATAATTTCACCTTAGCAGTCAAAATGCGCGCGCAGTATATACGAAAACGTTTGCGTTCTCATCTTTTCAGCACGGCAACGTTTGCCTTACTTTGCGTCGTTCTGACGTTTCCTGACATCCACTGCGGCAGCATGTGAAACCCGGATCTTAAACAGGAGTTAAACGATGAATAACTGGTTGCAGCAAATTCAATCGGTACTGAAAAAGCAGGGAAGCAGCGGTAAGGGTAGCGGGTTAAGCGACATGCTGGCACCGGGGGCGTTAGGTGGGCTGGCGGGTTTGCTGATTGCCAGCAAATCCTCCCGTAAGTTGCTGACCAAGTACGGTGGGCAGGCGTTGATTATTGGCGGTGGAGCCGCAGCGGGTGCCGTGCTGTGGAATAAATATAAGCAACGGGTACGTGAAACCCATCAGGATCAACCGGGTTTCGGCCAGGTGCAAACGCCGCTGGATCAGCGTGCTGAACGGTTGGTCACCGCCCTGGTGTTTGCGGCCAAGAGTGATGGACATATCGACGATCGCGAACGTGCGGCGATTGAGCAGAATATTCATCAGGCGGGTTACGGCGCGCAAGCGGAAGCCCTGATTCAGCAGGCGATGAACCGCCCGCTCGATCCGCACTGGCTGGCAGCTGATGTGAAAAATGAAGAAGAGGCACTGGAACTCTATTTTCTCAGTTGCGCAGCCATTGATGTCGACCACTTTATGGAACGCAGTTACCTGACCGCATTGGGCGATGCCTTAAAGATCCCGCAGGATGTCCGCGACGAAATGCAAAAAGATCTCGCCGCTGAAAAAGCCAGCTTACCCGCCAGTTAACCCCCGCACAGGCCACCTGGGTGGCCTTGTTTTACATTTTCCTTGTACTCAATGGCTTGGCTTCCTGCGCGATCGGTGCCACGCTTGCACAATGTTGTCTCTTCAGGGAAATGAACCATTATGAATCAGCCTCAGGCAAAAAAAGTCCCTCACCAAATGACCCTGCATGGGGAAACTCGCACCGACAATTATTTCTGGCTACGTGATGATGATCGGGAAAATCCCGAGGTGCTCGACTATTTGCATGCTGAGAATGACTATGGCAAAGCGATGATGGCTACGCAGGTGCCACTACAGGATCGGGTGCTGAAAGAGATTATCGACCGCATTCCTCAGCAGGATCATTCGGTGCCCTACGTGAAAAACGGCTACCGTTACCAGAGTCGTTATGAAACCGGCAATGAATATCCGGCCTATTATCGCCAGCCGAAAGAAGCTGATCCCGATGCCGAATGGCAATTGCTGCTTGATGGTAATCAGCGCTCGTCGCACAGCGATTTTTACACTATGGGGGCGCTGGCGATTAGCCCGGATAATCAGGTGATGGCATTGGCGGAGGATTTTCTTTCTCGCCGCCAGTATGGCATTCGCTTTCGCAACCTGGTCAGTGGCAGCTGGTATCCCGAGGTGCTGAGTGATGCCTCTTCCAGCCTCGCCTGGGCCAATGATTCGCGTACCGTCTATTACGTGCGTAAACATCCCAAGACTTTGCTGGCTTATCAGGTCTGGCGTCACGAATTAGGGCATCCGCAATCTGATGATCAACTGGTCTACGAGGAGAAGGATGATACGTTCCATCTCAGCGTGCACAAAACCACCTCTGAACACTTCATCCTGATTGCGCTGTTTAGCACCACCACCAGCGAGATTCAGCTGATCGATGCGGAATATCCTGATGCTCAACCCCAGGTTTTTTGCCCACGCCGTCGCGACCATGAATACACCATCGATCACTACAATCATCAGTTTTATATTCGTTCGAATCGTGAAGGGAAGAATTTCGGTTTATACCGCAGCGCCTGGTTGGCGGAAAATCGCTGGCAGACGCTGATTCCGGCTCGCGATCAGGTGGTTCTGGAAGATTTTCAGCTGTTTAAACATTGGCTGGTGGTAGAAGAGCGCTCGCGTGGGATGACCAGTCTGCGTCAGATTCATTGGGAAAGCGGTGAGAGCACCGGCATTGCTTTTGACGATCCCACCTATGTGACCTGGTTGGCCTACAATCCAACGCCGGAGAGCGATACGCTGCGCTACGGCTACTCGTCAATGACCACCCCAACGACGTTATTTGAACTCAACATGGAAAGCGGCGAACGGCGCGTGCTGAAGCAGACGCCGGTCCCGGGCTTCAATCCGGATGATTATAAAAGTGAACATCACTGGATAACCGTTCGCGATGGCACGGAAGTTCCGGTTTCGCTGGTCTACCATCGTAAGCACTTCCAGACGGGCAATAACCCGATGTTGGTTTATGGCTATGGTGCTTATGGCAGCAGCATGGACGCCAGCTTCGGCACCAGCCGCATCAGTTTGCTGGAGCGTGGCTTTGTCTATGCGATTATCCATGTGCGGGGCGGTGGCGAGCTGGGTCAGCAATGGTATGACGATGGCCGGCTGCACAACAAGATGAACACCTTCACTGACTTTATTGACGTCACGGAAGCGCTGGTTGCGAAGGGATTTGGTCACCCGCAACGGTTATACGCGATGGGGGGCAGTGCCGGGGGATTATTGATGGGCGCGGTGATCAATATGGCTCCACAGCTTTATCATGGCGTGGTGGCGCAGGTGCCATTTGTAGATGTGGTGACCACCATGCTGGACCCTTCCATCCCGCTGACTACCGGGGAATATGATGAATGGGGTAATCCAGAGGAGGAGGCGTATTATCACAGCATCCGACAATACAGCCCGTATGATAACGTGGCAGCACAAGACTATCCGCATTTGCTGGTGACCACCGGCCTGCACGATTCACAGGTACAGTACTGGGAACCGGCAAAATGGGTGGCGAAATTGCGCGAGCTAAAAACCAACGATACGTTGCTGTTGTTGTGCACCGATATGGATTCTGGTCACGGTGGCAAATCAGGCCGTTTTAAATCTTATGAAGGGGTCGCGCAGGAGTTTTCCTTCCTGATTGGTCTGGCGCAGGGTGTTCTGCCAGACCGTCATGACTACTGATCATTTTTGACGTACTTGCGCAGCGCCTGCCGCAGTGGTGGGCGCAAATCGCGCACATTCTCCAGCACCCAGCGCAGATAACCGGGATCTTTGCGCACCACGCTGCCGATACTTTGCCCGCGATATTTTCCAAACGGGAACACATCATCGGCCACCGGCGCGGGCTGGCAACGGCTGACCATCTGCTCAGCATCCCAACCAGACTTCTCCATGATGCGAATCAGCAACGCCGCGGTGACGTAACAATCGTACAGCGCGCGGTGCGCGTGCAAATTGGCGGGCGGGGTGACGTCCAGTTTCAGGCTGTGACGCAGGGCCTGGTTACCGTATTTCTGACCGGGCCAAAGTTGACGCGCCAGCGTCATAGTGCAAATCCACTGCCCCGGCATTTCCGGCAGCATTCGCCTGTCAAAACTGGCGTTGTGCGCGACGTAATGGGGGCTACCGTGGTAGCGACCGATGGCCTGCTCAATGGTGGGCTTCCCCACGACCATCGCTTCAGTGATGCGATGCACGGCCATCGCCTGGCGGCTGATGGGGCGATCCGGGCAGATCAGATCACTCATCGGATTGAGGATCTGTCCGTCAATCACATCCACGGATGCCACTTCAACCACACCACCCTGTAAACCGCAGGTTTCGGTATCGATTACGCGTAGCATGGCTTATTTCTGCTTCGGTTCGTAGGGCAGACGAGAAAGGCTGAGTGACGCCTGACGATATTGCATCAGACGCTGGCGAAACCAGTCACGCAGCGCTTCCGGTTGCTCCCTTTCGACCAAATCCGCCACTACCGGCATGTTGTAGCGCTCTTTAAACGCCACGCCAGCGGCTGCCAGATCGACATTCACTTTGTCTTTATCTTCCTGCGACAGCAGGGCAAGGTTTTGACTCATGTTTTTCTCCTGATAAACAGGGGCAAAAGTAATGTTTTCCCCGTTCAGGATCAAGGGAAAAGGGATCGCATTGCAGGTATCGACACCTGCGGAACAGCAGCGTATCCTGCTGCCACGCTTGCGGCAGATTGCCGTAAAAAAGAGGATAGCCTGATGAAGAAGACGAGATTAAGCCGCCTGGCGGCGCTGTTGCTGGCGTCATCCGCGCTGGCCTTCAGTCAGTTTGCGCTGGCGCATGCCCACCTTAAGACGCCGGTTCCGGCTGACAAATCTACCGTTGATGCTTCACCCAAGTCGTTAACTCTGACGTTTACCGAAGATGTCGAACCGGCATTTAGCGGCGTTGAAATCCGCAATGCACAGAATCAGACCGTACCGGTTGGGAAAGCTCAGATTAACGCAAAGCAACATGATCAACTGATTGTACCGCTGAGTCAGCCACTGCCAACGGGCAGTTATCAGGTGAACTGGCGTGTGCTCTCGGTTGATGGTCATAAAACCAAAGGTAGTTATCAGTTTAGCGTGAAGTAATGGGGCTAAGCACGTTGTGGGTTAGCCTGCGGGCGATCCACTTTTTGTCGGTGTTATTGCTGACTGGCAGTGCGTTTTACACCGCACTGCTGGCGCCGGCGCGTTTTCGTCCGGTACTGGCGTTTCGACTGCGTGGCATCCTGGCGTTAAGCGCACTGGTGAGTTTGCTGGCGGCAGTGTTAATGCTGGCGACGCAAACAGGCCTGATGAGCGGTGACTGGCGCAATGTGTCCGATGCAGAAACCTGGCTGGCGGTACTGAGCACCCGTTTTGGCGGGGTATGGCGCTGGGAGATTATCTTCGCGTTAGCGAGCGTGTTGGCGTTATTGCTTCGAGGCAGGTTGTGTCAGCAATTGTTGTTACTGACCGGATTACTCCAGCTTATCGCATTAGCGGGTGTGGGCCACGCGGCGATGCGTGATGGCTGGCTGGGAAGCTTGCAGCAGGCAAACCACGCCTTGCATCTGATTTCTGCCGCGTTCTGGAGTGGTGGTTTGCTACCACTGCTGCTACTGATGCGCGACGCACGCAACATAGCCCATCGGACTGATGCCATCCGCAGCATGATGCGTTTCTCTCGCTATGGGCATCTGGCGGTTGCGCTGGCGTTGCTGACCGGGATGTTCAACAGCCTGTTGATTGCCGGTGATCCATTGCAATGGCAGCCCACATGGTGGAGCACGCTGCTGATTGTCAAAGTGTTGCTGGTCATGTTGATGGTGACCATTGCTGTGATTAACCGCTACTGGTTGGTTCCTCGTTTTCGTCTGGCCGGAAGCGATGCAGCAACACTTTTTATTCGTCTGACGCAGCTTGAGCTGCTGCTGGCGATCGCTGTAATTGGGTTGGTCAGCGTGTTGGCCACGCTGGCACCAGCCTGAATCATTGATACCGATTGAATGTATGAGGTCGACATTTTGCTGAAGAAACTGATTCCAGCTTGTGTACTGATGGCACTTTGCAGCCAGACGATGGCTGCTGAAATTATCACCATCAGCCGTTTTGAGATTGGCAAAGACAAGTGGCCGTTCACGCGGGAAGAAGTCATGTTGAGCTGTGAGAAGGGGGGAGCGCTGTTCGCCATCAACCCCAGCACCTTGTTGCGTTACCCGTTGAATGATAAAGCGGAAGCGAACCAAAAGTCCGGACGCGGCACCACTGAATCGATCAGCTCAATTCAGGCTGATGATAAAGCCCATCCCGGACAGAAAATGAGTCTGGAACCGATTATCGCCCGTGCTCAGGCACTCTGCGACAAGTAAATCCCGCCGCATGGCGCGGCAGAGCCTGCTGCGCCTCATCCCACAAGTATTCTGCCGTCGCGATCACAGAGTCGACAGCTTTCCGCCCGCCCGGTGACAGTTGGCTGGAAAATAATCACCCTTGGTCTACCTTTAAAAGGCAAGGCGACCTCGCCCTGCATTAATGCCAACTTTTAGCGCACGGCTCTCTAAGAGCCATTTCCCTGGACCGGATACAGGAATCGTATTCGGTCTTTTTTTATGTGTATGACTTATAACGATTTATTTTTATTCGTCCGAAAATGTCCGAAATTTGTCCGAACTTCCGATATCCGGTTTAAACCATAACGTATTCCTGACCTCGCGAATCCAGGTACTTTTTGGTCATGGCGATGTTTTTATGACCGAGCAACCTTTGAGCGAATTCCTCTCCATTCTCTACTTCATATAATCGACTGGAAAGGCTTCTGATCTCATGGAAAGTCGGTGGATTTGCCCCGAACTGAATCCCGCTTAAATCACGAGCTTCAGCAAACGCCCCGGTCATGGCATCTGGCATAACCGGTCCGGCTTTACGGCCACCACGCCGAACTGATGAATAAATCAGGTTGTCGGAAGGGTTGCCTACCCGGCAGCGTTCGATCACTTCATTCAAGTCCATACCGATGATCTCCAGCCGCAACGTCACCGGCAGCGCCAGTTTGTGGCTGGTCTTGCTCTGCGTGATAAACAACCTTCCGTCTGCAATGTCACTGAACTTCATCCTGGTGATATCTTCACGCCGCTGCCCGGTTAGCAACCCGATATTCATCGCACACTCAAGCCAGCCCCCCATAGACGCCGCAGCAGTGCGGATCGCGATGAAGTTATCGAGAGATAGCCGCTCGCGTTTAACCTCTGGTGGCGGGGTCTTGGTTGGCTCTACCGGGTTGCGCTCAATGATCCCCTCCACGACAGCTTCCCTGAAAACGTCCAGCATTAAAGAGCGGAGAGCAACCGCCATACTCCGCTTACCGCATTCAACGTAGGTTTCAAGAAACAGTGCAATTTCGCGCGTGGTAATCCCTTCGATTGGCTGTCGGCCAAATTCAACCTTAAGTGTGGAAAGCTGATTGCTCCGGATCTTCATTGTGTTCGGCTTCAACTGTCTGCGTTCCAGAATGACACTGTAACGTTCAAGCCATTTGCTGAAAGTGAATGTTGGTTTCTCTTTCAGCCTGTCGAGCAGTGCCGAAGGAAGATAATTTTCCTCGATATAGTTGTTTGCCTCGATAGCCTGGGCAACCGCTTCCCTGCGTGAAATGCGTCCGAGAGAAATTTCCTGACCAGTTACGGGGTTTCGCCAGTAATAACTCTGCCTGGACTTTCGATAAGTCAGATTCCTTGGCAGATTAGCGTCGTACCGTTCCGGTCTGTTCGACATGTTTTAACTTCTCCAGTAGCGACCCCTTTCTGGGTGGGGCAACGTGTGCCGGTTTGCGCTTCATCTTGCTTTTTCGCGGATCAACATAAACTGAATCGGGCGAAAGTTTATATTCTCTTCCGTGTAACTCGGGGCATGGATAAATACGGCCTTCCCGTACCCAACGACGAAGTGTGGAAAGGGAAGGTGGGCGCGAGTATGTATCCGCCGCCCACTCCTGCAAAGTGAGTAGTTTCGCCATGTTTTACCTCTGGGTCTTTTTACCAGGTTTTAAGCGCAACGAAGCGCAATATATGAATATTTTGCGTTGCTATTCATCACGCAGAGCGTGGAATAGCTAATGGGAAGCACATTTCCGGCAAATTGGCGCGCACCAGCCCATCGTTGACCGGCAGTAACTTCGCCGCGGCGCGTTCTATTTGATCCATGAACGCAGCGCCGCGCGTTTCGAGATGGTCTCGGCTGACATAATCGAACTTTGGCCCACGCCACGTTTTATCGAATACCGCGATGGCCGCGCCGAACCCGGCGGATGACTCTTCCGGCTGTCCCGGTTCTGGCCGGTACCATGTTGGCAGGTCAAAGCTGATGCGCCCGCGAATGAAGGCGATGTGATCGGCATCTTCCGGCCACCACACCTCGCCGGTTGCTGCTTTGATGAGAAATACATAGCGACCGCCAGCTTCGCGCATTGCCAGCGTGTGGGCGATAATGTGGCGCATGCCGGTAATGTAATTCCCCTCATGCTGGCTGGCGCGGCTGTAGGGCGGGTTGGCGTATGCCGCGCCGCTGAGTTGCGCCAGGCGCACTGACCAATCCTGCACCAGCGCGTTATCCTCAGCGGTGTAAAACGCATCGCATTTGGCATTGCTGGCGTCGGCAAACAGGTCCAGCACGAATGGGCCGAACATCGAGTTGATTCCCCACCAGAGCGGATCCGGCGTGCGCCACTGATCGCCAACCTGCTTAAGTTTGTGGGTGGGCTGCGCGCGTAGCGCCTCCAGCGCTGCGCAGTATGGGTTGATGATGTTATCGGTCATTGTTCTGACACCTCCTGTCAGCGCGTGGTTTTTCATTTAAATCAATCTGATGGTATGAACAGAAATCCAGCACATACGGGCATTCAGCCGTGCTTTCTGTCCCGTTTACAACGTCGCAGCCGCCAGCATGAAGGCAGTTGCAGTTCTGGCATCCGAGGCGGTTTTCGAAGCAGTTTTTAGCCATGTGGTAGCCATTGCACCGGCCGCCAGTGAACCGGTGCGGGAAGTCATAAGCGGAGCACCAGCAGGTAACCTGTCTGCCGCTCCAGTAGGCTTTCCCGATGGCAATTGAGTTTTCATACCTCACCTCACTGGAGATAAAGTTTTGCGGTCAGTGTCGCGATGAGAAGGATGATCCACACGACAGCTATTGCGGCGACATCGTAGAAAGGCTGGTGGCGCGCATAGTGCGCACGGAGACGTTTTTTCATGGGGAGGAGGGCGTAAAAAAACCTGCCGGAGCAGGTTCATGGTGAGCAATTTTATTCTATCGGGACTGCATTCAACTCTATGATCGCTCGCTCTATTTCTTCAACAGATGGTTCGGAGTCATAAGCGATTTGATACACAGCTTTATCTTTGGTTTCGGGATCTACCTTGACATACTCATGAACCCGATAAGCATCCTTTTTTCCAGTGCTTATGTTTGAAAAGTAATACACCGGTGAAACTAGGTGTATTTTCAGATCCATAACAGGCCCATCATTTCTAAAAACAAAACAACTTGGCATCATTTTTCCTCATTTTGATAAATCGGGACTATACAGTATGGGATCTCCAAATCGACATCCCCTGTTATGCGGCAATGTTGTGTGTTAAAAATTATCAAAATTATAGTTCTTAAATATTTTGACAAATATGCTCATTAACTGATTCTGCGAGTGCAGAGGTAAAATCTAAAGCCTGTAGCAATTCCGTTAGACTTACAGTTGAGGTGATATTTCCGTGTACCATGTCATTTCTTTTTTCAATCATTGATTTAAGTCTTTTAGACGCTTCTTTAACATTGTCAGCAGATTTTCCAGATCCAAAAAAATTTTGTAGCTTTGAGTTTTTTCCCACAGAACTTGTTTTTTCATCAAAAGGCGATGGTAAATCTAAATTTCTGAATAAAACATCAATTCTATCAGGAGTGCAGTTTCCCATGAGAAGCGTAAATACTTCTTTATTTAATTTAAGTGGCATTACATCTAACAGGCAGTTGCCTAAATTTGTCGTGGTAGCCGAAAAATTATGGGCAATGCCATTTACGCTGCCTGACTTAAGATGACTTAAGACCTTCGCTGATAGGACTAAATGGGTGTCTCTAAAATTCGTTGTCAAAGATGAATATTTGGTTTTTCCAGTGCAAATGACATCAATTATTTCTTCAGTTACTGACTTTATATAAAATTCAAATATACTATAAATCTGAATGAATAAACTACGATGGAATGTGTCACTCCCAACGCTTCTTTCTTTCAGGGCGGCAGTCAGTTCGGCTTTTGAAGGGGCATCATAGATCACACCGAATATTGCCGTTGAATGCTTTAATAAGATGTTTTTATAGCTATTCCAAATCCTTATGCTCGATGTTATCTCGTTAAACTGTAAATTAGCTAAGTTCAATGAGGTTTCAACCTTGCTCATTCAAGGTTCCCTCAATGATTTCCTTTATAAAGGATATTCTATCTTTTAATGCTGCGGCGGTATTGGCTCTGCCAATAATTAATTCATAATGTTCACTTTCAACTGTAGTAACTTGCAATATGCGTTCTTTAATTATGTCTTTTTTCTGTAAGATTTCTCTATGTCTTTCTCTCAAATGATAAATTGCAATCATTTCTGCATCATAGAGAGGTCTTGAAAGCTGAGGCGGCTTGTTTTCCGTTGTATGGAAAACTTTGAATGCTGAATCACCCAACAACTCAATAGTTAAATTAAGCGTCAAGATAAAATCGGTCTTATATTTTTCAATTTCATCATCGGAAACGTGAGCATTCCTTATCATAGCTCTATCTAACATGCTTCGTACAGATCCAGAAATATGCTCTTCATTTTTAAATGCAAAAAAGCGTAAAACTATTTCTACATCAGTCATCTTTCGATAAAGAGAATTTTTTTTAAGAAGCTCAGTAGGGCTACCATCACTTAATATGTTTTCGTTATGGTTTGGTATCTCCCATGAGTTAGTAAAGGCTTCTTCTTTAGCCAGATCAATAAGCATCCGGTTAAATTTTCCTGAATATAGCGAATTCCTAAGCTCTTGAGGATTTAAACGTTCTCCTCCAGTATTCAATCGCTCGAAAACCTGCGCCCTTAAATCTAATGCATTCGCCTCAGTTTCAGATGAATCAGACATTAAAGTAATCGCTGATATTTTCGCTCTTTCTAAACCTTTTCTTATTAAAGGGGGGAGGCGAGAAAAGTTGCGACCATTTAATGATGGCCAAATCTTTAGCCCTGAAAGTTCAAACCTGCCTTGAAAAAAATCAACAACTGCGTTCAATCTCTGTTGGCCATCCATTACCTCAAACTTTCCTATATTTTCTTCGTAAAGAAAAACTGGAGGGACTGGCACATTCATAATGAAACTTTCAATTAATTTAGATTTTTTTGCGGTATCCCACCTCAGTCTTCTTTGATACTCAGGGTTTAAGTTTCCCCAACTTCTTCCTTCAATGAAATCAAGAACATGTGGTAAAAAGAAATCATTTTTATCTTGAATTACTCTAAGCCGTCCAGTTGCGAAATGTTTCTCAATTGTCCTATCTGTAGCACTTGAAGGAACTGAGCTATTTATAACATCTAATTCCTCGAAGTCGTCATCTTCATTTATTTCAATATCTTTAACCTTGTCGCTCATAATAACCTCATGTTGATTTATACTTTTACTTCTTGTGTTTTAATGATTTTTCGGGTTGATTAATATTATGATGTGAAATTGTATAAATTTCAAGGGGTACCCTGCATGAAGCGCTAAATGGAACGTATAAAATTTTCTGATATGGAAGTGAATGGTTTAAGTTGTCGATTCAAATTTCCAAATTTTAAACCGTGACTTTGTGTGAGGAGTGTCACTGAGAGACATGCCCAAAATGATTTTTAATCCCCTCCGCCGCAGATGTGGTCGTGCTACTTGAATCCACTATTTGGATAGTTAATGTGGCGATAGCCGGGCAACTTGTGCATAGACTCGCCCATGTTTCGTCCAACTCCGCTTTGCGGATCAGATAAACCTCTGAAGCCTTCTCAGGGGGAGGCATTATCAGTCAACCTTGTCCCATATATCTGGATAATAGGTTGAGATGCGACACTGAATCAGCATTCAACAATGATTCGGTGAGATTATCAAGAACCTCATCCGTCGTGTGCGCTGGTGCACTGGTGTTTGTCGCTGGGTAAATTTCCCGCGCGCCGCATCCACATAATCGCGTTCGATTCGATGGAGATGCCGCGTGCACGCTCTTTAGCCATGGTTACCGCCTTTCAGGTCGTTGTAGCGCTGAAGAAACAGAACACGGGCCTGGCGAGGATTGAACGGTGAAAGCAGGAACGGAGCAGGCTCAACACCCTCCAGAATTTGCCACGGTCGGGCATCATCTAAATCGAGGTCGCGCCGCTCGGTCGCCAGCATCACCAGATCCGCCTGCTTAACCTCAGTGCTCATTGCCAGTGGCAGACCGTATTTGGCGGCGATCACCTCTTCAACTGATTTGATGATTCGCTGGTAATCCGGCAGCAGATACTTCAGCGGGGCGCTGATGTCATTGCAGTAAGCCTCCGCCGCGTCGTGCAGCAATGCTTCCAGCGCGAATTCGGGCGGTACCAGATAGCTGACGTGTACTGAGTGCTGCGCCACGCTGTAGAAGTCCTGAACGTGGCCGGTGAAACGGCAGAGGTTCGACAGCGCGCAGGCGATGTCTTCAATGTTGATGGCATCTGGCGACATGTTGAGAAAATTGAAGTGTTTGCCAGATTGCGTGATGATCCAGGTGTCACGACTCATTGTTAATCCTTAGAAAAGAAAACCGCCTCAGGCGAGGCGGTTATGATGACCGGTTGACAAAATCCATACCTCAGAACGGGATGTCGTCGTCCCAGTCCTGTTGCTGAGTTTGAGTCTGCTGGTTGTTGCGTCCACCTGAGTTCTGAGCCAGTCGGGACTGCGTCTGTTGCTGGCTGCCCAGCATGGAACGTTGCTGATTACCGCCGATGCCACTCATGGTGCCCTGAGGCTGCTGCTGGCGTTCATCGCGGTCAGTGAGGGATGCAACCAACTTTTCAACCGCTTCGGCAGGCAGATTCTCGGCTGCCTCTTTGAATGTCTTGCGGGTGTTAGCACCGAATGCCTGGCGGATTTCAAACCGATAACCGTCCTGGCCGTTGTTTTTGGTGTAAAGCACTTTCTGAAGAACAAACCCAACCGGCTTACCTTCAAGTTCACGGCAATGAAGTTCTGTTTCGTTCTGATCATTGACGACTTCAGTTGCGTGTAGTGCTTTTACTTTCGTAAGGCCCATGATGGCGTTAATCATCGCTGTGCCGCCTTTAAGCGCCGAACCATCCCGCCCGATGTAAGACACACGAAGATAGTTGACCAGGCCTGCATCAGAATCGAGTGCAAATTCCATCGACTCAGATTGCGAATTTGGGTCCTGCGATTTGGAGAAAAGAGCAGTTTTAATTGTGCCAGCGTAAGCGCCGCCTTCAGATATACCGCCTGAGCCGGATGCTTTTGCTGCTTCGGAATCAAAAGTGAAAATTGGTTGCTGCATTATGCGGTTACTCCGTCATTAAGTTCGTAATAATCCCGGATCGCCGCATCGACGGCGTTCAGGTCGTTGTCGATCTGGAACTGTTCAAAGAGGCCAATCGGCGACTTCACCGGGTCGGTGCCGTCGGATTGTGTGGTGAAGTAGTAGCGGCCATCCGTCACACCGGTGCGCAGCGCGATACTGAACATGCCCTCTACGGTGATTTTCTCGTCCAGCATCTTGCCGATGGTCTTCATCTTGATTCGGCCGGCAGGCGTCTCTTCGGTATGCGCGAGGAAGTAAACAATCAGGTCATCTTCCGCCGCTTGGGCAGCGCGGATCACGTCCCATGCACCGCCGCCGATCTCGGTGAACTTCTCGAACGATTTTTCACTGCGACGACGCATGAACTGGTTGCCCATCACATACTGAAAATCGTCTACCACCACGAACCGCTTACCGGCGCGCCGGGCGAAATTGATGATCGTGACAATGTCGTTCGACACATCGGTGAAAAACACATTGCCGGTTTTGGCGGTAAAATCTCGCGGTTTCCAGCCACTGGATTTAAAGGGGAGCCGCTTGTTTTCAGGGTTAACAAGGAAACCGTGATCCGGGTTCAGGTGCATTAAACTGGCTGACTTGCCAGAACCTGAGTCACCCAGAATAAGTACCGGAATACCCATATCAATCACCCCGCTGTAAGAAGTGTTGCATGGTGAATTCTTGATCCTCATCGAGGTCCATGTTTGCGAGTGCCCAGCGCAGATAACCCGGATCTTTTGCAGCAATCTCTTCGAACGTTTTGCCCTTGTGTTTGCCAAAACGCATGGTGTGAAGCAGAGAAGGGCGTGAGCTGATCTCGCGCATCTGGGCAATCGTGAATCGCGCATCGCGGTTCAGACGCAGCAGCAACGCAGCTGTGACGTAGCAGTCGTACAATGCGCGGTGGGCGTGTAATCCTTCTGGCACATCTACATCGAGCATGAAGTGATAGCGCAGGTACTGGTTTGAATGGCTTTCCAGTTCAGCGTGAAGTTTGCGCGCCAGCTTCAGTGTGCAGATCCACGGTGCCGTGATTTGTGGCAGCTTGGGGCGGTCAAAAGCGGCGTTGTGCGCCACATAAACATCAGCGCCCAGGTAACGGTCAATCACATCGCCAATCGGCGGGGCGTCGGTGACCATGTCGTTGGTAATGTGATGAATCGCCATGGCACCAACGGTGATTGGCTCTGGCGGTTTAACAAAGTCGCTCATCGGGTTACAGATTTTACCTTCGACGATGTCGACGCTTGCCAGCTCACAGATACCACCCTCAAAGCTGGTGGTTTCAGTGTCGATCACGCGAATGATTGTGGACATAAAACTCTCCTGTGAATGCGTCGGCGTTCGCTTCGCGCTGCGCCAGTCTGTGGGCCAGCGTCACCAACTCAGCCGGGGTAATCTGGTTCTGCTCGCAGATAGTTAAAATCGTGTCGAGCGTCAGGTTATGCATCGCCTCTTTCAGGGCGAATTCGGTGGGAATAATGGTTACATCCATCCGGCACACATCCCCGCCACGACAAGCGCGGCTACTGCGAGAGGAATCAGCCAGGTGCGGCGGCGAGGGCGGAAATCAGCGCCAGTAAGGCGATATTTGAATTGCAGTCGTTCGACAGGGGTCATGATGCACGTCTCCGGGGTTTGCCCGGCCGCGCTGCCGGGACACGTATGGATTGCTGATAAAGCCGGGCGCATTCCCTGTCATTGCAGAAATTGCGCTGCTCGGTGCGATTCCAGAAGCGGATGACTGCCAGTTTTGTATCGCCTGGGTGCCGGAAACGCCCGCAGTAATCACACAGCTCTGATTCGGTGAATTCGGTTCCGGACTGGAGTACCGAGAATTCCATGTGTTTGCGCTGCTGGCCGGTGCCGTCGATATAGTGAACAAAGGTTTCGTCATGCCCTTTGTAGTCCTGCTCAATCGAGCAATGGTCGAAAATAACGTTCTGGTTACCGATGCGGATCGGCGTGCCGGGCGGCAGCTCAGCGAGGCGCTGTCGCGTCAGCTTGGGAATGATTTGCATGTGAGTTACCTCGGCTTGCTGGGAAAAAGTCAAAAAAATGCCCCCGAGGCGGGGGCTAACAACTACACACAGCATTTATTGGGTTGTGGCGCCAGGCGCTGGTCTTCTGGTTGTCTCGATGGACTGCAATTCACCACAACGGGGAGAGCACTGCATTTGACCACCTTGCGCCGGGTTGCCCGTAACGTCGCCTTTGCGACCTCACTACCTCACCGCCAGGGGGAGTTACACAGGTGCTGGCCAGATATTCGGCGCAGTGCTCTCTCCGTTGCGTGCCTGGATGATGCCCGGTTTATCCGCCGCCTTTCTTATCTGGAATTGAGATTGATTTTTTCATTAGTGGCCTCAAATGTAGGTAATAAAAAAGGCCGCATAAGCAGCCTTGTTATTAATGTATGATGATTTAAATTTTTACTGTTTGGGTTTAATTGATGGCTCATTAATAAAACTATTTATTGAAAATGCTTGTGAGCTATCCTTTGCTATCCTGTCTGCTTCAGCAGTGATTTTGCTTTCAAATCGTTCATTTTTATCAATTATTACATCTTCATCTTTAATCATAAGCGTATACATAGGCATATTCTCAGATATGTACTTTATGTAAGTTTTGATATTTAACTTGAAGGCTACGTTACCTACTAAATTTTCGGCTTTTATTTCCTTATCGCCAGTTAGTTTCTGGCTTTCATTAACATCTTTTGCAATCTTCACTAAGGCATCATGGAGTTCTTTCGAAAAACTGTTGGGGTCAACATCGACCAGATGTATGGCTGCCGGTGATTTGTCTGAAGTGTTAATAAGGGTGATGTCCATTCCACGACTTTCACTGTACACCTTACCTAAATTCACATGGCCGACAGTTGTGGTCAGGATGTTCTCTCTTGGCTGTACCTGTTCTTTTTGAAGAACCAAGCCTTTGTTAACCAAAGATGCGCCAAAAATTGATCCGCCCAGAACAAAAGAAGCAACTACAATAGCAATGCTATTAACTTTCATAGTCATTATTTCAAGCCTTATGCTTAGTTTAGTTTACTATGCAATTCTACAATATATTCATATGAATAATCCTTATAAAAAACGGAGATTTAGGCGCTTTTTCAGTTGTTGAACTTACTCAGGCACAACGCATATGTACCGTCTTTTCAGTAAGTGCACTTGCCGCACCCTATTTCAATTTGCAGATTTCAAGTCGCTTCTCAGTTCAATCTGAGTGGTACAGGGATTAAGCTCCACAGCGGTTTTTGCTAAAACCAACTCTGCTACTGGTAATACATTCCACGGCCCAATCCGCTAATCGATTACATAATTCATCTCCTCTGATAGCGCCCCATCATCGGGGCGTTCAACTTGCGTGACTTATCAGCTCACCGTTTTGTAGTCCTCTGTGCCTACCATACGCATATGGACTCGGCACTTACCTCGATCCGATCGGGTGCTATTTCGTTTGCCAGGAGCGCATCGGCTTGCCTGTCACGCGGGTTAAATTGTTAAAGAGCGGTCAGCTTTCTGCGGTGGGCTGCGTCGTGCTGTGGAATGAACAATAGCAATGAGTATTGATTGCATCAATACCTAAAAGTATTAATTTGTTCATTTATCGGTTAGTTGACTGATACGGAAAGGAATTTATTTTTAATGTGATAACTTGAATTGGCTTTAAATTGAGCAGGAATGAGCATGAAACCAGACAATGAAATGGTCGTGATGATAGCCAACGCGATTGTCAGGGCGGTGCTGGAGCTGAAATTCAGCGGGGAGGGTATAGCTGAATACACGCTATCTGAGAAGCTGGAAGAGATGAGGCGTAACGAGATGAATGTGATTGGGAAGGGGGTTTAAAGGGATGCGGCTGAACTGGTCAGGACGGGGCGGCCGCCCGTGGCATAAAAAAACCGGCGGGGTGGCCGGGTTGAAATAATTCCAGCGCTACCAGCGCCCCAGCTTGGCTTTAACCGAATGTGTCTTCCGGCCACTGGTTACTTCAGCTTTATGGCACTGGTAATCGCCGATGCCAGCCTTGCAGCTTCAATGCAGCCGATTTCCTTATCTTCCTGCTTCATAACTTTGGGGTTGTTGAATTTATTGCTCAACTCCACATAAGGTACAAACGCTCTCTCAAAAACAGTGGATTCTTTCTTAGAGAACCTGCGTCTGAGAGGGATTATCTTGTCGAAAGGAATGTCCATGCCAAGATAGAAATGACCTTTGCTGTGCTCCCGCGACTTCTTGAAGAAATAGTCGATAACCGGCTCAGCCAGGGCGTTCCATTCCTTGCGCTTTTCACCCTTAACCGCATAGTGATAGCTCAAATAACCACTTGCAGGTACTGCAATAGTCGCTACAATCATTGCAATAGTTGAAATGATGTCGCTGTATTTTGCAGAGGTTAACACATCCATTATGTTCACTTTTTCAGACCTTCTATCTACTGCTGCGCTAGCTATTGCCCTAACTAATGCCGCGTGGCTTGTTATGATTTACTTTGCCATGAGGCGGCATGGCTATTTCGACTAGGGGCTAACAAAACGTCTCTTCCGGCCTACCAGATGTGTATCACAAATCCCGTAAGGAGTAAGGACATCGCCAAAGTTACAGCTATCGCAGCCAACCTTTTGAGCGACTTATTAAGAATGACCATCCTTTCATTCCTCTCTCAGGTACTCTCTTGCTTTCCATCACCCACCCGGCGCATAAGCCCCGCTTGCGATGAACCACACCAGTAATGCAACTCCGGCTACGATGATAGCCACCGGGAACAGATAGCCAATCTTCATGATAAAATCCTTGTTAACAGAGCATATCTTCCGTCTCATGGGCAGAAGAAGAACAAAGCAACCTCCAGGTAAACAAATCCGACTATCGCAAAAGGAACCCAGAGAGGAGCGGGTTTAAAGTACCGTTTTGCCATGCCAATTACCCCCATTCCAGAGAATCTCATCCCTGAGCAACTTCTTCCTGCCAGCTCCCCAGCGTGGCTTTAACTGAATGCTTGTTCGGGCCACTGAGCCTTACAACTTGTTGTACTTAAGTGATTCATGGATCAGTGCTTTTCCCATTACATAAAACTGATCCTGTGACGTCTCGGTCACATACCACTTTTCGTAAGACGGGTTGTCCGAGAGTACGGCTAGTTTTTCGCCTTGCATCTGCAGGCGCTTCACATGAAAGGTCTTCCCATACACGAACGCATAAACACCATCTGTGCGGAAATCACGAACTGACACATCGAAGAACAGCCGATCGCCTGAGATAACTGTTGGTGACATGCTGTCGCCATCAACAGTCATTACTTTGATGCTTTCTGCTGACCTGTTACCGAACAGCGATCTGGCATGCTCTGTGGTGAATTCGATAGCGTGAAGAACCTCTGCCATTTCAGAAAGCATATATCTCCCTGGCCCGGCACTAACGGTCAAGTCCAGCACATCTATACGAAAGACATTTGCGTTAACAGGTTTGGATTCTTCCTTCACAGGTAGCGGATCACTGTTACGCATGGGTCCTTCACCTGATGATAACCACTCAACTCTCACACCTAATGCATTGGCTATCTCGACAATTTTTGTCGAACCACGGGCATTTCCTGAGGTTAAACGCCAAATTGTGGGCTGTGCGACACCCGAGGCCTTAGCTAAGCCCCCCTGTGACATCCCCGCCATTTGTAAGGCTTGGTTTAAGCGTTCTGCAAGAGTTTCATTTTTCATAATCAGAATTTATACGCCTAAGTATTGCCAGTCAAAACACGTATAGCTATTGATAAAACCAATACTCATTGCTATTGTTTGCATTGATCAATTCTCAAAGGTATCAGTTATGAATAAAGCTATTCAGGAAGCCATCGATCTTGTCGGCAGCCAAAAAAAGCTGGCTGAACTGTGCGGAGTGGCTCAGCCAACAGTATGGCGCTGGCTTCATGGCGGCGGAATTGATGCCAAATACGTCATCAAAATCGTCAAAGCGTCAGGTGGAAAGGTGACCGCCAAACAAATTCGCCCGGATCTCGCTTCACTTTTGGAAGCCAGCTGAATTCATACCAATCGATAAAGGAAAAATACTAATGGAATCAAACGCAACGTCACGCAACAAGGCGCGTGATATAGAAAGCGAAATTGTCAGTCGTATTGCCGCCCAGGGGGTGACGGCAGTTGCCAAAAAACTCGGCGTGGATAAATCGCAGGTCAGCCGCTGGCAAAGCCGCGGCGGAATGATTGAGAAAGCTAGCTGCTTGCTGGCCGCCCTCGATTTCCAGCAGCCATCCGGAATGGTGATCTTTAAGGGTGATGAGACAGCCGATTTGGCTCGTTGCCTGATCGGGATGCTCGAACATCTCCGGGCAGAGAACGGGGGTGCTGGTGGATGAAAGGGTTGTTAAAACCGACAAGCTATACCGGGACCGGCGCGGGATTATCGTTCGTGTCACTGGATATGACCGTCAGACCAGATGGGTCATTTTCAGGAGGCCAGCGTATCCGGACGACTGTTGCGTGCCTAAGTGGTACTTCGAGAAGTATTTCAGAGAGTTTCAGAGGGAAGGCTGAACAGCGCCAACTGTTCAGCCGGGTACAGCATTGCTTTCCACAAGCGAGGTCAATTATGCGACAGAAACGCCGTAATCTGCAACCAGAAACTACTGTACATAAAGACATGGCGCGTGATGAGTTTGCGCGCCAGATATCGCCCGGCGTCGGGCGCCATCTTCGTGATGCTCTCGAACAGGCCAAACAGCTGAAGCGCGAGAGGTCCGGGGATGAGTAACACCGCCGAAATTATCAATTTTCGCGCCCGTCAGGAGCGTGAGGAGCAGCGTGTGGCAGATACCGATGACGGGTATGCCAGGCTGGCAAATATGCTGCTGGAAGAATACGCCGGTGCTGATTTAACGAAGCGCCAGTTTAAAGTGCTGCTTGCCGTTCTGCGGCTCACCTATGGATGGAATAAAAAAATGGACCGCATCAGCGATTCGCAGATCGCCAGCATTGCCAAACTCCCCGTTAAGCGCTGCAACGAAGCCAAGCTGCAACTGGTTTCAATGAACATTCTTATCCAGCACGGTCGCCAGTTTGGACCCAACAAAAACGTCTCAGAATGGTCTATCCCTCAAAACGAGGGAGAATCCCTCAAATTGGGGGATAAAAAATCCCTCAAATTAGGGGACAGCAATCCCTCAAAACAGGGGAACACCAAAGACATTATTCCAAAGACAGTAAAAACAGATCCCCCTAACCCCCAGAAGGGGGAATTTTCGGAGGAGGTTCTCTCACAGGCAAAACAGGTCCTGGAGTATTACAACGAGGTCACAGGCACTGCCTGCCGCTCTGCCGAAGCCTTTGCCGTTTTACTCACGGAACGCTCTGCCCGTTCGGCCTACACCGTTGCTGACCTGAAGCTGGTGATCCGCTGGGTTGCCCTGACTTGGAAGCGTCGTAATGGCACCGTGGCGAAACCGGTCAGCATCTGCCGTGTGAACAGCTTTGACGGTTATCTGGCCGATGCCACCGCGTGGAATGCAAGCTACGTGGATATTGATTGCGCTGCTGTTGTTGAGGCATGGAACCAAATCACCGATGGCCGCCTGGCACCGGCTGAACTGGATCGGGACCGTGAGAATGCGATTCGCGAACTGGTAACCAAACATATGTCGAAAAAGACCGTGGATGCTTTCCGATCCTACTTTGTCGCTTTCATGGCTGATGCCCGAGATTTCCACTTTGGTGGTCCCGATGGAACCGGCTGGCGTGCCAACTTCGATTACCTGATGAAACCCGAAACGCTCCGTAAAGTCCGGGAAGGTGCACTATGAGTGATCTGCACCTCGAAGCCAGCGTGATTGGTTGCCTGCTGCGTTCCGGCCTGACGCCCGATGCTTTGGACGTTCTGAACTCGGTTGAATCCACCGCGTTCACCAACTCGTTCTACAGCCGTCTGTACATCGAGATTAAGCGCCAGGCGACGCACAAGAAAATGATTGACGCGCTGCTGGTGGCGGAGTCTATGGGCAATGAGCCGGGCATCTTTGCGGATGTGATGGAAACCGTGAAAGTGGTTCCGAGCCCGGCCAACCTGAAGGGCTACGCCAAACGCCTCAACGAGAAGGCCATGATTAGCGGATTTGCCCGGCTGATGGAAACGCATTACGACAAAATAACCGGCGCGATAAATCATGATCTGGCAGTCGAGCAGATCCAGGCATTCACGCGTGAGCTGATGACCATCAATCGCACGGATGATGAAGTGCAGCCGGTTCGTGTTAGTGACCTGCTCGATGGTTACCTGGAAAATCTGGAGAAGCGTGTCAGTGATCCGGAAGATTCTTTTACCGTCAAAACCGGCATACCCGAACTCGATGAAATTACCGGTGGGCTGAATGACACTGACCTGATCATCCTTGCGGCTCGTCCCGGTATGGGTAAAACCGAACTGGCGCTGAAGATTGCCGAATGCATTGCTCAGCGTTCTGTCACCCTCGGCACGGAGAAGGTGAAGCGGGGCGTGCTTATTTTCAGCATGGAGATGCAGGGCCAGCAGATTGTCGAGCGCCAGCTGGCAAACGCTTCAAATTTATCGGTTTCCAAACTCCGTAAAGCGCAGGAGCTGGAGGACGAGGATTGGGGCCGAATTTCTATGGGTATCGCACAACTCGCAAACCTCGATGTGTGGGTGGTCGATGCCACTAACCTAAGCATTGACCAAATCCGGGCAGTAGCCACGCGTCATAAGCAGCGTTATCCAGGCCTGTCGCTCATTTTGGCTGACTATCTCGGCCTCATCAGAAAACCCTCAGCCGAACGTAACGACCTGGCGATTGGCGAAATCACTCGCGGCCTGAAGACGATGGCAATGGGACTGCACACCCCCGTGATGTGCCTCAGCCAGCTTTCTCGCGATGTGGAAAAGCGCCCGAACAAACGTCCGGTTAATGCCGATCTGCGCGACAGCGGCAGCATTGAGCAGGATGCCGACGGTATCTGGTTTATTTATCGCGATGGTGCATACAACCCCGACAGCCCGGCGGCCAACATTGCTGAAATCATCATTGGCAAAAACCGCCACGGTGCCCAGGGCATTGTTTATCAGGAATTCCGTAACGGCCATTTCATCGACACCGACCAGGCTGTCGCGGCGCAACTCGCCCGCGAGAAACCGGCCTATGGTGGCAAGCATGACAGGAGAGACTTTTGATCCAGATTTACGACATTAAGCCTTTGGGAAAGCCACGTATGACACAGCGTGACAAATTCCAGAAACGTCCCGAGGTGCTACGTTACCGGGCGTTTTGCGATGAGGTTCGCCTGAGGGGCGTAACTCTGCATGCAGCCGGATGTCACATTACTTTTGTCCTACCGATGCCTGACAGCTGGAGCAAAAAGAAAAGGGCTGAGTTAGTTGGTCGCCCGCATCTGCAAAAGCCTGATGTGGACAACATGTTTAAAGCGCTGATGGATGCAGTGTTCAGAGACGACAGCGCGGTATGGGATGCGCGGATCACCAAGATTTGGGGGGAGAAGGGACAAATACGGATCGATAGCAATACCTGACTGATGTACCACGCCAATAAATATCAGGAGAATCACATTGAATCTGGAAAGCTCTATCAAATTTTTCGCGCCTAAATCACCCATGTTTAGCGATTCTCCACGGGCAACGGCCAGTGACAGCCTGACCATTACGGATGTGATGGCATCCTTTGGCCTTACCGAAGCGCAGGCACGCTTCGGTTTTGAGCTGTTTCTGTCGAAACACGGCATCACTTCCAGTGACCGCGCCGTGGAGATGCTTACTGATTTTGGTCTGAGTCAGGCGGTACGCTACCGGGCGATTGCCGTACTCGAAAACGATATTAAACGCGACCTGGTGCAATTGCTTGCAACGTTCGCCTACCAGGATTATTCACGCAGCGCGGCCAGTACCCGGCAATGTCCGTGTTGCGGCGGTACCAGATTTACTGAAGCGGATGTATTCAGCATGAAATCGGTGATGTCCCGACCAGGTAACTGGCAGGTGAAAGAGTCTGTCCGGGTTAAGTGTTCGTCCTGCGACGGCAAAGGGAGAATCAGCAACGCCTGCCGCTGCCACGGCAAAGGCAAGGTGCTGGATAAAGAGCAAAGCGATTTGCAGGGTGTACCGGTCATGAAAACCTGCCCGAAATGCTCTGGTCGCGGTTATGCCCGGTTGCCGGGGGAAACGGTACGGCGCGCAGCCGGTTATGCAGTAATGGCTATCAGCGAGCCTACGTGGCGCCGCAGCTTTAAACCGTTCTATGAACTGCTGATCATCCAGTGCCACAAAGAGGAAGCGCACGCTGATGACATGCTTCAGAAGGTAACTAGAAACCGGGAAAATTTAGAAAAAATCAATTAGGTCCAACTCGTTTATTGACCTTGTGACGAAATTGGCCCAATATCATCGCTAATGATGGGATTTTTGTGTGCTGTTCATCAACGCCAAATCCGGTCAGTTGCATAATCTGTGACTAAATAAAGCGCCTTGAGGCTTCACCAGCCTGTTGGCGCTTTTTTTATTTGGCAATTGGAAGTGGGAACTGAGCTTGTAGAGATTGGAACGCAAAATAAAGTCCGAAAATAAAGGATATTGCAGAAAACAATCCGCAGAGGATCGCTACCAGCGTCCAATTTTTCCCCCTTTTAAGATGGCTTTCCTCACCTGTAGCAGCGTGATTGGTAAAGTTGCCTTGTGAAAAGTAAGTGGTACCAGCGCAGAAAACAGACAGAACAACACCTAATCCAAATGACATCATGGAATTGCCCAGAAGGTGTAATGTTTCAGGATTTTTGAACTCTTTGATGACATTACCTAAGAAAGCGAGAAGCGCTACTGATGCACCACCGTTAACTAGCATGAGTGCCTTGCATACATTTTCTCCATGACGAATTGCCGATCTAAATGATTCAAGGTAAACGTCAGTGTTACGGCGTATAAGCTCTTTCCGAATATGCATCTGAATTTCAGGGGCGTCGAATCCATCCAATTCTTCATTCATAGTAATTTCTCACTTAGTAAAATTGCTGTGATATTAAGCAAATCGAACACATCGCACCACAAATTCATACCCGGCCTTTTGGCTGGTTATTTTTATTAACGCGAGCTGAAATCGGATTTCAAAATTGCGGTTATGCAGAAGCGTTTTTACTGAAGCGCCACAGCACACGGCCAATAAGGTGACTGACAGCAATTCTGCCGGTTGGTGGGAATGGGGAATTTTCTCAGGTGACAGTGAGACTATTAACCGGGTTCGCTGTGGTCACAATTTCCTCAATTCCTAAAAGCGAATCCCCTCAAGGGGGTAGAGATGAAAATTATGCCTGACAAAATTGCTTCCGCAGCCAGTTACTGCGTGTCTGGCACCCTTGTATGCGGAGGTGGTGTGTCACAGTGGATACAAAACCTCGACTGGAATCAGGTTGCGATAATCAGTGGGGTATTTATTGGTTTCGCAACATTTCTGGTTAATGCCTGGTACAAGCGCCAGATGTTAAAAGCCTATCGCGAGGGTATCGCGCGCGGCATCATTTCCCCGCCAGCACAGGAGGATTAACAGTGGCAATTTCTCCGGCGCTGCGTAAAAAGATTATCGTGGCGGCTGCTGGTGGGTCATTAGCTATTGCCGCCGCTGTTATTCCCCAGCTTGAAGGGACTGAGTACAAGCCCTATCGCGATGTTGGCGGTGTATGGACTGTCTGCGAGGGCATAACCGGGTCTGATGTTATCCCCGGCAAAACATACACCCCCGCAGAATGTGATGCTCTCCTGACAAAACACCTCCAGCCCTTTGCCCGCTCTGTTGAACGTTCCGTAA
Organism: Pantoea sp. X-Soil-OKNW-713; assembly: GCF_059730685.1. Taxonomy (NCBI): domain Bacteria; kingdom Pseudomonadati; phylum Pseudomonadota; class Gammaproteobacteria; order Enterobacterales; family Erwiniaceae; genus Pantoea; species Pantoea sp. X-Soil-OKNW-713. Next base: position 2,466,280 of record NZ_AP035995.1, on the reverse strand, counting down.
AGGTGCCTGCGAATGCATATCAGAAGGCCGCACTTATCAGTTTTAGCTATAACGTCGGCGTTAATGCATTCGAGCATTCATCGGTGCTTCGCAATCTCAATGTTGGCCGCTACCAGCAGGCATGCGATGGCCTGCGTAGTTGGGTTTACGTTGACCGGGTGAAGATTAAAGGGCTGGTAAATCGCCGCGAGATTGAGCGGGAAATCTGCTTATGGGGTGCGAATCCATGACAGCAGAAATTAAAGCCGGTGCCGTCGTGTTGCTCTTGCTCATTCTTATCGGTCTGGCTGGTGGCGGTGCATATCTGGGCTACCAGTTCAAAAGCAACAGCGACCGGGCTGATTCTGCTGAGAATGCAGCAAAGCAAGCCAGCACAGTGACGGCCAACGTTCTGAGGGCTGTTTCTATCGTCAATGGCATTACCCAGGCAAACACAGATGCGAAACAGCAAATTGACCAGGAATCAGCTCAGCGCGTCGAAATTATTGAAAAGGCGATGTCTGCTGATGAGTGCGCTAAGCGGCCTGTACCTGCCATTTCTGTTAAGCAGTTGCGGGACCACGCGAACCGAATACGTTCAGGTTCCACCCGTACCGCTGCCAGCAAGTCTGTTAATTGATTGCGTGATACCAGAAATACCCGCTCAGCTTACCTACGGCGAGAGCGTGACCCTAAATGATCACCTGCTTGATGTTATTGAGAAGTGCAATAAGGACAAAGCAGACATCCGTACCATTGAACAATCCAGACAGGAACAAGCCAAATGACCTTTTATGAAACAATCATGTTGTGGTTCTCGACCATCGTTTCCGCGCTATATCTCATCGCTGGTGGCTGGGTAAAAATCCGAGACTACATTAAGGCAAAAGCTCAGGCCAAGTCTGATGCGATTGAAGCAGAAGTTCAGGCCCGCCTTAAGGTAGCGCAGTCAATAGCAGCAGACGCCCCGGCAGCGACTGCTACATCAACTGATGGGCCTGTAGTTGCAGGGACTGCCACGGCATAAAGTTGTCATCAAAAGGCGTATTCTTGAGAGTGCGCCTGATGATGATGTATAAACTTTTATGCACAATAGCCGATGATATTCACTAGATGTTGTCAATCACTTATGACAGGGAGAAATCAGCTATGAACGAGGTAGTGGTAAGGACTAAAAGCGAACTTGATACCGCAAGGAAAAATAAATCTTCGATGATAATCATCGAAGGTGAGTTAGCTAATAAAGTCAAAAAAAGTAAAAAAATTGCTTATGCAGGGGCGGGAACATTGGCATTGATTGGAACCGCAATCGCTGCTGCACCTGTTACTGGAGGGTTGTCTATGTTTGCTGCCGCGCCGGTGGCAGCACTCACTGGATTCGAAATTGCTGCAATTATTGCCGCATGCGCTTTAGGAATTGGATTGCTAGTGGCGCTCTTTAAGGACTATGATGAAGTAGATTTCGATGGGAAGAATTTACGAATGGTTCTAAAAAGAAAATCAAGCTGAATTGTTAAGTAATTATTGTGACCGCCTGCGGGCGGTTTTTTATTGGCATTTTCCCAAAACATCACCGACAAAAGACTTTGTGCCATCTAAATCATCAATAAAGCCAGTTCTCATCTGTGTGTAGAACACCTTTTTGTCATCATCAGAAATATTCCATGTTTCAACGGTGCGTCCCTGTCCCTTAAGGAACGTACCTAAAACTGACTTGCGATTGAGTCCGACGTAATTAAGGTCACTGCCTGTGACGGAAGAGTGATTTTTATCAGCAATTACATGGAATATTTTTCCGGAGAAAGCATCTTCCGAATAGCGATAGGATTCTGATTTGATTGCACTCATACCATGCAGATTCCCGACGACCCAGCAGTCTGCGTAAGAACTGAATACTGCAAAAGACAATGCAGTAACTATTAAGTATTTAATTTTCATATTTTCCATTTCCAGAGGTAAGTATGGCACTCACTGACAAGCGGGAAATTTTCTCAGTTGATTCAGTACCGCGTCCATACCCTAGGAAGAATTTTTTATCTGAATTTCACCCTCACATTATGTTGATCCCCGCGCCTGAGGTACTTGAGTGGATAGAGCAACAAATCCACTCCACCGAAGGTCATCTGCACAACCCCGATCATGCACATCTGATTGATGCCAACATCCGCGTTATGTGGGCGTCATCGGCGTTTTCCAAGAAGGGCCGCACGGTGCTCGGCCAGGCCGAAGAGGTGGCGTTTCGCGCTGGCGGCTGGCAGAAAGCCCGGATGGAGCAGCAGATGTATGAATGGTTCGGCGAGGTGCCGGATTATCTCATCACGTTGGCCGCCGACTTCTGCGCTGAATGCAGTGATATTGAATTCTGCGCCTTGGTTGAGCATGAGATGTATCACATCGCCCAAAAGGTTGATGAGTTCGGCGCGCCGGAGTTCACGCGCGAGGGCCAACCAAAGCTAACGTTGCGCGGCCACGATGTTGAAGAGTTCGTGGGCGTCGTTCGCCGCTATGGTGCCAGCGCAGAGGTTCAGCAGATTATCGACGCCGCCAGCCAAGCGGCTGAAGTGGCAAAACTCGACATAGCCAGGGCATGCGGCACATGCATGCTACGATTGGCTTAATTTTTTGACTGTTTATGACGGGCAGGTAACCAATGGCGACACTGAAAGGTGAGGTCAAAGCCTTCATCGTCCAGTCCCTGGCCTGCTTTGATACCCCTTCAGCGGTGGTTGATTCCGTCAAGAAAGAATTCGGGATCGCCGTGAGCCGCCAGCAGGTCGAATCCCACGACCCGACAAAGGTTAACGGGCGAGGACTGGCGCAAAAGTGGGTTGTCATGTTCAACGCAACCCGCGAACGCTTCCAGACTGAATTAGCCGACATCCCGATCGCCAATAAGGCGTACCGGCTGCGAGCACTCGACCGCATGGCGACCCGCACTGAAGGCATGAAGAACTTCGCGCTGACCGCCCAACTGATTGAGCAGGCGGCCAAAGAGTGCGGCGACGCATTCACCAACCGGCAGAAAGTGGAGCACACCGGCAAAGATGGCGGCGCTATCCAGACATTCACCATGAGCAAAGAGGATTACAAATCCGCCCGGCAGGAGATGATGGAGGATGACGACTGCTGAGCAAAAGGTATTCGCGCGCCGGATAGAGTGTGAAGAGGACGGCATGTATTTTGCCCGCTACTTCTTCAAGCAGCGCACCGGCGGCAAGATGATTGTTGCGCCGCATCACCAGGTGATTCAGCAAACGCTCGATCGCGTCATTGATGGCGAGATTAAGCGCCTTGTTATCAACGTTCCGCCCGGTTATACCAAAACTGAGCTGGCGACCATCAACATGATGGGGCGCGGGCTGGCGATTAACCGGCGCGCCCGCTTCATGCATCTGTCGTACTCGCACAATCTGGCGCTGCTCAACTCATCGACTGCGCGCGGGATGATTAAATCGAGTGCCTTCCAGGGCATGTGGCCGATGGATCTGCGCGATGATGCAGACAGCAAGGCCATGTGGTGGAATGAGTTTGGCGGTGGCGTCTATGCGTCATCGGCAGCCGGGCAGGTTACCGGCTTTCGCGCCGGGCATATGGAACCAGGCTGGCAGGGCGCGCTGATCATTGATGACCCGGTAAAACCGGATGATGCATATAGCGATACCGTACGCGGCGGCGTTAACGACCGCTTCAACGAAACCATCAAATCACGACTGGCCGTCGAAACGACGCCAATGATCGTGATTATGCAGCGCATCCACTATCACGACCTCAGTGGGTATTTGCTGCGCGGTGGCAGCGGCGAAATGTGGCATCACCTCAATTTGCCGGTGATCATCGACAACAGCCGCAGCTATTCCGAGATATACCCGGACAACACCCACGCCATACCGATTGACCACGGCCTGCCTGATGGCTGGCTGTGGCCGTTCAAGCATAACGAATCGCACCGCGTTTCACTCTTCTCGCACCGGCGCACCGCCGAGGCGCAGTACATGCAGAATCCGAAGCGTTTCAACGCCGAGGGCGCGCTATGGAATGAGGAGATGATCAGCGCGGCGCATGATATGCGGATCACGCAGGAACTCGCACGCACCGTTGTTGCCATCGATCCACAGGCAACCAACAGCGAGGAGAGCGACGAATCCGGCATCGCAGTTGCCAGCGTGTACGGTAGCGGTGATGAGCGCCAGTACAGCCTCGACGCCGACTACAGCGGCAAATACTCGCCGAACGGCTGGGCGACGCGCGCGATTGAGGCGTATCAGCAACACAACGCAGATGCGATTGTCATCGAAACCAACCAGGGCGGCGACATGGCGGAAGACACGCTGCGCAACGCTGGATTCTCTGGCCGCGTCATTCGCGTGCACGCCAGCAAAGGCAAGTTTGCCCGCGCCGAACCCATTTCCGCGCTCTATGCGCAGGGGCGGGTAGCGCACCGGGGCAGCCTGTATCAGGTTGAAAACCAGTTCATGGAGTACGTGCCAGCGACCGCGAAGAAATCACCTGACCGGCTCGACGCCGCTGTTTATGCCCTTACCGAACTATCAGAACCACAATCTCTTGGCATGTTGGTGCGCTCGCGCTGACGGAGGACACCAGTGAACGAAAGCCAGATGAAACAACAGCGTGCCGCTAATGCCAGCCTTGAAAAGGAGCGGGGCAAATATCTGTCGTCTCTTTACGGCGGCACCAGCAACACGAAGCGCCAGCGGCTGTATCAGGAATTCGGCTACCCGGTTGAATTGTGCTTCGATGATTTCTATCGCGCCTACTCACGTAACGCGATCGCCGGAGCATCAGTGCAACGCATGATTGATGGCTGCTGGGAAGATACCCCGGAAGTGTATGAAGGCGATGACACCAAGGATGCGACCAAACTTACCCCGTGGGATAAGCGGATCAATAAGCTGCTGAAACGCTGCTGGAAGCAGATTAAAGGCGCTGACCGGCGCAACCTAGTGGGGCGTTACTCAGCGCTGCTGATCCAGGTGAAAGACAACAAAGCATGGAGTGAGAAGGTCGACACAGCCGTTGTTGGCCGTCTGGCTGAGAAAGCGCTGGTGAAACTGATCCCGGCATGGGAAGCGCAGATTGAGCCGATTGAATGGGACAGCGATGAGCAAAGCGAGACATTCGGCGATGTGAAGATGTATTCATTCGTCGAACTGCCGGTTGGCAACAACCGTGATCCGCGTCCGGGCCGCGTCATTAATGTGCACCCCGACCGCGTGATTATCCTCGCCGAAGGCTCTGAAGATGGCGCTATGACGTCCGGGCGGTCAATGCTGGAGGATGGATTCAACAAGCTGCTGGACATTGAGAAGGTGAGCGGTGGCGCATCAGAAGGCTTTCTGAAGAACGCCAGCCGCCAGCTCAACTTCAGTTTCAGCAAGGATACGAACTTTGCCGCGCTGGCTAAAGCCCTTGGCGTGACCGAGGGGCAGCTGTCCGATGCGTTGGATAATCAGGTTCGCCGACTCAACGACAGCACCGACAGCGCAACATTCATGCAGGAAGGGACCGCCTCGGTGCTTTCGGTGGCCGCTGCCGACCCCGAACCGACATGGCGAACTGCACTGAGCGAATGGTGCGCCACCGTGCCGATCCCGATGAAAGAGCTGGTGGGCATGCAGACCGGTGAACGCGCCTCAACCGAGGACGGCAAGAGCTGGGCCAGAACCCGGATGTCTCGCCGGAATGGCCCTCTGACTGATTTCATAACGGATATTGTCACGCGCTTCTGGACGCTGGGCATTGTGCCTGCGCCAGCATCAGGCGAAATCACGGTTGGCTGGTCCGATTTACTCGCGCCGAGCCAGTCCGAGAAGATTGCCAACATGAGCGCGATGGCCGATGTCGCCGTCAAAACAACGAATGCGCTGGGCCGCTCAGCCATCAGCGGCAACGAGGTGCGCGCGCAGGGCGAATTGCAGCCAGATCCGGAACTGGACGATATCGATGACAACCAACCACCTGCCAAACGTCCCGACCCTCTCGGCGGTGACGACGATGAACAGGAAGCCTCGTAGCCCGGTGATCCCCAGGTCGCGCATTGACCCTACGATGTCGGGTAAGTCAGTCAGCAAGATGGCCCGAGACATTGAGGAACGGTATTACCAGATAAAGCTGGCGCTCAAATCGCTGTTTGATCATCACCTGACAGGGCGGCAGCGCGAGGGTAATTCGCACCAGTGGCATTTCCTCTGCCACCAGAACGGTGACATGCCGACTCTGTACCAGGTCAACGCTTCAGCCTACATCTACGACATGACGAACCAGCAGCTCTACGAGATGCTGAATCTGATGCAGGCAATTCTGGATAATCACCTGCTGGCAGGCGGCCAGAATGATTTCTGGGCTTCCGGTTACGTTGAACAGGAGCTTGAGCGCGGCACGTTTGAGGCGTTTAACAATCTGTCCAGGCAGTCCGATTACTACGCCCAGCAGACGACGCTGGCGCAGTTGCTGAGCAGCCCGGCATACCAGAATCAGGTGGCAGCGGCAGCTTTGTCTACTTACAGCGACTGGAAAAGCATCAGCGACGCGGCGCGCGGTGATCTGGCGAGTATTGTGATTGATGCAGTGGCGCGCGGTGTGAACCCAATCGGAACCGCGCAGGTGGTCAGCAAACGCCTTGATGTCTCCATGTCGAAAGCGTTGACTATTGCCCAAACTGAGCAGGTTGGCGCGCTGCGTAAAGCCCAGCGCAACGAAACAGAGTGGACGCGGGACCGGTTGGGACTCAATACCGCCATGCTCTGGATGTCAGCACTGAAGCCCACCACGCGCCCGTGGCACGCCTCGCGGCACGGCAAGACGTACACCACGGAAGAGGTTGAGCAGTTCTATGCTGAGAACGGCAACCGCTATAACTGCTACTGTTCCCAGATACCCGTATTGCTCGACGACGACGGCGAGATAGTGAACCGGGGGATGATTGAAAAGCTCGCGGAAGAGAGGAAAAAGTGGACTTCTTTGCAACAATAGTTATCTTGAAATGCCATATTAAATAGGGCGTTACTATGAACAGCGAGGATTTTGCGAGAGATGTGTTCAATGTTTTATTTAACATCAGGCAGCAATCCAAAGGTGATTATCTGCTTTCTGAAGTAGACCAAGTTTTGCGTTTATTGAACGAAGGGTCTGATGAAAAAATCACGATGGAAAAACTGCAATTATTACTTCAGAACTTTCCGTTGAAGCAGAAAGTGAAATTAGGTGATGGGATAGAGCCATTTGATTATCGACTAGATTTCGACAATAAGTTCACTCATGTAGGATTAATTGATAGAGCTTATTATCATAAAAGTGAGTGGATCTAAATTCCACATCAAGGTCGCCCCGGCGGCCTTTTTTATTGCCTGAAATCCACCAATGAGGACGTAACGTTGAAGCTATCCAGCATTCACGTTAAATCCCTCGCCATTAATGCCTCCAACATCTCAACGACCACCATCGATGGTGCCGAGCATTACGTCATTCGTGGCGTGGTGCCGATCGTCGACGACATTGTGATGAACGGCGGCCTGTATCCGGCGGAGGAGATTAACAACAGCTACCAGTCGATGGAAGGCAAGCTGATGCCGCTGTCGCACCCGAAGGTAGACGGCAATTATGTCAGCGCCAACGACCCGCGCGCCGTGAACAAGTATCACGCTGGCGCGTGGGCACAGAACGTCAGCAAGTCCGGTGACAAAGTCGTGATGGACGTTTACGTCAACAAGGCGGTCGCCGAGTCCAAACCGGACGGCAAGCGCCTGATTGAACGCCTCGATGGCATGGTGGCGAATACCAACACTGACCCGATCCACGTTTCCACCGGGCTGCTCACCAACAAAGAAACCAAAGCGGGCGAATCGAAGGGCAAAAAGCATTCGTGGATCGCGCGCAACATGCGTTTCGACCACATTGCCATCCTGCTTGATGAGCCGGGCGCTGGCACGCCAGCAGAAGGCGTGGGCATGTTCGTTAACGCCGACGGTGAACAGGGCGAGGTTGAGAGCGCCAGCATTACTGAGGCGGCCAACAACACCCAGGATGGCATCTGGAACAAGGTGAAATTCTTCTTCAGCAACGCAGCGGCTATGTCCTTCGACGACATCTACCAGGCGCTGCGCATGGCTATCAAATCCGACGATAAGACGTGGCGCTACATCGTCAGCGTCTGGCCGGATCATTTCGTTTACGAACAGGACGGCGAAGGCGTTACGCGCAAGCTGTTCGACCAGAAGTACCTCATGGCTGACGGCGCGGCGACGCTGGTTGGCAATCCTGTAGAAGTCGTGCGCAAACCCACTGAGTACGAAATTAAAACCAACGGAGAAATTAATCCGATGAAAGACCTGATTATCAACGCGCTGCAAGCCGCCGGTAAGCCGACCGAGGGCAAATCGGAAGCTGAACTGCTGGATGCCTACAACCAGATGAAGGCGGATGAAGCGGCACAGAAAAAAGGCGGTGACGGCGATGACTTCGATCCGGACACCGGTAAGCCGAAGAAAAAATCGGCCCCCACCAACAACAGCGATCAGGCACCAGCCTGGTTTGCTCCGTTTGCCGAAAAACTGACCAGCATCGAAAGCGGCCTGACAGCTAACGCTGACAAAGAAAAGGTCGTTAAGCGCGCTGCCGTGAAGGTTAAGTTTGGCCTGGACGATGCAGCCGTAAATGCGATGGACGGTGCAGCGCTGGATGGCATGTATGCGAAGTGCCAGACCTCGCACGGCCTCAACGGTAGTTTCCACCAGAACAGCCAGGATAACGACCAGTGGTCGAACTATGACCTCAACACCGGTACGGATCAGGAGAATAAATAATGCCTCATGTCATTTATCGCGGCCCGGTCGAGCGCGAACCGGAAACCCTTAACCTGCCGGTCGCTGGTGCTTACCAGCCCGGTGTAGTGGTGAAGAAGAACACCACCGGCGGTGTCACTGTCGCAGCTGACCCGACCGGTCGCCTGCTAATCCTGGGTAATCGCCGCTTCTACGGTCAGGACATCAACACAGCCTATGCTGCCAGCGAAACCGGCGTGCAATACCGTGTTGAAGTTGATCAGGAATATTACGTGCAACTGGCCGCCGCCGCTTACACGGTTGGTCAGGAGCTGACCGTGGGTGCGGGTGGTGTATTCGCTGCGGCAGCCGAAGGCGACATTGTGGTTGCCACCTTTGACGAAGCAGCTGCCCGCACGCTGACCGCACAGGGTTTTGCCGACGTGGTGATCGTTAACTCCTATACCAAACCGGCTGCGGCCTAAGGAATAAACAGAATGCTTAAGTTTACTGTTGATCAGCAAAAGCTGATCCTCAATGCCCGCCGCCGCTGGGACATGATGCAGCGCAACATGGCCGTCGCGCATGGTTTCGCGATGAATGATGCCAACGGCCAGTTCATCGCGTATGACCAGTTGGTCGGCAATGCCTCGGTGCTCCCGAAGGATGTGTGGGGAGAGTGGGACCGTTCGGCGATCACTGTTCAGCGCGATGTGCTGGCAGTGTTCAATGACCTGGCCGCCAGCGTGTCCCGCCCGATGGCCCTCGGCAAGCTTATCCACTACTTCATGACGCTGTCAGATTCCGGTGATGTGAACGTCAGCCTGGACGGTCGCGGCAAAGCCAAAACGGATCAACCGGTCATGGACTATGAAGGCACGCCGTTGCCGATTATCGACAGTGAGCTGTCATTCGGCTGGCGTCAGATGCTGGCGGCGCAGACTGAAGGCTATTCGCTAGACAGCGACGCTATCTCTAACCATCAGCGCAAAGTCGCTGAGAAGCTGGAGGACATGGCGCTGAACGGCGATGCCAATATCAACGTCGGTGGTGCCAAAATCTTTGGTTTGCGTACCGCGCCGAATCGTGCGACCGGTACGACTGCGCTGGATCTGAACGGCGCATCCGGTGCGCAATGGGTTGAGGCCATCAAAGAGCTGATCAGTCTTTTGCAGGACAACAACTTCTATGCGCCGGTGACCATCTACCTGAATTACAAAGACTGGTTTTACACCACCACCACGGACTATGCCGTCAACTACCCCAAAACCATCTTCACCCGGATCATGGAAATTCCCGGCGTTGAGAAGCTGGTTCCGGCCTCAAGAGTCCCGGCGAACGAGCTGCTTGGTGTGGTCAAGCGCAGCGATGTGGTGCAGATCCTTAACGGTATGCCGCTGACCATGCGCCCGAAAGCACGCCAGAATCCGGAAGACGATTATGTCTTTACCGTACTGGCCGCTGCTGCTCCGCAGTTCAAGCACGATGCCGAAGGCCAGGCCGGATACGTCCAACTGACCAAAGCCTGATTAACCGGGGCTTCGGCCCCACTCATTTTGCGGAGGGCATATGCCTGAAGAAAAACAAAAGTGGATCCTGACCCATGACAGCCATGAGCTGAAAAAGGGTGAGGTGTACGAAGGTGCAACGCTGCCTGCTTGGCTGGCGGGCAAAGCGACGCCTGTTTCGGCTGATGCTTTCGAAGTGTCAACGCCCGGCTCAGCTGACGTAAAAAAGCTGAAAGCTGAGATCACCTCGCTGACGAAGCGTGCTGAAACAGCAGAATCCAGCCTGGCGGAAGCCAATACTAAGCTGGAAGCTGAGACCAAACGCGCTGATGAAGCGGTCGCAGCACTGACAGCAGCAACCAAAAAGGATAGCTAACGATGGCAGCCCAGATCACACTTGCAGATGCGAAAGCGTACCTGGCTGAGCTGGGCTACTCTATCCCGGACTCGGTGCTTAATCTGCTCATTACCAAAGCAAACGGTATTGATGCGTGTCTGGAAGGTGCCGGTTATGACGACGCGACGCAGACGCTGATCAAGCTCTATTCCGTGGCTCTCATGTCAGCGTCATCCGGTGCCCGGCGCATCAAATCTCAGGGCGCACCTTCTGGTGCTTCGCGGTCATTCGACTATGACGATGAGGGGCTTGCCAACCTGGGCACAGCCCTGTCACTTGCCGACACGTCGGGTTGCACCGCGTCACTACCGATTTCCGCCGGGCAGAGTGCTGGCTTTTTCATGGTGCTGGGTGGTTGATATGCAATGGACACCAGCCTCTCAACTGCCCAAACCATTCGAACGCGTATGGCTCAAAACGTCCACTGGCCGGGAAACAACCGGCTATGTGAATAGCCGCGGTGAATGGGTAATAAATTGCAGCCGTATCGCTGCTGAAAAGCCAACTGTAATCAGCTGGAGACATTGATATGTCGTCATTGGCTAACTGGTCATACACGGCTCAGGCGACCATCTGGAAAAAGCTCGAAGGCCAGAACGAATACGGTGATCCGCTCGGGTTTGCCGCACCGCTGGTCATCTTTTGTGATTATCAGGGCGGTCTGTCAAAGCGTGTCGGCGATATTGGCGGCGAGAAGGTGGTGAAAAATACCATCTGGACCGAATACGCACTGGCCGATACCGGCGATTACATCCTGATCGGCGTATCGACAGGCGCAGATCCGATTGCCGCCGGTGCCGATGAGATAATGCAGGCCATTCGATATGCGGATACGTTTGACCGTCTGGCCGATGATTTCGCGATCATTACTGGAGCTTGAATATGGGTATCAAGATCAGAGGTGTGGCAAACAGCGTTAATGCCCTGAATCGCCTTATCGACGATATACAGACGCGGAAAATTCCCCGCGCCCTACAGTCGGCGAACCTCGTTATTGCCGCACAGGCAGCAATCATCACCCCGGTTGATACCTCCACGCTTCTCAATTCTCAGTTTCGCGAGATTATCGTTAACGGAACGCGGATCACCGGACGGGTTGGTTATTCCGCCAACTATGCGCTTTATGTCCACAACGCATCCGGGAAACTCAAAGGGCAGCCGCGTGCGCATTTCGGCAAGACCCGAGACGGCAAGGAGTTCGGTGGCGGCTCCGGTACTGGAAATTACTGGGATCCGCATGCAGAACCTCATTTCCTTACCAAAGGGGGCGAGCAGGCGAGGGATGATGTTGATCGGGTTGTCAGGAAGGAGTTATCACTTTGAACCCTCCAATGCACACGCGGGTGCGCAATTATTTTGAGGATGCCGGGTTACTGACTGGATTCACGCCGCAGTTGCTGGTGTGGAACGACACAGGACAGCTGACTGAAGCATTTATGGTGTTTCGCCCTAATGGTGGTTCATCAATCCAGCATGACCTCGGCAGCGAGTATTACGTGATGGTCGATGTGGTAGGTGCAAAAGGCGGTAACAGTGCTGCCGACGCTGCCATGCAGACCATAATCGATTATGTCCAGAAAAACCCCATGACCGACAACTGCGTTGGTTATCTGCAAAACCTCGGCGGCATCCCGGCCCCCGTTCTTACAACCGAAGGCCGCCTGGTCTATCGGCTCCAGTTCGTCGCCACCTACGGCGATTAGTTAAACGTCAAAGAGGAATTACTCATGGCAAATTGCCAGAACAGCAACGAACGTTTGTTCGGTGGCGCGGTTGTGCTTGAAGTTGCCGACGGATGCAGCGATACAGTTCCTGTCGAGTCAGAATGGAAGGCGCTGGCGGCAGGCACCAGCAAAACTTTTGACTTCAACCCAAACGCCACAACCAGTGATGCGGATGATGGCGGTGGCTATGTTGAGAGCATTATCACCAATGCCGATTTCACTATCAGCTTTGAAGGTGAAGTGCGTAAAAAGGATAAGCTGGATCAGTATGGTGTTGGCAAATTCATCAAATATTTTGCTACTGAGCTTGCTGCTAAGCGTCAGCCTGGCCTCTGGGTTCGTATGGAATTCGGTCCTGTCACCTTCCAGGGTTATATGGTGATCACCGCGCTCAGCTCAGACGGCGGCACCAACGACATCACAACCTTCTCAACCGAGTTTAAAGTTGGTGATGCATCCACTATTCAGGCATATGACACGCCTGAAGACGTGCCAGTAACCGGTGTTACCGTTGCGCCGTCTTCCGCATCAGTTGCTGAAGGTGCTACCACTCAGTTAACAGCGACTGTCGCGCCTTCAGATGCAACCAACCCGGCAGTAACCTGGTCATCCTCCAATACGGTGATCGCCACGGTGAACTCTTCCGGCCTGGTGACAGGCGTTGCAGAAGGCTCGGCCACCATTACTGCAACGACCGCAGACGGCGGATTCACATCCACTTCTGTAATCACTGTTACCGCTGCGTAATCATTACAAGGGGTGGCGTGCTGCCCCTGATAATGACTATGGAGAGAGCGATGACACCTTTGAAGGAAATTGGCGAGTGCCTGATAAGCGATGGCGATCAGGATTTCTTTTTCAGACCTTCGTTTATTGCAATGACGCAGTTGGGTTCACCAGAAGAAATTGTGACCACCTTTCATGATCTGTTCGATGATAGCGTGGCTCGAAAGATAGTTGCCGAGATTCAACGTCTAAGTAGCGTTTCAGCGTCAATGCGCATCCTCTACACGGCGATGACTGGAAAGGTTGACGATCAGCAGTGGCTGTTGCGGCAACTGTGCAGCGCAATGTCTGCCAAGCGAACCATTATGGCTGCGTATTCTGTTATCCAGGCATGCTGTGACCGGGACGCCACTCCATTGATCGGCGAACTCATACCCAGCAAAAGTGGCAAATGGGCTTTCGTTTACCGCGCCGGAAAGCTCCCGGTGGCAGACATGATAACGGTCGCGCGATCGCTAATTGTTCATGGCCTGATTGGTAAAGCGAAGGTGCGACGCCTCCAGCGGCATGAATCATCAACCGGTTCGACTGAGTTCAGCGCGCTTGAGTACATCAACGCGGCGCGCAACCACTTCGAAATCAGCCGCCGTGAAGCCGAACAACTCACGATGACTGAGTTTCAGATGATGATCGCCATGAAGTACCCCGTTCAGAAGGGCTTCACTCGCGAGGAATACGACAAAGTAGCAGATGACTATCTGGCTAAGAAGGCAAGAAAGTTGGCTAAGGCTGGAAAACTCACCACGACCATTTATAGGCCCGGTATACGTGCGGAAGATTGACCCATTGATGGATGCTATCGGATTGGCAATATCGCATGGGTTTAAGGTTTACTGATCCGAGAAGAGGCTAAGTTTTGGACGAAAGTTGCCGATATAGTGATAAAAGGGAGTTGCTCAGGATGTATGTTTTGTGGTTTTCTTGAACAACGCAGAAGGCGCCATGAGTTGATGCAACCAAGTTTACGGCATCAGTCATCCAAAAAAACGAGCAGATTTTGCTCTAAAATGAGAAATCATTGGCGACTGTTTCATCTACTATTAAAGCTATCGCAGACTCCAATAGTCTCGGCTAAGGAGAACAATCATGACAAAATTTAACATGCAGGTTAAGCAGAACTATGCATCTTTCTTTTTTAAAGAAAGTGATAAGTGTGTGATTGTTGACAGCTTTGATAACCAAGAATTTGACGTTCGTGTCGGTACGATTGCCGAAAGCAAGCACGTTGGTACAGTGAACGCCTACTCTGATGAAGAGTTAAATGAGCAGTTAGAACGTTTAACGGCAGATTATCTATGACAATAACGCGTCAAGGTTTGGATGATCTTGAGGCGATAATTAATGACAGCCTTGAGACTGACTGCATAGAGATAACTTTTTCTGGTCATTTCTCTTTTGACAGAGTAAATGACCAGAGGAACAACCCCGCCATAACCCTCAGAGAACTTGAAGATATCTTCAATAAGTTCAAGGCCGCACACGCCAAAACTGTGTCGGGCTACTCCACAAGTGATACCTTCGTACTGAAATGCAACAAAACAAAAATCAATTTGCCATGTGGTGTTGAGCTGACAAGAAAGCACGGCAAGCCGTGGATGAAGATCACCGTGATGACGGTGATGAGGAAAGACCCGTTTTTTACAAATGACAAATACGAATTGTTCGTGAATTAATTGCCTTCATGCATTGATTGCAGCGGACATTAGACCCACCTCTCGGTGGTTTTTTTGTATCTTACCCCACCTCTATTTTGCGACCTCTTGCGCCTTCCTCATGTTAGGATTGGTCCTAACTTTACGGATGGGAACAGGGATATGAGGAAACTGTTTATTGCGATGCTGTCTATAGCGCTTGCTGGATGCGTATATGTAGGCACTAATTTTGATGAGTCAAAGTTGGCAAATGTCCAGAAAGGTGTGACCACGAAACAAGAAGTTATTTCCATGTTTGGCGAGCCGACGACAACCACTGTTGATTCTGATGGTAACGAGGTTCTTATGTGGTCATACAGCATCGGTAGCGCTTTCGGTGCTGACGCAAAAGTGTTGAGTGTTAAAACTTATAATGGGAAAGTGCAGTCATACATAGTCAGCAAATCAAAGGTCTGACATGGTGAATTAATAAATAGTGAACCTCGCTTCGGCGGGGTTTTTTTATGCGCGGAGATCAGCATGTCAGAAAAGGTTGGTGAAATTTATTACGACGTTGAACTGGAGACTGCTCAGCTTCTGACTGGTGCCAATAAGGTTAAATCTGCGTTGTCTGACATGACTGGTAGCGCTAAGACCACCGGGAAAGCAGTTGATAATCTTGGTAAAGAAGCAAAATCTACAGCTTCTAATCTGGACCAGATCACCAGTCATGCAAAATCAATGGATGGTAGCCTCCAGTCGCTGAATACCACTTTTTCTGCCGTAGCCACAGCCATCAGCCAGGCCAACACAAACTCTCTTGCCGCCAGCATGACGATGACACAGATGAATGCCGCAATGCAGACACTGATTTCATCGGTGAACTCTATGGCGAGCGCGATGAAAGAATCATCCAGCAGCACGGCGGCAGCATCAAGGGAGTATTCACGCGCCGAATCTATCATCGAGGGGCTTGGTAACCAGATAACCATTCTAGAAGAGGCAAACGAGAATGGAGCGCGTAGTGCGGCCGTCCTTGCTGCGCAATTACGTGCCGGTTCTGCTGCGACTGATGAAGAGAAGCAGAGGATAGGCCAACTGACAGGCCAGCTTTTCGACATGAAGAACAGCACCGATCAGGGTGCTAAAAGCCACGGTAACTGGCGCGCACAGATGCAGCAGGCCGGTTATCAGGTGCAGGACTTCATTGTCCAGGTTCAGGGTGGTCAGTCTGCACTGGTGGCATTCAGCCAGCAGGGTTCTCAACTGGCCGGTGCATTCGGGCCAAGCGGTGCCATTATCGGTGCGATAATCGCGTTGGGATCAGTACTGGCAGGAACGCTGGTTAAATCGATGGGCAGCGCAGAAGACCAGATGAAAACGCTGGCAACTGCCACGAATGCCCTGAATGATGTGATTAACATTTCGCAGAGTGGCGTGGCTGTTTTGTCGGATAAGTATGCCATGCTGGCACGAACAAACGCTGAAGCGGCCACGATACTGCGCAATCAGGCAATCATCGAATACAACCAGGCGGTGTCAAAACTTCCTTCAGCAATAAATGATGCTGCCACTTCAATTTTCGGACTTGGAGATTCTGCCAAAGCAGCATTTGCTGGGGCGACTGTCGGTATAAGCGCGTTCAATGACATCCTTAAAGCCAATCAGATCGAAACGGATAATGTCAAAGAGGCATTTAGCCAACTGGCGTCGAGAGGTGATGCTGCGCAGGGATCAATGCTTACATTTTCCAGCACGATTTCAGCCTTATCATCCAATTTCGGCATTTCTGAACAGCAAGCGTTCAATTTAGCCAAACAGTTGCAAAATGTCTCCCAGACAAAATCCCCGGAGGCTTTGCAAGCGTTGGTATTGGAGCTACAGGGGATAAAATCATCTTCCACTGATGGTCAGGTGGCGCTTACTGCTTTTATCAGCAAACTGGTCAATCTTGTCTCTGCTTCTGCCAATGCGAAAGCAAACGTTGCGGCCCTTAAGGGGGAGATGGATAACCTGACTCAGGGCCAGAAAAACCTGATCCAGCAGTCGCAGAGGGAACTGGCGTTATCAAAGCTACAGGGAGCAGCTCGCGCAAGGTTGCAGGCGCTATACAAGGCTGAAGACGCAGGGTTCACCGGAGGCAGCTCACAAGCTATTCAGATGCAGAATGAGGCCGAACAGACATATAACAATGTCCAGGCTCAGCAGAAACTTAAAAGCAGCAGTAGCCAACTGGCTAAGCAGGAAGAGTCTGTCGCTCAAAAATTGGCAAACCTGAAACAGCAGTCTGAACTTGCTGCAAACTCGACAACTGAACTGAGCCGTGAACAGGCCATCCTCACTGCGCAGCAGTCTCTCGGCAAAGGTGCGACTCAGGAACAAATTGCGCTGGCCGGACAGTACGCAGCACAAAAATGGGACACAGCAAACGCACTTAAGGCTCAGGCAGCAGCTGAAAAACTCATCCCGGAAGCCAAGGAAAATTCCAGCTATGCGCAGGACGTAAAAGATCTGCAAACTGCCTACAATGCAAAGAAAATAACCCAACAGCAGTATAACCAGACCAGTGAGCAACTGGAGCAACAGCATCAGGTTAATTTAGCCAAGATCCGGGCTGAGCAAAATTCCGGTGTTTCACCCTTGCAGGATGCTCAAGGCGCAATTGACCCTGTCCAGCAACTTGCAAATGAGAACGCCCGTAAACTGGCTCTCATCCAGCAATTCGAAACTGAAAAGGGCGTACTGACGCAGAACGGGCTGGCGCTTATGAATGCTGCCAACACCGAGTATGAGCAGGCGCGTATCGCCGCACAATGGCAGATTTACAAAGCGCAAAGTGATTCAAACGCATTATTGGGAACAGCCATTGAATCTTTGGGTGGAGGTGCCACTAACGCTATCACCGGGCTTCTGAATGGGACTCAAAGCCTTTCGGAAGCATTCGCCAACCTTGGTACATCAGTCCTCAATGGTCTGGTAAGCAGCTTGGTCGAGATGGGCGTGCGATGGGTTGAATCGGCTGTCATGGGCCAGGCCGCGCAGACCACTGCGATCGCCAGTAACCAGGCAACCGCGGCAACCGCTCTGACAGCATCTGTTTTTGCCGGGTCAGCCGCAGCTGCTGAACTGCTGGCAGCATGGTCCCCAGCGGCAATGGCGGCATCAGTAGCAACCTCAGGCGGGGCAGCAGCAGCGGGCATGACGGGCTTCACAACCGCAATGACAACTGCCCAGGCAATGTCACTCACTGGTGCTCGCGAACACGGCGGCCCGGTCAGCGCCAACAGCATGTATAAGGTGGGAGAGGGCGGTAAGCCTGAAATCTTCAAGGCCAGCAATGGCAGCCAGTATATGATCCCAGGTGATAACGGCTCCGTTATTAGCAACAGGGACATTGGTAGCTCCAGCAGCGGATCGACAATTCAGCAGGAAGTGCATTTCAATATCCAGACAACCGGCGGCATTGATGATGCGACAAAGGCATGGATTGTTAGCTCAATGAAGCAGGTCGCACTTTATCAGATGAAAGATCAGAGCACTCGTCCTGGTGGAATGCTTCAGGCAAGAAAATCTCGATAATTTTGATAATATCAAACCTCATAATCCAAGGAGATATAACATGGCTATGGAAATTGAAGTAGGCAAAATCACGGCGTTTGATAACGTCAATGGAAAGGGAATTTTGGGCAGTGTTGTTTTTATCGATTATGAAGTTAGTAGCCAAAAAACAACTGTGAACGTTGCAATCTCGCTGGATAGAGATGCATCTCTTGCTGAGATTGAAGCTCGAGTACTTGAAAAAGCTAAGCAGCAACTGCGAGACTTAGTTGCTACCTTCTGATTTATCAACATCCGATTAGACCCGCTTTGGCGGGTTTTTTATTTGGAGTAACTCATGCCTGAAATTTTCACATGGAGTCCTCAAAAGGGCTTCACGGGCGAACGCACGCCTAATGTCAGCGTCGTGGCGCTAGGTGATGGTTATGAGCAGCGACAGGTTAAGGGGATTAACCCCTTGCTGGGGAAATATTCGCTTACGTTCATTGGTTACGACGATGATAAGTGTTCGCGACCCAACGTCGCCAAAGAGGCGGATTCATTCTTAACAGAGCGAATGGCGGTTGAGTCGTTCTACTGGACTCCATCCGATACAGGTGTGCAGAGGCTTTATGTGTGCCGCACCTGGTCACTCCAGAAAACGGGGAGTTTTTACCAGCTCACCGCTACGTTTGAGCAGGTCCCTCGTTAGCATTGGATGAAAAGCATGCCATTTTGGGTTTCTTATTGAACGATTGGTGATTTCATAGTTAAGTTATTTTGATGCTTCTGCACAAAGGAGGCATTAAAAATGTTTGTGAAAAAACTTCTGATGACGTCAATTTTACTGATGGGATTAGTATCTACAGATATTGCAAACGCTAAAAGTACGAGACTTACAGACGATCAAGTCAAGCAACATATTATTGATGAGTCTATAGCATCTTATCCGGGAACATGTGCATGTCCCTTCAATTCAGCCAGAAACGGTAGCAGTTGCGGAAGAAGAAGTGCCTGGAGTAAGGCAGGTGGTTATGCCCCTATCTGTTATAAAAAAGAAGTTACCAAAGATATGGTCGCGCAGTGGCGAGAGAGTAATAACGCATAGCAACCCGCTTCGGCGGGTTTTTTTATGCCGGAAAAATGGCTATATAAGCCTTTATAACCTGACAGGTGATTATGCGAGATATACCAGCAGAACTCATTATCGAAAGCGTTGATGCCGGTGTTGGCGCGATGCTCGATCTGTTCGAGCTTGACCTTCAGGCATTTGGCGGAGATGTGATCCGCTTCCATTCAGGCACGAACGGTTATTACAACGATGTCATATGGAAGGGGAATGCTTATTTAGCCTATCCGATTGCTGTAGAGGGGTTCGAAACCAAATCCGAGGGCACCTATGCCCGTCCTACAATGGCTGTCGCCAACATGGACGGTCTGATTACCGGGATCAACAGTGATTTTAACGATGCAGCTGGGGCAACGCTGACCCGCCGGCAGGTGCTGGTAAAACATCTCGATGCGGTAAACTTTCCGAACGGGAATCCGGATGCTGATACCACGATGGAGGCTGTGTCTCGTTACACCGTGGAGGAAATGTCTGAAGAGACACCCGAGCAGGTCACTTATAACCTTTCCACACCGGTAGACCAGGACAACGCGGTAATCCCCGGCCGCACCATTCTTGCTGATGTATGCCAGTGGCTTTACCGGGGTGACGGTTGCGGTTACAGCGGTGGCGCGGTGGCTGATGAGTTCGATCAGCCCACATCGGATACAACGAAAGACCGGTGTTCAAAACACCTTAGCGGTTGCCGTCTTCGTTTTCCCGCGCCAGCTATTAAACCGTACGGGGGATATCCGGGAGCGAGTAAAGTATCATGACGCTGGAACATGAATGCCTTCTCTACGCTGCCTCATCCGATGATGAGGTGTGCGGACTGATCCTCAATAATACGCGCCTTATCCGCTGTGAGAATGTCCACCCACAGCCATCTCAGCATTTCAGGATAAGCGATGAGGACTGGATAAGCGCTGAAGCGGCGGGAGAAATCACCGCCGTTTTTCATTCACACCCAAAACCAAAACCGGTGCTGTCACCGGCTGACCGCACGGCACAGATTGCCACTGACATTGACTGGTGGCTTGCCAGCGCCGAGGTTCTGCGCAAAATCCGCCCCGTTCCGCATCTGCTGGGACGCCGGTTCGTTCATGGCATCACGGACTGCTATACGCTGTTTCGGGATGCCTATCACCTCTGTGGCATCGATTTGCCTGATTTTGAACGTACAAACGGATGGTGGTTGCGAGGGGAAAATCTGTATTTAAAAAACATGGCAGCCAACGGGTTTTATGAGGTTGACGCTGAAGATATCCAGCCCGGTGATGTCATTATCCGGCGCGCATTTCCCGAAGCGGATCCGTGCCACGCCATGATCTGGTTGGGGAATAACACCATTCTCCATCATGAAGTTTATGGGCGGCTGAGTCGCCGGGAGCAGTTGCGCCCGATTTACATACCGCTGTTCCATTCCATCTGGAGGCATGAACAATGCTCATCTTTAGATTTGCGGGGAATCTACGACGACATTTCCGCCAGATCGCTTTAAATGTTGATACCCCTTCTCAGGGGCTGCGCCTGCTGCTGGCCCAATGCCCTGCCTTCAAACGTGATTTTTATAAAACCCGTCTGCGTATCCGCATCGATGGCGGTGATGTGTCCAACGACAACCTGGCATTTCATATGGACCGGCATCTGAAAGACGGTGCAGCGGTGCTGTTTGTGCCGGTAGTTGAAGGGGCACTTACAGCTGCCGCGGCTGCCTGGATTATGGTGGCGGTCACGGTCGCGTCAGTGGCTTATTCGCTATATATGACATCCACGTTGAAAACCTCCAGTGCGTCGGATAATGATTCGACCAGCATCACCAACAATTCATTTACCAGTGCCGAAAACCGGGTAGGTCAGGGGAGTCCGGTTCCGATCCTGCTGGGTGAGATGGTTATCGGATCGAATGTTGCCAGTCTCGGCATTGATACCAGCAACAATGAAGACTGGGATATTTCGATCGTCTGATAGCCAACAAATCATTCTTTTTCAGGGCTGCCTTATGGCGGCCCTTTTTTATGGGGCGCTTACATGAGTTCTGGCGGCGGCGGTGGCAGCACACCGAAACTGGTTGATGACAATCTCACATCAAAACAATTTTACAGGGTACTGGACTTGCTGTCAGAGGGGCCGATCTATGGACCTGTTGATCAGACTTATCTGTCCTCGTTCATGCTCAATGACACCCCTGTCACTGATTCCAGCGGTAATGTGTCAATTAACGGTGTCAGTGCCGCCTGGCGCCCCGGTAGCCTGACTCAGACGGCGATTACCGGATTTGACACCATTGAGGCAACAACAATTGTTAATACTGACGTGACTTATGACACTCCCCTTGTGCGAACTGTCAGTGATGAAGATGTCAGCCGGGTTCGTATGAATATTGGCGTGTCATCGCTGGTTGAGCAGGACTCAAAGGGCAACCAGAAAAACACGTCAGTCACAATGGTGATAGAGACCCGCACCGGTACGGCTGCATGGTCGACTGCTAAAACTGTGACCATTACGGGGAAAATCTCGGGGGAGTACCTGGAAGCGCATCTGATTGACGCGCCGGAAACCAAACCGTTTGATATTCGCCTGCGCAGAATTACCGCTGACAGCACCAGCGATCTCCTCAATAACGGCACCGTATGGAACAGCTATACGGAAATCACCGATGACAGCCTGTCGTACCCGTATACCGCTATTGCCGGGTGTGTTGTTGACCGCGACCAGTACACAGACACACCAACCCGCACTTATCATCTGCGCGGTTTGATTGTTGATGTGCCGGATAATTACGACCCGATTGCACGCACTTACACCGGGATCTGGGCCGGTGGATTCAAGTCAGCATGGACAAATAACCCGGCCTGGCTGTTTCGCGCGCTGGTGAAGAATATCCGTTATGGCCTGGCTAAATATGCGGGCTATGTCGATGTGGATGACGGCACGCTATACATCCTGTCGCAGTTCTGCGATCAGGAAGTTGATGACGGCTATGGTGGTAAAGAGCCGCGCATTACGATGAATGCCTACCTGACCGATGCCTCCAGCGCCCGCGACACCTTGGATAAGATTGCCAGTGCCTGCCGGGGCATTGCACTCTGGGACGGTATGCGATTTTCGATGATTATCGATAATCCGGCTGACCCGGTTGCCGCCGTGACCAATGCCAGCGTGGTTGACGGTAAATTTACATACAGTTCGATGAAGCGCAGCGAACGCTATAACGCTGTTGTCGTATCGTGGACAGACCCGAACAATGGCTGGAGCGCGTCGAAAGAATACGTTTCTGATGATGAGCAAATCAGCCTTTATAACTACAACGAAACGACGTTGGAGGCGTTCGGATGTACGTCCCGTGGTCAGGCCGTGCGGGCCGGAAAATGGCTGATTGAGTCCTGCAAGCGCGAATACCGCAAGGTTTCATTCCAGATGGCGCGCGATGCTATTGCTTTCATGCCGGGCGATATTATTGAGGTTGCGGATAACAACCGCGCCGGAACGCGGCTGGGTGGCCGGATAATGTCTCACAGCGGCGCACAAATTACCGTTGACGCTGATGTGACCAGCCTGGCCGGGAGCGGTGACTCGATGTCGATCATGGGGGCAGACGGGAAATTTGCTAAACACACCATTTCAGCGGTGAACGGTCCGGTTATCACTCTTTCCGCTGCACCTGCCTGGGTGCGTGACGGCACTGTGTTTGCGATTTCAACGGGGCAGGTGGCAACGCAGCTTTTCCGGATCATGGGTATAACCGAAGATCAGAACAACTCCACTTACACCATCTCGGCAACCCGCCACGACCCGAACAAACAGGCGGTGGTTGATGAAGGCGCTGTGTTTGAAACGCCCAGCGATACGCTGAACGCATACCGCGTGCCTAACGTTGAAAACCTGACCATCATCAACACCAATTCTGAAACCGTCCAGGTTACGGCGAAGTGGGAAACCGCAACCACCACCAAAAAGCTGACGTTTGAACTGACGGTCTACACTGAAGCCGGTGCGGTGGTGAAAAGCTACGAGACTGAGGCGTTCACCTATGATTTTTATGGGCTGGATGCGGGGAGCTATACGCTGGGGGTACGTGGCCGCAACAGTAATGGCATGAAGGGTGCGGAAACGCAGGTCAGCCTGGTAATCGGTGCGCCGTCTGCGCCAACCTTTATTCAGTGGACCCCGGGCATATTTTCGGCTGATATCGTGCCGGTGATGAATGTTACCGCTACGACCGATACATCATTTGAATTCTGGTACACCGGCGAGGTGCAGGCCAGCAGCGTTGCTTCGGTTGAGGATGAAGCAAAGTTCCTCGGGCGAGCATCTCAGTGGACCCTGCACGGTTTAAAAGCTGACACGACATATTATATGTATGTGCGCACAAAGAATGCCTTTGGTGTGTCTTCTTTCGTGGAAGCGTCAGGACAGGCGTCCTCTGATATACCCGGAATGATTGACCTGATTGATGATCAAATCAGGCAATCCGAAGCATTTGAAAACCTCACCACGCAAATTGATACGAACATTGAAGGGATGCTTCAGAACGCCCTGAATAATAATGCTTCGGTAGATTATCAGTTTGCGGTCAATGGAGAAATAAAGGCTCAAGTTATTGTCATCACGACCACCATCGCTTCAGTTAACCAGGCGATGGCCGAGCTTGAAACTCAGGTTCAGGCTGAAATCGGCGATCTGAATGCAGCTGTTAGCGAAAAACTCACCGCAACCGTAACTGATAATGGAACGGCGAAAGCGTCATACACACTTCAGGTCGGTATAACGCGATCAGGGGTTTATTATGGCGCAGGCATGGCAATCGGTATTGAGCCATCAGGCACCAGCTATAAATCCACAATTGCATTCAATGCTGATCAGTTCGGCATTTACACAGGAAGTGACGCGGGAAGTTATCAGCTGGCGTTTGCTGCTTTGAATGGACAGGTGTTTATTAATGATGCCTTGATTAATTATGCCGCAATAACTCTTGCAAAGGTTGGCTCCTGGTATTCTTCAAATTATGCCGCTGCAACAACAGGAACAATTATGAAATCAGATGGTTCATTCGAGCTTAATGGTGCAGTGTCCGGACAGGGCCGGTTTGTTGTGGATAACAAAGGTGCAGCCTGGTATAACGCAAGTGGACAACTTGTTTGTTCGATGGGGGCGGCCCGATAATGCCAGCCGGATTTACAGCGTATATTGATGGAACAACATATGACGTTCTTAACTCGATGTCGTTCAACTTTGTGGTCGATATTATTACAGTATCCGGGAGCGGTAGCAAAACTTACAGCCTGCCTGGTTTTTCACTCACCGCGGCGATTTTAGGAGGTCGCACAACTTACGGCAGCAGCCAGATAACGTTTGGCACATCGGTTTCAGGGCAAACAGTAAGCTGGTCAGGCGTTGACACGGTATCAAAGGTCATCGTGGTCGCCACGGCCACGACAATTGGCAGTTATTCAGGATTCGTTCTGAATGACTATAGTGTGAATCCGCCCGTGTTCAAAATAGCGCCACCATTTACACCATTCAATCTTGTCCAGGTTATTGACCTCACGCCGACTGGCGGCCAAATTTTGCAAACCAATGTGCCTGCGTCGATGCCGTTTATAGCGTTCCATCGTTCTACGAGCGCATCCGGGTTTAACAATGTCTGGTGGACCGAAATAACGCAG
Organism: Pantoea sp. X-Soil-OKNW-713; assembly: GCF_059730685.1. Classification (NCBI taxonomy): domain Bacteria; kingdom Pseudomonadati; phylum Pseudomonadota; class Gammaproteobacteria; order Enterobacterales; family Erwiniaceae; genus Pantoea; species Pantoea sp. X-Soil-OKNW-713. Next base: position 2,441,164 of record NZ_AP035995.1, on the reverse strand, counting down.
AACGGGTATTGGGCGTTGCAATTCAGAGGCAATTTTGGATCAACAATGTCTGCTACTCGTATCTATGTTTTCTCAAAGATGATGGTGAATACACCGGCGGCGGGATTCTTCATGTATGACAATGGGCAGATTGTCTGGCACCAGAACTGTCTGCCCCTGAAATTGACAGTGGGTTCAACCACTACCTCTGATGTCCCGGTGGCAATAACAAGTGGTGTATCAGTAGTAGTGGCGATCCCTGTTACCGGAAATTCAGGTTACGTAAGATATAACTGCTATAGCGCAGGATTTAATATATCCGGCACAAGCAAGTATGAGGCTCAAGGGGGGAATCTGTATAATCAGGTGTCCTATGATAATGAACAGGCACCTTATCAGTATTCATGTAGCCCCCCGGCTTTTATTGAAACAAATGTGTACGATACCTACTACCATCAGGCGTTAGGGGTTTAGCCGGTCACACTCAGATGTGTCAATAAACTGTGATTTATCTGTCCATGTGTAAAAAGGATATCCGGCAAGGTATCGGCCATTTTCTTTCTTGAAAACCGGAATGTCATAACTATGGTTTGATATCTTGGCCTTGTTGCTGCATATCGGCGGCGTCGATGATGCACATCCAGAGATGCAGATTGAAATAAGAATCACGCTGACGAGACTTTTCATTATTAGTTCCTTTTTGATGTGTATGGATGATCGAATCACGAATTTAATTAATGATTAAGTGAATAAAAGAGATCGATAAGATCGATTTATTTTCTTGAGCCATTCGAAATGTCGAATAAAAACCGGACGCAGCGCCGGTTTTTTATTGTCCGGAGAAAATATATGCCAGCAGGCACTATCACCTTAACTAATGGTTCAACTGCGGTTACAGGTAGCGGTACAGCTTTTACAACTGATGTGGCGGTCAACGGGTTTATCGTGGCGAGCGTTGGCGGTACGGCGTATACGCTGGGGATCAGCGCAATAACAAGCAATACTGCGCTGACATTGACGCAGGCATACACCGGCCCGACAACATCAGGTGTTTCATTTGATTATGTCCCGCTGGCAACGCTGAACCTGATAACGTCGGCGCTGGCATCTCAGGTTACTTACGCCATTCGCGGGCTGAACCTGGACAAAGCGAACTGGCAACAGATTTTCTCCGGCACAGGTAATGTAACCGTAACGTTGCCAGATGGGACAACCTGGACAGGACCGGCATGGAACGGGATTACCACCACGCTTGGCACGAAGATGGACAAGGGCGGCGGTACGTTCACCGGGGATATATCTGGCACTAAGGCCACTTTCACCGGCGATGTGGTTGGGGGAACCCTTAAGGGTTCGGGTTTTCAGGTCGGTGACTACGCTAACGCTGCCGGAGCACAAAACTATGTATCTTGCTCCTCCGGTATCATGGAGATGTATGCAGCTCAGCCGTTTATCGACTTCCACTATGGGAACAGTCCACTTGATTATACCTCCCGTATCATTAGTGACGGCTCTTATCAAATTACGGTCAACTTTGCTGGATCACTGACGACTGGTGGTGGCATGTTCCGTGTAAATAACGGCGGCTACTGTTGCAAAGCCGGTAGTACCGGCGCATTCACGAACTTCGTGTACAACCTTCACTGGAATAACCCCGGCACTGGATCGGTAATGACGCTGTATGTCGGAACGACCTCAGTCGGTAACATCACGCTGGCGTCAACATCTGACAAAATGCTTAAAACTGAACCTGTTTATATGGCCGATGAAGATGTGTCTTCTTCTCTGGCCGAGGTTGTGCAGTGGAAAGCAGCAAAATTCAAGTATAAAGCCCGTGGCATCATTGAAGAGTCTATCGAGAAGCTGGGATTTATCGCTAACGATTTAGTTGAAGTGTCGCCACAGGCGGTTATAGGTGAAGGGCTGCCGGATGACTATGATATTGAGGCTAACCCAAACGGAATAGATGACGCCTACACCCTTGACCCGATAGCTTTGATAGCGAAGCTCACGATGGCTGTCCAGGCGCAGCAGAAGTTGATAAGCGCCCAAAGCGATACGGTTACTGCCTTGCAGGATCGCATCACTGCTCTGGAAGGTGCTGGATCTTAAAACCCATGCACCAAGCCTCAATAGCATCCTCAGATTAAAATTCCTTTCCCAACAGACCCTTCTCAGGAACCTCTGAGAATCAACTTGATCGATTCTACCGATCGATAATACTGTATATACGTACAGTTATCTATCAGAGGTAATCGCCATGCCGCGCGACTACGAAATCATGATTGCCTTCAGGCAGGCGATAAAACGAGACGCCGTGGGGCGTTTCACGGTAAGCACACGCGATTTTGTGCGGGAGCTGGACCGGATGAACTGGCATTACACGTTGCGTGCTGCCAACAAGTGGATTGAGACTCACACAACAACTTTTCGTGACATTTCGACAGCAGAAGGTGAAGAGCGGCTATTCCAGGTATTTAACCCGAATGGTGGCATGTGATGTTCGCCCTGGTTGATGTGAACTCGTTCTATGCGAGCTGCGAAACGGTTTTCAGACCAGACTTACGTGGTAAGCCGGTGGTTGTCCTGTCGAACAATGATGGCTGCGTGATAGCAAGATCGGCAGAGTCGAAGATCCTGGGTATTCGAATGGGCGACCCATACTTCAAGATTAAGAACGAGCTGCGCCGCCATAAAGTGCATGTCTTCAGCTCCAATTATTCGTTGTATGCCGACATGTCTAACCGCGTGATGTCTACCCTTGAGGAAATGGCACCGGCAGTTGAAATCTACTCAATCGATGAAGCCTTCATGAATCTTTCTGGCATGGAGAGGCATCACTCACTGGAAGAATTTGGACGGCAGGTGCGCGCACGTATAAAGCGGGACACACACCTTACTGTGGGCGTCGGCATTGCGCCGACCAAGACACTGGCAAAACTTGCAAATCATGCAGCCAAAAAGTGGACTAAAACTGGTGGCGTGCTTGATCTGTCGAATGTAGATCGCCAGCACAAGCTGATGGCTCTGGTGCCGGTCGAGGATGTGTGGGGCGTTGGCCGCCGCATCAGTAAAAAGCTCAATGCAATGGGTATAACAACCGCGAGAGACCTTTCAGAGCAGAGCACTTACATCATCAGGAAGCATTTCAATGTGGTGCTGGAACGCACAGTGCGTGAATTACGTGGCGAGCCGTGTCTTGAGATGGAAGAGTTCGCACCGACAAAGCAGCAGATTGTGTGCTCACGATCCTTTGGTTCACGCATCACGGAATACAGCGATATGCGTCAGGCCATATGCGCCTATGCAGAGAGAGCTGCTGAGAAACTGAGAGGCGAAAAGCAGTACTGTCGCCAGATAGCTGTATTCCTTCGTACCAGCCCACATGCAGAAAACGAAGTGTTCTACGGCAACCAAGCCACGGGGAAGCTGCTGACGCCGTCAAACGACACACGGGACATCATCCGGATGGCAATGGAAGCACTGGAACGTATCTGGATACCCGGACACCGTTACATGAAAGCAGGTGTGATGCTGGGTGACTTCTTCAGTCAGGGTGTTGCGCAGCTCAATCTGTTTGATGAAATCCAACCACAGGCCAACAGCGAAGCGCTGATGAGAGTCGTTGATGGCCTAAACCAGAGCGGGAAGGGTAAATTATGGTTCGCAGGTCAGGGCATTCAGAAAGCGTGGGATATGAAACGCGAGATGCTGTCTCCGGCATACACCACCAGATTTTCGGATCTGCCAGTGGTGAGATGACACACATACTTGATACCCCGGATGGATATGTGGTGGTGGACAAATCAGTTAAGCCGGTGCTGGGTGACACAATCTATTTTGAAGCCTGGGATAAGTATCAGATTGGCCGACTGGAGAAACGCGCGATCATCTGTGAAGACGGCGACACGATAGAGGGTGAATCGCTGGAAGAGGTAGCGGTGATCGGTGTTATTACCTGGGTGATCACAAGAACCAGGGATGGGGAAGGGCCGACGATTTAAAGGATAAACCTAAAAAAGCCCGCGCTGCGGGTGGTGTGCAGGAGCGGGCAATATTTATCATGGATACGATACTTGAATTGAAAGTGTCATGGTGGTTCAACATGTCACCTCTTAACTTTAGCAGAATGCCAATGACGCGCAAAAAAATACCCGCCCAGAGCAGGTATAATTAATTCAAATTGCAAATCTCTCATGTTCGCTACGCATGCTGTGTGTAGCTTGCCCATACAAGGTATGAGTGAACATTATACATAAATATTTTGAAACTGGTCCAACTTGTTTGATTTGGGCAAAAAAATGCCTGCTTAAGCAGGCGCAAAATTCGCTACATGGATCAACCCATATGATTTCTAAGACATTATCCCCAGGGAAAAGTTCAGCAATACGTTCTATGCTTATTACTAAGTCAAATTAATGGTCGTAACGTATACATGAAAGAACTGAAGTCTCAGAGGGCAGGGATGATAGGTTGTGCTATAGGAACAGCAGTGATTGAGTTGAGTGCGAAAGGTATCCCACTGAACCGGGCCAATATTTTGTACGAACTAGAGCGCATCGCAGCTGCGTCGAAAGAATTGCCCGTAAAAGCTATCGCAAAGGATGCAGCAAACCTTCTCAGAAGAGGGTGTAGTTAGAAGTATCCCTGGCATTTTTGTGCGACCTATGCTTGAGGTTGCCCGACTGGTCCTTTGCTCATCGGTCCACCGGGGATTGATTGTTCAGCCGGTACATTGGGGCGGCCATCGGGGCCAATTGGTCGGTCAGAGTGATAACATCCCGCTAAAGTGATCAGACTTACAAAGACAATAATTAGCCAACTTAACGAACGTTTCATAAATGGCATTCCCTTTCACGCAGCTTAATGTTGCTACTTAAGCATAGTGCATTCTCTGAGTCTTTGGTTGCAATCCAGGTACGGCTTAGCTTCTCGCAAATACAAGTCGTTGATGGATACAGATGACACATCTGATGGGGAAGGGCCGACGAAATTACTGTACCGAAATTTGTCCGAACCAGATCCGAAAAAAGTGGTAACTGTTTGATCTGTAAAGTCTGCAATGGTAAGTGTTGCAACCATGAAAAGAGGTGTTTTTGTTATGTATCACCATGATAAATAACAGAAATATCCCAATGCATCGTAAACAGGAATCGTATTCGGTCTTTTTTTGTCTGCATGTTGAGCTAGCTCTGCATGCGATAGATGCTACCAGTCCCAGACATCTACTCACGCCACCATGCCTGGAGCATGTCCCACGATAGCTCTGTTTGCCGTCCGAGTTGGTATGGTCATCCTGTATGATGAGTTCACTATTTTGAGATGAGATGGGTTTGTGTTGCATTGCCTGTAGCGGTTAACGAGAAGCAACATAGCCAGAGTGAAACTTGCCAGTAACCGTATTTGTGCAATACTTCCTTATTGAAAGGTAAATAATTTTTTGATCGCAATGAGATTGATCTCAATTGATTTGTGGCAATCCTGATATCTTAACCGTGTGATTCGGTGCTGATTATTCTGCGGGGCAATGATAAATTGCGCTCATAGCTGTTATTATTAAATATCAATAGTGTAAATTGTAATAATTTATCTCTGTGGTGATTATTTTTAGATTGATGCCGAGGTATGGCATACGCCGATTTAATCCTCCTGTACGCGCCCTGATTGGGTTGGGAAGGTGTTTAGGCATTTTTGTATCTATTCAGTCTCAGGGTTATTTTAAATCTTCAGATACAATAACTAATAAAAATTACGAAAATTTTAATTTAGTCGAAGAACGTTGAAAAATTACAGATGTCAACGTTATATAAACCAAGTGGTGATGTTTCTTCTAACCGCTTGGCTGGTAATGTATGATGTTTTTATGTGTGGTTGAAGTATTGAGGGCGATTATGATTTTTGATAACAATTCTGCATGTCTTTACACAGCAATATTCGGTGGCTATGAGAAACTGAATGAACTGGAAGGCGAAGCAAAGAAATCAAAGATTAGAAAGATATGCTTTACCGATGATAATGAGCTTACCAGTGAAACCTGGGAAATCAGGGTGGTAAAACCTGTATTTCCTCTGGATTCTGTGAGAAGCCAGAGGATGGTTAAAGTGAATCCACATCATTTTCTTTCTGATTTTAAAAGCTCTTTATACATCGACAACACGGTGCGGTTGCTTGTTGATCCGGCATTATTGATTGAGGAGTTCTGTAGCTATGGCAACATAACCATGCCGATGCATTCTTATCGGGAAAGTGTTTATGAAGAATTCTTCGAAGTCGCTCAGACAGGACTTGATGACTCAGCCAGGGTATTTGAGCAACTGAACCATTATCAGGTAATTTGCCCTGAATCATTACACCGCAAGCCGTATTGGGCAGGAATGATTCTTCGTAATCACATGGAGTCTGATGTCATCGAAATTATGGAAGAATGGTACAGGCAAATTTTGAGATATAGCCGACGCGACCAGCTTTCTTTGGTTTATTCCGAGATGATGACCGGTAATAACATCAGAAAACTTGTAATTGATAGCCATGAATCGAGTTTTCATCAATGGCCCATTACTAATTCAAGGGATTTTAGTAAACGTTCCTGGTCGTCGTCACTCTCAGGCGCGATGCCAATTTTTGAGAAAATTAAAACGGTAAAAGCCGCCGAGCGTGATTTAGAAGAAAAAATCAGGCGACTGGCAAAGATGGGTGAGGAAATAGCCGACACTTATAAACCCTCAATGATACCTGAAGGTTTTGACCCTGAACTCTATCTTGCGCTGAATAAAGATGTCGCGGCTGCAGGTGCAGATGCTGTAAAACATTATCTCAGACATGGTTGGCGAGAAGGCAGACGCTGGCATTAATTATTTTAAATCAGATAAAGAGGAAAAGGAGTTCCTTTTTTCATTAATACGTTAACAATATCTGCCATCTGGTTAATCACCCTTGTTATAAAAACGTTTCCCCTCCGCTCCCGCCTTCCCCTTTTTGGTGCTTCCCGGTTGATCAAGAAATACAGACATGATCAGGTCATTACTGCTAGCTTAACAGGACCGATAATTACCACAGGAAAACCGTCGTGTACAAAGCTCTATGTCTGCTTGCCATCCTGCTCCTCAGTGGTTGTGCACTGAAACAATACCCGCAAGCGCCAGCAGTGACTGATGAAGAAGCAAGAAGTTATAACTGTCCAGCGTTGCAAACTGAGATTGCTAAAACTCAGGCGATGCAACAACAAATCGATAAAACCGGTGAATTTGATGCCCTGACGGTCATTGGGTTTGTGGGCGATTTTGGCATCGGAAACGGTATTGCTAAAGCGAATGCAAATAGCAAAGTGAGCGCACGTCTTAAACAGCTTGAAGCACTGAAAGCGATTCGTTGCCAGGAGTCTCAGACCGGCTAATCACAGCACGACATGCTCTGGCGGTCAAAAGATGGTATAAGAGTGGCGCTAAAAAATGGTTGCCTGCATACAAGGATTCTCGATGGCAAATACACAATATCTTCTCTGGGTGATGATTGGCACATTAACCCTGTTATGTGTGTTTATTTCCGCGTTGGTTGGCCGGGCAAAATCGCCGCGCCTGGGATTTATTACCTTCGCGGTATTATTTATCGGCTTTATGACCGCTATTTTCTTCATCACGCGTTAGCTGATAACGCATTGCCACACCTGTGGTGTGGCAAAAGTGATGAGAGTTATCGAGCGGTATGAAGTGAATTTCGGTGCTGGGCAATAAGCTGCTCAGCCAGAGGGCGATCTTCTTCATGCCGGGATATGTAGTATTCGTAAGGGTCTTTCACTCCCAGGCTTTCGACATAATCCAGATGGGCGCGTTTGAGCTCACGGTTTATGTACTGCACTTCATCCAGCCCCATATCATCGGCGTAAACTGGCGCTTTACTTTTAATCTCACCAATCAAAGCCTTATTGTTCTGCATGAAGTCTTCTAAATCGATTTTATAATAATCTTTCATCGGCTTACTCCTTCAAACAACCTCAGGTAAAGTCTGGCAAAAGATGCGCTGGATATGTGTCTGTAGATGCTAACCAATCTTGCGGAATTTTCAGGCAGATGTTACTGAGTGGAATGCTTTAACTGCATGAATTATTTGATTATTATATAGATATCACAGGGAATGCTTATGAGAATGATTGTTAATATCATTTAACTTGTTCGGAATACTCCGAAGGTTTACATTACTTCCCGTCCCTCGCAGAGCTAACACCTTTAATGAGTGCCGGAGATAAGCGCCGGAAGGGGCATTCATCAGGGCTGCAGGAAGCAGCCGCTGTTGAATTTAGTCAGGCCCATCTCTCTGATTTATCCCACCACCAGTAAATGCACCAGCCGCGCAAGGGTTTCCAGCAGCAACAGGCTACCGATAAAAATCACCACCAGAATCCCAATAAACTGTTTCCGACTGTTCACGCTTCCTCCCCGGTGGTTACAGGCCGCCAGGCTATACTTTATGCCGTAATCACTAAACTTCCAGTAAACCAGCTTTCAGGAGACCATGATGTTTTACCAAACGGTCGATGCAAAAGCGTGGCGTAACATCTGGGTAGTCGGTGACTTACACGGATGTCGCACCCAGCTCGATTCACAGCTGATCCTGCACCAGTTTGATAAACAGCAGGATTTATTGCTTTCTGTCGGTGATTTGATTGATCGCGGGCCGGACAGTCCCGGTTGTCTTGAATTACTTAAAGAACCCTGGTTTCGCTGTGTGCGTGGAAACCACGAACAGATGGCTATCGCTGCTCTGCAAGGCAAAGATCCGATGTTATGGGTTATGAATGGGGGTGAATGGTTCTGGCAGCTACGTGGCACAGCTTTGATTGCTGCACGCCACGCGCTGAAGCAATGCGTGGAGTTGCCGTTGATTTTACATCTTCAGCTCGGGGATCGGGTGGTGGTGATTGCGCACGCTGATTATCCTGCCAGCCACTATGAACTGGGACAGGAAGTGGACTGGCATCAGGTGGTGTGGAGTCGCGACCGGCTGGGACGGCATCAACGGGGTAACACGATGGCGATTGATGGAGCCAGTGATTTCTACTTTGGTCATACGCCGCTGGAGCAACCGCTCAACGTTGCCAATCAACACTACATAGATACCGGCGCCGTGTTTGGCAACCGGTTGACATTGGTACAGTTGCAATAGCGGTTAGCGGAACAGACGACCGTCTCTAACCAGCTCGCGCGGATAGCTATTTTTGATGCGATTCCCGACTTTTTTTGCCAGCCCCAGCGTTTGTTGCTGGTAGGTCACCAGGACTTCATCGCGTTCAGGTAAATTTTCCGGATGGATATCCTGACCGCGATACCAGCTTTCCGCTTCCGCTTCCGTCAGTGCAAACGACAACGCGTTATCCGCTTGTGTCAGCGCAACCACGGCTTCATGCTGCCAGCGATACCCCTTGGGGAAAGTCTCCGCGAGTTTCAGGCCAATGCGTGAAAAGCGTACTTTACCCAACCAGCTTTCCAGCGCCGCCGGAAACAGCCACAGTTCTTTATCGCGTTGCCATAACTGAAGATTATCCTCCCAACGCAAACCCACTTTCGCGGCGGCTTGCTGCACTTCAGCGTTCAATTTTCTGCTGGCAGGAGAGAAGGGCAGTTTACCCACTTTATAGCTAGGTGTCGGCAATGCGGGCAGACTGGCAATTTTGCGCAGGCGAGCAACAAAGAACCCTTCGCTATCATAGATATGCGGGAATACATGCAGAAAACCTTCCGGTGTCAGCGCCTGTTCCGCCCCGGTAAACAGGCCAGCCAGCGGAACGATTTCAACCGCATCGGGATAGCGTTGCTGCAACCAGCTGATAACTTGTTGATTCTCAATCTGATTAAGGGTACAGGTCGAGTAGATTAACGTTCCACCAGGCTGTAGCGCATGAAAGGCGCTGTCGAGAAGATCGCGCTGGGTGGCGGCAATCTCTTCCGTGCTGGCGAGTGTCCAGTTGCGCAGCGCATCAGGATCTTTGCGCACCACGCCTTCACCGGAACAGGGGGCATCCAACAGGATGGCATCAAATTGTTCCGGTAACGCAGCACCAAAAACCCGGCCATCAAAGTGGGTGAGAGCGACGTTGCTGACGCCACAGCGGCTGATATTGGCATGCAAGACCTTGACCCGGCTGGCGGAGTATTCATTAGCAAGGATGGCACCCTGATTGTGCATCAATGCCGCCATTTGTGTGGTTTTAGAACCCGGTGCCGCAGCAACATCCATCACCTGATGGGCATCCGGAGCCGCATCAAATAATGCCGTTACTGGCAACATGGAGCTGGCTTCCTGAATGTAGAACAATCCGCTGAGATGCTCAGCCACGCTGCCGAGCGGGAGCGATTCATCGTCGCGTTCAATCCAGAAGCCTTCTTTGCACCAGGGGATCGGCGTGAGCTGCCAACCATAATCTGAAGTTTGGGCGAGAAAATCATCCACGCTAATTTTTAACGTGTTGACGCGCAAGCTGCGACGCAAGGGTTGTTGACTGATGGCGAGAAAGCGTTGCATTTCAGTCTCGTCAGACAAGCTGGTGCGCATCAGCGCAAGGAAATCTTCTGGAAAGCGTTCGGACACGGGTTTCTTCCGGGGGAAAACAAACAGAGCGCGAAGTGTAACACGCGAAAAAGAATCGGGCAGCCAGGCTGCCCGATTTGCTTAGGGTTGTGCGGGGTCGGGAATTGCCGTGCCCCAATTGCGCCAGTCTTTCGGCGCTTCATCCTGTAACAGGAAATGTTTGTTGGCACCTGCCTGCGGAGCCAGTGGCACCGTTGGTGGTGTGGCAAACTGAATGCCGCCCTGAATAAATTGCTGGAAAGTACCGGTTTTCACCACACCGCCAATCAGGCCGAAATTCAGGTTGTAGCCGGATGCCAGCCAGAACACCGAGTTATTACGTACCAGATGTTGATATTTCTTACTGATGCGCAGCGCGACCTGGACACGGTCCGCCATGTTGCCCAGCGAAGTACCGGTGACGGTACCGACTTCCACACCACGGAACAGCACCGGTGTACCGACGGAGAGCGAACCGGCTTCGGTTGCATCAACGAAGATATTCAGGCCGTTAAGATAACGGGAATCGGTGATGGTGCTGTCCTGAAGCTCGAACGTCCGTGACTGCGCCCCTTTGCCGGGATCGACGTTGACATAGGGTTGGAGCAAGGTTTCGAGGTGATTAACACCGGCTGCCGAAATCTGTGGAGATACCACGGAGAAGCGGCTGCCAATACGGGCGAAGTCCTGCACATATTCGGGATACAGCACCGCTTTTGCCACGACCTGGTTGTTATCGGCACTGAGCGACAATGATTCGACCTGGCCGACATTGATACCGAGATAACGAATCGGCATGCCTGCGGCAAGTTTGCTGGCATCGAAAGTATGTAACGTAATCTGGCTACCCACAGCACGCGCTGCCGTTTCAGAGGGGTACAGGATACGTTTAACCCCTTTGGCCGCCTGTGCCCCACTCAAATTGTCGAAGCTGATGGCGCCTTTTAACGCGCGGTTCAGCGGGGAAGCTTGTACCGTCAGACCGCTGCCATTTAACTGAACCTTGGCACCGCCTTCCGCCCAGAACACGCTTTCACTGGTTAACAGTTTGCGGTACTGAGGTTCAATATGTATCGAAATTTCAAATGCATCGGCGCGAGGAACCACATCCACCACTTCACCGACCTGGAATTTGCGATACAAAACCACCGAACCGGTCTGCACATCAGGCAGGCTGTTGGCGGTGAGTTTCAGGGTGGCAGGAGGCTGCTCGCCAATGATGCCTTCCTCGGCGCGTTCAGCATCGGCATACAGCGGATAGTGACTGTCCGGGTTGCCTTTCGCACCCGGAATCAGACGAATACCGCCGTCCACCCATTCACGCGCACTGGCACCGAGCACCTGCATGCCATCCAGGCCAAATTTAACGTTGATACGGCTATTGACGACAAATTTACTGTCAGCGTGTACCAGATGGCGATACTCCGGATTAATCGCCACCACAAAACTGATGCCTTGTTCATCCAACTGACGTGAAATCACCTGACCAATCTGCATGCCATAAAGCATCAGCGGCTGACCGGCATCGATGCCATAGGTCTCCGGGGCGTTCAGTTTTAAGGTCAGAACGTCGGGTTTTTGCAGCAACGATTCACTGGCTGGCAGCACACTAAAGTGGTCCTGCGGTTGGCCTTCGCCGGGGATCAATTCAAAGGTATTACCGGTCAGCAGGCTGCTGAGGTTGGTGTCAGTCAGGCTGATCTTCGGCGAACGCATCTCAATGCGTGTACCACTGCGCATCAGACCGGCAACGGAAGGATCAACGGTCAGCTCACCGGTGACTTTACCGCCAGGAAGTAGATTGAGTTTGGTTAAGGTGCCGACTTCCAGGCCTTGATACATTAATGGTGTACTGTCGGCTTTCAGGTTATCACCACTGGGTAAATCAAGGCTGACCTGCACCCCCCGCTGGCTTTGGGCCAGATCGGGATATAGCGTGTAGTTCTCATCGCTTGCCGCCTGCTGGCCCTCATCCGGTGAGTCAAAGGCGATGGCACCGTTCACCAATGCCGCCAGACTCTCCAGCTTCACCTTAGCCCCGCTCAGGCTGACATCCGCATCCACGCCCGAGACGTTCCAGAAACGGCTCTGCTTTTTAACCAGGTTAATGAAACGACGCTCGATAAGCACATCAATGGTCACACCATCGGTGTTGCTATTGATGCTGTAGTCATAGACCCGGCCAACCGGGATTTTGCGGTAGTAGACCAGCGAGCCAGTATTGAGCGAACCCAGATCGGGGGCGTGCAGATGGATCAACAATTCACCGGTATTTACGCGATATTTCGGCTGCGTATCCAACGCGGTGAAATGTTCCTGTGGATTACCGCTGCCAGGCATCATGCCAATATAGTTACCGCCCACCAGCGCATCCAGCCCGGAAACGCCCGCCAGAGAGGCTTTAGGAGTGACCAGCCAGAACTGCGTGTTGTCGCGCAGCGCATCACGCATGTCGCTTTTGATACTGGCTTTGATCTGGATGCTGTGATAGTCATCACTCAGCACGATCCCCTGTACCGTACCGACTTCCACGCCCTGATAACGAATCGGCGTGCGCCCCGGCACGATGCCGTCCGCGCTTTGGAAGTTAATCGTGATGATGGTTCCGCGTTCCTGATAATTGGTCCACAGCAGCCATGCGGCAATCAGCAGGGCAATAATGGGCAATAACCAGAACGGCGAAATCTTGCGTTTGTTACGCAGATTAGCGCTAGTCGGTGTAGTCGGCGTTTCCTGTTGCATGTGCATCCCAAATCAGGCGGCTGTCAAGCCACTCAACAGCCATAATGGTCAGGATTACTGCCGCACCAAAGTAGAGCGCGGCGGGTCCCATCGTAAAAGCCAGCAGCTGATCACGATTGACCAGCGACATGGTTAAAGAAATGACGAACAGATCGAGCATCGACCAGCGGCCGACCCAGGTGACGGCGCGCAGCAGACGGATACGGGTCTTCAGCCCCTGTTCACATTTAAAGTGGATACTGAGCAATAACGTCAGCATTACCAACACTTTGGTAAACGGCACCAGAATACTGGCAATAAATACCACGGCAGCCACCGGGATATTGCCCGAGGCCAGACCGAGAATGCCGGAGAAAATAGTATCTTCACGCCGGGCACCATTGACGTAAACCACTGAAATCGGAAGCAGATTAGCAGGGATCAACAACACAATGGAGGCAATCAGCGACGCCCAGGATTTTTGCAGGCTATGGCGACGGCGAAAATCCAGCGGCGTGTGGCAGCGGGTGCAGCGTCCGCGATTGTCAGCCACGCCGGTGTGATGGCAATTCAGGCAGACCTGCCATTGTTCGGGAGGCGAGGTCGGTACGGATTGCGGGTAATAATGTTCCCACAACTGTTCAACATTGAGGTGGATCAGGGTCAGAACGCTGAGAACCGTCAGCGCGATATAGGCCACCATGCCGTAACCGACCTCCAGTGTGGCGTAATCCTGGACTTTGATTGATGCCACCGCGACACCCACCAGATAGATATCCAGCATTACCCACTCTTTTAATTTCTCCAGCATCAACAACACCGGACGCAAATTCATCCCGAGCGCATGACCGATGCCTAAATAGCTGATGCCTGCTACCAGGGTGACTGGCGCACCAATGGTGCAAAACGCCACGATCGATGCCGTCAGCACATCGCCTTGCTGCGTCATTTGAATCACACCTTCCAACAGGCTGGCGTTGATGCGCATCCCGAGCAAACGAATATCCACCAGCGGCAGGGTAAAGGCGAAGGGCATCAGCACCAGCATGGTAACGGCCATGGCGGTAAGACGCGTCATTGACCAGTCAAAACCGCTCTGAATTCGGGCATTGCAACGCGGGCAGTGGGCAGCCTGATGCGATTTAACATCCGGTAAGGAAAAAAGGGTATCGCATTGCGGACAACGCTGATAACGTGCGTGGGGCAACGTCTGGCTGATAGCGTGAATTTTCATAGGGTGACGCAAGTGGCCCATCGTTTGTTACTGTTACCGGCATGTCATACAGCGCTAGCTGGCTGAGACAGCTGTCGTGGCATCAAGTTCGATCCACAGAAAGCTAAGGGTATAGTAACTAACACAATGATTCACCTTGTGAGGCTGGATTATTAGTGCTTATTTTAACAACTAAGTGACAAAGCGGCTCTGCTGTAGCTGATTATGGTTAAACAATGAACAAAAAAGCCTTTTACGAGGATTTAAATCGCGATGCTCGCGCACTGCTGGCGGGTGAAACGTCTTTCCTCGCTGCGCTGGGCAATTGCAGTGCGCTGCTATTTGAACGCCTGGAAGGCGTGAACTGGGCAGGATTTTATTTGCTGACTGAGGCGAATACGCTGGTACTGGGCCCTTTTCAGGGCAAAATTGCCTGCGTTCGAATTCCAGTCGGTAAAGGTGTTTGTGGCACGGCGATTGCAGAAGAGAAAGTGCAGCGCGTGGAAGATGTGCACGCTTTCCCTGGACATATCGCCTGTGACGCCGCCAGTAATGCGGAAATCGTGATTCCTCTGAAAGTGAATGGCACGTTAGTCGGTGTGCTGGACATCGACAGTACGGTTTATTCTCGCTTCGACAGTGAGGATGAAACGGGGCTGGTGGCCCTTACTGACGGGCTTTGCGAAGTGTTGGCGGGCAGCGATATTGAAAAATATCTTCAACTGACGCGCAGCTAATCGACTGGATCACATAGCATTTGGCGATGTTGTCATTATAATGTCGCCTGTTCATGCCTGCTCTGGTCGGCAAACCCGTTGTAATCAGGAAATTTCATGGAAAATCAACCTAAGTTGAATAGCAGTAAAGAAGTGATCGCCTTTCTGGCGGAGCGTTTTCCGCACTGCTTTAGCGCCGAAGGTGAAGCGCGTCCGCTGAAGATCGGTATCTTTCAGGATCTGGTCGAGCGAGTTCAGGGCGATATGGGCCTGAGCAAGACGCAACTGCGTTCGGCTCTGCGTCTTTATACCTCAAGCTGGCGTTACCTTTACGGCATTAAAGCAGGTGCCATCCGTGTGGATCTCGACGGCAACGCCTGTGGCGTGCTGGATGAGCAACACGTAGAACATGCGCGCAAACAGCTGGAAGAAGCGAAAGCACGCGTACAGGCACAGCGCGAACAGCAAAAAGCGAAGAAGCGTGAAGCTGGCGAAGAGACTGGCGAACCACGCCGTCCACGCAAACCGGCACCGCGTAAAGCGGCAGAAGGTGATGCGCCGCGTAAACCGCGTTCGCAGGCACCGCGTGCTGCGTCTTCTGAACGTAATGCTGCACCTCGCCCGCCGCGAGCTAAACCCATCACTGATACCTCAACTTTGCAACCCGGCCAGAATATTAAAGTTAAAGCAGGCAAAAGTGCGATGGACGCAACCATTCTTGAAATTACCAAAGATGGCGTTCGGGTACAGCTCGCTTCCGGCATGGCAATGATTGTGCGCGCAGAACATTTGCAGTTCTGAAACGGAGGCTGACCCTGGCATGAACAATATTTTTAAGATCGGTATGATCGCGGGCCTGCTACTGGCAGGCCCCAGTTTTGGCGCAGACAACATTACCCGCGCCGATCAGATTCCCCAGTTACATGAAGAACCACAGCATCCCACCGTCAGTGAACGCGTTACATCGCGCTTTACCCGTTCTCACTACCGTCAGTTCGACCTGAATCAGGATTTTTCAGCGAAAATTTTTGATCGCTACCTGAATCTGCTCGATTACAGCCACAACGTCCTGTTGGCTTCTGATATCGCACAGTTTGCTGATAAGAAGACCACCCTCGGTGATGAGCTGCGTAGCGGTAAGCTGGATGTGTTTTACGATTTATACAATCTGGCGCAGAAACGCCGCTTCGAGCGCTATCAATACGCGCTGAGTGTGCTGAATCGCCCGATGAACTTTACCGGCAACGACACCATCGACATCGATCGTGGTAAATCACCCTGGCCGAAAAGCACCGATGAGCTGAACGCGCTTTGGGATGCCAAAGTTAAATACGACGAACTGAGCCTGAAGCTGGCTGGCAAAGATGACAAAGAGATTCGTGAGACGCTGACCAAGCGTTATAACTTTGCCATTCGTCGCCTGGCGCAAAGCAACAGCGAAGACGTGTTCCAGTTGGCGATGACTGCGTTTGCGCATGAGATCGACCCGCATACTAACTATCTGTCGCCGCGTAATACCGAGCAGTTCAACACCGAAATGAGCCTGTCGCTGGAAGGCATTGGCGCGGTGTTGCAGATGGATGACGATTACACCGTGATCAACTCAATGGTCGCGGGTGGTCCGGCTGCCAAGAGCAAATCGATCAGCGTTGGCGATCGTATCGTCGGTGTCGGCCAGCCAGGCAAACCGATGGAAGATGTGATCGGCTGGCGTCTGGATGACGTCGTAGCGAAGATCAAAGGACCAAAAGGCAGCAAAGTTCGCCTTGAGATCCTGCCTGCCGGTAAAGGCACCAAAACCCGTACTGTGACGCTGACGCGCGAGAAGATCCGCCTGGAAGATCGCGCGGTGAAGGGCACGGTGCATACCGTTGGTAACGAGAAAGTCGGCGTGTTGGATATCCCGGGCTTCTACGTTGGCCTGACCGATGATGTGAAAGTGCAGCTGCAAAAACTGCAAAAGCAGAATGTGGATAGCATCGTCATCGACCTGCGCACCAACGGTGGCGGGGCGTTAACCGAAGCGGTCTCGCTTTCCGGCCTGTTTATTCCGAGTGGCCCGGTGGTGCAGGTACGTGACAATAATGGTCGCGTACGTGAAGACAGCGATAACGACGGCATTGTTTATTACAAAGGTCCGTTAGTGGTCCTGGTTGATCGTTTTAGTGCTTCGGCTTCTGAGATCTTTGCTGCTGCCATGCAGGACTATGGTCGCGCCCTGATTGTCGGTGAACCGACCTTCGGTAAAGGCACCGTTCAGCAGTATCGCTCCCTGAACCGTATCTATGATCAGATGCTGCGTCCTGAATGGCCTGCATTAGGTTCGGTGCAGTACACCATCCAGAAGTTCTACCGCATCAACGGCGGTAGCACCCAGCGTAAAGGGGTAACCCCGGACCTGCTGATGCCAACTGGCGTGGAAGCGGCGGAAACCGGTGAGAAGTTTGAAGACAATGCCTTACCGTGGGACAGCATCAACGCGGCGACCTATACCAAAACCGGGGATATCACCGCGCTGGTACCGCAGTTGACCAAAGAACATGAGGACCGCATTGCGAAAGATCGCGAGTTCCAGTACATCATGAAAGATATTGCGCGCTTCAACGCGACCAAAGATAAACGTAATATCGTGTCACTCAATCTGGCCCAGCGCGAGAAAGAGAACCATGACGAAGATGCACTGCGTCTGGAACGTATCAATGCACGTTATCAGGCTGAAGGCAAAGCACCGCTGAAGAGCCTTGACGATCTGCCGAAGGATTACAAAGAGCCGGATCCTTATCTGGATGAAACGGTGAAAATTGCCAACGATCTGGCGCAGCTGGAAAAATCCCAGCCGCAACCCGCGGGCAGTAAATAACCATACGGACAGAGAACAAGCACCGCTCAATGCGGTGCTTTTTTTTTGTCTGGTGTCCGATACTTAAGTGTCGTTTTATGGGTTGGACGATATGACGTTACTGAATGTAAAGTTATGTCTTTTTAGACACTTAAACATTAAGGTTGCTTGAAATGCTGCGTAATGACCCTAGGATGTATATCCGCGCATAAGCGCGTGCACAACTGAGGAAGATTAACGTTTATGATGCGTATTGCTCTTTTCCTGATCACCAACCTGGCGGTGATGTTGGTTTTCGGACTGATTCTCAGTCTGACAGGAATCCAGTCAAGCAGTGTTCAGGGTCTGATGATTATGGCAGGTCTGTTTGGCTTCGGCGGTGCGTTTGTTTCACTGCTGATGTCGAAATGGATGGCGTTGCGTTCGGTGGGAGGTGAAGTGATTGAACAACCTCGCAACGAGACAGAACGCTGGCTGATGGATACCGTTGGCCGCCAGGCTCAGCAGGCTGGCATTGCGATGCCGCAGGTGGCGATTTATCACGCGCCAGATATCAACGCCTTTGCGACGGGCGCGCGCCGTGATGCGTCGTTGGTCGCTGTCTCTACCGGTCTGTTGCAAAACATGAGCCGCGATGAAGCGGAAGCGGTACTGGCCCACGAAATCAGCCATATCGCCAATGGCGACATGGTTACCATGACGCTGATTCAGGGTATCGTGAACACCTTCGTGATCTTTATCTCACGTATCATTGCGCAGGTTGCATCGGGTTTTCTGTCTGGCAACCGCGATGGTGAGGAGAGCAGCAACGGTAATCCGCTGGTTTACTTCGCGGTCGCTACTGTGCTGGAACTGGTATTCGGCATTCTTGCCAGCATCATCACCATGTGGTTCTCGCGTCATCGTGAGTTCCATGCCGATGCCGGTTCAGCGAAACTGGTAGGTCGTGAGAAAATGATTGCCGCGTTACAGCGCCTGAAAACCAGTTATGAGCCACAAGAGCCGAGCAGCATGATGGCCTTCTGCATCAACGGTAAAGGTAAATCGCTGAGCGAACTGTTTATGTCTCACCCGCCGCTGGATAAGCGTATTGAAGCGCTGCGTAGCGGTGCTTATCTGAAATAAGGCTCTTCACGTAGCGGCGCGATTCATCGCGCGGGGTTAAAGCCCCAGATCATCGCACCGCTACGATTTTATGACTCTGCCGTCTCACGCGATTGCGTCATCCGCGCCATACTCACCACCGCCGCGACAGTGGAAAATGCACCCGCCAGAATCAACGAGGCATGAGTACCGCTCACGTTAAACAGGTTAAACATCAATGCCACCAGCGCAGCCCCACTGCTTTGCCCCAGCAGGCGTGCCGTGCCCAGCATGCCACTGGCACCGCCGCTACGGTTACGTGGCGCGGAAGAGATAATCGTGTGGTTGTTCGGTGACTGGAACAGACCAAAACCGGCACCACACAGCATCATACGCCAGATGATATCAACATCCGTTGGCTGTGCGGGGAGCAACGCCAGCAGGAACAGACCGGCCGCAAACATCGCCAGCCCCAGCCCGCCCAGCAGGCCCGCATGAACCTTGCCAATCAGACGGCCAGCAATTGGTGCAAGCACCATGGTCGCCAGCGGCCAAGGGGTCAGAAGCAGACCGGTCGCTACCTCATCGCGTCCCAGCACGTTTTGCAGAAAGAAGGGTAACGACACCATTGCCAGCATTTGCGCGCAAAAGGAGCAGATCGACGTGCAGATGGAGAGGGTGAAAATAGGGATGCGCAGTAAATCCACTGGCAGCAGTGGCACCGGCATCGCCAACTGACGACGAATAAATACCACCCCGATCAACAACAATGCAACCAGCTCACCGAGAATCAGCCAGTGATTTTGTCCCTGAGCAAAACCGCTCAATGCGGAGATTAACAGGCCAAAGAACAGCGCGTTCATTACTGCGCTCACCACATCAAATTTCTGCTGTTTGGCTTTTTGCGGATTATCCGGCAAAAAACGCAGCGCCAGCCACAATGCAATGATCCCAAGCGGTACGTTGATCAGAAACAGCCATTTCCAACTGGCAACGGAGAGGATCGCGGCAGCGACCGTCGGTCCGGCAGCCGTTGAAACCGCGACAATCAGCGAGTTGATCGCCATCCCACGGCCAAGGAAACGCTGCGGGTAAATGATGCGTATCAATGCGGTGTTGACGCTCATTAATGCTGCACCGCCAAACCCTTGTAATACGCGAGCCAGCGTCAGCATGTTCAGCGATGAAGAGAGTGCGCAGAACAACGACGTGGCGATAAACAGCGCCAGACCCGCCTGATATACGCGTCGATAACCCAGCATATCGCCGAGGAACGACAAAGAAAGCAACGAGATAACGATGGCGATCTGGTAGGCGTTGACAATCCACACCGATTCCGCCGGGCTGGCGTGTAATTCACGCGAAATGGTGGGCAGGGCGACATTGGCAATCGCGCCATCCAGCACTGCCATCATAATACCCAGCGCGATGGTGATGATTGCGCCATAGCGTTGTGGAACCGGTAAACCATCCTGGAGTGAGCTTGCGGACATAGGGAGAATAAGTGAAGGAAGTGAATATCATCATGCTAATCAATTCTGTAGCAGAAAGCACCGCATGAAGTGACAAAAAGTATCAGGGAATGTGTCGCTTAGTGCTATCGATTGCCGCTTAAGGCCTGAAGCGAATATACTGGCACTATTGTTCCGTTTTTTTTGAAACAACCTCAAAAAAGGATACGCGATGGCGAACGCTGATAACGATAAACAGCCTGATTCCGTCTCATCAGTGATGAAGGTGTTTGGGATTTTGCAGGCGCTGGGTGAAGAGCGCGACCACGGCATTACAGAGCTGTCTCAACGCGTGATGATGTCTAAAAGCACCGTCTATCGCTTTTTGCAAACCATGAAGTCGCTGGGTTATGTCGCGCAGGAAGGCGAAACGGAAAAGTATTCGCTAACGCTCAAGTTATTCGAGCTGGGCGCGAAGGCGTTACAGAACGTTGATCTGATCCGCAGCGCGGATGTGCAGATGCGCGAGCTGTCACGCCTCACTAAAGAAACCATTCATCTTGGGGCGCTGGAAGAAGACAGCATTGTCTACATCCACAAGATCGACTCGCTCTACAACCTGCGCATGTATTCACGTATTGGTCGCCGCAACCCGCTGCATACCACCGCGATCGGCAAAGTGCTGCTGGCGTGGCGTGATCGTAGCGAAGTACAGGAAATCCTTAGCGAAGTGGAGTTTCGGCGCAGTACCGCCAACACCATCGTCAGCGCTGACGCCCTGCTTAAGGTGCTCGACCAGGTAAAAGTACAGGGATTCGGCGAAGATAACGAGGAGCAGGAAGAGGGATTACGTTGCATTGCCGTGCCGGTATTTGACCGTTTTGGCGTAGTGATTGCGGGCCTCAGCATCTCTTTCCCCACTATTCGTTTCTCGGAAGAGGGAAAAAACGAATATGTGGCGATGCTGCATCGAGCGGCGCGTGCCGTCTCAGAGCAAATGGGGTATCACGAATATCCGTTTTAACGCAGCAATAAACGGGCTGTTGCCAGCCCGTTTATGCAGTAATTAATTATCGATCACTTCACCGCTTTTCTTCAGTATCGGGCAGTCAGTTACGCCAACAATGCCGCTATCGGTATGCAGATATTGCGCGGTAATCATGCCTCGCGCGGTTAGATAGCTACATTGCAGGCCGAGTCCGGCTGCATTTTTATTGCTGCCGGTTAACACGCCATAGCCCGTGAATAACATCGCCAGCCAGATAACGGCGATCAGCATAATCGCCCGGATGAATAGTTTCATTTTGTCTCCATGTGATACATAACGCAGCTGTCCAGATGCTGCTGCCATCCCTATAGTAGCAGCTTGCCTCACCGGATCGATCAGAGATAACTGAAAGGTGATGCACAGGAAAATCTGCATTCGGTGCGTCCCCATTATCTTTTCCTGCCGCAAAGAGTAGAATCACCCGCTAAGTGAGAGTTTGACGTTAATCAGTAATCTGAGGCAGTTATGAATGAGTTAGCCGCAAATCCCAGCCCGTTGTTCAGTTACGCTGTGCTGGTCATCATTATCGTTGTGGCCTTTATCGCCTGGTTCTTTGTTAACCGGGCCAGCGTACGTGCCAGCGAGCAGATACAGTTGCTGGAAACGCTGTTAGAAGAACAGAAAAAGCAAAATGCGCTGTTGCGCCGCCTGGCGGATGCACAGTCTGACACAGCACCGAAAGATGTAGAGGAAGAGGACGAAAAACGCGATTTTATTCGTCTGATTCCGGAGCGTTAATCGACAGATGGAGTGGTAATGGCCTGGCAAAATCCCTGGTACGATGCGGCGAAACAACACCATACGCCGCAGGGCTTTCGTAACCCGGAAGAAGAGTTAAGGCAGCCGGGGGATTTACAGCGCTGGCAGCGTGAACGTAAAGAGCAGGGATTACCCTTTCCCCCTCAGGCAGGTTATCCGGCGTTCATCAGCGACTGGTGCCAGCCAGTCGATTTGAGTGGGGAAGAGGATCGTATCTGGTGGCTCGGCCATGCTGCCTTATTACTTCGTCTGAATCAGCGTTATCTGCTGATTGATCCCGCGCTGTCACAACGCGCCTCTCCGTTACCCTTTGCCGGTCCGCAACGCAAAACGCCGGCACCATTACGTGTGGCGCAGTTGCCACATCTGGATTATGTGCTGATTTCACACAATCATTACGATCATCTGGATCGTCCCACGGTGAAACGCATTGCCCGACAATTTCCCGCAGCCCATTTTCTGGTGCCATTGGGCATGGGGAAGTGGTGTCAGCAGCGCGGTGTACGTCATGTCACTGAACTGGACTGGTGGCAAAGCATTGCGCTGGGAAGTGCGCAGTTTACCGCAGTACCTGCGCGTCACTGGAGTATGCGTACCTTCTTTGATCGTAACCGTTCCTTATGGTGTGGCTGGGTGGTGCGTAATCCAGCACTCAACTTCTGGTTTGCGGGCGACAGTGGTTATAGCGATAACCTGAATCTCATCGCGCAACAACTCGGTCCGTTTAATCTGGCTGCGTTGCCAATCGGTGCCTACGCACCAAAATGGTTCATGCGTGGGCAGCACATGGACCCGGATCAGGCGGTGCAGTTATGGCAGCAAATTGGCCGTCCATTGACGATACCCATTCATTGGGGAGTCTTTGAATTGGCAGACGAATCACTGGATGAACCACCCGCAGTTCTTGCTCAGGCGCTGCTCAGCGCAAACGAGACGAGTAATGACTTCACACCGTGGAGAATAGGTGAGAGTCGGACCCTGCCGAATATTGATTCAGATTTGTCCTAACCGCATTTTGTTAAATTGAGGACGCTGGTGCGTTTTTTTAACATTTATTTGTTTTGATGTTAGAAAAAAATGAGATAACTGCCAAACAGAATGGATGCGTATATTTGGGGCAAGGGTGAATATATTTTCCTGATTTTGGTGCAAAACTATTAATAACCTGTACCTGATAAAAACAGCTGTACAAGATTCGCACGATGCGCATATGTTGCGCCAGAAGTTAACATTTTGGTGAAATTCATTATCTATGCCATATTTGTGCAATATTTTTTGCGTATGATTATCAGTTTAAATAGCGTTGCATTGGACAAAAATCAGCCACTGGACTACAACATTTTTTGGCTGTAACGCTACTGATCAATAACCCTTTTTTGTGCAGGCAAGGTTACGCGAAGAAGGAAGAAGGCAGGTGAAGTTTGTGCCTTCGCCAGCAATTATGTGCGACAAGTCGATAGGTGTTTAAAAATGGCTTGCCATTAATTTGCGGATATGTGATAACGATTCGTGGGTCAAACGAGGTACAGTTCTGTTTATGTATGGCATCTTCAGTAAAGAAGTTACGAGTAAAGACGTTGACGTTGAATACCGCTTCCTTGCCGAAACCTTAAATTAGTGCCTCATGCAGTAATGTCTCTGGTTTTTCTGTAAGTCTGCCTTCGGGCAATATAAACACTCTAAGGAATTTGCAAAATGGCAAAAATTAAAGGTCAGGTTAAGTGGTTCAACGAGTCTAAAGGTTTTGGTTTTATCACTCCTGCTGACGGTAGCAAAGATGTGTTCGTACACTTCTCTGCAATCCAGGGCAATGGTTTTAAAACTCTGGCCGAAGGCCAAAATGTTGAATTCGAAATCCAGGACGGCCAGAAAGGTCCGGCTGCAGTCAACGTCACTGCTATCTGATTTCGTCGCCAGGCTCGGTGTCATGCACCACTGAAACGAATCCTAAAGCCCCGGTCACTGACCGGGGCTTTTCTTTATCCTTTCTGTAAACAGATGACCAGGGTAAACTGCGCCGCGAATTGCTAACCCGGAGTTATCTATGTCTTTGATTTGCCCTCTTTGTCATCAACCTCTTCTGCTGCAAACCGCCAGCTATCGCTGCGATACCGGTCATCAGTTTGATTTGGCCAAAGAAGGGTATGTCAATCTGCTGCCGGTTCAGCACAAAAGCTCGCGTCAGCCCGGCGACAGCCCGGAAATGCTGCTGGCGCGCCGCGAATTCCTCGATGCCGGATATTACCAACCATTGCGCGATCGCGTTGCTGCATGGCTGTCTGAACGCCTGCCAGCGGTATCTGCGCAGTTGCTGGATATCGGCTGTGGCGAAGGGTATTACACCGCCGAGATGGCGGCAGCATTACCACAGGCGCAAGTCTATGGTCTGGATGTGGCGAAAGCGGCGATTCGCATGGCGGCGAAACGCTACCGCTCGATAAAATTTTGCGTTGCCTCCAGCCAGCGGCTGCCGTTTGCCGATGCCTCGCTCGATGGCATCGTACGCATCTATGCCCCATGTAATGAAGAGGAATTGAGCCGTGTGGTGAAGCCTGGCGGTTATTTACTGACGGTAACCCCTGGGGCACATCATCTGGAGCAATTTAAGGCGCTAATCTACCGTGAAGTGCAGTTACATGCGGCGGAAGAGAAGGTGTATGCGGGCTTTAATCAGGTGGCGCAGGAAAGTCTGCGCTACAGGATGACGCTCAGCGGTGTCGCAGCTACCACCTTATTGCAGATGACGCCATTCGCCTGGCGTGCGCGGGAAGAGGTGTGGCAAACCCTTGCGACAGCCACCGCGTTTGACTGTGAAGCTGACTTTACGCTGACGCTCTGGCAACGCGCCTAACGCGCGTCCACCAGCGTGTGGTAAATCTTTTCTAAATCGTCGAGTTGTTTTACCGCAATCAACAGGCGACGCTGCTCAAGCTGCATCACCAGAATGCCATCTTCGGACAGGTTCATGCTTTGGATGCGGTGATAATCAATCCAGACGCCGGCGAAAAACAGGCCGTCATTCTTCATCAGCAATTTCGGGCTACGCAGCCAGAACAACCAGAACGCCATAAAGCACAGCACCATGAGCAGGGTGGTGGTGAGTTGTGGTCCCTGATGGCTGACGTTGTTCCACAATAAAATTAGCAACAACACGATAAAGATGGCGCTGTCGATTTTATGGCGACGGCGCAGTGCAACACGCAGTTTTGTGGGACCATTACGTCGCGGCAGAATTGCCTCGTCGTAGATAGCAAACAGCAGCAGGCCAGCAATAAGCAGCGTAATCAGGGCGTCAGTCAGTGACATGATGATTCCTTAACAGAAGTGACCTCAGCGTTGACGCTCAGGTAACCCCTGTAAAACTGCCGGGGACACAAGGTCCCCGGCAAGATTTTACAGACCGAGCAAGCCGATCCAGTAACCAAAAATACCAATCGCAAAGAAGCCAACGATAATCCACAGCGCGTTGACCTTGCGGCGCAGCAGCCACATACAGCCAAAGGTTAACAGCAGCGGAATCAGGCCCGGCATCAGTTGGTCGAGAATCGACTGAACGGTGGTAACGGTGGTTTTGCCGGTTTGGTCGGTGATGCGTGACACCACCAGCGGCACGTTCACATGCGTCCACTTGTTAACCAACGCCCCCATGACAAACAGGCCGAGAATTGACGCCCCCTCGGTCAGTTTTTGCAGGAAGCCGCCGCCCATATCGCTAACGATATCCACCCCTTTGCGATAACCATAGGCCACGCCGTAGTAGCGGGTCAGCAGACGCGCAATGTTAAACAGGAGGAAAAACAGCAGTGGGCCAAGCAGACTGCCGCTCATGGCGATCCCTGCCCCGAGGGCAGCGAACACCGGACGTACCGTACCCCAGAAAATCGGGTCACCCACACCCGCCAGCGGGCCCATCAGACCGACTTTGATACCGTTTATGGCACCATCATCAATCGCTGCACCGTTAGCGCGTTGTTCTTCCATCGCCATCGTCACGCCGAGCACTGGCGCTGCAACGAACGGATGGGTATTGAAGAATTCCAGATGACGTTTGATGGCTTGTTTCCGGTCATCGTTATTTTCCGGATAGAGACGGCGAATCACCGGCACCATCGAGAAGCAGAAGCCCAGCGCCTGCATACGTTCAAAGTTCCACGAACCCTGGAACAGGTTAGAGCGCAGGAACACGCCACGGACATCGCCCGGAGTGAGTTTCTTTTGAGAATGAGTAGTATCAACCATGATGTCACCTGTTCCTTAATCGAGTTCGTTGTCGAGGTCGTTTTGCGCAGGACCGGCAGCCGCAGCGCCCGCAACACGGTTATATTTCGGAGCCAACTGGATGTACAGTACCGCCATTACCACGCCAATCACGCCCAGCGCCACCAGGTTGAAGTTGGTGAATGCAGCAGTGACGAAGCCGAGGTAGAAGAACGGCATCAGGTAGCCAGCACGCATCATGTTAATGACCATTGCGTAACCGACGACCACGATCATGCCACCGGCGATGTTCAGGCCGTTGGTCACCACTTCCGGGATAGAACTCAGCAAGCTATGAACCGCGCTGGTACCGACGGAAATTGCCACGATCAGTGCCGGGATTGCGATACGCATCGCCTGCAACAGCAAGGCTGAAACGTGAATCCACGAAATTGCCGACAGGTTGCCTTTCTCCGCAGCTTTATCGGCTGCGTGCTGGAAGGCCACGGTGATAGTACGAACGATGATGGTCAGTACCTGACCGGCCGCAGCCAGTGGAATGGCCAGCGCGATACCCGCACCGACACTTTGACCACCGGCAATAACCAGGATGGTTGAGATGATTGAGGCGAGGGCAGCATCCGGTGCCACAGCAGCACCAATGTTCATCCAGCCCAGCGCGATCATCTCCAGTGTACCGCCGATGATGATACCGGTTTTCATATCACCCAGTACCGCACCGATCAGAGTACAAGCCACCAACGGACGGTGGAACTGGAACTCATCAAGAATCGATCCCATCCCGGCGATACAAGCCACAATAAATATCAAAATGATTTGTAGCGAGGTTATCTCCATTGCATTTCTCCTAAGCAAAGGTCACGAAATATTCGCCCGCGCAAGCAGGCACAGATGGCGAATTACGCATTTACCTTCGCAATCAGGTCCATCATTTTCAGTTTCGGGTCGTTAGAAACTTTGCGCACTTCCAGCTCGATACCACGGTCATTGAGTTTGCGGAACGCCGCAATATCCTTCTCATCAACCGAGACCGCGTTATTAACCTGGGTTTTACCCTGACGGAACGCCATCCCGCCGATATTGACGGATTTGATAGCCACGCCCTGTTCCACAATACGTTCCACATCGGTCGGATTGGTGAACAACAACATGACGCGATCCTGACCATATTTCGGGTTGTTCCAGACGCGAATCATTTTATCGACATCAACCACATGCGCCGTGACGCCGGGCGGTGCCACCTGGGTGAGCAGCGTTTTACGCACATGGTCATTGGCGACTTCATCGCTGACGACGATAATGCGTGTGACGTTGGTTTCTTTGGTCCAGCGGGTCGCAACCTGACCATGAATCAGACGGTCATCAATGCGGGCCAGGCCAATCTTCATATGCTCGCCGGGGGCCAGCGGTTTTTGCGGCTGCGGCGCAGCTTTGGCAACGGGGACGGCAGGTGCAGGCTCAGCCGTTTCGGTTTTCAGTGCTTTAACACCTTCGCGACCTGCTTCGACCGCGATGTGAATTAACTCCTCCAGTGAGGGATTATCATCACGTCCCATCAGGGTCTCGACCAGCATCGGAATGTTGACACCGGCAATGACATCATAATCCGGTTTATCCACCACGATGCGGCTCGCCGCGTTGAAGGGACTGCCACCCCAGGTGTCGACCAGGAACAGCACCCCCTTCGAGGTGTCCATTGTCGCCAGTCGGGCCTGATACTTTTCAATTAGCGTTTCTGCATTTTCGCCGGGCACGAAATCAATCCATCCGACATTTTCCTGCTCACCCAACAGCATCTCTGCTGTTTTAAGCAGCTGTTCTGCCGCCCAGCCATGTGTACCAATTACAATAGCAATGGTCACTTGCTACCTCCGTTCGCATGAGAGATTCTCTGGCTTCGCCGGGAATCGATGAAAATTACCGTTGTTGTTTCCTGTGGATCGCTTCGGTTTAAGATGAAGAAAAACATCAATAAATAACCTAAAACTTTCCGCTACACAGCGATAAGGTCGCGATTTATTTTAGTGAGTGAAAAAATAAATTATGTGATGCTTGTCAGTAATTCAGAGCGTAACGGTGTCTATTCGTGCTTTTATCTCCCCTTTTTTCAGGCTGTTACCGTTTGTAAATGTAAGAAAATTTTTTGACGCCGGTGATGTAACTGATACATTAACGTTCTGTTTATTATTCAGGAGTACCGGGCATTAGCTCACCTTTATGGACCGTCACCGACGTCGCTTCACCCCTTCACAGCGCCTGCTGGCGCATGCATCCACGCCTGATGGCGTAATCCAATCCGTTAACGATTTGCTGTCTCGCCGCGTGGCGCAGGCCCGTTTTCGTACGCACGCATCCCTGGTAAGGAGTCATTGATGGAATTTCTCTTCGACCCCTCCATCTGGGCGGGTTTGCTGACGCTTATCGTGCTGGAGATTGTTCTCGGCATCGATAACCTGGTTTTTATTGCTATCCTGGCCGACAAGCTGCCGCCAAAACAGCGCGATAAAGCGCGTCTGATCGGCCTGTCGCTGGCGTTAGTGATGCGACTTGGCCTGTTGTCACTCATCTCGTGGATGGTGACATTAACGCGACCCCTATTCAGCGTAGGCGATTTCAGCTTTTCCGGGCGCGATTTAATCCTGCTGGCCGGTGGTCTGTTCCTGTTGTTCAAGGCCACGATGGAGTTACATGAACGGCTGGAGAACCGCAATCTGGAGCATCAGGGTAACCGCAGCTATGCCAGCTTCTGGGCAGTGGTGACACAAATCGTGGTGCTGGACGCGGTGTTTTCGCTGGATGCGGTGATTACCGCCGTAGGGATGGTGAACCATCTGCCGGTGATGATGACGGCGGTAGTGATCGCGATGGGTGTGATGCTGCTGGCTTCAAAACCTTTGACCCGTTTTGTTAACGCGCACCCGACGGTGGTGGTGTTGTGTCTTAGCTTCCTGCTGATGATCGGTTTGTCGCTGGTCGCGGAAGGTTTTGGTTTCCATATTCCGAAAGGTTACCTGTATGCGGCGATTGGCTTCTCGATCCTGATCGAATTGTTTAACCAGATTGCGCGTCGTAACTTTATCCGCCATCAGGCGCATCGCCCGATGCGTGAACGCACCGCCGAAGCGATTCTGCGTCTGATGGGAGGCCGTCAGCGTAAACAGGCGGCGACGACGGAAGAGCAGGCGCTGGTGGAAGCCATGCCGCAGGAAGCCTTTAAGGACGAAGAACGTTACATGATCAACGGTGTGCTGACGCTGGCGCAACGCTCGATTCGTAGCATCATGACGCCGCGTGGTGAAATCTCCTGGGTGGATGTGGATCGTCCGGTGGATGAAATTCGCATTCAGTTGCTGGATACGCCGCACAGCCTGTTCCCGGTGTGCCGCGGCGAGTTGGATGAGATCATCGGCGTGGTTCGTGCCAAAGAGTTGTTGGTCGCACTCGAGCATGGCATGGATGTGGCGACCTTTGCCGCCAACACCCCGCCGATTGTGGTGCCTGAAACACTGGACCCGATTAACCTGCTGGGCGTGCTGCGTCGGGCGAAGGGCAGCTTTGTGATCGTCACTAACGAATTCGGCGTGGTCCAGGGTTTAATCACGCCGCTTGACGTACTGGAAGCGATTGCCGGTGAGTTCCCGGACGAAGATGAAACACCGGATATCATTGCCGATGGCGAGGGCTGGTTGGTGAAGGGGGGGACGGATTTGCACTCACTGCAACAGCTGCTGGATTATCACGAATTGGTCAAAGCCGAAGACGATCACGCATCGCTGGCGGGCCTGCTGATTGATCAGAAAGGCCAATTGCCAGTGCCGGGTGAGGTGATTGATCTGCCACCGCTGCATTTCCAGATTATCGAAGCGACTGACTACCGCGTAGATTTAGTGCGGGTGACAAAAGACAAGCCGCACGAGGATGAAGAAATATAAAAATTTGGCACCTTCGGGTGCCAAATTTTTTCATTCAGTTGTAGCGGCGCGATTTATCGCGCTATTACGCGCTGAGCTGCGCCTGATGCTGTTCCAGCCAGGCCGGGAAGTCTTCAATCGGCATCGGACGCGCATAGAAATACCCCTGCAAATGGTCGACACCACGTTCGCGCAGATAATGCGCCTGTTCGGCAGTTTCCACTCCCTCCGCCACCAGCGCGATGTTCAGGCGTTGCGCCAGTGAAATCACCATATCGGTAACGGTGGCGTTAATGGCATCGGTGCCAATAGCGGCGGTAAAAATCTTATCGATTTTCAGCACATCGGGTTTGAGATCTTTCAGATAGGCAAGCGAACTGTGCCCGGTCCCGAAGTCGTCAATCGCCAGACGGACGCCAATCTCATGCAACTGGGCAACTACCGCCTGATCAATCACCGGCAGCGCATCGCGTTCGGTCAACTCGACCACCAGTTTAGGTAACGGATTGGCTGGCCACCAGATTCGTTGCAGGTCCTCAACAATCACCCGATCGTGAAAATGGCTGGCGGCAACGTTAATCGCAATATGGAAAGAAGAGCAGTGCGGCAGATTCGGTAGTTCATCTACCACTTTAGCAATCACAAAACGGGTGAGTGGTGCGATCAGATTTTGCCGTTCGGCCAGCGGAATAAACACGTCCGGAGCGATCCAGCCCTGACGGGGATTGTGCCAGCGTAACAGCAGCTCGATACCGTCGCATTCGCCACTTTTGGCGTTAATCAGCGGCTGACAATAAACCATAAATTCATTTGCGGTGATGCCATAACTGATTTGCCAGTTCAGGCTCATGCGGTTGGCGGTCGCCAGCCAGACGATGTAGCCCATCAGCAGGCTAAGCAGCACCGCCAGTGGCAACTGAGACGGCAGGGTGCTCAGCGCCAGGCGTGCCGGTGACGGACCGTACAACGTAATGGTGTAGGGATAACGTAGTGATGCCTGATCGTAGGCGACTTCATCTTCTGAGGGCACCGTCGGTTCAATCAGCGGATTGCCATATTCCAGGCTTTGCCCACCCACGTTAAAAATTGCCCGTTCCACCCACGGCAGCTGCGGTTCAAGCAAATAATTGGTCATTAACTCGATATTAATGACCTGTAATAAACCATCACGATTATCCAGCGATTTAGGCGTCCACAGCAGCAATACCGGAGAACCTTTTAACAGGTAATCGTCGGTGGTAAGCATCATGCGTTCATTATTAATCGCCAGTTCCGGGTAAGTCTGGCTGAAGGAGATATTTTGCGGGCCGTAAATACTGGAGCAGTAAAGCGTGTCGTTCTCCACCAACAGAATCGATCTGACGGTTTGCAGCGCGGCGATTTTTTCAATGAGCGGAAAACGGACTTGCGGGCAGGGCACGCCGACCAGGCCAAGGGTGTTATTGGCAGAGACATCCAGCGGCGAAAACATGCGATCAAAACGTTCAATGGCGCGAGAGGCAAAATCCAGAGACTGTTGCTCAATACGTGACTTCTCTTCAATGTAGCGAAAAGTCAGCGTAAGAATTAAAACCAGCGCGGCGATCACTAACGCAATAAGCAATCGCTTACGGCGAAATTGACCAACAAATTGCTGGGCTATGAGCATCAGTAACCACCTTGCAAAGACTAAGAATAAAGCCAAAGAACTTCTGGGTTATCGGCATAGCGGCGGCCAGGTTTAGCACGGCTCTGGAAAAAAAGCGGTACTGAAAAAGCAGCGCGGCCAGGGAGGGCCGCGCGTAAATCACTCTATCTGGTTTAGCATGATGGAGGTAGCAGCAGTTGCATAAAATTGTTCAATCGGTGTTTTTTTGCTCACCGAAGAAAGCAACTGCGTGGGGGAGTTAGTCGCACTGAACCTTGATAGCAAGGCCACCGCGCGAGGTTTCACGATATTTTGCATTCATATCTTTGCCGGTCTCATACATCGTCTCAATGACTTTATCCAGTGAGACGCGCGGTTCGCTGGTACGACGGAGCGCCATACGTGCCGCATTGATGGCTTTTACCGAGGCAATGGCATTACGTTCAATGCAAGGTACCTGCACCTGGCCTGCGACCGGATCGCAGGTCAGTCCAAGGTTGTGTTCCATACCAATTTCAGCCGCGACACACACCTGTTCCGGGCTGGCGCCCAGCAACTCAGCCAGGCCGGCGGCCGCCATCGAACAGGCCACACCCACTTCCCCCTGGCATCCCACTTCAGCACCGGAAATGGAGGCATTCATTTTATACAGAATGCCAATGGCACCGGAGGCGAGGAAATAGCGGATATAAATGTCAGGCGTCACGCTTTCAATAAAGTGATCGTAATAAGCCAGCACCGCTGGAACGATGCCACAGGCACCGTTGGTCGGGGCGGTGACGACGCGGCCACCTGCGGCATTCTCTTCATTGACTGCCAGCGCAAACATATTGACCCAGTCAATCACGTTCATTGGATCATTAGAATGTTTGGTGGAGGAGACCAGCAAACGGCGCAGCGAAGCCGCACGGCGCGGCACCCGCAGTGGCCCCGGCAGCACGCCTTCAGTATTCAGCCCACGATCGATACATGCCTGCATGGTCTGCCAGATGTTGGCGAAGTAGCTATGAATCTCGTCGCGGCTGTGCAGCGCCAGTTCGTTCTTCAACACCAGGCCAGACAGTGACAGGCCGCTCTCCCGACAGTGAGCAAGTAGCTCTTTAGCAGAATCGAACGGGAACGGCACGGAGACTTGGTCCAGCACGGACTGACCAAAATGCTCTTCATCAACGATAAAACCACCGCCGATGGAGTAATAGGTTTTACTCAGAATCAGCAGGTCGCCAGCGAAAGCGAACAGTGTCAGGCCATTTTCATGCAACGACAGGTTTTCGCTACGGAACACCATGCCGCCTTCGCGGGGGAAATCAACTTCATGGGCACCGTTGGCCAGCAGCAGGCGTTCGCGTTGTTCGACATCCTGAATAAAAGCGGGAATGCTGTCGATATCAACGGTATCCGGAGCGGCACCGGCCAGACCCATAATGATCGCGATGTCAGTGTGGTGACCTTTACCCGTGAGCGACAGAGAGCCGTAAACGTCCACCGCAACACGCGTGACGTCCTGCAACTTACCCTGTTCGGCCAGCAGATCAACAAACTGTTTGCCCGCTTTCATTGGGCCGACAGTATGCGAACTGGAAGGGCCGATGCCCACTTTAAACATGTCAAAAACACTAATCACCGGTGACACTCCTCACAAAGCTTATTTTTGTACGGCTCAGGCCGTTTTATGCGGCTAATAGTAATCGCACGCGCGCAGACACGAGCAGCTTTTCGCATGAAATAAACTAATTATACAGCACAGAAATAGTTATCCATTGCAGGAGGCAAAACCGGTGCAGGAAGAAATGGCAAGCGAGGGGTACATCAACCAGGCAGGGCAATTTGCTGACCGAGCGCACGGATAATGCCTGCGGTCATGCCCCAGATAAAATAATCTTCATACCATGAGAGCCACACCTGATGCTGACGCTGGCCGCGACGCAGCGTCAGACCACTGTAGCGACTGAGGCGTAAGGCTTCCGCCAGCGGCATGGCAAAGGCGCTTTCGACCTCATCGGGATTAATCGCCAGAGGCAACCCGGCGGGAATGATGCCGACCACCGGCGTGACGGCAAAACCGGTGCTGCTGGTCACTGCGGGCAGCACGCCAACCACCTGCACCTGATCAGGCTGGATACCCACTTCCTCCTGTGCCTCACGCAGGGCGGTGAAGATCAGCGAGTCATCGCTGGCATCCTGCATCCCACCAGGAAAAGCCACCTGACCGGCATGTTTTCGGAGCCGACTGGAACGGCGCGTCAGCAATAACCCGGGTTCTGTATCGTTAATAACGGGCACCAGCACCGCAGCGCGCCGGCCATTAACAGGCGTTTTCGCCAGTGTCACCGGCGGTTGCAACATAAAACGGCTGAGGAATTGATCCAGAGTCAGGTCGCTGTTCATTTCAGGCCAGTTCTCGCAGGCTGGGAAGAATACGATTCACTTTATGCAACGTCTCCTGATATTCAGCGGTGACGTCACTGTCGGCCACCAGCCCACCGCCCGCAGCGCAGTATAACTGCTGGTTTTCGGCGACAAGCGTGCGGATGGTGATGCTGGTATCCATGCGGCCACACAGGCTGATATAGCCGATGCTTCCGCACCAGGCATTGCGGCGATGTGGTTCCAGCTCCTCGATGATCTCCATGGCGCGGATCTTCGGCGCGCCGGTAATGGAGCCGCCGGGAAAACAGGCACGCAGCAGATCAGTGGCGGCAAGCTGCGCGGGCAGCCTTGCTCGCACGGTACTCACCAGATGATGCACCGCCGGGAACGGTTCGACGACAAATAACTCAGGTACGCTGACGCTGCCAGGTTCGGCAACGCGCCCGATATCATTGCGCAGCAGATCGACAATCATCAAATTTTCTGCGCGATCTTTCTCGGCATGCGCCAGCTCGTCTGCCTGCTGACGGTCGGCGTGAGGATCGGCCAGGCGTGGGCGCGTGCCTTTGATTGGCCGGGTTTCAATTTCCTGCTGATGCAGGGAAAGAAAGCGTTCCGGTGACAAGCTGAGAATCACGCTGTGCGGCAGCCGGAGAAAGGCGCTGAAGGGGGCGCGATTGGCCGCATTCAGATGCTGAAAAGCCTGCCACTCATCACCGCGATAGCTGGCCTGAAAGCGCTGGGCCAGATTAACCTGGTAGCAATCACCTGCCTGAATATAGGCCTGCACAGCGGCAAAACGTTGGGCGTAGTCGTCGTAACTCAGATTGGATTGCCAGTCACTGGTTAGCGCAAAGGGTTGTTGAGCGGGGGCGTTTTGCGCTTGCAGCCATTGCCAGCGCGCGTCGGCATCATCCAGTGACACCAGCGTCAGGCGACATAATTGATGGTCAGCGATTAACGCCCAGTCATAAATGCCGACCGCCATATCCGGGGTAATGAGATCGGACTTCGCCAGCTGAGGTAAGGTTTCGAAACGACGCCCCAGGTCATAACCAAATAATCCCAGCGCGCCGCCCTGAAAAGGCAGGTCAGGATTAAAAGCGGGCTGAACTCCGAGTGCATCGCACTGCTGCTGGAGTAGCGTCAGCGGATCATTCGGGCTGGTCTGGATATGGTCTTGCTGAACGATTTCCGTTACGTCTCCCCGGGTCACCAGGGTTACACGCGGATCGGCGGTCATAATATCAAAGCGGTTATCAGCATGATCGGCCTGGCCCGACGTCAACAGCATTGCCCAGGGCTGATGAGCAAGGGTGGAAAACAGGTGCGTCAGCGTATCCGGCGTATAATTGAGAGCGAGGGTTTTTACGATCATGAGACAAATCAGATAACAGCAACAAAGACCTAAGCCTGACACATTTTTTTGTTGCTGGCACCTGTTTGTTCCGCATGGAATAATGCGTCCCCTTTTTCCCAGGAGCGAGTCATGTTTACAGGTCTTCCGGCATTATCTCACGAACAGCAGCAGCAGGCGGTTGAACGTATTCAGGAACTGATGGCAGGGGGTATGGCCAGCGGTCAGGCGATTGCGCAGGTCGCGCACGAAATTCGTCAGAGTCATCAGGGAGAACAAATTCGGGCGCGCTTTGAAGACGACGAAGAGGACGTCTGACGCCCGAATCAGTTTACAACGCGGCGATGATCTTAATTTCGACTTTATATTTCGGATTCATCAAACCGGCCTGCACGGTGCAACGCACCGGTGCATTGCCCGGTGACACCCAGGCATCCCAGGCGCGGTTCATCGCCGGGAAATCAGCTTTATCGACGAGGAAAATAGTCGCGTCGAGAATTTTGCTTTTGTCTGAACCTACACGGGTCAGAATGGCGTCGATCACGGCCAGCGCGTTGGCGGTTTGTGCCTCTGCATCCTCATCAAGATTCTCTGGCACGCTGGTGTAGTACACCGTCTGGTTATGAATAACAGCTTCCGACATACGGTGTTCTGGATCAATACGCGTAATGGTCATGATTTTCTCCTTATTTATCGCAGCGCTAGCCTGCCATAACCGCAGCCAGGTTGTCATCTGTTGTGGTCGCATGAATAGAATCCTGACATAATTACAGTACTTTTTTGAATTTTCGGTGAGGATGTGTGGCAGACGATTTTGCAGCTGACGGCGCGCTGGCGCAGGCGATTCCCGGCTTTAAACCGCGTGAAGCGCAGCGCGAGATGGCGCAGGCTGTCGCAGAGGCGGTAAAAAGTGGCGGTGAGCTGGTGGTGGAGGCCGGTACCGGCACCGGTAAAACCTATGCTTATCTTGCTCCCGCGCTGCGTGCTGACAAAAAAGTGATCATCTCCACTGGTTCCAAAGCGTTACAGGATCAGCTGTATAATCGCGATCTACCCACCGTTGCCCGTGCGCTCAAGTTCAAAGGAAAAACCGCCTTGCTGAAAGGCCGCTCCAACTATCTCTGTCTGGAACGGATGGAACAGCAAACCCAGAGCGGCGGGGATCTCAACGTCCAGGCACTGGGCGATTTGATTACGTTGCGCGGCTGGTCATCGGAAACCATTGATGGCGATATTAGCAGCTGTGCCGGTGTGGCAGAAGACAGCCCGGTGTGGCCTTATGTCACCAGCACCAACGACAACTGTCTGGGCAGTGATTGCCCGCTGTACAAAGATTGTTTTGTGGTGAAAGCCCGCAAACGGGCAATGGACGCTGATGTGGTGGTGGTGAACCACCATTTGTTCCTCGCTGATCTGGTGGTAAAAGAAGGGGGCTTTGGGGAACTGATTCCCGAGGCCGATGTGATGATTTTCGATGAAGCCCATCAGCTGCCGGATATCGCCAGCCAATATTTCGGCCAGCAACTCTCCAGCCGCCAACTCCTCGATTTAGTCAAAGACATCATTATTGCCTACCGTACTGAAGTGCGTGATGTGCAGCAGTTGCAGAAATCCGCCGACCGCCTGGCGCAATGTACCCAGGATTTCCGCCTGACATTGGGAGAACCCGGCTTTCGCGGCAACCTGCGCGACTTGCTGAGTGATAACAACGTGATGCGCATGCTGACCTTGTTGGATGATGCACTCGAACTCTGTTACGACGTGATTAAGTTATCGCTGGGGCGTTCTGCATTGCTGGATGCCGCCTTTGAGCGCGCCGCCCTGTATCGCACCCGCCTGAAACGCTTACGTGCCATTGATGAACCGGGCTTCAGCTACTGGTATGAATGCTCCAGTCGTCATTTTACCCTCGCGCTGACGCCGCTCTCGGTTGCCGAACGTTTCCGCGAAGTGATGGACAATCGCAAAGCAGCCTGGGTCTTCACCTCTGCTACCCTGGCGGTGAATGAGCAGATGAGCCATTTCTCGAGCCGGTTGGGGGTGGATAAAGCAAAAACGCTGATCCTCAACAGCCCGTTTGATTATGCGCGCCAGGCGCTGTTGTGCGTACCGCGCCATCTGCCGGAACCAAACCGTCCCGGTGGCGCACGCCGGTTGGCACAGATGATGAAGCCGTTGATTGATGCCAACAAAGGCCGCTGCTTCTTTTTATGTACCTCGCATATGATGATGCGTGAGCTAGCGGCGGAATTTCGTGCCTCCATGACCATACCGGTGCTGCTACAGGGCGAAACCAGTAAAGGTCAGCTGTTGAAACAATTCCTTGAGGCAGGCAATGCCTTGCTGGTGGCAACCAGTAGCTTCTGGGAAGGCGTGGATGTGCGGGGCGATGCGCTGTCCCTGGTGATCATCGATAAACTGCCGTTTACCTCGCCGGAGGATCCGTTGTTGAAAGCCCGCATGGAGGATTGTCGTCTGCGTGGCGGTGAGCCGTTTAACGATGTGCAGTTACCCGATGCGGTAATTACCCTCAAACAGGGGGTAGGCCGTCTGATCCGTGATACCGACGATCGTGGTGTGCTGGTGATTTGCGATCAGCGCCTGGTGTCTCGCCCCTATGGCGCGCTATTCCTCAACAGTTTGCCGCCGACCCCGCGCACCCGCGATCTTGACCGCGCCATTCGTTTTGTCCGCGAGCAGGAGAGTCACTAATTTGTGTCAGCCTGTGTTAAGATGCGCGCCATTTTGAATCTCCCGAGGTTGTTATGTCCGCCCGAATTTTAGCCCTGGACACGGCGACAGAAGCCTGTTCTGCCGCGCTGCTGAATCAACAACAGCTTGATTCCCGTTTCGAAATCGCTCCGCGTGACCATACTCAACGTATTCTGCCGCTGGTACAGGCGTTGTTGCAGGCGCAACAACTTGAGCTGACGGCGCTGGATGCGCTGGCGTTTGGACGCGGGCCGGGCAGTTTTACCGGCGTGCGTATCGGCATCGGTATCGCCCAGGGGCTGGCGCTGGGGGCGAATCTGCCAATGATTGGCGTCTCCTCATTAGCTACCATGGCGCAAGGCGCCTGGCGACTGAGCGGCGCCACGCGTGTGCTGGCGGCGATCGATGCACGCATGGGCGAAGTCTATTGGGCGGAGTATCAACGCGATGCGAACGGCGAGTGGCACGGCGAAGAAACCGAAGCCGTGCTGTCACCGGAAGCCGCTCAAACGCGTATTGCCAGCCTGAGCGGTGAATGGACCACGGTTGGCACCGGTTGGCTGGCGTATCCGCAGCTGTTAACTACGCCCGGCGCGCATCTGATCGCCAGCGAAGTCCAGTTACCTGCTGCTGAAGATATGCTGCCGTTGGCGCTTGCGGCCTGGCAACGGGGAGAAACGGTCGCGGTAGAACACGCTGAACCCGTTTATCTGCGCAATGAAGTGGCATGGAAAAAATTGCCGGGACGTTAAGGGACCGCGCAACTTATCGCTACGCTCTCAGTCTAATCTGAGAAATAACAGGAGAAGTGCTATGCCAATGAGTCGTAAAGGGATGTCTGGCGCTCTGTTAGCCTGCGTGCTGTTGATCAGCGGTTGTGTTTCGGTGCCGGATGCCATTAAAGGGAGTTCACAGCTTCCACAGCAAGATCTATTACGCGTGATGAATGCGCCGCAACTCTATGTCGGCCAGGAGTCGCGCTTCGGCGGTAAAGTGGTAAACGTCACCAATCTTAATGGTCTGACGCGCCTCGAAATTGCCACCCAACCATTGGATGACAGCGCCCGACCACGTCTTGGTTCGGCATCGGTCGGTCGTATTTTTGCCGATATTCACGGCTTCGTTGATCCGACCGATGTGAAAAACCAGTACGTTACCGTGCTGGGCAATATCAAAGGGACAGAAAAAGGGACGATCGGCCAGGCCAGCTACAATTTTGTGGTTATCGATGTAAAAGGTTATCAGCGCTGGCATTTAACGCAGCAGGTTATGACGCCACCGCAGCCTATCGATCCCTGGATTTTCTACGGACCGACACGCCATCATCCAGGCTATTGGGGACCCAACCCTTACTGGGGCATGTCCAATAGTGGTCCGGCACAGGTAGAAACTATCCTGACTGAATAAGTTATTTTTAATCAGTCATTTACGGCCCGATCGCGGCGCACGCGAACGGGCCTTTTTATTGAGTGCGCAACCGAAGCGCGAAATTTAGTGATGAGCCTCGCAACCTGAACAGGTCGACACCGGCAAACTGGTACAATCAGTTAAAATATTGTTAACAACACTGATGGCAGAGGCTGCGATGGCTACGCAACAAGAATCTCGGGGTGAATCTTTGACTAAGGTTTGGCTGAAACGCTATCCGCCGGATGTCCCAGCGGAAATTACTGCGGACCGTTATACCTCTTTGATCGATCTTTTTGAGCATGCAGCAACGCGTTATGCCGATCAGGTCGCTTTCGTAAACATGGGTCAACCGATGACCTATCGTCAGCTGGACCAGCAAAGTCGTGCTTTCGCTGCCTGGTTACAACAGGGGCTGAAGCTTAAAGCCGGTGACCGGGTTGCGCTGATGATGCCTAATCTGCTGCAATATCCGGTGGCGCTGTTTGGCGTGCTGCGTGCAGGCATGGTGGTGGTGAATGTTAACCCGCTTTACACGCCGCGCGAGTTAAAGCATCAACTTAACGACAGCGGTGCCAGTGCGATTGTCATCGTCTCGAATTTTGCGCACACCTTAGAAAAAGTCGTGGCCGAGACTCAGGTTAAACATGTGATGTTGACGCGCATGGGTGATCAACTGGCCCCCATCAAAGGGACGCTGGTTAATTTTATTGTTCGCTATGTGAAGAAGCTGGTGCCGAAATACCATCTGCCAGGTGCCGTTTCTTTTCGTCTGGCGTTGCAGCAGGGGGAGCAACTGACTTATCAACGCCCTGATGTGACCAATGATGACCTGGCGTTTCTGCAATATACCGGTGGTACCACCGGGGTAGCGAAAGGCGCAATGCTGACGCACGGCAATATGCAGGCCAACCTCGAACAGGCGAAAGCCACCTATGGCAAGCTGCTGCGTCCGGGACAGGAGTGCGTGGTCACCGCCTTGCCGCTGTACCATATTTTTGCTCTGACGGTTAACTGTCTGCTGTTCCTCGATCTGGGCGGCCAGAACCTGTTGATCACCAATCCGCGCGACATCCCGGGTTTTGTCAGGGAGCTGGCAAAGTTCCCGTTCACCGCGATTACCGGTGTGAATACCCTGTTCAACGCGCTGCTCAACGATGCCAACTTTAATAAGCTGGATTTCTCCACCCTGCGGATGTCGGCGGGCGGCGGTATGGCGGTGCAAAAAGCCGTGGCTGAACGCTGGGAGAAACTAACCGGCCACTATCTGCTGGAAGGCTACGGTTTGACCGAGTGTTCACCGTTGGTGTCGGTGAATCCTTATGACATCACCTGCCATACCGGAAGCATCGGTTTACCGGTACCTTCTACCGATGTGCGTATCGTCGATGAAGATGAACATGATGTCCTGCCGGGTGAGCCGGGAGAGCTTTGCGTACGCGGCCCGCAAGTGATGGTCGGTTACTGGCAACGCCCGGAAGCCACCGAAGAAGTGCTAAAAAATGGCTGGCTGCATACCGGTGATATTGTTACCGTGGACAGCGAAGGCTTTATCCGCATCGTCGATCGCAAAAAAGACATGATTCTGGTGTCGGGCTTTAACGTGTATCCTAATGAGATCGAAGATGTGCTGATGCAGCATGAGAAAGTGCGAGAGGCCGCCGCGATTGGCGTACCGAGCGATCTTTCCGGTGAAGCGGTGAAAGTGTGTATCGTGAAGAAAGATCCCACCTTAACCAAAGAAGAAGTGCTGGATCACTGTCGCCGTCAGCTAACCGGCTACAAGGTGCCGAAGATTATCGAGTTTCGCGACGAGTTGCCTAAGACCAACGTCGGCAAGATTTTACGTCGTGAGTTGCGCGATGAGGTGAAGCGGGAAGGGTAAGTGTGCGCACCTCGCTCAAAGGTTAACGCCGGCAAAGTCCGGCGTTTTTATTGCTTTTAACATGGAGCGCTGCACGAAGTATGTTGCAGCGAAAACATAACGTGAATTATTCCCTGATCGACCAAAATGACCAACTGGCGGCGGTATGTGACAAAGCACGGCAGCATAGCGCTGTGGCGCTGGATACCGAATTTGTTCGCACCCGTACTTACTATCCGCAGTTGGGCCTGATCCAGCTGTTTGATGGCGAGCAATTGGTCCTGATCGATCCTCTCAACATTAGCGACTGGGCACCGTTTATTGCGTTATTGCGTGATACCCAGGTAACCAAATTCCTGCACGCGGGTGGTGAAGATCTCGAAGTGTTTCTGCATCGTTTTCGCTGCCTGCCGGATCCGATGGTCGATACCCAAATTCTGGCGGCTTTTGCCGGGCAGCCTCTGTCGTGGGGTTTTGCCGCGATGGTGATGCACTTTAATCAGATCGAGCTGGATAAAAGTGAAGCGCGCACTGACTGGCTGGCGCGTCCACTGACGGCGCGCCAGTGTGAATATGCGGCGGCGGATGTCGCTTACCTGCTGCCGATAGCCCATCAACTGGTGGCGCAAACGGAAGCGGCAGGCAACATGGCCGCAGCGCTGAGCGAATGTGACACCTTATGCCAGCGTCGTCTGGATGTGCTGGCGCCTGAAGATGCCTGGCGTGATATCACCAATGCCTGGCAACTGCGCCCGCGTCAGTTGGCGGCTTTGCAGCGTCTTGCGGCGTGGCGGCTGAATATCGCGCGGCAGAAAGATATGGCGGTGAACTTCGTGGTGCGCGAAGAGAACTTGTGGAAAGTGGCGCGTTTTATGCCCGGCAGCCTCGGTGAACTGGATCATCTGGGACTGAATGGCCATGAAATCCGCTTCCACGGTAAAGCGCTGGTGGCGATGGTGGCCGAAGCGCAAGCGCAGGATGAAAGCACGTTGCCGCAACCGCTGGGTAATCTGATTGATCACCCGGAATACAAGCAGACCTTTAAAGCCATCAAAGCGTTGGTCCAGCAGGTGAGCGAAGAGACGGGTTTTAGCCAGGAGTTGCTGGCTTCACGTCGTCAGATCAATCAGGTGTTGAGCGTGCATTGGGGGTTGAAAAATGCCTCACGCACACCGGAATTAATCGCAGGCTGGCGTGGCGATTTGTTCAAGGCGCGCATCGACGAGATTTTGCAGACGCACTAAATCCAGTATTTTCCCCTGCAAACAACGCAGGGGAAAATCAGGAGACCGCTAGCCTCATTTGGTGACTTCTTCCGTCTCCGGTAGCGTAACGTTCAGCTCCAGAATCGAGATATCATCTCCTTTCTGATCCAGCTGAACGGTCACCATATCTGGGTCAATCTTCACATACTTGCAAATCACTTCCAGAATGTCGCGCTTGAGCTGCGGCAGGTAGTGGGGCTCACTATCGCCCCTTCTGCGTTCAGCCACAATAATTTGCAGCCTTTCCTTGGCTATGTTGGCTGTGTTCTTCTTACGGGATAAAAAGAAATCAAGTAATGCCATTGGTTATCCCCCGAACAGGCGTTTCAGGAAACCCTTCTTCTCTTCTTCAATAAAGCGGAAGGGGCGTTCTTCGCCAAGCAGGCGGTCTACGGTATCAGCATAGGCTTTACCGGCATCTGAGGTCGCGTCAAGGATCACCGGTTCGCCCTGGTTAGAGGCGCGCAGTACCGATTGGTCTTCAGGAATGACGCCGACCAATGGAATACGCAGGATATCCAGTACGTCTTCCATGCTCAACATATCACCACGACTGACGCGGCCCGGGTTGTAACGGGTCAGCAGCAGGTGTTCTTTTACGGCATCCTGGCCATTCTCTGCACGGCGAGATTTGGAGGCGATGATGCCAAGAATACGGTCGGAGTCACGTACTGAAGAGACTTCCGGGTTAGTGGTAATAATCGCTTCGTCGGCAAAATAGAGCGCCATCAGCGCACCGGTTTCGATACCGGCCGGCGAGTCACAAACGATAAAATCGAACTCCATGGTCGCCAGATCGTTCAGTACTTTCTCAACGCCTTCGCGGGTCAGGGCATCTTTGTCACGGGTTTGCGACGCAGGCAGGATGTAAAGTTGCTCGGTACGCTTATCTTTAATCAGTGCCTGGTTCAGTGTGGCATCGCCCTGAATAACGTTGACGAAGTCATAAACCACACGGCGTTCACAGCCCATGATCAGGTCGAGGTTACGCAGACCGATGTCAAAATCGATAACCACGGTTTTTTTGCCTTTCTGCGCGAGTCCAGTGGCGATGGCCGCGCTTGACGTGGTCTTGCCAACGCCCCCTTTACCGGATGTAACTACAATGATGCGTGCCATAAATGTTGATTTCCTTAACGAAAGAAAAGGGGCCTAATTAAGTGTCTGAATGGTGAGCGCGCCCTCTTTGAGGCACAGGCGCGCAGCTTTACCAAAAAATTCTGCCGGGATCTGATCCATGATCCAGTACTCCCCGGCAATCGAGACCAACTCTGCGGCGAGGTTGGTGCAAAAAATCTGGCAGTCACGGTCACCGCTGGCACCCGCCAGCGCGCGGCCGCGCATCATGCCGTAAATGTGGATGTTGCCATCGGCAACTAATTCAGCACCGGCGCTGACGCTGCTGGTGACGATTAAATCGGCATTGCGGGCATAGATTTGCTGGCCTGAACGTACTGGCGTATTGATGATGCGGGTTTTATTGACGGTCTCAGCCACAACAGGGGCGGCGACGGCTTCAGCAACCGGCGTTTCAGTGCGCTTTTTGCTCTCTTTACCTTCAGACAGCACAGGTAAACCGGCGCGCGCAATCATCTTTTTCAGCGCATCATCTTTACAACCGCTGACGCCAACGATACGCAATCCGGTTGCGCTGACGGCTTGTTGCATCTGTTTCCAGTTGATGTCGCCGTTCAATGCCGACACATTGAGCACCACGGGCGCATTTTTCAGAAAGCCAGGCGCCTGGTCGATTTTGTCCTGCAACGCCTGACGAATCACCTCAGGTTGCGAATGGTGCAGATGAACGACTGACAGGGTAAAACTGCTTCC
The DNA here is from genome assembly GCF_059730685.1 of Pantoea sp. X-Soil-OKNW-713. NCBI lineage: Bacteria > Pseudomonadati > Pseudomonadota > Gammaproteobacteria > Enterobacterales > Erwiniaceae > Pantoea > Pantoea sp. X-Soil-OKNW-713. The sequence goes on along the minus strand of NZ_AP035995.1, from coordinate 2,396,234 downwards.
CTTGAATTCGATTGGCATTTGCGACATCTGTCCTGACTCGTCCTGTTTTCACTACCAGGTGATGAATGCCGATAAAATCGTCATTAACACCACTCGGTCAATATTCGAAGTTCAGCAAGCATGTTATAGTTACTGCTATATTCAGGCAAGTGACGCCATCAGTTAATTCGAGTAAAAAATATGTTTTGTGTGATCTACAGAAGCCCGCAACGCGACCAGACTTATCTTTATGTTGAAAAAAAAGACGATTTTTCCCGCGTGCCGGAAGAATTGCTGCGGGGCTTTGGTAAACCTCAGTTGGCAATGGTGCTGTCACTGGAAAAACGCGGCAAACTGGCCAATGCAGACATCAATAAAGTTAAGCAGGCATTGAGCGATCAGGGCTATTATTTACAATTGCCGCCCCCGCCGGAAAGTCTGCTGAACATACATCTTCAGCAAGGCAAAAAAGATTAATTCGGATTCATCTGTAAATATATCCAGATTTAATCATCTGTATGGGCAGCTTTATTTATTTGCCTGCGCTAAATCCCTTATTGCAGACAATATAGTGAATCTGATTAACGTCTTTTGACAATTTCCGCACAGCCCGCAGTCGCAAACCAGCTTAATATATTGACCCTCAGTGCCACGTTCCGGCACTGAAGCAAACACAACGCGCCAGCAGGGCTGGCGTCATACGCAACTAAAGCAGGGGAATAGCATGTATCAGCATCGTAACTGGCAGGGCGCTTTGTTGGATTACCCGGCCAGTAAAGTGGTCTGTGTTGGCAGCAACTATGCTAAGCACATTAAGGAGATGGGAAGTGCAACGCCAACCGAGCCGGTGGTGTTCATCAAGCCTGAAACCGCGCTGTGCGATCTGCGTCAGCCACTGTCGATTCCAGGGAATTTCGGTGAAGTCCACCACGAAGTTGAACTGGCGGTGCTGATTGGTGCCACGCTGAAGCAGGCGAGTGAAGAGCATGTGGCGAAGGCCATCGCGGGTTATGGTGTGGCGCTGGATTTGACGCTGCGTGATGTCCAGGCTGGTCTGAAAAAAGCGGGACAGCCGTGGGAAAAATCGAAAGGTTTTGATAACTCTTGCCCGCTGTCTGGTTTTATCCCGGCAGCAGAATTCAGCGGCAATCCGCAGGATACCGAACTGAAACTGGTGGTGAATGGGGAAGTTCGCCAGCATGGCACCACCGCAGATATGATCCACAAAATCCTGCCGTTGATTGCCTATATGAGCCAGTATTTCACGTTGCGTGCGGGCGATGTGGTACTAACCGGCACCCCAGAGGGTGTGGGCCCGATGCGTTCTGGTGACAAACTTGAAATCTCGCTGGCCGGTCACGGTATTACGACGCGCGTGCTGTAAAACTTGCATCACCGCACCTGAACCTTTATAAGGTGCGGTCTTTACGTTAATCCGGACCGCCATCATGACTGATCACCCTTTCTGGCAAACAAAACGCCTTGACCAAATGGACGATGCACAGTGGGAATCGCTGTGCGACGGCTGTGGGCAGTGCTGCCTGAATAAATTGCAGGATGCGGATACCGATGAAATTTACTTCACTAACGTCGCCTGCAATCAGCTCAACATTAAAACCTGCCAGTGTCGCAATTACGAACGGCGGTTTGAATATGAAGAAGATTGCATCAAGCTGACACGCGAAAATCTGACCACTTTCAACTGGTTGCCGCGTACCTGTGCGTATCGTTTGCTCGGTGAAGGAAAGACATTACCCGCCTGGCATCCGCTGGTCGCAGGTTCCAAGAAAGCCATGCATGCACAACGCATTTCGGTGCGTTATATCGCGGTGCGAGAGAGTGAAGTGCGGGATTGGGAAGATCACATCATCGATCGGCCAGACCGTAACGGTTAACAAAAACAGGCAGCTCAGGCTGCCTGTTTTCATTTGTTAACGGCCAAACAAATCGCGACGTTTGGCTTTGAACGGTTGTGCAATCAGCACCAGCAGACCGACCACCAGATAAGCCGCAAAAATGACGATCATCCACTGCGGCATGCTCCAGCCAAGGAAGCTCCAGTCAATGGCGGCGCAGTCACCCCGCGCCACGAACACGGCAGGCAACCATTTATCCAGTGGCAGCCAGGTCGGGAAACGCGCGGCAAAATCACAGGTGACAAAGGGGTTCGGATGGAGTTGGATCATGGTGTGTTCATAAGAGAGGCGAACTCCCTGAATCGCACTGTACAGCCAGATGACAATCGCAACCCAACGCAACGGGGTTTTCGGCGCAATGGCTCCGACAATACCCGCACCCATCACGCCAAACAGTGCGCAACGCTCATAAATACACATCACACAGGGCTGTAATCCCATGACGTGTTGGAAAAAGAGCGCAGTCAGTTCGAGAGCCAGTGCCGTCAGTGCCAACAATAACCAGGCTCCGCGTCCTCGCGAACATTGGTTCAAATATCGCAACATATTGCCTTTCCTGTAGCCATTAATGTTTCGCAGTGTAAACCAAAAGCGTGACCATGCCAGCCCGGACGCAGGAAAAAATCATGTATAAAAATGACTTATCCTGATCCAGGCCAAAAAACCTCAGAGTTGTGTGGCGCTAAGCCAACCTTGCTGGATGAAATAATCACTCATTGGTACCAGCAATTCATTGATGCAGAAGAATCCCACCAGTGACAGCACCAGGGTAAACGGCAGCGCCATCCACACCATGCGGCCATATGAGAGACGAATCAGCGGTGCCAGTGCTGAGGTCAACAAAAACAGGAAGGCTGCCTGACCATTCGGGGTGGCAACTGAGGGTAAATTCGTGCCGGTATTGGTGGCGACCGCCAACAGTTCAAACTGACGCAAATCAATCGCACCGCTCTGGAAGGCATGTTTTGCTTCGTTGATATACACCGAGCCGACAAACACATTATCCGAGATGGATGACAGCAAACCATTAAACACATAAAACCAACTGAGTTGCGAGGCCGGGTCAGCTTGCAACACAAAATGGATTAGTGGCTGGAACAGTTGCTGGTCAATGATCACCGCGACAATGGCAAAAAATACCGCCAGCAATGCGGTAAAGGGTAGAGCTTCGGTAAAGGCCTGGCCAAGCGTATGTTCATCGGTAAACCCGCACAGCGAGGTGGCGAGAATAATCACAGAAAGGCCAATCAACCCAACTTCGGCGAGATGAAAGGCGAGGGCGATAATCAGCCAAACGCCGATCAAAGCCTGCACCCACAATCTCAGCGTATCCTGGCGGGTGCGCTGCTCACTGGCCTGACGGTCGCTCTCCAGTAAAATCGCGCGTACGGCCTCAGGTAGCGTTTCACCGTAGCCAAACACCCGGAAGCGTTCCACCAGAATGCTGGTGATAATCCCACACAACAACACCGGAACGGTAACCGGCGCCATGCGCAGGAAAAACTCTGTGAAGTTCCACCCTGCGGCATGGGCAATGATCAGGTTCTGTGGTTCGCCGACCATCGTCATCACACCGCCAAGTGCGGTGCCGACACCGGCTTGCATCATCAGGCTGCGCAAAAAGGCGCGAAATTTTTCCAGGGTTTCCCGCTGGACAACTTCTTCATGGTGCGGCAGCCCGGACGAAGCCACGCGATGATAAATATCATAAAAACCCATCGCCACGCTGATCACCACCGCCAGTACGGTCAGCGCATCGAGGAAGGCGGAGAGAAACGCAGCGGCAAGACAGAAGGTCAGACCGAGCAGCACTTTGCTGCGGATCGACAGCAAAATACGGGTAAATACGAACAACAGCAGTTGTTTCATAAAGAAGATCCCCGCCACCATAAAAATCAGCAGCAGCAACACTTCAATATTCCCGGCCAGTTCAGTTTTCACCTGTTCAGCACTGGCCATGCCAATGGCAATCGCCTCGACAGCTAACAAGCCACCGGGCAGCAGCGGGTGGCACTTCAACGCCATGCCAAGGGTAAAAATAAACTCGGCGACCAACACCCAACCCGCCAAAAACGGGCTGACAAAAAAGAATACCAGTGGGTTAATGATCAGAAAAATGAGGATTGCGAGCTTATACCAATCGGGCGACTGCCCAAGAAAATTACGCCGAAATGCCTGCGCGTACGTGGGTTCCATTGGATCTCCCTGAAGTCATGCCATGTTATAAAATTTTGCCAAGGGTAATGCGTCTCCAGGCGCTAAGCAAACGGAGATCGTGTGGGTATTAAATGATATGGAAATTTGCGGCAGCGCGCGCTTTTAATCGATTGCCAGGCTATATCCGCTATAGCCCCTCTGGTATGATGAGTCCAATTACGATAAAGAAAGCAACGAGAAATAAATGCTATGGTGATTAAGGCGCAAAGCCCCGCAGGATTTGCTGAAGAATATATTATTGAAAGCATCTGGAACAGTCGTTTTCCGCCGGGGTCAATTCTACCTGCCGAACGTGAGCTTTCTGAATTGATCGGGGTGACCCGTACTACGCTGCGTGAAGTTTTACAGCGCCTGGCGCGTGATGGCTGGCTGACCATCCAGCACGGTAAACCTACGCGGGTGAATGATTTTTGGGAAACATCAGGTTTAAACATTCTCGAAACTCTGGCAAGGCTCGATCATGATAGCGTGCCGCAGCTGATTGATAATTTGCTGTCGGTACGAACCAATATTGCCTCTATCTTTATCAGCCGTGCCTTACGTCACCATCCGGACAAAGCGCGCGATGTGCTGGAAACGGCGCTGAATTCTGAGGATCAGGCGGATGCCTACACTGAGCTGGACTATCGTGTATTCCGTGGTCTGGCATTTGCTTCCGGTAACCCGATCTACGGTTTGATCCTCAATGGACTGAAAGGTCTGTATACCCGCGTTGGCCGCCACTACTTCTCCAATCCGGAAGCGCGTGAGTTGGCTCGCAGTTTCTACCGTCAACTGGCGGATCTGTGTGGGGTTAAACCGACGCAGGAGCAGATTGTCGATTGCGTGCGTGATTATGGTCGCCGCAGCGGTGAAATCTGGCACGGCATGCAGAAAAGTATGCCGGATGATTTGGGGACTAAGCGTTAATTCAACCTGCCTTTTGTCCAATAAAAAGCCGCCATCAACATGATGGCGGCTTTTTTGTGACCTTTACAGCGCCGGACCGCGTGCCGGGCTGCGATCCAGCAGTTCTACGCTGCCATCTTCATTCTGTTGTTCAAGGATGACATCAAAGCCCCACAGGCGATGTACGTGCTTCAGGACTTCGCGGCGGCTTTTATCTAACGGCGCACGTTGCTGCGGTACGTAACGCAGCGTCAGCGAGCGATCCCCGCGCAGATCAACGTTGTAAACCTGAATGTTGGGTTCCAGATTACTCAGGTTGTACTGCGCCGACAGCTGCTGGCGGATTGCCCGATAACCGGCTTCGTCATGAATCGCGGCAATTTCCAGATAGTTGTTACGATCATCATCCAGCACGGTGAACAAGCGGAAATCGCGCATTACCTTCGGCGACAGGAACTGGCTGATAAAGCTTTCGTCCTTGAATTCCCGCATCGCGAAGTGCAACGTCTTCAGCCAATCTGAACCGGCGATATCCGGGAACCAGTAACGATCTTCCTCAGTCGGCGACTGACAAATACGTTTGATATCCTGGAACATCGCAAAACCGAGAGCATAAGGGTTGATGCCGTTATACCACGGGCTGTTATAGGGCGGCTGGAAAACCACGTTGGTATGGCTATGCAAAAACTCCATCATGAAGCGTTCCGACACTTTCCCCTCGTCATACATATGGTTGAGGATGGTGTAATGCCAGAACGTTGCCCAGCCTTCGTTCATTACCTGGGTTTGCTTTTGTGGATAGAAGTACTGGCTAACCTTACGCACAATGCGCAACACCTCACGCTGCCAGGGTTCCAGCAACGGGGCATTCTTCTCCATAAAATAAAGCAAATTTTCCTGTGGTTCAGAGGGATAGCGAGCGGCTTCAACCTGTACCGACTCTTTCTCTTTACGCGGCAGGGTACGCCACAACGTATTGACCTGACTTTGCAGATACTCTTCACGGCTTTTTTGCCGCGCTTTCTCTTCCTGTAAGGAGATTTTTTGCGGGCGTTTATAACGATCCACGCCGTAGTTCATCAGGGCATGGCAGGAGTCGAGCAACCGCTCAACTTCCTCTACACCGTAACGTTCTTCACAGTCGGAGATGTAATTGCGGGCAAACAGCAGGTAATCGACAATTGAACTGGCATCGGTCCAACTGCGGAACAGGTAATTATTTTTGAAGAAAGAGTTGTGACCATAGCAGGCATGCGCCATTACCAGCGCCTGCATCGTCATGGTGTTCTCTTCCATCAGATAGGCGATACAGGGGTTGGAGTTAATCACGATCTCATAAGCCAGGCCTTGTTGCCCGTGCTTATAGCGTTGCTCAGTCTCAATAAATTTCTTGCCGAAGGACCAGTGGGCATAGTTGATCGGCATACCCACGCTGGAGTAGGCGTCCATCATCTGCTCAGAGGTGATCACTTCAATTTGGTGCGGATAGGTATCCAGCCCATAGAGTTTGGCTACACGGTCAATTTCTGCCAGATAGACATCAAGCAACTCGAATGTCCAGTCAGGCCCGTCACTGAGTCGTTTACTGTTCCTGGTTGGCTCGTCAAAGATTGTCGTCATAGCGCACCTCTGTTTTGCAGAGTGGCAGGTAACGGAATGTCACCTGTCACGAACGTTTAAGGCTTCATCCTGAGAAAGACAGCCCAAAAAAACTGAGCGAACACATCAATGATAGTCCACTGTCGCTTATCCGAAACCGGAACTCAAACGAATTCTTTTGGCACAAAATCATTCAAAAAATCATCGTGGCTGATTTCGTAATTTCAAATATGGGTTTGGTTTTATTTCGCAGAATATTATTCTGATTATAAGTGCATTGTATGACTGCGACGCTTTCTCCTGAAAAAAGTGAAAATGACTGATTCCCGCATCATAAATTGCTGATTTATGACTTTTCAGCATAAAAAATCCTGATTTTGTCGTGATGGCATGATTTTAGTTACCAGAAAGGTAAAAAACATGTGAAATGATACTGTCAGAAGTGAGGTGGTTTCCGGTGTCTGGTTATGCTGTACCAGGCTTAATATGTGGTCAATTATGCTTTTGTGGTGGTGGCGAGGGTCTTATGCGCGTAGTGATTCTGGGAAGTGGTGTGGTCGGCGTCGCAAGCGCCTGGTACCTGGCTCAGGCCGGGCATGAGGTTACCGTCATTGATCGTCAGCCGGGGGCTGCGCTGGAGACCAGCGCAGGTAATGCCGGACAAATTTCTCCCGGCTATGCTGCCCCCTGGGCCGCGCCGGGTGTGCCACTCAAAGCGGTTAAATGGATGTTCCAGCGTCATGCGCCATTGGCTATCCGCCTCGACGGCAGCCGCTTCCAACTGGAGTGGATGTGGAACATGCTGCGCAACTGCGATATGCGCCACTATCAGGAAAACAAAAGTCGCATGGTGCGGATTGCGGAATACAGCCGTGACTGCCTGAAAGCCTTGCGGGAATCGACCGGGATTGCTTACGAGGGACGTCAGGGCGGCACCCTGCAACTGTTCCGCACCCGCCAACAATTCGAAAGCGCCAGCAAAGATATTGCGGTGCTGAAAGAGGCGGGAGTGCCTTACCAACTGCTGGAGTCCCACCAACTGGCGAGTGTTGAACCGGCGCTGGCGACAACGGCCCACAAACTGACCGGTGGTTTGCGTCTGCCAAACGATGAAACTGGCGATTGCCAGCTATTTACCCAGCGCCTCGCGGCGATGGCTGCCGTTGCTGGCGTTACCTTCCGCTTCGATACGCCGGTTGATCACCTGCTACGTGAAGGTAACCGTATCTACGGTGTGAAGTGTGGTGATGAAGTGATCAAAGCCGATGCTTACGTGGTGGCGTTTGGTTCCTACTCGACCGCGCTGCTGAAAGATATTGTCAGCATTCCGGTGTATCCGTTGAAAGGTTATTCGCTGACGATCCCGATTAAAAACCCGGATGCGGCGCCGGTCTCCACCATTCTGGATGAAACCTATAAAGTGGCCGTCACACGCTTTGATGATCGTATCCGTGTGGGCGGCATGGCGGAAATTGTTGGTTTTAACACCAAACTGTTGCCAGCACGTCGTGAAACGCTGGAGATGGTGGTCAGCGATCTCTATCCTGAAGGCGGTTATGTTGAACAGGCCACGTTCTGGAGCGGATTGCGTCCGATGACGCCGGACGGCACGCCAATTGTTGGCCGTACGCCGCTCTCTAATCTCTATCTTAATACCGGTCATGGTACGCTGGGATGGACGATGGCCTGCGGTTCTGGCCAGTTGCTGGCCGATCTGATTTCCGGGAAGAAACCGGCCATCGCTTCTGACGATTTGTCAGTGCTGCGTTATTTACCCGGTTTTGAGCCAAACACATCGCCGTTGCGTAACGCTAACGTAACGCGTTGAGCATTCAGGGAGAGCAAGAGCATGTCACGTCCGATTGTCGCCACCATTAATCAACAGGCGCTGCGACATAATCTCACCGTCGTTCGTCAGGCGGCACCCGCATCACGCGTCTGGTCCGTGGTAAAGGCTAACGCTTATGGGCACGGTATCCGCCGCGTCTGGCAGAGCCTGGCCGAAACCGACGGTTTCGCGTTACTGAACATGGAAGAAGCCATCCTGCTGCGTGAACAGGGGTGGAAAAAACCGATTCTGCTGCTGGAAGGTTTTTTCCATGCAGAAGATCTGCAACTGATCGACCGCTATCGCCTGACGACCAGCGTGCACAGCAACTGGCAGATTCAGGCGCTGGCGCAGGAGCAACTCTCTGCGCCGATCGATATCTACGTGAAGGTTAACAGCGGTATGAATCGCCTCGGCTTCCGTCCTGAGCAGGTGAATGCCGCCTGGCAGGCGTTGCGGGCGTTACCCAATGTCGGCGACATGACGTTGATGGCACACTTCGCTGATGCCGAGAATCCGCAGGGAATTATCGAGCCGATGAAACGCATTGAACTGGCGGCTGAAGGGCTGAACTGCCCACGCTCGCTGTCGAATTCGGCGGCTACGTTGTGGCACCCGGAGGCGCATTTCGACTGGGTCCGTCCCGGCATTGTATTGTACGGTGCTTCGCCGAGCGGTAACTGGCAGGATATCGCCAGCACCGGTCTTAAACCGGTGATGACCCTGACCAGCGAAATCATTGGTATTCAACAATTACAGGCGGGTGATGGTGTGGGCTACGGTTATCGCTATCACGCATCTGCCGCTCAGCGTATCGGTGTGGTGGCCTGCGGTTACGCCGATGGTTATCCGCGCCATGCGCCGACCGGGACACCGGTAAGTGTCAATGGGGTGATGACGCGAACCGTCGGCGCGATTTCGATGGATATGATTATGATTGATCTCGAACCTTGCCCGCAGGCCGGAATTGGTTCGAAAGTGGAACTGTGGGGCGAGCAGGTGAAAATCGATGACGTGGCAAAAGCTGCCGGAACGGTGGGCTACGAGTTGATGTGCGCCCTGGCACCACGCGTTCCGGTGGAAATCATTTAACCGCGGTGAGTGAACCGTGCATACGTTTACTGCAGCGCCAGGCGATAAGCGCCAGCGCTGCACCTACCAGCATCATCAGTGCCAGCGCGGATTTCTCCGCCAGCGGTAAGGCCACCACCAACAGGCTGCCGCCTGCACCACAGGCCATCTGAATAAATCCCTGTAATGCCGCAGCAACCCCCGCCTGCTGTTGGTACGGTTCCAGTGCATAGCTGGTGGCCGGGCCAACGGTAAAAGCCAGTCCGGCGACGGAGATGGCGACCGGGATCATGTACAACGCCCAGTGCGTTTGCCAGGCCGCAGGTAACATCGCCATTCCGCCGGTGAGCAGCAGCGCACCGACTAACATAGCGACAAAACCCATCGCCAGACAAAATGGCCGGCCGGCTTTGCGAATGGTTTTATTCACAAAAGCACTCACCAGCATGATCCAGAACCCATTGGCACCAAAGGCAAAAGAGAACTGGAGTGGTGTCAGACCGCCTTCAGTCATCAGTACATGAGGGGCCAGCGACACATAGGTCAGCACCATGCCGAGTGCGCCTGCATTGGCAAAGGCGAATGCCAGAAAACGTGGCTCCCGCGCGATGGCGAGATATTGTCCCAGCGGTAATCCTGAGACACGCAGGGTATTGGCCGGGCGGGTTTCTGGCAGCCACAGCAGCACCACCGCAGTGATCACCACGGCATAGGCCGACAGGAACCAGAAGGGAGCACGCCAGCCCCAGGCATCGGCTAACAGGCCACCCAGCAACGGTGCCAGTGCGGGGACGATATTCAGTGCGCCATTGAGAAAGCCGTAAGCGCGAGCAGCGGCATCACCGCTCAGTCGGTCGCGTACGCCGCTGAAGGCCACCACCGCGGTGCAACATACCGCGCAGCCCTGAATTAAGCGTGCCAGCATAAATATCGGCCAGACGCTGGCGGTGGCCGCTACGGCGCTACCGATGATGTAGAGCGCCAGCCCGATCAAGGCGATGGGTTTACGGCCAAAGTTATCGACCAATGGCCCGGTGACCAGTTGACCGATCCCCATTACCAGTAAAAACAGTGGGATGGTGGTCTGAATCAGACTCACCGGGCTGTTTAGCCCCTCGGCAATTTGCGGTAGCGTTGGCAGGTAGAGATCAATGCCGAGCGGTGCCAGCAGCACCAGGCTTAAAAGCAGCAGGGTAAATTTTTGCATCACAAACCAGAAACATCCTGTTAATCGAGCGGGAAGGGTAATGATTCAGAGGGCAAAAGGAAAGGATTAAAAAAGCGATGTCTGCCAGACTGCAACAGACATCGCGTCGAGGGTATCAGTAGGCACCGTCGCGGCGCAGAACCACACCAGCGGTTTTGAACAGGATGGCGATGTCTGTCCATAACGCCCAGTTCTTCACGTACCAGGAGTCAAAATAGACGCGGGTATCGTAGTCGATATCGTTACGGCCGCTCACCTGCCATAACCCGGTCATGCCTGGTTTCGCCATCAGGTAGTAGTCCACATCTCCGGCATAACGCTCCAGTTCGGCCTCAATCACCGGTCGTGGTCCCACCAGACTCATTTCACCGCGGATCACGTTCCATAGCTGAGGTAATTCATCGAGGCTGGTTTTACGCAGGAAGCCCCCGATTTTGGTGATGCGCGGATCGTTTTTCAGCTTAAAGTCGCGGTCCCATTCGGCTCGCGCTTCCTCACTGGTCGCCAGCAGGGTTTGCAGCACTTCCTGTGAATTGGTCACCATCGAACGGAATTTCAGACAGTGAAACTTCTTGCCTTCGAAACCGACGCGCTCATGACCATAGATGGCGTTGCCGCCGTCACGTTTCACCATCCAGCACAGCAGCGCAAATACCGGGGCGAGGAACAGCAACAGCAATGAAGCGACGATAATGTCGAAGCTACGCTTAAGGAAGCGCGAAGAACGTTTTGCCAGGTTGTTGCTGACGCGCAGGATCATCACTTCATGACTGAAGATAAACGACATATCCGTGCCGTACAGCGGCACACCGCGCAGTGTCGGGATAACGGAAACCGAACGGCATTGCATTTTGGAAAGGAACTTCAACCATTTATCCCGCACCACCTGCTGTTCGAACTCAGTGGCGACAATAAATTGGGTGTTATCACGATCCATGGTTTGCCAGTTAATATCTTCCCAGGTAATCACTGGCACGCCATTGACATGCTCCGGGTGCTTGTCGCTATCAAGGGCAATAAACGCCTGCACGTTATAGCCAAGAATCTCTTCACTTTGCAGGGCTGCATAGGCTTCCAGCGCATTTTTACCGGAACCGATAATAATGGTTTCTTTTTGCCATTGACCGGCGCGATTAATGGCTCGCTTCACTCCGGCACGCATCAGCGGCAGCAGCAGCAGGGCATAGCTCCAGCTAAACACCCACACCATGCGCGAGAAGTCCCATTTCGAGAAGGCAATCAGCGCCAGGTCGAGTAGGGAGAAAACGAAGAGGGTTTTGACGATCTCTTTCAGTTCAAACCAGAAAGGCTTGCGGTAGGTGTAATGACGGAGGCGCACCCAAAACCATAAAGTGCAAAGTAGTGAAAGGCCTAACTGCGCAACGAAGCGATATTCAATTTGATGCGGAGGAATAAAGGTGTCCAGTTCTCCCCAAATCCCCTGGATGGTGGCGGCGGATAAAAAAAGTGCCAGATTCAGTGCAATTAAATCAGAAATGCTTAGGGCTATTTTCGCAATAATGTTTTTTCGCAAGCCGCTCCATGAGCGGGCTGCATTGTTTATTACCAATGTACTTGCCATAAAACCTGCTCTCTTTTCTTAAGTAAAAGATGGCCTGACCAGAATCAAGTACGCGCTCAGGTGTGGACCGCCGAAAGAAGAAGGCTTGTTATTTCAGCGAGATATAAATCAGCGTTGCCATAAGCGCTGCACGATAAGGACCGTTTGTGGCGTGATTTTCGTCACAAAATAATGCAGCAACGTTTATGAGTATGCAGGAGATATTTGATGGCGTTAATATGGACATAGTCTGAAAAGAAAAGAATTGCCTGCGGAAATGCCTATGTAACGCATTGAATAGAGTGGATAAAATCAAAAAAACATCAGATGTAGCGCTTGATTTTAAGACTGCTTTTAGGAATAACCGCCATATGAGCTGCATGGCGGTAATAAATTAACTCAGGCGGGTTTCTTTAATACCCAACGGTCTTGCTGTTTGTCGTAGTGTCCGATCTCCAAATCGACGGGTTGGCCGTCAATCCACGCCGGTACACTGGTTTCATGATCCCAGCCGTCGAGCTGATAACTCAGGCCGGGATTGGTGAGGCAGGGAATGCTGACGGTTTCGAGCTTTCCCGCGTTCAATTCCGCATCGATGATCTCGTAACGACCAATCTTAACCACATGTCCCATCGTATTCTCCCGTTTCAGCAGGGTGGAATAGTGATCATAGTCGGTCCAGCGGGCTTTACTAATCGAATGCGCTCGGATTATTCCTTCTCTTCTGTCGGTCGCACACCAATTTTCAGGATATGGTTGTCCTCTTTCTCCGCCACCGTCCAGGTAAGCTGGTTCCATTCAACCTGGTCACCGACCACCGGCGTGCTGCCCAGCAACGACATCACCAACTGCCCCAGGGATTGTTGATCGTTGGTTTCTTCATCGAGATCCAACCCGTAAATTTGCGCCACATCGCGCAACCGGGCGTCAGCATCCAGGATAAAGTCACCAAAGAAACGTTGGTCGAGCGCCACCGGCGGTGACTGGCTGAACATCTTGCCGAGGGCAGGGAGATCGCGCTCGCGACCAATCACGCATAACACGTCACCTTCCTTCAGGCGCGTGCTGCCGTTGGGATGCATCAAGACGTTGTCACGGAATAACGCCGCGATGCGGGTTTCGCGCGGCATTTGTAAATCTCGCAGGGCGGCACCAATACACCATTTATCGGCGCTCAGCTGATACACGAACTGCTCCCACGGGTTCTCAGGATGAATATCCAGCCCAACCCGGCTGATTGGTGAGGCCGTCGGTGGAACCACCACTTTGGCTTTTCGCGCGGCGAAACCCAGTGACGTCCCCTGCAACATCAGCGATACCAGCACCACAAAGAAGGCGATATTAAAGTACAGCGATGAGTTCTCCAGCCCGGCCATCATCGGGAACACCGCCAGGATGATCGGCACCGCACCGCGTAATCCAACCCAACTAATAAAAATGCGTTCACGTCCGGTAAAGCCCTTAAATGGCAACAGGCCGACCAGAATCGACAACGGACGCGCCACCAGAATCAGCCACAGCGACAGTAGCATCGCCGGAATGGCGATATGCCACAAATCGGATGGCGTCACCAGCAGACCCAGCACAATGAACATGCCAATCTGGCTCAACCATGCCATACCATCGAAGGTTTGCAGAATGCCATGACGGTTGCGAATGGGGCTGTTACCCAACAGGAAACCACATAGATACACCGCCAAAATGCCGCTACCTTCCATCACCGTGGTCAGGGCAAACACGATGATACCGCCACTCAATGCCAGCAGGGGATAAAGTCCCTGTGCCAGATTGATGCGGTTAATCAGTTGCTGCAATGCCCAGCCACCGCCCAGCCCCAGCACGATGCCCAGACCGAATTGCTGCACCAGATGCACGATAAACATCCAACTCAGCCCCGTTTGTCCCTGTTGAATCATGTCGATCAGGGTGATGGTCAGAAACACCGCCATCGGGTCATTGCTGCCGGATTCGATTTCCAACGTTGCGCTGACACGTTCGTTTAACCCTTTATCGCCGAGCAGAGAGAACACCGCAGCAGCATCGGTGGAGCCGATAATGGCGCCAATCAGAAAACCCTGCATCAAATCGAGGTGGAACAGCCAGGCGGCGGCCAGACCGGTCAGACCGGCGGTGATCATCACCCCAACCGTTGCCAGCGACAACGCCGGGCCAAGCGCCACTTTGAATGAGCTGGCCTTGGTGCGCATACCGCCGTCAAGCAGGATAATTGCCAGCGCCAGGTTGGATACCAGGTAGGCCACCGGATAGTTATCAAAAGCGATACCGCCGATACCATCGACCCCGGTTAGCATCCCGAGCGCGAGGAAGATCACCAAAATCGGTATGCCCAGGCGCGAGGAAAAGGAGCTTAGCAGAATGCTTGCTGCAACCAGCACTGAACCAATAATGAATAAACTGTAAACCATGCTGGCATTCAACGGCGTTCTCCTGCGGCGGGTGGTGATCCAGGTGTAGTGCGTAAGCTTCACGCGAACAAAGACAAAAGATAATGCCTTATCAATAGCTTGTCAGCGGAAAATAACATATTTTTTTATATCGGCAGGTGTTGAGGCATCTGTAGTTAAATTTGCCAACAAAATCTGTATGGTGCAGAGGGTTTTAGCGGAAAGCAGAGAGTAAAAAGCCGGTCAGTGACCGGCTGCTTTTATCAGGATTCTGCCACTTGTTTGTGGAAAAGCTCCCTAAATACCGGGTAAATATCTTCCGGCTCGCGGATGTGCTGAATAGCGAAGTTATCAAACATCACCTGCAAATGCTCATACTCACGCCACAGGGTCTGGTGTGCGCGGCGAGTTATCTCGATATAGCTGTAATAACGCACCACCGGCAGGATATTTTTCGCCAGAATCTCATGGCAGAGCGGGGAGTCATCCGCCCAGTTATCACCGTCCGATGCCTGGGCAGCATAGATGTTCCACTGCGCCGGGTCATAACGCTCTTTTACCACCTCATCCATCAGCTTCAGGGCACTGGAGACAATGGTGCCGCCTGTTTCCTGTGAGTAGAAGAACTCCTGTTCGTCTACCTCTTTCGCCTGAGTGTGATGACGGATATAAACCACATCGACGTTTTTATAGGTTCGGCTCAGGAACAGGTAGAGCAGAATGTAAAAACGTTTCGCCATATCTTTGGTGGCCTGGTCCATCGAACCTGAAACGTCCATCAGGCAGAACATCACCGCCTGACTGGAAGGCTCGGGACGTTTCTCAAAATTTTTGTAACGCAGGTCAAAGGTATCGATAAACGGCACCCGTTCAATACGGGCACGCAGTTCGGCGATCTCTTTGCGCAGTCGTTCCTCTTCCAGCAGTTGCGCCGGTTCGGATTTTTCCACCTCGGTCAGCGTGGCTTCCAGTTCGTGCAGCATGCGGCGTTTACCCGCCGTCATGGCGGTCCGACGCGCCAGCGAGTTTTGTAGCGAACGCACCACGCTAATGTTGGCAGGTACCCCGTTAGAGGTGAAGCCAGCGCGATGGGTTTTGTATTCATTTAATTGACGATGCTGATTTTTACGCAGGTTAGGCAGCGCAAGATCCTCGAACAGCAAATCGAGGTATTCATCTTTCGAAATCTGGAAGACGAACTCGTCCTGGCCTTCACCATCCTGACTGGCATTGCCCTGGCCGCCACCACCGCCTCCGCCGCCACCTTGTGGGCGTTCGACGCGGTCGTTCTGCACAAAGTGATCGTTACCGGGATGCACGCGATGACGGCTGCCACCCCGGCCCTGATGGAAGATAGGTTCGTTGATATCTTCAATCGGAATGGAGACAGACTCACCGCTTTCCACGTCGGTAACCGAACGCTTATTAATGGCCTCGGAGATCGACTGCTTGATTTGCGACTTGTAACGGCGCAGAAAGCGTTGCCGGTTGACCGCGCTTTTGTTTTTGCCGTTCAGACGCCGATCGATGAAATAGGCCATAAAGTTCCCCCAAACTACAGTGCAAGCCAGGTCGGGACTTGCCCGACCTTCCTCTTCCGGCGTCTGGACGCCGTTTAGCTTACAAACCTAATTATGACGATTTACGCACGCGGAGATACCATTCGCACAGCAGGCGAACCTGTTTGCGGGTATAGCCTTTCTCCATCATGCGGTCGACAAAATCATCGTGTTTTTTCTGTTCGTCCGTTGAGGTTTTGGTATTGAACGAAATCACCGGCAGCAACTCTTCGGTATTCGAGAACATTTTCTTCTCGATGACCGTGCGCAGTTTTTCGTAGCTGGTCCAGTTCGGATTGCGTCCACTGTTCTGCGCACGGGCGCGCAGCACAAAGTTGACAATCTCGTTGCGGAAATCTTTCGGGTTACTGATCCCGGCAGGTTTCTCGATTTTTTCCAGCTCGGCATTCAGTGATTCACGGTCAAACAATTGTCCGGTATCGGGATCACGGTACTCCTGATCCTGAATCCAGAAGTCGGCGTAGGTGACATAACGGTCAAAAATGTTCTGGCCGTATTCGGAGTAGGACTCCAGATAGGCGGTCTGAATCTCTTTGCCGATAAACTCCGCATACTTCGGAATCAGGTAACCTTTCAGGTGCTCCAGATATTTCTCTGCCTGCTCCTGTGGGAACTGCTCACGTTCAATCTGCTGTTCCAGCACATAGAACAGGTGTACCGGGTTGGCGGCCACTTCCGCATGGTCGAAGTTGAATACGCGTGACAAAATTTTGAAGGCAAAACGGGTAGAAAGACCGTTCATTCCCTCATCCACGCCAGCGTAGTCGTGATACTCCTGCCAGGACTTGGCTTTTGGATCAGTATCTTTCAGCGTTTCACCATCATAGACACGCATTTTTGAGTAGATGCTGGAGTTTTCCGGCTCTTTCAAACGCGACAGGATGGAGAAACGGGCCAGGGTTTCCAGTGTGCCTGGTGCGCATGGCGCGGTTGACAGTTCACTGTGATTAAGCAGTTTCTCGTAGATTTTGATCTCTTCGGAAACTCGCAGGCAATAAGGCACTTTGACGATATAAACACGGTCAAGGAACGCCTCGTTGTTTTTGTTGTTACGGAAGGTGACCCACTCAGATTCGTTAGAGTGCGCCAGAATGATGCCGTTAAACGGCAGCGCCGAAATACCTTCCGTACCGTTGTAGTTACCTTCCTGAGTGGCGGTCAACAGGGGATGCAGCACTTTAATCGGTGCTTTGAACATCTCAACGAATTCCATGATGCCCTGGTTGGCGCGGCACAGGGCACCGGAGTAACCGTAGGCATCGGGATCGTTCTGTGCGTGGTTTTCCAGTTTGCGGATATCCACTTTACCCACCAACGCAGAAATATCCTGGTTGTTTTCGTCACCCGGTTCAGTTTTGGCAATCGCCAACTGTTCGAGGATTGACGGCCAGACTTTCACAACTTTGAAACGGGTAATATCGCCGCCAAAATCGTGCAGGCGTTTAGCTGCCCACGGCGACATAATGGTGCCGAGGTACCGACGTGGAACGCCATACTCTTTTTCGAGAATGTTCGCGTCTTCCTGTGGGTTAAACAGGCACAATGGATGGTCATTGACCGGGCTACGCTCACCGTCAGCGCTTAACACGTAAATCGGTACGCGCTGCATCAGGGATTTAAGGCGTTCAGCCAGGGATGATTTACCGCCACCAACCGGACCCAGCAGGTAAAGAATCTGTTTCTTCTCCTCCAGCCCTTGCGCAGCATGTTTCAGGTAAGAGACGATTTGTTCAATCGCTTCTTCCATGCCATAGAACTCTTCAAACGCAGGGTAGCGTCCAATGACGCGATTCGAGAATATTCTGGAAAGGCGTGGCTCCTGAGCAGTATCAACCATCACCGGCTCACCAATGGCCATCAACAGTCGCTCTGCAGCGTTGGCGTATGCACTGCGATCCTGCTTACAAATTGCGAGGAATTCCTGCAGTGTGAACTCTTCGTCCTTGGCAGCTTCATAACGCTGACGATAGTGATCGAATATATTCATAGCGATGCCCGTCCTTTCGTTTTTAGCACAGGTAAAGGAGCGTAATTAAGATGCTCTTGCAGCTCCCGGAAGATATTCTCTATTGAGTACAGCAACCCTTATGCCAACCTGACGATTTTTTATCGGGATACACAATTCTTATGGTTACTCTGCTCGTACAAAAAGTCTCGTCTTACTTTTAACTGTAGAAGGCATTTAAGAAATTTCCTCCGTTTCTTCTCCTTATTTAGCGATATATCAATAACAAAGTCTCATAAGGGACAGGGAACCGATCTCTCAAATCACAGCGGTATTGATGGTTTCAGACAATTCTGCTGCGGCTAACAACAACCCTCATTAAAAGTTAAACCCTGTGGAGAAATTGGTTAGACTCTGCGTGTGATTGTTATATTTATGGACTGAATAAATTGTGAACCATTTCAAACTTAAAGCGCTTGCTCTGCTCGCACCCTGCTATTTTGCGGCTTTCAGCACGTATGCCGATCCCTTATCTCTTGGGGCCTCTGTTATTTACGCCGAATCACCCTACCGCGGGGGACAGGACCGATATATACCGGTGCCGGTGATTAATTATGAAGGCGACAGCTTCTGGTTCCATAGCCTACAGGGAGGGTACTACCTGTGGAAGGACCCGCAGGATCAACTGTCGTTGACGGTGCTCGGTTCGCCACAGCAGTATGACCCGAAAGACAATGATCTGAGCGATATGAAGCGACTCGACAAGCGTCGCATGACGTTGATGGCGGGTGCCAGCTATCGCCATATTTCACAGTGGGGCATCTTACGCACCGCGCTGTTAGGGGATGTACTCAACAACAGCAACGGTGTGATGTGGGATATGACCTGGTTGTATCGTTTCGATTTTGGTGCGTTTAGCCTGACGCCGGGCATTGGTGCCTTGTGGAACAGCGCCAATCAAAACCGCTACTACTATGGCGTCTCATCACAGGAAAGTGCGCGTACCGGTATCGCGCGTTATCAACCGGATGACAGTTGGTCTCCCTACCTGGAAATGAACGCCAGTTACCAGATCAGCCAAAGCTGGAACGCGACAGTTTCCGGACGTTATACCCGATTTGGTAGTGACATCAAAGACAGTCCAATGGTGAATAAGAGCGGGCAAGTGACGCTTTGGACAGGTATCAGCTACAGCTTCTGATGGTTGCAATGATATGCCCCAAAATGGGGCGTTTTTATTGCTGCGCACCAAGGTTGCGCACCGTTATGGTTCATTTGGGGGTTTTATGACAAAGATGATTCAGTTCAGGGGAGAAGCACCCATCCCAGCCATTGGCCAGGGTACCTGGTACATGGGGGAGAGTCCGGCGTCACATCAGCAGGAAGTTGCCGCATTGCAGGCAGGCCTCGACCTTGGGCTTAAACTGATTGATACCGCCGAAATGTATGCGGAAGGCGGTGCGGAAATGGTTGTCGGCGAGGCGCTAAAAGGACGGCGCGATCAAGCCTGGCTGGTGTCAAAGGTCTATCCGTGGAATGCGGGAGAAGTCGATGCGATAGATGCCTGCGAACGCAGCTTGCGTCGTTTACAGACTGATTATCTGGATCTTTATTTGTTGCACTGGCGGGGCAATGTGCCGCTGGAGGAAACCATTCGCGCCATGGAGACACTGCAACAGCAGGGCAAGATTCGCCACTGGGGTGTCTCCAACTTTGACACCGAGGATATGCAGGAACTGTGGGGAGAGCCGGGTGGAGAGGCCTGTTTAACCAATCAGGTGCTTTACCATCTGGCGTCCCGTGGTATTGAGTATGATTTACTGCCGGAATGCCAGTTACGTGATGTGCCGATCATGGCGTATTGCCCGTTGGCCCAGGCTGGACGCCTGCGCCAGACGCTCTTCAGTGACCCGCGCGTGCAGCAGATTGCACAACAGCAGGGCATTAGCGTAGCGCAATTGCTGTTGGCCTGGGTGATCCGCAAAGAGGGGGTGATCGCCATACCGAAAGCCAGCAGTGTGGCGCATGTCCAGGAAAATGCGGCAGCGCTTAATGTGGTGTTGAGTGGTGAACAATTGGCCATTCTGAATCAGGCCTTCCCACCACCGCAGACTAAACTGCCGCTGGATGTGGTCTAACGGCGCATGTGCGCCGTTTTATCAGGCTTTATTGCGTACCCGGAAAGTTGTGGCGAGGCGAGCAGGGGATTCACCGGCGCTTATCAGTGGCTGGTTAATGCGTGCAGTTTCGACACACACCATAGTTTTGTAACCGTCGTTAGCCATATCTCCCATGCTGCACGACAGCTCCGGACCAGGATTCCAGGTGACAACGTCACTTTGATAGTGATGGTACACCTCAATCTGTCGATTGCCCGCTTTATCATGAATCACGCTGCAATCTTCGGGCGCGGTAAAGACGCGATCGATTCGACCCGGATAGGTCTGCTTACCATTGGATGTGCCGACCGCACTGTCATTCACTTTATCCACGAAGCTGTTACCCAGACCGCTGACCTCAGTTTCCGCAATATCGCTCACCTGGAAGTAGCTGTGCAGCGCGGCAGTTGCGGCGAAGTCGCCATGTGCTTCCAGCTCAATTTCGCAATGGGCACCAATACGGAAGCGAGCGAGCAGAGTAAAATCGTGCGGCCACAGTTTCAGCGTTTGTGCGTTACTCTCCAGCGCAAAGGTCAGAATGACGCCTTCTTCATTCTCGTCATGCGCGGATAACGTCCAGGATTGATTACGGGCGAAACCGTGCGCAGGTTCACCCGCCGGGCCAAACCACGGCCAGCAGATCGGTACGCCACCACGAATCGCCTTGCCGACAGCAAAAGGCGTCTTCTCACTGAGCCAGAGGACCGGCTGTTGTCCACTGGGTTGCCAGGCGAGCAGATGCGCACCTTGCAAGGTAATGGCTGCGCGCACGCGGGGATGGCTGACAATAATAACCGGCAGTTCACCAATCTGACGTTGTGACAGATAAGGGGTGATCTGCTGCACTACGGGTAGCGAAAAAAGCGACTCTTGCATACAAAATCCTTCTCTTAAGCTAGCCAAATAAAAAGGGCGACCTAAGTCGCCCCTTGTCTGATCTGTCTGTTGTGCTGGTTAGCTTATTTAGCAGAAACCAGAGCAATCAGATCGAGAACCTTGTTGGAGTAACCGGTTTCGTTATCGTACCAGGAAACCAGCTTCACAAAGTTGTCATTCAGCGCGATACCTGCTTTGGCATCGAATACTGAAGTCAGTACTTCGCCGTTGAAGTCGGTAGAAACCACGTCATCTTCAACATAACCCAGAACGTCTTTCATTTCGCCTTCAGCAGCGGCTTTGATCGCTGCACAAATTTCTTTGTAAGAAGCCGCTTTTTCCAGACGAACAGTCAGGTCAACAACAGATACGTTCGGGGTCGGAACACGGAACGCCATACCGGTCAGTTTGCCGTTCAGCTCTGGCAGAACTTTACCTACTGCTTTAGCAGCACCGGTAGAAGACGGGATGATGTTCTGAGAAGCGCCACGGCCGCCGCGCCAGTCTTTGTGAGACGGGCCATCAACGGTTTTCTGAGTCGCGGTGGTAGCGTGAACAGTGGTCATCAGACCTTCAACGATGCCGAACTTGTCGTTGATCACTTTTGCCAGCGGAGCCAGGCAGTTGGTGGTGCAGGATGCGTTAGAAACGATGTCCTGGCCGGCATATTTGTCGAAGTTAGCACCACGAACAAACATCGGGGTGTCATCTTTAGACGGGCCAGTCAGAACCACTTTCTTCGCACCCGCAGCGATGTGTTTACGTGCGGTTTCGTCGGTCAGGAAGATACCGGTTGCTTCAGCAACAACGTCAACACCCACTTCGTCCCATTTCAGGTTAGCCGGGTCTTTCTCAGCGGTAACACGGATTTTTTTACCGTTAACAATCAGCGCGCCGTCTTTAACTTCTACGGTGCCGTCAAAACGACCGTGCGTAGAGTCATACTTCAGCATGTAAGCCATGTAATCGGCGTCCAGCAGGTCGTTGATCGCGACGATTTCGATGTCAGAACGCTGCTGCGCAGCACGGAAAACGATGCGACCGATACGGCCAAAACCGTTGATACCTACTTTGATAGTCATATATTCCACCAGCTATTTGTTAGTGAATAAAAGGTTGGCTGTAAAATTACAAAAACCTTACCAGGCGTCAAGCGGAATCGTGTCAATTGTTGCGACAGGTCAATTCCAATGACAGGAATTATTCGTTGCGCAAACGCTTGCGCAACAGGGATTATTCCAAAGCCAGATTTGCCGATCGCCGACTATAAAGGGATGTGGGATCTAAAGGGTGATCGGCATCACAAATTCGTGCTGTCGTCAGCAGGACGGATGTGTTCGCACGAAAAAAGACCCGGATGATGTTATTCATTTGTTAGAATACTAGTCGATTTTTTCAGAATGACACTCCGGAATCCCAAAATGGCTAAAGACACCGCATCCGCGGAAAAAATCGCGCAGCTGTCGGAAATGCAGCGCTATGTAACTCAGCATCGCGGAACCGAACCCCCTTTTACAGGAGCCCTGCTGCATAACAAGCAGGAGGGCATCTACCACTGCCTGGTTTGTAACGCACCGCTGTTCCTCTCTGAAACCAAGTATGACTCGGGCTGCGGTTGGCCGAGTTTCTATCAGCCGGTTAGTGATGACGCTATCCGCTACCTCGAAGATGATTCCCACGGTATGCACCGGGTTGAAATCCGCTGTGGCAACTGTGATGCGCATCTGGGGCATGTGTTCCCGGATGGCCCACAGCCAACAGGCGAGCGCTACTGTGTGAATTCGGCCTCGCTCAACTTTACCGACGAGCAGGGCAATCAACAACAGGGGTAAGCATGAAACAGGAACTGGAAGCGATGTTGGCGGCGATGACGCCAGAAGTTTACCAGCGTCTTGCCACGGCGGTGGAAACCGGCAAGTGGCCTGATGGGGTAGCGCTGACGCCCGAACAAAAAGAAAATTGCCTGCAACTGGTGATGCTCTGGCAGGCGCGCCATAACGATGCGCCGCAGCATATGACCATCAGCAAAGGTGGTGAGATGGTGACAAAGTCGAAAAAAGAACTGAAAGAAGAGTTCGGTATTGAGACGGATATCACCCGCATCAACCTGCACTGAGTAAAGAGCAGGGCTGTAAAACCAGCCCTGCTTTTTCAGATAATGACGGCACCCTGGTTACGCATTTGCTCGATGGCAATGGCGCTGTCTTCAGGGTTGAGATTGACCCCACGACAACCTTCCTCCACCACCTCAACCTGGTAACCCAGTTCCAGCGCATCCAGCACGCTATATTTAACGCAATAATCGGTTGCTAAACCCAGCACCACCAGATGGCTGATGTCACGCTCGCGCAGCCATCTATCCAGCTCAGTTTTGCGCCGGTGGCCGTTATCGAAAAAGGCGCTGTAGCTGTCAACGTCAACATCTTCGCCTTTATGGAATACGGCATCGATCAGCGTGCGATCCAGATCAGGGTGGAAATCGGCACCCACCGAACCCTGAATGCCATGATCCGGCCACCAGATCTGCGCCAGCCCGTTCAGCTCACCCAGGGTATAAACCGGCTCACCCGATACCGACGCAAAGCTGCCATGATTATTCGGATGCCAGTCCTGCAATGCCACCACACACTCGCCCCGGGCACGAAACTCACGCGCGTAGCGATTCGCAACGGCAACGGTCAGGTCACCTTCGCGTACGGCCATGGGGCCGCCGGGGCAAAAATCGTTCTGTATATCGATGATTATCAGTGCCCGCTTCATCACATCTCGCTCCGTATCAGTCTTCTGTCAGTTCGCCACGTAAATTCTGTTGCATTCTGGCACGAATTTCCGCGCTGGTGAGGTTTTGACTCAGTAAAAAGTGAAGTTTTGTTAATGTTGCTTCCACGGTGA
Source organism: Pantoea sp. X-Soil-OKNW-713 (assembly GCF_059730685.1). NCBI lineage: Bacteria > Pseudomonadati > Pseudomonadota > Gammaproteobacteria > Enterobacterales > Erwiniaceae > Pantoea > Pantoea sp. X-Soil-OKNW-713. Next base: position 2,372,111 of record NZ_AP035995.1, on the reverse strand, counting down.
GATCAAAACCACTGATCACCCCGGCATGCTCCAGCGCATTCCCTGTGGCGTAACCCCCCATATTCACCTTACCGGACATGCATTGCGTCAGGTTGACCACCACAATGCCGCGCTCGCTGGCCTGTTGCAGTTCAGCCAGAAACTCCGCGTTTTGTGGTGCATTGCCAACGCCGTAAGAACGCAGGATCAGGGCTTTCACCGGCTGACGCAGGAAGTTACGTACCACCTCGGCAGAGATCCCCGGATAAATCGTCACCACACCAATAGGTTGCGGGGTGATCGGGTGAACAATCAAGTCACCTGTACCCTTGGGAGCTGGAGGGGTATTGAGGCGGCGAATATGGATCCCGGCTTCCAACAGCGGCGACAGGTTAGGGGAGGCAAACGCATTAAAACCATCGGCGTGGGCTTTGGTGGTGCGGTTGCCACGGAACAACGTGTTATTAAAGAATAGCGCGACTTCATTAATCGGATAATTGGCCGCGACATACAATGAGTTAAGCAAGTTTTGCTGACCGTCTGAGCGTAACTCGGCCAGCGGGATTTGCGAGCCGGTCACAATCACCGGCTTGGCGAGATTCTCCAGCATAAAGGAGAGGGCCGAAGCGGTGAACGCCATGGTGTCTGTGCCATGCAGAATCACAAAGCCATCGTATTGATCGTAATTCTGTTTGATATCATCGGCAATGGCCTGCCAGTCCTCCGGCGTCATATCGGAAGAATCCATCAACGGTTGGTACTCGTGGATGGTGAAATCGGGCATTTCCGGGCGATGGAACTCGGGCATATTTGCCAGTTGCTGTTGCAGATGGCCAGAAACCGGAATGTAGCCGTGTGCCGAACGCTGCATACCAATGGTCCCGCCCGTGTAGGCTACATAGATATTTTTCTTTTGCATGAATGAACTCAGACTTGCCGTAAAACGCGCAGTATAAGGGGATTACCGGGGAAAAGCAGCCCGGCCAGCGGCCGGGCTGTAAAGATTATTTTACCTGGCCACAGTTCAGGCAGAACGCGTAGCGATTTTGCGGATCGTTAAGGTTATCAAACAGACCGGGCTGTTTTTTCATTGCGCTCATGACATCCAACATTGGCGCAGGCAGCCATACTTTTAAGGCTTCCGGCATGATGGCGCTGGCAGACGCGCTCATCTGATTCAGCAGCAGATCCAGCATGCCCGGATCATCCTGATACCAGCTCAATTGCGGCGTGGTGATTTTCGCCAGTTCAGCGGCTTTGCTGACGGCATCATCAAAGTCGCCCAGCGCATCCACCAGCCCGTTAGCTTTGGCATCGCTGCCGGTCCAGACATGGCCCTGGGCAATCTCATTGATCTGCTCTGGCGTTTTATGACGCGAAGCCGCCACTAAACCGACGAAGTTACGATAGCCATTCTCGATAGTCAGTTGCATCAGTTGCTGTACTTCGGTTGGTAACGCTTTGGTGGTGGCGACGTCAGCCAGCGGCGAGGTGGCAACGCCATCGGTATGCACACCAATGGTGCTCAGGCTGTTCTCAACGGTATTGATCACGCCAAAGATGCCGATCGAACCGGTCAGCGTGCTGGGGTTAGCCACAATGTAATCCGCCGGGGTGGAGATCCAGTAGCCACCAGACGCGGCCATCCCGCCCATCGACACCACTACCGGTTTACCTGCCGCATGGGCAGCAGCCAGTTCTTCGCGGATGGCTTCTGACGCGGTCACGCTGCCACCAGGGCTATTGACGCGCAGAATGATCGCTTTGATTTTCGGATCGAGACGCGCATCGCGGATCTGTGCAGCGGTAGTGTCGCCACCGACGTTTCCGGCGGTCTCTTCACCGTCCATAATCGCGCCACTCGCCATCACCACGGCGATATTGCCATCCTGCTGCGTGGGTTGCTTAACGGTGTAATCGTAAATGCTGACGTTACGATAATCGTTATTCTGTTTATCCCAGCCGAAGGTTTTGATCAGCTCCTGATCAGCAGAAGCACGGCTTTCCAGCGCGTCGACCAACTTGTTGTTCAGCGCATATTTTGCCGTATCACCCTGTACCGCCTGCAAACCGCTGATGATACCTGCGGCACCCGGGAACAACTGTTCCGGGGTAATCTGACGGTTCGCGGAGACGGTGTTCAGATAGTTCTGCCACAGCTGACCGATCCAGCGGCTATCGGCATCGCGTGCTTCTGGTGACATATCGTCACGCAGGAACGGTTCGACTGCCGATTTATAGGTACCGACGCGGAAGACATGTGAGTTAACCTTCAGCTTGTCGAGCAAGGTTTTGTAGTACAGGCCGTTAGTGGCGAAACCGTGCAGATCAACGGTGCCCTGCGGCGAGAGATAAACTTTGTTGGCGTAACTCGCCAGATAATATTGTGCCTGGCTGTAGCTATCGCCAATTGCGTAGACCGGTTTGCCGCTGTCACGGAATTCGCGCAGCGCTTTACCGACGTATTGCAATGACGGCTGATCGCCACCGGCAAAATCACGCAGATCCAGCACGATGCCGGTGATGTTTTTGTCACTTTTTGCCTGACGAATGGCATCGACCACATCAAACAGCGAGTTTTCCTGGAGACGATCACTACTGGTACCCAGCAACTGACGGCCAATCCGACTCAGACGGTTGCTGACCGAAGGTTTGTCCACCAGCACCCCGGTAAGATCGACTTTCAGTGCGCCCTGCTGGACCGGTTCGCTGCTGCCGGAACCGCTCACCTGTAACCAGATCCCCACACCCGCCAGGATCAACACAATCAGAAATAAATTAAGGATAAATTCCCGGATAAAATTCAGCACCCGCCAGCCCCAGCGGAACAGGCCAGCAATAATTCGCCACAATGTGCGCATAGACTCTCCATATTCACGTAGCCGAAGACAGCCAGCACGCCAGCCGCCTCGATATCGACCACATCCTAAAGAGCAGCGTGTTAAAAGTCAGCAGGAAATCGCGCCAGACTGTTACAAAAGATCGTGGTATGCCAGGATTAGACAACGTTTTTTTCCAAGGGAGAAGATAATGGATGCACTTGATTTGTTAGTTAATCGCCGTTCAGCCTCACGTCTGGCGGATCCCGCCCCGGCAGGTGAGGTGCTGGAAAACATCCTGCGCGCTGGTATGCGCGCGCCGGATCACGGCACCCTGCAACCCTGGCGCTTCATCATCGTCGAGAAAGAGGGACGTGAGCGCTTGAGCACGGTGCTGGAGCAGGCCGCGCGTGCCAGCGCGATGGATGACAAAGCCATCGAGAAAGCCAGCTCATCGCCGTTCCGGGCACCGATGATCATTACGGTGGTCGCACGTTGTGAAGAACATCCTAAAGTGCCACGCTGGGAACAGTTGATTTCCGCAGGCTGTGCGGTGATGGCGATGCAGATGGCGGCAGCCGCGCAGGGCTTCAATGGCATCTGGCGCAGTGGTCCCTGGACCGATCATCCGCAGGTGCGTGACGCCTTCGGCTGTCGGGAACAGGATGCGATTGTCGGTTTTCTGTATCTCGGTACGCCGCAGTTAAAATCCAGCACCACGGTTCTGCCCCCTGACACGGCGGAATTTGTCAGTTATTTCTGACAGACACCCGCGGGTTTATCCGTCAGGCTGAGCGGCGTTGCAAATATTGCACACCGCGTGTGCGATTGATCGAGCTGTGATTGCGCACCACTTACCTCAGGCTGGCAGCCAGGCTAACATAGCGCTATCTGCCAGTGCATAAGGAACCCGCCATGAGTGACCCTGTTCGCCTGACCCAATACAGCCACGGCGCTGGCTGTGGCTGCAAAATCTCACCCCAGGTGCTGGAAACCATCCTGCATAGTGAACTGAGCGCCTTCCACGATCCCCATTTGCTGGTGGGGAATGAAACCCGCGATGATGCCGCTGTTTATGACCTGGGCAATGGCAGCGCGGTGGTCAGCACCACCGACTTCTTTATGCCGATTGTTGACGATCCCCACACCTTTGGCCGTATCGCTGCCACCAATGCCATCAGCGATATCTATGCAATGGGCGGTAAGCCGATTATGGCGATCGCCATTCTTGGCTGGCCAGTGAATGTGCTGAGCCCCGAGGTCGCGCAGCAGGTGGTTGAGGGCGGTCGTGCGGCATGCCAGGCCGCCGGCATTGCGCTGGCGGGCGGTCATTCGATCGATTCACCTGAGCCGATTTTTGGCCTCGCCGTAACGGGCATCGTTGATGTGGCGCGGGTGAAGAAAAATAGCGCAGCCCAGCCTGGCTGCCAGCTGTTCCTGACCAAACCGCTCGGCATTGGTATTCTGACTACCGCCGAGAAAAAAGGGCTGTTACGACCGGAACATCACTCGCTGGCGGCGGAAGTGATGTGTCAGTTGAATAAGGTGGGTGCGGAGTTTGCCCAGCTCGCCGGAGTGACTGCAATGACCGATGTCACCGGTTTTGGTCTGTTGGGGCATTTAAGTGAAATCTGTCAGGGTTCCGGTTTACGTGCTGAGGTGAACGCGACCCAGGTGCCACGCCTGCCGGGTGTGGACGGGTATATCGCTGCCGGTGCCGTACCGGGAGGAACCAGTCGTAATTTTGCCAGCTACGGTCACCATGTGTCGCCGTTGGATGACGCGACGCGTGCGCTACTGTGTGACCCACAAACCTCCGGTGGTTTACTGGTGGCGGTACAGCCTTCTGAAGTTGAAGCCTTTCACCGCTGTGCCATGCTGGCCGGTGTGACGCCCACCGCGATTGGCGAATTGTATGACGCCGAACCCAATCATCCGCTGATTACCGTAGTTAACTGACGTTTAAGGATCGACGCCATTCATGCGTTTGTTTATTGCAGAAAAACCGAGCCTCGGACGTGCCATCGCCGACGTGTTGCCTAAACCCCATCGACGCGGCGATGGTTATATTGCCTGCGGTAATGATCAGGTTGTCACCTGGTGCGTCGGGCATTTGCTGGAACAGGCGCAACCTGATAGCTACGACAGCCGTTATGCGCGCTGGAATCTGGCTGACTTGCCGATTATCCCTGAGAAGTGGCGGCTCCAGCCGCGGCCCTCGGTGGCGAAACAACTTAAAGTCATTGAAGGCTTGCTGGCGCAAGCGTCCGAAGTGGTTCACGCGGGTGACCCGGATCGCGAAGGACAATTGCTGGTGGATGAGGTGATTGATTACCTGCAATTGCCTGCGGAAAAGCGCCAGAAAGTACAACGTTGCCTGATTAACGACCTCAACCCGCAGGCGGTGGAACGCGCAGTGAGCCGCCTGCGTGAAAACCGTGAGTTTATCCCGTTGTGTGTCTCGGCGCTGGCACGCGCCCGTGCCGATTGGTTGTATGGCATCAACATGACCCGTGCCTGGACGCTGTTAGGGCGTAACGCAGGCTATGACGGTGTGTTGTCGGTCGGTCGGGTACAGACGCCGGTGCTTGGGCTGGTGGTACGACGCGATGAAGAGATTGAGAACTTTATCCCGAAGGACTATTTCGAAGTCAAAGCACATATTGTCACGCCAAAGGATGAGCGTTTTGTCGCCAGTTGGGTGCCGAGTGATGCCTGCGAACCCTGGCAGGATGAGGAAGGGCGCTTGCTGCACCGCCCACTGGCGGATCATGTGCTGGAGCGCATTAACGGCCAACCGGCGCTGGTCACCGCCTATAACGATAAACGGGAATCAGAAATCGCGCCGCTGCCGTTCTCCCTCTCCAGTTTGCAGATTGAAGCGGCAAAACGCTTCGGCCTGAGCGCACAAAACGTTCTGGATTGCTGCCAGCGGTTGTATGAAACCCACAAGCTGATCACCTATCCGCGTTCAGATTGCCGTTACCTGCCGGAAGAACACTTTGCCGGGCGTCATGCGGTGCTGAACGCCATTCAGGCCCATCAACCGGATATGACACCACCGGCTGATTTCAACCCTGAACAGCGCAACCGTTGCTGGGACGACAAGAAAGTCGATGCTCACCATGCCATCATCCCGACCGCACGCGCCAGTAAGGTGAATCTCAGTGAAAATGAAGCCAATATCTACGGCCTGATTGCGCGTCAGTACCTGATGCAGTTCTGTCCCGACGCGGTGTTTCGCAAGTGCGTCATTGATCTCGACATTGCAGGCGGCAAATTCGTTGCTAAGGCACGTTTCCTGGCGGAAGCGGGCTGGCGAGCGTTGCTTGGTAGCAAGGAGCGCGATGAAGAGAACGACGGCACGCCATTGCCGGTGGTCAGTAAAGGCGACGAACTGTTATGTGAACGTGGCGAAGTATTGGCAAAGCAGACGCAACCGCCCCGTCCGTTCACTGATGCCACGTTGCTTTCGGCCATGACCGGCATCGCACGCTTTGTGCAGGATAAAGATCTAAAGAAAGTGCTACGTGCGACCGATGGTTTAGGAACGGAAGCGACGCGAGCCGGCATTATTGAATTATTGTTCCGGCGAACATTCCTGGTGAAAAAGGGCCGCTATATTCACGCTACCGAGGCGGGCAGGGCATTGATCCATGCGCTGCCGGAAATGGCGGCACGGCCTGATATGACTGCCCACTGGGAATCGACGCTAACCCGCATCAGTGAAAAAGCCTGTCGTTACGATGAGTTTATGCAACCGCTGGTCAGCACCTTAATTGGCCTGATTGGTCAGGCGCGTCAGCAGCCATCGCTACAGGCATTTCGTGGCATTGCCGCAAGCGGGGGCGCGAGTGAGAAAAAACGGACACGCAAACCTGCCCGGCGCAAAATGAAGGAGACCGAGTGATGCGATATCTGATGGTGTTGCTGAGTGGCGTTCTGTTGTTGAGCAGCGCGGCACAGGCGAATCGCACCCCTGATGCTGGCCGCACGGGTAACACCGACGTGGTGGTGGATATGCCGCCAGAAGTCTGGACGCAGGGGCAAAATAATCAGCAGAGCAATTGTCTGCAATGCTGTACCTATGAGAACCGGAGCTACTCGGAGGGTGCGGTAGTCAAAGCGGAAGGTGTGCTGCTGCAATGTTCGCGCGATGAGAAAGTGATGGGTACTAATCCATTGATTTGGAAAATTATCAAATAAGTCGCGTGGCCTGAGCAGGCCACGCAGCGTCATCACAATTTAAAGGTTGACCATACCGGCGCATGGTCCGACGGTTTTTCCATGCTGCGGATGTCGTAATCAATACCGCTGTCGATACAACGCGATGCCAGAGGCTGACTGGCCAGCAGCAAATCGATACGCAGACCGCGGTTATCATCAAAGCCTTTGGAGCGGTAATCAAACCATGAGAAACGGTCAGTCGTTTCCGGGAATTGTGCACGCCAGGTATCAACCAGACCCCAGTTAAGCAGGCGGTCCATCCACTCACGCTCTTCCGGCAAGAATGAACATTTACCGGTGCGCAGCCAACGCTTACGGTTCTCTTCACCGATGCCGATGTCAAGATCGGTGCTGCTGATATTCATATCACCCATAATCAGCACCGGTTTGTCTGCTGCCAGGTGAGTTTGCAGGTAGCTTTGCAGATCCTGATAAAACTTCTCTTTTGCCGGGAATTTGATCGGATGGTCGCGGCTTTCACCCTGCGGGAAGTAACCGTTGATCACCGTGATATTACCAATCGGGCTGGGGATTTCAGCCATAATCAGACGGCGCTGGGCATCTTCGCCATCAAGCGGGAAGCCGCGATGTACCGCGACCGGCTCGGCTTTGGTCAGTAGCGCGACCCCGTAGTGGCCTTTTTGTCCATGATAAAAGACGTGGTAACCGAGTTTGCTGACCTCTTCAAGCGGGAACATGTCGTCATGGACCTTGGTTTCCTGCAAGCCAATCACGTCCGGCTGATGCTGTTCCACCAGCGCTTCAAGTTGATGAGGGCGTGCACGCAAGCCATTGATGTTAAATGAGACAAATTTCATTTCGCTACCATTTTTATCCGCAAAAGTATGGCGGGATGGTAGCGAGTTTTGTGGTAAATGTCATGGTCAGAAGCGGCATTGCGTAGCGGCGCGATATATCGCGCGGTTTTTCCGTGCTGAAAATGCGCGATAAATCACGCCGCTGTGCTTCAGAATCTGACAGCCCGGGCCAGTGCGGCAATCAATTCACTGCTGTTCATTCGCACGCAATAAGACGGCATGCCGCGTTCAAAACGCCACCCTTCAGCCAGTGGTCCGGCATCAACGGCATCGAAGCCGAAGGCGTCGTACAACGCGACCGCGATTGCTTTACCTTCTGCATCGTCACCGGCTACCGGCAGGGCGCGTCGACCGGATGTGGCTGCGGCCTGACCGTCACTCTCCAACTGGGTCATTGGGATGGCGTTGAAGGCTTTGGTGATCCGCGCCTCTGGCAGATAACGGGCCAGCAGTTCGCTGGTGGTGGTGGCGCGGGAAGATAATTCGGCGATGTCTCCGTCGCGTTCGCGATAGTAATTCACCGCATCAAGGACGGGCTTGCTGCCAATCTCAGTGGCAGGCAGAGCATCAATGGCGGTCAGCGGCACCGCGATAATGACGATATCACCGAAGCTGGCGGCTTCCCGTGCTGTGCCAATCTCACAACCGATCATCGGGCGCAGGCTGAACAGCGTTTGCGGGTCGCGTGAGTTACTGAGCATGACCTGATGACCGGCCTGAATGGCTAATTTGGCGATCGCCCGGCCTACGAATCCAGCACCAATAATTCCTGTCTTCATTTTTCACTCCATCGGGTTGTTGTGAGTTGTAATATGATTCCCTCCCATAAGAAGATAAATCGTATTAATGTTGTTTTAAAAACAACTCTCAGGAGGGAATGATGGACAAACTGGCCGGGATGAAGGTGTTCGTCAAAGCCGCTGAATTAGGGTCATTTGCCGCTGTTGCTGATGCACTGGAGATGTCACCACAGATGGTGGCTAAACACATTGCAGCGCTTGAGACACGACTGGGTGCCGCACTAATCAATCGTACCACGCGACGTCAGCATTTGACTGAAATCGGCCGTCGCTACTATGAGCGTTGCCGCGTGGTGCTGACTGAAGTGGAGGAGGCGGATGCCGTAGTGTTGAATATGCAGGCCACGCCTTCCGGTATTATCCGTGTGAATGCCCCGGTGACCTTTGGGTCATACACACTCTCGCCTTTTATCAGCCGTTACCTCGCCGCCTGGCCACAAGTACAGGTCGAACTGACATTGAGTGACAGAATCATCAATGCCACGGAGGAAGAAGCGGAGGTTTTGATCCGCATTGGGGAGTTAGCCGACAGCGCTATGGTAGCCTGGCCGCTGGCACCCTATCGATTGATTGCCTGTGCAGCTCCGTCTTACATTGCGCGTCATGGCATGCCCCAGACACCGGCAGAACTGCAACACCACGCCTGCCTGGTTTATGGCTACTGGTCTGCCACGATGCCCTGTCGCTGGATCTTTCATAAAGCGGGTAAGATTGAAGAGGTCAGGCCGGAAGGGCGCTTACGCTCCAACGACTGGAAAGCCCTGATGCATGCTGCACTTGAGGGTTATGGTGTGACTCTTGGACCAGAAGATGTGCTTAAAGAGGAAATCGATAAAGGACGTCTGGTGCGGGTGCTGCCGGATTACAACGGACCCTCTCGCCCAATGCATATACTGGTGCCATCGGCGCGTAAGCAAACGACCAAGATACGTTGTTTTGTTGATGCGGTGAGGACTGAGTTTGCGAATAAATAAGGGAGAATATTCGGATGGTGGTGGGAGAAGGATTATTCGGCGCAGAGCGCCTCACCCTTCGGGCCGCGCTAAAGCGCGTTGTCTCGCGTGGCTCGACCCGAACCTTCGGTCGAAGCTTCTCATCCTTCTCCATCAGCGATATGGGGAATGTGAGTGAAAGTCAGGAACAAGCGAGAATATTCGGATGGTGGTGGGAGAAGGATTCGAACCTTCGAAGTCTGTGACGGCAGATTTACAGTCTGCTCCCTTTGGCCGCTCGGGAATCCCACCAGGGATAAGGCATATTGTGGCAACAGGTCGCGGCGATTCAGATGGTGGTGGGAGAAGGATTCGAACCTTCGAAGTCTGTGACGGCAGATTTACAGTCTGCTCCCTTTGGCCGCTCGGGAATCCCACCACTGGCCTGAATCATTACGCCTGAAAGCGGGGCGCATAATACCAAATGCGCTTCATCTGTAAAGCGCCCGCACTAAATTTATGAATCGATTGCCCACTTTTTACTCGTGGCGCTGAAGGCTTGCGCAGTTCAGCGCCAAAGTGGTTAAAGAATGATCGTGCGGTTGCCGTATACAAACACGCGTTGACCCAGCACTTTATACAGTGCACGGCTCAATACATTCTTCTCTACATCGCGACCGGCGCGCATCATCTCTTCAGCGGTGTAGCTGTGATCAACGTTGATCACATCCTGCATAATGATCGGACCTTCATCGAGATTGTCGTTCACATAATGCGCGGTCGCGCCGATGATTTTCACACCACGCTCATACGCCTGATGATAGGGGCGTGCACCGATAAACGCCGGCAGGAAGGAGTGGTGAATGTTGATGATCTGGTTCGGATAGCGTTGCACAAACGCGGGCGTCAGGACGCGCATATATTTCGCCAGCACCACATAATCGGGTTGATAACGATCAATCTCATCCGCCATGCGGTTGTCGTGTTCTTCGCGCGTCAGACCTTCATGGCTGACCAGCACAAAGGGAATATCAAAGCGTTCAACCAACGAGCGCAGCGTTTCATGGTTGCCAATCACCGCAGCGATTTCCATATCAAGACCACCAAAGGCGCTTTTCATCAACAGATCGCCAAGGCAGTGCGCCTCTTTGGTCACCAGGATCACCACACGACGGCGACCTGCGCTGTTCAGTTCGCGAATTGAACCCGCCGGTAAGGCGCTATCAAGATCCGCAAGCAGGGTGTTGTCGTTGAAAATGCCTTCAAGCTCTGTGCGCATAAAAAAGCGCCCGGTACGGTGATCGACAAATTCGTTATTCTGCACGATGTTGAGTTCATGCTTGTAACAAATGTTGGTGATTTTGGCGATCAGACCTTTCGCATCGGGGCAAATGGTACGTAAAACTTTTCGTTGCATGGTTTGCGCTTGCATCTCGATCAGAGTCCTGTCAAAGCGATGAATGGTAATGCTGTTGGGCAGATGTCCACATCAGCCACAACATTTTTTGTATTTTTTATCGGAGCCACAAGGACAGCGATCGTTTCGCCCCAGTGGGGGCGTTGTTCCGTCCACATAGTACCAGCGTTGATCCTCACGAAGAAAGCGTGAACATTCATAGATGGCCGATGTGCGTCCTTTTTCGAGGTATCGCGCAAAAAAGGTCACGAATGCTTCATTCTGATGGCTTCCCTGATTACAACGGGTTACATTCAGGCCCAGCCATTCAGTACCGGAAAAACTTTCAGATAATAACGTCTCAAGTTCGGCCACACGTTGGCTGGAGTGCCAGGTTGCGACCAACCATGCCGCGTTTTTCTCCACGTATGCCGTGTAGCGTGAGCGCATCAGCTGTTCGGCGCTTGCCGGGGTAGCCTGCCCGGTCAGAAAGGGTTGGCAACATAGGCTATACTGCTTTCCGCTACAGCAGGGGCACGTTTCGGACACGTCATCTCCACAAAGTGATTAAAGTTAAAGATTGCGCGCTATGGTAGCTGACTGTCGGGCGCGAAGCTACGTACCAGGTAAATCCCGAGGTGAGATGAGAAAGGTGAGGATCGGGCTGGCCCTGGGTTCAGGTGCCGCCAAAGGCTGGTCGCATATTGGCGTGATCAATGCGTTAGAACGGGCCGGGGTCGAGATTGATGTGGTCGCCGGCTGTTCGGTGGGGGCGCTGGTGGGATCAGCGTATGTCAGTGGCCGTCTTGGTATGATGGAACGCTGGGTCAGCGCCTTTCGCTACTGGGATGTGATTCGCCTGATGGACCTTTCATGGCAACGTGGCGGACTATTGCGCGGTGATCGCGTGTTCAGCCATGTTCGGCAGCTGATACCCCATGAATTAATTGAGCAATGCGAAAAACCTTTCGGTGTCGTTGCCACCAATCTTAGTACCGGTCGTGAGTTGTGGTTAACCGATGGCGACCTGCATCAGGCGGTACGCGCATCATGCAGTATGCCAGGCTTATTACCACCCGTTGGCTACAATGGGTACTGGCTGGTCGATGGTGCGGTGGTCAACCCGGTACCCATTTCGCTTACGCGTGCGTTAGGGGCTGACATCGTGATTGCTGTCGATCTCCAGCATGATGCGCATCTGATGCAGCAGGATTTACTGTCAGTGACGCCGCAGAGTGGTGAGGAGCAGGCGGCAGCAGAAGCATTGAGCTGGGGAAAAAAATTACGTCAGCGACTACTGGGACTTACCCAGCGTCGTGCAAATCAAACGCCTGGAGCTATGGAGATTATGTCGACCTCCATCCAGGTGCTGGAAAATCGCCTGAAGCGCAATCGTATGGCAGGCGATCCGCCGGATGTGCTGATTCAACCCTTTTGTCCGCAAATTTCTACGCTGGACTTTCACCGGGCTGAAGAGGCCATCGCGGCAGGCAAGGCCGCCGTCGAGAAAAAAATGGATGAACTATTACCGCTGGTCCGTAGCAGATAGTCAGGTTGTTCATTCACAGGTGTTGTGACTTCGGTTAATTCTGAAAGGCACAACTGCGTTTTATGAACCACTATTGAAATGTCTGGTACGCAGGGGGAGAGAATGGAAAAACCGCTAATCGGCAAAAAGATACTCATTGTCGAAGATGAGGTCGTTTTCCGTTCGTTGCTTGATAACTTTTTAATCAGTCTTGGCGCGCAGACCATGCAGGCCGGAGATGGTCTTGATGGGCTGACGCTGCTCACCGCACAGGCGGTTGATCTGGTCATTTGCGATCTGGAAATGCCGCGTATGGGTGGGATTCAGTTCGTGGAACGCATCCGCAGCCGGGGTAACAGCGTGCCAATCCTCATCATATCCGCTACCCAGAACATGGCGGATATTGCCCATGTGTTACGCCTTGGCGTTCAGGATGTACTGCTTAAACCGCTGAGAAATCTAGATCGTTTTCGCGAAGCGGTGTACGAATGCCTCTATCCTTCGATGTTTACCTCAAAAGTTGAGGAAGACGAACAACTTTTTCAGGACTGGGATGCGCTGGTGAGCGATCCTCTGGCGGCGGCAAAGTTACTGAAACAATTGCAGCCTCCGGTCCAACAAAATATTGCCAATTGCCGAATCAATTACCGACAACTCACTATGGCAGAACAGCCGGGCCTGGTGTTGGATATTGCTGCCCTGTCAGATAAAGATCTGGCGTTTTATTGTCTGGACGTCACCCGGGCGGGCGATAATGGCGTACTGGCGGCCTTGTTGCTGCGTGCGTTATTCAATGGCTTGTTGCAGGAACAACTTTCCGGTCAGAAGCAGCGGTTGCCCGAGTTAAATGGTCTGCTGCGCCAGGTCAATATGTTGTTGCGGCAGGCAAACCTTAATGGTCAATTCCCGCTGCTGGTGGGTTATTACCATCGGCAGCTGAAAAACCTTATTCTGGTGTCAGCCGGTCTGAATGCCACCCTGCACATTAACACCCATCAAATTCAACTCAGTAATGGCGTACCGCTTGGCACTATGGGGAGTACGCATCTTAATCAAATTAGCCAACGCGCCGAGTCCTGGCAGTGCCACGTATGGGGCGCTGGTGGCCGACTCCGCCTGATGTTATCGGCTGAAGAATAAACGATTACATTTATATTTTTCGCGGGTTGAAGACAGGACCAGGGCTTAGCTTTACACTTGGGTAATAGTCTTAAATTCCGCGGATTAACTTCATCCAGGATAAATCCGTCAAAGAGTAACTGATATACTCAATTTCGATTTTTAAACCGACATATCAAGTATTAACTTGAGCGGCCTATAAGAGAGGTATCTTGATGTCTGCCTTTAAGTCAAAAGTAAAAAAAGCGGTAATCCCTGTAGCTGGCCTGGGCACGCGTATGCTGCCAGCCACCAAAGCTATCCCGAAAGAAATGTTACCGCTGGTTGATAAGCCGTTGATCCAGTATGTCGTGAACGAGTGTATCGCTGCCGGCATTAATGAGATTGTGCTGGTCACCCATTCCTCTAAAAACGCCATCGAGAACCACTTTGATACCAGTTTTGAGCTGGAGTCGATGCTGGAAAAACGTGTTAAGCGTCAGCTGCTGGATGAAATCCAGTCTATTTGCCCACCGCATGTCACCATCATGCAGGTTCGTCAGGGTATCGCCAAAGGTCTGGGCCACGCTGTGATGTGTGCACACCCGCTGGTTGGTGATGAGCCGGTTGCAGTCATTCTGCCGGACGTGATCATCGATGAGTACGAGTCCGACCCGACGAAAGACAACCTGGCAGAAATGCTGTCTCGTTATGAAGAAAGTGGCCGTAGCCAGATTATGGTTGAGCCGGTTGCCGACGTGACGGCATACGGCGTGGTTGACTGCAAAGGCGCCGATCTGGCTCCGGGTCAAAGCGCACCGATGGTCGGTGTGGTTGAGAAGCCGAAAGCCGCTGAAGCCCCGTCAAATCTGGCGGTAGTGGGCCGTTATGTACTGTCTGCTGATATCTGGCCTCTGCTGGCAAAAACCCCTCCGGGTGCAGGTGGTGAAGTTCAGCTGACTGACTCCATTGCCATGCTGATGGAAAAAGAGACCGTTGAAGCTTACCACCTGAAAGGTGTGAGCCACGACTGCGGTAACAAATTGGGTTATATGCAGGCTTTTGTTGAATACGGTGTTCGTCATCCGGTTCTGGGTAAAGATTTCACCCAATGGCTTGAAGGCGCTGTAGGAAACAAAAAGTAATCCATTAAAAACAGGATAATTCAATGAAAGTCACTGTATTTGGTATCGGCTATGTCGGTCTGGTTCAGGCTGCGGTGTTAGCCGAAGTCGGACATGACGTTCTCTGTATTGATGTCGACGCGAAAAAAGTCGAAAACCTGAAAAAAGGCATCATTCCGATTTATGAACCCGGTTTAACCCCGCTGGTGATGTCGAACTATGAGGCAGGTCGCCTTAAGTTCAGCACCAACGCGGAAGAGGGTGTCAACCACGGTGTGATGCAGTTCATCGCGGTGGGGACGCCCCCGGATGAGGACGGTTCTGCCGATCTGAAATATGTGACTGCGGTTGCGCGTACCATTGCGCAACATATGAATGATCACAAAGTGGTTATCGATAAGTCGACAGTACCGGTCGGTACTGCTGATAAAGTGCGCGCAGTGATGACCGAAACCCTGAAAAAACGTGATGCTAATATCGCGTTTGATGTGGTTTCAAACCCGGAATTCCTCAAGGAAGGTGCAGCGGTTAATGACTGCATGCGTCCTGAGCGCATCGTTATTGGCACCGACAATGACGACGTGGTTGAGCTGTTACGCGAGCTGTATGAGCCGTTCAACCGTAATCACGATCGTATGATTTTGATGGACATCCGTAGTGCAGAGCTGACCAAATACGCAGCAAACTGCATGCTTGCCACCAAAATCAGCTTTATGAACGAGATGTCTAACCTGGCTGAACGATTGGGTGCGGATATTGAGAAGGTGCGTCAGGGTATCGGTTCTGATTCCCGTATTGGCTACCACTTTATCTATCCGGGCTGTGGCTACGGTGGTTCCTGTTTCCCGAAAGATGTGCAGGCGCTGATCCGCACAGCAGAGTCTATCGGTTACAAACCCCGTCTGTTGCAGGCGGTTGAAGATGTGAATGATTCACAGAAAAGTAAACTTCCCACCTTTATCAAACGTCACTTCGGCGATGATTTGCGTGGTAAAACCTTTGCTCTGTGGGGTCTGGCATTTAAACCGAACACCGATGATATGCGTGAAGCCTCCAGCCGTGTGCTGATTGAAACGTTATGGGAAGCAGGTGCTACCGTTCAGGCGTTCGATCCGGAAGCGATGGATGAAGCACAGCGTATCTACGGACACCGTAGCGACCTGAAGCTTATGGGCACCAAAGAGGCGGCGTTGCAGGGAGCTGATGGTCTGGTGATTTGCACTGAATGGCAAAACTTCCGTGCCCCTGATTTTGATGTGATTAAAACAGCATTAAAACAACCCGTGATTTTTGATGGTCGTAACCTGTATGATCCGGAGCGTATCAGCAAACGCGGTTTCGTTTATTATGCAATCGGCCGCGGGGCTTCAATTCAAATTGCGTAATAGATGAGGGATGTATGAAGTTTCTGGTTACCGGTGTAGCAGGTTTTATTGGATTTCATGTGAGTCAGCGTCTGCTGGCTGCCGGTCACCAGGTTGTCGGCATCGACAACCTTAATGACTATTATGATGTCGGCCTGAAACAAGCCCGCCTTGACCAGATAGCGCAACATCCCGCATTCAGCTTTAGCAAAATGGACCTGGCAGATCGCCAGGCCATTTCTTCTTTATTTGAGCAGCAAGGTTTCGACCGGGTTATTCATTTAGGCGCGCAGGCAGGGGTACGATATTCCATCGAAAACCCACATGCCTATGCCGATGCAAACTTGATCGGGCACCTGAATATTCTTGAAGGTTGTCGCCACCATAAAATTGGGCATTTGCTTTACGCCTCGTCCAGTTCAGTTTATGGTCTGAACCGCAAAATGCCTTTTTCAACTGATGATTCGGTTGACCATCCTGTTTCACTTTATGCGGCGACCAAAAAAGCCAATGAGCTGATGTCGCACACCTATTCGCATCTCTACCAATTGCCCACTACCGGTTTACGTTTCTTCACGGTATACGGTCCGTGGGGTCGTCCTGATATGGCGTTGTTTAAATTTACGCGCGCAATGCTGGCAGGTGAGCGCATTGATGTTTACAACAACGGGCAAATGAAACGCGACTTCACCTACATTGATGATATTGCCGAGGCCATTGTGCGTTTGCAGGATGTGATTCCGCAACCCGATGAGCAATGGACGGTGGAGACCGGAACGCCAGCAAGCAGTTCAGCACCTTATCGCGTGTATAACATCGGAAATAGCCAGCCAGTGAGTCTGATGGATTATATCAAGGCACTGGAGAATGCCCTGGGCATCGAAGCAAATAAGAATTTGATGCCGATGCAGCCGGGAGATGTGCTGGAGACCAGCGCGGATACGCAACCATTGTATGATGCGATCAATTTCCGGCCACAAACCAGCGTCGCTGAAGGCGTGCAGCAATTTGTTGACTGGTATCGTGAATTTTACCACGCGTAATCATGCATGAAAAAAGGAAGCCCCTGGCTTCCTTTTTTTTTTACCTGGTGAATTCACCAAATGGGTGTGTAATCACAAAAATTGCTAAGCACTGGTGGGGTTACAGCAGGAAATCGTCCAACTGTTTGCCTTGTTCTTCAATCGCTTTTTTAATCACGGCTGGTGTACGACCCTGACCAGTCCAGGTACGGGTTTCACCATTTTCGTCAACATACTGATATTTTGCCGGGCGAGCTGCGCGCTTGGTTTTACCCGCAACTTTAGTTTCTGATAAAGCCTGTAGTAACTCATTCGGGTCGATACCGTCAGCAATCAGCATCTCACGATATTGTTCGAGTTTACGTGTACGCTCGGCATTTTCTGCTTGCGCATGAGACTCTTCTTCACGACGTTCATTCACCACAACTTCGAGTTTTTCCAGCATCTCTTCAAGAGTTTCCAGAGTGCATTCCCGAGCCTGTGCGCGCAATGTACGGATATTATTAAGAATTTTAAGTGCTTCGCTCATTGTCCTAATCTCAAAATATATTTAATGGGAGTTGTTCTGCCAGCTCATAATAGTGGCGGAAAAAAATAACTGCAATAGCCAGATAAAAAAGTAAAACGTAAATTAAAACGCAGAAGGCATTTTTAGCGACAGATGTAGTCTATTTAACTTGTCACATTGTATTCGATAGCCCTTAAAGTTTGTGGTTCAAAGGTGCGGTGAAGGCATGCAGTTGATCCGCTAAAGGAATAAAAATGAATAAAAAGTCGGCATGGCCACTCCTTTATCATTGAGTGCTATTTGCGTGCTCAAGTGGCATTCTGTTAAGTGAACTTATGCTGTTAATTTGAGCAAATGATAAAAATAATCCTGCGCTACAGCGTGATACCTTTATGGTAGACTTGCGCGCATCTGATTTTGGCCCTGAAGAGATTTACCAATGGCTCAACTCTATTTTTATTACTCAGCGATGAATGCGGGCAAATCAACGGCGCTGCTACAGTCATCCTATAATTATCAGGAGCGTGGTATGCGCACCCTGGTCTATACCGCTGAAATTGACGATCGCTTTGGTGCGGGCAAGGTAAGTTCACGTATCGGTCTGTCATCACCTGCCTGCTTATATAATGCAGAAACTCAACTCGATGTGGAAATAGCCGCAGAACATGCCCGTCAACCACTTCATTGTGTATTGGTCGACGAAAGCCAGTTTCTGACGCGCGAACAGGTCAGGGCGTTGTCGGATGTGGTCGACAATATGGATATTCCGGTGCTGTGCTATGGATTACGCACCGATTTCCGTGGCGAATTATTTGTCGGTAGCCAATATCTGTTGGCATGGGCTGATAAGTTGGTTGAGCTGAAAACCATCTGCCATTGTGGACGTAAAGCCAGCATGGTTTTACGCCTCGACGCCAGCGGTAAGCCTTTTAGTGAAGGTGAGCAGGTGGTGATCGGTGGAAATGAACGATATATATCTGTCTGCCGTAAACATTATAAGCAGGCGATTGATGAAGGATCATTAAAAGCCATTTACGGGAATCGCCAGCCCGAATTATAAAATTGCATGCATAAAAAACCCGCCGAGGCGGGTTTTTTTATTATTCAAACTCAGGCTTTTTTGGTTTTTTTCTCTGCTTTCACCACTTTCACCGGTTGTAAGTAAACGGCTTCCGCCACTTCGGCTGTCGCTTCGACAAACTCACGGCCGTAGAAGGTATCCAGCATGATTTGTTTCAGCTCAGCAATCAGCGGATAACGCGGGTTCGCACCGGTACACTGGTCATCGAAGGCATCGTCAGCCAGCTTATCCACTTTCGCGAGGAAATCGGCTTCCTGTACCCCGGCTTCACGAATTGAGGTCGGAATACCCAACTGGGTTTTCATCTCTTCCAGCCACGCCAGCAATTTCTCAATTTTCTGCGCGGTACGGTCGCCATCGGCACTCAGACCCAGATGATCAGCGATTTCAGCGTAACGACGACGTGCCTGCGGACGGTCATACTGGCTGAAGGCGGTCTGCTTGGTTGGGTTGTCATTGGCGTTGTAGCGAATGACGTTACAAATCAGCAGGGCGTTCGCCAGACCATGTGGAATATGGAACTCAGAACCCAGTTTGTGGGCCATTGAGTGACATACACCAAGGAAGGCGTTAGCAAACGCGATACCGGCGATGGTGGCCGCATTGTGCACACGCTCACGCGCTACCGGGTTTTTCGCACCTTCTTTATAACTGGCTGGCAGATTCTCTTTCAGCAGTTTCAGTGCCTGGAGCGCCTGGCCATCAGAGTATTCATTGGCAAGGACTGAAACATAGGCTTCCAGCGAGTGGGTTACCGCATCCAGACCACCGAAGGCGCAGAGTGAACGCGGCATATCCATCACCAGGTTCGCATCGACAATCGCCATATCCGGAGTCAGCGCATAGTCAGCCAGTGGGTATTTCTGGCCGGTCGCGTCATCTGTTACCACAGCAAACGGCGTTACTTCAGAACCGGTACCGGAAGTGGTGGTGATGGCGATCATGCGTGCTTTCACACCCATTTTCGGGAATTTATAGATACGTTTACGGATGTCCATAAAGCGCAGGGCCAGTTCTTCAAAATGGGTTTCCGGATGTTCATACATCACCCACATGATTTTTGCCGCATCCATCGGTGAACCACCACCCAGGGCGATAATCACGTCAGGTTTAAAGCTGTTCATCTGCTCAGCGCCTTTGCGCACAATGCTGAGCGTTGGGTCAGCTTCGACTTCGAAGAACACTTCAGTCTCGATACCGTGTGATTTCAGCACGCGGGTGACCTGGTCAGCATAGCCATTGTTGAACAGGAAACGGTCAGTAACGATGAAGGCGCGTTTGGCCCCATCCGTTGCCACTTCTTCGAGTGCAATTGGCAGAGAACCACGACGGAAGTAGATGGACTTCGGAAGTTTATGCCACAACATATTTTCAGCTCGCTTGGCCACGGTTTTCTTGTTGATGAGATGTTTGGGTCCCACGTTTTCAGAAATGGAGTTACCGCCCCATGAACCGCAACCGAGCGTGAGTGACGGAGCCAGTTTGAAGTTATACAGGTCACCGATACCACCCTGTGAGGCCGGGGTATTGATCAGAATACGCGCCGTTTTCATCTTGTCGCCGAAGTAGTGTACGCGCTCACCCTGGTTATCCTGGTCGGTATAGAGACAGGAGGTGTGGCCGATACCGCCCATAGCAACCAGTTTTTCCGCTTTACCCACCGCGTCTTCGAAATCTTTGGCACGATACATCGCCAGCGTCGGGGACAATTTTTCATGCGCGAAAGGTTCTGATTCATCAACCAGTTTTACTTCACCAATCAGGATTTTGGTGTTAGCAGGGACGGTGATACCGGCCATTTCCGCAATTTTAGGCGCTGGCTGTCCAACAATGGCGGCATTCAGTGCGCCATTTTTCAGGATGATATCCTGAACGGCTTTCAGCTCTTTACCCTGCAACAGATAGCCGCCGTGGGTGGCAAAACGCTCACGAACTGCTTCATACACGGAGTCAACGACAATCACTGACTGTTCAGAAGCACAGATCACGCCGTTATCAAAGGTTTTGGACATCAGGATGGAAGCAACCGCACGTTTAATATCCGCTGTTTCGTCCACCACTACCGGGGTATTACCGGCACCCACACCAATGGCAGGTTTGCCTGAACTGTAAGCGGCTTTCACCATGCCCGGTCCACCGGTTGCCAGGATCAGGTTGATATCCGGGTGATGCATCAGCTGATTTGACAGCTCAACAGACGGGGCATCGATCCAGCCGATAATGTCTTTCGGTGCACCTGCGGCGATAGCTGCCTGCAACACGATATCTGCGGCTTTGTTGGTGGCATCCTTAGCACGCGGATGTGGTGAGAAGATAATACCGTTACGTGTTTTCAGGCTAATCAGTGCTTTGAAGATGGCGGTAGAGGTCGGGTTGGTGGTTGGAACAATACCGCAAATCAGGCCGATAGGTTCAGCGATGGTGATAGTCCCGAAGGTGTCATCAGTTTCGAGCACACCACAGGTTTTTTCATCTTTATAAGCGTTGTAGATATATTCAGAAGCAAAGTGGTTTTTGATTACTTTATCTTCAATGATGCCCATGCCGGATTCGGCAACGGCCATCTTAGCCAGAGGGATACGTGCATCAGCAGCAGCGAGCGCGGCAGCACGGAAGATTGCATCAACTTGTTCCTGACTAAAGTTGGCGTATTCACGCTGTGCCTTTTTAACACGTTCTACCAGTGCATTAAGTTCGGCGACATTAGTTACGGCCATGGTGTTCTCCTGAAGGAAGTTAAACTTTTTTAGTAAACAAGCCTGGATCCAGAAGTATAGTCGTGCACTGGTCAGGAGAAGCGAGGGAACTCGCAGTTGCTTACTAAAAAGGTTTTCCGGTCTGGATACTAAAGCCTCAGGATTCTGTTTCGATGGGGTAAGATTACCCCCGATGAGGTAGGAGAATTATGATGCAGATCAATTTTGCCCCAAGCTGACACCTTTCAGCACCCACTTTCGCAAGTAAAGTAATCGCGCACGCCACAAAATGACGACTGCTCAGCAGCAAAGTGGTAACTCGCCATTAACGCCAGTCAGATGCACTGGATTAAAGGTAAAAAAGCAGCATAGTTTTCTGCTTAAACCACTGGTTTTTCTCCCGGCTTTTGCACTACATTAAGCGCGATTTTCACTGTGACCATTTCTGGAGCTGACTGTGACCCCCGTGCTACTTGATCTATCCGGCTATATTAAGTTTTTTGTCGGTTTGTTCGCCCTGGTGAACCCGGTGGGCATCATCCCGGTGTTTATCAGCATGACCAGCTATCAGGGGGCTGCGGAGCGCAATAAAACCAATCTTACCGCTAACCTTGCAGTGGCGATCATCCTGTGGACCTCGCTGTTCCTTGGTGATGCGATTTTGCATCTGTTCGGTATCTCCATTGATTCCTTCCGCATTGCTGGTGGCATCCTGGTGGTGACCATCGCCATGTCGATGATCAGCGGTAAGTTGGGTGAGGATAAGCAGAACAAACAGGAGAAATCAGAAACCGCGATTCGCGAAAGCATTGGTGTGGTGCCTCTGGCATTGCCGCTGATGGCCGGTCCCGGTGCCATCAGTTCCACCATCGTCTGGAGTACGCGTTATCACAACTGGCAAAATCTGCTGGGATTCACCGTCGCTATTGCCATATTCGCCTTTTGCTGTTGGCTGTTGTTTCGAGCGGCACCGTTAATGGTTCGCGTACTTGGCCAGACCGGAATCAACGTTATTACCCGTATTATGGGTTTGCTGCTGATGGCGTTAGGAATTGAATTTGTAGTCACCGGACTAAAAGCCATTTTCCCTGGTTTATTAAGTTAAAAATTGGCTTAATTTTTCTCACGTCATCAATGGATGATCCTGAATGGTGCAATCAGGTAAAATATTGCACCATTTAAGTGCTTTTATTCATCATGCTTAACAGCGCAGTGCTGATATCAATTTTGCTACTGCCGTCTCCTTCCCTTGTGTGATTCTCGTTTTTTATTGTGATAATTATCACAGCATCATATCTGGCATAATTGCCAATGATATAAATAAAACCTCTGCATGGGGTTATTTTAGTGAATTGATATGCCATTGGAATGCTAAATAATGGTATATAACGCATTTAAGATATAAGCCAGTCGCGCATGCGCAGAATGTCAGCAGAAATTGATAAAAACAAATCAAAATCAATGAATTGGGTGATAATTCTGGTTAAGAATTAACACTTTTCCTTCGCACCAGGACGTGATAAAAGAGAATTAGCTAACATTTTTGCGGTTTAGCTTTGGCGTGCGGGTATTTGTTCTGATAATTTCCGGACCATCACAATTTTTTTATCTGATAGTCAAAAATGTGTACGGTTCTTGCTTACACGCTATCAGGTTTATGTTTAGGGTTGATTTCTGTTGATGAAATGGAAGGTAGCGAAGGTCACGGCGTTTTCACCTCTCGCCTTTTGCCTGTGGGGTTTGTTTAGCCAAAGCCAGGCGGCTGAGATTCCTGTGGGGACACAATTATCCGACACTCAGCGCATTGTGATTAATAATGGCAGCGAAGTGGCGTCCCTTGATCCGCAAAAAATCGAAGGCGTACCGGAATCCAATGTGATCCAAAGCCTGCTTGATGGTCTGGTCAACACTGACAACAACGGGAAGATTGTGCCCGGCGTCGCGGAGAAGTGGCAGAACGATCAGGGACGCGTCTGGACTTTTACCCTGCGTGATAACGCGCGCTGGAGCAATGGTGAACCCGTAACGGCGCAGGATTTTGTCTACAGTTGGCAGCGTCTGGCTGATCCCAAAACCGCTTCCCCTTATGCCAGCTATTTACAGGCGGCGCATGTGGAGAATATTGATGCGGTGATGTCGGGGAAAGCCAAACCCACCGCGCTGGGCGTCAAAGCACTGGATGCCCGTCATTTCCAGGTTACGCTCTCTGAGCCGGTTCCCTGGTTCCTTTCAATGGTCGCCAACACTGCGATGAAGCCGGTTTATCGTCCGGCGGTGGAGCAGTGGGGCGAACAATGGACTCAGCCTGAACACTACGTCAGTAATGGTCCTTATACCCTGAGCCAGTGGGTGGTGAATGAAAAAATCGTGGTGAAGCGTAATCCACTTTACTGGGACAACGCCCACACGGTGATTGAAGAGGGTGTTTATCTGCCCTTGTCGTCGGAAAACAGCGACGTTAATCGCTATCGCAGCGGCGGCACGGACATGACCAACAGCGTTGTGCCGCCCGATATGTTCCATAAATTGCAGCAGGACCTGGGTGATGAGGTCAAAGTCAGCCCGCTACTGTGCACCTTCTATTACGAAATCAATAACAAGAAAGCACCGTTTACTGATGCACGGGTGCGTACTGCGCTGAAGTTGACGCTGGATCGTGACATCATCGCGCAGAAAGTAATGGGGCAGGGGCAAATTCCCGCGTATAGCCTGACGCCGCCGTTTACCGATGGCATCACGCTTTCCCCGCCCGCCTGGTTTAAGCAGACGCAGGCCGAACGGAATGCCGCAGCCAAAAAGCTGTTGGCTGAAGCCGGCTTTAATGATCAGCACCCGCTGCGTTTCACGCTGTTGTACAACACCTCCGAGCAAAATAAAAAACAGGCGATTGCTGCGGCTTCTATGTGGCAGAAAAACCTTGGCGCGGTGGTGACGCTACAGAATCAGGAGTGGAAAACGCTACTCGAAACACGTCATCAGGCGCAATACGACGTGGTGCGCGCGACCTGGTGCGCTGATTACAACGAACCATCGACCTTTCTGAATATGTTGCTGACTGGTGCCTCAATTAACACCGCGTTTTACAGCAGCCCGGCTTTTGACCAGTTGATGAATCAAACCCTCACGGTGTCGGATGCGGCAGCGCGTGCGGCGCTTTATCAACAGGCTGAGACGCAACTGGATAAAGACTCGGCGATCATTCCGGTCTATTACCGTGTCAGCGTGCGACTGGTGAAACCCTGGGTGGGGGGCTTTACCGGCCAGGACCCGCAGGATCTCATCAATCTGAAATACTATTACATAAAGAAACATTGAGTAATGGGCTGATCCGGCGCTACAGTCGGGCGGCACGTTACCGTGGCAACACCTGAAAAGGTGATTGCGATCTCTGACCAGACAGGGCGGAGATCTCCCGGATACGGGGTACGCCGGGCGGTGTTAACTTCCCGGTGACGATAATAAAACTGGAGCGTAATAATGAACAACATCACGAAAAAAAGCCTGATCGCCTTAGGTGTGGTTGCGGCGATTGGCGCGCTGGCAGGGAATGCCGCGCTGGCAGCAAATGTGCCAGCAGGCGTTGAATTGGCAGCAAAGCAGGAGTTGGTGCGCGGTAATGGCGACGAAGTCCAATCTCTGGACCCGCATAAAATTGAGGGTGTGCCGGAAGACAACGTGGCGCGCGACCTGTATGAAGGTTTGTTGGTCAGCGACAGCGATGGCAAACCGGTTCCGGGTGTTGCTGAAAGCTGGGAAAATAAAGACTTTAAAGTCTGGACTTTCCATCTGCGTAAAAATGCCAAATGGTCCAATGGCGCGCCGGTAACAGCGCAGGACTTCGTTTACAGCTGGGAGCGTCTGGTTGATCCCAAAACCGCGTCACCGTACGCCAGCTATCCGCAATATGGTCACATCGCCAACGTTGATGACATCATTGCCGGTAAAAAACCGATTACCGATCTGGGCGTAAAAGCGCTTGACGATCATACGCTGGAAGTGACCCTCAGCGAGCCGGTGCCTTATTTCGACAAACTGCTAATCAACTCCGTGATGTCTCCGGTGTACAAACCGGCAATTGAAAAGTTTGGCGACCAGTGGACGCAGCCGCAAAACTGGGTGGGTAACGGTGCCTTTAAATTACAGGATCATGTGATCAACGAGCGTATTACGCTGGTCCGTAACCCGGAATATTGGGACAACGCACATACCGTACTGAACAAAGTCACTTTCCTGCCGATCAACTCAGAAGTCAGTGATGTGAACCGTTTCTTCTCCGAGAACGGCAGCGACATGACTTACAACAACATGCCGATCGAGCTGTTCAAAAAGCTGCAACGTGATAACCCGAAAGAGCTGCACGTTGACCCGTATCTGTGTACTTACTACTACGAAATTAACAACCAGAAAGCACCGTTCACTGACCCGCGTGTGCGTGCTGCGCTGAAACTCGGCCTTGATCGCGACATCATGGTGAACAAAGTTCTGGCTCAGGGCCAGCAGCCAGCCTACAGCTTCACCCCGCCAGCCACCGATGGCATGGAAATTCTGCCGCCAGACTGGTTCAAGTGGTCACAGGAAAAACGTAACGCAGAAGCGAAGAAACTGCTGGCTGAAGCCGGTTATACCGCTGATAAACCGCTGACGTTTAACCTGCTGTACAACACCTCCGATCTGCATAAAAAACTGGCGATCGCCGCGGCGTCTATCTGGAAGAAAAACATTGGCGTGAACATCAAACTGGAAAACCAGGAGTGGAAAACTTTCCTGGATACCCGTCATCAGGGCAACTTTGATGTGTCCCGTGCCGCCTGGTGTGCAGACTATAACGAACCAACGTCGTTCCTGAACATCATGGTATCTGACAGCAGCAGTAACACCTCGCATTATAAGAGCGCAGAATTTGACAAGGTGATCAAAGACGCAATTAAAGCGCCTGACGCCAAAGGTCGTGCTGCCGATTATCAGAAAGCCGAGCAGATCCTGGATAAAGACAGCACCATCGTGCCGGTTTACTACTACGTGAACGCGCGTCTGGTGAAAACCTATGTGGGTGGTTACACCGGCAAAGATCCGCTGGATAAAACCCTCGATAAGAACTTTTATATAATTAAACACTAATAGCACACAGGCTATCAGACAGAGGCGGTGCTGCGGCACCGCCCATTACTTTGTGAAGCAACAGCCTGGTAGGTACGGCAATGTTAAAATTCATCCTGCGCCGGATTCTTGAAGCGATTCCGACGCTCTTTGTTCTAATCACCATCTCCTTCTTTATGATGCGACTGGCCCCCGGCAGCCCCTTTACGGGTGAGCGCACCCTGGCGCCCGAAGTCATGGCCAATATCGAAGCCAAATATCATCTCAACGACCCCATCGGCAAACAATACGTTGATTACCTGATCCAGTTGGCGCATGGCGACTTTGGTCCCTCCTTTAAATATAAGGATTACAGCGTTAACTATCTGGTGGGACATGCCTTCCCGGTATCAGCCAAGCTCGGGCTTGCCGCCTTTGTGCTGGCAATGGTGCTGGGCATTGCGGCGGGCGTGATAGCCGCGTTAAAACAGAACAGTTTATGGGATTACGCGGTGATGGGGGTCGCCATGACCGGCGTGGTGATACCCAGTTTTGTGGTAGCGCCATTGCTGGTGCTGATCTTCGCCATCACCCTGCGCTGGCTGCCTGGCGGCGGCTGGAATGGTGGGCAACTGCAATATATGCTGCTGCCGATGGTGGCACTGTCGTTAGCGTATATCGCCAGCATCGCGCGTATCACGCGTGGCTCAATGATTGAAGTGATGCACTCCAACTTTATCCGCACCGCGCGGGCGAAAGGGCTGCCGCTGCGTCGTATCGTGCTGCGTCATGCGCTGAAACCGGCACTGCTGCCCGTCATCTCCTATATGGGACCGGCTTTCGTCGGCATCATCACCGGTTCAATGGTGATCGAGTCGATTTACGGCCTGCCGGGTATTGGTCAGCTGTTTGTGAATGGCGCGTTGAACCGTGACTATTCGCTGGTGATGAGCCTGACCATTCTGGTTGGTGTGCTGACTATTGTGTTTAACGCGGTCGTTGACGTGCTGTATGCCGTTATCGATCCGAAGATTCGCTACTGACGCCGGAGTTCGCCCATGATGTTAAGTAAGAAAAACAGCGAAGCTCTGGATGCCTTCAGTGAAAAGCTGGAAGTGGAAGGGCGCAGCCTGTGGCAGGATGCGCGTCGTCGCTTTATTCATAACCGCGCCGCGCTACTCAGTTTGCTGGTGCTGGTGCTGATCGCGCTGTTTGTGATTTTTGCGCCGATGCTGTCGCAATTCCGCTACGACGATACCGATTGGGGCATGATGTCGGCTCCGCCGGACACCACTTCGGGCCACTGGTTCGGTACCGACTCTTCCGGGCGTGATCTGCTGGTGCGCGTGGCCATCGGTGGCCGTATCTCGCTGATGGTGGGGATTGCCTCTGCGTTGATTGCGGTGCTGGTCGGCACCTTGTACGGTTCGGCTGCCGGTTATCTTGGCGGTAAAACCGACTCGGTGATGATGCGTATTCTCGAGATCCTCAACTCCTTCCCGTTTATGTTCTTTGTCATTCTGCTGGTGACCTTCTTTGGCCGTAATATCCTGCTGATTTTTGTCGCCATCGGCATGGTGTCGTGGCTGGATATGGCACGTATCGTGCGCGGGCAAACCCTGGGCCTGAAACGCAAAGAGTTTATCGAAGCCGCGCAGGTTGGTGGGGTATCAACGATGAACATCGTGTTGCGCCATATCGTACCTAACGTCCTTGGTGTGGTGGTGGTGTATGCCTCGCTGCTGGTACCCAGCATGATCCTGTTCGAATCCTTCCTCAGCTTCCTCGGCCTGGGTACGCAGGAGCCGCTGAGCAGTTGGGGGGCGTTGTTAAGCGACGGGGCAAACTCGATGGAAGTTTCCCCCTGGTTGCTGATGTTCCCGGCGGGTTTCCTTGTGATCACGTTGTTCTGTTTTAACTTTATCGGCGATGGCCTGCGTGATGCCCTCGACCCGAAAGATCGTTGAGGAGTTTCCCGATGACCATTCATGAATTTCAGCCAGCAATGGCGGCCCGTGCGGGAAGCAACCTGTTGTTAGATGTTAAAGATCTGCGTGTCACCTTTGGTACGCACGATGGCGATGTCACTGCGGTCAACGATCTCAACTTCTCGCTGCGAGCCGGTGAAACCCTCGGCATCGTTGGTGAGTCGGGTTCCGGTAAATCGCAGACCGCGTTTGCGCTGATGGGGCTACTGGCGAAAAACGGTCGCATTGGCGGATCTGCCAAATTTAACGGCCAGGAGATCCTCAACCTGCCGGAAAATACGCTGAATAAACTGCGCGCCGAGCAGATCGCGATGATCTTCCAGGACCCGATGACCTCGCTGAACCCTTACATGCGCGTTGGCGAACAGCTGATGGAAGTACTGAAGCTGCATAAAGGGATGAGCAACGCCCAGGCGTTTGAAGAGTCAGTGCGTATGCTCGATGCGGTGAAAATGCCGGAAGCACGCAAACGCATGAAAATGTATCCGCATGAATTCTCAGGCGGGATGCGCCAGCGCGTAATGATTGCTATGGCGTTGCTGTGTCGTCCGAAATTATTGATTGCCGATGAACCTACCACCGCATTAGACGTGACGGTACAGGCGCAAATCATGACGCTGCTGAACGAACTCAAGCGTGAGTTCAACACGGCGATCATCATGATTACGCACGATCTGGGCGTGGTTGCCGGGATCTGCGACAAGGTGCTGGTGATGTATGCCGGGCGTACTATGGAGTATGGCCGGGCGCGTGATGTGTTCTATCAACCGGCGCATCCGTACTCGATTGGTCTGCTGAGCGCGGTACCGCGTCTCGATGCCGAAGGGGAGTCGCTGATGACGATTCCGGGTAACCCGCCCAACCTGTTACGTCTGCCGCAGGGCTGTCCGTTCCAACCGCGATGCCCGCATGCGATGGATGTCTGTGCCAAAGCCCCGGCACTGGAACCTTTTGGTGAAGGTCGTCTGCGCGCCTGCTTCAAGCCGGTGGAGGAGTTAGTATGAACGCCGTAGCTGAGAAAAAAGTGTTACTGGAAATCGCCGATCTGAAGGTGCATTTCGATATCAAAGATGGCAAGCAGTGGTTCTGGCAACCCGCCAAAACCCTGAAGGCGGTGGATGGCGTGAGCCTGCGCCTGTACGAGGGGGAAACCCTCGGCGTGGTGGGTGAGTCCGGCTGTGGTAAATCGACGCTGGCACGCGCAATCATCGGGTTGGTGAAGGCCACTGATGGTCGTGTGGCGTGGCTGGGACGCGATTTGCTGGGACAGAGTCAGGAAGAGTGGCGCAAAGCGCGCAGTGATATCCAGATGATCTTCCAGGACCCGCTGGCGTCGCTCAACCCGCGTATGACCATCGGCGATATCATTGCGGAGCCGCTGCGCACCTATCATCCCAAGATGCCGCGTCAGGAAGTGAAGGACAAGGTCAAAAACATGATGATGAAGGTTGGCCTGCTGCCCAACCTCATCAACCGTTATCCGCATGAGTTTTCGGGCGGTCAGTGTCAACGTATCGGCATTGCGCGTGCGTTGATCCTCGAACCGAAGCTGATTATTTGTGATGAACCCGTTTCCGCGCTCGATGTGTCGATTCAGGCGCAGGTGGTGAACCTGTTGCAGCAGCTACAACGTGAGATGGGGCTGTCGCTGATCTTCATCGCGCACGATCTGGCGGTGGTTAAACACATTTCTGACCGTGTGTTGGTGATGTATCTCGGTCATGCGGTGGAGCTGGGGACTTACGATGAGGTCTACAGCAATCCGCAGCACCCGTATACGCGTGCGTTGATGTCAGCGGTGCCGATTCCCGACCCGGATCTGGAGAAGAACAAACAGATTCAGTTGCTGGAAGGGGAACTGCCGTCACCGATCAATCCACCATCAGGCTGCGTGTTTCGCACTCGTTGCCCGATAGCCGGGCCGGAGTGTGCCAAAACGCGTCCATTGCTGGAAGGCAGCTTCCGCCATGCGGTATCTTGTCTGAAGGTTGATCCGCTATAAAACAAAACGC
Source organism: Pantoea sp. X-Soil-OKNW-713 (assembly GCF_059730685.1). NCBI lineage: Bacteria > Pseudomonadati > Pseudomonadota > Gammaproteobacteria > Enterobacterales > Erwiniaceae > Pantoea > Pantoea sp. X-Soil-OKNW-713. Next base: position 2,341,643 of record NZ_AP035995.1, on the reverse strand, counting down.
CGGGCAAGTGCCCGGCGTTCATTGTCGTGCTGCGATCATTCGCGCCAGAGAATATGACACAACTTGTGGTCTTTCTCGCGGCACAGCAGAATACGCGCGAACACATCGGTAATCGGCTCACCATCGGCTTCACCGAGGCCAATCACCACCTCAGAGAAAAAGTCAGGGTTCAGGTCAAAATCGACATGCTCCTGCCAGTCTTCTGACGGATCGAACAGCTCTGCGCCACCGCGTTCCTCAAATTGCAGGTTGAACAAAATGATATCTGCGGGATCGAGATTGTCGCCTGCCAGCTCAAGAAAAATATCGTAAGCCTGCTCCAGCGTTTCATCTTCGGTAAGGCGGTTATTTAAATCCATAGTCATTGGCGTGCCCTGCGGCGGTAAATATTTCCGCTCGTTTTACAGTAAAGGACTGAAGAAGTAAAACAGTCGTTCGACGATGCGTTGCCACCAGGCACGTTTTGCCCAGCGAGCGCCATCCAGCAGGCGTGAACGCGCGATGTAATCATCCTGTACGCAGGCGAGATCGCTGCCAAATCCGGCGTCATCCACCACCAAAGTAATCTCAAAATTGAGCCACAGGCTGCGCATATCCAGATTCACCGTACCCACCAGGCTGAGCTGACCATCAACCAGCACGCTTTTGGTATGCAGCAGGCCATCTTCAAACTGGTAAATCTTCACCCCCGCCTCCAGCAGCTCGGTGAAGAAGGCACGACTGGCCCAGCCCACCAGCAGTGAATCATTATGGCGTGGCACCACAATGCTGACCTCGACCCCGCGCAGTGCAGCGGTGCAGATGGCATGCAGCAAGTCATCGCTCGGCACGAAATACGGCGTGGTCATGATCAACTGATGACGAGCCGAGTAAACGGCAGTCAGCAACGCCTGATGAATCATGTCCTCGGGGAATCCTGGACCAGAAGCGATCACCTGAATGGTGTGGCCGCTCTCTTTCTCAAACGGCATGATATTGGTATCGGGTGCCGGGGGCAGGATACGTTTGCCGGTTTCAATCTCCCAGTCGCACGAGTAGACAATCCCCATGGTGGTCGCCACCGGGCCTTCCATACGTGCCATTACATCAATCCATTGACCGACACCGGCATCTTGTTTAAAGAAGCGCGGATCGACCAGGTTCATGCTGCCGGTGTACGCGATGTAGTTATCAATCAAAACTACTTTGCGATGCTGACGCAAATCCATCCGGCGCAGGAAGACACGCAGCAGGCTGACCTGTAACGCTTCCACCACGTCGATACCGGCATTGCGCATCATGCCGACCCACGGGCTACGGAAGAAGGCGACGCTGCCTGCGGAGTCGAGCATCAGGCGGCAATGGACACCACGGCGTGAGGCAGCCATCAGCGATTCTGCCACTTCATCGGCGAGGCCGCCCGGTTGCCAGATATAAAACACCATCTCGATGTTATGGCGTGCCAGTTGGATATCGCGAATTAACGCATGCATGACATCGTCGGAGTTGGTCAGCAACTGCAACTGATTACCTTTTACCCCGGCGATGCCCTGGCGGTGATGACAAAGCTGAAACAGCGACAGCGCCACGTCGCTATGTTCGGTGGCAAAAATATGGCGACATTGTTTCAGGTCGTTCAGCCATTTGGCGGTAGAAGGCCACATGGTGCGTGCGCGTTCCGCACGGCGTTTACCCAGATGCAGTTCACCAAATGACAAATACGCAATGATACCCACCAGCGGCAGAATATAAATGATCAGCAACCAGGCCATCGCGGAGGTGACGGCACGGCGTTTCATCAGAATACGCAGCGTCACCCCGGCGATAAGCAACCAGTAGCCAAAAAGCAGCAACCAACTGATAAGGGTATAAAATGTGGTCATTAAGTGGACGTCCCGTTCGCGCTTTGATGAGCAAAGTTTACGTGTTGCTGAACGGTAGCGAAACCTTTAATCATAACGGGGTAACGATAAGCGATTCGAATTGGCATTTTATGGCAGATCACTATAATGCGTGCCGGTGATTAGCCTGTTTGAGAGGATGTGATGAGACGAAGCAGAAATGAAGTGGCTCGCTGGAGAATGTTACGTCAGGTGCAGCGTCGTCGTGCGCGCTGGCTGGAAGGGCAGTCACGTCGTTACAAGCGTATTCACGCTATTCGTCATCAGGTCGCGCAGCAGCATCGCCGCTCCATCCTGTTTATCACCCAGAATGCCTGAGAAAGGCCATCCTGTTTGTCAGAACTGAAAGCAGCGAGATTTGTCGTGCTGTTTTCAGTGCTCAATTTTTTTAGTGTGATTTGCGTCCATTATTTAATGTATCAGCGCCATGTTGATAGCATTTAGGATTGCATGAAATTGCAGTTTAGTAGATCCAGAGATAAATTTATATTGAGTCCCTCTGGAAGCATTATCATGTTAAAGCAAACGAAATCAAACCTGCTCGTGGCGGCGTTATGCCTCATATTATCGTCTCCCTCTGTATTTGCTAATCCAGGACATGGCAATGGGAACGGTAATGGCAATGGCAATGGGCATGCAAATAACAGCGGAAATAGTAAGAAAGGACATAATGACAGCGGTTATAGTGCGGGTAAAAAAGGAAAAAACCCGCATAATGCTGACACGGAAATTTCTTTTTCTTTTGCGCGTGGTTTAGCCGTAGATATGGGAATGACAGGGTATAAGTCGTTGCCACCTGGAATTGCGAAAAATCTGGCGCGAGGTAAACCGTTACCTCCGGGTATCGCGAAGCGATATGTCCCTAAATCAATGCTTAACCGACTGCCTTACTACCCAGGTTACGAATGGCGTATTGTTGGTGATGACCTTGTTCTTATTGCACTAAGCACTGCGGTAGTGACTGCAATTATTAATGGCGTTTTTGATTAACCGCGTTTCGACACATCTGGTGCGATAAATGAAGAGAAGGGACAAACGGAATTTATGCTGTTTGTCCCTTATTGTTTTAATTTTTTAAAACACCCGTTTGAACGGTTTGACCTCCACCTGCTTATATACGCCAGCAGCGATATAAGGGTCATCATTGGCCCAGGATTGCGCCGCTTCCAGTGACGGGAACTCTGCAATCACCGTAGAACCGGTAAAACCGGCCGCGCCAGGATCGTTGCTGTCGACGGCGGGCATTGGGCCAGCCACAATCAAACGCCCTTCATCCTGCAACAATTGCAGACGTGCCAGATGGGCAGGGCGTACAGCGGTGCGTTTTTCGAGCGAGTCAGCATTGTCTTCCGCATAAATGACATAAAGCACGATAGGGAACTCCCGTTAGACTGGTCTGATTTGCCGAACACGTTAAGTGATCGTTAATCAGAGTGCAAACGAAAGATAATCCCACTGCCATCCAGCGCAAATGGGGCTAAAAAAGGCATTTACGGTACACACTTAACTCTGCTTGTTGAAACTGATTGCTATTTGCATTTAAAATCTGCGCTTCACTCAATGAACATGACTGTTATGACGACGCTGACTACGCCTTTTCCCAAACGTACCCCGGTTTCTGTGCTGTTATCTGTGGTTCTTCACGGTACGGTAATTGCCGGCATTCTTTATGCATCGTTTCATCAGGTCATTGAGGTTCCGAAAGCATCCCAACCGATCAGCGTTACCATGGTGGCGCCTGAAGTGCAGCCTGAACCTGCGCCAACCGTGCAGACCCCGCCGCCACCGGAGCCAGAACCCACTCCTGAGCCAGTACCAGAAGTCGCGCCGGAACCACCAAAAGCTGAGCCAGTTCCGATCCCGATTCCAAAACCTGAGCCGAAGCCAAAACCCAAGCCGAAGGTAGAGAAGAAGCATGAGCCGAAACGTGAGGTGAAACCACGCGAAGAGGCGAAGCCGCAGGCTCCGGTGAAAACTGACGCCCCAACTACCCAGACGCGCCCGACGACCGCACCGCGAACCACACCAACCTCCACGCCTTCGGTTTCTGATGGCCCGAAAGCGATGAGTGTCAGTAAGCCAGCCTATCCGGCACGCGCCTTCGCGCTGCGCGTTGAGGGGCGGGTGCGGGTACAGTTCGATGTGGATAGTGACGGTCGTGTCGATAACATTCAGATTCTGTCTGCGGAACCGCGCAACATGTTTGAACGTGAAGTGAAGCAGGCGATGAAGAAATGGCGCTATCAGCCAGGGCGTCCCGGCACCAACCTGACGATGAATATCGTGTTCCGCATCAACGGTGGCGCGAACATCGAATAAGAAAAAAGCGGTCAATGACCGCTTTTTTTAGCGCTGTTAATCACTCAGATTGGCTTTACCCGGTGGCAGTGGCCGTGACTTGCCGGAGTTATCAATAGCGACATAAATAAACACCGCTTCGGTCGCACAATATGTCTGACCAATCGGTTCCGACGAGACTTTTTTGATCCACACTTCCACGTTGATGGTCATCGAGCTGTTACCGGTGCGAATGCAGCGGCAATAGCAGCTCACCACATCACCTACCGCAACGGGTTTCAGAAAACTCATGCCATCCACCCGTACTGTTGCGACACGGCCCTCAGCAATCTCTTTTGCCAGGATGGCACCGCCCATATCCATCTGCGACATCAGCCAGCCGCCAAAAATATCACCGTTGGCGTTGGTATCTGCTGGCATCGCCAGCGTGCGCAGCACCATTTCGCCTTGCGGCAATTTATGTTTTTCGTCCATTGCTTCAGTTCTTATGCAGGTGAGGCGGCAAGCGCCAAAAAACCCGGCAGAGCCGGGCATCAGAGATTATTTTTCTTCTTGTTGTGGCATGTGTCGCCAGATGTATGCGCCACTTAACAGGGTAAACAGCAGGGTAAGACCTGTCAGACCAAACACCTTAAAGTTAACCCAAAACTCCTGCGATAACCAAAATGCAACATAAATATTCGCCAGGCCACAGGCGAGGAAGAAAATCGCCCAGGCAATATTCAGACGACGCCAGACCGTATCCGGGAGCTGCAACTCTTTACCCAGCATGCTTTGAATCAGCGGTTGCTGCATAAACCACTGGCTGTAGAGCAACGCCAGCGCAAACAGAGAGTAAATCACCGTCACTTTCCATTTGATAAATTCATCGTTATGGAACACCAGCGTCAGCGTGCCAAACACGGCAACCAGTACGAAGGTGATGATGGTCATTTTTTCCAGTTTGCGGTACAGCACCCAACTGGCGATTAGCGCGATACCCGTGGCAACCACCAGCGCGCCCGAAGCGACAAAAATGTCGTAAAGCTTGTAGAAAACGAAGAACACGACCAAAGGGAGAAAATCGAGTAACTGCTTCATAGAATATCCAGTCAGGGGCGTTAATTCAGGCGCTCAACGAGCGCCATAAGGTTAACGTAACAGCATATACAGCCGGTACAGGTAGATAATCAGGATGGCGGAAACCAGGTTCCCCAACGCGTTCAAAACCACAGACGCGACATTGGCGGGCAGTACCGTCAGCGAGGAGAAAAAGAACATCAGCGCAATTTTCGCCAGCAGCCAGACAATAATGGCCGGCGCGATCAGTTTCATATTTTTCCATGCCATGCGCATACTGGCGCGCATCGCACTCATCACACCCATCTTCTCATTGACCAGCATTACCGGTGCCAGCGATAGCAGGATTGCCAGCATCACCCCTGGTACCATCAGCACCATAAAGCCGAGTTGCACCAGCAGGGTGATTAAAAAGGTTTGCAGCAGCAATTTGGGCAGCGTTGGTGCTGAAGCACCGATGGCGCGCAGCGCGCTCACACGCTGACCGCTTGATACCATCGGGATCAGGCACAGCATACCGCCTAATAACAAGGTATTTCCCACCAGCGCCGCGAAGGTGCCTGCCGCCGAGGCGCGCAGCAAAATACGCTGCTGTTCCGGCGACATATTCTGTACCAGTTCAAACAGCGAAGAAGCGCTGTCATCGCTCTGACTCAACAGCGACAACTGGTCAGCACCAGGCGTCAGGGCGTGGCCGATAATCACGGTTATAAATGAGGTAAGCAACGCCATCAGCACAATGGTAATCAGCTGATGGCGCAGAAAATTTCCTGTGTCACGGTATAACGAGCTTGCCGTGATAGACATGTACACTCCTTGGAGAAACCGGGTTAATTAACCCGGCGATTGTACATGTTCTGCGGGCAGGCTGGCACCCGGATTAGGACATCTTTCTGTCATCTCAGGTAAAGAAGGGTGAAAAAGAGCAGGTAAACCATAGCGCGCTCTGGCCCGATCGCAGGCTTCGTTCAGCACGCCATGTTCACCCGACATCTCAAATTCACGGCAAGGGGAAGGACGGTGTTGATAAATGCCGCAAGAGACGCAGCCGCCGATCTCGCCCTGCAATGCCACACAACGCGGTTCGCGTACGTTAGTGCCGCGCATATTCCGCATCAACAGGCTGAGGGGTTCGGTTAATTCAACGGGAACGAGGCCGCCCGCATCGTCAGCTTCGGCCCAATAGAAAGAAACACGGAAATGGGCGCAGCAGGCACCACAGGTCATACAAGGGTTAAGTGAATCGCTCATTTGATCGCCCGCTTCTCCTAAGCATCGAACCAAAATCAACGGAAGAGAAATAGCAAAGTAGTCACGCTGTGAAATTTTCGCAAGGGGATTTTTATTACGCCGTGTAAGGCCAAAATTGATCTGAATCAATTCATTGTTTTATAAGTGATTTATTTGAATTGATTCACATGCATTTTGCCTGAAAAAGCGTTAGATCTTTGCCACCAACGCTGATCAATAACATCAACAATTCTGGCAAAGGAGTGAATATGAAACTGGCAAAATGCGCGCTGCTGGTGGCACTGGCGATCCCACAATTGGCACTGGCCCATGAGGCGGGTGACTTCTTTATGCGTGCGGGTAGCGCGACAGTTCGTCCGACCGAAGGCTCTGACAATGTGCTGGGTATGGGCGGTTTTAACGTTAGTAATGATACGCAACTGGGTCTGACTTTTACCTATATGGCCACCGATAACATCGGTGTCGAGTTGTTGGCTGCGACGCCATTCCGTCATAAGGTTGGTCTGGGGCCAACGGGTAATCTGGCAACAGTACGCCAGCTGCCACCCACCTTGATGGCGCAATATTATTTCTTCGACAGTAAAAGCCAATTCCGTCCCTATGTGGGTGTAGGTATCAACTACACCACATTTTATGATGCTAAATTCAACCAGACCGGTCGTGATGCGGGTCTGACCGACCTTAGCGTGAAAGATTCCTGGGGAGCGGCGGGTCAGGTGGGCGTGGATTATCAAATCAACCGCGACTGGATGCTGAATGCTTCACTGTGGTACATGGATATCGATACCACCGTGAAATTTAAAGCGAATGGACAACAACAGAATATTGATACCCGTATCGATCCCTGGGTGTTCTTCTTTGGTGTCGGTTATCGTTTCTGATTGGCGATGGGATGACAGCTCCAGGTCGCCATTTATGGCGACCTGATCTGAATATCAGTGGGTAAGCGGCAACGTTTGCGATGCTTCCTGCTGTCCATCGGCTGTCATTGGCGTAAACATCACTTCTTTTTGCAGCGGCAGATGGTGTGGACAGGCACCGTAGACGATGACGGTTTGTCCCGGAAGTACTGTGGTTTCATTCAACGCCACAAGCGCATCATCCGGCAGCAGTTTGATATCTTTGTCGAGTTGGATCGGCACTTTACCGTTATTCGTCACCGTCAGTCTTTGCTCTTTTATTCCCCATACCAGTGGCAGAGGGGCAGATTGTACTGCCTGAGAAAACAGCGAGCATAGCAGCAGTGCTGAAGGCACAAGGCAAAGAACCTTAATTGTCCTTGTCATATACGACTTCCTGAGCATTCGCCTCCTGACGAAACAGGAGGCGATGAGATAATCAACGCGCCTTGAAAATTACAAGGCGTGTGACAGGTGATTAACGGCGAACTTTAACCGTCTGGGTGGCAGTTGAAGAAAGGCCAGTGTTGGGGTCAGTAATTTTTACCTGAACGTCAACATCGAAATCTTCCATCACTACTGAGGCCGGATAATCGAGAGTTGCAATCTGACCATAGCGATGTTTGAACACAATCTTATTCGCGTTGTTCAGCACCGACCACTCAAACTTAGCGGTATCGAGTGAAGCATTACCCGGTAAGGTTGAATTGGCTGCACTCAGGGTTGCACGCAGGTTTCCTGTTGAAATGGTGTCGTTACCCTGAATTTCCAGATTGGCGATCGGTTTGGTTTCTGTCGCTTTTACCGTCACAGTGATATCACTGCTATCGGTTTTATCACCTTTTTTCACTGTCAGGCGGTAGGTAACCTTACCGGTTGTGCCAGGTTTGATCAGCGCACGGGCTTTCGCTGTGCTGACGCTCTGCACCCATGCTCCATTGTCCATGGTTTGCATTGCGCCGATATCGTGACCCGAGACAATCGTCCACTTATAGCTATCCGCATTCTTACTGGCAGAGCCATCCAGTGGATAGTTACGGGATTCTTTATTGCTCTCAACGGTAAAGTTGGTCCCTGCCACCGCAACCGGTGCATTCGTTGCTTTTTCAACAGTCATAACAACTGACTGCATATTATCTTGTAAGAAGATACCGTTATTACGAAGATCGGTTGGGTCAAATGAAATACTGCCGCTGGTGCTTTGCTTACCGATCAGAACAAAATTGGAATGGTTGGTGTTAATTTCAGTTGCCAGCTCAGCAATCCATTTGTCATTAACGTTAGCGGCAGTGATCTCTTTTTTAATATCAACCAGGTTGTTACCTTTAGTGCCACCCATCAAACGGAAGTGAACATATTCACCGGCTACCGGTTTGTGCTCGTGGGCAAATTTACTGTATTCAAACCAATCGGTAGTTTGACCGCCATCCTCACCACCCGGATTCTCGGGTTCAGTCGGTAATTCACCACTTCCAGGCTGATCGATTATCACATCACTACAGTTGTAAAAACCTTCACCACGGGGGTCATTACGCTGCCAGCGTGAAAAAATCACTGCACGACCAGTACGGTCTGCCGGGATGGTGAGAGTAAAATCTTCGTAACTGGAGTAAGCGCCCGGAACGTCTCCTGGTCTTTTTTGAGTTGCTTTGGAAGAAACAACGGTATCCAGTAACTCCACATCGTCCCAGCCCAGGGCTTTCTCTGCCGCATTGTACCCTTTTTTACTGATATAGAATTCAATCCATGAAGGGTCATGAGGTTGGGTATAGCCATAACGCATTTTCACCTTACCGTTGCTGTCTGGCTTGATCAGCGTGGTGTGCCATTCGGCGCGAGGAGTACTGAATCCTTTCCCTTTCGTTGTACCGGAGCAAATGAGGGTGCTGGGGATCTCTTTTCTGGCTTGTTCTGCGCTGTGATTACCACCAACAAAACCTGTCAACTCTTGCCAGGTATAAATCGACTGACCAGCATCATTGCTTTCTGCGGAGGCTTTTTTACAGACATCAAGATTCTGGTTTTGATTGCAATAATACTGACGTGCTGGTGGCTCGACTAAGCCACCATGACCAAATACACTGGGTACGGAGCCAGCACAGATGCTACCAATTACTAAAGATAGCAACGTCCGATGTTTAAGTTTCATCAGGGAATATCCTTTTGATTATTCATTTGCTGTGTGATTAACAAGAAACGGTGGTTATCACCTTTTTCGTGTGAATTATAAAAACGACACAGACGGGATAAAATAATCAAAGGATGAGAATGAAGAGGGATTAATTTAGAAATGTCCTGATGATTTTAAGATGTAGCGCAATAAAATCGGGCGACCAGATAGTCGCCCGATAACTTATTTGATTTGCATATTATTTACGACAGATTTAACACCGGCGACGGTGCGTGTCACCGCCACGGCACGGTTCGCCATTTGTGGTGAACTGACGAATCCACTCAACTGTACGCGCCCTTTGAAAGTTTCCACATTGATCTCCGTGGATTTCAGCGAGTCATCTTTCAACAACTCTGTTTTCACCTTGGTGGTAATCACCGTGTCATCGATGTAACCCCCGGTTCCTTCCTGCGTTGACGTAGGTGCACATGCGCTGAGTGCCAGCGCCATCACCGCAGCCATCACCAATCCTGCAACGACTTTGAACAATTTCATCGGTTATCTCCTTGTCATACATGATGTTTCACCGCGATGTGACGGTGCGATTAAAGTGTGGTGTGGCGGTTGGGAATGGTCAAATGACCGGGTGGAAAAAACACGGAATATGGCGTTTTTTGCCACTTATTGATCCCATTGCTTTATTTGGCAATCGGTTACGCTGTGAACACCTCAGCAGCTGCCTTCAGGGATCAAACAATGAAAAAAACCCTTATCCTGATTATCGCCACCGTTGGCTATCTTTCCTGGTTACAACTTTTTGCCAGCCAGACATTGCCGGTGCCACGCGCGCAGGCGGAATCCCGGCTGATTAATCCGCACCTGGGCACCATCTGTAAGGCGACCGCCGCCATTAGCTTCGGGCGTAATTTCCGCATCATGCAACTGGATAAAGTCGATGAACAGGGCGTTGCCTGGGTGCATTATCTGCGCCCGTCGGATCATTCGCGCTGGGCGATTCGTTGTCGTTTACAGGAGGATCGGGTGATTTGGATGGCGGATAATCCCGACAGTGATGCGCGTTGGCGCATCGGTCCGGACGATGAGAAGATCACCTGGCGTATCAGCGAAGACAATCTCACTCTCAGGCTGGTTTACCCTGATGGTTCCGGTGATGAGCAAACTTTTCAACTGGAGTAGGGAGAACGCCTTATCCGCCGTGCGGCAGATAAGGCGGGGTGATTAACGGGTTGCGGCCTTCAGATTGCTGACAAAGGCTTGCAGTTCGCTCAGCAACGTCTCTGGTTGATGTTGATTACGTTCAATAATCTTCACAATAGCAGAACCAGAAATGGCACCGGCAGCACCGGCGCTGACGGCTTCTTTTACCTGGCCCGGCTCGGAGATACCAAAGCCCTGCAACGGTGGAGCAGCATGGTATTCACGCAATTTGTCGATCAGATGCTGCAACGGCACATGGGCACGGTTTTCAGAACCGGTCACTCCGGCGCGTGACAGCAGGTAAGTATAACCACGGCCATGCGAAGCAATTTCACGCAGCAGGTCATCATCGGCATTCGGCGGGCAGATAAAGATCGGTGCCACATTGTGGCGCATTGCCGCCTGACGGAACGGGGCGGATTCTTCCACCGGCACATCGGCCACCAGGACGGAATCGACCCCAACGGCTGCGCACTGGGCGTAGAAGTTATCGATCCCTTTGCTGAACACCAGGTTGGCGTACATCAACAAGCCAATTGGCAGCTCAGGGTATTTCTGGCGTACGGCTGCCAAAATTTCAAAGCATTGTGCGGTGGTGGTTCCGGCGGCAAAAGCGCGCAAAGTGGCGTTCTGGATGGTCGGACCATCGGCCAGCGGATCGGAGAACGGAATGCCTAATTCCAGTGCATCGGCACCGCCCGCGACCAGCGCATCAATAATTTTCAGCGACATCTCTGGCGACGGATCGCCCAGCGTGACGAAAGGAACGAACGCACCTTCTTTGTTCGCCGACAGACGTTTAAACAGCTGATTGTAACGTTCCATCAGATCTCTCCCTTCGCTTTCAAAATATCGTGAACGGTAAAAATGTCTTTATCGCCGCGGCCAGACAGGTTAACCACCAGCAACTGCTCTTTTTCCGGGTTTTCACGGATCATCTTCAACGCATGGGCGAGGGCGTGTGAAGACTCCAGTGCCGGGATAATCCCCTCGGCACGGGAGAGTTGCTTAAAGGCGTCCAGTGCTTCGTCATCGGTGATCGACACATATTCAGCACGACCAATGCTGTTGAGATGGGCGTGTTGTGGTCCCACCGACGGGAAATCAAGACCCGCCGAGATAGAGTACGACTCCTCAATCTGGCCTTCTTCGGTCTGCATCATCGGCGCTTTCATGCCGAAGTAGATGCCTACACGGCCATGCTTGAGCGGTGCGCCATGCTCACCGGTTTCGATGCCGTGACCTGCCGGTTCAACGCCGATCAGGCCAACGCTGGTTTCATCGATAAAGTCAGCGAACATACCGATGGCGTTCGAGCCACCGCCGACACAAGCCAGAACCGCATCCGGTAAGCGACCTTCTTTTTCCAGAATCTGTGCTTTAGTCTCTTCGCCAATCATACGCTGGAACTCGCGCACAATGGTCGGGAAGGGGTGTGGACCTGCCGCGGTGCCGAGCATGTAGTGTGCGGTTTCATAGCTGCCGGACCAGTCACGCAACGCCTCGTTACAGGCATCTTTCAGCGTGGCGGAGCCGCTGTGCACCGGAATCACCTCTGCACCCATCAGGCGCATACGGAACACATTCGGTGACTGGCGCTCCACGTCTTTCGCGCCCATATAAATGCGGCACTTCATACCCAGCAGCGCACAGGCCAGGGCAGAGGCGACGCCGTGCTGACCCGCACCGGTTTCCGCGATGATTTCATTTTTACCCATGCGCTTTGCCAGCAATGCCTGGCCAAGCACCTGGTTAGTTTTGTGCGCGCCGCCGTGCAGCAAATCTTCACGCTTCAGATACAGGCGGGTTTTGGTGCCTTTGGTCAGGTTGCGGCACAGCGTCAGCGCCGTGGGGCGACCGGCATAGTTTTTCAGCAGGTCAGTAAATTCGGCCTGAAAATCCGGATCGCGCTGGGCTTCGACAAATGCCGCTTCCAGCTGACGCAGAGCGGGCATCAGGATTTGCGGCACATATTGACCGCCAAACTCGCCAAAATAGGGATTCAGTAACGTCATCTTCTCATCTTCCTTATCCAGCCCGCACCCGGCGGGCAAGAGAAATTAATAGGCGCGTAAGGTGCGGAACACTGCGGCAATTTTGCTGGCATCTTTAATGCCCGGCGACGATTCCACACCAGAATTGAAGTCCAGACCGGCGCAACCCAGTTGTGCCGCTTCGACACAGTTGTCGGCGCTTAATCCGCCCGCCAGCAGCACATTGCTGAGATCCTGTCCCTGCAACAGTGACCAGTCAAAACGCTGGCCGGTACCGCCCTGACCATTATCAAATACATAGCGGTCAACATGCGGCCAGTCGCGCGCAGGGAGCGTATCTTTGATACTCAGCGCTTTCCAGATCTGCACGGTTTCCGGCAATGCCTGACGAAGTTCGGCAACAAATGCCGGGTTTTCATCGCCATGCAACTGGACGGCGAACAGGTTGAGTGCAGTGACTTGCGTGACAATGTCACTTATGCCTTGGTTGCGAAACACGCCAACGTATTTCAACGGTGCAGCGGCGATCACCGCCTGCGCCTGTTGCGTACTCACCTGACGTGGCGAGCCTGCGGCAAAAATCACCCCACCATAAATGGCACCGGCCTCATGGGCGCTGCGCGCATCTTCCGCACGGGTCAGGCCACACACCTTGTTGTCACCCAGCAATACGCGACGCACGCCTGCGTTGAGGTCATCTTCTTCCATCAACGCCGAACCAATCAGGAAACCATTGGCAAAATGGCTGAGTTCACGGATCTGCGCATAGTTATGAATGCCGGACTCACTAATCACCGTTACGCCGTGGCTGAGGCGTGGGGCAAGCTGGCGTGTACGATTCAGGTCAATCGACAGGTCGCGCAGGTCGCGGTTATTGATGCCGACCACTTTGGCTTCCAGCGCGATGGCGCGTTCCAGCTCTTCTTCGTTGCTAACCTCGGTCAGCACACCCATTTTCAGGCTGTGGGCCACCGCGGCCAGTTGGCGGTACTGCTCGTCATCTAACACCGACAGCATCAGCAGAATGGCATCGGCCTGGTAATGACGCGCCAGGTAGATCTGATAAGGGTCGATGATAAAATCTTTGCACAGCACCGGCTGCGTGATCGCTGCACTGACGATGGGCAGAAACTCGAAGTTGCCCTGGAAGTATTTTTCATCGGTCAATACGGAAACGGCGGAGGCATAGTTCCGATAAATACCGGCGATGGTCGCGGGATCAAAGTCCTCACGAATCAGTCCCTTCGACGGTGACGCCTTTTTGCATTCCAGAATAAAGGCAGTTCGTGTACCGCGCAGCGCATCGTAAAAATGGCGTTCGGCCGGTTGCAGGCTGTTCTGGAAAGTGGTCAGCGGCTGCTGCGCTTTACGCGCCTCGACCCAGACGGCTTTATCCAGCACAATTTTTTCTAACACGGTTCCCTTAATGCTCATCTCATCCTCTCGCTGCCAGTGCTACAACGCGTTCATAGGCCTGACCGCTGCGAATGGCGGTGATGGCGCGTTGTGCGTTGTCACGCAAATCTTCATTACCAAATACTTTCAGCAACATCGCCACGTTCACCGCAACGGCTTCCTCGTGCGCTTGCTGGCCTTTACCCTGGAGTAAACGCGTCAGAATGTCACGGTTTTCTTCCGGTGTACCGCCCGCCAGCGCTTCTTTGTCGTGGAAGCGGAAACCAAAGTCTTCTGGCGTCAGTTGATAGCCGGTAATTTCGCCGTCACGCAGCTCCGCCACCTGGGTTGGGCTATGCAACGCCACTTCGTCCATACCGCCACCGTGCACCACGGCGGCACGCTGGTAGCCGAGCACTTTCAACGTCTGGGCAATCGGCAGTACCAGCTCCGGGCTGTACACGCCGATCACCGCCAGCGGTGGACGCGCCGGGTTAATCAACGGACCGAGTACGTTGAACAGGGTGCGGGTTTTCAGCTGCTGACGCACCGGCATCGCGTGACGGAAACCGCTGTGATATTGCGGCGCGAACAGGAAACAGACGTTCAGATCATCCAGCGCCTGGCGCGCTTGCTCTGGCGGCATGTCCAGATTGATGCCAAACGCCGCCAGCAGGTCGGACGAACCGGATTTGCTCGATACGCTGCGGTTGCCATGCTTGGCGACTTTCAGGCCACAGGTCGCCGCAACAAAGGCGCTGGCGGTGGAGATATTAATGCTGTTGCTGCCGTCACCACCGGTGCCAACGATATCGGCAAAGGTGTAATCCGGGCGCGGGAAGGGTTTGGCATCTTCCAGCAGCGCTGACGCAGCACCAGCGATCTCTTCCGGGCGCTCGCCACGCACTTTCATGGCAATCAGCGCAGCGGCCAGTTGGGTTGGTTCCAGTTGGCCGGTAATAATGGCGCTAAACAGCTGATGGCTTTCTGCCTGAGTCAGCGTCTGGGCCTGATAAAGTTTTTCCAGAATAGCTTGCATCATTATCTCCCTATTACTTCGCCAGCGCCCAGGCCAGCGTCTGCTCTAACAAACGTGCGCCCTGGGTGGTCAGAATAGATTCAGGATGGAACTGGAAGCCGCATACGCGATCGGCATCGTGACGTACCGCCATCACCATGCCGTTGTAGCTGGCGTTCACCGTCAGCTCGGCTGGGGTATTGCTCCCCACCAGTGAGTGATAGCGCGCGACGGGCAGGGGATTGCTCAGACCGGCAAACATGCCAATCCCGTCATGGGTAATGGAGGAAGCTTTACCATGCAGAATCTCACCGGCCTGACCTACCTGGCCGCCATAGGCTTCAACAATCGCCTGATGGCCGAGGCAGATACCGATAATCGGCAGACGGCCACGCAGGGTGCGCAACAGTTCCGGCATACAACCGGCATCTTTCGGCGCGCCCGGTCCGGGAGACAGCATTAGCACCGGGTTTTCCATCTGCTGTAAGCGTTCAACCAACAGCTCCGCTGGCAGGTTATTACGGTAGATCACCACGTTGTGGCCGAAGGTCCGCAGCTGATCAACGAGGTTGTAAGTAAAGGAGTCGATATTATCGAGCAGCAGGATATCGGCCATCAGAAAATCTCCTTGCAGTGATGGGCGGTGGCAATCGCGCGCAGCACTGCGCGGGCTTTATTACGGCTTTCATCGGCTTCCGCCTGGGGCTGAGAATCCAGCACCACACCGGCACCGGCTTGCACCGTGGCGACGCCATCTTCCACCCAGGCAGAACGAATGACGATACAGGTGTCGAGGTCGCCGTGCGCAGTGAAGTAACCGACCGCACCGCCATAGCTGCCGCGACGGGTGCCTTCGGCGTTGGCAATCAGCTGCATGGCACGCACTTTAGGCGCGCCGCTCAGGGTGCCCATGTTCATCACCGCACGATAGGCATGCAGCACATCCAGGTCATGACGTAACGTACCCACCACGCGGGAAACCAGATGCATCACATAGGTGTAGCGGTCAACGCTGGTCAGATCGGCGACATAGCGGCTGCCCGGCACACAGATGCGCGCCAGATCGTTACGCGCCAGATCGACCAGCATCAGATGTTCGGCCAGCTCTTTATGGTCGGTACGCATTTCCAGCTCGATACGGCTGTCCAGATCGCGATCCAGCGAGCCATCGGCATGACGGCCACGCGGGCGTGTACCGGCGATTGGGTAGATTTCAATCTGACGACTGGTGGCATCGTATTTCAGCGAGCTTTCCGGCGAGGCGCCGAACAGCGCGAAATCCTGGTCCTGCATAAAGAACATATACGGGCTGGGGTTGCTGTTTTTCAGCGTGTCATAGGCCGCCAGCGGTGACGGGCAAGGCAACGAGAAACGACGCGATGGCACCACCTGGAAGATCTCACCAATGCGAATGGCTTCCTGCATCTGGCTCACCACGTTGCAATAGACCTCATCGCTTTGGTTGGTGCTGAGGGCCATATGTTCTACGGTTTGCACCGGCAAGGCGGGTGCGGGCTGTGTCATCTGTCCACGCAACTGTTCGACACGGCTTTGCAGACGCTGGAACTCGCTGGTGGAAGGGCAGAACAGGCTGGCCTGTAGGCGACCACTGCGTGTCTGATGGTCAATCACCAGCAAGGTTTCTGCCAGGTAGAAGCAGTAATCCGGGCAGCGCTGATCATTGCGAAGCTCAGGTAATTCTTCAAAACCGGCCACCAGGTCATAGGCGAATAATCCACCGAGGAACATCGCTTCACGCTCTTCCTCCGGGCTTTGCACCAGTTGCGGAATCAGACGTAACGCGTCAAACACCGACAGCGCTTTCAGGCGCGAATCTTCATCCTGTAAATCCTGGGGTTGTGGGAAGTGCAGCTCACGGCCATCGGGGCGCACAGCAATCTGCACCGCCTGCGGTAATGCTTCATCCAGCAGCGCCAGTAACGAGCGGCCATTCTCAGACAGCGCCTGAATAGTGACGACATTGCCGGTAGCGCTGATACGCAGGGCGCTATCCACGATTAACAGGCTTTTCAGGTTACGTTTGCTGTCGATATCGGCGGATTCGAGCAGCAGGGTTGCCGGACGTGCGCCGCATAATTGATGAAACACTGCGGCCGGATCTTCGCGATAGGGCGCGGTGCCGGTAATCAACTTCAATGTAGGTTTCGCATTTGGCATGATGAATTCTCTGAATTTAGCTCAAAAAAAAGCCCGCTCGGTGGCGGGCTCAGGTATCTGCACAGCGTTTACGCAAGTTGTGCACGACGACGTCGCCCGTGTTCGGGAACATCGCGCCACCAACCATTTGAATGCGTGTGAACAACAGCCATGATTAAATACCCGTTACGTGTGAACTTGTGTACTAGTTAACTGGTTCGGCTGAAAAAAGTCAATACCCTTTTTCAGTTAAGGGCAAAATCGGTATCATGCCTGCCGGTTTATGCAGTTGCTGGAGCTATCCTTGTCGGACATCCCCCGTTTTCCCCTTTACGATTTACACAGTCATACGCTGGCTTCTGACGGCGTGCTGACCCCTGCGGCGCTGGTGCAGCGCGCAGTGGAGATGCGCGTCGGCGTGCTCGCCATTACCGATCACGATACCGTTGCCGGGGTGGCGGAAGCGCAACAAACGGTAGCGCAGCACAACTTGCCGCTGAAAGTGGTCGCCGGACTGGAGGCCTCAACGTTATGGGAAAACCATGAAATCCATATTGTCGGATTGCATGTCGACTGCCAGCATCCGGTACTGACCCAATTCCTGGCGCAGCAACATCACTGCCGTGAGCAACGGGCGCTGCTGATCGCCGAACGGCTGGAGCGCGCGCGAATTCCCGGTGCGCTGGACGGAGCGCAGCGTCTGGCACAGGGTGGGGTGATCACGCGCGGCCATTTTGCCCGCTATCTGGTTGAAATCGGGAAAGCGGATAACCTTGCCCAGGTGTTTAAGAACTACCTGGCGCGTGGGAAAACCGGTTATGTGCCCCCGCAATGGTGTACAATTAAACAAGCCATTGATGCAATTCATGATTCTGGTGGCTTTGCCGTGCTGGCACACCCCGGACGTTACGGTCTTTCCGGCAAATGGCTGAGACGGCTGATCGCCCATTTCACGGATGCAGGTGGCGATGCAATGGAAGTGGCGCAATGCCAGCAGGCACCAAACGAACGCAGCCAGCTGGCAACGTATGCCCGCGAACACCAGCTGGCAGCGTCGCAGGGATCTGATTTTCACCAACCCTGTCCGTGGATCGAACTGGGTCGCAAGCTGTGGTTACCAGGCGGTGTGGAACCGATCTGGGAACGCTTTCCCGTGCTTGCGCCTGAGCTGAACCCCAGCGACAGGTGATATGAGGTTTTTATGAGTCAATTGTTCCATATTCATCCGGAAAATCCGCAGCCACGTCTGGTCAATCAGGCGGTTGACTATCTCAACAAAGGTGGGGTGATTGTCTATCCGACCGATTCCGGTTACGCGCTGGGTTGCCGTCTCGAAGAGAAAAATGCCATGGAGCGTATTTGCCGCATTCGTCAGCTGGATGGGCACCACAACTTTACCCTGATGTGCCGTGATTTATCGGAGCTTTCGACCTATTCACAGGTGGACAACTCGGCGTTTCGCATCATTAAAAACAACACGCCGGGGAGCTACACCTTTATTCTGAAAGCGACCAAAGAGGTGCCGCGTCGCCTGATGAATGACAAACGTAAGACCATTGGTCTGCGTGTGCCGTCGAACCCGGTGGCTCTGGCGCTGCTGGAAGCGCTCAACGAACCGATGATGTCGACCTCGCTGATGCTGCCAGGCAACGATTTCACCGAATCCGATCCGGAAGAGATTCAGCACAGCATCGGCAAGCTGGTGGACCTGATCATCGATGGCGGTACGCTGGGACAGCAGCCGACCACGGTTATCGATCTCACCAGCGATGCTCCGGTCATCGTGCGTGAAGGGGTGGGCGATATTCGCCCGTTCCAGTAATTATGTATGGTCAGGCGCGCTGTCGGGTGTCTGACCAATATTTCTCTCCAGCCAGCTCCTGAATTCACCGTACGGAATATACAGCGACACATCTTTCAACACCGCCTGACCGCTACGAATATTATCAATCCGGTGGCTATAGCCGACAATAACGCCGGCCATTGTCTGGTCTGCATTATAAACCGCGCCGCCCGACATTCCCTGTACAACACCGGCATTGGTTGCCATTGCGACACAAGGTTTTTTATTCCAGCGATTGTTAATTGCAGTTCGCGCTAAATTAACGCCACTTGATTCCACTGGCATGGCAGAAACAAAACTGTAACCGTACATCTTAATCGGTTCGCCAATGTTGCTTTTGCGGAATTTAACCAGCGTACTGGGATCGTTCTTGTGATAAATAATTGCCACATCACAATACGGATGATAAGCCTTCACACGCTGGACGGCAGTGGTTGCAACGTGCGCAGCGGTCAGGCTGTATTCTGGCGTTAAGGGGATGGTTGTGCCAAGGACACCTAAACCCAGTACAGTCGGGATGCCGGTCACGCTCATATCAACGTGTTGCAGCGCCGCACGGCTGTACTCAGTATGGCCCACGGAACAACCGCTCAGTGCCAGCGCGGCGAGCGCAGGCCAAAGCAGTGACGTTCTCATAATAGTCATCTTTATTCAGGCATGCCGGCAAAATCCCTGGTGAAGATTTTTGGCATGCAAGTTTAATTCGTACCTGAATGAATTAACGCAACAGCTCCCGTGCGCGCCGGTTTGTAATATCAATGAAATTTCACAGTGCTCGTTAATGATTTGTTGGTAAATCGATAATAAAAAGTAAGTCTCAAGTTTTTTATTTTTACGACGCACTGGATTTCAGGCTCAAATTTTACACAATTTTTAATTCAGAACAATTCAGAAATTTAACCTTTCTCAAATAAATCGGAAAATATAGATATAATCCAATCCACGATATTATTTAGCTGATGATTTACATTTAATGCGCTTACGAAACTTACTTAACCTTTTTGAGTAGAGCTTTGTCCTGTTTTTGCCTCAAGGCTTGGTCTTTGAAATGGCACTTTATCATAAGTACAGATAGCTCTGCTGCGATATGAGCCTTGAGTCTGGCTAATGTATCAGTTTGTTTAAGTGAGGTCGGTTTAAGCCAGGGAGGTCTTAAGCTAAAAAGACAAAAATTCAGAGGGTTGAGTCAAAGTCGCTGCGTAGCGCAGAACGTGATTTATTAGTCTGGCGAATGGATGGGATTTTTGACCCCAGGGTGATGGAAATCTGCGCGACCATTGTTATCGGCAGAAAAGTAAAAGGTTTTAACGCTGCTATGCTTAGTGTAAAATCGCGGGCCGCCTGAAGGTCTGGCGGTTAATCCGAATTCCGATATGGGAACTGGTAATCCCTGTATCTGTACCTTCTTACCACGACGCCTGGGAAGGCGACAACGAGGCTGCTCAATGAGCGAAAAATTACAGAAAGTGTTAGCGCGCGCCGGTCATGGCTCGCGCCGTGAAATCGAAACCATGATTTCAGCCGGACGCGTCAGCGTTGACGGCAAACTGGCGACGCTGGGCGATCGCATCGAAAGCGACAAATCCCTGAAAATCCGCATCGATGGGCATCTGGTGTCCATCGCTGAATCCACCACCGAAGTATGCCGGGTGTTAGCCTACTACAAACCTGAAGGCGAACTCTGTACGCGTAACGATCCGGAAGGTCGTCCGACGGTGTTTGATCGTCTGCCGCGCCTGCGCGGTTCCCGCTGGATTGCCGTTGGCCGTCTGGACGTGAACACCTGTGGCCTGCTACTGTTCACCACCGACGGGGAACTGGCGAACCGCCTGATGCATCCCAGCCGTGAAGTCGAGCGTGAATATGCCGTGCGCGTGTTCGGTGAAGTGGGCGACGATAAAATTCGTCAACTGAGCAAGGGCGTGCAACTGGAAGACGGCCCTGCTGCATTCAAAACCCTGCGTTTTGCAGGTGGTGAAGGGATCAACCAGTGGTACAACGTCACGCTGACCGAAGGACGTAACCGTGAAGTTCGTCGTTTATGGGAAGCGGTAGGCGTACAGGTGAGCCGCCTGATGCGTGTGCGTTATGGTGATATCCAACTGCCGAAGGGGCTTCCGCGCGGTGGCTGGATGGAGCTGGAATTACCGGCGGTGAACTATCTGCGTACCCTGGTGGGGATGCCGGAAGAGACGGTGACCAAAGTTGCGGTGGAGAAAGATCGCCGTCGTACCAAAGCCAACCAGATTCGCCGTGCGGTGAAGCGTCACAGCCAGGTGAGCAACTCACCACGCCGTAGCAGCAAACGCGGCGCCTGAGAATAAAAAGGACGCCAGCCCGGCGTCTTTTTTACCAGTCAATACCCTGCTGGGCCTGAATCCCGGCATCAAAGGCGTGTTTCACCGGACGCATCTCCGTCACGGTATCCGCCAGCTCGGTTAAGTTGCGATGGCAGCCGCGGCCGGTAATGATCACACTCTGTCCCGTGGGCCGTTGCTGCAATGCGGCGACCAGTTCATCCAGATCCAGATAATCCATGCTAACCATGTAAGTGATCTCATCCAGAATCACTAAATCCAGTTGCGGATCCGCCAGCATACGTTTTGCATGTTGCCACACCTGCTGGCAAGCGGCGGTATCGGTCGCCCGGTTCTGGGTTTCCCAGGTAAAGCCGGTCGCCATCACCTGGAATTCCACTCCGTGCTGTTCCAGCAGATTACGCTCGCCGTTGGGCCATTCACCTTTAATGAACTGAATAGCAGCAACTTTTTTACCGTGACCACAAGCGCGCAGGGCAGTGCCAAACGCGGCGGTGGTCTTGCCTTTGCCATTGCCGGTAAACACCATCAGAATGCCGCGCACCTCATTCGCCGCTTTGATGCGTGCATCAACCTGTTCTTTCAAACGCTGCTGACGTTGTTGATGTCGTTGTTCACTCATGCGCTGGCCGGTCCGGGTTTGCGTCCTGGCTGAGCATCAAAACTGATGCCAGTCTTGCGGCGGCTGTCATCACCCATTAAATAAAGATACAACGGCATCAAATCCGCCGGGGTTTTCAGCAGGCTGGCATCTTCCTGTGGGAAGGCACTGGCGCGCATTTTGGTGCGGGTGCCGCCTGGATTGATGCAGTTCACTCGTAAATGGCGGTTTTTGTATTCATCTGCCAGCACCTGCATCATCCCCTCGGTGGCGAATTTCGATACCGCATACGCCCCCCAACCGGAGCGACCAACGCGACCGACGCTCGAGGTGGTGAAGATCAGCGATCCGGCATCGGATTTCAGCAGCAATGGCAGCAGGGCCTGAGTGAGGTAGAAGGTAGCATCAAGGTTAATCTGCATCACCTGACGCCAGATATGCGGCTCCAGCTCTGCCAGGGGGACAATCTCTCCCAGGATGCCCGCGTTGTGCAGCACCCCGTCGAGGCGTGGCACTTGCTGCGCCAGTTGTTGCGCCAGTTGCTGGCAGCTCTCAGGCGTGGCATGGGCAAAATCCAGCAGCAGGGTGGATGCCGGTTTTTTTTGCAGCTGATTAATCGCCTGTTCAGTTTGCTGCAAGGTGTGCGGGTTGCGCCCCAGCAGGATCACCTGCGCGCCATAGCGCGCATAGGTTAACGCGGCTTCACGGCCAATGCCGTCTGAAGCGCCGGTTACCAGGATA
The DNA here is from genome assembly GCF_059730685.1 of Pantoea sp. X-Soil-OKNW-713. Classification (NCBI taxonomy): domain Bacteria; kingdom Pseudomonadati; phylum Pseudomonadota; class Gammaproteobacteria; order Enterobacterales; family Erwiniaceae; genus Pantoea; species Pantoea sp. X-Soil-OKNW-713. The sequence goes on along the minus strand of NZ_AP035995.1, from coordinate 2,318,858 downwards.
ATACGGTTTTCAAGCAGATCGCTTTTCGGTTGATAATGCACAGCGATGTCCTTTGCACAGGTCAGAAGGTTTTTTGGCTTTATGCCTTAATTTGCGGTCTGGCGCAATCGCTCAACCGCGCTTTCTGTGCCGCCCGCGGGCAATTCAGGCGACGAATGCCACTAAAGCGGGTAAACTCGGGCTTTGTTTGTAATTCACTGTTTAATAAGGCGGCAGAATGGATTTACTCTCCAGTTATGGATTATTTCTGGCCAAGGCCGTCACCTTAGTGGTGACGATCGCAGCTATTGTTCTGATTGTGCTCAATGCGGCGATGCGGAAACGTCACAGCGGTGGTCAGCTGCGCTTAACCCATCTGGATGAAGACTACCGCCAGATGAAAGAAGATTTGCAGTTGGCGAAGATGAAACCGCAAGCGCAAAAAGTTTGGTTGAAGCAACATAAAAAAGAAGAGAAACAAAAAGCCAAACTCGCCAAACGCCAGGCGAAAACAGGCGTGACGGAGACCGAAAAGCCGACGCTTTACGTGCTGGAATTTAAAGGCAGCATGGACGCCGGAGAAGTCAGTTCGTTGCGTGAAGAGATCTCCGCCGTGCTGGCGGTGGCCACGCCTGGTGATGAGGTGCTGCTGAAGCTGGAAAGCCCGGGCGGTGTGGTGCACGGCTACGGCCTGGCGGCTTCGCAGCTGCAACGTCTGCGCGATGCTGGCCTGACGCTGACGGCAGCGGTAGATAAGGTAGCGGCCAGCGGTGGTTATATGATGGCGTGCGTGGCCGATCGTATCGTTGCCGCGCCTTTCTCAATCATCGGCTCAATCGGGGTAGTGGCGCAGATTCCTAATTTTAATCGCCTGCTGAAGCGAAACGATATTGATGTTGAACTGCATACCGCCGGGCAATATAAGCGCACCCTGACTTTGTTCGGTGAAAATACCGATGAAGGGCGTGAAAAGTTTCGTGAAGACCTGAATGAAACGCATCTGCTGTTCAAAGATTTTGTCCATCAGATGCGCCCAGGGCTGGATGTGGAAAAAGTCGCTACGGGTGAACATTGGTACGGGCGCCAGGCGCTGGAACTGGGGCTGGTGGATGAGATTGGCACCAGCGATGCGTTGATTATCAATCAGATGGAACGCTTCACCGTACTGGGTGTGCATTATGCGCGCAAACGTAAAATGATCGATCGTATGACCCATAGCGCCAGTCTTGCCGCAGAGCGACTGATTCTGAAAATGTGGCAGCGTGGTAATAAGCCGCTCTTGTAAAACTACTCTATCCTGTAGCGGCGCGATTTATCGCGCTGCTACAAATAAGGGCGTTTTACTCCAGGTGATACTGCGACGAGAAGGTGATAGCCAGGTATTTAAACACGTTAAACACGGCGGTGGTTTTGGCGGTCGGTAACTCGTCGTTATCGAGAAACAACGGGCCGCGAAACACCAACACATCGCGTTGCTGGATGACGTCCGTCGCTTCCATACCGGCAAAATAATCATCGTGTTCTTTGATCAGTTGATTGGCCTTTTCCAGTAACGCCTGGCGCGAAATGGATTCCGTAAATGCTGACATTATTCACTCCTTTTTTGACAGTCTCTTTTCTCCTTCTATATTACTTGCCAGTGAGCATAAGGTGCAAACCCGCGCGGGAGTGTTAAGTTGGCGCAAAATTAACCAGGATGCTAATTAAGTTGCGTAACGGATTTTATCAGGTAGAGTGTGGGCGATTCAGATTTCAGGGAGATCACACTGGGATGTGTGATATTGTCAGATGGAAAACTCGCTCCTAATCATAAAGTTGCATAAGTCGATGCAATCTGACCTGAGATTGTCCCGGTTGCCTTGAAAAGTGAAACAGTGGCAGCAATATTGAACCCATTGGGTTTTAGGGTCTTCAATCCTCTCCCGTTTATCAGGACGTTTCAATTAGGTAAAGGTACATATGGGTAAAGCACTCGTCATCGTTGAGTCCCCGGCAAAGGCCAAAACAATCAATAAATACCTCGGTAATGACTACGTGGTGAAATCCAGCGTCGGTCATATCCGTGATTTGCCGACCAGTGGTTCAACTGCCCGTAAAACTGCCGATGGGGAAAAAGCGAAACCGGCTGGCAAAAAGGTCAAAAAAGATGAAAAAGCCGCGTTGGTCAACCGTATGGGCGTGGATCCCTGGCATGGCTGGCAGGCAGATTATCAAATCCTGCCAGGAAAAGAGAAAGTGGTCTCTGAGCTAAAAAGCCTGGCTGCCGATGCTGACCATATCTATCTCGCAACCGACCTTGACCGCGAAGGGGAAGCCATTGCCTGGCACCTGCGGGAAGTGATCGGTGGTGATGACAAGCGTTTCAGCCGCGTGGTGTTTAATGAAATCACCAAAAATGCGATTCGTCAGGCGTTTGAGAAGCCTGGCGAACTGAATATCGAACGTGTTAATGCCCAACAGGCGCGCCGTTTTATGGACCGCGTGGTGGGTTATATGGTTTCTCCGCTGCTGTGGAAAAAAATCGCCCGAGGCCTCTCTGCCGGACGTGTGCAGTCGGTGGCAGTGCGCCTGGTGGTTGAGCGTGAACGTGAAATCAAAGCCTTCGTTCCGGAAGAGTACTGGGAAGTTGATGCTGATCTGGTGACGCCGAAAGGTGATGCACTGGCTATGCAGGTGACTCATCAGGGTGACAAGGCGTTCCGTCCGGTTAACCGCGAGCAAACCTATGCCGCAGTGGCGTTGCTGCAAAAAGCGCGTTACGACGTACTGGACCGTGAAGACAAACCGACCAGCAGCAAACCTTCTGCGCCCTTTATCACTTCCACGTTGCAACAGGCGGCCAGCACGCGTCTCGGCTTCGGGGTGAAGAAAACCATGATGATGGCACAGCGGCTGTATGAAGCGGGCCACATTACTTATATGCGTACTGACTCCACCAACCTGAGTCAGGATGCCATTGCTATGGCACGCGGTTATATCGATAAAAACTTCGGTGCCAAATATCTGCCGGATGCGCCAAATACCTACGCCAGCAAAGATAACTCGCAGGAAGCGCACGAAGCGATTCGTCCTTCTGATGTGGCTGTGGCAGCAGACCAACTTAAAGATATGGAAACAGATGCGCAGAAACTGTATCAGTTGATTTGGCGTCAGTTTGTCGCCTGTCAGATGGTACCGGCGCAGTATGATTCCACCACCCTGACCGTTGGCGCAGGTGATTTCAAACTGAAAGCCAAAGGACGCACACTGCGTTTTGACGGCTGGACGCGCGTGATGCCCGCGCTGCGTAAAAATGATGAAGATTTGACGCTGCCACCGGTAAATGTGGGTGACGTGCTGGATCTCAAAGAAGTGCTGCCAAGCCAGCATTTCACCAAGCCGCCAGCCCGTTTCAGCGAAGCTTCGCTGGTACGTGAACTGGAAAAACGCGGTATTGGTCGTCCTTCGACTTACGCTTCGATTATCTCGACCATCCAGGATCGTGGTTATGTGCGGGTAGAAAACCGCCGTTTCTATGCCGAGAAGATGGGTGAGATTGTGACCGATCGTCTGGAAGAAAACTTCCGCGAGCTGATGAACTACGATTTCACAGCCCATATGGAAGACAGCCTCGACCAGGTCGCGAATAATCAGGCTGAATGGAAGGGCGTGCTGGATTCGTTCTTTAGCGATTTTAGCCAGCAGCTGGACCAGGCGGAAAAAGAACCGGAAGAGGGCGGCATGCAGCCGAACCAGATGGTGCTGACATCTATCGATTGTCCAACCTGTGGACGTAAGATGGGGATTCGTACTGCCAGCACCGGCGTGTTCCTTGGCTGTTCAGGTTATGCCTTGCCGCCGAAAGAGCGTTGCAAGCAAACCATCAACCTGATCCCGGAAAATGAAGTACTCAACGTGCTGGAAGGTGACGACGCCGAAACCAACGCGTTACGCGCCCGTCGCCGTTGCCAGAAATGCGGCACCGCGATGGACAGCTATCTGATTGATAATCAGCGCAAGTTGCACGTCTGCGGTAATAACCCGGAATGTGACGGCTACGAGATCGAGCAAGGTGAGTTCCGTATCAAAGGGTACGACGGCCCGATTGTTGAGTGCGAAAAATGTGGCTCGGAAATGCACCTGAAAATGGGGCGTTTTGGTAAGTACATGGCCTGTACCAACGACGAGTGTAAAAATACCCGTAAAATCCTGCGTAATGGTGAAGTAGCACCGCCGAAGGAAGATCCGGTCCCGTTGCCAGAACTGCCGTGCGAGAAGTCAGACGCTTACTTTGTGTTGCGTGACGGTGCTGCTGGCGTGTTCCTCGCAGCCAACACCTTCCCGAAATCACGCGAAACCCGTGCACCACTGGTGGAAGAGTTGCAGCGTTTCGCCGATCGCCTGCCTGAGAAACTGAAGTACCTGGCGGAAGCGCCGGCAGCAGATCCGGAAGGCAACAAAACCATGGTGCGTTTTAGCCGTAAAACGAAACAACAGTATGTTGCTTCGGAGAAAGAGGGCAAAGCGACCGGCTGGTCTGCCTTCTATATCGATGGCAGTTGGCAGGAAGCGAAGAAGTAATCCCCCCAGGCCAGCGTCAGCTGGCCTTTTCACCATCCTTATAGCTAATCGTTCTACATTCTTTCTTTAACTGATATAGTGGTTATAGATTTTACGTTTCGCTGACACGCTTTCCCTGAATACCTCGCTCAAGGCGAAAATACGCTCGCCGGGATTGCTCCTCTGTCGCCTACCGGGAAGATATAACTATGAAATTGCAGCAGTTGCGCTACATCGTTGAAGTGGTCAATCACAACCTCAATGTTTCTTCGACGGCAGAAGGCTTATATACGTCGCAGCCGGGCATCAGTAAGCAGGTCAGAATGCTGGAAGATGAGCTGGGGGTGCAGATTTTTGCCCGTAGCGGTAAGCACCTGACGCAGGTGACACCGGCCGGTGAGGAAATCATCCGCATTGCCCGTGAAGTGTTATCAAAAGTGGATGCCATCAAATCAGTGGCGGGTGAGCATACCTGGCCTGATAAAGGCTCTTTATACGTCGCCACTACCCATACCCAGGCACGTTATGCGCTTCCCGGTGTAATCAAAGGCTTTATTGAACGCTATCCTCGTGTTTCCCTGCATATGCACCAAGGCTCACCGACGCAAATTGCGGAAGCAGTTTCAAAAGGTAACGCTGACTTTGCCATCGCCACCGAAGCGCTGCATCTTTACGATGACCTGATTATGCTGCCTTGCTATCACTGGAATCGTGCGATTGTCGTGACGCCAGACCATCCGCTGGCAGGCAAAGCGCAGGTGACGATTGAGGAACTGGCGGAGTTTCCGTTGGTGACATATACCTTCGGCTTTACCGGGCGTTCTGAACTGGATACGGCGTTTAATCGTGCGGGGCTGACGCCGCGTATTGTGTTTACTGCAACCGATGCTGACGTCATTAAGACCTATGTCCGTCTGGGGCTGGGGGTTGGGGTGATTGCCAGCATGGCGGTAGATCCGGTTTCTGACCCTGATCTGGTACGCATTGAAGCATCAGAGATCTTTACCAATAGCACGACAAAAATTGGCTTCAGACGCAGCACCTTCCTGCGAAGCTATATGTATGATTTTATTCAACGTTTCGCACCGCATTTGACCCGCGATGTGGTGGATACTGCGGTGGCATTGCGCTCCAACGAAGATATCGAAGCGATGTTCCGTGATATCAAGTTACCCTTCAAATAGCCTGTAAACTCATTATGTTAACGGGGTGTCCATTGGGCACCCTTTGTTTTTTGTGATGTTGCTTAGCGCCATTGGTAGCTCAAAAATTAGATTAATTTTATGTAAATGAAACATCGGTCACATGTTTTTTCATTGTTAGTTGTTAAATGCGAATTAGTACACATTTTTTACTTTGCCGCTTTGCACGATCCCAGGAATATTCCCATACTCCAGTTAAGAGTTGATGGCGAAGGGCTTTTTAGCTGCCTCGCTAATTTAAACTTGAATTTAGAATGGATCTAATTTTGATTTAACCCAAATTTACAAAGTTAGTTTTTAATTAATAGTTTGCTTAGTTATTAAATTTATCTCATCATTTTTCGGTGTTTTGATAAATAGCATTAATCGTTGTGCTCAATAAAAATAACTGGATTTTTGGACTTAAGGCGTTTAGGATTCGTCCTAAATCTTAATCGATGTTAACAATCGTTTTATTGAGAGTGATTATCAAAAACTATGGCTACGAGATTAACTGTACAACCGGACTTCCGGGCTAAAAGCACCAAGGTTGAGCGTTCAGGGAACATCCGTCGCAAAGCCTGGTTGACTGTCTTCGCTGCTTCAGCCTTGTTCTGGGTAGTGGTGGCATTAATGATTTGGCGTATGTGGGGTTAAGCCATGTGGGCAAATACACTCAGTCGTAAATCTCCGGTTTCTGCACGTCAGCCCAACACGCCTGCGTGTAAAGCGAAAGACGTTGCCAGCACAGAACAAGATGTAGCGATACCGGCATCCTGGGAACTGAGTGAAAAGCAGCGCGGTTTTATTGAATCATTCATGGATCCGAAGTCCAAATAACGCAGTCTGCGTTCAGTTCTTTATATAGACGAATAGTCCTTCTCTTTACCGGGTTATCCGGTGGGCAATTTGAACGCCCTTCCTATAACACTCAGCATATAAAAAATGGTGTCATCAGCTAAGGCTGAAGACCGTAGCCCTTTTTTACCCGGAATCCGGGAGGGAGTGACTTAATGAACTCAATGAATAGTACAATTACCCTGTCATGGTTCAGCGTATATGCCTTTTCATTCGCTGTTTGGGCTGCTGCCGTGTGGACGATGATGTAATTTAATAACTCAAATTATTTCTTTTTTTAAATGCCCTGGCCAATATCCAGGGCATTTTTGTTTCTGGATCAATGTGTCAATTCGTGTTGTTATCAAAACGTTAACGAAAATGTGGTCTATCTTTAAGCTAAACCTTGCGGTTACTGAGGTTAAGAGAAACCCATGAGGAGGAGCTATGTCGTTAACGTTGCGCGAGCAGAGCCGGGAGACGCTCGAAGTTGGTAACCATACTTATCACTACTACAGCCTGCAAAAAGCATCCCATCACCTTGGAACCCTTGAACGCCTGCCTAAATCCATGAAAGTCCTGCTGGAGAATTTGCTGCGCTGGCAGGATGGCGATTCGGTAACGGCGGAAGATATTCAGGCGCTGGCCGCATGGCAAAAAGATGCGCACGCCGACCGCGAAATTGCCTATCGTCCGGCGCGCGTGTTGATGCAGGATTTTACCGGCGTACCCGCGGTGGTTGACCTGGCGGCAATGCGCGAGGCGGTGAAACGTCTTGGCGGTGATGTCGCTAAAGTGAACCCGCTCTCACCGGTTGACCTGGTGATTGACCACTCTGTCACTGTTGACCATTTTGGTGATGATGAGGCATTTGAAGAGAACGTGCGGTTGGAGATGGAGCGCAACCATGAACGTTATGTCTTTCTGCGCTGGGGGCAAAAAGCCTTCAATCGTTTTCGCGTGGTGCCGCCAGGCACCGGCATTTGTCACCAGGTAAATCTTGAATATCTCGGCCAGGCGGTCTGGCATGAAAGCCAGGATGGCAACGAGGTGGCGTACCCCGATACCCTGGTTGGCACCGATTCCCACACTACGATGATCAATGCGCTCGGTGTATTGGGGTGGGGGGTTGGCGGTATTGAAGCTGAGGCGGCAATGCTCGGACAGCCGGTATCGATGCTGATTCCAGACGTGGTCGGTTTTAAACTGACCGGCAAACTTCGGCCAGGGATCACGGCGACCGACCTGGTATTGACCGTGACGCAAATGCTGCGTAAACACGGCGTCGTAGGCAAGTTTGTTGAATTCTATGGCGATGGACTGGCGGATCTGCCGTTGGCTGACCGTGCAACTATCGCCAATATGTCTCCCGAATATGGTGCCACCTGCGGCTTTTTCCCGATAGATGACATTACTCTTAGCTACATGACGCTGACAGGACGCGACAGCGAGCAGATTAAATTGGTTGAAGCCTATGCCAAAGCGCAAGGTATGTGGCGTAATCCGGGTGATGAACCGATCTTCACCAGCACGCTGGCGCTGGATATGAACGAGGTTGAATCCAGCCTCGCCGGTCCGAAACGTCCACAGGACCGTGTCTCTCTGGCGGATGTCCCTGCGGCCTTCGCGGCGAGTAATGAACTCGAGGTGAACCAGGCACAGAAACCGCATAAAAGCGTCAGCTATCGTGAGGGTGAGACGGGGGATAGCCATCAACTGGATGATGGTGCGGTAGTGATCGCGGCTATTACCTCCTGCACCAACACCTCGAATCCCAGTGTGCTGATGGCTGCGGGACTGTTGGCGAAAAAAGCGGTGGAAAAGGGATTGATGCGTAAGCCGTGGGTCAAAGCATCACTGGCTCCCGGCTCTAAAGTGGTGTCCGATTATTTGGCCGTGGCGCAACTTACGCCCTATCTGGATGAGCTGGGTTTTAATCTGGTGGGTTATGGATGCACCACCTGCATTGGTAACTCCGGGCCATTGCCAGACAGCATTGAGAGCGCCATTAAAGAGGGCGACCTGACCGTCGGCGCGGTGCTTTCGGGTAACCGAAATTTTGAGGGTCGTATCCATCCCCTGGTGAAAACCAACTGGCTGGCATCGCCACCGCTGGTGGTGGCCTATGCGCTGGCGGGCAACATGAAACTCAATCTGCAAAACGATCCCATCGGCCAGGATCAGCGCGGGAAGGATGTTTATCTGAAAGAAATCTGGCCGTCGCCGGAAGAAATTGCCGAGTATGTGCAAAAAGTCACCAGTGATATGTTCCACAAAGAGTATGCCGAAGTGTTTGATGGCACCCCGGAGTGGCAGCAGATTAAAGTCAGTGAAGCGGCCACCTATGACTGGGATGAAGATTCAACCTATATCCGACTTTCTCCGTTCTTTGATGATATGGAAAAAACACCGAAACCGGTGCAGGACATCAAAGGAGCACGCATTCTGGCGATGCTGGGAGACTCCGTCACCACCGACCATATCTCCCCGGCGGGAAGCATCAAGGCAGAAAGCCCGGCAGGGCGTTATCTGCTGGCGCACGGTGTGGAACGGACGGACTTCAACTCATATGGATCAAGACGCGGTAACCATGAGGTGATGATGCGCGGCACTTTTGCCAATATCCGTATTCGCAATGAGATGGTGCCGGGCGTGGAGGGGGGTTACACCAAACATTTCCCCAGTAATGAACAATTGGCGATCTACGATGCAGCCATGAAGTATCAGTCCGAGGGGGTTCCACTCGCGGTGATTGCCGGGAAAGAATATGGATCGGGATCCAGTCGTGACTGGGCAGCCAAGGGGCCTCGATTGCAGGGGGTACGTGTGGTGATTGCCGAGTCATTTGAACGTATCCACCGTTCCAATCTGATTGGCATGGGGATTTTGCCGCTGGAGTTCCCACAGGGCGTTACGCGTAAGACGCTCAACTTAACCGGAGAGGAACACATTGATGTGGCGAACCTGATTCAGCTCAAGCCTGGCGGTACAGTTAAGGTGACGCTGACGCGCGTGGATGGTGCTACAGAGACGCTGGAGACACGTTGTCGCATCGATACCGGCAATGAACTGACCTATTACCAGAACGACGGCATTCTGCACTACGTGATCCGCAATATGCTGAACTAAGAAAAAAGCCGGGATAATTTCCCGGCTTTGTTTTATTGCTTCGGCAGCAAATGGCCCATTTTTTCAGCTTTGGTATCAAGATAATGCGCGTTCTTCGGGTTACGCCCGACAATCAGCGGGACGCGCTCAACGATGTTGATGCCAGCTTCGCTGAGAATTTCCACTTTACGTGGGTTATTGGTCAGTAAACGCACTTCGTTGACACCCAGCAGTTTGAACATATCTGCACACAGGGTGAAATCACGCTCATCGGCGGCAAAACCTAACTGATGGTTGGCTTCTACCGTATCGTAGCCTTTGTCCTGCAAGGCATAGGCGCGAATTTTGTTTAGCAGGCCGATATTACGACCTTCCTGACGATGATAAAGCAGGATACCTCGTCCTTCTTCAGCGATAGCGGTCAGCGCGGCTTCCAGCTGAAATCCGCAATCGCAACGCAGGCTGAACAGTGCATCACCGGTCAGGCATTCGGAGTGGACGCGTGCCAGTACCGGATTGTGGTCGCTAACATCACCGTAGACCAGCGCGACATGGTCGTGACCGGTTGCCAGTTCTTCAAAACCAACCATGAGGAAATCTCCCCAGGGCGTGGGCAGTTTGGCTTCTGCTACCCGTTTAAGCTGCATGTGACTCTCCAGAACCTTCAGAGGATGCGCTATCATCATGATAACGCACGGGCCTGATTGGCCCGAAAACTGACAATATTGTGCCACAACCTGGGTGCAGGCAGTTAATCAGTCAGAGTTATTGTAGTGATAAAGCACAATTATCCAAGCTGCAACGGTTATGTTATTCTTTTTTCAGCTAAAGTTATGCCCGATACAGTGTTTTGCGCGGTTTTAAGGACGATGGATGTTAAAGATTATACAACGCACCACCCTTGGCACGCTTCTGTTGCTGATTATGCCGCTGAGCGTCTGGCTTTCTGGCTGGCAGTGGCAACCAGGAGAAAATGGTGCGCTGTTAAAGCTATTATTCTGGATGACTGAAACGGTCACCAGCCCGTGGGGAATCCTCACCAGCCTGATCCTCAGTGCCTGGGTACTCTGGTGTCTGCGTTTCCGGCTCAAGCCTGCCATCCTGCTGCTTGTCATCATGAATGGCGCGATTCTGGTCGGTCAGTACACCAAATCCTTCATCAAAGATCAGGTCCAGGAACCTCGACCTTATGTGGTGTGGCTGGAAAAAAGTCATGGCGTTAATGAGAGCGCATTCTATGAATTGAAGCGTAAACAGCGCGGCAAGTTGGTAGAGCAACTGGTGGCGGATGATACGCAACTACCAGGATGGTTAAAAAAGCATTGGGCTTTTGAAACCGGCTTCGCTTTTCCTTCCGGCCATACGATGTTTGCTGCCAGTTGGGCGCTGCTGGTTATAGGCCTGCTTTGGCCCCGTCGGCATACCCTGACGATTGTGGTGTTATTTGTCTGGGCCACGTTGGTGATGGGAAGCCGCCTGATGTTAGGGATGCATTGGCCACGCGATTTGCTGATGGCGACACTGATTTCCTGGTTGCTGGTCACGGTGGCGACCTGGTTAGCACAACGTTTTTGCGGGCCGTTGACGGTGCCGCCAGCAGAGGCAAAAGAGATTGCACAGCGTGAAGACGGATTGTAATTTTTGCATCCGGCCCCATATTATTGATTGCACTTGCCTAAATCAGGCGGTTTGATGCGCTGATAAGCAGCATCGGCGCGGCTTTTTTGGCATACTCCTACTGGATAACCTCACGACAGGATGCATTGTGAAATATTTGCTGATTTTTCTCGTGGTATTGGTCATTTTCATCATCTCCGTGACGCTCGGAGCACATAACGACCAAATCATCACTTTTAACTATCTGCTGGCGCAGGGCGAATTTCGTATTTCCACATTGCTGGCTGTTCTGTTTGGTGCGGGATTCTTGCTGGGATGGGCGATCTGCGGCCTGTTCTGGTTGCGTTTACGGGTATCGCTGGCACACGCGCAGCGTAAACTGAAACGTATGCAGGCGCAGAATGAACAATCGACGGCGGTGACAACGTCGCCTTCTGCCGGTCGTCGGGATTAAGCTTAGATGCTTGAATTGCTGTTTCTGCTTCTTCCTGTGGCTGCGGCGTATGGTTGGTATATGGGCCGACGCAGTGCGCAACAGGATAAGCAACAGGAAGCCAATCGCCTGTCGCGTGAATACGTTGCGGGGGTTAACTTCCTGCTGTCCAATCAACAGGACAAAGCCGTTGATCTCTTCCTCGACATGTTGAAAGAGGACAGCGGCACGGTCGAAGCCCATCTCACCCTGGGTAACCTGTTCCGTTCACGCGGCGAAGTTGACCGCGCCATCCGCATTCACCAATCCTTGATGGAAAGTGCCTCGCTCAGTTATGACCAGCGTCTGCTGGCGGTGCAACAACTTGGCCGCGATTATATGGCGGCTGGTTTGTATGACCGCGCAGAAGATATGTTCAGCCAACTGGTGGATGAGACGGATTTTCGTATCGGTGCGTTGCAGCAACTGCTGCTAATCCACCAGGCAACCAGTGACTGGCAGCAGGCCATTGAAGTGGCGGAAAAACTGGTCAAGCTGGGAAAGGACAAGCAGAAAGGCGAAATTGCCCATTTCTACTGCGAACTCGCCTTGCAGGCACTGAGCAGTGACGATCTTGAACGGGCCATGACGCTGCTGAAAAAAGGTGAAGCGGCGGATCGTCAAAGTGCGCGCGTGTCGATAATGACCGGCCGCATTTTTATGGAGCAGGGCGAATACGCAAAAGCGGTCGAACGTTTACAACGGGTGCTGGAACAGGATAAAGAGCTGGTCAGTGAAGCCTTGCCAATGCTCGAAACGTGTTATCAGCGCCTGGATCAGCCCGAACAATGGGCGCAATTCCTGCAACGTTGCGTGGATGAGAATACCGGAGCGGTCGCTGAACTCTATCTCGCCGATATCCTTGAACAACAACAAGGCCCGGAAGCGGCGCAACTCTATATTAATCGCCAGTTGCAACGTCATCCGACGATGCGGGTTTTCCATCGTTTAATGGATTTTCACCTGCATGAAGCTGAAGATGGTCGGGCAAAAGAGAGTCTGATGGTGTTACGCGATATGGTGGGGGAACAAATCCGCACCAAGCCGCGCTATCGCTGCCAGAAATGTGGTTTCACTGCGCATGCGTTGTACTGGCATTGTCCTTCCTGCCGCACCTGGTCTTCGGTGAAACCGATTCGTGGACTTGACGGCCAATAACGGCCGTCTTTTCTAAAAAAAGTCATTATATAGTTACAACATACTAGAGATCTAAACTATCTATTCAATACAGCATCGTGCAGGGTTCGGTCAAACAGGTTACAAATCCTGGCACCGTGATTGTCGTCATCAGGTCGCGCAGGTAGAATGCTTGCCGTTTGTCTAACGCGCCTGCGGGTGCCTGTAACTGAGGAAACGTTATGCCTGTTACCACTTCACCTATTCTGGTGGCACTCGACTATCATAATCTCGACAGCGCACTGCAATTTGTCGATCGCATCGACCCGAGCCAATGCCGCCTGAAAGTGGGCAAAGAGATGTTCACGTTGTTTGGGCCAACGCTGGTGAAAACGTTGCAGGATCGTGGTTTCGAAATCTTCCTCGATCTGAAATTCCACGATATCCCGAACACCACGGCGCATGCGGTTGCGGCGGCGGCAGACCTAGGCGTATGGATGGTTAACGTTCACGCCAGTGGTGGGGCACGCATGATGAACGCAGCGCGTGAGGCGCTGGTGTCGTACGGTAAAGATGCGCCGTTGCTGATTGCGGTCACCGTACTCACCAGCATGGATGAAGAAGATCTGAAAGGGCTTGGTATCACCTTGTCTCCTGCGGCACAGGCCGAACGTCTGGCATGCCTGACGCGTGACTGTGGCCTTGACGGCGTGGTGTGCTCCGCACAGGAAGCGGCACATTTCAAACAGGTGATTGGCAAAGACTTTAAGCTGGTGACACCAGGAATTCGTCCGGCAGGCAGTGACGCGGGTGATCAGCGTCGTATCATGACGCCACAGCAGGCGCAGCAGGCAGGGGTGGATTATATGGTAATTGGGCGTCCGATCACCCAATCTGCCGATCCCGCCGCCACCCTGCAACAGATTCTGCAAAGTTTACAGGAGGGTTAATGGCTCAGGACAATCCGCTGGTTTACTCCACCGAAACCGGCCGCATTACGCCAACCGAAGAGAAAGCTGTACGCCCGAAAGGCGATGGTATCGTACGTATTCAACGTCAGACCAGTGGTCGTAAAGGTAAAGGTGTTTGCCTGATCACCGGTGTCGATCTCGATGATGACGCGCTGACCAAACTGGCCGCCGAACTGAAGAAAAAATGCGGTTGCGGTGGGGCGGTGAAAGACGGCGTGATTGAGATTCAGGGCGATAAGCGCGACCTATTGAAATCGCTGCTTGAAGCTAAAGGCATGAAGGTCAAACTGGCTGGCGGTTAAAATGACCAGGCCACTCGGTGAGTGGCCTGTTTATGTAGATGCGCTGCGTAAGCCTTTTGTTATGTAGTCGGAATTAATGAACCTGATGGCCGATAATGCCACCAACAGCAGCACCACCAATGGTGCCCAATGCGCTTCCGTTAGTCAGAATAGAACCGCCAATTGCACCCGCACCCGCACCAATCGCGGTATTGCGGTCACGCTTGGACCAGTTTGAACAACCGCTCAGGGCAATAACCAGGGTGGTAGCCAGCACGGCGGCGGTCAGACGTTTCATTGTTGTTGTCATAAACTTCTCCTTGATTGTACATACAGGGACAACCTTTTAAGTATAGGTGTTGTTTCCTGCAATCGTTTCACCCTGTGGTTTCATAACGGTTCTCATCCCTGAGCCTGCAATCCGCAGCCCGCATGCAAAAACAGCGTGATAGCCGCATCACCGGGCAATAAAATCGTCCCGTGGTTGGCTGGAGACAGTCTAATCATTACGGGATTTTTCCGAAGATGGAAAACTCCGAATTCACGCCACATTTTTACGCCCTCAGCCACTTTCCGCAGCTTTTACAGCGATTCCCTCCATAACGCTTTTGCGCCAGGCTTTGCACAATTTCTCCATCACATCTAACGGGAGAAAAAACATGCTGGAAGCGCTGAAACAACAGGTGCTGGAAGCCAATCTGGATCTGCCACGTTATAACCTGGTGACCTTTACCTGGGGCAATGTCAGTGCCCTCGATCGTGAAAGCGGTCTGCTGGTGATCAAACCTTCCGGGGTGAAGTACGTTGATATGAAACGTGACGATATGGTGGTGGTGGAGCTGGAAAGCGGGAAGGTGGTGGAGGGTACGATGCGCCCCTCATCTGACACCGCTACCCATCGCGCGCTGTACCTCGCCTGGCCGGATATTGGCGGCATAGTCCATACCCATTCACGTCATGCTGCCATCTGGGCGCAGGCAGGGCGGGATATTCTCGCCTGGGGCACCACTCATGCGGATGATTTTTACGGCACCATTCCTTGCACACGGGCTATGCAGCGTGAAGAAATCGAGCAGGAATATGAGTGGAATACCGGACAGGTCATTATCGAAACCTTCGCTAAGCGCGAAATATCGCCCACCGCGATTCCGGCGGTGCTGGTGAATTCGCACGGCCCTTTTGCCTGGGGGAAAGATGCGGATGCGGCAGTGCACAGCGCGGTGGTGCTGGAGGAGGTCGCATATATGGCGTTGCATACCGAGCAGCTACACCAGGCACTCCCACCGATTTCGCAAACGTTGCTTGATCTGCATTACCTGCGCAAACACGGCAAAAACGCCTGGTATGGGCAGAAGTGATAAACAGCCGCGCTTGATCGCGCAGCTCTTTCAGGCGCCATCTGGCGCCTTTTTTATTGCCTTCAACCAACTGGTATGGCGACGCCGATCAAAAAATAAAATGATAATCCAATAAAAATAAAACAACGTTTCATAAATATATTTGTGATCACTTTTTTGTCTGTGGTGAGTCGGTATCTTGCCCGTAATGCCTGACGGCAACAAATAACGCACCTCCCTCTGGCTTAGTACAGGTGATACTCAAATGCATATTAAACGTGCAATCGATAAAATTCCTGGCGGCATGATGTTGATCCCGCTGTTTCTTGGCGCGCTATGCCATACCTTCTCCCCTGGCGCGGGCAAATATTTTGGCTCCTTTACCAATGGATTAATGACCGGCACCGTGCCAATTCTGGCGGTGTGGTTCTTCTGTATGGGGGCATCGATCAAACTCAGTGCCACCGGTACCGTGCTGCGTAAATCCGGCACCCTGGTATTAACGAAAATCGCCGTTGCCTGGGTAGTTGCTGCGATTGCCTCGCGCGTCATGCCTGAAAATGGCGTTGAAGTGGGCATGTTCGCCGGTCTTTCCACCCTGGCGCTGGTGGCGGCGATGGATATGACCAATGGTGGCCTGTACGCGTCAATCATGCAGCAATATGGTTCGAAAGAGGAGGCGGGCGCGTTTGTGCTGATGTCGCTCGAATCAGGACCACTGATGACTATGGTTATTCTTGGCACCGCAGGTATCGCCTCATTTGAACCTCACGTCTTCGTGGGTGCAGTTCTGCCATTCCTGGTTGGCTTCGCCCTGGGCAACCTTGACCCTGAATTACGTGAATTTTTCGGTAAGGCGGTACACACCCTGATTCCGTTCTTTGCCTTTGCCCTCGGCAACACCATTGATTTAGCGGTAATTGCCCAAACCGGTTTGCTCGGTATTTTGCTTGGCGTTGCGGTCATCATCATCACCGGCATTCCGTTAATCCTGGCGGATCGTCTGATTGGGGGCGGCGATGGTACGGCGGGTATTGCTGCCTCCAGCACCGCTGGCGCAGCGGTAGCGACACCGGTGTTGATTGCCGAAATGCTGCCGCAGTTTAAACCGGTTGCGCCTGCTGCCACCGCCTTAGTGGCCACATCAGTAATTGTCACTTCAGTATTGGTGCCGATCATTACGGCGCTTTATTCACGCCGCGTTAAGCGTTTTCATGCTGCGGTGGGCCAACGCGCCGCTATTAAGTAAGCCCGCTAATCTTTCCCCGACCCCTGTGTCGGGGAAATCTCTGGAATTTGCTTTATAAATCAATCTCTCATTTGGTCTGGCCTCACTCTGGATTACGCTGATATTGCGTTTAACGCATCACATAACTAGAGGATGAGACTATGACAGTGATTAACCAACCGACATGCCGACTGTTCACCGAAGTCGGACAAACCACTCAACTGGCTGCCTATTATGAAGAAGGGCGTCACACCATGTGGATGATGCTGCGGGCGCAACCTCGACCCAGTTTCAACCACGAGTTAATCGAAGAGATCATGAACCTGAGCTACGCGGCGCAGCGTTCCGGTTTACCGATTGATTTCTGGGTGACGGGATCGTTAGTTCCTCAGATGTTTAACGCCGGGGGCGATTTACGCTTCTTTGTTGAATGCATTCGCAACAACCGGCGCGAAGCACTGCGTGCCTACGCCCGTGCCTGCGTGGATTGCATCCATTCAGCCGCCCGAGGCTTTGATACTGGCGCGGTGACGCTGGCAATGATCGAGGGTAGTGCTCTCGGCGGAGGATTTGAAGCCGCCCTGGCGCACCACTTCATTCTGGCGCAAAACAGCGCACGCATGGGGTTCCCGGAAATTGCGTTTAACCTGTTCCCCGGCATGGGCGGATACTCGTTAGTGGCGCGCCGCGCGGGGATGAAGCTGGCTGAAGAGTTAATTTGTGAAGGGGAGTCACACAGCGCGGAGTGGTATGAAACCCGTGGTCTGGTCGATAAAGTGTTCCAGCCTGGTGACAGCTATCGCACTACACGCACCTTCATCGACACCTTACGTCCCAAACTCAATGGCGTACGGGCGATGCTGAAAGCACGTCAACGCGTGTTGCAACTCTCAAGGGCGGAACTGATGGATATAACGGAAGATTGGGTGGATTATGCCTTCACGCTGGAACCGAAAGACATTGCTTATATGGAACGTCTGGTGCAACTGCAAAACCGTCATAGCGCATCCTTGCGCAAAGCCGGATAATCTCGCAGTTCAGCGTTAAACGCGGGCAGGATGCTTAGCCAGCCAATGCCCGAGCTGGTCTGCGGGCATTGGTTTTGCGTAAAAATAACCCTGACGCCCATCGACGCCGTTAGCCATCACAAATTTTTCTTCGGCTTTGGTTTCAATACCCTCGGCAATCACCTGCAACTCCAGGGCTTTGGCCACAGCCATAATGGCACGCACCAGTGACTGTGCCACCGGTTGCTTATTGATATTACGAATAAAACTCTGGTCCAGCTTGATGGCGTCAATCGGTACTCGCGCCAACTGTGACAGGGAAGAGTAACCGGTCCCGAAATCGTCAAGATGCACCTGTGCCCCCAGCTCCTGAAACTGTTTCATCAGTTTCAGTGCATCGGCTTCGTTCTCGATCAGGCAGCTTTCAGTCAGTTCGATATCAATCGGGCAATCCTTGATGCCACTCTCAATCAGGGCCTGCTTCAGATCGCTATAGATACTCTGATCAATCAACTGCTTGGCTGAAACATTCACTGCCACCCGCAACCAGATCCCTTCTTTGCGCCACGCAATCACCTGCTGCAACACATTCAGCATCACCCAGCGCCCCAGTGGCACAATCAGGCCGGATTCTTCCGCATAAGCAATAAAATCACCTGGTGGCACCAGGCCACGCTCCGGCGAATTCCAGCGTACCAGCGCTTCGGCACTGCGCACCTCGCCATCACGGTCGATTTTCGGTTGGTAATACACCACCAGGTGATCCTGGTCCAGGGCTTTACGCAGATTGGTATCCAGCCACAGATACTCAAACACGCGCTGATTCATCTCGCTGGCAAACACGCAAAACTTGCCGCGGCCATTTTCTTTGGCGTGATACATGGCGGTATCGGCATTGCGGATCAGGCTTTCACGGTCTTCGCCATGCAAGGGGGCAAGGGCGATGCCGAGCGAGCAGCCGCTGTAAACCTCAATCAGTCCGATGCGAAAAGGCTGACGCAGCCGTTCGAGGATCCGCGAAGCCATCGCTTCCAGCGCCGCCTGGCTGGTATTTTCTGCCAGTACCACAAACTCGTCACCGCCGAGGCGTGCCAGGGTCTGATCTTTGCCGAGGCAGCTAAGGATCGCCAGCGAAACCGCCTGAAGTAACTGGTCACCGAACATGTGCCCGTAGGCGTCATTCACCTTCTTGAAATTGTCTAAGTCGAGATACACCACGCCGGTTTGCGTGCCTTTCGCCGTTTCAAGTGCCAGACTAATTTGCTGATGGATGGCATTGCGATTGGGTAACCCGGTCACCGTATCGGTGTTGGCTAGTACGCGCAGACGCTCCTGGGCTCGGCGCTCCTCGGTAATATCCGTTCCTGAACAGATGAGGAAAATTTCATTTTTTCCGCTGCCGCTGTGAACGAACTTATTACGAAACAGAAACAGTCGCTGACCTTTCTTGGTTTTGATCCAGCGTTCCACTTCGTAAGAGTTGCCGTCGCGAAAAAATCCGGCGATGTTGCGGCGGGAGGCCTGGGCTTCCTGTTTGGTCATGAATAGCTGGAACACATTACGGCCAATCACTTCGTGTTCTTTCAGGCCAGTGTATTCTTCACTTAACCGATTAAAACGTTGAATGTTACCTCGCTGGTCGAGGATAACGATCACCGAGTTGGCCTCGGAAACCACTTGCTCAGCAAACGACAGGCCCAGCGTCAAATCGCGTGCGACAGAAGAGGTGTCTCCCCAGGCTGATGCGGTGCCTGCCCACGTCGCCTGGTTCACTTTACGACCGACAAAATGCATCGGCACCGGTACGCCATGCAGCGACAGCGTCAGGTTGATGCTGGAGGTAATCACGGTCATGGCGCGCAACAAACTCGCCTGTGCCGGGGTTAGCGGAACGGCCAGATTGGTATGAGCATTTTCCTCTTCGGCAAAATGTAAAGCATCGCTGTCCGCAGTCAGACGCCAATGAGGGCTGGTGGTGCCAAACAAGGTGTATAGCAACGTTTGCCCTTGTTCATCGGTCATGGAAACTTCCTCCAGGGAGTTCTCAGCAGGCGGTATCTCATTATTTTAGCAACAGTATTCATCCTCTTGCGTAAGCACAAGATGCAATCCAAATATATTTTTGTTTAGATAAATGAATGGCACGAAAAAGCCCCAAAAATTTGGGGCTAAACAGGATTAACACGGGCACTTACCCAATTTTCCTGGCTGGCTGGGAAAGCGGGCGTCGAGGCAGTAACGATAAAATTCGCGTTCACTCATCGGGGGCTGTCCGGGATGATGCAGACGCATATGCTGTAGATAATTTTGATAATCGTGTACGCCGACCATTAAGCGAAAGCTCTGCTGCAAGCCACGCCAGATTTTTTGCCAGCGGGTGCGCGGCGGCTCGCCCAGCGGCAGACACTGATTTATCTGCCAGCGCCCGGCCGGTTTACGCCAGGCTAAAATCGCCTCAGACATTACGCACCTCCTTACGCAGCGACACCGGTGCCTCATGCACGGTCGGCACGTCACTGCGCAGCGCCCGGCGAATGACAAAGAAAGCCGCGATCAACATGGTGACGGCCACCAGCATGAAGAAACCGCACAGCAGGGCGTTAATCTGGTTGCTGAACACGATGGTTTGCATATCAGCGACGGTTTTCGCGGGTGCGATAATCACGCCCTCATCCAGACCTTTGCGGAACTTATTCGCCTGGGCAAGGAAACCAATCGACGGTTTTTCATGGAAAATCTTTTGCCATCCGGCGGTCATTGAGGTGATAAACAACCAGGCAGTTGGCAGAATCGTCACCCACGCGTAACGCTGTTTCTTCATCTTAAACAGCACCACGGTGCCGAGAATCAGCGCCATCGACGCCAGCATCTGGTTACCAATACCGAACAATGGCCACAAGGTGTTGATGCCGCCGAGGGGATCGACCACGCCCTGATAGACAAAGAAACCCCAACCCGCAACAGCCACGGTGGTTCCCGCCATATTGCCGAGCCATGAACGGTTATTGGCAAGTGAAGGCACCACGGTGCCGACCAAATCCTGCACCATAAAACGGCAGGCACGCGTACCGGCGTCCACGGCGGTAAGGATAAACAAGGCTTCAAACAGAATGGCGAAGTGATACCAGAACGCCATCATGGCGCGGCTGTTGAACACCTCAGTAATGATATGTGCCATTCCTACGGCGAAGGTTGGCGCACCACCCGCACGGGACAGGATGGTCTTCTCACCCACTTCAGAAGCGATGGTGGTCAGCATTTCCGGTGTGACGACAAAACCCCAGCCATTAATCACCTGCGACGCGTTTTCCACGGTGGTGCCAATCAGTGCCGCCGGGGCGTTCATGGCAAAGTAGACGCCCGGATCCAGCACCGACGCGCAAATCAGCGCCATGATGGCGACAAAGGATTCCATCAGCATCGCGCCATAGCCAATAAAACGAATATGGCTTTCACGTTCCACCAGTTTCGGCGTGGTGCCGCTGGAGACTAACGCATGGAAACCAGAAATCGCGCCACAGGCGATGGTGATAAACAGGAACGGGAACAGCGCCCCGGAAAACACCGGGCCGCTACCATCGATAAATTTAGTCACCGCAGGCATTTTCAGTTCTGGCATGGCAAACAAAATGCCGATCGCCAGACCAACAATCACGCCAATTTTCAGGAAGGTAGAGAGATAGTCACGCGGTGCCAGCAGCAGCCATACCGGCAGCGATGAGGCAACAAAACCATAAATCACCAGCACCCAGGTGAGTTCCGTGCCTTTCAGGGTGAAGAACGGTCCCCAGAAGGGATGTTGTGCGATATCACCGCCAAAAATAATCGCCGCCATCATCAGTACAAAACCAATAATCGATACCTCAGCGATTTTTCCCGGACGCAGAAAGCGCATATACACGCCCATAAACAGCGCAATCGGGATAGTCGCGGCGATGGTGAACAACCCCCAGGGGCTGTTCGCCAGCGCTTTGACCACCACCAACGCCAGGGCCGAAAGAATAATGATCATCACCCCGAGTGCGCCAAGCATGGTGATCACCCCGGCAAAACTGCCGAGTTCCTGGCGCGCCATTTCACCCAGCGAACGCCCATCGCGGCGGGTGGAGATAAACAGCACGAGGAAATCCTGTACTGCGCCAGCCAGCATTACACCGACCAGAATCCAGATGGTGCCTGGCAGGAAACCCATTTGTGCCGCGAGGATCGGGCCGACCAGCGGGCCAGCACCGGCAATGGCGGCAAAGTGGTGGCCGAACAGCACCCACTTGTTGGTAGGCACGTAATCCAGACCATCGTTAAAGCGCTCCGCTGGCGTACGGCGGCGATCGTCCAGTTCGAAAATACGGCGGGCAATAAACAGGCTGTAAAAGCGATAAGCGATGCTGTAGCACGCCACGGCGGCAATCACCAGCCAGACGGCATTGACGTGTTCACCACGGCTTAGCGCCAGCATGGCGAACGACGCCGCACCAATTAACGCCACCGCTAACCAGATCAATCCGGTTTTGACGTTGTTCATGAGTTAACTCCTTGTAGGGACCGGGAAAAATAAACGATCGAATACAACAAGTTAAAAATAATGTAATGGAATGTAAGCGACAGCGAATCGATGAAGAAGTGTGAAGCGAGGAGCAAATTTAACAATTACTTAAAAGCAGGAATTACGTAGCGGCGCGATTGATCGCGCAATTCCGTTGGCGTTTCCAGAAAAAATGCGCGATAAATCGCGCCGCTACGGTTAGTGCAATCTGCGGGATAACGTTGTTATCCCGCAGGTTTTCATACTCAGGCAGCGGGACGCGCCACGACGCTACGCGTTTCCATACGCACTTCGGCGATGGTCACGTCGATCACATCGGTGACGCGATAAACGACTTCACCTTTGATCTGTACGGTGCCGTTTTCCTGGGAACACACCAGCTCATCACGCACCGCGTGGATGAACGGGGCAGGGATAAAGGCTACCGCGCCATTCTCCAGCAGACGCACACGCATGCCACCACGGGAAACGTCGATGATTTCTGCACTGAACTTGCGATCGCCACCGGCAAACGGCGCGAGGAAACGTGCGTACAACCAGTCACCGACATCGCGCTCGGCCATGCGGTTCAGGCGGCGACGTTCGCTCATGGTCACGGTCACATCATCCTGCGGGCGATTGATCGCTTCACCGCGAATAATGGCTTTCAGCAGGCGATGGTTAATCATATCGCCGAACTTACGGATGGGTGAGGTCCAGGTGGCGTAAGCCTCAAGACCAAGGCCAAAGTGTGGGCCTGGCTCGGTGCTGATCTCAGCAAAGGCCTGGAAACGACGGATACGGCTGTCGAGATACTGGGTCGGCTGGGCATCCAGCTCACGGCGCAGATGACGGAAACCGTCCAGCGTAGTGATGGCCTGCGCATCAACGGTAATACCGTGTCCGGCCAACACGCCTGCTGCCTGTTCGGCGTTGGCGAGGTCGAAACCGGTATGCACGTTATAGATACCGAAGCCCAGCTTCTGTTGCAGCACGCGGGCGGCACAGACGTTCGCGAGGATCATCGCTTCTTCTACGATACGGTTCGCGATGCGGCGAGGCTCGGCAATGATATCCAGCACTTCACCTTTTTCACCCAGGACAAAGCGGTAATCCGGACGGTCTTTGAACACCAGGGCGTGAGTTTGACGCCAGTCGCCGCGCGCCAGACACAGACGGTGCAGCAGACGAATCTGTTGGGCAATGGCATCACTGGCGGGCTGCCAGCTACCGTTGTTTTCCAGCCAGTCTGATACTTCGTCATAGACCAGCTTGGCTTTGGATTCGATCCAGGCGGCAAAGAAATGGATATCGTCGGCGAGGCTACCGTCTTTCAACACGGTAACGCGGCACGCCAGCGCCGGACGGCGTACATTCGGGCGCAGCGAGCAAACGTCATCAGACAGTTCACGCGGCAGCATCGGGATGTTGAAGCCCGGCAGATAGTTAGTGAAGGCGCGTTTCGCGGCCAGTTTGTCCAGCGCGCTGCCTTCCGGCACATAAGCGGTAGGATCGGCAATGGCGATAGTCAGCAGCAGGTTACCTTCGGCAGTCTCTTCTGCGTACAGCGCATCGTCCATATCTTCGGTGCTGGCGCTGTCGATGGTGACGAAATCGAGCGCGGTCAGGTCTTCACGCGTCAGATGCTCATCAATCATCTCACCAAAACCGACTTCCGGCGCTTCACGCTCCAGGTTGTGGCGCGACAGCGTGACCCACCACGGTGCCAGATGGTCATCCGCAGTGGTAATAAATTCGGTCAGTTCGGCATAAAAGCCACGATCGCCTTTCAGAGGATGGCGACGCATTTCAGCCACGGCCCAGTCACCGGCCTGGAAATCTTGGGTCACGCCACGGGCAGCACGGCACTGGATAGCATCTTTCAGCAGCGGATGATCCGGCACGATAGACAGGCGATCATCTTTCTTCTGTACGCGGCCGACAAAACGCGTCAGGAATGGCTCAACCAGGCTTTCCGGCTCGGCACTTTCGCGATCTTTATCGGTGTGGATCACAGCAACGATGCGGTCGCCGTGCATCACTTTCTTCATTTGTGGCGGTGGAATGAAGTAGCTTTTCTGAGCATCAACCTCCAGAAAGCCAAAACCTTTTTCCGTGCCTTTCACCACGCCTTCGGCGCGCGGCGTCTGCGCGTGGAGCTTCTCTTTCAGCTGCGCGAGCAGCGGGTTATCCTGGAACATAATTTATTTAGTTTCGTGGCCTAAGAGCGGCTGACAGTTTTACGCGAATCATGCCCGCGCGGCAAGGCCAAAACAGGGTAAAAAGCCGCTTAACGCGGCTTTTTTACCTTCTGATAACCTTCAGATCAGGCAATACGTTGGGTGGGTACGGCGGCAGTTAACGCCAGTTTGACCGGCACCGATTTTGAGGTCGGTGTGCCGCTGCCGTCACCGTAGCTGGAAAGCGGGACAAGTGGGTTGGTTTCCGGGTAATACGCCGCCAGGTTGCCACGCGGAATATTGTAGGGCACCAATTTAAAACCGCTGACGCGACGGGTCAAACCGTCGTTCCACAGGGTTTCGATATCCACCAGTTGGCCTTCAGTGAAGCCCAGTGCCTGCATATCATCCGGGTGAATAAACACCACTTCACGCTGGCCGTAGACACCACGATAACGGTCATCGAGGCCGTAAATGGTGGTGTTGTACTGGTCATGTGAACGCAAGGTTTGCAGCGTAAACGGCACTTCCACATCGCCCAACTGCGGGAACAACGAGCTGGGCAGGGCGGCATTGCTGAACTCCGCCTTCTGCGACGGGGTGTTGAAACGCAATTCGGCGGCAGCGTTACCGAGGTAGAAACCACCCGGGAGGTCGCATTTGGTGTTGAAGTCGGCAAAGCCAGGGATGGTGGCGGCAATATGATCGCGGATCAGATTGTAATCCCCGGCCAGCGCCAGCCAGTCCACTTTATCGCTGCCGAGAGTGGCATGAGCGATACCGGCGACAATCGCGGTTTCAGAACGTTGGGTATCCGCCAGCGGAATGCCTACGCCCTCAGAAGCGTGCACCATGCTGAAGGAGTCTTCCACGGTGATAAACTGGTTACCGGTTGCCTGACGATCGCGCTCGGTGCGGCCCAGCGTCGGCAGAATCAAGCCTTCATGGCCCGGCACCAGATGGCTGCGGTTGAGCTTGGTGCTGATATGCACCGTCAGACCACAACGTTGCAGCGCTTCTTCCGTCAGCGGCGAGTCCGGTGCGGCGGCTGCCAGGTTACCACCCAGCGCGATTAACACCTTCACTTCATCACGCAGCATGGCGTTCAGCGCCTCAACGGTGTTGTGGCCGTGCTCACGCGGTGGTTCAAAATCAAAATGCTGACCTAACGCATCGAGGAAGGGTTTACTCGGCTTCTCGTCAATGCCCATGGTACGGTTGCCCTGCACGTTACTGTGGCCACGAACCGGACACAGGCCCGCGCCTTTTTTGCCGAGCTGACCAAACAGCAGTTGCAGGTTAACAATTTCACGCACCGTATCCACCGAATGCTTGTGCTGGGTGATGCCCATCGCCCAGGTACAGATCACCCGGTCAGCACTTTGGTAAATGGCGGCGGCTTCGCGGATCTGCGCTTCGCTCAGACCGGACTGACGCACAATATCTTCCCAGCGGGTGTTATCCACCGCTGCCAGGTAAGCTTCCACGCCCTGCGTGGCGGCATTGATAAAGGTTTCGTCAAACAGACCTTTTTCCCCGGCGGCAAGCAGCGCGCGATGGGTTTCCAGCAGCGTTTTCACCATGCCGCGAATCGCAGCCATATCACCGCCGAGATTCGGCTGGTAATAGGCGGAGCTGATGGTGCCGGCCATCGAGGTCACCACTTCCAGCGGTTTTTGTGGATCGGCAAAACGCTCCAGACCACGCTCACGCAGGGTATTAAAGGTGACGATGCGTGCGCCGTGGTCGGCGGCATGGCGCAGGCTGTGCAGCATACGCGGGTGGTTAGTCCCCGGATTCTGACCGAAGACGAAAATCGCATCTGCATGATCAAAATCGTCGAGACGAATGGTGCCTTTACCCACGCCGATACTGCGTTTCAGGCCGGAGCCACTGGCTTCGTGGCACATGTTGGAGCAGTCGGGGAAGTTGTTGGTACCCATCAGGCGACCAAACAATTGATACAGCCAGGACGCTTCGTTACTGGCGCGACCGGAGGTATACAGCTCCATCTGGTCGGGGTTGTCCATCGCCAGTAAATGGCTGGCAACCAGCGCGAAAGCGTCGTCCCAGCTGATTGGCTCATAATGGTCGGTTTCGCGGTTGTAACGTAACGGGTGGGTCAGACGGCCCTGATATTCGAGGAAATAATCACTTTGTTGATACAGCGTGCTGACGCTGTGCTGGGCAAAGAACGCCGGCTCAACCACACGGCGGGTTGCTTCCCAGGTGACCGCTTTGGCACCGTTCTCACAGAAACTAAAAGTACTTTTGTTGTCATCGCCCCACGCGCAGCCGGGGCAATCAAAGCCGCGCGCTTTATTCATGCGCAACAGGTTACGCATGTTTTTCAGGGCAGCTTTACTGTCAAGGACAAAACGGGTGGTCGCTTCCAAAGAGCCCCATCCACCAGCAGCAGCGCGGTAGGGCTGAATTTTACGTTTAAATTTCATAGTAGATGCAGGCTTATTGTTTAGGAGTTGTTATCAGGATATGACGACTGTTGGCAAGAAGTTTGCGACTGACAGCAAAAGTTGTCTAATTGATTGACTTAATGGTGCGATAGGTGGCGTTTATCGCGCAAAACGGACAGAAGCGTGAGCCAGTTCAAACTTTGGCGGATCGCCGACGCGGTGTGGTTACGTGCGATGTCGATAACTGGCTAATAATTGTACTTTCAATTATTGCAAGGAACTGAACCATGAAGCCTTTGGCCAGCCAAATTCACGCTTTCGGTAAAGCCTTGATGATGCCCATCTCGGTGATTGCCGCTGCCGGGATCTTCCTTGGACTTGCCGCCGCCATGCAGAATCCGGCGATCACCGGTGACGCCTTCGTGCAGATGCAGGTGCCGCAGTTGATCATTGGTTTTATCCGTAAAGTGGCGGGCGCGTTGTTCGCCAACCTCCCGGTGTTCTTTGCTGTTGCCAGTGCGATTGGACTGGCAAAAGCAGAGAAGCCCACCGCCGCCTTTGCCGCCGTGATTGGCTATATCGCCATGAATGTCGGCATCAGCACCACGCTGGCTGCCAAAGGGCTGACAGCCGCCACCACCACGCCGCAGGCGCTGCAACAGGCGGGGATGGATCAGACCACCGCGATGATGACCTCAGCGGAATATATCGAGATGCTGGGCATCTTCACCTACAACATGAGCGTGCTGGGAGGGGTGATTGCGGGGCTTACCACCGTGGCGCTGCACAACCGTTTCTATACTCAGCAACTCCCCACCGCCATTAGCTTTTTTGGCGGGCGACGCTTTGTACCGATTGTCACCATCGTGGTGTTGCCGTTGATCGGGGTGTTGCTGGCGTTGATTTGGCCGACCATCGGTGCCGCCATCGCCTGGGTGGGGCAGATGATTGGGAAAAGCGGCCAGTACGGTGCGTTTTTACTGGGCGCTTGCGAACGCTTACTGATCCCGACCGGATTGCACCATATCCTCAATGAAACCGTCCGTTTCACCCCAATTGGCGGCATGGCGACGGTAGACGGGCAAACCATTGTCGGTGCGCTAAACATTTTCAACACCTCGCTGACGAATCCCGGCGCGATCCCGGATGCTACCGTGCGTACCGCGACGCAGTTTCTGGCGCAGGGCAAAATTCCGGTGATGATGTTTGGTTTGCCTGCGGCGGCGTTGGCGATCTACCACACCGCCCGCCCGGAGCATAAGCAGCGCGTCAAAGCGCTGATGCTGGCCGGTGCGCTGACCTCCTTTACCACCGGCATCACCGAACCGTTGGAGTTCTGTTTTATCTTCGTCTCGCCGGTGCTGTATATCCTGCACGCGCTGCTGATGGGGTTGTCGTTTATGTTGATGTCGATGCTGCACCTGATGATCGGAAACGTGCAGGGTGGTGCCATCGATTTGGTGGTGTTCGGCATTCTCGGCGGCAGCAAAACCCATTGGTGGTGGACGCTGGTGTTGGGGGTGATTTACGTACCGATTTACTACTACGGATTCCGCTTTGTCATCACCCGTATGGGGGTGGAAACACCGGGACGTGAATCTGACGATGAACACAAACCTGTACAGGTGGCAGCCGATGAACGAACCCGGGTCATCATCAGCGGGTTGGGTGGTGAAGCCAATATCGAGGACGTCGATTGCTGCTTTACCCGGTTGCGCGTGCGCGTCAAACAGATGAATGAAGTGGTGGACCAGACACTGATGACCACTGGTGCCAATGGTGTTAACCGAGTCAGCGAGCATGACGTGCAGGTGATTTACGGTCCCCAGGTGGAAAAGATTGCCAACGAGGTGAAAAGTGCGTTGGGTGTCGCCTGACCGGAAAGCGCTTGAGAATATTCAGCGCTGGCAGGATGATAGCCAAATTGATGGTAGTCAGGGATATACCATGCTGTTAAGCACTGAAAGTTCCAGAACTTACAATACCGACCGCCGCCTCGCTTGTACCCTGGCGGCGGTGGCCGGGGCACTGAACACCGCGGCGTTTGAAACCGTGGGTTTTTTCTCCGCCAATATGACCGGCAACGTCTCGCTGTTGTCGGATCACCTGGCAAAAGTTGATCTCCACATCGGCCTGTTTTTCCTGGTGATTATCCTGCTGTTTATCGCCGGTTCCTCCGTCTCGACCCTGATTATCAATGCCGGGCGGCGGCGTGAAATTCGTGGCATCTATGCCATTAATATCTTTATTGAGGGCATTGCCTTGCTGGTGCTCGGCGTGCTGGAGAGTTGGTTTCCCAATAACGATTCTGGCGTGCAACTGATCTTCAGCCTGAGTTTTTTGTTGGGATTGCAGAATGCGGTGGTGACGCGGATTTCCAACGCGCGCGTCAGAACCACCCACGTTTCCGGCACCTCTACCGACATCGGTATCGAGTTGGCGATGCTGCTGGATGTGCTGCGGCGCAAAGAATCCCCCAAGGATGCCCCGTTATACATTGAACGGCTGAAGCTGCATCTGTTCACAGTGTTGGCGTTCCTCGGTGGCGGCGTAGTGGGTATCGTGCTGTTAAAAGCCATTAGCTTTAAATTGTTATTAATGATTGGCCTGATGTTGACGATGATGTCACTGACCGCCCTGCATCGCGCCCGCCAGGTGGCACGATAATCCTTGTGAAAAAAGTATGGACATCAAACAGTTAATCTATCTTTGCAATCTTGAGCGCGAGCGCCATTTTGGCCGCGCGGCGGAGGCGAGCTTTGTCAGCCAGCCCACGCTGTCGATGCGCCTGAAAAACCTCGAGCGCGAGCTGGGGTTATCGCTGATCAATCGCAGCAACAATTTTGATGGCTTCACCCCGGAAGGGGAACGGGTGCTGGCGTGGGCGCGCGAGATAGTTTCCGTCTATCAGGGACTGAAGCTGGAAGTGGAATCGCTAAAACACGGCGTGAATGGCACCCTGCGTCTCGGCGTGATGCCGCAGTGCAGCGTGGCGTTACCGGCGTTGTTGAAGGCGGTGGAAGCCCGCTATCCGCAGCTTGACTACCGGGTGTCAGCCATGAGCGCCGATCAACTGCTGGATGCGCTCAACAGCCATACCGTTGATGGCGGGATTGGTTTTTTTGAACTCAATGCCCTGCGCGAGCTGCATTTCCAGACCGCGCTGCTGAAGGACAGTGGTGTGGAGGCGGTGTTCAACCCGGACTTTTTTCCGGCGTTGCTGGAACATCAGACGCTGGATCTGCCGCTGCTTGCCAGTCAGCCTTTATGTCTCGCGGAGCCAACTCGCTATTTCCGACGTTATCTCGACAGCCAGTTGCGAGCGCGGGAGTTGCTGCCACGGGTGATCGTCGAAAGCGCGTCAATTATGCAGCTATTGCAAAGCGCACAGGTTGGATTGGGGGTGATGGTGTCACCGTGCGGGCATCTGTTGCCGGAAATGCTGCAAAACCTGCAACGCCGCCCGATTGATATCGCCCCAATGGGACGACAGGCGGCGTTGGTGATTGCTGAGCCGGGCAGGGCGACGCCGCTGGCTCAGCACTTCTTCGACGAGGCACGCGGGCATTTGCCCGATTAACGCGTCTCGCCCAGTGCCATCGACAGGCGGTCCTGCCAGTTTGCCACTGCCACCGCCTGAAGCAGGGTAAATATTCGCTCTGCGCTCCAGCCCGCGTTCAACAGCGGTTGCAGATGGGCAGCACTGAACCTTTCAGGTAAACGGGTCAGCTGGGCGCTCACCGTCACCAGTGGATTGTCACCGGCAACCTCCCTGAGCAGCGTCTGTCGT
The DNA here is from genome assembly GCF_059730685.1 of Pantoea sp. X-Soil-OKNW-713. Lineage (NCBI taxonomy): Bacteria > Pseudomonadati > Pseudomonadota > Gammaproteobacteria > Enterobacterales > Erwiniaceae > Pantoea > Pantoea sp. X-Soil-OKNW-713. Next base: position 2,288,279 of record NZ_AP035995.1, on the reverse strand, counting down.
GCGCTACCCGCGAAGCGGTCGAACTGGCGCTGGCAGCCGAGGATGCGTGCGCTCACCGCCTGCACCAACGCTTCATCTTGCGCAAAATGATCGTTGAGTCGCTGCTGTAACGTTGCCCAGCCATACAGCGCTTGGGCGTCATGCACCAGCAGCCAAACCGCGTCTTCCAGACCTTCCATCCCCTGACAAAAGGTGATGGCTGCCAGTTGTTCTGCGCTGGCGTAACGCAGTTCTACCGGTTTTAACGCATGCTGCCAGACCGGGGACGGTTGAAACAGCGCCGCATCGGCATCGGGTGGCGGTGATACGCCAGGGATCCAACGCACCGGCAGGCCCATGATCGCCTGCAAGGCGGCCACCACGCGCGCCTGATAGCTGACAAACCCCACCAACTGATTCAGGGTGACAATATCCGGTCCGGTCAGTCCAACGGCGTCCAGTGCGCTGATGCTGTTGGCGGTAATCAACGCAGGTTGCATCGCCAGTTGGCGTGCATATTGGGTGATTTGCGTCAGCCGGTTATTGCTTTCACGCGATGAATCAGGGCCGGGCAGCGGATTCAAACGTGCCGCATAATGATTGCACAACCGTTGCACCCCGGCGACCTGCGCCACGGTCAGCGCGGTGCTGAGGCGATCGTACAACGTCAGCGTATGGGTCAGGCTGGGGGTTAATGAATCGGGAAACAGGATTTGGCTCAGATCGCGCGCTGCCAGCAGCGCCGGCTGAAAACGCAGCAACAGCGGCTGTAACGCACTGGCTTCTTGCTGCAAACCCAGCAGAAAACGATCGTCGAGATAAGCAGCCTCGGGCACCAGCGGCGCGGCGGCGCTATGCTGCGGGCGCGTCTGGCTTTCGTAAAACCACTGGTCATGGCCTGGAGAACGCCGTTGTTCCATGGTCATTCCTTTTGCAAAAAACGGACTCGGTGTCGGTCGCCACAATCTGAAAATTCTGGGCGCACCAAAGGGCTAGCTTATCGTCGCCGAAGGGCGGTCCGGGGCAAAAGAATGATCGGTGATAATTAATAGCAAGAATGTATAAGGGGGGCGTGTAGCGGCGCGATTTATCGCGCGGATTTAAAAAGAAAAGGGCGAGCCAAGCTCGCCCTCAGGAACTTATTTCAGTTCCAGCTCGTTCATCGCGGCAATGCTGAAGCCGCCATCAACGTGTACCACTTCACCGGTGATACCACCGGCCAGGTCGGAGCAAAGGAAAGCCGCAGAGTTACCCACGTCTTCGATAGTCACGGTACGACGAATCGGGGTAACCGCTTCGCAGTGTGCCAGCATCTTACGGAAGTCTTTGATGCCTGAAGCAGCCAGAGTACGGATCGGGCCAGCAGACACGGCGTTAACACGCACGCCTTCCGGACCCATCGCGTTCGCCATGTAACGAACGTTTGCTTCCAGAGACGCTTTCGCCAGACCCATCACGTTGTAGTTCGGGATAGCGCGCTCTGCACCCAGGTAAGACAGGGTCAGCAGTGCTGAATTCGGGTTCAGCATCGCACGGCACTCTTTGGCCATCGCGACGAAGCTGTAGGCGCTGATGTCGTGAGCGATTTTGAAGCCTTCACGGGTAACGGCGTTGACATAGTCACCATCCAGCTGGTCGCCAGGGGCGAAACCGATGGAGTGAACGAAACCGTCAAATTTCGGCCAGGTTTTTGCCAGTTCGGTGAACAGCGCAGTGATGCTCTCGTCTTCTGCCACATCGCACGGCAGAACAATGTCTGAACCCAATTCTTTAGCAAACTCTTCCACACGACCTTTCAGTTTGTCGTTCTGGTAGGTGAAAGCCAGTTCTGCGCCCTGTTTGTGCATCGCCTGCGCAATACCGTAGGCGATGGAAAGTTTACTGGCAACGCCAGTAATCAGAATGCGCTTACCGGAAAGAAAACCCATAGCTGTAATCCTTATGGTCATTGTTGTTGGCGGTCGCAATGATTAAAAAGTGTGCGACCGACGTTAATCGACGTGCGGATTCTAGCACGTCTCTGTCAAATGCGGTAAATCGCACCGCGTTTTCCGCGATGCAGCGAACAATCAACGTTCACGCCGCCAGGCTTCGGCGGTGAGTGCTTCACCAAAATGGCTGGCAATTAACCGTTTGGTCAGCTCATGCAGCGGCGAGGCCAGTACATCGGCGGTGCCACCACGTTCCACCACCTCGCCCTGATGCATCACCAGCACCTGATCGCTGATGTGCTTCATCATGCCGATATGTTGCGTGACATAAATATAGGAGATGCCGTGCTTTTCCTGAAGTTCCAGCATTAAATTGACCAACTGCGAGCGCATGGTCATATCCAGCGACGCCAGTGCTTCATCGGCGATAATCACCTTTGGTTGCAGGATCAGCGCACGCGCCAGTGCCAGGCGTTGCTTTTGCCCGGGAGCCAGCATATGCGGGTAATATCCGGCATGATCGCGCAACAAACCGACCTGGCGCAGCGTGGCGATAATGCGCTTCTCGCGCTCTTCATCGTCCAGCTCGGTGTTTAACCGTAAGGGGAAGTCCAGGATCTGACTGACGCGCTGGCGTGGATTGAGTGAGGTCGACGGGTCCTGAAAAATCATGCGGATGCGCTGGCTGCGATAACCGTAGTCACCATACTCCAGCGGATGATCGTCAATCAGGATCTGTCCTTCAGTCGGCGCGACCATGCCACTTAACATCTTCGCCAGCGTAGATTTGCCGGAGCCGTTCTCACCAATAATCGCCAGCGTCTGTTTATCCCGCAGGGTAAAACTGACATCTTTCACCGCTTCCACATGCTGACGGCGGAATAACCCGGTGCGATAACGGAAGGTTTTGCTCAGGTTGCGCACTTCAAGCAGCGTTTCCATGCTTACTGGCCCTCCATATTCAGCGGGAAGTGGCAGGCGTAGAGATGCGCTTTGTTTCCGTTGAGGCGCGGTGTCTCAATGCATTTGCGTTGTGCATAGGGACAGCGCGGCCCGAGACGGCAGCCAATTGGCAGATGCTCCAGCGAGGGAATCGCCCCGGTCAGGGTATTCAGACGGCTTTTATGTGGCAGTGCGCTACCGAAGTCGGGCATCGCGCGGATCAGCGCCTGAGTGTAGGGGTGATGGGGCGTTCCCATCAGGTCTTCACTCTGCGCGGTCTCTACCGTCTGGCCGCAATACATCACGTTGATGCGATCGGCCCACTGGCTCATGGTGCGTAAGTCATGGCTGATCAGCAAAATGGTGGTGTTGTTGTTCTGGTTGAGGCGGCTTAACAGGCGGAAGATCTGGGCCTGGGTGGTGGGCTCCATCGCGTTAGTCGGCTCATCGGCGATCAGCAGACGTGGCTGATTCGCCAGCGCGATGGCGATCATCACCTTCTGACACTCCCCCTCGGTCAGCTCATAGGGGAAACTGCGCATAATGTCTTTATGATCCTTAATCCCGACGCGGTGCAGCAGCTCGATGGCGCGCGCTTTGCGCCAGAACCACAGCCGTTGATACCAGTGACCTTTAAAGGTCCAACGTGGGATGGCCTGCATCAACTGGCGACCAATACTTTCTGAGGGATCAAGACAGGATTGCGGCTCCTGGAAAATCATCGACACGTTATGGCCGACGATGCGACGGCGCTCGCGCGGCGAAAGGCGCAGTAAATCGATATCATCGAAACGCATACGGTCGGCGGTGACGCGCCAGTTGTCTTTGGTGACGCCACAGATGGCTTTCGCTACCAGACTTTTGCCGGAGCCGGATTCCCCCACCAGGCCGCGCACTTCGCCTTCGGTCAGGGTGAGGTTGATACGGTCTACGGCTTTTACTGGCCCTTCGGCGGTCATAAATTCGATGGTCAGATTGCGGATATCAAGTAACGGCATTATTCAGCTCCCGCTTCTACGGCGCGACGGATGCCATCGCCCAGCAGGTTAACAATCAACACACTCACCATCAGTGCCGCGCCGGGCAGCATCACGGTCCAGGGCGCAACGTAAATCAGTTCCAGCGAGTCACCCAGCATCGCGCCCCATTCGGGCGAAGGCAGCTGTGCGCCAAGATCGAGAAAGCCGAGGGCCGCGATATCGAGGATCGCCATCGACAGGGCGCGGGTAAATTCCCCGACCAACAGCGGCAGCACATTCGGCAGCACCGCGCTCCACAAAATATTCAGATTGCGCGCACCATCAAGGCGCAACGCCACCACATACTCTTTTTCCATCTCGTCATGTACGGCGGTGTAGATTTCGCGCACCAGTCGCGGGATCAGCGCCAGCCATACCGCCAGCATTGCATGTTCGAGGCGCGGGCCAAGAAACGCCACCACAATGATCGCCAGCAGCAGCGACGGAATCGACAGCAGGGTATCCAGTACGTGATTCATCACCGCTGAACGCAAACCGTGGGTAATGCCCGCCAGCACGCCGAGTAACAGGGCGCAGAAGCTGGCCAGCAATGTCACCAGAATGGCGGATCCCACGGTGGGCGCGACACCGCTCAGCAGACGGCTCAATACATCGCGGCCCAGATCGTCAGTGCCGAGAAAGAACGACACATCGCCATAGCGGGACCACGAGGGCGGTAGCAACTGGTAGCCCAGGAACTGCTGGTCGATGCCATAAGGGGCCAGCAAACCGCCAAACAGGCACAAAAACAGCAACGCGCCGAAGCCGTAAAGACCAATCATTGCGCTGGTGTCGTGGTAAAAACGCTGCCAGCTAAGGCGGAAGGTGCCGGGCTGCCGTTTTTCGGCGTAGATATTATCGTAGGGCATACCATTCCTTATGTTTCAATGGATTAAGTGCGGCACCGACAATGTCAGATAACACATTAACCACAATCACCAGGCTACCCACCACCATCACGCCAGCGGAAATCGCTGCATAATCCTGCTGGCGAATGGCGTTGATCAACCAACGGCCCAGCCCCGGCCAGTTGAATACCACTTCAGTAATCATCGCCAGCGTCAACATGGTGGAGAACTGCAAACCCAGACGTGGGATCACCGGCGGCAACGCATTATGCAGCACATGGCGACGGATAATGGTAAAGCGTGACAACCCCCGCGTGGCCGCTGCTTTGACATAGTTCTTGTCCATCACTTCACTGGTACTGCCGCGCAGCAGGCGAATCACTTCGGTAGTGGGTGCCACCGCCAGTACGATCACCGGCAAAATCATATGGGTCAGCGCGCTCATCAACATTTCATGACGCCACGGTGAATGGCTTATCCAGGCGTCAATCAGCGCAAAACCGGTGACGTTCTGCACCGGGTAGAGCAAATCAAAACGCCCTGATACCGGCAGCCAGCCGAGGGTTAATGAGAAGAACAGGGTAAACAGCAGCGCCAGCCAGAACACCGGCATAGAGAAGCCAAGCAGTGCCAGCGCGCTGATGGCCTTGTCCTGCCACTTATTACGCATCACCCCGGCGCAGATCCCCAGCGGAATACCGACCAGCAGGGCCAACATAAACGCCAGAATGCACAGTTCAAGGGTGGCAGGAAAAACCTCGCGCAACTGGAGATCAATCAATTGGCCGTTGGTGCTGGAAACACCAAAATCGAGCTGCAACAAACCCTTAAACCAGAACCACCAGGCATCAAACAACGACGCACCTTCCAACGGGGCATTCGGGGTGAAGTAACTGAGGCTGAAGCTGACCAGCGACAGCAAAAACAGCGTAATGATCAGTAGCAGCAGACGACGCAAGATATAGATGATCATGATTATTCCTCGCTGCGTTCGTCACGATAAACGCCTGCGAATGAGGCGTTGCCAAATGGACTCAGTACCAGACCTTTAATATCGTGGCGATACGCCTGCAATCGCAGCGATGACGCCAGTGGCAACACCGGCAACTCTCGCGCCAGGATCTGCTGTGCTTCATCATAACTCTCAATGCGAGCCGACAACTGTTGTGACAGCAGGGCGCGTTGCAACACTTCATCAAATGCTGGCGAGCACCAGTGTGCGTAGTTGGTTTGCGAACGAATCGCCGCACAGCTCAACAGCGGGCGGAAGAAGCTATCGGGATCGTTGCTGTCGGTGGCCCAGCCGGTCAGGGTGATATCGTGGTTCATCGCCATCAGTTGCGCTTCCTGAAAACGCCCCTCAACCGGCACGATGGTGACGCGTACCCCCACCTGTGACAAATCGGCCTGTAACAGTTCAGCAGTTTTTAGCGGGCTGGGATTCCACGCCTGCGATGCTGTCGGCACCACCAGCCGCAGATGGAGATTCTCCACCCCCAGCGCTTTCAATTGTTCCCGCGCTTTGGCCGGATTGTATTCGGTCACCCGCGCATCATTATCATATGCCCAGGACGCGCGCGGCAGAATCGAGGCCGCCGTTTCCGCGGTGCCGTAATAAATCGACTCCATCAGGCGTTCATTATTGATTGCCAGCGCCAGCGCGTGGCGGACTTCGGGGCGATCCAGCGGCGGTTTACGGGTATTAAATGCCAGATAGGCGATATTCATCCCCGGACGCAACGTCATGCGCAGGCGGGGATCGTCACGCAGAATGCTGAGCTGACTGGCAGCAGGATAGGCCAGCACATCACACTCGCCGGTCAGCAATTTTGATAAGCGACCGGTCCCGCCGACACCGAGGTCAATGACCACCTGCTGTAAACGCGGCACGCCTTTCCAGTAGTGGGGATTGCGCGCCAGGCGCAGGTATTGTCCGGTACGGTATTCGCTAAGCTGGAACGGGCCAGTGCCAACCGGTTCCCGATCCAGTCGCTCCTGCTGGCCTTTAGCAGTCAGCTTGTCAGCGTACTCTTTGGAGAGCACCGGTGCGTAATGGGTGGCGATATGCCACAGGAATGATGCATCCGGGCTGTTCAGGCGAATTTCGACGGTATCGTTGTCGAGTTTTTTCACGCTCTGCACCGAGTCAGCGAATTGCAGGCTATCGAAATAGGGATAGCTGCCACCGTTGACGTTATGCCAGGGGTGCTGGCGATCGAACATGCGGGCAAAGCTGAACACCACATCGTCGGCATTCATATTGCGGGTAGGGGTGAACCAATTGGTGTGCTGGAAGGGCACATCTTTGCGCAGATGGAAACGGTAAGTCGCGCCGTTATCCCGCACCTCCCAGCTCTGCGCGAGGTCAGGCACCAGGCGATAGGTGTAAGGATCGACATCCAGCAGACGGTCGTAAAGCTGCGCGGCGAGGGTATCGACCACCAGACCGCTACTCGCCATTTGCGGATTGAAGGTATTTACCGTGCCGTTAACGCAATAAACAAAGCCGCTTTGACGAATGTCGTTCGCAGGTGCAGCCCAGACAGACGCACTCAATACGCTGAGACCGAGCAGCAGCGTGGGGATTAATTTTGGCATAGAACTCAACGATTCTGAGGCAATAGCGAGAGTGTATCGCAAACGCCGGGTACTCCCCAAATTAAGGCGAATTGTGCTGTCTTTTTCGCCATCCCGACGGCGGGGTAATCACACCGTTAGTGTGGAAATGAGAAAAATTCTCAATTAGGGCTTTACAGATGATAATAAGAATGATTATTATTCTTCTGCGCTTCGACGGTGGCTCTACCGAAGAAGAGCACGACATTGCTCACATTGCTTCCAGTATTAAGTTGCCCGCTTCTGCGGGCTTTTTTTTTCTTCATATTTTGCACTGTAGCGGCGTTGGCTGCGGTTGCTCACCCCGGTCACATACTCCGGTATGCTTCCGGGGATTCGCGCCCTTGCCGCCTTGCTACAGCACAAAATATTTCGAAAAAACCTGTTTACAACAACGTAGCGGCGCGATTTATCGCACACCTTTCCAAAACAGCGCGATAAATCGCGCTGCTACGAGTGGGATATGACGGCAACGGGTTCGGCATGGACCTGGACAGCGGCGATCTGCTTCTGTACTCGGGGAATGTCCAGGCGGTGGCGGGGACCACGTATGTCTCAGTGTATATCAACGGCGAACAGCGCTTCATTCCCTACTATGAGCACACCTGCTCAATGCGTATGCCCCGATATACCTACGCTGACCTGCCATCACCGGCGACACATGTTTATACGATGGTGCTGTGCACTGATACCGTCCTGCATCCGGCGATGCAGCCGCTCTTTTCCAACGGTTTAAACTGGTATCCCACCTCAGACCCGACCGCGAGCTGGGCACCCTCATGAGGTATGTATGGCAGTCACTGAAAAACTGATCCTGTTTACGGATGACGATTATGGCGATATCGGAGAAGCCGACAGCACCGGATATTACGATGTGACATTCACGTTTGTGTGCGTGGAGGAGCTGTCGAATGCGCAGGCGGTGTGCCGGTTCACGATGGAGGTGAACGGTGTGCTGCTAAATAAGCTGTACCGGCTGGGTGTGGCGTATTTGTTCTGGTTGATGGTTTACTTCACGCTCAAAGCCGGTTTCTGACCGGCTTTTTTATGTCTGAAAAATCAGAGATGTTTCAGCATTACGTACAGATGCCACATAACAATTCCCCAGAATGAAAAGCAAAACAGGATCATCGCGGTAAACACATTTGCTCTTAAGTTTTTCATTATCTGCTCCCCCGGAAGCGCTCATATCTATTCGGAAAAAATTAGGGGGCAGACTCTAAATCCCTCTGGTTAAACATTGACCAAACGAGGTGGGGAGAAAGAGATGGCAAAGATGATTTCAGCAGGTGATTTGATCCAGGGCAGAATTTTAGTGTGTTTTGCGATAGCTGGACTGCCTGAAAATAGAGCACTATCATAAGTCGATCTTAACTAAAGGGAGTTTGGTGATGGATACAACGGAACAGCTTAACGGAACTTACTTTTACAAGGGACTGGATAATCTGACGGCTCAGGAGCTTTTATTCTGGGTGTTCGTTGAAGAAACGGAACAGCAATTGGGTGTTCAAGATATCATCGGGGTTGCCTCTATCATATTAGGAAGCAACATCATAGCTGTACCAGGTAAACCGAAAACAGCAACGCCCGGGACTTCGCCAGCCTCTCTATTTTTTCGAAAACATCTTAGTTTCAACTTCAAAACCCGCGTGTTGCCAACGCTAACCAAAAAATCATTTTCGCTCAGAGGGATCAGGTTCTTTTGGGTAAAAAATCTCGGTGCATTTGTTGGAAGGGCGGTGCCGGTACTTGGATGGGTAATTCTCGCCCGTGATGTATCACTGATCTCTTTTAGAACGATGAACCATTACAATGCGATTGCGCGACCTGAGGACAAAATCTGGTGATTCAGTTTAGCGATGAAACAGTAAGGGAGTTTGTGAAAAAAGAACTCCCGCTGGTAACAACAATTCTTCTTCGCAAGGTCGAAATGGAGGATGATTCACCTTTACAGGAGCTGTATGAACCTGAAGACGTGGATGAGATGCTCGCCGAATATTTTGAACACTTTCATGTTGATCAGGCCGGTTTTGAGTTTGAGCATTACTTCCCCTGGAAAACGAAATCATTTTTCTCAAGGAATCCCGTAAACCTTGATAAAAAGCCACTAACCATACGGATGCTAATTGAATCAGCAAACGCTGGCCGTTGGCTTTATGACTAGTCAGAGGTAACGACAAGTTATGCTAAGTGGATCAATCGATGCGAAGGTCATGGAATGGTACGACAACACCTTCAACAAGAAGCCACTATTCTCAAAAACAAAGCCAGCCGTGACGATGGAAACAAGTCTCTCTACAGGCGATTATCCGTGGGAGCGTTCAGCGGGTGATGAGATTATGAAAGACTATTTTTCACGGTTTAATGTGGAATCAGAATCTTTCGACTTCGTTGCTTACTGGCCTTACGAAAAAGGGCTTTTGCCTAACCTTCTGCGTCCTAAGTCGCAGAAGGTTGCCAACACCGAACCAAAGCCGCTAACCATACGGATGCTAATAGAGTCAGCTAAAGCGGGGCGGTGGTTATACAGCTAATGGTGCATACTCTGGCGACCATACACTGTAAAGCTGGTTTCTGACCAGCTTACTCTCAATGCTTATTTGAAAAGACTGTCCTGCTTTAATTTCTTCGTTTCAGCTATTAGAAGAATGACTGATCGGGATGATATTATCATCTTTTATTTTAGATGAAAATTTATTGAATTTTCTTTTATTCCATATGATAGTGGAAAAGCTATGCAAAAATAACAGAGTGAAAAATAAGTAAGCCAACCCACATGAGAGCAATACATAAGCGGATATGAGGTTTGAGGTAATGCCATCTTTGGAGTTAAAGAGGATGACAGAGGAGTAAAGCATAAATACTGATAGTGCAGCAAAGATAAGGGGCACCAGTAATGTTGCCTTCCTGATTTTTATCTTATCATCTCTATAAATATAAATTCCTTTTGCTAAGAGTAACGTTTTTGCTAACCCAATGTTGTTAAAGTAATCATCTGCGTAAAATCTAATGATTTTGATGGAGAGATTGATGTTGGAATGAAGTTTAAAATCTCCCATCTTGATTTCGTGCTTTAGTTTTTTCAGTGGATTTTCAGACGATGAGTACGTAAGGATGTAATCAATCGCTTCAATTTTCTTTTCTGTCGGAAGTGAGAAGAACGTTTTCTTAATGCTGGCTATTTTTTTAACCAATGGAATGATGATTAATGTCAGGAGTGGGGTTATTATCGTGGTTAAAGTTTTGATGGTTTCTGTTGTCGGCATTTGCAAAACAATCAATTCCTTATGTTAATGGCTTGATGTGGCACCCCTGTGATGCACTGAACAAACCCTGGCCTAAAGGCGTTGCCAGGGTGGTTGTTTTTATATGTCTGAAAAGTTGGGTTATCTGCTAAACCATCAATTGTTTATTGCGATGATACGGATAATGAATTTGCTACAGTCATTTTTAGTGCAAACGCCGCTAAACCATAATTCACCAGAGTCTCCAACCATGATCCCGGTATCTTTTGCAAAAAGGTCAGCATACTTTTGATTAAGAATAGCCTCGCTTAACTTCTTATCAAAAATCCTGTCGTAAAGTTTGATGAATTGCTTCGGGTTTTTGACATCCGTTTTCCGTTTGTCAATGTGAACTGTAATAGGGTAATCGACTAATGAAGCGATTTTCTCTTTATCTTTTCCAGCAACAGCCTTTTGCAGACTTACAAAGAAATCATGATATTGCTGATGCGTACTTTCTCCCATTAATTGGTCAATCCTGACATCCATATCCTTGTCTGTAGCAGCATAAGCGCCCGATGCTACCAGTAATGATAAAATTGCACCAAGAAATATTTCTTTTAACATGATATGTCCTTTATTTGAAGGGGGCTGATTCTTCGAGGCGTCGATGGTAAAGAGGTGCAAGTATCTTCGGTCTCCCTACCTTGTGTCCCCGTGCATCATGTTTATAAATATAGATATACTGGAGCATTTTTTTTCTGACAGATTCCATATCTCCTTTATCTGCCGACTCCATTACGGAAGCAGGATTTCCGACATTGTAAGAAAAGGATACCAAGGCGTCGAACTGGGCCTGAGTTAATTTAGTATGAGAAACTCTTTTTCGGATATACCGCTCAACAAGATGAACATGTCTTGATAACGCAGCATTAATGTCTTTAGTCGTCACAACGGTTTTCAGTTCTGCTTCTGTACACGTTCCGAAGTGTGCGAGGGTTCCCACACCCCATGTACAGTTCCCTGCGTGAGGACCTAAATCGTTATAGTACCGATAAACCACGCCTTCACGTATACGCAGATTTCCGTATCCTTCCATGCTCATTGAGAGAGAATCGTTCACTCCTGTCATCTGTCCTTAATCTCCTGTCTGTTCATTAAGTCAGTCCTTTATTCCTGATAAACATCTCGGTGCTGTGGTGCGGTTAATACTGATTTAAAGGTCATGGAACTGGACCGCCAAAGTGCTACACTCGCCGCATCAAAATCCTAAGCGCGAAGTTAAAAAAGTATTTTATTACAGAGTGTTGGCTACAGTAGCGGTTGAATGACATAACGAATCCATTTGTTAAGTTTTTCTTATATTAATCCCGATCGGATCAAGATGGAATGCTTAACGCACAGAAGGTTGTAATCATATGAAACTGTACCGTCCCAGGAAGACAGGGATGCGTCAGATATCAAGGGTAACTGAAGTAGCAGGGCTACTAAATTTCCTTCTCAGCCAGTCGGTTCCAGGAAACGTGCAGATCCTTACTTGATCGTATGTACCGATCAATAATACTGTATATAAATACAGTTATTCTTAAGGTGATTAACATGCCACGCGACTATGAAATCATGATTGCCTTCAGGCAGGCGATAAAACGCGATGCCGCTGGTCGCTTCACTATCAGCACACTCGACTTTGTACGGGAACTTGACCGGCTCAACTGGCATTACACGCTGCGTGCTGCAAACCAGTGGATTGAGACGCACACCACGACATTTCGCGATATCTCTCCCGCAGAGGGCGAAGAACGCCTGTTCCAGGTGTTTAACCCGAACGGGGGCATCTGATGTTCGCGCTGGTGGACGTGAACTCGTTCTATGCGAGCTGCGAAACGGTGTTCAGACCAGACCTGCGCGGTAAGCCGGTAGTGGTGCTTTCAAACAATGACGGTTGTGTTATTGCCCGCTCTACTGATTATGTGGAATTGAAAGTAAAAATCTGTCAATACCTGAAACATCACTGGCCCAGGGTAATCTGTCAGGTAAGTCTTTCTGGCGTGGTTACTTTTAAGCAAGAGGCAGAAATTCAGACGCATTATCCAGGCAGAAAAGGAAGGTGCTGAGGGTTTAATCTATCTGCTTATCCTTAAACCGACTGAATCGTAAGCTCAGCAAAAATATTTAATTTTAAAAATACCTGAACATCTTCATCAATCTGTGTCTACGAGGCACTTTCTGGACAGGCACAGCAACTCATCAAAACCTACTGGCCTACTATAAAAGTAACCCTGAAGGTAGTGAACACCTGCCATTTTCAATTTCAAAGCCTGATTTTCAGTTTCAACTCCCTCTACAACCACCTGATAACCTAACCCTCTTGCCATCTCAAGAACACCTTTTATGATATCCATACCTCCGGTATCCATCTGTCTGACAAAGGATTTATCTATCTTGACAGTATTAATACTCAGGCTATGGATTAGGGACAGAGAGGAGTATCCTGTACCAAAGTCATCAATTGATATTTTTATACCTGCGGAACGTAGGCTGTTTATTGATTCGATGACTTGTGGTTTATCTCCCGAAAAAACTGACTCAGTCATTTCAATGCAAAGTGAATTGTATGGAAAATCATGCTCTTTCAGTAAATTCAGAACGTCTTCCACAAAATTTTCACTGACAATTTGATAGATCGAGGCATTTACACATATGCGAAAGTCATCACCCTGCATATGTATTTTCTTTACTTCAGTTAATGCACAGTTCAAAACCCATAATCCAATTTCAACAATACATCCATTTTTTTCTGCAAGTGGAATAAACACATCTGGAGGAATGATTTCACCATTGAGATCCCATCTCAACAGGGCTTCAGCAGATTCGAAGCGACCTGAGTCACAGCTATATATCGGTTGAAAAACAAGATGTAACTGTTCTTTTTCAATGGCATTCATAAGTGAAACACTAAGATGGTAATCTCGAGCATTTCTTTCATAAATATCCCTGTCAAATACCACAGGAAGTTTTGTTTTTTTGTTTTTTTGCTCGTACATCGCCATGTCGGAATAGATAATAAGCTTATCGATATCATTCCCATGATCAGGGTAAAAGGAGATCCCGACCGAAGCGGTCAAACTGACAACATTTCCTGATGTCATGATCTTTTGTGAGAATGCAGCATTGACCTTCTCGGCCAGAATCCGTATATCATTTGCGTTCCTGAACTCAGAGAAAAATAGGAATTCATCACCTCCCCATCGTCCTATCAAGACCTCATCCTTAAAAGCATATCTGAATCTTACCGAGAGAACTCCCAGAATAGAATCACCAATGTGATGGCCAAAATTATCGTTAATGGATTTGAAGTTATTCAAGTCAACAAAGAGAACAACATATTTTGATTCCGGATGTGTAATGATTATATCTTTTGACTTCAGACGAAATGTCCGCCGATTCAACAGACCAGTTAATGAATCGATTTCATTCAGTCGTATAATCTCCCCCGTCCTTTCTTCAACAATCTTCTCCATATTTTTTAGCAGATGAGCATTTTCGAAGCGTAATTGGAGAGTCATTGTCAAAAAACTGGAGGTTTTTTCAGAAATGGAATACATTACAGCCGCAAAACATAAACCTAACCCACCCAGAACTTTATAATCTGGTCTGTCATCTGCCAGTAAGAAGAACGAGTATGGTAGAAGCAGTATCAGACAGTAGAGAATAGCTGATGTTTTATCACCAGATAAAACTGTCGTTGCACCACCGGCCATTGCTGAGAGAATTATCATTGAGGAGGTGAGTTCATATCCGTTGAATGTACGGTAAAAAAACAGACAGAAGCAGCTCCATCCAACAGCTGTGAGGATCACCCCGGCGCGAAAACGAAGTAGATCCCTGTAGATGCATTTATGGTCTCTTCTCCTACGCTGGTGCCAGCAATAAATGTCCCATCCCCTGACACATAGCAGTATTACCATGACAGACCACCATAGTGTTCTGCCAGAGTAAAGCCTGAAAGGTGAAAAGCCGAAAGCAAGTGCAGTACTCGCGAGAAAAGTAATGCTAATCCCGGATAGGGCATTCCTGTACAAGAGGACGATTTTTTCAAGGTTAATCTCAGTGGTATGTAATTCACGCCCGTGTTCTTTCATAAAACTTCCCCGATAATCACCAATCAAACCTAACCCCAAAATATAATAAAACTTTATTTCACACTACCTGACTCAATGTTGAGCCTCCATGCTCTTTATCAATTTATAGATAACAAAGAAATACACAAGGGCCTACAAATAGAGTGGCATTTCATTGCAAACAATACCTTGAAATCAATTGCTTAATTGATCGATCCACATTCTAATATCGGCAATCACTCGCAATTTCTTTAATTTTTATTCCCGAATTAGCACATTGCGCACACAGGCATAATGAGTCATTCTTTAATGAACAGCTCATCTCACCACGAACAGATTTATAACAATATGATTTTATTTATGAATATACTCCCCTCCCTACAACTCAATGAAAATGATAGTCAATTTCATTTAATAGAAACAATTTATTCGGTGAAAGTTTTTTTGATTAATCGTGCTATTTGACGAAGATCAATATTTCCTGAATATATTGCACTCATACTGATTAAACACTGAGCACACTGAGAGACAATGATTTTGAGATATTATGTAGATGATGTATTTAAAATGACTGGAGTAATTCCTGAAACATTGCGCAACTGGAAGCGATTTAAACTTATTGAAACTGAAAGAGATTACTCACTGACAGATTCAGAGCTATCAGAGGTCAGAATAATCAGAGCATTAACCTCTTCCGGGGACACTCTAAGTGAGGTACACACCCTGTTGAATGACTCCTGGCATTACAGACACAGTGGGTGGAAAATGAGAAATAAAGAATTTCTCATTTGCCTCTCAAGCGGTAATGAAATGGTTCTCAATGCATTCATGTGGAAAATGCTGACTGAATATACGCTTCCGGACCTCCTGGCTTCCTTTCTCATTCCTGTCAAAAAATATCTCAATGACAGAGGAAAAGAGGACTACCTTTCAAGGTATCATTCCTCCCTTGACATGTTGTCTGAGAGATTATCTGCACTATCATTAGAAAACGGACTGACTTATGCTTTTAATATCATAGATATGATAGGGGGCAAGAGAGAATCCCAGCAGGTCGTTTATGCTCATGAATCTCAGAAAAAAATTCCACAGCAATCATGACAAAAAAATATGAACAAGACCCTTTTATCTGGTATGAGGATGTTTTTCCTCATTCTGACTCTTTCCCTGAGTGTCTCTTTTAATGCTGCCCATGCTGCATCGTTTCCCAAAATGGCACTTCATGGGAAAAATGCGGATGGTTCAACTCTGGTTGTCACTACACGAGGGGATCGCGTGCTGATCAATGGTCAGCGAGCAACCTGCATATGGTTTAACACCAACTATGCCGAGTGCCGTGAAAAAAAAAGTAATGTTGTCGTCAGTTTTGCACGGCAGGACAACACATATAGTGCAAGCTGGACGGCCATAGTGGGCCGCGAACATGGTATCTTACAACCAGATTGATATATTTCCTCCACATTCACTTTTTGCTGATGTTACATCGAACGAAAGCGCAAGATTTAAAGTATGACTGGTGTAATCAGAATGTAATTCGGGTATTCATCTTTATTTTACATGAAGCATATCCCATTATATTTATGGGATATTCTCTCTTCCTGTTTCAGATGAAGTGACATTTCATTCCCCTGTGCTTTAACGTGGCATTCAGCACCTTTTCCCGGCAGGCCATTCTCATTTCTCATCTGAGCTCATACCACAATATAAATGACCTCTGAAAGCATCTGGACACTTCATGAACCTCCATTATCTGTCTGTAAACACTATCGTACATGAAAATTATCAATCTGATCATGCAGTTACCATATTATACTTAGTCGACGCACTGACTTTTTTTTCTTAATTTGCAATTTACGGATATGTAGTAATAGCAAGATATATAGTTAATTACGGGATTAACTATATGACTTCCTGCGTCGTGAAATTATTTCATGACTGATTATTTAAAAAAAAATTTAGCACCTCATCTGATTTTAGTTGATCGATATCAAATTTCGACCTGCGAAATATTATATATTTTACTCATCGAAATAAGTGTCTCTATTATAGGTACACGATATATTGGTGTGATTTTAACCTTAACCATATAAATAAAAATCCTATGAAATTCCTTGATGTCACCTTAAAAGGCGTGCATGCAGTGACTAAATGAAATTAGAAAATCTTGGCGGCGTCTTGGCGGCGCATTGTTACTTACCACATGCTTTAAAATTTCTCCCATGATACTTGTTAAGCCCATAATTTAACTGAATAAACCAGCAGTAATCCGGAACATCAAATACCAGATTAAATGCATTTAACCGGAGAATGCTTTGTGCCATTAGCCAGATTGTAAAAGACGAGAAAAAATTCAAGAGCCTTGCTCTCAATGTGAGTTTTAAGACTCCATGCAACAGAAAACAGTTTACAAAATTATTTATTTTACAAAAAAATGAGGATAGCCGAAATGAACCGTTTTAAAACAATCCTTCTGCCTCTGGTCATAACATCTTTGTGCAGCGGAATAACAACACTGAATGCTGCTCCTGTATTACAGGATAACAGCCCAGCACTCAGCCAATTAAATCAGCTGGCCCGTGATAGCCATGAGGCGGCACATCATGCTGCCGGCGCAATCTCAGCTGCAGCTCAACATCCCAATACAAATAACAGAGTTGCTGCTTCAGCCGGACGTATGTTGGTAAACAATGATCAATCCAGAGAACGCAGGAATATTGATGCTGCAATTCGTTCAGAGCAGGCAGCAATACCGAGTCAAGCCCAACAGGTACCTCAGGCCACACCTCAACTGGCTCAGGTCACTCCCTCTCAGGTACCGCAGCGTCAACCGGTCGCCACGCCAGTTGCAACACCACAGCAGATGGCGGTTCCCAATCAGGTACCTCAGGCCACACCTCAACTGGCGCAGCTCGCTCCCTCTCAGGTGCCACAGCGTCAACCAGTCGCTACCCCGGTTGCAACACCACAGCAGATGGCGGTTCCCAACCAGGTTCCACAGGCTGTACCCGGCCAGGTTCCATCACTGAAACCTACCCCCAGCCGAATCCCGGTAGCCTCTCCAACAGCCATTCCGACAATTAACGTCAGTGTCAAAACGCTGGCCGCTAAAGCACCGGCAACCCTCGTTAATGCAGTGATTGACGGCCATCCTGTTCAGATTACGGCCGGACAGCTGGCTGCAGTACGACCAGCGACACAGGTCGCGGTTGCTTATACCCCGGCTTTTCAACGGCATGGTGGCCAAGGAAACTCACATGAGCATGGCGGGCATGGCCACGCAGCCAGTAGTGATAACTCAGGGCAGAATAATGCGGCATCGCACAGCCATGGCATTGGGGGGGGGAATCATATTGGTGGAGGTAGTGCTGAGTCCGGATCCCGTAATGTAGGTCGCTGGTAGCAGAGTAAGCCTTGGCAACAGGGCATTCCTGAAAAATCCTGAATGATATGGATTATCTGCTTCACAGTTACTGCCGTCCGGGTCTCTAACTGTTTATCCGCTCCTGATCTGATCGTAGCATTACAGTCAGAGTGGCGAATAATTTGCCAGTTACATCATTGTTAATACAGATCGTATACTAACTTCTGGTGCTGTTACTGCGGGCAGCTGAGCCACGGTTGATCTTGCCACTTAGCTCACTGCCCTGCACAAAGCCAATAAGGCTGAATACATTAATAATAAAACTCCGGAAACATATCCACATCGTTACCATGAAGTAGATTCCGGTCCACGTAATCATCCTGCACACTTTTAAGAGAGTGACGCTATGATAAAAACCATATTCAACATGCTTGCAATTGCTTTTTTTTGTTTATCGTTTAATGCATCCGCCATTTCTGAATCTTACCGTAAAAATCTGGAAACCCATGGCTGCACGCAGGTTCAGGATGCTCATGGAGAATGCGAAAAAAACCGGAATACCCATAAAATGCCAGACGATCAATGGCATCTTGCCCGGTGGGCAGAGGATTACAAACGAGATGTTCTGCTGGGTGAAAACGTTGGCAAAGCCGTCACCCGCATGCGGGATGAAGGTTTCAAATTCCATGATGGTATTTACTGGAAACAGGGTATAGGCTTCCGCCTTGAGATGAAGTCTGGCAGGGTCACAGATGTCAAGACTTTCACTAAATAAACATCCCCCGTGCGGGGGGATGCCGGTCATTAACTTACCATAAGCCCCTAGGAAATACAGATCGAAAAAGACCACACAGTAACTTTCTTTATTCTCTGTGTTTACTTTCTGCATTTCTCTGACTACTTTATTTTGCAATAGGAACGTATGAATCAGGTCGAAGAACGATACTTAATGAGCTAATATCTGAAAGTCATTATTGAAATGGAAAAATGACAAATTGATTTGGTTGATTTATTTACCCTAAAGAGATTTATATTTCTTAAAGTCGATAAACGGTCTTGTTACGTTATTACTCAGAGAAACTTGAACAATCACCAATGAAACAGAAAAGTGACTGATATGAAAAAAATATACTTATTCGCCTTTTTATTACAATGCGTTCTGCTTGTCGGATGCTCAACCACAATGACTGACAGGGCATCCCGGGTTCAGATAATATCAGCGGAGCAGGCTAAAGAGTATCAGTTTGTCGCCAATGTATCTGGGTCATCAACACTTACCGGCGTGGCGCGCCATACTGGCTATCAGAATGCCATGAATGAAGTACTGGACAAAGCAGCCGAAGAAGGTGCTCAATATATTGTTATTGATCCCAGCAGCGCACCTTCTTACTGGACTACCAGTGAAGTCATCAGAGCTTCTGCCTATAAAAACAAGTAATAATACAAGAGGTTAACTCAGGCCCGAGGCTAAATCGGTCCTGAGTTTAATCAACGACGAATCATGGAGTTTTATAATAAGTCTGGGAGATTATGTTCTGAATGAAACATGCTTCTGTTCTGAGCAGGATGAAGCACCGGTAAAGGCTTTTCAGACAATGACATCAGATTTCTGTAATTGCAGGAGGATTTCTGTATGTGATAATTACAATATGGACACATGTTAACATTATGATATCGAACTCTGGCCGCTGATAGGGCCTGTTGTGCTGAATAACAGGAACCAATAAAAACCCGGGATGATGCTGCAGGTAGAAATTCACAATCAGAATTGTGTAGCAGTATGCCATTGTGTGAGTGCTTGCTGATGTAAAAATATTTTGATTTTTTCATATCAATTCCACTTTATGAGGATAAGCTCGGAGGCAGGGTTATATCCCAACCATGTTTTTTGTATTTAAACCGTAGCTTCTGGATTATCATGCACCCATTTTTCTGAATAAATTTCAGAAAAACCAGGATGCATTTCCCCGATGGAAAATGAAAAAAGTTAACTATGACGGATGAAATTCACCTTCTTACATGCGATGATTCAGGATAACTTTATGCTATGCTGGGCGATGAAACAAGTGAGTAAAATCCTACTTTAAAGCTATATGGATGCCCGCAGGGTTGTTAATTTTCATCAACCATCTGATTTTAATAGGAAATAATAAAAAATGGAAAGTAAAAAACATAAAATAATTTCTTGGTTTTTTATTTTACGTTGGCAGACTCATCAAAATAACTGAAGTTCTTTGTCAAAAATTTCTAAAAAAAACATATGCGTAACTTATCATTGGCCTGCGCTCCATATAAAAATCTTATTATCCGCATGCCGGCAGTTGGATAATGAGCCCGTTTAAGGTGGTTAACTGATGTTATCATCTAAAAATTATTGCTGGAGATTGCACATCTTCACCTGATTTAAGATTGATGTGTTGTTTTTTTAAATTTCGCAAGAATTTAAAGGCTGTTACAGGGGCATAAAATACATGATAGTGTCTCATGAGATGAGTTATTTAAGTTCTTTAGTTTTCACTGTATATCGTAACGGATATCACTATCTGACGAGAGGGAGATCAGAATATCGCGTGGTATAACAGGGTGATAACATTTCACGCTTCATTGACCAGGGTTTATTGGCTCCCTGCCCCGCAAACCACACCGTTCCACGTCCGGAACGATTAAGTTGATCAATAACCTGCATCAGTGCCGCGCTGTTTGATCTTGGCTGGCAATCATCAAACAGGTTGAGCTGTGAAATTCCCTGACTGAAGAAATCGCTCAGCATCACACCTGCTTTCATATAGCGATGTCCATCAATCCAGATACGTTGCAGTGCTGCAGTCGCGACGCGACGCGAATGATATCCCGCGTATCACAGGACGGTGTTAGCAGCCTGCCCGATGTCTGGTTACCATAGAAAACTTCATCTTGTGCATGTGGACTGGTACGAAGAAACACGCTGATATAGCAGCAGAATTGTTTCTCTTCACGGAGTTTTTCAGCGGCCCGTTCAGCGTAACTACAGATTGCCTGATGCATTTCTTCATACTCAGTTATCCGTCGACAAAAAGAGCGACTGCAGATGATTTGTTGTTTAGTGGGAGAGAACTCTTCCAGACCCAGACACCGCTCACCACGCAACTCTCTTGAGGTTCGTTCCAGTACCACATTAAAATGTTTCCGGATCACCCAACTGGAGCTCTCTGCAAGGTGCAGTGCTGTTTCAATCCCCATCAGATTGAGTTTTTTACTGATGCGACGACCCACCCCTCACACCTCGCTGACGGGCACTTTTGCCAGCAATTTCCGCTGACGATCAACATTCGATAAATCGACGACACCGCCTGTTTTTTTCCATCTCTTAGCCGCGTAATTAGCCAACTTAGCTAACGTTTTAGTCTGGGCAATCCCAACACCAACGGTCAGCCCGGTTTCTTTGAGTAATCGATTACGAATGTCATGACCGAAGATCTCAAGGTCGATACAATTCCTGACGCCGGTCAGGTCGAGAAAAGCTTCATCTATAGAATAAATCTCCACACCCGGAGCCATTTCTTCGAGGATTGTCATCACCCGACGACTCATATCGGCATACAGCGCGTAATTAGAACTGAACACCTTCACCTTCTGGCGCTTGAGTTCATCCTTCAGTTTAAAATAGGGGCCAGCCATGCCAATCCCCAATTCTTTCGCTTCTGCTGAACGGGAAATTATGCACCCATCGTTGTTGGAGACGACAACAACGGGCTTACCTTGCAAGTCCGGCCGGAAAACAGTCTCACAGGAAGTATAAAAACTGTTTACATCAACAAGCGCGAACATGTCTGTGGTCTTTCAGGGTAAAGGTTACTACACCAAAAATTTCCAGCTCCTCTTCTGCTCCGAAAACGACAGGAGAATAGTTTATATTCCGCGGCATGAGCTGAAGGCGTGGATAGGTGTGGAGTTCTTTCACCGTGAATTCGCCTGCGACTGCAGCAACAACGATATCGCCATGAACTGCCGATAATGCGCGGTCTACAACCAGCAAGTCACCGTGACTGATGCCTGCGTCTGCCATTGAATCTCCACTGACTCTGACAAAGTAGGTTGCGCTGGGATGTCTGACGACGAGTTTATTCAAATCGAGACTGTCCTCGACGTAATCCTGAGCAGGGCTTGGAAAGCCGCAAGGCACCCGTTCTGTAAAGAGTGGAAGCGGGCTCGTTACATCGGGTTCAGAGGGAATAATCAGTTGCATAATGGTCATCCACGACACTGTGTTTAAATACAGTACCTATGATTACTTTGATTGATCAAGAGCCCTGATGGCAGGTTTGCAGGAAGCCGTTGAAGCACCTCTGAATTTAAGTTGAAACTGATTTCTGAATATCTAAAGCTGCGCTTTGCAATAATCGCATTCCGCTATTTTTTCTGCTCCCCCGGCGGAGAGACACCGCTGAGTTTAGTGAGAAGTCGCTCCACTGCGTCGATATCATTATCTACCGCTGCCTGTTCATCTTCTGTCAGAGGGATCTCCTGCATCAGTTTGAGCAAATTCTGCCGTCCTTCCAGATATTGTGCTTCCGATGACGATTTTGGCATGTAGAAAGAGCACTTGGCACAGGCCATACGATGAGGGCACTGATCAAAAAAATCATACGTACAGAAACCATGCCCCAGATCGTAATAGCGCCAGGGTCTGCCTTCCTCTGCCTGTCCTGCTACTATGACATCCTGATCGATGAGAACAGATACCATACGGCGGTTACGTTCAAAGTAACCGGCTTTGCCGAGAGATTCGGCAAGCCTCGTCGGAGTGATATCAACATAATGACGCGTGGATTCCGGTGAGGCATGCCCCAGCCATTTCTGCAGTTCAAAAATATCAAGCGGTTCCCGGGCATTATAAAGCTGGCTGGCGATAGTCGCGCGTGCACGATGGCTGGTAATCTTACCTCTGGCATCCTGCTCAGGAATGCCCGCTTTTTTACACAGCAACGGAACCAGCGATTTATTAATATAGCTTCCATGCACCCGTTTTCCCCGATGCATAAAAAGAAAATGAACACTCTCGCCGGTCTTTGGATCTTCCTGAAGCGCCTGCGGGCTACGAACCTGTTCCCAGCGTTCAATATAATCTCCAACAATGGAGTCAACCGGTTTTGTAAATGCTGCGTAAGTCTTACTGACCGGGACATCCATCAGGCAAATACGTTGTCCGTCATTTTCTTCTGAGGCCTGCCAGCGGATACAACCGCACCGCATGCGCAGAATTTCATCACGTCTGAGTCCGCCAAATAACCAAAGCACACTTAATGCCCTGACCATCTCAAGCGGATAAAAATAGGGATACCCGACAGAGCTTGGCAGGTCTGCCTCCTGCAGATTTTGTCCCGCGTGAATTAATTTACACCAGAGCTCATCACTCACTACACGAGGATCGGGGCCGATCTGCGCTCTCAGGCTTCTGGGTGCTCTGAGAACTCTTTCCGGACTGAATCTGACCGGGATCCAACCCCACTCCTGAAGATCACGAAACAAAGTATGCACATGTCTGAGCATTCCGGCACGCGCCGAGGGCTTCATCAACTTCCCACGTCGATCACGATACATACCTCCCGGGTTTGACCATTCACCTACTTTCATTTTGCATGCTGTCGTTACCCATGCCATTGCCGTCTCCCGCGTCCAGTCGGCCGGTGACACGCACTCCGGATGACAATCCGCCAGCCAGCGACCGCACTTGAGCAACACATACCAGCATGCCTCGACGCTTGAGGGGCGCAGCACAGAGGTTGCACGCCATCGCTCACACCAGGAAAGCCATTCAGCAGGCACATTGGTCACAGCATTATATTCCCGAGGCGGACGTCGACGCTGTGACACCCGATGCTCGAAACTGTCATCAATAACCCCTGATGACGCCAGTATACGCGACAGCGTTGCGGAGTACTTGCGGAGGTAAGCCGGTCCTGAAGAGGCTATATATCGTAACGTGTCGACACTGGTGCGCTCTGGCTGTGGTTCACGCTGAAGCAGCATTGCCATGCACAAGGCATTCCTGATGCCGTTATTTCTCCCATCGCCAGGAGCATATCCCACCGCAATCATCATCTCATTAAGTCTGAGGACTGCTGCATCCGTATGCTGACGCCCAAAAACTTTGAGACAGAGCCGGTACTGATAAAAAACACCACAGGATTCCAGACGATCAAAACCACACAGCAACCACGCCAGTGCCATCACGTATTGCCGGCAATTACCACTGGCCCCAAACCTTCGGCGAAATTCACCTTCAGTGCTGCAGATGACTTCGGACCACTCTGACTGTGTCCAGGCCCAGTATGTTTTTCGGAGACGTTGCATCTCTACGGTTATATCGTGAAGGGATGAATTGTATGGAGCCCTGGCCGCATGCATCCTTACCAGTGTGTCGCGGAGCGGTAAGAGAAGACGAGACAGTTGTTTTAATATCTCAGGCGGCCAGTTTTTTCCACCCTGCCGGAAATGACTGATCAGCGTGTCCAGCGCTTCAAGCTCGCCCACAGCAAAATCAGGTCGCGTATCCCAAAGCGGATCGGGAAGGCTGAGCTGTATTGCAGGACAGGGCGCGGTCTGTTCAGATTGCATCATGGTGAAGAATCCTGGAGGTGCAACAGAGTAAGGCGGTGAGTATGCAAAGACTCCACTGTACAGTTGAATCGACTGCTCAGATCGCGTGCGCTGAGATGAATGTACAGCAGTGTTGACTGGATGCGACGGTGCCCGGCAAATGCGGCAATTTCGTGGATATCCCACCCCGCGCGGGCCAGTTCCGTCAGGCAGAGATGCCGAAAGGTATGTGTACTGATGAGTGGCAGCCCGGCTTGCAGCGCCAGGCTGCGTACCACTTTTGACCAGGTCCAGCCGCTGATAGGCTCCGTCCGGTTACGCGGCGAGTGCGACAGAAAAAGCGGGCCTCGGGATGCACTGAGCTGACGCCGCTCAGCCAGCCAGGCCATGTAAAGCTCACCGGTCACCGGGGAATAAGGCACCACCCGGCCACATCGGTTTTTGGTATGCTCTGCCCGAACAGAGAGCAACCGACGGGATGGATCGATATCACCGGTAGTCACTGAACAGAGTTCTTCCCGGCGTAATCCACAGTCGTAGGCCAGTGCCAGCATAAAACGGGTTCTGATGTCAGCCTCTCCAGCTACAGTCAGAAAATGCAGCCAGTCTTCATCATCAGGGATCCACGGCAGTCGCCGCTGAACAGGAACTATGCCCGGTTTTCCCTTCCCGTTAGTTTTCCAGTTGCCCCTTCTGACTGGATTTTTTTCCCGTAGCCCCTCTTCACAAAGCCAGTCGCTGTAGAGTCTCACCACCGTCAACCGGTGACGGATAGTCGCAGCTGAGAGGTGGCGTCCAGCATGCAGGCTGCGGATATACAGTGCAACAGTATCATGCCCGGCGCCGGTTGCCGTCAGGCCACAAGCGTGGCAAAAGGTCAGCCAGTCATTGACCCCACGGGCATAAGCGTCAACGGTATTTGGAGCACGCAACAGGTCTTCCTGGAGGTTGATCCAGCGGCATGCCGAAGCATCTCCGGCCAGAAAAGGCAAAGCATCTGTCAGCTTCCTTTGCACGGCGTGACCCTCTGAGAATCGATTGTATGAAATATAGTCAATTCCAAATAACATAGAGGCGAAAGTGCTGGGTATCAAAATGGGCGACCCATATTTCAAAATGAAGAAGGAGCTACGCCGCCACAAAGTGCAGGTGTTCAGTTCGAATTACTCGTTGTATGCCGACATGTCTAACCGGGTCATGTCCACCCTTGAGGAAATGGCACCGGCAGTGGAAATCTACTCCATCGATGAGGCTTTCATGAATCTTTCAGGAATGGAGAGGAATCATTCACTGGAAGAGTTTGGGCGACAGGTACGCGCACGTATCAAACGCGATACCCATCTGACCGTCAGCGAAAACTCATGGCGCTGGTGCCGGTCGAGGATGTGTGGGGCGTTGGCCGCCGCATCAGTAAAAAACTTAATGCAATGGGCATCACGACCGCTAAAGACCTGTCAGAACAAAGCACCTGGATTATCAGGAAGCATTTTAATGTGGTGCTGGAACGCACGGTGCGAGAGCTGCGCGGCGAACCATGCCTGGCAATGGAAGAGTTTGCGCCGACAAAGCAGCAGATTGTCTGCTCGCGTTCCTTTGGTCACCGCATCACTGATTATGTGGAAATGCGCCAGGCAATTTGCGCGTATGCCGAAAGAGCAGCCGAAAAGCTGAGAGGTGAGAAACAATATTGTCGGCAGATAGCTGTATTCCTTCGAACCAGCCCCCACGCAGAAAATGAGGTGTTCTATGGCAACCAGGCAATGGGAAAATTGCTCACGCCTTCAAACGATACGCGTGACATTATCCGGGTGGCGATGGAGGCATTAGAAAGTATATGGATACCCGGACACCGGTACATGAAAGCAGGTGTGATGCTGGGCAACTTTTTCAGCCAGGGCGTGGCGCAGCTTAATCTCTTTGATGAATTCCAGCCACAGACTAATAGTGAGGCGCTGATGCGGGTTGTTGATGGACTTAATCAAAGTGGGAAGGGAAAAATCTGGTTTGCGGGGCAGGGGATTCTTAAGGCGTGGGAGATGAAGCGTGAAATGTTATCACCGGCATACACTACCAGACTTTCGGATCTGCCCGTCGTAAAGTAAGGCTTTAGGGCTGGGATCTACTTCCGCTCTTGCCAACAGCGGACATCATCATTACCCAACAAAATTATTTGAGCTGATTAATCGGTTTTACATCATTCATCTATCTAACCAAGGTGCTATTACCGTTTCGATCCAGCCAGTGAACGCCCTGACACGGTGAGAAAGATTTCTTCTGTGGGCTACAACCAGTGAAACGGTAAGTGGGGAGGGGCGCAGGTGAGGCAGTATTTCAACCAAGGAACCGCGTTCTATGTGGTGTTTTAGCGCCCAGTGACCAGCCTGAATTAACCCTATGCCAGCAAGTCCGGCTTCATGATAGGTTTGCACGCTGTTGACCTGCATCGTTCCAGGAAGTGGAAGTGACGAATAGCCCTCTCCTTCAGGATATTCCCATCCAGAAAGCCGCGAACCGAACAGGCGCGTATAATGCACCATCTGATGCCCCTGATTAATTAAATCGTCAATGGATTGTGGAACGCCATAGCGACGCAGATAAACGGGACTTGCCACATTCACCATTCGCAGCTTGCCGAGCTTTCGCGCAATCAACGTTTCATCAAATACCGGGCCGAGGCGGATAACACAGTCAAAGCCTTCCTGGACAAGATCGACTCGTCTGTCAGTGCTGGACAATTCCAGCTCCAGCTCAGGATGTTTCGTTAAAAGCTGCGGGAGTGCGGGGACCACCATGCTGCGTGCAAGTTCGGTTGGCATGTCTACCCGAAGCTTACCCCTGAGCAGGGTGTCCTGTCCCGCAAAGAGATGCTTCAACTCCTCCGCTTCTGCGAGCAAATCCCGGGCGCGGGAATAAAACAGTCTGCCATCTTCAGTAAGTTGCACACTTCTCGTGGTGCGGTGAAGCAGCGCAACACCTATCTCCTGCTCAAGTTCGCGAATGACTGCCGATACCCGACCCTTTTGTGTTCCCAGGCTTTCAGCTGCGCGGGTAAAACTCGCCATTTCGGCTACCCGCGAAAAGATCATGAGTGCATCGAGGTTCTTCATTGTTCTCCATATGGATAACAGTTAGTTCATTTTTTAGTTATTTATACTCTAGCCTTTACTCAATAAGCTAATCAAACACAACATCGTCCCAAGACATCAATTTAAAAGGCCCCCGACATGACTCAGGAAATTTCAAACGTTAAAGCAGTCGTTGTTTACCACTCCGGCTACGGTCACACCGAACGCATGGCTTTGGCTATTGCAGAAGGCGCAGGTGCAGAATTGCTGGTTATTGACCCACAGGGGAATCTGGCTGATGGGGCATGGGAAAAACTTGATAATGCTGACGCCATTCTGTTTGGTTCTCCAACCTACATGGGCGGGCCAAGCTGGCAGTTTAAGAAGTTCGCTGATGAGTCATCCAAGGCCTGGTTTACAAACAAATGGCAGAACAAGATTTTTGGGGGATTCACCAACAGCGCAAGCATTAACGGCGACAAACTCAATACGCTTGAGTATTTCTTTTTACTGGCCGGTCAGCATGGCGGTATATGGGTAAACATGGACATCAAACCCGCGAATACTAAGGCCTCAGTGCGCGATGATTTAAACCGTATGGGATCCTCAATTGGCGCAATGGCTCAGACTGATGCAGATGCGTCACCTGAAGAAATGTCGGTGGGCGACCTTGAAACCGCCCGCTCTTACGGTCGTCGTGTTGTAAGACTGGCTCAGCAATTTCTGCAGGGTAAATCATCACAGCTTTAACTGTTCAATGGTCTCGGGTTGCACGCTTGCAGGGGCCAATACCGTTAAAAATTCAGGATCACACTGATGAAATATAACCAACTTGGCCGTACGGGTCTTTTTGTCTCAGAGCTATGCCTTGGCACAATGACGCTTGGCGGTAACGCCGATGCGGGCGTCTGGTCAGCCATTGGTGCGCTCGACCAGGACGAGGCGAACAAGCTTATCGCTACTGCGCTTGCCGCCGGTGTTAATTTCATCGACACCGCAGATATTTACTCCTATGGTCAGTCCGAGCGCAGGGTTGGTCAGGCATTAAAAGATCTGGGCTTAGAAAGAAACAAGATCGTTCTGGCGACCAAAACGGCGGGTGCCATGGGTGATAAACCTAACGATCAAGGGGCATCGCGTGGGCACATTATGGATTCGGTTCAGAGAAGCCTGGAGCGCCTTCAGGTTGACCATATCGATCTTTACCAGATTCATTCAAATGACACCGTTACCCCTGTTGAAGAAACGCTGCGCGCTCTGGATGACCTGACCCGGCAGGGTTTGGTTCGTTACGTCGGTGTATCCAACTGGCCAGCAGGTAAATTAGGTAAAGCCATGGGCCTGAGTGAAGCGCTGCATGCGACACGTTTCGAGACGCTCCAGGCCTACTATTCGGTTGCCGGTCGAGATATTGAGCGTGAACTGGTGCCGCTGGTGCAGGATGAGCGCATGGGGCTGCTGGTGTGGTCACCGCTTGCAGGTGGCCTGCTGTCGGGAAAATATGGCCCGGGCGCACCGTCAGTGGAGGATTCACGGAGAACTCACTTTGATTTCCCGCCGGTCAACCTTGCACTGGCATGGGACTGTGTCACTCAGATGCGGGCGATTGCTGAAACTCATGGCGTCACAGTCAGCCGCATTGCGCTAGCTTGGCTACTTTCCAGACCTCACGTAACCAGCGTCATTCTGGGTGCGAAACGCATTGAGCAACTTGAAGATAACCTGGCCGCAGCGGATGTCATCCTCAGCGAAGATGATCTTGAACGCCTGAATTCTGTCAGTGCGCTTCCGCCTTATTACCCTGGCTGGATGATTGAACATCAGAATGTAACCCGATATCCCGCGCCTTACAGGCGCTGAAAGCAACGTAATTAAACAACGCTGTTGAAGTTTCATCCCCCGGGCTTTTGCTAACACCAATAATGTTTTAAGGGAAAAAAATGAAAGGTTATCTAATCGCACACTTTACCGTCACTGACCCACAGGCCTTTGGTCATTATGTCCGGGCTGCAGACGAAGCCGTCAAAGAATTCGATCCGAAAATCATTGCATGGTCAGGCCAGTTTGAAAATCTTGAAGGTGAGCATCATGAACAGCACATGATTTTTGAATTTAAAACCTATGAAGACGCTAAAAACTTCTACGAAAGCCCGGCCTATCAGGCTGCGAAAATCATTCGTCTCCGTTCAGCAACGGGCACGTTTACACTTGTAGAAGGTACTGAGTAATCCTGTTCGTGCGCGGTTTTTGATGTAAGACCAGACACCCGGAAGTGATGAGTCTTTCGGGCCAGCTGAATCGGCACCACCAAAACTCCAGTCGAGTGGCTTCTCGTGAGTTTCAATTCGGTGGTGCCACCCCGCTTCCTGCATCGCCTAAAAAAACAAGACCTTTCCCCGTTGAATAACATGTGCCAAAAATACTGAAGCAATTACAAATGACCGCTGTTCGCTCAAAGCAGCTCATGAGCCGGAAAGGTAAGATACAAACAAATTAAGTCAATTATATTTTGAGAAATTCGCCATAAAATCACCTAAAAATATGATCTAATCATATGAATAAAATAGGTTTTCACTCTGTTTTTATGCCGTGCTTCTTCATCATCGCCCGTAGCTGGTGATAGGTCACCCCCAGCAAGTCGGCCGCACGGCGTTGATTATATTTCGCCTCTGCGAGGCTGCGATCAACCAGTTGGCGCTCCTGCTGATTTTGCCATTGACGCAAATCGAGTGGCAGGGCAGGCACGCCACTTTCTCCACTGACCACATCGGGCGCAGGCGTATTTCGCGGCGCAAACGGATTGATAATGATGTTATCCAGTTGAGCGTCGACGCTGTGATGGCGATAAACCGAACGTTCCACCACGTTTTTCAGCTCACGCACGTTACCCGGCCAGCCGTAATTTAATAGCGTCTGCTGCGCCTGTTCGGTGAAACCGGGAAACAGCGGCAAGCCCAACTCACGGCACATCTGAATCGCGAAGTGTTCCGCCATCACCAGAATATCGCTGCGCCTTTCGCGTAGCGGCGGTAGCTGCACCACATCAAACGCCAGTCGATCCAGCAGGTCGGCGCGAAATTTTCCCGCCGCCGCCAGCGCAGGAAGGTCCTCATTGGTGGCACACACCAGACGTACGTTTACCTGCAACGACTGGTTGCCACCCACGCGTTCCAGTTGGCCATATTCAATCACCCGCAGCAGTTTTTCCTGTACCAGCATCGGTGCTGTCGCCAGCTCATCCAGAAATAATGTGCCACCATCGGCACGTTCAAAGCGGCCAAGATGGCGCTTTTGTGCGCCGGTGAATGCCCCCGCCTCATGGCCGAACAATTCAGAGTCGAGCAGGTTTTCATTTAATGCGGCACAGTTCAGGGAGACAAACGGGCCTTGCCAACGGTCGGAGAGAAAATGCAGGCGGCTGGCAATAAGTTCCTTGCCGGTGCCGCGTTCACCAATCACCAGCACCGGTTTTTCCAGTGGGGCAAGGCGGGAAACCTGT
Organism: Pantoea sp. X-Soil-OKNW-713; assembly: GCF_059730685.1. Classification (NCBI taxonomy): domain Bacteria; kingdom Pseudomonadati; phylum Pseudomonadota; class Gammaproteobacteria; order Enterobacterales; family Erwiniaceae; genus Pantoea; species Pantoea sp. X-Soil-OKNW-713. Next base: position 2,257,095 of record NZ_AP035995.1, on the reverse strand, counting down.
TCCAGCACTTCAAGAAAGTTGTTAGATTCGCCCAACAGGTTGTCGTTGCCATTCGCCATGATGAATTTCACTATCAGTTAATCAATTTCACTACCTTAAGGGAAAAGGTGGAGAGTGTAAAATAATCAATTGTAGTTAATTCAATAAGATAAAAACTGGCACGGCTTTTGTATTAGTGATGAGCGCCTTGCGCCAACCTATGACACTTAGAGGAACATCATTATGGGTATTTTTTCTCGTTTTGCCGACATCGTGAACGCTAACATCAATTCACTGCTGGAGCGCGCCGAAGATCCGCAGAAACTGGTACGCCTGATGATTCAGGAAATGGAAGACACGCTGGTGGAAGTGCGTTCCACCTCAGCCCGGGCGCTGGCAGAGAAGAAACAACTGCTGCGCCGCATTGAGCAGGCAGATATTCAGCAGGCCGAATGGCAGGAAAAAGCCGAACTGGCGCTGCGCAAAGATAAAGATGACCTGGCGCGTTCGGCGTTGATCGAAAAACAGAAATTGACCGATTTAATCGCGGCGTTGCAGCAGGAAGTGACGCAGGTAGAAGAGACGCTGGAACGGATGAAAGGCGAGATTGGTGAGCTCGAGAAAAAACTCAGCGAAACCCGTGCCCGTCAGCAGGCGCTGACCCTGCGTCATCAGGCCGCCTCTTCATCGCGTGATGTACGTCGCCAGCTCGACAGCGGCAAACTGGACGACGCGATGGCACGTTTCGAATCATTCGAACGTCGTATCGACCACATGGAAGCCGAAGCTGAAAGCCAGCGTTTTGGTAAGCCGAAAAGCCTGGACCAGCAATTCGCAGAATTGAAAGCTGATGACGAAATCAGCCAGCAGTTGGCTGCACTGAAAGAAAAAATGAATCGCGGCGAATAATTGGGCTGCCCCCGCGACCGGTTAAATGATTAAGGAGAGTCAATGAGCGCACTTTTTCTGGCCATACCGCTGACCATCTTCGTGCTGTTTGTCGCACCGATTTGGTTATGGCTCCACTACAGCAACAAACGCAACGGCGGTGCGGAGCTATCATCAAACGATATGCAGCGTTTGCAGCAGCTGACCCAGGATGCACGCCGGATGCGCGAGCGTGTTGAAGCACTGGAAGCGATTCTGGATGCAGAACACCCGAACTGGAGGCAGCCATGAGCGGAAACAGCCTGAAGGGGCGCAAGCTGTGGCGTATTCCTCAGCAGGGCAAAGTGCGTGGCGTCTGCGCGGGCGTGGCCGAGTATCTCGACATTCCGGTGACGCTGCTGCGAGTGATTGTGGTGTTGTCGATGTTTTTTGGTTTGTTCGGCTTCACCCTGATCATCTACTTTATTCTTGGCTTTGTGCTGGATGTGAAACCCGATGATGAACCGGCTGACCGTGCGCCGAGCGCCAGCCAGTTGCTGGATGAGCTGGATGACGCGCTCAAATTCGATGAACGCCATGTGCGGGATATTGAACGCTACGTCACCTCGGAAACGTTCAGTGTGCGTAGTCGTTTTCGTCAAATCTGATGCTGGAGGTTGCCTTGTCTGACCAACGTTTTTCTACTCTGCGCCGCCGCGCAGCACCGGCGTTGAAGTCGGCGGGGAAATTTATCATTATCAGTGCAGTCACTTACGCGCCTGGCGGCATTGCGGGCTGGGCGGTAAAATCGGTGGCGCGTCGTCCGTTACGTCTGTTACTGGCGGTCGCGCTGGAACCGTTGCTGAGCAAGGTGTTTAACCGCCTGTCAGCACGCTTCATCAGGGAGAGCGATGAAAAGACTGCAAAATGAATTGATGGCGTTGGTGAATCGCGGTGTCGATCGTCATCTGCGCCTTGCCGTGACCGGTCTGAGCCGTAGCGGCAAAACCGCCTTTATTACTTCGCTGGTTAATCAGCTTCTCCATGTCCACAGCGGCTCCCGATTGCCGCTGTTCAGTGTGGTGCGCGAAGAGCGTCTGTTGGGCGTGAAACGGGTGCCGCAGCGCGAATTGGGTACGCCGCGTTTCACCTATGACGAAGGCCTGGCCCAGCTCTATGGCACGCCGCCCATTTGGCCCACACCTACCCGGGGTGTCAGCGAAATCCGTCTCGCGCTGCGCTATCGTCCGGATGAATCGCTACTGCGGCATTTCAAAGATACCGCCACGTTGTACCTGGAAATTGTCGATTATCCGGGAGAATGGCTGCTCGATTTACCGATGTTGGCACAGGATTATGCGGGCTGGTCGCGGCAGATGCTCGGTTTGTTGCAAGGCGATCGCGCGATATGGGCGCAGCAGTGGCGCAGCCTGTGTGCCGATCTCGATCCCTATGCTCCTGCTGATGAAAACCGGCTGGCGGCGATTGCCGCTGCCTGGACCGATTATCTGCATCAATGCAAAAACCAGGGTCTGCATTTTATCCAGCCTGGCCGCTTTGTTTTACCGGGAGACATGGCAGGCGCACCGGCGTTGCAGTTTTTCCCGTGGTCGCAGGTGGAGGACATCCAGCGCCAGGCACCGGCAGGCAGCAACTACGCGATGTTGCAGCAGCGATTTAACTACTATTGCCAGCATGTGGTGAAGGGCTTCTACAAGCATCATTTTCTGCGTTTTGATCGTCAGATTGTCCTGGTCGATTGTTTGCAACCGCTGAACAGCGGGCCGCAGGCGTTTAATGACATGCGACTGGCACTGACGCAACTGATGCAGAGTTTTCATTACGGTCAACGCACGCTGTTTCGCCGCCTGTTCTCCCCGGTGATCGATAAGTTGTTATTCGCGGCCACCAAAGCCGATCACATCACCGCCGATCAGCACGCCAATATGGTGTCGCTGTTACAACAACTGGTGCAGGATGCGTGGCAAAACGCGGCGTTCGAAGGTATCAGCATGGATTGTCTTGGCCTGGCCTCAGTGCAGGCGACCGAGAGTGGGCTGGTGGATCATCGGGGCGAAAAACTGCCAGCGCTGCGCGGGCATCGTCTTGAAGATGGCGAAGCCCTGACATTTTATCCCGGCGAAGTGCCGCCACGTTTGCCAGGTCACAGTTTCTGGCAGCAACAGGGATTTCAGTTTGAACATTTCCGGCCGCAGCAGCTCGATGTTGATCGTCCGCTGCCGCATATTCGCATGGATGCCGCGCTGGAATTTTTACTGGGAGATAAATTGCGATGAACGATGAAACCCCGTTAAAACCGCGGATTGATTTTGCCCGCCCACTGGAAAGCAACGTGGAGAAACCACTGCGTGCCGCGCAGACTTTCGACGCTGATGCCGAAGGAGCCTTTCTTGCTCTGCGTGAAGAGGAGCCGCTGGAGGAGGGCGCGGGTGAAAAAGCGGTGGAAGCCGCCCTGCGTCCGAAACGCAGCCTGTGGCGCAAAATGGTGGGGGCAGGCCTGGCGATTTTTGCTGTCAGCGTGGTGGCCCAGGGGGTGCAGTGGATGCATGATGCCTGGCTGACGCACGACTGGTTTGCGCTGGGCAGCGGCGTGGCGGGTGGCTTGATTGTCGCTGCGGGTGCCGGAGCGTTGGCTGGTGAGTGGCGTCGGTTGTATCGCTTGCGCCAGCGCGCGGAGGAGCGCGATGTGGGGCGCGAGTTGCTGCACAGCCACGGCATCGGTCAGGCGCGCGCGTTCTGTGAAAAACTGGCGCAGCAGGCCCAACTCGATCAAGCGCATCCGGCGTTGCAACGCTGGCACGCGGCGTTGCATGAAACCCATAACGATCGCGAGATCGTCACGTTGTATGCCCAATTGGTGCAGCCAGTGCTGGACCGCCAGGCGCGGCGCGAAATCAGTCGCCATGCCGCAGAAGCGACGCTGATGATCGCCGTCAGCCCGCTGGCGCTGGTGGATATGGCGTTTATCGCCTGGCGCAACCTGCGGCTGGTGAACCGCATCGCCACTGTTTACGGCATTGAGCTGGGCTATTTTAGTCGTCTGCGTTTGTTCCGTCTGGTGTTGCTGAATATGGCGTTTGCCGGTGCCTCTGAACTGGTGCGCGAAGTGGGTATGGATTGGGTGTCACAGGATATTGCCGCTCGCCTGTCAGCCCGTGCCGCACAGGGGATTGGTGCCGGGCTGTTGACGGCACGCCTTGGCATCAAAGCGATGGAGCTGTGCCGCCCGCTGCCGTGGCTGGAAGATGATAAACCGCGACTGGGTGACTTCCGCCGCGAGCTGATCGGCCAGTTGAAAGAAACCCTGAGCAAAAGTGAGGGCAAAGCAGGGCAGAGTGCTAAATAATCGTTGCCTGCTCACCTTTCACACTAAAAAGTCTGTGAAAGGTGAGATTTTCTTTGTTAATTGTGATTTTTGACGGGATTAATCGTGGTTGTTCCGTTACAATTTTGCCCATCGCCTGCCTCTGACTGTCAACTTTTCCTGACAGGCCCCTTCTGAGGCGTCGCAAGTTAGCGTATTATCACTAAAATCAAAACCTGATTAAGGCCATCGCAATGCGTTTGGAAGTTTTCTGCCAGGACCGTATCGGTCTGGCGCGCGAGCTGCTCGACCTGCTGGTTGCACGCAATATCGACCTGCGCGGCATTGAAATTGCCCCGCTTGGCCGTATCTACCTCAACTTTTCTGCCCTGGAATTCGAATCTTTCAGTTCGCTGATGGCGGAGATCCGCCGTACACCTGGCGTGACAGATGTTCGTACCGTGGCGTACATGCCGTCAGAACGCGAGCACCGTGCGCTCAGCGCCTTGCTGGTGGCGATGCCGGAGCCAGTGCTGTCTATCGACCTGAAATGCAAAGTCGAACTGGCTAACCCGGCAGCACAAAACCTGTTTAACCTCGACGAACAAAAGATCCGCAACCAGAATGCCGGTTCCTTAATCAGCGGTTTTAACTTCCAACGCTGGATTGAAAACGATCGCGTGGAAGCGGAAGTGCAACATGTGGTGATTCAGGGGCGTGATTTCCTGCTGGAAGCACGGCCAATCTATCTGGCGGAAGAAGAGGGCCAGAGCGATCAGCCGGTTGGCGCAATGATCACCCTGAAATCCACCGCCCGCATGGGACGTCAGTTGCAGAATCTGACTGTGACGGATGAATCGGAGTTTGATCATATTGTCGCGGTGACGCCGAAAATGCGTCAGGTGCTGGACCAGGCGCGCAAGCTGGCGATGCACGATGCCCCGTTGCTGATTGTGGGTGACACCGGCACCGGCAAAGATATGCTGGCGCGGGCCTGCCATCTGCGCAGCGCGCGCGGCAAGAAGCCGTTCCTCGCCCTGAACTGCGCCTCGTTACCCGATGACGTGGCGGAAAGTGAACTGTTTGGTCACGCCGCAGGCGCTTATCCTAATGCGCTGGAAGGCAAAAAAGGCTTCTTCGAGCAGGCCAATGGCGGTTCGGTGTTGCTGGATGAAATCGGTGAGATGTCACCGCGTATGCAAACCAAACTGCTGCGCTTCCTTAACGATGGTACTTTCCGCCGGGTGGGTGAAGAACACGAGGTGCATGTGGATGTGCGCGTGATCTGCGCAACGCAAAAGAATCTGGTGGAACTGGTGCAGCGCGGCGAATTCCGTGAAGACCTGTTTTATCGTCTCAACGTGCTGACGCTCAATCTGCCGCCGCTGCGTGAGCGCCCGCAGGATATCCTGCCGTTGACCGAGATGTTTGTCGCGCGCTTTGCCGATGAACAGGGGTTGCCAAGACCTCGGCTGTCACCGCAACTGACTGCTTTCCTGACACGCTACAGTTGGCCTGGCAACGTGCGACAGCTGAAAAACGCGCTGTATCGCGCGATGACGCAGTTGGAAGGATACGAGTTGCGCCCACAGGATATCGTCCTGCCGGAACAGGCGTTGGATGTGTCCATGGGGGAAGAGGCGATGGAAGGTACGCTGGATGAGATCACCAGCCGTTTTGAGCGTTCAATCCTGACGCGGCTGTATCTTTCTTATCCCAGTACGCGCAAGTTGGCGAAACGACTCGGTGTGTCGCATACCGCGATTGCCAACAAGTTACGTGAATACGGCTTGAGCCAGAAGCGTAACGACAGCGAATAACCTGGAATGATCCCGTAACGGTGCGATTTATCGCGCGATTCTTTATCAGACGCGCGATAAATCGCGCCGCTACGGGTCAGTGCCGTGACTTAGTTCAGTGCAGCCAGCGCCGCATCGTAGTTCGGCTCGCTGGTGATTTCGTTCACCAGTTCGCTGTAAATCACTTTATCGTTTTCATCCAGTACCACCACCGCACGGGCGGTCAGGCCTTTCAGCGCGCCATCGGCAATCGCCACACCGTAATCTTCTTTAAATTCTGCACCGCGCAGCGTTGACAATGTCACCACGTTATTCAGGCTTTCAGCACCACAGAAACGTGACTGCGCAAACGGCAGGTCAGCGGAGATGCACAGCACCACGGTGTTGTCAGCTTTGCCAGCCAGTTCGTTGAACTTGCGCACAGAAGCGGCACAAACGCCGGTATCAATGCTCGGGAAAATGTTCAGGACTTTACGTTTGCCTGCATACTGAGAAAGGGTCACATCAGCGAGATCTTTAGCTACCAGAGAGAACGGTTTAGCCTGTGCGCCTGCCTGTGGGAACTGGCCTGCTACTGGCACCGGGTTGCCCTGGAAGTGAACATTCTGAGACATACGATTTCCTTTTAACGATGAAAAAATCTGACTTTTACTTGGTCAGAACAGGTATAGCCGTTGTTTATGACATATTTTTTAAGGGTTTTCGAGGGCAAATCGTAGCGGAAACTGCGCCAGCTCGCATTTAAGTGATGGATTTAAGGAGAAATAATGAGAAAGGTGAAAAGTTATCCGGAAGCTTGGCCGCTGCATTCCCCTTTTGTGATTTCGCGTGGTAGCCGCACCGAGGCGCAGGTGGTGGTGGTGGAAATGGAAGAAAATGGCGTTCGCGGCATCGGTGAGGCCACGCCTTACGCGCGCTATGGCGAAAGTGAAGCCTCGGTGCTGGCGCAGATCGCCTCAGTGCTGACGCCATTGCAGAACGGTATGACGCGCGCGGCGTTACAGCAGGCGCTGCCGGCTGGTGCAGCACGTAACGCGATTGATTGCGCCCTGTGGGATCTGGAGCGCCAGCAACAGCAGCAAAGCCTGGCTGAGTTATGTGGCGTCACTCTGGCATCGCGCATCGTCACCGCCCATACCGTCAGCATCGATACCCCTGACGCAATGGCCAGTAGCGCACTGGCGTTATGGCAACACGGTGCGCAGCTTTTGAAAATCAAGCTGGATAATAACTTTATCAGCGAACGTCTGGTCGCCATTCGCAGCGCGGTGCCGGAGGCCACGCTGATTGTCGATGCTAACGAATCGTGGCAGGCAGAAGGTCTGGCGGCGCGCTGCCAGTTGCTGGCCGACCTCGGGGTGGCAATGCTGGAACAACCATTGCCCGCCGCGCATGACGCCACGTTAGCGAATTTTATCCACCCGCTGCCGATTTGTGCCGATGAAAGCTGCCACACGCGTGACAGCCTGGCAGCCCTGCGCGGGCGTTATGACATGGTGAATATCAAACTGGATAAAACCGGTGGCCTGACGGAAGCGCTGGCGTTGGCGGTCAGTGCGCGGCAGCAGGGCTTCGCTATTATGCTCGGCTGTATGCTGTGCACCTCGCGTGCAATTCGGGCGGCCTTACCGCTGACGCCGCTGGCGCAATTCGCCGATCTCGACGGCCCCACCTGGCTGGCCGCAGATGTGGAACCGTCGTTACACTTTGCCAACGGTGTGCTTATGCCTGCGGCTGCCAGCGTAGCAGATTGATCATGGTTTCCAGATAGACTTCGGTGGCTTCGTCCACCGAAATCGGTGGCATTTCGGCGGTGATGCACAACAGGCCGATATCGTCGCACCAGCTACCGAAGGAACCTGGCGTGGCATAACCGACGCTGCTCACCACCGGCAATTGGGTTTGCTGCGACAGCCACTGCGCCAGCTCGCTGTGATGGGGATCATCAATGCAGGCGAGCGGTTCATGCCAGGTCACCACCCAGCGAGGTTTAAGTTGATGGATTAGCTGGCACAACGCCTGGGTTTCCGGTTCGGAAGAGGGATGCTCGCCAGTCGACAACACCACATCGCGCTCATCCGCCACGCTATTCCAGCGATACACGGTGTCACCGCTTTGCCAGTTGGCGGCCGGGAAATTACGGTTGAGATCGACACCGCGTGCATTGGCGCGCAGCCCCAGCTGACATCCGTCAGGATTCACCGCCAGAATAACGTGATGACGGCGCAGGGATTCCGGCAGGGTACGCATGGCGGCGGACAAGGTGGCGACCGCCGCGTTCTCATCGCCGTGGGTACCGGCAATGATCAAACCGCTATCGGCGTCTGCCGCTGGCGCAGGAAACCACAGCAGCGGGGCACCCAATACCGATTGCCCATATTGTTGCCAGACAGCATCCAGCTTGCCGCGCAACGGGCGCGGGTGTAGTGACGACATAAGCAAACTTCCTCGTAGCAGCGCGGTTTATCGCGCGTGTTTTAATGTGCCAACAATTCAAGACATGATGCGAAGTGTGACCGTGGCTCCAGCCTCAACATAACGGTAAACAGCACATCAGAAAATAGCTATTTATCAATCATCAATCTGCGATAAAGTGCCAAAAGTCGCTGGCGGCGCCTCACTTTTTCGCAGCCGCCTTTTTTCGGGTAAAAGGAGTGGTGATGAAAATAGCGTTTCGCAAGACCCTGGCCGCCTTAATGGTTATCGGTGCTATCACACCGGCGTTGGCCGCTTCCGTGCCATCCGGGGCGCAGTTGGCCCCGGTGCAGGAAATCGTGCGCCACATCAAAGATGAACCCGCCTCGCTCGACCCGATGAAGGCCGTCGGTCTGCCGGAAATCCAGGTGATGCGTGACCTGTTCGAAGGACTGACCAATCAGGATGCGCAAGGTCATATCGTGCCGGGTGTGGCGCAAAGCTGGAGCAGTAACGACAACAAAACCTGGATTTTCAATCTGCGTAAAGATGCGCGCTGGTCCAATGGTGATCCGGTCACCGCCCAGGATTTTGTGTACAGCTGGCAGCGCCTGGTTGATCCGAAAAACAGCTCCCCCTCCGCCTGGTTCGCGGCCCTGAGTGGTATCGAAAATGCCGAGGCCATCACCAAAGGCCAGATGAGTGCCGATAAACTTGGGGTGACGGCACTGGATGGCAATCGACTGAAGGTGACATTGTCACGCCCGGTCCCCTGGTTCCCAAGTATGGTTGCCAATGCCGCTTTGTTTCCGGTGCCGGAAAAAGTTATCGCCGAATCCGGTGATGGCTGGACGGCGCCGGGCAAGCTGGTCGGCAATGGTGCCTATCAGCTTCAGTCGCGGGTGGTGAACGAGAAAATTGTGCTGGTGCGCAACCCGCATTATTGGGATGACGCCCATTCGGTGCTGACCAAAGTCACCTTTATCCCCATCAATGAAGAATCAAGCGCCACCAAACGCTACCGTGCCGGTGATATCGATATCACCGAATCCTTCCCGAAAAACATGTATGCGTTGTTGAAGAAGGAGCTGCCGGGCCAGGTCTACACCCCGGACCAACTGGGCACTTACTATTACGCCTTTAACACCGAAAAAGGCCCAACGGCGGATGTACGGGTGCGCAAAGCGCTGACATGGACTATCGATCGCCGCATCATCGCGGAAAAAGTGTTAGGTACCGGTGAGAAACCGGCCTGGCATTTCACGCCGGATGTCACCGCAGGTTTTACCCCGCAGCAGAGCTATCTGCAACAGCACAGTCAGCAGGAGTTAAACGCTCAGGCCAAAGCGCTGCTGAGTGCCGCCGGGTATGGTCCGGCTAAACCGCTGCACCTGACGTTGTTGTATAACACCTCAGAAAGTCACCAGAAGATCGCTATCGCGGTGGCGTCGATGTGGAAAAAGAATCTGGGGATTGATGTCACGCTGCAAAACCAGGAGTGGAAAACCTACATCGACAGCCGTAACAGCGGCAACTTCGATGTGATCCGTGCCTCCTGGGTGGGGGATTATAACGAACCGTCCACCTTCCTCAGCCTGCTGACCTCCAGTCATACCGGTAATATCGCGCGTTTCCGTAACGCGGATTATGATGCGGTGATGGCAAAAGCCAGTAACGAGACGAGCGCGCAGGCGCGTAATCAGGACTACAACCGCGCCGAGCAAATTCTGGCGATGCAGGCCCCGATTGCGCCGATTTATCAGTACACCAATGGGCGTCTGATTAAGCCGTGGGTGAAGGGCTACCCGATCACCAACCCGGAAGATGTGGCCTACAGTCGCGAACTGTGGATTGCTAAACACTGAGTTACCTTTCTGGCGGCCTTTCTGGCCGCCTGTCATGTTTGCTCACAGCCTGAAGATTGCAACTCGTCGCCGCCACGCTAGACTGTATCGTATTGATTTTGATAGAGAGGCGAGTACGTGAACGTCATTGAAGGTAAAGCATTGCAGGTTTCGGATGCCATTGTGGCTTGTCAGCTTGACGGTCAGGGGGGATTGATCGCCATTGAGGACACTGACGTCGTCAATTGTGAGCGCCCCTGCTGGTTGCACCTCAACTACACCCAGCAGCAAAGCGCTGAATGGTTGCAAAACACCCCGTTAATTCCCGACTCGGTGCGTGATGCGCTGGCGGGCGACAGCATGCGCCCGCGTGTTACACGTCTGGGTGATGGCTTTATGATTGTGCTGCGCAGCGTCAATCACAACAGCGACTCGCGCCCGGACCAACTGGTGGCGATGCGGGTGTTTATCAATGACAAACTGATTGTCTCGACGCGACGTCGCAAGGTGTACGCGATTGATGAAGTGCTTACCGATCTGCAAAACGGTAACGGTCCGGTGGACGGTGGTAGCTGGCTGGTGGACGTTTGTGATGCACTCACCGATCACGCCAGCGAATTTATTGAAGAAATGCACGATAAGATTATCGAGCTGGAAGATGCGCTGATGGATCAGCAGATCCCACCACGCGGTGAGCTGGCGCTGCTGCGCAAGCAATTGATTGTGATGCGACGTTATATGGCCCCGCAGCGCGATGTCTATGCGCGACTGGCGAGCGAGAAGCTCGGCTGGATGGATGATGATGAACGGCGGCGTATGCAGGATATCGCCGATCGCCTGGGTCGTGGACTGGACGATCTGGATGCCGGTGTGGCGCGCACCGCCGTGCTGACCGATGAAATTGCGTCGGTGATGGCGGAAGCGATGAACCGTCGTACTTACACCATGTCTCTGCTGGCGATGATTTTCCTGCCGACCACTTTTTTAACCGGCCTGTTTGGTGTCAACCTTGGTGGGATACCGGGTGGCGAGTGGCATATGGGCTTCAGCGTTTTCTGTTTTTTACTGCTGGTGTTGGTAGTGGGACTCGCCTGGTGGTTAAGACGGCGTAAATGGTTATAAGTGCATCACGAATGTTAACAATGGGTTATCGAAAGGTAACTCGCTGTAAATTAAGGCCAGAAGGGCAAAAAAGCGGAAAAAAACTGATCGACGTCAATATCCGCAACCGACAACAGGGGCAAACTCTCTCTCGCAGGTGAATGCAACGTCAAGCGATGGGCGTTGCGCTCCATATTGTCTTACTTCCTTTTTTGAATTACTGCATAGCACATTTGATTCGTACAACGCCGGCTTATCCGCCGGCTTTTTTTTGCCCGTTTGCCAGTGCCGCTGACCTTTTCCTATGCTTAAAGGACATTCGCAACCAGGAGAAGGGCATGCAAACTTTCCACGCCACCGATCCCATACCAACCGATCCACCTCCCATCCCGGAGCCGATTCCGCATCCACAACCGCTGCCGGAACCCGATCCACCGTACGATCCCGAATATCCACCGATCATCGATCCACCGCCGCATCGTTAATAAAAAAGGCGCGTAGCCGAAGCGACGCGCCTTTTTTGTGCCGGGAGAAATTACTTAATCTGCAACACGTCGAGACGGGCGCTTAAATCGGGCGCGTCTTCCTCTTCCGGCTGCCAGCCCGCAGGTTGTACCGGCAGCGATTCGCGGTCAAACGCCAGATCGCCACCGTCAACCACCGCATCACCGTGCTGAATACCTTTGAAATCAAACAGATTGATATCGGCCATATGCGAAGGGACGATGTTTTGCATCGCGCTGAACATGGTTTCGATCCGTCCAGGATAGCGTTTATCCCAGTCACGCAGCATATCCGCCACTACCTGGCGTTGCAGGTTAGGCTGAGAGCCGCACAGGTTGCACGGAATAATCGGGAACTGACGGGCTTCGGCAAAGCGGATGATGTCTTTCTCGCGGCAGTAGGCCAGCGGGCGGATCACGATATGTTTACCATCGTCGCTCATCAGCTTCGGTGGCATACCTTTCATTTTGCCGCCGTAGAACATGTTCAGGAACAGGGTTTGCAGGATGTCATCGCGATGATGTCCGAGCGCGATTTTAGTACAACCCAGTTCCGTCGCGGTGCGGTAAAGAATACCACGACGCAGGCGTGAACACAGCGAACAGGTGGTTTTGCCTTCCGGGATTTTCTCTTTAACGATGGAGTAGGTGTCTTCGTTAACGATTTTATACTCAACGCCCAGTGCATCCAGATACGCTGGCAGCACATGTTCCGGGAAACCGGGTTGCTTCTGGTCGAGATTGACTGCCACCAGCGAGAAGTTAACCGGCGCGCTTTGTTGCAGATTGCGCAGAATTTCCAGCAGGGTATAGCTGTCTTTACCTCCAGACAGGCACACCATGATGCGATCGCCTTCTTCAATCATATTGAAATCGGCAATCGCTTCGCCCACGTTACGACGCAGACGCTTTTGCAGTTTGTTCAGGTTGTACTGCTCTTTTTTTGTATTATCTTGATTTTGTTGCATTATTTACTGTCTCAGCCAGCGATTTTCAGCAAAAGGGGCATGACGGGGGCACAATCCACTACCAGGCGACCGTAGCGTTCAGTATTTTAACCTGCTTGCTATTCATCTCTTCAATCCCCGTAGCATTAATCTGGTACACCCTCTGCGCATTCTCGAACCCCATCTGATTCGCAATAAACGACGGGACCGCACCTGCTGGCATCAGCCAGCAGGCAAAAAGTATGCCGCGTATGGTACGGATTACGGCGGCGAATGCCAGCACGTTTTATAGCAGCATTCCAGGCTGCCTCCGATCATGCTCGGTGCTGAAGGGTGACGTTAACGATAAGCCGTTTGGTAACGTGGAATACACCCTTGCAAAAAGTAATAAGTATCATTATCTTTCGCGATCTGCGCGCATAAAATGTAGTAGTAAAGCGAAAAATACAGGCAAAAAAAGCAAGGTTAATTTCAATTTGTCGATGATTGTCCGGCAAGGAAATATCAATTTAAAGCAATGAAATATAAATATTTATTTGTATTGTTAACATCCATTTTGTTGCCAGAGGAGTGGAGAGGGTATCTGTAGCGGAAAAGCTAAAATTTATATTTACTACTACATCCCCTCATGTTTGAATGATTATCAATTACATTATCAACTACGCCTTGTCTTGATAACAATACCGGACCTGCCGATCACGCACTTCCGCGCAACAACAGCCGGCAGCATGACAGGATTGCGTCAGAGTATGAAAAAACAGTTTGTGATAATTGCCAGGGAAAAAAATCAGAAATGAATGAATATAAAAATATTCAACACCACAAGCGCCCTTTGGGGAAAATATGGCTTGCGGTATACAGTGGTGCGTTAATTTCTTCAGGTGGCAGCTATGCCGCTACCGACAATAATACCTTGACGGTGACTGCCGCCCAACAGACAGAACAACCCGACACCGGATATTCCAGCCCAACTACGTCGGTCGCCAGTAAAACGCCCACCTCTAAACTGAATGAAGCGCAGTCGGTGAGCGTGGTGACAAATAAACAACTGAGTGATTATCAATCCACCACCCTGTCCGATGCTATGCGTTTTGTTAGTGGCGCTGCGCAAGCGAATACGCTGGGCCAGACGGAAGATGGTATTGTTCGCCGCGGCTTTGGTTCAAACTCCGATGGTTCTGTGTTCCGTGACGGTATCCGTAGTAGCCAGGGACTCAATCTTGATGCCACCACGGATCACGTTGAAGTGCTGAAAGGGTCGTCTTCGCTGTTATACGGTATTTTAAATCCCGGTGGGATGATTAATGTCGTGAGTAAAAAACCGCAATATGAGTGGCACACCATTGTTGGTGGACACTACAACAGTACTGGAGGCGGTGCAGGAAATATTGATATTACCGGCCCACTGGGCAATGGTTTTGCTTTCCGTCTGATTGCCGAAAAACAAGCGCAGAATTACTGGCGCGGATACGGCAACGAAAAACATAATCTGCTGGCACCCTCATTACAGTGGTATGGCGAAAAAGCCAGTTTTAATATCAGCTATGAAAGTTATCAGTATGATATTCCGTACGATCGCGGCACGGCATTTATTAATGGGAAACCGATCAATATCGGTTATAAAACCCGTCTGGATGATTATTCCAACCATGCGTGGGGGCGTAATCAGACCTTCAACAGCTACTGGGATTATCAGTTCAATGACATTTGGTCGACCCGCGTTACCGTAGGGATGAACCAGCGCAAGTACAACAGCAATACCGTGACAACCACCGCCATTAATACAACCACCGGTGTCGTTACGCGACGTCCGGATGCCTTCCGCGGCTTTAACCACAAAACAAAATATGTTTCGTGGGATGCCATCGGTACGCCCGAAATATTTGGCATGACGCATAACCTGGTGGTCGGTACTGATTATGAAATGAACCAAACCTACCGTGCACACGCTTATAACGGTACAAAAAATACTGACTTCACTCTGAGCAACCCGGTTTATGGATTAGCAACCATCACCGACAGCAGTACGGAAAAAACTGCCGACAGTAATCTGCTCAATCGCATTCACAACCGCTCGGTCTATTTTAAAGACAATATTGACCTGACGTCGCAATGGACCGTGGTAGCTGGCGCCCGTTATCAGCACTTCGAACAACGCGAATCAAGAGGCAGTGATTCCACACTGACTTATAGCGATGAAGGTAATAAGTTTTTGCCTCAAACAGGGCTGATTTATAAGCTGACACCGACAGTATCTTTCTATGGCAGTTTGAGTAAATCGTTTACGCCATCGACTAATCCGGATGACAACGGCGACGTTGAAGCTCCTGAACAGGGTACGACCTATGAAGTCGGCAGCAAATGGCAGATGACACCGGCACTGCTTGCCACGGTTGCGCTCTACCGTATAGATGAGCGCAATGTTGCCTTAGCATTAAACGATGGGACCTATGCCGTAGATAAAGCTCGTTCCAGTGGCATTGAATTAGAGGTTAACGGTGAGATTTATCCTGACTGGGATATTAGCGCCAATTACAGCTACAACGAGGCGAAAATCGTTAATGATAAAACCGACCCAACTAATAATGGCAACCGTCTGCAAAACGCACCACGAAATTCTGGCGCGGTCTATTTAAGCCACGATCTGCGCTTCAATCTGTTGCCGGGCAGTTTCCGTATCGGCGGCGGGGTTCGTTATATGGGCACGCGTGCGGGCGATCCGAGCAACAGTTTCACCCTGCCTGCTTACACCGTCGCGGATAGTTTTATTGGTTGGGACAATCAACTGCTGGGTAAAAAAACGCATTTACAATTAAACCTCAACAACTTGTTTAACAAGCACTATTACACCTCCAGTGGCGGCAATTTGCGCGTTGCTGAGGGTGAAACGCGCAACCTGGTGCTCAGCGCAAGCGTCGAGTTCTGAGGCTGAGGTTCTTCACCGTTATTGCAAAATAGTTCAGGAATACCAAACGGCTCTGTCGGATCGGGAGCCGTTTATTATTACGACCATGACGTCATGAGTGGACATTAAGCCCCGCAGCACCAATCGCTATACACAAATGATAATTATTATCATAAACTCTGGTGGTGCTGACCAAGGAGCGATAATGAAGCCTGAAGCGAATGCGATCCTGAACACCGATTGCTGCATTGTTGGCGGCGGTCCGGCCGGGTTGATGCTGGGGTATCTGCTGGTGCGTGCCGGTCTGCGGGTGGTGGTGATTGAAAAACATGCCGATTTTCTGCGTGATTTTCGTGGTGATACCATTCATCCTTCGACCCTGGAGATCATGCATCAGCTTGGTCTGGTGGAGGAACTGCTGCAACTGCCGCATCAGCGTGCCGAAAAGTTACAGGCGGAAATCGCCGGTCAGGAAGTGACGATGGCCGATTTCTCCCGCCTTCCCGTCCAGTACCGTTTTATCGCCTTTATGCCGCAATGGGATTTCCTCAACTTTCTCGCACAGCAAAGCGCGCGCTTTGCCGGATTTACCTTGCTGCAATCCACCACGTTTGATCGCTTCATCGACAATCAGGGGCGCGTGGGTGGCATTCACGCCATCACCGAACAGGGGCCGGTGGAGATCCGGTCGCAGCTGGTGGTCGGCGCTGATGGACGCAACTCCGCCGTCCGTGCCGCTGCCGGGTTAACCAGCCAGGCGTTTGGTGCGTCGCGCGATGTGGTTTGGTTCCGGCTGGATAAGCAGCAGGGCGATCCCACCTGGGGCATGGGGCATAAAGGGCCACGGCAAAACTTTATCGTTATAGAGCGGGGTGAGTATTGGCAATGTGGCTACACCATCCCCAAAGGAGAGTTTGCTGCGCTGCAAACGGCGGGTCTGGAGCCATTCAAGGCGGCGATTGCGCAAGTCGCGCCCTTTGATGTGGCACGACTGTCTCAGCTTGACGACTGGCAGCAATTTAAGTTGCTGTCGATCCGTATTGACCGCCTCGATAGTTGGATGAAACCCGGCGTACTCTGCATCGGTGATGCGGCGCACGCCATGTCGCCGATTGGCGGTGTTGGCGTGAATCTGGCGATACAGGATGCGGTCGCCGCCGCCAATTATCTGACGCAGCCGTTGCGCAGTGGAGATGTCACCCTGCGTGACCTGGCGAAAGTCCAGAAGCGGCGTCAGTTCCCGACGGTAGCCACCCAGTTCCTGCAAATTAAAATGAGCAGCAATAAACGCAAGCCTGGTAAGAAAAGCCCGATGCCGACCCTTATCCGCCGTTTCCCGTTCCTGCGTTTTGTGTTTGGTCGCCTGATCGGGCTGGGATTCCGTATGGAGAAGCCGCGTTTTTCCGGTTAATCGCCGCTCAGAATAAAGATCAGCATTCTTTGCCCGAATTATTTGTGCATTTATTGATCTGCGCGAAGATTTTGCATGCGCCACGCTGACAGGATGAAGGCATGAGTTACTTTAGTTTCTAAAGGGTGAGGAGAGGCGGATGCAAACTTACGATATGGTTTTTGAAGAAGCGTGCCGGTTAGTCGGTCAATGTTACCTGGAACTGGCACAGCGTGGCGTGGCAACAGAAAAAGATGTGTTGGCAACGGAGTTACAAAATCTGCAACTCCGTTACCGCGAATTAACCGGTTCCCCCAACCGGGCGGTGGAGATGGCAATCACCCAACTCAAGCCCTGTTAATCATCATCAAGCCCGGCCATCTGTGCCGGGCTTTGTTTATCACTCGCTTTTCTCCGCCTTGCCAGCCAGCTCCGCTAACCGCTGATAACGTTGGTTAGCGGCCTCGCTGGCATCCCGCCACAACTGCGCAGCGGTTTCCGGTTGTTCGGTTTGCAACTGGCGGAAGCGCTGCTCATTCATCAATGCCTGCTCCAGCTCGGAAGTCGGTGGGCGCGAATCCAGTGACAACGCAGCTTTTCCCTGTTCCGCGCGTTGCGGATCAAAACGATACAATGGCCAGAATCCACTGGTGGTCAGCAGGCGCATCTGTTCATGGCTATACGCCAGGTCATAACCGTGTTCTTCGCACGGGCTGTAGGCGATGATCAGCGAGGGACCGGGCCAGGCTTCGGCTTCCTGTATCGCTTTCATGGTTTGATTCAACTGCGCGCCGAGGGAAATCTGCGCCACATAAACATGCCCGTACAACAATGTCGCCATGCCGAGATCTTTACGTGCCTTGCGTTTTCCCTGCTCACCAAATTTGGTGACCGCGCCGAGCGGGGTGGCTTTTGACGCCTGACCACCGGTGTTGGAATAACATTGCGTATCCAGTACCAGCACATTGACGTTCTCGCTCAGGCTCATCACATGATCCAGCCCGCCGTAACCGATGTCGTAGGCCCAGCCGTCCCCGCCGATTAACCACACCGATTTATCGACCAGCGCATCGGCCGCAGAGATTAACGCCTGAGCAGCGGCGTGCGACGCATTCTTCAGCTCAGCACGTAGCTGACTAATCTGTTCGCGACGTTGCGAAGTGGTGACATTGTCACTTTTCAGGGCCGCCACCAGCGCTGCTGGCAACGCAGAGGCGCACTGATCCAGCAAGCGCAGGGCACGCTGGCGCTGCTGATCAACACTCAGGCGGAAGCCAAGGCCGAATTCGGCGTTATCTTCGAACAGCGAATTGGCCCACGCCGGGCCGCGCCCTTCGGCGTTGGTGGTGTAAGGCGTGGAAGGCAAATTGCCGCCGTAGATGGAGGAGCAACCTGTCGCGTTGGCAATCAACAGTCGATCGCCATACAGCTGCGTGAGGATCTTGATATACGGCGTTTCACCGCAGCCGGAACAGGCTCCCGAATATTCAAACAGCGGGGTGATCAGCTGTGAGGTACGGATATCAATACGCTCCAGTTGTTCTGCGGTGATCTCCGGCAGGGCGAGAAACGCGTCATAATTGATTTTTTCCGTTTCAACGTGTTCCAGCCGTGATTGCATATTGATGGCTTTGATTTCCGGGTGCTGGCGGTCGCTGGCAGGACAAACTTCGACGCACAGATTACATCCGGTGCAGTCCTCGGGAGCGACCTGCAACACGTATTTTTGTCCGCGCATATCACGCGATTTGACATCCAGCGACGCCAGGCTGGCGGGGGCACCCTCCAGCGCTTCCGGTGCCACGACTTTAGCGCGAATGGCAGCATGCGGGCAGGCGGCGACGCAATGGTTGCACTGGGTACACAGGTCGGGCTGCCAGATGGGGATCGCTTCCGCGATATTTCGCTTTTCCCACTGCGTGGTGCCGGTAGGCCAACTGCCATCCGGCGGCAGGGCGGAAACCGGTAACTTATCGCCCAGCCCGGCCAGCATGGCGGCGGTGACGGTTTTAACAAAGTCGGGGGCATTGTCGGCAACCACCGGTGGGCGATGTGGGCTGCTCGCATCCAGCGCCTGTAACGGCACTGCTTCCAGCGCCTGTTGTGCCATTGCCAGCGCCTGCCAGTTACGTTGCACCAGCTCCTCGCCTTTGCTGCGATAACTGCGGGCGATGGCGTTTTGCAGTTCGGTCAGGGCGCTGTCGCCTGGCAGAATTTGTGTCAGTTGGAAGAACGCCATCTGCATCACGGTATTGATACGCGCGCCGAGCTGACATTCCCGCGCAATTCGCGCTGCATTAATCACATAAAAACGCGCCTGTTTATCGTTGAGCTGCGTCTGCACCTCCTGCGGCAAGCGATGCCACACTTCATCGGCGGCATAAGGGGTATTCAGCAGAAAAATGCCGCCTGGTTTCAGTTGATCGAGCATTGAATATTTGTCGATAAATTGTAATTGGTGGCAGCCAATAAAATCGGCCTGCTGAATCAGATAGGCCGACTGAATCGGTTGCTGGCTGACGCGTAAATGTGAAACCGTCAGGCCGCCTGCCTTTTTCGAGTCGTAAACGAAATAGCCCTGCACCTGCCACGGTGTGGCGTTGCCGATAATTTTCAGGTTGTTTTTGGTGGCACTGACGCTGCCATCGCTGCCCAGCCCGTAGAACAACGCCTCAAGATGGGCGCGATTCGGCACAATGTTGGCTTCAGGCGGCAACGAGAGATGGGTGACATCGTCATAAATCCCCACGGTGAAGCGTGCAGGCGGCTGTGGGCGTTGCGACGCACGGAACACCGCCAGCACCGCATCGGGAGCAAATTCTTTCGACGACAAGCCATAACGCCCGCCACACACCTGCGGCAGGGTGCTGCGTTCTCCACGACTAAACGCTTCTGCCAGCGCGGTCATCACATCAAGAAACAGCGGTTCACCCAGCGCGCCAGGTTCTTTGGTGCGATCCAGCACCGCCACACGTTGCGTCGTTGTCGGCAACACGCTTAACAGATGCCGGGCGGAGAATGGTCGATACAGACGTACCTTGACCAGCCCGACTTTCTCACCGCGTTGTAGCAACTCATCAATGGCCTCTTCAGCAGTGCCACAGCCGGATCCCATCATGACGATCACCCGTTCCGCCTGCGGATGGCCATAAAACTCAAAGGGCTGGTAGCGTCGGCCGGTTTGTTCCGCAAATGCCGCCATCGCGTTTTCGACATGTCCGGTGCAGGCGTCATACCAACGGTTGGTTGCTTCACGCGACTGGAAGTACGTGTCCGGGTTGGCCGAGGTGCCGCGAACGGTGGGGTGATCCGGCGTCAGGGCGCGGGCGCGATGCTGCGCAATCGCCTGCTGCGGCATCAGCGCCAGCAATGTTTCGTCACTGAGCGGCACGATTTTGTTGATTTCGTGTGAGGTACGGAAGCCATCGAAGAAATGGATAAACGGGATGCGGCTGTTGAGTGACGCCATCTGGGCGATCAGGGCAAAATCCTGCGCTTCCTGCACGCTGGAGGCGCAGAGCAGCGCACAGCCGGTCTGGCGCACCGCCATCACGTCGGAGTGGTCGCCAAAGATGGATAACGCATGGGTGGCGACGGTGCGTGCGGCGACATGCAGTACAAACGGCATCAATTGCCCAGCCAGTTTGTACAGGTTAGGGATCATCAGCAGCAACCCCTGCGATGAGGTGAAGGAGGTGGATAACGACCCGGTTTGCAACGCGCCATGCACGGTGGCTATCGCCCCCCCTTCGGATTGCATCTCAACCACGCGTGGCACATCGCCCCAAATATTACGGCGGCCTTCCCCGGACCAGCCATCGGCTAGTTCAGCCATGGTTGAACTGGGGGTTATGGGATAAATGGCGATAACTTCGCTGGTGCGGAAGGCGACAGAAGCCACTGCGCCATTGCCGTCGACGGTAATCATAAATCGTCCTTTGCTTCGCTAAGAATGCCCGTAAACATTACGTCATGCTTTATCGCGCGATACGGATTGCCATAAAGTTTCCGGGGTTAATTATCTCAGTCTAGCAAAGCGGGCAGGCATCACTTTCTCATCCGTGTGATGTCAGTAGCTCGCCGCACCACTGACTAAGGTTGCTGCTTTTTAAATCATGACGGGTGCGGATAAGAGGTGAAAAAAGGGTAATCAGGATAATTCTGGTTGCAAAGTGTGAAAGAAAATTTTGTAAAAAGCTGTGTCGCCTCTCGACCCCTTGCTGCGCCTGACATATGCTGGTTCGAATTTTTCCCCCGAACCGCCCGGAGCCTGATCGATGAAAGCCGCTTCCTTCCTGCTGGCCGGTGTTGCGCTGTTACTTTCCGCTTGCAGCAGCAATAGTGATAATGAACCGCCACAACAGGCGACCGCTGCGCATATTCAACCGCAGGTGGTGATGTCGTCATTGGCGGAAACTAACTGTGCCAATGCCGGGGGAACACTGGCGTTTTCACGCCAGTTAGATGGTTCGCGCATCGGCATGTGCCAGATGGCGAATGGCCGTCGCTGCGATGAGCAGGCGCTGATCGGTGGAAGCTGCGCCCGCTAACGCAGGCGCCGGGTGTCAGGCTTTCACCTGGTTAGGGCAAGTTTCACCGCGTTCCAGCTGCCCCAGATTGTTTAACGTGGTTTCGGAGATGGCGGTCAATGCTTCCGCCGTCAGAAACGCCTGATGGCCGGTAAACAGCACGTTATGGCAGGCAGAGAGACGACGGAACACGTCATCCTGAATCACATCATTCGATTTATCTTCAAAGAACAGATCGCGTTCGTTTTCATACACGTCCATCCCCAGTGAACCGATTTTCTGCTGCTTCAGCGCATCGATTGCCGCCTGTGAATCAATCAAGCCGCCACGGCTGGTGTTGATAATCATCACGCCATCTTTCATTTGGCTGAAGGCCGCGGCATTCAGCAGATGGTGGTTTTCTGGCGTCAGCGGGCAGTGCAGGGTGATGACATCCGATTGTGACAGCAGGGTTTTGAGATCAACATATTCGGCTCCCAATTCCAGTGCCTGGGCGCTGGGATAGGGATCAAACGCCAGCAGGCGCATACCAAACCCTTTCAGAATACGCATCGCCGCCACGCCAATCTTGCCGGTGCCGACGATCCCGGCAGTTTTACCGTGCATATTGAAGCCGGTTAAGCCATCCAGCGAGAAGTTCGCATCACGCGTACGTTGATAAGCGCGATGGATACGCCGGTTGAGCGTCATCATCAGGCCAACTGCATGTTCCGCAACGGCTTCTGGCGAATAGGCGGGAACACGCACCACCTGCAAACCGAGAGCGGCGGCAGCCTCCAGATCGACGTTATTAAAACCGGCACAGCGTAGCGCGATATATTTCACGCCCAGCGCAGCCAACTCCTCCAGCACCACTTTGCCGCCATCATCATTCACGAAGATGCACACCGCATCACAGCCTACGGCGTTCTTGGCTGTGGTTTCCGTCAGCAGAAAGTCGAAGAACACCAGCTCGAATCCATAGCTGGCGTTAACATGTTCAAGATACTTCTGGTCATACTGTTTGGTACTGTAAACCGCAACTTTCATTGTTTCGCTCCTGAAAAATGGCATGTTGGCAGAGGACAGGATAACGTTTTCTGGTCGAAACAGCGCGCAATGATCGCCTGCCACCGGGTAAAACCTTCATTTACCTGGCGTAACATGCCATCATCTTCGTCAGGATTTTGTAAGGAACAGGAATGTTAGCTGCCATGACGCGGGGCCTTCGCCGAACACTTGCTGCGCTACTGGCGCTGATACTGCTGCTACTGGGACTGCTGCTGACGGTGACGCAATGGTTACCCCGGCTGGCAGGCATCTGGCTGCCGGAAGATACCCGCGTGGAGCTGAACGGCGCGCCAGGCTGGCAGCAGGGTGGCCTCTATTTCCCGGCAGTGCGTTACCTGGCGGGCGATTGTGAGCTGGCGAAAGTCAGCGATGTCAGCCTCGGTTGGCACCAGCATCGCTGGCAACTGCACGCCCGCCAGGTGCAACTCGACAGCAACTGCCTGCAATCGCTGCCGCAAAACACCACCCCGAACGATGCGCCACGTACGCTGGCGCAGTGGCAGGCATTGCTGCCCGGCGCGGATATCCACCTTGACCAACTGGTGTTGCTGCCGTGGCAGCAATATGCCGGGCAGTTTGATCTCACCCTGGATAAAACCGCGCAGCAACTGCGTTATCAGGGCGAGAATCTTACCGTTGACGCCCGTCTGCAAGGACAACAACTGCAACTCTCGCGGTTGACGCTAACGCAACCGTTGCTCCCCAAACCGCTGGATCTACAGGGTACGCTGACGCTGCCCACCTTTGCCGACGGCCTTCCGGTCGCGGGTGAGTTAACGGGGGATGCGAGTCTGAGCCAATGGCCGCAGCCACTGCGGCTGGCGCTGAACTGGCAGCAGCAGCAAGGGACGCTAACCGTGAGTCAGCAGGGCGACGATCAGCCATTGCTGCAACTACCGTGGCAGATCGATCAACAACACATTCGTATTACTCAGGGACACTGGCGCTGGCCGCAGCCCGATCAACCGTTGTCGGGCGGTCTGGCATTGACCTTAACCGACTGGCAGCAGGGACTGGATCGCACCCAGGTTCAGGGACGATTTAACCTGCTGACGCAAGGCAAAGGGGGCAAAGGCAACCTGGTGTTGAGTGTCGGGCCAGGGACGCTCAGCCTGAATAACAGCGCCTTGCCGTTCCAGCTTACTGGCGAAAGTAAATTCGCCCGGTTGCAGTTATATGGCGCCATCCCCGGCGAGTTGCAGGGGATGCTGACCGACCCGCAACTGGTGTTGAAACCGGGTGCCTTGTTGCGCCTGCGCGGTCGATTGTTGTCAACGCTGGAGGTGGATGAGGCGCGCTGGCCGCTGGCGGGCGTGACCTTGAGCAGCAAGGGTATTAACGGACGTTTGCAGGCGATCCTGCAAGCCCACGACCCCAGCTTTGGCCGTTTGCGGCTGCACCTCGACGGGCGCGCCACGCAATTCTGGCCGGACAGTGGACGCTGGAACTGGCGCTACTGGGGCGATGGCATGATGCAGCCGCTCAACGCCAAATGGGATGTGAAAGGGACCGGCAGTTGGCAGGACACCCTGATTAGCCTGGATACGCTGGACACCGGATTTGACCAACTGGCATATGGTATGGCGCAGGTGAGCAAACCGCGTTTGACCCTGACCGCACCGGTACGCTGGCAGCGCGATGCGCAGCAACCCAGCTTTGCTGGTGGCTTTGTGTTGAAATCCGGCCAGACGCATTTCAGCTATGGTGGCTGGCTGCCGCCGTCAGAGCTTGAGTTTGCGGCCAAAGGCAGCGACCCCAGTCAGTTTATCTGGCACGGCCAGCTTAAGGCGGGTGAGATCGGTCCGTTGCGGGTGAATGGTCGCTGGGATGGTGAGCGTCTGCGCGGCCAGGCCTGGTGGCCAGCACAATCGCTGGCGGTATTTCAGCCGTTGCTCAGTAGCGATTTGAAGATGCGCATTCAGTCTGGTCAACTCCAGGCACAGGTGGCTTTCTCCGCCGCCACCGATCAAGGTTTCGAGGCGGGTGGTCACTGGACGGTGAAAAATGGCAGCGTCTGGATGCCGGATAGCGAAATCAACGGCATCGATTTCTCGCTGCCGTTTCGACTGAAGGCCGACCAGTGGCAGTTGGGACGACGTGGGCCGGTTTCTCTGCGCATTGCCGAGATAAAAAACCAGTTTGCCTTGCAGAACATCACCGCCGATTTACAGGGGCATTATCCGTGGCAGGAACGTCAGCCGTTGCGGCTATCTAACGTCAATCTTGACCTGCTGGGCGGCCATGTCAGCCTGCCAGAACTGCGCCTGCCGCAGCACGAAGCGGCGCTGATTTCTCTGCGTGACATTGATCTCAGCCGCCTGATCACCGCAATAAAACCAAAGCAATTTGCTATGTCCGGCAAGGTGAATGGCGAGCTGCCGCTGTGGATCAACAATCCGCGCTGGCTGATTGAAAAAGGCTGGATTGCCAATGGGGGACCACTGACGTTTCGCATGGATAAAG
This sequence comes from Pantoea sp. X-Soil-OKNW-713, assembly GCF_059730685.1. Lineage (NCBI taxonomy): Bacteria > Pseudomonadati > Pseudomonadota > Gammaproteobacteria > Enterobacterales > Erwiniaceae > Pantoea > Pantoea sp. X-Soil-OKNW-713. Next base: position 2,231,978 of record NZ_AP035995.1, on the reverse strand, counting down.
ATATGGCCGATGCCATCACCACAAACAACATTGCCGCAGGCGCGGCGATGGACTGGCTGCGCTATATGGAGATCTCCCGCTCATGGGCCACGCTGGATCTGGATAACTTTGGCAATCTGACCCTGCAATCTGAGGTAAAGGGCACCAGCCAGTTCAGCAACCGGCGGCAGTCGGTCAATCTTAACTACCGTCATCAGGAAAACCTGTTCCAGCTGTGGCGCAGCCTGCGCTTTGGCGATAATTTGCAATCCTGGGTGGAGCAAAACGCCACCCTGCCATCCAAGAAGGATCCCCAACCATGAGCCTGAGGGCATTACTGGTGCTGGCAGCCGGGCTGCCGCTGATCGGCTGTGTGCCGCGCATTGAAGTTGCTGCGCCGAAAGAGCCAATCACCATCAATATGAATGTGAAAATCGAGCATGAAATCCACATCAAGGTCGATAAAGATGTGGAAGCGCTGCTGAAAAATCAGAGCGGTTTATTTTGAGGAGGGCAGCGATGAAACAAAAAGGAATCGCGTGGTTGCTGGCGATGCTGTTGGTACCTTCCGCCTGGGCACTGACGCTTGATCAGGCACGTCAGCAGGGGCGCGTCGGCGAAACCCTGAGCGGTTATATTGCGGCGCGTCAGCAGGACAGCGAAACCCTGGCGCTGGTGAAACGTATCAATGAGGGACGCAGCCAGCAATATCAACGCGTGGCGCAGCAGAACAATCTCACCAGCGGTGAGGTGGCGCGCATTGCCGGGGAAAAACTGGTGGATCGTGCCGGTGCTGGCGAATATGTGCAGGGCATCAATGGACAATGGTTACGCAAATAGCCAAAAAAAAACCGGGCACTCAGGCCCGGCAAAAAGATAGCATTCTTTTTTAAAGATTACGCAGCAACAATCTCTTTGATCGCGTCTTTCGCATCGCTGGCCGCTTTGGTCGCCACTTCCGGACCATAAGCGATACCTTCTGCGAACACGAAGTTCACATCAGTGATGCCGATGAAGCCGAGGAACAGCTTAACGTACGGCGTCAGCAGGTCAGTCGGGGTATCTTTATGGATGCCGCCACGGCTGGACAGAATCACTGCACGTTTACCTTTCACCAGACCTTCCGGGCCTGCTTCGGTGTAACGGAAAGTTACGCCAGCACGGGCAATCAGGTCGAAGTAGTTTTTCAGCTGGGTCGGGATGTTGAAGTTGTACATCGGTGCAGCGATAACTACGACGTCATGAGCTTGCAGTTCAGCAATCAGTTCGTCTGACAGAGCCAGCGCTTCTTGTTGACGCGGAGACAGCGGTGCGTCAGACGGACGCAGCGCACCCACCAGCTCACCGTCCAGAACCGGGATCGGATTCGCGGCCAGGTCACGAACGGTGACGGTATCACCTTTGCTCTGTGCCTGTTCAACATAGAAATCAGCCAGTTGGTTGGACTGAGAGTAACCGGCCAGGATGCTGGATTTCAGAACTAATACTTTGCTCATGGTGTTTTCCTGTTTGTTACGCGGAAGGCTTACCGCTCAATGCGTTACACTCTACGGAGATCCCCCTGCGGTGAAAAGCGCAATATTTCGAGAGCCATGTTCGAATTTATTGAATAAGGCCGCACGCGCGGTCAGGGCGGCAGGGGCAAATTATGCTATGATGCCGTCCATTAATTGATTGAATCCGCCGTGATTTTCGGCCGGCAGCGCACCGGTTGCCCTGCCACAACAGGTAACTCATTACTATGTCATCATCCGTTACTTCTCCTTTAGCGCCGCTCTGGACGCGACTTGATAACCTGATGTTACGCGATCGCCAACGGTTACAACGGCGACTCCAGGGCGCGACAAAAGTAAAAAATCCTGAAGCACAACAGGGGATTGCGACCGATCTGGCCGCCGAGTTCACCCTCGCGGAGCAGCGCGTGGCGCAACGTATGGCGGCTACGCCGCGCATTACCTTTCCGGAAAATCTGCCGGTCAGCCAGAAGCAGCAGGCGATCGCTGAAGCGATTCGCGACCATCAGGTGGTGATTGTTGCCGGTGAAACGGGTTCGGGGAAAACCACGCAGTTACCAAAGATTTGTCTGGCGCTGGGCCGTGGGGTTAAAGGGTTGATTGGTCATACCCAACCCCGCCGTCTGGCGGCGCGCACCGTAGCGAACCGCATCGCGGATGAACTGGAGACGTCACTCGGTGGTTGCATCGGCTACAAGGTGCGTTTTAATGATCAGGTCAGCGACACCACCCAGGTGAAGCTGATGACCGACGGTATTTTGCTGGCAGAAATCCAGCAGGATCGCCTGTTGTTGCAATATGACACCATCATCATCGATGAAGCGCATGAACGTAGCCTGAACATCGATTTTCTGCTCGGTTATCTGCGCGAATTGCTGCCACGCCGTCCCGATTTGAAGGTGATCATCACCTCGGCGACCATCGATCCCCAGCGCTTTTCACGCCATTTTCACAATGCGCCGGTGATTGAAGTCTCTGGGCGCACTTTCCCGGTGGAGGTGCGTTATCGTCCTGTGGTTGAAGAAGCCGAGGATACCGATCGTGACCAGCTTCAGGCGATTTTCGATGCGGTGGATGAACTGGGACAGGAAAGTCGGGGTGATATCCTGATCTTTATGAGCGGTGAACGCGAAATTCGCGATACCGCCGATGCGCTGATGAAGCGCGACTTGCCGCATACCGAGATTCTGCCGCTGTACGCGCGATTGTCGAATGCCGAACAGAACCGGGTGTTCCAGTCGCACAGTGGACGCCGCATCGTGCTGGCGACCAACGTGGCGGAAACCTCACTGACCGTGCCGGGTATTAAGTACGTTATCGACCCCGGCACGGCACGTATCAGCCGCTACAGCTACCGCACCAAAGTTCAGCGCCTGCCGATTGAGCCGGTTTCACAGGCATCGGCTAACCAGCGTAAAGGCCGTTGCGGTCGCGTCTCGGAAGGTATCTGTATCCGTCTCTACTCAGAAGACGATTTCCTCAGCCGTCCTGAGTTTACCGACCCGGAGATTCTGCGTACCAACCTCGCGTCGGTTATTTTGCAGATGACCGCGCTCGGGCTGGGCGATATCGCTGCCTTCCCGTTTGTCGAAGCACCGGATAAGCGCAATATCCAGGACGGGGTGCGCCTGCTGGAGGAGCTGGGGGCGATCACCGTCAATGAGGATGGTCACTACAAACTGACGGCATCAGGACGGCAACTGGCGTTGCTGCCGGTCGATCCGCGTCTGGCGCGCATGGTGCTGGAAGCGCAGAAATTTGGTTGCGTACGTGAAGCGATGATCATCACCGCTGCGCTGTCGATTCAGGATCCGCGTGAGCGTCCGGTGGAGAAACAGCAGGCATCGGACGAAAAACATCGGCGATTTGCTGACAAAGAGTCAGATTTTCTCGCTTTCGTTAATTTGTGGAACTATCTCCAGGAACAACAAAAGGCGCTGTCGGGCAATCAGTTCCGTCGCCAGTGTAAAAGCGACTATCTCAACTATCTGCGTGTGCGTGAATGGCAGGATATTTATACCCAGTTGCGTCAGGTGGTGCGTGAACAAGGTATGCCGGTCAACAGCGAACCTGCGCCTTATCGTGAAGTACACTGCGCGTTGCTGACGGGCTTGCTATCACATATCGGGCAGAAAGACGCAGAAAAACAAGAATTTACCGGCGCACGCAACGCCCGCTTCTCCATCTTCCCCGGTTCCGGGCTATTTAAGAAGCCGCCCAAGTGGACCATGGTGGCGGAGCTGGTGGAAACCAGCCGTCTGTGGGGACGCATTGCGGCACGCATTGATCCTGAATGGATCGAACCACTGGCGCAGCACTTGCTGAAGCGCAGCTACAGCGAACCGCACTGGGAAAAAGCCCAGGGCGCGGTAATGGCCAGTGAAAAAGTGACGCTGTACGGTTTGCCGATTGTACAGGCGCGCAAGGTCAACTACGGCCAGATTGATCCGCAGCTAAGCCGTGAATTGTTTATCCGTCACGCGCTGGTGGAGGGGGACTGGCAGAACCGTCACGCCTTCTTCCGCAGCAACCAAAAACTGCGTAGCGAAGTGGAAGACCTGGAACATAAATCACGCCGCCGCGACATCCTGGTTGATGATGAAACCTTGTTTGCTTTCTACGACCGACGTATCGGCAGCGAGGTGGTTTCCGCGCGCCATTTTGACAGTTGGTGGAAAAAGGCCAGCAAAGAAAACGCGGATTTGCTCAGTTTTGATAAGCAGATGCTGATCAAAGATGGCGCGGAAAAGGTCAGCCAACTCGATTACCCGAATTTCTGGCATCAGGGCAATCTGAAGCTGAAACTCAGTTACCAGTTTGAACCGGGCGCAGATGCTGACGGGGTGACGGTGCATATTCCGCTGCCGCTACTCAATCAGGTGGAGGAAGGTGGCTTTGAGTGGCAGATCCCGGGCGTACGCCGCGAGCTGGTGATTGCGTTGATTAAGTCATTACCGAAACCGGTTCGACGTAATCTGGTGCCCGCCCCGAACTATGCTGAGGCCTTCCTTGGACGCGTTACGGCGCTGGAGCTGCCGTTGCTGGATGCGCTGGAGCGTGAGTTCCGCCGCATGACCGGTGTCACCATTGACCGCGAAGCCTGGCAGTGGGATCAGGTGCCCGATCACCTGAAAATGACATTCCGCGTGGTTGACGAACACAACCGTAAGTTGCAGGAAGGCAAGGACCTGCATCAGTTGAAGCAGGCGCTGAAAGGCAAAGTACAGGAAACCCTGTCGAAAGTGGCGGATGACGGGCTGGAGCAGAGCGGCCTGCATATCTGGAGCTTTGGTGATTTGCCACAAAGCTATGAACAGAAGCGGGGCAGTTATCAGGTTAAAGCCTGGCCTGCGCTGGTGGATGAAAAAGACAGCGTTGCCATCCGCCTGTTCGACAGCGAACAGGAACAACAAAAGATGATGTGGCGCGGTCAGCGGCGTTTGCTGCTGCTCAATATCCCGTCACCGATCAAATATCTGCATGAGAAGCTGCCGAACAAAGCCAAGCTCGGTCTGTACTTTAACCCGTACGGCAAAGTGCTGGATCTGATTGATGACTGCATCGCCTGTGGCGTGGATAAGCTGATGGGTGAAGCCGGTGGTCCGGCGTGGCAGCAGGAGAATTTCGAGCAGCTACGTGACAAAGTGCGTGCCGAACTGAATGAAACGGTGGTCACCATCGCGAAGCAGGTGGAGCAGATTCTGACCTGCGTATTCAATATCAACAAACGCCTGAAGGGCCGGGTGGATATGTCGCTGGCGCTGGCGTTGGCTGATATCAAAAATCAGATGAATGGCCTGGTATACCGTGGTTTCGTCACCGGCAATGGCTGGCAGCGGCTGGCGGATACCTTACGCTATTTGCAGGGCATCGAACGCCGTCTGGAGAAGCTGCCGGTGGACCCGCACAGCGATCGGGCGCGGATGTTGAAAGTGCAGGCGGTGGAGCAGGCGTGGCAGAGCTGGCGTAACAAGCTGCCGCCGCAACGTCAGGACGATGCAGAGGTGCTGGCGATTCGCTGGATGCTGGAAGAATTACGTATCAGCTACTTTGCCCAGCAACTGGGCACCCCTTATCCGATTTCGGATAAGCGTATTGTGCAGACTATGGAGCAAATGGGATGACCTTCGTATCGGCACGATTTATCGCGCCGATACGGGGCATTAGCGCAATGCTATTGCGCTAATGCTTCCAGCTTGTCCCGGAACGAGGTGACGGCAATCGCACGGTTATCCGCACGATAACGATCTGCCGGGGCAGGTGCCGAGCTTTGTACCGCAATCAGCTGCCAGCCATCATCTTTCTTCAGCAACAACGGTGAACCGCTGTCGCCGGGCAGGGTATCGCATTGATGCGATAACACCGCGCGTTGCGCCCAGCCAGTCACCAGGCAATCGCTGTGTGAATACAGCGTATCCAGATGATCTTCCGGGTAACCCGCCTGTGTCACTTTACGACCGGTGGCTTTCAACGCATCGGTTAAATCGCCGCGTGATCCATCAAACAAGGGAATCGGGGTAATCGCCGAGGGTGGATTGTGCAGAATCACCAAACCGTAATCATAAGGGGCGGCGTCAGGCGGGACGATCCAGCCTTCACCATCGGCTTTTAACTTACGCGCCAGCGACGGTTCGACGCGGGCGTCGATATCATGGATTTCATAACGCCAGCCTTTGCTGCCTGCCATAAAACGCAACGCTACCGGTTTGTCGAACTTACCGGGCGGGGTGAGCAGGCAATGACCGGCGGTGAGCGCCAGATGGGCAGAGATCAGCGTCGCGGTGCACAGGTTGCCACTTTCGGTCTCCAGTTGACCAATGGCGTCCCAGGGGGCAGCGCTGACATCGCTGATCGCTTTGCGGTGATCCTTGCCAAAGAACAGGGTTTTGATGTCATCAGGGCTTGGCCCGTCTTCATCATCGGCATGTGCTGCGAGGTTAAAGCTGAAAATACCAACAAATAACAGGATAGCCAGGCGCATAGTTCTCTCAATGGCGAGAATAAGTAGAGGTTTTTGTCATCACGCTTGAGCGATAACTATAGTCGGAGAGCGGTAAAAAAGGGAGAAATATTGGAATAATCAGCACGCTACAACGACTAAATAAAAAAACTGGCTGCGACAATCCCGCACAGGATCACCACAATCAAAATGATTTCGAAGCGATAGCGACGCACCATATTCCGCTACTCCAGTAAACAAACACCCGGCAGAACCGGGTGTTTTCAATCATTAATGCAAGGTCGGGCGCGCGAAGGCAACCTTATTTAGCGGCTTTTTTGGTCGCTTTTTTGTGGTGCTTTTTAGCAGCCTGAGCTTTCTGTGCAGCAGGTTTAGTTACTTTTTTGTGGTGCTTTTTAGCAGCCTGGGCTTTCTGTGCAGCCGGTTTGGTTGCTTTTTTGTGGTGCTTTTTAGCAGCCTGGGCTTTCTGTGCAGCTGGTTTGGTTGCTTTTTTGTGGTGCTTTTTAGCAGCCTGAGCTTTCTGTGCAGCCGGGGCTTTCTTAGCTACTTTTTTGTGCTTCTTGGCAGCCTGAGCTTTCTGAGCAGCGGCTTTCTTGTGTTTGTGCGTAGTTGCTTTGTGCTTAACTGGTGCAGCAGTAGTGGTTGCAGCAGCAGCCGGAGCCGGAGTAGCAGTGGTTTCAGCTGCGAAAGCTACAGAAGACAGACCCATAGCAGCGGCGATCACCAGCGCAAATAATTTTTTCATTGCAAATTCCTCGAACTATTTTTTCATGTGTAGCCCACTGCGGGGCCGGTGAAATGACTATATGTAATCGCAACAGTTCTTTCCGTGAGGGATTGGTATCGGCGTGTAACGGAATGTACAAAGGTAGCGGCGCGATTTATCGCGCGGGTTTTTATACGGCGAAAAAGGCGCGATGAATCGCGCCGCGCAGTTTAATCAGTCAGGTAACGTTGTTCAAGATGCTGACGGAAATAGGCCGGATTTAAGGTTTCTCCGGTGGCGTTCACCAGTAACTGTTGGGTGGGGAAACGACTGCCGTGTTGCCAGATGTTTTGTTGCAGCCAGTCAAACACCGGTTGCAGCTCGCCGTGCTGAATCAGCTCGCTAATCTGTGGAAGCGCGCGTTTAACCGCCTGGAACAGTTGAGCGGCATACATTGCGCCCAGGGTGTAAGTCGGGAAGTAGCCAAAGGCACCGTCTGTCCAGTGAATATCCTGCATGCAACCGTCGCGGTAATTACCCCGGGTGTCGATACCCAGCGACTGCTGCATCTTTTCGTCCCACAGCGCCGGAATGTCATCAACTTCAATCTCGCCTTCAATCAATGCGCGTTCGATTTCGTAACGCAGGATGACATGCGCCGGATAGCTCAGTTCATCGGCATCGACGCGAATGAAACCAGGTTTCACGCGTTGGGTCAGACGAATAAAGTTTTCACTGCTCAGGGCAGGTTGATCACCCATCAGGGCAATAACCTGTGGCTGGATATGCTGGAGAAACTCGCGGCTGCGTCCAAGTTGCATCTCCATAAACAGGCTCTGCGATTCATGCATCGCCGTGGAGCGCGCAAGCGCGACCGGCTGGCCGCGCCACTGCTGCGGCAGATTTTGCTCATAACGGGCATGACCGGTTTCGTGGATCACCCCCATCATGGCGCTGAGGAAGTCATTCTCGTTGTAGCGCGTGGTGATACGGACATCTTCGGGTACCCCGCCACAAAATGGGTGAGCGCTGACGTCGAGGCGGCCATGATTAAAATCGAAGCCCAGCGTCGCCATCAGGCTCAGGCCGAGCTGCTTTTGTGCCTCAATGGCAAAGGGACCAACCGGGGCGAGGGTGGTCTGATGCTGTTGCTTTGCCACCACCTTTTGCAGCAGATCCGGCAGCCAGCTTTTTAAATCACCAAACGTCTGGTCGAGTTGGGCGCTGGTCATCCCCGGTTCGAACACATCCAGCAGGGCATCGTAGCGCGAGATACCTGACGCATCGGCGCGCAGTTGCGCTTCTTCGCGGCTTAATTTCACCACTTCCTTCAGATTGGCGGAGAAACCTTGCCAGTCGTTGGCCGGACGCTGGGTACGCCAGGCATGTTCACAGCGTGAACCCGCGAGAGACTTGGCTTCCACCAGCGCGGCGGGCAGCAGGGTAGCCTGCTGCCAGGCACGCTGCATTTCCGTCAGGTTTGCCTGCTCAACATCGTTGAGCGACTCCTGCTGCGCCGCCGCGAACAGGCCACCAAGGCGTTTATCGGTCAGCAGTTCGTGCATAAACACGCTCAGTTCCGCCATCGCTTCGCCCCGGGCACGGCTGCCTCCGGCTGGCATGGTGGTTTGCATATCAACGCCAGCAATGGCACCTAAATGACCAAAACGGGACAGGCGCAGAAAAGTGCGGCTAAGTTCCTGATAAGCTGAGGACACAGGCAAACTCCTTGTTAAGTTAAGCGCGAGGGGATTTCCCGCAACGGTAAGTCAACTGGCCAGCAAAAGCGAACGCTGGCACCGCCCAGCGGGCTGCTTTCAATGGTGACGTTGCCCTGCAACGCCAGCGCGATGGAGTGGACAATCGCCAGCCCCAGACCACAACCCCCGGTGGCGCGATCGCGGCTGGGATCGAGTCGGACAAAGGGTTCAAACACGCGTTCGCGTTCTTCCTGCGGGATGCCGGGGCCATCATCCTCCACCTGCAAACAACCAACGCTGCCGTCAAACCACAGGCTGACGCGCAACCGCGACTGGGCGTAGCGCAGCGCATTGTTCACCAGGTTATCCAGTACGCGCTCCATCAAACGGGTGTCGGCAACGCCGTAGTTTTCACGTTGCGGAATGTCGAGATCGATTTGCGCCTGCGGATTGATCGCCTGTACATCTTCAATATGCAGCCGCAGCCATTCGGCAAGATCGAACGATTTCAGGCTCAGGTCGACCCGAGGGCGGTCGAGACGTGCATAGGTGAGCAACTCTTCAATTAAGCTCTCCAGCTGCCCGATGTCACGATTAAGCGCGGCAGACTCGCTTTCGCTGAGGTTTTCGCTCATCTCCAGGCGGTAACGCAGGCGTACCAACGGGGTGCGTAATTCGTGGGCGATGCCGTCAATCAGCTGCTTTTTGCTGGCGACCAGCGTGTTGATGTTATCAGCCATCTGGTTGAAAGCCACGCCGAGGCGGAACAGGCTGGAGGTGCTGTCGAAATGGGTACGTACGTCCAGCTCGCCGCGGCCGAAGCGCTGCGCGGCTTTTTCCAGCCGCAGCATCTCTTTCCAGTGCGGGCGCATCCAGATAAACACCGGCAACGCCAGCGACATGCCGATAAACGCCAGCAGCGCGATATCCAGCAGGCGCATCTGGTGCAGATAAAACAGATAAGGGATCGGGCCGACCGACAATACATAGTGGCTGCGCGGGATGTGTTGCAGGAAGGTGTATTGATCGTCGAGCGCGACGATTTCCCCCGCGCGCAATCGCTTCATATTCAGCTCATCAAGTTCATATTTACTCATTGGCTCGATGTGCAGGTCAAACGAGAGGTTGAGATCGAGGCTACGAATGGTTTTATTCCAGTCATGCGGCGGGATCTCGCGTAACTCACTGCGCATCAGAAACAGTGAGCTGGCCATCAAATCGTTCATCGACTGGCGTCCGGCGCGTTCGGCCGTGAATTTGTACACCAGCCCAACCAGCAGGGTCATCACCAGAAAACAGACAAACAGCAGCAGATAGAACTGGATAAAAAGCTTTCTCATGCGGTTCGGGTATCCCAGGCCTGCGGCGCGAACAGATAACCTTTGTTACGGATGGTTTTGATGCGAAACGGTTCGGTTGCGCTGTCGTACAATTTTTTGCGCAGGCGCGAAATTGCCACATCAATGCTGCGATCCATCCCGTCATAGCTGACGCCACGCAGGGTTTGTAACAGCGCATCGCGATTGAGGATCTGTCCGGCGTGGTTCGCCAGCTCCCACAGCAGATCGAAATCAGCGGTCGACAGGGTGATGTTTTCATCAAACAGCGTGACCTGACGATTCAGCGCATCGATGGTCAGCGAGCCAAAGCGCAACACTTTTTGCGAGCTTTGGACCGCCGGCGTGATTTCCGGCTGGCCGATATGCGCCTGGCGCAAATGGAGACGCAGGCGTGCCAGCAGCACAGCGGGTGGGGTGGTTTTGAGAATATAGTCGTTGGCACCCATTTCCAGCGCCAGAATGTGGTTCATATCGCTATCCAGCGAGGTCAGCAACACAATCGGTCCTTGCCAGCTGGCGCGTAAGTCGCGACACAGGGTCATACCGTCTTTCCCTGGTAACATGATATCCAGCATCACCAGGTCAGGATCCGCAGCGGCAATGGTGGCTTCAGCGCGATCGCCGCGCGTTTCCACGATCACGTCAATATCATGACGCCCAAGGTAGGCGGCAATCAGTTCGCCGACTTCCGGTTCATCTTCCACATATACAATCTTGTTCATAATCCACTGCGACTGGTGAGTATGGACAGCAGCATAGCTTTTTCGGCCTTTCAGCTCTATGCTACAGCACGAAATATCCTTTGCTCTCTGGTATCCGCACGGTGAAATGTGCCATTATTACCGACGCGTTGTAGCGCAAGGTTCGGAACCGTAATGAAAAACAGGAGGAGTGCGAGGGTGTCTGATAAAGAGCTGGCTTCAGCCGGATACAGTGACCGCATCTGCTTCAATTACAGTGATTTCCTTTCCGCCTCGTGTAAAAAACGCTGGAGCTTCGTCGACGCTATCTATGGCGTGTTGCCAATTTTCGGCATGGTCACCCGTAAATCAGCGCACAGTTTACAGGCCAGCGATGACCATCTGAAAGAATTAGCATTACAAATCATTTCAACCCAGGTCAGTGACGAGATTAACATTGCTCGCCTGATTACCCTTGCTGAACAGCAGCACATCAGCCGCTTTGATATCCAGTTACCTTATCCGCTGTCGGCGGAGCAGCTTGACGCTATCCATCATGAATACCGTAAGCCGCTCAACCTGACACAGCAGGGCGACCTGCTGTGTGTCACCATTCCCGGCAAGCCGCATTAATTCGCCAGCTGCCACACGGCGGGCAGGGACGCGGCCATCAACATCATAATCGCGATACGTTCCAGCTGTGACAGCGCGTTGCTGGCACGGCCGCCACGGCGCGCATAGAGAAACAGCAAAACGCCCGGCGCGTACAGCACCACCGAAAGCAGCAGATGCAGTGGACCAGAGGCGTACAGCAGCCAGATGCCATACAGGCTGGCACCGATGCCGGTCAGCATCAATAACGGTTTCTGCTGGCCGCGTACCACCTTGATCAGGTATAGGCCAACCAGCAGATAGGGCACGAGGATCATCTCGGACGCGATGGTCAGCAAGGTATTGTAATCGGCGCCGGTGACGGCAATCAGAATCAGACAGACCTGAACGCTAGCGTTGGTGAGCCATAGCGATGCCGCAGGCGCATTATGGCGATTCTGGCGGGCGATGCTGCGCGGGAAGGCCCCTTGCTGCGCCGCGAGGAACGGCACTTCGGCTGCCATAATGGTCCAGCTCAGATAAGCGCCGCACACCGAGATAATCAACCCGATGGCAATCACCGCGTCACCCCAGTGGCCGATCAGATGCTGCATTAAGCCCGCCATCGAGGGATTGCGCATCTGCGCCAGTTCGGCACGCGGCACCACGCCAAGCGACAGCAACGTCACCAGCAGATACACCAGCAGCGCCGCCAGCACTGCCAGCAGGGTAGCGCGTCCGACATCTTTCTTATGGCGGGCGCGAGCTGACACCACCACTGCACCTTCCACGCCGATAAATACCCACAAGGTAATCAGCATGGTCTGCTTCACTTGTTCCCACAGCGGTTTGCCCAGGGCAACGCCAGTGAAATCGAGACGGAAACGGTCGAGGTTAAACGCCAGCACGGCCAGCACCACAAACAGCAGCAACGGCACCAGTTTACCCAGAGTTGCCAACAGATTGATGCTGGCTGCCGTCTGCACCCCGCGCAGCACCAGGGCGTGGACCAGCCACAACAGCATCGATGCACCGAGCATCGCCTGCCAGGTGTTACCGTCACCAAAGACCACATGACCCGGACTGTCAGTGAAAAAACTCAGGGCGGAAAAGACAATCACCAGATAGGAGACGTTGGCTATCACTGCGCACAGCCAGTAGCCCCACGCCGAGCAGAAGCCCATCAACTCGCCAAATCCGGCACGCGCATAGGCGAAGATGCCGCCATCCAGCTCCGGTTGCAGACGCGTCAGAAACAGCATCGCCAGTGAGAGCAACAGAATTCCGACGCCGGTGATTAACCAGCCAATCAGCAATGCCGCAGGACCGGCAACTGCGGCCATATTTTGTGGCAGGCTAAATACCCCTGCGCCGAGCATTGAACTGAGCACCAGCGCGGTGAGCGCGCTAAGACCTAATTTTTTATCCAAAACGCCATTCCTGAACAGCAGAGTCTGCTGGGTAAAAACGATTCCGCTGGAGATTAATGCGACGAATTGCCGTCATTAACACGGAATACCCTGAAAATCAGGCGGCAGATTCTACGGAGTGCAACACGGGAAGGCAATGCATGATGATGCAGAGATGCTCAGCATTTATGCAAATAGCAGGGCGACGGGTGCCGCCCTGTGGGGAGATTACTTGAACAGATCAGCCGTAACGGTCAGGTTACCGCCGCTCTGGTTCTGCCACTGACGGGTGACATGGTAGAACTTCGCCCCTTTATCCGCGGCGCGTTTTGCCACTTCTTCAGAGATCTCAGTCGGTGAACCGAAGTGGCCGGTAAAGGTCACGGTATCAAATGGCTGCATTTGCGCTGCCGTGATGGCGTTCACTTCCTGAATTTTGGTGCCGTTTGGCAGGGTGACGGTATAGCGCTGGCCGGTGGAGGATTGGGTTTCAAAGAAACGACCTACACTGTTGCTTGGGGTTTCTGATGAAGCAACACCCGGGATCTCCACTTTCTTCGCTTCTGCGCCACCGGCTGCCAGCGCAGCTTTACCGGCTTCAGAATCGGCCGGAATCAGGTTCGGGCTTTGTACCTTACGTTCTTTGGCATCGGCCTTGTAGACATAGGCCGTCACGTACTGGTTGCCGCCGTTGTTGGCGTCAATCTGACGAATAATAAAGAAGGAAGCCGCACCTTTCTCTTTGGCCGCTTTTGAAATGGCATCGTTGACGTCCGGCTGGCTGGAGAAGAAGCCGTTGACGGAAACGGTATCGAATGGTTCCAGACGGTAGGCTTCCGCTTTCGGCAGCGCTTTAACGCCATTGTAGGTCAGGTATTCCGTCGTTTTGGACGCTTCTGGGGCATCGGCATGATACAGGTCAGCCGTCACACGCCAGTTACCACTGTTACCGGTGGCATCGTTGATACCCTGGATATAAAAAGAGGCTGCGCCCAGTTCGTCTGCACGTTTTGAGACAGCGTCAGCAGCGTCGCCAATGGCGTTGAAACGGCCGGTGATATTAATACGTTCGAATGGCTTCAACGCGGCCGCTTTTTCCGGCGTCAGTTCCTGCGCAGCAAACGCATTGGCTGCCAGCAGAGATAACAAGGTGGACGCCAGAATGGTGTTCTTCAGCTTCATAAAAATGATCCTTCGCCTTACGCAAAAATGAGTACGAAAACGTGCTGGACTCTTGATGTATAACAGATTAGCCGCTGATTATTGCATGTAATAATCAGCCTGTCTCAGCCAATTTATGCGGCCTGAATTGACAATCATCCCGAATTATTCATTTGGTTGTCATCACTATCTGCTATGGCGTTTTTTTGTGCGCGTTACCACTAAATCTGGTAACACTTAGTACCGTAATAGTTAAAGTATTGTTAAATAAAGGTTTTTAATAACACTTAATTCGCCGTGACACGATTTTGCTCAGCATATAATTTTTTATTATGGCCGAAATCTAGTGGCAAAACGCGGCAATCAATCTTTGCTTCTGAATATTTGTGTGAATGTCATAAGTATGCATTATCGCTGTGGATCGCTATTCATATTTTCAGTAGGTTATAAAGACTTTGTTACATTGCGCATTTCGCTCATAAGTAGCTGAAACATTGTTTCAGTTGCATGAGCTTGTGCCGCTTACAGACCCTCATCCTTTAACCGATGAAAGGAAACAGTATGTTAATTGGGATACCCAAAGAGCGGTTAGCCAACGAATCGCGCGTGGCTGCCACGCCGAAAACCGTTGAACAACTGATCAAGCTGGGATTCAGCGTAACCATCGAGCAGGGCGCAGGTATTCGGGCCAGCTTCGATGATGACAGTTTTGTTGCCGCAGGCGCGACCATCAGCAACACCGACGCGGTGTGGCAGTCTGATATCGTGCTGAAAGTGAATGCACCTGATGATGACGAGATTGCCCTGACGCGTGCAGGTAGCACGCTGGTGAGCTTTATCTGGCCTGCGCAGAACCCGGCGCTGCTGGAGAAACTCGCGGCACGTAACGTGACCGTAATGGCAATGGATTCAGTACCGCGTATTTCGCGTGCTCAGGCACTGGATGCGCTCAGCTCCATGGCGAATATTGCGGGCTATCGCGCTATCGTTGAAGCCGCCCACGAATTTGGCCGCTTCTTTACCGGACAGATCACCGCCGCAGGTAAAGTGCCGCCCGCCAAAGTGATGGTGATTGGTGCAGGCGTGGCGGGTCTGGCTGCGATCGGTGCCGCGGGCAGTCTTGGCGCTATCGTGCGTGCCTTTGATACCCGTCCGGAAGTGAAGGAACAGGTGCAGAGTATGGGTGCCGAGTTCCTTGAGCTGGACTTCGAGGAAGAAGCGGGCAGCGGCGACGGTTACGCTAAAGTGATGTCAGAAGCCTTTATTAAGGCAGAGATGGAGCTGTTTGCTAATCAGGCGAAAGAGGTCGACATCATTGTCACCACCGCCCTGATCCCAGGCCGTCCGGCACCGAAACTGATCACCAAAGAGATGGTCGCCAGCATGAAACCGGGTAGCGTGATCGTCGATCTCGCGGCACAAACCGGCGGTAACTGCGAGCTGACCGTGGCGGATCAGGTCACACTGACCGAAAACGGCGTGAAGATCATCGGTTATACCGATCTGCCAAGCCGTCTGCCGACCCAGTCATCCCAGTTGTACGGCACCAACCTGGTGAACCTGCTGAAGCTGCTGTGTAAAGAGAAAGACGGTCAAATCACCGTTGATTTCGAAGACGTGGTGATTCGTGGTGTCACCGTCATCCGTGAAGGCGAAGTCACCTGGCCGGCTCCGCCGATTCAGGTCTCTGCTGCGCCAAAAGCGGCACCGGCTGCCGTCGCGCCGAAAGAGAAAGTCGAGCAGAAACCGGCGTCACCGTGGCGTAAGTTGGTGCTGCTGGCGCTGGCCGTGGTGTTGTTCGCCTGCCTGGCAAATGTAGCGCCACCGGAGTTCCTGTCGCACTTTACCGTGTTTGCGCTCTCCTGCGTGGTGGGTTACTACGTGGTGTGGAACGTCAGCCACGCGCTGCACACGCCGTTGATGTCGGTCACCAATGCGATTTCCGGCATTATCGTGGTTGGTGCGGTGTTGCAGATGGGCCACGGTGGTTGGGTTACGCTGCTGGCGTTTATCGCGGTGCTGATCGCCAGTATCAACATCTTTGGTGGCTTTACCGTCACCCAGCGCATGCTGAAAATGTTTCGTAAGAATTAAGGGGTAACAACATGTCTGGCGGATTAGTCACTGCAGCATACATTGTTGCCGCGATTCTGTTTATTTTCAGCCTTGCAGGTCTCTCGAAACACGAGACGTCAAAGCAGGGTAACATTTTTGGTATGAGCGGGATGGCGATTGCGCTGCTCGCTACGATCTTTGGCCCCAACAGCGGCAACGTTGCGTGGATCCTGCTGGCGATGGTGATCGGTGGTGCGATTGGCGTACGTCTGGCGAAGAAAGTCGAGATGACCGAGATGCCGGAGCTGGTGGCGATTCTGCACAGCTTCGTGGGTCTGGCGGCGGTACTGGTGGGCTTCAACAGCTACCTCGACCACGCACCGGGTCTGTCGGCGGTGATGGAAAATATCCATCTGACCGAAGTGTTCCTCGGTATCTTTATCGGTGCGGTGACCTTCACCGGTTCGATTGTCGCCTTTGGTAAGCTGCGCGGTAAGATTTCATCTCGCCCGCTGATGCTGCCGCATCGTCATAAGCTTAACCTGCTGGCGTTGGTGGTATCGTTCCTGCTGCTGGTGTGGTTTGTTCGTACCGAAAGTACCGGCGCACAGGTGTTCGCGCTGTTGCTGATGACCGTGATTGCGCTGGCGTTTGGCTGGCATCTGGTGGCTTCTATCGGTGGTGCCGATATGCCGGTCGTGGTGTCGATGCTCAACTCCTACTCAGGCTGGGCAGCCGCAGCCGCCGGTTTTATGCTGAGCAACGATCTGCTGATCGTCACCGGTGCGTTAGTGGGGTCGAGCGGTGCCATCCTGTCGTACATCATGTGTAAGGCGATGAACCGTTCCTTTATTAGCGTGATTGCCGGTGGTTTTGGTACTGACACCAGCGTCGGTGGTGAAAGCGAAGAAGCCGGTGAACACCGCGAAATCAACGCAGAAGAAACCGCTGAACTGCTGAAAGCGTCATCTTCGGTGATCATCACCCCAGGCTACGGCATGGCAGTGGCGCAGGCGCAGTATCCGGTGGCGGAAATCACCGAGAAACTGCGTGCGCGCGGCATCAAGGTGCGTTTCGGTATCCACCCGGTGGCAGGGCGTCTGCCTGGTCATATGAACGTGTTGCTGGCGGAAGCGAAAGTGCCGTACGACGTGGTGCTGGAGATGGATGAAATCAACGATGATTTCAGCGATACCGACACCGTACTGGTGATCGGCGCGAACGACACCGTCAACCCGGCCGCGCAGGAAGATCCGCGCAGCCCGATTGCGGGTATGCCGGTCCTGGAAGTGTGGAAAGCGCAGAACGTTATCGTGTTTAAACGTTCCATGAATACCGGCTATGCCGGGGTGCAGAACCCGCTGTTCTTCAAAGACAACACCCAGATGTTGTTTGGTGATGCGAAGGCCAGCGTAGAAGGCATTCTGCGCGCGTTGTAAAAACAAAAAGGGCGACATACCGTCGCCCTTCATTATCCGTAGCTGCGCGATTTATCGCGCGGTTTTTTCTGCCAGCGAGCACAGCACGTTAGTCGTCATCATCCTCTTCGTCATCATCATCAAGCTCGATCGGCGATTTAAAGTCATCAGGTTTGATGGCCAACAGATCGCAGCGCAGATGATCAATCACCTGTTCCGCTGTATTTCCCAGGAACGCCGCCGACAACCCGGTGCGACCGATGGTGCCTAGCACCACAATACCGGCACTAAGATGGCTGGCGATATCCGGGATGACTTCTTCCGGTAAACCTTTCGCGACGTGGGTAAACTCTTCGCTAATCGAGAACTTCTGCCGCAGCGCTTTCATCGCCACCAGATGCTGACCGCGAATGGCGTCGTTATACACGCTGGGGTCAAAATCCGGCAGTTCGATAGCGATATTGATGGGGGTAATCGGGTAAGCACCGACCAGATGCACTTCGGTATGGTTGACCATTTCGGCCAACTGGGTGGTTTCGCGAATCAATTTTTGATTGAGGGCATCATGATGGGGTTCTTCGCTGGCGAGGTTAACCGCCACCAGCGCTTTACCACCTTCCGGCCACGGCTGATCTTTCACCATCCATACCGGGCAAGGGCATTTACGCAGCAGGTGCCAGTCGGTGGGGGTGAAAATTACCGCTTCCAGGCGATCGTGCTGATGCGCCATCTTCAGCACCAAATCGTGATGATGAGTCATCACCTCATGAATAATCGCTTCGTACGGACGGTTGTGCCAGATAACCTTAATTTCAATATCAACGCCCGCCTCCAGATAAGCGTGGGCCTGCTCGCGGATCCATTCGGTACGCTGGCTGATCACGCCTTTACGCATGTTGGCGCGCTCATCCGGCGACAGCAGGGTGGTCATTTCGTAGGAGAAATCATAGATAGGCAGGAAAGCTTTGATTTTTCCGCCGATACGTTGATTGAGATAAACCGCACGCCGCAGCGCGGGTTGATCATCCTGTTGTGCGTCAATCGCGACCAGAATATTTTGGTACCGGGACATAGGGCAATCTCCTCAAAACCAAAGCAAGTTGGGTTAAAGATAGCCTAAGTTATGACAGTGCTGAAAGGAAAAAGTTGTTGCCGGATCAATAAAATAACAATTATTGATCCGGCTGAGTATCAGGCGGCTTGCTCAGTCTGACCAGCAAGTTCTGCCAGCATTGAGTGGTTTTCGATAGTGATATATTTGCCTTTTACCGCCAGCATGCCACTTTTCTGGAAACGACCGAGTAAACGGCTGATGGTTTCTACGGTTAGTCCCAGATAGTTACCAATATCGCCACGCGTCATGGTTAAGCGGAACTCACGTTGGGAGAAGCCACGTTGACCAAAACGGCGCGACAGGTTCCAGATAAAGGCGGCGAGACGCTCCTCAGCATTCTTCTTGGACAACAACAGAATCATGTCCTGGTCGCCTTTGATCTCACCACTCATCAGACGCATCATCTGCTGACGCAGTGCGGGCATTTTACCGGAGAGATCATCCAGGGTTTCGAACGGGATTTCGCACACCATCGCGGTTTCCAGCGCTTGCGCAAAGCTGGGATGATGGGCGCTAACAATGGCGTCAAAACCGACCAAATCACCTGCCAGATGGAAACCCGTAATTTGCTCGTCACCCTGTTCGGTGATGGTGTAGCTTTTGATGGTGCCCGAGCGAATGGCATACAACGATTTCAATTCATCACCGGCTTTGAACAACGTCTGGCCTTTTTGAATTGGCTTTTTGCGTTCGATAATATTATCCAGCTGATCCAGTTCGTGTTCGTTCAGCGTGAAGGGAATACACAACTGGCTGATACTGCAATCCTGGCAATGGATGGCACAACCGCCAGACTGAATACGTCGAATGCTGCGTTTTTCCGGGATCATAATATGTACGCTCGATGATTATTGACTGCCGTCAATTTTAACATTTTTTCATGCAAAGGGCACTCGTCCGAGCTGTAATAATCCTCAAAAAAAGTGTGGCTGGCGCAAAAATAGTTGATCAGCGCTAACTCCGCTATTTGCGGATAATTTCTACAACGGGAATATTGATCTGGAACGTTTTGTTGACACCGGGTGCGCAAAACGCGCGGATATTTAGCGCGAAAAGTGACAGATGTGATGCCAGAAAGCATTTGCTAAGCTTGCATCGCAAAATTGTACTGTGGGAGAAGACCATGAACCTCGATGATGATGACCTTTTCCGGGATGCCATGGGTGACGTAACCCCGTTGAAAGATTGCGCCAACACCCAGTGGTTACGCGATCCCTCGACAAAAGCGCCGCGCGCGCTGCAACGCAATGATGCAGAAGAGAACTTTTTAACGCGGGGTTTTCTGGAGATCATTCCGTTAGCGACGCCGCTGGAGTACAAAGCAGATGGGATCCAGCAGGGGGTGCTGGACAAATTGCGGTTAGGGAAATATCCGCTGGACGCCAGCCTGAATCTGCTACGTCAGCCGGTTGAAACCTGCCGTCAGTCGCTGTTCAGCTTTATGATGCAGGGGCGCAAGCAGGGGTTACGTAATTTGTTGATCATCCACGGCAAGGGACGTGATGACGAGTCACATGCCAATATCGTGCGCAGCTATGTGGCGCGCTGGCTGACACAATTTGATGAGGTGCAAACTTTCTGCGTCGCGCAACCCCACCACGGCGGGGCCGGGGCGCTGTATGTTGGCTTGCGTAAAACCGATCAGGCCCGCCTGGATAACCGCGAACGGCACGCCAAGCGCAGCCGTTAGCTGTGGAACTTACGGATGGTGGCCATCAACACCTCTGCGCTCAGGCTCAGGGTATTGCCGGTACGAGTGATAATACCGACCGGCTCGCCTGGCCCGGCTGACGAGATGGGCAGGGCGCACAACGCATTATGATTTAAATCCTCTTTAACCGCCCCGGAAGGCACAAACCAGACATAGTCGTAACGTAGCGCCAGTTGGCGTGCCAGGGACGTTGAGGAGGTTTCCACGCAGTTGGCGGGGAGTGAACAATCTTGTTCATCCAGCATTTGTTGCGCGATACGACGAGGGGCCGTGCCCTCCGGGGAGATCACCACGGGCCACTGCATCGCGCGCGATAGCGTGACGTTGTCACTTAATAGCGGATGCTCCGGGCGTACCACCAGCTTTAACGATTCAAGAAACAGCAACTCGTAAGTTAGGCCCGCCATCATTTCACTGTCGGCCATACGGCCAATACCGATATCAAATTCGCCAGCCCGCAGGCCCGCTAACAACACATTATTATGCAGCGTCGCCACCTGTACCGTGGTGTTGGGTTGCTGCTGGTGAAAGCGATCTAAAATTTGCGGCAGCATACCCATTGCGGCGGTGGTCAGCGCGCCGAGGCGGATGACCATCGGGCGTCCGGGTAACGGTGAGTTAAAGCTTTGCCCGGCATGATTCAGGGCATCCAGCACCTTAATCGCGTGGGTCAGGAATTGTTCGCCCAGGGTGGTCAGTTGGGCGCCGAGACGACCGCGTTCAAATAAACGTGCTCCAGCCAGTTCCTCCAGCTCATTAAGGGTTTTCGAGAGTGCAGGCTGGCTCAGGTTCAGCGTTTCTGCTGCCCGACCCAACGTGCCTTGTTGCGCGACGGCGACAAAGGTATGTAAATGGCGCAAGCGAATGCGCTGATTGAAAAGGATATTTTTGTCCATAACCTCACACTTAATGAGATTTCCGGGTTGCAGGCAACTGGCAAAACGAAATTCTGTTAACTTACCTGCAAAATTATATTAACAATATTAGCTTGCAATACGGCAAACGCATAAGCTGCTGTTATCACAATAAATCCCGAATATTCATCTGGTTGAGTCGTTATCAGCTTCTTAAGTTTCAGATGCTTAAGATGGCTAAGCCTGAATAATTCTCAGTTACATCCAAAAATCCTGCCCGTTATTATTAACAATGCGCTATCATAAGCGCCGTTTTTTTTACCAAAACTGATGTTTAAAAGCAGGAGTTCGGCCGTGACCAGCGTTGAAGCAGTAGATGTACGCCAGCTGATTAATCAGAGCACGCTGAGTCGCTGGCAAAAGCGCTTAATTGCGCTCTGCTTCCTCGTCGTGGCGCTGGATGGCATGGACATCGCGCTGATGGGATTTATCGCGCCGACGCTGCGCGCGGCCTGGGGTGTCAGCAATCATCAACTGGGTATGGTGATCAGTGCGGCATTGATTGGACTGGCGCTGGGCGCGGTGTTCGCCGGGCCGCTGGCGGATCGCTATGGCCGCCGCATGATGATTCTGCTTAGCGTCCTGTTCTTTGGCTTGTGGACGTTGGCCACAGCGATGGCGCAGAACATCGAACAGATGATGCTGTTTCGTTTTCTTACCGGGCTGGGATTAGGCGCGGCGATGCCGAATGTTGGCACCCTGGTGGCGGAATACGCGCCGGAACGCCGCCGCTCCTTCATTATTACCGTGGTGTTCTGCGGGTTTACCTTTGGCGCGGCCTCCGGTGGTTTTGCCGCTTCCTGGCTCCTGCCTCGTTATGACTGGCACTCGGTGATGTTGTTGGGCGGAATGCTGCCGCTGGTGGTGTTGCCTTTTCTGCTGCGCGGCCTGCCGGAGTCGGTACGTTTTCTCATCAGTCGTCAGGCCCCGGCGGCACGTATCCACGCCATTCTCGACCGCATGTTGCCGGGCGCGGTGCAGGCCAACAGCCATTTCCACAGCGTTGAACCCACCACCGTGCGTGCTGGCGCAATTGCCACCGTCCTCTCACGCCGTTATTTGTTTGGCAGCCTGATGCTATGGGGCGGCTACTTCATGGCGCTGTTTCTGGTCTACCTGGTCGGTAGCTGGTTACCCTCGCTGGTCCATACCCTTGGCATGTCAGTGACCGCAGCCGCGATCATCACCGCGATGTATCAGGCGGGCGGCACCCTCGGCTCACTGTTTACCGGTTGGCTGATGGACCGTGTTAACGCGAATCTGGCGCTGGCGGTGATCTACTTCTGTGGCGGCATCGCCATTGTCGCGATGGGTTTCTCTCCGGCGCGGGTCGACCTGATGAGCGCGATCGCTTTTTGTAGCGGTTTTTGTTTTAACGGTGCCAACACCGGGATGAATGCGTTGTCCGCCAGCTATTATCCCACGCATGCACGCGCCACGGGTTCCAGTTGGATGCATGGCGTGGGGCGGGTCGGGGCGATCCTCAGTGCCTTTATCGGCGCGGAACTGCTTTCCCTCGGCTGGTCATTCAGCCATATCTTCCTGATGCTGGCGCTACCGGCGCTGCTGACCACCGTGATGCTGTTGCTGAAATGTCGCTTTGGTGACCCGCGAGCCGCCGACGAGTGACAGCGCGATCACACTTCGAGGAAATTGTTACCCGGGGCTAAAGGGTTGATCTACATTAGCATCACCCCCGTAGCACAAGGTGATGACCATGGACAATTTCCTCACCAGCGATGCCATCCGCACGCTGTTTTCCCAGGCCATGTCGGCGATGTACCAGCAGGAAGTGCCGCAGTACGGTGTGCTGACCCAACTGGTCAGCGCCGTGAATGAACGCGTGCTGGAAGCCAATCCTGATCTGAAAAACCGTCTGGCGGCGGCGGATGAACTGAGCCGCCTGAGTGTGGAGCGCCACGGCGCGATTCGCGTGGGCACCGCAGCAGAGTTAAGCATGTTGCGCCAGATGTTTGCGGTGATGGGGATGTATCCGGTGGGCTATTACGACCTGTCGCAGGCCGGTGTTCCGGTGCATTCCACCGCATTTCGTCCGGTCAGTGACAGCGCGCTGCGACGTAATCCGTTCCGGGTATTTACCTCGTTGCTGCGGCTGGAGTTGATCAATGATGAGGCGTTGCGTGCGAAAGCCGCCGACATTCTGGCGGCGCGCGACATCTTCACGCCACGTTGCCGGGCGTTAATCGCCCAACATCAGCAACAGGGTGGTCTTAACGCGGCGGATGCGGCGCAGTTTGTCAAAGAGGCGCTGGAAACCTTCCGCTGGCACGCCGATACCACGGTCGACAGCGCCACCTATCTGGCGCTCAGCCATCAACACCGTTTGATAGCCGACGTTGTCTGCTTCCGCGGCTGTCATATCAACCACCTGACGCCCCGCACCCTGGACATTGACCGGGTGCAGACGCTGATGCCGACACGCGGTATCGATCCCAAAACCCTGATTGAAGGTCCACCACAACGTCAGGTGCCAATCCTGCTGCGTCAGACCAGCTTTAAAGCGCTGGAGGAACCGGTGCATTTTCGCGATGGTTTTCAGGGTACGCACACCGCCCGCTTTGGTGAAATCGAACAACGTGGCGTGGCGTTAACGCCGAAAGGTCGCGCCCTGTACGACAAACTGCTGGCGGAAGCAGGTACCGGTAAGGACAACCAGCAGCATCAGCAGCATCTGGCGGAGGTGTTTCGTGCCTTTCCCGATGATGAAGTCAGCCTGCGCCGCGAACAACTGGCGTGGTTCAGCTATCGGCTGACGGAAAAAGGGATTCAGTCACCGCCCGGAGCCGAAGAAAGTATGGAACAGTTGATGGCAGAAGGGCGCTTGCTGGCGGAACCGATCACCTATGAAGATTTTTTGCCGGTCAGCGCTGCGGGGATTTTTCAGTCCAACCTGGGTGATGAGGCGCACGTCCGCAGTGCCGGTCATGCCAGCAAGGCGGCGTTTGAAACGGCGCTCGGTGCGACTGTGCAGGATGAAATGGTGTTATATCAACAGCTGCAACAGCGCAGCCTGGCGCGTTGTGGCCTGGCATAAGATAAAAAAAGCCGGTCTGCGTCAGGCAGACCGGCGGTTTTTTTCATTATTGCAGGCGCGGGTTGCGCACCAGCGTATACTTCCCGGCACCCAAAAACATAATGGCGAGTGCGCCTAGCGTGTAAAGGGCTTCCGTCTCCAGGGACCATGCACCGACATCCGTCAGATGCCAGACAACCCCCATTTTTACCAATAGCGTGGCGACAATCATGTTGATCACAATAATGAAGGCCGCAGGGCGCGTCATTAACCCAACGATCATCATAATGGGTGCCAAAATTTCCCCGATGTAAGCACCGTAAGCGATGAAACCTGGCATGCCTCTGACGGTGAGCAGATGTTCGATCCATGCCACTCCGTGGACCACTTTAAATTCACCGTGGAACAGCAGCAAACCGCCAAATGTCAGGCGGAGCAGCAGCTTAGCGAAATCCGGGTGATCACACATCCGGGTAAACAGTTGGTTAATTCCACCAAACATCGCGCTTCTCCGTCTCGCCAGGTTAACGTGTAACCTTAATGTAGACTGCCAAACGTTTGCCAGCCAAAAAATTTGAACGAGATGTTCAGCATTTCGCGTGATGATTCAGCTTAATCTGCAAATTCCTGAGCGACATGGACATTCGCCCCGGTCCTGCAAATAATGGAGAAATGATGATCAGGGAAGCCGAAATGAAAAACCAACGACGTCTGAGGATCTTGACTGCGGAAGGAGAACTCAGAGGCTCAATGGATGATGAGCTGTTTGTCTTCAAAGGTATACCCTATGCCGCGCCCCCGGTTGGCGCGTTGCGCTGGCGGCCGCCGCAGGCGCTGCAACCCTGGCAGGGTGAACGTGACGCCACGGCATGGGGGCCGGCCAGCTGGCAAAATCGGGACTATTGTCTGCTTGCCGGTGGTGGCGACCCGGGTCATTTCAGCGAAGATTGTCTCTACCTTAATGTCTGGACGCCAGATATTGAACCCGCGCGCCCGCTCCCGGTGATGGTGTGGCTGCACGGCGGTGGATTCAGCATCGGCGCAGGCAGCCTGGATCCTTATCGCGGCAAGGCGCTGGCAGCGCAGGGCGCGGTGGTGGTGACGCTCAACTATCGCCTCGGCCATTTCGGCTTTTTTGCCCATCCGGCGCTGGATGCAGAGTATCCCGCCGACAGCGTGGTGAATAATTTCGCTCTGCTTGATCAGATCGCGGCGCTGCAATGGGTGCAACGTAATATCCCGGCGTTTGGTGGCGATCGCCGCAATATCACGCTGTTTGGCGAATCGTCAGGCGCGCGTAGCGTGCTGTCCTTGTGCTGCTCGCCATTGGCGGAGGGGTTATTTCATAAGGGCATCGTACAGAGCGCCTACAGCCTGCCAGATACGCCGCGCGTGCAGGCGCAGCAGGTAGGTCAACAGGTGGCGGCCCATTTTGGACTGGCTGCGAATGCCAGCGCCAGCGATCTCCGTGCGTTACCGGCGGATGGATTCTGGCCGCTGCAACGCCCGCTGGCGCTTGGTCCGGTGCCGATCAGCGGCGATATCGTCCTGCCACAACCGATGTTGGCGACCTTTATGGCTGGCAGGCAGCATCGGGTTCCCTTGATGATCGGCAGCAACAGCGATGAAGCCAGCGTTCTCGATTTTTTTGGTGTGGATGCCACCCAGGTTCTGCAACAGCTACGCCAAAAAAATCGCCTGAGTTATCAGTTGATTAAATGGTTATATGATATCCACGATGATGCCCTGCTCGGGCGCGCCGTGGCCCGTGATATGGCCTTTTCCGTGCTGCCATTATTGGTGGTGCAGGCACAACACAATATTGGTATGTCTGGTTGGCGTTATTGGTTCGATTACGTTTCCGAACAGTCGCACGACCTCTATCCTCACGGTGCCTGGCACGGTAATGAAGTCCCCTATGTGTTCAATACCTTAGATACGCAGACGCCAGCCGAGGGCCGCAGTTACACCGCCGCTGATTATGCTGTTGCGACGCGCCTCAGCGCCCTGTGGATCACCTTTGCCCGCGATGCCAGCGAATTCAGTTACCAGTTGCGCAGTGAGATTGACTGGCCGGTGTGGCGTTCAGATAACGATGTCACCCTGATGGTTGGCCGTGATGCGGAAAAACCGTTCAGTTTGCAGCACCGGTTTATGCGCGGGCGGCTGCGTCTGTTCCGCCTGATGATGCGCAGCATGGTGAAACTTTAGTTCACTGGCTAATGGTTAAATTTCGCAAACCTTTTTTTAAAACAAATTTTCCTGCATCTCTCTGATTTCATTCATACAATCTTTTCCCTTACCCGCGCGAACCAGCAATTTATTAGCTTACGAAAGTAGTACATTTTCTGAATCTACTGCCGATAAACGCAATATGCCCGATTTTATCGGGTCTCCATTGCGGTTCACATCAAGGGATTTCGTATGGGTATCTTAAAAAATTTTACTATTCGCGCCGTTATGCTGACCATTCTCGGGTTGTTTTGCCTGTTATGGTGCGCCGTCGGCTTATTTAGTGTCCATTCTCTCAATGCTCTGGGTGAGGGTAACGAAGTGGATCGTCTACTGGTTAATCAGATGACGGTGCTCAGTAAAGGTAATGATCAATATTTCCGGGTGGTGACGCGTCTTTCTCGCGTGATGGAAATGCGTGCGGCGGGCACCGAGTTGCCTGCTGATGCGTTTGCTACGGTCCAGCAGGCGCTGGACAGCATGAAGAAGCAGCTCGAACAATTCAAAGCGATGGCACCCGGTCCGATGGATGCCGACACCGCCAATAGCGTGATTGCCAACTGGCAAAAGTTGTTGGATGAGGGGATTGCCCCGCAGGTTTCACTGGCCCAGCAAGGGACGCTGGACGCTTACCGCGCCCAGGCCAATAAAGTGACCCCGGCCCTGAGCCGTGCCTTTGGCGCCAGCGCCGAGAGTTTCAACCAGGCGGCAGGTATCAAGCTGGATGACACGCGCGTCACCGTGGACAAACTGACCAATGTCACCAAAGTGATCATTCTGTCAGCGGTGGTGGTGGGACTGCTGATTCTGCTGTTTACTGACCGCTACCTGGTTGCCATGCTGGTGAAACCGTTAGATCGCATCCGCGATCACTTTGCGATCATCGCGCAGGGCGATCTCAGCCAGCCGGTGCAGGAATTTGGTCGTAACTGTGTCGGTAAACTGGTGCCGTTATTGCGGGCGATGCAGGACAGCCTGCGTGAAGCGGTCAGCGCGATTCGCAGCGGGACAGAAAATATCTATCGCGGCGCGGCAGAAATCTCGGCAGGTAACAACGATCTCTCCTCGCGTACCGAGGAACAGGCTTCCGCCCTGGAGCAGACGGCGGCCAGCATGGAACAGTTAACCGCCACGGTGAAATTCAACGCCGATAACGCGCGTCAGGCCAGTTCACTGGCGGAAACCGCCACCGGCACCGCACAACAGGGTGGCCGTCTGGTGGGTGAAGTGGTCACCACTATGGCTGGCATCTCCGGCAGTTCGAAGAAAATCGCCGAAATCACTAACGTCATCAACAGCATCGCTTTCCAGACCAATATCCTGGCGCTCAACGCCGCGGTAGAAGCGGCGCGTGCCGGTGAACAGGGCCGCGGCTTCGCGGTGGTGGCAAGTGAAGTGCGTAACCTCGCACAACGCAGCGCCAACGCGGCGAAGGAGATTGCGACCCTGATTGAAGATTCGGTGCAGCGTGTCGAAAAAGGCTCGGATCTGGTGAACAGCGCCGGTCATACCATGAACGACATTCTGAAGTCGGTGCAGGATGTGAATGAGATCATGAAGCACATCGCCTCGGCGTCAGAAGAACAAAGCAAAGGCATTTCCCAGGTGGGCACGGCGGTGACGGAGATGGACAGCGTCACCCAGCAGAATGCTTCGTTGGTGGAAGAGGTGTCGGCGGCGGCCAGCGCTCTGGAGCGTCAGACGGAAGAACTTCAGGCATCAGTCGCCAAATTCCGTCTCGCACCCGCGACGGCGGCTATCGCCTCTGCCACGCCACCTGCGGCACCGTTACGTCGCCCGACGTTAAGCGCACCGTCTGCCAATCAGCCTAAATCGGCCAGCGCAGACGAGTGGGTTTCTTTCTGAGGCTGACAAAGCCACGCCACCAGTTCCTCAAGGAACGGTGGCGCATCCCGTTCTGCACGATGGAGCAAGCTGTAACTCGCCCCGGTAGTGACGCAGTGGTCAAACGGGGCGATCAGTCGGCCATTCGCCAGATCGTTCTGTACCAATGACATATCCGCCACCGTTACGCCAAATCCCTGAATCGCCGCGCTGATCGCCAAATCCATAGTGGCAAAGTGTTGATTACGTGCCATGGGGACGCTGACCTGCTGCGCATTTAACCACAACTGCCAGTCACGCGTGTCATTAGTGGGGTGCAGAAAGGTAAAACGCGCTAACCCGGCCACGTTCGCGGGTGGCGTCACGCTGCTGGCCAGCACCGGTGTCAGGCGCTCATCAAACAAGTGGATGGCCTCCGCCGGCGCACTGCCATAGACGATTGCCGCATCAAAATTATCCAGTTGCGAGGCATGGTCGAGGGTGGTGGTGAGCGCCACATGGATCTCTGGCCGTTCCTGCTCCAGCGCTACGAGGCGCGGCACCAGCCAGCGCATCGCGCAGGTTGGGGCTTTCAGCCGAAT
This sequence comes from Pantoea sp. X-Soil-OKNW-713, assembly GCF_059730685.1. Classification (NCBI taxonomy): domain Bacteria; kingdom Pseudomonadati; phylum Pseudomonadota; class Gammaproteobacteria; order Enterobacterales; family Erwiniaceae; genus Pantoea; species Pantoea sp. X-Soil-OKNW-713. Next base: position 2,203,034 of record NZ_AP035995.1, on the reverse strand, counting down.
CGACACATTGCTGCGGCTGGCTTTCTCTGTTGCATTCACCAGCAGCGCAAAACCTTGTTGTAACTCCGGCAGCAGGGCTGCGCCTTGCGCTGTCAGATGCAAACCTCGCGCATGGCGCTCGAATAACGCAAAGCCCAGCCAGCTCTCCAGCGATGCAATTTTTCGGCTCACCGCCCCCTGGGTGATGCATAACTCGTCGGCGGCACGCGTCAGATTGAGGTGACGCGCCGTGACCAGAAAGGCGTGAATGGCGTTGAGCGGCAGAGCGGAGCGGGACATAACAGCCTCAGCTATGATTAAAAGTCATGGCTATTATGACAACAATTCGCTTGTGGACTCAAGTGACAGACCGTTGAATAGAAATCTGATTTCCTTACGTGGTTATGCAATCCTTTAGGCGGAGTTACCATGTCCATCCAATCCAGTGTTCAGACTTCTTCAAAATTACCCGATGTTGGCACCACCATTTTCAGCGTGATTGGGCAGCTTTCGGCACAACACAAAGCCATCAACCTGTCCCAGGGCGCGCCTAACTTCCCGTGCGATCCGCAACTGGTTGAACTGGTCAGCAACGCGATGCGCGAAGGACATAACCAGTATGCGCCGCTTACCGGTTTGCCAGCTTTGAAAGAAGCGCTGGCGCAGAAAGTACACACCCTGTACGGCCAGCAATATGATGTGGGCAGCGAAGTGCTGATCACCGGCAGCGCCAGCCAGGGTATCTACATGGCGATCTCCGCGCTGGTGCATCCGGGCGACGAAGTGATTTTCTTCGAACCGGCATTCGATAGCTATGCGCCCGTGGTGCGTTTACAGGGCGGTAAGCCGATCGGCCTGAAATTGCAGGTGCCGGATTTTGCCATCAACTGGGACGAACTGCGCGCCACCATCACGCCGCGTACCCGGATGATCATCATCAACACGCCACACAACCCGAGTGCGCAGGTGTTAACTCCAGCGGATCTGGATCAACTGGCTCAACTGACGCGTAATACCGATATCGTGGTGCTATCGGATGAAGTCTATGAACACATCGTGTTTGATGGACGTCCTCATTGCGGCATGGCGACACATCCGGAGCTGGCGCAGCGCAGCGTTATCGTCTCGTCATTTGGCAAAACCTTCCACGTTACCGGCTGGCGCGTTGGCTATGCGTTGGCACCGGCCGCGCTGATGACCGAAATCGTCAAAGTGCATCAGTTTATGATGTACGCCGCTGATACGCCGATGCAGGTTGGTTTCGCCCATTACCTGCAACGGCCAGAAAACTATTTGCAACTGTCACCGTTCTATCAGCAGAAACGCGATCGTCTGATGTCGCTGATGAAGGATTCGCCGTTTAAGCTGCTGCCGTGCGCCGGTTCCTTCTTTGTTTTAGCCAGTTATGGACATTTCAGTGACGAGAGCGACAGTGAAATGGTAAAACGTCTCATCGTCGAACACGGTGTGGCAACCATTCCGTTGTCGGCGTTTTATATGGACGGCACAGACAATAAATTAATCCGTTTGTCGTTTGCCAAAGACGATGCGACATTACAGGCCGGTGCAGAAGCGCTCTGCCGGGTCAAAGGGTAACTCAAGGGTATAACAATGAAAAAATTAAACGCACTTTTTATCGCGCTGGGTATGCTGACCTCTGCTCATGCGTTGGCGCAGGAAACATTACGCTACGGCCTGGAATCACAATATCCGCCGTTTGAAAGCCGTAATGCACAGGGCGAGCTGGAAGGTTTCGATATCGAGCTGGGTAAAGCCATTTGCCAGACCGGCAACTTCAAATGTAGCTGGGTAGAAAGCAGCTTTGACGCGCTGATTCCGGCGTTGCAGGCGAAGAAGTTTGATGCCATCAACTCGGCGATGAACATCACCGAAGCACGCGCGAAAAGCATCGATTTCACCAAACCGATCTACCGTATCCCGACCATGCTGGTGGCAAAAGCGGGCCAGGGCCTGCTGCCGACCGCGGAGTCACTGAAAGGGAAAAACATTGGCGTGTTGCAGGGTTCCATTCAGGAAACCTATGCCAAGAAGCACTGGGAATCACAGGGCGTTACCGTCACCTCTTACCAGGATCAGAACCAGGTTTATAACGACATGGTCGCCGGTCGTCTGGATGGCACGTTGGTGATGTCAGCCGCAGGCCAGTCAGGCTTCCTCGATAAGCCGCAGGGCAAAGGTTTTGCGTTTGCCGGTAAACCGGTGGAAGACGACACCATCCTGGGTTCAGGCATCGGTTTTGGCCTGCGTAAGGGTGATGCCAAACTGAAGCAGGAGCTGGATGCAGCCATCACCAAGGTGCAGGCTGACGGCACGGTTACCAAGCTGGCCGCCAAGTTCTTCCCTGGCATCGACGTTAGCACCGCGAAATAAAGTTTAAAACCGCGCGATGAATCGCGCCGCTACAACCCCGTAACGTTTCGTAGCGGCGCGATTTATCGCGCAATGTTTTGTTCCGTAGCGGCGCGATTTATCGCGCAATGTTTTGCGTTATTTAGCCGCTAAATAACACAACGCTTCCGCCACCTGATATGACTTCACAAACGACGGCACCGGCAAAAACTCAAAGCGAGAATGGAAATTGTGCGCGCCGGTAAAGAAATTCGGCGTCAGCAATCCACGGGCTGACAATGCGGCACCATCCGTACCCCCACGCATCGGGATCACCTTCGGTTCAATGCCCAATTGCGCCAGCGCGCTAAAAATCAAATCAATCGCGCGGCGGTCTTCACCAATCGCATTGCTGATATTGCTGTAGGTATCATTGATACTCAGGGATACCGTACCGGTGGGATAGCGGGCGGCAATCTCATCTGTTACCTCCACCAACTGCTGTTTCTTCGCATCAAAACCCTTAAGGTCGAAATCGCGGATGGAGGCTTTCAGCACCGCGCGGCTGGCGTTGGCCTGCATATCGTTAAACCAGATATATCCCTCGCGGCCTTCGGTATGCTCCGGTGTCGCCAGACGATCAAAATGGTCAATAAAGTCATGCGCCATCAGCAGCGGATTGACCAGTACGCCTTTGCCAGACATCGGATGTGCCGCCACGCCGGTAAACACAATCTCGGCAGCGGCAGCGTTAAAGTTTTCGAAAACCACCTCACCCAATTCGCAGCAATCGATAGTCCAGGCGAAATCGACGTTAAAACGTTGCTCCAGATCGAGCGCTTTGGCTCCCCGCAAGCCAATCTCCTCATCCGGCACAAACGCGACCCGGATATCACCGTGGTCGCCGTGCAGGTTCTCGAGCAACGTCATCACCACCGTGACCGCCGCTTTGTTATCGGCGCCGAGTACGCTGGTGCCGTCGCTAAAGATAATCTCCTGACCGAGGTAAGGGGCAATCTCAGGATGTTCCGCCACGCGCAGCCAGATATCCTGCTGAACGTTCAGACACAGATCTTCCCCCTGAAAAGTTAAGGTTTGTGGATGGATGTCTGGTGATAACCCAACATCGACGGTATCGATATGGGTAATAAAACCGATACGCGGCGCATCGGGACGATTGCCACGCTTCAGCGCCGTCACCGTGGCATGCTCATCTATGATGATGTCTTCCAGCCCCAACTCGCGCAGTTCTGCGGCCAACAGCTCGGCCATGGCGTGTTGTGATGGCGTGCTCGGCAGCGTGGTGGATTTGGCATCGCTCTGGCTGGAGACCGCCAGGTAACGATAGAAGCGCTGAGTCAGTTGGCGGGCGAGTTGGTCTGTCATCACAATTCCTTATCAGTCTCATTGCGTGGTTGAGGGTTCGCAGCGCGACTAAATCATGTTAATTATTAATCAGATGAACGACTGATATACCGATGCTGGCTCATGGAAGTCAATAAAAAGCGAGAAACAAGATGAAAAAAGTGATGGCAAAATTGGCGCTCACCGCGCTGGGTCTGGCGATCGCCAGCAGCGTTTCAGCCAAAACCCTGGTTTACTGTTCAGAAGGCTCACCAGAAAACTTCAACCCACAGCTTTACACGGCAGGTACCAGCGTCGATGCCAGTGCGGTGCCGGTGTTTAACCGGTTAGTCGATTTCACGCCAGGCACCACCGAGCTGGTGCCGAGCCTGGCGCAAAGCTGGGATATCAGCCCGGACGGTACGGTCTATACCTTCCACCTGCGCCAGGGCGTGAAGTTCCACAGCAACAAATTCTTCAAGCCAACGCGAGATTTTAACGCTGATGACGTCATCTTCTCGTTTATGCGGCAGATGGACCCGAACAATCCGTACCATAACGTTTCCGGCGGGGTGTATTCCAACTTCAACAGCCTGGAGTTCGCCACGCTGATTAAGAAAATCGATCGGGTTGATGACCACACGGTCCGTTTCACGCTGGCGCATGCTGAAGCGCCTTTCCTCGCCGATCTGGCGTGGTATTTTGCCTCCATCCATTCGGCGGAATATGCCGACCAGATGCTGAAAGCCGGGACACCGGAAAAGGTGGATATGGAACCGATTGGCACTGGCCCGTTTGAGCTGGTGCAGTATCAGAAAGACTCCCGCATTCTCTACAAAGCCTTCCCGGAATACTGGCAGGGCAAGGCGAAGCTGGATCGCATCGTATTCTCGATCACGCCGGATGCGTCAGTGCGTTACGCCAAACTGGAGAAAAACGAGTGTCAGATCATGCCATTCCCCAATCCGGCTGATCTCGACAAAATGCGCAAAAATCCTGACCTGACCCTGATGCAAAAGTCCGGTTTAAATACCGGCTTCCTCTCCTTCAACACCACCAAAGCACCACTGGATAACGTGAAAGTGCGCCAGGCGCTGGCGATGGCGATCAACAAACAGGCGATTATCGATGCGGTGTTCCAGGGCACCGGTACGGTGGCAAAAAACATTCTGCCGCCCGGTGTCTGGAGTGCGGATAACAATCTGAAAGATTACGACTACGATCCTGAGAAGGCGAAAGCCTTGCTACAGGAAGCGGGCATCAAACCGGGCACCGAGATCTCGCTGTGGGCGATGCCGGTCCAGCGGCCTTACAACCCCAATGCGCGACGAATGGCTGAGATGATTCAGGCTGATTGGGCGAAAGTGGGTATCAAAGCCAATATCGTCAGCTATGAGTGGGGCGAATATCTCAAACGTATCCGCAATGGCGAGCACCAGGCGGCGCTGATGGGCTGGACCACCGCTACCGGCGATCCGGATAACTTCTTCGGCCCGCTGTATAGCTGCACCTCGGCGAAGGACGGTTCGAATTCAGCGAAGTGGTGCTATGCACCGTTTGATAAAATCATCACTGAGGCGCGTGCCGAACAGGATCACAACAAACGCATTGCGCTGTATCTGGAGGCACAGCAAATCATGCATGACCAGATGCCTGCGGTGATGATTGCCCACTCGACCATCTTCGAACCGGTACGCAAATCGGTTACCGGTTATCAGGTGGACCCGTTTGGCAAACATATCCTCTATCCGGTGGATATCCAGCAGTAAATCTCAGGGCTTCCAGCGCTGGCGCAGGGGTTCCTCCAGCGCGTTGAGCTGCTGATGGAGAAAGTCCAGCAACAGATTCAGGGCGGCACTACGGGGCCGCCCTGATTGCGTCTGGAGTTGCAGGGTGCGTTGATTTAACTGGTCGATCCCGACCGAACGCAGGATCAACCCGTGCGTTTCCGCTTCATATAACACGGTAAACGGGCTGCTGATGGTCACGGCCAGCGGGGTGCGCAGCAGGAAGTGATAGAGAGTGGAGAAGTTATCGCAGGTCAGCACCGGTTCTACCACGTTCCCGCTCATATGGCAGGAGAGGTCGAACAGTTGGCGCACCGTGGTGTTTTGCTCTGGCAGTGCCAGCGGGTACTGGCTGAGATCCGCCAGCGAGACCTGATTGGCGTGGGCCAGTGGATGACTGTGATGCATGACCAGCAATACCGGCGCGGGCCAGGAACCAATCACCTCGACACCGCGCTCGGCGTGCAGGCTGAACTGTAACGCCAGATCGCATTCCCCGTTACGCACCAGCTCGGCGACTCCCTGAGTACTGGCCACTTTCAGGCTGAACAGCACACCGGGATTGCTGAGGCGAAAATCGGCAAACAAGCGCGGCAGCAAGGTGAAGGCCATGCCATCGGTACAGGCGACACGTATTTGCGTGCGCCGCACGGCGGTCAAGCCCTTAATCTCCGCCAGCGCATACTCCATCTCCAGCATATTTTTACGTACCTGATGCGCAAAAATTTCCCCCGCTTCGGTCAATACCATGCCGCGCGCGTGACGCTCAAACAACGGCACGCCAACCTGTGCCTCAAGGCGCTGAATCTGACGGCTAATGGCGGATACCGCCACAAACAGTTGTTCACTGGCGGCACTTAGCGATCCGGCATTCACGACGGCGAGAAAATATCGGATTTCACTGCTTTGCATATTTCTGCTTCCTGGTGGTGCATGCCTCAAAATCGGGCAGCCAAGCTTTGCTTTCAAAGCAAATCTTACTCGATAAATTGATAATTGTGGCAAATCAGCCTTTCCGCAAAGATAAGGATGATGATAAAACCAACAACAGACAGGCAAACATGACAGCACAACAGGCCGTACAACAGGCCAGCGACTATTTTGACAGCGGGGAATTCCAGCAACTGCTGACGCGCCGGGTGGCGCAGGTCACCGAAAGCCAGCGTGCGGATCGTGACCAGCAGCTGCATGATTATTTGCACAAGGAGATTGGCCCACAACTGGTGGCGCTCGGCTTCACGCTGCACTTTATCGACAATCCCGTCACCACAAATCGCCCGTTCCTGGTGGCGGTGCGTATCGAAGATCCGGCACTGCCAACGCTGTTGAGCTACGGTCACGGCGATGTGGTGTTTGGCGATGATGAAAACTGGCGTGACGGGTTATCGCCGTGGCAACTGAAAGAAGAGGGCGATCGCTGGTATGGTCGCGGCAGCGCAGATAATAAAGGCCAGCACTGCGTCAATCTGGCCGCGCTGGAGCAGGTGTTTCAGGCACGCGGTGGTCGCCTCGGTTTTAACTGCAAAATGCTGTTTGAAATGGGGGAAGAGATCAGCTCACCGGGTCTGGCGGAGCTGTGCGAGCAATACGGCGATCTGCTGAAGGCCGATTTGTTTATCGCCTCCGATGGCCCGCGCCTGAATGCGGTGCGTCCGACGTTGTTCCTCGGATCGCGCGGCTGCGTCAATTTCCGCCTGACCATCAACGCACGCGACAATGCGTACCACTCCGGTAACTGGGGTGGCTTGCTGACCAATCCGGGAACGCAACTGGCTAATGCCATCGCCACGCTGGTCAATGCCCAGGGCGTGTTGCAGGTTGAGGCACTGAAACCGACCTCTCTGACCGACGACGTGCGCGCCATCCTCAGCGATATCGAGGTGGGTGGCATGCCCGGCGATCCGGCGATCGAGGTGAACTGGGGTGAGCCGGGCCTGACACCGACCGAACGCCTGTATGGCTGGAACACGCTGGAGGTGCTGGCCTTTCTCACCGGTAACCCGGCACGTCCTATGAACGCCATTCCCGGCAGCGCGACCGCCGTGTGTCAGTTACGTTTTGTGGTGGGAACAGATTGGGAAAATCTGGCACAGCACATTGAAGCGCATCTGCAAAACCACGGCTTTGACCAGGTGAAGGTCGAGTTTATGCGCGGCTCACCAGCTACCCGTCTCGACCCCACCGATCCGTTGGTGAGCTGGGTGCTGGAGAGCATGGCGCAAACCAGCGGAAAAAAACCGGCGTTGTTACCGAATCTCGGCGGTTCACTGCCCAATGAAGTGTTCTCCGACATCCTCGGCTTGCCGACGCTGTGGGTACCGCATTCCTATCCGGCCTGCGGTCAGCACGGCGTTAACGAACATATGTTGAAATCCATCGCCCGTGAGGGGCTGCAAATCATGACGCGTCTGTTGTGGGATCTGGGTGAGCAAGGCGCAGACCTGATTGCCCGTCACCAGGTGCATGCCGGAGGTGCCAAATGAGTAGCATCAGTCACAGCGCACCCACCAGCGCGGTTAAACCCAATCTGCATAAAACCCTGTTCGCCACCTGCATCGGCAATGCGCTGGAGTGGTTCGACATTGCGGTGTATGGCTTTTTCGCCAGCTATATCGCCCATGCCTTTTTCCCGACCAGCGATCCCTCGGTATCGCTGCTGCTGACCTTTGGCAGCTTTGGCGTCTCATTCCTGATCCGCCCGCTGGGGGCGATTGTGCTCGGTAACTACGCCGATCGTCATGGCCGTAAAAAGGCGCTGCTGCTGTCGATCAACCTGATGATGCTCGGCGGGGCGATTATCACCTTTATGCCCGGTTATGCCTCAATTGGCCTGGCCGCTCCGGTGTTGATTCTGCTGGCGCGTCTGATTCAGGGCTTCTCCGCCGGTGGTGAATTCGGCAGCTCCACCGCGTTCCTGGTGGAACACTTCCCGGAGCGTAAAGCCTTTATCGCCAGTTGGCAGTTTGCTACGCAAGGGGCCAGTACCCTGATGGCATCGGCGTTTGGCCTGGGTCTGACGCAGATTCTGAGCGAAAGCCAGATTCAGGAGTGGGGCTGGCGTATTCCGTTTGCCTTTGGCCTGCTGATTGGCCCACTGGGTATTTACATCCGTCGTCATGTACATGAACCGGCCAGCTTTGCGCAGCAGCAGCCGGAAGCGGCACCGCTGATGCGTCTGTTTGGTCGTCAGAAGGAGCTGATGCTGCTGGCGATTGGCTTGATGGTAATCTCCACCGCCGTTAACTACATGCTCAACTATGTGCCGACCTATGCCACCAAAACGCTGCATCTGCCGGGTTCGGCGGCGTTCAGCGCCACCTTGCTGGCTGGGGTGATCCTGACGGTGGTGACGCCGCTGATGGGGCTGTGGGCCGAGAAGGTCGGTCGGGTGCCGCTGATGTGGGGATCGTTGATTCTGCTGTTGGTGACCATCTATCCGGCGTTTACCCTGGTGGTCAATCACACCACGCCGCTGACGCTGATGTTGCTGGTGGGCTGGATGGCACTGCTGAAATCGGTTTACTTCTCGACGGTGCCCTCGGTGATGGCCGATCTGTTCCCGATTGGCACCCGTGCCAGTGGCATGGCGATCAGCTATAACATCGCGGTGACGGTATTTGGCGGCTTTGCACCGTTGATTTGTACCCTGTTGATTAGCGCGACCGGCACCAGTCTGGCACCGAGTTATTATCTGATGGCAGTCGCATTGCTGAGTGGCATTGCGCTGGTTCGCAGTAAGCAGCGCCTGAGTTAATCCACTGCACGAACCGTAGCGGCGCGATTTATCGCGCGTCTTTTGCAAAACATGCGCGATAAATCGCGCCGCTACGGGTTATCTCTTACGCAAACTGCAAATAGGCCACATGGGTTTGCAGATACTCTTCCAGACCGTGGCGACCATCCGCGCCGCCAACTCCGGATTTCCGCCAGCCCGCATGGAAGCCCTGCATCGCTTCAAAATTCTCGCGGTTAATGTAGGTTTCACCGAATTTCAGTTGACGCAGCGCAATCATCGCGGTGTTCAGATTCTGGGTATAAATCGATGAAGTCAGGCCATATTCGCAGTCGTTTGCCAGGCCAATTGCCTCATCCAGCGTTTTAAAGGTCATCACCGGCAGCACCGGACCAAAGATCTCTTCGCGCATGATCTCCATCTCCTGACGCACGTCAGTGATGATGGTCGGCTCAAAATAGAAGCCCTGTTCTCCGACACGCTTTCCACCGAGAATCACTTTCCCGCCTTGCTCCACGGCTTTCGCCACTTTTTGTTCGACACGACCGAGCGCCGCCGCCGTGATCAGGGGTCCCATATCAATATCGGTACGTTCGGCAGGATTGCCGAATTTCACCTGTTTAAAGGCATCCGTCAGGGCGCTGATAAAGCGATCGTAAATCCCTTCCTGCACATAAACGCGCTCAGCGCAGTTACACACTTGTCCGGTATTGATGACACGGGAACTGACAATGGCTTTTACCGCCAGATCGAGGTCGGCATCATCCATTACAATCGCCGGGGCTTTGCCACCCAACTCCAGCGACACTTTGGTCACATTCTTTGCTGCCGCTTCCATGGTGGCAATACCGGCATTCACGCTGCCGGTGAGGCTGACCAGTCCCACTTTCGGGTTAGCTGCCAGCTCCTGACCGACCTCCGGCCCATAGCCGTAAACAAAGTTGATCACCCCAGCCGGCAGACCGATATCATGCAGGATCCCGGCGAAAATGGCGGCGTTATTCGGTGTCAGCTCACTCGGTTTAATCACGATGGTATTGCCGGTGACCAGCGCCGGTGCCGCTTTACGCGCAATCAGGAAGAAGGGGAAGTTCCACGGCAGAATGCCGGTAGTTACGCCGATAGCTTTCTTGAACACGAAAATGTTTTCGTTCGGGCGGTCGCTGTTGACGATTTCGCCCTCGTAGCGGCGTGCCCACTCGGCCATATAGTCGAGATAATCCGCGGTGAACAGCACCTCGGTTTGTGCCAGTCCCTGAGTTTTCCCACCCTCGGCCACGATAGTCGCGGTGAGTTCTGCCTCGTGCTGACGAATACCATTGGCGATTTTGCGCAGCCAGTTACCGCGCTCAATTGCCGGTAACGTTTCCCAGCCGGATTGTGCCGCTTCTGCGGCAGCAATCGCCTGACTGGCGATCTGTCTGGTGCCTTCTGGTACGCGTGACAGCAGTGCTTCGGTGGCCGGGTTAATCACTTCAATCCATTTGTCGTTCTGATTGGCAACAAACTCGCCATTGATGAAATGTTGATGGTGCGTTGTCATCTGTAGGGTCTCCGCGATCGGTTTCGTTAAATTTGTGTGAAATGCAGAGTGAAGCAGATCAAGGTGTAGCACCTTTTTGTCATTGCCAGGGTCAGGGGGCAGATGGCAGCGAAGGGAAGAAACAGATGACAAGCGCAGCATATCTGGCGAAATGCTGCGTATTCAGCAGGTTAGCTGGCAGAACGGCGAAGTCTGAAAAAGGTCACGAACCCGGCATCATCGCGCCACTGGCGATAAACCAGGCGAGAAAGCTGACACCGGCAATGATAATAGCGATGGGGAAAAGCAGTCCGATTTTCATGATTATCCTAAAGTGAAAGCGGGTTCAGGTAAGCTGAACCAGCGCGCGATGCGTTTTCATCATACTGAACAGCTGGAACTGCGTGGCATCGTCAATTTCACGCAGATGTTCACCTTTCTGATAATGGATACTGTGAATATGACCCAGTTGCCGCCACACCACAATCGCTGAAGCCAGCAGGGCGCAGTTATCTTCGCTCTGCACGCACTCAAGACGGGCATAGTGTATATCTTCCAGCCCGTTAATAAAGATGTTGAGTGACTCGGGCGGCACAATAGCGCGGATATCATCCAGCATTACGCGACTCACCGGACGTGAGAGCAACAGCGTCAACCTCTTGGTATTCATCCCAATCCTTGTCCTGATGATTTTTCTCAACGTTATACGGATTAATTGCAGTCGGGGGAAGCCACGATCCGTGCTTTGTGTGATTGCCATGTTAACGATGTGCATGGCAGTCAGGTTAAAACTGTGCTGATCAACACAACATTTCCAGAAAATATCGATAATAATAAACAGGTTATCTTTTTTTCTGACGTGCCTGCCTGCAAATGCGATTTTGTGATCCTTATGTTGAAAACCCACCGGATATTGCCAATTCCGCCCACTCTCCGGCAGCCATTCAAAGGCTGAGGAAAAGCTGCCCGCCGTAGACTGCCGGGTAATCGGGAGACCGCCGGTTTCCTGTTGGCCTCAACCTTACGAAGGAATAACAATGAACAGTGCCATCATTGCAGGTATCTTCTGGCATCTGGTGGGTGCCGCCAGTGCTGCATGTTTTTATGCTCCGTTTAAACAGGTGAAAAAGTGGTCATGGGAAACCATGTGGTCGGTCGGTGGCGTGATGTCGTGGCTGATTCTGCCCTGGGTCGTGAGCGCGGTGCTGCTGCCGAATTTCTGGGCCTACTACGGTAGCTTTAGCTTCTCCCAGCTGTTGCCGGTGTTTCTGTTTGGTGCCATGTGGGGTGTCGGCAACATCAACTACGGTCTGACCATGCGCTATCTGGGGATGTCGATGGGTATCGGTATTGCCATTGGCATTACGCTGGTGGTGGGCACGCTGATGACGCCGTTGTTACAGGGGCGTTTTGTCGAACTGTTCAGCTCAGAAGGTGGTCGGCTGACGCTGTTGGGCGTATTTGTTGCGCTGATCGGCGTGGCGATTGTCTCCCGGGCCGGATTGTTAAAAGAGCGGGCGCTGGGGATTAACGCGGAAGAGTTTAACCTGAAGAAGGGGCTGGTGCTGGCGGTGATATGCGGCATTTTCTCCGCCGGGATGTCTTTTGCGATGGATGCGGCCAAACCGATGCACGAAGCAGCAGCCAGCCTGGGTATCAATCCGTTGTACGTGGCGCTGCCCAGTTATGTGGTGATTATGGGCGGCGGGGCGCTGGTTAACCTCGCGTACTGCTTTATCCGCCTGGCGGTGAAACCTGAACTTTCCGTTCGCGCTGACTTCTCCGTAGCCAAACCGATGTTGCTGGCCAACATCGCCTTTGCGGTGCTGGGCGGTACCATGTGGTATCTGCAATTTTTCTTCTACGCCTGGGGCCATGCCAAAATCCCGCCACAGTATGATTTTGTCAGCTGGATGCTGCATATGAGCCTGTATGTGCTGTGTGGCGGTTTGGTTGGATTGGTGCTGAAGGAGTGGAAGGCCGTAGGACAACGTCCGGTGCGCGTGTTATCACTGGGCTGCGTGGTGATTATTATCGCGGCCAATATTGTCGGGCTGGGGATGGCATCCTGATGGGGCGTGATTAATAACGTATATCCGATGGCCTGATTTGCAGCGGCGCGATTTATCGCGCCGTTACGAGAGTTAATGCGGCTCACCCATCAACGCCGGGCGGTGCGGTAAAAATCGCTGCCGCCAGGCGCTCGGCGTCAGGCCGGTTTCCCGCGTGAACACCACCGAAAAGTAATTGCTGTCATCAAAGCCGCAACGCGCGGCCACTTCACTGATTAACCAATCCTGGGTGCGCAGCAGGTATTTTGCCTGGCACAACTGCAACTGACGCAGATAATGACCAACGGTCATGCCGGTTTGCTGACGAAACAACTGCTTCAACGCGCGTTCACTCAATTTATTCTGCTGACAAAAAACGGCGAGGTCGAAGGGGCGGTCAATCGCACCCTGCAACGCTGACATCAGCAGATCCAACTGTTCGCCTTCCGGTAACGCCCACGGCCGATCCGCGGCGTAACCGTGGCGACGCAATATCAACGCCAGCTGCAAAAACAACGCTTCGGAGAGCTGGATCGACAGTGAGTCGCTTTTACGGCTTTCGCGTTCCAGTTGAGTGATTACGCCGCGAGCCAGCGCCATGCCGCGCGTGGTTAAGCGCCAGCAGCCGGGGCAGGCGGCATCTTCCGGTGGCAGCAACTGGCTCCAGTCCAGCCCAAGCTGGAAACGGTCGCGGCAGTAGAGAATATTATCCAGTGCCAGATCGTTGACGCTGTCGTAGCTGTGGCAGTCGTTATCGCGGATATAAAAGACATCGCCACAGGTGATCAGCCACGGGCGGTCATTGAGAATATGCAGACCGTTGCCGCGCCAGACGATAACGATCTCACTGAACTCATGTCGATGCGGCGGGAAGGAGGGTTGCGGCAGGCGTTCGGCCACCGCAATCGGCAGATTCGGGGCCGGGAAGTAGTCTTCGCGCGTCAATATTAGCGACATGAGGGTGCACTCCAGGTTACAACATCTGCTGGCGCTCCGCTCGGGGCGCACAGCCAAATTCCCGCCGAAACAGCGTGGAAAAATGGTTACTGTCACCAAATCCGCACTGATAGGCGATATCCGTAATGCGCATATCACTGTGCCGCAGCAAGTGGCGCGCCTGCAACAGACGCAACCGATTCAGATAACGTTGCGGCGTATTGCCGGTTTGCTGCTTCATCTGCCGATGCAGAGTACGCAACGACAGCGAAAACTGGTCAGCCAGCGCCTCCCAGGCAATTTCTTCACTGTAATGTTCATTCAACCAGTCGAGCAAACGATGCAGGCGAGCTTCCTGGTCCTGCGCTTCTTCGTTATGACCGGCCTCGCGCAGCAGCACCAGCAGTTGCAGGAAAGCTTGCTCCTGGCGCGCCTGTTTCTCCAGTGACCAGACGCCCGGCGGGTTCATCTGCGCCACGATCTGCAACGCCTGGTTCATCACCTTGTGGTTAATGCGCCAGTGCGAGCTGTAGTGGCCCTCTTCCTCACGCGGCAGCAACGCCTGCAAACCGGAGAGAAAACGAAACGAGGCCGGGCTGCGATACAGCACGTTAGTCAGGCATAAATTGTCGGTTTGCTCATACAGATGACGATCGTGATCGCGTACGAAACACACGCACCCGGCACACAACGCCTGCGGCTGACCATTAAACACATGGATGCCGGAACCCTGTTCCACCAACACGATCTCATGAAAATCATGGTGATGTTCGGGGAAGGCCAGCTGTGGCACGCGCGGCTCGACGGCAATGGTGTACTCCCCGGCGGGGAAAAAATCTGCGCTGTGTAACACGGTCATGGTTCGCCTCTCATTATTAACAAAACCGTAACCGAGTCTACTCAGGCGATCAGCACCTTACCTTGAATTTCACACCGGGTGATGCAGGAAAATGGCTAATTTTTCAAGATCTCCGGGCTTGATGCAGAAAATGCGGCAAAGCTCACAACTCGGCGCTTGTGTGGTTCTGTGAGCTGTCTCACGAACATCTTTGCCACGGTGCCAGCGGGTCTGACGCGCTGGCAGTAACGGGAAGGTGAGGAAAAGGCGGGATTTTTACTCTGTACGCATCTCATCACAGGAAGAACACGCCATGAGTATGCGTAACATTGTTGCCATTGATTTAGGCGCATCCAGCGGGCGCGTGATGCTCGCGCAATGGACCACAGAAACCCAGCGACTCACGCTGCGTGAAGTGCGTCGTTTTGCTAATCAGCGCGTACGGCGTGCCGGTTATGACAGTTGGGATCTGGAGGGGCTGGAGCAGGAGATCCGTCAGGGACTGCAACAGCTGGATGAAGAAGGCATCGTGCCGGACAGCATTGGCATCGATACCTGGGGCGTGGACCTCGTCCTGCTGGATGCCGATGGCCAGCGGGTCGGCGAGGCCGTCAGCTATCGCGATGCCCGCACCGACGGCCAGATGGCGCAGGCGATCAACGAGCTGGGTAAATCCAACATTTATCAGCGCACCGGTATTCAGTTTCTGCCATTCAATACCCTGTACCAGCTACGCGCGCTGCATTTGCAACAACCTGACTGGCAGGCGCAGGTCAGCCATGCGTTGATGATCCCTGATTACCTGCATTATCGCCTGACCGGTCAGTTGAACTGGGAATACACCAATGCCACCACCACGCAGTTGCTGAACATCACTCATGGCGACTGGGATGACGAGTTACTCGCCTGGGCCGGCGTACCGGCCAGTTGGTTTGGCAAACCCAGCACACCGGGTAACACCGTCGGCCACTGGGTCAGCCCAGGCGGTCATCATATCCCGGTGATCGCGGTGGCGACCCACGACACCGCCAGTGCGGTGCTGGCGACGCCGCTGATGCTGGACGACGCCGCCTATCTGAGTTCAGGCACCTGGTCGTTGATGGGGATTGAAAGCCTGCAACCCTGGCTCAGCCCGGCGGCGCTCGACGCCAATATCACTAACGAGGGTGGCGCAGAAGGTTATCGGGTGCTGAAAAATATCATGGGCCTGTGGCTGTTGCAGCGCGTATGCAGCGAGTTACACATCAGCGACTTGTGCGCCTTGATTCAGCAAGCCGCCGATGAACCCGCCTGTGTCGCGCTGATCAACCCCAATGACAATCGCTTTATTAACCCCGCCAATATGGTGCAGGAAATTCAGGATGCCTGTGCGGAGCAGCAGATGCCGGTGCCGCAAACTGCTGCCGCGCTGGCGCGTACCATTTTTGACAGCCTCGCGTTGCTGTATCGCCAGGTGATGGGTGAACTCGGCCAGTTGCGTGCGTCACCGTTGCGTCAACTGCATGTGGTGGGTGGTGGTTGTCAGAATCCGCTGCTGAACCAACTGTGTGCTGATGCCTGCCAGTTACCGGTGTTCGCCGGACCGGTAGAAGCGTCAACGTTGGGCAATGTCGGTTGCCAGCTGATTGCCCTCGGTGAATTGCGCGATGTGGCGGATTTGCGTCGCTGCATCAGCCAGAACTTTCCGTTAGAAAAATTTGCCCCGCTTAACAACAGCGCTTTTGCTGCCAACCTGGCACGCTTCGCCGCGCTGAGCCAACCCGCTAAGGAACTTGCTTATGACAAAGCTGATTGAACAGGCCTTTGACCTGGCGAAACAACGTTACGCTGCGATTAACGTCGATGTAGAACAGGTGATGACACAACTGGACCGCATTCCAGTCTCGATGCACTGCTGGCAGGGCGATGACGTACGCGGCTTCGAGAATCCGCACGGCGCGCTCACCGGCGGGATTCAAGCCACCGGCAACTATCCTGGCCGGGCGCGTAATGCCGAGGAACTGCGTGCTGACCTCGACAAAGCCCTGTCGCTGATCCCCGGCGCGAAGCGCCTCAATCTGCATGCCATTTACCTGGAAAGCGATCAACCGGTGGAGCGCGATGCGATTGAACCGGCGCACTTCAGCAACTGGGTCGCATGGGCGAAAAATAATAAGTTGGGGCTGGATTTCAACCCCACCTGTTTTTCCCATCCGCTGAGTGCCGACGGCTTTACCTTATCCCACGCGGATAAGGGGATTCGCCAGTTCTGGATTGATCACTGCAAAGCCAGTCGCCACATTTCGGCCTTCTTTGGCGAGCAGTTGGGGACGCCTTCGGTGATGAATATCTGGGTGCCGGACGGCATGAAAGATCTGACGGTCGATCGTCTGGCCCCGCGTCAGCGTCTGCTGGCGGCGTTGGATGAGATCATCAGCGAAAAACTTAATCCTCAGCATCATATCGATGCAGTGGAAAGCAAGCTGTTTGGTATCGGTGCGGAGAGCTACACCGTGGGTTCCAACGAGTTCTACCTCGGCTATGCCTGTAGCCGCCAGACGGCGCTGACGCTGGATGCGGGCCATTTTCATCCGACTGAGGTGATCTCCGACAAAATCTCTACCGCCATGTTGTATGTGCCGCGCCTGCTGCTGCACGTCAGCCGTCCGGTACGCTGGGACAGCGACCATGTGGTGATTCTTGATGATGAAACCCAGGCGATCGCCCATGAAATCGCCCGCCAGAAACTGTTCGACAAAGTGCATATCGGCCTCGACTTCTTTGACGCTTCCATCAACCGCATCGCCGCCTGGGTGATTGGGACGCGCAATGCCAAGAAAGCGTTGCTGCGTGCCTTGCTGGAGCCGACGGATCAATTACGCCAACTGGAGGCAGCAGGGGACTACACCGCCCGTCTGGCCTTGCTGGAAGAACAAAAATCGCTGCCGTGGCAGGCAGTCTGGGAGGCCTGGTGCCTGCGTCACGATGTCCCGGCCGACGCCAGTTGGCTGAGCGATGTCCGTCACTATGAACAACAAATTCTGGCTCAACGTTAAGGGACACACCATGCAAAGTATTCTTTCTTCTGCGTTTGTACAGGGAATGGTTAAAGCGACCAGCGATATGTGGCTGAAGGGCTGGGATGAGCGCAACGGGGGAAATGTCAGCCTGCGCCTGCTGCCGGACGAGGTGCAGCCCTATGCTGCCGACTTTTATGCTGAACCGCGTTGTATCGAACTGAGTAAACCCGCTCCGGCGCTGGCAAACGACTGGTTTCTGGTGACCGGTTCCGGCAAGTTTTTCCGCAATGTGCAACTGGATCCGGCTGACAGCCTGGTGTTGTTGCAGGTGGATGATAAAGGGCTGTCGTACAAAATCCACTGGGGGCTGAGCAACGGTGGGCTGCCAACCTCAGAGCTGGCGGCGCATTTCCAGTCACACAGCGTACGCAAACAGGTGAGCGACGGTGCCGACCGCGTGATTATGCATTGCCATGCAACCAACTTTATGGCGCTGAGCTATGTGGTGGAACTGGATGCGGCACGTTTCACCCGTCTGCTGTGGGAAGGCAGCACCGAATGTCTGGTGGTGTTCCCGGATGGGGTGGGTATTCTGCCGTGGATGGTGCCGGGCACCGATGGTATCGGCCAGGCCACGGCGGATGAAATGGCGACGCACAGCCTGGTGATGTGGCCGTTCCACGGTATTTTTGGGGCCGGACCGACGCTGGATGAAACCTTTGGGCTGATCGACACCGCCGAGAAGTCGTCAGAGGTGGTGGTGAAGGCGCTGTCGATGGGTGGGATTCGCCAGAGTATCACCACCGAGCAGTTGATTGCGTTGGGTGAGCGCTTTGGGGTGCAGCCGTGGCAGGCGGCTTTACAGGTGGAGCGCGCCAATGTTGCGTAGAGCCTTTGTGATGCAGGTGCATGCGGATTGCCATGACGAGTATCTGCGTCGCCATTCACCCATCTGGCCGGAACTGGCGGCAACGCTGAAGGCGCATGGCGCGAGTAATTACGCCATCTGGCTGGATGCGGAACGCAATCTGTTGTTTGCCAGTGTCGAAATCGAGTCGGAAGCCCGCTGGCAGGCGGTGGTGCAAACCGAGGTTTGCCAACGCTGGTGGGCGTCCATGAAGGATTTGATGCCGTCGAACGCGGATAACAGCCCGGTCAGCGCTGAGCTAAAACCGATGTTTTTCCTGCCTTAAACCACGACCATCCCACATATTGCACGTCTCCTTCTCCCTCAAGCGGGAGAAGGCCCTATTGCACGTCTCCTTCTCCCGCTTGCGGGAGAAGGCCGGGATGAGGGGACGGATGTAAGCGGCAGGTTAGTTAATCGCACAATACCCCGCCAAAGCGGGCCAGATTGCCATCTGCGTATCCACAATCTGTTCTAAATCCTCGCGACTGGCCCCTTCACGGGCGCGCACCGACATGCCCTGCAACACGCAGGCAAGGAAACTGGCCAGCGTTGCGGTATTGCTGCAAGCCGGTAATTCACCGCGCTGCTGGCGTGCGGCAAGGAATTGCTGCAAGGCCCGTTCCTGCGCATGATGCTGTTGTTCCAGCATGTGCGCCACTTCTTCAGAACTGGCCGACAGGGCGCTGGAGGTGCAGATAAAAAAGCAGCCAGCGGGTTTATCACATTCGGTAAAACAGGCTGCGGTGGCGCGAAAATAGGACTCAACCGCGGTTTTCACATCCAGCGAGGCATCATTCAGCACCGCGTTACGCTGCGCACTAAACCTTTCGATATAGCGCTGCATGGCGGCTTTAAACAAACCTTCTTTGTTAGCAAACTCCGCGTACAGCGTCGGCGCTTTGGCGCCAGTGGCACTGACCAGATCCGCCAGTGAGGTGCCTTCATAGCCGTGTGCCCAGAACAGCATCAGGGCTTTATCCAGCGCATCGTCACGATCGAAGACTTTAGGTCTGCCACGACTTTTACGCAGGGTCGGTTCAGTTATCTGGCTCATAGATCCTCACCACAGCTCAACATGCTTATTAAATTACCGATCATTAAATTAATATGCAACACCACTTTGTCCGTTTGTGCCTTCCCGAGCAAAATCCCCTGAATGGTAAAGTCCCCGGACGCGCTGAAGCCCATACTTACGCCACTTCCAATTTAAATAACGACCGTTAATAAAATAGTTGACGTGCATCCGACTTTGGATTTAGTATTTATTTAACGGTTGTTAATTAAATGGCGACCCACCCAATTTCATCTGCAAAGAGAGACGATCATGAAAAGCATTAAACTGACCCTGGCCGCGGTGGCCCTGTCATCAATCGCATTCGGTACAATGGCGGCTGACCTGGTAAGCGAAGCACCGGTTAATCAACAGCAAATCGGTGTGGTAAGCGCATCTGGCAGTACGGATCTGACTTCACTGGAAAATCAACTGGCGGAGAAGGCGAGCGCGGCGGGAGCAAAGTCTTTCCGCATCACTTCGACCTCTGGCAACAACAACCTGCATGGCACCGCAGAGCTTTATAAATAAATAGTAGGGATAACGAGAGGGGACAGGCTTCAGATAGCGGCTATCTGAAGCCCCTTTTTTAACCGTTGGAACGTAACTGCGGATAACGACGGAAGATATAGATACACCAGAACAGCGCCACCAGGCCGATTAACCCACCAATATTACCCACATCCGCCATTTTCAAATGCAGGCTGACCTGATTTCCGAGTAGCGCACCCGCACCGATGCCGATGTTATAAATGCCGGACATCAGTGACATAGCAACGTCTGTTGCATCCGGTGCCAGCGACAGCACGCGCACCTGCATTGCCAGACCAATCATCATCATCGCCATACCCCAGAAAATACACAGGGTTGTAATCGCAGCAGGGCGCACGGCGGCAAAAATCAGCAGACCCATACATAAGGTGATCACCGCAATCGCGGCAATCAGCAGCGCCGAAGGATATTTATTGCCCAGGGTGCTGAACAGCACGCTGCCGATAATTCCTGCCGATCCAAACAGCAGCAGCAACAGCGTGGTGAAGTTTTCCCCGGCGTTCGCCACCACCTGCATAAAGGGTTCAATGTAGCTGTAGGCGGTGTAATGCGCTGTCACCACCACCGTGACCAACACATACATACTGACCAACGCCGGGCGGCGAAACAGCATCGGCACGCTGCTGAGTGACCCGGTATGCTCGCTGGGCAGGCGCGGCAGAATACGTGCCAGCAGCACCAGCAAAACCAGCGCAGACAAACCAATCATGCCAAAGGTAGTTCGCCAGCCGAGATACTGGCCGACAACGCGACCAATCGGCACGCCCAGCACCATCGCCAGCGCCGTGCCGGTCGCCAGCATACTGAGCGCCTGGGTTTTCTTACCTGCCGGTGCGACACGAATGGCCAGCGAGGCGGTAATTGACCAGAACACCGCATGTGCCAGCGCGATACCAATACGGGAGATAACCAGCGAGGTGAAATCCCAGGCGACCGAGGAGAGCACATGGCTGGCGATAAACAATACAAACAGAATCGACAGCAGCAGACGACGCTCAATATTGCGCGTTAGCAGCATCAGCGGCAGCGACAGCAGCGCCACCACCCAGGCGTATATGGTCAGCATGATGCCGACATCTGCCGTTCTCATCCCATAACTGGCGGCGATATCTGACAGTAAGCCGACCGGCACAAACTCGGTGGTATTGAAGACAAAAGCGGCGATGGCCAGCAACACGACGCGTAGCCAGGCCGTTTTACGGGAGACGGTTGTTGATTGCATGAAATTCAGATCAGTCAGGCAGCAAATGAGGGGCGAAAGGCCCGATGTAAAGTGACCTTTGTCACAAATTATGCCTATTGTGGAGGATTAATACGCTGAGGGAAACCATCTAACCGTATTTTATTGCTGAATATTTTTTATCACCAACGCCCAGGTTGATAGCCTGGGGTTATCGTCAGAACCATCGCGCCGCTACGGGTTGCGCTTGCGCGCAGGCATCATGCGGATCAGCGTGTTGTCCTTCAGAATATAGTGATGCAGCAGTGCGGCGACAGCATGCAGGCCAATCAGCCAGTAGCCGAGCGGTGCCAGGGTTTCATGCCAGCCAATCAAGGTATCGGCGAGGTCAAAATTCGGTGTGCTGCTCACCGGCATCGACAAGCCAAATACCTGCCAGGGACGACCATTAAGATATTTCGAGGCAACGCCGAGAGTCGGTAACGCCAGAAACAGCGCGTACAGCAGGAAATGCATCAGATGGGCGAGCATATGCTGCCAGCGTGGTGGTGCGGGATTGATATCAGGCGATGTATGACGATGACGTAATGCGGCACGCACCAGCATCAGCACCCACACCGATACGCCACAGCTAAAGTGCGTCATGATCATCAGGCTGCGCGCAACCGTACCGCGGGCCGCCAGACCTCGTAGCTCAATGGTGGTATAGGCAACCGCGATCAATAACAGGGTCAACCAGTGGAGGGCGATTTGCGACGTTGCGTATTTTTCCCGCATGAGCGTTCTACCTGAAGCAATATTATTGGTGTCTAACATAGCGAAATGCCACAGGAAAACTTAACAAAATGGCGCAACGTCGCGGTCCGTCTCAGACCGGGAATATCAGAGTCAGACCATGTGTTTTAGCGCCACGCTATTCTGTGTGGTCAGGTTTTTTTTTACCGTAATTGGGCAACAATGTTCACAGCCCAGTGCAGAAGGATAAAACTTGCGCGCCTGTTGAATGGCAGCGTTAGCGGTATAAAAAGTGCCAAGAAAGCGCCTTGCGGCGTCGGGAGGAAGGAAAGGGCAACCCGTTGCATGTACCACATGATTGTCGTTATAGCCGGCGTATTTATCGACGTAATAGTAAAGTTCCATTTGGCTTCCTCGTTGCTGTGAAAGAAAAAATCTAACTATTTTTGGAATAGAATAAATTATAGCTAGCGATTGCTATTTTGTTTTCACTGGCACTGAAAGTTTGCCGACAGGTGTGATTACGCGAGGGGAAACGGGGCACCGTGGCCCCGCATACTGATGGAGAGAATTACAATTGGCGGCACTGCAAACGCCAGCCGACCAGCAAGGCCAGCACCAGCAACACACTGATAAACGCGGTCACACCGCCCCAGCCAAAACTGTGCCAGAACACGCCACCTAACGTACCGGCAACGCTGGAACCCACATAATAACTGAAAAGATAGAGCGACGAGGCCTGGCCTTTTGCCCGACGGGCGCGTGGGCCGATCCATCCGCTGGCAACCGAGTGGGCGGCAAAAAATCCGGCGGTAAACAGCATCATACCCGGCAGGATGATCCACAAGGTATTGAACGCCGTCAGCAGCAGGCCGCACAACATGATCGCCGTGGCGGTAATCATTACCGGCCCCCGGCCAAAGCGGCTGGTCATGGCTCCGGCTTTGGGTGAACTCCAGGACCCGGTCAGATACACCACCGACAACAAACCGACTACGGCCTGGCTGAGAAACCACGGCGCACTCAGCAGGCGATAACCAATGTAGTTAAACAGGGTGACAAATGCGCCCATCAGCAGGAAACCTTCGGCGAACAGCAGCGGCAGGCCTTTGTCACGCCAGTGCAGACGGAAGTTAATCAGCAAATTATGCGGACGTAATGAAGCCGGACGGAAATGACGGGAAGCTGGCAGGATTTTCCAGAACATCAGCGCCGATGCCAGCGAAAAGCAGCCGATCACACCAATGGCGATGCGCCACGAGAAGAGGTCGGTCAATACCCCGGTCAGCAGACGACCGCTCATGCCACCAATCGAGTTACCGCTGATATACAGGCCCATGGAAAAGGCGATCACTCGCGGATGAATCTCTTCACTCAGGTAGGTCATGCCCACCGCAGCGACCCCACTCAACGACAAACCAATCAGCGCACGCATCAACAGAATGCCGTGCCAGCTGGTCATCATGGCGGAAATCACGGTGCATAACGCGGCGAGCATCAATGCGGTGACCATCACCGACTTACGACCAATGGCGTCGGAGAGCGGCCCGGTGACCAGCAAACCCAGCGCCATCAGGCCGGTGGATAACGACAGCGAGATGCTGCTGGCCGCAGGCGAAACGCCAAACTGCTGGGAGAGCACCGGCAGAATCGGCTGGACACAATACAACAAGGCAAAAGTGGCAAGACCAGCCGAGAACAGGGCAAGGGTAACACGCATAAATTGCGGCGAACCGCGTTCAATCCATGTTACTGACGCTGGAGCAGAAGCAGGCACGACGGACACTTCGTCCTCATCGAGTGTCACCGCCTGAGAAGAGCGACTCACGGAAAATCCTCAAATTTCAAAAGGTATTGCTATCGTAGGAAAGTGATAATAGGTTGTACAATATATTAATAATCTCGAATGAGACGTTTAAAATATGAATGTCGAACTCCGTCATCTTCGCTATTTCATTGCAGTGGCTGAAGAGCTGCATTTTGGTCGCGCGGCCCTCCGCCTCAATATTTCGCAACCGCCACTCAGCCAACAGATTCAGCAACTGGAACAGGAAATTGGCGCGCAACTGTTCACCCGCACCAATCGCAGCGTGCAGATCACCGCCGCCGGGCAGCAATTTTTGCAGGATGCGCGTGGGATTTTGCTTCAGGTCGAACAGGCGGCCAGCCGTGCGGCGCGGCTCCATAACGGTCAGGAAGGGGAACTGCGCATTGGTTTCACCTCCTCAGCACCCTTTACCGGGCTGGTATCTGATGCGCTCTACCATTTCCGCCAGCGCTGGCCGGCCGTGCATATCCAGATGCAGGAGATTAACACCCGACAACAACTGGCGCCGCTGCACGAAGGGCGTCTCGATCTCGGTGTGATGCGTAATACGCCGTTACCGAGTGATTTGCAGCATCAGCTGTTGCTGCGCGAACCCTTGTGTGCAGTGGTGCACTGGGCGCATCCACTGGCCGATGCCGAGGCTATCTCGATTCAGGCGTTGGCGAACGAACCTTTTGTCTTTTTCGATCCACTTGGGGGCACCGCCTTATATGGCGAGATTCTGGCGTTGCTGCACCGCTACCAGATCAAACCCTTTATTACCCAGGAAGTCGGGGAAGCGATGACCATCCTCGGCCTGGTCGCTACCGGATTGGGAGTGTCGATTTTACCGGCCTCATTCCGTCGTGCACGGCTCGCCGATGTGGTGTGGTTACCGCTGCATGAGGCTGATGCGTTGTCTGAAGTGTGGCTGGTGTGGTCAGCGACGCGCGAGCCGAGTGCGCAAATGGCAAATATGATGAAGCTGTTACAACGTAACGCTGAAACTTAAGCCAGACGGTGCGAAAACAGCCCGACAATATGTGCGACAAATCACATATCTAATCAAATATTTGGCGCTATCCGCCAATCTGCCGCACCATAGTTGCTATTTATTTAGAAGCGCGAAAATAACCGGGAGCAGGGCGTGAATCTGGACAGTCAACCTGGCCACATTGACCAAATAAAGCAGACCAACGCAGGCGTGGTTTACCGACTGATCGATCATTTCGGCCCGATTTCGCGTATTGAACTGTCCAAACGTGCTCAACTGGCTCCCGCCAGCATCACCAAAATCGTGCGTGAAATGCTGGACGCGCATCTGGTGCAGGAAACCGAATTTCAGGAGCCTGGCAGCCGTGGCCGTCCGGCTATTGGTCTGGTTCTCGATACCCTTGCCTGGCACTATCTGGCAATCCGCATTCAACCGGGTTACATCACCCTGACATTACGCGATCTCAGCAGTCGCGCCTTGCAGGAAGATCGTCTGCCACTGATTGCCAGCCCGGACAAACCGTTGTTGCAGGAGTTACAGGAGCTGGTTGATGCCTTCTTTATTCGCCATCAGAAACAGCTTGAGCGTCTGACAGCCATCGCCATCACCTTACCCGGCTTGATCAATGCTGCCTCGGGGGTGGTGCATCGTATGCCCGGTTACGCCATTCAGGATATGCCGCTGGGCGAAACCCTGTCGCAACGCACCGGCGTGCCGGTGTTTGTCCAGCACGATATTTCCGCCTGGACGCTGGCCGAATCGCTGTTTGGCGCGTCGCGCGGTGCGCAGGACGTCATCCAGATTGTGATTGATGAAACTGTGGGTGCCGGGGTGATTACTGGCGGGCAACTGCTGCATAAAAGCGGGCGGGCGCTGGTGGAAATTGGCCATACCCAGATTGATCCCTATGGTCAGCAGTGCTACTGCGGTAATCATGGTTGTCTGGAAACCGTGGCCAGCATCGGTAGCCTGCTCGGCCTGGCAGCGCAGCGTTTACCCGCTCAGCCGGAAAGCCGTTTGCACGGTGTGCCGCTGACCATTGAAGCCCTGTGTCAGGCCGCCCAGGAGGGTGACCGTCTCGCGAGTGATGTGATTGCCGGTGTCGGGCACCATATCGGTCGCATGTTGGCGATGATGGTGAATATCTTCAACCCGCGACAAATTCTTATCGGCTCGCCACTGAATCTGGCCGCCGACGTGCTGTTTCCTGCCGTGAGTAGCACCATCCGTCAGCAGGCGTTACCGGCCTATAGCGATGAAATCCAACTGGCTCCCACCGCGTTTAACGATCCCGGCACATTAGGTGCCGCGGCGTTAGTGAAAGATGCCCTTTATTCCGGTTATCTGCTGATAAAACTGCTTCAGGGCTAATCCGCCCGCCTTAAGTTTGTTCTAACGCAATCTGTCAGGTACGACATTTCCTTAAACTGCTCCTTCGTCACCTCTGGTTCACATCGCTAAACGAAGGAGGAAGGGTGAAAACACTCTTTATCACCGGTACCGACACCGCGGTGGGCAAAACCGTGGTTTCTCGCGCGCTGTTGCAGTGCTTTGCACAGAATGGTCAGTGCGCCGTAGGTTATAAACCTATTGCCAAAAGTGCTAAACCCACCCCTGAGGGTTTACGCAACAAAGATGCGCTGCTGTTGCAGCAGGCTTCGGGCCTGGCATTACCTTATGCCGCTATTAACCCCATTACCCTGGAAGAGGATGAAATCAGCACCAGCCCAACGCACCAAATTGATTACCCGTTACTGAGTAAGGGACTGGCCGCATTGCAGGATCGTTCGCCGCATGTGGTGGTGGAAGGCACAGGCGGTTGGCGCAGCCTGATGAATGATCTGCAACCGCTGTCAAATTGGGTCAAAAAGGAGCAATTACCGGTTGTGCTGGTGGTGGGCATCAAAGAGGGATGCATCAGCCACGCTTTACTGACCGCAGAGGCAGTGGCTCAGGATGGTTTACCGCTGGTCGGTTGGGTGGCAAATCGTATCAACCCCGGCCTGGCGCATTATGCTGAAATCATTGATGTACTGAGTGAAAAACTGCATGCCCCTTTGTTAGGTGAGTTGCCTTACTTACCCCGTGCCGAGCAGCGTGAGCTAAGCGGTTATCTCGATCTTTCCTTGCTTGCGACGCATGTTGCGCACAACGACAGTGCAAAACCTGCGGCATGATGAAACGAAAAGTGGCAAATGATAATCGGCTGAATCTAAGGTTGCAGATTCAGCCGTATTTTTTTGTTGATTAATCTCTTTTAAATTCAATGATATGTTAAAAATATCACTGAATCTTATTGCTCTGGCGTGATTCATGCATCAGCTGGTCTGATGAATTTACTGCCGGAGCACCGTTATGTCGCACTCAGATGAAAAAGGTTTGCTGTATGGGCTGGAACAACGCATTGGCCCAGCCCCCGCATTTTTTGCCGCACTGCAACATGTGCTGGCAAGCGTGGTGGGCATTATCACGCCACCACTGATTATCGGTTCGGTATTGGGGTTACAGGCTTACATTCCTTATCTGATTAGCATGTCGTTATTGGTTTCAGGCCTGGGAACCTTTATTCAGGCGCGCCGTTTTATGGGTGTCGGTGCCGGGATGATCTGCCTGCAAGGCACCAGTTTTGCGTTTCTTGGCGTGATCTTATCCGGTGGCTTGATGGTGAAAGCGCGGGGCGGTTCACCAGAAGACATTATGGCGATGATTTTCGGCTGTAACCTGATAGCCGCATTAATCCCGATGTTGATTAGCCGCTGCATTGCGCCATTGCGTAAGGTACTGACGCCGGTAGTCACCGGTACGGTGATTACCCTGATTGGTATCAGCCTGATCAAGGTCAGCATCACCGACTGGGCGGGTGGTCACAATGCTGCCGATTTCGGCGCTCCGTGGAATCTGGCTTTGGGGGCGTTGACCTTGCTGGTGATTGTGGCGTTGAACCGTTCGCGTAATCGCTGGGCACGCTTAGTGGCCGTGGTAGCGGGCATCGCAGTGGGTTGTATCGCCGCCGCGCTGACCGGCCATCTGCAACTTAAACCGATGGCCGAAAGCAGTTGGTTGGTGATGCCGGGCTTCTTCCGCTTTGGTTTTAATTTTGACTGGGCGATCTTTGTACCGATTGCGCTGGTATCGGTGATCAGCGTGATCGAAGCGGTCGGGGATTTAACTGCCAACTGCCTGTTATCGCGTCAGCCGATTGAGGGCGAGGGTTTTCAGCGCCGCCTGCAAGGCGGTATCCTGGCGGATGGTATCAGTTGCGTGCTGGCCGCGATGTTCTCCGCATTTCCCAACACCACGTTTGCCCAAAACAACGGCGTGATTCAGATGACCGGTGTCGCCAGTCGTTATGTGGGGATGGTGATTGGTTTGATGCTGGTGCTGTTGGGTATTTTTCCGGTGATTGGCAACCTGTTGCAACAAATTCCCGCCCCCGTGCTGGGCGGAGCGACGTTGGTGATGTTTGGTAGCGTGGTGGCTGCCGGCATCCGGGTAATGACGCAAACGCCGCTGGGTCGCCGCGAAATGTTGATTGTGGCCGTCTCTTTCGGCCTGGGTCTGGGAGTGGAAGCCGTGCCGGATGTGCTGAAACAGTTCCCGATGCTGGTAACCAATCTGTTTGGTCATGCGGTGACAACCGGCGGGATTCTGGCGATTGTGCTGAACGTGATTTTGCCCTCGGAGCAAACCAGACCCGCGTTGGCAACAGCCGCCGTGGAGGATTCACAATAATATTCAAAATGCGTGATGAATCACGCCGCTACACAATGGCGATGTACTATTGGCGTAGCGGCGCGATTTATCGCGCAATCCAGCAGCGGTTAAGGATTTAACCGCCGCCGCGTCCGGCCGGAGCTCAAATAATCCGCAATATAATCCTGCGAAATTTCGCCACTGTAGCGGCCCTCTTCATCGACAATCGGCATCCAGACCAGATTGTGTTCATACAACTTCGACAGCACCACGCGCAGGTTTTCTTCCGCCTTGCCGGTGACGGTGAAGGTATGCAACATCTCTTCACAGCGACCACTGGCACCACGCGCTTCGCGGCGTTTGACAAATCCCAGCGGTTTACCGTCGTTATCGACCACCGTCACTGAACGCATATCGTTGTCGTCCATAGTGGCAAAGGCCTCAGTGAGTGGCGTGCTGCGCTGCACGGTGATGGTCGGTTGTTGATCGGTGACATCGCCCGCCTGTACCAGCAACAAACGTTTCAGCGTGCGGTCCTGGCCGACAAAAGATCCAACAAAGTCGTTGGCGGGCTTTGCCAGCAGCTCATCCGGGCTGGCGCACTGAACGATTTTACCCTGACCAAACACCGCGATACGGTCGCCCAGCTTGAGCGCCTCATCAATGTCATGGCTGACCAGCATCACGGTCTTTTTCAACTGCCGCTGCATATCAAGAAACTCGTTCTGGATCACCTCACGGTTAATCGGATCGACCGCACCAAAAGGTTCGTCCATCAGCAGCACCGGTGGATCTGCTGCCAGTGCGCGGATCACGCCAATGCGCTGCTGTTGACCGCCCGACATCTCACGCGGGTAGCGATGCAGAAACTTCGTCGGGTCGAGCGCCACCATGCTCATCAGTTCAGTGGCGCGCTCACGGCAACGCTTTTTATCCCAACCCAACATGCGCGGCACCACGGTGATGTTTTCTTCAATGGTCATATTCGGGAACAGACCAATTTGCTGAATCACATATCCGATGTTACGGCGCAGCGTCACCGTATCCTGGGCGCTGGTATCTTCACCGTTAATCAGGATTTTGCCGCTGGTCGCCGGGATCAAACGGTTGATCATCTTCAGCGTAGTGGTTTTGCCACACCCGGAAGGGCCGAGCAGCACGCACATTTCTCCGGCGGGAACGTCAAGGCTGACGTTATCAACGGCGTTAAAGGTCGTACCGTTTTTCTGGGTAAAGGTTTTCGTCAGGTTTTCCAGTTTAATCATTAGCGAATCCCCTTTGGAGTCAGCGCTGACTGCAAACGGTGCAGCAGCCAGTCAAGCACAATAGCCAGCAAACAAATCATCAACGCACCGGCAATTAACATACGAACATCACTGCCGCTGATACCATCCAGCAGCTGTAAACCCAAACCACCCGCGCCGATCACCGCAGCAATTGCCATCACACCGACATTCATCACCACGGCGGTGCGGATACCGCCAAAAATCACCGGCAGCGCCATGGGGATTTCAACCCAGCGCAAACGCTGCCAGAAGGTCATGCCAATACCACGACCTGCTTCACGCAGACCTGGCGGCAGGTTTTCCAGCGCGGTGTGGGTGTTGCGCACGATGGGCAACAGCGAATAGAGAAACACGGCGGTAATGGCAGGCAGGGCACCAATTCCCTGACCGATCAGCGAAAACAACGGGATCATCAAACCAAACAGCGCGATAGTCGGTATGGTCAGCACAATGGTGGCGATGCCCAAAACCGGCGTCGCCAGCCATTTAAAGCGCACAATCAGAATCCCCAGCGGGACGCCAACCAAGATGGCAAAACCGACCGCCACCAGTACCAGCCAGGTATGTTGCCATGTCAGAGCCAGCAGGCTGTCCCAGTTATCCATGATGTAATGCAGGGTATCCATCACGCCTCCTTACAGCATGTTTTTTGATTTGAGAAAATCACGCGCCACCTGTTCAGGTGACTGGTGATCGATATCGACGCGCTTATTCATTTCGGTAATAGCTGCGTCGGTAATCAGCGGTGACAGTTGATTCAACGCTGCCGCCAGTCCGGGATGGCTCTCCAGCACATCTTTACGCACCACAGGCGTGACGTTGTAACTTGGGAAGAAGTGCTTATCATCTTCCAGCACCTTGAGATCAAAGCCTTTTACTCGCCCGTCGGTGGTGTAGATCAGCCCCGCATCGACAAACCCTTCTTTGACAGCGTTGTACACCAGCCCAGGGTCCATCTGCCGAATCTGTGGGCGGTCAAGCGGCATGTTGTAGGCTTTTTGCAGCGGAACAAGGCCATCTGAACGCCCGGCAAACTCCAGGTCCAGGCCCAGTTTCCAGTTATGGTCCGGGTCGGTTTTACGAATCTGCTCCAGCTTTGCCACCAGCTGCGACATGGTGCTGATGCCTTCCTTGTCAGCCCTGGCGCGCTGCATGGCAAAGGCGTAGGTGTTGTTCATGGGTGCCGGGTCGAGCCAGACCAGTCCCAGCTTGCCGTCGAGTTGTTTCACCGTGTTATAGGCTTCCTGCGACGACATCGGTTTGGTGATGTGATTGAAGATAATCAGTGAGGTGCCGGTGTATTCCCACGTCATATCAATCTGTTTGTTGATCATTGCGTTACGACCGATAGTGGTCGCGATATTGGTTTTCGGGATCACCTGAAACCCTTTCTTTTCCAGCCACATTACCGTCATGGCGGAAAGGATGTGTTGCTCGGTAAAACTTTTGGTCGCCATCACCAGCGGTGTGGCAGCAGCAGCCATCTGGCTTAGCGCCAGGGTGGCGGTCAGAACCAGCGCGCTGCGTTTTAT
Source organism: Pantoea sp. X-Soil-OKNW-713 (assembly GCF_059730685.1). NCBI lineage: Bacteria > Pseudomonadati > Pseudomonadota > Gammaproteobacteria > Enterobacterales > Erwiniaceae > Pantoea > Pantoea sp. X-Soil-OKNW-713. Next base: position 2,171,756 of record NZ_AP035995.1, on the reverse strand, counting down.
CCAGCGCGCAAATCGGTTGGCAGTGGCCATCACAAAACTCCTGTTGTTATGCCGCTGCATGCGGGCTGAGGTAACGCCCCAGCGCCGCTAACAGCATGTCCAGGATCAGGGCGAACAGGGCGGTTGCCACTGCCCCGAGGATCAACGTCGGGAAGTCGTTGAGGTAAATGCCGGGGAAAATCAGCTCGCCGTAGCTGCTGGCGCCAATCAGAAACGCCAGTGGTGCAGTGCCGACATTGATGGCGGTGGAAATGCGTACCCCGGCGAGAATGACCGGCAACGCGTTGGGGATTTCCACCTGACGCAAACGCTGAAATTTCGTCATGCCAATACCGTTGGCGGCTTCCAGTAGCGAGGGGGGAACCGCGCTCAGTCCGGCATAGGTATTACGCACGATGGGGAGCAGAGAGGCGAGAAACAGCGCAATCAACGCCGGACGATCGCCGATGCCGACAATCACCATCGCCAGTGCCAGCACCGCTAACGGCGGCAGCGTATTGCCAACGTTGAAGATTTGCATCACGTATTCAGCCCACCCGCGGGCAAACGGGCGGCTTAGCAAAATGCCGCTGGGGATGCCGACCAGCAGCGCAAAAAACATGGACCAGAACACCAGAAACAGGTGCTGCTGCCCAAGGTAGATCAGATCGACCCTACGGGCGCGCAGAGTATCCAGCCCAAGCCCCCAAACCAACAGGCCCACCACCAGCACAATGGCAAGCACGGCTAACCCGGTTCGTCGGGCGAGCGATGCGTTTTGCATAGCGAATGTCTCCCTGATTCGTGAAAAACAACCAAAATTGCCTGATTACAGATAAAACGACTATCTAATGCCACTTTTCCAGTGAGAATCGGGAAGTGGTTTTAGACCTATAGCAACGTTAATCGCGACATGCCACTTTTTAGGGGAAAATCAGACAGATAGAAAAGAGGAAAAAACCGGCTTAAACCGCGTGAAATAAGGCACAATCCTCAATAAAAAAAATTCATCGATTTTTTGTGACACCGTCACACACGCGGAGCACGCAGAGGAAATCGACGGCTAAAAAATTCGGCCAGGATTACGACAAAGGAAGGAAGAAAAATGACTGAGAGCGCAGAAATTCAAACGGGTAACCGCCACTGGATCCTGATGGCCTGCATGCTGGCGATGTTTATGGCGGCAATTGAGGTCACCATCGTCGCCACCGCGATGCCAACCATCATTGCCGACCTCGGCGGGTTTTCGCATTTTGGCTGGGTCTTTTCTATCTATCTGCTGACACAGGCGGTCACAGTGCCGCTTTATGGTCGACTGGCGGATTTGTGGGGGCGTAAGACGCTGTTTTTTATTGGCGTCTCGCTGTTTCTTATTGGGTCGGTGCTGTGCGGTTTCGCCCATACCATGACGTGGCTGATTCTGTTCCGTGCGTTTCAGGGTTTAGGCGCGGGTGCCATCATGCCGTTGACCACCACCATCGTGGCGGATATTTATTCACCGCGCGAGCGTGCCAGTGTGCAGGGTTGGCTTTCCAGCGTCTGGGGCGTGGCGGCGATACTCGGCCCGTTAAGCGGAGCCTGGCTGGTGCAGCACTTTAGCTGGGCGGTGATTTTCTGGGTCAACGTGCCAATTGGCCTGATCTCGATGCTGTTGCTGGCGCGTTTTCTGCCGGCGCGGGAACGGCGGCAGCACAGTTCGCTGAATATAACCGGCTGTGCCTGGTTGATGATCAGCGTCAGCGCGCTGTTAATCGCCTTATTGCAGGCCGAAGTGCTGGGTTATTGGTTGCTGCTATTTCTGCTGCTGGCGTTGATCGCCGCTGTGTTCCTCAAACGTCATGAACAACGCGCCAGCGCGCCGCTGTTTCCGCTGGCTATCTGGCGCAGTCGATTGATTGTGGCGGGGAATGCCGGAAATCTGATCATTGGCGCAGCGATGATGGGTATCAGTGCCTTTCTGCCAACCTGGATTCAGGGAATTACTGGCGGTACGCCGTTGCAGGCGGGCAGTGCGCTGGCAATGATGTCAATTGGTTGGCCGCTTGCCAGCACCCTGAGTGGCCGTTTGATGTTGGTCACGTCTTACCGATTTACCGCGCAGTTGGGCGCATTGCTGCTGATTGCCGGTAGCGCCTTATTGCTGTTGCTGCGCGCCGACAGCGGGCTGATGCAGGCGGGGCTGACAGCCTTTGTCATCGGTACTGGCATGGGGATGACCAGCACGACCTTTCTGGTCTCGGTACAGAATCACGCGCATTACGAAATTCGCGGTATTTGCACTGCCTCAATCATGTTCAGTCGGATGCTGGGATCGGCGATTGGTACGGCGTTGATGGGGGCGGTGTTGAATTACAATCTGATGCGGCGCTTACCGGAGGCCAACGATCCGATGCAAAAAATCATGTCGCACGAGAGCCGTCAGGCGTTACCGCACGGCACTTTACAGGAATGGATTACGCAAATTGCCAGCTCATTGCACTGGGTTTTCGTGGTGGCGTTGTTGATTGCCGCATTGACGCTGTGGATCGCCTGGCTGATGCCGCACCAGCGGCCGGAGAACGAGGATTAATCCGTAGCGGCGCAATTTAGTACGCATTGCAGGAAAAAACGCGCGATAAATCGCGCCGCTACGATCGTTTACTGTGGTGTATCGTGTGAGCTGCCAGCATCATTCGGGACGTTGCTTTGTGCGTCGCGACTCAGCTTCTTGTAGACAATCTTCTGGGTGTCATTTTCACAATGGCCCACCACCTGACCACCCGCCTGGTCGGCCTGATCGTTAGGGACGATCTCCAGTGTAAAATCCGATTCAGCCAGCCCGTTACTGACCAGTTTCTTGCTGATCTCTGCTTTAACGCTTTCGCAGGAGGCCTGCGCCAGCATCGGTAACGCCAGCAGGGACAGCAACATCACGGCAAGACGCTTTTTCATCACACACTCCTTTGGTTTGAACTCCCTTGATAACTATAGCAGCGTCAGCAACTTATGGCGTGACGATGCGACCGGTGCGACGGTCAAGGCAGCGCAGCGTGTTGGGTTCCCAATAGGCGTTAACGTTGTAGCTTTTCTCGCAGGCATCACGGCTATCAAACGCTTTATCGGTTTTATCAAACTCTTTCTCGACGCGGGTATTCACTTTATTGCGCAGGTTGCGGGTGTCATTCCATTGCTCCTTGCTTTGACGTGCCGCCTCATTGCTGGACGCGCTGTTACCGTTTTCAATGATCAGGCGATCGGTTTGCGCTGAAGCCAGTGGGGCAGCCAGCAAAACGCTGGAAGTCAGTACCGCGGCAAGCAGTGCGGGAAACAATTTTTTCATCGTCTTTTCCTTTAGTTAACGCCAGCACCATCGCGATGGTGGCTGTAACAACAATGCCCGGTAGTATATCATCGCTGCTTCTTTACTCACCAGCGGTGAGGCATTTGTTGAGACTTCTGAGAGACTTTTTATGCTGGTGAAAACCACCTTGCTGTTTTTTTTAACTGCGATTGCGGAAATTGTTGGGTGCTTTCTGCCGTGGTTATGGCTGAAGAAGGGCGCGACAGCATGGTTGTTACTGCCTGCGGCGGCCAGCCTGATGCTGTTTGTCTGGTTGCTGACCCTGCATCCGGCGGCCAGTGGTCGCGTTTATGCCGCCTACGGTGGCGTTTATGTGCTGACCGCGTTGATCTGGCTACGTGTGGTGGATGGGGTAAAACTCAGCCCGTGGGATTGGGCCGGGGCGCTGATTGCCTTGAGCGGCATGCTGATTATTGTCGCGGGTTGGGGACGGGCCTGAGTTTCGCGTAGCGGCGCGATTGATCGCGCCGCCAGGTATTTTTAGTCCTTATGTACCTTCAAACCCGCCAGGGTTTGCGTTACCGGCATCATTTCCAGCGTGTTGATATTGACGTGCTTCGGTAGCGTCGCCACCCAGTATACCGCTTCGGTGACATCCTCGGCGGTCAGTGCGGTAGTCCCTTCATAAACCTTATCGGCTTTACCGTCGTCACCTTTGAAACGCACATTAGAAAACTCCGTACCGCCCACCAGACCCGGTTCGATATCAGTCACGCGCAACGCGGTGCCGTGCAGATCGGTACGTAAATTCAGGCTGAACTGGCGCACAAAGGCTTTGGTTGCACCATAGACGTTGCCACCGGCATACGGCCAGCTTCCGGCAATCGAACCAATGTTGATGATATGGCCAACGTTGCGTTCCACCATAGCGGGCAGCAGGGCGCGCGTCATGTACACCAAACCTTTGTTGTTGGTGTCGATCATATTTTCCCAATCTTCGATATTGGCTTTATGCGCGGGTTCGATACCGAGCGCCAGACCGGCATTGTTGACCAACACATCGATATTGCGCCATTCAGCCGGCAGTGCGGAGATAGCTTCTTCGATAGCGGCACGGTTGCGCACATCCAGTTGTACGGTGTAGAGATTGTCGCCCAGTTCGTCTTTCAATTCCTGCAAACGCTCAACGCGGCGTCCGCTGGCGATCACTTTATGACCTGTAGCAATGAAGCGGCGGGTGATACTTTGACCAAAACCGGCCGTCGCACCGGTAACAAAAATAATCATCTCACTGTTCCTTAAACGATTGCGTGTCTCAATTAATCTATTGATTCAAATTGGAAAAATCCACTTAAAATTCGAAAGAGGGCAAAACAAAACTGCCAGCAAGGTGTTAAGCATGGCGACCTGATCGCCGCTTAACGCCAAAATCCATGAACCTTAAACATCATAAACCATCTGTGCATTTTCATGGCCCATCTGGGTCACGTTACATGTTGGACAGGTACATCCATCACGCATAAGTGTCACAGGGCTGATATATTCGCTGTAAGGCGATACGTTACTCATTCTGAAATTCTTAAAATGTGGATAGCCAATATCGTTATCGAATTGAACAGCCGGAATATAATTAACATTGGGCGTCAAATGGGAATATCTATATTTAACGTGAAGTTGTGCAATTGATATTTATCAAAAATATCGGCATAAAACAGATTTAAATTAAAGGCGTGTGATACGCGAATGTGACACGCTTTGCTTTCATATTATATGTGAGCTTTTAAGTACCAACCCTAATCACTGCTTCATGTTATTAACCCGCGCAAGCGGTTTTTTTTTGGATGATATTCGATAAAGCCGTCGGGAAGCCTGATTGTTACAAATCTGCGTATTCAAGAATTTCTTCGCCCATGAGCGTGCAATCAAGGTCGGAATAGTAACTGAAACGCATTCTGTATTTGCCTTTGTAGATATAACCCCACGCTTCTAATACATCGAATTTTTGTGATGGATTCTGAGGATTACTCACTTTCTCCAGCGGAGTTACTTTGTTGTCTATAGAGATTCGGTCATCATTATCCCGATAAAAAGACAGGAGTTTTTTTGCATCTTTAAGAGCCGTATCTTTGCACGTCATTGACGATTGTTGTCCGGCTGCGTATGAGCTGAAAGCCGAGAGCAGCAAAACTAAAGAGAAAACAAATTTAAATTTTAACATTGTCAAATACCCATCTCATTCTTGATCCGATCAAGTGCACGCTTCCTCTCAACAAGTCCGTTATAACCACCGTAAACGGCATAGGTTACTGCTTTGAAATCATCTCGGTCGGCAGGTATGTTTACGTGTCGCTTGTGCCAGAATTCACAGGCAGTCCTGACGGCTACATCAGGATTAGATGAAACCAGTCCAGGGTGATTAACCAAATCCTCATGGAGAATACGTCCATATTGATCGTAATTTTCGCGACCAGTGAGATGGAGCATACCTCTGCCGATGTATTTAGGACCATCACCCGGATATTTGTTACCGAGCGCTCGACCAACAGCGGTGTTGTATTCGTACTCCTTACCGCCGTTTCGGGCTCTTTCCGTCAGCGATGAAAAGTTTGCAGTTTCAACACAAGACTGTGCCAGAAAGTGTGCGAGTCGGAGGTCTGAGTCGATTTTGTAAAACGGCAACCATTGGTTGAGGGAGGGAACCAGAGCACTGACATTGTGCTGTTGAGAATTTAGAAGGCTTCTTTCATGAAGATAATGCTGAGCGATTTTCCATAAAAAACCGGGTGTGATGCGGAACATTGAATGATTTCCTCCATTTAACTGAAACTTCCATCCATTCAAAAAAGCATTGAGCACATCAGTTCTGTAGATACTCATTGTAACGTGACTTTAAGAAATTTTAACAACTGATTTTGTCCAGAAATGTTTCCGTATCATCAGCACAAGCCCTCTGGCCATCCAAAGCCTTTGCTTAATTCCACCTGCACGATTTCAGCGCACAACCGCACCAATATGGCACAAATCATTGCCACGCAAAGGGTACAAAAAGCCCGTCTCACCGGCAGTTGTTAAATCGCAACCGATTGCGAAGCATGGCAACCGTTTGCGCATTCGGTTGCCTGGGCATGCTGCCATAGAAATCCCTTATAACAACCTAATACATTGAATATAAACATAAAAATAAGTTATTTGCGTTGGCATGGTGTTTGCAAAACTCCTTAAAGGCCATCACCTGCCATAACAAAGATAACGCAAGGAACTACTTTATGCCTTTTGCATCCGAAACCACGCTGCGAGCCAGTTTTTTTGATTTTACCGGCGTAGCACAACAACCCGATACCATTGCTGAACAGGCGCGCTACCTCGAAGATGGTGTATTGACGCTGCACGACGGCAAAGTTGTCAGCCTGGAGAGCTGGGAAAGCGCACAGTCGCGCATCAACCCTGCCACGCTGATCGACCTGCGCGGCAAACTGATCGTACCGGGGTTTATCGATACCCACATTCACTATCCGCAAACCGAGATGATAGGGGCGTTTGGTGAGCAACTGCTGGAATGGCTGAACCAATACACTTTCCCGGTCGAGAGCCAGTACCACTGTCCCGATCATGCGGCACAGATGTCAGCGTTCTTTCTCCATCAGTTGCTGGCGAACGGTACCACCACCGCGCTGGTATTTGGTACCGTGCATCCGCAATCGGTGGAAGCATTGTTTAGCGCCGCGGAGCAGCTCAATATGCGCCTGATTGCCGGTAAGGTGATGATGGATCGCAACGCACCGGCTTATCTGACCGAAACCCCGCAGGCAAGCTACCTGGAAACCCGCGCCTTGATTGAACGCTGGCATAATCGTGGCCGTCTGAGTTATGCGCTGACGCCACGCTTTGCCCCGACATCGTCGCCACAGCTGTTGGAAAAAGTCCGGCAGCTACGGGCAGAGTTCCCCGACACCTGGTTGCATACCCATCTGAGCGAAAATCCGCAGGAAATCGCCTGGGTCAAAGAACTGTTCCCGGAGCATGACGGCTATCTCGATGTGTATCACCAGCATCAGCTCACCGGCAAACGCAGCGTGTTTGCCCACTGTCTGCATCTGGATGACCATGAATGGCAGTGCCTGCACGATACCGATTCATCAATTGCTTTCTGTCCGACCTCCAACCTGTTTCTCGGCAGCGGGTTATTTAACATCAAACGCTGCTGGCAGCAGGGCGTACGGATGGGGATCGGCACTGACGTCGGTGCTGGCACCACCTTTAACATGTTGCAAACCCTTGGTGAGGCTTACAAAGTTGGCCAGCTTCAGCACTATAAACTCAGCGCCTGCGAAGCCTTTTATCATGCCACGCTCGGCGGAGCGCATGCGCTGGATCTCGATCATGCCATCGGTAACTTCAATCCGGGTAAAGAGGCGGATTTCGTGGTGCTCGATCCTGCTGTTTCGGCATTGCAGCAATTGCGTTACGCCAACAGCAAAGATATCTGGGAAAAATTGTTTGTGCTGATGACGCTGGGTGACGATCGCAATATCGCGCAGACCTGGGTCAATGGTCAGCCGGTCTGGCAACGGGAAAGCGGGGTAAAAGCGGCATGATTCAGTTTCTGCTTAATAATCGACTGGTGACTGAACGCGATCTCGATCCGAACCTCACCGTATTGAATTATTTGCGTAATCATCAGCAACGTCGTGGCACCAAAGAGGGCTGCGCCTCGGGCGACTGCGGTGCCTGCACCGTGACTCTGGGGAAGGTGATGGATGGCCGCATGCATTATGAGACGGTGAACAGTTGCCTGACGCTGGTCAGCAGCCTGCAAGGCAAGCAACTGATTACCGTCGAGGATTTACGCCAGGGGGGCGATCTGCACCCGGTACAGCAGGCAATGGTCGATTGTCACGGTTCGCAGTGCGGCTACTGCACGCCAGGTTTTGTTATGTCGTTGTTCACATTACAGAAAAACAGCCACGGCTGGGACCGCCACCAGGCGGAACAGGCGCTGGCGGGCAATCTGTGTCGCTGCACCGGTTATCGGCCCATTATGGATGCGGCACAGCAGGCCTGTGAACAGCCGGTCTGCGACAACTTCAGCCAGAGCGAAGCCAGCGTGGTACAACGCTTACAGGCGTTGGTCAACAACGAGGTACAGATACTGGAAGCCAACGGCAACCGCTGCCTGGTGCCAAAAACCCTGGATCAGCTGGCAGCCCTCTACCAACAACATCCGCACGCGCGTTTGCTGGCGGGCGGCACCGACCTGACATTACAAATTACCCAGCAATATCAGCAGATTCCGCTGTTGATCGCGCTGGAGCAGGTCGCAGAGCTGAAGATATGCAGCGAAGATGAAGCGCACTGGCGTCTGGGCGCAGGGGCGTCACTGCATCAATGCTATCAATTTCTCGCAGCACGTATTCCGGCGTTCAGCCGTATGCTGGAACGCTTTGCCTCGTTGCAAATTCGTCATCAGGGCACGCTGGGCGGCAATATTGGCAACGCTTCGCCGATTGGTGATGCAGCGCCAATGCTGCTGGCGCTGAATGCCCGGCTCGAATTACAGCAGGGGGAACAGTGCCGGGAAGTGCCGCTGGATCAGTTCTTTACTGGTTATCGCCAGACGGTGTTGCAACCCGGCGAGTTTATTCGCACCATCATCATACCTCGCGTGACAGTGTCACCTGACTTTGTCGCCTGGAAGGTATCTAAACGCCTCGACGATGATATTTCTGCGATTTTTGCCGCCATCAACCTTCAGGTTGAGCACGGCACGGTGCAGCATGTCCGCATTGCGTTTGGCGGCATGGCGGCTACCCCCAAACGTGCGCTCAATGCTGAAGCGGTGCTCAACGGTGCCACGTTTGACCTGACAACTATCGAATCGGCCTGCGCCGCCCTGAGCCAGGATTTCCAGCCGCTGAGTGATTTCCGCGCCAGCGCTGCCTACCGTTTGCAGGTGGCGCGGAATCTGTTGCGTCGCTACTACGCACAGGCCAGCGGCGAACTGACTATCGCAGAGGTGACGCGCTATGTCTCATAATCGCCCGCAACTGAATGAAACCCTGTTAAAAACCCAGTTTGACGCCGGTATACAAAGCGGTGTCGGGCGTAGCCGTAAACACGAAAGCGCAGATAAACATGTCTCCGGCGAAGCGATTTATATCGATGACAAACCCGATCTGCCGGGTTTACTGCATCTCTGCCCGCTGCTGAGTCCTCATGCTCACGCGCGTATTACCAAACTGGATGTGCAGCCCTGTTACGCAGTGCCTGGCGTGGTCAGCGTACTGACCTGGCGTGATGTGCCGGGCAGCAACGATGTTGGCCCGTTAGAACCGGGCGATCCGCTGCTGGCACAAGATAAGGTGGAGTATCTCGGCCAGGTGGTGATAGCCGTAGCAGCAGATTCACCGGAAGCCGCGCGCGCTGGTGTCGAGGCGGCGATTGTCGAATACGAAGCGTTACCGGCGATCCTCGATGTTTGTCAGGCGCTGGAACAGGGGCTTTTTGTCCAGCAGCCGCACGTCCACCAGCGCGGCGATGCGGATGCAGCGTTGGACCGTGCACCGCACCGTATTCAGGGCAGTTTCCATATTGGTGGTCAGGAACATTTCTATCTGGAAACCCAGACGGCATTGGTGATACCCGGTGAAGACCATGCGCTTCAGGTGTTCTCCTCCACCCAGAACCCGACCGAGGTACAAAAGCTGGTGGCTGAGGTGATGGGGATCAGCATGAATAACGTCACCATTGATATGCGCCGGATGGGCGGGGGTTTTGGCGGCAAAGAAACTCAGGCCGCGGGCGTTGCCTGCCTGTGCGCCATCGCCGCACGTCAGACGCGACGACCGGCGAAAATGCGCCTCGCACGCCGTGACGATATGCGTATCACCGGCAAGCGTCATCCGTTCTACGTGCGTTACGATGTCGGATTTGATGACACGGGACGTTTTTGCGGTGTGAAGATCGATCTGGCAGGAAATTGCGGTTTTTCACTCGATCTTAGTGGATCGATAGTCGATCGAGCTATGTTCCATGCAGATAATGCTTATTACCTCGGCGATGCGCTGATTACCGGTTATCGCTGCCGTACCAACATCGCGTCGAATACCGCCTACCGTGGCTTCGGTGGGCCGCAGGGCATGGTGGCGATTGAGCAAATCATGGATCACATCGCGCGCGAGTTGCAGCTCGATCCACTGGAACTGCGCAAGCGTAACTACTACGGCAAGCAGGATCGCAACATCACTCATTATCACCAGCAGGTAGAGGATAACCTGCTGGATGAGATCACCAACCAACTTGAAACCAGCAGCGATTACAGGGTGCGGCGCGCGGAAATTCAGGCATTTAACGCCGCCAATCGCGTGATGAAGCGCGGGCTGGCATTGACGCCGGTAAAATTTGGCATCTCCTTTACCTCCAGCTTTCTGAATCAGGCGGGCGCGCTGATTCTGATCTACACCGACGGCACGGTGCAGCTCAATCACGGCGGCACTGAGATGGGACAGGGGCTGAACACCAAAGTGGCGCAAATTGTGGCAGAGGTGCTGCAAATCGACATCAGCCACATTCAGGTTACCGCCACGGATACCGGCAAGGTGCCCAACACCTCGCCAACGGCGGCCTCCAGCGGGGCCGATCTCAACGGCAAAGCGGCACAGGATGCGGCGCAGACCTTGCGTGATCGCTTAACCGCGATGCTGTGCAAGCTGCATCAATGTGAGGCTGAGCAGGTCAACTTCAGCAACGGTATCGTGCGCGTCAGGGAGCAGCATTTCACCTTCGCCGATGTGTGCCAGCAGGCGTGGCTCAACCAGGTGCCGCTGTCGGCTACCGGTTTTTATCGGGTGCCGGGTATCCATTATGACCGCAACGCCGGACGCGGCACGCCGTTTTACTACTTCTCTTACGGTGCCGCCTGCTGCGAGGTGTTGCTGGATACCTTAACCGGCGAGTACCGCTTGCTGCGCGCTGATATTCTGCATGATGTCGGGGCATCGCTTAATCCGGCCATCGATATTGGTCAGGTGGAAGGCGGTTTTGTGCAGGGCATGGGTTGGCTGACCTGCGAAGAACTGGTGTGGAATGACCAGGGCAGACTGCTCACCGACGGTCCGGCCAGCTACAAAATTCCGGCCATCAGCGATGTGCCTGCCGATCTGCGCGTGACTCTGGTGGAGAACCGCAAAAACCCGCAGCAGACGGTGTTCCATTCCAAAGCGGTGGGCGAGCCGCCGTTTATGCTGGGGATTGCCGTATGGTGCGCGTTGCAGGATGCGGTCGCCAGCGTCGCGGATTACCGTCAACATCCGCTGCTGGATGCACCAGCCACGCCAGAACGGGTTTTCTGGGGCGTACAGCGCCTCTCGGGAGCGGATGATGATCTACCATGACTGGATTAGCGTGCTGCATCGCCTGCGGGAAAAACGGGAAAGTTGTGTGCTGGTCACCGTGCTGAGCGAGCGCGGTTCGGTGCCGCGTGACAGCGGCAGCAAAATGGTGGTCACCGCCAGTGACAGTTTTCTCACCATCGGCGGCGGCCATCTGGAGTATCAATGTATCGCTCAGGCACGCGAGATGTTGCAGCAGCAGCGCGCTGCGCCGCATACGGAAGAGTTCGCGCTGGGCGCGCGGCTCGGTCAGTGTTGTGGCGGCATGGCGACCATTTTGTTTGAACCGCTGATGCAGCAACAACCAGAAATTCAGGTGTACGGTGCCGGGCATGTCGGGCAGGCGCTGGTGCAGCTATTGGCGACGTTACCCTGTCACATAACCTGGATTGACAGCCGTGCGGCGCAGTTCCGCAACGTGCCAGAAGGCGTCACGGTATGTCAGGTGGATGACCCACTGGACTGCGTGGCGGAAGCCGCCCCAGGCAGCTATTTCGTGGTGATGACCCATCATCATCCGCTCGACCTGGCGTTGAGCGAAGCCATCCTGCGACGCGGCGACTTTCGTTATGCCGGGGTGATTGGTTCAGAAACCAAAGCACAACGCTTCCGTTACCGGCTCGAAGGTAAAGGTATTCCGGCAGATACGCTGGCGCGCCTGCGTTGTCCGTTGGGGTTGCCGGATGTCAAAGGGAAGCTACCCGCCGAAATAGCCGTGGCGGTGGCGGGTGAGATCATCAGTGTTTATCAGCGGCAGACGTGAGTTGTTGAGACGCGCTGAAACTGCCAGGATAGAAACATTCCGCCGGGGCTTGCTCCGGCGTTGCTGATGATCAGGAGCGATAATGAATTCAAGAGCCAATCCTTTCTTCACTGCCAGCACCTTACCGTATCAAACCCCACCGTTTGACCTTATTCAGGAAGACGATTTTCTCCCGGCGCTGGAAGCCGGCATTGACGAAAAACGCCGGGAAGTCGCGGCGATCGCCAGCAATCCAGAGCCTGCCAGCTTCGAAAATACCTATGAAGCGCTGGAGCGCAGCGGTCAACTGCTCAGTCGTGTCAACCTGGTGTTTGGCGCCATGACCTCCGCCAATACCAGCGAACGACTCCAGGAAATTGATGAGCTGATCACCCCTAAACTGACCGCGCTGACCGATGAGATCACCCTCAACAGCCAATTGTTCAGCCGACTGGATTATGTTTATCAGCATCGCGGTTCACTCTGCCCGGATGCGGAAGCGATGCGGCTGACGGAAGTCACCTGGCAACATTTCAAACTGGCCGGTGCGGCACTGAATGACGCAGATAAAGCGCAACTGCGCGCCTGCAATCAGGAGCTGGCGACGCTCGGCACCAAATTTGGTAACCGCCTGCTGGCGGCCACCAAAATGGGGGCGTATACCGTCAGCGACCCCGCAGCGCTGGCTGGGTTGAGCGCCGAAGAACTGGCTCACGCTAAAGCAGCGGCCGAGGCGCGTGGCTTATCTGGCGAGTGGTTGATCCCGTTGCAGAACACCACTCAACAGCCCGCGTTGCAGTCACTGAGCGTACGTGCCACGCGTGAAGCGTTGTTCCAGCGGGCGCTGTCACGGTGTGAGCAGGGCGACGATAACGACACCCGCGCGCTGGTGCTGCGGATGGCGCAGTTACGTGCGCAGCGCGCCAGCCTGCTCGGCTTTAAAACCTATGCCGAGTGGGGGTTGCAGGATCAGATGGCGAAGACCCCGGAAGCCGCGTTCAGTTTTATGCGCAACATCGTACCCGCGGCGCGTCAACGCGCTGAACGTGAAGCGGCGGATATCCAGCAGGCGATTGAACAGGCCCATCACAGTTTTCCGCTGCGCGCCTGGGACTGGAATTTCTACGCTGAGCAGGTGCGTAAAGCCAAATATGACCTGGATGAAAGCCAGATTCGCCCGTACTTTGCGCTGGAAAACGTGCTGGAGAAAGGGGTGTTCTGGTCAGCCAGTCAGCTGTTTGGCATTCGCTTCAGCGAACGCCACGATCTGCCGGTCTACCACCCTGATGTGCGCGTGTATGAAATTTTTGATGCAGACGACACGCCACTGGCGTTGTTCTACACCGATTTCTTCAAGCGCGATAACAAAAGCGGCGGCGCGTGGATGAGCAACTTTGTCGATCAGTCGACGCTGCTCGGCACCAAACCGGTGATTTACAACGTGTGCAACTACACCAAACCCGCCAGTGGGCAACCGGCGTTGCTGAGCTGGGACGAAGTCATCACCTTGTTCCATGAGTTTGGTCACGCGTTGCATGGTTTGTTCGCGTCGCAGCGTTATGTCAGCATTTCCGGTACCGCGACACCGCGCGATTTTGTCGAATTCCCGTCGCAGATTAACGAACACTGGGCCAGTAACCCGCAGGTGTTTGCCAACTATGCCCGCCATTATCAAAGTGGGGAACCCATGCCTGCCGAACTGCGCGAAAAAATGGTGCGTGCGGCAACGTTCAACAAAGGTTATGACATGACCGAGCTGCTGGCGGCGGCACTGCTCGACCTGCAATGGCATTCGTTGACCACGACGGATAACCCGGAAGATGTCAGCCATTTCGAATTGCAGGCGCTGGCTGCGGAGAATATCGCGCTGAGTGCGGTGCCACCGCGCTACCGTTCCAGCTATTTCCGCCATATCTGGGGCGGCGGCTATGCCGCAGGTTATTACGCCTATATCTGGACGCAAATGCTGGCTGACGATGGCTATCAGGCGTTTGAGGAGCGGGGCGGCTTAACCCGCGAAAATGGGCAGCGATTCCGCGAGCAGATTTTGTCGCGCGGCAACAGCACCGATTTGCAGTATCTGTGGCTGGCCTGGCGCGGCAAAGCGCCGGAAATCGGCCCGATGCTGAAAAACCGCGGATTGTCGTCGTAGCGGCGCGATTTATCGCGCACCCTGGCTTTTAGATGCGCGATTTATCGGTTCAGCGCGTGCGGTTGCCCTCATCCCGGCCTTCTCCCGCCAGCGGGAGTAGGAGGAGGGCACGATGCCAGCGGGGGAAGAGGATCAGCCCAGCGGCCCGCCTTCAATGGTGTCACACATCCCGGCGAGCACGCGCTCGCCGGTTTCATTTTTCAGTTCCTGATACCAGGCGGCGGTAATCGCTGCATCTTTGGCGTGGGTAACGTCACAACGCTTACGCGCCTTCAGCACCAGATCTTTCGTGCGCTCCACGCGACGCGCCTGGTAACGCAGTAAGCCATCCTCAATCCCCAGCGAATGTGCCGCCAGCGTCTGCGCCAGCACAATCGCGTCTTCCATCGCGGCACAGCCGCCCTGACCGATATCCGGCGTCGTGCTGTGCGCCGCATCGCCCAGCAGCGCCACTCGCCCTTTGACGAACTGGCTGAAAGGTTCGATATCGTGAATCTCCACGCGGTTGGTGGTTTCCGGGTTGATCGCATCGATCAGTCGCTGCACCGGATCGGCCCAGCCAGCAAAGTAACCGCGCAGATCGTCTTTCAACGTGCTGCGATCTTCCGGCAAACCTTTCGGCAACGGTACATCAAAGAAGAAGTAAAAACGGTTGCCGCTCACCGGCATCAGCGAAACGCGTTTGCCTTCGCCGACAAAGGTGGTCCACTGATCCGCCGGGGCGATGCTTTCGTCAATGGTCACCAGTCCGTTCCAGTTAACGTAACCGGCATAGCGACGTTCGACGCTTTCGCCCAGCACGTAATGGCGAATGACCGAATGGGTGCCGTCGGCGGCAATCAGGAAATCAGCCTGCTGCTGGCTGCCATCATCAAACCATGCCGTCACGCCAGTGGCGGTCTGCTCAACCTGGGTGACGCGCTTGCCGAAGCCAATGCGTGAACGGCCATAAGTATCAATCAGCATTGCCTGCAACTCGGCGCGTGCGACCGGGTAAGGATGTTCGCCAACCTGCTGCACCAGCGGATCCATGCTAAAGCGGGTCAGGGTAGCGCCGCTATGGGCATCGTTGTAGGCCATAAACGCCATATTGCCGCCCAGCGCCCGCAGGGACGCTTTCATACCCAGCGCATTAAGACACTTCACCCCATTGGGCCAGATTGAAATGGCTGCGCCTACCGGTTTCATCTCTTTGACCGCTTCAAACACGGCAGTGGTAAAGCCTGCTTTTTCCAGCGCAATTGCCGCGCTCATCCCGCCGATACCGGCACCAATCACAATCGCTTTCATAACCTTCTCCTTTGCTTTACCGGAACAAGCTTGCAACTTTTGTACCAATAACGGAAGGTCAGGCTACCAGGCAGCAATGCGCTGATATTTATTGATATTAATCAATTTATATCAGGGTAATTTCAGAAGGCTGCACAACGATGCATCATCAGCTTGCACCGTATTGGTTCAATTCTTGCTGAGGTGTGAATCAATGGTTTCATTCGCAGCGGCGCGATTTATCGCGCAATATCGCACAACGACAAAAAGCCTGCGATAAATCGCGCCGCGACAGCCATACTCTTTCCGATCAACCACACGAGGGTAAGGCGATGAAGTGGACCATCCTGTTGCTGCTGCTCGTCAGCATTGGCGCAGCCGCTCAAACCCGCTGGCAACCAGAAGGCAAATCCCCGATCCCACAGCTCACGCCTGCGGCGGCGAAATGCGATGTGTCGGCCTGTCAGCAGAATTGTTATATCCAGCAGTCGCAATGCAACAACGACAAAAACGGCGCATGTGGCTCGCTGGCACAAATTTGTGTACAAAACTGTGCCAGCCAGTGTCGTTAACTGAAATAAAACTGTCATAACAGGGTGCTAGCGTGTTTCCCCGGCAAGGTAATATTCTGATAACAGGGGAAAATAATGAAAACCCGCTTCACTCTGATCGCAGCCCTGATGCTGCTGGCGCAGCAGGCGCACGCGATTTCACTGCCGGACGCCGCTGCGCTCGCCAGTCAGACTTCCATCGGTTCTGCTCAGGCAGGTTACAACGATCTTGAACAGCAGATGCAACAAGCGTTGCGTGCGGCGTTACAGGGTAACAACTCGCAACTCACACGTAATCTGCTGGAAAAAGCCAAACAATCCCCCACGCAGGCGGATTACGCCTGGCTGAAAAGCAGTGGCTACGATTTCCAGACCAAAGCCAATCAGCAGGCGGGTATCGCGCTGCTGGCGGAGTTTAGTTCGCTGCCAGCCAGCGTGCTGGATGCGAACCGCGCCACCGTCACCCAAATCAACCTGAATGCCACGCAGGGCACACGCCATCAGGCGTTGGCCGATGCCGAAGGCATCAACCATCTCTATTTCCTCGCCGATGCGCTTGGCCCGCGCCTCGGAAAAGCCTTTCTGACCGCCTATGACAAAGGAGAACTGGGCAAAGCGGCGGCGCTGATTAAAGCCAGCGAAGTCAGCACCAGTGCGGCGAAAAAACACTTCAACTATCCGCGTCCGTTCCTGCATGAAGGCAACACCATTCACCTGGTGCCGGACGATGTGGTGGTGAAGGATAACCACCCGTACACCGCCGATGGCGGTTCTTTCCCGAGCGGGCATACCAATACCGGTTATACCGATGCGCTGTTGCTGGCGGAGATGGTGCCGGAACGTTTCGAAGCGCTGGTCACCCGTGGTGCGCGTTACGGTTACTCGCGTCTGGTGCTGGGGGTGCATTACCCACTCGACGTGATGGGTTCACGCATGGTGGCGGAACGTAATGTGGCGAATTATCTCAACGATGCCCGCTATCAGGCATTGTTCAGTGAAGCTCGTGAGCAACTGCGTGCGGCGCTGGAGAAAGAGTGTGGAACCTCACTGGCGGAGTGCGCGCGTAGTACCGGCAAGGATGATCCGTATCGGTCACCGCAGATGAAACAATTTTACCGTTTCACCCTGAGCTACAACCTGCCGCAAACAACCGGCAAACATGTCGCGGTGACGGTACCTGCCGGGGCTGAAGTGCTGCTGAAAACCGCGCTGCCGCAGCTGTCTGCTGCGCAACGGCGCGCGTTGATGGTGAAATCGGCACTGCCCGGCGGTTATCCGCTTTCCGGCAATGCGGAGCAGTCATTCTGGCAACGTCTGGATTTGACAGCGGCTTACGCGCTGGCAACTCAACCTTAAGTATTTCATCACGTAGCGGCGCGATTTATCGCGCCGCTACGGGATAATGACATCAATCAACGATAAACAGCTTCGCCCCGGTTTCCGTTGAGGAACGGTGCGCTTCGGCATTATCCGCCACCTGATAACTGACGCCGGGCGTCAGGGTAAAACGGCGACCATCTTCCAGTTCTGTCACCATTTCCCCTTCCAGACACAGCAAAATATGTCCCTTCAGACACCAGTGATCGGCCAGATACCCCGGCGAGTATTCCACCATGCGCACACGAATATCGTTGAAACGTTGGGTACGCCACAACGCAAAGCCGCGATCGCCGGTGTGGGTTTCCGGTTCAATCTGATCCCATTGGGTAATGCCAAAAGGTAACTGGTTAATCTGCATGTTGCCGATCCTTTCATCAGGTAGATGATTGTTTATACATGCATTTCAACCCGCTGCAAACCCTTACCCCTGCTGATAAATCTCCAGCGCATCCGGGCCACTCGCACCCTTATGAATGATCGCCATCAGCGCTTTCACCACCCGTGATGGATTATCGTGCTGATAAACGTTGCGTCCGTAGACCATGCCGCTGGCCCCTTGCGCCATCAGCGCGGCACTTTTTTGCAGCACTGCGCCCAGCTCACCTTTTCCGCCGCCGCGTACCAGCGTTGGGCAGCGAGCGGCTTCTACCACACGGTGAAAATCTTCCACGTTATCGGTGGGGTCGGCTTTGACAATATCCGCACCGAGTTCACGCGCCAGTCGCACCAGCGGCACGATTTTTTCGACATCGCCCAGCGAACCGTAAGCGGCACCTTGTCCGGCCGGGGCCATCACCAGTGGTTCAATCATTAACGGCATGGCGTAGCGATCGCAGGCCTGACGCAGACGGCCAATGTTCTCGACACACATACGAAAGATACCTGGCTCATCCGGGATCAGATAGAGATTGACCACCACTGCGGCAGCATCCATCTGCAACGCCGCCAGAATCGGTTCTTCCGGGTTGTGCAGCACCGCCCACATCTCGCGATGGCGGGCCGCGTTGTAGGCATTACCGACATCGGTGCGCATCACCAGCGCCGGTTTGCGTCCTGCTTCGCGTTGCAACAAGTCGGCCTGACCATAGTTGACCTGAATAGCATCCGGCTGGGCGGCGATCAGGTTGCGCATCACGCCTTCAATATTCTCGAGCCCAATCAGAAAATCCGGTTCATTAGCAATGCCGTGATCGATCGCCACATCAAGGCATTTGCCCTGTTGAAACAGGCGATTCATGCGTACTTTCGGGGTGACTAACATGACGTGTTTCCTCCTGAAAAACCGCGAGATAAGAAAATCATTGTAAGTCCCGCTGCGTCTCAGCGGCCAATTGCGGTGACGCAGTTGTGAAGTTGTTCACTTAATTGGAAAAGGTTCTATAGTGGTGCGTCGTTTACAGAATGATCAATGCAAAACAGGAGAATGAATCATCATGGAAATTCGCGCGTTAAGTTTTGACGATCGTTCTTCGTGGCAAAAGTTATGGAAGGGCTATCAACGTTTTTATGCAGCCAGTATCAGCGACGTCGCCACCGAACAGACTTTTCGTCGATTTATGGCCGATAGCCAACCCATGTACTGCCTCGTCGCGGAAGAGAACGGGAAGCTGATTGGCCTGGTGCATTATCTGACGCACCGCACCACCTGGACTGTCGGTGATTACTGTTATCTCCAGGATCTGTTTGTCAGTGAAGCGGCGCGGGGTAAAGGGGTAGGGAAAGCGCTGATCCTGGCCGTTTATCAGCAGGCTGAAGCCTTGGGTTGCTCGCGGGTGTACTGGACAACGCAGGAGTCCAATGCCACCGCGCGCAAACTTTATGATCAGATCGCCAGCAAAACCGAATTTATTCAATATCGCAAATTGCTGGGTGCGTGATAACAGGAGTGCAGGGATGTTTGCTATCAAAACCACATCTGCTCATGACCGGCATTTCCAATTGCTGGTGGCCGAGCTGGATGCCTTCCAGAGCGTGCTTTATCCGGCGGAGAGTAACCATTGCCTTGATTTGACCACCGTCGCGGAAGATGGGCTGCATTGTGTCATTGTCACCGATGATGCAAAACAGCCGGTTGGCTGTGGCGCGGTGTTGATGCAGCAGGATGGCCGCGCGGAACTCAAGCGTATCTACGTACGCAGCGCCTGGCGGGGCAAACAATTGGGCGAGGCGATTGTACAGCGGCTGGAAAAGATCGCCATCGCACAGGGCTGCGACCAGGCCCGACTGGAAACCGGCAATCAACAGCTCGCCGCCATTCGTTTGTATGAAAACCTGGGCTATCGCCAGTGCGAGGCCTTCCCGCCGTATCAGCCTGATCCGCTGAGTGTCTTTATGATGAAACCACTTTAAAACTGACAAGGGAGTGAGGTAATGCGCACGCAAAAACGTTGTATGGGATATGTGGCAATTGTCGTGGATGATTACGACCGCGCGATTGAATATTACACCCAGAAACTGGGTTTCCATTTAATCGAAGACACGCCGCAGCCCGGCAAACGCTGGGTGGTGGTGAATCCCAACCCGGAAAGCGACTGCAATTTGTTGCTGGCGAAAGCCTCCAATCCACGCCAGGAACAATTTATTGGCAACCAATGCGGCGGGCGCGTGTTTCTGTTTCTGCAAACCGACGACTTCTGGCGTGATTACCAGAAGATGAAAGCCAATGGCGTCACGTTCTGCGAAGAACCGCGCGAAGAAGAGTACGGCATGGTGGTGGTGTTCGAAGATATTTACGGCAATCGTTGGGATCTCTACCAGAACGCATAGTTGCAGACCGGCCATAAATAACTCCGATAGTTAATTATTGTCCGTTAAATCAATAATGAGCGATGAGCAAGTGACCTTGAGGATGTTGTATGCGCGTAAAGATTGATGCAGTACCGGACAGCCCGTCGTTTCCTGAGGCGGTTGACGTGGTGGTAATTGGCGGCGGAATTATTGGCACCTCGGTCACCTACGAACTGGCGAAACGTGGCGTAGCGGTGGCGCTGTTTGAGAAAGGGGTGATGGCCGGTGAGCAATCCAGCCGTAACTGGGGTTGGGTGCGACAACAGAATCGCGATCTGTACGAGTTGCCTATGGCGATGTACAGCCTGCAACGCTGGTCCGAACTGGGTGAAGAAATTGGTATGGACCTGGGTTTTCGCCGTAGCGGTATCCTGTATGGCACCACCGAAGCCGCCGACCTGGCGAAATGGGAGAACTGGGGCAAACAGGCAAAAAATATCGGTTTCCATAGCCAGATCTTATCTGCCAAAGAGGCGCAGGAACGTATTGGTGGTAAGACATCCTGGCTCGGCGGCGTCTGGTCCCCCACCGATGGTCGTGCGGAACCTTCCCAGGCAGTACCGGCGCTGGCGATCGGGGCACAAAAGTTGGGGGCCAATATTCAACAGCGTTGCGCGGTGCGTGGCCTCGACATCAGCGCTGGACGGGTAACCGGCGTCTGGACTGAACGCGGGCTGGTGAAGGCCAGCAAGGTGATCCTGTGCGGTGGCGCCTGGAGTTCACGGTTTTGTACCCGCTACGGCATTGATTTGCCGAGCGCCAACATTCTGGGCACGGCATTTAAAACCACGGTTGCGCCCCAGGTGACAGAAGGGTGCCTGAGTGTGCCGGGCCTGGCGATTCGTCGTCGGCTGGATGGCAGCTACACCGTGGCGATTTCCGGGCGTGGACAGCTCGATCTGGCGCCGCAAAACCTGCGCTACGCCACGCGTTTCTATCCGATGTATCGCAGCAAAATCGCCAAAAAGCTGAAAATTCGCCTCAATGGATCCTTCTTCTCCGGCCCGGAAGCTGCCGGATCCTGGTCAATGGACGGGATCTCACCGTTTGAAAAGATCCGCGTGCTCGATCCGGCAGCGGATAAGCAAATTCTGCGCGAGGCGATTGCTAAAATGGTGCACGAATTCCCGCAATTGCAGGGGATTGCGGTTGATCACGCCTGGGGCGGCTGGATTGATACCACCCCGGATCTGGTACCGGTAATTGACGAAATCAGCCAGATTCCGGGGTTGATTGTCGCCAGCGGTTTTAGCGGTCATGGCTTCGGTATCGGGCCGGGAGCCGGTAAGTTGTGCGCGCAGATGGTGATGCACGATCAACCCTATACCGATTTGTCGCCTTACCGCTTAAGTCGCTTTGACCGGGGCAATGCAATTCGTGAACCGCAGATGATGTAACGCTTATTGCAGCAGGTGGCCCAGCATTTCCACCAGCAGATGAGCAGCAAGATATGAGGTGACACCCGTAGCAACATCCAGTTGCGGGTTAACCTCCACCAGGTCAATCCCCACCACCTCCATGCGTGCCATCAGCGCCAACAGCGACCGCAGCAGTTCGTCATATTGCATCCCACCCGGTTCGGCGGACGCACAGCCGGGCACCAGCGCCATATCCAGCACATCAATATCGATACTGATGTAGCATTTTTCCCCGGCGGGCAGATGGTTAAACAGCGCCTCGGCTGAGCGTTGGCGGAACTGTTGGTGCGTGATAATGGTGCTGCCTTGTGCCGTGGCATCGCTGAATTCCGAGGGGCGCACACGTCGGCTGCGTATGCCAATCTGCGTCAGGCTTTGTACCTGTTCCAGCGCCATGATATGGCGGAAAGGTTGCCCGTTGCTGTAATGCACGCCGTTGGTGACCGGCGCGAAATCGAGATGAGCATCGAACTGCACCACATGCACCGGCTCCTGAATGCCGCGAATCAGCGGCCAGGATACCGAATGATCGCCACCGATGGCGACGGGAATCGCCTGACGCTGGCGAATCGACTGCGTCATGGCGCTGATATTGTCATGGGTACCCATCACATTGGTTGGCAACACATCCACATCCCCGACATCCACCAGACGCCCCTGCGTCACCACATCGGTCAGGAAATGTTGCTGACGCTCAACATCAAAGAAACCCGTCGGGGCAAAACGCATTGAATGTTCCCGAATGCTGCGCGGGGCAAAACGGCTGCCCGGTTGCCAGGGGGAACCTTCATCAAAGGGCACGCCAAATACCGCCACCGCCGCATTCAGTTCGCTCAGGCTGGCGCAATAATCCGCGCGCAGAAAGGTGGGAATACCGGTAAACGCGCGGTTCAGCCGTTCGCTGCCGCGCAGATTAATGCTCATGTTTTTCTCCAGCGGAAATCAGCGCATGCTGCAACAGCGCACGGGTACGCGGGTGAGTCGGGGAGGAGAACAGCGTGCGGGTCGGACCTTGCTCGACAATCACACCATCCTCCATCACTACCAGCCGGTCGGCAACTTCACGGGCGAAGTTCATTTCGTGTGTGACGATGATCATCGTCATTCCGTCCTGCGCCAGTTGCTTCATCACCTCCAGCACTTCCCTGGTCAGTTCCGGGTCGAGGGCCGAGGTAGGTTCATCAAACAGCATCACCTCGGGCTGCAATGCCAGTGCGCGGGCAATCGCAACGCGTTGTTTCTGACCACCGGAAAGGCTGGCAGGCATCGCCTGTGCCTTATGCGCCAGCCCGACTTTTTCCAGCAGTTCCAGCGCCAGTTGCCGGGCGAAGGCGCGTCCCTGTTTCAGAATTTTGTGTGGGCCAATGGCGACATTGTCGAGAATTGACAGATGGGGAAACAGGTTGAAGGACTGGAACACCATTCCCGCCTGACGCCGCAGGATATTCAGGTCCGGCTCGGTCAGCAGTTTGCCATCCTGCAATAACTGCTGGCCACACAGGCGGATACTGCCAAGCTGTGCGACTTCGAGGCCGTTGCAGCAGCGTAAAAAGGTGCTTTTACCGGAGCCGCTGGGGCCGATAATCACCACCACCTCACCGCGAGCCACCGACAGGCTGACCTGCTTCAGCACATGGTGCTGGTCGAAATACTTATCGAGGTTAAGCGCCTCAATGATGGCGGTACTCATTGCACCATCCCCCCGGCACGCAGTTTTTTCTCCACCACGCGCAGCAGCAGCATGGTGCTGCTGGTCATCAGCAGATAGATAAAGGCAATCACGATGTAAACCTCCAGCGAGCGGTAGGAGACGCTGATCACTTTCTGCCCCTCATGCATCAGGTCGTGAATGGTCACCAGCGAAACCAGTGCGGAGTTTTTGGTTAGCGCAATAAATTCATTAGCCAGCGGCGGCACCATGCGTACCAACGCCTGCGGCAGGATAATCAGGCGCATCGCCTGGGCACCGGACATCCCCATTGAGCGCGCCGCTTCGGTTTGCCCACGATCGATCGACAAAATTGCACCGCGTACCAGCTCAGAGACATACGCCGCCGAATAGCATCCCAGACCGATAATGCCGCAGACGAAGGCCGGGATAACGATGTTAAAATAGGGCAGACCGAAATAGAGGATAAACAGCTGCACCAGCAGCGGCGTGCCACGGACGAACACCACGTAACTGTTGCACAGCCACCACACCAGTTTGCGCTGGGGATTGAGCCTCCCCAGACCGATTAAGGTACCGAGACAGCAGCTGATCAGCAGGGCGCACAGGGTGACCTCAATCGTCACCCAGGCCCCTGACAACAACTCCGGCCAGGCCGCAAACGCGGGGGTAAAATCAAATTCAACCATGCTTACCCCGGCTTATTGTGCGGCGGTGCCAAACCATTTTTTCTGCAACGCATCGTAAGTGCCGTTCGCTTTGATGGCTTTCAGCGCGTCATTGAGTTGCTGGCGCAGTTCCGGCTCCCGTTTGCTCACCGCAATGCCGTACTCTTCGTGGGTGAGCGGTTCCGGCAGGATCTGCGTGGTGCCACGGGTTTTGCTGTAAAGCAGCGCGGCCGGTTTACCGGTCACCACCGCATCGGCACGGCCCGCTTCCAGTGAGTTGAACATCTCTTCGTTCTTTTCCACTTCTACGGTTTGTGCGCTGGGGAACTGATCCGCCAACACCTTGACCGATTTGGTGCCGACCTGCACGGCAACGCGTTTACCGGCCAGATCCTGTGGCGTTTTGATGCGGGTGTCGCCTTTTTTCACCATCACCACCAGTCCGGCAGAGAAATAGGGGTCGGTGAAATCCACCACTTTTTTGCGGTCGTCGGTGATGTAGATGGCAGATAACACGATGTCCTGACGTCCCGCCAACACCGATGGCACCATCGCTTTAAAATCCATATCGGTATACACCAACGGACGGCCCATCTGTTTCGACAGGGCGGCCGCTAAATCCACATCAAAGCCGGTACGCTGGTTGTTCTGGATATATTCCATCGGCGGGAAGGTGGGATCAATCGCCACCCGAATAGGGTCAGCAGCCTGAGAAACAGATGAAAACAGCAGCGCACTGAGCAGAAGCGAGCGAAGAGTCATAGGTCCTCCAAAAGGTTAAATATTGCTGTCGCAGTAACCGGCGCGAATTGCCGCACCAATCAAATTGAGCACCAGACGGCCTGCGGTCATGCAGGAGAGCTGATGAACATCTTTGGCCGGCTGGATTTCAACGATATCCATGCCGACCACCCGGCCTTTTTTCACCAAACCGTGAATCAGTTTACGTGCCTGAACAAAGGTCACGCCGCCCGGTGCCGGGCCAGCCACGGCAGGCATCACCGCCGGATCAAAACCATCAGCATCAATGGTCAGGTAATAGCGACCGCCGTCCGGGATCTGCGCCAGCACGGCGTCCATACCCTGATCATGCAGCTCATAAGCGGTGATGATTTTGGCTCCCCATTCACGGGCATAATCGGCTTCTTCCTGGCGGGCACTCCCTGAAGCACGCATACCGATTTGAATAATGTCTTTGATGAACGGCAGTTCAGAAGCACGGCGCATCGGGCTGGATAAGCCGTCAGTCACGCCGTTGACGTCATCACGCCAGTCGAGATGCGCATCAAGATGGACAATAGTGATCGGCCCCTGATCGTCAAAGGCGCGCAGGATCGGGTTGGTAATGCCGTGATCGCCACCCAGGACGATGGGAATCGCACCGGCGGCAAGAATCTTACGCACGGCCTGTTCGGCGCGAACGAAGTGACCGCGTGGATCATTGAGGTCAGCCGGGACATCGCCACAATCGACAAAACGCACGTCATCCCGGCCCTGCAATAACGGACCATCGATATCGAAGTCGTAGCGTTCGGGGCTGCGAATGACACGATCGGAGGCCTGACGAATGGCGGTCGGAGCGCGAACCTGGTCATTGTTGTAGTCCTGCGGGGTGTAAGCCGCGCCGTAAGGCATCCCCAGCACGGCAAAATGTGCTTGCAAATTATCGAGATCGAGGGCTAATTCGGAAAACAGCAGTGATTTATGATTAGTTTGCGGTGGCACTGTTAACGGTAAAGACATAATGATTTCCTGGTATTGGCGAAAAACGAACTGAGGCGAGTGTAGGGATGCCGGTTTACCAGGAAAACTGATCTTATTTGTAATCACGGTTACGGAAACAGCAACCATGAAACCCCGGACATTGAATGAGAAAGACCTGCGCGCCTTGCGAATATTCTGCGCAGTGGCGCAATCTGGCGGATTTTCTGCTGCTGAGAAATCCCTGAATATGACCAAGGCGACCATCAGTCGTCAGATCAAATCGATCGAAGAAACCCTCGGAACGGCGCTGTGTACGCGCGGGCCGAAAGGCTTTGAGCTGACGGTGGCGGGGGAGTCAGCGCTGCTGTATGCCCGCGAAGCGTTAGGCGCGCTGGATCGCATATTCCCGGCGATGGATGCCAGTCGCGGCGTGATTTCCGGGCCACTGGTGATGGGGATCACCGACAATGTCATCAGCCACAGCGGCTCGCATCTGCAACAGGCGTTGCGCGCGTTGCGCCACCATGCACCGGGAGTCCAGCTATCGTTAAGCGTCATGGCAGGATCGCAGTTGATTCAGGCGCTGCTGGACAGACGACTGGACATTGCCATCAAAGGGGTGATGGATTACCAGAAGACCCCGTCACTGCACTATGTCGATCTGTTTGACGAGTCGCACGGCCTGTATACGCTGGCTGGCAATGAGTTGCGCGCGCGGCAGTTACCGTTGGTCTGGCGAGCACAGCAGCCGTTTGTTGAGGACGCGTTGGCGCGTCTGCACCTGAGCCGGGGACCGGAGGCGGTGGGGATTGAGGCGGTAGCGATGCTGATTGCCGCGGGCGATGTGGTAGGTATCCTGCCGCACCATTATGCACAGTTGATGCAGACGCGCTTTCCGCTGGTCAGCGTACCGGACTCACCGACATGGACAGTGACTCATTATGCCGTCACCCATGCCGCCTATCCCGTCTCCCCGGCAGCAGAACAAATGATCAGAGAACTGCGCCAGGCACAGCAGATGATGTAATGGCGGGGTAATCGGCTTTGGTTATGACTCGGCGGGGAGTGTCGGTGCCAGATATAGATAATTCATATCAACAGCGCGCGATAAATCGCGTGCTCTACCGTAGCGGCGCGATTTATCGCGCGTCCTGAGCAACAAATCAATTATCCCTTCGTATACCTATCCATTTGTATAACTACCTTTTCCAGCGCGCATGACTGATATTGTCAGCCAATCTCTGCAAAGCTGGGTGTGATATGAATGCTATCACTGCTGTAAAACCGTATTTGCCGACCTTTTATCCAACGCAAGACAAAATGATTTATTCGGTGGTGGATGACATTATTCACTGGATCGAAGAACACCTGTATGACGAAACGATTCGTGTCAGTACCATCACCGGCAAAAGTGGTTATGGTCACTGGCATTTTCAACGTATTTTCCGCGAGGTGACCGGCTATAACCTCGGTGAATATATGCGTCTGCGCCGGGTTATCAGAGCCACTTTCGCCATTATCCACAGCGACAAAACCTTGCTGGAAATTGCGGTGGAAAATGGCTTTACCAGTCAGCAAACCTTCACCCGCGTCTATAAAAAATATATGCATGCCACGCCGGGTGAAATCAGGCTTTTACATGCTAACGATAAGCATGCCTTTTTCAGGATCACCAGGAACCTGATGAAAAAATAACACTTTCATTCAACCTGCCAACACCCGCCGCCAGGCTGGTGTTTTTTTGCGCACAGAATGTGTGGGGCAAAGGCCGCAGTTGCGTTAATTTAATTGTCATCTTTCCCGGTTGTTATTGAATTCCTCTTCACCATTGGCAAGGACTTCTGTTATGAAAAAAATCGGTATTAACGGCTTTGGACGTATCGGTCGACTGGTTCTGCGTCGCCTGCTGGAGCAAAAAGAACCCGTTGAAATTGTTGCCATTAACGATCTCACCTCACCAGAAATGCTGGCTTACCTGCTGAAGTATGACTCCAACTATGGCGCATTCCCGGCGACCGTGAGCGCGGAGGGGCAGAACCTGGTGGTCGGCGGCAACAACATCAAGGTGTTTGCCGAAAAAGAAGCGAAGAACATTCCCTGGGGCGATCTCGGTGTGGATGTGGTGATTGAATGTACCGGCTTCTACACCTCGGCGGAAAAAGCCCAGGCGCACCTGGATGCCGGGGCCAAAAAAGTGCTGATCTCAGCCCCGGCCGGGGAGATGAAAACCATCGTCTTCAACGTCAATGACGACACCCTGACCGCCGATGACACCATTATCTCGGTGGCATCCTGCACCACCAACTGCCTGGCTCCGATGGCGAAAGCGTTGAACGACAGTTTTGGTATTAAGGTTGGCACCATGACCACCGTGCACGCCTATACCGGTACCCAGGCGCTGGTAGATGGGCCTCGGGGTAAAGATTTCCGCGCTTCCCGCGCAGCGGTGGAAAACGTGATTCCGCACACCACCGGGGCGGCTAAAGCCATTGGTCTGGTGATCCCGGCGCTGTCCGGCAAGCTAAAGGGCCATGCGCAGCGCGTACCGGTCAAAACCGGTTCTGTGACTGAGCTGGTATCGGTGCTGGATAAAAAGGTGACGGTGGCGGAGATCAATGCCGCGCTGAAGCTGGCATGTGAAAACAACGAATCCTTTAATTACACCGAAGACCCGATTGTCTCTTCCGATGTGATTGGTCTGCCGTTTGGCTCGATTTTTGATGCCACCCAGACGGAAATCAGCGAAGCGGGCGATGTCCAGCTGGTGAAAACCGTGTCGTGGTACGACAACGAATACGGATTTGTCACCCAGTTGGTGCGGGTGCTGCATAAGTTCTCCAATCTGTAATTGCCTGACGCGCGATAAATCGCGCCGCTACAAACTGGCGCGCGATGCATCACGCCGCGACAGACTTGCGTAGCGGCGCGATTTATCGGGCTTTTTTATCACATGATTGTCCACTAAATCGTTACACTGATTGCAGATTGACGTAATTGTTCGGCAAATTTGTTTACCTTAATCTGTGTTCAACGAAGGGAAACACCCCCTTTATCCGGTTAAACACAGAAGATTAAGGAGCAAATCATGATTGAACAACGCCTGTCAGAACAACGTGGTGTCGGTGCCCACGGCTGGTTGCATTCACACCATACCTTCTCATTCGCCAACTATTGGGACCCGAAACAGGTGGGCTTCTCTGACCTGCTGGTGATTAATGATGACCGGGTGGCAAAAGCCCGTGGATTTGGCGCTCACCCGCACAGCAATATGGAGATCATCTCCTATGTGCTGGCAGGGGCGCTGGAACATAAAGACTCAATGGGTACCGGCTCGGTGATTGTCCCCGGTGATGTGCAACTGATGAGCGCCGGTAGCGGCGTGACGCACAGCGAGTTCAACCACTCCAGCGAAGACGGGGTGCACTTCCTGCAAATCTGGGTGGTGCCGGATGAGAAAAATACCCCGCCGGGCTACCAGCAGATCTCGGTGCCAGAGAATGAAAAACGCGGCAATCTGCGGCTGATTGTGTCACCAGAGGGTGAGCAGGGCGCACTCAGCATCCGCCAGGACGTGCGGATTTATGCCGGGCTATTCGATGCCGACGAGCAGCAAACCATCACGCTGGATGATGATCGTTACGCCTATATTCATGTGGCACGCGGTAACGTCACCGTAAATGGCGTGACCTTCAAAGCCGGAGATGGTGCGCGAGTACGTAATGAGAAGACACTGACGTTTAGCGAGGGAGAGGCCGCAGAAGTGTTGTTGTTTGATCTGCGCCCGCAGGAAGTGAACCATCCTTCCCGTTGATAATGTTCCGTGGCGGCGCGATTTATCGCGCCGCCACGTATCAGACCTTAACGTTGCAGAAATGCCAGCAGGTCTTCATTCAACTGATCCTGATGGGTCACGGCGAAGCCATGTGGGCCATTGTCGTACACCTTCAGTTCAGCAGCGGGAATCATCTCCGCCGCCACTTTACCGGTCGTCGCAAACGGCACAATCTGATCGTTACTGCCGTGGATCACCAGCGTCGGCACATCCACTTTGGCGATATCGGCGCGGAAATCGGTTTCAGAAAACGCCGTGACGCAATCCAGCGTGCCTTTCAGCGAGGCCAGCAGGGCGATATTCAGCGTCTGGGTCAGCACCCCTTCAGAGACAGTCTGGCCAGCATTGGTGCCATAGAAAGGTGCAGCAAAGTCTTTAATAAACTGGGCGCGATCTTTACGCAAACCGTCGCGAATACCGGCAAACACCGACAAATCGACGCCTTCCTGGTAATCTGCCGCTTTACCGAAAATAGGGGTAACCGCGCCCAGCAGCACCAGGCTGGTGACGCGCGCGCTGCCGTAGTTGCCGATATAGCGGGTCACATCGCCACCGCCCATCGAGAACCCCACCAGCGTCACTTTATCCAGACCCAGGTGGTTGATCAGATCGTTAATGTCGGAGGCGAAGGTATCGTAGTCGTAGCCCTGCCACGGTTGATCGGAACGACCAAAACCGCGACGGTCAAAAGCGATAACGCGATAGCCACGTTCGGCCAGGAAATTCATCTGGCTGTCCCACATATCTGCATCCAGCGGCCAGCCGTGACTGAACAGCACCGGCTTACCCTTGCCCCAATCTTTAAAATAAATCTGCGTACCATCTGTGGTTTTAAACGTGCTCATTGCATGGACCTCTTATTGCTGTTGTGGGTTGATATGTCAGGGTTGCGGCGTCATGCCGGAGCAACCAGATAACGAACTTCGGGCAAACTTTCGCCCTGATGGAAGGCGTAAACCCGGCTCTGGATTTTGCGGTCGTTCATGGTGTAGCGCTCCTTTTCACGCAGGTGCTCCATCCACGAACCGACGACAAAGGTTTCCACGAAAATGCCCGGTTGCAGCACGTCTTCATAAATCGACCAGTTGATGGCCCCGCCTCGACGGCGTACCCGGCGCATATCCTGCATACACACCGTGAAATCATGGGCATCGTCATTGCGGATCACATATTCATAGCTGACCATCACCGGGCCACGGTTGTGGTGGATCTCGGGCATCGGGTTGTTGTCGGTGTCGTTAAGGATCTCCAGATTTAAATCCGGGTCCTGATCGAGCCGCCAACGCCAGACGGTCGCGCAGGAAAGAAACATGCCGACGGCGGCGAAGGTCAGCGACAGCGGAATGGAGAAATGGGCCGCCAGTTGTCCCCACACGGCACTGCCGACGGTCATTGAACCGAAAAACACCGTCAGGTAAACCGCCAGCGCCCGCGCTTTCACCCACTTTGCCGCGCTCCGCTGCGCGCCGAGGTTGAGGGTGGAAAGCACCGCAATCCAGGCAAAACCGGTAAAGAACTCACAGGCGTTAAGCCACCAGAAATGGCGGATAAAGGCCAGCGCCAGCATTGTCAGACCAAACAGCATGCTGGCGAGCACCATCAGGCGGTCGGCACTGAATTTTTTGCGTAAGCCCGGTAACAGCACCGCGCCACAGATGGCACCAACGCCGATACAGGCCAGCATAATGCCGTAACCGCCAGGCCCCAGACCGAGTTCACGCCGGGCGACCAGCGGCAACAATGCCCATCCGGCGCTACCAAACAGGAAGAAGGCAAAGGTGCGTACCAGCACGTTACGAAACACCGGGGCAGCGTGGACGTAGCGCAATCCCACCCGCACCGCCGGGAAGAAGTGCTCTGGCGGCAGGCGTTGGATGCTGGCGGGCGCTTTCCAGCGATACAACACCCAGGCCACGCCCAGCACCGACAGGGCATTGAGCAGGAACACCATCCACGGACCGGCAAAGGAGAGGATCAGACCACCAAGCGCTGGACCAATGGCGCGGCTGATATTAATGCCGAGCGAGTTCAGCGCGATGGCCGGTCCCAGTTCATGTTTCTCCACCAAATCCGGCACGATGGCCTGAAAGGGCGGTGAACTCATCGCGGCACCGGTACTGAGCAGGAAGGCCGCCACCAGCAACACCCACGGCGTCACCAGCCCCAAAAAGGAGAGCAGCGTCAGACCGGCGGCAGCGATAAACACCCACAGTTGCGAAAACAGCAGATATTTACGGCGATCGACGATATCGGCCATCACCCCGGAGGGCAGCGCGAACAGGAACATCGGCAGGCTGCTGGCGGCCTGCACCAGCGCCACCGACAGCGGATCGGCGCTTAACGTCAACATGCTCCAGTTAACGCCGACATCATTCATCCATGACCCGATGTTGGAAACCACTGTCGCCAGCCACAGCATACGGAAAACCGGCTGCTGCAACGGTTGCCACGGCGAGGCGGCTTGCGCCGGGAGTTCCGTTACCACCGCGCTGTGCATATCATTAACCTGAGCCATGACGCAGCTCCTGTTTTGCTTTGACGCCGATACGCCAGCCACCCGGCCCGGTGATCGCCAGGGTAGTGAAGATGATCAGCAACAACCAGCCAAACTGGCCGTCAGCAATCGTCCAGTCCGGGTGCACCACCAGCATTGCCACCAGCAGCACGCCGATGATTGGCAGGCAGGCCAGTCGTGACCACCAACCCAGAATGATCAGGATCGGGCAGACAACCTCGGCGATGATCGCCGGGATCAGGCTCATATACGGCCCCATGCCGAACGGGTCTTCAATGCGCGTCAGTTCCTGCTGGAAATGAAACACCTTGGGCAGACCATGTACATGCAGCAGCAACAGGCTGCCGGTCAGGCGCAGGAAGAACAGCCCCAGATCGATCCGGGGCGGGAATGAGAAAACCGATGACGTTTTCATAAGTTTAAAACGCAAAGCAGCTGCAACCGAGCGCGCCCCAGAAGGCGTTGTCTTCGGCTACCGGAACGTTAGCGCCACGGGCGATATCATGCTGGTGGCTGTGCACACCGCAAGGGCCGCTGCAATGGTGCGCCTGCGGCATCATGCCAACGCGGGTGGTGGCACCGGGAGGCGCACTGCGGTAGTGGCCCGGTACCTTCACCACCGGCGACCACTCCGGCAGTACCGGCAGGGTCGGTGGCGCTTCGCTGCTGAACGTCCCGGCGGCATACACCACGTTGCCATCCACCACCGTCAGCACGGATTCGATCCCTTTGATCTCCTCCTCGGGCACGCTGAAGAAGTCTTTGCTCAGCACCGCCATATCCGCCAGTTGGCCGACTTTGATCTGGCCTTTTTTACCTTGCTCACTCGAGAACCAGGCACTGCCTTGCGTCCACAGCATCAGCGCGGTGTCACGGTCGAGACGCGCGTTGACGTCATACATCTGCATGCCGCCCACGGTACGACCAGAAACCAGCCAGTACAGCGCGGTCCATGGGTTATAACTGGCGACGCGAGTCGCATCGGTGCCCAGGCCAACCGGTACGCCGGTTTCCAGCATGCGCGCCACCGGCGGGGTATGGCGGGTAGCTTCGATGCCATAACGTTCCGCAAAGTATTCCCCCTGGAACGCCATACGATGCTGCACCGCAATGCCGCCGCCGAGGGCTTTGATACGGTCGATATTTTTCTGCGTCACCGTTTCGGCATGGTCAAAGAACCAATGCAGGCCGTTAAACGGAATCTCACGATCCACCTTCTCAAACACATCCAGCATACGGCTGATGGATTCGTTGTAGGTGGCGTGCAGGCGGAACGGCCAGCGGTGTTCCACCAGATGACGCACCACGCGCTCCAGTTCATCTTCCATACCAGGGGCCAAATCCGGGCGCGGCTCAAGGAAATCTTCGAAGTCGGCGGCGGAGAACACCAACATTTCACCGGCACCGTTATGCCGGAAATAGTCGCTGCCCTGGCCTGGCGTCAGCATATCGGTCCATTTTTCAAAATCTTCCAGTTCATGACCGGGACGCTGGGTAAACAGGTTATAGGCGATTCGCACCGTCATCTGCTTTTTGCTGTGCAGCTCGGCGATCACTTCATAATCGTCGGGGTAATTCTGGAAACCGCCCCCGGCGTCGATGGCGCTGGTCAGGCCAAGACGGTTCAGTTCACGCATAAACTGACGGGTGGAGTTAATTTGCAGCTCCAGCGGCAATTTCGGCCCTTTCGCCAGCGTGGCGTAGAGGATCATCGCATTCGGACGCGCAATCAGCATGCCGGTCGGGTTGCCGTTGCTGTCGCGCTGGATTTCGCCACCCGGTGGGTTGGGGGTGTCTTTGGTGTATCCCACCACTTTCAGGGCGGCGCGGTTGAGCAGGGCGCGATCGTACAGGTGCAGGATAAACACCGGCGTGTCGGGTGCAGCTTCGTTGATCTCTTCCAGCGTCGGCATGCGGCGTTCAGCAAACTGAAACTCGGTCCAGCCTCCCACTACGCGCACCCACTGCGGCGATGGCGTGCGCAGCGCCTGTTCTTTCAGCATACGCAGTGCATCGGCCAGTGAAGGCACGCCTTCCCAGCGCAGTTCGAGGTTGTAATTGAGACCGCCACGGATCAGGTGCAGATGCGAGTCATTCAGGCCAGGCACCGCAGTATGACCTTTAAGGTCGATCACCTTCGTACCTTCGCAGTGATGTTCCATCACTTCCGCCTGACTGCCCACCGCCAGAAATTTTCCTTCGCGAATCGCTACAGCGTCGGCTACCGGGTTGGCGCGGTCGACGGTGTGGAATTTGCCGTTGATTAAAATCAGCTCTGCCTTACCGAGCGTCACCATAGATCCTCCTGAACTGAGATGTCCGGGTTGGCCGGACGGGAAGTGCGCGGTCGCACCATCAGCTCAGGATTATGGTAAGCGGGGAGAAACACCGTCTAGTTATACAAAGGGATACCTATACGAACGTATACCTATACACAGAGATAATGGTCCGGCCCTCCCATGCCGCCTAAACTCAGATCGGACAGTGACCAGCCGGTGACTGCCACTTTTGCTCCGTATCTTTGTTCGCGGAAATCCAGTTACTAACCTCTAATGGGTAAATTCATGTCCAACTCAAAACTTGAAGTTCTGACCCCGCTTAACAGCCAGATTATCTTTATCGATCAGCAACCGCAGATGGCGTTTGGCGTGCAGTCAATCGACCGTCAGGTGCTGAAAAATAACACCGTCGCGCTGGCGAAAGCGGCCAGGGTTTTTAACATCCCGACGATTATCACCACCGTCGAAACCGAAAGTTTCTCCGGCTACACCTACCCTGAGCTGCTGGACGTGTTCCCGGGGCTGGATATTCTGGAACGTACCTCGATGAACTCATGGGACGACCAGAAAGTACGTGATGCGCTGGCTGCAAACGGTAAGAAGAAAGTGGTGGTGTCTGGCCTGTGGACTGAAGTCTGTAACAACAGCTTTGCGCTGTGCGCCATGCTGGAAGGCGGTTACGAAATCTATATGGTGGCTGATGCGTCTGGCGGCACCTCAAAAGAAGCCCATGACTATGCCATGCAGCGCATGATCCAGGCAGGCGTGATCCCGGTGACCTGGCAGCAGGTGATGCTGGAGTGGCAGCGTGACTGGGCACACCGTGCTACCTACGACGCAGTGATGAAGATCGCCAAAGAGCATTCCGGCGCATACGGCATTGGCGTGGATTATGCCTACACGATGGTGCACAAAGCACCTTCACGTCAGGAGAGCGAGCACCGCACCCTGGCACCGGTTCCGGCACGCTAATTCCCTGCGATTGACCGGCACCTGTTGTGCCGGTCACAGGAGGATCATGATGAATCCGTTGATCATTTCTCTGGGGGCGGGCGTGCTGGTGGGGCTGTTTTACGCGCTACTGCGGGTACGATCGCCAGCACCGCCTGCGATTGCGTTAGTCGGCCTGTTGGGCATGATTATTGGTGGGCAGATTATGGCGCATGTCAAGCCACAGCCGCAGGCCAGCACCATCACCACCCACGTTGATAAGGTCGGCTGAACATGTTGAAATCCTACGTTATCTCGTTGGGGGTAGGTGTTCTGGCCGGTGTGATCTACGGCCTGATCGATGTGAATTCCCCGGCACCACCGGTGATTGCCTTGCTGGGATTGTTTGGCATGCTGGTGGGGGAGCAACTGGTGCCGCTGGCGCAACGGCTGATTCGCCGTCAGCCGGTGACTCTGGCCTGGTTCCGCCACGAATGTGTGCCAAAAATCAGTGGCACACCGCCGCCCGAAGGAGAGAAGGAACCCTAAGGAACATCCTCACGCTTGCGTGAGGATTATCGGAGGATTACAGCATGACGCTGCCACAGCATATTGTTATCGTTGACGACGAACGCTCAGTCCGTAATGGCCTGAGCAATTTACTGCATTCTGACGGATACACCACCAGCCTGTACGAATCAGGCGAAGAACTCCTCTGCGATGACAAAGCGTTAACCGGCGCGGCCATGTTGATCATCGACGTCAGACTGAAGGGGATGAGCGGTTTTGAGCTGTTCGCCATCCTGCAACAACACTCCGTGACCTTACCCGTGATTTTTATCTCCGCGGAGCAGGAAGAGGCGGTGCAATGGTATGCCATTGCGCTCGGCGCGCTGACCTTTTTGCGCAAGCCTATTGATGTTGATACGCTCCTGACCATCATACGTAACGAACTGTCTCACGGGGAAACACGCTAATGGGCATTATCTCGCTCCCGCAGGAAGGCAACGAAGAACAGAAAATCACCTTGCCGGACGAGATGGTGCTGACCCCACTGGCGCAGGATGGCAGCATCGCCTGGCTAATGGGACGAGAGACGACCGGTGAAGCCTTTATAATCGCTACCGCCGCCAGTGACGAACTGGCATTTCAGGGGACGCAGCTACTTAAAAATGAGCTGACGCTGGCCCCGCATCTGGCAACCCGCTGGGCGGTAAAACCCCTCGGCCACACCCGCTATCAGGGACACTATGCGCTGGTGTACCCGGCGTTTCCTTATCGCACGCTGGCGGGGATAATTGCGATGCCGCCCGAGCAGATTGCCGATTACCTGCGTAATGCCATCCAACTCTGTCTGCCATTAAGTCAGGCGCATCATCAGGGCATTGTGCATGGCGATATCAAACCGGCGCATCTGTTCCTGAACAACGATGGATCTTTTCGTCTCGGGGGCTTTGGCCTTGCCTCGGTGACGCTGGATTCGCAACTGAAAAATTCGCTGCGCGCCTCCGGTGGCACGCTGGCATACATGTCGCCAGAGCATACCGGGCGCACCCCTTTTCCGGTCAGCAATCTGAGTGATCTCTACAGCCTCGGCGTGGTGCTGTATGAAATGCTGACCGGTAAGTTACCCTTTGGCTCTCCGCAGGCTGGCCAGGCGGAGTGGATCCATCACCATCTGGCCACCGCACCGCGCCCACCTGAAGCGATTCGCCCCGATGTACCGGCCATGCTGTCGGCCATTATCCTGCGTTTGCTGGCAAAATCGCCGCTGGATGGCTACCAAACCATTGATGGTTTACTGGCTGACCTGCGACGCTGCAAAGCGACCCTGACGCCACAAGGCACCATCGCTGCCTTTACCCTCGGACTTCAGGAGCGTTTCACCAGCAATTATCGTGTCGAAACGCTGTTTACCGGCCATGCCCAGGCTCGGATGTTACTGGATGCGCTGGATGAAGTACAACGCAGCGGCACGCATCATCTGGTAATGATTGGGGGCGCGCCGGGGGCAGGGAAATCAGCGATTATCGCGTCGGCACTGAAAAAGCTGCAACACAAGCCGATTCTGCTCACGGTCGGCAAAGCGGATCAACATTCGCCGCAGGTGCCTTATTCGGCGCTCAGCGCCGCGTTCCGAACGCTCACCTTATATCTGCTTGGCTTGTCTGCCGCCGACGTGATGGTCTGGCGCGCGCGTCTGCTGCGCGCGTTGGGTGATGATTGCGATCTGGCTATCGAACTGGTGCCGGAATTGCGTCAACTGCTGGATATCCCTCAGCCGGTGCTGACCACCGATACATTAAGCGATGCGCGCGAACGTTTTCATCAGATGGCGTGCGCATTGATCAAGGCGTTTGCCTCATCTGGCAAAGCGCTGGTGATATTAATTGACGATGTACACTGGGCCGATCAGGCCAGCCTGCAACTGCTGGAAAATGTGTTTCAGCGTAATGATCATCTGCCTTTTTTGCTGGTGATCGCCCACCGTGACGCAGAATCGATGCCTTGCCCGCAGGTAGCGGATTTTCTCACTCG
This sequence comes from Pantoea sp. X-Soil-OKNW-713, assembly GCF_059730685.1. NCBI lineage: Bacteria > Pseudomonadati > Pseudomonadota > Gammaproteobacteria > Enterobacterales > Erwiniaceae > Pantoea > Pantoea sp. X-Soil-OKNW-713. The sequence goes on along the minus strand of NZ_AP035995.1, from coordinate 2,133,676 downwards.
TATCCGTGGCGCGGCCGCACGCCTGACTGAGATCACCCCTGAGCCGCTGAATGCCAAAATGGTGGCGCGCTGGCTGGCCGGGATGTTGCATACCCGCAGCAGCGGAACGACTGAACTGGCGCAGCTGATCCATGAGAAAACCGGGGGTAACCCGCTTTTTTTACAGGAATTTTTCAAGCAGGCGATCGCTGACGGGTTGATTTTCTATACCCAGGACCCGCTGAAGTGGCATTACGATCAAGGTGCTTTGCGGGCACGTCATTACACCGATAATGTCGCCAGCCTGGTGGTACGACAACTGGAACGGATGCCAGAGCCGACACGCCAACTGCTGGGGAGCATGGCCTGTCTCGGTGCCAAAGGACAACTGGGACTGCTCAGCCAGATTCTCGGCACCCGCCCGCATCATGTTCAGCAACGGTTAAGACCGGCGCTGGCGGCACGGTTTATCACCATTACCGATAATGACTACGCCTTTACCCACGGGCGAGTTCATGACGCGGCGTTTTTATTGATCGGTCCCAGACAGAAATTGCTTATCCATCAGCAGGCGGCAGCGCTGCTGGCTGCATCCGCACCGCGTGCCGAAGGCAATGAGATGCTGTTCCGCGCGGTGCATCATATTGCGATGGCGACGGATATGCCGGTAGACGCGGTGCAACATCGTAACTACTTTCACCTTAGCCTGACGGCAGCGCAGCGCGCCAAACGGGCAGGGGATTATGCCTCTGCGTTACGCTATTTGCGCACCGCGCGCGTGTTGAATGATCAGCGCGGCGAGGGCGAGCATTTCCTGCTCGGCTTTGAAGAGGCGGAGTGCCAGTTTTTGCAGGGTAATCTTAACGAGGCGCAAACGCGCTGTACCGCGCTGCTCGGAATGCCCGGCAGTTTGACCGAGAAATCGGCCGCGGCCTGCCTGTCGGCGGAAATTCATATGCGCCAGTCGGACAACTTTCTCGCGCTGGAAGCAGCCCTGGCGTGGCTTTCGGTATTTGGTGTGCACTTTAATCGCTATCCCGACGAAGAGGAGTGCAACGCGGCCTGGTATGCCCTGAAAGCCCGGCTGGGGCCAGACCCGGCGGCCACACTGGGCGTATTGCCGCTGATGGCGAATCGCGAAAAAGAGTCGGTGCTGAACCTGATGGCCAGCACCATCTTTGCGTCGTCGTACGATTGCCCCCAACTGCACCTGCTGCTGGTGTGCAAAATCCTCGATATGACGCTGGATCATGGCATTGCCGGGGCCTCGGTGTTCGGTCTGTCGTGGTTTAGCGTGCTGATTACTGACCGCTACCAGGAATATCATTACGGCTTTAAGTCCGGGCTGCTCGCCAGCCAACTGGCTGAGAAACATAATTTTTTACGTTTTAAAGCCCGCACGTTGCTGCCTCTTGATCAAGTGGGGATCTGGACGCAACCGCTGGCCTTCGCCATCGATTGCGCGAAGAAAAGTTTCAATGTGGCGCTGGCGCATGGCGACAAATCCTTTGCCTGTCTTTCATTGCGTCATCAGGTGATGAACTACCTGACGCGCGGCGATCATCTGGAGTCGGTGCAGACCACCATTGAACGAGGGCTGGCGTTTACGCAGAAATCGTTCTATCCCGATGTGGAAAACGTGTTGTTGATGCAAAAGCATCTGGTGATGCATCTGCGCGGCAGCCGTCGGGAAAAATTTAGCGGTGTCGATGCCTTTCCAACTCACCTGGTCGGCAGCGAGCCTGGCCCCGTTTCCGGGCCAAAAGCGATGGTGTTGTTCTGGTCGTGGCTGTATCGCGGTATGGCGCATTTCTATGCCGGTGAATATACGCAGGCCACCCCCTGTTTTGCCGAAGCCGCGCACCTGGTCAAAGCCGTACCGGGTTATATCTACTTGATGGATTTACATTTCTTCAGCGCCCTGACGCTCACCGTCCCACTGGCAAGCGGCCAGGCGAATGCTGCGTTGCACAAAACCGTCCACGCGCATTTTGAGCAGTTGGTGCAGTGGTCGGTGCTGAATCCCGAATTGTTTGCTGACAAGGTAGCGCTACTGGCTGCTGAACTGGCGCGTCTGCGTGGAGAAGTGGGCGAAGCGCTGAGTCAGTACGAAATGGCAATCAATCTGTCGCGCAAAGCAGGTTACGTGCATATCAATGCATTGGCTTACGAGCTGGCGGGGGATTGTGCCAAGACCTGGAACCTGAATGTCCCGGCCGATGCCTATTTAAAAGGGGCCATCAGCGGCTGGGAAAACTGGGGGGCGCTCGCCAAAGTGCGGCAGCTTGAGCAACGCTATCCCCAACTGGCGACGCAAAAACCGGGCAATGCCTTCACCACCATTCCGTTTGAGGATGAATCGATTCGCGACCTCGAGAGCGTGGTCACGGCGGTGCGCGCCCTGACGGAGGAGATCAATCTCGACCGGTTGATCCATATCCTGATGCGTATGCTGCTGGAGCGCGCGGGCGCACAACGCTGCCTGCTGATCCGCGTGCTGGATGGCAACATCCCGGAAACGGAAGCCTGGGCGGAAGCGAATGCCGATGGCGTCAAAGTCAGGATCGTTAAACAACGCCCGACAGCCAGCGATTTACCGTTGTCGGTGCTTTCCGCGGTGATCCGCACCGGGCAGGAGATCCGTACCGGCAAGCCGGAGGATTTCAGCCCCTTCAGTCAGGACCCGTATCTGGTTTCCTCGGGAGCGGCGGTGATGTGCGTTCCGATGTTCAAACAGGCCAATATGGTTGGGGTGTTGTACCTCGAAAACCGCCTGATGCCGGACGTGTTTACCGCCGAGCAATCGCATATCGTGAAAACCCTGAGCGCCCAGGCCGCCGTTTCAATCGAAACCGCCCGTTTATATGCGGAATTGCTGGAGGAGAACATCCATCGCCGCCGGGTGGAGAAGCAATTACGCGCCAGCCAGACCTCGCTGATGCTGGGGGAAAAAATCAGTCATACCGGCACCTGGAGTTGGGAGATCGAGCAGGATTTAATGTCGGTATCGGATGAGTATCTGCGTATTCTCGGCTTGCCGGAACAACCGAAAACGCTGTCGATGGCGGATTTTATGACCTTCGTGCACCCCGATGACCATCAATGTATCAACGACCTGGTCAGCGACAGCGTACAGAACGGCATCAGCATGCAGGCGGAATTTCGTATTATCCGCCCGGATGGCGAATGTCGTTACATCAAAGGGATCGGCGATCCGGTGAATAACTGGCCGGAGGTGAAAGAATATTTCGGCACCATTTCGGACATCACGGTACAACGCCGGGCTGAAGATGCCGCCCGGATGGCGCAGGCGGATTTGGCGCGGGTTTCGCGCGCCACCACCGTCGGTCAGTTAACCGCGTCAATTGCGCATGAAATCAACCAACCGCTGATGTCGATTGTCGCGCATGCCGGTGCCAGCCTGCGCTGGCTGAAACGTGAGCAGAGCCATATTGAGAATGCCTGCTTCAGCCTTGATGAGATTTTGCAGGAAGGCAAACGCGCCGGCGATATTATTCGCGGCTTGCAGGCGTTAACCCGGAAACATGACTCGGTGTATGCCAAAGCCAACCTGCATTTAATTGCACGCGATATCCTGGCGCTTTCACGGGCCGAGATTGAACGTAAATGGATCTCACTGGAGCTGAAGCTGCACGCCGAGCACGCGGAAGTTTATTGTGACCGCATCCAGATTCAGCAGGTGCTACTGAACCTGGTGGTGAACGCCATTGATGCTATGACCGGCATCGAAGATCGTGGACTGGTCCTGACGCTTGCCACCGCTAACCCCACACCGGATACCATCCGTTTTGAGGTGCGGGACACCGGTTCAGGTATTCCTGACGCGGTGAAGGAACATATCTTTGATTCGTTCTATACCACGAAAAAAGAGGGGATGGGCATGGGCCTGACCATCAGTCACGGCATCATTAAAAAGCACTGTGGTGAGCTGAAAGGGGAAAACCGGGCTGACTGCGGCAGTGTGTTCTGGTTTACCTTACCCACCGAACCGCCAGCCAGCGTATAAGATTAGCGACGGCGCGTGCTGAGAATATTCAGTCGTTCAGCAGCACGCACCAGGTCGGATAACGAACGGACATTCATTTTTTCCATCACCCGACGTTTGTGTACCTTGGCGGTGATTTCACTGATACCCATCTCAGCGGCGATTTGCTTATTGAGCAGGCCGCTGATCGCCAGCAACATCACCTCACTTTCACGCGGCGTCAGCGATTGATGACGGGACGTGATATCGTACTTTTCCTGCGAGGAAGCCAGATTCTCTTCCGCGATCGCCAGCGCCTCGGCCACCGCTTGTAATATGCGATCCGGATCGACCGGCTTGGTCAGGAACTCACAAGCGCCGGTTTTCATCGCCCGAACCGTAACCGGAATGGTGCCGAAACCGGTGAGAAAAATGGTTGGGATAACATAACCACGCGCATTCAGCGCATTCGCCACGGCAAAACCATCGGCACCCGGCATATTAATATCCAGAATCAGACAACCGGGAACCTGTGGAAACGCATAGTCAAGAAAGGCCTGGGCGGTAGAAAAAGCGATAACGTCATAATTTTCTGAGCTAAGTAGGTTACTCAGAGCAGAACGTACCGACTCGTCATCATCAACAACGTAAACTATGTGATTCATAGAAGATCTCTTCTCAACCTGAATTTCACGGATGTTTAAAAGTCGTGCTCAATAGCCAATATAGTGCGAAAAAAGGCAGGTTCAACCTGCGCGAGATGTATGGTAGTTAGAATGCCTGTGCATGTTAGCACAATTGTTAACATTATCATCAGGTAATGTTGATAGCGGCGTGAATTATCGCGCTGTTTTTCTGGCTGGTTTTAATGCCCAGGATAAATCACGCATCAAAGGCCAGGGCGCGCGATAAATCGCGCCGCTACAGGGGAGCTCAACTGTTTTTACTGAGGGCGAGGAATCCGGATTTGAATTTCACTTTACCCACGGTGCGATTGTAATTAATGACCAGTTGCGCTAACTGAAATTGTATGGCGGCATTCAGGTTATCACTATCTTCTTGTGATGGTTTGTTTTTTTCCATTTCAATCGCCATCTTTTGCATTGCCTGAGAAATGTCATCAATACAAACCTGGAAAACGTCTTTATCCAGATTCAAATATTCAGCCTGAACTTTCGCCATATAAGCATCAGCGAGTTTACTTAACTCCAGGACTTCAATATTGGTTATGGTTTCATCTTTTTCATATTCAGCAAGTTTTCCTTGCAATGCGGGCACGTCTGACTTGAGAGAAAGTCTCATGTTACACCTCTGGCTTCGGTTATATTTCAATAGCGACACATGGCGTCACATATTGAAATCTAGTCGGGAAAGGGTGTTTGTCAATCAGGGTTTTCATTGAAAAAATAGTCTGTTTTTCATTAGGTTAATCAGGTTAATATATATTGCAGGCTTATCATATTCATTGTTATTAATTATTATCATGAAAAATAAAAGTTGATGCCGATGTGGAATGTTTTTTACAGGAAAACACAATAAAAAACAGGCAGGGAAATATGATTAACTTCTTCTGCCTGATTCATCTGAATTAACCGCTTCGATAATAAGACTAGGCGCGAATAAACGCCAGTAGGTCGGCGTTGATCACATCAGCGTGGGTGGTGTGCATACCGTGAGGGAAGCCGGGGTAAATCTTTAAGATGCTGTTTGACAGTAACTCATCCTGCAACAAGGCGGCCGCTTTATAGGGCACCACCTGATCGTCATCGCCCTGCAACACCAGGGTGGGAACGGTGATGGCCTTTAAATCTTCCGTCTGATCGGTTTCCGAAAAGGCTTTGATCCCTTCGTAATGCGCTTTGGCGCTGCCGATCATCCCCTGACGCCACCAGTTCTGAATCGTTCCCTGGGAAATCTCTGCACCTGGGCGGTTGAAACCATAGAAAGGGCCGGAAGCGACATCAAGGTAGAACTGCGCACGGTTTGCCGCCAGCGCGGCGCGAAAACTATCGAACACCTCCAGCGGGGTGCCATTGGGATTGCTGGCGGTTTTTAACATCAACGGAGGCACCGCGCTGATCAACACCGCTTTGGCAACACGCCCCTGCGGCTGGCCATATTTGGCAACATAGCGGGCCACCTGACCACCGCCGGTAGAGTGGCCGATATGCACCGCATTATGCAGGTCAAGATGTTCCGCTACCGCTGACGCATCTGCTGCGTAATGGTCCATATCATGTCCGTCACTGACCTGGTCCGAGCGGCCATGACCGCGACGATCAATCGCAATCACCCGGTAACCTTGCGCCAGAAAGAACAGCATCTGATTGTCCCAGTCATCCGCCGTTAACGGCCAACCGTGATGGAAAACAATCGGTTGAGCCTCTTTGGGGCCCCAGTCTTTAAAGAAAATATTCACGCCATCTTTTGTCGTTACAAATGCCATAGAACAGACTCCTCATTGATATTTAAGGTTTTCTTCATCAGCCCCGGGGGTGGCACACGATTTTTCCCCCGCGAAAGTATAGTCAGAGAAGCCTGTCACTGTCGGGCCACAAGCGTGTCCCGGCGGCCTTGATTACCGGTTGGCTTAAGGATTTTTCAATTTTATTTCACAAGGTTGCATCGATTAATGCAGGGCGGGAGCACGGCTCAATTTGTACATGAGAGACGGTGTTACCGGGTGTATTTAATCAACTCTGCGCCAGGCTCGATATGATTCACATAACGCTCACTGTCGACTTTCCAGGTAGCTCCGGCTTCTTTCGACTGCATCACGACCCGAGCGGCGGCATCATCCAACAGAGTGCTGCGGGCCGGTGCGCTTTGCGCCACATTGACCACCGAAAATAGCAGGGCAAGACTGGCAATAATAATGTTGAAAGATTTCATGATGATTTCCTGTGTGATCCAATTTATAAGCAGGTTTGGCTGCGATTGGATAAATTGTAAACACCGGGGCGAGGTAACAAAATAGCGGATACCTGGCGAAGTCTTTCAGATAATTTGAAGGAATAACAGATCATCAGGGCAGCGTGAGCAATTATATTTTCGTCTAACTATCCTTCTGTATAACTTACTTTTTTTCCATCTCCCTCAGATAATAGACTTATATCGACTCGTGTCCGGCTTGCGCTATTTTAGCGACGATAAAAGTCAGGACGGCGATGTCGGCCATAAGGTGATTGACGGTGTGCTGGTGGATGAAGACACCAAACGCTTCCTGACACGGCAACTGGTGGCCTTTACCGAGTTTGCCGGACACTAATTTTCGTAATGATGGGTTATGTTGGTGCATAACCCCTGATTTACTGCCCCATATTGGTTCAATCCCGCCTCCGTTTTTCAACTGCGCCGGTTCTTTCTGACGTGAATTATCAGCAAAGATAAAATTGGCACACTTAATGCTTAATCATTGTTGAACAAACAACACCAGAGGCTCCACTATGAAAACGATGTTACGCATGGCCTGTCTTGCCGCACCTGTGTTTTTCAGCGTGGCCCAGGCTGCCACCCTTGTGCCCGGTAATCTGACCATTGGCTCTGACCTGACGTATCCGCCGTATAACTTCCTCAAACAGGATAAACCAGCGGGCTTTGATGCCGAGTTTATTGACCTGATCGCCTCACCGATGAAGCTCAAGCCGGTGGTGAAGGACACCCGTTTTGCCAGCCTGATCCTCGGTCTGAAAAGCAACAAATTCGACGTCGTGGCTTCCACGCTTTACGTCACACCTGAACGGGCGCAGCAGGTGGATTTCCTGCCGTATATGAAAACCGGGGGTTCGCTGCTGGTGACCGCCAGCTCGAGTTTTGCTCCGCAGAAACCGGAAGATCTGTGCGGTAAGCGGGTGGCATCGATCAAAGGCGGAGCCTGGATCGCCCGGTTGAATAAGGTGTCTGTTGACTACTGTCAGCCTAAAGGGCTGGGGGCTATTTCGGTACGTGAATTCCCGACCTCGCCGGAAGCTACTCAGGCGTTGCTGTCAGCCGCGGTGGATGTGCAGTACGAAGATGCTGCCGTCGCCAAAGCCACCGTCGAAAAAACCGGTAACCGCCTGAAAATCTCTTCTCAGCAGATGATTTATCCCGTGGTGGTGGGACTGGCGGTGAATAAAGACAATCCACAGCTGTTAAGCGCGCTGAAAGCCTCGTTTGCACAGAAGGTGAGCGACGGTAGCTATCGAGCGCTGTTGCAGAAATACAACCTGCAAATGCCGGATGCCGATGAAACCGCCAAAGCGCTGGCAGGCACGCTGTAACAAGGGTTAGCACTGGAGGAAGCATGCAATTTGACTGGCCTTACCTGATAAGTTTATTTCACTACGCAGACTTCTGGCGGGCCAGTTGGCTGGTGGTACAACTCAGTGTGCTGACCTGGTTAGGCGGAATCGTGCTGGGGCTGGGAGTCGCGCTGGCAAAACAGTCGCGCAATGCCGTGCTGCGTAACGCCGCTGCCTGTTACATCTGGCTGTTCCGCAGTTTGCCACTGTTGGTGCTGCTGATTTTTATCTTTAACCTGCCGCAAATTTTCCCGGCAACCAGCGGCGTGCTTTCTAACCCATTCGCCGCCGGTTTGCTGGCGTTGATTATCAGCGAAACCGCTTATATCGCTGAGATTCACCGTGGTGGCTTGCTGTCCGTGCAGCGTGGGCAGTTTGAAGCGGGCAGGGCGTTAGGACTCAACAACGCCCAGATCCGTTTGAGCATCATCATTCCCCAGGCATTACGCATCTCACTGCCAACGCTGGTGAACGAGTTTATCACCATCGTGAAGATGACCTCGTTGGTGTCGGTGATCTCGCTGTCAGAAATTCTGATGGTGGGTGAGCGTCTGTATACCGACAACTTCAAGGTGATGGAAACGCTGCTGGCGGTGGCCTGTTACTACGTTCTGATTGTCACCCTGTTCGAACGGCTGTTCGGCTGGCTGGAGCGTCGTTGGGATGTGCAGAATCGCACCCCGGCAGCCTTTGATGTCGCCCAGGCCAGAGCCCGTTTACCGGCACCGCAGGTGCAGACACGTAAAAGCCATAGCGCGTCAGCCAAACCGATTCTGCAATTAACCGGCCTGAGTAAAGCCTTTAATGGCAAGACGGTGCTGCGGGATATCAACCTTAGCGTCCAGCCCGGCGAAGTGATCTCAATTATCGGTCCTTCAGGCTCCGGCAAAACCACCCTGATCCGCATGGTCAATGGTCTGGAGACGATGGACCAGGGCAGCGTGGAACTGCTGGGGCGAGAATTTATCCGTGCCGGTCAGCGTGAAAATGCCTTGCCTTATCGGGCGCAGATCACCCGACTTGGCATGGTATTCCAGGGCTTCAATCTGTTCCCGCACAAAACGGTGCTGGAGAACCTGATGTTGGCTCCGCGTCTGCACAACCTCGATAGCCGTGAAGATCTGCATCAACGCAGTCTGGCGATGCTGGATAAAGTCGGCATGTTGGAACATGCCACCAAATATCCGCATCAGTTATCCGGCGGCCAGCAGCAGCGAGTGGCGATTGCCCGTACTCTGGTGATGAAACCGGCGGTGGTGTTATTTGATGAGCCGACCTCCGCGCTGGACCCGGAGCGCGTCAGCGAAGTGTTGCAGGTGATTGAAAAGCTGGCAGAGGAGGGGATTACCATGCTGATCGTCACCCATGAGATGAAGTTTGCTTTTGCCATTTCCGATCGTGTGGTGTTTATGGAGCAAGGGCGCATTGAAATTGACGCTTCACCGGCTGAGATTCGTCAAATGCGCGATCACCGCATCTTCCGTTTTATTGACGATATGGCCACGGCCTGAGGGCAAAGCATGAAAGGTTCTGCCGGAGAAACCCGCACCTTAACCATTGAAATTCCAGAACATCTTGATTTATCGGGTTTGCCTGCCTTTGAGCGGATTTCGATTTTGCTGCGAGAAAATATCATCAGCGGCAACCTGGTTGCGGGACAGGCATTGGCGGAGATCGAACTGGCGGCGTTATGCGATAGCTCGCGTAACACGCTCCGCGAAGCACTGCGCTTTTTACATGGCGAAGGGCTGGTGAATTATCACCAGAATCGCGGGGTGTTTGTTCGTCAGCTCGATAAGCGCGATGTGCGTGACATTTTCAAGGCGCGTCGTCATCTCGAGGTGCTGGCGCTGACGGTTAACAGCCCGATCAGTGATTTTCACCTGGCGCGTATGGCGCAGCATCTGGATAACGCCGCCCAAGCTGCGGCGAATGAGGCGTGGCGCAGCGTCGGTACCCACAGTCTGCGTTTTCATCAAAGCATCGTGCAGATGCTGGGTTGTGCGCGTTTTAATGATTTTTTCAGCGTGCTGCTGGCGCAATTACGTCTGCTGTTTTGCAGCGGAGCCGGCGAACGTGACTTTCAGTTGCCGTGGATTGCGCGTGACCGCGAAATCCTGGCATTACTGAGCCAACAACAAAGTGAGGCGGCGTGTCGTGCGCTGATTGACTATCTCGATTACTCGGAGCGTCAACTGACCGCCACCTTTAGCCATCCTCTTTCTCAAGGAGAATCATACTGATGTCGAATTATCCTGCCGCTTATCAGAGCACATCCGGCTCTGCACTGGATGTTGATCGCGCGTTTTATCAGGCGCTGGCCGAAGGGCCACGCGAGTTGACCGCATCCCATTTGATCCCGATCCGTACGGGTTTTGCCTGGGAAGTCCCGGCCGGGCATCTGTTCCGTATCACCACGCCAGAAGGCCCGCAGGTAGGGGATTTGAATATCTGGAACCGCCGCGATCCGCGTGAAAGAATGTGGGTTTCCCGCACACGCCAGCTACAACGGGCGCATCTTTCTACTTATGATCGTCTGTGGTCTAACTTGCCGTTTATCCGGCCTATGGCGACCATTACCGCAGATTCACTGGCGGATTATGGTATCGATAACGACGGTGGGCGCGTGCATGATCTGCTGGGCACGCGTTGCGATCCTTATGTTAACAAGCTGCTGACCGGTGAGGACTTTGATTTCCATTGTCATTCAAACCTGGTGCGTGCCGTGCAGCCGTGGGGGCTGACGGAATTTGATGTTCATGATGTGATGAACGTTTTCCAGTGCACCGGTCTGAATGATGATGACCAATATTTTATGAAAGCCTGTCCGGCGCAGAAAGGCGACTACCTTGAGTTCTTTGCCGAGATCGATCTGTTATGCGCGCTGTCAACCTGTCCGGGTGGCGATCTGTCATTGCCGATGTGGGGTGATGAAGCAGAGGATACGCTGAAAGTGTGCCGTCCGTTGGGGGTAGAAATCTATAAACCGCAGGAAGCGTTACTGGCAAACTGGAAGCCATCAGAATCACCGAATTATCGGGGTAATCATGGTATGCAGTTGAAGCCGGTGAGCTGGTAATTGCCACAAGCAAGAGCCAGCCGCGGGGGCTGGTTCTTAACATAATCTGAATTTCTGGTCTGGGATAGAATTACGATTAATGGCGCATAATGTATATTATGTTAAATACGATATCCGGCTAACCCCGCAACACCACCCCATCCCGTAACGGCGCGATTTATCGCGCGGATTTTACGTCACCACCGCTGGATGATACGCGATAAATCGCGCCGCTACGCAAAATTTCCCGCCCAATCCCCCTGCATTTTTCTCAGAATTCACGTAGCGACGCCTGATCTAAACCTTATATCTCATCACTTCCCTGATATTTTTCTGAACGGCAATGGAGACAACTCATCCTCATGCTATGTTTTCATGTCTCTACATAAACAAATGGAGAAAAAATAATGAGGTCATCATTTCAATTCCTCTTGATGCCCCTTTTGGCTGTTACCCGTATTGCCAGTCAGCCCAATGAGAATAATGATGGCAATATGGTTTCATCTATGAAGTTTATAAATAATGATCGTGGTAACAGCATGGTGTCTAATCAGGCCGTGGCTTCCTGCTCCACATCATATTCCGAATTTATTAAGTCTTTTGGTATGCCCCAGGATGTTTGCGAACAAAACATTAAAACCACCCAGGAATGGGTGTCGCGTAAAGAGTCAGCAAAAGTTGACGCAACGTCAGGCATCCTGAAAAAAGCCAATAAAATTGTAGAAAATGAGATAACGCAGCGCTGCGCCACGTCAACAAAAAATGAAAGGGATGTCTTAACCACCGCAATGCGACATAAGACAATAGCCTGTGATACCTTACGGGAAATCATTAGCGAAATAAAAAACGTCAGACTCACCAACGTCAGGCTTCCTGACGGGGAAATTGTAAATGCCAGTCCGGATTTAAAAAGCATCTCATTCGAAAGATGTTTCAACACCGCAGGCGATGAAATTAAAAATAAAATACTGGAATGCAGGAAATACCTTCAGACATTCAAAGCGAATAATAAGTATGGCGATCAGTCCATCGTAAAACAAAACAATGTTTTCATAAATAATATGATCGATGACCTTGATTTATTGGAGAATCTATTTCGACAAATTGAAAGTAAGGAGGCGGATATCGTGAGCAATTTACAGAGGCATTGCAACAGTGAAAGATTTAGTCCCGTCTGGGATCAATTCGACGCGGCGACACTCACGCTTAACAAGCTAAATAAGGTTGTTACCCAACTGGAAGAGAATCTCCAGTCGTTCAACACCCTCGTCATCCCACCTCCTGGCCCAATACGGGCGTAATCCCCTCGCCCACTTCCGGCGCGATCAATCGCGCCGTTACCCATCAGCGCAATTACGCAGTAGCATCAAAAATCACATACAACTTACGCATTGGCGTCTCCATCACCCAGGTGCCCTGCGTGTTGGCTTCAAAGAAAAAGCTGTCGCCCGGTTTGAAGGTTAAAGTAGCCTCACCGTCTGGCGTAAAGCTGCCAATCCCTTCGAGGAAATGCATGACCTCCGCCTGTTTCACGCCACGACGGTAACTTCCCGCGGTGCAGGCAAAGATGCCGCAATCAATGTCTTCCTTACCAGCAATCACCGTCTGAATACCGGAAAGCTGAATGGCGGCAGTGCCGGGTAAACCCTCAACGCTGCCCCAATCTTCCAACTGTTTAATGGACGCTGGCTGCGTTAATTTTTGCACTTTCATATAAAAAATTTCCTCATTTTCAACTTGTTAGGCTGAAGTCAGCTTAAACAATGCGTGCGCGAAATGGCGGCAGTTTTCACGCGCCAGAAGAAACTTTTGGGTGTAAATCCGCAGGGGTTTAGCAGAAACTTTTGTCAGGCGACAAAAAAGTCATAGCCCTCGAGCTATGACTTTATCAATGACGTTTACAGCGAAGAGATTACGTCAGTGCGCAGGTTAATGATGTGCTTACGAATTGAGGCGAGGCTTTTTTCCCGGTCGCCCTCACGCATGGCATTCAACAGATCAAGGTGCTCAGCGTGATTTTCCTGCTGCCGGTGCAACGGGCTGTGCAGACGAAACAGACGCACGTTAACCCGCAATCCCTTCAATACCTGCGCCAGCACAAGATTGCCGCTGGCTTCGGCAATGGTGTTATGCAGCTTTTCATCGAAGCGCCAGTAAAGATGCTCCTGCTCAGTTTCGCTGGCGATCAACTCCTGCAACTCTTTAATCAGGTTGTCGATGGTGGCGGCACTGATTTTGTCCAGCGCCTTACCCACCGCCTCTGCCTCCAGCACCTCACGCAGCGCCATCGTATCCAGATACTCTTTGATATCGATGGTGCGCACGGTATAAGAACGGGCACCGCGGCGTTCCAGCAGATTTTCACCTGCCAGGCGCACCAGTGCCTCACGCATCGGCGTGCGGGATACCTGTAACTCTTCCGCCAGGCGCGACTCCAGCATTTCACTGCTGCCGGGGATCTTACGCTCCAGAATTAACTCTTTCAGCAATGCATAAACCTGTTCAGACAGACTGGCTGATTTCATATACAACGGCTTCGCAGCCATAATCGCAGCAAGAGTATGATCCTGATAGTCGGTCATCTTTATGCAGTTTCCAGGAGTAAAATTGGGTGTGAGTTTACCGGATTATCCTCTCACAGGGAAAGGCACCGCGCAGGGCAGAAACGCCCCACTGCCCGCTCTGCCGTGATATTGCCCTTCTGACCAGACTTTTTCACCGCGCGAAAGCGTGATGGCGGGCCACGCCTGCACCCGTTTGCCTTCATACGGGGTGTGATCAGCATTGGTATGCAAATCATTGTTAGTAATGGTTTTATCGAGATCGGTATCCCAGATAACCAGGTCCGCATCTGAACCCACCGCGATGCTGCCTTTCTGCGGATAAAGTCCGTAGAGTTTTGCCGGTGCGGTGGCGGTCAAATCGACAAAACGCTGTGCCGAGATACGGTTTTGCAATACGCCTTCACTCATCAACAGCGGCAAACGCGTTTCCAGCCCGGCAATACCGTTCGGAACCAGGTCGAAAGAGGCATTGTCGCCGTGTAATTTCTTGCCGCGAGGATCATCAAAATTAAACGGGCAATGATCCGAGGAAAAAATGGTAAAGGTGCCGTTGGCTAAGGCATTCCACACCGCCTTCTGGCTATCGGTATCCCGCGGCGGCGGGCTACAAATGCATTTCGCGCCGTGGAAACTGTCATCAATACCGAGATCTTCAGCGGTCAGAAACAGATATTGCGGGCAGGTTTCGGAGAAAATATTGATGCCCTGACCCCGCGCCCAGTAAATCTGTTCTATGGCGGCGCGGCTTGATACATGAACCAACAGAATTGGCACATCAACCAACTCCGCCAGAGAAATAGCGCGGTGCGTCGCTTCGCGCTCACCAATGGGCGAATGCGCCAGCGCATGATAACGCGGTGCAGTTTTCCCCTGTTTTTTCAGGCGTTCCGTCAGCCAACTGATGCAATCATCATTCTCTGCGTGAATCATCGAAATCGCACCCGCCTCGCGTGCGGCTTCCAGCACATTGAGGATGTGATGATCGGTCAGTTTTAACGCGTCATACGTCATATAAATCTTGAACGAGGTATAACCCTGCGCAATCACTTCCGGGATCTCGTCAATCACCGCCTGGCTGGCATCGGTAATAATGACGTGGAACGCATAATCGATACTGGCTTTGCCTTCCGCCCGTTGATGATAAGCGGCAATCGCCTCCTTCAGGCTCTGCCCCTTAAACTGCATGGCGAACGGAATGATGGTGGTGGTGCCGCCACAGGCTGCTGAACGGGTACCGCTGATAAAGTCATCGGCCCCCACCGAGCCATCGGTGGAAGGTTGGTCGAGATGGCAATGGGCATCGACACCTCCTGGCGTCACCATGCGGCCTTCAGCATCAATCACCTGCTCTGCCTGCGCGGCATCCAGCTCAGCCGCGATCACGCTGATGCGACCATTATGGATACCAATATCACCGCGATAGCGATCGGCTGCCGTCACGATATCGGCATTTTTCACAATCAGATCAAAGGTCATGGCTGTGTCTCCCGGGTGTAAGCGCTGGACACTTCTTTAAAGCTCGGTTGTGCCGGTTCGCTGGTGTGCGTAGCGCTCTGGTAAGCTTTGGCGTAATGACGCTCGATCTTGCGCTGAATAAAGTCCCACAAGGTGGTGAGGAGCAGGTAATAGGTGGCGGCAACCATAAATAGCTCCAGCACCATGAACTGTTCCTGCATCAGGATTTGCGTACGACGTAACAACTCCTCCACGGAAATCACCGAGGCAATCGAGGTGGTTTTCAGTAACCCGTTAAAACTGTTCCCCAAAGAGGGCAGAATTAAGCGCATGGTTTGCGGGAAAATCACATAGCGCGCCACATTCAGATGGTTAAAACCAAGCGCTTTGGCAGCATTGATTTGCCCTTTCGGCAACGCCTGCACACCACCGCGAATGATCTCCGCCAGGTAGGCGGCTTCATTCAATACCAGGCCCATCACCACCGCCTCAATCACGCCAAAGCGGATACCGATTTGTGGCAGGCCGGTATAGATAATAATCAGCTGCACCAGTAACGGCGTGCCGCGAAAAACCCAGATATAAGCCCGTGCGATCTGATTAATCCAGGACCAGGGCGAGAGCCGGGCAAAGGCCAGTAATATTCCCAGTACCAGCCCGCCAGCCATACCCGCCAGGGTTAACAGGACGGTGTTCACCGCCCCCATGAAAATGAAATAGTTGGTGAGATAATGGAAGTACCCTTCCCAGCTCCAGCCCTGAATCATGATGAAATTTCCTTCGCTTAAGAGTTAGGACCCTGAACACTAAAGGTTCCGGTGATCATCTTCGCGCCATACTTATTAAACAGCGCAGGTAAGCTGCCATCGGCATTCATCTGGTTCAGCACTTTGGCGGTGGCGTCAGCCAGATGGGCATCTTTAAAGGCGATGGCCACCGGCGTGGGTTCGAGGCCAGAGAGCACCTGTTTGAACATGCCTTTGTGCTGATAATCGGCTGCGACCGCATCGATACTGATCACCGCGCTCACCTGTTGTGCACGCAATGCCTGGAACGCCACGGTAAAGTTATCAAAGGTATGGATATCCACCGGTTTCAGGCCTTTCGCTTCCAGTTCTTTGCTGATCTTACGGATGGTAGTCTCTTCAAAGCCGCCGATTTCTACCCCGACGCTTTTACCTGCCAGATCTTCAACCTTCTGGATCTTGCCGCTATCGGCTGGTGCCACTGAAACGCTGATGGCCTGGCTTTCATACGGGATCATGTACATCATTTTGGCGCGCGCCGGGGTGAAGAAAATGCCGGTGTTGATCATGTCCCAGCGGCCACCCTGCAAACCGGGCACCATTGCGGAGAATTCGATGCGGGTATAGTCAGGTTTCAGGCACAGGCGCTTGGCAATCTCCTCGCCCAGCTCAATACGCATTCCTTTTAATTGTCCTTCACCGTCAACATATTGCAGCGGCGGCAGTGTCGGGTTGGTGGACATTTTTAACTCACCCGCGGTCACCAGCGTTGCGCCCTGCACCGGGGTACAGGCGGCAAAACTGGTTTGTGCAAACAGGCTACCGGTCAGAAGAGACGCAGCCGCAATCAGGGTTAATTTCGCGTTCATTTACATTCTCCGAATAAGTAACAATCAGGCCGGTTATCAGTGCTTGAAGCTGTTCAGCACGTTGAGTTTTTCTAATTCATGTCGCAGCACCTGTTCCAGGTTGCTGGCGAGCGGCAGACGTGGTGCGCGCGGGATGCCCACCTCCAGTCCCATCATCGCCAGACCCGCTTTGCTGGCGGCCACGTAATGTGGCCCGCCAACGGCACGTACCACGGGCAGAATTTTGTGGTACAGCGCCAGCGCTTCATTGCGGTCAAGACGATCGCACGCGGCTTCAAACATCTGTGCGCATTGCGCCGGTAACAGGTTGGACGCCACCGCCACCCAACCGCAGGCACCCAGCCAGAAAGATTCGTAACCCAGAATGCCCGCGAAAACGTTCATGCGATCGCCGCACAGTTCGATGATGTCGCGTACACGCGTCACCTCAAGGGTGGATTCCTTGATGTAGCTGACGGTGTCGATTTCCGATAAACGCGCCACGGTTTTTGGCAGCAGGTCGACATTGGCGGTGGCCGGGTTGTTGTAAATCATGATCGGAATCGAGATGGCCTCACCCACTGCACGATAATGGGCAAACAACTCGTCTTCGTTCGGGCAGCTATAAAACGGCGGGATAATCATCACGCCATCCGCGCCCATCGCTTCGGCTTCTTTACTCAATTCAACGCATTCCGGCGTCCATTCTGCGCCAGTACCCATCAACACCGGCACACGCCCTCTGGCGGTGCGAATCACCGTTTCGGTGACCAGTTGTCGTTCCTCACGCGTCATGGATAAAAATTCACCGGTACTGCCCAGCGGGATAAGCCCATGAATTCCTTGTTCAATTTGCCAATCGACTAATTTTTCCAGGGCTGGCACGTCAATTGCTAAACCATCCTGAGTAAAGGGGGTAATCAACACCGTATAAGTACCGCGAAACGCTGCCATATTGAGTTCCTTAAGAAAATACTTGATGCATACCGTTTGTATACCGTATACATACTGTATACACAAGCGTTGCTGGATCACAAGCGTTATGGAACTCAAATCACCAAATATCACTCCTGCGGGCGACCGCCTGACCATCTGGTTTGATGGCAAAGCCGTACCGGCGCTGCCTGACGAAACCATTGCCGCCGCCCTTGCACGGCAAAATATTGTGGCAATCCGCGAGGAAACACCGGGCGAAAAACGCGGCTTATGGTGTGGCATGGGGGCGTGCTACGAATGCGTGGTACAGGTGGATGGCAAAGGATCGCAACGCAGTTGCATGACGTTAGTGCAGGACGGTATGCAGGTGCACAGCCAGCGCGCCGACCAACCCCCGGCCATTCCTCTGACATCGGTGCCAGACAACATCGCACCGGAAACACGCGAGTACGATTTGCTGGTGCTGGGTGCCGGACCCGCCGGACTTTCAGCCGCCCGCGTCGCGGCCAGTGCGGGTGCAACGGTGCTGGTGATTGATGAGCGACCACAAAGCGGCGGCCAGTTTTTTAAACCGCTGGCCCCTTCTCATACCCTGCACGGCAAAGCGCCGCAGCAGTGGCGTGATGGCGAGCAGTTATTGTCAGCAACCCTGGCCGCCGGGGTTGAGATCCTGCAACAGGCCACGGTCTGGGCCGCCTTCTCCGCACAGGAAATTGGGGTTATCTGGCGTGACACGTCATTATTGATTCGCCCGAAGCAACTGATTATCGCTACCGGTGCGTATGAACGCCCGGTGCCCTTTCCCGGCTGGACTTTGCCTGGGGTGATGACCACCGGCGCAGGTCAGACGCTGGCAAAAGCTTATCGGGTGATCCCCGGCGAAAAAGTGGTGGTAAGTGGCAACGGGCCGCTGAATCTCCAGTTTGCCGCTGAACTGGTTGCCAGCGAAGGTCAGGTGGTTGAGGTGCTGGAACGCGCAGCAAAACCTGGCATCCGCTTGCTGCGCCAGATCCTCACCATGACCAAAGTAGCCCCTGAGTTGTTGCTCAAGGGCCAGCACTATCTCTCCATCCTGAAGAAAAACCGCGTGCCGGTAAGCTGGGGTTATGAAGTGGTTGCCGCACACGGGCAGGATCGCCTCGAACGCATTACCGTAATGCGGGTGGATGCAGGCGGGCAACGCATTCCCGGCTCCAGTCGCGAAATCCCATGCGATGTGCTGTGTCTGGGACACGGTTTTATCCCCACCACCGATTTAGCGCGCTCGCTGGGTTGTGAGCAGCAACTCGCCAGCACACCGTTCAGCACCCCGACGATCAAAACCGACGCCGAGGGCGCAACCAGCGTACCCGGCGTGTACGTTGTCGGTGATGGCGCGCGGCTGGGTGGCGCGCAGATTGCTCAGGCTCGCGGTCAGTTGGCCGGTTATCGCGCACTCAGCGCGCTGGGGAAAACGGCGAGCGGCATCGATACGCATAAGTTGAAAAAACAGGTTGCCCGTGCCGAATCATTCCAGCAGGCATTGTGGCAGGTTTACCAGGCACCGCCCGTCAGTCTGCAAGCGCAGCCCGATGAGACGGTGATTTGCCGTTGTGAAAATATCACCCTTGGCCGTTTACGCAGCGCGATCCGTCAGGGTATCGACACGCCCGCCGCGCTGAAACGTAACCTGCGCGTCGGGATGGGGTTATGCCAGGGGCGCACCTGCGCCGGGATGGTGGCGCAACTGGTGAGCGAAATGACCAGGCGTCACCACCACACCGCCGGGTTTTATGCCCCGCGCTTCCCGGTCCGTCCGGTGCCGATCGCCGCGCTGACGTTTGAGAAACAGGAATGGGGCGGCCACAAACCGGCTATCACCCCTAACCTGGCGCGCCCGGTCGAAAACTCACCGATAGCGCCGCAAAAAACGGATGTGCTGGTGATTGGCGGCGGTGTCATGGGCAATTGTCTTGGCTATTACCTTGCCGCTGGCGGCGCGGATACCCTGGTGGTGGAGCGCGACGACATCAATTTACAGGCTTCCGGCGCCAACGCCGGCAGCCTGCATGTCCAGCTGCTGTCGTTTGATTTTGGTGCCAAAGCCGAGCAAGGCGGTGGTCCCGCTGCGCAAACGCTGCCACTTGGGCCGCTCTCGGTGCGGCTGTGGCAGGAACTGGAAGCGGCGAGCGGTGAGTCGCTGGAGATCAAAATCACCGGTGGTCTGATGGTGGCGGAAACCGCGCAGGAGATGCGTTTTCTTGAACAGAAGATCGCGCTGGAACGCCGCTTTGGCATCGACGCGACGCTGCTGGATGCCAGTGAACTGGCACGGCTTTCCCCTCACCTTTCCCCGCAGCTGATCGGCGCTGAATTCTGCCCAATTGAGGGCAAAATCAACCCACTGCGCGCCACTTATGTGGTGAACAAACTGGCGCGCGCCCAAGGGGCACGCTTTCAGCGCGGCACCGATGTGACGGCGATTGAACGCATGTCGCATGGCGGGTATCGGGTACAGACCAGCCGTGGCGTGATTGAAGCCCAACGCGTGATTAACGCAGCCGGTGCCTGGGCGGCCAAAGTGGGTGAAATGGTTGGCATCAATGTGCCGGTGAAAGGCGCACCGCTGCAAATGATCGTCACCGAACGTGTCGTGCCGTTGGTCGATCATCTGATTGCCCACGCCGGGCGTCACCTCAGCCTGAAGCAAACCGCCCACGGCAGTTTATTAATTGGCGGCGGCTGGAGCGCGCAATTTAACCCGGCGATGCGCCTGAATCAGCCGTGCCGCGAAAGTATCGAAGGCAATTTATGGGTCGCCAATCGCGTCCTGCCTGCCTTAAGTGGCCTGCATATGGTACGTAGCTGGGCCGGAATGAATATCAATATTGATGGCGCGCCGATCATTGGCGACGTCCCCGGCCTGCCCGGTTTTTACAACGCCGTCACTTCTAATGGTTACACCCTGTCACCAGTGGTGGCCCACAGTCTGGCGCAGCTCATTTTGCGCGGCAGCAGCGACATCGATCTGTCGCCTTTCCACCTTTCCCGTTTCGATAATCACAGGACCGCAGTCAATGAGTAAACAACGTGTCGCCACATGGATTGAAAGCCACTTCTCCCAACAGGTTGAGATGTTAAAACGTCTGGTGCAGACGCCTTCCGACAACCCACCGGGCGATTGCACCCCACATGCGCTGGTCACCGCGCAGCTACTGCGCGACGTTGGACTGGAGGTTGAAACCTTTACCGTGCCGGATGAGGTGGTACTGGCAGCCGGGATGCGTAGCGCCACTAACCTGATCGTGCGCCATCGTTTCGGACCGGGGCCGACGGTCGCGCTGAATGCGCACGGCGATGTCGTGCCGCCGGGCGGCGGCTGGAGCAAAGATCCTTACGGTGCGGAAATTGAAAATGGCTGGCTGTATGGACGCGGTGCGGCGGTGTCTAAATCGGATATCACCACCTACACCTATGCCTTGCTGGCGTTGATCCACAGCGGCACGGCGTTAAACGGCACCATCGAACTGCACATCACTTACGATGAGGAGACGGGCGGCGCCACCGGTCCAGGCTGGCTGCTGGAGAATGGCATCAGTAAACCCGATTACGCGGTGTGCGCCGCGCTGAGCTACTTTGTCGTTACCGCACATAATGGGTGTTTGCATCTGGAAATTGCCGTGCAGGGCAAATCCGCCCATGCCGCCTTCCCGTCCAGCGGCTGTGACGCCATTGAAGCCGGTAACCGTTTAATGACCGCGTTGTATCGCTATCGCGACACGCTGGCGGAAAAACATTCGGCGGTAGCGGGTATCGATTCCCCCACGCTGGTGATTGGCCTGGTTGAGGGCGGCATCAACACCAACGTGGTGTCGGATAACCTGGTGATCCGCCTCGATCGTCGCATTATCCCGGAAGAGCAGCCGGAAGCGGTTGAAGCGGAGTTGCTGGCGCTGATTCGCGAGGTTGAACAACAGCTCAGCGGTATCACCTGTGATGTGAAACGTATTTTGCTGGCGCGTCCGTTCACCTCATCGCCTGCCAGTATCGAACTGGCGAACATTTTCAGCCAGCAGGCCGAAGCTATCCTACAAGAACCGATCCCGTTAGTAGGTCTGCCGCTGTATACCGATGCCCGTCTGTATAGCGCCGCCGGTATTCCCACCATTATGTACGGGGCCGGGCCGCGCAGTTTCCTTGAGGCCAACGGACATCGCGCCGATGAGCGCGTACACCTGGATGATTTACATCGTGCCACGCAGATTGTGGCGAATAGCCTGTTAACCCTTTTGCAGGAGAAATCTGCATGATCGCCATTAATAATCTGTCGAAATATTATGGTCAGTTGCCGGTGTTGAAAAATTGCACCCTCAATATCAAAAAAGGCGAAGTGGTGGTGATTTGCGGCCCGTCCGGTTCCGGTAAATCAACCTTAATTAAATGCATCAATGCGCTGGAACCGTTTCAGCGCGGCGAAATCAATGTTGATGGCATGATGTTAAGTGATAAAAAAACCAATCTCACCAGCCTGCGTCAGCAAGTCGGTATGGTGTTTCAGTCGTTCGAGCTGTTTCCACATATGACGGTGCTGGATAATTTGCTGGTGCCGCAGATGCGGATTTTGAAACGCCAGCGCGCGGAGGCGTTAAATAAGGCCCAGGAATTATTGCAACGCGTCGGACTGGAGCGGCACGGCCACAAATACCCGGCGCAGCTCTCGGGCGGTCAGCAGCAGCGTGTGGCAATTGCCCGCGCGCTGGCGATGAACCCTAAAGTGATGCTGTTTGATGAGCCAACCTCAGCGCTGGACCCGGAAATGGTCGCCGAAGTGCTGGCGGTGATGGCGGAACTGGCGGCGGAAGGCATGACCATGTGTTGTGTCACCCACGAACTGGGCTTTGCGCGTAAAATTGCCGATCGCGTTATCTTTATGGACGGCGGCGAAATTATTGAAGATGCTGAGGCAGAAACCTTCTTCACCGCACCGGTATCACCCCGGGCGAGGAACTTCCTCGATCAAATCATCCAACATTAAACAGCACAAGGATCAGCATGAAAGTACGCCACTTGCAGGAAAACTCGGTACGTTACTTCCTTGAAGTGGTGCGCTCCGGCTCACTCAGCCTGGCGGCTCAGAAACTGAATGTCGCCGCTTCGGCGATCAGTCGCCAGATTAGCGGGCTGGAGGATCGGCTGGGCGAAACGCTGTTTGAACGTCGCAAGGAAGGGATGATCCCCACCGCTGCCGGTGAACTGCTGGCGGCGTGGGCGATCCGCACGCAACTGGAAAGTGAAAAAGTGCTGCACGAGCTGGCGGAACTCAATGGGTTACGGAAAGGTGAGGTGCGTATCGACAGCTCCGCCGGTTTCAGCGTCGATTTTTTGCCGATGATGATCGCCTCCTTTCGCCGCCACTATCCCGATATCCATTTTCGCCTGCATGTTACCCACGCCGAAGAGGTGGTGCGGCGATTACGCGAGGGGGAAAGCGATCTCGGGCTGACCTTCAGCCAGATCCCGGAAGAGAATATTCACGTTGCCTGGCGTTTGCAGTCACGGCTGGTGGCGGTGATGCCACCGGACCATGTGCTGGCGAAACGCAGCGGCCTGCAATTGTCGCAGCTCAGTGGCTATCCACTGGGTTTGCCGGAACGGCCGATCATGTTGCGCCGCCTGTTTGACGCCTGCTGTAGCCGCCAGGGCATCACCATCTCCCCGGTGTTTGTCACCAACTCCATCAGCGCCCTGCTGGCTTTTGTGCGTTATGAGCAAGGCGTGGTGGTGGCCTCCGAAATGACGGTGCGAGAATATATTCGTACCCATAATTTGTGTGCCGTACCGCTGGTGGGCCAGGATCTGCACGGCATCAATATCGAACTAAATACCCTCGCGGGACGCAGTATGCCGAAAGCGGTAACCGCGTTTATCGATCATTTTATTCGCGAAATGGACGCCTTTCCGTTTATTTCCGCCGTCACATCATAACCGCCACTTATTAAAAACCGCTCGGAGGAGCTGATTTTGCCCCTTCAGGATAACCATGACTTATCATGGCGTTATCTTTGCCTTTTTGATATCGCTGGCGTGAAAAAGTTGAAATGGTGATAACCCTGAACGCATGGCAGGATGAATTCGCGTTGCGAAATTCAATTCACCGGTTATTAAGGAACAGCCATGCGAGATTCATCGTTCTACCGGCACTGGGTGGTTATTTTGCTGTATATCGCCTGGTGTATCGCTTTTATTGATCGCGTTGTCTTGAGTATGGGCGCACCGGCGCTCACCGCTGAGATGCATCTCAGCCCGTCTGAGCTGGGTTTGGTGTTAAGTGTGTTCTATTTTGGCTTCTGGCTGATGCAACTGCCGGGCGGCTGGCTGGCCGATCGCTACGGTGCCAAGATGGTGGTGATTATGGCGATTGGCTTCTGGTCGCTGTTCACCCTGCTGACCGGACTGGCCTGGTCGCTGGCCTCGCTGCTGGTGATTCGCCTGCTGTTTGGTCTGGGCGAAGGTGCCTTTCCTTCTGCGGCGATCAAAAACGCGGCGGAAAACTACACCACGGAACAAAAACCGAAAATCACCTCGCTACTGGTCTCGTCAAATTACATCGGCAGCATGATCGCCCCGCTATTGATTGCCCCACTGCTGCTGCATTTTCACTGGCGTCACACCTTTATGCTGATTGGGATTTTGGGCCTGGCGTTTGTCCTGATATACAGTCTGACGGTGCGTAACACCCCGGCCAGTGACAGTCAGCAACGTAGCCGCATCAACCTGAGTGACGTCAAAAGCGTGATGAAACATCCGCTGTTGTGGAAGATTGCTGCGGTGTGGTTTGGCCTCAGTCTGATCAACAAAGGCCTCGACTCCTGGATGCCGGTATATCTGATGACGGAACGCCATCTTGACCTCAAAGCCGTCGGCGTATTGTTGCCGATCCCCTATCTGATGGCCGGTATCGCCACTGCCATCGGCGGTTGGGTGATGGTGAAATTCTTCAATGGCCGCGAAAACCTGATGTTGCTGTTCAGCGCGTTATTTACCGCCATTGCCATCGGCTGCATGTACCGGGCGGAAACCCTCACCGGGGTGATTATCGCCCAGGCGTTTACCTACTTCTTTAAATCCTTTGTGCTGGCGATCGCCGTCGCGCTTCCGACCAAAATTCTGGCGCCGCGCATGGTGGGTTCGGGCATCGGGGTGATCAACTTTGGCGGCCAGGCGGCCGGATTTATCGCCCCGCTGGCAATCGGCCTGATGGTGCAACATTTCAGCTTCGGGTCGGCATTTTTGTTCCTGATGGGCGCAGCGCTGTTCTCAACCCTGATGAGCCTGACCATCCGCACCGAGAAAACAAGCACCCAGGCAATTATGCCGACTCCGTAACGGCGCGATAAATCGCGCGGGTTTAATTGATAAAGGATCTGACGATGGAAACGTTATGTGATCTCCCGGCGAGCGAAGCCCGTCGGTTAATTGGGGAAAAAAGCATTGCCCCAAGTGAATTACTGGAAAGCTGCATCAACCGTATTGAACAGGTCAACCCCGCGGTTAACGCGATGGTCGCCTGTGATTTCGCCGCCGCGCGTGCCACGGCACAGGCGCAGGACAAGGCGGTACTGCGCGGCGAACCGCTTGGCCCGCTGCACGGTTTACCGCTCGGCGTCAAAGATATGATTGATGCGGCCGGCCTGCCTACCACCTTTGGCAGCGTGGCGAAGCGCCACAACCTCGCACTCCAGGATGAACGTCTGGTGGCGGTGCTGCGTGCCGCCGGTGCCAACGTGGTGGGTAAAACCAACGTACCGGAATGGGGTGCAGGCGGTAACTCGCGCAACGCGGTGTATGGCACCACCGGCAACCCCTTCGATACCACCCGTTCAGCGGCAGGATCGTCTGGCGGTTCAGCGGCCGCGCTGGCCTGCGGCATGGTGTCGCTGGCGACCGGTTCCGACACCGGCGGTTCGCTGCGTAACCCGGCGGCGTTTAATGCCGTGGTGGGATTTCGCCCCACGGCAGGTTTGATTCCGGCAGAAAAACGCGGCTGTGCCTGGCTGCAAATCTCCACCCTTGGCCCGATGGGACGCACGGTAGCGGATGCCGCGCTGATGTTAAGCGTGATGCAGGGCGAGGATGCGCGCGATCCGCTCTCCCATGTGGTGCCGGGGCGTCAGCTACGCCAGCCACAGGAGTTTTTCCCGCTGCCCGCAACCGATTTGTCGTCGCTGCGCCTTGCCTGGAGTAGCGATTTTGGTTTTGCCCCCACTGAGCAAGGCGTTGCCGACAGCTTCCGTCAGAAGATGACGCATATCGCCCCGCTGTTCGCCAGTGCCGAGCAGGCGACGCCCGATTGTCACGGCACCAATGAAGCCTTTGAAACGCTGCGCTCGCTGCTGTTTCTCACCGGCACGCGGGAGCTATATCAGCAGAATCCCCAACTGGTGGGGGAAAATGTTCGGATGAACATTGAGGAAGGCTTGCGCTACAGCGCGCTGGATATTTCCCGTGGGCTGGATCTGCAAACCCAGTTGTATCGTCGTTGGGAAGCCTTCTTCCACGACTATGATTATATGGTGTCACCGGCGGTGACCATCAGCCCGCGTCCGTGGACCGAACTTTACCCACGAGAAATCAACGGCCAGCCGACGCGCACCTATTATCACTGGCTGGCGTTGGCCTATGTCACCTCGCTGGCGGGGCTGCCTTCCCTCTCCTTACCCGTTGGCAAGGATGCACTGGGAATGCCGTTTGGTTTACAGATTATCGGCAAGCGCGGTGATGACAGCGGTGTACTCCGCGTGGCGCAGGCGCTGGAACAGAAGTTTAAGCACGATACGCAGTTGGCGCGGCCAGTGCCGGACCTTGACGCACTGCGTCAGGCGCGCCCCATCGCCAGCATGGCGGATTTTTATCTCCCTTTAGGCCAGTAAACGAGGATCGTATGAATTTACCTTTTTCCAAAGTGCGTCTGGTCGGTGACCAGGTGTGGTTATCCGGCGTGATCGGTTTTGAAGAAGATGGCACGCTGGCGGCGGAAGTCAGCCGTCAGACCGACCGCGTCATGTCAACTATCGAAGCCACGCTGCAAGAACAGGGTTGCACGCTGGCGGATATCTTCTCCTGCACCGTTTATTTAACTGACGCCGACCTGTTTGCACCCTTTAACCTGGCTTATGCCAAATGGTTTAGCGATCCATTGCCGGTGCGAACCACGGTACTGGCTGGATTAGTGTTGCAGGAGGCGCTGCTGGAAATTACCGTGGTGGCACAGAAACCCAAAACGGAGTGAAGCGATGGCACATGATGTGTTAGTGCTGGGCGCGGGAATGGTCGGCGTCAGTTGCGCCCTCCACCTGCAACAGCGCGGCTACGATGTGGCGCTGCTGGACCGGCGCGAACCCGGCGAGGAAACCTCTTACGGTAACGCGGGGATCATCCAGCGGGAGGCGGTACATCCTTACGCCTTCCCGCGTGATATCAAGACGTTACTTAGCGTGGCAGGTAACCGTCGGCTGGATGTACGCTATCATCCGCGTGCCATCCCGGCGCTGGCGTCACCGCTGCTGCGCTACTACGCTCGCTCAGCACCCCGCGCTTATGCCCCGATTGCGGCGGCTTACGCCTCGTTGATTGCGTTGTCGATCGACACCCATGAAGCTCTGCTCGATGCGGCTAATGCCCGCCATCTGTTAGGCGAACGTGGCTGGCTGATGCTGTTTCGCAGCGATAAACAGCGTGATGCGGCCTTTGTTGAGGCTGATAACTTGCTGGCGCTGGGGGTGAATCATCGCAAACTGGATGCAGCCCAGCTACGCGCCACTGAACCCGCGCTGCGGGCTGAACTGAGCGGTGCGGTGTACTGGAGCGATCCCCTGACGGTGCGCGATCCGGGCGCGTTGGTAAAAGCCTATGCCGCCTTGTTATTTGCTCGTGGCGCAGCCTGGCATCAGGGCAACGCGCAGACGTTGCGTCCGACAACTGAGGGCGGCTGGCAGGTTGATAATCAGCATGGCGAAGCGGTGAAAGCGCGTCAGGTGGTGGTGGCACTCGGTCCCTGGAGTCCACAACTTACCGGTGATTTCGGCTACCGTCCGCCGCTGTTTGTGAAGCGCGGCTACCATCAACATTTCCAGCCGGTCGCTGGCGCTACGCCACGTCACTGGATGCTGGATGAAGAGCGCGGCTATCTGGTGGCCCCGATGGCACGCGGGTTGCGTATCACCACCGGGGCGGAACTGGCGCATATTGATGCCCCCGCCACCCCTCATCAGCTCAGAGCGGTGGAACAGGTGGCGCGGCAGTTGTTGCCGCTGGGAGAGGCGGTCGAAGCGGAACCCTGGAAAGGTGCCCGTCCCTGCATGCCGGATATGAAACCGGTGATTGGCGCAGTTCCAGGACAACGCGGCATGTGGTGCGCCTTTGGTCATGGACATCAGGGATTTACCCTCGGCCCGGCCACCGGGATGCTGCTGGCAGAGATGATGCACGGTGAACGCAGCAGCATTGCGATGGAGCCGTTTAGCCCGGCCAGACGTTTCTGAATCCGTCGCGGCGCGATTTAGCACTTCACCACTTCCGTCGCGGCGCGATTTATCACTTCACCACTTCCGTAGCGGCGCGATTTATCGCGCGGTTTTTTCTGGCAGCGCGCTCAGAATTGCGCGATAAATCGCGCCGCTACGTGGGGGGGATGGCTTTCAACAATTCCCGCAGAATATTCCTGACCCCGGCCACCGCCGGGTCCCTCAGGCTGTCAGTTCGCCAGGATAACTCGATCGGATAATCGGGTAAGTCAATTGGACAGTTAACCAGCCGCAAATCAAACATCGTCGCCATAGCCTGAGCGGCATGGCTGGGTAACGTCACAATCGAGCGCGACCCTTTGATCAGATAAGGCACCGCCGAAAAGTGGGTCGCCGCCGCTTCAACCGTGCGTTTCAGGCCCAGCTCAGCCAGCACTTCATCAACGATCCCCACCACGCCCCCCGAAGAGATCAGAATATGTTGCAGTTGGGTGTAGTCACTCAGCGTCAATTCACCCGTTGGCGGTGCAAAGTCCAGTACACAGGCGTAACCATTGACGCCGACCAACTCTTTACTCAACGCCGCTGAGTTGCCACTGCCAGAAGTCACGGCCAAATCGACCATCCGGTTCATCAACATCCCGGCAGCAATGCGGCTGTGAATTTGTCGGAAGATCAGCCGCAGTCCGGGGTACGCCTCTGCTACACGGTTGATCAGCTGGCGTGCCAGCGCGATTTCATAATCGTCGGACCAGCCTAACACCAGGGTTCTGCCCTCGAATTCCGCCTGTTCCCGTTGCGCCAGCGCCAGACTCTGACGGCAGCGATTTAACGCTTCACTGACGATGGGTTTTAATTCCTCCGCACGACGGCTCGGACGTAAGCCGCGCCCCGTGCGTTCAAACATAGGGTCACCATAAATTTTCCGCAACCGGCCCAGCGCGGCACTGACGGCCGACTGGGTGATGCCAAGACGCAGCGCAGCCCGGCTGGCGCTGCCCTCTTCATACAACGCTTCGAAAACTTTAAACAAATTCAGGTCAAGCGACTCGATATTAATTGTATTCATATCTGATAGTTATTTTTGAGGATTGATTCATAGAACTATACCAAGGTATATCTTGGCTTCAACTCCCCGCTCACAGGTAAATTGCCATGACATCCTCAACCGTGGCGGTGCTACAAATTGGCTCCGCACCTGAAGGTAAAGCGCAGACGTTAGAGAAGATTTTGTCTTATGAACAACAAATTACTGCCAGCCAGGCGCGCCTGGTAGTGATGCCCGAAGCCCTGCTTGGCGGCTATCCGAAAGGTGAAACCTTTGGCACCCAATTGGGCTATCGACTGCCACAGGGACGTGAAACCTGGGCAGAATATTTTGCCAACGCCATTGATGTGCCGGGTAAAGAAACGGAGGCGCTGGCCGCACTGGCACACCGCACCCAGGCCGCACTGGTGATTGGTGTGATTGAACGTGAAGGCAGCACCCTGTATTGCAGCGCGTTATTTTTCGAACCGGAACATGGTCTGGTGGCAAAACATCGCAAGCTGATGCCAACCGGAACCGAACGCCTGATTTGGGGCCAGGGCGATGGTTCCACGCTGCCGGTGGTGGATACTCAGGCTGGACGTATCGGTGCCGCCATCTGCTGGGAAAACCATATGCCGTTGCTGCGTACCGCCATGTATGCCAAAGGGGTAGAAATCTGGTGCGCGCCCACGGTAGATGAACGTGATGTATGGCAGGCATCAATGCGGCATATCGCCCACGAAGGTCGCTGTTTTGTGTTAAGCGCCTGCCAGTTGCAACCCTCGCCAGCCGAATTGGGTATAGAGATCCCCGGCTGGGACAGCCAGCGCCCGCTGATTCAGGGGGGAAGTGTGATTATCGGTCCACTTGGGGATGTGCTGGCAGGACCGTTGCGCGGCAGCGAAGGATTACTCACCGCCCAAATCGACACCGATGAACTGATTCGCGCCCGCTATGATTTTGACGTGGTCGGACATTATGCCCGCCCGGATGTGTTCTCGTTGGCGGTTGACCAAAAACCCAAAAAAACCGTCATTTTTCAATAAATCACCGTAGCGGCGCGATTTATCGCGCAGATTCTGTGCGCGATGCCGGAAAAAGATCGCGCGATAAATCGCGCCGCTACAAGGGGAATTATTCCATGTATGTGCCAATACGGCGGTTAACCTCGGCACGCAGATGCAATAACTTCTGCGCATCGGCCGGCCACGCTTTGAAGGTAATACGCATCCCCATCACGTCATCAACCAACGCCTCAACGGCCGCACGACCTTGCAACGCTTCCAGACATTGCAAGGCGCGCAAATCCTGCATCGCTTCCAGCAGCACCTTAAGGCGAATCGAAGGCAGCGGCGTGAAGTCTTTTCCGGGATAAACAAGGAATGGATCACCCGCCGGGAATGCCTGCAAACCATCGGTAACGGCAAAAGGATCGATTGCCTCACGCGACAATTCGCTGTTGTAGAAGTTAAAACCCCAGTGCAGAAACCCTTCAATCCGGTATAACCAAAGCTGTACCCCGAGGATACGGTTACGCAGCGACGGTTGCGCCATAAAACGGTTAGCCACATCGAGATACTGGGCGCAACAATAATACGTCCACAGGCCTGGCACCTGATTTTCGAGGAACGGCTCCAGATAGTCAGAGGCGGTGACCGGTTTTTCCACCAGGCCAAGGCGATAAAAGTCATAATCGGACAAGGCATCCAGCGTACGGTAGCCGGGAATTAACGGCCGCAGCAGATCGCTGGCTTTACGGTAATTTTCCAGATGTTGATCGGTCGGTTCATCGGAAATATGGAACCACACCCGATCACGCAGACCCTGCTCATCAAACCACGCCGTCAGTTGTGGTAAGAAGGCGCTCAGGAATTGCCGCCACTGCTCACCAAAGGCATCGGTATGCCAGCCAAAACGTGGCTCACGGCTGCCATCTGGCAGTTGTACCGCAATATGCGGAGCATGCGCCGCTCCCCATTGGGTAAAAAAGTGGGCGATCTCAAAATCGCGGATGCCCTCGGTACGGCATAAATCTACCCAGCGGGCCAGCCGTTCAAAGCCAAAGCGATAGCCACCCTGCCCGTCATCAAAAACGTCAATCAGTTGCACCTCAGTACGCACCGTCCCTGGCGCGGTATCGAGCGGTGGCGTAAACAGCGGCGTCAGCATCATATTGACGCCATGCGCCACGGCACTTTGCACAAATTTGCGCACAGCCTGCCAGTACTCCTCGCTGAACACCGTCAGTTGATAATAATTCGCCAGGCAATCGGTATGAATCCATTCGGTATGGTAAAGCTGTTGTTCAGGCAGAGTGGCAGGTAACACCGTCACCACCAGTGCCGCTTCACTCATCACGCTGTTCTCGGCTTCTTCATATAAGCGCAGCGTCATTTTATGTTCGCCAGGCGGTAAACCTTCCGGCGGCGGTGTCAGGCACAGCCACAACGCGCCCTGATAATTGCAGGTGATTTGCATGGTCGGGCCGGTCACCGGCATCAGCAGATCGGGAAACAGACCTGGCTCCGTGGTCAGATAATGGTCATCCACGGTGTTGTAGCAGGGTAAATGTCCCGGCACAGACGTGACCTGATACACCTGCAACCACGGTGCTAACTCCCCTTCAACCGACCAATGCAAAGTGCGTCGCGTTTTGCGCTCGGTGGAAGGCAGAAAATATTGCGCCTGAAATGAGAGTGTCTCATTGGCGAGAATGCTGGTCGTTGCCAGTTGCTTTACGTCGGCAATTGTTTTTTGGTGAAACATTTTTTCCAGCGACGAAGTCAGCCGCAGATGTAACGTCATGGTTCATCCCTTACAGTGTCAGAAATTTTGCAATTTAATAACACGCAAACAGGCAAGAAAAAATAGAAAAAAAAGGTAATAAGAAAATAAGATGACGCAGCTCGCAAAACATAATATTTTCCTGCCAATAGCGAAAGCAGCGCGGAAATAAAGGCGTCAGCCTGGTTTTAATTACAATTATCAACCTCCGGTAAAACCTCTTAACAGCGTCAAAAAAAAGCCTTGCTAATTAGATCATTAGCTGTCGCCAGGCCTTTCGATTCGTTCTTTCTGTTACGAAAACAGGGCTTAAAACCCGCAAAAAACCTTTCGATTTCGAAAGATCGAAAGGAAAATCATAGGTTGCACTTACACTTTTTCGTTGTTGACAGCCAGATTACGGATGGTTTACAAAATCATTTATCCACACCGGGTCTTTCCAGAGAAATACTTCTTATTGATGAGGGTTGTGTCATGCTGTCTGCTAAAAACAATAAGTCTCACGCCAGACCAGTAATTTCCGGAATTGCATTAGCTGTCGCACTTTTAATTCCTGCACTCAGCCACGCCGCAGATAAAATAACCTTACGTTATGCAATATGGGATCGTAATCAACTTCCTGCGGAAGAAAAAATTGCGCAATCATTTGAGAAGGCCAACCCGGATATCAATATTGATATTGAAGTGGTGCCTGCATCTCAGTATTTCGTCAAACTGGACTCTGCCGTCGCAGGGGGCGTCGCACCGGACATCTTTTGGGTCAACATGCCCTACTTTATCCAGTATGCGCAGAACCATGTCCTGGCCCCACTGAACGGCTACCTGAACGATAAATCGGTCGATCTTAACAACATCGTTGCCAGTTCGGTGAAGGCCTATCAGTTTGACGGCAACCAACTGGCGATTCCGCGTGATGTGGATGCCATCGCTGTCTGGTACAACAAAAAGCTGTTTGATCAGGCTGGCGTCAGCTATCCGAAAAAAGGCTGGACCTGGGATGATCTGAAAACCACCGCCACCGCGCTGAAAGCCAAACTGAAGGGCGATGCTTTCCCGCTGTATATGGACCTGAGCAATGACGGTCAGGAAAGCTACCTGAACCTGCTGTATCAGAAAGGCGTCCATATTGTTCCGACCAATGGCCAACCGACGGATATCGCCAGCGATAACGCCATTTGGGTTTACCAACAGTTGCAGCAAATGATGAAAGGCGGCCTGCTGCCGACTGCCAACCAGATGAGCGAGCTGAAAACCGACTCGGTGTTTACCTCCAACCGCGCGGCAATGGTGTACGCCGGTTCCTGGCAGGCGGCCCCGTTCGCCAGCAACCCACAGATTAACGATCATATCGGCGTGATCGAAATGCCACGCATCGATAAAGAAGCGGGTGTGGCGCACAGCCTCGGCTTCGCCCTGTATGCCAACGGCAAGCATAAAGATGCCGCCTGGCGTTATGTCTCCTTTATGGCGCAGAAATCCTCACAGGAGGAGCTGGCCGCCGCGGTGATCCCCGCCAACAAACAGGCGATGCCTGCCTGGGCCGCCAATATTAAGCAGGTCGATGTTACCGCCTATCTCACTGCGCTGGACCACGCCACCGCTTACCCGACGGCAGGCACCAATACACCGAAGTGGCAAAACATGTGGATCAGCAGCCTGAAGAAAATCTTTATGGGTGCAGATGCCAAAGAAGAGATGGATAAATCGGTGAAGAAAATTAGCCGGGTGATGGAAAAGTAAGACGCAATCCGTAACGGTGCGATTTATCGCGCCGTTACGACAACCTGCGCGTTAAATCGCGCCGCTACCGAGCCGATAAAGATGGAAAATATCTCTCCCGTCACCGTAAATCTTCCTGCGGTTAAAACGGTAAAAAATGTCAGTAGTCTGGAACGAGCCGAGCGTTTCTGGGGCTGGATAATGATCGCTCCGCTGGTTATCGGCCTGCTGGTATTTTATTTCATCCCTTTTCTCCAGACGCTATTTTACAGCTTTACCGACCTCAACCAGTTTATGAACTGGACTGAAGTCAGTCTGGATAATTATCGTGATCTGTTCAGCGATGATGATTTTTATACTGCTGCCTTCAATACCCTGTTCTATGTGGTGGTGTGCGTGCCCGTCAGTCTGGCGCTTTCGCTGCTGCTGGCGATTGGCCTGAATCAACCCATTCGCGGCAAGACGCTGTTCCGCACCCTGCTGTTTCTGCCTGCCATCACCATGCCTGCGGCGGTGGCGATGGTGTGGCAATGGTTGTTCAACGGTGATTTTGGTCTGGTGAATCATCTGCTGGGATTTATTGGCCTGCCCTCAGTTGACTGGCTGTCCGACCCCAAAGTGGTTCATCTTAGCGTGTCGATTATTATCATCTGGTCATCGCTGGCGCTAAAAATCATTATCCTGCTGGCCGGTTTACAGAATATTCCCCGTCAGGTCTATGAAGCCGCCGATATTGATGGCATTGGCACCTTACGCCGCTTCTTCTTTATTACGCTGCCGCTGATGCTACCCACGCTGTTTTTCGTCTCGATTATGAGTTTTATCGAAGTGCTGCAAATCTTCGACGTCATCTTTCTCATGTTCGACCGCTCGATGATTGAAAGCGATGCCATGACCGTGACCTTCCTGTTCTACAAATACGCGTTTTATTTACAGGAAAAAGGCTATGCCTCAGCGATTGCCGTGGTGCTGTTTGTCGTGACCCTGGTGATTAGCCTGGTTCAGATGTTTATTGGCAAAAAAATTAAAGTGACCTGAGGAAGCCAGTCATGAGCACGTTACCCCAATCCGAAGAACTGGCGTGGTTCCGCCGTCAACATCAGGAAAAATTGCGCCGCCTGACCGTCTATGCCCTGATGACGCTCGCCAGCCTGATTTCACTGGTACCCTTTATCTGGATGCTGCTGACCTCACTGAAAACGCAGCCGGAAAGTATTCAGATTCCTATGGCGATCCTGCCTGCACATCCCTCGATGCAGGCTTATCACCGCATTTTGACCGAGATTCCGTTCACCACCTTTTATATCAACTCGTTTCTCTACACCTTCTTTACCGTCACGCTGCAAATGTTGATTGCTGCTATGGCCGCCTACGGCTTTTCGCGCCTGACCTTTCGCGGGCGCGATACGGTGTTTATGTTGTGCGTCTCGATTCTGATGGTGCCAGCACAAGCCTTTCTGATCCCACAGTTTCTGATTGTGCAAAAGCTCGGCCTGGTGAACACCCTGAGTGGTCTGATCCTGCCTGGCATTTTCAGTATCTACGCCACCTTTCTGCTGCGGCAGTTCTTCCTTGGCGTACCGCGCGAGCTGGAAGAGGCGGCGTTACTTGACGGCTACAACCACTTCACCATTTTCTGGCGCATTTTGTTGCCGTTGATTCGTCCGGGTTTGATTGCCTGCACCATCATCAATGGTCTGTGGGCGTGGAATAACCTGATGTGGCCACTGATCGTCAATACCAGCGTCAATAAACTCACGTTACCCGTTGGCCTGGCGTCCCTTGCCAGCCGTGCCGGTGTGCCCTATCCGATGTTGATGGCAGGTGCACTGATGGCGGTATTACCGATGTTGATTTTATTCATCTTTTTCCAACGCTATTTCATCCAGGGCATCGCCAGCGCCGGTGTGAAAGGCTAATTCACCACTCAGAGGAAGCAGCTATGTCTGGTATTCAATTACATGATGTGAAGAAAATTTATCCCAACGGCTTCCAGGCGCTGCACGGTATTGAGCTGTCGATTCAGGAAGGCGAATTTATGGTGTTTGTCGGGCCATCAGGCTGCGCCAAATCGACGCTGCTGCGCATGATTGCCGGACTGGAAAGCGTCAGCGAAGGTGAGATCGTGATCCAGAACCGGTGCGTAAATCAGGTATTACCCAAAGACCGCGAAGTGGCGATGGTGTTCCAGAACTACGCGCTCTACCCCCATATGACGGTGTACAAAAACATGGCGTTTAGCCTGCAAGGCAAAATGCCGCGTGATGAGATCGATCGCCGGGTGCGTGAAGCGGCAGAAAATCTGGAGATCAGTCACCTGCTGGAGCGTAAACCGGGCCAGTTATCTGGCGGCCAGTGCCAACGTGTCGCGCTGGGCCGCGCCATCGTACGCCGCCCCCGCGTGTTTTTATTTGATGAACCGCTTTCCAACCTCGATGCCAAACTGCGCGTCTCGATGCGCCTGCAACTGATCAATCTGCATCAGCAACTGAAAGCGGAAGGACTTCCCTCTACCATGATTTACGTCACACACGATCAGGTGGAAGCGATGACGATGGGCGACCGTATCTGCGTCCTGGATCGCGGGGTGATTCAGCAGGTTGATAAGCCGGTGACCCTCTATCATCAGCCAGCAAACAAATTCGTGGCCGCGTTTATCGGCAGCCCGGCTATGAACCTGCATGATGTAACTATTATGCGTAACGCGGAAGCGTTAACGCTTTCCTTTGGCGATGCCGGACATTTACCGCTACCAGCCAGCGTCGCCGCGCGTCTTAACGGCTATAACGAGGAACAGATTTGCCTCGGTATTCGCCCGGAACATGTGGCAATCACTACGGCAGATGCCCCCGCCGCGCTGCCCGCAACGGTGCAGACGCTGGAACATATGGGGAATGAGGAGATCGTTCATTGCGATGTCGCCGGTCGTCACTTTGTCGCGCGCTTCCCCTCCTCGCCCGGCTGGTCGCTGCAACCCGGTGAGCGTATCGGCCTGCACCTGGCGCTGGATCACGCGCATTTGTTTGATATCAATCACGGGCGCGTGCTCCGCCCGATGGCGAGATAACACCGATGCGCTACGGCTTTGATATCGGCGGCACCAAAATTGAAATCGCCGCCTTTGATGACAGCATGCACCCGCTGTTTCGCCAACGGGTGCCGACCCCTGGCGAGGATTACTCCGCCTTTCTGCATTGCCTGGTGAAGCTCACACAGGAGGCGGATCAGCAATTTGGCGGAAAAGGGAAAGTGGGGATCGGTTTGCCGGGTATCACTGACCCGCATACCCGGCAGCAACTGGCGGCCAACGTTCCCTGTCTGACCGGACGCAACCTGAAACGCGATATCGAGACGCTGCTCAACCGCCCTGTGGCGATCGCCAATGACTGCCACTGCTTTGCCCTGTCAGAGGCGCATTCGCCGCAGACGCAGGATTATGCGGTGGTGTTTGGCGCGATTATTGGCACCGGCGCCGGTGGCGGTCTGGTGGTGGATAAGCAGTTGTTCCGCGGTAAACACGGCCTGGCCGGTGAATGGGGGCATTTGCCGGTGCCCGCGCAGTTGTTCCGACGTTACGCACTGCCCTCGTTCAGCTGCAACTGCGGCCTGACCGATTGTTACGAGCGCTATGTCTCCGGTCGCGGCCTGCTGGCGCTGAGTCAGCACTTTGGTCATCCGGCCAGCAACCTGCCGGAACTGATGCACAGCTATCGTGACAGCGATGCGTTGGCTCAGCAGATATTCCAGCGCTTTATCGCCGTGCTTGCCAGTGCGTTGGCGGGGTTACAAATGCTGCTGGATATTGACGCCTTTGTGCTGGGCGGCGGTTTGTCGAATATTCCTGAAATCTACCCGTTGCTGCCGGAAGCGATGCGCGAAAATTTATTTGCCATCTGTCCTCCGGCGGCGATTCTGGCCCCGGTTTTTGGTGACAGCAGCGGCGTACGCGGTGCTGCCCTCCTCAACGATGCTGAAAGAGAATCCCTATGATCAATACCGAGCAACGTCGTGAATCGATTATTGAGCAGTTGAGGCGCGAAGGTGTGGTACGGGTGGAAGATCTCAGCGCCCTGTACAACGTCAGTTCCGTCACCATCCGCAACGATTTGCGCTGGCTGGAGAAAAGTGGCTGCGCCATTCGCGGCTATGGCGGCGCGCAGCTCAATCGCCAGTTTGTCTTTGATCGCCCGCTGGAAGACAAAGGCAAAATCAATCGCGACGTCAAATTCGCTATCGCTAAAGCCGCCGCCGCCCTGATCAACGACGGAGAGGCGGTGATTATCGATTCCGGCTCCACCACCAGTCTGATGACCAAGCATCTGGAGAGCAAAAAGGAGCTGGTAGTGATGACCAATGCCATCAACATCGCTTATGAACTGGCCAGCCGCGAGAACATCCATCTGATGGTGCTGGGCGGTAACGTGCGCAGCGCCTCATGGTCAATTGATGGCCCCACCGCCGAGCAACATATCCGTCAGTACCGTTTCGACAAACTGTTTCTCGGTGTCGATGGCTTTGACCTCGCCGCCGGTATCACCACGCCACAGTTGGGCGAAGCGCAGATTAACCGGGCGATGTGCGATGTCTCGCGTGAAATCATCGCCGTAGCCGACTCCAGCAAGTTTGGCCGTACCAGTTTCTGTCTGATCCGCGAAGTGGAACGCATTCACCGGCTGGTCACTGACAGCGCCATATCCGAACAATACGTGCGCGCCCTGGAGAAAATGGGCGTCGACATCATTATCGCCGATCGCTAAAACGCGGGAGAACGTCATGAAAGTGGGCATTATTGGATTAGGATTTCGTCTCGGCTACCTCGGGCATGTGTTCAGCAGCCTGTCGCCAGACTTCACTATCGTCGGCTATGTCGATCCGGCTCCTGCCGGGCTGGCAACGCTGCAACAACATGGCATTGATGCCGGTGTTGCTTATGACACACCCGAAGCCTTGCTGGCGGCGCAACAGCTTGACCTGCTGATGATTGGCTCCCCCAACCATCTGCATCTTGAGCATATCCGCATCGGGCTGGCGGCAGGTGTGAAGGTGTTCTGCGAAAAACCGGTGGTCGCCAGCATGGAGCAAAGCTTCCAACTGGCGGAGCTGCTGGCCCGGTATGGTCAGGAGCAGTTGTTGATTGGCCTGGTGCTGCGCTATGCCCCCATGTATCGCGATGTGATGCAGGCCCGTCAGTCAGGGGCGTTAGGCAATATCGTCTCGGTGGAAGCGTCGGAACATATCTATCCGTACCACGGCGCGTTTTTTATGCGTGACTGGCGACGCTACTCGCGCTACTCCGGCAGTTTTATGCTGGAGAAATGCTGCCACGACCTCGATCTGTACAACAGCCTGATCGGTTCGCGCCCGATGCGCGTCGCCAGCTTCGGTGGTCGCCGCAACTTTGTACCGGAAAACGATCCGCGTCAGCAAGGGGTGGACGATATGGCGCTGTTTCACCAAAAACCCTCGGGTTGGCTGGGTGATGACAAGGTGTTCGACAGCGATGGTGACATTGTCGACCACCAGGTTGCGATTGTGGAATACGCCAACGGCGTCGCGCTAAATTTCCACACCAATCTCAACGCGCCGGACCAGTTCCGCCGCTTCTGTATCATGGGTTCACGCGGTCAGGCTGAGGGCGATTTTATTC
The DNA here is from genome assembly GCF_059730685.1 of Pantoea sp. X-Soil-OKNW-713. NCBI lineage: Bacteria > Pseudomonadati > Pseudomonadota > Gammaproteobacteria > Enterobacterales > Erwiniaceae > Pantoea > Pantoea sp. X-Soil-OKNW-713. Next base: position 2,094,140 of record NZ_AP035995.1, on the reverse strand, counting down.
GCGGCTTCCTGTGGGTGCACGATGTGATGAGCGGCAAGAAAACCGTCGACAATACCTATGCCACCCGCACCGCATTGTCGCAACATTATGGGGCCGATGAACAGATGGCGCAGGAGGTGATGGATCATGTGCTGCGGGGCGGCCCGCTGCCGGTGTCGCCGCAGGATGCGATCGAAGCGGGGATTCTGGCACTGGCGATGGATGAAGCACGCGAACAGCGTAAGTTGGTGGACCTGGCACCGGTGTGGGAAAAACTCGATCGTTTGCTGACTGCACCGCAGCCAGCCTGAGTCGTGACGCGGGCAGATTCATGCCCGCGCCATTTACTGGCTGACCAGCACTACATCAATCCCCGCTTTGCGCAGCCCTTCGAGGCTGTTTTGCGGAATGCTGTCGTCTGTAATGATCATATGGATGCGTTGGGTATCAATGATTTTGTGCAGGCTGGAGCGGTTAAATTTGCTGGAATCCGTCACCACAATGATGCGTTCTGCCACTTCACACATGCGGCGATTCAGACGCGCTTCGTCTTCATTGTGGGTACTGATGCCGCGCTCCAGGTCGATGGCATCCACGCCGAGGAACAGCAGATCAAAATGGTAGTTCTGCAACGATTGATCGGCCTGATCGCCATAGAAGGACAGTGACTGGCGGCGCAAATGGCCGCCGGTCATCAGCACCTCGACCCCTTCCGCTTCAACCAGCGCATTGGCGACGTTCATGCCATTGGTCATGGCGATCACATCCTGATGCTGACGCATATGACGCGCAATCTCGAAGGTGGTGGTGCCGGAATCGAGGATCACCCGGTGGCCCGGTTTAATCAGCTCAGCGGCAACGCTGGCGATGCTGCGTTTCGCCGACACATTAAGCGCGCTTTTATCTTTGACCGAAGGTTCCGCCGCCGTGCCGTTATCGCAGATCAGCGCACCGCCATACACCCGCACCGCGATGCCCTGCTTCTCCAGAAACGCCAGATCGTTACGGATGGTCACGGTCGAAACACCGTATATGGTGGCGAGGTCATTCACCTGCACGCTGCCATGCTGGCGTAATTTCTGAATGATCTGCTCGCGACGCTCGCTGGTGGCCGCCACGCTTTTTTCCATTGGGTTCTCGGAATGCTGCATTGAGTTTACCTGCCAGTTTGGTCTTTTAAGACTGGTAGCGGCGCGATTTATCGCGCCGCTACGGATTGTGCCATTAGTCAATCCAGTCTTTCGTTTTATTTCGATTGCGCTATTAACACCTTTCTTTCGGTGAAATGCAACCTCTGTCAGCGCAACAGTAAGCCACAATAACCTGCACACCTTGCGTTATCTTTTCCTTGCCTTTCTGTTGTGACCTCTGATAGCTTTCATTTTGTTTTCATAAGTCGCTACCCGGCACACAACGAAAGGTTATGAAAGGTGAGTGGGTGGCATCTGACCCTGTGGAGCCTAAAGTGAAACTATTAACTGAAATCATCGAACGTCACCGCCAGGGCGAGCAGAACGGAATCTTCTCCGTCTGTTCCGCCCATCCGTTAGTACTGGAAGCGGCGCTGTGCTTTGCCCGTGACCATCAGCAACCGCTTCTGGTTGAAGCCACCTCCAATCAGGTCGATCAGACCGGCGGTTACACCGGGATGACCCCCGCTGACTTTCGAGATTTTCTCTGGCAACTGGCGGATAGCTGCCAGTTCCCGCGTGAGCAACTGATTCTGGGTGGTGATCATCTCGGCCCGAATCGCTGGCAAAAACAGCCTGCCGAGGTTGCGATGCAGCACGCTGAGGTGTTGATTGCGCATTATGTGCAGGCGGGGTTCAAGAAGATCCACCTGGATTGCAGCATGTCCTGCGCTGATGATCCGGTGCCGCTGACCGATGCAATCGTGGCACAGCGCGCCGCCCGCCTGGCGGCGATTGCCGAAGCCACCTGCCAGCAGCACTTTGGCTGCCGCGACCTGGTGTATGTCATTGGCACTGAAGTCCCGGTACCCGGCGGCGCGCACGAAACGTTGACCGAATTAGCCGTCACCACCCCGGAAGCGGCACAGGCGACGCTGATGGCGCACCATCAGGCGTTTGAGCAACACGGGTTGTCAGCGCTCTGGCCGCGTATCATCGGCCTGGTGGTACAGCCTGGCGTCGAGTTTGACCATACCCATATCATTGATTATCAGCCACAAAAAGCCCAACAGTTGTGCCAGTGGGCGGAAAGCGCCGGACGCCCGTTGTTTGAAGCCCACTCCACCGATTATCAAACCCCGCAAGCCTTGCGGCAGTTGGTGATCGACCATTTCGCCATCCTTAAAGTCGGGCCTGCACTGACGTTTGCCCTGCGGGAAGCGCTGTTTGCCCTGGCGGGTATTGAAGAAGAACTGCTGAGCGCCAAAGCCTGCTCTCACCTGCGCACTGTTCTGGATGGCGTGATGCTCGACAAACCGGACTACTGGCATAGCCATTATCACGGCGACAGTGCCACCCGCCGTCTGGCTCGTGGCTTCAGCTATTCAGACCGCGTGCGTTATTACTGGCCGGATGCGCAGATTGCCGAGGCGTTTAAGGTGCTGATCCGCAATCTGGCCGATACCGAGCTACCGTTACCGCTGATCAGCCAATATCTGCCGTTACAGTATGGCAAGGTGCGCCAGGGCCAGTTGGCGGCAACGCCCCATGCCCTGCTGATCGACCACATCCAGGATGTGTTGCAGCAGTATCACCTGGCCTGTCAGCCAGCATAAGGAGATCCACTGATGGAACAGATCATTCGCGCGCGGCGGTTGCTGTGTGAAGGTGGCTGGCGCGACGATCAGCAACTCCATATCGTTGATGGCATCATCACCGCCATTCAGCCGATCGCCGTGGGCGATAGCCGACGCGATGTCGAGCTGTTAAGTCCGGCGTATATCGATACCCACGTTCACGGCGGCGCGGGCGTCGATGTGATGGATGACGATCCGGCGGCGCTCACCACCCTGGCACGACACAAAGCGTGTGAAGGTGTGGGGGCATGGCTGGCGACGACGGTCACCGCCCCGCTGGCGGAAATTGACGCGGCGTTACGGCGGATTGCCGGTTACCGGCATGATCCCCGGGGTGCACAGTTACTTGGCAGCTACCTCGAGGGGCCGTGGTTTACGCCCGAAAACCGTGGCGCGCATCTGCCTGAGTGGTTTCGCGAGCTGGCGATGGCCGAGATTGATCAGTTAATCGAGGCTGCGCAAGGCACGCTGCGTATGGTGGCGCTGGCCCCGGAAAAACCGGATGCACTGACGGCGATTCGCCACCTAAAAGCGCAGGGTATTCGCGTGATGCTGGGCCACAGTGCCGCCAGTTACGCTCAGACGCAGTCGGCGCTGGATGCCGGTGCCGATGGGCTGGTGCACTGCTTCAACGGTATGAGTGGTTTACACCATCGCGAACCTGGTATGGTCGGAGCCGGGTTGAGTGATTCCCGCGCCTGGCTGGAGTTGATTGCTGATGGTCATCATGTCCATCCGGCGGTAATGCGTGTCACCTGCCAGTGCGCCGCGCACCGCATCATCCTGATAACCGATGCCATGCGCGCCGCGGGCATGCCCGATGGGTTATACGCCATCTGCGGCCACAACGTGGAGATGCGTGCAGGCGTGGTGCGCAGCGCAGCGGGCGGTCTGGCGGGGAGTACACTGGCGCTGGATGCGGCAGTGCGCAATATGGTGAGCTATGGCGGCGTCAGTAGCGAACAGGCGATTCACATGGCAAGCCTGCATCCGGCACGTCTGCTGGGCCTGTCTCACCAGTTGGGCACCCTTGCGCCTGGAAAACAGGCCAATATTCTGGCGCTGGATAATCAATTGATTCCACAGCAGCTCTGGGTAAAAGGCGTTGCGGTTGCCTGACGGAATACGGCAAGGCGGGATAAATCACGCCGCGACATAACACTTTGTAGCGGCGCGATTTATCGCGAAAATATTTATTGAAGTTTGGGACGATGATATTGATAGTTAATTTTTACCTGCAATCTGCGGGCGATTGAAATAAAATAGCCATCCGCTTTGACTGACAGAATTAATGAAATCCATGACCATGCATAACATGCTAACCCTCGCCGTTGCTGCTTTTTGTTCACTGTTGCTGACCAATGGTATTGCCGCGTTCCGTACCATCGTCAACGCCACGCACGAAGAGAAGCGTGAAAAAATTCAGGTGGGTCATATGCATATGACCATGCGCCGATATATGACGGGTGAAGGCATCGGCTATATTCTGACGTCGGCAGTCACTATTATGAGTTGGTTATTGTTCATTACCCGTTAATCAATACGAAATTATTATGGTGATATTGTTATCGCCAGGTTAAATATAATAATTTATTATTTCTCCTTTGCCTGCCTGTTAATTATTTTCTCTCCATTGGGCGTTGCGCGATAAATCGCGCCGCTACGGTTGTTGGCTGCATCTCACGGCGTTGCGCGATAAATCGCGCTGCTACGGTTGTTGGCAGCATCTCACGGCTTTGCGCGATAAATCGCGCCGCTACGACTGTTGGCTGCATCTCACGGTATTGCGCGATAAATCGCGCCGCTACTTCCGCATGATCCGTAGCGGCGTGATTTATCACGCGGTTTCTTCACGTCTTCATCCCTGGCACCTTTCGTTTTCTTCCTTTTTCATGTTGTGCTTTCACTTTCTTTCTTGTAGATTGCATTATCAATTGAAATAACAAAAACACCGCAAAAAGAAAGGTAGTGAAACCATCTGGTTGACTTTCTGTCACGGCTTAATCTTAAGGATAGTGTTATGAATGAAACCCTTGCGGCCAACACGTCGGGCACTCAAACCTGGACCGAAGAAGAGATTCGCCAGCAACCGACCAGTTGGATGACCGCCCTGCACCATCTCGACACCCAGCGTGCAGAACTGGATGACTGGCTGAACACCTTCTATGCGCAACCTGGCGGGAAAATTATTCTGACCGGCGCGGGTTCCTCCGCCTTTATTGGCGACATTATCGCGCCTTGCCTGGCACGTCAGTTACAAGCCAACGTGGTGGCCATCCCCACCACCGACCTCGTCACCAACCCGATGGATTACTTTCACGCTGAGCAACCCTTGCTGCTGGTTTCATTTGCCCGTTCCGGCAACAGCCCGGAAAGCGTGGCTGCGGTGCAACTGGCAAATCAGTTTGTGGCGGATTGCCGTCACCTGATTATCACCTGCAACGCGACCGGCGATCTGTATCATTACGCCTGCGAGCATGACAACGCGCGGGTGCGCCTGATGCCCGCAGAGACTCACGATCGTGGTTTTGCCATGACCAGCAGCATCAGCACCATGATGCTGAGTTGCCTGGCGATTTTTGCCCCTCAACTGTTCAACAGCCACAGCTTTGCCAGCGTAGCGGCGTGCTGCGAGGCGATCATTGCCAGCCACGGCGATTTCAGCCAGTCGGCGTTTGGCGATCTCAACTGGCGGCGCGTGGTGTATCTCGGTAGCGGCGGCTTGCAGGGAGCAGCGCGTGAGTCTGCCCTCAAAGTGCTGGAGCTCACTGCCGGGCAACTGGCGGCCTTCTACGAATCACCGGTGGGCTTCCGTCATGGTCCTAAATCATTGGTTGATGATGAAACCCTGGTGGTGGTGTTTGTCTCCAGCCATCCCTATACCCGCCAATACGATCTTGATCTGCTGGCTGAGCTGCATCGGGAAAACATTGCGCTGCGCGTGGTTGCGATTAGCGATACGCCAGCAACGGTCATGGAAGCCGGTCCACATCTCTACCTGCCTGCCTCGCGCACCTTTAACGATATCGAGCTGGCCTTCTGCTTCCTGATTTACGCACAGATCTTTGCCCTGACCGCATCGCTGAAAGCAGGTATCACCCCGGACACCCCTTCTGCCAGTGGGACGGTGAATCGCGTGGTGCAAGGCGTGGTGATCCATAGCTGGCCGGAGGTACGCTGATGGGCATTATCTCCACCAAATATCTGCTGCTGGATGCTCAGGCCAATGGCTATGCCGTGCCCGCGTTTAATATCCACAACGCGGAAACCATTCAGGCGATCCTTGATGTCTGCAAAGAGATGCAATCGCCGGTGATTCTGGCGGGCACGCCGGGAACCTTTAAACATATCGCCTTCCAGGAGATTTTTGCCCTGTGCCAGGCTTACTCGCGCAGTTATGGCCTGCCACTGGCGTTGCATCTTGACCACCATGAAACGCTGGCGGATATCAGCAACAAAGTCCACGCTGGCGTGCGTAGCGCGATGATTGACGGCAGTCATGTCCCCTTTGCCGATAACGTTAAACTGACGCGCGAAGTGGTCAACTTCTGCCATCGTCATGATTGCAGCGTTGAGGCCGAGTTGGGCCGTCTGGGTGGCGTGGAAGATGATATGGCGGTCAGTGACGAAAGCGCGTTTTTGACCGATCCCGACGAAGCGCTGGAATTTGTCAATCAAACCGGCGTTGATAGCCTGGCGGTGGCGATTGGTACCGCGCATGGTCTCTATACTCACACGCCGAAGATTGACTTTGAACGGCTGGAAAAGATCCATCAGCGCGTCACTATCCCACTGGTGTTACACGGTGCCAGCGATGTGCCGGATGATTATGTGCGCCGCGCCATCGGCCTGGGAGTGTGCAAAGTCAATGTGGCAACCGAGCTGAAAATTGCCTTTGCCGGGGCGGTAAAAAACTGGTTCGGCGAGAATCCGCAAGGTAACGATCCCCGTTATTACCTGCGGGTCGGTATGGACGCGATGAAGGCTGTGGTGCGAGATAAGATCCTGGTATGCGGTTCTGCGGATCGATTGAAATAATGTGTTCCGGCACGATTTATCGCGCCGGAACCTTTACCGGTTAAAAATCCACGGTCATCGACAGTTTCAGGGTGCGCGGGTCGCCCTGCGTCAGGTAGCCATCGCTGGCAGATGCCCAGTAGTTTTCGTTGGTGACGTTCTCCACCGTAGCGCGCCAGACGATGTTGTTTTTCGGCAGTTGCATATCGTAACGCACGCCAAGATCCAGACGTGTCCAGCCATCCACTTTCAGGGTGTTCGCTTCGTCAGCATATTGCGAACCGGTGCGGATCACGCGCCCGGTCGCGGTCACGCCCTGCAAGCCCGGAATATCCCATTCTCCGCCCAGCACCAACTGATAACGCGGTACACCAATCGCGTCTTTGCCATCATAGGTACCGTCCTGAGTTTTGGTCAGCTCCGGGTCCATCCAGGTGGCGCTACCGTTCAGGCGCACGCCGTACACCGGCTCTCCAAACAGGCTCAGTTCCAGACCACGGTTACGTTCTTCGCCGTAGTTACCGTATTCATATTGATCGGTGCCGCTGCTGTTGCCGAGATAGCGATAGGTCGCTACCGGTTTGCGGATCTCGAACACGGCGATTGAACCGGCGATACGGCCATAATCGGCTTTCACCCCTACTTCGTTTTGTTTGGAGGTTTCGATACCGGTGACCTGACCACCGTTCACCACCGTACCGCTGCCGTAGCTGCTGCTGGCGGTTTCACCGGCCTGCAACGCTTCAATATGGTTGGCGTAGAAGGAGATGTTTTTCCACGGTTTCAACACCAGACCAAATGCTGGAGTGACTTTCATCTGGCTAAAATTGGCCGACTGCACGCCATCGTAATCGTAATTGGTAACGTTGACCGACTGACGGCGCAGCGCGGTGATCAGCTGCACGCGATCATCCAGTATCGACATGGTATCGGCCAGTGACACACCGCTGTTGAAGGTGCGGCTGGTGACACGCGGGTCGTCCATATGGCCGCCGGTATAAGCCACATCGGTTGGCTCATCAACATAGGTTGGATCGTAGATATTGGTGCTGATGCTGGCGGAAGACATCGCATACGAGCTGCGGATGCGGCTCCAGGTGCTGGAGTAACCAAGGTTGATGCTGTGGTTTACAAACCCGGTGTCAAACTTGCCGCGAATTCCGGCCTGGCTTGACAGGCCGTCGGAGAAATACGGCACGCGCATCTGCCCCATAGTGGCATCACCGTTGCTGTCATTCACGGTCGGTGAGGAGTAAGAACCGTATTCATGGGTATGGTTGCCGCCAATGCCGCCGTACAGCGTCCAGTTGTCGCTGAGATCATATTCGCTTTTCAGCATGGCAAACTGGCTGCTGGTGTCGGTAAAGGCCCATTTCTGGCCGTAGTTGGTGGTGGCCGACGGCGCTTTGGGAATGCTGGTCATACCGCTGGTGTACACCACTGAACGCGCACCGTGCACCGTCTGCTTTTCCGCACCGGCATCCAGTGAGGCACGGAAGCGATCACCATGATAATCGAGGCCGATGGTGCCCAGCGTCAGGCGGCGTTTCTGATTATCCACCGCCGTTTCCCCTTCACGATGCACCGCGTTGACGCGAATGCCCCACTGATCGTTGTCACCAAAGCGGCGGGCAATATCCACCGCCCCACCCACCTGCGATTTCGAGGTGTAGTCAAGGGAGACGCGGGTCAGTGGCTCGCTCCCGGCCCGTTTCGGTTCCAGGTTGATGGTGCCACCCACGCCGGTGCCGCCCGGCGGTACACCGTTAAGGAACGCGCTCGCGCCTTTCAGAATATCCACGCGATCGGCCAGTTCCACCGGCATAAACTGACGCGGCAATACGCCATACAGGCCACCAAACGAGATATCTTCACTGGCAAGCTCAAAGCCGCGAATTTTATAGATTTCCTGGGTGTTGCCGTAACCATAACCGGTCGCGACCGAGGCATCGTTGCGCACCACATCGCTCACCGAGCGCGCCTGCTGATCCTGAATGGCTTTATTGGTGTAACCCACGATGCTGAACGGTACGTTCATCGCACTTTGTTCACCGAGGATGCCAAGGCGTCCACCGTTGGCTACCTGTCCATCGAGATACGCTGGCACCAGCGCATCCCCACCCGGATTGAACTTGCTCACCGGCGTGGCGGTTACCGTCAGGGTGTTTTCCTGCGTGGTTTTTTGTTTTGCCGGAGTCACCTGCGTCGTGGTGTCAGCCGCCAGAGCGGCATGTAGCGGAAGGTTGCAACAGACACTGATCATCATCGCCAGGCTGCTGGGCGCAGGGAACTTTTTCCCGCGCATAAGAACAGGTTTATTATTCATGAATAAAGTAATCACTGGTGTCAAAAAAGATGAATGATAATGAGAGTGATTAGCTTTATTTTCTGTTTTGGTCTGGTAATTTCTGCGTAATTTTTTTGCCAGCAAATATAACCGAATCGTTCAGTATGCCCCGTCGCGGCGCGATTTATCGCGCCGCGACGTAAACAAGTTACTGCCCATAATAGGCATTCGCGCCGTGCTTTCTGAGAAAATGTTTATCCAGCAGATCCTGCTGCATACTTTTGATCCCCGGCGTTAGCTGGCGCGAAAAAATTCCCATATAGGCAATCTCTTCCAGCACCACGGCGTTATGCACCGCGTTGTCGGCATCTTTGCCCCAGGCAAAGGGACCGTGGGCATTGACCAATACCGCCGGAATCGCCGTCGGACTGATGCCGCGGGTGCGGAAGGTTTCAATAATCACCTGTCCGGTGTTGTATTCGTAGTCATTGACGATCTCCTGCTCGGTCATCAGCCGGGTACAGGGGATGGTGCCATAGAAGTAATCGGCATGGGTGGTGCCCCAGGCGGGTAAATCCTGCCCGGCCTGTGACCAGATGGTGGCATGACGCGAATGGGTATGCACAATGCCGCCAATGTCGGCAAATGCGCGATAGAGCGCCAAATGGGTGGCGGTATCCGATGAGGGTTTTTTGCTGCCCTCCACGATACGCCCGCTTTCCAGCTCCAGCACCACGATATCCTCCACCGTCATGCCGTCGTACTCCACGCCGGAGGGTTTGATCGCCACCAGACCACTGGCGCGATCGATGGCGCTGACATTGCCCCAGGTAAAGGTAACCAGATGATGGCGTGGCAACGCCAGGTTGGCTTCCAGTACCTGTTGTTTCAAGGTTAATACGCTCACAATAATCCCCCTTCCTGCATTTTTTGTTCAATCCAGCGCCGTGCCTGCACAATCTCCGCCACCGGCTCCTCGGCTTTTTCGGTCCACATCTCAATCAGAAACGCCCCGCGATAATTCAGCTGCTTCAGGGTGCGGAACACGCTGACAAAATCGACGCAGCCCTGACCAAAAGGCACATCGCGGAACTGCCCCGGCGAGCTGGCGGTGACCGGTTGGGTGTCTTTCAGATGGATAGCGGCAATGCGATCAATACCGAGCGTCAGTTCGGCGGCAACGTCATTGCCCCAGGCGCTGAGGTTGCCAACATCGGGATAGACGGAGAACCACGGCGACGCCTGTTGCTGCTCCCACACCTTCCATTTGCTGATGGCGTTGATAAATTCGGTGTCCATAATCTCCACCGCCAGCATCACCTGTGCGGCTGCGGCACGCTCCACCGCGCGGGACAACCCCGCCGCAAAACGCGCCACCGTGCCTTCATCGTGCGGTTCGTAGTAGACGTCATAACCCGCCAACTGGATGGTGCGGATGCCAACATCCTTCGCCAGTTGAATCGCCCGATCCATCAGGTCATCGGCGCGCTGACGTGTCTGCGCATCATGGCTACCGAACGGAAAGCGGCGATGGCCGGACAGGCACATCGACGGAATGCTGACGCCGGTTTCAATCATCGCGTTGACCAGAGACAGGCGCTGTTCTTTACTCCAGTCCAGCCTGGACAGACGCTCATCAGTCTCATCGACGGACATCTCGACAAAATCGAAACCACAGGCTTTCGCCAGGGCCAGTCGCTCTGGCCAGGTGAGATGGGCCGGCAGTGCTTTTTCATAAATTCCCAGTGGATGCTGGCGTTTCATGCGGTTCCCCAGATGTTGGCAATGGCCTGATGAAATTGGTTAGCAGTGGCAATGCCGGTGACACTGTCACTCAATGCGCGTCCGGCGATAAACGCCTTGACGTCGATATTGCGGAACTGCGGCAGTTCTTCCGGGGTGATACCGCCGGTGATCGACAGGGCAAACCCCATATCGGATAGCGCCTGCATCGCCGCCAGGTCCTGCTGGCTCCATTGTTGACCGCTGGCCTGCGCATCACGCCCGCGATGGTAGATGGCCTGCGTCAGACCGAGGCTGCGCCACTGGCGGGCATCTTCCAGCGTCCAGTGACCAAACAGCTCGATCTGGATATCGCCCTGATAGCTGCGCGCCACGTCCAGTGCGGTGGCAAAGGTCGCCAGCGGCGCAGCGCAGATCACCGTCATCCAGTTGGCTCCGGCGTCAAACGCCATGCGGGCCAGGGTGGCACCGGCATCGGCGACTTTAAAATCGGCCACCAGGGTTTTCGCCGGGTGCTGCTGACGCAGGCGGCGTACCGCTTCAATCCCGGCGCTGAAACACAAAATGGTGCCTGCCTCGATGATGTCGACCTCCTGATGGAGTTGCTGCGCGGTACTCAGCGCGGCATCGAGGTCAGTGTGGTCCAGCGCCAGCTGGAGCAAAGGAAGGCTCATGGGTTAACTCCTTGTGCAGCCGCCAGCGCATTGACCAGTTGCTGATAACGTTGATATTTCTGCTGATAACGGGCGTGCCGGGTGTCATCGGGTTGCCAGGTGACGATGTCGGGATTCAGCGCCTGCTGCGCCTGTTGCAGCGAGGCATAGGCACCGGTGCCGGTGAGCGCGACCAGCGCCGCGCCCAGGCAGCCACTTTCGGCAATTTGCGGCACCTCAACCGGCAAACCACTGGCATCGGCCAGCATCTGCATCCAGGGGGCAGAACGGGTCGGCCCGCCGCTCAGACGCAACGCGCTGGCCTGCGGGAAACGCTGACGCATCCGGTTGAGATGGGTCAGATGCGAGAACACCACGCCTTCATAGATCGCCTGCACCAGATGCGCGCGGGTGTGCCCCGCCTGCATACCAAAGAAACTGCCGTGCAGGTCGGTCCCGGCGTTGCAGCCGTAGAGGAAAGGCAGGAACAACAGCGAACTGCTGGCCGCTGGCAGACCAGCCACCCAGTCGTTCAGTTGCTGATAATCTTCGATGCCCCACTGTTGGCAGAACCACTCAAGGTTGGCAGCGGAAGTCGGGCTGGCATCATGGATGATGAACTGATCGTCGATAGCATAACGGCCATAGACAAACGGGTAATCGGCCTCAGCGATGATGCGGTCGGTAATGCCGCTGGTGACGGACCAGGTCCCCATTACCGCGTTCAGGCGGGTCGCGTCATGCAATCCGGCGCACAGGGCCGTCGACACCACATCAAACAACCCGCCAACCACCGGCGTGCCTTCCCGCAGTCCACACAAGGCCGCAGCCTGCGCGGTGACATACCCGGCCACCTCGGTCGGGCCGATAATCGGTGGTAAGGCCGGGACGATTTCGCTGATCGCTAAGATTTCAGCCAACGCCGCCGACCAGCCGCCGCTTTGCATGTCATACAAATTGGATTCGGAGATATTGGTTTCTTCACAGGCCAGCGCACCGGTCAGGCAGAAGCGCAGGTAATCATGAGCCATCAGTACGCTGCCAATTGCCGCGTAACGCTGTGGCTCATGTTGTTTGATCCAGCGCAGCAACGACACCGGATGGCCGGTCCACAACGTCTGCCGCGTTTGCGGATAGAGTTGTTGTGGCATACCGTCACGCTGCCACTGCTGCACCAGCGTCAGCGCGCGACGATCCGAGGAGAGGATGCCATTACCCAGCGGCTGGCCCTGCTTATCCAGCAGAAATAGCCCCTTGCCCTGAGCAGAGATCCCGACACCCGCCACCTGCGCCGCCTGTTGCCCGCTTTGGTGCAGCACTTCGCGGATCACCGCCGCCGCCTGTTGCCACAACTGGGTCATGTCGCGTTCCGCCCAGCCCGGCTGTGGCACCAGCACCGGCAGGTTTTGTCGTGCCACCGCCAGCTCGCGCCCCTGAGCGTCATATAACCCGGCTTTAATAAAGGTGCCGCCGCAGTCCAGCCCTAACCAACTCTTCATGCGGCCTCCCCTTTGGCGGAGTCGCAGCGCGCCGGTAACGTCAGTGCCAGCAGCGAAGCAATCGCCAGCGAGATCGCCAGGCTGTAAACCCCGGCATCCTTGCTGTACTCCGCAATCAGAACGCCCACCATATACGGACCGCAGAACCCTCCGAGATTACCCAGCGCATTGATCAGACCGCGCGCACCACCGGCGACCTCAGCGTTAAACAGGCGTGGCGGAATGCTCCAGAACACGCCAGCCGCCGACTGGATAAACACGCCGCAACCCACCAGGGCGGCATACGACCACCAGATGTGTGCTTTCAGCAGCACCGACAGCGCCATGCACAGGGCAAACCCGGCCAGCGGCAGCGCCACGAAAATCTTGCGACGACCGCTGGCATCGGACAGCGCCGAGAACAGGAACATGCCAAAAATCGCCCCGACATACGGCAGAATCGCCAGCATCCCTACCTTCTCGGCATTACCGTTGGTCAGCCCTTTGAGGATGGTCGGCAGCCACAGGGTGTAGCCATAAATCCCGGTCTGGTAGAAGAAGTTCACCAGGATCAGACGCCACATCACCGGCTCACGCATCACCCGGCTCAGCGAGGCTTTGCGCGTGTTCTGACCTTTAATCATCAGTTGTTCATCGTGCAGGGTCTTGATCAGATACTGCTTCTCGGCGGGTGAAATCCAGCGCGCTTCCTGCGGGCGGTTGCTGATGGTGAACAGCCACAAGGCCATGACAAATACCGACAGCACCCCTTCAACAAAGAACAGCATGCGCCAGTCCCAGTTGGTGATGATCCAACCTGACAGCGGTGCGGTGATAATCCCAGCGATCGGCACGAACATAATGACGATGGCGTTGGCGCGACCACGCTCTTTATCCGGGAACCAGTTGCCGATCATCGTCAGCACCACCGGCAACATGCCGCCTTCCGCGACGCCGAGGGCAAAGCGCAGCGCCAGCAACTGATACTGGCTGGTGGCTAACCCGGTGAGGATCGAGATCACCGCCCATGCCAGCAACGACCAGCCAATAAAACGTTTGCCGTTGCCGTACACCGCCAGCTTGCCGCCCGGTACTTGCAGGAACAGATAACCAATAAAGAAAATGCCACCGGCTAACCCAGCCATCGAAGCGCTGATGCCCAGCTCTGCATCCATCCCGCCCGGCATGGCAAACGCGATATTGACGCGATCCATGTAGGAGATGATGCAGGTGATCAAAATCGGCGGGATGATGCGCAGCCAGCGCAGTGCCGGAACGCCTTCACGCGTCAGTGCGGTTGATGTCAGACTCATGCGACCTCCTCCAGCGCGGTTGTCGGGATCTTCACCACCACTTTGCGGATCGCACCCGGCAGATCCGGTGCGCAGTTGGGTCGGTGAATATCCTGCGGGAAGAACACCGCAAAGGTGCCTGGCACCATGCGAATCAGAGTTTCATCCGCTGCGTGCTGGTAAAAAATAATGTCGCGTTCGGGGTTGTACGGCTGGTGCACCGCCAGGCTGGCGGGTTGATTCGCCACGCCAATCACCTCCGCCCCCGACACCAGATATTGCACATCGATATGGTGGCGGTGCGCTTCAGGATAGTTTTCCTCAGCCGGTGCGGTTTGCAGATCCAGTACCTGCACCTGCCAACCGGTGGCGCTGTCAACATGGCGTCCGGCGGCCATCGTTGCCAGATCGTGACCGGCCAGATACGCAATGGCGCGGGCGATAGCGGGCGGATAGTGGCGTGCATCGGTGTTGGCGATATGTCCGGTAATCATGGGGTTATCCTCCGTTACAACGCCTGGATACGCGTCCAGACACGCTCATCCACCGGGATGCCGAGACGCAGGTTTTCCGCCCGTAGCACCGGGAAGCGCTCACCCGGCAGGCGTACCGCCTGTTGACTGTCGGCACGTTCGGCACCGGTAATCGAGGCGCGAATGCGTTGCAGTTTGTGGTCGCGGGTGGCGCCGTCAATCAGGCGATCGACATCGATAGCGATAAATACTTGCGAGATTCCAAATTCGTCACCGTTATCTTCGGTCACCTCGGTCACCGACGCGCCGTTGGAGAGCAGCGTGGCGAGCATATCCAGCACCACCGACAACGCGGAGCCTTTCCAGTAACCCATAGGTAAGATGCGACGGTTGTTTTCGATGGTGGCGGGATCGCGGGTGTAGTTGCCGTCGTTATCAAAACCGCCATCCACCGGCAGGGTTTTGCCCGCCAGGCGATTCACTTCCAACATGCCGTAGGAAAACATCGACATCGACATATCCACCATAGTGATAGGTTCACCCGGTACCGCAACAATCAGCGGGTTGGTGCCGATGGCACAGTTTTTCGCCCCCCACGGCGGCATCACCGCAATCGAGTTGGTCCAGCAGATGCCAACATAGCCCTTCTCTGCCGCTTGCCAGCCGTAGCTGCCGCCGCGCATCCAGTGGTTAGCATTACGCAAGGCAACCAGGCCGATGCCGTGATCGGTCGCCAGTTCGATGGCGCGATCCATCATGCTGCGCGCGGTAATGTTGCCGATGGCGCGGTGCGCATCCCACTGCTCGATAGCACCCAGTGACAACACTTTATTGGCCGTGGCCTCCGGCACGATATGTCCGGCATCCAGTTGCTGAATAAAACGGGGAAAACGGTTCACGCCGTGGGAATAGACACCATTCAGGCTGGTTTCGGCAAACATGGCGGCACACGCGGTGGCCTTCTCCTCCGGCACCTTGCGACTCAGCAAGACGCGCAGGAATTCTTCATATAACTGCTGATAGCTGATTCTCATAACGGCTACTGTCTCCCCAGCGCTACGCTTTAAATTTCATATGTTGGAATGTCATTCCAAATAAATCGTATGGCGAAAGCAAAGAGGAGTCAAAGAAATGGATGGAAAATTTATCGTTTAAAATCAATCAAATAAAACTTTGATCGACTTTTGTGATCGGCCGCAAATCGGCCAGATTTCAGACGTGGGGAAGCCGGGACAGACGATCCTGCCCCGACATTTTCACCCATTCGTAGCTGCGCGATTTATCGCGCGATAAATCGCGCAGCTACGGGGATGTCTGGTATTACGCGAGGGTGTTACAAACGCACCCGATACAACGACGTGGTGGCGGTGATATACAGCTCGTCACCCTGCGGGCCGCCCAGCGTACAGTTCGATACCCGCTCCGGTAACGCAATTTTGCCGCGCGTCTGACCGCTGCTGTCGAAGATGATCACGCCGTCGGCACAGCTACAGTAGATATCGCCGTTCGCCGCGACACAGAAGCCGTCAGGAAAACCCGGTGCCACCTCGGCAAAGAATTGCCCAGCCACCAACTCGCGACCATCCACCTTGTAGACGCGCAATTGGCGACGCCCCAGCGTGGGGAAATCCACCACCGACATATCGGCCACGTACAGCAGGCTTTCATCGGGCGAAAACGCCAGGCCGTTGGGACGTTGCAGATCGCTGGCGGCGATACTGAGCTGCCCGCTGGCCGGATCGAAGCAGTAGAGATAACAACCGATCACCTGGCTGTGGGCGTGATACCCCTCCTCATCGTTGACAATCCCGTACGGCGGATCGGTGAACCACAGGGTGCCATCGGAACGTACCACCACATCATTCGGTGAGTTAAAGCGTTTGCCCTCGACCTTATCAATCAACAGCGTCACGCTACCGTCGTGCTCGGTACGGCTGATGGCGCGGCGACCATGTTCACAACTCACCACTCGCCCCTCAAGGTCACGCGCGTTACCGTTGGCATAGTTGGCGTTGGCGCGCCACAGGCTCAACTCACCGTTGCGCTGCCAGCGGAACATCCGGTTGCCTTTGACATCGCTAAACACCACCGCATCCTGCTGCGGCAGCCATACCGGGCCTTCGGCCCAGATGGCGGGTGAACAGAGTTTTTCCGGCTGCATCACTGTACGCCCCAGATGGTTTTGTAGTGTCCCTGATAGTTGTTCGCCGGGTCGTAGTTGTTTTCCGGGCCGCCGTCGTTGGCGATATTGTCTTTGGTGATCAGATGCGCCGGCGTTACATAGCCAGAGGAAGGTTGACCGGCAAAGGCGCGGTTGAACTCATCCAGCAATTGCCAGCCGTGCAGCTTGAGCGGCTCAGCTACCGTGGCGATCTGGCTGTCGCTGTTACGGATACGCTGGAAAGCCGAGATGGAACCGTCACCGGCAGAAATATTGAAAGGCGCATTGCTGCCTCCTTTACCTGCGGTTTTGAGCGACGGAGCCATAAAGTCAAAATAGAGATCGTTGATCGACAGCGCGTACTGGAAATGATCGCCGTATTTCTGCAACAGGCTGAAGGTCATGGAAGGCATACGGTTGGCGGTATCCGCCAGCGGCGTATCGATAAATTCCACCACCTTGCAGCCGCTGCACTTCTCAATCTCCTGCTTCATGGTGTTGGCCTTGTCCAGCGCGATTTGGTACAGCGAGTCGGTGAAGATCAACACCTGCGCCTTACCACCGGATTTCACCACGGCATATTGCGCCGCCAGCCGCGCCACATCATTGGAATCGGAGGTGATATTGTCCGTCACGCCATATTTTGCAATCGGTCCCGGCTGCGGTTCAGCATGCCAGGCCATCAGCACGATCTTTTGTTCTTTGGCTTTCTTCAGCGGGATTTTTGCCACGTTCGGGTTCCACCCACCAATCACGATGCCATCCGGGCGCTGGGCAATTGCCTGATTCAGCGCCGCGAGCTGGTCTTTCACCGAACCGCCACCATCCAGGGTTTCCAGTTTCCATCCCGCGACCTTCGCCGCTTCACTCAGCCCTTGCTGCACCCCCTGCACCCCACCGTTTTTCATATCAGAGGCGATAAAGATGATTTTTTTGTTCGGTTGCAGTTTGGGGCCGGTGGTCGGCCCATCCCAGGTGCTCGAACTGGCGGTGGCCTTTGCCACGGCAGCGGTCGCCTGATCCAGGTAGCTGTCAGCCTGCGCGGAGGCGGAGGCCACCAGCAAAGCGGCCAAGGTAAGACTCAATGCCTGATTTTTCATAATGAATTCCCTGGTGTGATGGTTTTTTGTTTATGGTCAGGTGCAGAGGTCGGTGCGCTCTGACTGCGCACCACGGCTTTTTGGTTCAGCAGGCGGCGACGCTGGGCGTAACCGGCAAGCGTAATCGACAGCAACAAGGTCGCGCCGTTAAATAACGGTTCGACCCAGAAGTCGCCGCCAAATTGTTGGATCCCGGCAATACCGATGGCGAGGATGGCGATACCCACCACGGTGCCCCAGATGTTCACCCGTCCCGGACGAATGGTGGTGCTACCGAGGAAAGCCCCCACCAGCGCTGGCAACAGATAATCCATCCCGACGCTGGCCTGACCCACGCCCTGTTCAGCCGCAATCAGCACGCCGCTGAAACCGGTCAACACGCTGGAGGCGATAAAGGTCCCGATGATGTATTTATTCACCGCAATGCCGTTGAGGCGCGCGGCAGTGGGGTTGCCACCTACCGCATACATGCAACGGCCCAACGGGGTATGTTCGGTGACGAGCCACAGCACCAGCGCAACGATCAACACATAAAACGCGCCGATGGGAATGCCGAACAACTCGGTATGATGCAGCGCGCTAAAGGCATCCGGCAGATCGCCAACAATTTGCCGACCACCGGAGTGCCACAGCGCCACGGCGTACAGCACGGTGCCGGAGCCGAGGGTGGCGACAAAGCTGTCAATATCCGCTAACGCTACCAGGATGCCGTTCAGTAACCCGTAGAGCGCCGAGATCACCAGCACCGTCAGCACCGCCATCTGCCACGAGAAGCCGTACTCCACCTGAAGGGTAATGGCGAGGATATGCCACAGCACAATGCCGAAACCGACGTTCAGGTCGATCTTGCCGACAATCATTGGCAAGGTCGCCGCCAGCGCCAGCAGCGCAATCTTGGCTTTACTGGCGAGGATCGCCTGTAAGGTCAGCATGGTGGCAAACGACGGTGACAACGCCGAGAACAACAGGGTTAACACCACACATAACAGCAACAGGCCGTAGCGGGTCATTATCTGCATCGACCAGGGGGCAAAGCCATGTTGCGCAAGGCTGACCCGCTGCTCCAGCGCGGTGGATTTGACGGATGTTTTTGACATAATTTTTCTCCTGCCTTCCTTTTCAGACGGTGGTTAATGGGGCAGCGCTGCTGGCAGAGGCCAGCTCCAGCAAACCGGCAAAGGTAACCTGTTCATTTTTTAATTCGCCGACCACCTGACCACGGTTAAACACCAGCGCGCGGTTGCAGATATGGGCGATCTCTTCGAGGTCATTGGATATCACCAGTACCGCCACGCCCTCGGTCAGCGCTTTATTCAGCAGGTGATAGATTTCTTCGCGCGCGCCCACATCGACGCCTGCGGTAGGGTCTTCCAGAATCAGCAGCGGCGCATTGAGATGCATCCAGCGCGCCATCACCACCTTCTGCTGGTTGCCGCCCGATAAGGCGCTGATGTCGAGATTGACGTCTTTCGGACGCACATCGAATAACTGAACTTTCCACCAGCTGGCACCGATTTCGGCACGCCGTCCATAGCGTGACAAAAGCCGATGACCACTGGCGCAGGGATTAAGAAACAGGTTTTCACGCACGCTCATCGACATCACCAGGCTCTCGCCGGTGCGATCCCCCGCCACCAGCGACACGCCAGCCGCCATCGCCTGTTGGGGCGTCTGTGGCTGATACGCCTGGTCACGGAAGCGCAGCGTCCCGGCGGTGGCCTGACGCAAACCAAACAGCAGGCGGCCAATTTCCTCTTGCCCGGCACCGCGTAAGCCAGCCAGCGCCAGCATTTCGCCCGGTTGCAGGCTGAAGCTGACCGGCCCGACTTCATCAATGCAGAGTTGATCCAACACCAGCACCGGTTTGCTCGCAGCCGGTAGCGGTTGCCGTTGATTCCCTTCCAGCGCCTCCCCAACAATCATCTCCACCAGATCGTGCAGTTGATAATCGGCAGTGTTGCCTTCTGCAACGCGTTTACCATCACGCATCACACAGATGCGGTCGGCAATCTCAATCACTTCATCAAGGCGGTGGGTGACGTAAATCATGCCAACTTTGCGACTTTTCAGTCGGTTGATGACGTCGAACAGGTGACGCACATCGTTGGCGGGTAACGAGGCGGTAGGTTCATCCAGCACCAGCACTTCGGCGTTGACCGCCACTGCGCGCGCAATCGCCAGCAGGGATTTCTCGGTGCGCGACAGTTCAAACACGCGGGCATCCGGGTCCAGCATGATGCCGACATCGTTCAGGGCTGCACGCGAACGCTCGCGCACCGCCCGCCAGTCGATCAAGCCGAGACGACGGGTAAAACCCATCACCAGCGCCATATTTTCCGCCACCGTCATCCATTCAATCAGCCCGAGATCCTGATGAATAAAGGCGATTGGCTGCCGGGTGGCGGTTTTCAGACTGGCGGCCGACGCGATGCTGGCGTCGTGAAAGCGGATATCGCCCTCATCCCGGCTATACACTCCGGCCAGCACTTTGATCAGCGTGGATTTTCCGGCACCGTTTTCTCCCAGCAGGGCAACCACCTCGCCGGGAAAAACCTCAAGACTGACATCATTAACGGCGGGATTACCGCCAAAGCGTTTGGTGATATGGCTCAGAGTAAGAACCGGTGTACCCGGGCTATGCTGCATTACCGCCTCCTGCAAACTCCTGGTGAGCATTAACAGCGGCGACAGCATCAAAACACCGCTAAATTTCAACATACGAAATACGATTCCAAAAAATACTATTCCTGGTGCGCAGGAAAAGCAAAGAAGTAGCGAGGATAAATTTCATTAATAAACATATAGTTATAATTCGTGTTGCGGATTTGTGATGCATCGCTCACTTCGGTAAGGGGTGGATTTTCGCCGAAAGTCACACTAAACCTGGCGAAGGATTCCCAGGCTGAAGTGCATGGGTTAACATCTGGCGACTGCTCTTTTATCGGAGTGGGAAAACTAAGAGGAAGCGTGGATGGTGGTTAAAGTAGCGAAAGCGAAGGAAGAGAAGAGTGACAAGCCACTGGGGACGCAGAGCTTGTTTCGTGGGCTGCAACTGATTGAATTACTGAGCAACTACCCGAACGGTTGCCCGTTGGCCCATCTTTCTGAGTTGTCCGGGATGAACAAAAGTACCGTGCATCGCCTGTTGCAGGGTTTGCACAGCAGCGGTTATGTCACGCAGGCACCCTCGCCTGGCAGTTACCGCCTGACCACTAAGTTTATTTCTGTCGGACAGAAGGCCCTCTCCTCCCTCAACATCATCCATGTCGCTGCCCCGCATCTGGAGAAACTGAATCTGGAAGTGGGCGAAACGGTCAACTTCTCCAGCCGCGAAGATGATCATGTGATCCTGATTTATAAACTGGAACCCACCACCGGGATGATGCGCACCCGTGCCTATATCGGCCAGCATATGCCGCTGTATTGTTCGGCGATGGGGAAGATTTTTATGGCCTGGGGCAGCGAAGAATATCCGGCGCATTACTGGCAAAGCCATCAGGACAGCATTCAACAGTTGACCAAAAACACCATCACTACGCTCCCGGAGATGCTGGAAGAACTGAAGTCCATTCGTCAGCAGCAGACGGCAATGGATCGCGAAGAGAATGAACTGGGTGTTTCCTGCATCGCCGCGCCGGTGTTTGATATTCAGCAACGGGTGCCTTATGCGGTGTCGATTTCACTGCCCACCGCCAAGATGCAACAGATTGGGGTGAAAAAACTGATGGGTCCGGTGGTCGCCACCGCCCGTGCGATTTCGGAAGAGCTGGGATACGTGGTGCCGCAAAAGGCGTGTACCTTACCGTAAAAAAATCCGTACCGTAACGGCGCGATTTATCACGCAAGTTTTACCCCACAAAGGTCAAAAGCGCGCGATAAATCGCGCCGCTACGTCAGCATACGAGCTCGCTTTCGCTACACTGCAAAACGCACCTTAGTGAAATCAGGGAAATCGGATGTCAGACGCAGCTCTCCAGCATTTCTTACCCGCTACGCAGGCATGGTTCCGAGCCACTTTTGCTGCCCCCACCCCCGTTCAGGCGGAAGCCTGGCAGGCCATCGCCAGTGGTAAAAATTGCCTGGTGATTGCACCAACCGGATCGGGTAAAACGCTGGCGGCCTTTCTGCATGCCATCGATGCGCTATTTCGTGAGCGTAGCCAGACAGATGCGGTTGCCCGCAGTCATAAAACCCGCATTCTGTATATCTCGCCGGTGAAGGCGCTGGCCGCCGATGTGCAGCGCAACCTGCAATTGCCGCTGGCGGGGGTGGAGGCACAACGCCGCCAGCAGGATGAAATGGAAATCACCGTGCAGGTGGGGATGCGTTCTGGCGATACACGCAGCGCTGAGCGGGCGCAGTTGCAACGCCGCCCGCCGGATATCCTGATCACCACGCCTGAGTCCCTGTTTCTGATGCTGACCTCCAAAGCGCGCGAAACGCTGCGGGGAATATCCACGGTGATCGTCGATGAAGTCCATGCGGTAGCGGGCAGCAAACGCGGCTCGCATCTGGCGCTCAGTCTGGAACGACTCGATGCATTGCTGGCGCAACCGGCGCAGCGGATTGGGTTATCCGCGACCGTACGTCCCCCCGAGGCCGTGGCGCGTTTTCTCGGAGGGGTGGGCGAAACCCTGGTGGTCAATCCGGCGGCGAAGCGTCCACTGCAACTGACCATCACCGTTCCGGTGGCGGATATGACTGACATCCAGCAACGTCCGGACTGCCAGGCTGCGCAGGATGCCACGCTCGCCGCCGGGTCGATCTGGCCGCATATTGAAGCGGGCATTCTTGACGAAGTGCTGCGCCACCGCGCCACGCTGGTGTTCACCAACTCGCGCGGGCTGGCAGAGAAACTCACCGCGCGCCTGAATGAACGCTACGCCCGCCAGTTGGGTGAGCAGCCGACCGCACCGGAAGCCTCCTTTGATTACGGTTCCTTTACCGGCGGCACGGAAAAACGCACGCAGACGCAGGACAACCTGATCGCCCGCTCGCACCACGGTTCGGTGTCAAAGGAGCAGCGCCTGGAGATTGAATCCGCCCTGAAAGCCGGTGAACTTCGTTGCGTAGTGGCGACCTCCAGCCTCGAACTGGGTATCGATATGGGCGATATCGATCTGGTGATTCAGGTGGGTGCGCCACTGTCGGTCGCCAGCGCTCTGCAACGTGTCGGACGTGCCGGACATCAGGTGGGCGGCACGCCCAAAGGAATATTCTGGCCCCGTACCCGGCGTGATTTGCTGGATACCGCCGTCACGGTTGAAGCGATGCTGGCAGGCGACCTGGATGCTATCGCCCCGCCTCACAATCCGCTCGACATCCTGGCCCAGCAGACTGTCGCTGCCGCCGCGATGGAGACGTTGCAGCTTGATGACTGGTTTGCCCTGGTACGGCGCGCCGATCCGTTCCGCTCGTTGCCACGCGCCGCGTTCGAAGCGGTGCTGGATATGCTGGCCGGACGTTACCCCTCAGACGAATTCGCCAATCTGCGCCCGCGCATTATCTGGGATCGACATAATCACACCCTGAGTGGCCGCCCCGGTGCGCAGCATCTGGCTGTCACCAGCGGCGGCACCATCCCGGACCGTGGCATGTTTAGCGTGATGCTGCCGGAAGGAGAAGAACAAACTGGCGCGCGGCGAGTCGGGGAACTGGATGAGGAGATGGTGTATGAATCGCGGGTGAACGACATTATTACCCTCGGCGCTACCTCCTGGCGTATCCAGCAAATCACCCACGATCAGGTGGTGGTGGTGCCAGCACCGGGGCGTTCGGCGCGTCTGCCATTCTGGCATGGCGAAGGTGTGGGGCGTTCTGCCGCATTAGGTGAAGCCATTGGGCGCTATCTGCGCGAGGTTGATCAGGGTGCCCCCATAGCCGACACCCTGGATGACCATGCCCGTCATAATATCCAGACGCTGATCGCCGAGCAGCGCCAGGCGACCGGCGTGCTCCCCACCGACCGCACGCTGCTGATTGAGCGTTGTCGGGATGAAACCGGCGACTGGCGTGTCATCCTGCATTCACCCTATGGTCAACGCGTCCATGCCCCCTGGGCGCTGGCGGTGGCTGAGCGGATCACCCGGATCATGGGCATCGATCCCGCCGTGGTGGCCAGTGATGACGGTATCGTCGCCCGCTTTCCCGATAGCGACGGTCGCGTACCTGGCGCTGAATTGTTCCTGTTTGAGCCGGATGAACTGCAACGGGTGGTGAGCCAGTCGGTCGGTCAGTCGGCGCTGTTCGCCGCCCGCTTCCGCGAGTGTGCCGCCCGCGCCCTGCTGCTGCCACGCCGCAATCCGGGCAAACGCTCGCCGTTATGGCAGCAGCGACTGCGTGCCGGGCAGTTACTGGAAGTCGCCCGCCAGTTCGATGATTTTCCCATCCTGATCGAAACCGCCCGAGAATGTTTGCAGGATGTTTATGATCTTCCTGCCCTGCACCATCTGATGGCACGTCTGCAACAGGGAGAGATCCAGCTGGCAGACGTCACCACCGAATCCCCTTCACCTTTTGCAGCACCGCTGTTGTTCGGTTATGTGGCGGAATTTATGTATGCCAGCGATGCTCCCCAGGCGGAGAAACGCGCATCGATGCTGGCACTGGACAGCGAACTGCTGAAGCGGCTGCTCGGTGAAGTGGATATGCGTGAGCTGCTCGATGCTGACATGGTGGCGCGGGTGGAACAAGAGTTACAGCACCTGCCCGCCAGCTATCACGCCAACAGTATCGAAGCGTTGTCAGACCTGCTGCGCGAGGTCGGTCCGTTAACCCAAGCAGAACTGGCGCTGCGCTACAGCGGCGATGAGGCGTTAAGTGATGGTTTGCAGGCTTTGCAACAGGCACAGCGCATCTTTTGCGTCAGCATTGCCGGTGAGACACGCTGGGCGCTGGCAGAAGATGCCTCGCGTCTGCGTGATGCGCTGGGATGCCGCGTGCCGGATACACTGCCGCCAGCCTTGCTCCAGCCCGTGACACGTCCGTTATATGATTTGCTCCAGCGCTATGCCCGTACCCACGCGTTATTCACCGGCAAAGACCTCGCACGTCACTTCGGCCTTGGTATCGCCGTGGTGACCGATGCGCTGGAAGAATTACGTCAGCAGGGCAAACTGATGAAAGGTGACTTCACCACTGCTGACGATGATGAACCGCAGTGGGTGGCGGAAAATGTGTTCCGTCGCCTGCGCCTGCGCTCGCTCCAGGCGGCGCGTGAGGCCACGAAACCGGTTGATCCGGCGGTCTATGTCACCCTGCTGCTGGAGCGTCAGGGAGTCATCAGCGATGCCAGCGCGCGTGAGGCTCAGGGGGCGTTGAGTGGCGTCAACGGCGTGGTGCGGGTGATTGAACAGTTAGCGGGAATTGCCCTGCCTGCCGCGCTGTGGGAAACGCAGATCCTCCCGGCGCGGGTCCGCGATTATCAGCCTGCGATGCTGGACGAACTGCTCTCCAGTGGCGAAGTGGTCTGGCATGGACAGCGTACCGCAGCAGCCGCAGAAGGGATGGTGTCACTGCATCTGAGCGAGTATGCCGCCGAAACCTTGCCACCCGCGGATCAAGGGCAAAACGTCGCCCTGACGCCGTTGCAACAACAGATCCTGACGCTGTTACAGGATGGGAGCGGTTGGTTTGTGCGCCAACTGGTCCCGCGCCTCACGTCTGAGGTAGGCGATCCCACCCTGATTTACCAGGCCATGTGGGATCTGGCCTGGCGCGGTTATCTCACCACCGACACCTGGTCAGCCTTACGCAGCGTTACCGGTCATGCCAGCACACCGCGACCACGTACCCACCGCCATCGTCATGGACATCGGGGGTATGCTGCCCCAACCCGCCTCGTTGCCAGCGGTCCCGGCCTCAATAGCATGGCAGGCCGCTGGTCGTTACTGGCGCGCCCGACGCTGGCCGACACCGAGCGCGCCCTGGCACTGACGGAAAATATGCTCGACCGCTTTGCTGTCGTCAGTCGCGGCGCGGCTATCGCCGAGCAGGTACCCGGCGGTTTTCCGGCATTGCAACCGGTGTTGCGTGGCCTGGAAGATAGCGGCCGTTTGCTGCGTGGCCGCTTTGTCGCAGGCATGGGGGCCGCCCAGTTCGCTGACCACAGGGTGATTGATCGCCTGCGCCAACTCGCCAATAGCCCACGTCAGGTGGGGACCCCGGTAGCGCTGGCGGTGCTCGATCCCGCTAACCCCTTCGGTGTGCAATTGCCGTGGCCGCTCAGCCTGGCCGGAAATCGCCCCACCCGCCGTCAAGGCGCACTGGTGGTGATCGCCGCTGGTCGCGTGTTGTTGTATCTGCCGCAAGGCGGTAAGGAACTGATGACGTTTGCCACCAACGCCACCTTCGATGAACAACATGCCGCAGTGCTGGCACTGGGCGTAGCCCTTCGACGGGAAAAACACCTCAGCTTTACCCTGGAACGTGTTGACGATCAGCCCGCCGGACAATCCCCGCTGCTTGGCGCGCTGAAAGAAGCCGGCTTTTCTCGCGTCCCACGGGGGTACAGTTGGTATGGGTGAAATCGATAACCTGAACTTGTTGAATGTCAGATTTTTTCATAAAATATCTGACAAACGGAGGTCACCATGTCCACAACTCAGGCAATCAGAGAGCTGATTGCGGCACAACCAACCGGGGAACCTTTCACTCCCTCACTGTTTGCCGAAGTGGGTTCCCGTGCATCTATCGATCAAGCGCTTACTCGTTTCTGCAAATCCGGCCATATTGAGCGAATTGGTCATGGGCTTTACCTCGTTCCCCGAATCAACCGTTTTGGATTAAAAGTTATGCCTTCCGCAGAAGTGGTCGCCAGAACGGTAGCCAAAGTAGAGGGTGCCCAAATTGAGATCCATGGCGCAGAAGCCGCAAGACGCTTTGGCTTCACCACCCAAATGCCGGTACAACCGGTGTTTTATACCAGCGGTACAACGCGCAATATTCAATTGGGTAAAATGACCCTGCGTTTACAACATGTTGCCGCGCGAAAATTGGTGCTGGCAGGACGTCTGGCTGGACAGGCGCTCTCGGCATTGTGGTATCTGGGACGACACCAGGTTTCACAGGAAACCATTGCCTGCATCAAAGAGAGACTCCCCGTGGAAGAGTTTCAGGCGCTTTGCAATGCAAAATCAGCGATGCCATTTTGGATGATCGAGGCACTAAATCAGTATGAAAAACAAGGAAGTTATAAATCATAGGGTCGCTTCAGCAACGCAATTTCACTTTCTACATCTGGAACTGGCCGATCAGGCAGACATTCTCAATGCCCTCTCTGCACAGACAGGCCGTCGGGCTGAGATTCTCGAAAAAGACATATGGTTGTGTGAAGTATTAACCCTGCTCTTTGATTTGCCGTGTCGTAAGCCTATGGCTTTCAAGGGCGGAACCTCTCTTTCGAAGGTCTACCAGGCCATTGAGCGTTTTTCCGAAGATATTGATGTCACCATTGATTACCGCAGCTTGTTGGATGAAGAGATAGCGCTTCAAACGCTTTCCCGCAGTAAACGTGAAAAGTTGTCTGATACTTTAAAACACAGACTTGCCGAACATATTGCAACTGCGTTAGCTCCCGCCCTGCAAACCTCCTTGAAGCGATCTCACCCAGGTAAAAGTATCAACCTTGAGGTGAGTACAAATGGCGAAGAATTGCGCATCTTTTATCCCAGCGCAGTTAATCACAGTAGTACCTACCTGCGCCCTCATATTCTGATTGAATTTGGTGGACGTAATGCGGTGCTCCCTCAGGATAAACTAACGATTACCGCTGATATTGCATCTTATTTACCCGACATGATTTTTCCTGTCGCCCGTATCTCCGTCTTGTCCCCGATGAGAACGTTCTGGGAAAAAGTCACGCTCATTCATGCCGAATGCCATCGTCCAAACATCAGGGAAAATGCCCACCGTCTTTCACGACATTGGTATGACCTGGCACAACTGGCCTCACATAAAACTGGTCATTGTGCTTTGAACGATTTGTCACTGTTGCTGGATGTTGTGCAGATTAAGAAAACGTTCTTTTACAGTGGGTTCAGCAATTACGATGCCTGCTTATCTGGAGGGATAAGATTATTACCTGAAAAGGAAATGCTGAGTGCACTGGCGCGCGATTATAAAGCTATGCAGGCTGCCGGAATGTTTTATGGCGCAGACCTGGCCTTTGACATCATTATCGATCGCTTACAAACCCTGGAAACCGTTGCCAATCAAAGCATATCATCAGCAAGGCACACATTTTAGCGCCTTGCTAATGATTAACGTTTTCAGTAACTCACCACCGTCACCCAGTTCGCATCGCCACCAGCGGGTGCGCTGCCAACGCGTTTGAGCACCCCACTGCGTCGATTAATGGCGTAGCTGCCGGTGACGTTGCTTTTCTCTCCGCTGGCAATCAACCAGCGTCCATCGGGCGAAATCGCAATGCCGCGCGGCTGTTTTTCCACCGGCCAGCTGCCGATTAAGGTTAATTTGCCATCCTGCTTATTGACGCGATAACCCGTTACCGTGCTACTGGTGCGTTCGGTCACATACAAGAAACGACCATTCGGGGTGATACGGATATCCGCCGACCAGATACGCGGCGTGGGATCGTTGTAATCGGCCAGGCGCTCACGACCATGTTGCAGATGATATTGCGCTGCCACAGCGTTGGGCCACTCGGCGATTTTTTTCAACGCGCCGTTGGGCTGGCGCTGAAATTGCGTAATGATGCCGCCCATCTCACCAATGTTGTACAGATAACGGTTATCCGGCGACATGACGGAATGACGCGCACCATTCTCGGCTTCCGTTGCAACAAAACCGCTGCCAATCGGCGTCAGGCTGCCGTCCGGGGTAAGATTGAGTTGTAACACCCGGTCGGTCCCGAGGTTGCCAACATAAACTGAACGGCCGGTTGCATCGCTAATCACCGAGTGCGCGGCATGGCCGGTTTTATACGCAGCCACCGGCGGTGCAATAACCTTGCCGTCAGCGGCCAGACGATAAACGTGCACCACATCGCCATCATAGGAAGAACCCAACAGAAAACGCCCCTGACTGTCGGTACTGATATAGGGATAACTGGCTGCGGCCGGGGTTTCGTTGGCCTGCAATAAATCGCCGTTTTGCGCATCAATCGTCCAGCTCATCAACCTTAAGGGCTGGCTGCGGATCGCGGCATACAAGCGATGATGATCGGCGCTCAGCACCATCGGCATCACTTTCCCCCCTGCGGAGGTTTGCCCGAGTAAGGTCAGCGCGCCGGTTTTCTCATTCAGACTGTAACGGGCAATGTTGCCGTCACTGGCTTCGGATACATAAACAAAGGTTTGCGCCAGCAATGGCGCACTAAAAGTCAGCGCCGTAAGCAACGCCAGACGTAGAGCTATTTTCATTATTATCTCCGCGATTCAGGAGCAACCCCAGGCAGGCTGCTTCACCGCCT
This sequence comes from Pantoea sp. X-Soil-OKNW-713, assembly GCF_059730685.1. Lineage (NCBI taxonomy): Bacteria > Pseudomonadati > Pseudomonadota > Gammaproteobacteria > Enterobacterales > Erwiniaceae > Pantoea > Pantoea sp. X-Soil-OKNW-713. The sequence goes on along the minus strand of NZ_AP035995.1, from coordinate 2,064,759 downwards.
ACAGATATAGGCGGCATTAAGCCGCCGGGTAATGTGTGATTGCCCGACGCGCTTTGGGCATCCTGACAAAGGGCACACCATTTCAATGGGTTAGTGTTTTTTAGCGCAAAAAGTTTAATCCAGGATTGTGCACTGGCTCACTGGTGGCGGATGGCTTAACATCAGGCGCATTGATGATGGAAACGGAGTCCGGTATGACGAGTTTGCGCTTGTTAGTGTCCCAATCAAACGACCCCTGGTTTAACCTTGCGGTGGAAGATTGTATTTTCCGCCAGATGCCCACCACCCAGCGCGTGTTGTTTCTCTGGCAAAACGCGGAAACCATTGTGATTGGGCGTGCGCAGAATCCGTGGAAAGAGTGCAACACCCGGCGCATGGCGGAAGATCACATCAAGCTGGCGCGCCGCAGCAGTGGCGGTGGCGCGGTGTTTCACGATTTGGGTAACTGCTGCTTTACCTTTATGGCTGGCAAACCGGAATATGATAAAAGCGTCTCGACCGCGATTATCCTGCACGCGCTGGCGAGTCTTGGCATCAGCGCAGAGGCTTCGGGTCGTAATGATATCGTGGTCAATGTGGCGGGCGATGTGCGCAAGATTTCCGGCTCAGCCTACCGCGAAACACCCGATCGTGGTTTCCATCACGGTACTTTCCTGATGAACGCAGATCTGTCACGGCTGGCGGATTATCTCAATCCTGACATCAAAAAATTGCAGGCCAAAGGGATTAGCTCCGTGCGCTCACGCGTGGCAAATCTGATCGAACTGATGCCGGATATCAGTTATGCAAAAATTTGTGACGCGGTCACGCAGTCGTGGTTCGCGTACTATCAGGATCAGTGCCAGCCTGAATTTATCTCCCCTGAAGCCTTGCCTGATTTGCCCGGTTTTGCCGAACAATTTGCCAAACAAAGCAGTTGGGAGTGGAATTTCGGCCAGGCACCGGATTTCTCCCATCTACTCGATCAACGTTTTAGCTGGGGCGGCGTGGAGATCCATTTTGACATTGAGCGCGGCAGCATCAGCCGTTGCCAGATCTTTACCGATAGCCTGAATCCGGCACCGCTGGAAACGCTGGCAGCACGTTTAAGCGGCGTAATATACCGCCCGGAAGCCGTTGCCGCGCAACTGACGCGTCTGGAACGCGAATATCCACAACAGCAGGCCGAACTGGCGCAGTTGGGGCAATGGTTGCTCGCCAGCCTGCGTTGAGTACATTGCACTCCATCACCATATGGTTATAATTGACTCACCAAATGGAGGTGCACAATGAAACAATTCACTCTCCCGGCCACCCCTGTAACGCCAGAGCGTTTGTGGCAGTTCGCCGGGTTAAACAGTGCCGATGGCGTGCTATTGATGGGCCAGATTGATGCCGGTCTCGAGGGTTCCGTCGCCAGCCGTATCGTGTCATGGGCGCGTATTACGCAGGCTGATCTGCGCCATATGACCGGCATCCCCGGCACCACCTTTACCCGTGGGCTAAAAAACCGTTTTACTGCGGAGCAGAGCGAACGTCTGGTGCGTTTTATTCGCGTTATGGATCGCGCCGTGGAACTGTTTGAAGGCGACAGAGAAAAGGCGCTGCAATGGTTGAACGAGCCTGCGCGCGCCCTCGGTAATCAAAAACCCGGCGATTTAGTCTCTTCCGAAACCGGCGCTTATGAAGTGCTGAAACTGATCACCCGCCTTGAGCACGGTGTCTATTCGTGAAGTTATATCGGATGACGAAAACGCGTTTTCTCAGCTCGGCGTGGAGCGGCTACGGTGCCAGGGAAGGTGGCGGTCGCTGGAACAGCATCGGCGTATCGATGGTGTACGCTTCCGAAACCGCCTCCCTCACCATGCTGGAAACCCTTATCCACCTGCAAAGCGCCAGCATTCTCGATTTCTTCACCCTGTTAAGCATTGAGGTGCCAGACGATTTAATTCAATGGGTTGATGCGGCGCAATTACCGCAGGACTGGGCGGCCGCGCAGGCCCCCGCTGCGTTGCGTGAGTTTGGTGATTTTTGGATCGACAGCCAGGCATCTGTTGCGTTACGTGTGCCCAGCGCCTTATCGCCGGTTGAGTTTAATTACCTGCTCAACCCCGAGCATCCGCAATTTGCGCCGCTGATTAAAAATGCGGTGGAGATCCCCTTCCGTTTCGATCAACGTTTTGCGCGATAAATCGCGCCGCTACGTAAACCTCTCCCGGACAAAGCCGGTGAGCGCCTTCAACGCCGGTGGCACCAGGCGGTGGCCCGGATAATAAAGACATAGTTCGCCAAGATTAACCTGCCACTCCGGCATTAAGCGCACCAACCTGCCAGCCTGTATATCCGCTACGACATGTCGCTGCGGCAGACAGGCAATGCCCAATCCCCCGGTGACCGCTTTCTGCGCCGAAGCCAGATCATTCACCACCAACTGCGGCTCGACCTGAACCTTATAGCGACGCTGCTGCTGGCTCAGTTCCCAGCGATAAATGCTGCCATCCGCCATACGCATGCAGATGCAAGGATGATCGCTCAACGCCTGCGGCTGCTCCGGTGCGCCACAGCGGGAAATATAGTCGGGGGACGCGACCAGAATCATCTGCAACGGTGGCGTCAGCTTCACCGCGATCATATCCGCCGGGATATCATCCGCCAGCCGGATACCCGCGTCATAACCCGCCGCCACAATATCCACTTTCTCCTTCTGACTGTGGATCTCCGCGCGAATACGTGGATAGCGCGCGAGAAACGGCAGCAGAATGTCGTCATACCACAGCGCACAACTTTCCGGCGGCACATTGATACGCAACGTCCCGGCGGGATCGGCGGGCTGGCTGGCAACTTCTTCAGATGCGCTGCGGATCATCTCCACCGCCGGAGCGATTTTCTGCGTAAAACGCCGCCCGGCCTCGGTTAACCCGACGCTGCGCGTAGTGCGATTAAACAGCCGCACCCCAAGGCGCTTTTCCAGCGCCGCGACAGCATTGGTCACCGCCGAAGGCGAGATCTCCAGCTCACTGGCTGCGCCGCTAAAACTGCCACGCCGCGCCACTGCCAGCACAATTTCAAGTTCACTGATACCGGTTCGATTCATCGATTATTCCGTCAGACGCAATACCCTTTGCAGGGTTAGGCGGATTATAGCGCCAGAGCCCGCGTGCTAACTTGCTCTGCACACCCGCCTGACAAGGAGAAACCCCTGATGCGCTCATTCGAACACATCTATATCAATGGCCGCTTCGTCACACCGACGGGCACCGAGTGGCTGGATATTATCAAACCTGCTGACGGTAGCGTTATCGGCAAAGCCCGGTTGGCAGATGAAAACGATGCATTACAAGCGATTGCGGCGGCCAAAGCTGCCTTTGCCGATTTTTCTCGCCTTAGCGTCGCAGATCGCCTGGCGTTGCTGGCCAATATGGTCGAGGTTCTGCAACAAAGCGAAGAGGCGTTGCACGAGGCGATCCGCGAAGAATATGGCGCCCCTGCTTCGCGTTCGCAGTGGATGGCGCGCTATCCAGCGGACGTCGTGCAACAGGTGATGACCGAGTTGCGCACCTACCCCTTTGTGCAGCAGGCGGGTCGCGCCACGGTACAAATGCTGCCACTGGGGGTGGCGGGGTTGATCACGCCGTGGAACAGCAACGCCGGATTTATCTGCCATAAACTGGCGACCGCCATTGCCGCCGGTTGTACCACGGTGATTAAACCGAGCGAGTTCAGCATCTGGCAAACCGACGTGGTGACCAGGGCGTTAGATCGCGCCGGATTGCCGTCTGGCGTATTCAATATCGTCACCGGACGCGGTGCCAGCGTGGGCCACGCCATCAGTACCAGAGCTGATGTGGCGAAAATTTCCTTTACCGGTTCGACCGAGACAGGTAAAGCCATTTTGCGCAGCGCAGCCGACAGCTTTAAACGGGTCACGCTGGAACTGGGTGGAAAATCCCCCACCCTGATTTTACCTGATGCTGATGCCCGCCATGCCGCCGAGCTGGCGGTGCAGGCCGGCTTTATCAACAGCGGGCAAGCCTGTATTGCCGGTACGCGAATTCTGGTGCCGGAACATCGGAAAGCGGAGTTTGAACATGAACTGACCGCTGCCGTGCAGCGCCAGCGTTCGGGGCCTCCGGCAGATGCCGCGACCACCATCGGCCCGATGATTAACCAGCGCCAATGGGAGCGGGTCCAGCGCTACATTGATATCGGCGTGCAACAGGGTGCCCGTTTGCTGACCGGGGGCGTCGGACGACCAGAGGCTCTGCGTGAGGGCTGGTATGTCAAACCCACCTTATTCAGCGATGTCAGCAATGAGATGACGATTGCACGCGACGAGATCTTCGGTCCGGTGCTGTGCATGCTGACTTACCGTGATGAGCAGGAAGCGATCGCCATTGCCAACGATACCCAATATGGCCTTTCGGCGTTGGTGATCGGCGCAGATGAAAACCATGCCCGCCAGATTGGTGAGCAGATTCTGGCGGGACGCGTGATGATCAATACCCTGACACATGAACCCCGTGCGCCCTTTGGTGGATTTCGTTGTTCGGGTATCGGACGCGAGATGGGACAAGCGGGGATCACCGCATTTCTGGAATCGCGCGCGCTCACTGTCGCGTAGCGGCGCGATTTATCGCGCGGGTTTTTACCGCCCCGCGCACGTAGCAGCGCGATAAATCGCGCTGCTACGTCAGGCTTTTGCCTCCTGCAACAGTTGCTGAATCACCTTTTCCTGCCCGGCGTAATCACCTTCGCCAAACGCGGTGTAACGCAACTGACCATGAGCATCGAAAATGTAATGTGCAGGCCAGTACATATTGCCGAAACGATTCCAGATGGCGTAGTTATTATCGGCCACCACCGGATACGGTAATCCCCACTGCTTGATGGCGCGTGCCACCGCCGCCGGGTCGCGTTCCCACGGATACTCTGGCGTGTGAACGCCAATGACCGTCAATCCCTCCGCCTGGTATTTCTTCGCCCAGTCACGCACATGCGGCAGCGTATGCTGACAATTGATGCAGTCATAGGTCCAGAAATCAATCAACACCACTTTACCTTTCAGATCGGCACGATTGAGCGGCGCGCTGTTGAACCAGGAGGTTCCCCCCTCCAGCCCAGGGAAGCCGCTGTGTGTCTGCTCGACCACCGGCACCGGGGTGATTTTGGGGGCGCTGGCCGGCAGGAAGTGGCTTAAGCGCTGTTCAAGATTTTGCGCCAGCTGCGGACCTGCCTGTAAAACGCCCTGCCTGCCGCTGGCCAGTAACGCCACCGAAGCCAACATCAACACGCCCGCCCCCTGACGTAAACGTGTCATTACCGCCAACCCCGGACGCAGACGGGCCAGCAATCCCCGCCCGGCAAACCACAGCAGCGCCAGCATCAGTGCACAACCGCTGCCATAGGCAATCAGCAGCGAGCCAACGGAGAGGGGATCTTTAGCGGTGATCGCCAGGCTGAGAATCGCCCCCAGCACCGGCCCGGCGCAGGGCGACCACAACATGCCAATCGCCAACCCCGCCAGCAGCGCTGCGGCGAGGCCGCTACGTCGATTGCTGGCGTCATTGATACGGTTACCCAACTGCGTCAAGGGTGCGGTGATTACCTGGGCCGCCCGCGTCGAAAGCAGCGTGATCGCCGTCAGTGCCAGGAATAACAACGCCAGCCAGCGCCCCGCTTGCGTCACCTGCACCACCCAGCTACTGGCGACCGAAATCAGCAGAGACACGACGGTGAAGACCAACACCATCCCCACCAGCAGAGCGACCATCTGACCTTTTTTACCGCGCACGCTGGCAAACACCAACGGGATCACCGGCAACGTACAGGGACTCAGCAACGTCAACATCCCGGCGAGAAACGCAATAATGAATGACATAGGTTTTTTCCCCCTGTGGGTTATTGGGCGTTACTGCCATCGACCGCTTGGGTGATGATCTGCGCGACGCTGGTGGGATGGCTCAACATTGAGGTATGACTGGCGGCCACGCTGCGGGTATGGGCGTGAATGTGCTGTGCCATCGCCCGTTCCAGATCCGGGTTGATCATGCGATCCTGGGTACTAACCAGAAACCAGCTCGGTTTTTGCGTCCAGGCAGCCTGGCTGACTTTGTCACCAAAAGCCGCTGCGCGGATCGGTCCTTGTGTCACCGTCAGGGTTTTCTGCCGGGCCGCCGGGCTATCTTCGGCAAAGTCCTTCGCCACCGTGGCGGCAGGCAAATAGAGGAAACCGTCCGGCGTTTTGGCGATATCCGCGCTACCCGCCGGAGGTGGGTAACTCCCTGCCAGCTCACCGGTGGATTGCCCGGCGTTTGGCGCGAAGGCTGCGATATATACCAAACCTTTGACGCGTGCATCGTTCCCGGCTTCGGTAATCACCGTACCGCCCCATGAATGCCCCACCAGCACCACATTACCCGGCGCACGCGCTATCGCACGCCGGGTTGCGGCCACATCATCTTGTAATGAGGTCAGCGGCAGCTGAACGGAGATCACCTTGAGATGATGGGATTGCAGTTGCGGGATCACCTGATTCCAACTGCTGCCATCGGCGAACGCACCGTGTACCAACACCACGGTGTCAACCGGCGCAGCCAGCGCCGACCAGGATGAAGAGAGGATAACGGCGGCGAGTGTACTAAACAGGAACTTTTTCATCAGAAACCTCGTGAACATGATTGAGTGAAATTAACCACTGCGTCATCTGGCAGTGACGTTATTTAACCCGTTGGTTGTGTTCACAACGTTTCCGCTTCCCCCGGTTTTTGTCGTCTTGCATGTCCGGGGGTGGCGTTGATACATAAAGCTACAAAGTGGTTACGCTTCAGGGGGTGACCGTCACCGCGACAGATTCACCTATCGTCTGCACCGTGCCTGGTCTGGTGACATCATCCGTCAGACCCAGCGTGAATTTTCCTCCCTGCGGGTGCCAAATCTTGTGAATCTTCACTTTTGCCTCGCCTTTGCTGCCAGCTTTCACTTTGAGATAGCTACCAAATTTTGTGCGATCTTCATTCAGGCTAAAGAGATAGTAATCATGACGACCTGCGCTTTCCGGCGGAGCCTGATACTGGATGGTTATGCCCTGATCGGCATCATGACGGGTAAAGGTATCCGGTCCGTTATTTTTTACTCCCTTATAATCCAGTTCATTTTCTTCCTGATTGAGGTTATAGACATAGAGGGTATCTTTTATCGCGACTAACAGGTGATTATTCACCAGGCCAAAACCGCGTGGTACATATATACCGTCGCTAAGCGTGAACAATTTTTCGGCGGTTTTCCCATCAGGTGAAAAGCGCCAGATATCGTGTGCATTATCCCGTGAATCCTTACGGGGTTTAAAGGAGGAATAACTGTATCCAATTCCGGTCTGATTATCGAAAACCGCAGAGGCAATAAATTCAGGACGGGTATCAATGTCCATTGAAGGTGGGAAAATAAACGAAATGCGCTCACCGGTATTAGGATCGAGTTGCCAGATGCCCGCGCCGTTCACCGTGGTTGCGCTGCTAATAAAGAGTGAATTATCAGGCGCAACAACCGCGCGGCTGAAGACATCGTGGGTAAGATCTTCTGAGTAAGGAATCAGCCATTGCAAAGGCGCAGGTGAGGATGAAAATGGCTGAAGTTTTGCCATAAATACGCGTCCCTGCTTTCCGTTAAGGTTGCCAGCATAAACGTTACCTTTATCATCGGTGGTGGCCAGATTAGCGCCAATTAACGACTCACTTTCATAGATAATCGTATTATCGACCAGGTCAATTAGCTGTGCTTTATCCTCACCCAGCAGATAAAGTTTAGACCGATCATGGCTGGCAATGCTCCCTTTGGATGCATACAGATAACGCTCATGCCACTGCGTGGCACCGGTAGTTATGTCATACGCCATCACCGTGGTGTGATGCCGATCGGGCGACCAGATTGGTGCCATTGTGGCATATAAACGCTTGCTGTTTTTATTCAGGAACAGACTGTTGATACTGGTATCCTTTTGGCTAAATACCGTCTCACTCTGCTGTTGTTTAAATTTCACATGATGGATGGAGCCATAATTACGGCTTTCCAGGAAATCAGGATCATAACTCCATTCGGCACGAAAATAAAAATCATCACGGTCGCCAGGTACAATGTTTTCCCGTGAGTCGCATAATATATTGCTATCATAGCGGCTTTTCACTTCACCGGAATAGAGGGTCTTGAAATCATTCTTGACCACGGTGTAGCGTATTACCTTGCGATTGTCATTCATCAGACCCAATAAATAAACATCCCCGACTGGCGTCACATCAAAGGCACATATGGAATCAAAACCGAGATTAATTTCTCTGAGTGGCGATATTTCCGATAACAATGCAGCAGATGCCAATGGCGTAATAGCCAGTCCGAGACTGGCGGCTATCACATAATTCGATATTTTCATAATCAACCCGTTCCCTTAGGTTTAGGCATAATAGTGGCGATTGAGCACCGGTACCCTGTCACGGCCATGAGGTCAGGAAAATAGAAAAAGAATAATTTGATTATGAATTAATGATGATCACAACAGAGGGGTGAGATAAAATGCGCACTTATCCCACCAACAGATATGAATTAATACTGAGAATCAGGGACAACCACCTGAGAATACCGCCGCTCATCCCCTTAATATAATCTGAACCTCCAGCCCTCCCTGCGCACGATTACTCAATATCAGGCTCCCTGACATCTGATTGATCAATTGCGAAGCGATCGCCAATCCCAGCCCGGTGCCGCCGGTGTGACGATTACGGGAACTTTCCACCCGGTAAAATGGTTTCAGCACCGCTTCCAGTTCGTCTTCCGGAATGCCGGGGCCGTTATCACGCACATGAATGTTCATGCCGCCTTCCGCCGTTGCGGATAACGCCACCTCAGCCTGAGAACCAAATTTAAGCGCATTATCAATCAGGTTGGTCATAATGCGGCGTAACGCCTGCTGACGAATGCTGAAATTATCCGGCCCCGTGCAGGGCAAAAAGCTGACCGCTTTTCCCACATCCTGGTAATCACAGGCAATGCTATCCAAAAACGCATTGAGGCTGACACGCTGCGGCGTCTCATCCGGTATTTGTGCGGAGCGTGCATAGTCAATGCCCTCGCGTACCAGGCGGCTCATATTGTCTAAATCGCCCAGCAACTTGTCGCGCAGTTCGGGCTGTTCCGACATCTCAACCCGCAACTTCATACGGGTGATAGGGGTTTGCAGGTCATGGGATATCGCCGCCAGAATCTGTGCTCGTTCCTGCAAATGATCCTGAATACGCAGCTGCATTGCATTAAAGGCCCGCGCGGCCTGTTGCACCTCTGCCGGACCATTTTCCGGCATGATGCTGGCACTGGCGCTGGCCGGTTTTAATCCTTCCACCGCCTGGGTGAAACGCATAAAAGGCCTGACCACCTGACGTACCGCTATCCAGGCACAGACCGCCAGCAAGATCAGTTGGGCAAACAACACCACCGGCAACCAGCGCGCAATCGCCGGCATGCGCGGCCAGAGATCCAGTGTCAGCGGCGCACCATCGTGTAAGGTGATATGGGCCTGAATATGCAGACGCGGGCCGGGTACATTGGTAAAGGTCAACGGGTACTGGCCGCCCAGCGTCTCCTGCAACGAGCGGATGGCATCCCGCGTCCGCCAGCTATCCGGCCAGGGACCGGGCTGCCCCGCCGACAATTCATAGCGATAATTGCCACGCGCCAGCTTCGCCAGCCAACCGGGACGTTCTGACGGGGAGAGATGATCCAGGATTGCCACGCTGGTCGCCACATCGTATTCAAGATTGCCGAGCATCACGGTTTTGGCGCTGCTCATCCGTTCAATCATCAGGCTGACCACCGTCATACCGTTTGCCAGCACCAGACCGAGCAGCACAATCAACACCAGACGCGATAACAGCGAACGCGGCCAGAACCTCATACATTGACCTCTTTAATGATGACCGGCGCAGCCAGCACATAACCTTCGCTGCGTACCGTTTTGATGTACGCGGGTTCGCGCGCGTCCTCGCGCAGCCGCTGGCGCAACCGGCTGACCAACAGGTCAATCGAGCGTTCAAACAGTTCGGCATCGCGCCCCTGAGTCAGGTTCAGCAGTTGGTCACGGGTTAATACCCGTTGCGGATGATCGAGAAACACCCGCAGCAGACGGTACTCCGCCCCACTCAACGCGACGATGACCCCGTCGGTATCCAGCAGGTGGCGCGCCGAGGTATCCAGTTGCCAGTCACCAAAGGCAATCAGGCGACCGGTTTCGGTGATTTGCAGGTTGGGCGGCAGCGCGCGGGTACGGCGCAGAATCGCTTTGATCCTTGCCAGCAATTCACGCGCGACAAAGGGTTTGATCAGATAATCATCCGCGCCCATCTCCAGCCCGAGGATACGGTCGCTGTCTTCGCTGCGCGCCGTCAGCATCAAAATCGGCAGATTACGTTGTGGATCGCTGCGTAGCTGGCGGCACAAGGTCAGACCATCATCACCCGGCATCATGATGTCCAACACCACCAGGTCTATCGCATTCGCTGCCAGCACCGCACGCATCTCACGGCCATTGGCGGCACCGGTGGCGCGATAACCCGATTTCACCAGATAGTCGGTGATCAGTTCGCGGATGTCCCGATCATCATCAACAACCAGGATGTGATCAATGTGCTCCAAAACAACCTCCTGTCAGCGGGCCAGACAAAAAAGACCGGTCATAAAATACCGGTCCGACAATAACTTATTACCACAGAATTACATTTTTGCCGCATCAACGACAGCTTTCACAAAATCCTGCGGGTCTTCGGCGGGCGGGTTATGACCAATATTGCCGCTGAAGGTACGATGCTCATATTTGCCGCTGAATTTTGCCCGATATGCCGCCGGAGCCGGATGCGGCGCTCCGTTGTTATCTCCTTCAATCGTAATCGTCGGCACGCTAATCACCGGCAGCGTCGCCAGTTTTTTCTCATAGGCGGCATATTTCGCTTCTCCCGGTTCCATCCCGATACGCCAGCGATAGTTGCTGACCGTCACCGCAACCTGGTCCGGGTTATCCAGCGCCTGCGCGCTTTGGTTAAAGGTCGCATCGCTGAATTTCCAGCCCGGTGACGCCTGCTGCCAGATTAATTTGGCAAAATCATGGGTGTTCTTCGCATAGCCTTCACGGCCACGTTCGGTGGCGAAATAGAACTGATACCACCATTGCAGCTCCGCCTGCGGCGGCAGCGGTTTTTTACCAATCTCCTGGCTGCTGATCAGATAACCGCTGACGGAAACCAGCGATTTCACGCGCTCCGGCCACAGCGCCGCCACGATATCGGCGGTACGTGCCCCCCAGTCAAACCCGGCGAAGACCGCCTGTTTGATCCCCAGCGCGTCCATCAATGCCACGGTGTCAGCCGCCAGCGCTGAGGGCTGCCCGTTACGTGGCGTACTGGCAGAGAGGAAGCGGGTTGAACCATAACCGCGCAGGTAAGGCACGATAACGCGATAGCCCTGTGCCGCCAGCTGTGGCGCAACCTGAGCATAGCTTTGGATATCGTACGGCCAGCCGTGTAACAGAATCACCGCCTGGCCATCACGCGGGCCAATATCGACATAGCCGACATTCAGCACCCCGGCTTTCACCTGGTGGATGGTGTGGAAGGCCTGGGCGTAATCGGCTTCAGTCGGGGCAGCCACCGCAGCAGTGGTAGCAAACAGGGCGGTGGCGGTCATCAGGGTCGCTAACAATGATTTACGTAACATGGCGTTCTCTCCAGAAAATTTGATGTGTAAGTGACAACGCCTGAATTACACCACCCCGATGTATAGCGCTTGTTTCTGCTCACCCGGATTTTTGCCTCGCGATGTATTGGGGAGCGATGCAGATACAGTGCGATACAAACCTGCGCGATAAATCGCGCCGCTACGGTACTGGCATTATTCGATTTATCACACCGCAAAAATTTTCCTTTCAATCTGTGCGCTCGATCTCCTATCCCGGCAACATTATGAGATATATCTATTAACACGATATATCTAAATTTATTACAACAACACTGAGCGGTACCCCTTTTATCTGAAAGAGAGAACATACCCATGCCACAGATCGATGAGTTGGTTTTGGAGCCACCTTTCAACGTGACGCGTGCCAGTCATGTTGTCCTGAACGTTCGCGACCTTGAGGTCAGCAAACGCTTCTACACCGATTTAATCGGATTGGTGGTCAGTGATGAGGATGCGTCCAGCGTGTATCTGCGCGGATTAGAGGAACGTGGGCATCACAGCCTGGTGTTAAAAAAAGCCAGCGATACGCACTGCGCCCGTATCGGGATGCGCGTGTGCCGCGATGACGATATCTATAAAGCGGAAGACTATTTCGCCGCACAGGGTAAGGAAACGCGCATTGTTGAGGTGCCCTTTCAGGGCTTAACCCTGCATGTCAGCGACCATGTTGGCGTCCCGTTGGAATTCTGCGCGTCGATGGATGCCTGTGAACGTATGCTGAAAAATTACCAGCATTATCGCGGTGCCAGCGCCCAGCGCCTTGACCACTATCAGTTACAAACCAGCGATGTACGTCAGGCCTGGTCGTTCTATCAGCCGCTGGGTTTTCGCGTCAGCGAATACACCTGGTCGCAGGTCGAAGACAATCAGCATCTGTGGGGCGTCTGGCTACAGCGCAAAGGGAATCCGCACGATATCGTCTTCACCCAGGGGCCGGGGCCGCGCCTGCACCATTTTGCCTACACCCTGCCCGATACCAACGACATGATCCGCGCCTGTGACGTGGCCGGTGCGCTCGGTTACGCGCCGCAACTGGAACGAGGTCCGGGTCGTCACGGCATCAGTGGTGCCCTGTTCGTCTACTTCCGCGATCCCGATGGCCATCGTATCGAGTTGTTTAATACCCACTACCAACATATCGACATCGAACCGGCGCTTGGCTGGAATCTGGCCGATCCCAAACGTGCCGACCAGTGGGGACTCCCGGCGCAAAACAAATGGTTTACCGAAGCGACGCCCTTCGCCAACGTTCCGGTTATCCAGCCGGAAACCCCGATCGATCCACCCACGCTGGAGCGCTTTCTCGCCCTTGCCAATGATGGCTAAGCGCCTGCGTCAGTCCATAACGCTAAATCCTGTGTGAAATCAGCTATTGGGAGAACGGATCGTGAGTACATTTATTCAAAACCCGCTGGTGCGGATTCTGGTCGCCTACGCGCTCGGCGTGATGGCAGCCATGACGGTCAGCGAAGCGGTGACTGAGTTAGGTTCGATTGCCAAAGAGTTTCATGTGTTTGAACACAGCCAGATCGGCCTGATTATGTCGCTGCCATCGTTGATGGTGGCTCTCGGCGCGCTGCTGGCGGGTTATATTGTCGACCGCGCCGGGGATCGGGTGGTGTTACTAATCGGTGCCGTGGTGATTGTGCTGGGGGATATCTGCGTGGTCGCGGCACCGTCGTTTAATCTGCTGCTGGGCGGGCGCATCGTTACCGGCATCGGTTATGTGTTAACCGCCGTGGCCGCCGTGACCTTGCTGATCCGCATCACCACCGGTAAGCAACGTAATATGGCGATGGCGTTGTGGTCCACCTTTGTTCCTGCCAGTTTTCTGCTGCCGTTCCTCTCAGCCGGTCTGGCCGACCATTTTGGCAACTGGCGTGCTGCCTTCCTGGCGCACTCGGTCCTGACGCTGGCCCTGGCGTTTGTCGCTACCGTCAGCCTGCCGCGTCGCACGCCAGAAGAGAAGGCACAATTCTCACGCACCCGAGGCTTACGCTCCGTGCTGCGTAGCCCGTTGATCTACCTGTTGGGTATTTCCTTCGGTGCTGATGCCTTTTTGCAAACCGGCATTATCTCCACCCTCGCCCCGTATCTCGCCAAACGCTACAACGTGCCACTGCTGGAAGTCGCCCACTGGAATGTGGTGGCGATGGTATGTAACGGCATTGGCTGCCTGATGGTTGGCGCATTGCTGAACCGGGGGGTCAGAGCTGCCGCGATTGGCGTGGTGGGTCTGGTACTGACCGGCGCACCCGCGCTGGCGATTTTCACCCTGCCGCTCGGTTTTATGTTGTCCATCGGTGCCTCCTGGTTGTTTATGTTCGGCAGCGGTTTGCTGGTGGGCATGTGGGCGCTGGCTCCGGTGGTCGCGCCATCACGCGAAAGCATCGGAGCCACCAGCGGTCTGATCACCCAACTGACGCTGGTCGGTGTGTTCTTAGGTCCACCGCTGTTTATCGCCGCGCAGAACAGCGAAGACCCGCAGTCGCTGGCACTGCTGGTTATCGGTGGTCTGGTGGTCTGCCTCGCCGGATTACCGATCTGGCTGCGCGATGTACAGCGCCAGCCCGGACACGATCTCAAAGCTAATACCCTGAAAAGCCACAGTTAACTCTGAACAACAAGAGGAAGTCATTATGTTGGATATCGTCATCATTGGTGCCGGCCCGGCCGGTTTGGCTGCCGCCCTGCGCCTGCATCAACAGGGTTTTCGCCCGCGCCTGTTTGAAGCCGTCGCTGAAATCAAACCGCTGGGAGTCGGCGTAGATATCAAGCCATATGCGGTGAAAGAAATTACTGAAATGGGTTTGTACGACGCCTTTGTCGACATCTCCGTAGAAGCCAAAGAGTCCATTTTCTATACCGGCTACGGCCAGCAAATTTTTGGCGAGCAATGCGGCAAGCATATGGGCTACGAATACGACCAACGCTTCGTCCATCGCGGCCATCTGCAAATGATGCTGTACAAAGCGGTACAGGAACGCCTCGGTGCGGATGCCATCACCCTTGGTTGCCGTTGCAGCCATTTTGAACAGGATGACAGCGGCGTAACCGTGCATTTTGATACCCGTCTCAATCCCAATGCTCCGCAAAGCGTGCGCGCCGATGTGGTGATTGGCGTCGATGGTATCCGTTCGGTGGTGCGCAGCAAACTGCTGCCGGAATCCGCCCGCAGCCACTTCTCCGGTCTGACCTTATATCGCGGCGTCACCGTGATGCCGCCGTTCAAAACCGGCGGCAGCATTCTGCATATCGGCGATCCGATTCGTCAGGGCACGCTGATCGTCTATCCGATCCAGAACAACGTCGATGACCAGGGCAATCAACTGGTGAACTGGGTGATTGAGCAGAACGAGAAACCACAAAGCGAAGAGGACTGGAACCAGGAAACCGGCGTCAAAGAGATTGAGCATGTGTTTGACGACTGCCAGCTCGATTTTATCGATGTCAGCGCCATGATCCGCAACGCCCGCGAATGCTATCTGTTCCCGTTGATCGACCATGACCCGTTACCGCAATGGTCCTTTGGCCGCATCACCCTGCTCGGCGACGCCGCCCATGCCATGTATCCGCGCGGTGGCAACAGCGTCTGCCAGGCGTTTGTCGATGCCCGCGTCATCGCCGAGAAACTCGCCACCATCGCTGACCCGGTCGCCGCGTTGCAAGCCTATGAGCTGGAGCGCCGCGAGAAGGTGAACTGGCTGGTGCTGGCATCACGCGGCGAAGGCCCGGAAGTGGTGCGCCGTATCGTCGAAGAACGTAGCGGTGGTAAGCCGTTCGACGACATTGAAAACATCTTCCCGCACGAAGAAGCCCTGTCGATTTTCAGCGAGTACCACGCCAAAGCCGGTATGCGCATCCCGACAGAGAAAGAGACCGACCAACCGACGAAATACAAATCGGTTTTTGCCACCCAAAAATAATTTATCCCCTTAATTGAGACAGAAAGGAACTGACTATGAGCAAAATTATCGATGCCAACATGCACTGGCTGCCGGGCGAGCTGTTTTCTGACAAGAAACTGCTGAATTCATTTCTCGACTGCGTGCCAAAACAATATGGCGTGCACACCCGCGTGGAGAAAATTGAAGGCAAGGAACTGAGCCAGCTGATCATTGAGCAGCCGAAAGGCTTTGTTAACCTCAACTACGCCGAAGGACAATACACGCTGGAAAGCCAACTGGCGGATATGGAGAAAGCCGGGGTTGATCACGCCATTTTCCGTCTGCCGGTGTGGCAGGAGTGGCTGGATCTGGAGACCTGTAAAGAGGTCAACACCCGCATGGCGGAATACGTGAAACGCAGCGAAGGCCGCATGTCAGCGCTGGCGGTGGTTCCGCCGTGGGGGACTGACGATTGTCTGCGTGAAGTGGACCGTTGCCTGAATCAACTCGGTTTCCGTGGCGCGCAAATCGTGGCGCACTACGGCCAAATCTACCTCGATGACCCGGCGTTCCGTCCATACCTGACGTTCCTCAACGACCTCAAGGTGCCGGTGGTGGTTCACCACACCCCGCTGCCGGTGGATTTCAACTCCGTGCTGCCTTACACCAACCAGCGTCGCCAGTTTGGTCGCTGCGTGGATCAGGCGACTGCGGTGGGTCGTGAGCTGTTCAGCGGCATGTTTGATGAGTTGCCAAACCTGCGCTTTATCCACTCGATGCTGGGCGGTGCGTTCTACGCCTTCGCCGATATGCTGGTACCGCCACAACATCAGTTCAACGATGCGGTGGATCGTTTCCAGACCGGCACCGGCAACCTGCGTGCGCAACTGAGCAATAACATTTTCTTTGATACCTCCGGCGCGCCGCAATGGGGTAAAGCGCAACTGGAAGCCGCAGTGAAAGTGATTGGCGGCAAAAACATTCTGTACGGCAGCTCCTACCCAATCCGTAAAGACTGGTTCTTCAAGGGCATTGAAACCATCGAGAGTCTCGATATCAGCGCCGAAGACAAAGCCAACATTCTGGGTGGTAACGCCGCGCGCATGTTCAACCTGGCATAACGCGCCACGGCGCTGCGTCAACGCCGCAAACCCTCCTGTGTCTTGAAAACTGCTCAGCCTTCATGCTGGGAGCGGCGGGCTTCTGCTCGCCGCATTTTTGCCAAAATGGGGAGAAAACCCGTGGAACGACCGCAATTTATCCGTTTTTCCGCCGAAAAGGGTCAGGTACAAAGCTATGGTTTGATCAGTGGCGCTGGGGTGATTGACCTTAAACCGCGCTTTGCCGATCGCTGGCCGACGCTGGATGCGGTGATCGCTGATAACGCCCTCAACGCGCTGGCCGCCGAGGCGCAAAACCTGCCGGTGGATTATGCCCTGACCGATATCCAGTTCGAGATGCCGCTTGAGCAACCAGGCAAAATTCTGTGCATTGGTGTGAACTACCCCAACCGCAACGCTGAATATAAAGACGGACAGAGCGCGCCGGATTATCCGTCGATGTTTGTCCGTTTTCCTGAATCACTCACCGGCCATCAGCAGCCGCTGCTGCGCCCCGCCGAGAGTGAGCAGCTTGATTACGAAGGTGAAGTGGTGATGGTGATCGGCAAATCTGGTCGCCGGATTCCTGAAAGCGAGGCGTTAAACCATATCGCCGCCATTACGCTTGGCAATGAAGGCACGGTGCGCGACTGGGTGCGACACAGTAAATTCAATGTCACTCAGGGTAAGAACTTCTATCGTTCCGGCGCGATTGGCCCGTGGCTGGTGCCCTTTACCGAAGCCGCGCAGATCGCGGATATTCGTCTGACCACCCATGTTAACGGTGAACTGCGTCAGGACGACCGCACCTGCAATATGACGTTCTCATTCCGTTGGATCATCGCCTATATCTCAACCTTTATCCCGCTCAATCCCGGCGACATCATCTTTACCGGCACCCCCACCGGTGCGGGCGCGCGCTTTGAACCACCGGTCTGGTTGAAGCCCGGTGATGTGATTGAAGTCCACGCCGAAGGGATTGGCACCCTGCGCAATTACGTTAAGGATGAGGTGTGACCATGTTAAGCCAGAGCGAGTTATTCGCCGCCGTCGAAGCGCTGGACCAGGCCGAGCGTAGCCGCAGCCAGACCGGGTTGTTGTCGCTGCGCTACCCGCAGATGACGCTGGATGATGCCTATGCGGTGCAACAGGCGTGGGTGCGGCAAAAAATCGACGGCGGGCGGAAGGTCATCGGCTGGAAAATTGGCCTGACATCGAAAGCGATGCAGTACGCCTTGAATATCGACACCCCCGATTCCGGCGTGCTGTTCGACAACATGGTGTTTGATGACGGGGCCACCATCCCGGCTGACCGCTTTATTCAGCCACGTATCGAGGCGGAACTGGCATTCGTACTCAACGCGCCACTGCGCGGGCCAGGCGTGGACGTTGAAGCAGTATTGGCCGCCACCGCTTATGTGCTACCGGCGCTGGAGATTCTCGACACCCGCATCGTGCGTAGCGATGCTGCCAGCGGCAAAGCGCGCACTATCGTCGATACCGTCTCTGATAATGCCGCCAACGCAGGCATCGTGTTAGGTAGCCAGTTGTTTGCGCCAGAAAATGTCGATATGCGCTGGATGGGCGCGATTGTGTCGCGCAACGCCACCGTCGAGGAAACCGGTTTAGGGGCCGGGGTTCTGAACCATCCGGCACGCGGCATCGCCTGGCTGGCGAACCGACTGGCGCAATATGGCGACCATCTTGCCGCCGGCCAAATCGTGCTTGCCGGTTCGTTTATCCGTCCGATCGAGGCCCGTCACGGCGACACCATCCATGCTGACTATGGCCGTCACGGTTCCGTCAGCTGCTACTTTGCGTGAGGTAATGATGTCTGCACCGATTAATCGTTTTAAACAGGCGCTGCACAACCAACAGCCGCAAATTGGCCTGTGGCTGGCGCTCGCCAATCCTTACAGTGCTGAGATCTGTGGCGGTGCCGGGTTTGACTGGCTGCTGCTGGATGGCGAGCACGCCCCCAATGACGTACCGCTGTTGATGCAGCAGTTACAGGCGCTGGCAGCCTCGCCCGCGCATACGGTGGTGCGTGCGCCAATGGATGCACCCTGGCTGATTAAGCAGTTGCTGGATATTGGCGCACAAACGTTGCTGATCCCGATGGTGGAGAGTGCCACACAGGCGCAGGCGCTGGTGAAGGCGGTGCGTTATCCACCGCAGGGTATCCGTGGCGTCGGCGCGGCGCTGGCACGGGCCTCAGCCTTTAACCGCACGCCAGATTACCTCACCAGCGCCAATGCACAGATTTGCCTGCTGGTGCAGGTGGAAAGCCGTGCTGGTCTGGCGCAACTGGATGCCATTGCCGCTACTGACGGGGTCGATGGGGTGTTTATTGGCCCTGCCGATCTGGCGGCGGATATGGGTTTTCCCGGCAAGCCCGGTGCGCCGGAAGTCCAGGAGGTGGTTGAGGCGGCGCTGGTACGCATTCAGTCTCACGGTAAAGCGGCGGGAATTTTGAGTGCTGACCCCAGGCTCTGCGCCCGTTATCTGGAGCTGGGTGCCACCTTTGTCGCGGTGGGTAGCGATGTGGGATTGTTGGTAAAAGCCACCTCGGCGCTGGCGGCGGATTTTCGCTAGTCGCTCTGATTTGCGCGATAAATCGCGCCGCTACAAAACGGGAAAAATTCGGTAGCGGCGCGATTTATCGCGCGGTTTTTACCTTAAACCTGCTGCCATATCACTTCAAGCGTTTCACGGACCGCCGCCTCTTCCAGATGGCGCACCAGAATATGCTGCATCTCGGTCAGCTTCTCTTCATTCAACGCGGTGAGGGTGACGCGGAAAATACCGTCCAGCACTTCCATACGAACCTCCCCCATACTCATGCGGAAATGGCCACTGTTCTCATCCATCACCACCGGGGTGCGGTGCTGAAAATGGCTGCCGAGACGGCGCAGAAAACGCTCGCCGTTTGGCGTAACGATATCGGCCACGCACTTCGCCGCACCTTCGCTCAGGGTCGGCGCATTGAGCAATGCTTCAATCTGGTTAGCGGCAACATGGATAATCTCCCCGATACGCGTGACCACCTGATCCGCCACCGGCTCCATTTTGGCACGCAGACTTAACGCACGTTTCAGATGATCCATCGCCTCAACAATCGCCTGCGGCGACTTGCCTTGTCCCTGATGTTTTGGCACCACACGCGCCACCAACATATCAATCACGGTTTTATTGGCACTGAGGAACGCATTCCCTTCGTCGGTGATGCGGTAGCGTTTGCGCCCGCCCTTTTCTAAGTCAATCTCGGCATAGCCGCGATCGTACAGCCAGGTGAGCGCCGGATAGAGCACGCCGGGGCTGGGTTTGTAGGTGCCGCCCAGACGTTCATTCACTTCATGGATCAGCTCATAGCCGTGGCTGGGTTGTTTGGCGATGATCGCCAGCAACAGCAGGCGTAACTCGCCATAATCGAAGGCACGCGCCCGGCGACCCGTTTTGCCAGCCGCAGGCTGCGTATCCATTTCGCTTTGTCCAACCATGACTGCCCCCACGCAGTTACGCAAATAACCACACAATGATCACTGAATTTTAAATATATCGAAATTTCCGACATAGTCCAAGTCGTTACGGCCATCGTTTCCGTTGCACAGGGAATATAGAGAAAGGTGCGGGCAGATACAATCACTGCCCGCAATGAGAGATTAACGATCCAGTACCGCGATAAAGTCGCACTGAATTAAGGTATTACCGCTGAAGTTGCCATCCAGCGCATGGCGTGCCGGACGGGCGTTGGCATCCGGGAATGCCGCCAGCCAGTAGCGGTTCACCACCTCACGCTGCGATTTATCCTGCATCCATAACGTCACCTTAATGACGTCCTCCAGCGTGCCGCCCGCCGCCTTAACGATGCTTTCAATATGGCTAAACATCAGCGCGCACTGCTCGCCGAGATCGGCAGGCACCTGCTGGGTATGCGGATCGCGTCCGTAGATCACCCCGGAATACAACATCGCGCCTATCCGACACGCCGCCGGGATCGGATTGGTATGGGGAAAGGCATCAATATAGATACTTTCGCGTCGGCTCATATCATCTCCTGATTAATAATCATCATCTGCCATTTTCGCGCCAAAGCGATACACCAGACGCAGACGTTCCGCATGGTAATTACCCGTCACCTCATTCGGTGAATGTACGTAGTCAAACTCGAATTCCAGATGCAGACGCGGCGTGACGTTATAGCCGAGGATCATAAAGGCGGCATTGATGTTCTCCGCCGGTAGCGGATAGTAGATCCCGCTGGAATCCTCCAGTTCCAGACGCGTCACGCCAAACACCCCGAGATACTTTTCATCATGGTACGCGTAGCGTAAGGCAAAGGCCTTGCCCGGCTGGTTGGTGGTGACCATCGACACCAACGGCTGACCACTTTCGAGCGGGGTATGGTCGTAAATACCGTAGCTATAGGGCGCGAAGAAGCCACCGTTAAGGAAGGCATCATCTTTGCGTGGCACATATGTCGCGGCGAAATACAGGTCATGATTGCGGGTTTTCATGCCGATACGCCCGGAATAAAGATCGGTATCGATATTGTGATAAGGATACGCCTGGTCGCTGGCATCCCATTCATGCAGATATTGTGCGCCCCAGTACGGTGTCCAGTTGCCGAATTTCAACGCCGAAACCGGTAGCTGGACCCCACCGTAGCCGAGTTGGGCGCGTTTATCGAAGTTGTAGTACCAGGCTTCCGCCACCGTATTCCACTGCTGACCGTAGCGCAGCCCCACCGTGGTGAAACCGTCGCTGTCCACCGACGGCATGCTGGTATCCTCGATTTCCGGGTTACCGGCATCCCCTTTGCCGAACTGGTCGGAACTTTCCGGTTTGAAGCGGTAGATGCGATACGCATTGAGTTTCAGGTCGCCCTTGTCATCCAACGCATAACTGCCGCCGAACCCCTGATACAGCGCCGGGATCATGGTCCAGCCTTCGCCTTCATTGGCAAACGGTGTATCCAGGCCAAAACGTCCTCCCTGCAAATCAAAGCCATAGCCCTGATAACGCAGGAAGGCTTTACCCAGCACCGTGGTGTTTTCCGACGGCAGATAGATTTCGGTACGTTCCGGGTCGGAAGGATTCAGCCCGAGGTTATACGCACCGTACACGCCCACCCCGGCACTAAAACCGCCGATTTGCGGGCTGCGATATTGAATATCACCGCCCACCGAACTGGTGCGTTTGTTAACCTGGGTGCCGCTGAACTCTTTAAAAAAGGTCATGGTTTTTAGCTCGCCAGAGATATTGCCTTGTGTGAGCCAGTCGTTAACGCTATCGGAGTCCGTTGCAGGTGAAGCCTCCGCAAAGCAAGTACCGCAGAACAACGCCAGAGGCACTACGGTTAATGCAGCAATTTTGGCTTTTTTATGAACATCCATTGCCTGATAACCTCATTGTAGCGGCGCGGTTTATCGCGCGATTTCAATTACGGCGCGATTTCTCGCGCGTGGGGCACAGCGAAGCCGTCCGAAATCCCTGACGGGAACGGTCAACTGGCACTGTGGGTTACCCGGGCAGAACGACGTCACCCGGTACGACAGGAATTCAGGCGTTGCGCCTGGGTTTACTGCTGCAACTGCGACAACAACGCTTTGCCGTAGTCGTTCCCGTTGGGAATGCGGGTAATGGTATGGATATGGAAACGTGCCGGTTCTTCATTGGTCAGCCACATGCCGCTGTGATGATCAAACTCCAGCATCACCACCGGGCTTTGCAGCCGGTAATAGAACACATCGTCATCACCACAACCGCCAATCCAGCTCCACCAGGTGTTATCGAGCTGGGCCTCAATCTGTTGCAGGCGCGCAGCGCGCGGTCCGTCGGGCAGGAAAGCCAGGAACACCGCTACCAGCGCCATCACTTGTTGACGCTGCGCGGGCGTAAATTCCGCCACGCAGACGCCCTCCAGCGGGATCACCCGATTGTCCTGAAACGCACCGCCAAGGTGACGCTGATCGGCAAAGTTAAAGCGATCGGCCGGCATCGCGGGATCTTCCATTAACTGATAGATCGTGGCGCGATGTTGCTGCCGGACGCTGAGCGACTGCATCAGGGCCAGACCGAGCTGCTCTTCGTCGCGGAACAACACGCAATCGCTGGCATCCCCCCGGTCGATAACATTGGGTTCAACGCCGAAAAAGGTCGGGGCAATCACCAGTTGCCGCCCGACGATAAAACAGCAAAACGCCACATGATGACCGTAAATCGACCAGCCCCACGGCTGGGTAGCGGAAGGCGAACCGAACAGCAAAAAATGGAAGCTCCAGCGGTTCATAATGTGGGTGAGATCGTACAGTTCACCGAGAAAATGGTTGGCATCCATCACCTGTTGCACCCGGCTAAGACCCGCCGCACTGGTACAACTCCGCAGCAGCGACCAGAAGGCTTCATGAGTTGCCGCCGAGGTTTCATCCAGCCTGACACCGTAATCGTTAAACGGGATTTCCGGGTTGTACCAGGCGCGCCACTGTGGCGCATCGATGGCGTAACTCACCTGCTGCTGTCGGGCGCTATCGAGGCTGGCAAACAGCGCCTGCGCCGCCCTCACCGCCTCTTCCACGGCAAACCCCTCATCCTGCAAGCTGAACAGACCGGACTGCACCTCGCCATTGGCGGTAATGCCGCGGAAGGTTTCATCCAGCATCGCCTGCCAGTGGGCTTTGAGTTTCTGCGCTTTCTCGGTTGCCAACATGCGCGCGCCGTAGGTATGCAGATCCACCCCGCGCGCCAGGCCGATGCGCTCGGCATCATTGGGCATTAAATAATCGCGAAAATTTTGGCTGGTCATACGCGTTCCTCAACCACCGGATTCTCGATATGACCCAGGCCTTCAATCTCCAGCCGCATCACATCGCCGGGTTGTAAGAAGCGTCCGGTTGGCGCACCGATGCCGGAAGGCGTTCCGGTCGCCAGGATGTCGCCGGGTTCCAGCGTCATCACCGTCGACAGGTATGCAATCTGCGCGTAGATGTCGTAAATCATGTCACCGCTGTCGGCGTGCTGGCGGAGTTCACCGTTGACGAACAACTTCATCTCCAGCCGCAGCGGATCGGGGATCTCATCGGCGGTGGTGATCCACGGGCCAATCGGACCGTGGGTGTCGAAGGATTTACCCAACGTAAAGGTCGGTGATTTATGCAGCCAGTCGCGTGCCGAGACATCATTGACGATCAGATAACCGGCAATCACGCTGGCGGCGTCGCTGGCGCTGACATGGCGACAGCGTTTGCCAATCACCACGCCTAACTCGATCTCGTAATCCATTTTCTCGCTGGCTGCGGGCTTCACGACCGGGGAGAAAGGACCGTTGATGCAGGAGACTTGCTTGTTAAACCACAACTGGCTTTCCGGGATGGGGATCCCCGCCTGACGCGCCTCTTCAGCGTGTTTACGGTAGTTCATGCCAATGCCGAGGAACTTCTGCGCGTCCTGGATCGGCGCTTCGAGTTGTACTGTCGCTAACGCATACGCCGGGCTATGCACCGCTTCCAGTCGCGGGCGCAGCGTTGCCAGGCTGGTCAACAATTGGCGCATCGAGCCGGTGACGCCAGGTACTGCGGAGAGGTCAATCACCTGATCATCCACCACCTTGCCAATACGCGTGCGGCCCTGTTCGGTAAAACGTACCAGTTTCATGCTTTTTCCTTTGCTGTAGGAGTTAACTGCGAGAGCAAAATTTGCCAGCCGGAAGGTGTGCGCCGTAGCACCAGCGTCGAGAAACCGTAGCGCTCCGCCTCTTCTCCCGTTTCCAGCAGCCGCACCCGGTTGCGCGTGTGACCGGTGAGGATGGCGATATCACCCTCCACGCGGATGGCGGGCGTGTCCCGCTGAATCGCGATGAACCCGCCCATACGTTGCACATGTGCCAGAAATTGCGCTTTGTTGTGCACCATGCCCGTGCTGTGGATATGCACCAGGTCTTCCGCCAACATGCTGGCCAGACGCGGCAAATCGGCGTGAATTAACGCCTGCTGGCGCTGTTGTTCAAACTCAAGTAATTGCGCGTGGGGGGTGTTCATCAGATCAACCCCGGATAGGAACCGCCATCCAGTTGCAAGTTCTGCCCCGAAATAAACCCGGCCTGCTGGCTGCACAGAAACGCGCAAGCCGCGCCGAACTCTTCCGGCGTGCCATACCGCCGGGCGGCGATGGATTGCACATTGCGCTCCCGCGCCTGTTCGCGACTGATGCCTTCTTTGGCGATTAAACGTTGCAGCATAAATTCCTGGCGCGGGGTATCGATTCGCTCCGGCAACAGGTTATTAATGGTGACGTTGTCACGCACCACTTCCTGGCTGATGGCTTTACACATGGCCGTCAGCGCTGCGCGGGCCGAGGTGGACAGCCCCATCATGTAATGCGGGGTTTTAACCATCGCGGAGGTGATGTTGATGATGCGACCAAAACGCCGGGCCTGCATGGCCGGTAACCAGGCGCGGATGAGCTGAATGGCAGGAATAAAATTGGCTTCCATCGCCTCACGCAGCGCTGCGGCTTGCCAGTCTGCCAGCGCACCGGGTTGTGGCCCGGCATTGTTGGTCACCAGAATGTCGATCTGCGGTAAGGCCGAAAGGATAGTATCGCGTCCGGCGGCACTGGTTAAATCCGCGCAGATATAGCTGACCTGCGCCGTCGGGTTTTGCTCGCGCAGGCGCTGCGCGGCCTGCTGCAATTTGGCTTCGTTGCGTCCGTTCAGGGTGACATGTACCCCTTCCGCTGCCAGCGCCTGCGCGCACGCCAGCCCCAGCCCCTGCGACGACGCGCAGATAAAAGCGAGTTTGTTACCAATGCCCAGATCCATGATTGCTCCCGGAAAACTTTGCGTTGATGAGTGTGCGATATCGAATAATTAGATATATCTAGTATTACGATATGTCAGAATATTGCACGGCTCTACGCGGCAAAACTCAGAGGCGGGTCACGGATCGTTAACAGGATGTGAAAAATGAGAAGGATTCTCGTTGGTCATCACAGATGATCGGTAGCGGCGCGATTTATCGCGCAATTTGGTGCGAACGGATACCAAAATCTGCGCGATAAATCGCGCCGCTACGTTTTTTTGGCGGAATTATTGTCCGCTGACGGTGCCGCTGGTCACGGCTGGGGCATCGGCCTTTACCAGAAAAGCAATCAACGTGGCATCACGCTCCCCCCGAATCTCGGGCAGGGAAACGGCATCACTGATGGCATCACCTTTATGCAAGCGCTGATCGCCGACCCGCACGACACCGTCAAGCAGCGTCACCCAGACGGCGAAACCTGCGCGCTGCGGAATCGCCAGTTGCTGGTCGCGTTCCAGTTTGAGGTCATACACATAGATCGCCTGGCGCAAGGCCAGCGGTGCATCACTGCCTTCAGGCCCTGCCAGCAACGTCCAGGCATTTACCGCTGCGCCCTCGGCACGGGTGAAGTGCTGTACCCGTCCCTCACCACCTTCCTGCGCCGGGCGAATATAAGCCTGCAACATTTCGGTTTCGATCAGCGGCGCGGATTCTTCGTGACGCAGCCCCTCACCGGCACTGACCACCATCACGCGTTTGGCGTTGAGCGGCGTGCGCTCGCCATTTTCATGCTGGTGCTGAGAAGAACCGCGCCAGACGTAAGTGAAAATCTCATCGTTTTGATGGCGGTGCATCGGCACCTGCGCCCCGGTTTTCAGCGTCATCTGGTCGATGATCGCCAGTGGACCAAATGCCTCGCCCGGACGCTGACGGCGGATGGTGAAAGGGCCATACTCAAACAGCTGATCGCGCTGTGCACGTAACAGATTCATGCTCGTTCTCCCTTAATTCAGTTTGATACCGCCATCATAGAGAAGGAAGAAACAGACACCAGTGGGGTGATTTGCTGGCTTAAGTCAAAATTTTTGACAATAGATGATTAGCCAGCGCGGAATAAGTTGCGTAAAATAGACTTTTATTTCCCTCAGGCCCGTCATCATGAACCGTAAAGAACAGATCCTTGACGCTGCTGAACAGTGCATGAGATTAAAAGGCTTTTATCAGACATCAATCCAGAATATTGCCAGCCAGGCAAATATTAGCGTTGGCCTGATTTATAAATATTTCACCAATAAAGAGTCGATTATTGAGGCGCTGGTATTCACTATCACCCAACGGTTGAAAGATTTGCTTAATGATGATCTGGAGCAGATTGCCAAATCGGGTGGTGAGGCACGTTTACCACTGTTCTCTGCGGGTCTGGTGCCCCACGAAGTCGAAAACGATATTGTGTTATTGATGGAGATATCGTCTGAAGCCATGCGTAACCCTCGCATCATGCAAATCATGACCGATGCCTGGAAAAGCCTCAGAGAGAATTTTATTAATAAAGAACAGGCGTTGTATCCGGGTAAAGACGCCAGCGTTATTCATACGCGCTTATATGTGCTCTCATTAATCATTGATGGCATTATTATTCGCCGCTGTATGAAACAACGCGAAATTGCACCCGCCTTTGTGCCATTTTTTGATGGTATCATCAGCGATGTCAATAATAACGTTGCCCAACAATGAATTACGGTAACAAATGCTGATTGAGGATAGTGCTGAGTCGCAACAACTCGGGCTGATTCAAATCATTATCGACAAAAGTGCGACAGGCTACGCCATCAATCAGTAACAACAAAAAATGGATCTGGTTAAAACGCTGCTCCGCACTGATTTGCGGATTTTGCTGTTGAAAAACCGGCTCAAGAGCAGAAATAAGTTGTTGCTCCTGCTGCGCAAGAATATCTCGCACGGCAGCATTACGTGAGGCTTCTGAATAGACCTCCAGTAATAAACACTGGTCTTTTATCGACCACTCACGCCAGAACGCAGAATCTCTGGCGATAATATCCGCCACCTCGGGCTGCTGGCTGAGTTTCTTTTCCAGAAAAGTTCGCCACTCTTCAGCGATCACTTTTACCGTTTCGCTCACCAATATTTCTTTGCTGCTAAAATAACGATAGATTTGCCCGGCACCCAAACCACTTTCGGCACTCATATCCGCCATACTGGCACCATGAAAACCAGAACGACTGAAACAGACTTTCGCCGCAGCAATAATCAGCTGTTTACGCTGGTGCAAAAAGTCTTGCTGCTCTGGCCTGGTCAAATTTAATTCCTTAATTCAAAAAATAACCTGCGCGATAAATCGCGCCGCTACGTATTCAAGAGCGCGACATAGTACAGTACGCGGATTTTTGCCGATAGCCGTGACAAAAATCCGCTTACATTTTACCGTGGGCCGATACCAAATCGGCCAACGGCATGTTTTACAACTTCAGTTCAGATTCTTTCAACGCTGTACCGCCACCCATCACCTTGTAGAAGGTTATCAGGTTCAGGTAATACGCCTGCTGCGTGCTGACCAGGCTGGTACGCGCGCTATACAGCGTGCGCTGCGCGGTCAGTGCATTCAGGTAAGTATCCACCCCGTTGCGATAACGCAGGTCGGCCAGATGGTAATAGGTCTGCGATGCCGCCACGTTATTACGCTGGCTGGTCAACTGATCATTGATGGTGCCGCGTCGGGCCAGCGCATCCGCCACTTCCTGAAAGGCAGTTTGCACCGCTTTTTCATACGCCGCCACGTAGTATTCCTTCTGCGCTTTGGTGTATTTCAGGTACGACACGTTGTAGCCGCCTTTAAAGATCGGCAGTGAAATGCTCGGCGCGAAGGACCAGATCCCGGCACCGTTTTTGAACAGTGACGAGAGATCCGAACTGCCGACACCGCCGCTGGCGGTCAGGGAGATGGTCGGGAAGAAATTCGCCCGCGCCGCGCCAATGCTGGCATTGGCTGACTTCAGGTTATGCTCCGCTTCCAGCACATCCGGGCGGTTCAGCAACGCATCGGAAGAGATCCCGGCGGGGACGTCGCGGAACGCCTGGCCCAGCGCATCGATATTCGCTGGTAACAGGTTATCCGGTACGCTGCGTCCTACCACCAAATCCAGCGCGTTTTTGTCCTGCGCCACGCTGGTGGTGTAACTGGCAACATCCGCCATTGCTGACTGGTACGTGGTTTCCGCCGATGAGACATCCACCATTGACGCGGTGCCGTGCTCCATCTGCTTACGCGTCACTTCCATCGACTGCCGCGCACTCTCGGCTGTCTCTTTGGCGATGGCCAGATTGCTGCGATCCGCCGCCAGCGTTAACCAGTAATCCACCGTATTGTACAGCACCGTCAGGCGCGTGCTGCGTGCGCCCTCCAGCGTGCTGAGATACGTTTCATACTGCTCACGCGTCAGACTCTGGTTTTTACCAAACAGATCCAGCTCGAACGAACTGACACTCCCTTCCGCGCTGTAAGAGTTGCTGATCGCGGTTTGATTACCTTCACCGGTCAGGGCGCGTGAACGCGTACCGCTCACCCCGGCACTCAGGCTCGGGAACAGATCGGCGCGTTCCTCGCCATATTGCGCATGGGCGGATTTTACGCTGGCGACCGCTTCCCGCAGATCGCGACTGCTATCCAGCGCCATCGTCACCACCTGACGCAGTTGGGGGTCAAGAATATATTCCTGCCAGCCAATATCGCGGTAGTTAGCCGCCTGCGCACCCTGTAACGATTTATAGGCATCCCCGTTTGGCGTGGTGTTGGCAACCGGTGACGCCGGACGTTGATAGTCCGGGTCCAGCGACATACAACCCGCGAGAAAACAGGGTAAAAACACCACCAAAAGTTTTGCTGACATGTTATTCCCCCGTCTTCTCAGCAGATTCAGTGTGGCTCGCATGACTATGCGGCAGGCCTGGGAACACACGACGGACCAGCACAAAGAACAGCGGGACTAAGAAAATCGCGAGCAGCGTGGCGGAAATCGTCCCGCCAATGATGCCCGTACCGATGGCGATACGGCTATTCGCCCCTGCGCCGGTGGATATTGCCAGCGGCAGGACCCCGGCGGTAAACGCCAGCGAGGTCATAATGATCGGACGCAAACGCATCGAGGCAGCATGGACCGCAGCTTTCACCAGGTTTTCCCCTTTGCGGTAATTCTCCTCAGCAAATTCGACGATCAGAATGGCGTTCTTCGCCGACAGGCCGATGATGGTGAGCAGCGCCACCTGGAAATAGACATCGTTTTCCAGTCCACGCAGCGTAACCCCCAGCAACGCACCAAAGACCCCGAGCGGCACCACCATCATTACCGAGAACGGTACTGACCAGCTTTCATACAACGCCGCCAGACACAGGAACACCACAATCAGCGAAATGGCGTACAGCGACATCGCCTGGTTGCCGGACAGGCGTTCCTGGTAGGACAGCCCACTCCAGGCATAGGTGGTGCCTGCTGGCAGTTTGCTTGCCAGTTTTTCCATCGCCGTCATGGCATCCCCCGAACTTTTACCCGAGGCGGATGAACCCTGGATCTCATAGGACGACAGACCGTTGTAGCGCGACAGGACATCCGGGCCATAGGTCCAGTGCGAAGAGGAGAACGACGAGAATGGCACCATCGTGGTGTCACCGTCGCTGTCGGTGCCGGCGACAAACCATTTATTGATATCTTCCGGTTTGCTGCGGAAATCCTCGTCACCCTGCATGTAGACCTTTTTTACCCTACCGCGATCGGTGAAGTCATTGACATAAGTCCCGCCAATCGCCGCACTGAGGGTACTGTTGATATTGCTGACCGACAGACCCAGCGACTGGGCTTTTTCATCGTCGATATCCACCTGCAACTGCGGCAGATCCGGCAAGGTATTGGCACGCACGCTACTCAGCACCGGATCCTGATTGGCGGAAGCGATTAACTGGTTACGCAGCTTGAGTAACTCGTCGCGACTGGTATTGCCGCGCGCCTGTAACTCGAAGGTAAAGCCGTTCGACTGGCCCAGACCGGAAATCGACGGTGGCGACAGCACAAACACCTGCGCATCGCGGATGCCGGACAGATTCATCATGGCGCGACCGGCAATCGCGTCAGCGGTGTTTTCCGTCCCTTTACGATCGCTCCAGTTTTTCAATGAGATAAAGCCAATCCCCGCATTCTGCCCGCTACCGGCAAAGCTGAAGCCGTTCACCAGCATACTGACGTTGACGTTATCCTTCTCTTTGGTGGCGAAGTATTGCTGGATCTGACGGCGTACTTCGCTGGTGCGGTTTTCAGTGGCACCCGGTGCCAGCGTGTACTGCACCATGATGTAACCCTGGTCTTCGGTCGGCAGGAAGCCGGTGGGCAGACGCAGATACATAAAGGCACAGCCAATCAGTAGCACCGCATACAGCAGCAAATAACGCACCGAGCTGTGGATCACATGCCCGACTTTCTCGTGATAACGCGCCTGAATTTTTTCGTAGCTGCGGTTGAACCAGCCAAAGAAACCTTTCTGGCCGCTTTCATGATCGTGCGGTTTCAGTAAGGTGGCGCACAGCGCTGGCGTCAGCGTCAATGCCACCACCACCGACAGCACCATTGAGGAGACGATGGTGATGGAGAACTGACGGTAAATCACCCCGGTGGAACCGCTGAAGAAGGTCATCGGCAGGAAGACCGCTGACAGTACCAGCGCGATACCAATCAGCGCCCCGGTGATTTCCTTCATCGATTTCTCGGTGGCTTCTCGCGGCGGCAGTCGTTCTTCGCGCATCACACGCTCAACGTTTTCCACCACCACGATGGCGTCATCCACCAAGAGCCCGATGGCGAGCACCACACCAAACATCGTCAGGGTGTTGATCGAGTAATTAAATACCGCCAGCACCCCAAAGGTACCCAGCAGCACCACCGGCACGGCAATCGCCGGGATCAAGGTAGTGCGGATGTTTTGCAGGAACACAAACATCACGATCACCACGAGGATGATGGCTTCCACCAGCGTTTTGACCACTTCCTCGATGGAGATTTTAACGAAGTCGGTACTGTCGAGCGGATAGGCGATGTCATAACCACTCGGCAGGCTGGAGCGGAACTCATTTACGGTATTTTTCACGTTCTCCGCCGTGGAGAGCGCATTGGCTCCCGACGCCAGTTGAATCGCGATACCCGATGCCGGATGGCCGTTAGCCAGCACGTTGGCGCTGTAGTCGTCATCGCCCATTTCCACGCGCGCGACATCACTCAGATGCACCACTGAACCGTCGGTCTGGCTTTTTAACACGATATTGCGGAACTGTTCCGGCGTTTGCAGACGGGAACGGGAACGCACGGTGGCGACCAGTTGTTGCTCTTTGCTCGCCGGTTGTGCGCCGATCTGCCCCGAAGACACCTGGGTGTTTTGCGCTTCCAGCGCGGTTTCCACATCCGAAGGCATCAGTGAATAGGACGCCAGTTTGGCCGGATCGAGCCAGATACGCATCGCGTATTCTGCACCGAACACCTGCACGCTACCCACGCCCGGCAGACGCGCCAGCGTATCTTCCATGTTACTGACGAGGTAGTCGGCAACGTCCGAAGAGGTGGCTTTGTTGTTTTTGTCGTACAACGCCATGATCAACAGGAAGTCACTCTGTGCCTTCTCGACCGTCACGCCCTGTTGGGTCACGGCGTCCGGCAAACGGCTTTCCGCCTGCTGCACTTTATTCTGCACCTGGACCTGAGCGATATCAGGATCGGTGCCCTGTTCAAAGGTAACGGTGATTTTGACCTGACCGGTTGAAGCGGTACTGGTGGAGGAGAAGTAGAGCAAACCATCCAGACCGGTCAACTGCTGCTCAATCACCTGAGTCACGCTACTTTCCAGCGTTTCTGCGGATGCACCGGTGTAGGTGGCCTGGATACTGATTTGCGGCGGTGCCACATCTGGATATTGCGCAATCGGCAGGTTTTTGATGCTGAGGATACCGAACATCATGATGCAGATGGCGATCACCCAGGCAAAGACCGGTCGTCGGATAAAGAACTGAGCCAACATAATCAGTTCCCTCCGCTGGTGTTCGCGCTGGCATCAGTCGGGGTGGTGGTGCCCGTTTCGACCGCTTTCACGGTCTGCCCCGGTTGTACTTTACCGGTGCCTTCAACGATCAATTTGTCGCCGCTTTGCAAACCGCTGTCGATCAGCCATTTGTTGCCAATCACGCGATCGGTCACCACTTCACGGCTGGCAACTTTGTTGTCTTTATCCACCACCAGCGCGGTGGCGTTGCCTTTCGCATCACGGGTGATGCCCTGCTGTGGCGCCAGCAGCGCATCATTTTTCACCCCGTTGCTGACGGTGGCGCGTACGTACATGCCAGGCAACAACTGGTGGTCCGGGTTAGGAAAAATGGCGCGCAACGTGACGGTACCGGTTGATTCATCCACCGACACTTCCGTCAGCTCCAGTTTACCGGTGTGATCATAGGTTGAACCGTCTTCCAGTTGCACGCTCACCGGGACTTCATCACTGTTCTGATGCAAAGACGCCTGCTGGCGTTTCAACTTCAGCAACTGCACGCTGGACTGGGTCAGATCGACATAGATCGGATCCAACGCACGAATGGTCGCCAGCGCCGTGGTTTGCTCGGACGTCACCAGCGCGCCCGGCGTGACGGATGAAATACCAATGCGGCCACTGATGGGCGCTTTGATTTGCGTGTAATTGAGGTTGATGCGTGCGCTCTCAACCGCCGCTTTGTATTGCGTTACCGAGGCGAGGTTTTGCTGGTAGGTGGCCTCGGCATCGTCAGCATCCTGACGGGAAACGCCGTTTTCCTTGACCAGCGCCGCATAGCGTTCAGCTTTCAGTTTGCTGCTCTTGACCACGGCGACGGCGTTTTTCAGTTGTCCGACCGCCTCATCATAACTGGCCTGATAACTGGCGGGGTCGATCTGATAGAGAACCTGACCGGCTTTAACCTCATCGCCTTCCGTAAACAGACGCTTCTGGATAATGCCGCCCACCTGGGGACGCACATCCGATGTCATCGTACCGGTAACGCGTCCAGTCAGTTGACTGGTTAAGGTAACCGGTTCTGTTTGCAACGTTTTCACGCCAACTTCCGTGACCATTGTCCCGGGTTTGTTCTCTGCACTCTGGTCACAGGCGACAATCAAAAATGCCAGACCTGCAATAACATACCGCTGAAAAACCATCATGGTAATCCTATAGTGAACGTTCATTCTCGGCGGAGAGTTTAACAAACAGGCAGCGAGGCGTATGTAAGCAAAGCGAAAAAAGCGGGAATTTTATAACCACACGGCCTGTGCAGGATTTATGCGGTTGGGGTTGTTGAATAGTTATCATGCTCTACATTGATATACATCATCGAAAATAGTTCGCCCTCCCCTCAATGATTAATGGTCCAGTTTATTGTGAATAATACGCGCTTATTGGCGAGCGCTATTTTATGACCTGATGACAAATGAGAGAAAATTATGCTGGTAATAGCCATTATTCAACACACGCCAGTTTGGGTGTGGATTCTGTTTATTTATCTTCTGTCACGCGGTATCAAAGCCCTCAAAACGCGTGAGGTTCCGGTGGGTAAATTATTCCTGATCCCCGTGTTGTTCCTGCTGTGGGCGATTCACGGCGTGTTTACAGAAACCCACTGGACGCTGGCTGCACTGGGGGCGATGCTCGCGGGCCTGTTATCAGGTGGCCTGCTGGGGGCAATGCTCGGACGCCGGAATCGACCCACCACGCAAAGTAGTCAGCCAGGGACGATAATTCGTCCCGGCTCGGTGCTACCACTTATTTTTATGGTGGTGGCATTTATTGCCAAATACGTGCTTTCGGTATCCGTGATTTTACAACCGGTGCTGATTGATTCGTTAACCTTTAATTTAGCGCATGGTTTAATTAGCGGATTAACAGCCGGCGTATTCTGGGGAAATATGCTGATCGCGTTTATTCCGTGGTATCGATCACGCATAAAGCCGGCTTAGCATGTTCCGTAGCTACCGTCTTGAACGTCAAGCGGTAGCTGCGTAATTTTCATCCCACTTCATCCGCGTTTTCAGCACCCCGAAGCACTGATGAACCAGCTTGCGCATCACCGCTCCAAGCGCAGCCTTGCTGGCTTTGCCCTTCGCGATTAGCCTCTGGTACAGCGCCTTCGCCGGGGCATTCCACCTGATCGCTACAATCGCCGCCATATACAGTTTCGCCCTTACGTCTGCCGGGCCTGTTTTTGACATCCGTGCACGCCCCCTGACTGAGCTACCGGACGTTTTTTCCACCGGTACCACACCCAGCCACGCAGCGACCTGTGAAGCACTCCGGAACGGACACGAGCGCAGCACCGACAGCATTGTCGTGCCCACCACGCTGCCTATTCCTTTTATCGATTCCAGCAGCTCACGGTCTTCCTTCAGACCCGGATGATTATCTGTGTGGTCTGAGATGAGCGCTTCAATACGCTTCAGCTCGTCCCTGTGGGCTTTCAGGGTTCTCTCCAGCGAGTCAATGATTTCAGGCGCTGTGCGGGTTGAATGGGCCTTTTCCAGTCGGTTCTCCGCCCGCTGGACATCAGCCTGAAGTGAGTCCCGCAGACGCACCAGCTCCCGAAGTTTACGGACCTCCGGGGAGGGGGGCACCCAGGCATCAGGCTGTTTCAGCTCGCCATAACGGGCCAGGATGTAAGCATCAACGGAGTCGTTTTTAGTCAGGATAGCCATTCCACGGGCGAACTCCCTGACCCGCTGAGGATTGCTGATGCAGACTGTGACGGGGGTATTTTCATGAAGACCAAAGGCGACGTTTTCGTGATAAATGCCGGTCGCTTCGAGCACCACCATCACCTGTTCAGGATGGCATTTTTGCCTGATTAACCAGTCATTTATCTCCCGGTCGGCGTCGGGATGATTTTTGAGGGTTTTGGTTTTCTTTTTCCCGTTGCCGGGCAACAGGCAGAGGTCGAGTTTGTTTTTACTGACATCAATACCGAGATAAATCATAAGACAGCTCCCTTTCACATGAACCATCACGCCATCTTGCCTTGTACATACGAAGTCAGAGCTTCTGGTTACCGTTCAGAGTAGATGCTGGCGTGAAAGGAGAAACGGAGGGCTTTAAGCTACGACACAAGATCGAGTCTTAAGCGGCGCGACAAGCTGCCTCCGTTTCGTGTAACGGGTAGCTAACCAGTTACAACTTCAAGATACAAGCGGCGCGATTTATCGCGCCGTTACGATGGGATGTTCGTATTACGCGAAACGCTGCAACGCCAGTTGCGGGCTGGTCAACGGGCGGTGCTCCTCCGTGAAGTCCTGCGCCGCCACCGCCATCGACACCTGGGCCAGCGCCACATGGTCAGCGCCTTGCTGACGGGCCTGATTGACGGCGTCTTTAATCAATCGACGATAGCCCTGTTGATCCCCTGCTTTGAAGGTCGCCCAGGCATCGGGGATCAGGCGCACTTCCGGCGGCAATCCTGCCAGCGTTGATGGACAGAACAGCGCAGTGGTTGCCGCCAGCGTGGATTCTGCGGCACAGAGCACCAGCGATTTACCGCCGCGACGGTGGACTTCATCAGCCAGCATGCGATCGGTACGATAAACCTGACAGTCATTTGCTGCATTGTGAAAACCATCAGCGACCGGCCCCAACGTCGAACAGGTGATCAGAATGGCATCAAACCACGGCGTCAGGCTGTGCAGCAGCGCCGTGATCTGCGCCTGTTGCTGGCTGGTCATGCCGCCACTCAATTCAGCTTCCGCCAACAGATGTGGCATCACCAGATGGCTTATGGTGGTCGGTGCGATGCCCAGGCTGGCGGCAGCCTGATCAAAGATGGCGATATTACTGGCGGCGGTGTGTAAGCAGGCAATGGTCATAGGAAATCCTTTTGGCGTAATCAGCGATGTCGCTCACTATCCTGCTTAGCTGCGTTGCATTAGTCACGAAATTTCATCAGAATTATTTCACATTGCCATCAGTAGGTTATCGCTGACACGCGTAGCATCATGGACCTTAACCTTATTGCCTTTATTATCGCCATCCTGCCGGTCGCTTTGTCACCGGGGGCCAGTTTCACCCTGGCGATCAACAACACCCTGTCGGCCGGCAGTCGTGGTCTGGCGGCGATCATTGTGGGCACGGCGTTAGGCATTTATACCCACGCGCTGCTGATTGGTTCCGGTATCAGCGCCCTGCTACTGCATTCTCCCCGCGTTTTTACCCTGCTGAGTTTCGCCGGTACCTTTTATCTGTTTTGGCTGGGGGTGCAATTGATCAAACGAGGCCGCAATGTTGCCTCCCCCTATCTATCCGCACGCCCGCGTCAGACGACGATGAAAGAAGCATGGCTGGCAAATGTGCTGAATCCCAAAGCGGTGATGCTCTACCTCACCGTGGTGTCGCAGTTTGCCGGTAAACAAAGCGCATTCGCGCATTTTTTGCTGCTGGCGACGGTGCATATCCTGATTATGAGCCTGTGGCTGGTGCTGGTGTGCTTCGCCCTGCTGACCTCGGCCAAACTGATCAACATTCAGAAAATGGGTTTCTTTATTAACGTCATTGGCGGCGCGGTGCTGGTGATTTTCGCTATGCACAACTTCGCACAACTGCTGCTAAAACTGATGGGACTGTCATGGTAATGCCCGCACTTTCTCTGGCCGATCTCGGCCCACGCATCTGCATTCTTGGCCCGTCGAACAGCGGTAAATCCACGCTGGCACACGCCATTGCGCAAAAAACCTCGTTACCGCTCGTCCATCTCGACCAGCTTTATCATCTGCCCAATACCCACTGGCAGGCGCGTAGTGAAGCCGAGTTTCTGCAACTGCATCAGGCGGCAATCGCTGAACCCAGCTGGGTGATGGACGGAAACTATGTGCGTTGTCTGCCCGACCGGCTGACACGGGCCACCGGTTTGATTCTGCTCGAAATCAGTACCACACGCAGTGTGTTGCGTTATTTTCGTCGGACGTTACTGGATGCACAGCGGGTTGGCGGTGTCGTTGCCGCAGGCCAACAGGAACGTATCACCTGGGAGATGTTGCGCTATCTGTTGTTATATACGCGCAGTAAGCAACCGCGTAATCGTGAAATGTTCACTTCATGGCAGCAGCCAAAACTGTTGCTCTCTTCCGCAGCTGAATTGCAGGCCTGTTATCAGGCGTGGGAATTAACACGTTAACCCCTGACCGTACATAACTGTGCATTAAATGAATTAATTTAATTGGTTTGTTTCTGTCTGGTGCGATTATTCCCATACCGACTTCCCTCGCTCATATCTATCTCGACAATTTTATTCATTTTTTAATTAACTCGGCATTTTCACATTATTTAATAATGATAAGTCATTGCACAGGGTGGTTATTTTGAGAGTTTTCTCAGCCTAAAAATATCAGGGGGGTGTGATATAAGTCACGCGACCGTTCTGGAGTAAGTCTGCTTATAACAAGAAGGTTAACGATGATCAGTGCCAATTCACTTTATCGCAAATTACGTTTCCCCTTTAAGCTCACCCATGCTGCGTTAAAATATCCCCGAGCCAGTGCCCGCGTCAGACAATATAAAGTGTTGTCACCGGAGCAGACCATTGACTTGCTACTGAACAACGATCACCTCTCCATCAGCCGTTACGGTGACGGTGAACTGGAGATGACGTTGTTTAAAAATATTGGTTTTCAGGCATTTGATGAGCGGCTTTCAATCCGTTTAAAAGAGATTTTGCGCCGGGGTGTGAATCATAACCCCAGTTGTTTATTGTGTTTGCCGGACGCCTTTCGCAGCACGCGACATATGCGTTTTGGCTCTGCCTTGTTCTGGTTTTTCCATAAAGCGTTTTGTTTTTTACGCTATGAGCCATTATTAAGTAAGAAATACTGTTACGGTAATACTTCAGTGACGCGGCCTTATCACGATTATAAAGACAAGACATCATCTGCGGTGATCTTTGCCAAGTTCCAGCAATTATTCAAAGACAAAAAGATTTTAATTGTGGAAGGCAGTGGCACACGTTTGGGAATGGGTAATGATTTGTTAGCTGGCGCGGGTGAAATCAAGCGTATAACCACCCTTAACCGTAACGCCTTTTCGGTTTACAACGAGTTATATAGTGCCGTACTGGCTCATGGTCGCTATTTTGATATGGTCCTGATTTCACTTGGCCCCACCGCCACGGTGCTGGCGTACGATCTCAGCCAGCAGGGTATTCGTTGCATCGACAGTGGACATATTGATATCGAATACGAGTGGATGCGCAGCGCGGCACGCGACAAAGTGCAAGTGGCCGGCAAGAACGTTAATGAAGTCGGCGTATTATTAAGTGATGAGGTGATCGATCCCGATGAACACTATCGCAGCCAGATTCTGCAACATGTCGGAATGACACCGGAAGCGGTGCCAACCCCTTCACCACTGCGCCAGCCGATAGTTTGATTGGTCTGGCAATCAGGGCCGCTTCGCCAACCATTCCTGAAGTTTACGTAAGGAGACGGGGGCCTGATATACCGTCCCTTTTCCTTCTTTCAGCGGGCGCAATATCCCGCGTTCCGCGAGAGATTTCAGGCGGCTACGCGCGGTGTTGTCTGCAATCCCCAGGCGTGCTTTCACCCCCGTGGCACTCAGTAACGAACCCGGTGCGTGTAACGCCATCGCCATAATATCAAGCTCCCCACGGCTCAACGTCAGGTTTGCTTCAACCCACTGCGTCATCTGTGCGCGTTCCTGATGCAACGTGGTCAACTGTTCGGTAAATGCGTTAACCGCACGCACCACCACCTCACACTGGAACTGGATAAAGTAGGTCAGATCCATTTCATCGGTTTCGGTATACAGATAGGAAATACCGTATTTCACCGCCGCAGCTTTCAGCAATTTACTGATCGAGATATAACGGAAAGCGCTGTATCCCCGGCGAATGAGGTGATGGTAAAACAATCCCCGCGCGGTGCGACCATTACCGTCACTAAACGGGTGAATATAGCCGATGGCAAAATGTAATATACAGGCCACCAGCAACGGATGTACGCCCTGTGCTTCCAGGTGCTGAACTTGCTGACACAAGTCGTCCAGCATTCCTTCCAGTTGCTGATAATCCGGCGGTTGATGAATGATCTCGCCGTCACGCCCGGCGACAAAAATATCATTATTCAGACGAACTTCGCCCGGATGATATTTCTCATCATTAATATCTGCGCAGGCAATATGATGAATGGCTAAAATATCGTCCCTGGTCAGCGGGGCATCCCCCATAGTCACAATATGTTGCATCAAGCGCCAGTTGCCCATGATCATGCTTTCATCTTCATTGCGGGGCGCACGCCCCACCGCCAGTAATTCCATCGCGACACGCGACGTCGTTGCTGCGCCTTCCAACTGGCTGGAAGAGATCGCCTCCTCCATGATCAGCTGTACCATCAGATATGAAGCCGCATCTTCATCGGAAAGCTCACCATTTCGGGCATAGGCCAGTCGATCGACCTGCGACATCGCCGTATTGATTTTAGCGGTCAGATTAAACATCACCGATTGAGCAGCGAGGTTAAAACGCAGCGCAGTACTACGCCGTTTAAATTTAAATGCACTCCACACGGCTTCGCGTGCTGCGCGATCGCTCAAACGACGGTAAAGTTGATCGTAATGAAGGTAGCGTGCATCCCAATCAGCGTAGGTTTCCAGCAGTGCTGCCATCTCTGGCGCGCTGATATTTTCAACCAGAGTCGTCGGCGGGCGGTGCAGCTTCATCGCAAGCAATCTCAAAAAGTGGGTTTTTTGAGTTTACTTGAGATAAACAGGCGGCGCAAACTGCAAAAAATGCGCTGCCTGCCGC
Organism: Pantoea sp. X-Soil-OKNW-713; assembly: GCF_059730685.1. Lineage (NCBI taxonomy): Bacteria > Pseudomonadati > Pseudomonadota > Gammaproteobacteria > Enterobacterales > Erwiniaceae > Pantoea > Pantoea sp. X-Soil-OKNW-713. The sequence continues at coordinate 2,024,369 of NZ_AP035995.1, read as the reverse complement.
CCCTTAACGGTTCTGATGACGCTGGCAAAACGCGGCGATATCACCGGACTGAAAATCACCGAGATGTGCCATCAGTTTCTCCAGCGGCCAGTGCCACCAGGCAATCGCCTGCAACTGTGCGGCGATCGCCGGGGTAAAGCGCATACGGATCGGTCTGGCCGGGACGCCACCGACAATGGTGTAAGGCGCGACATCTTTGCTCACCACCGCCCCGGCGGCCAGCACCGCGCCATCGCCTACCGTCACACCTGGCAGCACGATCACCCCATGACCGATCCACACGTCGTGCCCAATGATCACCCGGTCAGCACGCCGTTCGGCAAAAAACGTGCTGTCACGCTGCGCATGGCTGTCGTAGTACTCAGGACAATAGGTAAACCGATGCTGCGAAGCACGATCCATTGGATGATTCGGCGCACCAATGCGCACCTGATTGGCGATAGCGGTAAAGCGACCAATCTGGCTGTCTGCGATGCAGCAGTGCTCACCGACATAAGAAAAGTCGCCTAATTCGCTGTATTCGAGATAGCTGTGGGCGAGGATTTCACACTGCTGACCAATGTGAGTCTCGCGCATACGCACGCTGGGATCGATGACGGTGTGTTGCAGTTTAGCCGGTTGCACAGCAGCGAGTGCCATAGCGAAAACTCCGTGGTGGTCAGATGTCTGGATAACTGAGCTGCGCCAGGGCAGCGACGAGACATCAACCTAACCGGGCAAGATGACAGCCAGATGGCAACAGTACCATCCGGCGTAACCTTTATGGCCGGGCGGCAGTGCCGTCCGGTAAACGTGCATTGGTCCACTCCGGCAGACCACCGGAAACCGGGTATTTCGCCGCCAGTTTCTCGTCAATATCCACCCCTAATCCCGGACGTTCACTCAAATAGGCGTATCCACGGTCAATTTCCGGGCAACCGGGGAACACCGCCTGAAGCGCTTCATTGACCGGCGTATATTCCTGAATCCCCAGATTGGTAATGCTCATATCGATATGCAGGTTGGCCGCCACACCAACCGGTGAGATATCACCCGGACCATGCCAGGCGGTACGTACGCCGTACAACTCCGCCAGCGTGGCCAGTTTCTTCGCTGGGGTGATGCCACCAATGGTGCTGACATGGCAGCGAATATAATCGATCAATTGCTGCTGGATCAGCGGTTTCCATTCGTTGATCTGGGTAAAGAGTTCACCCATCGCTATCGGGGTGCTGCTCTGCGCACGCAGTTTGCTTAACCAGTCGATGTTCTCTGGCGCAACCGGGTCTTCAAGGAAAAACAGTTGATACGGCTCCAGTGATTTTGCCATCTGAATCGCGGCGATTGGCGTGATGCGCTCGTGCACGTCGTGGATAAATTCCACCCCAAATCCCAGCTTGTTACGCAGGTGGTCGAACAAGCGCGGCACGGCTCGCGCATAGGCGTCAGGGTCAAAATAGATGCCGTGGGTCTGGCTGCGCGGCGATACTTTAGGCTGGATATTTTTCGCCCGCGCCAGCTTTCCGGCAATCAGGCGCAAATCATCGGTGCCAGCGCCGCCGTACATCCCCACCTGACAACGGACATACTGGTAGCCTTCCTCCATCCGTGCCCGGATATTGTCCTCGACTTCGACTTCATCCGCCCCATCGCAGTGCCGGTAAAGCGCAATGCCATCCCGGCATTTGCCGCCTAACAGTTGATACACCGGCAGATTGGCGAGTTTGCCTTTGATATCCCACAACGCCATGTCCATACCGGAGAGTGCATTGTTCATTACCGGGCCATTGCGCCAGTAGCCGCTGACGGCAGCCGACTGCCACAGGTCTTCGATACGCGCCGGATCTTTGCCGATTAAAAAGGGTTTGATGTAATTTTCAATCGCGGCCGCTACCGCATAAATACGCTGGGTAAAGGTGGCGCAGCCCAGGCCGTACAGTCCCGGTTCGCTGGTTTCGATCTTTACCACCACCAGATCAATCCCCCCAGGGGCGGTAAGGATGGTTTTGACGTCGGTAATTTTCAGTTCACTCATGAAATCCTCGCTTATCCTGTATGATGTCCTACATGTTATGCGTCAAAAAAAGCCCCTGATCTGATACCCGACGTAGCGGCGCATAGGGGCTTTTCGTTAACAATTGTGGCGCACGTCCTCGATGGCATGGACGTTGTGGGTCATGGCGCTGTTCAGCGTCTCGGTTGCCAGGGCCGCATCGCGGTTTTTCAGCGCCATAAACACCTTGATATGCGCTTCCACGCTTTCAAGGGTGATGCCCAATACCCGGTTCAACTCCTCAAGGTAATGCACGTAGATCCCTTTCAGGGATTCCATAACGTGAATAAACACCTTGTTGTGCGAGGCTTTGACGATTGCCAGATGAAAATCATAATCCGCCAGCGAATACTTTTTGTAGTCGTCACGACTCACCAGCATGCGGTTCAGCGCCTTTTCCAGCGCCTGAACATCTTCATCCGTGGCGTTTTGCACCGCCAGCTCCATGCAACGGAATTCGACCGTCTGGCGAAACACCCGCATATCATCGAACTCTTCCTGCGACAGATGCAGGATTGGCGCGTTATCACTGAAGGCGTCGTAGCGGGCCAGGTCGCGGGTGACATAGGTCCCCTTCCCCTGGTGTGTCACCACCACGCCCAGATCACGCAGCTTCTGCACCGCACTGCGCACGCTGACGCGGCTCACCTGGAAGGTGGCGGTTAACTCCGCCTCCGAAGGCAGCTTGCAACCTGATTCCCAGACGCCGTTCTGAATGTTTTGTTTCATCTGTTCGTAGATAACATCGACGACATTATGCTTTTGGACGCTTTCCAGGCTCACCGGTTATTCTCACTTGTCCTACATGTCTGAGGTTTTAACGTTTCATACTCCGCCTGACAAGGGAAAAATGATCACCCTGTCCGACAATCGTTACCAGAATAGAATAACTACTCTATTAAATTCATTGGTTTAAGACATAAATCATCAATTTACTCCGCGCAGAGCGCTGCGCAAAACTGTGAGCTGACCGGCAATTACTGCGCCTGGTAATTGCTGTCAATATCGGCTTCACGTACAACGTCCCCATGCAACTTGTTAGTCATGTTACATCAAGGGATAAATTGCTATGCAAAACTTATTTAACCTTAGCGGCAAAACCGCGCTGATTACCGGTTCAACGCGGGGGCTTGGTCTGGCTTATGCGCAGGGACTGGCTCAGGCTGGCGCTCGCGTGATCCTGAACGGCACCCGTGAAGAACATATGCAGCAGGCACTGGCAAGCCTCAAAGCCCAGGGCTGCGATGCACACGGGTTCCTGTTCAATGTGGCGGATGAAGCCGAAATCGAAGCGGTGTTCGCCCGGCTGGACGCCGAGCAGATCGCGGTAGATATCGTGATCAATAACGCAGGGATCCAGTTTCGCAAACCGATGCTGGAACTGGCGCTGGCTGACTGGCAGCGCGTGCTGGACGTCAATCTGACCAGCGCTTTTCTGGTGGCACGCGCGGCGGCCCGTCGTATGGTGGCGCGCAACAGTGGCGGCAAAATCATCAATATCGGCTCGCTGACCAGTGAGGCTGCCCGCGCCACGGTGGCCCCCTACACCGCCGCCAAAGGCGGCATCAAACTGCTGACCAAATCGATGGCGGCCGAATGGGCGCCGTTTAATATCCAGACCAATGGCATCGGGCCGGGCTACATCCTGACCGATATGAACGCAGCATTAGTCGATAACGCAGAGTTCAATCAATGGGTGTGCAACAGCAACCCCTCCGGCCGCTGGGGTAAACCTGAAGAACTGATTGGCACCGCAGTTTATCTGGCTTCTGACGCCTCAAATTACGTCAACGGTCAGATGATCTATGTCGATGGCGGCTGGCTGGCCACCTTATAAATCCCTCGTCACTTCACCGATAAAAAACCATTCACGGTAAAGGCTGAATATGAAACCGACTCGTACCCGACTTTCTGTTCTGGCGATGCTGTTTGTTGTCACGGCAATTAACTATATGGACCGGGCCAACCTGTCCGTTGCTGGCTCTCACATCCAGGGAGAGTTCTTCCTCTCGGCAACCCAACTGGGGCTGCTGTTTTCGATGTTTACCTGGTTCTACGCCATGAGCCAGATCCCGGTCGGCTATCTGCTTGACCGTATTGGTTCACGCTGGCTGTACGGCAGCGCCATTGTACTGTGGAGCTTCTTTACCCTGCTGATGGGGCTGGCATCGCATCACTTTTTCACTACCGCCACCGCCTCATTTATGATGCTGCTGGTGTGTCGTGCGCTGATCGGCGTGGCGGAAGCGCCCTCCTTCCCCTCCAACACCAAGATCATCGCCACCTGGTTTCCCGACCATGAACGCGCTCGCGCCACGGCCACCTACTCCAGTGCGCAATATATTGGCCTGGCTCTGCTGACACCGGCGCTGTCATTTATTGTCAGCCAGTGGGGATGGGAGATGTCGTTTTACATCTCCGGCTTGATTGGCATTGTGTTCGGCGTCTACTGGTTGATTGCCTATCGCGACCCGCAGCACAGTTCCCGCGTCAACAGCGCGGAACTGGCGGTGATTCGCCAGGGGGGTGGCTACGGCTCCAGCAACCAGCAGAATCAAAACCCCGGTGTCAACTGGCCGTCCGTGCGTTACATCCTGCGCCAGCGTATTACCTGGGGGCTGTTTATTGCGCAGTTCGCGGCCTCCTCAACCCTCTACTTTTTCCTGACGTGGTTTATCGTCTACCTCGAGAAGGGATTGCATCTGTCGATTGATAAAGCCGGAATTGGTGCGATGTTCCCCTATCTGATGGCGATGGCGGGCGTACTGTGCGGCGGCACCCTGAGCGATATGCTGCTGAAACGCGGCCATAGCCGCACCTTCGCCCGTAAGCTGCCAGTCATGACGGGGATGTTGCTGACCTGCTCGATTGCGCTGGTGAATTTTTTCCAGGACAGCCCGGTGATTGCCATCGCCATCTTATCCATCGCCTTCTTTGCTAACGCCTTCTCCAACCTCGGCTGGGTAGTGTGCAGTGACGTGATCCCGCGCCATCTGATCGGCACCATTGGTGGCTTTCTGAATATTTTCGGCAATCTGTCCGGCATCGTCAGCCCGATCATTATCGGGGTGATTTTGCAGCGTACCCAGAATTTCCAGTACGCGATGTGGTACATCGCCGCCGTCGCGCTGTGCGGATTCCTCGCTTATTTGTTACTGGTCGGAAAAATTGAGGTGCTGACGCCACCCTGCGAGGAACAGCCGGAAAATGCCAACTCACGTTTTGATACGCCCACTGATTTACAGAGAGAAGCATAATGCAAAAGAAAACCGTTAACGCCGTGGTGGTGAGCGCCGCCCATGATGTGCGCTGTGAATCCCGCGAGATTGAGTGGCAAGAACATCAGGTGCTGGTGCGCGTTGAGCGTGGAGGCATTTGCGGCTCCGATATTCATTATTACCAGCATGGCCGCGCAGGGATGTCGGTATTGAAAGCGCCGATGGTGTTGGGGCATGAGTTTGTCGGCATCGTCGATCAAGCCCCGGCGCAGAGTGGTTTACAGCCAAGGCAACGGGTGGCAATCAATCCGTCGCAACCGTGCCAGCAATGCGCGTTTTGTCTGGAGGGCAAACAAAATCTCTGCCGTTCCATGCGCTTTATGGGAAGCGCCCAGTTTTATCCCCACGTTAACGGCGGCTTTGCCGAGTACGTTGCCGTTAACCCGGTGCAGTGCGTGCCTTTTGCCGCCACATCTGATCCGAAGATCATCGCCTTTGCCGAGCCGCTGGCGGTGTGTATCCATGCAGTGCGTCAGGCAGGCGATTTAACCGGTAAACGCGTGCTGGTGACCGGAGCCGGGCCAATTGGTTGTCTGGTGATTGCCGCCGCGCTGGCCTCGGGTGCCACCGAAGTGATGGCGACTGATATCAGCGAACGTTGCCGTGATCTGGCGCAGCAAATGGGGGCCAGTCTGACGGCTGACCCGCGCGACGGGGATGTCACGCAAGGCTGGACGGAAAATGGCGGTGCGTTTGATGTCTGCTTTGAAGCCTCCGGCGCATCCGCTGCCGTGGCCTCTGCCGTCAGTTTTACCCGCCCCGGCGGCATTATCGTGCAGTTGGGGATGGGGGCACCCGAAGTGAACTATCCCGTTGGCCCGCTGCTGGTCAAAGAGGTGCAACTGCGCGGCTCTTTCCGCTTTACCGGTGAGTTCACTACCGCCGTGCGCTGGCTGGAATCCGGCAAGATCAACCCCCTGCCGCTGCTTTCCGCTGAGATTGCGATGACCGAGGCGGTCAGTGCGCTGGAACTGGCCGCCGATAAAGAACGCGCAGCCAAAGTGCAACTGGTGTTCTAACCTGACGTAGCGGCGCGATTTATCGCGCAGGTTTTTTCAGAATCGTGCACAGAACTGCGCGATAAATCGCGCCGCTACGGATCAACCGTTTCTTTGTTTCAGCAGTTGCTGCCCGGCGTTCTTCTCCAGTCGCCAGACATTGACCAGTGAACAGGCTACCAGCAGCGATATGCCGATAAAGGCCACATTCACATCCATCTGGCCCGGAACGTTGCTGTCGCGCCATCCCATTGATATCCGCATCAGCAGCGCCGAAATCGCGATACCCGCACTCATGCTGAACTGGAAAAAGATACTGAAGATCACCGAGGCATCCGCCATCTTCTCCTGCGGCACGTCGGCAAAGCCGAGGCTGTTGTAGCAACTGAATTGCAGCGAACGCGTCAACCCACCAATAAACAGGATGGTGGCGATAGCAAAATAACTCAGGGATGGACTGAGTAACACACAGCTCAGCACCGCCAGCAGACTGATCAAGCCATTCCACAGCAAAATGCGGCGGAAACCGAAGCGGTTCATCAGCCAGGTGGTGGCCGGTTTCATCGCCAGATTACCGGCAAAAACCCATAACACCATCGAACCGGCCTGCACCGCGCTCCAGCCGAAACTGAGCTGAAACAGCAGCGGCAACAGGAAGGGAATGGCGTTAATCGACGCCCTGAAATACGACCCGGCAATCGCCGTACTGCGGAAAGTGGGAATGGCAAGCGTCCCAAACGGCAACAGCGGAGCCGGATGACGCAAGCTATGGCGATAACTCAGTACCGCGCTGGCGATCCCCACCACCAGCAACAACAATCCGCTGGTCAGTTCGCTGTGTCCCAGCAGTTCCAGCCCGCTGACCAGCGTCACACAGGCCAGGGCGGTATAGACAAACCCCAGACCATCGAATGGCCGCAGCGCGTGGTTGCGGGTTTGTGGCACCAGCCACCAGGTGGCAACCAGTGCCAGGATACCTAACGGAATATTCAACCAGAAGATCCACGACCAGTGTCCGTAAGTCACGATCAAACCGCCCAGCGGCGGCCCCAGCACCGGCGCAATCAGTCCCGGCCAGGTGATTACCGCGATGGTTTTCACCATCTGCTTTTTCGCCGTCACCCCCAGCACCACCATTCGTCCAACCGGCACCATCAGCGCACCGCCGATGCCCTGCAACACCCGGCTAAAGGTGAACAGTGGCAGGTTGTCGCTGACGCCACACAACACCGATGCGAGGGTAAACAACAGAATCGCGGCGGCGAACAGATTGCGCGCGCCAAAGCGTCCGGCCAGCCAACCGCTGATTGGGATAAAGATCGCCACCGCTAATAAATAGGCACTGATACCGACATTCAGCGCCACTGGCCCGACGGCAAACTCACGCGCCATTTGTGGGATGGCGGTGACGATCACCGTGGCATCAAGGTTTTCCATAAAGAAAGTCAGCGCCACCAGCAGCGCCAACCAGAGCGTGCTGCCAGCCGGGGCGGTGGGTTGTGACGAAGGATGAGGCATTCCTTTGGCGTCCTGTTCAGGTGAGAAAAAACGGGCAGAATTCCACACCTTAACATGTTGCGGCGCGATTTTTCGCGCAGGTTTGAGCCGCGGCACGAAAAGAATGCGCGATAAATCGCGCCGCTACAACCACCGCAGTGCGACATCCAGTAGCACCTGCGCACCGGCGCTGACGTGCTCCGGTTCCGCCCACTCCTCTGGCGCATGGCTGATGCCCGCGCGGCAGGGAATAAAAATCATCGCCGACGGGCAGATCGTCGCCAGATAACGCGCATCATGCCCGGCCGCAGAGAGCAGCGAAAGCGCCGGGTAGCCGTGTGCAGCCGCCGCCTCGCTGATCATCTGCTGCAAACGCGCATCAAAGCGATTGGGTGCCGCCTCGCTCAGTCGTTCCATCGCGACCTCGCAAGGCGCGGCCAACTCACTCATCAGTCGTTCCGTCAGCATCCTGAGTTGCGTTAACCGCTGGTCGTCCGGGTGACGCAGATCGATGCGAAACGTCAGCCTGTCCGGGATGACGGAAGGTGCATTGGGCTGCATCTCCAGCCGACCAATGGTAAACATCACCTGCGGGTCGGCCTCACCCACGTCTTGATAGAGCTGCTGCGCCATGCGGGTAAAACAGCGCAACACGTCACGTCGCGCCGTCATCGGCACCGTCCCGGCATGACCTCGCTCGCCCCGCAGCGTAACCTGCCAGGTCACTTTCCCCTGAATCCCTGTCACCACGCCGAGAGTCGCGCACGCCTGCTCCAGTTGCGTCGCCTGCTCAATATGCGCTTCGAGATAGGCCGCGGGAGGATGCACGCAAGAATAACGCGGCAGCGGCACAGCCTGCCGCAGGTGCTCCAGCGCCTGGCCCACGGTGATCCCCTGAGCATCGGTGACAGCGCGGATGGCGGCCAGCTCGCGCGCCCCGGCAAAAAAGGCGGACCCCATCATGCCTGGCGCAAACCGTGAACCTTCTTCATTCATCCACGCTACCGCTACCACATCACAAACGGGCTGGATGCCGCCTGCGCGCAGCACCGTCAATACCTCCAGCGCCGCCAGCACCCCGTACACGCCGTCGAATCGCCCGCCGGTGGGTTGGCTATCGAGATGACTCCCCAGCAACAACGGCGCAGCCTGCCGATCGATTCCGGGTAAAATGACAAACAGATTGCCAGCCTCATCACTGCACATCTCCAGATCGCTGGATTGCGCCCAATGCCGCATCAACCGCCAGCTCTCTGCTTCCTGCTCGCTCAGCGCCTGGCGGTTGACGCCATCGCCAGGAATGGCACCGATTTGTGCCATCGCCATCAGCCGCTGCCACAGCCGTTCCGCATTAATCTGCATACATGCTCCTTGTCAGTCGGTACGCATAATCTGCGCCGGATTGGCGCGCGGATCGCGTACCCCCCAGTTACCGCTCTCCACCTGAGCAAAGAATTCCGCCAGCAGTTGATTAAACAACTGTGGCTCCTCCAGGTTCAGCGTATGGCCGGTTTTAGGCAGGATCGCCAGTCCGGCGGCAGGCAGGTGTTTTTTCAGGTACAACCCGGGTTGCAGGCAGTGATCGTCTTCATCCCCCACCATGATCAATACCGGCAGATGCAGCGCTTTAATCTGCGCCTCCAGCTGATAAAACGCCGGTCGCCGCGCCTGCACGCCGCGCATGGTGAGTGAGGCACCCAGCGAGTCATGCTCTGCCAGGCGATCAGCAAAACGTTGCCAGCCCAGAGGGTCTTTGTTCTGGAACTGCACCCGGCTGGCCCCCAGGGCATAGGTTGGCGCGAACGCTTTCGCCCCCTGACGGGCAAAGTTCTCACCAACCTGCAATGAAACCTGGCGAAAATAGGCTTCGGTTTCCGGTTCACAACCGTAGCCCGCGCCAGCGATGGTCAGCGACAGCGCGCGCTCAGGCGCATTCAGACCAAAATGCAGCGCGGCGAACCCGCCCATCGACAGGCCAACGATATGCGCCTGCGCGATGCCGAGGCCATCCAGCACCGCCAGCGCATCGTCCACCGCGCGCTGTTGTGAATAGGCCTCCAGCGCCTGCGGCACCGATGAGGGTGGATAACCGCGTGCAGCGTAGGTGATGCATTGGTAGCGGCGGCTAAAAGCGTGGATCTGCGGCTGCCAGCTATCGTAATTGCCACCAAATTCGTGAATAAACAGAATCGGTGTCCCCGTGCCGTGGCATTCGACCCACAGCTGAACCTCATCATTGGTGGTGATATACATGGTGCGTTCCTCAGAATGGTTGCCGAAATTCATGCTGTTGCGCCGCCTGCGCCACCATTTCCGGCAATAACGCAGCAAATTTTTCCGCCCAGGCGGCAGGGACGGTGGTGCTAACCTTGATAAAACGATCGCCAAAGGTGGCGGTGTGATAACCGCCGTGGCGGATCTGAATCCCCTGTTGCAGGTAGCACTCCACCAGCGCTTCCGGGCGAATATCAGCCCCGGTCACATCAATCACCAGGAAATTGCCGCCAGAGGGATAGACCGGCAGCGACAACCCCGGCACGCTGGCTACCGCCTCGGCGATGCGCGCTTTGTTGCGTTGATCTTCCGCCAGTAGCGTCGCCATCCACTCGGCTTTCACCGTTAACCCGGCTTCAGCGGCACGCTGTGCCGGAACACTGGCCCCCAGCACGCCGCCGTTATAAGGTGCCAGCTCAGCCAGTAACGCCGGGGCGGCAATCAGCGCGCCAACGCGCAGTCCCGCCAGCCCCAGCCATTTGGAAAAACTCACCGACATCACCACCTGCTCGCTATCCAGCCCCAGCGCGGCGACATGTTCCGGTGCGAAATCACGGTAGGTGCAGTCATGGATCAGCAACGCATTATGGCGACGAGCGATGGCAATAAACGCCTGCAACTCTTCACGGCTGTAATGGATACCCAGCGGGTTATTCGGATCGACGAGATAAATCAACGCGGTGTTGTCATCCACTGCGGCTGCCAGCGCTTCTGGTGTCAGGCGATAGTGACAATCGGCATTCCAGATGGGGATCTGAATCACCTGCGATCCCATCTGCTCGGCAAACTGGCATGGCCATTTCCAGCTCGGATCGGTGGTGACAAAGGTGGTGCCGGGGCGGCAGCGGGCGCGGCAGAGGGTCGCCAGTGCATTCACCCCTCCATCGGTCACCATCGCTTCCACACCGCTGATGCCAATATCGTTCACGATGGCACGCCGCAGTGACTCAAACCCCAGGGGGGGCGCGTAGGCGTTAAATTCCGCCGCCGCCACCGAGGCATGCAGTGCCGCCTGCACCGCCGGATGCGCGGGCAAATGGTTGGTGTTCTGCCCCATCCAAATCAGCCCTTCAGTGGCAAACAGGCGATCGAACCAGGCGTTACGCGTATAAATGTCAGACATGCTGCGCTCCCGGTTAGATGACCGATCCACGCGCAGCAATGCCGCCGTCGATAGTGATGTTGGTGCCGCTGATATAACCGGCGCGATCGGATGACATAAACGCCACCAAATCGGCGACCTCTTCCGAGGTCGCCGGACGCTTGCCCGGATAGAGCGCGAACAGCTCCTCCCAACGCGCTTCGTCACCCAGCATATCAATCGCTTTGCGTTTCATGATTTTCAGCATGCGATCGGTCGCTACCGGGCCAGGGTTGATGCCAATCACGCGGATGCCGTCATCAAGGCTGCGGCCACCCAGCGCCTTGGTGAATGACATCAGCGCCGCGTTGCCGGTACTGCCCGCGATATAGCTGGCATCCCAGTTTTCCCCGGAGTTGCCGATGACATTGATGATCACGCCACTTTTCGCGGCTTTCATTTGCGGGTAGTAAAGGCGGCACAGCGAAATGTAGCCGAAGACTTTCAGATCAAAGCCAGCGCGCCACGCCTGATCATCGACGATATCCAGCGATCCCGCCGGGATGTCTCCGGCGTTGTTGACCAGAATATCAATCGCGCCCACTTCCGCCGCCAGCGACTCCATCGCCGCCGTGGAGCTGAGATCTTTTTCGTACACCGAAACGCTGACGCCATATTCGGCGATCAACGCCTGTTGCAGGTCACGCATTGCGGCGCCATTCCGCGCCGCCAGATGCAGGTTACAACCTTCCGCTGCCAGCACGCGCGCCGTCGCTTCACCAATGCCTTTTGATGCGCCAGTGATCAGCGCACTTTTGCCGTTCAGATTCAATTTCATGTTGTGCTCTCCTGGTTAGGTATACAAGACAAAGCAATTTGCATACCAGGAAAGCCAAATCGTTTTCAGGAAAAGCCGGCGATAAAGTCCACGAGGTCATCACCTAACAAGGTCAGATGCTTGCGCATCGCGTCGTGTGCGCCATCCGCATCATTACGTGCAATCGCGTCCAGAATCGCGCCATGTTCTTCCAGCGTTTTATTCACCCGCCCCGGATGAAAGGTGACGCGACGGCGGTAGACACCCACGCGATTGCGCAAGGCGCGCGTCTCTTCAGCTAAAAACTCGTTGCGCGCAAAGGTATAGATCGCCTCATGGAAATTGAGGTTCATATCATAAAAAGCCGCCGGTGAGATCGAGGTGCCTTGATCCGCCATCTGCTGCTGGATCTGGCGCAATTGCGCCAGTTGATCCGGGGAAATACGCCGTGCGGCAAGACGGGCGCACAGCCCTTCCAGCTCGGCCATCACCTGGAACATTTCCAGCAGCGTATTCATGCCCAACGCACGCACCATCACGCCCTGGCGGCCATTCAGATCCACCAGCCCGTCGGCTGCCAGTAGCCGAAAGGCTTCACGCACCGGGGTGCGCGATACCTCAAAACGTGCGGCAATTTCCTTTTCATCCAGCCGTTTACCCGGCTCCAGTGTGCCACTGGCGATCTCTTTTTCCAGCGTCTGTTTCAGACCATCCGCCAGCGAAGTTCCCGTCAGGCGGGAGAGGATTTTTTGCTCACTCATGGTGCTTTTTGCTCGTCAGGTTGCACTGATATGATCCGTTTTGCATACCTGAATGATAAACAGGTATACATCTATTGCTTCACTTGATAACGCGTATTGTCGCTGATTTCTGGCGCGGGTCAATGCCCTTTACGGAAGCTGGCACACATCCTGCAAGTCATGAATCGTAGCAAAGCCATTAAAAGTGCGATGCGATGTATACATAGAAGGATTATCACGACATCACCAGGCTATTTGACACCCGAGACCAGAGGATAAACCGATGCCAAGACTCACCTCGCAGTTCGTTCGCCGTTGTCTGACCGGATTGCTGTGCACCGCCTTGCTCAGCAGCGCCGCGCAGGCTGCTCAGGAGAAAGTTTCCGTGCGCCTGAAATGGTTGGCGCAGGCGCAGTTTGCCGGCTTTTATGTCGCCAAAGCCAAAGGGTTTTATGAACAACAGGGGCTGGACGTCACCATTAATCCGGGCGGCCCGAATATTAACGTCGAGACGTTAGTGGCATCCGGTGCCGATACCTTCGGTCTGGCGGGCGGTATGGAGAGTGTGCTGGCTGCACGCGAAAAAGGGTTGCCGATTGTCGCGCTGGCAATGTCGCAGCAACGCACCCCGTTTGTCTTCGTCACCTATGCCGATTCCGGTATCAACAGCTTTAAAGATTTTAAAGGTAAGAAGGTGTCAGTGTGGTTTACCGGCGTGCAATATCCGCTGCTGGCCTCGCTTGGCGCAGCCGGTTTGAAGAAAGAAGATATCACCCTGCTGCCGCAGTCGGTTTCGCTTAACCCGTTTATTGATAGGCAGGTCGATGTCGCTACCGTCACCCTGTACAACGAGTACAACACCCTGAAAGAGAAAGGCGTTACCAATCTCAAACTGATTTCCCCCGATGATGTCGGCGTCACCACCCAACAGGATGCGCTGATCACCTCAAAAGAGATGGTGGAAAAACATCCGCAGCAGGTGCAGGCGTTTGTCAATGCCACGCTGGAAGGCTGGCAATACGCGCTGACTCACCGCGCAGAAACCATCGATATTTTGATGAAAACCAACCCAAGCCTCAACCGTCAACACCAGGTCGCCATGCTCGACAGCGTCGCCAAACTGATGTACCCGCAAGGATCGCCAGGGCTGGGCAATGTCGACATGCCGAAAGCCGAGAAGATGATGAAGCTGCTGGTGCAGTACGGCGCACTGAAGCAACCGGTGGATGTGAATCAGACCTTTGATCTCAGCTTCTGGCAAAAGGTCCCGACGCAATACAAAACCCTTAACTGATCTCTGCGCGGAGAAGCCTGATGACCGTGGCACCGAAAAAACATCTGCCGTTGTTGCAGCTGGATAATTTATGGAAACGCTTTGGCGATGCGCAGCAACCGGTGATCGCCGTCTCCGGCGTCAACCTGACGGTGAATGAAGGCGAGTTTGTCACCCTGGTTGGCCCATCCGGCTGTGGTAAATCAACGTTATTTAACATGATTGCTGGCCTGCTTGATCCCGACAGCGACGGCGCGATCCTGTTTAAAGGCCAGTCACAGCGGGATGGTGAGTTGCTGGGCAAAGTGTCGTTTATGCCGCAGCGCGATCTGCTGCTGCCGTGGCGCACCATCATGGATAACGCAATTCTGGCACTGGAGTGTGAAGGCGTACCGCGCAAGGAGGCGCGCAAACGTGCTGAAGCGCTGTTTCCCAGCTTTGGCCTGAGTGGTTTTGAGCAAAGCTATCCCCACCAGCTTTCCGGCGGGATGCGTCAGCGCGTGGCGCTGATGCGTACCTTCCTGTTTCAACGCGACCTGATGCTGCTGGATGAGCCCTTTGGCGCGCTCGATGCCCTGACCCGCACCCTGATGCAGCGCTGGCTGCTTCAGCTGTGGGAGCAGAACCGCCGCACCATTCTGTTTATCACTCACGATATTGATGAAGCGATTTTCCTGGGCAGTAAAGTGGTGGTCATGAGCGCCCGTCCCGGCACCATTAAATGCGTCGAGCCTATTGATCTGCCGCGCCCGCGAACCCCGGATATCGTTACCTCCGCCGAGTTTATCGCCATCAAAAAACGGCTGCTGGACGCTATCGAGGAGGAGAGCATGAAGTCGTTTCGCTTTACCCAACACGAGGTGCAATCATGACGAAACGGCTGCTGACTCACCCGCTGGTGGTGACGGTGTTGCTGGTGCTGCTGTGCTGGCAGGGCAGCGTTACGCTGTTTTCCATCAGCCCGCGCTACCTGCCATCGCTGATGATGGTGGCGCAGGATATGCGGGCTAACGCCGATCAACTGTTGGCCAGCACCGGACGTACCGCGCTGGAAACCCTGCTTGGTTTTGCCCTCGGATCTGCCTTTGGCGTGGCGTGCGGCATCCTGTTCTTTTACGTTAGCTGGATCGATCGCGCCTGGTTTCCGTTGTTTGTGGTGTCACAAACCGTGCCGGTGATCGCTTTTGGCGCGCTGGTGGTGATCTGGTTCGGCAACACCTTGTTTGCCAAGGTGATGATCGCCTTTTACCTGACGTTTTTGCCGGTCACGTTAAATACCAAACGCGGGCTGCAAATGGTCGATCCACTGCATATCAGCTTGCTGCGTAGCTTTGGTGCCAGCGGCCTGAAACGTTTTCTGGTGTTGCACTTCCCCGCCGCCGCTCCTGCCATTTTTGTCGCGCTGAAACTGGGGATTTCCCTCAGTCTGGTCGGTGCGATTGTCGGTGAATGGTTCGGCGATACCGTGGGCCTCGGCGTGCTGCTGATCCAGTCGATGTACAACGAAGACGTGGTGCGCATGTGGACGCTGATCGTCATCTGTGGGCTGACTGGCGCGCTGCTCTACAGCGTGGTGGAGCGTTGCGAGCGTAAACTGGCCTGGTGGGGGAAATAATCGTGACGCGTAAATTCCTGCCACCGCTGTTTGGCGTGCTCAGCCTGATCCTGTTGTGGGAAGGCAGCATCTGGCTGTTTCACATTCCCCCCTTTGTCCTGCCTTCGTTGCACAGCATCGTGCTGGCGGTGGTGAGCAACGGTAGCAGCCTGTGGATTTCGATGGGCTGGACACTGGTTGAGGCCTTGAGCGGCTTTGCCCTTGGCCTGCTGGTCGGTCTGTCACTCGCCATGTTAATGACCGTGTTCCGTCCGCTGGAGGCGATCCTGATGCCGCTGGCGGTGGCGATTAACTCGGTGCCAACCGTGGCCTGGATCCCCCTGGCGCTGATCTGGTTTGGTATGGGCGCACTGTCAAAAGTCGTGCTGGTGATCCTGGCGGTGAGCTTTGTGATTCTGGTCAACAGCCTGCACGGGCTGAAACAGGCCGACCCGCAGATCATCAATCTGATGCGCAGCTTTGGTGCCAGCCGCCTGACCATCATGCGTAAACTGCAACTCCCTGCTGCGTTACCCAATATTGTCAGCGGCCTGCGCGTAGGCCTGGTACGCAGCATTATCGTCGCGATCGTTGCAGAAATGCTCGGCGCGTATCAGGGCATCGGCTGGACGATTTTTCAATCCACGCAGCAGGTGGATCTGCTCACCGTCTGGGCCGCCGTGGTCGTCTCTTCACTGGTCAGCATCGCGCTTTATGGCCTGCTGGCCTGGCTCGACACAACCTTTATCTGGTGGAAATAATCATGACGCAAACCGAACAGCAACTCCGCATTCAGCTTGCCGCCTGTTATCGGCTGGTGGCGCATTTCGGCATGGATGACCTGATTTATAACCATATCTCGGTACGTCTGCCGGGGCCGGAACACCATTTCCTGATCAACCCATACGGGCTGTTTTTCTCTGAGATCACCGCCTCCAGCCTGATCAAAATCGACCTGGAAGGCCATGCGCTGGAACCGAGTGATTACGAGGTGAACCGTGCGGGCTTTGTGATCCATAGCGCCATCCACGCGGCGCGCGAAGATGCCATCTGCGTGTTACATACCCACTCGGATGCGGCAACGGCGGTGTCGGCGCTGGAGGAAGGCTTACAGCCGGTGAGCCAGTTTGCTATGCACTTCTGGAATCGTCTCGGTTACCACGCCTATGAAGGTGTGGCGCTGGATACCGACGAGCGGGCACGACTGGTGCGCGATCTCGGCCCACATCAGGTGATGGTGCTGCGCAATCACGGCATTCTTGCCGCCGGTCGAACCATCCCGGAAGCCTTTATGCTGGCGTACTACTTCGAACGAGCTGCCCGCATTCAACTGATGGCTCAGGGCAGCGGCAGCAAGCTGTTGTTGCCGCCGGAAGCGGTCTCCGAGAAAGCCGCCCGCCAGTTTAACCAATGTGAGGGGGATATTCGCCTGCGCGGTGAGCGCGAGTGGCCCGCCTTTATCCGTCTGCTGGACAAACTTGATCCCAGCTACCGTCAGTAAACATTCAGGAGGTTACCGATGTTAGAGTTACGCCCGTTAACAGACCATATCGGCATGGAAGTGCTGAACGTCGATGCCACACAACCGATTGATCCCGCCACCTTTGCCGCGTTGCGCGACGCACTGAATACTCATTCTGTCCTGCTGCTTCGTAACCAGCCGGTCAGTGAAGCGCAGCATGTGGCGTTTGCGCGTGAATTTGGCGAGCTTCAGGTTCATGTGCTGAGTCAGTACCTGACCACGCCCTACCCGGAACTGTACGTGTTATCGAATGTGAAGCAGGACGGTAAACCGATTGGCAACCATAAAGAGGGCTGGAACTGGCACTCTGACTGGTCTTATTACGAAGTGCCTTGCTTTGGCTCGGTGCTGCACGCGGTAGAAGTGCCACCGGTCGGCGCGGATACGCTGTTTTCCTCAATGTTTGCTGCTTATGATGCGCTGGATGAGGACACCAAACGTCTGATCCAACCGCTGAGCGCGGTACACTCCTACTCCACGTATTACGCCAAAGCCTTCGCCGACCGGGAGCCGCTGAGCGCGGAGCAACAAGCCGCTACGCCGGATGTGGTGCATCCTCTGGTGCGCCGCCATCAGGAAACCGGACGTCCTTCGTTGTTTGTCGGACAGGACATTGTCAAAGAGATCGTCGGTCTGGCGCCGGAAGAGAGCGCAGCCTTGCTGGCACGCCTCAACGCGCACGCCATCAGCGAAGCCTTTACCTACCGCCATAAGTGGCAGGCGCATGATCTGCTGATCTGGGATAACCGCTGCACCATGCACCAGGCCACGCCGTATGACGATGTGGCCTACCGCCGCGTGATGCATCGCGCCACGGTGAAAGGCAGCGAACGCCCGCAGGCGATGGTGTAAAGCATGGCGCAATCCGGCGAACGACTGCATCGGGCGTTGCTCCAGGCGTATAAGCAACGCCATCTGAATAGCCTGAGCTGGCTGGCTGCTGAATCCGCGCTGGCAGCCGCCACCGTTGACAGCACCGCACCGCTCGCCGGTTTGCCGCTGGTGGTAAAAGATAATATTGATGTCGCAGGCATGCCGACCAGCATCGGCACGGCGCTTCTGGCAGAAGAACGGGTCAGCCACAGCGCTGAACTGGTTACCCGTCTGCAACAGGCCGGCGCGATTATTATCGGCAAAGCCAGCATGCATGAGCTGGCTTCCGGCACCAGCGGGTTAAATGCGGCACGCGGTGATGTGTTACACCCTTTTTTACCTGGCTGCGTGGTGGGCGGCTCCTCCAGCGGCAGCGCGGCAGCAGTGGCTGCTGGCATCGTGCCAGCCAGCATTGGCACCGATACCGGCGCATCGGTCCGGCTTCCCGCCTCTTTTTGTGGATTGATCGGCTTTCGTCCTTCGCTGCTGCGCTACCCACAACAGGGCATCGCACCGATCTCGATCAGTCGCGACACCGCCGGTATCCTGGCGCAGCATATTGACGATGTGATGGCACTGGATAGCGCCATCAGCGGTGAATTCGAACACCCCGCGGTGGCGCTGGCGGATTTACGCCTTGGCGTACCGCGCGCGCATTTCTGGCACGGTTGTGAGCCTGCGGTGGCCTCAGCTGCGGAGAAGGTGTTGCAGCAACTGCGCGATCGTGGCGTGACCTTGATTGAGGTGGAAATCGCCCAGGTAGCCCAACTGGCGGTGCAGGCCGGTTATCCAATGGCCTCGTTTGAGATGTTGCGCGATCTGCCACGTTATCTGCAACAACGTGGTAGCCAGTACCGTTTTTCTCAGTTGCAACAGGCGGTGAAAAGCCCCGATGTACAGGCGTTGTTGGCAGATGCCGCGACCGTCAGCGAAGCGCAATATCATGCGGCAATGACGCAGTGGAAACCGCAGCTCACCGCGCGCTATCAGGCGGTTTTTCAGCAACATCAACTTGATGGTCTGATTTTCCCCACCGTGCCGCTGCTGCCACCTACGATATCAACAGCCAACGCGCTGTTTCGGCAACTGATTGCCAATTGTGAACCCGCCACCGTGGTGGGGCTGCCCTGTATCAGCCTGCCGCTGGCGCAGACGCCAGAGGGCATTCCGGTGGGGATCGAGTTGCAATTCGCGGCGGGTGAGGATCGGCGACTGCTGGCAGTGGCAAGCGCCCTGATGGCCCGGTAGCGGCGCGATTTATCGCGCGCCCTTCCGCTGGTGCACGTAAACCCGCGCGATAAATCGCGCCGCTACGAGCGAAAGATGAATCAAGCCGTGTCGAACGAAAAAAGGCGCAGTGGTCAGCTCCGCCTTGATTCAAGTTCCGGTCAGTGGGCCTGGCCGGTCAGTTGCAAAAGGGCAACGATGATCTGGTAGCGGCGCGATTTATCGCGCGCCCTTCCGCTGGTGCACGAAACCCCGCGCGATAAATCGCGCCGCTACGAGCGAAAGATGAATCAGGCCGTGTCGAACGAAAAAAGGCGCAGTGGTCAGCTCCGCCTTGATTCAAGTTCCGGTCAGTGGGCCTGACCGGTCAGTTGCAAAAGGGCAACGATGATCTGGTAGCGGCGCGATTTATCGCGCGCCCTTCCGCTGGTGCACGAAACCCCGCGCGATAAATCGCGCCGCTACGAGCGAAAGATGAATCAAGCCGTGTCGAACGAAAAAAGGCGGAGTGGTTAGCTCCGCCTTGATTCAAGTTCCGGTCAGTGGGCCTGACCGGTCAGTTGCAAAAGGGCAACGATGATCTGGTAGCGGCGCGATTTATCGCGCGCCCTTCCGCTGGTGCACGTAAACCCGCGCGATAAATCGCGCCGCTACGAGCGAAAGATGAATCAGGCCGTGTCGAACGAAAAAAGGCGGAGTGGTTAGCTCCGCCTTGATTCAAGTTCCGGTCAGTGGGCCTGACCGGTCAGTTGCAAAAGGGCAACGATGATCTGCAAGATAACCCGGACCAGGTCCAACAGTAATCTAATCAGTTCCATCACTTTCCTTCTCCCGTGACAGGAGCGCGCCTTGCGACATTCGGGACTTTGACTCCACCCGCCGAACGCCTTAGCACATCTGTGATGAGTGCTGAGCGGCGCTCATTGTGAAAGCCACAGGCCAGCACCACCTGGTACCTGCCGGGATTTTGACAATCCGCGCCCCTGGGAGTCATCAGTAAGCAATGAGATCACGCCCGGCACTCAACACCTGTATAACCATACAGTAATTTTCCTGAACTTGAAATCTTTCTCTGCACAATTTATGATTCGTTTTGTGATGAGTGCTGAGCACCCCGTTCACCACCCGGTTACCAGCCGTTACGTGAACAAAAATAAAGGATTTGGCGTTGCTGCCAAATCCTTTTTTATTGCCCGTCATTTGAGTCCTGTATCAGGACTTGTCAGCCGGTAACGTCACCCAATAACCCAGCTGATACGGCAACGGCAGGAATTTTTCGTGGAATTCACGGAAGGTCGCATCCGGGTCGAGATCGGCAAACAACTCGGGATGCAGCCACTTCGCCAGCGCCTGAATAGCGACAAACTGATAAGGGCTGTCGTAGAACTGATGCCAGATCGCATGGGCATTGCCGTTATGTGCCACCGGCAAGGTTTTGAACGCATCGCGCATCATCAATGTGCGCAGACGCGCTTCCGCTTCTTTCGTGTCAGCCCCCGGCCCCACACCCACCCATTTACCCACGGTGTTGTAGTTCTTCCAGTTGGCACCGGTCACCACCACCACATCCGGCTGACTGGCGATAATCTGTTCAGGATTCAGGGTGCCAAAGGTGCCAGGAATCAGGTCTTTCGCGATATTGCTGCCGCCCGCCAGTTCCACCATCTGACCGAAGTTCTCGTTGCCAAATGACATACAGCATTCGTCGGTATAACCCCCGGCACGGTCAATCATCACTTTCGGGCGTTTGCCGTCAAAGTTCTTCAGGCGATCGGTCACTTTGGCAATCGCTGCACGACGGAACGCGATAATTTCTTCCGCGCGCTGCGGTTTGTTGACCAGTTCACCCATGATGCGGATGCTCTGCTCGGCGTGCTCCATCGGTTTCTCACGGAAATCGATAAACACCACCGGAATGCCCACCGCCTGCAACTTCTCGATCAGTTTGCCTTCGTCGGTCGCCGCTTTGGATTCGAGGTTCATCAACACCAAATCAGGTTTCAGCGTCAGCGCCTGTTCGACGTTGAAGGTGCCATCTTTTGCCCCACCGAAAGTCGGTAACGTCTTGATTTGCGGATAACGTTTCTCATACGCCATGTAGCCATCGTAATCCGCCTTGTGGAAATCATCGCGCCAGCCTACCACGCGCTGAAAAGGGGTCGCCGTATCGAAGGCCGCCAGCAGGTACATCTGTCGCCCTTCCCCCAGAATGATACGTTTTGACTCCTGCGCTACCTCAACCTGGCGTCCGGCCACATCGGTAATAACTTTGGCAGACGAACTTAAGGAAAACGTCAGTAACCCCAGCGCTAACATCCAATTCTTCATGTGATCTACCCATACAGATGATAATGATTATTATTAATGCATTTCGCGGCGTCACTATTACCTGGCGGAAAGAAAATGAAAAGCCTTCACGACACATTTTTTTACATCCCGCTGGCTGTGTCGCCGCTCACAAAACGTGCGTCTTTCGTGAAAACCCTCACAACACCCCATGCAATTGCCCAATTTATCGCCGCGATTTACCGCATTTTGGCTAATGCGTAAACAAAAGGTGAACGCTAGATTAAAAAATGAAACAACGTTTTAATTTTTCATTAACACCCAGGTATGGGTATGTATTCCCGGAGGAGTTGCCGTGAAGATCAGCGCCATTGATGTCACCCTGTTCAGTTACCCCACCCGCCGTGTATCGGATAGCGCCGGGCATTCACATCCCGGTCCGGAAAGCGATGCACAACTGGCCATGCTTACCCTGACCAGCGAAGACGGCCACTGCGGCTATGCCTTCGCGCCGGCGGAAGTGATTCGCCCACATGTGGTCAACGCCTTCTTCCGCAAAGTGTTGCTGGGGCAAAACGCTTTTGATCGTGAACGGTTATGGCAGGATTTGGTGCACTGGCAACGCGGCAGCGCCCATCAGTTAACGGAGCGCGCCCTGTCGGCGGTGGAACAGGCGTTGTGGGACCTGATTGGCCGAAAATTACAACTGCCGGTGCATAAACTGCTCGGCGGCTACCGCGACACCATCCCCGCCTATGGCAGCACCATGTGTGGCGATCAACTGGAAGGTGGCTTATCGACCCCCGATGAATACGCACAGTTTGCCGAGCAACTGGTGGCGCGCGGTTATCGCGCGATTAAGCTGCATACCTGGATGCCGCCGGTGTCGTTTGCGCCCAGCCCGATCATGGACATCAAAGCCTGTGCGGCGGTGCGGGAAGCGGTTGGACCGGATATCGCCCTGATGCTGGACGGCTACCACTGGTACAGCCGCAGCGATGCCCTCACCATTGGTAAGGCGCTGGAAAAACTCAACTTCACCTGGTTTGAAGAACCGATGGAAGAAGAGAGCATGGCCTCTTATGCCTGGCTGGCAGATAACCTGAGCATTGATGTGCTTGGCCCGGAAAGCCTCGGCGGCAAACATCACAGCCGCGCTGACTGGGTGCGTGCCGGAGCCTGCGACATTCTGCGTGCCGGGGCCAACGGCGTCGGTGGGATCTCGGCCACCCTGAAAGTCGCCAGTCTGGCCGAAGCCTTTGGCATGGATTGTGAAGTCCACGGCAACGGTGCCGCCAGCCTGGCGGTGGTGGGCGCCATCCGCAACTGCCGCTGGTACGAACGAGGCTTACTGCATCCGTTCCTCGATTACGAGCAACCGCCTGCGTATCTCAACAGCCTGGTTGACCCGATGGATGACCAGGGTTTTGTGCATCTGCCAACCCGCCCCGGACTGGGCGAGGATATCAACTTTAGCTGGATTGAAACCCATACCCTGAATCGCTGGTAACACCGACACAAGCAGTACGGCAAACAACAATAAACCTCTGACCTGCTGGACTTTGCTTATGAATCTTTTGCTCCGTTGCACAGCGTGCTGTATGGCGCTGCTGCTGATGGCGGCCAGCCCCGGTTTGCGGGCCGCCACGCCGGATGATCAGCTGATCGTCGGCATGAATATGAACAACCTGTTAACCCTCGATCCCGCCGCCATGACCGGTAATGAAGTGGTAGGCATCGTGGTGAATCTGTATGACGGGCTGGTGGAGCTGGACCCACGCCAGCTCACCCATGTCCGTCCGGCGCTGGCGGAACGCTGGGAGATTAGCCCGGACAACCGCCAGCTCACCTTTCACTTACGTGACAATGTCACCTTTCATTCCGGTAATCCGCTCTCCAGTGAGGATGTGGTGTGGTCGATGCGCCGGGTGTTGCACCTGAATCTGGCCCAGGCGTCGGTGTGGAAATCCTATGGTTTCAGCAAAGACAATGTCGACCAGATGATAACCGCACCGGACGCACGCACCGTCGTCCTGCGTCTGCCAAAAGCCAACGACCCGCTGCTGGTACTGTATTCCCTGGCTGCGCTCGGCAGCATGGTGGTATTGGACAGCAAAACCGTGCAGGCGCATGCCAGCAACGGGGACTGGGGCAACCGCTGGCTGACCACCCATGAAGCCGGTTCCGGCCCGTTTCGCCTCGATGTCTGGCAGGCGAAAGACGTGCTGCGTATGAATCGCGATCCTGACTACTGGCGGGGCGCACCGAAGCTGTCGCGCGTGGTGTTCCGCCATTTGCAGGAGTCGCAGACGCTGCGCCTGATGATGGAAAAAGGCGATATCGATATTGCCAGCAATATGGCGATCCCGGACGTCAAAGCGCTGCGCCACGACCCGGATCTCACCGTCGATGCGGTGCCCAAAGGCACAATTTACTATCTGGCGATGAGCATGAAGGATAAGCATTTCGCCAGTGCCAAAGTGCGCGAGGCGGTACGCTATCTGGTGGATTATCAGGGCATCAACAAAAGCCTGATGGCGGGTTATGGCGAACTGCATCAACGTCCGATTCAGGCCGGGATGCCCGCCACCCTTCCCGACCCTGGCTACAAACTGGATATCCCCCGCGCCAAAGCGTTGCTGGCGGAAGCCGGTTATCCCAATGGGTTTGACACCACCCTGCGCGTGCTGGCAGACCAACCGTTTCTGAATATCGCCATCGCCATTCAGTCCACGCTGATGCAGGGCGGTATTCGCGCCAAAATCGTCACCGGCACCGGTAACCAGATCTATGGCGCGATGCGTGAACGTCAGTTCAATCTGTTGGTCGGACGTGGCGGCAGCGGCGTGGAACCGCATCCCCACTCCAGCCTGCGTTCGCTGGTCTACAACCCGAACAACGCCGATAGCGCCAGACTGACCAATTTCCAGGGATGGCGTACCGGTTTCTACGATGCGCAACTCAACCAGATGATCGACCAGGCGCTGCTGGAACGCGACAGCATCCGGCAACAGCAGGATTACTTCGCCATTCAACGTCGCTACGACCAGTTGATACCGGCGTTGATGCCCATCTCGCAAATGGTCGATTCCGTGGTGGTGAATAACCGGGTACAGGATTATATCCCGCATCCTTCGGCCACCACCTTTTTGCGCGACGTATGGAAAACCCCGGATAGCCTGGCAGGAGGTACGCCATGAAACTGACGCGAAGCCACTGGCGGCGCATCCGCAGCCGTGGATGGCAGGTGCTGATCACCCTGATGGGCCTGCTGCTGTTGACCTTCTTTATCGGTCGCGTGATGCCGCTCGATCCGGTGCTGGCGATTGTCGGACCGGATGCCGATCACGCCACTTATCAGCAGGTTTATCATCAACTCGGCTTTGATAAACCCTTGTGGGTGCAGTTTGTCATCTACCTCAATGGCCTGCTGCACGGCAATCTTGGCATGGCGCTGCTGACCGGCCAGCCAGTGATCAACGATATCCTGCGCGTCTTCCCGGCCACGGTGGAACTGGCGACGCTGGCGATTGTGATCGGCACCGGGCTGGGTGTACCGCTCGGCGTCTGGGCGGCGGCACGACGCAATGGCGTGGTGGATTATGTGGTGCGCATCATCAGCCTGGCGGGTTACTCGACACCAATTTTTTGGGTCGGGATGGTGGGCCTGCTGCTGTTCTACGCCCATCTCGGCTGGGTCGGTGGTGCCGGACGGGTGGATTTCAGCCTGGACGGTCTGGTGCCGCGCCGCACCGGGTTGCTGTTGGTCGATGCGTTGCTGGCCGGAAATGGCAGCGTGTTCGCCAGCGCGCTCAATCATCTGATCCTGCCCGCTTCTCTGCTCGGCTTTCACTCGCTGGCGTATATCAGCCGCATGACGCGCAGTTTTATGCTGGCGCAACTGACGCAGGAGTTCATTCTGACGGCGCGCGTGAAGGGGCTGACCGAGTGGCAGGTGATCTGGCAACACGCCTTTCGCAATATCCTGGTCCAGCTGTTGACGGTAGTGGCGCTGGCCTACGGCTCGTTGCTGGAAGGCGCGGTGCTGATCGAAACGGTGTTTTCCTGGCCGGGATTTGGTTCCTATCTCACCGGCAGCCTGATGCTGGGCGATATGAATGCGGTGATGGGCTGCGTGCTGGTGGTCGGCCTGATTTTTGTCCTGCTTAACCTGATTTCTGACCTGCTTTATCAGGTATTCGACCCGAGGACTAAAGTATGACGATTTCGCTGGATACCCCTTACACCAGCGCGGCGCAGGAGCGTCTGGCACGCTTCCGCCGTTTTGCGTCCCGTAGCGGCCAGTTTATCTGGCGTATGGCCTGCAATCCGCTGACCGCCATTGGCGGTGCGATCATTCTGTTGTTGCTGGTAACGGCGCTGTTTGCGCCGTGGATCGCGCCATACCATCCGCTGATTCAGGATCTCAATAACGCCCTGAGTCCCCCCAGCGCGCAGCACTGGTTTGGCACCGACGAATTCGGTCGCGACATTTTCAGCCGTCTGGTATGGGGGGCGCGCATCACGCTGTATATCGTGCTGCTGGTGTCGGTCACGGTCGGCCCGCTTGGCCTGCTGCTGGGCGTAACCGCCGGGTATTTTGGCGGCAAGGTGGATAGCGTGCTGATGCGCGTCACCGATATCTTTATCTCCTTCCCCAGTCTGGTGCTGGCACTGGCCTTTGTCGCCGCGCTTGGTCCTGGTCTGGAACATGTGGTGATCGCCATTACCCTTACCGCCTGGCCGCCCATCGCCCGTCTGGCGCGTGCCGAAGCGTTGTCGCTGCGGCAGGCGGATTTTATCTCTGCGGTGCGTTTACAGGGTGCCTCGCCGCTGCGCGTGCTGTGGAAACATATTGTCCCGCTGTGCCTGCCGTCAGTGATTATCCGTATCACCATGAATATGGCGGGCATCATTCTCACCGCTGCCGGGCTGGGCTTTCTCGGCCTCGGCGCACAGCCGCCGGACCCGGAATGGGGTGCGATGATCGCCAGCGGTCGCAGCTATATGCTGGAGTGCTGGTGGGTGGTGACGGTGCCAGGTCTGGCGATTCTGGTGAACAGTCTGGCGTTTAATTTCTTAGGAGATGGCTTACGTGACATCCTCGATCCCCGTAGCGAGTAACGCCCCGCCGTTACTCGACGTAGCAGATTTACAGGTCAGTTTTGCACAGGGACGCCAGCTTACCCCGGCGGTGCGTGGCGTCTCCTTCCAGCTTGGGCAGGAGAAACTGGCGATTGTCGGCGAATCCGGTTCAGGTAAATCCACCGTTGGCCGCGCCCTGTTGCAGTTACATCCGCGAAGCGCGCAGATCAGCGCACAACGTATGCAATTTGGTGAGGTGGACCTGCTGCGTGCCACCCCGGCGGAGATGCGTGCTATCCGGGGGAAACGTATCTCAATGATTATGCAGGACCCGAAATACTCCCTCAATCCGGTGGTGCGAATCGGTGAACAGATCGCCGAAGCCTGGCGCAGCCATCACCCCGGCCAGCGCAATGAAGCCCGTCAGCGTGCGCTGGCGATGCTGGATGTGGTGCGCATCCGCGATCCGGAACGGGTGTATCAACTCTATCCACACGAAATCTCCGGTGGACAAGGGCAACGCGTGATGATCGCCATGATGTTGATCACCGACCCGGAGCTGGTGATCGCTGATGAACCCACCTCAGCGCTGGATATTTCCGTGCGCTTGCAGGTGCTGGGCCTGCTGGATGATCTGGTGAAGCAACGCGGGCTGGGGCTGATTTTTATCAGCCACGACATCAATCTGGTGCGCCATTTTTGCGACCGGGTGTTGGTGATGTATGCCGGGCGGGTGGTGGAGTCGCTAGCCGCCGCCGACCTCGATCGGGCGCAGCATCCCTACACCCAGGGGTTACTGGCGGCGCTGCCCGATATCGACCAACGTCGCCCACGGCTGCCGGTGCTACAACGTCAGGCCAGCTGGCTGCAACCTTAAGGAGAACGCATGAAACCGATGATCGGGGTACAGAATCTTAACCTCAGTTTTGGCGAGGATGAACAGCGTCACCAGGTGCTGTTTGACGTTAACCTCGCAGTGCGGGAAGGTGAAATCTTTGGCCTGGTGGGCGAATCCGGTTCCGGCAAAACCACGGTGCTCAAATGCCTCGCCGGATTGTTTAACCACTGGCACGGGGAGTTGACGATTGACGATCAACCGCTGGCGCACCGCATCACGCGCCCGCTGTGCCGCAAAGTACAAATGGTGTTTCAGGACCCTTACGGTTCGCTGCATCCACGTCATACACTTGGCGATATTCTTGAGGAGCCGCTGCATATTCATGGCATCAGTCAGCGGCAACAGCGCGTGACGACCATGCTGGAAAAGGTCGGGTTAAACCGCGCCTGGCAAACGCGTTACCCCCACCAGCTTTCCGGTGGTCAACGTCAGCGTGTGGCGATAGCCCGCGCCCTGATTCTGGAACCGCGCGTGTTGCTGCTGGATGAACCGACTTCCGCGTTGGATGTCTCGGTGCAGGCGGAAATTCTTAATTTGCTGAGTGACTTGCAGCAACAGGAAAATCTGACGTACCTGATGGTCACTCACGATCTCGGCGTGGTGGCGCATCTGTGTCACCGCGTTGCGGTGATGCAGCACGGCAAAGTGCTTGAAACGCTGGATGTGGAGTCGCTGGTGGCGGGACAGGCGGCGGTGCCGTATACGCAGATGCTGGTCGAGGCGAGCAGGTGCCCTCAATTGGCTTAACTCCCCGTAGCGGCGCGATTTATCGCGCGGATTTTCCGCCATCGTGCACGGAACCGCGCGATAAATCGCGCCGCTACGTTGAGGTGATAGCTTAAGCCACCACCTCACGCACAAAACGCACAATCTCGTCATTCTGCCCATGCTCGAACAGGCAATGCTGAAGACGCGGGCCGCTCAGCGCGGTTTTCACCAGTTCAGGATCGATCGCACGCAAGGTATCGAGATAATGTTCTTTGACCACCGCCGCTTTCACCTGGTTAAGGATTCCGGCGTTGCGCACCTGTGGTTCTTTGCGTTCCGGCGGATAACCCAGCCCTTTCTCTCCGGTGAAGGCTTTCTCGAAGATAAAGCGCAGGTTGAGTTCTGCCCCCCAACCAAAACCTTTGGCAAAGGGCAGCGACAAGGCATTACCGTTATTGATCTGGGCAAACAGATAAGCGTCAGCCGGATCGATACAGTAGCCACACACCACGCCGGGATGGATATTCAGCGACATCAATGCGCCCTGTCCGGTGCCGCATCCGGCGACCACGAAATCCACCGCTTTGCTGTTGAGCAGCACGCTGGCCATGATGCCGAGGTGAATATAAGTCAGATGATGATCCTGCTCGTCGCTCATACCGACGTTAAACACCTGATGACCCAGCGGTTGTGCCACCGTCTCCAGTTGGGTTAATACGGTGGCGTTTTTTGCCGCCTGGCTGTTTTCCATCATTAACGCGATTTTCATGATCCATCCTTCATATTAAATTGAAACACCGTTTCATTTTAATCAAAGATCAGTAAAATGCAGCAGAGAAATGCCCTTTTGCTTGTGAGTTATGTCACACAACTGCGAGGAATGACGATGTTTATCTACCGCAATGCCACACAGGTTGAGGATTTGGGGAATGGCGTGACCCGCCGGGTGCTGGCGCACGGTGGCCGCATGATGGCGGTTGAGGTCAGTTTTGAAAAAGAGGCGATAGGTCCACTGCATCACCACCCGCATGAACAACTGACCTATGTGCTTTCCGGGCGCTTCGCGTTCACCATTAACGGTGTGACCAAAGAAGTGAGCGCAGGCGACACCTTGTATAAAGCACCAAATGTGGTGCACGGCTGTGTCTGTCTCGAAGCGGGCACGCTGCTGGATACTTTTACCCCGCAGCGTGAGGATTTTCTCGCGCGATAAATCGCGTACAGATTTGCGCGATAAATCGCGCCGCTACGGACCGCACATAATCGTAGCGGCGCGATTTATCGCGCTTTTCCTGTCTGGTTAAACAATATCATCCACCACGCCGCCATCGACGCGCAGCGCAGCACCGGAGGTGGCCGACGCCTGAGTGGAGCAGACGTACACCACCATATTCGCCACTTCATCAACGGTGGCGGCCCGCTGGATCACCGAACTCGGACGCTGGCTCATAACAAACTCTTTCCCCAGCGTCTCCAGCGATTTACCGGTACGTTTCACTTCGTCGGCCATCATGGTGGCAAAACCATCCGAAATTGTTGGGCCGGGTAACACGCTATTCACCGTGACGCCGGAACCGGCTACCACTTTCGCCAGACCGCGTGCCAGAGAAAGCTGCGCGGTTTTACTCACGCCGTAATGCACCATATCGACCGGGATATTGCGCGCAGACTCGGAAGAGATAAACACCACGCGGCCCCAACCTTTCTTCACCATATCCGGCAGTAAGGCGCGTGACAGCCGCACGCCGGACATCACGTTGGTCTGCCAGTAGGCTTCCCAGGTCTCATCATCGGTGGCAAAGAAATCTTTCGGACCAAAGATCCCGGCGTTATTCACCAGAATGTCGATGGCAGGCAATCCCTTCAGCAGCGTCTCAACGCCCTGTGCGCTGCTGAGATCGGCGATATGGGTATGGATTTTCGCCCCCACCACCGCAGCATTGAGTTTGTCTCGCGCCCGACTGACCGACGCCTCACTGCGCCCGTTCAACACTACTTCTGCCCCGCTCTCGGCCAGCCCCTGCGCAATGGCGAAACCAATGCCGCCGGTGGACGCGGTGATTAACGCTGTTTTGCCGTGTAGATCGATTTTCATCACATTCTCCATGTTGGTTACGATACCTGCACACGATCGAAAAGCCTGGTAGATGCTGCACGCACCGCATTAACGAAACATGCTTTGTAACCAAAGAGTTTGCCAATAGCGGACAAAACGCAGCCACACTGAATGCTTTCACTCCCGTGGGACCACATCATGAAAACCCTTGCCTTTGCCGCACCGGGTGCGATGGGCGCGGCAGTTGCGGCGGTGCTAACCCAGCACGGCGCGCGCGTCATCAGCCCGTTAAGCCAACGCTCTGCCGACTCACAACAACGCGCGCACGCCGCGCACATTATCGATGCCCCTGAAGCTGCGCTGTGTGACGCCGACATTATTTTTTCCATTGTGCCACCCGAATTCGCCCTGAGTTGGGCGCAGCAGATGGCTCCGCATTTACAGGCGGCGGCGCGCAAACCGCTGTACGTCGATTGCAACGCCATTAGCCCGGAAACGCTGCAACAGGTGGCCGCGGTGATTGAAGCCACCGGCACACCTTTTGTCGATGGCGCGATTATCGGGCTGCCGCCGGGCGAGCAGAATCCTGACGGGCCACGCTTTTGGTTTTCCGGCCCCCACGCCAGCCAGTTAGCGGAGTTGAGCGACCTGGGACTGCGCGTGCGCATTATGTCGGCGGAAAACGGCGCGGCATCCGCGCTAAAAATGTCCTACGCCGGGATCAATAAAGGCATCACCCTGTTGGTGTCAGCGATGCTGATTAACGCCAGTCGGGTTGGCGCGGCGGAGGCGTTGCATGAGGAGATGACGGAGAGCCAGCCGCAGATCCTGAAAAGAATGAAAAAAGCCGCCCCGGATATGCTGCCAAAAGCCTGGCGCTGGGCGGCGGAGATGGATGAAATCGCGACGCTGAATCAGGGCGAGCTGGCAACCGATCGCCTGTATCAGGCGCTGGGCGAGGTGTGCCGCCAGCTGGCAGCCGACCGCAGAGGCGATCAACAACTCAGCGACCTGCTGGCGGCCTTCTTTCAACCCGATGCCGAAAGCGCCCGCGCTGGCTGACGCTGAAGTTGCCGCTGCAACCACGCTTGTGCAGCGGCTACGTCCGGCGCGCGGGCATCCAGTTGCAACACCGGACCGAGCGCCATCGGCTGCGCCCGTTCCGCCAGTTGCCGCAGTTCGGGCAGATACTCTGCCCCCGGATGCCCCGGCATACGCTGTTCCAGCCGTGCCTGATAGCGCGCCACCACCTCATCCGGGGTGATCGCCATCCATAGCTCCAGCACCCGCGTCACGCCTGCGTGTTGCAATCCCTCTTCCAGTACCGCTTTGGGTTGAAAACCAAACCAGGCATCAATCAGGTAAACGCAACTGGCCGGTGCCTGGCCGACGATCTTCCATATCGCCTGATAGGCGGCACAGCCGAGCTGACGATTGCGCAGGCGATCCACCGGCGCAAAGCTGGCCATAAACGGCTCTTTCAGGCTATCCAGCGTCAAAACCGGCAGGTCAAATTGCTGCGCCAGCGCGCGCGCCAGTGTGCTTTTACCCGAGGCGGGAATGCCGTTGACCAGCACCACGCATTTTTCTTCAGTGGGGGTTGTCATAGGATGTCCATTACCTCCGCCACACTGCTGGCTTTGCGCAGTCGCACCAGCGTCTCCTCATCCTCCAGCATCGTGACAATCGCGCGGATGCCCTCCTCGATATGCGCATTGCTGTCACGCGCGCCAAACATGATGACGATATCCGCCTTGTCGCTGCCGTCGAACGACACCGGTTCCTCCAGCACAATCAGGCTGAAGCAATCCCTCAGTACTCCGGTTTCCGGTCGGGCATGAGGGATGGCAATCCCCTCTTCAAACACGTAATACGCACCGTGCGTCAGGGTGTTGGCGATCACCGCTTCGGGATAGGAGGCGTTGACATAGCCGCCCTGCACCAGTGGCCGGGCGGCAAGGCTGATCACTTCCCGCCAGTCACGGCTGGTAATCCCCACCTGAATCGCATTCGCTTCCTGCAACAGTTGTTTGATGCTCATGCCGCCTCCTTAAATCGATTTGCGGATGGTATTACGCAGCTCATCGATTTTGACGAACAGCGGATCAATCTCCTGACGAAAACGGCGGCTTTTGGCAAATAAACTTAATGCACGATTATATTCCAGCATTAATTGTTTTTGCGTGTCCCCCGCCCGTGGGTTATTTGCCAGTTGCTGCTCCAGCGCGTTTATTTTCTCGCTGATACTTTCAGCCTGACGATCTATTTCCTGCTGATCCTGCCCGTTATTTTCCGGGACCTTTTTCCTGAATCCGAACATAGCGTCTCCTGCCCCGAATGGCGCCAGGGCACCTCAGGTTAATACGTCATGAAAGATGCGGTTTAGCGGAATAACTGAATTTTTTCGACTAACACATCGGTAACGGCATCATTCGCCGGTACCAGGAAATTACGCACGCTGTCGTTTACTTTGCCCTTTTCGAACGTCTGTTTACAGCGCGCCACCCATTGCACGTTCATTTCTGTGCCGACGTTCACTTTTTCGATACCGCTGCGCACTGCCAGACGCATATCTTCATCGCTGACGCCAGTGCCGCCGTGCAGTACCAATGGCGTGTGCGTCGCTTCGGTAATATCCGCCAGCCGCTGATGCTGGATATGTGCTTTGCCGGTGTATAACCCATGTACCGTACCAATCGAGATCGCCAGCATATCGACACCGGTTTCATCCACGAAACGCTTTGCATCGTCCACGGTGGTGAAGGAAGTTTCGTTCATTTCCACCGACTTACCATCTTCTGAACCGCCGATCGCCCCCAGTTCCGCTTCAACCGAAACATGCAGCGGGCGTGCCATATCAATGACTTTCCGCGTGTTGGAGATGTTCTCGTCAATCGGCAGATGTGAACCGTCATACATCACCGAACTGAAACCGGCATCCAGCGCCGTTTGAATGGCATCCAGGTCGGAGCAATGGTCCAGATGCAAACAGGTCGGCACATTGCGGCTTTCCGCCAGCGAACGAATCGCATCGACCAACAATTTATGACCGAGATATTTCGCCGTACCGGTAGAGATCTGAATCATTAATGGACTATTGGTTTTTTCCGCCGCTTTAAAATAAGCCGGTAACATCTCCAGACAGTGTAAATTAAAGGAACCCAGCGCTTTAAATTCACGTTGTTTGGCCACCTGTAACAGATCGGTAAAGTTATAAAGTTTCATGAATATTTTCCTCGTGAGGCTTAGTGGATTTTCCGTTAACAAACCAGGCGATCAGGGTAATGAAGACAATAAACAGGGCGACGAACAGCCAGTTATTCTGGAAGGCATGGCCGAGTACCAGGCCAGTGCTGATAACGTCTGAATCACTGAAGGTCACGCCGGTGAAACCGTAGCTTTCCAGCATCGGTACCAGAATGGCCGGCAGCAGCGTTATAAACAGACCGTGGACAAAGCCGCCGATCATCGCGCCGCGACGACCGCCGAGCGCGTTACCAAACACCCCAGCGGTGCCTCCGGCAAAGAAGTTGGTCAGCAGGCCCGGTAAAATCATTGCCAGACCGAACATCGGGAACACCAGCATGCCAACGACCGACCCAAGGGTGGTGGCGAGGAAGCCCACGATCACCGCATTCGGTGCATAGGGGAACATCACCGGGCAGTCGAGTGCCGGTTTAGCATCCGGTACGATGCGCATCGCGATACCGCGGAAGGCAGGTACCAACTCATTCAGCAGCAGACGCACGCCGCTATACAGTACAAATACCCCGCACACGAACTGAATCGATTGCATAAAGGCGTACATCAGGTAGTTCATACCGCTGCTGTACTGGGCGATAAACGCCGGGCCTGCCGCCAGCGCCGGGATCAGGTACATCGGCACCATCACCACCGCCATCGACAGATAGGTGTCTTGCAGGAATTTGAAGTTATCCGGCAGCTTCAGGTCTTCAGTGGAACGCGAGCCTTTGCCAACCACCTTCGCCACTGCCGCCGTCACCAGGTAGCCAATGGTGCAGAAGTGGCCGAGCGCAACATCATCCGAGTCGGTAATGCGGCGCACCACCGGTTGTGCCAGTGCTGGCATCACCACCGCCATCACACCACCAAAAATGCCGCCGGTAAGGATCAGAGGTAAGCCTGTCAGCCCCGCTTTGTAGCCGATCACCGCACCGATAGTCGCCATCCACAGCAGCGCCTGTCCGGTCAGGAAGATGTATTTGAACGGTGTCAGACGGGCAATGATGATGTTGACAATAAAGATCACCAACAGCGTCAACGCTACCTCTGAACCCAGCTCGCGGTTCGCTAACCCGGCGATGGCAGCAACATCGGTGATATAACCCTGCATGCCAAAGCCGTGGGTAAAGATGGTATTCAGGAAGGTCAGCGTACCGACAATGATGTTGATACCCGCCATCATAATTAAGAAACCGAGCAGGGTTTTAAAGGTGCCTTCCACCACCTTGCCTGCGGATTTTTTTTGCAACAGCAGACCCACCAGGGCAATAAAGGCGATCAGAATCGATGCCTGCCCTAACAGATCTTTGACCAGGAAGTTAATAACACTATTCATGGCTGGCAACCTTCATGTTGTGTTCTTTCATAAACGCCACGATCTTTTGCTCAATTTCCGCCTTATCGGTCAGCTTGTTGAGAATAATCACGCGCTTCATCTGTTCCGGGCTGGCATCGGCATTTAATACATCGGCAAAGGCTTTCTGCGTTAAAATCATGTCGGATTTAAACGCATTGGCTTCAGAAATGGTGGTGTGATCGATATCTGCATCAATTTCTAACTTTTTTAATACCGCTTTGGCGCTCATTTCGATGGCGAAACTGGATCCCAGACCACATCCGCACACACATAATATTTTCAGCATGGCTATCTCCTCACAGAATATGCAGTTGTTTAGCGAGTTTGTAATGATGCCCTTCGGTGTCAACCAGGCGTTTTTTCATGCTTATTAAATCAATGGGTATCGGTTTATTGCTGCCATTAATAATGACGGCTTTATTGCGCATTCCCGACTGAATACAACGCGCCACTTCGCTGGCCATAATGGTGCCCTGATAAATTTCTTCACAGGTGGGTTCACCATTACGCAGGCCGTAACCGATGATGGTTTTACGGATACGCACACCAATCAAAGGTTCAAGTTGTTTAATTAAGGTATCGATCGCCCCCTGGAACCCCGGCGAATATTCGCGGGTATAGGCTTCCGAGCACAGAATAATCACGCTGTTTTGCTGCGCCAGACGTGCCGTGACCCGTTCCGCCAGCTCATGCGGCGGAATCTGGCACTCGGGGATCAAGGCAAAATCTGCATTGGATTTAATCGCTGATTGCAGGGTTAATTCGCCACAATAACCACCCAGCAACTCCACCATAAATACGCGCCCCGGCAATCCACGTCCGGTGTTACGTAATTTCGCCACTTCCTTCAGCACCTGTTCACAGGCGGTGGAAAAGCCAATGGTATAATCGCTGCCGAATACATCGTTATCGATGGTCATGCCAACGCCAAAGCAATTGACGCCAAATTCACTCAGAATATGAAGGAATTGCAGCGACCCATCACCTCCGGCCATAATTAATACGTCAATGCGTAGCGATTTAAGTTGTTTCGCTATGGCTTCATATTCCGGGCGAATTAGTTTTCGCGTTGGCCGTCCTGATTGCATCACCGGGATCGCCGCGATGGCATAATCCACCAGATCACGCTGCGATATTTCTTGATGTTTATTTTCCAGCAAACCCGGAATGCCGCCGTTAAATAACACCATGTCCGCCTGAGTTAAGCGAGAAATCTGAAAGATAAAGTTATTTATGCCGGTAACATCACCACCGCTGATCACCATGCCAATTCTCATTATCCTGCTCCTTACGCTGCGCTTCTGACAGCCATTCTTCCGGTGAAGAGGATTTGTATTTGCTATGGAGATCACATTATTGCTACGAATTTATCCACCCAGGTCATTGACAAAGATATTTACAGACCTAATTTTGTGATGTTAATCACATGGTAAATTTTTCCAAAGACATGGAATTATTATAAAATTCATCACGTTATATATTTTTCACACCTCTGCCTGTCTGGCCCGATTTAACAATTTATTTGTCTTTTTGCTTTGCCTCTATTTTGTGATAACCCGCGCATTTTTATTGGTACGCCGCGGTTTTTCCGCGCGAGATAAAGGGATAATGCTTCAGTGCGTTATTTTAACTTTAGTGCCGATGAATGATTGACATAGCGCCGTATCCGCCTGTCCAATAACCCGGCAGACACATGACACAGAAGAGAAAACATGACATCCCCGCAGGAAATGTTGCGTCAACTGAGTGACGTGGTAGGTGAAAAACAGCTGTTAACCCATTCTGATGATAAGGCCTGGTACACCAAAGGATTTCGCGTCGGGCGCGGTGAGGCACTGGCCGTGGTGCTCCCCCAGACGTTATTACAACTGTGGCAAACCCTTCAGGTATGCGTGGCGCACGACGCCATTATTCTGATGCAGGCATCAAACACCGGCGTAACCGGCGGCTCGACGCCGGACGGCAACGATTACGATCGTGAGGTGGTGATTGTCAGCACCCGCCAGTTACAGGGCGTGCAGGTCATTGATGAGGCGCGACAGGTGATCGCCTTCCCCGGCACCACCCTGACGGAGCTGGAGCAAACATTGCAACCGCTGGGGCGTGAGCCGCACTCGGTCATTGGTTCGTCCTGTATTGGTGCGTCGGTGGTCGGCGGCATCTGCAACAACTCCGGTGGCTCGCTGATTCGCCGTGGTCCGGCGTTTACCGAAAAATCGTTATTTGCCCGTATTCATGATGATGGTCGGCTGGAGATGGTCAACCATCTCGGCATTGCGCTGGGTGACACGCCGGAAGCGATGCTGGAAAATCTCACCCGTCAGCAGTACCAAACCGGTGACCAACCCGACTGGCAGGGAAAGATCTGGGCGGATGACTACGCTGACCGTCTGCGCGACGTCAGCGCCGACAGCCCTGCACGCTTTAATGGCGATCTGCGTTATCTGCATGACAGTTCGGGTAGCGCAGGTAAAGTGGTGGTGTTTGCGGTGCGTCTTCCTACCTTCGAAGCCAGTGCTGGCAGCGACACCTTCTATATCGGCACCAACGATGAGTTGGTGCTGGTGGAACTGCGCCGCTATCTGCTGACGCGGATGAGTGAATTGCCGGTGCAGGCGGAGTATATCCACCGTAACGCCTTTGACCTCACCGTGCGTTACGCCAAACATATGTATCTGGCAATTCGCAAACTCGGCCCGCAGGCGATACCGCGCCTGATGGCCGGCAAAGCCAGGTGGGATGTGCGCGTCAGCCACCTGAAATTTTTGCCACGCAATTTTGTTGATCGGGTGCTGCAATTCTTTAATCAGATCACTCCGCGCTTTGTCGCGCCACGCATCATGGATTACCGCAGCGCGTATGAACATCATCTGATGATTAAGGTGGAGTCAGCGCAAACCGCTGAATTGCAGGGGTTACTGGCAGATTTTTTTGCCAACCACAGCGGTGATTTCTTCCACTGCGATGCACGCGAAGCAGCAGATGCCTTCCTGGTGCGCTTTGGCGTGGGCGGCTGCACCATCTCCTACTGTGATGCGCTGGGCTACAACCCGAATGAGCGTCTGGTGGCGTTTGACGTGGCGTTGCGTCGTAATGATGATGCCTGGCGTTTAACGCTGCCGGATCACCTGGCGGCGCAGGTGCAGGTCGATTCCTGCTGCGGGCATTTCTTCTGCTACGTTAATCATCAGGATTATGTGCTGAAGGCGGGCGTGGATGCGAAGGCGTTTAAAGAGGCGGTGAAAGTCGTACTGGAGCAGCGTGGGGCGAAGTATCCGGCAGAACATAACGTCGGCCATCTGTATCACGCATCCTGCGATCATGTGGCGCACTGGAAACAACTCGATCCGACTAACAGTTGCAATCCGGGGATTGGCAAAACCAGCAAGAAGAAATTCTGGGCGGAATAACTCATCCCGTAACGGCGCGACGTTTCGCGCCGTTACGAATCTTAATTATTTCGCGTAGGCTTCGGTCGAAATGGTCAGCGTTACGTCATCGCTCACCGCCGGAACATATTTATCCAGCTTGAAGTCAGAACGCTTGATGGTGCCGGTGGCATCAAAACCAATCGCCTGCTTCTTCACCATCGGATGCTCACCCTGCTGGTTCAGCGTGGCGTGCAGAGTAATCGGTTTGGTGATGCCTTTCAGGGTCAGATTCCCTTCTACATCAAACTTGTTATCGCCCTTCGCGACCACTTTGGTGCTGTGGAACACCGCCGACGGATATTTCGCGGTGTCGAAATACTCTTTGCCGAGAAACTCTTTGGTCAGCGCCGGGACATGACTATCGATCTGGGTGATCGGCAGCGTGACGTCAACGCGTGACTGCTCCGGGTGGTCCTTATCAAACACCAGCGTACCTTTGCTATTCGGGATGTCGGCGGTGGGATGGGAGAAACCGAAGTGGGTCCAGGTGACAATCACCGAAGTGTGTTCCGGGTTGAGATCGTAGTGCATGGCAGCCGCCTGTGACAGCGGAGCGTACAGGGTAGCGGCGGCCAGCAACGGCAGTGCGAAGCGAGTAACGTTTTTCACGGGTGTTCCTTTTTGTTCAGAATATGCCTTGAGTGTCGGGCATTATGCCGCGCAGGAACAGTGAAGAGTTTTGGCTGAATTTTTCAAAAAAATTCAGCAATATCAATATGAAACAGTTACTTTCAGGGACAATTCAGCGTCTGACTTAACGCCACCAGAACTCGCCAGTGACGACGACCGCGCAGCAAACGCTGATGGAGTTGTTGCAGCTGTGTCAGGCAGAGATCATCAATGGCGTCGGACGATAATTCCGCCAGTCCCTGTTGCTGCCGCAATGCCCGTAACGCCGCCGTCGCGTTATCCACGCTGGAAAGCGGGTTGCGCAATGTTGGCTGCAAGGCCGCGAGATCGACCTCAGCAACATCGAGGGCACGCAGGAAGCGTTTGCAATGACCGAGAAGCGTAGTCCAGGGGATATCAGGAGATTGCAACGCCAGCAGGATGCCATCCACATCCGCCACCCGCTGGTAGCGCGCCGACACCACATAACCAATTTGCTGTTCGACCCGCAGGCGCTGGAAAAAGCGTGGTTCATAAATCAGCGCCAGCATGCGCAATGCGGCCAGCGAGGCATCATCGGCGGCGGTCAATGGCATAAACAGCAGCAGCGCCTGGTCACGACCTGAGCACGGGATGGCGGTCACGCCTGCGGTTAAAGATGGCTCAGCCGCCGCTGCGGCCAATGGCAGGTCACTCAGCACCCGCGCAATGTCCTCAGCCAACGCCGTATCGCTGCCACTCCAGGCCGCCTGCCAGCCTGGCGCCGCTGATGTTGTCAGCAATTGGTGCGGCAATGCTGCTAACAACTGACGAATCACGATGCCATCAGCAGCATGCACTGGTTGAGGTTCAATCCCAATATGCAGCGCCTGCACCGTCTGTTGCACCGCAGCCAGCGCCGCGTCCCGATCTTTCGGCAGATGCAGGGTCAGTTGCCAGCTCCCCTGCACCTGCTGCCAACTCCCACGCCCGCCGCTATGGCGTAACGCAGCGAGAATGGGACGCAGCAATTGCTGGCGCGCCCCGGCAAGCTCATCACTTAACGGCTGGTAAAATGCCGGACGCAACAGCAAGGTCTGCTGTGGCTGAACCGGCGTTACCCGCAGCATGGGGAATCTCTGGTCAGGCAACGCCCGCAGACTCGGCGGCTGCGCCAGTGGATAAAACCAGCATGGCAGTGCCGAGGCCGACACCTTCGCTGGTGCGGGCCAGTCGGCAAGCGCGAGGTCGAATCCCTGGGTGTGGCGGGTTATCGCGTCAACCTGGCCCTGGGTCAGCAATCGGCGTGGCTGGCATTGTTGCAGGAGCCGGAGCCAGTCACCAAAGTCGGCAGCAGTGCCCGGCGCAAAGCCGGTAGCACGGCCACGCAGTTGCTCCAGCGGTGTCAGTTGCCGGAAGTCTTCCTGCGCCAGCCGCTGATAATGGTGACGTTGTGAGGTTCCGGTGTGCATCAGGTCGCTGAGGTGTTGCCGGAACTGCGCTTCGATGCGCAGAGCCTGGCGCGTGCTAAGGGTGCGCGCCGTAAATTTCAGCGCCAGCCAGCTGTGTTGGCTATCACGCCATAACCATTGCAGGCTGATATTTTCGCACAACCCGGCGGCCCGCAGTTGTGCCAGCAAACTGCCGGAGGCCTCATCGAGCCAGAACTGACGGCATAAAGTGACGTTGTCACGTAGTGTATCGGCGCTGTCAGGCAAGATAAAAGTCAGCCAGAAGGCTTCTTCGCCCGCCAGTTGGATCTGCCGGTGCGAGATGCCGCCTGATGGGGCTGCCAACGCGATGACCGGCGCGGTGCCCGGCCTGAGTTGCTGACCATAGCGTTGCGCCAGTTGTTCCAGCTCTGCCAGGGATTGTGGGCCTTGCAGCCACAACGTCATGCTCTCCGCCACATAATGCTGCTGATGAAACGCGCGTAACGCCTGCTGCAAATCTGTGACGTTGTCACCGAATACCCCCTGACTGCCGACACGAAAACGCCGTAACCGCGCAGGGGCATCAGGCATATCCAGCAATGCCGCCTCGCTCAATGTGGCCGCGTGGTGTTGCAGCAGACGATACTCCGCGTCAATGACGGCACTTTCCTGGCGGATGGCCTCCTCAGTCAGACGCGGAGCCGCGAGCATATCCAGCAGACGCGCGACGCCTGCCTCCAACGCCCTGGCAGGAACCTGAAAGAAAAATGCGCTGTCGCTGAGTTGGGTAGTCGCGTTGACCTGGCCGCCCTGTTGCTGCACCCACGGCATCAGGCGCTGGTCATCAGCGATGCCTGTGCTACCGCAAAACACCAGATGTTCCAGCAAATGCGCCAGCCCTGGCCAACGATCCGGCTCATGCAGGCTGCCCGCCGTCACCTGCACCAACGCGGCAGCATCGTGCGCATCAGGTTGCTGGTGGAGGTGACAGCGCAGGCCGTTCGCCAGTGTCAGGCTGCGCGTGGTCATCAGAGAATGCGCTGCTTGTAGATCAGCTGCGAGTTGGCGCGATTACGGAATTGCAGTTGTGCGATTTTGATATCGCTACAGCTGGCTTCACGCCGGGCTTCGAGGATTTTGTCGTGGTGTGGCGATTTGCTGCACACCGGGTCGGTGTTGTCAGCATTGCCGGTCAGCATATAGGCCTGGCAACGACAGCCGCCGAAGTCCTTCTCTTTTTCGTCACAGGAACGGCACGGCTCCGGCATCCAGTCATAACCCCGGTAACGGTTAAAACCGAATGAGTTATACCAGATGTCGTCGAGACTCTGCTCCAGCACCGACGGGAACTCAACCGGTAACTGGCGGGCGCTGTGGCACGGCAATGCCGTACCTTCCGGCGTGACGCTGAGGAAGATCGATCCCCAGCCGCCCATGCAGGGCTTCGGACGTTCTTCGTAATAATCCGGCGTGACGAACAACAGGTTGGTCAGGTTGCCGCTGGCTTCCATGCGCTGGCGATACTCGGCCACCACTGCTTCGGCACGGGCGATTTGCTCGCGCGTCGGTAACAATCCCTGACGATTGATATGCGCCCAGCCGTAAAACTGGCAGGTTGCCAGCTCGACATCATCGGCTTCCAGATCGATACACAGGTCGATAATTTTGTCGATCTGGTCGATGTTATGGCGATGCAACACGAAGTTCAGCACCATCGGATAACCGTGTGCTTTCACCGCTTTCGCCATCTCCAGCTTCTGCTGGAAGGCTTTTTTCGATCCGGCCAGCGCGGCGTTCAGCGTTTCGTCACTCGCCTGAAAGCTGATCTGAATATGGTCCAGTCCGGCATCGGCAAACGCATCCAGTTTGTTTTGCGTCAGGCCAATGCCTGAAGTGATCAGGTTGGTGTAGAAACCGAGATCGCGCGCCGCCTTGATCAAATCCGGTAAATCTTTACGCGTCAGCGGTTCACCGCCGGAAAAACCGAGCTGCACGCTACCCATCGCGCGTGCCTGACGAAACACCTCAATCCACTGTTCGGTGGTCAGCTCTTTTTCCTGCTGGGCAAAATCGAGCGGGTTCGAGCAGTACGGACACTGCAACGGGCAGCGGTAAGTCAGCTCGGCCAGCAGCCACAGCGGCGGCGTCACGCCGTTTTTATTCGGGTTCACGACACTGGATCCATTTCTGTTCAATAGCGGACTGCAAAAATGCTTTTACGTCTTCATCCACACCACCCGCATCCGGGAAGCGCGCATTCAGCGTCGCGATAATCGCGGCGACATCCTGTTTGCCGGTCACCAGTTCGAGGATGGCGGTAGCGGTTTCATTCAGCTTCGCCATGCCTTCCGGGTAGAGCACAACGTGGCTCTCCTGCGCCGGTTCCCATTGCAGTCGATAGCCACGGCGGAACGCGGGGATCAGGTTATCTTTCATCTGTTTATACCAGTCGGGTGGTGTGCCAGGCCGCCTTGTCGGTGACCGTGTGGTAAGGGGGACGTTCTAATGCGTAAGCCATCGTCATGGCATCAAGCATGGTCCACAGGATGTCGAGCTTGAATTGCAGGATTTCCAGCATACGGTTCTGCTGTTCCGCCGTGGTGAAGATCTCCAGCGCCAGCGCCAGCCCATGCTCAACATCGCGGTTCGCCTGGCTCAGACGGCTGCGGAAGTAGAAATAGCCTTCCTCTTTGATCCACGGATAGTGCTGCGGCCAGCTATCGAGACGTGACTGATGGATCTGCGGCGCGAACAATTCGGTCAGCGAGCTACAGGCCGCCTCCTGCCAGTTGGCGCGACGGGCAAAGTTCACGTAGGCGTCAACCGCAAAGCGCACGCCCGGCAGCACATGCTGCTCAGACAGCAGTTCTTCACGCGTCAGCCCTACCGCTTCACCCAGTTGCAACCAGGCTTCGATACCGCCCTCGTGTCCGTTGCTACCATCGTGGTCGAGAATACGCTGTACCCATTTGCGGCGCGTTGCCGGATCCGGGCAGTTCGCCATGATCGCCGCATCTTTCAACGGGATGTTGGTCTGGTAGTAGAAACGGTTGGCAACCCAGCCCTTGATCTGCTCCGGTGTCGCCGCGCCATTATGCATGGCGATGTGGTACGGGTGATGGATATGGTAGTAGGCACCTTTGGCGCGCAGTGCCTGTTCAAAGGCGGCTGGCGTCAGGGCTTCAGTAATGATCACGATGAAGACTCCTGCAAATGGATCGCCATCCCATCCCAGCTCACTTCAATGCCCTGCTGCGTCAGGTACTGACGCTGTGGCGATTGCTCGTTGAGGATCGGATTGGTGTTATTAATATGAATCAAAATTTTGCGTTTCGCCGGTAAGGACGCCAGCAACGCCATCAGACCTTGTTCTTCAGCCAGCGCTAAATGGCCCATCGCCTTGCCGGTATTTTTACCAACGCCGGTGGTCAGCAGCTCATCATCTTGCCAAACGGTACCGTCTATCAGCAGGCAATCGGCCTTTTGCAGCCACGGCATGATCACCGCATCCGGCTCACCCAGGCCT
Organism: Pantoea sp. X-Soil-OKNW-713; assembly: GCF_059730685.1. Taxonomy (NCBI): domain Bacteria; kingdom Pseudomonadati; phylum Pseudomonadota; class Gammaproteobacteria; order Enterobacterales; family Erwiniaceae; genus Pantoea; species Pantoea sp. X-Soil-OKNW-713. The sequence continues at coordinate 1,980,552 of NZ_AP035995.1, read as the reverse complement.
GGCGCATACAGCAAGGTTTGGCCATTGGCGCGGTTGGTAATAAACAACGCCACGTTATGTCCGGGCAGTGGACGATCGCGGAACGGCGAGTACGGCGGCGCGTTGCTGAGAATCGGGATGGCGGTGAACTCAAGATTGCGACAAACATCGACACTGAAAGGCTCCAGCGGCGTCAACGCATGATGCTGCAAACCGCCATTCCAGTGTTGCAACATGGTGAAAATCGGGAAGCCGCTGGTCAGGTCAGCATGGACTTCCGGGGTGCACCAGACCTGATGCGGGCAGCCTTCGCGCAGGCTTAATAAGCCGGTGGTGTGGTCGATCTGGCTGTCAGTAAGAATGATGCTGCCAATCGCGGTACCGCGCAGCACGCCCTTTTTATTGAGTTCTGGCGTGTGGGCAATTTGCTGGCTGATATCAGGTGAGGCATTACACAGCACCCAATCTTCACCGTTATCGCTGACAATAATCGAAGATTGCGTCCGTGCCTGCGCCTGGATGGTGCCGTTACGCAAGCCGCTACAATTGGCGCAGTTACAGTTCCACTGCGGAAAACCACCGCCCGCCGCTGAACCGAGAACTTTAATAAACATGAGAAATGACCGGAGAAAGAAAACAAAATGCCCGCGCGATTGGCGGGCAGAAGTCTTAGCGGTTGGAGATGTACAGAGTCACTTCCAGGCCCAGACGCAGGTCAACAAATTCAGGTTTTTTCCACATAATATTCTTCCTCTAAAGTCTCTTTACGCAGAGCGTTCTCTGCATGGAATGTTTGCACCGAGAAACGTGATCCCGATCGCAATACACATCGCGGGCTGATGTTGCGCCAATGTGACGAACAGATCAACCCTGTTTCGGTAAGGGAATTGTGTTATTCCCGCCAAATCTGTTTCAGCACCCGCTGCCAGTTACCCCAGGCAATCTGCTCCAGTAACCGCTGATCATAGCCAATCTCGCGCAATAGCGTGAAGATCCGGGGTAGCCCGGACACATCTTTTAAGGCGTCCGGCGTGCTGATGCCGTCAAAATCGGAGCCAAAGCCCACATGATCACTCCCCATTATCTCAATTAAGTGATCAATATGTTTACCAATTTCGATCAGCGGCGTATCACTGTCCCGTTTACCATCGGGGCGTAAGAAGGCGTTACCAAAATTCACACCCACGATACCGCCGCTGTCGCGGATAGCCCGTAATTGCGCATCGGTGAGGTTACGCGGCTGTGGGCACAGGGCATGTGCGTTGGAATGGGTGGCGACCAGCGGCGCGGTGGATAAGCGCGCGGTATCCCAGAACGCCTTTTCGTTCATGTGTGAAACATCAATCAGCATACGATGCCGATTGGCGGCGACAATCAGCGCCTCCCCGGCGGCGGTTAAACCGGGGCCGCTGTCCGGGGAACCGGGAAAATTACCGGTGACGCCCGCGCCGAAACGATTAGGCAGATTCCAGAACGGTCCGATACTGCGTACCCCCGCCTGATAAAACGCCGTCAACGCGTCCCCCTCACCATCAAAACCATCCGCGCCCTCGATATGCGCCACCATCGCCAGCACACCTTCAGCCCGACAGGCCGCGATATCCGCCGTGTTCAGACACAGGCGGGCACGCCCCTGTGATTCGGCCACCAGGGTTTTCAGGATGGCGAGTTGCTGCCACAGAATCTCCAGTGGCGCCACGCACTCCTGCGCACGCTGCGGGGCAACCTGCTCGATATAACGTTGCGGTGGCACAAATAACGCAAACAGGCCACCCGCAAAACCGCCCTGCTGCATCCGCGGGTAATCAAGGTGACCGTTTGCAATGCCGGAGAAAAACACCTCAGCGGGATTATCACGATGATGCAGCCACAGGTTCAGCAGCAGATCGTTATGACCATCAAATGTGGGAAGTAACATAAGCGAGGAAAAAGAAGAAAACATGCGGCTATGCTACGCGCACGCCTGCTGCTGAGCAATGCAACGCGAGAAGGACTTTTCTGCCGCAGCCGCCGGGAAGCCGATGATAGCGCATAATGTTGCGCGTTGATACGCCAGGTACACGGTTGGTAGCGGCGGGATTTATCACGCAGGATTTGTCAGTTTTGCGCGGGTGGTTGTCAGCAATGGGCGAGCCTGCACCACCGGGTTTCGGCAACACTGACCGCAGAACATAAGGAGAATCCCAATGCTTACCCAACCCGCTGAAAAATATCGTCCTTACCCGGTTATCAACTTACCCGAACGTCAGTGGCCATCACGCCAGTTGACTCAGGCACCGCGCTGGCTGTCGACCGATCTGCGTGACGGTAATCAGGCGTTAGCCACGCCGATGGACAGCGCGCGCAAGCTGGAATTCTGGCAACTGCTGTTGCGCTGCGGCTTTAAAGAGATCGAAGTGGCGTTTCCGGCCGCCTCGCAAACCGACTTCGACTTTGTGCGCCTGCTGATCGAACAGCGTCATATCCCTGACGATGTGGCCATTCAGGTGTTGACCCAGGCGCGTGCCGATTTGATTGATCGCACCTTTGAAGCGCTGCGTGGGGCGCCCCGCGCCATCATCCATCTGTACAACGCTACCGCCCCGCTGTTCCGTGAACGCGTGTTTCGCCAGAGCAAGGCCGAGATTATCGAGCTGGCCTGCGCGGCGGCTCGACAGATCCGCGCACGCTGCGCCAGCCAGGGCGATACCGCCTGGACCTTCCAGTACTCACCGGAAACGTTCTGCTTTACCGAACCGGAATTTGCGCTGGAGATTTGTGAAGCGGTGGCGGCAATCTGGCAACCCAATGCGCAAAGGCCGATGATCATTAACCTGCCTGCCACCGTGGAGGTGAACACCCCCAACGTGTATGCCGACCAGATTGAATATTTCTGCCGTCACTTTAGCCAGCGTTCACAGGTGAGCATCAGCGTCCATCCGCATAACGATCGCGGCACCGGTATCGCCTGTGCCGAGCTGGCGCTGCTGGCCGGAGCCGATCGTGTGGAGGGATGCCTGTTTGGCAATGGCGAGCGTACCGGTAACGTCGATTTGGTCACGCTGGCGCTGAACCTCTATACCCAGGGCGTCGCCCCGCAGCTCGATTTCAGTGATATTCAGCAGGTGCTGGAAGTGGTGACGCGCTGCAATCAGTTGCCGGTACATCCACGTCATCCCTATGCCGGGGAGCTGGTATTTACCGCGTTTTCCGGTTCGCATCAGGATGCGATTCGCAAAGGTTTTGCCGAGCGTGCACAGCGCGAGGAAATTTTCTGGCAGATGCCCTACCTGCCGCTCGATCCCGCCGATATCGGTTGCAGCTATGAGGCGGTGATTCGGGTGAACAGCCAATCTGGCAAAGGCGGTGCCGCCTGGTTGCTGGAACAGAATCACGGTCTGCAACTGCCGCGCGGTCTGCAACAGGATTTCAGCCGTATCGTGCAGCAACAGACCGATGCGCACGGTCAGGAGATGACCCATCACGCCCTGTGGCAATTGTTTTGTGAACACTACGGCTTGACCCACCCGGCGCGGCGCTTGCTGGAAGCGGAGAGCCACAGCGATGAATCCGGTGAAACGCGGCTGAAAGCCCGCGTGCAGCAAGGCGCGCAGCAGATCAGTGTGGAAGGTAAAGGCAACGGTTTGCTGTCGGCGGCGGTGGCGGCACTGCGCCAGCGTTATGGCCTGACGCTGAGCATTGAGGATTATCACGAACATACGCTCGGCAAACGCAGCGACAGTCGTTCGGTCACCTATCTCAGCTGCCTCAACACGCGTGGCGAACGCGCCTGGGGGGTAGGTATCGATAATGACGTGGCGCGCGCCTCATTGCAGGCGTTGCTCAATGCCGCCCACGCTTTTCTGCCGCAGGAAAGTAGTTCGCTGGCGTAACACCCAGCAAACGGCGAAACATCGCGCTGAAGGCGCTCGGACTGTCGTAACCCAGATCGAGTGCCACCACCAGCACCGAATCGCCCTGCGCCAGTCGCGTCAGGGCGACGCCAAGACGGGCGCGCCGCACCCAGTCGCTAAACTGTAAACCCGTTTCGCGACTGAAGTGGCGCGCCAGAGTGCGCTCCGCGACGCACAATTCCGCCGCCGCCCGCGCCAGCGTCCAGTTTTCACCGGGTTGCTGCTGGATCTGCTGGCACAGCGTTAACAAGCGTGCACTTTCCGGCCACGGCAGGCCGAACGGCAGCACATCCATCACCCGAATTTCATCCAGAATTAACTCGTAAATGCGCTCGGCACGGCTGCCTGCTTGATAGCTTTCGGGCAGATCAATGGCGCTGACAATCAGTTCACGCAGCAACGGCGAGATCTGCACCACCTGACAACTGGCGGGCAGGTCAGCACGCGCCAGCGGATCAACAAATACCGTGCGCGCCGCCACCTGACCGGTAATCTGCAACGCATGGCGCGTACCCGCAGGCAACCAGACGCCCCGGCTGGGTGGCACGATCCAACTGCCGTGCTGCGTCTCCACCTTAACCACGCCGCTCAGGGTATGAATCAATTGCGCGCAGTCGTGGTGATGCCACGGCTCCACCGCGCCGTGCGCATAATCATGGGCGTACGGCACCAGCGGACGGCTGGCAAAACTGAAGTTCAGCACCGCAGTCATCGGGTTAGCGCTTCAGGAACTGATAAACCGCCGCCAGATCCTGCTCGCCGTAACCCGCATCCACCGCTTGCTGCCAGACCTCGACGATATTTTCCAGCGCCGGCAATTTGGCTTCACCCGCCGCATCCAGCGCCAGACGGGCATCTTTCAGCGCCCAGACCAGGTGCATCTGCGGGGTGAAATCCTGGCTGGCAATCATGCCGAGTTTCATTTTGGCGTAAGGCGCCGCCAGTGGGCCACCGTCCAGCACTTTCCACAGATCGTCGGTGGTGAAACCAAACTGCTCCGCCAGACGGGTACTCTCCGCCAGGCTCTGCATCAGACCAATCAACCAGCTGTTCACCACCAGCTTCATACGCGAACTGGCACCGGCCTCACCCAGCCATTGGGTGCCCTTGCCAATCGCCGCAAATACCTGTTCCGCTGCGGCAGCTTTGCTCTGGTCGCCGCTCGCCATTACCAGAATCTGCGCGTTTTCTGCCGGGGCCTTGGTGCCCGACACCGGGGCATCGATAAACACCACATCCGGGCGAGAGACCGCCAGTTCCGCGATTAACGCATCTGTCGCTTCGACACCGATGGTGCCCATCTGGCACAGGGTAGCGCCCTGCTTCAATGCGCCCTGCGCGTCTTGCACCACCTGGCGAGTCGTCTCACCGTCAGACAGCATGGCGATCACCACATCTGCGCCGTCCACTGCCTGGATGGCACTGTCACCCAGCATCAGCCCGGCTGACAATAAATCTTCGCCACGGGCGCGGGTACGGTTCCAACCGCGTACCACAAAGCCTTTTTTCAGCAGGTTGGCAGCAAAAGCATGCCCCATTGCACCCAGTCCTAACACCGCTACCACAGGTTGCTGACTCATCTTCTTTCCCTTCTCTGATTTGGCATAAACACGCTAGCCTGACAGGAATTGTGGTCCACAGCCAGGCCAGAGGTGCGATGAAAACATTTTTTTAACTGGCCGCTGGCGCATCCTCAGCCAGGCGCTGCTGCACCGCCGCCAGAAACAGGCGCAAGGCCGCAGGCTGGCGATCGCGTGACATATACAGACCATAGATACCCAGCGTTTTGGGCGTAAAGTCTGGCATCAAACGTTGTAACTGCCCGCTGTTGATCGCCGCGCGTGCCTCCATCTCCGGCACCATCGCCACACCACAACCGGCGCTGGCGGCATCGCACAACACCGAAGAGATGCCGGCACTGAAATTGCCGCTGATGGTGGTGGTGATCACCTCACCGTTGCGGTCATTAAATTGCCAGCGTTGCCCGGCAAAACGGCTATAGTGCAGGCAATTATGCTGTGTCAGGTCCTGCGGGGTTTGCGGGGTGCCGTACTGCTGCAAATACGCCGGTGATGCGCACACCACCGACACACATTCCCCGAGTCGACGCGCAATTGCGCCTGGTTCAGGATCGTTAGTGATGCGCACCGCCAGATCGATGCGCTCCCCGACCAGACTCACGGGCTGATTGTTAATCTCCAGTTCAATGCGCAGCGCCGGGTAGCGGGCCAGAAACGCCGGGATCATCGGCCCCAGAATATGAGTGGCAGTGGAGTGTGCACAGGCCACACGCAGGATGCCCTGCACGTCGCTTTGTGCGCCTTGATCGGCAATGTCCTCAGCGAGTCGCGCCAGTGCACGGCTTTTTTCGAGGATTTTTTCTCCGGCTGGGGTAATGGTCAGACGGCGCGAAGAACGATGCAGTAAACGCGCTCCGGCCCACTTCTCCATCTCATCCAGGTAGCGACTTACCATCGGCCGCGAAATATCCAGCGCCCGCGCCGCCGCACTCAGGCTCCCCAGTTCGCAGATACGATTAAATACCGTTGCCGCCGTCACTCTGTCCATATCCGCTCCATCTGATCGTTTTATGAAACTGACCATCTCTGATTGCGGGAATTCTAACAGACCCAGATTTCCCTACAATGAGGCTTTTAGTGACGGCAGGCTGCCGCTTAAAGGAATATGTGATGAAAATGAAGAGATTACCGTTATGTTTGCTGCTGACCGCAGGCCCGGTATTGGCCGCACCACTGCACCTTGAGGTCTACAACCCGCAGGAACAGGGGCTGTTCCCGGTGTCTTCGACCCTGGTGTCAGGCCCACATGAAGCAATATTGTTTGATGCGCAGTTCAGCCCGAAAGATGGCGAAAAACTGGTGGAGATGATTAAAGCCAGCGGCAAAAAGTTGACGCAGATTGTTATTACCTCGGGCGATCCTGACTTCTATTTTGGTCTGGAACCGATTGTTAAAGCCTTCCCACAGGTAAAAGTCGTGGCCTCGCCGCTGGTGGTGGAACATATCGACGCCACCAAACAGGCCAAGCTGCAATATTGGGGACCGAAAATGCCGGGTGGTGCCCCCACGCAATTAATTGTGCCACAGACGACTTATCAGACCGGTTTCATCGTCGATGGCGAACGTATTGAATTACGCCACGCCGGGGATAAATCCGCCTATGTCTGGATTCCGGCAAACCGGGCGATTCTCGGCGGTACTGCGGTGGCGGCTGGCATTCACCTCTGGACGGCAGATACCCAAACCCCCGCCAGTCGCGAGCAGTGGCGGAGCGTACTGCGTGAAATGCAGCAGTTAAAACCGAAAGTGGTGATTCCGGGTCATTATATTGGCCCCCGTCCGAGTGGCGACCAGGCGGTGACCTTCACGCTGAATTATCTGCAAAAATTTGAAGCCGCGCTGGCAGAGAAGAAAGGTTCGGCGGCAGTGATTGAGACGATGAAAGCCGCTTACCCCAATTTGCCGGACGAAAGCTCGCTGGCGTTGAGCGCGAAGGTGAATAGCGGCGAGATGAAGTGGTGATGTGGTTGGCTGCCTGCTCTGAGACATTGTCAGAAAGGCGGCCAACTCTGGCAGAACGCGCCGTATTTATGTCAGAAAAAACGCTGAAAAAACGGTATCAATCGGCTAATGAAGGGCATTATGATAATTATTTCCGGCACAGGTATACTCAGTCAAAAAATTGAAAGAAAACCACTCACCTACTAAATTCTCACTCACAATAAACAACACAACCGACAAAACAATTTCTTCTAATTCCTGAATAATGGAAAACCATCTCAACGCTTCACATAATAATCCGGTTTATTCTTCAAGGGAGAAAGTGAATTTCGATAAAAGCATAAATAAAATCCGGCACAACGATAAACACATGCCTGGAGCCAACACTGTCGTCGCTTGCGAAACAGAAAGTCAAGCCCCACAAAGAAACGGCGACGCAGTCAGAAGCGCCGCAACCAAGAAAACGTTGGCAAGATCCGAAGCTCAACCATCATCAATTAGAATCTGCAATGGAAAAATTGCAATTTAAAGAAATCACGCACATTGATTTTCGTATCCTTATCGCGACACGTTCGTAATCTGAGATAAAATAGCCGCTCGGTTTAAAGCGGCTATTTATAAATGCCGGGCGAACCCCTTTCTTTTATTTCAACAGCACCCGCGTCGTGAGGTTAACCCAGTCTTAAAATGACCTCAGGAATGTCTTAGTTTCCATTGCAGAAAAAATACCGGGATATAATTATGATGCGGGGAGCCTCCCGTGCTTATTCAGGTTAAATAAATGGACGCTGACGTTGCTTTCTACGAAATATCTGACCCTGCGACCCTTTATCACGGCATCCTGACAGAAATACCCGGTAATGATGGATACCGTTCAATAATAATTAAAGATTTACGGATACGAATCGCTGAAGATAAGAAGAGAAAATTCAATTCCTTGCGTATATACGAGGCGGTTTTTCTCAACATAGCGGGAGAGCAGTTTAAATTTTATAAATCGATGTCCAACCAGATAGAACACGTCCTGACAACCTATCCGTAGTACTCCCGCACCCGCATATGTGTTTACCGTCCCTGCTATTCCCCTGACGGTAACAGCCTTTTATTGGGCAAATAGCTTAAAATGTAATGCCAGCCTGGGTAAAAACTATTAACATATGTCTCATTATGTTCCAACCGGTTCATTTCCTTTCATTTATTACGGTCTTTCATAATGAGAATAGCTTTACTGCGCCAGGCGCTGTGGCTGGCGCTGCCTGCGGTGTTTCCGTTACCACTGCTGGCCGCTGATGATGCCAGCAACACCATGGTGGTCAGTGCCACTCCCGACAGTTCCGGTTTATCTGAACTCGATACCCCTGCGGCGGTCAGCGTCGTCTCCGGCGACGATATGCGTCACGCGGCCCCGCGCGTTAACCTGTCAGAAAATCTGATGGGCGTGCCGGGCATGCAAATTCAGAACCGTCAAAACTATGCCCAGGACCTGCAAATTTCGGTGCGCGGTTTTGGTTCGCGTTCCACCTACGGCCTGCGTGGCATCCGCATGTACGTAGACGGCATTCCCGCCACCATGCCGGACGGCCAGGGTCAGACCTCCAACGTTGATATCGGCTCGATTGACCATGTTGAAGTGCTGCGGGGTCCCTTCTCGGCGCTGTACGGTAACTCTTCCGGCGGGGTGATCAATGTGGACACCCAAACCGGGCAGCAGCCCACTACGCTGGAAGCCAGCACCTGGTACGGCAGCTATGGCAGCTGGCGCAACAGCGTCAAAGCCAGTGGCGCGACGGGCGACGGCACCCATGCCGGTGACGTCAACTACACCATTTCAGCCTCACGCTTTACCACCCACGGCTATCGCGATCACAGTTCGGCAGAAAAGAACCTCGGCAACGCCAAGCTCGGCGTACGCATTGATGATGTCAGCACCCTGACGCTGCTGTTCAACAGCGTGCATGTCGATGCGCAGGATCCCGGCGGTTTAACCCAGGCGCAATGGGAGCAGAACCCGCGTCAGGTGGTCAGCAACGTCAGCCTGTACAATGCGCGTAAAACCGTCGATCAGACCCAGGGCGGCCTGCATTATCAGCGCCAGATGAGTGAAAACGACGACCTGAGCGTGATGATGTATGCCGGGGTACGCGAAACCACGCAGTATCAGTCGATTCCGGCAAGCTCGCAGACCAGCCCATCCCATCCGGGCGGCGTAATCTCCCTGACCCGCCATTATCAGGGCATCGATACCCGCTGGACGCATCGCGATACGCTGTTCACCATCCCGGTAACGCTGACCGGCGGTCTTGATTATGAAACCATGACTGAACGCCGCAAAGGCTACGAGAACTTCACCACCAGTAACGGCGTCACCGATTACGGCGTGATGGGGGATATGCGTCGTAATGAACGCAATCTGATGTGGAACCTTGATCCCTACGTGCAAACCGCGTGGCAGCTAACCGATAAATGGTCGTTGGATGCCGGTGTGCGTTTCAGCACTGTCAATTTCGATTCCAACGATTTCTACATCACCTCCGGCAACGGCGACGACAGCGGCAACGCGCGTTACCACCGCTGGCTGCCAGCCGCGTCGTTGAAATACGCCATTGATGATAGCTGGAATGCTTATGTTTCTGCGGGGCGTGGTTTCGAAACCCCGACCATCAATGAGTTGTCCTACCGTTCTGACGGCCAGTCCGGCCTTAATCTCGGTCTGAAACCGGCTACCAGCGACACGATCGAACTGGGTAGCAAAAAACGCATTGGCTACGGCCTGCTGACTGCTGCCATTTTCCAGACCGATACGGATAACGAAATCGTTGCGGATAGCAGCAGCAACGGGCGCACCAGCTACAAAAATGCCGGGCAAACCCGTCGTCGTGGTCTTGAGCTGGGCCTTGATCAGCAGTTTGGCGAAGACTGGCGTGTGAAGGCTGCCTGGACGCTGCTCGATGCACGTTACCGCAGCAACGCCTGTGGCACCGAGAGCTGTGACGGCAACCGTATTCCGGGGATCGCGCGCAGCATGGCGTATGCCGGACTGTCTTATGCGCCGGATCTGGGCTGGTATGCCGGAGCCGATGTGCGTTATATGAGCGACATCGCCGCCGATGATGAAAACGATGTGAAAGCCCCGGCATACACCGTGGTGGGCCTGAACAGTGGTTATAAGTGGCTGATTAAAGAGAGCTGGACGCTGGATCTGTTTGGTCGCGTCGATAACCTGTTCGACCGCAACTACATCGGTTCGGTGATCGTTAACGAGAGTAATGGCCGCTATTACGAACCGGCACCGGGTCGTAACTACAGCGTCGGCCTGACCGTGAGCTACGCGTTCCAGTAATTAAAAAAAATCAAAGCCCTGTCAGACATGATGTTTGGCAGGGCTTTTTTTATGCTTAAATATTGTGCAAAACACGCAATCCGCCTACCATGTAGCAACATCACTACATTTGGTGGGGCGAGCATGACAATCACCAAAATCAGCAGCAGAACGTTTAACCAGGAGGTTTCGCGTGCCAAAAAAGCGGCAGAAACTGGCCCGGTTTATATTACCGACCGCGGTAAACCCGCACATGTTTTACTGACCTACGATGACTACAAAAAGCTGGCAGGAACGCACAGAAGTATTGTTGATTCGCTGGCGATGCCTGGCGGGCAGGACATCGATTTCGAACCTGATCGCGCTACCATCATTCACCGGGATGTGGAATTTTGATGCGTTATTTACTGGACACCAATGTTATTTCTGAGCTACGCAAGGCAGGGACGCCAAAAGCCAATCCGCAGGTCATCGCCTGGGCAAATAGCCTCAATGCGGAGGATATGTTTATCTCCGCCCTCACGTTGATGGAAATTGAAAAAGGTATCCTTAAATTTGCGCGTAAAGATCCGACGCAGGCCCACCATTTGCAGCGCTGGTATCAAGAACGGGTGCTGATTGAATTTGCCTGGAGGACGTTGGATATTGACAGCGCTGTCTGCCGCCTGTGCGCCCAACTGCATATCCCTGACGAACGCCCGGCGACGGATGCGTTAATTGCCGCTACTGCGATTCATCATGACATGGTTCTGGTAACGCGTAATGTGCGAGATTTTACCGGGATGGGGGTGATGCTGTTGAATCCGTGGGATTAGCGCGATAGATCGCGCCGCTACAAGCGGGTGCGGTAAATCGTATATGCGCGATAAATCGCGCCGCTACTAGCGGGTGTGGTAAATCGTATATGCGCGATAGATCGCGCCGCTACAAGCGGGTGCGGTAAATCGTATATGCGCGATAAATCGCGCCGCTACTAGCGGGTGTGGTAAATCGTATATGCGCGATAAATCGCGCCGCTACGAGCTGGGGTGGTAAATCGTAGCGGCGCAATTCATCGCGCGATGTTTATTAGCCCAACAGCGCCAGCACATCCTCGGTTGAACCGGTTTCGCCCAGGCGCGGGAAAATACGCTCCACGCTGTTCTGATGAGTATCCGCATTCAGGCAAGTCATGGCGTCTGTCGCCAGCGTGACGTTGTAACCGAGCTCATATGCCTGACGCGCGGTAGACTCCACACCGATGCTGGTCGCGATACCGCACACCACCACCTGAGTGACACCGCGTTGTTGTAGCTGCTCATGCAGACCGGTGTTGTGGAAGGCACCCCAGGTTTTCTTGGTCACGCTAATGTCGCCCGGTTGTGGCGTCATTTCCGGCACCAGTACCGCCCAATCAGCCGGCAGTTCACCGCTATGACGCGCCTGCTCGTTACGGCCCGGCGCACCACCCGCCACATTCACCAGCACCACCGGCAGATCGTGCGCACGGAAGGCATCAGTAAGACGCTGACAACGCTCAATCACCACTTTCGGGTCATGCACCACAGGCAGCGCCACGATCCCGTGTTGCAGGTCAATCACAATCAGGGCGGTTTTTGCATCTAAAGTTGTTACAGCCATCTCGGGTCCTCTCAGGATTATTGGTCGGCAAGTCGTTGCAGTAAGGGAATGGCCGCCAGCAGCGTCTGCTGTTCCTGCGGGTTGAGCGTCGCCATGCTGCGTACCAGCCAGTCATCACGCTGGGCGCGATTGGCCGCCACCAGCGCGCGGCAGGCTTTCGTAGGATGGTAGCGCGTTTTGCGACCATCATGCGGGTCAGCTTCGCCCAGCACCATCCCGGCCGTGACCAGGCTGGCAACGGTTGCGCCCATCGACTGGGTTCGCACCCCTTCTGCCGCCGCCAGTTCCGTTATCGTCATGGCACCATCGCGCACCAGATAACCGAGTACCGCAACTTGCGACCAGGTCAGGTCACCCGGCGGGGCCGATTCGCGCAAACGGCGTCCCAGTTTGCCGTTGACGCTACGCAGCAACGCGGCGGCGCTGTTCAGATCGCTCATAGCGACGTCTCCCTTACAATGAAAAGCGAGTATATAAATACGAAGGCAAACTGTGTAGTTTACCTTCGTATCAATTTGTAAGCCTTACGCCCGATGCGGATAGTGGATCAAACTATGAAAACGCAGCGGCGTGCTGAGAGGATTACGGTAGCTGTGCGGTTTATCACCGGCAAACTGGCTGGCTTGTCCGGGTTGCAGACGACGCCAGGTGCCCTCAACGCCCAGTAACAACTCGCCCTCCAACACCACCACCTGCTCAATCACCCCTGTTTCGTGCGGTGAAGAATCACTTTGCGCGCCGGGGGCCAGCGTCACTTCCAGCAGGTCAAAACGCAGCTGCGCGTCGTAGGGCAGCAGCGATTTTGCCAGCATTTGGGCATTGCTCTGGCTAAAGGTGGCAGCGGCGCCCGGTGGCTGCTCGCTCCCCTGAATAAAGAACGAAAACGGCACGTTGAAGCCAGTGGCAATTTTCCACAGGGTCGCCACGGTCGGGCTGGACTCGCCGCGTTCGATTTGGCCAAGCATCGCCTTGCTGACGCCGGTGCGTTCCGCCGCCAGCGTCAGACTCCAGCCATTGGCCTGACGCAACTGTTTCAGCGCCAGGCTCAGATGTTGATGCAGATTTTCCATAGGATCTCCAGACAAGCTCGCGCGCAGTGTATCACTTGTGCGCTATAGCGTCCCATGCCACAATGTGCGCTATAACGCACAACCGGAACACCCGCTATGATCACCACCGCCCCGCGCAGCACCTTTTCTCTCCCCATACTGATTTCAGGGTTTATTGCCGTGCTGGTGGGTTACAGCAGTTCAGCTGCGATTATTTTTCAGGCGGCGCAGGCTGCCGGTGCCTCTCCGGCACAAATTGGCGGTTGGCTCTCAATGCTGGGTATTGGCATGGGCGTTGCCTCGCTCGGGTTATCGCTGTGGACCAGAATGCCTATTCTGGCCGCCTGGTCGACACCCGGCGCAGCGCTGCTGGCGACCAGTCTGCACGGCCTGACCCTTAATGAAGTGATTGGCGTGTTTGTCTTTACCAACGCCTTGATTGTGCTGAGTGGCGTCACTGGCCTGTTTGCGCGCCTGATGAACCATATTCCGCAGTCGCTGGCCGCCGCGATGCTGGCGGGGATCCTGCTGCGCTTCGGCCTGAATACCTTTACCGGTTTACAGGGTAATTTTGCGCTGTGCGGCAGCATGTGCCTGGTATGGTTGCTGAGTCGTCGCTGGTTACCGCGTTATGCGATTATCCTCGCGTTGGTCACCGGGGTGCTGGTGGCGCTTGGGCAACACAGCATTCATTTCCCGCCGCAGTCACTGAGCCTCAGCGTGCCGCAGTGGATTACCCCCCACTTCTCGCTGACCGCCCTGATTGGCGTCGGCCTGCCCTATTTTCTGGTGACGATGGCGTCGCAAAATGCCCCCGGCATCGCCACCTTGCAGGCGCACGGTTATCAGCCGCCGATTTCGGCACTGACCAGTTGGACCGGGTTGCTGGCACTGGTGCTGTCGCCCTTTGGTGGCTTTTCCGTCTGTATTGCCGCCATCACCGCCGCCATCTGTATGGGTGAAGAGGTCGATCCCGATCCCAAACAACGCTGGATGGCCTCAGCGCTGGCCGGTTTCTTCTATCTGCTCACCGGGCTAACCGGCGCGCTGATTGCGGTGTTGTTCAGCGCGCTGCCGCAGGTGTTGATTGCCACGCTGGCCGGTCTGGCGCTGCTGGCGACGCTGTCCGGCAGCCTGCATCGCGCGCTGGCGGAACCGCAACTGCGTGATAGCGCGGTGGTGGCGTTTCTGATTACCGCCAGCGGCGTGTCGCTGCTGGGTATCGGCGCTGCCTTCTGGGGACTGGTCGGCGGGATGCTGACGCATCTGGTGCTGATGCCGCGCGCACGCGGTTAAATTTTCTACAACTCATCCTCCAGCCGGGGAAAACCGCCCTGTTTTCCCCCTTATTTCCGCCGTTTGATTTGCCCTTATTTGGCTTAAGATCACCAAAATCGATTTTTTCTGCCTCAGACATTCACCGATAAGGGCCAACGAGTGGCAAAAACTTTTCTGCGCAGCGGCAATCTTGACGCGGTTCTGGCACTGGGTGAGAACGGCCAGCCCGTCTGGGCTTCTGCTCTGCAAATTCGCGAAACCTTGCGGCTACGCCGCCAAACCACGCTGGCGAACTGTCTCGCCATCCCACAACCCAATGAACGCGGCGATCGCCTCGACTGGTACGCCCCCTTTAGCGGCAAAGTCCGTTCATGGCTGGCGGCCAGCGATCACGAACGTCGTCAGGCGCTGGAACAACTCACCCTCAATCAACAGGATTTGCAGGCGCTGAGCCTGCGCGCGCGTGAGGCAGAAAACCCGGCGATGCGATTGTTTGGTGCGCTGCTGAGTAAAACCCTGCAATTCCCCGATCAGCAATACGTCTATCTGGTGGATGGCAAACCGGTGATTACCTTCTGGGGCTTTGTCGATCCGCAGGCCCGCTCGCGTGATGACGCACTGGCCTGTCTGCGTGACAGCCTTGACGAGCAACTGCCGTCGCTGTTGCCGGAACCGCCGCCGGTGGTGGAAACACCGATTGTGCTGGCCGAACCGGAAGTCGAACCGGAGGAGCCGATCATTGAGCCTGAGCCGGAAGAGAGCGAACCCGAACCGGTAATCGCCGCCGTCCAGCCCCCTGCCGCCAGCAAATCCCTGCGCCCGTGGTTGCTGCTGCTCCCGGTAGCGCTGGCTGCCGCCGCAGGAACCGCCTGGTGGTTGCACAGCACCCCGCAAGCCGCGGCTCCCCTGGTGGCCGCTGCGCCCGCTCCGGTTGTCAGCCAGCCGATCGCGCCACCGCCGGTGTTTGCGCAGGCGGAAAAACTGGCTACCACCCTGCCGCAGGCCAGCGCCACTGTGACCGCACCGCCGCCCGCCGCCCCCGTTGCGCCTGCGGTGGTTGAGGTTGCTGCGCCGGTGCCTACCGCGCCCGCCAAAGCCGATGATCTGGTGATCACCGCCGAAGACGTGCGCGTCGGTTCGGTACGTTTCCTGGATGGTCGCTGGCGCGTCACCCTGCGTCAGACCAACCTGCCAACCGGTAAACCGCCGAGTCTGCGTTATCAGATTAAAAACGGCAAAGGCACAGCGCTGATTACCCAGGGCGATGGCATTCGCTGCAAGGCCGATGTCACCGCCGCCATGACCAGTGCCGGCACCATGGTGGTTCGCAGCCGCTACACCGCCAGCTGTAGCGATAAATCACGCTACCGCATGCCGGAACTGGTGTGTAAACAAGGCGATGGTATCGCCAGCTGTGACGCGCAATATGGCGCGGATCAGGTTTTCCCGTTGACGATTAAGCGTGAGAGTAAGTAACCATGTTAGCGCCCCTCATCGATGACAAACAAAGAATCACGCTGATTGAAGATAGCGGTGTGCAATTTCTCGACTTCGGCCTGCGTCTGCCTTCATTACAGGCGCGCCGTCAGTTTGTACGCCAGACGGCAAACGGCCCGCTGCTGCGCCTTAACATTGACGGCAACAGCGGCAAGTTTCTGCTCTACCCCGAAGATGGCGGCGCACCGGAAGTGGTGCGCCCGGAATCGGATATCGCGCTGGCCGACTCCCTGACGTTGCTGGCGAATCAATGGTTACCGCTGCCGGTGTTGCGTTGCACCAGTGGTCGTCGCTTTATTGGTGGACCGGAAAACTGGGCGCGTCTGCGCCTGGCTCCCCTGTCCCAACCCGATGCGGCGGGCAATACCCACCGTATCACCCTCGCCTTCGATACCCGCCTGGTGGCGGAGAACGACGGTGGCGAGCAGCTTGGCCTGAGCCAGGCCGATGCGCAAAACGGCGTCAGCTTTGCCCTCGCCTGGCATAATTATGAACTGGGTGAATTTCTTGACCTGACCTGGGTTGATGGCTGGCTGCGTGAAACCTTCAGCCAGCAGGTTACCGCACTGGAATCACGCCGCGAGCAAGAGTTGGTGCAGGCGCTGCGCGAGTTTGAGTATCAGGCGCATTACCTTAATGTGCTGGAGTTGCTGGGCGAACAGCTTGATCTGGCGGAGATCGCCATTCAGGCCGCGTCGCTACAATCTCCGGCGGTGAATGTCGATATCATTCTCGATGTTGGCAACTCACACACCTGCGGCATCCTGGTGGAAGATCACGCCGAGGAGAGCAACGGCCTGCGCCAGACTTACGAGCTGCAACTGCGTGACCTGTCTGAACCGCATCAGGTGTATAACGAATTGTTCGACAGCCGCCTGGAGTTTGCCGAACCCCGCTTCGGCAAGGCCAATTTCTCGCTGGAGAGTGGGCGCGAAAATGCCTTTATGTGGCCGTCGCTGACGCGTGTGGGCCGCGAGGCCAGCCGTCTGGCGCTGTTGCGTGCTGGTACCGAAGGCAGCACCGGCCTTTCCAGCCCGCGTCGTTATCTGTGGGATGAAGCCCGTTATCAGCCCGGCTGGCGTTTCAATGCCAACGGCAGCGGTGATGAAACCCAGGCGACCGCCTTGCCCTTTACCCTGCTGCTGAATGATGAAGGCCAGCCGCTGCACGCGCTGGCTGAGGATGAGCGCCTGCCGGTGTTCTCCGCCAGCTACAGCCGCAGTTCGCTGATGACCTTTATGCTGTGCGAACTGCTGGCACAGGCGATGATGCAGATGAACAGTGTCGCTCAACGTCAGCGCATGCCGCAAAGCCAGGCCCCGCGTCAACTGCGTCATGTGATCCTTACGCTGCCCTCGGCAATGCCAAAACCGGAACGGGAAATTTTCCGTCGTCGTATGCAGGAAGCCATCGCGCTGGTGTGGAAAGCGGAAGGCTGGCATCCGGCAGAAGACGCGTTTACCGCCGCAACTCTGGCGAAGAGCCTGCGCCCGGTGCCGGATGTGCAGATGGAGTGGGACGAAGCCACCTGCGGCCAGATGGTGTGGTTGTTCAACGAAACGCAGGTCAACTTTGCTGGTCGCGCAGAAGATTTCTTCACCAGCATGGCGCGCCCGGATCGCCCGCGTGACGCTGATGAACTGCCGGGTAAGAGCCTGCGCATCGCCTCCATCGATATTGGCGGCGGCACCACCGACCTCGCGATTACCCAATATCGCCTCGACGACGGCCAGGGCAATAACGTCAAAATCACCCCACGCCTGTTATTCCGCGAAGGCTTCAAGGTGGCCGGGGACGACATTCTGCTGGATGTGATTCAGCTATGGATCCTGCCTGCGTTGCAGCAAAGCTTGCAGAAAGCCGGACTGACCTTGCCGGAACCGCTGATGAATAAACTGTTCGGCCATGACAGCCGCATGGACGGACAAGCCACTCTGCGCCAGCAGGTGACGTTGCAGCTGTTTATTCCGCTGGCGCAGGCGGTGCTGGAACGTTATGAAAACTGGGACCCGCTCGACAGCCACAGCGAGATCAACGCGCTGTTTGGCGAACTGGTACCACAAAAGCCCAGCAATGCCGTGCTGGCATTTATCAACGGTGAAATCCAGCGCACCCTCGGCGGCGACAGCCGTTTCGATCTGCTGGAGGTGCCGCTGGTAGTCAGCCTTGCGCAATTGCATGGCGAGTTCCTGCAACACCGTATGGCGATCATCCCGGCGTTGCGCGCCATGTGCGAAGTGGTGTCGCTCTATCAATGCGACGTGCTGCTGCTGACCGGTCGCCCGTCACGCTTCCCTGGCATCCAGGCGCTGGTGCGTCATCTGCAACCGTTACCGGGCAGCCGCATTCTTTCGCTGGAGGGGTATCACACCAGCGACTGGTATCCGTTCAACAAACAGGGACGCATTGATAACCCGAAATCCACCGCAGCCGTCGGTGCCATGCTGTGTCTGCTGGCGCTCGATCTGCGTCTCAGCAGCTTCTGGTTCCGCGCCGGTGATTTTGAACCTTACTCCACCATTCGCTACCTCGGCGTGCTGGATGAAACGCAGGCGCTGAGCGATGACAACCTGTGCTACAGCGAGATCGATCTCGACAGCCACAGCTTTGCGCTGGACCGCAAAAGCAGCTTCCGCATTCGCGGCAACGTCTGCCTTGGCTTCCGCCAACTGGAGAACGATCGCTGGCCCGCATCCCCCCTTTACAGCCTGAGCATTATCGATCCACAACTGGCGCGTAAAGTCGCCGGGGAAAGCGTGCTGCGCATCAAGCTGGCGGTGCAACCTGGCCCGGATAACGCCGGACCGGAACGTCTGGTGCTGAGCGATGCGCGTCTCGACGACGGCAGCCGCGTGCCTCTGGAACAACTGAGCCTGAAACTGAATACGCTTTCCGCCACGGGCAATGCGAATGCGCAATACTGGATCGACAGCGGGAGCGTCTGCAAAAAATGAGAACCGCAAAAAAACAACCACAGGCCACGCTGGCCAAACGTCTCAGTCTGCTCCAGGAAACCCTTGATAGTGCTCTGAATTGGGTAGAAAACCAGCAGGCTCACTCCACGCGTCTGAGCATGGAAGGCGACACCCTGAGCCTGCAACTGCGCCGCGCCAGAGTGGAGAGCCACGCGCTGGCGCGCCAGCTCGCGCGCCCCGTGACGCTGGCGTTGTTTGGTCAGTCGCAGGCGGGCAAAGCCTGGTTATTAAGCGAGATGGTGGGTGATGCCCAGGGACAGTTGATGACCACCCCTGGCGACAAAACCTTTAACTATTTCCAGCATATCAATCCCGGTAACCTCGATTTCGCCATCGCCACACGTTTTAGTCACCAGCGCGAAACGGCCTCCAACGCCTGGCCGCTGGAGATGACATTGCTGAGCGAAGTTGAGCTGATCCGTCTGATGCTGGCCTGCGCCACCCCGGAATTACAGCCGGATACCACGGCTCTCGACAGCGCGCTGCAACGTCTACAGCGGCATCGCCAAAGTGACATCCAGCCGGGTCTGGAAAGCGATGCGTTGGTCACTTTATGGGCGTGGAGTCGCCGCCATCACCGTCACGCCGAGGTGCTGGATCGTCATTTCTGGCCGCAGGCCATTGGCCTCGCCCCGTGGCTGAATGTTGACGACCGCGTACAGTTATTCGCCTTGCTGTGGCCGGGCCAAAACTCCTTAAGCGAAAGCCTGCGCAGCCTGATGCATTTGCGCCATCAGTTACGTCATGCCCCACGGGTCATGGCCCCACTCAGCCTGTTGGTGGATGACACGTCACTGCCCGCCGAGAAGTTGATTGGCAGCGATGCCGACTTGCAGGAGATGATTGAGGTGTGTCCGGTGGTCGCGAACCGGGTGGGTAAAGCGCAGCAGGTGCCCCTGGGTCTGCTGGCGTTGCTGACACTGGAAATCACCATTCCGCTTAGCTCGACGCCACGCCAGGCGTTATATGATGAGGCCGATATGCTGGAGCTGCCCGCGCCGGGTACCCCAGCCGATCGCGGCCAGCAGGAGGAGCGCCACCGTCTGCAAACGCGAGATGCGCTGCGCGCCACCTTACTGGAACAGAAACGCGCCTTGCTGCCAGGTTGGTACGCTGCGCGTCAGGATATCGACCTGCTGTTGATCTGTACCGCCGCCAGCCAGCGTCAGGACGCCGATCTCGCCAGCCAGGCACTGCGCGAGTGGCATCTGCATCAACCGGTACCGGCCAGCGGAGAGAAGCCGCGGCTGATCTGGGCCATCACCCCTTATGATGCCCGTCATCAGCAGATCAACGTCGATGAAGCGGTACAACGCCAGATTGGTCAGCCGGGTCAGAGCTGGGGGTCGATGCTGGCGCTGGATCGCGCCGGAGTGGATCGGATGGGCAGTTGGTTGCAGGATGAAATGCAGCCGGATGCGCGCCGTGATCGTCTGGCGTCGCAACTGAGTGCGCTGCAACAAACCCTGGTGGATCGTCTGCAACCCTGGACCGAAGCCAGCGCTACGCCAGAGCAAGCGGCGCGTAAGCAAAGCATTGCCGACACCTTACTGAAATGCCTGCAACATCGCACCGGCCTGCACGGCGAATTGCTGGAGCGTTTACAACCGTCTCGTGAGGCGGTGCGTCAATTGTGGCTGAGCCAGAGCAACAGCGGCACGCAGCATAAAGTCGCCAGCGCAGCCGCAGAGCAAAGCTATTTCGGCATCGGTTTTGAATTTGATCTGTTTAAAGATGAACCGGTGGCAGCGGCAGAACCGCGCAATCACGGCGGTCAGCGCGATCAGCAATTTCCGCACCTGGTCTTCGCCCTGTGGCTGGATCATCTGCGTCAGTTGCCGGAGAGCCGGAGTCTGCTGGCGCTGCTCAACGTCGATAAACCGACGCTGGAGTTGTTGGTGGAGGAGTTAATTACCGCCAGCTTCCGTCACAACATGCTGAACACCTTGCAGACGGCGCTGAACGAGCCGGAGGCGCAGGCCAGCGCGCATGAGGCGCGCACCGATCGTCAGGTGTCTCGCGCGATGACAGTGTTGGGGGATTTTGTTGCCTGGCTGGGCTTTTTGCAGCGCCCGGAGAGCGAACGTCCGGCCAGCCGCGTCAATCGTGGCCAGACGATCTTCGCCCGTCCACCCGCCCCGAGCGTCAATTTCTCGTCCGGCCAACGTCTGACGCGTCTCTCTGCCGCCCCGGCGAACCACACGGCCTATTATATCTACGACTGGCTGGTGGGGCTGAACAGCGTGATTGTGGAGAACAACGGCTATACCGGCGGCGGCGATTTACCTGCCGCCGCCCGCCAGACTCTGGCGATGATGCTACTGGCGTTGCACGCTTAATCACGCACCAGGCGCAGTTCACCCTCGAGCTGCGCCACCGCCTCTTCCAGCAGCGCCAGCACGGGCGCGAATTCCACGTTGCTCTCATCAACATGGCGCAAATGCAGGGTTGCTGGCAGCGCCATACCGCCTGTCAGCCAATCCCACAACGCATCAAGATTGTTACCAAAGGCGAACGGGCAATGGCTCTGCCGCACCAGCGCAGCATAAAACGCCTCGCGGTCGGGCAGTTGCCGGAAATCAAAGGTCAGGTTCAGCATCATCAGGGCACCGGCTTAAAGCTGCGATAGTGATCGGTGGTGAGAAAAATCAGGCCATCTGAAGAGTAAAGCAGACGATCGGCATCACGGTGGCCGCAATCGTAATTGACGTCAGCTTCATACCATTGGCGTCCCGCCTGTTGTGGCAGCCGCTGCTCACGGTTAGCAAAACGGTCGCCGCCAATCGCTCTGCCGGGCAACACGTCGCACAGGTTGCCTTTGCCGGGGTTCCAGCCCTGACGCCGTGCTTCACCTTTGGTGAGGTAGAGATCCGGTAATTTATGATGTTGTTGCAGCCAACGCGCGACGGTTTCGGCATCGGTCAATTGCGCAATATTGGTTTTGGGTGCAGCGGAGAAATGCGGTTTTAGCCCGGCCCATGAAGCGACCAGCGCGATAATTAATCCAATCCAGAGTTTCTTTGACATAGTGACTTCCTGAGTTTCAGGAGGCCGATAATAGCAGCTTTTCAGGCGGGAAAAACGCGGGCCAGCGATGCTGGCCCTGGCGGAGTTTACTGCATAACGCTCGGCTGGTGCCCGGCATGACGACGCCATGCACCCGGTGCCACACCATACTGACGTTTGAAGCTGCGGTTGAATGACTGCTGCGAGTCAAAGCCCAGCGAAATCGCCACGTTCAGAATCGGCTCGTTTGTGGTGGTCAGCCGGTCTGCCGATTTTTTCAGTTTCTTGGCACGAATGTACTCACCCAGCGGATAACCGGTGTGCTCTTTGAACATGCGTTGCAGGTGCCATTTCGAGTAACCGGCGCGCCCTGCTACGGTGTCCAGATCCAGGCGTGCTTCAATGTTGTTATCAATCCAGTCGATCAGATCGTGAATAAATGCGTCGCTCATCATCCCATTTTCTCCCGTCGCCGTGGCGATCAGTATCAGTATCTGTTGCAGTTACACTTTAAGGGTGACTGACTATGCCATTTAGTGCAAGTTTTATTATTGCATTAAATGC
Organism: Pantoea sp. X-Soil-OKNW-713; assembly: GCF_059730685.1. NCBI lineage: Bacteria > Pseudomonadati > Pseudomonadota > Gammaproteobacteria > Enterobacterales > Erwiniaceae > Pantoea > Pantoea sp. X-Soil-OKNW-713. The sequence goes on along the minus strand of NZ_AP035995.1, from coordinate 1,957,851 downwards.
CGCACTTCGCGTAGGGGTATTACCCTGCATGATCCGTTGCGATCAAAACCGCACTTAAAGTGTATCAGATATTCTTGCAGAAGCAGTTTGCACAAGCCTACACTCATCCCGTTTTAATGCAACCGTCAAAGTTGCAAAATTTTTTGTACATGACCTTTCAATTTTTTGACTAACGCGGAATAACTACAATGCATCTGCAGACATATGGGGTTCGTCTGGGCGTAAGCCTGTCAGGAATGGTGCTGCTGGGAAGCCTGCTGGCCGGCTGTGATAGCGGTGTGGCGAAAAACGCCCCACCGCCACCGCCTGAAGTGAGTGTGGCGCAGGTGGTACAGCAGAAAGTCAGCCAGTGGGACAGTTTTAATGGTCGTATCGAAGCGGTGCAAAGCGTGCAGCTGCGACCGCGCGTATCCGGCTATATCGATCAGGTGAATTATCGCGAAGGCGATGAAGTAAAAAAAGGCCAGGTGCTGTTCACCATTGATGATCGTACCTATCGCGCGGCGCTGGAGCAGGCGCAGGCCGAACTGGCGCAGGCCCGCAGTCAGGCGGCGCTGGCACGCAGTGAGTCGGCTCGTACCGAAAAGCTGATTGGCACGCTGGCGGTATCGCGTGAAGAGGCAGAACAGCGTCGTTCAGCGGCCAGCCAGGCACAGGCTACCGTGCTGTCGGCCCAGGCGGCGGTAGATATGGCGCAACTTAATCTCGATTTCACCCGCGTTACCGCACCGATTGATGGTCGCGCCAGCCGCGCCATGATCACTATCGGTAACCTGGTGACCGCCGGTGACAGCGCCAGCGTCCTCACCACGCTGGTGTCGCAGGATCGCGTCTACGTCTATTTCGACGTCGATGAAGCCACCTATCTGCGTTATCAGGCGATGGCCCGTGAGGGACAAAACCGGGGTGCGCTGCCAGTGGAAATCGGCCTGACCGGCGAGCAAGGCTATCCGCATCCGGGCAAAGTCGATTTTCTCGATAACCAGTTGACCGCCAGCACCGGCACCATCCGCATGCGGGCCACGCTGGATAACCAGCAGCGTCAGTTCACGCCAGGTCTGTTTGCCCGCGTACGTCTGCCCGGTAGCGCCGATTTCACCGCGTTGCTGATTGACGATAAAGCGGTGCTGACCGATCAGGACCGTAAGTATGTCTACGTGGTCGATGCCAGCGGTAAGGCCCAGCGCCGTGACATCCAGCCAGGCGAGTTGGCGAATGGCCTGCGCGTGGTGCAGAACGGACTGAAACCCGGAGACAAGGTGATCGTTAACGGTTTGCAGAAAGTGTTTATGCCCGGCATGCCGGTCACTGCGCAAACGGTCGCGATGCGCGCCGCCCAATAATTATCGAGACTGCCTGTTATGGATTTCTCCCGCTTTTTTATCGACCGGCCAATTTTCGCGGCTGTGCTGTCGATTTTGATATTTGTTACCGGGCTGATCGCCATTCCGTTGCTGCCGATCAGTGAATATCCCGATGTGGTGCCGCCCAGCGTGCAGGTGCGCGCAGAATACCCCGGCGCCAACCCCAAAGTGATTGCCGACTCGGTGGCGACGCCACTGGAAGAGGCGATCAACGGGGTGGAAAATATGATGTATATGAAATCAGTGGCCGGTTCCGATGGCGTGCTGGTGACCACCGTCACCTTCCGTCCGGGTACTGACCCTGACCAGGCGCAGGTTCAGGTGCAGAACCGTGTGGCACAGGCGGAAGCGCGCCTGCCAGAGGCCGTGCGCCAACTGGGCCTGACCACACAGAAGCAGTCGCCGACCCTGACGCTGGTGGTACATCTGTTTTCGCCGCAGGGTAAGTACGACTCGCTCTATCTGCGTAACTACGCCACCCTGAAGGTCAAAGACGAACTGGCCCGCCTGCCGGGCGTAGGACAGATTCAGATCTTCGGGGCCGGTGAGTATGCGATGCGCGTCTGGCTTGATCCCAATAAAGTGGCGGCGCGTGGCCTGACCGCTTCGGATGTGGTGACGGCGATGCAGGAGCAAAACGTGCAGGTTTCTGCCGGGCAGCTCGGCGCAGAACCGTTGAAGAAAGAGAGCGATTTCCTGCTGTCGATCAACACCCAGGGACGACTGGAGAGCGAGCAGCAGTTCGGCAATATCATCCTGAAAACCGCCGATGACGGTTCTCTGGTGCGTCTGCGTGATGTCGCCCGTATTGAGATGGGTTCTGGCAGCTATGCGCTACGTTCACAGCTTAATAATAAAGATGCGGTCGGTATCGGTATCTTCCAGGCACCGGGGGCTAACGCCATCGATCTCTCCAACGCGGTGCGCGCCAAAATGGCTGAACTGGCGACCCGCTTCCCGGACGATGTGCAGTGGGCCGCGCCCTATGACCCGACGGTGTTCGTGCGGGATTCGATCAAGGCCGTGGTACAGACGCTGATGGAAGCGATTGTGCTGGTGGTGTTGGTGGTGATTCTGTTCCTGCAAACCTGGCGTGCGTCGATCATTCCGTTGCTGGCGGTGCCGGTTTCAGTGGTGGGGACCTTTAGCGTCTTGTATTTGCTCGGCTTCTCACTTAACACCCTGAGCCTGTTTGGTCTGGTGCTCGCCATCGGTATCGTGGTGGATGACGCCATTGTGGTGGTGGAGAACGTCGAACGTAATATCGAGCAAGGGTTATCGCCCACCGCGGCAGCGCATCAGGCGATGCGTGAAGTCTCCGGTCCGATTATCGCTATCGCGCTGGTGCTGTGTGCGGTGTTTGTGCCGATGGCGTTCCTGTCCGGCGTTACCGGTCAGTTCTATAAACAGTTCGCGGTTACCATCGCCATTTCGACGGTGATTTCGGCGATTAACTCGCTGACGCTTTCTCCGGCTCTGGCGGCGAAACTGCTGAAGGATCATCATGCGCCGAAAGATATGCCGTCGCGCCTGATTGACCGGTTGCTGGGCTGGTTGTTCCGTCCGTTCAACCGCTTTTTCCAGCGCAGTGCTGACGGATATCAATCGATGGTCAGTAAAACCCTGCGGCGGCGTGGTGCGGTGTTTGGCGTCTATGTGCTGCTGCTGGCAGGCGCGGGCTGGATGTTCCACAGCGTACCGGGTGGCTTTATCCCAACCCAGGATAAGCTGTACCTGATTGGTGGCGTGAAGATGCCGGAAGGCTCATCACTGGCGCGTACCGATGAAGTGATCCGTAAGATGAGCGAGATCGGTATGAATACCGAAGGCGTGGATTATGCGGTCGCCTTCCCCGGCCTGAACGCCTTGCAGTTTACCAATACCCCCAATACCGGGACGGTGTTCTTTGGCCTCAAGCCGTTTGACCAGCGTAAACGCAGTGCGGCGGAAATCAACGCTGAGCTGAATGCCAAAATCAGTAAAATTCAGGCGGGCTTTGGTTTCTCCATCATGCCACCGCCGATTTTGGGCCTCGGCCAGGGTTCAGGTTATTCCCTTTACGTGCAGGATCGTGCTGGCCTGGGTTATGGCGAGCTGCAAACGGCGATCAACACCCTCTCCGGTGCGGTGATGCAGACGCCTGGCATGATGTTCCCGATCTCCTCCTATCAAGCCAACGTTCCGCAGTTGGATGTGCAGGTTGATCGTGATAAAGCCAAAGCACAGGGCGTGTCGCTGACCGATTTGTTCAGCACCCTTCAGGTGTATCTCGGCTCATCCTATGTCAATGACTTCAATAAGTTTGGTCGTACCTGGCGTGTGATGGCGCAAGCAGATGGCGATTTCCGCGACAGCGTGCAGGATATTGCTAATCTGCGCACCCGTAACGATCGCGGCGAGATGGTGCCAATCGGCAGCATGGTGAATATCACCACCACCTACGGCCCTGATCCGGTGATCCGTTATAACGGCTACCCGGCGGCGGATTTGATTGGTGACGCTGACCCTCGCGTGCTGTCATCGGCGCAGGCCATGACCAAAGTGGAAGCGCTCGCCAATCAGGTGCTGCCGAATGGAATGAACATTGAGTGGACCGATCTCAGTTATCAGCAATCCACCCAGGGTAATGCTGCGTTTATTGTGTTCCCGGTGTCGGTGCTGCTGGCCTTCCTGGTACTGGCAGCGTTGTACGAAAGCTGGACGTTACCGCTGGCGGTGATCCTGATTGTGCCCGGTCACCATGCTGTCGGCGCTGGTTGGCGTGTGGCTGACCGGCGGTGATAACAACGTGTTTGTGCAGGTGGGGCTGGTGGTTCTGATGGGGCTGGCGTGTAAAAACGCGATTCTTATTGTCGAGTTTGCCCGCGAGCTGGAGATGCAGGGTAAAGGGATTGTTGAGGCCGCGCTGGAAGCTTGTCGTCTGCGTCTGCGCCCCATCGTCATGACCTCCATCGCCTTTATCGCCGGGACCATCCCGCTGATTCTCGGAGAAGGTGCCGGTGCCGAAGTGCGAGGTGTTACCGGGATTACCGTGTTCTCCGGCATGCTGGGCGTGACTTTGTTCGGCCTGTTCCTGACGCCGGTGTTTTATGTGACGCTGCGTAAACTGGTGACACGGAAACAGCCGGAAGGTGAAGTGCAGACGGTGTGATTTGTAGTCTGTGTTGATGTAAAAATCCGGGCCAGGTGCCCGGATTTTTTATGCCTGAAAAATCGCGCGATAAATCGCGCCGCTACCGAATGGGGCGGGAGCGCAGCAACGCGCTCCAGGGAATGTCAGCGGGATTTCTTGCAGAAGTCTTCGATTTCGAAGTCTGGCAGGGGTTCGCAGTTGCTGGTGTCACGTTTTTTCAGTTCAGCCAGCGCATCCGCCACGGTGCGTTTTTCCAGCACCTTCAGGGAGGCTTGTTCGGCTTCATCAGCAATCGATTTGAAGTACCAGCACAGGTTGGCGCTTACCAGACAACGCGGCGCGACATCCGGGCGCGAGGCCCAAAGTTTTTTGTCTTCAATCACCGAGGTATAGATATCGCGCAGGGTGATCTCGCTGGCAGGACGGCCCAGATGAATCGAACCGGTACGGCCAAGCGTCGAGACAATGATGCCATCGCGTGTCAGCGGAACCATAAGTTTCCGAATGAAACTGGGGTTCGCCTCCAGGCCATAAGCCAGAATGGCACTGGTCGAGCGTTTACCCAATTGCTCCGCCATCGCTACGCTCAAAACCATCTGCAAAGCTGTCGGGAAGCGGTAATCAAGCATTTCTTTAATCCTGAGTTGCGGTCTATCTTGTTGTTTTCATGCCGCGGCAGTGAGTAATCATTGAGCAATAAATATAACAAACACTGTTGCTTTTTAGAAGCGAGCGACTGTGATCAAGGCACGTATTCATCATTTCCTCAGACACAAGCGCACAGGCTGCTTAGTTTATCACTCCCCTTTCTGACTGCGGGTTGGGCTGCGGCAATTTTTGCTTCAGCACCATCACCAACAGCACGTTAATCAATGCCAACAGGCAAAGCATCCACAGCGTGGCGTTCGCCCCCAACTGTTGAAAAACATAGCCGCCCAGTAGTGGTGTCAACGCCTGACCAATCAGCGCCGGACGTGCCATCCGCCCCACCACTACCGCATAGGCTTCTGGTTTGACCATCACCAGCGGTAAAGTTCCCCGGACAATGGCACGCAAACCATTTCCGGCACCGTACAGCACCATACTCAGCAACGCAAACTGCGGAAAACAGGCCAGCAACAGCAAACCCACGGCAACCAGACCCACTGAGAAAAACGTGGTCCAGACAGGATGACCCCGTTTAAACGCGATATCGACGATACGCGAACCTACCTGACAGGGACCAAGAATGGCGCTGATCGCCAGTGCCGCCGTCAGAGAATGGCCGCTGGCCTGCAACAGCGTGATCAACTGCACCGAGATGGCGGTCATAATCACCGAAGCCAGCGTGAAGATGCTGCATAGCAACCAGAACAGACCGGGAGCCAAATCGCTAGTCGTGGCAGCCCTGACGGGCGTTGTCTCTTTGTTCTTTGCCGTCGGCGGCGGCAAAGCATAGAAATACGCGGGGAGCACCGCCACGCATAACAGCAGCGCAATGGCAAAACAGGCGCCACGCCACTCCAGCCAGTGAATGAGCAACGCCGTACCCGGCCACACCAGCGTGGTGCAAAAACCGGAAATCAGCGTGATGCCGGTGATCGCCCCGCGCGCTTGCCCGCCATACAGGGTTCCGAGCGTGGCAAACAAGGCATCGTACAAACCCATCGCCATGCCAATACCGATAATGACCCAGGCAGACAGGAATAACAGCAAACTGTGGCTCAACCCCATCACCACCAGCCCAATCGCCATTACTGCGCCGCTTCCGGCCAGCAATGCGCGCCCACGCGCGCGCGCGATAAGCCTGCCGCTCAGCGGGGCCAGTAATCCTGAAACCAGAATGCCGAGCGACAACGCACCGTAAACCCACTGCTGCGACCAGCCAGTTTCTGCGACGATGGGATTGGCCATTACCGCCATCAGGTAAAATGAACCACCCCAGGAGAGGATCTGAACCAGCCCGAGAGTGATAATGGCGGGAACGCCGGGCTTTGCGTAATGCTCCACATGAATATTCCGATAGCAGGCGAAGCATTTGTTATAACACGTTCATCGATCACGAAAAATGCTTATGCCCGCTGGTTATCGCAATCCTTACAACGAGGCTGGCAAACCTGCGGCAAAAAACAGCAAACTAAAAGTATGTTGTAATTATAAACCGTGCTTGCTATCGCGTCGATCCCCTGCCACATTTGGTATGTTGTAACTATGGAGACGTCCTATGGCTCGTTACGATTTGATCGCCGATCTGCATGCCTGCGTAAACGCGCTGGAGCAGCATCTGGGCGCGTTGCGTCAACAAGTGGAGCAGCAACCTCTATTGATCGCGCGGGTTTTTGGTTTGCCGGATATCGAAAAAGGCCATGAACACGACGAGATATCACGCATCAAAGTCACCCAGCATCTGGGGAGCGCCGCCCGTGAGATGGCCCTCACCCATTATTGTCGGCTGTTTATGCAGCACCAGTCAGAAAAACTCAGCACCAAAGCCGCGGTACGACTGCCCGGCGCAATCTGCATTGAGGCGGATGAGCACGCCAGCGACATCATTACCCGGCAGGTAGCGGAAATTAATACGCTGAAACAGCGGCTGGAGCAGTTGATCACCGTGGAGTCCGGCCTGCCCAGCGAAGCGCGCTTTGAGTTTGTTCACCAACATTTACGCGGGTTGATCACCCTGAATGCCTACCGCAATGTCACCCTGCTGGATTCCCCGGATAGCCTGCGTTTCGGTTGGGCGAATAAGAACATCATTAAAAACGTTAAACGCGATGAGATCATCGAGTTGCTGGAGCGCAGCCTGAAAGCCAATCGTGCTCAGGCCCCGTGGACCCGTGAGCAGTGGGCCGAGAAAGTGCAGCAGGAACTGGAAACGGTGCGCGATTTGCCGATCACAGCCCGCCTGAAAATCAAGCGTCCGGTCAAAGTTCAACCGGTGGCCCGTGTCTGGCGTGCCGATGAAAAGAAGCAAACCCAACTGGCCTGCCCTTCTCCACTGCTGGTGCTATGCCGCGACCGCAGCCAGGTGCCGGTGCTGGGTGAGTTACTGGATTATGATGCGGACAATGTGGCGCATCGTTATAAGCCACAGGCTGAGCCCTTGCATCTGATTATTCCGCGCCTGCATCTGTGGTGCGATCGACTGGCCTGATGATGGCCGTAGCGGCGCGATTTATCGCGCGGTTTTTCCTGACTTCGCGCACGAAATCGCGCGATAAATCGCGCCGCTACGGATTTTGCTTACGCCTTCATGCTGCCAACCATCTCTTCCGGGCGTACCCAGGCATCGAATTGTTCTTCGGTCAGATAGCCCAGCTTCAGCGCCGAACCTTTCAGGGTAAGCCCTTCTTTATGGGCTTTTTTGGCGATTTCCGCCGCTTTGTCATAGCCGATATGGGTATTGAGCGCAGTGACCAACATCAGCGACTCGTTCAGCAGTTGTTCGATACGGTCGCGGTTCGGTTCGATGCCGACGGCACAATGGTGGTTGAAACTGTCCATGCCATCAGCCAACAGACGAATCGATTGCAGGAAGTTATGGATCACCATCGGACGGAACACGTTCAGCTCGAAGTTACCGGATGCGCCCCCCACGTTGACCGCCACATCATTACCCAGCACCTGGCAGCTCAGCATCGTCAGCGCTTCGCACTGCGTCGGGTTCACTTTGCCCGGCATGATCGAACTACCCGGCTCATTTTCCGGGATGGAGAGTTCGCCAATGCCGCAACGTGGACCGGATGCCAGCCAGCGCACATCGTTGGCGATTTTCATCAGTGACGCCGCCAGACCTTTCAGCGCGCCGTGCGCATGCACCAGCGCATCAACCGTTGCCAGCGCTTCAAATTTATTCGGTGCCGTAACAAACGGCTGGTTGGTCAATTCCGCCAGCGCTTTAGCTACCCGTACCGCATACTCCGGGTGGGTATTCAGACCGGTGCCTACCGCTGTGCCGCCCAACGCCAGTTCGGCCAGATGCGGGATGCTGTGTTCGATATGTTTGAGGTTATGTTCGAGCATCGCCACCCAGCCGGAGATCTCCTGGCCCAGGGTGAGCGGGGTCGCATCCTGCAAATGGGTACGGCCAATTTTGACGATGTCTTTAAACGCTTCAGCTTTGTCGTTCAGCGTTTTTTTCAGCACCTGCAATTGCGGAATCAATTGTTCGCGCACGGCGATCACCGCCGCAACATGCATCGCGGTAGGGAACACATCGTTGGAGCTTTGGCTTTTATTCACGTCATCATTCGGATGGACCAGACGCGCCATGCCGCGCTCACCACCCAGAATCTCGCTGGCACGGTTCGCCAGCACTTCATTCATGTTCATGTTGGTCTGCGTGCCGGAACCGGTCTGCCAGATTGCCAGCGGGAACTCATCGCTGTGCTTATCGGCCAGCACTTCGTCAGCCGCTTTCATAATCGCATCAGCACGTTCGGCCGGTAACAGACCAAGATCGCGGTTAACCTGGGCCGCCGCACGTTTAGTCAGCGCCAACGCATGCACCAACGCAACCGGCATTTTTTCTGTCGAGATACGGAAATGTTCCAGTGAACGCTGCGTTTGCGCGCCCCACAACTTATCTGCCGGTACTTCAATCGGTCCCATTGAGTCTTTTTCAATGCGATGGGCTGCCATGACTACGTCTCCTTAACTCAGATATTGAGGTTTAGGCTCAGCGTCACGTCATGCGCGATCGACTGAGCGGGCAAGATTGTCACTTTTCAGAATTTTACATTATGAGAGTCATTCGCATTTATTGCACTTATTGATGTATTTTCAATGGCTGTTTATGCCTTAAAATGCTTATAGCCTTATCGTTATCGGGGATGAATGATGCAAAAATTGAACAATTCGCTGCAAAATTACGCATGGGGCAGCACAACCGCGCTGACCGAACTGTATGGCATCGCTAACCCGCAAGGATTACCGATGGCTGAACTCTGGATGGGGGCACATCCCAAAAGCCCTTCCACCGTCGAGATCAATGGAGAGACGCGGTCACTGCGTGATGTGATTGAGAGTAATAAAACCGCCATGCTGGGTGACGCTGTCGCGCAACGTTTTGGTGAGCTGCCGTTTCTGTTTAAAGTGCTGTGTGCCGATCAGGCGCTATCGATCCAGGTCCATCCAAGCAAAAGCGCCGCCGAAGTAGGCTTTGCGCGCGAGAATGCGGCCGGGATCCCTCTGAGCGCTGCCGAGCGCAACTACAAGGATGCTAACCACAAGCCGGAGTTGGTCTACGCGCTGACCCCTTTTCAGGCGATGAATGGCTTTCGTGAGCTGCATGAAATTGTTTCGCTGTTCGAGCCGGTTGCGGGCGCACATCCGCAGATCGCCCACTTCCTTGAGCATGCCGATGAAGCCAATCTGGTCACCTTGTTTACCACCCTGCTGTCGCTGACCGATGAGGCGAAATCACGGGCGCTCGGCGTGTTAAAAGCGGCGTTGAACGCCCACGAAGGCGAACCCTGGCAGACAATTAAAAGCATTGCGACAGATTATCCTGACGACAACGGCCTGTTCTCGCCGTTGCTGTTGAACGTCATTACCCTGCAACCGGGTGAAGCGATGTTTTTGTTTGCGGAAACCCCACATGCCTATCTGAAGGGGGTGGCGCTGGAGGTGATGGCCAACTCGGATAACGTGCTGCGCGCCGGTCTGACGCCGAAGTTTATTGATATCCCGGAACTGCTGGCGAACCTGAAATTCCACGCCAAACCCGCCGCGACTTTGCTGACACAACCACAGCAACAGGGCGACACGCTGAACTTCCCGATTCCGGTGGACGATTTTGCCTTCGCTATTCACACCCTGCATGACCAACCACAAGCGTTGGCACAACAAAGCGCCGCGTTGTTGTTCTGCATTGAAGGTCAGGCGGTGATTGAGAAATCAGGTCAGCAGCTGGTGCTGCAACCGGGTGAATCCTGCTTTATTGCCGCCAGCGAGTCACCGGTGACGGCCGCAGGTCATGGTCGCCTGGCACGCGTCTTCAATACCCTCCCATAAGCGGCTGACGACCGTCCGGTTAACTGCTATCATTTTCAAACTATTAATTTAAAACGCCTGCGGGCGTTTTTCTTCACCCGCCGCACACACCAGGTGCCTGCGGACGCAAGGATAAGGACGACTCAGCGATGAAAAAGACCAAGGTTGCCGTAGGTGTGATTGTAGCCCTCGGGGTAATCTGGACCGGCGCCGCCTGGTTCACCGGCAAGCAACTGGAAAGCCACATTGATCAGATGGTGCAAAACGCCAATACGCAAATCAATGCGTATGCGCCCAACAGCCGTCTGACGCTCAGCTATCAGGATTACCAGCGCGGCCTGTTTAGCAGCAAGGCCAAACTGGTGCTGCAAGCCAGCTCGCAAACCGAAGACAACCCGCTACTGAAGCCGGGTCAGAGCATTGTGCTGGACACCGTCATCGATCACGGCCCCTTCCCTTTTTCTCAGCTGAAGCACGGCGTGCTGATCCCCAGCATGGCCTCGGTACATAGCGAGCTGGAAAACACCGACGCGGTGAAGAAATTGTTTGAGTTGACCAACGGCAAATCGCTGGTCAACGCCGATACCCGCATTGGTTACAGCGGCGCGACCGATACCGCCTTGACCCTGCTGCCAGCCGACTATCAGGATGTGCAAAACGGTGTGCGCCTGGCGACCAACGGCGGCACCCTGAACGTCAGCGCCGATCAGCAAGGCAACAACGTAGGTGTGCAGGGGGATTTCTCCAGCATTGCGTTTGCCAGCAAGAACGAAGTCAACCAGCCGGTGCTGTTTACGCTCAACGGTCTGAAGGTGAGCGGTGATACCCATCTCAGTCCGGAAGGGGTGCGCGTCGGCGATCAACAGATCACCCTGGACAAGCTGACCGCCAGCGTCAACGGCCAGGAAGGTCTGACGCTGGAAAAAATGAACGGCACCTCATCATTCGATAACAAAGACGGCAAAATTGGCGGCCAGATTGATTACCAGGTCGGTAATATCAGTCTGCAAAAACAGCCGTTTGGTGAGGCGAAAGTCACGATGAAACTGGCGCAGTTTGATGCCCAGGCGGTCAAAGCCTTCTCCGATACCTACAACACGCAAATTCAAAACCTGCTGAACCAGCCAGGCCTGATGGATGATCCCATCCGCTATCAGGAGGGTGTGCATACCATTCTGATGAACAACCTGCCGACCCTGTTGAAAGGTTCACCAACGCTCAGCATTGCGCCGCTCAGTTGGAAAAACGACAAAGGCGAAAGCACCTTTAACCTGAATGTCGGTTTCAACGATCCGGCGAGTGTGACCGGTGAAGCGCAAACCCTGGGAGCCGCAGTCGATCGCGTGCTGAAAACCCTTGATGGCAAGCTGGTGATCAATATGCCGATGGCGACCGAAGTGATGCGTCATGTCGGTCTGGCGGAAGGTTATCAAAGCGATGATGCGCAAAAGATGGCCGATCAGCAGGTAAAAGGTCTGGCGGCGATGGGACAGATGTTCCGCCTCACGCAGCAGCAGGATGACAACATCACCACCAGCCTGCAATACGCCAACGGTCAGGTGACCATGAACGGTGACAAGCTGTCGCTGGAGCAGTTCCTGTCGCGTTATATGCTGGGTAGCCAAACCAGCGAAGGTATGCCGGAGTAACTGTTTAACACCTTGTAGCGGAGCGATTTATCGCGCACCTTTGGCCTTAATACCCTGGCCAAAACCCACGCGATAAATCGCGCCGCTACGGATTATTTCTGTCCGGGAAGTAGCTGTGGCGGAACAATCAACGTCTGCACCTCGGCTGGCGGTCGCCACATTCAATGATTCAATCCGGCCGGAAGGGCAAGCCATATTGCAACAACGTGGCGCAATAACCGCCGATAAGTTAATCCACATCAATTGGACCGGGTGCCCGCGTGCCAAACTGGATGAGGGACTCAATCGCTTAATCGTCGCCCTGCAAGCCGGTTGAACCAGAGTGGATGCTGCTTTATGCAGCATCCACTGCACCATTTGCGCAAATCGCTGGCGTTGTTGCGCAAGATATTTTTATAATGCTCTGCACTTTACGATAACTCAGCGAGTGCGACATGATTGATGCAAAAATCCCTCTGACCGACATCCACCGCCACCTTGATGGCAACATCCGTGCCCAAACCATCCTCGATTTAGGTCGCCAGTTTAATCTTGCCCTGCCCGCTACCACCCTTGAGGCGCTGCGCCCGCATGTGCAGGTCACCGCCAACGAACCGGATCTGGTGAGCTTTCTGCAAAAACTCGACTGGGGCGTTAAGGTGTTGGGCGATCTCGATGCCTGCCGTCGCATTGCGCTGGAAAACGTCGAGGATGCGGCGCGTGCCGGTATCCATTACGCGGAACTACGCTTCTCGCCGGGTTATATGGCGATGACCCACCAGTTGCCGATTGCCGGTGTGGTGGAGGCGGTCATTGATGGCGTGCGGGCGGGTGTCCAGCAGTACGGTGTCGATGTTCGTTTAATCGGCATTATGAGCCGCACCTTTGGTGAGGAAGCCTGTCTGCGCGAACTGGAGGGTTTGCTGGCACATCGCGATGGCATTACTGCCGTCGATCTGGCCGGTGACGAACTCGGTTTCCCGGGTAGCGAATTCCTCAGTCACTTCAATCGCGCTCGCGATGCCGGCTTCCGTATTACGGTGCATGCCGGTGAAGCCGCTGGCCCGGAAAGCATCTGGCAGGCCATTCGCGAGTTAGGTGCCGAGCGTATCGGCCACGGTGTAAAAGCGATCGAAGATCGTGCGTTGATGGATTTCCTTGCCGAGCAGAAAATTGGTATCGAATCCTGCCTGACGTCAAATATTCAGACCAGTACCGTCGCCTCATTTGCCAGCCATCCACTGAAGGCGTTCCTCAACCACGGTATTCTCGCCACCATCAACACCGACGACCCGGCCGTGCAGGGCATTGAGCTGGCGCATGAGTATCAGGTAGCGGCACCACAGGCAGGACTGACTGCGGCTGAGATACGTCAGGCGCAGGAAAATGGCGTGACCATTGCGTTTCTGAGTGACGCCGAAAAAGCCGCGTTGCGCGCGCGCGTGGCAGGATCACGTTGACATGCCGTAACGGCGCGATAAATCGCGCCGTTACGATCATTACGAAAATTACTTCAATGACAATGTCTGGCGTTTTTCCGCCGATTGCAGACCCAGCTCGATTAACTCCATCACCTGGATAGCTTCCTCTGCCGTCACCGGATTCGCACCGGTACCGGCAATGGCGTCACGCACTGCCGCATAATAGGCCGGATAGTTACCTGGCAGCGTCAGCAGTGCTTTTTCCACCATCACTTCGCCTTCAGCCAGCGTTAGCACGCCATCACGCATATCGTAGCCCCACTCCTCTTTAGGCGGGCGTTCACCCGCCTTCAGGCGATCTTCCTGCGGGTCGAGGCCATATTTGACGTAGCTACCACGGGTGCCGTGCACAATAAAACGCGCTGACTCCGCCGCCACCAGCATGCTGGCATGCAGCACCACGCGGCGTTGTGGATAGGTCAGCGTGGCGTGGAAATAGTCGGTGGTTTGCGCGCCAGTGCGCAACTCCGCCATATCCACATTGATTGCCACTGGCGTACCAAACAGCTGCAACGCCTGGTCAAGTACATGCGGTCCGAGATCGAACCAGATGCCGCTACCCGGCCCTTTCATCTCGCGCCAGCGCTGACGGACTTCCGGGCGGAAGCGATCAAAGTGCGATTCCAGATAACGGATCTCGCCCAGCGTGCCATCCGCCAGCAGCGATTTCAGCGTCAGGAAGTCACTGTCCCAGCGGCGATTATGGAACACCGACAGCAGCAACCCTTTGGCCTTCGCCAGCGCATCCAGTTCGCGCGCCTGTGACAGGGTGACCGTAAAAGGTTTATCGACCACCACATGTTTACCGGCGTTCAGCGCCGCTTTCGCCAGAGGGAAGTGGGTATCGTTCGGGGTAGGAATTACAATCAGATGCAATGTCGGATCGTCCAGCAGCGTCTGGGGATCGCTCACCACCTGCACCGATGGCCAGTCAGCGTGCACTTTGGCTGCATCGCTGCTGGAGATCGCCGCCAGTTCAACATCCGGGGTCCCGGCGATCAACGGTGCATGGAAGGTTTTGCTGGCAAATCCGTAGCCTATCAGGCCGACACGAAGTTTATCGCTCATTCTCATTCCTCTTGTTCGTTACCTGACTGATTTAAGACGAATCAGCGCGTACGGACAAGCGGGAATCAGCGGAAAACTCAGGATATCGCACTCCGTGCCGGTTGCCAGCTCTCCTGAGCCACCAGCGCATCGTGTGCATCCTGGCTGCGACGACGAAAATCACTCGGACTAACCCCGACGCGTTTGCGGAACACACGCGAGAAATAGAGTTGGTCATCATAGCCGACTTCACGCCCCACCGAGGCGATCGGTTCCTGGGTGGTCTGCAACAGCAATTTCGCACGGATCACGCGCTGATCCTCGCGCCAGCGCAGCAGATTGATCCCCATCTGCTCGCGGAACAAATGGGCAAGACGGGAAGGTGACAGACAGACATGACGCGCCACCTCCTCAATCTTCACTTCACTGGCGAGATGGTTGGTCACGTACTGGCAGGCTTCAATCACGCGCGGATCGCGGATTTGCTGATGGCTGCGCGGATCTTCCTCTACAGCACGCAGCAGCAGACGTTCCAGCAGGTTCATCGCCAGCTCCTCGGCGAAACGTCGTCCGGAGTTATGGGTTTGTTCGATACTGGCGAACAGGCGATCAAACTCCGCACGCTGCGCTTCTGGCAGACGCAGGCGCCCCACCCCCTGGGTTTCATCCTGCCATTGCAGCCAGTCGGTCCAGTAGGCACGCGGGCGGAAATAGACCCAGCGATGGAACCAGCATGGGCTGTCCGGCGCACGGCCATAGTAATGCGGGGTTTTCGGTTGAAACAGCAGCATATCACCCGGCAGACAGTCGAATGACTGCTCACCATCAAATACCCGACCTTCACCCTTGATGGTCAGGTTGAGGATATAGCCTTTCATACCGAGTGGCCGGTCGATAAAAAAATCGAGCGGGCCATCGGCGGTAATCGGTGTCAGTCCGGCCACCAGCCAGGCATTAAAGGGGTAACCCGGCAATAATGGGTTTTGTTGTGCCACAGGGGGTTCACGGTGGTACATAATGCCCTCACTTTTCGCGTGATTGATTACCGTAGCGGCACGATTTATCGTGCGGTTGCCAGGGCGCGCGATAAATCGCGCCGCTACTGAATGGCTGCACTCAGGCGGCTTTATTTTTCTGTTTGTAGCGGTCAAAAATCACCGCTGCTAACAATATCAAACCGCGCACCACATACTGTGAGAAGGGCGAAATATTCAAGAGATTCATCGCATTCTCAACCGTACCAAGGATCAGTACCCCGGCAACCACGTAGGAAATCTTGCCAATGCCACCTTTCAGCGACACCCCACCCAACACGCAGGCAGAGATGACAATCAACTCGTATCCCAGCGAGGTCATCGGCTGGCCGCTGGTCATACGTGAAGCCAGAATGATCCCCGCCGCCGCTGACACCAGCCCGGAGAGGATAAAGATGATGATGCGGGTACGCACCACCGGCACACCGGCAAGACGGGCGGCTTCCTCGTTACCGCCAATCGCCAGCGTGTTGCGGCCAAAGGTGGTTTTATTCAGCAGGAAACCGAAGATGATCATGGTAGCGATAGTCAGCCAGATCGGTGCCGGTAAACCGAACCAGTTGGCGTAGCCGAGGGTAAAGAAACGCTCATCTTCAATCCCCACCGCTTTACCGTCTGAGAAGATATAGGCCAGACCGCGCACAATCTGCATCGTCGCCAGCGTGGTGATCAAGGCATTGATTTTTAGCCGCGCAATCACGAAACCGTTAACAAACCCGGTTGCCATGCCCAGCAACAACCCTGCCGCCACACCAATCCATAAACTTTCGGTCAGGTTAATCACCACCGCGGTCACTACGCCAGCACAGGCGATAACCGAAGCCACCGACAGGTCAAAATCCCCGGAGGCGAGGCAGAACAGCATGCCGCACGCCACCATACCGGACATCGACATTGCCAGCCCCAGCCCTTTCATATTGATAAAAGAGCCGAAGTTGGGGACAAAAATAGTACAGGCAATAAACAGTAGCGCGAACACCACCAGCATGCCGAAGTTATCCCAGATACGCCCCAGTTGCAGGCCGCTGCGCTGCGCGGGTGGCGTATTAGAAGTGGTTGATGAAGCCATAATTGCTCTCCTTTACATCAGGCCACGGCGGCCGCTTGAGTCGTTTTCGGCATCGCCAGGCCCAGCGTCAGCTGCTCCGTGGCACGGTCGTGTGGCAGTTCACCGGCAATTTCACCTTCGCGCATCACCACGATACGGTCGGCAAGGCCCATCACTTCAGGCAAATCGCTGGAAGCAAACAACACGGCAATGCCTTTGTTTGCCAGTTGATAAATCAGGTTATAAATCTCGTGCTTGGCCCCGACATCAATACCGCGCGTTGGCTCATCCAGCAGGATCACGTTCATCTCCTCCGACAGCCAGCGGCCCAGAATCGCCTTCTGCTGGTTGCCGCCGGACAGGTTCATAATCAGCTGTTGCGCATGCGGGGTTTTGATATTGAGCGAGCGGATATGGCTGTCAGCGTTCTTCGCCTCCCAACCGGGTTTGATCAGACAACCGGCGGTGAGATTATGGCGGCGCGCGCTGATGTTGATGTTGTCACGCACCGAGTGCACCGGGATGATACCTTCGGCTTTGCGGTCTTCCGGGCAGAGCATAATTCCGGCACGGATCGCATCAATCGGTTGACGGATATTGAGTTTTTTACCGTCCAGCGACACGCTGCCGCCGCGCAGACGGGTTGCCCCAAACAATCCCTTCATCAGTTCACTGCGTCCGGCCCCGACCAGACCGAACAACCCGACGATTTCACCGGCCCGGACCTCTAGCGAAATGGGCATACGCACACCTTGCGCCTCCACCTGGTCCAACTGCAAACGCACGGGGCCCAAATCACGCGGTGCGTAACCATAGATATCCCCCAGATTGCGGCCCACCATCGCCTGAACCAGGTCTTCATGGTGGGTGTTGTTCATATCGGTGAAAGTACGTACGTAGCGACCATCTTTAAACACCGTGATGGCATCACTCAGGGCAAAAATCTCCTCCATGCGATGCGATACGTACAGCACCACCCGGCCCTGCTCACGCAACTGACGGATGACGCGGAACAGATGCTCAATCTCGCGTGCCGACAGCGAGCTGGTAGGTTCATCAAACGCGATAATGCGCGCATTGCGCGCCAGCGCTTTGGCAATTTCCACCATCTGCCACTGTCCGAGCGACAGGTACTTCAACGGCATGTCCGGATCGATATCCATGCCAAGATTTTGCAGTTGTAAGCCCGCTTCATAACGCAGCAGCTTACGGTTCACCAGACCATGACGATGCGGGATCTGACCGAGGTAAATATTCTCTGCCACGCTCATTTCCGGTACCAGATGCAGTTCCTGGTAGATAATCGCCACGCCCGCGTCCAGCGCTTCGGTGGTGTGATTAAACCGCACCGGCTGGCCTTTGATGTGGATTTCGCCGGCCGTCGGCTGGTAGCTGCCGCTAAGAATTTTCAACAGCGTGGATTTACCCGCGCCGTTTTCGCCCATCAGCGCATGCACTTCACCGGCATGGCAGCTGAACGAGATGTCCTGTAACGCTTTAACGCCAGGGAAAGTTTTGCTGATGCCATGAAACGACAGAAAAGCAGGATCAGTGTTCATGGAGACTCCTCTATGCCTTCATACTTCGTGCGCAACTGCATAAGCAGCGCGCTTATCCCAGGTAACTCAGGCCATCAAGCGCCTGGGGATAAGCGCACTTGTGGTTTGGCGACTTACATCAGCCCTTTTTTCGCCAGCTCAGTTTTGAAGTTATCGCGGGTGATCAGCACCACGTCGGTCACTTCAGTAAACTTCGCCGGTTCTTTCCCTTTGGTTACCCAGTCATACAGCATCTGGCTGCTTTTATAGCCGTGTACGTCCGGGCTGGGCAGCAGCGAACCATAGAAGCCGGTTGGCTCCCCTTTCGACAGTTCACTGACAGCATCCACCCCGTTGATACCAATACCGATCACGTCGGGTGCTTTAAAGCCCTGACCTTCAGTGGCGCGCACGCCGCCTAACACGGTGTTGTCATTCATGCCGATGATCAGCCAGTGTTTCACTTTCGGGTGCTGCACCAGCAGGGAGTTACCGGCGTCAAATGCGCCCGGGATATCATTGGATTTGGTCGGCACCTGGTAGATCTGCGCAGCCGGGAAACCCGCTGCTTTCAGCGCGTCCATCGAGCCAGAGGTACGGCGGCGGGCGGTATCCAGCTCGTTAGCGGTGATCGCCATTACGCCGGTTTCTTTCACATCCCAGCCGCGTTTCTGCATCTCTTTGTACAGTTCCTGGCCCTGACGCTCGCCAATTTTGGTCGCGGCCATCATCACCAGTGGCACGGTGTCCATCGGTTTGCCTTTGGCGTTGACGAACTGATCGTCAACCGCAATCACCTTCAGGTCGTAACTGCGGGCTTTCGCCATGATGGCCGAACCCAGTTTCGGATCCGGGGTACAGATGACGAAACCTTTCGCGCCACTGGCGGCCAGGCTATCGATGGCATTCAGGGTTTTTTCGCCATCCGGTACCGCAATTTTGATCACCTCAAAGCCGAGATCTTTGCCGGCTTTATCGGCGAAGCGCCACTCTGTCTGGAACCAGGGTTCCTCCGGTTGTTTAACAAGAAAACCGAGCTTCATCGTCTCGGCGATAGCGGAATGTGACATAACCGCGGCAAGACCAACTGCCGCCAGCGCTTTAGTGAATTTATGCATGATGCTCTCCGGCACAATGATGTTTTTAGCGTGCAATAAACGAATCGGTGTAAGCGCTACCACTCTGATTTCTCTTGCGGGTACAGCGAAAAATCAGCGCGTTAGAGCAAGGTTTGTACAAAGGCTGTGCAAACGCTGGGCTAGTTGTAGCGGGAAAAGCAGCAGAAAATGTAGAGCGGTATCACATCCCGGAACGACGACAAAATCATCCATATATTCAGCAAAATTAACCGGTCATTAACTTTTGCAGTGGATCACGAAATGGCTGCTGATGGCAGAAAAGTGCATATTCTCAGCCGGGGATGACTAACCGCTCCAGCCCACCCATTCCAGGATAACGACAGATAACTGACACAGGAGAATTTCAATGGGCGCTGGCGCTATCACCATCGGGCTGGATTTTGGCAGCGATTCTGTCCGAGCCCTGGCCGTGGACTGCCACAGTGGCAAAGAACTGGAAAAAGCGGTGGTCAACTATCCGCGCTGGGCCAAAGGATTGTTTTGCGATGCGCATGCCAACCGCTTTCGCCATCATCCTCAGGATTATATTGATGCGCTGGAGCAGGCGCTGGTCACGGTGGTGCAGGCTCTCAGCCCTGAACAGCGCGCAGCCGTCGTCGGCATTGGCGTGGACAGCACCGGTTCGACTCCGGCACCGATCGATCGTGAGGGCAAGGTACTGGCGTTACGTCCAGAGTTTGCCGACAACCCCAATGCGATGTTTGTGTTGTGGAAAGATCACACTGCTATAGAAGAAGCCGAAGAGATTAATCAGCTGTGCCACAGCGGTCGTTTCACCGATTACACCCGTTATATCGGCGGCATTTATTCGTCGGAGTGGTTCTGGGCCAAAATTTTGCATGTATCGCGTGAAGATGCTGCGGTGCGTGATGCCGCCGTCTCCTGGGTCGAGCTGTGTGACTGGGTTCCGGCGTTGCTGAGTGGCACTACCGCGCCGCAGCAACTGCGCCGTGGTCGCTGCGCCGCCGGACATAAATCCCTCTGGCACCCGGACTGGCAAGGCCTGCCGCCCGCTGATTTCCTCAATGCACTTGATCCCCTGTTAACCGAACAGCTCGACTATCCCTTATTTACCGACACCTGGACGGCAGATATCCCGGTCGGCACGTTAAGCGCCGAATGGTCGCAACGTCTTGGTCTGTCCCGGCAGGTGGTGCTGTCCGGCGGTGCTTTTGACTGTCATATGGGGGCGGTCGGTGCCGGTGCGCAACCTTATACCCTGGTGAAGGTGATTGGCACCTCGACCTGCGACATTCTGATTGCCGACAGTGAAAAAGTGGGTGATCGCGCGATTAAAGGCATCTGCGGCCAGGTGGATGGCAGCGTGGTGCCGGGTGCCATCGGCTGTGAAGCCGGACAATCCGCTTTCGGCGATATCTATGCCTGGTTCAGCCGCCTGCTCGGCTGGCCGCTACAACAGGCGGCGCAACAACATCCTGAGTTGCGTCCCCAACTGGAAAGCCTGCAAAAAGATCTGATCCGTCAATTGACGGAAGCCTGGGCTGCCGATCCGCAGCTCGACCATCTGCCGGTCGTGCTGGACTGGTTTAACGGACGCCGTACGCCAGATGCGAACCAGCGTCTGAAAGGGGTGATCACCGACCTCAATCTTGGCACCGATGCCCCGGCGTTGTTCGGCGGGCTGATCGCCGCCACCGCCTTCGGCGCACGCGCCATTATGGAGTGCTTCGAGCAACAGCAAATCCCGGTGGAGAACGTGCTGACCCTCGGCGGCATCGCGCGCAAATCACCAGCCATTATGCAAGCCTGTTGCGATGTGATGAACCGACCGCTGGATATTGTCGCCTCCGATGAATGTTGCGCCCTCGGGGCCGCCATTTTTGCCGCCGTTGCTGCGCAAGTCTATGCCGATGTTCCGGCTGCTCAGCAGGTGATGGCCAGCCCGATTGACGTCACGTTGCAACCGGACAGCCAGCGCGTAGCGCGCTATCAGCAACTTTATCAACGCTATCAACATTGGTGCCAGGCCGCTGAACCGCAGTATGCCGCACGCACCGTTTCCGCTAAGTGAAGGAGTGGTTTTATGGAACAGCACAACACACAACAGGTGTGGTTTGTCATTGGTACGCAACACCTCTACGGGGCGGAAACGTTACGCCAGGTGGAACAACACGCTCGTCAGGTGATGGACGGCCTTAACCAGGCGGGCACCCTGCCCCTGCAACTGGTGTTGAAGCCGTTGGTGAAGTCGCCGGATGAAGCGCTGGCGCTGTGCCGCGAGGCGAATCACGCCAATGAATGTATCGGCATCATTACCTGGCTGCACACCTTCTCACCCGCCAAAATGTGGATTGGCGGCCTGAGCATCCTGAATAAGCCGTTGCTGCAATTCCATACCCAGTTTAATGCCGAGATCCCGTGGGACAGCATGGATATGGATTTTATGAACCTGAACCAGACCGCACACGGCGGTCGCGAGTTTGGTTTTATCGGCGCGCGTATGGGCCTCCAGCACAGCGTCGTCACCGGACACTGGCAGGATAAAGAGAGCCAGCAACGCATTGGTCGCTGGATCCGTGCCGCTCAGGCGCGTCAGGCCAGCCAGCAGCTTAAAGTTGCCCGCTTCGGCGACAATATGCGTGAAGTGGCCGTCACCGAGGGTGACAAAGTGGCCGCGCAAATTCAGTTTGGCTATGCGGTGAATGGCTGGGGCGTGGGCGATTTGGTCGAGGTGGTGAACAGCGTCAGTGATGGCGATGTCAATGCGTTGATCGATGAATACGAAAGTCACTATCGCTTCAGCGAAGTTGCGGCAGTAAACGGTGAAAAACGTCAGAACGTTCTGGATGCAGCACGTATCGAACTGGGGTTGAAACGCTTCCTTGATGCCGAAGGTTGCAAAGCCTTTACCACCAATTTCCAGACGCTGCACGGTATGAAGCAGCTTCCCGGCCTGGCGGTACAACGTCTGATGGGCCAGGGCTACGGGTTTGCCGGTGAAGGTGACTGGAAAACGGCGGCGTTACTGCACATCCTGAAGGTGCAGGCGGGTAATCGTGCCGGCGGGACCTCATTTATGGAGGATTACACCTACCACTTCTCACCCGGCAATGATCTGGTGCTGGGCTCGCATATGCTGGAAGTGTGTCCGTCGATCGCCAAAGAAGAGAAACCGTTGATTGATGTGCAATTCCTCGGTATCGGCGGCAAAGCCGATCCGGCACGCCTGATTTTCTCTACCCCGGCTGGACGCGCGGTGAATGCCAGCGTGATCGATTTGGGTGACCGCTTCCGTTTGCTGGTGAACGTCGTGGATGCCATTGAGCAACCAAAACCGCTGCCAAAACTGCCGGTCGCGCGTGCCTTGTGGCGTGCACAACCGTCACTGGCGACCGCGTCCGAAGCCTGGATTCTGGCAGGTGGCGCGCACCATACGGTATTCAGTCAGGCACTGGACCTGGATGACCTTTATCTGTACGGCGAACTGAACGGTATCGAGGTGTTGGTCATTGACGAAGAAACGCGTTTACCGGCGTTCAAAGATGCACTGCGCTGGAATGAAGCGTATTACCGCTTAATGCGTTAATCGTTATCAGATTGGCTATCGGGTCGCGATTAATCGCGACCCTTTTATTTGCGGTAATGAAAAGACTTTCGCGGTAGCAATATCAATTCAGGAGCAAAGCTCCCGGTCGCGAAATGAGGATAGCCAGTCCATCGCATAAGGATAGGGGCTGGTTTTACCGTGATAGAACAGCATTGGCACCACGATCGGCAGCTCGGTATGCCCCTCATCAATATGGCGCTGCATAGCCGCGATGGTATTGCGCATCATCCTCAGGGTCATAAACTTGTCGGGAGAACTTTGGTGCTCAATCAAGGCATAAATATATCCCGCTCCCCCCTCCATCTTCATTGACATGAGGACATCAGAATACAGCGCACTCAGATCCCGTTCTATAAACGTGGTTGGGATCAATTGCAATGTGTCGAGGTCACAACGCTGAAGTATCAACGGCGGCAAGTGAATTTCCAGGAACTGTCTGGCGATAGCCTGATGACTAAGAAACCGTTTGAATAGCGCATCGTGTGGTGTGGGGGTTGCACTCATTAAGCTCGTCCCTGCCAGGATGAACAACGTGGCCGGACGTTAACATGGGCGCTATCTCACTGAAAGATAAGGCTGATAAATGTCAGAGGGATATAAGAAATTCAGAATGGATTCAGGAATAAATCATATTGTACACATCGGTAGCGGCGCGATTTATCGCGTTTTTTAACCACGAAGGTCAAAAGCGCGCGATAAATCGCGCCGCTACACCAACGCCATCAGGACGTTAGCCGTTTAACCGGCGCATTCTGCTGGCGATCCCACATCACCGTCAGCAAACGTTGCAGCGCGATAAACGCGAACAACAAAATGCCGATGGCGATTTTGGTCCACCAGGAGCTCAGGGTGCCGTCGAAATTAATCCACGTCTGAATCAGCCCCTGAATTAATACGCCAAACAGCGTACCGAGCACCGTTCCTACGCCACCGGAGAGCAGCGTGCCGCCAATCACCACCGAGGCAATCGCATCCAGCTCTACACCCAGTCCGGCCAACGCATAACCCGCTGAGGTATAGATGGAAAACACAATCCCTGCCAGCGTTGCCAGCGTGGTCGACAACATATAAATCTTAATGGTGGTGGCGCGCGTGGAGATCCCCATCAACTGCGCCGACGTGAGGTTGCCGCCAATGGCATACACCTGATTACCAAAACGCGTGCGGTGCGCCAGTAAAATGCCACCGACTACCACCACCAGCATAATCACCGCCAGCAAGCTTAACCGCCCACCGC
Organism: Pantoea sp. X-Soil-OKNW-713; assembly: GCF_059730685.1. NCBI lineage: Bacteria > Pseudomonadati > Pseudomonadota > Gammaproteobacteria > Enterobacterales > Erwiniaceae > Pantoea > Pantoea sp. X-Soil-OKNW-713. Next base: position 1,933,661 of record NZ_AP035995.1, on the reverse strand, counting down.
CGGGAATTTTCCACGCCATACTCGACAGCGTGGCATACAACGGATGGTCAATCGGGATCGAGTTTTCCGATACCAGGTAGCTACAGCCACGCAGGAAAAACATCCCGGCGAGGGTAATAATAAACGCCGGGATTTTTAACCCATCAATCAACCAGCCCATCATGGCGCCAAAGGCTGCCCCTAACGCCAGAATCAGCGCAAAGGCCAGCAACGGGTCTACATGGTAATCCCCAATCAAGCGGGCAAGGAACACGCCGGTAAAAGCAATCACCGCCCCGACCGATAAATCAATCCCTCCCGACAGGATCACAAACGTCATTCCCACGGCGATAATGCCAAGAAAGGCGTTATCGGTGAGGATATTACAAATTACCCTGGTGGAGGCAAAGCCGGGGAACTGGCTGAGGCAGAACAGATATCCGGCGACAAACACCAGCAAAGTAATCATCAAAGGCAGATGACGTTTAATCATGATGGACGCCTCCGTTTCAGCATGGCAAGAAAGCGCGGTGACTGAATCAGCAACACGCACATCACCACTATCGCTTTCACCACCTGGTTCAGTTCGGGTGGGAAACCAGACAGCAGAATCCCGGTATTCATCGACTGAATAATCAGCGCACCAATCAGCGACAGCACCAGATTAAAACGCCCGCCCATCAGCGATGCACCGCCAATCACCACCGCCAGAATCGCATCCAGCTCCAGCCACAATCCGGCATTATTGGCATCCGCTCCACGAATATCGGCGGCAACAATTAACCCGGCCACTGCGGCACATACGCCACTGATGGCGTAAGTCGACATCACGACCAGCCAGCCGGTAACGCCTGCATTGCGCGCCGCACGCAGGTTAATCCCCACCGCTTCAATAAACAGCCCCAGCGCCGTCTTGCGTGTTACCAGCCACACCGCCAGCGCCACCACTAACGTAATCCACACCGGCACCGGCAACAGCCACAGCGAGCCGCTACCAAACCACGACAGGTTATCGTTATCAAAAGTCACGATTTGCCCCTGGGTGATGAGCTGCGCCACACCGCGTCCGGCTACCATCAAAATCAAGGTGGCGACGAACGGTTGAATTCGCAGCAACGCCACCAGCACGCCATTCCACAAACCACATGCCAGCCCGGTGCCCAGTGTCGCGAGAATGATAAACGGCAGACTGTGCCCGGCGACGGTGAGCGTTGCCGCCGTAGCCCCGGCAATCGCCATCACCGCCCCTACTGACAAATCAATTCCCCCGGTGGCAATCACCAGCGTCATCCCCACCGCCAGCAGCGCTACCGGTGCGGCACGGTTGAGAATATCGATCGGGCTACCAAACAGGCGGCCATCCTGTAAATGCACGGCAAAAAAGTTATTTGCCACCAGGCTGTCCACCAGCAGCACCAGCACCAGCGCGGCAATTTGCGGCATACCGGGCGGCAGTTTCAGCTTACGCCGATTGGTTTTTTCAGACGTCATATCGGATTCAAGCATGTTGTTCTCCTCCGTGGGCGATAGCGTTGACAATCGACGCTACCGACAGCTGCTCAAGGGGGATCTCCGCCACCTGCTTCAAATCGCGCATAATCAACACGCGATCGGCGTACCCCACCAGTTCTTCGAGTTCAGAGGAGATAACCAGCAGCGCCAGTCCGTCGGCGCACAGGGATTCAATCAGACGAATAATCTCCGCGTGAGCACCGACATCGATACCCCGCGTGGGTTCGTCAAGAATGAGAAATTGCGGTTTGGTCACCAGCCAGCGCGACAGCAGTACTTTCTGCTGATTGCCGCCCGACAATAACTCAACCGGTTGATCGGCATGCGGTGTACGAATGCCAAGACTTTTAATAAAACGTTCGGCAATCGCCTGTTGCTCGCGTTTTTTGATCGGACGCAGCCAGCCACGCTGCGCCTGCAACGCGAGGATAATGTTTTCCCGCACCGACGCCTTACCAATAATGCCGTCGGTTTTGCGGTCCTCCGGGCAAAATCCCATCCCCAGCTTCGAGGCTTTAGCCGGGGTACGAATCTGTTGCACCTTACCCTTAATGGTGGCGGTGCCGCGATCGGCTCGGCGGATGCCAAACAACACTTCGGCGGTTTCGGTGCGTCCCGAGCCCAACAGCCCGGCCAGACCCACCACTTCACCCGGACGCACCTGCAAACTGAACGGCTCGATGGTGCCCTTCTTACCGTAATCTTCAAACGCCACCACCGGCTGATTGCTGCGCAGGGTGCTGCCCTGACGTTGTAACGCCGTCTCCAGCAGCTCACGCCCCAGCATCAGCTTGATTAGCTCGATACGCGGCAGCGATGCGGTGTCGCGGGTGGCGATAAACTGACCATTACGCAGCACCGTGATGCGGTCGGTGATGCGATACACCTGATCGAGGAAGTGAGTGACAAAAATCAGGCTCATCCCTTTGGCTTTTAACTGCGCCATCAGGGTAAACAACATCTCGACCTCACTGGCGTCGAGGCTGGCGGTGGGTTCATCGAGGATCAACACCTGTGCCGACAGATCCACCGCGCGACAAATGGCGATAATCTGCTGCATTGCCACCGAATAATGGCCGAGCTGACGCGTCACATCGAGGGCAAAACCGTATTTGCGCATCAGCGCATCGGCATCGCGCACCATACGTTTGCGATCGATGATGCCAAAACGTCGCGGCTCGCGACCGATATATAAATTATCCGCCACCGACATATTGGGCAGCAGGTTTACTTCCTGGTAAACGGTGCCGATACCCATTAATTGGGCATCGCCGGTGTTATGCGGTGTAATCGCTTTGCCATTCAGGGTGATCACCCCGGCATCACGGCTGTACACGCCGGTCAGCACTTTTATCAGCGTCGATTTACCAGCCCCGTTCTCTCCCAGCAGCGCCATGATTTCGCCTTTGCGGATACTGAACGACACGTTATCCAACGCTTTCACGCCGGGGAAACCTTTGCTGACGCCGCTGATGGTCAGCAGTGCCTCTTCTTGTGGTGTAGTCATACGGACCTGCCTCGCCTTACGTCATGAAAAACCGCCCCGGAGGGCGGTGCGGGGATCAGTAACCCATGTTCTTTTTCTTATCGAGTTCCGTCTGTGCATCCGCTGGCAGGAAGAGTTTCGACTGGGTGCGGATGATTTTTGGCGGCTGCGTGCCATCTTTTTTCAGTTTTTCCAACGCATCAAACGCCGGACCGGCCATATTCGGTGTCAGCTCGACGTTGGCATTGGCTTCGCCTGCCAGCATCGCTTTGTAGATATCCGGTACACCGTCAATCGAGCCAGTCAGGATATCTTTGCCCGGTTTCAGGCCCGCTTCTTTAATGGCCTGAATCGCACCAATCACCATGTCGTCGTTGTGCGCGAACACCATGCAGATGTTCTTGCCATTGTTCTCCGCTTTGATAAAGCTCTCCATCACCTCTTTACCCTTACTGCGGGTAAAGTCGCCGGACTGAGAACGGATAATTTTGATGTTGGGGTGTCCGGCAATGGCTTCGGCAAACCCTTTCTTACGGTCAATCGCCACGCTGGCACCCACGGTGCCCTGCAATTCCACGACGTTACACTGCTTGCCCGCGAGGGTTTTCACCAACCAGTCACCAATCAACTTGCCTTCCAGCACGTTATCCGCTGTCACCACCGACTCATACAGTGACTTGTCATTCACGACGATCGCGCGGTCGAGCAGGAACACCGGGATCTTGGCGTCTTTAGCTTCTTCCAGCACCGGCTCCCAGCCAGTCTGCACCACCGGGGCGATAAAGATGGCATCCACGCCCTGGGCGATGAATGAACGCACTGCCTTGATCTGGTTCTCCTGTTTCTGCTGACCATCCGCAATTTTCAGCGTGATGCCCCGCTTCTGCGCTTCGGTTTTTGCCACGTTAGTTTCCGCAGAACGCCAGCCGGATTCCGAGCCAACCTGCGAGAATCCAACTGTCATATCAGCCGCCAGGACCGGTGCGCTGATCGCCGCGCTCACCATGACGGACAAGAGTAAACGTTTCCACATAATTTCATTCCTCTGAAGGGAGTGTGCTGTAGGGGGTACAAACGCGGTTTAAGCCTGGCGCAAAAGCCGCTTCCTGAGAGCGACATGCCTCACAAAACAGAATGAATTAAAGGGGTTACGATAATTTTGCTGACAAAATGCCCATGACAGTTATGGACAAAACACCTGATATTTTTCGCCTCTGCCGTTAAATAAATGTAATAAAGAGAATCGCTTATGTCGCATAACGCTGGAAACGATTACAGGCACCGCGTAAAGAATGGTTATGAGGCTTTCATGAAAGGAATTGATCGATTTGTGACTGGACGCACACATTGCAATGTAAGGTTTCATAGCCTGTACAAAAAATTTCAGGCCAGTTGGGAATAAACCGGGAACTTTGATCGCCGCGTGAGGGAAAATAGCGCTATAAAACCGGGAAAATAACGCTGGCTCATTTGATGAGCTGGGGTGTGAATTTTTCTCACCACTGCCTGAATAACCGGCAGAGATTTGGCTTAGTTTCATCATGCTGATGCACAATAAAAGGAATAAAGGGTGAAAAAGTGTCTTTTGATGAGCGAATTAGCTCACTTTGTCTGATTTTTGAATTTTTTTACGGTTGACATATGGACTCTCGCTGCGTGCTCCCTATACTTGGCGCTTCCCTGTTCTTTATTTATTAATGGCAATCATGACTGCGCTCGATTACCTGCTGAAATTCCGTAAAGTGAATAATCTTGAGAGTCTGGAAAAACTCTACGACCATCTCAATTATTCACTGACAGATGATAATGAGATCATCAATATGTATCGCGCTGCCGATCATCGTCGTGCTGAACTCGCTTCTGGTGGTCGTTTATTCGATCTCGGTTGTGTGCCGAAATCAGTCTGGCGTTACGTGGTTTAACTCACCCCGGCTTCCTGCTTCTCGATAATATTGCGTTGTCCAGGTCGGGCGTGCCCCGTTTGGACATGATACGCTCTGCCACACCTTATCCTGGTAACTGGACTTATTCGATGACCGAACAGGTAAATCCCCCGCGCATTGCTGGCTGGCTGCTGCTGCCGCTCGCCTGGCTGATTATGACCATGCTCACCAGCGCCCTGGTGGTCGCCATGTATCTCAGCCCGCTGTTTAATCCTGAACTGCGCACCACGTTGTTTTCGCACGGCGGGCTGCTGCTGACGCAATGGTCGATTTCATTGCTGACCGCAGGCCTGGTCTGGGTATATAGCATTTGGGTATGCTGGATTTTCTGTAAACGATCACGCCGTCTGCCACGCCATTACATTCTCTGGCTGCTGATGACGGTGTTGCTGGCGATGAAAACCTTTGCTTTTACCCCGGTTTCTGACAGCAAAGCAATCCAGACGTTACTGCTTTCATTGCTGGCAGCGGCGGTTTTTGTTCCCTATTTCAAACGCTCCCAACGCGTAAAACAGACGTTTATCCAGCCGTAATGGCGCAAGAATCGTCAGGAATTTAATTCTGAGTGCTCTCAACCGGGCTGCAAACGCGGCTCAGGTTGAGATACAGCTCTCAATTCCGGATAATAGACGCCTTTCGGCTTCCCAGGTTTCATAATGACCGATTATTTACTGCTCTTTATTGGCACCGTGCTGGTGAACAACTTCGTTCTGGTAAAGTTCCTCGGACTTTGCCCGTTCATGGGTGTGTCAAAAAAACTGGAAACGGCCATTGGCATGGGACTTGCCACCACCTTCGTGATTACGCTGGCGTCTATTTGTGCCTGGCTGGTCAACCATTTGATCCTGGTGCCGCTGGACTTAGTTTATCTGCGTACTATGGCCTATATCCTGGTGATTGCCGTCGTGGTGCAGTTCACCGAAATGGTGGTGCGTAAAACCAGCCCGTCGCTCTATCGCCTGCTCGGCATCTTTCTGCCGCTGATCACCACCAACTGTGCGGTGCTGGGTGTGCCACTGCTGAGCGTCAACCTTAACCACACCTTCCTGCAAGCTGCATTGTATGGCTTTAGTGCCTCGCTCGGTTTCTCACTGGTGATGGTGCTGTTTGCCGGGATCCGCGAACGCCTGGTGCTGGCTAATGTCCCGACCCCATTTAAAGGCAATTCAATCGCCCTGATCACCGCTGGCCTGATGGCGCTGGCGTTTATGGGCTTTAGCGGTCTGGTGAAATTCTGATGACCGCGATTTGGATTGCTATTGCCGTATTAAGCGCCCTGAGCCTGGTTTTTGGTGGCCTGCTCGGCTACGCTGCGCGCCGTTTTGAAGTTGAAGAAGATCCGATTGTTGAACAGATTGATGCCATTCTGCCGCAAAGCCAATGCGGTCAGTGCGGCTATCCGGGTTGCCGTCCCTATGCCGATGCCGTTGGGAACAATGGTGAGGCGATCAACAAATGCGCCCCCGGTGGCGAGCAGACCATGCTGAAACTGGCGGCGTTGCTGAACGTCGAGCCGCAACCGCTGGATGGCGGTGCAGAGGTGTTGGCACCGGTACGCACCGTGGCGTGGATCGACGAAGCCAACTGCATCGGTTGTACCAAATGTATTCAGGCCTGCCCGGTCGACGCGATTGTCGGTGCCACCCGCGCCATGCACACCGTGCTGAGCGATGTCTGCACCGGTTGCGATCTGTGCGTTGCGCCTTGTCCGACCGATTGCATCGAGATGCGTCCGGTTGCCACCACCACGGCCAACTGGAAGTGGGATCTTGAAACTATTCCTGTACGGGTGATCCCGGTAGAAAGCCATGCTTAATTTGCTCAACACCCTGTTCCGCAAAGAGAAACTGTGGGATTTTCAGGGCGGCATTCATCCGCCGGAAATGAAAACACAGTCGAACGGTACACCGCTCAGCCAACTCCCGCTGCCGGAACGTTTTATCATCCCACTGAAGCAACATATTGGTCATGAAGGCGAGATTTGTGTCGCGCCTGGTGAACATGTGCTGCGCGGCCAGCCGCTGACATTTGGTAATGGCCGAATGCTGCCGGTGCACGCCCCCACATCCGGTACCATTGAAGCGATTGCGCCGCATATGACCGCCCACCCATCCGGGTTGTCTGAGCTGTGCATTTTCCTTGTCGCCGACGGTGAGGACCGCTGGACGGCGCTCGATCCACAACCTGATTACCGTGCCCTGACGCGTGAAGACGTGGTTAAACGCATCCATGATGCCGGGATCGCCGGGCTGGGTGGCGCAGGGTTCCCCACAGCCACCAAATTGCGCGGTGGCCTGCGCGGCGTCAAAACCCTGATTATCAATGCCGCCGAATGTGAACCTTATATCACCGCCGATGACCGCCTGATGCAGGATTGCGCCGCAGAAGTGCTGGAAGGCTGCCGTATTCTTGCCTGGGTGTTACAGGCGGAGCGCGTGTTGATCGGCGTCGAAGATAACAAACCGGAAGCGATTGCCGCGCTGAAACAGGCGCTGGCTGGCGAACGCGATCTGCAACTGCGGGTGATCCCCACGAAATACCCCTCCGGTGGGGCCAAGCAGCTGACCAAAATTCTGACCGGTCTGGAAGTGCCACATGGCGGGCGTTCTACCGATATCGGCGTGCTGATGCAAAACGTCGGCACTGCCTGGGCGGTGAAGCGTGCCATTGTCGATGGCGAACCAATCACCGAGCGCGTGGTGACACTGACCGGCGAAGCCATTAGTCAACCGCGTAACGTCTGGGGCCGTCTCGGTACCCCGGTGAGTCATCTGCTGCACCATGCCGGTTTTACCCCAGCATCGCGCCAGATGGTGATTATGGGCGGCCCACTGATGGGCTTCACCCTGCCTTCGCTGGACGTGCCGGTGGTAAAAATTACCAACTGTATTCTGGCACCCTCCGCCAGCGAGATGGGCAGCAACCCGGAAGAGCAATCCTGTATCCGTTGCAGTGCCTGTGCTGATGCCTGTCCGGCCAATCTGTTGCCGCAACAACTCTACTGGTACAGCCAGGGCGCCGACCACGATAAAGCGCGCGCCCATCATATTGATGACTGCATCGAATGCGGTGCCTGCGCTTATGTCTGCCCGAGCAACATCCCGCTGGTGCAATACTATCGCCAGGAGAAAGCCGAACTGCGTGCTATCGACCTGGAAGCAAAACGTACTGCCGAAGCCAAAGCACGCTTTGAGGCACGTCAGGCGCGGCTGGAGCGAGAAAAACTGGCGCGCGAAGCACGTCATGAACAGGCGAAACAGCGCGTGGCCCGTAGCGACCAGGGTGAACTGGATGCCGCGGTAGCGCGGGTGAAAGCGCGTCAGGCCAAAACCCCGGAACAGGAAGCGGCTGAAAGTGAAGCCCGCCATGCTCAGGCGCTGGCACGTCAGGCAGAAACCCAGGCTGAAACCCAGGCACTGAGCCGTCAGGCCGGTGACCCGCGCAAAGCGGCGGTCGAAGCCGCCATTGCCCGTGCCAAAGCGAAGAAAGCGGCAACGGTCGAACCGGTCGAAAGCGCACCGGCTGAAACGGTTGATCCGCGCAAAGCGGCAGTCGAAGCCGCCATTGCCCGCGCTAAAGCGAAGAAAGCGGCTGCCGCCGAACCGGTAGAAAGCGCACCGGCTGAAACGGTTGATCCGCGCAAAGCCGCTGTCGAAGCCGCCATTGCCCGCGCTAAAGCGAAGAAAGCGGCTGCCGCCGAACCGGTAGAAAGCACACCGGCTGAAACGGTTGATCCGCGCAAAGCGGCAGTCGAAGCCGCCATTGCCCGCGCCAAAGCGAAGAAAGCGGCTGCCGCCGAACCGGTAGAAAGCGCACCGGCTGAAACGGTTGATCCGCGCAAAGCCGCTGTCGAAGCCGCCATTGCCCGCGCTAAAGCGAAGAAAGCGGCTGCCGCGCAACCGGCCGCTGCCGATATAAATGAACCGGAGGCCGCTGCGTCTCCTGACTCCGCCGACCCGCGTAAAGCAGCGATTGCCGCCGCGGTCGCCCGTGCCAAAGCGCGCAAAGCCGCGCAGCAGCAGCCTTCGACGTCTGAGGATTAAATGGCTTTTCGTATCGCAAGTTCCCCTTATACCCATAACCGCCGCAGCACCGGCAATATTATGCTGCTGGTGGTACTGGCGGCGCTGCCGGGCATGGCAGCGCAATGGTATTTTTTTGGTATTGGCTTTCTGATTCAGGTGATACTCGCGATTGCCACCGCATGGGCAACGGAAGGCGTGATCCTGCGTCTGCGCAAAACCCCGGTGGTCCCCACGCTGGCCGATAACTCCGCCCTGCTGACTGCACTGCTGCTGGGCATCAGCCTGCCGCCGCTGGCCCCCTGGTGGCTGGTGGTGATTGGCACGGTGTTTGCCATTGTGATCGCCAAACAACTGTATGGTGGTCTGGGACAGAACCCGTTTAACCCTGCGATGGTCGGTTATGTGGTGCTGCTGATCTCCTTCCCGGTGCAGATGACCAGTTGGATGCCGCCGGACGCGTTGCAGTCGATCAAACCCGGCCTGCTTGATTCCCTCAGCATGATCTTTACCCATCACACGCTGGCGGGCGAAACCATGCAGCAGCTGCAACTTGGCGTGGATGGCGTGAGCCAGGCGACCCCGCTTGATACGTTTAAAACCGGGCTGCGCGCCGGTCACAGCGCCGAACAACTGCTGGCCGCGCCGATTTATCATGGCATGCTGGCCGGTCTTGGCTGGCAGTGGGTGAACGTCGGTTATCTGCTGGGCGGCATGCTGTTGCTGGCGAAAAACGCCATCCGCTGGCATATCCCGGTGAGCTTTCTGCTGTCGCTGGCATTCTGTGCCACCCTCGGCTGGCTGTTTTCACCGGAGTCGCTCAACTCGCCGCTGATCCACCTGTTTTCTGGCGCGACCATGCTGGGCGCATTTTTTATCGCCACCGATCCGGTGACCGCTTCCACCACCAATCGCGGTCGCCTGATTTATGGTGCGTTGATTGGTCTGCTGGTGTGGTTGATTCGCAGTTATGGCGGCTACCCGGATGGCGTGGCCTTTGCCGTACTGCTGGCTAACATTTGTGTGCCGTTGATTGATTACTACACCCAGCCGCGCGTGTACGGCCATCGCAAGGATTAACCGATGTTCGAGACTATTCGTAAAAATGCGCTGACGCTGGCAATTTTCGCGGTGATCACCACCGGCGTGACGGCAATCGTTAACTTTGTGACCAAGCCAACGGTTGATCATCAGACCGCGCTGCAACAGAAAAACCTGCTGGATCAGGTGGTGCCGACCGATTTATACGATAACCACATTCAACAGGAATGTTATCTGGTCACCGATCCGGCCCTCGGCAACGGTAAACCGCACCATCTTTATCTGGCGCGCAAAGGCGATACACCGGTGGCGGTGGCGCTTGAGACTACCGCACCAGACGGCTATTCTGGAGCGATTGAAATGCTGGTGGGCGCGGATTTCCACGGTAAAGTGCTGGGCGTGCGCGTCATCGAACATCATGAAACCCCCGGTCTTGGTGATAAAATCGAGCTGCGCGTCTCTGACTGGATCAACAGTTTCAACGGCAAAGTGGTGCACGGTGCCGATGACAAAAATTTTGCAGTGAAGAAAGATGGCGGTGAATTTGACCAGTTTACCGGTGCGACCATCACCCCACGCGCGGTGGTCAATGCCACCAAACGCGCCGCGTTACTGATTGAAACCCTGCCAGCGAAACTGTCATCGCTGCCCGAATGTGGAGAGGCAAAATGAGTGAAGCGAAAAACTTACTGATCGGCGGCCTGTGGAAAAACAACTCCGCGCTGGTGCAGTTGCTCGGACTCTGCCCGCTGCTGGCGGTGACCTCCACCGCCACCAACGCCCTCGGCCTTGGTCTGGCGACCACCCTGGTACTGACCATCACCAACAGCGCAATTTCCGCCTCGCGCCGTTGGGTGCCAGCGGATATTCGTATCCCGATTTATGTGATGATCATCGCCTCCGTGGTGAGCTGCGTGCAGATGCTGATCAACGCCTATGCCCACGGTTTATATCAGTCACTCGGCATTTTTATCCCGTTGATTGTGACCAACTGCATCGTGGTAGGTCGTGCAGAAGCCGTCGCGTCAAAAAGCAGTATCCCGCTTTCCGCGCTGGATGGCTTTGCCATCGGCATGGGAGCGACCTGCGCGATGGTGACCCTCGGTTCGATTCGTGAAATTATCGGTAGCGGCACCCTGTTTAATGGCGCAGACCAGTTGCTCGGCCCGTGGGCGAAAGTGCTGCGTATTGAAGTGGTGCATTTTGATTCTCCGATGCTGCTGGCGATGCTACCGCCGGGAGCGTTTATTGGCCTTGGTATGCTGCTGGCGGCAAAATACCTTATTGATCAGAAGATGAAACAACGTGCGGCCAATCGTGCCGAGACGCCCGCCGCAGAGCCGCAGGGCCAGACAGGGAAAGCGGTGTGAATCAGGATAAACGCGTACAAATTCTCACGCGTCTGCGCGATGAGAATCCCCACCCTACCACCGAGCTGAACTTCAGCTCACCGTTTGAATTATTGATTGCGGTACTGCTCTCGGCGCAGGCCACCGATGTCAGCGTCAATAAAGCCACGGCAAAGCTTTATCCGGTGGCCAACACCCCAGCCAGCATCCTGGCGCTCGGGGTCGAGGGTGTGAAGGAGTACATCAAAACCATCGGCCTGTTTAACAGCAAAGCGGAAAACGTCATCAAAACCTGCCGAATCCTGCTGGAGCAGCATGGCGGCGAGGTGCCGGAAGATCGTGCCGCACTGGAAGCCCTGCCCGGTGTAGGCCGCAAAACCGCCAATGTGGTGTTGAACACCGCTTTTGGCTGGCCGACCATTGCCGTCGATACCCATATCTTTCGCGTCAGCAATCGCACCCGTTTTGCCCCCGGTAAAAATGTCGAAGAAGTGGAAGAGAAGCTGCTGAAGGTGGTACCGAAAGCCTTTAAGGTTGATTGCCACCACTGGCTGATTCTGCACGGTCGCTATACCTGCGTGGCGCGCAAACCCCGCTGCGGCTCCTGCTTAATTGAAGACCTGTGCGAGTTTGACGCCAAAACCGAATAACGAGGGATGCCATGACCACTGCTGAGAATGCAGCATTAATTTTCCGGCAGTTTGGCAACCCTTCTGACGTTCTGACCCTCGAATACACTCCGCTTACACCGCTGGCCCCTGCGCAACTGCGCGTGCAGATGCGGTTTGCGCCGGTAAATGCCTCTGATTTGATTCCGATTACCGGTGCTTATCGTCACCGCGTCACCCCGCCACGGGTCGCGGGTTATGAAGGCGTGGGTACGGTGGTTGCCGCTCCGGCTGATTTCAGCCACTTACTGGGTAAACGGGTACTGCCTTTGCGCGGCGCGGGAACCTGGCAACGCTATGTCGATTGTGATGCCGCTCTCGCCATTCCGGTGCCGGATGATATCGACAGCACGCTGGCGGCCCGCGCGTATATCAATCCGCTGGCGGCGCTGTTGATGTTGAAAAACTGGTCACCCGGCAATAAACACCTGCTGCTCACTGCTGGCGGCTCGGACTGTGCGCTGCTACTGGCGCAATGGGCGTTGCGGTGGGGGGCGCAGAGCGTAACCGCTATCTATCGTGCGCCCCGCCATGCGGCACGCTTACAGCGTCTTGCTATCGGTGCGTTGCAGCAGGATCAACATGCAGACATCCGCCAGCGCGCCGCCGGGGCCGATTTGGTGTTTGATGCCACTGGTGGCGCGGTGAGCCAGCTCATCTGGCAAGCGCTACCCACTGATGCGCAGTTTATCGCCTATGGCGTGCTGACCGGTCAGCCAGTGCGCGTTAACGCCGCGCGCCCCGTCCTGCACTGGTTTCATGTCCGTCATTATCTGGATGCGCTGACGCCTGCGGCATGGCAGCAGCTGTTTGCTGAACTCTGGCCGCTGTTGCGGAGCAGCGACTGCGGCGAAGTTGCCGTGTACCCGTTTGATCAGTGGCGCGAGGCAATTCACTTTTATCACCAGTCCGGCCGCAGCCAGAAACCGTTGCTGCAACTTTCATAACCGGCAACAGCGCGCGATAAATCGCGCCGCTACGATGGACGCAAGATTTATCGCGTGGCGGCCTGCAACCACGCCACCACCAGCGGTGATAAACGGTTTTGCAGCGCAGCACGCTCCGACTGGAACAGCGTCGCAATAAAGAACGGATGATCGGTCAGTTCAATACCACGTACATCCCCTGCCAGATCCCACGAGGTGATGTGCAGGTTGCGCGTCTCCAGTGCCTCGCTGAAATCAGGATTGACCCCAAAGTTGCAGTGATAACCCTCATCACTTTGCAGTGCATCATACGCTGTCGCGATGCGTGAGCCAGGTTTAAAGGTCACTTCGCCCCGCTGTTCCACCAGCGAACAGCTGAGTGGTGCAATTACCCAGCGCCCCTCCTTATCCGTTTCAGCATGGGCGGCATCGTCCCAGCACAGCACGTTGCGCGCATACTCAATCACCGCGTATTGAAAACCACCGCAGGAACCAAGAAACGGTTTGCCGTGTTCACGCGCCCATTGAATGGTGGCGAACACCCCGGCATCGTTTTGATAGGGGCTGCCTGGCACGACCCAGATGGCATCATAGTCGGCAAAAGCGGGGATATGGATTTCGGGGGTAGCAATCCAGTCGGCGGTAACGTTTAGGCTGAGATGTTGAGCGGCAAGCTGAACTGCGGGAGGAATGGCCTGGTGCGCGACGGCACTGGCACGGTAATCGCCTACAAGGGCGACACGAACTGACTGCGTCATGGGAACGTCCTTTCGGGGAAAAAAGGAGGTTACAGCAAAGAGGTTTGGCTGTCATGTAGCGGCGCGATTTAGTGCGCGGTGTCATAAAAGACCGCGCGATAAATCGCGCCGCTACGTGGGTTTTAATTCTGTACGTAATAATCCGCGGTAGAAGCGGCCAACGGAGTCCGGCCACGAATCGCATCGGCAATCTTCTCGGCGATCATCACTGTCGGCGCATTCAGATTGCCGGTGGTAATTTGCGGCATAATCGAGGCATCCACAACGCGCAGTTGCTGCACACCGTGCACTCGCCCGACGCTGTCCACCACATCCATCTCGCCATAGCCCATAGCACAGCTGCCACAGGGATGATAGGCCGTCTCGGCGTGTGAACGGATAAAGGCGTCAATTTGCTCGTCACTCTGCACCGCCGGGCCGGGCTGAATTTCGGCTCCGCAATAGTCGGCCAGCGCCGGTTGCCGCATGATTTCGCGCGTCAGGCGCACGGCGGCGCGAAACTCCTGCCAGTCACGTTCCTGTGACATGTAATTGAAAAAGATCGAGGGGGCAGCATAAGGATCTTGCGATGTCAGTTTCACCCGCCCACGGCTCAGGGACCGCATCGGACCGACATGCGCCTGAAAACCGTGCTCCTTCACCGGGCTGCTGCCGTTGTAATTAATCGCCACCGGCAGGAAATGGTATTGCAGATCCGGCCAGTCTGGCTGGTCATCACTACAGATAAACCCGCCCGCCTCAAACTGGTTGCTGGCCCCCACGCCCGTCCCTTTCAGCAGCCATTCCGCACCAATCGCCGGTTGGTTCCACCACTGCAATGCCGGATAAAGACTCACCGGCAGTTTGCAGCGATATTGCATGTAAATCTCCAGATGATCCTGCAAATTGCGGCCAACGCCGGGCAACGCGTGCACCACCCCGATCTCCAGTTCACGCAGCCACTCCTCGGGGCCAACCCCGGAACGTTGCAGAATTTGTGGCGAACCGATGGCCCCGGCACATAACAATACCTCACGTCGTGCCTGCGCCTGCTGCGGCTCACCTTTGACCAGCCAGCGCACACCGGTAGCTGTTTTGCCGTCAAAGATAATCCGGTCGGTCTGCGCATGGGTGATGATACTGAGATTAGGGCGCGCCTTCGCCACATCGAGGTAGCCGCGGGCGGTACTGGAGCGGCGGCCCTGTGGCGTCACAGTACGATCCATTGGCCCAAACCCCTCCTGACGATAACCGTTGAGGTCATCGGTTTCTGCGTGTCCGGCCTGTCTGGCGGCACCAACAAAAGCGCGATACAGCGGGTTGTTGCCGGTTTTCGCCGTCGTCACGCTGAGATAGCCTTCTGCGCCATGATAATCGTTGGCACCGGCATCACGTTTTTCTGCCTTGCGAAAATAGGGCAGGCAGTTGCGATAGGCCCAGTTCTCCAGCCCGGTTTTCTTCGCCCAGTTATCGTAATCCAGCGCGTTGCCTCGGATATAACACATGCCGTTGATCAACGATGAACCGCCCAGCCCCTTACCCCGCCCGCACTCCATACGGCGCTGATTCATCTGCGGTTCCGGCTCGGTTTCATACGCCCAGTTATAACGCTTACCCTGCAACGGATAAGCCAAAGCGGCTGGCATTTGGGTACGGAAGTCCCAGCGGTGATCACGACCGCCCGCTTCCAGTAACAGTACCGATACGTCAGCATCCTCAGTTAAACGGGTGGCCAGCACATTGCCTGCGGAGCCTGCACCAATAATGATGTAATCAAATTTTTGCATTCAACCTCCTGTTCGCCCCGGCGGCACGCCGCCGGGGATGAAAACTCAAAATGCGCTCGGGTAGTCGCCCAGCTCAATCAACACCGATTTGGTGCGCGTATAGTTTTGCAGCGTTACGATGCCGTTTTCACGCCCCAGCCCGGATTGCTTATATCCTCCCACCGGCATCGGGGCGGGTGATTCGCCCCAACTGTTGATCCAGCAGATCCCCGCTTCGAGTTGATGGGTAACACGGTGGGCGCGATTCAGGTCGCGGGTGAAAATCCCGGCGGCCAGCCCCAGCTCGGTATCGTTAGCCCGGCGAATCACCTCTTCTTCGCTGTCGAACCTGAGGATGCTCATTACCGGGCCAAAGATCTCCTCACGCACAATGCGCATCTCATCGTGGCAATCGCTGAACACCGTTGGTTCGATATAACAACCCCGCGCCAACGGGCCGTCGATGATGCGATGACCGCCCGCCAGCAGACGTGCGCCCTGCTCCTTGCCGAGTTTCAGGTAGCTTTCGACTTTGCGGCAGTGCTGTTCGCTGACCAGTGGGCCGAAGTTTACAGAGGCATCCAGTGGATCGCCCATACGGATGCCCTGCATTTTCTCCAGCAGACGCTGCTCGAACCGGGCCTGAATACTGTGATGGACAAACACCCGGGTGCCATTGGTACATACCTGGCCGCTGCTGTAGAAATTCGCCATTAGCGCGCCATCGACGGCACGTTCCAGGTCGGCATCGGCAAACACAATCAGCGGCGATTTGCCCCCCAGTTCCATGGTGACTTCCTTCAGATTGGCGAGCGCGGCATCCGCCATCACCCGTTTACCGGTATTCACTTCGCCGGTGAAGGAGACTTTGTCGATGCGCGGATGTTGACTCAGCGCCTGTCCCACCTCACCCGCGCCCTGCACCACGTTAAATACCCCATCCGGCAATCCGGCTTCGCTGTAGATTTTTGCCAGCGCCAGGGCGCTCAGCGGCGTCACTTCGCTGGGTTTAAACACCATGGCATTGCCCGCTGCGAGGGCCGGGGCGCTTTTCCACAACGCGATTTGGATTGGGTAGTTCCATGCACCAATCCCGGCACAGACGCCCAGCGGTTCGCGCCGGGTGTACACCAGGGCGGTGTCACGCAGTGGGATCTGCTCGCCCTGCAATGCCGGAGCCAGACCGGCGTAATACTCCAGCACATCCGCTCCGGTGACGATATCAACCGCGGCAGTTTCGCTGATTGGCTTACCGGTATCCGCCGTTTCCAGTTCCGCCAGCGCCTGATTACGTTCGCGCAATAAAGCCACGGCTTTCAGCAACACGCGGCTGCGCTCCACCGGGGTATAGCTTCGCCAGATGCGCTGTCCTGCACACGCAGAGGAAACTGCACGATCGACATCTTCCTGACTGGCGGCGGTGATCTCCGCCAGCACCTGGCCGTTAGCCGGGTTGACGCTGGTAAACAGCGGTCCGTTGCCCGGACACTCCTGACCATTGATATATAAGCCGCGGCGCGTGATCTCAGCCATATGTTCTCCTCAGGATGGGGTTGGCCCGGCGGCGGCCAGCCACAGGGCAAGATTCTGATAACAGAGCTGGCGCGCCTGCGCCAATCCCTGTGCCATTGGCTGCGGTGCTAATGTCATCCGTAGCCACAGTCCGTCAATTAACGCTGCCAGACTGCTGCCGGCCGCGCGGGCCTGCTCACGCGGCAAAACGCGGGCATATTGCGCGGTGATGTTCGACCACAGGCGTTTGTCATTAATACGCTGCAAACGTTGCAGGTTGTCGTGATGCAGGCTGCTGGTCCAGAACACCAGCCAGGTAGTGAGCACCGGCCCTTCGACCTGCGACGGGTCGAAATTGCCATCAATAATGGCGCGGATCTGCGCTTCCGGCGTGTCATCCGCCAGCCGTCTCTGCCGCTCCACCGCCAGATAAAGATCGGCGAGGATTTGCCGCATACAGGCATCCAGCAGACCGTTTTTGTCGCCAAAGTAATGGCTGACGATGCCGGTCGACACCCCGGCTTGTTTGGCTATCAGCGCGATGCTGGCCTCAGCCAGCCCCACACGGTCAATCACCGTCAGGGTCGCCTGAATTAACTGCGCCTGCCGAATGGCTTTCATTCCTGTTTTTGGCATGGTGTTCATCGGTTGTGTATATGGAATGTGAAAAAGTGTAGTTATTTTATATTGAACGTTCAATCAATAAAAAACACCTTCTCATCCTTTCCCGCTGCTATTAGCGGAATTTGCTTTTACTCCCTTAAAGCTGTTGCTTATTCCTGATACCGGCTTGAATGGCGTTTTTTATCTGCCTGAAAAGGGCTACGCAAACGTTTTCTTTTTTTACATGCGAAAATAAATCGTATTTTTGTGCGCAGGATCAACTAATTAGCGCGCTGGAATCTTTGCACAGGTTTTTTTGTTTAATTATCAACCTATCGTGCTTAACAATACGCCATTAACAGGTTTATTTTTTGTTTATGTTTCATACTGCAGACATATCTCCTGAAATTAAGAATAATCGCAGTTTATCTCATGAAAATGATCTTAACGATCTGCAAACCAACCGATTATCCTGATATAATGTCATCACTCGGGATTTAACACTGATTAACAACTTTTTATTATTGCTTTAACCCTACCCTTCACAGGTATTTCAGCGTGTAAAAAGTACTTGCCCTGCTGGCCTGATTCAGCCAAATTAGGCGCCGTTTTTCCTATCTAATAACAATGTTGCGCAGGATTTACCCAGCCTGACGCAGACTTAATTCCTGTCAAAAAACAGGCTATGTATAAACTGAGGTACTCGTGTCAACTGCAAACAAACACACTGATGAGGCAGTCAGCCTCAACGCGTTCAAGCAACCGAAAGCGTTCTACCTGATCTTCTCGATCGAACTGTGGGAACGTTTTGGTTACTACGGCCTGCAAGCCATTATGGCGGTTTACCTGGTGAAACAACTGGGGATGTCGGAAGCAGATTCCATCACCCTGTTCACCTCGTTTAGTGCGCTGGTTTACGGTTTGGTCGCCATTGGCGGCTGGCTGGGTGATAAAGTGCTGGGCACCAAACGTGTCATCGTCCTCGGGGTGATGGTTCTGGCGCTGGGTTATGCTTTTGTCGCCTTCTCCGGTCATGACACCACCATGGTGTATGTCGGTATGGCCACCATTGCGGTGGGTAGCGGCCTGTTTAAAGCCAACCCGTCTTCCCTGCTCTCCACCTGCTACGAGAAAGACGACCCGCGTATCGACGGCGCATTCACCATGTTCTACATGTCGATCAACATCGGTTCGCTGTTCTCCATGATGCTGACACCGTGGCTGGCGGCGAAGTATGGCTGGGGCGCGGCATTCTCACTGTCGGTTGTTGGTCTGGTGATCACCCTGCTGAACTTCCTGTTCTGTCAGCGTCTGGTGAAGGGTTACGGTTCCAAACCTGATTTCGCTCCGTTGCAGATCAACAAATTGCTGATGACGCTGGTTGGCGTGGTGGCATTGATCGCCCTGGCGACCTGGCTGCTGCATCATCAGAGCATCGCGCGCATGGCGCTGGGTGTGATCGCGATTGGTATCGTGATGGTGTTTGCCAAAGAAGCCTTTGCTTTGCAGGGCGCGGCACGTCGTAAAATGATCGTCGCCTTCCTGCTGATGGTTGAAGCCATCGTGTTCTTCGTGCTGTACATGCAGATGCCGACCTCGCTGAACTTCTTCGCCATCCGTAACGTTGAGCATGCCATTCTCGGCATCACCTTCGAACCGGAGCAGTTCCAGGCGCTTAACCCGTTCTGGATCATGCTTGCCAGCCCGATTCTGGCAGCGGTGTACAACAAGATGGGCGACAAACTGCCAATGCCGCACAAGTTTGCCATCGGTATGGTGCTGTGTTCTGGTGCCTTCCTGGTGCTGCCGTTTGGTGCCAAATTCGCGAACGAAGCGGGCATCGTGTCGGTCAACTGGCTGATTCTCAGCTATGCATTGCAGAGCGTGGGCGAGCTGATGATTTCTGGCCTTGGCCTGGCGATGGTGGCACAGCTGGTTCCACAGCGTCTGATGGGCTTTATCATGGGTTCTTGGTTCCTGACCACCGCAGGTGCTGCGATGATCGCCGGTAAAGTGGCTAACCTGATGGCCGTGCCGAGTGATGTGACCGATCCGCACACGTCGCTGGCGGTGTACAGCCATGTGTTCCAGCAGATTGGTATCGCGACCGGGGTGATTGCTATCCTGATGCTGATCACCGCCCCGCTGCTGAACCGCATGACACAGGACGATACCCAGACTGAATTGCAGCGCGCCAACGCCAATTCCTGATTCTGCGGTTCAGTCCGGAAAAACGATCAAGCCGTCATCCCCTGGGATGGCGGTTTTTTTATGCGGCGGTGTCTGCTTGCCAGCAGGCACCCACGCCTAACCGCATCACCTGCTGCGGCGCAAACCACAAACGCCGGATAACCTTCCCTTCTGCGTTGCTCGCGGCCCAATCGATGGTCATCTCACCCTGCAAGTGCAGCGCGGTACCCAATTGCCAGTCCGGGATCAACAGCGCACAGCGCGCATCCAGCAACAAATTGCCCAGGGTATTCATATAACGGTTACCGGGAAAATCATCGAACGACAGTAACCCAGAGTCATGCCAGCGCAGAAAACCCGCAGGACCACCGCGATGTGAAATATCCATACTGCCGGACGGAGAACCGCTGGCGATAAAAAACGTTTGGCTGCGACTGAGATGCTGCCGGTCCTCAACACTTAAGGATGTGACCTGTTCAATCTCGACCTGTTGCTCCGCCGGAAAATGCCACGGATATTGATGGATATATTGCGGACAGTTGCCAAAGCTCTCGTGAATTCGCATCACCAGATGTTCTGGCCCGATCGCCGCAACTTCCCCACTGGCGCGGTTGCGGCGCCGCGTGGCGAAATCAATGCCGAGGATGGCCAGCGCATCGCCTTCCGCCAACGGTTGTAATAGCGCTGCACGCTGGAGCGCGTGGGTGCTGATCGCCAGGTAGTGCTCATCCAGCGGCTGAATGAAACCGGGTTCAGCCATCAATAAATGCGCCAGCGGCCAGCCCTGGCTATCGCGTTGCGCCAGTAGCAGATAGGGCAATTGCGCAAAGAACATCTGGTGCTGCAACGGCATCTGATCGTAAATTGCGGCCCGTACATGGTTAAAACCTGCCAGTTGCTGGGCGCGTTGTTCACCGGGATGGAACATTTTCGCTTTCCTCGGGAAGGGGTAATGGCGGTAGCGACTCAAAGCCGGATAGCGCCTCGACCTGGGCCAGCCACTGACGAATGGCGGGCCACGGTTGTAATGAAATGCCGCCCTGGGGGGCACAAGCCACGTACGCGTAACAGGCCAGGTCGGCGATGGTCGGCAGCTCACCTGCCAGCCAGCGTTGCGTGCTTAAATGCGCTTCCATCTGTGGCAGAAAACGCGCCGCCACGCTGCACGCCGAGGCGTAGTCTTCCGGGGTGTGAAATTGTTTAATTAAACGCGCGGATCCAACGCCGTAACGAATCTCTCCCGCCGCTTTCCCCAGCCACAGCTGCACCTGGGCGGCAGCCACCGGCTCATCCGGCAGCCAGTGGCTGTCCGGTGCATAGCGGCGCACCAGATACACCAGAATGGCGTTACTGTCGTAAATCACGACCTCGTCATCCACCAGCACCGGAATTTGCTGCCACGGATTCAACTGACGAAATTCAGCTTGCTGGCGCAAAGCCGCCGCCGCTTCAATACATTGATAATCCAGTTGCAGCATATTCAGTAATAGTCGGACACGGTGCGCATGGCCAGATAACGGTGTGCTGTACAGTTTCATGATGATCTCCTTTTTTGCTTAGCTTACTCTTGTGATTTACGTAATGAAGATCGGGTTACGACAAGAGACTGTTACGAAATCAGGAATAATGATGGACAGATTCGATGAGCTACAGGTGTTTGTCACCGTCATTCAACAGGGTAGCCTGGCGGCAGCCGCCCGTCGTTTGCAGCGTTCACCGCCGGTCATCACCCGTACTCTGGCGGCGCTGGAGCAGCGCTTCGGCACCACCTTAATTGAACGCACCACGCGCCAACTGGCCCCTACCGAAGCCGGTTGGCAGCTATTTGAGCAGGCGCGCCAGTTGCTGACCGACTATCAGGCCGCAATGGACAGCGCCCACCATAGCGGATTGCAAGGACTGCTGCGCGTCACTGCCCCGGTTCAGTTTGGCCGCCGCCATGTGATGCCGTTGGTGAACGCCTTCCTGGCGCTTCATCCGGAAATTCAGCTGGAATTGGTGCTGAGCGACAGCTATCAGGACTTGATCGATAACGGGCTGGATATCGCGCTACGCATCGGTGAACTTCAGGATTCCTCGATGGTGGCACGTCGGGTCGGCGAGGTACGCAGTGTGCTGATTGCCAGCCCGGATTATTTACAACGCGCAGGTATTCCGCAGCATCCCTCCACACTGAGCGAACATGCGCTGATTGCCGGGATACGGCAGACACGAGAATGGCGATTTGCGCGTGATGTGCGGGTGCGTATTACCCCTCGACTGCGCGTGAATGAAGTGGAGAGTCAGCTGCTGGCATTGCGCAGCCACCAGGGGATTGGCCGCCTGCTCTCTTATCAGGTGCTGGACGATCTGCACGCGGGAACATTGATCCGTTTATTGCCGGAGTGGGAACCTGCCGCCTTGCCGGTACAGTTGGTGACGCAACGGGTTAGGAACATGACGCCGAAAGTCCGCCAGTTCTGGGATTTTGCACTGGCGCGTTTGCCCGCACTCGCCTGCTTTCATGAAGAAAATTACGCTATCAGCCACGATTCCTGATCGGTATCACTGGCAAATCTTTTTCGCCGAATTATGCTGGTTTGATCACAACAAACCGAGGAGAGGCCATGATGAAACTCTATTGTAAGCCCGGTGCCTGCTCGCTATCGCCACACATCGTGATGCGCGAATGCGGGCTGGACTTCACACAGGTTAATGTCGACCTGCAACTGAAACGTACCGAGCGAGGAGAGGATTACTGGCAGATAAACCCGAAAGGACAGGTACCGGCTTTACAGTTTGATGATGGCACGTTACTGACGGAGGGTACGGCGATTGTGCAGTATCTGGCCGATCAAAAACCCGATCGCCACCTGCTGGCGCCGACCGGGAGTCTCACCCGTTATCACACGCTGGAGTGGCTCAGTTTTATCGGTACTGAATTGCACAAAGGCTTCAGCCCCTTGTTCCGCAAGGACACCCCCGCAGAATACAAAGAGCTGGTGCGTGAGCAGCTAATCAAAAAATTCGCCATCGCAAATCAGGCGTTACAGGATAAACAGTGGCTGATGGGGCTGCGTTTTACCGTGGCGGATGCCTATCTGTTTGTGGTGACGCGCTGGGCGCATGCGTTACAACTGGATTTGAGTGGGTTTACGGCGCTGAATAGCTGGTTTGATCGGGTGGCAGAACGCCCGGCAGTACAGGCGGCGCTGAAAGCGGAAGGTCTGGTCTGATGCGTCGCGGCGCGATTTATCGCGCCGCGACGGGCTGTTACAGTTTTTCCGCCGCGAAATGCTGCGTCGGTTGCGCAATCGCATCCTGTGCCGCCACCAGTTGCAGTTCGTACTCGCCCATTTCATGGGTTTTCAGCATAACTTCATACACCGCTGCCGTGACGTGCTCCAGCGCATCACGCAGCGACTTGCCGTGCAGCAGATCGACCAGCAGCAGCCCGCTGGTGAGATCACCAACGCCGACCGGCTGACGTACGCCAAAATCGACCAATGGACGGTCGATATGCCAGCATTCATCGGCAGTGACCAGCAACATCTCAAAACGGTCGCTGCGACGTCCGGCACGCGCCAGATGTTTCACCAGCACCACTTTTGGCCCCTGAGCAATCAGCTCACGAGCCGCAACCACCGCCTGTTCAACATTGGAGATGCTGTGCCCGCTCAGCATCTCCAGCTCCAGCAGGTTCGGAGCAATAATATCGCTGGCCGGAAGCGCCATTTTGCAATGAAACTCCGCCACCCCCGGCGCAACAATGCAGCCTTTTTCCGGGTGCCCCATGACCGGATCACAGAAGTACCAGGCATTCGGGTTAGCGGCTTTTACCTGGCGCACAATCTCCAGGATCTGCTCACCCTGCTCGGCGGAACCCAGATAGCCACTCAGCACCGCATCACAGGTCTTTAATCGATCGATAGCGGCGATGCCCTGCACAATATCGGTCAGATGGGTGGCTGGCATCACGGTGCCGGTCCAGTGGCCATACTGCGTGTGGTTGGAGAACTGCACGGTATTCAGCGGCCAGACGTTGGCACCCATACGACGCATGGGAAACTCTGCCGCGCTGTTGCCAGCATGGCCGTAAACAACATGAGACTGGATTGCGAGAATATTTTTCATTATTGCCCTGTACTGCCTTGCCATAAAAAAGGGCCGGAAACCGGCCCTGAATCGCTTACTGCCAGTTAATCAGGCAGTAGTGTTTTTTGCCGCGACGCAGCAGCGTGAAGCGCCCAAACAGTTTGTCGCTGTCGCTGAAACGGTATTCGGCGTCAGATTGTTTTTCACCGTTCAGAGAAACCGCGTTGGAACCGATCATGGTACGTGCCTGGCCGCGTGAAGGCACCAGCTCCGCTTTGACCAGCGCCTGTTGCAGGTCATCTTCGGCGGTCAGGTTGATGGTCGGCATACCGTCCTGTGCCAGCTGCTCGAAATCCGCTTCGGTCATATCGCTCAGGCTGCCAGAGAACAGGCTCTCGGTGATGCGTTTGGCCGCAGTCAGGCCCGCATCGCCATGCACCAGTCGTGTCACCTGCTCGGCCAACACGTACTGCGCGCGAGGTGCGGTACCGCTGTTTTTGTCAGCTTCTTCCAGCGCATTGATCTCTTCAATGCTCATGAAGGTGAAGAATTTCAGGAAGCGATACACATCCGCATCCGCGGTGTTGATCCAGAACTGGTAGAACTTATACGGACTGGTTTTCTTCGCATCGAGCCACACCGCGCCGCCTTCAGTTTTACCGAACTTGGTACCGTCAGACTTGGTGATCAACGGCACGGTCAGACCCCAGGTCTGCTGCTGGTGCAGGCGACGGGTTAAATCGATACCGGAGGTGATGTTGCCCCACTGGTCGGAACCGCCAATTTGCAGCACCACGCCATAACGCTTGTTCAACTCGGCAAAGTCATAACCCTGCAACAGGTTGTAGGAGAATTCGGTGTAGGAGATACCCTGATCGTCACGGTTAAGACGCTGTTTGACCGCTTCTTTGTTGATCATCTGGTTCACAGAGAAGTGTTTACCGATATCACGCAGGAAGGTCAGCACATTCATGCCACCAAACCAGTCATAGTTATTGGCGGCGATGGCGCTATTGTCGCCACAATCGAAACTGAGGAATGGCGCGACCTGATGGCGGATTTTCTCCACCCACTCGCCCACGGTTTCAGTGGTATTCAGTTTACGTTCTGCTGCTTTAAAGCTGGGATCGCCAATCAGACCGGTGGCACCACCCACCAGCGCGACCGGTTTATGTCCGGCATCCTGAAAACGTTTCAGGCAGAGCAGCGGCACCAGATGGCCCAAGTGCAAGCTATCAGCGGTGGGATCAAAGCCGCAATAGAGTGCAATTGGCCCTTGCGCCAGTCGCTCTGCTAACGCTTCCTCGTCCGTTACCTGGGCAATCAAGCCCCTCTCTTGCAATTGTTGTATCAGGTTACTGCTGGTCATCACTGACTCCAAATTGATCAGACTGCACCTATGCTGGTACACAGCTTTCCGCTGATTTGCGGAAGTGAAAAAAATGAGGGCTATAGCATAAAGCGCTGACGCCAACTGCGCCAGCGTTGAAAGGGGTTAAAACGCAGTTTTACGGGGCGAGACGGTCGATTGACCAGCCATTGTCCTGACGTTGATAGAGGAAGCGATCGTGCAGCCGATGCTCTCCCCCTTGCCAGAACTCCATCGTGTGGAATTTAACCCGGAATCCGCCCCAGAAACTCGGCAGGGGCACTTCACCTTGCTGGAACTTCTGCTTCAATTCGAGGAACTTGCCTTCCAGCACGCCACGAGCGGAAATGCGGCTCGACTGCTTCGAAACCCAGGCACCAATCTGGCTGTCACGCGGACGGCTATGGAAATACTTCAACACCTCCAGTGCCGACAGTTTCTCAACTTCGCCCAGCACCATCACCTGACGTTCAAGATAGTGCCACGGGAAGTGCAGCGAGATGCGCGGATTGTCCGCCAGCTGCAACGCCTTACGGCTACCGAGATTGGTGTAAAACACCATTCCTTTGTCATCGTAATGCTTGAGCAACACGATGCGCTGATAGGGCTGGCCGCTGCTGTCTACCGTCGCCACCGTCATGGCGGTGGGATCGGGCAGTTGCGCGGCACACGCCTGTTGTAGCCACTGTTCAAACAGCGCCAGAGGATCCTCTGGCAGATCTTTACGCCGCAAACCACCACGGGTGTATTCACGACGCAGGTGGGCAATATTTTGCAAACTGTCACTGTCGCTCATGCTGTTTACTCTTTCTTTAACGATTACTGGGCGGAACCATCCGCATTCTGCAATTCGCAGTCATTAATCACAATTTTATCGTTACGCTCGATAAAAGCGCCATTCCCTTTCGACCAGAAGACGTAAGTGCCGTCACTGTAGCGCGTACCGGAAGCGGCAACGGTTTGGGTCAAGGTCAGCGCTTTGCCATCAAGAATAAAACTGACCTGCTGACGCGGGTTATCCAGAGTTACGGTTAGCGGCAACGTACCGCAACGGTAATGCAACTTTTGCGGTGCTTCGGCGGGTTTATGCATTAAACCACAACCGCTCAGCAGCAGTACGCCGCCCACTAAAATCGCCTTTTTCATCCTGACTCCTTAACGTGTCTGCCGGGAATTTGCCGGATAGATGGCACCCAGCACGCTCATTTCGCGCGCGCCAGTCACCGCCGGTAAATTGCCCGGTAAGCCGGACAAGGTGCGGAAAGCCAGCCAGGCAAAGGCCAGCGCTTCCATATCATCGCCGCGGATACCGGCCTGGTCAGTGGTGTTGACCTCCGTACCGGGCAACATTGCCGCCAGGCGGGCCATCAACAGCGGGTTACGGCTGCCGCCACCGCATACTAACAGGCGATCGCAGCCATCATTCAGTTGTACCTGCTGCGTAATGGTCAGCGCGGTGAGTTCGGTCAATGTCGCCTGTACATCCTGCGCAGCCAGTGCCGGGAAGCGTTGCAATTGTTGCTCGACCCATCCGAGGTTGAAATATTCGCGTCCGGTGCTTTTTGGCGGCGGTAACGCGAACCAGGGATCGGCCAGCATCTGATCAAGCAGCGCCGGGACCACCTGCCCACTGCGCGCCCAGGCGGCATCTTTGTCGTAGGGCTGGCCTTTGTGACGCCAAATCCACGCATCAATCAACATATTACCCGGCCCGGTGTCAAAGCCGCGCACCGCATGGCCTGGCAGTAACAACGAGAGGTTGGCAATCCCGCCGATGTTCAACACCATGCGCCGCTCAACGCTGTCCATTAATAAAGCCTGGTGAAACGCCGGTACTAACGGAGCACCCTGCCCGCCCAACGCCATATCGCGGCGGCGAAAATCCCCGACCACGGTCACGCCGGTGGCAGCAACAATTTGGTTATTGTCACCAATCTGTAAGGTGTTAGGCGCATCACTTAACGGCTCATGCCACACCGTTTGTCCGTGGCAACCTATTGCCATGATATCGCTGGCCTCCAGCGACTGCTGGCGCATCAGGGTTAATACCGCTTCTGCGAACAGCTTACCCAAACGGTTATCGAGCTGCCCCAGTTGCGACAAGGTCAGAGATTGCCCCTGACAAATCGCCAGCACCTGCTGCCGCAAATCTTGTGGAATCGGATGACAGTAGCTCGCCTGCTGCGCCACCATATGTTCATCGATCGCCGCCAGCACCACATCGACACCGTCAAGACTGGTACCGGACATCACCCCGATATAGCGTCCTGATTTCATAACTTTTCCTTACTCGCCCACGAGCAAATGATTCATCTTTGAGTAGCCTGGCAAATTACGCTGGCTAATTCTATGATTAAATTCCGCTTTTTAAGCACATTGCGTAGCGCATTCCAGGTTAAAATATTTCGTGTTCAATTGAATTTTTGTTGAGATGCAATGGTCTATGCTTCGCCTCCAACCGCGTATTATCCGGACGAAGAGTCAATTGCCAGTTTTGTGTCTTATACTCTGTGCAGAACAGGATGAGAACACGGCACATTTTTGCATGAAGGAGCTTTCTGATGATTAAGCGTTTTCTGGTCGTCTCCCTTGCCGGCTTAACGCTGGCAGGTTGTGTGAGTAACGACACCCTTTCTGGTGATGTCTACAGTGCCAATGAAGCGAAACAAGTACAGAGCGTTTCTTACGGTACGCTGGTTTCCGTTCGCCCGGTCAAAATTCAGGGTGGTGACGAAAACAATGTCATTGGCGCCATTGGTGGTGCCGTATTAGGTGGCTTCCTGGGTAACACTATCGGTGGTGGTACTGGCCGTAGCCTGGCAACCGCAGGCGGTGCCGTTCTCGGCGGCGTCGCAGGCCAGGGCGTGCAGAGCACCCTGAATAAGAGTGACGGTGTTGAACTGGAAATCCGTAAAGATGACGGCAATACCATCATGGTGGTGCAGAAACAGGCCGCCACCCGTTTCTCTGTCGGCCAGCGTGTTGTGATGGCATCTAACGGCAGCCAGGTTACCGTGTCACCGCGCTAAACCCGCGCGTAGTCGATCAAGACACCCTGCCAGAATCCGGAAATGGACTTCATTTCCGGATTTTTTATGCCCGTAAAGTTGACTCTAGTGCCGCTGCGGCAGCATATGAAAGATAATGTCACTACCCATTTTTTTCTTTAACGTCGATTTATGGATATAAACACTTTTCACGCTACAACCCAGCAAGGTGGCTATTTCGTTCACAGTACTGCCGTCGTATATCATCTTTAACACATGCATTTCTCGTTCAGTTGCTGCCGGAGCTTTAATCCGCTTAGACCTGCTGCCACAGAGCCTGTTTTTCAAATCTGCCATAAAACAATCCAACCCCGCATCGGTAGGAATAACAGCTTTGATGCTGGCTGATTTCCGCCACCAATAATGCGCAATCGCCATCATTCTTCTGTCAGGGATCAGAACAATTTCCATGCCACACGCAGAGAAAACCGTTAGCCACTCATCATTAATGAATAAACCGAGATGTCTCAGTGAGAAATCAACAATCAGAGTATCCTCACTCAGCTCACAGCCATTACTTTTAAAAACCAACTCATGTAATGCCAGTTTTAAATAATCATTGCCTTCAGGCCAAAGTACTAACTTTTTATCGGTACAAAACTCTACTTTAAATGTTTCGTCGTGATGCACACGACAACCAAGCCGACATCCCATGCAGCTTAGCGCGTCAACGATCCTATGTTCCAAAAAGGCTCACCTCATCCTTGTGTTACCGCCGCTCCTGTTCACCGGGGTAAATTACGCAGAGTGGTGACTGTTGAGAAATAAGATTCCTCTCAGAATATTTTTATTTACCTTTTTAAAGATTTCGCAGATAGAATTACCTACTTCTGCTGATCAGGATCAAAGAATACGTTTGTTAAACGCTTCATAGCGAAAGTACATATCACAAGCCATCATAAACTCATGATGGTATTGCCACCAGGTATGCAAAAAGCAATAACCCATACAAGGTAGAAAACAGAACAAAAAGTACCACTCAAAACGGATTTGCCACTGCAACAGGCTAAGTGCTGTGCTTACCGCAACAATCCATACCGCCAGAATGAACAACACTATAATAATTCTGATGATTAATGGCCGCGAGGATAAACGACTGAACGGAACCGATTTTGAAAAGAAGAAGTCGATTTCTTTTAAGAAGATACGCCCCAAAAATACATATCTTTTGGATATACGAGCGAATGCTAAATTTATCGCCAGGACAATAGTACAAAGAATCAGCATAGCCACCATCAGTCTTATGGACAAGAAACCCTCCCGCAAGGAAAAGCCTTCCTGCTGTGCTAAAGGGCTAACTGAGATGACATTCAGTAACGTGACAGTGAAGAGACAGACACTAACATACTGATAAAGGTGTCGGTATTTCACACCTGGTGCAGCAGAAGTCAGCACCTGACGAATATACACTGGTCTGAGCCATCTGAATACCAGGTAAACAATGCAAGATGAAGTAATATAAAAACAAAGAACCGAATACATCGTTGCAGGCAATGACAGCCAGCCAGTTGCAATAATCCAGAACATCCATAGCATAAGCGTACTGATGATTACGGGACGGGAGACAACATTCAGCAACTTACCACAAGGCTTCTCAGAGAAAACACTTACATCGACACGACCAATAACACAGCTATACGCCCAAAAAGCCTTGAGGTCATAAATGAAATTAAACAGCACGATAGCCAATAATGCGCTGACCGGCCAAACATTGTGCTGCGTTAATTGATAATCATTATTCTTCCAGTAAAAACCCACAACGACCAGAATCATAGCGGAGAAAAATGGAATAACTCTCTTATCCTGAAAAGAGATAAATTTCTGATAATCTGGAATCATAGGGCACCAGTAATGGTTCGACAATGTTGCGTCATTT
The DNA here is from genome assembly GCF_059730685.1 of Pantoea sp. X-Soil-OKNW-713. Lineage (NCBI taxonomy): Bacteria > Pseudomonadati > Pseudomonadota > Gammaproteobacteria > Enterobacterales > Erwiniaceae > Pantoea > Pantoea sp. X-Soil-OKNW-713. The sequence continues at coordinate 1,903,561 of NZ_AP035995.1, read as the reverse complement.
CCGATGTAAAACCGGGAAAATCCTTCAGCATATGGCCGAGGTAGGCCTTGTTACTGACCTCAATCAACACCGGTGTTAATGGATGGCTTAATAAGCGTGCCATCGAATCGGTCCACTTTACGGTATGGGTTAAATGCAGCGCCAGATTGTGTTTAATCTTCTCCGGTTCGTATTCCGCACAACCCGTCACATTCATCAACACGTCGAAATCCGGGCGTTTAATCTCCAGCGTCGCTAAAAAATTGCGCATTTGCTTTACCCCGTGCGCCATCAAACGGGTATGCCAGGCTCCACTCACGCCGGGTTTGAAAGCATCAAAGCCATGCCGGGCCAATAGCGGGACAAATGCCGTGAGCGCAGCGGATGTCCCGCCAATAACCTGTTGATGGGGACTGTTGTCGCAACTGACATCCAACTCAATATCCGAACGCGCAATCAGTTCAGTCATTGTGTGATAATCGATACCCTTCACGACATACATCGTCCCACTATTTTCTTTGCTTAATTCGTGCATCAACTGTGATCGGAAATGGATTATTTTAAACAAGTCCTCCAGGGAAACAGCCTTCGCGGCATATAACGCACTGTATTCGCCGACACTATGACCGCAGCAACCCACTGTTGTCTCGACATTGAGTTTATCAAGCAACAGAGTATACAGCGTTACATTTATCGCCGTGACCGCCACTTGCTGGCAAGGTGTTTGCACCAGTTTATTCATTGGACCTTTTAAGCAAAGACGACGAATATCCATCTGCGAAATATCGCTCGCACAATCCCAAATCTGCCGTGCTTGCTGATTGATATGCCATAAATCAGCCCCCATCCCGATAACCGGATTACCCTGCCCCGAAAACATAAGCGCGACAGCAGGCGCGTGTTTATCATCCATAATAAGACCTTAAAATGTATAATTAAAACCGATATAGGTTGCGAGTGTCTCGCCAAACAGACCGAATTCGCTGTTGTTTTTTCCAGCCATTATATAAACCCCGGTGTAAACCTCCATCTGGTTATTTAATGACTTAAGCTGTCTGATATAAGTGATTCCTGTCATCGAACTCTTATCCATCAGGTTAATGGCCGACCAGGGCTGTAGACGATCTTGCTCATTAAGAAGAATAGTGGCATAGCTGTTGATATAATGTTTCCCCAGGAGGTTACCGCTACTGCTGGCGTTATAGATCTCGGAAGCCATTAAATATTTATAGGCGTCAAATGCCCTCTCCAGTGAAGGATAGGGCGTTTTCTGACTAAGAAAATTGATCACATCGGTCTGTTTTTTCCATTGCCGTGCCGAATAGCCTTCGCTCTGAAAATAATAGCCAATGCCAAAATGGTTAAATCGCTCCGTGGTATATTGGACTCCCAGCGCCAGCTCCCAACCTTGCTTTTCTCTGGTGTGATAAAGTGCATCTGGAAAAACATAATTTTGTAACTGCTCAGCCTTTGCCTCATCCAGATGTCGCCATCGCTGTTTACTGTGCAAAGCCAGTTCGCTATTGAAGGTGAGTTGTTGAGATAAATTATAACTGTTTGCCAATGCAATCGCGTTTGCATCACCGAACATCAGGCTGGCCGACGGCGTGTGATCAGCAAAACGGTAATCGGTATAGGTCAACAAATAACGATCGCGGCTGTTTGAACGTTGGGTTGCTGACCAGTTACCAGAAGACTCATACGTTTTACCCGCCTGCGCCAATTTTGGCGCAATGGTGAGTGACAGCGAATTATTTTCGCTCGTCTCAGACAGCTCAAATCCCCAGGATGATTCCGCCCAGACCTGATTCAATGCCGGATGGTATATTCGTGTCGATTTAAATCCACCACCGTAATTACTTAACAGATTAGCCGGAGATTTAAGGTAAAATAAGCCGCCCTTGTTACTTATTTTTCCCGCCTCCAGCCTGACGGTATCAGACAGGTTATAGGTCAGGCTTAATCGGTCAAACAGTAATCTCGCGCGGTGATCATCTTGCTCAAAGGCCCCGCCATCCCTGACTGGATAATAAGTCAGCCCATACAGTGCAACATTCAGCCTTATTTGTTCGTCCGCGAATAAACAGCGATTGCTGTATTTCACCACCAGGTCGGTGTAACCATTGTCAGTGCGCCAGGGATCGTTCCCGCCAATCTGCCAGCTCGCGGGTCTTTTGCGCACCGCAGACATCTGACCGAATAACGCCATATCGCCGTCAGACAGACAGGCTGACACCCTTTCTCCAGGCAGCATCGCGAGAGGGAGCACCAACCAGCGCAGAGAAGACATCAAAGATCCCCTCGCTGAATAGACTCACGGGTGAAATGTGACGCTGGCAACGATTCGTACCTGAGATCGCTGTATTCCATAACCGAATAACCGTTGCCATGACGGCTATCAGTAACGACAATTTGTGCCGGCCGCACCTTGCCCAACAATGGTTTATAGTCGCGGTACTCCACCTCTTTCATCAGTTTGTCATCAAGCGAGTAATAAGAGGCTTTATACGGACGATAGCTCCCCTTTTCGACCAGGTATTTCACTTTCGGCCAGGTCACTTGCGATGACTTACGTTGCAGATCCAATTGGTAGCAAACATGAGCACCGCAAGGCTGTTCATCCAGCAGCCTTGCGTTATAAGCATCTTCAAAGTTAGTGACAATGACATCGCCATTTGAAATCTGCCCTAATAACCTTTGTTGTCGGGAGATCGGAACAGGACGACGCAATTCCGGCGTGTAGAACCATAGATCATACCAGTCCGACAGCATCACTTTGCCTTTATCGCGCGCTGGAAAGATAAAACGCACCAGCGACCGCGCTTCAGCCTGACGATTACCCTCAGGTTTCAGAAAGCGCATGGATATATCCAGAATCTGCTTATTTCTGGGTTCGGAGCTCCCTGAAGGGTATTCCAGTACCGTCACCGTGTAACGAAAGGGTTCATCCGGTGAACGGATAGCATCTGACTGCCGGATAATATCCTGTGCAGACTCTCCCCATGTGGCAGTCGATATAAAAAACAGCAGCGATAAAGCGGTACAACCTTTCATACAATCATCCTTGAGCTGATTTAAATGCATCAGCAATATTGAGTCGTGATGCTCTCAACGCCGGTAATAACGTTGCCAGTGATGCCGTCAATATTGGCAGCACCAACGTAATCCAGATCAACTCGACATTGTCGGTTTTAATAAAGGCGTTGTAGCCTTGCGTCTGACCCGGTGACGGAGGCATGGCAATCCCTTGTAGATTAATCATGCCCGCCAACATAAACCCGATAAGCAGGCTAAATATTGCTCCGATCCCCCCCATAAAGGTTCCTTCCAGTAAGAACAAACGGGTGATATGAAACGGCCTGAGTCCCATCGCCCTTAAGGTGGTAATTTCCCGTGTTCTTTCAAGAATGTTCATGGTCATCGTATTGCTGATCATAAATATAACGATCAGGCCAACAATGAGCTTGATAAAGAAATAAATACCCGATAATAATCCTTCCACCTGCTGATAAAATAACGACAGCGATTTCCAGTCTTTAACAATCAACGGTAAATGATGATCATTAATGTATTTTTCCAGCTGATGACTGAACTCGGCAAGGTGACGTTCATCTTTCAGGAGAATAACAACTTTGCTAACGCCATCCGTATCCATTAATCGTTGTGCTGTGGTTAGCGGTATTTTTAACGCGACATCATCATAATCTTTAATGCCCGAGGAGAATACGCCACGTACCTTAAGTGATAATGCCCCTTGCCCACCGTGGCTATTCACCGTCAACATATCCACCCAATCTGCGTAACCCGCATTAAGAGACGTTGCCAGACCACGACCCAGCGTAATCTCGTCATTTTTAATGCGTGAAAGATCGCTGCCGGAGATCAATGTATCAAAAGAACCCAGTTTTACGGCAGGGAGAGGTTCCAGGCCAAATGCAGAAAAGTAACTGGATGTCTGGTGTTCATATTGCGAGACGACACCGGAAAACTCCAGTTGACCGGCAATAGTCGCAATATACTTTGACAACTCATTATCCTGCAAAATTCCAGCCTTCAACCCTTGATAATTTTCAATGATACTTTTGCTTTTGTTCGACGAGGAAAAATATGTTTGGTCGTAGATCTGAACATGACCAATATTTGTACGCACTGTTTGCTGTTGTAAAATCCAGAAGGCGTAATCAATAAAACCACCATAAAGAAATATTGCTACGCCACCCAACGTGATAGCAAACAGCGTCGAGAATGACCGCCTTTTATGTCTTAAAATATTTAAGAACGCGAATTTTGCATCTTGCAGGGTGAAAATAAGACTATATATGACAAAACTGAACACCATCAAAATAACCGCACTGGTCAAGATCATAGCCATATTCATTTATTCACCTTTCACCAAAGGCATTAAAATCTGAGCCAGTTCATGAGCATCCCACTCCGGTGTGCTGTCAGTGCCCAGTGCCAATAACTTTCGCTCACTCAGGGTGCCATTCTGCATAGCGGTCAACAGCGCATTGGCGCGTGTATGATCGCGGCAACTGGATAATGCCCGATAACGCATAACATTAATTTGCGCCTGAATTGCGGCATCGAAGGCTTTCGCTTGCCGCAGTAGTATCTCTGTATCCTGTAATGTGACTACACAGCGCCCAAGTTTCGCTGGCAGATACGCATCAACTCTCGCTCTTAAATACCGCAGACGAAAGTTTGTTTCATGTGTGTCTACCGCTTCGTCGAGGTAAAAAAAACCCAATTTGGCGTATTCAGAGGCATTAACATAATCGTTGACTGCTTCAAAATGATTTGCCAACCGCAGCAGGGCATAAGAGTGAAAAATCAGTGCGACCGCTTCGTGATGCTGCTGATAGTCATCGAACAAAGCACGGCTGACTTCTAATAATGCATCAGGCTGATCGGGAAGGCCCTGTTGTATCACCTTCTCCACCATACGCACAGGAGCAGCGGTTGCCCCACCCAGGTGAACCACTAATAAGCCGGCAAAAATAAACGGCATAACTTTAGCGAATGGAATCACTGACTAACTCCCCATCCTCGATTTCTATAACGCGTTTGGCCCGATCTTTAAGTTGCATTGAATGCGTTGAGATAATAAATGTGGTGCCTGTGTCCTGGTTAATCCTTAATAACAGGTCAAGAATTGCATCGCCGGTTGCCATATCAAGATTTCCGGTTGGTTCATCGGCTACCACCACATCCGGCTGGTTTGCTAACGCTCTGGCAATGGCCACGCGTTGCTGCTGACCGCCAGAAAGTTGCCCCGGTTTACGATCGCCTAACGCGCGGATGCCTACGCTATCGAGATAATGCCATGCCAGTTCTTGCGCGGTTTTCCTGGGGAAATGGCCATTAAGAATCAATGGGTAATAGACATTGTCAAATGCACTTAACACCGGAATCAGATTAAAAAATTGAAAGATGAATCCTAAATGCCTGCTTCTGACCGAAGAGAGTTGATTTTCATGCAGTTCATTGAGCGATTTATTGAGAAATAGCGTTATTCCGGCATCAGGCTTGTCAATCCCCGACAGAACATTTAATAGCGTGCTTTTGCCGCTACCGGAAGGCCCACAAAGCGCCAGGAACTCCCCTTTTTTGATTTCAAGATTAATATTTTTTAGCGCGTCAACTTTGTTTTCAGCAAATCCGTAGCTTTTACACACATCAATCAATTGTATTGCTGGCAAGGCTCTTATGTTATTTTTCATCATCATTCCCTGATGGTGTCGATTAGTAACGGGTGTCAAACCAGTTATAACCACCGAAATTATCGGGAACCAGGGTGCGCATTTTTCCGTGCTCCCTTGCCTGCTGCTCAAGATATATCCAGCTTAATGCGGGCGACAGGCAGCCGCTGCCGCCATAGGTATCGATAAGATTAATGACATCAAAAACCGAGCTATTGCCATTTTTTAATAATTCCTGCTCCGCCGCCCCTTTCCTTAACCCAGAAAAAGTAAACAGGTTAATATCCTGATGATTTTCAACCAATTGCCTGATCAGTTTTCTGTTATCATCTTGAATTGAGTATCCACCACAATTAACGCTCAATTCTGCTTCCCGACGACTAAAAATAAAGCATCCCACGCGCTCAACCGACAAATTCATTACACCGCTTTCCCGTCTGTTTTTTCCCTTTTCTGGGCAGCGAATATCTTCTTCAGAAAACACCAGCACCGGTACTGCCCGATAGGCCGCGCAGATCACCACATAATCAAATACCTGCCAGTTGAGATAATCCTCTGCAACCTGCATTGCTTGTACCAGAGACTGTTTTTCCCCTCTGATTTTGCAAGTGAAATCCGTCACCGAAAACTTTTTCACTAAGTTTTTTGGTAATGTATCGATCGTTGCCGTATGTAATGCACTGGAAATATCTTCAAAGGGTGCCGATTCTCCCCAGCTATCGACATAAATAAACGCCGTGCGTGACTTGAGTAATAACATGCGCTCCCGTGCCGTTAATTTCTGCAATGCTGCTTCAGAAACCTGCTCCATAGCATCGATATAAGCTTTATAAGGCGGCGTTCTGATCATTTCTCTAATATAGGCATCTTTATGCGTACCAAAGCGTCTGAACCCCCATGCGTGTGAACCGGTTGATTTCAGCGCCTGTTTATACAGATGAGATTCCCATACGTTTAACCAGCAAGGATAGTAAATATATATACCGTCCTGTGGTTCCAGCATAGAGAAAGAAGATAAATACATACGACATCCTGTCTCTTATTACACGTCCATATCACACATTGACATCACCAGCGCGATAATTGAGCCATCGACACCCAGTCCCGTTTTCAGCAGATGATGTTTATTATGTTTTACCGTACCTTTATTCAGCCACACATGTTGCACCATATTTTCGCGTATGACTGACTTACCTGTTGGCGAAATTAACTCGCCGCTGCATAAGCTATAGTGGCCGATAATTAAATCGATAATGCCCGAACCGGTTGGGTTATAACCTATCTGTCCTTTATAGGCGAGGACAGGAAGCGCATGTTCCGCCAACAAAGTAGCGAGGGCCTGCGCTTCGGCTTTATCCGTCCCCTCCGAACCATTGCCGTGCGGCAGAATCGCGCATAACTGTTCGTAACGAATTCCGGCCTGTTCCATCACCTTATTCATGACTTTCATCAGGTTAACGCTGAGTTGCCCGGCGTCATTCCCTCTGCCTGAAGTGATTTGTGCATAATCAGACGTCAAGCGAACACCTCCGGTCAGCCCACGCGCATGCCGGTGCCTGACGCTTTCCAGAACGATGCCGCTTTGCCCTTCCGCAAATAACACACTTTTGCTGGCTTCCCCAAAAGGTTGTGCTTCCTCACTTTCCAGCATCGACTGACCGGCAAGAAAAGCGATGTCCTGCGTCGTAATCTGCGAACTATTCACTATCACTACCAGGTCAATATCGCCACTCGCAATTGCCTGAATCGCCAGGTGCACCGCCGCCAGTGACGAGTTGCTGGTACACTGCAAATTGGGCGGGCTGAATTTAAGATGATATTTCTTTGCGATCTCATGCGCCAGTTTGTCCTGACAAATCTCAGCCACATGTAAATGTGTGATGGATTTATTAAGCGTCACGTCTTCAATATCGTTGTGATCATAAAAGGTTTTATAATCGATCACATCAACCCGCGGTCCCAGTCCAGTCAGATAGACTCTGACGTTATCCCCTGACAGACAATGCGTATCGAGCATGGCGTGTTCCAGTGCTTGCTCAATTAATTGACATAACTGCTCAGTCAGACTGAGAGGATTCGATGCCAGCCGGGCAACTGACTTATTTTCTTTTATTCCACATCTCATAGCAGCCTGCTGAGTCGCGAACCAATTTGTCTTAGCCGCGCATTTTCCCTGCCTGAGCTTTTCAATTAATTCTTTGCTGTTCTCCGCAAATGCCAGCCTTGCACTATAGCCAGAGATAATGGTGGAATTATCCAAAATATTATCCCTTAATGATAAACGCTGTGAAGTTGCCACCTTCATTAGCACCTACCAGCAGCACCAGACCAATCTTTTGCTGCAACGGGGTACGAACAAAGTTAATACGCTCATCACAGAACGTTTCTGTATAGGGAATTGCCGGGACCGCTTGCTTTTTAATACAGTCGACAATCACCGCCAGGTTCAATAATCCTGCACAAGACTCAACAAAACCAAAAAAAGCATTGTAGTTAACCACTGGCACCTGCGGTTTATCATGGCGGAAAATGCGTTCAATTGCGTTGAGTTCCACCTGAACGCTCTCCGCTGCGCCATTTGAGGTACCGCAAACCAGGTCAATCTCTCCCGCTGACACCCCGGCATCAGAAAATGCCCGTTGAATAGCCAGAGCCATTGCATCGGCCTTTTCATCTGTCTGCTGCGGGTCAAAATAGCTGTTGCCGTTAGATTTCCCGTAGCCAATGATTTCTGCCTGAACGCCGACATGACGTGCCAAAGCCGCATCGAGATCTTCTAATAGCAGCATGCATGCCCCTTCTCCCGGGACAAAACCTTGCGGATTATCGCCGTAGATCTGGTATTCACAGGCTTGTGACTTCATCTGAATTTTCTCAGTCACCGCATCCATATAAAGCGACATAGAAGGGAAATATTCGTCAGCCCCACCGACCAGCACCTGTGCCTGCAACTGCTGACGGACCATCTCGTAGCCATACGCCAGGGCACCCAGCGCGGCGTTTTGTCCATTGGCCAACGTGGTGGTATAGCCCTTGATACCTTCGGAGATGCCACAGAAGGTGGTGATCGCATTCATCAACGATCCAGGGAACTCAGACGTGCGCACTTTACGAGGGTCCGGCTTCAGGCTCTGCAAATACTTGTAGGTTGTCTCCTGTGGACCACGCGACATCCCCATCACCAATCCCAACGCCTCACCGTCACGTTTGATCTTGCGTTGTGCCTGATTCAACGCCTCAGTCAGAGCGATGAGCGCGAAAGTACCGGCGCGCGTCGCTTTGCGGGCATCGAAGCGGCGAAGATGCTTACGCGGTTCCAGGTTTTGTACCTGAAAAGTTTTAAAATTGGGTTCGTTTTGCGGTGCAGTAAACTGGCCGGTTTCGTGAAGAACATCCAGTAACTCTCTGGCTTCGGCCAGCGTATCGTCATAAAAAGCCACCGGGCTTAACTTGACGGCTTTTTCCTGCGTCCAGCAATGCTCAAGAATTTCGTTGATGCTATGGCCGATAGCTGAAACTGCACCGATGCCTGTAATAGCAACGCGTTTCGCCTGATATGAGGTCACCGGCGTCGTCCCCGCCCGAGTACTGACAATCATGCAGCAGTTATTACCACCGAAGGCATAATTGTTTTTCATGAAAATCGTCACGTCTTTTTCTCTGAATTCGTTCGGCACATAATCCAGATCACAGTTGGCTCGCGGTGCAGTGAAATTCAGGGTCGGCAACAGATTTCCTTGTGGCAACGTCACCAGACAGGCGATCAATTCAACAATTCCGGCAGCCCCGATATTATGGCCAAGGAAAGATTTGGTCGAACTGACCGGTAGTTGCTCAATGCGCGGAAACACCTTCTTCATCGCCAGCGTTTCGATGCGATCGTTGGCTTCGGTCCCGGTACCGTGCAGGTTCACATAATCGATCTCATCGGCAGTGATACCGGCGTTCTGCAACGCTTTGTTCATCACCTGAACTGCTCCGCTGGCGCGCGGGTCCGGGCCGGTTTCGTGGTAAGCGTCGCAGGAGGTGGCATAAGAGAGAATTTCACCGTAGATAGTGGCCCCTCGGGCCAGCGCGTGCTCATACTCCTCAAGGACAATGGCTCCCGCCCCCTCACCGATCGACATACCCGAACGGCCAGAAAAAGGCGAACAAGACTCAGGATGCATGACGTTCAGAGCATAAAATCCGGCAAACGTTGGCAGATAAATCGGCTCAGTGCCCACTGCCAACATGGTGTTATTTTTGCCATTTTGAATAAGATCAAAGGCGATACCAATGGCATTAGGGCTGGCCGTGCAAGCGGTGGCAACCAGTTCCGTGCCCCCTTTCAGGCCGAGTAGCGTTGCCACGCTGGCGCAGCATGAAGAGAAACCACCGGAGTAAATGGCTTTCTTTAGCGAGAAATCATGCATGCGCTGTTCAAACAGCGGTAAAAACGCCTCGGTTCCAGCGGAGGAGACACCAATCACTAATCCGGTGTTGTCCAGGTGGGTTTGATCATTAACCAGTCCGGCTTGCGTTAATGCATCTTTGCTGACCTTCCACGCCCATAATGAAGCGTTATCCTGTGTCTCCAGGATATCGTCCGGGATCGAGGAATAATCGATGGCATGGAGAATTTCCGCCGCACGGGCGTTTTCAAACCATTGCGCAAAACGCAGGCTGTCAGTAACGCCACATTGCTTATTCAGCAATGCCTGCCTGAAATCGGCAATATTATCGGCCAGGGATGACAATATACCCATCCCGGTGATGACCACTCTTTTTCTGTTTGTCTTCATCATGAATTCACTAAACTTTTATGCCTGACAGCGCGCTCTTGGGCTTGGTTGTGTCGATAAAACTGTGTTCAGTTGGATTAACCAACATACTGAAGTTATATAAGAAAGGGAGATTATGTGTAGTGGCAGCAATATCGCCATGCGGCGTGCGAATAGCAAAGCCGGCAATATCTGACCAGGCATAATCGCTATCAATCAATGCCAGCGCAATATGAGATTTTCTTGCCGGTGAATAACCCCCTTTTATAATTACCCCGACCACTACAGCATCGGCCACCACCTTATCGTCGGCCTTAATATCACCACCCTCAACGAGCGGCATCATACCTACTAATTTCCGTTCCGCCCCCCTACGGGACAATTCTTCAACAGCCGATTTACCAATGAAATTTTCTTTATCGTATTGAATCGCCCACTGCATCTGTAATTCCAGCGGGTTGCAGCTATAGTTTTGATAAATGGATGCATCCCAACAAGGATTTTCAATACGCACCAGCTGCTGATAGTCCAGGCCGGCAATCTTCAGTTGGTACTTGTCACCTTTATCAAGCAATTGTTGCCAAACTTCAACCAGTTGCAGTTGCTCACCGACCAGCAGATAGCCATACTCACCATGTCTGCCACAGCGGAAAGTGATTAAGCCATCATCAGTGTTCATATATTCGTGGTAGGGCAAACCAATAATGTCAAAGCCATAGATTTCAGCGAGCAGTTCCCAGGCGTAGGGGCCTTCCAACAAAACAGCGCCCCACTCTTGAGTGTCCATCGCAGTGATTTCTGGCACGTCCTGAATATCCAGATCGACTCTGTATTCTAAAATTACATTGAGCCGTTCAATGATATCGCCAACAGAAAGTGACTCAGAGAGAATATAGTACCCTTCATCAGTACAAAGAATGTAAGCGTCGCCCCAAACAGTGCCATCTTCATTCAACAGCAAGGAATAAAGACCCTGTTCATCGCGTATGACGGAGACATCTGCCGAGGCCAGATGGTTGACCAGCGACCATGCATCATCACCCACGACACGCACAATCGACATATGTGAATAATCTACCAGTAAAGCGTTTTCCCGTACTGCTTTATAAGCCTCCACCTGGGAGGTGTAAGATAATGGCACCGATTTACCATTGTAAACGCCCATTACGGCGTTCTTCGCTAAATGCATTTTATAAAGAGCGCTCATAAAATAACCCGCATTAATTAAGTAAGAAAATTAGTGATGCTGTTTCTGCTGCAATACAAATGAAGCCAGACTGTTAATGCTACGCATATAAGACGGGTCTTCACCTTCACCTGGTCGAATGCCGAAGTTTTTATCCAATAACACCAAGATTTCGGTAGCGTCGACTGAGTCCAGTTTTAGTCCGTTGCCGAATAAAGGGGTGTCGTCATCAATTTGCGCCACATTTTTTGGTATATGCAGACGTTGAATGATCTCGGTTTTAATGGTGAGTAAAACGGCTTTACGCTCTTCAATATTTTCTTGCATCGTATTCATCTGTGTTCACCGTAATGAGTTATTTTACTTCCCGATAGTTAATAATTACGCCCTGGCTAATTAGTTTCTTGCCAACATGAGCAGAAACCGCATAGTGTCTGAAGCCATTGCTGTCTGAAAATGAAAGTTTACTGATGACCTCAATCGTATCCCCAGGCCGGGCAATATCTTTAAATTTCAAATTTTGTGCAGCGAGTACACCTCGCACCTGACAACGCCGTGTACGGATGATTGAACGCAAATTTTCGTCTGTGATTTTTGCATGAATATCTCGTAACGTTCTCATTTCTTGCTGATATCTCTCTTGCCAGATATCGCAAATGTCGGTCAAAAAAGAGAAGTACTCACTGGCCTGGCCGAATATTTCTGCAATAAGCACCCCTGGCATAATAGGGTCTTCCGGGAAGTGCCCTGCGATATAAGGTTCATTAAAGGTCACATGTTTTATTATTTTGATGTAACCACTTTCACCATGCTTGTAATCATCGATCCTGTCGACCATGATAAGTGGCTGACGCCAGCCACCCATCTCGAGAAATATCTGTGAAGGAATAGTATATTTCGACATAAGTCACCGCATCACCAGGCCACCATCGATAACGATGGTCTGGCCAACAATATAACTGGATGCTGAGGAGCTTAAGTAGATAATGGTATTTGCCACCTCCTCACACTTCCCCAGGCGCCTTAGGGGGACGGAGGCCGTGACATCGCGCACCACAGTACGTGATACTTTTTTTACCATTTTAGATTCAATCATACCTGGCGCTACTGCGTTGACTCTGACCCCTCTGGGTGCCAGCTCCGCAGCCAACGTACGGGTAAAGCCAAGCAGTGCAGCTTTTGATGCACTGTAATTGCTCTGCCCGACGCTCGGAATAAGTCCAGCAATAGAGGCAACATTGACAATTGTCGCCGTCTCAGCAGCTCTTAATAACAAAAGCGCTTCTTTCGTCAGAACAAAAGTATTGATTAAATTGGTATCAATCACGGTATTAAAATCATCATTACCCATTGCTGCGAAAAGTGCGTCTCGCACAATACCGGCGTTATTCACCAGCACGTCCAGTTTGCTGGCTTGTGAACTTAGATACTGGCATAACTGCTTCACTGCTTCCTGATTCGCAAGGTCACACTGGAGAATATGCAGGCGTTCGCCCTGTGGATGCGTCTCTTTGAGCTGTTGTAGATCTGCTGCGTTGGATTTATACAACGCATAGACATGGCATTGCTGCTGCAAAAAACCGGCGCAAATGCTCAAACCGATATCACCGCTGGCACCGGTTATTAAGACGTTCTTGTTGATAAGATCATGATATTTATACATAGCTGGAATTCGGTTTATAAATTAAGTCAGAATTGTCACGGCAATCGCATACAAGCGACAATGCGAAATACTCAAGGTTATGTTTGTAAATCCTTTTTCAGTAATAACTTCCTTTAATCGGCCATGCAGCTTGAAGTAAGGCGCGCCATTTTCATCATGACTAATTTCGGCATCATGAAAACAAACTCCATTGCGAAAACCTAACCCCGTCGCTTTGACAATGGATTCTTTTGCGGCCCAAAACCCTGATGCTCTTTCATAATCAGGATACTCAACGCCGATTTGTGCAATTTCCTCATCAGTAAACACACGTTTCAGAAAAGCCGTTTCTGTACGCAAAATAGCATTCTTAATCCGTTCAACTTCAACGATATCCGTACCAACAGACATGATCATTCCTTGATAATTAAAACTGATAAGAAATATTAAGATTAAAATTTACTTTGTCGGCATTGACAGACTGTGGATAGAGTAAAGGTTTAGATAATGACACATCATAACCCAACGCTTTAATACTGCCTTTCAAGCCGACTGTCGCACCCAATAACTGTTGATAATCAATCCCGTCACGTTGGTTGTTTCCTTTGAAAATAGCACCAAAGTCCGTACCCAGATACCATTCCAGGTTTGAGAATCCCGTAATAAAGTTGAGCGTATTTTGGCTATAGATACCCTTATCGCTGTAAAGCCCGGCACTATTTTCGAATCCGCGCACATTCCAACGGTCGCCTACGCTAAACTGGTCCTGCAAAGTTAATGCATCTGGAGAATACTGTGCACCTAACCGAAGTTCATAATAGGCGTCAGTCCATAACACATTAACTAACCGCGTATAATTAATATCCAGGTTCAGAACATTGCTTTGCTTACTGACATCACCGGATTGCATATCAGGCGTTTCCTCGGCACCCAACCACGGGAAAAACCGCTGATAAGACAAGGTGGTATCAAGTATCGCACCTGGCATATTTCTCTTAAAATTAATTCCTAAACGCAGGTTGGTCATATTGCGCTTTTGCAACACCAACTCAACATCTTCTAACTTATAAGCCACTTTCCTGCGCAATAGTTCAGCGCTCAGCGCTACCTTCTTATCCCGATCACGGTAAACGGTTCGTGCGGCCTTTAAACTCAAGCTCTCGCTATCGCCAATATAATTGAATCCATATGGACCAATATTAATCAGTTGCCGGGAATGGCTGTTGCTGTAAAAAATCTCATAATCCCAATAACCATAAGGTATAGAGTAATATGAACTGATGCTGTTATATCGCCCCGATTTACGATCCGCATTTGTGGTGCCTGACAACCAGAACACATCATTCATTTTACTGAGGTTGTAAAGATAACCTGCACCACCGAGTAAATATTTTCCTGTTGCCTTATCACCCCAGTTATTTATCCAGGTTCGTGCGTTCCAGTTTATCAAGCGCCCGGTGCTCATCACCACATTACTGTAACCTGCCTTACTACCGGGTTCGATATTGATTTCGATGTTCAACCCAGGAACTTTCTGTAGAACTTCAACACCCTGTTCGATGTCCCTGACATTAAGGATTTCCCCCGATGTAAATGGTAATATCCATTTTCTGATATCGTTATCTTTTATCAGGATGTTTTCAATCCTTCCGGGCACCACATCGACGACTAACTTCCTGGTTGCCAGATCCTGACTGGGAATCTGTATACGCGTAGTCACATAGCCCGCGTTAATATAATAATCCTGCAATGTATTTGCCAGCGTCTCAATCCCTGCTGTTCCCAGGCAACGCCCTGCAATCTGCGATATTATTTTTTTTATGTTGGCATCATCGAGAAAATCATTATTTATAATTAAAGCATCCAGTTCTACACAGTTTTCCTCCGCAGGAAAATCTATACTTTTGATGTCAGAACCTTCCACTTTTGAATAAACGTCTTTTTTACCAGTTTATTCTCCTGACGGGTGCTATTTTCAAGATCTTGCTGCGTTTTGACCAGGCGATTTAAATCTACTTCTGCTGCCACCTGCTCGCTCACGCCCAAAATA
Source organism: Pantoea sp. X-Soil-OKNW-713 (assembly GCF_059730685.1). NCBI lineage: Bacteria > Pseudomonadati > Pseudomonadota > Gammaproteobacteria > Enterobacterales > Erwiniaceae > Pantoea > Pantoea sp. X-Soil-OKNW-713. Next base: position 1,888,239 of record NZ_AP035995.1, on the reverse strand, counting down.
AGAGACGTCAGTAATGGTCTGAGGGTATTTTTCATAACATTTCTGTCGGGATAGAAGCAGCATTTCTGCTGCTTCTATCCGGCTTAATGATTACAGCCCTACGACTTTCCCACTGTTAATAAGAGTGTCTGTTTCCAGTTCCAGTCCCTGACGACCACCCATGACTGCTGAATTGCCTTCATTATAAACGCGTTTACCTGTAATGCTGGCATGGCCTTCACTAAACATATTGCCGGAGTTATAAACCGTATCGGTAGCGCCAACCGTTAGTTTTGACCCAGCCACCATGTCTTTAAAGTTGTAAACGGCGGATTTAGCGTAAACCTGGGTTTCGTTATCTGAATAAATGGTATTCCTGTTGTACAACACACCCGCAGTGTTAACGCTGACTTTCTGCTTACCGGTGATCCAACCGTAATTGGTAAAATTATTGGCTACATTCAACGTCAGTGCGCCATCCGCAGCAATGATACCGGTTGCATCATTATCGATGATGCTACCGCTGCTGGCTAAAGACAGACTACGGGTATCGATAGATAAATCGCCTGTTGAATGGATGGTCGAGTAATTGCTGCTCAGACTTCCAGCTTTAATACTTGATGCACCCGCGCCAATCAGCATACTGCGGTCATTATACAGCGCACCGGTTATCGCCAGTGTCAGAGGGGCATGCTGCGCAATAATACGGCTGTTGTTATTGTTTAAAGTATTGGCAGTGATTTCTACACCACCATTACCGATCATCCCACCTTTCTGATTTGGCATGCCAAAATAGAGGCCCCAGACGTCACCAAAATTGTTGCCGTTCTGATTGGCAACAGTGCCACCCGCGTTTATGGTCAGTTTCTTTTGCGCCACGATAAGTGAAGTATCATTGTTCACATCATGAACCGCATCCAGACTGATATTCTGTCCCAACAGCAAGCCGCCACTGTTATTCACATGCCGTGCCCGGATATTCACATCACCATATTCAGATGAAATGATACCAATGTGGTTAGTAACATCGCCGGTCAAATCAATATCAACCCCTGTCTGACCAACAATGCTGGATTGTGCATTGGTAAGAGAAGCCGCCTTAATTGACACATTTTTCTTAGTCGCAATCTTACCATTAACATTGTTAACATTAGACTTAGTCAGGAAACCAATATCCCCTGCTGATGCAATCTGACCATTACTGTTATTAAGGGCAGCAACCGAAATCTGAATACCCCCATCACCCGCAATAATCCCCAGTGAATCTGAGCTTGCGGCATCCGCAGATTTGGTGCCACTGTTAGTGAGTGTGCCCTTTGAGGCATCAATTTTGACATGGCCGTTCGCACCACGAATCAAACCCGACGTGTTATTTACCGAGCCGCTGGTAGAAATATCCACATCGCTGTATGACTCAATCATACCGTTATTATTACTAAGATTGGATGATTCGGAACCGACGTAAAAGCCTTTAATTTGGCCATTGTTGTTATTTAATGTACCGGTTTGCAATACGACAACACCCGCTTCGATCCCAACGCTATTACCTTTACCATAGTTGGTCAGGGTCGCATTATTGGTGTTCATTGCCAGGGTTCCAGCCGCCGCGACCTTACCATTAACATTGTTAAACTCACCGCTACTGATATATACATCAGCACCAGACATAATATTGCCCGCCCGGCTGTTGTTAATCCCGTTTTTATTGGTATCTATCGATATCGTTTTATCACTGACGATTTTACCGGTAACATTTTCAAGCGCACCTTTGGTTTTTACCGCGATGGCTCCCGTTGATTTAATCTGAGCTGAGTTGTTGATCAGACGGCCATTCGTATCAATCTGAATGCCGCCACTCCCCGCAGCCAGCACACCTGCGTTACGCACACCGATGCCATTTTCGGTGCTGATTAAGTTAATCTTATTGGCGTACATACCACCAAGTTTAGCGACATCAATACCATAACTATTTCTTCCACCGCTGGCATTCACTGTGCCCGTCACCTTATTTGACGTATCGATGTAGTTATTACCCGCAATCAATGTGAGTTCCTGGCCTGATGCATTAATATCACCATTAACTACGATGGAACGCGCCAGTATCGCCGTTGGCGAATCACTGGTTAAACCGTTTGTCGTAATAAGACCACCATTGACAGAGTATCCGTGTAATTCGCCATTATTAAGGTCTGCTTTGCCGGTTGTCATGGTGACTTTATCGGTATTGATAAAACCGCAGCTATCACAACTAATGCCATTTGGGTTAGCAATGATCAGATGGGCTTTATCTCCGGCAACTTCCATCTGGCCATTCAGATTACTTTTATTCTTTGATGTGACTTCATTCAGAATGACTTTGGCTGTTCCTGAGGCTAAGTTGCTGTTCCCGGCAATCTGACCTGCCAGAGAAGTGTTGGCACCATTCTGGCTATTGTTGAAAATCAAACCTTCTTTGCCAACATTCAACTTGTCATAAATGTTATGCGATATGCCATTGCCGTTAGCCCCATTGATATTGACTACCGGCACCCCATTAGCCATGTTGATGTTACCATTGGGCATGCTGAGGTCGGCAGCATTCACCATAACTGGCAGGGCCAGCAAAATCGCTGAGGCCAATGGGCTGAACTTCATTAAGCCTGTCTGAATCTTCATTTTTACCTACTGTATAAGTGAGTGTGACTATTAACGTCAAAAAGGTGTGTGCCTGCGGATTGCTCATATTATTGAGCAAGCAAAAACATGCCTCTGAAATTAATTATCAGATTACATCCTGGTGTTGTAAGAGTATTACTAAATTTTCACTGGCATTCAGCCAAGGGGTTTATCCTATTCTCTATCAAGATTTATATGCTTTATGGTTTATTACTTACAAAGTTACCCGGTCGTGGCGTTACTTTTCATCTTTTAAAAAAGAATGTCAAGCGAAGGGTAACTGAAAATTTCAAGATGTAAAATAAGTATATGACGCAACGGGAACTTATTTAAAAACATAACTTATTCGTTGCAATTTCAGATATTGCGAGGCAATTGAGATTATTACCACTTCCTTTAAGAAAACCTTTACCCATTTAGCTCTGGATTAAACCGTTACACAACACGTTAATGAAAAAAGCTCCTTCACGAACAACAACATCACTGGCATTGATAAGATAAAAACAGTCCACTATCTTAGTATCTACTTTAAATAATCTTAAAACTCTTTATCGGCTGAAAATTAAGTTCTGGAATGGAAAGAGAAAAGAACTCTTCCTGCCTGATCTGGACCGCTGAGATGATGATATTTACCGTTATTAATTAGCACATAAGAAACATATAAGTAACACTGCCTTTTGCCACATTCGCTCACCCTTGGTGCATTTAGCTTTTCGTGCTAATTTTACGTGTTTTATTCGTAAGAATCATCGTGGCAAACACTTAAAACCAGGACATATTCTTATTTTCCTGACTGCCCTATAACTTTAGATATGTCATTATCCTGTGGAAAACAATACGTATCCCTTCCCTCATCTTTATTACATCATCCATCTCCATTAGGATTTTATCCAGTGAATGAACTTTTCGTTATCATACTTCTGTCTTGCTGTATTTTTTCATGATTTGTATCATGCCCCCTGGTTAGACTTCACAATGGAAATGAAACAGGGATTGTTGATTCCAATGCAAAATGAACAGAATAAAAACCTCAAGGATGATGGTGAGGTGATAACGATCTCCGAATGGCTGTTGGAAATGCAGAATTCATCTGGCATTAAATACAGCATTTGGCCTGACAGAAATTATTATCTACGCGTTGGAATTCAGGCTGCGTTGCTCGATAAACAACATAATCATCTGAATTTCAATTTCATCTTTGTTGATTTTTCACACTACAACATCAAACTGTTTTCTGATCCGCACTGGATCTCCCACTTAGTCAAAAGCGGAAGTGGATTGATATTGTTATCTGATTACAGAATGGATAATCTCGCGTCCTGGTGGTGGAAGAACAACCAGCGCATTGCCACCGTGATCTACTCCAGTGATTGCAAACAGACCATCACAAAAAAAATTAAAGATGTTCTCATTGGCCGGTGGGGTAACGGTGTCAAACCTGGCAGTCTGACAACCCTGGAGGTCGAAGTCTTGAATCTGCTGTCGCGGGAATACACCCTGAAGGATATCGCCGACTCGTTGGGAATCGACAGGAAAAAGCTTTATAACATCCGATTTTCTTTGCAGAGAAAATTGAACGGTGAAATCAACAAACTTTTTCTGTTTTAAGGCTGCCTGACTTCAAAATGACACCGCCCCAAAAGGGGCGGGTTTTTACTTCTCGCGATTTTGTAACTCGAGAATATTCTTCTCCAGCCGGGCAATCAGCGTCACCATCTGGTTTACCTCTTCCAGGCTGATACCGCTAAGAATGTCATCACGGGTCGCATCAATCACATTCTCGACCTGCTCGATGATAGGCTCAGCCTGCCGGGTTAGCTTGATGCGCTTTGCACGGCGGTCATTTGCACAGGTTGAACGGGTGATTAATCCCTTTTCTTCCAGTTGATCGAGCGTGCGTACCAGAGAGGGTTGCTCAATACCAATAGCTTTCGCCAGCTGAATCTGCGACTGCTCTGGCGGGAGTTGATGAATATTATGCAACGTCACCCAATGTGTTTGCGTCAACTCAAGCGGCTTCAGACGCTGATCGATCAAGGCACGCCAGATGCGCACCAGTCGAGACAGATCTGTTCCGAGTGTCGTATCCATTTCATCTCCTTATAATTAGCTTGCTAGCTATCAAGCCAGATTTTACACTATTCTGCGAGTTTACAGGACAAAAAACAAATCCCAGGCCAGCTGACACACGCACTCATCTACGCTTCATTGAGAGAATCTGGGTTTACTAAGGATGATGACAAGTGTCTGTTTTCCCCCTGACCGCTAACGCGCCACTCACTGACCTGGTCTTTGGTGCATCTCTGTTCTTCCCACCGCTGTTCAAAGCGGTACTGCTGGGTTTCTTTTTCTGGCTACTGATCCATCCGTTGCTGCGTGGCTGGATGTATTCCGGTGATATCTGGCATCCCACATTAATGGATCTTTCCTTGTTTGTGCTGTGCGTCAGCGCCGCACTCTGGTTACTGAGCCTCGGATAAATCACCATGAAATTCAATCCCTTTAAATATTTTTCCACACTGGTGGTGTTTGCCCTGGCTTTATTGGCGGGCTGGTGGATGTGGAATTACTACATGCAATCGCCCTGGACGCGTGATGGCAAGGTCCGTGCCGAACTGGTTGATATCACCCCCCAGGTTTCTGGCCGCATTGTTGCGCTGGCGGTGCGAGATAATCAGTTTGTACACAAAGGCGATACGTTGCTGACGCTCGACCCGGTACCCTGGCAGATCGCCCTGGATAATGCTGAGGCACAGCTGGCAAAAGCACAGTCGGATGAGCAGAAAGCCCAGCATGAATTGAACCGGCGCAGCAATCTGCCCCGTAATGTGATTTCAGCGGAGGATCTTGATGCGGCGCATCTGACCGCTAATGCTGCCGCAGCGAGTACCAAAGCAGCCCAGGCGACACTCGACCAGGCACGCTGGAATCTGCAACAGACCAAAATCAGCGCCCCCACGGAGGGTTGGATCAGTAATCTGACGCTGCGTCCAGGTAATTACGCCACAGCGGGCACACCGTTGTTCTCACTGGTGGACAGTCATTCATGGTATGTGATGGGGTATTTCGAAGAAACCAAACTGCGTCACATCCAGCCCGGTGCCCTCGCGAATATTGTGCTGTACAGCAACGGTCAACGCCTGCAAGGCAGAGTGGAAAGCATCGGGCGGGCGATTTACGACCAGAGTGTCGACAGTGACAGCGGCCTGGTGCCGGATATCAAACCCAATGTCCCCTGGGTGCGGCTGGCACAACGGGTTCCGGTGCGTATTCATCTGGATGCCATTCCACAGGATATCCCGCTGGTGGCGGGCACCACCTGTACCATTTCGATTGTGCGCTGAGGCCACGGATGAATTTACAGTGGTTGGCGTGGCGCAATCTGCCGTGGATCAAAGCCACCCAGGGTGAATGGCGCTATGCCTTGCGCAATGCAATCGCCATGTGCCTGGCGCTAACGGTGGCCTACGCCTTGCAACTGGATCAGCCTTACTGGGCCATGACTTCCGCAGCCGTGGTCAGTTTTCCTACCGTCGGGGGTGCCATCAGCAAAAGTCTGGGACGTATCGTCGGCAGTTTGCTGGGTGCCACTGCCGCATTACTGATTGCCGGGCACACGCTGAATGAACCCTGGCTGTTTGCCTTTTTTATGGCAGGCTGGCTGGCGTTATGTACCTGGATTGCCAACCACTATCAAAACAATGTGGCCTATGCTTTTTCGCTTGCTGGTTATACCGCAGCGATTATTGCCTTCAGCAGCGTCAATATCACCGATATCAGCGAGTTATGGACCATTACCCAGGCACGCGTTTGTGAAGTGATTTCCGGTATTTTATGTGCCGGATTAATGATGATGGTTCTGCCCAGTACTTCAGATGGGCATGCGCTGATGAAGTCGCTGCGCCAGATGCATGCCAGATTGCTCGAACACGCCGTGCTGCTGTTGCAGCAAGGGAGCACTGACAATGTTCGTAGTGCGCATGAGACGGTGATCAGTCAGATCCTGACCATGAATCTGCTACGTATTCAGGCGTTCTGGAGTCACTATCGCTTTCGGCGGCAAAATAATGTCCTGAACTATGTGTTACATCAACAGTTGCGCCTGACCAGCGTGCTCTCCAGCCTGCGACGCATGTTACTGAACTGGCCAGAGGCACCGCAGTCGCTGTTTGATGCCATGCAAAAACTGTTGCACGAACTGGCACAGCCGGAATGTGATAAATATCAGTTGGCGTTGATTCTGCGCGGCATTACCCCGGCCGCAGCGGGCGATTACCGCCAACGCGCCTTTGTGCAGCGCCTGCGCTACTTTTGCTGGGTGTACCTTAATGTCCAGCGCTGGATCAGATTGATCGAACGAGCAGATGCGGATACCCGCTTTCAGCCCCCACGCGTTCCGTCACTGGCACGCGAAAGCGATAACGCCGAAGCAGGATGGAGCGCCCTTCGCACCTTCAGCGTGATTATGTTGGGATGTGCGTTCTGGATTGCTACGCAATGGGATTCCGGTGCAGCGGCTTTGACACTGACCGCAATCGCCTGTGTGCTTTACTCTTCCGCCCCCTCGCCAACGGGCAGCATCTCGCTGCTGCTGAAAACCCTGCTGTGGCTGTCGGTGTTTAGCTTTATGTTGCAGTTCGGCCTGATGGTCCAAATCAGCGCACTGTGGCAATTTTTGCTGGTGCTGTTCCCTTTGCTGACTACCCTTCAACTGTTCAAGTTGCAGCAGAAAACCCGCGCGGGTATGTGGGGGCAATTTATCGTGTTTATGGGATCTTTTATTGCGGTCAGCAACCCGCCAGACTGGGATTATCAGAGTTTCCTCAACGATAATCTGGCCAAAGTCTGCGGCGTGATGCTGGCATGGCTGGCCTTTCAGGTACTGCGTCCCAGTTCCGATGCCCGGCGTAGCCGTCGCCATATCCGTGCCCTGCGTCATGCCTTCCTTGATCAACTGCGACGTCATCCCCATCTGAGCGAAAGCCGTTTCGAGTCACAGATTTATCATCATATCAGCCAGTTAAGTAATAGCCGTGATGAGCAGGCACGCGTGTGGCTGCTACGCTGGGGCGTGGTGCTGCTCAATTGTTCGCATATTGTCTGGCAGTTGCGTGAGTGGCAGCCTGGCTCTCAGACGCTGGCAGCGATGCGCGACAGCAGTCTGGAGGATTTACAACGCATCATGAGTATACGGGGCGTGCGTCATATGCCCTTGCAGGCAACGCTGGATGAACTGGAGGCGATGATTGTGCAGCTTCCGGTTGAACAGGATAGCGAGGCCAACACGCTGGCCGGCATTTTGTGGCGTTTGCGTTGCTCGCTGGCACAATTGAAACAAGCGGTGCCAGGGTGATTACTGGCAATATTGCTGCTGCTGGCGATTGAAATCAGCCTGCAATTGTTGCAGGGTTTTTCGCCCTTCGAAACGGGTTTTATCCTGCTCCGACATGGGTTCAACCACCAGCGCTTTCTCCTCAGGCGAATAGATAAAGCGCCGCGTCAGTTCCGTGCCGGTAAAACTTTTGCCCTCAATCGCGCCGCATACCATCGTCAGATTGTGGTGGAAAGTCTCAGCGTGGATGAAATCCGTCTCGGTCGCACTACGCAACACCTCCTGGCAGCCTTTTTCTTCCAGCTTTTCCAGCGTTCGTTGTGTCAGCCATTCGCGCCCTCGGGCAATGTTTTCACAACTGGCACGTAATGGGTTGCGGTCAATCACACGTTGCAATTGTCGACTGGCATCGAGCCGCAATTGCGTATCATTAGGCTGGTCACAGCCGACCAGCAACGCACATAACAACATGATCCCACTGGTTTTCATTCCTGCCCCTGCGCTTTTTTCCCTGTTATGTATCATAGGCGGGAAAAATCCACGGGAACAATACAAAAATCAATGAAGAAACGTCTGGTTACGCAAATCAGGGCGGCAGGGAAATTGCCGCCACCGTGTTAAATCACACCGCAGGCAAAACGCGCGCCACCGCCACCCAGCGGCAGGGGATGATCGGCGTGATTATCGCCTCCAACATGCACCATCAATGCCTTCCCTTTGATTTCATTCAGGGATTTGATGCGCGGAGCCAATACCGGATAGTCAGCGTTGCCATTATCGGTGACGAATAATGCCGGCAGATCGCCGAGATGACCGTTGGCATAGGGGCCGAGGTGTTTACCGGTGTTGCCCGGGTCAAAATGCCCACCTGCTGCACCCGCCGCTACCGTTTTACCTCCCGACTCTCCCGGTTCACAACTGCCTTTTGCGTGGATGTGAAAACCATGCACACCCGGCGCCAGACCCGTCAGTTCGGGGGTAAACTCCAGCCCCCAGGGCGTTTCACTGAGAGTGACTTTCCCTATAGCCGCACCAATACCTTGCTCGGTAACCGTATGCAGCGTCACCTGTTCTGACGCTGCTTGCGCAACGCCGCTCGTTAACACCGCCAGAACAGCAATCAGGATTCTATTCATAACATCTCCTTATGGTTAGCTTCCCTGTAAGCCTGGACGCTTTTTGTTCTGGCTGCCGGGTTTTGACGCTTTTTTACGCTTCAGGGCACATCGTAACCCAACGCCGCCTTGCGAATGCGGAACCACTGCTGGCGATCGAGCGTAAGTTGACAGGCGGCGACCGCATCGCTGACACGGGCCGTTTTGCCGGAACCAATAATGGGCAAGGGATGACTTGGCAGTTTCATGACCCAGGCATAAACCACCTGTTCAATATTGCTGGCACCGATTTCCTGCTGTATCTGATGAAGCTCATCCCGCAGCGGCTGGTAATGCGGATCGTTAAAGAGACGACCGCCGCCAAGACACGACCAGGCCATTGGTCGCATGCGTAACTGCTGGCATTGATCCAGGGTTCCATCCAGCAAGGTCGCCTGCTCGAGAGGCGAAATTTCCAGTTGGTTCGTCGCCAGAGTAAAAGGGAGCCGCGACTGCAACAGCGTAAACTGCGTCGGTGTGAAATTGGAAACGCCAAAGTGACGTACCTTGCCGCTCTGATGTAAAGCAAGAAAGGCTTCAGCCACTTCATCCGCATCCATCAAAGGGTCAGGACGGTGAATCAACAACAGATCAAGGTAATCAGTACCGAAGTGCCGCAGCGAGTTTTCCGCACTTTGCAAAATATGCCGCGCTTCGGTGATGTAATGACCAATCTGATGTTCCGCTTTGGCACGCGTAGCGATGCCACACTTGGTGACGATTTGCAGTTTTTCGCGCAAGCCTGGCGCCAGTTTTAGTGCTTCACCAAACGTGGCTTCACAACGGTAATCACCATAAATATCAGCGTGGTCAACGGTGGTGATCCCCAGCGACAAATGGTGCTCAATAAATTGTACGCATTGCTGGGCCGTCATACCCCACTCCATTAAACGCCAGTAACCCATGATCAGCGGTGAAAACGTCGGTCCCTGCGGGGCAATCTGTTGCGGTTGTAGCATCAAGGTTCTCCCTTAAAACACAATTCCGAATGATGAATCGGCAGTATAACGGAAAGTAACCTGGTGAGACGCTCAGAACAGTGAGGGTTGTTGCGGTTCGTCAGGTTGTTCACTCTTCTGGCTACGTTGTAAGCGCAACCAACGCTGGCGGCACAAACGCAGCACATCACGTTTCTGCGCATCGCTGTATTGCATCCAGTTAAACCGCTCTTCACGACTGCGCAGGCAACCACGACAATAGCCGCGTTCATCGCTCTGGCAAATGCCGCGACAGGGACTGGGGACGGGAAAAAACTCAAGTTGCTCGGCCACTTCAACTCCGACGTCATGGGTTTGCAGCATATTGATAACAGCTTAGTGGCATTGTGCAAAGAGTAAACGCCCCTGGTCTACATTCCACGCAATTAATTATCCTTGCCCAGATTGGGTAACTCCTGTTTACCAAACAGGTCGTACCGCCGGTAACTGCATTGAGCTTTCGTTAAGGTTTTCCTCATATTTTGTCTCTACTCTGGCGCCATTCCGTTTTCTGATAGAGTTTCCATGAAATTCCCGAATAAGTTACAGTGTCACTCGACCTGGTTTAATTTTGGTGCTGCTCTCTTCTTTGCCATCGTCTTAAATGGCCTGTTTGTCTTCCGCGCCTGGCAAATTATTACCTACGATCGACTGCATGATTATCTGTTTGCCGCCAGTATCCCTGTGGTACTGATTTCGGCGTTCTACTTTATTTTTAGCCTGATCGCCTGGCCATTTATCCGTAAACCTCTGTTGATCGTACTGGTACTGACCAGTGCCGCTGCCAACTACTTTATGCATAGCTTTGGCACGGTCATTGACACCAACATGATCGAAAACGTGTTTGAGTCGAATGCACAAGAAGCCGGTGCATTAATCAGCCGAACCTGGGTGGTCTGGATGCTATTGATGGGCATTCTGCCAGTCGCCGTTATCAGCAGCATTCGTATTCAGAATGGGCAACGTTGGTGGTGGAGTTTGCTGCAACGTTTGGCGGGTGCACTTGGCGCACTGCTGATCATTTTGCTGATGGCCGTGCTGTTTTATAAAGACTATGCCTCGTTGATCCGCAACAACAAAGGCCTGGTTAAAATGATCACTCCGGCGAATATCGTTAGCGGCACCGGCCACTATGTCGATCAACGTTGGTTACAGGGTAGCCAGCAACTGGTCAAAATTGGCCAGGATGCACACAAAGGCCCGTTAATCGCAGCCGAACAGAAAAAAACCCTGGTCGTGCTGGTGGTGGGTGAAACCGGCCGTGCGGAAGACTTTTCCCTCGGCGGTTATCAACGCGACACCAACCCGCAGTTAAAACAACAGCAAGTTATTTATTATCCGCAAGCTACTTCTTGTGGCACTGAAACCGCCGTTTCCGTACCTTGCATGTTTTCCAACATGCCGCGCGAACAATACGACGCCAATCTGGCACACCATCAGGAAGGCCTACTCGATGTGCTGGCGCATGCCGGGGTGAGCGTGCTGTGGCGCGAAAACGACGGCGGATGTAAAGGTGCCTGCGACCGTGTGCCCCATACCGACATGACAATGTGGAATCTGACACAATATTGCCACGACGGTTTTTGTCTCGACGATGTGTTGCTGCATAACCTCGATAACTATACCGCCAGTCTGCACAACGACGGGATCATCGTGCTCCATCAAATGGGTAGCCACGGTCCGGCTTATTATCAGCGCTATCCCAGCCAATTCCGCCGCTTTACGCCAACCTGCGACAGCAATCAGATTCAGGATTGCGATCATCAGGCCCTGGTCAATACCTATGATAATTCGCTGCTCTACACCGACGACATGCTGAGTCGTACTATCGACAAACTGAAAGCGTTAAGTGACCGTTTCAACGTGGCGCTGGTTTATCTCTCCGATCATGGTGAATCGCTGGGTGAACACGGCATGTATCTGCACGGTGCACCCTATATGTTTGCCCCTTCACAGCAAACACATATCCCATTGTTGATGTGGATGTCACCCGGTTACGCCGCCGCGTATCATGTTAATCAGGGGTGTTTACGTCAACAGGCAGCGGAGACTCCGGTATCACAGGATAACCTGTTCCATACCCTGCTGGGCATGTTCAACATCCAGACCGGCGAATATCAACCCAGGCTGGACATGATCAGATCGTGCCAGACGCTGAGTTAAAGATTGCATTAGACTGACTGGTCTACTACTCTGCGACACATGAACAAGACTCAACAACGCAACGAAACCCGAGAACACCTGCTCGCGACTGGCGAGCAGGTTTGTCTGCAACGGGGTTTCACCGGCATGGGCCTCAGCGAGATGCTGACGCTGGCGGAAGTACCGAAAGGCTCGTTTTATCATTACTTCCGCTCAAAGGAAGCCTTTGGCGTCGCCCTGCTGGAGCGCTATTTTGTCCACCATTTGCAGATGATTGAGCGCCAGCTGAGTCAACCAGGCACAACAGCACGAGAGCGCTTCCTGCAACACTTCCGTAGCGCTGAACACGTATTTATCGAGCAGGGCCATATTATGGGTTGCCTGGGCGTGAAACTCTCTGCCGAAGTGTGCGATCTCTCTGAGCCGATGCGCGATGCACTGCAACAGGGCGCGAATGCTGTGATTGGCGCTTACGCTCGCTGCCTGCAAGACGTGGCAACAGAGCAGGCGCTGCCTTATGGTCAGAGCCCGCAACAGTTGGCGCAGCGTTGTTATTTGCTCTGGCTGGGTGCCAGCCTGCAAAGCAAAATATCACGAGAACCTGGCCCCATCAGCCTGGCGCTCGAAACCATTGAGCAGTGGCTGAATAGCCACTGATTTTAAAAACCGCAATTCCTAGACGACCGGTCTAATACAGGAGTCAACATGGCGAGTAAACAGCTGTTCTCCCCACTGAAAGTGGGTGCGATTACCGTACCTAACCGCGTTTTCATGGCCCCGCTGACGCGTCTGCGTAGCATTGAGCCAGGCGACATTCCGACTCCGCTCATGGCTGAGTATTATCAGCAACGCGCCAGCGCGGGTCTGATTATCACCGAAGCAACGCAAATTTCTTTCCAGGCGAAAGGTTATGCAGGTGCGCCGGGGCTGCATACGCAGCAGCAAATCGCCGCGTGGAAAGCAATTAACGAAGCCATTCATGGCGCAGGAGGTCACAGTGCCGTGCAGCTATGGCACACCGGCCGCATCTCTCATCATAGTGTGCAGCCAAACGGTCTGGCACCCGTCGCTCCTTCCGCCCTGGCCGCCGGTACGCGTACGTCGTTACGCCACGCTGATGGCAGCGTCTATCGTGAAGATACCTCGCTGCCGCGCGAGCTGAGCGTGGCAGAGATTAAGCAGATTGTGGCTGATTTTGGTCAGGCAGCGGCCAATGCGCGCGAAGCCGATTTTGATCTGCTGGAATTGCACTCTGCGCATGGTTATTTGATGCACCAGTTCCTCGCCCCTGATTCCAACCAACGTACTGATGAATACGGCGGTTCGATTGCGAAGCGTGGTCGGTTCGCGCTGGAAGTGGTTGATGCGGCTATTGCCAACTGGTCAGCCGACCGTATTGGTATCCGCATTTCGCCGATTGGTGCCTTCCAGAACCTGGAAAACGGTCCGGATGAAGAAGCCGCCGCGCTGTGGTACATCTCCGAACTGGGTAAACGCAAGCTGGCGTATCTGCATCTGTCAGAACCGGACTGGGCTGGCGGTCAACCCTACAGTGATGCTTTCCGCGAGAAAGTTCGTGCCCTGTTCCCTGGGGTGATCATTGGTGCCGGTGCCTATAGCGTTGAAAAAGCAGATGACCTGATTCAGCGTGGTCTGATCGATGCCGTCGCGTTTGGCCGCGATTTTATCGCCAACCCGGACCTGGTTGCGCGCCTGCAACACGATGCGCCGCTTAACCCACAACGCCCGGAAAGTTTCTACGGCGGTGGTGCGGAAGGCTATACCGACTACCCTACTCTGTAAAATCTCCCCGCTGCCGCCCCAATGTGCGGCAGCGCTGTTTTTTCGTAGCGTTAACTCGCTATACTTAGCTTTTGTGCTTTTTAAAAGAGGATGTTATGCGTTTACTTCACACTATGTTACGCGTTGGCGATCTGGAACGTTCAATCGAGTTTTATACCCAGGTGCTGGGTATGCGTCTGCTGCGCAAGAGCGAGAACACGGAATACAAATACACGCTGGCGTTTGTCGGTTACACCGAAGAGAGCGAAGGTGCGGTGATTGAACTGACCTACAACTGGGGCGTAGATAGCTATGACCTTGGTAACGCCTACGGTCATATTGCGCTGGGTGTTGATGATGTTGCTGCCACCTGTGACCAAATCCGTCATGCCGGTGGCAAAGTGACGCGTGAAGCCGGTCCGGTTAAAGGCGGCACCACGGTTATTGCGTTTGTTGAAGATCCCGATGGTTATAAAATCGAGCTGATCGAAAACAAACATGCCGGACACGGCATCGGCAACTAACCTGTTGCCGGGTCAGCCTGTACTTTTACCGGCTGACCCACCTCTCCTGCTGCACCCTCCCGCGATTTTTGCCATAATGCGCGCTGCCCCATTTATTGCTATGAGATCCTGATGTCTGAATCGAACGCCTTAAACGCTCTCCATCAACGCTTTCGCGGCTTTTATCCCGTGGTGATCGACGTCGAAACTGCCGGTTTTAATGCCAAAACCGATGCCCTGTTAGAAATTGCCGCCACCACTCTGAAGATGGATGATGACGGCTGGCTGCATTGTGATGAGACGCTTCATTTCAACGTTGAACCTTTTGAAGGCGCGATTCTTAACCCGGAAGCACTGGCATTTACCGGGATTGATCCCAGCAACCCGTTGCGTGGTGCAGTGAGCGAGTATGATGCGCTGCATGCCATTTTTAAGATGGTGCGCAAAGGGATGAAAGACAGTCATTGTAATCGTGCGATTATCGTGGCGCACAATGCCACCTTTGATCACAACTTCCTGATGGCTGCTGCGGAACGCGTGAGTCTGAAGCGTAATCCATTCCATCCGTTTGCCACTTTCGACACCGCGGCATTAAGTGGATTGGTATTGGGTCAGACGGTGCTGGCAAAAGCCTGTAAAGCGGCAGGGATGGATTTTGATAGCACCCAGGCGCATTCCGCCCTGTACGATACCGAACAAACCGCCATCCTGTTTTGCGAGTTGGTGAACCGTTGGAAACGTCTGGGGGGCTGGCCACTGGCGTTCAGTGATGAACTGTCGGAAGAAGACTCCGCCGAGTGACCAAAAGAAAGGCCGACGACTGTCGGCCTTAACGCTTATTCTGCTTCTTTATACTTCTCAGCAGTTTCTTTAATCAGCGGCTGAAGTTCACCACGCTGGAACATCTCGACGATGATGTCGCAACCACCGACCAGCTCGCCATCAACCCACAACTGTGGGAAAGTCGGCCAGTTGGCATATTTTGGCAACTCGGCACGAATATCCGGGTTTTGCAGGATATCAACATACGCGAAGCGCTCACCACAGGCAGACAGAGCCTGTACCGCTTGTGCAGAGAAACCGCAGCTTGGCAGTTTCGGCGAACCTTTCATGTACAGCAGGATCGGGTTTTCTGCGATCTGGCGCTGGATTTTCTCAACAGTACTCATTTTTGCCTTCCTTAATTCCTCACTTCGTGTTTGTTTATTGTAGCGATTTCACCCCCGCACTAAAACGGGATTTTGCGGTTCAGGCACATCAATCGCCATGTTTGTTAAGTTCCGGTGCCATAAATAACATTTTCATATCATGAATAAGCATGAACCGATTAATAATTAGCAATATATCTGCTGGGTTAACCAGCTGAAATCGCTCATTTTTGCCCCATATCAACTCTGCTAACACATTAATAGAAAAATGCCTTACCTTTTAGAAAAAAACTGGATTAGAATCATCTCGGTGCTGATCGTTGATCAGATTTTTCTAACATAGCTGCGGGCTGTTTCTTCAGACTGCTTAACCTGTACCGGACTATGCGTTTACTCATTACGCTTTTTATGCTGGCTTTCGCCCAACTGTTTTTTAATGTGGCTTCTGCGTCACCGCATGCGCCCATCAATGCCAGTTTGCATAACGCTGAGAAAAAAAGTGCGCGCGAAGATGAGCGTCGCAAGCGACGTCCGGTAAAAACCAGCACCAAAAAATCCCGTCTTGCTACCAGTGTTCAGAAGCTAAAGCTGAAAAAACAGCCGAAAATGGAAACGGCGCTGCATAAAACCCGCAGCAAGAAAGCCCTGCTGAAATCACCGTCAAAAAAATATGGTCACCAACGTCTGGCGAAGAGAAGCGCGAAGCAGGACGATGACCGCGATTTGACCACCATCAAGATGAGCAATTCTCACCGTCAGCGCTATCAGAAAGCACGCGAAACCGCGATGAACAAGCTGATGGGGCAGATTGGTAAACCATACCAATGGGGTGGCACTTCACCGCATACCGGTTTCGATTGCAGCGGTCTGGTGTGGTACGCCTATAAAGACCTGGTTAAATATAAATTCCCGCGCACCGCCAACGAAATGTATCACCTGCGGGATGCGGCACCGATTAAGCGCGATATGCTGGAGAAAGGGGATTTGGTGTTCTTCCGCATCAATAATCGCGGCACTGCCGATCATGTGGGTGTTTATCTTGGCAATGGCAAATTTATCCAGTCGCCTCGTACCGGTAAAGATATTCAAATCAGTGCATTGGGTGAGGATTACTGGCTGAAACACTACGTCGGGGCACGCCGTATGATGACCCCCAAAACCATCCGCTAAAAAAACGCCCGATACCCGATAAAACAACAAGCCGGACCCTGATTTTCAGGTCCGGCTTTTTTATTAATGAAGGATCGCGGTGAAGCTGAACACGATAATCATTAGTAGCGCGCCCACAGTGGTAAACAGCGCCAGTTTCAGGTCTGTACTCATCACAACTCCTTAGTCACAATAAATGAAGGGTTATCGTAATTTTCTCACAGCCTCCGGCAAAAATCTCGTCTTATCCGCGCCAGCTTGCTAGAATCGCCGCCTTTCGTTGCGCAACAGATTTTGCGCACGCTGTGTTTGCGGCAAGTTAAAGTGTTATTGACCAGGTGTTAATGTCTTTTTCTTCGCCATTCGCCCCGAAAATCGGGGCGCAAAACCATTAGCAGACGCAAACGTTTAACAATATACTTATCAGTTAGTTGCGATAAGCCCGGGAGTACCATTTTCATGGCAACAATTAAAGATGTGGCGAAACGCGCCGGTGTCTCCACCACCACGGTTTCGCATGTCATCAACAAGACGCGTTTTGTCGCGGAAGAGACGCGTAACGCCGTATGGGAAGCGATCAAAGAGCTGCATTACTCGCCCAGCGCCGTGGCGCGCAGCCTGAAAGTCAACCACACCAAAACGCTGGGGTTGCTGGCCACCTCCAGTGAAGCCCCCTATTTCGCCGAGATTATCGAGGCGGTGGAAAACCACTGTTTCGATCGCGGCTACACGCTGATCCTGGGCAATGCGCATAACGACCTGCAAAAACAGCGCGCATATCTGTCGATGATGGCGCAGAAGCGTGTCGATGGCCTGTTGGTGATGTGTTCTGAATACCCCGACGACCTGCTGACCATGCTGGAAGAGAACCGTAATATCCCGATGGTGGTGATGGACTGGGGCGCATCGCGTGGCGATTTTACCGATACGGTGCAGGACAATGCGTTTCAGGGCGGCTATCTCGCCGGGCGTTACCTGATTGAACGCGGTCATCGCGACATTGGTGCCATCCCCGGACAAATGGAGCGCAACACCGGCGGTGGCCGCCATGCCGGTTTCATGCAGGCGCTGAATGAGGCAGGCATCACCGTGCGGCCCGAGTGGATTGTGCAGGGCGATTTTGAACCGGAATCCGGTTATCAGGCGATGCAGCAGATCCTCAATCAGAAGCAACGCCCGACTGCCGTGTTCTGCGGTGGCGATATCATGGCGATGGGCGCGATCTGTGCTGCGGATGAAATGGGCCTGCGGGTCCCGCAGGATATCTCCGTGATCGGCTATGACAACGTGCGCAACGCGCGTTATTTCACGCCGGCGCTGACCACTGTTCATCAACCTAAAGCTCAGTTAGGCGAAAAAGCGTTGGAAATGCTGCTGGATCGTATCACCAGCAAACGTGAAGAACCGCAAACCATTGAAGTTCAACCAACGCTGATTGAACGCCGTTCAGTCGCTGACGGCCCGTTCCGCGACTACCGCCGCTAAGTTTCCGTTTCGCTCAACCATTCATGGTTGAGCGTTTCGGCATCGCCGAGATAACTCAGCAACCAACCCAGAGCCGGCGAATTACGTTGTTCCGACCAACTGACACAGCATGGGCTATCCGGGAACGGCGTGGGTAACGGTAACTCGGTTAATGCTCCGCTATCCAGCAATGGCCGGGCTAAATGGCCCGGCACCATCCCTACGCAGAGTCCCGCCAGCAGGCAGTCGACGCCGGTTTCCCATTCCGGCACCACCAGACGGCGTTGATTATCCAACGTCCAGGTCATGCGCCGCGGCAACGCCCGCGAAGTGTCTTCCAGCACCAGAGAAGGCCAGGCCCGCAACGTCTCGTCATCCAACAAGGTACTTTTTGCCAACGGATGATCGGGGCTGACTACACAGCGCCAGTTTAACGCGCCCATATCCTGAAAGGCGAAACGCCCACCGACCGGAATCGCCTGAGTGGCCCCAATCGCTACGTCGACCCGCCCATCGGCCAGTGCATCCCAGACACCATTAAACACTTCATAACTGATAATCAACTCCATGTCGGGAAAGTGGCGGTAGAAATCCTTCACCAGTTGTCGGGTGCGATGAGGTTTAACGATGCAATCCACCGCGATACTCAGCTGACCACGCCAGCCATTTGCCAACTGCTGGCACTGCCGCCGCGTCGCCAGCATTTTTTTGATAACACTTCGCCCTTCCCGGACAAAATGCTCCCCGGCCGCCGTCAGCACCACTTCCCGATGCTGACGTTCGAACAACGGCACCGCCAACCAGGTTTCGAGCTGCCGTACCGTGTAGCTGATGGCAGAAGGCACCCGATGTAACTCTTGTGCTGCCGCACTAAAACTACCGCTGCGGGCCACCGCATCTACCACTTCAAGCGCATATTCAGACCACATATTTTTGCCTGCAAATTTTTTGATAGCACCGCGCAAATATTAGCGTTTCACAAAACCTGGCGCACGCTTTTACACTCCTCCGCGTTTACCTGTCTAAAGAGAATTACCATGTTGTCATCAAAAGGATTTCTGCCTTATCTTGCTTTACTCAGCATGCTGGGCTTTCTTGCTACGGATATGTACCTGCCGGCATTCGGTGCCATGCAGCAGGATTTTGCTACCGCCCCCGGTACCATCAGCGCCAGTCTGAGTCTGTTCCTTGGTGGTTTTGCCTGTGCGCAGGTCTTCTGGGGACCGCTGTCGGATCGCTTCGGACGTAAACCGGTTCTGCTGGCGGGATTAGCGATTTTTGCCCTGGGTTGTCTGGGCATGTTGTGGGTGACCGACGTCCGTTTGATGCTGGCGCTGCGCTTTGTGCAGGCGCTGGGTGTTTGCGCTGCCGCCGTTAGCTGGCAGGCGCTGGTGGTGGATCGTTATCCGCAAAACCAGGCCAACAAAGTTTTTGCAACCATTATGCCGCTGGTCGCCTTGTCTCCGGCGCTCGCCCCGTTACTCGGTGCCTGGCTGATGGGCCATTTTCACTGGCGTAGTATCTTTCTGCTGCTGACACTGATAACCCTGGTGTTGCTTATCGGCACCCTGCGTCTGGCGAATCCCGTACGATCCGACACCACGCGAGCGCCGCAGCCTGGCTGGCTGACGCTGCTGGCATCGCGTACTTATAGCGGCAACGTATTGATCTACTCTGCCTGTTCCGCCAGCTTTTTTGCCTGGTTGACCGGCTCACCCTTTATCCTCGCCGATGCCGGTTTATCACCGGCAGATATTGGCCTGAGTTATGTGCCGCAAACTATCGCCTTCCTGATCGGTGGATTTGGCTGCCGCGCGCTGCTGAATCGTTTTCAGGGGAAACAACTACTGCCGTGGTTACTGATGATCTACAGCCTGAGCATTCTTAGCCTGTTTGCGGTTGCGCAGCTTTCCACCCCCGCGCTGTGGGCATTGCTGTTGCCGTTCTGTGGTATGGCGCTGGCAAATGGTGCTATCTATCCGATTGTGGTCGCCAGTGCCCTGCTGCCCTTCCCCCAGGCAACAGGCAAAGCCGCTTCATTGCAAAATTTGCTACAACTCGGATTATGTTTTGTCGCCAGCCTGGTCGTTTCCGCTGGATTACAACAAGCGCTGCATAGCACCAGCCTCGTGATGCTCGCTACCGTTGCACTCGCCTGGGCCGGTTTCGGTTGGCAACGTACAGCAAACGCACAAAGTGATGTTGCTCACAACTCCTTAGCCTGCGAAGATAATCACTGACGCAACAACTTTAGTTAGCATCCTAACGATAAGTCGTTGAATATTGACCCACGTAAGCATATACTGCGTGGGTCAGCAATTCTGTAACAAATCAATAACATAAATGTATTACTATTAAGCGACTCTGTCGCTGGGATGGCGTCTGCACGATATTCTCGCCTGTGTTGTGCCAGACATTTCTATTCAGATTCATACCTCTGTAAAACGTCGGATATCTGGCGCACGGATTTTCCGTGAGTTCTCTCACAAGCCTGGAGAAATTGACTATTCTTTTCTCAGGTTGAAATCGGAAAGGTGATGGAGAAGCTATGAGTTCATCGTGTATAGAAGAAGTGAGCCTTGAAGAAAACCACTGGTTTCGTATCGCCCATGAATTACTGGAACGGGCTGATATTGCCATTAATGGCACTCGCCCCTGGGATATTCAGGTTAAGCATCCGGATTTTTTTAAACGGGTCCTGCAAGAAGGTTCATTGGGCTTAGGTGAAAGCTATATGGACGGTTGGTGGGACTGTGAAAATCTCGACATGTTTTTCCACCGCGTACTGAAGCACCACCTGGATCAACAATTACCGCATCATTTTAAAGACACGTTGCGTATCGCAGCCGCGCGTCTGACCAATTTACAATCGAAAAAACGCGCCTGGATTGTCGGTAAAGAGCATTACGATCTTGGAAACGACCTGTTTTCTCTGATGCTTGACCCCTTTATGCAGTACTCCTGTGGTTACTGGAAAGAGGCCGAGACGCTGGAACAGGCGCAACAAGACAAACTCGATATGATTTGCCGCAAGCTGCAACTGAAACCCGGCATGACATTGCTTGATATTGGTTGTGGTTGGGGTGGACTGGCAGAGTTTGCCGCACGCAATTATGGCGTGAAAGTGCATGGTGTCACCATTTCGGCAGAGCAACAGAAGATGGCACAGGAGCGTTGTGCCGGTCTGGACGTCACCATTCTGTTGCAGGATTATCGCGACCTGAATCTGCAAGTTGACCGTATCGTTTCGGTCGGCATGTTCGAACATGTCGGTCCCAAAAATTACGCGACCTATTTTGAGGTGGCCGACCGTAATTTGAAGCCGGACGGTATTTTCCTGCTGCATACCATTGGTGCGATTAAAACCGATATGAATGTTGACCCCTGGATCGACAAATATATCTTCCCGAATGGTTGCCTGCCCTCCGTACGCCAGATTGCTAATGCCAGTGAGTCACATTTTGTGATGGAAGACTGGCACAATTTCGGCGCGGATTATGACACCACGCTAATGGCCTGGCATGCGCGTTTTTTTGACGCCTGGCCGCAGCTGGCAGAAAAATACGGTGATCGTTTTAAACGCATGTTCAGCTATTATCTCAATGCCTGCGCCGGTGCATTCCGCGCGCGTGATATCCAGCTGTGGCAAGTGGTTTTCAGCCGTGGAGCTGAGGGCGGCCTGCGCGTCGCGCGTTAACCTCCCGTTTGTAGCGGCGTGATTTATCACGCGCTTTTAATACCGCGCGATAAATCGCGCCGCTACGAATGCCAGGTTATTCGCTCTCGTCAGACTGCTGCTGCGCCAGAGCGGCTGCTTCACGTTGTGCCAACACGCGCTCAACGGTTTCGACAATGGCCTGGGTATGCGGATCAATCTCGATATTCACCTTGTGACCTAACTTCTTCGCGCCAAGCGTGGTGCGCTCCAGCGTTTCCGGGATCAGGTGTACACAGAATTTACTCCTGGTCACATCACCCACCGTCAGGCTGATACCATCAATACCGACAAACCCTTTATGCAGAATATATTTCATCTGCGATGGGTCCTGTAATTTAAACCACACCTCACGGTTGTTTTCTGACTGAATAATTTTGCAGATTTCTGCGGTGGTCATAATATGGCCGGACATTAAATGACCGCCAATTTCGTCACTGAATTTTGCAGCGCGCTCAATATTCACCACATCACCCACCTGCAATTCGCCCAGGTTGGTAATCCGTAAGGTTTCTTTGATTAAGTCAAAGCTGACCTGGTCACCGTCAATCGCTGTCACCGTCAGGCAGCAGCCGTTATTCGCCACTGATGCGCCCAGTGCCAGCCCCGGCAATAACTCTTCCGGCAGTTTCACGACATGGGTGCGAAACAACTCTTTTTCTTCGATTGCAACAATCTCTGCCGTACCTTGTACAATTCCAGTAAACATAATCTCAGCCTCTGCGAAGTTTGCGCTAGTTTATCACAGCTGCCCCGTTCGGGTTTAATTTGGCGGTGCGTGAAATTTACACAATCGTTTTAACAAAATGCGAACAAAGTTTGGCTAAGCGTCAACAGACCGGTAGACTAGGCCGCGCATTCTTTGGGGATTTCTCCCCGTTCTCTTCTTATTATTAAAATGCAGGTGATACGTGCAGAAGTATTTAACAGAAGCGCGTCAATTGCTGGCCCTTGCGATCCCGGTCATCCTTGCTCAGGTTGCCCAGACCGCAATGGGTTTCGTGGATACCATTATGGCCGGTGCGGTAAGCGCCACGGATATGGCCGCCGTTGCGGTGGGCACCTCTATCTGGCTCCCCGCCATTCTGTTTGGTCATGGTTTGCTGCTGGCATTGACGCCTACCGTTGCGCAACTCAATGGGTCGGGACGACGTGAGCGCATCGCGGAACAAGTCCGTCAGGGTTACTGGCTGGCGTTTTTTGTCGCGCTGCTGATCATGGTGGTACTGTGGAACGCAGGCTATCTGATTCATGCCATGCATGATATTGATCCGCTGCTGGCCGCCAAAGCCGAAGGCTATCTCCATGCCCTACTGTTCGGTGCGCCTGGCTACCTGTTTTTTCAGGTGGCGCGTAACCAGTGTGAAGGTTTGTCGAAAACCAAACCCGGTATGGTGCTGGGTTTCCTCGGTTTGTTGACCAATATTCCACTCAACTATGTGTTCATTTATGGTCATTTTGGCATGCCAGCGCTGGGTGGCGTGGGCTGTGGCGTCGCCACCGCCAGCGTCTATTGGGTGATGTTTATCGTGATGCGCTTCTGGCTGAAACGTATGGGCAGCATGCGCGATATCCGTATGAGTACCGCCTTCTCCACGCCGTCGCGGGTCATTCTGTCACGCCTGTTTGGCCTTGGCCTGCCGGTCGCACTGGCGCTGTTTTTTGAGGTCACGTTGTTTGCCGTGGTCGCGCTACTGGTTTCACCACTCGGTATTGTCAAAGTCGCCGGGCATCAGATCGCGCTGAATTTCAGCTCACTGATGTTTGTCCTGCCGCTGTCGCTCGGGGTAGCCACCACCATTCGCGTCGGTTATCGCCTGGGTCAGGGTTCCACAGAACAGGCGCGGGTCGCGGCCTGGACCGCGCAAGGGGTCGGCATCAGTATGGCGGCCCTCACCGCGTTGTTTACCGTGACCTTCCGCCATCATATCGCGGCGCTGTATACCGCGAACCCGGAAGTGATCACCCTGGCGGCGCAACTGATGCTGTTGGCGGCCATCTACCAGTTCTCTGATTCAATTCAGGTGATTGGCAGCGGTATCCTGCGTGGTTATAAAGATACGCGTTCTATCTTCTTTATTACCCTCGTCGCTTACTGGGTACTGGGGCTGCCGGTGGGTTATATTCTGGCGTTGACCGATCTGGTCGTACCAAGACTTGGCCCTGCCGGTTTTTGGTGTGGCTTTATTGTCGGACTGACTTCGGCGGCAGTGATGATGCTATGGCGCATTCGCCGTTTGCAACGCCTCCCTGCGCAGGTGATTCTTACGCGAGCAGCACGCTAAGTCGCTGAGCGGGCCGGAAAAGGCCCGCAACGCCTAAAAAAACGACGCATAGCACAGATGCTGGTCAGTCATGATGAAAAATCGCTTTTTCCCCTTGCCAGCTCATCTGCCTGCCGTTAATATTCGTCCCCGCTGTCGCCCTGACAGCGTGTTGCGCTCTTAGCTCAGTTGGTTAGAGCACCACCTTGACATGGTGGGGGTCGATGGTTCGAGTCCATTAGAGCGCACCAAGTGCGTCCGTAGCTCAGTTGGTTAGAGCACCACCTTGACATGGTGGGGGTCGGTGGTTCGAGTCCACTCGGACGCACCATTTCTTCACCCTGAAGTATCACGGGTACAATGCGCTCTTAGCTCAGTTGGTTAGAGCACCACCTTGACATGGTGGGGGTCGATGGTTCGAGTCCATTAGAGCGCACCACTCTTTTTCAGTTTCCTGTTGCGCAACTCTCTCTTCCTTGATCTGTATCGTTTTATCTTACTGCTTTCATATTGGTTTTCGCATACTTAGCGACTATACTATGCCGCGTTGTCCCACTTGAAAGGTTTCAGCGCTAACGTGTTAATGGCGAGAACTCAAATTATTTGCGCAACACCGCCTGGTCGGTTCTCTCGCGAACCGCACAACTTCCCTGCACGCTTAGCTATCGTCTCCTATTCTTACTCTGTATTGCCCTTATCAACACCAAACGAATTTCCACTTCGGTGCCTGCGCATCGAATCCCAACCTTTATCATCCATCACAACTTACAGATAAGCTGACATGAAAAAGACCAAGATCGTTTGTACTATCGGTCCGAAAACCGAATCGGAAGAGATGCTGACTCAACTGCTGGAAGCAGGCATGAATGTCATGCGCCTGAACTTCTCTCACGGGGATTATGCCGAACATGGTCAGCGCATTACCAACATGCGTGCTGTCATGGAAAAAACCGGTCGTCAGGCTGCGATTCTGCTGGACACCAAAGGTCCTGAAATCCGCACCATGAAACTGGAAGGCGGCAATGATGCCCCATTAAAAGCTGGCCAGACCTTCACCTTCACCACTGATCAGTCCGTCATTGGCAACAGCGAGCGCGTCGCCGTCACCTATGCGGGTTTCACTGAAGATCTGAAAATCGGCAACACCGTGCTGGTTGATGATGGCCTGATTGGCATGGAAGTTATCGAAGTCACTGAAAACACCGTGGTATGTAAAGTGCTGAACAACGGTGACCTCGGCGAGAATAAAGGCGTTAACCTGCCAGGTGTCTCCATTCAGCTGCCGGCTCTGGCGGAAAAAGACAAGCGTGACCTGATTTTCGGTTGCGAGCAGGGTGTCGATTTCGTTGCCGCGTCCTTTATCCGTAAACGTTCTGATGTGCTGGAAATTCGCGAGCATCTGAAACAACACGGCGGCGAACACATTCAAATCATCTCTAAAATCGAGAATCAGGAAGGTTTGAACAACTTCGACGAAATTCTCGAAGCGTCTGACGGCATCATGGTGGCCCGTGGCGACCTCGGCGTAGAGATCCCGGTTGAAGAAGTGATCTTCGCGCAGAAGATGATGATCAAGAAGTGCAACAAAGCACGCAAAGTGGTGATTACCGCCACGCAGATGCTCGATTCCATGATCAAAAACCCACGCCCAACCCGTGCTGAAGCTGGCGACGTGGCGAACGCCATCCTCGATGGTACCGATGCGGTGATGCTGTCTGGTGAAAGCGCCAAAGGTAAGTATCCGCTGGAATCGGTCACTATTATGGCGACCATCTGTGAACGTACCGACCGTGTGATGAAATCACGCATTGATTCGCTCCAGGACTCACGCAAACTGCGGATCACGGAAGCCGTGTGCCGTGGTGCCGTTGAGACCGCTGAAAAGCTGGAAGCTCCGCTGATCGTCGTCGCCACTGAAGGCGGCAAATCAGCCAAAGCCATCAGAAAATACTTCCCGGATGCGACCATCCTGGCCTTGACGACCAATGCCACCACCGCACGCCAGTTGATTCTGAGCAAAGGCGTTGAAACCCACCTGGTTAACGAAATTGCCTCAACTGACGATTTCTATCGTATTGGCAAAGAAATGGCGCTTGAGAGCGGTTATGCGCAAAAAGGCGACGTGGTAGTGATGGTTTCTGGTGCACTGGTTCCAAGCGGCACCACCAACACGGCATCAGTACACGTACTCTGATTTTCGCTTGAATGTTTATTAAAAAGCGCCCTTTTCGGGCGCTTTTTTTATTCCGGGTCTAATACAAAAGCACGAAATTACCAATCGATAATAACTATTCAAAAACCCAGAAAATTAAGGCTAATCCGATTAAATATCTCTGTTTTAGCTAAATATTTTTATCATCTTCTGCTAAACGATGCTTCTTTGAGCGAACGATCAAGTTTAAGCGTGTTCTCAGCAAAAATTTATTCTCAACTCAAAAAGCTTTGTGTAATACTTGTAACGCTACATGGAGATTAACTCAATCTAGAGGGTATTAATAATGAATCGTACTAAACTGGTACTGGGCGCGGTAATCCTGGGTTCAACTCTGCTGGCTGGTTGCTCAAGCAACGCTAAAATCGACCAGCTGTCTTCAGACGTTCAGACTCTGAACGCTAAAGTTGACCAGCTGAGCAACGACGTGAACGCAATCCGTTCTGACGTTCAGGCTGCTAAAGATGACGCAGCTCGTGCTAACCAGCGTCTGGACAACCAGGCTCACTCTTACCGTAAGTAAGAGTTCTGGTACTAAAAATGGCGCCGTTATGGCGCCATTTTTTTTGTACTGAATTCACCGTCAGGGTTTGGTCACTGTCGTTCCGCTGGCCTCACTGATGGTCGCACGTCCCGCTTCATTCCCCTGCTGAGACTGCACCACCTGCGGCATCGCCGTATCCTGCGTCACCGGTTCACCGCTGCTTACCAGCACCGGCATCCCTGAACGTCGTTCCAGCGCAGCCTTAATCAACGCAGTATCGCTTTGCGGGCTATTGATGAAGGTCTTCATCGGCGCAGTTAAGGCAATCGGCATAGTCTGCGGATCGTCTTTATCGGTGCGAGAGAGCGGCTGATGCACTTCGATATAGCGCTTACCATCCGGTTCGATGGCATATTTCACCGGCTGATTGATCACCTGTACACGCGTCCCCTTCGGTACGCTGGCGAATAACGCTTCAATATCTTCAGGACGTAAGCGGATACAGCCGGAGCTAACGCGCATACCAATGCCGAAATCCGCATTGGTGCCGTGAATCAGATATTGCCCGGTACCGCGTGCCAGACGCATGGCAAACAGCCCCATAGGGTTATCAGGGCCGGCAGGGACCACGCCCGGCAAGGTGATGCCTTCTTTGGCGTAGCGTTTGCGGATATTGGGTGTGGGTGTCCAGGTCGGATTGGGGATCTTTTGGCTGATGCTGGTTACCATTACCGGCGTCGCTGCGCCGAGCTGACCAATGCCAATCGGATAGACAATGACCCGGTCTTCCCCTTTGGGGTAGTAATAAAGACGTAACTCAGCCAGGTTTATCACAATCCCTTCATGCGGCGTGTCTGGCAACAGCATCTGCAAAGGGACGGTGAGCTGAGTCCCGGCTTTCGGCAACCAGGGATCAACGCCAGGGTTTGCTTCCAGCATCCCCAGCAAACCAATCTTGTAGTGGCTGGCAATGCTTTCCAGTGGCCGCTTATCATCCGGCACCACAGTCAGGGTATTTTCACCAATTAAACGGCTGCCCGCCTCGGGCAAAGGGTATTCCGTGGCAAGCGCAGGTGCAGAGAGTCCCCAGCAGGACAACAGCAATGCACCGGCCAAACGTAAAGCTGGTCTCATGCAATTTTCTCTTTGTCGGAAGAAACAGACCCCGGTCAGGTTGGCCGGGGTCTGGAGAGTGTATCTTAGCTGAGGGTCTGAGCGTTATGACGGATAGCGCGAATCATCGCTTCCAGCCCCTGCGAACGTGAGGGGGTAAGGTGTTGGGTGAGCGCTAATTGTTCAAACCAGTAGCGCACATCAAGGTCCAGGATTTCTGCCGCTTTCAGCCCCTGATACAGGCTAAATACCACGGCGATCAAGCCCTTAACAATGGCGGCATCGCTGTCGCCCTCAAAAGCAATAGTACCATCCGTTTGTGGAGTCATGGTGATCCACACCTGGCTTTGACACCCGGAAATCACATTTTCCGGCTGATATAAGCTTTCGGACGATTCTGGTAATTTTGCCCCGAGTTCAATGATGTAGAGGTACTTCTCTTCCCAGTTAGCGCAACGGTTGAAGTTGCGCACCAGTCTCTCTTTATCTGGCAAATTTGCCATTTGATACTCCTGAATCTGCTCAACCGCCCAGCAGACGATGAATTCGCGTCAGACCTGCCGCCAGACGGTCGGCTTCTTCTTCGCTGTTATACAGCGCGAAAGAGGCACGGCACATGGCGGGTACCGCATAATGACGCATCAGCGGCATTGCGCAATGGTGGCCAGTGCGGATGGCGATGCCGTACTGATCAAGGAAGCTTCCCACATCAAATGCATGGTGCTTACCAAGATTAAACGCCACCACGCCGCTGCGTTCGACCGGACCATAAATGGTCAGATCCGGCACCGAGGCCAGCTTATCCAGCGCATAACGCATCAGCATCGACTCACGCTGCTGAATGGTGTCCAGCCCGAGATCGGTGATCCATTTCAGGGCTGCACCCAGACCAATGATCCCACCCGTATTGGGAGTCCCCGCCTCAAAACGCCAGGGCGCGGTATTCCAGGTGGTGCCGGTGGGCAACAGCACCTGATCGATCATTGAACCGCCACCTTCCCACGGAGGCATGATATCGAGCAGTGCTTTGCGGCCATACAGCACGCCAATCCCGGTCGGACCGTAGATCTTATGCCCTGAGAAGACGTAGAAATCGCAACCGATATCCTGCACGTCAACCGCATGATGCATCACCGCCTGGGCGCCATCCACCAACGTCACCACACCCGCCGCTTTCGCCTGGGCAACAATGGCTTTCACCGGGTTGACCGTGCCCAATACGTTAGAAACGTGAGTCACCGCCAGCAAACGGGTACGGCTGTCGATCAGCCCTGCCAGTTGTTCCAGCGCCAGCTCACCTTGCTGATTGAGGGGCAGCACACGGATTTCCGCACCGGTACGCGCAGCAACCATCTGCCAGGGCACGATGTTGGCGTGATGCTCCATCTCGGTGATGATGATGTTGTCGCCCGGTTGCAGCTGACTGCCACCCCAGCTGTTAGCCACCAGGTTGATCCCCTCAGTGGTGCCTTTGACGAAAACAATCTCTTCCGGGGAGGAGGCATTAAGAAAACGCGCGGCCTGAGTGCGCACGTTTTCCATATCGGTAGTGGCCTGGGCACTCAGCGAGTGAATGCCGCGGTGCACGGCCGCATAGCCGTGCTGGTAGAAATGACTTTCCGCATTAATGACGGCCAGCGGACGCTGTGCGCTGGCCGCACTATCCAGATAAGCCAGCGGATGACCGTTGACCTCGCGTTTCAGAATCGGAAATTCCGCTCTGATTCGTTCGAGATCGAAACTCATGACTCAACTCCCGGGATGCGCGCAGCAATGCGCTGCAACACCGCCTGACGTAGAACCGGATTCTCTAACTTTTCGGTCAACTCAGCGGCAAAGGCATGGATAATCATACGCTGAGCCGCAGACTCTTCAATACCACGCGAACGCAGGTAGAACATCTGCTCATCATCAATACGGCCCACGGTAGCACCGTGGCTGCACTTGACGTCATCAGCATAGATTTCCAGTTGCGGCTTGGTGTCCACTTCCGCCAGACGCCCCATCAACAAGTTGTTGTTGGTCATCTGTCCGTCAGTTTTCAGCGCATGCTGAGCCACTTTAATCATGCCGTTGAACACCGCACGGCCTTTGTCACGCACGATGGTTTTGTGCATCTGACGGCTCATGCAGTAGCCTTTGTTGTGTTCCAGGTAGCTGCGCGTATCGCACACTTCCTGGTTAATCGGCAACGCCAGGCTATTCATAGCAAGGTTGGTGTTCTCACCGTTCAACTGTGCGCTGGTGTTGTGACGTGACAACCCGGCACCCAGCAGGAAGCTGGTAGTACTGACCTGCGCATCACGGCCGATCACCACGTCGTTATGCGCGAAGTGGTAGCTCTTATCGCTCTCAAACGACAGTTTGATATGCGACAGTTTGGCATTCTCTGCCACGTCAAAGGTGAAACGTGCGCCAGTGAAATGGGCGACATCATTCAGGGTGACGTAATGCTCAATCACTTCCGCCTCTGCGCTGGCTTCCAGTTGCAGATGGTGGCGGTGATGTACGGTATTCATACCCGCGTCCTGGCCGCTGGTAATGTGCAGCAAATACAGTGGAAATGCCGCCGCTTTACCGCGCGCCAGACGGATGCTGGTCGCTTCTTCTGCCAGGCTTTCCGTCAGGTGCAGGAACACTTCCGGCTGAATCGGGGCCGGCAACGGACGACGTTCAGCGGCCTGCGAATGCTGGATCTCAAACAGGCCAGTGTCACGGCTGCTGAGCGAGGCCTGGAAACGACCATCCACATACACCAGACGTACCGCTTCGATCGGCAGCGCCAGGGCTTCCACCTGCTCCGCCGTCACTTCCTGCGGTTGCGGCAGCACAAACTGCTGCCCCAGCAGACCTTCCAGCGGGGTGTATTTCCAGTTTTCATGCTTGCGCGTCGGCAAGCCGAGACGCATCAGTTGCTGCCAGTGCTGCTGTGCCTGCAAAGAACGCACGTCACCGCGCGACTCAAACAGGTGATGCCACTGTTGCAGCGCGTTATCACTCTTCGTCGGTAAGCCAGCCATAGCCTTGCTCCTCCAGCTGTTTCACCAGCGTAAAGTCACCAGACTTCACAATTTTGCCCTGATACAGAACGTGCACATGATCAGGCTTGATGTAGTCGAGGATGCGCTGGTAGTGGGTGACGATAATGAATGAACGCTTGCCGTCACGCAGGCTGTTGACGCCGTTTGCCACAATTTTCAATGCATCGATATCCAGACCGGAGTCGGTTTCATCGAGAATGCACAGATCCGGCTCCAGTGCCGCCATTTGCAGAATATCGTTACGCTTTTTCTCACCACCGGAGAAGCCTACGTTAACTGAACGGGTCAGCAAATCTTCCGGCATCTTCAGCAGATGGATTTTATCTTCGATAAAGTCCTGGAAATCGAAACGATCCAGTTCTTCCTGCTCACGGTATTTACGCACCGCGTTCACAGAGGTCTGGAGGAAAAATTGGTTGCTGACGCCCGGAATTTCAACCGGATACTGGAACGCCATAAAGATGCCTTCGCCCGCACGCTCTTCCGGCTCCAGCTCCAGCAGATCTTTGCCTTTAAAGGTTACGGAACCGCCGGTGATTTCATAATCTTCACGGCCAGCCAGGGTTGCAGACAGGGTACTTTTACCGGAACCGTTCGGTCCCATAATGGCGTGCACTTCACCCGGCTTCACTTCGAGGTTCAGGCCGCGCAAAATTTCTTTGTCTTCAACACTAACCTGTAAATCTTTGATGCTTAACATACTCTTTCCTTCACATTGCTTCCGGCAACGGGCCATCAGCCCACGCTGTGCTCAAGGCTGATTGCTAACAATTTTTGCGCTTCCACGGCGAATTCCAGTGGCAGCTCGGAGAAAACATCTTTACAGAAGCCGTTAACGATCATCGAGATCGCATCTTCTTCACTGATGCCACGTTGCAGACAGTAGAACATCTGATCTTCACCGATACGCGATGTCGTGGCTTCATGCTCCAGCTGCGCGGTATTGTTACGCGCTTCCACATACGGGAAGGTATGCGCACCGCAATCCGGGCCAATCAGCATCGAATCACACTGGGTAAAGTTACGCGCGTTAGTGGCGGTCGGCATGATTTTCACCAGACCGCGATAGGTATTCTGGCTCTTACCGGCCGAGATGCCTTTCGAAATGATGGTCGATTTAGTGTTCTTACCGATGTGGATCATCTTGGTGCCGGTATCGGCCTGCTGATGACCACTGGTCAGCGCCACGGAGTAAAACTCACCGATGGAGTAATCACCGCGCAGAATGCAGCTCGGGTATTTCCAGGTGATGGCTGAACCGGTTTCTGACTGCGTCCACGACATTTTGCTGTGGTCGCCTTCGCACAGGGCGCGTTTGGTGACGAAGTTGAGGATACCGCCCTCACCTTCTCCGCCCGGGAACCAGTTCTGCACCGTGGAATATTTTACTTCGGCGTTCTTGTGGATAATCACTTCCACCACCGCCGCATGCAGCTGATAGCTATCACGCACGGGTGCAGAACAGCCTTCGATGTAGCTCACGTAGCTGTCTTCATCCGCCACCAGAATGGTACGTTCAAACTGACCGGTTTTTGCCGCGTTGATGCGGAAATAGGTCGACAGCTCCATCGGACAGCGCACGCCTTTCGGGATGTAGACGAAAGTGCCGTCCGACGCTACCGCAGAGTTCAGCGCTGCGAAGAAGTTATCGTTGGCCGGAACCACAGTACCAAGATACTTTTTCACCAGCTCAGGGTGTTCCTGAATCGCTTCACCGAAGGAGCAGAAAATGATGCCCTGCTCCGCCAGTTTGCCACGATAGGTGGTAGCAACCGAAACGGAGTCGAAAATCGCATCGACCGCCACTTCTTTACCTTCACGTACCGGTACACCCAACTGATTAAAGGCGTTTTCCACTTCCTGCGTCAGATACTCACTGGCAGGGGCGCTGCCGGAAGCCTGAGTCGCACCTGGCTCGGAAGCACAGGTGTCATCGCAGTTGCCACAGGAGGGCGCGGAGTAATAGCTGTAATCCTGGTAGTCGAGTTTCTCATAATGCGCTTTCAACCAGTGCGGCTCTTCCATTTCCAGCCAGGCACGAAAGGCTTTTAGACGAAACTCCAGCATCCACTCTGGCTCGTTACGCTTAGCCGAAATTGCCCGTACCACGTCCTCATTGAGGCCATGAGCAAATTCTTCGGTTTGCAGTTGGGTAAAGAAGCCCTCTTTGTAGTTGAGCTTGCCTTCCCACATTTGTACATCGTCAGATGTTTCGCTGTGTCGTGACATATTTCACTTACTCGACGCCAAAGCTTTCACCGCACCCGCAGGCGTGCTGAGCTTTAGGGTTGTTAAATTTAAAGATCTGGTTCAGGCCTTCACGGACGTAGTCGACTTCGGTGCCATCGACAAACGGCATGGCCTGTAGCGGCACATACAGGGTTGCGCCGAAGTATGGGAACTGCAGGTCGTCAGCGGCAGGTTCTTTCACCAGGTCCATGACATAACCAAAACCGGCACAGCCGGACTGTTTCACTCCTACCCGCAGGCCCTTGACTTCAGGATCCTGTGCGACCAGGTTAAGAATCTGTTTTGCTGCCGATTCGGTCAGCGTCAGCCCCTTCCAGACGAAATCATCGGGTGAAAAAGAAGCTGCATTTACTGATGACATAGTGCTACCTCGTAAGTCTGGGCCTTTTCAGGCTATCCCCCTATGGTAGTGATATCAGATATCACTTCAACCTCTTGTTTTGCAGGGATAATCATCTCGTGCTATTTTTTACTGTTGCTTTGTTAAGCATAGTCGCTTCACACTGCTTTGCGGCGGGGAAAACTGCCGCGCCGATACAATTGTAACCTGTTAAAAAATCGCAAAATTTCATTTTGTCACTTTACGATTTTCCGCTGATTGATAGGTTACGCCTTTCCTTAATGTGAAGAAATTGTTATTGCCGATTTGAGTAACAGGCAAAGTAAATCAATAAAATTTCTCTAGGGAATTGCATTCCTGACGTGGTTGAATATGATAATGATTATCATTAACCCATTAAGGTGGCGACATGACGCTTTCCGTCTCAGCCTGGTTACAACACAAAATCGATGAATATAAGTTTTCGGTACGTGATATCACCGTTGACTTCTATATGGCTCAGGCAAAGCTCAACCGCACCGATTGTACAATCGAACAACTGCGTCGTTTTAATGACACCTGTCTCGATATGGCGGAAATCTGCCAATTGAATGGCGATGACCAAAGCTATCTACACGCCATGGGCAAACTCCATCACCGCTTAGTGCAGGAGATGGGCAATGCCGATCGCGACCGTTTGTTCCGTATTCAGGCCTATCAACTGGCGCGCCTGTCGCTGACTCGCTTGTGTCATCAACTGGCGCTGAGCGGCGAGTGGGATCAAGCCACCAGCCTGCAAAGTGATTTCGTCCGTCACGCAGGCTGGATATTCTAATCCAGCTGCGTCCTGACGTCTCCTGGAATTCTACAATTTGTTTACAATAGTTCCAGCAATGCCTGAAGCGGGTGACGCATGCCATTGCCTTCCGCGCGTTTCACCTGACTACGGCATGAGAAACCGGTAGCGAGACAGCGTTGACGCGGCAGTTTTTGCATCTGCGGATGCCAGGACAACGCGTAAATCCCCAGCGAGTTCTCCAGATTTTTGCTTTCGTGTCCATAGGTGCCCGCCATACCGCAGCAGCCGACATTAATGTTTTCCAGCTTCGCTCCGAAACGGGCAAAAATGTCCTGCCATTGGTTGGGGGTTGAGGGTAGCGCGGTCACTTCAGTGCAATGGGCAAACAGATACCAGGCCTCACCCCCGGTGCTCTGCACGGCACGCTCCGCCACCGCAGTTTGCAACCATTCATGGACCAACAACACATTAAAATCACCGCGCTTCTCGCCCAGTACCTGGTTGTACTCATCCCGGTAGCACAACACGGTAGCCGGATCGACACCGACCATCGGCATGCCTAACTGCGCCACACGATTGAGGAAGTCCGCGGTTTTTTCCGCCGTGCGGGCAAAACGTTGCAGGAAGCCTTTGACATGTTGCGCCTTGCCGTTCGGTGAAAATGGCAGCAGCACCGGGCGGTAACCGAGTTTCTCAATCAGTTTGACAAAGTCAGTCACCAGTTGGGCTTCGTAATAGCTGGTAAACGGATCCTGTACCACCAGCACACAATCCTTGCGCGCGTTGCTGTCGAGCGCTTCCAGTTGCTCCAGCGTCAGGTTCATCGCCGGATGGCCACTCAGCTGCTGCTTCAGACTCGGTGAGGAGAGCAACGGCAAATCGACCATGCCGATATGGCTTTTGCTGAGCTCGCGCATCCACGGCTGTTTCAGGAAGAAGTTAAACACCTTTGGCGCTTTCGCCATCAGCGGCGCGTAGCTTTCTACCGTGGCAACCAGATGATCGCTCATCGGGCGCAGATAACGCGTGTGATACAGTTGCAGGAAGCGAGAGCGAAAGTTCGGTACGTCAATTTTAATCGGGCACTGGGTCGAACAGGCTTTACAGGCGAGGCAGCCCGCCATCGCTTCTTTTACTTCATGAGAGAAATCATACTCGCCTTGCTTCGCATGCCATGAGTTACGGGTACGCTGAATCAAGGTACGCAGGCTGGCGCGTTGCTCTGGCAGGGATTTCTCCAGCAGCACCGGATCCACCCCCTGCTCGGACAGCAGGCGCAACCATTCACGCGTCAGCGTGGCACGGCCTTTGGGGGAGTGGATGCGGTTACGGGTGATTTTCATCGACGGGCACATCGGGCTGCGCGTATCAAAGTTGAAGCACAGACCGTTACCATTGCACTCCATCGCACCGCGCCAGTCATTGCGCACTGTGAGCGGGATCTGGCGATCATATGTGCCGCGTTTCACCGCATCGACCTGCATCATCGGTTCGTTACTACCCAGCGGTGTACAGATTTTGCCGGGGTTCATGCGGTTATCGGGGTCAAACGCCGCTTTGATGCGACGCAATTCGTTAAACAGGGTTTCACCGAAAAACGCCGGACTGTATTGCGCGCGGAAACCTTTACCATGTTCGCCCCACAGCAGGCCGCCATAACGTGCGGTCAAGGCCACCACTTCATCGGAGATCTGTTTCATCAGCATCTCTTGCTGCGGATCGCACATATCCAGCGCCGGACGGACGTGCAGCACACCGGCGTCGACATGACCAAACATGCCATAGCTCAGGCCGTGGCTATCAAGCAGAGCGCGGAAATCGACGATATAATCCGCCAGATGCTCCGGCGGCACAGCGGTATCCTCAACAAACGGAATTGGCTTGGCGCGCCCTTTAGCGTTCCCGAGCAGACCCACCGCTTTTTTGCGCATATTATAGATGCGCTCAATGCCGCCTAAGTCGTTACACAGCTGATAACCGATCACTCCACCCTGCTGCTGCGTCATCAGTTCATCCAGACGCGCGCACAAGGTCGATACCTGCTGCTCAATCAGTTCACCGTCATCTCCGGCGAACTCGACGATGTTCAGTCCCAGCATCTCTTTATCCGGCACATCGGTAATCAACTCTTTAACCGAATGCCAGACGATATCTTCACGCGCCAGATTCAATACTTTTGAGTCGACGGTTTCCACCGATAACGCTTTTGCTTCGACCATAAAGGGGGCGTTGCGCAGTGCAGAGTCGAAGGAGTCATATTTGATATTTACCAGCCGGCGCACTTTCGGGATCGGCGTGATATCGAGTCGCGCTTCGCTGATAAACGCCAGAGTGCCCTCGGCACCGCACAGCAGGCGCGTCAGATCAAAGGTGTGCAGATCGTCACTGAACACATGGCGTAAATCATAACCGGTGAGAAAACGGTTCAGTTTCGGGAATTTTTCCAGAATCAACGTACGTTGTTCACGACAACGCGTCATCACCTGCTGATAAATACGCCCTTCTTTGGTTGGCGTTTGCGCCAGTTTCTCCGCTAAATCGGTCGGCATCGCGCGGGTATCAAGAATATCGCCGCCCAGCAGCACCGCGCGCAGACCCAGAACATGGTCGGAGGTTTTGCCATACACCAGCGACCCTTGCCCGGAAGCATCGGTGTTGATCATCCCGCCCAGGGTGGCGCGGTTACTGGTCGATAACTCAGGGGAGAAAAAGAAACCGTAGGGTTTCAGCCAGGCGTTTAACTGATCTTTCACTACCCCGGCTTCGACGCGAACCCAACGTTGTTCGGTGTTGATTTCGAGGATGCGGTTCATGTAGCGCGACATATCAACCACAATCCCCTGATTCAGGGACTGCCCGTTGGTGCCCGTGCCGCCGCCGCGTGGGGTAAACACCAGGCTGGCAAAACGTTCTTCCCCTGCCAGACGCGCAATCAGCGCGACATCCGCGGTGGAACGGGGAAAGAGCGCCGCATCCGGCAGCAATTGATAAATGCTGTTATCGGTTGAAAGTGAGAGACGATCAGCGTAACTGGTGGCGGTATCGCCAGTAAATCCTTGCTCTTTTAAGGACGCCAGGAATGTCAGCACCAGTTGAACGAGGCCCGGTGCCTGGGAAATCTGTGGGATCATTATTGAGTGACCGAGATGTTGTAAACGTTTGCGTAGTCGATTCTTATGAATTATTCGTTTTATCACATTTTTCAGTCGCTCGCTGTTTTTTCAGGAAACGTAAAAAGCGGCCTGCATTTCTCTGTTTAATCCTTCTGAAATAGGTAATCATTGATTGGGGACAGTAAACCCCACTGTGAAGGATTCAATTGAGGTCAAAAGGCTGTTATGAAAAACCTGCAAGGCGGTTTGGACTTACCGCAAATGCTGTTCTCACTGATGTTCATCCTGCTGATGATCATCGCCTGCCTCTGGGTAGTTCAACCTTTTATTCTGGGTTTCGCCTGGGCCAGTATGGTGGTAATCGCCACCTGGCCGCTGATGATTAAGTTGCAGCATCTGTTATGGGGACGCCGCTCGCTGGCGGTAATCGCCATGACCATCCTGTTGCTGCTGCTGTTTATCATCCCCATCGCCGTGCTGGTAAATAGCCTGATCGACAATAGCGCGCCGGTTATTGCCTGGGCCACACAGGGCCATATGACGGTGCCACAGCTTGACTGGCTGAAAGAAGTGCCGATGGTCGGTGACAAACTGTTTGTCAGCTACCACAAGTTGGTTGATGGCGGTGGCTCAGCAATTATGAGCAAGTTGCAGCCCTATATTGGTCGCACCACCGGCTTCTTTGTCGCCCAGGCGGGTCATTTTGGCCGCTTTATGCTGCATCTGGGATTGATGCTGCTGTTCAGCGTGCTGCTGTACTGGCGTGGTGAGCAGGTCGGGCTGGGTATTCGGCATTTTGCTTACCGTATGGGTGGACGCCGTGGCGATGCCGCGGTGTTACTGGCCGGTCAGGCCATCCGCGCCGTCGCGCTGGGGGTAGTGGTGACAGCGCTGGTGCAGGGCGTATTGGGCGGTATCGGTTTAGCCATCTCGGGTATCCCGTATGCCACCCTGCTTACCGTGGTAATGATTCTTTCCTGCCTGGTGCAGCTCGGCCCATTGATTGTGTTGGTCCCGGCGATTATCTGGCTCTACTGGAGTGGAGATACCACCTGGGGCA
Organism: Pantoea sp. X-Soil-OKNW-713; assembly: GCF_059730685.1. Taxonomy (NCBI): domain Bacteria; kingdom Pseudomonadati; phylum Pseudomonadota; class Gammaproteobacteria; order Enterobacterales; family Erwiniaceae; genus Pantoea; species Pantoea sp. X-Soil-OKNW-713. Next base: position 1,849,584 of record NZ_AP035995.1, on the reverse strand, counting down.
CCGTGTTGCTGGTGTGGAGTTGCGTGGTCGGGACACTCGACAACGTACTGCGTCCGATGCTGATCCGCATGGGTGCCGATTTGCCGATGATTTTGATTCTCTCCGGCGTGATCGGCGGTCTGGTGGCTTTTGGCATGATTGGCCTGTTTATCGGACCGGTGGTGTTAGCGGTATCCTATCGCCTGGTATCAGTATGGATGCATGAGGCTCCGGCACCGGATGACGATCCTGAAACCGTGGTAGAAGAACTCACCGAGCACGACGACCATACTGCCTGACCCTGCCTTACGGTGGTTAACGCCAGTTAACCACCGTCACACAATTTCCTTTTGTTAACGAAATTTTCCATAAGCGATTTTTAAGAAAAACCGCATTTTCACGCCATTTCCGTCAGTTTTGATAACGGAAAGATTATTTTCTGTACTGATTGACGGCCAAAATCCACTAAAAACACGTTTAAAAGATTATCAGCTTTAAACTAATAAGAGGATTCTTAAAGACGGCAGAAGCGGCTGTGAATAACATGTTTCCTATGTTTGAGATCAAACCACTGATTTTTAAACAACCTTTTTCCCCTGAGTAAAGTGAAGAATTGCTGTGTGTAGTCTTTGCCCATCCCCTGTGATGGGCTTTTTTTTGGGGATTTTTTGCCTCAGAGCAGCGCATTCACAGGTTAAATGTCCGATGAGCCCCCTGTCGCCTCTTACACCTTACCTGCCGAAGGTGACTTCGACCTTCTGACTGGCGCGTTGTTAATACGGTAATCAGGGAGGTGATAAGGAGTGTTATCTCAACAACGATGGGAAAAATACATATCCGGGAAGATGGATGTGGGAGAGATAAGTCCCGGAAACTTTCCGGGACTCTGGTTTACACAGTTATTTAGCCTTGTTCAGCTCTGCCAGACTCAGCCAGGTTTCCACTACGGTATCCGGGTTCAGCGACAAGCTGTCAATTCCCTCTTCCATCAGCCAGGCAGCGAAATCCTGATGATCAGACGGGCCCTGACCACAAATCCCAACATACTTGCCCTGTTTCTTCGCAGCCTGAATCGCCATCGACAGCAACGCTTTCACCGCATCATTACGCTCGTCAAACAGCGCGGAAACCACGCCGGAATCGCGATCCAGACCCAGCGCCAGTTGCGTCATGTCATTGGAACCGATAGAGAATCCATCGAAATGTTGCAGGAACTGTTCCGCCAGCAATGCATTCGACGGGATCTCACACATCATGATGACCTTCAGGCCATTCTCACCGCGTTTGAGTCCCTGTTTCGCCAGTTCCTCAATCACCGCTTCCGCCTGCGCCACGGTCCGAACAAACGGGATCATGATTTCCACGTTAGTCAGCCCCATTTCATTGCGCACACGTTTCACCGCCGCACACTCCAGCGCGAAGCAGTCGCGGAAACTGTCAGCCACATAGCGGCCAGCACCGCGGAAGCCCAGCATCGGGTTCTCTTCTTCCGGTTCGTAACGTTCACCACCAACAAGGTTGGCATACTCATTCGATTTGAAATCCGACAGACGTACGATCACACGTTTCGGAGCAAACGCGGCACCCAGGGTAGCGATCCCTTCGGTGAGTCGAGCAATATAGAACTCAACCGGATCGTCAAACCCTTTCATCATCTGACGAATTTCCTGTTGCAGCTCTGGCGTCTGCTGGTCAAATTCCAGCAACGCTTTCGGGTGCACGCCGATCATACGGTTAATGATGAATTCCAGACGCGCCAGGCCCACGCCCTCATTCGGCAGGCAGGCAAAATCGAAAGCACGATCCGGGTTACCGACGTTCATCATGATTTTCAGCGGCAGGTCCGGCAAGCTGTCCACCTGAGAACTGGTGACTTCAAAATCCAGCAGGTCGTCATAAACATAGCCGGTGTCACCCTCTGCGCAGGACACCGTGACCTTGCGACCATCTTTCAGACGTTCAGTCGCATCGCCGCATCCCACTACCGCCGGAATACCCAATTCACGGGCAATAATCGCCGCATGGCAGGTACGTCCACCGCGGTTAGTGACAATCGCTGACGCTTTTTTCATGATCGGTTCCCAGTCAGGGTCGGTCATGTCGGTAACCAACACGTCCCCCTTTTCGATCCGATTCATCTGGCTGATATCCTGAATCACCTTCACTTCACCGGCACCAATACGGTGACCAATCGCACGGCCTTCCACGACAATGTTGCCTTTACCATGCAGATTGTAACGTTCCATCACCTGACCACTGGAACGTACTGTTTCCGGGCGCGCCTGGACAATAAACAGTTTGCCGGTGTGACCATCTTTCGCCCACTCGATATCCATTGGGCGTTTGTAGTGCTGCTCGATGAGTACTGCCTGGCGCGCCAGCGCCTGCACTTCATCATCGCTCAGACAGAAGCGATCACGTTCGTCTTCAGCCACATCTTCAATGCGAACCTGCTTGCCGTGTTCATGGGAGTCGGCGTACACCATCCGCACCTTTTTAGAACCCATGTTGCGACGGACGATAGCCGGACGATTCGCCGCCAGCGTCGGTTTGTGCACGTAGAATTCATCCGGGTTCACCGCCCCTTGTACCACCATTTCACCTAAGCCAAAGGCGGCGGTGATAAACACCACCTGATCAAAGCCGGATTCGGTATCAATGGTAAACATCACGCCAGACGAGGCGAGATCGGAACGCACCATCCGCTGGATCCCTGCCGACAGCGCGACGCCGCGATGGTCATAGCCCTGATGCACACGATAAGAGATGGCGCGATCGTTAAATAACGACGCATAAACGTGCTTGACCGCCACCATTACCGCATCAATGCCCTGCACATTCAGGAACGTTTCCTGTTGTCCGGCAAAGGAGGCATCGGGCATGTCCTCAGCGGTCGCCGAAGAACGCACGGCAAACGAGGCTTCGGCATCATCGGCAGATAATTGTTGGTAGGCATCATGAATGGCTGTTTCCAGTTCAGGCTGGAACGGCGTATCAACCACCCATTGGCGGATTTGCTTGCCCGCTTTCGCCAACTCATCAACGTCATCAATATTAGTCTTGTCCAGCAGATCATAGATACGCTGGTTCAGCCCGCTTTGATCGAGAAACTGATTAAAAGCATAAGATGTAGTCGCATAACCATTGGGTACAGCCACGCCCAGCGACGACAAATTGGTAATCATTTCACCCAGAGAGGCATTTTTACCTCCCACCCGATCAACATCATGCATGCCAAGCTGGTTGTACCAGAGCACTAGCGGCTGTTCGCCTTTATTGGACATCGAGATTATCCTTTTAAATGATTGGGGGCACATGGAACATTTTGCTATTCGCAAATACAGCCTGGCACAAGCAGAATATAAAGACTAAGTGTTGAATCGTTAAAGCAGCGAAAGAATTGAAAAATCGGATTAGTACCCGCAATTATCCAGCTTGCGCAACATCAGCAATTAACGCTAACAGATTGCTGTATCATTAAATTTCTCAATTTCAGAGGGTTAGCGCTTGCATTTTGTTGCGCAACAAAATCAGACTTTATTTTGTGCGCGAAGCAAAATAACCGAAAAAAATGACGATTTCCGAAACGCTATTTCATCTATATTGAAGGTTAGATTAATATCGCGAGGCCAGGGTTCTTTGCTATATGGAGATTTCATTTTATTATTATAAAAAATGAAATATTGGCAATGATAATGTTGCATAAAGGTTATCAGGAGGAAGGCTTTCATTATGAGCACAGAACGTAGCGTGTTTTATATCTCCGATGGCACCGCCATTACCGCTGAAGTGTTGGGCCACGCGGTGTTATCGCAATTCCCGGTGAACACCAATAGCGTAACCCTGCCATTTGTCGAAAATGTGCAACGTGCTCAGGCAGTTAAAGCCCAGATCAACGCACTTTATCAGCAAAGCGGTATCCGCCCGCTGGTATTTTTTTCAATCGTCACGCCTGATGTGCGGGAAATTATCCTTGAGAGCGAAGGGTTCTGTCAGGATATTGTCCAGGCGTTGGTCGGCCCTTTGCAAAGCGAGTTAGGTGTGCCCTCCATGCCCGTTGCCCACCGTACTCACGGGCTGACCGCCAGCAATCTGGGCAAATACGATGCGCGTATCGCCGCGATTGATTACACCCTGGCCCATGATGATGGCATCTCGCTGCGCGGTCTTGAGGATGCGCAGGTGATCCTGCTGGGTGTATCGCGCTGTGGTAAAACCCCTACCAGCCTGTATCTGGCGATGCAGTTTGGCGTCCGCGCCGCCAACTATCCGTTTATTGCTGACGATATGGATAACCTGAAACTGCCGCCCGCCCTGCGTGCCCATCAACATAAACTGTTTGGTTTGACTATCGACCCCGAGCGACTGGCCGCCATTCGCCAGGAACGCGCAGAGAACACGCGGTATGCCTCGCTGCGCCAGTGCCGACTGGAAGTGGGTGAAGTTGAAGCCCTGTTCCGCACCCATCAGATTCGCTATCTCAACAGTACCAACTACTCGGTGGAAGAGATCGCCACCAAAATTCTCGACATCATGGGCCTGACACGCCGGATGTATTGACCTGCCGCGGCGCGATTTTTTGCCCATCGCGCCGCGCAGGAAGGTGACCAATACGTGTTTGTAAAGCGGGGCTGCCGAACTATTGAAATCCCTTTCGCTTTAGCAGGTTGAATTCGCAGGCTAATGGTTTATTGTGACCCTCATCACTTCCCGGTATTTCACCGTTGCGAAGAACAGATTTTCGAGAACCCTGATGAACAAAACTGATGAACTGCGTACCGCGCGCATCGGCAGCCTGATAATGCCCGCCGCGTTAGCGCAACAACACCCTATTTCGGCAGAAATTGCCGCAACTGTGACGGCGGCGCGTCAGCGCATTGCCCGTATTCTCACCGGAGAAGACCGTCGCCTGCTGGTGATTATTGGCCCCTGCTCGCTCCACGATCCGAAAGCTGCGCTGGAATATGCTCAGCGCCTGAACGTATTGCGCGAACAGTACCAGGACCGGCTGGAAATTGTGATGCGTGCCTATTTTGAAAAGCCACGCACCGTGGTTGGCTGGAAAGGCTTGATCTCCGATCCAGACCTGGACGGCAGCTTTGATGTGAATCGCGGCATTGCTATTGCCCGCCAGTTACTGCTTGATATCAACGCGACCGGCATGCCAACAGCAACCGAATTCCTCGATATGGTGATCGGTCAGTTTATTGCCGACCTGATCAGTTGGGGAGCCATCGGCGCGCGGACCACCGAAAGCCAGATCCATCGCGAAATGGCCTCTGCGCTCTCCTGCCCGGTAGGTTTTAAAAATGGCACTGACGGCAACGTGCAGATCGCCGTTGATGCGATTCGTGCCTCGCGTGCCAGCCATATGTTTCTGTCCCCTGACAAAAATGGTCAGATGACCATCTATCAGACCAGCGGCAATCCACATGGCCATGTGATCCTGCGTGGTGGTCGTCAGCCCAACTATCATGCAGATGATGTGGCGGCCGCGGCAGCTAACCTGCGTGATTTTAATCTGCCGGAACAACTGGTGATTGATTTCAGCCATGCCAACTGTCAGAAACAACACCGGCGTCAGCGTGATGTAGCCGAGGATGTGGCGACACAGATCCGCGCGGGTTCCCGTGCCGTTGCCGGGGTGATGATTGAGAGCTTCCTCGAGGAAGGTAATCAGAAAGTGGTCGGCGGCCAACCATTGGTGTACGGTCAATCGATTACCGATCCTTGCCTCGGTTGGGACGACAGCGCCGAAGTGCTGGCTCGCCTGGCTGCCGCCGTCGACAGCCGTTTCTGATTCACGGCGTTAGCTGGAGCAGCTCACCTCCAGCGTTTTACCCCACTCAGGGGGCCGTTGGCGCAATTCCGCGCTGACGGCCTCATCATTAAATGGCTGCTGTAAAGCCAGATGCAAGCGAGACAGCGCGCCAGTTTCGCCACGCTCAACCTCTTCAATCACCTGCTGGGCCAGATAGTTGCGCAACACCAATGCCGGGTTTGCAGCTTTCATCACTTGTTGCCGCGTTTCGTCGCTGGCTTCATCGCGCAACAGACGCTGACGATAGTCCTCGTACCAACGGTCAAACGCATCACGGTCGATAAATTCATCGCGCAATGGCGAACGCGTTTGCTGCTGTTGTGTCTCACTCAGCAGACGGAACGTCAGGGTATAGTCGCTGTGTTCATGCGTCATCAGTGCCAGCAATCCGGTCAGAATCGCGTTGTCATTGGCATCCGGAGTCAGTAGTCCGAGTTTGGCGCGCATTTTCTCACCCCAGACGCGCATCAATTCTGGTTCATATTGACTCAGTGCCTGCTTCAGTTGATCGGTGGTCATCAATCCGGACAGGGCATGTGCCAGACGGTTGAGATTCCATAAACCGACCGCAGGTTGATTATCGAAAGCGTAGCGCCCCTGATAATCACTGTGATTGCAGATGAAGTCAGGCTGATAATCGTCAAGAAAACCGTAGGGGCCATAATCGAGGGTCAGCCCGAGTATCGACATATTATCGGTATTCATCACACCGTGGGCAAAGCCGACGCTCTGCCATTGGGCGATCAGACTGGCGGTGCGCTTCACAATATCCGTGAACCACAACATATAGCGATCTGCCTCATCCTGTAACATTGGCCAGTGATGACGAATGGCATAATCCGCCAGCTGACGAACCTTGTCCTGCTCGCCACCATAATAGAAATGCTCGAAATGGCCGAAGCGCAGATGACTTTCAGCGATACGCATCAGCATCGCGCCACGTTCCGGGGTTTCACGTAACACAGGTTCATCACCGATCGCCAGAGTCAGTGCGCGAGTGGTCGGGATCCCCAGATGATATAAGGCTTCCGAGGCAAGAAATTCACGCACGGTGGAACGGATCACCGCACGCCCATCACCCATTCGTGAATAGGGCGTCAGCCCCGCGCCTTTCAGATGCCAGTCCAGCTTACGGCCATCCGTCAGTTGCTGTTCACCCAGCAGGATGCCACGCCCATCACCCAACTGACCGGCCCAGACACCGAATTGATGGCCACTGTAGACCTGTGCCAGCGGTGCCATACCCGGTAACAGCGCTTGCCCACACCAGACGCCATGTCCAGCTCCGTTGAATAACGCGGGATCCAGCGCCATTTCTGTTGCCAGCGGCGCGTTATGGTAAAGCAAACGGCCACCCTGCAAAGGGGTTGGGTCCAGCGCGGTATAGAATCCCGGCAACTCCTGCTGCCAGCTGTTGGTAAACTGCATAGTCACTCCGCGAGGTGCATCGTTTTCAGGCACCGCGATTGGGTTGAAAATCAACGGATAGTGTAACGCCGACACTGCGGAGAAAACAGATGAAAGGATTACTGCTGCAACGGAGAATTAAGAGTCACATCGGGATAAATCAAATCATTCAGCCGTTCAGCTTTGACCACCGGAAACAGACTGCCCTGCAAATGTGCGCCGCTGAGTGCCGTCACTTTCTCCAGCATTGCTGAATCATCAATACCACAAATAATAATCTGCGTGTCATCGCCGGTAAAATTGTCGATAAGCGCCTGAATAAAAGGTATAAAAGATGCACGTTTTGCCAGCGCCTGAATAAAGTTCTTATCCATTTTCAGAACGCTAAAAAGATTATCGTAAACCGCCGTTGCCGGTGCTTTTCCTGCACCAAATTGCGAAAGCGATAAACGAAATTCACTTTTCAAGGTACTCAATAGTGGATGTGATTTACCCTGCCATAATTGAGGAAAGCTTTCGCTGATATCCAACGCAATAAATGGCAGTTGCTTAAATTTCCTTAACAGAAAGTCACTCTCCAGCAGCGTCACTGCCATCGAATCATCAATACGTACCAGGGCGGTAATTTGATTTAACTCAAAAAAGTCGCGGTACTTTTCCATCAGTGCCAGCTGGCTCTGCAACAGGCGCAGTTGTTGTGCATCATCTAATTGAGGCAATAGCAAATCCTGCGGCAGCGTGATAGGAGCACTGTCGTGGACAAATTGCGTAACCAGTTCAACCGTAGTTAGCTGGCCCGCTAAAGAATAGGCTGGATAAAACCAGGTTTCCGACTGATAGTCGGCAGATAAATGAACTTTCATTTTAACAGCCAGAAGCAGTGGCGATTGGCGCATCGTATATCAATGAAAACGCTCAGGCAATAGGACCAAACGTTAGAAGAGAGGTGCTTTTTTGCCTGATGGTGTCATTTTTACGCTGAATTAATCCTTAAGCCAAATAACCATCGAATATTATCCATACCGTTAATTACATTCAGGCATCATAGATAGTATTAAATCCCCTTCAGGTAAAGTGCCATTTTAAAGCAGAGCACTTTAGGGGCAGGATTTAATTTAAGTACAGATTTTGGCGACACACTTTTAGCCAAAAGTGTTCTCAGACAAATACGTACTAAATACGCCGTGCCTGCCAAAATACTTTTCGCCAGTAAACGTTATCCAGTGATGAGCGAATCACACCCTGGCTGGTAGAGGCATGAATAAAGGTGTTATCGGTATCATAAATGCCAACATGCAGGCCATTTTCACCACTGCCCGTTTTAAAAAACACCAAATCGCCGGGCAATAAATCATCTTTATCAATACGCGTACCGATATCGCTTTGGGCGTCGGTTGAGCGTGGCAATTGGAGATCGAACCGATCGCGGAAGGTGAGATAGACAAAACCGGAGCAATCAACACCGCCTCGGCTCAAACCACCATAGCGATAAGGTGTACCGTGCCAGTTGTTGAGCTGCTCATTAAGTTGCGCAATCACGGTGATGGAATCGGACAAGCGGCCATTGGGCGGAGGCGCATGGTGGCTACATCCTGCCAACAACAGCACCAGAATCAACATTATCAGCCGCATCAGAAAAATCCTTAAATCCGTTGCCCGAGCAACACTTTAGCGGCAAAACCTGATTCGGTGCAAGGCGCGCACCGTCAGGGCACCAGTAATAATGCGCCCTGGGGGGTTTCGATACGTTGAAACTGAATGTTGTATAACGGAGCCAATTGCCCGACGGTGAGCACGCTGGCGGCCGTCCCCTGTGCCACCAACCTCGACTGATGCATCAGCCAAACCCGATCAGCATGGCGCAGACTGTGGTTCAGATCATGACCGCTGGCAACAATGGCGATACCAGCTGCACATAACTGTGCCAGTAATGTGTCTACCGCCTTTTGCTGCGCAACGTCCAGCGCGCTCATCGGCTCATCGAGGATCAGCAATTTGCCCTGCGCATTAATTGCCGGATGAATTTGCAGTGCAACAGCCGCGAGGCGTACCCGCTGCCATTCACCACCGGAAAGTTGCAGCACGTTGCGCATCAACTTATCCTTCAGCCCCAGCATCTCCAGCACCTGGATTAACAGCCTGTCGGCTTCAGCGTTGACGTGCAGCAGATGCATGCGCAGATAGTGCCAGACAGGCATCTGTCCTGGTGCTGGCTGTTGCTGTGGCAACCAGGCGCGCATCCGGGCCAGCGCGGCACCGTTCATTTGCGCCAATGGCTGGCCGGAAAAACGGATATCGCCGATGGCGGGGAGTAAACCCGCCAGCACGTTCAGTAACGTGCTTTTACCGGCACCATTCGGCCCCACCAGATGGACCAACTCTCCGGCATGCAGCTCAAGGTCGACGGGAGCCAACCGCCCTTTGACGCTGGCTCCCTGGCACTGCATCAGCATGGCTTATGCCAACGCCTGTTTGATGCTGGCAATAATGGTGGCGTCATCCGGTGTCATGTCTGGCGCAAACCGCGCAACCACTTCACCTTGCTTATTGATCAGGAATTTTTCGAAATTCCACAGGATATCACCCGGTGCTTTCGGCGCACGGCCTTTGCTCACCATACGCTCATAGAAGCCACTGCCTTCCGGGCGCAGCGCTTCTGGCTGCGCTGCCACCAGCACGCTGTACAATGCGTGGCGCGCCGGGCCATTGACATCGGTTTTCTCAAACATCGGGAAAGTGACACCGTAGGTCGTGCTGCAAAAGGTTTTAATTTCTTCGCTGCTGCCTGGCTCCTGCTCCAGAAACTGATTGCAGGGAAAACCGAGTACGCTAAAACCTTGCGCCTGCCACTCTTTTTGCAGCGCTTCCAGTTGCTCGTACTGCGGCGTCAGGCCACATTTCGAGGCCACATTCACCACCAGCAGCACCTTACCCTGCCACTGTTCCAGGGTGGTTTTTTCACCGTCAAGCGTAACCAGTTCTGTTTGATAAATGCTCATTGTCGATTCCTGTTGTTGATGCCAAGAGTGCCAGCCGCAGCTAGCGCGAGGATTTCACTAATAACACGATAAACAGTGGTGCACCGAGTGTGGCGGTCACCACGCCGATGGGTAATTCAGCCGAGGTCAGGACCAGGCGGGCGATAATATCCGCCGCCAACAATACCACGGCACCGGCCAGCGCTGAGGCGGGGAGCAGATAACGATGATCGCTGAAACCACACAGACGCAACAAATGCGGTATCACCAGCCCGACAAAACCGATAGCACCGGCCAGCGCCACGCTGACGCCCACCAGCCAACCCATCGTCAGCACCAGCAGGTTACGCCACAGCAACATCGGCAGGCCCAACTGGCGTGCTGACGTCTCTCCCAACGCCAGCAGGTTGAGAACGCGTGACGTTGCAATCAACGCGATGATGGCCGGGATCAGCGCCAGCATCATCCAGCCATAACGCCAGTCGATACCGCTAAAGCCCCCCATCATCCAGTACATTAACTGGCGCAGGTCGAGACTGGTGCTGAAGTACACCGCCCACGTCATGATGGCGCTGCAAATAATCCCCAGCGCGACGCCCGTCAGCAGCAAACGACTGACAGATAAATGACGATGGGCGAAATGAAGAAGGATTAAGGTAATCAACAGCGCCCCGGCCATCGCCGCCAGTGCCAGGCTCCATAACGAACCGTTACCGAGCATCACACCCAGCACCAAACCGATACCCGCGCCATTTGATACGCCTAGCAAGCCTGGTTCAGCCAGCGGATTATTGAACAGCGCCTGCATCACCACGCCGCACACGGCTAACGCTGCCCCTACCAACAGCACCGCGAGAGTACGTGGCAGACGCAGTTGCCAGACAAAGAGATCCCCCTCGCCTGAGAACCAGCGCAGCGGTGATATCCAGCTGTCACCCGCGCACAGGCTTACTACCAGCAGAATAATGAGTAACGCGCCCAGGGCGATGAGCCAACGCTGGCTGCGGCGGTCGGCCTGATGGGCAAGCTGATCCAGCAGAGTCATAAATAAGATTGGCTGAGAAAACAGAGATTTGATTGTAGTGAGATTACAGCAAAAAGAAAGGCAATTGCGGCGTCAGAACGACGCCGCTGATGAAGCATTAATTACGCGGAGGAACGGGTTGGCCGTTGTGGTTATCACGGTTGTCGTGATTCTGCTGCGGCTTGTTGTCGTGCTGTGGCGGGCGCTTCTTCGGTTCTTTATTACCCGGATGCTGTGTCTGCCAGCCATTACCATTCCAGTAACCGTGCGGGCCTTTCATCCCCACACGCTGGTTATGGTGCTGCTTCCACCATGACGGTGAGCGCCAGTCGTAACCATCCCAGAAATAGCCGCGTTTGTCCTGATCACCGATATGAATCGATACGCCCGGCGTGTTGATGTTTACGGAAACATTTGCACTGGCGAGCAGCGGCATGCCTAACAGGATGCTTAATAAAAGTGCTGTCTTTTTCATCAGCTTAACCTCTTGTTTTATGTTGGCGCTGTTATAACAAAAGCGCTGAAGAGGTCACTATCAGCAAGTGCCGATTTTCATGCTATTTTCCGCATACTTACGAATTCTTTACATTATGAAAAAAGCATGGAGAACGGTGATTTTCTCACCAAAATAAAAAAGGCCGCTAAGCGGCCTTTTTGTTTTACTGAAATTAGTCAGCATCCTTGGGTGTCGCGTTCTCAACGCGGCTTTTCAACTTCTGACCGGGACGGAAAGTCACCACCCGACGGGCAGTGATCGGAATATCTTCCCCGGTTTTTGGGTTTCTGCCCGGACGCTGGTTTTTGTCACGCAGATCAAAATTACCAAATCCGGACAGTTTAACCTGTTCTCCGTTTTCCAACGCGCGGCGAACCTCTTCAAAAAATAGCTCGACCAACTCTTTGGCGTCGCGTTTGCTCAGCCCGAGCTTTTCAAACAGGTACTCTGACATTTCAGCTTTTGTAAGCGCCATAGGTTCAATCCCTCAAGGTTGCCTGGAATCGCTCTTTTAATGCCGCAACGCATTTGGCAACGGTCGCGGCAATCTCCTCTTCTTCGAGTGTCCGGCTGGTATCCTGCAAAATCAGGCTAATCGCAAGGCTCTTTTCGCCTTCGTTTACGCCCTTACCACGGTACACGTCAAACAAGTTTACGCCAACTACCTGATTTACGCCAACTTTCTTACACTCCGCGATGATATCTGCTGCGGGCACGTTTTCAGCCACTACCACAGCGATATCGCGACGGTTCGCCGGGAAGCGTGAAATCTCGCGCGCGTCAGGCAGGACGCGGTCTGCGACCTTATTCCAAAGCAGTTCAAACACTAAGGTGCGACCGTTGAGATCCAGCTTACGTTCCAGCTCCGGATGAACCACCCCGATAAATCCGATTCGTTCATCGCCTAAATAAATTGCTGCGCTTTGTCCCGGATGCAGGGCTGGATTCGCTTCTGCACGGAAAGAAATCGCATCCAGTTTGCCGGTTAAATCCAGCAGCGACTCTAAATCGCCTTTTAAATCATAGAAGTCAACCGCCTGGCGCGCCAGATCCCAATGCTCTTCATTGCGATTACCGCTTAATACGCCCGCCAGCATAAGATCCTGACGGATGCCGAGATCGGCCTGAGTATCAGGCACAAAGCGCAAACCGCTCTCAAACAGGCGTACCCGGCTCTGCTGGCGGTTCTGGTTGTACACTACCGCACCCAGTAAACCGGTCCATAAAGACAGGCGCATCGCCGACATATCACTGGAAATCGGGCTGGGCAGAATCAGCGCTTCTTCGCCCGGATGCAGCAGTTGCTGGACCTTCGGATCGACGAAACTATAGGTGATCGCTTCCTGATAGCCTTTATCCACCAGTAGCGTTTTGGCACGTTTCAGTGACAAATCTGCTTCGCGATGCTGGGTCATGACCAGGCTGGCCTTCACCGGAACATCAGGGATGTTGTTGTAGCCGTAGATACGCGCGACTTCTTCAACCAGGTCTTCTTCGATAGCCATATCGAAACGCCAGCTTGGTGCGATGGCGGTCCACTCACCGGCGCTAACCGTGACTTCACAACCCAGGCGCGTCAGGATATCGGTGACCTGCTCATCCGCAATCACATGACCGATCAGACGGTCCAGCTTTTCGCGACGTAAACGGATAGTGGCACGCGGCGGTAATGTCGCCGCGTCAGTCTGGTCAATAACCGGACCGGCTTCGCCACCACAGATCTCCAGCAGCAGTTGGGTTGCACGCTCAATCGCTTTGTATTGCAGTGCCGGATCGACACCACGCTCATAACGGTGAGAAGCATCGGTATGCAGACCCTGACGGCGTGCACGACCGGTAATTGCCAGTGGATCGAAGTACGCGCATTCGAACAGAATGTTTTGCGTCTCTTCATTAACACCAGAATGTTCACCACCGAAGATGCCACCCATAGCCAGCGCTTTGTGGTGATCGGCAATCACCAGCGTGTCGCTGCTGAGTTTCGCTTCGCTGCCGTCCAGCAACGTCAGGCTTTCGCCCTCTTTCGCCATACGCACGACAATGCCGCCATCGATACGATCAAGGTCGAAGGCATGCATCGGCTGACCCAGCTCCAGCAGCACATAGTTGGTGATATCGACCACCGGATCGATAGAGCGGATACCGCAGCGACGCAGTTTTTCACGCATCCACAGCGGGGTTGCCGCTTTGACGTTCACACCTTTTACCACGCGGCCAAGGTAACGCGGGCAGGCAGCGGTAGCCTCAACCCGAATCGGGAAGGTATCGCTGATGGTGGCTTTTACCGGCTCGATAACAGGCGCATTCAGCGGCAGACCATTCAGCACCGCCACATCGCGGGCGATACCGATGATGCCAAGACAGTCGGCACGGTTCGGCGTCACGCTGATTTCGATGGTGTTATCGTCCAGCTTCAGGTATTCGCGAATATCGGTGCCGATAGGCGCATCGGTTGGCAGCTCAATAATGCCGCTGTGATCGTCGGAAATACCCAGCTCAGAGAACGAGCACAGCATGCCTTCAGACGGCTCACCACGCAGCTTGGCGGCTTTAATCTTAAAATCACCCGGCAGTACCGCGCCCACGGTTGCTACCGCAACTTTCAGGCCCTGACGGCAGTTTGGTGCGCCACAAACGATATCCAGCAGGCGATCGCCACCGACATTGATTTTGGTGACACGCAGTTTGTCTGCGTTAGGATGCTGGCCGCACTCCACCACTTCTCCCACTACAACGCCGTTAAATGCACCGGCAACCGCATCAACGCCGTCCACTTCCAGGCCAGCCATGGTGATCTGTTCAGACAGCGCAGCGCTGTCCAGGGCTGGATTTACCCATTCGCGTAACCAGAGTTCACTGAATTTCATTGGATAACCTGCCCTTATTTAAATTGTTTGAGGAAACGTAAATCATTTTCGAAGAAGGCGCGCAAATCGGTTACGCCATAGCGCAGCATGGTCAGACGCTCCATACCCATACCGAAGGCGAAGCCGGAGTAGATTTCCGGGTCGATACCAACGTTACGCAACACGTTCGGATGCACCATGCCGCAACCCAGCACTTCCAGCCATTTGCCGTTTTTGCCCATCACATCCACTTCAGCGGACGGTTCGGTGAACGGGAAGTACGACGGACGGAAGCGGATTTGCAGATTTTCTTCAAAGAAGTTATTCAGGAAATCGTGCAGCGTGCCTTTCAGGTTGGTGAAGCTGATATCTTTATCCACAATCAGCCCTTCCATCTGATGGAACATCGGGGTGTGAGTCTGATCGTAATCGTTACGATACACACGGCCCGGCGCGATGATGCGAATCGGCGGCTGCTGGTTTTTCATGGTACGGATCTGCACGCCAGAGGTCTGTGTGCGCAGCAGGCGGGTGGCATCGAACCAGAAGGTATCGTGGTCAGCGCGTGCCGGGTGATGACCCGGAATATTCAGCGCGTCAAAGTTGTGGTAGTCGTCTTCAATTTCCGGCCCGGTGGCGACCGCGAAACCCAACTCACCGAAAAAGGTTTCGATACGATCGATGGTGCGGGTGACCGGATGCAGACCACCGTTCTCTGTACGGCGACCCGGCAGTGAAACGTCGATGGTTTCTGCCGCCAGACGCGCATTCAACACGGCGTTCTCCAGCGTCTCTTTACGCGCGTTAAGACGATCCTGTACCTGCTGCTTGGCGTCGTTAATAACCGCACCGGCCGCCGGACGTTCTTCTGCCGGCAGTTCGCGCAGGGTGGTCATCTGTAATGTCAGATGGCCTTTTTTCCCCAGGAATTCGACGCGCACAGCGTCCAGAGCGGCGATATCCGACGCCTCGTCGATGGCGGCCGTGGCACGGGCCACCAGGTCTGCGAGTTGGGACATGATTTCCTCTTCTTCCAGTCAGGCTGGTCTGTTCTCGTTGGGATCTTTCGATCCAATGTAGTGTCGCCAGAAACAAAAAAGCCTCCACGAGGGAGGCTTTCAGCGCGATTTTTCGTTTCTTTTCTTATGCGCAAAAGCCCCCGGATGTCAGGCGCTAAAGTAAAAAAAGAAACGGAAAATAGCAGCATTCATGCTTGCGTTACCTTGTCATGATTTCAACGGCACTATTGAAAAGCGCGGCGAGTAAAATGTCAATCTTTTGCGTGGCTTGCGGATAATAAAAAAGGGAGCAAGCTCCCTTTTTTACCTGACTTACGCCAGAGCTGATTTCGCTTTTTCAACCAGTGCCGTGAAGGTCACTTTGTCGAATACAGCGATGTCTGCCAGGATCTTACGGTCGATTTCAATGGACGCTTTTTTCAGGCCATTGATGAAACGGCTGTAAGAGATGCCGTTCTGACGTGCCGCAGCGTTGATACGCGCGATCCACAGCTGACGGAACTGACGCTTACGTTGACGACGGTCACGGTAAGCATACTGACCAGCTTTGATAACAGCCTGGAAGGCAACGCGGTATACACGAGAACGTGCACCGTAGTAGCCTTTAGCTTGTTTTAAGATTTTCTTGTGACGTGCGCGAGCAATTACACCACGTTTTACGCGAGCCATGGGACTCTCCTGTTTCTATATTCCGAGTGAAAAAAAATTAAACTTAAGCGTACGGCAGGCAGGCTACTACCAGACCCAGATCGCCTTTAGACACCATGCCTTTCGGACGCAGGTGACGTTTACGCTTAGTTGATTTTTTGGTCAGAATATGACGCAGGTTTGCGTGCTTACGCTTGAAGCCGCCAGAAGCGGTCTTCTTGAAGCGCTTAGCCGCGCCACGTACAGTTTTAATCTTTGGCATTTTTACAAATATCCACTTCGCATTGTTAATAAAATGAACCAGACAGGCGAATAAAAATCCGCACAGCGCGAACGCTGCGCGGCATTTATTACTTGAAAGCCTACTGTTTCTTCTTAGGTGCGAGCACCATGATCATCTGGCGGCCTTCGATCTTCGATGGGAAGGATTCGACCACTGCCAGTTCACTCAGATCGTCTTTCACGCGGTTAAGCACTTCAATACCGATCTGTTGGTGCGCCATCTCACGACCACGGAAACGCAGCGTGATTTTGGCTTTATCGCCCTCTTCCAGAAAACGAATCAGGCTGCGGAGTTTTACCTGATAGTCGCCTTCGTCGGTACCAGGACGGAATTTAATTTCCTTAACCTGGATAACTTTCTGCTTCTTCTTCTGTTCCTTAGAAGATTTGCTCTTTTCATAGAGGAACTTGCCGTAATCCATAATACGGCAAACCGGCGGTTCGGCGTTCGGGCTGATTTCAACTAAATCTACGCCAGCTTCTTCTGCTTTCTCGATAGCTTCGCGCAGAGAGACAATGCCAAGTTGCTCGCCATCAACGCCAGTCAGGCGCACTTCAGTAGCGCGAATTTCGCCGTTGATACGATTAGGACGCGTCGGTTGTACTCGTTTTCCGCCTTTAATACCTTATTCCTCCAATTGGTGAAGATGTCGGCTGCGAATCTCTTGTTGCAGCTTCTCAACAAACACATCTACGTCCATGCTCCCGAGGTCTTTACCACGGCGGGTGCGCACGGCAACTTTGCCGGCTTCCACCTCTTTCTCACCGCAAACCAGCATGTAAGGGACGCGACGTAATGTGTGCTCGCGGATTTTAAAGCCTATCTTCTCGTTTCTCAAGTCTGCTTTGACACGAATGCCTGCATTCTGCAATTTCTTTGTCAATTCGCTGACATATTCTGCCTGACTATCGGTGATATTCATCACCACCGCCTGTACCGGAGCCAGCCAACTTGGGAAGAAGCCAGCGAACTCTTCGGTCAGAATACCGATAAAGCGTTCCATAGAACCCAAAATCGCGCGGTGAATCATAACCGGTGTCTGACGATCGTTGTTTTCACCCACATAGGTGGCGTCCAGACGCTTCGGCAGCGAGAAGTCTAGCTGAACGGTGCCACACTGCCAGGCACGATCAAGACAATCGTGCAGGGTGAATTCAATTTTCGGACCGTAGAAAGCCCCTTCACCCGGTTGATACTCAAACGGAATCTGGTTTTCTTTCAGTGCTTCCGCCAAATCCACTTCCGCACGGTCCCACATTTCATCGGTACCGATACGTTTTTCCGGACGGGTGGAAAGTTTTACCACAATTTTTTCAAAACCGAAGGTGCTATACATGTCATACACCATACGGATACAGCTGTTCACCTCATCACGTACCTGATCTTCGGTACAGAAGATGTGAGCATCATCCTGGGTGAAGCCACGCACACGCATCAGACCATGTAAGGAACCTGACGGCTCATTACGATGGCAGCTACCGAACTCCGCCATACGCAGCGGTAAGTCACGGTAGGATTTCAGACCCTGATTGAAGATCTGGACGTGTCCCGGACAGTTCATCGGTTTGATGCAGTATTCACGGTTCTCCGAAGAGGTGGTGAACATCGCTTCTTTATAGTTTTCCCAGTGACCGGTTTTTTCCCACAGCACACGGTCCATCATGAACGGACCTTTGACTTCCTGGTACTGGTACTCTTTCAGCTTGCTACGCACGAACACTTCCAGCTCGCGGAAGATGGTCCAGCCGTCGTTGTGCCAGAACACCATACCCGGCGCTTCTTCCTGCATATGATACAGGTCGAGCTGTTTACCGATTTTACGGTGATCGCGTTTCGCTGCCTCTTCCAGACGCTGCAAATAGGCAGCCAGCTGTTTTTTATCGGCCCATGCGGTGCCATAAATACGCTGCAACATTTTGTTGTTGCTGTCGCCGCGCCAGTAAGCGCCGGAGATTTTTTGCAGCTTAAAGTGATGGCAAAAACGCATGTTCGGCACATGCGGACCACGGCACATGTCGATGTATTCTTCATGATGATACAGACCCGGACGGTCATCATGGCTGATGTTTTCATCAAGAATGGTGGTTTTGTAGCTTTCACCACGCGCGGCAAAGACGTCACGCGCCTCCTGCCAGCTCACCTTTTTCTTGATAACGTCGTAATTGGTCTCTGCCAGCTGGTGCATACGCTTCTCCAGCTGCTCAATATCTTCCTGAGTCAGGGTGTGGTCGAGATCGACATCATAATAGAAGCCGTTATCAATCACCGGCCCGATGGCCATTTTGGTGTTCGGCCACAACTGCTTGATAGCATGACCCAACAGGTGCGCGCAGGAGTGACGGATAATTTCCAGACCCGCTTCATCTTTGGCGGTGATAATCGCCACCTGAGCATCGTCATGAATCAGATCAACTGCGTCCACCAACTCGCCATTCACGCGACCGGCAATACAGGCTTTGGCCAGACCCGGACCGATATCCAGCGCGATATCCATCACGCTGACCGGACGGTCAAAACTACGCTGGCTGCCATCAGGAAGAGTAATTACTGGCATTTCATATCCTTAATTGCAGTGGTAAGCCACACGAAAGCCTACATGCAACATTGAGTTCAATAAGAGTAACCCGGCGTGATGTCAGACCCACATTGTCGGAATGACGCCAGGGAAATAAAGCGCCGCAAATGATAACAGCTTTCTGCGGCAAGCAAAACCCGCAGAAAATGCGCTAAGCCTGCGCCAGTTAAAAAAAAACCGCTGCGCGGCACAGGCCAGGCAGCGGCGTTCACCCTCAGGTGATCTTACATAGCGTAAGTCAACTGGATGGTGGTTTTGGTATCGGTACGATCCGGCGCAGATTCCGGCGGATTGTTGTTCCAGGTAACGTTGTAGGCCATCTTCAGCGCGAAGTGTTCGTTAATCGCGACCTGCAAACCGGTTTCTGAGTTCACCGTGGTGTCTTCACCGAAGCTGCTCAGCACAGAAACACCCTGGATGAACTTAGTAGTATCAGTCAGTTGCCACTGATAGCTTACCGCACCATAGCCCAGCGCTTTGGTTTCGTGGCCGCCATCATGGAAATCGTCATAACGCACACCCGGACCAAATTCAGCACGCAGCGAGTGCACCGGACCACTCAACAACTGACGACCGTAACCGGCAGTCAGCACGTCGCGTGAATCGTAACCGTTGAAGCGATCGCTCAACCAGCTAGCCTGACCAAACAAGTAGTCGGCGCTGTTGAGGTTATAACGTGAACGGCCACCAATATTGTAAGTCTCGGACGAACGTTCATCGTTAGATGAGTTGTTGGCGGCGTTGCCCCACAAACTCCATGCGGTGTTGGTGCGATACCATGTCATTGAGGTTGCAGCACTGAGCGCGGAACTGGTGGTGTTACCCGTTTGCGCCAGGTAACCCGCTGACGCGCTGCCTTCAAACGGTTTTTTCGCCGTTGAAGGGTCATCCATGGAGGTGAAGACGGTGTTATCTGCAAATGCCTGGTGACAAAATGCTCCAGCAGAGAGCAAAAGAACAGCGGACAGCTTGTTAAAGGCTTTCATTTAAATGTGATCCGTACGGCGGTTTAAAAAGTGATGAGTCTGAAGAGTTTTCCCGGACGATCAACGCAATTTACGGTAAGTTTTGTAAATAAGTATGAAGTCACCGGAAAAGCCTGTTTTTGCGCTGAAGCCGCGCGCCAAATGGGATTAATCCCATTACCCGCGCGCATTATAGAGGGCAATTAGCGAAATAGCAGCTGAATTGCTACAAGAATTTTCTGAACCCGCTGGCGATGTTTTTTGACGCTCATCAATGTCAAATTGCTGCAAATTCGCTCAATCTGGTCCACTGGTCTACGCTGACATCTGTTTCGGAACAATGAGGTGAAAGATGAGCGACTTAAAGCGTTACATTGTGACCTTTCATTATCAGGAGAAGGGACTGAGCGACCTGCAATCCCTCAACAGCGAAATGCTTAACGCGGGCTATAACACCACGTTAAAAGATACCGAGGGACACCCGCACGAGCTGGGTACCAACAGTTTCGGTGTGGTCAGCGCGCTGGAGGAGCAGGCGCTGGCTGAACAGGCCGCCGGACTGGCTTCGGTAGCGCTGGGCGAAAAACCCGAGGTTGAAATCACCACACTGGAAGCGTTTTTAAGAGCACAGCCCTGACGGGATGTGAAAAGCGCGCGCCGGTGCTGGTTTTGTTCATGTTTTGAGCGTTACAATTGAACTCAGGCAGCGAATAAAGAGGATTACCCCATGTGGTCAGCCATTAGTCGACTGTTAAGCGAATACGCCGGCGATGCCGAAATCACCGAACGTCACGAACTGCCCGGGGGCGATGTCCATCCTGCCTGGCGCATTCGTTACGGCAAACTCGACGTTTTCGTCAAATGCAACACGCGCGATATGCTCACCCTGTTCAGTTGGGAAGCGGATCAGCTGGCACTGCTGGCGCGTACGCATACCGTGCGCGTCCCAGAGGTTTATGGTGTCGGCAACGATCGTGACACCAGCTTCCTCCTGCTGGAATATTTGCCGCCTGAACCCCTCAATGAGCACACCGCGTTTCAGCTTGGTCAGCAACTGGCGCACCTCCATCAATGGAGCGAGCAACCCCAGTTTGGCCTCGATTTCGACAACAACATCACCACCACTCCCCAACCCAACAGTTGGTTGCGACGCTGGTCGGTCTTTTTTGCCGAGCAGCGCATTGGCTGGCAGTTGCAACTGGCAGCGGAGAAAGGCATCAATTATGGTGACACTGACCTGATTGTTGATTGTGTGCAGCGCGTTCTGGCCAACCACCATCCACAGCCTTCGTTGTTGCATGGCGATTTGTGGCCGGCAAATTGCGCCGGTAGCCCTGCTGGGCCGTGGATTTTTGATCCCGCCTGCTACTGGGGCGATCGCGAATGTGATCTGGCAATGTTGAGCTATTACGCCGAGCTGCCACGGCAGATTTACGAAGGATATCATTCCGTATGGCCGTTGCCTGAAGGCTTCTCGCAACGTCAGCCGGTATATCAACTTTACTACCTGCTTAATCGCGCCAATGTGTTTGGCGGCAATTGGATGGACGAAGCGACGTTCGCCATCGGTCAGTTGCTGGATGAAGATGTGATGGGACAACGTCAGGCCAGACCGGCCTGACGCCTTACAGCAGTCCGAGCAGTTTCAGCACAAAGTAACCGGCAATCGCGATCACAATTGGCAGGATATATAACGGAAACACCTGCAATAAAATGGTGTGACGTGGCACATTAATTTTCTCCTCAAGCTGCGCCCGGCTGCGTCCTTCGTTGCCCTTCGCCTGCTCAAGAATTAACTGGTCCTCAATACCCTCTTTGATATGGCGCGACTGACGCCACATACGTGCGCCTGAAGCCTGCAACGCGATACCAACGAAAATCAAAAAATAGATAATCCAGAAACCGATATTGGTGCCGCCGTTGAATTCCGGCACCGGGGAGTTTTGCCAAAAGAAACTGAGAAACGGCGTGTTGAATTTCACCATATCAATCATCACATGCACAAAATCAAGCATCACCGCGTCAATACCCGGTTGCTTTTCGCTGTGCTTAAACATAAAGCCCAATACGGAGATGATGGTGGAAAGCAGCGCCGGAATAAAAATCACCCAGCCAGCCACTCGCTTAAGGATGGCGATGCGGCCAGCCTGTTGGTAAGTCATGGTGTCTCCCTGAACGGAATAAGATTTGCCCTAAGTCTACCTGTACTGCATCTTTTTTTCCTGAAAAAAGCGCAGCATGCTGGTTGCCTGGCATTCATGCTAAGGTAGGCCAAATTTCAAACGGAGCCGTTGTATGTCTTATCGTCGCCCTGTTCTGGCCGCCATTTTTGATATGGATGGATTGCTGATTGACTCAGAACCGCTGTGGGATCGCGCCGAACTCGATATTTTCGCCACGCTGGGGGTAGATCTCACCCGCCGCCACGAATTGCCAGATACCCTGGGATTACGCATCGATCAAACCGTACGCATGTGGTACGAAACGCTGCCGTGGAACGGCCCGGACCAACAGGAAGTGACGGATCGCATCATCGCACGCGCTCTTCAACTGGTGGAAGAGACTCGCCCTCTGCTGCCAGGGGTGGAACAGGCACTGCGTTTATGTCGCGACCAGGGCCTGAAAATTGCCCTCGCCTCCGCCTCCCCACTGCATATGCTGGAGCGGGTTCTGGAGATGTTCAACCTGCGCCATTATTTTGATCAACTCGCCTCCGCCGAGCATCTTCCCTACAGCAAACCGCATCCGCAGGTTTATCTGGATGCCGCCACACAATTAGGCGTTGATCCCCTCAACTGCGTGGCGCTGGAAGATTCGTTCAACGGCATGGTCGCCAGTAAAGCGGCACGTATGCGCTCCATCGTGGTGCCTGCGGCAGAACATCGTGATGATGCACGTTGGGCACTGGCGAATGTCAGGCTGGATGACCTTACCCAACTCGCCGCCGAACATCTACACGGTTAAGCGCCCAGCAGCCCGCTCTCACAGCGGGCTTTTTTATGTCGATTTGATCGCCAACACAAATAAATAAAACAACGTTTCATTTTTATTGAATTCATATCCCATCCTGCCTAAGATGCCAACAGACCCGCATCGGGACCTATACCTTCTTTTATCCAGAGGCCTGAGATGGACATACGTCAAAGCATTCACAGCGAACATGCCAAAACTCTCGATACCGCCGCCCTGCGCCGCGAGTTCTTGATTGAAAAAATTTTCACCCCGGATGATTACACCCTGACCTACAGCCATATCGACCGCATCATCATTGGTGGCGTGATGCCAGTGACCAGGCCGGTGACCATCGGCAGTGAAGTGGGTAAGCAGTTGGGCGTGAGTTATTTTCTCGAACGCCGCGAACTGGGGGTGATAAACATCGGCGGCCCCGGCCTGATTGAAGTGGATGGCAAAACCTGGGAAATTGGTCACCAGGAAGCGTTGTATGTCGGCCAGGGCGCACAACAGGTGCTTTTTCGCAGCAGCGAAGCCAGTCATCCGGCGAAGTTTTATTACAACAGCGCCCCGGCGCATACCCACTATCCGGACAAAAAAATCACCCTTGAGGATGCCGTGAAAGCCACCCTCGGTGATGCCGCCACCTCTAATCGCCGCACCATCAACAAATTTATCGTGCCGGATGTACTGCCAACCTGCCAGCTGACCATGGGTCTGACGCGTCTTGACGACGGCAATTTGTGGAACACCATGCCGTGCCACACCCATGAACGCCGCATGGAGGTCTATTTCTATTTTGATATGGCTGAGGACAGCGCGGTGTTTCATATGATGGGGCAGCCGCAGGAAACCCGCCATCTGTTGGTACATAACGAACAGGCAGTGATTTCGCCAAGCTGGTCAATCCATGCCGGTGTTGGCACCCAACGCTATACCTTTATCTGGGGCATGGTGGGTGAAAATCAGGTGTTTGATGACATGGACCACGTCAGCGTCAGCGCTCTGCGCTAGTGCCTGAGGAGAAGATAATGATTCTGAACGCTTTTCATCTTGAAGGAAAAATCGCGCTGGTCACCGGTTGTAACACTGGTCTCGGTCAGGGGATGGCGATCGGCCTGGCACAGGCGGGCTGCGATATTATTGGTGTCAACCGCGCCGGACCGGATGATACCGCCGCCAAAGTTGAAGCTCTGGGACGCCGTTTCTGGCCGATTCAGGCCGATCTGAGCCACCCCTCCATCGTGCCACAGGTGGTGGAACAGGCGGTCGCACTGGCGGGACGCATTGATATTCTGGTCAATAACGCAGGGATTATCCGGCGTGAGGATGCGCTGAACTTTAGCGAAAAAGACTGGGACGATGTGATGAATATCAACACCAAGAGCCTGTTTTTCCTCTCTCAACAGGTGGCGCGACAGTTTATCGCTCAGGGGAATGGCGGCAAGATCATCAACATCGCCTCGATGCTCTCTTTCCAGGGCGGAATTCGCGTGCCCTCCTATACCGCATCGAAAAGCGCCGTCATGGGGCTGACGCGGCTGATGGCCAATGAATGGGCGAAGCACGGCATCAATGTCAACGCCATTGCCCCCGGTTACATGGCGACGAACAACACGCAACAAATCCGTGATGATGAGTCGCGCAGTGAAGAGATCCTCGCCCGTATCCCGGCCGGACGTTGGGGCGCACCGAACGACATGATGGGGCCTGTGGTGTTCCTCGCTTCCAGTGCATCGGATTACGTTCACGGCTATACGCTAGCGGTGGATGGCGGTTGGCTGGCGCGCTAAGCTGCTCTTTTCCCGCGTCATTCTGACGCGGGTATCGTCTTAAATTCACGCCTGGTTACAGCGTCACATATTCTCATTCACTGGATAAATCCCTATACTGGATGCATCGACAGTTTGCAGCCAGGTTTTATCATGACGGCCGAAGGCCACATCATTTTCGCCATTGCCAGTGCTATTTTTGCCAAGCGCGCGGAGCTCACGCCGGTAATGGCCAGTGCCGACTGGTGGCATCTGGTGCCGGCTGCACTGCTGACCTGTTTGCTGCCGGATATTGATCATCCCAAATCGGTGCTGGGACAACGTCTGAAGTGGCTTTCCCAGCCCATCGCTCGCGCCTTTGGTCATCGCGGTTTTACCCACAGCCTGCTGGCGGTGGCAGTAAGCTTGTGGCTGTTTCAGATTAATGTCCCCGCCAGTTGGCCCATCCCTGCGGATGTATTGCAGGGCTTGACCCTGGGCTATCTCAGCCATATTGTCGCCGATATGCTGACACCCGCTGGCGTTCCCCTGCTGTGGCCCTGCCGCTGGCGCTTTCGCCTGCCACTGCTGAACAGCCAAAAAGGCAACCAACTGGAGCGCGCCCTTTGCCTCGCACTGGTCGGCTACGCGCTGTGGTTCCCACCTGGCTTGCCGTCTTTTGGTGCAAACGGCTGGCCTGAACAGTTGTTCAATACCTTACAAAATGGCGTAGGTCGTTTAATAAACAGTCAAACTGCGCGCTAATCAGACAAAAATCAGGATAAAGTTATAATCAATTCCATTTGGATATAAGCCTGCCCATTTATGAACTGTTAACATGCGCGGATTCCTTTCAGGAATCACCCTGTATTCCGCGCCTGAACATGCAGAGGCGCGGCAAATCTCTGGAGTAGAGCATGGATTTTCCCCTGATTATTAATCTCGTGGTGTTCGCCGCGTTGCTGGTGTTATTAGCACGCATTGGCAACGCGCGCTGGAGCCTGTCAAAACGCGTATTAACTGGCCTGGTGTTCGGCGTATTGTTTGGTCTGGCGCTGCAAGCCATTTACGGTGAGAACAGCCCGGTGGTCAAAGCCTCGATTGGCTGGTTCAACATTGTCGGCAACGGTTACGTGCAATTGTTGCAGATGATCGTGATGCCGCTGGTCTTCGCTTCCATCCTCAGCGCGGTGGCTCGCCTGCACAATGCCTCTTCACTGGGCAAAATCAGCGTACTGACCATCGGCGTGTTGTTGTTTACTACGGCGATTTCAGCGCTGGTAGGCGTGATGGTCACTGGCCTGTTTGGTTTAACCGCAGATGGCCTGGTGCAAGGTGCGCAGGAAACCGCGCGCCTGAACGCGATTCAGAGCAACTACATCGGAAAAGTGGCCGATCTGACCGTGCCACAACTGCTGCTCTCCTTTATCCCTAAAAATCCGTTTGCCGATCTCACCGGCGCTAGCCCGACCTCGATCATCAGCGTGGTGATTTTCGCCGCGTTTCTTGGCGTGGCGGCGTTGCAGTTGCTGAAAGATGACAAAGCAAAAGGCGAACGTGTGCTGGTGGCAATCGACACCCTGCAATCCTGGGTGATGAAACTGGTTCGTTTGATCATGAAGCTGACACCCTACGGTGTGCTGGCCCTGATGACCAAAGTAGTCGCGGGTTCTAACCTTCAGGACATCATTAAGCTCGGTGGCTTTGTTGTGGCCTCTTATCTGGGCCTGGCGATTATGTTTGGCGTGCACGCGCTGCTGCTCTCTTTCAACGGCATCAATCCGCTGCGTTTCTTCCGCAAAGTGTGGCCGGTGATTACCTTTGCTTTTACCAGCCGTTCCAGCGCCGCCAGTATCCCGCTGAACGTTGAAACCCAGACGCGTCGCCTTGGTGTGCCGGAATCCATCGCCAGCTTCTCTGCCTCCTTTGGTGCCACCATTGGACAGAATGGTTGTGCCGGTCTGTATCCGACCATGCTGGCGGTGATGGTTGCGCCGACTGTCGGGATCAACCCGTTTGACCCGCTGTGGATTGCCACCCTGGTAGGGATCGTCACCCTCAGCTCAGCCGGTGTGGCCGGTGTGGGCGGCGGTGCCACCTTTGCCGCCTTGATCGTGCTGCCCGCGATGGGCCTGCCGGTAACGCTGGTCGCGCTGTTGATCTCCATCGAACCGTTGATTGATATGGGCCGCACCGCGCTCAACGTCAATGGCGCAATGACCGCTGGCTCCCTGACCAGCCGCTGGCTTGGCCTGACCGACAAAAAAGTGCTGGAGAGCGACGACCACGCCGAACTGGCGCATCGTTAATTACCTGCACATCCCGTAGCGGCACGATGTATCGTGCGGGGTTCCACACCCGAAATCCGCGCGATACATCGCGCCGCTACGCGTTCCTCTCCTCAATCTCTGACAATCATGGCGCTACCGTCAGGAAAGTGTTAAGCATGGTAAATAGTGGAAAAATCAGCCACTTTCCGCTTGTGTTTTGCCGGTGAAAAGCCAATCCTGCTACCAGTCATAGCAGGAGAACTACCGATGAAAAAAGTTATCGCCTCCGTGCTGGCGTTAACCTTATTAACACCAGCCATCGCCCTTGCCCACCCAGGTCCGTGGGGACCCGGCCCAGGTCCTGGACCGCACTGGGGTGGACCAGGTCCATTACGTTTCTTACCCGATGCCGCGACAGCGGTGTTGATTGGCGGCCTGACCTACTATCTGTTGAATGGCAGCTACTATCAGCGTCAGGGCGATACCTACGTTGTGGTGCAGCCACCGCAGTCAGAGCCGGTAGCCGGTATGCGTGTGCTCGACTTCAACGGCAAGCGTTATTACGTGCAGGATGGTCATTACTATCAGCGCGATATCAACGGCAGCTATAACGAAGTGCCACGCCCCTACGGCTTGTAAGCCACAAACAAAAACGGCCCGTCACTGACGGGCCGTTTGCTATTCTGCAACCTTTACTGCGTCGCTTGCGGGTCGGTATCGTACTCTTTACAGCTCTGGAAGCCGTAGTTCATCACATGTCCCGTGTCGTTATAGCTGACGAAGTAAGTCTGGAGTTTACCATCGCGCTCACCCAGCACATAAGTCTGGCAGGTGCCGCGCGCATGCACCATAGTGATCTCAGTAGACGGTGCCCCGGCAATCTGACGCACCTGATCACGGGTCATTCCTTTCTTCACATCCTTCACCACAGGTTTGGTCACGAAGCTCTCTGCGCGATCGTAAGCCGTACAACCAGAGAGTGCTGCCAGCGTTAACGCAGCAGCGATACATCCCAGCACTTTATTCATCTTGTTGTTCCTCATTACTGTGTCCATGTAACGCTAAGCCTGGAACAGAAATCCAGATTAATCAATTTTATGGCAGCATATTCGGTTTGTTCCGAAGCGTCAGGATTACGTAAAAGTGCCTGTGTTCCTTTGGCAGGCTCCGTATAATCGCTAAATGAGAATGAGCACTCTCAAAACTATTTTCAGGGCGGTTATGACCAGACAACGAGAAAATAATAAAGATGAACGCCACCGCCTGCGCCAGGATGAAATCATCCGTGCTGCGCGCGAATGTTTTCGTCGGGAGGGGTTCCATGCTGCCAGCATGGCGCGGCTGGCGTGCGCCGCCAATCTCAGCGTGGGGCAAATCTACCGGTACTTCCCCAGTAAGGACGCCATCATTGAAGAGATGGTGAAACGTATTGTCGATGGTCGCGTTGCCGCAATGCGCGATCGGGTCGACAGCGATCAAATCGCCACCACGCTTGCCTGGCGGGAGAGTCTGAACCCGGAAGATGAATTATTGATGCTGGATGTCGCCGCCGAAGCCGGTCGTAATCCACGCGTCGCGGCAATGCTCGAAGCGGCGGATGCCCGCATGTTCAGCCAGGCCCGTCACAAGATCCGCGCCAGTCATCCTGAACTGAGCGACGAACAGGTGGACGCCTGTGTCGAAGTACTGGCCGTGTTGTTTGACGGTACGGCCCTGCGCCGCCTGACGCCACAGAAAGCGTCAGCGGTGACCCTGCAACACCTTTATCAGAACCTGATTTCACACCTAATAAAGACAGAGGATAAATGACACCTGCACCTTCTAACCGTCTGGTTTATGCCATAACCCTTGGCCTGCTCGCTGCCCTTGGGCCGCTCTGTATCGATCTCTACCTGCCCGCCCTGCCTGAACTGGCACAGGACCTGCACACCGAAACCGCCACTGCCCAGTTAAGCCTCACCGCGACACTGGTAGGCCTTGGTGCCGGCCAACTGCTGTTCGGTCCGTTGAGCGACAAATTTGGTCGCCTGCGTCCTTTACGCGTCTCACTGCTGCTGCTGTTTGTCGCCTCAATCGGTTGTGCCGTGGCGCAAGATATAAATCAGCTGCTGGTGGCCCGTCTGTTTGAAGGCCTGGCGGGGGGTGGTGGCGCCGTGCTGTCGCGTGCCGTCGCGCGTGATATGTACAGTGGCTATGAACTGACGCGCTTTTTTGCCTTGTTGATGTTGGTCAATGGTCTGGCCCCGATCGCCGCCCCGGTTCTCGGCGGTTTTATGCTAACTGTGCTGAACTGGCGTGGCATTTTTATGGTGCTGGGAGCGGTGGCCATTTTGCTCATCCTGCTGACGCGCTGGAAACTGCATGAAACTTTGCCCGAAGCAAAACGCAACCGGGGTTCCATTTTCTCCGCCTGGGCCGCGCTGGGTGAGGTATTTACCCATCGTTCGTTTATGGGCTTCTGTTTGACGCAGGGTTTTATGATGGCGGGGATGCTCGCTTACATCGGTTCATCACCGTTTGTCCTGCAACAGATCTACGGTTTGTCTCCGCAGGCCTTTAGCTTCTGCTTTGCCGCCAACGGATTCGGTCTGATTATTGCTTCTCAGACCAGCGCCCGCCTGTGCCGACGTTGGGGAGAATACCGGGTACTGAAAGGTGGCCTGCTGCTGGCCTTTGTCGCCTCCGCCTGTCTGTTACTCGCGGGCATCCTCGGTGCATCGCTGCCGGTGATTCTGCTGGCGCTGTTCTTCACCATCGCCAGCAACGGTGTTATCGCCACCACCGCCTCATCACTGGCCATGCAGAGCCAGGGCCACCGCGCAGGCAGCGCCTCAGCAGTGATTGGCGTCACCATGTTCACCCTGGGGGCCATCAGCGTACCGCTCACTGGTCTCGGTGGCACCTCGCTACTGAGTATGACTGGCACGATTTTTGGCTGTTTTATGTTGGCGATTGTGATGTTCCTGGTATTGGCTCAGAAGCCAAAAAGCGCCTGATTTGCCAGCAAATAACCCGAACAACAAGCCATACGGCTTGTTGTTTTGGGCCAGCCGCGTTAGCTTTAGGAAATGATTCGCATTGTGCCGTCCGGCAACTGACTTGAGGAGAGGTTCATGTCACTGCAGCAGGAAATCATTGAAGCCCTTGGTGTTAAACCCGTCATCGATCCCCAGCAAGAAGTTCGCGTCAGCGTTGATTTTTTGAAGTCCTACCTGAAAACCAATCCGGGGATTAAGACCCTGGTACTGGGTATCAGCGGTGGTCAGGATTCCACACTGACCGGCATCCTGTCACAAACCGCCATTCGTGAACTGCGCGAAGAGACCGGTGATAACGACTACACCTTCATTGCCGTGCGTCTGCCTTATGGCGTGCAAGCCGATGAGCAGGATTGTCAGGATGCGCTGGCGTTTATCCAACCGGATCGGTCGCTGGTGGTCAACATTAAAGAAGCGGTGCTGGCAAGTGAGCGCGCCTTACAGGACGCAGGCATCACCCTGTCTGACTATATTCGCGGCAACGAAAAAGCGCGCGAGCGCATGAAAGCTCAGTACAGCATCGCCGGGATGACCAAAGGGGTGGTGGTGGGTACTGACCATGCTGCCGAAGCGGTCACCGGTTTCTTCACCAAATATGGCGATGGCGGCACTGACATCAACCCGATTTTCCGCCTCAACAAAGGCCAGGGCAAACAGTTGCTGAAACTGCTGGGCTGTCCGGAGCATCTTTACCTGAAGCATCCGACGGCTGACCTTGAAGATAATCGTCCAGGATTACAGGATGAAGTGGCTCTCGGCGTGACCTATCAACTGATTGATGCTTATCTGGAAGGCAAAACCATTGATGCGTCTGCTGCCAAAATCATTGAAGGTTGGTATCTGAAAACCGAGCATAAACGTCGCCCACCGATTACCGTGTTCGACGATTTCTGGAAAAAATAACCCCATCCGGCGTTTTCCAGTTAGGGACGGAAGACGCCTTTCTTTGCCTTTTCTGAACACTTTTATATGCCTGCACATTTGCCGCGCGCCACCCTGATCGGTTTAAGCGCGATTTTACTCTGGAGCACTACCGTTGGTCTGATGCGCAGCGTCAGTGAAGCCTTTGGCGCCACCGGTGGCGCAGCGCTGATTTATACCACCACGGCGATCCTGCTCTGCCTGACACGCGGCCTGCCGGATTTCCGCCAGATGCCAACGCGTTATTTGTGGGGCGGAGGGCTGCTGTTTGTCGGCTATGAAATCTGCCTCGCGCTGGCGATTGGTCTGGCGCAGGATCGTGCCCAGTCGCTGGAGCTGGGGATGATCAACTACCTGTGGCCCTGTCTGACCGTCGTGTTTGCCATTCCGATCAACCAGCAGCGCTTCCGTGTCTGGCTATGGCCGGGATTGTTGTTGTCACTGGCGGGCATTGTCTGGGTGCTACAGAGCCGCGGCGGCAGTTCATTATCACAGCTCGGGCATAATCTGCTGAGTAATCCGCTGGCGTATAGTCTGGCGTTTATTGCTGCTTTCGCCTGGGGGTTATACAACAACGTGACGCGCCGTTATGCCAACGGCAAAAGCGGCGTCAATCTGTTCTTTGTCGTCACCGCGCTGGCGCTGTGGTTCAAATTCGCCCTCACCGAACAGGTCAGCTCACTGCATTTCAGCCTGATCCCGGCGCTGGAGGTGTTATTTATGGGTGTCTCCACTGCGGTAGCCTACTCGGCGTGGAACCACGGTATTCAACACGGTAATCTGACATTACTGGCAACGGCATCCTACTTCACACCGGTGCTGTCGGCGCTGCTGGCGTCACTCTGGCTTGGCCTGACGCCCTCCCTGACCTTCTGGCAAGGGGTGCTAATGATCACCCTCGGCTCGTTGATCTGCTGGCTGGCGACCCGTCGCCTGTAGCGGCTGGCGAAAAAACAGGCTCGCTGATATACTGGATGGACAACCAGTAACCGGAGTCCTCCTTGGTCAGACGAGCCACAAGTTACCGCCTTGAGTTTGATGCGGCAGCCATTTACCAGTATCCCGAACATCTTCGCCAGTGGCTGGACGGCTTACCCAATCAGCCTGGCGTATATGTCTTCCACGGCGAAAGCGACAACCTGCCGCTATATATCGGCAAAAGTGTTAACCTGCGCAGTCGCGTGATGTCCCATTTCCGCACGCCAGATGAAGCCAGCATGCTGCGCCAGGCAAGACGTGTCAGTTGGATCCCCACGGCTGGCGATCTGGGTGCGCAGTTGCTGGAAGCACAGATGATCAAAACGCAACAGCCGCTGTTCAATAAACGCCTGCGCAAAAACCGCCAGCTCTGCTCAATTCAGCTTAACGACACCGTGCCGCAAGTGGTTTACGCCCGCGACCTCGATTTCTCCTGCACCTCAAACCTTTATGGTTTGTTTCGTAGCCGCCACGCCGCGCTGGAAAAGCTGAAAAGCATCGCCGATGAACAACGCCTGTGTCACGGTTTGCTGGGGCTGGAGAATCTGCGCAGCGGCCGGGGCTGTTTTCGTGCCGCGCTTAAACGCTGTGCCGGTGCCTGCTGCGGCAACGAACCGCCAGAAGCGCATCAACAACGTTTGCAACAGGCACTGGAAGCGTTACGGGTGGTGTGCTGGCCGTGGTCCGGCGCGGTGGGAATGGTGGAACGCGGCACCGCCATGACGCAAATCCACGTTATTGATCACTGGTTTTGGCTGGGTTCGGTGAGTAGCGAAGCCGAAGCTCGCCAGCTACAACGCATCCCTCATGGCTTTGATCACGACGGCTATAAAATCCTCTGCCGCCCTCTGCTATCGGGTGAGTTCCCGCTGATCGAGCTATAAAGCAAAACCGCCGACGCTGCCCAAAGCATCGAATGCGATGGACAACGTCGGCGGTCTCAAACCGTCAGGCTATGCGAATTATTCGCCCTCAGCCGGTGGTGGTGGCATCTTACCATCGTGCGGGCGTTTCTCTGTCAGACGTTTCTCAAAGTTCGCGTTGAACTGCTTTTTCTGCTCCGGCGTCAACACGTTATAGAGTTTGTTCTGCGTTTCCATCATCGCCACAGCACGCTCTTTGGCATTGGCCGTCATTTTCTCTGCCTGCGCTTCGGCTTTCGCCCGGTCGAAGGTGTCAGAGGCAATCAGCGCGTGGTTAGCGCGACGCTCTTCCAGCGACGGACGTTTAAAGTCTTTGTGGCTTTCACGCATGATGTCATGCATCTGTTTTTTCTGGGCGTCGGTCAGGTTCAGACCTTTGAACATCATGTCCATACCACCATGACGCATCGGCGGCTTATGCATTGGTTTCTCGCTGCCGGCCGGCGGTGGCGTCAGATTGTCTGCCGCAGCATGGACGATATTGGCAGCACCGAGAGCCATCGCGGTAGCCAGGAAGAGGGAAGTCAGTTTACGCATAATATTGTCCTTACTTATCAGTTTCATGACGACAGCCTGTGTCGCGTCTTCGGAAACAAGCATACGACGCTGAACGTCAACTACTCAGAGGCTGAGTAAAGCCCTGAAAGCATAAAAGACAGATATCAGGCGATCATGGAGAGAATGAGAAGAAATGCGTGAGGAATTGCAAAAGAGTATGACGAATAAGGCAAAAAACGCAGGAATTAAGGAGGAGTGTAACGGTATTGTCGGCGTAACGAAAGGATAAATTGCGGCGCAGCAGCGCGATACATCGCGCCGCCACGTCAGTCGTTATAACGTCAACGCCTGGGTTTGCTCATTCTCTTCCACCAGCATCAAGCCGGCACGCAATCCCGCTGCCACATTCGGGTTGGGAAACAAGACATACTCGCGTGCCTGCTGCACGTAGTAACGGGTATCTCCCTCTTCCGCCAACAACGTCCCCTGGGGAAAAGCGGTGAAGTTGAGGGTTTCCGCGCCCATATGCAGCACAAAGTCTTCGCCATGCCGGGTGATTTGTTGCGCCACTTGATAATGGCGGGGCTGCGCCTGTACCTCTGGTAGTGCGTCTCCATATAACAACGCCGCCAGCGCCTGATATGCCGCGCTGAATTGAGTCAGATCGTTCTCACCAAACGGCAGCGCCTTACCCAGCTCCAGCGTACAACTGGCGGCGGCATAATGTTCGCAACTGAAATGGGTAAATGTACCGCCGGGAGAACGATGGAATACCAACGCTTCCAGCCCTGCGGCCGCCAGCCAGTGCATAAAATCCTGCGGCCACGGACGTTGATTGAGGGGCATCACGCCAAAACGGGTATGGTAAGAACCACGGATCGCGGTATGCAAATCGAGATGCCAGCGTGTTTCAGTCGTCAGGCAGGTGTGCCAGAAGGTTTCCAACGCCTGTTCCAGCCGCAATGCACGCCGTGCCTCCGCCACATCAGACACCTGCTGCCAGCGGCCACCAAACAGACGATTGATATCATATTGCTGATAACGTTTGCCGCTGCGTAATGCCTGCGGATTACCCAACAGCACCAGCAGACGTACCGCCAGCGGTTTTTCGCCGCGCAGCAAGGGCGTCAGTAGCAGGTTCAGGATCTCAACCGGCGCGGTTTCATTACCGTGGATCCCCGCCGACAACACCAGCGCCTGCGACGTTGGGGTATGCGGGGTTAAGGACAGAATGCCCTCGTCCAGCCACTGCCAACTGAGGTGGGCGTTTTGCCCCTGACGCTCCAGTGGCACCCGACCAGACAATGTTTGTTGTAAAAAGTCCTGCATTCTTTCTCCTTACGTAAATCAAGGGGCGACATATGCGCCCCCGGCGTCAGCGCTGAAATGCGTAGACAGAGCCTAAGTCTAGCAGCTGTGTCAGTTCATCCAGTGCGTAGCGCCCTTCACGTAGCAATTGCGGATCGGCCAATTCCGCCTGGGTTAAGCGATCGCGATAATGGCGGTCGACCCAGTCATTGAGGACGCCAAACAGGCGGTCATTCATCAATACCGCCGGATTCAACGCCTGACGCTCCGCTTCCGTCAGTACCACACGTAACCGTAAACAAGCCGGGCCCCCGCCGTTGTACATACTTTCGCGCAGGTCAAACACCTTCAGTTCACGAATCGGCCCACCGCTCTCCACCAGTTCACTCAGATAACGCCATACGCCGCTATGCTGGCGTGACTCCTCCGGCAACACCAGCAGCATACCGCCATCGGCCCGTTGCAACAGCTGGCTGTTAAACAGGTAAGTATTGACTGCATCGGCGACCGAAACCTTACTGCGCGGCACTTCAATCGCGCAAAAGCCGGGAATTCGCGACTGCAAATCTGCCAGCAATTGGGGCTGATTGACAAAGGCGTCCTCATGACAGAAGAACACCTGCTGGTTACTCACCGCGATAACATCGTTATGGAACACGCCCTGATCGATAACCGCCGGGTTCTGTTGGGCATAGACCGTGCGTTCCTGATGCAGCTGATGCAGGCGCGCCACCGCCTCACTGGCCTCTCGCGTCTGACGTGCCGGATAGCGCGCCGGTTCTGTGCCTGATGACTTGCCATCGCGACCATAAACAAACAACTGCACCCCGGCATCACCGTAATCCGCGCCGAAACGGTTATGGTTAGCCGCCCCTTCATCGCCAAACAGCGCCACCTGCGGCAACGCATCATGGACGCTGAAATGCTGCGGATCGCGGAAGATAGCACGCAGCAAATCGGCGGTTTCCGGCGCTTCAATGGCGCGATGGAATTTGTTGTTGAGGTTAGCCACGGTGAAATGCACGCGCCCATCGGCGCTGTCGGCAGACGGTGAGACGGTGGCAGCGTTCGCTACCCACATCGCCGAAGCGGAACTGGCGGCCGACAGCAGTTGTGGTGCCTGTTTCGCTGCCTGTGCCAGCACCTGTTCATCACTGCCGCTAAAACCCAACTGCCGCAGCAGTGGCAGATTGGGACGTTCGTGTGGTGGAATCACCCCTTGCACATAGCCCATATCGGCCAGCGCTTTCATCTTCAGCAGCCCCTGCTTCGCCGCGAGACGCGGGTTGGAGGGCTGCAACTGGTTGCGTGTCGAGGCTTCGTTGCCGAAGGATAATCCGGCGTAATGATGCGTCAGCCCCACCAGGCCGTCAAAGTTGGCTTCAAAGGCTTTCATTTCGCCGCCCCCGCCGCAGAGAAATCAAGACCTGGCGACAGCGTGCCCGGCAGATCAAGACTGGGGCTCTCCAGCGAGGCCATCGGCCAGGCACAATAATCCGCCGCATACCAGGCGCTGGCGCGATGGTTACCGGAGGCACCAATGCCACCAAACGGTGCGGAACTGGCCGCGCCGGTCAGCGGTTTATTCCAGTTAACGATACCCGCGCGGGCTTCCAGCAATAACTGATCGAACTGCGCGCGATCAGGTGAAATCAAGCCACAGGAAAGGCCATAGCGCGTCTGATTCGCCAGGCGAATCGCCTGTTCAAAGTTGTCATAGCGCACCACCTGCAACAGCGGGCCGAACACTTCCTCATCCGGTAACGCGCGCACCTCTGTCATATCAATGATACCCGGCGTAATGATGGCGCTGTCGCGATCGGGCCAGTGCATCCCCAGCAACACGTTGCCTCCCAAATCCACACGCTTTTGCCAGGCGGCAAAAATCTGCCCGGCAGCGGTTGGGGAGATCACGCTACCCATAAAGGGTTGAGGCTCGGCATTCCAGGCCGCAGGTTGCAAGCGGGCACTGACCTCGACCAGACGTTGTAAAAAGGCATCGCCTGCCGCCCCCCGTTTCACCAGCAAACGACGGGCACAGGTACAGCGCTGCCCGGCAGTAATAAACGCTGACTGGATGGCGATATGCACCGCGCCATCAATATCCGCCGGATTTTCGACGATCAAAGCGTTGTTGCCGCCCATCTCCAGCGCCAGCATTTTTTCCGGCTGCCCGGCAAATTGTCGATGCAGGTGATAACCGGTTGCCGCACTGCCGGTAAACAGCAGGCCATCAATCTGGGTTTCCGCCGCCAGCGCCTGACCGGTATCGCGACCGCCCTGTACCAGGCCAAGTACCCCGGCGGGGATACCGGCTTTTTGCCACAGTTGCACGGTTTTTTCCGCCGTCATCGGCGTGAGTTCGCTTGGTTTAAACACCACGCAGTTACCCGCCAGCAAGGCAGGTACGATATGGCCGTTCGGCAGATGGCCCGGAAAGTTATACGGACCGAAGACCGCCAGCACGCCGTGTGGCCGGTGACGTAGCGAGCTTTCTCCCTCCGCCGTTTCGCCGGTGCGGGTATGGTATGCCTTTATCGAGATGGCGATTTTGTTGATCATCGCCTGCACTTCAGTCAGCGTTTCCCAACGAGGTTTACCGGTTTCACGAGCGATCGTCTCAGCCAGTTCATTTTTATGCGCGTCCAACTGACGTCCAAAGGCTTCCACCAACGCCTGGCGCTCGGCAAAAGGCTTACGTGCCCAGTGTGGAAATGCGGCGCGCGCCGCTTCACAGGCCGCAGCGACCTGAGAAGCTGACGCGGATTTGCCCTGCCACAGGGTTTCACCGCTGACCGGATTTTGTTTGCTAAAGGCTTCAGCGCCGCCGGTCAGCCATTGACCGTTAATAAAATGCGTCATGCTTTTTTCTCCTCGCGACCCAACGTGACCACACGCAGGTTGTCGCCATAAGCACAGCACAGCGCATCACGCTGACTGTCGTTGAGGCGCACGCGCCCGGAAGCGATATCCACCGGCAGCAGCGCCACGCGAAACTGTTGATAATCGAGGTTAGCCACCAGACACAGCGGCCACTCTTCACTGGCTTCACCGGCCACCGCCGTCAGTAACTGACTTTTACGAATGGCGCGGATGCGGTCAATTTCACACTCCAGCGTCGGACCGCCGTCGAAAATGTCGACATAGTTGAGGTAACGAAACCCTTCAGCTTCCAGCACTGCCCGGGCGGGCGCAGTTTTCGGATGCACCACGCCAATCACTTTTTGCGCTTCTTCACTCAGGTAATGGATATATAACGGATGTTTCGGCATCAGTTCGGCGATAAAGGCTTTCTGACCGGTGCCACTCAGGAAGTCAGCCTTGCTGAACTCCATCGAAAAGAAGCGACTGCCAACGCTGTCCCAGAACGGAGAATGGCCCTGGTCATCGCTGACGCCTCGCATCTCCGCAACCACATGTTTCATAAAGCGATCGCGGAAATTAGCCATAAACAAAAAACGCGATTTGGACAGCAGATAACCATTCTTACCATCGCGATAGTCGGGATCGAGAAACAGCGTGCACAACTCACTGCTGCCGGTGTGGTCGTTACTCAGCGACAGCGTCGGCAAACTGGCATAGACATTCAGCTCTTTCGATGCATGCACCTGAGTGCCAACACGGAAGTTGTACCAGGGATCCTGCAAACCGACCGCAACTTCGATGGCACAAATGCCCACCGCACGATTGTCTTCGCTGTCAGCCAGCACAAACACATACCCCTGCTCGGCACGCGGCAGCGCCCCCTGCCAGGTCTGCAAGGAACGTTCGATACGCGCCTGCAAGGTCGTGCTATCCGCCGGTAGCGACGTCAGGCCGCCACCGGTTTTGCCCGCCAGCGACAGCAACTGCGCAAGGTCGTCACGTTCGACGGGGCGGATTACCATCATGATGCTGCTCCTTTGAGCACGCGTTCACAGGCACGGGCGAAACGCGCCAGGCCTTCTTTGGCTTCCTGTTCGCTGATATTCAACGCCGGGGCAAAGCGCACCACGTTGGCACCGGCAATCAGTACCATCACGCCCTCTTCCGCCGCAGCGAGGTTAAACTGCTTGGCTTTACCAGCAAAATCATCATTCAGCACGGCACCAATCAGCAGACCCAGACCGCGAATCTCTTTAAATAACGGCAGACGCTGATTCAGTTCCTCCAGCGCCGTGACGAACCACTGATGGCGTTCCGCAACCCCGGCCATAAACGCAGGCTGGTTAATCAACTCCACCACTTTGCCACCGACAGCGCCGGCCAGCGGGTTACCGCCGTAGGTGGTACCGTGTGTACCGACACCCATCACCAGCGCCAGATCTTCGCGTGTCAGCATGGCACCAATCGGGAAGCCACCTCCCAGCGCTTTTGCGGTGGTGAGGACATCCGGGGTTACGCCGTAATGCATATAGGCATAAAGGGAACCGGTACGCCCCATGCCGCTTTGCACTTCATCAAAGATCAGTACTGCATGATGCTTATCACACAGCGCGCGCAGACCGCGCAAGAAAGCCGGGTCAGCCGGTACCACGCCACCTTCGCCCTGAATCGGTTCAACAATCACCGCGCATGTGTGGTCATTGATCATGGCTGCCGCAGCTTCCAGATCATTAAAAGGGGCATGTTGGATATCAGGCGGTAACGGGGCAAAATCGCGGGAATACGCAGGCTGTCCCCCGGCGGTGACGGTAAACAGCGTGCGTCCGTGGAAGGCATTATTAAAGGCGACGATGCCACTTTTCTCCGCGCCAAAGCGATCATGCGCCACTTTGCGTGCCAGCTTGAGTGCCGCCTCGTTGGCTTCGGCACCGGAGTTACAGAAAAACACCCGGTCTGCAAAAGTCGCGTCGATCAATTGCTTCGCCAGGCGCAAAATCGGTTCATTGGTGTAACCGTTACCGGTATGCCACAGTTTGCTGGCCTGTTCCTGCAACGCCTGTTGCAACGCCGGATGCGCATGCCCGAGAGCATTGACAGCAATTCCTCCGGCAAAATCGATGTAATCTTTGCCCTGCTGATCCCAAAGCGTTGAACCTTCGGCACGCACCGGTACAAACGCAGCGGGTGCATAAACCGGCATCATCCATTGATCGAAATCGTGACGTGAAACCTGCAGTGACATAGCCCTTTCTCCTGCTCCACACCAGGTGAAGCCTTTGTTTTGGAATTGTTAAAAACCGGTGACTTTCAGCTTAACTGTATATTGCAGTAACCGTGCCAGCCAGCGGAAAAAATGCATAAACGGGTTTCACCAACGAAATATCAATAACTTAACACCACCTCATATTCACTTTAACTGCATAAAAAGTGAATAACCGTCTGATGGCGTCTATATGTCAGAGAATTCTTAAGCGGATTTATGCATTCACAAAATGAAATATTGCTTTTGTGATCGTCGAGGAAATATTTCGCCAGGATGACGCAGCGGAAGCACCAAAACGGTTCAGGATGAACCATAACGGTGCACAAAAGTGCGATAGTGGTGCGTGGAAATAACCCCACGTAATGGTCATTTTTAATACAAAAGCCAACAAATAAATAACACCTTTGCGTTTTTTTTCGCCACCACTCTTCTTCGTATGAACCTAATAATGTTAGTGACTAAGGTTATTATAATTTTAGAAATAACCAGAAACAGTGTGTTTATAGAAAAAGTGATCATGCTAATTATTATCAGGCGCAGCGTATTTGTTATTGAACAAAAACACATAGGCTTGTGCTATTTACGAGCATCATAAAACCTATTAGACACAAATAATCAAAAAACATATAAATCAATAAAATCATTTAGTTATATATTAATTTAATGTTAATAACGTCATAATTAGAGATAAGTAAAAACAATAAACAATCCCACATAATGGAATTGAAGATTAAATTTCGCACAAAAAGCCAATGGGAAATATTTAGTTACATTTATTGCACTTTCGATCTTTAACCTTTTGTGTCATTTTCATTTCGCCCCATTGCAGGGCAACAATTAAAAAATAACACAGGGTAAAAAATTAAATGATGAAGCGCACTTTACTGGCAGCAGTAATGCCGTTACTGCTGGGACTTTCTACGGCTCAGGCCGCCGAAATCTATAACAAAGATGGCAACAAACTCGACCTGGTCGGCAAAATTAACGTTTCACACCTGTTTTCCGATGACAGCAGCAACGATGGTGAAACGTCCTCTTACACCCGTCTGGGCTTCAAAGGCGAAACCAAAATCACTGACCAGCTGACCGGCTATGGTTTCTGGCAGTACCAGTACAGCCTGAGCCGCTCTGAAGGTGGTTCTGATTCACAAACCGGTAACCGTACCCGTCTGGGCTACGCCGGTCTGAAATACGGTGAGTTCGGTTCACTGGATTACGGCCGCAACTATGGTCTGGTTTACGATGCTCTGGGCTACACCGACATGCTGCCATTCTTCGGCGGTGACTCTGGTTACACTGACGCCTTCCTGTCTGGCCGTTCAACTGGCGTGCTGACCTGGCGTAACAAAGATTTCTTCGGTCTGGTGAAAGGCTGGAATATTGCTGCGCAGTACGAAGGCAAAAACGACCGCACCAGCTACTCTGACATCGCGGTACGTCGTTCTAACGGCGACGGTTTCGCCCTGTCAACCTCGTACGATTTCGACTTCGGTCTGAGCGTGGTGGGTAGTTACGCCAGCCTGGATCGTACTGAAACCCAGAACGCCGCCACCCGTGGTCACGGTGACAAAGCGCAGCACTGGGCTACCGCAATCAAATATGATGCTAACCAGATTTACCTGGCGACCATGTATGGTCAGACCATGAACGCTACACCGATCTCTGGTGGCTTTGCTAACAAAGCTGTCAACTTCGAAGCCGTTGCGCAGTACCAGTTCCTGAACGGTTTCCGTCCGTCTGTGGCTTATGTCTCTTCCAAAGGTAAAGACATTGAAAGCATCGGCGATGCGGATATCGTGAAGTACACCTCAATTGGTGCCACTTACTACTTCAACAAAAACATGTCCACTTATGCGGAATACCGCATCAACCTGTTGAAGGACAACAACCCGCTGGGTCTGGCGACCGACGACATCACTGTTGTGGGTCTGGTGTACCAGTTCTAAGGGCGTTAACCCTCATTGCACATCCGGCCTGTGTCAACCGGATGCTAAAAGGGCAGCGAAAGCTGCCCTTTTCTTTGATCTGGCTACGGCTCCAACAGGTCAAACCGGTTATCGCTCGCCGATTCCATTTCAAACGGTTGCTCAACCTGCAAGGTAATCCAGTTTGACGTCACACGCTGTTGCTTGCTGTCTGCCAACGTGACCGCGAGGCGATAGCTGTTGCTGGCACCCGGCGTGCTGTCCCATGCAGGCATAATAATGCTCCAGCCCTGGGGATCCTGATTATTGGCAGGTGGCGTCAAACTCAGCGCCTGAGTATCACCCTGCCAGCTCACTCCCGTGATGGCATTGGCAGCGCGAATTTGCAGTTTCAATGGCAGGCTTTCCCCCGCATTCAATTGCCACGGTGGCGTCGCGAGAAAAACCGTCAGCGTTTTGCGCTGGCGATATTCCAGCACCGGCGTGTAGTTGCGCGTCACCGTATCATAGCGACTGCCGCGCAGTGAGCGGGCTGCCGCCACGTTATCGGCGCTCAGTTGCTGACTTAATGCCACACCAAAGCGATAGTTGAGGCGCAGTCCGAACTGATCCTGGCTCTCCCCTGCGCTGCTGGTTTTGTGGCTGGCGGAGACGGTAACCAGCGGCACCGGCGTGTAGGACAGCCCGAAGGTAAGCGCCGATGGATTGTGATAAAGGGTACCGGAATTAAACAGATCCACATCCTGCCCCAGATACTGCTCCCAACTGACGGAAACACCCAGCTGACGATAAAATGGCAGATAACCCTGGGTGGTGAAATCATAGCCGCGAGCCATACGCTGTTGCTGCGTGGGGTCGCCATTATGCCAGCCGGATAACGGATAATAGTAATTGGCTGAAAAACGCAGGTAATCCGCCCAGGCTTCGGTGCCCAGGGAGCCGCGCTGCAAGCGACTGGTAAACATATGGTCAACAAAGGCGTTGTAACCCAGCAGCCAGTTACCGGCAACCCAACGCTGGCCCAGCCCGGCATTACCCACCAACCCATCATCGGTTTGATGAAATCCCAGTTGGCTGAAAGTTAGGTAGCGATTGCGGTCAGCCCACGGGGTGAGCAATTCAGCCCCACTCCCGGTGAAACTGCCGTTCATATCAACAGCAAAATCGATTTGCGCGTTGCCATAGGGAGAAAGTAACGACTCCCCTTCGCTCGACACCCGCTGTGCCACCTCTTCACGAAAATGATTAAACGCCCAGATCCCGGCCTGATGACCAAAGGTCGTGTCGCTGCTACTTTCACTGGCTTCACCAATGCTTTTGGCCATATCGGCCAGCCTTTGGGAGAAATTGCTGCTGTCGTTTTGGTAACCCAGCTCGGGGAGTGCCTCGGCCATTTTTTTAAAACGCGTTGCATCGCTGAATGGCGTGTCAGAGATCGCAGCCTCGCGGGTAAACGCCTGAACGGCAGGCATCACGGAGAGCAGTGCTAGCGCACCGAGGACGAAACGTTGGGATAAGGACAATAAAACAGCAGGTAGCATGGGCAAAATCAGGGTTCAGTTCAGGTAAAAATCAGAGGTCCATCACAAAGTCACTTCTTTTTACCTTAACATATTCCTGTGTTTTCGCAGCCTCATGCAGTCTGATTACGGCTATGGGCGGATACTGCCGGTGAATTTTGATGTTACTGGATTCGTAGCGCAGGCTGCCATTGCTGGCAACCTGCACGTACTTTTAAGAAAAAATCAAACCGCCATCGACGTTAATGGTTTGCCCGGTGATGTAGCGCGCATCATCAGACGCGAGAAAGGCCACCAGCCCGGCGACATCCTCCGGTTGCCCGGCACGCTTCAGCGGAATATTCTCCACCCATTCGGCCATCAACTCGCCTTTACCGTATTGTTTCTTTTCATTGCTGAGGATTTCGCCCCACACC
This sequence comes from Pantoea sp. X-Soil-OKNW-713, assembly GCF_059730685.1. Lineage (NCBI taxonomy): Bacteria > Pseudomonadati > Pseudomonadota > Gammaproteobacteria > Enterobacterales > Erwiniaceae > Pantoea > Pantoea sp. X-Soil-OKNW-713. The sequence goes on along the minus strand of NZ_AP035995.1, from coordinate 1,805,915 downwards.
CGGTCGTTGTAATCCCACATCTCGCTTTCAATGATACCCGGACAAAAAGCGTTAACGGTGATGTGCCAGGGCGCCAGTTCCAGCGCCAGACTTTGCGTGATACCAATCACCCCCATCTTGCTGGCGGCATAATGCGGGGTGTAGATAAACCCCTGTCGCCCCTGGCCGGATGAGGTGTTGATCAAACTACCGCCCCCCTGCTTCACCATATATTTCGCGGCCTCGCGACAGCACAACCAAACGCCGGTCGTATTCACCGCCAAAATCTTTTCGAAATCACTTTTAGGCATGGTGTCAAAGCGATCAATGGTGATGACACCCGCATTCTGAATGGATACATCAATACTGCCAAAGCGTTCTGCCGCCTGCTGATAAAGCTGTTGTACCTGCGCCTCGTCAGTGACGTCCACCTGAAGTGCCAGGATCTCGCTACCGTACTGCTGCGTTAACTGCTTCGCCGTGGCAAACACCCGTTCTGCATTCGACACCATGACCAGCCGCGCACCGTCGCGCGCAAATCGCGCGGCAATGCCCGCACCAATGCCACGACAGGCACCGGTAATCACCACTGTCTTTCCACTAAAATCGCGCGTCATATTGCCTCCTGTTATCCGTGTGTGACTTCAGACAGGGCGGCTGATTGCTGCTTTTTTTCATGCCTGCGCAGCAGCACCACCTTGCTTTGTAATTTTTGCTGGAACTGATCAATCACCACCGCCGTGACAATCACCAGGCCTTTGATCACCATTTGCCAGAAATCACTGACGCCCATCATCACCATGCCATCGGCCAGAAATACGATGACAAATGCCCCGATAATCGAGCCAGATACCCGGCCACGCCCCCCCGCCAGCGCCGTTCCCCCCAACACCGTGGCACCAATCGCATCCATCTCAAACATATTGCCGGTCATCGGATGTGCGGTTTGCAACTGTGAAGCCACCACCAATCCCACCAGCGCCGCACACAGGCCGGAGAAAGCGTAAACAAACACCTTTACTTTAATGATCGGCACACCCGCCAGGCGTGCCGCGGATTCGTTGCCGCCAGTGGCATAGATATAGCGCCCAAGGGGGGTCTTGCGAGTCAGATAGAGGCCAAGCAGCAGAAAACCCACCATCAGCCAGATAGGGATGTAAATACCCAACACCGTGCCGGAACCGAGCAACGCAAAACCGGTATTACCTAACGCGGGCATCCCCACCAGATTGGCGTAAGTGCTGCCGTCGTTGAACAACAACGCCGATCCGCGTGCGACATACATCATGCCGAGGGTGCAGATAAAGGGAGCCACACCCAGACGCGTCACGACCGTGCCATTTATCAATCCCAGCAGCACGCCAAACAGCGCCACCACCAGAATCACCTCCGGTACGTTGAAGAACATCACGTTGCCGCCCCACAATGGCAGGCCATTAGTGAGTAACGCCCCGGCCACCATGCCACAAATCCCGGCGACCGCCCCTACCGACAGATCGATACCCCCCGTCAGGATCACCAGCGTCATGCCAATGGCCAATAAACCGGTAATCGCCACATGTTGAGTCATGATCAGCAGGTTGGAGGTGGTCAGAAAATTCGGCACCATCAGGCTGAAAAAGCTGATGACAATTAATAAGGCAATAAAGGTACGCGCCTTCAGCAGATACATATAAAGCAAATATTTCTGATTCATGATTTTCTCCGGAAGGCTCAGTCATGCGGTGTCGAAGCGCTGATCAGGGCTTCCCTGGTCGCTTCACGTCGTGGCAGATCGGCGGTGATGCGGCCATCGGCCATCACCAGAATGCGGTCTGCCAGCGCCATCACCTCATCCAGTTCGGAAGAGGAGAACATCACCGCCAGCCCTTGCTGCGCCAGGTTGCCAATCAGGTGGTACACATCGGTTTTTGCCCCAACATCAATGCCGCGTGTCGGTTCATCCAACAGCACCACCTGGGGACCGGTCATCAATGCTTTACCCAGTACCACTTTCTGCTGGTTACCGCCGCTGAGTGAGGTAATTGGCAGCTCGGGGTCGCTGACTTTAATCGCCAGATGGCCGATCATTTCATCCACCCGCCGCTGCTCCTTTTGCGGGCTGAGCAGACGCAGCGCACGACGAAAACCGCGCAGGCTGAGTTCCGTCAGCGTCATGTTGGCGGTGATCGACATCAGTTGCACCACACCTTCGGTCTGGCGATCTTCCGGTACCAGGGTGATGCCTTTTTTCAGTCGCTGCTGGAAGTTTTGCCGGTCGAGGATTTCCCCGTTCAGGCTGACGCTACCCGACTGGCAATGCATCATGCCAATCAGCCCCTTAAACAATTCGGTACGCCCGGCGCCCAGCAGGCCATAGATACCGATTACCTCACCTTTCCGTAGCGAAAATGAGACGTCATTCAGCTTGTAGCCACCGTTCTGATGCAGCGCCGTCAAACCGCTAACATTCAGTACCGTGTCGCCGTGGGGGGCTGGCTGGTAATCAAAATGCTTTTTCTTATCACCCACCATCTGCTCGATGATCCACGGGATTGACGCATCACGAACTTCACGCTCACTGATAAAACGCCCATCACGAAAAATGGTGATATGGTCGCCAATCTCCATCAGCTCCTCCAGCCGATGTGAGATATAGATGATGGTCACACCGCGTCGCTTCAGCTGTTCAATCACGTTGAACAGCACCTTCACCTCCGACTGACTGAGCGCGCTGGTCGGCTCATCCATAATCAGCACCCGCGTATCTTTCGACAGTGCACGGGCAATCTCCACCAACTGCTGATGCCCAATGCCCAGTTCCCCCAATGGGGCATAGGGATCGACATCCAGCTCCAGTCGCTCCAGCAGCGATTTCGCCAGCGCGTATTGGTATTTTTCGTTGATCACCCCACGCTGGAAAAACTCGTTGGCGATAAAGATGTTGTCCATCACATTCATATTCGGGAACAGGTTCAGCTCCTGAAAGATAATGCTGATGCCGTGTTGTTCGGCCTGATGGGTGGAGTGCAGCGAAACCGGTTGACCATCCAGCAAGATTTCGCCAGAGGACGGTGTTTCCACCCCCGCCAGCATTTTCATCATGGTGGATTTACCCGCCCCGTTTTCGCCAATTAACACGTTCACCTTATTGCGATAAACGCGATAATTGACCTGGTCCAGGGCGGTGACGCCTGGATAAATGCGCGAAACATTACGGGTTTCGATAATCACATCCGACTGTTCGGCGGGCTGAAGATTTTGCATCGCCATCTCCTTATTGCCGGGTGATTTGCGCCGGGGTGATATCCGGGGCCTGTTGCGGAATATCCCAGCTGCTGAACACGCCAGCCAGCGCCACTTTATCGCCCACCTGCGGTTTAAACCCCTGCATCATATTCGAGGCCTGCTGGTTGATGGCGCGTCCATAGTCACCAAACAGCACCTGATCATTGAAATCCTGATAGCTGGCGCCTTTATACACATCACGCAAGGCGGTGCCGCGAATAATCGGCCCCATCTGCACCGTGACCTCTTCACCGGAACTGTCTTTCACCGTCATTTTTCCACTGCGCGAGGTGGTGTTCACCGCCGTCACCTCCCCCTGAACGCTGACGCTGAATACACAGGGGTTCTCTTCCTGGCTGCGATAACCATAGGTTTTACAGGCAGCGTCAAAATCCTTCGCCGACTGCAATTCTTTCATCAATTGCGCAAGGGGCTTAGCCTCATGCGCCACCTGTGGCACCAGCTTCTGCTGCCACGTTTGTGGGATATTCGCCATCTGCGGATTGGGGGGATTTTTCAGGTCGGCCAGCTCCTGCTGCGACACAATGCGGCAACCGCTGAGGATCACGACAGGAAGCAGTAGCCAGAGTCGTCTGTACATCACATTCTCCCTGGCGCCCGGCACGCGGGCGCACCTGTACGTAATTAAGATTTGTAATTAAAATCCTGCACGTTTTTCGCATTGTCCGGCGTGATCAGAATGCCGCGGAACATCACACGTTGTTTCTCGGGTTTCGCGCCCTTCTGGATATAGTTATCAAGATCCGTCACCCCTTCTGCCGCAATCGCCTGTGCCTGTAACATCACGGTGGCTTTTAATGAACCCGCTTCCACCGCATCGCGCTCATCGTTGCTGCCGTCAATGCCCACCACGATGACATCGTTACGCCCTGCCGCTTTCAGCGCAGCGATGGCCCCCAGCGCTACCGGACCGTTGCCACAAATCACCCCTTTCACATCCGGGTGCGCCTGCAAGATGCTGTCCATAATGCGTTTGCCGTCAATCAGGGTGCCTTTGGCATCCTGGCGTGCCACGCTTTGCATATCCGGGTATTGGTCAAGTACCTGATGGAAGGATTTAGAACGGGTAACGCAGTTGTTATCTGCCAGGTTACAGGTCAGTTCAGCGTATTTGCCTTTTTCACCCATCTTCTCGACAAACACGTTGGCAACATCAGAACCGGCCTGGAAGTTATTGTGGGTAATCTGCACCAACGCCACATCATCCACTGGAATTTCACGGTTAATCAGTACCACCGGAATACCGGCATCTTTGGCCTTTTTAATCGCGGCCACGCTGGCGGTGGAGTCGGCGTTATCCAACACGATACCCTGCACTTTTTTACCGATAGCGGCATCGATCAGTTCACTCTGCTTTTTCACATCTTCACCATGCGATAGCACGGTGGTTTTGTAACCAAGCGCCTGCGCCTTAAGGTTGGCCCCTTTGGCTTCAGATGCGTAATAAGGGTTATCCAGTGAATTCACCAAAATCATGATGGTGCCTTTATCCGCCGCGAGGCTGGCATGCGAAACCAGGCAACCGGCAAGAGCAGTAAACAGCAGGGTACGGGTTTTCATGGTGATGTCTCTCTTTGTAATTATTACATTTGCAGGGTGTCGCCTTCTCTGGTGCAGGCGCGGAATTACCAAATGGTGAAACCACCGTCGATCATCAGATCGGCACCGGTGATCATGTCGCTGCCGTTGCTGGCAAAAAACAGCACGGCCGCAGCGATTTCGTCGGTATAGGCAAAACGCCCCAGCGGGATCAGGGTTTTCATTTTTTCCCCTTTCTCACCACGCCAGGCTTTTTCCCCCATTGGCGTCAGCACCACCGTCGGTGACAGGGTGTTGACGTTGATGCGATGCGGGGCGAACTCTTTCGCCATCACTTTGGTCATTCCCAGCAGACCGGCTTTGGCTGAGGTGTAGGCCACATGGTTATCAATAGCGATGGACGCCGCTTGTGAGGCGATATTAATAATTTTGCCGCCCTTACCCGCACGCACCATGCGTTTGCCCGCCGCCTGTGAACAAAGGAAAGGCCCGGTGAGGTTGACGGCGATCTGCTTCTGCCATTCGGCAAAATCGGTTTCCAGTACCGGCTGCAACATGACGTAGCCCGCGCAGTTCACCAGGATATCGAGCTGGCCGTAATGCTGCTCCACGGTCGCGAACGCCTCTTCCACCGAGGCAGGATCGGTAACATCACAGCAGACCAACAACACGCGACCGGCATCAAACTGGCTGCTGACGCTGGCGACTTTGTCACTTTCGAAGGGCGGGTAAAGTAGCGCCAGCCGGGCTCCTTTCTCCAGCAGCATGGCATTCGTTGCCATCGCGATACCGCCGAGACCGCCCGTCACCACCGCCACTTTGCCGGTCAGATCAAGATCGGTGTTCACGCCGTAGCGCAGATTGACATCATATTCCCCACTCATCCTCACTCTCCTTGGTTGTTTGTCGATGGCTCTGGTTATGGTTGGTCGGGTTGTGACTTACGCCACTCATTTTCGAACAAAAATATAAGCTATCGTTTGTTAACGGTTTGTGGGTGAGATCAAATTTCATACAAATTACTGGAATATTTTTTATCTTATTGAATTAAATGATAATTATTTATTATGCAAAAAAACAGACATGGATAAAGACGCTATCGTCTTTCTGCAAAATCAATCTCATAACCCAACTTCATTTTCGTTCGAAAATACATATGCGCGCGAGCCATCTCGCAAATCCCGCACGCGCAGAGTAAAATCAGCTCGGGTTTCTTTTTGCAGAGATCAGACCGTGATTGGAAAAAGGGAGCGTTTCGATTGAAAAGCAAAACTGAGCAGCTGGCCGATATGCAACAGCGCCGTGACAAGATCCTGGAGATGATCCGTGAAGACGGCACGGTCACCGTAAAAGCGCTGACAGAAACCTTTGGCTTAACCGAAGCGACCATCCGTACCGATCTGCGTATGTTGCAGAAGGCCGGGCATGTGCAACGCTACCACGGCGGTGCCACGCTCATGACTGGCAAGCAGAATACCGGCGCACTGCTGCTGGAGCGTCAGACGCATCTGGAAGAGAAAGAGGCGATTGGCCGTCTCGCGGCACATTATGTGGAAAACGGCGATACGGTGATTTTCGATTCCGGCACCACCACCACGGCGATTGCTGAGGCGATTGGGCATATCCGTCGTCTGTCGGTAATTACCACGGCGGTGAATATCGCACTGAAGCTGGGCGGAGAGCCGGGTATCAATATCTTACTGACCGGCGGCACCTTTAAATTTCCGACGTTATCAACCTCGGGAGAGAAGGCCGCTTCGTTTTTTGAGAATGTCCTGGCAGAAAAGTTGTTTCTTGCCACCGCCTGTATCTCACCCCGCCTGGGCTTGAGTTTTCCCAGTGAGACGGACATCAAGGTGAAGATGGCGATGATTAACTCAGCCAGCACCGTTTATGTCGTGGCGGATTCAAGCAAGATCGACAAGGTATCGATGTTCGCCCTGCCCTGTGACTGGAGCCATATTCACTATCTGATAACGGATAGCGGCATTACCCCCGCACAGATTGCCGCGTTTGAAGCATTGGGGGTGCAGGTGTTGGTTGCCCCACTGGCCGTGGCACAACGCCGGGCAATGTGATCGTAGCGGCGCGATTTATCGCGCGGGTATCGGTAAACGCGCCAAAACATTTGCGCGATAAATCGCGCCGCTACGTATAGCAGAAAGGTCGCTGTCGAAAGCGACCCGGTTAATTAAAACCCTAAACTATCCAGCAGATCGTCCACCTGATCCTGGTTTGCTACCACACCCGGCGCGTCCGAATGGATTTGCGGACCATTCAGCAGGCTGGCGCTTTGCTTACGCTGCTCGGCACTCACTTCTGGCATGTTTTCCAGTAGCACCATCAACAATTGACGCTCAATTTCCTGAACCACATCCATCATGCGCTTGATCACCTGACCTGTCAGGTCCTGGAAGTCCTGCGCCATCATGATTTCCAGCAGCTGCTTATTGGTAAACGCAGTGTGCTCGGGTACGGCGGAGAGGAATTCGCGCGTATCCGTAACCAACTCGCGAGCATCCGCCAGCTCAATCGGGTTTTCAAACCAGGCATCCCAGCGACCTTTCAGCTGGTTGGCCCCGGCTTCCATTTTGTCCTGGTGCGGCTGCGCCGCTTCAACGCAGTTCAACGCACGGTCAGCGGCCTGCGCTGTCATCTGCACCACATAATCCAGACGGTCACGCGCATCGGGAATCGCTTCCGCCGCTTCTGCAATCGCCTGATCCAGCCCCAGCTCGCGCAGGCTGTCACGCAGCATGCGCGTCAGCGAGCCAATGCGGGAAATGATATCCTGTGCCGAGACTTCTTCTGTTGGTTTCGGAAGGTCGCTCATCACATCTCCTTACATACCCAGTTTTTCGAAGATCTTGCCCAATTTTTCTTCCAGTGTGGCCGCAGTAAACGGCTTCACCACGTATCCGCTGGCTCCGGCCTGCGCCGCCGCGATGATGTTCTCTTTCTTCGCTTCCGCGGTGACCATCAATACCGGCAGTTTGCCCAACGTGGCGTCAGCACGGATGGTTTGCAGCAGTTCCAGACCGTCCATGTTGGGCATGTTCCAGTCGGAAATCACAAAGTCAAAGCCGCCTGCGCGCAGTTTCGTCAGTGCATCGGCACCGTCTTCTGCCTCTTCAACGTTATTGAATCCCAGCTCTTTTAACAGGTTGCGAACGATACGACGCATCGTATTGAAATCGTCCACCACCAAAAAGCGCATATTTTTATCAGCCATATCTACTCCTGTGTTGTCTCGCCCGGCAGGACGGGCCTGTTAAATTCGCAATGCCTGTCCGGCGCTAATTTTCGCCAGCATGTGCTGGCTGATGTGGCCCAAATCGACCACTTCGCTGGCACCGCCGAGTGCAATCGCCTCGCGCGGCATGCCAAATACCACGCAACTGGCTTCATCCTGCGCGATGGTCCAGGCACCCGCGCGATGCATTTCCAGCATCCCGGCCGCGCCGTCGTTCCCCATCCCGGTCAGAATCACGCCCACTGCATTTCGTCCGGCGTTGACCGCCACTGATCGGAACAGCACGTCCACTGACGGCTTATGACGATTGACAGGCGGTGCGTCGTTAATCTTCACCACGTAGTTGGCACCGCTACGTGCCAGCTCCATATGCATCGCACCCGGCGCGATATAGGCATGGCCGGGCAGAATACGTTCGCCGTCTTCCGCCTCTTTCACGGTGATCTGGCACAGTTTATTCAACCGCTCAGCAAACGATCGGGTGAATCCCGGTGGCATATGCTGGGTAATCAGCAGCGCCGGGCTGGTCGCGGGCAGCGGCTGGAGCACATGGCGAATCGCCTCGGTGCCGCCGGTTGAGGAACCAATGGCAATCAGCTTTTCACTGCTCAGTAACGGCACCGCTTTCAACGTGGCTGGTACCACCGTGGCGGTACGAACGTGCAATTTAGCCCGTGCCGCGGCGCGGATTTTGTCGGCGATCATTTGGCTGTAAGCCAACATGCCTTCACGGATGCCGAGTTGCGGCTTGGTGACAAAGTCTACCGCCCCCAACTCGAGCGCCCGCAGAGTGATCTCAGATCCTTTCCCGGTGAGGGATGACACCATCACCACCGGCATCGGACGCAGACGCATGAGCTTTTCGAGAAAATCGAGGCCGTCCATGCGCGGCATTTCCACATCCAGCGTCAGCACTTGCGGGTTGTACTGCTTGATTAGGTCACGCGCGACCAGCGGGTCCGGTGCAGTCGCAACCATCTCCATATCAGGATGGCTGTTGATGATTTCGGTCATCAACTGCCGCATCAGCGCAGAGTCATCCACGCACATCACGGTGATTTTGCTCATCGTCTTTCCTTGGTCAGTCCATAGACTGTCTGTCCACGCAGCCAGAACTCTTTACTGATCTGGCTGAAGTTCTCTGAATGCCCGGCAAACAGCACGCCGCCTGGCTTCAGCAGGGGAACAAAACGGCGCAGGATTTGCTCCTGCGTCTCTTTATCGAAATAGATCATCACGTTGCGACAAAAGATCGCGTCGAAGGGGCCAGGCAGCGACCAGTCATTCGCCAGCAAATTGAGCTGGGCATAGCTGACCTGGCTCGACAGTTCCGAACGCACCCGCACCATCCCTTCATGCGGGCCTGTGCCACGCAGGAAAAAGCGCTGCAACTGCGATTGTGACAACGTGCGTAACTCTTCCTGGCGATAAACGCCTGCAACCGCTTTTTCCAGCACCTGTGTATCGATGTCGCTGGCATGGACCTGAAACTTCCCCGGCCCGCTACCCAGCGTTTCCGCCAGCGTCATGGCGATCGAATAAGGTTCTTCGCCGGTGGACGCCGCAGCACACCAGACGCTGTAGCTACCACTGCGCTTCCGCGCATGATCGGCCAGGATAGGAAAATGGTGCGCCTCACGGAAAAAAGACGTCAGGTTGGTGGTCAGGGCATTAATAAATGCCTGCCACTCGGCGCTGTTAGGATCCTGCTCCAGCAGCGCCAGATAACGGCCAAAATCATCAATGTTCAGCATCCGCAGGCGACGTACCAGACGGTTGTAAACCATCTCGCGTTTATGGTCGGCCAGCACGATGCCTGCTCGCTGATAGATCAGCTGACTGATACGACGAAAGTGCGCATCAGAAAGCGGCAGGCGCTGCACCATCTGCGTAAGCAACGAGGTCGCTTCATTTTGATCCATTAACGTCGATTTCTTCATCTCAGGTCACCCGGCAACAAACTGATTAAATTGTGATTACTGCGGTTGCTACTGTGCTGCCAGTGCGCACCCAGGTACAGGGGCCGTGTTGCCACGGCCACAGGTTTAAAAGGTTTCCCAGTTATCGTCAGCGCGGGCGCCTTCCGGTTGTGCCAGTGCTTTAGAGGCAGCCGGACGCAATAATTTTGGCGCTGTAGTTAAGTTAACGGCCTGGGCGACAAATTCTTTACCGATATTGAACACCGCCACCGATTGTTTCAGTCGGCTGGCCTGATCTTCCAGTGCCGCCGCCGCAGTGGCTGACTCTTCCACCAGCGCGGCGTTTTGTTGCGTAACGCGATCCATCTCGTTAACCGCCAGACCTACCTGGTCGATACCCCGGCTCTGTTCGTCCGACGCAGAGGCAATCTCACCCATGATGTCGGTCACGCGCGTGACCGCATTGACGATGTTGGTCATGGTCTCACCCGCGCTTTCCACCAGCACCGAGCCGGTATCAACACGGCTGACCGAGTCCTCGATCAAACCTTTGATCTCTTTCGCCGCCTGGGCGCTGCGCTGTGCCAGACTGCGCACCTCACCGGCGACCACCGCAAAACCACGCCCCTGCTCCCCGGCACGGGCGGCTTCCACCGCCGCGTTCAACGCGAGAATGTTGGTCTGGAAGGCGATGCCATCAATCACGCTGGTGATATCCGCAATCTTCTTCGAGCTACCGGCAATCTCTTTCATGGTGGTGACCACGCCATCCACCACTTTGCCGCCCTGCTGGGCAGTTTCTGACGCAGTCAGCGCCAGCTGTGAGGCCTGACGGGCATTTTCGGCGTTCTGTTTGACGGTGGCAGTCAGCTGCTCCATGCTGGCGGCAGTCTGCTCCAGCGATGCCGCCTGCTGCTCGGTACGTGAGGAGAGATCGTTGTTGCCCATCGCGATTTCGCTGGCACCGGTATAAATGGCGTCAGATCCATCACGCACGGTACGGACGGTGCGGGCCAGCTCCTGCTGCATATGTTGCAGAGAACTCAGCAGCTCACCCATTTCGTTGCGCACATTAACCTCAACCTGCTGCGTCAGATCGCCGCGCGCAATATGGCGGATATGTTCGATGCTCTGCGTCAGCGGGCGGATCAACGCAGTGCGCATCCCGCTCCACACCAGGGCGATCAACACCAGCGTCACCACCAGCATGGCGACAATCAGCCAGACTGACTTGTGATAGGCAGCCAGGTTGTCATCAATGCCGCGCAGGGCGAGAATTTTGTTGTAACTCAGCCAGGCGTTGTAATCCTTAGCAAATTTGTCCTGGAACCCTTGAGTGGGTTGGTCGACAAATCCTTTGAAGTTACCGGTATTGAGAAAATCGATCAGTTCCTGCAACGCGCCGTGATAAGCGTTGTAATTCGCCTGAAGCGTCAGCACGTTTTCTGCCGTTTTACCCTTTTCAGACAGGTTGGCGTTAAATTCAGCAAACCCTTGATCGGCCACTTTCAGTTCCTCACTGGCCAATGCCACCAATTCTTTCACGGTAGCACCCGAACCAGCCTGCTGAGTGTCCAGCAGATAACGGATTCCGGCACGGTTCAGCGTGTTGCGCGCCTGAACCAACGAAACCCATGAGGTGCCCATCGCCCGCTGCAAGGTACTGAGGCGCTGGTTGTAGGCAAAATTATCCTTATCGGCTTTCACCGTTTGAAAAAACATCCCTCCGGAAAACAGCTGTAGTAAGGCAAACAGCGCCAGCACACACAGCAGGCCGGAAACGACACGAACACGACTAAACATAAACACCTCATTGGTTGGCGGATCGCTTCTGTTATCGGCGTCCGGGGGGTGATCTTTATGTTGGATAGAAGGGGTTGGACCAGCTGAGTCTGTCTACTGGCACTTATCGTAGCGGCACGATTTATCGCACCGCTCCGTATATGCCTGTCAGTCAGTGCGGGGGTTAGAACGTTTCCCAGTTGCTGTCGCTGACTGGTGCTGTCACCGCTTTACGCGGTGTATCCAGCAGCTTCGGCGCAATCTGCGGGTGACGCGTCACGGTGGCTACGGCCTGCGCACGCGGGATTTTAAACACCGACACCGACTGGCTTAAGCGACTCGCCTGCTCCTCCAGCGACGCCGCCGCCGCCGCCGACTCCTCCACCAGCGAGGCGTTCTGCTGCGTTACGCGGTCCATCTCGGTCACCGCCTGGCCGACCTGGTCGATACCCCGGCTCTGCTCGTCCGACGCCGACGCAATCTCGCCCATGATGTCCGTCACGCGCGTCACCGCATTGACGATATCGCTCATGGTTTCCCCGGCTGTACCTACCAGCGTGGAACCGGTATTGACGCGATTGACCGAGTCCTCAATCAGTCCCTTGATCTCCTTCGCCGCCTGGGCGCTACGCTGGGCCAGACTGCGCACTTCACCGGCCACCACGGCAAAACCACGACCCTGTTCTCCGGCACGCGCGGCTTCCACCGCCGCATTCAGGGCCAGGATGTTGGTCTGGAAGGCGATACCGTCAATCACGCTGATGATATCGGCGATCTTCTTCGAACTGCCGGCGATATCCTGCATGGTGCGTACCACACCATCCACCACCGTGCCGCCTTTCTGCGCGGTTTCTGAGGCGCTGAGTGCCAGCTGCGAAGCCTGACGCGCATTCTCGGCATTCTGTTTCACCGTGGCGGTCAGCTGCTCCATGCTGGCGGCGGTCTGCTCCAGCGAGGCCGCCTGTTCTTCAGTACGCGCCGACAGATCGTTGTTGCCAGCAGAAATCTCGCTGGCACCGGTAAAGATGGCGTCGGAACCATCACGCACGTTGCTGACGGTACGCACCAGTTCCTGCTGCATCTCCAGTAGCCCTTCCGCCAGTTGGCTCATCTCGTTGCGACCTTCCACCTTAATCGGCTGGGTCAAATCACCCGCCGCAATATGGCGAATGTGCGTCAGCAGCTGTTGTAACGGCTGAATCAACACGCTACGCAGGCCAAACCAACAGCCGATGATGACCGCGAGCACCACCACCACCATGCTGCCAAGCAACCACATCATGGTGTTGAAGGCGCGTTCATTCTGCGCAACACCTGCCGCCGCCAGCTCACTCTGTTTAGTGCGCCAGGCTTCATAGGTCCCCTTCATCACCACCTGTTTGGCCTCGATGTTCTGCGCAAACATGCCTTGCAGGTCATTGGCCTTCAGGCGCTCCAGCATCGCTTTCAGACCGTTGTCATAGGCAGCATAATCCGCCTCCAGTCGGTCTCGCAGCTCAACCGGAAACCCCGGTGTGGCTGGCAAATTGTAATAACGCTGGAAATAGCCATCGGCTGCCTTGAGCTGCTTTTCCGTCTGTGCAATCAGTGCCGCCAACTGGCCGCCATTGGTTTGCGCCGCCATGCTGCCTTGCATACGTAACATCGCGCGGTTCAGCACCGTACGGGTTTGGTTGAGTTCAATCCACGCATCGCTCATCGCCGCAACATTGTTGGTAGACACCTGTGCGACCGCAAATGCCTCCTTATCTTTTTGTAAGGCTGACCAGAACAGGCCGCCCGAAATTAACTGCAAAGCACCAAAGACCAACAAGACGGTGATCAGGCTGGTCACTACATTGATTCGTTTTAACATGGGTTCTCCAAAAAAGTGTTTCGGCTCCCCCTGTTATCGACCGCGCCTCTGAGTTTCTGAGGGCGTTTAAGCGTCTTTACAAACTAAAACTCTGCCATTTATGTTGATTGCAGAGTTTTATAACTAAAAAAATTAACAGTAAAAAAAATGCGCCTTTTCAGGCGCATGTTTTAGGTCACTGTCGTAGCAGCGCGATTTATCGCGCGGATTTTTCCAACATCGTGCTCAAAATTGCGCGATAAATCGCGCCGCTACGAATATGAGCTGTCAGTCAGCGCGGGGTTAGAACGTTTCCCAGTTGCTGTCGCTGACTGGCGCTGTCACCGCTTTACGCGGTGTATCCAGCAGCTTCGGCGCAATCTGCGGGTGACGCGTCACGGCGGTAACGGCCTGCGCACGCGGGATTTTAAACACCGACACCGACTGGCTTAAGCGACTTGCCTGCTCCTCCAGCGACGCTGCTGCCGCCGCCGACTCCTCCACCAGCGAGGCGTTCTGCTGCGTTACGCGGTCCATCTCGGTCACCGCCTGGCCGACCTGGTCGATACCCCGGCTCTGCTCGTCCGACGCCGACGCAATCTCGCCCATGATGTCCGTCACGCGCGTCACCGCATTGACGATATCGCTCATGGTTTCCCCGGCGGTGCCTACCAGCGTGGAACCGGTATTGACGCGATTGACCGAGTCCTCAATCAGTCCCTTGATCTCCTTCGCCGCCTGGGCGCTACGCTGGGCCAGACTGCGCACTTCACCGGCCACCACGGCAAAACCACGACCCTGTTCTCCGGCACGCGCGGCTTCCACCGCCGCATTCAGGGCCAGGATGTTGGTCTGGAAGGCGATACCATCAATTACGCTGGTAATATCGGCAATCTTCTTCGAACTGCCGGCGATATCCTGCATGGTGCGTACCACGCCATCCACCACCGTGCCGCCTTTCTGCGCGGTTTCTGAGGCGCTGAGTGCCAGCTGCGAAGCCTGACGCGCATTCTCGGCATTCTGTTTCACCGTGGCGGTCAGCTGCTCCATACTGGCGGCGGTCTGCTCCAGCGAGGCCGCCTGTTCTTCAGTGCGCGCCGACAGATCGTTGTTGCCAGCAGAAATCTCGCTGGCACCGGTAAAGATGGCGTCAGAGCCGTCGCGTACGTTGCTGACGGTACGCACCAGCGACTGCTGCATTTCATGCAGGTTACTCGCCAGTTGGCTCATTTCATTGCGCCCCTCAATGGCGATGGTTTGCGTGAGGTCACCCTGCGCGATGTGCTGAATATGACGAATGTTGCTGTTAAGCGGGTTGATCAGCACCTTACGCAGACCAAACCAGCACAGCACAATCACTGCCACCACCACCGCCATCACAATGCCAAGCAGCCACATCATGCGCGTATAGGCAGAGATATTGGCTTCCACACCGGCTTCCGTCAGGCGATCCTGATCGGCACGCCACTGCGTGTAATCCTTCAGGAAGGCGCTCTGGGTAGGTGCCACCGGCAGCTTACCGGCTTTTTCAATATCGTTGGCCTGCAACGCATCCTGCATCTGACTCAATGCACTGGCGTAAGCGCTAAACGTCTCATCCAGATGTTTATTGAGCTGTGCATCCTGCCCTGGGGTATCCGGGGTGTTCTTGAACAGCTGATAGTTTGCTGTCGCGTTATCCTGAAAGCCTTTGCTTTGGTCATACAGCGAGGTCAAATCGGCGGTTTCGCCCGACAGTTTGCTGTTAGCAACACGTAACATAATGCGTGTCAGCAGCACCCGACTCTGGTTGAGGCTCATATAAGCATCATTGATTGCAGCGATGTTTTTGCTCGCCAGCTGCGCGACGTTAAAACTGGTTTTGTCATCACTCAGTGCTTTAAAAAACAGCGACCCTGAAGCCAACTGCAAAAAGCCAAAGATCAACAGCACCAGCAATAAGCTGGTGACAACACGGATTTTCGTAAACATACATTGCCCTGAAAAGTGAAAAAAATGCAGTGAAGTTATCGGCGTGGCAGGGATGAAATTGAGATCAGATGGTGAAGAAAATGCAAAAATAATGTTGATTTATAAGGAATTATTTCCACAGGAAATGATAACGGGCCGGGCGAGCCGACCCGTTAATTAGTCAGGTCTTATGCGCTGCGCAGGGTATCGACCAGCGCCATCTCTTCGCTGCTCAGCAGCTTCTCGATATCCACCAGAATCAGCATGCGCTCACCCAACGCGCCGAGGCCCGTCAGATACTCAGTCGACATGGTCACGGCGAATTCCGGTGCCGGACGGATTTGATCCTGCGTCAGGGACAGCACATCAGAAACACCGTCCACCACGATACCCACCACGCGATGCTCAAGATTCAGCACAATCACCACGGTGTTCTCGTTGTAATCCACATCTGGCTGCGAAAACTTCACGCGCAGATCGATAATCGGCACAATCACGCCGCGCAGGTTGGTCACGCCTTTGATAAATTCCGGCGTGTTAGCGATACGCGTTACCTGATCGTAGCCACGAATTTCCTGCACTTTCAGGATATCGATACCGTACTCTTCATCTCCCAGCGTGAAGACTAAGAACTCCTGGCCCACGGTTTCGCCAGCGATTTTCGTCACGGTTGCCATTCCAGTCATTGTATTTACCTTTTCGTTATCGATTACGCTGCGGCACCGGCCACACGTTTTTCACGGTTCAGCGATTGCAGGGCTGAGACATCCACAATCAACGCCACGCTGCCATCGCCAAGGATGGTGGCGGCGGAGATGCCCGGCACTTTGCGGTAGTTGCTTTCGAGGTTTTTCACCACCACCTGATGCTGACCAATCAACTGATCAACCAACAGGGCATAGCGACGGCCTGCGCTTTGCAGGATCACCACAATCCCCTGCGTAGCATCGGTCTTCGCGCGCTGCACATCGAACACATTCCACAGTTCCACCAGCGGCAGATACTCACCACGCACTTCCAGCACGCGTTCGCCACCGGCCAGCGGTTTCAGTTCTTCGGCACGCGGTTGCAGCGATTCCATCACCGCGTTGAGTGGCAGGATAAACACTTCATCGGCAACACGTACCGACATCCCATCCAGAATAGCCAGCGTCAACGGCAGCAGAATGCGGATGGTGGTGCCTTTGCCCTGCTTCGAGGCGATTTCGACGTGACCGCCCATCTCCTGAATATTTCGCTTCACCACATCCATGCCAACACCACGGCCCGACACGTCGGTTACCTGTTCAGCAGTGGAGAAGCCAGGTGCGAAGATCAACATGCCGACTTCTTCGTCGCTCATGCTTTCACTGACCGGCAGGCCAGAGGACATCGCTTTCGCCAGAATACGTTCGCGGTTAAGGCCCGCACCGTCATCGACCACTTCGATACAGATGTTGCCGCCCTGATGTTCCGCAGACAGCGTCAAATTACCGACACCGCTTTTCCCGGCGGCCAGACGTTTTTCCGGTGATTCAATGCCGTGGTCCAGGCTGTTACGCACCAGGTGAGTTAACGGATCGATAATGCGTTCGATCAGGCTCTTATCCAGTTCGGTCGAGCTGCCGAGCAGCGTCAGTTCCACCTCTTTACCCAGCTTGCTGGCAAGGTCGCGCACCAGGCGCGGGAAGCGGCTGAAGACATACTCCATCGGCATCATACGGATCGACATCACCGATTCCTGGAGGTCGCGCGCATTGCGTTCCAACTGCCCCATGCTGTTCAGCAGATCACCGTGTGCTACCGGGTCCAGTTCGCCGGAACGCTGTGCCAGCATCGACTGGGTAATCACCAGTTCACCCACCAGGTTGATCAACTGATCAACTTTCTCTACCGCAACGCGGATACTGCTGGATTCGCTGGCTTTGGCCGGTGCGGCTGCGCGTTTGGCTTCGCGCTTCGCCGGAGTAATATCGGTTACGGTGGCAGTCGGTGCCGGTTCAGCCGCAACCACTGGCGCAGGTGCCGGAGCGGCTTCAGGCGCAGCGGCCCCTTCCGGGAAGCGAATCTGTGCTTCTTCAATCACAAAGCACAGCACCGCGACGATGTCATCTTTACCCACGCCGTCGATAGTGGCTTCCAGTGTGTTGGCACCTTTTACCACGTCACTTAACGTACCGAGATTGCCCAGTTCTTCCAGCAACAAATCGGGCTCTTTTTCTTTCAGGTCAACCAGTTGCAGGCGCAGTCCCGCGGCGCCGACGGCTGGTGCCGCAGGTTCCTCGTTTACCACCACGGCAGCAGCGGCCGGTGCGGCTGGCGCTACCCCTTTGGCTTCCAGCGCCAGCTGACGCAGGGCTTCGCAGATGTAGTTAAAGCTTTCTGCGTTTGGTTCCTGCGCGGTTTTATAGGCATCGAGCTGTTCCTGCATAATATCTTTGGTTTCCAAAAACAGGTTGATGATGTCGGTGCTGAGCGCCATTTCGCCACGACGCGCACCATCCAGAATGTTTTCCAGGATGTGAGTGGTTTCCTGTAAAACGGTAAAGCCGAACGTACCGGCTCCGCCCTTAATCGAGTGGGCAGCGCGGAAGATAGCATTCAACTGTTCGGAATCTGGCTCCTGGGGATCCAGTCCCAACAGGTGTTGCTCCATGTCCGCTAACAGCTCATCGGCCTCATCAAAAAACGTCTGGTAAAAATCGCTGATGTCCATGCTCACGGGATCACCTCGGCTGTGAGGAGTGGTCAGTAGTCACCGCACTTGCACCCGGATTGGCCGGAGCAGCTGGCGTCGTCGAAGCAGCCGGCGCTGCCGGTGTCGTTGAAGCCGCTGGTGCTGCCGGCGCAGCCGGAACTGCGGGCGCGGTAATATCGGGAATTATCTGTGCCGGGTCGCTAACCTGGACGGCATCGCTCTCGGCGTTCTCTTTTTCAATTGCTGCTTCAGTGTCATGGTTCAACACCAGCAGGCTAATGCGGCGGTTAACAGCATCATCACCCCCGCGGTTTTTCAGTTTCATGGTGTCAGCCATACCGACGATGCGCAGCATTTTGCCGGCATCAAGCCCCCCCATCACCAACTCGCGACGTGAGGCATTGGCACGGTCTGCCGACAGTTCCCAGTTGCTGTAACCACGATCGCCATTGGCATACTGGAAGTCATCGGTGTGCCCCGCCAGGCTGATTTTGTTGGGGATAGCATTCAACAACGGCGCAATGGCACGCAGGATATCGCGCATATAAGGCTCAACTTCGGCGCTGCCGGTTTTAAACATCGGTCGGTTCTGGCTATCAATGATCTGGATACGCAACCCCTCTTCCACCATATTGATGATCAAATGGGGGCGCAGCGCTTTCAGACGCGGATCGGCTTCAATCAGCTGGTCGAGTTTTTCACGCAGACGGTTCAGACGGATATCATCCAACTGACGTTTCTGTGCATCCATATCGACCTCTTTCTTGACCTCACCCTGCTTTTTGGTCGGATCATCACCGCCACCAGGAATGGGGCTGTCGCTGTCGCTGCTGCGCTGTCCACCGGTTAACGCCACTTTCAACGGCGTTCTGAAGTATTCCGCAATCTGTATCAGCTGCTGCGGGTTCGCGATCGAGAGCAGCCACATCACCATAAAGAACGCCATCATCGCCGTCATAAAGTCGGCATAGGCGATCTTCCATGAGCCATGACCTCCTTCATGCCTTTTATGTTTGCGCCGTTTAATCAGCACAATGGGGCGATTGCCATGCTTCATGAGGCTTCATCCGAGGTCTGTTTAGCCGGGTTTTTCGCGTTGCGTACGTGTTCTTCCAACTCCTGGAACGACGGTCGTTCTGTGGAGTACAGGGTTTTACGTCCAAACTCCACCGCGATCTGCGGGGCGTAACCGTTGAGACTGGAGAGCAAAGTCACTTTAATGCACTGCATCATCTTGGTGGATTCAGCGCATTTCTGGCGTAACAGTGAGGCCAGCGGCGAAATAAAGCCGTAAGCCAACAGGATGCCAAGGAAGGTCCCCACCATCGCATGTGCCACCAACGCACCCAGTTCTGCTGCCGGACGGTCCGCCGATGCCAGTGCGTGCACCACGCCCATTACCGCTGCCACGATACCAAAGGCGGGTAAGCCGTCACCGACCGCGGATAAACTTTGCGCTGGCACTTCACACTCGTGCTCATAGGTCTCAATTTCTTCGTCCATCAACGCTTCGATTTCGAAGGCGTTCATATTTCCGCTCACCATCAAACGCAAATAATCGGTAATAAAATCCACTAACTGTTTATCGGCCAGAATACGCGGATAGTTAGCAAAAATTTCACTCTGACTGGGATCTTCAATATCGCGCTCGAGAGATAACATCCCCTGCTGACGGGATTTCGCCATCAGGCGATACAGCAGAGCCATTAAATCCATGTATACGGCTTTGTTATATTTCGAGCCGCGCATTAACAAGGGAAATGCTTTTAAGGTCTTTTTAATTGCCTTGCCATTGTTACCGACCAAAAAAGCACCAACGGCAGCGCCGCCAATTATCAGCAACTCCGATGGCTGATAAAGCGCGCCCAGATGGCCGCCAACCAACAAGTAGCCGCCTAACACGGACCCGAGGACCACGATATAACCCAGAATAATCAGCACAAAAAAATCCTTACGTCCGTAACGTGTTGGTGGAAGTTAAGCCAGAGAGCCGCAGGTGTTATTCACAAACGTAGCGCAAAAAAAAAGCAGCGGATTAACCGCTGCTGGATGGCTTCCACGATGCGAACAAACTTAAACGGCGTGTTTAACCTGTTCATCCAGCAGTTGTGGAAAGGTATCGGCAGAATCTGCAGAAAGTTTACGTCTTTTTACCGCGCGTGATGGCGGCTGGCACAGGCTGCACACAAAGCTGCCTGCTGGCTGATGTGCATGGTTAATAAAGCTACCGTTGCAGCATTTACAATCGGAGAGTTCCAGCATGCCACTTTCCACAAATCGTACCAGCGTCCAGGCGCGCGTCAGCGCCAGCAGCGGGCCATCATCAGATTGTGGACACTGCTCAAGATAGAGACGGTACGCTTTGATTACCGCTTCCACACCGTTGCTCAACCCGGTTTTTAACAGGAACTGCCAGGCGTTACAGAACATGGAAGCATGGATATTTTGTTCCCAGGTCATGAACCAGTCAGTGGAGAACGGCAACATCCCTTTTGGCGGTGGGCTACCGCGCAGTTCTTTGTACAGCTTAATCAGGCGACCGCGGCTCAGCTGCGTTTCACTTTCCAGCATTTGCAGTCGCGCGCCCAGCGTAATCAACTCCATGGCGAGTTGAATGTCGCGCGCTTCCTGAACAATACTTTTTTCGCTCATTATACCGCCCTCTTTTTCGTGCCAACATCGTCTTTGGACGCGTTACGCAGTAAACGGCTGGATAATAAAATACCGGTGTGGATTTGTTGTAAATCATCCACGCGCGATTCTTGTGTCAGGCGATTAATAATGTTGTGGTCAGTGAAGCGGAACTGGCAAACCAGTTGATTGGTTTCCGCTAATTTTACCATCTCAGGTAGAGTTAATTGTGACAATGCATCGGCCATCGACTCATCGATACCCAAACGAAACATTGCTGAAGCTTTTTCCTGGTTAATTAAACGCTGAGCAAGTAACAAATATGACAAGTTGATGTCATAGATATGTTTTAGTAATTCTGATGTACCCATTTTTTCCATCCTGATAGACGCGACATATATACGGCCACAGAAAGAATATCTCTATGGTTCGGGTTGCTGGTTGGTAAATCTAAAGATGGCAAAAAATATTCAGGCATAGCCAAACGTGTACTGAACTGTTTCACTTCCCACCGGGACACTGATCAGTAGTAGTCATAACTCCAGGCCAATCTTTTCTTGAGTTGTAACCATCTTCCGTGACGTCTGCTTACAGTTTTTTAAGACTATTCTGAAAACAAGGCAAATCTATATCGTCTGATTTCGACATACAACGTGATAAGGGTGAAATTTTAGATAAAGTGTGATCTACGTCACACTTTTAAGGCAAATTTTTTCTCCAACCCTTCAGCTTTGCTTTTCTGTTGCTCATTTTTTAATCAAAAATGCATTATTTCGCTAATATTTCCCTGTCGTTTCGCTTACAAATCGCTATCTGGCATATCAACAGCCTGAAGCGATCTTTTATCTGCCACGTTGCGATTAGGTCGCGGCAATACACCACCTTTAAAAGAACAAGTAGCATAATATGCTAAATTAAGTCGAAATTATTCGCTTTCAAATTAATCACTTACAGGGAATATTGCGCAAAGTCATAAACGGCGTGCCGCAAGCGTTATGTGAATAGTCTGCGCGGAGCGCCTACATAGCGTTAACGGTTCGTAGGGAGTGTTTAGCGAACGACAGTGGATGTAACAATGCGTTACATTAGGGATATGAATGAATCGCTGCGCTTAGGCATTGATGTACCAAAACTATCGGCAGCGGGATGAAGATCTTTAGGATTGCATCGAGAAAAAAAGCGTTTTAACACCTGATTGTTGCTTTTTTGAGCGAAAATAACGGAATTGCCTGATATATCGTATATTCGCGGCTTAACGAAAAAGCGTCGATTACGGGGCGTAATAATGAGTGAGGAAAGCGAATGTAAACGCTGCCAGCGTAGCGGTGCGATTTATGGTGTAGGTCTGTGCGCCTGTTGCCCTCACCCCAGCCCTCTCCCGCAAGACGGGAGAGGGTGTAGTGTGGAATCAGGCCAGTTTCGGAAAGGTTGCGACTTTCTGCGCGGTACCGTGATCTGCGCTGCGTTCCGGCAGAGTGTTTAAATCCGCCAGGAATCGCTCACGCCAGTGTGAGATATCGTGTTGCCGCAATACCGCCATCATGTCGTTATAACGCGATATACGCTCAGTACGTGGCATGGTCAGCGCCCGGTCCAGCGCGGCGGCGACTTCATCGCGGTCATAAGGGTTGACGATTAAGGCTGACGTCAGCTCGTTAGCCGCACCGGCAAAGCGCGACAGAATCAGTACACCAGGGTCATCCGGGTCCTGCGCCGCCACGTACTCCTTCGCCACCAGATTCATGCCATCACGTAACGGTGTGATTAGCCCTACGTCCGTCAGGCGGAAAATCTTCATTAACAGGCGGCGATCAAAATGCTGGTTGAGGTAATAAAGCGGCGTCCAGCCCAGCGTGCCATATTTCCCGTTGATACGTCCGGCTTCGGTTTCCAGCTGATGACGAATGTCCTGATACGCCTGCACCTCACCGCGTGAGGTTGGCGCGATCTGCGAATAACGGATGTTGCCGCGATGCTGTGGGTAATGCTCCAGCAACGCTTCATAGGCCAGAAAACGCTCTGGCAGGCCCTTGGAGTAATCCAGTCGCTCACAGGCGATGATGTTCTGCACATCCCCCAGTTCCCGCTTCATCGCCGCCATTTTCGGTGGCAACGGCCCCTCAGCCATCTCTTTAATGCTGTCAGGCTCGATACCAATCGGGTAGACCTCGGTCATAAACGTATTGCCGAACGCCCGATGTTTCTTCTCACCTTTATTCTGTAGCTGCGTCAACTGGCTCAGGCTATCGAGAAAGGCCACGCGATCGGATTCTGTCTGGAAACCCAACAAGTCGTAGTCGCACAGCATCTCCAGCAGCGCCTGATGGGGTGGCAGCGCATTGAAGATTTCCGGCGTCGGGAACGGGATATGCAGAAAGAATCCGATACGGTTGTTAATACCCTGTTTGCGCAACTCGGCGGCAAAGGGCAGCAAATGATAATCGTGAATCCATAAAATATCGTCTGCACGTAACAGCGGTTTCAGGCGATCCGCCAACAGGGTATTGACGCGGCAATAGCCCTCCCAGGCTTCGCGCTGAAACTGCACCAGATCGAGGCGATAATGGAAAGCTGGCCAGATAACGGTGTTGGAGAACTGGCAGTAGTAAAGATCATAATCATTCTGATTCAGCGGCATCGCAGCATAGGTGATGCCGTCAACCTCGCTGACACTCACCTCATCCTCTTCTTCACCGGAAATCTCGCTGATCTCGCCGTTCCAGCCAAACCATAATCCTCCGGTGGTTTTCAGCGCATCCAGTAAACCCACGGCGAGGCCGCCTGCACTGGCTTTGGTCCCATCAGGAATGGCAATACGGTTAGATACGACTACTAAGCGACTCATAACCTTGACTCCTTACCGACGTTGTCATGCTTTGATTGTAATAGTAATTGTTCCAGCCAGCTCCAGACCGCATCCACACTGCTGAGGCGGTAGCGCGCATAGCTGGAACCTTCTCCGACCTTGACTGAAATACCGCCCAGGGCGTTAACCGCCAGGAAGCCTTGTTCATCTGTCAGGTCGTCTCCCACAAATACCGGAATGCGTCCGGCAAAAGGCGCTTCTCGCATAAATTCACGGATCGCTGCGCCTTTATCGATGCCCTGCGGTTTCAGTTCCACCACGCATTTTCCCGGTTGCAGCGCCAGCCCCGGAAAACGGGCGACAGCATCCTCCGCCAGCTTGATAACCGCCTGTTCATATGTCATCGCCTGACGATAATGCAGCGCAAACGCCATCCCTTTGGCTTCCAGCTGGGTGCCGGGCCATTGATCCAGCGTTTCCTGCAATTCCCGTTGCAGCGTTTGCGCAACATCGGCGGGTAGCGAGTGGCGATGTATACGGCCACTGGCATCACGGCGTTCAGCCCCGTGTACGCCAGCCGCTGAGGCTTCCAGCGGCGCAACCAGGTCATCCAGTTGCGCAATCGGTCGACCAGACACCAGCGCCAGCGCGCCGTGATTAAGATTGGAGAGTTGTTGCAGATGCTGGCGCACCGATGCGGGTATCGCCACCATCTCGGGCTGCGGTTGAATCGTCGCCAGCGTGCCATCAACATCAAAAAAGAAGGCAAAAAGCCCGCCGCTCAACGACGGTAGGGTGCTGATCTCATGTACCGCTGGGGTCACGTCACTCCTCCTGTACGAATGGCTGATAGCAATATCGATGTTCGGAGGCGGGTTGCGTGCAGGATAAGAAACGTATAACGGGGAGGGTTTGCCGACTGGATGGTATTTCGATGGGTAACGCTCCACAAATAAACAAGTTTATAGTCAACACCGTAACCAGACTGCGAACATCAATGCGGTTAAGTCTAGACGCGAATAAGGATTTTGCCAGTCAGCGTGGCCGGATAATGGCAATGGCAAATAACCTCGCGCAATATTTGCTTGCATTTGCCCGGAATAAATACATCGAAAAAACAAATACTCAAGAAAACGCGCCCCCACTACGCGGCTTTCTTCTACTCCGCTTTTGTCGGCAACGCTACATTGATGGGCTGTGCTTAATTTCTATGGATTGACGTCAATATCATGAAGAAAACAACGTTCGGTTTTGCTTTAGTCGCCGTAAGCCTGACTCCCTTGTGCGCCGCTGCCGCGCCCTTTCTTTGCTCCCCCGCTGATTTCGGTGGCAAGGGCGATGGCGTAACGCTGAATACCAGGGCCATTCAACAAGCGATTGATCTGTGTGCGCAAAAAGGCGGAGGTAAAGTCACACTGGGGTCAGGGGTGTGGCTTTCAGGTCCGATCGCGTTAAAAAGCAACGTGAGATTAGTGATTCCCGACGGCGTTACCCTGAAAGCCACCCCCGATACTCGCCAGTTCGTGGATGCCTTTCTTGGCAGGCCCACACAGCCGAATGAGGCATTCATCCTCGCCAATGGTGTCAGTCATGTGGCGATTGAGGGTGGCGGGACCATTGATGGCAACGGTGCGCAAGCCTGGTGGCCAGCCGCGATCGATTTGCGCAATACCGTCAGGTCCGGCCATCCGGAGGCTTTTACAGCAAAATATAAAGGGATACCTCTGGCAAATGGCATGCCCAGGCCCTGGCTGGTGGAAATGAATAATGTGTCATCCTCAGAGATTCATCATATCCGGCTGACCAACTCCCCCATGTGGAACCTGGTACTCAGAAATAGCCATCAGCTGAATATTGATCAACTGACCGTCGATAACCCCATCACCTCACCGAATACCGATGGTATCGATATCGTTTCTTCTACAGACATCCTGATAAAACACGCCGACATCAGTACCGGTGATGATCATATCGCCATCAAATCAGGTATCACCGTGGGCAGCGGAGGAAAATCTGAAAATATCACTGTTCAGGATTCCGTGATGAGACAAGGACATGGGATATCACTGGGTAGCGAGACGATCAACGGTATCGGCAACGTGGTGGTTTCACATGTGAGATTTATCGGCGCCGAAAATGGGCTGCGCGTGAAATCAGGTCGCGATCGCGGCAACAAGATTGGGCCATTCCTGGTTGACCATGTGACGATGACAAATGTTGCCACACCGCTGCTGGTTACCGACAGTTACTCCGGTCAGGCCGGTGCGGCAGGTCATTCACTGGTTGCCCCTATCACGCCAGCGCCGGTGACGGCCACCACGCCTTTTATCTCAGGTATCACCGTCAATCATCTGGCGGCAACCGGTGCCAAATACGCCATGATATTGAGCGGATTGCCGGAAGCACCGATCACCGATGTCAATCTGCACCATATTGCCATCACCGCTGAATACGGGGTGCAGGCCAGATACGTCACCGCAAGGCTGGATCATGTGTCTGTTAGCGCAAATAAAGGAAAAACGCTGGCTGAGGGACCGGCGGTGACATTACACGAGGAAAACTCACCAATTAATTGATATCTATGGGTTTTACAAAATAATGGTGGGATAACGTATTGCGATCTCAGAATTGACTGATAATAATACTGTATATGCGTACAGTTTTATCATTGAGAATTCGCCATGAAAGTTCATCCCTTCTCTCCTCTCTTGATGCGTCCGATGCCCGGTGCACCGCCGCATCAATTGCCACTCTTTCTTGAGCGAGTCCACTGCGGTTTCCCCTCCCCGGCGGCAGATTACGTCGAGCGCAGGCTGGATCTGAACAAGCATCTGGTCGCCCATCCCAACGCCACCTATTTTGTCCGGGTGGAAGGGGATTCCATGCGCGACGCGAATATCAGTGAAGGGGATTTACTGGTGGTCGACAGTGCGCTGGATGCGAAACATGGCGATATTGTGGTGGCGGCCATTAACGGCGAGTTTACGGTTAAACGGTTACAACAGTTTCCGCGTGTGCAACTGCTCGCCATGAACCCACGCTACGCGCCGATTACCCCGGCAGAAGATGAACAACTGGAGATCTTTGGCGTGGTGACTTTTATTATTTATGCGGCACGTTGAGTGACAACGCCCGGCTTATATCGCCGGGCGTTGTCAGACTTACGCTTTGTCTGGCAAGGCGTAAGCAATCAGATAATCACCGACATCCGGCGAGTGCGCCGCACCGCCTGCCGAGATCACGATGTACTCTTTACCGGTTTTCGCTGACTGATAAATCAACGGTGACGCAGTCGCTCCCACCGGCAGACGCGCTTTCCACACTTCCTTACCGGTTTTGCTGTCCAGCGCACGCAGGTAATTATCCTGGCTACCGGCAAAGAACACTAAACCGCTTTTGGTGGTGGTCGGGCCGCCCAACGTTGGCATACCTACCGGCATCGGCAGATGGGTTTTTACCCCCAGAGGACCGGTGTCTTCCACCGTGCCCATTGGCACCTGCCAGACGATTTTCTTACTGTGCAGATCGATGGCGGTCATGGTGCCAAACGGCGGATGCTGACACGGTACTTGCAGGAAGGATGCGAAGTTATCCATCCGCACGCCAACGTAAGGCCCGCTGATCTGAGGACGGATAGTACCAGCCCATTGCGGTACTTCGTTCAGGGAGATTTTCTGCCCCTTCGCTTCTTCCTTACTCTTCAGCGCCATCAGCATACCCAGACGGATATCATTGACGTAAAGAATGCCGGAAGTTTCATCAATAGACACCCCACCCCAGTTCATGCCCCCCATAGTCGCCGGGAACTCCAGGTAGGTTTTCTCGCTGTTCGGCTGGAAGATGCCGGAATAGAGCGCCGATTTGAACAGAATGCGGCAGTAGAGCTGGTCAAACATGCTGACGCCCCACATCTTCTTCTCGTTCAGTTGCTCCAGACCGATAGTTGGCATATCCACTGAGAACGGCTGGGTCGGCGACAGATGTTCTTCCTGCGCTGCCGGAGAAGTCGGTACCGGTTTCTCTTCGACTTTACTCACTGGCTTACCGGTGCGGCGATCCAGGACGAAGATTTCACCCATTTTGCTGGTCTGAATCAGCGCAGGCACCACTTCGCCCTGCTCATTCTTCATGTTGTACATCACCGGCTGCGACGGTAAGTCGTAGTCCCAGATATCGTGATGGACGGTCTGGAAGACCCATTTGGTTTTGCCGGTATTCACATCCAGCGCAATCACTGACGAACCGTATTTCTCTTTCGCCGCATTACGGTTACCGCCCCAGTAATCTGGTGGGCCGTTACCGGTGGAGACATACACCAGGCCGAGATCTTTATCGTAAGTCGGGATGGCCCAGACGTTCGGGGTGCTGAGGGTATAATGTGCATCACCCTGCTTCGCCCCTTCGACGTTGCCAACATCCCACGCCCACGCCAGCGAACCGTCACGCACATCATACGCACGCAACACACCGGAGGGTTCATCTTCGGTGATATCACGTACCCAGGAACCGAATACTGTCAGATGGCCCATAATCACCGGCACGCTGGTCGGGTGATAACGACGGCTGTCGGCAGTATCGCCCATCCCCTGTTGCAGGTTGACCATGCCATTCTGGCCGATGTTCGGGCACAGCTCGCCGGTATGCGCGTCCAGCGCAATCAGACGGGCATCAACGGTGGAAACAATAATGCGCTGACGGCAGGCCGTATCGGTATACGCCGCTTTCTGCTCGGCACTGAGGGTTTCATCGCTGTCGTAGTCGTAATACCCGACGCTGCGGCAGGTAACGTGTTCATAGGTGCGCGCATGTGGATCGAATTTCCAGATTGGCTTGCCGGTATCGGCATCCACTGCGGCAATCAGGTTTTCCGGCGTACAGGTATAAAGCACGGAACCGATCTGAATCGGCGTGTTTTCATCGACCCCCGTCGCATTGCCTGTCAGACGGCGACCGGTGTGATAAGTCCAGGCCACCTGCAAATCTTTAACGTTATCCGCGTTGACCTGATCGAGCGGCACAAAGCGCGTGCCACTGGCGTTGCGGCTGATATAGCGCCAGTCCTGACCCGCTTTGGAAGCATCGCTATCCGTTGGTTGCAACGGCTCGGCAGAGACGGCTTCCGGGTTATAGAGGGTGTTATGCGGGAAGAAGCCACCAATAAAGGTGGCGATTAATGCCACAAACACCACCAGGCTAAGCCCGCCAGAGAGACGACGCTGCGACGACAGCACACCTTTATCGGTGGCGGTCACCAGCAAACTCAGCAGAAATAACAGCGCGGGTACCACCAGGCGCGGCAGCAAATCCCAATAGATCAGGCCGCCAACTTCCACCAGCGACCAGATAATCGTCAGTGCAAAAATCAGGCAGGAAAAAATGAAACCCGCCGCTGGTTTTTTAAAATAGAGCACCACCAGCACGATATAGGCGATACCGGCAATCAGATAATATGCCGATCCACCCAGTGAAATAAGTTTTCCGCCGCCAATAATAATAGCGATGGCGGTCGCCAGCGTGAGCAACGCAAAAATGATGCTCAGGACAAATGACAAGCCTGAACGCCGTCCAGACCCTTGTTCCTTAATATCCATACACTCCCCGATAATTTAAAATGGTGACATGTTAGTTAAAATCGTAAGGACTGTATGTTTGTGTTAATTAGATGTCAATAAATGTAAATCCACATCTTTTCAGTTACTACTTAAAAACAAACCAATAACATTTACATCAATAACAATCATAATATGCCCCAGCTAATTAACTACCGTCATTAATTATCAGCGCAGAAACGCCACCATCCCGTTTATTAATGGTTTAGGAATGAATACCCTGACATTTTACAGGTTAAAATATTTGTGCTTACTGGTTATTCGCAGACGGGGATAATTTCACGAGGTCATTAAATCAGGTGGGATGCGGCGGTAAATAACCGCACTTTTTATTCTTTTCGTAACGGCGCGATAAATCGCGCCGTTACGTTATGCGTTAACCTGCCATCTCGCGTTTAAACACCGCGAGTGTATGGGCTTTCACCCGGACAAACTCCGGGTGACTCATCATCTCAGCAGTGCGCGGGCGCGGCAGGACAAAGGGCACAATCTCGGCCACGCGCGTAGGCCGCCGCGTCAGCAACAAGATTTCATCCGCCAGAAACACCGCATCCTCCAGATCATGTGAGACGATCAGCATGGTGACGCCGGTCGCCAGTTGGACCTGCTGCAATTTATCGCGGATAAACAGCGTCATCTCAAAATCGAGCGCCGAGAACGGCTCATCAAGAAACATCACTTCAGGCTGCGTCGCCAGCGCACGCATGATACACACCGTTTGCTGTTGCCCACCGGAGAGTTCATACGGATAACGTTGCAGATCGAAGCGAATATCAAACATTGCCGCCAATTCAGCCACACGTTGTTTGACCGCCGCCGCCTTCATGCCCTGACGCTTTAACGGATAGGCAATGTTGTGCCAGGCGGTTAACCAGGGAAAAAGCGCATCGCGGTAATTCTGGAACACATAACCGATCTTCGTCTCCGCCAACGTTTTGCCGTCGAACAGGATTTGCCCGCGATCGACCGGAATCAATCCGGCAATCATGTTCATCAGCGTCGATTTGCCACAGCCATTAGGCCCGAATATCGAGACGATCTTGCCTTTGGGTAAATCGAGGTTGAGATCCTGATACAGCGGCTGCCCGGCAAAGCTTTTATCCAGCCCGCGAATAGTGACATGGGTATTGGGTTGCGGATAATCGGGTTTTTTCATGCTTTGCCACTCCAGTGCACACAGCGTTTTTCAATCAGCAGAAAACCCAGATTCAGCAGATAGCCAAAAGCACCGGTGATCAGAATCGAGGCGTACATATCTTTAATGTTGAACAGCTGCTGCGCATCAATGATGCGGTGCCCCAACCCGGTTTCAGAACCAATAAACATTTCGGCGACGATGACGATCACCAGCGCCATCGAGACGCCGGTACGCAAACCGACAAAGGTCTGCGGCAGGCTTTCCATCAGCATGATGTCCTTAAACACATGCCAGCGTGAAACCCCCATCACCTGCGCCGCCATAATGCGGGTCTTCTTCGCGTTCATCACGCCGTAGGCGCTGTTAAACAGGATCACCAGCACCGCCGCAAAGGCGGCAATGGCGATTTTGTTGGTATCGGTAATACCGAAAATCAGCATAAACAAAGGGATCAGTGCGGATGATGGCGTTGAGCGGAAAAAATCCACCAAAAATTCGACGCTGCGATACAGACGTTCACTACTGCCGAGCATCACCCCCAACGGCACACCGATAACCGCCGCCACCACAAAGGCCATCAGCGTACGGTAGAGCGTATCGCCGATATCCTGATTCATGCTGCCATCCGCCAGCGCGCTAAACAGATAGCCGAGGGTTTCCCCCGGCGATGGCAGCAACACCGGGTTGAGCCATTTGGCGCTGACTGCCGTCTGCCACAGCAGAAAAAGCAGCAGCGGCCCGATCAGCGGCAGCAGCCTGCGTCGCCAGATTCGCATCATGGCACTCTCCTTATGCGCGATAGATCAACGGTTCCACCTGAAGCGGCTTGCTGAAAATTTTCCGCTCGGCAAACACATCATAAAATTTCTGGAACCATTGCAGGTTAGTCCCGGTTAACTGGTCATACATCACGAAGCCAGGCAGCGGCACTTCCTTCACCAGCGCCGCTTCAATGCCGGTGTAACCCGCCACATATTGCCGCGCCTCTTCCGGCTGTTGCTGGATAAACTTGACCGCTGCGCCATACGCATCAATCACCTGCCGCGCCCGCGCTTTGTCGGCATTGATAAAGCTGGTGGTCAGCGCCGCCGCCCCCCCAAACCACGGTGCGCTGGCATCGCCGAGCACATATTTGGCAATCACCCCGGTTTCCAGCACTTTGCCCATGCCTTTCATGCGAGCCACCGTGCCGGTGGGTTCCAGCGTGTATACCCCATCAATCTGCCCGGCAGCTAACGATGGCGCATGCTGGCCGACCGGCAACTCGATCACCTTGGTATCGGTAAATCCATTCTTCTCAAGGATAATTTTCGCCATAGTGACGTTCTGAATACCGGGGCCGCTGGCAATGCGTTTGCCCTTCAGATCGCTGATCGATTTGGCGCTACTGTTGACCGGCACCAGAAACTCATCCAGCACCATTTTTTCATTCGAAGGATTAGAACAGATGATTTTGAACAGGTCCGGGCTGGTAATGGCCCCCAACCCCAACGCCCCGGTGGCGGTGCCGTTGGCGCAACCATGAATACGCCCGGTGATCATCGCTTCCACCACCTGCTGCGGGCTGGCGAATTTGACGGCACGTACGTTCAAACCGGCTTGTTTAAAGATGCCTTTCTCGATACCGGCATATAACGGCAAACCACCGACAATCGGCCAGTAACCAATCAAAATCTCATCATCTGCCGCCACGGCTGATGGGCTGCCCAACATGCCACTGAGCGCGACGCCACCTAATGCCAGCATCGAATATTTCATCATCTGGCGACGCTGAGCGTTAATTTTCTCTTTATCATTGTTGCGCACGGTGATTCCCCCAAGTGATTGACTGGTATGCGGCCTTGTATACAAGCCACTGGCAACTATGCAGAAGTTGTGCCAGGTAACAGCA
Organism: Pantoea sp. X-Soil-OKNW-713; assembly: GCF_059730685.1. Taxonomy (NCBI): domain Bacteria; kingdom Pseudomonadati; phylum Pseudomonadota; class Gammaproteobacteria; order Enterobacterales; family Erwiniaceae; genus Pantoea; species Pantoea sp. X-Soil-OKNW-713. The sequence goes on along the minus strand of NZ_AP035995.1, from coordinate 1,773,619 downwards.
TTACCGTGCGTTAAGGTTTTCTCACTGTGGCTTAATCAATTAGGGAAAGTTAATGGTGCATCCGGCGCACCATAGCGGGACAAGCGTGTTGCGAATCAGCGCTTGACGAGCAGGGTCAACCGGCAAATACTGTATATAACCACAGTTATTTATGAACGCAATTATGTACGCACTTGTCGACGTCAACTCCTTCTACGCCTCCTGCGAAACCGTATTTCGCCCCGACCTGCGCGGCAAACCGGTTGTGGTGCTATCCAACAACGACGGTTGCATTATCTCGCTCAGTAAAGAAGCGAAAAAACTCGGCATCAAAATGGGTGCCCCTTACTTTAAGCAGCGTGAAGCCTTGCTGCGTCATCAGGTGGTGGTGTTCTCCTCCAACTATGCGCTGTATGGCGATATGTCGCTGCGGGTGATGGAGACGCTGGAATTGATGGCCCCACGCGTGGATGTCTATTCAATTGATGAAGCCTTTGTCGATGTGACCGGCGTTGATAACTGCCTCTCGCTGGAAGCCTTTGGTCGTCAGATGCGCGATCGTCTTTATAAAGAGACGCATCTGCGGGTCGGTGTGGGAATTGCACCGACCAAAACCCTCGCCAAGCTGGCGAACTGGGCAGCCAAACGCTGGACCCAGGCGGAGGGGGTGATGGATCTCTCTGCCCCGGTGCGTCAGCGCAAACTGATGGCGATGGTGCCGGTGGACGAGGTCTGGGGCGTCGGCCGTCGGCTGGCGAAAAGACTCAACCTGATGGGGATCGAAAAGGCCGTGCAACTGGCCGATACCCCCACGGCACTGATCCGCAAACAGTTTGGCGTGGTGCTGGAACGCACAGTACGCGAGTTACGCGGTGAGGCCTGCCTGGCCTTTGAAGAGGTGATCCCACAGCGGCAAAATATTCTTTGCTCGCGCTCCTTTGGTGAGCGGGTGACGGAGTATAACGACATGCGCGAAGCCATCAGCAATTACGCCGCGCGCGCGGCGGAAAAGCTACGTAGCGAGCGCCAGTATTGCCGCCATATTGGTACGTTTATCCGCACCAGTCCCCACGATCCTCATCATCCTTATTATGCCAATTCGGCTGATACCTTGCTGGTCACACCGACCCAGGATAGCCGCGACATCATGCATGCCGCGCTCAGTTGTCTGAACAGGATCTGGATCCCTGGTAAACGTTATATGAAAGGCGGCGTGATGCTGGGGGATTTTTTCAGTGATGGCGTGGCGCAGTTTGACCTGTTTGCCGACTATCAGCCGCGGCGTAATAGCGAACAACTGATGCAGTTGATCGATCAGATGAATGCCCACCAGCGCGGCGCGTTGTGGTTTGCCGGTCAGGGGGTGCAGAAAGCCTGGTCAATGAAACGTGAAATGCTGTCACCGGCTTACACCACCCGATTTTCTGATGTGCCGGTGGTGCGGTAGGCCTTGCGCGATAAATCGCGTACTAATGATTGATCACCGTAAACCCTTCATCCGGCTGCGGCGCAACAAAGTAACTGCTGATCAGTGCGAACTGTGCATCGGTGGCAGCAAAATCATGTTCACCTGCGTTGTTGCGCGCATGCAGCCGCGCTTTGCACTCCTCATCCGGGACATCGAGGACATGGAGCTGATGCGCGGCATCGGCAGCCTGAATCACCGCCTTCATCCATTGCCGGTTTTGCAGCGTGTTGGCCGGGAAATCCAGTACCACGGAGACACCACAGCGCAGCAGCGAAATCAGGTGCGGTGTCATAGCATTACGCAGCTTCGCAGCACAGCGCACATAATCCGCCACATCACGCATTTCGTCGGCAAACAGATGCGCCAGCCAGGCATCCTCGCTAATGATCACGGCCCCGGTTTCCTGAGCCAGCCGATGGGCCAACGTCGATTTACCTGCGGCAATTTTGCCGCACAGCAGGTGCAGGGTCGCTGGGGATTGTGTTAACGCGCGCGCAGACGCCATAAAACCACTCCTTTTAAGATGACTGCATACCATGCCTGTAATTGGCGCGCAGGTAAAGACCTGCGCAGGTTCGCTACACTTACAGCATCCTTCAAAAAAGGAGCAGCGCAATGAGCCAGAATGTACATAAAATCGATTTTCCGGTCAGCAAGGCGCGGAAATATCTGGAACCCGGACCGGTGGTGCTGGTCAGCTCACAGTATGAAGGTCAGCACGACATCATGACGCTCGGCTGGCATACCATCCTGGAATTCTCACCCTCGCTGGTCGGCTGCATGATCGCCAGCGGCAATTTTAGCCATGAATTGATTCGTCACAGCGGCCAGTGCGTGATCAACGTGCCGGCCGCCGACTTAATTGATAGCGTGGTGGCCATCGGCAACAGCCACGGCGATCGCATCGATAAGTTTGATGCCTTCAAACTGACCGCTGAACCGGCCAGCAAGGTGAATGCGCCACTGATCAGGGAGTGCTTCGCCAGCTTTGAATGTCAACTCTACGACGATAGCATGGTGGATAACTACAATCTGTTTATCTTCGAGATCGTTAAAGCGCATGTGGCGGATAAGCCGGAGTTTCCTCCCACCCTGCACTACACGGGGGAAGGTCGTTTTACCGTGATGAGCAATCTGCTGCTTGATAAGCACCGCGACTTTAAGCCAGAAATGTTAATTTAAACAAGGTTGAATTCACGAAAGCGCGCCCCCACAGTAACGCTTTCGCCCTGACAGGAGTAAAGACATGGCAATTGAATACGCGGTGATCGCGGGTGGCTGTTTCTGGTGTACCGAAGCAGTGTTTAAAAGTCTGATTGGCGTTGAGTCCGTGGAAAGCGGTTATACCGGCGGCACGCGTGCCAACCCGACTTACGAGCAGGTATGCAGCGGTGCCACCGGCCACGCCGAAGCGATCCGCATCGGTTTCGATCCGGCACAGATAAGCTTCGGCGATCTGCTGGATGTCAGCTTTGTCACCCATGATCCAACCCAGCTAAACCGCCAGGGCAATGACATCGGTACTCAGTACCGTTCCGCCATTTTCCCGGCCAATGCCGAACAGGAAGCGGAAGCAATCGCGGCCATCGCCCGTGCTCAGGAAGATAACAAAGATCCGATCGTCACCACCATCGAGCCGCTGGGCGAGTGGTATCCGGCGGAAGATTATCATCAGGATTACTGGGATGGTGCCGGTCAGCGTAACGGTTACTGCCTGGCGGTCATCCCTCCGAAGTTGCAGAAGCTGAAGAAAAATTTTGCCAATAGGGTAAAATCGCAGGGCTAATGCGATGCGGGTGCGCGTAATGCGCACCCGTTATAAATCCGCGCGATAAATCGCGCCGCTACGAAAGCTGCCCTATGCCAGAATTTGATTCTCCACCCACGCATTCCCCACCGCGTAAGCGGCCCATAAAGCTCAATACCCTGGTCACGCTGATGCTCAGTACGGTGATCGCCCTGGTGCTGTTCAGCGTCCATCTGATCTATTTCTTTCAAATCGGCGCGATGACGCGGATGCAACTGGAAGATAAAGCGATGGCCGTGGCGCGAACCCTGGCGGATTCGCCAGAAATCCAACGCGCGGTGCTACAGCCGCCCGGCACCCTGCCGATTCAGCCCATCGCCCAGGAGATTCAGCAAAGCAATAACCTGCTGTTTGTGGTGGTCACCAATATGCAGGGTATCCGCTATTCACATCTCAACCCAGAGTTGGTCGGCCAGCATTTTATTGGCGACGACATCGAACCAGCGTTGCGTGGACATGAGAACGTCTCGGTCAATAAAGGCGCGTTAGTCAAAGCCCTGCGCGTATTTACCCCAATCTATAACGCTCAACATCAACAGATTGGCGTGGTGGTGATTGGTATCTCGCTCAGCGCGGTGACCGATCAAATCAACCAGAGCCGCTGGAGCGTGTTATGGACGATCTTGATTGGCGCGCTGGTCGGTGCGCTGGGTACCTTGATTCTGGTACGCGTGCTAAAACGTATTTTGTTCGGCCTCGAACCGCATGAAATCTCGACGCTGTTTGAACAACGTCAGGCGATCCTCAACTCGGTAAAAGAAGGCGTGGTGGCGGTGGACGATCAGGGCGCGGTGACGCTGGTCAATCAGGCGGCACAGAAGTTGTTGAATGCCGAGATCGCGACCAGCGCCATCAGTGCCGAACGTATTTACGATGCCTCGGTGATCAACGCCCATTTGCAGGATGTGTTGCAGAGTGGCCGACCACGGCGCGATGAAGAATTGAACGTTAACGGCCATGTGCTGCTCAGCAACACGGTGCCGGTACGCAGCCAGGGACGTATTATTGGCGCGGTGTGTACCTTCAGGGATAAGACCGAGATTAGCCAGCTAATGCAGCGCCTGAGCGGCATGGTAAACTATGTCGATGCGCTCCGTGAGCGTTCACACGAATTTATGAATAAGCTGCACGTTATCCTCGGCCTGCTGCATATGAAAAACTATGCGCAGGTCGAAGCCTATGTGCTGAAAACCGCCAATAACTATCAGACGGAAATTGGCTCGCTGGTGCAAAAAATTAAGTCACCGGTGATTGCCGGATTCCTGCTCAGTAAGATCAATCGGGCATCCGATCGTGGTCATCACCTGACCATCAGCGATGCCAGTTTCTTACCCGACAGCGGCAACGAGCAGCAGATGGCGGTACTGATTACCGTGATTGGCAACCTGGTGGAGAATGCGCTGGATGCACTTGGCTCCCAGACTGAAGGTGAGATCCATGTGATGCTGCACTACCAGAATGGCTGGCTGGCGTGTGAAGTGAGCGACGATGGCCCCGGTATTGATCCCGAGGTGTTGCCCACTATTTTTGACAAAGGCTTCTCCACCAAAGGTGACGATCGCGGCGTCGGTTTGTTCCTGCTGAAACAGCAAACCGAAAGCCTTGGCGGCGACGTCAGCGTGGAATCAGAACCCGGCGTTTATACCCAATTTTTAGTCCAGCTACCCTGGGATGGAGGAAATCAAACCGCATGATCAACGTGTTAGTAGTCGACGATGATGCAATGGTGGCAGAGCTTAATCGCTGCTATATCGGCCAGGTGCCCGGCTTTAGCTGCTGTGGCACCGCCTCAACCTTACAGCAGGCGAAAGAGAAGATCCTCAACAGCGAACCACCGGTTGATCTGGTGCTGCTGGATATCTATATGCAACAGGAAAACGGCCTCGACCTGCTGCCGGAGCTGCGCAAAGCCAACAGCCCGGTGGAGGTGATTATCATCTCCTCCGCCGCCGATGCCGCAACCATCAAAACCTCGTTGCACTACGGCGTAGTGGATTACCTGATCAAGCCCTTCCAGTTCCCGCGTTTTGAAGAAGCGCTGACCCAATGGCGGCAGAAAAAATCGCTGATGGATAACCAGCATTATTATCAGCAATCGGATGTCGACCTACTGATTCACGGCAGCCCGGCGACCCAGCACGACAGCAAACGCCTGCCAAAAGGGCTGACGCCGCAGACGCTACGCACCCTGTGTCAGTGGATCGATGCCCATCCGGGCACCGAGTTCTCCACCGATGAACTGGCGGCCGAGGTGAATATCTCCCGGGTTTCCTGCCGTAAATATCTGATCTGGCTGGCGCAGATTAATATCCTGTTCACCAGCATCCATTACGGTGCCACAGGCCGTCCGGTATACCGTTATCGCCTGCAACCGGAATACCATTCGCTGCTGCAACAATATTGTCAGTAACGCAGTTGCCACGCCGCATCCAGCGGCTCAAAGCTGAAATGGCGCGCGGAGGAGCAGATTATCTGCCGGTCGCGCGTCACAAAGACCGCGTCCAGTTCAGGCTGGTCAGCAAGATACGCCAGCCCCTGTTCCACCCCCATGCCATACAGCAGCGTGGTGTAGATATCGCCATCAATGGAACGATCGGAAATCACCGTGATGCTGAGTAATTCGTTGTCGAGCGGATAGCCGGTGCGCGGATCGAAGATATGGTGCCAGCAGCGGCCATCCCGTTCGAAGTAGCGTTCGTAGATGCCGGAGGTCACCACCGACTTACCCTGCACGCGCAACACGCCGAGCAGTTCATCCTCGCGGCCAAAGGGTTTTTTCAGGCCAATCCCCCACCCCGCTGCATCATGGGGGGGACACCCCAACGTCTGCACGTTGCCACCGAGGTTAATCAACGCCTGCTGCACACCCTGTTGGCGTAAAAAGCCCTGCACGCGATCGGCAATATAGCCTTTGGCGATGGCACCGAGATCAATCTCCATCCCCGGCTGTTGCAGGAACACCGAGCGTTCAGCCTCATTCAATATCACCTGATGCGGATCGGTCAGCCGCAGCCGCGCCGCGATATCCGCAGCCGGTGGCACCTCATGGCCCTGAAAGCCAATTTTCCAGCGTTTCACTACCGGCCCGATGGTGAAGTTAAAGGCGCTGTTCGGCAACAAACTCACCGCATGCGCCACGCTGATCAAGGCAAACACCGGTTCACTGACCACCACCGGATGGTGGCCCGCGGCGTGGTTGATCGCCATCACTTCAGAGTCAGCACGATTGACGGTAAACAGATTTTCCTGCTGTTTGATCAGCCGAAATACCTGCGCCGCGAGAGGTTGATTGTCTTCGAAGAGTTTAAGCAGAATGGGCGAACCCATCAGAACGGCGGAATAGGCATAGACGCCTGCGTCTGGAGTCATTATCGCCTCTTACGGTTGTAGCGGCACGATCTATCGCGCGGTTCTTAAAAGAGCACGATAAATCGCGCCGCTACGGATGGTGTGATTTAGCCTAACGCCAGTGCCGCGGCGTTACGTCCGGCTTTGATACCAAAGATGATGATATCAGCAACCGCGTTGCCGCCGATACGGTTGGCACCGTGAATACCGCCAACCACTTCACCCGCTGCCCAGGCACCCGGGATCACCTGTTTCTGTGCATCCAGTACCGCTGTGTCAGTATTGATGGTCACGCCGCCCATAGTGTGATGCACCCCAGGGGCGATACGGATGGCGTAGTAAGGACCGTGGTTGAGCGGATGACGCAGCGCAGTTTTACGGCCAAAATCTTCGTCGTTCTGCTGCTCAACAAACTGGTTGTAACGGTTCAGGGTGGTCTGCAACGTCTCCTGATCCATATTCAGTTTCACCGCCAGTTCGTGTGGCGTTGGCGCGCTGATGACGAACCCTTTGGCGATGTACTCATCCGCCGCTTTGTTGTTCAGACGAACCTGCTCATCGAACATGATCCACGCGCTTTTCTCCGGCAGTGCGATAATTTCCGCCGAGACTTTGTCGCGCGTCTCCATCTCATTGAAGAAGCGTTTGCCCGCCTGGCTCACCAGGATGGCACCGCCGCCACGAATCGCTTCAGAAATCAGATAAGAGGTGGTTTGCTCCACTGTCGGGTGAATCTGGATCTCGCCCATATCCACGGTATCCGCACCAATTTTCTGCAACATGGCGATCCCGCTACCGGTCGCCCCTTTGTGGTTGGTGGTAACGAAGCCATCCAGCTCAGGACGATATTTCACCACCATCTCACGGTTAGCACTGAAACCGCCAGTGGCGACAATCACGCTTTTCGCGTTGAGAATGCGGCTGTCGTTGTATTCATCCACCACTTTCACGCCGCTGACCGCGCCGTTTTCGAACAGGATTTCCGCCACCGAGGTTTCCAGCAGCACTTCGATATTGCGCTGGTTAACGTTTTTCACCAGGCCGCTGATCAGGAAGCCCCCCACCGCCGAACGGTCTTCCGGGCGGTGCGTACGGTCAATGCTCATCCCACCGGTGATGGTGATGTCGCACAGCTCGATACCTTTATCTGTCAGCCAGTCAATCGCACCCGGTGCCTGTTCAACAAACTCACGCAACAGCACTGGATTGTTTTTGAATTTGCCGCCTTTCAGCGTCTCTTCATAGAACAACTCTTTGCTGTCCTCGATGCCTTTCAGACGCTGGTAGCGGGTTTCCGCTGCGTTCATCCCGACCGAGGCTTTGATGGTGTTACCACCGATGGTCGGCATCTTCTCGATGATCACCACGCGCGCGCCATCATCATGCGCCTGAATGGCCGCTGCCAGACCGGCACCGCCACTGCCAACCACCACCACATCGTAGCTGACCGGCGCATTCGGGTTGCCGCCCTCTTCAATGACATGCTCTTTGCTGGAGGTAGCCAGCGCACGGGATACGGCTTTTTTCAGCGCCTCACTCTGGGTGGTGGCACCGGTCACGGCATCAACGTGGGGGCTGTTTGCCACCAGAATGCGCGAACGCAGGCTCTCAAAAGTGCTGGTAAAGTCGACGTCCAGCGTGGCGTCCGGCACCAGCGAGATGTCGGTGATACGGTCGGTGTCCAGTGTGACGTTGATTTTCAGCTTCAGCGCTTCGGCTTCCACTTTCTCCTGGAACACGCCCGCTTTATATTTACGGCCAGTATCGCTCGTGTCGCGGATCATCGCGTCCACCAGCGAGAAGCGCCACAGCGGCTCAGGGATCACCAGCTCCTCGCGTTTGGTGCTGTCGATAAACAGCTCCATATGCTCGTTGCGGATAATCCGGTCGGCCCAGTCCGGGTAGGCGATACAGGCTTTACCAATCGCCACCAGATCGAAACCGTGCTCCAACGCATTTTCCGCATCTTCTTTATTTACCACGCCGCCAACACCAATCACCGGGACTTTAGCCAGCGTCGGTGAGCGCAGCGCCAGGTATTTGGTGATTAACGGTGTCGGGTCTTGGGTATCAACAATCGACGGACGCAGCAGTTGGCCGACGGAGAAGTGCACATAATCCAGACCGCGCGCCGCCAGTTTCTCCAGCAGATACAGGGTGTCGTCAAAACGGATACCCGGCACTTCCAGCTCTTCCGGCGAGAAGCGATAGCCGATGATAAAGTCGGCTGCCGCAAAGCGGTCCGCCATTTTATGGGTGATTTCCAGCACTTCCATCGGGAAGCGAGCACGGTTGTCGCGGCTGCCGCCCCACTTGTCATCGCGCTGGTTGGAGTTTGGTGAGTAGAACTGCTGAATCAGGTAAGTGTTAGCGCCGTGGATCTCAACGCCATCGAAACCCGCCTTGATGGCACGGTTCACCGCATCACCAAATTTGGTGATCATGACATCGACTTCTTCCGCCGTCAGCGCCTGGGGAGTCGGCGCACCTTCACGCGGAGCGGCAAGCGCGCTGGGCGCGACTGGCGTTTTACCGCCGATCAACGCGGGATCCACCATACGGCCACCGTGGTAGATCTGCAAAATGGCTTTGGAACCCTGAGATTTGATCGCATCAGCAATCCTGGCCAGGCCGGGGATTTTGTTGTCGCTATCGATGGCGATGGCGCCGGGGAAGGCCGGGCCACGGTTATCGATAAAACAGCATTCGACAATCACCGTGCCAATGCTGCCCGCACGTACACGATAGTAGTCCACCAGGTCGCTGGTCACGCCGCCGTCAAAATAACCGGTACAGGTGGTCATTGGGGCCATGACCAGGCGATTTTTCAATACCGCGCCTTTCGGCAGTGTCAGTGGATTAAGAATCGGGGTGAGCGTATTCATGATAACAACTCCAAAATTTAAAAGTTTCGAATTCTGTCGCAGACGCAGTTATTTCAAATTTATTTAAGAGGTCCGATTTCATGTAAACAATATACCAATTTCTTTAGTTACATAATTAATAAGTTTAGTTTTTTAACTTTTAAATTATTCTGGAAATAAACACTAAGACTGAATATTCGCCACTTAAAATGTTAGCGAAACGTTGTCAAAAATCAATTTTTTCATTTACATGGAAATTAATTTATGATAAATCATGGCGTTATCAGACACATCCCAGACAACAACGCCTTCCGCCTTGAGCTTTATGGCGTCTTGTCACCAGCAGAAAAGAATTAAGTAAGGGTAAGAATATATGTCAAATACAAAAAGGATTTAATACTGAATCGATTTTTTGATCCAGATCAAAATGGAGTTTTTAATAAATCGCATCATATTTACATTACGCAATCTTCTCTCTTCAACATTGCAATTAAAGAAGCATTAAAGACGTAACGGCAGATTAAAAAAGTATCATCTGAGTAGAGCAAAGTAACACCTGTTTTCCCGGAACGTTAATCGCATTCTCCATAACTTGCAGACCAAAACTATGAAAACACAAACTATCCAGAATGAACCCCTAAAAGCGCCGCCTGCCGCGCCGGGGAATAAAAACCGGCTGCTGATGCTGTGCCTGCCGGTGGTTGTTGCTGTGCTGTTGTTACTGGTGCCCACACCGGAAGGACTCGAACCTTACGCGTGGCACTTCTTCGCAATCTTTGTTGGCGTGATTGTCGGCCTGATCTTCGAACCTCTGCCCGGCGCGGTGATCGGCCTGACCGGCGTGGTGGTGATCGCGCTGTTCAGTCAGTACCTACTGTTTAGCCCGGCCGAGCTGGCGGATCCGAAGTTTAAAATGGCAGGCCAGTCCTTCAAATGGGCGGTCAGCGGCTTCGGTAACTCCACCGTGTGGCTGATCTTCGGTGCCTTTATGTTTGCCGCCGGTTACGATAAAACCCAGTTCGGTCGCCGCCTGGCGCTGATTCTGGTGAAATATCTCGGCCGTCGCAGCCTGACGCTGGGTTACGCCATCACCTTCGCAGACCTGTTGCTGGCACCGTTCACACCGTCCAACACCGCACGCAGTGGCGGCACCATCTATCCGATTATCGCCAACCTGCCGCCGCTGTACGGTTCAAAACCTAACGACCCGAGTGCGCGCAAAATTGGTTCTTATCTGATGTGGGTTGCCATCACCGCCACCTGTATCACCAGTTCTATGTTCCTGTCTGCACTGGCTCCCAACCTGCTGGCGCTGGCGCTGATAAAAAGCGTGGTCGGTTTTGATATCTCCTGGGGCATGTGGTTCCTTGCCTTCCTGCCGCTGGGTGTGCTGTTGATCCTCACCATGCCGCTGCTGGCCTACTGGCTCTATCCGCCGGAAGTGAAACTGAACGATGAAGTGCCGCGCTGGGCAACAGCCGAGCTGGCAAAACTGGGCAAACTGTCGCGCAATGAAATCCTGCTGCTGGTGTTCGTGATTTCTGCGCTGCTGATGTGGATCTTTGCCACAGCCTGGATTGAACCGGCAATGGCCGCGCTGCTGGTGATTGTGCTGATGCTGTGGACCGGCGTACTGAACTGGAACGATATCACCAGCAACAAAGCTGCGTGGAACACCTTCGCCTGGTTCGCCACCCTGGTTGCCCTCGCCGATGGTCTGGCGAAAGTCGGCTTCATTGCCTGGCTGGGTAAAGAAGGCGGGCAACTGCTGCAAGGGTATGATCCACAAGTTTCTGCCGTGGTCTTACTGGTGGCTTTCTATGTACTGCACTACCTGTTTGCCAGCACCACCGCACACACCACTGCCCTGCTGCCAGCCATGCTGACCATTGCGGCTGCTATTCCAGGCATCAATATGCCGGTGTTCTGTCTGATGTTGGCGACCTCACTGGGTGTGATGGGTATCATCACCCCGTACGGTACTGGCCCCAGCCCGATTTATTACGGTAGCGGCTATCTGCCAACCAAAGACTACTGGCGTCTGGGCACCATCTTCGGTGCGCTGTTCCTGGTGCTGCTGATGCTGATTGCCTATCCGTGGATGGTGCTGATGTTCTGATGATGTTGCTTCGATGTTAAAAATCGCAGCCGCGAAAGAATGTTAAAATGCTATGATACTCGCCAGTCAGCCCTGAGCTGGGCTGGCGAGAGAAAAAACCTATAACGAATCGCTAATGATGTCGCCTGTCTTCTCTGTACCAGACGAGCGACACATAACTGAGTGAGCCAACATGTCGAACAAACCCTTCTACTATCAAGATCCCTTTCCTCTCGCCAAAGATGATACTGAGTACTACCTGCTCAGCAGCGATTACGTCTCCGTGGAGAAATTCGCAGGCGAAGAAGTGTTAAAAGTTGATCCGCAAGCGCTGACCCTGCTGGCGCAGCAGGCGTTCCACGATGCCTCATTTATGCTGCGCGCTGCCCATCAGCAACAGGTGGCCGCGATTCTGGCCGATGATGAAGCCAGCCAGAACGACAAATATGTCGCCTTGCAGTTCCTGCGTAACTCCGAAATCGCAGCCAAAGGCGTGCTGCCGACCTGTCAGGACACCGGCACCGCCATCATCATGGGTAAGAAAGGCCAGCGTGTGTGGACCGGTGGCGGCGACGAAGCGGCGTTGTCCCAGGGGGTGTACAACACCTTTATTGAAGATAACCTGCGCTACTCACAGAACGCCGCGCTGGATATGTACAAAGAGGTGAATACCGGTACTAACCTGCCGGCACAGATTGACCTCTACAGCGTTGACGGTGACGAGTACAAATTCCTGTGTATCGCCAAAGGGGGCGGCTCCGCCAACAAAACCTATCTCTATCAGGAAACCAAAGCGCTGATCACCCCGGCGAAACTGAAGAACTACCTGATCGATAAAATGATGTCGCTCGGCACCGCCGCCTGCCCGCCTTACCATATCGCGTTTGTTATCGGTGGCACCTCGGCGGAAAGCACGCTGAAAACCGTGAAACTGGCCTCCACCCACTACTACGATTCGCTGCCGACTGAAGGTAATGAGCACGGTCAGGCGTTCCGTGATGTGCAGTTGGAGCAGGAGTTGCTGGAAGCGTCGCAGAAACTGGGCCTCGGTGCGCAGTTTGGCGGTAAATACTTCGCGCACGATATCCGTGTGGTGCGTCTGCCACGTCATGGCGCGTCCTGCCCGGTGGGTATGGGGGTTTCCTGCTCGGCTGACCGTAATATCAAGGCGAAGATTAACCGTGAAGGCATCTGGATTGAGCAACTGGAGCATAATCCAGGCCGCTTTATCCCGGAAGAGCTGCGTCAGCAGGGTGAAGGCGAAGTGGTCAACGTGGACCTCAACCGTCCGATGACCGAGATTCTGGCGCAACTTTCTTCCTACCCGGTATCGACCCGCCTGTCGCTGAACGGCACCATTATCGTGGCGCGTGACATTGCCCACGCCAAGTTGAAAGAACGTATTGATAACGGTGAAGGTCTGCCGCAGTACATCAAAGACCATCCGGTGTATTACGCAGGACCGGCCAAGACGCCAGAAGGTTATGCGTCAGGTTCACTCGGCCCAACCACCGCAGGCCGTATGGATTCCTACGTTGACCTGTTGCAGGCCAACGGCGGCAGCATGGTGATGCTGGCGAAAGGCAACCGCAGCCAGCAGGTGACAGATGCCTGCCATAAACACGGCGGCTTCTATCTCGGCAGCATCGGTGGCCCGGCAGCGGTACTGGCGCAGCAGAGTATCAAGAGCCTCGAATGCGTGGAGTACGCAGAACTGGGTATGGAAGCGATCTGGAAGATTGAAGTGGAAAACTTCCCGGCGTTTATCCTGGTGGATGACAAGGGTAACGACTTCTTCCAGCAGATCCACAACCAGTGTGCGGCCTGCGTGAAGTAACCTTATGGGGTGCGCAGTGATGCGCGCCCTTTCCCCCTGAATAAACCCCGCCGAATGGCGCGATAAATCGCACCGCTACGACTTATGCAAACTCGTCATATCGCGCGTGTTGGCAACGAGCCATAAATATTGCGCGATAAATCGCGCCGCTACGAAATGGTGCAATCTGCACTGCGATACAACAGCCTCACGTCGCGTAAACCCTCTCCCTGCGCGGTTATTTACCTAACCCACTATTAATTAACTGATTAATTTTTCTTCTCCGCATGGCACAAAAATTGCTCACTTTTAATTATCTGATTAATTAAATTCGTGGCAACCGCCACATTCACGCCAACACCAGGAGAACGTTATGACGGTCGATGAAGCGATAGCGCTGTTTGACGCGCAGCGCGAAAAGATCTGGTTTGAACAACCGGCAGAAATTGCCGCACTCGGTAAGGGTGAAGTACCACGCGGTACCGGTTCCCGTGGTCAGTACCTCAGCACCATCATCTTCGCCGAAGGGGAAACCCGCACGCTGGCCGATGAGATGCTGTGGGGGCTGATTCGCGTCGGCGAGGACAACCCGGAGGCCGATCTGAAAACCCTGCAACTGCTGATCAAAGAGATCATGGGTTACAAAGCTAACTTCTTTGATTTCGTCAGCCTGCCGGATGCGGCCCGAATGCTGCACACTTATGTCGAGGTGGCGAGTGAATGTGAAACCCTGAGCGACCTGGTTCGTCTGTCGCACAGCGCCCTCTCCTGGGCCAACCGCCTGCATATGTGGGTCGATTTCATTCTTCCCTGGGGTCTCGGGGACGGTTTTCGTCGCGTCAACGCCTGATTGGGAGAGAGAAGATCATGAAACTGGCTATGCATGTTGCCGATAAGAAGATTTGTGTGATTGAGGTGTGGGAAGACAAAGTCCCCAACCTGGCGAAAGTGTTGCGTGAAAAGCTGCCGCTGAAAAGCGTGCTGCAACACGGCAAGTTGATTGGCGACATGGTGTTTTTCACCCTGCCGATCGTCGCCCCGTGGGAAAACAAATATCTGACGCAGGATGTTGGCAAACTGCGCCGTGAACAGTACGGCGAAGTGACCGGCGCGGTATGTTACTACAGCCCGCGCCAGCAGATGTGTGTGGTGTACGGCGACGATACCGCTGACGAGCCGCTGCCGATTTCCTATATCGGTCAGGTGATTGAAGGCAAACTCGAACTGCGCGTCACCGGCCTGGAAACCTGGTTTGATCAGGGACGTACTGTCGAGCTGAGCATCATTGATTAAAGGTTGAGCAGCGCCTGCATGGCGCTGTCAATCTGTGCCGACGCGGCCGCAAAGCGCGCGGGTGCGCCGGCACAATGTCCGTAAGGTGAAACGAGAGTGCGTAACTCACCCTGACCTAATTCCGCTACCTCCAGTGCCGCCTCTTCCACCGTAAAATAACGATCGCTGTCGCACGGCATCACGATGCAACGCGCGCGGATACGCGCCAGCGCCGCACGCCAGTCTCCGTTTGCCAGCACACCAACATCGGCGTGATACCAACTGTGCAGGGCGCACAACAGATCATTGGCATCCAGCGCCTGATGATCCCGCTCCCAGTCCACCAGCAGTGCCTCCAGGGAGTCAAAGCCGAGATCGCGCCAACGCGCTTCACGAAAAAACGCAGCAGAATAGGCCCAGCCGGCATAGACGCGACCAAATGCCGCCAGCCCGCGTAACGGAGGCGCGACATAGTGGCCGTCGGCAAACTGCGCATCGCAACGCAGCGCGGCCCGAACCCCCTCAAGAAACACCTGATTATTCGGCCAACAGCGCGCCGAACCGCACACCGCCAGCAGCGCCCGCACCTGTTGTGGTCGCGCCACCGCCAGATGCCAGGCCTGCATCGCCCCCATCGACCAGCCATACGCCAGCGCGATGTGGTTAATGGCGAGATGGTCAAACAGCAGCCGCTCCTGCGCCCGCAGGTTATCGACCAGCGTCACCGATGGAAAAGCCGCTCCCGGCTGCAAACGTGAGTTAGAAGGCGAGCTGGATACGCCATTACCGAGTTTATTCACCAACACAATAAACCAGTGCGTTGGGTCGAGCGTTTTTCCTGCGCCAATCAGCGGCAAATAACGTTCATGGGTGCCGCTGTAGTAGCTAAAGATCACCACTGCATTGTCGCGTGCAGCGTTAAGCTGACCAAAGGTCTGATAGCCGATGGCCGTCTCACGCAACGTTTCTCCGCTTGCCAGCGGCA
Organism: Pantoea sp. X-Soil-OKNW-713; assembly: GCF_059730685.1. Taxonomy (NCBI): domain Bacteria; kingdom Pseudomonadati; phylum Pseudomonadota; class Gammaproteobacteria; order Enterobacterales; family Erwiniaceae; genus Pantoea; species Pantoea sp. X-Soil-OKNW-713. The sequence goes on along the minus strand of NZ_AP035995.1, from coordinate 1,757,982 downwards.
GATCGCCGGGCGTATAAAAAGCGCATAAACCCATGCCGTTCTCCTGACTCAATATGGTAAAGTTAATTAATTAGTTAATTTCATAAGGATGTCGCAATGAAGGAAGCTCCAGCCGCTGAACCTGGCAAGAAACCGCGTAAAACCCAGCGCGACGTCGCCGAGTTGTTGCAATCCTCAGCCTTTGATTTGTTCGCCACCCAGAACTATTCGTCGGTACGAATTAAAGATATCGCCACCGCTACCGGGCTGAACTCGGCGCTGATTTATTACTACTTCGGCTCGAAAGAAGACCTGTTTATCAAGGTGATAGAGTCCGCGGTGGAGCGTGCCTTTGTGCAGTTTGACGACATCAAAGCCAGCGCCAACGGGCCGCGCGACCTGATTTTTCTGTGGATTGAGATCCACATCCTCCAGTTCCATCTGTTGCAAAAACTGGCCAAAATCAGTCTGGATTACTCCAGCACCAATGGCCGCATCGCCAGCATTGATAAAGCGATTAAAAAGTTCTACGAAAAGGAATCGGTGATTCTGAAGAACACCATCAAAGAGGGGATCGCCAGCGGGTTGTTCCGTGAGGTGAACCCGGGTGATATGGCAATGCTGATCTCCACCTACCTTGATGGCGTGCTGTTCCGAAATGTGATGTTCCCCAATTTCAAATACAAACAGGCCATCAACGTGATGCGCAATTTTGTGTTTGAAAAGCTCGATGCCTGAATTGCCGGTTAAATCCGCGCGATAAATCGCGCCGCTACGGGATGTTCATGATGTGTAGCGGCGCGATTCATCGCGCAATGTCGTGCGGGTTACCGATAAACCATTAAAAAATGGTGCTGTAGCGATCGATTTCCCACTGGCTGACATGCAGGTGATAGCTGTTCCACTCCTGCAACTTGTAGTGAATAAACTCTTTTTTCAGCGCTTCACCCAGCGTCGCAGCGACAAACGGGTCGGCGTCAAAGGCTTCCACCGCTTCCAGCAAGTTTTGCGGCAGAAAATCGATGCCACGCGCGCGGCGCTCCGCTTCGCTGATGGCATACAGATTGTCTTCATTCGGCTGACGCGGATCGATCTTCTCGCGAATACCTTCCAGCCCGGCAGCTAACGCCAGCGTGGCCGCCAGATAGGGATTGACCGCGCCATCGGCATTACGCGATTCACAACGGCCACCACCAGCCGGGACGCGTACCGCGTTGGTGCGGTTATTGGACCCCCAGGAGTTAAACACCGGTGCCCACGAGAAGTAGCTCATCGCCCCCTGGCGTACCAGACGTTTGTAGCTGTTGACCGTCGGGGCAAAGGCGGCGCACAGCGCACGTCCATGTTTCAACAGCCCGCCGATAAAGTGATAACCGGTATCACTCAGGCCCAGGCCCCAGGGATCATCCGCGCTGCTGGCGTCGCGTTTAAACACGTTGGCACCGGTATTGATGTCATACAGCGACATATTGAAGTGCGCGCCGGTGCCGGTTTTATCGGCGAACGGCTTCGGCATGGTGGTGGCGATCAGCCCGCGCTGTTTGGCGTAATGCTTCGCCATAAAGCGGAAGAAGATAAAACGATCGCAGGTGGTCAGCGCATCGGCATAGTTGAAGTCGAACTCGTATTGCGAGTTGCCATCTTCGTGGTCAAGCGAATAGAGATCCCAGCCCAGCGCGTTGATGGTGGAGGAAACCTCATCCAGCCAGCCAAACTGGTCCACGAAGCCCTGCAAGTCGTAACAGGGCTTGTTGAGCTTGTTATCCGGTTCCGGCACCACCAGCCGACCATCCTGTTCCCGCTTCAACAAATAAATTTCGCACTCGATGCCGAGGTTAAACCCAAAACCCAGGGCGTTGGCCTGTTTAATCACGTTCTGCAACGCCACCCGCGTGCTGAGCGCATAGGGTTCGCCCTGAAAGTGGTTATCGGCGGGCATCCACGCAATCTTCGGTTCCCAGGGTAACTGGATGATGTGGTCGAGATCCGGCACCGAGGTCAGTTCATCTTCGTGCGGCGACTGACCCAGACCGTCCAGCGCATAGCCGGTGTAACGTTCGGAACCCTGCGCCATCTGATCCAGATGACCAATCGGCACCACTTTGCCCTTGGGAACACCGTGAATGTCCACGTACGCGCCCATGCAGTACTCCACCCCTTTAGCCATCAGGGCCTGTTTGATCTCGGCGATCTGTGCTGCGCTTTTCATTGGTGCCCTGCCTTAGTCATGTTCAACAATAGAATGGGGAATATATGGAGCGTCGAGCGCGGCGATTTCGTCAGCGCTTAACGTCAGATCCAGCGCCGCCAGTGCGTCGCTCAAATGCAGAGGACGGGTGGCTCCAATCACGGCCGCCACCACCGCCGGACGGCTGTAGATCCAGGCCAGCGCCACCTGTGCCATTGGCACGCCACGCGCCTGCGCTACCTGCTCCACCGCGCGGATCACCGCGCTGTCGGCGTGCTCAGTGGCGGCATAGAGAAAATCGGTATAGCTGTCGTCAGCACCGCGCGTACTCGACTTCGCCGCCTCCACCGGGCGGGCCAGCCGTCCGCGCGCCAGTGGGCTCCAGGGCGTCACCGCCACCCCTTCCGCCTGACACAGCGCCAGCATTTCGCGTTCTTCTTCGCGATAGATCAGGTTGAGGTGGTTCTGCATGGCGATAAAACGGCTCCAGCGTTCGTACTTCTGGATTTGTAGCGCCTTGCTGAACTGCCACGCGAACATCGACGACGCCCCGAGGTAACGCACCTTGCCAGCCTTCACCAGGTCGTGGAGCGCCTCCAGCGTCTCTTCAATCGGCGTGTCATTATCCCAGCGGTGGATTTCATACAAGTCGATGTAATCGGTGCCGAGTCGGCGCAGGCTGTGATCGCACTCCTGCATAATCGCCTTACGCGACAACCCCTTGCTGTTTGGTCCACTGCGCATTGGGTTATACAGTTTGCTGGTGATCACCACTTCATCGCGGGAGGCGAAATCACGCAGCGCACGACCAAGGATCTCTTCACTCGCCCCTTTGGCATAGATATTGGCGCTGTCGAAAAAGTTGATGCCCTGCTCCAGCGCGGCACGGATCAGTTCGCGGCTGGCGGCTTCATCCAGCGTCCAACTCCGGCCACTGCGCGCCGGTGGCGCATAGGTCACCGTCCCCAGACAGAGCGCAGAGACTTCCAGGCCGGAGTGTCCCAGCTTCAGATAACGCATTGCCTGCTCCTCACTCCGCCATGCGGATTTTCAGGTAATTGGCCAGATGCCAGACGGTGGTTTCGAGGTGGCTCAGGCGTCCCGGACGTGCGAGACGGGAACGGCTACCGCGCTGCTGCTCGGCGTTGATCCACTGGTCTTCATCGATAATCGCCAGGCTGCCCTGCTTCATCGCCGCCGCGGTCTGAGGAAAATCCTCCCGCGCCGCTGACGCCTGCGACACCAGCACCACACGGTGCCAGCGGGTAGCATGTGGCGACACCGGCAGAATGGCACTGATGGAGAGACGATCCGGATTCAGTGAGATCAGGCAGTTGGGAAACAGCAGCAGCAATTCACTGAAGCGCATCTGCTCGTCGTTCAGGCCACTGAACGGTTCCAGACCGGCGGTCAGGATCTCGCTCAGTTCACCGTTTTTCCGCAGCGGCTGATGACAGATGGTCCAGCCCGGGCCTTCATCAATGATCGAACTGAGTCGACCGGGAAAGCTATCCTCCAGCGTGGTGCGATGCACCGCCGCATGGTGGTAGCACTCCATAAACGTTTCGATCGCCATTTTCCAGTTGTACGGACAGTCGTAATCCAGCGTGTAAGCGGTCACCAGATCGGCGACGTGGTAGCGTTGAAAACGTTCGGTGAGCGGTGCCAGCCGGGGTGCCAGCGGCGCGGCATCGGCGTTGAAGGTGACAAAGATCATGCCGAACACCACCTCATGGCGGATCTTCGGCAGGCTGCACTGCTGGCGGTCAAAGTCCTGCGCCTGGTTCATAGATGGCGCGCCACTCAGCTTGCCGTGGGTGTTGTAGGTCCAGTTGTGGAATGGACAGATAAATGAGCGGCTGTTGCCGCTGCCGTGCGCAATCGGCGCCCAGCGATGCAGACAAACGTTGGAGAACACCGCAATGCCAGCGTCGTTACGCAAAATCAGTAACGGCTCGCCCACCACATCCAGCGTGAAGAAATCATTCAGGTTAGCAATTTGCGACTCATGGCCGACAAACAACCAGTCCTGGCGGAACACTTTGTCTTCTTCGAGACGGAAAAAACTGTCGCTGTTATAGGCTTCTGGCGGCAGGGTTTCTGCACGGCTGGCATCATGGCGTTGCTGCTCCAGCATCCGTTGCAGAATGCTGTCGCCGTCATCAAACACCACATCAATCTTCTCGCGATACATTTCACTCTCCTCTGGCGGTACGAAAGGTCAATGGACCAAGCTCTTTTTCCAGCAGCGGCACGACCCGCTCGCCAAACAGCGTCAGCGAACGACGCGCATCAGCAATCGGCATATCGCCAAACTGGAAGAAACAGTTGTAGTGGCTGGGACGGAGGGTGCGGATCTCCGCCAGCATGCGCTCAGCGACGGTTTCCGCATCGCCAATCATCAGGTTATTGCTCACCGTCTCCAGCGAAGGTTCATCCGCTAACGCTGGCGCGTGGATAAACGCCTGCTCGCTGACGCTGGTGTTCTCGCGCAACGCCGCGATCATGCGCGCGACAAACAGCGCGCGTTCCGCTGCGGCATGGGCCTGCTGGCGGTTGTCACAAACGTGGATATATTGCTGCACCGCCACCGGCATCGCCGCGTCGAGGCCCGCCTGCTGCCAGCCGAGACGCGCATCGGCCACCATCTGCTGCAATTTGTGGGTGCCGCGATAACCCGCAGTAAAAAACGGCGTCGCCTGCCAGCGCTGAAACTGCGCAATCAGTTGCGGATTGGATGAGGTTAGGTACAGCGGCGGTAAGGGTTTCTGCAACGTGTCGAGCAGAAAATCGGTACGCAGCGGCTGACCAAAACGGTCTGGCGAGTGGGTATATCCCTGGGTCAGGGCATCGCTGATAAACTGCCAGTGCGCCAGCAGTTGCTGACCACGGGTTTCTACATCCAGTCCGTAGCGGTCAAATTCCCACGCCTGATAACCGCTGCCTATACCCAGCACCAGCCGCCCTTCCGTCAGGCGATCGACCAGCGCAATCTCCTGCGCAATACGCATCGGCTGGTACAACGGCAATACCACCACCGCCGTACCCAAGCGGATACGCCGCGCATAACCGGCCATATGCGCCACCAGCATCAGCGGCGATACGCTGAGCGAGTAGTTGGTGAAGTGATGCTCGGCAAACCACGCGGTATCGAAGCCGATCTCCTCCGCCAGCAGCACCATGCTGCGCATATCCTCAATCACCCCCTGCACACCGCGCGGGTTGTCTTTATACGACATCAGGTTGAACAGACCGAGTTGCATCATTAACCCCTTGTCCAGCGATAGTGATGTTCCACACGCGCCTGCACCAGACTGAGCACGGTTGTGGCAGCGAGATACCAGATACAGGCAACAATCAGCAGCGGGATGTTTTCGTATGTGCGTGAGTAGATCGCCTGCGCCGAGTAGAGCAAATCCGAGAGCGAAATCACGCTCACCAACGAGGTGGTTTTCAACATGCCAATCACCTGGTTGCCGGTAGGTGGAATGATGAACGGGATGGCCTGCGGCAGGATCACCCGCTTCAGATACTGGCCGCGTGTCATACCCAGCGCCCGGGCGGCCTCCTGCTGGCCATCATCCACCGAGGAGATCCCGGCACGGATGATCTCCGCCATATAGGCCGACTCATTCAGTCCAAGGCCGAGAATCGCTGCGGCCAGCGGGGTGATCAAATCGTTGGTGCTACCGCTCCACAGGGTAAACAGGCCGGGGATGCCCAGACTGACCTGCGGATAGAGCGCCGCGAGGTTGTACCAGAAAATCAGCTGCACCAGCACCGGCGTGCCGCGAAAGAACCAAATCCAGCCACGGCTGAAACCCACCAGCAGCGGGTTACTGGAGAGGCGCATCACCGCCAGCAGCACGCTGAGTACAATCGCCAGCACCATGATCACCAGCGTCAGCCAGAAGGTGGTCCACAGACCGAGCAGGATGGTGGGTGAGAACAGGTATTTACCCACCGTCGCCCAGGCGAAATTAGGGTTGGTGATCATCGAATGCGCCACCAGCGCCAGCAGCACCGCCAGCACCAGTGCGGAGATCCAGCGACCGGGATAGCGCTGTGCCACCACATGGCGGCCATGATCCGCTGGTGTGCGCGTGGCATTCAGCGGGGAAGTCAGGGTTTTATCCGTCATCAGCGTTCTCTTCATCGTTTTAACCGGACAAATTTAATTAACTGATTAATTAAGATCTACAGTCTGCCTGCGCATCTGTCAATCATTCGGTGCTCACTGCCTGCACTCGGGCGAGAAAATCTCGGGTACGGGGATGGCGTGGTGCGGAAAAAAAGTGTTTAGATTCCGCCACTTCAATGATTGCGCCGTTGTCCATAAACGCGACACGATTGGCGACATCACGCGCAAAACCCATCTCATGGGTGACAATCACCATCGTCATACCGTCACGCGCCAGATCGCGCATCACCGCCAGCACTTCCCCCACCAGCTCAGGATCGAGCGCGCTGGTGGGTTCATCAAACAGCATCAGCGACGGCTTCATCGCCATCGCCCGTGCAATCGCCACCCGCTGCTGCTGACCACCCGATAGCGCCGCCGGACGCGAATGGTAACGATGGCTGAGCCCGACGCGATCCAGCAGCGCTTTGGCCTCCGCCATCGCCTGGGCGCGCGGCACTTTTTTTACCGTCATCGGCGCTTCCATCACGTTTTCCAGCGCCGTCATATGGCCGAACAGGTTGAAGCGCTGAAACACCATGCCAATATTGACGCGGTTACGCGCCACCTCAGCCTCCTTCAGTTCGTACAACTTTTCCCCCTGCAATCGGTAGCCGACCATACCGCCATTGACCCACAGCTCACCGCCGTCAATCTTTTCCAGGTGATTGATACAGCGCAGGAAGGTGGATTTTCCCGAGCCGGAGGGACCAATCAGACACACCACCTCGCCTTGTTCAACGCTGAGATCCACCCCTTTGAGGATCTCCACGCCGTGAAACGATTTGGTGACCTGCTGCGCATCCACCATCAGCGTTTTGCTCATCTCGCCTCCTGTTCGGTCATGTACCAGGTATTCAGGCCACCGCTGTCGAGGATCAGCATCTGGCCGGTGAAAGAGGCCGTGGTGGCCAGAAATGCCACGCTGCGCGCCACCTCATCACTGCTGACCGGACGTTGCAGCGGCAAGCGCGCCACCTCCTGCGCCAGCAGTGGCTCCTGGGTGGCCCAGTGACTATCCGGGTCACGAATCGGTCCCGGACTGATGCCGCACACGCGGATACCGCGAGGTGCCCATTCAATCGACATTTGCGCCGTCAGATTCACCACGCCCGCCTTCGACGGACCAAAGGCGCCCGCATTGGGGTAGCAACGATGGGCAGACGCACCGGCGATATTGATAATCACTCCACCGGGTGCCATGCGCCGCACCGTTTCGACACTCATCACAAAGGTGCCGGTTAGCTGGGTATTCAGCACCTGCTGCCACTGTTCATCGCGCAGTTCCAGCAACGGAGCCGCCGCAGTTGATCCGGCGTTATTGACCAACAGACTCGGTGCGCCAAGCACGTTGACCACCTCGTCGAGGACCTGCTGCACCGCCGGGCGATCGGTGATATCGACCCGCCAGAAAGCCGCACGCGCCCCCTGCGCCGTCAGTTTGTCCACCGCGTGTTGCGCCGCCTCGACATCGCTGCGCACCAGCAGCGCGATGGCATAGCCCTGCCGCGCCAGTTCGCGGGCAATACACAGGCCGACACCGCGTGAACCGCCGGTAATCAGCGCGGTTTTTACGCTGTGCATAATCTTGCCTCCTCGGTTAATGCCTGATGGCGCGCCAGCAGCGACGAACCGCAGATATAGCCCCAGGTCAGGTTGGGCCCGAGCGTGGTGCCTGCGCTGACCGCTTTGCTGCCGATCGGATTAGCCATCGCCGCCCCGGCACAATACAAGCCCGCCAGTGGCCGACCATCGCGATGCAGCACATTACCGCTGGCATCGGTACGCGGCCCGCCTTTGGTGGCAAGGAAGGTGCGGTTGAACGGTATGGCGATAAACGGGGCATGGCAGATCGCCGCTAATCCCCCCTGCAAGCGCCGGTCAGCCTTGCCATGCGCAGCACTCAGATGACGGGAAAAATCTTCATCAATGCCCCGGGCGCAACTGTGGTTAAACCGCGCCACGCTGGCCTCCAGCGCACCCGCAGGCAACGCCAGTTGTTGCGCCAGTTGCGTCAGCGTCGCGGCTTGCCGCAGCCAACCCGGTGTACGCCAGCGGTAGTAACGCAGCAGCGGTGCCCGGCGTAGCAGACGAGCGTCGCTGATCAGCCAGACCGGCAGATGGCGCGGCAGTCCCTGCACATCACGCGCATCCAGCGACGCACCGAGGTTAAAAACAAATTCATTGGTGAAACGCTGACCGTGGCGATCGACCAGAATGGCGTTGGGTTCGTAATGGAAGAAAACAGACAACCCGCTCCACGGCTGGCCTGGCGCGGCGGGTATACCGCCCCCGATATTGGCCTGATCCATATGCGCCAACTGCGCACCTGCGCTTTCCGCCATACGCTGCCCATCGCCACTGTTATCGCGGGGGCTGGCGATAAAATCATACGGACCTGGGAAATGCTGCTGCCGTTGCTGCGCATCCCACTCGAAACCGCCGCTGGCGATCACCACGCCACAACGCGCCTCAATCTCCCGTTCCTCGCCCTGATGCCGGTAACGTACGCCCGTGATCTGATGGCTACCGCGCATCAGTAAGCCCTGCACCGCTGCCTCAGTGATAAACTCGCAGCCCGCCGCCTGACAGCCATCAAGCAACCCGGCCACCAGCGCCGCGCCTTTGGTCAGTTCGCCACGCCACTGTCGCCGGAGCAGACGCGGCAACGCGCGCAGATACGTCCGTATCGGCTGATGCCAGAGGTCACTCGCCAGCAGTTCGTGGTAGGAAAACAGGCGCGGTAACGGCGTGGGACGTAAGCGCCACGGACATTGCGGTTGCAACGGCATGGGTGCCAGCATCCGCCCCTGCTGTTTAGCTCCCGGCAGCGGCCACAGTGGATCGCCCTCTGGCGTCAGGGCGAAACGCAATGCGCTGTGCTGCTCGACAAACGCCAGCATCAACGGAGCTTGCTGCGCCAGCGCCTGCCAGAGCGTATCTTCGCTCGCCTGCCAGCCTTCAGGCGCACTGGCACGCAGATAATCGAGCGCCTCTTGTGATGAATCAGCCAGGCCGGCGGCCAGGGCGTGATGGTTGGCTGGCACCCAGGTGGCCCCGCCAGACATCGCTGTGGTGCCGCCCAACCAGGCGCTTTTTTCCAGCACCAGCACCGACAAACCGCCCACCGCCGCCCGCAGTGCGGCGCTGAGCGCCGCACCACCGGAACCGATCACCAGCACATCACACTGGCGACCCCCACTCATAATGGCTGTGTGCTGGTGAGGTTGATGCCGGGTTTATCCAGCTTCATCGCCTCCAGATCCCACTTCTCCATGATCTTGTCGTAGGTGCCGGTTTCATGCAGCACGTTAAGCGCCTTCAACAGCACCTCCGCCAGTTGGGTGTTCTCTTTCGCCACCACAATACCGAGGTAGTATTTCGGCATCAGTGGCATCTGCACGGTGCGAATGGGATGCGGGGCTTTTTGCTTGATGTCATCCACCGAGGCTGCATCGTTCAGCACAAAATCCACCCGGCCCGAATAGAGACCGAGCAGGACCGCATCAGCCGACGGCAGCGTCACCTGTTCGATCGCCGGTTTGCCGTTTTTGGTGCAGTTCGGGGTGTAGATCTCGCTGATGGCTTTTTCGAAATCGGTGCCGGTTTGCACGCCCACTTTCAGGCCGCACAGGGTCAGCGGATCGTTGCTGATGGATTTTTCGGTCGCCAGCGTATACACCTCGCTGGTGGCGTAGGCGTAGTTAACAAACGACACCTGCTTTTCACGTTCGGCGCTGTCGGAGATACACTCCATTGCCACGTCATAACGACCGCTTTTTACGCCCGGTATCAGCCCGGCGAAATCGATCGAAACCGGTTTGACTTTGATACCCAGCACCTGGCCGATCGCATCCCACAGGTCCGGCTCAAAGCCGACCATGGTTTTATTATCTTCCGCGAAGGATTCGCACGGCGGGTAGTGAGCATCAGTGACCAGATTGAGGGTTTTGCTGCTACGGATTTTTTCGGGTAACTGCGCATGCAGGGAGGCATGCATTTTGAGTGGCGCATCGGCGGCCTGCGTGGAAAATTGCGTCAGTGCAGAAACCAACAGCGATGCAGCAACAACCAGACTTTTCATTCTCATGCTTTTAACTCCAGTAGAAAGGCGCGATGCCTGAAGACCCTGATGATTTAAAAAAGCAAAAAAGGAAGACGGTGCGCAGAAAGAATTGCAAGCGTTATGCCAGTTTTTAAATAACTGATTAATTAATCATGAGAGCAGAGAGCACAAGGGATGAGGCGTGAGACGGCAGCGGGTGCGGCCTGGCACGTTGAACAGAGAATCACCAACGGAGTGCATAAAGTGAGCTGATGGTGCAAAAAAACACCGCAGCGCGATCAGCGCCGCCAGGGGGATAAATTGTAGCGGCACGATTTATCGTGCAATTTGGTGTGCAGTGTGGGGGGACAAAACGCGCGATAAATCGCGCCGCTTGTATCTTGAAGTTGTAACTGGTTAGCTACCCGTTACACGAAACGGAGGCAGCTTGTCGCGCCGCTTAAGACTCGATCTTGTGTCGTAGCTTAAAGCCCTCCGTTTCTCCTTTCACGCCAGCATCTACTCTGAACGGTAACCAGAAGCTCTGACTTCGTATGTACAAGGCAAGATGGCGTGATGGTTCATGTGAAAGGGAGCTGTCTTATGATTTATCTCGGTATTGATGTCAGTAAAAACAAACTCGACCTCTGCCTGTTGCCCGGCAACGGGAAAAAGAAAACCAAAACCCTCAAAAATCATCCCGACGCCGACCGGGAGATAAATGACTGGTTAATCAGGCAAAAATGCCATCCTGAACAGGTGATGGTGGTGCTCGAAGCGACCGGCATTTATCACGAAAACGTCGCCTTTGGTCTTCATGAAAATACCCCCGTCACAGTCTGCATCAGCAATCCTCAGCGGGTCAGGGAGTTCGCCCGTGGAATGGCTATCCTGACTAAAAACGACTCCGTTGATGCTTACATCCTGGCCCGTTATGGCGAGCTGAAACAGCCTGATGCCTGGGTGCCCCCCTCCCCGGAGGTCCGTAAACTTCGGGAGCTGGTGCGTCTGCGGGACTCACTTCAGGCTGATGTCCAGCGGGCGGAGAACCGACTGGAAAAGGCCCATTCAACCCGCACAGCGCCTGAAATCATTGACTCGCTGGAGAGAACCCTGAAAGCCCACAGGGACGAGCTGAAGCGTATTGAAGCGCTCATCTCAGACCACACAGATAATCATCCGGGTCTGAAGGAAGACCGTGAGCTGCTGGAATCGATAAAAGGAATAGGCAGCGTGGTGGGCACGACAATGCTGTCGGTGCTGCGCTCGTGTCCGTTCCGGAGTGCTTCACAGGTCGCTGCGTGGCTGGGTGTGGTACCGGTGGAAAAAACGTCCGGTAGCTCAGTCAGGGGGCGTGCACGGATGTCAAAAACAGGCCCGGCAGACGTAAGGGCGAAACTGTATATGGCGGCGATTGTAGCGATCAGGTGGAATGCCCCGGCGAAGGCGCTGTACCAGAGGCTAATCGCGAAGGGCAAAGCCAGCAAGGCTGCGCTTGGAGCGGTGATGCGCAAGCTGGTTCATCAGTGCTTCGGGGTGCTGAAAACGCGGATGAAGTGGGATGAAAATTACGCAGCTACCGCTTGACGTTCAAGACGGTAGCTACGGTACATTGCACATATTTGTAGCGGCACGATTTATCGTGCTGTTTAGTGGGAAAAGGCAGCGGGTAACCCCGCTGCCAGCTTCATCAGAAGAAACCGAGTGGTTGGGTGCTGTAACTCACGAGCAGGTTTTTGGTTTGCTGATAATGATCGAGCATCATTTTGTGGGTTTCACGGCCAATTCCCGATTTTTTGTAGCCGCCAAACGCCGCATGTGCCGGGTAGAGATGATAACAGTTGGTCCAGACGCGGCCGGCTTTAATCGCGCGTCCCATCCGGTAAGCCCGGTTGATATCGCGTGTCCAGACGCCCGCACCCAGGCCATACATGGAATCATTGGCTAAGGCGATAGCTTCCGCTTCATCTTTAAAGGTCAGGATGCCGACCACCGGGCCAAAGATTTCTTCCTGAAACACCCGCATGCTGTTGCTGCCTTTCAGCAGCGTCGGCTGAATGTAGTAACCGCTGGCGAACTCCTCACCGACACTCTCGATGCCACCGCCGTGCAGCACCTCAGCCCCCTCACGTTGGGCAATTTCCAGATAGGAGAGGATTTTGTCGAACTGCTGCTGTGACGCCTGTGCACCGATCATGGTTTCGGTGTCGAGCGGGTTGCCACGTTTAATGGTTTTGATGCGTTTCATCACCGCCGCCATAAAGGGTTCGAAAATCGACTCCTGCACCAGCGCGCGTGACGGGCAGGTACAGACTTCACCCTGATTAAGGAAGCCCAGCACCACCCCTTCCGCCGCTTTCTCAATAAAGCTCTCCTCGGCCTGCATAATATCTTCGAAGAAGATATTGGGTGATTTACCGCCCAGTTCGACGGTAGACGGGATCAGGCTTTTCGCCGCCAGTTCAAGAATATGGCCACCGGTGGCGGTTGAACCGGTAAAGGCGATTTTGGCGATACCCGGGTGCGATGCCAGCGCTTCACCGGCTTCTTTACCGTAGCCATGCACCACATTGATCACTCCCGGCGGGACCAGGTCTTTGATCAAATCAAGGAACAGGGTGATGGATAGCGGCGTCTGTTCTGCCGGTTTCAGCACCACGCAATTACCCGCCCCAAGTGCCGGAGCCAGTTTCCACGCAGCCATCAGCAACGGGAAATTCCACGGGATAATCTGCCCTACTACGCCCAGCGGCTCGTGGAAGTGGTAAGACGCCGTGAACTCATCAATCTCCGAAGCGGTGCCTTCCTGTGCGCGCACACAACCGGCGAAATAGCGGAAATGGTCCACCGCCAGCGGCATATCGGCAGCGAGGGTTTCACGCACCGGTTTACCGTTATCCCAGGTTTCATTCACCGCCAGATATTCGAGGTTTTCCTCCAGCCGATCGGCGATCTTCAACAGTACCAGGGAACGTGCCTGCGGGGAGGTTTTGCCCCAGGCCTCTGCGGCGGCATGGGCGGCAGCAACAGCATTATCAATATCCTCACGGTCGGAGCGCGGAAACTCGCCAATCGACGAGGCATTAATCGGCGAGGTGTTGACGAAGTAGTTACCGTTCACCGGTGCCACAAACTCACCGTTGATAAAGTTGCCATAGCGTTTTTGGAGTCTAATCAGAGAACCTTGTTCTCCAGGTGCAGCGTAACGCATGATGTTTCTCCTTGCGGGACAGAGGTTGCGTGTAACAACCGTGAAACTTATTATTAACATTGATCGATCAATAGCACGCTGTCAGATCTGCCGGTGGGAAACTGTGACATCACGCGATAAATCGCGCCGGTTTGCTGCCTGGAAAATTCCGACTTTTGCCGGTTATGCAGTAAAAAGCGGAACATGTCCGCTAAATAGGGTCAATATGAAGCAGGACACTAACCAGGAGAAAGAGATGTTGGCTTCAGCCCTGACGTTAATGCGCGCCAAAGCAAATTTTGTTCATCAGTTCATTCGCAACCCCCGCAAAATGGGCAGCATCACGCCCTCCTCCGCGGCATTATGTCGAACCATGACCGATGCGGTTAACTGGGATCGTAGCCTGCGTATTGCTGAATTGGGTGCGGGCGATGGGGTGCTGACGCGGCAGATTCTGCAACGCATGTCGCCGCAGGCCCAACTGGATGTGTTTGAAATCAGCCCGGAGCTGGTTAAGACGTTACGTGCTTTACCGGATGATCGTATGCAGGTACGCGCCTGTTCGGCGGAATATTTGTCCGGTGAATATGATGCGATTTTTTCCGGCCTGCCGCTGCTGTCACTGCCGGTAGCGACCCGGGACGCCATCCTGCAAGCCGTGCATGATGCGCTGGGACCGCGCGGCGTCTTCGTACAATTTCAGTACACTTCGCTCACGCAACCCAGCTTGTCCCGTTATTTCACCTGGCAGCGCCAGCGGGTGCTAAAAAACGTGCCACCCGCCTGGGTTTATCGCTGCACCCGGCATTACGCGCCCTGAGCCTGCACGCGCGGCTGTGGCCGCGTTTGCTGCCAGAAGCGATGCAGCAGTTCCCGCGCCCAGTCTTCACCCGTCAGCTCACTCCCCTCGTCCACCACACCTGCCGGTAAACAGGCGGTCATGATGCCGCGGGTAAATTCAGGGTGAAACTGTACCGATAATGCCTGGGCGGAATAACGCAGAATCTGGCAGCCATCCAGTTCGGAGGAAGCCAGTACCCGCGCCTGGGCCGGTGGTGTGATCACCGACTGACGATGTGACAGCCAGGCATGAAAATCGTCCGGCAGGGTTGCCAGCCAGGGATCTTGTGCCGCCTGCGCATGGCGGGTCAGGGGTTTCAGGCCACGTTCCCAGCCATTGGGGTTATCCGCAACTTTACCACCCAGCGCATAGGCCATCAGTTGATGTCCATAGCAAACCCCCAGCAGTGGCAGCTCCGCCTCCAGCGCCGCCCGAATCCAGGCTGCGGTGCGTTCACTCCATTCCGCATGGTCGGTCACCATCGCCCAGGAGCCACTGAGGATCGCGCCGCTGACGCGATCAAAAGCGGGCAGCTCATCACCGAGGTGCGGTCGCACGATCACATAGTCGCCGGGCTGAAGCGCCAGCGCATCAATAAACCAGACGGGTTGTTCACCGATTTGCGCCACAACGGCCGGTGGCGGTACTTCAAGTTGAATCAGGGCAAGGGGTAAAGCGCGGGTCTGTGTCATTCCGAAGACTGTCCTCTGCAAGGTCACGTTTCGGAAAACCAGTCTGACAGTAATTGCCTGCAATGTGTAGATTTTTTGCGGGAAAGCATCGAGAGAAAATATTTTTGCCTGCGCTGCACCAACCACACCGCTTCATGCCATCATTAGCCGGTGACAACAGAATTTCCGTGAAGGATGACATTGTGGCTGTGCGGCATTTTTTTCTGGTCCTGCTGGTGGTATCCATCTGGGCCTTCAACAACGTGGCGATAAAGTGGGGATTGCTGGAACTTCCGCCACTGTTTCTGACCTGGATGCGTTTTGTGGTGGTGGCGATCATGTTGATCCCCTTCTGCCGCATCACCCGTGAGCAGTTGCCGTGGCTGTTGCTGCTGGCCTTCACCTTTGGTTTTCTGCACTTCTCGCTGCTGTTTGTCGGCATGCGCTACACCGACGCCGGCACCGGTGCCATTGTGGTCCAACTCGGCACGCCGATAGCCATGCTGCTGGCAATGGTGGTACTGAAAGAGAAGCTACGCCTGGTGCAGTTACTGGGCATCGCGATTTCATTAAGCGGCGTGGTGGTGCTCTCCGGTAGCCCCACCATTCCCGCCTGGTGGGTATTGTGTATCCTGCTGTGCAGCGCCACCGGCTGGGCGGTGAGCAATATGATTGTGAAGAAATCGCCGCCGATTAAACCCTTGACCCTGACCGGCTGGATTTCGTTTCTGGCCGTGCCGATCGTGGGTGTCGCCTCCTGGCTTACCGAGTCGCAACAATTTTACGCCCTCGGGCACGCGGGCTGGCGTGGCTGGTTTGCGATTCTTTACAGCGCCCTCGCCTCATCTATCATTGCCTATACCCTGTGGTACACGTTGCTGAAGAAATACAACGTCAACCTGATAATGCCCTACTCGCTACTCACCCCGGTGCTGGCGGTGCTGATGGGCGTGATGGTTCTGGGCGATAGCCTGAACAGTTTTAAGATCCTCGGCGCATCGCTGGTGGTGTTAGGCACGGCCATTGCGGTGATTAACCTGCGCAATCTGCGGATGCACGCGCGCTTTCCGCGCCTGCGCCGTCGCTAAGATCCCGCTCTGATTGACCCGGAGGCTTCGCATGGATTACCAACTCGCTGCCGCACTCTGGCAGCACATGTGGCAAGGATTACGAGGCACAGCTGATACCCCGCCGCCCCTTACCTTTTCTCAGGCCGACACCTTCCCTTCGGCCTATGCCGTCAGCGAACTGGCAGCCAGCAGCATTGGACTGGCGACCCAGGCGGTGAGCGATCTGCTGGGACGTTCGGCTCCGGTGAGTGTCAATGTGCGTCTGGCCTCGCGCTGGTTCCAGCACAGTTTTATACCGCTTAACCGCCCACCGGCGGCATTGTGGGATCCGTTCGCCGGGGATTACGCCACGCGTGATGGTTGGATCCGCTTGCATACCAACGCCAGTCATCACCGCCAGGCGATGGAGAAGGTGCTTGGTGTGCATCGCGATCGCACGGCACTGGCAACTGAAGTGCTGAACTGGTCGGCAGCAGCCCTGGAACAGGCGGTGGTGGATGCCGGCGGTTGCGCCGCACAGATGCGCAGCGTCGAGCAGTGGCAGCAACATGCGCAAGGCATTGCTGTGGGTCAGGAACCGTTGTTCGCGCAACAAGCCACCGCGAGCGGAGAGATTCCCAACTGGCCGCTCAGCGCTGCACGTCCGTTACGGGGCATCCGCGTGCTGGATCTGACGCGCATCATCGCTGGCCCGGTCGCCACACGTTTTCTCGCCAGCCTGGGTGCCGAGGTGCTGCGCATCGATCCTCCCGACTGGCAGGAACCCTCGCTGGAAGAGGAGATCACCAGCGGCAAACGCTGTGCGCGGCTTGATTTGAAAAGTGTGGCCGGACTGGATCAGTTGCGTACGCTGCTCAGTCAGGCTGATGTACTGGTGCACGGCTATCGCGCCGATGCGCTGGAAAATCTCGGACTGGATGCCGCTGCTCGCCAGCAACTCGCGCCGGGGCTGGTGGATGTCAGCCTGAATGCCTGGGGCTGGCGCGGCCCGTGGCGTAACAGGCGCGGTTTCGACAGTCTGGTGCAGATGGCTTGCGGCATTGCACATCAGGGGATGCAGTGGAGCGGCAGCACCAAACCCACACCTTTGCCGGTGCAGGCGCTGGATCACGCCACCGGTTATATGCTGGCAGCCGCCGTGCTGGAGGGATTACGTCAGCGCCGCCTGAATGGCACGGGCTGGCAGGCACGTCTGTCGCTGGCGCGCACCGCCCAGCTGTTGCAGCAACACGGCTTTGCCCCCAGCGGAACGCAGAACGGCATCACGCCGCAGCCTGATGATGTGCTGCCAACGCTGGAAATCACCCATTGGGGGATCGGTGAGCGGCTGCGTGCGGCGTCATACCTGCCCGGCACGCCGCAGCTGTGCGCTACGCCGGGCGTCCCGCTCGGCAGCAGCGCCGCTCGCTGGTAACTTATTCAGCGTCGCCGGCTTCTTCCGCCAGCTCGTCACGCATCGCCTGAATCGCTTCGCGGCTCAGCATCGCCAGGGTGCGATAAAATGCGGTGCTGGCGTGCGCCTCCACCTTGCCCAGGAAGGTGCCGCACCACGGCAGCAGGTAGTCATCAAACAACGCCGTCTGCGCGGCAGATTCATCTTCCGCCGACTGATCTTCCAGCCAGGATGCCGCCAGCAGCAGTACGCCGAAATGATCGGCAGGCGCGTCGCTCAGTGGCATGCCGCGCGAGCTGAGAAACGCGCGCACCTCCGCTTCGGTCGCACCATTCGGCCACTGTGAGGCATAGGGCGGCACGCTACAGTCGCTGCCGACAAATAACGCGTTATAGTCGGCGGCCAGCGCCTGCGGATCGCTATTCTGCTGCAACCGGGTCAGCAGCTCATCCTGCTCCAGCGGCCACTGCGCCTGTAATTTCCCCTCACGCAGTAAGGTGAACAGGGGCACCAGCAGCGGGTCCTGCGGCTGACGATTGAACAACGAGCCGATGACTCGGCAGAGAATGGAAAACTCATTCATGCAACAGAATTCCTTGAGGCAAAAAAGTTAAAAATCCGCCAGTTCGGCAATATGCTTGCCGGTACGCTGTTCGAGAAAATCGAGCAGGCGGCGCGGCGTGACATTTAACACGCGATCTTCCGGAAAATCCACTTCATGCGCGATACGCAGGCAATGTTCGAAATTTCCGAGGGTAAAGGCGGTATGGGAGTCGGAACCAAATGCCAGACGCCCACCGGCATCGCGTACCGCTTCGGCGATAGCGCGGCAGTTAGGTTCACTGCCCGGACGAGAATGGGTGAAGGATGAGTTGTTCAGCTCCAGCGCCACATCATAATGCGCCGCCGCTTCTGCAATCGCGCGGATATCCACCGGGAATTTCGGGTTGCCCGGATGGCTGATGATATGCACCAGGCCGCTCGCCATCGTGGCGATCATCGCTTCGGTATGATGCGCTTTGTCGCGCGGGGCATACACCGGTTCATGGAACCCGGCGACGATCAGATCCAGCGCATCCAGCATCGGGCCACTGCAATCAATCTCGCCCTGCTGGTTTTTGATATTGGCTTCAATACCGCGCAGCACGCCCACACCGTCAATCACGCGCGGCCAGATACGCATATTTACGAAGTGCCAGTAATGCGGCGCATCGGCCATATCCGGGCCGTGGTCGGTAATCGCGAATAACTTCAGACCGTTTTGTTTCGCCTGCACGACATAGTCATGCAGGGTGCTGTAGGCATGGGTGCTGGCCACGGTGTGCATATGTAAATCAACGGGATACATCGGATTCTCCTGACAGACCGCCTGCCACGCGCAGGCAGCAAAGTAAATTAATAACCGCGCTGACGATCCACTCGTCCGGTGGGCTGCTGTCCCTGCTCCAGCTCAAGTATGGCACCGGCAATATAATCCATCGCCTCATGCGGTAAGGTAATGGCCGCATTATGGGGCGTGATTGTGACATGCGGATGTGACCAGAGCGGATGGTGCGCCGGTAGCGGCTCGGTCTGGAACACATCCAGAGCTGCCGCCGCCAGTTGGCCGCTGTTGAGTGCCGCCAGCAAATCGTCTTCCACCACATGCGCACCTCGTGCGATGTTGAGGAAATACGCCCCTTGTGGCAAACCACTAAGCAACTGGCGATCAATCAGGTTGGTGGTTTCAGGCGTGGTTGGCAGCAGGTCAATCAACACCTGAGTGCCATCGAGAAACGCGGGCAACTGATCACGGCCATGGAACGTGGTCACCCCGTCGAGCGTTTTCGCTGAACGGCTCCAGCAACGTACCGGGAAGCCCCACTGACGCAGGCTCTGCGCCACGCTACTGCCCAGCACGCCAGCGCCGAGAATACCAATGGTGAAGTTTTCACGCGTGTACGGTTTGAGCTGCTGCCAGTGTGCCTGTTGTTGCTGGCGCTGATAATCGGCAAAGCGGCGGAACCAGCCGAGTACGCACCAGGTCGCGTATTCCTGCATCTGTCGTGCCATGCCGGTATCTTCCAGCCGGAACAGTGGCACCTCTGCCGCCAGCATTTCCGGGTGCTGACGCAGTTGCTGCAAAATTTCGTCCACGCCTGCGCCCATCGCAAACACGCCTTTTAACGCACGTCCACGCAGCATTTCCACCGGTGGTGAACGGACCACCGCATAATCCGCCGGTGCATTATCGTCTGGCTGCCAGCGACGGACCTTAGCCTGCGGTAAGCGCTGACGTAACCCACTGAGCCAGCTCTCGGGGTCCATCGATGGGTGATACCAGATAATCTCCATACTGCTCTCCTTTTTTTCTTTCAGCCTCAGGGAAATAGCGTCGCAGGGCAAGCAAAAAACTTAGCGCGAATGCAATTTCTTCCGTGATTAATTCCAGGTGCTTCACATTTCCTGTGCCATAAGCGGCTAAGCCCGGTGATAGCGACTAAAGTTGTTTGGGTGGTCAATGCGTTAGCGCACCACCTTTTCGGACAAGGAGAAAAACCGATGATAAAAAATGTCGTATTTACATCAGGGCATCTGCGCCTGTTGCTCAGTACCGCTCTGCTGATGGGAAGTGCCGTGGCCCATGCCGAAGATAATGGCCGTATGCTTAACAACCAGCCACAGCCACCCGATATCCGTCTCGGCCCTCTTTTTAATGCCGTGCAACAGGCAAAATTTTATCCGGACCAGAAAACCTTTGCCGATGCGGTGCCGAAATATAACCCCTCATCGATTCTCGCCGACTGGCAGATGCAGAAAAGCCAGCGCAACTTCGACCTGAAACATTTCGTTGATGCCAATTTCACGCTGCCCAAAGAGCAGGATAAATACGTGCCTCCCGCCGGTCAGAGCCTGCGTGCCCACATAGATGGCCTGTGGCCGGTACTGACACGATCCACACCGCAGACCAGCCAGTACGATTCTCTACTGCCGCTGCCAAAACCCTATGTGGTGCCCGGTGGCCGTTTCCGCGAGGTGTATTACTGGGATAGCTACTTCACCATGCTCGGCCTGGCGGAAAGCGGCCACTGGGATCGGGTGCAGGATATGGTGGATAACTTTGCCTCGGAGCTGGATCGTTACGGCCATATCCCCAATGGCAACCGCAGCTACTATCTGAGCCGCTCGCAACCACCGTTTTTTAGCCTGATGATCGACCTGCTGGCGTCCCACGACGGTGACAGCGTCTACACCCACTATTTGCCGCAGTTACAGAAAGAGTATGACTACTGGATGGCGGGCAGTGACACGCTGGCTGCCGGTCAGGCCAGTAAGCGGGTGATTAAACTGAGCGACGGTACCCTGCTCAACCGTTACTGGGACGATCGCGATGTGCCGCGTACCGAATCCTGGCTGGATGACGTGAATACCGCGAAGAAAGCAACGCAGCGTGATAAGGCGCAGGTGTATCGCGATTTGCGCGCTGGCGCAGCATCCGGTTGGGACTTCAGCTCACGCTGGTTTACCGATGCGCACAATCTGGCGACCATTCGTACCAGCCAACTGGCCCCGGTCGATCTCAACAGCCTGCTGTTCCATCTGGAACAGACGTTATCTAAAGCCGAGAAGCTGGCGCATCACAATGATCGGGCGCAGCAGTTTGCCAGCAAAGCGGAATCCCGCCAGGCGGCGATCAATCGTTATCTGTGGGATGAGCAGCACGGCTGGTACGCCGACTACAACTGGCAAAGTAAACAGGTACATCCACAACTCACGGCGGCGGCGTTGTTCCCGTTATATATGCAACTCGCCAGCGATAAACAGGCAGACCGCACCGCGACTGCCGTGGAAAAACAGTTGCTGAAACCCGGCGGGCTGGTGACCACCACCATCAATAACGGCCAGCAGTGGGATGCCCCTAACGGCTGGGCTCCGTTGCAGTGGGTCGCGGTGACCGGACTGGAACATTATAAGCAGCCGCAACTGGCCCAACAGATTGGTCAGCGCTTTTTGCAGAACGTGCAGATGACCTATGACAAGGAGCATAAGCTGGTTGAGAAATACGTGGTGGAAGGGGCGAAACTCGGCGGTGGCGGCGGGGGTGAGTATCCGTTACAGGATGGCTTTGGCTGGACCAACGGCGTAACCCTGATGCTGCTCGACAAATATTGTCCGAAAGAGAAAACCTGCGACAGCGCGCACGACATTCCGAATATGCCCACGCTGACCGCGACACAACCGTAATCCTTCTCTCCTGGCCGGATCATTCGATCCGGCTATTTATCCATCGTAGCGGCGCGATTTATCGCGCATTTCCGCGTTCGATGTCGGTAAAAACCGCGCGATAAATCGCGCCGCTACGCAATGCCCGGTTAATCAAACTCTCGGTTACATCTTGAAATGCCTTTATCGAAAAGATAATAATTCTCACTCTTATAACGATTTCTATTATCTCATTTCTTTCGAAGGAACTAAGATGACCTGCCTGTTTACCCTCAATCGTTGCCGCGTGCTGTGCGCACTGGCCCTGGCGTTACCCGGCATCAGTTTTGCTGAAGATACGCTGGTGGTCACCGCACTACCGCAGGAGAGCGCCACCTCCCCCACGCAAGGCTATCTGGCGACACGCAGTAGCGGCGCAAGTAAAACCGACCAGCCGCTGATCACCACGCCGCAGTCCATTTCGGTGGTGACGCGCCAGCAGATGGAAGATCAGGGCGCGACCGATCTTAACCAGGCGCTGAATTACACCCCTGGCGTGTTTACCAACTTTGGCGGCGCAGCAACCCGTTACGACACCATCTCGCTGCGTGGCTTCCACGGCGGTGATGTCGATAACACCTTCCTTGATGGCCTGCGCGTCATGAGCGATGGCGGCAGCTTTAATATCCTGCAAGTGGATCCCTGGTTCCTGGATCGCATTGATATCATTAAAGGCCCCTCGTCGGCGTTATATGGCCAGACGGTGCCCGGCGGCCTGGTGAATATGGTGAGTAAACGACCGCAATTCGCTGAAGAGGGACATTTCCGCCTGTCGACCGGTACCAACGCGACCAACAGCGCGGCCTTTGATTACACCAACGCGATTAACGATCAGTGGGCATTTCGCCTGACCGGCATTACCCGCAACAGCGACACGCAATACGACCATACTCGCGAAGAAAAATACGCCATTTCGCCGCAGCTGATGTGGCAACCCAATGACGATACCAGCCTGATCCTGCGCGCTTATCTGCAAAAAGATCCGTCAGGCGGCTATCATGGGTCGGTGCCTGCCGAAGGTACGCTCTACAGCCACAATGGCCGCAAACTGAGCGACAGTTTTTATGAAGGCGATAGCGCGCTCGATCAGTTCAAACGTCATCAGCAGATCTACAGCTACGACTTTTCCCATCGTTTCAATGAAGTGTGGTCAGTGCACTCCACCGGCAGCTACAGCCACTCGAATGTCGATCTGGATCAGGTCTACCAGATTGGCTGGGATGCAACTAACCCGGACCTGCTGACGCGCTATTATTCTGGCGAGCGTTCGTCGCTGTCAGCCTGGGCAACCGATAATCAGTTGCAGGCAGATTTCAGCACCGGTGCGGTACAACACCGCGTCACTCTGGGGGCGGAATATCATCGTTATAAGAACGATATTCTCAGCGCCAGCGGCTACGCCAGCTCACTCAATCCGTGGACCGGCGTCGCAGTGGGCAGCATGCCGGACTACGACTGGACAGCTGAGACGCGTCGTTACTATCAAACCGGTTTGTATTTGCAGGATGAACTGCAACTGGACCGCTGGCACCTTGATCTGTCTGGCCGCTATGACCGCATCGTTTCAGAAAATGGCACCAGCCGCCGCCAGGATGATCACGTTAGTGGCCGTGCCGCCCTGCTGTACGCCTTCGATAATGGACTCTCCCCGTATGTCAGCTGGAGCCAGGCCATCACCCCTGCTTCTCTGACCGACCCCTACGGCAACCAGCTAAAACCGACGACCTCTGAACAATACGAGGCCGGCCTGAAGTATCAGCCGGTTGGCACGCGCGATATGTATTCGATTGCGGTGTAC
The DNA here is from genome assembly GCF_059730685.1 of Pantoea sp. X-Soil-OKNW-713. NCBI lineage: Bacteria > Pseudomonadati > Pseudomonadota > Gammaproteobacteria > Enterobacterales > Erwiniaceae > Pantoea > Pantoea sp. X-Soil-OKNW-713. Next base: position 1,734,385 of record NZ_AP035995.1, on the reverse strand, counting down.
GACCTGACGCAGAATGATGTTGCCAACCGCGATGTGATTTCCGGCACCTATACGCCATCGGGCAAAGTCCATTCACAGGGTATCGAGCTGGAAGCACGTAACCAGATTACGCCACGCTTCAGCACCATCGCCGGGTATACGCTGAATCATCTGCGCTTTAAAGATTCTGTCGATGGCAACGACGGCCATACCCCGTATGTCACCCCCAACAGCATGGCGTCATTCTGGGGCCATTATCAGTTCGACTACGGTCTGAGTGCCGGAGCTGGCGTGCGTTACATTGGTAAGCAGTGGGCAGATAACGAAAACACCACGCGTTTGCCTTCGGTGACCTTGTTTGATGCGTCATTACGTGCCGATTTGGCCGCGTGGAACAGCAGCCTGAAAGGGGCATGGTTGCAGGTCAGCGGTAATAACCTGACCGATCGTAAATATCTCGCCGCCTGCTATGGCACCGGTTATTGCTACCGCGGCGCGGAACGCACCGTGACAGCGACCATCGGTTACGATTTTTAATTGATTAAAAAACCCGCCATCTGTTGCCAGATGACGGGTTTCAGGGAAACCGGATGGGTTAACTGCGCACTTTACGATAAATCCACAGCACCACAATGGCACCAATCACCGCCACCACGAAGCTGCCGAAGTTGAATCCGTCCACCTTACCAAAGCCAAACAGGGTACTGATCCAGCCACCAACCACCGCACCCACTACGCCGAGAACCACGGTCATAATGAATCCGCCACCGTCTTTCCCCGGCATAATCCATTTAGCGACAATCCCGGCGATCAGACCAAAAATAATCCATGAAAGAATACCCATTTGTTGCTCCTTACTTTATTAATCAAGGTGTTCACAGCGCTAAGTATAGACGGAATATTTTGAGCTGCTGCACAAACGCAACGGGAAATAATAGTTAGCAGGCTAAAGCTTTTTTATCATGTACCGATAACTGACGGAAAGCCGCGCACGCGTGATAGTAACGATCGGATAGTGGAGCAGGACGTGAGAGAAGCCGATAAAGAACAATATATTAAACGAGGTACATTGGCCGTTCTGAATGTAATGAAGGACCTGTTACGTTTCCAGACCCCGCTAATGGTGAACTTCTCGCGCGGACAATTTATCAGCCGCATGCTGGCGGCCGATGAAGATCAGGTGATCTTCGATCTGGGTAGCCATAGCCAGGATAATGAGATGGCTTTGCGGAGTGGTGAAGTCAACATCGCCGCTGAGACTCAGGGGGCAAAAGTCGAGTTCAGTCTGAGCGGTTTGCAGAAGGTGGACTACGAGGGGTTGCCTGCCTTTGCCGCTGCCCTGCCGGAGCTGGTGTGGCAAATTCAACGCCGTGAATTCTTCCGTGTTAACGCGCCGATGGAGCCTGTCTTCTGGTGCCACAGTGAATGGCCGGATGGTAACAAAGCACGTTTTCGCTTGCAGGATCTGTCACTGGGTGGCATTGGGGTGCTGGTGGATGAAAAACTGCCGGAAGATTTAAACAGCGGTGACACCTTTAAGAAGCTGCGTGTCGAACTGGGCGAATATGGTCAGTTTGAGGTGACGGCACAACTGCTGCACATCGGTGAGCGCAGCACCATTACCAGTAAGAATGAAACCCGCGTGACGCCCCGGCTAAGCTTTCGTTTTACCGCCATCGAGCCAGTGCAGGAGCGCCAGCTACAGCAGGTGATTTTTGCGCTGGAGCGTCTGGCGCGTGATAAGGCGAGTCGGTTTCAGTAAGGACCGCGCCGCCTTCTTTTACCCTCACCCTAACCCTCTCCCGCAAGCGGGAGAGGGAACCGATCGAGCACAATTTCCGCCAGCGGGAGAGGGAACTGATTGAGCACATTTTCCGTTAGCGGGAGAAGGGAACAGTTCGGGCAGATTGCACGTCTCCCTCTCCCGCCAGCGGGAGAGGGCCGGGGTGAGGGCTCAGGCCACACCTCACTGGCAAGGCTGGTAACGACAGCGTGCCACGGCTGCCAGCCATCCCTGATAATTTTCCTGCATGCTTTGCGCCTGCTCCTGTCGCGGATAGATCACGCTTCCCCCCTGTAACGCCGCCATGTCACTGCCCTGCTGCCACCAGCCCAGCGTGCGTCCGGCCAGCAACGCGGCTCCCAGCGCTGAGACTTCGGGAGTGGGTACGCGGCGCAACGGGCGTTGCAACACATCGGCCTGCAACTGCATCAGCCAGCTATTTTCCGTGGCGCTACCGTCAACGCACAGGGCCGGAAGCTGCACGCCACTCGCCTGCTGCATGGCAAAAAACACATCGGCAATCTGAAAGGTAATGGATTCGAGCGCCACGCGTGCCAGCACCGCCGGGGTTGCCGCATCGGTCAAACCGCACAGCATGCCGCGCGCCTGCAGATCCCACCAGGGCGCGCCCAGGCCGGAGAGCGCCGGGACAAAATAGATACCCTGGTTACTCGCGGTGCTTTGCGCCTGTCGGGTCAACTCACGCGGGTCGCTGATGCCAATCATCCGTCCCAGCCAGGCAGCCCCCGAGCCGGTATGGGTGATGTTGCCCTCAAAGGCAAAGCGTAAAGTGCCATCATGCCACGCCACCGTGGTGCTCAGGCCATTTTCGGTCAGTAACGGTGTCGCCATCGACATCATCAACGAGGAGCCGGTGCCGTAGGTGGCTTTCACCACTTCCTCGCTACCGCTACGCTGTGCCTGAAGCGCGGCGTGGGAATCACCGATGCGTGCCAGCAGCGGCGTGCCGGGTGGCAAACCGGGGATATCCTCAATCGCCACTTCCCCCTGCGCACTGGCCGACGGCACGATGACCGGCAGCGCCGCGCGGGGAATGTGAAATAGCGCCAACAATTCATCATCCCAGTCGCCACTGTGCAGGCTATACAACTGGGTGCGCGCGGCGTTGGCATGATCGGTGACGAAACATTTACCGCCCGTAAGCTGCCAACTGAGCCAACTGTCGACCGTACCAATACACAACTCCCCCGCCTGCGCACGCGCCAGACCATCCGGCAAGGTCGCCAGCATACCGGTCAGCTTGGCTGCGGGAAACATCGGGTCCACCGCCAGCCCGGTCAGGCCGGTGATACGCGGTGCTTTTCCCGCCTGGCGTAAGTCACGACAGAACGATTCGGAACGGCGATCCTGCCAGCTCACCAACGGAGTTAAGGGTTGCCCATCGCGCCGTTGCCAGATCAACACCGATTCACGCTGGTTGCTGATCGCCACCGCCTCCACAGGCTCACCGTGGCACTGCGCAAGGCAGTCGCTTACCGCCTGTCTCACCGCCTGCCAGATGGCCAAAGGGTCCTGCTCCGCCAGGCCAGGCTGAGGATGGTTGAGTGCCAGCGGCTGACTGCCGCGCGCCACCACCGCGCCACTGCGATCCACGGCGATCGCCTTGGCGTTGGTGGTGCCCTCATCGATCGCCAGAATTAACGGACCTGCCATGTTTACTCTCCTGTGCAGATACGCAGCGCATTTTTCACCACGCTGGCCGCATCGATGCCATGTCGCGCACGGGTTGAGGCACGGTCGCCCGCAATCGCGTATTGCCCATCGGGAATGCCGAGCCGCAATAACGGAATGCCACATCCCCCTTCCGCCAGCACCTCAGCCACCAGGCTACCGACGCCACCATTGACGTTGTGCTCCTCAACGGTAATCACCGCAGGATAGTGATTTAACAGTTCGCGCAGTTGTTGGGTATCACAAGGGCGAATCGATGGAATGGCGATCACACCTGCGTCGATTCCCTGGCTTTGCAGTTGCTCAGCCGCATCGACAATCTCATGCACCGTCGATCCCATCGCCACCAGCGCAATATCTTTTCCGCTGCGCAAGACATCGATATCGCCGGGACGGAACTGGTAGCTGTCATCGTGCAGCTGGCGCAAGTCCTTACCATCGAGACGGATGTACACCGGTCCAACATGATCCAGCGCGTAGTCGATTATCTGACGACACTCCAGCGGACAGGATGGCGCATAAATTTCGATGTTGCCGAAACCACGCATGATCGCGATGTCATCAATACTGTGGTGGGTACTGGCGAGCGGGCCGTAGCTGGTACCGGCATTCAGACCAAACAATTTGACGTTGGTGTTGTTGTAACAAACATCGACTTTCACCTGTTCATTGGCGCGTGAAATCAGGAAGGGTGCGGCGTTGCAGGTCACCGCTACTTTGCCACCAATCGCCAGCCCGGCCGCGGTGCCAACCAGCGTCTGTTCGGCGATGCCGACGTTGACCAGCCGATCCGGAAACGCCTTGATAAAGGGAGCGATTTTGGCGGTGGAGGTCGAATCTGCCACCACCGGCACCAGATCAATACCGCGATTGACCGCATCGATAAAAGCATTGACCATGACATTGGCCAGGTGTTGTGCGTTACTCATCTTTCAACTCCTCCAGCGCCTGAGCGATCTCTTCTCCCTTCGGTACCCGGTGGTGCCACTCAGCTTTGCTTTGAATAAACGAGATACCAAAGCCCTTCTCGGTATCGGCCACCACCACCTGCGGTTTGCCGTTACGCGGCAGGTTTTCCAACGTTGTCACCACTGCCGCCATATCGTTGCCGTTACATTCCGTGACCTCTAAACCAAACGCGCGCCATTTCTCAGGGAGCGGATCGGTATTCATAATGTCGCGGGTATGCCCTGCCAGCTGTAACTTGTTCTTATCGTTGATGATCACCAGGTTATCGAGGCCATAATGGGCCGCAACCAGCGCCGCTTCCCAGTTACTGCCCTCTGCCAGCTCACCATCGCCGGTCACCACATACACCATTCTGTTGCTACCATCTTTTTTCGCGGCCAGCGCGATACCCACCGCCACCGGCAATCCGTGGCCGAGTGCGCCGGTATTCAGCTCCACGCCCGGCGTTTTTTGTCGCACCGGATGACCCGGCAGATGGGAGTCGGAATGTTGATAGCTGGGGAGCCAGTCCGTCGGGAAATAACCGGCTTCAGCCAGCACGCAGTAATAGCCCCCCACCGCATGGCCTTTTGACTGGATATACATATCGCGTTGCGGATCGTTGATGCGGTCCGGCGCGCAGTTGAGAATGCGAAAATAGAGCGCCGTCAGGATTTCGACCTGCGACAAATCGGCCCCGGTGTGTCCACCCGCCGGGCTACCAGCGTTGAGCTGGATGATGCGACGACGCACCGCGCGCGCTTTGGCGGTCAGCTCGTCCACAGAGTATTTGAAAGGATTCATGGTTACCTCTGAATTTTAAATCGTTACTGAATATATATTCCTGCATAGCAAAAAAAGGGGGACAGACAAATGCCGTCTGCGCCCCAACCGATTAAAGCTTCGTTCCGCTGCCTCCCTCTTCAATCAGCGCTTTCTGGGCCACCACGGCGGCCTTTTGCTGCATCCGGCTCTGCATCTGGTCGATGATTACCGCGACGATAATGACGATACCTTTGATCACCATCTGCCAGAACTCGCTGACCCCCATCATGATTAAGCCGTCGGCGAGAAAGCCGATGACAAAGGCCCCCACCAGCGTGCCGAGGATGGTACCGCGTCCTCCTGCCAGTGAGGTGCCGCCGAGCACCACCGCCGCGATGGCGTTCATTTCAAAGGAGGTACCGTTGGCCGGATGACTGGCAACCAACTGCGAGGACACCACAATCCCGGCAATCGCTGCACAGAACCCGGACAAGGTATACACCCAGATTTTTACCTGCCTGACCTTCACCCCGGAGAGTTCTGCGGCACGTTCGTTATCGCCAATGGCATACACCTGGCGGCCAAAGGGCAGCCGTCGCGCAATGTAAGCAATCACCAACGCCAGCACGATCATCATCCAGATAGCCCAGGGCAAACCGAGAAAATAACCGGCACCGATTTTGTCAAAGCCGGTGTTGCCGAGCAGTGGATTCCCTTGTAGCCCTGGGAAGGTTTCACCTCCGGACGTCAGCATCGCCGCGCCTCGCAGGATGTACATGGTGCCGAGGGTGCAGATAAAAGGCGCAACGTTATAACGCGTGATAATCCAGCCATTTGCCGCGCCGATTAACGCGCCGACCAGCAGCACCAGCGGCACAATCACCCACACGCTGGGGAAAATGGCGATGCCGAACATTGGCAACACAATCCCTTTGGTGATCAACCAGCCCGCGATCATGCCGCACAGGCCCAGCGTGGCACCGATGGAGAGGTCAATACCGGCGGTAATGATGACAAAGGTGATACCCAGCGCCAGGAAGGCGTTGATCGCGATATGCTTCACCATAATCACCATGCTGCCGAGCGAGAGAAAATCCGGCACCGTGGCCGAAAAGAACCCGACAATCAAAAACAATGCGATAAAGGTGCGCAGTTTTAACAACAGCAGGATCAGGCCTTCACGAGAGGTAACGGCTTTTGCGGGTTGCGCGGCGAATGCCACGGCACTGTTGCTTTTCATCACGAGAACCCCTGTGCACTTGCTTTAACCAGCGCCGCTTCTTCCGCTTCTGCACGCGGAAGGTCGGCCGTAAGTTTGCCGCCGGACATCACCAGAATACGGTCAGCCACCGCCATGATCTCTTTCAGGTCGGAGGTGGAGAACAGCACCGCAATGCCCTGCTCCGACAGCCGTACCATCATGCGGAACACCTCCGCTTTAGCCCCGACATCAATGCCGCGACTCGGCTCGTCCAGCAGCAGCAGGCGCGGATTGGTCAGCAACGAACGGCCAATCACCACTTTTTGCTGATTGCCCCCGCTCAGCGCGCTGATGGCAACATCCGGTGACGACACCTTGATCGCCAGGTTGCCGACGGTACTGGTTACCGCTTCCCGCTCGGCCTGCTGCGCAATCACCATGCGATGTGACAGACGACGCCACAGACTGGCGATGGTCAGGTTGCTCGCCACCGACGAGATGGGAAAGATGCCCGCGCGTTTGCGATCTTCCGGCACCAGACTCATCCCCATGCGGATGCGTTCAGCGGTAGGCAATCGCGTGGGCAGCGGTTTGCTGTCGAGCCACAATTTGCCGAGATAGTTGCGCTGGCTACCGAGCAGGCATTCAAACAATTCGGTGCGACCGGCGCCCATCAGGCCATAAATGCCGACAATTTCCCCGGCACGCACCTGGAAGCTGACATCATCCACCAGCGTATTGCCGTTCGGGCTGACGCAGGTGATGTGCTCCGCTTCCAGCACTGCCGCACCGAATTGCCGATGTGTGGGGAGGAAATTGCTGACCGGTTCGCTACCCAGCATTTCACGCACAATCCACGGCACATCGATATCGCTGACCTGCGCTTCGGCCTGGAAACGTCCATCACGCAGGATGGTGATCACATCACCAATCGCCATTAACTCCTCCAGTCGATGCGAGATATAGATAATGGAGACGCCCTGACGCGTCAGTTCGCGAATCACCCGGAACAGGATTTCCACCTCGGTTTTACTCAGCGCCGAGGTCGGTTCGTCGAGGATCAAAATATCGGCATCTTCCGCCAGCGCTTTGGCGATCTCCACCAACTGCTGTTGACCCACCTTGAGATTGCCCACTTTCTCCTGTGGCGCGATGGGTTGATCGAGGCGCTGCATCAACGCGGCGGTGCGTCGCGCCTGTTCAGCCTCATTGATCGGACGGATACCCCGCTGAATCTCGCGGCCGAGAAAAATGTTCTCAGCCACGCTGAGGTTTTCAAACAGGTTCAGCTCCTGATGCACCATGCCGATACCGTGACGGGCCGCATCGCGGGTACTGTGGAACACCACCTTCTGGCCATTAAGAAACATTTCGCCGCTGGTCGGTTGCTGCACGCCCGCGAGAATTTTCATCAGCGTCGATTTACCGGCGCCGTTCTCGCCGATGATGACGTTGACCTTGCCACGCCAGACGCGATAATCCACGCGGTCCAGCGCCAGGGTGCCGGGAAACAGCATCGACATATGATTCGCTTGCAGGATAATTTCGTCGCTCATCATCCATTCCCCTGTTGCAGCTGGATCGCCACCACTTCATCGACCGTGCCCGGCCCCATCGTCACCGCCAGCAACATCTGCACCGGTTTGCCTTGCCAGCTACTGTCCACCGTGGGCAGCTGTTTCACCGCATGACGGTTTAACGCTTTGGTCAGCTGTGCGTACTGCACCTGATTGGTGAACTCCTCAAAGCGGAAACCGGCGGCATCACGGATGGCGTTGCTACGCAACACCGGACCAATCAGCACCTTGACCGGTTTACCGTTGACGGTGACAGTCAGCACCCGCTCACGATCGTTACTGCTATCCAGTGCCGTCACGGTGCCGCCCGCGCGCACAAACACGCTTTCGCTGGTGCCCGCTTTCAGCGTATGACTTTTGGTTTCCATATCGCCCCAGCTGAGCGCCTGTTTTTCTGCGGGCTGTGCCACCCGACTTTGCCAGCTCTCCTCGGCGATCTGCTGCGGCGTCTGATTGGTATAGCCGGGTTTGGCGTGGGGATCTTTCGGCATGATGGGATTGCCGTTTGCGTCGAGATCCACCACCGTGCACGCCGTCAGCATCAGCGCCAGTGCCGCCATGATGATTACGCCTGTCGCTCTGCCCTTCATGCCGTACTCCCGCTTACTGCGCCAGACGGAAGTTTTTCAGCTTCGCGGCGTTGCTGTCGTCGATCAGCACGCAATCCATCAGCTGTTTCTCTTCCTTCTGCGCTTTGCCGTGCGTCAGGTAATAATCCGCCTGCTCCACCGCCATTTGTGCCTGATCCCAGCCCGGCTGGAGCACCGTGGCTTTGATATTGCCTTTATTCAGGATCGAGTCGCGGGTGTAATCGCTACCGTCAAAACCCACCACAATGACGTTGGTTTTACCGGCGGCTTTCAACGCCGCTTCAGCGCCAAGCGCCATCGTGTCGTTACCGGAGATCACGCCGACAATATTCGGGTTCTTCTGCAAAATGGTTTCCATGCGACTGAAGGCTTCCGTCTGGCTCCAGTTGGCACTCTGCTGCGCCACCATCTTCATGTCGCCGTAGTCATCCAGCACATCGTGGTAGCCCTGTGAACGCACACCCGCGTTGGTGTCAGATTCTTTGCCCAGCAGCTCAACGAAATCCCCTTTTCCGCCCAGCAGCTTGGCGAACTTCTGCGCGCCGAGTTGAGCACCCTGATAGTTGTTGGAGACGATTTGCGCCACCGCCACGCCGGTCTTGTTAATTTCACGGTCAATCAGGAACGTGGGGATGCCAGCATCTTTAGCCTTCTGTACCGGCCCTACCGTGGCATCCGCCCCGGCGTTATCGAGGATGATCGCTTTGGCTTTGCGCGCGATGGCAGTTTCAATCAACTGGTTTTGTTTGTTGACGTCATCATCGTGCGAGGCCACCAACGTGGTGTAGCCCAGCGCTTTTGCCTTCGCCTGCGCACCATCGGCCTCGGCTTTAAAAAAGGGGTTATCGTGTGACGGGGTAATAATGGCCAGCAGGCCCTTATCTGCCGCCTGTGAGGCCGCAGATAACGTCAGGAGTGAAGCCAGCAGGGTAACTTTGACGAGGGATGCTTTCATTGGTTTTTCTCCGCTTGAATATATATTCAAATGCGATTTTATATGCATAATGACTATGCACCCCAACGAGGATGCCGTCCAATGCCGGATCCTGAAAAAGCGAAAACGATCACAAATTGTTCAGCGTTGTTATTTATGACCGGCTGATTAACAATACCAGGCAGATTTGGAGAGGGATAAATCATGGCAAAACAGGATGAACAGCGGCTGATGGTGAAGATTGCTACCCTTTATTATGTTGAAGGGTTGAAGCAATCGGATATCGCACAGCTACTGAAATTGTCGCAATCCTTTGTTTCACGCATTCTCAATCGCAGCGTAAAGGAAGGCGTAGTAAAGATTAGCGTGGTCCCGCCCGCGAATGTGTTTCCCGAGCTGGAGAAAGCCATCGAGCAGACTTACCAGCTTCCGCAGGCGATCGTTGTCGATGTGCCGGAGCAGGCTTCCGCCTTACAGATTAAACAGGCGATTGGCTCGGCTGCTGCGCACTATCTGGAAACGCGTTTACGTGCCGATGAGTTGATCGGCATCTCCTCATGGAGCGGGACGATCCGGGCAATGGTGGATGCACTGCATCCGCTTAACGCGCCCTGTCGCGGGGTGATTCAGTTACTCGGCGGTGTCGGCACCAACGGCAATGTTCAGGCTACCATCCTGACACAGAACCTCGCGGCGCTGTTAAATTGCCCGGCATGGCTGCTGCCATCACAATCGATTGAACATTCGGTGCAGGACCGTCAGCGCTTGTCGGTGAATCCCGATGTTGCCGTGGTGCTGGAGAAATTCGAGCAGGTGGATCTGGCGATTGTCGGCATTGGCGATCTGGAGCCTTCCGCGCTGCTGCGTAATTCCGGCAACTACTACGATGAAGAGATGTTACGCACCCTCGCCCAACGTGGCGCGGTGGGTGATATCTGCCTGCATTACTTTGACGCTGATGGGCAGCCCGTCCTGAACACCGCTGAAGATCCGGTGATTGGTATGGAGCTGACACAGGTGAAAAATTGCCCGCAGGTGGTAGCACTGGCGGGTGGCAAGGAGAAAGCTCAGGCGATTCGTGGTGCGTTGCGCGGGGGGTATGTGAAGGTGCTGATTGTGGATTATCCCACCGCAAGGTTGTTGGTGGAGGGGTAAGCCGTCTGTAGCGGCGCGATTTATCGCGCGTCTTTTCCTGGCAACCGGCAAGGAACCGCGCGATAAATCGCGCCGCTACATCATCAGGCAACATTGCGCGATAAATCGCGCCGCTACCGGATTAGCTGATGGTGCGATACGCGGTGGTGACTTTCCACAAATAGCGCGGCGCCTGGGCTGCTGGATGTTTGTTTTGTACGTGCTGATAGAACTCGTCCGGCGTCATCGCGTTGATCATTGCAATGGCACGATCGCGGTCGCGTGAGAAGGTTCGCAGCAGCGCACCGGCACCGTTAGCATAGGAAACAATGGTGGCGTAACGCAGAGTCAGCGGATCACGAATGCCTGCCAATTCCGATTCCTGCAAAATACGGATATAGGCCGCGCCAATATCGATGTTTTTTGCCGGGTCGCGTAACTCGGATGAAGTGGGCTGACCACGACGTCCCTGGGCGCGATACACCGCACGGCCCGCCGTTGAGGCTTTGATCTGCATCAGTCCGACCGCGTTTGATCGGCTGATCACGCTGGGGTTACCCCCTGATTCGACACTAATAATGGCGCTGATAAGCTTTTCATCAACGCCATAATGACTGGCGGCATCTTCAGTAAACATTGACCAGGCGTCATTAAGTTTTGACGGTGGAGCCTGGGTTAAAGGTGTATTCTTCTCTGGCGTTACCACGGTCTGCGGTTCGCTGGCACAGCCCGCCAGCAATAACGCAGAGAGCATAAGTAGTCGGATTTTCACTGAATGTTGGATTCCGCAATAGATTCGGCGCAACCTATCATACCTGGCTTGCCGCAGGGTAAAATTACCGTTTGTCCTAAATTCGTAAAAAAACTTGCCAGGTCGTGACTTCCGTAACGCATTTCGTCATCATCGGCAAGCCAACCCACACAGGATAAGAATATGGTTGCCCCCCGTTCGATACGTCTGATCGCCCCTTCCGGTTATTGCCACAATCAGGATGCTGCCCAACGCGCCGTGACACGTTTACAGGCAGAAGGCCACCATATCGACAATCAAATCGCCATCGCCCGTCGCTTTCAGCGTTTTGCCGGAAGCGATCAGCAGCGTCTGGATGACGTCAATCAACTGGCCTCACTCAGCACCTTGCCGGACATCGTGCTGGCGGTACGTGGCGGCTATGGCGCATCGCGTTTGCTGGATAATGTCGATTATGTGGGTCTACAGCGCCAGTTGCTGAATCAGCCGGTCGCCTTGTGCGGCCACAGTGACTTTACCGCGCTGCAACTGGCACTGCTGACGCAAACCGGGTTGATCACCTTCAGTGGGCCGATGCTGGCTGGTAATTTCGGCGCAGAGACATTATCTGATTTTACCGTTTCGCACTTTTGGCAAGCGCTGACTTCACCTACAGTCGAGTTACACTGGCGCAGCAGCAGCCCGGATGAAGGCCACTGGCAGGGCACCTTGTGGGGCGGTAATCTGGCAATGATCTGTTCGCTGATTGGCACCCCCTGGCTGCCACAGATTGAAGACGGCATTCTGGTGATCGAGGATGTGAACGAACATCCGTTCCGCATTGAACGCATGCTGATTCAGCTGCATCAAAGCGGCATTCTGGCACGGCAAAAAGCCATCGTGACCGGCAGCTTCACCAGTACTACCCTGTCGGATTACGACAATGGTTTCGATTTCGAGAGCGTCTGGCAACGCGTGCGGGATGAGTATCAACTGCCCGTGATCAGCGATTTGGCCTTTGGTCACGGCGCTGACACCGTTACGCTTCCCCTCGGCGCCAGCGCCAGTTTGCAGATTCAGCACGGAGAAGCCCAGTTCGCCTTTACCGGCCACCCGACATTGCGCTAACGGCATTGCCGCAGGAGACCGACATTGAAGCCGCTTTACGAGGACTTGTGGATCTCCACACCCGAATTTCCCGCAGACAATGCGGAAAGTGACCTGATGATGCATGGGTTTATGTTGCGCCATCCGCGCGGCAACCTGTTAATTGGTCGGGTCGAAAACCAGCTCGATCATGAGGTGCTGGCCGATGTGGGTGGCGTGATTCGTCATTATCTTACCCACTGGCATGAGGCTGCTCCCGGCGCGCTGATGATTCAGCAGCGCTTTAACAGCGCGTTATATTGCCACAACCGAGCGCTCGGTCCGGTCAGCCTGATCATTGAGCCGGATGATACCTTCAGCCAGCAGGAGGTCCACTTTGGCGATTTCCATCTGCTTCCTACCCCAGGACATACCCCAGGCAGCAGCAGCTACCTTTATCACTCGCCGCTGGGTCGCACCTATCTGTTCGTCGGCGACACGCTGACGCGCGAATATAATCGCTGGATTAGCGTTCTGGTACCGGAAAGCAATCCGGCTGAATTATTACAATCACTCGAGCTCTATCGTTCATTACGCCCGGATGTGGTGCTGATGAGCACCACCCGTGGCCATCTGTCATGGCAGAAAATGACGCTGAAAAGTTGGTTAGCGGCGATCGACGAAGCGGAACAGGCACCGCTGGATTTACGCCAGCGGCCGCCTGGTTAATCAGAGGGTTTTGCTGAGATAGTGGCGCTGATGATGCCGTGGATAGTTATCCAGGCTAAAGCGTAAGGTGTAACCGAGCTTTTCGTAGAAAGGTCGTGCCTGGAAGCTGGCCGTATCCACCTGGGCATAACAGCAGCCGCGCGCGCGTGCCTCTTCTTCCGCAGCGCCTATCAATTTGCTGCCCACGCCCTGCCCGCGCAGCGCGTCACTGACCCATAGCATATCAATACGCAACCAGTTGCCACTGGTGGATCCGGTCAGTCCCGCCAGTTTTTTCCCGTCGGTATCGGTAACAAACACGCCAATCGATTTGATTTCATCGACATTGATAAAGCGGCTGTTAAACGCATTCAGCCCGAGGCGAACCTCATCGAGATCCTGATGAGTGACGCTTTCCGTGACCTTAAGTTGCATAGTCGACTCCTTGTGGCAGCAATGTTATGAAGGCGGATGCTGGTTATCGTCGTAACGCTCCAGCGAGAGGATATCAATATCGCGCTTTTCCGTGCGATTGCAGGGCACCAGCTTATCGCTGTCAGCATAAACGAAAAAGGTATCACCATTGTTTTTATTCACCATTAACTGGTCACCATTACGGAAACGGGTAATCGCCACCGGATCACCGTCCTGCAAATGGGTACGTTGCTGACCCGCAGCAATCTGGAAATGGTGTGTCGGCCACATTAGCATGCTGAGGCCATACTCGGCGCGCGAGACGGTCATGGTTGGGCGGCCCGGGCAGGCGATCTGGAATTCGCTTTCACTCCAGGCGGGCGCAATCTGGCATGCCAGCAAACCTGCGACAATAGCTATCGCCTTCATTGGATTCTCCGCTGAGGTTAGGTAATGATTTCATTAGGGTTTTGCAGAGGGTATCACAAAATAAAAGTGTGCGGCGCAGGATGGCCCGCTAAAGGCGGGCCGCAAGGTTCTGGCGAGGAAAAATCAATTATCGAATGAAGACATGTCTTTGATCTGGCTTTGATTTATCTGCTGCTCCTTACCGTAGATATCTTTGTAAGTAATCATGCCAGTATCTTTATCAACCACCGGCTTGCCCTCGGTGACAATGGTTTGACCATCATTGGTGTGCATCACATGGTCAGATGCGCAACCGGCCAGCAGCAGGCCCAGACTAAAAGTACCAATCAGAAACAGTGTTTTTTTCATCTCATCCTCCTTTTGGACTCAGGGTCAGGTTTAGCACAGGTGACAGGAAACTGAACCAGGATAAGGACTAATACGCTATGATCGCGCCAGGAGGATGTTATGAGAGATGAAAACGCGCTTTTTGCTCGTCTGGCACAATCGACCTTTCGCAGTCGCTTTCACCTGGGGCCAAAGGAGCGGCAATATTGCCTGGATAAAGGGCCGGAGATTATCGGCCAGCATGCGGCGGATTTTATTGCGCGTCGCCTGGCGGATGCTGAGCCACAAAACGACGGGAAACAGACGCCAATGCGAGGTCATCCGGTGTTTATCGCCCAACACGCGACTGCAACCTGCTGTCGAGGGTGTCTGGCAAAATGGCATGGTATTGCGGCACATCAGCCGCTATCGACAGACCAGCAGCAATACATCGTACGCGTTATCCACCGCTGGTTGTCAGGAGAAATGAATCGCTAAGGACTACTCTTCGGCGGCCACTTCAGCCGCCACTAACATCAACGCCAGGCCGGCATCATCAGGATTAAATTGTTGCATGGTTGCGCGAATTGCCGCGACACAGTTCATCACCTGCTGCTTTTGTTCGGCTTCAAGCTTATCAATCGCATGCTGAAGAATCATTAGACTGGCTTGTTCTTCTCTCATTCATTCCCCCCGGTTAGGCTGGTCCATCGCGCAAGAGTGGCAAGAATAACGTTTATCTGCTAGCAAAGTCACCCCCTTAACATTCTCATCGCTTAACGATTACGCAAATAGCAAATGGGAAGCGGCGCCAGACCTGCTATGATCAGCATATCGTGGTCATTCAAGAGAGTTTTCGTGCCACGGCAAACCAGGGATCGAACCAGGAACAGGACCATGTTGCGAACTACCGTTGTACTCACCTTATTGTTACTGGCAGGCTGTAGTTCTGCCCCAAAAGGGGTAGATTGTCCCGGACAAGTCGCTACCATTTATGGTCAGGCGATGGGCAACACCGAAGCACGTATTTTCGACCTGGTTAGCGCCTTCTCCGTCAGCAAAGATGGCGTCATGGTAAAAAGTGGCCCCCTCCACTCAAACGATCGCTTTCAGTACGTCCCTTCGGCGGTGACCCGCGAGGGCTATTACGCCCAGCGTTTGTCGGATAAACAGTTCCGCCTGATTAATCCGTATCAAAACACCATGATCACCTGGACATGCCCGTAAGCCGTGTTTATTGTCAGAAATCGTCAAGCTGAGAGACTGGGTCATGGAAAAGAGTCTGGATAATAACGGCTATATCGAATTTCCCTTCCCCGCGACCGCCAATGCGGATGGTTCAGTCAACCCCTGTGGCATTGATCTCACCCTGGAGACTGACCGCATTGAAGAGATTGCGGTGTGTCAGCACTCCGCCAATCTCCGGCGTTTGCTGGAAGAAGTGAATTTACAGGACGGCCTGTTTATGACGCTGGCCTGTGACTGGCAGCAGCGTGACGATGGGGTGTGCGGTTTTATTGATGTGGCTTTCCGCCCCCTCTACTCGGCCAGCAGCAAGGACGAGGCACTCGCTCTCGACCAGGCCTTTGAAATCTATCTCTCCCGCCAGGAGAAGCAACACAATATGGCCGGTGGCGCATTGGTTAATTATGCGCGCGCAGTGCTTGACTGGAGCTGGTCACCCCTGCATCAACGCCATCTGCACTATGAAAAAGTCACCCTACGCTACTACTGCCAGCAGGCGGAAGATGCCGAATGGTGCTTTGATCATCTGCGTCATTTCCTCGTGAGCTGGTATCCGGCTTATCGCGGTACACGTTAATTTTCCCTTTCATTATTTTCCTCTGACAGGAGCCGCTATGCGACTTGTGGTACGCGTTGTAGTGCTGTTTTTTGCCGTATTTCTGCCTTCACTGGCCTTTGCTGATAACTGCTGGCAAACCCGCGCCGGAATCGATATGGGATCCGGTACCACCAAAATTGCCGTGACTGAAGTGAATATCTGCCAGCATCAATTGGGCAAAGTGCTGTTTGAAGATCAGCGCCCGGTAGGTTACAACGATGCGCTGGCACGTTCCGGCAACAACCAACTGGATGAGGCGATCCAACAACAGGGATTGACTGCCTTGCAGCAATTAGTCACTCAGGCTCGGCGCTATCACCCGCAGCGTATCAGCGGTGTCGCCACTGCGGTGTTCCGTTCTGCCAGTAACGGCCAGGCGGTGATTGACCGTTTTAATCAGCAAGCGGGTGTACAACTCAAAATCATCAGCCAGCAGCAGGAAGCCGAACTGGGATTCCGTTCCGCTAAAGCAGCACTGCATGACCCGACATTACGCGATAACGACCTGCTGGTTTGGGACATCGGCGGCGGCTCGATGCAGATGACCGCCTGGCGTGACCAGTCAGGTAAGACGGTTTCGGACGTCTATCAAGGTAAACTCGCCTCGGTCACGCTGAAGAACTTTATCGTCGATGTATTAAAGAACCAGCCATCTGCCACCTCTCCTAATCCAATTGGCTCCTGGCGTCCTTCCGTGCTGCGCTTTGTCGAGTTTTACGCCCACAACGATGTCCCGCCGCAGATTAAACAAGATCTCGCTACGCGCCGGGTGATCGGGATCGGCGGCGTACACGGTTTCTCGATTAAGAATCAACTGAAAAGCAAAGATAATCGCTATGACCTGGCGACTCTGGAACAGGTAGCAAAACAGCAGGTATGGAAAGGTGACAGCGAACTCACGGGCGATTACCGCGCTACCGATGTCAGCAATTTGCTGTTGGTGGAAGGCTACATGCGCGCCCTTGGCATTAAGGATGTCACTGTCGTTAAAGCCAGCCTGATTCAGGGCGTCGTACTGGAATAAAAGACAGCCGGGCGTCGGTCTGACGCCCGGGCTCTCAGGACGGTTTTACCAGCCGGATAGCATGTTCCAGCATACGTTGTTCATCGCGTTCATCATGGGCGCGATGCTGACGAGTACGCTTTAGCAGGCTGGTGATCTCTTCCCTTTTGGTTTCGTGCCCGCACTCCGCCAGCACAATCACCGCATCACCAATTACCCGGCAAACTTCGTCGTAATCGTCTTCACTTAATATGTCACGTTTCATCGCCCCTCCTGACGTCAAATACCTTAACCAAGCCTGGTCAGGATTTCCTTATCCTGCAAACCCCGGTTGCTGCTCACGTATTCCCTGACTACGCTGAAATGGCAATTCACTATTATCAGGGAGTCATTTATGACTGGAAAAGCGGAAGCAAAATTGAATGAAGCCGCGGGTGCGGTGGAAGAAAAAGTGGGTGAAGTCACTGGATCACGCCGACATCGGTTCAAAGGTGCAGCACGGCGCTACCCGGCGCAAGCCAGCTATGTCGCCCAGGATGCTGCCGATTGTGTGATTAAAAGCGTACGCGAAAATCCGGTGACCGGAATAGCCATCGCCGCCAGTGTCGGTGTGGTGATCGGTTTCTTACTGGGGCGCAAGTAAGCGTTTGATTTGCGCATGGAGGCGCAAACTTAATTCAGTGAATGTAAGTTTATGTTTTAAAATATTCGGCTTTGCCTGAGTTCTCTTTAATTCCCTCCTTATTTCTATTGTTCACAGAGAATCCTCTCAACTTATTCCCTGAGCATTTTATTTATTATTTTCATCGAATTATACAATGGAGATGTTCAGTGAAGAAGTTATCAATTATTGCGATAGCGACGCTATCTGCAATTTATGGCAGCAATGTATTTGCAGTTGAAGTAACACCAGAAGAAAGCGGAAAAATCAGTGCCGATCTTCATGGCTCCGCAGGTGAAGTCAGCCGCCATCGTGGTGAGCGACTGAAAACCAAAATCCAGTGGAAAGCCTGGAGTAATGATATGGAAGGGCTGCATCCGCATAGCCCGAAGAACTATCAAGTCTATAAAGTTGAATACGCGAAGCCAGGTGACATTTATCCGTCATCGGGTAACAGCAATGAAATGATTCTCAAAGAGAACGAGAATGGTTTTGCCGCCAATCTGGAAAAGAACGTCCCTTTCCAACTGAACAGCAACAAGATTGTTGGGATGTATTATGATGAGTGGGCCTACTGGGAACGCTCGTTCTCGGCTGATTTAGTTCCGGCCAAAAACCTGACACATATTTTCTGGAGCTTCCTTGGCCTGTGTGATTTTGGTGCACAACGACCCGGCAATGTCACCCTGCCCAGCACCGGCAACACCGGCCTGGTAGCAGAAGGCAATGAACGCGGACAGAAAATCCTCAAAGGCATGTGCGGCCAGGGCAACCTGCCGACAGAAAGCGGCGATACCAACTGGCAAGGCAACGATACCCCGGCTAAACAGCAGGGCGATTTCAATGTCACCCGCTACGATCCGCAAGCGTCTTATTATGGCCTGAAAGCGCTGGAAAGAATGAAAAAAGCGAATCCACAGCTGAACGTGATGGTCTCCATCGGCGGCTGGTCGATGAGTGCGCCGTTCCATGCGATGGTGGAAACCAAAGAAGGTCGCGATATCTTCGTTAACTCAGTGATGAACTTCCTCAGCGAAAATCCGTTCGTGGATGGTATTGACCTTGACTGGGAATTTGTCGGTTCTACCGGACCGTCAGCGATGGGCAATCTGGCCACCGATGGTTATCAGAAAGAAAAAGAACGCTATACCGCGCTGGTCAAAGAACTGCGTAAAGCGATGGATGCCAAATATAGCGGTGCACAGCGTAAGCAGTTAAGTGCGGCCGTCAGTGCATCACCGGCAAAACTCGCCGCGATCGACTTTAACAGCCTGAAAGATGATTTTGATTTCATCAATATCATGACCTACGACATGTACGGTGCCTTCGCCCGTAACCCGGGTCACCAGGCTGCCGTCTATGCCAAACCGATCGCCGGGACATATTACCAGCAGGGTGGTCAGGATAAAGTCAAAGACGAAGCCGGTAACATCATCATTGATGGCCAGGGCAACGATATGACCGGCGAGCAAACGCAGCGCGGATTCAGCACCGAAGGCGCAGTGAAAGCCATTCTGGATAACAACCCGGACTTCCCATCAGAGAAACTGGTGGTGGGTGCAGCGGCTTACAGCCGTGGCTGGCATAGCGTCAGTGTGAAACAGGAACACGATAAACTGTTCTGGCATGGTATCGCCAACGGTGAAGAAGTGAGTCGTAAAGGGCTTGGCAGCAACGGTTCCTATGAGCATGGCGTGACCGATTATCGTGAGCTGTACGATAACATCATCAGCAAGAAACAGGACGTTTACTACGATAAACAGGCTGAAGCCGCGTATATCTGGAAACCCATCGCTAATGTCAATGGTAACCCAACCGCACAGGTTGAAACCTTCGATTCCCAACGTTCCGTGATTGCGAAAGGCGACCTGGTGAAGAAATACAAACTGGGTGGCATGTTTGCCTGGGCGGCAAGTAATGACAATGGTTTGATTCTGAACAGTATGAACGCCGCAGTATGTAACAAGCAGGCTAATGGCAGCTACTACAACTTCAGCGAAGATTATAACGGCGTTGTGGATACCAAAGTCATTGATTCACAGAATGGCGTACCGACCAAAGTGGACGAGAGCATGTCCGGTCCCGTCGCGTACAACTTCAACGGTCAGAACTATTGCAACTCAAGCACCCCAGAAGTACCGGAAACTCCGGAAAGCCAGGCACCTACCGTTACACTGGATAAAACCAGCATCAATGTGGTGGGCACCAGTGACTATGGCTTTGGCTACCCGGTAATTGCTGGCAGCAACCAGGATTCTGTGACCTGGAAATGGGAACGCATTGAGGGCAACAGCGATATTTATCTGAAGTCTTACGATAAAGCGTCAGCTGAAATCGTCGTACCGAAAAATCTGTTTGATGTCTCTGCGAAATTCCGTGTAACCGCAACCAATGGCGACAAAAAATCTGGCGAAGCTTTTGTCACCGTGAATGTTGTAAAACCTGCCGTTTCCATTAGTGGTTCGAACACTATGGCCTCAGCAAATCCGGTTAAACTGGAAGCCGAAGCTAACTTTGATCAGGTGACTTATGCATGGACGCTGAAGCAAGGTGCACAAGTCGTTGTCAATGGTATCGATCAGAACGGACAGATCAAAGCGGGTCTGGCTGCGGGAGATTATATTGCTGAAGTGACAGCCAGCAGTGTGAAAGGTGCGCGTTCTGCCACTCAAACACACGCGGTGAAAGTGACTCAGGAAGTGCAGAATAACGATCAGGCATTTATCAATGGCATGAAGTTAGGTCTGCAATTCAAAGACGAAGGCAACAGATACTTCATTACAGGTACAGTGGCATCTTCTCAGACACCAACCAGCAAACCGAATTACTCATGGTCGCCAATGGGTGGTACTCAGGAAAGCACCAACGGACTGTCTTATTTCACCTTCTCAGTGGAAAAAACCAGCAGTTCTCAGCTGATGAATCTGAAGGTGGACGTCACCGCAGGTAAAGAGACGCGTCAGTTGATGGAAAACTTTACGGTTCCGGCGTTATCGGGTTCCGCAGGTTATCCAGCCTGGGCTTATGGCAACAACTACAAAGCCGGTGATGTGGTGACCCACAAAGGTAAAGTGTTTGAGTGCGTGGTAGCAGGCTGGTGTAGCCAGACGGGACAATGGTCTCAGCTGCATTATGAGCCAGAAGTCGGTATCAGCTGGACTCAGGCGTGGAAATACCACAAATAATTAAGCAGCAACTCGCTTAATGATGACCTAAGCTGCGGTAGCGTCTACCGCAGCTTTTTTATTGGTGGTACCCCACCTCATCCCGCCGTTCCTGGATGTGTTCATCCGGCGTTTCCGCCACATCCGCTATGCCACTGTTACCGGCATCAAGGTGGCGCCCACTGTATGAATGCATATGGGGCAGCCCTGGTAACGGTTGCGCGCATGACCCAAACGACAGCAGCAGAAAAAACCAAGCGGCCAGCGGCATCTTCCTCATCATCAACTCACCTGCACAATGATCCAAAAGTGCGACCAGCGTGCCTGAACCGATGCAAATTAATGTCAGCGCCACGCAAAGCTACGTGGGCAGCATTGAGCAGATGCGAACAATTATGCCTGTGATTTACGTGCCTTATAGCGCGCCACCATGGTTATCAAGGCCTGGTAGATCAAGCCTGCATACAGGCTCATGACTACCGCCATGCCAGGTTCTTTGCCTTGACTCTGCCAGGAGACGAACCACATAAAAATGCCCCATAGCAGCGAAAACAGCAGCCAGCCTTTAACAAATTTCATCACGCCCTGCATCGTACCCTCCTTTAGATGAGCGCTGACGATAGCGGTTTGTACGCGAGATGACACGAAATGTTGTCTGTGTATGTTAACTGGCTCAAAATTTTGCGGATGGATCGTGGTGGCGCGATTTGTTGCATCGCCAGAGAAGGGGTAATGCCCCACCCGGCGCTTATCTCCGGCACTCGCAATGGCTTAGCTCTTGAAGGGGCATAAGAATCATCTCAAAAATCCGCGCTAAAAACTTAACTTTTATTGCCATGCTTATTATTAGCTAAATAATTATCACTTTAATCAAAAGTGCGCGCGTTCTGTCAGCGGCTCACCATGAAATGGGGACTGGATTAATTAATCAACTTTTTGCGACGGGCATCCATGAAAGACAGTTTATCGCCTTGACCATTGCACGGCACGGCATGCCAGTAAAGGCGCACATAGCCGCCCTGGTGCTTCTGCTTACAGCTCTCCGCCACTTCATACGCTAACCGGGAGGCGTTAAACAGGTTCAGATAATGATCGCTTTTAAGGTCATCTATCACGGCCTGCTTGAGATAGGCGTTTATTCGACTGTCGCGCATCATCGACACGAAATCACGAACAGCCGTGTAGGCAAGGTTCCGGCATTGCAGACGTATTTTGCCCTGGCTGTACCTTTCGCAATTCGAAATGTCTGTTTCTACTGAGCTGAAAAGGAGTGAAACCGGAAACTCCGCGGGAGTCATGACTTTTGCCTCGGCCGGATTTCTTTTCGCTGAGAGTTTGATCATGGGATTCAATGTCATTATCTCTCGGGAAACTGGCTCAAGTTCGGTCGACAGCTTACTCAAATCAGCGCTTTCCAGCGGCACATAGGGATCATCGTTCTTGAGTAAGGGACCTGACGGCTGTTTAGATTTCAGTACCGTCTCCGTTGAACCGTGTCCGGTGCAACTTGATAAAACAAAAGCAAAAATCAGTAAAACCCAACATTTCAAAACAGCATACCTACGCAACAACTCAAAGAGGGCCAAGAGGGTAACGCATCTGCACCCTGAAGATCAGCATTCCGTGACGGTGTTTTGTAACAAAAGTATTGTGTGTTTGAGTGACAGGCTCAGGAGCAGCCAATTGCTGACATTTTCATGGTCTCTCACCTCCGTGGTTACGGTCGGTGCTGTCTGTAGTATCAAAGAATAGTTACCTCAGCGTTGCTTATGTACGGCACTCACACTGGCTTAGTTATTGAAAGGATAAAAATGAACAAGAGCGCACATATGCGCCCTCTGATATTGAAAACCCCGACGCGCACCAGCAATTAATTACTCGGCTCGTCAACCACAGGGGCTTATGAATTACGGAAGAAAGCTTAAGCTTTCTTCGTTTGGCTCTTAACACTTACAACATTAATGATGTTTTTAGAAATTGTGATTAAGAGAACAATCACGCACATTAATTGAAAAAATAGATTTTTAACAGTAATAAATATCATCAATAAAATCTCATTAAAGCCAAGCCAATTCTAAATTTGAAAGCTATAGTTAGGTCTCACTTGGGATGGTCATTACAGGCATCACCCATGATGATTTAAGCCAATCTAACTGATAATGATTACCGCCTGATTTCGCGCTACCTCATAAGGGTTATAATATGATTCAATCAGCAAGTAGCATTCAGAAACGCAGCGATGAGAAGCGTGGATTTAAACCTAAAACCTATAAGCTCTCTTTGACTGCCATTGAGAAGATAGAGTTACTGGCCCGGGAGAAGGGCGTTTCCCAAGGGACAATCATTGCCGATGCAATAATGAACTATGATGGGTCACAAAAAAGTTAAGCCACGAAATTATTTAATTCAAAACTAAAACACCCGTTCAGGAACTATTTCGGCCATTAAAGAGTGTTGAAACCATATATATCACACTCACAACGAAATTGCGGACCGCGATAGCGATTTTCAAAACTTTTCTGGCTCGACTCCTACATTCATATCCAGTCCAACGTATCAACACCCGTGACATGTCGCGCCCTCGATAGCAAATAACCCCGTCATTTGGCAGGGTTCCGCTGTTTTAGCTGCATGTCTAAGTGACCACTCGTAACTGGCTTCAACAGTTTTTGCGTAACGCAGGAGAATTATTTACTATTAATTAGAAATTTTTGAGTATGGCATTGAACGTGGCACCGCCATACATACGACAACCGACGGAGAATGGATGCATGGCACGTAATTTGGCCCCGGGCTATTGTATTGTCGAGCGACCTGGGTCACTTGATTATCAGGCCAGAGAACTGTTCAGAGATACCCGCACTCCAGCTGCCCAGATGTTCATGAGAATGAATGCTGATACACCCTGGTTAAAGCCCGGGCAGATATTGATTGTTGCCGATCCTGATACACCAGCACCAATGACTATGCAGGCGCTGTCAGCACTCAGGCAAGCCAAAACAAAAACAAACCAGGCTTTGAACGGAGTCAGCACCGAAGAAGCCAGTTTCATGCAGAAGTATTACGGAGTTATCGCGGGCCTGACAAATGCCGGAGACAAGATTTTCGGTACTGTAGGAGATGCAGGCGAAAAATACTATTCCTCTATAGAACAGACCCTGAAGAAAATCGAGGGCAGCTACCAAAATCAATTCCGCACACAAGGCACCCTTATAAGTCAGCAATTTTTTGTGGAGCGCAATCAGCTATTGAACCAACTGAAAGAACTGGTAAATAAACCCCTTCTCAAGTCTCTAAACCGTTATGCTCTTAAACTTCGGCCTTACGAAGATATGCGCAGAGCATTAAACCTTTCAAGCCGCTCGATCGTTCATGAGTGGTCAACTGTTGGTATCGGTGGAATACCGGGATACTCGAATTTTGTTGGTAATGCAGCCAAAGCAGCACGTTTCCTCAAATACGGTGGATTCATTGGGATTGGTTTTTCTTTTGCTAACACAGCAAATGAAGTGGTCAAGAGCTGCACTACAGGCCGTGAGAATGAATGCGAAAGAGTGGCATTCAAAAAATACACTTCGTTTACTGCTTCAACAGCCGGTGGCGTTGGTGGTGGTGCCCTGGGTTCTATTGTTGGTATTGGAATATGTACCGGAATCGGTATTGCAACAGCCGGTGTCGGTGGTGTCGCCTGTGCCGCAGTTGGTTCTGTTGCGGGAGGTTTGGCTGGAAGTTCCGCAGCTGACTTAATTATGGATTCTATATACAAACACCTGGACATCTGACAGCAAATGAAAATTTTTGTAATCGCCATTATCATTGTTGCCAGCCTGGCTTTTATCGCCTCAATCATCTGGTATGCAATCAACAGGCCCAAGTACTACGAATTATTGAATCGCTTCCAAAGAAAATATACGTTTCCTGCCCCGTACTCATTTAGCTGCATGGTAGGTTTTTTTGGCGCACCACTTATGGCTTACTTTTTCCTTC
The DNA here is from genome assembly GCF_059730685.1 of Pantoea sp. X-Soil-OKNW-713. Taxonomy (NCBI): domain Bacteria; kingdom Pseudomonadati; phylum Pseudomonadota; class Gammaproteobacteria; order Enterobacterales; family Erwiniaceae; genus Pantoea; species Pantoea sp. X-Soil-OKNW-713. The sequence goes on along the minus strand of NZ_AP035995.1, from coordinate 1,709,451 downwards.
GACTAAAGAACAAAAAGAACATACTGTTTGTTGAGAAAGCCAGCGATGTATACACCTTTCCGGATAATGACACTATCAAATTAATGTCCTGGTTACCGGTCTTCAAAGGTTTATTAATAATTTGCACGGTTTGCTATTCCTTCCTCATGCTTCTTGCGGTTTTTCTGGAGGCAAAGGACAGATTATTCCCATAGTCTGCATGCTTTATCGTCGGGACAAACAGCCCACTAAGTGGGTTGTGGCATACTAATTTTAAAGCGAGTTGTCCATTTCCAGTTTTACATCAAACATCAACAGACAGCCTTCCACAATACCTTCTGCCATCATGAGTTTTATCCTGATCATTCCCTCAGTGACCTTTAGTTTCTTCACAAATGCATGCCGCACCAACAAAAACGGGAGCCATTGGCTCCCGTTTTGCACTCTACCCGCTAAGGCAGATTACATATTCGCGATAATCGCGTCGCCAAACTCTGAACATTTCAGCAGTTTAGCGCCTTCCATCAGACGTTCGAAGTCATAGGTCACGGTCTTGTTGGCGATTGCGCCTTCCATGCCTTTAACAATCAGGTCTGCGGCTTCGAACCACTCCAGATGACGCAGCATCATCTCAGCGGAGAGGATAACGGAACCTGGGTTCACTTTATCCTGACCCGCATATTTCGGTGCAGTACCGTGGGTCGCTTCGAACAGCGCACATTCGTCACCGATGTTGGCACCCGGTGCGATACCGATACCGCCAACCTGCGCCGCCAGGGCGTCAGAGATGTAGTCACCGTTCAGGTTCATACAGGCGATCACGTCGTACTCTGCCGGACGCAGCAGGATCTGTTGCAGGAAGGCGTCAGCGATCACGTCTTTCACGATGATCTCTTTGCCGGTGTTCGGGTTTTTGAACTTCATCCACGGACCGCCATCGATCAGTTCGCCGCCGAACTCTTCTTTCACCAGCTGGTAGCCCCAGTCTTTGAAAGAACCTTCGGTGAACTTCATGATGTTGCCTTTGTGCACCAGGGTCAGGGAGTCACGATCGTTAGTGATGGTGTATTCCACTGCGGCACGCACCAGACGTTTGGTGCCTTCTTCTGAACACGGCTTCACGCCGATGCCACACTGCTGCGGGAAGCGAATTTTCTTCACGCCCATCTCTTCACGCAGGAACTTGATCACTTTGTCCGCTTCCGGCGTACCGGCTTTCCACTCGATACCGGCATAGATATCTTCGGAGTTTTCACGGAAGATCACCATGTCGGTATCTTCAGGACGTTTTACCGGGCTCGGGGTGCCTTTGTAGTAGCGTACCGGACGCAGACATACGTAGAGGTCCAGCTCCTGACGCAGCGCAACGTTCAGAGAACGAATACCGCCACCAACCGGGGTAGTCAGCGGGCCTTTGATGGCAACGCGATATTCTTTGATTAAATCGAGGGTTTCCTGCGGCAGCCAGACGTCCTGGCCGTAGAGTTCTACTGATTTCTCACCGGTGTAAATTTCCATCCAGGAAATTTTTCGCTCGCCGTTGTAGGCTTTCTTCACAGCGGCATCAACCACTTTCAGCATCACAGGCGAAACGTCAACACCGATGCCGTCACCTTCAATGTAGGGGATGATCGGGTTATTAGGTACTACCAGTTTGCCCTGATCCAGGGTGATTTTCTGACCTTCCGCCGGAACAACTACTTTGCTTTCCATTAACCTCTCCTTCGAGCGATTTTTTGTTAATGATTTGTAAGATGCGCGTCAATACTACTTGAATATTTCCGCCGCGCCAATCACCGCAGTTTCGCGTTATAATGCGCTGATTGTCACCGACTGCAAAGCCCATGCGAAAAACTTCTCAACGAATTCACCAGGATAAACGATTCAGCGGCCCGGCACGTAAGCCTGTCCGCCGTGATACGCGGCCCAAAGGCCCGGTACGCGTCATACTCTTTAACAAACCTTTCGATGTTTTACCGCAATTTAGCGATGAGGACGGACGCCGGACGCTCAAGGATTTCGTGCCCGTGACCGACGTCTACGCCGCAGGCCGCCTCGATCGCGACAGCGAAGGGCTGATGGTGTTAACCAATGATGGCGCACTCCAGGCACGGTTGACACAGCCCGGTAAGCGAACCGGAAAAATCTATTTTGTGCAGGTGGAAGGCGAACCGCAGGAATCAGATTTATCCCGCCTGCGCACGGGCGTGACGCTGAATGATGGCCCCACCCTGCCTGCCGGTGTCGAGCGCGTCGCCGAGCCGGAATGGCTGTGGCCACGCCAGCCGCCGATTCGCGAACGCAAAGCTATCCCCACCAGTTGGCTGAAGATCACCTTATATGAAGGGCGAAACCGTCAGGTGCGACGCATGACGGCACACATTGGTTTCCCTACCCTGCGCCTGATTCGCTATGCCTTGGGGGAACATCAGCTGGATAATCTGGCACCGGGCGAATGGCGTGATATCAGCGCACAATTTTCAATAACTTCAGGTTAATAATCCGGGAGGATCGATGTTTAAACCTCATGTCACGGTGGCGTGTCTGGTGCAGGCGCAAGGTCAGTTGCTGGTGGTGGAAGAACAGGTCAATGGCCGCGCTACCTGGAATCAGCCCGCCGGTCATCTGGAAGCGGATGAAACCCTGTTGGAAGCGGTACAACGTGAGCTGTTTGAAGAGACCGGCATCACCGCCACGCCGGACTATTTCCTCGGTGTGCAGCAGTGGATCGCCCCGGATAATACGCCTTTTGTGCGGTTCCTGTTTGGCCTGGATCTGACAGAAACGGTCGCCACTACGCCACATGACGATGACATCGATTGCTGCTGGTGGCTGACGCCAGAGCAGATTATCAGCGCCGATAAGCTGCGTTCGCCGCTGGTGGCGGAAAGTGTGCGGCTGTGGCAACAGGGGGCACGCTATCCTCTGCAACTGGTTGCTCCGTTCCAGTGGCCGTTTCACGAGGGTGCGCACCCGGCTTCCGCGTGCTAGAATACGCCGCCTGTTTTTATCGTAATCAAGAGTGCGTCATGTCTGACAACAGCCAGAAAAAAGTGATCGTCGGTATGTCCGGCGGCGTCGATTCTTCCGTTTCCGCCTGGTTACTGCAACAGCAGGGCTATCAGGTCGAGGGCCTGTTCATGAAGAACTGGGAGGAAGACGACGGCGAGGAGTATTGCACTGCCGCTGACGACCTGGCTGATGCGCAGGCCGTATGTGACAAACTCGGTATCAAATTGCACAAAGTTAACTTTGCCGCCGAGTACTGGGACAATGTTTTTGAGCATTTCCTCGAAGAGTACAAAGCTGGTCGTACGCCGAACCCCGATATTCTCTGTAACAAAGAGATCAAATTTAAAGCGTTTCTCGAATTCGCCGCTGAAGATCTCGGTGCTGACTTTATCGCGACCGGCCACTACGTGCGTCGTCAGGATGTTGACGGCCAAAGCCGCCTGCTGCGCGGCCTCGACGGCAACAAAGATCAGAGTTACTTCCTGTACACCCTGAGCCATGAGCAGGTTGCGCAAAGCCTGTTCCCGGTGGGTGAGCTGGAAAAACCGGAAGTGCGTCGCATTGCCGAGCAGCTTGATCTGATAACCGCAAAGAAAAAAGATTCCACCGGCATCTGCTTTATTGGCGAACGCAAATTCCGCGATTTCCTTGGTCGCTATCTCCCGGCTCAACCGGGCGAGATTGAAACCGTTGACGGCGAAATCGTCGGTGAGCATCAGGGCCTGATGTACCACACCCTGGGCCAGCGCAAAGGATTGGGCATTGGTGGTCGTAAAGAAAGCAATGACGATCCCTGGTACGTGGTCGATAAAGACGTCGCCCGTAACCGTCTGATTGTGGCGCAGGGTGGTGATCATCCGCGTTTAATGTCCGTGGGGCTGATTGCCCAGCAGTTGCATTGGGTGGATCGTCAGCCGATTACCGCGCCGCTGCGTTGCACGGTGAAAACCCGTTACCGCCAGACCGATATCCCGTGCGAAATTATCCCGCACGGCGATGACCGTATTGAAGTGCGTTTTGATGAGCCGGTTGCGGCTGTCACGCCGGGCCAGTCTGCCGTGTTTTACCTCGGTGACGTTTGCCTGGGTGGCGGCATTATTGAACAGCGTCTGCCCTGGGCAGCGGCCTAAGGTCGGCGCTGCCGACGCGTATACAGGAGTAACCGTGGCTAAGAACTATTATGAGATAACGCTGGCACTGGCGGGCGTCTGCCAGGCTGCGCATCTGGTGCAGCAGCTGGCGCATCAGGGTACCTGTAATAATGACGCGCTGAGCGTGTCACTGCGCAGCCTGCTTGATCTCAATCCCGGCTCAACGCTGGCGGTGTATGGCAATGATGAGGCCAACCTGCGGCTCGGGCTGGAGACGCTAATGGCGGTGCTGAACAGCAGCAGCCGCCAGGGTGCCGGTGCAGAATTAACGCGTTACACCCTGAGCCTGATGGTACTGGAGCGCAAACTGCACGGGAACAAACAGGCATTGAACACCCTGGCCCAGCGCATCAGCCAGTTGGATCGCCAACTGGCGCACTATGAACTGGAATCCGACACCATCACCAGCGCGATGGCAGCGATTTATGTCGATGTGATTAGCCCGCTTGGCCCACGTATTCAGGTGACTGGCTCTCCACAGGTGCTGCAAAGCTCACAGATTCAGGGCCGCGTGCGCGCCGCGCTGCTGGCGGGTATCCGTTCTGCCGTATTATGGCAGCAGGTCGGTGGTGGCCGCCTGCAACTGATGTTCTCGCGTCAGCGTTTGCTGAGTGAGGCAAAAACCATTTTATCCCGGCTGGGAACGGCGTATTAAACGTCTTTCCGGCATTACGCTTTGTTAAACGATTCAGGAGTTGCACTGATGGAATTATCCTCTCTGACCGCCGTCTCACCTGTCGATGGTCGTTACGGCGATAAAGTCAGCCCGCTGCGCGCGATTTTCAGCGAATACGGTTTGCTGAAATTCCGCGTTGAGGTTGAAGTTCGCTGGTTACAGAAACTGGCCGCGACCGCAGAGATCAAGGAAGTTCCTGCATTTGATGCTGACGCAAACGCTTTCCTTGACGCTATCGTCGCCAATTTCAATGAAACTGACGCAGCGCGCATCAAAACCATCGAGCGCACCACCAACCACGACGTGAAAGCGGTGGAATACTTTCTGAAAGAGAAAGTGGCCGACGTCCCTGCCCTGCACGCGGTATCTGAGTTTATCCACTTCGCCTGTACTTCCGAAGATATCAACAACCTGTCGCACGCGCTGATGCTGGAAACCGCCCGCCGTGACGTGATTCTGCCGTACTGGAGCAAAATCATTGCCGCAGTGAAAGGCCTGGCGCAGGAATATCGCGACATTCCGCTGCTGTCGCGTACCCACGGCCAGCCTGCCACCCCGTCCACTATGGGTAAAGAGATGGCGAACGTCGCTTACCGTATGGAGCGTCAGCTGCGTCAATTGGGCAACATCGAAGTGCTGGGTAAAATCAATGGTGCGGTAGGTAACTACAACGCCCACATCGCTGCCTATCCGGAAGTGGACTGGCACCAGTTGAGCGAAGCCTTCGTTACCTCTCTGGGCATCACCTGGAACCCCTACACCACGCAGATTGAGCCGCACGACTACATTGCTGAAATGTTCGACTGCATCGCGCGTTTCAACACCATTCTGATCGACTTTGATCGCGATATCTGGGGCTACGTGGCGCTCAACCACTTCAAACAGAAAACTATCGCCGGTGAAATTGGTTCTTCGACCATGCCGCACAAAGTTAACCCGATCGACTTCGAAAACTCCGAAGGTAACCTCGGTCTGGCGAATGCGGTGATGCAACATCTGGCCAGCAAACTGCCGGTTTCGCGCTGGCAGCGTGATTTGACCGACTCCACCGTCCTGCGTAACCTGGGTGTTGGCGTGGGTTATGCGCTGATTGCCTACCAGGCGACGCTGAAAGGCATCTCTAAGCTGGAAGTGAACCGCGATCGTCTGCTTGACGAGCTGGATCACAACTGGGAAGTTCTGGCGGAGCCAATCCAGACGGTAATGCGTCGTTATGGCATCGAGAAGCCGTACGAGAAACTGAAAGAGCTGACGCGCGGTAAACGCGTGGATGCAGCCGGTATGCAGGCGTTTATCGATAGCCTGGAACTGCCGGAAGAAGAAAAAGTGCGTCTGAAACAGATGACGCCGGCAAACTACCTTGGCCGAGCGGTCCAGATGGTTGACGACCTGAAGTAATCGCCACCCACGCAGGCGCGCCACGGCTCGCCTGCGTTAATCTGCGGTTTAGCTGACCTGGCATATACTTTTCTCCATCAATGTGTTGAAAGTAAGGAAATGCTATGCGTGTTCTGGTTGTGGAAGATAATGCGCTGCTGCGTCATCATCTCGCCGTGCAATTGCGCGAAATGGGCCATCAGGTGGATGCCGCAGAAGATGCGAAAGAAGCCGATTATTTTCTCCAGGAGCATGTGCCGGATATTGCGCTGGTCGATCTCGGCCTGCCGGGCGAAGACGGTATGTCACTGATCCGCCGCTGGCGTGGTGATGCCATTCGCCAACCGATTCTGGTGCTGACTGCGCGTGAAGGCTGGCAGGCAAAAGTGGAGGCGCTGGAAGCCGGTGCCGACGACTATGTCACCAAACCTTTCCATATCGAAGAAGTGGCAGCACGTTTGCAGGCGCTGATGCGTCGTAACAGCGGCCATGCTTCCCAGATTATCTCGATGCCCCCGTTTCAGGTTGACCTCTCGCGTCGCGAGCTGACCATCAATGAAGAACAGGTCAAACTGACGGCGTTTGAATACACCATCGTGGAAACCCTGATCCGCAATGCCGGTAAAGTGGTCAGCAAAGATTCGCTGATGTTGCAGCTTTATCCCGACGCCGAACTGCGTGAAAGTCATACCATTGATGTGCTGATGGGGCGTCTGCGTAAAAAAATTCTCGCGCTCTATCCGACGGAAGTGATTAACACCGTACGCGGCCAGGGCTATCGCTTCGATCTCTGATAAATGAACTGGTTGCGTCGTCTGCGTCCCTTCTCACTGCGCGCCCGCTTTTTGCTGGCGACGGCAGCCATTGTGTTGTTTCTGTCGCTCTCCTACGGCATGGTTGCCGTGGTGGGTTATGTGGTGAGTTTTGATAAGAACACCTACCGCGTGATGCGAGGCGAGAGCAACCTGTTCTTTACCCTCGCCCAATGGCAGGACAACAAACTCACCATTGCTCAGCCTGAGCGCATGACGCTGAATTTCCCGACGCTGGTGTTTATCTACGATGAACACGGCAAATTGCTGTGGCAACAGCGCGATGTCCCGGAGATTCGCAAGAAAATTCAGCGCGAGTGGTTACTCAAACCAGATTTTTACGAAATTGATACCAGCAATCGTACCAGCCTGGCGGCGATGGGGAATAACCCGGTGGCGCAGAGGCAATTACACGCCTGGGATACCGACAGCAACGACACCTTTACCCACTCGGTTGCCGTCAATCGCTACGATGCCACCACCAACTTACCGGCGCTGACGATTGTGGTGGTCGATTCGATCCCGCAGGAACTGCAACATTCGGATGTAGTGTGGTCATGGTTTAGCTATGTGCTGGCCGCGAATCTGCTGCTGGTGATCCCGTTACTGTGGCTGGCCGCGCACTGGAGCCTGCGCCCCATTGGCGATCTCACTTCTCAGGTACGCGAGCTGGAAACCAGCCAGCGTGAAAACCTCGATGATAATCCTCCACAGGAACTGAAGAGCCTGGTTCGCAACCTGAATTTGCTGCTTTCCAACGAACGACAGCGTTATACGCGCTATCGCACCACACTGTCCGATCTCACCCACAGCCTGAAAACCCCGCTGGCGGTGTTGCAGAGTACGCTGCGTTCACTACGCAGCGGCAAAGAGCTGACGGTGGAACAAGCCGAACCGGTGATGCTGGAACAAATCAGCCGTATCTCGCAGCAAATTGGTTATTACCTGCATCGTGCCACCATGCAGGCCGACCATAACCCGTTGCAGCGCGACCTCCATTCCGTCTCCGCGTTGCTCGACAGCCTGTGCTCGGCGTTAAACAAGGTTTATCAACGCAAAGGGGTGGAAATCACCCTCGATATCTCCCCTGAACTGACCTTTATCGGTGATCAAAACGATTTCATGGAAGTGCTGGGCAACGTACTGGATAACGCCTGCAAATATTGCCTGGAGTTTATTGAGGTCACCGCACGCCAGACAGACAAAGCCCTGCATCTGTATATCGACGACGATGGTCCCGGCATTCCCGAAAGTAAGCGGGATTTAATCTTTGTACGCGGGCAGCGCGCCGATACGCTGCGTCCCGGCCAGGGCCTGGGTTTGGCGGTGGTGCGCGACATTCTGGAACAATATGCCGGTCAGGTTATCGCCACCACCAGCCCGCTGGGCGGCGCCCGTATGGAAGTCATCTTCCAACGTCAGGAAGTTGAACATCGTCGCGAGTAGAACGGCACGCGGGCTGTTATACTTGCAGGCATTCATGGCCCTAACCGGAACCCTTCTATGGATTATCAGCTCGATCTTAACTGGCCCGATTTTATTCAGCGCTACTGGCAAAAACGCCCGGTGGTGCTTAAACGTGGTTTTAAAAACTTTATTGACCCTATTTCTCCTGATGAGCTGGCCGGTCTGGCAATGGAAAACGAGGTGGATAGCCGCCTGGTGAGCCACAACAACGGCAAATGGCAGGTAAGCCACGGTCCGTTTGAAAGTTACGATCATCTCGGCGAAAACAACTGGTCGCTGCTGGTGCAGGCGGTGAACCACTGGCATGAGCCTTCTGCGGCGCTGATGCGTCCGTTCCGCTTCTTGCCCGACTGGCGCATTGACGATCTGATGATCTCCTTTGCCGTGCCGGGCGGCGGCGTAGGTCCCCATTTCGACCAGTATGATGTGTTTATTATTCAGGGCAGCGGACGTCGTCGCTGGCGCGTTGGCGAGAAAGTGCCGATGAAACAGCATTGCCCGCACCCGGACCTGCTCCAGGTGGAACCTTTTGATGCCATCATCGATGAAGAGATGGAACCGGGCGATATTCTCTATATTCCGCCGGGATTCCCGCACGAAGGTTACTCGCTGGAAAACGCGCTGAACTACTCGGTAGGCTTCCGTGCCCCCAGTGGCCGTGAACTGATCAGCGGTTTTGCCGACTATGTGCTGGCGCATGAGCTGGGCAGCTATCGTTATAGCGATCCCGATGTCCCAACGCGTGATTGTCCATCGCAAATCCTGCCGTCAGAAGTGGAAGGCATCCGTGCGGCGATGTTGGATGTGATCAATCAGCCGGAACAATTTAACCAGTGGTTTGGCGAATTTATTTCCCAGTCACGTCACGAACTGGATATCGCGCCACCTGAGCCACCATATCAGCCAGATGAGATCTACGATGCCCTGCAACAGGGGGACGCCCTGACCCGTCTTGGCGGTCTGCGTGTGTTGACGCTGGGTGATGTGGTGTTCGTTAATGGTGAAAGCGTGGCTTGTAGCCACCCGGAAGTGCTGGCGGCGCTGGCCAATCGTCAGGTGCTGACGCTGGAAGATTTTGGTACGGCGTTGGATGACCCGTCGCTGCTGGCGCAGCTCGCTGCACTGGTCAACAGTGGCTACTGGTTCTTCGCGGACTAACAACAGTATGCACTGAACCGTCACGGCGCGATAAACGCGCCGTGACGGACGTTATTTCTTCTCTGCCACCAGCGCTGCAAGGCGCACAATCACATCCACCGCCTGGGCCATCACGTTGAGTGAAGCAAACTCATGTTTGCCGTGATAGTTGTAGCCACCGGTAAACAGATTCGGGCACGGTAAACCTTTCCACGACAACGCTGAACCGTCAGTACCGCCACGAATCGGTTTCACGTTTGGCTCGATGCCGCAATCACGCATCGCCTGCAACGCCAGCTCGATAATATGCGGGTGTGGCTCGACCTTCTCCCGCATATTGCGATAGCTGTCGCTGATCTCGACTTTTACTGAACACTCGCCGTGTAATCCCTTGCTGACCCGACGGCCAATCTCTTCCAGCAGCTGTTTACGTTTCGCGTAGTTGTCGGCGTCAAAGTCACGGATGATGTATTGCATCTCGGCATGTTCTACCGTGCCTTTGATGTTGTGCAGATGATAGAAACCTTCATAACCTTCGGTAAACTGGGGTTTCTCCTGCGCCGGAACCTCAGCATGGAAACGCATCGCCAGCTCCAGCGCATTCACCATCACGCCTTTCGCGGTGCCGGGATGCACATTGTTACCGACGATTTTCACCACGGCTGACGCGGCATTAAAGTTCTCGAATTCGAATTCGCCGAGGTCGCTACCATCAACGGTATAAGCCCAGTCGGCGGCAAAATTCTCGATGTCGAAGTACGACGTACCACGACCAATCTCTTCATCCGGCGTAAAGGCGACACGAATCGCACCGTGCGGGATATCCCCTTTGGCAAGGCGCGCCATCGCCGTCATAATTTCCGCCACCCCGGCCTTGTCATCGGCACCCAGCAGGGTTTTACCGTCGGTGGTAACCAGCGTATGACCAATCAATTTATGCAATATCGGGAACATCACCGGCGAAAGAATTTCGTCCCCATTGCCGAGGGCAATATCCCCGCCACGGTAGTTCTCAATAATCTGCGGATTGACATTCTTCGCGGTGAAATCCGGCGAGGTGTCCATATGCGAGATAAAGCCAATCACCGGGGTCGGCCAGTCAACATTCGCCGGTAAGGTGCCCATCACGCAGCAATGGTCGCTTAAAGTCACATCAACAAAACCCAGAGCCAGCAGTTCTTCCTGTAACTGACGTGCCAGCGTCCACTGCCCTTCGCTGCTTGGCACCTGTCGTGCCTGCGGTTTTGATTGGGTTTCTACCGCCACATAACTGAGAAAGCGCTCAAGTAATTGATCCATCGGTCATCCCTCTAAAGAACCTGCATTATTATCATAGGTCGCTGGTGACGCGATGTTGCGTCAAATCATTATCCATCAGGTTAGTCCTGTCCTGATGATTTGCTTAATCATCAAATAAAGAAAGATGACTTCCCTGCCAGCGTGTGTCCGTACAGCATACTCCGATTTTTTTCAGACTTTTCAAGGTAATTCCTCGCTGAAACATGGCATTGGTGCTTTTTTCAGGTATTATCCCGCCCTTCATCACGGCAGGCCGTTACCAACGACTATGCTGTAATCAGATCATTTTCAGACTGAGTGACTAAAATGACGCAAACACGCGCGCAACAAGCGCTGGTTACGCTTTCTGGCATCAGTAAAGCTTTCGATGGTAAATCCATCATCTCCGACTTTCAGCTGACTATCCGCCACGGCGAATTTATCACCCTGCTGGGTCCCTCCGGCTGTGGCAAAACTACGATCCTGCGTCTGATTGCCGGGCTGGAAGAGGCCGATAACGGTCGCATCATCCTTGATGGCAACGATATCACCGACACGCCCGCCGAGCACCGCCATATCAACACCGTGTTTCAGAGCTATGCGCTGTTTCCGCATATGTCGGTATTTGAGAACGTGGCTTTTGGCCTGCGGATGCAGAAAACCCCGACGGATGAGATAACCCGGCGCGTCAACGAGGCGCTGGCGATGGTGCAGCTGGAAAGTTTTGCGCAGCGTCGCCCTCAGCAGCTCTCTGGCGGCCAACAGCAGCGCGTGGCAATCGCCCGTGCGGTGGTGAATCGGCCAAAAGTCCTGCTGCTTGACGAGTCGTTGTCAGCACTGGATTACAAACTGCGTAAGCAGATGCAAAACGAACTGAAAGCGTTGCAGCGTAAGCTGGGTATCACTTTTGTCTTTGTCACCCATGATCAGGAAGAAGCCCTGACCATGTCGGATCGCATCGTGGTGATGCGTGATGGACGGATTGAGCAGGATGGCACGCCCCGCGAGATTTATGAAGAACCCGCCAATCTGTTTGTCGCCCGATTTATCGGTGAAATCAACGTGTTTGATGCCGAGGTGTTGAACAGCGATAACGCACCCTGTGTTCGCGCGCGCGTGGAAGGTCGGGAATGTGAGATCCACTGCCCTTTCCCGGTCGTCGCGGGTGATAAATTGCATGTTCTGCTGCGCCCGGAAGATTTGCGTGTGGAAGAGATAGCCGACGACAGCCCCAGCGACCAGCTGATCGGCTATGTTCGCGAACGCAACTACAAAGGCATGACGCTGGAATCTACCGTCGAACTGGAAAACGGTAAGTTGCTGACGGTGAGTGAGTTCTTTAATGAGGACGATCCCGATTTTGACCACTCGCTAAACCAAAAAATGGCGGTGAGCTGGGTGCAAAGCTGGGAGGTGGTGCTGCCGTATGAAACTGATGCGTAATCGCCTGCAAAATTTTATTGTGGCAATGATTGTCGGCTGGCTGGCGCTGTTCGTATTGCTACCAAACCTGATGATCTTTATCACCAGCTTTCTGACGCGTGACGATGCGCATTTCGTCAGCATGGTGTTTACCCTCAGTAACTACAGCCGTCTGCTCGACCCGTTATATGCCGAGGTGCTGCTGCATTCGCTGAATATGGCGGTAATTGCCACCCTCTGCTGCCTGCTGCTGGGTTATCCCTTCGCCTGGTGCCTGACCAGGCTGTCGCCCCGCCTGCGGCCGCTGATGTTGTTTCTGCTGATCGTGCCGTTCTGGACCAACTCGTTGATCCGCATCTACGGCCTGAAAATTTTTCTCAGCACCCGCGGCTGGCTGAATGATTTTTTGTTGTGGCTCGGGGTGATCGATGAACCTTTTCGCATTATGTACACGCCGCAAGCGGTGATCCTTGGGCTGATTTATATCCTGCTGCCATTTATGGTGCTGCCGCTCTACTCCAGCCTGGAAAAACTGGACCGATCCTGTCTTGAGGCGGCGCGGGATCTCGGCGCGAATACGCTGCAACGCTTTATCCGCATCATTTTGCCGCTTACCATGCCGGGGATTGTTGCCGGTTGCCTGCTGGTGTTGATCCCGGCAATGGGTCTGTTCTACGTCTCCGATTTGATGGGTGGCGCCAGAAATCTGCTGATTGGTAACGTGATTAAAAGCCAGTTTCTCAACATCCGTGACTGGCCGTTTGGGGCCGCCACCAGCATCGTAATGACGCTGCTGATGGGGCTGATGCTGTTGTTTTACTGGCGCGCGGCGCGCCTGCTGAATAACAAAGTGGAGCTGCAATAATGGCACGCTGGTTACGCGGCAGCTTTATGGCCGTCATTTACGCCTGGTTTTATATTCCGATCATTATCCTGATCGTCAATTCGTTTAATGCGTCGCGCTTTGGCATCAACTGGCAGGGATTCAGTACCCAGTGGTACGGGTTGCTGATCAACAACGACAGTTTGCTCCAGGCGGCACAACATTCACTGCTGATGGGGGTGATCTCCGCCAGCTGCGCCACGATTATCGGTTCCCTGACGGCGGTCGCGCTGTATCGTTATCATTTTCGCGGCAAACCTTTCGTCAGCGGCATGTTGTTCGTGGTAATGATGTCACCCGACATTGTGATGGCGATTTCGCTGCTGGTGCTGTTTATGTTGCTGGGCATCTCACTCGGCTTCTGGTCGCTGTTGTTTTCGCATATCACCTTTTGCCTGCCGTTTGTCGTCATTACCGTGTATTCACGTCTGAAAGGGTTTGATGTGCGTATGCTGGAGGCCGCCAGGGATCTCGGTGCCAGTGAAATCATCATCCTGCGCAAGATTTTGCTGCCGCTGGCGCTGCCCGCGGTGGCTGCCGGGTGGCTGTTGAGCTTTACCCTGTCGATGGACGATGTGGTGGTTTCCTCCTTCGTCACCGGCCCAACGTTTGAAATTCTGCCGTTGAAAATTTACTCGATGGTGAAAGTCGGCGTCTCGCCCGAGGTGAACGCGCTGGCGACAATTTTGCTGCTACTGTCGCTGCTGTTGGTGGCAGCCAGTCAGCTGTTATTGCGCGATAAAACTAAATAGAGGACAACCCATGAACAAATGGTCTCACTGGCTGGCGGCTGGGGCGCTGGCACTGGGCATGCAGAGCGCACAGGCTGACGACAGCAACACGCTCTATTTCTACAACTGGACCGAATATGTGCCGCCGGGACTGCTGGAGCAGTTCACCAAAGAAACCGGCATCAAGGTGATTTACTCCACCTACGAGTCTAACGAGAGCATGTATGCCAAGCTGAAAACCTGGAAAGATGGCGCGTATGACCTGGTGGTACCCTCCACTTACTTTATCGCCAAAATGCGCAATGAAGGGATGTTGCAGAAAATTGATAAGTCTCAGTTGAGCAACTTTCACAACCTCGATCCGAATCTGCTCAACAAACCGTTCGATCCCAATAACGATTACTCGATCCCTTATATCTGGGGCGCAACCGCGATTGGCATCAATACCGACGCCATTGATCCGAAAAGCATCACCGGCTGGGCCGACTTGTGGAAGCCGGAATATAAACAAAGCCTGCTACTGACCGATGATGCACGCGAAGTGTTCCAGATGGCGCTGCTTAAGTTGGGATACTCGGGCAACACCCGTGATCCGAAGGAGATCGACGCGGCTTATGAAGAGTTGAAAAAGCTGATGCCGAACGTGCTGGCCTTCAACTCCGATAACCCAGGCAACCCTTATATGGAAGGGGAAGTGAATCTCGGCATGATCTGGAATGGTTCCGCCTATGTTGCGCGTCAGGCCGGCACACCGTTGCAGGTCATCTGGCCGAAAGAAGGCGGTATTTTCTGGATGGATAACCTGGCGATCCCGGCCAATGCCAAAAACAAGGCCGGCGCGCTGAAGTTGATAAACTTCCTGCTACGCCCGGAAGTCGCCGCAAAAGTGGCGGAAACCATTGGTTATCCGACGCCAAATCTGGCAGCGAAGAAATTGTTGCCGAAAGCGGTGGCGGAAGACCCGTCGCTGTATCCCTCCGCAGACGTGATTAATCACGGCGAGTGGCAGAATGATGTCGGCGATGCCAGCGTGCAGTATGAGACGTTGTTCCAGAAACTCAAAGCGGGACGTTAACAAAAATGCGCGATAAATCGCGCCGCTACGAGACCTGCATGTATTGTAGCGGCGCGATTTATCGCGCGGATTTTTGTCTATTTATACAACCCACGCAGAAAGGTGTGCACAAACTCCGGCACCACTACGCTCGCCAGGCCGTACTGACCTTCAGCAAATTCGTTACCGATATGGCTGGGTTCCAGATTCAGTTCCACCGTATGCGCGCCCTGTATTTTCGCCTCATGGACAAAACCGGCCGCCGGATAGACATGACCAGAGGTGCCAATCGCGATAAAGAGGTTGGCGCTATCGAGTGCCTGATAAATCTCTTCCATCCCCAGCGGCATTTCGCCAAACCACACCACATGCGGACGCAATGCGGAAGGGAACTGACAGCAGGTGCAGCGGTCATCCGGGGTGAGATCGTCGGTCCAGTCAATCACCTGGCCGCTGCTGACACAGCGCACTTTCAGCAATTCACCGTGCATATGCAGCACGCGTTGGCTACCGGCGCGTTCGTGCAAATCATCGATATTTTGCGTCACCAGCAGAAAGTTATCGCCCAATACCTGCTCCAGCTCCGCCAGGGCCAGATGCGCCGCATTGGGTTGGATGTCAGGTTGTTGCAGTTGACGCCGACGCGCATTGTAAAACGCCTGTACCAGCGCCGGATCGCGGTGAAATCCTTCCGGGGTGGCAACATCTTCTACCTGATGTTCTTCCCACAGGCCATCCGCCGCGCGGAAGGTGCGAATGCCTGATTCCGCTGATATTCCCGCCCCGGTTAACACCACCACACGCGGTAAGGGATGCGCGGCCAGCTCGGCTTTACGATCGCGTTCAAAAATACGCTGGCGAAAGCGCTGATGCACTTTACGACGCGTTTTTTTATAGCGGGCGAGTCGTAAGCGGCGACGGGGTGTGCGCATAAAGGCTCCTTAATCTGCGCAGCCGCGATACCGCCGCTGCGCCTGTTTGCGGTTACTGCCCGCTCAACACGCGGGCCGGGTCGATGCGGCTGGCGCGACGGGCCGGATACCAACTGGCGAGCAGGCTCAGAATTATAGCCGTGGCCAGGACGGAAATCACATCCAGCCAGTGCAGCTCTGACGGCAGGAAGTCGATAAAGTAGATATCTCCGGCCAGCAATTGATGGCCGGTAAGATGTTCCAGGCCGCGCATAATCGGTGTCAGATTCAGTGCCACCAGCACGCCAACCACCACGCCACTGACGCTGCCCAGCAACCCAGCGAGCAGCCCGTACCAGATAAAGATGGCGCGAATCAGGCCATCCTTCGCCCCGAGCGTGCGCAGCACCGCGATATCGCTACTCTTATCCTTCACCGCCATCACCAGCGTCGAGACGATATTGAAGCAGGCGACGCCAATCACCAGCACCATCGCCAGATACATAATGGCGCGGATCATCTGAATATCACGGTACATATAACCGTAAGTCCCAATCCAGCTACGGATATAGACGTACGAATGGGTCACTTCACCGGCGTCACGCACCAGTTTCTGTGCCTTGAACGGGTCGCTCATCTTCAGCGCGATACCGCTGACGCTGTCGCCCATATCCAGATACGTTTGTGCATCAGCCAGCGGCACCAGCGCCAGGCTGTGATCCAACATGCCGCTGAGTTGCAGAATACCGCTCACCTGCAAACGGATGCGTTTCGGCTGAAGCAGCTTATTTTCGCCATCATTGTTGGGGATCATGATGGTGATCCAGTCACCCTGCTTCACGTTTAGCGACTTAGCGATACCACCGCCCAAAATGATTTGCTGTTTTCCGGCCGCAAATTGTGACCAGGCATCACCGGCAACAAAACGCGGCAGCGCACTGAGGCGCGGCTCCTGTTGCGGATCCACCCCTTTGACCTGGAGCGCCTGTAACTTCGCGCCGCTCTCAATCAAGCCGGTAAAGTTGACGTAAGGGGCGGCGGCGGCAATACCCGGCACCTGCTCGATCGGCGCAATCATCGGCTGCCAGTTGCGAAACGGCTGGTTTACCGGCTCGATTTCACCGTGCGGCACCACCGCCAGAATGCGGTTGTTCAGTTCCCGTTCGAAGCCGTTCATCGCACTCAGGCCGATGATCAACACCGCCACGCCCAGCGCGATACCGACGGTGGAGATAATCGAAATCAGCGACACCATGCCGCCACGCCGACGGCCACGGCTGAAGCGCAGCCCCAGCAGCAGGGATAACGAAGGCGTCATTACTGCGCTCCCAGCGTTAAATGTTCGCTCAACTGACCGTCGCGCATCTCCATCTGACGGCTGAGACGTTTCGCCAGCTGTAAATCGTGTGTCACCACCAGAAATGCGGTGCCCTGGCGGGTATTGAGTTCACCCAGCAACTCAAAGATCGCATCAGCATTGCGGGCATCGAGGTTGCCGGTTGGCTCATCCGCCATCACCAGACGCGGGCGATTCACCAGCGCACGGGCAATCGCCACACGCTGCCGCTCACCACCGGATAACTCGGAAGGACGGTGCGCAGCGCGTTTCTCCAGCCCAACGGCCGCCAGCATCTCACGGGCGCGCGCTTCCGCTTCACCTTTGGCAGCTTTGCCAATCAGCAGCGGCATCGCCACGTTTTCCAGCGCGGTGAAATCCGGCAGCAGGTGGTGGAACTGATAAATAAAGCCCAACTCGCGGTTGCGCAGCTCCGCTTTGGCCGAAGAGGACATCGCATTCAGCGATTTACCATCAAAGATTACATCGCCAGAGGTTGGCGCATCCAACCCGCCCAGCAGATGCAGCAAAGTACTCTTACCGGAACCGGAGCTGCCGACAATCGCCGTCAGTTCACCGGGTTGCAGGCTGAAAGCCACGTTGCGCAGCACATCGGTCTGCACGCTGCCTTCCTGATAGCGTTTGCACAGGTTACGACACTGCAACAAAGGGGTGTTACTCATAACGTAAAGCCTCAGCGGGTTGAACGGCGGCAGCGCGCCATGACGGATAAAAAGTAGAAAGCAGCGCCACGGCCATCGACACCAGCGCAATGGTGACCACCTGCCAGACATTGATGTCCACCGGCAACGCGGCACCATCGAGGAACAGGCCAATCACCGGCAGCAAATGGTTGAGCTGGCTGGCGAGCAACACCCCCAGCAGTGTGCCGAGCAACGCGCCGATAATACCGGCGCTGGCGCCCTGCACCATGAACACCGCCACAATCTGCCGACGGGTTAAGCCCTGGGTTTGCAGAATCGCCACTTCGGCCTGCTTTTCCATAATCAGCAGGCCCAGCGAGGTAATGATGTTAAACGCGGCGACAGCAATGATCAGACTGAGCAGCAGCCCCATCATATTTTTCTCCATGCGTACCGCCTGGAACAGATCGCCTTTGCGCTCGCGCCAGTCTTTCCACACCAGGCCATCGGCCAGTTTTTGCTGGCTGAGGGTATCGACGTCGAGCGGTTTATCCAGCCACAGACGCCAGCCGGTGATGTTGCCGAGCGGATAGCGCATCACGCGTGAGGCATCCTGCTGATTCACCAGGATCTGGTAGCCGTCCACTTCGCTGTTGGCGGCATAGGTACCCGCCACGGTAAAGATACGCTGGCTCGGCACGCGACCTACCGGCGTAAACTGGCTGACTGACGGCACCATCAGACGCAGCTGGTCGCCACGTTTGACGCCCAACTGCCCGGCCAGTTGCTCACCGAGAATCACGTTGTATTGTCCGGCTTGCAGCACGCTCTGCGGAGTATTGACCAGATAAGGGGTTAAGGGGTCTTTTTCGTCCGGGTTGATGCCAAGCATCACTCCGACCGAAACGTTGTGGGCGCTTTGCAGCACCACATCGGCGGTGGTCAATGGCGCAACACGGCTGACACCCTGCAAATTAAGGCTTTGCGCCGTGAGTTGCTGCGGATTGATGCTGCCTTTATCGCTGGTCACCAGCGCCTGCGGCATCAGACCGAGGATATTGCCCTCCAGCTCGCGCTCGAAGCCGTTCATCACCGACAGCACTGTCACCAGCGCCAGCACTCCCAGCGTGATGCCGATAGTGGAGAGCCAGGAGACGAAGCGACCGAAGCGGTCTGAAGCGCGGCCACGCATGTAGCGCAGGCCGATGAATAACGCGACTGGTTGATACATGAGATCCGTCTTGGCAGTAGCCTGAAAATAAGTAGTGGGATGATAAAGGAGCCGCCTGCTTTATGAAACCTCTAACCCTCTGAGTCTGCGGCAAAGTTGCGTCAAAATGCGTCGCATAGCGACCTCATGCACAAAAAAGCGACAAAATAATGACGTTAATTGTACGTTTATTGGTCAGCCGCTGCGGTAAACTACACTAAGTAGTGATGTTGAGTGTGGGGGTACAACATATGCTCAAGTTTCCCAAAGGCAGTATCGTTAAACACAAATCGGGTGAAATTAAAGGCGTGATCGTTAACGTGTTCGAGCAGGGTGATGCGCCAACCGGTTATTACGTGAAGTGGGACGACGGTAACCACAGTTATCATCTGGAACAGGAACTCTCCTGGGCCAACGTCGATCGACCGCGTATGCATTATACGCAGCAATCAATTAAGTAACGGAACCGGGAAAAAAGCACCGCGACAGGTGATCCTCAGGGCGGATTGTGGAATGATGACGCCCTGGAATAAAAGGAGAGAATGTCGAGACCCCATGTCCGAACAGAGTCGTTATACCCTGCCAGTCAAAGCCGGTGACCACCGTCAACTCGGTCAACTGGTGGGAGCCGCCCAGGCGGTTGAGTGTGCCAGCATCACCGAACATCATCAGGGTCCGGTGCTGATGATTACCCCGGATATGCAATCTGCCCTGCGACTACAGGAAGAGATTCGCCAGTTCACCGATCTGCCGGTCAGTAACCTCGCCGACTGGGAAACGCTGCCCTACGACAGCTTCTCCCCGCATCAGGACATTATCTCCTCCCGTTTGTCCACCTTGTATCAATTGCCGACCCTGACGCAGGGCATGCTGATCATGCCGGTGAACACGCTAATGCAGCGCGTTTGCCCGCACAGCTTTTTACACGGCCATGCGCTGGTGATGCGTAAAGGGCAACAGCTTTCGCGCGATGCCCTGCGCGACCAACTGGAACAAGCCGGTTATCGCCATGTTGACCAGGTGATGGAGCACGGGGAATATGCTACGCGTGGTGCGCTGCTCGACCTGTTCCCGATGGGCAGCGATCAGCCGTACCGCATTGACTTCTTTGATGATGAAATCGATAGCCTGCGCCTGTTTGATGTCGACAGCCAACGCACGCTGGAAGCGGTCGACGCCATCAATCTGCTGCCAGCCCATGAATTCCCGACCGATAAAGCCGCCATTGAACAGTTTCGCACCCGCTGGCGCGAAACCTTTGATGTGCGCCGCGAAGCGGAACACGTTTATCAGCAGGTGAGCAAAGGCACCCTGCCCGCCGGGATTGAATACTGGCAGCCGCTGTTTTTCGAGCAGGCGCTGCCGACGTTATTCAGCTACCTACCTGCCAACACTTTGATTGTTAACAGCGGCGATCTGGAAAGCAGCGCGCAGCGCTTCTGGCAAGACGTCAATGCGCGTTTTGAAAACCGCCGTATCGACCCGATGCGCCCACTGCTGGAGCCGGTGGCATTGTGGCTGCGTCCGGATGCGTTATTCAGTGAGCTGAAAGCCTGGCCACGCGTCCAGTTAAGCAGCGAAACGCTGGCTGACAAGGCCGCCAATACCAACCTCGGCTATCAACCGCTGCCGGAACTGACAGTGCAGGCTCAGGCCAAAGCGCCACTCGATCTGCTGCGTCAGTTCCTGGAACAGTTCAACGGTCCGGTGGTGTTCTCAGTCGAGAGCGAAGGCCGGCGTGAAAGCTTGCAGGAACTGCTGACGCGCATCAAATTGCGTCCACAGCCCATCAGCCGCCTGGCGGACGCCAGCGCACAACCGCACAGCCTGATGATTGGTGCCAGCGAACGCGGTTTTATCGATAACGCACGCCAGCTGGCGTTTATCTGCGAAAGCGACCTGCTGGGCGAGCGTGTCAGCCGCCGTCGTCAGGACAACCGCCGCACCATTAATCCGGATGTGCTGATACGCAACCTCGCCGAGTTGCATCCCGGTCAGCCGGTGGTGCATCTGGAACACGGCGTGGGACGTTATATTGGCCTGACCCGACTGGAAGCCGGGGGGATTGAAGCCGAATATCTGATGCTCTCCTACGCTGGCGACGCCAAACTGTATGTGCCGGTCTCGTCGTTGCATCTGATCAGCCGTTACGCCGGGGGCGCTGACGAAAACGCGCCGCTGCACAAGCTGGGAAGCGATGCCTGGTCCCGCGCCCGTCAGAAAGCGGCAGAAAAAGTCCGTGACGTGGCAGCAGAACTGCTGGATATCTATGCCCAGCGCGCCGCCAAAGCCGGTTTTGCCTTTAAGCACGACCGCGATCAATACCAATTGTTCTGTGAAGGCTTCCCGTTTGAAACCACGCCGGATCAGGCCCAGGCGATCAACGCCGTACTGAGCGATATGTGTCAGCCGCTGGCCATGGACCGTCTGGTGTGCGGTGACGTGGGCTTCGGTAAGACCGAGGTTGCGATGCGCGCCGCCTTCCTGGCGGTGGAGAACAGCAAACAGGTGGCGGTGCTGGTGCCCACCACCCTGCTGGCTCAGCAGCACTACGATAATTTCCGCGATCGTTTTGCCAACTGGCCTATCCGCATTGAGATGCTGTCACGCTTCCGCAGTGCCAAAGAGCAAAACCAGGTACTGGAGCAGGCGGCTGAGGGCAAAGTTGATATCCTGATCGGCACGCACAAGCTGCTGATGAGTGACCTGAAGTGGCACGATCTCGGGCTGTTAATTGTCGATGAAGAACACCGCTTTGGTGTGCGTCACAAGGAGCGCATCAAGGCGATGCGCGCCGATGTCGATATTCTGACGCTGACCGCGACCCCGATCCCGCGTACCCTGAATATGGCGATGAGCGGCATGCGCGATCTGTCGATTATCGCTACGCCACCGGCACGCCGTCTGGCGGTGAAAACCTTTGTGCGCGAGTACGATAGCCTGGTGGTGCGTGAAGCGATTCTGCGTGAAGTGCTGCGCGGCGGCCAGGTTTACTATCTGTACAACGATGTGGAAAACATCGAAAAGGCGGCCCAACGGCTGGCGGAACTGGTGCCGGAAGCCCGCATCGCCATTGGTCACGGCCAGATGCGTGAGCGCGATCTGGAACGGGTGATGAACGATTTCCACCACCAGCGCTTCAACGTGCTGGTGTGTACCACCATCATCGAAACCGGTATCGACGTGCCAAGCGCCAATACCATCATCATCGAACGTGCCGACCATTTTGGCCTGGCGCAGCTGCATCAGTTGCGTGGTCGTGTCGGCCGTTCGCACCACCAGGCGTATGCCTGGTTGCTGACCCCACATCCGAAAGCCATGACCACCGACGCACAAAAGCGACTGGAAGCCATCGCCTCACTGGAGGATTTGGGTGCCGGTTTTGCGCTGGCGACCCACGATCTGGAGATTCGCGGGGCCGGTGAATTGCTGGGCGAAGATCAGAGCGGCCAGATGGAAACCATCGGGTTTACCTTGTATATGGAGCTGCTTGAAAGCGCGGTCGATGCGCTGAAGGCCGGACGCGAACCCTCGCTGGAAGACCTCACCAGTAACCAGACGGACATTGAGCTGCGTATGCCAGCGCTGCTGCCGGATGATTTTATCCCTGATGTGAACACCCGTCTGTCATTGTACAAACGCATCGCCAGCGCCAGCGATGACGGCGAACTGGCTGAGCTGAAGGTGGAGATGATTGACCGCTTTGGCTCCCTGCCTGATGCAGCACGTAATCTGCTGGATATTGCAGCGTTGCGTTTAGTTGCGCGTCAGCTGGGTGTGCGCCGTATCGAGGCCAGTGAAAAAGGCGGTTTCTTTGAGTTCGCGCCGCAGAATCATGTCGATCCTGGCTGGTTGATTGGTCTGCTGCAAAAAGACCCGCGCCAGTGGAAGCTGGATGGTCCGACACGCCTGAAATTCACCCGCGATTTAGCCGAGCGCAAAACGCGCATGGCGTGGGTGCAGAATTTCGTCAGTGACCTGATGAAAAATCGGGTGTAAGGCTTATTGCTGGTGCGCAGCAATGCGCATCAGCTTAAATAAAATTAATGGTTTTATCATTCCATTGAAAACACCATAAATTGATTGTCTTTATATATCATAAAATTAAACATAACTCTTTTTAACCCCGCCCACGTAAAATATCAGTCCTGATACTGGATAAGCCCAGGGTTGCTGACTATCTTTCTCATCAGTCCATTTTATGCGCTGGTGTGTTTATGCTGTTTCGCAAGGAAGTCAGTGAACATTTGCAGTCACGTTACGCCGGACCGATTCTGCTTATCACCGGCTGGCCCGTATGGATAACGTTGTGCATCACCTTACTGTTTCTTGCCGCGCTGTTGCTTTTTCTGTGGCAGGGCAGCTACACACGCCGGGCCAATGTCAGTGGCGAAGTCATCACCTGGCCCCACACCATCAATCTGTTTGCACCTGAACAAGGGGTGATTTCCCGTTTATTAGTCTCCCCCGGCCAACAGGTCAATGCCGGTACGCCGCTGTATGCGCTGGATATCAGCCGCGTGTCCTCTTCCGGCAACCTCAGCGCCACCACCCGTGCCCTGCTGAAAAAACAGCAGCAGCAGATGGGAGAAATGCAGCATCAGTTGGCACAAAATCGACGCGCCACCCTGACCAGCATTCAGCAGCAACTTGATCAGTTACGCAGCGCCCGCGAAAAAACCCAACAGATGGTGGATTCTGCCACTGAAGGGTTGAACGTGATGCGCAGCAGTATGAACGACTATAGCCGTTTCATGCGTAAGGGGCTGATCACCACCGACCAGCAAAACAATCAACGCTATCTTTTTTATCAACAGCTTAGTGTCTGGCATAGCCTGAACTCGCAGCGGGTACAACAGGATATGCAGATTGCAGAGCTGCTCAGCCAGCAGGTGACCCGTGCCGCCGATTTTGACGCCCAGCAGGCGCAGTACCACATCCGGCAGGCCGATATTGAGCGGCAGTTGGCGGAAGCTGATGCAGGCAGTGAGCGCCTGATTTCCGCCCCCTCAGCCGGACGTATCTCGTCATTAAGCGTCACTGCAGGTGAGATGGTTAGCGACGGCGATAGCCTGGCGCAATTGGTGCCGACCGGCGATAGCACCCCCAGCCTGGTGATCTGGCTACCGAACGACAGCGTCCCGTACGTCAAACCCGGTGACATGATTAATATCAGCTATGCCGCGTACCCGGCGGAGAAATATGGTCAGTTTCCGGGCAAGGTGCTGTCGATCTCCTCCGCGCCGGTTTCACCGCGTGAACTCAACAACTATGGCAGCGCGCCACGGTTAGCGGATGGGCAGATCGCCGGAGCCTGGTTTAAAGCCAATGTAGCGCTGAATCACCAGGGATTGCGCTGGCAGGGAAAAACGCTGCCATTAGCCAGTGGTATGCAGCTCCAGGCCACGGTGTTTCTTGAAAAGCGCCCACTGTGGCAGTGGATGCTCTCCCCTTACTATTTCCTGAAAAACAGCATCACGGGGCCAGTCAGTGACGAACGGTGAAATGAAAGAACTCTTCTCCCGCCTGCATATCCGCCTGCGACGTCGCATGCCAGTGCTGTTGCAAACTGAAGCAGCTGAATGTGGGCTGGTTAGTCTGGCGATGATCGCCAGTTGGTATCAGTTACCGGCAGATCTGAGACTGCTGCGCCAACAATCCGGCATCTCATCCCGGGGGGCGACCCTGCGTACCGTGATCGATACCGCCGCGATGGCCGGTCTGAAATCGCGCGCACTACGGCTGGAGATGGATAATCTGCGAGCGCTGAAGTTGCCCTGTATCCTGCACTGGGATCTTAACCATTTTGTAGTGCTGGTGGCGGTTAAGCGTAACCGCGTCATTATTCATGATCCGGCTACAGGTCATCGTGTGTTGGGGATGCAGGAAGTTTCGCTGCATTTTACCGGCGTGGCGCTGGAATTATGGCCCTCGGGTGAAATACCGAAAAATTCCCCTGCCCGCCCACGCATACCTCTCTGGTCACTGACGGGACGCATTGCTGGCCTGGGAACTACGCTCACCAAATTATTCTGTTACTCGGTGCTGATAGAATCCGTCAGTCTGCTGCTGCCCGTGGGGATGCAGATGGTGCTGGACCATGCCATCCCCGCCAGCGATGCCGGACTACTGACGTTGATTTGTCTCGGATTAGTGTTTTTTGTGCTGTTTCGCACCGGTGCCAGCATGCTCAGAGGCTGGACTTCGCTGGTCATGAGCACCCTGATTACGGTGCAAGGCAAAGCGCGGCTGTTTGACCATCTGCTCGCGTTGCCAACCGAATGGTTTGAAAAGCGCAAGCTTGGCGATATTCAGTCGCGCTTTACCTCGCTGGAGACGCTACAAACCACTCTGACCAGTAATGTGGTCAGCGGCATTATCGACAGCATTATGACCGTGGGCCTGATTATCATGATGCTGTTGTATGGCGGCAGTTTATTATGGGTGGTGCTGGCGTTTACCCTGCTGTGGATCCTGTTTCGTCTGGGTACCTACCAGGCATGGCGGCAAAGCTCAGAAGAACAAATTGTCAAAAATGCCCGTTCCGGTTCCCATTTTATGGAAACCTTGTATGGCATCCACACCATCAAAGCGCTGGGATTAGCGGCACTACGGGCGCAGCATTGGTTAAACCTGAATGTCGAAAGCGCCAATACCACCATCCGCAAGACCCGCTTTGAGATGCTGTTTTCAGGCGGTAATACCCTGATTGCCACGCTGCAACAAATTACCCTGTTGTGGCTGGGGGCGAATGCGGTGATAGCCGGGCATATGACGCTGGGGATGTTTGTCGCCTTCAGCACCTATCGTGGACTCTTTGCCGATCGCACTGCGGCCCTGCTGGATAATGTGCTCCAGCTCCGCATGCTGTCTGTGCATAAGGAACGCGTGGCCGATATCGTCCTTGCGACACCTGAAACGACACCTGGCGCGCCTGTCCATCCGCTTCTGCACCACGAGGAGCCAGCAGCATTATCCGTCAGAAACTTGACCTTCCGGCACGACCCGTTCAGCCCCTTGCTGTTCAATGAGCTGGATTTGGATATTCATGCCAGAGAATGTGTGGCGATCACCGGCCCCTCCGGTAGAGGAAAAACCACCCTGCTGAAGATTATGGCCGGATTGCTGAAGCCGACAGGCGGAGAAGTGTATGTCAATGGCATCGACATTCGTGCCAGCGGGATCGCCAACTGGCAGGCCTGTATCGCCTGCGTACTTCAGGAGGACACGCTACTGGCCGGTTCCGTGGCGGAGAACATTTGCTCCTTTGATACCCAGCCAGATGATGCGTGGATACAGGAATGCGCCAGACTCAGCCAAATTCACGATGATATTCTGGCCATGCCGATGGGGTATCAAACGTTGATCAGTGAGTTAGGGGGAAGTCTCTCTGGCGGGCAAAAGCAGCGGCTGCTGATCGCCCGCGCACTGTATCGTCGCCCCCAGGTGTTATTTCTGGATGAGGCAACCAGCCACCTTGATGTCGATAACGAGAGCCGAATCAATGCAGCCATCCGCGGGCTGAACATCACCCGTATCCTGATCGCCCACCGCCCTTCAACTATCGCCTCGGCAGACCGGGTGATCGATATGGCGGAGTGGTCATAACCTATTTAGGACAGAACTGAGTTTGTTACGGAATTATTCTTTCCCGTATTGATGGTTATATAAAATAATCCGGAAAAATACCGGAGACTTATTTTCGCCAGTAAAAATAACTTTCTTTTTTAGGGCCAATTATTTTTCAAAAATATTCTTTTCATTCATCCAATGCCGTCTATCCTGAATAAGGGCTTTCAAAAAACAAGGCCCGATTCAAATATCGTTATCATCCAGTCAACCATTTTTTGATAATCTGGAGTCCAACTATGAATGAATCAATGCGTGAACTCTCTGAGCAGGAAATTTCACAGGTTAGCGGCGGCGCGGTATCACTTCCCGGTGTCGCGGATGTGAGCGGAGTCGTGGGTAACCTCACCTCAACTGTCACGGGCTTACTCGGTTCGGTGCTATCGACCGTCGGTGGCGTGGTGAGTGGCCTTGGCTCAGCATTGAGTGGGTTAACCAATAACTCAGGTATTTGATGGTTGTAGTTTTCATATATCTGTAGCGCCTCAGGGATGAGGCGATAATTAGCCATGAAAAATGGCTTTAATTTTTAGCGGCGCGATTTATCGCGCTATTTTTTTATAAAAATCCGCGCGATATATGCCAGAAATGATTAGGGGGCGATCCCTGAGGATCGCCCCTGCTGTGATGTGTCTTTGCCCAATCAGGCCTGATTTGAATTCAGGATCAACTGACCATTACGGTCAAGCGGAATGCGGGTGCCAGGGTCTTTTTCCATACGGATTTTGCCCTGCTGGTCGCCTATTTTATAGGTCACGTCATAACCCAGCATTTTTTCCTGTTTGTCATACACCGTTTTGCAACGTTGTTCTGAAGTGGTATAGGTATCACGTTCCTGCATACCTGCCTGTACCTGATTACCGGCGTAGCCACCCGCCAGTGCACCTGCGACTGTCGCCACATCCCTGCCGCGTCCACCACCGAACTGGTGACCCAGCACACCGCCAGCCACCGCACCCAATACGGAACCGGTCAAACGATTCTCATCCTGCACCGGACGGCGATGGGTTGATGTCACATTGCGACACTCCTGTCGCGGTTGCTTGATACTCTCTTTAATCGGTGTTGCGGAGAGAACCTGAGCGTATTGCGGGCCACGGTCAAAGACATCCATGCTGGCAACTGCAGCAACCCCTAATGCGGCCGCTACGCCAATACCGATACCCGCTAACATTGATTTGTTCACAGGAATGTCCTCCTGAAGTTGTTACCGCGCAATCCTGAAACTCACAGCATCCTGTGTAGCCGGGACATAACCGGCGTGCGCGACGCGCCGTGTCTGTGAGATAAGTTTTACAGATGGCCCGATTTTGCAACATCAGATTAATGGAGGAAACGCAGCGCCGGGCCGTCAGGGCCAGCTTTTCGGAGAGTTCTTAGTTCAGAAAAACGCCAGACGGCGCTGCGGGCCGGTCTGAACGTTTTCAATCAGTTAGCAGATTCGGGCGGCTGAAACCACCCGGAATGGCTTAGTGCAGCTTGAGGCGAGGACGCAGCACGCGGTTCAGGCTACCGACCAACATCATCAGGCCCGTTTTGAAGTAACCGTGCAGGGCGATCTGGTGCATACGATACAGAGAAATGTAGACGAAACGGGCGATACGCCCTTCGACCATCATCGAGCCACGCATCAGGTTGCCCATCAGGCTGCCGACGGTACTGAAGCGCGACAGCGACACCAGCGAGCCGTGATCTTTATAGACATAGGCTTTCAGCGGCTTGCCCTTCATCTGCGCCAGGATGTTCTCCAGCGCGCGCGAGGCCATCTGATGAGCCGACTGCGCACGCGGCGGCACGAAACCGCCGGACGGCAGCGCACAGGAGGCGCAGTCGCCGATGGCATAGATGTCATCATCCAGGGTGGTCTGCAACGTGTCCTTCACCACCAGTTGGTTGATGCGGTTGGTTTCCAGCCCGCCGATCTCTTTCATGAAATCAGGTGCCTTGATACCGGCCGCCCACACCATCAGGTCGGCTTCAATAAACTCGCCACCTTTGGTGTTCAGGCCGTTGGCTGCGGCGCTGGTGACCATAGTTTGCGTCAGCACGCGCACGCCGAGTTTGGTCAACTCCTGATGCGCCGCGGCAGAAATACGTGGCGGTAACGCAGGCAAAATACGCTCGCCGGCTTCCACCAGCGTGACATTCAGCGCGGAGCTATCCAGACCTTTGTAGCCGTAGCTGTGCAACTGTTTCACCGCATTATGCAGTTCCGCTGACAGCTCAACGCCGGTCGCACCGGCGCCGACAATGGCGATGTTCACTTTATCCAGGCGGCCTTCGCTGGCCGAGAATTTCAGGAACAGGTTGAGCATTTCGTTATGGAAACGACGCGCCTGATGCGGGTTGTCGAGGAAAATGCAGTGATCTTTCACACCCGGAGTGCCGAAATCATTCGAGGTACTGCCCAGCGCCATCACCAGCGTGTCATAGGCCAACTCACGCTGCGGCACCAACACTTCACCTTCCGCATCGAGAATCTCTGCCAGCTCGATGGTTTTGTTTTCACGGTTGATCTGCGTCAGGGACCCCAACTGGAACTGAAAACCGTGATTACGTGCGTGGGCCAGATAGCTCAGCGCATCAATACCTTCATCCAGTGAACCGGTAGCGACTTCATGCAGCAGCGGTTTCCACAGATGGCTGTGGTTACGATCAACCAGAATCACCTCAGCTTTCTTTTTCCGGCCCAGCTTGTGTCCGAGCTGGGTGGCCAGCTCTAAGCCGCCGGCACCACCGCCGACAATCACAATTTTTTTCATAGATGTAGTCAACAAAGACCCCCTCAAAGTTGTAAACCAAAAGTTAATTAATGGTTAATAAAAACCTTAATAAACATAGGGTTGGCGAAATTAAATCGCGAGCTGAGGGCAGAATATCATGGCGGGATCGGGATATCACAACAAAATTGATGTACATCAATCTTTCAGCGGCATTATCAGAATGTTACACAAACATTGCGCCGCATCACACGGCGCAGGCAGGATTAAACCAAGGTTTTGAAGGCTTTGATGCGTTGAAGATGCGGTGCGATGTTCCTGAATTTATGGCTGGCTTCTTCGTCCCAGACAATTTCATAGAAGTGATGCAGCTGTGCGGCACTGCGTTGATTATCCAGCGCTTCATCATGGCGTGATAAAATGGCGAGGCAGTGATCGCGGTTCTTCTCGCGAAAATTGTTGACGCATTTGGTGGCGATATCGGCGTACTCTTCCGGGCGATCGATCTTGCCCTCCATATTCTCTTCCGGGAACAGGTTAGGATTAAAGATCACCTGGCGAATGCCACACAGAAAGCCGATACGTTCGGCCCAATATCCCCCCAAGCCGACACCGCAAATCAGCGGCCGATCATCGGCAGCCTGATGCAGCAGCTTGTCACACTCTTTCAGCAAAAACTGCATATCGTGTTTTGGGTGGCGGGTGCTGTAACTGATCAGCCTGACGTCCGGGTCAATGAACTGCAATTGCAGCACCTTTTCATGGTTGCCCGGACTGTTGGAATCGAAACCGTGCAAATAGATGATCATGATTATCCTCAGCGTGGTGAACGTTCCGGGCAGCGGCCGTTATCTGCCCGACGCTTTGTGTGCCAGCCAGCGGTGTTGCAGCTCACTGAGCTGGCGCTGATTCTGCTGCCAGCGCGTGCTCGCCTGTAGCGTATCGCGCGTGAATCGTCCCTGATGGTATAACTGCGCCACCCGCGTCGCCCCGATCGGGATCAAATTATCCAGCACGCTGATCGCCCCCTGACGATGGTTACATACCAGAATCATGTCACATCCGGCGTTCAGCGACTGTTGCGCGCGTTCAGCGTAGCTACCCATGACGGCGGCGCCTTCCATCGACAAATCATCGGAGAAAATCACCCCGTCGAAGCCCAGCTCCTCACGCAACACGGTTTTCAACCAGTAAGGCGAACCGCTGGCAGGTAACGGGTCCACCTCAGTATAGATAACGTGGGCGGGCATCACCGCATCTAACGCACGCTCGTCAATCAGTTGCTGGAAGATCGCCATATCATGCTGACGCAGGGTGGCGGCATCACGCGGATCGCGAGGCGTCTCTTTATGCGAATCGGCGCTCACCGCACCGTGTCCGGGAAAATGTTTGCCGGTGGTTTTCATACCCGCTTCATGCATGCCCGCGATAAAGCGACGCGCCACTTGTAAAGCGATGTGCGGATCGGCATGGAACGAACGATCGCCAATCGCCGCGCTGATATGACCAATATCCAGCACCGGAGCAAAGCTGATGTCGATATCCAGCGCAATCATCTCCGCCGCCATTTGCCAGCCTGCCTGCTGCGCCACGTCTCCTGCGGTCGGCAGATCATGCAACGCCGCGAACGACTGCATCGCCGGTAACGTGGTGAACCCCTCACGGAAACGTTGTACCCGTCCACCTTCCTGATCCACCGCGACCACCAGGCGGCTATGCGATGCCGCACGAATCTGCCGCACCAGTTCCGCCAGCTGCGCCGGGTCATGATAGTTGCGGGCAAACAGAATCAGGCCACCTACCAACGGATGTTGCAATATTTCCCGCTCCTCGGCGTCAAGCTCATAGCTTTCGACGTCGAGCATCAGTGGTCCGGGGGTATTCATCGTCATCATATCAATCCTGTAAAATCAAAGGTCTTGCCAGCTGGCACGCGCCAGTTGCTCCAGCGTGTCATCCTGGCTCTGCTCGGCGCGGAGTTGGTACCAACTGGCCATCAACACCTGTAGCCACGGCTGCCATTGCTGAATTCGCCGCTGCAATACGGCGGGAATCAGTTGCGTCGCCTCGGCATAAGTCGCGATCCATTCCTGTTGCTGTGCTGGATTGACCGCGCAAATTGCCGCGAGTTCCAGCGCGACGTCCCCGTCGGCCGCATACTCCCAGTCAATCAGACGCAGTCCCGCATCGGTCATGATCAGGTTCCCGGCGTGAACATCCATATGGATGGGAGCCAGACGTAATGGACGTGGCTCCCCCACTTTCACCAACCGCTGCAATCGCCGCTGCCAGCGCCAGTGTTTCTGCTGACAAAGCTGCCAGTAACGCTGCAACAGCGGCGTAAGGGAGAGCCGATAGCCGGTCAGCGGCTGTTGATGCAGACGTTGCAGTAACGCCACCACCGCCTCACGCTGTTGGCTAAACTCGGCCTCTGACAACACCTCTCCCGTTATCCACGGCAACAGCAGCCAGGGCTCGCGCCAGCCCAGGGGGCGAGGTGCCAGTTGGGAGGCCTGGAGTTTGTTCAGCAGACGATATTCACGCTGACGGTCGACAAAGGGAATCGGTGAGCCAGGTACGCGCCGCGCCAGCAATGAACCCTGCCCACTATCGATGCGTACACTCTGTCCACTCAGTCCTGGCAACGTGAAAAAATGACCGCCAGCTTGCGCCGTCGGCCATTGTTGTTCAATCAGATAATTCAGCTGAATATCAGGGCTGTGCAACACCGTTTCCTGACCAGATGATTTCGCCGGTCTGCACCAACATCAGCTGCATTTGTAACGTCGGGGATTTCACATCACCCGCGGCGTTGCTGTACAACACATATTGCGCGTTCACGTTACGTGCCAGGCCAATCGCCTTGCTGCGCGAGTTGAGGCTGTCGTCCGCCGATAAACCCAGCGCCTGTTTCGCTTGCGCCAGTTGCTCCGGCGTTACCAGGGTAAACTTGCCGTTGTTCGCCAGCGCATTCTGGATAGAATCGGTGGCTTTGTCGCTCTGCAACGCGCCATTGGTGCTGTTCTTGATGCGATCCACCATCAGCACGCTGCCCGGATTGACCCCGGCTGATTGCACCATGTTGGCCACCAGCGGTTGTACGCTGGCGCTCCAGTTGATGGTCTTCAACTTGGGCGGCTGTGGCACCGTTTCCGGTGGCTGTTGCGGCTGGGTTGGCGGCGGAACAGGTTGAGTCGGTGTCGTCGGTTGGGTCGGTTCTACCGGAGCCGGTGTTTGCTGTTTAATCACACAGCCGGTCAGCATCAGCGCAAATAACAGCGCGCCGGAACGTTGTAAACTGCGAATCACGGATTACTCCTCAGAGATAAAGATAGAGACGCACCTTGCTGGCGGTCAGATTGCCGATTTGCGATGCGGCTTCCACGCTGCCATGCGCAGGAACCGTTAGCGTTTGCGCCGGTTCGCGCGGCGTGATTTCCAGCCCCTTATCGTCGTACCAATAATAACGATAGTGTACAGTGACCGGCGTTTCGCGTTGATTGTAAAGCACGCTGGCAGCGCGCAGTTGCCCATCATTGCCCGCCAGCTTCGGCTCATCGGTGATGATACCGGCTGACAGCACTGACGATTCCATCACCAGCGATTGCGAAGTATTGATCATCGGCTTATCACTGCTGCAACCCGCCAGGGTCAGCAATAACAGGCCGCTCAGCCATTGACGCATAGCAAGTCCTGCCTGAGGTTTAGTCAACCAACATCGGTCCAAGCGGTTTGCCGCCGACCAGATGCATATGAATGTGGTAAACCTCCTGGCCGCCATGACGGTTGCAGTTCATGATCAGACGATAGCCATCTTCGGCGATCCCTTCATCACGGGCGATTTTCGCTGCGACGGTAATCATGCGCCCCAATGTTTGCTCGTGTGCGGCCTGCACATCATTCGCGGTGGGAATCAGCACGTTAGGGATGATCAAAATATGCGTAGGTGCTTTGGGTGCGATATCACGGAAGGCGGTAACCAGTTCGTCCTGATAAACCACGTCAGCGGGGATTTCGCGACGGATGATTTTACTGAAAATGGTTTCTTCAGCCATGGTGCATTTCCTTAAACCTGGAGTTTAGTCAGGCAGTATGCGGGAGGAATTCTGTTTCTTTCAACCTCGGGACCACTTTTCTTACATTAAATGGCTGCGTTTACATCACTTTTCCGCGCCATAAATCGCGTCGCGACACAATTCTGACATTTTTCCCACCACGAAAATGAAACGCTGTTTTATAAATTAGATTTATCACCACCGTTTCTTTGCGATTTTGCCACTTGCGCAGGGAAGCTTGCCAAATCGCGAAGGTTTAGCACCGCTTCCCGCTCTACTTTCTAACCAATCCGAGCCAGCTGTCCGGAAGGATGAGGGATGTACACCACATTTGTCTCAGGGAGTACCTGCAATGCGCTCACGTAAGATTGGTTTGGGCCACTATCTGGCATATGGCTCCGGGGATTTCCTCGGCGCAGGCACCACGGCGCTGACTGCCGCCTGGCTGCTGTATTTCTACACCACGTTTTGTGGACTGACCCCTATCGAAGCCACCTTTATCTTTGCTGCCGCGCGTGTGCTGGATGCGCTGGTCAGTCCGTTAATGGGTTTTCTCACCGATAATTTCGGCTCCACCTGGCTGGGTAAACGCTTTGGTCGCCGCAAGTTCTTTATCATGCTCGGTATCCCCTGCGTCTTCAGCTACAGCCTGATGTGGATCGCCGACATGAGTTTCTGGTGGTATCTGCTGACCTATTTGTTGTTCGATATCGTCTACACCATGATTCTGGTGCCCTACGAAACGCTGGTGCCGGAGATGACCGATGATTTCAAACAGAAAACTCGCTTCTCGGGTGCACGCATCGCCCTGGCGCAGCTGTCGGCGATTTTGGCGGCGTTTCTGCCGGGTATCCTGATTGGCTGGTTCGGCAAAGAAAATCCGCTGTCGTTCTTCTATGCCAGCCTGGTGTTCGCGGTGATTTGCGCCCTGGTGCTGACGCTGGTGTGGCGCTTTACCTGGGAGCGCCACCCGGATGATTTTTCAGCGGAATCCCTGCGTGCCGAGCAGGAGAAATCCGGCCTGTCGCTATGGCAAAGCCTGAAACGCCTCTACATCGAACTCGGTTCGACGCTGCGCATTCGTATCTTCCGCCAGCATCTCGGCATGTATCTCGGTGGCTACATCGCGCAGGACGTGTTTAACGCGGTCTTCACCTGGTATGTGGTATTCGTGTTAATGCAAAGCGCGCAGATTGCTTCCAGCCTGATGGGCACTATGGCGGTGCTGCAATTTATCGCGGTGATGGCGATGATCCCACTGTGCATCCGCCTGGGACCGGCACCGGCGTATCGTCTGGTGGTGATACTGTTCGGCCTGAGCGCCCTCTCCTATGCGGGCCTGTGGTACACCGGCATGAATAACAACATGGCGCTGCTGGTGCTGATTTCCGGCCTGGCCGGACTGGGACGGGGTGGCATCAACTATGTGCCCTGGAATACCTACACCTATATCGCCGATGTGGATGAAGTGGTCACCGGTCAGCGCCGTGAAGGGATCTTTGCTGGCATTATGACGCTGACGCGCAAAGCCTCACAGGCCGGAGCCGTCATGCTGGTTGGCATCGTGTTGCAACTGGCGGGATTTGTTTCCGGGCATACCACGCAGTTACCGGCGGTGAGCCACACCATTCTGGCGATCCTCAGTATCGGCACCGTCTGCGTGCTGACCTGCGGTTTTCTGGTGTCGCTGCGCTTTAAACTCAATCTGCATACCCACACCGTGTTGCGTGAAGAGACGCTGAAGATGCGTGATGCCGGGCGTCCGGTGCCGGAGCGTATCACCCCGGAAGCACGCGAGATTGTCGAAACGCTGGCGGGGATGCCCTATGAACATTTATGGGGTAACAACAACGTTGGCTACCTCAATCGCCTTAAGCCCGCGGCACCGCCTTTACCGCGTAAAGCCAGCGCGCTACATCCTCTCCCTGCCCCTTCAAAACGATAGGAATAGATCATGACCGTATTTCCGGTAAAACATAGCGACCTGTTACGTCAGCCCGAGTATCTGCTGCCGCGTAAGGAATTGGTGCAGCTGATCCATCAGTTAACGCAGAATCTGGTCAATATCCGCGACGAAAGCGGTGAATTTCTGCTGCGCCTCGATGATGGCCGCGTAATTGATACCAAAGGCTGGGCAGGTTGGGAGTGGACGCACGGTATCGGGCTGTATGGCATGCTGCATTTTTATCAGCAGACAGGCGACCAGGCCACGTTGCAGATCATCGATGACTGGTTCAGCACCCGCCTGGCAGAAGGCACCCCCACCAAGAACGTCAACACCGTCTGTCCGTTTTTGACGCTGGCATACCGCTATGAAGAGACGGGCAATGCAGCCTGGCGACCGGTACTGGAGCGCTGGGCGGAATGGGTGATGTATGAGATGCCGCGTACCGAAAACGGTGGATTGCAGCACATCGTCTATAACAACGAAAATACCCAGCAGTTGTGGGACGATACCCTGATGATGAGCGTGATGGCGCTGGCGAAGATTGGTCAGTTGCTGGAACGGCCGGAATTTGTTGAAGAAGCGAGTTTCCAGTTTCTTCTCCATACCCAATACCTGATGGATCGTCAGACCGGTTTATGGTTCCACGGCTGGAATTTCGCCGGTCGCCACAATTTTGCCGCCGCGCGCTGGGCGCGCGGCAACAGTTGGGTCACCATTGTCATCCCGGATTTCCTCGAACTGATGAACTGGCCTGAGCAGCACGCCACACGTCGTTTCCTGCTTCATGTGCTGGAAAGCCAGGTCAAAGCGCTGGCCGACTGCCAGCACAGCAGCGGCCTGTGGCATACCCTCTTGGACGATCCACACAGTTACCCTGAAGCCTCCGCCACTGCCGGTTTTGCCTATGGCATCCTGAAAGCGGTGCGCAAACGCTATCTTTCACGCGACTATTTGCCTGTCGCAGAAAAGGCGTTACGTGGCGTGATTGCCAATATTGATGACGATGGCGAGCTGAAGCAGGTGTCGTTTGGTACAGCGATGGGTAACGATTTGGACTATTACCGTCAGGTGCCCCTGACGTCGATGCCTTATGGTCAGGCGATGGCGCTGCTGTGCCTGACAGAGTATTTACGGGTGTACTTATAACAAAACGGCCCCCAAATTGGGGGCCGTTGTTTATCACTCGTCGGAGTGATTACATATTACGGATATAGTCATCCATTTCCGTTTTCAGGTTATCGGACTTGGTGCCGAAAATCGCCTGAACACCGGAACCTGCCACCACCACGCCACGCGCGCCGAGGCTTTTCAGTTCAGTCTGGTCAACTTTGCCCACATCAGCCACGCTGACGCGCAGACGGGTAATACAGGCATCAAGGTTAGTGATGTTCTCTTTACCACCGAATGCAGTAACCAATTTACCCGCCATTTCGCTACCGGTCGCGCTGCTCTGCTCAACGGCGTTATCTTCACGACCCGGCGTTTTCAGGTTCAGCTTGGCAATCAGCACGCGGAATACGGTGTAGTAGATCAGACCGTAGATGATACCGACAATCGGGAACAGCCAGATTTTGCTGCTGTTGCCGCTCAGCACGATAAAGTCGATCAGACCGTGAGAGAAGCTGGTGCCATCACGCATACCGAGCAGAATACAGATCGGGAATGCCAGACCAGCCAGAATGGCGTGAATCACATACAGGATCGGTGCCACGAACATAAAGGAGAACTCGATCGGCTCGGTGATACCGGTCAGGAACGAGGTCAGCGCAGCGGAGATCATGATACCGCCCACTTTGGCGCGGTTTTCTGGTTTAGCTGAATGCCAGATAGCGATAGCAGCGGCTGGCAGACCATACATTTTGAACAGGAAGCCGCCAGACAGTTTGCCCGCAGTCGGGTCACCGGCCATATAGCGCGGAATGTCACCGTGGAACACCTGGCCTGCCGCGTTGGTGAATTCACCAATCTGCATCTGGAAAGGTACGTTCCAGATATGGTGCAGACCAAACGGCACCAGCGCACGTTCAACCACGCCATAGATACCGAAAGCAACCACCGGGTTCTGATAAGCAGCCCATTGCGAGAAGTCCTGAATCGCGGTACCCACCGGTGGCCAGATGAAGGACAGCAGCACACCCAGTACGATAGCCGCCAGGCCAGAGATAATCGGCACAAAGCGTTTACCGGCAAAGAAGCCAAGGTATTCCGGCAGCTTGATACGGTAGAAGCGGTTAAACATATACGCCGCGATCGCACCGGCGATAATCCCGCCGAGTACGCCGGTATCGGCCAGATGTTTCGCCTCGATTTCAGCCGCAGGCAGATGCAGCACCAACGGGGCCACGACTGCCATGGTTTTCACCATAATGCCGTAAGCCACCACCGCCGCCAGCGCAGAGACGCCGTCGTTGTTGGTAAAGCCAAGCGCCACACCGATGGCAAAAATCAGCGGCATGTTGGCAAACACCGAACCGCCAGCTTCGGCCATCACATGCGATACCACCGCAGGTAACCAGCTGAAGTTGGCAGAACCAACACCTAATAAAATACCGGCGATCGGCAATACCGACACCGGTAACATCAGCGATTTACCTACCTTTTGCAGGTTCGCAAATGCGTTCTTGAACATAGCGTGAAGCTCCTGAGTATGAGTGCATTTCGCGCAGTGCGCGTGGCAGAGGGGGGAGGACCCTCTACCGGGATGACGCTGAGCGTCTTTTGATTTATTACGAAGAGTAAAATAAATAGAATTTTCTTACTTTGACGGCTATCACGTTTCGCTCATGCCACTGTTCGGCTTTCAGGTAATTCTGACTGACTTGCTGCTATTTACGACAATAAATGACTGGCTGTGCCCTTTCAGGCACAGCCAGTCTGATGAATTTCTGATTAATTACAGAGTTTGAAATAAAGTGTCTTAACCGCCCAAGCGGCTCATCGGGACATGAAACAGGCGGGAGAAATTCTCGGTGGTTGCGGCTGCCAGCGTTTCAATATCGACGCCCTTCAGTACCGCCATATAATCAGCGACATCGCGGGTAAACGCCGGTTGGTTCTCTTTGCCACGATGCGGCACCGGTGCCAGATAAGGTGAATCGGTTTCGACCAGCATCCGGTCGAGCGGCACATAACGCGCCGCATCGCGGATTTGCTCGGCGTTACGGAACGTCAAAATTCCGGAAAAGGAGATATAGAAGCCCATATCCAACAGTTTCTCTGCCGTTTCCCGATCTTCGGTGAAACAGTGCAACACGCCGCCGCACTTCTCCACCTGTTCCTCGCGCAGGATTGCCAGCGTGTCTTCACGCGCGTCGCGGGTATGCACGATAATCGGCTTGTTCAGCGCGATCCCGGTACGGATATGCTCACGGAATGAAGCCTGCTGCTGCGCTTTGGTTTCCTGCTGATAGAAATAATCGAGGCCGGTTTCACCTAACGCGATCACCTGATCTTCCGCCGCCAGACGACGAAACTCTTCAACATCGTACGGCGTTTCCTGATTAAGCGGATGCACCCCGCAGGCCAGCGCAATGTTGTCGCGCTCACCCACCAGCGCTTTCAGGGTGTGGTAATCCGGTAAGGTGGTGGCAATTGCCAGCATAAATTTCACATCGCGTGCCGCCGCTTTGGCGATCACATCATCCAGGTCACGATGCTGCTTTTCATAATCCAGGCCATCGAGATGGCAGTGGGAATCAACAATAAACATACTTCTCTCTTTTTAGCGTTATCCGAAGGTGGCCGGGCTGAGCAGACGACTCCAGCTCAACAGGCGATCGGTCAACATTAATTCACGATTGAGCGCCGCCACCTGTTGCAGTTGCTCGCGGCACTGCATCCACAACTGCACGCTGGCATTCAGGGCGTTGCTGTTTAATTGCTGCGCCAGTAACGTCACCACATCGGGGCGATCGCCATTGCTCAGCCAGCGACTCGCGCCTTGTTGCACCTTCATCGCATCGACCAGCAACGAGAGGAGCCAGGCGAGACGGTCAGCAACGTCATCGCTATTCAGGCATGGCAGCAGTTGCAGGATGTCCTGCTGCAACGCACCCGCCAGCGCATTACACAACGTCTCGCGGGTCTGCCAGCGCTCAGGCTGCAACAAGGTAAACGCCGCCGCAGGCGCACCATTACTTAAACGCAACGCCGCACGCAACGTCTCTTCCGGCTGCGAAATCTGCTTTTGCAGCCATTGCAGGCTGTGGATTTCATCGGGTGGCGACAGATGCCAGGTCATACAACGGCTACGCAGCGTGGCGAGCAGACGCGAGGGTTCGCGGGTACTGAGGAAAAACCAGGTATTGGCGGGTGGCTCCTCCAGGGTCTTCAGCAAGGCATTGGCCGCCGCTTCGGTCAACTGCGCCGCATCCGGCAACCACACCACTTTGGCCCCACCCTGCTGGGCAAAATGGTAGAGTTTTTCCGTCACATCACGCACTGCATCAATCCCCAACGAGGATTTGCCTTTTTCGGCTTCGAGTCGATACCAATCCGGGTGCGTCTGCGCCTGCATCAACTGACAGCCGTGGCAGTGTCCACAACTCTTCAACCCTTCCGGTTGCTGGCACATCAGCCAGCGGCTGACACCCCATACCAGAGCATCATCACCCATCCCTTCAATCGCCTGAATCAGCAGCGCATGGTGCGCCTGGCCGCTCTGATGCCGGGTAATGATGCGCCGATAGGGTTGATTCAGCCACGGATACCAGTTCATGCCGTCTGACCCACCAGCCAGCGCTGCACCGCCGCTTTGATTGACGCGGTCACCTGCGGCAATGTTTGAGTGGCATCGATGGTGATAATGGTTGGATCCTCGGCCGCCAGGGCCAGATAACGCTCGCGGGTGCGCTCAAAAAAGCGCAGCGATTCCTGTTCAATCCTGTCTAGTTCACCGCGCGCACGCGCACGCTGCAAACCAATTTCCGGTGTGACGTCGAGGTACAGCGTGCAGTCCGGGCGAAACTCGCCCAGCACCGCATCACGCAGCGTCGTCATCAATTGCGTGTCGAGGCCACGCCCTCCGCCCTGATAGGCTTGCGACGAGAGATCATGACGGTCGCCGATCACCCAGGCACCCCGTGCCAGCGCTGGCTTGATCACGTTTTCCACCAGTTGCACGCGTGCCGCATACAACATCAACAATTCGGCTTTGTCCGTCACCTGCTCGCCATCAATGCCCTGCTTTACCAACACGCGCAACTGCTCCGCCAGCGGCGTGCCGCCCGGCTCACGGGTAAACACCAGATCATCAATGCCCTGCTCGCGCAGTACCTCGACCACCGCATC
This sequence comes from Pantoea sp. X-Soil-OKNW-713, assembly GCF_059730685.1. NCBI lineage: Bacteria > Pseudomonadati > Pseudomonadota > Gammaproteobacteria > Enterobacterales > Erwiniaceae > Pantoea > Pantoea sp. X-Soil-OKNW-713. Next base: position 1,668,730 of record NZ_AP035995.1, on the reverse strand, counting down.
ACGCGCGGTGGTTTTGCCCGCCCCTTCAAGGCCTTCAATGACGATAAACTTACTTTTCATTTTTTTCCTTCATTGCCAGCCGATACGCCTGCACGGCTTTATTATGGCTGACCAGATTGGTGGTGAAGGTGTGACCACCTTTGCCATCCGCAACAAAATAGAGGTAATTGGTTTTTTCCGGGTGTGCTGCCGCTTCCAGTGAAGCCCGGCCCGGCATCGCAATCGGCCCCGGCGGCATACCGCTGATGGTATAGGTATTGTAATCGGTTGGCGTGTCGAGATCTTTACGTGTGATAGTACCGGTGTAGTTATCACCCAGGCCATAAATCACCGTGGGATCGGTCTGCAACTTCATGCCAATCCGCAGACGGTTGATAAACACCGAGGCGACGCGTGCACGTTCTTCACTGACGCCGGTTTCTTTCTCGATGATCGACGCCATCGTCACCAGATCCTGCTCCTTTTTATAGGGCAGATTATCCATGCGACCTTGCCAGATCTCATCCACCAGTTTGTTCATCCGCGCATGGGCGCGCTCCAGCAACGCGACATCACTGGTGTTGGCGGTATACAGATAAGTATCGGGATAGAATCCGCCTTCAAGCTGGTTAGCATCGAGTTTCAGTGCCGCAGCCACCGTCGCGAACTGGTCATCTTTCAGGGTGTGCTTGAGATAAGGTGCGGCACGCAACTGCGCCAGCCACTCCTTGAGGCGAGAACCTTCCACAAAACGGACCGGGAACTGCGCTTCTTTACCACTCGCCAGCAATTCCAGCAATTGACGGACGGTCATATTGCTTTCCAGTCGATAAGTCCCGGCCTTAAAGCGCGCCAGTTCCGGCTCCAGCTTTAATAAGGGACCAAACCACAGGCTCGGCGCGATAACATGTTCGCTCTCCAGTTGCGCTTCCAGCGCCACCCGGCCAGTGCCCGCTGGCAAGGTGAAAATGGTTTCCTGGTGCAACGTCAAAGGTGTATCGGCGAAACGTTCAATCTGCCAATAGCTAAAGGCCGCAGCGAGGCCAATAATCACCGTGGCGCCGGCGATAATTTTTTTCATTCGAGTCATGATGCTTCCATTTTCTGGCAACTGGCGAGCAGTTGCTGGTACAGCGAACGTGCGCTAAACGTAATGTCGTCAATGCTACGCACGGGTAAAACTGGCATCAGAGCATTGCATATCACCACTTCATCTGCGGCAAGTAGCCTCTCTCTGCTGCCATCAATCAACTGACAATCCTGACCTGCGGCTGCCATCTGCGCCATCAGATAACGCCGCATAATCCCGGCAACGCCAGCCTGTTCAAGTCGCGGCGTGAAGACGGTGTCGCCCTCACGCCAGAATAAATTGGCCGCACAGCATTCCACCACCGTCCCCTCAGTGTCAAGCACCAGCGCCTCGTCGGCGTCGGTCTGGTCAAGATGATGGCGAATCAGCACTTGCTCCAGCCGGTTGAGGTGTTTGATCCCCGCCAACAGCGGGTTACGCCCCAGTCGCACCGGGCTGGTTACCAGACGTACGCCTTGCTGTTGTAGCGACTGATAATGCTGCGGCCAGGGGGAAAGTGAGAGAATACGTGTTGGGGCGCTGCATCCTGCACGGCTATAACCACGTCCACCTGCGCCTGGGGTCAATATGACTTTTAACACCGCCTGTTGTTGGTTGTGCGCGGCAACGCGCATTTCCGCTTCGAGCTGCTGCCAGTCAGGTTCAGCCATCAGCAACCGCTCACAACCCTGTTTCAGACGTTGCAAATGCGCCGCAAACAGCTGGATCTCTCCCTGCTGCACCGCCGCCGTGGTAAAACAGCCATCACCGAATTGCACCGCCCGATCGCGCGCGGTCAGTTGCGTCTGTTCTGCGCCATTTATCCACATCATAACGACCCCAATCAATTGACCTTGCTTTGAATAGCATTGAAGGCCGTAAGATTCTATGCAACTGCGTGACAAAATATAAAAAAGGCCCGCATTGCGGGCCTCTGTCTGGAACGATGTGACTTACACTTTGCGGAAAATCAGTGAACCGTTGGTTCCACCGAAACCGAAGGAGTTACACAGCGTGTATTCCAGACCACTCACCTGACGCGCCGTGTGTGGCACAAAGTCCAGATCACAGCCTTCATCAGGGTTATCGAGGTTGATGGTCGGTGGAATTGCCTGATCGCGCAATGCCAGGATTGAGTAGATAGATTCTACCGCGCCCGCAGCACCCAACAGGTGGCCCGTCATCGATTTGGTTGAGCTGACCATCACAGAGCTGGCTGCCGCACCAAAGACCGATTTCACCGCCTGCGCTTCCGCTTTATCACCGGCTGGCGTTGAGGTGCCATGCGCGTTGACGTAACCGATCTGTTCCGGATTCAACTGTGCATCACGCAGAGCGTTGACCATAGCCAGCGCCGCGCCTGCGCCATTTTCCGGCGGTGAGGTCATGTGGTAAGCATCGCTGCTCATGCCGAAACCAACAATTTCAGCATAAATCTTCGCACCGCGTTTCTTCGCGTGCTCGTACTCTTCCAGCACCACAATGCCTGCACCGTCACCCAGCACAAAACCATCACGATCTTTGTCCCACGGACGGCTTGCCGCCTGCGGATTATCGTTACGGGTGGAGAGCGCACGCGCTGCACCAAAGCCACCGACACCCAGAGGGGTACTGGCTTTTTCTGCACCACCGGCCAGCATGACATCGGCATCGTTGTAAGCAATGATGCGTGCCGCATGACCAATGTTATGTACACCCGAAGTACAGGCCGTGGCGATAGAGATGCTCGGACCTTTCAGGCCATACATAATCGTAAGATGACCCGCGACCATGTTTACAATGGTAGAAGGCACAAAGAACGGGCTGATTTTGCGTGGGCCGCCATTGACCAGCGAGGAGTGGTTTTCTTCAATCAAACCCAATCCGCCGATGCCGGAACCAATCGCCGCACCAAAACGACCAGCATTTTCTTCAGTTACGACCAGACCGGAGTCCTGCATAGCCTGTATGCCAGCAACGATGCCATATTGGATGAAATCATCCATCTTGCGCTGATCTTTGCGCGAGATGAATTCATCACAATCAAAATCTCTTACCAAACCTGCAAAACGTGTTGCATAGGCACTGGTATCAAAATGGTCGATCAGGGTAATGCCGCTCTGACCGGCAAGGAGAGCACTCCAGGTAGACTCTACGGTATTGCCGACAGGAGACAACATGCCAAGACCGGTCACAACTACACGACGCTTAGACACGTTCGTCCTCCAGGGAGGGATAAAAAAAAGCTATGTGGGACAAACTATAAAACTCAGGCGGTCGAGCGACCGCCTGAAGGATATTCATTAGCCTTGGTGGCTAGTGATGTAGTCGATCGCTGCCTGAACGGTAGTGATTTTCTCAGCTTCTTCGTCTGGAATCTCGGTATCGAACTCTTCTTCCAGAGCCATAACCAGTTCAACGGTGTCAAGAGAATCAGCACCCAGGTCGTCAACGAAAGACTTTTCATTAGTCACATCTTCCGGTTTCGCGCCCAACTGCTCGATGATGATCTTCTTAACTCTATCCTGAATGTCGCTCATGCTATTAAATTTCCTATCAAAACTCGCTTTCGCGATGGTTTTCGTAGTGTATAAAATGTTGAAAAAGATGCAACAAAATCCCGGCTGGTCGAACCACGATTTTACGCTATTCTGCGGTTTTTACCGCGAATAATGCAAATTATTTCGTGATTATCAGACCATGTACATACCGCCATTGACGTGTAGCGTCTCACCTGTGATATAGGCGGCTTCGTCAGAGGCTAAGAATGCAACAGCATTGGCGATTTCCTGCGGATCACCTAAGCGACCTGCTGGAACTTCCGCCAGAATGCCCGAGCGCTGATCTTCGTTCAGTGCACGCGTCATGTCCGTTTCAATAAAGCCCGGAGCCACGACGTTTACGGTAATGCCACGGGACGCGACTTCTCGCGCCAGTGATTTGCTAAAGCCAATCAAACCTGCTTTTGCTGCTGCATAGTTTGCCTGGCCCGCGTTACCCATGGTTCCAACTACAGAACCGATGGTAATGATACGGCCCACACGTTTCTTCATCATGGCACGCATAACCGCCTTCGAGAGACGGAAAACTGATGTCAGGTTGGTATCGAGGATATCCGCCCATTCATCGTCTTTCATGCGCATCAGTAAATTATCACGCGTAATGCCTGCATTATTGACTAAAATGTCCACTTCGCCAAATTCTGCGCGTACTTTCTCGAGCACACTCTCAATGGAAGCAGGATCGGTCACGTTCAACAGCAGACCTTTACCGCTGTCGCCGAGGTAAGCACTGATTGCCTCCGCGCCGCTCTCGCTGGTGGCAGTTCCCACCACTTTGGCACCGCGTGCCGCCAGCGTTTCCGCAATGGCGCGACCGATACCGCGGCTCGCGCCGGTAACCAGCGCAACTTTACCTTCAAAGCCCATGATTTTCCTCTTATTCCTGGCTAAGCGCAGCAGTCAATGAAGCAGGATCGTTCACTGCGGCTGCGGTCAGGGTATCAACAATACGTTTAGTGAGACCGGTCAGCACTTTACCCGGACCAATCTCCAGCAACTGAGTCACGCCTTGCGCGGCCATAAACTCAACCGCTTCTGTCCAGCGTACCGGACTGTACAATTGACGCACCAGCGCGCTACGAATCGCCTCGGCTGAGGTTTCACACTGAACATCAACGTTGTTAACCACCGGGACTGACGGGGTATTGAAGTTGATCGCTTCCAGTGCCACCGCCAGTTTCTCTGCCGCTGGCTTCATCAGCGCGCAGTGAGATGGCACGCTGACCGGTAACGGCAGCGCACGTTTCGCCCCTGCGGCTTTACAGGCTGCGCCTGCACGCTCAACGGCTTCTTTGTTACCCGCAATCACCACCTGGCCCGGCGAGTTAAAGTTAACCGGCGACACCACCTGGCCTTGCGCACTCTCTTCACAGGCTTTACGAATGGCGGCATCATCAAGACCGATAATCGCCTGCATCGCGCCAGTGCCTTCCGGCACCGCTTCCTGCATCAGTTTGCCACGCAGCTCAACCAGTTTAATGGCATCGGCAAAATTCAGTACGCCCGCACAAACCAGCGCCGAGTATTCACCCAGACTGTGGCCGGCCATGATGGCAGGCTGAGGCGCATTTTTGCTCTGCCAGACGCGATAAATCGCAACTGAAGCCGCCAGCAACGCGGGCTGTGTCTGCCAGGTTTTGTTCAGTTCCTCAGCAGGCCCCTGCTGAACCAACTGCCATAAGTCATAACCCAGTGCGTCTGAAGCTTCACGGAAAGTAGCCTCTACCTGCGGGTATTCAGTGGCCAGGTCAGCCAGCATGCCCACAGTCTGTGATCCCTGTCCGGGGAACACAAAAGCAAATTGCGTCATCATTCGTTCCTGTAATCAAAAGCGAACCAGCGCGGAACCCCAGGTGAAACCACCACCAAAGGCCTCCAGCAGAATCAGTTGTCCCGGTTTGATGCGACCATCACGTACCGCTTCATCCAGCGCACTGGGTACGGAAGCCGCAGAGGTGTTACCGTGACGATCCAGCGTCACCACCACTTTGTCCATGCCCATACCGAGTTTTTTCGCCGTGGCGCTGATAATGCGCAGGTTAGCCTGATGCGGCACCAGCCAGTCGAGCATTTCGCGATCGAGATTGTTGGCCTGCAAGGTTTCATCCACAATGTGCGCCAGTTCAGTAACCGCCACTTTGAAGACTTCGTTGCCTGCCATCGTCAGGTAAGCAGGTTGATCCTGCTGCTCGCGGTCCTGATATGGCAGCGTCAGCAGTTTACCGTAACGACCATCCGCATGCAGATGGGTAGAAAGAATGCCCGGTTCGCTGCTCTGGCCCAGAACCACCGCACCCGCGCCATCACCGAACAGAATAATGGTGCCACGATCGGCGGGATCGAGCGTACGTGCCAGTGCATCCGCACCGATCACCAGCGCATGTTTCACTGCGCCATTTTTGATGTACTGATCGGCTACGCTCAGGGCATAGGTAAAACCTGCGCACGCGGCTGCAAGGTCAAACGCCGCACAGTCGTTGATCTCCAGCATTTGCTGGATCATGCAGGCTGAGCTTGGGAATGCGTGGCTGGAAGAGGTGGTCGCCACAATAATCAGACCCACGTCACTCGCCGCAACGCCCGCCATTTCCAGCGCGCGCTGTGCTGCCGAAAAGCCCATGGTGGCGACAGTTTCATCCGGCGCAGCAATGCGGCGTTCACGGATGCCGGTACGGGTGACAATCCACTCGTCCGAAGTTTCCACCATTTTTTCCAGATCCGCGTTGGTACGTACCTGGCTGGGCAAATAACTGCCCGTACCGAGAATTTTGGTAAACATCTACGCTTTGTCACTCCTGGCTAATACAGTATCCAGGCGCGCAGCAATCCGTTCCGGGACTTGCCGCCGCACCGCCTGCTCTGCCTGTTCTATCGCTACGGCAAACGCACGTTGATTCGCCGCGCCGTGGCTCTTGATCACCGTTCCGCGCAATCCTAACAGACAAGCGCCATTATACTGGTCGGGGTTGAGGTGACCGAAACGCTTCGCCAGACGCTTTTGGATCCAGCGCCCCAGCCACTTCAGCCACCAGGCCCGTTTTTTTCCTTCCCCTGACGATTTAAGCAGCGAAAGAAACATTCTTACCACACCTTCCATCGTTTTCAGCGTGACGTTGCCAACAAAGCCATCGCAAACCAGCACATCCGTTTTGCCGGTGAGGAGATCATTCCCCTCAAGGTAACCAATATAGTTGATCTGCGGGGATTCCCGCAGCACCGCCGCTGCTGTGCGGATGGCTTCCAGACCTTTGGTCTCTTCCTGGCCGATATTGAGCAACGCAACGCGCGGCTGGTTAATGGCAAGCACTTCTTCGGCTACCACCGCACCCATCACCGCAAATTGCACCAACATTTCACTGTCGGACTCTACGTTGGCGCCCAAATCCAACACCACCGTTTTGCCGTGCTGCTGATGTGGCAGAACGGTCATCAGCGCCGGGCGCTCAATGCCATCCAGCGGCTTGAGCAACAATTTGGCTAACCCCATCAGCGCGCCGGTGTTCCCCGCGCTGACACAGGCTTGTGCCTTACCCTCTTTCACCAGCTCCAATGCGATACGCATGGAACTGCCGCGACTGTTACGAATCGCCTGTGAGGGTCTGGCATCACTTGCAATAACCGATTCGGCAGGGATCACCTGCACACGCCCCGCTACAGAGGAATCCGCTTTGGCAAGTAATGGCATGATTGTGTCGGGATTACCGACCAGAAGGAGAACCAGGTGCGAATGAGAGGCCAGTGCCTGCAAGGCTGCAGGCACTGTCACGCAGGGACCGAAATCCCCGCCCATGGCATCTATCGCCAGGGTCAAACGTGTCAAAGTATCGCCTTGCGTAACCGCAAGAATTACTTAGCGATAACCTTGCGACCGCGGTAGTAACCATCCGCAGTGATGTGGTGACGCAGATGAGTTTCGCCAGAAACTTTATCTACAGACAGAGTGGTGGTGGTCAGAGCATCATGAGAACGACGCATACCACGCTTAGAACGGGTGGGTTTATTCTGTTGTACGGCCATGGACCTTACTCCTATTACTTACGCTTTAAACTGGCTAATACGGCAAATGGATTTGGTTTTTCTGCCTCTTCAGGCAACTTACCAAAAACCATGTCCGCGTCGGACACTTCACAGTGTTCAGAATCATGCACCGGAACCACCGGCAGTGCGAGGATGATTTCATCTTCAATCACCGCCAACAGATCGATTTCGCCAAAATCATCGACATCGATCGGTTCGTAGGCTTCCGGCAGTGCTTCGGCCTGCTCTTCAGTAGAGACAGGACTGAAGCAATAGCTTACGTGAACCTGATGCGGAAACGGCTGGTTGCAGCGCTGACATAACAACGTAACCTGCACATCCGCTGTTCCTTGCAGAACCGCGAGGCGCTGGTTGTCAACCGCAAACGACATGGCACATTCCACATCACTGTCCACACTCACGACCGAGTCGGCCACGCGCGCCACCAATTCAGGCGAATAAACACCATGATAATCAAGGCGTTTTTGCGCAGCGCGTACCGGATCGAGCGTCAGGGGTAATTTTACCTTTTGCATAGGGCGCGAATATTAACTTTGTAACGTCATAGAGTCAAAGAAAAAGGCCGTTTTACAGCATCTTTCACCCGTTAGTCGCATCCAGTGCGGCGCACAGTTTAAAATGACTGTCTCCTTTACGCTATCTATTCTGCAAAAAAATGACGACATCGCTGGTTTTAGCTTCAACCTCACCCTTCCGCCAGGCTTTATTAAGTAAGCTTGGCCTGCCTTTTCTCTGCGCGGCACCGCACACCGATGAGACGCCGCAGCCCGGCGAAGCGGCAGATGCGTTGGTACAACGCCTCGCGCTGGCGAAAGCCAGGGCGTTGGCGGCCGACTATCCGGATCGCTGGATCATCGGTTCCGATCAAGTCTGCGTGCTGGACGGACAGATCACCGGTAAGCCGCACACGGAAGAAAACGCGCGCAGGCAACTCTCTGCCGCCAGTGGTAAAGCCATCACCTTCTATACCGGCCTGGCGCTCATCCAACCGCAAAGCGGGCAGCAATTTCTCTGCTGTGAACCTTTCACCGTCCATTTTCGCACGCTGAGTGCAGCCGAAATTGCCGGATACGTTGCCAAAGAACAGCCACTGCAATGTGCAGGCAGCTTCAAAAGCGAAGGCCTTGGTATTTGTCTGTTTGAACGGCTGGAAGGACGCGATCCCAATACTTTGATTGGATTGCCGCTGATTGCGTTGAATGGGATGTTACGAGAAGCGGGCATCAACCCCTTGTGTTGATGCCCGTGACGTTACGCCTTTTTCTGGCGTAACTGCGACAGGCAATGCTTCAAAGCGCCGTCCAGCGGCGCTTCCATCCGTAACGTCTCACCGGTATTGGGATGGGTAAACGTCAACGCCGCCGCATGCAGGAACAGACGGGAAAGTCCGGTCGGTGCCAGCTGGCGTTCAAATTCCCGATCGCCATAACGATCGTCAAACGCGATGGGATGGCCCGCATGTAAGGTATGCACACGAATCTGGTGGGTGCGGCCAGTGACCGGACTGGCTTTTACCAGGGTGGCAAAGCCAAAACGCTCTTCCACTTTAAACCGTGTCTCCGAAGGTTTACCTTCCGCGCTGACGCGCACCACGCGCTCACCGCTTTGCAGGATATTCTTCAGCAACGGTGCCTGTACCACTTTCAGGTGGGATGGCCAGTCGCCACGCACCAGCGCCAGGTAATCTTTTTGCATGCCTTTGTCGCGAAGCTGTTCGTGCAGGGAACGCAGTGCCGAGCGTTTCTTCGCAACCAGCAAGATACCCGAGGTGTCGCGATCGAGACGATGCACCAATTCGAGAAAACGCGCTTCCGGGCGCAGCGCACGCAAGCCTTCAATTACGCCAAAACTTAAACCGCTGCCGCCATGTACGGCGGTGCCGGAAGGCTTGTTCAGGACCAGCAGATAATCATCCTCATACAGGATGGCGTCAGCCAGTGAAGCCACTTTCTCCAGCTTCGGCGAGACAGTCTGCTCTTCACGTTCCGCAACCCGTACGGGTGGAATACGGATCTCATCGCCCTCTTCCAGCTTATATTCAGGTTTGATGCGTTTTTTATTTACCCGCACTTCCCCTTTACGCAGGATGCGATAAATCATACTTTTCGGCACACCCTTCAATTGGGTGCGCAAAAAGTTATCGATACGTTGTCCGGCATTTTCAGCCGTAATGGCGACAAATTGTACGCCGGGATTCTCAGTTTTCATGGCGGCGATTCTAAATAGTGTCCCCGGATAGCGCCACCCCTTTTTCTGTGCTTAACTCTCTGGTTGTCGCGGCGCTAAAGAGTCGAAATGCTGACTTTTTCAACAATGCGATGATAACCCCTGCAAATGAACAGGTTAAGGATGAATAAACTTCACAGCTCGGCAAAAGTCGCCTTGCTATATGTTGGTGAGCAATGGAATAATGCAGGGGTTTCTGTCCTGGAAAGATTCAGGCAGAAAAAAGAGCGAAATAAGTCATTTTGCCGGATTAAACGGACACGCAGCAATGGCGTAAGACGTAATGTTAAATCAGGCACTTAGCGGGCTGCGGGTTGCAGCCAGGACGACAGACTGGGATGTGTGGATTTTTGAATACTCTGTAGCACTTCCACCTTCAGGCGCTGGATTTCCTTATGAAAAACAGGCCACCGACAAGATTTGCGCCCCTTTAGCCGCCGACAACCGTGAGGTTGACGTCTGTGCATTAAAGACACGGGGCCATCGGTTGATTCTCGTCCAGGGTAACGATGCCCGCAGCTTTGTCACTCATGAGAGAATAACGAGTAAGTCACGATGAAAAGAATGTTAATTAACGCAACTCAGCAGGAGGAGTTGCGCGTTGCCCTGGTTGATGGACAACGTCTGTACGATCTGGATATCGAAAGCCCCGGACACGAACAGAAAAAAGCCAACATCTATAAAGGTAAAATCACCCGTATTGAACCCAGCCTGGAAGCTGCGTTTGTTGATTACGGTGCTGAGCGTCACGGTTTTCTCCCTCTGAAAGAAATTTCCCGCGAATATTTCCCCGCCAGTTACAACGCGCACGGACGTCCCAATATTAAAGATGTTCTGCGTGAAGGTCAGGAAGTCATCGTTCAAATTGATAAAGAGGAGCGTGGTAATAAAGGAGCAGCACTGACCACCTTTATTTCACTGGCCGGTAGCTATCTGGTGCTGATGCCGAACAACCCGCGTGCGGGTGGCATTTCGCGCCGTATTGAAGGCGATGATCGTACCGAACTGAAAGAAGCCCTGTCAGCGCTGGAACTGCCGGAAGGCATGGGCCTGATTGTGCGCACCGCTGGCGTTGGCAAATCCGCCGAGTCGTTACAGTGGGACCTTAGCTTCCGTCTGAAACACTGGGAAGCGATCAAAAAAGCCGCAGAAAGCCGCCCGGCACCTTTCCTGATCCATCAGGAAAGTAATGTGATCGTGCGCGCCTTCCGCGACTATCTGCGTCAGGATATCGGTGAAATCCTCATCGATAACCCGAAAGTCCTCGAACTGGCGCGTCAGCATATCGCTGCGCTCGGTCGTCCGGACTTCAGCAGCAAAATCAAGTTGTACACCGGTGAAATCCCGCTGTTCAGCCACTACCAAATCGAATCGCAGATTGAATCTGCTTTCCAGCGTGAAGTGCGTCTGCCATCTGGCGGCTCTATCGTCATTGACAGCACCGAAGCACTGACTGCGATTGATATCAACTCAGCACGCGCGACGCGCGGTGGTGATATCGAAGAGACGGCGTTCAATACCAACCTCGAAGCGGCAGACGAAATCGCGCGTCAGCTGCGTCTGCGTGACCTCGGTGGTCTGATTGTTATCGACTTCATCGATATGACGCCGGTACGCCACCAGCGTGCCGTGGAAAACCGTCTGCGTGAAGCGGTACGTCAGGATCGTGCACGTATTCAAATCAGCCATATTTCACGCTTTGGTCTGCTGGAGATGTCACGTCAGCGTCTCAGCCCATCGCTGGGCGAGTCCAGTCATCACGTCTGCCCACGCTGTAGCGGCACCGGCACCATCCGTGATAACGAATCGCTGTCGCTGTCTATTCTGCGTCTGATTGAAGAAGAAGCGCTGAAGGACAACACCAAAGAAGTCCACGCCATTGTGCCGGTTCCGGTCGCTTCCTACCTGCTGAACGAGAAACGTGATGCGGTCAGCGCCATTGAGAAGCGTCAGGGTGGCGTGCGCGCCATCATCGTACCGAACGATCAGATGGAAACGCCGCATTACTCCGTGTTGCGCGTGCGCAAAGGCGAAGAAACGCAAACGCTGAGCTACCACCTGCCGAAACTGCATGAAGCGGAAATGGCACTGCCTTCCGAAGAAGAGCAGTCAGAACGTCGTCGTCCTGAGCAACCTGCCCTCGCCGCCTTTGTGATGCCGGATGCACCGCCTGCACCAGTTGAAGTGGCAGAAGAGAGCAAGCCTGCGGTGAAAGCTGAGCCGAAGAAGGCCAGGACAACCGACACCGTCGCAGCACCGGCTGCGTCAACCGGCTTTATGGCACGTCTGCTGGGTGGATTGAAAAAACTGTTTGTTGGTGATGCACCGGCGACTACGCCGGAAGCCAGCGAGAAACAGGAAAGCAAAGCAAACGCTGATGAAAACGGTCAACAGCGTGGCGATCGTCGCAACAACCGCCGCAATAATCGTCGTGAACGCACTCCGCGTAACGCTGAAAACGCGCCGGTACGTGAAGCACGCGAGCCGCGTGAGCCACGCGAAGCGCGTGAAACCACCGAAAACCGCCGCAATAAACGCCAGAACGAGCCGCGTGAAGAACGCAGCCCGGCACAAAGCGAAGAAGCACGCCAGCAACGCGAAGAGCAGCAACAACAGCGTCGCGAACAACGTGCGGAGCGCCAGCGTCGTCGTCAGGAAGAGAAACGCGCCCAGCAGCAGGAACAGAAAGCCGCTGAGCCGGTGGTGCAGGCTGAAATCGTTGATGAAGCAGCGCAGGAAGAAGAACGTGTTCAGGTCATGCCGCGTCGTAAACAACGCCAGCTGAGCCAGAAAGTGCGTTTTGGTGATGAAAGCGAAGCGACAACCGAGAACGTTATCGCTCCGGTTGAAACTGCCCCGCGTGCAGTCGCTAATGAAGAACCGGAAGCGGTCAATGATGATCAGGATGACGTTGATAACCGTGACAGCGCCAATATGCCGCGCCGTTCACGTCGTTCACCGCGCCACCTGCGTGTCAGCGGTCAGCGTCGTCGCCGTTACCGTGATGAGCGCTATCCGACCCAATCTGCAATGCCTCTGGCTGCGGCTTCGGCTTCACCGGAAATGGCCTCTGGCAAAGTTTGGGTACGTTATCCGGTTGCACAAACCAATGAAGGACTGGTCACACAGGATGCACTGAACGAGACGCCGGATTACAGCCGCGAAGAGACGGCCGCTGCCGTTGCTCTGCCTGCCAGCGTTGAGCCAGCGCAAGAAGTGGTTGCTGAGCCAGTCGTCGAAGTAGTGGAACCGCAGGCACACACCGACGTTCCGGTAGTGAACACCGATGACACCCGTCCGATTGAATCACCGGTCAATGAAGAACCGACCGTGATTTCAGCGGCGGATGAAGCGGTTGCCGCAGTAACCGCCGCGCAGGCCGAACCGGTGGTTGATGTTGCTGCTGAGGTCAACGAAGCCGTAACCGCTGCCATCGAAGCACCTGCTCAGGTGGCACCGGAAGTGACTGCGCCAGTGGAAGAGGTACTGTCCACGCCGGTTGTCGCAGAAGCGCAGCCAGCGCCAGTTGCGGAACCAGATGCGCCAGTCGCCGCTCACGCTACCGTGACCAACAACGCAGAAACCCGCTGGAAGCATTATGCTTCGGCACCGATGACCAAAGCACCGGCACCGGCATGGGAACCTGAACCGGCTCGCCATAGCGATTGGGTACGTCCACCGTTTGCCTTTGCCGGCCGTGGATCGGCTGGCGGTCATAGCGCCACACAGCAGGCGACTGCACCGGCAACCAAGCCAGAAAGCGTCTAAGTTAGCGCTACGTCATACAGCAAACCCCGGCCAGTCCGGGGTTTTTTATTTGTATCTATCCGTAGCGGCGCGATTTATCGCGCGGATTTTTCACGCATCGCGCACGAAATTGCGCGCTAAATCGCGCCGCTGCGGACAAAAAAAATCCCACGGCCTGTGAAGGCAGTGGGAAAAAGCAAGCGCACCCGGTTTAAGTACGCTCAAATCTTCAGGTCAGTTACGAATTCAATTGGAACAGTGACATCTTCGACATCTGGGTAAAGACCGTGTAGGAGGCTTGCAACGCCGTCTGCTGCATGGTGTAGCTGGAGATAGCCGAGGTGTAATCCACATCCACCAGGTCACTCATTTGTGACGCCATAATGGTATCGCGGTCATCACCCTGCGCATCCAGCGTGTCCAGCTCAGACATCTTTGAGCCCACCGCAGAACGCACGCTTAGCACGTTGTTCAGTGAGTTGCTCAAACCACGGTTGGTCTTATCCATCGCATCCTGGAACGTTTGTTTGGTGGCATCGTCAGCGTTGTCCTGTGGCACTTTCAACGCGGCAATCGCACTGTCGAGCATATTGAACAGGTTAGTTTCACTGGCGCTACCGTCCGGTTCTGCTTTGGCGTTGCTGGTAATCGACATAAACACCGAAGTACCGGTATCGCCAACCGACATGGTGCGGCTGTCATCCACTTTTTGCGTAATCGGATCGCTACCGCCGACATAGGTCACGCCAGTGCCATCATCAGTGAATGGCTCGGTATCGGTTTGATAGCCGGCGAAAATATAGTTACCGTTACCGTCTTTACTGTTAGCCAGACCCAGCAATTGCGAGCGGATACCTTCCAGTGACGTGGCGATCGAGGCACGGTCATCATCACTCAACGTACCGGTTGAACCCTGAACAATCAGGGTCTGCGCATCCTGAATGCTGCTGGTGACGCTGGAGAGCGTATTTTCTTCCATTGACAGACTCTGGTTGGCAAAGCTACGCGCGGTGGCGTACTGAGCGCTTTTGGCCTGAGTCTGCGACAACACCACAGCGCGCGAAGCCGCAATCGGGTCATCAGAGGGGTTAGTCACGCGGCGACCGCTGGAAAGCTGTTCACCGACTTTGAGCCAGGAAGCTTGCGAATCCGTGATACCGCGCACCTGCTGGTTAAAAATCATATTGGTACTAAGACGCATGGTTTTTTATCCTCTCTGCTTAGCCGAGGCTATCGATCAACGCGTTGAAAATGGTGCTGGCGGTTTGCAGCACCTGCGCGTTAGCCGTGTAATATTGCTGATATTTAGTCAGGTTGGCGTACTCTTCATCGAGGTTGACGCCCGAAATTGACTGCTGGCGATCACTTAACTGACTCACCACACTTTCCTGAGTGGTACTGGTGGTTTCCAGCGTGCTGGTTTTGTTACCCACCGTACTGACGATGCTGGCATACGCCTCGGCCAGGGTGGCGTTACCGTTCACCAGTTTGCTGTCCTGCAAATCCAGCAGTTTTTGCGCATTGGTATTATCGCTGGCACCATCTACCGCACCTGCCGCCGCAATCTGTGACTCATCGGTGATCGCCACTGACATATCACCAATCACGTTCTGCACCGGTTTTACCAGGAAGCTGTCTTTCGCCGCCGGCGTACCACTCACGGTTAACTGAAGACCATCAAAGCTCAGCGTGGTGTTACCATCGGCATCGGTTCCCTGCGTCGCCGTCACGCTAACGTTGTCCGACTGACGAGTCACCGACCAGTTGGTGCCGTCGTAGCTGACGGTGTAGTTCGAGGCTTTCAGCGCGCTGGTGTCGGTCCATTCCGCTGACAGTGAGGCACTGGAGGTATTCTTGGTGTTGCTCAGGACTTCCGGGCTGCCGATGTTAAAGAAATCAGTGCCCTGATCACCGTTGCTGTCATACCCTTCTTTATGGATGGTATTGAAGCTGGTAGCAAAGGCAGCGGCAAGCTGGCCGAGCTGGTTCTGAGCGGTATCCAGATCCTGGGTACGGAACGCCAGCAGACCACCCAATGAACCGGTTGTCAGGGTTTTCTCAGCAATTTCTACGTTACCCGCCTGCTTATCAACATAACCGACGGTGATACGTGAAGGGTCGCTGCTGGAAGGCATCGCCACCAGCGAAGTGGTTTTGCTGCCATTGACCAGCGTGGTGCTGCCCATTGAAACGATATAGCTGCCATCCTGCTGCGACACCGTGACACCGACGATATCATTCAGGCTGCTCACCAGTTGGTCGCGCTGATCCAGCAGGTCATTCGGCGCAGTGCCATCACCGGTAGTCAGTTTGGCAATCTGGGTGTTGAGGTTGGCAATCTGGCTGGTGTAGGTATTGATCTGGTCAACGCTGGAGGTGATATCGGTGTTGACGCTGGTCTGCATATTGGTCAGATATTGTGCTGTCGTCTGGAACTGGTTGACCAATCCCTGAGCATTACTCAGCATTGACTGACGCGCTGACGGATCGTCGGCGTTACTGACCACGTTTTGTACGTTAGTGAAGAAGTCCTGAATCGACGTTGACAGGCTGGTAGTCGAGGTCGATAACAGATCGTCAATATTTGAGATCTGAGAATATTGGGTATTTTGCGCATTATAGGTTGCACTGGCACTGCGTAACTGCGCAGTGATGAATTCATCATATTCACGCTGCACAGTCGTCACATTCACACCGTTACCGTAATAGCTGCCACCAGACAGGGTGCTGTTCGCCTGCCCCAGGATCGTCGTCTGGCGTGTATAACCCGCCACGGTATAGTTACTGATGTTGTTACTGGTGGTACTTAATGCGGCCTGTGCGGCGCTCAGCCCGCTCATCGCTGAGTTGATTATACTGGACATCTCGGTTCCTTAATTTCCCGTTCACCGGGCTGGCTGTCATCAGTGCGGTTACCGGGGCGATGAAACGCCCGGGTTGTATGAAGGTTATCGGCGTGCTTAAGTGAAACTTGAGGCAAAAAATCAGAACAAATCGGTCAAATCGTGGCTGTACGCTTTCACAACTTTTTCGCCCATGTTTTTGAATTGCTGGATCATTCCCACCAATTTCTGAGCATATCTCGGGTCAGTCGCATAACCGGCAGCCTGCAACGCTTGTGCCCCCTGCTCCGCCGTCTGCGCGTTGGCGACGGCGGCATAACGTGGGTTGTTCGACAGCAGTTTGACGTAGTCCGTCAGCGCCTCCAGATAGGAGCCGTAAACACGGAAGGTTGCGCGTACTTTTTTCGCTTCGCCGTGTTCATATTCGGTGGTCATGATATCGGTGGTTTCACCTTTCCAGTCACCGCTGGCCTTGATACCGAACACGTTGTAGCTCGGTTTACCGTCACGCGTCAGAATCTGACGCTGACCCCAGCCGGACTCCAGCGCCGCCTGCGCCAGAATCAGATGGTGTGGAATACCGCTCTCGTCACTCGCCACTTTGGCAGGCTGCGCCAGTTGAGCAATAAAGTCGCTGCTGTCGCCGGATAAACTGCCGGGTGATACCGGCAGTCGCGGCATTGCTTTGCGTACCATTTGTTCCAGCTGCATCGGCGCCATGCTGCTGTAAATGAAGCTGTTATCCAGCTTCATCGGTACGGTACCCGCACGCTCATCCGGTTCCTGTGCGGGTTGCATCTGTTTGACGATGGTTTCTGCCAGGCCAAGTCCGCGTTTGCCCATCTCCTGCGCAATCTGCTGGTCGTACATTGAGGTAAAAAGCCGCGTCTGGTCGTTGCTCAACAGGCCATCTTTTGGCAACGCCTCACGCATACTTTTCAGCATCATCTGCACGAACATGCCTTCAACCTGCTTCGCCACCTGTAAGGCTTTACCTTTCGGGTCCTGACTGGCTTCGCGTTTCAGGTCATTGAGCGAGCGGCTGTCATAAGCCGCATTCATCAGCGATTGCGTATCACTCATCAGATAATTTCCAGTTTGGCGCGCAGACAGCCCGCACTCTGCATTGATTGCAGAATTGACATCAGGTCAATCGGTGTTGCACCCAGCGCATTCAGCGCACGCACCACATTATTGAGGTTGGCGCTGGCGTTGACGTGTTGCAGCGCCCCACCACTCTGGCGCATATCGATCTGCGTCTGATTGGTCGTCACGGTTTGACCACCTGCGAACGGCGTATTCGGCTGATTGACGTTCTGCTGCTGATTGACGGTGACCGACAGGTTGCCCTGCGCGACCGCACAGGTACTCAGCGTCACTTCGCGGTTCATTACCACCGAACCGGTACGTGAGTTGATGATCACTTTGGCGTCTTCCAGCGGTACGGAAACATCCAGATTCTGGATATCCGACAGCAGGCGCACCTGCGAAGTGTTATTCGGCGACACACGAATTTGCACGGTACGCGCATCCAGCGGCTGGGCATAACCATAGCCACCACGATTGATGGCATCCGCAATACGCTGCGCCATAGTGAAATCTTCATTGTTCAGTTGCAGGTTGATGGTACTCTGGCTACCAAAGTTGCTTTGCAGCTCACGTTCCACCGTGGCCCCACCGGTAATGCGACCACCGTTCAACTGGTTTACCTGGACGCTGCTGCCACCCGCAGCGGCACCGGCACCACCGACCAGGATGTTACCCTGCGCCAGCGCATAGACCTGGTTATCCACGCCTTTCATCGGCGTCATCAGCAGCGTACCGCCACGCAGGCTTTTGGCGTTACCCAGTGACGACACCACCACATCAATGGTTTGTCCCTGACGCGCAAAGGCCGGCAGTGAGGCGGTGACCATCACCGCCGCCACGTTTTTCAGCTGCATGTTGGTGCCGGTCGGTACGGTGATCCCCAGCTGCGACAGCATGTTGCTGACGGTTTGTGTGGTAAACGGCGTTTGCGTGGTCTGGTCACCGGTGCCGTCCAGCCCCACCACCAGGCCATAACCGATCAACTGGTTATCGCGCACGCCCTGTACCGTGGTCAGATCGCGGATGCGGTCAGCATGAGCGATAAGGCTGAATCCGAGCAGGAAGCTCAGGCTCAAACGCAGCAGAGTGTTCATTTTCATCGTAACCTCTTACATCGGCGAAACGTTCAGGAAGAAACGCTGGAACCAACCCATCGTCTGCGCCTCATTGATATAACCATTGCCGACATACTCAATACGTGCGTCGGCCACTGCGGTTGACAGCACCGCGTTACTGGCGCTGATGGTGCGGGGGTTAACCACACCGGAGAAACGAATAAATTCGGTTCCCTGATTAATCTCGATCTGTTTTTCACCCACTACGCGCAGGTTGCCGTTGGACAGCACCTGATTCACGGTGACGGTGATGGTGCCGGTAAAGGTATTATTTGCCGTCGCACCGCCTTTGCCGGTGAAGTCGTTTTTGCCTTCGCCATCAAGACCGACCTTCTCCCCACTCGCGCCGACCAGACCATTCAACGCGGTAGGTACGGTAGTCAGCCCAAAACTTCCACTGCCATCACGACTGGCATTGGCAGACGAACTTTTGCTGGCGCTGACGTTTTCCTGCAAGGTAATGGTCAGGGTGTCGCCGATATTGCGTGGTCGACGATCCTCAAACAGCGGCTGATAGCCGTAGTTCAGCGGCGCAACGCCCTGAAAAATGGAACCATTCACCACCGGTGGCGCAGAAGGCGTTGGCTCAGCCGTTGTCGAGCCTTGTACCAGTGGCGTGCGTGGAACCAGCGCACAACCGTTTAATGTCAGTAGTGATAACGCTACTAACCAATGACCAGGCTTGAGAATCACTTGCTTCGCCACGGAGTTCTGACCTTTTTCATGTTCTTAATCAGGCCAGCCAGGCTGGCCCAACGACACCAGATTTATAACTGGGTTAACTTCGCTAACATCTGATCGGACGTGCTGACCGCTTTACTGTTGATCTCATAAGCGCGCTGCGTCTGGATCATGGAAACCAGTTCTTCCGCCACGTTGACGTTCGAGGTTTCCACATAACCCTGATACAACAAACCGGCACCGTTCTGGCCAGGCGTGCTCTGGGTCGCCGCACCCGATGCCTGGGTTTCCTGATAGAGGTTTTCACCCAGGCTATCGAGACCGGCGTCGTTCATAAAAGTACTGAGGGTTAACTGGCCCACCTGGGTCGGGTTGGTCTGGCCCTGCTGCGTCACACTCACGATGCCATCACGCGAAACGGTGATGCTGGTGGCGTTGGCAGGAATGGTGATACCTGGCTGCACGGTATAACCTGAGTTGGTCACCAGCTGACCATTCTGATCCACCTGGAATGAACCATCGCGGGTATAGGCGGACGTGCCATCCGGCATCTGCACTTCAAAGTAACCCTGACCGTTAATCGCCAGGTCTTTTGAGTTACTGGTTTGCGACAGGTTGCCCTGAGTATGCAGACGTTCAGTGGTCACCGGACGCACACCGGTACCAATCTGCATACCAGACGGTAAGGTGGTTTGCTCGGATGACTGCGTGCCCGGCTGGCGCACGGTCTGGTACATCAGGTCTTCAAAAACCGCACGCGAACGCTTAAAACCGTTGGTGCTGACGTTCGCCAGGTTGTTGGCGATGACGTCCATATTGGTTTGTTGGGCATCAAGGCCGGTTTTCGCAATCCATAAGGAACGAATCATTGTTTTGTCCTCAGCCTTAGCTGCTCATGTTGAGCAACTGATTGGCTTTTTGTTCGTTTTCATCGACGTTCGAGATCACTTTCATCTGCATCTCAAAACGTCGGGCGTTGGCGATCATATCGACCATGGTTTCTACGGGCTTAACGTTACTGCCCTCCAGCACCCCCGGCGACACCTGCACGTTGGCGTCCTGCGCCAGCGTCGCACCGCGTGTAGCCTGGGTTTGTGCGGTAGGACGGAACATCCCGTCGTCACTGCGTTGCAGTTCCTGGCCGGTCGCCGTGACCAGCTTCAGACGACCAATCTGCACCGTGGCATTGGGTGCATCACCCGGGTTACGAGAGGTGATGGAGCCATCCGTTGCAATAGTCAGTTCAGCGCCTTGCGGCACGGCAATCGGCCCGCCATCGCCCATCACGGGATTGCCCTGGATTGTCAGGATGCCGGTGGAGCTGATTTGAATGTTACCGTTGCGGGTGTAAGCCTCGCTGCCGTCGGCGGTACGTACCGCCAGCCAGCCGTCCTGCCCCACCGCCACGTCGAGTGCGCGACCGGTGTTGTCCATCGCCCCTGCACTCATATCGGCACCCGGCGTAGAGGCCGTCACCAGGGTACGCGTCGGCAGCGACCAGCCATTGACCGGCACCGCGCGGTACGCTTCCAGCTGAGCACGGAAACCCGGCGTGGAGGCGTTGGCGAGGTTGCTGGCCGTGACGGACTGCTGCTCCAGCGTCTGGCTGGCGGCTCCCATCGCGGTATATATCGCGTGATCCATAATGCAATCCCGTTAGTGAATTAGCGTAAGTTGACCAGGGTGTTGAGGATCTGGTCCTGGGTTTTGATAGTCTGCGCGTTCGCCTGATAGTTGCGCTGCGCGACGATCATGTTGACCAGTTCCTGACTCAAATCCACGTTGGAGGCTTCCAGCGCGCCTGCGGTCAGTGAACCGAAGGTGCCGGTGCCTGCGGTACCGATCGCCGCCTGACCAGAAGAACTGGTGGCGCTCCACACGTTGTCACCTTCAGACTGCAACCCTTCCGGGTTAGAGAAGCTCGCCAGCACGATCTGACCCAACAGCTGCGTTTGCTGGTTGGAGTAGGTACCGGTGATGGTGCCGTCATCGTTGATGGTGTAGGTGGTCAGATCGCCCGGTGCATAACCATCCTGAGTCGGGTTACCGAAGGTGGTGGTGCCGGTGTTCTGTTGCAGACTGCCCTGCATGCTCAGGGTAATGGACTGACCTGCGGCTGCACCGTTGGTCCCGTCAATACTCAGGGCTACGGTGGTGGCACCGGTCACGCCGCCCACGCTGGTCAGGTTACCGCTGCTGTCAAATGTCAGGTCGAAATCACCCGCAGAAGTCCCGGTGGTGGAGTCGATAGCATGGACGGTCCAGGCGTTATCACCGGTTTTGACGTAGTACATGTCGAGGGTGTGATCGTTACCCTGAGAGTCGTACACCGTCATGGTGCTTTTGGCGTTGTAGCTGTCAACGTCCGATGCATCAAAGGTGGTGACCGTCGGGATATCACTGGTGGAGTTAAGGTTCGCCACCTGCGTTGCCGTGGAGGTCGCTTTTGCTGACATCTGGGTGGTCGGAATGCTCAGCGCCACCGGGTTAGCGCCGGTCTGAATGGTCGCCGGGGAGCCGCTGGCCGGATAGCCGGTTACGTACAGGCCCTGCGTGTTGACCAGGTTACGGTTTTCGTCCAGCGTGAACTGACCGTTACGCGAGTAGTACACCGCGCCGCTGCTGTCAGTCATACGGAAGAAACCGTTGCCGCTCAGCGCCACGTCCAGACCACGGCTGGTGGTGGTGGTGGTGCCATCGTTAAAGTTCTGGATCACCGCTGCAACTTTAGTCCCCAGACCAACGTCTGAACCGGCGAACAGGTCAGCGAAGGCGATGGTGCTGGATTTAAAACCCGCTGTCGCGGAGTTGGCGATGTTGTTACCAATGACGTCGAGGTTGCTTGAAGCAGCGCCCAGGCCGCTCACCGCTTGGGAAAAAGACATGTTAATTTCTCCGGGTTACAGGTTAATTAGAGAATCTGACGTACTTCATCAAGGGTCGCGGTGCCCATGGTGCCGAGGTCCAGTGTCGAGGTGTCATCCGTTGTACTGACGCCACTGACGTAGGCGTAATTCAACGGCTGAGCCACCAGTTGGGTGCTGCCATTGCTGGCGGCAATCGAAACGGTATATTTGCCATCCGGGGCAGTTGAGCCGTCGGTCAGGGTGCCATCCCACGAGAAGGTATGAACGCCTGACGACAATGCGCCGAGATCAATGGTGCGCACGGTTGCACCGGTTGAATCTTTGATGGTGGCGGTGGTGGCGGTTGACGCGGTGGTCAGCTCCACACCAAATGGCGTGGTGGTGCCACTGCCTACCAGAATCTGGCTGCCATCCACCATCACGCCATGACCAATCAGCGTGGTACTTTGCAGATTCTGGCTGGTGCTGATCTGCCCGGAGATCGATCCCAGCGTGGTATTGAGTTTTTCAATGCCGCTCAGGGTGTTGATCTGTGCCAACTGCGTGGTGAGCTGGCTGTTATCCATCGGGTTAGTCGGATCCTGGTTCTGCAACTGCGTCACCAGCATGGTCAGAAACTGGTTTTGTAAGTCTTCTGCGCTGTTACCGGTGCTGCTACTGCTGGAGGAGCTGAGGACCGTGGGGTCCAGGTTTTCGTTAACGCCTACCGCGATACCCATCGTGTTTCTCCGTTACTGACCCATAGTCAGCGTTTTCATCATCATTGATTTCACGGTGTTCAGGACCTCAACGTTGGCCTGGTAACTGCGTGAGGCCGACATGGTGTTCACCGTCTCTGCCACCACATCCACATTGGGCATCTTGACGTAACCTTTCTGGTCAGCCATCGGATTGCCCGGGTCATACACCAGTTTCGCCGGGGAAGGATCGTCCACCACCCCCGCCACCTTGACGCCACCGGTCGCCATACCCGGCGCGGCATCGGTCTGAAACACGACTTGCTTCGCCACGTAGGGCTGACCATCCGGCCCGGTGACGCTGTCGGCGTTAGCCAGGTTACTGGCGCTGACGTTGAGGCGCTGCGACTGCGCCGTCATAGCCGACCCGGCGATATCAAAGATATTTAGCAATGCCATTGTTATTGCCCCTGCAGAACGCTCATCATGCCTTTGATTTGGCTACTGATAAGGGTGAGATCGGTTTGATATTTCAGGCTGTTGTCGGCGAACTGCGTACGTTCCCGGTCCATATCCACGGTGTTGCCATCCGCGGCAGGCTGATCGGGAATGCGGTACAGCAGATCCATCGACGGCTGAGCGTCGCTCTGCGCTTCAATGTGGCGGGCAGACGTCACTTTGAGCGCCAGACTGCTGCCCTCCGAGCGACCGTTTTCCATCACCTTGCTGAGCTGGCTGGCAAAGTCGATATCCCGAGCCTGGTAACCCGGGGTATCGGCGTTGGCAATGTTGGATGCCAGGATCTCCTGACGCTCCGCTCGCAAGTTAAGGGCTTCTGTACCAAATCGCAGCGCGGCATCGAGTTTGTCGAGCATGCTTCCTCCGCGAATGAGAATTTCGAGCTGACAGCTTAATTGGGGAAAAGCAAGGGCTATCGTCTGAATAGCGCCAAAAACATTGGCTATTTTTGACATTGATTTTTTTGCGCGAGGAGTAGACTCAGTGCCATCTTCAGTCAGGAGGCGTGTTATGCGCAGATTTACAACCTTACTGGCCCCAATTTTGCTGGCCTTGGCGCTGCCCGGTCAGGCGGCCGATCTCCAGGCCCAGCTGACGCAGTACTTTAAAGCGCGCGATCCGCAACACGCGGCAGGGATGAATGTGGTGATTCGAACGCCACAAGCGCAGTGGCCAGACTGCGCTGCGCCACAAATTGTGTTGCCCGGCAACAGTCGCCAGTGGGGCAACATGAGCATCGCCACCAATTGCGGGCAGAATCGCCGTTATTTGCAGGTTCAGGTGCAGGTCACCGGTGTTTATCTGGTGGCAAATCATCAGTTAATGCGTGGCAGCAACGTCACGGCCAGCGATTTTCGTTTACAATCCGGGCGGCTGGATACGCTGCCCGCGCGAACCCTGTTCTCCACCGATAACGTGGCCGATGCCATCGCCATGCGCGATATCACCCCCGGGCAGCCGGTAACTGCCACTATGGTGCGTCTGCCCTGGCGGGTAAAAGCAGGACAAAATGTGATTGTGGTGGCCAGCGGTAACGGGTTTGATGCCAGTAGCGAAGGCAAGGCATTAAATAATGCGACCACCGCGCAGATGGTCAGAGTACGGATGGGTAATGGTCAGGTCGTCAGCGGCCGGGTCGGCGAGGATGGGAATATTCTTATATCGCTATAAAGCGCTAAAGAACCCTGTTTTTCTGCCGATAGTGAAAGCAACAAAGAAATTACCCTATGCTGACTCAGTTGGCTTATCCCCAACTGACCTTACAGGAGCAAGACCATGAGCATCGACAGAACCCAGCCTATTCAGCCGCCGAGCACTGTTCAGACCCGTGAAAATACGGACAACGGCAGCAAAGTGCGCCAGAGCAGCACCGCAGCCACGACCAGCACCAGCGAAAGTGGTGCGCAGGTGAAACTGAGCGCTGCCCAGGCGCAGCTGACACAACCCGGCAGCAGCGACATCAATACTGCGCGCGTTGAGCAACTGAAAACCGCCATTCGCAATGGCGAACTGAAAATGGATACCGGCAAGATCGCCGACGCGTTGATTGCTGATACTAAGGCGTATTTAGAGGGTAATTAATCCCGATGAACAATCTGTTGACCACATTAGATAAGATGCAGGAAGTGCTCTCTTCACTCCGCGAAGTGATGAATGAAGAACAGCAGCAACTTGCTTCCGGCCTGATTAACGGCAACCTGTTGCAGCGCATCACCGAAGATAAAAGCGCGCTGCTCTCGACGCTGAATTATCTTGACGAGATGCGCCGGACTACCGAGCAAAGCACCGGTACGCAGGCGCCTTATCGTGGCAACAGCGATATGTCACGCCGCTGGACGTCTATCCAGAAACATACGCGTCAACTGCGTGACGCCAATACGCATAATGGTTTGCTGCTACAGCAGCAGATCCGTTTTACCGATGATGCGTTAGCGGTGTTGAAGCCCCATCAAACGCAGGCATTTTATGGTCCGGACGGATTAGGTAAAGGTCAGTCAACACTGAGCCGCAAAGGGTAACCGTCCGCGTTCCAGATGTAAAAAAACCGCCATCGCTGATAACGAGGCGGTTTTTTTGTGCGTTAAATCGCGCCCGGATTTTTGTAGCGGCGCGATTTATTACGCAAGGTCAGAGCGCTTTTATGCCTGCGTACGGCGGGCAAAATCGCGTGGGCGGAATCCCATCAGACCGAGCACCACAAAATACGCCCCGCCACCGACAGCACACACCGCCGCCAGACGCAGTAAACGCCACCACATATGTCCCACTTCCCATGACGGCATGACATACAACAGGCCCAGCAGCGCCGCCGCCATCGCCACCACGGCGATCAACAGACGGATCAAAAAGCTAAACCAGCCCGGTTGTGGCTGAAAAATCTGTTGTTTTCGCAGCTGCCAGTAAAGCAGTGCCGCATTGAGGCAGGCCGCCAGACCGATGGACAGCGACAACCCGGCATGCTTCAGTGGCCCGATAAACGCCAGGTTCATCAGCTGCGTCATGATCAGGGTGATAATGGCAATTTTCACCGGCGTTTTGATGTCCTGACGAGAATAGAAACCCGGAGCCAACACTTTCACCACAATTAACCCCATCAGCCCGACCGAGTAGGCAATCAAGGCACGTTGCGTCATCGCCGCATCGAAGGCGGTAAATTTCCCGTACTGGAACAGGGCCACAGTCAGGGGACCGGAAAGAATGCCCAGCGCCACCGCACTCGGCAGTGCCAGCAGGAAACACAGGCGTAACCCCCAGTCCATCAACCGTGAATACTCATCATGGTTATTGCTGGCAAAACTTTTCGCCAGCGAAGGCAGCAGGATAGTCCCCAGCGCCACGCCCAACACGCCAGAAGGAAACTCCATCAGGCGGTCGGCATAGTACATCCAGGAGACGGAACCCGAGACGAGGAACGATGCAAAGATGGTGTTGATAATAAGAGAAATCTGGCTGACGGAGACGCCAAGAATCGCCGGCCCCATCTGACGCATCACGCGCCAGACACCCGCATCACGCAGGTTGACACGCGGCAGTACCAGCATGCCAATTTTCTTCAGATGCGGCAGTTGATAGAACAACTGCAACACGCCCCCCACCACCACGGCCCAGGCCAGCGCCATCACTGGCGGATGGAAATGCGGTGCGGCAAACAGCGCAAAACCAATCATGCTGATATTCAACAACGTCGGGGCAAAGGCAGGAACCGAAAATCGATTCCAGGTATTCAGAATGGCCCCAGCCAGCGACGCCATTGAAATCAAAAAGATATACGGAAAAGTCACCCGCAGCAGCGAACTGGTGAGCGCAAACTTATCGGCGGTATCCGCAAAGCCCGGCGCAGTCACCACAATCACCCAGGGCGCGGCAATCATGCCCAACACCGTCACCAGCGCCAGCACCAGAGTTAATAACCCGGAAACATATGCCACAAATACCCGTGTCGCTTCTTCGCCCTGCTTGCTTTTGTATTCGGCAAGAATCGGCACAAATGCCTGAGAGAAGGCCCCTTCAGCGAAAATGCGTCGCAGCAGGTTAGGCAGTTTAAAGGCGACAAAGAAGGCGTCGGTGGCCATTCCGGCACCAAACACTCGCGCCACGATGGCATCGCGGGCAAAGCCCAGCACGCGGGAAAACAGGGTCATCGAACTGACCGCTGCCAGCGATTTCAACAAATTCATAATTAGCGGCGCATCCTGAAAAGAGTCGGATAAATGAGCAACTTAGCGCGGGCATTCGAAAATGCCCGGCGATAGTCTACTGCCACGGCGGGAAATGACCAGCATTGAGTGTTACAAGGGATTATTCCTGTTCGGCATCACGCCACAGCTTTTCCACCAGACGCTGCGCCGCCAGCGCTTGTTCGCCACTGGTTACAGGCATCGTCTGATTTTGTACGCACTGAATAAAATGGTGAGCGGCACCGGTAAAACCACGCTGTGTCAGATGACTCTGCCATGCGGGTGGTGCGTCAAGGCGTAACCCTGTCAGGTTTTCCTGTTGCCAGTCACGCATCTCTGCCACCTGAATGTAATCACCCTCACAAATGGCACTCACCACTTCACGTTGCGTTCCGGCACGACGGTGCATGCTGGTGGTGATTTGCAGCGCACCGGCGGAAAAATGGTGTTCCGCATACAGCATCGCTCCCTGCTCGTTGGTTTCAATATGACCGTGGAGGTGCGAGAGTTTACCACCGGCCAGCCATAACGCGGTGTCAACCACATGCAGATAGTCGTCTAACAACGTAAAACGCAAATCTTGCGGCCCGACACTGTCGGCACGGTGCTTTTCGATACGTAGCGATGCGGCACGCGCCATTTCAGCCTGTAATTGTTGATAACGCGGCGCAAAACGACGGTTGAATGCCACCATCAGTTTACGTTTGCGTTTCTCCGCCAGTGCCACCAGCGCTTCAGCCTGCTGTAGCGTTTCCGCCAGGGGTTTATCGACGCAGACATCTTTATCTGCCAGCAGCAACGCTTTGACCACCTCGTAATGTGAAGCGGTGCTGCTATGCACAAACACCGCGTCGCTGGCGGCCGCCAGCGCATCGAGCTGACCAAAGCAGGGAATGCGGTAGCTATCGCAAATCGGCTGCGCTTTGGCCTGATTAGGCGAGAACGCACCGGCCAGTTGCCAGCCTTGCGCTTGCGACAACACCGGCAACCAGGCTTTCTGTGCAATGCCACCTAATCCGACCATCCCAATACGCAATGTCATTTTAATGCTCCTGTTGCAGCAACTGTTCCAGTTGCGCCTGCAACCGGGCTACCGTTTCTTCCAGTTGGGCGACCCGCTCCTCCAGATCTGCATTATCTTCAGCGGTGGTTGTGGCCGGAACATCTACCACATCACCGCCGAAAAGATGCATATAACGACTTTCACGCTTACCCGGTTCTCGCGCCAGACGCACCACCATAGGGCCATCATCACGGGAAATTAAGCCGTTCAGCGTCTGCTCAACCTCGTTCATATCGCTGAATTCATGCAGGCGACCACTGCGGGTACGCAGCTCGCCGGGTGTCTGGGCACCACGTAAAAACAGCAACGTCAACACCGCCACTTCCGCACTACTCAGTTGCAGATTACCAAACGCGGAGTTGCAAAAACGTTGTTCATATTTACTGACGCGCTGACCAAAGCCGCTGTTAGACGTGACCAGGTGCTTTTTGACCAGTTCATCCAACTGGGATTGCACCTCGCTCTCGCTCAGGTTCATCACCGGTTCACGGTTAGATTTTTGATTGCAGGCGGTGACCACCCCATTGAGCGACAGCGGATATTGATCGGGTGTGGTGACCTGTTTTTCCAGCAGACAACCAATCACACGCAATGCCTGCGCTGATAATGCCATTTTCATCGAATTGTTCCCTTTTCTTATCCGCGGCGGTCCGGGGTCCACTCGCGCCAGGTTAAGGCTGTCAGAACATGATCCTGCCAGCGGCCATCAATTAACAGGTAATCTTTGGCATAACCCTCTTTTTCAAAGCCCAGACGTGCCAGCAGATCGCCGCTGCGCTGATTATGCGGCATGTAGTTCGCCATAATACGGTGCATGTGCTGCTGCCGCTGCATATATCGAATGGCGCTTTGCAGGGCTTCAAACATCAGTCCCTGCCCCTGCCATTTCTCTCCTAATGAATAGCCAAGGTAGCAAGCGTGAAAGGAGCCTCTTAGCACGTTGCTGAAGTTGGCAACGCCGCGCACTTCACGCTCTTCCTGATCCATTAAGACAAAATAAAATGCCGAGCCTTGTTTGTGCATGTCGGCAATCAATCCCAAACGCGCCTGCCAGCCAGACGGATAGCAATGACTTTCATCACGTACCGGTTCCCAGGGCTTGAGAAAAACACGGTTTTCCGCGTAGTAATCTGCCAACCGCCAGGCATCACGCTCATGAACTAAACGGACCACCAAACGATCGGTAGTGAGGCGCACGCGCGGCCCAGCAGAACGATAGCCAAACATCTTGACTCCTGAAATCCAAGACTTAAGAAGGAAGTACGCCATCGGCGTTATATCTCACTATAACCGTCACCCTGCTTGCGGTAAAACCCCGTTTCCCGCCCTGGGTTATTCATCCCAGTTCAGGATTAATTTCTTTACCGGTTCGATGAAAAAATATCATCCTGATAATCCTGTTTTTCCTGCCTGCACAGGCGGAAAATAGACCAACTGGTCTCTTTTCTCCTCTCTTCCTTGCTCAGGATTTAGCATGTCTCGGGTTGCGCGGGCACGACGCCTTGGTAAAACATTTTTATTAGTAGATAACATGCTGGTGGTGTTGGGTTTTTTTGTGGTATTTCCTCTCATCTCCATTCACTTTGTCGAACAACTCGGCTGGGCCGCGCTGATGGTCGGGATTGCGCTGGGTCTGCGTCAGTTTGTGCAGCAGGGTTTCGGTATTTTTGGCGGTGCGATTGCTGACCGCTTCGGCGCTCGTCCCCTTATCGTTTCGGGTATGCTGATGCGCGCTGCGGGTTTTGCCTGTATGGCGCTGGCGCACGAACCCTGGGTGCTGTGGCTGGCCTGCCTGTTATCGGGCCTTGGCGGCACGCTGTTCGATCCTCCCCGCAGCGCGATGGTGGTGAAGCTGGTACGCGCCCGCGAACGTGGTCGCTTCTTCTCCCTGTTGATGATGCAGGACAGCGCGGGCGCGGTACTGGGTGCGCTGATCGGCAGTTGGTTACTGGCGTGGGACTTCCGTCTGGTTTGTTGGGTAGGTGCGGCGGTTTTTGTCAGCGCGGCATTATTTAACGCTATTTGGTTGCCCGCCTGGCGTATCTCCACCGAACGTATCGCGATGCGTGAAGGTATGCACCGCGTCTGGCAGGACAAACGTTTTCGCCTGTATGTCCTGACGCTGACCGGTTACTACATTCTTGCCGTGCAGGTGATGCTGATGCTGCCGGTGATGGTTAACCAGGTTGCGGGGGCACCCGCGGCGGTGAAATGGATGTACGCCATTGAAGCGCTACTTTCGCTGAGTCTGCTCTATCCGTTGGCACGCTGGAGTGAAAAACGCTTCCGGCTGGAGACACGGCTGATGGCCGGATTATTCCTGATGACCATCAGCCTGTTGCCGGTGGGTCTGACCACGACGCTGCCGTCGCTGTTTTTCCTGATCGCCGTGTTTTATCTCGGCTCGATCATTGCTGAACCGGCGCGAGAAACTCTCAGCGCCTCGCTTGCCAGCCCACGCGCGCGTGGTAGCTATATGGGGTTCAGCCGTCTTGGCCTGGCAATCGGTGGTCTGATTGGTTATTCCGGCGGTGGCTGGATGTTTGATGTCGGGCAGCAACTCTCACTGCCGGAATTGCCGTGGATGTTGCTCAGCGCGGTGGGCAGCATGACGCTGTTGGCGCTGTGGTGGCAGTTTCAACCGCGCTCGGTGGCCCCGGCGTTGTACAGCAGCTGATTTGCCCGCACCCATAATCTCTCCCATACTTCCCGCACGTCTGTAAAAAGGGTGACGCCAGTCACCCCCGGGAACCGAGGAGAAACAGGATGAAACTCTACATCTACGATCACTGCCCTTTTTGCGTCAAAGCGCGCATGATTTTTGGCCTGAAAAATCTGCCCATTGAACTGGTCGTGATGCTCAATGACGACGAGAACACCCCCAAAAAGCTCATTGGTCAAAAGATGGCACCCATTCTACAAAAAGCCGATGGCAGCGCGATGCCGGAGAGTATGGATATTGTCCGCCTGGTGGATAAGCAGGATGGCGAAACCTTGTTGAATGGCAAAACCAATCCCGCCATCACCGACTGGTTGCGCCATGTGAATGGTTACGTGAATAAACTTCTGCTGCCGCGTATTGCTGACGCTGCTTTTGCTGAGTTCGCCACCCCTGAAGCCCGTCATTATTTCCGGGAGAAAAAGCAGGCCAGCATTGGCGATTTTGGCGAGCTGCGTAAACATTCCCCCGGATTAATCAAAAACATCAACGATGATTTGCGTCAGCTGGATAAATTGATCGTCAAACCCAATGCGGTAAACGGTGAGCTATCACTAGATGATATCAATTTGTTTCCGTTGTTACGTTCACTGACCCTGGTTGCCGGTATCGAATGGCCAAGCCGGGTAGCGGCTTATCGCGACAATATGGCGAAACAAACCCAGGTGAATTTGCTGTCATCTATTGCTGCCTGACCGTTTTGATGAGAAGCGCCCGCGCGTTTCTCATCGCTCTCCTGGTGACACCCGCCCCTGATTCAGGCAGGCTATGGCACGTTTGCCGTATTGTTCAGGATGAGGAAAGTATGAAGAAGGCATTTCCCGGGCTGATGGCCCTGCTTTTTGCCGTGCTGCTGGCCGGCTGTAACCAATTAACCCAATACACAATCAGCGAGCAGGAAGTTAATCAGGCACTGCAAAAACACAACAACTTCGAGAAGGATGTGGGTGTTTCCGGACTGGTGAATGCGCATATTGTGTTGACTGATTTGAGCAGCCAGATTGGCCGTGAAGAACCCGGTAAGATCACCTTATCCGGTAAAGCTAACATTAATGTCAGCTCCCTGTTTGGCCCACAGCAAGCTGAAATGCAGCTAAAAATGAAAGCACAGCCGGTCTTCAATGCGCAACAGGGGGCAATCTACCTGAAGGATCTGGAGATCGTTGATGCCCAGGTGCAACCGGAAAAAATGGCGTCGATCATGAAAACGCTGACGCCTTATCTCAATGAATCGCTGAAACGTCACTTCGATGAAAAACCCGCGTATGTGTTGAGCGAAGATCGTAGCAAAGGCGAAGCGCTGGCGAAGAAATTCGCCAAAGGCCTGGAAGTGAAACCCGGTCAGTTGGTGATCCCGTTCACTGACTAATTGCCTTGCAATGATACGTAGCGGCGCGATTTTTCGCACTGTACGGGGTAAAACCCGCGCGATAAATCGCGCCGCTACGCAACATGAATAAAATCCCGTGCAAACGGTTGCCCACATCCTTATGATTACTCCCCGGCCTAAACGTGCCTTTCGTTTTCTACCTAGCCGGAGCCTTTTGAATGACAGCCCAACCCCAGCAAATCACGATTCGCCGCCCTGACGACTGGCATATCCATCTGCGCGATGGCGCAATGCTTCAGGCAGTTTTGCCTTACACCAGTGCGGTGAATGGTCGTGCGATTGTCATGCCAAACCTGGTTCCGCCGGTGACCAGCGTTGCTGCTGCCATCGCGTATCGCGATCGCATTCTCGCTGCACTGCCAGCAGAGCATAACTTTACGCCGCTGATGACCTGCTACCTCACCGATTCTCTGGATCCCGATGAGATTGAACAAGGCTTTCGTGCCGGGGTGTTTACGGCCGCAAAACTCTATCCGGCCCATGCCACCACTAACTCCAGCCACGGCGTGACCAATATCGCGTCTATCGCTCGCGTGCTGGAACGGATGCAGCAAATCGGCATGCCGATGCTGGTGCACGGTGAAGTAACCGATTCGCACATCGATATTTTTGACCGCGAAGCCCGTTTTATCGAAACCGTGCTGGAGCCGCTGCGTCAGCAATTCCCTGGCCTGAAAGTCGTGATGGAACACATCACTACCAAAGAAGCGGCTGAATATCTTGCTGCCGGTAATGAACTACTGGGCGCGACTATCACTCCCCAGCATCTGATGTTTAACCGTAACCATATGCTGGTTGGCGGTGTGCGTCCCCACCTGTATTGTCTGCCGATCCTGAAGCGTAATATTCATCAGGAGGCACTGCGCAAACTGGTAGCCAGCGGAAACCGTCGTGTGTTCCTCGGCACCGATACTGCGCCGCATTTGCGTCATCTGAAAGAAGCCAGTTGCGGGTGTGCCGGGGTCTTCAACGCGCCGACATCTTTACCCGCCTACGCTACCGTATTTGAAGAACTGGGTGCGTTGCAGCACTTTGAAGCCTTCTGTTCCGAAAACGGGCCAAACTTCTACGGCTTGCCATTGAATGAAGGGACACTGACGCTGGTGCGGGAGCCGTGGACGGTTGAGCAGAGCGTGGCGGTCGCTGACGATACCCTGGTGCCCTTCCTCGCCGGTGAGACACTTAACTGGCGTGTGACTGACTGATATTTTTCGCGCTTGCCTTCGGGATAATTATACTGTACAAATAACCAGTATATTATCTCGGAGGCGTTTATGCGTGTTGAAATTACCGTAGCAAAAACTCAGCCCCTTCCTGCGGGCGCACTGGATGCGTTAAGCGCAGAGCTTACCCGACGCATCTCCCGTGATTTCCCAGACGACGAACATCATGTCAAAGTTCGCTATGCCAGCGGCAATCAACTGAGCGTTTTTGGTGGTTGCAAAGAAAATCGCGAACGTATCAGCGATATTTTACAGGAAACCTGGGAAAGCGCTGACGACTGGTTTATTACCGATTAACCGCCACTGCGCAGTTTTTGCCGGGTTTCGCCACCCGGCTTTTTTGTTTTATTTCCGCCTCGCCAGACAAAGTCTCTGCATCTAAAATCATCATTACTCCCCACCCATTCTTGCGCACGTCATGCTGACAGGAGACGTTTTACATGACTCACGATAAACCGGAAGAGGCAATGACGTTTGGCGAGCTGCTGGCATTAATCAGCGAACAGCAACGCCGCCTGACCGTGCTGGAAAGTGCCTTCGCCAATCTGACCTTCTGTCTGGACGATCGCGCCAGCCAGTTGCTGGTCCATAATCTGACGCTCGAAGCGCAAAATCAGAACCACGACGAGCAGTTACAGCACCAATTTGCTCGTCTGGCTGAAGAGATTCAAAAATGCGCGGGAACCGTTCAGGACCAGGAAAAGGGCTAACTTCACAGTTTTCATCGGCTCAAGAGTTTTCCTAAAGCCAGGCGACTTTACTGCCGATAATCTCTTTAGCGTCGGTAATTTGTTGCGCGGAAAAATACCCACACCGGTAGGTGTATTATTATTTTTAAAAAGACGCATCTCAAAAGCATTTATTTTGTGTTTTTTTTCACCACCACATTTTTTAACTATTGTACCGTTCGTTTCATGTTATAATTATCTCGCTTGTGCAAGAACAGCCGCATTGAACCTCAAGAAGCACTTCGTTTAACGAGTAAAAAGGAGGTTATAATGGACAGAAATAAAGACGTCATCCAGACTCATCCATTAGTGGGATGGGACATTAGCACCGTTGACAGCTATGACGCCATGATGATTCGCCTGCACTCGCTATCATCGCAGGATCAGAAAGAAGAAGAAGCTGATGTTGGCCCTACCTACTGGCTGACCACCGACGTGGCCCGACAGTTTATCTCGATACTTGAAGCTGGCATTGCGAAAATTGAGTCTACCGAGCAATACCTACGCGATAATCAAAAGCATTAATTTCTCCCATCGCGTGTAAGGGGCACCCTCAAGGGTGCCTTTTTCATGTGCGCGCTCTTTTGATATGCTGCTGAAAAAGTTCGCCGTTTTTCAGGAGTAATGTCACATGGTTTATGATCTGATTGTGGTTGGCAGTGGATCAGTAGGTGCAGCCGCCGGGTACTATGCTACTCAGGCGGGTCTCTCGGTATTGATGATTGATAGTGCCCACCCGCCCCATACTCAGGGTACCCATCACGGTGAAACCCGCTTAATCCGCCACGCCTACGGTGAGGGCGAACGCTATGTTCCGTTGGTGTTGCGTGCGCAAACCTTGTGGGATGAACTGGAACAACGCGGTGGTGAACGCATTATGCACCGTAGTGGCATCCTCAACCTCGCCCCTGTCACTTCCACCTTTATTCAAAACGTCATCGACAGCGCGCGCGTCTGGCAACTTGACGTACAGATTTTGCAGGCAGATGAAGTCCGCAAACGCTGGCCACAATTTTCCGTACCCGATGGTTACATTGGGGTGTTCGAACCCAATTCCGGTTTTCTCAAGTGCGAAGAGGCGGTGCGCAGTTGGGTAAAACTGGCGGAACAGGCGGGCTGCGCGCAGCTATTTAACTGCCCGGTGACAGAAATTGGTCGGGATGGTGATCTGCAACAGGTCACCACCAGTGAAGGCATGTTTCGCGCCCGTAAACTGCTGGTCAGTGCCGGAACCTGGGTGAGCCACTTGGTGAACAATTTGCCGGTCACCCCGGTGCGAAAAGTGTTTGCCTGGCATCAGGCGGATGGGCGCTACAGTGAAAACAACCAATTCCCTGGTTTTACCGTGGAGATGAGCGACGGCAGTCACTTCTATGGCTTCCCGGCAGACAATAATGCGCTCAAAGTAGGCCGACATGATGGTGGGCAGGTTATGCAGACACCTGCGGATCGCAAGCCGTTCGGCAGTGTCGCCGCCGATGGTAGCGAAGCCTTCAGCTTTTTACGCCAGTTTCTGCCTGGCGTGGGGGTTTGTTTACATGGTGAAGCCTGTAGCTATGACAACACGCCTGACGAGGACTTTATCATTGATACGTTACCAGGCGAGCCAAACCGCTTAATTATCACCGGACTGAGCGGTCATGGCTTTAAATTCGCCAGCGTACTGGGTGAATTGGCCAGTGAGTTTGCTCAGGACAAGCCTTTTTCGTTCGATATTACCCCCTTCTCACTGACGCGTTTTGCCTGACATCTCATGGCCGCTGCGCTACGCCAGCGGCCTGCCTGACACTTCCTGACATAAACCCACAAATATTTAATGACTGGATTAAATGACAGCGCAAAAGGTGTAGTAATTAATTTCAACGCTTTATTCCAGCGACTTCCCCGCGTAGTTATTCAATATTTCTGAGCGCTTAGGGCATATATCACCATAAATACCGAATGGTTATTTCATAGTTTATAGAAAAGTAAGGGTGATTGATTTTGTATTTCAATATATGGATTCTAATTGCCAGTTATTTCCGCACGGGATTTACCGATGATGTGGCGCAATTCCCCACAGCAATTTGGTTTGATATCTATCTTATTACACTGGCTAATGGCGCTCGCCATTTATGGCATGTTTGCGCTCGGATTGTGGATGGTCGGGCTGGGTTACTACGACAGCTGGTATCACAGCGCACCAGAAATTCACAAAAGTATTGGCATCCTGTTATTGATGGCCCTGTTGCTACGTCTGCTGTGGCGTTTCCTGTCCCCTCCTCCGGCACCACTGCACAGCTACTCCCCTGTGGTCCGGTTTGCGGCGATTGCCGCTCACTGGCTGCTGTACAGCCTGCTGCTGGCCATTCTGGTCAGTGGCTATTTGATCTCCACCGCTGACGGTAAACCTGTTTCGTTGTTTGGCTGGTTCGATATCCCCGCGTTGGTTGCCGGGGCAGCAGAACAAGCCGATGTGGCTGGCGATATTCATCTCTGGCTCGCCTGGACGGTGGTGGTGCTTTCGGTACTACACGGGCTTGCCGCGCTGAAACACCACTTTATTGACCGTGATATCACGCTGCAAAGGATGCTGGGTTGCCGCATCCCGTTAACCTCTGAAAAGGAAAAGTGACATGCTTAAAAAGACCCTGCTGATGCTTTCAGGTGCTGGTTTACTGGCCGCCAGTCTGACGGCCAATGCCGCAGATTACAAATTTGATAAACAGGGACAACACGCCTTTGTCCAGTTCCGTATTCAGCATCTCGGCTACAGCTGGCTCTACGGTAGTTTTAAGGATTTCGATGGCGGTTTTACCTTTGATGAAGCGAACCCAGGTGCCGACAAAGTCAATGTCACCATCAATACCGGTAGTCTCGATACCAACCATGCCGAACGTGATAAACACCTGCGCAGTGCTGATTTCCTGAATACGGACAAATTCCCGCAGGCGACGTTTGTCTCCACTGCCGTTAAGAAAGAGGGCAAGGAGTATAAAATCACCGGCAATTTGACCCTCAACGGCGTAACCAAACCGATTACGCTGAATGCGCATTTGATTGGCGAAGGTAAAGATCCCTGGGGAGGCTATCGTGCAGGCTTTGAGGCCAGTGGCGATGTGGTGCTGAAAGAGTTCAACATCAACAAAGATCTGGGACCAGCATCGCAAAAAGCGGAATTGATTATTTCGGTCGAAGGGGTTCGACAGTAAAAAATGAGGCAGCCTGCATCATGGCAGGCTGCCGGTTCCTTACTTCTTCTCTGGCAACGGAATTGCCATCGTCATGTTGAGCAAACCACGCGATTTGTTGAAGACTTTGTTGCCATTTTCACGGCCAGCGCGACGTGTGCGCTGCTCTTCCGGCGACAGTTTTGACTCTTCCATGCACAGCGGGCTACAGCAATTGTGAAACTTCTCGGCACAGCTTGAGCACTGAATAAACAGCAAATGACAGCCGTCATTGACGCAGTTGGTGTGGGTGTCACAAGGTACGCCACACTGATGACAATTTGACAGCACATCATCGGAAATGCGTTCCCCCATACGTTCATCAAAGACAAAGTTTTTGCCTTTAAAACGTACCGGTAACCCCTGCTCACGCGCCCGGCGGGTGTATTCAATGATGCCGCCTTCGATGTGATAAACATCATCAAAACCGTTATGTTTCATCCAGGCACTGGCTTTCTCGCAGCGAATGCCGCCGGTGCAATACATAACGATCTTTTTATCTTTCTGGTCTTTCAGCATGTCGACCGCCATCGGCAGCTGATCGCGGAAAGTATCCGCAGGGACTTCCAGCGCATTATCAAAATGCCCCACTTCGAATTCGTAGTGGTTACGCATATCGACAAACACCGCATTGGGATCATCCAGCATCGCATTGACATCGGCGGCTTTCAGATAGTTACCGACATCGCTGGCATCAAAGCTGTTGTCTTCAATACCGTCTGCGACGATGCGATCGCGTACTTTCAGGCGCAAAACCCAGAATGATTTCCCATCATCATCCAGCGCGATATTCATACGCAGATTATTCAGTGCCGGATCGAAGCCGTAGAGAAAAGCTTTCATGCTTTCATACTGGCTGGCGGGCACACTGATTTGCGCGTTGATGCCTTCATGGGCGACATACACGCGGCCAAATACCTTGAGCTTGGTTAACCCAATGTACAACGCATCGCGGAATGCTTTGGGATCGGCAATCTGGAAATATTTATAAAAAGAGACTGTGGTACGCGGCTCGGTTTCAGCCAGCATGCGTGCCTTCAGCTCTTTATTGGAAACAAGGTTGTGTAACACTGGCATGGTGTTCGTTCCTGTTAGCAATAGGAAAAAATGAGCGCGCACATGATACCTGAAATCACCACAATGCATAGCCTTTGCCGCGAATATCGGCGAGGGTGAGCTGTGCCGCATTTTTGTCCGGTAATTATATTTTAATGCGATAAGGTGAATTCAGACATTAGCAGTGCAGCTATGCTTGATTTCAGTCAGAGAGAAAAAATGGCACAATAGACACAAATAACAGGAACCGGTACCTCTGGTACAAGACGCAGGATACTGACATTTCAATGACTCAACTTCCACAATTTTCCCGTGAACTCCTTCATCCACGCTACTGGTTTACCTGGTTGGGTATTGGGACTCTCTATTTACTGGTGCTATTGCCTTACCCGGTTTTATCCGTCATCGGCTGTGGTCTGGGCCGTATTGCCATGCGTTTTCTGAAGCGTCGCGTCAAAATTGCCCAACGTAATCTGGAGTTATGTTTTCCTGATATGCCAATCAGCGAACGCAATGCGATGGTAAAACACAATTTTGAATCGGTCGGCATGGGGTTGATTGAAACCGGTATGGCCTGGTTCTGGCCGGACTGGCGTATCCGCAAATGGGTAGCCTGTACTGGTCTGGAGCATATTGACTCTTCACTGGCTGCCGGACGCGGTATTTTACTTATCGGGATGCATTTTCTTACCCTGGAGTTGGGCGCCCGTGTTTTTGGCATGAACAATCCCGGCATCGGTGTTTATCGGCCTAACGACAACAAACTGATCGACTGGCTGCAAACCTGGGGACGTATGCGTTCCAATAAAAGCATGCTCGATCGTAAAGACCTTAAGGGCATGATCCGCGCAATGAAAAACAACGACATTATCTGGTATGCACCTGACCATGATTATGGCCCGCGTAGCAGTGTGTTCGCGCCGTTTTTTGCCGTTGAAGATGCCGCCACCACGACCGGGACGCATATGCTGATCCGTCTGGCAAATCCCAGTGTTGTCCCCTTTCTGGCCCGCCGCCTGCCACATGGCCGTGGCTACGAACTAAAAATCATGCCGGATATCCGTGACAAATTTTCACTGGAAAGCGAACTCGACACCGCCATTTGCATGAATAAAGTGGTTGAGGAGAGCGTATTGCTGGCCCCGGAGCAATACATGTGGCTGCATCGTCGTTTCAAAACCCAGCCAGAAGGTCAACCCTCGCGTTATTAATGTGATGTGGGACACAGGGTGTGTCCCTCTGCATCAAAACTGAAATTTGCCTTAATTCATGACATTATCCGTCAGTTTTTAGTTAAAACTGTACCAGACTTAATTGAAGCTGGCGTATTTTCTCAGACCATATATTTATAGAGCTTTCTCAGAATAAAATCAGACAATGGTGATCATTACTTAAGCCCGTGCTGGTTACGATGCGACATCTTTTTCGCATGTCGTTGATTTAGGCCTGAAAGATTAAATAAAATTTATTGATCACAACATGGTTGTATGGACCTGTTTTTTTCCAATTCCAGGCATATTCCTATTTAATATTACTAAATTCTTTGAAATCGCTAATCAATGCAAGAAAATTAACTTAATTTACAAGGAATTATCCTGGTGGCTGCAACGCTTATTCCGTTTCTAAAAAAGATACACCATCTTTATACCTTTCTGGAATTTGTTAGTGAATTCGATTCCAGTTAGTTTCGTTAATGACAGTTAGTTCAATAACCGTTCAAAAAAATAATAAAGATTACACACAGCAAATATACAGCAGGAACTCATAATATGAATAAAGGCATCTATTATTATGTGACGGTCAGTACCGATCAGGACAATTACCATTTACTGCATCGGAAAGAGTGTAAGCGTCTGCCCGAAAAGGAGGATATGGTCTTTATTGGTACGCTCTATAATTTAAATCAGGCCTTATCGATTGCGCGCATTAATTTTAAAAAGGTGAAACCCTGTATTAAATGTTGCATTCGTTATTCTGCGCCAGTTATCCGCGAATCTGTGCGGCCTGTACTGCATTTTCCACAAAAAATGCACTGACACATTCGGGCGGATGTGGCTCCTCATCCGCCCGAATGTTATTCCCTCCTGCGCCTGGTGATTTTTCGTCTATTCTTCTCTGGAAGCCCTATTCAACAGGCAAGGAGATTGCGATGAGCATGTATAGCACCTTAGTCGAAGCCATCGAGGCGGCGCGTGAAGAGTTTCTCGCCAGTCAACCTGAGTTGGATGAGGACGATGCCGTCGTCAACCAATTCGCTCTGCAAAAATATGTCATGCAGGATGGCGACATCATGTGGCAGGCCGAGTTTTTTGCTGATGAGGATGGACAAGGTGAATGTCTGCCCATTCGCAGCGGCGAAGCAGCTCAGGCCATTTTTGATGATGACTATGACGAAATTGAGCTTCGCCAGGAGTGGCAATCTGAAAATACGCTACATGAATGGGATGAGGGAGAGTTTCAGCTCGAACCGCCGATGGATACTGAAGAAGGTGAAGCCGCAGCAGCCGAATGGGACGACGATAACAGTGATTCTGACCACTGGGCGTAAAGCTTATTCGTAAGGTCCGTGATGGGCATCCACCGGTAACAGCAGCGTGTCCATCACCAATGACAACGGTAAATCGAGGATGGTAAGCATCCGCCATGCGCCGTCACGCACATCCCACTGCACTCCTGGGTAATATTGATTACCGTGCCCCTGCCCCGGCACGGTACGACTGATAATGCTGCCACATCCGCTCAGTAACAGAATGGCTGCACTTACAACGATGAATTTCATGAAACGATTCACAACAAATTCTCACAATGGCCTGCCGCTATTTTAGCCGTCAGTATGGGTGAATAACCACACCCGACAGCGTAAAGATTGCGTTAGTCGGAACAGTCTTGCTGTCGTCGCACCGAGACGTAACAGATAAAAAAAGCCGCTATCGTGTTGCGATAGCGGCTTTTTTACTGGGTTACTGACCCGATATCATGACTGCTGAGGCAGTGCCTGCGGGTTTAGCTTCAGCTTTTGATAGCTCTCAACCCACTCATGATATTTCTCTCCATTCTCCCACAGGCGCGTATGCACGCGCGCCAGCACCACCGGATCGCTAATCAGCTGTAAACGCTGCTCGCGGTTCAGTTTTTCCGGCGAATCGCTCAATGCCTGATCCACACGCCGATCGCGCGAATGATCCAGTATCTTGCTGTGCAGGTGACGTGAAGTCGCCATTGCCGTCGCCAGAGCGTTAAATGCCGGGTTGAACAGCGCATGCATAAAGCCATTCTTCAGCGCACGTTCGCGGTTCAGTTGCAGATAGTTGTCCGTGTCGACCAACTCTTGCGGCGGATCGTACTCTTCCGGGATCAGGAACAGCTTCGCGCGCTTACTCTTCAGACCAATGGTGGCACGGCTCGACATGACTGAGACGAACGGTGACAGAATCAGTGAGAAGACAATCGGCGACAACCACCACAGGAAGTTCAGATCCAGCACGCCCATGCCGACAGCCCAGACAATCCCGAGCAGCATCTGCGAACCGTGGCGGCGGAAGGCTTCACTCCAGGGCGTCGCATCATCGTCACGCTGCGGTGAATTCCACACCACTTCCCAGCCGAGGAATGCGCTGACCACAAACACGGTATGGAACAGCATACGCACCGGTGCCAGCAGGACCGAAAACAGCATTTCCAGCAGCAACGAGAAGAACAAGCGCACTGCCCCACCGTAAGGTTTTGCGCCTTTGAACCAAATCAGCACCACGCTGAGCAGTTTCGGCAGGAACAATAACACCAGGGTGGTTGAGAATAGCGCAATCGCCAGGTCGGGACGCCACTGCGGCCACACCGGGAACAACTGACGTGGTTGCAGGAAGTAGGTGGGTTCCATCAGCGTATGAACCACCTGTAGGGCGGTGGAGAGCGCGAGGAACATAAACCACAACGGCGCTGACAGGTATGACATCACGCCCGTCAGGAACACCGCACGGTGTACCGGGTGCATCCCTTTTACCAGGAACAGGCGGAAGTTCATCAGGTTACCGTGACACCAGCGACGGTCACGCTTCAGCTCATCCAGCAGGTTAGGCGGCAACTCCTCGTAGGAACCCGGCAGGTCGTATGCAATCCACACGCCCCATCCGGCACGACGCATCAATGCAGCTTCGACAAAGTCATGCGACAGAATCGAACCGGCAAAAGAGCCTTCGCCCGGCAGCGGTGCCAGCGCACAGTGCTCGATAAACGGCTTCACACGAATGATGGCGTTATGACCCCAATAGTGGGATTCGCCCAACTGCCAGAAGTGCAACCCGGCAGTAAACAGCGGACCGTATACGCGGGTCGCAAATTGCTGACAACGTGCGTACAGCGTATCCATGCCTGACGCTTTCGGTGACGACTGGATAATACCGGCATTCGGGTTGGCTTCCATCATGCGTACCAGACCAGTGAGACACTCACCGCTCATCACGCTGTCGGCGTCCAGCACCACCATGTAGCTGTAGTTGCTACCCCAGCGACGGCAGAAGTCATCAATGTTGCCACTTTTACGTTTCACACGACGACGACGACGACGATAGAAAATCTTGCCCGCACCACCGACATCGCGCACCAGCTCCATCCAGGCTTTCTGCTCGGCAATCGCGATATCCGCATCGTAGCTGTCACTCAGAATGTAGACGTCAAAGTGTTCTGCGTTCCCGGTGCGTTTGACCGATTCCCAGGTCGCACGTAAGCCCGCGAATACGCGTTCCACATCTTCGTTACAAATCGGCATGATCAGTGCAGTACGATGCTCCGGGTTGAGGGCTTCATCCCCCACCGTGGAGTACGAGATGCTGTACTTATCACGACCAATCAGCAGTTGCAGGAAGCCCATCAGCGCGGTCCAGAAACCGGCAGACACCCAACAGAACAGAATGGCGAACAGGAACAGAATGCCGGTTTGCAGAATATACGGCAGGATCAACTCCACCGACTGCAACCAGTTCTGGTTAAACAGTTCCA
Organism: Pantoea sp. X-Soil-OKNW-713; assembly: GCF_059730685.1. Lineage (NCBI taxonomy): Bacteria > Pseudomonadati > Pseudomonadota > Gammaproteobacteria > Enterobacterales > Erwiniaceae > Pantoea > Pantoea sp. X-Soil-OKNW-713. The sequence goes on along the minus strand of NZ_AP035995.1, from coordinate 1,625,280 downwards.
TCGGATCGAGCAGCGTCCAGCCCTGATACGGCAGAATGGTTTTCATGTACCAGGTAGCAACCACGGTCTGAAACAGCGTCAGAATCAGCAGAACATAGCGGCGCATCGAACCAACGTGACGCCACTTATCTTCCGCTTTTTGTTCTTCCGCCGTTTTGTAACGTGGCGTCGATTTATGCCCGCGTAACGAATCCCAGGCGCGAGCCAACGGGTTGGTACGCCAGGCTTCCGGGAACATCAGCGAACGCGTAACCTTTGGCATCGCCTTCAGGATAGTACGGCCGAGATAATCTTTACCCAGTTGCTGGCCCTCAGCCAGTGAATCTGGCCAGGCCAACTGCACACGGGACGACACCGATTTTAGCGGCGCATCATCCGGGCGCTCGCTGGCGGCATCATCGTGTCCCAGCGACGCATGAATAGCGTGGAACGCCTGCGCATTCTGTAACGAAACGCTCAGACGCGCGCGACCTGCCGCATCGAGCGGCAGGGCTTCCACGTAAGATTGAGGTGTAAAAGTCGAGTTATTCATTGGCAGGTAGCTGATAGCTCCAGGTTTCCGTCAATGTCTTGTCGCCACTAACCAGCGCCGCACGCATCTCGGTCGGCTGCTTGTTATCTTTCACGCGCAAACGCAGCACCAGGCGCCAGCCTTTAGTGACCGGGTTGTAGCGTACGCTCTGCTCCACCACTTCAGCGTTATTACCTACACTGACCTGCGGTGCAACCTGCGTATTTTCCGGCAGTTTGCTCATCGCTCTGCCAACAAAATCGACGGTGAAGGCGATGCTGCCATCCGGCTGACGTACGAGGTTTGATTGCTTCACATCTCCGGCAGAACGCAGGGTATCTTTCACCCAGGCAACGTCATCGGAGTGCAGCAGATTTTCGTCACGGGTAAAGTGCAGACGATACTGGAAACTCATCTCTTTGCCCGGCTCAGCCAATTTTTCCGGCGTCCAGAACGCCACAATGTTGTCGTTGGTTTCATCCGCCGTCGGGATTTCCACCAGCTCAACCCGGCCTTTGCCCCAATCGCCTAACGGTTCAACCCAGCCACTCGGGCGCAGATCATAACGATCGTCGAGATCCTGATAATGGCTGAAATCACGCCCACGTTGCAGCAAGCCAAAGCCTTTCGGGCTTTCGATGGTAAAGGTGCTGACCGCCAGATGTTTCGGGTTATTCAGCGGACGCCAAATCCACTCCCCGTTACCGGCATGGATAGACAGACCGTTGGAGTCGTGCAGCTCCTGACGGAAGTTGCTGACCGGCGACGGCTGGTTAGCCCCGAACAGGAACATACTGGTTAACGGCGCGACACCCAGTTTACCAACGTTGTCACGCAGATAGACTTTCGCCTGCACATCGACAGTAGATTCTTTACCCGGACGTACGATAAAGCGATAGGCACCCGTGGCACGCGGTGAATCCAGCAACGCATAGATCACCAGTTGCTTGTCCTGCGGTTTTGGCCGCTCGATCCAGAACTCTTTAAAGCGTGGGAACTCTTCGCCTGAAGGTAACGCCGTATCGATGGCCAGACCGCGCGCTGACAGACCATAAACCTGGCCTGCACCAATAACGCGGAAGTAGCTGGCTCCGAGGAAGCTGGTGATTTCGTCGTCTTTACCCTTTTCATTAAGCGGATAAAGTACTTTGAATCCGGCAAAACCCAGGTTTTTCACCGAGTCTGCGTCATGCTTGACGTTGCCGAAGTTGAAATAGTCCGGATTGTACTTGATTTCACGCACCGTACTGGCGGTGACTTCGTTAATTTTCACCGGCGTATCGAAGTACATACCCTGGTGATAGAACTCAAGTCTAAATGGCGTGCGCAGTTTGCCCCAGTAGGCTTTATCGTGGTTAAACTGGATCTGCTGGTAGTCAGCAAATTTCATTTCACGAAACTGAGAGGGTAAATTGCTCTTCGGCGCTTCGAAGCTTTTGCCCGCCATCGCCTGAGCCTGTTTTGCTACATCATCGAGGTTGAACGCCCAGCTATTATTTGCGTACAACGCCAGCAGAACTGCCGCGCCTAACCAGCGCATCTTCTTCAGTCCGGCCATATTTTTTTCTAAAGTCAGCACATCCCCCCCTTTCGCGTGTGCTTAGATCAAACCCGCATATCTTAAAGGATTATTCTTTTTTCCGACAGCGTATGTAACCGATTGTTCCCCTTATTTGTAAGTGGAAAATGCGCTTTTAGGATAATTAGACGATACAGAATCAGCCTATAGTATACCTCGTTTACAGCCGGTAGAATTTTCGTCCGGCATAATCCGGTTTCAGGGCGAAACCGGCCAGGACACAAAACTATTGGATGCTTATGACTGCAGCAAAATCCGAACGCGAATATTTTCTCGATTCGATTCGAGCTTATTTAATGCTATTGGGCGTACCCTTTCACGTCTCCCTGATTTACTCGACACAAAAATGGGCAGTAAATAGCCAGGATGCCTCGATGTGGCTGACGGTGTTTAATGACTTCATTCACGCTTTTCGCATGCAGGTGTTTTTCGTCATTTCCGGCTATTTTTCCTACATGCTATATCTGCGCTATAAGCCACAACGTTGGTTGAAGGTGCGTCTGGAGCGCGTGGGTATCCCGCTGCTGACCGCCGTGCCACTGATCACCCTGCCGCAGTTTTTTCTGCTAAAAAATCTGACAGACAAAGTCGGAGATTGGGACAGTTTCTCCCTGTATCAAAAGTACAATGCGGTGGTGTGGGATCTGATTTCTCACCTGTGGTTTTTGGTGGTGCTGGTCATTCTCACCAGCCTCGGCATGATCACCTTCCGCTGGCTGCGCTCCCAGCATCGACAGATTGATTACACCCGTGTGGGCTGGGGCAAACTGACGCTGGCGTTACTGGCGTGGTCGCTGGCGTGGTGCGTCTTCCGCCGCGCAATCTTTTATTTCCAGCCCGCATGGTTAATGGATGGCCTGTTCAGCACCGCCGTGATGCAAAGCCTGTTCTTCCTGCCCTTCTTTATGTTGGGAGCATTGAGCTGGAAACATCCGCCACTGAAGGCGTTGTTTGTGCGTTTTAATCCGGTGATGTGTTTTGGTGCCATTGCGGTGTTTGTCGCCTACAGCCTCAATCAACGCTTCAGCAGCGGCGATGGTTGGCTGTATGAAATCGACAACGTGATTTCAACCCTGATGGGCCTGTGCATGCTGAACGTCTGTTTCTGCTTCGGACATAAACTGCTGAACAGCCATTCGCCCCGCATCATGTATCTGGTGAATGCCTCGCTGTTTATTTATCTGGTGCACCATCCGCTCACCCTGCTGTACGGCATTTTTATCACCCCGCTGATCAGCAATAACACGCTGGGCTTTTTCCTCGGCCTGCTGATGGTGTTTGGCGTGTCATTTACCCTGTATGAAATCCATCTGCGTATTCCACTGCTGCGCTTTCTGTTCTCCGGCAAACCACAGCGTGCATAACCCACGGGCCAGCTAAGCTGGCCCGCTGCTTTCACAACAACCATTCAATCGGCAAATGCCACACCAGGCGCACCATCAGCCGCTGAAACCAGGTACATTGCGGCTCATGAATATGCACCACCTCACCGGCCTCACCCGGATATTCCACCCAATTCACCCGGCCCCATCCATCAAGCCGTAACATCCAGGCACGGTCCCGCATCCCCTGAATAAAGCGTTGATGGGTACGCTGCGCCAGGGTGTCGCTCTCAATCACCAGTCCCATTTCGGTGTTAAGCACCGCTGAACGAGGATCGAAATTAAACGATCCAATAAACACTTTGCGATTATCCACGGTAAAGGTTTTGGCATGCAGGCTGGAACCGGAGTTCCCGGTTAGCCCGCGATCGTGGGGCGCGTCGCTGGCATTGGCCTGTGGTTTCAGTTCGTATAACGCGATGCCGTGACGGAGCAACTTTTTGCGCCAGCGCGCATAACCCGCGTGCACCACACTGACGTCATTAGCAGCCAGTGAATTAGTCAGAACCGCGATTTTGACCCCACGTCGTTTCAACGCCAGCAGCTGTGCCACACCAGCCCGCGTCGGGACAAAGTAGGCCGAGATAATGTCGAACTGCTGCTGTGGCGTACCAATCACCTCCAGCATTCGCTGTGGCAGCAAAGAGGAACGCTTCGCTTTGCCCAGCCCTTTGCGCGGGTCATCGCTTAACAAGCGCGTCGCAGCCCAGGTCATACTCAGCGTCCCCTCTGCCATCTGACCAACAAATGGGGAGTGATCCAGCCGCGCCAGATAACGCTGTACCGCCTCACTATCTTGCCAGGCTTCCGGCAGGCGCACGGCCTGGTGTTCGCCGCGCACCTCCACCACGCTGCGTAATGGCAACACGGCTTTGCTGCGCCAGTAGCGCTCAAAATCCTGCGCCACTTCCGGTACCACCGGGCCGATGACCATCACGTCGAGATCGGTGAACAACGGCTCATCACCGGTGCCAAAATATTCATCGCCAATATTTCGTCCCCCCACCAGGGTGACGGCACCGTCCACCGTCAGGCTTTTATTATGCATACGGCGATTGAGGCGGGCGAAATCGGTCAGATAGCCCAGCATACGCAAGGTGCGAAACGAGAAAGGATTAAACAATCGCACCGCGATATTGGGATGGCGGTCCAGTTCGGCGAGGGTTTCATCGAGGCCGGGCGTGTTGTTGTCATCCAACAGCAGCCGCACCTTAACGCCGCGCTCCGCTGCATCGAGCAGCGCGCTGAACAGCAGGCGGCCTGACATGTCGTTTTGCCAGATGTAGTACTGCACATCGATGGTGTTTCGGGCCATGCCCATCAACAGATAACGAGCAGCAAACGCATCCAGCCCATCATTGAGAGGATGGACGCCACTCATCCCCGGATGGCGCGCGCAGCGTGCATCCACAATTTCGTTAAGCCAGTTTCGCTGATGTTCCTCAGAATGGCGTGGTACGGCTTCGCTCATACAGGTTCCCTGCAACACATAATCTTCTTATTGTTGGTGGCAGCGCAGCGCATCGCAATCAGAGGCTTCCGGTTGCAGCGGCTGGCCTGCGCTTAATTTAGTCTAGACTTAGCGGGACGATCTGCATTCGGCGTTCCCCGTGAGGAGAGGAAAAATGGCGCAACACCCCCTTGATCCCCCATCCCCGCGCTATCAGCCCCGGCTGTTTCGCAGTTTTTTTCAGGGTAGTTTTCCCTGTTCGACTTCCCGTCGTGCCGGAGGCCGGCGACTGGATATGGTGATCAGTAGCGGTCATGACATGCTGCTGGAGAAGGATTATGCCGCGTTGGCGCAGGAAGGGTTGCGCACCGCACGCGATGGCGCACGCTGGTATCTGATTGAGTCCACGCCCGGCGAATATGACTGGCACTCTTTTCTGCCAATGGTGCACGCGGCCGCGCGCCATGATCTGCAAATCATCTGGGAACTGGCGCATTTTGGTTATCCCGACCATCTCGACATCTGGAGTGCCGCCTTTGTCCAGCATTTTGAACGCTTCGCCCGCGCGATGGCGCAGTTGATGCGTGATGAAGGGGTGCAGCAACCGTTTTTTACGCCGATCAATCAAATCTCCTTCTGGTCGTGGGCTGGCGCCGATGTCGCCTGGCTCGATCCCTATTCCAGTCAGCGCGGCAAAGAGCTGAAGCGTCAGCTGGTACGCGCATCGCTGGCAGCGATGCATGCCATTCGCGAGATCTATCCGCAGGCGCGTTTTGTGCTGACCGATCCACTGGTACAGGTTGCCACCGACCCCGCGAATCCCGACAGCAAACCCTATGCCGACGCGCAACATCAGGCGCAATTTGAAGCCTGGGATTGGCTGGCCGGACGCGACGCCCCGGAACTGGGCGGCAGCGAAGATTTCCTCGATATCCTTGGACTGAATTACTACCCGGATAATCACTGGTTTTTCCCCGGTGAACCGTTACCGGTAGATCACCCTGCACGATTGCCCTTACATCGTCTGCTGTGGCAATGCTGGCAGCGTTATCAGCGCCCGATGCTGCTGGCCGAGACCGGTGCCGAAGGCGATGCCCGTGCGTCCTGGTTCCATCAGGTGAGTGAAGAGGCAATGTTGGCGCTGGATGAAGGGGTGGCGCTGGAAGGGATTTCGCTTTATCCGGTGGTGGAGTATCCGGCGTGGGCCGATGACCAGCGTTCGCCCGGTGCGTTATTTGGTTTGGGTGATCCCAACGGCAATCGCACGTTGCATGAGGGTTTAGCGCTGGAGTTGCGCAGTCAGCAAATTAAGTGGCAAAAACGTCAGCAAAGTTAAGATTGTTGCGAGTTGGGATGTTTAGGGCCGCAGGTTTGTACATCAAGGGATTGATCGGCAGGATGGCGCACATCGGTGAGCCAGGTCATGGTAAACAGGAACACCACACCAATCAGACAGGCAGAAAGCAGCCCTATTATGGCGATCAGTTTGTCATCTCGGGATTCCATCGACATCTCCTTACAGGCTTCCGATACCCGTTGCAGCAAGCCTTAGCTCATCCATAACGTCATCATCAGGACAAAGATTATAAGGGTAACCGAGGTCACTGCAAGTACCACAATGGCAAACTGCGCATCGTCCAGCGGCTGCCGCAGGGGTTCGTCATGATCGTCAGGTGGCGCAGGTGAACTCATGTTAACTCAGCAAAAAATAAAGGGATCGACCGACTGGATTACCGTTCCGAGTGTAATAGAAAGCCAGCAAAATGAAAACGGGGCGCAATCGCGCCCCGCTGATGGGATTAGAAATCGTAGGTGAGTGAGACTTTGACGGTACGTGGCTCCCCTTGCGTCAGGTAAGTGCCACTGTCATCGACGTTCGCCCAATATTTCTCGTTGGTGACATTATCCACTCCAACACGCCATACCATGTCGTTTTGGTTGACCTTCATCCGGTAGCGCAGCCCCAGATCCAACGTGGTGTAATCGTCCATTTTCATGGTATTGGCGAGGTCAGCATACTGTGAACCGGTATAGTTCAGCAGCGCGGTTGCCGTCAGGCCATCTACTGGTTTGATATCATATTCAGCGCCCAGTGCCGCAGTGAAACGGGGTACGCCAATCGCGTTTTTACCATTTTCGTTGCTGTCACCGGTTTTGGTCATATCCGGATCGATCCAGGTTGCACTGCCGTTCAGACGCAGACCCAGGAGCGGTTCACCAAATACGTTCAGTTCCACACCACGGTTGCGCTGTTCGCCATTCAGTTTGTAGACGCCGTCGTTCAACACACCGACCGGTTGCTTGATTTCGAACAGCGCCAGCGTGCCACCAATACGCCCGTAGTCAGCTTTCACTCCAACTTCGTTCTGTTTGGCATGCACGATACCCGTCACGCTGCCGTAGTTAGAGGCAGTGAACGGCGCAGCCGTACCCGGCGTGAGTGATTCAGTATGGTTGGCATACAGCGAGATATTGCTGGTCGCTTTGTAAAGTAAGCCATATGCCGGTAACCAGCGGCTGCTGTCAAAGCGTGTTCCGGTATCTTCCACACCATCATAACCGTAGTTACGCACCACCACTTTCTGATGACGTGCACCTAAAGTCAGCAACAGCGAATCATCAAAGAAGCCCAGCGTATCACTCAGCAGATACCCCTGCGAACGTGAACGATAGGTTGTCAGCGGATCGCTGAATTTAGCGCCACCCGTGAAGACAGCATCCGGTTCTGCCACATCGTGCGGATTATAGATGTTGATATCCGCATCGTTACCCGAAGACATGCGATAGGTATTTTTCGCATTCGAGGTCATTGCAGAGTAACCGAAGTTCACTTTATGCGTCACAAAACCGGTGGTGAAATCACCGCGGATACCCACGCTGCCGCTCATGGTGTCCTGAATACGGTTAGTATCGAAACGACCGATAGTGGCGTTGCCAGCGGTATCCAACACTTTCGGCGTGCCGTAGTTACCAATTTCGTGCGTATGCTGCGCACCCAGCGCACTATAGACAGTCCATTGATCATTGAGATCGTATTCAGCTTTTGCCAGGCCGAATTCAGATTCGATATCACTGAATATCCAGTTCTGGCTGTAGTTGGTGCTATTAGAAGGTACGTCTGGAATAAAGTCGATACCGCCAATATTGATACCGTTGCGGGCATCATGGAAGGTTTTCTTCTGATAACCCACATCCAGCGAGGTACGCAGACGATCGCCACGGTAATCAAGACCCAATGAAGCAGCGGTGGTGCGTTTCTTTTCACCGTCAACACCGGTTTCACCTTCACGGTGAACAGCATTCAGGCGCACGCCGAACTGGTTATTATCACCAAAACGACGGCCAATATCTGCGGTGGTGCCTAATTGCGAATCTGAGGTGTAATCCACACCCACGCGCGTCAGTGGTGTGTCTTCAGCATGTTTTGGTTCCAGGTTGATCATGCCACCGACACCCGTCTCGGCAGATCCGTTCAGCAGCGCGTTAGCCCCTTTGAAAATTTCCACCCGGTCAATCAGTGAGGCATCCATCACCTGACGCGGCACGATGCCTGCCAGACCACCGTAAGTCATGGCATCACCATCCAGGCGAAAACCACGAATACGATAGCTTTCAGCAAAGTTGCCGTAGCCCTTCACGTTCTGCACGGTGGCATCGTTACGAATCACATCGGCAATGGTTTTTGCCTGCTGATCCTGAATCGCTTTGGACGTAAAACCGATCACGTTGAACGGCACATCCATGGCATTTTGTTCGCCCAGCATGCCGAGACGGCCACCGTGCGCCACCTGACCATCCAGGTAAGCGGGAACCAGATCGTTACCGCCAGGTTTGAAATCAGTCTGCGGTGTCGCTGTCACCGTCAGTGTCTGCTGTTCTTTTTTTGCCGCATCTGCGGTGGTGTTGGTGGTAGCAGCCATCACTGGCAAACAACCGGCACTGACCATTACAGCCAGCAGTGTCGGTTTCAGTCCGGGATTGAAAGGCGTAGTGCGCATGGATATCCCCTGATACAAACTTAATTGATAATCATTTTTATTGCGGTTTGCGATTATGCTGAGGACTGCGCGGAATGCAAGAAAAATCCAGGCATTTTCTTAACGAATTCCTGACGGGGCATGACAGAAAATTGATGTTGAGACGTAGCGGCGCGATTTATCGCGCGCCTTTGACTTTAATGCTACAGACAAATAACGCGCGATAAATCGCACCGCTACGGGAATGGTGGCGTTACATCCCTCGCCAACGGCGGAACACCAGAGACGTATTAATGCCGCCAAAAGCAAAGTTATTTGACTGGATATAATCCGTTTCGAGCTGGCGTACTTCGCCCATGATGTAATCCAGCTTTCCGCATTCCGCGGCGGGCTGTGTCAGGTTCAGCGTCGGCACAAACCAGCCTTCACGCATCATCTCAATACTCATCCAGGCTTCCAGTGCCCCACATGCCCCCAGCGTATGGCCGAAGTAGCTTTTCAGGGAGGAAATCGGCGTAGTTTCGCCAAACACCGCAGCGGTGGCCTGACTTTCGGCAATATCACCGCGATCGGTAGCGGTGCCGTGGGCATTAATGTAGCCAATTTGCTCCGGGGTCACTCCCGCCATTTGCAAGGCACGCTCGATGCAAATTTGCATGGTTTCCCGCTGCGGCTGTGTGATATGCGCCGCATCGCAGTTGGTATAAAACCCGACCAGTTCGGCATAGATCGTCGCCCCACGCGCCTGCGCATGCTCCAGCGACTCAAGAATCAGGGTGCCGGCCCCTTCACCAATCACCAGCCCATCGCGCTGCTGATCGAACGGGGCTGGCGTCAATCCAGGCGCCGCGTTTTGCTGGCTGGTGGCAAATAAGGTGTCAAACACCGCCGCTTCCGAAGGGCAGAGTTCTTCGGCTCCTCCGGCAACCATCACCGTCTGATAGCCGTGACGAATCGCTTCCCAGGCATAGCCGATGGCCTGGCTGCCCGAGGTACAGGCGCTGGATGTCGGGATGACACGACCACGCAAGCCAAAAAACAACCCGGCGTTCACCGCCGTGGTGTGCGGCATCATCTGCACGTAAGTGGTACCGGTGATATTGTTGGTGTGTTTTTCGGTCAGCATGGTGGCGAACTCACTCACCGGCCCGGTACTGCCGGTCGAGGAGCCGTAGGCGATACCGGTTTCCCCGCTGGTCAGTACCGGATGATCAATCAACCCCGCCTGCTCCAGCGCCAGTTCCGTGGCACGGGTCGCCAGCAGCGACACCCGCCCCATGGCACGAATGCGTTTGCGGGTGTAGTGATCCGGGAGCGTAAAATCGTCCACCGGCGCGCCCAGTTGCGTATGCAGACCATCGTAGATCTGCCATTCCGGCATGTTACGCACCGCGTTTTTACCCTGTTTCAGGCGTTCAGCCACCGCAGACCAACTTTCACCAAACGCCGTGACACCGCCCATTCCGGTGACTACCACACGTTGCATCACAGCATACCCCCATTGATTGAAATCACCTGACGCGTAACATAACCCGCGATATCCGACATCAGATAGCTGGCCAGGCCTGCCACCTCCTCGGCTCCCCCCATACGTTTCATCGGGATCAGCTTCAGTGCTTCGTCGATGACATGCGGTTCCAAATCGGTCATACCGGTATCAATCAATCCCGGCGCGATACAGTTGACGGTAATTTTACGTTTAGCCAGTTCAATGGCCAGCGCCTTGCTGGCACCGATAATGCCAGCTTTGGCAGCGCTGTAGTTCACCTGCCCGCGATTGCCCATGATGCCCGAGACTGACGATAAGGTGACAATCCGCCCCCCCTGGCGCAGGCCGATCATCGGCATCACACAAGGCTGAATCACGTTATAAAAACTATCGAGATTGGTGTGGATCACGCTGTCCCATTCTTCATCGCTCAATGCCGGGAAAGCCGCATCACGGGTAATACCGGCATTGCTCACCACGCCATACCAGGCACCAAAGCGGGCGATATCCTGCTCCAGCGCTGCGCGCGTTGCCTCCCGCTGCCCGACATCAAATTGTATGGTGCGACCGCTACCGCCCGCCGCGATAATCTGCTCCAGCGTTTGCGTTGCGCCAGCGGCGTCACGGTGATAATGCACCGTCACATGGAAACCATCCTGCGCCAGCCGCAGGGCAATGGCACGCCCGATTCCTTTACTTGCGCCGGTTACTAAAACGCTACGTGTCATGGCTGATGTCCTTGTAATAATCGTTGTAATTCATCGTCATCGGGTTGATAAGTGTTAAGGCGGCCAGTCGCCAGACACTCAGACTGATGACTAATTTTCCCTTCAAAACTGCCAAGCCGGTCATCACGCATCAGCAAATGCATCTCCACCTGCAAATGCGCTCCGGCTGGAAAAGTAGCGGCTATCGGGCGATACCCCCGCCCGCCGAGCAGCATGCCGGGGCGGATCTGAGTTTCCCCCTGCTGCCGGGCATGAAAGCCCGACCAGACGCCCACGGTCTGCGCCATGATCTCCACACCGAACCAGGCGGGCAGCTCCCCTTGCGGCGTCAGAAACGGTGCCAGTACGCCCTGCCCGTCAATGGTCACTGCGCAGATGACGTGGTCAGCACTGACTGCGATAACACGATCCAGCAGCAACATCGGCGCACGGTGCGGTAAATATTCACTTACCGGCAGAAAATCAACCATCGACGCGTCCTGTAATCAGGCAGGTATTGTTCCCGCCAAAAGCAAATGAATTAGACGCGATAACCGGACGCCCCAGCGACACTGGTGCGGTAATCAGGCCACAATCCGCTAAGGTGGTGTCGCGTTCCGCGCGAGAAAAATCCTGTGGAGGCAGCGGTAAATGTTGCTCCAGCAGCAGCAACGACAACGCGGCTTCGGTGGCACCTGCTGCGCCTAACGTATGTCCCGTGAGGTGTTTGGTGGAGCTACAGGGTACGCGATCACCAAACAACCGCTGCACCACGGCGGCTTCCACCTGATCGTTCAACGGCGTCGCGGTGCCGTGCAAATTGATATAACCAACCTGCTCTGGTGCTAAACCTGCCTGCTGCAACGCCATTGCCATTGCTCGTTCTGCTCCCACACCTTCCGGGTGCGGTGCCGACATATGCCAGGCATCCGACGACTCGCCAACGCCCAGCAGCGCCAGGGGCTGAGGCTCGCGCGTTAATAACAACAACGCTGACGCTTCACCAATCGAGATCCCGTCACGATCGCGGCTGAAAGGCGCACAATGGTGCTCAGAAAGTGATTCCAGACTGGCAAAGCCGTTGATCGGCATCCGGCTGAGCGAATCCGCCCCGCCCACCAACGCCACATCCGCCAGGCCTGCCGCAATCAGGCGCTCGCCGCTAATAATGGCGCGCGCGCTGGAAGAACAGGCCGTGGAGAGGGTATAAGCCGGGCCATCCAGTTGCAGATAATGCGCCAGGAAGCGTGACGGATCGCCCAACTCCTGCATCCGGTAGTCATAGCCGCTTAAGCCGGCACTAACCTGACGATCCCCCTCATCAACCCCCGAGGTGCTGGTGCCAAGGATCACTGCCACACGATCGCGACCGTACTGCGCTACCGCCGCCTCCACCGCCGGGCGAATCTGCGCCAGCGCAGCCAGCAGCAGTTGGTTGTTACGGGTGTTATGCGCGGCCAGTTCGGTGGGGATGGTAGGAAGCTCGCCCAGAACTTCGCCCACCCAACAGCGTTTCCCCGCCAGCAACCAGCTCTCGCGCGGCTGCATCCCCGGAGCTTCGCCCTGTTGCAATTGGGCAGCGATCTGCTCGAGGCTGTTGCCAAGTGCATTAACCATGCCGTAAGCCGAGATGTAAATCATGATGCGTCCAGGTGTTGAATCTGAATTTGATAACCAAAAGCGCGCTGATCAATGCTGATCGGCTCACGTTGCGTGCCACGTTGCATATAACGGATCAACGTCACCACCGTACCGGATGGGTCACGCAGCTCGCGACGATCGCCAATATCCTGCAACTGCCAGCCTTGAGGTAATTGTGGCTGCCAGGCGCTGATCGGCCAGTGGCTCAGCATAATATCTGCCAACACCTGGCTGGCGGGCGGCATCTCCGGCAGCGCCATCATTTGTTGGGTATGAATGCCGGTCGCATCATACGTGACGCGGAACAGACGAATGCCGAGCGACGATAACCCGGCAAGGCTGATATGTTGCTCATCCGCCGCCAACAGCACCAGCAACGATTGCGTTTTCCCTTTAACGTGACCGGTTAACAGCTGCTGCTGTTCGAAAGCCGGTGTAATCCCCGGAGCCGGTAGCGTGACGCGTACCCCCGGTTTGAGCCACGCCGTTGGCCGATGAGTGGGTTCTGTCTGACGGGCACAGCCACCCAGCAGCAGTGCGATCAGTAGAAAAATCAGGCCCTTGTTCATGATTGCTTCCTTTTCCGGGGGGCCAGCGCCAGTGGCGCCAGTAAGAATGCGCAGAAGATGCCACTGCACAGCACCACGCCAAAGCTACTGATGGCGCTGGTACTGCTGAACACCAACATGCCCAGCGTCAGCAACGTCGTCATCATTGCCAGCGTCACTGCCAGCATTGAAGTCAGCGGTGTGCCGCGCGGGTTACTGAAGAACAGCGTGTAATTGATGCCGATACCCAGCACCAGAATCAGAGCCAGCAAGGCAAAAAGATTGAGACTGGCCCCAATCCAGCCAAGCGTCGCCAGTGCCGCCGCCAGCGAAAGCCAGGAGGGCAACGCGCTGCGCAAGCCAGCTTTCAACCCCAGCCGTATCACATAACTCAGGGTGATCAATAGCAACGCTAATGCCAACAGCCCGCTCAATAATGTGCGCCAGAAACCAAACAGTTGGTCATAGCTGGCTTTGCGATCAACCCAGCTGACACCAGGTTGTTGCGCCGCCAGTTGTGCCAGTGCCGCACTGTCACGCACACCATTCACCGGCACCAGCACGCTGCTGCGTCCATCCGGCAGCGACAGCCACAATAAACGCCAGCCTTCACTCAACGGGCTTGCCAGCCAGTTTTCCGGCGTCACCGGCATGGCGTGCAGATCGGCTTCTGCCAGCGTCACGCCCGCTTGCTTCAGCCGTGCCGTAATGGTGGGGGCTGCTTGTGCCAGCAAGGTCAAATCCTGCTGCTGTCGTGCCAGCGAGTTAAGTGGCAGGATACGATACCCTTCCAGCCATCGGTGCTGCCGGGCCTGCTGTAACGCTGGAGCCAGCTCGCTCACCCGTTGCAGCGTTTGCTGCGGGTTATCCCCCCATACCACAAACCAGGTTTGATCGGCCTGCTGCCCGGTAAGCTGCGCCAGTTGCCGGTCCTGGGCCAGTAGCTGCTGCGGTGCACTTTGCAGATGGGCAATATCATCATCCACCCGCAGTTGCAGGATACCGAGCAGTGCGTAAATGGCGACCAGTGTCGGTAATCCCCACATCAGCACCCGTTGACGTCGCCAGGCAGCGAGCCAGCGGGCCAGCCACACCATGCCGGGGATCGGGCGCACCGGCAGCCCCCGCACCAGCCAGGGGTAGAAGCAGATCACCGTCAGGCAGGAAGCACTCAGGCCACTGGCGGCGAATACCGCCAACTGGCGCAGTCCGGGAAAGGGAGCCAGCAGCATCAGCAGCCAGGCGATGGCGGTGGTGGCCAGCGCCAGCAGCAGGGTGGCACGCACCTTCTGCAAACTTTGCCAGGGCGATGCCTCGTTGCCGTGCACCATGCGCTCGGTCAGGTAGTACAGGGTGTAATCCGCTGAAATGCCAACAATACTCAGGCTCATCACCAGCGTGGTGAGATGCAACTCGCCAAAACACAGCAAGGTCGCTACCGTCCCCGCCATCGCGCCAATCGCCACCGACAATGCGCACAACGCGAGCGGTCGCAGCGATCGGAACACCAGCCAGATCAGCAGCAACAATCCCGCCAGCGTCGCACTCCCCAACGTCTCGACATCATGCTGCGCGCGCTGGCTGGCATCATCGCTAAATAACACCGTGCCCCGCGTCAACAGCCGGGCATCCGGCCAGCGCGTTTTCAGTTGCTGCTCCAGTTGGTTGAGCGCCGTCACCAGTTGATGACTTTGCCGGATACTGAAGGCATTGCTGTCCAGCTCGCCGTGCAAAAAATACCAGCGCCGCTGCTGTGGGTCATTCACCGTCAACCAGCCATTGTGCAGCACCATTTTGCTGGCATTTTGCTGTAAGGCCAGTTGCGCCCCACGCACCAGCAGCAGCGGATCGTGCTGTAACTCCTGGCTGCTCACGCCGGCGAAAGCGGAAAACAGTTGCGCCAGAATCCAGTCTGCCTGGTCTGCCCCGCCGCTTTGCAGCCGCGCACGCGTGGCGTCGTCAATCAGACCATTGCGATTCTGCCAGGCGAAGGCACCCCAGCGCTGCATTTGCTGATCGTCCATTGCGCCACTGACTTGCTTCAGTTCCGGTAAAGCCTTGAGCTGCGCCTGCCACCAGGCCGCCACGGCATCACCGTCATCGGCGTTACTGCTCACCAGCCAGACCAGCTGACGATCCAGACGTTGCATAAAAGCCTGCTGAATCTCGGCAGGAGCCTGGCCGAGATTCTGCTGCGGCAACAGCGCCAGCACGCTGCTGTTTAGCTGGCTACGCGGTAACAGGCAGGCCAATGCGATAGCCAGCGCCAGGCACACCGTCAACCACACCAGCGCCAGATTTTTTTCACGGTGTCGGAGCAAAACGCGCGCGCTCCTCATCGGTCAGATGGCCGGGTTCGGTCCGGGTATCGCTCAGGGTGATATCGGTTTTATCTCCCTGCTTATCGTCCAGCTGGATGCGGTTAAGATACGCGCCCCCCTGCAACTCGATACGGTTGAAAATTTTATTCAGTGGTGCCGCTTTCGGCGTCAGTCCCAGTTGCCAGTTTTCATTGCCCTTATCCTGAAAATCGAGGGTGAAATTCTCTTTCAACACTTTTTCATCAGCCTGGAACAGGGCGCGTAGCAGATGATTAAACTGGAACATTTGTGGGTTGCTTTCAGCCGTGATCACCTGCGGCGGTTGACCGCTCATGCTTTGCACCATGCGTTTATCATCCAGAATCAGCGTCATCGGGAAAGGCGTATTCTGTTGCCACCACAGCCCTTGCTGTTGGGCAATCAGCAACTGACCGCGTGAAACCAACGGCTGCGCCATTCCGGCGATGGTGCGTACCTGCACGAAGTTGGCACGAATAACCGGCTGACTGGCAAATCGTTGTTGCAGTTGCTCAAGGGTCACCGCTTGCGCGGCGACGTTCCACAACAACAGCAACGTCAGCAAAAATCGTTTCACGGTTGTACCCCCAGACGTTCAAACAATATGGCGGGCGAGACAAAACACATTTCCTGCGTGGCCTGATCCACCGCCACCTGAATGGTGTGGGCTTTGGTGGTCAGTTGTCCGGCGGCATTGTGGATGTGGTAATCAATCCGCAAACGGTTTTCATATTCCACGATGGTCGCGCTGACCCGAATGCGCTCTTCGCAACGCAGTGGCTGACGGTATTTCACCCGCGTATCTACCACCGGCCAGACGTAGCCACTGGCGGCCATCTCGTGGTAGCTGTAATTCACGCTGCGCAACAACGCCTCGCGTGCCGCTTCAAAAAAGCGGAAATAATGGCCGTGCCATACCACTCCCATTGGGTCGCAGTCGTTAAACGAAACCACAATTTCCACCTCGGCACGGTGGTTCGGCTCACTCATCGCGACTCTCCTCTCCCGGTAAGCTCCAGAAATCATAAAAATTGAACCAGTCCAGCGGAGCCAGAAAGGCGTGATGCTCCAGACGTTGCGCATAGCGATCCACCGCCTGCTGCAATGCCTGCTGACGAGTGGCACGGGGCAGCGATAAAGGGGAGGCAAAGTTTTCGCAATACACCCGTAATTTACCTTGCTGCTGCAAGGCAAACATCAGCAAAACCGGACAACGTAGCGCGGCTGCCAGTAAAAACGGTCCCTGTGGGAACGGTGCTGGCTGGCCGAGAAATTCACTCCAGATCACGCGGCGCTCACCGCCTCGCTGGCGATTGACCGCTGTGCGATCGCCAACAATCGCCACCCACTCCCCGGCGTCCAGTTTTTGTTGCAGCAGGATCGCTGTATCCGGCCCCATATCGGTGACCGGCATCAGATTAACCCCTGCCTGCGGCGCGATACTTTCCAGCACTTCGCGAAAGCGTTGCGCGTTATCGGTAAACACCAATGCGTTGATCACCAGGCCGCTGACCTGCTTCGCCATAGCGCGGCACGCTTCGATATCGCCCAGATGTGAAGCCAGGATCAGATGCCCTTTGCCATCGGCGGCACGAATGACCGCTTCCGCCCCTGGTGCGAAATCAATATCACGTCCCCACTGCACATCACCGCGCCAGCTCGCCACCTTATCCAGCATGCTGTAACCGAAGCGCAGAAAATGGCGGTAGCTATTGAGGGGTGCGGGCAACCTGAGATGGTGTTGTTGCGCACAGCGCTGAATCTTTGCCAGCCACTGCTGTGACGCCGCGCGCGCATGACGTCCGCTGAGCCAGTACACCGCAACCACCGGCCACAGCAGCAGTACAAAAGGTCCGCGCCCGGCATGTTGATACAACCACAACATAAACCGCAGCCCCCATTGCCCCCGACGTTCCGGGGTTGCCGACCAATGGCGGTTACTGCCCCGCTGACGGAGCAACTGTGGGATGCGCGGCAGCATGCCGAAGAATAAACGGGTGTGCATCCACGAGATGCGCAGATTGTCGTGCAACGCATCAAAATGCGACACACCGGTTACCGGATAGGTCACGCGCGTGGACAGAAAGCGGCTCGGCGTACCCTGCCAGTAAAGGCGCACCATGATTTCGGTATCAAAATCCATCCGCTGCCCAATCGGCTGGCGATCGCATAACGCCAGCGATGGCACCAGCGGATAGACGCGGAAGCCACACATGCTGTCTTTTAACGAAAACGAGAGCGTCTCAATCCAGACCCAAAAATGGGTGATGTAGCGGCCATATAAACGTGACTTAGGAATCGAGGCGTCATACAGCGGCTGACCGGAAATCAGGCTGTGCGGATAGCGCCGTGCCTCCTCCAGCATACGGGGCGTGTCTTCCACCTGATGTTGACCGTCTGCATCCAGCTGTAATGCATGGCTGTATCCTCTGGCTGCGGCAACGCGCATTCCGGCGATCACTGCGGCACCCTTACCTTGATTGGCTGACAACCGATGGACATGCAGATCGGGCGCGTTGAGGTCATCGATCAGCTGGCGGGTTTGAGCATTGCTGCCATCATCCACAATGATGATTGGCAAATTAAACGGTGCCAGACGTTGCAACACCGACGCCAGCATCGCGCCGTGGTTATAGCAGGGGATCAGCACACAGGGAGAAAAAGGTTCACTCAGCACAGGCGAATCTTCCCACTGCTGGCGATCGGTTGGGCGCGGTCAGACAGTAACCGATATTGAAAACTGAGCAGGGATTTCTCTGCCTGCCAGTTGAGCTGGAGTTCCAGTTCAGCGTCCGGTGGCACCGGCTGCTGAAACTTGATGTTCTCAATCGACGAGAAGGCTTTGCCTGGCACCAGACGCGTCAGCCCGTAATAGAGCACCCAATCGAGTTGCGCCACACCGGGTAAAATAGGGAGCGTCGGAAAATGGCCCTGAAACCATAGCAGGTCGCCAGGTACACGCAATCGCAGCGTCAGCGCCGTCTCCTGTTGCTGCACATCAAGTTCAATCGGCAACATGAAAAAGCTCCTCAATTTGCGGCCAGGCGCGCTTACTTTGCGCGGTAACCGGGATGGTCGTCACCACACGCCAGTAGCGAGGCATCGCCACCGGCTCCAGCCAGGGTTGCAGCGCCTGTCTCCAACGCTGTTTGCAGTGTGACAGCGCAGCGGGTTCAGGAAGCTGTGTGATTGCCAGCACCACGCCAATCGCCTGGCGACCATGACGCTGGATCGCCAGCGCTGCCGCATCGTTCACACCTGGCAAATCCAACAGACGTCGTTCGATTTCGCTCAGTGAGACGCGCTTATCTTCGATTTTTACCACCCGATCCTGGCGGCCAGCCAGTTGAAATCGCCCCTCCGACTGCGGCAGGATACGGTCGTCCAGCGCACAACCTGCGGCTGTTTCCAGCAACGGGGAGAAAACACGCCAGTGCGCATTTTCCTGACGACAAAGTTCTACTGCCGGGAAACACTGCCACGGCGTCTGCCCGGCACTGAGATAACGCCAGGCAATCACGCCGGTTTCAGTGCTGCCATAGATCTCATCGACGCTACAACCCAACCATTGCTGCGTGCGCTGTGCATCGGGCCAGGGTAACGCCCCGCCGGCGGAAACGATTAACGCACAGCGCGGCAGATGCAGTGACGCGTCCAGTCGACGTAAAAACGCCGGGCTGCTGATAAACGCATAACGGCGTGTAGGGGTCTGATCAGCGAGCTGTTCACTATAAAACAACTGCTGCGCGGCAAAGGGTAAACCCAGTGCCATTGGCAACACGATGCGGAAACTCAGGCCATAGAGATGCTGATGGCTGACGGAGGCAATGACATGGCTGTGTTGCAGGCGATCTCCCCACAACGTGGCCAGCCATTGCGCTTCAAGGTCCAGCGCGCGAACGGATTTCACCACCGGACGTGGCGTTCCTGTTGAGCCAGAAGTAAACAACACCAGGGTTGCGTCAGCGGCAATCGCAGTCAGCTCCCCTTCCGCCTGCGCGCCATCCCAAAGCAGATGCGGCAACGAAATGGTCAGCGGCATATCGCTGATCACCCCATCAATATTGGCCGCCATCTCTTCCAGTTGTGCTGCCCGGCAATGACCCGGGATCACCGGGGTTTTCCCCAGATGCCATAACGCCAGCAGGGCGACGGTGAAGTGATAACTGTTGTCGAAGCACAACGCCCAATGTTGTCCCGGCTGCGTCTTGATACGTGCAGATAACGCAATCACCTGTTGGCGCAGCGTGGATAAACGATATTCCTGCTGACCCTGCCAGGCCACCAGGCGATCCTCTGCGTTGAGCCAGTTGGCGATGGGCTGTACGTTCATGCCTGTTTCCTCATCCGCTGACGCAGCAGCCATTCGCCGCCCATCAGCATTCCCATCAGCAGATAACTGATGCATCCATTCCAGAGTGTCCATAGCGCGAGATCCGCCCGCAGGCAGGTCATTAACGCCACGCTGCCGTTAAAAACAAAAAACAGGCACCACACCTGAGTCACACGTCGGGTGTAGCGCACAGCACGAGGTGGTAGCTGTGGTTCACGCAACCGGGCGATGCGTTCCACCAGCGGCATGCCTCGCCATAATGATGTGCCAAACAGCAGCAACATCAGGGCATTGACCACCACCGGATACCACAGCAACAGATGTTGCTGACGCAGCACCAGGCTGGCAAGACACAGCAGGCTTCCCACCAGCGCCAGCAGCAACCCACCTCGCGCCAGGGCACCGTGAGAGTTACGTAAGCTCCAGCCGCGCAGCACAAACAGCACAGCAAGCACCAACAACAAGGCGCGCCAGTGCGGATACGTCAGCGCCAGCCAGACCAGCAACGGCCATGCGAGCAGGGCGATGCCATTCAGCAGACGCAGTGCCGCACGCATTTTGTTCTCAGGCTTCACGCATCAATTGGTCAACGGCATCCACCACATCCTGCACAGTACGCACCGAGCGGAAAATTTCCGGTTTGATCTTGCGACCAGTACGTTTTTGCAGGTGCACCACCATATCGACGGCATCAATGCTGTCGAGTTCGAGGTCCTCATACAGACGCGCATCCGGACGAATGTCGTCAGCATCAATTTCAAACAATGAGGTCAGCAGCGCCGCAATTTCCTGGTAAATCTCGTCTTTATTCATCATATTTACCGCTCTCAGGCTTGCTGTTGTTCAATAAACGCAGCCAGCGTGGCCACGGAAAAAAAGTGCGCGCGCAACGTTTCACTTTCAGCGGAGAGTTGAACGCTAAAACGATTCTTTACCGCCAGTCCCAGCTCCAGCGCATCGATGGAGTCCAGCCCCAATCCCTCGCCGAACAGGGGAGCATCGGTGTCAATATCATCAACGCTGATATCTTCCAGATTCAGCGTGTCGATAATCATTTGTTTTATTTCGTTGTTCAGTGATTGCATAACTTACTTTATCTCGTCAGGGACCAGTGCCTGTTGCAGGTGACGCGTCAGGCGACGCGCTGCCAGCGGCTGCGCATCTTCATTGGCTTCGCTAAAGCTCTGGCTATCAATACGCGATTGTACGCGTACAGTAAAAAGGGGTTTAACCGGCGGAATCTGATACCAGCGACTTTGTTTATCCAGCATACGCTGGGTGCAGCTGATATGAACCACGCGCAGATCGCATCCGGCGCGGACCGCTATATTCGCCGCGCCGCGTTGCAGTTTCAGAGGTTCGCCATAACGGGTGCGGGTACCTTCAGGAAAAATCAGAATGGTATCGCCGCGCGCCAGGCGTTGCTGACTATCCGGCAACAGCGTTTCTGCTTCGCTGTTGATCAGGTAATCGGCTGCACGAATAACGCCGCGTAAAAAGAAGCTGTGCTGCAACTCGGCTTTGACCAGGCAATCCATCTCCGGTAACACCGAGGCAATCATCACGTAGTCGATGAGTGAGGGGTGATTAGCCACAATCAGGCAGCCGCGATCCTGTTGCAGTAACTCCGCCCCTTCAATGCGGTAGTC
Organism: Pantoea sp. X-Soil-OKNW-713; assembly: GCF_059730685.1. Taxonomy (NCBI): domain Bacteria; kingdom Pseudomonadati; phylum Pseudomonadota; class Gammaproteobacteria; order Enterobacterales; family Erwiniaceae; genus Pantoea; species Pantoea sp. X-Soil-OKNW-713. The sequence continues at coordinate 1,603,675 of NZ_AP035995.1, read as the reverse complement.
ATATACCCCAACCCATCGGCAGAAGCGTAAAAAACAGCGGAAACTGCACGCGATGCTGCGACGGGCAAGCTGCCGGCGTCGCGTCGCGTCGCGCTGCACCAGCAGTAGCACATTGAACCAGATCAGGGACAGCAGTAAGCCTCCCACACTGAACAAGGTAAAACTTACGGCGGTCATCACCAGCCGCCAGTAATAATTGAAGCCTGAACGTTGCAGTGACAATGTGTTATCAGCCATGTTCACGCTCCCACTGCCAGCGATGGCGTTCACCCTGAATACTAAACGCTACCTGCTGGCTTAACAGACCATGCAGGCACAGCAGGCTCTGTGGCAGAGTATCGGCCTGGTCAGTGTGTCCGGGTTGGGCCTGACAGCGCCACATGGTGCCCGTCCCCAGCAACAACGCGACCGCATAAGGTGCATTGAATGGCATTTGCGCCAGCCAGGGACGATAGTAGTCCGGGACCTGCCCGTCAAAATCCACCAGCAAAACCTGCTGATAACCCGCCTGATGTAAGGCGGCCACTTCAATCAGCCCTTGCTGGAAACTGTCCATGCCTGCCGCAACGGACGTCGCAACCAATGGCTGACGCGCGGCAATGGTCAAACTGCCAACCGCCGAATTGTGAACCGACATGGCGAAATCGGTAGGCGATAGCGCTTGCTGATGTGCCAGCGCCGTGAGGATGCGCAGATTACGCTCCAGCTCTCCATGACGGCTGGTAAAGACCACCGCATCGACCTGCTGACGGGACAACAACGCCAATCCACACTCCACCGCCGCACGGCTGCCATTGCTCAGGCGACGGGCAGTCATCATCGGCAGAAATTGTGATTTTGCGAGAGGTTGCGTGGCATCAATCAATGGGGGCTGTTGCGCCCACTGGTGCCAGTCGCTAACCAGGTCAAGCCCGGGCGCCATAGCGTGCCAGTCAATAAGCGTGTAAGCGAGTTTCATACCTGCATTCTTTCATGAGCTATAGGGACGGTGAAATTGTCACTGTGTGGCATCCCTTCCTTGCCTGACTCCCGTCATCCGGCAAATCTCTGCCAACATCAGTTGGGCCAACGGCCCAGCTGATCATATGTCGGCAGTATACTGATTAACTTTATCTACGTATGGTCGAGGCGACTATTTTGCAGCCTGTGCCGCAAGGCGCAGTTGGATATCCTGGTCAAGGTTGTGAACCCAGCGGTTGTAATTACGGTGAATCTGACCACCACTGGCCAACAGGTTCTGGCTGCCTACATATTGAATGCTGTAGCTCTGGGGGGTGTAAGTCACGCGAATGTCAGCTGAGTGACCGCGCTGTGCCAGGCGGCCATTGATCACGCCAGGTCCGGCAGGTGTCATTACCCACTGGCGGCTGATGCCCGCCTCAATAATGGCGCTTTTCATTTGGCTGTCGCTGTAATGCTGGCTCAGCGACTGGTTGATATTATCGATTGGCTGAGTGCGTGATACGCATCCGGTTAACAGCACTGCCGCAATAACCAAAGCGCTACCCAATGTTTTCTTCATCATTTCCTTTTTTCCCTTGTCATGGCAACCCACTAAAGCGGCCGCGCGTGTAAAAAAACCTACACTCTTCCGTAAAGACAGCGTGAAATGGCGCGGATAATACCATTTATTGTAAAGACAAGTAAAAAAAAGCATGAATGACTCAAATACCCGAAGCAAGCCTTTAAAAGTCAGATAAATCGCTGATGGTGCAGACATACCTGCCAGAAAATGCAGTTATCGGGCAATGATTAACCTTTCCATCCTCCTCCCAATGCCCGATAGAGTTCGATTTGTGCCAATAAGAGGGTGTTTTTCACACTGACGACGCTGAGTTGGGTGTTGAACAGGGTACGCTGGGCGTCCAGTTCATCAAGGTAGGAGGCGTAACCATTTTGATAGCGGTTACGGGCGATGCGCAGCGCTTCACTGACGTAGTTTTGCTGTTTCTCCAGTTCCGTCAACTGTTCCTGATTGCGACGAATCGCATCCAGTGCGGTATCCACTTCGGCAAAGGCATTTCTTACCACTTTTTCATAGCCATACAGCGCCTGATTGCGTGTCGCCATCGCCACATCAACTTGGGCCGTCAGGGCTTCGCGGTTGAGAATCGGTGCCAGCACGCTGCCGCCAATGCTCCACAGACGGAATGGATTCGCCAGCAATTCATGCAGATGATAACTTTCCAGGCCACCGCTGGCCGTAAGATTGAGGGTGGGCAGCAATTGCGCTTGCGCCGAAGCGAGCGAGGCATCGGAAGCCAATAACTGACGCTGCGCCTGAACGATATCCGGACGGCGGTTGAGCAGTTGCGACGGTAACAGGTTCGGCAGCGTCTGCGGCATCACCTGGTTGAAATGATCGGCGCGGGCAATCTCTCGCGGGTTCATCCCTACCAGCACGCTGAGGGCATTTTCCTGCTGGGTAATTTGGTGCTGCAACTGCGGCACCTGCGCTTTGGCCGTTTGATACTCTGACGACGCCTGCATCCACTCCAGCCGTGACGAGTAGCCGGTTTCAAACTGACGCTGCGCCAGTCTGAGCGAATTGGCGCGTGAGGTCAGCGTATCCTCGGTGACGCGCAACTGTTCATCCAGGGCACACAGGCTGAGATAACCCGATGCCACCGAACTGGCAACGGTTAATTCCGCCGCTGAAGCCGCCGCGCGTTGGGCTTCCAGTGAAGCCTCAGCCGCGCTGATGCTATTGCTGCGGCTGCCCCACAAATCCACCTCGTAATTGGCCTGTAATGATGCCTGAAACACCGCATTCTCATAAGGCAAACCGGTAGCCGCAGAGATGGCGCGCTGATGCGTGGCGCCTGCCCCTGCCGTCAGACTCGGGTAGTCATCGCCCTGTGCGGCGCGCAGTTGCGCACGATATTGATCGACACGGGCTCGGGCGGTGAGAATATCGCTGTTGTGCTGCAACGCCTGACTGACCAGGCGGTTGAGGTTGTCATCACCAAAGGCACGCCACCACTGCGCTTCCGGCGCAGCGCCCGGCCCCACCTGCTGACGCCAGCTTTCCGGAATCGGCAAGGAGGTCGGCGCTTTATCCACTTCGGTGGCACAACCGCTCAGCCATAGGGCGGCGAGCGTTGTCAGCAGCAACCGACTCATAGTTTGTCCTCGCGCGGCTCTGCCGCCGTGTCGATATCCACCTCAACCGACATCCCGGGACGCAGTTGCTGTAAATCACCATGTACCTTGATTCGCACCGGAATGCGCTGCGCAATTTTGACGAAATTGCCGGTGGCGTTATCCGGCGAAATCGCGCTGAACTCAGAGCCTGCCGCAGGAGAGATGAACTCCACCGTGCCGTCGTAACGCTTGCCATCCAGCGCATCCACACGAATGGTCACCGGCAACCCTGGCCGGATACGTGCCAGCTGCGTCTCTTTCAGGTTGGCGATCACCCATTTATTGTCCGGCACCACTGACGTCAGGCGCGTGCCTGCCGTGACATAGGTACCTTTGCGCACCGACAACTGGCCGAGTTGGCCGTTATCCGGGGCAATGATGCGGGTATTGGCGAGATCGATCTCCGCCAGCTCCAACGCCGCCTGCGCATTGGCGACATCCCCCTCCAGCGAAGCGCGATTCACAATCACCGTTTGCAGATTCTGCTGCGCAACCGCCAATTGCGCCTCGGCCTGACGCACCTGCGCCTGCGCCTGGGCATCCGCTGCGCGTGCCGCATCGCGCTCCCGTACCGATAAGGAGCCGTCGGCGGTAAGATTTTCCACACGTTTCAGGTCAAAACCACTTTTCAACGCCTGCGCTTTGGCATTGTCCAGTGACGCCTGGTTACTGACGATGGTGGCTTGCGCGCTTTTTCGCTGCTGCTGATTGTTATTCAGTGCCGCTTGTTTCATCGCCAGTTGCGCCTGTGCCTGATGCACCCGCTGGCGATAGATACGATCATCAATGGTCATCAGCAACTGCCCTTTTTCCACCGGCTGCAAATCCACCACGTTGACTGACGTCAGATAACCGCTGACTTGCGGGCTGATAAACGTCACCTGCCCCCGGACGTAGGCGTTCTCCGTTGACTGGATGGTGCTGGTGAATGGCCACAACTGCCAGGCATACAGGATCACCAACACCCCGACCAGCACGATGCCGCTGCCTGCGGCAATTGAGAGGATACGTCGACGGTTGATGCGCTCACGCTCTGCGGCCTGAAGATCGTCCTGTTGACTCATGATGTCTCCGTTCGGTTAGCTGCTAATGCCTGCTGGTGCTGTTCCGCCAGATTGCGTCGTGCCTGACGCCAGTTGAGATAACGCAGGCGCGTCAGACGCCATAACACCCACATCAGGGTCATCAGCGCCAGGCCCGCTGTCAGGTAATAGGTATCGTTATAAGCCAGGATATTGGCCTGCAAAGTGGAAACGGTTTGCAGCTGACTGCCGCTTTGCGCACTGAGTAGCGAGCCATCCGGGAGCTGACTGCTGAATAGCGCGCTGTACTGGCTTAAACGCTCAGTCACGTTGGGATTGAGTTGCGACAGTTGATCACCGAGCAGGCTGGAGTGATATTTTTCGCGCCACGTCTGGAAAGTGCCGAGGATCGCCGCACCAATCAGCCCACCCAGGTTCTGGCTCATACCGAACAACACCACAAAGCTCACCAGGTTTTTCGGCTGCGTCACCACGCTACCGATGCCAAACAGCATGGCAGGCGTCATAAAGAAAACGCTGCTGAAGCCCAATAAAAATTGGCTGAAGTACATGTTATCGCCGCGCGTCAGCGGGCTGGATTGCGCGTCCATCAGTGAGGCGATGATCATCACCACCAGCGAGAAGACAATTGGCCAGCTGAGATGGCTGGGCCGGATAGTCAGCGCACTCAGCGCCATGCCAGCCATCACGCCACAGATAATTGCCAGTGCCATGCCGCGCATCTGGTCATTAAGCAAACCCAGTTGCTGCAAGAAACCCACCGCACCCGTGTTTTGCTCTGCCAGTACAATGCGCATCATAATCATCACAATTCCCAGCCGAATCATCATGCCGTTACTGAGCCAGCGGGTGTTAATCAGCGGATTTTGCCGGTTATGCTCCAGCACCACGGCGGTGACAATCAACACCAACGCAATGGCCAGCGCGATGCCCAGCCACGGCGTGGTAAACCACCATTCAATGCGTCCCAGCGACAGCACCGCGCAGATCAGCGCCATGCCAGGCGCCAGCAAAATAAAGGTGAGAAAATCGAGTTTTTCGAAAGCTTTAATACGATCACCCGGCGGCAGTTTCACTACCAGCACGCACCCCAGCGCGATCATTGCCAGACCCAGTTCAAACAGATACAACCCACGCCATTCATCCAGCTGCAACAGCTCAGTGGAGAACAGCCGCGCCAGCGGAATTGCCAACTGCGAGGCAGTCAGACCGATGACCAGCGCTTTCAGGCGGTGCTTCGCGGGCCACGCCTGGATTTGGTAGTAGATACCCAATGAACTGAGCGCCGCGCCAACCATGCCATGAGCGGTACGTACGATTATCGCCGAGCTGAGATCGTTAGCCAGCAGATGGAAGAACGCCACCAGCACGTACAGCACCAGAAAGGCCTCGGTAAACAGTCGCAGACCAAACTGTTGACGAAACTTCACTAGCAACAAATTGATGGAGATATTGCCCATCACATAAACCGCCGGTAGCCAGGCGATTTCGTTGGAGTACGCACCGAAGGTGCCTTGCAGATTGGTGAGATTCGCCGTGACCAGCGCATTGCTGAGTGCGCCGGTGAGGGAGATCAGCATACCTATCAGACCGAAGGCAATGCGTTTCGCCGGTGAATGGAGAGGCGTAGAGGGTGACCCCGGTAGCATCGGCTTTTCATGCGGTAGCCATTCACGCTGGGCATAGGGGTTACGCTTTGCCATAGCTACAAGGTTCCCAGCCGCGCCAGAAGTTGTTGCAACACCTGTTCAGTTATTGCCAGCGCCTGGGGATCAATATCCGCCAGCAACTGAGCGCGCAGCGCATCTGCCTGAGCTTTCACTTCTGCATAAGCGACACCGCCCTGCTCCGTCAGCACCAGCAGGCGCTTACGCCGGTCCTCTGGCGGCTGAACTCGCGCCAGCAATTGTTGCTTCACCAGCCGATCCACTAACGGCACTACGCTGGCTTCTTCCAGACCAAGCAGCAGCGCCAGCGCTTTTTGTGTTGGCGGTTCACTGGCGGTCGCCACGGTGGCAATCGCCATCCAGCTACTCATGCTCATGCCACTCTCTTTCAGACGGCGATCAACAGCCAGTCGCCACGCATGAGCGGTGAGATGTAACAGACGGGAGAAGGGTTGGGGATATTGGCTCAAAGAGTAGCAACCTAATGGTTAGATATCTAACTAAATTTTCCGCTATTATACGCAGACCCAGTTGCGAATGAAAAGTGCCCTAAATTAGTGTCCATACGCGCCGATAATTGTAGTGCAAATCTGTCACCAGCAAGGAATCTGTACAGCTTCCTTGTATAAGTTCCATCACAAAAAAGTCGCTATATCTGGCTGTAAGTTAATTAATAGCACAAAATGATCAGGTTTTTACTTGTACAGACTTAATCTCATTGTATAAGTTTATTCCCCATAGACCTTTTAACGGTCTCGTAACGAATGATGCATATTGCGTCGCCTCTGCAAGTGTTAGTGGATTTCCACCAGCAGAGGTGTTTTTTTGTCAGTTTGGTGAATTGGGGTCTTTCACGCCTGTCCGCGCGAAAGTTTTATCATCAGCAGGTTTACATCTTAGGGCTGTACACATGCAAAACACCGTAACCAGCAACGACCAGGATATAACCGAATTTTTAAAACCTGCGGCTTATAACGCAGAGGTCTTTGCTCAAATCATTGGCGAAATCCTGCAAACAGGTATGCCGGTGACCAATAAAGCCATTATCTCCGTACTGATTACCCGACTGGAGCAGGAGAGTGATGTGGCACAACTGAATATTTATCGTCAGTTGTTGGAGAAAGTGGTGAATAAGACACCTGACGATTTAGCCATTTAAGCGCGTAACCGCGCGATTTATCGCGCGGGTTTTGCGGGACTGCGCGACAAATCGCGCCGCTTCGCGTTGATAGTCTGGTATCCCGCCACATTGACCGGTAACATCCCTTCCCTTATCTGTTTCGCATCTGGTTACTGCCTTACCCTCGCGGTAAGCGCAACATAATAAAAGAGCCTGCAAAATTTATGAGCCAATCAACTGAAGATCTCACGGTGAGCCGCGTCTTACGCTCGCCTGTTTTACTCACCCGGGAATGTCTGGCTGGCGTGATTACAGCACTGGCCCTGATCCCTGAAGTGATCTCCTTTTCGGTGATCGCCGGAGTGGACCCCAAAGTCAGCCTTGTTGCGTCCGTGGTGCTGTGCCTGACCCTTTCCCTGCTGGGTGGCCGTCCGGCGATGGTGACAGCGGCGGCGGGTTCGGTGGCGCTGGTGATTGGCCCGATGGTGCATGCGCACGGCGTGGAATATATTCTGCCCGCGGTGATATTGGGTGGCGTGATCCAGATTCTGTTTGGTCTCGCCGGGATGGCACGCATGATGCGTTATATCCCGCGTTCGGTGATGATTGGTTTCGTCAACGCGCTGGGGATTTTGATCTTTTTTGCCCAGGTACCGCATGTCTGGGGGCAGTCCGGCCTGGTGTGGGTGTTATTTGCGGTGACGCTGGCGATTGTGCTGCTGCTGCCTAAAGTGCTGAAAAGCATCCCTTCGCCGTTGATAGCGATTGTGGTAGTGACCGCAATTGCGCTGCTGATGGGCTATCGGGTACCAAACGTGGGTGATGAAGGCCCGATGAGCGCCGGATTACCAGGCTTTACTCAATTGCTGGTGCCACTGAATGTGCAAACGCTGCAAATTGTCTGGCCCACCGCGTTGAGTATCGCCTTTGTCGGCCTGATGGAATCGCTGCTGACGGCGAAACTGGTGGATGACATCACCGATACCCCATCCAGTAAACGCCGTGAATCATGGGGTCTTGGCATTGCTAATATTCTTGCCGGATTTTATGGTGGCATCGCCGGGTGCGCCATGATTGGTCAAACCATTGTTAACGTAGAGCTGGGTAAAGCGCGCACTCGAGTGTCGACGGTAGCCGCTGGCGTGGTGCTGTTGCTGTTGGTGACCGGCCTGAGTAAGTTAATGGCGCAGATTCCAATGGTGGTGCTGGCGGGCATTATGATGGTCGTCGCGGTGAAAACCCTCAACTGGCATAGCCTGCAACCCGCCACGCTGAAACGTATGCCGTGGTCGGAAACGCTGGTGATGCTGCTGACCGTCGCCGTTACCGTGTGGACCGGCAATCTGGCGATCGGGGTGTTAATGGGGGTGATCCTCGCCATGATGCTGTTCGCGCGCCGCATTGCCCATGTGATCCAGGCCGAACGTCAACTCAGTGAAGACGGAGAACAGGTTCATTATACCGTGCGTGGTCCATTGTTCTTTGCCAGCAGCAATGACCTGTTTGAACATTTTGATTATGCCCACGATCCGGCATTGGTGACGATTGATTTGACTCATGCACAGATTTGGGATGCTTCCAGCGTTGCGGCGTTAGATGCGATTGAGTACCGCTATCAACGTCATGGTGCGAAAGTGACCTTTATTGGGCTGGATAATCGCAGCAGCGATTTTCATCGGCGTCTGACAGGTACGCTGGGATAAGAAGCAAAAAAGCCAGGCGTGTCACCACGCCTGGCCGTTTCTCCTTTCTTTAATGATTACAGGATGTTGACGTGAATCCTGTCTTCAATCAGTACTTCCGCCATACCGCTGCTCTGGTACTCCGTATAAACCTTACCATCGACGGTCACGGTGCCGTTGCTGTGCCAGTTCTCAATGCCACCGGTCAACTGCACCAGACCATTCTCACCGCTGACAATCAGCGCATCACCATCAGCGCCTTCCCAGCTATCCAGCGTCTGGTTATTCACCTTCAGCGTGTTGTTGCCGTCAGTCATATCGATGCTGTGCGTATCCTTCAGGGACTCCGTCAGGGCCGCCAGATCAACGTTCTGGTGTTCACCATCCAGCAACAGCGGGATACCGCCATCGTCATGGTTTTGCTCATCAGCCGGCAAGCTGTAGCTGCGAGAACTCGGAGCAGCATCCTCAGCCGGGGCTGAATGGGTGTTGTAAACCACGTACACCTGGCCGTTGTACTGCGGGTTAGTCGCTTCACCTTCAGTGTTGGTGGCGTCCGTTCCCAACTGCGAAGGAGCACCTACCAACATATCCGGTGCACCATCGTTGTTCATATCAACGACTTCAACTGACCAACCAAACCTCTGATTATCAACACTTCCGTAGTGGACCTCGCCCCAACCGTTATTCAGGATGACCTGAATATCAATCTCACCCGTCGCATCCGCACCCAACGAAGCCAGGTATTGCAGATAGTCCGCTTGATGACCGCCGTAGACGATATAGACGGCACCCACACATTTACCATCCTTCATTGCCAACGGATCGCTGATGATAAGATCCTGAGTACCATCGCGATTCATGTCATAACCGCCAATGACATTCAGACCAAAGCCTTCTCCTTTATCACCTCGGCCAGCCTGGACTTTACTGACAATGGCATAACCTACATCGGTGTTAAACTTCGGATTATCAGTATTGACACCGATCGTCATGTCATCAGTGATTTTGTCACTATGGAGTATCCATACCTTACCGTTAGACCCACCCTGGGAATCACCAGCAGAAGCAATGGCAATATCCGTGTGCTCACCACTACCGAAATGACCGAGCATGGCAATGTTATGGCCAATCGGCTTGTACTCATCGCTACCAAAGTCTCCGAGTACATCATTCGCAATGAGGTTTAAATACCCCGCACCAATGTTATCAATAACAATTAAATCTTCGTCGGCCACATCACCGATGCTGAAGTCATTCGGCAAACCGGTATCTGGAATCTTATAGAAATACCAGGATCCTCGGTAAGATTCACCGGTATGAGCAGATGCCGCATCCATAAAGGCAACATAGTTAGAACCATTGCCAAAAACATCCCCCATGTACACGATATCCGTGCCAAAGTTATAGCTTTGGGTTGAACCGACTGTGCCATTTGTATTTTCATGGCCGATTTTACCAATCACCATACCATCCGGAAGCGTCTCTTGCGGAACCCAGGCAGCATTGTCCGTCGTGTCATTCGGATCTCGGATCAGGTGCATGTTTGCCCAGTTGCCATCCGGGTTTGTGCCATTCGGATTAAAGGTGACAGTAGTGATGTTACCTGTCTGCTCACGAGCCCCATGAATGTCACCGATCATGAACGTTAGCGTGCCGTCCTTATTCACCATGGAATTGGCATTGAAACCAAACCAGCTGTCAAGGCCATTGGCAAGGGTCATCATGAACCCATACTGACTCTTTCCATTCTCTGCGTTAGAAATCAGACTGAGATCGAAATTATTATCAGTAAGTAACGATTCCTTCACAAAGTAGACAGTGTCCTTTTCGTGCATGTAAATCGCCACCCAGCCGCCGTCCAGCGCTTTCATGCCATAACCCTGATAGCTGTTCACATCAGGTTGGCCATCCCCCTTAGCATCACCATTATTCGAAATAATCGTTCCCATGCCTGGGTTCGCGGCGAATAACTTCTCGATACTGGTGCTGCCATCTAACAGGGAAGAAAATTCTTTTTTGACGGCGTAAATGATCCCCTGGTTGGTTGGCTGACCGGCTGCGTTTGTGCCGCCATTTGGTGCACTGATGTAAATATATTCACCGCTAACCACCATGGCATAGCCGAACATATCCCCTTCACCGCCCCCTGCGTCGGAGTAGAGCACCGCAGGAATCGTCCAGCCTCCGTCCTCAGTACCATTCAGATAGCCAGGTTGTGATTCGTTGTTAGCGGCATCAACCACCACTGCCGAGATATTATGCGCGCCAGATCCGAGTGCTTCGTCGTCCGGTACGGTATATTCCCAGCTACCATCCGCATTAACCGGAATACCTGTGGCAATCACAAGGCCATTGCGATCGTAAATGGTGATGGTCATATTGGCGAAATCGGTATCTTCTGTACCTAACTCAACCTGACCTTTAAAGGTTGGTGTCGATTCAGCCGCTTCCGCATCAGTCTCAATCGTGGTTTTATTGGTGTTAAGGGTATCCACCGTAAAGTCAGGCACCGGCGTCGAAGTTGACGCGTTACCCGCTTGATCCACGACCTGAACTGTCATTTCGTTGTACAGCCCATCGGTTAACACCGTCGGCAGTTGGATACGCCAGCTGCCATCCGCCTCAGTGACGACAGAAGCAATCGCATTACCATCTTTGTCGTAAATGTAGACCGTGCAACCTGCTTCAGCCTTGCCGCTCAATGTTGGCGTGTTGTCGTTAGTCAGACCACCCGCTCCGACATCCGTATCGGTTTGGTCATTGGTCACTTTGACATCAGTGGCCGGTTCTGGGTTGGTGTTATCCTGGTCATAGTTCACCGGATCGGTGGTGGTCCCCTCATTGCCTGCCGCATCGGTGATGGTGGCAGTGATGGAGTGATCCTTTTCAGCCAGTTCCTTCCCTGCCGGTACCGTGAACTCCCAGGTGCCGTCGTCGTTCGCCACAACTGAACCCAGTACGGTTTCACCGTCTTTTATGATGACAATAGCGCCCTTCTCAGGAGGCGTGAGCTGACCTTTGAAGGTCGGCGTGTTGTCTTTAGTCGGGTGCTCGGCGTCAATCACATTGCCATCATTGTCTTCGATGGTCAGCGTGGTGGTGCTGGTCGGTGGTACGGTGTCCTGAGTGTACTCAAGCGCAGTGGACGGTTGCCCTTCGTTGCCCGCCTTGTCGGTGACAGTGGCGGTAATGGAGTGGCCATCGTCTTGCAGCTCCTCACCTTCCGGCACCGTGAACTCCCAGCTACCGTCTGCATTTATCGTTGCCGTTCCCAGTACTTTGTCACCGTCTTTGATGACCACGTAATCGTCTGCCTGGGCACCCGTCACCTGACCTTTGAAAGTCGGTGTGCTGTCTTTGGTCGGGTTCTCAGCGTTGATCACCTTACCATCGTTGTCTTCGGCCGCAATGGTGGTGGTTCCGGTTGGCGGTACGGTGTCCTGAGTGTAGTCCAGCGCAGCGGATGGTTGTCCTTCGTTACCCGCTTTGTCGGTGACAGTAGCGGTAATGGAGTGACCATCGTCTTGCAGTTCCTCACCTTCCGGCACCGTGAACTCCCAGCTTCCGTCTGCATTTATCGTCGCCGTTCCCAGTACCTTGTCACCGTCTTTGATGACCACGTAATCGTCTGCCTGGGCACCCGTCACCTGACCTTTGAAAGTCGGTGTGCTGTCTTTGGTCGGGTTCTCAGCGTTGATCACCTTACCATCGTTGTCTTCGGCCGCAATGGTGGTGGTTCCGGTTGGCGGTACGGTGTCCTGAGTATATTGCAGCGCAGTGGACGGTTGTCCTTCGTTCCCATCCTTATCGGTGACAGTGGCGGTAATAGAATGAGCATCGTCTTGCAGCGCCTCACCTTCCGGCACCGTGAACTCCCAGCTACCGTCTGCATTTATCGTTGCTGTTCCCAGTACCGTGTCACCGTCTTTGATGACCACGTAATCGTCTGCCTGGGCACCCGTCACCTGACCTTTGAAAGTCGGGGTGTTGTCTTTGGTCGGGTTATCGGCGTTAATCACCTTGCCATCGTCGTCTTCTGCCGTAATGGTGGTGGTACCGGTTGGAGCTTCATTATCACCGCCCGATGAGCCGTCACCAATATTCATCGGCAGATCTGTCGATGTGCTGCTGTTACCCGCCGGGTCTTTCACAGTGATCACCAGACCGTTGTTACCATCGGGCAGCGGCTGGTTCGGAGTCAGCTCCCACGAGCCGTCAGCATTCACGACCGTCGAGCCAATTTCATTACCTTCACTATCAGTGATGATGATGGTACTGCCCGGTTCCGCCTTGCCGCCAATGACCGGCTGGCTGTTGGCACTTTCGTTGCTGGTGCCGTTTGCCGGGTTACCGTCGATAGTGAGATCGGTTGGCGGATTAGGTGCCTCCGTATCAATGTTCACATAAACCGGCTCGCTGGCGCCGCTATTGCCGGCCTCATCCTGCAGCTCAATGGTCAGGTTGTGATCACCCTCTCCCAGCGGTTCCGTCGGGGTCCAGGTCCAGCTGCCATCTTCGCCGACCGCCACTTCACCCAGCACATCCTCACCCTGTTTGATCACCACTTTGTCGCCCGGCTGTGCGCCCTCGACTTTACCGCTGAACACCGGGGTTGGGTCGTTGGTCAGGCCGTCATCGCCGATCGCCACAGGATTTTCCGGATCGTTGTTGTTGGTCATCACGATATCGGTCAGCGTACCGGTCGGACCTTCGGTATCACCGCCCGGCGTACCGTCACCGATATTCATCGGCAAATCTGTCGCTGTGCTGCTGTTACCCGCCGGGTCTTTCACGGTGATCACCAGACCGTTGTTACCATCGGGCAGCGGCTTGTTCGGAGTCAGCTCCCACGAGCCGTCAGCATTCACGACCGTCGAGCCAATTTCATTACCTTCACTATCAGTGATGATGATGGTACTGCCCGGTTCCGCCTTGCCGCCAATGACCGGCTGGCTGTTGGCACTTTCGTTGCTGGTGCCGTTTGCCGGGTTACCGTCGATAGTGAGATCGGTTGGCGGATTAGGTGCCTCCGTATCAATGTTCACATAAACCGGCTCGCTGGCACCGCTATTTCCGGCCTCATCCTGCAACTCAATGGTCAGGTTATTATCACCCTCACCCAGCGGTTCCGTCGGGGTCCAGGTCCAGCTGCCATCTTCGCCGACCGCCACTTCACCCAGCACATCCTCACCCTGTTTGATCACCACTTTGTCGCCCGGCTGTGCGCCCTCGACTTTACCGCTGAACACCGGGGTTGGGTCGTTGGTCAGGCCGTCATCGCCGATCGCCACAGGATTTTCCGGATCGTTGTCGTTGGTCATCACGATATCGGTCAGCGTACCGGTCGGACCTTCGGTATCACCGCCAGACGAACCGCCACCACCAACGTTCATCGGCAAATCTGTCGACGGACTGCTGTTACCTGCGGGATCTTTCTCGGTAACGACCAGGCCGTTGTTGCCATCGCCCAACGGCTGGTCCGGGGTGAGTTCCCAGTCACCATTTTCGTCAACAACAGCAGAACCAATCAGATTACCTTCTTTATCGGTAATGATAATGGTGTTGCCCGGCTCACCGCTTCCGCCAATGGTGGGTGTATTGCCTTCGGTGATGTTTTCACCGTCATTAGGTTTACCATCGATAGTGATATTACCTGGCGCTTCCGGCGGAGTGGTATCGATGTTCAGACCAACATCCTGAGCGTCTCCGCTATTGCCCGCAGCATCCTGCAATTCAGCGGTGATCTGGTGTTGGCCTTCGTCCAACGGTTTCTGCGGGGTAAATGACCAGTTCCCCTCTGCATCAATTTCTGCATAACCCAGCAGCGTACCGCCATCTTTAATGGCTACACGATCGCCTTTTTCAGCCCCATCGACCTTGCCAGTAATCAGCGGCGTAGTGTCGTTGGTGGAACCATTGGTGATGGCTGTTGGGTTAGCCGGATCGTTATCATTAATAAACTGGATATCGCTCAGCGTCCCGGTTGGTGGGATGGTGTCGACGTTGATTGGCAACTCAGAAGAACTGTTGTTACCAGCGGGGTCGGTCACATCGATGGTAAGATCTTGATTACCATCACCAATTGGTTGATTAGGAGTAATTTCCCAGTGGCCGTCTTCATCTGCCACAGCAGAACCGATAACATTTCCTTCGCCATCTGTGATGGTAATATTGCTGCCCGGTTCGGCGTCACCACCAATGGTTGGCGTGTTGTTTCCGGTGATGTTCTCGCTATCTGCGGGTTTACCATCCACGGTGATATTGCCTGGCGCTTCCGGCGCGGTGGTATCAATGATCAAATCAACCTGCTGAGAGTGGCCTGCATTTCCGTCTGCGTCCTGCAATTCAGCAGTAATCTGGTGTGAGCCTTCGCCCAAGTCGGTAATCGGGGTAAATGACCAGTCACCGTTTTTATCCACTATCGCATAACCTAAGACCGTATCACCGTCCTTTATCGCGACGCGATCGCCCTCTTTTGCACCCGCAACCTTACCGGTAATGGTTGGTGTGCTGTCGTTGGTCATACCATTCGTGATGACTGTCGGATTATTGGGGTCATTGTCATTAATGAACTGAATGTTGCTCAGCGTACCGGTCGGCCCTGTGGTGCCGCCACCGTTGCCACCATCACCGTTGCCACCATTACCGTTGTTACCGCTATTGCTGTTGCCATCGTCTTTGCCACCGCCGGTAGCGGCGATCACACCACCGGCAATTGCTGCCGCTGCCAGACCCGCTGCCGCTGCCGCCCAGCCAGGAGAAAGGCCGAACAGACCTGCCGCACCTTTGTCGTCATCTTCCTGCTTCTCTTCAGCTGCCTCGGCAGTGACCTCCATTGCTGGAGTTGCTTCCTGCACGCTGCTTTCGCCGTCGGTCAATGCAGCAACCATTGAGGTGGCACCGATGGAAGACCAGGTGTAGCGATTACCTTGTTCGTCAATACCGTAGATGTCCGGTGGGGTTTCCTGGGCGTAATAACCTTCAATAATCACCGCGGCGCGTGCGCCATCTGCGGTAAAAATTTCCAGGTTGTCGCCGTGACGAACAAATTTGAGACTTTGAATTGAGGCGATATCTTCGCCTGCCTGAATTTCAATCTGACCTTGTGGTGGAGACTGAATTGTTAATTGGGTTAAGGGTTCAACCTTAATAACAACGTTATTTTCCTTAATAACGCCGTTCGCTGCTTTGTTCAGCGTTCCGCCTGTTGACGTTGAGGATGTCATAGTCATTTCCTGGTGTCTTAATTCAATAATTCAATTCATCGCGTGGTGTCACACGTTGAGAAGAAACTCTTTCCATGCATTACCCCCTCCTGGAAGTAAGCACAGCAAATAATAAAGGCGCGTTTATCACAAAGGTATATTTATAAGCAGCTTTATATCTGAAATTATTGTGAGTAAAGTATTTTATCAAAGGTAAATATTTGCACCAAAAACAAGAATAACATTATGATATTTATAGTTATTAATAATGACAAAACAACCCTAATCAGATGTCACAAATTAATCACAGGCATCAGATTTCTTACCTAACTATCATGCCGGGTCGTTCTTAAAGGACGATACGACTGATATGGCCTTTGTAAAAAAAAGAAAATTAATATTGAATTATAACAATAAAAAATTAAGAAAATTCTTATTCCACAAAAGAGAATTCGCGTAATAGGAATAATATATTAGTGATAGGGTTTTTATATTCGCGCCTGACACCAGACCGATTAATACCCCTGACATGCTGACTAATAAAACCAGGAAATGAATTATTACTATCCAGGATTGGAACTTACCCATTATGAAAGAAAATCTAAGTCCCCCTCCGGCTGAAAAGACGGAGATTGATACTTTACTTCATGCCGTCACATGGCTGGTGAAACACCACGGGAAATCCGCCAGTGAAGACGTGCTCTATGCTGGGCTGCCGCGCGGCGAACGACTCACACCCGATATTGCTGTGCGCATGCTGGAGCAGGCCGGAATTCAGGCCGGTTGGGTTGAGCGCGATATTCTGATGCTGTCAGAATCGCTCTACCCACTGATTATCACCAACAAACGCGGTGAATATTGCATCCTCCAGGAAAAGCAGGACAAACAGTATACGCTGCTGTCGCCCGCTGACGGCCAGATACGCCATCTTTCTGCGGAGACGATGGCAGAGGAAGTAGCCGGGTTTGCTTTGCTGTCGAAAGTGAAGATCCAGCCGACTGCACGCGGAGAAAAAGATATCCTGCCGGAGATCGACCAAACTGGTCACTGGCTATTTTCCAATCTATGGCGTTACCGCCAGTATTTCTATAGCGCCGCGCTGGCAGCACTGCTCGCCAACATCCTGACCTTGTCGACCACCTTCTTCACCATGAACGTTTATGACCGCGTTGTGCCAACCGGTGCTTACGCCACCTTATGGTCATTAGCGATTGGCGTGCTGATCGCCATTAGCTTTGAGTTCACCGCGAAGCAAATCCGTTCGTGGTTGGTGGATTCCGCCGGGAAAAAAGCGGATCTGGTGGTGGGTTCACTGCTATTTCGCAAGACACTGGCGATCCGTATGGAGTGCAAACCACGGTCGGCCGGTTCTTTTGCTAACCAACTGCGTGAATTTGAGTCAGTGAGGGATTTTCTCTCCTCAGCAACCCTGGCGACATTGTCCGATCTTCCCTTCTGTTTACTGTTTATCGCCATTATGTTTGCCATCGGTGGACCACTGGCGTTTATACCGATGATGGCGATCCCGGTCATTATCATCGCTGCCGTGGCGATCCAGTGGCCACTGTCTCGTTATATGAAAGAGAACATCAGTGAAATTTCGCAGAAACAAGGGCTGGTGATCGAAACTATCGTGGGGCTGGAAACCCTCAAAGCGGCCAAAGGTGAAGGCGTGATGCAAAAACGCTGGAACGACTTCAGCGCGCTGGCTGCCGCCTCTTCAATGAAAACCCGTTACCTCTCAACCCTGACCAGTAACTTTGTCAGTTACGTGCAACAGGTTTGTACCGTGTTGATCGTTCTGTGGGGTGTGTATCTGATTCATGCCGGTGACCTGACTATGGGTTCATTGGTGGGGATGGTGATTCTTTCCGGACGTTCTTTATCGCCGCTGGCGGCTGTGGTCGGGTTAGCCATTCGCTATCAGCAGGCAAAAACCGCCCTGATTTCCCTGAACCAGTTAATGGCGATGCCGACAGAGCGTGACCAGCAGGCGCATTTCTTACCCTCACCACCGCTCAAAGGCGAGATCGCATTGCGTCAGGTGGGCTTCCATTACCCGAAAACCGGGATCCAGGAGCCAGAGAAAATTCTGCACCCGTTGAATCTCAATATCCGCCCCGGCGAACGAGTAGCCATTTTAGGCACCATTGGTAGTGGAAAATCGACGCTGTTAAAACTCCTCGCCCGTCTCTACCTCCCCACCGCAGGAAAGATGACGATGGATGGTCTTGACGTGAACCAGATTGATCCCGCCGACTGGCGTTCCGCCTGTGGCTATGTTTGTCAGGACAATCGCCTGTTCCAGGGAACGCTGCGGGAAAACATCATCATGGGTAATCCCGCCGTGAGCACGGAACGCTTTTTACAAGTCGCAGCACTAGCCGGCATCGACGCTATCGCCCGCCGCCATCCCGCAGGATATGACATGCCGATCGGCGAAATGGGACAAGGACTTTCCGGTGGGCAAAAACAACAAGTTTCGCTTGCCCGATGCTTACTGCTCGATCCGGCCATCATGTTAATGGACGAACCCACCAGCTCCATGGATAGCAACTCAGAAGCGCAGTTTATTGCTCGTCTGAGGGAGGTTATTCAACAGAAAACATTGGTCGTTGTGACCCATCGAATCCCGGTGTTGAGCCTGGTCGATCGCATTATCGTGTTGGAAGACGGGAGAATTCTGGCCGACGGACCTAAGGCGCAAATTATGGCCAAACTCTCGCAGGCTTCAGTAGCTAAAAATTCATCACGCACCGCACCGCCACGTAAGGAGACGACGAATGCGTAACACTAAAGAGTCGAAAACGCGTCTTCAGGCGGAAGATATGTCCTTCCTGGACGATTTGCAAAACGCCATCATTATGCAGAAGACGCCAAAAAGTATGCTGGTGCTCTGGCTGCTGGTGATTGTGGTTGTAACATCACTGGTGTGGGCGCATTTTGCTGTGGTTGAAGAGGTTACCAAAGGCGAAGCTAAGGTGATCCCTGCCAGCCATGAGCAAACCATTGAGAGTTTTGAGGATGGCACACTACAGGAACTGTACGTAAAAGAAGGCCAACTGGTCGAAAAAGGACAGCCGCTGCTGAGGCTCGACTCAACGCGCTCAGAAGCCAACTATCAGGAGGAGTTGTCCAAGTCCTACGGTCTTCAGGGTTCCATCGCCCGTGCCCGTGCTGAAGCCTATGACTTGCCACTGGATTTCCCGGAAGAGATCAAAGATTTCCATACTATTGTTCAGGACGAAACCAAAGCGTATCAAACCCGACGCAAGCTGCTGGACGATAGCATCAGCTCCCTCTCACATAACCTCGAGCTGGCGGAAAAAGAGGTGAGCCTGTCCGAACCGCTGGCGAAGCGTGGACTGATCTCTGACATGGAAATCCTGCGTTTGCGTCGTCAGGCGAATGATCTCCGGGTGCAAATCGCCGACCGTACCAACAAATATCGTTCTGATGCCAACAGCGAGTTAACACGACTGGAGTCCGAGTTTGCGCAGGTCGAAGCCCGTCTGGTAGGACGTAAGGACGTCATTAACCATGCGCTGATTACGGCACCGGTTAAAGGGACCATTAACAGTATCAAAACCACGACCATCGACAGCGTTATTTCTCGTGGGGAGCAGATCATGTCGCTGATCCCTTCTGAGGATAATCTGCTGCTGGAAACGCGTATCAAACCCGCTGAAGTGGCATTTCTACGTCCGGGTCTACCCGCCACGGTAAAAATCTCGGCGTATGACTTCGCCATTTATGGTGGGCTCGACGGTGTTATCGAGAGTATCAGCCCCGACACCATTATTGATGAAACCAAAATGCGCTCTGGCCGCGAAGATGCGACTTACTATCGTGTTTACGTCCGCACGCACGGCACGGATTTACAGGTTAAAGAGAAAAATTTTCCCATTATTCCGGGAATGACGGCCAGTGTAGAGATTAAAACGGGTGAAAAAACCATCCTGTCTTACCTGCTCAAGCCGGTTTTAAAAGCGCGCGAAGCATTCAGGGAGAGATAATAATATGCGCAAGACATTCATTACGCTGGCACTACTTGCCAGCAGCACCGGGGTGATTGCCTCACCGGATGCCATCCAGTCCGGCACCTTCGATACCGTGATGAACAAAGACACGCGTACTTTGTTGGCGAAGATGGTTAATCAGGCATTGAGTTACAGCCCGGAAATTCAGGTTGCCGGAGCGGATAAAACGGCGGCCAATTACGACATCGATCAGGTAAAAGGTGCGCGCTGGCCGCAGATTCAGCTGGGCAGCACGGCACCGATGGCCTCTTTTGGCGGTGGCAGTGAAACGACCAATAATCGTCTGAAAGACAGTAGCTTTTCGGTCAATGTCACCACCACAATTTTTGACTGGGGGAAAAATCGCGAAAATATTGGCAGCGCGACGCAGCAATCCCATGCCGCAGCGCACCAATATGAATTTGAGAAACAACAGATTGCCTTCAACACCCTGAGTCAGTTGATTGAGTTGAGCCGTTATCAGCAAAATCAAAAAATTACGCAGGGTTACGTCAAGCGCATGCGTGAGCTGGTTAATATGCTGGGTGAAATTACCCAGACGGATGCAGGCCGCTACAGTGAGCTGGTGCAGGCCAGAGCCAAACTGCTCTCCGCTGAAACGTCCCTGGAGCGAATTAACGATCAGCGTCGGCAATCAGAGATCATGTTGCAACGCCTGACTGGCAATGCTGTCACGTTACCTGAAAAACTCGACTGGACAATGCAGCCCATTTCGACCGCCCTGGTAATGAGCAGGGTGAGCAAGCATCCCTCCCTGTTAAAAGCCGAGGCGGAAGCGCAATCTGCTCAGCACTTGACTGCCGCAACCAAAGCGAGCAGCCTGCCGCAGCTAAACTGGGTGGTGTCAAAAAGCACGGCAAAAGATGGCAATGGCAAAGCCGGACAGTGGTACACCGGCCTGAATGTTCAGTGGAATGCCTTTACCGGCGGTTCAGAAAAAGCGGCTGCTCAGGCGTCTGCCGCCCGTGCTTCAGCCAAAAAATCGCAGTATGCCCAGACCAAAATGGATATGGAGTATCAGGTGCATAACCTGACCCAAAGCCGCGATGCCGCCGAAGCACAAAGCCGGGAATATCAGAAGCTGAGTAAAGAAACCGATCAGGTGAGCAAAATTTACTATGAGCAATGGTTACGCCTGGGTAAAAGAACCCTGCTGGATGTGCTGACGGCAGAAAACGATCGCTATAACAACCAGGTTGCAATGGTCAATGCCCAACATGACATATACAGCAATAACGTTAAGTTGGTGGCAACTGCCAGTATGATCTTTGACTGGTTTGATCTTCGCCCTGAAACATAACAAGAGAGAAACATTCGCATCTTGAGGGGGGACTGACTTCGCTCCCCCTCTTCCTCCGGGGTACACGATTTCGGAGTTTTTAAGTCGTGCACATAATTGAAAAAAACTTTTCTAAACAAAGAGTAAAACACGAAATCAGCTACAATTAACTCGATGTTCCAGACGCTTTACGGGATCACGCAAGTGCTCAGGATGAGAAGGGAACTTTTAGCCGTTCATGTCCCTGATACCAAGGGGTTAATCATGATTCAATCAGCCAGTGATATTCAGAAACGTAGCGATGAAAAGCGCGGCATCAAACCCAAAACCTATAAGCTTCCTTTGGACACTATTGCGCGGATTGAGTTACTCGCCAGCCAGGGTGGTATGTCCCAGGGTGCGATTATAACGGCAGCCATCGATATCTATGAGCGGTCGCTTAATCAATAACAACAAGCCAGGTATATTGTCGCGGCGAGCGTAATTACGCCGCGACGATTCAGTGCAAACAAACGTTTGCACAGGTTGCGTCCATTAAGTCAGTTCTCTTACCAATCTCTCACCCGCCTCTGTCAGCCTGACTTCATAGTACCGTGTGATATCAGTTGGCAAATAGGCAAACTCAACCAGACCATCGCGCAGCAGTGGTGCCAGACTGCGGCAATTAACTTCCTTTAGCTTGCGAGTTTTGTCATCACGTCTGACTTCCAGCCCTATTGCTTTGTCACCGCGGAGTAAATATTTCGCTCCTTTCAGCATGCGTTGTAGGGCGTTACTTTTCTCCAGTGAAATAATCATTAAGTTCTCCCGGCAAAAGTTGCTAACGGTAGTCACTCATATTTCCCCAACGTTTCCCGCATCTGTGACAGGTGACGAACTCCCCGACACGCCGCGGATGATGGCCCGGTTGTGATTTGTGAAGATACTGTTGCGATAGTTTTAACAATATAACCGGTATATATCCCCACTAATAAGCCGAAAAATCATTAGGCATTCTCCTGGATCTCCAGGATATCTGTACGTGGGAAGCGATGAAATATTAGCCTGACAAATATCACAGCTTGGGGAGGTAGGCCTGCGTGGCATTCAGACCGCACAGTCACGCCAGAACAAAAACAAAAAAACCGCCCTTGGGCGGTCACGACATCACTGCTTATTGCTTTGATTTTCGCAGTGCGGTATTAATTTGAGTTGCCATACCATTTAACGCGATCTGTTGAAGCGCCGAGCCTAAAAGCGAAAACCCCGCCGTTTTAGCGAGGTTCAGAAATGACAAAGGCACCGATTAAGGTGCCTTTTCACAGGGGCGGTAGCTTGTCATCGCTGTATTTCCGCACCTGGCTTCCTGTTAGGGAAGTCTCACAAGTCCCATAAGGGTACAGACACATTATTGAGCAATTGTACCTTTGAGTCAACACATCAACGAGCCAAATGCCCCATCCCAATGCCATGAAGCACAGCCTGTCTTATGCGTTCAAAATCATCATCGCTCAGTTGGGGAACAATGTAATTTCGCCCTTGTGCATTACGAACTTTAACCCTATCAAGCCTGGCAATTGATACCGTTGTAACCATGTCACACTTTGCCCAAGAACGTACATGTGCATTACCCGGCATGGGGTTATTGGGTAATTCGTAATGGCATTCCTTCAAAGATAAAGGAGCTGTGCTACTGATCGGATCGATAGTAACGAGTTTCCGATTATGGCGGTTTCTAGAAATCACTACTACAGGTCTGATCTTAACCATTTCAGGTTCAACCATTCCTTTAAAATCACACATTAATACAGACTGAACAGCCGGTTGATATGTCAATGCCATCGATAAAAATCCCTTTAACGAAAGTTGGACAATTCTACATCAACGTAAACTCTTGCTGTATTGCCTTTATGATTGTTCCGGGCCGATCCTTTTTAAGATCCTGATCGCCATGTTTTGCAAAATACCAGAATCGCACAGCACCTCTGAAGCCCGCATTAACACTGGCTTTAACATTATTCTCAGGTTCCAGGCTGCTTAATCAAATCACCAACCGGATCCTTGCAGAAAGCATTTTGATCCTTTTTAAAACATCAAGTTATCCATCCAGTTGGCTTGGATTAATAATCTGTTTTTGGCAAAACACTGCAATTTATGGCGCAGTGTGCAAACCCTTATAAACGGCACAACCCCATATACCACGCGGCGTGAGCGCCCTTCTTACGCTATCCATCTCTTACAAAATTTTTAAGATCCAAATCGTGCAGGCGGGTGCAGTGTAGCGCCGTTTCCGTCCAGGATGTGTAACCATTATGCCTACCATCATACTATAAAGCTCTTGGTCAAAACGACTGGTCCAGCATCATAAATATCTTTATAAGTTTTAAAAAAACACACAATTCCTTTCAGGAAGCAGTCACCTTAGTGATAGCAGCTCTTGACAAAACGGCGAGACTATTTGAGGTCGATAGCAAACATACATCATATCTGGCGAAATGGTTTCAATATAGTTTTTGATAGATTGGATTATATCAGAAACATCAATGCTATTTTTTGCGAACTCTTCCATTTTTCTCGTTACACATGTTAAACACTGATATGGGAACTCATAAAATTCATCATTGAGTGTTTTTGCCAGCTCATTTAAAATCCCTGGAGTACAAGAAGTAAACATTACAATATGTCTCAATGCTTTTCCTCTTCCATCTTTCGGCAAATTCCCTATTGAACTCACTAATTCCATCTGTAATCTTTCTATTAAGAAAGCAGGCAGTTTTTTGTTATTTGAAAGATCATCGTAAAATTTAAAAAACAATTTAGTATATTTTATGTGTTTTATCACATACTCCGAAGTGACATCCATAGCATAAGTTTTATATTCTTTCGGTACTTTTAAATATAATTCAGACAGATAGTCCACAGTCACAGGAGCTAGCTTAAAAGTTATTGCACAATCCAAAAAGTCCCTATACGTTTCTGGCAACCAGGGATACAAAACGCTATCACGCTGTTCAGAAACTGGTAAATTCTTAGCTATATGCCCCAATACATTGTCAGGCAACTGTTGTTCATCAACCTGCGACTTATGGTAATTACTTTCAACTTTAGAGCAAGAAGGCGGATTATCAATCCCAACAATACCAACTATTAATGACGATGAGCCCCTCTCATTTCCTGAATTATCAATTTCTTGAGTTTGCCATTTATTAATTGTAGATGATTCGATCATGATTTCAATCCTTTGTATGAAAACCGTCTATCCAGACAGATAATTTAATACACTCCAAACCCATCACTTACTCTAGCTTTCAGTGCATTTCAGACACAATCCGTCTGCCTCCATTTTCAAGTCAACGGACATTAATTCAACACAACAACCTTTACCACGGCAATATTTCGACCGTGATTTTTCAGCCACACGCCATGATTTTGTGATGAATAGCAATTTATTGCCACTAAAATGAATATTCGCTCCCCTTCGCAAGGCTAATAATTCACTCTCTGAACACACACCCCGGCGCTTAAGTTCTTCAACAATGACTCCATTTAACAACGGTGGGTCAGTATCAAAACGTTCTGCTTTTGCTGGCCGCATTTTCACCTGCTCTGATTTTAGTTGCTTCAGGAGCGCCCGCCGTTCCTGGCGGGTCATTTGGTCAAAATCTAACGGGCAACTCAGCGGCAAGGTATCTGGCCCTGTCATTTTGACTGTTTTTCATCAGGGGGACAGTTATTGCCACAAGTCCAAGATATCTGCATATTCGCTAACAGGTCCTTTCACTGATGTTGATGAAGTTTATATACATGGTTTTTGTAAATCACGGGGGCATTACAGGACATTCAAGAGTGAACGTGTTATAGATTTTTTCGACTCATTGGAAGATGCGGAATCATTTGCAACCGAAATTTTAAAGAACAACCCTATTAGCTTTAACTTAAGTGATAACGAGGTAATCCACTCACGGAGAAATAACCATAGCCGTTATTGTACTCCTGGTATGTACCAACCGTTGGATTTTAGCGGCCCCCTCGAAATCTGCTTTACTGGATTTAAGAAGGAAGATAAAGCACGGCTCTCTGCGCTTGCCAAAAGTAAAGGAATGATAGTGCGTGGAGATGTTACGGTTAACTTACACCTACTTTGTGGGGGTTATAACGCTGTGCCTAAAAAACTGGATATTGCTCAAAAAAAGGAACCATGATTCTGCATGAGACAGAGTTTTTGTCTCTCGTAGAGACAGGAGAGTTACCAGACGATTATGACAGTTAGAAAATTATCATCAAGAAAACAACTTTACGTGTGCTATCCATACAGTGCAGCGGAAAAACGCACGCGTAAGTATTTCGCTACTAAAAAAATTCCCCAGGGAATCCGGTGTTGCTGCCTCAGCTGAGGCTTTGTTCGATTCATTTCTTTTCTAACGTAATTTTGCAAAAGGATTTCTTTATGACTCATTCAAACAAAATTCCCTCTGAAGGGCTGTATGTTTCAAAGAAAGACCCGTCTGTGAGGCTGGTTGTAACTGACGTTATTGTCGTTGATGAAGAACAAGAGGACACAGCTGAGCTTTTGTATCTGGTTTACGCTACCCATGAAGGTGATGAGGACGATATGTCTGAGCTTGGGTATGAATTAATGCCAGAAGAGTGGCAGGAATTCGTCAGGCTTAACCAGCTGGAATTTATTCCTGAAAGGGAAATGACTGTCGCTGAACTGCGCAAGTTTTTGGGCGGGAGCAAAAACAGTGGCCGTCAGTAAACTCCCTTCAGGAAAGTGGCTCTGCCAGTGTTTCCCATATGGCCGGGATGGCAGACGTATACGTAAACAGTTTGCGACCAAAGGGGAGGCGCTCTCACATGAGCGCCGCCTCATGAACAGAGCATCCGGCCAGGTTATTAACGATAACGCGGTAACGCTTTCGACATTCGTTGAGCGCAGGTATGAAATGCACGGCAAAACCCTGACATCAGGTGATGAGCACAAAACGAAACTTCTCGCCATCTGCGAGCGGCTGGGCAATCCGATTGCTGCTCATTTCGATAAAAATTCTTTTGCTGTCTATCGTGAACGCCGCTTAAGCGGAGATTGAGTTACCGAAGGGACAGCGAACACACGTTCTGCGCCATACGTTCGCCAGTCACTTTATGATGCGCGGGGGGGAACATTCTGGTGCTCCAGCAGATACTCGGTCACAGCACGATCATGATGACCATGCGTTACGCTCATTTCGCACCAAACCACCTGGATGCCGCCGTAATGCTGAACCCTTTTGATAATCAAGAAAGCGTAAAATAGCAGCCTGCAAAACGCGGCGCTGCCACTCTGCTGCCATTTTGCTGCCACTTGAGATTTAGCCCAAACCCCAAATGCAAAAAAACCGCCCTTGGGCGGTCACGACATCACTGCTTATTGCTTTGATTTTATTCGGTTTGAATCGGTATTCAATATGGTGCCCGGGGCGGGACTTGAACCCGCACGACCTTACGATCGAGGGATTTTAAATCCCTTGTGTCTACCGATTTCACCACCCGGGCAGGGTGTAAAGTGGAGGCGCGTCCCGGAGTCGAACCGAGGTGGACGGATTTGCAATCCGCTGCATGGCCACTCTGCCAACGCGCCTTTTAATCTGATGTGCATTCCGTTACTGAAACAGAGTGCTAAATCTGGAGCGGGAAACGAGACTCGAACTCGCGACCCCGACCTTGGCAAGGTCGTGCTCTACCAACTGAGCTATTCCCGCATATTCTTATTACTATCAAACTTACTGATTTTATTCAGCTTTTAGCAAACTCGCTGCCGTTCGATGCGATGCATTCTACTGAACTGGCGCAATGAGTCAATAGAATTATCCACACAGCGCGTCCGTTTGCTGCTTTTTAAATCGCATCGATCATCGTTCGAACAAATCGCCACGCGCTGCGTTCAAATATTGATACATTGACCAGAATGTCAGCACCGCTGCGATATACAACGCGACCACACCAACGCCAATCACCGTGGCATCATGTCGCCACAACAACGCGACCAGAGACAACATCTGCGCGGTGGTTTTGACTTTGCCGATCCAGGAAACGGCCACGCTGCTGCGCTTGCCAATTTCTGCCATCCACTCACGTAACGCAGAAATAATGATCTCACGGGCAATCATGGTGGCTGCGGGTAAGGTTATCCACCAGGAGTGGAAATGCTCCGCCACTAACACCAGCGCGATTGCCACCATAACTTTGTCTGCCACAGGATCGAGGAATGCACCAAACCGCGTGGTTTGCTTCCAACGACGCGCCAGGAAACCATCAAACCAGTCAGTGACCGCAGCGACCACAAAAATAAGCGCGGTGACGAACGGCGCCCAGTGAAATGGCAGATAAAACGCCAGCACAAAGAAAGGAATCAGGACAACTCGAAACAGGGTCAGATATGTCGGAATGTTAAATTGCATATGCCAGTAACTGTCTGGTATGGGTAGAATTTAACGTATGTTCCTACATTGCCCCCCCTGTTTCAATGTTAGTGTTTAAGGGAATAGTAGATTTTTTCTGCCAGGGCGAAAGAAATGCCCGGCACCCTGGCAATCTCTTCGACACTGGCATTCATCAGCGGCTGTAGGCCCCCCATGTACTTAAGCAACTGCTGACGCCGTTTTGGCCCAACACCTTCGATGCTTTCCAGTGCGCTGGTGTTCTTAACTTTGGCTCTTTTTTTACGGTGACCCGAGATCGCATGATTGTGAGCATCATCACGAATATGTTGAATCACATGCAGCGCGGGTGAGTCCGGCGGCAGCGATACCCCCTCTCCTTCAGCTTCGAAAAACAGCGTTTCCAGACCCGCTTTACGATCGCTGCCTTTTGCCACACCGAGTAGAATCGGACGATCTTTATCCCAGGGCACATCCAGCTCGGCAAACACCTGTTTCGCCTGCGCCAGTTGTCCTTTACCACCATCAATCAGGATCACATCCGGTATTTTCTCTTCTTCTAGCGCCTTACCGTAGCGGCGGCGCAATACCTGATTCATTGCGGCATAATCGTCGCCCGGCGTAATGCCTTCAATGTTGTAACGCCGATAATCGCTGCGTAACGGGCCGTTGCGGTCGAACACCACACAAGAGGCAATGGTTTGCTCACCCATCGTGTGACTGATATCGAAGCATTCCATGCGGTTGATCTGATCCAGTTCCAGGAACGCCGCCAGAGCCGCCAGACGCTGCTGAATCGTTGAATGCTGTGATAAGCGAGTGGTTAGCGCGGTCGCCGCGTTAGTACGCGCCAGTTTGAGATAGCGAGCCCGGTCGCCACGCGGTTTGCTTTGGATATTGACTTTGCGTCCCGCCATTTCACTGAGCGATTCCGCCAGTAATTCGCGATCCGGAAGACTGAAATCCAGCAAAATCTCTGCCGGTAAGGTTCGTGCCTCACTGCCTTGCAAATAGAACTGGCCCAGAAACGTTTGCACAACTTCCGCCAGTTCAGTATCAGCCGGGACTTTGGGAAAGTAACTGCGGCTTCCCAGCACTTTACCCTGACGAATAAACAATACGTGCAGACAGGCCATACCCGCATCGTAGGCGACGCCCATCACATCCAGGTCATCTCCCTGATTGGAGACAAACTGCTTCTCCGTGATACGACGTACCGCCAGAATTTGATCACGTAAACGTGCCGCTTCCTCAAAACGCAGCGCCTGACTGGCAGCCTCCATCCTTTTTACCAGTTGATTTAATACCTGGTCATCTTTGCCCGCCAGGAACAGCCGCACATAATCGGTTTGCTGGGCATACTCTTCCTCACTGACCAAACCGGCGACACAGGGGCCGAGGCAACGACCAATCTGATATTGCAGGCAAGGTCGCGAGCGATTGCGGTAGACGCTGTTTTCACACTGACGAATCGGAAACACTTTCTGCAACAGCGCCAGGGTTTCACGCACGGCATAGCCGTTGGGAAACGGGCCAAAGTATTCGCCTTTGGCATGTTTCGCCCCACGATGCATCGCCAGTCGCGGATGGCTATCGCCGCTGAGAAAGATGTAAGGATAAGATTTGTCATCACGCAACAGCACGTTGTAACGCGGCTGGTAAAGCTTGATGTAGTTATGCTCCAGCAACAGCGCTTCCGTCTCGGTGTGCGTCACAGTGACATCGATTTGCTGAATGTTACTGACCAGCGCTTCGGTTTTGCGACTCCCCACCTGTGTACGGAAATAGCTGCTAAGGCGTTTTTTGAGGTCTTTGGCTTTACCAACATAGATCACCGTGCCTGTCGCGTCATACATACGATAGACGCCGGGCTGACTGGTCACGGTGCTGAGAAAGGCTTTTGAATTAAAAACGTCACTCACTACTGATTAATGGCTCCGCATTAAACAGGCCATGTCGTATGGCCAGATGCGTTAACTCCACATCGCCACTGATGTTCAGCTTGCTGAACATACGATAACGGTAGCTGTTAACGGTTTTCGGGCTGAGGCTAAGCTGTTCGGAAATCTCCGTCACTTTCTGCCCACGCGTGATCATCAGCATAATCTGCAATTCCCTTTCAGACAAACAACTGAAGGGCGATTCGGCTTTCTGCGGCTCAATCTGGCTGAGCGCCATCTGCTGAGCAATATCAGAAGCAATATAGCGCTGCCCTGCATGTACTGAACGAATAGCGCTGACAACTTCCTGTGGCGCGGCTCCCTTACTCAGGTAACCCGCAGCACCGGCCTGCATGACTTTCGCTGGCAGCGGATTCTCCGTATGGATGGTCAGCATGATAATGCGGATATCCGGGTTGTAACGCATGATCTTACGCGTAGCTTCCAGACCGCCAATGCCAGGCATGTTCATATCCATCAGCACGACGTCCACCGGATTGTTACGGCACCACTTCACCGCATCCTCACCACAAGCCACTTCCCCGGCAATTACCAATCCCTTCATATCTTCCAGTATGCGACGAATACCAACGCGTACCAGTTCATGGTCATCAACAAGAAGCAAGCTGATCAACGGGACGTACTCCGCAGGTTAGTGATGGGGGAATATATTTCAGGAGGCTCATCTTACCGGGTTTTCCGGTGAAAAAACATCGTCTGGGCAGATAAATCCTGGTTGAAATGACGCACATCAAATAGATGTTAAGGACCACGTATTTTTAGTCGTCAGCGATATCATGCGAGAATAAAAAAGTAAAATAATGACTAATATCATTATGTTATAATTTATGCGTCGCTTCGCTTTTTCCACACCCTGCTTTAAATAAATAATCGCTTCCGTCATTATTTATTGACGATAAATACAGCAATTTCTCATTCCATTTCTGACATGAATTTCTGATTTCAGTGCTAATAAATTCTTTTGACAACCCTATGATATACTCTGTTTTTCGTGCACAGGAAGAATGTGTCAAGACCGTGCAACACAACCAGGGAGTCAATTATGAGTGATGAAGACTTTGCAACTTCGCAGGAAACGCAAAAGCTGGCAGATGAAGTCGCCTGTCTGAAAATGATGGTGACACTGATTCTGAAAGGGATGGGCCAGGCTGATGCCGGAAAAGTGATCATCAATATGGAACGTTATGTGCAAACGTTAGGGGAAAAACCGCAGGCTGAAGTGTTCAGCAACACCATTCGCCAAATCAAAACCGCCTACCGCCAGTAAGCGGTCTGCCCCGCGCCCGATGCGCGGGGAGATTTAACCGTGCGACTGCCAGTTAACGGACACGCCCAATGTTGGCAGCACCTCTTCAGGGCTGAAGCGACGTGTACCCCGGTACTTTTCAGCCAGCGCCGGTTGCTGAACCGGAATACGAATGGCGAACAGGTTGTCCTCAGACTGAATCAGCCCCGGCGACAACGGTTCATAGACCACCCGATGTTGCTCAAACATTTTCTCCAACATCGGCGTAGCGGAACTGATAAGAAACTCGATCCCGCTCAATTCAGCGAGCTGAACCGAATGCCAGAGGATATTTAGGGGCAACTCTGCATCCACTTCCAGTCGGGCGGAAAAACGCGACATCTCCCAAACTTTTTCATGACTAAAAGGCAGAACTAACCCCTCGGTCATTTCGGGTTCCTGCCACGGCATTAAACGCGCACAACCACAAATGCCCTGCCGCGCGTTCCAGGCAATCATCCAGGTCACGTCTGAGCGATCGAAACGATCATACTCCTGGCCCGGGGTGCTCAAGCGGGGTGGAATTGACCAGCCTTCACCGCGCGCAAATACGCTGTAGCGATAGGTTCCCAATTCGGCCAGCAGAGAGGACGGCATATCCTTTAACTGGGTTTGAATTATTTTCATCATGCGCCCCTGACATCCCCATGTTTGCAATGATTTTTATGTGCGCCAGCCTGGCAAAGTTCCGGCGCAGGGTAGACAACTGGCTTCAGGCTGGGAACTACTAAAATTAGTAGTTGCCTTTTTGCTATATCAGTCCAATTGCTGCGGCATAACAGGCAATTTGCGTTTTATTGGAAACATTAAAGCGCTTTTGCATATTCTTTTGGTGGAAGTTCACCGTGTGTTCTGAAATCGCTAAAATAAGTGAAATTTCCGCAGAGGTTTTCCCTTCTGCCGTCCATTTCAAAATTTCCAGCTCCCTCTGACTGAAATCATTAGATAAAATCACCATAGCGTTATCGTTAAGGCGTTCCAGGACACGCAGGCTCAGTTCCGCCAGAAAGTGTAGTTTCACTTCCAGCTCAACACGTAAGTGTTGGGTCTTACTCTGTTGCTTAGATGCAATAGATAATATACCAATGGCACGATTTGATGCCATTGCCGAGCAGGAAAATCCACTCAAGAGGCCGTAAGCGTTCGCTTCTGCCCATAAATTACCCGCACCGGTAAACAGATCGCGCGTCCACTCCACCCCACGTCCTGGCTGCTGACAAAGTAGCAGCACCGGATCGACGGCAAAATAGTTCTCACTTTCGTAGTGTTTAACCCAGTTTTCCGGATACGTGCTGAACAAAAAAAGTCGTGGCCGGGTAAAGGGCACCGGATGCTGGATCAAAAAAGCAAAGTGATCAAAACCCAAGTTTTCAACGTGTTTCTGTAAAAGCGGTTTCAATTGCATCACGGCCGTCACCGCCTGAAATTGAATTTCGGTCTCGCCTCGCCAGACGAAATAATTATCGGTCGTCATTATTGCCTCAGCGTCTTGCAACGCTCTTGCGCCTTGTTATTCGGTCCGGTTAACACAAAAATTAAATTAACTAGAGAAAAAATATTGATTGAAAGAGATCCAACCACCCACCGCAATCTTAAACATCCGGCGCTCAATGTGTTACCACAATGCAATGGATTGAGCTTTCATATCTTTGTTAACACCATCACAACTTTTAATGCGACGGATGTTTAGAATAGGATTTTTCTGATGTTGTTTCAATCTCCCCATTCATTGAAAATTTTCAATACTGTGATAAGCGTTGAGCATCGTCATTAACTGAAATCGATTGTTTACAGTGTTTTAACCTTAATCTCTCGGTTATTTTATGCCACATTTCCCCATCACTTTATTCTTAATCCCATTTATTTCTGCCATGTGGTGGCTTTTTCACCCCTCGCAGTGATTCCCGTCAGGCACGTTTCCGGCTACTCTTTAGCTGTGAGCGGCGTAGCACGCAACGGTGATTTGCAGGGGAAGACAATGCCGCAGCCGGGCTGACCGCATTGTCGCGCGTATTCGAGAAGCTAAGCGGGACTGACTATGTTGAACCAGTTGGCATTACCTTTCCTTGTTCTGGGTGGCTGCACCGCCCTGATGATTTTAAAAGACCTCTTCCGCCACCCTCACCCGGTCGCGGTGATGAATATCATTTGGCCATTAACCGGGCTATATATGCCTTTCGTTGGTTGGCTGGCCTGGTGGTATCTGGGAAGAAAACCTTCCCGCCAGGTAAAACTTGCCCTGCTGGTTCCTCAAAAGTTACATCGCAACGCAGGCTGGCAAACCATCTTTATTTCGACTTCCTTGTCAGCCGCAGCCTGTATATTTGGCAATATAATGACAATCCCGATAATCACCTTACTAAATCAGTTCGCCATTAATCCGGCATTGTGGCTTGAGGCAATTATTTGCGTTGGGATTTCGTTATTGATGGGCTTATTTTTTCAATTTCTGGCAATTCGACAACGTGAAAAACGTTCATTTGGCCGCGCGTTATTATTAGCCCTGAAAACTGAAGTCTTCCCCTTGTTGATTTATCAATTAGGTATCTTTCTCTTTATGGGATTGGCGCTGAAATTTGTGCTAAATCAGCAAATCAATCCACTGTTGGTCGGCTTCTGGTTTATGTTGCAACTTGCCATGATGATTGGCTTTCTGTTTTCCTGGCCGGCTAACCACTTCCTGATTAAACGTGGATTGAATCCTGCGGTGTAAACTCAGCGACAATAGCCGCTTCCGCGCATGCCAAAATGAAAATGGCTGGCATGTGCGGCATTGTAATCAGGGCCAAGCGCATTGCCGAAGTTGGCACAACCATTCTGCCATAGCGCATGTAATGCGGCTGAGGCGTCCTGCGGCTGTTGCCAGTGATTCTCCACCCGTAACCAACGTCCGTTCGCCAGTTGAAATCCCGTAATATCCCAGGCATCTGCCGTCGCATGCTCGCTTAAACGTCCCTCCTGACGATGATAAATATTGCGACAGGCATAACTGCCAACATGCGCAATACGCTGCAATGGACTGTTGATCCCTGCCTGTTGTAACTCCGCCTGGCTTTGCACTACATACATCGTACTTGCCACTGCCAGTGGGCAGCTGGCGAGAAAACTGCTGCTGAGCATCACCGCACCAAAACTGCTAACACGCAGTGGCTGCGCCAGCGGGCATGCCCCTTGCCGTATGGGTTCCTCACTGAACTGCACCTTGCCACTCCGCTGCGCCCGGCGCATCACATCCAGACAAGCAGCAGGATCACCTGCCAGTCGTTTGATTTTGTAACGCGTCAACCAACCCGGTGGATCGGTCACGGCTAGCGGGGTAAAGGGATTCCAGCCCGGCGGCAGATGCTGTTGCAACCACGGCAGACTCCACCAGCCAGCAAGCACCAACAAAATAATCATTAGCAATATGCGCATAACACCCCTCTGGTCATACCGCGAGTATCACAAAGGTAGCTGCTCATGGCCGGAGGAACGGAGGATACGCACTGAAACTGCTGACTTTTTACCCATACTGACGGAAGATTGTACTGTGTAAATATTTACTGACAGAGCAAAGCGCGTAAAAGGTCACAGTTGTTAAAAAACAATTACCGAAAGTTGCTGCTGTTCCACTATCTTATGCCATCTCACAACGTGCAACAGCACGTTATCTAACAGCCAGCAGAGCTGACACGACATCAAGACAGGAAAGAAATCTTTATGGTTGACCAATCTAAAGAGGCGCTGCTTAGCGCTGAGCAGCCCGACAAGCTGCAACGAAATCTGCACAATCGCCATATTCAGTTGATCGCCATTGGCGGAGCCATCGGTACCGGATTATTTATGGGCTCCGGTAAAACCATCAGCCTCGCCGGCCCCTCGATCATTTTCGTCTATATGATCATCGGATTTATGCTGTTCTTTGTGATGCGTGCGATGGGTGAGCTACTGCTCTCCAATCTGGAATATAAATCCTTCAGTGATTTTGCCGCCGACCTGCTTGGCCCCTGGGCCGGGTATTTCACCGGCTGGACTTACTGGTTCTGTTGGGTGGTTACCGGCATCGCCGATGTGGTCGCCATCAGTGCCTATTTTCAGCTCTGGTTCCCTGACTTCTCGATCTGGATGAGCGCCCTGCTCTGCGTCTTCGTTTTTCTGACGCTGAATATCGCCACCGTGAAACTATTTGGTGAAATGGAGTTCTGGTTCGCCATCATCAAAATTGTCGCTATCGTTGCGTTGATCATCACCGGTGTGGTGCTGGTCGCCATGCACTATCCCTCACCTGGTGGCGGCACTGCCTCACTGAGTAATATCTGGGATCATGGCGGCATGTTTCCAAAAGGCTTGAGCGGCTTCTTTGCCGGTTTCCAGATTGCGGTTTTTGCCTTTGTCGGCATTGAACTGGTGGGTACGGCTGCGGCGGAAACCCATGATCCCCACAAAGTATTGCCCCGCGCCATCAATGCGATTCCGCTGCGCGTGATTATGTTTTACGTGCTGGCACTGATGGTGATTATGGCGGTTACACCGTGGAACCAGGTACTGGCCGACCGCAGCCCGTTTGTAGAAATGTTTGTTCTGATCGGCCTGCCTGCCGCCGCCAGCATCGTCAACTTTGTGGTGCTGACGTCAGCTGCCTCCTCCGCTAACAGCGGCATCTTCTCCACCAGCCGGATGTTGTTTGGCCTGGCAGAACAAGGGGTTGCGCATAAGGCATTTGGACGTTTATCCGCTCGCGCTGTACCGACCACCGGCCTGTTCTTTTCCTGCCTGTGCCTGCTTGGTGGCGTCGCGTTGATTTATCTGATTCCGGATGTGATGACGGTGTTCACACTGGTGACCACGGTGTCAGCGATTCTGTTTATGTTTGTCTGGACCATCATTCTGTGTAGCTATCTGGCTTACCGTAAACAACATCCACAACGTCACGCTGAATCTGCCTTTAAAATGCCGCTGGGCAAATTCATGTGTTGGGTGTGTATGGCATTCTTCGCCTTTGTACTGGTGTTGCTGACCCTCCAGGAGGATACCCGTCAGGCGTTGATGGTAACGCCGTTGTGGTTTGTCATCCTGACCATGGGCTGGTTACTGCGTCGTCGTAAAGCCTGATATCCCTGAAAAAGTTAAGGCCCGATCATCGGGCCTTAATTTTAATCATCTTTCCTGCAACGTCCTCGGTGCCCTCTCCGGTTTAACGCACGCGGATACCTTCTATGATCATGCGCTGCACGTTATCGACGGTCTGCTCAAAGAACGCGGGATCATTCAGCGTCTGCCCGGTGATAGCCTCAACCTGCGAGGCGAAATCGGCGTAATGCTGGGTGGTTGCCCACAGCAGAAAAAACAGATGCTGTGGCCGTACGCCCGCCAACCGTCCTTCCGCGATCCACTGTTCAATGATCGCCGCCTTTTCATCCACCAGCGTTTTCAAATCGCCCGCCAGTTCACCTTTCAGCAGAGGAGCACCTTGTAACATCTCCAGGCAGAACAGGCGTGACGCCTGAGGGTGGTCGCGTGAGACTTCCAGTTTCAGACGGATATAGCGGCGGATCGCGGTCAGAGGCTCCTGATCGTGGCGCAATGCGCGCAACGGAGCCAGCCAGACATCCAGAATCTCTTTCAGTACCGCAATATAGAGGGCTTCTTTCGAGGGATAGTAATAAAGCAGATTGGTTTTTGACACATCGGCACGCTCGGCCACTTTATCGAGACTGGTGCCATGAATACCGTATTGCGAAAAGAAGGTCAGCGCCGCTTCAAGAATCGCCGCCCGTTTTGCCGCAACCGCGCGTGACCGACGCGTGGGCTTTTTTTCATCGCTTTTCACACTGTTACCTCATCCATCCTGCGTAGAGGCATCATAACAAAGGCCTCCGCTCCTGCCTAATAATGACCCTGCACCTTTTTTGACCACTCACGCATGAAAAATGTGCAGATTGTTTTGACCAGATGGTCCAAAACGGACCACCCAATCCAATTTATCTTAAGCGTTATTTTTAACACATTGTTATCTATGGCATTTAAAAATGTGGCACAGGCTTTGCAATTTTGTGAACGAGCGCCGCCGGCAGGGAGCAAGCAGGACGCAACGCAGCGCGTGAAACAACCCCCGTTCTTTGCTGAGAGGTTTCACATGAAAATTGGCGTCTTTATCCCGATTGGTAACAATGGCTGGTTAATCTCCACCCATGCCCCCCAGTACAAGCCGACTTTTGAGCTGAACAAAGCGATTGTGCAGAAAGCGGAGCACTACCATTTCGACTTCGCGCTTTCGATGATCAAACTGCGCGGCTTCGGCGGTAA
Organism: Pantoea sp. X-Soil-OKNW-713; assembly: GCF_059730685.1. Taxonomy (NCBI): domain Bacteria; kingdom Pseudomonadati; phylum Pseudomonadota; class Gammaproteobacteria; order Enterobacterales; family Erwiniaceae; genus Pantoea; species Pantoea sp. X-Soil-OKNW-713. Next base: position 1,566,563 of record NZ_AP035995.1, on the reverse strand, counting down.
AACCGAGTTCTGGGACCATAACCTCGAATCCTTCACCCTGATGGCCGGGCTGGCGGCGGTGACTTCGCGTATTGAAATATATGCCACCGCCGCCACCCTGACGTTGCCACCGGCGATTGTGGCGCGCATGGCCTCGACCATCGACTCAATCTCCAATGGCCGCTTTGGCGTCAACCTCGTGACCGGCTGGCAAAAGCCAGAGTATGAGCAAATGGGCCTGTGGCCCGGTGATGACTACTTCGCCAGTCGCTATCAATACCTGACCGAATACGTCACCGTGCTGCGAGATTTATGGGGCAATGGCCAGAGTGATTTTAAAGGTGAGTTTTTCACCATGAATGACTGCCGCCTCAGCCCGCAGCCGCAAAAGCCGATGAAGGTGATTTGCGCGGGACAAAGCGATGCCGGGATGGCGTTTTCTGCCCAGCACGCTGACTACAACTTCTGCTTCGGCAAAGGTGTTAACACGCCAACCGCCTTCGCCCCGACGGCCGCACGCATGAAACAGGCTGCCGACCAGGCAGGTCGCGATGTCGGTTCCTATGTACTGTTTATGATCATCGCCGCAGAAACGGATGAAGCCGCACGCGCCAAATGGGAGCACTACAAAGCCGGGGCAGATGAAGAGGCCCTCGCCTGGCTGACTACGCAAAGCCAACAGGACACGAAATCCGGCAGCGACACCAACGTGCGTCAGATGGCCGATCCCACCTCTGCGGTGAATATCAATATGGGCACGCTGGTCGGTTCTTATGCCAACGTGGCACGAATGTTGGATGAAGTTGCAGAGGTAGAAGGAACCCAGGGTGTGCTGCTGACTTTTGACGATTTCCTGCAAGGGATCGAAGAGTTTGGTCAATTTATTCAGCCCTTGATGCAGTGCCGTCATGCTTTGATTGAATCGCAGAAGGAGGTTGCCTGATGAATACCGTTGTTTGCGCCCATACCTCGACTTTACCGCAGGTCACCTTGCCAGCCCGCCCGGAAGCGATCGCCTTCCCCCCTGCGCAGAGCGCGTTGATTGTGGTGGATATGCAAAACGCTTATGCCACCGAAGGCGGCTACCTCGATTTGGCGGGTTTTGATGTCTCCGCCACTAAACCGGTGATCGCCAAAATTCACCAGGCGGTGACCGCGGCCCGTGCAGCAGACGTCCAGATCATCTGGTTTCAGAATGGCTGGGATAATCAATATGTCGAAGCGGGCGATGCCGGTTCACCCAACTTTCACAAATCCAATGCGTTAAAAACCATGCGTAAACGCCCTGAATTGCAGGGCACGTTGTTGGCGAAAGGCGGCTGGGATTATGCACTGGTGGATGAACTGGTGCCGCAACCCGGTGATATCGTGCTGCCTAAACCGCGCTACAGCGGCTTTTTCAATACCCCACTCGACAGCATGCTGCGCAGCCGTGGCATTCGCCATCTGGTGTTTACCGGCATCGCCACCAATGTCTGCGTGGAATCGACGCTGCGAGATGGCTTCTTCCTGGAATATTTTGGCGTCGTGCTGGAGGACGCCACCTATCAGGCTGGCCCGCCCTTCGCCCAGCAGGCAGCCATCTTTAATATCGAAACGTTTTTCGGTTGGGTCAGTGATACCGAGACGTTCTGTGAAGCATTAAAAGCCTGATATCCCAATAATTTTCACCTGCAAAAACAACGATAAGGAAGACTTTGCCATGCCGAAAAGTGTCATTATTCCGCCCGGAACCTCCACGCCAATTGCCCCGTTTGTCCCTGGTACGCTCGCCGATGGTGTGGTGTATGTCTCCGGTACCCTGCCATTTGATGCGCAAAATAACGTCGTCCACGTCGGTGATGCCGCGGCCCAGGCGCGCCACGTCCTTGAGACCATCAAAAAAGTGATTGAAACCGCAGGGGGTACTATGGACGACGTTACCTTCAACTCGATTTTCCTCACCGACTGGAGTAACTACGCCGCGATTAATCAGGTGTATGCCGAATATTTCCCCGGTGATAAACCGGCGCGTTACTGCATTCAATGCGGCCTGGTAAAACCTGATGCGCTGATCGAGATCGCCACCGTGGCGCACATCGGCAAACAGGAGGCGTAATGCATCTGGAAATTCAGGGATTGCAGACGGCAGATGCACCCACCCTGGTGCTCTCTTCTGGTCTTGGCGGCGTTGCGGGTTTCTGGCGGCCCCAACTGGCGGCGCTGGAGCAGCATTATCGCGTTGTCACCTACGATCAACGCGGCACCGGTCGCAGTGCTGATACCTTACCGGAAGGCTACAGCATGGCGATGATGGCCGCCGAATTGGCCGAAGCGCTGGAGCAGCAGGGTATTGAGCGCTTTGATCTGATCGGTCACGCGCTTGGCGGTTTGATTGGTCTGCAACTGGCGCTGGATTATCCGCAACGCGTTGGACGCGTGGTGGTCATTAACGGCTGGTTATCGCTGAATGCCCATACCCGTCGTTGCTTCCAGGTTCGCCAGGATCTGTTGCTGAATGTCGGAGTGGAAGCCTTTGTCCGTGCCCAGCCGTTGTTTCTCTATCCGGCGGAGTGGATGGCGCGCAATCAGGCTCGTCTGGAGCAAGAGGACACGCATCATGTGCAACATTTTCAGGGCATGGAAAACCTGTTACGCCGGCTGCATGCCCTGAAAAGCGCCGATTTTCGTCCTCATGCAGCGAAGATCACTCAACCGGTGCTGGCCATCTACAGCCAGGATGACCTGCTGGTGCCGTGGAGCTGCTCACCCGAACTGGCCGCCGCCTTGCCGAATGCCAGCCTGATCGAAATGGCCTGGGGAGGACATGCCATGAGCGTCACCGATGCTGAAAACTTCAATGCGTTATTGCTGCAATGGCTAACGCGTAAGGAGGCCAAAGATGAGTATGCATGAACTCTCGCCTGATTTACCGTTGGTCGAGCGCCAGGTGTTTCGCGATGCGATGTCACGCCTCGGTGCCGCCGTAAATATCGTTACCACCGACGGCCCCGCCGGACGTGCCGGTTTCACCGCCTCTGCGGTGTGCAGCGTTACCGACACGCCGCCAACGCTGCTGGTTTGCCTCAACCGCTCCGCTTCGGTCTGGCCGGTGTTCCGCGATAACGGTTATCTGTGCGTCAACACTCTGGCCGCCGGGCACGAAGATCTCTCCACCCTGTTTGGCGGTAAAACACCAATGGCGGATCGCTTTCTCGCCGCCCGCTGGCATACGCTCAGCAGCGGTTCACCGCTGCTGGATGGCGCGCTGGTGTCGTTTGATTGCAAAGTCTCCCAGGTGGTGAGCGTGGGAACGCACGACATTTTGTTTTGTGAGGTCATGGCGTTGGTGCGCAATGATGAGCCGCACGGCCTGGCCTGGTTCGACCGTGGATATCAGCATCTTTTACGGCAGGAAGCCCGTTAACGCCGCCCTGTGCGGCCCGGTTCCACAGACACTCTGGAGAAGACGATGGCGAGTTCCTGGTTTCCCCGTTGGCAGAAAAAGTCAGCCTTAACTGAAAATGGGTTGATTGCACCGGACGAAACACTGCCGCTCGGGCAGACGTTAATTCTGGGCCTGCAACATGCTGTGGCGATGTTTGGTGCAACGGTGCTGATGCCGTTGTTAATGGGGCTGGATCCAAACCTGGCTATTCTGGTTTCCGGCATCGGCACCCTGCTGTTCTTTGTGGTCACCGGCGGGCGCGTACCCAGCTATCTTGGTTCCAGCGCCGCTTTTGTTGGGGTAATTATCGCCATCACCGGTTTCAACGGTCAGGGACTGAACCCCAACCTGGCGCTGGCGCTCGGTGGCGTGATCGCCTGTGGTGCGCTGTACACGCTGATCGGTTTTGTGGTGATGAAGGCAGGTACGGGCTGGATTGAACGGCTGATGCCACCGGTGGTGACGGGCGCAGTGGTTATGGCAATCGGCCTGAACCTCGCGCCGATTGCGGTACACAGCGTATCGTCATCCATGTTCGATAGCTGGATGGCGGTGATGACGGTGCTGTGCATCGGTCTGGTGGCGGTATTTACCCGCGGCATGGTGCAACGTTTGCTGATTCTGGTCGGGTTGATTGTCGCTTGGGCAATCTACGCGCTGCTCACCAATGGTCTTGGGCTGGGCAAACCGGTCGATTTTAGCGGGGTAGCCAATGCCGCCTGGTTTGGCTTGCCGCATACCACCTCACCGGTTTTCGATATGCAGGCGATTGTCATGATAGCGCCAGTGGCGATCATTCTGGTGGCGGAAAACCTCGGACATATCAAGGCGGTAGCAGGTATGACCGGGCGCAATCTCGATCCCTGGATGGGACGCGCCTTTGTCGGTGATGGCCTCGCCACCATGCTTTCCGGATCGATCGGCGGCAGCGGCGTCACCACCTATGCGGAAAATATCGGCGTGATGGCCGTTACCAAAGTCTATTCAACGCTGGCGTTTGTCGCGGCGGCCCTGATTGCGCTGGTACTGGGTTTCTCACCGAAATTTGGCGCGTTAATCCATACCATTCCCGGCCCGGTGATTGGCGGCGCATCGATTGTGGTGTTTGGTTTGATTGCCGTGGCAGGCGCACGTATCTGGGTGCAAAACCATGTGGATTTTAGCCAGAACAGCAACCTGATTATGGTGGCGACTACGCTGGTGCTGGGTGCCGGGGATTTCGCGCTGAAAATTGGCAACTTCACCCTCGGGGGCATCGGCACCGCCACCTTTGGCGCGATCATTCTCAACGCCATTCTGCGCCGTCGTGGAACCGGTGTGGGTGAGAACCAGACGGCACGGCAAAACAGTTAAGGTTCCTGTATCTCCTGCGGTGCCACATCCGGCACCGCTTTTTTGCGCCGGATACGCAACTCACTGACGATCACCCCGCAGACAATCAACGCACCGCCGAGTAGCGCTGCCGCAGGCAGGCGTTCGCCCGCAATGCGCCCCACCACCCCTGCCCATACCGGTTCACCGGCATAAATCACCGTGGCTCGTGTCGGCGAGACGCTACGCTGTGCCCAGTTCATGGTGACCTGAATCAATGCGCTGGCCGCCCCCAGACCCAGCGCGCTCAACAGCAGCGGTATGCTCAGGGTTGGCAGCGACTCCCCATTCGGAATCATAAAGATAAAGGCACAAGCCGAGGCCACCGCCAGTTGGATCAGGGTGACACGACGCACGTCAACCCGTCCGGCAAAGCGACTGATCAGGATGATTTCCGCCGCAATCGCCAGGGTGCTAAGCAATGTCGCCATTTCACCCGCGTTCAGCGCCAGTTCCCCATTCTGTGGACCGGCCACCAGCAGCAAGCCGATAAACGCCAGCAGGATGCCCAGCCAGGCCATCATCCCTGGAGGACGGCGTAAAAACAGCCACTGCAACAAGGGCACCACCGGCACATATAACGCCGTCAGGAACGCAGACTGGCTGCTGGAAATGGTTTGCATACCCCAGGTTTGTAGGCCATAGCCGCCCGCAATCGCCAGGCCAATCAACGCGCCAGCTTTACACTCCAGCCAGGTGGTTTGTCGGAGGTTGCGACGGAAGAAAAAAGCCAGCAGCAACGCCGCGGTGGCAAAGCGCAAACCGACAAAGAAGAACGGACCGGAGTGCGCCATCGCGCGGTGCACCACCAAAAAGGTGCCACCCCAGACCATCGTAATGAAGATCAGAACAAGTTCCTGACGCGACAGGCGCAGGAAAAGGCGAGAAGCAGGAACAGACATAAAGCACCATCGTGAGGATTCGGGCGCCATTTTCGCAGAGTCGGAAGGAATTGCAATGATTGTCACCGCCGGGCGTACCCGGCGGCGGAGGGCGTTATGTCGCAGCCGGGTTATTTTTTATTGCGGCTGCGTCCCCCTTTTTCACCTGCTTCGGAAGCGCGCTGCGGGTCATTTCTGAAATTCCCGCCGCTATTTTTACCGCCTTTACGGCCTGCTTCCGCGGCTCTTTCGCGATCTTCGGCGAAATTACCTGATCCTCCACGATGTTGTGCCATCATTTCCTCCGATAGAGTTTTCTCATCAGTGGTCAGGACTTTTCACATGCACGGGGTGAAAAGCAAGGTGGCACGCTTTCCGTACCACCCGTACAAAGAATAGCCAATAGCGTTACGTTTATGGTGAATATTTATACTTTGAAACACATATTCCTCTCATTTTTTAACCTAAGTTGGCATTTTACGCCATTCAACAAACGCTTAGCGGAGGATTAAGCGAAGCCGTAGTTTTCCCTGGCAAATTGCTGAGCAGCAGGTCACGCAGGCTCTTCTATACTTCAGATCGTGTGTTCAAACCCACAGGAAGGAAGAAGATGGCGAAAATTCTGGTGCTTTATTACTCCATGTATGGACATATTGAAACCATGGCGCAGGCAGTTGCGGAGGGTGCGCGTCGGGTTAGCGGCGCGGAGGTCACCATCCTGCGCGTACCGGAAACCATGGACGCCGAGCGCTTTGCGCAGGTCGGCGGAAAAGTACATCAGGCCGCGCCTGAAGCAACCCCCGAAGATTTACCGCAATATGATGCCATTATTCTCGGCACGCCCACGCGCTTCGGGAATATGGCGGGGCAAATGCGTAACTTTCTCGACCGTACCGGCGGATTGTGGGCGTCAGGGGCGCTGTACGGCAAGATCGCCAGCGTCTTTGCCTCTACCGGCACCGGCGGCGGTCAGGAGCAAACCATCACCTCAGTCTGGACCACCCTCGCCCACCACGGCATGGTGATTGTCCCCATCGGCTATGGCACCAAAGAACTTTTCGATATCTCCCATGTGCGCGGCGGCACGCCTTACGGTGCCACCACCATTGCAGGGGGCGACGGATCGCGCCAGCCTTCTGCGGAGGAGCTCGATATCGCCCGTTTTCAGGGCGAACATGTCGCCGGTCTGGCGGTAAAACTGAAAGGATAAATCCACAACAGGAGACCTTTATGGCAACAGAACAGTCTAAAGCTCACCATGTGGGCGAATGGGCCACCTTGCGCCACACCTCGACCGAAATCGCCGAAGCGATATTTGAGGTCGCTAACTATGACGAGCGTCTGGCAGAAGAAATCTGGCGTCAGCAGGGCAGCGATGAAGTGCTATTTCGCGCCTTTGATAAGACCGATCAAGACGTTCTGACGTGGGACGATAAGACGGTCGAGCGTAAAAACATTTGAATCTCAGGCGGGCCAGTCCCGCCTTTGTCATTTTAATTGACCAAGGAGCGTTGTATGTCTTCCTATCAAAGTATCAATCCAGCCAATAACCAACTGCTGAAAACCTGGCCCTCGCATGACGACGCCTGGATGCAGCAGGCACTGGAAACCGCCGATCGTCTTTACCATTCCGACTGGTGCAAAGGAGATATGCAACCGCGATTACAGGTGCTGACACGTCTGGCGGAGCTGATTGATGCCAACGTTGAGCAACTGGCAACCATTGCCAGCCAGGAGATGGGTAAGCTGATTGGTCAAAGCCGGGGTGAAGTAAAAATTTGTGCGCAAATCGCCCGCTATTACGCAGAACACGCCGCCACCCTGCTCCAGCCGCGAGCCTATCCCAGCGACGTGGGGGATGCGTGGCTGGAATACCATCCTATCGGCGTGATCGTGGCAGTAGAACCGTGGAATTTCCCTTATTACCAGTTGATGCGCGTACTGGCACCGAATCTGGCACTCGGTAACCCGGTGCTGGCTAAACACGCCCCCATCGTGCCGCACTGCGCGGATGCGTTCGAAAAACTGGTACTGGAGGCGGGCGCTCCCCAGGGAGCATGGACCAATTTGTTCATCTCCAATGAACAGGTTGCCGGGTTGATCGCTGATCATCGGGTACAGGGGGTTGCGCTCACCGGTTCAGAGCGCGCGGGCAGTGCCGTCGCGCAACAGGCGGGAAAATATCTGAAGAAATCGACGCTGGAACTGGGCGGTAACGATGTGTTTGTGGTGCTGGATGATGCCGACCTCGATGAAGCGGTGCGCCAGGGCGCGCAGGCCCGTCTGAGCAACTGCGGCCAGGTGTGTACTGCCGCGAAACGTTTTATCGTGCATGAAAAAGTGGCCGGGCAGTTTATGGCGAAGTTCAGCGCCGCATTGCAATCCGCAGTCGCGGGTGATCCGCTGGATGAGAAAACCACGCTGGGTCCCCTATCGTCGCGTGATGCGCGCGATCGGCTGATTAAGCAGGTTGAGGATGCGGTACAGCATGGCGCGCGCGTGGAGTGCGGCGGACGACCGATTGACGGCGTGGGATGTTACTTTCAGCCAACCATTCTCACCGGTCTGACACCTGACAACCCGGCCTATTATCAGGAATTTTTTGGCCCGGTAGCCCAAGTCTATGTGGTGGCGAGTGACAGTGCTGCCGTCGCGCTGGCAAACGACTCGCACTATGGTCTGGGTGGATCGGTGTGGACACGGGATATCGCACGCGGACGTAAGATGGCGTCGCAGATTGAAACTGGCATGGTATTTATCAACTCACAAAGCGACACGGCCGCAGAATTGCCGTTCGGTGGGGTAAAACGTTCAGGCTATGGACGTGAGCTGTCCGATCTCGGGCTGAAAGAGTTTGCCAATCAGAAACTGGTGGTGGTGGCAAGTTGAGGGCATAAAAAACCCCGCTGCGGGAGCGGGGTGTTGGTTTTATCGCATTGTTAGTTACTGGCCGGTGCTGTAGCTGCGTTGCTCTTGTCCGTTTTGGCCGGGACATCAGCTTTCGCCTTTTCTGCCGCCGCTGCATCGGCTTTCGCTTTCTCTTCCGCCGCTTTCTGCGCAGTGGCTTTCTCGGCTTTCGCCTTTGCTTCAGCCGCTTTGTCAGCTTTCACTTTGTCTTCTGCTGCTTTCGCATCAGCCGCTTTCTGCGCAGCGGCTTTGTCTGCTGCCGCTTTATCCGCTGCTGCCTGATCGGCCGCCGCCTGATCCGCTTGCACCTGCGCATCATCGTTAGTCGCAGCCGGTTCCGGTTGCGCTGGCTGAGCAGCAGGCTCAGGTGCGGCTGGCTGCAACGGCGTACCCTGCAAAGCATTGTTCAGCACACCGGCGAACTGATCCCAGCTGCAATAACCGTTGGCATCAGCATCACAACCCGCCAGTTGCAGCGTGACACGTTTCGGCGGATTCTTCAGGCTCAGTACGTCGGCATTGCGCAACTGATCGCTGGTCTGATAAACGTATTCAACCTTCAACAAATCTTTGTTGTTTTTCGCATCGTGCCAGCGCTCAAACACTACCTGGCCACCAATCGGTGTTTTCTCATCATTGCCCGGCAGTTCATAGGGTTTGACCTGTAGCGCACTGAGCAGCGAAGCGATATTCGAATCATGTCCCACCATCAGCGTGACTTTTGGCGCGTTGGCTTTGTCCTGATCGATCAACTGGCTACGGATGTAATCCACCAGTGGAGCCGCCACTTCACGCGCCACTTCAGGTGAGGCGAATAACGCATCCTGGTAACCGTTTTTAATGGCAGCCAGCGCTTTCCACTGTTCAGGGGTTTTGATTTGGCCCCAGGCCACCTGGTCCAGCGGGAAGCCTTCGTAGTATTGCAACGTGAAGGCATCAACCAACGAGTTGCCCACTTTCAGCGGACCACTGACGTTCGGCTCTTTACCGTTATCGGCGCTAAAGGTGTTCTGCCCGCTGCTCAAATCACACTGTTTCTTGCCGTTGCAGGCCGGTGCCGATTTGTAATCGACAATTTTTTCCAACTGCTGGTATGCCGGTTTCAACGCCAGCTTCTCGTTGGCTGCGGTCATCGCCGCCAGCGCTTTCTTGTTGAAATCGTCGCTACCATCGGTCACGACCGGGTTAAACACCGGGTCCATGGTGCCCATAGCGTCCTGATGCGTCACCGCGATATCACATCCAGGGAAGGCACCATTAACAAAGAATTGGGCGGTCGCCACGGTACGTTGCAGGCTGTTAGCGTAGACAAAGACATTGTTGCTGTCCGGGCAGGTGCCGTTTTCAACCAGACCCTGCTGTGCCAGCCACTGACGGGTGTAATTACCCATGTAGACTTCCAGCACACCACCTTTAGTGGTGAGCTGCCCACCAGGTACATCCCATTGTGGCCAGCTTTTCTTGGTTGATTGCTCCAGAACGCTGCCATTGTTCGCCAGCGGGGCGCGCAGATTGTGACGACTCAGCATCAGTACCTGCTGGAGCTGCATGTCCCCTTCTGCAGCCTGCGCTGCCATGCACATCGGTAACGCAGCGATGACTGACAACGCGCAAAGACTCAGTTTCTTGATCATTGTGCCTATTCCATAATTCATCAGTGAAACACTCTGGCATTCAAACGATTAGCTCGGCCACAGAGCGAAATGCCCCACAGTGTAACCCAGCTTGCCTGGGAAAATCGCCAGATGTTTGCAAAAACCGTGAATGGACTATAGCAGACATGGGGGCTGCCGGTGGACTGAGGCAGCAGATTGAAAAGCAACGGGATGTTTTTCGGAATCTCTGAAGCAGAAAAGCAAAAAGCCCGCATCGCTGCGGGCTTCTTTAATTTGGCGGAGGAAGAGAGATTCGAACTCTCGGATGGTTTCCCATCGGCGGTTTTCAAGACCGCTGCCTTAAGCCACTCGGCCATCCCTCCGGATAAAACAGTTACTTAACTCTGAGCGAGTTAAGTGGCGGAGGAGGAGAGATTCGAACTCTCGGATGGTTTCCCATCGGCGGTTTTCAAGACCGCTGCCTTAAGCCGCTCGGCCACCCCTCCGCAATGACGCGCACTATAAACATCCCCCTGAAAGATGTAAAGCCTGGAGTGATTCATTCGCCTGAAAAACAGCCAAAAACTATTTAATCGGCGTCATAATCGCCATTCCGCTCAGGGAAACAGCAATTTATCGCGTAAAGAAGGGTAAAACGCCTTTTCTGCCCCGGTAGCGCTGCGTATTCTTCTTGGCATATTTAGTGTTCTTTCAATTAAAGGAGCGCATGATGGATAGAATTATTGCCTCGTCGCAGCGGCAGTCGCTAATCAGCACACATAAAGTGCTGCGTAATACTTACTTCTTACTTGGCCTGACGCTGGCGTTTTCCGCGCTGACCGCCACGCTGAGCACCGTCTTTGCCCTGCCCTCTCCGGGGCTGATTCTGATGCTGGTCGGCTTTTATGGGCTAATGTTTCTGACCTATCGCCTGGCGAACAGCCCAACCGGTATTCTGGCCGCTTTTGCCTTTACCGGCTTCCTCGGCTACTGCCTTGGCCCAATCCTTAACTCGTTCCTGTCGGCAGGAATGGGCGACGTGATTGGTATGGCGCTGGGAGGAACTGCGCTGGTGTTCTTCTGCTGCTCAGCTTATGTGTTGACTACCCGTCGCGATATGTCATTCCTCGGCGGCATGATGATGGCTGGCTTTGTGGTGCTGCTGGTCGCGGTTGTGGCGAATATTTTCCTGCAATTACCGGCTCTGCACCTGGCCATCAGCGCATTGTTTATTCTGTTCTCTGCCGGAGCCATCTTGTGGGAGACCAGTAACATCATCCACGGCGGCGAAACGAACTACATCCGTGCCACCGTCAGCCTGTATGTCTCGCTGTATAACATCTTTGTCAGCCTGCTAAGTTTGCTGGGCTTTGCCAGCCGCGACTAATCTCAGGCCGGCCGTAAATGAAAACCCCGCTTCGGCGGGGTTTTGCTTTTTCTGGCTACGCCGCCCTACAATATGCGCAAACTGAATCTGAGGAGTCACCGTGATTTTTGCCGGTAAAGAGATAGCCACCGATGCGGAAGGCTATCTGAAAAACAGCGCCGACTGGAGCGAACCCCTGGCGGAAGCCATTGCCGCTACCGAAGCCATCACCCTGAGTGAGGCGCACTGGGAAGTGGTCCATTTTGTCCGGGCGTTTTATCTGGAATTTAATACCTCGCCAGCTATCCGTATGCTTGTCAAAGCGATGGCACAGAAATATGGCGAGGAGAAAGGCAACAGCCGTTATCTGTTTCGTTTGTTCCCGGAAGGCCCGGCTAAACAGGCAACGAAAATTGCCGGATTACCAAAACCAGCGAAGTGTTTGTAATCACCCGGTGGTAAAGCGGCTGGGGGCTTCTGTCGGTTGATGCGGTTCCACCAGCACTTTTTCCACGCGCGCGCTGCGCGGGCCACCGGCCTTTAACCACGTAATCAATGCGTTCACCTGGGGTTCCTCCCCCCATGCCAACACCTCTACGCTGCCATCGTTCAGGTTACGTGCATAACCTTTTACATCCAACTCTCTGGCCTGTGCCTGGGTGCTATAACGAAAACCAACCCCCTGCACCAGACCATGAACCCAGATTTTGAAGCAGGTTGTGGCCATTATCCTCTCCCCTCACTGTTCATTGCATTTTGCCGCCATCCACCGGAAAATGACGCCTCATTTTTTCAGGTAAGCATAGCAAACTATGACTGTTCGATTGATTCTCACTAAGGGACGTGAAAAATCCCTGCTCCGCCGTCATCCCTGGGTTTTTTCTGGTGCTGTTGCCCGTATGGAAGGCAAAGCCCAATCAGGGGAAACCATTGATGTCTGCGACAGCAATGGCAAATGGCTGGCTCGTGCCGCTTATTCTCCGCAATCACAAATTCGGGCGCGCGTCTGGAGCTGGCAACAGGATGAGTCAATCGACATTGCCTTCTTTGTTCGCCGTCTCACCCAGGCGCAGCAATGGCGTGCCTGGCTGGCGCAACGTGACGGGCTGGATAGCTACCGTCTGATTGCGGGTGAGTCTGATGGTATGCCTGGCGTCACCATTGACCGTTTCGGCAATTTCCTGGTGCTTCAGTTGCTGTCTGCCGGTGCTGAATATCAGCGCCCGGCGATCATCTCCGCCCTGCAACAATGTTTCCCGCAGTGTGCGATTTACGATCGTTCCGATGTGGCGGTACGTAAAAAAGAAGGTCTGGAGCTGACACAGGGGCCGGTCACTGGCGAGCTGCCACCGCCACTGCTGCCGATTACTGAACACGGCATGAAGTTGTTGGTGGATATCCAGGGCGGCCACAAAACCGGTTATTACCTTGACCAGCGTGACAGCCGCTTTGCTACGCGCCGCTATGCCGAAAATGCCCGCGTGCTGAACTGTTTCTCCTATACCGGCGGCTTTGCCGTCTCAGCACTGATGGGCGGTTGCCGTGAAGTAATCAGCGTAGATACCTCTCAGGACGCGCTGGATGTTGCCAAACAGAATGTGGAACTTAACGGTCTGGATGTATCCCGTGCCCAATTCTTACGTGATGACGTGTTCAAATTGCTGCGTCGCTACCGTGACAGCGGTGAAAAGTTTGATGTTATCGTGATGGACCCACCGAAATTTGTTGAGAACAAGAATCAGCTGGCGGGTGCCTGCCGTGGTTATAAAGATATCAATATGCTGGCGATGCAGCTGTTGAATCCCAACGGGATTCTGATGACGTTCTCCTGCTCCGGCCTGATGGCAACCGATCTGTTCCAGAAGATTATCGCCGATGCCGCCGTCGATGCGGGGCGTGATGTACAATTTGTAGAACAGTTCCGTCAGGCAGCCGATCATCCCGTGATTGCCAGCTATCCTGAAGGGCTTTATCTGAAAGGTTTCGCTTGCCGCGTACTGTGACTTGAAAATTCTGCCTCTGCCTCCATATCTGACGCAGGGCAGTATTTTGGGAGGTCACTATGATTGCCAGTAAGTTTGGAATTGGACAGCAGGTCCGGCATCGTCTCTCCGGGGTGCTTGGCGTGATTGTGGATGTTGATCCGGAGTATTCGCTGGAAGAACCTAAGCTCGAAGAAGTCGGGGCTGCCGAGAAGTTACGCGCTGCACCCTGGTATCATGTGGTGATGGAAGATGAGGACGGTGAACAGGTCCACACTTACGTTGCCGAAATTCAGCTGTCCGGTGAAACATCTTTCGAACATCCAGAACAACCCTCGATGGATGAGCTGGCCGCGTCAATCCGACAGCAGCTTCAGGCACCACGCCTGCGTCATTGATCAAAAACGGCGACCCTCGGTCGCCGTTTGTTTTAGTGCACCGGCTGCGATAGCCCGAGCCGTGGTATCTCAATCTTCGGGCATCGATCCATGACCACCGTCAACCCCGCATCCTGCGCCAGTACCGCCGCCTGTTCATTGATCACGCCCAGTTGTAGCCACAACGTCTTCGCGCCGATGGCGATGGCTTCCTGCGCGATCCCCCATGCCGCTTCGGCATTACGAAACACATCCACCATATCCACCGGACCCGGGATGTCAGCGAGAGTCGCGTAGGCAGTTTGTCCCAACAGTTGTTGCCCGGCCAGCTTCGGACTCACCGGCACCACCTCATAACCCTGATCGAGCAAAAACTTCATCACGCCATAGCTGGGACGATCGGGACGATCGCTGGCGCCAACCAGCGCAATACGTTTGGTGCGCGTCAAAACATCACGAATGGTTTGATCGTTCATGCCTCTCTCCTTTTTCACTCGCCTGAGTGTAGATGGCATCAGGTTACACCACGCAACCCCCGCGTCAGAAAACTTTGCGCGGCAGCACGAATAAATATGTTAAAATGTAAATTTACTGCCATAATGTAATAATTTGCTACACATCACTGATTTGCGCCCAGCTTACGGGAGTTGAAATGAAGCTGTTTTTGGCTGCGACGAGTCTGTTTATCTTGCTCGTCTCAGCATCCTGCCATGCCATAACCTTGAAACTTGATCCGGAGATCGATCTTCTGGTGCTGGATGGGCGCAAAATTTCGGGCTCTCTGCTGAAAGGGGCCGATGGTCTGGAGCTGGATCGCGGTCAACATCAATTCCTGTTTCGGGTTGATAAAGCACCGACCTCTGCTTCAAACAATGGCCCACATTATCAATCTGTCCCGATGATTGTGACCTTTACCGCCAGTGGCAAAACCGTGGCTATCCGCCTGCCTGCCCTGGACAGCCGCCGCGAACGCCATGCATTCGATAAATCTCTCAATTTTCAGCTAATTGATGAACAGGGCAAAGAGATTGCCAGCATCCGTGACCACCTGCCCATGCCGTCGGGAGGCGATCTTGAACAGGCCATGTTGAATTATAATCGCAATGGCCAGGCCGCATCCGTCCCCCGTTTTGCCGTGCAAACCAGCAGTACGCCAGATGTCCAGTTGAACGCCGATTTCGCCTGGCTGGAAGCCAGCGACCTGCCCTCACTACAACGATGGTTTGAACGTTTCGATGCGGCCACCCGTCTGCGTTTTCTTAGTTGGATGAAAACCTTACGCGCAAGTTGATAGGAACGAAACGCCAGGGGTAAACTCGAGCATCACTTAACCTAGCCCGAGAAGAGTCAGGAAGCCCTATGGAGCAGACCGTTCGTACCCTCAATATTCAGAAACACATTGCCCTCGTTGCCCACGATCATTGCAAAGCCTCGCTGTTGGACTGGGTCCAGAAGAACCAAAGCGCACTACAGTCGCATGTATTATATGCCACCGGCACCACCGGTAATTTGATCAATCGCCACACCGGCCTTGAGGTGAACGCTATGCTGAGCGGCCCAATGGGCGGCGACCAGCAGGTAGGCGCATTGATTTCCGAAGGGAAAATTGATGTGCTGTTCTTCTTCTGGGATCCGCTCAATGCCGTGCCGCACGACCCGGATGTCAAAGCGCTGCTGCGTCTGGCAACAGTATGGAACATTCCGGTTGCCACCAACCGTTCCACCGCAGATTTCCTGATCCAGTCACCGCTGTTTGCCAGCGAAGTCGAGATTCAGATCCCTGATTATCCGCGTTACCTGGCTGAACGCCTGAAGTCGTAATGCCTCAGGCCTTCCTGCTCTGCGGTACGCCTAAATCGCGGAAATGATCGACAAACACGGAAGGCCGTTCCTTATCGAACAATAACCAAACTTGCTGACGTGCACGCGTCAGCGCCACATACGCCAGGCGGCGTTCTTCCGCGTCCGGGAACGCTTCTGGTTGCGGTAACAATCCCTGTTCCATGATCGACTCGCGTGCGGCAGCCGGGAAACCATCACGGCCTTCATGCAGGCCCAGCACAATAACAAAATCGGCCTGCTGCCCCTTGCTGGCATGGATGGTCATGAAATCCAGATGCAGCTTCGGCCAACGGGTTTTGGCTTTATCCAGCACCTCAGGCCGCAGGTGATGGTAGCGTGCCAGCAGCAGCACCCGCTCATCGGGTTTCACATAACCACTCAACTTATCGAGTAACGCTTCTAGTTGTTCCTGCGCCAGCAATATCACCGATTTTTTATTGCCTTTAGTCAGGCTATTGAGTGGCTTGCGCAGCTGATGTGGATTTTGTTGCACGAATCGGTTGGCGATCTCACCGATGCGATCATTGAATCGGTAGGTGGTATCCAACACACAGCGATCACCTTCGCCGAAATAGTGATGGAAGGCGGTAGTCAGACTCATCTCTGCGCCGCTAAAACGATAGATGGCTTGCCAATCGTCACCGACAGCAAACAGTGAGGTTCGCTTATTTTGTTGGCGCAGTGCCGTCAGCAAGGCGGCACGCTGCGGTGAGATATCCTGAAACTCATCCACCAGAATATGCTTCCACGGACTGATAAAGCGTCCCTTATCCAGAATAGCGATTGCCTGATGAATCAGGCCGGAAAAATCGACCGCGCCCTCGTCTTTTAACGCACTTTTCCAGGCTTTCAGGATCGGTGCCATCAACTTAACGCGTTTGCTAAATTGATCGCGTTGCTCCTCAGGTACATCGGCGATCATGGCGGCCTGTGCACCGCCATGCATACGCATCAACCCCAGCCAGCGCTCCAGACGGGACGCCAAACGCTGTGCCAGTTTATCATCCTGCCAAAATGGCCCTTCGGTGACGTCCCACTCCAGTTCTTCCTGCAACCACTGACGCCAACCACTGGCCTGCGCCTTTTTGCTGCTGCATTGTTCACGCCAGCTCTCAATTAACAACTGACGACGGGCTTTGCTGTCGCTTTCCAGTTTACTGATGACAGGCTGTTTATTGCTGCCTTCACGAATAATGTGCAGCGCCAGCGCGTGAAAAGTGCGCGCCTGAATCGCGCTTTCACCCAGCCGCGACTGGATGCGATCGTTCATCTCGTCTGCCGCCTGACGCCCAAATGCCAGCAGCAGAATCTGCTCCGGCTGCGCCAGTTTACGCTGCAACAACCAGCCAGCACGCGCCACCAGCACCGACGTTTTTCCACTTCCCGCCCCGGCTAACACCAGTAACGCGTCTTCACCATTCACCACCGCCTCACACTGCGAAGGATTGAGCGGCGTCGTTTCAACCGTGGAGAAAAAGGTCTGGTACTCCTGCAAGATTTTTGCTGTCCACTCACGGTTGCGCTGGCGAATCGCCGTTTCACCCTGACTCATCCATTGCTGACAGAACTGCCACAATTCGCGGCAATTCTCGAACTTGTCCAGCCGTGATAGCGGTAACGGTAAGGCAGAGAACTGCCGGGCAATGTTTTCTTTTACCGTCTGGAGTTCGCTTCGCTTCAGCCAACGGTCCTGGCGGGTAAACGCGAAAATCTCCTGCTGTAACCCGGTCAGCACCCCGACACACACCTCGCTCATCTCCTGGCTCCATTGCTGCCAGGCTTGTTGCAGGTAATGAAAAAAGCGCTGCGTTTCCTGCCATTCCGTGCCGTGCAACCGCACCACTTTCTCGTCTGGCAGCAAAAATTCCAGCTCGCCCCACACCAACCCACGCTTACAGGCGATATCCAATAATTGATTGAAAGGGATCAGGTATTCGTGACGATCGCCGCTGACTTCCACTCCGGCTTCCAGCAGACGTACGCGATTATAAGGGTGCTGAGCCAGACGTTTACCCATTGATGTTGCTTTCAGTTCCATGTCCGCACCGTGTTCAGCAAGAGGATTATCGCGCAGTTTACCTGTCAGACACTTGGCGCTCCAGCCTTAAAACAGGCTAAACTGGGCAACACATATTGCGGATTGCAAAAGGAAAATCGTGTTATGCGTACCGTGCTCAACATTCTCAACTTTGTACTGGGTGGCGTTTTCACCACCCTGAGCTGGTTACTGGCTACGCTGGTCAGCATCGTTCTCATCTTCACATTGCCATTGACGCGTTCCTGCTGGGAGATCACTAAACTCTCGCTGCTGCCATTTGGCAACGAAGCGGTTCATGTCGATGTACTGCGACCGGACAGTAAAAATCAGGTGATGAACGCCGGAGGCACTTTTCTTAACCTCTTCTGGCTGGTGTTTTTCGGCTGGTGGCTTTGCCTGATGCACATCTCTGCGGGTATCGTGCAGTGCCTGACTATCATCGGGATTCCTGTTGGCATTGCTAATTTCAAGATTGCCGCCATTGCCCTGTGGCCCGTGGGACGACGCGTTGTTTCAGTTGAAGAAGCGCAGGCGGCGCGGGAAGCCAACGCTCGTCGCCGTTACTGAGACTATGCCATGATGCCTGAAGCCTTACCCGGCTGGCGCCGTTATCTGTTTAACAGCAGCTTGCGCTATTTGCTGCGCATTTTTTTCGCCCTTGCCGGTTGTGCCGCCGTTCCGTGGTGGTTACAGCAAATTGAGTGGACGATCCCCCTCACCCTCGGCGTGGTTGCCGCTGCATTGGCCGATCTTGACGATCGTCTGGCAGGCCGCCTGCGCAATCTATTGATTACGTTGATCTGCTTTTGTATCGCATCGGTATCCGTCGAATTACTGTTTCCCCACCCCTGGGCATTCGTCCTCGGCCTGGCGCTCTCAACCTGGGGATTTATTCTGTTGGGTGCTCTCGGGCAGCGTTATGCCACTATCGCCTTTGGTGCATTGCTTATCGCGGTGTATACCATGCTCGGCGTAGGTTTGTTTCCACAGTGGTGGATGCAACCAACGCTGCTGCTGGTGGGGGCCTTGTGGTACAACCTGCTGACCCTGGTGGGGCATGTGATGTTTCCGGTGCGCCCGGTTCAGGAGCAATTGGCGGCCAGCTTTTCTCAGTTAGCGCGTTATCTGGATGCCAAAGCCAACTTGTTCGATCCCGATGGCGGTGAGCAGGATGATGCCAACCTGATTGCCACCGCAATGGTGAATAGCCAGTTAGTCGCCCAACTTAATCTGACGAAAAGCACTATCCAAAGCCGGTTACGCGGCGACCGGGGTTCACGCAGCACCCGCCGCAGCCTGCATTACTATTTTGTGGCGCAGGATATTCATGAACGGGCCAGTTCCTCCCACCTGCAATATCATCAACTGCGCGATGACTGGCGCTATAACGAGGTGCTTTTTCGCTTCCAGCGACTGCTGAATATGCAGGCACAGGCATGCCGACAGTTAGCGGAAGCCATTTTTTTGCGTCAGCCCTGGCATCATGACACCCATGTCGAACGCGCCTTTGAGCGGCTGGAAACCGCACTGGAACGCTTGCAACAAAATGCCCCGGACGACGCCCATATTCGTGCGTTATTCTGGCTGCTGCGTAATTTGCGCGCCATAGATGCCCAACTGACCTCGATCGAATCGGAACAGAAACTGGCGCAACCTGCCCCATCCAGTGACGATAATCTTTCCAATGATGGACCAGGCGGTTGGGCGGATATTCGGCTGCGCATTAGCCGGCATCTCACGCCAACCTCCGCCCTGTTCCGCCATGCCGTAAGAATGTCGTTGGTGTTGTGCATCGGCTACGGATTTATCCAGATCACCGGTGTACATCGCGGCTATTGGATTTTGCTTACCAGCCTGTTTGTCTGTCAGCCGAATTATAATGCCACCCGACGGCGACTGGCGTTGCGTATTGGCGGGACGCTGGCTGGGATTGCCATCGGTTTACCGGTGCTCTGGCTGGTGCCTTCCATCGAAGGACAGCTGGTATTGATTGTGCTCAGTGGTGTGCTGTTCTTCGCGTTTCGCCAGATACAATATGCTCAGGCAACGCTCTTCATTACCCTGCTGGTGCTCCTCTGCTTCAATCTGTTGGGCGAGGGTTTTGAAGTCGCCCTGCCGCGTGTGGTGGATACGTTGCTGGGGTGTGGCTTAGCCTGGCTTGCTGTCGCTTTCGTCTGGCCAGACTGGCGCTTCCGCCAGTTGCCTGCGGTAGCCGAGCGTACGCTTAATGCCAACTGCCGCTACCTTGATGCCATTATGGAACAATATCATCAGGGCAAGGATAATCGTCTGGCCTATCGTGTTGCGCGGCGAGATGCGCACAATGCCGATGCCGAACTGGCCTCAGTTGTGTCAAATATGAGCAATGAAGCACGTCATCAGCAATCATTACGTGAAAACGCCTTTCGGTTACTTTGTCTGAATCACTCCTTTCTCAGCTATATATCCGCGCTGGGCGCTCATCGGGTCAGGTTAAATGACACCCGACTATTAACGTTGCTGGATGATGCGGTGTGCTTTGTTGATGATGTTTTGCAAATTGAACGCGTCAGCGATGTTGAGGCAACGCAGATGCAGCAGACCCTGCTGCATCGACTGGCGGAAATGAAATCCAGCCCGGAGACGCAAGCTCCGTTAGTTTTGCAGCAGTTGGGATTATTAATTGCGCTGTTACCTGAAATTGCGCGCCTACGCCGCACCCTCGCAGCAGATTGAACCGCTGTTAGCGGAGCGTTTTTTGATACCACGCGCATAACTCCTCCCGGACCTCACGAGGCAATGCCGCCTCGTGATGGCCCGAAATCGCTCCCTCGAGAGCCAGCAGCGTCTTCAGGCCGATATGCTTATTGATGGTGCGAAGTTTCAGCCAACTTTTCTTGGCACCTGTTTCACACAGATGTTTGACCGAGCAGATGCCGACCTTATGTAGCATCATTTCCATACGCAGGCTGAGATTGGGCAAATCCTTCAGCCGCAGTGAGACATAACGGGTTTGCAACTCCTCACGCGCAGCGTGTAGCGCCCCAGAGGATAGCCGCATTAACTGTTCCGGTTCCTGCCAAAGACGTTTGTCGACTTTGTAATAACTCAGTGTCACCGGTATACCGCGTTTACTGTATATCAGCGGCTCCATCGGGCATTGCGTCGCATAGGTCGTCACCGCTTCACAGGCACGTAGATAGAGCGCATCTTCATTGATAAACGCAAAGACAACCTTTTCCACTGAGAGCGTATAACCACCAAACTGCGTGCGGGATTCAATTTCGCCTAGCGCGGCTAATTGTGCTTTCGATTGTTCGACGATTGGGTGAGATTTTTTCATCCTGATACCTTCCTGAATTCCTTTTACCAGAACTGTCCTAATAAATACTTCATGTATTCATCAGGTTAGAAGATATTGAAAACGTTCCAGCTGTTCAATGATTAAATGCATTCGAGGTGAAAATTTGTCCGATTTTGCGAGACGTTTTCAGAAATTGAGGTTGATCTTTATCCAGGAACTCATTACTGTATATTCATACAGTTCATTACTGAGTGATTAAATTATGCGTACTCAATTCTCTGGCACCGCTGATCGTTCTCACCGTTTTGCGACTTCAGACGTAGCGCAACCTTCTTTGGGTGGCATTACAGAACTTCGCTACAGCGAGCAACCTGGCATGATGCAATTACTGCTGCTGCCGGTGCTAAAACAATTGAGCTTACAATCACGCTGGCAGCTGTGGTTAACGCCTGCACATAAGCTGAATCGCCATTGGATGCAACAATCTGGTTTGCCGCTGGAAAAGAGCATGCACATCACTGAATCTGAACGCTACAGTACGGTTGAAAGCATGGTTAAAGCTCTGCGCACCGGTAACTATAGCGTCGTGCTGGCGTGGATCCCTTATGAGCTGAATGATGATGAACGTCGTGAACTCAAACAGGCTGCTGCTGAAGGGGAAGCTTTGGGTTTGGTGATGCGTCCTCAGGGACACGATGGGGTTTTGTGCAGACAACCATCTGCGTCAAAAATTCCCTCAGATTTGTTTCATTAAGTAAAATTAGGATTTTTCTCACGCTGTTTTTTGCGGAAGTTGACGCTAAGCCACTGATTCTTGTCCCGCCAGCTTAGACAATGGCTTAGCCGATTTTTTCATTTCTGATCACGAAGATTATGCCGTGTCAATTGTTAAAATGTGTGTATAAATCCCTGTTTTTTTATCGCCTGGCGTCACATCATACTTGTAACTTTCCAATCTCGTTGTAGACTTTACCTCGCCAGGGTGCTCAATAACCTCCGTTTTTTCGGTAGAGTCATAAGCGAGCGTTTTGACCCGGCGAAGGATTAAACCAAGAGCAAACTATTTTTGCTCATTGCCTATTTGGATGATAACGAGGCGCAAAATGAAAAAGACAGCTATCGCAATTGCAGTGGCACTGGCTGGCTTCGCTACCGTAGCGCAGGCCGCTCCTAAAGATGACACCTGGTATACCGGTGCTAAACTGGGCTGGTCTCAGTATCACGATACTGGTTACTACGGTAACGGTTATGAGAACAACAACGGTCCGACTCACGAAAGTCAGCTGGGCGCAGGTGCATTCCTGGGCTACCAGGCTAACCCGTACCTGGGCTTCGAGCTGGGCTACGACTGGCTGGGCCGTATGCCGAACAAAGGCAGCGTGACTAACGGCGCGTTCAAAGCACAAGGCGTTCAGCTGGCTGCTAAACTGAGCTACCCGATCACTGACGATCTGGACGTGTACACCCGTCTGGGCGGCATGGTATGGCGTGCTGACTCAACTCAGAACAACAACGGCGTTCGCATCAGCGACCACGACACCGGCGTTTCTCCGCTGGCTGCTGTTGGTGTTGAATACGCACTGACCAAAAACTGGGCTACTCGTCTGGACTACCAGTGGGTTAACAACATCGGCGACGCAGGCACCGTTGGCGCACGCCCTGACAACAGCATGCTGAGCGTCGGTGTTTCTTACCGTTTCGGTCAGGACGAAGCTGCTGCACCGGTTGTTGCTCCGACTCCGGCCCCAGCTCCGGTTGTTGAAACCAAGCGTTTCACCCTGAAGTCTGACGTTCTGTTCAACTTCAACAAAGCAACCCTGAAGCCGGAAGGTCAGCAGGCTCTGGATCAGCTGTACAGCCAGCTGAGCTCACTGGACCCGAAAGACGGTTCAGTTGTGGTTCTGGGCTTCACCGACCGTATCGGTTCAGAGCAGTACAACCAGAAACTGTCTGAGAAACGTGCTCAATCTGTTGTCGATTACCTGGTTTCTAAAGGTATCCCGTCCAACAAAATCTCTGCACGTGGCATGGGCAAATCTAACCCGGTTACTGGCAACACCTGTGACAGCGTGAAAGGCCGCAACGCCCTGATCGACTGCCTGGCGCCGGACCGTCGCGTTGAAATCGACGTGAAAGGTATCAAAGACGTGGTAACTCAGCCGCAGGCTTAAGTTTTCGCGTAATAAAAACCCCGCTTCGGCGGGGTTTTTTTATACCTGGCAGATGGCAACCAATAGATTACTCGTTACCTGCATCACCTTTACCCAGAATAGCCTGCAAGTCCTGCTTCAGTGTCGACATCTGGCTGGCATACTTCTCTTTGCGTTCCGCATCTTCAATCAACTGAACAATCGTTTCAGAAAGCGTGCTGCTGCGACGCTGCGCCAGTCCTGCCAGCCGTTGCCACACCAGATATTCCAAATCGATTGATTTCTTCCTGGTATGCTGATGCTCCGCATTAAAGTGGCGCTTACGACGAGCACGGATCGTCTGCTTAAGACGATTTTCTAAATCCGGATGAATATGCTGGTCAATCCATGCGTTGACTTCGACAGGGCTATTCTCCATCGTCAACAGCAGGTCTACCGCGGCCTGAGCAGCACTCAGCTCCAGATGACGGGTGATCAGCTCACCTTCCCGATGCTTTTTCACCAGGTATTTCCACTTCCATCCACTTTCAAGATTTTCGAGCTGCTGGTATTTCATCGGAATCTCATCGTGATCACGTAACAAACTAAGAATAACAGCTTTTTTCCTGGATGCAGCAAGGAAAAACATGTTGCGGTCATCACAATTCGGGCCGGAACTCCGCAGTGCTTAACCTGGTTGATTCCTGTATAATCGCGCTTTTCCCGAATTCGACGAATGGAATATTTTGACCAGCTCTCAACTTACGTGGCAAGCCCTGCAGCCGGATAGCACCCGCTACCAATCCATTTTCTCCAATGTTTCACTGGAAGATAGCGATAGTCTAGCCGCGGTCCAGCCGCGTCTGCTGAATGCCCTGGCGCATTTACATCATCAACAACAGGGTTTTCCACTGCTGCTGTTACGCAGTCAGGAAAATAACGACTACCTCGCCTGGATTGCCTCTGCTGCACAGCGCTTTCAGCCTGATGAAACCGCCCTGTTTGGTGGTGATTATCTGGTGATGGGTGACAATGTCAGCCTGTTGCCAGCGGCAGAAAACCGCCCTTTCACCAGCCAGGGTGGCGTGCACTATGCAGACTGGATCGAATTTGAACAACTGTTCGGCTGCGTCCGTCAATATAAAGATCGGGTCCAGCTCGAGCCAGGCTTAATTCATCGCGCCAATGGCGGCACCCTGATCCTCAGCGTCAATACATTGCTGGCTCAGCCGCTGATGTGGTTACGACTGAAAAAATGTATCGAGCAGGGCCGTTTTGAATGGTATTCATCAGATGAACGTCAGCCGTTACCGGTCACGATTCCAGCGTTACCGTTTCAGCTGCGCCTGATCCTGTGTGGCGAACGTGATGCATTGGCTGATTTTCAGGCTCTGGATGCCGAAGCGCACGAAATGGCGCTTTACAGTGAGTTTGAAGAAAGCTTGCAGTTGGTCGATGAAGACGATATGACCGCCTGGTGTCAGTGGACACTCACCCAGGCCGGTATGGCCGGTTTACCGGATCCTGAAGCAGATTTCTGGCCGGTACTGATCAATGAGGCGGTACGGAACACTGGCGATCAGGACACCTTACCGCTCTGCCCACGCTGGTTGCGCCGCCAGATGCAGGAAGCCGCGCTGCACGGCGACGTCCTTAATGCCGAAGCCCTAAAGGATGCACTGGAAGCGCGTCAGTGGCGCGAAAGTTTCCTCGCCGATCGCATGCGTGATGAAATTCTGCTAAACCAGATCATGATCGAAACAGAAGGGGAAGTGGTTGGTCAGATCAATGGCCTGTCTGTGATTGAGTTTCCAGGCCATCCGCGTCCCTGGGGCGAACCGTCGCGTATTACTTGCGTAGTGCATCCGGGTGATGGCGAGTTCACTGACGTCGAACGCAAAGCGGAACTGGGTGGCAATATCCATGCGAAAGGCATGATGATTATGCAGGCTTACCTGATTGCCGAGCTGGAGCTGGAGCAGCAACTCCCCTTCTCTGCTTCACTGGTGTTTGAACAATCCTATTCTGAAGTCGATGGTGACAGCGCATCACTGGCCGAGCTTTGCGCGCTGATCAGTGCACTGGCTAATCAACCGCTCAATCAGCAAATCGCCGTCACCGGTTCGGTTGATCAGTTTGGCAATGTACAGCCAGTGGGTGGCCTCAATGAAAAAATTGAGGGCTTCTTCAGTATTTGTCACGAACGTGGTCTTACCGGCCAGCAGGGCGTCATTTTGCCCGCCAGTAATGTCCGCCATCTGAGTCTCAATGCTGCGGTGATTGAAGCGGTCCAGCAGGGCCAGTTCCATATCTGGGCGATTGAGAGCGTCGATGAGGCATTACCACTGCTAACCGGTGTGGTGTGGCAAAGTGAAAGCGGGGACTCCCTGCTGAGCACTATCCAGGAACGTATCGCGCAGCTGAATCAGCAGGAGACGCGTCAGCGTCCGTGGCCCTTACGTTGGCTTAACTGGTTCAACCACAGCTGATAGCATTGCCCGGCGTACAACTGTTCGCTAATATTCGGGCTTCACTAAATAAGGCTTATTGAGAACATGGTAGATAAACGCGAATCCTATAGCAAAGAAGACCTGGTTGCCTCAGGTCGCGGAGAACTGTTTGGCGAAAACGGACCGCCGCTTCCATCAGGCAATATGTTGATGATGGACCGCGTGGTCAAAATGACCGAAGACGGCGGCAAATACGACAAAGGTTTTGTCGAAGCCGAGCTGGATATCCGTCCTGACCTGTGGTTCTTTGATTGCCACTTCATCGGCGACCCCGTTATGCCGGGTTGTCTGGGCCTGGATGCCATGTGGCAGCTGGTTGGCTTCTATCTGGGTTGGTTGGGTGCCGAAGGCAAAGGCCGCGCGTTGGGCGTGGGCGAAGTGAAATTCACCGGTCAGGTGCTGCCAACAGCGAAGAAAGTGACGTATAAAATTCACTTCAAACGTGTCATCAACCGCAAACTGGTGATGGGCGTTGCTGATGGCGAGGTATTTGTCGACGGTAATCTGATTTACTCGGCAACTGACCTGAAAGTGGGTCTGTTCAAAGACACCACCGCTTTCTAATCTCCCTATACCCGAAATGACTCGAGGTATCTCAGGTTATGACGGGTATAAATGACAACCTCCGCATTACGCGGAGGTTTGTTCCTTATTGATAGACATCCGGCAGTGCTAAGCCACCGCCGACCTGTCCTCCATGGCTTGTCGCCAACCTCCCAACCAGTGAGACCGTGCGTCGATCATTTGATACGGGCAAATCTCTTTTGAGCGTCCCGTAATACCGGCCTGATAGCCTCGTGAATGTGCTCGTTCCAGGCGGTCTCGTTTCTGTCTCTTCATACCTCGTTTCCCTCATTTCAGGTCTGGTGGAATCTGGTGGAAAGATAGAGTGGCGGAAAAATGTTCAACCACTCTAACGTTCTAACGCCATGCGCCGAAAAGATCAATGCGCAAATTTCACGCCAATGTCATAAATATGACCTGAAACCAACATCACAGAATGAGGTAAATTTTCGGAAAAATCTCTTATCTGGCTGATTAGACAATAAAAAAGTCCCTGATATTTTTGCCACTCGTTAATGACAAATCAAGGACTTAGATAAGCTTCGAACAATTCTTAATTTAACGCGATCGCATTATTCGCTATCTGCTGAGCGACTTGATGCCAACCAAGCGCCAGGGTACGCACCAGGGCATCGTAACCGTCTTCAGTCTGTGGCAGCGTCAGATTAAAGCCATGTTTGATAAGGCGCCCTTCATGTTGCAGCACCCACTCCCCACTCACAATGGCTTTACCGTCAAAGCGCCCCTGAAAAGCGGTCACATTGACGGTCAGGGTGTCGTGCGTCTCAGCCAACGGCGAGCCTGATACCAGGCGGCCCGGCAACGCACGGCTCAGATTATTCACCAGCGTTTGCTGCAATTGCTGGTCAAGCGGACTGGCCCACAGATTATTAGCGGCAATGACGTATTTCACGTCGCTGGTCTGGTACACCAAACCATTGCCTGCCAGATAATCCGGCACGCTGACCTGCTGAACCCAAAGCATCGGCTGCTTACTGCTGGCATCGCTGCTGACAGGTGCCATAGCGGCACCTGTCGGGAGTTGATAGTACGTCGTTTCAACGGTGCTGCTGCAACCCGCCAGCAGCAGCATCGCCCCAATCATCAACCCTTTTTTCACTGTTTCGCCCTCTTTGGCTGTGGGTCCTCACCCGGCTTGGCTTCAAACACCAGCGCGTTGCTTTTGCTGTTCAGTGTCTTCAACACCGGCTGCAATTCACGCAGCGTCTTATCGAGTTGCTGCATACCGCCCACCAGCTTGTTATAAGCAGGCGATCCCGGTTGCAACCCTTTCATGCTGCGGTTCAGCTCACGCAATGTCTGCTGCATATCAGCCGGTAACGTCTTCATCGCCGGGCTGGCAGTGATCTGATTCAGGTTATTCAGCGTTTTTTGCAACTGCTGCAACGTTTTCTGACTCTCTTTCAGCGTACCGGTTGCCTCATTGATCATCGGATTCAACGGTAGATTGTTAATCTTATCCAATGCCGCCATCAGTTTTTGTTGAATCTGACTGAGGCCGCCGCTGACCGTCGGAATCACTTCGAAACCGGCAACTTTATTCGGCCCTTTATACGCCGCCACGTTGTCATAGAAGTCCAGATCAACGTAGAGTGCGCCGGAAAGCAGATTCCCTGTTTTCAACGTGGCACGCAGGCCGCGCTTTTTACCATCTTGCAGATGTTGCTCAAGGTTAAAATCTCCGCCCAGACGGGTAATGAAGCGATCAGGCTCAATACGAATCAATACCGGCACACGATAATCATTGTCCAACGCCTGATCCAGGCCCGGGATCATGTAAGGTGCCTTCGCCACCGTGCCAAGCCGGATACCGCGAAACTCCACCGGTGCTCCCGCCTGTAGACCTCGAATGGAGTCAGAGAAGAACATCAGGAAATCGATATGCTTGGTATACAACGAATCCTGGATACTGCGCTGATCGTCAAACAGATGGTATTCCGCCTTGTTCTGCGCCACTTCGCCCAGCTCCCAGCCAGTTGGCACATCAAAGCTCACACCGCCACTGAACAGTGTGGTCAATGATCCCATCTCGACACGCATACCTGAGGAAGACATATCCACGGCGATGCCGCTGTCCTTCCAGAAACGCACATTGGTGGTCACCAATCGGTCATAAGGCGCTGAGATAAACAGCTGATACGTCATCATACGTTTGTCGGTATCAAAACTGCTGGTTTCTACCGATCCCACCCGGTAGCCACGGAACAACACCGGATCACCCGGATTCAATTGCCCCGCTTTGTTACTATCAAGCGTGACGCGAATACCTTTGGCATCGGGCGGTGCCAGCGGCGGCGCGTCCAGCAATTCGTAACTGGTCGGCTTGTCGCCCTTGGCACCCGGCTGCAATTCGATGTAAGCACCCGACAGTAAAGTACCGAGGCCGGTAATTCCTTCACGGCCAATCTGCGGTTTGACCACCCAAAACACGCTATCGCTATGAAGTAGTTTTCCCATACCAGAATTCAGGCGCGCGGTGATTTCTACATGATGCAGATCGTCAGTCAGCACCGCACTTTCCACCACGCCGACATCAACGCTACGGCTTTTAATCGTGGTTTTACCTGCTTCAATACCTTCGGCATTTTCGGTGATCAGCGTGACTTGCGGCCCCTGATGGCTAAAATGATAAAAAAGAATCCATCCGCCGATCAACAGCGTAACGATGGGTACAATCCAGACCGGCGACCAGCGTTTAATCTGGTCGACGTTAGCAATGCCCTGATGATTGTCCGTCAAGACGCGGCTCCTTACGTTCGGTTTTCCGTACACGATCCCAGGTCAGGCGCGGATCAAAAGCCAACGCTGCAAACATGGTGAGAATCACCACCAGCGCAAACAGTAGCGCGCCTGGCGCCGGATAAACACTCATCAGCCGCCCCATCCGAACCAATGCGGAAAGGACAGCAATCACAAACACATCAATCATTGACCAACGGCCAACAAACTCCACCACCTCATAAACCAGATGCATCTTTTCGCTGTCATGCTGACCGCGTCCACTGGCATCCCAGCATAACCAGCCAATCGCCAACATTTTCAACGACGGCACCATGATGCTGGCGATAAAAATCACCAGCGCCACCGGCCAGGAGCCTTCACTCCATAGCAAAATCACCCCTGCCATAATGTTAGAAGGATATTGCGTGCCTAACGTCTCCGTCACCATGATCGGCATAATATTCGAAGGGAGGTAAAGCAGCAGCGAAGTCACCAGCAACGCCAGCGTCCATTGCAGGCTGTGCGGTCGGCGCGCATGCACCACCACACCACAGCGGCTACAGTGATTCTGCGCAACTGGCAAAATGGCGGTGCAGCACGAACAACGTTTCATCCCTTGTTGTAAACCACTGATGCCTGCTTTCGGTGCGTGTGGCAGCGCTGGCAAGGGTGCGATCTGCTGCCACACCCAGCGGCGATCCACCACCTGAAACGCGCGCAGTTGCAACACGCAAAACAGGCACCAGGCCCAGAAACTGATCCCCAGACCCAGTTCACCGTAAGCCATCAGTTTGACAAAGCTGACCAGCACCCCGGCCATGAAGATTTCCGCCATGCCCCAGTTACGCAACTGGAACAAAATGCGTGCCAGCACCAGCCGCAGGTGGTGTGGCATTCTGATGCGGTTGACCAACAGGATGATGGTCACCATACAGAATGCGGGAATGCCCTGCACAAAGAGCAGGAACAGGGTGGCGAGGCTGCTGTAATCCTCACGCACCATCACATTGGGGATTTCCGGCAGCGAGATTTCACTACTCAAACCGGCGACATGCATGTTGACGAAAGGGAACAGATTCGCCAGCACCAGCATAAACAGCGCGGCAAATGCATAGCCGGTCGGCCGCTTTTGCGGTTCGTGCCAGTTTGCTGTCAGCGTGGTATGGCAGCGCGGGCAACGCGCCCGGCTGCCGATCGGCACAGCAGGCAATTTAACCGTTAAATCGCATTGTGGGCATAGCACCCACGATTGCGGATTATCCGCTGCACACATACCGGTTTCCTTCTGTATTAAGCGCCGTTTTTCAGAGCTTCCAACTCTTCCCAGCGTTCAAACGCTGTTTCCAGTTCCTGCTCGGTCTGCGCCAGCGCATCAAGCACCGGCTGCGTTTTATCGTGCGGCTGACTGAAGAAATCCGGATGACTCATTTGCGCCTGCAACTCGCCAATACGCGTTTCGAGCTGCTCCAGTTTTTGCGGCAGCTGCTCCAGCTCTCGCGTCAGGTTGTAACTTAACTTGGTTGCGTTACGTTTACTGGCATCACTTTTTTCCGCAGGTTTTGCCGTGACGGAAGATTTCGCCACCGGCGCGGTCTTCAGCTGCTTATACGCGGCACGCTGCTGCTGCGCATCATGATACCCGCCGACAAAGGTCCCAATCTCGCCGTTACCTTCGAAAATCCAGCATTCAGTGACGGTGTTATCGACAAACTGACGATCGTGGCTCACCAGCAACACGGTACCCTGATAGCCATCAATCAACTCTTCCAGCAGCTCCAGCGTTTCCACATCGAGGTCGTTGGTCGGTTCATCGAGAATCATCAGGTTACTGGGTTTGAGGAACAAACGTGCCAGCAGCAGACGATTACGTTCACCGCCGGAAAGCGCACGCACCGGCGTCATGGCGCGTTTCGGATGGAACAAAAAGTCCTGCAAATAACCCAGCACATGGCGCGGCTTACCGTTCACCATTACTTCCTGCTTGCCTTCCGCCAGGTTATCCATCACGGTGCGATCAGGATCAAGTTCTGCACGATGCTGGTCAAAGTACGCCACTTCCAGCTTCGTTCCGGAGTGCACGCGACCACTATCCGCCTTCAGTTGTTGCAACATCAGACGCAACAGCGTGGTTTTGCCACAGCCGTTGGGGCCAATCAGCGCAATTTTGTCACCACGCTGCACCTGTGATGAGAAATCCTGCACCAGCACCTTGCCATCTACAGCGTAGTTGACATTCTCCAGCTCAAACACAATCTTGCCGGAGCGTGAGGCTTCACCCACCTGCATATTGGCTTTGCCCATCACTTCACGACGCTCAGAACGTTCACGGCGCAACGCTTTCAGGGCACGAACACGTCCTTCGTTACGGGTACGACGCGCCTTGATGCCCTGACGGATCCACACCTCTTCCTGCGCCAGCTTGCGGTCAAATTCGGCGTTTTGCATCTCTTCCACGCGCAGCGCTTCTTCTTTACCCAGCAGATACTGGTCGTAGTCGCCCGGCCAGGAGACCAGCTTGCCGCGATCCAGATCGACAATGCGCGTCGCCATATTGCGGATAAACGAACGGTCGTGCGAAATAAACACGATGCAGCCAGTGAAGGTTTTCAGGAAGGTTTCCAGCCAGTCGATGGTTTCGATATCGAGGTGGTTGGTGGGCTCATCCAGCATCAGCACGCGTGGATTGCTGACCAGCGCACGTCCCAGCGCCGCTTTACGTAACCAGCCGCCGGACAATGACGACAGTTCGGTATCCGCCTGTAAACCAATTTTCTCCAGCACATCATTGATGCGGCTTTCCAGCTGCCACAGGTTGTGGTGATCGAGGATGCCCTGCAAACGCGCCATCTCATTGAGGTTTTTCTCGCTGGGATCCTCCATCACCACATGGGAAATGGCGTGGTACGCCTTCAGGTGCTCCGCCTGTTCTTCCACCCCTTCGGCGACGAAGTCATACACCGAGCCAGTGATGTTGCGCGGCGGATCCTGTTGCAGACGCGCCACCACCAGGTCGGTTTCATAAATAATGCGACCATCATCGAGCGGCTGTTCACCGTTGATGATTTTCATCAGCGTGGATTTACCGGCCCCGTTGCGCCCCACCAGACAGACGCGCTCACCCTCTTCAATGTGCAGCTCGGTGTTATCCAGCAACGGCGCATCGCTGAAGGAGAGATAAGCGCCGTGGATACTGATCAATGACATAAAACTTATTCCTTACCGGCGTGGCTGACCAGCCAGCAGTTGTGAATGTGATTACGGGCAAAATCCTGCGACTGGGTCTTCTGAGTGATTTCCTGCGCCTGCAAGCCCAGACGCTGCAAACCATCAAGATCCATTTTGAAGCCGCGTTTATTGTTGGAAAACATAATGGTACCGCCACGACGCAGCAGACGCTTCAGGTTTTGCATCAGCATCAGGTGATCGCGCTGCACGTCAAAATCGTCTTCCATACGCTTCGAGTTGGAGAAGGTCGGCGGATCGATGAAGATCAAGTCAAACTGTTCGTTGCTGTCACGCAACCAGCTCAGGCAATCGGCCTGCATCAGGCGATGCTGGCGGCCCGTCAGCCCGTTGAGGCGCAAGTTGCGCTCAGCCCATTCCAGATAGGTACGCGACATATCCACCGTGGTGGTGGATTTAGCCCCACCCAGACCAGCATGGACACTGGCGCTGCCGGTGTACGAGAACAGGTTCAGGAAATCTTTGCCCTGGCTCATTTTACCCAGCATCTGACGCGCGATGCGGTGATCGAGGAACAGGCCGGTATCGAGATAATCGGTGAGGTTAACCAGGAAACGGGCATCAAATTCCTGCACTTCAAAGAAGTTGCCCTTCTCCGCCAGCTTCTGATACTGGTTTTTGCCTTTTTGACGCTCACGGGTTTTCAGCACCAGACGGTTCGCCGGGATCTCCAGCACGCTAAGCGTGGCGCTGATCACGTCGAACAGGCGTTGACGCGCCTTGTTGGCATCCACGGTTTTCGGCGCTGCGTATTCCTGAATCACCACCCAATCGGCATAGCGATCCACCGCCACGTTATATTCCGGCAGATCGGCATCGTAAAGACGATAACAATCGATGTTCGACTGGCGCGCCCACTTCTCCAGTTTTTTCAGGTTCTTGCGCAAGCGGTTAGCGTAATCTTCCGCGATCTGCGCGGTACCTTCACCACTGCTGGCCGCCAGCTGATAATTTTTCTGCACGCACTCGAGCGGGCCGTTTTTCGCTTTAAATTGACGGTCGGCACGCAGCGACAGGCAGCTCAGCAGCTCGGGTGAGGCGCTGAATAACGACAGGTTCCAGCCACCAAACTTCTGCTTCATGATGCGGCCTAACTGGCTGTGCAACGCAATCAGCGCCGGTTCGCTCTCCAGACGCTCACCATACGGTGGGTTACTCAACACCGTACCGGTCACCTCCGGCGGCAACGGATTGCTCAGCTTCAGGACATCCTGTTGCGCAAAGGTGAAGAGATCGGCCACACCGGCACGACGCGCGTTGGCACGCGCCCACTCCAGCACACGACCATCATTGTCATAACCAAAGAAACGCGCACCGGTCGCTGCCGTACCCGTGCGTGCGCGCTGTTGCGCTTCGCTACGCAGCTCCTGCCACAGCGGTTGATTATGTTTTTTCCAGTCAGTAAAGCCCCAGCGCGAACGCAACAGGCCTGGCGCGCGATCGCAGGCAATCAACGCCGCTTCAATCAACAGGGTGCCGGAACCACACATTGGATCAATCAGTGGCGTATCCTTTTGCCAACCAGAACGCATCACGATCGCCGCCGCCAGATTCTCTTTCAATGGCGCCTGGCCGGTTTGCTGGCGATAACCACGCTGATGTAGCGCATCACCGCTCAGATCCAGCGCAATGCTGACGCGATCTTTATTCAGCCAGGCATTGATACGAATGCCCGGCTGTTCACGATCCACATTCGGGCGCGGCAGATTCTGTCGCGTAAAGCTGTCAACAATGGCGTCTTTGATACGCAGCGCACCAAACTGGCTGTTGCGGATCACCTCGTTGGTGCCACTGAAGTGGATGGCGAAGCTGGTGTTGCTGTCGAAGATGTCACACCACGGAATACTCTGGGCGCCGACATACAGATCGAGATCGCTCCAGACGCCGAATTCTCCCAGCGGCAGTAAAATACGCGAAGCCAGACGGCTCCACAGCAGGCTTTGGTACATCACGCGGTCATCGGCCTCAAAATGCACCCCGCCCTGCACCACCTGCAAATCCTGCGCACCCAGCGCGTCCAGCTCAGTTTTCAACAGCTCTTCGAGCCCACGCGCCGTACTGGCAAACAGAGAATTCATATCGTCACTTATACCCTTGATAAAATTGTTGCGCATTATAGCGAATCAGCGTCCTATGTCCTAAAGTTAGCTTCTTTTTGTCCTGCATGACGGCTTTCAGGGAGTGGTGATGATTACGTTGTCCCGTCTATATATCCATCCGGTTAAATCGATGCGCGGTCTTCAGTTGTCGCATGCCCAGGTGCTGGATAGCGGCCTGGGATTTGATCGCATCTTTATGGTCACCGAAACCGATGGCACCTTTATCACAGCTCGCCAGTACCCGGAGATGGTGCGCTTCACCCCGGCGCTGTTGCCGGACGGCCTGTTTTTACAGGCACCCGATGGCAGCCAGGCGCTGATTCGCTTCACCGATTTTGCCGCCGATGATGCGCCCACCGAAGTATGGGGTAATCACTTTACTTCTCGTGTTGCCCCGGATGCGATCAACCAATGGCTGAGCGGCTTTTTTCCGCGCCCGGTGCAGCTACGCTGGACCGGTTCCCAACCGACCCGGCGCGTTAAACGCTTTGACCAGGTGCCACTCAGCTTCGCCGATGGTTTTCCTTATCTGCTGGTAAACATGGCGTCATTGCAGGATCTGCAACAACGCTGCCCCGCCAGCGTGCGCGTGGAACAGTTCCGCCCTAACCTGGTGGTCAGTGGCGCGCAGGCATGGGAAGAAGATAGCTGGAAGACCCTGAAAATTGGCGATATCACCTTTGAGATGCCGAAGCCCTGTAGTCGCTGTGTCTTCACCACGGTGGGAACAGAAAGTGGCCAGAAACATCCGCAGGGTGAACCACTGGCAACCCTGCAACGTTTCCGCAGCGCGCAGGATGGCAGTGGCGACATTGATTTCGGTCTGAATTTAATTGCGCTCAACAGCGGTGTGATCCGGGTGGGCGATCCCGTCACCATTGTGGAGAAACAACCGGCTCGCGCCTATGGTGCTGGTCAGGTCGTGGAAACACTGGCAACCACCGCCAGCCCGACCAGCCCTGTCACCATTGGTTATCAGGGCAGTGCCTTCGCCGGCGACAATCAGCAAGTCTTACTGGAGCAGCTGGAGATGCAGGGCTTTCGTATCCCCTACTCCTGCCGTGCCGGGATATGCGGCAGCTGCAAAATGACGCTGGTATCGGGGGAAGTGAAAGCATTGAAGAAAAGTGCCGTACGTCAGGATGGCACCATTCTGAGTTGTAGTTGTATTCCCGCTGGCGATATTGAACTGGCGTAACGCGTTATACCGCCCTGGCAAACGGGGCGGATGATTCCTGCTGACAAGGTTGCAGGCGATCGTTCATCACTTTAATCGCATCACCCAACACCATACCTTTACCCGCCACGGTTAGCGCATGTTGTGCCAGCAAACACAGCGCCGCATTCTCACCACTCTCCACCACCAGCAATTGTGCCTGCTCACCGCTATCGGCCAACGTCACCGCCACCATATCACCCGCAGCAGGCTGCCAGCTGTGAGCATGGCTGGTAAAGTGCCAACTTTTTGGCATCAGCGGTTTTAGAAAACGACTGGCAACCAGCGCATTTAATACCAGCTCGGCACGTTGATCGCCTTTTAATCCGCTCAGACGACAACGTTCTTCAAAGGTAAAATAAAGCGCGGCATCATCCACGCAAAAACCGCTTTCATTAAAGGCATCTGGCGTCAGCATTTTGCGTGAGAAGCGCGAGCGAAATAACATGCCATCAGCCAGATCAAGCATCATCCGGTCATGCTCCGCGTCAAAATACCAACGCCAGTTGTCATCGGGTTTGATTTTCATGATGTGCCCTGTGGTTTATCGCTGCGCAAAATTGCGGTTCACAGCAAAGAAAAATAACGCTAAGGAAAAGCTGAAAAATGCATCAGCAGAACAAAATATAAACGAGCCAGAGGGATAAATAAACCCCCTGGCGCGGGAATGTGGGAAATGTCTTAGAGGTGGGTCACGATATCTTTAATTAAACCAGGTCCTTTATAAATGAATCCGGAGTATATCTGGACCAGCGTGGCACCGGCGGCGATTTTTTCACGCGCGGCCACCAGCGAATCAATACCACCCACACCAATAATAGGCAGACGGCCTTGCAGTTCCTGCGACAGGCGGCGAATGATTTCGGTGCTGCGTGTTTGTACCGGACGACCACTTAAACCACCGGCTTCTTCACTGTATTTCAGCCCGGCCACCAGTGAGCGGTCCAGCGTGGTATTGGTGGCAATCACACCATCAATTTCATGACGCACTAAACTGTCTGCCACCTGGATCAATTCCTCTTCAGAAAGATCCGGCGCGATCTTCACCGCGACGGGAACATATTTAAGGTGCCGTTCCTGCAACTCTTTTTGCTTTAATTTGATCGCTGACAGCAGATCATCCAGCGCTTCACCATATTGCAGTGTGCGTAATCCTGGCGTGTTAGGTGACGAAATATTGATGGCAATATAACCGGCATGGGCATACACCTTTTCCATGCAGATCAGATAATCGTCTTTACCTTGTTCAACTGGCGTATCTTTATTTTTACCAATATTGATACCAAGGATTCCTTTAAAACGCGCCTTTTTAACGTTCTCAACCAGGTGATCGACACCCAGATTATTAAATCCCATGCGGTTAATTATGCCTTCCGCTTCCACCAGGCGGAACATACGCGGTTTGTCATTACCGGGTTGCGCGCGGGGTGTCACGGTGCCCACTTCGACAAAGCCAAAGCCCATAGCACCAAAGGCATCAATACATTCGGCATTTTTATCAAGACCGGCTGCCAGCCCCAAAGCATTAGGAAAGGTCAGCCCCATGCAGTTCACCGGACGCGCAGGTAACGACTGGCGGATAAACCCTTCCAGCGGGGTGCCGCTGATAAAACGCAATTGTTGAAAGGTAAGTTCGTGCGCACGCTCTGGATCGAGCTTAAACAGCGCCGGCCGGATGATAGGATATAACATGCACTCTCCTGAATGGCGGAAGCTTCGTGAAAGTCGGGGTGCACGGGAAAATGTGCGCCAGAATGGTAAAGGCCTCTGGCACAAAAGTAAATTGCAGCGCGAGGAAACGCAGGTCAGATTGACCTGCATCATCATTCACTTGCGGTATCTTTAATCGCTGTGCGGGTAGACGGTGAATTATGCAGGTATTCGCGCAAAATACCGTGCCGCGCCATCACCCAGAAAATCCCCACGCAGACGAGGAATTCAGCAATCACCATCGACCAGGCTGCGCCAATCGCCCCATATTTCCAGGCAAGAAACGCA
Source organism: Pantoea sp. X-Soil-OKNW-713 (assembly GCF_059730685.1). Lineage (NCBI taxonomy): Bacteria > Pseudomonadati > Pseudomonadota > Gammaproteobacteria > Enterobacterales > Erwiniaceae > Pantoea > Pantoea sp. X-Soil-OKNW-713. Next base: position 1,529,014 of record NZ_AP035995.1, on the reverse strand, counting down.
CAAACCGGGATATTAATAATTCCCGGTCCCAACATCACCAGCATACGCTGACGAGCCAGACCGTGGGGGATCAACACCTGCAACCCCGCCGGATAAGCAATGTTGCCAAACAGGAAACACAGCACAAACACGCGCAGCACGTCAGCCGAGGCCACAAACTCCTGACCCAGTAGAATGCGCACCACGTCATCGGCGAAGAACCAGGTAAAGATCACAATACCGAGGCTGAGCAGGAACGAGATCAGCAAACTTTTGCGCGTCGCCGCAATCGCCGCCGCTTTATCGCGGGCAAACAGATAACTGACCCGGGGGAAAAATGCATTGCCAATCTGCTCCGGCACCGAATTTGCCGCCTTACGCAGCCGATCAGCCCCGTTATAGATACCAATCGCATAATGCGAGGTGAATGCCGCCAGGATCACCACGTTGACGCTGTTAAACAGGTTGGCACCCGCGATAGCAATAAAAACGTGCACGCTATCTTTCAGACGTTGCTTGATTTCGCTGGGTTCGAAACGATAGCGACCAATCACCTTCATCATCAATACAAATCGAAGGGTAATCAATGCGCTGATCATTGACACCACACCCGGGATCAACGCTGCCAGCCAGGTATCGTCCGGGGTTTTCACCAACAGGAAGGTCAGTGGGATGGCGCAGAAGTTACCAAAGGTGGCGATCACCGCTGTTTTGCCCAGTTTTTCGAACCCCTGCATCAACCAACCAAAGGAGAACAGTGAACCGAGCAGCGTGGTGCAATTCGCCAACACTACCCAGAACAGATAATGCCAGCCTGGATTGAGCCAGGTCGTCAGCAGCAGCACGCCACTGGTGGACAGCATTAACAGTAATTTGGCGTTGAAGGTTGACCAGAAGATTTGCGTCACCCGCGTTTTATCTTCACGATGGTGGGCAATATCCTTGGTGGTATAAACGTTAAAACCCCAGTCTGAAATGGTGCTGCAATACATCACGCAGGCAATCGCCAGCGCCAGTACCCCCATTTGGTTGACGCCCAAAATACGCGCCAGATAGGGCAAGGTGACTAATGGGAAGAGAAAGGACGCTCCCCGATAGGCCAGTAAAGATAAAATATTAATCACTAAACTCTTATCGAGTGTTTTCGCCATGACGCAACAACCTTAATGCTCAGACCTGCAATGACTTTCGCACTTATTTCTGGTGCAATCAAACCACCGGAACACTTTTCGGAATAAGGCTGATTCTCTTCATCTCCTTTACCACTTTGTAATTCTGAAGACGAATAAACAGCTCGGGTTGATTCAATAAAAGCCACTCTTTAAACCCGGTAGCTTTGATTTCCCGGCCGAGAAAACGGATAGCATTAATCACGTAATGCGGCACCGGAGTACGGTTATATAACGAGAGGTAAATCATCAAGCGGAAGGAATGTAACAAATATTCTTTTTGAAGCCGATCGCGCCAGGTATTTTTTTCCAGCGTGGTCATTAAATCGTGATACGCCTGCATAAAGGCATGGTAACGTTGCAGAAAATAATCGCTATTTTTGCTGCCGTTGGTTAATGAACCCACGCGTACGCGTTGTTGATAATAGCTTTTCTCGCTCACCCATGCCTGACGGCTGTTCAGGAAAGCGCCAAGACTGAAACAGTGATCTTCATGCACCCGTTGTTCAAAGCGTAGCTGATGATTATCGACAACCGTGCGTTTCAGGATGTAGTTCCAGGCCGCCGAGGTATAGGTACCATTACGTAATAAAGAGGAAAGGACCTGCTGCGCCGGTTGCAGGCCAGCCAGGTCATGCTTCACTTTAGAGGCACAACGCTGCGGCTGTTCGTGGTCAAAGGTGGTCGAGCTGAAGCAGAACAGCTCCACCTCGGGATGCCTCTGCGCCACCTGTTGCAACTCCTGCACCAGGCCCAGTGCCACACGGTCATCCGGGTCGCAGAAGAACAGAAACTCCCCTTGTGCCAGCTCAATCCCTTTGTCGCGCGCCAGTCCGGCGCCACCGTTAGGGACAGTAACAATCTGGATCTGAGGTTGACTGGCATAATGTTGATTGAGGAGTGCCAGGGTACCATCGGTTGAACCGTCATTCACAATAATGATTTCATTGGGCGTGGATATTTGCGCTAACAGAGAATCCACACATTCAACAATATATTTCTCTACGTTATAAGTAGGAATGATAACGGACAGTTGTTTCTCTGACATAAGCACTCTCTTTTTGAACTTTTTAAAAAGAAAAATAGCAACCACATCCCTGTACGCCACAACGCACAGAATGCATTATCACAAGAATCATTTAGCGCTAGCTTAATCAGTGGCCGCAGGTTTTGACAGTTCCGTTTCTCAACCAGACCCAGGGCTAATCAGAAATAATGTTTATCAGCCATGATGTATTTATTTATTATTTTTGCACCGTTGAGTTGTGGTTTATTTTTCTCACCTGGATGACATTTTTCCATTTGTAATTTAGAACAAGAAATTATTTAAAATCGCCTTGTTTGTTATTGGTATCGATTTTGACAGAGTTGATTAAATTGATACCGGGAGATACAACCAGACATAACTGATACCCTCGCGGTTAACCGCATCATCGTTGTTTATACGAGAAGTTGCCGTGTCACCGGAAATATAGCGGCGTGGCAACCTGGTATGGTGCTGACATCACTTATAATGGGGTAGCGATACATTTGTTATCCTTTTGCACACTAATAAATCGACTCAACGGCATGTCATTGCTTAAAGAGAGCGAATCATTTCAATTTTGTGACTCAGCGGTTTTCGGAATTGTCGTATCGATTCCCCACCGCCTGATATTGATGCCCACCGTTTATTTGCAGATTCCGGCTTATCATTGCCGGATAAATCATTTAAGCCCTGCCCCCCGCTCTGTCAGGATTACCACATCAGTTCTCAATATCAGATAATCAATAACTTTCAGTTATAAGGAGTGACTATGCGGGTTATTACGCTGGCAGGCAGCCCACGATTTCCGTCCCGTTCCACGGCGTTACTAAGCCTGTGCCAGCAGGCGCTGGAAGCTCGCGGCGTAGAAGTCATTCCCTGGAATATTCACAACTTCCAACCGGAAGATTTGTTGTATGCGCGTTTTGATTCCCCGGCCTTGCAGGCCCTGAAAGAGGATCTGGCGCAGGCAGATGGTGTGATTGTCGCCACCCCCATTTATAAAGCTTCATTTTCTGGCGCCCTGAAAACGCTGCTGGACCTGTTACCGGAGCGCGCCCTGGAACATAAAGTTGTGCTGCCACTGGCAAGCGGCGGCAGCGTGGCACATATGCTGGCAGTGGATTACGCCCTGAAACCGGTACTCAATGCGCTGAAAGCGCAGGAAGTCCTGCACGGTGTGTTCGCCGATGACAGCCAGATTCAACACTATGACCGCCAGCCGGAACTGGATCAGTTGCTGGCCGCGCGCATTGATGAAGCACTGGATACCTTCTGGCATGCGCTGCATCGCCGCCACCAACCCTTTGCTAAAGCTGTATAAAGGAAGAAGTATGAAAAGGATGCTATCCGGTCTGCTGCTCGCAACCCTTACCGCGCTGCTAAGCCTGAGTACCTGTGCCGCTGACGCACCCGCGCAGTTTCGTATTGGCTATCAAAAAGGGTCCGTCAGCATGGTGCTGGCTAAATCGCATCGGCTGCTGGAGCAACGTTTCCCGCATACGCAGATTCAGTGGATTGAGTTCCCCGCCGGACCACAGATGTTGGAAGCGTTGAATGTCGGCAGTATCGACCTCGGCAGCACCGGCGATATCCCGCCCATTTTTGCCCAGGCTGCGGGGGCGGATTTGCTGTATGTCGGCTCGGAACCTCCTAAACCAAAGGCAGAAGTGATTCTGGTTCCCAAAGATAGCCCGATTCACAGCGTGGCCGAATTGAAAGGCCACAAAGTGGCATTTCAGAAAGGTTCCAGTTCCCACAACCTGTTATTACGCGCACTGGCGCAGGCCGGTCTGAGCTTTAAAGATACTCAACCCACTTACCTGACGCCTGCCGATGCTCGCGCCGCTTTTCAGCAGGGTGACGTGGATGCCTGGGCGATCTGGGATCCCTACTACTCCGCCGCCTTGTTACAGGGCAATGTGCGGGTGTTGGCCGATGGCAGCAAACTGAATCAAACCGGTTCCTTCTATCTCGCCACCCGTAAATTCACCGCCGCCAATGGCAACTTTGTGCAGCAGGTGTTGCAAACCTTCAGTGAGGCCGATGCGTTAACGCGTAGTCAGCGTGACCAGAGCATCGACCTGTTGGCGCAGGCGATGGGTCTGCCCAAGCCGGTGATTGCCAGCTATCTCGACCATCGACCACCCACCACCATTACGCCGGTCAGCGCCCATACCGCGCAGGCCCAACAGCAAACGGCCGACCTGTTCTATGCCAACCATTTGATGCCGGTAAAAGTGACGATCGCCGATCGCATCTGGCAACCACAGTCGGCTCAGCCTTAAGGAGTGAATAATGAGCGTATCCGTATTCTGGTTTCTCCCGACCCACGGTGATGGCCACTATCTTGGCACCGATCAAGGTGCGCGCCCGGTAGACCATGCCTACTTGCAACAAGTGGCGCAGGCCGCCGATCGCCTCGGTTTTGGTGGCGTGCTAATCCCAACGGGTCGCTCCTGTGAAGATGCCTGGCTGGTGGCGGCATCGCTGATTCCGGTGACGCAACGTCTGCGTTTTCTGGTCGCGCTACGCCCCGGCGTGATTTCCCCAACACAGGCCGCGCGTCAGGCCGCCACGCTCGATCGCCTGTCGAATGGCCGGGCGCTGTTTAATCTGGTAACCGGGGGGGACCCGGAAGAACTGGCGGGGGATGGCGTGTTCCTCGATCACCGTGAACGCTATGCTGAATCGGCTGAATTCACCCGTATCTGGCGGCGCGTACTGGAAGGGGAAACCGTTGATTATGAAGGCAAACACGTCAAGGTGCGCGGTGCCCGGCTGATGTTTAAACCGGTGCAGCAGCCCCGTCCCCCGTTGTGGTTTGGTGGATCGTCTGATGCAGCTCAGGATTTGGCGGCCGAGCAGGTCGATGTTTATCTCACCTGGGGTGAACCGCCCGCCCAGGTTAAGGAGAAGATCGCCCAGGTCCGCGCGAAAGCAGAAGCCCAGGGGCGCAAGGTACGTTTTGGCATCCGTTTACATGTGATTGTACGTGAAACCAATGAAGAGGCGTGGCGTGCCGCCGACCGGCTGATCGCTCATCTGGATGATGCCACCATCGCCAAAGCGCAGGCTGCGTTAGCCCGCACCGATTCCGTCGGTCAGCAGCGCATGGCCGCGTTACACGGTGGACGCCGTGACAAACTGGAGATCAGCCCTAATTTGTGGGCCGGTGTCGGTCTGGTACGCGGTGGTGCTGGTACAGCCTTAGTCGGCGATGGACCGACCATCGCGGCACGTATGCAGGAATACACCGACCTCGGTATCGAAACCTTTATTCTTTCCGGCTATCCCCATCTGGAAGAGGCGTATCGCGTCGGCGAGTTGCTGTTCCCGCATCTTGACCTGGCCATACCGCAGATCCCGCAGCCGTCGACGATTAAAGCGCGTGGTGAGGCTGTCGCCCATGACTTCGCGCCGCAAAAAGTGTCGCAGAGTTGAGGAGGCTATCATGACAAAGAAACACCTGAGTAATGCCTTGCTGCCCTGGGCGCTGCCGGTCCTGTTAGTCGCGGTATGGCAACTGGCTTCCCAAACCGGGCTGTTATCGACGCGCATTCTGCCGTCGCCGGAGAATATCCTGATCACCTTCTGGAATCTCTCGGCCAGCGGCGAATTGTGGCAGCACCTCGCCATCAGCGGCTGGCGCGCCGCGATTGGTTTCAGTATCGGCGGCTCGATCGGGCTGATACTGGGCCTGATTACCGGCACCTCACGTCTGGGTGAGCGCCTGCTCGATACCTCGGTGCAGATGCTGCGCAATGTGCCGCATCTGGCGCTGATTCCGCTGGTGATCCTGTGGTTCGGCATTGATGAGGCGGCGAAAATTTTCCTCGTCGCGCTCGGCACGCTGTTTCCGATCTATCTCAACACCTACCACGGCATCCGCAATATTGATCGGGGGTTGGTGGAGATGGCGCGCAGTTATGGCCTTTCCGGCTGGAGCCTGTTTATTCAGGTGATTCTGCCCGGTGCCCTCCCCTCTATTATGGTGGGGGTACGTTTTGCCCTGGGCCTGATGTGGCTGACATTGATCGTTGCCGAAACCATTTCTGCCAACTCGGGCATTGGTTATCTGGCGATGAACGCGCGTGAATTTCTGCAAACCGACGTGGTGGTGGTCGCCATCATTCTGTATGCCCTGCTCGGCAAACTGGCCGATGTCGCGGCCCAACTGCTGGAGCGCGTCTGGCTACGCTGGCATCCGGCTTATCAACTGAAGGAGGCTAACGCATGAGCACTGCAACCCTCACTCCGGCGCGGCTTAACAGCGGAACACCGGTGGGCGTTAACGGCGTAGTCAAACGCTATGGTGACCGCACCATCCTGAACCATATTGATCTGCATATTCCGGCCGGACAATTCGTCGCGGTGGTGGGCCGCAGCGGATGCGGCAAAAGCACCCTGCTGCGCCTGTTGGCCGGACTGGAATCCACCACGCAAGGCGAATTACTGGCCGGCAATGCCCCGCTGGCGTCGGCGCGCGATGATACGCGTTTGATGTTTCAGGATGCGCGTCTGCTGCCGTGGAAAAAGGTGATTGATAACGTCGGGCTTGGGCTAAAAGGTCGAGCCTGGCGGGACAATGCGCTGGAAGCGCTGGCAGCCGTGGGCCTGGCGGAGCGTGCCAACGAATGGCCCGCCGCGCTGTCCGGCGGGCAGAAACAGCGTGTCGCACTGGCGCGTGCGTTGATCCACCGTCCCGGTCTGCTGCTGCTGGATGAACCGCTCGGTGCGCTGGACGCCTTAACGCGTATTGAGATGCAGGGATTAATTGAATCGCTGTGGCAACAGCATAACTTTACCGTGTTGCTGGTGACGCACGACGTCAGCGAAGCGGTGGCGATGGCGGATCGGGTATTGCTGATTGAAGAAGGACAAATCGGGTTGGATTTAACGGTTGATCTGCCGCGTCCACGCCGTCGCGGCTCTGCCCGACTGGCTGAACTGGAAGCGGAAGTGCTGGATCGGGTGATGAAGCGTAGCTCCAGCGAACAGCCACTACGCTTTGCACAACAGCGATAATCGCCCCGTAGCGGCGCAATTTATTGCGCCGCTACGGTTAATTACGCATTCAACGCTTTGGTGATCTTCTCATACAGGTCGCCAGACAGCTTATCCAGTCCTTTCAACGTCTCCAGCGCCTGACGCATCAACGCCTGACGCCCGGCATCGTAACGCTTCAGACGAATCAGCGGCTCGATCATGCGCGCAGCAACCTGCGGGTTCCGCGTGTTGAGATCGGTCAGCATCTCCACCAGGAATTGATAACCGCTGCCATCTTTGGCATGGAAGGCCGACGGATTAGCCGAGGCAAAAGCACCAATCAACGAACGAATGCGGTTGGGGTTACCCATGGTGAAAGAGCGATGATGCAGCAGTTCACGCACCTTGCTCAGCACGTCAGACGCCGGACTGGTGGCCTGTAGCACAAACCATTTGTCCATCACCAGACCATCCTGATGCCAACGCTCGTCATAGGCCGCCATTAAGCTATCACGACACGGCAGTTGTGCAGCGACCGCCGCCGACATTGCCGCCAGCGCATCAGTCATGTTGGTGGCGTGCTGATATTGCGCCTGTACCAGCTTGTCAGCCTGTTCGACGTCAGCAAAGGCCAGGTAGCTCAGGCAGACGTTCTTCAGCGCGCGTTTACCAATTTCCGCATGCTCAACCTGGTACTCATGGCTCTGATTGGCACGATAAACCGCCAGGAACTCATCACTCAGTTCTTTCGCCAGGGTGCGCACCAGCGCCTCACGCACTTCAGCGATGGCCTGCGGGTCAATCACCTCAAACAACTCAGCGATTTCATTCTCCGAAGGCAGCGACAGAATCAGCGCCATCAGCGCCGGATCGCCCTGCTCATCCAGCAACACCGCACGGAAGGCATCAGCCACATGCAGCGGCAGCGACAGCGGTTGCCCCTGTTGATGACGCGCGACATTCAGGCGGATATAGGTTGCCAGCAGGCTTTGCGCTGCATCCCAGCGGGAAAAGTCGTTACGGGCATGACGCATCAGGAACGTCAGTTGTGCATCGCTCCATTTATAGTCGAGCTTCACCGGCGCAGAGAATTCGCGCAGCAATGAGGGCACTGGCTGGAAATAAACCTTATCGAATACGAAACTCTGGAACTCTTCGGTGACGTTCAGCACATGGTGCACCGGATGACCATTATGTTGCAGCGGGATCACCTTGCCTTCACCGTCATACAGTTCAATATCCAGCGGGATATGTAACGGCAGCTTCTCTTTCTGCTCGGCGGTCGGTGGCGTGTGCTGAGTAACGTGCAGCGTATATTGCTCCAGCTCCGGGTTGTAATCATCGCGCACCGTCAGCACCGGCGTACCGGACTGGCTATACCAGCGACGGAACTGTGACAGGTCAACATTAGACGCATCTTCCATCGCCTGCACGAAATCGTCGCAGGTCGCCGCGCTACCATCATGGCGCTCAAAATAGAGCTGCATCCCTTTCTGGAAATTCTCTTCGCCCAGCAGGGTGTGCATCATGCGAATCACTTCTGAACCCTTTTCATACACCGTCAGGGTGTAGAAGTTGTTCATCTCAATGACCTGATCCGGGCGAATCGGGTGTGCCATCGGGCTGGCATCTTCAGCGAACTGCGCGCCGCGCATCACGCGCACATTATCGATGCGATTTACCGCGCGGGAACCGAGATCTGAGCTGAACTCCTGATCGCGGAACACTGTCAGCCCCTCTTTCAGGCTGAGCTGGAACCAGTCACGGCAGGTGACGCGGTTGCCGGTCCAGTTGTGGAAATATTCGTGACCAATCACCGCTTCAATACCGAGGTAATCTTTGTCGGTGGCGGTTTCCGCTTTCGCCAGCACGTATTTAGAGTTAAAGACGTTCAGCCCTTTATTCTCCATCGCGCCCATATTGAAGAAATCCACCGCGACGATCATAAAGATATCGAGGTCATATTCGAGGTCAAAACGCTCCTCATCCCACTTCATGCTGTTTTTCAGCGAGGTCATTGCCCAGTCGGCACGGTCAAGGTTGCCGCGATCGACAAAGATCTCCAGCGCCACATCACGGCCTGAGCGGGTGGTAAAGCTGTCGCGCAGCACATCAAAATCACCAGCGACCAGCGCAAACAGATAACAGGGTTTCGGGAACGGGTCCTGCCATTTTACCCAGTGGCGACCATCTTCATGACGACCACTCTCCAGCTTGTTGCCATTGGAGAGCAGATACGGATAGCGCGCGGCATCGGCGATAATGGTGGTGGTAAAACGCGCCAGCACATCCGGGCGGTCCAGATACCAGGTGATATGACGGAAACCTTCGGCTTCACATTGCGTGCACAGCGCCTCACCTGACTTATACAAACCTTCCAGCGCGGTGTTTTGGTCCGGGTGGATATCATTGATGATGGTCAGGGTGAAGGTGTCTGGCACCTGGCTCAACACCAGCGCGCCCTCTTCTTCGCGATAATGCGTCCACGGAGTGCCGTCCACCGCCAGTGATACCAGGGTCAAATCTTCCCCATCCAGACGCAGCTCAGCCTGGCTGTTGCCTAAACGCTTCACCTGGCTGACCGCGGTGACGCGCGTGGTGGCCGCATCAAGGTCAAACGTCAAATCGATATCAGTGATGGTGAAATCGGGTGCACGGTAGTCGTGACGATATTTTATTTGCGGCTGTTGCGTCATAAATCCTTCTCGCATCGTTAAAAGGTATACCCGTCAAAGTCTAAGCGGGTTGGGCCTCACTTGCCACGCACAATGCGTGCCTTAGCAGAAAATGCTACAATTTATTAACAATGGCACAAATGACCATCGACCTGCCCCCTGCAAATATGGTGTGATCGCGGTCTATTACTGTTTTATACTCCTGCGTCTTTATGACTTTGTTGAACACCGGGCTATGCTCCGCGGAAGAGGATGCTGAAACGCACCATGACAGGACACGCTTCCCCGATTTTGACCACGCTGCTTGATACCGATGCCTACAAGCTTCATATGCAGCAGGCCGTATATCATCGTTACTACGATGTCCCGGTCACGGCGGAATTTCGCTGCCGCGGCACCGAGTTACTCGGCGTCTACACGGATGAACTCCGCACCCATATTGATGCGATGCACTCTCTCGCCCTGAGTGAAGAGGAATATCGTTATCTTTCTGCCCTGCCCTTTTTTGACGCTGACTATCTCAGCTGGCTGCGCGGTTTCCGCTTCGATCCCAGCCAGGTCGTGGTACGCAACGATCACGGCAAACTCGCCATCCAGATCAGCGGTCCGTGGCGTGAAGTGATTCTGTGGGAAGTGCCGTTGCTGGCGCTGATCAGCGAACTGGTGCACCGTCACCGCACCCCGCAGATCGGTGTCGCGCAGGCAGTCGATCACCTGCAACAAAAGTTGACGGACTTTCGCCGGCAGGTCAGCGACCTGGATATGTCCCGCTTCCATTTGATGGACTTCGGTACGCGTCGCCGCTATTCCCAGCCAGTGCAGGAAGCCATCGTCAGCACCCTGAAGCAGGATTTCCCGTGGCTGGTGGGTACCAGCAACTATGATCTGGCGCGTCGTCTGCAACTTAACCCGGTCGGCACCCAGGCGCATGAGTGGTTCCAGGCACATCAGCAGATCAGCCCGGTGTTGGCCAATAGCCAGCGTGCTGCGCTGCAATCCTGGCTGGATGAGTACGACGAGCAACTCGGCATCGCACTGACCGATTGCATCACTATGGATGCCTTCCTACGCGATTTCGGTCCCGGCTTTGCCAACCGCTATCAGGGATTGCGCCATGATTCCGGCGATCCGGTGGAATGGGGGGAGAAAGCCATCGCTCACTATCAGCGCCTGGATATCGATCCGAAAAGCAAAACCCTGGTGTTCTCCGACAATCTTGATCTGGACAAAGCGCTGGCGCTGTATCGTCACTTTGGTCAGCGCGCCAATGTGGTGTTTGGTATCGGCACGCGCCTGACCTGCGATATTCCAGGCGTAACCCCCCTGAATATCGTGATCAAACTGGTGAGCTGCAACGGCAAGCCGGTGGCTAAACTTTCCGACAGCCCCGGCAAAACCATCTGCCAGGATAAAGCCTTCGTTCGCGCTCTGCGTAAAGCCTTCGACCTGCCGCTGGTGAAAAGAGCTAGCTAACCACCCGACAGCAGGGTACCTGTACCCTGCTGTGCTGCAACAAATCTCCCCGTATCCCGGCAATTTTGCTTGTTTCCTGATGGCTCGTAAGTAACATAGCAAAACCCCGGTATGGGGAATGTATAAATTGACTTCATCCTAATATATAGAGAGATATTTATGAGCGTAGTGCCTGTAGCGGATGTACTGCACGGCCGTGTCGCGGTTGACAGTGAAGTCACCGTACGTGGTTGGGTGCGTACCCGAAGAGATTCCAAAGCCGGTCTTTCCTTTATCGCCGTTTATGACGGTTCCTGCTTTAATCCCGTTCAGGCTGTCGTCAATAATTCTCTGAATAATTATCAGGACGAAGTGCTGCGTCTGACCACGGGCTGCTCGGTGATTGTGACCGGCAAAGTGGTGGAATCGCCGGGTGAAGGTCAGGCGTTTGAACTGCAAGCCACTCAGGTTGAAGTAGTGGGCTGGGTGGACGATCCGGACACCTATCCGATGGCTGCCAAACGCCACAGCATCGAATACCTGCGTGAAGTGGCGCACCTGCGCCCGCGCACTAACCTGATTGGCGCGGTGGCACGTACTCGTCACACCCTGGCGCAGGCGTTGCATCGCTTCTTCCATGAAAACGGTTATTTCTGGGTTTCCACGCCGCTGATCACCGCTTCGGATACCGAAGGTGCCGGTGAGATGTTCCGCGTCTCTACGCTGGATATGGAAAACCTGCCGCGTGACCCGCAGGGCAAAGTCGATTACGACAAAGACTTCTTTGGTAAAGAAGCCTTCCTGACGGTGTCCGGCCAGTTGAACGGCGAAACTTATGCCTGTGCGCTGTCCAAAATCTACACCTTCGGCCCAACCTTCCGTGCTGAAAACTCCAACACCAGTCGCCATCTGGCTGAGTTCTGGATGCTGGAGCCGGAAGTGGCGTTCGCGACACTGGATGATGCCGCGGCCCTGGCGGAAGCCATGCTTAAGTATGTGTTTAAGGCGGTGCTGGAAGAGCGCGCTGATGACCTGGCGTTCTTTGCAGAGCGCGTAGACAAAGATGCGATTTCTCGCCTGGAACGTTTTGTTAATGCAGATTTCGCTCAGGTGGACTACACCGATGCGATCGAGATTTTGCTGAAAAGCGGCCAGAGCTTCGAAAATCCAGTCTCCTGGGGTGTCGATCTGTCGTCAGAACACGAGCGCTACCTTGCTGAGAAACACTTCAAAGCCCCGGTGGTGGTGAAAAACTATCCGAAGGATATCAAAGCGTTCTACATGCGTATGAATGACGATGGTAAAACCGTGGCTGCGATGGATGTCCTGGCGCCTGGCATCGGTGAAATCATCGGTGGTTCACAGCGTGAAGAACGTCTGGATGTCCTGGATGCACGCCTGGCTGAGATGGGTCTGAACAAAGAAGATTACTGGTGGTACCGTGACTTACGTCGTTACGGCACCGTGCCACACTCTGGCTTCGGCTTAGGTTTCGAACGATTAATCGCGTATGTCACTGGTGTACAAAATGTAAGGGATGTTATCCCCTTCCCACGTACGCCGCGCAACGCCAATTTCTAAAATTCGCGATTAATTATAAGTAATTCATATATATAACGAGGTCGGCTATGCCGGCCTTTTTTTATTTTTGTAAATTTAGAGTTCTCTCACAAAGTTCCCGAATATTTACATTTTGTAATACAATTTTTCTTTTTGATACCTAATTGCGAGATTAGTAGCATTTTCGGGGTAGAATTACCAACCCCGGGATGGAAAGATGCGTGCAGACACAGGAGACACCAAACTTCTTTCAAGGTTCCCGTAAAGGTTTCTTGACGGCAGTGGCAGGTGTCCAAATAACTCCAATGAGGGTAATAAAAAATGATGAAGCGCAACATTCTTGCAGTGGTTATCCCTGCTCTGTTAGCTGCTGGTGCAGCCAACGCAGCAGAAATCTACAACAAAGATGGCAACAAATTAGACCTGTACGGTAAAGTTGATGGTCTGCATTACTTCTCTGACGACTCTGGCAACGATGGCGACCAGTCTTACGTGCGCTTCGGCTTCAAAGGTGAAACTCAGATCACCGACCAGCTGACCGGTTACGGCCAGTGGGAATACAACATCCAGGCTAACAACTCTGAAGGCGGCTCTGACGCACAGTCTGGCAACAAAACCCGTCTGGGCTTTGCTGGTCTGAAATTCGCTGACGCAGGTTCTTTCGACTACGGTCGTAACTATGGCGTGGTTTACGACGCAATCGGCTGGACCGACATGCTGCCGGAATACGGCGGTGACTCAGGTTACTCTGACAACTTCCTGGCTGGCCGTTCTACCGGTCTGGCTACCTACCGTAACAGCAACTTCTTCGGTCTGGTTGATGGCCTGAACTTCGCTGTTCAGTACCAGGGCAAAAACGACCGTACCGACGATCCGCGTCGTGCGAACGGCGACGGCTGGGGTACTTCAATCTCCTATACCTCTCCGATCGGTGTTGGCATCGTAGGTGCTTATGGTTCAAGCGACCGCACCAATGCGCAGAACCAGATGGACTACGGCAGCGGCGACAAAGCTCAGCAGTGGGCAACTGCTCTGAAATATGACGCGAACAACGTATACCTGGCAGCAATGTACAGCGAAACCCGTAACGCAACCTACATTGCTAACAGCAACGTAAACAGCGTTGACAACGGTGCAACCGGTTTTGCTAACAAAACTCAGGTTATGGAATTCGTTGCTCAGTACCAGTTCGACTTCGGCCTGCGTCCGTCTGTAGCCTACGTTCAGTCTAAAGGCAAAGACATCGAAGGTATCGGCGATGCTGACCTGTACAAATACGCTGAAGTGGGCGCAACCTACTACTTCAACAAAAACATGTCTACCTACGTCGACTACAAAATCAACCTGCTGGATGACAACAACCCGCTGGGTCTGAACACCGACGATATCGTAGCTGTAGGTCTGGTTTACCAGTTCTAATCTGCCGATTAGTAACGCGTAATACCTTTAAAACGGAGCCTGACGGCTCCGTTTTGCTTTTCAGTGATCCACTTCGCAATAAGCGGCATTAATCGCAGCCGTGGCATTATTTCTTTTTCGTCGCAACGGTTGGCAACGGTGCCGACTGACGCTAACCTGATAGCTCATTTCGCTAAAGTTCACGCAACTGGACCTGACTCATGTTTGAATCGATCTCTGCCGCACCCGCCGATCCTATTCTTGGTTTGGCCGACCTGTTTCGCGCCGACGACCGCCCGAATAAAATCAACCTTGGCATTGGTGTTTATAAAGATGAAACCGGAAAAACGCCGGTGCTCACCAGTGTGAAAAAAGCTGAACAATACTTGCTGGAAAATGAGACCACCAAGAATTACCTCAGCATTGATGGCCTGGCTGATTTTGCTCGTTGCACGCAGGAACTGCTGTTTGGTAAAGAGAGCGCGCTGATTGCCGCTGGGCGTGCCTGCACCGCTCAAACGCCGGGTGGTACCGGCGCACTACGCGTTGCTGCCGATTTCCTCGCCAATCAGACCAGCGTAAAACGTGTCTGGGTGAGCAATCCAAGCTGGCCGAACCACAAAAACGTCTTCAACGCTGCGGGTCTCGAGGTCTGCGATTATCAGTATTACGATGCCGCCAACCATACGTTGGATTTTGACGGCATGGTTGCGTCACTGCGTGAAGCGAAAGCCGGTGATGTGGTGCTGTTCCACGGTTGCTGTCACAACCCAACCGGTATCGATCCAACAACCGAGCAATGGCAGCAACTGGCCGCCCTGTCTCAGGCAAATGGCTGGCTGCCGCTGTTTGATTTCGCCTATCAGGGCTTTGCCCGTGGTCTGGATGAAGATGCAGAAGGCCTGCGCATTTTTGCCGCCTCGCATCAGGAGTTGATTGTTGCCAGCTCATACTCAAAAAACTTCGGCCTGTATAACGAACGTGTGGGTGCCCTGACGGTGGTTGCCGCCAATAGCGATGTGGCAAAAACTGCGTTCAGCCAGGTGAAGTACAGCATTCGCGCTAACTACTCTAACCCACCGGCCCACGGTGCGGCGGTGGTGGCGACCATTCTGGGTAATGATGCGCTGCGTACCATTTGGGAGCAGGAACTGACCGATATGCGCCAGCGTATTCAGCGTATGCGTCAACTGTTCGTTAACACGCTGGCCTCAAGCGGCGCAGAGCAGGATTTCAGCTTTATCATCAAGCAGAACGGCATGTTCTCGTTCAGCGGCCTGACCAAAGATCAGGTGGTGCGTCTGCGTGAAGAGTTTGGGGTTTACGCGGTGAATTCGGGACGTGTTAACGTCGCGGGAATGACGCCAGACAATATGTCGGCGCTGTGCGAAGCGATTGTGGCAGTGCTGTAAGGAGTAACCCGTAGCGGCGCGATTTATCGCGCATTGCGAAAAAGACGCGTGATAAATCACGCCGCTACGGTTTATGCATGCAGTTTTATTGCAGAAATGGATTACTGATACGTTCGCGGCCCAGCGTGGAAATCGGGCCATGCCCTGGTACAAAAGTCACATCATCGCCCAGCGGCAGCAGTTTGGTTTTGATAGCCGCGATTAAATCGCTGTGGCTGCCCTGCGGAAAATCGGTTCGACCGACACCACCGTTAAAAATCACATCACCTGAGATCAACAGACGACCGGCGCGGTCAAAGAACACGATATGGCCTGGAGTATGTCCCGGACAATGCAGCACTTCCAGTGTCACTTCACCGACCTGCACCGTTTCCCCCTCTTCCAGCCAGCGGTCTGGCGTTAACGGTGCACATTCCGGCAGACCAAACATGCGACTCTGAGTCGGCAATGCCTCCAGCCAGAAAGCATCCAGTAACTGTGGTCCGACAATCGGCGCCTGAAAATGTGCTGCCAGTTCAGCCGCAGCACCCACATGGTCGAGATGCCCATGCGTCAGCAGAATCTGCGTCGGCGTGATACCACGCTCTGAAAGTACAGCGATAATGGTTGCAGCATCGCCGCCCGGATCCACCAGCGCAGCCTGCTGAGTATCGTCACCCCAGATGACAGAACAATTCTGAGAAAATGCGGTGACCGGAATGATGAGGTAGTTCATAGCGCTCCATGACCGACGCACGCAGCGCTGTCGGTTTTTACGACCAGTGCCTTACAGGACCGGTGTCAATGTGAACAAAGTTGCTGCGCGGGTAATATCCTACACCACCTGCACGCAGAGATAACGCCGCTTTGCGAACATTGCTCAGGGAAATGCCTTCGATGTGGAAGTCCATCGCCTGACCTTTGGTGTGGTAACTGTGTTTCGCCACGCCAGGACCGGACTCACGCAACATATTGTTGGTGGCAATGGTGCGATAGCCTGAAACCAGTTGAATCGGTTTACGTGTTCCCAGCGCGGCCTGGAGGCGATAAATCTGATCAAACAAATGTGGATCGATGGTTTTGATCTGATTGGCGCGATAATCACGGAAGAAGTGATTTAAACGAGCTAACTCATCCTTGTCATAACTCTTGCCGTTAAAAAACTCTGTTTTGAGGGTTTCACCGGTGTGAAGGTTATTAAGCGTCAAAATACGCGGCCGGGAGGTGGACATTGAAGCCAGTGCAGAGCCAGGGAGAAGTGCCAGACCTGCCGTTGCGCCTCCGATCAGGAGCAATTTGCGACGTTGAGAATCAAAATTAGCCATGAAACGGGGTTACCTGAGATTAAAGCGATAAAAAAATGTGTAAAAAGCACACAAGGCGGAACATTAACGTTAGCCTCAAACTCAGTCAACCCAGAATAAGGGAAAGAAAATGCAGAACCGGCGCAAAATCGCAATTTTGCTGCCGGCTGTATGAAAGTTAACCAGAAAGGAGATGAATTAAATCAATCACTAGAGTAGCAATTGACCAGCTTTGGTCAGCACCTGACTCCCCGAACGGGCCGGATTATCATAATTGTAAATATCTGTACGATATTGCGGTTGACCATCTTCCGCCACCCAGGCCGTCAGATAATAGAGGTTTACCGGGATACGATGACGAATCGGGATGTAGCGCGTGCTACCCTCTTTCAGGGTGTCAGAGATACGGCTGTCATTCCACCCTGCATCCTGAAGCAACAAATCCGCCAGTTCAGACGCCTTATTCACCCGGACACAGCCAGAGCTGAGCGCACGAATATCACGCTGAAACAGGTTGTGGTTCGGCGTATCGTGCAGATAAATCGCATCCGAGCTGGGCATATTGAATTTATAACGCCCCAGCGAATTCATTGCGCCAGGAGCCTGACGGATACGGTAAGGGAAGCTGGCGGCTGAAACCATATTCCAGTCGAGCGTGGAGGGATCGATGACTTGCGCATCAGCGCTCCAGCCTGACAACAGGGTATAACCGTGTTTATACAGATAACCCGGGTCCTGTTTGACCTTCGGCACAATGTCCTGGCGCACCAGCGAAGTCGGCACATTCCACGGCGGATTGAGCACCACATTATTCAATGCGCTGCGCATCAGCGGCGTTTTGCGATCGGGACGTCCGACAATCACGCGTGACGACAGGATGGTGGCACCATTGTTGTAGTAGGTCAGTGAGTAGTTGGGGATATTGACCATGATACCGTTATGCATATCATCCGGCAGCAAACGCAAACGCTGAATATTGAGTGCCAGCAAGGCGGCGCGCATTTGCGGCGAGACATTCAACCATTCGCGGGTGCGCGGACCAATCGCGCCATCGTCGGCCAGGCCTTGCCAATGCTGGAAGCGTTTTACGCCGTCCACCAGCGCAGCATCATAAACATTGTTGGCCGATTGCACGGGATTCGCTGCGACATTGCCCGGCGCTTGTGGTGCCGGAGCAGAGAGATCATTCACGTTGGCTGCCGAGGGGCTGACCGCAACGGGCTGCGCACTCTGACTGACCGGCACCGGTGCCACAGGCACAGCATCGTCTGCGGGCGTCGGTGTTGCACTATGCCCGGTCAACATGCCGGTACGTTGTAAAATCTCACGCAGGGCAGGCACATCATTACTGATTTGGCCGGGGCGCAGCGTACCGCTATCACGTAATTGCGGCCACGGGCGGTTGTCGGTCAACAGGGTTTTCAGCGCTGCGTGCATGGGAGCGTATTGCGGATGTTGCGGCTCAAGCGAGATGACAAAGGCACGGCTTCCACCACCATTTACCGCATTTTGCCACTGATTAATCGCCGCAATGGTGGGCATCGCCATCTTGTACGGCACGTTGCTGTACAACCAGGTTTCGCCCTGCGTCGGCACGCCGGAGACAAATTGCAGATAGCCCAACATGGCATCACTCAGCACGATATCGCGTGCCAGCCCTTTTATCGCTGGGTTGGTCAGTAGCCCTACCCAGCGCGTAAACTGCGGCTGTACCCCGGATAATGCCACTTCCGCCAGTTGCTGCTGAAACGCCTGTACCGCCGTGCGGTCCTGCCACAACGGCGCCATATTACGGGCGGCATAAATGCCTGCCAGCCCGGGAAGATAGAACGGTTGTTCGCTGGGGCTGAAAACCTGCTGAATCTGACGCTGGCTATCCGCGACCGACAGAGTATGGTGCGTCGTACCCGGTAGCGCTGCGATAATTGCCGCATGGCTGGCCGCCAGTGGCGACAATACCAGTGACAAACTGAGTGCTATGACAGCACGATTAAATCTGCTCTTATTATTCAGCAACATCCCTGGCCCCCTTCTCGCCTAAGACACAGCCGACTCGCTATGCTGTGTACTACCTTATACATATTTTTGAGTATACAAATAAAAACGGCATTTGCCTCTGGTAGCAAATGCCGTTTACACATTAACTGTAGCGATGAATTTTAACCACAATTCCCGCTACGAATTTTCTGTTTCCAGGTCCGGCGCGTTATTTTCTCGCTTCACCGGTGCCGGATCCGCTGAGAAGCCACGCAGGCCCACCACATGAACGTGTTCGGTGTTGTTAAATACCTTACGCACCAGTTTATAAGTGGTCCCTTTTTCCGGACTGATATTTTCCGGGGCGGCAATCACCAACTGCATTTCCAGACGCTCGCACAACTCAAACAAGGTGGCGATGGAACGCGCATCAAGACGCGCGGCTTCATCGAGGAACAGCAGACGGCATGGGGAAATATCTTTGCCGCGCAAACGGCGTGACTCCTCTTCCCAGCTCTGCACCACCATCACCAGAATCGACATACCGGTACCGATCGCTTCACCGGTTGAGAGCGCACCACTTTCCGCGCGTAGCCAGCCATCGGAGCCACGGTTCACCTCAACCTCCATCTCCAGATAGTTGCGGTAATCGAGCAGCTCTTCACCAATGGTCTGTGGCGTACGCTGGCCCATATCGATTTGTGGATTCAGGCGCTGATACAACTTCGCCAGCGCTTCAGAGAAGGTCAGGCGATTGCTGTTAAACAGATCCTGATGCTGTTCGTGTTCCTCTGACAGCGTTTCCAGCAGCATCGAGTGCGTTTCACGCACGTTCACGTTCAGCCGCACGCTGCGCACCTGACCAAAGCTGACCGCTTGCAAGCCCTGATTAAGCTGACGAATACGGTTCTGCTCACGCTGAATGGTTTTACGAATGATGTTGGCGACGCTACGCGAACTGATCGCCAGCGTCTGCTCGCGCGCCGTCAGCTCCTCCGTCAGGCGGTTCAGCTCAATCTCCATCTGCTCAATCGCTTCCACCGGATCATCGGTACGAATGATGTCCTGACGAATACGCTCACGCAGATGCTGGTAGACCGCGATAAAGAACTGAATTTTACGCTCCGGACGTTTCGGATCTTCCGACATCCGCAATACATCGCGGAGATGTTCGTTATCCGCCACCGCCAGACGCAGGGCGCCCAACGCCTTATCCGACATTGAACGCAATTCATCGCCGCTCAGATAAGCCAGTTCACGACGATGCAGGCGTCGCTCGACACCATTTTCTTTCACCAGGCGCAGCACCGCGCACCAGCCCGCTTTCGCAGTGACAACCTGCTCGCGTATCTGGTGATAATCACGCTCCAGCTTGCGCAATTTCTTCTGTAGGCTGTCCATTTCTGCTTCGCAGAAAGTGAGCTGTTTTTCCAACTGGTTACGGCGCGCACGGTTATGGCTTAACGCGGTATAGAGTTCATCGCGGCGGGCGCGTGCACGCTCCTCGGCGCTGGCATCGGCATGCACACCGATGTCCTGCATCTCCTGCTGCAACTCTTTCAACATATCGCGCTTAGCGTCATACGAACTTTTCAGCGAAGCCAGCACCTGAGAATATTGCGTCAACTGAGCCTGATGTTCACGCAGACGTTCGCGGGCGCGACTGCGCTCGCCCTCTGCCTGCTCAAGACGCTGACGTAACTTCTCGTTGAGGTCGCTGTTACCGGTCAACATACCGGCCGAGTCTTCGTAGCTGAAATGTGCACGGCGCTGAACCACTTCGGTAAGCGCAAACGCCTGCTGACGCGCCTCACGCTGCAACTGCTGCGCCTGCTGATAATCACGCTCCAGCTGATCATGCTGCTGCGGATCGCTCTGTAGCACCGGCAACAACGGCTCCAGTTTGCCGAGTTTATTACTGTGCTGATGCAGGAAACGCGCCGCTTCCTGTGCTTCTTCGACGCGCTCACGGATCTCTTCACAGCGATCCGCCAGCGTATCATCCAGCAGCAGCGTCACACGCGGCAGCAGGCGGTTCAGCTGGGCCACGCCCTCTTTCGCCTGTTCGTACTGCATGCGCTGCTGTTGGTTATCGTTTTCATGCTGACTCAGCGCGCGTTCCAGTTCGCCGCGGCGGCTGTTGAGCTGGCGAATCAAGGCTTCCGGGTCTTCGTCAAATGCTACCGCCAGATGGCTGCCGATAAAGCGGCTGAATGACTGATGCAGGCGCTGGGTTTTCTGCACATCAAAGGAGAGCGTTGCATAACGTTCCGCCAGTTGATCGCGTTCGTTGTTTAACAGCTCCAGCTGATTCTCACGCGCGGCACGGCCAAATAGCGGCACCTTCGGGAAGCGGGAGTAGCGCCACTGACGCTCAGCTACCTTCACCACTACCGCGTTTTCCAGCTCATCAACGCCGAAAACGCTGTCATCAAATGACTGCGGATCCCCTTCAATCAGATACAGATCTTCCGGGCAATCTTCCAGGCCATTCAGCAGCTCACGCACCAGTGAGAGATCCGGCACCACAATCGCATGGCGCGATGGACCATAGAGCGCGGAGAAGTACGGCGCATCGTCCAGCGTGACATCATCATAAATTTCAGACAGCAATACGCCGCCAAAACGCTCAGCAAGCTGTGTCAGACGTGCATCTTCTGCACCACCCGGCTGGCTGAGACGTTCGATTTGCTTCTCAACATCACGTTTCCGTGCCGCCACCTCATCACGTTCGACGGTGGTTTCGCGCTCGCGCTCCAGCAACTGCTGCATAAATTCGGTGATTTGCTGGCTGCTGGTCAGCTGCTGTCCGGTTTGCTCGCTCAGCTGCGTCAGGATCTCCTGTGCAGCCAGCCAGTGCGGCGCGCGCGCGGTCAGCGCGGTGATGCGCTCACGCAGTTGCTCCAGCTCCTGGCGCATCAGCATACGGCGTTCACCGGCATCGGCAACGCTGCTGCTCAGCTGCTCAATCTGCGCTTCCAGCTCACGCTGTAAGCCTTCCAGCGCATCGGCATCATATTGCTGCCCCTGACGCTTACAGAAATCTGCCAGCAGACGCTCGGCTTCGTTCTGCTCGCGCAGACGCTGTTCCAGCTCGTTCAGACGCAGACGCAGCGAGGAGAGTTGTTCGGCATGATGACGCTGATTGGCCGCATCACGCAGCAATTCACGCCCGACCTGCCAGGCATCCTGACGGTTAACGTCACCAGCAATGCTGATAACCAGCGCCAGTGCCTGTTCAAATTGGCTGTGCGCCGCTTCAGCAACGCTGAGTTTCTGTTCCAGACGCAACAGTTTTTCGGTCGCTTCTTCTTCGCGAGCCTGAAAAGTTTCCTGCCACTCCGCAGCGTTGTCGATGGACAGATCCGGCAATTGACATTGCGCACGGGCTTTATCCAGTGCCTGCAATGCCTGTTGATACTGAATGGCACGGGTTTGCTGCACATCCAGCGCCTGCTGGAAGTCGGCCAGTTGGCTTTTCAGCTCATCCACTTCCACTTCAGCCGCTTCGGCGCGTGCTTCATTTTCTTCATGCACTTCACGCGCTTCAGCCACCACCTCGTTCTGCTCTTCGAGACGGTAAGTCAGCTCTTCCAGATCGGCATCGTAACGCTCGATCTTCTCCTGCTGACGCATCGCCGTCTGCACCAGATTCAGGTGATCGCTGGCTGCCTGATAATCGGTTTCCAGATCGTTTTCCGCGCCGCTGTGCTCAGACAGCTCTCGCGCCATTTCGATGTGGCGATACTGTTCCGACGCCAGTTGGTTGCGGCTGGTAAACAGCTCATTACGCAGTTGCAATGCGCCATCCAGGTGGATGCGACGTTCATTGGCGTGACGCATGTAATCCGCCGAAACGTAGCTGGTCGCTTCGGAGATCAAATGCTTAAACAAATCGCGGTCTGACTGGGTGACGCGAATCGCTTCCAGCGTCATACGGTTTTCACGCAGTGCCGCTTCCATATCCTGGAAGGCTTTGCGCACGCCGCTGTTTTCCGGCAGCAGGTAATCACGCAACGATCGGGTAATGGCGCTGGAGATACCGCCGTATAACGACGCTTCAATCAGACGATAGAATTTGCTGCGATCGCCCGCGGTACGCAGACGGCGCGGCACCACGCCAAGTTCGAACAGCGTGGCATGATAATCCGTTACCGAGCTGTACTGGCGGAACTGCACGCCTTCCTGCGCCTCGACACGATCTTTCACTTCGGTCAGCGGCAACACACGGGCCTGGCGACTGCCGAGGATCTCAGTCAGGATATCGGTAGGTTGTGTATCGGTGGGCAGGCCGTGAATGCTGAACGGCTTGATATCCACCTTCTTATCACGCCCGGCGACCTGTTGCAGACGCACGCCCACCACTACGCGCTGATGACGTGAGTTGACGACATCCAGCACCGCATAGCAGACGCCCGCACGCAATTTACCGTGCAGACCTTTGTCGCGCGAACCGGAGGTCGCCCCGGCTTCGGTGGTGTTACGGAAATGCAGCAGCGTCAGATCCGGAATCAACGCCGTGACGAAGGCCGCCATCGTGGTGGATTTACCCGCACCGTTGCCGCCTGACAGCGTGGTCACCAATTCATCAAGATCAAAGGTACGGGCAAAGAAGCCGTTCCAGTTGATCAGCGTTAGCGAACGAAATTTACCGCGTTCAATCATGCCTGTTCATCCTCCGCGTTATCACTCGCTTCATTCTCGGCGTCGTTGTCGCTTTCTTCGGTGGCCGGAGCAGTTGTAATCAGCATGGCTTCACCATCGCGAATCAGACGCAGCTGCGCTTCGCGGGCATCATCACCGCTGCGCACATCCGCCCCGAACCGGAACACCGATTCGGTGATACGGAATTTGCTGCTGTCATTGCCCATAAACCACACCATGCCGAGACGACGCAGGCGGTTCAGTGAAGCGCGCATCTTCTCCTGCAACTTGGCACGATCGAGGTCAGAACCGGTGGAGCGCTGATTCACCAGCTTGAGCAGTTTGCTCTCATCCGCCAGCGACAGCAGCTCATCGTACAGCTCCTGCTGGGTAAAAATACCTTCGTTGGCAAGACGTTCCGGGCTGAGATAGAGGTAACACAGGATTTTGCCGACCATCATATCCAGCTCGGACAGTACCGAGCGCGGGATCAGCGTGGTTGAACGCGGGCGCAAATAGAAAAAACCTTCCGGCGCGCGGATCAGTTCCACGTTGTAACGCGCGTAAAACTCTTCCAGATACTCCTGGTAATCCATCAGGAAAGCATGATTATCCAGCTCTTCGATGCCAATATGGCGTCCTGCGCGTAACTGGCTATCGAGCGCAGGAAAAAGGGGATTTGCCAGTGCCAGCGCCAGTTTGACTGGCATCACTTGTTCAATATTTGTCGATGACATGTGCCTGCACCTTGGCTCCGTATTCATTAATGGTCTGCCATTCCGCAGGCAGACCGGCTAAATCAGCCTCGGCGACGCCAAGACGAACCGCCTGATCGATGACAATGCGCGCCAGATCAAAATGACGCGCGCGCGGATATTGCGCCAGATAGTCACGCATCACCGTCGCGAGGTTAAGGGGTTTGTGTTCCTGCTTATACACCAGTAAGGCTTCTTCAATCATCGCCGCCAGCTGCTCACGAATCTCGTTAAACTCTTCGTACTCCAGCTCCGCCGGCAGCTCGCCCATCACCTCGTCGTTACGCAGCGTCATCTCTTCGTCGCGCATATCAAACAGGCGGTCGGCATTGGCGTAGGTCAGCGCCCAGGGTTGGTCGAAATAGTTTTGTACCGACAAACGTAAACGTTGGGCGAACACGCGGTTCTTGTCCATGTCGATGGCGGTACGAATGAATTTGTGAACATGGCGGTCATAACCGATCCACAGATCAATAGCCTGCTGGCCCCAGCTGATAATGCGGTCCAGCTTGTTTTGCAGATCAAACACCAGCTTGTCGACAAAACCGAGATCCGGGCTGCTCAGGGTTGCGTCCTGGATACGCAACAGATTGGCCTGCAACTTATCGCCCGCCGCCTCCAGCGTATCCTGCAACTCACGCAGGGTGCCGGAGGTTTCTGACAGCAGCATTTCACAACTGGAGATCGCCGCGCGCCAGTCTTTGTTCAGCAGATCGGCGATATCGGTCTTCACCGCCTGCTGCTGTTCATCCATCAGGCGTTGCGTCATGTCGATACTGTCGAAAATCTCCGCCACCGAATATTTCAGCGGCGCAAACACGTTGCGATGCCAGTGAAATTCATCACCGTCTTCTTCCGCAGCATCCGCCGCACGTTTCAGCTCTTGCGCCACGATCGACAGCTGCATCGACAGACGCAGGGTGGAAAACTCACGCTGGCGGATATAGTAGTCGGTGATACCGATAGCCAACGGCGTCAGGCGGTAAATCGCATTACCTTCCGTCAGTTCGCTGGTAAAACGGTTGAGCAGGCGCTGCCGCACCATATCGTTGATGGCGTTATTGGCACGCACCTGAACGGTTTCGTGGGTTTGTTCGAACGCTTTACTGACATGACGAAATGCGTCAATCAACTCGCCTTCACTCATCTCACCGTCCATCCGCTCACCGTTCAGGGTGGCGATAGCCAGCAAAAACGCCAGACGTTCAACCGGCAGCGCAAGCGAAAAATCGTTCTTGCGCGCCCATGCCACCAGTTCGGGCACCGTCTGGGAAAAATCGCTCATAGTTGGTCCTTCTACCTGGGTTTGCGCGCGGTCACATGGATATAACGCCCTAAACTTAAAAAGGGCTCCTGGCGACAGTAGCGCCGTTCCATCTCAATAATGGACTCAACGTCTTTCACGGCGGCAGACTGTTCTTTCATGTAGTCACAAAAGACACGAATGCCAGCGCGCTGTTCAATCTCAAATCCACAATCTGTCAGCCAGCGATACACATCTTCGGGATCGCGTGGGTAATCGGGCGACAGCGTGCGCTTCTTGCGCTTGGACATATTGGCCTGTAGATAGCCGAAATTGCCAAGGGTCAGCAGGCGCATGGTTAAGGCATGGCGATTAAAAAACATCAGCGACAACACGCCACCGGGCTTCAGGGTGTGCCATAACGCCTGCAATACCACCTCGGGTTGCGCGACCCATTCCAGCACAGCGTGAAACAATACCAGATCAACTGGTTTATCCAAATGTTCGCCGACCTGTTGCGCGCTAATTTGTTTGAATTGCATGTTGTGGCTCACACCCTCGGCAAGGGCATGCGCTTCCGCCAGCTTCAACATCTCCGCAGACAGATCACACAACAACACCTGATGGCCGCGCGCCGCCAGACCGCTGGAGATTTGCCCTACTCCACCACCGGCATCCAGCACCGACAGCGGCCCGGCGGGCAGCGTCGGCAACAACGTATCCAGCTCATCCCACAGGATCGCCTGACGCACCATGCCTTTTTTGGTGCCATATATGTTCTTTGAAAATCTCTCCGCGAGATCGTCAAAGTTACGATCCTGCATGCTGGTCGCTCCGTTCTGCTGCCTTCAACTTGTGCTATTTTGTCACAGGCGCAATAAGAATGAACCTTTCATCCCGTGGTTAGTGTCTGGCTGCTGTTTTTTCGGCCAAAAGGAGCAATTTTCGATGTTTTTCACGTTAAAAAAAGTGATCGGGGGAATGTTACTGCCCTTGCCACTGCTGCTGTCGTTGATGGCAGCCGGACTTTTATTGCTCTGGTTCAGCCGCTGGCAGAAAAGCGGCAAAATCCTGATATCAATCAGTTGGCTGTTGCTGCTGTTACTCAGCCTGCAACCGGTAGCCGATCGCCTGTTGCTGCCACTGGAAAAGGCCTATCCGACCTGGAACCGTTCTGTCAGCGTCGATTATATCGTGGTGTTGGGTGGCGGATACACCTTTAATCCGGAATGGGCACCCAGTTCGAACCTGATTGGGAATAGTCTGCCTCGGGTGGCTGAAGGGGTGCGTCAATGGCGACGTTATCCGCAGGCGAAGATGATTTTTACCGGCGCGGCAGCAGGGAATAACCCCATGAGCAATGGCCGCGTGGCGGCGATGGTGGCGGAGAGCCTCGGCGTCCCCGACAGCGCAATTATCGTGCTGGACCAGCCTAAAGATACCCGGGAAGAAGCGCAGGCCGTAAAAATCGCCGTGGGGCAACATCCCTTCCTGCTGGTGACATCCGCCAATCATCTGCCACGGGCGATGCAGTTCTTCCAGCGTGCCGGACTTAATCCACTGGCCGCCCCGGCCAATCAACTGGCCATCACCTCGCCATTAAACGGCTGGGAGCGCGCGATCCCTTCACCGTTGTGGCTCAGCCATAGCGAGCGGGCAATTTATGAAACCCTGG
The DNA here is from genome assembly GCF_059730685.1 of Pantoea sp. X-Soil-OKNW-713. NCBI lineage: Bacteria > Pseudomonadati > Pseudomonadota > Gammaproteobacteria > Enterobacterales > Erwiniaceae > Pantoea > Pantoea sp. X-Soil-OKNW-713. The sequence goes on along the minus strand of NZ_AP035995.1, from coordinate 1,501,779 downwards.
GGCAGGCGTGGCAGGCACTGCGCGGTGATGACCTCACCTCATCCCAGCCAGGGGAGTAACTGTTCACGCGCGTTATCAAAGCGTGGACGGTCGAACTGGCCGGTGCTGACCAGGGTATCAATGCAATCCCAGAGTTGATACAGCCAGCGCCGCCAGAGAAATCCTTCTGCGACCGGTGCACGCTGCAAATAGTGCTGCAACAGCGAGGCTTCTGCCCCGTTGTCACCCATCCGCATCAGTTCAAATTCGCGTGGCGCCCACAACACATTGCCGGGTTGTGTCATTGCCACCAGTTGATCACTGCGCACATCCTTCATGATGCTCGCCAGCCGCAAGTTGCCGTGGATCAGCACGCAGGGATCGTCAAACCCCTGAAATAATCGGGTCAGTTGCTGACGGCTACGAAACAGAATTTGCCGATCGTCGAGGGTGAAATCGGGGGGCGACAGGTAGCCTAACGTTGACCACAACACCTCGACCCGCTGCTGATACCAGGCAGGCCAGTTGTTTTCCTGAATGCTGTCGATGCTGCCGACCAGTCCATGACTGTCAATGCGATGCCACGCCAGTAAGCCTTCAACCACCTGCTCGCAAAGCTGCTCCCAACGTGCAGCCGTTCGCGCAGGCGCTTCGGCAGACACACCATTGAGACGTGCCATCAGCAACATTTCGTGTACCGGTTTCTGTTGGCTGAGTACCAGGCCAAACACCGCCGGTACTGCAATTAATCCATCGCGGCCCAGCATCGCCAGCTTTTTGGCTTCCAACGCTGCGCGCCCCTGATGACGGAAATATTTCGCGACAACCGGCATCGGTTTATCGGCGGCGTCATATAACGCGTAAAGCCGCGATTGGGATTGTTCACTGATGGTTTCAAGACGGCCGACGCTTTCACCAAGCACCAGCGTGAGTTCTGAGCGAAGCTGTTCCATGCGTCATCCTCCTGAGAAAGTGACTTAAATATCCTGGAGGTCACGGTAGCGCAGAGCGATGCGCCAGATCAAAGAACAGCAGGGCCAGCCGCAAAAGCTGGCCGCTGCGGGATTAAGCCTGCATGGCAGCGCGAACGCGCAACAGGTCTTCCGGGGTGTCAACACCAACGCTGGGCACCGTCTCTGCTACGGCGACATGGATCTTCTCGCCATACCACAAGACACGCAACTGCTCGAGCAACTCAATCTGCTCCAGCGGGCAGGGTTGCCACGAGATATAACGACGGACAAAGCCTGCGCGGTAAGCATAGATACCAATATGACGCAGCAGCGTATCGCCAGCCTGCTCGCGCGATTTCGCGTAACGCTCGCGATCCCACGGAATGGTGGCGCGCGAGAAGTAAAGTGCATAACCCTGCGCATCAGTAACCACTTTTACCGCATTTGGGTTGAACGCTTCTTCCGCATCACGGATGGGCACCGCAAGGGTCGCCATACCCGCATCAGCCTCAGCCAGGTTTGCCGCCACCTGGCGCACAATCGCTGGCGGGATCATCGGCTCGTCACCCTGCACATTGACAATGATGGTGTCATCCGGGAACTGATATTTTTCAATCACTTCCGCCAGGCGCTCGGTACCGGAATGATGGTCAGCACGCGTCATGCAGACTTCACCACCTGCCGCTTCTACCGCCGCCGCAACATCAGGATGATCCGTGGCAACAATCACCCGTTCGGCACCGGATTCACGCGCACGTTCCATCACATGCACCACCATCGGTTTACCAAGAATATCCACCAATGGCTTGCCCGGCAGACGCGTCGAAGCGTAGCGCGCCGGAATAATGGCGACGAAACTCATGGATGGATCTCTTCAACAGACAAGGTTCGCGCTTCGTTTTCCAGTAACACCGGAATACCATCGCGCACCGGGAATGCCAGCCCATCGGGTTTGCAGATTAACTCCTGCTGTTCTTTGTTGTAGTACAGTTTTCCATTGCAAACCGGGCAGGCCACAATTTCAAGCAAACGGTGATCCATAATCTCCTCCATACCGGATCGATTCGTCAGGTAATAAGCATACCATAGCGTAGCGCGAGACAACGTGCCGGAATCCACTACGCAGTTATTGTCCAGCGATCTGACCAGGCAGCACGCAATGCCGATGGTGCCTGCTCAATCAACACTTCACTGGCCCCCTGCCATTGGGCAAATCGCGTGATGGCACGCTGAACGTCATTGACAAAGCTGGCCGTCACACGCACCCCCTCCTCCAGCCAGAAAGCGCGGATCACCAATTGCTGCGCCTGGCGATCCATCTTCGCATCGAGCCGACCTTTCAGTACGCCACGATGCAAAACCGGCAGCACAAAGTAGCCGAACTTACGCTTCTCCGCTGGCGTATAGCATTCGATGCGGTAGTCAAAATTGAACAATTCCAGCGCCCGGCGTCGATCCCATACCACCGGGTCAAAGGGAGAAAGCAGCGCGGTATGGGTGGCTGCCGACGATTTTTCCAGTTGCGGGAGTAACTCATGATGCAGCCACATCTCGCCCAGTTGCTCAACCTGCACCGGAATAATCTCGCCCCGCTCCTGCGCGGCCTCAAGCCAGGGTTTCAATGCAACCCGCTTCAGCCGATAGTAATCAGCCAACCAGGTGGTGCGGAAAATACCCAGACTACGCGCGCTGTGGTTGAGCATACTGACCACCGCGTCCTCTTCACTGAGCGCGTGTTGCTCATCATCCCAGTCCGGCATCACCCGTTGCTGTAGGTCATACACCCGATGGAAATTGCGGCGTTCTACCACCATCAATTCCCCCGCACTAAACAAGTTTTCCAGATGGCGTTTATGCGGCTTCCACGCCCACCAGCCCGGTTTACTGTGCTTTTCCGTGGCAAAATCAGCGGCACGCACCGGACCGTTAGCGTTGATATGCTCCAGCAGGTCGGCAATCTCCTGCTGATGCTCTTCAACCCACTGCGCGTTATATTTCCAGCCAAGGCGCGAGGGATCGAGCATGCGATGGCGCAGCAGCGGGTAGTCTTCACGCGGGATAAAACAGGCTTCATGCGCCCAGTACTCAAACAACTCGCCCGATGCCAGCGACTCTTCCAGCCAGGTTATCGGGTAGTCACCCAGACGGCTGAATAACACCAGATAGGGGCTGCGCGCCACCACATTGATGGTGTCAATTTGCAGCAATGACATCTGACGGATAGTGGCATGAATATCAGCGAAACGGGCCCGCCGCCCGGCAGGCCGAAGCAGCCCCTGAGCGGCAAGATGGAGATTGCGAGCGGTCTGTAAAGAGAGGGAATCAGCGCGGGTCATTACTCAGTTTCCCTGTCAGTTTTAGCGCGGTTTTGCGTCGCGGGCGTTGAGACAAAGTTGCGTGATGTCATCTAACAGCACAGGCAAGGACGCCCCTGCAAGATGCGCATCGACGGGTAAATACCACCAGTTTTCACGCGCAAACGCACGGCATTTCACTGCATCTTTTTCCGTCATCAGCAGACACTGCCCTTGTTGCGTCAGGCTGCTTAATTCGGCTTCGCTATAAGCGTGATGGTCAGCAAAAGCGATTTCCGCAACAGGCTGTAATCCTTGCTGCTTCAGGGTAGTGAAGAAACGAGGCGGATGCCCAATACCGGCCATGGCGATCACCGGTGGCAACTGTGCCAGGCTGGCGCTTTGCCCGGTAACGAGATTTATCGCCTGGCCTGGTTGTAATGTCATGGCGATTTCACGACCACTGGCTTCACCACCGTTCACGATAACGGCATCAACCTGATCAAGACGGGAAGCACGTTCGCGCATTGGCCCGGCGGGCAACCACCAGCCATTGCCGAAACGACGTACGCCATCCACCACGACCCACTCGCGGTCACGTTGCAGAGCGTAATGCTGCAATCCATCATCGGTGATAATCACATCCAGCTGCTGCCGGGACAATAAGGCCTCGACGGCAACACGACGTTGCGGGGCCACCGCGACCGGTGCACCGGTACGTTGAGCTATCAACACCGGCTCATCACCTGCCAGCTCGGTGGACGTTTCGGCATCGACTATCAGTGGATAACGTTCAGCTTTACCACCATAGCCGCGCGACACTACCCCAGGACGCAGACCTCGTTGTTGCAACGCCTGCACCAGCCAGATAACCACCGGTGTTTTGCCGTTACCGCCAGCAGTGAGATTACCCACCACAATCACCGGACAGGGCGCACGCCAGCTTTTACGCCAGCCACGCTGGAAACTGAGGCGAATCAGCCAGCTGACTGCCCCATACAGCAGGCTGAGCGGCCATAACAGCAGCCACAGCGGCGAACGCCCACTCCAGATGCGTTCAATCATTGGCCAAACTGCAATTTGTGAAGTTGTGCATAAGCTCCTTTTTCGGCCAGCAGAACCTCATGCGTACCACGCTCAACAATACGACCATCTTCAACCACCACGATTTCATCCGCTTTTTCGATGGTTGAAAGACGGTGCGCAATCACTACCGAGGTGCGGTTTTTCTGCAATTCATCCAACGCCGACTGAATCGCACGTTCAGACTCGGTATCCAGAGCAGAAGTCGCTTCATCAAGGATCAGGATTGGGCAATCACGCAATAAAGCACGGGCTATGGCGATACGCTGACGTTGGCCGCCGGAGAGCAGCACACCATTTTCGCCGATGACGGTATCAAGCCCGTTATCCATTTTTTTGATGAAATCCATCGCATGCGCCATAGTCGCAGCCCGCTCAACCTCTTCGCGGCTGTACTGTTCATTGCGTGCATAAGCGATGTTATTCGCGATGGTGTCGTTGAACAGATGCACATTCTGCGACACTAACGCCACCTGGTTACGTAACGAACCCAGGGTGTATTCGCGTAAATCGTGTCCGTCCAGCAGGATTTCGCCCTGTTGAATATCGTAAAAGCGGGTCAGCAGACTCGCCATGGTAGATTTACCTGAACCTGAACGACCCACCAGTGCCACGGTCTTTCCGGCCGGTAAGCTCAGATTGATATCGCGCAATGCCGGAGTATCACGGCCAGGGTAAGTGAAGGTTACATGACGGAATTCCACATCACCTTTAGCGCGTTCCAGTTGACGCGTACCGCTGTCATTCTCCTGCTCGCTATCCAGAATGCTGAACAGCGTCTGACAAGCCGCCATACCACGCTGGAACTGCGCATTGACGTTAGTCAGCGACTTAAGCGGGCGCATCAGGGCGATCATCGAGGAGAACACCACCGTGATGGTACCGGCGGTCAATGTATCCATTACGCTTGGGAAGCTGGCAGCATACAGCACAAAAGCCAACGCCAGAGAAGCGATCAGCTGAATAACCGGATCAGAGATAGACGAGGCAGAAACCAGTTTCATGCCCTGTTGACGCATCTGATTGCTGACGCGTGCAAATCGCTGGGACTCTACTTCCTGGCCGCCAAAAATCAGCACCTCTTTGTGCCCTTTCAGCATTTGCTCGGCGCTGGTTGTCACTTGCCCCATGGTGTTCTGCATGGTTTTGCTGATATTACGGAAGCGTTTTGAGACGTTGCGAATCGCAAAGGAAACGATCGGTGCCAGAACAATCAGGATCAATGACAGCTGCCAGCTGTAGTAAAACATCATGATGAACAGGCCGATGATCGATGCACCTTCACGCACCACCGTAACCAGCGCGCTGGAAGACGATGAAGCGACCTGCTCGGAGTCATAAGTGATACGAGACAGCAACGTACCTGTCGACTGCTGGTCAAAGAAGGCCACCGGCATACCCATCATGTGACTGAACAGGCGACGACGCATATTCATCACTACGTTGCCGGAAACCCACGAAATGCAATAGCTAGAAATATAACTGGTTATTCCGCGCATCAGCATCAAACCGATTACCGCCAGCGGCATCCACAACAGCACGGATTTGTCAGCTTTACCGAAGCCGTCATCCAGTAAAGGTTTCAACAGGGAGAGCATTAAGGTGTCGCCTGCCGCATTGAGTATCAGCGCCACAGCAGACACGAATAAGCCAGCTTTGTGGGGCGCAATCATCGGCCAGAGTCGGCGAAATGTCTGCCACGTTGAGAGATCTTTGTCTTGTTGCATTATTTAGTCACGCTGTTTGAAATAGCCGCTCATTCTACCTGGATTCACGTTTGACGCCAAACCACTGATGATACCAGCGGGGCATTATTTGCTCTCTTAACCCCTTTATTTGCCAATGACCTGCACGGATCCCTATCTGTATCTGGCCGGATTGGGCGGTGTCATGCCAATGATAACCCTGCTGCTGATAGGTGCTAATCACCGTCTTCGCTGGCATCCGCCAGACGTTATAACGTGCCACAGAGGCAATCGCGACCTCCCCGGAGACATTACGCAACAACAACGCGCTGGAAGAGGTTCGACTACCATGATGAGGCACCTGTAAAATGGTTGAGGCCAGTGCCTGCTTTTGCTGCGCGACCAGCATCCTTTCAGCCTCCCGCTCAATATCCCCCGTCAACAGCAAACTCACTTTGCCATCATCGACCCGTACCACACAGGAGTCGTTATTTTCGCCTCTGGAGGAGCCACGAGGCGGCCAGAGTACGCTAAAACGAAGTTTCCCCCAGAGCCACTCTTCCCCTTGATAACAGGGAAGATGGTTAGGTTCAGCCAATGCGCTACGCACCGGTGTGCCAGGGTGAGCAGCGATAATTGCTGCCAGCCCACCACGATGGTCCAGATGCTTATGGCTCAAAATTATTGACTGTAAGGCTCGGTTTTTACGCTGCAACCAGGGAAGGATGACCCGGCTCCCTGCATCACCATATGTCCAGCGAGGGCCTGTATCGTATAACACTGCCTCATCCCCCTGAGAAATGACGATCGCCAGTCCGTGCCCAACATCGATCATATCGATTTGCCAGTCATCTCGTGGCTCACTGACCCGCCACAGCAGCAAAGTGATGGCAATACTGCAACATTGCACAGGGGCGCGAAAAACAATGCCACTACGCCAGGCAAACATCCCGCCCCACAGCAACAGCATCGCTGGCAATGCATCACTCCATGGCAACCAACCCGCGGGAAGCCATGCCAGCCCAGACATCACCTGGTGGACCGACTGATCCGCCAGCCACCATAATCCACTGGCAAACGAAGTCACGGGCATCACCATCGCCAGCAATATCAACGGCACCGTAATAAATGAGATTATCGGTACTGCCAGCAGATTAGCCAGCAACGCACTGAGGCTAATGCCCTGAAACAGCCATATTTGCAGTGGAGCCATCAGCAACATCATCCCCAATTGCAAATGCAGCAATTGCAAACCCCACCAGCGACGCCCGTTACGAAACCTTGCAGGTAATGCAAACCATTGATACCAGATTAGCAGCGCCGCTACAGCCAGGGCTGATAACCAAAAACTCTCTGACAAAACAGTGAGCGGATCCAGCGCCAGCAACAAGCCAACACATAATGTCCACACCTGCCAGCCACTCAGTTGCCAGCCCGCAATGCGTAGGCCTATCCATAGCGTCAGGGCGAGCAAGGCACGCTGTGCCGGTGGATGGCTGCCAGATATCCAGCAATAAATCGCGGCAGTGCACCCACTGGCTATCAAAGGAAACAGATAATTAATCCGTCGGGCGGGGAGCACCCATTGCAGCATCCGCATAAATAGCCAACCAACACTGGCTGCCAGTGCGATATGCATACCCGAAATTGCCATCAGATGCGCTGTTCCCGTTTCGCGTAGAATGCGACGCTGATCTTCTGTCATCGATTCCCGCATACCAAACGCCAGCGCCTGGACAATCGCCGGGGTTTGCATCACCGCAAATGCCGGAAGGTGATAATTGATCAGTCGGGCGCGCCAGCTACACGTTGGATTCAACACCAGACGTGTTGCAATAACGCCCTGCAAAGGTTTGTGTTGTGCCAGGGCAAAACGCTGTGCATCAAACTCGCCCTCGTTGAGGCGCGCATGCACGGCACGTAAACGTAACTGCATACGCCAGCGCTGTCCGCTGCAAAAGGGTTCCCCTTCCCCGTTGTGGTTTAGCGTGGCAAAGAGCGGTGGAAACAGATATCGCCCATTGATTTGCAGCAGTTGAACCGTCAGTTGTTTATTGTCCTGACGCACATCCGTTATCCGTACGATAGCGTTTACCGGTGCCTGCGTCAGTTGGTCAATAGTGCTGACCATTTGCCGGGCCTCAGCCAATGCCCAAGTCATCAGGAGTAAAGTCACGCCGACGAGACGTAACCAGGGAAGAGGTTGCAGACTCAGTAACAGTGCGCTGGCCCCCATCGCCCACAGGATGTCATTACCGGGTAAGTCAGGTATCAATCCTAATGGCAATGCAGCAAGCATCATCAATCGCGCCAGCACTATCCATGTTATCTGCATCTTTCTTCTCCGTGAAAGGAGAAAAGAGTGTGCCAGAGGTGATCGCGTTATTCGCGCCAGGCGTTAACGATTCTGGAGGCAGCTCCAGAGATAATCAGGCTTTTGCAGTGGTATTACATTAATTCTGGAGCTCGATTGTCATCAGGCAAAAAAAAACGACACCAGATGGTGTCGTTTTCACTGTTCGGTAACGGCTTAGCCGTAAATATTCGCACGGTCACGCAATTCTTTGCCCGGTTTGAAGTGGGGAACGTATTTACCTTCCAGATCCACTTTGTCACCCGTTTTCGGGTTACGTCCGGTACGCGGTGCGCGGTAGTGCAAAGAAAAGCTGCCGAATCCCCGGATTTCAATGCGCTCGCCTTGTGCCAACGTTGTGGCCATATGCTCGAGCATCTCTTTAACCGCATCCTCAACGACTTTCGCCGGAATATGAGTCTGCTGGCCAGCAAGTCTTTCAATCAGTTCTGACTTGGTCATGTAACCTCCGGTTAATCCCTGTTTGGAAAGGTATGACAGCTTTTACCGAAACCGGGCAGCTTACGCCGCCCGTTGCTTCGGGTCGATTACTCGCCTTTAGCCGCTTTGAACGCTTCAGCCATAGCGTTAGAGAAGTTGCCTTCTTCCTGTTTGGTGTTAACAGTGTTGATAGCTTCTTTCTCGTCAGCCTGGTCTTTCGCACGGACAGACAGACTTACAACGCGGTTCTTACGGTCAACGCCAGTGAATTTAGCTTCAACGTCGTCACCAACACTCAGAACCAGAGTTGCGTCTTCGATACGGTCCAGTGAAGCTTCAGAAGCGCGCAGGTAACCCTCTACGCCATCAGCTAATTCTACTGTAGCACCTTTCGCGTCAACTGCAGTGACTTTACCAGTCACGATAGCGCCTTTCTTGTTCAGGGTGATGTAGTTGTTGAACGGATCTTCAGCCAACTGTTTCACACCCAGAGAGATGCGCTCACGCTCTGCATCAACCTGCAGTACAACGGCAGCGATTTCGTCGCCTTTTTTGTACTCACGAACGGCTTCTTCGCCAGTTGCGTTCCAGGAGATGTCAGACAGGTGAACCAGACCGTCGATGCCACCGTCCAGGCCGATGAAGATACCGAAGTCAGTGATTGACTTGATTTTACCTTCAACGCGATCGCCTTTGTTGTGGGTCTCTGCGAACTGCTGCCATGGGTTAGATTTGCACTGCTTCAGACCCAGGGAGATACGACGACGTTCTTCGTCGATGTCCAGAACCATAACTTCAACCACGTCGCCCACGTTAACAACTTTAGACGGGTGGATGTTTTTGTTGGTCCAGTCCATTTCAGAAACGTGTACCAGACCTTCAACGCCTTCTTCGATTTCTACGAAGCAGCCGTAATCAGTCAGGTTGGTTACACGACCGGTCAGCTTGGTGCCTTCTGGATAGCGTTTAGCGATAGCTACCCACGGATCTTCGCCCAGCTGTTTCAGGCCCAGAGATACACGGGTACGCTCGCGGTCGAACTTCAGCACTTTAACAGTGATTTCGTCGCCCACGTTGACGATTTCGCTCGGATGCTTAACGCGTTTCCAGGCCATGTCAGTGATGTGCAGCAGGCCGTCAACGCCGCCCAGGTCCACGAATGCGCCGTAGTCAGTGAGGTTCTTAACGATACCTTTGACTTCCATGCCTTCCTGCAGGTTTTCCAGCAGCTGATCACGTTCAGCGCTGTTTTCAGATTCGATAACTGCGCGGCGAGAAACAACCACGTTGTTACGTTTCTGATCAAGCTTGATTACTTTGAATTCAAGCTCTTTGCCTTCCAGGTGCAGGGTGTCGCGAACTGGACGCACGTCTACCAGTGAACCCGGCAGGAACGCACGAATACCATTCAGCTCAACTGTGAAGCCACCTTTAACTTTGCCGTTGATAACACCGGTAACAGTTTCAGCATCTTCGTAAGCTTTTTCCAGCGTGATCCAAGCTTCGTGACGTTTAGCTTTCTCACGGGACAGCAGGGTTTCACCGAAGCCGTCTTCTACTGCGTCCAGAGCAACGTCAACTTCGTCGCCCACCTGGATTTCCAGTTCGCCAGCTGCGTTCTTGAACTGCTCTGCAGGGATTGCAGATTCAGATTTCAGACCCGCATCAACCAGAACTACGTCTTTGTCGATAGCAACAACGACGCCACGAACGATGGAACCCGGACGGGTTTCGATTTCTTTCAGGGACTCTTCAAAGAGTTGAGCAAAAGATTCAGTCATATTGATAATCTTCAGGATTCTTCAATTTAACGTCCACCTGACGTCATTGTCGGATGGGGTTGTTTCACATGCCCTGCACCGGATCCGTGGTACAGGGTTACTGCAATTCGGTTACCGAAAATATTAAATGCCCAGCTTCTGGCGGGCATAATCAAGTGCCATTTCAATTACTTGCTCAATTGACATGCTGGTTGAATCCAGCACCAGAGCATCGGCAGCAGGCACCAAAGGGGCGATTGCGCGATTACGATCGCGGTCGTCGCGTTCCTTTATCTCGGCTAAAAGGCGATCAAAGTTAACACTAAAGCCCTTCTCCTGCAACTGTAGCATACGGCGATGAGCACGCTCTTCTGAACTGGCATCAAGGAAGATTTTTACCGGTGCATCAGGGAAAACGACTGTCCCCATATCACGACCATCAGCAATTAAACCCGGCTCCTCACGGAAAGCCCGCTGACGACGTAACAGCGCTTCACGTACCCGTGGGAAGGCGGCAACGCGTGACGCGGTGTTGCTCACTTCCTGAGTACGGATTTCACCGGTCACGTCTTCACCTTCCAGAATGACCTGCATCTCACCATCAACGGAAAGAAAACGCACGTCGAGGTGAGCCGCCATCGGAACTAAGGCCTCTTCAGACTCAATATCCACCTGATGATGGATCGCAGCCAAAGCCAGGACGCGATATATCGCGCCCGAATCCAGCAAGTGCCACTGCAATGACTCCGCCATCGCTTTGCACAAGGTTCCCTTCCCTGCACCACTAGGCCCATCGATGGTAATAACCGGGGCGATTGCCGTCATTGTTTTCTCCTGTTGCTGAATGCGTATTTTCAGCCGGCATGGCTGTGCGGATTGCGCAGCATTATACGCTGACCGCGTCAGGTTCGTTACCCCTTAGCGCAGACAGCGTTATAAATTTGGGCAGAATCGGAGGAATTTCCGGTACTAAGGCCAGGAGAAAGTAAAGTCACCCGGCAGGAAAGGCCACCGGGTGTCAGTATCAGGACGTGTGGCTGATTTTCGCCAACTGCTGAAAATAGTCAGGGAAGGTTTTTGCGGTACAACCTGGATCAAGGATTGTCACAGGCGTATCTGACAGAGCGACCAGCGAGAAACACATTGCCATGCGGTGGTCGTTGTAAGTGCCGATATCGGCATGCTGCAACTGCGCAGGCGGGGTGATACGAATGAAATCGTGCCCTTCTTCAACTTCAGCACCGACTTTACGCAGTTCAGTCGCCATCGCGGCCAGACGGTCAGTCTCTTTAACGCGCCAGTTATAGATGTTGCGCATCAGGGTGGTACCGTTAGCAAACAATGCCGTGGTCGCAATGGTCATCGCGGCATCAGGAATATGGTTCATATCCATATCGATTGCGTTCAGAGAACCGCGAGTACAGGCAATGTAATCCTCACCCCATTCAACGGTGGCACCCATTTTTTCCAGCACATCGGCAAAACGGATATCACCCTGCACGCTGTTACGTCCAATACCCGTAACACGCACGGTCCCGCCTTTAATTGCCGCAGCAGCGAGGAAATAGGAAGCTGAAGAGGCATCACCTTCGACCAGATAATCGCCCGGTGATTGGTACTGCTGCTGCCCTTTAACGACAAAGCGTTGGTAATTCTGGTTATCAACTTCAACACCGAAACAACGCATCAGATGCAATGTGATATCAATGTAGGGTTTTGATACCAGATCACCTTTGATCGTGATGGTGGTGTCCTGCTCTGCTAAAGGCGCCGTCATTAATAACGCCGTCAAAAACTGGCTGGAAACACTACCGTCGACACTCACTTCACCGCCGTTAAAGCCCCCTTTGAGCAGTAACGGTGGATAGTCGGTCTGCTCCAGATAATCGATTTTAGCTCCGCCCTGACGCAGTGCATCAACCAGGTGACCAATCGGGCGCTCTTTCATCCGCGGCTCACCGGTCAGCACGATAGATTGCTGGCCAAGGCACAATGCGGCAGCCAGTGGACGCATCGCTGTGCCGGCATTACCCAGAAAAAGTTCCAGCGGTTGATCTGCGTGCAGTGGACCAGCATTACCGGTCACCTCACAAACAGTGCGATCCGCAGAGAGCGTATAGCTCACACCCAGCGCTTTCAGCGCGTTAAGCATATGCTTAACATCATCACTATCCAGCAGGTTGGTCAGGCGTGTGGTACCTTTTGCCAGCGCTGCCAGCAGCAGTGCACGGTTAGATACGCTCTTGGAACCCGGTAGGTTTACCGTGCCATCAACACGAGCAATCGGTTGTAGTGTCAGGGAGTCCTGCATGTGAAACTCAATCTCCAGAAAAGAAGAAACCCCGTCTGAAAACAACGGGGTCTGGTACCAGTCAAACTGGCATATATGAATAATTAAGCGTGGCGACGCTCAAAATCGACCATGAAATCGGTCAGGGCTTTTACACCTTCCAGCGGCATCGCATTGTAAATCGAGGCACGCATACCACCAACCACGCGATGACCTTTCAGCGCATGCAGGCCAGCTTTGAGCGATTCTTCGAGGAATACTTTGTCCAGCGCAGCATCTGCCAACTGGAAAGGCACGTTCATACGTGAACGGTTTTCCGCCGCAACATCGTTACGGTAGAAGTCGCTGCGATCAATCACACCGTAAAGCAGATCAGCTTTAGCCTGATTCTGCTTGTCCATATCGGCCACACCACCTTTCTCTTTCAGCCATTTGAAGACCAGGCCAGAGAGATACCAGGCAAATGTCGGTGGGGTGTTGAACATGGAATCGTTCTCCGCCAGCACCTTGTAATCGAGAATGGACGGCACATAGCTGTGTGCTTTGCCCAGCAAATCTTCACGTACGATAACCAGCGTCAGGCCTGCCGGACCGATATTTTTCTGCGCACCCGCATAGATTACACCATAACGGCTGACGTCAATCGGGCGTGACAGGATGGTTGATGAATAGTCGGCCACCACCACTTTGTCGCCAAAGTCTGGCTGTTCATCAATCGCGATACCATCGATAGTTTCATTTGGGCAAAAATGCACATAAGCCGCATCATTGCTCAGTTGCCATTCGCGCATCGGCAGAATCGCACGCTTACCATCACGGGTGGTTTTTACATCAATGGTATTTGGCGAGCAGTATTTTTCCGCTTCTTTAATTGCACTGTGCGCCCAATAGCCGCCATCAATGTAGTCAGCAGATTTAGCGGCACCCAGCAGGTTACCAGGGATAGCCGCAAACTGCGCACGCGCACCGCCATGACAGAATAAAACTTTGTAGTTGGCGGGGATTTTCAGCAGATCGCGAAAGTCTTTCTCAGCCTCTTCCGCCACCTGAATAAATTCTTTACTACGGTGACTGATTTCCATCACCGAGGTGCCTAACCCGTGCCAGTTTGTCAATTCTTGTTCTGCACGACGGAGCACTTCAACCGGCAGCATCGCTGGACCGGAGCTAAAATTATAAACCTGCGTCATTTCCCCTCACCACTGTCATATCGAACGGTTATGAATACCCTACCGGTTTTATCATTGCCTCTGGATGGCTGCAATCATTTATCCAACCGCGATCACATTTCCAGAGCCAGCTCCACCGCAGCTTATGTCATAAATGTAATCGACAATGGAATTTTGTGAGGTTTATCTGCGAAGTAAAATCAGAATGCCGCCAGGCGGATAAAAACCCGTAACATAAGCGAGAGAGAAACTTCGCCAACCGAATAGCGAATTGCGTGCAAAACCCGTATTATTGCGCGCTTTACGCCCACCCCATTGACTTAGAGAGCGCCATCATGACGCAAACTTTTATTCCAGGTAAAGACGCTGCACTGGAAGACTCCATTTCACGCTTCCAGCAAAAATTGCAGGATTTGGGTTTTAACATCGAAGAAGCCTCCTGGCTGAACCCTGTCCCTCATGTGTGGTCAGTCCATATTCGCGATCGTGACTGCCCGCTGTGCTTTACCAACGGTAAAGGTGCCAGCAAAAAGGCCGCGCTGGCTTCTGCGCTGGGCGAATACTTTGAGCGCCTCTCAACCAACTACTTCTTTGCTGACTTCTGGCTGGGTGAGTCCATCGCTAACGGCGAGTTTGTCCACTATCCCAACGAGAAGTGGTTCCCCTTACCTGAAGATGGCAGCCTGCCAGCAGGGATCCTCGATACTCGCCTGCGTGAATTCTATGATCCTGAAGATAGCCTGAGCGCGAGTGACCTGATCGACCTGCAATCCGGCAGTGCTGAGCGTGGCATTTGCGGCCTGCCCTTTACACGTCAGTCAGACCAGCAGACCGTCTATATCCCGATGAATATTATCGGCAACCTGTATGTGTCCAACGGAATGTCAGCAGGTAACACCGCTAACGAAGCGCGTGTACAGGGACTGTCCGAGGTGTTCGAGCGCCATATTAAAAACCGCATCATTGCTGAATCCATCAGCCTGCCAGAAATTCCTGAAGCTGTTATGCAGCGCTATCCTGGCGTGGTTGAGGCCATCGCACGTCTGGAAGCTGAAGGCTTCCCGATTTTTGCCTATGACGCCTCCCTCGGCGGTAAATACCCGGTGATCTGTGTGGTGCTGTTCAACCCGGCGAACGGCACCTGTTTCGCTTCATTTGGTGCACATCCTGATTTTGGTGTGGCGCTGGAGCGTACCGTTACCGAGCTGCTGCAAGGTCGTGGCCTGAAAGATCTCGACGTGTTCACGCCGCCAACCTTCGATGATGAAGAAGTTGCCGAGCATGCCAACCTGGAAACCCACTTTATTGATTCAAGCGGTCTGATTTCCTGGGATATGTTCAAAGACGATGCCGACTATCCGTTTGTTGACTGGAGCTTTGCTGGCAGCACACACGAAGAGTTTGACACGCTGATGGCTATCTTCCGCGCTGAAGATAAAGAAGTGTACATCGCCGATTACGAGCATTTGAGCGTGTATGCCTGCCGCATCATTGTACCGGGCATGTCTGATATTTACCCGGCGGAAGACTTGCTGCTGGCAAACAACAACATGGGCGCACCGCTGCGTGAAACCCTGCTGGCCCTGCCGGCGAGCCAATGGGAGCCGGAAGCCTATCTGGATCTGATCACCCAACTGGATGAAGAAGGTCACGATGACTTTACCCGTGTTCGCGAATTGCTGGGTCTGGCATCGGGCAAAGACAATGGCTGGTTTACGCTGCGTATTGGCGAGCTGAAAGCCATGCTGGCACTGGCTGGTGGTGACCTCGATCAGGCACTGATCTGGACTGAATGGACGATGGAATTTAACCAGTCAATCTTCAGTGCTGAGCGTGCTAACTACTACCGTTGCCTGCAAACCCTGCTGCTGCTGGCTATGGAAGAGGAACGCGATCCGGTTCAATACCACCGCGCCTTTATCCGTATGTACGGTGAAGCAGCCGTTGACGCGGCATCAGCCGCTATCAGCGGTGAAGCGCCGTTCTACGGCCTGCAAGCCGTAGATTTAGATTTGAAAGCCTTCCCGGCCCATCAGTCGTTGCTGGCAGCTTATGAAAAGTTACAGGCGGCCAAACGTCGTTATTGGTTAGCGAAATAAATAGCCTTATTTTGCGGTAAAAGGTCAGATAATGCCCAAAAAGGCGCTGAATAACTTCAGCGCCTTTTTTTATTATCAGCGGTTTTACCTTTCTCAGGAAAATTTCAGATAACATTTTAGACTCAAGCAATAATATTCGTTAACAATTCAGCTTTTCCATCGTTGCGTTTCTCAACAATATTTGCAAATATTAAAAAATATTTATTTGATAATATTCAATTGGTTAATGCGGTTTCGCTTGCCCAATAGCCCCTGACACCCCCACCCCACCGGCCAAATATGATCCATATCAAATCCTGTCCTATACTCCTTTGTTAGTATTAATCCCAGATAATTCCTGGAGAGCGTTAGTGTGAAAACTGACAACCCGTTTAATTCATTATTACCGGCGGCAATGGCAAAGGTTGCTGAAGATGCCGGGGTTTATAAAGCCACTAAACACCCCTTAACCACCTTCTTTCTTGCCATAACCGCTGGCGTATTCATTTCTATCGCTTTTGTGTTCTATATCACCGCCACCACCGGTAGCGGCACGATGCCTTACGGCATGGCAAAACTGATTGGCGGCATCTGCTTCTCTCTGGGATTAATGCTGGTGGTGGTGTGCGGTGCTGACCTTTTCACCTCCACCGTGCTGATTGTGGTGGCTAAAGCCAGCGGTCGCATCACCTGGGCACAGCTGGGGCGTAACTGGTTAAATGTTTATATCGGTAACCTGATTGGCGCACTGTTTTTTGTCGCGCTAATTTGGCTCTCTGGCGAACATATGGTGGCAAACGGCGCGTGGGGCTTAAACGTTCTGCAAACTGCTGACCATAAAATGCACCATAGCTTTATTGAAGCCGTTAGCCTTGGCACCCTTGCCAACCTGATGGTGTGCCTGGCGGTATGGATGAGTTACTCCGGCCGCAGCCTGCTCGACAAAATGGTGGCGATGATTCTGCCTGTCGCTATGTTTGTTGCCAGCGGCTTTGAGCACAGTATCGCTAACATGTTTTTGATTCCGATGGCGATCATGATTCGCGACTTCGCCAGCCCGGAGTTCTGGCAAATGGCCGGAGCCAGTGCCTCACAATTCCAGGCGCTCAGTGTCGGTAACTTTATTGTCGACAACCTTATTCCTGTCACCATCGGCAACATCATTGGTGGTGGCCTGTTAGTCGGATTGACCTACTGGGTTATCTACCTACGCGGTGATGACCCGGTACATTAATTAAGTATTGAGTACGGGCACGCCTGATCGCGTGCCAAACGTGAAAGTTTCCCTAAATAAAGGCAGGTATATCATGACCGAACTGAATGAAAAATTGGCGGCAGCCTGGGAAGGATTTAACGCGGGCGAATGGCAGAACGGTGTCAACGTACGCGATTTCATCCAGAAAAATTACACCCCTTATGAAGGCGACGAGTCATTCCTCGCAGGTGCCACCCCGGCAACCACTAAACTGTGGGATAACGTGCTGGAAGGCATCAAGATTGAAAACCGTACTCACGCTCCGGTTGACTTCGATACCGACCTTGCTTCAACCATCACTTCACACGATGCCGGTTACATCAACAAGTCACTGGAAAAAATCGTTGGTCTGCAAACTGAAGCCCCGTTGAAACGCGCCATCATCCCGTTTGGCGGTATCAAAATGGTGGAAGGCTCCTGTAAGGTTTATGGCCGTGAACTGGATGCCTCACTGAAAAAAGTCTTCACTGATTACCGTAAAACCCATAACCAGGGCGTGTTTGATGTCTATACCCCTGACATCCTGCGTTGCCGTAAATCCGGTGTACTGACCGGTCTGCCAGATGCTTATGGTCGTGGTCGTATCATTGGTGACTATCGTCGCGTTGCGCTGTATGGCATCGACTACCTGATGAAAGACAAAGTTGCGCAGTTCAATTCACTGCAAAGCGACATGGAAAACGGCGTCAATCTGGAAGCCACTATCCGTCTGCGTGAAGAGATTTCTGAACAGCACCGTGCGCTGGGCCAGATCAAAGAGATGGCGGCTAAATATGGTCACGATATCTCTCTGCCTGCCACCACGGCGCAGGAAGCGGTGCAGTGGACTTACTACGGCTACCTGGCTGCGGTTAAATCACAGAATGGTGCGGCGATGTCGTTTGGTCGCGTGTCTACCTTCCTTGATGTTTACATCGAACGTGATATCAAAGCAGGCAAGCTGAATGAAGCCGAAGCGCAAGAACTGATTGACCACCTGGTCATGAAACTGCGTATGGTGCGCTTCCTGCGTACGCCGGAATATGATGAGCTGTTCTCTGGCGACCCGATCTGGGCAACTGAGTCCCTGGCAGGTATGGGCGTCGACGGTCGTACTCTGGTCACCAAAAGCACCTTCCGTTTCCTGAACACGCTGTACACCATGGGTCCATCACCGGAACCAAACATGACCATCCTGTGGTCAGAAAAACTGCCGATTAACTTTAAAAAATATGCGGCAAAAGTCTCCATCGATACTTCATCACTGCAATATGAAAACGATGACCTGATGCGTCCTGACTTCAACAACGATGACTATGCCATCGCCTGTTGTGTTAGCCCGATGGTGATCGGTAAACAAATGCAGTTCTTCGGTGCCCGCGCTAACCTGGCGAAAACCCTGCTGTACGCAATCAACGGCGGCGTTGACGAAAAACTGAAAATGCAGGTTGGCCCGAAAGAAGCGCCGATCACTGATGACGTACTGAACTTCGAAACCGTCATGGCGCGTATGGACCACTTCATGGACTGGCTGGCAAAACAGTATGTCACCGCCCTGAACGTTATCCACTACATGCATGATAAATACAGCTATGAAGCGTCACTGATGGCTCTGCATGACCGTGACGTTTACCGTACTATGGCTTGTGGTATCGCCGGTCTGTCTGTAGCTGCTGACTCACTATCAGCTATCAAGTACGCCAAAGTGAAACCGGTACGTGATGCAGATGGCCTGGCGGTTGATTTCGAGATTGAAGGTGAATACCCGCAGTTTGGTAACAACGACGCTCGCGTCGATGATATGGCCTGTGACCTGGTTGAACGTTTCATGAAGAAAATTCAGAAACTGGCGACCTATCGCAATGCTGTTCCGACTCAGTCAGTGCTGACCATTACCTCTAACGTGGTTTATGGTAAGAAAACCGGTAATACCCCGGATGGCCGTCGCGCAGGTGCACCGTTCGGACCGGGTGCTAACCCGATGCACGGACGTGACCAGAAAGGTGCGGTTGCCTCACTGACCTCGGTCGCTAAACTGCCGTTCGCCTACGCCAAAGATGGTATCTCTTATACCTTCTCTATCGTACCGAACGCGCTGGGTAAAGATGATAACGTACGTAAAACCAACCTCGCGGGCCTGATGGATGGCTACTTCCACCATGAAGCCAACAATATCGAGGGCGGTCAGCATCTGAACGTTAACGTGATGAACCGTGAAATGCTGTTGGATGCGATGGATCACCCGGAAAAATATCCGCAATTGACCATCCGTGTTTCCGGTTACGCCGTGCGTTTTAACTCGCTGACTAAAGAGCAGCAACAGGATGTGATTACCCGTACTTTCACCAAGTCCCTGTAATTCGTCCCGCTAAAAAAAGGCTCCTGCGGGAGCCTTTTCTCCAGGTCGTTTTGCCAGAAGGCTAACCGAGGCTCTCTGGCAAAACCGACTTAAACCTCAGAGCACGACACAGATTGTGCCGCCTGATACCAGGCCAAATTGGAGAACTCATCGCAATGTCAACCATCGGTCGTATTCACTCCTTCGAATCCTGCGGCACCGTTGACGGCCCGGGAATCCGCTTTATCACCTTCTTCCAGGGCTGCCTGATGCGCTGCCTCTATTGTCACAACCGTGATACCTGGGATACCCACGGCGGCAAAGAGGTGACGGTAGAAGATTTAATGAAAGATGTGCTGTCGTACCGCCATTTTATGAATGCCTCTGGCGGTGGCGTGACAGCTTCCGGCGGCGAAGCGATTCTCCAGGCAGAGTTCGTACGCGACTGGTTCCGCGCCTGCCGCGCCGAGGGTATCCATACTTGCCTCGATACCAATGGTTTTGTGCGACGTTACGATCCGGTTATTGATGAACTGCTTGAAGTCACTGACCTGGTGATGCTCGATCTCAAACAGATCAATGATGATATCCACCAGATTCTGGTCGGTGTCTCGAACCACCGTACCATGGACTTTGCCCGCTATTTGCAGAAGAAAGGTGTTCGCACCTGGATTCGCTATGTCGTGGTGCCCGGCTATTCCGACGATGATGATTCGGTACATCGCCTGGGTGAATTCACCCAGGACATGGACAACATCGAGAAGATTGAATTATTGCCTTACCACGAATTAGGTAAGCATAAATGGATTGCGATGGGTGAAGAGTACAAGCTGGAAGGTGTGAAGCCACCGACGAAAGAAACGATGGAACGGGTGAAGAACATTCTGGCTGGATATGGTCATCAGGTGATGTATTAACCCTGCCGGGCCAACACACCTCCATAGCGGCGCGATTTATCGCGCGGGTACGGAGGTGTGCAGACACGCTCTACGCGTGCGCCACAGGTGTGGCGTGATGGTCGGCTTTGCGCAGCAGCATCACCAGATAAACCAGTGCCACCCCCGCAATCATCACAAACAACAGACGATCTGAGTAGCTCTGCATCAACATCGCCGTGGTGCCCGGTCCAACCAGACTGCCCAGGGTGTAGCTGAACAGCAGTGCCTGATTCATCGCCACCAGTTCGTGATGTGCCACCGTTTCACACGCCCAGGACATCGCTACCGGATAGAGCGTAAACCCAGCCAGTCCCAGCACGAATAAGGCCGGGGCCATTGCCGCATCACTCAGCATCGCAATCGCTCCGAGGATGATGACAAACACCTGGACACGCAGCACCAACAAACGGCCAAAGCGATCGGCCAGACGCCCCACCGGCCACTGCCCAACGATACCGGAACTGACCAGCAGCGCCATCCAGTAACCTACCGTGGCATCGCTCATACCCTGATGTGCCAGATAAAGCGGCATTAAGCCATACAGTGAACCCAACAGAATCCCGGAGATAATGCAGCCGTTAATACCCAGACGCGAACTGCGACGGCGCATCATCGGCCAGATACGTCCTGGTGACGCATCTTCGCTGGCATGACCGGCATTCACGCGAACAAACACCACTGGTAACACCGCACAGAGCACCAGGGCCGTTACCCACGGAATAACATGCAACAATTCGGTTGAAACACGGCTGACCAGCAGTTGCCCGGCCACGGTGCCGAGATAATAAATAATCATGTAAGCAGCAAGTAACTGGCCGCGATTGCGCACGGTGCCGCTACAAAGCAAAGCGCTTTCCACCACTACCCACATCAGTGCGCAACCGACACCGGCGATAAAACGCAGCAGTGTCCAGCTGTAAAATCCACCCAGCAGCGCCATCCCCACGGTTGCCACGGCAAACAGGATCGTCGCCAGATAGTAGCAACGATTAAAACCGTAGTGGGTGATCAACCAGCCTGCCAGCAAAGTGCCTGCAAGGTTACCGGTATAATATGATGAACTAACCATACCCACCTGCCAGGTTGGCAGTTGATCATGCGTCAGCCATAACGGCACCAGCGTATTGAGCACAGCGATAGACACCGTCAGGAGCAGCAAACCGCAAAGCAGCAGCAGGACGGGGCGCGACCAGGTTGACATAGGGAAAAAACCAAAGGAATAGAGAGAATTGCGCGCAGTTTGCCAGTTGCTATTTTAAAGTCAATGTGCAAAAAAACACCGCCGCATTTTTTGCTGCTAACCAATTTAATTTTTTTATCTTCAGTTAGTTAGAGTACGAAAGAACTTTCTTAACCGTCTCGCTATCTCTATGAATTTGTGGATTTTTAGGCGATCAGGTTTCTCAGATGACGATAACGTTTATTTCTGATTAATTCCGGGTAAAGATTAAATCAGTTTTTTATTTGGGAAATAAAAAACCCGGCATTGCCGGGTTTTTAAAAACAGCGGGAGATTAGCCAATAAATTCAATACCGCCCATATACGGACGCAGAACTTCAGGCACTTCAATACGACCATCTGCCTGCTGGTAGTTTTCCAGCACGGCAACCAGCGTACGGCCAACCGCCAGGCCAGAACCATTCAGCGTATGGACCAGACGTGGTTTCTTCTCAGTCTTGCTACGGCAGCGTGCCTGCATGCGACGCGCCTGGAAATCCCACATGTTGGAGCAAGAGGAGATTTCACGGTAGGTATTTTGCGCCGGTAACCAGACCTCAAGGTCATAGGTCTTGGTTGAGCCAAAGCCCATATCGCCGGTGCACAGCAGCACTTTACGGTACGGCAGGTTAAGCAGTTGCAGCACCTTCTCCGCGTGACCAACCAACTCTTCCAGTGCCTGCATGGAGGTTTCCGGTGCGACAATCTGCACCATCTCCACTTTGTCGAACTGATGCATACGGATTAAACCGCGCGTATCACGACCGTAAGAGCCCGCTTCTGAACGGAAGCATGGCGTGTGTGCAGTGAGTTTGATCGGCAGGTTTTCTTCTTCGACGATCTCATCACGCACCAGGTTAGTCAGCGGCACTTCTGCGGTCGGAATCAGCGCATAGTTGCTGCTGCCCGCTTCTTCATCCAGCGGCTTGGTGTGGAAAAGATCTTCACCAAATTTAGGCAACTGGCCGGTACCATACAGCGTGTCATGGTTCACCAGATAAGGGACGTAGGTTTCAAGATAACCGTGTTGCTGGCTGTGCAGATCAATCATGAACTGGCTCAGGGCGCGATGCAGGCGAGCAATTTGCCCCTGCATTACCACAAAACGGGAACCGGTCAGTTTTACCGCAGAAGCGAAATCTAAACCTTTCGCCTGCTCACCCAATTCAACATGGTCTTTCACCTGGAAATCGAACTGACGAGGTTCACCCCAGCGCGCAACTTCGAGGTTTTCCGTGTCATCTTTACCCAGCGGAACTTCATCGGCGGGCAGATTGGGCAGCGCCAGAGCAAAATCACGAATTTCGTTCTGCAGGGCATCCAGTTCTGCTTTCGCGGCATCCAGGCGTTCGCCCAGCGCGTTCACTTCCTGACGCAGCGGCTCGATATCTTCCCCACGGGCTTTAGCCTGACCGATGGATTTGGATCGGGAGTTACGCTCAGCCTGCAGATTTTCGGTTTCTACCTGCAATACTTTACGACGCTCTTCATGGGAGCGCAGCGTTTCCACATCCAGTTTAAATCCCCGGCGTGCCAGTTTTTCTGCGACTGCGTCTGGCTCGTTACGCAGCAGATTGGGATCGAGCATGCTTATCCTGTGTAATTAAGGTTGATTGAACGAATGAAGTGATGCATCCCTCTGGAATGCATTGAATTCCTGGATCACCTTACCGTAACGCCTTTAGGAGCGGTAGCGTTTTATCGGGCTATTTTGATCCTGTTCAGCCAGCCAGGCGAGTTTTTCGCCAATTTTCCCTTCAAGACCACGATTGGTGGGATGATAGTAGCGTGTTTGTGCCATTTCTGGCGGAAAGTAGACTTCACCGGCGGCAAATGCATTCGGCTCGTCATGCGCGTAGCGATACTCCTTGCCCAGCCCCATCTCTTTCATCAATTTGGTCGGCGCGTTGCGCAGATGTTCGGGGACGTCATAATCCGGAAATTCGCGTGCGTCACGCATTGCCGCTTTGAAAGCGGTGTAAACGGCATTACTTTTCGGCGCACTGGCGAGATACACAATCGCCTGAGCAATGGCGCGTTCCCCTTCGGCGGGCCCGACGCGTGTAAAGCAATCCCAGGCCGCAATCGCCACCTGCATACCACGCGGGTCGGCATTGCCAACATCTTCCGAGGCGATGGCCAACAGACGACGCGCCACATACAGCGGATCGCCACCGGCAGTGATAATACGCGCATACCAGTAAAGGGCGGCATCCGGTGCCGACCCCCTTACCGACTTATGCAAGGCTGAAATCAGGTCATAGAAGCGATCGCCTTTGTTATCAAAACGCGCGGCGCGCTCCCCGGAAACCTCATTCAGCAACTGCGGCGTCAACTCACGCTGGCCAGCGCCGTTGGTTTCCGCCATATCTGCCATCATTTCCAGCGTATTCAGCGCGCGGCGAGCGTCACCGTTCACCAACTCAGCAATCATGCGGCGCGTATTATCAGGCAATAAAATGTCGCTATTACCGTAACCGCGCGCGCTGTCCTGCATCGCCTGCTGTAAAACCTGCTCAATATCCGCAGTGGTTAATGATTTCAGCAGGTAGACGCGCGCCCGTGACAACAACGCTGAATTCAGTTCAAACGAGGGGTTTTCGGTGGTAGCACCTATAAAGGTGATGGTGCCATCCTCAATATGCGGCAAAAACGCATCTTGCTGGCTTTTGTTAAAGCGGTGCACCTCATCAACAAACAAAATGGTGCGACGCCCAACCTGGCGATTTTGCCGGGCGCGTTCAATCGCTTCACGGATCTCTTTCACGCCGGATGTCACAGCGGAGATGCGCTCAACATCGGCTTTGCCATAATGGGCGATGATCTCGGCCAGGGTGGTTTTCCCTGTCCCTGGCGGCCCCCACAAAATCATCGAATGCAGATGCCCCGCCTCAATCGCACGGGGCAACGGTTTACCTGCTGCCAGCAGATGTTGCTGACCGATGTATTGTGCCAGCGTCACTGGCCGCATACGTGCGGCCAGTGGCTGAAACTCATTGCTGGAGGAGAAATCCAGGGAAAGATTACTCACCGTGACCTCACTGACGTTGATCGTCTACCGTTACCCCTTTCGGCGGCGTAAAGGTGAATTTATCCGGGCTAATTGCCCCATTGGTCTGACTTTTCAGCTGATAGCTGCTGCGCTGTCCATCCTGTTCAATCGCACTGAATTGATTGATGGTGCCAGATGGCGTGACCGTGATGGTGAACTGCTTGAGATTGCCGTCGCTACTTTTCGGCGTCAGCTCAAAATTATCGCCCTGCTGTTTGATGTTGTACTGCTTCCAGTCGCTCGGCTGGTTACGGGCGATCAACATAAACGGGGTGTTGCTGGTGGCATTTTTCAGCCAACTGGCGCTAACCTGCTCGACAAACGGATTGTAAAACCACAGGGTTTTACCATCGGAAATGATCACGCTTTCGTCCGGTGCCGTCATATGCCAGTTAAACAAGCTGGGACGTTTTACCCACAACTCACCTTCACCATCTTGCACGTTCGCTCCGCTACCATCGGTCACCTTCTGGCTAAAGCTGGCATGGAAGCTGTTCACTTTATTCAGACGCTGCTGCAAATCGCTGGAAGCATCAGCCAGCACGGAAGCGGAAAGAAAAGAGGCCAGCAGACCGCAGGCAATCACGCGTAATTTCATCTGATTCGATTCCTTATTCATTGTTTCCCGACACTTACTGCATTAAACGTAGTTGCCGCACTGTCTCTTCGACAGGAGAAAAAGCCGAAAGCTCCCGTTGATATGGGGATCGACTGCCAGATAAACAATGGGCCAGTAAATACTGGCCCGGGATTAACGGTTGGAGAGTAAGCAGTTACATCTCATGCGGCGGTGGCGACAGCACCTCACGGTTACCATTATGTCCAGGTTCAGACACAATCCCCTGCGCTTCCATCTGTTCAATGATGCGCGCGGCGCGGTTATAACCGATACGGAACTGGCGTTGCACACCAGAAATCGATGCACGACGCTTATCCACCACAAAAGCCACCGCCTGGTCGAACAGCGGATCCAGCTCTTCATCGCCTTCCAGACCGGCGGCACCGCCTTCGTTCTCCTCGCCTGCCGTGATGCTATCGATATACTGTGGGCGACCACGCGCTTTCCAGTCCTGCACCACCGCATGAACCTCCTGATCGCGAACAAATGCGCCATGTACACGCATTGGCATCGACGAGTTGGGCGGCATATACAACATATCACCCATGCCGAGCAGCGATTCCGCACCGCCCTGGTCAAGGATGGTACGCGAGTCGATTTTACTCGATACCGTAAAGGCGATACGTGTCGGGATGTTAGCTTTGATTAACCCGGTAATCACATCCACTGACGGACGCTGGGTCGCCAGCACCAGATGGATACCTGCCGCACGCGCCTTCTGCGCCAGACGGGCAATCAGTTCTTCCACTTTCTTGCCTACCGCCATCATCAGGTCGGCAAATTCATCTACCATCACCACGATGTAAGGCAGTTTTTCCAGCACTGGTGGCGTGGTGTCCATACTGTCACCAGGCTTCCAGAATGGATCAGGAATCGGACGGCCCATCGCCTCAGCCTGTTCCACTTTTTCGTTGTAACCGGCAAGGTTACGCACGCCAAGCGCAGACATCAGCTTATAACGACGCTCCATCTCACCCACACTCCAGCGCAGCGCATTCGCCGCATCTTTCATGTCGGTCACCACTTCTGTCAGCAGGTGCGGAATGCCTTCATACACCGAAAGCTCCAGCATTTTCGGGTCGATCATGATAAAGCGCACTTCTTCCGGCGTGGCTTTGTACAGCATGCTGATGATCATGGCGTTCACGCCGACCGATTTACCCGAGCCGGTGGTACCCGCCACTAGTAAGTGCGGCATTTTTGCCAGGTCGGCCACCACCGGCTGACCGGCAATATCTTTACCCAGCACCACTGCAAGCGGCGAAGGATTGTCGCGGAATTTGGCGCAATCCAGCACTTCACGCAGGTAAACCGTCTGACGATGCTTGTTCGGCAGTTCCAGACCAACATAAGGTTTGCCGGGAATCACCTCAACCACACGTACCGCCACCGCCGACAACGAGCGGGCCAGATCACGCGACAGGTTGGAAATACGCGCGGCTTTGACGCCAGGTGCGAGGTCCAACTCAAAGCGGGTGATGACCGGCCCCGGCGAGATACCGACGACCTCCGCCTTCACGCGGTAATCAGCAAGGCGCGCTTCTACCAATCGCGCCGTTTGCTCCAGCGCGAACATATCTACCGGCTCTTCTTCCGAGGGTGGTGGCGTCAGCAGATCCAGCGTGGGCAACGGCGTGGATGGACGCTCCAGCGGCTGTTCATGGCGCACCAGGAAGGGATGGAACAGGCTATCGTGTACCGATTTGGCCGGTTTCTCTTCTGCAACCGGTTCCGCTTCTTCAGCGGCTGACCACGGGCTGCTCTCTTCATCGAAGGACGGCATCACCTCCGGCTGCGGCGCAACCGGCTGCTGCCACTGTGCAGGCGCTGGAGCTTCAGGTTCTGGCGTGGCCGCAATGGTGAATAACGGTTCACTCGGGCTGTCATCCACCAGATCTTTCATCGGTGAGAAATCAAAGGCTGACGATGTGTCGAGATTAAATACCGGCCCTTCATCCGCTTCAGCTTCTTTTTCTGCACGGTAACGCTGTTGCTGCTGTTCAGCAAACTGACGCGCCAGTTGTGCCTGCTGCAACGCATCTTCGTCTTCCGCATCCGTGTGCCAACTTTCGCCATAACGCTGCTGCTGTTGAGACTGAAAAGCGTCACGCAATTGCGCTTCCTGTAACGCCGCAGCATCTTCTGCCGCAACAGGATCCAGCGCGGCGCTAGCCTGCTGTTCTGACTCTTTAGCTTTCTCTTCAGCCATCCGCTGTGACGGAAGCTTGATGCCATAAGAAGCCAGCTCACGGCGAGTGGGTAATTTCACCGGGTTCGGACGAGGCAGCTCCGGGCCAATACCCTGTTTAACCTGCGGGTTGTAATCACGCTCCGGCACCACATCGAAAGCAGGCGTATAAGGCGCACTGGAAGCAGCAACTTTTGCCGCTCCGGCGGCCAGCGCCACACTGGCGGTGGTATTGAGCGCGGAGGGTGCCTGCGCAGCATCCTGCCAGTTCCCCATCCTCGGGCCATCGTCCTCGTCGACCGGTGAGAACGGCGAGGTTTCCGCCGGCACTTCAAAACGGTACAACGGCGGCGCGGCGGGAGTTTCAGCCACCACCGGTGTTGTCGGAGCAGGAGGAACCGTGGCCACAGGCTGGACCGATTGCACCACCGGCTGCGGCGCAGCGGGCACAACCGCTGGCGACGTTGTCGGTGGTACTACGGGTTCCTGGCGAGCCGCTTCGCTGCTCACCGCAACCGCTGCTGCCGTAGCGGCACTGGCTTTCGCCAACAGGGGATCATCCCCGGCAGCATCAAGCGGTGCCTCATTCACCTTACGAGGTTTTGCCAGCAGCACATCATCGTCATCAGATGCAGCCGCACGCAACGCGGGTACAGCTTCATCGGCCGGCTCCTGCTCGTCCTCGTATTCATCTTCTTCCTGCCAGGGTTCATCCTGGCGGGAGCGATTGCTGGCAAATGTCAGCACCCCCATCACGACACCGCCGATTCTTTCGGCAATCGTTAACCATGACCAACCGGTGTAGAGGGTAATCCCTGCTGCCCAGACGCACAGCAGCGTTAAAGTGCCACCTGCGGAGCTGAACCAGGGTGCCATCGCGTTGCTGATCAGGCTGCCGATCACACCGCCGGAGGCGAAATACCAGATGTCGTCAGCGTTAAGCGCCGCCAGACCACAGGTGGTTACCACCAGCGCCAGCACGCCAATCAGACGCAGCCCCACCGCAAAGTAATCGATGTAGTCGTGACGATCGCGCTGACGGAAAGTAATCCAGCACAAGCCAATAATGACCGGAGGAATGGCATAGGCCATCACGCCGAAGATAAACAGCAAGGTGTCGGCTAGCCATGCACCGACGCTGCCACCCAGATTGTGGATAGGCTCGTGCCATGCCGTTTGCGACCAACTGGGATCGGAAGGGTTAAAACTGACCAAAGAAACCATCAGATAGATGGCAAACAGGGCCACAAGGATAAGCAACGCTTCAAGCAGCCGACGTCCGCTGCTCAGCGGTTGTAATGAAACGTCTTTGTCTTCTGTATATTCCTGGCTCAAGAGAACTCTCCAGGTGCCTGTAAATTAAGAAGGCAACAACGTCGGGCTGGCCCGACGCTGGTCCTGTATGAATTCACAGGAGTGTACCGAAATCCTGCACGCTTTGCACCTGCCCTGCGTTAACGGGTTTTGATCACCAGGCGATTGCTCTGTTTGACCTCTTCCATTACCACATAGGTGCGGGTGTCGTTTACGCCCGGCAGGCGCAGCAAGGTCTCACCCAACAGCTTGCGATATGCTGACATATCCGGCACACGGGTTTTCAGCAGATAGTCAAAGTCACCGGAAACGAGGTGACACTCTTGAGTTTCCTCAAGTTTTTGCACGGCGGCGTTAAATTGCTCAAACACATCTGGCGCGCCACGATTCAGAGTAATCTCAACAAATACCAGCAGCGAAGCATCGAGATAGTGCGGGTTGAGCTGTGCGGTATAGCCAAGAATGAAACCCTGACGTTCCAGGCGACGAACACGCTCAAGACACGGCGTCGGCGATAATCCAACACGTTTCGAAAGCTCGACATTGGAAATACGACCGTCTTTCTGCAATTCATTCAGAATGTTTCTGTCGATACGATCCAGATCTTTTCCGGGGCGCTTCTTATTGTCTACCATTATTATTGTCTCTCTTAATTCCTTCCCTTAACCTGCCACACCCTGAAAACATTCATTGCTCAGGGCCTTACTCGAAGTGAAGACGATAAGCCTGTGCAGTAATGCGACCATCCGTATGACGCATGTTGTCTGTCCACATCATGCGTCATTACCAATGTCAGACTGTTTAAATCTGGCGAAACAAACCAAAACAGGTATGAAATTCTGTTTTGTATCGCTAAATCTTCTTTGCTTCTGACAATGTTTTCGCAAATGCGCAGGCGATTGTCAAAGTAAAACATCCAAATTCAGTACAAGATGCCAGACAGAGTGCTGGGTTCCTGTTTTCTAATGAGATTTTTTATACAGCTGCACCACTAATTACCGAGCATTGCCCCCTTTTGGCGCAATCCGCGTGCAGAATTCCTTCTCATCGTCTACGCCGCTCGCAGCGATTGTTAACAAAATTGCTGAAGACTTTTTTTGCGGCGGCAATTTCCCTACAATCGCTAGCTATGTTGTCAGACAAAAAACTGAGGAACACATGAGTACGGCCAAACACAGTAAGCTGCTCATTCTGGGCTCCGGCCCTGCCGGTTACACCGCTGCAGTCTATGCCGCGCGCGCCAACCTGAATCCGGTATTGATTACCGGTCTGGAAAAAGGCGGTCAGCTCACCACCACCACTGAAGTGGAGAACTGGCCAGGCGACCCGCACGATCTGACAGGTCCATCGCTGATGGAACGCATGCACGAACATGCCGAAAAGTTTAATACCGAAATCATTTTCGACCATATTCACACGGTCGATTTGCAGAACCGTCCTTTCCGCCTGACCGGTGACAGCGGCGAGTACACCGCCGATGCGCTGATCATCGCGACCGGTGCTTCCGCCCGTTATCTCGGCTTGCCGTCAGAAGAAGCGTTTAAAGGTAAAGGCGTATCGGCCTGTGCAACCTGCGACGGTTTTTTCTATCGCAATCAGAAAGTCGCGGTCATCGGTGGCGGCAACACCGCCGTGGAGGAAGCGCTGTACCTGGCGAATATCGCTGCTGAGGTGCATCTGATTCACCGTCGTGACAGCTTCCGTGCCGAAAAAATCCTTATCGACCGCCTGATGGAAAAGGTACGCAACGGCAATATCGTGTTGCATACCGACCGTACGCTGGACGAAGTCGTGGGAGATCAGATGGGCGTAACCGGTCTGAAACTGTTGTCGACCAAAGGTGACGCTGCTGAATCGCTGGAAGTGGCCGGCCTGTTTGTCGCTATCGGCCACAGCCCCAACACCGCCATTTTTGAAGGCCAGTTAGCCCTGGAGAATGGTTACATCAAAGTTCAGTCTGGTCTGCATGGCAATGCGACCCAGACCAGCATCCCTGGCGTGTTTGCCGCGGGCGATGTGATGGACCATATCTATCGCCAGGCAATCACCTCAGCAGGCACCGGCTGTATGGCGGCGCTGGATGCAGAGCGTTACCTGGATGGTTTGGTTAAAAACGATAAGTAACTTGTTAATAACCTGATCATATTTGCTGAAGGCGACCTGTTTTGGTCGCCTTTTTTATTACCTGCGTGCTACAGTTCATGCGCCTGACGTTGTTGGGGTTTTTGCTTCGCAACGACTTCTCTTCTGAGTAATTGAACGGCTTCGTATGAACAAATCGCGGCAACAGGAACTTCTCCGCTGGCTCCGCCAGCAACGTCATCACGGTGCGCGTAGTTTGCGTCTGGTTTCTCTATTGGGATTTGCCAGCGCCCTGGTGATTATCGCCCAAGCCTGGCTGCTCGCCACGCTACTTCAAGCCCTGATCATCGCCCATCAACCTCGCACGGAACTGTTGAGCCAGTTTGCCCTGTTGCTACTGTGTTTTGTGCTGCGTGCCGCGCTGAATTATGGCCGCGAAATGGCAGGCCAGCGCGCCGGAATGGCGATTCGCCGCGCCTTGCGTCAGCAGGTTCTGGACCGTCTGAATACGTTGGGTCCGGCATGGATTCAGGGCAAGCCCGCCGGTAGCTGGGCCACCCTGCTGCTGGAGCAAATTGAGGAGATGCAGGAATATTACGCGCGCTATCTGCCACAGATGTCGCTGGCGGTGTTTATTCCCTGCGCCATTCTGGTGGCGATTTTCCCGATTAACTGGGCGGCTGGCCTGATTTTACTGGTTACAGCACCCTTGATTCCGCTGTTTATGGCAATGGTCGGTATGGGCGCGGCCGATGCCAACCGCCGCAATTTCCTTGCGCTGGCGCGTCTGAGCGGTGATTTCTACGATCGTCTGCGTGGCCGTGAAACATTGCGCCTGTTTGATCGCGCCAGTGCAGAACAACAGGCCATCACCCGCAGCACCACCGATTTTCGTCAGCGCACCATGGAAGTTCTGCGTCTGGCCTTCCTCTCTTCGGCGGTGCTGGAGTTTTTTGCCTCCCTGGCGATTGCCGTGGTCGCGGTGTACTTCGGCTTTTCCTATCTTGGCGAGCTGAATTTTGGTCATTACCACGGCGGCGTCACGCTGTTTGCCGGTTTCCTGGCCTTAATCCTCGCGCCCGAATTCTTCCAGCCGCTACGCGATTTAGGCACTTTTTATCATGCTAAAGCCCAGGCGGTGGGCGGTGCCGATGCACTGGATCGTTTCCTGCAAGAAAGCCCGGAAGTGCAATCTGACGAATCAGGCGAGCCGTTCACCTTCTCCGCCCCGCTACAACTAACAGCCCAGGATCTGGTAGTTATGACGGCCAAAGGGGAGTCACTGTCCCAGCCGTTGAGCTTTAACCTGAGCGCAGGTAAACGGGTCGCGCTGGTAGGGCAAAGCGGTGCCGGTAAAACCGCGCTGATGAATGTCCTGCTCGGCTTTCTCCCCTATCAGGGATCCCTGAAAATTAATGGTCGCGAGTTGCGTGATATGCCACGTTCAGACTGGCAACACCATCTCGCCTGGGTCGGCCAAAACCCGCACCTTCCGGCTGCCACCTTGCGCGACAATGTGCTGATGGGACGCACCGTGAGTGAGGCTGAACTGGAAAACGCCCTCAATCAAGCCGGGGTCACTGAATTTCTGCCGCGTTTACCTCAGGGGCTGGATACAACGCTCGGCGATGGCGCAACCGGCTTATCCGTCGGCCAGGCACAGCGCATTGCCGTTGCGCGCGCCCTGCTGAAACCGGCACAACTGCTGCTGCTCGATGAACCCGGTTCTGGCCTGGATAGCCAAAGCGAGCAGCGCGTGATGAGCGCCCTGAAACAGGCCGCTACGCGGCAAACCACCCTGATGATTACGCACCAACTCAGCGATCTTGCCAGTTGGGATGAGATCTGGGTGATGCAAAACGGCCAACTGGTGCAACAGGGTGACTGGCAGCAGTTGCATCAGCAGGAAGGTCCGTTGCGTGAGATGGTGCAACATCGCCAGAGGGAGATTGCCTGATGCATAGCCTGATGCCTTTTTTACGTCTGTGGCGACGCCATCCGTGGCGTCTTGGTCTGGGGATCGTGCTGGCCATCGCCACGCTGTTAGCCAGCATCGGCCTGTTGACGCTCTCCGGCTGGTTCCTCGCCGCCTCTTCGGTAGCAGGCGTGGCTGGTTTGTACAGCTTCAACTACATGTTGCCCGCCGCTGGCGTGCGTGGTGCAGCCATTATTCGTACTGCCGCCCGCTATTTTGAGCGTCTGGTCAGCCACGACGCGACCTTCCGCGTATTGCAGCATTTGCGTGTCTTTACTTTCAGCAAATTAATTGCGCTGGCACCGCAACAACTGGCGCAGTTCCGTCAGGGTGATTTGCTGAACCGCTTTGTCAGCGATGTCGATACGCTTGACCATCTTTATCTGCGTGTGATCTCCCCGCTGATTGGCGCGACGGCGGTGATTCTCGCCGTGACGCTGGGATTATCCTGGCTGGATGTGCCACTGGCACTGCTGCTGGGCGGCATCATGTTAGCAACCTTGTTGCTGATGCCACCGCTGTTTTGGCGCGTTGGCGCAGCGGCAGGTCAGCGTATTGCACGCCATCAGGCCAACTGGCGGTTACAGCTGACGCTGTGGCTTACTGGTTTAGCCGAGTTGCAAATTTATGGCACGGCCGCACGCTGGCGCGCGCAACTGGATCAGGAAGAAACCGACTGGCAGCAGGCACAACGTAAACAACACCGTTTACAGGCGCTGGCGCAAAGTTTGTTGCTACTTATCACCGGTGTGACGGTCACGCTGTTGCTGTGGATCTCTGCGGCAGGCGTCGGTAACGATAGCGCACCTGGCGCGTTGA
Source organism: Pantoea sp. X-Soil-OKNW-713 (assembly GCF_059730685.1). Lineage (NCBI taxonomy): Bacteria > Pseudomonadati > Pseudomonadota > Gammaproteobacteria > Enterobacterales > Erwiniaceae > Pantoea > Pantoea sp. X-Soil-OKNW-713. Next base: position 1,467,916 of record NZ_AP035995.1, on the reverse strand, counting down.
TTGCGTTGTTCATCTTCTGCGGATTGGCGGCCTTTGAAGCACTGGCACCGGTCGCAGGTGCGTTCCTGCCTCTGGCGCAGGTCACCAGCGCGGCACAGCGGGTACAGGAGATTATCGATCAGCCTCCGGCTATTCGTTTCCCGAGCGCCAAAATCCACTCCACACCCGGCATCAGCCTGGCGCTGGATAATATTCAGTTCAGCTATCCACAACGCCCTGAAGCGGTTTTGAATCATTTTTCCCTGCATTTGCAGCCAGGCGAACATCTGGCGCTGCTTGGGCCAACCGGTTGTGGCAAATCCAGCCTGCTGGCATTGATTACCCGTGGTTGGGAAGCGCAACAGGGCAGCATCACGCTGAACGGCCAGCCTCTCGCGAACTGGGATGAAGCCTCGTTGCGTCAGCGCATTAGCGTGGTGACACAACGGGTGCATCTGTTTAGCCAGACCCTGCGCGACAATTTGTTGTTGGCAGCACCGACGGCAAGCGATGAACAACTCATCGAAGCCCTGCATCAGGTCGGCCTCGGCCATCTGGCGGATCACAGCGAAGGTCTGAATGCCTGGATGGGAGAAGGTGGTCGCCCTCTTTCCGGTGGCGAACTGCGTCGTCTGGCGATTGCGCGCGCGGTGCTGCATGGTGGCGATTTATGGTTGCTGGATGAACCAACCGAAGGTCTGGATGCTACCACTGAGCAACAAATTCTGACGCTATTGCAGCAGGTCAGCCACGGCAAAACCCTGATTATGGTGACGCATCGTCTTAGCGGCCTGACCCACATGGATCGTATTTGCGTGATGGACCAGGGACAAATCATTGAATCGGGTACCCATGACGAATTAATCTCAAAAGCAGGACGCTACTGGCGTTTCCATCAACGGTTTGCGCTATAGTCTTAGCGAACTGCCGTAAGGGTGATTAACGCAATGAGATTGGTTCAACTGTCACGCGATTCGCTGCATTTCCCGCCTCCGGAAATGGCGCTACGCGAGCCAAATGGCTTGCTGGCGATGGGGGGTGATCTCTCCCCTGCTCGTCTGATGAATGCGTACCAGCGTGGTATTTTTCCGTGGTTTTCGCCCGGCGACCCGATTCTCTGGTGGTCGCCCGATCCGCGCGCGGTGATGTTACCGGAATCATTCCACCTCAGCCGCAGTATGGCGCGTTTTCACCGTCAATCCCCCTATCGTGTCACCATGAACCAGGCGTTCGCGCAGGTACTGGAAGGCTGCGCCAGTAATCGTCAGGAAGGCACCTGGATCACCTTCGAGGTCAAACGCGCCTGGCTACGGTTGTATGAACTGGGCCATGCGCATTCGGTTGAAGTGTGGCATGAACAACGTCTGGTCGGGGGGTTGTACGGGCTGGCACTGGGACAGATTTTTTGTGGCGAGTCGATGTTCAGCCGCCAGGAAAATGCCTCCAAAACCGCGTTGTGGGTTTTCAGTCAGCATTTTCTGCAACATCATGGCCGACTGATTGATTGCCAGGTACTGAATCCCCATACCGCCTCGCTGGGCGCCGTAGAGATTCCGCGCGTGGATTATTTGCAGTATGTACAAACCCTGGCATGGCAGCCTGTTTTAGCGGGTTGCTGGCAAACACAAACCCTTTTTTGAGCGCTGGCGCAGATGTTTTGCACACAATACGCAGTGAAAGTGATATAATAGTCGAGTTTGGTATGTCGTCCGCGCTTCGCTGTGGCGAGCCGGAATTGCCAGGCTGGGAAAGTGACTGTTTTCCCGAAGCTGTTTCAGTTGCGCATCAGAGGCCAATTGCTACAGATTCTTAGCCCGCTAATCCCCCGCAGACGTCAAAAACACCCGAATTTATCCGTAATGCACGCGCAATTGGCGCGACGCACGGCGAAGTGTTGGCAAAATCACCAACGTTTCTTTACATAAATCATGGAATTCGGCATTATCTTGCCGGTTCAACAGTTTGGTAGTTCACCCAGAGGATTCGATGGCCAAAGAAGACAATATTGAAATGCAAGGTACCGTACTGGATACGTTACCTAACACCATGTTCCGCGTAGAGCTTGAAAACGGGCACGTGGTTACCGCTCATATCTCCGGTAAAATGCGCAAAAACTACATCCGCATCCTGACGGGCGACAAAGTGACTGTCGAGTTGACCCCGTACGACCTGAGCAAAGGCCGCATTGTCTTCCGTAGTCGCTGATTTGTTGTTCACGTCACGCGTTTTCTGAACGCGAAAAAAGGCCGGATTCGTATCCGGCCTTTTTCATGCGCAATCCGTAGCGGCGCGATGCAGGCATATAAAAAAGCCCCCCTGATGCAATGCACCAGAGGGGCTTTTGACCTGCAAGGCTTTTAATTAATGCACGGTACCTTCGGTTTTACGTTTTTCCGCACTCAGGAAGTGATACGTCAGCTGGTTTTTCTCTTTATCCAGCGCGACGGAGACTGAGCCACCATCTACCAGTGAACCGAACAACAGTTCGTTGGCGAGCGGTTTTTTCAGGTTTTCCTGCACGGTACGCGCCATTGGACGTGCACCCATTGCTTTGTCGTAACCTTTTTCAGCCAGCCAGTCACGCGCATCATCGCTAACTTCCAGCGACACGCCTTTCGCATCCAGCTGAGCCTGAAGCTCAACAATAAATTTATCCACCACCTGATGAATCACCTCAGTCGACAGGTGACGGAACCAGATAATGTTGTCGAGACGGTTACGGAACTCCGGCGTAAAGATCTTTTTGATCTCTTCCATCGCGTCAGTGCTGTTGTCCTGCTGAATCAGACCAATCGATTTACGCTCGGTTTCACGGACCCCGGCGTTGGTGGTCATCACCAGCACCACGTTACGGAAATCGGCTTTGCGACCGTTGTTATCCGTCAACATGCCGTTATCCATCACCTGCAACAACAGGTTGAACACATCCGGATGTGCTTTCTCGATTTCATCCAGCAACACCACGGCGTGTGGATGTTTGATCACCGCATCGGTGAGCAAGCCACCCTGGTCAAAACCGACATAGCCCGGAGGCGCACCAATCAGACGGCTGACAGTATGACGCTCCATATATTCCGACATATCGAAACGCAGCAGCTCAATGCCCAGCGCTTTCGCCAGCTGCACCGTCACCTCGGTTTTACCTACCCCGGTCGGACCGGCAAACAGGAAGGAACCTACCGGTTTACGTTCCTGGCCAAGACCCGCACGGCTCATCTTGATGGCTTCAGTCAGTGCCTCGATGGCATTATCCTGACCAAATACCAGCATTTTCAGACGATCGCCGAGGTTTTTCAGCGTATCGCGATCGGTTGCCGAGACGCTTTGTTCCGGAATACGCGCAATACGCGCAACCACCGTCTCAATATCCGAGACATTGACCGTTTTTTTACGTTTACTGGCAGGCACCAGGCGCGCACGCGCACCCGCTTCATCGATCACGTCGATTGCCTTATCAGGCAGATGACGATCGTTGATGTATTTCACCGCCAGCTCCACCGCCGCACGGACCGCTTTGGCGGTATAGCGAACATCGTGGTGCGCTTCGTATTTCGGTTTCAGACCGTTAAGGATTTGCACCGTTTCTTCAACCGACGGTTCAGTGATGTCGATTTTCTGGAAACGACGCGCCAACGCCCGATCTTTCTCAAAAATGTTACTGAATTCCTGATAGGTGGTTGAACCCATCACGCGGATTTTACCGCTGGAAAGCAACGGCTTGATCAAGTTCGCTGCATCCACCTGACCACCCGATGCCGCTCCCGCACCAATGATGGTGTGGATTTCATCGATGAACAGAATGCTGCTGTTGTCCTGCTCCAGCTGCTTCAGCAGTGCTTTGAAACGTTTTTCAAAGTCACCACGATACTTGGTGCCCGCCAGCAGTGAACCGATGTCCAGTGAATAGATGGTGCAATCTTTCATCACTTCCGGCACATCGCCCTGCACAATCCGCCAGGCAAGGCCTTCCGCAATCGCGGTTTTACCGACACCGGATTCCCCCACCAGCAGCGGGTTGTTTTTACGGCGACGGCATAATACCTGAATAGCCCGTTCCAGCTCTTTCTCGCGGCCGATCAGCGGGTCTATCCCACCGACTCGAGCAAGCTGATTAAGATTGGTGGTGAAGTTTTCCATACGTTCCTCCCCGCCTGCTTGCTCTTCGTTAACCGGATTTTCCGCATTCTGTGCCTGGCCAGGCTCGTCTTTACGCGTACCGTGGGAGATAAAGTTCACCACATCGAGGCGGCTCACTTCGTGTTTACGCAGCAGATAAGCCGCTTGCGACTCCTGCTCGCTGAAAATGGCGACCAGCACATTGGCACCCGATACTTCGCTGCGCCCGGATGACTGGACATGGAAAACCGCACGTTGCAGCACGCGCTGGAAGCTGAGCGTCGGTTGCGTATCGCGCTCTTCTTCACTGGCAGGCAACACCGGTGTGGTTTGTTCGATGAAGGCTTCGAGTTCCTGTCGCAGAGCCACGATATCCACCGTACAGGCTTCCAGTGCCTCTCTGGCCGACGGGTTGCTGAGCAGAGCCAGCAACAGATGCTCGACGGTCATAAACTCATGACGGTGCTCACGCGCTCTGGCGAAAGCCATGTTTAAACTGAGTTCCAGTTCTTGATTGAGCATTAGGCACCTCCCCCAATTATCGCTCTGACGACCTTTCCCCTATATGGAGACGGTTTCAGGCTTTTTCCAGCGTACACAGCAACGGATGTTCATTATCTCGTGCGTAATTGTTCACCTGGGCAACTTTGGTTTCCGCCACTTCCGCAGTAAATACACCACAGATCGCCTTTCCCTGGTAGTGAACTTTCAACATCAGCTGCGTTGCACGTTCAACATCATAAGAAAAGAACTTTTGCAGAACGTCAATAACAAATTCCATAGGTGTATAATCGTCATTATTCAGAATGACTTTATACATTGAAGGCGGCTTTAACCCTTCGCGTACTTTGTCTTCGGCCAGATGTTCAAAATTAAGCCAGTCGTTTGTGTTTGCCATAATGTTCCGTCGAAATTCTGCGTTACGGTTGTGCGCATTTCTGCGCTCACACCTAAAGTTTAACATGTCTGTCAAGCCATTTTCCCATTACTAAAAAATGGCCCTGAAAGCACATGCGCGACCTGTATCACAAAATTTGCAATAGCGTTAACTGCCTCAAATTTTGATGAATTTCCCCCTGCGCGCCCGGGTCGTTTGCTTGACGATAAGGACCGTTTCTCTACATTCTACTTACACAAGCTGAGTGAGTTTTGAACAAGCTCGACTCACAGCTTCAATGACCTCACCTACTTATCAAAATGTCTTGCGAGGGAAGTAAAAGCATGGAGACGGGTACTGTTAAATGGTTCAACAACGCCAAAGGCTTCGGCTTTATCTGTCCGATTGGCGGCGGCGACGATATCTTCGCACACTACTCCACGATCCAGATGGAGGGATACAGAACGCTGAAAGCCGGCCAGCAGGTTCAGTTTGATGTCCATGAAGGGCCAAAAGGCAATCACGCCAGCCTGATTGTGCCGGTGGAGACATCGGTGCCGGTATAAACCTGCGCCACTTCATCCATTCTGACCACTCCCGAAAAAAAATGCCAGCCAGTGATGCTGGCATTTTTCTTTTGAGAATTTTACGTCCTCTTCCGACAAGATTTCGCCGTGAAATCAATCGGCCTTGCCATGTGCCAACCAAATTACCCGTGAAAACAAGGTATCCAGCAGGGACGGAATCGACGCCGGTCCACGTTCGGCAGCAGCCATCGCGACAGCAATCGCCAGCTCCGGCTTAGAACTATGATGAATCGCTTTAGTGATAATACGCCGGGCGTTCATCGGTACGTTTAACGGCAGGTGCGCTGTTTGATGATAAATGTCACTAAACCCATGCTTATAAAAGAAGTTCTCGATATCCAGCGCCGGTAGCATCGTCAGGTGATCGACATCATGTTCATGCGCTTGTAACTGGCTGCGCGTGGTCGCCGCATATTTCTTCCCGGCATCATCGCCATCGGTCAACACATGCCAGGCTATCCCCATACGGCGGGCAAATTTCAGCAATGGTTTCAGGCCGGACTGGGCAAACTCAATCACCTTCACCCCTTCCGCGGCAAAGTGATAACCGCTCTGGCGTGCCAGTTCATTAATAATCCACACCTCCGTCTCCCCCTCCACCAGCAGCCAGCAGCGCGCAAACAGGGCCGATGGACGATTAACGCGAATATGGAAACCAATCCGACGGCTCTCCTCCGCACTCAGCCCCTCAGGGCCGATGCGCCAGGCCGCAACCCGTGTCGGTTCACGTACCAGACGACAAACACTCTCCAGCGGTACCTGAGACAATAATTCACCTGAATTAGTGGTGGCGATTTTTTGCACTGGCATCAGATCCAGCAGGTTCCACGCCACCGCCAGCATAATGGGATGGAGGCGGGTTTCCGGGTCCTCAACCAGTAACATGGGGCGAGCGCCGACCGGTAGCGCAGCGTTGCCGTGCGCCTGAATCAACAGCGAAAACATGCGTAACAGAATGACCTGGCGGCTGCGCGATTCAGTACCCGCAATCAGATGATTGAGCTTATCCAGAGAACGCCAACCCTCTCCACCGTTTCGGGCTTCCGGCGATACCCTGGCCATGTTGCCCCCCGGATGCTGGACCAAAAAGTAATGTTCCAGCAATTGCTGCATCGTATGCAGCCCCTGGCGCAGCAGTTCATCGCTCAGCATTTGTGGTCGCGAAACCAGGTCACGCGTCAGTTTATCAACTTCCAGCGCCAACTCGCTCAGGGTACTGGCACGTTGCACCGGATCAGTCTCCACCTGACGCGCCCGACGGCTAAAGCGGGCATCGCGCACGCGCAACACCGGGTAAAAGGTTCTTAGGTGGACCAGCGCCTGCGCCGTCCCGTCCAGCGGTAATACATCGCCGCGCGCATCAATAAAGCGATGGGTGGTCTTCACCTGATGCTCATGCCGCTTACCGCGTGCGCTGAAGCACAGGTAACGTTCGTCACCATCACGTTGCCAGAACGGCTCCAGTACCGGCTCTTCATCGTGGCTTTCGCCGCGAAAACGGAATACCAGCTGTAACTGGTGAGTGCGCGCCTCAAGATCGCCTGGCGGGAAGTGGAAGTCGTTTTCGGTGAAGAGATAGGATTCGGTAGCGGGAGCCAGCAACAGCGTCAACGCATCCAGCAGACTCGATTTCCCCCAGGCATTTTCGCCAATCAACAGATTGGTCGCAGTCAACGACAATGAGAGTCGGTTTATCCCGCGAAAACCATATATATCGATATGTTCCAGAATCATCGCAGCATCCATCCTGTTCTTTGCCTGAGCATGGTCTGCCTTGTGGCGTTGGTCAAGCCGTCTCGCCGGGAAAAGGTTTACACTTCAGATATTTTTCGTTAGCGTGACGCCTCATTTTTTCAGGGACGAATCACATGATGTATACCGGATTGATCATTATCCTGCTGCCACTGATCCTCGGCTGGTTGTTGCCAGAGCAAAGCCCGCGTCTGCTGAAAATCGCCAACCGCTCGTTGGGACACATTGTTTACCTGATTCTGTTTTTTATGGGCATCAGCCTGGCGTTTCTCGACAATCTTGGTAGCAATCTGCTGACGATCTTCCATACCGCGCTCATCAGCATGCTGTGTATCCTTGCCTGCTCGCTGGGCGCGCTGTGGTTACTGGAAAAACGTTATCCGTGGCAGCATAACCATCGCCCGCAAACATTGCCCTCACGCTGGCATATGGCGCTGGAATCGGTGAAATTGTGTGCCACTGTTGCCGCGGGATTTCTGCTGGGATTGACCCACGCATCCCCCCTGCGTCACGCCGCCACCGCCAGCGAATACGCGTTGATCCTGATGCTTTTCCTGGTCGGCATTCAGTTGCGCGGCAGCGGCATGACATTACGGCAGATTATGTTGAATCGCCGTGGCCTGTTGGTGGCGGGGGTATCGCTGGTCAGCGCCCTGTGTGGCGGTGCTCTGGCTGCTACGTTACTGGGTTTGCCGCTAAAAACCGGGTTGGCACTGGCGAGCGGATTTGGCTGGTACTCCCTCTCCGGCATTCTGATGACCGAAGCCTTCGGCCCGGTGATGGGCAGTGCAGCGTTCTTCAATGACCTGCTACGCGAATTATTCGCCATCATGCTGATCCCCCTGCTGGTCACACGCCATCGCTGCACGGCGTTGGGGTTGAGCGGTGCCACCTCAATGGATTTCACCCTCCCCATCTTGCAGCGCGCAGGAGGGATGGAGATTGTCCCGGCGGCCATTGTGCACGGCTTTATCATGAGTCTGCTGGCGCCGATTCTGATCGCCCTGTTCTCGGCCTGACCCGATTACGCGCAGCGCATTTTTTCACGGCTGCGCGGTTATCCCATCGTCTACGCTTCAGACTGACCTCATTTTCCCGGAAAGGAGTGTTTGATGAAGCAAACTGTTGCAGCGCTGCTGGCGAAAACCTTAGAAAACGCAGGTGTGAAACGCATCTGGGGCGTAACTGGCGATTCATTGAATGGGCTAAATGACAGCCTCAACCGCATGGGCACCATCCAGTGGATGCCCACCCGACATGAGGAAGTCGCTGCTTTTGCCGCCGGTGCCGAAGCGCAAATCAGTGGGCAACTGGCGGTGTGTGCCGGTTCCTGCGGGCCAGGCAATCTTCACCTGATCAATGGCCTGTTTGATTGCCATCGCAATCATGTCCCGGTGCTGGCCATTGCCGCGCACATCCCCTCCAGTGAAATCGGCAGTGGCTATTTTCAGGAAACCCACCCCCAGGAGTTGTTCCGCGAATGCAGCCACTATTGCGAGCTGGTGTCCAACCCGGAGCAGCTGCCGCAGGTGCTGGGCATCGCGATGCGTAAAGCCATCCTCAATCGTGGCGTTTCGGTGGTGGTATTACCCGGTGATGTGGCGCTGGAAGCAGCCCCAGAAGGCGCACGCGCCGATTGGTATCCGCCACAATTGCCGCAGGTGGTGCCGTCCGCCAGTGAAATCGCCCGACTGGCGTTGACGCTGAATGGCGCAAAAAATATTACCCTGCTGTGCGGCAGCGGTTGCGCCGGTGCGCATGCTGAAGTGGTGAAGCTGGCGGAAACGCTGAAAGCACCGGTGGTACACGCGATGCGTGGCAAAGAACATATCGAGTACGATAATCCTTATGATGTTGGCATGACCGGTCTGATCGGTTTTTCTTCCGGTTTTCACGCCATGATGAACGCCGACACGTTGGTGCTGCTGGGTACGCAATTCCCCTACCGTCCCTTCTACCCGGCAGAAGCCAACATCATTCAGATTGATATCAATCCCGCCAGTCTCGGCGCGCATAGCCATGTGGATATGGCGTTGGTGGGCGATATCAAAGCCACCCTGCTGGCATTGCAGCCACAGCTCACCAGCAAAAGCGATCGTCAGCACCTTGACAACGCATTGGAACACTATGCCGATGCCCGCAAAGGGCTGGACGAGCTGGCAACCGCCAATGATAAACAGGCAATCCATCCTCAATATCTGGCGCAGCAAATCAGCCATTTTGCCGCTGATGATGCCATCTTTACCTGCGATGTCGGCACCCCCACGGTTTGGGCTGCACGCTATCTGAAAATGAACGGTAAACGGCGGCTGCTCGGCTCGTTTAATCACGGTTCGATGGCAAACGCGATGCCCCAGGCATTAGGCGCACAGGCGCTCAACCGCGACCGTCAGGTGGTGGCGCTGTGTGGCGATGGCGGATTCAGCATGCTGATGGGCGATTTTATTTCCGTGGCACAACTGAAGCTGCCGGTAAAGCTGGTGATCTTCAACAATAGCGTGCTGGGGTTTGTGGCGATGGAGATGAAAGCCGGAGGCTATCTCACCGATGGCACCGAACTGGAAAATCCTGACTTTGCGGCCATCGCCACCGCCTGTGGCATCAAAGGTATTCGGGTAGAGCAAGCCTCGGCGCTCGACAGCGCGCTGGAGGAAGCATTCGCCCATGATGGTCCGGTGCTGCTGGATGTGATTACCGCCAAAGAAGAGTTGGCTATCCCACCACAAATCAAACTGGAACAGGCCAAAGGCTTCAGTTTGTATATGCTACGCGCGATTCTGAATGGTCGTGGCGATGAAGTTGTGGAGCTGGCGAAAACCAACTGGCTGAGGTAAAACGGTTTCAGCAAACCAAAAAATCGTATGCGGGCGCTCAGCCCGCTTTTTCTTTCAGGAGAGCGACGTGATCGATTTACGCAGTGATACCGTAACCCGCCCGAGTTCCGCCATGTTGGACGCCATGATGGCGGCTGAAACCGGCGATGATGTTTATCGTGACGATCCTACCGTCAATGCACTGGAAGCCGAAGCTGCACGTCTGAGCGGCAAAGAAGCCGCGTTATTTTTTCCTACCGGTACACAAGCGAATCTCGTGGCGCTATTGAGCCACTGCCAGCGCGGTGAAGAGTATATCGTTGGACAGCAGGCGCATAACTACAAATACGAAGCCGGTGGTGCGGCAGTGCTGGGCAGCATTCAGCCTCAACCGATTTTGGCGGCGGAAGACGGTACCTTGCCGCTGGTCGATGTCGCTGCCGCTATTAAGCCGGACGATATCCACTTTGCCCGCACCCGTCTGCTGAGCCTGGAAAACACCCATCACGGCAAAGTGCTACCACTCGCGTATCTGGAGCAAGCCTGGCAATTCACTCGCGAACATAAGCTGGCGTTGCATATTGACGGCGCGCGTATCTTCAACGCGGTGGTGGCGCAAAACACCACGCTGGAAAAGATTGCCCGTTACTGCGACACCCTGACCATCTGCCTGTCCAAAGGGCTTGGCACCCCGGTGGGATCGCTGCTGTGCGGTGATGCTGCGTATATTGAACAGGCTCGCCGCTGGCGCAAAATGACCGGCGGCGGGATGCGCCAGGCCGGAATTCTGGCGGCCGCAGGCCTGTATGCGCTGCAACATAACGTGGCGCGTTTGCAGGACGACCATGACAACGCGGCCTGGCTGGGCGAGCAGTTGCAAGCGCTGGGCGTGACGGTGGTAAGCCAGCAAACCAATATGTTATTTGTACAGGTCCCACCGCAGCAGGTTGAAGGGTTAAAAGCGTGGCTGAAGGCGCGTGACGTGTTGATTAGCGTCGGCCCGGTAACGCGTATTGTTACCCATCTGGATGTCAGCCGTGACGATCTGGCACAGCTGGTCGCTCACTGGCAGGCCTTCCTGCAACAGGCATAACCTCAGGCAGCACCATATTTCGCCAGTAACGCGCGGGCAATTGCCAGCGTCTCTGCATCCGCCAGGCCACGGTAATCCCGCGGCCTGAAATGCATCTGAAATGCCGCAATCACCTTACGCTGCATCGCAGGCGTGGTGGCAGCCGTGATGTCATAACCGTAGCGCTGTAACACATCCAATAATGCTTGTTGATCAACCAACGCATCGGCGGCCTGATCGCCAAGGTAACGCTGCACCGTAGCCGTATCGGGCCACGCCCCAATCCCCTGCTGCGCCAGTTGCTGCCACGGAAACAGTGGACCAGGATCCTGTTTGCGCTGCGGCGCGATATCGCTGTGCCCCACCACATTTTCCGGCGAAATACCGTAACGCTTGGTGATGTCTTTGACTAAGGCTTCCAGCGCCGCGATTTGTGCCGGGCTGAACGGCTGCCAACGCAATCCGACCAGCGTGCGTTGATAGCCGCTGTTTACCAGTTCAATGCCAATCGAGGTGTCGTTGATGCGCGTCGCGCCGCGCCAGAAACTCGGTCCGGCGTGCCAGGCCAATTGACTTTCGGGCACCAGTTGCCAGATCACCCCTTTTCCTCTGCGCTGTTCGGGTTGCGCCGGAATCAGGTAATGCGCGCTGACTTCACGATCGGTCAAGGTCGCCAGCGAGGAAGGAAGATCTTCGGCGGTGTAGTGGATCACCACCACCTTAATGCGTGGCCGCGCGCCTTGCGCCGGGTGGGAGGTATCGACCCAATAGCCGTGGCGTGCTTCAATCGCCGACTGACACCCGCTCAGGATCAGCATCGCCAGCAGCAACCCACCACGCATCAGCCACATCAACATCCTCTCCCCCGTCTGGCACCGAAACCAACGCTATACTTTATGCTAATTATGCCGCTTTGCCAGTGAACAATAAGGAAATCGAGATGAGAAACAATGCTTTTGCGCTAGTTGTTCCCGCAGCGTTGCTGCTCAGCGCCTGTACCACCGTTGAGCCCGTGATAAAGGATAATGGTCCACGTATGGCGTCGTGTGTCGAAGGCGGCCCGGATAGCGTGGCGCAGCAATTCTACGATTTACGCGTCAGCCAACCAACCCAGGGCCTGCCGGATAATGCGCTGCTGGCGAAATATCGTCCCTACCTGAGCGACCGGTTGTATCAGAAGCTGGTGCAGTCAAACGGGTTGAGCAATAAACCTGCCGACTGGCGCAGTGGTGACCTGTTCTCCAGCCTGGCGCAAGGCCCCACCTCTGCTGAGGTAGCCAGCGCCTCCTCCATCCCCAACCGGGATGCCCGCAATATCCCGCTGCGTGTTGACCTGACGCGGGGCGATAAGAAGTGGCAGGACGAAGTACTGATGATCCACGAAGGCAGCTGTTGGGTAGTGGATGATGTGCGTTACGTTGGCAACTGGCCGCATCCGGGTGGTGGCTCGCTGAGTCAGTTGCTGGAGGAGCGTTAATTACCTGTCTGGCGTGATAAATCACGCCGCTACAAAATGTATCGGTTGTAGCGGCGCGATTTATCGCGCATTTTGTCTGCCACACCGCGATGTCGAGATATTGTGCTACGCTTTTTACCTTTAACTGCTGTTTAATAAATTTTAACCCACCTCAATTGCATAACTATTCTGGTGACGTTAAGATTCGCGGCATCAATTGCTATTCATTTATCGCGCATGAGTATTCAACTAACCGGCATTAACTGTTTTTACGGTGCCCACCAGGCGCTGTTCGATATCAACCTGGCCTGCCCACAGGGCGAGACGCTGGTGTTGCTCGGTCCGAGCGGCGCGGGGAAAAGTTCACTCCTGCGCGTGCTGAATCTGCTGGAGCAGCCGCGTTCTGGCAGTTTGCAGATCGCCGGCAATCATTTTGACTTCAGTAAGACTCCGTCTGACAGTGCGATTCGTGAATTGCGTCAGAACGTGGGTATGGTGTTCCAACAATACAACTTGTGGCCGCATCTGACGGTGCTGCAAAACCTGATCGAAGCGCCCTGCCGCGTGCTGGGTTTAAGCAAGGATCAGGCCCGTGCGCGCGCCGAAAAACTGCTGGATCGTCTGCGACTGACCCCGTATGCCGAGCGTTTTCCCTTGCACCTTTCCGGTGGTCAGCAACAACGCGTGGCGATTGCACGCGCGCTGATGATGGAACCCCAGGTGCTATTGTTCGATGAACCGACCGCCGCACTCGACCCGGAAATCACCGCGCAGATCGTCAGCATTATCAATGAGCTGGCGCAGACGAAGATTACCCAGGTGATCGTCACCCATGAAGTGGAAGTCGCACGTAAGACCGCCAGCCGTGTGGTGTACATGGAAAATGGCCACATTGTGGAACAGGGCGACGCCAGCCACTTTACACAGCCGCAAACCGACGCGTTTGCTCACTATCTTTCGCACTAAGTCAGGATGTCTCTAATGAAAAAAGTCGTACTTGCTGCACTGCTTGCTGGTTTGAGTCTGAGCGCTTCCGCTGCGCAGACCCTGCGTTTCGCGACCGAGGCTTCTTATCCTCCGTTTGAATTCGTCGATTCTGACAATAAAATTCAGGGCTTTGATGTCGATTTGGCCAATGCCTTGTGTAAAGAGATTGATGCCACCTGTACCTTCACCAATCAGGCCTTTGACAGCCTGATCCCGAGCCTGAAATTCCGCCGTTTCGACGCGGTGATGGCTGGTATGGACATCACGCCAGAGCGTGAAAAGCAGGTGCTGTTCACTAAACCTTACTACGACAACTCGGCGCTGTTTATCGCGCAGAAAGGCAAAGTGGCGGATGTCGCGGCGCTGAAAGGCAAGCGTGTCGGCGTGCAGAACGGCACCACCCATCAGAAATACCTGTCTGATAAGCACAGCGACATCACCGTGGTGCCGTATGACAGCTACCAGAACGCCATCCTCGACCTGAAAAATGGCCGCATCGATGCCGTCTTCGGTGACACTGCGGTGGTCAACGAGTGGCTGAAGCAAAACCCGAACCTGGCCGCGCTGGGTGACAAAGTGACCGACAAAGCCTACTTCGGCACCGGTCTTGGCATCGCGGTGCGCATGGGTAACACCGAGTTGCAGGAAAAATTCAACACCGCGCTGGATAAAGTCAAAGCCGACGGTACTTACAAAACCATCTACAACAAATGGTTTCAGCAGTAATTTCTGATGAATGAAATGATTCCACTCGCAAGCGCCGCCGGTATGACCGTCGGCCTTGCCGTTTGTGCATTGATCGCCGGCCTTGTGCTGGCGATGATTTTTGCTGGCTGGGAATCGGTGCGCTGGCAGCCGTTGGCCTGGGTTGGCACCGGTTTAGTGACGCTGATTCGCGGTCTGCCGGAAATCCTCGTGGTGCTGTTTATCTACTTCGGTGCCTCGCAATTGTTGCTGTCACTGTCGGATGGCTTCCATATCAACCTTGGCCTGTTCAGCATTCCGGTGCAGGTACAGATTGAGAACTTCGATGTCAGCCCATTCCTGTGCGGCGTAATTGCGCTGGCGATGCTTTACTCGGCTTACGCATCACAAACCCTGCGCGGCGCGTTAAAAGCGGTGCCAGTGGGTCAGTGGGAATCCGGTCAGGCGCTGGGGATGAAGAAGTCAGCGATTTTCTTCCGCCTGATCATGCCGCAGATGTGGCGTCACGCATTACCCGGCCTGGGTAACCAGTGGCTGGTGCTGCTGAAGGATACCGCGCTGGTGTCGCTGATTAGCGTTAACGATCTGATGTTGCAGACCAAAAGCATCGCTACCCGTACGCAGGAGCCCTTTACCTGGTATCTGGTGGCCGCGGCCATCTATCTGATTATCACGCTGTTCAGTCAGGCGGTGCTGCGCCGTATTGAATCGCGCACCACGCGTTTTGAGCGGGGAGCCTGATATGCTGCAATATTTACCCGAACTGCTGAAAGGTCTGCATACCAGCCTGACGTTGACCGTCGCTTCACTGATCGCCGCGTTGGTGTTGTCGCTGCTGTTCACCGTGGTGCTGGCGCTGAAAGTGCCGGTGGTGAATGCCCTCGTCAAAGGCTACATCACGGTGTTCACCGGTACGCCGCTGCTGGTGCAGATCTTCCTGATATACTACGGCCCCGGCCAGTTCCCCAGCATCCAGAACATTCCCTGGCTGTGGCATTTGCTGTCGCAGCCGTGGCTGTGCGCCCTGCTGGCGCTGTCGCTCAACAGCGCAGCCTACACTACGCAATTGTTTTACGGCGCGGTACGTGCCATTCCTTCCGGTCAGTGGCAATCCTGTGCTGCCCTCGGGATGAATCGTAAAGACACGCTGCGAATTCTGCTGCCGTATGCGTTTAAACGTGCGTTGTCGTCCTACTCCAATGAAGTGGTGCTGGTGTTCAAAAGTACCTCTCTGGCCTACACCATCACGCTGATGGAGGTAATGGGCCACGGTCAATTGCTGTATGGCCGCACCTATGATGTCACGGTGTTCGCCGCCGCCGGTTTGGTGTATCTGTGCGTCAATGGTTTGCTGACATTGATGATGCGCCTGATTGAACGACGCGCGCTGGCATTTGAGCGTAGAAATTAATATCCAGGCGGGCTTTCCCGCCTTTTTTCATTATTTATACAACATTCTTGCATAATGATGCATTCGATGGCATCTTGTAACGCGTTCGCCTCCGGGCGTAAATGATCTACAGGAGCCTCAAAAATGAAAAAATGGATCGTTGCTGCTGCACTGGCAACTCTGGCAATGAATGCCTTTGCGGCGGAGAAAATCCGCTTCGCCTCTTCCGCGACTTATCCTCCATTTGAATCTCTGGACCGTGAAAATCAAATCGTTGGCTTTGATATCGATCTGGCAAAAGCGTTATGCCAGCAAATGAAGGCCGAATGTACCTTCACCAACAACGCATTTGACAGCCTGATCCCCTCTCTGAAATTCCGCCGCTATGACGCCATCATCTCCGGTATGGATATCACCGCCGATCGCAGCAAACAGGTGGATTTCACCCAACCCTATTATGCCAACTCGGCTGTCGTCATTGCGCGTAAAGGCCAGTTCAGTGATTTCGCCCAGTTGAAGGGCAAACGGATTGGTATGGAAAACGGCACCACCCATCAGAAGTACCTGCTGGAGCAGCATCCGGAAGTGGTCGCGGTGGCGTATGACAGTTACCAGAACGCCATTCTCGACCTGAAAAATGGCCGTCTGGATGGCGTATTCGGTGATACTGCCGTGGTAAATCAGTGGCTGAAAACCAATGCTGATCTGGCCCCGGTTGGTGCGCATGTGACGGATGCCAGTTATTTTGGCACCGGGCTGGGCATTGCGGTACGTAAAGGTAATACCGAACTACGCGATCAGCTGAATGGCGCGCTGGCGGCAATCAAAGCCAACGGTACGTATCAGCAACTCAATCAGAAGTGGTTCCCCGAATAATAGCTATGGGGTCGGCGCGGTGTGATGCCTGACAGGTTCTGCACTGTCCTCGGTTCAGGATGAGCACGGCGTCGCCCCACCCCTTCAGCGTTTAGTCAGTAACGTCAGCACTTCGAAATGGGCGGTATGGGGAAACATATCGAACAACTGCACGCGGCTGACGTCATAGGCACTCAGACGCGCGATATCCTGCGCCATGCTATGCGGATTGCAGCTGGAATAGAGAATGTATTCCGGTGCCATCTGGCTGAGGTAGGCGCATAACTCAGCCCCAATGCCACGGCGTGGCGGATTGACCAGCACCAACTCCGGTACCTGATCCCGCGAGGTGGCGAACTGGGTGGAATCCAGCGCGGCAAAACTGACCTTCTCCAGCCCCAGTTGCTGAGCTGACTGGCGAGCACAGGCGATAGCTTCCGCGTTGATCTCAATCCCGGTTAACTGCATCTCTGCGCTGGCACAGTGCAGACCAAAACCGCCTACGCCACAAAACAGATCCCACATGCTGCTCACCGCCAACTGCGCCACCCAGTCGCGTGCGGTGGCATACAAACTGGCTGCCACCCGCGGGTTGGTCTGGAAGAAACTTTGTGGGCGAATAAACAGCGGTACGTGATTAAACTTCTCGGCCAGCGCCTGATCAGGCGTCAGCGCAATCTCTTCTTCGCCTTCGAGGATCGCCATATGCACCGGCTGAATATTGGCAGAGATCACCGTCAGCTGTGGCAGCTGCTGTTGCAGCCACGGCAGCGCGGCGCGTAACTGTTCCAGTTTGCTGGCAGAGCGCAGCACGAAACGCAGCATCATGCCGCCCTGGGTGCTCTCCGTCAGCAACAGGAACTTCAACTCACCACGTTTGCGCGCCACGTTATACGGTGTTAAACCGGCGCGGGCGATAAAGGGTTTGAGTACGGCAAACACCGGGGCAAAACTGGCAGGATAGAGTGGGCAGGCGCACAGATCAACCGGCTCGCCATCACGCGACATCATGCCAAACACCGGACGCTCGACACTGCCGCTCACCACCATCTTGGCTTTATTACGAAACCCCTGTTCAACCGAAGTGACCGGCGCGCGCCACTCCCCTACCGCCTGCTGCGCCAGCAGTTGCTCCAGCAGCGACTGTTTCTCAGAAATCTGCTGCGGGTAAGGTTTTTCCAGCCACTGGCAGGAACGGCAGATGTCGGCATCATAAAGCGCGCAATGCATGGTGGGGCCTGTATTCTAAATCGGGAGAAAAAACGGGGGGCGATTGTATCACCGACGCAGGAAAAAAGCGCGGCTGCTGGCCGGGACAAACAACAGCAGCAGAACCATCACATCCGGCAGTTTCTGCGACAGGGTATGGTGAATGATCTGCGCGTTAGTTTCGCCATCGATACTGAAGATCTCCGGGTAAATCCAGCCCATCGATGCCATCAGCATATATCCCAGCACGATAATCTGGGTCGCCACATAGCCCCAGCGCCCTCGGTTACTGCCGCGCATCAGGGTGAAGGCACAGCGCAGCTCAAACAAAAAGATCAGCTGGCTGGCAATAAAAATGACGGTGGAATCCCAGGCCTGAGCGCTACGGTGGACAAAATTGACTAACTCTTCGTAACCCAGTTCATTCGCCAGCATCACCACGCTGATGCAGCGTGTCGCAATAATGGCGATACCGGCAACCAACACCGGCGCTGGTGTGAACAAAGGCACTTTTTTCAGGGTTTCCGACATCGACCAGGCTCCATAACAAAAGGCTGGCTGCGCCATCATGCTGATCAGGTTTGCACGAATCAGTAGCTGCGCGATTTATCGCGCTGTCGCAGGTGTAAAACCCCGCGCGATAAATCGCGCCGCTACGAAATGTATCCTACCTGAGCAGCATTACGTCAGCTCCAGCCTCTCCTATAGTGGCAAATGTTACGGATTTCAGCCACGTCTTGCTTTCTGAATATCGCGCAAACGTTGCTTTTCTTCGTGCGCCATAAAGCGCCAGGCGATAAAACCGACCAGACCGACGACGAACAGAATCAGCGATGCCAGGGCGTTGATCTCCGGGTTCACGCCACGGCGCACGGTAGCAAAGATCGCCATCGGCAAGGTGGTCGCACCCGGACCGGTCACAAAGCTGGCAATCACCAGATCATCGAGCGACAGGGTAAACGCCAGCAGCCAGCCCGTAATGATGGCCGGGGCGATCATGGGTACGGTAATCACGAAGAACACCTTAAGGGGGGTTGCGCCGAGATCCATTGCCGCTTCTTCAATCGAACGGTCCAACTCACGCAGGCGCGAGTTGATTACCACCGCCACATAAGCGGTACAGAAGGTGACGTGTGCCAGCCAGATAGTCAGCATGCCACGATCGCTCGGCCAGCCGAGGGTATTGCCCATCGCCACAAACAGCAGCAACAGCGACAACCCGGTGATCACGTCCGGCATTACCAGCGGCGCGGTAAGCATAAACGCAAAGCCGTTGTGCCCTTTGAAACGGCCAAAACGCACGATAATCACCGCTGCGATAGTGCCCAACACCACCGCCATACTGGCCGACATCGCGGCGATGCTCAGGCTGAGCAGCACCGCATCGATCATCGCATCGTCCTGGAACAACACATGGTACCAGTGGAACGAGAAGCTCTCCCACACCGTTACCAGTTGTGAACTGTTAAACGAATAGGCCACCAGCAGCAGCATCGGTGCATACAGGAACAGAAAGCCGAGCACCAGAATCGCGGTACGCCAGGGGGAGCGGATAGCCGGTAACTGATTCATCCCTTCTCTCCCATTTCACGGTTTTGATGTTTGTGGAACCAGACAATCGGCAGGATCAGAATCAACAGAATGATCACCGCCAGCGCTGACGCCACCGGCCAGTCACGGTTGTTGAAGAACTCCTGCCACAGGATACGTCCAATCATGATGCTGTCCGGGCCGCCCAACAATTCCGGGATGACGTACTCACCCACCGCCGGTATAAACACCAGCATCGAACCGGCGATAATCCCGCCTTTGGTCAGCGGCACAATGACGCTGAAAAAGGTCTTCAACGGACGCGCACCCAGATCCAGTGAAGCTTCCACCAGCGAATAATCAATACGCGTCAGCGCGGTATAAATGGGCAGCACCATAAACGGCAGATAGCAGTAAACAATACCGATATACACTGCGGTGTTGGTGTAGAGGATCACCAGCGGATGATCGATAACGCCCAGCCACATCAGGAAACGGTTGAGGATACCGTTGTTATTCAGCAGCCCCATCCAGGCATACACACGTACCAGGAACGACGTCCATGACGGCAGGATTACCAACAACAGCAGGATGGTACGCATGGAAGGCTTACTGTGCGCCACCGCCCACGCCAGTGGATAACCAATCACCAGGCAGATAATGGTGGAGATAGCCGCCACTTTCAGCGATTGCAGATAGGCATCGGCGTATAACGGATCATCCGTCAGTTGCAGATAGTTACCGAGATTAAGCACCAGATTGAGCTGATCATCAGCCCAGGTGACCAAATCGGTATAAGGCGGGATCGCGCGCGCGATATCGGCAAAACTGATTTTCAGCACGATCAGGAACGGCAGCAGGAAAAACAGCACCAGCCACAGGTAGGGCAGTGCGATCACCAGCTTACGGCCATGTTGCATTTTGATGCGCGTGGCCCAGCGCTGTAGCGGGGTGCCCGGCTGTTCAGCCTGCTTGGCACCGGGTTGAGAAATCTGGCTCATTCCGCCTCCTTAAACCGTCAAAACCACACAGCTGTCTGCATCCCAGCACAGGCGCACTTCATCGCCCCAGGTGGGCGCGCCTTTGCGGTAACGATGGGCATTCTGCAACTGGGCGCTAATCATCTGACCGCTCTGCAAACGCACATGGTAGATCGACAAATCGCCAAGATAGGCGATGTGTACCACTTCCCCCACCGCGAAGTTACAACCATCGGCAGGCACTTCGTCGCACAGCATCACTTTTTCCGGGCGCAGCGCTACATGCACCGGAACGTTATCGACGATGGAGACATCCGTCTCCACTTTCAACGGATGCACCAGACCCGGGCTTTCCAGCACCAGACCATCTTCACGGCGCTCACGCAGCAATCCTTCAAACACATTTACCGAGCCGATAAATTCGGCGCTGAAGCGGTTGGTTGGGTGTTCGTAAATCTCTTCTGGCTCACCGATCTGGGCGAATTTACCGCGGTTCATAATGGCGATACGTCCCGCCATGGTCATCGCTTCTTCCTGGTCGTGGGTCACCATGACGCAGGTCACGCCGACGCGCTCCAGAATATCCACCACTTCCAGTTGCATACGGTCGCGCAGTTTTTTATCCAGCGCCCCCATCGGTTCATCCAGCAGCAGCAGCTTCGGACGCTTAGCCAGACTACGTGCCAGCGCCACACGCTGACGTTGACCGCCAGAGAGTTGATGCGGTTTACGTTTGGCGTACTCCTGCATATGCACCAGCGCCAGCATTTCTTCAACGCGGCTGGCGATTTCGCCTTTCGGCAGTTTGTCCTGCTTGAGGCCAAACGCGATATTTTGCTCCACCGTCATGTGCGGGAACAACGCATAGGACTGGAACATCATGTTGATCGGCCGCTGATACGGCGGCACATGGGAGAGATCCTGCCCATCCAGCACAATCTGACCGCTACTCGGCACCTCGAATCCTGCCAGCATACGCAGCAGGGTCGATTTGCCGCAGCCCGAAGGACCGAGCAGAGCAAAAATCTCACCTTTGTAAATGGTCAGGCTGACATCATCCACGGCGTGCTGGCCGTCAAAGGATTTGGTCAGGTTGCGGATTTCCAGCAGCGGCGTTAATGCCTTTGCGGTTTTGTTATGGGGGCGGGGAATCGCGTCGCTCACTAACTTATCTCCAACGCTTAGCGACTGTTAACATCAGCCGCTAAAAATGGCACAACAGAGGCCATCACCGCGCCTCTGTTGTCGTCCTAATACAAGTGAATCCGTTCAGAACGAATTACTTACCACTTTTAACTTTAGTCCATGCACGGGTACGTACACGATCCAGTTTCGGATCCTGGACTTTCAACACGAACAGCTTGGACATAATCTCGGCTGGCGGGAAGATGCCTGGGTTGTTACGTACATCGGCATTGATCAGCGGCAGTGACGCCTTGTTGCCGTTGGCATAGTTCATCTTGTTAGAGATGTCGGCGATCACTTTCGGATCCATGATGTAGTTCAGCCACTGGTAGGCTTCGTCGAGATTCTTGGCATCTTTCGGAATCGCCATCATGTCGAAGAACGCCAGTGCGCCCTGCTTCGGAACGCTGTAGGCCAGGTTCACGCCATTTTTCGCCTGAGCAGCACGGTCCTTCGCTTGCAGGATGTCACCCGACCAACCGATCGCCACACAAATGTTGCCGTTCGCCAGGTCGTTGATGTACTGCGACGAGTGGAAATAACGAATGCTCGGACGCAGTTTCAGCAGCAGATCGGTCGCTGCACCGGAGTAATCTTTCGGGTCAGAGCTGTTCGGATCTTTACCGAGGTAGTTCAGCACGGTGGCAAAAATCTCTTCCGGCGCATCGAGGAAGGAAACACCACAGCTTTTCAGTTTTTCCAGGTTTTCCGGCTTCAACACCAGATCCCAGCTATCAACCGGCGCGTCTTTACCCAGAATAGCTTTCACTTTATCGACGTTATAGCCGATACCGGTGGTGCCCCACAGGTAAGGAATCGCGTATTTGTTGCCTGGATCGTGCTGAGCCACTTTCGCCATCAGATCCGGGTCGAGATTTTTGTAGTTCGGCAGTTTGCTCTTATCCAGCTCCTGGAACACACCAGATTGCAGCTGGCGCGCGAGGAAGCTCGACGACGGCACGACCACGTCGTAACCGGTGCTACCGGCCATCAGTTTGCCTTCCAGTACTTCGTTGGAGTCAAACACGTCGTAGACGACTTTAATGCCCGTCTCTTTTTCGAAATTCGGAACCGTGTCCGCCGAAATATAATCAGACCAGTTATAAACGTGCAGCGTTTTATCTGCGGCCAGTGAACCAGCTGACGCTGTCATCAGTACACCAGCAACCACACCTGACAACCATTTTTTACGTTGGTTGAACATGTTTTCCTTCCTCCTGAGCGGGTCATCACAACGCTGCATACACGCGATCCGGACGTTGCGTTTTCTGTTTATTTACAGGCACACAATGAATCAATATTCAGCGGGAGTTTAATAGTAAAAACCTATACCTGCGCTGAGGTTGCACGTCTCAAGCAGCCCCGCAAGAATAGCCGCCCCGCTTCACCTGTACCAGATCCCAGCGTAAAAAACGCCTTTTTGCGATAAGTTATGCATGTTTCTGCTATGGGGTTCGGCATGCGCGGCATAAAGCACGACAAATATCTGGCGATTTAGGGCAAAATGCAGAATAAAAAGTGGTGGGGATAAAATGAAAACTGCCGCAAAAAGCGGCAGTTAATCAGACAGGAAAATCAGTGCAGCATCGCACGGCCGAGTGAGCTGGGTTGTCGCTCCTCTTCCTCGCCCATCATCAGCAAATTATTGGCGAAGGCTTCCATAATCACCATAGAAACCTGCTCCTCGCTTTGCTTCATAAAGTGCGAGAACTGACCAAAGGTTAATCCGGCGGTGGTACTGAGCGACTGGCAGACAATCAGCTTCGGCAGATTATCATCCTGAATGTCGATAAAGGCTTTCACCGTCAGGGAGCTGGCATTGATTTGCGACAGATCGCCCACCAGCGGAATCAACGCCGTCGGTTTCACTTCAGCCAGCGCTGAGAACAGGATTACACCATCCACAAGGTCGATTTTTGCATCAAACACCCCGTCAAAATTCTGCATATGCGGCAGATGCAAGGCCTGGCAGGCATCGCATTCGAACCAGGTGATATTTTGTTGATCCAGCCAGCGACGCAGCACGTCGATGTCAGGAACGACCAGTGAATCCATCGTCATGTCCCGTGGGGTGAAGAAATAAGCGCCTTAGCTTACGGAAAAAATGAAATCGATGCCACGAAAAACGCTGAAAAGCGCGTCTCAGCCACCAGTTTTAAGACGGAAACCGGGCAGCGCGTGCTGTTCAATCCAGTCTATCATCATGGCAGCGATGTTCATCCCGGTGGTGCATTCAATGCCCTCAAGACCAGGAGACGCATTCACCTCCATCACCAGTGGCCCTCGGTTGGCACGTAAAATGTCAACACCGGCCACTTCCAGCCCCAGGGTGCTG
The DNA here is from genome assembly GCF_059730685.1 of Pantoea sp. X-Soil-OKNW-713. Classification (NCBI taxonomy): domain Bacteria; kingdom Pseudomonadati; phylum Pseudomonadota; class Gammaproteobacteria; order Enterobacterales; family Erwiniaceae; genus Pantoea; species Pantoea sp. X-Soil-OKNW-713. The sequence goes on along the minus strand of NZ_AP035995.1, from coordinate 1,444,088 downwards.
GCCGCTTTGACTGCAATCTCACGCTCCTGATCGGTGATGCGCACCGGGTAAGCCTTGCCGCCGCGATGCAGATTGGAACGAAAGTCGCCCTCTTTGGCGGCACGTTCAATCGCCGCGACCACCTCATCGCCAATTACCAGGCAGCGAATATCCCGCCCTTGCGCTTCTTTGATGAACTCCTGCACCAGAATATGCGCGTTAAGACCACGAAACGCATCGATCACGCTCTCCGCCGCCTGACGGGTTTCCGCCAGCACCACGCCAATGCCCTGCGTCCCTTCCACCAGCTTCACCACCAAAGGCGCGCCGCCCACCATAGTGATCAGATCATCGGTATCATCCGGTGACGAAGCAAAGCCGGTGACCGGCATATCGATCCCTTCGCGCGCCAGCAGTTGCAGCGAGCGCAGTTTGTCACGCGCCCGGGTAATCGCCACCGACTCATTCAATGGATAGCTGCCGCACAACTCAAACTGACGCAGCACCGCCGTGCCGTAAAAGGTAATGGCGGATCCGATGCGCGGGATCACCGCATCAAAATGCCCGAGCGGTTCACCGCGATAATGCACCGCAGGCGACGCCGGGTTGATATTCATATAACAGGAAAGCGGATCGATAATTTGCACCTGATGACCACGCGCTTCCGCTGCTTCACGCAGACGCTTACACGAATAGAGCTGTCCATCACGGGAGAGAATGGCCATTTTCATCGCAGAATTCCTTGTGCTTAACGGGTTGCCCAGCCCTGCTGGTGCAGGTAATCCAGCATAAACGGACGCGTTTCTTTTATGATCAGGCGTTGAATCAGCTCGCTCCAGGTTTCCGCGCGTTGATTGCTGTCACGCTGTTGATAATAGATGCTGGTGCGGCTGTCGTATTCCGCCAGCACCGCCGCATCGAAAGGTTGATAGGTGTTTTCATGCACCAGCATCGCCTGCGGGATACGGGGTTTGATATCCGGCACCGCGGCAGGATGGCCGATGCAGAAACCAAATAATGGCAGCACAAACTTGGGCAGGCCGAGCAGCGTGGTGACATCCGCGATGTTGTTGCGGATACCGCCGATAAATACACCACCCAGACCGAGCGATTCCGCTGCTATCATCGCATTCTGCGCCATCAGCGCGGTATCCACGCAACCCAACAATAACTGCTCGGCGCGCCCCAGTTGCGCTTCGGGGCAAATTTGCAGATGACGATTAAAATCGGCGCAGAACACCCAAAACTCCGCGGCGGCACTCACCCACGGCTGCCCGCCAGTCAGTGTCACCAGTTGCTCACGCTTCTGCCGATCGGTGATACGAATAATCGAGGAACACTGCAAAAAACTGGAGGTTGAAGCCGCTTGTGCCGCTGCAATAATGGCGTCGCGCTGCGCCTGATCAATATCCTGATCGGTAAAAGCACGAATGGAACGGTGGCTGCACAGTAAATCAATGGTCGGCGTCATAATCCTCTCCGGTTACTTCTTTTTGTCATGTTGATTGAACAACTGAGGGGCCATCGCTTTGGCGGTACGCCACATCATCAACCAGGCGGCGGGCAGCATCAGCACGATGCCGACAATGAACAACACCGTCGCCAGCGTCTTTTCACTGATAGCGGCAGGCGCCGCTATCCAGTCATTAATTAACGCCAGTGCGCCAATCACGGCGATCACGCCGATGGCTTCCAGTAACAGCACCGGCTTTGGTAATCGGGCCAGGTTGCTCATGAGATGACTCTCCCACAGTTCAATCCGTTAAGCCGTCTGTTATAGCACAATTGCCTGGTGGTAATCCGGTGGCTTAATGTGACCCTTTTCCATCGAAGGATGGCATTGTGCCGACTCACTGCCAGCACGGGGGATTTTTATACTGACAGCTCAATATTGTCGGAGAAATAAAACATGAAACTGACCCAGATTCGTAACGCAACCTTAAAACTCGAGTATGCCGGTGTGCGCTTCCTGATCGATCCCATGTTCGCTGATAAAGACGCATGGCCCGGCTTTCCGGGTTCGGCCCGCGCCCATCTGCGTAACCCGCTGGTTCCGTTGCCGTTGAGCATCGATGAGCTACTTGATGTCGATATCATTATTGTCACCCATACCCATCAGGATCACTGGGATGAGGCCGCGCAGCAGCGGATTCCCAAAGACCACCTCATCTACACCCAAAATGAACGGGATGCCACCCTACTGCGTTCACAGGGTTTTAGTCAGGTGCAGGCCCTGGCCGCGGAAAACAATATTGCGGGTATCATTATCAGTAAAACCGAAGGGCAGCACGGTAGCGATGAGGCTTATGCGATCCCCGCCGTGGCGGAACGTCTTGGCGATGCCTGCGGCCTGGTTTTCCGTCATGAAAACGAACAAACACTGTATATTGCGGGAGATACCGTCTGGGTAAAACCCTATGTCGATAGCCTGAACACCTTTACACCGGAAGTCATTGTATTGAATATCGGTTGCGCTACGTTGGACGGCCTCGGCGCGATCATCATGGGCAAAGAGGATGCGTTGCGCACCCATCAGCGACTGCCCGCCGCCATGATTGTGGCCTCCCATATGGAAGCGGTGAATCATTGTCTGCTGAGTCGTAAGGAACTGCGTGAATTTGCTGCCGGGCAGGGACTTGAACATCAGATCCTGGTGCCAGAAGATGGTGAAACCCTGAGCTTTTAACCTGGAGTGCTAACGATGTCTGCATTGCGTGTGGTGGTGGTGGCCAGTCGGGGATTTAGCCCGTTCCACTTTTCAGTACCGTTGATGGTATTTGGTAAAGCCATGCCGCAGGAAGGTTTGTTTCAAGTGGATATTGCCGCAGAACGGCCTGGGGTGATCGCCTCTGATAACGGCCTCTCCATCCATGTCGGGCACGGCCTGGAGTCCCTTGCCAATGCTGATATCGTGATTGTCCCGTTTTGGCAGCATCCGGATGAACAACCTTCAGCCGCATTATCACACGCGTTGATTCAGGCATGGCAGCGCGGCGCGGAAGTGGTGGGACTCTGCCTCGGAGCCTATGTGCTGGCCTATACCGGGCTGCTGGATCACCGTCGGGCTGCCACGCACTGGGAGTTTGAACAGGACTTTGCCGCGCGTTTCCCGCAAATTCGTCTGGATAACAACGCGCTTTACACCCGCGACGAACGTCTGATCACTTCAGCGGGCACCGCTGCCGGTATCGACTGCTGTCTTCATATCGTGCGCGATCATTATGGCGCCGCCATCGCCAATCGGGTTGCCAGAAGAATGGTGGTCCCTCCCTATCGCGAAGGTGGTCAGGCACAATTTATTGAACGCGTGGTGCCCGATTCCACACGAGATAGTCAGATCAACGATTTGATCGATTTTTTGCGCCACAACCTTGATAAGCCGCATGATATCGCTTCACTGGCACGCTTTGTCAGCATGAGCAGACGCACGCTGACTCGCCATTTCTCAAGAGCCACCGGCATGACGCCCGGCGAGTGGCTGAATGTGGAGCGATTGCGACGCAGCCAGGAATTGCTGGAAACCACCGATCACAGCATTGAGACTGTCGCCTCACTGGCGGGTTATCAGTCGCCCATTTCATTTCGCCAGCGCTTTAAAGCGCGTTTTAACGTCAGCCCCAGCGAATGGCGGCGTACTTTTCGTGGGCCAGATGCGCAGTTTTAAAGACCCTGCGCATCACAACAACAGGCAATTCCTTCTTTCTTTCACCCTTTTTAGCGGGCATCATGTCTGCCATTATTCACGCTGTGATGTGACTTTCATCACAAAACAGCAGCGGAAGGAGAGAAGCAATGTTTGCAGTGATTTTTGGTCGTCCCGGCTGTCCTTACTGCGTACGCGCCCAGGAACTGGCCGCCAAACTGACCACCGAACGTGACGATTTTAATTATCAGTACGTCGACATTCAGGTGGAAGGCATCACCAAAGCCGATCTGGAAGCCCGTGCGGGTAAACCGGTCACTACGGTGCCGCAGATTTTCCTCGACCAGCAGCATATCGGTGGCTATACCGATTTCGCCGCATGGACGAAAGAGAATCTGGATTTCGCGGTATAACAGATCGTAGCGGCGCGATTTATCGCGCGGTTTTCTGGTGACAAAACCCACGCGATAAATCGCGCCGCTACACCTGCCTCATGATCGCATTGCCAGCATGATGCGCAGCAAACGTACCAATAGCGCGCCACAGCCCGCCCAAAACAGCGCACTCAATCCCCAGATGACCATCCAGCCGCTATGGCTCAGATTCAGCACCAGCAACACCCACAGCGTACCCAGCACCGTCCCCGCCAGTGCCACCCACAGCGTACTTTTTAACGGACTTTCCGGCTGCATCAGCGCCACCACAATGCCCGGCAGCAGAAACAGCAGCAACTCTGGCTGACCACCTATCGACCTTTCACCCGGTGAGACCCAAAAATGATGGGCAAAAATAAACACCAGCGTATATAGCGTTACGCCCAGCACCGATGCAGGCCAGCGATTATTACGCTGCAACATAACCAACCTCAACTTCAGTGTTAACAATATTGAAACTTTTAACTGCCCTGGCACACGAGTGGAAATAAAAAGAAACAGCTGAATGCGGAAGGAATGAAAACTGCCGATAGCTGAGGGTGTTAATTATGATTAGAATGACGCCGCTTCAAAATTCGGTCCCTGCCCTCCCGGCAAAACGGGCACCTGCGGTCGCCACAAGATAGCGAAAAACGACCTTTTCATCAACATGTTACAGGTAAATAAGAAGTTAAAGCGTGAATATTAACGTCGCAGATTTGTTAAGCGGAAATGACGTCCTGTTATTATTTGTGGTTTTAGCCCTCGGTCTCTGTCTGGGTAAATTACGCCTTGGCTCTGTCCAGCTCGGAAATTCCATTGGCGTATTAGTAGTATCGCTTATTTTAGGTGAACAACATTTCGCCATAAATACCGCTGCATTGAGCCTCGGATTTATGCTGTTTATTTTTTGTGTCGGCGTCGAAGCGGGACCCAACTTTTTTTCGATCTTTTTCCGTGACGGTAAAAACTATTTTATTCTCGCCATCGTGATGGTGGGCAGCGCCCTGCTGCTGGCGCTGCTGTTGGGTAAAGTGTTCGGCTGGGATATTGGCCTGACCGCTGGCATGCTGGCAGGAGCCATGACCTCCACACCGGTGCTGGTGGGTGCCGGGGACACGCTCCGGCATAGTATCAGTGATAATCAGCAACTGAACCTGATGCAGGATCATCTCAGCCTCGGCTATGCCATTACCTACCTGGTCGGTCTGGTCAGCCTGATCTTCGGCGCACGCTACCTGCCACGTCTGCAACATCAGGACCTGCCGACCTGCGCCCAGCAAATTGCCCGTGAGCGCGGTCTGGATGCTGACAGTCAGCGTAAAGTTTTCCTTCCGGTGATCCGCGCCTACCGCGTTGGGCCAGAGTTGGTGGCATGGAGTGGCGGCAAAAATCTGCGTGAACTGGGCATTCATCGTCAGACCGGCTGTTATATCGAGCGTCTGCGCCGCAACGGTATCCTTGCCAGCCCGGATGGGGATGCTCAGTTGCAACTTGGCGATGAGATTTCGCTGGTGGGTTATCCCGATGCCCATGCCCGTCTCGATCCCAGCTTCCGTAACGGCAAAGAAGTGTTCGACCGTGACCTGCTGGATATGCGCATCGTGACCGAAGAGATTGTGGTGAAGAACCATAATGCGGTGAATAAACGTCTCAATCATCTGAAGCTGACCGATCATGGCTGTTTCCTCAACCGCGTTATCCGCAGCCAGATTGAAATGCCGATCGATGACAGCATCATGCTGAACAAAGGTGATGTGTTGCAGGTCAGCGGTGAGGCTAAGCGCGTGAAAAGTCTTGCCGATCGTATCGGCTTTATCGCCATCCATAGTCAGATGACCGATCTGCTGGCATTTTGCGCCTTCTTTATTATTGGTTTGATGATCGGCATGATCACTTTCCAGTTCAGCAATTTCAGTTTTGGTATCGGTAACGCGGCCGGGCTCCTGTTTTCCGGAATCATGTTGGGCTTTCTGCGTGCCAACCATCCGACCTTTGGTTACATCCCTCAGGGCGCGTTGACGATGGTAAAAGAGTTCGGCCTGATGGTGTTTATGGCGGGCGTCGGCCTTAGCGCAGGCAGCGGCCTGCAACACGGGCTGGGCAGCGAAGGTGCGCTGATGTTACTGAGTGGCCTGCTGGTCAGTCTGGTGCCGGTGGTGATTTGTTACCTGTTTGGTGCTTATGTACTGCGAATGAACCGCGCACTGCTGTTCGGGGCGATTATGGGGGCACGCACCTGCGCCCCGGCGATGGAGATTATCAGCGACACCGCACGCAGCAATATTCCGGCGCTGGGCTATGCCGGAACCTATGCGATTGCCAACGTGCTGCTGACGCTGGCCGGTACGCTAATCGTCATTATTTGGCCAATTTTGCCCTTATAAAAATTTTTCGACTGAGTCCAGAACTTTTTTTCCGGGGTGCAGTCTGAATTAATGCCACTGCTTTTCTTTGAAATCCCCAAGTTGAGGAGCCCGCCAGTCACTGACTGACGGGTTTTTTTATGCCCGTCGTAAGTGGCTTAAGGTTCTCTTAAGCGCGAATTGCGACCCTGTGCACCTGGTTTCACTATCCGCAAACTTTCATGTCGCTGTCATCAAAACTAAACAATTCAACAACCCGTATCAGGATTCAGAACCCGGCTATTTACCCGCTGTCACGTCGCTTTTACGCTATCAACTTTATTTTGCTGGCATTTTTAGCATCGGTTTTCCTGCTGTGGTCACGCCATGAAAGCCTTGATATCGCCATCAGTCAGTTTTGGTTTGATCCGCTAACCCAGCGTTTCCCGTGGCAACACAACCGCTGGCTGGATCTGATCAACCATCGCTTGCTGAAGGATGCAATCATCATTGGCGGTGTCGTGATGCTGTTGCGTGGCATTCAGATACGTGATGGCAGGCGGGTTCTGGTCGCGTTGCTGCTGGGCTTGGGACCCTTGGTGATCGGCATTCTGAAGGCACACAGCGCGCACTCCTGTCCCTGGGATCTGGCGATGTTCGGTGGTAAAGCCGCGAACTTTACCCTGCTGAGCGCAGTGCCTGAGAACAGCGGTCCCGGTCAATGCTTCCCGGGTGGTCATGCGTCGAGCGGGTTTGCGGTAATGGGATTATTTTTCCTGTGGTGGCCAGAGAAGCCACGCCGTGCCCTGCTGGCATTGCTGACCGGTATTGCCCTCGGATTATTGATGGGATACGGCCAGGTAATGCGTGGCGCGCACTTCTTCTCCCACAATCTGTGGGCGGGATGGTGGGTATGGCTGACCCAGATGCTGATTTTTGCTGGCGTTTCTTTTTGGGTAAACAAGACGAGGAACAGAAGAGCGTAATGGAAGAGATCAACCGCACGCTGTTTTTATGGATTAACGCCACGCCGAATTCACCGGAATGGTTATTGAGCCTGGCCACTTTTATCGCACGCGACTTGATCGCCATTGTCCCGCTGCTGATCGTGATGCTGTGGCTATGGGGACCGCGTGAACAGGTGGCCTCACAGCGCACCCTGGTATTAAAAACCGGTATGGCGCTGATTTATGCCCTGAGTATCTCCTGGTGCATCAGTCAGTTGTTGCCGCATCCGCGCCCGTTTGTGATCGGACTGGGCCATCAGTTCCTGTCGCATGCCGCCGATGACTCCTACCCCAGCGATCACGGCACCACCATTTTCACTTTCGCGCTGGCGTTCATTTGCTGGCACCGTTTATGGTCGGGTGTGATTTTGTTGCTCACCGGCATCGCCATCGCCTGGTCACGCGTTTATCTTGGCGTGCATTGGCCGTTGGATATGCTGGGAGGATTTCTGGTGGGAATGCTTGGCTGCCTGGCCTCAAATCTCGCATGGCAACTCTACGGTTCACGCATGTTAGCGCTGACACATCAGATCTACCGCGCGCTGTTCGCGCTGCCGATTCGTAAGGGATGGGTTCGCGGGTAAAAGGATTCCGTAACGGCGCGATTTGTCGCGCCATTACGGATGACGGTTAGTTAAACCACTTACCAAACAGGCTATCGAATTTCATCACGATGAAATCCCAGATACGGCCGATAAAGCCCCCTTCCTGCACATCTTCCATCACCACCAACGGACGTTGATCAACCGTTTTGCCATCCAGCTGAAAATCGATGGTACCCACCACCTGATTTTTCTTCAGCGGCGCTTCCAGCTGCGGTGACGTCAGGGTGTAACTGGCTTTGAGGTTATTCATCTGCCCTTTCGGCACGGTGATGGAGGCATCTTTCTCCACACCCAGGTTGACCTCCTGGCGATCGCCAAACCAGACACGCTGTTGAGCAAAAGGTTTATCCGCTTTAATCGGGGTCACGGTGTCATAAAAACGGAAACCCCAGGTGAGAAGTTTTTCGCTCTCACGGAAGCGAACGGCATCGGTTTCAGCACCCAACACCACGGAAATCAGACGCATGTCACCGTCAGTCGCCGATGAAACCAGATTGTTGCCCGCGCCCGAAGTATGGCCGGTTTTGATACCGTCAACCTTGAGGTTGCTGCTCCACAGCAGACGGTTACGGTTCATCTGCTTAATGTTATTAAAGGTAAACTCTTTCTCTTTATTCAGCGCATACTCTTCCGGTACATCACGGATCAACCGCTGACCGATAATCGCCATATCGCGCGCAGTGCTGTACTGCCCATCCGCATCAAGGCCGTGCACCGTCATAAAATGGGTGTTTTGCAGGCCGAAGGATTTCGCGTAGTTGTTCATCAGGCCAATAAACGAATCCTGGCTCCCCGCGACATAGTCGGCCATCGCGATACAGGCATCGTTACCAGACTGGATGACAATCCCCTTGTTCAGCTCAGAAACCGGGATGCGGTCACCGGGTTTGAGGAACATCAGCGACGATCCTTTCAGCTTCGGGTTACCCGTAGCCCAGGCATCCTGACCGATTGTCACCATGTCGTCTTCATGAATTTTGCCTGACTTCAGCGCCTGACCGACCACATAACTGGTCATCATTTTGGTCAGGCTGGCGGGGTCCAGACGCTGATCGGCGTTCGACTCGGTAAGCACCTTACCGCTGTTGTAATCCATCAAAATCCAGGCTTTGGCTTCAATTTGTGGCGCGGCAGGGGCCTCTTCAGCCAGGGCGGAAACCGGAAGAAGCACGAACAGAAGGGAGGAGGCAGCAAAAGGCCGCCAGGTAGAAGCATTAAGTAATTTTTTCATGTGTATGACCAGATAATTGTCCTTGTTAAATCGTGGCTCATTCCTGCAAGACGCACGTTGCCTAAAAAACTACCGGTTTGCGCTGCGGAAAAAAACCGTCTGTCGGTAAAGTTTTATAGAAATTATTACAGTAACCCTGGCACCATCACCGTTGCGCTGCCACCTTTGTTCTGTCGCCATCTGTGAAAAATTGCGAGAAATTCCGATTTTTCGCAGATCAGTTAAGCCAGTCACAAATTTCCGCTAACCTGATTTCAGTCAGCCTGAGGAGAATCATGATGGACTTAGCCGTGTTCGATCTCGACGAAACCCTGATTTGTGAAGACAGCACCAGCCTGTGGCTGCGCTGGTTGGTTTCACAGGGTTTTGCCCCCGCCGAACTGATTAGCGCCGAACAGTCGCTAATGACCCAATATCACGCCGGAACGCTCTCAATTGAAGAATATATGAACACCACACTTGCCCCGCTGGCCGGAATGGCAACCATGACGGTATCTGGCTGGGTGCGGCGTTTTATCCACCGCGATATCCTGCCGCGTGTCTTTCCCGCCGCACGCGAACGCATCAACTGGCATCAACAACGTGGCGATACCGTGATGATTATCACCGCCAGCGGTGAGCACCTGGCGGTACCGATTGCCGAGCGCCTTGGCGTGCATGGTGCGCTGGCCATTGGCGTGGAGATTGTCAATAACCGCTACAGCGGCCTGACCTACGGCACCATGACCTACAAAGAGGGCAAAGTGGCACGATTGAGCGACTGGAAAGCGTTGCAGCAGGAGCGACGTTTTGAGCGCACCTGGGCCTACAGCGACTCAATGAACGACCTGCCGTTGCTGGCCCATGCCGATCATGCCTGGGTCATCAACCCGGATCAGCTGCTGCATCAGGAAGCGCAGCAGCGTGGCTGGGAAGTGTGTAACTGGGTACGCTAACTACCCGCGTGGGGCACTGGCGTTCGCGGCCAGCCCCACTTTCAATAATTTACCGTTACGCTCGTCGGTCAGCACATACAGGAAACCGTCCGGCCCCTGACGAACATCGCGAATACGTTCCCCCCGATCAGTCAGCAGGCGCTGCTCCTCTACCACCTTCTCGCCATTGACCATCAGGCGAATCAGACTTTTTTCCTTCAACGCGCCGATAAACAACGAGTTTTTCCACTGCGGGAAACGCGCGCTGTTATAAAACGCCATCCCGCTGATGGCCGGGGAAACCTTCCAGTAAAATACCGGCTGCTCCGTGCCCGCAACTTCGCCGCCCCTGGATTCCGGCACTTTCTGCCCGCTGTAATCAATGCCCCAGGTCGCCAACGGCCAGCCATAATTTTTGCCTTTTTCCGGGATATTGACTTCATCGCCTCCGCGAGGACCGTGCTCACTTTCCCACATCTGCTGCGTCCACGGATTCAACGCCAGCCCCTGTGGATTACGCATGCCATATGACCAGATTTCACCGCGCGCGCCCTGATGATGCACAAAGGGGTTGTCTGCCGGGATCTTACCGTCAGCCGTCAGGCGCACGATCTTGCCAGAGAGCTTGTCCAGATCCTGTGCGCTGCTGCTGGCAAAATTGTCACCGAAGGCAATCCATAAAAATCCTGCCTGGTCGAACGCCAGCCGTGTACCCAGATTAGCCCCGCTGGAGAGTTTTGGCGTTTGCTCCAGCACCACCCGGAAGTCGTTCAACTGACGATTGTCATCACTCAGGCGACCATAGCCGACTACGCCACCCGCACGCCCCGCCGCGTCAGCCGTGGTATAGCTGAGCCATACACGGCGGCTTTGTGCGAAATCCGGTGCCAGCACCACATCCAGCAACCCACCCTGCCGTTGCACCCACACTTTTGGCACGCCGCTAATTGGCGCGGATAAGCCTTTGTCAGGCTGCCAACTGCGTAACTGACCCGAACGTTCAGTGATAAGCAAGGTGTGATTGTCGGGCAGAAATGCCACCGACCAGGGGTGATCCAGATGGTCCTGCAAAACCTGAACCTGAACATCCGCTGCCAGCGCTGGCAGGGAACCACTCAACACGCTGCCAAACAGCAACGCGGCACGCATCAATCGCATGGGTGTCTCCTTTTTAACCGTCTGACGTTAAGGGTAGTCAGCCGGTAAAAAAGGATGTGCAGGATTTACAAAACATTAAGCCCGGTGGCCCGGGCATGGACATTTCAGGGCGCGCTGAAAGAAACCGCGTCACGGACCATTTCATCAATGCCTGGACGCAGATCATTCAGGGTGATGGGCGAGCTATTGTTAGGGAGCGTCTTACCGAAGGCCTTACGCACCACTTTAATCAACGGTTTGCCGGTTTGCGCATCGCTGGCTTCAACTTCGAGGTACAGCGTACTGTTCTGGGTACGATGTCCGGTCGCGGCCATGGTTCCGGCGATCACCGCCGCAACGGGGACCACTTCATAGAATTGCACCCCCTCATTTTCGCTACCCACGGCGGTGATTGCCGCCCTCACCACCATCGTATTGGGTCCCTTCTGGGTCACGAGATTTTTATGCACCGCGATGCCGTCTTTCAGTTTTTGGTCGGCATATTGTCGTATCGCGTCCAGCGTCTGCTGGCTGATACGCTGCGTCGGATGCGCCGCCGGGTAATAAACTATTGGGGTATAAATGACGTTGGGATACTTCGCCGCATGATAATCGGGCGATATCCAGCGCATCGTCGGTTTGCCACTCGCCGATTCCGCCATTTTTAACTGGCTGTAATCACCGAGAAAGCCTGAATATTGTTTGGTATCAGCAACATGGGAGGTACACCCTGCTGTGAGGAAAGCCAGCGTCACCAGGGGAACAACGAGATGTGATCGCATATGAAAGCCCTTATGAGGAGAAATGGCTTTTCAAGCTTAGTTTGAGCAGTAACGAGCAGTAAGAAAAATTGAAGAAATGTGAATAGCAACCGCCTGGGTTACTGGCGCAACACAGGCGGTCTGGGGCTTATTCGAAGCAGGTTTCCGGGTTATCGGACAGGGAAACAAACTCATCGCCGCCTTTAGTCAGCGCCATGATTTTGCCGCTCTCAATATCATAAACCCACCCGTGCAGACGCAGCGAACCTTTACGCAGCGCTACCGCGACAGAAGGATGTGTTTTGATATTGTGGAGCTGGGCGATAACGTTCTCTTTCACCATCTCAGTAAGCTTGGTTTCCGGCGTGTCGTACTTTTTGTTCTCTACGACGGCGCGCGCAGCGTCTGCATAACGCAGCCAGTGTTCCACCGCAGGCATGGTATCCATGCAGGAGCACTCGGCAATGGCTTTCATCGCGCCACAGTTGGAGTGGCCGCAAATGATGATTTCGCTCACGCCCAGCGCCACTACGGCATATTCGATGGTGGCGGATACACCGCCTGGCTCAGGTCCGAATGACGGCACAATGTTGCCCGCATTACGGATAACGAACAGTTGACCCGGCTCCTGCTGTGTCACCAGTTCCGGCACCAGACGGCTGTCTGAGCAGGAGATGAACAGGGCTTTAGGATTTTGGTTGGACGCCAGGCTTTTGAAAAGATCCTTCCTTTCAGGAAACACATTCTGTTGAAAACTCAGAAAACCTTTGATGATCTCTTTCATTTCTCTGCTCTCACATTATCCACTTCTGCCCTGGCAGTGAGCAATTTCACCGTCAGCGCTGCATAATTTTTTTCTTGTATCGATAATAGCTTACAGGCACCAACCGGGCATTTAAGCAAAATCACCCGGTGAAGACAACCCTGAGCATGTTGCGGCTTTAAAACAGACTATACAATTTCCCCGCGGACACCTGTACAATCGCCCCCCTATCCACACTAATGATGATGAATTTTTATTCTTATGAGCCATGTCACCAATCCTCCACGCGTGGGCTTTGTCTCACTCGGCTGCCCAAAAAACCTCGTTGACTCGGAACGTATCCTGACGGAACTGCGTACCGAAGGTTATGACGTGGTACCACGCTATGATGACGCGGAGATCGTCATTGTTAACACCTGTGGATTTATCGACAGCGCCGTGCAGGAATCCCTGGAAGCGATTGGTGAAGCGTTGAACGAGAACGGGAAAGTGATCGTCACCGGCTGCCTTGGTGCCAAAGTGGATCAAATCCGCGAAGTGCACCCGAAGGTGTTGGAAATCACCGGTCCCCACAGCTACGAGCAGGTGCTGTCACACGTTCATCACTACGTGCCGAAGCCAGAGCACAACCCGTTCCTCAGCCTGGTGCCGCAGCAGGGCGTGAAGCTGACGCCGCGCCACTATGCCTACCTGAAGATTTCGGAAGGCTGCAACCATCGCTGTACCTTCTGCATCATCCCGTCAATGCGTGGCGATCTTGATAGCCGCCCGATTGGCGAGGTACTGGACGAAGCCAAACGTCTGGTGGAAGCCGGTGTGAAAGAGCTGCTGGTTATTTCTCAGGACACCTCCGCCTACGGCGTCGATGTGAAGCATCGTACCGGATTCTGGAACGGTTCCCCGGTGAAGACCAGCATGGTCAGCCTGTGTGAACAACTGGCAAAACTTGGCGTCTGGGTGCGCCTGCACTACGTCTACCCTTACCCACATGTGGATGATGTCATTCCGCTGATGGCTGAAGGTAAGATCCTGCCGTACCTCGACATTCCGCTGCAACACGCCAGCCCGCGTATTCTGAAGCTGATGAAGCGTCCGGGTGCGGTAGAACGTACGCTGGAGCGTATTAAGCGCTGGCGTGAAATTTGCCCGGAACTGACGCTGCGTTCCACCTTTATCGTCGGCTTCCCGGGAGAAACCGAGGAAGATTTCCAGATGCTGCTCGACTTCCTGAAAGAAGCGCGTCTGGATCGTGTCGGCTGCTTCCAGTACAGCCCGGTTGAAGGCGCGACCGCCAACCAGCTGCCGGATCAGGTGCCGGAAGAGGTGAAGCAGGAACGTTTCGAACGCTTTATGCAGCTGCAACAGCAGATCTCGGCTGAACGTCTGCAAGAGAAAATTGGCCGCGAAATTCTGGTGATCATCGATGAAGTCGATGAAGAAGGTGCGGTTGGTCGCAGCATGGCCGATGCGCCAGAAATCGATGGTGCGGTCTACCTGAACGGCGATCGTCAGGTGAAAGTCGGTGACGTGGTGCGCGTCAAAGTGGAACACGCCGACGAATACGATCTTTGGGGTTCACGCGTTTAATCCCTCCTCCCCCATGCCAGTCATGGGGGATATCATTTTCCGCCGAAATTATTTTTCCCCGACAGTAAAGCGCCTTTCTTTTACACCGATAACCTCTGTACACGCCCCTTTTGCCCAGAGAGTTCAGGATGCTTAAAAGAATGAAAGTCGTGACCGCCATTATTGTGATTCTGGTGGTCTTTACAGCCATGCAAGTCGTTTCCGGCTCGCTGTTTCTGACCTCGCTCATGGCGGGTCAGCGTAACTTCACCACCAGCGATCAATTATCCCACCAGCAGCGCGAACTGGCCGATGGCTGGCAAACGTTGGTAAAAACCCGCGTCACCATTAACCGCGTCGCCATACGTATCCTGAAAAAGCAGACCGATGCAGCCTCACTGGCGGCGATTGACAAATTGATCACGGCGGCGGGCGTCTCGCTGAATGAAGCGCAGCAGCACTTTGCCCAGTACAAAAGTCTACCACGCATCAAAGGCCAGAGTGACGCTGCTGCGGCCCTGGTCGAAGCCAAGTTCAGCGCAATGGCGGATTTGCTGCAACAATCCGCCACCTTTCTGAAAGCCAATGATTACCCTTCGTATGGCAATCTTGATGCCCAGCAAGCGCAGGATGACCTCGAAGAGGCTTACAAGCAGTGGCGTGCGCAGAACGTCGAGTTGCTGGCACAAGGCAGCGCGGAAAACGAAAGCGCCTGGCAACGTGTGCTGGCTATGGTTGCGGTGATGGCCGTGGTGGTGGTGCTGATGCTGGCAGCAGTCTGGGTGTTGGTACGCCGTATTCTGCTCACCCCGATGAAGCAACTGCAAAAACAGATGGAACGTTTTGCTGAAGGGGATCTTTCCGGCAGTCTGCACGTAGAAGGCCGCAGTGAAATGGCGGCACTGGCTGCCAGCCTGAATCATATGCAACAGGCGCTACTCAGTACCGTCAGCAATGTCCGTGACAGCGCTGATGCGATCTTCAGCAGCGTCAGTGAAATCGCTACCGGGAATAACGATCTCTCCTCACGTACCGAACAACAGGCCGCATCACTGGAGGAGACCGCCGCCAGTATGGAGCAGCTCACCGCCACCGTGAAACAAAACGCCGATAACGCGCGCCAGGCCACGCAGTTGGCAAGAACCGCTTCCGATACCGCCGATAAGGGTGGCAACGTGGTGGCTGGCGTGGTGAAAACCATGCACGATATCGCCGACAGTTCGAAAAAGATCGCGGATATTACCAGCGTGATTGATGGCATTGCCTTCCAGACCAATATCCTCGCCCTTAACGCGGCAGTTGAAGCGGCTCGCGCCGGAGAACAGGGACGCGGTTTTGCGGTGGTGGCAGGTGAAGTACGTAACCTGGCCCAACGCAGTGCCCAGGCAGCGAAAGAGATCAAGCTGTTGATTGAGAACTCGGTTCAGCGTGTCAATCTCGGCTCACAACAGGTTGGCAGCGCGGGCGACACCATGCAGGAAATCGTCAGCGCCGTCACCCGCGTGACCGATATTATGGGTGAGATTGCCTCCGCATCGGATGAGCAGAGCCGTGGTATCGACCAGATCGGCCAGGCGGTGAATGAGATGGATCGCGTTACGCAACAGAACGCCACCCTGGTGCAGGAATCGGCGAATGCGTCGGCATCGCTGGAACAACAGGCCAGCCGTTTGTCTGCGGCGGTAGCGCGTTTTAACACCGGCACACGTCAGGTGGTGGCGGCGCTGGTGCGTCCGTCAGCGCCAGCTGTAGCTCCACGCGCGTT
Organism: Pantoea sp. X-Soil-OKNW-713; assembly: GCF_059730685.1. NCBI lineage: Bacteria > Pseudomonadati > Pseudomonadota > Gammaproteobacteria > Enterobacterales > Erwiniaceae > Pantoea > Pantoea sp. X-Soil-OKNW-713. The sequence continues at coordinate 1,427,959 of NZ_AP035995.1, read as the reverse complement.
GAAGGCCCCTGCTGCCTCCGGCAATGACAATTGGGAAACGTTTTAAGGTAAAACGGCGCGATAAATCGCGCCGTTGCTCACCTGGTTCAGGTTTTCAATTTCGGATCCAATGCATCACGCAGCCCATCGCCCAGCAAATTAAACGCCAGCACCGTCAGGAAAATGGCGAGGCTGGGGAAAATCGCCACATGGGGGGCAATCACCATATCGGCGCGTGCTTCATTGAGCATCGCGCCCCACTCTGGCGTGGGCGGCTGCGCACCGAGGCCAAGAAACGACAGGCTGGCGGCCGTGATAATCGAGGTGCCGATACGCATGGTGAAGTAGACCACAATCGATGAAACCGTACCCGGCAGGATATGGCGCATAATGATGGTCCAGTCCGATGCGCCAATGCTGCGGGCCGATTCAATATAAGTCTGATGTTTGAGCACCAGGGTGTTACCCCGCACCAAACGCGCAAACGCCGGGATACTGAAAATCGCCACCGCGACAATCACGTTACTCATGCCGCTGCCCATAATCGCCACCACAGCAATCGCCAGCAGAATGCCCGGAAAGGCAAACAACACGTCGCAGACGCGCATGGTGATACGATCCCACCAACCTTCGTAGTAGCCTGCCAGCAAACCCAATAAGGTGCCGATCACCGTCCCTATCGCTACCGAAAAGAAACCGGCAATTAAGGAAATGCGCGTGCCGACCAACACACGGCTAAAAATATCGCGGCCGAGCGAGTCAACCCCAAACCAGTGCATCAGCGACGGGCCTTCATTCAGGCGGTCATAATCAAAATAGTTTTCGGCATCAAAGGGCGCGATCCAGGGGGCGATAAAAGCCACTACGATCAGCAACAACACAAACGCCCCGGCCAGCAGCGCCACATGCTGGCGACGAAAGCGTCGCCAGAACTCGCGCCAGGGGGTGCGCACCCGGTTTTCCGTCATCGTCGGCATGATTTTCAGTGCCGCCTCGCGTCGCCAGTTTTTCATTGCGACTCCTTACCTGTAGCGAATAGCCGGGTTGATCGCCGCGTACAACATATCGACAATCAGGTTAATCAGAATGAACTCCAGCGAGAACAGCAGCACCTCGGCCTGAATCACCGGGTAATCACGCATCTCCACCGAATCCACCAGCAGACGGCCCAGACCGGGCCAGTTAAACACCACTTCCACTACGATCGAACCGCCGAGCAAAAAGCCAAATTGCAGCCCCATCATGGTGACCACTGGAATCATGGCATTGCGTAGCCCGTGTTTGACCACCACCAGCGTTTCCCGCACCCCTTTGGCCCGCGCGGTGCGCATATAATCCTCCTGCATCACCTCCACGAACGATGCACGGGTAAAGCGCGCCATCACCGCCGCAACCGCCGCGCCGAGGGTGATGGAAGGCAGAATGTAATGCTGCCAACTGTCGGCACCCACGGTCGGCAACCAGCCTAAATCCACGGAAAAAATTTGCATCAGCAGCATACCGAGGGCAAACGCCGGAAAAGAGATCCCCGACACCGCCAGCGTCATACCCAGTCGATCCGGCCAGCGATTACGCCATACCGCAGAGACGATGCCAATCACCATGCCAAACAGCACCGCCCAGACCATGCTGCTTAATGTCAGCCACAGTGTCGGAAAAAAACGCGTGGCGATCTCTTCGGAAACCGGACGTTTCGACACCATCGACTGACCAAAATCCCCCTGCACCGCATTCCAGATGAAATGCCAGAACTGCTGGATCAATGGCTGATCCAGGCCCAATTCCTGACGCACCAGCGCGACGACCTGCGCATCGGCATCGGACCCGGCAATCAAGCGTGCCGGATCGCCCGGCAACAGATGTACAAACAGGAACACCAACACCGCCACAATCAGCAGCGTGGGAATCAGTCCCAGTAATCGTTTGAGAAAATAATTCAGCATGCGAAGTCCTGCACGGTGAGGAGCAGCCACGCGGGCTGCCCCTCAGGGTTACTTCAGGTCGGCCTCATCAAAATTAAATGAGGTATCAGGCATGACGTAAAAACCGCTCAGGTTTTTGTTATTGGCAGACAGCAGTTGCTCCACCACCAGCGGGATCCACGGATGGTCGTTCCAGATGCGATCCTGTGCATCTTTATACAGTTTGGCTTTCTGGTCGCGATCGGTGGTTTTCAGCGCATCGGCCAGATCTTTATCAACCTGGGGATTGCTGTAAAACGCGGTATTGAAGATCGCTGGCGGCCATGAGCTGGTGGCAAACAGCGGCGTCAGCGCCCAGTCGGCTTCACCGGTCGAGGCTGACCAGCCGGTATAGAACATGCGCACGCCGCTCTCTTTCTGGCCTTTGCTTTCCACTTCCGCCGCACGCTGGCCGGCATCCATCGCCAACACCTTCACTTTAACTCCAACCTGCGCCAACTGTTGCTGGGTGAACTGCAACACTTTCTGCGCGGTGCTGTGGTTATGTGATGACCACAAGGTGGTTTCAAAACCATTCGGGTAACCCGCCTCTTTCAGCAGTTCACGCGCTTTGGCCGGATTGTAAGCAATGGCGGGATACTTCTGCGCAAAATCGATGGCAGGCGGCACAATGCCCGTAGCAGGCGTGGCATATCCGGCAAACGCCACCTTCGCCAACGCCTGGCGGTTGATGGCATACTCCAGCGCCTCACGCACCTTCGGATTGTCGAACGGCTTTTGTGTCACGTTCAGGCTGATATAGCGCTGCATAATCGACGGGGTCGTGACCACATCGAGCTTGCTGTTTTTCTCCAGCAATTTGGCCTGTTCAAACGGCACCGGGAAAGCAAAAGTGGCTTCGCCGGTCTGCAACATCGCCGCGCGGGTGTTGTTATCCACCACCGGACGCCAGGTAATGCTGTCGAGCTTTGGATAGCCCTTTTTCCAGTAGCCATCCCACTTCTTCACTTTGACGAAGTCAGTCTGGTTCCAGGTGACAAATTCAAACGGCCCGGTTCCCACCGGATGGAAACCAATATCCTTGCCATATTTTTTCAGCGCCGCTGGGGAGATCATCACCGCCGCCGGATGGGCCAGGTTATTGATAAAGGCTGAGAACGGCTGCTTCAGGGTGATTTTGACCGTCAGCGGATCCACCACCTCGGTGCTGGCGACGTATTTAAACAGGTTGTAACGCTTGAGGTGATTATCCGGGTTGCTGGCGCGATCGAGGTTGACCTTCACCGCCTCCGCATTGAAGTCGGTGCCATCCTGAAACTTCACATTGGGACGCAGTTTGATGGTGTAAGTCAGGCCATCGCTGCTGGTTTGATAGCTTTCAGCCAACACGTTAGTCAGCTTCATATCTTTATCGAAGCCGAACAATCCCTGATAGAAGGACTTCGCCACCGCCTGCGACAAGGTGTCGTTAGCATCGTAAGGATCGAGGGTGGTAAATGTTGAAGCCACGGCAATCACCGCATCTTTCGCCGCCCAGGCCGGTAGCGCCAGCGCCGAACTTAACAACCCGGCAGTGATAACCCCTTTACGCATAATATGGTGCATCGTTATCGTTCTCCTGTAGTCCCTGTCTTTGCGCACACCAGCCGGTGACGCGGATGAGTTGCTGCTGTTCAGGTGCCGCTGATGGCATGGCGGGCGACAAAATGCCCTGGTGCCACCTCAATCAATGGCGCGACTTCCGGCTCATCGCCCAACGGACGTATCGGGCTGGGGATTTCATCCACCAGCAACGCCCGTTCACGACGCCGGTGCGCCGGATCGGCCACCGGCACTGCCGCCATCAGTTTTTTGGTATAGGGATGGCGCGGTTGCTCAAACACCGCCTGGCGTGGCCCCATCTCCACGATCTGTCCAAGATACATCACCGCCACACGATGGCTGATGCGTTCCACTACCGCCATATCGTGCGAGATAAACAGAAACGCGATGCCAAATTCGCGCTGCAAATCGAGCATCAGATTGATGATTTGTGCCTGAATCGACACATCCAGCGCCGAGACCGACTCATCCGCAATCACCACTTTGGGGTTCAGCGCCAGCGCGCGCGCAATGCAGATACGCTGACGCTGACCACCGGAAAATTCATGCGGATAACGTTGGGCATGTTCCGGCAACAACCCGACGCGTTCCAGCAGCCAGGCGACACGTTGCTCGGCCTGGCGGCGGTTCATCGTCTGATGCACCAGCAGCGGCTCCATGATGGAGAAGCCCACCGTCAAACGCGGGTCGAGCGAGGCGTAAGGGTCCTGAAAGATAAACTGAATATCACGACGCAAGGCCGCCAGCGCCCGTCCCTCGAGCGCATCAATGCGTTGCCCGTCAAAAGTAATGGTGCCGCCCTGACTGGCGACTAAGCGTAGCAGAGAACGACCGGTGGTCGACTTACCGCAGCCGGACTCCCCGACCAGGGCGAGCGTTTCACCGGCATAAAGATCAAAACTGACCTTCTCCACCGCATGGACGCGACGTTTTACCCGATTGAGCAAACCGCTGCGGATATCGAAACGCGTAACCAGATCGCGTACCTGTAGCACCGGCGGGCGGTCAACACGCACCGTATCCTGCGGCGTCTGGGCTTCTTCGCGACCATCACGGTGGATAAGCGGAAATTTTGCCGGAAGCGGTTGTCCATTCATCGCCCCCAGTTTAGGCACGGCGGAAAGCAGCGCCCGGGTGTAGGGTTGCTGCGGCTGGTTAAACAGTTGCTGCACTGGCGCACGTTCCACCACATCGCCGCGATACATTACCTGCACCCGGTCGGCCATTTCCGCCACCACGCCCATATCGTGGGTGATAAAAATCACCCCCATCTGCATCTCTTTTTGCAGCACGCGGATCAATTGCAGGATTTGTGCCTGAATGGTGACATCCAGCGCGGTCGTGGGTTCGTCGGCGATCAGCAGCGCGGGTTTACAGGAGAGCGCCATAGCGATCATTACGCGCTGACGCATACCACCGGAAAGTTGATGCGGATAGCGCGACAAGACATTTTGCGCTTCGGGGATGCGCACCAGATCGAGCATATGGCGCGCTTCAGCCAACGCCTGTTGATGGCTTTTGCCCTGATGCAGACGGATCGATTCGGCGATTTGCTCACCGACGGTGAACACCGGATTCAGCGAGGTCATCGGTTCCTGGAAGATCATCGCCATATCTGCACCGCGTACGCGTCGCATCTGGCTGGCAGGAGCCCGCATCACATCCAGCAACTCGCCATTACGCCGTCGCAGGGTGATTTCACCGCTGACTTCCCCACCCGCCTGCTGGATCAGCCGCATCAACGCCAGCGAAGTGACCGATTTACCCGAACCGGACTCCCCCACCAGCGCCAGGGTTTCACCACGATGCAGATCAAGCGAGAGCTGGCGCACCGCTTCGGTAATACGTCCTTCATGCTGGAAACGTACGTTCAGATCCCGTACCGCCAGAACCTGGTCTGGCGTTAATTGCCGTTGCCGATCCGTCATGCCTGCTCCTTTAGCTATCGCGGTAAATGGCTACCTCAACTTCGCCGCCCACATAAGCGAATCCGCGGTACATTCCTTCACTGTTAAACGGCAGTGCCACATTGCCATCACGGTCAACGGCAATCAGCCCACCGCTGCCATCCAGTTCCTGGACTTTATCGTGAATCACATTGGCGCTGGCCTGTTGCAGCGTGCGACCGGCATAACGCATTTGTGCCGCCACGTCGTAAGCGGCGAGAGTGCGGATAAACACCTCGCCAGTGCCGGTACAGGAAACCGCGACCGAATCGTTGTTGGCGTAGCACCCGGCACCGACCAACGGTGAATCGCCCACGCGTCCCGCCTGTTTGTTGGTCATACCGCCGGTTGAGGTGGCTGCGGCCAGATTGCCATGTAAATCCAGTGCCACTGCACCGACCGTACCAAATTTACGATCGGGATCGAGTGGGTCATCGCTGTGGCTTTGCGCCGCACCGTCATGATCCAGCACCGCCTGATCGCTGCCGAGCGCGCGTTGCAGCTGCTCCCAGCGTTCAGGGGTGGAGAAAAAGTCTGCCGCAACCATCTCCAGCCCCTGCTGGGTGGCAAAGGCTTCCGCACCGGCACCGATAAACAGCACATGCGGGCTGACCTCCAGCACTGCGCGCGCCGCCAGTACCGGGTTGCGGATATGGTTAACCCCGGCGACCGCGCCCACCTCCAGCGTGCGGCCATCCATAATGCTGGCATCCAGTTCATGCGTACCCTGATGGGTAAACACCGCCCCTTTACCGGCGTTAAACAACGGACACTCCTCCAGCAAGCGCACAGCCTCGGTCACCGCGTCCATCGCGCTGCCGCCATCGGCCAGAATTTGCTGACCAGCGGCGACAATCGCCGCCAGTTGCTGACGATAATATTGCTCTTTTTCGGCGCTCATCGCCGCGCGAGTGATGGCACCCGCGCCGCCGTGAATGGCGATAACTGCTTTAGTCATACCCGTTACCCTGTCAAGGAATCAGAACCAAAAACACTGATTTAGAATGGTTTTCATTATTTTTTGGCAACTTTCGAATATAGAAAGGCCATCCCGCCTTGTAAAGCAGAAACTGTGCTGCCGGGTCATAACCTTTTATTGTGGTTTATGCCTTTAAGTTTGACAAAAGCGTGAGCAGTGCCCGGTTTAGCAGGGGCGAAACACTATACTCACAGCAAAGATCATGCCGGAGCAAGCCATGAACAGTTATAACCATGCCCTGGTGCTGGTTCAGGGAAATCAGGATGGCGCATTGCTGTTGAACCACGCCGTGACGCTGGCTGAAGAACTGGCGATGACAGTCACCCTCGCCCATATCAGCGATGATTACCGGGAAATGAATTATGTGTCGGACAGCCTGATGAACGATGTGGTGTCGGAGGATGTAATTCGGGCGAAGGCGCTGATGAGCAAGCTCTCCGCCAGCGTAAGTCTGCCGGTTAAATGCCATGAGCTGGTTACGTTGCGCCGCTTTAAAGACGTCGAAAAATGCATTGCCGAAAAACATATCGATTTAGTGATTGTCGGACACCATAACCGCTTTATGGGGGTCCTCACCTCCAATTCCATGGAATACATCAACCGGTTAAACATTGATGTGCTGATAAAACATTTGCCGTAATAATGCGGCGGCAGGCATTTGCCTGCCATAATAGGCAGCATCTGACATAACCAGGCTGATATGGACATGGAACCTTTTACTGCGGGCTTAATCTCCCTCGAAGACGCCCAGCAAAAAATGCTGGCGCAACTCACCCCGATTACCGATTCATTGCAGGTATCGTTATTCGAAGCCGCCGGGCGTATCACCGCCCAGCCGGTGTTATCGCCGCTGGATGTCCCCCCCTTCGATAATGCCGCGATGGACGGTTATGCAGTACGCCTCGCCGATGTTGCACCGGATCGCGTGTTGCCTGTCGCGGGCAAAGCCTTTGCCGGTGGACCTTTCAACGGCGAATGGCCGCTAGGAACGGTTATCCGCATCATGACCGGCGCGCCGGTCCCCGCAGGCTGTGAAGCGGTGGTGATGCAGGAAGAAACCGAACAACGTGACGGTGGGATTGTCATCACCGCACCGGTCAACGCCGGGCAGCATATCCGCCGCAGTGGTGAAGATATTCAGGCGGGCAAACAGGTACTGGACGCCGGTGTGCGTCTCGGCGCCGCCGAGCTGCCGCTATTGGCCTCTTTGGGCATCGCCCAGGTCAGCGTGCTGCGTAAATTGCGGGTGGCGATTTTCTCCACTGGCGATGAATTACAGGCGGTGGGACAACCACTGGCAGCAGGACAGATCTACGATACCAATCGCTTCACCGTGTCGTTGATGCTGAACCGCCTTGGTTGCGAAGTGATCGACCTTGGCGTGATTGGCGACGATCCGGTGGCATTGCGCCAGGCATTCAGTGAAGCCGATCGCCAGGCCGATGTGGTGATCAGCACGGGCGGTGTATCGGTCGGTGAAGCCGACTTTACCAAAGCCATGCTGGAGGAGCTGGGGGCCATCACCTTCTGGAAACTGGCGATCAAGCCCGGTAAACCTTTTGCCTTTGGTCGACTCGCCAACAGTTGGTTCTGCGGCCTGCCGGGCAACCCGGTATCGGCGGCAGTGACCTTCTATCAACTGGTTCAGCCGTTGCTCGGTACCCTCACCGGCCAGCAAGCGCCGTTGATACCGGCACGTTTGCGCGCCAGAGCCACCCAGCGTCTGAAAAAATCACCGGGACGCCTCGATTTCCAACGCGGTATCTTCAGCCGTGGCGCAGACGGGATGCTGGAAGTTCGCAGCACCGGATCGCAGGGTTCACATGTGTTCAGTTCCTTTGCGCTGGCGAACTGTTTTATCGTGCTGGAGCGTGAACGCGGTAACGTGGAAGCTGGTGAATGGGTCGACGTTGAACCCTTCAACAGCCTGCTGGAGGGATAAATGCACGCGGAGTTAAGCGATGAAGAGATGCTGCGCTACAACCGGCAAATCGTGTTGCGTGGCTTCGATTTTGACGGGCAGGAAAAACTAAAAGCCGCGCGTGTTCTGGTCGTTGGGCTTGGCGGGCTGGGTTGTGCCGCCGCACCTTATCTGGCCGCAGCGGGCGTGGGGCAACTGACCTTGCTGGATTTCGATACCGTCGCGCTCAGTAACCTGCAACGGCAAATCCTGCATCGTGACAGTACGATTGGTATGGCGAAAGTGGATTCTGCTGCACAGCAGCTGGCAGCGATCAATCCCCATTGCCAGTTAGAAACCCTCAATGCGCAGCTTGAGGATACGGCGCTGGGCACCCTGATTGCCCGTCATGATGCTGTACTGGATTGCACGGATAACGTCCAAACGCGTGAACAGATCAACCGCTGGTGCTGGCAACACAAGGTACCGTTGATTTCTGCTGCCGCGATTCGCATGGAAGGCCAGCTCAGCGTATTTACCTGGCAGCCGGATACGCCCTGCTATCGTTGCATCAGCCGTTTGTTTGGCGAGCAGGCGCTGAGCTGCGTTGAAGCCGGTGTGATGGCTCCGTTAGTTGGGGTTATGGGGGCCATGCAGGCGATGGAAACCCTTAAAGTTTTGACGGCCTTTGGCACCCCAGCCAGCTCACGGTTGCTGATGTACGATGCCTTGAGCGCCGAGTTTCGCACGATGAAAGTGGCGCAGGATGCGCATTGTGAGGTGTGCGGGGGGAAATAAACAACCGTACCAGCTCATTGCGGCGCGATAAATCGCGCCGCTACGCTGTTTTTACACAATCCCCTGGCTACGCAGATAATCTTCGTAGTTGCCGGTGAAGTCCACCACGCGATCACCTTTGATTTCCAGCACACGGGTTGCCAGCGAGCTGACAAACTCACGGTCATGCGAGACGAAAATCAGCGTGCCTTCGTACATCTCCAGCGCCATGTTCAGCGATTCGATGGATTCCATATCGAGGTGGTTGGTCGGTTCGTCCATAATCAGGATGTTCGGTTTCTGCATCATCAGCTTACCAAACAACATACGGCCCTTCTCACCACCGGACAGAACTTTAGCTGGCTTCTTGATATCGTCCTGGCTGAACAGCAGACGACCAAGAATGCTACGCACTGCCTGCTCGTCGTCCCCTTCCTGTTTCCACTGGCTCATCCAGTCGAACACCGTCAGGTCGTCGGCAAAATCTGTCGCGTGATCCTGCGCGTAATAACCAATGCGCGCATTCTCGGACCATTTAACCGTACCATTTTCCGGTGTCAGCTCGCCTACCAGCGTTTTCAGCAAGGTGGTTTTACCAATACCGTTGGCACCCAACACCGCCATTTTTTCTCCGACTTCCAGCAGCAAGTTCAGATTTTTAAATAACGGGCCGTTATCGAAACCTTTGGTGATGGCTTCCACTTCCAGCGCATTGCGGAACAGTTTCTTATCCTGTTCAAAACGAATAAAGGGGTTCTGACGGCTGGAGGCTTTCACTTCATCCAGTTTGATTTTCTCAATCTGTTTAGCACGCGAGGTTGCCTGACGCGATTTTGAGGCGTTAGCGCTAAAACGGCTGACAAAAGATTGCAGGTCGGCAATTTGCGCTTTCTTTTTCGCATTATCTGCTAATAAACGCTCACGCGCCTGGGTGGCTGCGGTCATATATTCGTCATAGTTACCCGGATAAACGCGCAGCTCGCCGTAATCCAAATCCGCCATATGCGTGCAAACCATATTCAGGAAATGACGGTCATGCGAAATGATGATCATGGTGCTGTTACGTTCGTTCAGTACCTGCTCCAGCCAGCGAATGGTGTCAATATCCAGGTTGTTGGTCGGTTCATCGAGTAACAGAATATCCGGGTTGGCAAATAATGCCTGCGCCAGCAACACACGTAATTTCCAGCCGGGCGCAATTTCGCTCATCGGTCCGTAATGTTGTTCTACTGGGATACCTACACCCAGTAATAATTCCCCTGCGCGGGATTCAGCACTGTAACCATCCATTTCACCGTATTGCACTTCGAGGTCAGCAACTTTATAGCCTTCCTCTTCGCTCATTTCCGGCAAGGCATATATGCGGTCACGTTCCTGCTTGACGGCCCATAATTCATGGTGCCCCATAATCACGGTATCGAGCACGCTATATTGCTCAAAAGCAAACTGGTCCTGACGCAACTTACCGATACGTTCATTCGGGTCGAGGGAAACATTTCCCGCGCTCGGCACCAGGTCACCGCCCAGTATTTTCATGAAGGTCGATTTACCGCTGCCGTTTGCACCGATTAAACCGTAACGATTACCGCCGCCAAATTTAACGGAGATATTCTCAAACAGCGGCTTACTGCCGAACTGCATGGTGATATTGCTGGAAACTAACACGGCATTGACCTTTGTTACGCAGTGGAGGAAAAAACAGCGGGCATTATGCCAGAAGCAGGCACCGGGATGCCACCATTGTGCGGGCCAGGTACAACAAGCCGTTGTTTATTAACCCATAAAAAAAGCCGAAGGTGATGTCACCTTCGGCTCCCGCTTACAAGGATTGTGCAGATTATTTGATCAGGAAGCTGTCGAGGCTTTTGCCAGCATCCAGTGCTTTTTTAATCGCAGCAGGAGTACGGCCCTGACCAGTCCATGACTTCTCTTCACCGTTTTCATCAGTGTAAGAATATTTTGCCGGACGCGGCGCACGCTTGGCGCGTTTTTTACCGGTTTCCAGCGCACCCAGTAATTCGTTCGGATCAATACCGTCAGCCAGCAACATTTCGCGGTATTTAGACAGCTTCTCTTCTTTTTCGCGATTCTGCGCTTCTTCCGCTTGTACTTCTTCACGACGCTCGGTGACGACCACGGTTAATTTTTCCAGAATCTCTTCGAGGTCAGTCAGTGGCAGATCGCGTGCCTGTGCACGTAATGTGCGAATGTTGTTCAGAACTTTAAAGAATACGTCACTCATTACAATGTCCTTGCTTAAGGGGGTTTAAATAAACTGTAGTGGCAAGATTACCCAATTCAAATAAAAAAATAAATTAATTTTACATCGCGGATAATTCTTAAGGGATAACGATAATGATCACGCAGTTGATTAAACCAGGCGGGCCGCTTTATTTACCCCAAATTAACACCGACAACTTGTACCCTCAGCGAAATCCTGCATCGATTTTCAGAGGATATTGTCTCTGCGGCAGAAGTGAGCACAAAGGTAAACAAAGATTAATGGACTGATGAAAACATGTTTTTAGCTATGCAATGCTTATTTATAGCATAACCAGGTTAAGTCACATTTTTACGCAAACAAACATAAAAAAGACCGGTATTTCACCGGCCTGTATCACATTTTCATCGGCATGTTCAGCGACTTTTCTTTATGGCTTTCGTCTTGCCGGTTGTTGTTGCTCATCATGACAAACAGCCGGACAAATAATGTTCTGGCCATTGGCGTGTAAAGTCAGAGAGGTCACGGAATTCACGCTCAGGAAAATAAAGAATACGCGGGAGTCAACATCGTGAGCCGCAACTGTACCCGCTGCGGCCCTGACAGATTATTTGACTTCAGTTGCCGGACCAAATACCGCGTAGTCAGGCAGATTGACCGTCTGATACGGTTCCCAGCCACCGCCGAGCGCTTTATACAACGCCACCAGGTCTAAAGCCGTTTGCATCCGCGCCTGAGTGGATTGCGCCTGCGCCTGCGCCAGCTGACGTTGTGCATCCAGCACGTCGAGGAAGGTGGAAATCCCCTGGCGATAGCTGTCAGTCGCGAGATCAAAAGCCCGTTGTAGCGCCCCGGTGGTTTCATCCAGCGCCGTCACCTGCTGTTGGTCAGCGCGATAACTGACCAGCGCGTTTTCCACGTCCTGTAAGGCCGTGAGCACCGTCTGACGATACTCAAGCGCCGCATTGGCCTGCTGCGCGCGCGCCAGTTTCACGCTGGACACCAGTTGCCCGCCCTGAAAGATCGGGATCGAGAGCGACGGGCCGATGCTATAAAAGTGGCTGCTCCAGTTGTCCAGATAGCTGGCGTCGGTGTTACGCACGCCAAGTTGCCCGGTCAGTGACAAGCTGGGGAACAGCTCTGCCACCGACACACCAATATTGGCGGTTTGCGCGTGCAGCGTGGCTTCCGCCTGACGAATGTCCGGTCGACGTCGCGCCAGCGTGGAAGGAATACCCACTGATATCAGTTTCGGTAACGCAGGCAGCGGTTTTACGCTCGCCAGTTCACTGTCCAGCGCGCCAGGGGTTTTCCCCAACAGCACCGCCAGCCCATTCATCGCCTGGCGCTCCTGCGCCTGGTATTGCGGCAACTGCGCGTTAAGGGATGACAACTGCGCACGGGCGTTCTCAACATCAGTCAGCGGTGCCATACCGTTGCGCTGCTGGCTCTGGGTCAGTTCTGAGGTTTGTTGCGCGACGGTAATCTGCTCCTGCAAAGTTTGCAGCACCGCCTGCGCACCGCGCAGTTGCAGATACGCTCGCGCCACTTCAGCTTGCAGCGAAACCAGTGCATCGTTACGCTGCTCAATCGCCGCCTGCTGCTGCGCATTGGCCATCTCGATCTGACGTCGCACTTTGCCCCACAGATCCAGTTCCCAACTGGCATCGAAGCTTCCCTGATACAAATTCACCGAATGCGTCAAACCATTGAGCTGACCCGCCACATCGCTATCGACCTGATTGTATACACCGTTCGATTCCAGCAACCCCTTCAACCCAAGCTGCTGACGGGTCATTTTGGCCGAACCGCTCAGCGTCGGAAACAGCCCGCCACTCGCCTGCGCCAGCTGCTCACGCGCCCCGGCAATGCGCAGCACCGCCTGTTGCAGCGTCAGGTTATCGGCTATCGCACGGGTGATCAGACTGTCGAGTAACGGATCGTTAAAACTTTTCCACCATAGCGGGTTGGTCGCCGCTGACAACGGTTTTGACGCTTCCTGCGAGGGGAGATCACGGTAGCTGGCAGGCGTTTGTGCATGGGGTGGCTGATAATCTGGCCCCACCGCACACCCGGCCAACAATAGCGCGAGCGAGATGACACTGAGTGACGGCGCGCTGCGCACGAACTTGTTCATTTTAATGGGCTCCTGCACTGCCTTCACTCTTAATCGGCGAAAGCAACCAGCAAAAAGGAATCAACAGTACTGCCACAATGCTCAGCCCCATAAAGACATCGATATAGGCAAGGATGCGTGACTGGGCGATCATCTCCTGGTAAAGCTGACCGCTGGCAATTTGCAGCGGATCGCCCACCGCCGTGGTGTAATCACGGATCGCCTGCGCCCAGTGCTGCAACGTGAGGTTAAATGGCTCATTGAGCGGCGTCATGTTGTGCACCATATTGGCCGACTGCGTCTGCATTCGCTCGGTGATCGCCGCCGTTGACAGCGAGATACCGATTGATCCCGCCACGTTACGGAACATGGTAAATAACGCAGCTGCATCAGCGTTTAAGCGCTGCGGTACGGTGATAAACGCAATGGTGGTCAGTGGCACAAACAGGAAGCCAAGGCCAATCGACTGCGCACTGCGCATCAATACCAGGGTGGTGAAATCGACATTCGGCGTCAGGCGGGTGGAATAGCAGAACGCCAGCGCCAGGCAACTGAAACCAAAGGCGATGATGTAACGTGTCTGCACAATGGGCATCAGCTTCAGCACCAGCGGGATGGTCAGCACAATCAGCACCGCGCCGGGCGACAGCACCAGGCCAGACCAGGTGGCGGTATAACCCAGATCCTGCTGCGCTAACTGCGGCAACACCACCGAACTGCCGTACAGAATCATCGCCATACCCGCCATCAGCAACCCGGCGACCCAGAAGTTGCGATCCTTCATCACCGTCAGATCCACCACCGGCTTACGCACGTAGAGCAGCCAGTAAACGGCACCGACAATCCCCACCACCGCCAACCCGGCAAACAGGCGAATAAAGTGGGAGGCGAACCAGTCGGCATCTTCACCACGGTCCAGCATCACCTGCAAACATCCCAGCCCAAGGGTGATCAGCCCGATACCGATGTAATCAATCTTCAGGCGGCCTTTTTCCCATTTGCTTTCCCACGGCGGATCTTCCAGCAACTGGTAAATTGCCAGCACCGTCAGAATCCCGACCGGGATGTTGATAAAGAATACCCAGCGCCAGCTGTAGTTGTCGGTGATCCAACCGCCCAACGTGGGACCAATCACCGGTGCCACAATAATCGCAATCGAGGAGAGGCCAAATGCCTTGCCGCGATCTTCCGGTTTGAAATAGTCGAGCAGCACCGATTGCTGCGTTGGTTGCAGACCACCGCCAAAAAATCCCTGCATCACGCGAAACAGAATGATTTGCCACAGCTCCGTCGCAATGCCGCACAGAAATGAACAGACGGTGAACATCACGATACAGATCAGGAAAAACTGTTTGCGACCAAACAGGCGGGTAAAGAAGGCCGAAATAGGCAGGACGATGCCGTTCGCCACCAGGTATGACGTCAGCACCCAGGTGGATTCGTCATAACTGGAGGAGAGCGATCCGGCGATATGTGGCAGCGCGACGTTCACGATGGTGGTGTCAAGGATCTCCATAAACACCGCCAACGTTACCGTGATCGCCACCAGCCAGGGATTGCTGGCGGGCTTCCAGCTCTGGCTCGCACTCATTCCACAGTCACCTTCGGTTCAACTGACAGTCCCAGCGGCAATGGATGGTTGGCATCAAGACCTTTATCGATGACAATTTTCACCGGCACACGCTGGACGATTTTCACATAGTTACCGGTGGCATTCTCTGCCGGGAAGGTGGAGAAGCGCGAACCGGTCCCCATCTGGATACTGTCTACATGCCCTTCCAGCTTGAGGCTCGGCCAGGCATCAACACTGATTTCCACTTTATCGCCCGGATTCATCCGCTCCAGTTGCGACTCTTTAAAGTTGGCGGTAATCCAGATATCGGGCGAAACCAGCGAGAACAACGCAGTTCCCGCCTGCACCAGTGAACCGATATGGACATTACGTTTGGTGACGAAACCCTCGTATGGCGCACGCACCTGGGTGTAAGACAGATTCAGTTCGGCGGTATTCAGTTGCGCCTGCGCCTGCTCAACCTGCTGTTGACGCGCTTCGACATTGGTTTCCTGGGCACGAAGCTGCAATTGCACCTGCGATGCCACCTCAACCTGCGCCTTCGCGCTAAGCAACTGTGCTTCGGCGGAGCGTAATTGCACCGTCGCGCTGTCAATATTGCGCTGCGAGGTGGCGCGCGGATCAACCGCATGTTGCCGGCGAAAATCGGCCTGGGCATTGAGCAAATTTGCCTGCGCTTTCGCTTGATCGGCTAATGCCTGGTCGCGCTGTGCCGGATATTGTACGCGGGACAACGCCAGTTGCGCCTGCGCCTGATGCAGCTGCGCTTGCGCCAGCCCGAGCTGGGCTTTCGCCTGATCGCGTTGTGCCACGTTATCACGCGGATCAATCTCAACCAGCAAATCGCCTTTCTTCACCCGCTGGTTATCTCGTACCAACAGATTCACCACATAACCTGCGGCTTTCGGTGCGATGGTGACGGCATTGCCTTCGGTAAAGGCATCATCGGTGGTTTCAATGTTGCGATTGCTAAACCAGAACCAGAAAATCACCAGCAGCATGATCACGGCAACAATTACCAGGATAACCAACGGCTTTTTACCTGGTCGTTTACGTTCCGGCTCATTATTATTTGATGAATTGACGTTCGATTCTTCTGGCTGATGTGGGTTTTGTGCCGCGTGTACAGACGGCTGATTTTTGTTATCACTCATAAATTGTCATCTTAATCCTGGCCCCGATCCCCGGGCGTAAGCGGTCAAGTTAACCTTAGATAACAAATTGACAAATTCCAGTGTTTCTTTACAAAACAGTGAAAGCACGCATTTTCAGCTCAAAGGCGCGATAACATACTGAAAAGGCGGTGACTAACCGCCTCAGGTGAAGAGAATTCGCTGGTTTAGCGCAGCCATTGCAACAGCAGCCAGCCACTGAGCATCGACCACGCCAGCATCGGCAGTGAAAAGAGGTGGAAGCGCCACCAGACGCGGCGATCCTGTGCCATTCGCAACGCAATCAGGTTGGCCAGCGACCCCGGCAGCAAGCCAAATCCACCGATATTGACTGCCCAGGCCAGAACATCGGAGGGCGGCACCTTTTGCAACAACAGGATAGTTGAGGGCACATTACTGATGATTTGCGACAGACCAATCGCCAGCAGATACAACCCACCCTCACCTAACTGGCCAATGGCGGCGAAATGCGGCTGTAGCAGCGACAGATGCATCAGTAAAAAGACGTCGATAAACATCGCTACAAATACCAGCAGCAAACTCCAGTCGATGCTGATCAGTACCTGACGGGCCAGCAGTAAAAAAACACCCCGCAACCAACAGCAGCGCCCACCCCGTTAGCTTCAGCTCCAGCGCCACCACAAACAGCAGGTACAACACCACGCTGAGGATAAACAGCGGCTTTTGCCACTGATGTTCCTGCCCGGCGTCATGTTTCTGGATGGCACGCGGCGAAAAACTCCACCAGGTCAACGCCATCAGTGTCAACATCAGCCAGGCCGCAATCGGCAGCATTTGCAGAATAAAGGCGGAGACGCTCAGCGAACCGTGGCTCCATAACAGGATATTTTGTGGGTTCCCCACTGGCGTAAGCAGCGATCCGGCATTGACCGCCAGCGCTTCGAAGATGATCAGGCGCGAAATCGGCAGGCGGGAAAACTTACGCAGCGTCAGGGTCAGCGGCACCAGAATAAACAGCGCAACATCATTGGTGAGAAAAGTAGAAAGCAGCGCAGCGGCACAGACCATAAACAACGCCAGCGCCCGTTCATGCTGAAATCGCTGGATTAGCCGCGCGCCCAGCACATCAAAATAGCCGCTGTTTTCCAGGCCTTTGGTCAACATCAACAACCCGGTGAGCGTCATGATGGTGTGCCAGTCCACGGCTCCCGGCAACTGCTGCCAGCGGAAATCCGCAAATGGCAGCAATATCACACCCAACAGCAACAACAAATGCAAAATGCGATCACGCATGAAAGAACGAAGCACGATGGGCATGATGGCGAAAAGCCTTAACAGTTAGCGACTCTCATAAAACTTCTTAAACACGGCGAGGGTTTCATCACTGACATGATGTTCAATACCTTCCGAATCACGGCGCGCCGTTTCGGGACTGATGCCCAGCGCCAACAGAAAAGTTTCTACAATGTGATGACGCGCACGGCTCTCTTCCGCCAGTTTCTCCCCTTCACGCGTCAGGAAGACCCCGCGATAGGGCACCTGCTCAACCAGTCCGGTGCTGCCGAGGCGCTTCAACATTTTCGCTACGGTCGGTTGGGAAACACCGAGCCGCGCAGCCATATCTACCTGGCGCGCCTCACCAAATTCACGAATCAAATCAGAGATTAACTCAACGTAGTCATCAATTAATTCACGACGATGTGCTTCGCGCACCTGGCGAAATCCTTCGACATGCTCCTCTATATCTTTAAGCGGCCCCTGCGGCGGGGTAATGGCGCTCTTGGCACGACGACTCATTCAGCTTCCTCTTTATTATTTGCCATACCAGAACTGCGGTACGGGCTAGCTGCGCTCATTGTAAACCAGGCACAAATAAGCACAAAATTTTCCTAAATAGCCTTGGCTAAAGGGTATAGCCGGTGCTATATTCGCTGATAATGTAAGCAGCAATGCTCACAAAGGAGGCAAACCATGCATGACCCTTATTTGCTGTTGCTCCTTTTCCTGTTGTTTATCGCAGGTCTGTGCTTACTGTTACGTCGTCAATAATCGGGAGGTGAATATGACCACCATGAAAAGCTGCCTTGACTGTGGCAAATGCTTCCAGGCGGAAAAAAGCGCGCCAGCTTTCGAGCTGAAATCGCTGCTGTGCCTGTTGAGCCGCTCACCGTTCGCGCTGCGTCTGATGTTGATCGAAAAGCTCACCGGCAAAAAACTTGCCGAGCGCCCCTGCCCGAATCTGATCTGGCGCGGCTAAGCGCATCCCCTGACTAATTTTGAATGCGGCGCGATTGATCGCGCTGCTTTTGTTTGTCTGCGAAAAAGACATAAAAAAACGGCCCCATCGGGGCCGTTTCGTTTGCAACTCTGGTCTAAGCAAAAACTTAGAAGCTGTAGCCTACGCCAGCAATCCAGGTGCCTACGTCGACGCTGCGGATGCGGCTCTGCTCGTAGCCCACGTCCAGTGCAACGTTCTGAATCGGGTTGAACTGCAAACC
The DNA here is from genome assembly GCF_059730685.1 of Pantoea sp. X-Soil-OKNW-713. Taxonomy (NCBI): domain Bacteria; kingdom Pseudomonadati; phylum Pseudomonadota; class Gammaproteobacteria; order Enterobacterales; family Erwiniaceae; genus Pantoea; species Pantoea sp. X-Soil-OKNW-713. The sequence goes on along the minus strand of NZ_AP035995.1, from coordinate 1,409,313 downwards.
TGCACCGTAAGAGAAACCTACGTCGCTGGTGTCAGATTTCTGACGGTCAGCACCGTTAGACTGGTATTTACCGTAGCCCAGACCTACAACACCGTAGATGCTTGCCCAGTCGTTCAGACGGTAAGCCGGACCACCAGTGATGCCGTAGTACTGGCCTTTGTTGTACACGCCAGCGTCAGTGCGATCTTTCTCGGTGTAGGTGAAAGAACCGATCCAACCCAGCGGGTTAGTACCGTCTTCGTAACGGTATTTCAGGTTGAAACCGTTAGCTTTGTTGGCAACACCCTGGTAATCGCTCTGAGCGTAACCACCGGTAACGGTGCTCTGCGCCATGGCAGAACCTGCTGCGACTGCCAGTACACAAGCCAGTGCTGAAAGACATGCAATTTTTTTCATAACCACCTCAAATGTGATAAAACTTCTCTCCTGACAACGCCTAAAAATATAACAAAAAATAGCGCGAAACTCTGCCGTTAATTTGTTGTCTAACAGATTGTTTGGTGTAACAGAAAGTTAATGAAGTTTCCTATGTCATTCATTTTTCTTATAAAAAGCGTCATCAAACTGCAATGAACTTTCTTCCCGCCATTTACACCTTTAAGTAAATTCCTAATCCTGGCTGACATTTCTTTACGGAAATGGACCTGAAATTGGCTGTTTTTTCAGCTGCCGTTGCGATTATTTTTGCCGAAAGTGCGCCTCCTTATTTGCGCGCAATTCCTTTACACTGCTGGCTGTTACTTCGATGTTAATAACAACAGGGATTGATTCCAGCATGTCTGCACCTCTGACTGCCAAAAAACTGACGCCGGTGGTTTTCCCGATCGCCGTGCTGCTGATTGCCATGCTGTCGCTACAAGGCGGCGCATCGTTGGCGAAATCGTTGTTCCCCACCGTCGGTGCGCCTGGCATCACCGCCCTGCGTCTTGGGTTGGGTACCCTTATCCTCTGCGCCATCTTTAAACCCTGGCGTCTGCGTTTTACCCGTGAACAACGTATGCCACTGCTGATGTATGGCCTGGCGCTCGGTTGCATGAATTATTCCTTCTATCTCTCCATCCGTACCGTGCCGCTGGGTGTCGCGGTTGGACTGGAGTTTACCGGGCCGCTGACGCTGGCGTTGCTGGGTTCCCGACGTCCACTGGACTTTCTCTGGGTGCTGCTGGCAGTAATCGGTTTATGGTTTCTGCTGCCGATCGGTGAAGGAATGAGCCATATCGACCCGCTGGGTGCATTGCTGGCCGTTACGGCTGGTGCCTGCTGGGCGATCTACATTCTGGCGGGTCAGCGCGCGGGGGCTGAACACGGCCCGGCGACGGTAGCGATGGGTTCCTTAATCGCCTCGGTTATTTTTGTCCCTCTCGGTCTGACCTTTGCGCATAGCGGTATCTGGCACTGGGAAATTTTGCCGCTGGCCCTGCTGATTGCCTTACTCTCCAGCGCCATTCCTTATTCGCTGGAGATGATGGCGCTCACCCGCTTACCCGCGCGCATCTTTGGCACGTTGATGAGCCTGGAACCCGCCATGGCCGCGCTCTCCGGCATGTTATTCCTTGGTGAATTACTGACGTTAAAACAAGGGTTTGCCCTACTGGCGATCATTATCGCCTCAGCCGGTTCCACGCTAACGATGAAACCGAAAAGCCCACAAATTAACGAAGTAGATTTAAATCCCCCACAATAAATATCGATATATTCAGCCAGCCCTCTGACTGGCTGAATATATCAACCATTCTCATTATCAATTTTTATTTCCTGCCAGCCTGTTTTGTTATTATTTTGCAACATTCATGAAAGACAATTAACAGATATATTTTATCTGCATGATAAAACTAGTTTTTGTAATTAACTTCCCCTCACAGCATTTAATCTCCCGGCGATGATCAATGGGTGTTTACCTATTCCTGATATTGACTGAATCAATCCTGCAAGCCGGGGAGGTGCTGCTATACTTATTCCCGTGCTTGATTAGGACAACCCATCAACAAGAGGAATTTAATGATGAGTACCGCAAAACTGGTTAAAACAAAATCTTCCGATCTGATTTACACCCGTAACGACGTGGCTGATAGCGAGAAGAAAGCCACCATTGAGGTGCTCAACCGTCTGGTAGTGGAGTTTATTGACCTGTCGCTGATCACCAAACAGGCGCACTGGAACATGCGCGGCGCGAACTTTATTGCGGTGCATGAAATGCTGGACGGCTTCCGTACCGCGATTACCGATCATCAGGACACCATTGCTGAACGTGTGGTACAGCTGGGCGGCGTTGCGCTGGGCACCACTCAGGTGGTCAACGATAAAACGCCACTGAAAAGCTACCCGCTAAATATCCACAGCGTGCAGGATCATCTGAAAGCGCTGGCCGACCGTTATGCCATCGTGGCAAACGATGTCCGTAAAGCCATCAGTGAAGTGAGCGATGAAGATAGCGCGGATATATTCACCGCCGCATCACGCGATCTCGATAAGTTCTTGTGGTTTATCGAATCTAATATCGAATAATCAGTAAATTCTTAATCAGGCGGGTTTAACCCGCCTTTTTTATGCCTGTGTAACATCCTGGTGCTTTTTTTGACACCGTTAACAATTTCTTCATCCCTGCTTTTCCTGCCCTGCGCTCTGGGGCACACTGTGCCCTGCACCACAAAGGCACCGCGCACCATTTTGGTGCTTCATAATGGTGCATTTCGTTTTCTGTAAGCAAAATCGTGTCAGCAACGTTATGCAACCTGCTGATTTCGCGACAAATGAAAAGTTGGCATAGTTTTTTCATATGATCAGCCGCAAATCAGGCCAGCAGGTCTGGAAGGTAATAAGGAAAAATGATGAAGTCACTGATTAAAGTCTCCGTGGCAGCCCTGGCGCTGGCCTTCTCTCTTTCATCCACCGCAGCAGATAAAAAACTGGTTGTCGCCACTGACACCGCTTTCGTTCCGTTCGAATTTAAGCAGGGTGACCAATATGTCGGTTTTGATATCGACCTGTGGGCCGCTATCGCTAAAGAACTGAAACTGGACTACACCCTGAAGCCAATGGATTTCAGCGGCATCATCCCGGCACTGCAAACCCGCAACGTCGATGTGGCGCTGGCAGGTATCACCATTACCGATGAACGTAAAAAAGCCATCGATTTCTCTGACGGCTACTACAAAAGCGGTCTGCTGGTGATGGTGCGTAGCAACGAAAACAACATCAAAAGCATCGATGATCTGAACGGCAAAGTGGTGGCAGTGAAAAGCGGCACCGGTTCTGTTGATTACGCCAAAGCGCACATCAAATCGAAAGATCTGCGTCAGTTCCCGAACATCGACAACGCATACATGGAGTTAGGCACCAACCGTGCTGACGCCGTGCTGCACGATACCCCGAACATCCTGTACTTCATCCACACCGCGGGCAAAGGTCGCTTCAAAGCCGTTGGTGAGTCAATCTCAGCTCAGCAGTACGGTATCGCGTTCCCGAAAGGCAGCGACGACCTGCGTGAAAAAGTGAACGGCGCGCTGAAAACCCTGCGTGACAACGGCACTTACAACACCATCTATAAAAAATGGTTCGGCAGCGAGCCTAAATAATTCGCATCTTGTTCTATTTTTATCTTTGCAGCAGGGCTGATTCAGCCCTGCTTTTTCCATCGCAACAAATTCTGGAGTTCCACCATGGAGTTTGACTGGAGCGTCATTTGGCCTGCCCTGCCGATTTTGCTGGAAGGCGCCAAAATGACCCTGATTATTTCGGTCCTCGGCCTGGTCGGCGGTTTGATTATCGGCCTGGTGGCCGGTTTCGCCCGCGCTTACGGCGGCTGGATCGCTAACAACATCGCACTGGTTTTCATTGAATTGATTCGCGGCACGCCAATTGTGGTGCAGGTGATGTTTATTTACTTCGCCCTGCCGATGGCCTTCCCGGACCTGCGGATTGATCCGTTCACCGCTGCGGTGGTGACCATTATGATCAACTCGGGTGCCTACATCGCGGAAATCACGCGCGGTGCGGTGCTGTCAATCAACAAAGGCTTCCGTGAAGCCGGTCTGGCATTGGGTCTGTCTCGTCGCGAAACGCTGCGTTACGTGATCATGCCGCTGGCGCTGCGTCGTATGCTGCCGCCGCTGGGTAACCAGTGGATTGTCAGCATCAAGGACACCTCGCTGTTTATCGTGATTGGTGTGGCAGAACTGACCCGCCAGGGCCAGGAAATCATCGCCGGTAACTTCCGCGCGCTGGAGATCTGGAGCGCCGTTGCCATCATCTATCTGGTTATTACGCTGGTGTTGAGCTTTGTGCTGCGCCGTATTGAGAAAAGGGTGAAAATCCTGTGATTGAATTTAAAAACGTCTCTAAAAACTTCGGCCAGACCCAGGTTCTGCACGACATCAACCTGAAAATTAATCAGGGTGAAGTGGTGGTGATTATCGGCCCATCCGGTTCCGGTAAATCAACGCTGCTGCGCTGCATTAACAAGCTGGAAGAGATCACCACCGGCGATCTGATTGTCGATGGCATGAAGGTGAACGACCCGAAAGTCGACGAACGCCTGATCCGTCAGGAAGCGGGCATGGTGTTTCAGCAGTTCCACCTGTTTCCGCAGATGAGCGCCCTGGATAACGTGGCCTTCGGTCCGATCCGCGTGCGCGGTGCGAAGAAAGAAGATGCGCAGAAGCTGGCGCGTGAGCTGCTGGGTAAAGTGGGCCTTGCCGAACGCGCGCACCATTTCCCGTCTGAACTTTCCGGTGGTCAGCAACAACGCGTCGCCATTGCGCGCGCACTGGCGGTAAAGCCGAAAATGATGTTGTTCGATGAGCCAACCTCTGCCCTCGACCCTGAACTGCGCCATGAAGTGCTGAAAGTGATGCAGGACCTGGCCGAAGAAGGCATGACGATGGTCATCGTGACGCACGAAGTGGGTTTCGCACAGAAAGTCGCCTCGCGCCTGATCTTTATCGATAAAGGCACCATCGCCGAAGATGGCGACCCGGACGCGTTGATCACCAACCCGCCGAGCGATCGTCTGCGCGAGTTTTTGCAGCACGTATCTTAATCCGCTGTTGTGCCGTAACGGTGCGGTATATCGCGCGCCGTTACGGCATCCCCCTTTCGGACTCATCTCCCTCCCCCACTGTCTATACTTTCCCCTTGTGCGAAGCTGAAGGAGAAAGCCATGTCGTTTGCCCGCCCACAATGGCGTCGTGCCATCTGTTGGAGCCTCAGTCTTATCTGCCTGCTGCTGATCCCGGCCACACAGGCGGCAGTTGCCGCACAGCAATCCTCTCCCCCCGCCAACAGTGACAGCACCCCAACCCTGGAAGAGAAAAAAGCCGCCTATGCCGCACTGGCTAACATACTGGAAAATAACGACTCTCGTCAGGAGTTGATTGATCAGTTACGCCAGGCCGCCAGTACCCCTTCCACCAGCGCAGCACCGGTACTCGAACCGCCAAAAGCGACAGATGAAGATCCTACCGTGCTGGAGAGCGTCACCAGCGTGACCCGAGAATATGGTGGCGAGGTGGCGTCACAATTTGCCCAGTTGCATAACAACATCGCCAATGCCCCGCACAAACCTTTCAACCAGCAAACCTTCTTTAATGCCCTGAAGCATTTTGTGGTGCTGGCAGTGGCGGTGTTTGCCTTTTACTGGCTGGTACGCCGCCTGATGTCACCGTTTTGGCATCGCATGGGACAATGGGGCCGTGATAAAAACCGCGATCACAATAACTGGCTGCATCTGCCCGCGACCATCACGCTGGCGTTTATTATCGATTTGCTGCTGCTGGCGTTAACGCTGTTTATTGGCCAGATCATCAGCGACAACTACCACGGTGATAACCGCACCATTGCTTATCAACAGGGATTGTTTCTCAATGCCTTTGCGTTAATTGAGTTCTTCAAAGCGGTGCTGCGCTTAATCTTTTGCCCCAACTACCCAACGTTACGTTTTTTCCATTTGCCAGACGATCGCGCTCGTTACTGGAATACCCGTCTGAGCTGGTTAAGTGGCATCATCGGCTACGGTTTGCTGGTGGTGGTACCTGTCGTGTCTAATCAGGTGAATATGCAGGTCGCGGCACTGGTTAATGTCCTGGTGATGGGCATTATGACCGTCTGGGCGCTGTGGCTGATTTTTCGCAACAAACGCCGCATCCATGATGCCCTCGCGCGCCTTGCCGATCGCAGCCTGAGTTTTTTTGCGCTGTTTATCCGCGCCTACGCTATGGTGTGGCACTGGCTGGCAAGCGCTTACTTTATCGCCCTGTTTCTGCTTTCCATTTTTAATCCCGGTGACAGCCTGAAGTTTATGATGTCAGCCACGGTGCGCAGCCTGGCGATTATTGGTATCGCCGCGCTGATTTCCGGCATGTTAACGCGCTGGATTGGTAAAACGCTCACGCTCTCCCCTGAGTTGCGCCGTAACTACCCGGAGTTACAAAAACGCGTCAACGACTGGGTAAAAGCGCTGCTCAAACTGGCGCGGGTGATAACCGTGCTGGCGACCCTGTTGTTGTTACTGAATGCGTGGAACCTGTTTGACCTCTGGCACTGGCTGACCTTTGGCACCGGACAGAAGATGGTCGACGTGCTGATCCGCATCGTGATGATTGTGTTGCTGTCGGCGATTGGCTGGACGCTGCTGGCGAGCCTGATTGAGAGCCGTCTGGCATCGGATTCCCACGGTCGTCCAATGCCAAGCGCTCGTACCCGCACGCTGCTGACGCTATTCCGCAACGCGCTGGCAGTGGTGATCAGCACCATCACCATTATGATTTTGTTGTCTGAGGTTGGGGTGAATATCGCCCCATTGCTGGCGGGCGCAGGCGCGCTGGGGCTGGCGGTATCCTTTGGTTCGCAAACGCTGGTGAAAGACATCATCACCGGCGTGTTTATCCAGTTTGAGAACGGGATGAATACCGGCGACCTGGTGACTATCGGCACCATCACCGGCACGGTGGAACGGATGTCGATTCGCTCCGTCGGAGTACGCCAGGATACCGGTGCGTTAAATATTATTCCCTGGTCCTCGATCACCACCTTCGCCAACTTTGTGCGCGGCATCGGCTCGTTCGTCGCCAACTATGATGTTGACCGCAGCGAAGACACGGAAAAAGTGAATGCCACCTTACAAGCGGCGGTGCAAGAATTGCTGGAAAATCCGGAGATTCGCGGCATGGTGATTGGGGAACCCAGCTTTGCCGGACTGGTCGGGCTGACCAACCAATCCTTCACCGTGCGTGTCTCCTTCACCACCCAACCGCTGAAGCAGTGGTCGGTGCGGTTTGCGCTGGATGATAAGGTGAAAAAACACTTCGATGCTGCGGGTATCAAAGCGCCGCATCAGACGGTGGAGGTGATGCAAACCGGCAGCGATGTCGCATCCGCCGCCAGTTTTCAGGCGTTGCCGCCGGGCGCGTGAATTTAGCGCTTCAGTCGCTGAGCGCGCGAGGCTGGTGGCAGGAAGGTCCAGGCGATAAACCGGCTCTGCTTCTGTCCCTGCGCCATCTCGATAATACGTACCTCGTACGCATCAAGATCGCGCAGTTGGTCGCGCAGCGCGGGCAGATTCTCCTTGCGTGACACCAGCGAAGTGAACCACACAATACGGTCAGCAAAAGCAACGCTTTCGGCAATCATCTGACCAACAAACTTGCGCTCGCCGCCGTCGCACCACAACTCGTTATGCTGACCACCAAAGTTGAGCGGCGTGCTTTTCTTCAAGCCGAGGTTACGCACTTTACGTTGACTGCCCGCCGCAGCGTCTTCTGCCGAAGCATGGAACGGCGGATTACACAGGACCGCCTGATAGCGTTCATTTTTGTGCACCACCCCGGCGAAAATCGCTTCGGGTTGCTTCTGACGGCGCAGGCGAATGCCACGCTGTAACCCCGGATTGCTGGCAACAATCTGGTTGGCGGCGGTGATCGCTTCCGCTGTGATATCGGTGCCGGTAAAGCGCCAGCCGTACTCGGCATGACCAATCAACGGATAGATGCAGTTGGCACCGCAACCAATATCCATCACGTCCACATCGCGCGGGATCACCCCGCCGTTGTCCGTCGCCAGCAAATCGGCCAGCGCATGAATATAATCTGCCCGGCCCGGTACCGGCGGTGTCAGATAGCCTTCCGCCAACTGCCAGTTAAGGTTATAAAACAGCTTCAGCAGCGCCTGATTAAGTAACATCACCGCCTGCGGATCGGCAAAATCCACCGACAGCTCGCCGTAGCCGTTCGGGCGCACCTTGTCTGCCAGTGGCGGATGCGCCGCCGTTAAAGCAGCAAAATCATAACGGCCCTGATGGCGGTTACGCGGGTGGAAGGGCGAGGTGGCGGCTGGTTTGTTCATAGGTTCTCCGATCGATAACGCGGCGTAAGATACTCCGTGTTGGGAAAAAAAGAAAATCTCTGCCCATTTGCGTTACGCTGTTAAATTCGGTAGCGGCGCAATTTATTGCGCGTTTTGCCCTATTTCAGCCACGCCAGGAGATGTTATGACGCGTCAGCGCTATACCTACCAACCCCGTGCCGGTCACGGCTTACCGCACGATCCCCTCAACGCCATCATCGGCCCACGTCCCATTGGTTGGATCAGTTCGCAAAGTGCCAACGGGGTGCGCAACCTTGCCCCTTACAGTTTTTTTAACTGCTTCAACTACCATCCGCCCATCATTGGTTTTGCCAGCAGCGGCTGGAAAGACAGCGTGCGTAATATCAGCGAGAGCAACGAATTTGTCTGGAACCTGGCAACGCGTCCACTGGCCGAAGCGATGAACGAAAGCTCCGCATCAATTCCCCCTGAGCAGGATGAGTTTGCGCTGGCTGGCTTAACGCCAATCCCCGCTTCACATGTCAACGTCAGCATGGTGGCGGAAAGCCCGGTTAACTTTGAGTGTCGGCTGACGCAGTGCATCCGTTTACAGGATGTGCAGGGTGCGGAGCTGGACAGTTGGCTGGTACTGGGTGAAGTGGTGGCGATTCATATTGATGAACAACTGCTGGAAAACGGCATCTATCAAACGGCGAAAGCGCAACCCATCCTGCGTGCCGGTGGCCCCTCGGCCTACTACGGCATCAGTGAAGCGTTGCGCTTTGATCTGGTGCGACCGGACGCCCGCCGCGCTTAACCCTGGTGGGTTTTGAGGACCTGCACAGCACGCGCCATTTCCGGTGCCAGCCAGCGATCCTCCTGCCAGTTGGCAACCACCGCACGCAGGCGACGCAACGCCTGCGCCGTGCCGCTTGCCAGTTGGTCTTCACCGTGGAAATCCAGTGCCTGCGCCGCCAGCAGATATTCGATAGCGAGAATCTGCCAGACATTCCCCACCAGCTTCAGCAGCTTCAGCGCCGCGCCGGTGCCAAGACTCAGGTGATCCTCCTGCAAACCGGAAGTCACAAAGTTATCCAGCACCGCCGGTTGCGCCAGTTGACGGTTCTCCGCGCACAGCGCAGCTGCAACATATTGCGCGATCATCATGCCGGAATTCACCCCCGGTTGCGCCACCAGGAACGCCGGTAACCCGCTCACCAGCGGATTCACCAGACGGTCAAGCCGACGCTCCGCAATGCTACCCAGCTCCGCCAGGGCAATTGCCAGCAAATCACAGGCCATCGCCACGGATTCACCGTGTGGATTGGCCTGCGACACCACGCGCCAGTTCTCCGGCGTGCCAAGCACCAGCGGGTTGTCAGTGCAGGCGTTCAGTTCAATATTGACCTGGCGGGCAGCATGATCAAACTGATCGCGACTCGCTCCGTGGACCTGCGGCATGGATCGCAGACTGAGCGCATCCTGAGTGCGTACCCCGACACTGGCCGCCAGCAAGGGGCTGTCGCTCAGTAACTGACGCAGCCGCTCGGCGCTCAGTTGCATGCCCGGACTGGCCTTCAGCGCGATGATTTCCTCGTCGAAAGCCGCCAGTTGCCCACGCAGCGCTTCAAAACTCATTGCCCCGGTGACATCCGCGCAGTCCAGCAGGCGTGCCGCATCGTCCAACGCCAGACACGCCATGCCGGTCATACAGGGCGTGCCGTTCACCAGACTCAGCCCCTCTTTCGCACCCGGACGGAACGGGGTTAAACCGGCCAGCGCCAACGCCTGTTCGGCAGGCATGACTTGTTGCTGATACGTCACCTCCCCCACACCAATCAGCGCCAGACCGATATGCGCCATATGCGTGAGATAACCGACCGACCCCTGTGACGGCACCTGCGGGATAATATGTTGATTCAGTAACGCCAGCAGTTGCTGCACCAGCGCCACCGAGACACCGGATTTACCGTGGCTGTAGTTCGCGATAGCGGCACACATAATCGCCCGCACCTCATCCGCAGGCAGCAGTGGCCCGACACCACAGGCGTGGCTCAGCAGCGTATTGCGCGACAGCTGCCCCAGTTGTTCTTCCGGCAAAGTGATGTTGCACAACGCCCCCAACCCGGTGTTGATGCCATAGGCGATATGGCCGCTGGCGACAATCTCGTCCACGATGGCACGCCCGTCGGCAATGCGCTGCCAGGCGCTGGTGCTCAGGGTTAACTCCGCGCCGTGACGCGCCACTGCGACCACATCCTGCCAGCTTAACGGGCTGTCGCCCCAGGTTACCGTGCCACTCATGCCGGTTGCTCCGTACGTTGATGGCTGGAAATAAATTGTTTAAACCGCTGCGAACCCTGATCACCAAACAGCGCTTCCGGCGCGCCTTCACAATCGATGGTGCCCTGATGCATAAACACCACGCGGTTCGATACGTTGCGCGCAAAGCCCATCTCATGCGTGACCACCAGCATAGTGCGCCCCTCTTCCGCCAGGCTACGCATCACCTTCAGCACTTCGCCGACCAGTTCCGGGTCCAGCGCCGAGGTGGGTTCATCAAACAACATCACTTCCGGGTCCATCGCCAGCGCACGGGCAATCGCCACGCGTTGCTGCTGACCACCCGATAACTGCGCCGGATAAAAATCTTTGCGATTGAGCAGACCAACGCGATCCAGCAGTTGCTCGGCCTGGGCGATGCAGCTTTTTTTGTCGCGCTTCAGCACGTAATGCGGCCCTTCAATCACGTTTTGCAGCACCGTCATGTGTGACCAGAGATTGAAGCTCTGGAACACCATGCCGAGCCGTGAACGCAGACGCTCAATTTGTTTCGGATTGGCCGCCAACTGATGACCACGGGCGTGGCGCTTCATCTCAATGGTTTCGCCACCCACGCTGACCACACCAGCATCCGGCGTCTCCAGCAAGTTGATGCAGCGCAACAAGGTGCTTTTGCCCGATCCGCTGGCACCGAGAATGGAGATCACATCGCCTTTGCGCGCCTGTAAATTAATGCCTTTCAGCACTTCCATCGCGCCGAAGGATTTATGGATGTCGGTGGCCGACAGGGTAATCGGGGGTAAATGGTGCATATCACTCTCCGGCAATCGGTTTAACGGCGGGCAACGGCTTTTTTTCAACGCGATGCACCGGGGTCAGACGGCGCTCAAGCAGCGCGTAAAGCTGGACGATAATAAAATTAAGAATCAAATAGATAGCCGCCGCACACAGGAACACCTCCATAGTGCGGTAGGTACGCTGAATGATCTGCTGTGCCACACCGGTCACGTCCCAGACGGTGACCAGACTGGCCAGGGCGGTGGATTTCACCAGCAAAATCGCCTCGGTGGAGTAAGCCGGTAGCGCGTAACGCAACATAATCGGCGCGATAATGCGCCGCAGCAGCAGGCCACGCGACATGCCGCACGCCAGCCCCGCCTCTACCTGACCTGGTGGCACCGCCAACAGCGCGCCACGCAGGATCTCGGCGGTATAGGCGGCGGTACACAGCGACAACGCCAGCACGGCACAGGTAAAGGGTTCGCGCAGAAACGGCCAGACAAAGCTGTGACGGATCACGCCGAACTGACCAAGACCGTAGTAGATCAAAAACAGTTGAATCAACAGCGGTGAGCCACGAAACACCAGAATATAGCCGCGCGCAAAGCCACTCAGCACCCGCCAGCGGCTCATGCGCAGCGTCAGAATGCCCAACGCCAGCACCCCACCACACAGAAAGGCGCTGATAAACAGGCCGAGCGTGACCGGCAGCGCGGCGCTCAGTTTCAGAAAGGTGTCACTCAGAAAGGCAAAGTCGATCATACTGCTGCTCCTTAATGCTGCGCCGCAGTGCGACTTTGCCAGGCGCGGCCAAGGCGTAATTCCGCCCGGCGAAACGCATGGTTGGAAAGCAGAGTCAGCACCAGATAACAGGCACCGCCCACTAAATAAAAGGTGAAGTAATCACGGGTAGAACCGGCGGCGATCTGACTGGCGCGCATCAATTCAACGATGCCGGTTACCGACACCAGCGCCGAATCTTTCAGGCTCATCTGCCAGACATTTGACATGCCGGGCAACGCATAGCGCACCACTTGGGGCAGCAAAATGCGTTGGGCGATGCGCCATCGCGGCATACCGATGGCGACGGCAGCTTCAATCTCACCTTTCGCCAGCGCCAGCCGCGCTGCCCGGTAGACTTCACCCTGATAAGAACCCGAGATAAGCCCGATCGCCAGAGCACCAATCAGAAACGGCGGCGCTTCGATAAAACCATCCGCACCGAACATCTGACCGATCAGGGTGATCAATCCGGAACCACCGAAGTAGAACAGGTAGATCACCAACAATTCCGGGATACCACGAAACACCGTGGAATAGGCTTCGCCCAGCCAGCGCAGCCAGCGTTGCGTGGAGAGTTTCGCCGCTGCGATGCCGGATCCCACCAGCGCGCCAATCAGCAACGCCGCCAGCGACAGCAGCAAGGTGGTTAGGGCAGCGCTCAGGATCAGACGGCCCCAGCCGTCAGCACCAAAACTCAACAGGCTCATCATGGTTGACCTCACTTACGGGGTTACGTCAGTTTTAAACCACTTCTCACTCAGGGTTTTCACGGTGCCATCGGCCAGCGCCGCATGGATGGCGGCATCCAGTTTGGCTTTCAGATCGCTGTCAGCCATGCGCACGCCCATCGCTTCGCCTTCACCCCAAATCGGGCCACCCAGTTGCGGGCCGCTGAAGGTCAGGTTGCTGTTCTCTTTACGCGCCAGCATCGACTGCGCAAAGGTGACATCGTCGAACACCGCGTCGATACGACCGGCCTGAAGATCAAGGATGGCATCCGCCGAGGTGGTGTATTCGCGTACGTCAGCGACATCTTTGAAGTATTTATCGATAAACGGGGTGTAGACGGTGCCGGAGGCAATGCCGATGGTTTTACCTTTCAGCGCAGCTTTCAGGGGTGCAATCGCCGGCTCGATCTCTTTGGCATCGTCGTGCAGCTTGATGATTTTGCTGTCTGGCGGCAGCAGAGAATCTTTTACGGTGATAAAGGTGGCTGGCGTAGAGGCATACGGCGTGGTGAAGCTGACCACTTTTTTGCGATCCGGGGTGATAACAATCGCATCCATGATCACATCATATTTTCCGGCGTTCAGTCCGGCGATCATCCCGTCCCAGTTCTGCACCACCAGCTTGCACTGAACCCCCATGCGTTTGCACAGATCGGTCATCAGCTCAGGTTCAAAGCCACCCAGTTTGCCGCCCGGCAGGGTCAGGTTCCAGGGTTCATAGCTGCCTTCGGTAGCAATGGTGATCGATTTCCACTCTTTGGCCTGCGCGGCAACACCGCTCAGCAGCAGGCTGGAAAACAGGGTCGTGAGGCAAAAACGGCGAAATGTGGTGCGGTGCGTCATGCGGCTTCTCCTGGTCGATAATCGGTAGGTGCTGTCTTTGCGTTTTTTCGCAAATGACATTTCATGTATATACAAGCTAGCCTGCGCCAGATCATTGTCGGCTTGAGTTTTTTGTGAGCCAGATGCAATAAATCGTGTGAATGGCGATGCGGTCTGTACTTGTACATACAACCTAGCAAACGTTGTGCCAGCTCGTGATGCCAGGTGGAATCAGGGGATATGAAGCAACGGAACGGTGAGTTGCACTATGGAGTGGCAAGACTCGCACCACGCTGGCGCAAGGTTTCACTAACAGACACGTTCCGTAACCGCGCGATAAATCGCGCCGCTACGGTAACGTGCAAACATTTATAGCGGCACGCTTTATCGTGGGGGTTTACGCTTTACCCTGCTGCAAAAACGCCTGCAACAACGGTTTCAACACCTTCTGCAACTGGGCGGCGCGTGCCTGCTGCCACGCGAAAGGCGGGGTTTCATCCATATAATTGATCTGCGCCAGCTCCAGCTGTACCGCCTGCACGCCCTGCTCTGGCTGCCCATAAGCACGGGTGATATAGCCGCCCTTAAAGCGTCCGTTGATCACCCAACTGTAATCCGTTTGCGCGCTGCACACGTCCTGAATCGCTGTCGTCACCGCTGATGAACAACTGGTGCCGTCATTGGTCCCGATATTCAAATCCGGCAGACGACCCTCAAACAGACGGGGGATCACCGAAGCAATTGAGTGCGCATCAAACAGCAACGCGTAGCCGTGCTGCGCCTTGATACGCGCCAGTTCCTGCTGAATCTGCTGATGGTACGGGTGCCAGATATGATCCAGATACCCCTGACGTTGCTCCGCCGTCGGCGTTTTGCCTGGCGCAAAGGTTGGCGTGCCATCAAACAACGTTTCCGGGTACAACCCGGTGGTGGCGGTGCTGTACAACGGTTGATTGTCCGGCGGACGGTTGAGATCGATAACAAAACGCGAGTAGTGGCCAATCAGCACGCTGGCTCCCATATCGCGCACAAAATCATACAGCAGCGGGATATGCCAGTCGGTATCCGGCAAACCACGAGCGGCGTCGCTTAATCCGGCATCGACTTCTGGCGTCAGTTGCGTCCCGGCGTGCGGAATGCTGACCAGCAGCGGCAGCTTCCCTTCAGTAAAATGAAACGGTGTCATTGCGCTTCTCCACGATAGATAACCTGGCACGGCAATTCGCCGCCCAACCAGTAAACCAGCTCCGCCGGACGCGCCAACGGCCAGTGGACGAAGTTCGCCACTTTGCCTGACTCCAGCGAACCATGCGTCTGCTGTAAACCCAGTGCCTGTGCGCCCCACAGGGTCACACCTGCCAACGCCTCTTCCGGCGTCATGCCGAACAGCGTGCAACCCATATTCAGCATCAGACGTAGCGATAATGCCGGTGACGTACCCGGATTGGCATCGCTGGCCAGCGCCATCGGCACCCCATACTGCCGGAACAGCGCTACCGGCGGCTTCTGCGTTTCGCGCAGCAGGTAAAACGCGCCCGGCAGCAGCACCGCGACGGTGCCATGTTGCGCCATCGCCTGCACATCGCTTTCGGTGGCATATTCGAGGTGGTCTGCCGACAGTGCGCCGTAACCTGCGGCCAGCGCCGCACCACCCAGTGAGGAGAGCTGCTCGGCATGCAGTTTCACCGGCATCCCCAGCGCCCTGGCTTTATCGAACACCGCGCTGACCTGCTGTGGCGAGAAGGCCAGATGTTCACAGAACGCGTCCACCGCATCCGCCAACCCTTCCGCCTGCACCTGCGGCAACAGTCGCTCGCAAATAATCTCCACCCAGCCCTGTGGGTTGTCTTTAAACTCGGGCGGGAAGCTATGCGCCGCCAGACAGGTCGCCAGCACATCGGCAGGCACGCTTTGCGCCAGCTCGCGAATGGCACGCAGCATCGTCAGTTCACTGGCTTCATCCAGCCCGTAACCGGACTTGATCTCAACCGTGGTCACCCCTTCCGCCAGCAGGCGATCCAGCCGCCAGCGTGCCGAGGCCACCAGTTCCTGCTGAGTCGCCGCACGCGTCGCACGTACCGTGGAGAGGATGCCGCCGCCCTGCGCGGCGATCTCAGCATAGCTGACACCGTTCAGGCGCTGCTCAAATTCCGCGCTGCGGTCGCCGCCAAATACCAGATGGGTGTGACAATCCACCAAACCCGGCGTGATGATGCCCCCCGCAAACTGGTGCTGCTCACGCGCGTTAAATGCCGGTAGCTCACTGCGCGGGCCTACCCACACCAGTTTTCCCTGATCCACCGCCAGCGCGCCGTCGGCAATCAGGTTGTAGCGGCCCTCGCGCATGGTCACAATATCTGCGCCCAGCCACAGGCTGTCGATCTGCTTCGCTTCTGCCATCCCCCGTGTCCCCTTCGCCTTTGGCGATTTACACTGCTCATCAAAGTATGTATATGTATATACAACCAACCGCCGTGTAGGATCAACCATGACGACTTTTTTTGCCCCCAGGGCATTGCTGGCCGATGGCTGGCATGAGCAAGTGCTGATTTCTGTTAATTCTTCCGGAGTGATTACCGATCTCACCCCCAATAGCGAACCGGGTAACGCCTCGCGCCTCGCGGGATCAGTGATCCCGGCCATTGCCAACCTGCATTCGCATGCGTTTCAACGCGCGATGGCCGGTCTGGCGGAAGTGGCTGGCGATCCGCAGGACAGTTTCTGGACCTGGCGCGATCTGATGTACCGCATGGTGCAGCGCCTCTCGCCAGAACAGGTCGGCGATATCGCCGCGTTGCTGTATATCGAGATGCTGAAAGGCGGCTACAGCCAGGTGGCGGAGTTCCACTACCTGCACCATGACGCTCAGGGCAAAGCCTATCCCGATGATGACATGCTGCAACAACTGATGGCCGCGGCGGCGACCGCCGGGATTGGCCAGACGCTGCTGCCGGTGCTCTACAGCTACAGCGGTTTTGGTTCGCAACCGGCCAGCGACGGGCAGCGCCGCTTTATTCAGCAGACCGACGCGTATCTGCACCAGCAGCAACGGCTGGCAACCTGGGTCGCTGACAAACCGCTGTTTAATCACGGCCTGTGCTTCCATTCGCTGCGCGCGGTGAATGAAGCGCAGATGCGCGACGTCCTGGCCGCCAGCCCGGATCACTTGCCGGTGCATATCCATGTGGCGGAGCAGGAAAAAGAAGTTAACGACAGTCTGGCGTGGAGCGGCGAACGTCCGGTGGCCTGGCTGTTGAATCGCTTTAAGGTCGATCAACGCTGGTGTCTGATTCATGCCACCCATCTCGATGATGACGAAATCGCGCGTCTGGCAGCCAGCGGCGCGGTGGCGGGCTTGTGTCCGACCACGGAGGCTAACCTCGGTGACGGCATCTTCCCGGCGGTGGAGTACATCGCCCGTGGTGGGCGTTGGGGCATTGGCTCCGACAGCCATGTGTCGCTCAGCACGCTCGAAGAATTGCGCTGGCTGGAGTACGGCCAACGGCTACGCGATCGTCGTCGTAACCGCATCACCACCACCGATCAGGCTTCCGTTGGCGATCTGCTGTGGCAACAGGCGGCGCAAGGCGGCGCACAGGCCTGCGGTATCAAGAGCGGTGAGCTGGCGGTCGGTAATCGTGCCGACTGGCTGGTGCTGCATCAGGATGCCTGGCTCGGCAGCGTTGAAAACGCCTCGCTGCTCAATCGTTGGTTGTTTGCCGGACAGCGCGAGCAAATTCGTGATGTGTTTGTCGCGGGCAAGGCGGTGATTGAACAAGGCCAGCACCCGGCGCAGGAAGCCTGTGCGGCACGTTTTGCCGCAGCGATGAGGGCGTTACGATGAGAACCCGTTTCGCTTACGACACCTTACCGGTCAGCCGCTGGCGCAACGGCGGCGGCGAAACTCGTGAGATCATCAGCTATCCGCCCGGTGTGGCGGATTTTGCCTGGCGCGCCAGCATTGCCACTATCGCCGCTGATGGTCCCTTTTCCCCCTTCCCCGGTATCGATCGGGTGATCACCCTGCTGCACGGTGACAGCGTTTTGCTGACCAGCGCGCAGGGCGAGCAACAACTTCAGCCGCATCAACCCTGGCCGTTCCCGGGCGAATGGGCGATCGATGCCCGTATCGGCGCGAGCGCCTGTCAGGATTTCAACATCATGACACGCCGCGACAGTTGGCAGGCACAGGTGACGGTGCAGCAGCAGGCGGTGCGGGCCACGCATGGTGTGGCCTGGGTGCTGTCTGGTCTCTGGCAAAGCGCCGAAGGTGAGGTGCTGGAGGTGAATCAGGGGATGTGGTGGCTGGATGAAGAGACGCAGCTGGCACCATATTCTGCCGATGCCAGCCTGCTGTTTACCGCACTCAGCCGTGTCCTCTGAAACGGCCCAGTAACTTGTAACGCGAGCCGGGGTACAGCAGGCGCGCGTAGGTAACAATTTTGGTGTCGCTCCAGGTCTGACGGCGGATCAGCAAACAGGGTTCGTGCTCATCCAGCGCCAGATGCTTACGCTGGCGCAGATCCGGCAGCACCGCTTCCACGATGTGCTCACCGGCGGTTAACGGCGCGACACGCATCAGATAGGTGTAAGGCGTTAACTGGTGATAATCCTGGCTGAGATAATCCGGTGCCACCAGCGGATTCACCAGACGATCTTCCAGTTGCACCGGCATATCGTTTTCGTAATGCACGATCAACGAGTGGTACAACGTCTGTCCGGTGGATAAACCCAGCACCGCCGCTTGCTCCGGGTCGGCCTTCATCTGCCCAAGCGACAAAATTTTGCAGCTATGGCGATGGCCGCGCTGGGCGATTTCATCGGCGATGTTGTGCACTTCCAGCATCGCGGTGTAGCCCTTCATCTCGGCGACAAAGGTGCCCACGCCCTGCATGCGCACCAGAAAACCTTCGCTGGTCAGTTCGCGCAACGCCCGGTTGATGGTCATACGGCTGACGCCCAGCTCGTTCACCAACTCGCTTTCCGACGGTACACGTTGATTGGCCTTCCAGTGACCTTCACGGATCTGGCTGATGATCGCCTGTTTAACGCGCTGGTAAATCGGCGCAGGCTCATCACCCATGGCCGCGGCCAATTGTGCTATTGCCGTTTGCTCAACCATATCCTGTTCCTTTTCCTGATAGTGCCCAGAGTTTACTGTCTCAGGCGGTAAATGTATATACATCCCGCAGTGCAACCAGCCCACTGCTTGTGCAGCATTTGCCTTATTACAGTGCAAAGCGCCACGCGACCTGGATATCAATCCGCATCACTACGCTATTCACAGAATGTGATCAATCTGGCACAGCGCTTGCTACTTGTATAGACAAGAATAGACACTTATGCTTCACTCGCATTATTCATGGCATCGCCGACAAAACTTCCACAAGCCAATGTTGTCCGTGATTGCCGCTTTACTTGTATAGACAGGAGTAGACTATGTCAGGTTCGGTTCAGAATATTCGCCTCGTTCCCGGTGAAGTGGACCTCGCCACACTGCGCGCGATTTACCAGGGTGGCGTCGCATTAACGCTGGCTGATGAAGCGCGGGCCGCGATCGATCGCGCCAGTGCCACGGTAGATGCCATCGTCGCCTCCGGCAACGTGGTGTACGGCATCAACACCGGCTTTGGCAAACTGGCACAGACGCAAATCCCGGCGGATCGTCTTGCCGAACTACAACGTAACCTGGTGCTGTCGCACAGCGTCGGCCTGGGTGAACTGCTGCCTGATAATGTTACCCGTCTGGTGGTTGCCACCAAGATCATCAGCCTGGCACGCGGCCATTCCGGCGTCCGCATCGCCCTGATCGAAGCGCTGCTGGCGCTGTTTAATGCCGGTGTGATGCCGTGTATCCCGGAAAAAGGTTCAGTGGGTGCCTCTGGTGACCTCGCCCCGCTGGCGCACCTGTCGCTGATGCTGCTGGGTGAAGGTCAGGTGCGTGTTGATGGCGTGCTGATCCCGGCGACCGAAGGTCTGGCGCGTGTCGGCCTGACGCCGTTTGTGCTGGGTCCGAAAGAAGGACTGGCGCTGCTGAACGGTACCCAGGTTTCCACCGCGCTGGCATTGCGTGGCCTGTTTGAAGGGGAAAACCTGTTTGCCGCCGGATTGATGGCCGGTGCGCTGTCGCTGGAAGCCATCAAAGGTTCGATCAAACCTTTCGATGCCCGTATCCACCAGGCTCGCGGTCAACAGGGACAAATCAGTGTCGCCGCCGCCGTAAGCGCGCTGCTGGAAGGCAGTGAAATTCTCAGCTCACACGCCAATTGTGGCCGGGTGCAGGACCCCTACTCCATTCGCTGCGTCCCGCAGGTTATGGGGGCATGCCTGGATAACCTGAGCCACGCTGCGCGCGTCTTGCAGATTGAAGCCAACGCCGCCTCGGATAACCCATTGGTGTTCAGCGACAGCGGCGATGTGATTTCCGGCGGTAACTTCCATGCCGAACCGGTGGCATTTGCCGCTGATATCATCGCGCTGGCAGTGGCCGAAGTAGGTGCGATTTCCGAACGTCGCCTGGCATTGCTGCTGGACACCGGTTTATCCGGCCTGCCGCCGTTCCTGGTGCGTGATGGCGGCGTCAATTCGGGCTTTATGATTGCCCAGGTGACCGCAGCGGCGCTGGCATCGGAAAACAAATCGCTGGCCCATCCGGGTAGCGTTGACAGCCTGCCGACCTCCGCCAATCAGGAAGACCATGTTTCGATGGCGACCTATGCTGCGCGCCGTCTCGGCAGCATGTGCTTCAACACCGCCGCCGTAGTGGGGATTGAAGCGATGGCTGCCGCGCAGGGCATTGATTTCCATCGCCCTCTGCAAAGTTCCACCCTTATCGAGCAAGAGATGAGCCGTATTCGCGCGCAAGTCGCCTTCCTCGATCAGGACCGTTTACTGGCGCCGGATATTGACACCATGCGCCTGTGGGCCAGCAGCAATGCCTGGCCGGAAGCCCTTTCTGCGCTGCTGCCGAGCATGCGCACCACCAATGTTGAATAAAGGAACTGATGATGAGCGAAACTCTGACCCAGGCAGTTGCCCGTGAAATCCGTGCCCCACAGGGGAGTGAACTGCACTGCGCCAACTGGCTGATTGAAGCGGCTTACCGCATGATCCAGAACAACCTTGATCCTGATGTGGCGGAACGCCCGGAAGATCTGGTGGTGTACGGCGGCATCGGTAAAGCAGCGCGCAACTGGGAATGCTTTGAGCAGATTCTGCGTTCGCTGCGCGCGTTACAGCCGGAAGAAACCCTGCTGATCCAGTCGGGTAAACCGGTTGGCGTGTTCCGTACCCATGCTGACGCGCCGCGCGTGTTGCTGGCTAACTCCAACCTGGTACCGCACTGGGCCACCTGGGATCATTTCCATGAGCTGGATAAAGCCGGCCTGATGATGTATGGCCAGATGACCGCCGGTTCGTGGATCTACATCGGTGCTCAGGGCATCGTGCAGGGCACCTACGAAACCTTCGTCGAAGCGGGCCGTCAGCATTACGATAACGACCTGAGCGGCCGCTGGATCCTGACCGCCGGTCTGGGTGGCATGGGCGGCGCACAACCGCTGGCTGGCGTGCTGGCCGGTGCCTGTGTGCTGGCAATTGAATGCCAGGAATCGCGCATCGATTTCCGTCTGCGTACCCGTTATGTCGACCACAAAGCCTATACCCTCGATGAAGCGTTGCAGCTGATCGACGAAGCCACCAAAGCGAAAAAAGCCATTTCGGTTGGCCTGCTGGGCAATGCGGCGGAAATCTTACCAGAGCTGGTAAAACGCGCCAAAGCGGGCGGCATGAAACCGGATATCGTGACCGACCAGACCTCCGCGCACGATCCGGTCAACGGCTACCTGCCGATTGGCTGGGATGTGGATCGCTGGCAGGCTGAGCGTGCCAGCAACCCGAAAGCAGTAGAAAAAGCGGCGCGCGCCTCAATGGCAACCCATGTCCAGGCGATGCTCGACTTCTGCCATATGGGTATCCCGACCGTCGATTACGGCAACAATATCCGTCAGGTTGCGCTGGATGAAGGGGTGAAAAACGCCTTTGATTTTCCTGGCTTTGTTCCGGCCTATATCCGTCCGTTGTTCTGCGAAGGCAAAGGCCCGTTCCGCTGGGTGGCGCTGTCGGGCGATCCGGAAGATATCTATAAAACCGACGCCAAACTGAAAGAACTGTTCCCACACCACAAAACGTTGCACCGCTGGCTGGATATGGCGCAGGAGCGCATCGCGTTCCAGGGTTTACCGGCACGTATCTGCTGGCTGGGACTGGGCGAGCGCCATAAAGCGGCGCTGGCGTTCAACGAGATGGTGCGCAATGGCGAGCTGAAAGCACCGATTGTGATTGGCCGTGACCACCTCGATTGTGGCTCCGTTGCCTCACCGAACCGTGAAACGGAAGCGATGAAAGATGGCTCGGATGCAGTGTCCGACTGGCCACTGCTCAACGCCCTGCTGAACACCGCAGGCGGCGCGACCTGGGTCAGCCTGCATCACGGCGGCGGCGTCGGTATGGGCTTCTCACAACATGCCGGGGTGGTGATTGTCTGCGACGGCAGCGCCGAAGCCGATGTGCGTCTGGCGCGCGTGTTGTGGAACGATCCGGCCACTGGCGTCATGCGTCATGCGGATGCGGGTTACGAGCAGGCACAGGCTTGTGCGAAAGAGCATGGGCTAAATCTGCCGATGCTGAAATAACCTGGATGGCGGGCGTCAGGCCCGCCATTTTTTTGCCTGTCTTTGCGCAATTTATCACTCCACAAGACTCGGCAAAATTTGCGTGGTTCAGGCATTGATCTGCTGTAAGTCTTTCTCGCTCAGACCGGTGAATTTCATGATGGTTTTAATATCTACGTTCTCCCGCAGCATACGCTGCGCCACCTGCAATTTCCCTTCCTGAAGCCCTTGCAGAAGAGACTCCTGCCGCCACTGTTGTTCAATTGTCATAATCTGTTCCTTAAGTTGCGGTTTGGCTTGCATCAGTATCTCAACGACCTTATCCCGGTCATCGGTATCCCCATGTCGCAGCAGATAGAAGATCACGTCGATGGAGAGATTATCATTGTAATCCACCGACAGTAACGTGGCTATCGAGTCGATGTTTTCCATCATATCGCGCAGGCGTATGATCTTGTGCGCCATTTCCATGCGGGCGATACCCCGATGCGCCATGATCTCCTCATCCGGGATCACCGTGACATCGACTAGCGGGAAAGGCTGACAGTAGACCTGCCTTGCCAACGCCGGATCGCGGAATGAATCGAGCCAGTTCATCGGGTAAGGATAGGGACTGATTTTCCCTTGATAAAACAATACAGGCACCACAAGCGGGATTTCGTTATGCCCCTCGTCGAGGTGACGCTGCATGGCGGCAATGGTATAGCGCATCATGCGTAAGGTCATATGCTTATCAGGAGTGCTTTGGTGCTCAATCAGGGTATAGATATACCCTTCACCGCAGTCCGTCCTCATTGAAAACAGCATGTCGGAATAAAACGCGCTGAGATCACGTTCAATAAAGGAGGTCGGCACCACTTGCAGCGTATCCAGATCGCAGTGCTGCCGTATTGCTGACGGCAGATGAATATCCAGAAACTGCCTGGCGAGAGGGGGCTGGCTCATAAATTTTTTGAAAAGGGCATCATGCGGCGTAGCGGTAGCACTCATTAAACTTACCTGCCATGGTGATGTGAGTGCCCGGACGTTATCACAGCAGTTATCTCACTGATATCTAAGGCGTGAAAATATCAGAGAGAGTTAAGAACTTCATAATAAAGTGATAAAACAATCAGATTTAACCCCAGGTTGAGCAAGCACAACAAAGGGGTCCCTGGGGATAAAATTTATCTCGCAGTGGATAAAACCTACTTATTCCATTTGGATATAGTCTATAGCCAAATTATCCCGTTTCGCGATAGACGCTCTCCGCGCTTGCCACTACAGTGGGAACATAATTTCTTGCGGTACCTGCCCACGGACGTACTGCTGATAATGGAGAATCCTGTCCTATGACCCTGCCTGCCACTCTGCTGGAAAACGCCCTGCGCTGGCGTCGCCAGCTCCATCAACATCCTGAACTGGGTTACCAGGAACAACGTACCAGCGAACTGGTGGCGCAGGTGTTGAAGGATGCCGGTTTGCAGGTGTTTCGAGGGCTGGCGGGCACCGGGGTGATTGGTACGCTGGAAAATGGCCCCGGACCGGTGATTGGCCTGCGCGCCGATATGGATGCGCTGCCGATCACCGAAAAAGGCCATCCAGAGTGGAAATCCAGCCAACCGGGCGTAATGCACGCCTGTGGTCATGATGGTCACACCGCCGTGTTACTGGCGGCAGCCTGTCACCTGGCGGCCACGCGTCAGTTCAGCGGCACGGTGCATTTTATCTTTCAGCCCGCCGAGGAGAACCTCGGTGGTGCCCGAAAAATGGTGGAAGAAGGCCTGTTCCAGCGCTTCCCGATGGATGCCGTCTACGCCATGCATAACTGGCCTGGCCTGCCGGTTGGCTCGCTGGCGGTCAATGCCGGTGCCATGATGGCATCGCTCGATTCGTTTGAAATCACTCTGCACGGCAAGAGCTGCCATGCGGCAATGCCGGAAAGCGGTGCCGATCCCATCGTCGTGGCCGCAGAATTGATTCTGGCGCTGCAAACCATTCCGTCACGCCGCCTGTCACCGCTGGCATCGGCGGTGGTCAGCGTGACGCAAATCCACGGCGGCGAAGCGATTAACGTCATTCCCGAGCAAATTGTGTTACGCGGCACGGTACGTTGTCTGCAAACCGATGTGCGTAACCGGGTACGTGGCCTGATTGAGGATTTTGTCAGCACGCTACCGCGCCCGTTTGGCGTCAGCGGCGAGATTCACTGGTATCCAGGTTATCCGGTCACCGCTAACCATGAACAACCGGCTGAACAGGTGCGTCAGGCGGCGGTAAGCTTACTCGGTGAGCAACAGGTGCACTGGCAGGTGAATCCGTCGATGGCGTCGGAAGATTTCGCCTGTATGCTGGAAGCCTGCCCCGGTGCCTACTTCTGGCTGGGTGCCGATGGTGCGACACCCTCTGCACCGCTGCACAACGCCTGTTACGACTTCAATGATGAACTGCTGCCCATCGGCATCACCTTCTGGCAGCAGTTGGTGGAGAGTACGCTGGCGAAAGCCTGATCTTCAGATACCGGCCTGGTTGAGGCGCTGTTCAGCGTCAGCCAGGCTGGCGCTTTCCCCACTGGCGACCAGGCAGCAGGCCAGTTGCAAACGCAGCGCCTGCGGAACCGCACGTTCCCCCGCCAGCACCGCACGGATCCAGGTGGCGGTATCCAGCGCACTTTTTGATTCCGGCAACGCGACCTCCCATTCCGGTTGACGCGCAACCCACTCTTCAGCCTCGGCATTTGCCCCCTGAATATAGCTGATGGCCGGGCAGCGCTGCGGATTGGCATAGACTTCGCCTTCAGTCCCGTTCAGCAGCAACGCGGGCGCATCGATATCCTGAAAGAATTTACCGACACGCGGCACATATTCCGGGTGCGATACGCTGGCAAGACGCAGCGCAGCCTGCTCGGCAAACGGCGTTGCCAGTTTCGCCAGGGTGTGCGCGCTATTGCGCACCCCCATACGCCAGCGCAGCGATAGCTGTTTCGCCATCGGCGGGCACAGATGATCGATGGTGATAAACGCCAGCTCGCCGTTATCCAACCGCGCCTGCGCCTGTTGCGCACTGGTGACCGGGTTGATATCCAGCGCCGCCAGCACCGCTTCACTGGTCACTCGCGTTGGGTCATCACTGACGCCGTGCATCAACACCGGAAAGCCGAGTTTGACCAACAGCAACGCCAGCAACGGCGTCAGGTTGCCCTGACGGCGCGCGCCGTTATAGCTGGGAATGACGATCGGCATCGGACGGCCAACAGGTGCTTGCAGGCGCATCATCTGCTGCTGCATCGCCTGATAAAAGCCGCGCATCTCCGCCTCCCCTTCTCCCTTGATGCGTAACGCGATCAGCACACCGCCCAGTTCAAGATCCGGCACCTCTCCAGCCAGTATCGCGCTATACAACGCCACGGCGGTGTCGAAATCGATATCGCGCGCATGATTTTTCCCGCGCCCAATTTCTTTGATAATTTTATTCAGTTCCATCAGGAGTTTCCGCTTCCAGAGTGCGCCGCATCTCGGCGGCCAAAGAGGTGTTGTGCTGCTGTGCTAAACCGTCGGCCACCTGCTGGCGATCCGTCAGACTGCGGTTTTGATTGAGTTTCCACTTGCCTTCGCGCTGGGTCACGCGAATCTCCACCCCGACAATCGCTTTGATCATACTGTCGATATAAGTGGCCGGGGCATCGCTCACCGCCCACGGCTGCGGCATCCCCTGTTCCTGCTGCGCGGTAAGCCGCTCGACCTGCGCCCGCAGCCAGTCAGCATTATCATGGCGGATCAGTGGACCACGGCAGTGAAGCGTCAGGTAGTTCCAGGTCGGCACCGCTTTGCCGCTGCGCGCTTTTTCTTCATACCACGCCGGGGTGATATAACCCTGTTCCCCCTGGAACACCACCAGCACCGGCATGCCATCCTCCAGCGCTTTCAGATGCGGATTGGCGCGGGACAAATGCCCCTGCAACACCCACTCCCCCTGAGCATCGACCTGCAATAAAAACGGCAACGGCGTTGCCTGCGGGCCATCGTTCCCGTTGGAGATCAACAGCCCCAGCGGATGGCGCAGCACCAGTTGGCGCTGCGCTTCAGCATCCGGCTGGTTAAACGCCCGTGGCGTATACAACATGCTCAACTCCTTCTGCTTGCGCGCCTTCTGCGTGGCGCTGCACTGGATGTGGCCTCGGGCATCGGCGGTTGTTCAATCGGGAACACCGGCAATGCGGCCAGCAGACGACTGCCATACGGCTTGCTGATCAGACGTCGATCGTAAATGACGATCTCGCCAAAGCATTGGTGACTGCGAATCAGACGGCCTACCTGCTGGATCAAGGTAAATGAGGCGCTGGGTAAACTCTGCACTTCAAACGGGTAGCGTCTGAGGCTCTTCAGCCACTCCCCTTCGGTCAAAATTACCGGACTGTCCACCGGGGGAAAAGCAATTTTATGGATATGCACCTGCGACAGCAGATCGCCTTTCAAATCCAGCCCTTCGGCAAAGGATTGCAGGCCAACCAGAATGCTGGTTTTGCCCTGCTCCACGCGCTGGCGATGCAGCTCCACCAGCCGATAACGTGGCTGGTCGCCCTGCACCAGCATCGACAGGCGTAAATCGGTGACGTGGGTGAGAAACTGCTGCATGGCACGACCACTGGCGAATAACACCAGCACCCCTTTATGTTTCTCTTCCGCCATTTGCGCGCGGAAAAAGCGCGCCATCTCGGCGATATGTTCCACCTCACTGCTCATCAGCGGTTCATACTGCATCTGAGGGATTACCAGCTTGCCCTGGTCGATATGCTGAAAAGGCGAGTCAAGCGCCACAAAGCGGTCGCCCGCCTTCTCATTCAGCCCTGACATCTCCTGTAGCCGGTTAAAGCTATTCAGCGAGCGTAGCGTGGCGGAGGTCACCACCACATGGGGGATTTTACGCCACAGCAGTTTCTCCAGCTGATCGCTAACGCGTATCCCGGCACAGTGCAACAGCAGATGCGCCTGGCCGTCGCGCAATTCACGCGTCACCCATTTGGACACCGGTGCATTTGAGGCTTTCTCCATCGCCGCCAGTCGCCACAGCTTGCTGATGGATTCAAACCAGCCAAAGTGGCGATTGAGCTGCAAAATCGCTTTATGCAGCCGCATGATGTCGGCTTTACCGGTTTGATCGCCCAGCTCATTCAATAACCCTTCCGCCAGACCACGCAGCGCATCGCTGAGTTTGAACAAGCGGGCGCACAGCGTCAGCAGTTCTTCCGGCAGTTCCCCCAGCACAAAACGAAACTCACCCGGCTGGTTATGGTCGGGCAGTAGCGGATTCAGGGCGTTGCATAACGTCTGCAACAGCTCGCGCATCTCATCGCAATGGCCTTTCAGCCGCTCCGGATTGGTCAGCGGTGGCGGGGATTTGGGGCGGAACTGCGCCATGATGGTTTCCACCAGGCGCACAAACAGGTCCAGTTGCAGGCTGCTCCAGCCAGGGGTGATCTCTGCGCTCATCTCCAGCGCATCACGCGCGACTTCCGGCAAATGGTGGCCTTCATCCAGCACCAGCATCAGGTGTTTCGCGGGCGGCAGCACCGACTCGTTTTCCATCGCCGCCATCACCAGCGCATGGTTCGCCACCACCACATCCGCCTGCTCGATCTCACGTCGCGCCACAAAGAACGGGCATTCACGATACCAGCGACAATGATGGCCCAGGCAGTTGGCTTTGTCGGTGGAGAGGCGCTGCCACAGGCTGTCATTGATCGCGACATCCGTGTGATCGCGCAGCCCATCCCACTGGTAACGACTGAGCTGCTTTTCCAGTCCGGCGCATAACTTTTTCTCCTCTTTGGAGCCGGTTACCGCCTCTTCATCAAGATACAGCAGCAAATCCCCTTGCTGATCTTCGCTGGCCGCCAGCGCGGCGAGGTTGCGCGGGCAAACGTAGCGCCCACGCCCGAATGCAGCGGTAAAGGTCAGGTCGGGAATGATTTTTTTCAGCAGCGGCAGGTCTTTGCTGAAGATTTGATCCTGCAACGCCACGTTGGCGGTGCTGATCACCAGTCGCTTCTCCTCGGCACGACTGACGGCAATGCCGGGGATCAGATATGACAGGGTTTTACCCACCCCGGTGGGCGCTTCAATCGCCAGGTGACGGCCTTCGTCACCGGCCAGACTTTTCGCCACTTCGGCGATCATCTGGCGCTGTGGCGCACGCGGAATAAAGTCAGGAACCTGCTGTTGCAGCGCCTTATACCATTGCGCAATCTGGCTTTTTATCGCTGCTGTCAGGGCCATTGTCTTAACTGTTTTCGGGAAAATGGCCTGTATTTTTACACAGTATCGCCACAGCGTCAGCTTTCGCTGCTATTTTTTCGCGCTGGATTCAGAATATCTCGCATCGCACGGATCAACGTTTCGCGCGCGCGGCCACGGCGGAACGCAAAGGAGAACGGCGCGCGGAAGTGGAAATCTTGCGGCAGCAGACGACAGAGCGCCCCCTGTTGTTCCCAGCTACGTGCGTAATGCTCCGGCAGATAACCAATAAACCGCCCACTAAGGATCAGCGTCAACTGCGCTTCGATACTCTCCACCGATGCATTCGTCTGACGGAAACCACGTTTGTTCAGTTCCTGCTGGTTCCAGTAGCGTCGCGTCACCATCCCGGTTTGCTGCACGGTGCGCACATCCGGCGTCCCCTGCGCCAGCGCATGCTGCGGGCTGCAATACAACCAATGCTGTTCGTCGTACAGCGGAATCGTCACCAGATTGCTGGCGCGCAGCGGGAAGTGACCAATCGCCAGGTCGAGGCGATCTTCCAGTAGCTGTTGTTGCAGTTCATTGGGATCGCGCACGCTGAGGTTGAAAAATACCGCCGGAAAACGCTGATTAAAGCGGGCGATAGCGGCAGGTAAATCCAGCGTGCTGTCGGTGACGGTGGCATCCACCACCCCGAGGGAAAAGGCACCGCCCTGCGCGCTTTTCAGCGTCTCCACCTGCGCCTGCCAGTCTGCCAGCGTGGTCAGCATCTGTTGGCTGTAACGATAAAACTCTTCCCCTTTGCTGGTCAGGGTAAAGCCACCGCGCCCACGCTGGCACAGAATAAACCCCAGTTGGGTTTCCAGTTCGCTCATATAAGCGCTGATCGCCGGCGTGGTCATGTTCAACGCCTGCTGGGCGCGCGAATAGCCCTGGTTTTCCACCACGCTGGCGAACACCTGGAGCAGTTTAAGATTGGGTAACGGTTGCATAATATCGTGACGTAGCGGCGCGATTTATCGCGCAGGTTTTTCTGACAGAGCGCGAAGGATTGCGCGATAAATCGCGCCGCTACATCAGTGCCTCCCTTTTCCTTCAGTGATTGCTGGTTAAAGTTAAGTAATCTCTGAAGTGATTATCTGCTGTCAAGGATTTTTCCCGCTCGCGCATCGGGTCATGATGTCAGCCTGTTCAGTTAAGGAGCCGGTCATGACCCATTTTCCCCAACCGCAGGGCGGCAATGAAATGCCGCGTTTCGCCGGACGCGGCACCATGATGCGTTTACCGGCCAGTGAGTCCCCCGCCGATCTGGATGTGGCGTTTATCGGTATCCCGCTGGATATCGGCACTTCGCAACGCAGCGGTACCCGTTACGGACCACGCGCCATCCGCGCCGATTCGGTGATGATCCGCCCTTACAATATGGCAACCGGTGCCGCCCCTTTTGACTCGCTGCGCGTGGGCGATCTTGGCGATGTGCCGATCAATACTTACAGCCTGCTGAAGTCGGTCGATATCATTGAAGACTTTTACAGCGCGCTAAACTCGTGGCCGCTGATTCCGCTGACGCTGGGCGGCGACCACACCCTGACGCTGCCGATTCTGCGCGCGCTGGCAAAAAAACACGGTCCGATGGGGCTAATTCACGTTGATGCCCATACCGACACCAATGACGAGATGTTTGGTGAGAAGATTGCCCACGGCACCACCTTCCGTCGCGCGGTGGAAGAGGGTTTGCTGGATTGCCAACGCGTGGTACAGATTGGTCAACGTGCGCAGGGTTATGCAGCGGATGATTTTCAGTGGGGTGTCGATCAGGGTTTCCATCTGATCCCTGCCGAGCAGTGCTGGCATCGTTCGCTGACACCGTTAATGGCGGAGGTGCGTGAACGTATCGGCAGCGGCCCGGTTTATCTTTCTTACGATATCGACAGTTTCGATCCCGCCTGGGCGCCCGGCACCGGTACGCCGGAGGTGGGCGGCCTGACCTCAATGCAGGGGCTGGAGATCGTGCGCGGTTGCCGTGGGTTAAACCTGGTCGGCGGCGATTTGGTTGAGGTTTCGCCTCCCTATGATTTGAGCGGCATGACCTCCCAACTGGCGGCCAATATCCTTTATGAGATGCTGTGCGTGTTGCCTGGCGTCCGTTATACAGAGAAGAAACAATGACACAAATGAATCTGGTGTTCCCGGCCCGCGTGTTACGCGGCGCGGGGGTGATTAATCAATTGGGTGAAATCTGTGCCAGCCTCGGACAACGCGCGCTGCTGATCGGCGGTCATCAGGCGCTGCAAGCGGTGGAAGCGCAGGTACGCGCACAATTGCTGGCGGCGGATGTGACGCTGCTGGCGCAGGAGTGGTTTGGTGGCGAGACGTCGATCAACCAGATCAACCGACTGGCAGCCATCGCCACCGAGTTGCAGGCAGAGGTGATTATCGGTGTTGGCGGCGGCAAATCGCTGGATACCTGTAAAGCCGTGGCGGCGCAGCTTGGCCTGCCGGTGGTGACCATCCCCACCATCGCCGCAACCTGTTCGGCGGTGACGCCGCTGAGTATCCGCTACGACGATAACGGTAACTTCTTTGATATCTTCCCACTGCCACAGGCTCCGGCTGCGGTGGTGATCGACAGCACGCTGCTGGCAAAAGCCCCGCCCCGCTGGCTGGCTGCCGGGCTGGGCGATACGCTGGCGAAATGGTACGAGTTCCGTGCCGTCAGCACCCGCCATCCGGCCAAAGAAGGCAACGCGCTGTCATCCCTGGCGCACAGCAAAATTTGTTATGACGTGATTGCCGAACATGGCCCGGCCGCCTATGCCGCCGTGCTACGCGGTGAGAGCAGCTCCGCACTGGATCAGGTACTGGATGCCATCTTTACCTGGGCGGGTTTAACCTCGCTGATGAGCAACGGAGCACACGCAGCGGCATCTCATGCTATCTACGAAGGCTTTACCTTCTGCGATAAGACGCGCGAGTTTGGTCATGGCCTGCTGGTCGGCTTCGGCAATCTGTGTCTGCTGGCGCTGGAACAGCGCAGCGATGACGAAGTGCTGGCAGAAATGCGTCTGGCACGCGATTGCGGTGTACCGCTGACGTTGACTGAAATTGCCGATCTGGACACAGCCGAGCTGGCGCTGATTGTACGTGAGTCGGTGCATGCGCCGGATATGGCGAATATGGCGGAAACGGTGACGGATGAGCGCTTGCTGGCAGCAATCGCACGCGTTGAGAAGCTGGCAACACAGTAACCGCGCGATAAATCGCGCCGCTACGAGATGTACCAATATGTGTAGCGGCGCGATTCATCGCGCAACGTTAATGTACCAATATGTGTAGCGGCGCGATTCATCGCGCAACGTTAATGTTGTTTGACTGCCAGTAACGCCGCAATCTGACTGACATCGCTAATGTCATCCAGCGTCATGCACATCGCTTCCAACTGCGCCACCTGCTCTTCTGGCAGCACCCGCAACGCAAGGCTACGATACTTCGCCAGCAGTGCCTCCAGGCTCAGCGGATTGGCGGGTGCTCCGGACGGCACCGCCACATGTTGCTGCCACTGCTCACCTTGCACCGTCTCCAGCCGCACCCAGGGTTCAGCGTCGCGGTTCTGCTCAGGATCGATCACCAGCTCCACCCGCGCCATCAAGGCTTCTGCATCAGGATGCTGACGTTTTGCCTCATCATAGCTGGCCAGGTCTGCCGCGCCATACAACGCGCGCGCCGTCAGCGCATAAGGCAAACTCATCTGCGCCGCCGCCAGGCTGGCGACATCACGGGTGCCACACATCTCCAGCAGGAAGGGGTTCAGCCCCACCACAATGCGCGCGATATCTGCGGTCGCCAGCGCTTGTTGCTGCAACAGCATACCCAGCGCATCAATTGCCGAATGGGTGCCACGACAGGCTGCATAGGGTTTGATCGAACAGCGCGCCAGCTTCCACACCACGCCGAGATCGGCCACCAGCGCCTCGGGCTGCTGAGTGTCCAGCGCCAGGGTTTGCAGGAAGCCACCCCAGCGCGGCTCGAAGACCGCCGCAGGACCGCTGATACCACGTTGCGCCAGCAGTGCTGCCTGTACCCCACCTTCCGCCGCACGCGCTGCGTGCAGTTTTTTGGTATGCGAACCGTCGTGAATAAAGCCCCACAATCCCCCACTGAAACTGGCCGCAATACCCAGCGCCGAAGCGCTTTGCGCCGGGGTGAGTTGCAACAGCGAACACACCGCTGCCGCCGCGCCAAACACGCCACAGCTGGCGGTGGAGTGCCAGCCCGCACCGTTATGCGCCGAATAACCGCCGCAAGCCTCCAGCACCCGACGCCCAATGTCATAACCGATCACCATTGCGGTCAGCAGCGCCTGGCCACTCACCGGCTGCGGGGCCAGCGGCAGCACCGCCAGCAACGCCGGGATCACCACCGCACCGGAATGGTCACAGCCACCGGTATCGTCCAGCTCATACATATGCGCCGCCACGCCATTAAGCCATGCTGCCTGACGGGCATTGACCTGTTGCGCGCTGCCCCACACCTGCGCCTGAGCATAACCGCCCTCGGCCTCGACCAGCGTCTGACACTCACGCCAGATCGGGCTATCGCTACCCGCCAGCGAAGCGCCAAGAGTATCGAGGAAGTGACGTTTAGCCTGCTCCACCAGCGCCACAGGCAACTGGTCAAAACGGGTTTCAGCAATAAAACTCGCCAGCTGATTAAGCATTGTTCTCTCCGATGATGCGGGTGAAAACTTCAGCCGGATGATCCGCGCCGTTGTCGGGTTGGGTCTGCCAGTGCGCTGCCACCTGCTGCGCCGTGGCGATCCATACGTTGTGTTGTTGCAGCGTATCGAGCAGCGATCGCAGCAGACCAATGCGTCCGGCCGTGCCGATGATCTCCGGGTGCAAACGCAGCAGATAACACAGGCCAAAACGATGGAAACCGCGGAAATCCTGGGTCAGGTTGTCGAGGGTTTCGCCATAGGGGGCAATACGCGACTGTCCCGGTGGAATCGCCGGACTGAGGTTAAAGGCAAAATAGGGTTCATCTTCCAGCGTGTAGTGCATCGGCAGTTCCACCAGCCGGGTGCCAGGGTGGAAATAGGGCAGATCGTCTCCGCGCCAGCTGGAGGACCAGCGAATTCCCTGCTCAATCAACGCCTGGGCCAGCCCCGGCTTCCACTGCCCTGCCGGAGTGCGGAAACCCTGTATCGGTTGTCCGGTTAATTGCGCCAGTTTGTCGCAACCCCGCGTGATGCTGGCAATTTGTTGTTCCAGGGTCAGCGTGGAGAAATCCTCATGGCGGTCGCCGCTACAGGCGATTTCATGGCCATCAGCGATGATGCGTTGCACCCACTCCGGCTGCTCCTCCGCCACAATCGCTGGCAGACACCAACTGGCTTTGAGCTGTTTTTCCGCCAGCAGACTCAACAGACGATCGACGCCGCGCAGCGTGCCATAGCGCCATACCGACAGGGTTTTGTCGCGCCCTGCCACCGCCGGTGCCTGGGTGAGAATGCCATGAATATCGTTAAAATCGATGGTGATAATCGCCGCCGACTGGAAGCCCAGCGGCCAGCGGGAAGATTCAGTCATGCTGCTGCTCCTGCAAGTACCACTGCGCCACCGCATCGCAACGCGCAAACCACACATCATCGCGCGCCGTCATATGTTCAAACAGCTGCTCCAGCAGCAGCAAGCGCCCTGGCTGACCGGAGATTTTCGGATGGAACAGGGTGGTCAGGCATAAGCCCTCATCCATCGCGCCATCAAATTCGCGCTGCCAGTTGTCGCGGGTGTGGGCATAGCTGGCAATACGATCGCCGCCTTTCGGGAAGTCCGGCTGGCGGGTATAGGCCAGCGAGGCGTAATCATCCATCTCCCATTTGCCGGGGATTTCCACCAGCGGCGTATGTCCGGCTACCGGGATGCTGTAGGGACGATCGTCGCCGCGCATACTGCTGGAGTAGATCACCCCAGCGTCACGCAGGATCTGCGGCGTTTCTGCATGCCAGTCACCTGACGGCGTGCGAAAGCCACAAGCGGTAATGCCGAGATATTGCTTAAAGATCGCCGCCGATTTTGCCATCACCGCCCGTTGTTCTTCCGGCGAAATCGCCCAGAAAGATTCGTGGCGATAGCCGTGATAAGCCACTTCGTGGCCCTGCTCAATAATCGCCTGGCACTGCTGCGGCCACTGCTCCACCACCCACGCGGGAACAAAGAAGGTGGCGGGCAGTTGAAACGCCCGCAGCAGATCGAGCAAACGCCCGAGCGCGCGGTACGGCCCGTAAGCGCCAAAGGTGAAATACTCCGGCGTCGACCACAGGCTGCCATTCAACATGGCATCGCCGGTGGGACCATCAAGGTCAAACGCCAGCGCCATACAGCCGCGCTTGCCCTGTGGCCAGCGCACTGCGCCCGGTTGTTGCATCAGCCGTCTCCTGTTAGCCCTGGTTTACCGTGGCTTTTGCCACACCGTTGTCGCCCAGACCCCATTTGCTGAGGATCTTCTGGTAAGTGCCGTCGGCAATCATCGCATCCAGCGCGCCCTGCACGGCGGTGGTCAGATCCGATGCATCTTTACCGATCGCCATGCCGGTGTACTGGAAGGAGAAGGCTTTATCGAGCGGCTTAAAGGTGCCCTTTTCCAGGTTCATGATGTACGGCAGGGTTTCGCTGCCCTGTACCGCGCCATCCAGACGACGTTGACGCAACTGAGTGCGGGCATCCGCCGTCCCTTCCGCCCCGACCACAATGATGGCGGGCTTACCGGCGGCTTCGCAGTGGGCTTTGCTCCAGTTAGCAATTTCCTGCGGGAAGGTGGTGCGACGGCTGGTGCCTACGCGCTTGCCGCACAAATCCATCGCGCTGTTGATGTCGCTGCGTGCGGATAAGGTGTAGAACTGCGGGCCGGTTTTGAAGTAGTCGATAAAGTTAACCACCTTCTGGCGTTCTTTGGTGTCGGTCATACCGGACATCACCATATCAACGCGTTTGGTCACCACGGCGTTGACCATCTGTTCAAACGCGATCTCCTGCCAGTTGATCTTCACGCCCAGCTTCTGACCAATCGCCATGCCGAGATCGTAATCGACGCCGGTCAACTGGTTGCTGGCCGGATCTTTAAAATCCATCGGCGGATAGTTCGGCATGATCGCCACGGTCAAACCTTTCTCTTTGATCGACGCTGGCACAGCGATATCGGCCCAGGCCGACGATTGCAGCAACAGCGCGGCACTTACGGCGCTCAGTAACAGTTTTTTCATTCAAATCACCCCGGTCAGTTAAAGAAGAATCGCGTTGATAAAGTTTTTCATCCGTGGGTTTTGCGGGTTCAACAGAATGTCTTCCGGTGCGCCCTGCTCGATAATGCGTCCCTCATCCATAAACACCACCTGGTTCGCCACTTCACGGGCAAAGCCCATTTCATGGGTAACGACCAGCATGGTGGTGCCCTCTTTTGCCAGTTGACGCATCACCGCCAGCACTTCGCCGACCATTTCCGGATCGAGTGCCGAGGTAGGTTCATCAAACAGCATTAATTTCGGTTTCATCGCCAGCGCACGGGCAATCGCCACGCGCTGCTGTTGGCCGCCGGACAGCGACTGTGGGTAGTCGTGGGCTTTGTGTGCCAGTCCGACGCGATCCAGCAGCGCCATCGCCTCTTCGCTGGCTTCACGTTTCGGACGCAGCAGCACGCGGCACGGCCCTTCGATGATGTTTTCCAGCGCGGTTTTATGCGGGAACAGATTGAAGCGCTGAAAGACCATGCCGGTTTGCAGGCGCTGGCGGGCGATCTGCTTATCACTCAACGGGTAAAGTTTGTTGCCGTTGATACGGTAGCCCGCCAGTTCGTTATCGACCCAGATCCCCCCCTGGTCGATTTTCTCCAGTTGGTTGATACAGCGCAGAAAGGTGCTTTTACCGGAGCCGGATGGCCCGAGAATGCACATCACCTCGCCGTAATTCACCTCAAGGCTGACATCCTTCAAGGCGTGGAACTGGTCGAAATATTTGTTCACCTTGACGGCGCGCACGATGTTTCTCATCTCTCTCACTCCTTAGTGACGACGGCGATGGCCGCGTGAGAAGTAGCGTTCCAGCTGGCTCTGACCAAACGACAGCACCGTCACCACAATCAGGTACCAGATACCGGCCACAAACAGCAGTTCCATCACGCGCGCGTTGGCGAAGTAGATGTTCTGGGTGTTGTAGAGCAGTTCCGAGTACTGGATCATGCTCGCCAGACTGGTGGTCTTGATCATGCTGATAAATTCGTTGCCTACCGGCGGCAGGATGACGCGCATCGCCTGCGGCAAAATAATGCGCTGCAACGCCTGCAAACGCGGCATACCGATGGCTTTCGCCGCCTCGTACTGACCGGTATCCACCGACAGCAGACCGGCACGTACCACTTCGGAGGTGTACGCCCCCTGGTTGATGCTCAGGCCGAGCAGTGCCGCGAGGAACGGTGTCATGACGGTGACGGTTTGTACGCTGAACACGCCAGGAATGCTGATGGTGGGAAACACCAACGCCAGGTTGAACCACAACAGCAGTTGCAGAATCAGCGGCGTGCCACGGAAGATCCAGGCGTAACCAACCGCGATGTAGTGCAGCACCGGGTTCGGCGACATGTACATGATGGCGGTGATCACCCCGAACAACACGCCGAAGCCCATCGCCAGCACGGACATAATCAGGGTGTTGACCACCCCGTCGAGAATCGCTTTGGCGGTAAAGAACTGGCCGACAAACGACCATTCGATATTGCCGTGCGCAAAGGCGTTAACCAGCAACGCCAGCAGGATTAGGATGACCGCCGAGGCGGTGATACGGCCATAATAACGGCGCGGCACCACCTGATAACGATCGAGATCGTAATGCGGTTGGCTACTGACGTTGTTGGTTGCGGTGGTGGTCGATTGCGACATCAGCGTCTCCTCAGGCGCGCGGGCCAGCGTAGTCGTCAGCCCACTGTTGCTGGGCCTGCATCAGGGTTTGCAGACGCGCCAGTTGCTCGCGTACCCGCACCGGTGCCGTGCCGCCGTAACCGTTACGGACTGCCAGCGCGGATTCGAGCGTCAGTGCGCCACGGACTTCGGCGGTCAGACGGCTATCGACCGCCTGTAACTGCGCATCGCTCAGATCGGACAGGCCACAACCTTGCTGCTCGCACAGCTGTACCAGTTGACCGGTGATTTCGTGTGCTTCACGGAACGGCACGCCGCGCATCGCCAGCCAGTCGGCCACTTCCGTCGCCAGGGTGAAACCATCCGGGGCCTGCTCACGCATCACCTCGGTGTTGAATTTCAGCGTCGCCATCATGCCGGCCATCGCAGGCAGCACCAGCAACAGGGTATCGACCGCGTCAATCACGTTGCGTTTGTCGTCGCTCAGGTCGCGGTTGTAAGACAGCGGCATCGCTTTCATGGTGGTGAGCAGCGCCGTCAGGTTGCCGACCAGGCGGCCCGAACGGCCACGCGTCAACTCGGCGATATCCGGGTTCTTCTTCTGCGGCATGATCGAGCTACCGGTGGCGTAGCTGTCGTGTAGCTCAACCCAGCGGAACTGACGCGAGGCCCACATGCACACCTCTTCACACAGGCGCGACAGGTTGATGCCAATCATGCTGGTGACAAACAGGAATTCGGCAGCGTAGTCACGGCTGGCAACCGCATCAATTGAGTTCTCGCACGGCGCGAGATAGGCCAGGTCGGCGGCGGCTAATTCTGGCTGACGCGCAATGGCGGAACCGGCCATTGCCGCCGCGCCGAGCGGGCAGCGCGCACTACGGCGATCCCAGTCCTGCATACGCTCGATATCACGGGCGAAGGATTGCGCATGCGCCAGCAACTGATGACCAAACACAATCGGCTGCGCCTGTTGCAGATGGGTAAAGCCCGGTGCCACGCTTTCGGTGTGCTGTGCCGCCTGCTCGACCAACGCCTGTTGCAGCCCGAGCAGCGCGGTGACCACCTTACGGCCGTTATCGCGCAGATAGAGGCGCAGGTCGTTGACGGTTTGATCGTTACGTGAACGACCGGCGCGTAATTTGCCGCCCAGCGGCCCTAAGCGTTCAGTCAGTGCGCGCTCAACAAAGGTATGCACATCTTCATCCGCCGCGATGGGATGCAACTGACCGGCGCGGAACTCAGCATCCAACTCATCAATCGCCGCCAGCATGGTGCTCAGTTCCGCGTCGCTCAGCAGTTCGCCACGCGCCAGTTCACGGGCGTGGGCACGGCAGCCAGCAAAATCGTAAGGAGCCAGGGCAAAGTAGTAATCCGGGCTACGCGACAGCGCGGTTAAACTGGCCGCCGGTGCGGCTTTAAAACGCGCACCCCATAACAGTTCTGCTTTCTCAGACATGCAATTTCCCCTTACCAATAATCAATAGCGAGATGAATTAGGCACCAGCGATAATAAAAACTTATTTTATTGCTACGCTGGTAAACGCGGCACATTTCAGGTTCACTACACTTTCACCGCAATAATTCCGGAGTTGAATAGCAAAGATGGAAAGTAAAGTTTCCCAGTCTGGAAACAATGCAATCAATCGCAGCGACAATGCGGTGCTGGCATTAAGTAATATCGATTTAAAATTGCTACGCGTATTTAAATGCGTGGTAGAAGCCGGTGGATTAACTGCCGCTAGCCACGAGCTGAATATTGGTCTGGCAGCAATCAGTAAACAGGTTTCCGATCTGGAAATTCGCCTCGGCATGACGCTGTGCAGCCGTGGGCGCGAAGGCTTTGAACTGACGCAGTACGGTATCAACGTCTATCAGGCGACGCTGGAGTTGTTCGTCTCGCTTAATCTGTTCCGCGAGCGGCTGCACAACAGCCGCAACGAGCTGCTGGGCGACATCGCGATTTGCGTGGTGGATAACACCATCTCCGACCCGCACTCCCCGGTCACCAGCGCGGTGCAACAGCTGCACCAGAATGCACCAAAGGTACAAATCCGTCTGCAAACGGCACAATTAGATGATATTGAACGCGGTATTAGCGAAGGGCGTTTTCATTGCGGTATTGCGCCAGTTTATGAAATGAAAAGTGATTTCGATTACTTCCCGTTATATAAAGAATATTCGAAATTATATTGCTCTGCTGGTCACCCACTTTATTCCGGCAGCGCCGACCATAAAATATCGCTGGCATTATTACGCGAACAAAAAGTCATAAATCATTTATATGTTACGCCGCGCGATGCACGACGACTTATTCCATTACAGGACAGCGGCGTACAGGCTGTTCAGGTTGAATCCGTCGCCATGCTGATTCTGACCGGGCATTTTATTGGCTATTTACCCGAACACTACGCGGCGGCGTTTATTGCACGCGGCCAGTTGTGTGAATTGGGGGATGAATCGATTCGTATGGAGAATCCGTTCTGCCTGATGATGAAGAAGGGCCGCAAAATAAATCCGATTATTAAGCTGTTTATGCAGGCGCTGGCGATCCCGGAGGCGGAAGCAGCGCACTGATTTGGTGCAATGGATGAGGTGCGCGCGGTTGCCCTCACCCCGGCCCTCTCCCGCAAGACGGGAGAGGGAGATGTGCAGTATGCCAATCCGTGCACGATCAGTCCCCTCTCCCGTTGGCGGGAGAGGGTTAGGGTGAGGGAAACACTAAGCTTTTCCCCAGACACTGCGCCGCCGCATTACCCACATAATGTCCAAAGGGTGCAATCGGCCGATACGCCTGGCGGGCATAAAACCTTAACGCGCATTGATTCACCTTGCGCGTCTCCAGCCACATCGCCTGATAGCCTTGCGCCCGCGCCTGCTGCTCCAGATACTGCAAAATCGCTGCGCCAATGCCCTGCCCGGCGTTTAACGCATACATGCGTTTCAGCTCCGCCACCCCCGGTTGCAGCGGGCGAAACGCGCCACAGCCCACCGGCCTGCGTTGCTCATCACGCGCGATCACGAAACAGCTGCCCGGCTGCTGCATTGCGTCGGGATCAAAGCTGGCACGCCCGCTGCTGCCGGTCAACTGTGCCAGGGTAGCTGACAGACGATCCAGCAACCATTCAGCGTCCGGCTGCTGAAGCGACTCCGGCGTCACCACGATCATGCAGGCAGCCGCAAGGTTTTAAACATCACCGTTGTGGCGTCCAGCACCCCGGCGGTGGATTCGGCATAGTGGGGAATGGAGCCGGCAATTTTCCATTCGAGCGACAGGTAGAGATCGGTCGCCACATCGCCGCTGCGCGTGTCCAGCACCAGTAAGGTTTTGCCGTTCTCCACCGCCAACTGTTCCGCCTGCTGCATCAACCGACGTCCAATCCCCATGCGACGCGCGCGCGGGTGCACCAGTAGCTTACTGATCTCAGCGCGGTGGCGACCGTTCGGCATGGCGCTGTACCCCACCATGACCGTCGCCACGATCTCTCCGTGCAGGCGTGCCACCAGCAGTTGATTGTCGCCGCTGGCAAGGCTGAAGATTTTGTCCTGCCAGAAACGTTCCATCACCGCACGATCGTTGGCATCGATAAACCCAACGCTGGCCCCCTCCGCCACACATCCCTGCAACACATCACATAACGCCCCCACCAGAGGCTGCGCCTGGCTGGCGCTAAGCTGTTCGATCTCAATCATGGTTTGCACACCACCAGAATGTAACGTGCGCCACCCTGCGGGTGCGCGGTGAAGGAGGATTTGCCGGTCAGGTGGAAGCGCAGGCAGTCACCCGCCTGCAAGGTCCAGCTTTGCGCGTCCATGCTGATGGTCAACTCGCCGGACTGTAACCAGATATGCTGCTCCAGCCCCTGAATCGGCGGCGCGTCATAATCAATACGCGAACCGGGTTGTAACACCCCTTCCACCATTTCTGCTCTAAAATGAGTGGCAGGCGGCGAAACGTTGCGGCGCTGAAAGCCACTCAGTTCATCGACCCACACCGGCTGCTGTTCGGGTTTAAGTAACAACAGCGCGTCGTCTTCGACCTCACTCAGCAGGCGCGACATGGTGAGGCCATAGGCGACACAAAGTCGATTGAGTAATGCTGCCGTTGGACTGGTCTCGGCGCGCTCAATGCGCGACAATGTGGCCCGACTGATGCCGGTGGCCATCGCCAGTTCATCCAGTGACCAGCCGCGTTGCAGGCGCAATTCAGCCAAACGAGCGGCCAGCCGATCTTCGGTATCCGGTTCAGACATTATCACCTCTCAATTATGGGAAACAATCTCATAATTGAGATAAAACCTGAAAGCACCATCTCCGTCAAGTTGTACACAGAAAAATATGTTGTACAACTTATTCGCCGCGGTTAAGGTGTGGCGATGCAGGTCAGT
The DNA here is from genome assembly GCF_059730685.1 of Pantoea sp. X-Soil-OKNW-713. NCBI lineage: Bacteria > Pseudomonadati > Pseudomonadota > Gammaproteobacteria > Enterobacterales > Erwiniaceae > Pantoea > Pantoea sp. X-Soil-OKNW-713. Next base: position 1,367,436 of record NZ_AP035995.1, on the reverse strand, counting down.
ATATTGAGGAAGATATGGCCTTATACAGTATCGGCGACGTTGCCGAACGCTGTGGAATCAATCCGGTAACACTTCGCGCATGGCAGCGACGTTACGGTCTGTTAAAGCCCCAGCGCACCGAAGGTGGTCACCGTCAGTTTGACGACGAAGATGTTCAGCGCATTGAAGAGATCAAGCGCTGGATAGAAAGCGGCGTGCCCGTTGGCAAGGTCAAGGCCCTGCTGGAAGGGGAAAGCGTCAATGTGCACGACGGCTGGAATACGTTGCAGGAAGAACTGATGAGCGTACTGCGCCATGTCAGACCTTCAAAGTTGCGTGCCAAGATCGCCACGGTCGGACGTGAGCATCCGGTGGATGCGCTGATTGATCATGTGATTGTGCCGGTTCGCCAGCGTCTCGGATTAGATCAAAACACCGCACGCGCCATGTGCAGCCTGCTTGATGGCGCGTTAATAGATTACGTGGCGTTTTGCCTGACCGGATCGCGTAAAAAAGCCGGCAAAGATGCGCTGATGATTGGCTGGGGCGTTGACGATCGCACCCGCATCTGGCTGGAAGCCTGGCGTCTCTCGCAACAGGGATGGCGTATGGATGTGCTGGCGGAACCGCTGGAACTGCCGCGCCCGGAGTTATTCCCCGGTCAGAATCTGTTTGTCTGGACCGGCAAAAAGCTCACCCGTCGTCAGCATGAACAACTGGAGCACTGGCAGGCCCAGGGCTTTAACGTTCACCTCCACGACCCCAACGCGTAAAAACGCACACATCGGCCTTTGCCTCGGCTGATGTGCGCGTTATCATGCCGCCCTCAATGACATTTCTCAGGTTTTGACATGAACTGGCAAAAAATCTTCATCTCTACCCTGTTTGCCGTGATGGCGCTGGGCGGCATGGGCGGCCTGATGCTGGTAGGCTACAGCCTTATTCTGCACGCCAACTAAGCCAGCGCTGCACGCGTTCAAGCAGACGATCGCACACCAACGCCAGCAGCGCCACCAGCAGTGCCCCCTGAATGACATAGGCGGTGTTAAAGCCGCTCAGGCCAATAATCACCGGCGATCCCAGACTCTCCGCGCCGACGGTTGAGGCGATTGCTGCGGTGCCGATATTGATCATCACCGAGGTGCGCACCCCGGCCATAATGACCGGTGCCGCCAGCGCCAGTTCGATCTGCCATAAACGCCGCCACGGCCCCATGCCCAGACCGGTGGCAATCTCGCGATTGCTGGCCGGTACGCTATCAAGACCAGCCAGCGTACCCTGCAAAATCGGCAGCAAACCATACAGAAACAACGCCATCACCGCCGGGGTCGCGCCGAACCCCATTACCGGCACCGCAATCGCCAGCACGGCTACCGGCGGAAAGGTCTGCCCGGCGGCGGCGAGGGTTTCCAGCAGCGGCCGAAACGCCCTCCCCTTACGCCGGGTGGCAAACACCGCACAACTCACCCCAACGACAATCGCCAGCGCGCTGGCGCTGACCACCAGCCACAGATGCGCCAGCGCCAGCCGCCAAAAACTATCCTGTTGATATAAAGGCCGTTCCAGTTGTGGAAACCAGTGGGCAAACAGCGGCGTGCTGTGCGGCAGTCCCCACAGCAGCAGCAGAAACAACGCCAGCAGCCAGTACAGCGGATCTTTCAGCCAGCTCATCAACTCGCCTCGCGCTGACGCAACAAATCGCTGAAGTGCAGCACGCCGAGCGGTTGCTGGTGTTGATCCACCACCGGCAGCTTGTCAGTGCGCCGGGCGATAAACTGCGACAATGCCTCACGCAGGGTTAACCCGGCGGCGATCGGTTCGGCCTCCAGCCACTCACCGCGGCGGACCGCGCTCCCTGCCCGTCCCAGAGCCAGCAAGCGTACGCCAAGTTCGCTGTGACCAAAAAATTCACGCGCAAAATCGCTGGCGGGTTGCGTCAGCAATTCAATCGGTTTGCCCTGCTGGACAATTTCGCCGCCATCCATTAACACCAACTGGTCGGCCAGGGTCAGCGCCTCATCGATATCATGGGTCACCAACACGATGGTGCGCCCGGACAGGCGGTGAATGCGCAGCATCTCCTGTTGCAGCGCCTGACGGTTGACCGGATCGAGCGCGCCAAAGGGTTCGTCCATCAGCAGCAACTCAGGGTCCGCCGCCAGCGCCCGCGCCACGCCCACACGCTGCTGTTGACCGCCGGAAAGCTGATGCGGATAACGTGTCGCCAACTCGCTGTCCAGATTGAGGAGCGTCAATAGCTCCGCCACGCGCTCACGAATACGCGCCGGTGACCAGCCCAGTAGCGATGGTACGGTGGCAATATTTTTCGCGACGTTCCAGTGCGGAAATAGCCCGATGGACTGAATCGCATAACCAATGCGGCGACGCAAGGCACGGGCATCCATCCGTTCAATGGCTTCTCCGGCAAAGCGGATCTCCCCGCTGTCATGCTCCACCAGTCGATTAATCATTTTCAGGGTGGTGGATTTACCGGAACCCGAAGTGCCAATCAGCACCGTGAAACTGCCTTTCTCAATATGCAGCGACAAATTGCGCACCGCTGCTTTGCCGTTGAAAACTTTATTTACCTGATGAAATTCAATCATATTGTCTCTCCAGCAGCGCAGCCAGTAAGCGCAGCAGCGCATCGGCGATCACCGCCAGCGCCACCACCGGGATCACCCCAAGCAGCACCAGATCCAGTGCGCTACTTAATAATCCCTGAAACAAAATGGCCCCGAATCCTCCGGCACCAATCAACGCCGCCACCACCGCCAGCCCCAGCGTCTGAACCACCACCACACGCAAACCGGAGAGCCACACCGGGAGCGCCAGCGGCAGTTCGGCAAAACAGAACTGCTGCCAACGGCTCATCCCCATGCCACGCGCGGTTTCCCGTACCTCCGCAGGCACCTGCTGCAAACCGGCCACCACACTACGCACCAGCGGCAGCAACGCGTACAACACCAGCGCTATCAGCGCCGGAGCCATACCGATACCCGCAATCCCCCAACTCGCCAGCAACGGAAACGTTGCTGCCAGCCCGGCCAGGGGGGCAATTAACAGGCCAAACAACGCTACCGAAGGGACGGTCTGGATCAGGTTTAATACGCTGAACGCGGTTTGCTGCCAGCTCGTACGCCGGGCAATAACAATGCCGAGCGGCAGACCGATCAGTATGGCTGGCAACAAGGTCCCGCCGAGCAGTGTCAGATGCTGGATGAACGCGGCATCAAATACCGTGCTGCGATTGGCGTACTCTTTTAACAGGGAAAGCTGGTTAAGATGGCCGCTCAGTAACAGGGCGAGCGGGAGCAACCACATTTGCAGGTTGAGTAAGATGCGCCACGTTGTCTGGCGATGGCGCTGACGAATCGCCTCTGCCGCCAGCAGCAACGTCAGCGCTGCAGCACTCCAGAAACCGCTGCCAAACGCGGTACGCGCCAGCCGACTGCCGCTTTGCGCCAGCAGTGTCGCCTGATGCCCACTCAGCCAGACCAGCAGCACAAACAGGCATTCGCAGCTGAGCAACAGCAGCAACGCGCTGCGCCGGGTTGGCAAGAAGACCAACAGCCACAACGCCAGCAACGGCAGCAACAGATATCCGCCCAAGGGTATCTGCCACAGCATCAGCGGCTGACCTGAAACCAGCCGGTTCGCCGCATAGGTCAGGATTGGCAGCGCGGCAAGCGCCACGCTGATCAACACCACCAGTACCAGCAAAACCGGCTGCGGTCGCCCGAATAATCGCGCCACCCGTTACAGCAACTTATTCTGCTGTAACCACTGCTGCGCCACCTGGCTGGCATCCTGGCCATCCACCGCGATCTGCGCATTGAGTTGTTGCAGCGTCTTCTCATCAAGTTTGCTGAACACCGGCTGCAACCACTTGCCAATGTCAGGATACTGCTTCAGCACCACGTCGCGGATCACCGGTGTCGGTGCGTAAATCGGTTGTACGCCTTTGGGATCGGTTAAGGTTTGTAGCCCAAGCGCCGCCACCGGGCCGTCGGTGCCGTAAGCCATCGCCGCATTCACCCCGGAAGTCTGCTGGGCGGCGGCTTTGATGGTGACCGCCGTATCACCGCCCGCCAGCGACAGCAGCTGTGATTGATCGAGTTTGAAATCGTAGGCTTTTTCAAACGCCGGTAACGCATCGCTGCGTTCGATAAATTCTGCCGAGGCCGCCAGTTTGAAGGTGCCGCCTTTTTTCAGGTACTGGCTGAGATCCGCCAGCGAGGTGAGTTTGTTTTTCTCGGCGACATCGCTACGTACCGCGATGGTCCAGGTATTGTTGGCTGGCGCTGGGGTGAGCCACACCAGATGGTTTTTCTCCGCGTCCAGGGTTTTCACTTTCTCATAACCCTGCTGTGCATTCTTCCACGCCGGGTCTTTCTCATCATTGAAGAAAAACGCCCCGTTGCCGGTGTATTCAGGATAGATATCCAGCGCGCCGGCGGTGATGGCACCGCGCACCACCTGCGTGGTACCGAGCTGAATTTTATTTACCGTCGGCACTCCATGTTTATTCAGCACTTGCAGGATGATATTGCCGAGCAGCGAACCTTCGGTATCAATCTTCGACCCCACCCGCACCGGGTCGGCGGCCTGTGCTGCGGTGGCGCTCAATGCTAATGCGATCAGTCCCAGTAAACCCTGCTTAATCATGGCGTTCGCCCTCAGTATTGTTATCGTGTGGTGAGTTACAAGCGTAGCCTGGCGAACCGGGATGGGCGCGGTCAAGCAGCGGTTAGGGTTTCACTTCGGTCAATTTCTGCTAGCCATTTCAAATCAGTTATAACCATTTCGTTGCTCATATAACCAAATGGAATTTTTCAGCCGCCAACTGAGGATTATTCTCATAGGCCCAAATTTACAAAAATACAGACAACAACATCATGTCCGACTTAACTTCTCCCGCCCATGTGGCGCTGGCAGGGAATCAACCTCAGGGTGAGACACAATGGATCCGCAGTGCGTCCGATGTATCAAACCTGATTAATAACAGCGAGCAGTCGCGCAGTAACGCACGCATCGTCATCGCTATCGCCCTGGGCGGGGTGTTTCTCGATGCCTATGACTTGGGTGCGCTGGCGTTTGGTATCAAAGATGTGGCCCGCGAGTTCCAGCTGACACCGACCGGCACCGGTATGGTGGCAGCGGCGATCACCTTTGGCGCTATCGTCGGCGCGCTGATTGGCGGCTATCTGACGGATAAAATTGGCCGCTACCGGGTGTTTATGGCCGATATGTTCTTCTTTGTGGTGGCAGCGCTGGCCTGTGCCTTTGCCCCCAACGAATATGTGCTCGGCGGTGCGCGCTTTGTAATGGGGTTGGGCGTCGGGATCGATCTACCGGTGGCGATGGCCTTCCTTGCCGAGTTTTCCAAACTGCGCGGCCAGGGCAATAAAGCCGCCAGCGTGGCGATGTGGTGCCCCACCTGGTACGCGGCCATCAGTATCTCCTACCTGCTGGTGCTGCTGCTGTATGCGGTGTTGCCGGAAAGCCATACCGACTGGTTGTGGCGCTTGATTCTCGGCTTTGGTGCGGTCCCGGCGATCGTGATTATCGCCATCCGCAGCCGTTATATGAGCGAGTCTCCGGTGTGGGCCGCTAACCAGGGCAACCTGCACGGCGCGGCAGAGATTTTGCGCCGTTCGTACAATATCAATGCCCGGGTGGCAGACGATGCCGATCTGAGCCAACAACCCCGCGTACGTAAAGCCAGCTGGCGTAACTATGGCGCGCTGTTGCAGGGGGTTTATCGCCGCCGCACCATTCTGGCGACCGTCACCTCCATCGCCTCTTCCTTTGCGTATAACGCCGTGGCTTTTGGTCTGCCGGTGATTATCTCCAGCTTCTTTGCACAGTCGATGCTGACCACCATTCTGGTGTCGCTGGCGCTCAACCTGCTGTTTGCTTTTGTTGGCGGTTTGCTGGCGGTACGGCTGGTGCCTCGTCTCGGTGCGTGGAAAATGTCGGTGACCGGCTACGCCTGTCAGTGCGTGGCGCTGCTGGGGCTGGCGCTGATTGGTCGTCCTGAAGGGGGCGAACAGGCGGCGGTGGCGATTGCCATGCTGGCGTTGTTCCTGTTCGGCCAGGGCTTCGGTCCCGGTTCACATACCATGACCTTTGCGTCGCTGAGCTATCCGACCTCGCTGCGCGGCGTGGGCGTTGGTTTTAACCAGACGCTGATGCGTGGCAGTTCTACCGTGTCGCTGTTTGTGTTCCCGCTGCTGGTCGCCGCGTTCGGCACCGGAGTGTTCTGGGTGATTTTCCTCGCACCGCTGGCTGGTCTGCTGGCGCTGCTGGCGATTCGCTGGGAGCCATCGGGTTACGATGTGGATGCCGAGGATTTTAACGTCAGATAATAATCATCCGTGGCGGCGCGATTATGCAGTGAGCTGAAACGCATCCAGCGTGGCAGGAATGCGGGCAAAGGTGAACAGAAACCACGGCGTGAACTGTTCCGGGTGCTGCGCAATCTCCTGCTGAATCTGCGCCACCGACCGATAGCACCAGGCATCGGCCTCTTCCGGGTTCAGTTCCGGTTGTACATCGCTGATGGCAAAAAACACATGACCGTATTCATGTTCCGTCAGGCCATTGCTGAGCGGCAGGTTGTAGCTCAGCTCGAATACCGGCGTCAGCGTCAGCGATAGCCCCATCTCTTCACGCAGGCGACGTTCAGCGGCAGCCTGGGTGGATTCCTGCGGATAAGGATGACCACAACAGGTGTTACTCCACAAACCGCCGCAGTGGTATTTACCACTGGCACGACGTTGCAGCAGCAGTTCATGCCGCGAGTTAAACACGTAAACCGTTACCGCACGGTGCAGTAATCCCTTTTCATGAACTTCCAGCTTTTCCATCTTGCCAGTGGGACGATCGAGGTGGTCGACGAGGATAACTTCTATGGCGGACATGACAACTCCTTCAGAAAAATCTCAACCATTGTACACAATCACCGCGCCGGGGGCCGGAAAAATTGCGTACATTCCGTGCGTTTGCGTAACGGAAAATTAATTTTAGCAGCTGGATTATGAAGCAGCATAAAAAACGGGGAATAGTTAATAAGAAAGGAGAAACGGTGGCACACCCGGCACCACCGTGGAAAAGCGCTTAAAGTTTAAAGCTTTGCACCACCAACTCCAGCTGGACGCTCTGCTCCTCCATCGCGCGCGCGGCGGCAGAAACCTGTTCCACCAGAGCGGCATTCTGTTGGGTGCTGCCGTCAAGCTGGGTGATAGCCACGTTCACCTGATCGATGCCGAGGCTTTGCTCACGGCTGGCAGACATAATCTCCCCCATCAGCGTGGTGACGCTGCTGACGCCGTGCATCAATTCATCCATAGTTTGTCCGGCTTGCTCCACCAACTGGCTGCCAGCATCAATATTGGTGACCGACTCCTCAATCAGCTTCTTGATCTCCCGCGCCGAGTTGGCCGAGCGCTGGGCGAGGTTACGCACTTCCGACGCCACCACCGCAAAACCGCGCCCCTGCTCGCCCGCGCGCGCGGCTTCTACCGCCGCGTTCAAGGCCAGGATATTGGTCTGGAAAGCAATGCTGTCGATGACGCTGATGATATCCACCACTTTGCGCGATGAATGATGGATTTCGCCCATAGTGCTGACCACCTGACGCACCACCTCGGTGCCACGCGCCGCCACCTGCGAAGCGCCATCAGCCAGTTGATTGGCATGGGTGGCGTTATCCGCGTTCTGACGCACCGTACCGGTCAGTTGCTCCATAGAAGCCGCCGTTTCAACAATCGAGCTGGCCTGTGATTCGGTACGCGCCGACAGATCAGCGTTGCCGCTGGCGATCTCCCGCGAGGCAGCGGTAATCGCCAGCGCGCTGTCACCCACCTGACGCATCAGCCCCTGAAGGTAAGCAATAAACTGGTTGAAGCTCTGCGCCACGGCGTTAAATTCCGGGCTGTTGCTGGCAGGCAGACGCTGGGTCAAATCCGCACCGCCGGTTGATAACGCCTCAATGTTACGGTTGAGCTGGCTTAAGCGCTTCATCATGGCACGCACAAAGCCGAGCAAGACCAGCAGCAGGATCACCGCCAGCGGGATCTGCACCAGGCCCAATCGGGTCAGCATGCTATGGGTTTGCGCATCCAACAGGCTGGAGGGCACGTCGCTGGCGAGATACCACGGACTGCCGGGAATGGCTTGCAGGAACAGCGTATGCTCGCCATCTTCCGCATCATAGCTCGCCTGCGTCGGCTGACTGCCCGCCTGCGCCAGCAACGTTTTCAGCGTTGGAGCCAGCGGCAGTTGGGTATCGGACAGGTTTTCCAGTTTCGCCGCAGCATCAACCAGCGCGGCGTTACCGACCACTTTGCCATCGGCTTCGACGATCAAGACGCGACCATGAATCGCCTCTCCCATCTGTTTCGCCAGTTGGTTGAAGAATCCCAGGGTCACGTCGATGGTCGCCACGCCCCAGGCAGTACCATTACGGTAAATCGCCATCGCGCAGTTGGTACGCGGTTGCGGGCTGGCCGCATCCTGATAGGCCTTCGCCCAGGCGCACTGGCCTTTCGCGGCCGCCATACCGTCTTTGTACCAGGGTTGCTCCCAGTATTTGTCGGCAGCGTCAGAGTTCCAGTAAGTATTCACCTGTAACTGGTTGTTGGCGTTGCGCGCAAAGAATGAACTGTCTTTCTCTTTAGCCGGATCGCGACGGTTTGGCAGGGGCCAGATACCGCCGCCGAACACGTTGCTGTCCTGATATTGGTTAACCAGCGCAGGCAGCAAAGTATCGATGCTGGCGCTATCCATTACCCCGGCAGCTTCGGTAATAGCACGCTGCTGCGCCTGAACGCGGTTCATCTGTTCGACGATACGTCCGGCCAGGCCATCGACTTCATAACGCACCAGGCGGCTCTCATTGTTGCTGAGTTGGGGTGCAATAAACTGATTGATCACCAGCACGGTGACCAGCATCAGCACAGCGAAAAACGCGATGAGGGTCGCGGTGAAACGGGATTGTGTGGTTTTTAACATGAGAGTGCCCTTACCCTGGAGTGGCGAGATGCCTGATCCGGGTTAACGGCGTGTTAAGAAGGAACTTGAGGTGCGCACGATCACAAAGCAATAAAATAATTGATCAAGGTGATGATGTAGCGGCGCGATGTGTTTGGCGCGTATAGCAAAACCTGCGCGATAAATCGCGCCGCTACGTTTCAGGCAACCGGAGGCTCCACCACCTCTTGCCTTGGACGAAAAATATGGTTGTTGCCATCAGCCAGCAGACGCTGCAACAACTGCTGTCCACCGCGTTCATCAGCCTGCGCAAACTGGCGTTCCGCCTCGGTGATCGGCGTTGACCACAGCAAATTCACCCGATCGCCCCCCCGCTTTGGCAGCCGGAACTGCGCCGCTTCCGGGGCCAGGCCATTCGCCAGCAGGAAACTTTCAAACCCCACCGGTGCCACTTCTGACGCCAGCGTATGCCCCTCACCCAGCCAGGTAAGGCGCGCCCACGGCAGATGGGCAAACTCCGCCAGTGCGCTGGCCATCTGCACCGCATTGGCTTCGTTCATCACTTCGCCATCCACTGCCATCGCCAGTTCGATGCGGCGATACTGCGGGGCCAGCTCATCAAACAGATAATCGACCTGCGGCATCGGTCGGATCCCCATGCCGAGGGTGAGGAAATACCACACGCCCTGATGCCAGTGCTGCGAAATCGCCATCGGCGGCCAGTTGCCCTGGTCGATGGCGTAATACTTCACCGATTCACCGAACTGCGCCTGGTAGCACTGCATCAACTCACGCTGCACCACTTCCCATAAATGTCCATCATGCCAGTCACGCCAGAAATGGCGTTGCTGCTCGGCACGCGCGTAATAGTCATTGGTTGAGGCCGATCCGAGCGGTGCCGTCAGGCGATTCTTTTTAATACATCCGGCCGAGAAGCTCACCTGTTTGTCCTGGTACAGGCTCCAGCCAGGGATCACCGCCAACAACTGACCGTAGTACCACAACGCCGCACCATCATCGCTCGGCTCCCAGAGTATCTGTAACCCGGCCGGATCGAGCGGCGGTTCCGCTTCCAGCGTGCGGCAAAATTCGGCACTGAGCAGCGGCGCGATACCCTGCTCCAGAGCATCGCGATCTTCACGCGCCGGTGCGGGCAGCAGGTTGCGTAACCAGCAACCGCGTACCGCATACTGGCTGCGGAACAGGTCGTTTGGCCAGATATAAAAATAGGCCGTGCGCGCGTCCTGCTCGACGATGGCCGTAAGTGTATTTTGCTGATTCGGCACCTCAGCAATCAGAGGTTGGTGTGTCATAACGCCTCGACAATGCCTGGAGGGATCCATTTTCCCCGAGAATAGAGCAGGATCGACACTCGTGCCATGTGGCACAAGGGTAAAACTCTCAAAGTGCGCAGGAGAAAGATGAGGATTACTGAAGTTTCATGCCGTATGCGTCGGCAAGCTTCAAATAAATTCGCGATTCTTTTGCCGTTGCGCGTGCTATTGTCGCGCCATTCGCATCGAAGGAGTTGACGCAATGGTGCTGCAAAATGTGGATTTTAACCTGCGAGATGTGGTGATTTTCGCCCTGCTGGTGTGGCTGTTTATTCGCTACAGCTGGGTGATGTCGGCACTGACGTTGCTGGTGGCGGGCATCGCCCTGCTGATTCTGTTACCGGTTGATATTTATTACTGCCTGTTACCTTTGGCGCTGATGGGGCTTGGGCTTGGCATGCTGATCCACCATTACCAGTTACGGCAGCTGACGCTGCGTCGGGAAGCCAAAACACCGCGCACCTACACCAAGGCCAGAGACGAGTTACACCTGTAACCCTTATCGGCCCATGCGTTTCATCGCCCGGGCATAAGCACCACGCTGAATTGACCAGCGCAACAAACCAGCAATCAGATGTATTTGCCCATCCACCAACCGTTGCTGCAACGGATTGATGGGCAAGGCTGCCAGTTGTTGCGCCCAGTCTGGCAACAAGCCAATCCCTGCTTTCATCATGATGTGCATCACCGGTTTCGCCTGCCAGCTGGGAGCCGGGGCGTTCATCAACAGCTGCGTGACCTCCCGGGTACGTGCATCGCAAACCAGCTGTGGACGCATTGCCTGCAAATAGTTTTCCACCGCCGCAACGCTTTTCGGCACCTGCTCTGCCCCAAGCGATTCCGCGATCAGCGCCGCTTCCTGATAGTAGCGATCCCTCTCCATCAGGCTCAGGTGAGGATTTTTATAGCGCAGATGCGCTGCGAGAAAGCGACTGGTTTCCGCCACATGCACCCAGGTCAGCAGATGCGGATCGCTGGCCGCATAGGGTTGCCCCGCATTGTCGACGCCGGTGACACGCAGATGGATGCGTTTAACCCGCTCGATCAAGGTGTGCGCATCCTGCTGATTGCCGAAGGTAGTGACAGCGATAAATTGGCTGGTACGCCGTAGCCGTCCCAGCATGTCATCGCGGAAGTTGGAGTGATCCCATACGCCCGCCAGCGCCGCCGGATGCAGCATCTGCAACAACAAGGCGCTGATACCGCCACACATCATGGCGGCGAAATCGCCGTGTACACGCCAGATGACGCTGTCGGGGCCAAACAGACCAGGATCGCCAGGGGGTTGCGAGATGTCGAATTCATTAAGTGACAGGCCATTCAGGCGGAAGACTTGTTGTTCGATGCGTTTGCGGATGTTCATGATTTTCGGGTAATTGCCCGGTCGACCACAAGGGTGACCGGGTTGCTAACATTTCTGCGAATTGTAGCGGCACGTTATATCGTGCCATTAGGCATCTGCTGCCATTGCTACGTTTGCGCGATAAATCGCGCCGCTACGTTGGGTTTAGAGATAATCAAATGATGCGTCCTGAGTGCGCACCGAATCCAGCCCAATCATCACATTGATCTTACCCGGCTCGGCCACATGCTGCATTTTCTGATTCCAGAATTTGAGCGCATCAACGTTAATCTCAAAGCTCACCGTCTGGGACTCGCCCGCTTTCAGCATGATGCGCTTAAAGCCGCGCAGCTCCTGCACCGGACGGCTGATGCTGGCAACCGGATCGTTCAGGTACATCTGCACCACCGTTGCGCCATCGCGATTGCCGGTGTTGGTGACCTTGACGCTGGCTGCCACCGTGCCATTACGGGGCATAAATTTCGCTGACATCTTCACCGGCGAAACGCTAAAGGTGGTGTAGCTCTGACCATAACCAAACGGATAAAGCGGTCCGTTGATAGCATCGTAGTAGTGCGACGTGTACTTGTTCGGCTTCTCGAAGTTGTACGGACGACCGGTTGGCAAATGGTTGTAGTAAATCGGGATCTGCCCTACCGAACGTGGGAAGGATACCGGCAGCTTGCCTGACGGGTTGTAGTCGCCAAACAGCACATCAGCGATAGCGTTACCGCCTTCGGTGCCGCTGAACCAGGTTTCCAGCATCGCATCTGCGATCTGATCTTCATGCACCACATTCAGTGGGCGACCGTTCATCAGCACAATCACCAACGGTTTGCCGGTGGCTTTCAGCGCCGTCAGCAACTTCTGTTGGCTTTCCGGGATGGTCAGTTCGCTGCGACTGGAGGCCTCATGCGCCATTCCCTGCGCTTCGCCCACCGCCGCCACGATGACATCGGCTTTCTTCGCATTGGCAACGGCTTCATCAATCATCTGCTGCGGTGAACGCGCATCAACAGTGACTGCCTGTTCATACAAATTGAGGAATTTCTGGATGCCTTGGTTATCGGTGATATTCGCGCCTTTGGTGTACAGCAGCGTGCCCTTACCGGCCATCGCCGCGCGCATCCCCTGATACAGGGTGATGGACTGCTTCGCCACCCCGGCGGCTGACCAACTGCCCATAATGTCGCGTTGGCTATCGGCCAGAGGGCCAACCAGCGCCACGGTGGCGTTCTTTTTCAGCGGTAAGGTTTCGCGCCAGTTTTTCAGCAGCACGATGCTCTTACGCGCCACATCACGCGCTTCGGCACGATGCAGACGGCTCTCCGCGTTGGTGTCCTGCGGATCGCTGCCTTTTGGCCCCAGATGACTGTAAGGATCGTTAAACAGCCCCATATCATATTTGACGTTCAACACATGGCGCGCAGCATCATCAATTTCCGCCATGCTTACCGCTCCGCTTTTCACCAGCCCCGGCAGGTATTTGCTGTAATACTCGTCGCTCATACTCATATCGATGCCGGATTTCAGCGCAATACGCACCGCATCGCGGGGATCGCTGGCGACCCCGTGTTTCATCAGCTCTTTAATCGCACCGTGATCGCTGATGGTGATGCCTTTGAATTTCCACTCATCACGCAACAGGTCTTTCAACAGCCAGCTATCGGCGGTGGCCGGTGTGCCGTTTATCGAGTTGAGCGCCACCATCACACCACCGCTGCCAGCATCCAGCGAGGCTTTGTACGGCGGCATATAATCCTGGAACATTCGCTGTGGGCTCATATCGACGGTGTTGTAATCACGTCCCCCTTCCACCGCACCGTACAACGCAAAATGCTTCACGCTGGTCATGATGGAGTAACGATCCGCCGGACTTTTTCCCTGCATCGCTTTCACCAGGGTGCTGCCCATTTGTGAGGTGAGGAAGGTATCTTCACCAAAGCCTTCCGACACACGTCCCCAGCGCGGCTCACGGCTGACGTCCACCATCGGTGCCCAGGTCATGTTCAAACCGTCGTCTGCCGCTTCATAAGCGGAAACGCGCCCCACTTCGGCGACCGCGTCCAGATCCCAACTGGCCGCCATGCCGAGTGGGATCGGAAACACGGTGCGCTGGCCGTGCACCACGTCATAAGCAAAGAACAAAGGAATTTTCAGGCGGCTGAGTTGCATCACCTGATCCTGCATGGCGCGAATGTCCGGGCGCGTCACGGTATTAAAAATTGCCCCAACCTGTCCGTGTTGAATCATGTCACGGATGGCTTCCTTTGGGTTATCCGGCCCAACGCTGATCAGACGCAGCTGACCAATTTTCTCATCCAGCGTCATCTTGCTAAGCAGTTGGTTTACAAAGGCATCACGCGCTTGTTCGGTCATCGGATGGTTGCCAAACATCTCATCCGCCAGCGCGGGTTGCATGGCAAGGGATACAGCGAGGCTTACAGAGCAAATCCATTTCATCAGGTCGGGTTCTCTTAAGTGACTGCACAATATAAAAATAACCGGCAAAGTGTGCCATAAGTTGAGGATAGCAGGTAGCCGACGATGTCACATCGCGGCTGCTTCGTGCAACGCGTGCTACAGTTGTTTCGCTACCGTTTATGACAAGGATAAGCCAATGAAAAACGCCTCCTCTGACTCTGCCCTGTTGGGTGAACTGCGCCGCCTCGTCGGTCCTGCGCAACTGCTGACCGATGCCGAACACACCGCCCGTTATCGTAAAGGCTTTCGCTCCGGTGAAGGCGAAGCGCTGGCGGTGGTGTTTCCCGGCTCGCTGCTCGAATTGTGGCGTGTGTTGCAGGCGCTGGTCACTGCCGATGCCATCATTCTGATGCAGGCTGCCAACACCGGGCTGACGGAAGGCTCCACCCCACAGGGGAATGATTATGATCGCCCGGTGGTGATCATCAGCACGCTTCGGCTGGATAAACTGCAACTGATTGATGGCGGTAAACAGATTCTGGCGTTCCCTGGCAGCACGCTTTACCAGTTAGAAAAAGCCCTCAAACCGTTGGGACGTGAACCCCATTCGGTGATCGGTTCGTCCTGTATTGGCGCATCGGTGATGGGCGGTATTTGCAACAACTCCGGCGGGTCGCTGATTAAGCGCGGCCCGGCCTATAGCGAGATGGCGCTCTACGCGCAAATTGATGCGGATGGCAAGCTGCGGCTGGTCAACCACCTTGGTATCGAACTGGGCCATTCGCCGGAAGAGATACTGGGACGACTGGATGATGATCGCTGGCAACAAAGCGATGTGATCTGGGATGATCGTCATGCCTCAGATCATGAATACGCCGAGCGTGTACGCGATATCCACGCCGCGACCCCGGCGCGTTTCAATGCCGATGCCCGCCGCCTGTTCGAAGCCTCCGGTTGTGCCGGTAAGCTGGCGGTGTTTGCCGTGCGCCTGGATACCTTTGTCAGTGAACCGCAGCAGCAGGTGTTTTATATCGGCAGCAACGATCCGGCGGAATTGGCTGAGATTCGCCGACATATTCTGGCGAACTTTACCCACTTACCGGTGGCGGGTGAGTATATGCATCGCGCTATTTTTGATATCGCCGAGGTGTATGGCAAAGATACCTTCCTGATGATCGACCGGCTGGGCACCGACAAAATGCCGTTGTTTTTCACTCTTAAGGGCAGGATCGATGCCTGGCTGGCGAAGCGCAAATGGGTCAAACCACATTTAACTGATCGCCTGTTGCAGCGGCTCAGCGGATGGTTCCCGGCCCATCTGCCGAAACGCCTGAAGCAGTACCGCGACAAATATGAACATCATCTGATGCTGAAAATGTCCGGTGACGGTGTGGCGGAAGCGCAGGAGTATCTGCACGCCTTTTTCCGCGAAGGTGGCGGTGAGTTTTTTGCCTGTGACGCCAAAGAGGGTGCTCACGCGTTTTTGCACCGTTTTGCGGCTGCCGGGGCCGCCGTGCGTTATCACGCCATCCATGCTGATGAAGTCGAGGATATTCTGGCGCTGGATATCGCGCTGCGCCGCAACGACAACGACTGGTTTGAACGGCTACCGCCGGAATTCGACCAGGATCTGAGCCATCGGCTCTACTACGGTCACTTTTTCTGCCATGTGTTCCATCAGGACTACATCGTGAAGAAAGGGGTGGATGTTCATGCGCTGAAAGAGAAGATGCTGGCGATTCTCAGCCAACGTGGCGCGGAGTACCCGGCAGAGCACAATGTTGGCCATTTGTACGCCGCGAAGCCGCAACTTCAGGCGTTTTATCGTCGGTTAGATCCCACCAACAGTTTTAATCCGGGCATTGGCAAAACCAGTAAGCAGAAAGGATGGGCGGTGAAGGTTTAATGATACGTAGCGGCGCGATTTATCGCGCCGCTACGTTAGTGCGATCTTTATGGTAATTGCTGGCTGTCGTCCGTCAGCCCCTGCTGGGTGCGACGTTCGATAATCATGGTCTGCGGCGTCGACAACACGATGCCTTCTTTACGCAACCGCGTCAGGATATCAAACAGCAAATCGCTTTTGGCGCTTGAAATCTGGCGCTGGCTGGCAACGTTGCCGGTCACGCTGAGAACAATGCCAGCCGGTGTCAGATCCTTAAATGAGACGGACGGCGCAGGCATTTCGAGGATACGTTCGTTCTCCTCATACACCTCCAGCAGGATCTCGCGCACGCGTACCGGATCGATATTGAGTGGGAAGGTCAGCAGAATCGTCACCACCCCTTGCGCATTGCCCATGGTCGCGTTACGCACGTTCTGCGAGATCAGCTGCGAGTTCGGCACAATTACGGTGGATTTATCGCTGAGTTGGATCTCCGTAGCGCGCACGTTGATACGGCGGATATCCCCTTCGATGCCGCTGATGCTCACCAGATCGCCAACTTTAACCGGACGCTCGGTGAGCAGGATCAGACCGGAGATAAAGTTCTTAACGATCTCCTGTAAACCAAAACCGATACCGACCGACAGGGCGCTGACGATCCACGCCAGTTTGTTCCACTGCAAGCCCATGATCGACAGCGTCAGCAGGATAATCAGCACGTAACCAATGTTGCTGAACAGCGTCACCAGCGACACGCGCATCCCCGCGTCCATAGTGGTTTTCGGCAGGAACTCTTTATCCAGCCAGCGGCGCACCGAGCGCAGCACATAAATCCCCACCACCAGGCAGATAATGGCGTTGACCATATGCGCCGGAACAATATTCAGCGACTCCAGCCCTTTGCCGCCCCAGAATTCAATCACCTTCTGGATCAGGCCAATCGGTGTGGTGGAGGCAAAAGTGCCGTTCAGTAGCGCCAGGGCAACGATACCGATCAACAAGGTTTTGCCCAGCGCACCTAACAACGTGGCAGCCTGTTGCAGGTGGCGCTCATCAATATTCAGTGAACTCTGGATGCGTCTCCCGCTGCGGGTTTGTATTGAGAACAGGCTTTCACAACCGTCCGTCACCAGCTGGCTGAGGAAATAGAACGAACCGAACAGAATGCCACACCAAATCACTTCATAACTGAGGAAGCGCGCCAGCGAGATGTAACCGATCACCAGCGAAATCAGGATGGCAAGCGCCGTCAGCGTCAGGCCCATTTGGATCAGACCGACCAACGTTGAACGCGCTTCCGGTGGATTGCCCTTCTGCGCCATTCGGCGACGCACCCGGTTGGTACGCATGCTGATCGCCAACCCGGTGCTACCAATCAGAAGTGCCGTCAGGCCGTTCGCCATAATGGTGGTATTCAGGCTGGTGCCGACGCTGTAGTTAAAGGACTCCACCGTCTGGAAGATAAACACCAGCGCGGCGGTGATCGGCGGAAAAGGCTTCAACGCCAGCGCCACTTCATTGGAAATGGCCGGCAGACGCCAGCTCGGGCGACGGGTGGAGAGGAACGCGCGTCCCAGGCCCGCAATCAGGCCGCAGTAAACGCTAAGTTGCACCAGGCGCAGGATAAAGTCCTGCACATCGGACGACACCTCATCGCGGCGGGCAAAGGCCAGCGCAAAGAAATTGAAGGTCAGGACCACGGCTGCGAGGGTGGTGAGGGCAATCGCCGAGGCGAGGAAGCTGCGGCGCAGTCGTCCTTCCGGCATTTTGTGAATGCTGACCCAGGCGAGAAACTCCTCACCGTAGCGACGGCCCAGCGTCATCACCAGCATCGCGGCGATCAACCAGCCAATGGTGCCAAAGCGCCAGCCCGGTTCCCATGACAGCGCGGCGGTGTCCTGCAATTCACTCAGGAAGTCGCTGATCTTCTCGCCATCGAGATCCTGGGTGCTGGCCAGCGGTGCCCAGAAGCGTGGGCCAAGGATACTGCCGGCATTCAGCGCCAACTGGCTTTTCAACTGATCGCGACGCAGGTTGACGATTTGCGACGACAGCGTCAGCGCGCCGTTTTTAATCCCTTCGGCTTGCTTGATTTGATCGTCCAGCTTGGTTTTCTGGTTCTCCAGCGAGCTACGCTTGCGCGCCACTTCCAGCGTTTCGGTCATGCCGCTGTCAGGTTTGGGTGCCGGTCCGAGCACTGCCAACTGCGCATCCAGCTGCTGGCGCTGCGGCACTAACGCCTGGCCGAGGGTATCGGCATTGCCCGACAGTTCCAGCGCCATTTCATTCAGCTGACCCAGCTTGCTTTCATTATTTTCTCCCGACACCTGACTTTTAATCTTGTCGAGAATCTTCTGCATTTTTGGCAGTTCCACCGATGCATTGATTTTGGGTGCCGCATCTTCGCCCTGCGGAGCCGGAGCATTATTGTCTGCCGCCTGGCTGAATGTCGGGGCCAGCAGCGCCAACATCAGCAAAAAAGGCGCAAAAAGAGTTCGAAACGTAAACATAAGAGTGAGATTCCAGCGCATTAACCGTCCACAGACGCGTCTTAGTGACCCTAAGTGGCGGCTAGTGTAGGCCTTTGGCAACGGCGAAACTATAGGAATGAGGGTGTAAAACATTGGTGCTAACGATAAGGCTTTTTGCAGATGCCGCCCCGCTGGCCGCATCTGCAACATCAATATTATTCGACGTTCTGTCCCTGAGCGCCGGTGCTCGCTGTTTGCGAGGCTTTCTGCTTTTTATACGCCAGTGCCGCCGCCGGGACCGGCGCCGCTTTGCCGGTTTCCAGCCAGTCACGCAGACGGTTAGCATCCGCAAAGTGGGTGTATTTACCGAACGCATCCAGCACCACCAGCGCCACCGGACGGTTGTTAATCACCGTGCGCATCACCAGGCAGTGACCAGCCTCATCGGTGTAACCGGTTTTGGTCAGCTGGATACGCCAGTCGTTTTTGTACACCAGATGGTTGGTGTTACGGAACGGTAAGGCATAGTTCGGATGTTTAAACACCGCCGTGTCTTCTTTGGTGGTGCTTAACTCACCAATCAACGGATACTGACGGGTGGCTTTCACCAGCTTGATCAGGTCTTCCGCGTTGGAGACGTTATGAATCGACAGCCCGGTCGGCTCCACATAATGGGTGTGGGTCATGCCCAGCGCCCGCGCTTTGGCGTTCATGGCGCGAATAAAGGCGTCATAACCGCCCGGATAGTGATGGGCCAGGCTGGCAGCCGCACGGTTTTCCGAAGACATCAGCGCCAGCAGCAACATATTCCGGCGACTGATTTCACTGTTGAGCTTCACGCGGGAGAACACGCCGCGCATTTCCGGGGTATGGCTGATATCCACCGACAGCATTTCATCCAGCGGCAGCTTCGCATCCAGCACCACCATCGCCGTCATCAACTTGGTGAGCGAGGCGATCGGGCGCACACGATCGGGATGGCTGGAGAACAGCACTTTGCCATTATCCAGGTCGACAATCATCGCACTGCCGGACGCTATTTGTGGCTGTGCGACAGGAGCCAGATTGGACAGCGCAGCAGCAGGTGCCGCCTGAACAGGTGTAGTCACTGCCGGTGCGCCGATCATCAGCGCCAGCGACAGTAAAGAAATACGCATTTTTACAGACATCGTGTCAAAAAAATCCGGTAAGGAGTTTTGTGCTGTGCTATCGCACAGGCCGCACGCATCAAGCCAGACGGGATGCGGGCTGGCGACAGCATGATACGTGGTTCTCTACGAAATATCCTGGAGAGATTGTTTCCGGGCGTTAAAAACCCAAGGCGGGCAGATGCACGGAAATAATTCGCGCCACAATGTGTGGCGCGAATTAGTCCATCAGAACCGGTTGCAACTAGAACAACTTCGGTCCATAGCCCCACAGAATTACCGTCAGCGCCAGCAGCACCTCAAACACCAGCACACCAATCGCCAGCGTCGAGCCGGAAAAGCGCAGACTCTCTTCTTTATCGATATTGAGGAACACCGGAATACCGACAAACAGCAGATAACCGGTGTAGACCAGTGCCAGCGTACCCACCAGCAGGCACAGCCACACCAGAGGATAGAGCGCGACCAATCCGCTAATAAACAGCGGCGTCGCCACATAACCGGCAAACACGGTACAACGTTGAATGCTGGGACGCTGCGGATAGTTACGCGCCATCCAGTGAATAACGCGGCCCATCACGGCCACGCCACCTAAGATGATGAGATAAAACAGAATGCCTAGCCCGATACCGGTCAGCATGTTGAGTTGGACAAATTGCCCTTCGCCCAGATTCCAGCCCAACTGTGTGGTGCCGATAAAGGCGCAGATCACCGGGATCGCCGCCATCAGCAGAACATGGTGGGTGTAATGGTGCGAAACGCTCTCGTTTTCCTGCTTGATATCGCGCATTTCTTGGTTAGGATGCGCGAGAAGTCCCCAGACATGATTCATAAAATCACTCCTCTGATGCGACGGGCTGCCCCGAAACGCAACGCCTCGCAGCGCGGGCAGCTTCACTTCAAGTATAATCGGCGCGGCGGTTTTTGCGGCAAGCGGCACAAAAAATCGCCGTCAGGTGTAAACTGTTACCAGGTTTGCTTACAACAGGGAGGAGGATTTTGCATCTTGATATCAACGGATTAATTAGCCAGTACGGCTACCTGGCGCTGCTGATTGGCTGTATCGCCGAAGGGGAAACCTTCACCCTGCTGGGGGGCGTGGCGGCGCATGAGGGATTGCTGCACTTCGGCGGCGTGGTGCTGGCAGCGATGGCGGGCGGGATTATTGGCGATCAGTTGCTGTTCTGGCTGGGACGGCGTTTCGGCACCCGCATTCTGCGCCGCTTTCGCAAGCATCAGGATACCATCCGCAAGGCAAACCACCTGATCCAACGCCATCCCAGCCTGTTTGTGATTGGCGTGCGTTTCATGTACGGCTTTCGCATCGTCGGGCCAATTATCATCGGCACCAGTCGCCTGAAACCCCTGCGTTTTTTCCTGCTGAATGTGATTGGTGCCGCGCTCTGGGCGCTGATCTTTGTCACCCTGGGGTATTTTGCCGGTGAGATCGTCGCCCCCTGGCTGCACCAGCTTGATCAACATTTAAAACATTTGCTGTGGCTGGTGGCGGCGGTGGGATTTGCCATCCTGCTACGTTTTATTATCCGTCGCTGGAACCGCCGCCGCGCCAATTAGTCGTGGTGATATCCCTTAAACTGCGGATTTGCCAGCATAAACCCACCATCGACAATAAAGGATTGCCCGGTGGTGTAAGTCGCCCATTCTGAGCACAACCAGGCCACCAGGCTGGCAACCTCACGCGTATCGCCCGGTCGCCCGATGGGGATTTCCGGCATCCGTGTGCTGCGCGCATCCTCGTTACGCAGATTATTCATCGGCGTGGCAATCGCTCCCGGCGCCACGGCATTGACCAGGATTTGATGCGGCAGCAGGCTGAGCGCCATCGATTTGGTTAACCCGCCTAACGCATGTTTTGCCGCGGTATAGGCCGCCGCATCGGGCAGCGGCGTATGTTCATGCACCGAGGTGATATTGATAATTCGCCCGCCGTTGCCCTGATCCACCATGTGGCGTGCGGCGATCTGGCCGCAGACGAAAGCACCGTCCACATCGACATTAAACACCTTGCGCCAATCCTCAAAGCTGAGTTCGAGAAAATCCGCTTTGGTCATCACGCCGGCATTGTTGACCAGTACATCAATTCTCCCCAATGACGCAATCAACTGCGCCAACTGTTGACCTCCAGCCTGCGGGTCGGAGAGATCCAGTTGCCGCACATGCGCCTGCTGACCCCGGCTCTCCACCAGGCGCGCCGTTTCGTGCGCCCCCTCCTCGTCTGAACGCCAGGTGATGCCGAGGGTATATCCCGCCTCTGCCAGCATCAGCGCACAACTGCGCCCGATACCCGAGTCGGACGCGGTGACCACCGCCACTTTCTGTTTGACCAGCGCCATAACCTTCTCCTGTGTGTAGGGTGTCTCCACAGTATAGAAGTTATCGTTCTGTGCCCCGCCGCGGCCGCACATACCGTTTCGGCTATAGTTAACAACGGACTGGCGTAACGGAGGCAGGATGAGCGCAATCAAACGCAAGATTGAGGATCACGGGGTGATTGGCGATTTACGCACCTGCGCGCTGATCGCCAGTGACGGTACCATCGATTATCTGTGCTGGCCCGAGCTCGACAGCCCCTCGGTGTTTAGCGCCCTGCTCGACAGCGACGAAGCCGGGCTGTTCTCACTGGCCCCACAATGGAAAAATGCGCGCCAGCAGCAACTTTACCTGCCTGATACCAATATTCTGCAAACCCGCTGGCTGGGCGAAGAAGGGGTCGCGGAAATCACCGATTACATGCCGATTTGCGATGAAAGCGGCAAGCTGCCACGCCTGGTACGCCGGGTGAAGATGGTGCGCGGTTCTGCGCGTTTTAACCTGCTCTGCGCCCCTCGCCATGATTATGCGCGCGCTGAAACGTATACCGAAGCGCGGCCTGGCGGCATCGCCTTTCATGCCGAGGGCCAGCCCTCGTTACGTCTCAGCGCCAGCGTGGTGATGACGCGGGAAAATCATAGCGCCACCGCCAATTTCACTTTGCAGGCGGGCGAGCATGCCGAATTTGTGTTTGGCAGCGACGACGATCCCCATCTGGACACACTGGCGACTGAACGCTGTTTTCGCGACACCCTGCACTACTGGCGGCGCTGGAGCCGACACAGTTCTTACCGTGGCCGCTGGCAGGAGATGGTGACGCGATCGGCGCTGGCACTGAAACTGCTGACCTCCCATCAACACGGTTCGATCGCTGCCGCCGCTACCTTTGGCCTGCCGGAGGAGTTGGGCGGGGAGCGCAACTGGGACTATCGCGCCTCGTGGATTCGTGACGCCTCGTTCAGCATGTATGCGCTGATGCGCCTCGGTTATGTGGAAGAAGCGAAAAGTTTTACCCATTGGGTGGGACGCTGTGTTGAGCACAGCCACGATGACACGCCGCATTTGCAGGTGATGTATCGTCTGGATAGCGGCACCGAGCTGCATGAAACCGAACTGCTTAACCTTTCCGGCTACGCCAATTCCCGCCCGGTGCGCATTGGCAATGACGCCTGGCGGCAGACGCAACTGGATA
The DNA here is from genome assembly GCF_059730685.1 of Pantoea sp. X-Soil-OKNW-713. Taxonomy (NCBI): domain Bacteria; kingdom Pseudomonadati; phylum Pseudomonadota; class Gammaproteobacteria; order Enterobacterales; family Erwiniaceae; genus Pantoea; species Pantoea sp. X-Soil-OKNW-713. Next base: position 1,344,333 of record NZ_AP035995.1, on the reverse strand, counting down.
TTTACGGTGAGCTGATGGACGCCATCTATCTTGCCAACAAATATGGCGAGGCGATCTCCCAACGCGGCTGGAAGCACGTTGCCAACATGATCGATTACGTATGCGATAACTGGCAGCAGCCCGATGCCGGAATTTGGGAGATGCGTGGCGAGCCGCAACACTTTCTCCATTCGCGCCTGATGTGCTGGGTGGCGCTGGATCGCGCCCTGCGCCTCGGCCTGAAACGTTCATTACCGATGCCCTATGAACGCTGGGATCGGGTGCGTAGCGCCATCCGCGATGATATCTGGCAAAACTTCTGGAACCCGGAGCTGGGGCATTTTACCGCGACACGCAATGGCCGCTTTCTCGATGCCTCGATGCTGTTGATGCCGCTGGTGCGTTTTGTCGGTGCCACCGATCCAGACTGGCTGGCGACGCTGGACGCGATCAAAACCCATCTGGTGAGTGACGGCCTGGTACGTCGCTACAACATCAACGAAACCCCTGCCGATGCGCTGAAAGGCGGTGAAGGATCATTTGCCGCCTGTTCGTTCTGGTATGTTGAGTGCCTGGCACGCGCCGGTCGGGTGCATGAGGCGCACTTCGAATTTGAAAAATTGTTGAGTTACGCCAATCCGCTGGGGCTGTATGCCGAAGAATTTACCCCGCATGGTCATGCGTTGGGTAATATGCCCCAGGCGCTGACCCATCTGGCGTTAATCAGTGCGGCGTTCTTTCTGAACCGCAAGCTGAGTGGTGAAGTCACCCTGTGGCAACCCTGAAATCAGGCCCGTGGCAATCTGAATAAACGGCTTATTACAGCTATTTACGTAAAGTATGTTCAACCTGTTAAAATCGTGATTCCCATCACCGCTTCAATGCACATATAATGCGCAGCGGGTCACTAAGACCAAGATGGATTCGACACACTGACAAGCCTGAAATACGGCTATAACGACTTGTAAAAACATGAAAAAGAGCATTCGCGCGTTCGCTTCACTCGCCCTCGTACTGGCGGCGTTCAGCCAGTCGGCCTTTGCGGTGGTTTATCCGCTACCGCCCGCTAACAGTCGTCTGATTGGCGAAAATATTCAGGTTACCGTACCTGAAGACAGCAAACTTCCGTTGGAAGCCTTTGCCGCTCAGTTCCAGATGGGCCTCAGCAACATGCTGGAAGCCAATCCGGGCGTTGACGTCTATCTGCCGAAAGCAGGCACCAACCTGGTGATCCCACAGCAGCTGATTCTGCCTGACGCTCCGCGTGAAGGCATTGTGATCAACAGCGCTGAAATGCGTCTTTACTACTACCCGAAAGGCACCAAAACCGTCGTGGTGCTGCCGATTGGTATCGGTGAGCTGGGTAAAGATACCCCGATCAACTGGACCACCAGCGTTCAGCGTAAGAAAGATGGCCCGACCTGGACCCCGACCAAAGCGATGCACGCTGAATACGCGGCACGCGGCGAATCCATCCCGGAAGTATTCCCGGCTGGCCCGGATAACCCGATGGGCCTGTACGCACTGTACATTGGTCGTCTGTATGCCATTCACGGCACCAACGCCAACTTCGGTATCGGTCTGCGCGTGAGTCATGGTTGCGTGCGTCTGCGTGCTGACGACATCAAATGGTTGTTCAAAAACGTGCCGGTTGGTACGCGCGTCCAGTTTATCGATCAGCCGGTGAAAGCCACTGTCGAGCCGGACGGTTCACGCTACGTGGAAGTTCACAACCCGCTGTCCACCACCGAAGAGCAATTCAACTCACGCGAAATCGTACCGATTACGCTGACGGCGGCGGTGACCAAAGTGATTGCGGATGCCAGCACCAACCAGGATGCGGTCAACAACGCTATCCAGGCGCGTACGGGTATGCCAACCAAAATCAATGGCCCGGCGGGTGAAGCTATGCCTGCGCCAATCCCGGTACAGGAAACCCCGAACGCCATGCCGAAAGAAGAGCCGATGACCCCACAGGGTGCCAGCATCCCGGCTCCGGCAGCAGCCAACAGCACCACGGCGAATAACAACTCGTAATCCCTGCGCGGATAATGAGATAAAGCCAGCCCTCGGGCTGGCTTTTTGTTGCCTGACATAAGACATCGCGCGATAAATCGCGCCGCTACAACGGGTGCACGAAACGTAACGGCGCGATTTATCGCACAACCAATTAACTCCGTGGCCGTCGCAACGCCAGCCAGCCCGCCACCAGGGTAAACGCCAGCACCAGCAATACCAGCAATAAAAAGCCGTGCGGGTTGCTCGCCAACGGAATGCCGCCCACGTTCATACCAAAAAATCCCGCCACGATGTTGATCGGCAATGCCAGCACGGTGATCACCGTGAGTAAAAACAGCGTGCGGTTGCTCTGCTCCATCAGGCGGGCGGCAATCTCTTCCTGCAATAACCGAATCCGCTCCATCAGGCTGGCGAGATCGTTCAGCGCCACGCTGAACTCTTCGGTAAAAATTCGTAGCTCACTCAGCGGTTCCCGCTTCAGCCAGCCGGGTGGACGGTTCAACAGGCGAAATAATGCCGCCGGTTCGGGTGCCAGCAGACGCTGGATGCGCAATAACATACGCCGCAGACGCCCCAGTTCGCTGCGATTGGCTTTGATCGCCTGGCTCAGCAGGCGCTCCTCAATCGCGTCCACCGCCGCGCTGGAACGCCGTACCACCTGTTCCAGTTGCGCTTCCTGCTCGCCCAGCAGCCACAGTAGCAGCGCATCGGGTTGCGCAAACGACAAGCGACCCAGTTGCTGATGCATACGCTCAATCATCCCGACCGGACGGTAGCGCGCACTGACGATGATCTGCGGGCGGCACCACATCCACAGCGTCGCATTCTGGGCACTGTGCTCCTCGCGACTGAAGGTGACATCGTTCAGCACCGCCAACAGCGCGTCGTTTTGTTGTGCCAGACGGGTGCGCGGTGAAGCGGAGTGAATCTCATCGAAGAAGTCACTGTCGACATCAAAATGGACCTGCACCCAACGTTCGGCGCGGGCATGGTTCAGGTTGATGTGGAGCCAGAGGAAATGTGCTTCCGGCAAGGTCTGCCGGGCCAGTTGGGACGCTTCGCGCGCGCTGAGCCGCTGAGGAGGAGAATCGGGCGAGAACAGATAACCGTGGATCAGCCCGGCCACTTCATTATTGAAGTCGGGCAGCGTGGTAAGCGGCAGAACAGGCTGGAGCATAGCAATCAGGAGATCCGGCAGCGGTCAGACACTCAGCCTGCGTCAGCAAGATGACAGAGAGATGACAGGCCACCGGCAATATCATCATTCTGTCATACAAAACCGGTATCACACTGCGGGTAACGGATGCTATCCGGCATCATCATCCACCACCGGGGTGTGCCATGAGCGAAAATAGTTTACCTGCGTCAGCGTCGTCATCGATCGGCGGACGTCCTGATTTACACCCGCGCGGCGGCCGCTTTTCCCGTGCACTCTTTCTGCTGCTGGTGCTGGCCGGGCTGGCCTTCACCGCCCTCAACCTGTTTAACGATGTCGCCGATACCGGCGCGCCCGTCACCAGCTATACCCCCTTTCTTCTGCTGGGGTTGGCGTTGCTGATTGCCCTCGGTTTTGAATTCGTTAATGGCTTCCACGATACCGCCAACGCGGTCGCCACGGTGATCTATACCCACTCACTGACGCCCGGCGTGGCGGTGGTGTGGTCCGGCATTTGTAACTTTCTCGGCGTACTGCTCTCGAGCGGCGTGGTGGCGTTTGGCATTATCTCGCTGCTGCCGGTGGAGTTGATTCTCCAGGCAGGCAGCGGCAATGGCTTTGCCATGGTGTATGCCCTGCTGTTCTCGGCAATTATCTGGAACCTGGGTACCTGGTATTTTGGCCTGCCGTCATCATCGTCCCATACGTTGATCGGTTCGATTATCGGTGTCGGGGTGGCGAACGCCCTGCTGCATGGTCGCAGCGGCACCAGTGGCGTGGACTGGGATCAGGCGCTGAAAGTCGGCTATTCGCTGCTGCTGTCGCCGATGGTCGGTTTTATCTGTGCCGCCTTGCTGCTGTTGGCGATGAAAGCCTTGATCCGCAACCGTCAGTTGTATGAAGCGCCGAAAAACGACCAGCCACCGCCGGTGTGGATCCGGGGTCTGCTGATCCTGACCTGTACCGGGGTCTCCTTTGCGCATGGTTCCAATGACGGTCAGAAAGGGATGGGGCTGATTATGCTGATTCTCGTCGGCACCATGCCGATTGCCTATGCCCTCAACCGTTCACTGCCGCCAGACCAGATTCCACGCGTCGCCGCGCTAACGCAGATCACGGAACAGCAGTTGCTGACGTTACGTTCGTCTACCTCAGAAATCGCGGCACCACGCGAGGTGTTAACCGAGTTTGTGCGCACCGGCCAGCCTCGCCCCCAGGTACTGCCTGCGCTGGGGATGATGCTCGGCGCTATCGGCGATCAGATTCGCCGCTACGGTTCTATGGAGAACATTCCGGCGCAGTCAGTCACCAATACCCGTAATGATATGTATCTCGCTTCGGAATCGATTAAGCATCTGCAAAGCGCTAAAGTGGCGCTGCCGGAAGAGACGGAACGCAACCTGGTGGCGCTGAAACGCGAGCTGGACAGCGCCACCCGTTTTATCCCGATGTGGGTAAAAGTGGTGGTCGCCATCGCGCTGGGCCTCGGCACCCTGGTCGGCTGGCGGCGTATTGTGGTGACGGTGGGAGAACGCATCGGGAAAACCCATCTGAATTATGCCCAGGGGGCCAGCGCCGAGTTGGTGGCGATGGCGACCATCGGCGCCGCCGACGGCTTTGGTCTGCCGGTGTCCACCACCCATGTCCTCTCTTCCGGGGTCGCCGGATCGATGGCCGCCAACCGTTCCGGTTTGCAGCTCGCGACCTTACGTAATCTGGCCGTCGCCTGGGTGTTGACGCTGCCGGTATCCGTGCTTCTTGCCGGGCTGCTTTACGCCCTGTTTATCCATCTTTAACGGTGATTCGCCATGTCTGCGCACCCGTGCCGGATAGCAGAAAAGTATTAACCCGCGGTCGGCACGGCCGAACGACGGCCACGCTGTTGTTGCAGGCGCAGCGTAATCAGGAACGCGCCCAACACCATCAGCGCGGCCGCCAGATACACCGACTGCATCCCCCAGTGACTGATCAGCAATCCCGCTACCGGGCCAGTCAAGCCCAGCCCCAAATCCAGAAAGGCTGAATAGGTGCCAAGCGCCGATCCCTGATCCTGCTGCTGCACCTGCTTCACCGCTTCCACGCCGAGCGCCGGGAAAATCAACGAGAAACCTGCACCGGTCAGGAACGCCCCAACATCCACCAGCCAGGCACTGTCGGCCTGCCAGATCAGCACCAGCCCGGCGCACTCCAGCACGAAGGAGACCAGCGAAACTTTCAGGCCGCCGAAACGCGTGATGTAGCGACCAAAGCCGAGGCGCACAATGACAAAACCGAGGCTGAATACCGTCAACGCGAAGGCCGCGCCGGTCCAGTCACGGCTGGCAAAATAAAGTGTGATAAAGGTGGAGATCACCCCGAAACCGATGGTGCCAAAGCCAAGCGCCAGACCAAACAACCAGACGCGGCTGACCACGCGATGAAACGGGATACGCACCCCCGCCGTAACGCTGACCGGCGGCTTTTGATACGCCAGCACAAATCCCACAAGACCCATCAACGCCACCAGCCCGGCAAAGCCACTGATGCCGAACCACTGATTCAGCAACACGCCGAGCGGTGCGCCAATCGCCATCGCGAAATAGGTTGCCACACCGTTCCATGAGATGACGCGCGCGGTTTGCAGCGGTCCGACAATATTCATGCCCCACAGGGTAGAACCGGTGCTGCTGAAACTCTCACCGACACCAAGAAAGACGCGCCCCAACGCCAGCAACAGCAGGCTGAGAAGCGGTATGTCACGGCAAAGTGCAGCGACAATCGACAACACGCCGCTCATGCCACAGCAGATCAGGCCGAGCATCACCACGCGTTTGGGACCAAAGCGATCTGCCAGACGACCGGAGTGTGGACGGCTCATTAAGGTCGCGAAATATTGAACGCTGATAATCAGACCCGCCACAAACGAGCTAAAACCGAGCTGGTTATGCACGAATCCCGGCAGCACCGCCAACGGCAGACCTACGGAGAGATAGCAAAAAAAGGTGAAAATCAGGACGGAAACAATGCGTTTATTTAACTGAGCATTACTCAGTACAGCGGCGTCAGACATGTGCGGTGGCGTTGCGTAACTGGGTGAAGTTGAAGCACTACTATACCCTTAGCCTGCTAACGGGTCGCGGATTTTTTTATGTCTGGTTAATGCAACGTTGGGCGTGGCGTTCAATTGCCGCCGCGATGTCAGCCGAGACTTTTAAGGTGCGGATTTCACTGAACAGCCCATCCGCCTGGTGATATGCCTTGCGCAGATAACCCAGCCACTGCTTGATTCGCGCCACATGATACAAACCGGTATCACCCTGCTTTTCCAGCCGGGTGTACTTCTGCAACAACGCGACCACATCGGTCCACGCCATCGGAGCTTCGTTGTACTTCACTACGCGACTCAGATTGGGCACATTGAGCGCGCCGCGTCCCAGCATCACCGCATCGCAACCGGTGATACGCAGGCAATCCTGCGCATCCTGCCAGTTCCAGATTTCGCCATTGGCAATCACCGGAATCCGCAGCCGCTGACGGATTTCACCAATCGCCTGCCAGTTAATGCTTTCGGCGCGGTAGCCTTCTTCTTTGGTGCGACCGTGCACCACCAGCTCGCTGGCCCCCGCCTGCTGCACCGCATCGGCAATCTCAAAACGCCGTTCGCTGGAATCCCAGCCGAGACGCACTTTGACCGTGACGGGCAGGTGATCCGGTACCGCTTCCCGCATCGCTTTCGCGCCGCGATAAATCAGTTCAGGATCTTTCAGCAACGTCGCCCCGCCGCCGCTGCCGTTAACCAGCTTCGATGGGCAACCGCAGTTGAGGTCAACACCCCAGGAGCCCAGCTCCACCGCGCGCGCGGCGTTTTCTGCCAGCCACTCAGGATATTGCCCCAACAATTGCAGCCGCACACGCGTACCGGACGGCGTGCGGCTTTGATGTTGCAGTTCCGGGCAGAGACGATGGAAAGATTTTACCGGCAGCAGTTGATCGACCACGCGCAAAAATTCGGTGATGCACAGATCGTAATCATTCACTTCGGAGAGCAGCTCGCGCACCAGCGAATCGAGCACGCCCTCCATCGGCGCCAGTAAAACCCGCATCGCCTTAGTGATTACCGCTTTTGCTGGCCGCCGGACGGCGTGAGCGCGCCGGTTTGCCATCCTGACCCTGACGGCGCGGCGCACGGTTTTCGCCCTGTGGACGTGGCGCACGGCCTTCACCCTGAGGACGCGGATTACCGCCCGCTGCCGGACCACGGCCACGACCACCGCGCTGCTGTTGCTGCTGGCGGCCATTCTGGATCGGCTCCGCTTTGATGCTCGGATCCGGATCGAACCCCGGCAGCGCAATGCGGGGAATTTCACGCTTCAGCAGACGTTCGATATCACGCAACAGCTTGTGCTCGTCAACGCACACCAGCGACAGTGCAGCACCGGTCGCGGCGGCACGACCGGTACGGCCGATACGGTGTACATAATCTTCCGCCACGTTCGGCAGTTCATAGTTCACCACATGCGGCAGCTCTTCGATATCAAGGCCACGCGCAGCGATGTCGGTCGCCACCAGCACACGGATGCCGCCGGTTTTGAAATCAGCCAGCGCACGGGTACGCGCCCCCTGGCTTTTGTTGCCGTGGATCGCCGCAGCGGTGATGCCATCTTTATTCAGCTGTTCAGCCAGATGGTTGGCGCCGTGTTTAGTACGGGTAAACACCAGCACCTGCTGCCAGTTGTCGCGACCGATCATCAGCGACAGCAGCTCACGTTTACGTTTTTTATCAACGAAATGCACCTGCTGTGAAACCTGCTCAGATGCGGTGTTGCGGCGAGCCACTTCCACCTGCTCCGGGTTATTCAACAGCTTTTCCGCCAGCGACTTGATCTCGTCGGAGAAGGTGGCAGAGAGCAGCAGGTTCTGACGTTTGGCAGGCAGTTTCGCCAGCACACGGCGGATATCGTGGATAAAGCCCATGTCCAGCATGCGGTCTGCTTCATCCAGCACCAGGATTTCCACATGGGACAGATCGACGGCATTCTGATGCGCCAGGTCGAGCAGACGGCCCGGTGTTGCCACCAGCACATCTACGCCGCCGCGCAGTTTCATCATTTGCGGGTTAATGCTGACGCCACCAAATACCACCAGCGAACGCAGATTAAGGTATTGGCTGTAATCACGTACGTTTTCACCGACCTGAGCGGCCAGTTCACGGGTTGGCGTGAGGATCAGCGCACGCACCGGGCGACGTCCGCGCGCGGGTGCATCTTTTGCTGACAGACGCTGCAACAAGGGCAGCGTAAAACCGGCGGTTTTGCCGGTGCCGGTCTGGGCGCTCGCCAGCAGGTCACGACCAGCCAACACCACGGGAATAGCCTGACGCTGGATTGGCGTCGGTTCACGATAGCCCTGTTCCGCTACCGCACGCAAAATATCGGCATTCAAGCCGAGAGAGTCAAAAGACATGCAGGTGTATTACTCCGAACCGCCCTGACCGCAGTTTGCGATGTAGTTTTCAGGGGGGATATGACGCAAGCCTAAAGCCTACGTGTGAAAAGGGCACAAACTACCATGCGTAAGCGCGGCAGTGTAGCAGCTTTCAGCCAGCATTGCGCGATAATCGACTGTAAAAAAAAACAGCGCGATAAATCGCGCCGCTACCATCAGTTAACTGCGTTTCTTCTGCACGCGCTGCGCAGGTTCTTTCGCCAGCAGGGAAACCAGCGCCGGTCCCACCAACATGACCACGCCAAGGCAGCCCAGCAGCAGGTTGTTATGGATGATGCGTGACACCAGGAACAGCGTCAGCATTGCCGCTCCAAAGTAGTAGGTGGTGGTCACTTCTTCCAGAGAGTCGCCTAGCATACGCAAACGGGCACTACGCTGTGTGACCAGCATGGTGATAAACACCACAACGTAGGCCGCCACCAGGGTACTGCTCACTTCAACCAGCGCCTTATGTTTCCAGCCCCAGACCAGCGCGGCAATCACCAGCAGGTGCATCGCAATATGAACGCAGGTTTGTCCGGTAACAATCTGAACACGATTAGACCATTTCATTCTCTTCTCCTGGCAGACCCAACAGATCGCCCAAGTGTATCTGGCCGCGGCCAGACAGATTTCCTCAATGTAAGGCAAATTTCGGATAACACCCTAATTTTCTGCTCCCTTCGCCTTCCATTTGTGACAAAGACTACACTTTATCCGGTTGATGATGAAAAGGAGCGCGTCGCAGTATGACACAAAATGCACAAGGATTTTCGATAAAAGTCCTGACCATCAATACCCACAAAGGGTTCACCAGCTTCAACCGCCGCTTTATCCTGCCGGAATTGCGCGATGCTGCACGGGCGACTTCGGCCGATATTGTCTTCCTGCAAGAGGTGATGGGCACCCACGCCATCCACGCCTTACACATTGAAAACTGGCCGGAAACTTCACATTACGAGTTTATCGCCGACACCATGTGGCACGATTATGCCTATGGCCGCAACGCGGTGTACCCTGAAGGACATCACGGGAACGCGATATTGTCACGTTTTCCGATCGTTGAGTATGAAAATCGCGATATTTCTGTTGCCGGAGGTGAAAAGCGCGGCATGTTGCACTGCAAAATCAGCCTGCCGGGGCAAAGGCAGCCGCTGCATGTGATTTGCGTGCATCTCGGTCTGCGCGAGCCGCATCGTCGCGCTCAGTTGCGCATGATGTGCGAGATGATCGCCTCGCTACCACCCGATGCGCCGCTGGTAGTAGCAGGTGATTTTAATGACTGGCAGGTTCGGGCCAACAAATACCTTAAACGCCATGCCGGACTGGATGAAGTGTTCAGCATAAAGAATGGTCGCCCGGCGCGCACCTTCCCGGCACGTTTTCCGTTGCTGCGCCTGGATCGCATCTATATCCGCAATGCCACCATCAGCCAGCCGTGGGCGCTGCCGGTAAAACCCTGGTCGCATTTGTCAGACCATGCGCCACTGGCAGTCGAGGTGGTGTTATGAATTTTAGCTGGCGTGACGGTAACCAACTCCACCTGCTGGAAAATGGCGAGGCCTTCTTTCCACGCGTCTTTGGTGCCATCCAGCGCGCCGAACGCACCTTGCTACTGGAAACCTTTATCCTGTTTGAGGATCAGGTCGGTAATGCGTTACATCGCGAATTGTTGGCGGCGGCGCAGCGCGGCGTCAGGGTTGAAGTGATGGTGGACGGCTACGGCTCACCGGACCTGTCAGACAGCTACGTCAATAGCCTGACCGCTGCGGGCGTGCGTTTTATCTATTTTGATCCGCGCCCGCTGGTGCTGGGGATGCGCACCAACCTGTTCCGGCGCCTGCACCGCAAGATCGTGGTCATTGATGAGGTGATCGCCTTCGTGGGCGGCATCAATTTCTCGGCCGAACATAACACCGACTTTGGCCCGGAGGCCAAACAGGACTACGCCGTTGAAGTCAAAGGTCCGGTGGTGTTGGATATTGCGCGTTACGTGCAACAAGCCACCGGCAGCGAACAAGTGACCCGCCGCTGGTGGGGCCATCGTTCGCATCGTCCGGCGCTGAATGCCCTGCCGGGTGATGCGCAGGTGTTGTTCGTCTTTCGCGACAACGACGGCCATCGTGATGATATCGAACAGCACTACCTCGACATGCTGCGCAAAGCCAAACAGGATGTGATCATCGCCAACGCCTATTTCTTCCCCGGTTATCGTCTGCTGCGTGCGATGCGCCATGCCGCGCGTCGTGGCGTGCGGGTACGGTTGATCGTCCAGGGCGAGCCGGATATGCCGATTGTCAAAGTTGGCGCTGAGATGCTGTACAACTATCTGGTCGATGGCGGTGTCGAGGTGTACGAATATTGCCGTCGTCCATTGCATGGCAAGATCGCGGTGCAGGATCAGCAGTGGTCAACCGTCGGTTCCAGTAATCTCGACCCGCTCAGCTTGTCACTCAATCTGGAAGCCAACCTGATGGTGCATGACCGCGCCTTTAACCAAACGCTGCGGGAAAACCTTGAGCAGTTGCTACGCGAGGATTGCGAACGGGTTGAGGGCGATAAGCTGCCACCGCGCACCTGGTGGCACCTGACCAAAAGCGTGCTGGTCTTCCACTTCTTACGTCACTTCCCGGCGATTGCCGGATGGTTACCCGCCCATACGCCCCGGCTGGCGCAGGTTGTTCCCCCGGTACAACCGGAGATGGAGACCCAGGATCGGGTTGAGGCCGAAAACAAAGGAGCCAGACCCTGATGAGTAAAAAACATTCGCGCTGGCAGCGCGTGAAGAAAATCCTTACCGGGTTATTTTTTATCGCCGTGCTGGTGCTGCTGGTGGTGTACGCCCGCCAGGTAAACTGGGATGACGTTTATCAGGTGATCGTCAACTACAACCGCACGCTGGTGTTCAGCGCGGTGGCGCTGGTTGTTATCAGCTACCTGACCTATGGCCTGTATGATTTGATTGGCCGCGCTTACTGCGGCCATAAACTGGCTAAACGTCAGGTGATGCTGGTGTCGTTTATCTGTTACGCCTTCAATCTGACGCTCAGTACCTGGGTTGGTGGCGTAGCTATGCGCTATCGCCTTTATTCGCGACTGGGTTTACCCGGCGGCACCATCACCCGCATTTTCTCGCTGAGCATCGCCACCAACTGGCTGGGCTACATTTTGCTGGCGGGCGTGGTATTTGTGGCGGGCATGGTTCCCCTTCCCGCGGGTTGGTTTATCGGCGAAAACACCCTGCGACTGATCGGCGGCGCGTTGTTGGTGTTGGTCGCGATCTATCTGTGGGCCTGCGCCTTTGCCAAACGACGTCACTGGACGATAAAAGGCCAGCACCTGCAACTCCCCTCGCTGCGCATGGCGCTGTTTCAATTCGCAGTGTCCTGCGCCAACTGGATGGTGATGGGGGCGATTATCTGGTTGCTGCTGGCACAACAGGTGGATTATCCGCAGGTGCTGGGGGTGTTGCTGATCAGCAGTATCGCCGGGGTGATTATTCATATTCCCGCCGGGATCGGCGTGCTGGAAGCGGTATTTCTGGCGCTACTGAGTGGTCAGGGTACGTCACACGGCACCATTATTGCCGCGCTGCTGGCCTATCGCGTGCTGTATTTTATTTTGCCGCTGCTGCTGGCGCTGGTGTTGTACCTGTGGCTGGAGAGCCGCGCCCGGCATTTACGGCAGAAGAATGAACGGAAGATGGCAAAACCGACACCGTCAGAAAACGGTACATCATCGTAGCGGCACGATTTATCGCACAGGCGTAAAAACGCACGATAAATCGCGCCGCTACCGGTGGGGGTTAACGGCGGTTACCGAAAATACGCAGCAGCATCAGGAACAGGTTGATAAAGTCGAGATACAGCGTCAACGCGCCCATAATGGAGAGACGACGCAGATTCTCTTTGTCATTCACATCCACCGTCTCGCCAATGGCTTTCAGTTTCTGAGTGTCATATGCCGTCAGGCCAACAAACACCACGACGCCGATATAGGTAATCGCCCACATCAACGCCGGGCTTTTCAGCCAGAAGTTCACCAGCGACGCCAGCAAAATTCCAATCAACGCCATAAACAGCAGGCTCCCGAAACGGCTGAGATCGCGTTTGGTGGTGTAGCCATAAAAACTCATGGCACCAAACATCCCGGCGGTGACAAAGAAGGTGCTGGCGATTGACGAATAGGTGTAGACCAGAAAAATACTGGCGAGCGTCAGGCCGGTCAGCGCCGAATAGAGCATAAATAACGCCGTCGCCAGCGCCCCACTCAGACGATGCACCATCCCGGACAGCACAAACACTACCGCCAGCTGGGCGATGATCAGACCGAAGAAGGTGATGCGGTTAGCAAACACCAACTCCATCACCGCAGGCGTGCGCGCCGCGAACCAGGAGACGAACGCGGTCAGCAGCAAACCACAGGTCATCCAGCCATACACCTGCGCCATATAGGTTTGCAGCCCGGCGGAGGCCTGCTGCACGATTGAATCGTTACGTGGATATCGGTCCATGATGCACCTCTCAATGGGTTCATGTTGCGGCGCGATTTATCGCGCGGGTTTAGTTGTTAAACAAACTCTGTAAGTTTGGAGCCTATAACTTGCCGCGTCAACGGCGCGTCAAACACTGTTGATAACGGCCATCCACGCGCTGGGCAAACCATGCGGTGGTCAGGTTACGGGTGATTTTCGGGCTTTCCAGCTTAATACCCGGCAACATTTCGCGCGGCAGACGTTTACCCGCCATTTTATCCGCCAGCGTGAACACCTGTTTCCATAATACGCTAGTGCTGAACTCAGGCTTTTCGCCCTTCTCCAGATCGCGACGGATTTCGCGTTGGCTCATGTCCAGCTGCTTACTCAGGCTGCGCACCGCGAGTTCTGTCGCCCCGGCGGCATCGCTGCCGTATTGAATCAGATCGCCATCGAGCGCCAGTTTGATCCCGCTGGCACGCGCCACCGCCGCCTGAAAAGCGGCATTGCGACTGGCATACCAACCGGCGTTAAAGTCAGCGAAGCGGTACAGCGGCTGTGAGTAATCCGCCGGGTATCCCAGCAAATGCATGATGCCAAAATACATACCACCGTGGCGGGTAAAGACTTCACGGCGAATCGAACCCTCCACCGGCCACGGATAGCCTTTGGCGTGCGCTTCGGCGAAAGCGATGCTGACCTGCATCGTACCGCCGGTATGAATCGGGTTAAGGTTGCCAAACAGTTTTTGTCCCAGCGGCACCATATCGATGAAGTCATCAAAAATGGCGCTCAGCTCTTTCTCGCTGCGCACTTTGTCGAGGCGCGCCGCGTAGCTTTCACCGGTGGGAGAGTTGATCTGCAACGCCGTGCGTACCGCGAAGGCCGGGATAAAAAGCTTGCCCGCACGCCGGTTGATCTCAGCCCAGGCGATTTTTGGCAGGCCCGGCACCACCGCATCGGCGCTGAAGTTCGATTCCTGATCGGCCACCGCGATCACCGCGCACAGGTTGCTGACGCTGGGATCGATTTGCTGAGTACGGAAGGCGGTATAAATATCATCAGCCCAGTCCGCTTTCTGCGTAACGTGGCTGGGCAATAACTGACGGATTTGTGCTTTCACATCCCCAGGTTGGCGAACCGGTGCCTCGGGTTGCTTTTTGCTGCTGGTACATCCCGCCAGCACCAGTACCGCCAACAGCGCTGCACGCTTGAGTATTACAGTCGCTTCCATCGGGTTCCTTTACGTTATTTCCAGCGTTCTGCCGCCTGATGGTCGCTATCGCGCGCATCCACCCAGCGATCGCCCTGTGCCGTCGCCTCACGTTTCCAGAACGGCGCACGGGTTTTCAGGTAATCCATAATAAATTCCGCTGCGGCAAACGCGCTGCTGCGATGCGCGCTGCTGACGCCGACAAATACAATTTCCTCGCCAGGAAACAGTTCACCAATACGGTGGATCACCGAAACCTGTTGCAGCGCCCAGCGTTGACGTGCTTCATCGACAATTTCCGTCAGCGCTTTTTCCGTCATGCCGGGATAATGTTCCAGCGTCAAGGCCGCCACGCTGTCACCAAGATTATGATTGCGCACCTTCCCGGTGAAGGTCACCACGGCGCCATCGCTGTCATGGGCAGACAACCAGGCATACTCCTCGGCCACGCTAAAGGCTGCGTTGCCGACGCGAATACGGGTTTCCATCATCAACCCCCGGTCACAGGCGGGAAAAAGGCCACTTCATCACCGGCGCGCAACGGATGACTCATCGGTACCAGGGTTTGATTGACCGCAGCCAGCAATTTCCCGGATTCCAGCGCCAACGCCCAACGATCATTTTTCGTCGCCAGCGCACTGCGCAGGGCCGCCACATCGGCATATTCCGGCGATAACTCCAGCGCGCTGGTGCCGGTCAGTTCACGCACCTGAGCAAAAAACAGCACCTTAATCATGGGACACCGCCTGAAAATCACCGGATTTGCCGCCGCTTTTGCTCAGCAAACGTACCTGGTCGATAACGATGTCTTTTTGCACCGCTTTGCACATGTCATAGATCGTCAGCGCCGCCACTGAAGCCGCCGTCAGGGCTTCCATCTCGACACCGGTTTTGCCGGTCAGGCGGCAGCGTGAAGTGACGCGCACCCGGCTGTGCTCGGGTTCAGCAACCAGCGTCACCTCAACTTTGCTCAGCATCAGCGGATGACACAGCGGGATCAGTTCCCAAGTGCGTTTTGCCGCCTGAATCCCCGCGATGCGGGCAGTGGCAAAGACATCACCTTTGTGATGGCTGCCATCGATGATCATTTGCAGCGTTGCCGGTTGCATCAGCACCAGCGCTTCTGCCTGGGCTTCGCGTACCGTTTCGGTTTTGCCGGAGACATCAACCATATGGGCTTCACCGGCGGCATTGATATGGGTTAACGAGGACATACTTACAACTTCTTCAAATGTGAGACAAAATTACACGGGCGAGTGCGTGCATCCAGTTGATCGGCGATGATGCGTTCCCACGCGCTGCGGCAGGCATTACCGGATCCGGGTACGGCAAAAATCAGCGTCTCATTCGCCATACCCGCGACTGCACGCGACTGCAACGTGGCACTGCCGATCTCTTCGTACGAGATCATGCGGAACAGCTCGCCAAATCCCTCAATCTCCCGGTCAAACAGCGGCAGCAGCGCTTCAGGCGTGCTGTTTTTGCTGTTAAAACCGGTACCACCATTGATGATCACCACCTGGACATCTTCACTGGCTATCCAGCGCGATACCGTGGCGCGGATGCGATAAAGGTTATCCGCGACAATCGCGTGATCCACCACCTGATGCCCGGCTTCGCTCAGTGCTTCACGCAGGTAATCACCAGAGGTGTCATTGGCGGCATCACGGTTGTCAGACACCGTCATCACCGCCACATTAAGGGCAACAAAGTCGCCGGAAAGTTTGCTCATGGCCATAACTCCTTTGTCAGCCACCAATGAAGGAAAGATTTTGGGTAATACCGGTGTTGCCCTGATGCAGAAAATGCGTCTGCTTTTTCTGCCCGAGGCTTAAGCCGATACGCGCCTGTAACTCATCCTGCTGTTGATCGGAAGCCAGCAGATCGCGCAACGGAATGCCCCCCTCGCCAAACAGGCACAGATGCAGGTTGCCGATCGCCGAAACACGCAGGCGATTGCAGCTGGCACAGAAATCTTTTTCATAAGGCATGATCAGACCGACTTCGCCGAGATAGTCCGGATGGCGAAACACCTGCGCCGGACCGTCGCTGCGCCCGCGCGGCTGACGTTGCCAGCCTTGCATCAGCAGTTGATCGCGGATCACCTCGCCGGAAATGTGCTGGCGACGGAACAGATCGCTGCCCTCGCCGGTTTCCATCAGCTCGATAAAACGTAACTGAATCGGACGCGTGCGGATCCACTGTAAAAAGGTATCGAGACTGTGGCTGTTGACATCACGCATCAGCACGCTGTTGACTTTGACCTTGCTGAAACCCGCCTCAAACGCGGCATCAATCCCGGCCATGACCTGATGAAATTTGTCCTGACCGGTGATGGCATGAAACTGGCGGGCATCAAGGCTATCGACGCTGACATTGATTGAGGTCAGCCCGGCAGCACGCCAGTCACGCACATCACGCGCCAGCCGATAGCCGTTGGTGGTCACCGCGATTTGGCGGATAGCAGCATTTTCCCGCACCGCAGCGATAATTTCGGTGAAATCACGACGTAAAGAGGGCTCACCACCGGTCAGACGCACTTTTTCAGTGCCCGCGGCCGCAAAGGCACGCGTCACGCGGCGGATCTCATCCAGCGAGAGAAAACTTTTATTGCGCGTACCCTGCGGTTTGTAGCCATCGGGCAGGCAATAGGTACAACGGAAGTTACACACGTCCGTGACCGACAGGCGCAGATAATAAAAGCTGCGCGCATATGCATCAGTAAATTGTGACACCTGAACACCTTTCCAAATACGGGAGATGCAGGCATTTCTTTCTGCACCCTGGCAGCTCGGGGCTGCGGCCTGAACACCCTATCCGGAGGACTTAGGCAATCAGGCTTTGAGTGTATGTTGTCCATTCGAACAACAGGGTTGCCCGAATGTTAGCGCGATTTGTTGTTCGCTTCCATCGCGGATTTTCGCTATATATATTGATACATAACGTTTTTTCACCGCATTTTCGCGACAGGATACGTTAAAATAACCGACAGATTTTGATACATATCAGTTTAACTGATGCTCAACGGGTGAGCGTCAGCGATAAGGAGCAACATGAATCGTACCCTGGCAGATTTGGATCGCGTGGTGGCGCTGGGCGGTGGACACGGCCTTGGTCGCGTGATGTCCTCGCTGGCTCCGCTCGGCTCACGCCTGACCGGTATTGTGACCACCACCGACAACGGTGGGTCCACCGGACGCATCCGCCGTTCAGAAGGCGGCATCGCCTGGGGCGATATGCGCAACTGTATCAACCAGTTGATCACGGAACCGAGCGTCGGTTCCGCCATGTTCGAATATCGCTTCACCGGCAACGGCGAACTGGCCGGCCATAATCTTGGCAACCTGATCCTGAAAGCGCTCGACCATCTCAGCGTGCGGCCACTGGAAGCGATCAATATCATTCGTAATCTGCTGAAAGTAGATGCGTTCTTGATTCCGATGTCAGAGCAGCCCGTGGATTTGGTGGCGCAGGATAGCGAAGGCAATATGGTTTACGGCGAAACCGCCGTCGATGAGATGCAACAAGCACCGCAGGAATTGATGCTACATCCGAATGTGGTGCCCACCCGGGAAGCACTCGACGCGATTGCTGAAGCCGATTTGATTCTGATCGGTCCCGGCAGTTTTTATACCAGTCTGATGCCAATTCTGCTGATGGAAGAGATGGCGCGTGCGCTGCGTCGTACCCCCGCCACCATGGTGTTTATCGGTAATCTTGGGCGCGAACTCAGTCCGGCAGCCGCTCGCCTGACCGTCGCGGATAAGCTGGTAATTATGGAAAAAGCGATAGGCAAACGGGTGATTGATGCGGTGGTGGTCAGCCCGGCAGCGGATATTCGTGGTGTGGAAGGACGCTTAATTGTCCGTGAACCGCTGGAAGCGGCGGATATCAAATATCGCCATGACCGCCAGTTGTTACGCCTGGCGCTGGAGCATGCCATCCAGGCATTTTGAAACAAGGCGTGATAAACACGCCGCCACGACTCACCCGCGCTGAGAGTCGTAGCGGCGCGATTTATCGCGCATTAGGACGCAGCGATAAACAGCTCGCGCAGTTCGTGCAATTGATCACGCACCCGTGCCGCTTCTTCAAACTCCAGATTCTGCGCGTGTTGTTGCATCTGTCCTTCCAACTCGTGAATCTTCTTCTGCATCGCCTGCGGGGTGAGCGCCAGATAGCTGGCTTCGGCTTCAGCGGCGCTACGCGTGGCGGTTTTGCCCTTGCCACGGGTTTTGACCACGTTTTTGCCCAGCTCCAGAATATCGGTGATTTTTTTGTTCAGTCCCTGCGGCACGATGCCGTTGGCTTCGTTATACCGCTCCTGCTTCTCACGACGTCGCTCGGTCTCCTCGATGGCGCGTGCCATTGAGTTGGTGATCTTGTCTGCGTAAAGAATCGCTTTACCGTTAATGTTACGTGCGGCGCGGCCAATGGTCTGAATCAGAGAACGCTCCGAACGCAGGAAGCCCTCTTTATCGGCATCGAGAATCGCCACCAGCGACACTTCCGGCATATCCAGCCCTTCACGCAACAGGTTGATCCCCACCAGCACATCAAATTCCCCCAGACGCAGGTCGCGGATGATCTCCATACGCTCCACCGTATCGATGTCTGAGTGCAGATAACGCACCTTCTCGCCGTGCTCCTCCAGATATTCGGTGAGATCTTCCGCCATGCGTTTAGTCAGGGTGGTCACCAGCACACGTTCGTTGACCTCGACGCGTTTGCGGATCTCCGACAGCAGGTCATCCACCTGGGTGGTCACCGGACGTACTTCGAGGATCGGATCGAGCAACCCGGTCGGACGCACCACCTGATCAATCACCTCACCACCGGATTTCTCCAGCTCGTAATTACCCGGCGTTGCCGAAACATAAATGGTTTGCGGTGCCAGCGCTTCAAACTCTTCGAAGCGGAGCGGGCGGTTGTCCAGCGCCGACGGCAGACGGAAACCATACTCCACCAGCGTCTCTTTACGTGCGCGGTCACCGCGATACATCCCGCCAATCTGCGGGATGGTCACATGGGACTCATCCACCACCAGCAGACCATCTGCCGGTAAGTAGTCGAACAGCGTCGGAGGCGGCTCGCCTGGCCCACGTCCGGACAGGTAGCGTGAATAGTTTTCGATACCCGAGCAGTAGCCGAGTTCGTTCATCATTTCGAGGTCAAACTGGGTACGCTGGGTAATGCGCTGCTCTTCCAGCAGCTTATTATTCTCCAGCAGGACCTGACGGCGCACCACCAGTTCCTTTTTGATCTCTTCCATTGATTGCAGGATGCGTTCGCGCGGCGTGACATAGTGAGTTTTCGGATAGACGGTAAAACGCGGCACCACCGAAACCACCTGACCGGTCAGCGGGTCAAACAATGACAACCGCTCCACTTCTTCATCAAACAGCTCCACACGCAGCGCAATCTCATCGGACTCCGCCGGGAAGATATCGATCACTTCACCGCGCACGCGGAAGGTGCCGCGCTGGAACACCTGATCATTACGGGTATATTGCAGCTCGGCCAGACGACGCAGAATGCTGCGCTGATCGATGATCATGCCACGCGTCAGGTGCAGCATCATTTTCAGGTAGAGATCAGGGTCACCCAGACCGTAGATGGCCGACACCGACGCCACCACGATAACGTCACGTCGCTCCAGCAACGCCTTGGTGGCAGACAGACGCATCTGCTCGATGTGCTCATTCACCGAGGCATCCTTTTCGATAAAGGTATCGGAGCTGGGCACATAGGCTTCAGGCTGATAGTAGTCGTAGTAGGAGACGAAGAACTCCACCGCGTTGTCCGGGAAGAACTCCTTCATCTCTCCGTAGAGCTGTGCCGCAAGGGTCTTGTTAGGCGCCAGCACCATAGTTGGCCGGTTGAGATCGGCGATCACATTGGCGATGGTAAAGGTTTTACCCGAACCGGTTACCCCCAACAGCGTCTGGTGTGCCAGACCGTCTTCCAGCCCCTCTTCCAGACGACGAATCGCCTCAGGCTGATCCCCTGAGGGTTTAAATTCGGAGTTGAGTTTGAAGGCTTTACTCATGGTTTTTTCGTTCCTGCAGGAGATATCGGCGGGCAGGCTGCTAATTCTACTCCGCTATGGCGAATTTGCCAGAAAAAAATACTGGATATATTTACAGATATCCTGCACGATAACAGGGAGCAGCAACGACTCGCTTCAGTGCAATTTATGCGGCATCTGGCAAAACCTTGTTGCGCAAGGTTATCCCCAGATGGGTGATGCTTTTAACATTTGTCAATAGAGCGTCATAAAATTGCAGTTGTATGACCAACAAGAAAAATCTCAGGCTTGATTTTAAATAACATATTGATTTATTTATAAATCAGTAAAAAGCCCAGTTTCTCAGCATAATGTATCCAGGCCGCGTATTTCCTCGCTTGCGCTCTGTTTTCAGTCTCTAATACACAAGGTTATCCACAGGAATAGTGGATAACTGACGGCAGCCCCGCCGCCATCGCCTGTGCATAATTTTCTAAGCCTATTCCTGGCGTGCGAAAAAAAATTTTTTTATGTTTATTTTTCCCACAGCCCGCGTGGCATTAACTATTCTTTTTTCGTGCTGACGTCACTGAAAGCCCGAAATTCCCAGTAAATAAGGCCACTTATTCCTGAGCGATCTGCCTTATTACTGCTCAGATGCACCAGAAACGTTAAGCATTCAGCACCGCTAAAGTGCAGCCGTTTTATCACCCCCAGCAATTGTTAAGCATCGCTCAACTTTAATTCCTGATTTTGCCTCGCTGCTGCTGCTTTTTTTCATGGCATCAGCAAACTGGCCTGGGAATTGCAGGTTTCTCCATAAGCATACGCATCAACTCACTGATGGTGAGAGTGGCAATGATGAATCGTGTTTGACTGTTTGCCAGACGACACAGAGCGGGAGCATTCAGGCTAATTATCTGGAAGGAGAATGTCAGATGCTAAGTTTACGTTCGGTGAATCAGTTTTACGGTCAAAACCATATCCTGTGGGATGTGGACCTCGATCTGCCCCCTGGCACCTGCACGGGCGTGCTGGGTAGCCCTGGGATGGGTAAAACCACCCTGGTCAACTGCATTATGGGACGGTTGCCGATCAATAGCGGGTCGATGACCTGGCAGGAAGATGGCTCCCCTCCTGAAGATTTATTGCTGCAACCGGCGGAGCAACGTGCGCGCATGGGTATCGGCTACGTACCGCAAGGTCGCCATATTTTCTCGCAAATGAGCGTGGAAGATAACCTGCTGATTGCGCTGATGGCGGCGCATGACGACCGCAGTCGCGCCATTCCGGAAATGGTGTTCGATTTGTTCCCGGCGCTCTATTCATTACGCCACCAGCGCAGCGGAGAACTGCCGATGGATCAGCAGCAGCAGTTGGCATTAGCGCGCGCGCTGGTGTTACAACCGAAATTGCTGATCCTTGATGAACCAACCGAAGGCATGTCGCCGTGGCTGGAGGAGGAGATGGGAAATCTGATTCGCCGCCTGAACCGCGATTACGGCCTGACCATTCTGCTGCTGGAGCAACACGTCTCCTTTATCCGCCGCGTGGCTGACTATTTTCTGCTGCTGCATCGTGGTCGCAACGTGGCGCAGGGAAAAGTGGCCCAGTTGGACGATGTCACCATCAATAAATGGCTGACGGTAACCTGACATGAGCTGCCCGTAGCGGCGCGATTTATCGCGCCGCTACGCTTCAGGGCAATGTCAGATAACGGCCACAGTCATCCTGCTGCGCGTCATGCGTAAGATACGGGATTTCGCCCAGACACGGCGCATCAAGACGCTGACGCAAGGTTGCCAGATATTCCTGATGCCGCTTACCCGGCGGCTGAATGGTATTGGCGATCCAGCCTGCAAGGCGCAGGCCACTGGCATGCACGGCGGCGGCAGTCAGCATCGCATGGTTGATACAACCCAGTTTGATACCCACCACCAGGATCACCGGCAGCTGCTCAGCCACCACCCAATCAGCATAGGTTTGCGTTGCCGACAACGGAGTAAACCATCCGCCCGCGCCTTCCACCAATACCCATTCTGCCTGTTGCTCCAGCTCCCGTAGCCCGGCAGACAGTCCGGCAAAATCGATTGGCCTGCCCTCTTCGGCACTGACGATATGCGGTGACGTGGGTTCAAGAAAAGCCAGCGGATTGACCTGCTCATAACGCAATGCCAGCGAACTGTAGCGTTGCAGCGCCAGCGCATCGCTGTTGCGGATGCCTTCGGCAGTTTGCTCACAACCCGAGGCCACCGGCTTGTAACCTGCAGTGACCCATCCGGCAGCTCCCGCCGCCTGTAGCAACGCGCCACTGGCTACCGTCTTGCCGACTTCGGTGTCGGTACCTGTAATAAACCAGCGTTTCATGCCGTTAAGACTCCATACATCAGATGATAACTCAGGCGATAACCCGCCTCGTCCTGTGGCCAGCACTGCTCCAGCCGGGCCAGCTGACTCCGCGTCAGTAATCCGCCCTGGCGTCCATCATGCAGATGGGTTGCGCCAATCCCTTTCAGCGAACGCATCGCATTGAGCGCGCTGGGAAAATGTAAGGTGATGGTTTGCAGCGTGCTGTGCAGCGCCATGCCATCGGTCGCGGCGGCGATTTGCGCCGCGCTGAGAAAACGGTTGGCGTGCTGACGTCCATCCAACTGCGCCCACGCCTGATGAACCTCATTAAGCGAACCGGCCAGCAAAGTGGAAAACAGCACGCTGCCGCCGGGGCGAGTCACGCGTAGAAATTGCTGCAAAGCAGTGCGCAGATCGCTACTCCATTGCACCGCGAGGTTGCTCCACACGCCATCAACGCAGGCATCCGGCAGCGGCAGCGCATCAATATCGCCCTGCACATAATGATGTGCCGAGTGTTGCCGGGCCGCGCTATTCAGCATGGTTGGTGACAGATCAAGCGCAGTCAGGGTACGTCCACGATCGCGCCAGTAGCGGCTGTACCAACCGGTACCACATCCGGCATCCAGCAGGTGCGGGCCAAATCCGGCCGGTGCCAGCGCCAGCAGGGCATCACCACTCTGGCGTTGCAACTCGGCATGCTGCTCATAATGTTGCGCCGCCCGACCAAACGCCTGAGCAATCGCCTGTTTATTGATGTGCAGCGTCATACAGCGCCTCCAGCAGACGATCGATATCGTCAAAACTATGTGCGGCGGTCAGGGTTATGCGGAGGCGTGCTGTGCCCGGTGGCACCGTCGGGGGACGAATGGCGCTGACCCAGCAGCCTGCCGCCTTCAACCGCTGTGATAACGCCAGCGCAGCGCTGTTCTCACCGACCACCAACGGCTGGATGGCGCTGGCCGATGGCATCAACTGCCAGGGGAGATCTGCCGCTCCAGCGCGAAAACGCGCGATATTGGCGTGCAACTGCGCACGCAATTCATCGCCCTGCTGAATTTGCTGTAACGCCGCCAGCAGCGCGCAGCACTGCGCGGGCGGCATGGCGGTCGAGTAGATCAAATGGCGGGCAAACTGTTCCACATAATCGGCGGTCGCGTCATCGCACAACAGGGCGGCACCGCTGACGCCAAAGCCTTTGCCGAAGGTGACGATCAGTAATTCTGGCTTCACCTGCTGCTGCCAGCAGCTACCACGACCTTGCTCACCGGTCACGCCAATGCCATGCGCATCATCGACCAGCAGCCAGCCGTTGGCGCGTTGCGTTTCAGCAGCCAGCTGCGCCAGCGGTGCGCTGTCGCCATCCATGCTGAAGACGCCTTCGGTGACCACCAGGGTGTTACCCTCCACCGGCGTTGCCAACAGCTTTGCCAGGCTGGCGGGCTGATTGTGGGCAAAACGGCGCAGCGTGGCCGGGCTGTGGCTGGCAGCATCCAGTAACGAGGCGTGCGCCAGCTTGTCGGCCACAATCCGATCCGGCTTTTCCGCCAGCAGATGGATCACCGCCTGATTGGCGGCGAAACCCGAGATAAACAGCAGCGCACGGCGATAACCCAGCCAGTCGGCCAGTTGTTCTTCCAGTTGCGCATGATAACGGCTGAAACCGGTCACATGTCCCGATGCACCCGCGCCAGCCCCGGCATCCGCGGCCCCCTGTTGCCAGGCGGCAATCACTGCCGGATGCTGGCTCAGGCCAAGATAATCGTTGCTGGAAAAGTGGCGATAGCGTTGCCCGGCGACGGTCAGCTCGCGCACATTGTTATGTTCCACGCGGATACGCTGACGCCAGCCGTCGGCGGCACGCCGCGCCGCCAGCGCCTGTTCGATGCGTTGCGACCAGCTCATTACACCGCCGCGTTGTAAAACTGCGCGGTATCGGCATGCAACAGCTGTTCACTCAACTGATATTGCTGTTCGTTATCACCGGCGGTGGTGGCGGTATGCTCCGGGTTGAGTCCCAGTTTACGGAACAAAATCAAATCCTTGTCTTCTTCCGGGTTCGGCGTGGTCAGCAGCTTGCAGCCGTAGAAAATCGAGTTTGCCCCGGCCATAAAACACATCGCCTGGGTCTGTTCGCTCATCTGCTCACGACCGGCAGAAAGGCGGACGTGAGAAGACGGCATCATGATGCGGGCCACCGCGATGGTACGGATAAAATCGAACGGTTCGACATCGTCGTTATCCGCCAGCGGCGTGCCTTTAACTTTCACCAGCATGTTGATCGGCACGCTTTCCGGCGGTGTCGGCAGGTTCGCCAGTTGCACCAGCAGACCGGCACGATCTTTTACCGTTTCGCCCAGGCCAACGATACCGCCCGAACACACCTTAATGCCCGCGCCACGCACTTTGTCGAGGGTATCGAGGCGTTCCTGGTAGCTGCGCGTGGTGATGATGTTGCCGTAGAATTCCGGCGAGGTATCGAGGTTATGGTTGTAAAAATCCAGACCGGCATGCGCCAGCCGCTGCGCCTGGGTGTCGTTGAGGGTGCCGAGGGTCATACAGGTTTCCATCCCCATCGCTTTCACGCCCTGCACCATCTGCTCCAGGTAAGGCATGTCGCGATCGTGCGGGTTTTTCCACGCCGCCCCCATACAGAAACGGCTTGAACCGGCGGCTTTGGCTTTGCGCGCCGATTCCAGCACCGCTTCCACCTCCATCAGACGTTCCGATTCCAGCCCGGTTTTGTAGCGCGCGCTTTGCGGGCAATATTTACAATCTTCCGGGCAGGCGCCGGTTTTGATCGACAGCAGGGTACTGACCTGCACCTGACGCGGGTCGAAATGTTGGCGATGTACCTGCTGCGCCTCAAACATTAGCTCAAGGAAAGGTTTATCGAATAGTGCCTGGGCTTGTGCCAGTGTCCAGCGATGTGCCATTGCTTCACTCCAGAAAAGGGTTCATCCTGACGATTAACGTGGTTATACTTGTAAACTATATTTTTTATTTTTGGTTTACAATACCCATGTTCACTCAGGACGATCTCAATTTCGACCGCCAGCATATCTGGCATCCCTACACCTCAATGCGTGATCCCCTGCCCTGCTACCCGGTCGTCGCGGCGCATGGCTGCCAGTTACAACTGGCGGATGGACGTGAATTAGTGGATGGCATGTCGTCATGGTGGGCGGCGATCCACGGTTATAACCATCCACGTCTTAATCAGGCTTTGCAGGACCAACTGGCGCAGATGTCGCATGTGATGTTTGGTGGCATCACCCACCCGGCTGCGGTGGAGCTGTGCCGTCAGTTGGTGGCGATGACGCCAGCCCCCCTGGAATGTGTGTTCCTCGCCGATTCGGGGTCGATCGCCGTCGAAGTGGCGATGAAAATGGCGCTGCAATACTGGTTGGGACGGGGTGAAACCCGGCAAAAATTTCTCACCCTGAAACGCGGTTATCACGGCGACACGTTCGCCGCGATGTCGGTGTGCGATCCGCAAAACTCGATGCACAGCTTGTGGCGCGGCTATCTGCCGGAACACCTGTTCGCGGCTGCACCGGAGCGAGGGTTTGATGATGCGTGGGATGATGCTGATTTCGCCGATTTTGCCCGTCTGGCGGAACAACATCACCGGCAGATTGCCGCAGTGATCCTGGAGCCCATTGTGCAGGGCGCAGGGGGGATGCGTTTTTATCATCCGCGTTATCTGCAACGGGTGCGTGAGCTGTGCGATCGCTACGGTTTGCTGCTAATTGCCGACGAGATCGCCACCGGCTTTGGCCGCAGCGGCAAGTTGTTCGCCTGCGAACATGCCGGGATCGTGCCGGATATTTTGTGTCTGGGCAAAGCCCTGACGGGTGGCACCATGA
This sequence comes from Pantoea sp. X-Soil-OKNW-713, assembly GCF_059730685.1. Classification (NCBI taxonomy): domain Bacteria; kingdom Pseudomonadati; phylum Pseudomonadota; class Gammaproteobacteria; order Enterobacterales; family Erwiniaceae; genus Pantoea; species Pantoea sp. X-Soil-OKNW-713. The sequence goes on along the minus strand of NZ_AP035995.1, from coordinate 1,317,804 downwards.
CGCTCTCCGCCACCCTTACCACCCGCACAGTGGCCGATACCATCAGCAACAGCGCCGCCGGCTGCTTTATGCATGGCCCGACCTTTATGGGTAATCCGCTGGCGTGCGCGGTCGCGGTAGAAAGCCTGAAGATGGTGAACGAAGGTCACTGGCCGGCGCAGGTGGCACAGATTGAGCAGCAGCTACGCGCGGCATTGCTGCCGTTAGCTGACCATCCGGCCGTGGCGGATGCACGCGTTCTGGGGGCGATTGGCGTGATTGAGACTCGTCGGGCAGTGGATATGGCGGCACTGCAACAGTTCTTTGTCGAGCGCGGGGTGTGGATCCGTCCGTTTGGGCGGTTGATTTACCTGATGCCACCCTATGTGATTACGGCGGCGGAGCTGACGAAGTTGACCGACGCCGTACGCGATGCGCTGGATTTTTCGCGCCATTTTCAGGGGTAAAAAGCAGCGCGATACATCGCACCGCTACCATTCCCCCCGTAACGGCGCGATTTATCGCGTAATGACTTAACCCAGTGGGTGAATCACCACCCACATTGGGCCTTGTCCGACGGCATAACGCGCCAGCGGTGTCAGCAGACCGCGATCGTCGCTGATTTTGTAGACCTCGATATGGTGCGATTTCTGCCCGGCTGCCACCAGATATTTCCCGCTGTTGTCGATATTAAAACCACGCGGTTGCGTCTCTGTCGGCTGGAAGCCCTCGATGTTCAACAAGCCGCCATCTTCGCTGACGCTGAACACGGTAATGGTGCTGCTGGTGCGATCGCAGGCATACAGGAAACGGCCATCCGGCGTCAGATGGATATCCGCTGCCCAGCGGGTGCCGCTGAAATCCGCAGGCATCATATTCAGGCTCTGCACACGCTCCACTTCGCCGTGTGCATTGCTTAACGCCCAGACATCTACGCTGCTGTCCAGTTCGTTGACGCAATAGCTATAGTTGCCATTCGGGTGAAACGCCATATGACGCGGGCCAGCACCTTCAACCGTGGTGACCTGGGCTTGCGCGGCGGGTGTCAGGCTGCCATCGTTGCCTAACTGGAACAAACAAATACGATCCTGCTTCAGCGCCGGCACAAACAGCGTCTGATTTTTCACATCAATATTGGCGGAGTGACAACCTTCCAGCCCGCCGATCACCTGGCTCGGAGCCTGCGGCAGACCATCGCTACCAATTGGGCTGATGCTGACACAGGCATCATTGTAAGAACCGCAGAACAGGAAGTTACCCTGGCGATCGGTAGAAATGTGCGTCGGGCTGCCCGGCAGCGGTGCCTCTCCGGCTTCGCTCAGGGTGCCATCCGCGGCAATACGGTATGCCAGCACGCGAAAATTCGGACGCACGCCAACATAGAGGAAATCTTTCTTCGGGCTGACCACCATCGGCTGCACCTGACCGGCCACATCCGTCACCTGTAATAACGTCAGCGCGCCATCTTCCTGTAACTGCCAGGCGTGAATCTGCTGGCTCTCGGGGCTGGCGGTATACACGACTTGTTTCATGCGTTCTCCTTGTTCGGCTTGCTGAAAGGGTATCACTCTAGCGCGTTTCATTTTGCCGCGCAGGAATCATTTGTGCCCTGCTTTTTGTCTCAAAGGCGTTACCCGGTGTAGACTGGTTGCTTTGTAACCCAGACGGAAAGAGTAATGAGCTACCGCGTAATCGCCCTTGATCTTGACGGCACCCTGTTGACCCCGCGTAAAACCATTCTGCCTGAATCCCTTGAAGCCCTGGCCCGCGCGCAGCAGGCAGGCGTCAAAGTGCTGATTGTTACCGGTCGCCACCATTGTGCCATCCATCCTTTTTATCAGGCACTGCAACTGGATACACCCGCTATCTGCTGTAACGGCACTTATTTGTATGATTATCAGGCGAAAAAGGTGCTGACCTCCGATCCGCTGGAAAAATCTCAGGCGGTGCGGGTGATCGAGATGCTGGATGAACAGCAGATTCACGGCCTGCTGTATGTCGATGACGCGATGCTTTACCAGGAGCCGACCGGCCATGTGACCCGTACCCTTACCTGGGCGGAATCGCTGCCTGCGGCACAACGTCCGACCTTCCTCCATGTGCCGAGCCTGGTTCAGGCTGCGCACGATGCACAGTCGATCTGGAAGTTCGCCCTGTCCCATGCCGATACCCACGCGCTGCAACAATTTGCCGAGCGCACCGAAGCCGAACTGGGGCTGGCGTGTGAATGGTCATGGCACGATCAGGTGGATATCGCCCAGCGCGGCAACAGCAAAGGCAAACGCCTTGCGCAGTGGGTGGAGAGCCAGGGATTAAGCATGAAAGACGTGCTGGCGTTTGGTGATAACTACAACGACCTCAGTATGCTGGAAGAAGTCGGTCTGGGCGTGGCGATGGGCAATGCCGACGACGCGATCAAAGCACGCGCCGGCAAAGTGATTGGCACCAATCTGGAGCCGGGCATTGCCGAAGTGATTTACCAGGAAATTCTGTAAAATCCGCGCGATAAATCGCGCCGCTACGGATTTCCCGACATCATGGGGTAATCGACACGCTTTTAATCTGGGCATACAGCCACTGATCTGGCCGAATGCCCAGCTCATCCCGTGCCCAGGGCGAAATACGCGCCCACAGTTCGCTGATGCCAATGCGCAGCTTAACCTCTACCTGATCGTCAATCTCCAGCAATTCAACCACCTGCGCGGGCAGGATGTTACGAATCGAGGTGTTTTGCGGCGGTTGCAATGCCAGCGACACATCGGCTGAGGCGATACGAATGCGTAACGCGGTTTTCAGCGGCTGATTGACCCGGCTGACCCAGATATGTTGATCGCCGAGTGACAGCGCGGTCATCGGGTAATCAGGATGCTGCTCCAGCACCTGGACGCGAAGTACGCTGGTGCGATCGCTGGCCGGTAGCCACGGGCGCATCGCCGCACTGCTCCACACCTTCTCCAGCGAACCAAAGGCTTTGACTTTACCGCTATCCAGCACCAGCACGTTATCCGCCAGTTGCAGGATCTCGTCGAGGCTGTGCGACACGTACAACAGCGGAATATCCACCTGTTTCGCCAGCTTTTGCAGGTAAGGCATCAGTTCACGTTTACGTGGTAAATCCAGCGAGGCCAACGGCTCATCCATCAACAGAATATCCGGTGCCGTGAGCAGCGCGCGGCCAATCGCCACCCGCTGTTTCTCGCCGCCAGATAAAGAAGATGGCGCGCGACGCAGCAAGGCGTCGAGGCCCAATAACGCCACCAGGCTGTCGAATTGCGGTTTCATGGTAGCCGCCATACCGTATTGCAGATTGCCGCGCACGCTGTAATGCGGGAACAGGCGAGCATCCTGAAACACATAACCGATACGGCGTTTCTCTGGCGGTAAATTCAGTCCGGTGGCGGCATCAAACAACAGCCGTTCATCCAGTTTAATCTGCCCCTGCTGCGGCTGAGTTAACCCGCCAATCGCGTTGATCAACGAGGTTTTGCCCGCGCCAGAAACGCCAAAAATCGCGGTGATCCCTTTGCCGGGGATCTCCACGTCCACATCCAGCTGGTGGGTGCCCAACTGCTGGGAAAAGTTCAGTGTCAGCATTAAACCCCCAGCCGCTTACGGCCCCAGCGGGCCAGCAGTTCCGACGCCACCAGCGACAGCAACGCCAGCACAATCGCCACCGCACACAGGCGCGCGGCGGCATTTTCCGCCCCCGGTGTTTCAATCAGGGTAAACATCGCTGACGGAATGGTGCGGGTTTCACCAGGTATATTCGACACGAAGGTGATGGTGGCACCAAACTCACCCAGCGAACGGGCAAAAGCCAGCACCGTACCGACAATGATGCCGGGAAAGGTCAGGGGTAAGGTAATGGTAAAGAACACGCGCCAGCGTCCTGCGCCGAGGGTGCGTGCCGCCTGTTCCAGTTTGGTATCTACCGCTTCCAGCGCCAGGCGAATGGCTCGCACCATTAACGGGAAAGCGATCACCGCCGCCGCCACCACTGCGCCACGCCAGCTAAAAGCAAAGCTGAAACCAAACCAGTCATATAACCAGGCACCGATAAAGCCACGCCGCCCGAGGGCAATCAGCAGCAAATAACCGACCACCACCGGCGGTAGCACCAGCGGTAGATGGATAACACTATCGAGCAGGGTTTTGCCCGGAAACTGGCAACGCGCCAGAATCCAGGCCATCAGGATGCCCAACGGCAGGCTACACAACACCGCCACAGTGGAGACTTTCAGGCTGAGAAACACCGCCTGCCATTCGGGATCACTCAATATCATTTCTTCGGCGTAAATCCATACTGTTTAAACACTGCGGCGGCTTCCGGCCCCTGCAAATACTTGAAGAAGGCTTCTACCGGCGCACGCTGATGTTCTTTGACGATCGCCATCGGATATTCGACCGGCTTATGGCTATCTTCCGGGAAACGCCCCACTACCTGCACTTTTTGGCTGGCTACCGCATCGGAACCGTAAACAATGCCGTAAGGCGCTTCATTACGTTCCACCAGCGCCAGCGCAGCTCGCACGTTGTTGGCCGGGGCCAGTACCGGCACTAACGTATCCCACGCGCCCAGTTTCTGTAACGCTTCTTTTGCGTAGATCCCGGCAGGAACATGATCCGGGTCGCCCACCGCCAGACGCTGGCCCTTCAGCAGGCTTTTCCAGTCGGTTTGCGCATTGATGGTCACGGCCTTAGCGCTGTCGCTGCGCGGTGCCACCAACACCAAATCGTTACCCAACAGGGTTAAACGCGTGTTATCGATGACGCTTTTTTTCGCCACCGCATCGTCCATCCACTGCTGGTCAGCAGAGATAAACAGATCTGCCGGTGCACCCTGCTCAATCTGGCGCGCCAGTACCGACGACGACGCAAAGGACGACACCACTTCGACACCGGTTTTTTTCTGATACTGCGTGGCGATATCCTGCAACGCGTTGGTCAGTGAGGCCGCTGCAAACACGGTAATTTTCTCAGCAGCCAGTGCCTGTCCGGCCAGTGAAAAAGTCAGAACGGCAGCGGCACCCCAGCGGTAATGTTTTGATAGCATTTTTAGCTCCTTGTTACGTTATATACTGAATACTACAACGCTGGCTTCGATGCTGTCATGAAGTTTATATCGGCAGGATTTGGCGGAAGTTAAGAGCAAAACGCCCGCAAGATGCGGGCGTTGAAAAATCAATGTGAGTTGTTGGCGGGGCGATCGTCGCGGCGGCCAAATTTCGAGATGACGTTGAAGACTTCACCCAAGCCGTAAATTAAACCCAGCATGATAGCCATAACAATTGGCACCATAATGATGGCCACGGCCAGGCTTTTTAGCAGTTCCAGCATGGAAACCTCACGAAAATGATAAAAAAGTGATTGTAACGGCTTGAGAATAAACTGCCATGCCCTTTTCGTGCTTTTACTTTAGCGCATACAATTGGTGCCACTAACTTAAGGAGCTGACATGCAAGCTGAACTCTCTCTCCATATTCGCCTACAGCAGAAGTTGTTTGCCGATCCGCGCCGCATCGAACTTCTGAAGCGGATTAAGGAGACCGGCTCCATCAGCCAGGGAGCAAAACTGGCGGGTATCAGTTACAAAAGCGCCTGGGATGCCATCAACGACATGAACGGGATGGCAGATCAAACCCTGGTGGAACGCGCCACCGGCGGCAAAGGGGGTGGCGGTGCGCAACTGACACGTTACGGTGAGCGCCTGATCCAACTGTTCCAGTTGATGGAGCAGATCCAGCAGAAAGCCTTTGATGTGCTGCAAAACGACACCCTGCCGCTCGATAGCCTGCTGGCGGCGATTGCGCGTTTCTCGCTGCAAACCAGCGCACGCAACCAATTGTACGGCACGGTACTGGCGCGTGATAATCAGCAGGTGGTGCAGCATCTTGAGGTGTTGTTAAGCGATGGCGTAACCCGCTTGCAGGTGGCGCTGACCCAGCGCAGTGCCGAACGTTTGCAACTGGAAAGCGGCAAAGAGGTGCTGGTGCTGATCAAAGCACCGTGGATTCAAGTCAGCCGCACAGCCAGCCACGGGGATAATCAGCTGCCGGTGCAGATAACCACCATCGAACCCGGTGAACAGGTGAGCGAGGTGTTGATGGCGCTACCTGGTGGAGAAACCCTGTGTGCCACGCTGCCGAATAGCGCAGTGACGCAGCAGAATCTGCAACCTGGCGACAACGTCACCGCCAGTTTTAATGCGGAACACGCCATCATCGCCACACTGCTCTGAAATCCCGGCCATGATTTGACTTCACCGGCAGCGGTCGCTACAACTGAGTGACACGATGCATAAAATGGAACAAATCATGGCTTCATTGCAAATTTCGCAAGGCACGTTTCGTCTTAGCGACACCCGAGTACTGTCCCTCAATGATTTAACGCTTAACAGCGGTGAGAGCTGGGCGTTTGTCGGTGCCAACGGTAGCGGCAAATCCTCACTGGCCCGCGCGTTGTCCGGTGAATTGCCGCCGGGCAAAGGCAGCGTCACGCATAGCTTTCAACGTCCGACCCGCTTATCACTCGAACAGCTGCAAAAGCTGGTGACCGAAGAGTGGGAACGCAACAACACCGACATGCTCAGCGAAGGCGAGGATGACACCGGTCGCACGGCTGCGCAGATCATTCAGGATGAAGTCAAAGACGACGCGCGCTGTCAGGCGCTGGCGCAGCAGTTTGGCATCAGCTACCTGTTGGATCGTCGTTTTAAATATCTCTCGACCGGCGAAACGCGTAAAACCCTGCTGTGCCAGGCGCTGATGGCCCAACCGGACCTGCTGATCCTCGATGAACCTTTTGATGGTCTGGATGTGGCGTCCCGTGCCAGCCTGGCACAAACCCTGAGCGATCTGCATCAGCATGGCTACACCGTGGTTCTGGTGCTGAACCGCTTTGACGATATTCCCGACTTTGTCGATCAGGTTGGCGTACTGGCGGAGTGCACCCTCACCCACGTCGGCCAACGTCAGGCGATTCTGGCTGAAGCGCTGGTCGCCCAACTGGCGCACAGTGAAAAGCTGTCCGGTATGGCGCTGCCGGAAGCCGATGCTCCCGATCAAATTCCCCCGCTGGCGGAGGATGCGCCACGGGTGATTCTGCGTAACGGTGTGGTGTCATATAACGACAAGCCGATTATCAACGGCCTGAGCTGGCAGGTAAGTCCCGGTGAGCACTGGCAGATTATCGGCCCCAATGGCGCAGGCAAATCCACCCTGCTCAGCCTGGTGACCGGTGACCATCCGCAAGGCTACAGCAACGATTTAACCCTGTTCGGCATTCGTCGCGGCAGCGGAGAGACCATCTGGGACATCAAACAACATATTGGTTACGTCAGCAGCAGCCTGCACCTTGATTACCGTGTCAGCGTCAATGTGCGTACCGTGATCCTCTCCGGCTTCTTTGATTCCATCGGACTGTATCAGGCGGTGTCGGATCGGCAAAAATCGCTGGCGCGTCAGTGGCTGGCGTTACTGGGGATGGATAACGCGCTGGCCGATGCGCCCTTCCATAGCCTCTCCTGGGGCCAGCAGCGGCTGGTGCTGATTGCGCGTGCGCTGGTGAAACATCCGGCGCTGCTGATTCTGGATGAACCGTTGCAGGGTCTGGATCCCATCAACCGTCAACTGGTGCGGCGCTTTGTCGATGTGCTGATTGGCGAAGGTCGTACCCAGTTGCTGTTTGTTTCCCACCACGCCGAAGATGCGCCACAGTGCATCACCCATCGCCTGAGCTTTGTCGCGCAGGATGGCGGTGGCTATGGGTATCAGCAAGAAAAGCTGCGTTAAAACCCCCGCGATAAATCGTGCCGCTACGGTAGCGGCGTGATTTATCGCGCATCACACCATCAATGTAACCGTTACCATTTCATTGCCCACATATTCGGCAAACACGCCTGATAACCCCACAAAATGAGAATCGTCACCTTGTGTAAACGATACCATTTATCCAGACTGGATCACGCTTTCAGTCTGACCTTTATGCTACTTTGAACGCAGCCATTTTTATCTGTTTGTCGTTTACCAGGATCCAACATGGAAAAATTTAACCCGGTCGATCATCCGCATCGCCGTTATAACCCGCTGAGCGATCAGTGGGTATTGGTTTCGCCACATCGCGCCAAGCGTCCGTGGCAGGGCGCACAGGAAACGCCGGCGCTGGAAACATTGCCGGCACACGATCCCGACTGCTTCCTCTGCGCCGGTAATACCCGCATCACCGGTGATAAAAATCCCGATTATAAAAGCACTTACGTCTTCACTAATGACTTTGCCGCGCTGATGACCGACACGCCTGATGCGCCGCAAAGCGACGATATTCTGATGCGTTGCGAAAGCGCGCGCGGCACCAGCCGGGTGATCTGCTTCTCGCCGGATCACAGCAAAACCCTGCCGGAACTGCCGCTCAGCGCGCTGGAAGAGATCGTACGTACCTGGCAGGAACAAACCGCCGATCTCGGTCAGCACTATCCGTGGGTGCAAGTGTTTGAAAACAAAGGTGCGGCGATGGGCTGCTCTAACCCCCATCCGCACGGTCAGGTATGGGCAAACAGCTTTTTGCCGAATGAGGCACAGCGGGAAGACCATCTCCAGCGTCGCTATTACGCCGAAAAAGGCACACCGATGCTGGTGGACTACGCCGCGCGTGAACTGAACGATGGTAGCCGTACCGTGGTAGAAACCGACCACTGGCTGGCGGTGGTGCCCTGGTGGGCCGCATGGCCGTTCGAAACGCTGCTGCTGCCAAAAGCGCAGGTGAAACGCATCACCGATCTGACCGAGGCGCAACGCAAAGATCTGGCGCTGGCGATCAAGCTGCTCACCAGCCGCTACGACAACCTGTTCCAGTGCTCCTTCCCCTACTCAATGGGCTGGCACGGCGCGCCTTTTAACGGTGAAGCCAACGATCACTGGCAACTGCACGCGCATTTCTATCCGCCGCTGCTGCGCTCAGCAACGGTGCGCAAATTTATGGTTGGCTACGAGATGCTGGCCGAAACCCAACGTGATTTAACGGCAGAACAGGCGGCTGAACGCCTGCGTTCTGTTAGCGATGTCCATTTCCGCGAGGCGCAATAAATGTCATTAAAATCCATTACACAACAGACGTTCGTCGAGACATTTGGTTATCAGCCGAGCCACAGCATTCAGGCACCTGGCCGCGTTAACCTGATTGGTGAACACACCGACTATAATGATGGTTTCGTGCTGCCCTGCGCCATTGATTATCAAACCGTGATTGCCTGTGCCAAACGCGATGACCGCCAGGTGCGCGTGGTGGCGGTGGATTACGATAACCAGCAAGACAGTTTCTCACTGGATGCGCCGATTGAGCCGGTAAAAGAACCGATGTGGGCCAATTATGTGCGCGGCGTGGTGAAACATCTGCAAAAACGCGATGCCAGCTTTGGCGGCGTGGATATGGTGATCAGCGGTAACGTGCCGCAGGGCGCGGGCCTGAGTTCTTCGGCGTCGCTGGAAGTGGCGGTGGGCACCGTGTTTCAACAGTTGTATCAACTGCCGCTCGACGGCGCAGCCATTGCCGTGAACGGTCAGGAAGCGGAAAACCAGTTTGTCGGTTGTAACTGCGGCATCATGGATCAGTTGATCTCGGCGCTGGGTAAGCAGGATCACGCCATGCTGCTGGATTGTCGTAGCCTCAGCACCCGCGCCGTTTCGATGCCGGCAGATGTGGCAGTGGTGATCATCAACTCCAACTTCCGCCGGACGCTGGTGGGCAGTGAATACAACACCCGTCGCGAGCAGTGTGAAACCGGTGCACGTTTCTTCAATAAACCCGCGCTGCGCGATGTCACCCTGGCGGAATTCGAAGCGGCTGAAGATCAGCTCGATCCGCTGGTGGCAAAACGTGTCCGTCATGTGATTACCGAGAATGCGCGCACGCTGGAAGCCGCCGATGCGCTGGCAGCGGGCGATCTGACGCGAATGGGTGTCCTGATGGCCGAATCACACGCCTCAATGCGTGATGATTTTGAAATCACCGTGCCGCCGATTGACCAGTTGGTGGAGATCGTCAAAGCTGCGATCGGACCGCGCGGCGGTGTGCGAATGACCGGTGGCGGCTTTGGCGGCTGCATTGTGGCCCTGATGCCAACTGATTTGGTGGATCAGGTGAAAGCGGCAGTGGCCGGGCAGTATGAAGCCCAAACCGGTATCAAAGAAACCTTCTACGTGTGTAAAGCCTCTGAAGGAGCTGGCCAATGGTAAATGATGTGCAATCACATGCACCTGATGGACAACCGTGGCGCATTACCGTGTTACGTAATCACAACGGTATGGTGGTGACGTTTATGGACTGGGGCGCGACCTGGCTGTCGGCGCGCGTGCCAATGCGGGATGGCAGCGTGCGTGAAGCGCTGCTCGGTTGCGCCACGCCATCCGACTATCTGCACCAGGATGCGTATCTCGGTGCCACGGTTGGCCGTTATGCCAACCGTATCGCCAACGCCACGCTGAAGCCGCTGAATCTGGCACTGGTGGCCAATCAGGGCGCGCATCAGCTACATGGCGGGCCGCAAGGATTTGATAAACGTCGCTGGCAGATCATCAGCCAGAGCGAAACCGAGGTGCATTATCGCCTCGACTCGCCGGATGGCGATCAGGGATTCCCCGGCAATCTGATTGCTGACCTGCGTTATCAGCTTGATGACGACAATTGCCTGTCGATCAGCTATGTCGCGAGCACCGATAAGCCCTGCCCGGTCAACCTCACCAACCATGCTTACTTCAACCTTGACGCGCATCATGGCGATGCGCGCCAGCATCGCTTACAACTGCTGGCAGACCGTTATCTGCCGGTCGACAGTGAAGGCATCCCCAATGCGCCGCTGAAAGCGGTAGAGGGAACCAGCTTCGATTTTCGTCAGCCGAAAACCGTCGCCGATGACTTCCTCGCCGATGACGATCAGAAAGCGGTAAAAGGTTATGACCATGCGTTTCTGCTGAATACCGCTGGTGACAGCAGCCAGCCCGCCGCCCGACTGTGGTCGGCCGACGGTAAGCTGGAGTTGAGCGTATTTACCGCTGCCCCGGCGCTTCAGTTCTACTCCGGCAACTATCTGGAGGGAACGCGCGCCCGCGAGCAGGGAAGCTATACTGCTTTCCAGGGCATCGCCTTAGAGAGTGAATTTTTACCGGATTCGCCCAACCATACTGAGTGGCCGCAACCGGATTGTTGGTTGCAACCCGGCGACAGCTGGCAGTCGGTGACGCGCTATCGCCTCACCCCGCACTGACCCGCCGGATGAAAAACGCGCACTGCGTCGCTGACAGGCTTACGCAGTGCGATGTTTTCCGCTATGGTATGGCGCTATCAGTGAGCCGCTTCATCAGGTGGCCGCCGCCGGTTTCTATAATACATCAAGCATTAAGGAGTTAAGCTATGGCCGTAACTAAGCTGGTTCTGGTGCGCCACGGCGAAAGCCAGTGGAATCAGGAAAACCGCTTCACCGGATGGTACGATGTGGATCTGTCCGACAAGGGTCGCACCGAAGCCAAAGCAGCCGGTCAGCTGCTGAAGAAAGAAGGTTTCGTATTCGATTTTGCCTACACCTCCGTGCTGAAACGTGCCATCCACACCCTGTGGAATGTACTGGACGAGCTGGACCAGGCCTGGCTGCCGGTTGAAAAATGCTGGCGTCTGAACGAACGTCACTACGGTGCGTTGCAGGGTCTGGACAAAGCAGAAACCGCTGCCAAATATGGCGACGATCAGGTGAAACAGTGGCGTCGCGGCTTCGCGGTTACTCCGCCAGAACTGGATCGCAGCGATGAGCGTTTCCCGGGCCACGACCCGCGTTATGCATCACTGACCGATGCCCAGCTGCCGACCACCGAAAGCCTGGCGCTGACCATCGAACGCGTGATCCCTTACTGGAACGACAGCATTCTGCCGCGCATCAAAAGCGGTGAGAAAGTGATCATTGCGGCACACGGTAACTCGCTGCGTGCGCTGGTGAAATACCTCGACAACCTGAGCGAAGACGAAATCCTCGAACTGAACATCCCAACCGGCGTGCCGCTGGTGTATGAGTTCGACGAGAACTTCAAACCGCTGAAACGTTACTATCTGGGCGATGCCGACGAGATCGCTGCGAAAGCAGCCGCCGTGGCAAACCAGGGTAAAGCGAAGTAAGTTTCGCTTGAAACGTAAAAAGGCCAGACGCAACTCTGGCTTTTTTTTTGTAGTAGGTAGTAGCGCGTTGACAGCGAGAAGGTTCCGGCTGACAGCAGCGGTTTGGCTCTGAGCGGGTTCCGCCCGCCAGGCTTTGGGCAGTTTCAGCACTGCCGTGCTGGCGGACGGGCAAAGGTGCGATGGCGCGCACCTTTGCAATCCGCGCCATGCGCCGTCCTCGCGCAGCGCTACGCGCTGTGCCCTCGCTTATCACTCAGGCCGCACGGCACGCGCGGATTCGCCATCCATGGCTCATTCCGCTCTCTCGCCGCATCCATGCGGCTCGGCCTGGCCTTCACTCTGCACTCGGCGCTGCGGATGCCACCCACCCCACCGCCTTTGAGTTTTGTGCTCTCTTAATTGCGCGATAAATCGCGCCGCTACAAATGACCGCACGTAACGTAGCGGCGCGATTTATCGCGCAGACAGCAATGATGATATTACAGCGAAGCACAAGTCATGCAGCGATGGGTGGGCGCCATCCGTACTCGCTGAACGAGGGAACGCTGCCAGGATGAGCCGCATGGATGCGGCGAAAGGTGGCGTTGAGCAGGAGCGAATCGACGCCGGTCCTTCGGCAGCGTGAGGGAGTGAAGGTACCGCGAAGCGACGAGGCAGGCTGGCGCAGGGCCGGGGAATGCAAAGGGGACGGCCAGGTCCCCTTTGCTCGGTCGCCGCACCGGCGAAATGTATCTGCCAGTGCAGGTGGCGAACGAAATATGCTCAGTTCAAACCAAACTTACTCAGCGTGGCTGAAATTAACCGCGACGCTGTTTAACCGCCTGAGCCAACTGACGCAATACTTTGTCAGTATCTTCCCAGCCAATACAGGCATCGGTCACGCTTTTGCCGTAGACCAGCGGCTCACCGCTGTCGAGGCTCTGGTTACCTTCCACCAGGTTACTCTCCAGCATCACACCGGTAATACCTCGCTCACCACCGGCAATCTGCTGCGCAACATCTTCCGCCACCACCATCTGGCGCTGGAATTGTTTGCTGCTGTTGGCGTGGCTAAAGTCGATCATCACCTGCGGTGTCAGACCTGCTTTCTCCAGCCCGGTTTTCACCGCTGCCACATGATGGGCGCTGTAGTTCGGCTCTTTGCCACCACGCAGAATGATATGACAATCTTCGTTGCCGCTGGTTTCGACAATCGCTGAATGACCATACTTGGTGACCGACAGGAAGCAGTGCGGCGCGCTGGCAGCACCAATGGCGTCAATCGCCACTTTGATGGTGCCATCGGTGCCGTTTTTGAAACCTACCGGACAGGAAAGACCGGAAGACAGCTCGCGGTGTACCTGTGATTCGGTGGTACGCGCACCAATCGCGCCCCAGCTCATCAGATCCGCCACGTATTGCGGGGTGATCATATCAAGGAACTCGCCTGCCGCAGGCAGACCGGTATCATTAATATCCACCAGCAGTTTACGCGCCAGACGCAGGCCGTCGTTGATCTGGAAGCTGCCATCCATATACGGATCGTTGATCAGCCCTTTCCAACCCACGGTGGTACGAGGTTTCTCAAAGTAGACACGCATTACCACTTCCAGCTCGCCACTCAGCTCATCACGCAACTTCAGCAAACGTTCGGCATATTCTTTGGCCGCCGCAGTGTCATGAATCGAGCACGGCCCGATGATCACCAGCAGGCGGTCATCTTCGCCATGCAGAATACCGTGAATAGCCTGGCGGGCTTTCGCGACGGTCTGTGCTGCGCTATCGGTCGCGGGGAATTTTTCAAACAACGCAACAGGAGGTAATAATTCTTTGATTTCTTTAATTCTTAAATCGTCGTTCTGGTAATTCATACTTAGTCCATTCAATTTCTGGCCCGGCGCGCGCCGGACGCAACCCGTCCACTGTAGCCCGTCAGACTAGCGCTGTAAACTGACGCTTCCATGAAGAGTTGCTACCTGGCGATCCAGGGTGAAGACCTGCCAGTCAACCCGCTGTGAACTAAGGGTAAATACCGCCGTGGCGAGGGTGTTTTCGTCATCCGGGTCCTGCGGTGATAAACGGTAGATCGGTAGTTCAGCATCATGCTGGTCCGATAAAATCGCTTTTGCCGCATCCTCGTCCAGTTCTGACTGACTGGCCTGCCAGCCTTTTAATCTTGCCTGGCGTGAAGCTGAACTGGCGGTGATAACCTGCTGAACATCGTCCATCACCGGGTGAATAAGGTGATTGGCATGGCCCATCACATTTGTTACCTGCACCACGGAACAGCCCGAACCGGTGGCCTCCACACTGAATACACGACGGTCGCCCATCTGTCCCAGGGTATGGTGAAACGCCCCGGCACGCGTATGCGTGGTCAATTGCAGAACCGCCTCGTCCAATGTGGCAGCATTTAACGCCGCGCGGGCCAGCACCTGACGCGGTAAACCCGCCGGGCGGTGCAGCGCACGGATATTATTCACCGTGTTGACGATGCCCTTCTCGTTAACTGCAAAGGTATGACCGGGAATCGAACCGGGATAGGCAAAGCTGGTGAACCCCAGCCCGTCATCCGGCGTGATGCTGACCAGCGCGCAATCCTCGCGCAGCTGCGGGAAACCATCCTCGTTATGGGCGATGATAATCTCCCCAGTCACGCGACTACCCGCCACGGTGGTACAACCGTCCGAAGTGGAACGCACCAGATCGCCACGGCAGTTCCAGGCGAGGACCTCGTCAACCGGGACGCCCAGCCCCTGCGCCATACCTTCCAGCTCCTGCCAAATCAGCGGATACTGCGCGATCACCGCAGCGCGCATCGCCTGGAGTTGTGCCGATCCCTGCATGGCGATCACCGTTTGCCACAGCCGGGTTTGCGTCAGCTTCTGATGCCAGGCATCACGGCCAAACTCACCTAATTGCTTACCGACGGCAAATGCGGATCCACTGATTGCGATTTTTTTCATGGTGTTATCATTCACTTATATTCAGGAAACGTGCTGCAAAAACTCTTTCAGACGCGGATTGCTGCTGGCGTTGAGCAGAATATCAGGCGGGCCATCTTCCGCAATGGTGCCACCATCAATAAAGATTAGTCGCGATGCCACATCACGCGCAAAACCGATCTCATGGGTGACGATCACCATTGTCATGCCTTCATCCGCCAGCGAGCGCATCACCTTTAACACCTCATGGCGCAGCTCCGGGTCGAGGGCCGACGTCGGTTCGTCAAACAGCATCATTTTCGGCTTCACCGCCAGCGCACGGGCAATCGCGACACGCTGCTGCTGGCCGCCGGACAATTCGGCGGGATAATGATTGGCACGTTCACGCAGCCCGACGCGATCCAGTAGCGCCAGCGCCTGTTCGCGTGCCGCCGCTTTACTCTGCTTACGTACGCGAATCGGACCAAACATCACGTTCTCCAGCGCGGTCAGATGCGGAAACAGGTGAAACTGCTGGAACACCATCCCTGCTTCGCGGCGGATATCACACTCATTGGCGTGGGGATCAGTGATGTGCATACCTGCCACCAGCAGGGTGCCGGAAGAAATCTCTTCCAGCTTGTTAATACAACGCAGCAGCGTTGATTTGCCCGATCCCGATGGGCCGATGATCACCACCACTTCCCCGGCTTCAATTTTTAAATTGATATCGTGCAGCACCTGAGTCGCACCAAAATGCTTGGAGACCGCATTAAATTCAACCATGCTCATAAAATATGGATCCTTTTCTCCAGTTGCTTCAGCAGGAAACTCAGGCACAACGTCACCAGCAGATAAATCAGCGCGACCGCGGTCCAGACTTCCAGTGCACGGAAGTTGCCCGCAATAATTTCCTGACCCTGGCGCGTTAATTCAGCCACGCCAATGACAATAAATAATGAGGTGTCTTTAATGCTGATAATCCATTGATTCCCCAGCGCCGGAATCATACGACGTAACGCCAGCGGCATGATCACGTACCATAGTGTACGGCGCTGGGAGAGTCCCATCGCCAGGCTGGCCTCTTTAAAACCTTTATTAATGGATAAAATGGCGCCACGGGTAATTTCCGCAATATAGGCACCAGAGTTAATAATAATGGTGACAATCGCGGCGCTCACCGGATCGATACGAATCGGTAACACCATCGGCAATGCGAAGTAAATAAACATCACCTGCACCATAATAGGTGTACCACGGATCAGCTCAACGAAAATTAATGATATCGTTTTCGTGATACGGCCACCCAGGGCACGGCAGGTTCCCGCCAGCAGGCCAATCACAAACCCACCGAGCAATCCCGTCAGGGAAATAATCAACGTCAATTGTAATCCCTGTAATAACAGCGGCAGGGATTCCCATATATATTTGGTTTCGAAATTCATAGCACGACCAATTCAGCTGAACTCAGGCCGGTTTTCACCGGCCTGACAGGATTATTTAGGTTGTTTATCAAACCACTTTACGTAGATTTTGTTGTAGGTGCCGTCGGCGCGTAATGCTTTCAGCGCCGCATTAACTTTTGGCGTCCAGCTGCTGTTTTTCTGCATTGCGAAACCGTACTGCTGCGGCAGAATGCTGTCGGTTTCTCCGGTAGATTTCACTTTGCCATCACCGGCAGTTTTCACGTAATAGAGTACGTTCGGTGAATCGTGCACCACGGCATCCAGATTACCGGCCTGCAAATCAAGGTAGGCGTTGTCGATATTCGGGAACTCAACGTAATCCGCTTTATATTTGGCTTTCATAAAACTGGCCGCCGCAGTGCCCTGTTTCAGGCCCACTTTTTTACCCGCCAAATCGCTGAATTTGGTGATGGTGTTATCACTGCTTTTAACCGCCATTAATAAATCGGCGTCATAATAACCATCGCTGAAATCCACCACCTGTTTGCGAGCATCGGTGATGGTAATCCCGGCCATTGCCACATCCAGATTGCGTGATTGCAAGCCCGGAATTAAACCACCGAAGTCCATTGGACGTAATTCATAGCTGACATGCATTTTCTGTGCAATGGCATCCCATAAATCGATATCAAAACCGACATATTTATCGCCTTGTTTAAATTCAAACGGAACAAAAGCGGTATCCACACCCACCACCAATTTATCCTGGGCCGTAGCAACAAAACTGGCCGAACAGGCAACGAGTGCCAGCGTGACTTTTAATTTTGAAAAAAATGCAGACATAATAACCCTCAGCGTCAGTGAAACAGCAGGCAGTAGCATTCGCGCAGCACAATAAATATTGGCTACCATTATTCATCAATGTTATTCAGCACGGGGAATAAGGGCGCGATACCTGCCCTTATTTTCGAGTGAACCACTTATGCGGGGATAATAAAATCCCTGGTGTCGGGTACTGGCGTCTGTGCGCCATTCATTATCATGGAAAGAAAACTGTAATAACCGTTGATACCGATCAGGTCGACCACACCTTTCTCACCCCACAGGGCGATGGCCTGTTGCCAGGTGTCATCATTCACTTTTTTCTGTTGATGCAGCTGCTGGCAGAAGTGATACAGCACCCACTCATCATCCTGTAAATCTTCAGGCAAGCGTTGCTCGTTAATCGCCTGCACGGCGTGGGCGGAGATCCCCTTCTCCCGTGCGATAGGGGCGTGAATCGCCCACTCAACCGGCTGTGACCAGTGGCGCGCCGTAAGCAGAATCGCCAGCTCCGACAGGCGCTGACCCAGCGCGCTGCGATAACGCAGATATTCACCCATACGTTGTGCATGCGCCATCAGCTCCGGGCTGCGTAACAGCGGTTCAAACGGTGGCAACAAGGCACCGCGCGGTCCGTTGATGATCTCTTCAGCCAACTGACGCTGTTCTTCGCTCCATTGCTGTTCAGCCAGCGGCGGTAAACGATTCATAATTAACGCCCCGCTAGCTTGCGCGTTTCTTCGCTAATCACCTGATGCAGCGTATCCACCACAAAATCCAGTTGTGGGCGGGTGACGATGAACGGTGGTGCGATCAGGATATGATCGCCATATTGACCGTCGAGGGTGCCGCCCATCGGATACACCATTAAACCACGCGCCATACATTGCGCTTTGATTGCCGCATGCAGCTTCAGTGCCGGATCGAACGGGGTCTTGCTGGCTTTATCCTGCACCAGTTCCACGCCCGCGAACAAACCGCGCCCGCGCGTGTCTCCGACATGCGGTAACTCACCTAACACCTCACGCAACGCCTGTTGCAGATATGCCCCCTGCTGCTGTACCTGTGCCAGCAGGTTGTCGCGCTCAATAACTTGCTGTACCGCCAATGCCGCTGCGGCCGCCGTGGCGTGACAGATGTAAGTATGACCATGCTGGAACAAGCCACTGCCCGCCTGTAATGCCGCGACAATTTTTTCGCTCGCCAGCACCGCACCAATCGGCTGATAACCGCCACCTAAGCCTTTGGCGATGGTGACAATATCCGGTACCACGCCGTCCTGCTCAAAAGCATGCAGGGTGCCGGTACGTCCCATGCCGCACATCACTTCGTCGGCGATATACAGGATGCCGTACTTGTCGCATAAACGGCGCACCCCCTGAAAATAGCCGGGGGTTGGCGGCGTGGCGCCGGTAGTCGCACCGACCACCGTTTCCGCACAGAAACCGATGATTTTCTCCGGCCCGGTGGTCAGAATCGCTTCTTCCAGTTCCTTCAACAGACGCTGGGTATATTGCTGCTGGCTTTCATCGTCGCGACGATCGCGATACTCATTGCATGCCGACACACGAACCACATCCATTAACAAAGGGGCAAACTGACGGCGACGCCACTCATTGCCCCCTACCGCTAACGCTCCAAGAGTATTACCGTGATAACTCTGCTTGCGGGCAATAAAGGTGGTGCGCTCAGGCTGACCAATCTCAACAAAATACTGACGTGCCAGTTTTAGCGCCGTCTCAACCGCTTCGGAGCCGCCAGAAACGAAGTAGGCATAATTCAGATCGCCAGGGGCAGTGCGGGTTAATTGCGCAGCCAACTGTTCAACAGTTTCACTGGTGAAAAAGCTGGTGTGCGCATAAGCCAGTTGATCAATCTGGCGGTGCATGGCGGCCAGCACCTCGGGATGACCATGCCCCAGGCAGGAAACTGCCGCGCCCCCGCAGGCATCGAGAAAACGCTTACCATGAATATCGGTGATGTAAGCCCCCTGCGCGCTCACCGCCACGGCTGGCGTGGTACGAAGGCTGCGGTGAATGATCTGACTCATGCTCTGTTCCTGCTCCTGAAAACGCTTGTGCTCGATATTGATTGCATCTTGCATGATCCATTTGAATCACGTCAATGCAAATATGATACAAATGCATTTCATTTTCTTATGACAGGAACAAATGGATCATCCGTCAGGATTTGCCAGGAATTACGTAGGCTCCCGAATCAATCAGATAACGTTCCGCGCTCTCAATCTTGCTGACCGCTTCGCGTCCATGACGCGCCACCAGCATCGCCAGCAGGCATTCCGCTAACCCCATACCCGACACTACCGAAGGGAAAAAGGAAGGACTGTCGATAGAGAACAACAGGGTACAATCTGCCGCCTGTGCCAGTGGGGAAACCGGGGAATCGGTAATGGCGATGATACGCGCACCGGCCTCAGTTGCCGCGTGCAGGACAGCGAGCGATTCGCGTGAATAAGGCGCGAAGCTGGTCAACAGCACACAATCTTTGCCACTTAACTCGCGGGTAAAGACTTCGATGTTACTCGCCAGACCATCAATCAATGACACCTGACGGTTAAACAGCCGGTAGACATAAAACAGCGACCAGGCGATGGGGAAGCTGGCACGAAAACCGCAGATATAGACGTTTTCCGCCTCATCCAGCAAGGTGACTGCCTGCTGCATTGCCTGTTGGTTTTCTGTCTGGGTAAAGGCCAGATTGGCCTGATGCGCCAGAAAAACCTCTTCATACAGTGCTGGCTGGGTGCCTTTCGCAATCAGTTTTTCCGCTTTGGATACATATGTATCATTGCGCAAACCCAGATCATCAATCATGGCGCTTTTCAGTTCACCCCAGCCTTGATAACCAAGGCGCTGCGCCAGCCGCAGCAATGTGGCAGGTTTGACGCCGCCTTCAGCGGCAAAAGCGCGCATCGACAACACCACCAGTTTGTTGGCATGTTGCAGGGAAAATTCGGCGGCACGCTGTAACTCTGGCGAGAGTGAACTGAACTGACTGACAATATTTTCCCGTAGATTCATCGCGTTTCGTCATCATAAAAAGGGTAACGGCACGATGTTAACACTCATACGCCGGGGAGATAATGAATATTCCCCTGCTTTTCCGTTATGCTAAAACAACGAAAACGACAGGACAGGATTATGGCTGCGCTGCTGCTTATTGATGATCACCCGTTAGTTGAAGTCGCGCTGAGTGCTGCCTGCGTCAACTCCCCGATTCCGTTGCAACTGTACGCCGCCGGTGACGAAGCCCAGGCGCGCCAATTGCTGCAACAACAAGCTATCGACCTGGTTATCCTTGATATTGGCTTACCGGACAGCGACGGGCTGGAACTGCTGCGTCGTCTGCGCATACATCATCCCGACTGTCCGGTACTGATCTATTCAGCGGAGCAGAGTCGTCATACCCTGCTGCGCGCCGCCTCGCTGGGTGCTGCCGGTTATGTGGTGAAAAGCCAGAGCATGGCGCAGTTGCTGAGTGCAATTCTCGCGGTGCTGGGCGGGCAACAGGCGTTTCCAGCCTTGCCCGAACGCATCGATTTACCACTGACCGAAAAAGAGCAGCAGATTGTTGCGCTGCTGGCTCGCGGCCTGTCGAATTTGCAGATTGCTGAACAACTGCATATCAGCAACAAAACCGTCAGCACGCATAAGAAGAACATCCTCGAGAAAACCGGGGTGCATTCGGTGGTTGAACTGGCTGAACTGTGGAAAGCACATCAGTGAGACGTCTGCTTCTGTTGCTGGCCTGGCTTTTCAGCACCGTGGCGCAGGCCGATTTACAACCCGCCAGCAGCGTGATGCTGCCGTCAATGATGCCTGCGCCACACAGCACGCCGTGGTCGTCCTCTCCCCTGCGCGTGGCGCTCCCCGCGCAAAATAGCGCGCCCTGGGTGATGCGCATCGGCGATCAGATTTGGGGTGTCGACGCTGACTATCTGAGCGCGCTCAGCCAGCTCACCGGCAGCCACTTCGTGTTGCAAACCTATGCCGATCGTGACCAGCAACTGGCCGCGCTGGCGCGCGGTGAGGTTGATTTGGTGCTAAGTACCAACCACGCCTCCTTATCACCCGACATTCGCCTCAGCGATAGCTGGTACACCAGCCCGGTGCGTATCTACCGCAACCGCGAAAATCAACGCGCCGTGATGTTCAATAGCCACAATGCGCAACTCACCGTAGCCCAATCCACGCTGGCGCAGCTGCCGGAAAATTTTGTGCGTGCGCATCGCTGGTTTGCGTTACCGGGGGATCTTCAGGCGCTGTATGCGCTGCTGAATCAGCAAAGCGACTACCTGGTGGCCGACCAAACCAGCGCCGGATTTCTGCTCAGTCAGTTGCAGCAGGGGCAGATCTACCAAATCACCGCTGACCCGGGTGCCGGAGATCTCACCCTGCGAGCGATGGCACGCGATCCGGCCCTGATCCAGTGGCTTAATCAGCAACTGCGTCTGCTGCCTGCCGAATTCAGCAACCGGGTTCAGCAGCGCTGGAGTCCCCCACTGCTGCGTTATCAGGATACGCAGACGCTGATGCTTTCTGCGCCGGAGCAGCAGTGGCTGACGCAACATCAGCAAATCCCCTATGCCGCTGAGGCTGATAACGCCCCCTGGAGCTATCGTGATGCCAATGGCAACCCACGGGGTTTTGCTATTGATTTACTCAACGCACTCAGCCAGAGCACCGGCCTGCATTTCACCCCGCACTGGGTGGCGAATCCACAACAGGCGACCACCTTGCTCCAGCAGCAACAGGTGATGCTCAGCGTTCTGCCTGCGCTGGACGGCACCACCACGCTGCCGGTATGGCGTGCCATCTGGGGCATTTACACCCTGTCGACGCGCCAGCCCATGAACTGGCAGGCGCTTCAGGGACAACGCGTAGGTATCTTGCGCGACGACCTGGCACAACGCATGCTGCCCGGTGGAATTAACGTCCAGGTTTTTGACGACCGTGCCCAGTTGTGGCAGGCGTTGAATAACAACCAAATCGATGCGCTGGTGGATAATGTGCTGTCGGCACGTTGGCGCATCGCCAGCCATTATGGTGAGCGCATCCATCTGGCGTTTGCCGCCAGTGATATTGCCTGGCCACTGGCCCCGCAAATCAGCGATCAACAACCGGTGTTGCGTGCCTTGCTGGATCGGGCGCTACAGCAAATCCCGCCGGAAACCCTCAACCAGATGCGCGATAACTGGTCGGTGCCGCCACAGCCCGGCACCAGCATGGCGATGCGTAATGTGCCGCTACTGGTGTTGATTGCCGCGGGTATCGCGATTCTGGTGCTGTTGGTGCTGCTGATACGCCGCTACCTGCAACAACGGCGCGAACGTCTGCAACGCGAGCAGGCCGAGCGGGCCAATGCCGCGAAAAGTCAGTTTCTTGCCACCGCCAGCCATGAGCTTCGTACGCCAATGCAGGCGATTCTGGGCCTGCTGGAGCTGGAACAACAACAACATCCCAGCGCCCGGCTGGAGCTGATGCACAGCAGCGCACGTTCGCTGATGGCATTGCTGAATGATTTGCAGGATCACGCGCGCATCGAGAGCCACAGTTTTCGCCTGGCACCGCGCCCGTTGAATTTGTCGCACTGGCTGCAACAGCAGCAGCAGTTCTACCATCCGTTAATGCGGGATGCCGGCCCACAGCTGGTGGTGGAGGCGTTAACTCGTCTGCCCGGCACGGTACTGCTGGACGGCGACCGCCTGCAACAGGTAGTGAATAATCTGGTGGCGAACGCGCTGAAGTTTACCCGTCAGGGTGATATCCGCCTGACGCTGGCGGTCAATGACGCCATCGTGTTGGTGGTGACGGATAGCGGCAGCGGCATCCCGCAAGAGGAGCAGGCGCAGTTATTTGAACCCTGGTATCAGGCACCGTCCGGTAAAGCCCTCGCCGTGCAGGGCAGCGGTCTTGGCTTGTTTATCTGCCGGGAGATTGTGCAGCGCATGGGCGGTAGCCTGACGTTAACGTCAGCACCGGGGACGGGCACCCGCGTTGAGGTCACGCTGCCGCTCACCCTTGTCGACGGTCAGACTGAAAGCGATTCTGCCGCCTGGCCGCACTATCCGCAGCTACGCGTGGCGATTGTCGACGACCATCCCACCAATTTGCTGGTGATGCAGCAGCAACTGGCGCTTTTTGCCATTCATGCCGAGGTGTTTGATGAGGGGCGCGCATTGCTGCGCGCGGATGCCCGTCAGCCCTTTGACCTGCTGTTTATTGACCAGATGATGCCGCGCCCCAATGGCCTCACGTTGTTGCGGATCCTGCGTCGCCGCCAGCGACAACGTGGCGATAATGCGTTGCGGGTGATCTGTTCCGCAGATGCGCAGCTGGTCAAGCTGCCGCTCCAACCCAACGAAGCGCTGCTGGTAAAACCGATCACGCTGAACGATGTTGCCCCCCTGCTGGCGCGCGCCAGCCAGGACCCGCTGATGCAGCTATCCGACAGCCTGCATATCCTTGCGCAGCACAACGCCAGCATGATTCCGCGCATTTGTCAGACGTTGCAACGCACGATGCTACAGGACCGCGACACCCTGCTGACCGCCAGCACCGCGCAGGATTGGCCAGCACTGGCGCGCGCCGCACATCGGATGAAAGGCAGCTGGCTGTTGCTGGGGATGGACGAGGTTGCGTCCCATTGTCAGCAACTGGCAGAAGCCGCCAAACAGCAACGGCTGGAACCAGAGCAACTCAATTTACTGATATCATTAACGAACAGGTTACTGAAAAAACTGGAAAGTTATGGCACACACCCATTCTCACAACACGCCTGACGGCAACCATACCCGCCTCGCAGCGGCCTTTGGCATTACCGCCTTGTTTATGTTGGTCGAAGCGATTGGCGGTTGGATCTCCGGTTCGCTGGCCCTGCTGGCAGATGCTGGTCATATGCTTACCGATACCGCCGCCCTCTTGATGGCGCTGCTGGCTGTGCAATTTTCCCGACGCAAACCGAATGCGCGTCATACCTTTGGCTTGTTGCGCCTCACCACGCTGGCTGCCTTTGTCAACGCGATTGCCTTGCTGGTGATTACCGTGATGATTGTCTGGGAGGCGTTACGGCGCTTTTATCAACCGCAGCCGGTCGCCGGTGGCCTGATGCTGACCATTGGTGTGGCCGGTTTGCTGGCGAATTTGCTCTCCTTCTGGCTGCTGCATCATGGCAGCGAAGAGAAGAACCTTAACGTGCGTGCAGCCGCCCTGCATGTGCTGGGGGATTTGCTGGGTTCGGTCGGTGCTATTGTCGCGGCGGTGATCATTATGTTCACCGGCTGGACGCCGATCGATCCGATTCTGTCGCTGCTGGTGTCGCTGCTGGTGGTACGCAGCGCCTGGTCGTTGCTGCGTGAAAGTTTGCACGAACTGCTGGAGGGCGCGCCCGGTCATATCAATGTTGATAAGCTCAAACGCGAACTGACTCTGAATATCGCTGAAGTGCGCAATGTCCATCATGTGCATTTATGGCAAGTGGGCGAGAAACCGGTGCTGACGCTGCATGTACAGGTGATCCCGCCTTATGACCACGACGCGCTGCTGGTGCGCATTCATCGCTACCTGCACCAGCATTATCAGATCGCTCACGCCACGGTGCAGATGGAGTACCAGCCCTGTAGCGGGCCGGATTGTGAATTGTGCTTCGACTCAGGGAGTATGCAGCATGACCCGCATCATCATGCCGGTCATGTGCACCAACATCATTAAGAGGAGAGCGCATGCGAGCCATGTTCGCGTGCGCTTTTGATCCACAAACGGGAACCGTTCAGCGCGATCAGCGTCAGGATGGCGTACTCCAGCGACATGGCATAGACGCCCTGGCGGGCAAAAATCATCACGCTGATGACATTGATCACCACCCACAGCAGCCAATTTTCCACGTATTTACGCGTCATCAGAATCATCGCCACAATCGACAACACCATCATGCTGGAATCCCAGAACGGGAAGGCATCCGGTTGTAATTGCGGCATCACCACCTGCAACCCCAGCCCCTGCATGATGCCTACCGCGCTGCGGGTCAGGAAGGCAAACACCGGGTCAATCCAGAAGGTCATCAGCGCGATGGCAATGACGCATACAGCCCCCCAGCCCAGCGCTTTTGGCAGCGGCAGCCAGCGAATTTTCAGCTCCGCTTCCTGCGCTTCATTTTGCCGACTCCAGGCATACCAGCCATAGACATTGGCGACAAAGAAAAACAGTTGCAGCAGCAAACTGGCGTAGAGCTGGATCTGGAAGAAGATCACCGCAAACAGGGTGACGTTGATCAGGCCGAAGAAATAATTGATGATTTTTTCCAGACTGGCCAGCCAGATACACAGCAGGCCAGCCACAGTGCCGACCGCTTCGATCCAGGAAAGATCGTAGCCGCCGACGCCGAGAGGAATATGAACCAGAATGTTTTGCGTGCTAAAGAAATCCATAACGGGCACCTGTCTGAAAGGTGCAGCGCGTCAGGCGTTCCCTTTCACCTTGAGTTTGAGTTCCGCTGCAAAGGATAGCATGCGGTTGAGTGGCAGCAACGCCGCTTCGCGTAATCCATCATCGACATGGATTTCGTGCTCACTGCCGCCCTGCGCTAACCCTTCGGCAATCGCTTTCAACCCGTTCATTGCCATCCACGGACAATGCGCACAGCTGCGACAGGTAGCCCCTTCTCCGGCAGTCGGTGCTTCCAGTAGCTCCTTTTCCGGTACCGCCTGCTGCATTTTGTAGAAGATGCCGCGGTCAGTGGCGACGATCATCTGCGGATGCGGCAGGCTTTTCGCCGCCTGAATCAGCTGGCTGGTAGAACCGACGGCATCGGCCAGATCGACAATCGCCTGAGGGGATTCCGGGTGGACCAGCACGGCGGCATCAGGATAGAGCGCCTTCATACGTTGCAGCGCCTGGGTTTTGAATTCATCGTGTACGATGCAGGCCCCCTGCCAGCACAGCACATCCGCGCCGGTTTTCTGCGTAACGTAGCGCCCCAGATGACGATCCGGTGCCCAGATGATTTTCTCACCGAGGCTGTCGAGATGTTCAATCAGTTCAACCGCGATGCTGGAGGTCACAACCCAATCGGCGCGGGCTTTAACCGCTGCCGAGGTGTTGGCATACACCACCACGGTACGATCCGGGTGCGCATCGCAAAAGCGGTTGAACTCCTCAATCGGACAGCCCAGATCGAGCGAGCATTCCGCCTGCAAGGTAGGCATCAGCACGGTTTTTTCCGGGCTGAGAATTTTCGCGGTTTCGCCCATAAAACGCACCCCTGCCACCAGTAGAGTGGAGGCCGGATGAGTGCTACCAAAACGCGCCATTTCCAGCGAATCCGCTACGCAGCCACCGGTGGCTTCCGCCAGAGCCTGAATTTCTGGATCGGTGTAATAATGCGCCACCATCACCGCATCGCGTTCTTTTAGTAACCGTTTGATTTCTTCGATATAAAACGATTTTTCATCCTGGCTGAGACGCGCCGGTTTCGGCGGGAAGGGGTAGATCGCGCTTTCAGGATCGAACATCAGGCTCATGACACGGCTCTCGGTTTTCTTAATTTAACAAAATCGCCTTGAGGGGCGATTAAGATGGCAAAAAATCCGCCATCGTGTTTTATATGCTAAACAAGATAGCGGATCTCACCGAACGTGTCGTGTTTTTTTTACCCAAAGCAGAGTGGCTGTGACGCGGTTAGCGTTTTGGCATCCCTTCCAGTTCCAGCAGGAAGGCTTTGACCGGCAAGCCACCGGCAAATCCGGTCAGTTTGCCATTGCTGCCAATAACCCGATGGCAAGGTGCCACAATCGACAGTGGATTCTTACCGTTGGCCGCACCGACGGCCCGCACCGCTTTAGGATTACCAATTTGCTCGGCGATCTGGCGATAGCTGCGGGTTTCACCAAAGGGAATGGTGATCAACGCCTGCCAGACTTTTTTCTGAAACTCAGTGCCGACGGTGTCATAGGGCAGGTCAAACTGCTGACGCTGCCCGGCAAAGTATTCGCCTAGCTGGCGTTCGGTTTCACATAAGATCGGATGCTGGTCATCACGGCTGATCGGCTTGAGCGGCACGCGTTGTGACCCTTCGTTCTCCCACAAAATCGCCGAGAGTCCTTTATTGCTGGCAATTAAGGTGAGATCGCCCACAGGGGTAGCGATAATTTTTGCATGATACATAGTGCGCCTCCGGCTTGATATCTGTGGTGCATTATCGCACTTTTGCTGCCATAAACTGGCTGTTTTCGGTCATGCAGATAAACTGGTTAGCTGTCCGAAAGCAGCGAGTTTTCGTCGCCAGGCTGCGCGAGGATGCGGTTTATTTGCTGGAGAAGATGATGTTTGATCCCGATATTGCTTACCAGGCGCTGACATCGCGCGACAGCCGTTTTGACGGCTTGTTTTTTGTTGGTGTGACATCAACCGGCATCTATTGTCGACCGATCTGCCCGGTTAAAGCCCCAATGCAGAAAAATTGCCTGTTCTTTTCCAGCGCTGAAGCGGCAGAGAAGGCCCATTTTCGCCCCTGTCTGCGGTGCCGCCCGGAACTGGCTCCCGGTTTTGCCCCGGTTGATAGTCACCATCGTATCGCCGATCGGTTGATCCGCCGCATTGAAGAAGGCCTGCTGGAAGAGCAGGAAACGCTGGCGGAGATTGCCAGCGAGTTTGGTCTGAGTGAGCGCCAGTTGCGCCGCGTAGTGCAGCAGGAACTGGGCGTATCACCGATCGAGTTACGGCAAACCCGGCGCATGTTGCTGGCGAAGCAGCTATTGACTGAAACCTCGCTGCCAATCACGGAAATCGCCTATGCCAGCGGTTTTAACAGCCTGCGCCGATTCAATGATGTGTTCCAGGCCCGCTACCGTATGACGCCATCCCGCCTGCGTAAGCAGGCTTCCCCTGCCCCCGGCACGCCGTTGCAGGAGAGCGCGGAACTCCGCCTGAGTTATCGCCCGCCTTATGACTGGGAGGCGATACTCGATTTTCTGCAACAGCGCGTGATGAAGGAGGTGGAATGGGTGTCAGAGGGCGTCTATCACCGTACCGTGGCGCTGGGCGGTTGTCAGGGTTGGGTACGCGTCAGCCACTATCCTGAGAAACAGGCGCTGAAGGTACAATTCACCACCAGCCTGACGCCGGTGTTGCCCGCCCTGCTACGCCGCCTGCGCGATTTGTTCGATTTGGATGCCCAACCGCAGCGAATTGCCGACCAGTTAGCCCAGGACCCGTTACTGGCACCGAGTCTGGCAAAGTATCCCGGCCTGCGAGTGCCAGGCGCGTTTGATGGTTTTGAGTTGGGAGTGCGGGCGATTCTCGGTCAGCAGGTGACGGTCAAGGCGGCGACGACGTTGAGTAGCCGTGTGGCACAGCGTTTTGGCGCGCCCATGATGACGCCGTGGCCTGAGTTGTCGCGCCTCTCTCCCAGCGCAGAAACGCTGGCGGCTGCAACCCAGGATGATATCGCCAGCCTTGGGATTGTCAGCGCACGTTCCCTGGCGATCATCGCCCTGGCTCAGTCCTGCGCCTCGGGTTCCTTGCGTTTTAATGGCGCGGTAAATCCGGATGTGGTGCAGCAGCAATTGCTGGCGCTGAAAGGGGTCGGTCCGTGGACCGCCAGCTATATCGCGATGCGGGCGCTGCGCTGGCCGGATGCGTTTCCCAAAGAGGATATCGCGATTCGTAACAATCTGGGCGGCGTAAGTGCGAAGGAAGCGGAACAACTGTCGCAGGTGTGGCGTCCGTGGCGCAGTTATGCGGTGCTGCATATCTGGCGTAGCGGTGCGATTGATCGCGCAGAAAAGCACGATTCGTAACGGTCATAAAAGAGCGCGATAAATCGCGCCGCTACGGTTTACAGAGTGATACCCCTGGCACCGTTACCCCTACAAAAAAACTAAAAGGCGCCCTCAGGGCGCCTTGTTTAGCCAATAATTACGTTAACATTCAGGCATGTTCATCATACAGCGTTTGTGCCTGCTCACGCGCCAGTTCCAGCTTCGGCTGGGCGTTCATGGTCGCCACTGAACGCTCAATCCTCTGGCGAGTGTACTTACGGATCAGTGCCTGCATCCCTTCATCCATCAGTCGGGTGCGCTCATCACTGGCGTAGCTCTTTGATTTTGCATGGTAGATGTAAGTGTTGGTGAGGACAGCCAGATCGAAACCGGCATCCGACACGCGGAAACAGAAATCATTCTCCTCGCCATAGCCGTGTGGGAAGCTTTTTTCGTCGAACAGACCTATTGCATCAAACACTTCACGCTTAACCGCGAAACAGAAACCATGTACCAATGGTACGCGCACCAACTGACGATCCCAGCGTGTCTCGAAGAAGTGATCAATATCCGCCGGAGTCAGGCCGTCCGGCAGTGCGTTAATTGCCGTTTGCGTTGCGGTGCCCTTGATAGAAGGCACGGATTGGGTACTTGCCGCATTGGAAAGTGGCCCCACTACGCCAAGGTTTGGTTGGCTATCCAGCGCATGACACAGTTTTTCTAACGCACCTGCGGGAACGATAGTGTCACTGTTAAGCAACAACACATTGCGGCTGGAACCACCGCGCACACCATTATTGGCTGTCTTGGTGTAACCCAGTCGAACTTCCTGTCTGATCAATTTGGCGCCTTTGGCAACGGCAAATTCCGCGAGAAATTGCTCGGTCTCTTTAGCGGAGGCATCATCGACCAGAATGATATTTCCTCGTCCCTGCAATGCTTCATCCAGAGATGCCAGGCACGCACGCACATCATCCAGTGCGTTGTGAACACAGACCACAACATCAAGATCGAGAGATTTCTGCGGTTGCGCGTCCTTGTCAGCAGACGTGTAACTGATATCAACTACCGGTTCTGAGGCCGGGGTATGCCAGCTTGCGTAGATATGCGGCTGCGGTCCCCATTGGTTCAAACCATGCTCGTACAGTGCAAACTCGTCAGAGTCACGCACCGATTGATTATCTTCCAGCAACGGATACCAGGTGACGCCAGATGCGTTCAACGCATAACTTATACTGATCTGATCACGACGGCTGTAGGTGTTGATCTCGTTCCACCACAGTTTCATGAAGTTATGCACCGCCTGCTCGCGCGCATCCAGCACCAGCACATTGCTTTCGATCAGCGGAATAAGACTCAGCTCATCAATGGCTTTATAACGGCCAATCTGCTCGCTGACTGCTGACGGATCATCAAGCTCCAGCGCCAGGATCTCTTCAGCTTCTTCCAGCCAGGTGTCGCGGATCGGATGTTTAATCGCGCCAATCTGCCGTTCAGATAACGCCACGCGTTCCACCAGATCGGAAACCGGGACATTCAGCTCAACGTTGGCGTCGATCCAGATGACATAATCATAGTTTTCGATATATTTCAGCAAATTAGTCTTAATATATCGCGCTGAGCGGCGAGGATCGGCATCAATATAAGGCGGAAGATGCATCTGGAACACACCGTAACCATCGGTGACCGAATCAGAAAAACAGTGGTAATCGACATCGCTTTCAAGGCATTTGGGCAGCAGTAACGCATCAAAAGGCCCAATAATGGCGGTAACCAATGCAATACGTGGTTTCCGACCGCCCCTCGCCTGAACGGCACGCTGGTAAGCTTCGATATCCGCGTGACGGTCACGCACCAATTGCGGGAAACTACCAGACTCAGAATCAGCTAAACGCGCTCGATCAAAGTAGTTGATCAGACGGAAGTCCCTATCGACGAAACGCATAGTTGTCGTGTAATTCTGCAACAGCGGGACCGTACCAAACAGGCGCTCAAAACCATGTGCCAGCGTACCGTCATACTGTCCTTCCTCTTCGTCAAAATCTTCCAGACGGTATTCACCATTGAGCAGTGGGCGCAATGCATCAGAACGCGACCAGAAGAACGATCCTGCCGGATAGTCCGGACAATAGGTCATGTCATAGGTGAAGCCCAGACGTGCCAGCTGTTCCTTAACTATCTCACGATTGCCTCCCCAATTAGGTTGACGTGTCACCCCGTAGAAATAAGCCGGGAATAACACACCTAATTTCGGATCGTTATCAAATGAATTCAGGATTTGTGTCGTAATAGACTCACTGCCCAGCGTGTAATGCAGCAGGAAACGACGCCATCCTTTTGATAACGCTTGTGGCGATTTCTTCGAGTGAATATGAAGAATAAGTTCGTAGGAAAGCAATTCCGGACCAAACTCAACAATAAACGGATAAATATCTCTCCCTTTATTTTCTGTTTCCCGGATGATTAATTTTTTAAGCGTTTTAATACCCGTACGGAATTTGCGCTCGCACTCTTCGACATTATGCTTGCCACGAGGCAGCGAAATAAACAGATCAAAGCCTGTCGGGATGGTATTCAAATGTTTGATAAATTCATCGGCCAGATCGACATAATACAAGTGCAGATGGACACCAATGGTGCGCGAGAAACCTTCATTCAATTGCACTGGGGCGTCAATCAATAACGTCCTTCCTTTAGCACCATATTCTGAAGGCCCATAGCGGAAGAACGGTGCTTCTAACATGCGCGGCGTTGCACTCGGCTGACGCCCTTCGGTATGGCCATACAGAAGAAAATGTTCGAACGGGTCCATACCTGATGCAGCAACATCAGGATAGGTTTCCAGATACCACGGAATATCCAGATCCTGCGCGACCAGCCTGGCTAATGAAGAAAATCGTCCTTCCTGACGTCCATGCGTAATGTAATGGTACACCGCAGATATCTGCGCGCGGGCAACGTCGGTGTAGGTATCGAGATACCATTCTGCATCGAAATCTGGCACCTCAGCCTGCAGAAAGGCATTTTGGGTAGGATAGCGACCTTCGTGCTTACCGTAGTTCTGGTAATGTTCTTCTGGCTCGACACCCGACCCCAATACATCTGGATAGGTTTGCAGATACCATTCGCGATCGACCTGAACCTGTTGCTCAGGCATTCCTGGAGCAGCAGATTGACGTCGCAGTAGCGTGTTTTTTGTCCGTCGTAATACACGACGCAGCGCGCGTTTCGTAGCACGCACAGGCGCAGTGATACGCCATGAGGAGGAGTTCAGAATGATTCTGATATCCTCATTTTTGAACGCAAGCTCCTGAGTGGCCAGTGCCAGCGATTCAGCCGCCTTTCTGGCTTCAGCGAGTAACATCTCATTTTCTTGTCTGCGCAGCACCAGTTGTTGTGTAGCCCGCGACAGAGAAGCCTCTAATTCCACAATTTGCGCAGCGGTTTTTGCATCTGTCCGTTCTCTGGCGTTGTCATTTTCCATAATCCGCATGCGGAACTGTTCCTTTTGCTGAGATATCGTTACTTCTGCTTCCGCAATTCGCTGGCGGAGTTGCTCCACTTCCTTAACCGAGCGATCGCGCTCGCTTTGGGCAGCCCCAATCGTTGTTTTTAACGAACGTACACTATATTCATCAAGGCAAGCTTTCCCCAGACGGGCAAACACTTCCTGAACGTTACGGAGTTGCGTTTCATCGTTATCGGCTGCAAACAAGCGTTGTAATGCTGCGGTTTGCTCAGCCCCCACCCCCACTATCGTTAAACCATGACCGTGGGCAAATTCGAAACAGGGATAGGTGTGTCTTAACTCCTCAACAAAGCGGAAAACGCCAAAGTCCCCCTTACGCTCGTTGCTGTCATGAATAATAACCACCCCACGACTGGAGAGTTTCGGCAGCCAGGTGTCAAAGTCGTGTTTCACGGCTTCGTAAGTATGGTATCCATCGATATGTAGCAGATCGATTTCATCCTCTTTGAAGAAGTTAGCCCCTTCATCAAAGGTGGTGCGCATGAGTGTAGAGAAGCGTGAGTAGAAACGAGTATTGTGAGCATGCACCGAGCCATAGACGTTTTCGCCATAAAAGCCGGCATGCTCATCACCTTTCCAGGCATCGATGGCGTAACTTCGAGTAGGTAAACGCAGCTGTTCAATTGCCTGGCAGAATGCAAAATACGATGAGCCATAATGTGTGCCCAGCTCAACCAGAACGCGCGGTTTGTGGGCATTGGTCAGCCAAAAAGCAAAGGGGATATGTTCAAGCCAGGCTGATTGGGTAAGCTCCGTTGGTTGCATGAACGCAATCGCATTCATGGTCAAATCCGGGTATGCGGAGTTCCCACCAATTCCAATCTTAATTTCTGCAGAGGTATTCGAAGCGTTTTTGAATTCCTTTACTGTATTGAATTCTTTTTCAGTCGAGTTCATTTTTTTTCCCAAAGACACTTACAACGGCTTCAGCATAATCCCATTTCGTATAAGAATCATCTTATATATCCAGCATTACCAAGACTGGGAGCAGACTGATTCTTCGCTAATGTTCCGTCCCGGAACATGGAGACTGACCGGGGACATCGCCAGCGTCGCCTGGCTGGCAGCGCCTGTGTTCACAGTGAATACATCGAGAATGATGATAATGCGGTGGTTAAATAGTATGTTTGCCCAGGTTCTCTAACGCAATAGTGTCATCTGAAATTTAGATTTTTCTCCGAAAAATTGCCGCACATTCGCAGACAAAATGCTGAACTATCAGGCATGGAATTCATCAAGATGAAAAAAAACCGCCTCTCTGAAACAGAGAGGCGGTTTTCTTATTTCCCCGGATATTATCAAATATCCCAGGAAGCAATATTGGTGGGTCGTGCAGGATTCGAACCTGCGACCAATTGATTAAAAGTCAACTGCTCTACCAACTGAGCTAACGACCCGCTCGATGAGGGCTTACAACCAGAGTGACCAGATGGTGGGTCGTGCAGGATTCGAACCTGCGACCAATTGATTAAAAGTCAACTGCTCTACCAACTGAGCTAACGACCCATCGTGGTTGTGAAGCAAACTGAAGAAAACACTGAACCGATTAGAGGTTGAGATGGTGGGTCGTGCAGGATTCGAACCTGCGACCAATTGATTAAAAGTCAACTGCTCTACCAACTGAGCTAACGACCCATCTTCAGCGCTGCCGATACTTGTTAAGATATGTCCCGGCAACGGCGGCATATATTACTGATTTAGCGGGGTAGCGCAACCCTTATTTTCCACCAAATCACTCAATTGCTTACCTTTCATGCGGCCAGACCAGAAATCACACGAAATCCGGTCTGTGCTGCACAAATTACAACCCGGCGAGACGTTTCTGCGCCAGCTTTGCCGATTCGCTGTTTGGGAATTGTTTGATCACTTGCTGGTAGACCGCCTTGGCTTTCGCCGTGTCGTTCTTCTCCTGCATGATCACCCCAACCTTAAACAACGCTTCTGCGGCTTTCGGCGATTTCGGGTAGTTTTTTACCACAGTGGCAAAATAATAGGCCGCATCGTCCTTTTTGCCCTTGTTGTAAAACAACTGCCCCAGCCAGTAATTGGCATTGGGCTGGTAAGTCGAATCAGGATAACGCTTCACCCATGCCTGCAACGCAGTAATGGCCTGATCGTACTGCTTCTTCTCCAGAATCAGCGCTACAGCGGCATTGTAGTCGCTGTTGGCATCACCGCTTTGTGTCGGCGCTGCGGTTGCTGCGCTGTCACTGCTACCTGCGGCTGCGGTGGCAGCACCGGCATCAGCACCACCGGCGGCTGCCGCTGCATCACCACCACCGCTGGCCTGAGCACCATTATTACCGCTGCTCAAACTGTCAATCTGTTGGTAGATCTGCTTCTGGCGCTCAATCACCTGATTAAGCTGATAAGTGTTCTGCTGAATTTGCCCGCGCAGCGAATCAATATCGCTTTGATTGTCACTCATCTGCTGCTGCAACTGCTGCAAAAGCTGAGCCTGGGCATTGGAGATTCGTTCAAGAGTGGTGACACGGTCTTCGACCGAGCCTGAGCCAACGCTACTGATTGACGCCTGGGCATTAGCGGCCCAGGGGGCCGCTACACCAACCAGTAACGACAGACTCAAGAGATGAAGTCTGAAGTTACTCATCATGTGATTATCTTAGTAAACCAGAACGGCACGACGGTTTTTAGCGTAAGCCGCTTCGTCGTGACCCAGAACTGCCGGCTTCTCTTTACCGTAAGATACGATAGACATCTGATCAGCTGACACGCCTTTACCCTGCAGGTACATTTTCACTGCGTTAGCACGACGCTCGCCCAGGGCGATGTTGTATTCCGGCGTACCGCGCTCATCCGCATGACCTTCGATGGTCACTTTGTAAGACGGGTTGCTACGCAGGAAAGCAGCGTGCTGATCCAGCATCTGAGCGTACTCAGACTGCACGTCATACTTGTCCAGACCGAAGTAAACGATGTTGTTCTGCTGCAGCTGCTGCATTTGCAGACGTGCCTGCTCGTCAGAAGACATGTTACCGTTCTGGCCAGAACCGTAAGCGCCATCAGCACCCATACCAGTCTGGTCGTTGTTGTTGTTTTTGTGAGAGCTACATGCAGCCACTGCGATAACCGGCAGAGCCAGCATCAAACCCTTCAGCACTTTGTTCAGTTGCATTTCTTTATCCTATTATTTTGTTTGCCATACATATGATCCCCCACCTCAGCAGGGGATTGATGCATCACAGATACGGCGACCAGGCAGGTGATTTTACCTGTCCATCAGTTGCCGGAAGACGCGCTTTGAAACGCCCATCGGTTGAAACCAACTGCAACACGGAACCCATCCCCTGAGTAGAGCTATAGATTACCATCGTGCCGTTAGGAGCCAGACTTGGCGTCTCATCCAGGAACGTGTCCGTTAACGTTTGAACGGCTCCCGTTTCCAGATCCTGTTTGGCGACATGCTGAGCACCACCGGCGCTGCTGATCATCACCATTGTTTTACCGTCGGCAGACACATCCGCATCCTGGTTCTGTGAACCTTCCCAGGTAATACGTTGTGGCGCACCGCCGTTAATGCCAATTTTGTAAATCTGTGGCGCACCGGCCTGATCCGAGGTGTAAGCCAGGGTCTGGCTATCCGGGAACCAGGTGGGTTCGGTGCTGTTGTAACGCCCATCGGTAATCTGACGAATCTGACCTGAACCCAGGTCCATCACGTACAGATTCAAGCTACCGGTTTTAGACAGGGCAAATGCCAGTTTAGAACCATCCGGCGAGAAGGCTGGCGCACCGTTGTGGCGCGGGAAAGAAGCCACCTGGCGAATCGCACCGTTTGCCAGCGTCTGCACTACCAGCGCAGATTTACCGCTTTCAAAGGTCACATAAGCCAGTTTGCTGCCGTCCGGCGACCAGGTCGGTGACATCAGCGGTTCCGGCGAACGATGCACCACAAACTGGTTGTAACCATCGTAATCAGAAACGCGAAGTTCATACGGGAACTGACCACCGTTGGTCTGTACCACGTACGCGATACGGGTACGGAAGGCACCTTTGATACCGGTCAGCTTCTCAAACACTTCGTCACTGGCAGTGTGTGCGGCATAACGCAGCCACTGCTTCGTCACTTTGTAAGAGTTCTGCGCCAGTACCGTGCCCGGTGCACCACCGGTATCCACCAGTTGGTAAGCGATCTGGTAGCTGCCATCGGCATTCGGGGTGACCTGACCTACCACGACAGCGTCGATACCCAGTGCGCTCCAGGCGGCAGGCTGAACCTGCTGTGCGCTGGTAGGCTGCTGCGGCAGACGTGAGCGATCCAGCGGATTGAATTTACCGCTGTTACGCAAGTCTGCTGCGACGATGCCACCAATATCTTCTGGTGCAGCGCCCGGACCGGCCCACTGGAAAGGAACCACACCAATAGGACGTGCGGTATTCACGCCCTGCGTAATTTCAATGCGTACTTCCGCGTGCAGCATGGCCGCCCACAGCAGTACAAAAAAACCTAAGGTTACACGAAGTGCCTGCTTCATCTTTTCTCCCTTATCTGAACCTGAGTTCATGATAATTCGCACTGTTCCTGAAAAAACACGGGTACTCATAGAATACGGCAAGCTAACCTTAGTTCAACCTGCCGTATGTTACTGCATTACTGAGGTTTGAAATCCATTGGTGCGTTTTTGAACACCTCATACACCGCCTGTGAAGGTGGCTTCGGTATGCGTGCCTGTTTCGCTGCCGAGACTGCCGCCTGACACAACGCAGGATCGCCACCCTCCGCCCTCACATCAATCAGCAAGCCATCCGGAGCCAGCTTGATGCGCAGGTTACACTCTTTACCTTTGTAGGAATCAGCATCATAGAAACGGCTCTGAATTGCTGCCACAACCTGGCCCATATAGGAGTTAATTTCGGCTCCTGAAGCACCGGCTTTCTTCTGATTACCTTGTCCAGCCGCAGCCCCGCCACCGGAAGCGTTCCCGCTTTTCGGTGCATTCTTACCGGATGAAAGACCACCCAGCAGATCATCAACAGCGTTTTCATTCTTCGCCGCTTCGGCAGCTGCTTTCTTCTTCGCGTCAGCTGCTGCTTTGGCTTTCGCCGCGGCATCCGCCTTCGCTTTCGCTGCTGCTTCGGCTTTTTCTTTCGCCTCAGCCGCAGCCTTAGCTTTCGCGTCTTCAGCCGCTTTCTCTTTGGCTTCCTGCGCGGCTTTTGCCTTGGCATCGGCCGCGGCCTGCGCTTTGGCTTTCGCCTGAGCCGCTGCTTTCGCTTCCTGCGCCGCTTTCTCTTTCGCCGCTTCGGCTGCTGCCGCTTTCGCCTCTTGCTCAGCCTGTTTCTTCGCTTCAGCCGCTGCCTGTTTCGCTTCAGCAGCGGCTTTCGCCTGAGCTTCTGCCGCCGCTTTTGCCTGTGCATCGGCCTGCGCTTTGGCGTCGGCTTTGGCTTTCGCCGCTGCCGCTTCAGCCGCTTTCTGTTCTTCCTGCGCCTGTTTTGCCGCCGCTTCAGCCGCTTTCTGCTGCTCGGCCTGCTGTTTCGCCTGCTCTTTGGCTTCCTGTTGCGCCTGCAAACGCTCTTTCTCCAGCTCTTTCAGACGCTGTTGTTCGGCGGCCTGCTTCTGTTGCAACTCTTCAGCCTGCTGCTGCGCCTGTTTCTCGCGCTGCTGCTCGGCACGCTTGCTATCGCTTTGTTGATTCTGCTGACGATTGTATTGATCGACCACGGCACCCGGGTCGACCATTACCGCGTCGATATCGCTACCGCCGCCACCGCCGCTGGATTCGATTTTTTCGTTAAACGAGCTCCAAATCAGCAAGGCGATCAACACGATGTGCAGAATCACCGAAATGATTATCGCGCGTTTTAACTTCTCGTTTTGCTCGGTTGCCTTCGACACTCTCGGTTCCCAAAAACGGTTCGCTTTAAATCGGCTGCGTCATCAAACCGACAGATTTCACGCCAGCCTGATGCAGCAGGTTAAGCGCCTTGATGATTTCGTCGTAAGGCACATCTTTCGCACCACCGATCAGAAAAACAGTCTTCGGATTGGCTTCCAGTCGGCGCTGCGCTTCGCTCACCACTTGCTCAGGAGGCAGTTGGTTCATACGATCGTGATCCACCACCAGGCTGTACTGCCCTACCCCGGAAACTTCGACAATCACCGGCGGATTATCATCGCTGGAAACTGTTTTTGAATCAGTCGCATCCGGCAGATCCACTTCCACACTTTGGGTAATGATCGGCGCGGTTGCCATAAAAATCAGCAGCAGCACCAGCAGCACGTCCAGGAGTGGAACGATGTTGATTTCCGACTTAAGGTCGCGGCGTCCGCGACCACGGGTTCTGGCCATCGTTTACCTCGACTTACTTCGTATTGTCGGTGGAGAAAGCCTGACGATGCAGGATAGCCGTGAACTCTTCCATAAAGTTGTCGTAGCCCTGCTCCAGCTTATTCACACGCTGGTTCAGACGGTTGTACGCCATGACCGCCGGAATCGCGGCAAACAGACCGATTGCGGTGGCGATCAGCGCTTCAGCGATACCCGGCGCAACCATTTGCAAGGTAGCCTGCTTCACCGCGCCGAGGGCGATAAAGGCGTGCATAATCCCCCACACCGTACCAAACAGACCGATATAAGGACTGATGGAACCGACGGTGCCAAGGAAAGGAATGTGGTTTTCCAGCGCTTCCAGTTCACGGTTCATCGAGATACGCATGGCACGGCTGGCACCTTCCACCACCGCTTCTGGCGCGTGGCTATTGGCGCGATGCAGGCGCGCGAACTCTTTAAAACCGGAATAGAAAATCTGCTCTGAGCCGTTCAGTTCGTCACGACGTCCCTGGCTCTCCTGATACAGGCGAGACAGCTCGATACCTGACCAGAATTTATCTTCAAACGCTTCGGCTTCGCGCCCGGCAGCATTGAGAATGCGGGTACGCTGAATAATGATTGCCCAGGAGGCAATGGAAAAGCCGATCAAAATCAACATGATAAGTTTGACCAGAAGGCTTGCCTTCAGGAACAAATCAAGAATATTCATGTCAGTCACTGCTTGAACTCCGCGACAATAGACTTGGGAAGCGCAATCGGCTTCATTAGATGTGGGTTGATGCAGGCAATCAGGACTTCTGCTTCATTGAGCACTTTGCCTTCATTATTCACGATACGCTGCGAGAACGTCATGGTGGCTCGCGTCATTGAGGTCACTTCACTCTGGATTTCCAGAAGATCGTCAAGACGTGCTGCCGCAAGATAGTCCACCGTCATACGCCGTACCACAAAACAGATTTGCTGTTCCAGCAACGTCTGTTGATTGAAATGGTGCTGGCGCAGCATTTCGGTACGTGCTCGTTCATAAAAAGCGATATAGCTGGCATGGTAAACCACACCACCGGCGTCGGTGTCTTCGTAATAGACCCGAACCGGCCAGCGAAACAGCGTTGTACTCACTCTACATCCCGGTATCATTTTAAACGTTGCTACTATACGCAAGTGAGATCAGCTTGGGAATGGCCCGCTGACGCCGCGAGAAAATAATTATCACACGGTAACAATCGGAAGGAATTTTGGCAGGTTTCTTGACCAGGCGCTGACATAACCTCACACCAGCGCCTGAAATTTCTACAAAAAAAGGACAACATTCGTCCTGATCGTTGACTTAACGGTAAAACCAGATGATTCCCGCCGCCAACACGACCATTGCCGGTAACGGTGTGAACAACGCTTGCCAACGCAAGCGCTGAGGACGGAACCCGGTACCATGAATCACGCCAGTACATACCGCCCAAATCAGCACCAGTCCATGCCAGACCGAGAGAGCGCTGGTCTTCGCCGCGAAGCGCGACGGATCCCAGAACACACACCCCGCCAACCATAGGGCCAGCAATAGTGAAAGGGCCCGTAACGGGCCCTTATCCATCAGACGATACAGTGTCTGAAACAATCCGCGCATCAGGCTTTATCACCCTTTGCTGCGGCTTCTTCCGCACGCTCCAGCGCCAGTGCCGCGATCACACCGAACGAACAAGCCAGCAGGGTGCCAAGTATCCAGGCAAAATACCACATGCTCTTTCTCCTTAATCAGTACAGGGAGTGCGTATTGCTCTCAATGTGTTCTTTGGTGATGCGACCATACATTTTGTAGTAACACCAGGTGGTGTACAGCAGAATGATCGGCACAAACACGATGGCCGCAAAGGTCATAATTTTCAGCGTCAGCGCACTGGAGGTTGCATCCCACATGGTCAGGCTGGTGCCCGGCACGGTGCTGGATGGCATGATGAACGGGAACATCGCAATGCCTACCGTCATGATCACACCCGCCAGAGTCAGTGAAGAGAAGATAAATGCCCAGGCACCCTTCTCAGCACGCGAACACAGGATGGTCAGCAGCGGCATCAGCACACCCAGTAACGGGAAGATCCACAGGATCGGCGTCTGCTCAAAGTTCACCAGCCAGGCTCCGGCTTCACGTACCACATCTTTACCCAGTGGATTAGACGCCGCATGGTGATCGATAACGCTTTTCACCACATAACCATCAATACCGTATTTCACCCACACGCCAGCGAGAATGAAGCACACCATCATCACTAAGGCGGAGATCTGCGCAACAGAACGTGAACGGACATGCAGTTCGCCAGTGGTACGCATTTGCAGATAAGTTGCGCCCTGCGCCAGGAACATCGCCACACTGATCACGCCAGCCAGCAGGCCAAACGGATTTAACAGCTGGAAGAAGTTGCCGGTATAGAACAGACGCAGGTATTCGTCAGCGTGGAAGGGTACGCCCTGCAACAGGTTACCGAATGCCACGCCAATCACTAACGGCGGTACGAAGCTACCGATAAAGATGCCCCAGTCCCAGGTGCCACGCCAGCGCACATCTTCAATCTTGGAGCGGTAATCAAAACCGACCGGACGGAAGAACAGTGACGACAGCACCAGGATCATCGCGACATAGAAGCCGGAAAATGCGGCGGCGTACACCATCGGCCAGGCAGCGAAAAGCGCGCCACCTGCGGTGATCAGCCACACCTGGTTACCGTCCCAGTGCGGGGCAATGGTGTTGATCATTACGCGACGTTCGGTATCGGTGCGGCCCATAATACGGACCAGCATCCCTACCCCCATGTCGAAACCTTCAGTGACGGCAAACCCAACCAGCAGAATGCCGATCAGCAGCCACCAGATAAATCGCAACACTTCATAATCAAACATGGCAGCTCTCCTTATCCACGCGCCGGTTGAGTCGATGAGCCAATCTGCTCATGGTGGTAGCGGCCCGTTTTCAGGCTGCTTGGACCAAGGCGGGCAAATTTGAACATCAAATACATCTCCGCCACCAGGAACAGGGTGTACAGACCGCATATCAGAATCATGGAGAACAGCACGTCACCAGTGGTCAGCGAAGAGTTCGCCACTGCCGTCGGCAACACCTCACCGACCGCCCAAGGTTGACGACCATATTCCGCGACAAACCAACCTGATTCGATGGCGATCCACGGCAGTGGGATGCCGTACAGTGCCGCTTTAAGCAGCCACGGCCACTTGCCGATGCGATTGCGGATCACACTCAGGAACGACAACGCAATGATTGCCAGCAGCAGCACGCCGCACAGCACCATGATACGGAAGGCAAAATAGAGCGGTGCGACGCGAGGGATCGAGTCCGCCGTCGCTTTCTGAATCTGCGCTTCGGTAGCGTTAGCCACGTCCGGGGTATAACGCTTCAGCAGCAAGCCATAACCGAGATCCTGTTTGCTTTGCTCAAAAGCGGTACGCACTGCCGGATCCTTGCTACCTGCACGCAATTCGTTGAGTAACGCATAGGCCTTCATACCGTTACGGATACGCACTTCATGCTGCGCCAGCAACTCTTTCAGGCCGGTAACCGGCGTATCCACCGAACGAGTGGCTATCAAACCGAGCAGATAAGGAATCTGGATAGCGTATCTGTTTTGCTGCGCGTCCTGATCTGGAATACCGAACAAGGTAAAGGAGGCAGGCGCAGGTTGCGTTTCCCATTCCGCTTCGATGGCAGCCAGTTTGGTTTTCTGCACATCACCCATTTCATAGCCGGATTCATCACCCAGTACGATAACGGAGAGTACCGCAGCCATACCGAAGCTGGCGGCAATCGCGAAGGAGCGCTTAGCGAAAGCAATGTCACGTCCTTTCAACAGATACCATGAGCTGATACCGAGGATAAACATCGCCCCTGCGGTGTAACCGGCTGCCACCGTGTGCACGAATTTCACCTGTGCCACCGGGTTGAGCACCAGTTCGGAGAAGCTCACCATCTCCATACGCATGGTTTCAAAGTTGAACTCAGAGGCAATCGGGTTTTGCATCCAGCCGTTCGCCACGAGGATCCACAGCGCTGACATGTTCGAACCCAGCGCCACCAGCCAGGTCACCGTCAGGTGTTGTACCTTACCGAGGCGATCCCAGCCGAAGAAGAACAGGCCGACAAAGGTAGATTCAAGGAAGAACGCCATCAGGCCTTCGATGGCCAGCGGCGCACCAAAGATATCGCCGACGTAATGTGAGTAATAAGACCAGTTGGTACCGAACTGAAACTCCATGGTCAGACCGGTCGCCACACCCAGGGCAAAGTTGATACCAAACAACTTGCCCCAGAATTTGGTCATATCTTTATAAATTTGTTTCCCCGTCAGGACGTATACGGTTTCCATGATCGCCAACAGAAACGCCATACCCAGCGTTAATGGCACGAACAGGAAATGGTACATCGCCGTCAGAGCAAACTGTAAACGCGACAGCTCGACAATATCTAACATGATGACTCCTTGCTCCTCGCATGAACTCCTTCTGCGGGCGACAACGGTAAAAAGACAGACATTGACGTGCAGAATAAGAGTCAGGAACGACTGATTATTGATTCCAGTTTTGTTTTGTTACCGACAGAACAGAGTAATCTGCTGCCCGAAGTGAGCGAGTAACTGTGATGAAAAAGCCCTGAAAACTCATCGCAACAATCGGTTTTCGACAGTCGAGAGTGCGGTGGCGACAGAATTGATATAACAACGCCTGGCACAAACTCCTGAAAAAACATGGAAATGATTGAATTGATGTAGCGCAATTTATACCGTTTGCGCTGCGCTTTGCCAGCGGTAAAGTTTGTTATATCTCAGCATTTATTGATCTGAGATAACGTACAAAATTTCCAGATATGTATTGTTAGGCAGGTTGTTAATTAGTTGTCATGAGACGATGACGCAATTAAGAAAATAATTACCTTTGCCATAAAAATTTAACGAAGCGGCGGGTAAGACTTTCCTAACTTTCAAACAGAACGCCTTCGAATTTGCCCTTCTTTACCTTTCTGACAAAGTAAGCATAGACGGCAATTTTCACTGCGCAGGATTTTTCCCCACTTTTTCAGTGGCTACGGACATAAAAAAAGCCACCCGCAGGTGGCTTAGATCAAAAACGTAAACTTATTTAGCAGGCAGTACCGCTTTCACCGCGTCACCGATGTCAGCCAGGCTGCGCACGGTTTTCA
Source organism: Pantoea sp. X-Soil-OKNW-713 (assembly GCF_059730685.1). Taxonomy (NCBI): domain Bacteria; kingdom Pseudomonadati; phylum Pseudomonadota; class Gammaproteobacteria; order Enterobacterales; family Erwiniaceae; genus Pantoea; species Pantoea sp. X-Soil-OKNW-713. Next base: position 1,273,746 of record NZ_AP035995.1, on the reverse strand, counting down.
CGCCAGCCGCTTCCAGTGCAGCGAATTTCTCATCCGCCGTACCTTTACCACCGGCAATGATTGCACCGGCGTGGCCCATACGTTTACCTTTCGGCGCAGTCACACCGGCGATGTAACCAACAACCGGCTTGGTGACGTGTTCTTTGATGTAGGCAGCAGCTTCTTCTTCAGCACTACCGCCGATCTCACCGATCATCACGATCGCTTCGGTCTGCGGGTCTTCCTGGAACATTTTCAGGATGTCGATGAAGTTAGAACCCGGGATCGGGTCACCACCGATGCCGACACAAGTAGACTGACCATAACCGATATCGGTGGTCTGCTTAACCGCTTCATAGGTCAGGGTGCCAGAACGTGACACGATACCTACGCGGCCCGGCAGGTGAATGTGACCCGGCATGATGCCGATTTTACATTCGCCTGGGGTGATCACACCCGGACAGTTCGGGCCGATCATGCGCACACCAGCTTCATCCAGCTTCACTTTCACGGTCAGCATATCCAGCGTCGGGATACCTTCGGTGATGGTGATGATCAGTTTGATACCGGCATCGATCGCTTCCAGGATACCGTCTTTGCAGAACGGAGCCGGAACGTAGATCACGGTGGCGGTTGCGCCTGTTGCTTCTACCGCTTCGCGCACGGTGTTAAACACCGGCAGACCGAGATGGGTGGTGCCGCCTTTGCCCGGCGTCACACCGCCAACCAGCTGCGTACCATAGGCCAGCGCCTGCTCAGAGTGGAAAGTCCCCTGGCCACCGGTGAAACCCTGGCAAATGACTTTGGTGTTTTTGTCGATCAAAATGGACATTATTTACCCTCCGCAGCAGCAACAACACGCTGTGCCGCGTCTGTCAGGCTGGTTGCTGCAATGATGTTCAGACCGCTGTCCGCCAGTTTCTTAGCGCCCAGCTCGGCGTTGTTACCTTCCAGACGTACCACCACCGGTACGTTGACACCCACTTCTGCCACTGCACCGATGATGCCGTCTGCGATCAGGTCACAACGCACGATGCCGCCGAAGATGTTAACGAATACGGCTTTAACCGCATCGTCAGACAGGATGATTTTGAAGGCTTCGGTTACGCGCTCTTTGGTTGCGCCGCCGCCGACATCAAGGAAGTTTGCAGGCTGACCACCGTGGTGTTTCACGATGTCCATGGTACCCATCGCCAGACCGGCACCGTTGACCATACAGCCAATGTTGCCTTCCAGCGCGACGTAGTTCAGTTCCCACTGCGTTGCATGAGCTTCACGCGGATCTTCCTGGCTCGGGTCACGCATTTCACGCAGTTCCGGCTGACGGAACAGGGCGTTGCCATCGGCACCCAGTTTGCCATCGAGGCACACCAGGTCACCCTGCTTGGTAACGACCAGCGGGTTGATCTCTACCAGCGCCAGATCGCGCTCTAGGAACATGGTCGCCAGACCCATAAAGATTTTGGTGAACTGGCTGACTTGCTTACCGGTCAGGCCCAGTTTGAACGCCAGCTCGCGGCCCTGATACGGCTGAGGACCGGCCAACGGATCGAGTGCCATTTTGTGGATCAGGTGCGGGGTCTCTTCCGCCACTTTCTCGATCTCAACACCACCTTCGGTCGAGGCCATAAAGACCACGCGACGGCTGGCACGGTCAACGACCGCACCCAGGTACAGCTCCTGATCGATGTCAGTCGCGGCTTCAACCAGAATCTGGTTTACCGGCTGGCCTTCGGCGTCAGTTTGATAGGTCACCAGACGTTTGCCCAGCCAGTGTTCTGCAAAGGCGCGGATCTCTTCTTTGCTCTTGACCACTTTCACACCGCCCGCTTTACCGCGGCCACCGGCATGAACCTGACATTTCACTACCCACGGGCCTGCGCCAATTTTAGAGGCGGCTTCTTCTGCTTCGCGTGGCGTAGTACAGGCGTAGCCAGTCGGTGCCGGCATACCATACCGTGCAAACAGCTGTTTCGCCTGGTATTCGTGTAAGTTCATGATGTTCTATCCATTCAGGTCTGAAAAGACTAATGAGTGTTGGGCGCGCCCTTAAGAACGCGCCCGGTGAAAATTAGACGTCCAGCAGCAGACGCGCCGGATCTTCCAGCATCTCTTTCACGGCCACCAGATAGCCGACAGACTCGCGGCCATCGATCAGACGGTGATCATAGGAGAGCGCCAGATACATCATTGGCAGCACCACAACCTGACCATTCACTGCCATCGGACGATCTTTGATAGCGTGCATACCCAGGATCGCACTCTGCGGTGGGTTGATGATCGGCGTGGACATCAGCGAACCGAACACCCCACCGTTGGTGATGGTGAAGTTACCGCCGGTCAGTTCTTCAACGGTCAGCTTGCCGTCACGGCCTTTTACCGCCAGCTCTTTAATTTTCTTCTCGATGTCAGCCATGCTCAGCGCATCAACATCTTTCAGCACTGGCGTCACCAGACCACGCGGGGTTGATACCGCGATGCTGACGTCGAAATAGTTGTGATACACCACGTCTTCGCCATCGATAGACGCGTTCACTTCCGGGAAGCGTTTCAGCGCTTCAACCACGGCTTTGATGTAGAAAGACATAAAGCCCAGACGCACGCCGTGACGCTTCTCGAAGGCATCGCCGTACTGCTTACGCAGATCCATGATCGGCTTCATGTTCACTTCGTTGAAGGTCGTCAGCATCGCGGTGCTGTTTTTCGCTTCCAGCAGACGCTCAGCCACGCGCTTACGCAGACGCGTCATCGGTACACGCTTCTCGCTGCGGTTCGCAATCGCCGTCGGCGCAGCAGCGGCAGCAGGCTGCGCAGCCGGTGCGGCTTTAGCTTCCGGTTTCTTCGCCAGATGTTTTTCTACATCTTCACGGGTGATACGACCGCCCACGCCGCTGCCTTTGATCTGGCTGGCGTCAAGGTCGTGCTCCGCGATCAGACGGCGAATCGCCGGGCTGAGCGCGTCATTGCTCTCTTCTTCCAGAGAAGCAGTCTGACGCTGTGCTGGCGTTGACTCCTTGCTCTCCACTTTCGCGGTAGTCTCTTTCCCGCTGCTGTTGCCTTCCTTCAGACGGCCCAGGATCTGACGTGAGGTCACGGTTGCGCCTTCATCTTCAAGCACCGCATCCAGAACACCGTCGGCAGCAGCCGGTACTTCCAGTACCACTTTGTCGGTTTCGATTTCGACAATCACTTCATCGCGACTGACCGCGTCGCCGGGTTTTTTATGCCAGGTGGCTACCGTTGCATCCGCTACGGATTCAGGCAAATCGGGAACGAGAATATCTACACTACTCATTATCTTTCCTTTTTATTAACCAAGGTTCAGCGCGTCGTTAACCAGGTCTTGCTGCTGTTTTTGATGTACAGACATGTAGCCCACGGCCGGTGAAGCCGAAGCCGGACGGCCTGCATAACGCAGTGACGCACCAAACGGAATCACTTCGCGGAAATGATGCTGACTGCAATACCATGCACCCTGATTCAGGGGTTCTTCCTGACACCAGACAAAATCCTGCACATGGGCATAAGCTTTTAATGCTTCCTGTACCGCTTTATGCGGGAACGGGTATAACTGCTCGATACGAATAATCGCGACGTCGTTTTTCTCGTTCTTACGACGTTGCTCCAGCAGGTCGTAATAGACCTTACCAGAACACATCACTACGCGTTTTACCTGTTTCGCATCAAGGGCGTCGATTTCGCCGATAGCCGGCTGGAAGCTGCCGTTCGCCAGTTCGTCGAGTGTGGAAATCGCCAGCGGATGACGCAGCAACGACTTCGGCGACATCACGATCAACGGACGACGCATACCGCGTAACGCCTGACGACGCAGCATATGGTAAACCTGCGCTGGCGTAGACGGTACACACACCTGCATGTTCTGCTCAGCACAGAGTTGCAGATAGCGTTCCAGACGGGCGGAGGAGTGCTCCGGGCCTTGTCCTTCGTAGCCATGCGGGAGCAGCATCACCAGGCCACACATACGGCCCCACTTCTGCTCGCCGGAACTGATGAACTGGTCGATTACCACCTGAGCACCGTTGGCAAAGTCACCGAACTGCGCTTCCCAGATGGTCAGCACGCGCGGCTCTGCGGTGGCATAACCGTATTCAAACGCCAGCACCGCTTCTTCAGACAGGACGGAGTCCCAAACTTTGAACTGGCCCTGACCATGATGGATATGGTGCAGCGGCGTGTAGGTTGAACCGTTCGCCTGGTTGTGCACTACCGCATGACGATGGAAGAAGGTGCCACGACCGGAGTCTTCACCAGACAGACGGACCGGGATGCCTTCATCCACCAGCGTAGCGTAAGCGAGGTTCTCCGCGCCGCCCCAGTCAAAGGCTTTGTTGCCTTCGGCCATCTCTTTACGATCGTTGTAAATCTTGGCGACACGCCCCTGAACTTCAACCGCTTCCGGCACCTGGCTGATACGACGCGCCAGTTCCTGCAAACGTTTCATCTCCACAGTTGCCGGGTAGCTCTCATCCCAGTCGTGGTTGAGATACGGTGACCAGGTGAAAGAATGCAGACTCATCGGACGCCATTCCGGCACCACGCATTCACCGGCATCCAGTGCGTCGCGGTACAGGTTGACCATCTCGGTGGCATCTTCCAGTTTGGCAATACCATCCGCTTCCAGACGATCGGCATAGATTTTACGCGGTGTCGGATGCTTTTTGATTTTCTGGTACATCAGCGGCTGGGTTGCACTTGGCTCATCGGCTTCGTTATGGCCATGACGGCGGTAGCACACCAGATCGATAAACACATCACGTTTAAAGGTGTTGCGATAGTCGAGCGCCAGTCGGGTAACAAAGGCAACGGCTTCCGGATCATCCGCGTTAACGTGGAAAATCGGTGCCTGCACCATTTTACCGATATCGGTACAGTACGGCGTAGAACGCGCGTCCAGCGGGTTAGAGGTGGTGAAGCCCACCTGGTTGTTGATCACGATGCGAACGGTACCGCCCACTTCGTAACCACGCGCCTGCGACATGTTCAGGGTTTCCTGCACCACGCCCTGGCCGGTTACCGCTGCATCACCATGAATGGTGATTGGCAGCACTTTATTGCTGCTTGGTTCTGCCAGACGATCCAGACGCGCACGCACCGAACCCATCACCACCGGGCTAACGATTTCGAGGTGCGACGGGTTAAACGCCAGCGCCAGATGCACCAGGCCGCCTTCGGTTTCCACGTCTGACGAGAAGCCCATGTGGTACTTCACGTCACCGGTGCCGAGATGTTCTTTATGCTTACCGGAGAACTCGTCGAACAGATCCTGGGGCTTTTTACCCAGCACGTTGATCAAGACGTTAAGACGACCACGGTGTGCCATACCCAGCACCACTTCACGCGTGCCACTCTTACCGGCATGACGGATCATCTCACGCAGCATTGGAATCAGCGCGTCGCCGCCTTCCAGCGAGAAGCGTTTTGCGCCCGGGAATTTAGCGCCCAGATATTTTTCCAGGCCTTCTGCCGCTGTCAGTTCTTTCAGGAAACCTTTTTTCTCATCCGTGCTGAACGTCGCGTGCCCCACCACCGATTCGATACGCTGTTGAATCCAGCGTTTTTCGTCGGTGTTGGTGATATGCATATACTCGGCACCAATGGAGCCGCAGTAGGTTTGCTTCAGCGCCTCATAGAGATCGGCCAGCTTCATGGTCTCTTTGCCGATAGCAAATGAGCCTACGTTAAAGCTTTCCTGAAAATCGGCGTCGGTCAGGTCGTGATAAACCGGGTCGAGATCCGGTACAGCGTCCTGCTTCCACAAGCCGAGTGGATCAAGGTTAGCGTGCTGGTGTCCGCGAAAGCGGAAGGCGTTGATCAGCTGCAACACCTTAACCTGTTTGGAGTTGGTGGCCGGATCAGTGACTGTGGAAGTGTAACGCGCAGCATCTTTCGCCAGGCGGCGGAAGTAATCACGCGTGGTGGAGTGAAACTGCTCAGGTTTCACGCCAGTGCCAGGCAGCTGTTGGAACATGTCGCGCCACACTGCATCAACAGAGTCAGGATCGGTCAGGAAATCCTCATAGAGTTGCTCTATGTAAGATTGGTTCGCGCCGGCCAGCCAGGAGGAGTCCAGCCAGGGCTTCATCGCGCTGTTCTGCATTGTGATCCCTTAAGCATTAGTATGCTTTTTTTGAGGTTTCATTGTTGCCGCTTTCGCGGCTTGCCGTAGTGAGTTCAGCGATACGAGCCCTTGCGCTATCGGCGCCCGACTCGTAAGGGAACCTTTATAAGCGTGGTGTTGACCGCGCTTATAGAGGCTTCCGTAAACTGCCGGGAACCTGAGGTTCCCGGACAATGGTGGTGATTACGCCCCGCGTTGCAGCAGCATCGACTTAATATGGCCGATGGCGCGCGTCGGGTTTAGTCCTTTCGGGCACACGCTCACACAGTTCATGATGCTGTGACAGCGGAATACACTGAAAGCATCGTTCAGATTATCCAGACGCGCATCGGTTTCCGTATCGCGGCTGTCAATCAGGAAACGGTAAGCCGCCAGCAGACCGGCCGGACCGATGAATTTATCCGGGTTCCACCAGAACGACGGGCATGAGGTTGAGCAGCAGGCGCAGAGGATACACTCGTACAGGCCATCCAGATGCTCACGCTCAGCCGGGCTTTGTAAATGCTCGCGTGCCGGTGGATTTTCCCCGTTATTCAACAGGTAAGGCTTAATCTTCTCATATTGTGCGTAGAATTGCCCCATATCCACAACCAGATCGCGGATCACCGGCAAACCAGGCAATGGACGGATAACAATTTTCTTCGAACCATTACCCAGCGCAGAGACCGGGGTGATGCACGCCAGACCGTTTTTGCCGTTCATGTTCAGGCCATCGGACCCGCACACGCCTTCACGACAGGAGCGACGAAACGCCAGCGTCGGATCTTTCTCTTTCAGCTTGATCAGCGCATCCAGCAGCATCATATCGCGACCGTCTTCCGCTTCCAGGCTGTACTCCTGCATACGCGGCGCGTCATCCACTTCCGGGTTGTAACGATAGATTGAAAATTCGAGTCTCATGATGATCTCCGCAATTAGTAAGTACGCGCTTTCGGCGGGAAGGCCGCACGCAGTTTCGGTTGCATGTTCACCTCACGGCGCGTCATGCTTTCCGTTTGCGGAACATAGAGGCTGTGGCACAGCCAGTTTTCATCATCGCGATCCGGGTAGTCGAAGCGGCTATGCGCACCACGGCTTTCGGTACGGAAGTTCGCCGCCACTGCCGTGGCATACGCGGTTTCCAGCAGGTTATCCAGTTCAAGACACTCGATACGCTGAGTATTGAAGTCCGGTGAACGGTCATCCAGACGCGCGGATTTCAGACGCTCACGGATCACTTTTAACTCTTCCAGCCCCTGCGCCATCGCTTCACCTTCACGGAACACCGAGAAGTTGTTCTGCATGCAGCGTTGCAGTGCTTTGCGAATCTCAACCGGGTCTTCGCCAGTAGTGTTGTTTTCCCAGCGGTTGAAACGCGCCATTGCCGCGTCGATCTCTTCCTGGCTGGCATCGCGCAGTTCACCCTGCTCTTCGATACATTCCGCCAGATGCAGACCCGCTGCACGGCCAAACACCACCAGGTCAAGCAGGGAGTTACCGCCAAGACGGTTAGCACCGTGTACCGATACGCAGGCGATTTCACCCACCGCGAACAGGCCTGGAATCACTTCATCTTCACCCTGCTCATTGACGCGCAGCGCCTGGCCGGTGACTTTGGTCGGCACGCCACCCATCATGTAGTGACAGGTTGGAATGACCGGAATCGGTTCTTTAATCGGATCGACGTGAGCAAAGGTACGCGACAGCTCGAGAATGCCCGGCAGACGTGATTCCAGCACTTCTGCACCCAGATGGTCGAGTTTCAGTTTGATATGCGGACCCCACGGGCCGTCACAACCACGACCTTCACGGATCTCCACCATCATGGAACGAGCGACCACGTCACGCCCCGCCAGGTCTTTGGCGTTTGGCGCATAGCGTTCCATAAAGCGTTCGCCGTGTTTGTTCAGCAGATAACCGCCTTCACCACGACAACCTTCGGTTACCAGAACACCGGCTCCGGCAATGCCGGTTGGGTGGAACTGCCACATCTCCATATCCTGCATCGGCACGCCAGCGCGCAGCGCCATGCCAACGCCGTCGCCGGTGTTGATATGGGCGTTGGTGGTGGACTGATAAATACGTCCCGCACCGCCAGTTGCCAGGATGGTAGCTTTGGCTTTGAAGTAGACGGTTTCACCGGTTTCGATGCAGATAGCGGTACAACCGACAATCGCACCGTCTTCATTTTTCACCAGGTCCAGCGCATACCATTCGGAGAAGATGGTGGTTTTGTTTTTCAGGTTCTGCTGATACAGGGTATGCAGCAGGGCGTGGCCAGTACGGTCAGCGGCCGCAGCGGTACGCGCTGCCTGCTCACCACCGAAGTTTTTTGACTGACCACCAAACGGACGCTGATAGACGCGGCCGTCATCAAGACGGGAGAATGGCAGACCCATATGCTCCAGCTCCAGAATCGCTTCCGGGCCGGTTTTACACATATATTCAATCGCGTCCTGGTCACCGATATAGTCGGAACCTTTGACGGTGTCATACATATGCCATTCCCAGTTATCTTCATGGGAGTTACCCAGCGCTACGGTGATACCGCCTTGCGCCGATACGGTATGGGAACGGGTTGGGAACACTTTGGATAACAGGGCGCAACTCAGGCCCGATTGGGAGATTTGCAGAGCGGCGCGCATACCTGCGCCACCCGCGCCGATCACCACGGCATCAAATTCTCTGACTGGCAAACTCATTTACACACCCCACACTACAACGGTTCCATAAATTGCATAGGACAACAGCGCCACCACAACCACCAGCTGCAACACCAGACGGGTCGACACCGGTTTCACGTAGTCAGTCAGCACCTGCCACATCCCAATCCAACCGTGGACCAGAATCGAGAACAGCGTCAGCAACGTGAACACTTTGGTAAAGGAGGAAGCGAAGAAGCCGCGCCAGACGTCATACGTCAGCGTGCCTGTCATCACCACAAAACCGAGAATGTAGAGAATGTAGAGCGTAATTAAGATTGCAGCAGCACGCAGCAACAGCCAGTCATGAACACCGTTGCGTCCTAATGCAGAAGCATTGCTTACCATACGAGGACTCCAGCCAAAATTGAAAGCACGACAGTGATACCAAAAGCCGCCTGAGCGGAACGGGTGCCCACCTGCAAGGTTTCTTCCATAAAGCCAAAATCAGCCAACATATGACGAATACCGCCCACGACATGGTAAGCCAGCGCAGTCAGAATGCCCCACATGATGAATTTGACGAAGAAGCTATCCATGATGGATGCGGCTTGCAGGAAACCTTCAGGAGAAGAGAGAGAGAGACCCAGTAACCAGAGCAGAATTCCGAGAGCGACAAAGGTGATCACGCCGGAGACGCGGTGGAGAATGGACGATATTGCAGTAACGGGAAACCGGATCGTCGAGAGATCCAAGTTAACAGGTCTTTGTTTTTTCACGGTTTTGCCCACACAGCTCTTTTTTATTTTGCTTCCTCCGGTCCTGGGTTGCACCAGAGACACAGGACGTGTTCAGAGTGCAACCGTCACCAAAGAAGCAACATCCAGTGTTCAGTGACGCGGGGAAAACGCTGGGTGGCTCCTGGTGTCAGGGTGTTCCGGAGACCTGGCGGCAGTATAGGAGGATCACATTCTGATTACAATTCCCCTACAATCTCTTTGGTCACATTTAAGCTGAACAGTGATCCCCCTCACGGATTTCACATTTCATACATTTTTAATTATCTGATTTGACAAAAGTTCAACAATTCGGTTACAAACAAACGCATTAAAGCCCTATGATGCACAAAAGTTATGGGGATACACTTTCCCCTAAGCTGAAGTTATGTAACATTGCCACTCAGAGCATTACAAAGCATCAGGTTATTGGTTACCAAGAAGTTATGTCGTGACAGGATCTTTAACATCCGCGATTTGCAGCATGTCATGCCCGGACGCCACTGCCCCAAACGTAACGTTCACTCTGTACTCTACCTTGCACGACAAACGTGACCGCAGAGTGATACTGTGAAGATTGTGGTTTTTATGAAACATGAAAGCTGTATTGGTGTCTAAGATCCTTACCTACCAAGGCGCTATGGAGACGAAAAATGACAGATAAAAAAGTGACGCTAACCCTACAAGACAATACGGCAGTTGAACTGGACGTGATGCATGGCACGCTGGGACAGGATGTCGTTGATGTCCGCGCTCTCGGCAATAAAGGCCTGTTTACCTTCGACCCCGGTTTCACCTCTACAGCGTCATGCGAATCTAAAATCACCTTTATTGATGGTGATGAAGGTATTTTGTTACATCGCGGTTTTCCGATTGATCAACTGGCAACGCACTCAAACTACCTGGAAGTCTGTTATATCCTGCTGAACGGCGAAGCGCCAACCCAGGAGCAGTTTGAAGAATTCCGCGTTACCGTTACCCGCCACACCATGATCCACGAGCAAATCACCCGTCTGTTCCACGGCTTCCGCCGTGACTCACATCCGATGGCGGTCATGTGTGGTGTAACGGGTGCGCTGGCCGCGTTTTATCACGACTCGCTGGACGTCAATATTGAACGTCACCGTGAAATCGCCGCGTTCCGTCTGTTGTCCAAAATGCCAACCATGGCGGCGATGTGCTACAAATACTCCATTGGTCAGCCGTTCGTTTATCCGCGCAACGACCTCTCCTATGCGGGTAACTTCCTGCATATGATGTTTGCCACCCCGTGCGAAGAGTACAAGGTAAACCCGGTACTGGAACGCGCCATGGACCGTATTCTGATTCTGCACGCTGACCACGAACAAAACGCCTCCACCTCCACCGTACGTACCGCTGGTTCTTCCGGTGCTAACCCGTTTGCCTGTATCGCGGCGGGTATCGCGTCCCTGTGGGGACCGGCACACGGTGGTGCGAACGAAGCTACGCTGCGTATGCTGGAAGAGATCAGCACCGTGGATCACATCCCGGAATTCGTCCGTCGTGCTAAAGACAAGAACGATTCGTTCCGTCTGATGGGCTTCGGCCACCGTGTGTATAAAAACTACGACCCGCGCGCTACCGTCATGCGTGAAACCTGCCACGAAGTGCTGAATGAGCTGGGTATGAAAGATGACCTGCTGGAAGTGGCGATGGAGCTGGAACATATCGCGCTGAACGACCCGTACTTCATTGAGCGTAAACTCTATCCAAACGTCGATTTCTACTCTGGCATTATTCTGAAAGCGATGGGCATCCCGTCCTCCATGTTTACCGTGATCTTCGCGATGGCGCGTACCGTGGGCTGGATTGCACACTGGAAAGAGATGCACGACGAAGGCATGAAGATTGCCCGTCCACGTCAGCTGTATACCGGTTATACCGAGCGTCCTTTCACGTCGGCACTGAAGAAATAAGGTTAAGGGCGGGTTATCCCGCCCGCTGCATCAAACCGCGCGATAAATCGTGCCGCTACAATTGGAACACCTGACGTAGCGGCGCGATTTATCGCGCATCAGGCCTGCTGTCATTAGTTCTGACACCCCGGACACCAATAAAACGGGCGGGATGACAGCACGCCCTTCTCGATTACCGTCCCACAACGTCGACACTTTTTCCCCTGCCGATGAAACACCTCAAAACGGAAAGCCGCCTCTTCATGGTATTTCTTCATGCTGCCACGCATCTGATAAGAGTGGCGCGGCACCGCCAGTAGCGCTTCACTCAGCGCCCTGAGCTGCAACGCATTCAGATCCTGAGCACGATGCTGCGCCAGCAACTGCGCATGCCATAAAATCTCCACGCGCAGGTAGTTCCCCAGGCCAGCGAGAAACGCCTGATCGAGCAGCAAGCCACTGAATTGCCGCCGCCGAAAGCGTGGCGACAACAAGCGCTCCTGCACCGCGTCCACCGTCAGGCTGGCATCCAGCACATCCGGTCCTACGCGTTGTAAAAAAGGATGAGCGGCCAGCGTCTCCGCATTGAGCAGCTCAATATCGGACGCGCTATATAGCAGGATGGTTTGGTCAGCATTAGCCAGCCGTACCCGCAACTGCCGAGCGGTCTGCGGTTGGGTACCGGTCGGCACCACACGCCAGACGCCATACAGCTGGTTATGGCTGTAGAGGGTCAGACCATTGGAGAAATGAGTCAGTAGCGCCTTGCCCCGGGTTTCAATTGCCGTAACGGTTGCACCCAGTAGCGCCGGTTCGTAAGTTTTCAGCTGCGGAAAGGCAAACCACACATCAGTGAGCGGTTTGCCCGTCATCGCCGCCGCCAGCTGATCCGCCGCACGGCGGATCTCCGGTCCTTCAGGCATGACGACTCCTGTTAATGGGTCGCGCCCCCCGCGACATGCAAATCTTTATCCACCTTCAGCGTCACGCGGATCGCCATCTCCAGCGCCTGAATGACACTGGCCGCTGCCATGCTCGGCGCACCGGGATGCTTCACCGCTTGCTCCGGCAGATATGGGATATGAATAAAACCACCGCGCGCGCTGCTCTGATGCATCGCCAGCCAGTGCAGCAAGCGATACATCACATGATTACAGGTAAAGGTCCCGGCAGTTTGCGATACCGAGGCCGGTATCCCCGCCTCGCGCGTTGCCGCAACTATCGCCTTGATCGGCAGCGTCGAAAAATAAGCCGCCGGCCCGTCCACCACCACCGGCTGATCAATCGGCTGCTGCCCCTCATTATCAGGGATACGTGCATCATCAATGTTGATCGCCACCCGCTCCACGCTGATGTCGCTGCGTCCCCCCGCCTGACCGATACATAGAATGCGATCGGGTTGCAACGCTTCCAGCGCCTGCGTCAGCACGGCACCGCAACGACTGTACGCCACCGGTAACTGACGTGCCACCACGCGTGCGCCGTCAATCACCTTTCCATCAAAAGATCGTACCGCTTCCCAGGAGGGATTGATGCTTTCGCCTTCAAAAGGCTCAAACGCGGTCATTAATACCGTTTTCATTCTTTCCTCACAAAAACATCATGAACCACAGCAGGAAAATATTGACCACCAACAACATTAAACCGGTCGGGACCTGAGCTTTGATTACCGCATTGCGATCCGGTAGCTCCAGCAGGCGAGCCGGAACAATATTGAAGTTCGCCGCCATCGGGGTCATCAAGGTGCCGCAATAGCCCGAGAACATGCCAATCGCCGCCATCACTGCCGGGTTACCGTGGTGTTGCAGCACCAGAATCGGGATGCCGATACCGGCGGTGACAATCGGGAACGCAGCGAAGGCATTACCCATCACCATGGTCAACAGCGCCATACCAATGGCATACACGGCTACCGCGATAAAACGGTTATCGACAGCCAGATACTGCTCGGTCAGGTGTGAAATCGCGTTACCCACCCCGGCGCTGGTGAACAGCAGGCCCAGCGTGGCAAGGATTTGCGGCAGGATAAACGCCCAGCCAACGGCATCCAGCAAACGTCGCGTTTCCTGCATCGACTGCATCGGCTTTTCACGGGTCATTTTCAGTGCCACCAGCCAGCCAATCAGACAACCCATCATCATTGAGAACAGCGTAATCAGGGTGGAATGGTTCCCTGCGCCAAACACCGCCTGTTGCAGACCAGGCAGATTGTTAAACGCCAGCACGCCAACCACCGTCACCACCGGGATCGCCAGCGCCGGGATAAACAGCTGGTTACCCAGACGTTTGGCGCTGGCCTGCTTCTCTTCATCGCTGCGTTGGTGATACCGGCCCAGGCGCACGCCGCCAAAACCGGCAATCAACGCCATCACCACCACGGCAACACCTACGGCGATATGCAGGGTTCGTGGCGTCATCCATTGATAAACCCCATCACTAATCAGGAAGATCATCCCGTATAGCGCCCAAAACAACCCGGTAGTCAGACGCCGAGGATTGGCACGATCCCGCCAGGAAAATACGGCGACAATCAGCAGAATGATGCCTGCCAGCCACATCAGATATTGTTGCTGGAACATCATTCCGCTCCTTTGGCTTGTAACGCCTGTTGATTCAGTGCGCCCAGCTCACGCGCCAACTGGCGGTCAAGACGGATCAAACGGGCGGAGTGGATCAGGAAGGCACAAATCGCGGTGGGAATGCCCCATACCGCGATATGCAGCGGTTCGGTCTGAATGCCAGCCGACTCCTGCATAAAGTTGTGCATAAAGATGATGGCACCGAAGGCAACGAAAATATCCTCACCAAAAAACAGTCCGACGTTATCCGTGGCGGCCGACATGGCGCGCAGACGATGACGGACCTCCGGCGACACTTCACCATAGCGGTTTTCTGTCGCCCCTTCCGCCATCGGCGCCAGCAGCGGGCGCACCATTTGCGGATGGCCGCCGAGGCTGGTCAGCCCCAGCGCTGCGGTAATTTCTCGCACAAATAAATAGACAATCAGCAGACGTCCCGCCGTAGCGGTTTTGATCTGGGCGATCCAGGTTTGCGCTCTTTCTTTCAGGCCATGTCGTTCCAGCAGGCCGATCACCGCCAGCGGCAACAGCAGAATCAACGGCAGGTTACGGGTGTTCAGGAACCCGGAGCCCAGTTTTTCCAGAATATCGGCCAGCGACATATGGGCCGATAACCCGGTAACAAAACCCGCCACAATCACCACCAGCACCGGATTAAACCGCAGCACAAAACCGAGCACGATAGTACCAATCCCCAGCAACGGCCAGAGATTCACCACGCTTTCCATGTTTTCTCCCCTTATCAGAAATAAAAAGCCCGGCTTGCTTGCACCAGGTCGTCGCGGCACAGTTTATCGTGCGGGTTTTGGCAGGCCATGAAATGCCTGAAAACAGCGCGATAAATCGCGCCGCGACGGAATGTGTAGCCGGGTAATTGTTCGAAACTTATACGCTGGTCACAGTAACGTGCTGGGCCGCAAACGCCGCACGCAACGCGTGAGCAAATTGCAGCGCATGAGCCCCATCGCCATGCAGACACACGGTTTGCGCATTCACCGCCACCCAGTCGCCAGAGATGCTTTGTACTTTACGCTGTTGCACCATCGTCAGCGTGTGGGCAATTGACTGCGCAGTATCTTCAATCAACGCACCCGGCTGACCGCGCGGCACCAGCGCGCCACTGGACAGATAGCCGCGATCGGCAAACACTTCTTCGCGCGTTTTCAGCCCATGATGGGCCGCTGCCTGAATCGACTCACTGCCCGCCAGCCCCACCAGGATTAAACCGGCATCAACCGCCTTGACGGCACGAGCAATGGTATCCGCCAGTTGTGGATCGGCTGCCGCCTGGTTGTATAACATGCCATGCGGTTTGACGTGCACCAGTCGCGCGCCCTCGCTTTCCGCCAGACTTTTCAGTGCGCCAATCTGGTAAATCATCTGCGCATAGACGATATCCGGCGGCAGCTGCATGGCGGTGCGGCCAAAATTTTCCCGGTCGGGAAAGCTGGGATGTGCACCAATCGCCACCCCAGCCGCCTGCGCCCAGCGCACCGATTGCAGCATGGTTGCCGCATCCCCTGCATGGAAACCGCAGGCGATGTTGGCGGAACTGACCAGTTGCAACAATTCCTGATCGCTGCCGCTCCCTTCGCCGAGATCGGCGTTGAGATCAATTTTCATGTGATAGCCCCCAGTTCATCTGATCAAATACACGCTGTTGCTGCTGCTTCGCCTGCATCGCTTCTTCCAGCGTGCAATGGGTGAAATGAATCGGTTCCCCCAGGCGAATCTGGGCTAAATGATAGAGATCGGCTTCGATAATGCAGGCAATTCGCGGATATCCCCCGGTAGTCTGCGCATCGGCCATCAACACAATCGGCTGTCCGTTTGGCGGCACCTGCACCACGCCCGGTACCAGACCGTGTGACAACAAATCGCGCGTGGCTTTGCGATGCAGCGTGCGCCCCTGCAAGCGATAGCCCATGCGGTTACTTTGCGGACTCAGTTTCCACGCGCTGCGCCAGAACGCTTCCTGCGCTTCACGGGTGAATTCGTTGTATTCCGGTCCGGGCAGCGCGCGGATACGATTGCCCCACAGCAACTGCCGCACCCCGGCTTTCTTGCTGAAGTCACGAGTCGCCTTGCCGAGCGGCAACAGATCACCATCCTGCAACTTACGTCCGGCAAAACCACCAAATCCGGCTTTCAGATCGGTACTGGCGGAGTCCAGCATCTCTGGCACGGCAAAACCGCCGTTAATCGCCAGGTAACTGCGCATGCCGTGCACTGGCATCGACAAACTGAGGACCTGCCCTTTCTTCACCGGCAGACGCCAGCCGGTCCAGACAGCTTTACCGTCCAGGTTAGCATTGCAGCCTGCTCCCGTCAGAGCGAACCAACCGTCACGCTGAAACTGCGCTTTAAACTGCCCCAGCACAATCTCCAGTACCGCGCTGCCTTCATCGTTACCCACCAACATGTTGGCGGTGCGCATGGCCGGTTGATCAAGTGCGCCACTGACGCTGATGCCAAACTGCCGCCAGCCGTTACGGCCCTGATCCTGCAATGAGGTCATCAATCCGGCACGAAGAATCTTTAGCATACGCCCTCCTTTTGCGGCACGAAGCGCACGCTGTCGCCGGGACGCAACAGCGTTGGCGGTTGCTGTTGGGGATCAAACAGGCTGATGGCGGTTTGTCCCAGCAATTGCCAGCCACCTGGGGTTGCCAGCGGGTAAACGCCGGTTTGGCTGCCGCCGATGCCGACTGAACCGGCAGGCACGATCACGCGTGGCTCGGCGCGACGCGGCGTATGTAAACGGCTATCGAGGCCGCCCAGATAGGGGAATCCTGGCTGAAAGCCAATAAAATAAACCACATAGTCGGTGCTGCTGTGTAGCTCCACCACCTGGCGTGGTGTCATTCCGGCATGCTCGGCGACCACCGATAAATCCGGCCCGGCCTCACCGCCATAAACCACCGGGATCTCCACCAGACGCGATTCCGGTCGCTGCGCTTCACTCTCTTCCCACCAGCGTTGCAGATTCTCGATAGCATCCAATGCATTGCGCTGTGGATCGCGCAGCAGCAGCGTCAGATTGTTCATGCCGGGAATCACTTCCGACACCTTTTCATTACCCTGTAGCCGCTGGCACAATCCCCAAATGCGTTGCTGGCTGGCTAAGGAAACCGGTGGTTCCAGTTCCAGCACTACCGCGCGTTCCCCCAGCAGATAACAACGTGCTCGTTGCAAAACCCACCTCCTGATTCACTTTCTTCCGGGCAGCCAACTGATGTTGCTCCCCGCTGTACGCGTGTCGCTTATGCTTTAAAGGCAACCAGTTATGCGAAAGTGTCAGAGGTGTGTCAACCGATTTGCGCCCCCAGCCGTAGCTTAGGGCGCAATAGCTGAAAAATCAGGCAGGATTGTCGATATCGATAAAGGTCACGTCGAGGCTATAGCTTTGTGCCAGCCATTCCCCCAGAGCCTTGATGCCGCCACGTTCGGTGGCATGGTGTCCGGCGGCAAAGAAGTGCAGTCCCTGCTCGCGGGCGCTGTGAATGGTTTGTTCCGACACTTCGCCAGTGATAAACGCATCGACGCCGAATGCCGCCGCGCTGTCAATAAAGCCCTGACCGCCGCCGCTACACCAGGCGATACGTTTGATTTTCTCCGGCGCATTATCACCGCAATGGAGCGGTGTGCGCCCCAGCGCCTGGGCAATGCGTTGTGCCAGCGCCTCACCGCTCAGCGGCTCCGCCAGCTCACCCCACGGCACCAGCGGCATCACCTCGCCCTTCACCTCAATATTGAACAACCGCGCCAACTGCGCGTTATTGCCGAGATGAGGATGGGCGTCAAGTGGCAGATGCCAACCATACAGGTTGATATCATTGGCCAGTAGCGTGCGCAGGCGCTGGCGTTTCATTCCTTTAATCACCGGCGCTTCGCTTTTCCAGAAATAACCGTGATGCACCATCACCGCATCGGCATTGCGTTTTACCGCTTCGTCGAGCAATGCCTGGCAGGCGGTGACACCGGTAATAATGGTTTTCACCTCCGGACGACCTTCGACCTGCAACCCATTGGGGGCGTAGTCACTAAAGGTGCTGCTGTTCAGCTGCTGGTTAACAATGTGTTCTAATTCAACGTGATTCATAATGGCTCCCTGACCTCTCAGGCCGCGCTGCGCGCGCGCTCGAAGGCGTCCAGTGTCTTTTTACGTGCGTCCTTATGTTCCACGATTGGCTCAGGATAATCGAGTGTCTTGTTATTTTTCTGCGCCCAGGCGTGCGGCTGATGGATATGCGCGTCCGGTACTGCCGCCAGTTCCGGTAACCACTGGCGGATAAACTCACCCTGTGGGTCGAAACGCTCGCCCTGAGTCGTCGGATTAAAAATGCGAAAATAGGGAGCCGCATCAGTGCCGGTAGAAGCCGCCCACTGCCAGCCTCCGTTATTGGCTGCCAGATCACCGTCGATCAGTTGCTGCATAAAGTAGCGTTCCCCGTCATGCCAGTCGATCAGCAAATCCTTCACCAGAAAACTGGCGACAATCATCCGTAGCCGGTTATGCATCCAACCCAGGGTATTTAGCTGGCGCATCGCCGCATCCACAATCGGATAACCGGTTTTCCCCTGCTGCCAGGCCACCAGATGGTTTTGATTTTTCTGCCAGCGCACGTTACGCGTCCAGGCGACAAACGGCTGATGTTTGCATAGTGCCGGAAATGCCACCATCAAATGGCGATAAAACTCACGCCAGATCAACTCGTTAAGCCAGACAAATGCGTGACCGCCATCCAGCGCGTCCGGGTGGTGTTTGAGGATACGATGCAGGCACTGGCGTGGCGACAACACGCCCGTCGCCAGATACACCGATAGTCTGCTGGTGCCATCCACTGCGGGTTTGTCGCGTTCAGCGGCATACGCCACCACCGGCTGCTGCGCGAAATGGCGCAACTGTTGCAGCGCCGCCTCTTCGCCGGCGGGAAACAGCGTGGCGTCGAAATCTTCCAGCGGATAGTCAAACGGCGGAATTTCGCGTTCGACCGCGATGGGGCCACCGCCACGGGCGCGAGGGGCCATATGACATTCGGGCAGCCCCTGATGCAGGCGACGGACAAAGGCTTTGCTGAACGGGGTAAACACCTTAAACATGGTGTGATTGCCGGTCTGCACGCTCCCCGGCGGCAACAACAGGCTGTCATCAAAGCCCTGGCAAATCACGCCCTGATCATCGAGACGTTTTTCCGCAGCGGCATCGCGCTGACGTTCATTGATTTCGTATTGATAGTTGTAAAATAGCTGATCGACCTGGTGGTGCTGGCAAAAGTCTGCCAGATACTCCAGCGAGGCAGCAAAATCGTCGCATTGCTGGTAATGCAATGGGATGCCCCGCTCCGCCAGCGCCCCCTGCAACAAACACAGGCTTTGATAAATAAACGCCGCCTGTTTCGGTGCCATATGATGTTGCTGCCACTGGCCGGGCGTGGCGATAAACAGCGCCAGCACGCGCGCGCCCGGATCGCGACAGGCAGCATACAGCGCGCTGTTGTCATTGATGCGTAAATCATTGCGCAGCCAGACAAGATGAGTGGTCATAAAGCTCCTGAGATTATTGGCCATAGCGCAGACGCAGCGCTTCCGGGTAAGGGTCGAAATAACGCTGCTGGGTTAGCCACGGATGCGGGAACTCCGCCATGTAGTGTTTCAGCATGGTGATCGGGGCCAGTAACGGCTGTAGCCCACAGCGATAACGGTCAATCAGCAGGGCCAGCTCCTGGCGTTGCGGCGAGGTCAGCTGACGGCGGAAATAACCCTGCACATGCATCAACACATTGGTGTGGTTGCGTCGGGTCGATTTGTGCGCCAGCAAACGCATCAACCGGTTGCGATATTCAAAAGCATAATCATCCAGCGAATCCCACGACTCCATCTTCGCCACAAAACGTCCCAACTCACGGTATTCATCCTGAGAGTGAGACAGCAGCAGCAGTTTGTAGCGACTATGGAACGCCACCAGTTGATGGCGCGTCAGGCCATTGCGCCACATCTGATTGAACTCATGCAGGGCGTAAACACGGCCAATGAAATTTTCCCGGATATCCGCATCGTTGAGACGACCATCCTCTTCCAGTGGCAACCACGGCAGTTCACGCTGGAGGAATTCGGTGAAAATGCCGGTCCCCGCTTTACGATTGTTGTTGGTTTGCGGTTCATACACCCGCACCCGCTCCAGACCGCAACTGGGTGATTTGGCGCACAGGATGTAGCCACACAGGTGATGTAACCCTTTCACCCGTTGTGCAGACCACTGCGCCATCTGATCCGTGACTTCATCGCCGCCCGCCTTACTGAAGCACAGATGTACGCGCGCATCGTCCTCTTTTACCAGACGCAGCGCCGGGCGCGGCGTCGGCAAACCAATCGCCATTTCCGGGCATACCGGCTCGAAATGGACAAAGGGGCTGAGTTCGTCTGTCGCAAAGGCAAAACGCTTATGGCCGCCATCAAAGCGAACGCTATCCCCGAGCAGGCAGGCACTGATACCGACAGGAATTTTTTCGCGCATACTTGTACAACCTCCGAAATCTTGTAGAGGTTTTAAGTGTAGCTGAAATGTATGCCGAACACAGCGTCAGCGGGGATGCGCAGTGAAAAATTGGCATAAAAAAACCCGGTGCTTCAGGGAAGACACCGGGCGGAACGACAGCGGAACAGCGTTACCAGAAAATGCCGCCAGCCGCTTCAGATTGCGCCAGCCAAACTGGCTTCGCGCTGGTTTTGCACCACATACGGTGCAGATAGCTGTAAAAGCGTGCGCGATCGGCACGGAACAGCATTACAGGGAGCGCCAGCACCCCCAGCAACACCACCAGCGCGCGGCGCAGCACAACTTTGTAGAACGGATATGCCTGATACATGGTTGCCTCCTGGTGAGTCTGAGAAAATGTGATCTGACACAAATATTACGCCTCGTTGTGTAATTTTACTACTCATCCGACCACTTTTTTGATCTTTTTTTGTCCATTTCATCGCCGCACTGAAATTAAGTTACATGAATGTAAATGTAAGGTTCCCAATGGGTAACAAACTTCAACACGGACGGCGACGCGATTTATTGCTACAGTGAACCGTTATCCATTTCTGCCGCAGGAGTTCGCGTGACCACCATCTTGATCGTTGAAGATGAAAAGGAGATCCGCCGTTTCGTGCGCCTGGCGCTTGAAGGCGAAGGGCTAAAGATTGTGGAAGCCGAGCAGTTGCAGCGCGGCCTGATTGAAGCCGCCACGCGCAAACCCGATTTGGTGATCCTTGACCTCGGTTTGCCCGACGGCGATGGCAATGACTTTATCCGTGAAGTGCGCCAGTGGAGCAGCATGCCGGTAATTGTGTTATCCGCCCGCACGGACGAACAGGATAAAATCGATGCGCTGGATGCCGGTGCCGATGACTATCTCACCAAGCCTTTTGGCATTGGTGAACTGCTGGCACGGGTGCGTGTGGCGTTGCGACGTCATCAGGGCAGCCAGTCCGAACCGGTATTGCGTTTTGGTGACGTGACGGTCGATCTGGCGGCGCGTCGTGTGCTGCGCGCTGGCGAAGAGGTGCATCTGACGCCGACCGAATTTCGTCTGCTCAGTTTGCTGCTGAATAATGCCGGAAAAGTGCTGACACAACGTCAGTTGCTGAACCAGGTCTGGGGGCCAAATGCGGTGGAGCATAGCCATTATCTGCGCATTTATATGGGGCATCTGCGTCAGAAGCTGGAAACCAACCCCACCCAACCCAACCATCTGCTGACAGAAACCGGCATTGGTTATCGGTTTATGCCATAAAAAAAGGCGCATAACGCGCCTTTTTTCATTTCGCTGTGCTTAAGCGTTTTTCAACACTTCGCTCACGATTTCTACCGCTTCTTTCTCGATCAGCTGGCGATGCTCAGCGCCGAGGAAGCTTTCACAGTAGATTTTATAAGCATCTTCGGTGCCGGACGGACGCGCGGCGAACCAGCCGTTCTCCGTCATCACCTTCAGACCACCAATTGATGCGCCGTTACCCGGTGCCGCCGTCAGACGTGCGGTGATCGGATCACCGGCCAGCGTGTCAGCGCTCACCATTTCCGGTGAAAGCTTCGACAATGCCGCTTTCTGCGCGGAAGTCGCAGCTGCCTGCAAACGGTTGTAGCTTGGTGCGCCAAAACGCGCCGCCAGCTCATCATAATGTTGCTGCGGGTTTTTACCGGTGACAGCGGTGATTTCCGCCGCCAGCAGGCACAGAATGATGCCATCTTTATCGGTGGACCAGGCCGTGCCGTCGAAACGCAGGAACGACGCCCCGGCGCTCTCTTCACCACCAAAGCCGAAGCTGCCGTCGAACAGGCCATCAACGAACCATTTGAAGCCCACTGGCACTTCCACCAGCTTGCGGCCAATGTCGTTCACCACGCGGTCAATCATCGCGCTGGACACCAGGGTTTTACCCACGGCGACATCTTTGCCCCACTGTGGACGATGCTGGAACAGGTAGTTGATCGCCACCGCCAGATAGTGGTTCGGGTTCATCAGGCCAGCCGGCGTCACAATGCCGTGGCGGTCGTAATCGGGATCGTTGCCGAAAGCCAGGTCGAATTTGTCACGGTACGCCAACAGGCCAGCCATCGCGCACTCTGACGAGCAGTCCATACGCACCACGCCATCTTTATCCAGATGCATAAAGCGGAAGGTCTGATCGATAGCATCGTTAACAATGGTGATATCCAGCTTGTAATGCTCTGCAATACGCTGCCAGTAGGCCATACCAGAGCCACCAAGCGGATCAACACCAATTTTCAGGCCCGCTTTCTGAATCGCCGGGAAGTCGATCACCTGCGCCAGCCCCTCAACATAGGGTTGGATCAGATCCTGTTCAACGATATGACCGCTGGCCCACGCCTGATCCAGTGGCAGACGTTTTACATCCTTCAGACCCGCTTTCATCAGCTGGTTAGCACGATCTTCCACCACTTTGGTGACGTTCGTATCGGCCGGGCCACCATTCGGCGGGTTGTATTTGATACCACCATCTTCCGGCGGGTTGTGCGACGGGGTGATGACGATGCCATCAGCCAGTGCGCCACCGCGTTTGTTGTGCTCAAGGATCGCGTTGGAGATAGCAGGCGTCGGCGTGTAGCCGTTGTCCTGCTGCACAATCACATCGACGCCGTTAGCCGCCAGCACTTCCAGCACCGACAAAATCGCCGGTTCAGACAGCGCATGGGTGTCTTTACCGACATAGCACGGACCGGTGATGCCGTTCTTCTTACGGTCTTCCGCGATGGCCTGCGCAATCGCCAGAATATGCATTTCGTTGAAGCTGTGACGACCTGCGCTACCACGGTGACCGGAAGTACCAAATTTCACCGCATGTTCAGGGTTATCCACATCCGGCTTCAGGACGTAGTACTGAGAGGTTAATTGTGCAACGTTAATCAAATCGCTCTGCTGGGCGGGCTGCCCGGCACGGGGGTGATTGGCCATTGGCGCTTCTCCCTGACGCTTCGGTTTAAATGGTGCCGCAAACTTTCTCTGTCAGTTCCTGCGGGAACTGCATGGCTAACATGATGTGTTCCACCATGCTGCATTTGCGACCGGTATTGGTATTGGTGATCACCCAGTACGGTGTGCCGGGCACATGCTTCGGCTTAGTATGGGTGCCATTTTGCAGCAGCGTATGCTCATCACCGGCAAAATAGACGCGGGTGCGTCCTTGCAGTGACGCCGTGGCATCCGCAAAGGCTGCGGGATCAAGACGATAGAGCGTTGACAACACCAGCATAAAGCGATTAACCGCCTTTTTCTGCTCTGCATACTCATCAGAAAGTAACAGTTCACGTACCGCACGAACGCGATCCTGCGGACGGGCTTGCGTTGCGACCGGCTGGGCTTCTTTGGCCGCAACGGCGACAACAGCAGAGGTTGCAGGGGCACTCTGACCGGCAGTGAACTTCAGCATGCGGCGCAAAATTTCGGAGGCGCTTTCACCAATGTGCTGGGTGTGGCTGGCAATATAACGGTAGAGTTCTTCGTCAACTTCAATCGTTTTCATCTTTTTCCGTACGATTCTGGCAAATGACAGAACCACGCATTTCTGCAAAGGCCTTAGCAAAATCCTGCCGTGCAAAATGTGAGCGGGCTCTAACATGAGGATTATAAAGTTAAATCCCAGGCGGCCGATAGCGCTGGCATCGTTTCAGGGCAAAAGTCGGAATATGCCCTAATGCCCACCAGGTTGGCTCCTGAGCAGGTGGATTCATGATAACCTAAGCGAAGCTCACAACCGTAAGAACTTTGCCATGATTTTGAATGCCCGTCTGGAAACTGAACAATCTGCCCCTGATGCTCCTCCGATTCTGTTAATTCATGGCCTGTTTGGCAGCCTGGATAACCTTGGCGTGCTGGCACGAGGCCTGCGCGATGCCCGTCCCACCTTGCAGGTGGATGTACGCAATCACGGTCTGTCCCCGCGTAGCGACGAGATGAACTATGCGGCGATGGCGCAAGATATCGTTGACACTCTTGACGCCCACGGCCTCGATCGTGTTGGCGTAATCGGCCATTCGATGGGTGGCAAAATTGCCATGACGTTAAGTGCCATTGCGCCGGAACGCATTGAAAAGTTGGTGATGATTGATATCGCGCCGGTGGATTATCAGACACGCCGCCATGATGAGATTTTTGCTGCTATCCGTGCCGTGAGCGCCGCGGGTGTGACGCGTCGCGGTGAAGCCGCCGAGGTGATGCGCACCCTGTTGACTGAAGAAGGGGTCATTCAGTTCATTCTGAAATCGTTCCAGGATGGCGAATGGCGCTTCAATGTGCCGGTGCTGTGGGATAATTACGCCACCATTTCCGGCTGGAATGAGGTTCCTGCATGGCCACATCCGGCGCTGTTTATTCGCGGGAGCGAATCGCCTTATCTGGACAATCAGCATCGTGATGCGTTGCTGCACCAGTTTCCACAGGCGCATGCGCATGTCATCAGTGGTGCCGGTCACTGGGTCCATGCTGAAAAACCTGAGGCGGTTTTGCGCGCAGTTCGCCGCTTTTTTGTACTGTAAAAGCAAAAGCTTGCCGCAAAACGTTTAAGGTTGGCGTCGCAAGGAGTGCTGGAGTATGATGTCGCGCTAAAAATTTGCCGCGGATGATTTTTTCACCGTGGCTGGGCCGATAATGTATAAATTGCGCAGCGCCTTTCCGCCGTTCGCGCCCACTCAGTTTTACAAAAAATGGCAAAAGAACAAACTGACCGCACCACGCTCGATCTCTTCGCTGATGAGCGACGTCCCGGTCGCCCCAAAACCAGTCCGCTAACGCGTGACGAACAGTTGCGCATTAACAAGCGCAACCAGCTAAAACGCGACAAAGTGCGTGGTTTACGTCGCGTGGAGCTAAAAATGAGCAGTGAAGCGGTTGACGCGCTTAATACTCTGGCAGAGCAGCAGAACATCAGCCGTAGCGAATTGATTGAACAAATGCTGCTGGCGCAACTCAAACTGTCGTAACACACGCAGACCGCACGCAGGAACACAAAGTCTCGGCTTTACAAGTTCCGCCACTTTGCCCGGTCTGCTATCATTCGCTTAACTGTGCATTCAACCCATATATCAGGATTTAAGAGGTTACTTAACTCATGGCAATCGTAGGCATTTTCTTCGGCAGCGATACCGGCAATACTGAAAACATTGCAAAAATGATCCAGAAACAACTGGGTAAAGATGTGGCCGAAGTGCATGACATTGCCAAGAGCACCAAAGAAGATCTCGAAGCATTCGATATCCTGCTGCTGGGCATTCCGACCTGGTACTACGGCGAAGCGCAATGTGACTGGGATGATTTTTTCCCGACTCTGGAAGAAATTGATTTCAATGGCAAATTAGTCGCGCTGTTTGGCTGCGGTGACCAGGAAGATTACGCTGAATACTTCTGTGATGCGATGGGCACCATCCGCGATATCATCGAGCCAAACGGCGCGGTGATTGTGGGACACTGGCCGACCGAAGGCTACCATTTCGAAGCCTCGAAAGGTCTGGCAGATGACAAACACTTCCTCGGTCTGGCGATCGATGAAGATCGTCAGCCTGAACTGACCAACGAACGTGTTGATAAATGGGTGAAACAGATTTTCGATGAGCTGCAACTGAAAGAGATCATTGAAGCCTGATCCCCTGCCCTCCTCAATGTGGGCGCTGGCTCACATTGAGTTAAAGGAATTTCCTATAAAAATAATAGCTACTGTTTTTTAACTTTTTCCCGCAAATCTGTAGAATACCCGTAACGGTCATCCGCTTATTCCTCTGGCATCAGAATGAGGCTGAGTGAAATGGAAACAAAGACCTGCACGATCCCCGCCGGCGTTAGTGACATTTCTCCTTACAGCCACTGGTGATTTTCAGGACATTGCCTTGGTTTTCATTTCACTGCTTGAGTTCTATAATGAGACGCAAATGAGAATGCGCGTGATCGACATTCAAGGCCCTGCGCCGCAAGTGACTAGCTAAGTAACAGGACAATATCCGCATGACTGACAACAACTCCGCATTGAAGAAGGCTGGCCTGAAAGTCACGCTCCCCAGACTGAAAATTCTGGAAGTGCTTCAGGAACCCGAATGCCATCACGTCAGCGCGGAAGATTTGTACAAACGCCTGATCGACATGGGCGAAGAGATTGGTCTGGCAACGGTTTATCGCGTTCTTAACCAGTTTGATGACGCGGGAATCGTGACCCGCCATAACTTCGAGGGTGGTAAATCCGTCTTTGAACTGACGCAACAGCATCACCATGACCACCTGATCTGCCTGGATTGTGGCAAAGTGATCGAATTCAGCGATGAATCCATTGAAACGCGTCAGCGCGAAATCGCCACACGTCACGGTATTAAGCTGACTAACCACAGTCTGTACTTGTACGGCCACTGTGCGTTGGGAGACTGCCGCGAAGACGATACGCTCCACGACAAGCAATAAAATGTGCTATGCAGTATAAAAAAACCGGTGCCTGGCACCGGTTTTTTTATGGCTGCATCACTGCACCAGCGTTTCCTGTAAATAACGCCAGCGCGGAATTGAAGTACTGCAATCCAGTACCGCCAGTGAGATGCGGCTCTGGTTGGTGCCGTTCATCATTTGCAATTCACGATACTGAATCGTCACTTCCTTGCTTTGTTGCGAAATGATGGCATGTTCGCTGGTGGCGATACGCATCCCTTCACGCTGACCACGCAGCTGACGGAACAGCACTTCCGTCGCATTGAAATCCAGTTGCTTGCCCTGCGGGGTCACCATTTTGAAATCCGGGTGAAAGTGCGCAAGGAACAATTCAATGCTGTCGTCGGTGCTATCCGACTGATTAAAAATACGTTCGATAAGTTGATGTAATACCACTACGCTGTGTTTGGCTTCCTGAGCGAGACTTGTCATTTTTTTTCCTTTATAACCCGCGGAGCAACGTCTGAGAGCGGATAGCCTACCTGAAAAAAAGTTTTTAACACTCGTAAATTGATTAATTATGTTAAAGTCAGATTAGTTGCAAATCCCGGTAACAAGCACGTTTCGCAAGCCACAGAATAAAAGATGGCTAAACTCAAATTACAGCCAATAAAAAAGGGCGATTTCTCGCCCTTTTATCAGGATATGGGGAAAACGACAAAAAGGATTAATCGCCGATTTTCGCCCAGGTATCACGCAAACCGACAGTACGGTTGAATACCAGCTTAGAAGGCTGTGAATAAACGCTATCCGCGCAAAAATAACCTTCACGTTCAAACTGATACGGAGCAAGCGCTACTGCATCACGCAGACCCGGCTCAACAAAACCTTGTTTGATTTCCAGCGAGTTCGGGTTGATGGTGGTGAGGAAATCCTCTGCCGCACCTGGGTTCGGTACACTGAACAGACGGTCATACAGACGGAATTCCGCAGGCAGCGCATGGATCGCCGAAACCCAGTGGATCACGCCTTTCACTTTACGGCCATCAGCCGGATCTTTGCTCAGGGTATCGACGTCACAGGTACAATAGATGCAGGTGATATTGCCTTCATCATCTTTCGCTACGCGCTCGGCACGGATCACATAAGCATTACGCAGACGGACCTCTTTACCCAGCACCAGACGTTTGTACTGCTTGTTGGCTTCCTCACGGAAATCAGCGCGATCGATCCACACCTCACGGCTGAACGGAACCTCACGCGTGCCCATTTCCGGCTTGTTCGGATGGTTCGGCATGGTGATGATCTCTTCATGACCCGCAGGCAGGTTCTCAATCACCACTTTCAGCGGATCCAGCACCGCCATAGCACGCGGCGCATTCTCGTTGAGATCGTCACGGATACATGACTCCAGCGAGGCCATCTCAACGATGTTGTCCTGTTTCGTCACACCAATACGCAGGCAGAATTCACGAATCGAGGCTGCGCTGTAACCACGACGGCGCAAACCGGACACGGTCAGCATACGCGGGTCATCCCAGCCTTCTACCACCTTTTCACTCACCAGCTGAGTCAGTTTACGCTTCGACATCACCGCGTATTCCAGATTCAGACGTGAGAATTCATACTGACGCGGGTGAACCGGAATGCTGATGTTGTCCAGCACCCAATCGTACAGGCGACGGTTATCCTGGAACTCCAGCGTACACAGCGAATGGGTAATGCCTTCCAGCGCGTCGGAGATGCAGTGGGTAAAATCGTACATCGGGTAGATGCACCATTTGTTACCAGTCTGGTGATGCTCAGCAAATTTAATGCGATACAGCACCGGATCGCGCATCACGATAAAGTTTGATGCCATATCGATTTTGGCACGCAGGCAAGCCTTGCCCTCTTCGAAGCCACCGGCGCGCATTTTTTCAAACAGCGCCAGGTTCTCTTCCGGCGTGCGATCGCGGAACGGGCTGTTTTTACCTGGGGCAGTCAGGGTGCCACGGTATTCGCGAATCTCTTCCGGCGAAAGCTCATCCACATAGGCCAGGCCTTTGTTGATCAGTTCGACCGCATAGTTGTACAGCTGGTCGAAATAGTTCGAGGAGTAACAAACGTCTCCGCTCCATTCAAAGCCCAGCCATTGCACGTCGCGCTTGATGGACTCGACGAACTCCATATCTTCTTTCACCGGGTTGGTGTCGTCGAAGCGCAGATTGCACTGTCCCTGGTAATCTTGTGCGATACCAAAATTCAGACAGATCGATTTCGCATGGCCAATATGCAGGTAACCATTGGGCTCAGGCGGGAAACGGGTATGCACGCTGTTGTGCTTACCGCTCGCCAAATCTTCGTCGATAATCTGACGAATAAAGTTCGTTGGGCGGGCTTCAGCCTCACTCATCTCAAAATCCTCAAATACAATACGGGTGATTTGTCCTGGAAAGTAACGGAGTATGATCCACAAAGCGCAGAAGGGAAACAACCGTTTGTTGGTCGTTTTAAAACAAAAAAGGCAGGAATCGCTTCCTGCCTTTGGGGTTTATCACAAGGGTTTAGCCTTTAACCTCGTACAAACGGGTTTCACCGGCGACCACTGACCCACTTGCCAGCAGATTGAGGCCAGCGAAATCATCGCTGTTGCTGACCACCACCGGGCTGATCATCGAACGGGCATGGGCGTTGAGGAAATCCAGATCCATTTCCAGCACTGGCTGGCCCGCCACCACCGTTGCGCCCTCTTCCACCAGACGCGAGAAGCCTTTGCCTTCCAGCGCGACGGTATCCAGACCCATATGCACCACGATCTCAACACCGTTCTCGCTCTCCAGACAGAAAGCATGGTTGGTATTGAAGATTTTCACGATGGTACCGGCAATCGGTGCCACCACGGTTTTACCGGTAGGCTTAATTGCCAGACCATCACCCACCGCCTTGCTGGCGAAGGCTTCGTCCGGCACCGCGTCCAGGGCAACCACTTCACCGCTCACCGGAGCCACCAGCGTGGCGATCACGCCTTTGTCGCTGTTCAGCACGGCCTGCGGCTGTGGTGCAGCGGCCTGTGGAGCAGAGGGTGCGGCAGCCGCAGCGGCGACCGGGCCTTTAGTCAGCACAGTTTTCATTGCGCTAGCGATGCTTTCCGCCTGGGTACCGACGATAATCTGCACGCTTTGTTTGTTGAGACGGATAATACCGGATGCACCCAAACGTTTCGCCACGCTGTCGTTCACCTGTGCGGCATCTTTCACGTTCAGACGCAGACGGGTGATACAGGCATCGATGTTGGTCAGGTTTTCTGAACCACCCACGGCACCAATGTAACGACGCGCCAGCGATTCGGTCTGGCTTTCGCCACTGCCGCTGTGATCAACATTGACGTCATAGCCGTCAGTTTCATCATCAGCAGCCAGTTCACGGCCCGGTGTCATGAGGTTGAATTTCTGGATAGTGAACCGGAACACCACATAGTAGATGGCGAAGAACACCAGACCTTGTGGGATCAGCATCCACCAATGGACCGCCAGCGGGTTACGCGTTGACAGTGCCATATCCACCAGACCGGCGCTGAAACCAAAGCCCGCAATCCAGTGCATGCTCGCCGCAATAAATACCGAAAGCCCGGTCAGCAGCGCATGGATGACATACAGCACCGGTGCCACGAACATAAAGGAGAATTCCAGTGGTTCGGTGATGCCGGTAAAGAAGGCAGCAAAGGCAGCAGCCAACATGATACCGCCCACTTTGGCACGGTTTTCCGGACGCGCGCAGTGGTAAATCGCCAGCGCCGCACCCGGCAGACCGAACATCATGATCGGGAAGAAGCCCGCCTGATAGCGACCGGTGATCCCCGGAATGCCGCTGCCATTAGCGATGGACTGTGCACCACCGAGGAATTTCGGAATATCGTTGATGCCAGCCACATCAAACCAGAACACGGAGTTCAGCGCGTGATGCAGGCCAACCGGAATCAGCAGACGGTTGAAGAAGGCATAGATACCTGCGCCAACAGAACCCAGTTTCTGAATGCTCTCGCCAAAGCTGACCAGACCATTAAACACCACCGGCCAGATATACATCAGAATGAACGCGACGAGGATCATCAGGAAGGAGACCAGGATGGGAACCAGACGGCGGCCACTGAAGAATGACAGCGCTTTTGGCAGCTCAACGTGGCTGAAGCGGTTATAGACTTCCGCCGAGATAATCCCCACCAGGATACCGACAAACTGGTTCTCGATTTTGCCAAAAGCGGCAGGCACTTGATCCAACGGGATTTTCTGAATCATCGACACGGCGGCCGGTGAACACAGGGTAGTGACCACGAGGAAACCAACGAAGCCAGTCAGCGCCGCAGCGCCGTCTTTATCTTTTGACATGCCATAGGCAACACCGATGGCAAACAGCACCGACATATGCTCGATGATCGCGGCACCGGATTTGATCAGCAACGCAGCCAGAGCGTTACCCGCCCCCCAGCTGTCAGGATCGATCCAGTACCCCACCCCCATTAAAATTGCCGCTGCCGGCAGGGTCGCCACCGGCACCATAAGCGCTCGGCCGACCTTTTGCAGATATCCTAAAATACTCACCTTATTCTCCCCCTTTGAGACTGGCGTATTGCCGTAGCGCGGGTTGATTTTATTATCCCGGCACCCGGTAGCTTAGATGACACTTTTCACCACGAGGCGAAGTGTAGAGATAAATTAATTCGCCTCGCAAATTAAAACCACAACAACTGTGACTTTTATCACCAAAAATGACGTTTACACCCCCTAACTGCTAGCCATCACCCCAAACTTATTTTATGATGAAAAATATCAGGGCGCACTTTTCCCCGTATGGTTGAGCTTAAACGGATTACGCTTAAGAACGGTCTGTAGAGAAAACGGCGACCCCACTTTTCAATCTTTAACTGAGGTGAAGACATGAGACTGATCCCTTTAGCCACACCTACCCAGGTGGGTAAATGGGCCGCGCGCCATATTGTTAACCGCATTAATGCGTTTAATCCTGGCCCAGATCGTCCCTTCGTGCTAGGTCTGCCCACCGGTGGCACACCACTGGAAGCGTACAAGCACCTGATTGAGATGCATAAAGCGGGCCAGGTTAGTTTCAAACATGTGGTCACGTTTAACATGGATGAATACGTTGGCCTGCCAAAAGAGCATCCGGAAAGTTACCACAGCTTTATGTATCGTAATTTTTTCGATCACGTTGATATCCAACCAGAAAACATCAATCTTCTGAATGGCAATGCGGAAGATATTGACGCAGAATGTCGTCAGTACGAAGAGAAGATCCGCGCTCTGGGCACAATCCATCTGTTTATGGGTGGCGTGGGCAATGATGGTCACATCGCCTTTAACGAACCAGCCTCCTCGCTTGCATCCCGTACCCGTATCAAAACGTTGACACACGAGACTCGCCTCGCCAATTCCCGTTTCTTTAACGGTGATGTGGATCAGGTGCCAAAATATGCCCTGACCGTGGGTGTAGGTACGTTGCTGGATGCCGAAGAGGTGATGATTCTGGTTACCGGTCATGTCAAAGCTCAGGCGTTGCAGGCGGCGGTAGAAGGTAATGTTAACCATATGTGGACCATCAGTTGCTTGCAGCTGCACGCCAAAGGCGTGGTGGTGTGTGATGAACCCGCCACCATGGAACTGAAAGTGAAAACCGTGAAATATTTCCGCGAAATGGAAGCGGAAAATATGAAAGGTGTGTAAGACCACGTTGTAAAAATCCTGCTGCCAGCATGGCGGTGGGCTTAGCCGGGAGAAAGAAACGATGTACGCATTAGTAAACGGCCGGATTTTTACCGGTCATGAAATTCTGGACAATCATGCGGTAGTGATTGCCGATGGCCTGATTGAGCGCGTCTGCCCACGCGATGCGCTTGACGCCACCCTGCCGCAACAGGATGTTGCGGGTGCGTTTATCGCTCCCGGTTTTATCGATTTACAACTTAATGGCTGCGGCGGCGTGCAGTTTAACGATGATATCGATGCACTGACCGTGGAAACGCTGGAAATTATGCAGCGCGCCAATGAGAAATCAGGCTGCACCAGCTACCTGCCAACGCTTATCACCAGCACCGATGCGTTAATGAAACGCGCAATCGAAACCATGCGCGCATATCTGGCTAAACATCAAAACCAGGCGTTGGGTTTACACCTCGAAGGTCCGTGGCTGAATAAAGTCAAAAAAGGCACCCACAACCCGGAACTGATTCGTCTGCCGGATACACAACTGGTGGATTTTCTTTGCGCTAACGCCGATGTCATCACCAAAGTGACACTCGCCCCGGAGAATGCCGGTAGCGCGGTGATCCGCAAATTAAGCGATGCGGGCATTATTGTTTCAGCAGGCCACTCGAACGCCACTTATGAAGAAGCCAAAAGCGGTTTCGCCGCAGGCGTAAGTTTTGCCACCCACCTCTACAATGCGATGCCGACCTTTGCCGGACGTGAACCCGGTTTGATTGGCGCGCTGTTTGATTCGCCTGATGTATACTGCGGCATCATTGCAGACGGTTTACATGTCCACTACGCTAATGTGCGCAATGCGAAGCGTATCAAGGGCGACAAGTTGGTGCTGGTCACTGATGCCACAGCCCCGGCAGGCGCCTCGATTGATAAATTTATTTTTGCAGGTAAAACAATATACTATCGCGATGGCCTTTGCGTGGATGAGAACGGAACCTTAAGTGGTTCTGCTATCACCATGATTGAAACGGTTCAGAACTGTGTAGAACATTGCGGCATTGCGCTGGATGAGGCGCTGCGCATGGCTACGCTCTATCCGGCAAAGGCGATGGGAGTGGAAAAACAGTTGGGTACGGTCGAAGCTGGAAAAGTCGCCAACCTGACTGTCTTTACCCGCGATTTTCAAATCATTAAGACGTTCGTCAACGGAGAGAACGTCCTCAGCGAGTAAGCACTGAATGACCACTGGCGGCCAGACTCAAATAGGAAATGTCGATCTTGTCAAGCAACTCAATAGCGCAGCCGTTTATCGGTTGATTGATCAACAAGGGCCTATTTCGCGCATTCAGATAGCCGAAGTGAGCCAGCTTGCACCCGCCAGCGTCACCAAAATTACCCGCCAGTTGATTGAGCGCGGTCTGATCAAAGAGGTGGAACAACAAGCCTCCACCGGTGGTCGCCGCGCCATCTCCATCATCACGGAAACCCGCCATTTTCACACCATTGGGGTGCGTCTCGGACGCAACGATGCCACGCTGACGCTGTTTGATCTCAGTGGCAAATCCCTGGCACAGGAAGATTACCCGCTGCCGGAACGTACCCAGGAAACGCTGGAAAATGCGTTATTCAACGCCATCACCGCGTTTATGGCCGCCCATCAGCGTAAAATTCATGAACTGATTGCCATTGCCGTGATTCTGCCTGGCCTGGTGGACCCGATTAATGGGGTGATTCGCTATATGCCGCATATTGCCGTCAGCCACTGGCCGCTGGTTTCCAGCCTGCAAAAACGCTTCAATGTCACCAGTTTCGTTGGTCACGATATCCGCAGCCTGGCCCTTGCTGAGCACTACTTCGGTGCAAGCCGTGACTGTGCAGACTCCATTCTGGTGCGCCTGCATCGCGGTACCGGGGCTGGCATTATCGCCAATGGTCACATTTTTCTTGGCAGCAATGGCAACGTGGGCGAAATTGGCCATATCCAGGTCGATCCGCTGGGCGAGCGCTGCCATTGTGGTAACTTCGGCTGTCTGGAAACCATCGCCGCCAATGGGGCGATTGAAAACCGGGTGCGCCATCTGTTGAATCAGGGCTATCCCAGCTCGCTGACTCTCAGCGATTGCCAGATGCCGCAAATCTGTCGCGCAGCCAATCAGGGCGATGCGCTGGCATGCGAAGTGATCGAATATGTTGGTCGCTATCTCGGAAAAGCCATCGCGATTGCCATTAACCTGTTTAATCCGCAGAAAGTGGTGCTAGCCGGTGAAATTACCGAGGCCGATAAAGTGCTGTTTCCGGCGATTGAAGGCTGCATTAATACCCAGGCACTGAATGCGTTTCGTAAAAATCTGCCTGTGGTACGCTCAGAACTGGATCATCGCTCCGCCATCGGCGCTTTTGCGTTGGCAAAACGCGCGATGCTGAATGGCATTCTGCTGCAACATCTGCTGGAAGAGTAATCGATGCCTGCCCCAGGCAGGCCATACCGGATGCAATCTATGACAATTAAAAGCGTAATCTGTGACATCGACGGTGTGTTGATGCACGACAACACCGCCGTTCCTGGTGCCCAGGAGTTCCTGCAACGCATCCTTGAAAAAAAGATGCCGCTGGTGGTGCTGACCAACTATCCCTCACAAACAGCGAAAGATTTGGCAAACCGTTTTGCCTCTTCTGGCATTGAAGTGCCGGATTCGGTGTTCTACACCTCGGCAATGGCTACGGCCGATTTTCTGCGCCGTCAGGAAGGGAAAAAAGCCTATGTGATTGGCGAAGGCGCGCTGATTCATGAGCTGTACAAGGCGGGATTCACCATCACCGATATCAATCCGGATTTCGTCATCGTCGGCGAAACGCGCTCCTTTAACTGGGAGATGATGCATAAGGCGGCGTTCTTTGTTGCCAACGGCGCCCGCTTTATCGCTACCAACCCGGATACCCATGCACGTAATTTCGTCCCGGCCTGTGGCGCGTTGTGTGCCGGCATTGAGAAAATCTCCGGGCGCAAACCGTTTTATGTCGGTAAACCCAGCCCGTATATCATGCGTGCTGCGCTGAATAAGATGCAGGCGCACTCCGAAGAAACGGTGATCGTGGGCGATAACCTGCGCACCGATATTCTCGCCGGTTTCCAGGCCGGTCTGGAAACGGTGCTGGTGCTGTCGGGTGTTTCAACACTCAGCGATATTGATGCCATGCCGTTCCGCCCGGACTGGATTTATCCTTCGGTTGCCGATATCGATCTGTTCTGATTCTCTCCATCAACAAAACTTATGGCCCGGCGCACCAAAAAAGTTCGCCGGGTTTCTTTTTTTCGCGCCCTGCCTTGTTCACAAAATAGCCCGAATTGAGATTTCATTAGATACCATCTAATGAAATGGTTATTTAATTGAATAAAATTCAATTTATTTGCGATGACAACATTCTTTTTATCAACCAATCGTGAATTTGCTTGCATTACCACCACCAAATAGCGCATTTTCTTATACATCACGCAGCCGATGCTGCCGGACAAACGTAGAAATAACATCCCCACAGGGTGAGATCAGGAGTCAGTTATGTGTTCGATTTTTGGTGTGCTGGATCTGAAAACCGATCCTGTTGAATTGCGCAAGAAAGCGCTGGAATGTTCCCGTCTGATGCGCCATCGCGGCCCGGACTGGTCAGGCGTCTATGCCGATGACAAAGCCATTCTGGCGCATGAGCGCCTGTCAATTGTTGACGTCAACAACGGCGCACAGCCGCTGTACAACGCCGATCACACCCACGTACTGGCGGTAAACGGTGAAATCTACAACCATCAGGCGCTGCGTGCTGAACTGAGCGATCGCTATCAGTTCCAGACCGGTTCTGACTGTGAAGTGATCCTCGCGCTGTATCAGGAAAAAGGCGTCGATTTCCTCGATGACCTGCAAGGCATGTTTGCCTTTATTCTGTGGGACAGCGTGAAACAACAATATCTGATTGGTCGTGACCATATCGGTATCATCCCGCTGTATATGGGTAACGATGAACACGGCAACTTCTATGTCGCTTCCGAAATGAAAGCGCTGGTGCCGGTGTGCCGCTCCATCAAAGAATTCCCGCCGGGAAGCTACCTCTCCAGCACCGATGGCGAAATCCGTCGTTACTGGCAGCGTGACTGGATGGATTACAAAGCCGTTGAGCACAACGTTACTGATGCCGCCGGTCTGAAAGCCGCGCTGGAAGAGTCAGTCAAAAGCCATCTGATGTCAGACGTCCCCTACGGCGTGCTGCTGTCTGGTGGTCTGGACTCGTCCATTATCTCCGCAGTGACCAAACGTTTTGCGGCAAAACGCGTAGAAGATCATGACAAGAGCGATGCCTGGTGGCCGCAACTGCACTCCTTCGCGGTAGGTCTGGAAGGTTCACCGGACCTGAAAGCGGCGAAATCGGTCGCGGAACATCTCGGCACCGTGCACCATGAAATCCACTTCACCGTGCAGGAAGGTCTGGATGCAATCCGTGATGTGATTTACCACATCGAAACCTACGATGTGACCACTATCCGTGCCTCAACGCCGATGTACCTGATGTCGCGTAAAATCAAAGCGATGGGTATCAAAATGGTGCTGTCTGGCGAAGGTGCTGATGAAGTGTTTGGTGGCTACCTCTACTTCCACAAAGCGCCGAACGCCAAAGAGTTCCACGAGGAGAACGTGCGTAAGCTGCTGGCACTGCATATGTATGACTGTGCCCGTGCTAACAAAGCGATGTCAGCCTGGGGTGTGGAAGCGCGTGTGCCGTTCCTCGACAAGAAATTCCTGGATGTCGCGATGCGCATCAACCCGGAAGATAAAATGTGTGGCAGCAACGGCAAGATGGAAAAACACATCCTGCGTGAATGCTTCTCCTCATATCTGCCGGAAAGCGTGGCATGGCGTCAGAAAGAGCAGTTCTCAGACGGTGTAGGTTACAGCTGGATCGACACCCTGAAAGAAGTGGCCGCGAAGCAGGTTAGCGATCAACAACTGGCGACCGCCCACTTCCGCTTCCCGTACAACACGCCGAACTCCAAAGAAGCGTATCTGTACCGTGAGATCTTTGAAGAACTGTTCCCGATCCCGAGTGCCGCTGAATGTGTGCCGGGTGGTCCGTCGGTGGCCTGTTCTTCCGCAAAAGCGATTGAATGGGATGAAGCGTTCAAATCAATGGACGATCCATCAGGTCGTGCGGTAGGCGTGCATCAGTCTGCCTATAAATAAGATTTTTAATATCAAGCAACAGGGGCCAGAAATGGCCCCTTTTTTTATCCGTTGCGTTTGTATTGATCGAAAATTGCCGAATAAATCATCAGCCTGGTTATAAGCCAGACAAACAGGCGCATTAAGGCGAAAAACGGTAAAAAATTTGTTGACGCTACAAAGCTCAATACGCATAATGCGCCCCGCAACGCCGATGAAGGTAGCGCGAAAAAAAGATGGCTACGTAGCTCAGCTGGTTAGAGCACAGCACTCATAATGCTGGGGTCACAGGTTCGATTCCCGTCGTAGCCACCATCTTTTTTTGCGGGAGTGGCGAAATTGGTAGACGCACCAGATTTAGGTTCTGGCGCCGCAAGGTGTGCGAGTTCAAGTCTCGCCTCCCGCACCATTTCCAGTCTTCGGCAGCCGGATGGGGTATCGCCAAGCGGTAAGGCACCGGTTTTTGATACCGGCATTCCCTGGTTCGAATCCAGGTACCCCAGCCAATCCGATGAACTCTCGTGGATATGAGTCGACTATTGGGATATCGCCAAGCGGTAAGGCACCGGTTTTTGATACCGGCATTCCCTGGTTCGAATCCAGGTATCCCAGCCATCGTCGGATGTGATGTAAAGCAGTACAATTTGGCTACGTAGCTCAGCTGGTTAGAGCACAGCACTCATAATGCTGGGGTCACAGGTTCGATTCCCGTCGTAGCCACCATATAAAATTGGGGTGTCGCCAAGCGGTAAGGCAGTGGATTCTGATTCCACCATTCCGGGGTTCGAATCCCTGCACCCCAGCCATACAAAGACAATTTGACCAAACACCTATTGGGGTGTCGCCAAGCGGTAAGGCACCGGATTCTGATTCCGGCATTCCGGGGTTCGAATCCCTGCACCCCAGCCAAATTGCACAATAAAGCCCGCTTTTGCGGGCTTTATTGTTTTCTGGGTTTATGTAAAAACACATCCCCCTGTAGCGGCGCGATTTATCGCGCTCTTTTGATTTTAAAACCTGCTCGATAAATCGCGCCGCTACGGAATGTGCAAAAATGCCAGATTAAAGCCCCAACGCGTAACGCAGCACCTGACGTTTTAACGCACCGGCGTGTTCAGCAGCGATCAATCCCAGATTACGGGCGAAACGCAGCGGCGGCAGTTTATTGCTGAAAGCGAAGTAAAACAGATCCATTCCGCCCTGCATCAACAAATTATCTCTGCGGCGCTGGCGCTGATAACGCTGCAACACCGCCGCCGATGACCACGACTCCGCCTGACTACGCGCCTGCACCAGCGTGTCCAGCAACGCATCCACATCACGATAGCCAAGATTCACCCCCTGCCCGGCCAACGGATTGATGGTATGCGCCGCATCGCCAACCAACGCCAGCCCGGCGGTGACATAGCGCGTTGCATGACGTCGCACCAGCGGAAAGGATGCCGCCGCCTGCACCTGAAAACGCCCCACGCGCGCCGGAAAATGCGCGTGGATCTCTTTTTCCAGCTGTGGCAACGGCAAACTCTGCAACTGACGAATACGTGCTGGCGCGTCATACCACACCAGCGAAGCATGCCTGCCGAACAGCGGCAAGAACGCGCGCGGCCCTTCCGGCGTAAACTGTTGCCAGGTGGCATCCCCGGCGTCATGTTCACACTCGACGCTAATCAACATGCAAGATTGCGCGTAGTTCCAGCCATGCACACCAATCCCGGCCAATTGGCGCACGCGAGAATTGGCACCATCGGCCCCCACCACCAGTCTGGCATCCAGCGTGGTACCATTGTCCAGTTGCACATGCCAACCGCCGCTGTGTGGCAGCACATTGTCCAGACTGGCCGGGGCGCATAAGGTCACCCCATCTTCCTGCATCTTTTCCCACAACGCGCGTTGCAGCACGCTGTTCTCAACCATATAACCCAGTTCAGGCAGACCAAGTGATGCCGCATCAAAGGTGACATGGGCCGTTTGCCATTCCCAGGTTTCCAGCTTGCGGTAAGGTGCACAACGCATCGCCTGCACACGCGGCCAGACGTTAAGCTGTTGCAGCAACGCCACCGATGACGCACCAATGGCGGAAATACGAACATCCGGCGCGCGCGCCGCATCAAAAGGGGCCGGTTCAGCCCGCTCAACCACCGCCACACGGAATTGCTGCTGCGCCAGGCCGCAGGCCAGGGCCGCACCAACCATCCCGCCGCCAATCACCACCACATCAAAATGTGAATCCTGCATTACCGTTATCCCTCATATCTAACGCAGCGCTCATTGTGCGAAGTGTACCGGAAATTCACGTCACGATCAGAAAAGCCCTTACCCTTATACTGGTCACAACAGCAGCAAAGCATTACAATACGCGCCCAGCACTTACCTGCACTGAATTAATGGCTAGTCCAATGACCAAAAAACTGCATATCAAAACCTGGGGCTGTCAGATGAATGAGTATGATTCATCGAAGATGGCTGACCTGCTGAACAGCACCCACGGCTACACCCTGACTGAGGAAGCCGAAGAGGCAGACGTTCTGCTGCTCAACACCTGTTCCATTCGTGAGAAGGCACAGGAGAAGGTTTTCCATCAGTTAGGACGCTGGAAAACGCTGAAAGAGCGTAATCCCGACCTCATCATTGGCGTGGGTGGCTGCGTGGCTTCTCAGGAAGGCGACCATATTCGCCAGCGCGCGCCCTGCGTCGATATCGTGTTTGGTCCACAAACGCTGCATCGCCTGCCGGAGATGATCAACACCGTGCGCGGCAGCAAAAGTCCAATCGTCGATATCAGCTTCCCGGAAATTGAGAAATTTGACCGTCTGCCCGAACCGCGTGCAGAAGGCCCGACAGCGTTTGTTTCCATCATGGAAGGCTGCAACAAATACTGTACTTTCTGCGTGGTGCCTTACACCCGTGGCGAAGAAGTGAGCCGTCCAAGTGACGACATTCTGCTGGAAATCGCCCAGTTGGCGGCCCAGGGTGTGCGCGAAGTTAACCTGCTGGGCCAGAACGTCAACGCGTATCGCGGCGCGACCTTCGACGGTGACTTCTGCACCTTCGCTGAACTGCTGCGTCTGGTGGCGGCGATTGACGGTATCGACCGCATCCGTTTCACCACCAGCCATCCGATTGAGTTCACGGACGATATCATTGAGGTTTACCGTGATACACCGGAGCTGGTCAGCTTCCTGCATCTGCCGGTGCAGAGCGGCGCTGACCGCATTCTGACGCTGATGAAACGCGCGCACACGGCGCTGGAGTACAAAGCGATCATCCGTAAACTGCGCGTGGCGCGTCCGGATATTGAAATCAGCTCCGACTTTATCATCGGCTTCCCCGGTGAAACCCAGCAGGATTTCGAACAGACCATGAAGCTGATTGGCGATATCAATTTCGACATGAGCTTTAGCTTTATCTACTCCGCACGCCCTGGTACGCCAGCGGCCGACCTGCCGGACGATGTGCCGGAAGAGGAGAAGAAGCAACGCCTGTACATCCTGCAAGACCGCATCAACCAGCAGGCGATGGGCATCAGCCGCCGTATGTTGGGTACCGTGCAGCGCATCCTGGTGGAAGGTACCTCGCGTAAAAACGTGATGGAGCTGTCAGGTCGCACCGCAAACAACCGCGTGGTGAATTTCGAAGGCTCGGTCGGCATGATTGGTAAGTTCGTTGACGTGGAAATCGTCGATGTTTATACCAACTCATTACGTGGCAAAGTGGTACGTACTGAAGACGAGATGGGCCTGCGTGTGGTAGAAAGCCCGGCGTCGGTGATTGCGCGTACGCGTAAAGAGAACGAAATCGGCGTAGGTCTGTTCCAGCCTTGAAACCCCGACCTTTGAGCGACAGCGCACAAAACGCTGTCGCCTGTTGCCTCAGGCAGCACTTGCATTCTGGCAGTGCTGCCCAAATATCTCCCCTGAAGCTTGCGCCCAGGCGTTGCCCCATAAATAATTCCGTAATGAT
The DNA here is from genome assembly GCF_059730685.1 of Pantoea sp. X-Soil-OKNW-713. NCBI lineage: Bacteria > Pseudomonadati > Pseudomonadota > Gammaproteobacteria > Enterobacterales > Erwiniaceae > Pantoea > Pantoea sp. X-Soil-OKNW-713. Next base: position 1,231,965 of record NZ_AP035995.1, on the reverse strand, counting down.
GCGTCGGGCCTTGCTGCCACGCCTCGGATACACTTTTTCAACTGGCCCTGAGTGACCCAAAGGATTCATTTGAATATCGAAACTCGTGAAATCGCCCTTGAACCGGTAGATAACCGCCGACTGCTCAGCCTGTGCGGTCCGTTTGATGACAATGTGAAACAGCTGGAACGGCGTCTGGGGATCGAAATCAACCGCCGTGACAACCAATTTAAACTGGTGGGCCGCACGCTGTGCGTCAACGCCGCAGCAGATATTCTGCGCACCCTGTATGTGGATACGGCACCCGTACGTGGTCAGTTCCAGGATATCGAACCCGAGCAAATCCATTTAGCGATTAAAGAGAGTCGCGTACTGGAACAAAGTGCGGAGAGCGTGCCGGAGTACGGTAAAGCGGTCAATATCAAGACCAAACGCGGCGTGATTAAACCGCGCACGCCCAACCAGGCGCAATACATCGCCAATATTCTCGACCATGACATTACCTTTGGTATCGGTCCTGCCGGTACGGGTAAAACCTATCTGGCGGTTGCTGCCGCAGTCGATGCGCTGGAACGCCAGGAAATTCGCCGTATTCTGCTGACGCGTCCGGCGGTGGAAGCCGGCGAGAAACTTGGTTTCCTGCCAGGCGATCTCAGCCAGAAAGTCGATCCTTATCTGCGCCCACTTTACGATGCGTTGTTCGAGATGCTCGGTTTTGAGCGGGTTGAAAAACTGATGGAGCGCAACGTCATCGAAGTGGCACCGCTGGCGTATATGCGTGGCCGTACGCTGAATGATGCCTTTATCATCCTTGATGAGAGCCAGAACACCACCATCGAGCAGATGAAGATGTTCCTGACGCGTATTGGGTTTAACTCCAAAGCAGTGATTACCGGTGACGTGACGCAGATTGACCTGCCGCGCCATACGAAATCCGGCCTGCGCCATGCTATCGAAGTGTTGTCCGAAGTCGATGAACTCAGCTTTAACTTCTTCCACAGCGAAGATGTGGTACGTCACCCGGTGGTGGCGCGCATCGTTATCGCCTATGAAGCCTGGGAAGAAGCAGACCAGAAGCGCCGTGATAAACAGGCCGAAGAGCGTAAACGTGAAGCGCTCGCGGCCACCCAACCCAGCCCGCAGGAGCCTTCATGAGCGCGGTAATTCTTGATCTACAACTGGCTTGTGCTGACAGCCAGGGCTTACCTGACGAAGCGGCTTTCCAGCGTTGGCTGGAAGCTGCCGTCACCCCGTTCCAGCCCGAGAGCGAAGTGACGATACGTCTGGTTGATGAGGCGGAAAGTCATGAGCTAAATCTGACTTATCGTGGGAAAGACAAGCCGACCAACGTGCTCTCTTTTCCCTTTGAAGCCCCACCCGGCATTGAGTTGCCGCTGCTGGGTGACCTGATTATTTGCCGCCAGGTCGTGGAGCAAGAAGCCGTCGAGCAAGGGAAAACCCTGGAAGCCCACTGGGCGCACATGGTGGTGCACGGTACACTGCACCTGCTGGGTTACGACCATATCGAAGACGATGAAGCCGAAGAAATGGAAGCGCTGGAGACCGAGATAATGCTTGCCCTTGGTTATCCGGACCCGTACATTTCGGAGAAAGAAGACGCCTGAGCCACTGGCTCCGGTCATTATGCTGCTGGCGTGGACGCCGGCAGTTTCCTTCCCTCACCAGAGAGAACTAAATAAAAACGCCATGAGCGACGACCATTCTCAAAACAGCGATGCACCCAGTAGTAAAAAGGGATTTTTTTCCCTGCTAATCAACCAATTGTTCCACGGCGAACCGAAAAACCGTGACGAACTGCTGGGGCTAATCCGCGATTCTGAGCAAAAAGAACTGATCGACCAGGACACCCGCGACATGCTGGAAGGGGTGCTGGATATTGCCGAACAACGCGTGCGCGACATCATGATCCCACGTTCCCAAATGATCACCCTGAAACGTAACCAGAGCCTCGAAGAGTGTCTGGCGGTGATCATCGAGTCGGCTCATTCCCGCTTTCCGGTGATCAGCGAAGATAAAGACCACGTTGAAGGCATTCTGATGGCGAAGGATTTGTTGCCCTTTATGAGCAGCGCCTCAGAACCTTTCAGCATGGAGAAGGTACTGCGTCCGGCAGTCGTGGTGCCGGAAAGCAAGCGTGTGGACCGCATGCTGAAAGAGTTCCGTTCACAGCGCTATCATATGGCGATTGTGATTGATGAGTTTGGCGGCGTGTCCGGTCTGGTGACCATTGAAGACATCCTTGAACTGATCGTCGGAGAGATTGAAGACGAGTATGACGATGAAGAAGATCGTGATATCCGTCAGTTAAACCGCCACACCTACACGGTGCGTGCGTTGACGCCGATTGAAGACTTCAACGAGGTGTTTGGTACCGGCTTCAGTGATGACGAAGTGGATACCATTGGCGGTCTGGTGATGCAGGGATTCGGCCACCTTCCCGCGCGCGGTGAAAGCATTGAAATTGATGGTTACCAATTCAAGGTCGCCATGGCTGACAGCCGCCGTATCATCCAGGTGCATGTAAAAATTCCGGAAGACTCGCCGCTCCCTCAACTGGATGACGAATAACTTTATGGCTTTAGCCTCTCTCTACTCGCGGCAGCGGGTTCGCCTGCTGCTGGCGTTAATTACGGGTGCCATCGGCACCCTTTCCTTTTCCCCGTATGATTTCTGGCCCGCGGCGCTGATTTCGCTGTGCGGCCTGCAACTGTTATTGCTGGACCGTCGTACCGCGCAGGCGGCCGCGATTGGCTTCGTCTGGGCTTTTGGCCTGTTCGGCAGTGGTATCAACTGGGTATACGTCAGCATTGCGACTTTTGGCGGTATGCCGGGACCGGTTAACGTTTTCCTGGTGGTGTTGCTGGCTGCCTACCTGTCGATCTACCCGATGCTGTTTGCCATCCTGCTTAATCGCCTGTGGCCTCGCGTCACGTTATGGCGTCTGGCAGTGGCGGCCCCGGCATTATGGCAAATTACCGAGTTCCTGCGCGGCTGGATCCTCACCGGTTTTCCGTGGCTCCAGTTTGGCTACAGCCAGATTGATGGCCCGCTGAAAGGCCTGGCTCCGCTGGCCGGAGTGGAAACCATTACCTTCCTGTTGATGGTCATTGCCGGTCTGCTGGCGTATGCGCTGCATCAACGCAACGTCAAAAGCCTGATCGCTGCCGCACTGCTGCTGTTGCTGCCGTGGCCGCTACGCATGTTGCAGTGGTATCAACCGCTGCCGGAGCGCAGTGTCAATGTCGCGATGGTACAGGGCAACATTCCGCAATCGATGAAGTGGGATCCCCAGCAACTGCTGAATACCCTGCGGGTCTACACCTCTTACAGCCAGCCGTGGATGGGCAAAGCGCCGATTATTATCTGGCCGGAATCGGCGATTACCGATCTGGAAAGCAATCAGCAACCGTTCCTGCGCGCGCTGGATGAAGAATTGCGCGCACGCGGTAGCTCACTCATCACTGGCATCGTCGATTCACGTCTGGAAGGCGACAACCGTTACCACGATTACAACTCGGTGATTGTGTTGGGTGGCGAACAATCTTACAGCTATCAAAGCCAAAACCGTTACCAGAAAAACCATCTGGTGCCGTTTGGTGAGTTTGTCCCGCTGGAAGAATTGCTACGACCGCTGGCACCGTTTTTCGATTTGCCAATGTCGTCCTTCAGCCGTGGCGCGTATATCCAGCCTGCGCTGAAAGTGGCGGGTTATAACCTGACCACCGCCATCTGCTATGAAATCGTATTGGGTGAACAGGTTCGCGCCAATTTCCATCAGGACACTAACTTCCTGCTTACCGTCTCGAATGATGCCTGGTTTGGTCACTCCATCGGCCCGTGGCAGCATTTCCAGATGGCGAGAATGCGGGCGCTGGAGCTGGGTCGTCCGTTACTGCGTGATACCAATAATGGCGTCACGGCGGTGGTTAACGCCAACGGAGAGGTTGAGAAGATGCTGCCGCAGTTCACCCGTGATGTGCTGACCGCCAAAGTGACTCCGACTACCGGTGAAACCCCCTATGCCAAAGCCGGTATTTGGCCGGTGTGGGTACTGACATTACTGGGCGTAGTGCTGGCGCTGTTTCGACGTCGTCACTAACCTCCCACTTTTTACCAAGGCGAAGCTCATCCTTCGCCTTTTTTTATCGCATTTTTCCGCTCCCTTCCCGTGGCTTTACCACATTCTCTGCTGGCTTTTTACACTCATTAATCGCTTTGGCACGATCATTGCTATTTATTTCAGTGTTTTTCGCAAACATCAGCTTTTGTCAGCGTAATGCTCGCCATGAAGCACCGTAATAAGGCAATGATGCGCACCATTGTGGCGCACAGGTCAAATTTTGCTTTTTATTGGTGCGGAGCGGCTCGCAAAAAAGAAACTTTTCTGTTTCATTGCGTTAACAATTCGCTATGTTAAGCACTATCCTGCGCGCGGTTGCGCTACGGGATAATCAGAAAAGCAGCGAAAAATACACACAACATCACAATCTGCGCAGTTTATCTGCTGTGCACCAGCAATACGAAGGAGTTGGAGATGAAATTACGGAAACTGGGCCTTTGCCTGGCTCTGGCTGGCCTCGCCTCCGTGGCTCATGCGGAAGATGCTAAACCGGCAGCCGCAGCACCGGCCGACCAGCAAGTCAGCACGCTGGATAAAATCAGCAAAAATGGCGTGATTGTCGTTGGGCATCGCGAATCGTCTGTTCCCTTCTCTTACTACGACAATGAGCAAAAAGTCGTCGGCTATTCGCAGGATTACTCCAACGCGATTGTTGAAGCCATTAAGAAAAAGCTGAACAAACCGGATTTGCAGGTCAAAATGCTGCCAATCACCTCGCAGAACCGTATTCCGTTGCTGCAAAACGGCACCTTTGATTTCGAATGTGGTTCCACCACCAACAACCTGGAACGTCAGCAACAGGCAGCCTTCTCTGACACCATCTTCGTGGTAGGTACACGTCTGCTGGTGAAAAAAGGCGGCCCGATTAAAGATTTCGCTGATCTGAAAGGTAAAACCGTGGTTGTCACCTCCGGCACCACCTCAGAAATTCTGCTGAACAAGCTGAATGATTCACAAAAAATGGGCATGCGTATTATCAGCGCCAAAGATCACGGTGACTCCTTCCGTACGCTGGAAACCGGTCGTGCCGTGGCCTTTATGATGGATGACGCCCTGTTGGCCGGTGAACGCGCCAAAGCGAAGAAACCGGATAACTGGGAAATCCTCGGCACGCCGCAATCGCATGAAGCTTACGGCTGTATGCTGCGCAAAAACGATCCTGAGTTTAAAAAGCTGATGGATGACACCATTGCCCAGGCGCAGACCTCTGGCGAAGCGGCCAAATGGTTTGATAAGTGGTTCAAAAATCCGATCCCGCCAAAAGGCATGAACATCAATTTTGATCTCTCGGATGATATGAAAGCGCTGTTCAAAGCACCAAACGACAAGGCAATGAACTAACAATCACAATAAGGGCGGCCCTGCTGCCCTCTCGATTGCTGAAAACACGGTGCGGACAGACAGACTCTCACAGGTCGTTCCCCTGAGAAGAGTAAGCAAGACACCGTTCATCAATCTTCCGGGTAACTTATACCCTACAGGTATAAGTTACCCTTTTTTTACCGGAGCTCGTTATGGGTATCGACTGGAACTGGGGCATCTTTTTACAACCGGCCCCGTTCGGCAACACGACCTACCTCGGCTGGCTGTGGTCCGGATTTCAGGTGACCATCGCCGTCTCCTGCTGCGCCTGGATTATCGCTTTCTTTGTAGGTTCCTTCTTTGGCATTCTGCGTACCGTGCCTAATCGCCTGTTATCAACGATTGGTACTTGTTACGTGGAGTTGTTCCGCAATATTCCACTGATTGTGCAGTTCTTCTTCTGGTATCTGGTCGCGCCGGAACTGGTGGGGGAGAACCTTGGCATGTGGTTTAAATCGGAACTGGACCCGAACATTCAATTCTTCTCTTCATCGGTGATTTGCCTTGGGCTATTCACCGGTGCGCGCGTCAGTGAGCAGGTGCGTGCCGCAATTCAGTCGTTGCCGCGCGGCCAGAAAAATGCGGGGCTGGCGATGGGTCTGACCCTGCCGCAAACTTATCGCTACGTGCTGCTGCCAAATGCGTATCGCGTGATTGTGCCGCCGATGACCTCGGAAATGCTTAACCTGGTGAAGAACTCCGCCATCGCCTCAACCATCGGTTTGGTAGATATGGCCGCGCAGGCGGGTAAGTTGCTGGATTACTCAGCACACGCCTACGAATCTTTCACCGCCATCACCCTGGCTTACATTGGTATTAACCTGGTGATTATGCTGCTGATGAGTCTGGTGGAGCGCAAAGTGCGACTGCCCGGCAATATGGGAGGGAAATAATGTACGATTTTGACTGGAGTTCAATTCCTCCCAGCCTGCCCTACCTGCTGAACGGTATGGTGATTACCCTCAAAATCACGCTGACTGCGGTGGTGTTCGGTATCATTTGGGGCACCATCCTCGCGGTGATGCGCCTGTCGCCCTTCACGCCGGTCCGCTGGTTTGCCAAGTTGTACGTCAACCTGTTCCGATCCGTACCGCTGGTTATGGTGCTGCTGTGGTTTTATCTGGTGGTGCCGAGTTTCCTGCAACAGGTGCTGGGCTTGTCGCCGAAGACCGATATTCGCCTCATCTCCGCGATGGTAGCCTTTTCGCTGTTTGAAGCCGCTTACTACTCGGAGATTATCCGAGCCGGCATCATCAGTATCGCCCGTGGGCAATCCAGTGCCGCACTGGCGCTGGGCATGACCCACTGGCAATCGATGCAACTGGTGATCCTGCCGCAGGCGTTTCGTGCGATGGTGCCGCTGTTACTGACCCAGGGGATTGTGCTGTTTCAGGATACCTCGCTGGTGTACGTACTCAGCCTGGCAGACTTCTTCCGCACCGCGTCCACCATTGGTGAGCGTGACGGTACCCAGGTAGAAATGATTTTGTTTGCCGGACTGGTCTACTTTGTGATCAGCCTGAGCGCTTCGCTGTTGGTTAGTTATCTGAAAAGAAAAAGGACGGTTTAAATGATTAGCCTGAAAAATGTATCTAAGTGGTATGGGCACTTTCAGGTGCTGACCGACTGCTCCACCGAAGTGAAAACCGGTGAAGTGGTGGTGGTATGCGGTCCGTCCGGCTCTGGCAAATCAACGCTGATCAAAACGGTGAACGGTCTGGAACCTATCCAGCAGGGCAGCATTCAGGTCACCGGCATCGAAGTCAACGACAAGAAAACCAACCTCGCACAGCTACGTAGCAAAGTCGGTATGGTGTTCCAGCACTTCGAACTGTTCCCGCACCTCAGCATCGTCGACAACCTGACGCTGGCGCAGGTCAAAGTGCTGAAGCGCGATAAGAAGGCGGCGCGCGAAAAAGGGCTGAAGCTGTTGGCGCGTGTCGGCTTATCCGCGCATGCTGACAAGTTTCCCGGCCAGCTCTCCGGCGGCCAGCAGCAGCGTGTCGCGATCGCCCGTGCGCTGTGCATGGATCCGGTGGCCATGTTGTTCGATGAGCCAACTTCAGCGCTCGACCCGGAAATGATCAATGAAGTGCTGGACGTGATGGTGGAACTGGCGCAGGAAGGGATGACCATGATGGTGGTTACCCACGAAATGGGCTTTGCCCGCAAAGTCGCCAATCGCGTGATCTTTATGGACGAAGGCAAAATTGTTGAAGACACCAACAAGGATGATTTCTTTAACAATCCGCAATCAGATCGCGCCAAAGACTTCCTGGCGAAGATCCTGCACTAACGCATAACCCGTCGTGGCGCGATAAATCGCGCCGCGACGAAATAGGATCAGGGTTCAAATGGCTGGCGCTGGAACTGATCGTGGCCGCATTCCGGACAACGGGTTAAGGTCTCCGGGGTATAAATGGCGCGGGTGAAATGACACTTCTCGCATACCAGATTCCCCAGCCCCACCACTTCGCCGCTTTGATAGACGCCATGATGACGCAGATCCTGAAACACTTCGCGCCACTCCAGTTGGCTCTTATCGGTGATATCAGCCAATTCCTTCCAGATGCTCTCACGGATAACACGCATAAAGACCGAGTCACCCACTGCATCGGATGACTCCTCATAGCTGAGTGCAAACTCCTGGAGATCCCGCCGTACTGCACGCATCACTTCATCGACCTCTGCCGACGTCAAATTCTGCTGCGCCAGCAGGCGCAGACGTGCACTGGCAACCAGCGCCTCGATATCACGCTCGCCACGCTCCAGCCGTTGGGTTAATGCCGCTACCGTCGCACGATAGACCTGCGCCACGTTATTCATTTTGTTCTCCTTTCTGCTGCGAATGCCCTGATTAAGTTTAGTCACTGGCAAGTGCACGCGTTGAGGAAATCACAAAAGGGTGAATGTGGCGGCGCATTCAGTAGAAATCGCGCGGGCAAAGGCGCGAAGTGTTGTTGAGGGGCAGCCTTATGGGTATGCTATGCGGATCTAAAAGTACGCTTAGAGCGATATTCATTAAGGACCACAGGCAGCCATGCAAGAGCAATACCGCCCGGAAGAGATAGAATCCCGCGTCCAGCAGCACTGGGACGAAAATGAAACCTTTAAAGTGACCGAGCAGGAAGGCAAAGAGAAATACTACTGCCTCTCTATGCTGCCCTATCCTTCCGGCCGCCTGCACATGGGCCATGTGCGTAACTACACCATCGGTGATGTGATTGCCCGTTATCAGCGTATGCTGGGCAAAAACGTGCTGCAACCCATTGGCTGGGATGCATTTGGTCTGCCCGCCGAAGGTGCGGCAGTCAAAAATAACACCGCCCCTGCCCCCTGGACGTACGACAACATCCAGTACATGAAAAACCAGCTCAAACTGCTGGGTTTTGGTTATGACTGGAGCCGCGAACTGGCAACCTGCCAGCCGGAATATTATCGCTGGGAACAATGGTTCTTCACCAAGCTGTACGAAAAAGGCCTGGTTTATAAGAAGACCTCGGCGGTCAACTGGTGCCCAAATGACCAGACCGTTCTGGCGAACGAGCAGGTCATTGACGGCTGCTGCTGGCGTTGTGACACCAAAGTGGAGCGTAAAGAGATTCCACAATGGTTTGTCAAAATCACTGACTATGCTGAAGAACTGCTGAACGACCTCGACAAGCTGGAAGATTGGCCGGAACAGGTCAAAACCATGCAGCGCAACTGGATTGGCCGCTCAGAAGGCGTGGAGATCACTTTCAACGTTGCCAACAGTGACGAAAAAGTGACGGTCTACACCACCCGCCCGGACACCTTTATGGGGGCGACTTACGTAGCTGTTGCCGCAGGCCATCCTTTGGCGCAGCAGGCTGCAACCAGCAACCCAGCGCTGGTGGACTTCATTGACGAATGCCGCAACACCAAAGTGGCAGAAGCCGATATGGCGACGATGGAGAAAAAAGGTATGGCCACCGGCCTGCATGCCATCCATCCGCTGACCGGCGAAGAGATCCCTGTGTGGGTCGCCAACTTCGTCCTGATGGAGTACGGCACCGGTGCGGTGATGGCAGTTCCGGGCCACGACCAGCGCGACTGGGAATTCGCCACCAAATACGACCTGTCAATCAAGCCGGTTATTCTGAACCTCGATGGTACGGCACCCGACCTGAGTGCAGCCGCGATGACCGAAAAAGGCACGCTGTTTAACTCCGGCGAATATGACGGGCTCGACCATCAGGCAGGCTTCAACGCCATCGCCGATGCGCTGACCGCCAAAGGCGTTGGCGTGCGCAAAGTTAACTACCGTCTGCGCGACTGGGGTGTTTCCCGTCAGCGTTACTGGGGTGCGCCGATCCCGATGGTCACGCTGGAAGATGGCACCGTGATGCCAACCCCGGAAGATCAATTGCCGGTGATCCTGCCAGAAGACGTAGTGATGGACGGCATTACCAGCCCAATCAAAGCGGATCCTGAGTGGGCGAAAACCACCGTAAACGGCCAACCTGCGCTGCGTGAAACCGATACTTTTGACACCTTCATGGAGTCATCCTGGTACTACGCGCGTTACACCTGTGCCAACTACAACGAAGGTATGCTGGACCCGGCTGCTGCGAACTACTGGCTGCCGGTCGATCAGTATGTTGGCGGTATCGAACACGCCATCATGCACCTGATGTACTTCCGCTTCTATCACAAGCTGCTGCGTGATGCGGGCCTGGTGAACTCTGACGAGCCAGCCAAACGCCTGCTGTGTCAGGGCATGGTGCTGGCAGATGCCTTCTACTACGTGGGTGCCAACGGCGAGCGTAACTGGGTTTCTCCGGTTGACGTCAACGTCGAGCGCGATGAGAAAGGTCGCATCGTAAAAGCTATCGACAATCAGGGCCGCGAAGTGATTTACGCTGGCATGAGCAAAATGTCGAAGTCGAAAAACAACGGTATCGACCCGCAGTTGATGGTAGAACGTTACGGTGCAGATACCGTACGTCTGTTTATGATGTTTGCTTCCCCGGCAGAAATGACGCTGGAGTGGCAGGAATCAGGCGTGGAAGGCGCAAACCGCTTCCTGAAACGTGTCTGGAAACTGGCCTGGGATCACGTCGCAAAAGGTGCCACCGTTGCGCTGGATGTGAACAGCCTGAACGACGATCAGAAAGCACTGCGTCGCGATCTGCACAAAACCATTGCCAAAGTGGCGGATGATATTGGCCGTCGTCAGACCTTCAACACCGCGATTGCAGCGATCATGGAGCTGATGAACAAGCTGATCCGCGCACCGCAGGAGAGCGATCAGGATCGCGCCCTGTTGCAGGAAGCGTTGGTGGCTGTCACGCGTCTGCTGTATCCGTTCACACCGCACACCAGCTATGCCCTGTGGGAAGCGCTGGGCGGTGAAGGGACTATCGACGACGCCAGCTGGCCGGTCGCTGACGAAGCAGCTATGGTTGAAGACTCACTGCTGGTGGTGGTTCAGGTAAACGGCAAAGTGCGCGGCAAAATCACCGTTGCGCCCGATGCCACCCAGGAGCAGGTGCAGGCGCGTGCCGTGCAGGAGCATCTGGTGGCGAAATATCTGGAAGGCGTCACCATTCGTAAAGTGATTTATGTCCCCGGCAAACTGCTTAACCTGGTCGTGGGTTAAGTTCAGGAGGAACTGTGCGACAACTGATTATCAGGCTGTTTGTCCTGCTGGCGGTGATGATCACCGCTGGCTGTGGTTTTCATCCGCGTGGTACGACACAAATACCCGCGGAAATGAAAACGTTGATCGTCTCTACCGGCGATCCCTATGGTCCACTGGCTCGAACCGTTCGTCAGCAGTTGCGTCTGAATAATGTGCGCATTGTTGATGACACCAAAGATGCACGCGCCACTATTCCGACGCTGCGTCTGGGTGCAGAACGCCAGGGCCGTGATACCGCATCGGTGTTCATTAGCGGGACCACCGCGGAATACTCGCTGGTGATGACCGTCACCGCGCAGGTATTGCTGCCAGGCAAAGGGATCTACCCGATCAGCACCACGGTGTATCGTTCCTTCTTCGACAACCCGAATGCCGCACTGGCGAAGGATGCCGAGCAGGACAAGATCGTGCAGGAGATGCGTCAACGTGCAGCCGAGCAACTGGTACGTAAGCTGCTGGTGGTGCATGCCGCACAGGAAAGCCAAAAAGACACGCTGCCAGAACCTGAGGTCATTGTCCCTGGAGAATCACCGGAAGTGCCCTCCTCGTCAGCTACCAGTCTGCAATGATCAGGATCTATCCTGAACAACTCAGCGCGCAGCTCCGTGAGGGGCTGCGCGCCTGTTATTTTCTCACCGGCAATGAACCACTGCTGATTCAGGAGAGCGCCGACGCCATTCGAGCGGCGTCGACGACTCAGGGATTTGAAGAGCATTTCAGCGTGGCGCTGGATGCGCAAACCAGTTGGGACGATTTGTTCGCCAGCTGTCAGTCACTCAGCCTGTTTACTCAACGCCAGACTTTAACTCTGCTGTTCCCGGATAATGGCCCGAATGCGGCGATGGCCGAACAGTTGGTCAAACTTGCCAGCCTGTTGCACAGCGATATTTTGCTGGTGCTGCGTATGGCAAAACTGACTAAAGCGCAGGAAAACAGCGCCTGGTTTAAAGCCCTGAGCGCTAAGGCAGTGCTGGTGCCCTGCCAGACGCCCGAGCAGGCCCAGTTGCCGCGTTGGGTGATGAATCGCGCTAAAGCGATGAAGCTTCAGGTGGACGACGCCGCCATCCAACTGCTTTGCTACTGTTATGAAGGCAATCTGCTGGCACTGGCGCAGGCACTGGAACGGCTGTCGTTATTATGGCCGGATGGCAAGCTGACGCTGCCTCGCGTGGAAGAAGCAGTGAACGATGCCGCACACTTTACCCCGTTTCACTGGGTAGATGCGCTGCTGGCTGGCAAAAGTAAACGCGCCCTGCACATCCTGCATCAGCTGGAGAAAGAAGACAGCGAAGTGGTGATTCTGCTGCGCAGTCTGCAACGTGATCTGCTGACGTTGCTGCATTTGCAACGCCATCAGGCGCAACAAGCGTTGCGTACCCTGATGGATCAACAGCGTATCTGGCAGAATCGGCGGGCGTTGTTTATGGAGGCGTTACAACGGCTGGATGCGCGCCGTCTGCAACGTGCTATTCATCTGCTGGCGGAGATTGAGCTGTCGATGAAACAGGATTACGGTCAAAATCTTTGGCCGCAGCTGGAAACCTTATCCCTGCTGCTGTGTCACCGCGATTTCCCGATGAGTTTTGCTGATGTCTGAACTTTATGCCCTGTTTGGCGGCACCTTTGATCCGATCCACTTTGGGCATCTGCATCCGGTTGAAGCGCTGGCGCAGCAGGTCGGCCTGAAAAAAGTCACCCTGCTGCCGAACAATGTTCCCCCCCATCGCCCACAACCACAAGCCAGCGCCCGGCAACGTGTTGAAATGTTACGCTGTGCAATCGCTGACCGACCCTTGTTTGACATTGATACGCGCGAACTGGAACGCGACACACCGTCATGGACAGTGGCAACGCTGGAAGCATTACGTGCGGAACGTGGAGCGCAGCAGCCTCTCGGATTTATCATCGGTCAGGATTCTCTGCTAACGTTATCCAAATGGCACCGCTGGCAGGACTTGTTGTCGCTGTGTCATTTGCTGGTGTGCAAGCGTCCTGGCTATCCGACGCAGATGGACACCCCTGAGATGCAACAGTGGCTGGATCAGCATCTCGCCCGCGATGTGCAACAACTGCATCGTCTTCCGGCTGGCCATATCTGGCTGGCCGATACGCCGCTTTTCGACATTTCAGCCACAGAAATTCGGCAACGCCGTCATCTGGGCGTTTCCTGTACGGATTTATTGCCTGCATCGGTCATCGACTATATTGATCGTGCTGGCTTATACCTTGAATAATTCAGGTTGACGCCGGGCATTCCCGCCCTGTCTGGGCAGGGAGAATATTCGCCACGTATCTTCCGACAACCTGAAAGATAGGCGGAATATATCTATATTTCGCCGACCGATCGCGACATGCTATACTGCGCCGCTTCATATTTTGGCTGCGTTTCCAGGGCATTCAGCCTGCCCGTAATCACCTGTTTTGAGGGGAACCTTTTGCAAGGTAAAGCACTCCAAGAATTCGTTATTGATAAGATTGATGATCTCAAAGGCCAGGACATCGTCGCACTCGACGTTCAGGGCAAATCCAGCATCACCGATTGCATGATTATCTGCACAGGCACGTCAACCCGCCATGTGACCTCCATCGCTGACCATGTGATGCAGGAGTCACGCGCTGCCGGGCTGGCGCCGTTAGGCGTGGAAGGGAAAGCTGCCGCCGATTGGGTGGTTGTCGATCTCGGCGACGTGATTGTGCATGTTATGCAGGAAGAGAGCCGCCAGCTGTATGAGCTGGAAAAGCTCTGGAGCTAAGCGGTGAAACTGCAGCTTGTGGCCGTCGGGACCAAAATGCCCGACTGGGTTCAGACCGGATTTACCGAGTATCTGCGCCGTTTCCCGAAAGATATGCCGCTGGAACTGACAGAAGTGACAGCAGGCAAACGCGGCAAAAATGCCGACATCAAACGCATTCTGGAAAAAGAAGGTGAAGCGATGTTGGCTGCCGTAGGGAAAGGCAACCGTATTGTGACCCTGGATATACCCGGACAGCCGTGGGAAACCCCACAGCTGGCACAACAGCTGGAACGCTGGAAACAGGATGGGCGCGATGTCAGCCTGTTGATTGGCGGGCCAGAAGGTTTGGCACCGGCCTGTAAGGCCGCGGCAGAGCAGAGCTGGTCGTTGTCGGCACTGACGTTGCCGCATCCGTTGGTGCGTGTGCTGGTGGCAGAAAGCCTGTACCGAGCCTGGAGCATTACCGCCAATCATCCTTATCATCGTGAATAAACACCAGGCCACACCGGATATTAAACACAGCGGATGAAATTACAAACCAACGCCTTTCGCGATTACACAGCCGAACAAAAACTGTTTGTCCGACGTGCTTTAGTCGCCTTTTTCGGCATCTTCCTGCTTTCAGGCATTTTGGTGGTCAATTTGTACCACCTGCAAATTTTGCGTTTTGCCGATTACAGTACCCGTTCCAATGACAACCGTATCAAGTTGGTACCGGTCGCACCGAGTCGCGGCATTATCTTCGATCGTAACGGTGTTCCCCTGGCACTGAACCGCACCATTTATCAGGCTGAACTGGTGCCGGAAAAAGTCGATAACCTGAAGCAAACGTTGCAGGATCTGCGACCGATACTCGACCTGACCGATGACGATCTCGATGCTTTTGAGAAAGAGCGGAAACGTTCACGTCGTTTTACCTCGATCCCGGTAAAAACTGCGCTCAGTGATGTGCAGGTGGCCCGTTTTGCCGTTAACCAATATCGTTTTCCTGGCGTAGAAGTAAAAGGCTATCAGCGCCGTTACTATCCCTATGGTCAGACGCTCACCCATGTCGTCGGTTATGTTTCAAAAATTAACGACCGCGATGTTACCCGCCTCGATCAGGAAGGCAAATGGCCGAACTATGCCGCTACCCACGATATAGGCAAGTTAGGTATCGAGAACTATTACGAAGACGTATTGCACGGCACCACCGGCTATGAAGAAGTTGAAGTCAAT
Source organism: Pantoea sp. X-Soil-OKNW-713 (assembly GCF_059730685.1). Lineage (NCBI taxonomy): Bacteria > Pseudomonadati > Pseudomonadota > Gammaproteobacteria > Enterobacterales > Erwiniaceae > Pantoea > Pantoea sp. X-Soil-OKNW-713. The sequence goes on along the minus strand of NZ_AP035995.1, from coordinate 1,216,865 downwards.
AACCGTGGTCGTGTGATTCGCCAGTTGCATGAACAATCGCCGCAGGCCGGGCGAGATATCTACCTCACCATCGACCTGAAATTGCAGCAGTACATCGAAACGCTGCTGGCCGGGAGCCGAGCGGCGGTTGTGGTCAGCGATCCACGTACCGGTGAACTGCTGGCGCTGGTTTCAACGCCAAGCTATGACCCGAACCTGTTTGTTGAAGGCATCTCCAGCGCAGATTACAAGTCATTGCTTAATGACGAAAACCGCCCGCTGTACAACCGCGCGTTACAGGCCGCTTATCCGCCAGCCTCAACGGTGAAACCCTATGTCGCGGTTTCGGCGCTCAGTGCCGGGGTGATCAATCGCAATACCAGCCTGTTTGACCCGGGCTGGTGGCAGTTGCCGGGTTCGGAAAAGCGTTATCGTGACTGGAAAAAATGGGGACACGGGCGTCTTAACGTCACCAAAGCGCTGGAAGAGTCCGCCGATACCTTCTTCTATCAGGTCGCCTATGATATGGGCATCGATCGCCTGTCAGAGTGGATGACCAAATTTGGCTACGGCCATCGCACCGGTATTGACCTGCCGCAGGAAAGTCCCGGTAACATGCCGACACGAGATTGGAAGCTGAAGCGCTTTAAGAAACCCTGGTATCAGGGCGATACTATCCCGGTCGGCATTGGTCAGGGTTACTGGACCGCAACGCCGGTGCAGATGAACAAAGCGCTGATGATTCTGATTAACGATGGCGTGATCAAAGTGCCGCATCTGCTGCGTGCCACCCGTGAAGGTCACACTATGGTGCCGTATCGCCAGGCCCCGGATGAGCCGATTGGTGATATTCACTCCGGCTACTGGGAGATTGCTAAAGATGGGATGTTTGGCGTAGCCAATCGCCCGAACGGCACTGCGCATAAAAGTTTTGCCGACGCGCCGTATAAGATTGCGGCTAAATCCGGTACGGCACAGGTTTTCGGTCTGAAAGCGAACGAAACCTATAACGCACACAAAATTGCTGAGCATCTGCGCGATCACAAACTGATGGCCGCCTTTGCCCCTTACGATAAACCGCGCGTAGCCGTCACCATGATTCTGGAGAATGGCGGCGCAGGCCCGGCTGTCGGTTCGGTGATGCGCCAGATTCTCGACCACATTATGTTAGGCGATAACAATACGGTGCTGCCAGAAGCAGCGCCGACGCCACCTGGTTATGAAGGTGATTAACAATGTCCATGAATGATAGCCCGCAGAAAAGATCAATCTGGATGCGCATCCATATTGACCCACTTTTTATGCTGGTGATCCTCGGCTTGCTGACTTACAGCGCCATCGTTATCTGGAGTGCCAGTGGTCAGGATCCGGGCATGATGGAGCGTAAAATCGGCCAGATTGTCATGGGGCTGGTGATCATGATTGTGCTGGCCCAGGTCCCCCCCCGCGTTTACGAGAGTTGGGCACCCTATCTCTATATTGTTTGCGTCATCCTGCTGATTGCGGTGGATGCCTTTGGACAGATCAGTAAAGGGGCACAACGCTGGTTGGATCTGGGGGTGGTACGCTTTCAGCCCTCGGAGATCGCCAAAATCGCGGTGCCGTTGATGGTGGCACGCTTTATCAACCGCGATGTGTGTCCCCCAACCCTGAAGAATACCGGTATCGCGCTGATCCTGATTTTCGCCCCGACGCTGCTGGTCGCGGCGCAACCGGACCTCGGCACCTCAATTTTGGTCGCGGCTTCTGGTTTGTTCGTGTTGTTCCTGTCGGGCATGAGCTGGAAATTGATTGGCGTCGCCGTCGTACTGGTGGCAGCCTTCATCCCGGTGCTGTGGTTCTTCCTGATGCATGATTATCAGCGCGCACGCGTGATGATGTTGCTTAATCCGGAAAGCGATCCCCTGGGGGCCGGTTACCATATTATCCAGTCCAAAATTGCCATCGGCTCCGGTGGACTGCGCGGTAAAGGCTGGTTGCATGGCACCCAGTCACAGCTGGAGTTTTTGCCGGAACGCCATACCGACTTTATTTTTGCCGTCCTGGCTGAAGAATTGGGGCTGGTTGGCGTATTGGTCCTGCTGGTGCTTTATTTGCTGCTGATTATGCGTGGATTAGTTATCGCTGCGCGGGCACAAACCACTTTTGGTCGCGTGATGGCTGGTGGTTTGATGTTGATTTTATTCGTTTATGTTTTCGTTAACATTGGTATGGTTAGTGGTATCTTACCGGTGGTTGGCGTACCGCTGCCCCTGGTCAGCTACGGCGGATCGGCATTGATTGTATTAATGGCCGGATTTGGCATTGTGATGTCGATCCATACTCATCGAAAAATGTTATCTAAAAGCGTTTAAGAGGCTGCACATGCGTAAGGACTGGCTTGGGATTGCTCTGGCATCATTGGTATTGGCTGCCTGTTCCTCCCAGGAGGAACCGCAGAATACCGCCCCACCACAACCGGCCTACAATGGCCCGGTGGTTGAAATTCCTGGGGTGGAACCACGCTATGAACCGATTAATCCGTCGACCAGTCAGGATTACAGCGTCAATGGCAAAAGCTATCGTATCGTTAAAAACCCCGCTAACTTCAGCGAAGTTGGTTTAGCCACCTCCTACGGTGATGAAGCCAAGGGCAATCGGACTGCGATCGGTGAAACTTTTGATCCTGACGCCATGACCGCCGCGCATCCAACTCTGCCGCTGCCAAGCTACGTGCGTGTTACTAACCTGGCGAATGGTCGCCAAATCGTCGTGCGCGTCAATGACCGCGGGCCATATACCCCAGGGCGCATTATCGACTTGTCACGCGCCGCCGCTGACCGTCTGAACACCTCGAACAATACCCGCGTTCGCGTTGACTATATCAATGTCGCACCGGATGGCACGCTGTCCGGTCCTGGCACCATCGGCACGACGGTAGCGAAGCAGAGCTACGCCTTGCCCGCTCGCCCAGAATTGGGTGGCGGTACGGTGATGATGGGCGGAAGCACCAGCGCAGTCAGCGCACCGCCCGCGCAGGATGTCCGTGCAGTCGATAACAACACCCTGCAAAGCAGTGACAACATGGGTGCGCCCGTTCACAGTAACGGTTTCCTTGGCGCACCTCAGCCACTAGCCAGTGGCGTGCTGGAAGGCAGCGAACCGCAACCGACGGTCGCAACACCGACCCCAGCCCCTGCTGCCGCGGCACCGGTAGCGGCCTCATCCGCACCGGCAAGCGCAGGCAGTTATGTGGTGCAGGTCGGCGCACTCAATGATTCCGCCCGCGCGCACCAATTAGCCGCCAGCCTGGGTCACCGTTTTGGCGTACAGGGGTTCGTTGAAGCCAACGGTAACGTTTATCGCGTGCAACTGGGTGGCTTTAAAACCCGTACCGAAGCGGCAGCGCTGCAACAGCGTCTGAGCAACGAAGCACAAATGAGTTCTTTTATCACCACCTCCCGTAACGGAATGTGATAATAACCACCAGGCATAGTTATGCCTGGTTACAACAGTTTTGCAAAGCAAGATGCCGCCAGATCAGGTGTTTGCTATAGTAAGGCACTTTTTTCACTCTAAACCCACGGATGTTGTAGTCCTGAACATGAATACGCTGAAACCTTCTCGTTTTCTGAAACGCCTGACAGTGGGATCACTGGTCGCCCTCTCTCTCAGCCATGCCGCCTTCGCGGATGATGTAAACCTCAAAACCATGATTCCGGGCGTGCCGGACATTGATGCTGAAGCCTATGTGCTGATCGACTATAACTCGGGCAAAGTGCTGGCCGAGAAGAACGCCGATGCACGCCGCGACCCGGCCAGTCTGACCAAAATGATGACCAGCTATGTCATTGGTCAGGCGGTAAAAGCAGGCAAAATCCATCAGGATGACATCGTCACCGTGGGTAAAGATGCCTGGGCCACCGGCAACCCGGTGTTTAAAGGTTCTTCACTGATGTTCCTGAAACCGGGCGATCGCGTACCGGTTTCGCAACTGACGCGCGGTATTGTGTTGCAATCCGGTAACGATGCTTGCGTGGCGATGGCGGATTATGTCGCCGGTAGCCAGGATGCGTTTGTTAACCTGATGAACAACTACGTTCAGGCGTTGGGTCTGAAAAACACCCACTTCCAGACCGTGCACGGCCTGGATGCAGACGGCCAGTACAGCTCAGCCCGCGATATGGCGCTGATTGGTCAGGCGCTGATTCGTGACGTACCCGATGAATACGCGGTTTACCACGAAAAAGAGTTCACCTTTAACAACATCCGTCAGTTGAACCGTAACGGCTTGCTGTGGGATACCAGCCTGAACGTTGACGGCATCAAAACCGGCCATACCGATGCGGCGGGTTATAACCTGGTGGCATCTGCCACCGAAGGCCAGATGCGTCTGATCTCCGCGGTGATGGGAGGTCATACTTACAAAGGCCGTGAAACCGAAAGCAAAAAGCTGCTGACCTGGGGCTTCCGTTTCTTTGAAACCGTCGCACCGTTGAAGGCCGGTAAAGAGTTTGCCTCCGAGCCGGTATGGTTCGGCAACAGCGATCGCGTCCAGCTTGGCGTGGAAAAAGATGCTTATCTGACCATTCCGCGTGGCCGTATGAAAGATCTGAAAGCCAGCTACGTGCTGAACAACACCGAGCTGCACGCACCGTTGCAGAAAAACCAGGTGGTGGGCAGCATCAACTTCCAGCTGGATGGTAAAACCATTGAACAGCGCCCGCTGGTGGTGCTGAACGAAGTCCAGGAAGGCGGTTTCATCAGTCGCATCATCGATTACATCAAACTGATGTTCCACCACTGGTTCGGCTAAGGCGCGATTGAAAAAACGCCACTTTGCCCCTATATAAGTTAATATTATTGCTCCCGCCCCGGCGGGAGCCTGTTTTTATGCACCGGAGTCAATATGAAAACCAAACTGAATGAACTGCTCGAATTCCCTACCCCCTTTACCTATAAAGTGATGGGTCTGGCGCAACCGGAGCTGGTTGATCAAGTGGTTGAAGTGGTGCAGCGTCATGCGCCTGGCGACTACAAGCCGGATGTGAAGCCGAGCAGCAAAGGCAATTATCACTCCGTTTCCATCACCATCATCGCCACCCACATTGAACAGGTTGAAACCCTGTACGAAGAACTGGGCAATATCGATATCGTACGTATGGTGTTGTAATGCTGACGCTGGCAAAGGGTTCTTTGCCAGCGTTATACTTTGCCTCTCACTTCGCTACCGGACTTCGTTTTGTCAGCCAATACGCTTCTTGTTCGTCAACTGGGTCAGCGCGACTGGCAACCCATTTCTGACGCCATGCACCGCTTTACCGATCAACGCGACAGTGACACCCCGGATGAAGTCTGGCTGGTGGAGCACAACCCGGTGTTTACTCAGGGTCAGGCAGGTAAAGCCGAACATTTGCTGATGCCCGGCGATATTCCTGTGGTTCAGAGCGACCGTGGTGGTCAGGTGACGTATCACGGGCCAGGTCAGCAGGTGATGTATGTGCTGATTGATGTTAAACGTCGCAAACTGGGCGTTCGCCAGTTGGTGACGGCGCTGGAGGAGACGGTAGTGGCCACTCTCGGCGATTACGGCGTCACCGCGCACGCCCGCCCCGATGCGCCCGGCGTGTACGTTGGAGAAGAGAAGATTTGTTCGCTCGGTTTGCGCATCCGTAAGGGGTGCTCTTTCCACGGTCTGGCCCTGAATGTGGCGATGGATTTGGCCCCCTTCCTTCGTATCAACCCATGTGGTTATGCCGGGATGCGCATGGCGCAATTGGGACAGTTTCAACCCGGCGTGACCACCGCTGACGTGCAACCGCGCCTGGTGCAACACTTTGCCCGTTTGACGGGTTTTGCACAAAGTGAGTGGTTAAATGCCGATGTGCCGGGTTGACCTTGTCCGTCAGTGCGGATTTACAATTTTGTAACCTAACGGCATACACAGCGGCTGATTCCCGCGCTGCGAGATGATATAATTTTTGCAATTTTTTCAAATAAAGTTGAAAGCCTGGTTCTCAGTTTGAGTGAGGAAGCTTTCAAATCGCAATCCCGACCGGAACCTGCAGATTTATGAGTAAACCAATTCAGATGGAACGTGGCGTCAAGTATCGCGATGCCGACAAAATGGCGCTGATTCCGGTGAAAACCGTGGTCACCGAACGCGAGGAGATTCTGCGTAAGCCGGAGTGGATGAAGATCAAACTTCCTGCGGATTCCAGCCGTATTCAGGGCATCAAGGCTGCGATGCGCAAGAATGGCCTGCATTCGGTCTGTGAAGAGGCGTCCTGCCCTAACCTGGCAGAATGTTTTAACCACGGTACCGCTACCTTTATGATCCTTGGGGCTATCTGTACCCGTCGCTGCCCGTTCTGCGACGTGGCACATGGTCGCCCGAATGCCCCTGATGCCAACGAGCCGGTAAAACTGGCACAAACCATCGCCGATATGGCGCTGCGTTATGTGGTTATCACCTCAGTGGACCGCGATGACCTGCGCGATGGCGGTGCCCAGCACTTCGCCGACTGCATCAGTGCCATTCGCGAAAAAAGCCCGTCAATTAAGATTGAAACTCTGGTACCCGATTTCCGTGGTCGCATGGATCGTGCGCTGGAAATCCTTACCGCCACCCCACCGGATGTGTTCAACCACAATCTGGAAAACGTGCCACGCGTCTACCGTCAGGTGCGTCCGGGTGCGAACTACGAGTGGTCACTCAAGCTGCTGGAACGGTTTAAAGAAGCGCATCCGAACGTGCCGACCAAATCCGGTCTGATGGTCGGTCTGGGCGAAACCAATGCGGAAATCATTGAAGTGATGCGCGATCTGCGTCGTCATGGCGTCACCATGCTGACGCTGGGTCAGTATCTGCAACCAAGCCGTCACCACCTGCCAGTGCAGCGCTACGTTAGCCCGGCAGAGTTTGATGAGATGAAAGAAGAAGCGATGGCAATGGGCTTCACCCACGCGGCCTGTGGCCCGTTTGTGCGCTCCTCTTACCATGCAGACATGCAGGCTAAAGGCTTGGAAGTGAAGTAAATTCGTAGCGGCGCGACACAAAACAAAAAACCAGACTGGCGACAGTCTGGTTTTTTTATAACGTAATAAATTTTTACACTTATTGACGTTAGCCGTAAAGATTACTCTTTATGGGTGACACGTTCTGCTGGTGCTTCTTCAGCAGTGCTTTTGGTTGCGGTGGATTCATCATCTTTCATGGCTTTTTTGAAGCCTTTGATTGCGGAACCCAGATCGCCACCCAGTGAACGTAACTTGTTGGTGCCAAAGAGCAGTACGATGAGAGCACCGATGATCAGCAGTTTGGCAATACTGATACCTTCCATAATTAACCTTTCAACCTTAGCGAAAAACGGTGACTGTTATTTACGCGCAGAAAGCTTAGCGGCTCAACTGCAATCTGTAACAGATTAAGATCAGGACGGCACACATTTGTAGCGGCGCGATTTATCGCGCAATAAATCGTGCACCGGATATTGCGCGATAAATCGCACCGCTACAGGGTGTCCCCAATCCTTGATCAGATAAAACGGCTCAAAAACGCCTGGGTACGCGGGTGCTGCGGATTACCTATCACTTGCTCCGGGCTGCCCTGCTCCACCACCACGCCACCGTCCATAAATACTACCCGGTCAGCGGCTTCACGAGCAAAGCCAATTTCATGGGTGACGACAATCATCGTCAGCCCCTGATCCGCCAGCGTGCGCATGGTTGCCAGTACTTCACCCACCAGCTCAGGATCAAGCGCCGAGGTGGGTTCATCAAACAGCATCAGCGCGGGTTTGATTGCCAACGCACGGGCAATCGCCACACGCTGTTGCTGACCACCCGACAGATGGCGCGGCCAGGCATCGGCTTTATCACTTAACCCCACGGTAGCCAGCAACTCGCGGGCATGCTGTAACGCTTGCTGACGCGGAAACTTGTGCACGCCAATCGGCGCTTCAATGATGTTCTGCAACACCGTCATATGCGGGTAAAGATTGAACTGCTGAAACACCATGCCAATCTTCTGGCGCTGGTGCGCAATCTTGCGTGGCGACAGGCGATGCAAAATGCCTTTCTTCAGCTCATAGCCAATTTGTTCCTCACCAACCATGATTGAACCGGCGTTCATATCTTCCAGATGATTAATGCAGCGCAGAAAGGTCGATTTACCCGAACCCGACGGCCCGAGGATCACCACCACTTCCCCCGGAAACACATCGAGGTCGATGCCCTTCAGCACCTCATTGTCACCATAACTTTTCTGCACATTGCGGGCGCGCACCAGCGGCTGAACGTGACTCATACATCCTCCTTCTGCACCAGGGCACCACGACCGATATCCTCGCCCTGTGTGCGGCGTTTGGGCGCGACCACCGTGCGTTTGGTTCCGCGAGCATAGTAACGTTCGATCGCCGACTGACCGACATTCAGAATCGAGGTGATGACCAGATACCAAATCACCGCCACCATCAGCATCGGAATGATTTCAAAGGTACGGTTGTACACCGCCTGCACCGAATAAAGCAGATCGCCCATCGCAATCACGCTCACCAGCGAGGTGGCTTTGATCATGCTGATTAGCTGGTTGCCGGTCGGTGGAATGATGGAACGCATCGCCTGCGGAATAATGATGCGACGCAGTGCCCGCGTCCGGCTCATACCAAAGGCCTGGGTGGTTTCCACCTGGCCGTTATCCACCGACAGCAAACCAGCACGAATGATCTCCGCCATATAGGCCGCTTCGTTCAATGCCAGACCGGCAATCGCTGCGGTTAACGGGGTGATCAGATCATTGGTGTTCCAGCTGGCAAAGGTAATACCGGTCCAGGGAACGGTAATCGACAGCGTCGGGAACAACGTTGACAGGTTGTACCAAAAGATCAATTGCACCAGTAATGGCGTACCGCGGAAAAACCAGATGTAGAGCGATGAGATGCCGCTTAACAGTTTGTTCTCCGACAGACGCCACACCGCCAACAGCAGGCCCAACAACGTGCCGAGGATCATCGACACCACCGTCAGTCCAAGCGTGACCTGCAACCCCTTCAATACCGAAGCTTCCGTGAACCATTTCAACACCACGGACCACTCAAAGTTTGGGTTGGTCGCCACCAGCCAGAGAAAGTTGGAGGCGATCACCAGCACCACAATCCATGAGACCCAGCGTCCATATGTGGGCGCGCTGCGGGCAAAAGCCACGTCGCGCTGCTGCACGTCGGCCTTATCCCTGGCTCGCGAATCGTTGGTGTTCAAACTCATTTTGCCGCCCCTTTCGCCAGGTTACGCCCTGGTGCCTGCAACATGTTTCCGTCCAGCTTCCACTTCTTCATGATGGCTGCATAAGTCCCGTTGCTGAACAGCTCTTTATAAGCATCCAGCACCACGTTACCCAACTCAGAACCTTTCGGCACAACGGTGCCCTGGAAGATATCGCCAAAGCCGTTTTTCTGGCCTTTGCCGGACAACTCCAACTGACCATTCGCCTGCTCAACGAAGTACGTCAGCGGTGCCTGTGATGAGAAGAACGCATCAGAACGTTTTGAACGCACGGCAAGGATCGAAGAAGGCTGATCGGTAAAGGATTGCACCACAACCGCCGGTTTACCCGCTGCCACACAGGCATCGGATTGCTTGCGGATCACCTGTTCAGCAGACCCCGCCGCCATCACCGCGATACGCTTGCCGCAGGTATCCTCCAGGCCATTGATCTTCGCCGGATTGCCTTTCTGCACGCCGAACACCACAAACTCCTGCACGAAATCGATAAAGTCGACTTTTTCCTGACGGTCCGGGTAATCACCAATCGGACCAATCGCCAGTTGGTAACGACCAGAGTTAATCCCGGTTAGCACGCCAGACAGACCGCTAACGGTCGCATGTTCGATTTTCACCCCGAGCAATTGACCCAGCGCGTTGGCGAGGTCGGCAGATGCACCGTCCATTGAGTGCGGGCCATTGACGATCTCATACGGAGGAAAAGATCCGTTATTCACGGCGATCATTTTGCCCGCGCTTTTAATCTCAGCAGGCAGACGGTCATGCAGCGCCTGATCCACTTTTTGGCTTGGAATAGCGTCAGCAGCCTGGGCGAACGATGCCGTCAGCCCTAAAGCCAGCGCGATTGCAGTTGTGATTTTTTTCATGCTCGAGTTTCCCAGTGCTGTCAGTGTGTATTCAATTCAGGTCGGGCAAAACGGCGGTTCTCAAGAACCGGCAAAACGCTGCGTGCGTAAGCGATACGTTGTGGATCGAGGTCGGCGAACACCAATGCCGCTGATTCAGGCGCTTTCGCAATCGCCACGCCGAGTGGGTCAATCACCAGGCTGTTACCGATATTGCGCGGGCCACATTCGCCTACCGCTACCATGTAGCAGGTGTTCTCCAGCGCGCGGGCGGTGGTCAGCAGCTCCCAATGCATCTCCTTCAGTGGCCCTTTCACCCAGGCAGCGGGCAGCACCAGTACATCAGCACCATCCAGCACCAGGCGGCGTGCCAGCTCCGGGAAGCGCACGTCATAACAGGTCATCAGGCCCACTTTCATACCGGCAACCTCAACCAGCGGCGGTATGACATGACCAGGATTGACGCGTTGTGACTCCTGCATGGCAAAAGCATCGTAAAGGTGGAGTTTTTCGTATTCGGCAATGATTTCGCCATTGCGGATAGCAATCAGCACGTTCAGCGCTTTCTGTCCTTCAGTCGGGACATGCACGCTCATCATGGTCGTCAGATTATTGCCTTTACTGGCGGCCAGCAGTTGTGTGACAAACGGACCATCCAGCGGTTGCGCCGCTTTCAGTACCAGATCCGGGTCGGCGATATCACGCGCCAGCACACCTTCCGGCAGCACCAGCAAATCCGCGCCACCCGCCAACGCTTTGTTCATCAAACCAATGCAAATATCGGTGTTTTCCTGCCATTCGCGGCTGACCGCAAATTGTCCCATCGCAACTTTCATCATCACTCCCCCTGAGCCGCCGCCGGGAAAATCGCTTCCGGCGTCAGCAATGTTTTGGTTAAGCCCTGTTCGAACAGCTCACTGGCGAAATCCGCAATCATCTTTTTGTTAGCGGTAAATCCGTTTTGATTCCAGTCGGCCGGTAATTCCTGCGCGGTACGTCGCAAATCATCCAGTAACCACGGCGTGGTGTCGGCATATTTCTCGCGTTTCTTCATCCACAGCTGGTACGAACGATCGATAATCTCACTCAATGCCTGCGGCAGCCACGGATGTTCCGCTGCCAGCGCCGGTTTCATTGCCAGAATATGGATCCCCGGGACATAGCCCACACGGTTGAAGTAATCACGCTCGGCGCTGGCAAAGTCCGGCTGCAACTGGCGCAGGCCCGATCCCGGCAGGAAGAAACCTTCCGGCATAAAGGGGGTGAAGACGGCATCCAGCTCACCGGCCTTCAGCAGTTCAATCAGAGGACGTTCACCCGGAGCCACTTCAATGCGTCCCGGACGCCCAAAACCTGCCAGACGATCAACAATCGGATGATCCTCCGTCAGACGGCCCGCAAACCAGTATGCGTCATCAATGCCGACCCCGGCTTCGCGCAGTACGGTGCGTGTCCAGGTATTGCCGGAGTCCTGCCAGCCGGTGACACCAATCTTCTTCCCTTTCAGCTGGGCTGGCGTCGTGATCGGGCTATCCGCCGTGGTGATGATGCAGCGCTGGCGGAAGCCACGCATCAGAAAATGGGGCAGACCAAGCAGCGAGGTATCGCCTTTGGCACGCGCCTGGGCATAACGGCTGAACGAGACTTCACCCGCGTCATATTTTTCGCTGGTGCCAAGGTTATCAACCAGCGTGCCGACGCGGTCAATTTCCAGCTGAAATCCTTCCGGCTTGATGTCGCCGAGTGCCAGCGGTGTGAAGTAATCCCAGTCACGAACCGCCAGTCTGATGGTTACCATATTCGTCGTTTCCCCGTGTGCAGCCACGCTGCGTTTAGTTATTCAGCAAATAGTGCTTGAATTTGATACTAAATCGGGAATACTAATCTGAACAATAAATACTTTGTTACTGAACAAAGGTTTTTCTTATGACGCAAACGGTAGATATCGACTGGTTCAGCGCGCAAATTACCGATGCGTCGGTAAAGGGCATCACGCTCACCGCTTCCACCTTAATTCGCGATGGTCAGATTGCCGTAGGCATGCAAATGCCCGCGGTGCGCGAGCTGGCGGAACTGCTGGGAGTGAGCCCGGCGACGGTCTCGGCAGCCTGGTCACAGTTAAAAAAACAAAAAGTGCTGGCGGGTAAAGGGCGTAGCGGCGTCTGGGTGTGTGGTAATACGGTGATGCCGCGACCGATTCGCTTTGAGAAAATCGGCAACTACGGCGATAACATTCAGGCAGATTTGGCGATGGCCTCCCCCGATCCGGCGCTGTTGCCGAATCTGCATGCGGCGATGCTGGCGGGCATTCAATCACCCCAGTTGAATAGTTACCATCGTGAAGCCATTTCACCGCAGTTGCTGGCAGCGATTAAGCCGCGCTGGCCCTACCCGGCGGAGTCATGGCTGGCGACGGATGGCGGTTTTGATGCCATGAATGTCATCGTGCAGACGCTGCTGTCGCCTGGCGACAGGGTGGTGCTCGAAGATCCCACCGCAACCCGTTTGCTGGATATGCTGGATAACATTGGCGCAGAAATTCTGCCGCTGTCGTGCGATGAACAGGGCCCCATCCCTTCTGCCTTAGCCGCACACCTGCATAAATCCCCGGCGATCTTTATCTACCAACCCCGCACCCATTCGACCACCGGGCATACCGTGACGCAGCAACGCAGCGCTGAACTCGCGCGCGTGTTAGCCAACAGCAAAACGCTGATCGTTGAGGATGACGGGATTGGTGATCTGTCACGCTGGCCGGTGTGGAGCCTGGGTTTCCACTTTCCTGAACGCGTGGTACATGTGCATTCGTTTTCCAAAGCCTATGGCCCGGATTTGCGACTGGCCGTACTCTCCGCCCCCGCAGAACTGGTGAAGCGTATTCAGGCCTGGCGTAACTTCGGCGTCAGTTGGACCAGCCGAATTTTGCAGGATGCGGTGGCGTGGATGCTGACAGACACCGCCACCCAGCAGCAAGTGGCGCAGGCGAAAACAATCTATCGTGAACGTCGTCAGCAGTTGTTGAACGCCCTGCTGGCACGCGGGATGGCGCTGACCGATCGCGATGGCCTGAGTCTGTATATTCCGGTAGCGTCAGAACAATATGCCATGATTACGCTGGCGGCCCGAGGAATCGCCGCCGTGCCAGGTGAACGTTACAGTATCAATGCCGAACAATTTATCCGCGTCAGCACTGCTATGTTCCCTTTGCAACAACTTGACAGTATTGCTGACGCGCTGGTGATTGCATCCGGACGGGAAATTAACCTTAACCCAGATCTTTGATGTGATAGCGTGGGGATTCGACATAACCTTCACGCGCGTAAAACTGGTTAGCTTTCAGGCGTGATGCGTGGCAGTGCACCTCCATCCGGTCGCAGCCGCGCTCACGCGCCAGTTGTTCGGCATAGTTAAGCAATTGCTGACCACTCCCCTTGCTGCGCTCACCTTCCGCGATACAAAAGTAGCTGATACGGGCGAAATCGCCGGCCAGCGCCAGTTGCGGAATGAAATGAAGCGAGAGAAATCCGAGGACCTGCGTACCATGCTCCGCCACCAGCAAGACTTCATCCGGATGGCTGGAAAGCTGTGCTAAACGTGAATCAATAAACTCTTCCGTACCTGCGTAACCCAGTTCAGTGAGCAGGGCACTCAGAGCAAAACTGTCTTTCGCCTGTGCCTGACGTATGTTCATCCAGCCTCCTCATTAATCCATTTCCAGCTGTTATATAGCGTTGCCAGCAAAAAAGCTGCAAGTAAGGATTGTTATGGGGATGTTACGAGAATTATCTGTGAGTTACCCCGCAGATCGTGCCCTATCATGCGCCTGTCATCAGGGCTTAAGGATGCGTTAATATTGCTTTGCCATCCTGACCTGGAGCTTACAGGAGGCAGAAACCATGAAGAGTATGATACCCCGTACAATGGATGAAATGCTGGCAATCACCATCAGCAGTTTCGCCATCATTGCCTGGGCCATTATTTGGTGGCAGGCATAAAAAAACCCGCCAGAAGGCGGGTTTTTAGAATTCTGCGTGTTAACTTACAGGCTGATAACGTTAGCAGCAGATGGGCCTTTAGCGCCGTCGGTGATTTCAAACTCAACGCGCTGACCTTCAGCCAGAGTTTTGAAGCCGTTGCTCTGGATAGCAGAGAAGTGTACGAATACATCTTTGCTGCCATCTTCAGGAGTAATGAAACCGAATCCTTTAGATTCATTAAACCACTTAACGTTACCTTTGATCTTGGACATCTATATTACCTTTACATGAAAAATGGACACTAAACTGTGTCGGCGCCTAGTACAGCAATTGCGGTGACATTTGTCCAGTGCGAATTGATGAAAAAGTGATAAATATCGCCTTTTTCGTCAGCCTTTACACTTTTCATCCGTCTTCCCAGGTCAGAACTGAAATCTCAACCAGGCAAAATAGACATTTCCATTGTTGTAAGTACCTGGAATATAAGTCATTTGAAAGGTAACAGGCCCATATCCCACTGAAGCCATCGGCAACAAAACCGGAATCGGGATATAGTTCCAGTTATCCCTGGCCGTTACACCGGCCGTGAAGCCTGCGCCAAAGTGAAAATTATCATCCCTCAGAGGACGCCATGTAGCTTCCCAACCGTAGCCGCCGATCGGTTCCCATTTGTTAAATGAGTCCTTAAACGCCATCAGATAGAGGCCATGCCAGTTCCCTTTGTCATCCCAACGAGAGATACCACCGCCCGCGCCCCAGGGCCGCTCATTGTACCTGTCGATATGTTCCTGATCATAGGTCCAGCGGTTATGCCAGGTAATGGCAGGCAAGTAGAAGTCATAGTTTTGCGGCTGCGACCATGTCTGGGCCACATTGTCAGTGAAAGTATTCCAGCCAGACTTGATAGCCTGCGTGGTGGTGTCAGCCTGAGCAGAAGAAACGCCCGCAACGATCAAAAAACAGCCGGCAAAGGCTGTAGAAACGTACCGATTCACAACAATCATTCCTGTAACACAATTCTTATGATGGCAAGACATCAGACACTTATCTGAAATCTGCCTAAAATTAATGCTATTACCTGAAAAGCATAATAAAAATGGACCTGATACTCTCCAGGCATTATCTGGATTGATCCAGGGATCGTCTGCATGGTCAGACGCATGAAGGGTGCATGTTACCGATAATGCGATGAGATAACTGGAACAAGAGATAAACGAAACCGGCATTATCGCCATTGATAAAATGTGCACTCCTGCGCTGTTGGCAATTGCTTAAAATTGCTTAATTTTCAGCAAGCTGGATTTGATTGTTGATAACGTAAATAAATTAACGAAATTTATTGTTTGAACTGATGCGGGGAATGAGATAAATCTCAGGGTTCCAGGAAGGAGATGAGGAGGAATGCTGATGACTATCCGTTGTAGCCGTTGTGGATGCGCACGATTCTTTTATACATTGAACGGTACCAAGCTAACCCGAGAGCAGCATCACGGAGCCTGCTGTGCTGCCTGCCGCAAACCGCTAAATCTGCGGGATGTGGTTCTGCCGATACCTCGTACTTTTCCTGCGGCATTCACCAATGCAGATTGAGTCTGAAGCGGCACCCGCAGGTGCCAGATAGCGTCAGAAAATCAATTTAAACACGCCAGTAATCGTCAAGAGTCCAACAATGAAGATGATAGCGATGATCCACAGGATTATTTTCATTTTCAGCTCCTTGTTACGTCATAAATAGCGTCTGCTCACACCAGTATAGATGAAAATTCTACCCTTGATGCCAGGTGCGATGCCTGTCACGCCATCTTGCTGTCGTTTCGTTTACCTGAAGATTATTTCTGCGACCGGGATCGCAGCTGAAGATTTTTCTTAAGTTTGCCGCTTCGTTCTCCGCCTCAGCACTGTCTAAACTTACAGCGCCTGTAGCAGGCCTCAATTGTTATCACTGCCTAAGTAACAAGGAGATTCTATGAGCACGATAAATACCAGCATGGGACGTTATAGCCTTAAGGCAAAGGACTATGGCAATCATATCAGTGGCAGCATTGCCATAAACGATGAAGGTGGCACGCAGCTCACCATGCAGGAGTTTAAAGAGCATTATCTTGACGATGTCGTCAACAATGTCATTTATCCTGTCACCGGTGGTAACCGTGAGATTACTCGCGCGCTGCGAGATCAAATGGTAAAAGCGGGATTTGAACAACCGCACTGAGTTTTTGGGCCACAATTTGTGGCCCTTTGCTTTGCATAATCCTCACTTGCCGTTATTACGCAATCGTCGCAGGATGGAGTCTCCATTTTTCAAGGAGATCAACCGCGTGAGTGCCCTTCATCGTATTCCGTCTTCCCCTCTTCATCAGTTTGTGCAGGCTATCTGGTTGCATGCTGGCAGCAGCGCCGACGAAGCACGACTGGTAGCCGATCATCTGGTCGCTGCAAATCTGGCCGGCCACGATTCGCATGGCGTAGGCATGATTCCCAGTTATATGGTTTCGCTCTCGCAGGGCTTTTTACAACTTAACCAGCACACCACTATCGAAAAGGATGTTGGCGCGGTCATTACCTTGAGCGGCCATAACGGCTTTGGTCAGGTTGCCGCATGGGAAGCGATGCAATTGGGGATTGAACGCGCCAGTAAATTTGGTATCGCTGCTGTGGGCCTGCATGATTCACACCATATCGGACGTATTGGTCACTGGGCGGAACAGTGTGCGGCTGCCGGGTTTGTCTCTTTTCACTTCGTCAACGTCGCGGGCGACCCGATGGTGGCGCCATTCAACGGCAGCGACCGCCGTTTCGGTACCAATCCGTTCTGCGCCGTGTTCCCACGAAGCAATGGCAAACCGTTGCTGTTGGATTTCGCCACCAGTGGCATTGCCTTCGGTAAAACCCGTGTCGCCTGGAACAAAGAGCAGCAGGTAGCCGCAGGCTATCTCATCGATCATCAGGGCAAAGCCACCACCGAACCGGGCGTGATGCATCAGGAGCCATATGGTTCACTGCTGCCATTTGGCCTGCATAAAGGCTATGCGCTGGCGACCATGTGTGAAATCCTCGGCGGTGCGCTCTCTGGTGGCCGCACCACCCATGAAGAGACGCTTGTGACCTGTCATGACGCCATCTTCAACTGCATGACCACCATCATCGTCAACCCGGAAGCCTTCGATGCCCCGGCGATGCAGCAGGAAGCGGAGGCTTTCCTCAATTGGGTGAAGCGCTCACCACAAAGTGGCGATGCACCAATTCAGGTGCCGGGCGAATGGGAAGAGAGTAATCGTCTGGAACGCGAGCGCGATGGCATTCCGCTCGACAGCAACAGTTGGGAAAAAATTTGCCAGGCGGCATTGCAGGCAGGTATGCCTGAAAAAGAGTTGGCGGCGTTCCGCGCCCTGGCGCAGTAGGCCGCCCCACGCTGAGGCTTAACGCCTCAGCGTTTCCACATCAAATCACCATCGACAGCAGCAAACAACCCACCAGACCGCAGACCGAAATGATGGTCTCCAGCACTGACCAGGATCGGATGGTTTCACCGATAGTCAGGTTGAAATACTCTTTGAACAACCAGAATCCCGGATCGTTGACGTGGGAGAAAATCACGCTGCCCGAGCCAACGGCAATCACCATCAGTTCCGGGCTTGCACCGGAGGTGACAATCAGCGGAGCCACAATACCGCCTGCCGTAATCGCCGCCACGGTGGCAGAACCCAGCGCAATACGCAGGACAGCCGCAATGGACCACGCCATAAAGATCGGAGAGACATTGGTTTCATGCATCATGCTGGCGATGTATTTATCCACGCCGCTGTCCACCAGCACCTGCTTAAATGCCCCGCCACCGCCAATAATCAGCAGCATCATCGCGATGATTTTGATCGAGTCACTCAGCGTGCCCATCACCTCATCCATGCTACGTCCGCGGTTCAGGCCAAAAGTGAAGATCGCAATCAACACCGCAATCAGCGTTGCCATGATCGGATCACCAAAGAACTCTGCGTAAGGCAGCACCACATGGCCTTTCGGCAGTACCATCTCCGCCACCGCACGCAGAGCCATCAGGATCACCGGTACCAGAGCCGTCGCAACGCTGACACCAAAACCCGGCATTTCTGCTTCGCTGAAGGTTTTCGGGTTCCACAGTCCTTCCGGAATGGGTTTATCAATGCCTTTGAGGAAACGTGCATACACCGGTCCCGCCAGAATGACGGTAGGAATGCCCAGCAGGGTACCAAACAACAACGTTTTACCCATGTCGGCATTGAACAGAGTGGCAATGGCGGTTGGCCCCGGATGCGGCGGCAGGAAACCGTGGGTGACAGACAGCGCAGCCGCCATCGGCACACCGACAAACAACAATGGCACGCGCGCTGAAGCGGCGATGCTGAACACCAGCGGCAGCATCAGCACAAAGCCGACTTCATAGAACAGGGCGAAACCGACGGTAAAACCGGTCAGTACCAGCGCCCACTGAATATGTTTTTGACCAAATTTAGCGATCAGCGTGGTCGCAATGCGCTGCGCCCCGCCACAGTCAGCCAGCAGTTTGCCCAGCATGGCACCAAAACCCATGATCAGCGCCAGACTACCCAGCGTGCCGCCGACACCCGTTTTGATCGATCCAATCACTTTGTTGACCGGCATGCCCTGCATCATACCGACGGCCAGCGCCACCAGAATCAGCGCAATAAACCCATTCAGTTTGAAACGAATCATCAGCAGCAGCAATAACGCCACCCCGATAGCCACGTAGAGTAATGGCATAATTTTTCTCCACTTTTTGCCAGATCTTTCACCGGCAGCGGTTTGTTGTGATAAGTCCTGAGGACGATGGATAAAGCAGCGTTTGATATGTTGTTACATAGCGTCGCATCTTGTTACCGGTATCATGTTAAGGGTAACACGATGAAGAAATCACCTGCTGCGCCGGGTGAATTTCGGATTTGAGAAGGTGATCAACTTTTTACCCACTGGTTATCAGAATGTTTGCCCCGGCAGCAGGAAGTGATTTGGTTACACTAAGGTCTTTCCGCCCATGAAAAAGGATCTGCAGGTGAGTGAGAATCTGATCGAGCTGTACAGTAATCAACAAACCCTGTTTGCCCGAGGCAGTATTGATCGGCTGGTGCCGTTGCTGGCCGCCAATCCGCAGCCGACGTTGTTGTTCTGTGGTCGCTCGTTTCTGAACGGCCCTACCTGGGCGCGCCTTGGGGCAGCGCTCAACGAGAACATCCTCGGCTATGAGATCGTCAGCCATGAGGCTTCGCCAGATGAAATTGATGGCTGGGTCAATCGCTGGCGCGGCCATGTTGATCGTGTGGTGGCGATCGGTGGCGGCAGCGTGCTGGACGCAGCCAAAGCCTTTAGCGCCATGATGCAACATCCGCTACCCACCGCGCGCTATTTGGAGAAAGTGGGTGATACGCCGGTACAGCCTGCCACATTGCCGCTGATTGCGGTTCCGACCACGGCTGGCACCGGTAGCGAAGCGACACAAAACGCGGTAGTGACTGACCAACAACATATCCAGGTGAAAGCCTCACTGCGCCACCCGGTGTTTGTGCCGCAGGTGGCAATTCTCGATCCCGATCTACTCAAAGGGACGCCAGACCCTGTCCTGGTCACCTGCGCCATTGACGCTTTTACCCATCTGTTTGAAGCCTATTTATCGCGCAAGGGCAATCTGTTCAGCCAGCAGATGGCGTTGAGCGGCTTGCGCTTGTTCTTTCAAGCCTGGCCCGCACTGAATCGCACCGATCAGGCAGGTGATAATGCCCGCGAAGCGATGATGATGGCGTCATGGCTGGGCGGCGTCTGCCTGAGTAGCGCCGGATTGGGGGTGATTCACGGTATCGCCGGGGAGCTGGGGGCGATTAAGCCTTTCCATCATGGCGAAGTCTGTGGACGTCTGCTGTTTCCGTTCCTCGATGTGCTGGCCGAAAGCGAACATCCCGAGCAGCAGCAACTGATGGCGCAACTGGCGCAACAACTGCTGCCGAATGATCCGGCACCACCGGCACTGGCGTTAAAAGCCTGGCTGCAACAGCACGCCATCATGCCGTTCTGGCAGGGCGGCCCAACGTTGACAGCGACGGAAGTTGAGTGGATTGTGGCGCGAGCCAACAGTAAAAACGGCTGGGTCAGCTACACCAAAGAGACGTTGACTGACATGATCGCGGCAGCCTGGCAGATTGCATGATCCGTTACGGCGCGATTTATCGCGCCGTTTCGTCCCGGATATGCGTTCAGGCGTGGAATGGCCCCTGCCCTGCCAGCATCTGCTCAATGACCTGCAACACGCCCTCGTCATTATTAGACGGTGCCTGATAACGTGCCGCCTGCTTCACACGCTGCGGCGCATTCTGCATGGCAAAGCTGAAACCAGATTGCACCAACATTTCGAGGTCGTTGCCACCATCGCCAAACGCCATCACTTCCTCATCGGCAATGCCCCAACGCGCCTGCAACAGGCGTAATCCATTGGCCTTATGCAGACCCGGCACAATCAAATCAACCGACCCATGCCCGCTGGAGGTCGCCGCTGCGGCACCATGATGCAAGCGTTCAATATCGGCCATCAAAATCGACACATAGTCGTCGGAGAGATTGAGCGCAAATTTAAACAACTTGTCGTCACCGGTGTCACTCAGGCTATCGATAGCCTTCAGGCGATGACAATAGTGCCGCATTTTCGTCAGCCATGACTCATCGGCATCGGTGAAGTAGTAAGCGCTGTTACGACCGGCAATCAAATACTTCAGATCGGGATAGTGACCACGCTGTAGCGTATCCATCACCGCATGAACGTCATCACGCGAAAACGCCCCGCAGAACAGCTCCTCATCCCGGTCAATAATCCACGCGCCATTCTCCGCCACAAAGGCGATCTCGCTGGCGATCTCAGGGAAGAAGGATTTGAGCTGATAATATTGGTTGCCGCTGGCGACCACGAATTTGATGCCACGTTGTTTCAGTTGGGTGTAACAGGCGTGAAAACGTGCGCGATTGTACTGTTTTTTGTCGTCGAGAAAGGTGCCGTCCATATCTACCGCCACCATTTTTACCACGGCCATCATGACTCCTTAGCGCATTGAAAGGAAAACAGATCGCTATAGAGGATAACCTGGCGGGGAGGAGAAAACAGCGAAAAGACGGATGGCAATGGCCATCCGTCGGCAGGATTAGTTGAAGGCGTTATTCAGCAGAATCGCGGTGATGATACCGGTGGCTGCGGCTACAAGGACGTAGTTACCGTCGATATACGACCAATATTCACCGCGTGGCGGTGCATACAGGCCGTGTCCACGCCAGTCATCGACACGATAATGCGGGCCTCGGAATTCCGGCGGCGCCGGGTAACCACGACGGAAATCATGGCCGTTCCAGGCGAAGCGATCACCACCGTGATGGCCTTGCGGCATCGGACGTCCAGCATAATGATCATTGCCACGGCCAGGACCACGATCTGCGCCGCGATCAGGGCCACGGTTGTTGCCGTGGTCAGGGCCACGATTACCACCATGATCCGGACCATTACCGTGGTCCTGATGTTGATTACCACCGTGTTGCTGCCAGCGCTGGTCACCGGGGCCGTCAGCCCAGGAAACGCTGGAAATCAATGTGCTGCATGCAATAAGCGAAGCGACTAAAGTCAATGTTGTTTTTTTCATGGTGTTACCTCCAGGGATAACGGCAGTGATAGCGCCGTTAAGCGATACTATTAATGATATGGAGGCAAAAGCGCATTTCCAAAACTCCTAAAAAACTGCCGACTTACAATATATTACCTCGAATTATCGATTTCTTAACGTTTGTGTCAGGCGTGACATTAAATGGACCGAAAATGCAGCATTCTACGGGGAGAGTAATCCATGAAAAAAACCCGATCGCGAAGATCGGGAGGAATCAATTTCCATTTATTGCATAAAGAGGGGTAACCCTACAAAAGCGAGGGTAAAACTGAAGCACACAACGCCACATCACTAGCATTGCCGGTAAACAATACCATTTCAAAATGAAAAATTCTTTTAAAAATGACTTTTTTTCAGAAAAATACGTAAGGAGTTAGATGCTGAGGTAAATAATCCTCTGCACAGAATTAAATACTTTTAAATAAGGTCTGTGCTCTGACCAGAGTAGCCAACAAGATATTTCTTGCCATCACGATATTATCAGACACACCAGGTCAATCCGCATAAAAAAACAATCAAAATCAAACAGGTAAAGAAAAACCACCCTCTTAACCATCAGCATTTCTTAACGAAACACTGCTTTCATGGATAATTTTCATCTGGCGAAAGCCGTAAAATCCCACAAAAAACCAATTAATACCAAACCGTGATTAATACAGAATTCAATATTAGCGTTATTAGAAATAACGGATGAGATCAGATTATTCTGCCCGGGAAGTGCGAGCGGAGACTTCTTTTGTTTTTACTTCTGTATACCGGAACGGATAATTACCTGTTGAATACCTCATCATTGGTATTTACCTTGTTGCCAGATGGCGTGTCGTCGATGCCGGATAACGCAGTAACTTAGCTGCGGGTCGTATCGGACGGCGTACCAGCTCTCCACCACAGTTCGGGCAATGTCCATCGAGTACCCCGGTGACGCAATCGATGCAGAAGGTGCACTCAAACGAGCAGATATGCGCTTCTCTTGACTCCGGCGGCAAATCTTTATCGCAGCATTCACAGTTAGGACGAAGTTCCAGCATGGTGTTCTCCTGTACGAAAAAATCCATCATCGCCGCTGCAATCGTTTATGACCAGATCGCAGGCAGACACTACAGGGACAAATCAGGACATCAACAGATTCCACATCGCGCGATAAATCACGCAGCTGTCCTGCCGAATATGTGACGCTCATCACCAGACCTTCTATAGTTCATGCGTTCCCCTTTTTAAAGAGACGTATTGATGCAAGTTAAAGGTTTGAATATCGGCTTTTTCATCGTCATCCTGGCGATTGTCACGGTGGCGTTTTTTGACGTGCTCACCCCTTACTTCTCCGCCATTTTATGGGCAGCGATTCTGGCGGTGATTTTCCATCCACTGAAATCCGTGTTACGACAAAAAATGGGGGATCGTAACGGCCTGGCCTCGCTGGTGACATTGCTGATCATCTGCCTGATCGTCTTCACACCGCTGGCTATCGTCACCTCATCGCTGGTGGTGGAGCTCAATACCGTCTACACCAAACTGCAAAACAACTCATCGCAGTTTCCGACGGTCTTTGCCGACCTGTTCCAACATTTGCCAGCGTGGGCACGTAATTATCTGTCTGAACATCATCTGAACAACGCCACGCAAATCCAGGAAAAACTCTCCGGCTTTGCCCTGAAGGGCGGCCAGTATATGGCGGGCAGCGTGTTCATCATCGGTAAAGGCACCTTCACCTTTACTGTAGGTTTTGGTGTGATGTTGTATCTGCTGTTCTTCCTGCTGAAAGATGGTGCCTGGCTGGTAAGCCTGATTTTAGAGGCGCTGCCACTCTCCACCTATGTCAAACACCATCTGCTGTTGAAGTTTGCGGCAGTGTCTCGCGCAACGGTGAAAGGCACCGTGGTGGTCGCCGTGGTACAAGGGGTATTGGGTGGATTGGCATTCTGGATCACCGATATCGATGGCAGCCTGCTGTGGGGCGCGTTAATGGCGTTTCTCTCGCTTATTCCGGCGATTGGTTCGGCGATCATTTGGGTGCCCGCCGCCATTTTCTTCTTCGCTACCGGCGCGCTGTGGAAAGGCTTGTTCCTTGTTGGCTTCTTTGTGGTGGTGGTCGGTCTGGTGGACAATATTCTGCGCCCGCTGCTGGTGGGTAAAGACACCAAAATGCCGGACTATCTGATTCTGATTGCCACGCTGGGTGGCATGGAAGTTTACGGTATCAACGGCTTTGTCATCGGTCCGTTAATTGCCGCGCTGTTTATCGCCTGCTGGAACCTGCTTTCCGGACGTGATAACCGTGACAACGTGGAAGAGATTGATGAAGAGTTTATTGAGGAAGGGAAGCAGCGCGACTGATAGCGGGTGCCGTCTGGCACCCGACTTAAACGTTAACTCGCCATGACCTTGTCGCCTGATGTGCGCCAGCCGCGCGTCAGGCGTTTTTCAATTTCCACCAGCACAAAGATCCCGGCACTGACCGCCAACGCGATAAACCAGTATTTCAGCGGTAACATCCTTCACGCAGCACAATGGCATCGCTCGACAGCATATTTTGAATGTTTTTCAATGACTTATCGTCGTTACTTTCCTGGATAAATCCAATCAGTGCGTTGATGACAGCAACGCCGAGAATGACAAAGGTATCGACCCAGTGGCCCATCATGGCCGTAACTAGCGCCGCCGCCAGCAGAATATAAATCAGCACATCTTTGAAATGGGCGGTAAAACGCATCAACACCGATTGCTCGCGCTTCTGCGGCAGAATATTTGGACCCTGAGTATGCAGTCGCTGCTGCGCCTCTTCACCGCTTAATCCTTGTGGACAACTGTTAAATGCAGAGAACGCGGCTGCGCTGTCTTGTTGATACCAGGGACGCTCGGCGGAATCCGTTCGCCTCATGGTAAAAGGAATGACATTCATAATTACCCCGTGGGACTGAATCAATAAATTATGACCAAAATAAAAATCACACTTTAATAAAATCTCCAGTCATCGCGATGACCAATATCATGTTTTTCTCAGTTTTAAATCCGCAGGTAATTCACCCAAAGCTAGTCACAAAGGTAAATTATTATCACGATAAGAAAATTCTAATCCGACAATATTTAGAGATTTTCAGATTTTATAACTCTTTAAACCCTCAACGCAAAAACAAAATAAAACTTTAAAATACAATAAGTTATAATTATTTTATTGTTTTGTTCTGATGCGGTAATCGCCTTTTATGTCACAGGATTGTTGATCTTTAATATTCCATCCAGCCTGGCTACATCGCGCAGAAGACATTAAACGAAACCTTAACGAAAGTTGAAAAAGTTAACTCCCGCCATAAAAATTGCGGGCAATCAGTATTTAAACTGAATTCGTGATGCATATTTAACCCGGTAGTTAATTGATAAGGGCAAGGAAAATGAACAACTGGCCGGTGTTGGGTGCGTTGCTGTGCTGTTTGATTCTTATTGGTTGTAATAATAAAAAAATCACGGAGATGATAGTTCCTAACGTAATTAAGAGTTCTGTATTCAAGGATAATAATGTTGAAACCCTGCGCATCTTTGCGACACCGGGTAAAGATAGCCTGGCACTGAAAGGTGTCGGATCGTGGCGAGAACATGACGCTCAGAGCAGCCTGAAACTCAACGAGCATCCATACCCACTCGTCCCTTCCCCCCTTCACCGCGGCGATGCGCTGGAGGTGATTTTCAGCGTGCCGGAAAATCTGTTTATCAGCCTGGAGGGGCAAAACGCCAGCAGCTAGTCCCCCTTTACGTAACGGCGCGATAAATCGTGCCGTTACGTACTTATATTCTGTGAAGTAACTCCCAATTCTAATTCCTTGTCGAAATATTTATGTGATCTCACTGGCAATAAATTCGCCATCATCCATTAGCGTCTACCCGGCAATGCCCTGACATTATTATTCTGATTTAACTGTGTTCATCATTTTGAACATATTCCGTTCATGTTTTGGTATTTCTCCCCTCCTGATTTCTGGCTATAACAACCACAGAGCCAGCACCGACATAAATTCTGCGCAGAGGATAACAATGACAGTGCTCAACAAAAGACAAATAGAGTTAGTTAACTTACTGGCACTGGAGAATAGCTGGTTGCCGATGACCCAGGTAGCGCAACAGCTCAATATTTCTATCAGTACCATCCGTCGTGATGTGGAAGTGATTAACTTGTATTACCTGGGAAACAATAAAGTTATCAGCAAACCGGGACTGGGATTGAAATTAGATGTCAGTAGTACCCTTTCCGTACCACATGATACTAACGATGATGCCATGCTCGGCATTCTGAAAAGTAAGCGGCTGATCAGCATGACCACCGATTTACTCTCAGATTCGCCCGATCCTTTATCCATCAGTGCACTGGCGGAAAAATATTTTATCAGTCGCTCATCTATCGTTGAAGATTTGAAAAAGATTGAAATCTGGATTGAAAAGTTTTCCCTTGCGATCAGAAAAAACCATTCAGGAACTTTTATTTCCGGAACGGATTATAACATCAGAATGGCACTGAAAGAGATTATTACCCATAGCGTGCTGAGCAATTATCAGATGACCGACAGCCGCATCGACCGTTTTTCCAGGGTGCAACTTATTACTGAGTTTGGTCAGGAAAATGTTGCCAACTGTATGAACCTGATTGCCCTCATTGAGGAAGAGTTGCAAGGTTCAATCAGTGAGCCTTATTACACAAACTTATTTTCTCATCTGCTGGTCACGCTGCGCCGCAACTTACATCCCGGCAGAAATATGGCGGAACAAACGGTTTTTATTCGTTACGATAACCGGGAATGGCGCATTGCCGAAAATGCTATCCTCTGGCTGGAAAATGAATACCAAACCCGTTTTCCGGCTATCGAAGTCAATTATATTTACCAATATATTATTTCATCTGGCATGCACCCTGTCACCGTGGCAGAAACAGAGAATAACCCTCATGATTGCACCGCGATGGAATATGCCGGTTTGCTGGTTAACCGACTCTCCGCCTCACTGGATATCGATTTTTCCCGTGATAGTGGATTAAAAAAAGCGCTGGCTTCCCATATAAAACCGATGTTGAACCGTCTGGTTTACGGGATTGTTATCCATAATCCGTTGCTGGAAGAGATCCGTAACGAATTTAATCAGGTATTTACGGCGGTGAAACAAACCGCATTCGCGATCCATCAGGAGCAGCATCTTGCTCTGCCTTCTGACGACGAAATTGCCTGGCTGACTATCTATATTCAGAACGCGCTGGAAAAAACCAAAGCAAAAAAACGGGTCATTCTGGTCTGCTCCAGTGGTATCGGTACTTCACAACTGTTATCCAGCCGTATTAACCGTGCCTTTCCCGAATGGGAGATTATCGATATTGTCCCTGGCGCCCGTCTCAAACAGACACTGCAAAGCCAGCACTGCGATCTGATTATTTCCACCATTCGCTTAGACGATATTGAATTGCCTGTCGCCTATGTTTCGGCGCTCTTTTCCAGAAATGATATTGCTCGCGTTGTTGAATGCCTGGGAACCGATATAACCCGTAAGGAGAAATGTGATGCTCGATAAAATTGTGGTCGCAGATTTGTTAAGCCGTTCCTGTGTGCTGACCGATTTGGTTGCTAAAGACAAACTCGAAGTTATTGAGAAAATGACAGATTGTCTTTACTCCGAGCAGGTAATCACCAATAAGGCCGGTTTTATCCATGATGTACTGGCGCGCGAGGAATTGGGTTCCACTGGATTTGAAAACCAGATTGCGATCCCGCATGGGAAATCATCCTGGGTGAAAGAAACCCGTATTGCGGTTGCCAAACTCAGCTCCCCTGTCGACTGGGAAACGATGGACAGTTCCGACGTCAAACTGGTTATTCTTTTTGCCGTCAAAGATGCTGACAGCGGTGCAGGTCATATCCGGGTACTGGCTAAAATATCGATCGCCCTCGGTGACGATGACACCGTGGATAAACTTATCAATTCGCAAACTAAGGAGGAGCTTTATGATTTAATCGTCAATCATAGCGAAGAATAATAATTTTCATCAGGAGAGCATAATGAACATCATAGCCATTACCGCCTGCCCTACAGGCGTTGCTCACACCTATCTTGCCGAAGCAAATTTAAAAAAGAATGCCAAAAAGATGGGTGTCGATATCCTTGTCGAAACACAAGGTGCGGTTGAAAGTGAATATATCCTGACCTCGGACGATATTAAAAAGGCCGACACGGTATTAATTGCTGCGGATAAAGTGATTGACCTTTCGCGCTTTAGTGGCAAGAAAATTATTCGGGTGCCGGTTACCCGTGCAGCAAAAGATGCACAGGGATTATTAAATGATATTCTGTCAGGAAAAATAAAATCAGAGTTACTGGAACTCAAAAATAGCCGTAGCCATAGCGAATCTGAATCAACGGATCAAAGCCGGTCATGGTTTTCACAAATCTATGTCCATCTAATTACTGGCGTAAACCTGATGATCCCGTTTGTGGTCGCCGGTGGTATTTTAATTGCCCTGAGTTTTTCATTCGGTATTACCGCGGCGACACCAGGCGATCCGCATTTCAGTCCACTGGCGAAGATGTTTTCTGATATTGGCGGCGGCGCGGCTTTTGCCCTGATGCTACCGATACTTTCTCTCGGGATCAGTAAATCGATCAGCGGCAATATGGGGATTGTGTCGGGTGCCGTCGGCGGGATGTTGGCCATTCACACCGGGTCGGGCTTTCTCGGCGCGCTGTTAGCGGGTTTCCTCGCCGGTTACGTTACTTTCGCCATCGTGAAATATGTCAACCTGCCCAAAGCGTTGGCGGGCCTGAAACCGATTCTGATCGTGCCATTGCTCAGCGTGTTGATTACCGGCGCATTGATGATTTTTGTCGTCGGTGAACCGATCAAAGTGCTGCTTCAGGCTCTGACCACCTTTCTGGAAAATCTCGGCAATACCAACGCCGCGATTATGGGGCTGCTGATTGGCATGATGGTGGCGTTCGATATGGGCGGCCCGTTAAATAAAACCGTCTGCATGTTTGCCATTGGCTTAATGTCCTCCGGAATCTATGAACCGATTGCTGCCTGTATGGCCGCCGGGATG
The DNA here is from genome assembly GCF_059730685.1 of Pantoea sp. X-Soil-OKNW-713. Classification (NCBI taxonomy): domain Bacteria; kingdom Pseudomonadati; phylum Pseudomonadota; class Gammaproteobacteria; order Enterobacterales; family Erwiniaceae; genus Pantoea; species Pantoea sp. X-Soil-OKNW-713. The sequence continues at coordinate 1,188,051 of NZ_AP035995.1, read as the reverse complement.
GTACCGCCGCTGGGTATTGCACTGGCCACCCTGCTGTTCAGACAGAAATTCACCCATCAGGAGAGAGAAACCGGGAAAGTCACCTGGGTGCTGGGCCTGTCATTTATCACTGAAGGAGCCATCCCCTACGCCGTGGCCGATCCGCTGCGCGTGATCCCCGCGATTGTGGCCGGTTCAGGTCTGGCAGGCGCGCTCTCTATGGCGCTGGGTTGCGGCTCCCGCGCCCCGCACGGCGGCATCTTCGTGATGTTTATCCCGAATGTCATCACCCATGTCGTTGCCTATGCCTGCGCCATCGCCGCCGGTGCCATTTTGACCGCGCTGATTCTCCGTTTTGTCAAAAAAGATTGTCAGGAACTTCCACAAGAGGGTTAAGTGATGTTGATGAATATGAAAGATTTACTCCAGGTTGCGCAGCAGAATAAGTTTGGCGTCGGCGCCTTCAATATTGCTTCCGCCGAATTTGCGCGCCTGGTGATTGAGGTCGCGGAAAAACTGCAATCTCCGGTGATTTTAGAGGTACACCCGGATGAGCATGAATTTGTCGGCGATGCATTTATTGTCTATTTGCGCGAACTGGCGAGCAATGCATCGGTGCCAGTGGTTATCCATCAGGATCACGGCCAGTCGCTGGAACAGGTGATGCGCGCCATTCGCACCGGCTACACCTCGGTGATGATCGATGCCTCTGCGTTCCCGCTGGAGGAGAACATCGCCATCACCCGCAAAGTGACTGAGGTGGCGCACACGGTGAATGTGTCTGTCGAAGCGGAACTCGGCACCATTGGTGTGGCGCAGGGCAGCGCAGAAGGTGGACACAACGAAATCCTCTACACCGATCCCGCGCAGGCTGAACGTTTTGTCCGAGAAACTGGCGTCGATACCCTGGCGGTGGCGATAGGCACGTCACATGGCCTCTATCCGCCAGGTATGCAACCCAAACTGGATATTGATCGCCTGAAAGCGATCCAGCAACGCCTGTCGATTCCGCTGGTACTGCATGGCGGTTCCGGTAACAAAGACAGCGAAGTGGCGGAGTCGATTCAATATGGCGTCGGCAAAATCAATATCTCCAGCGATATGAAAAAAGCCTTCTTCGTGGCGCTGGAAGAATCCATGAAATCACCAAGCCATGAGCCAAGCAGCCTGTTTATTCAACCGATGGCTTCGGCTCGCGCGGTAGTGGAACATAAAATGAAGCTGTTTTCTTCGGTGGGTAAAGCGGAGCTTTATCATTAATTAACAGCACATGCCGTAGCGGCGCGATTTATCGCGCGGGTTTTGGTTACGAAAAAACCGCGCGATAAATCGCACCGCTACGGATCATGACTACTCCACGCGCCCAATCTCCGGTGCCAGAATCCATTCGGCGCTGTCGTTCCACACGTCCATTTTCACGATCAATCCCTCGCGCACTTCATAACGATCCAGATAACGATTACCGGCAAAGGGTCGACCATCCGGCCACTCGCCATACAGGGTGCCGTTGGAGTACACCACAACGTGATCGCCGCGATCCATCCAGTCAAATTGTCCGACGGACTTCTTCACCCATTTATAGCGTGCACCGTTGAAGTCCGTGATCCCTTTGGTGGTGGGAAACTCACGTTTCCCGGTAAAGGTAATACTTACCTGCGGATGCATAAAGGTCGCTGCCAGCACCGCATCGGGAGCCATAGATGCTGCTAAAAACCCCTTAACCACCTCAACCGCTTGCTCAATCTCAGACATAAAACCTCCTGATGTGAATTTGCACAACGCTGGCGCATCAGCACCACAATGGCGCAACTTTGCCGCTAACTTGCGGGATAAACCGCCTGTTTTTAAGCAATAACAAACTGGCATCGAAATTGCTAGAAATAAAAATATTATTGCTAGCAATCCACATGAGGTGAGTGATGTCCGGAAAATCGTTACTGAAAAACTGGCGTTTATGCGCTGCCGCCACCCTGATGACCATGATGTCAGCGAGCGTGCTGGCAGCCGATCCGATCAAAGTCGGTCTGGTCACGGCACTGTCAGGTCAATCGGCTAAATCGGGCGAGGCGCTGACCCGTGGGCTGACCATCGCCATCAACGAGATCAATGCGGCAGGTGGTGTGAAAGGCCATCCGCTGGAGCTGGTGCGCCGTGATGATGAAAGCAACCCCGGCAAAGGGATGCTGGCTGCGCGCGAATTGATCCAGCGTGAAAAAGTTGCCGTGCTGTTCGGCGGCCTGGACACCCCCGTCTCGCTGGCGATCGTACCGCTGGCGAATCAATTGAAGACCCCTTTTGTCGGCTTGTGGGCCGCAGGCACCGGCATCACCCATAACGGTGCGAAGGAGAACTACGTGTTCCGCGTCTCCGCAGTGGATGAACTGGTGGATGAAGCACTGGTGGAATACGCCAGCGAAAAGAAAGGCATGAAAAAAGCCGGCATGATCCTGGTAAACAATCCGTGGGGGGAATCGAACGAGAAGGGTTTCCGCGCGGCATTGCAGAAAAACAACATCCCGGTAGCCGGGGTTGAACGTATCGAAGACAGTGATGTGGACCTGGTGCCGCAACTGACCCGCCTGAAAAATGACGGTGCCGATACCCTGCTGATGGTCGGCAACGTCGGACCTTCGGCGCAGGTAGTGAAATCGCTGCATAAGATGAACTGGCAGGTACCGGTCGTTTCGCACTGGGGACCCGCTGGCGGTCGCTTCAGCGAGCTGGCTGGCCCAGGTGCCGATCAGGTGACCTTTATCCAGACCTTTGTCTTTACCGACCATAACTCGGCCAAAGGCAACCAGGTGATGGATGAACTGAAAAAACAGTATCCACAAATCAAAGGCTTGGCAGATGTCACACCGGCGGTGGGCATCGCCAATGCTTACGATGCCATGCACCTGACCGCCCTGGCGCTGAACAACGCCACCAGCCTCGATGGCACCGCCATTCGCAATGGTTTCTACGCCATCAAGGATTATGACGGCCTGATTAAACATTATCAGCAACCGTTCACCGTGCAGCAACACGATGCCCTGGGACCGAAAGACTACGTGTTTGCCCGGTTTGAAGGCGAGCAGATCCTGCCAGTTACCCAGTAAGGAGAAGGATAATGTGGAGTACCGCCCTGTCCACCGGACTTAGCCTCGGCAGCATGTATGCCCTGCTGGCGCTCGGCTTTCATATCACCTGGATTGTGTCCCGCACCCTGAACTTTGCTCAGGGCAGCGCCATGATGGTGGGCGCAACCCTCGGTTACAGCCTGTACGTGACTTTCGGCTGGCCGTTGTGGCTGGCTCTGCCCGCCACGTTGCTGTGCTGCGCCTTGTATGGCGTGGTGATTGAACGCCTGCTGGTACGGCCATTTGTGGCACGCAATTCGGAAGCCTGGCTGATGGCGACGGTGGCGGGCGGGATCCTCGTCGATAACCTGGCGATGTTTACTTTCGGCAAAGAGCCGCGCCAGTTCCCGGTGACCGACGTCACCTTTACGTTGTTTGGCAGCTCATGGTCACTAATCAACCTGCTGATCCCGCTGACCGGCGTGGTAATCGTGGTGGCTCTGACCGTGATCCGCCGTTACAGCCGCATCGGCAAAGTGCTGGAAGCCACGGTACAGAACCCGCGCGCTGCGCAGTTAATGGGCATTCGGGTGAATACCGTGGTGGCAGTGGCGTTCGCCCTCTCCACCGTGTTTGCCGCGCTGGCTGGCCTGCTGATCGCGCCGTTGTTCAGCATCCAAAGCGATATGGGCACCTTATTCGGCCTGAAAGCCTTCGCGGTGGCGATCCTCGGCGGTCTTGCCAGCAGCAGCGGCATCTGGATCGCCGGGTTGCTGTTTGGCCTCAGTGAAGCGCTGGTTACGCTGTGGTTTGGCTCCGCCTTCACGCAAATCTTCACCTTCTCGCTGGTGATTCTGGCACTGGCGCTGCGCCCGAACGGGTTGTTCGGGCAAAAATTAAGGGTCAAAGTATGATCAAAACCCTCCCCCTCGCTGCGCTGGCGCTGATCAGCCTGCTGCTGCCCTTCGTGCTCGGCAGCTATGCGCTGCTGGTGTTCTCCCTGTTTGCCCTCGCCGTCACTACGGTGGTCGGGCTGAATATTCTGCTGGGGCTAAGCGGACAAATCTCCTTCGGCCACATCGCCTTCTACGCGCTCGGAGCCTACATTTCGGCGGCGTTGACCATGAATGGCGTGCCGCTCGGCGTCGCCATGTTGGTGGCGATGGTGGTATGTGGCGTGATTGGCGGTTTACTGGCCATCCCGGCGCTGCGTGTCAGCGGTCCGTTTCTGGCGATGATTACCATCGCTTTTGCGCTGGTGGTGCGCCATGTGTTGATTGAATGGCGTGAGGTGACCGGCGGCTCGAATGGATTGATGGGCATCCCGATGCCCGACTTTGGCCCGATCGATCCCAATATCGGACTGGCCTTATGCTGCGCCGTGCTGATGCTGGCAGCGCTGGCGCTGTTTGCCCGCCTGCAAGGCAGCCAATGGGGACTGGCGATGCGTGCCGTCAAGGCCAGTGAGATTGCTGCCCGTTCGCTGGGCTTTAACCCGGTGGTCAGTAAAACGCTGGCGTTCGCGCTTTCTGCCATGCTCGCCAGCGCCGCCGGTACTTTCGTTGCGCCGTTGATGATGTTTATCAACCCGGATTCTTTCCCCTTCGCACAGTCGATCCTGTTTGTGTTGGCAGTGGTGGTTGGCGGTAGCGGTACGCTATTCGGCCCACTGCTGGGCGCGTTATTGATTGTGGTGCTGCCGGAGCTGCTGTCCTCGTTCGCGGAATATCGCCTGCTGATTTTTGCCGTGTTGCTACTCAGCGTGCTGTGGCTGGCACCGCGTGGCCTGCTCGGTACGCTGGCGCGCTGGCTGGCGAAACCCGCTGCGCAATTCGCCCCTGCAACACCCGACGAAGCCCTGCTGCAACGTCACTTCCAGCGTGGCGGCAATGATGTGTTGAATGTCGAGGGGATCGGCATCCGTTTTGGTGGCGTCCAGGCGGCCAACGATGTCAGCTTCAAAGTGCGTGCCGGTGAGATCCTCGGCCTGATGGGGCCAAACGGCGCCGGAAAAACCACGGTGCTGAATATGATCAGCGGCTTTTATCGTGCCGACAGCGGCAGCATTCGCCTGCAACAGGAACTGCGTGGTCAGCCTGCCTGGCGCGTCGCACGCGCCGGGATCGCCCGCACCTACCAAACCACCCAACTGTTCGGCGGAATGAGCGTGCTGGAAAACCTGCTGGTGGCCCAGCAGCGTGGCCGCCAGGGACTGCCGTGGCGACACCCGGCGCAGCAGCAACGGGAGGTTGCGCTGGCACTGCTGGCGTTGGTTGGTTATCGCGGTTCGGTGCATACCCCGGCAGAAGATCTGCCGCATGTTGATCGTCGGCTGGTGGAGATTGCCCGGGCGCTGGCGCTCGATCCTGCCCTGCTGCTGCTGGATGAACCCGCAGCCGGACTGAGTCGGGAAGAAACGGATGCCCTGATCCCGCTGTTGCGCCGACTGGCAAAATTTGGTCTGGCAGTGATCGTGGTTGAACACGATATGGCGCTGGTGATGGCGGTCAGCGATCGTCTGCAAGTGCTGGATGCCGGTAAACCCCTGGCACAAGGCAGTCCGGCAGAGGTGCAGCGCAATCCGGCGGTGATCGCTGCCTATCTCGGCGGCACCGAGTATCGCGGCAAACCGCGCGTGATGCCGTTGCGCAGCAGCGGCGAACCGGGGCTGGTGGTGGATAAACTGACGCTCGACTATGGCGCTGCGCCGGTGGTGCGTAATGTCAGCTTCACCGTCAATCCGGGCGAAACCGTGGCGATTCTCGGTGCCAACGGAGCCGGGAAATCCACCATTCTGCAAACGCTGGCCGGGCTGCATCCGGCACGCAGCGGAGCCATTTATCTGCACGATCATTCGATCAAAGAACTCAACGCCGCCCAAATCGCCGCTCGCGGTCTGGCGCTGGTGCCGGAAGGACGCCAGTTGTTCCCGCAAATGACGGTGCTGGATAACCTGTTGATCGGCCAGTATGCCTGTAGCGAACGACTCGATCCGCAGGCGGAAGTGGAGGCGATCCTGCGCCGCTTCCCGCGCCTGCGCGATCGCCTGCACAGCCAGGCTGGGCTGCTCTCCGGCGGCGAACAACAGATGGTCGCGATTGGCCGTGGCCTGATGTCGCGCCCCTCAATTTTGCTGCTGGATGAACCCAGCCTCGGCCTGTCACCTGCGATGATTGGCGAACTGTATGACGCGCTGGCCGGGTTACGTAATGAAGGCGTCACGCTGCTGCTGGTCGATCAGATGGCAAATCTCGCCCTGACCATTGCCGACCGTGCGCTGGTGCTGGAATCGGGTGAAGTGGTGAAAGCCGGACGCGCGCAGGATCTGCTGGCGCAGGCGGATCTGGCAGAAGCCTGGCTGGGAGCAGGGAACGCATGAAACGGCTGAACATCATCAATGCCCGATTACCGGGCGCAGAGGCGTTGCAAACGCTGTACATCGCCAACGAACATTTTGTCGCTGCACATAATGAACCGGCGGAGACGCTGGATCTGGCGGGTGCGCTGGTGCTGCCCGGTCTGCTGGAAACCCATATCCACCTCGATAAAGCCTGCATCATCGATCGCTGCCGCCAGCAGGAGGGTACGCTGGCGGAGGCGATACGTGAAACCGCGCGCGCCAAAGCCGATTTCAATGAGGAGGACGTTTATCAACGTGGTGCCCGCGTGCTGGAACAAGCCATTATTCAGGGCACCACGCGCATGCGTACCCATATCGAGATCGATCCGGTGATTGGTCTGACCGGTTTTCGCGCCATCCGCCGTTTGCAGGCAGATTACGCCTGGGCGCTGGATCTGCAACTTTGCGTATTTCCGCAGGAAGGGATGCTGAATAATCCAGGCACAGAGACGCTGCTGTGCGAAGCGCTGGCATCGGGTGCGGATCTGCTGGGCGGCTGCCCGTATACCGACAGCGATCCAATTGGTCAGATCCAGCGGCTGTTTGCCTTAGCCCAACGCTATGATGTCGATCTCGATTTTCATCTCGATTTCGATCTGTCGCCAGAAAACCGGCTGATCGATAGCGTGATTGAGGAGACAGAACGTGCAGGCTGGGGCGGTCGGGTTACCGTCGGGCACGTTACCAAGTTATCGATTCTGGATATCGAGCCACTGCGTGCATTAGGCCGGAGGCTCGCTGATGCGGGGGTGCAGGTTACCGCCCTGCCCGCCACCGATCTGTTTCTCACCGCACGCGATCGCTTTGCCCTGCAACCGCGCGGCGTCGCACCGCTGGATGAGCTGGATCGCTGTGGCGTGGTATGTTCCCTCTCCACCAACAATATCGCCAATCCCTTTACCCCGTTTGGCGATGCCTCACTGGTACGCCAGGCCAACCTGTTCGCCAACGTGCGTCAATTGGGAACCCAGGGAGATTTGCTGCGATGCCTGAGCTGGATCTCCAGCCAGTCGGCAAAGCTGTTGCGCTTAACCGACTATGGCCTGACGCCAGGCTGCCTGGCCGATATGGTGATATTTGATGTGACACACGCCGGGCAAATTGTGGCGCAGATTGCCCCACCAATCGCCGGTTTTAAACGTGGCAGACAAACCTTCAACCGCCCGCAGGCTGTGCTCAATAGACCTTAACGGGTATGTGGCCCCCCTCCTTCTCCCGCTTACGGGGGAAGGTCGGGATGAGGGCGACTGACCGCTCGTACCCCGTTTACAGCAGTGCCTGGCTCAGCGACAGCTCCTCGGATACCACTTCGGTTAAATCCAGTTCCGCTTCCAGTTCATTCAGATGCGCCAGCATGATTTGCTGCGCTTCTTCGGTGTTGCCCGTTTTTAACGCCGTAAGGATCGCACCGTGCTCGGCGCACTGGCATGACGGCACATCATTACGCTGATACAGCGCGACAATCAGCGAACTGCGCACCATCAGGTTTGACAGAATTTCACTCAATACTTTGTTGCCGCTAACTTTTGCCAACAACAGGTGAAAGGCACTCAACTCACGCACGATATCACGACGATCCTGCTGCCCGGTGGCGGCATGTTCGGCCTTTTGCTGCGCATCGATATCATCGGCAAACTGCGCCATCTGCGTGGGGGTTATCGACGCCACAATCGCGCTCTCAATCGCCCGCCGGGCAATAAAGATCTCCCGCGCTTCCTGCGCTTCAGGATGCGCCACCATCGCACCGATATTGGGTTCGATAGTCACGATATGCTGCAACGCCAGACGTTGTAGCGCCGCCTGCACATGGTTGCGATTGGCTTTTAGCGCCTCGACAATTTGCGCCTCGACTAACCGCCTGCCTGGCTTTAGACGATGCTGCGCGATAGCGAGCGAGAGCGCATCAACGATACGCTGCACTTCACGCTGCTTCGCGGTGGCGACCTGACTCATTCTGACCTCATCCGGGGGTGTTAATGCCTCGATATTAACATCTCCAGGGCTGCTTGCTGAATGCATTATTCTCTCACCAGGGCAACAAGCGTAAACGGCAGAGGTGGCATCGCCTCACCACTTAACGCGATGAGGAAGCCTGCTTCATTTAATGCAAACAGGGGGACAACGCCGTGATTCTTTTCGAGGTAATCTGTCCAGCCAAAATTTTCATTCAGGTTGGTTGCTTTTAGATAGCCGCCCGTTGAAAGCAGCTGATTCAGCTTTTCCCAGGTTATCCCTGCCCCTAATAGCCGGGTCTGGCGACCGAAACGGCTTTTTCTGGTAGTGGAACTGGCCTTATCACCTGCGTCAGAACGTACCGTGAACACATGTTCCGAACCTAATAAATGACTGAAATGATAGACACTTAATGCGTTACGATGCTGGTCAGGCGATAAAGCAAAAACCTGAGCAATGCTGCTGATATCCAATGAGTTTTCTGCATGTTCCGACCACGGATTTCCGTAATAGGCGGGTAAACCTTCCATGCGAGCAAGCCGACAATATTCCCAATTGTTGTCGGCTAGCTGCACCGGGATACCGATTTTCTTTAACGCTATCCCAAATGAACGCGCCACTTCATCAGCACTGGTGATCATCACACCGCGAGGTTTACGCTGCTGTACCTTGAGTAAACGAGCAAGAGGGGAGCTGGTCAGGCTTTGAATCACCACTGTGCCGATGATGACAGCAAACACGACAGTGACCAGTTGATTTGCGCCTGGATAGCCGTTTCGCTCCAGCGTTAAGGCAAAAAGAGAACTTACAGCCGCCGCCACAATGCCTCGCGGGGCGATCCAGCTCAATAATAATTTCTCCCGTACCTTAAGCTGAGAGCCCAGGGTTGCCAAAACAATACATAATGGCCGCGCCACCAATTGGACAATCAATAACATGCCCAGTAGCGGCCATCCCATTTGCATAAGTGAATGAAGATCAAGACGCGCCGCAAGGATGATAAATAACGCCGAGATAAGGATGGCCGACAACTCTTCTTTAAATGCCAGGATATCGCTGATATCCACATCCCGCATATTTGCCAGCCATACACCTGCAACGGTGACCGTCATCAGTCCAGCCTCATCGGCAATTGCATTAGATAGACCAAAAGAGGCCAGGATTACGGCCAGTACGGCGAAATTTTGCAGATAAACGGGTATCCAGGCCCGTTTCAGGGCATTACCTAACAACCAACCGGCAATTCCACCCAGCAAGACCCCGACAGAAAGCGTCTTTATTAGTGTTGCCAACAGATGAAACCAGGTATTAGTTTCCTGCCGTAAGGTAATAAATTCAAATACCAGCAGGGTGAAGATAGCGCCCACTGGATCGATCACAATACCTTCCCAACGCAATATTTGATTAATAGCCGCATTGGGTCGTACCACCCGCATTAAGGGGGCAATCACTGTTGGCCCAGTCACCACAGTAACGGCGCCGATGAGTGCGGAGATCTCAGGAGTGAGTTGTAAAATCCCCCAGCACGCCAGGCTCACCACCACAAAAGTAGCCAGCATCCCGACAGTCACCAGATTACGGATAACCCTCCCCAAGCCTTTGACATCACTGAAACGTAGTGTCAGTGCTCCCTCGAACAAAATAATGGCTACCGCCAATGACACCAAGGGAAACAGCAGATTACCGAATAAGGCATCTGGCTTAAGAATCTGTGTCACCGGTCCCAGCAGAATGCCACACAACAGCAGGGTCAAAATCGCTGGTAAACGTATGAGCCAGGCAATCCACTGCGCCACCAGAGAGGTAAAACCAATTATGACCAACAGCAGAGGCACTGATAATTCCATGATCAGACCCTTAATTCATGATTAGTGTCGTGTCGGATAGCATAGTTGGCATTTTCGGGAGTGTCAGTTACGGACAGGCCAGGTCCGAAATAATTGTCAGATATCAATATTTACCAAATAAAAAGGCGGAATCGCTTCTGTCTTATTTTGTTTATTTGGTATAACAACATCACAAACTTGTCATACATCTACCTGATTATCAGGGTTATGCTGAGATAACCGATGGCACTGTCAGATTCTACTCAGGAAACCACCCCGCAAAAGCCACGCCACGATGCGGATCGCATCTCCGGCCTGGCGCTACTGGTTGCCAGCGCATTTTTTATGGAATTCCTCGATGGCACGGTGATCGCCACCGCGTTACCGGACATGGCCAAAGCGTTTGGCGTCTCCGCTATCGATCTGAATATCGGCATCAGCGCCTATCTGCTAACGCTGGCGGTGCTGATCCCGGCCAATGGCTGGGTGGCGGAACGCTTTGGTGCGCGTAATGTCTTCAGCCTCGCGTTAACCATTTTCACCCTGTCATCACTGTTTTGCGGCCTGACGCATAACGTCACTGAATTTGTGTTGATGCGTATCTTACAGGGCATTGGCGGTGCCATGATGGTGCCGGTTGGCCGTCTGGTGGTACTGCGCACCACGCCTAAAGATCAGCTGATCAAAGCCATCGCCACCCTGACGTGGCCCGCGCTGGTCGCCCCGATCATTGGGCCGCCGCTCGGCGGGTTTATCACTACCTACGCCAGTTGGCACTGGATCTTTTTCCTCAATGTGCCGCTGGGGATTATCGCCATCATCCTGGCGCTGCGCATGATGCCAAATGACTCGGCTCACCAGCATCGCCCATTCGATGTCACCGGTTTTATCGCTACCGGTGTCACCATGCTGTGCCTGGTGGCTGGCCTGGAAATGTTGAGCCAGCAAAGCGCCAGCCTGGCTGCCGCAGCCGTGACGATTGCACTTGGACTGGCAACGCTGGTGTGGAGCATCCGCCATTTGCGCCGCAGCAAAGCGCCGCTGATTAGTCTGTCATCGCTTTCCGTGCCCTCTTTCCGCATCACCATGCGTGGTGGCTTCCTGCTACGTGCCACTATCAGCTCCGCTCCTTTTATGCTGCCGCTGATGTTCCAGGTCGGTTTCGGCATGAATGCCTTTCAAGCCGGTTCGTTGGTGCTGGCGGTGTTTGCCGGTAACCTGGCGATGAAACCCGCCACCACGCCACTGATTCGCTATTTTGGCTTCCGTAAGCTGCTGATTGGAAACGGTGTGGTTTGTGTGCTGACGCTGCTGCTGTGTGCGTTTTTGACGCCGACTTCACCGCATGTGATTACGCTGGTACTGCTATTTATGGGCGGATTAAGTCGTTCGATGCAGTTTACCGGGATCAGCTCACTGGCTTTTGCCGAGGTGCCCGCGCAGGAGATGAGTTCGGCGAATACGCTGTTTAGTACCTCCTTACAGTTGGCGAGCGGGCTGGGGGTAACGCTGGGAGCGTTGTGTATCCGGCTGGGGACGGTGTTGGGGGATGAGTTTGGTTACGCGGCGGTACCAGGGATAGGGTTTAAAGTGGGGTTTGGGGTGATTGCCCTGATTACGCTGATTGGGGTGTGGGATATGGTGCGGCTGGAGCCGGCAGCGGGGGAGCGTGTTTCTCAGCGACAACGTTAATCCCGACCTGAGAACAGGTCGGGATAGTCTGGTTATCGCACCGCTGCTTTCGCCTGTTTGATCCAACCATCGAAAGTAGCCTGGTGTGCCTTGATCCAACCATCTACATGTCGTTGAATATCGGCTGCAGAGGATTCACCTTCATGCATACGTTGATTCTGTGCATTGACATCAGCAAGGGGTAATTTCACGATGGCAAACAATTTCGCTGCTGCCGGGTTTTTAGCCGCCCATTCTTTGTTAGCAACTACATGCTCATTATTAGGTTTGAAACCGTAATTTTTCCCATTAGGCAATGCAGTATCTTCATTTTTCTGAGAGCCTGGCGTAACAGAAAAAGGCACGGTCAACCAGACAACATCTTTTCCTGGTTTTAATTCATCACTGACCCAATATGGCGTCCAGGTGAAATACAGAACTGGTTTCCCAGACTTATAGCGCGTCAGGGTATCTGCGATGATGGCGGAATAATTCCCTTGGTTCTGCTGCACTGTACCACTTAAACCATAAGCTTTAATTTGTGCATCAATCACCTGTCCACAAACCCAGCCAGGATTACAACCCGCCAGATCCGCTTTTCCATCGCCATTCGCATCAAACAATTTAGCTATTTTCGGATCTTTAAACTGTGAAATATCTGTAATGTGATACTTATCTGCCGTTTTTTTATCAATCAGGTATCCCTGTGCCGCACCTGTTATATAGCTACCTTCGCGATAAAATTTATTATCACCACCGGCAGCATTGTACATGTCTTTCTGCAACGGCTCCCAGTTTACCGCCATGTAAGTTGCATCTCCGGCAGCGATAGCGGTATACGCAACGTTATAGTCCACTTCCTCAGTGGGCTTGACATCATAACCCAACTTTTCCAATGCCCGGTTGATTAACTCAGTCTGGAAGGATTCTTCAGGCAATGTACTCTGTACCGGGTGTACGTCTACTCCTTTCCCTGGTAAATCTGCGGCAAAAACTACAGATGAAGAGAATAAAGCAGCGACGGGTAATAATATTAATTTTCTTCTGGTCATAATAATGGCCTTTTTTCTGACTATGATATGGCGGGAAAGTCTTTCCATACAGAAAGAGAATTGAATGATGACAAACAACCTGATGGGATAGCGCGAAGTTGATAACGGCACATGGAATAAAGAAAGATAGCGGAAAATTTTAAAATCGGACCAAGGCAACCTGAAATCATCATTGTTATTTTCTTCCAGACGCTTTCGCTTTCAGTTATTTGCGAAGCCCTGAATCCACCCTCAAATAATTCAACATCCATTTACCATAACACATAAATCACATCATGCAACCTCTAACGGGGATAATGAGAAAAACAGCGGTATATTCTGGCGTGCATATTACTGATTATCCATGCTATAAAAAACAGCTTCAGGGGCAGTACTCCGCATCGTTTCTGAAGCCATCCGGCAGGGCTTTAATAATGGCCGTATTATCGCTGAAAGGCTTAATGAAGCTGCTGGATATGATGCCTAAAGGGCATTGGTTAACCATTCAAAATCCAGGGTTCTGTCACATAAACAGGCAGGTCAAATTATGAACAAATGAGGAATTCTCTTGCCCAACTTGTTGGTTTAAAGGAAACCAATAATGGAGCGCAATGAAATGGATGATACTAAGACGAATGTTAAAGATGTTATGCAAGCACTTAATATTACATCGAAAAAAGATTTCGATCTGATGATCAACTACCTGGCATCAGAATTACAGTCCGAGCATTTGGGTCGTGAGTCTGAGAAGAAAGATGTACTTAAATTTACAGATATTCGGAAGCCGCCTTCTGAACGCGAGCAGAATTTATACAACATCAACGCATTAGCTATTCATTACGATTTTATTTATAACATCTGGCGAAGTCAGCTCTATCCCTCACTTAAAGCTATAGACTCACCACTTGCAAGCAAACTATATGACCGCTTTACCGATGGCGCGGTATTCCTGTCGTACATAAAAAAAACAGCGGAAAAACAGCTTCTTCCAGGGGAAGAAGCCCGGATAGACTAATATCTGGCGTAACAGTAGCAGCGAGAAAGCCTGTCAGAATTAGCCTGAGTACGAAAGGATTACATACCTCTTAACAAAAGACAGGAATAAAAATGAAAAAGATCGCAGCACTAATCATGCTAACCGCAGTGTTCGCTTTCTCAACCTCAGCGATGGCATGTCCTAAAGGTACGCATCCGCATGGTGGAACAGGCTCGCATCATGCTGGTGGGACTTGCTACTGATATTCATGGCTCACATCTGTGGGCCATTTTTTAGCCCCCTACAGGATTGAAAAGTTAGGCGTAATTAGATGATTTATGGGGGTAAATTCTGAGTTCAATTTTGTCCATGCCCCCGGCTTGTTGTGTTCGATAGCCGCTATCGCACACAACACACTGCCAAAAGCGGGACATTCAGCGCGCCTGGTAGCAGATGCCATCAATCGCGAAATGCTTCAATGTTATGGGACATTATTGTATGAAGGTTTTCAGTGATCTTTTCTACAGGCCAATCCCACCACGCCAGCTTTTGTAAAGCCGCTATGGTTTCATCTGAAAAACGTTGTTTAATCACTTTCGCCGGATTACCGCCCACAATCGCATAAGCAGGTACATCGGAAGTCACCACTGAACGCGAGGAGATAATCGCTCCGTTGCCTATCTTCACGCCGGGCATGATTAATGCCTGATATCCAATCCACACATCGTTACCAATCACCGTATCTCCCTTGTAAGGCAAATCCCCTGCCTTTGGCATCGATTTTTCCCATCCATTACCAAAGATATAAAACGGGAACGTGGAGAAACCGGAAAGCTTATGGTTGGCTCCGTTCATTATGAATTGAACACCTTTGGCAATCGCGCAAAATTTGCCAATGATGAGCTTATCGCCAATAAATGGAAAATGATAAAGTACATTACGTTCAAAGTTTTCCGAGTCTTCCGGGTCGTCGTAATACGTATAATCCCCAATGATGATATTGGGATTATTCATCGTATTTTTAATAAAGCAAACCTGGGGAAATCCCTTCATGGGATGCTTATCAGACGGATCTGGTCCATGCATACTTGCCTCCTTATTCATTTGGATCAATGTTACGACTGCCGGATCATTATTTTAGCCAGTGCTTTTGCAGGTTGCATCAAAGCTGCGCATGGTTTTCTGTGAGATCACACCCGCTTTCAACATACCGGCTGCTGCGCTATGGATAGCTTCAAATGCGGGACTTTTGAATTTAATTTTTGCTGTCATGACAGATCTCTACACGTTCTTTGATCATCATTATTGGTGTAATTTTCTGTTTCGAGAGAACAGTTTAATGCTTTTCCAGTTCACAGAATCGAGATAGTTCTTGAGAATCAATGTTCGTCATATCCTGCAGGCAAACAGGAAAGCATATATCCGACACGTCCCGACTTTAGCCAGAATGATTCACCAGACAGGCAAAGTTTTAAGGGAACGAAATAGACGTCAAAAAATCAGGAATGCAGCATTGATTGTGATTTCAGTGAATTTTGCAGACTAAAAAGGATATGAGAAGAAGAGGAGATGGCACGCCCTACAGGATTCGAACCTGTGACCTACGGCTTAGAAGGCCGGTGCTCTATCCAGCTGAGCTAAGGGCGCATATGCGGTTGCGTCGAATTATACGTTGGCACGCAGTCGCGTCAACGTTTTTGCACCTGCCAAGTGCAGAGTGCTGATGTTCTAACCAATCCCTGTCAATGACGCTTACGATAATCGCTCAGCGACACCAGATTACTCTCCTCGCCCGCCTTGCCTTCCAGCTCCACGCCCGGTAAAAACGCCCCGTTAAACCGCTCACGCATCAGGTTCATCTCTTCACGGTCCGGCTCCAGTTCGCGCAGAAAGCCCATCGCCAGCAACAGTTGCTGTTGGGTGATCACCGGTGAAAAATGCGCCCGGCTGAGAATCTGATGCCAGCGCCGCATGTTCTCTTCCCCGCCATCAACAATGCACACCTGCCAAATCAGCAGCACTGCCGCCGCGTTCTGCAAATGGTTTTCATTGTCGCCGGTGATGTAGTCAGTGAACTCCTTCGCCGCCTCTTTCCCCATCAGCGATAGCATCGATTCCACATGGACCGGCGGCAGTTGCAGTCGTTTACTCAGGGACTGAGCCGCATGGCGTGAACCGGCCGTCAGCAGGCGGAAACCCACCACAAAAACCACCACTAAAGTCGCAAGGATTAGCCAGATCATAAACATTCCACTAAATTCATTGCCGGGCATCATACGGGTTAACGCGGGCAATCTGAAGTGACAAAAGCGCGCCTCAGGATCAATCTGTGCCTGACAGCGCGACGCGCTTCTGACAGAATAGGCGCCTTTCCCCGATTCAACATTACACAGTGGATTTCCTCTCTGATGGCAGCAAAAATTATTGACGGTAAAACGATTGCGCAGCAGGTGCGCCTTGAGGTTGCGGAAAAAGTACAGCAGCGTCTGGCGGCTGGAAAACGTGCGCCTGGCCTGGCAGTCGTTCTGGTGGGGGAAAACCCCGCTTCGCAGATCTATGTCGCCAGCAAACGCCGCGCCTGTGAAGAAGTGGGATTCGTTTCCCGTTCTTACGATCTGCCAGCAACCACCAGCGAAGCCGAGCTGCTGGATTTGATCGATGCGCTGAACAACGATCACGAAATCGATGGCATTCTGGTGCAGCTACCGCTTCCGGCAGGCATCGATAACGTCAAGGTACTGGAACGCATCGTGCCGGACAAAGACGTCGACGGTTTCCATCCTTACAACGTGGGCCGTCTGTGCCAACGCGCGCCGAAGCTGCGTCCCTGCACCCCGCGCGGCATTGTCACGCTGCTGGAGCGCTACAACATCGATACCTACGGCCTGAATGCTGTGGTGGTTGGCGCATCCAACATCGTTGGCCGTCCGATGAGCATGGAGCTGCTGCTGGCCGGTTGCACCACCACCGTGACCCACCGTTTCACCAAAGATCTGCGCCACCATATCGAACATGCCGATCTGTTGATCGTGGCAGTAGGTAAACCGAACTTTATTCCGGGCGACTGGATCAAGCCGGGCGCGATTGTGATTGATGTTGGTATCAACCGTCTGGAAAGCGGCAAAGTGGTTGGCGATGTGGATTTCGAGGCAGCCTCAGAACGCGCTTCCTACATCACCCCTGTGCCGGGCGGCGTTGGCCCGATGACGGTCGCCACCCTGATTCAGAACACCCTGCAAGCGTGCGAAGAGTATCACGATGAGGAGAACGCATAATGGCGACGTTTTCTTTGGGTAAACACCCACATGTTGATCTTTGCGATTTGCTGAAACTCGAAGGCTGGGTGGAGAGCGGCGCGCAGGCCAAAGCGGTGATCGACGAAGGCGAAGTGCGCGTTGATGGCGCGATTGAAACCCGTAAGCGCTGCAAAATCCTTGCCGGTCAGACGGTAGAATTTGCCGGCCAACGCATTACCGTGGTGGCTTAAAAAACCGTAGCGGCGCGATTTATCGCGCCTGTTGCTGCTAAAAAGCGCGATAAATCGCGCCGCTACCAGGCTGAAATAAAAAGGGCGAACATCAAAGTTCGCCCTTTTTTTCGTTACTTACGACGCCAGGTGGTGCCCTGCGGGCCATCTTCCAGCACGATGCCCAGCGCATTCAATTTATCGCGCGCCACATCAGCTTGCGCCCAGTCTTTCGCTTTACGCGCATCGTTACGCATCTTAATCAACGCTTCGATTTCAGCCACTTCATCGTCGTTGGCTTGCGCACCGCTTTGCAGGAACTGCTCCGGGTCCTGTTGCAGAATACCCAGCACATCCGCCAGCTGACGCAGTTTTGCCGCCAGCGCATCCGCCGCGGTTTTGTCTTCCGCTTTCAGGCGGTTCACTTCGCGCGCCATATCGAACAGCACCGAGTAGGCTTCCGGCGTGTTGAAGTCATCTTCCATCGCGCTGCGAAAACGCGCTTCGAACTCTTCGCCACCGGCAGCCACTGCGCTGACATCGGTATGACGCAATGCGGTGTAGAGACGCTCCAGCGCCGCGCGTGCCTGGTTAAGGTTATCTTCGCCATAGTTGAGCTGGCTGCGATAGTGGCCGGACATCAGGAAGTAACGCACGGTTTCGGCGTCGTAATGTTGCAGCACATCGCGCACGGTAAAGAAGTTGCCGAGGGATTTTGACATCTTCTCGCGATCAACCATCACCATGCCGGAGTGCATCCAGTAGTTAACATACGGGCCATCGTGCGCACAGGTGGATTGCGCCACCTCGTTTTCGTGATGCGGGAACATCAGGTCCGAACCGCCACCGTGGATATCAAAATGGGTGCCGAGTTGTTTGCAGTTCATCGCCGAACATTCGATATGCCAACCCGGACGCCCGTTGCCCCACGGTGAGTTCCACGCGGGTTCGTCGGCTTTGGACATCTTCCACAACACGAAATCCATCGGGTTGCGCTTCACTTCGGCTACTTCAACGCGCGCACCAGCCTGGAGTTGTTCCAGATCCTGACGCGACAGCACGCCGTAATCTTTATCGCTCAGTACATCAAACATCACATCGCCATTGTCGGCTACGTAGGCATGCCCACGTTCGATCAGGCGACCAACCAGCTCGATGATCTCGTCGATATGACGCGTCGCACGCGGCTCCAGATCGGGCGGCAGGATGCCCAGCGCAGCAAAATCTTTATGCATTTCACCGATCATACGATTGGTCAGGGTTTCGATGCTTTCGCCATTCTCGTTGGCACGTTTGATGATTTTGTCGTCAATATCGGTGATGTTACGCACATACTTCAGCTTATAACCGACATAGCGCAGGTAACGCGCTACCACGTCAAACGCCACAAAAGTACGTCCGTGGCCAATATGACAGAGGTCGTACACCGTGATGCCGCACACGTACATGCCGATTTCGCCAGCATGAATGGGTTTGAATTCCTCTTTCTGTCGCGTCAGGGTGTTATAAATCTTTAGCATTGAACGGTTCCGTATTTAACGTGTGCGGGAAAGGCCTTTCCAGGCTAGCTGCGTATTGTGCCGTATTTTTTACTTCAGCGCGACGCCAGCATAGCAACTGTCGCTGCCTTGCTGACGCGTCATCACAATTTGTGATATAAGATGCGTCTACAAAAATGCCCGCTGCTCTGAGGCAGGCGCGGCAATCGACACCGACGACAACCTTTACAGGACGAGAATGATGGTCACCTTCCAGACGAACCACGGCGATATCGTGATTAAAACCTTCGATGACAAAGCGCCGGCTACCGTAAAGAACTTCCTGGATTACTGTCGTGAAGGTTTCTACGACAACACCATTTTCCACCGTGTGATCAACGGCTTTATGATTCAGGGCGGCGGCTTTGAGCCGGGCATGAAGCAGAAAGCAACTAAAGAAGATATCCGCAACGAAGCCAACAACGGACTGAAAAACACCCGTGGCACCCTGGCGATGGCGCGTACTCAGGCTCCGCACTCGGCGACGGCTCAGTTCTTCATTAACGTGGCAGACAACGACTTCCTGAACTTCCGCGACGAAAGCCTGCAAGGCTGGGGTTACTGCGTGTTCGCAGAAGTGGTTGAAGGCATGGACGTGGTCGACAAAATCAAAGCGGTAGCCACCGGCCGCAGCGGCATGCACCAGGACGTGCCGAAAGATGACGTAGTCATCCAGAAAGTGACCGTTAGCGAGTAATGTCGCGCACGCTGTTTATCGCAGATCTTCATCTGTGTGAAGAAGAACCGGCAATCACTGCCGGTTTTCTGCATTTTTTGCAGCGGGAAGCGCATCAATGCGATGCGCTTTACATCCTTGGCGATCTGTTCGAAGCCTGGATTGGCGATGACGATCCCAACCCTTTGCATCAGCAAATCGCCGATGCGCTCAAGGCCCTGCCGGTGCCGACATTCTTTATCCACGGTAATCGCGATTTTCTGCTCGGTCAGCGTTTTGCGCGTGCCAGCGGCATGACATTGTTGCCAGAGGAACAGGTGTTAACCCTGTACGGTAAACGTCTGCTGATTATGCATGGCGACACCCTGTGCACCGACGATGAAGGTTATCAACGCTTTCGCGCTAAAGTGCACCAGCGCTGGCTGCAAAAGCTGTTTTTGGCCTTACCGCTCAGCTTGCGGATGCGTATCGCTGCCAAAATGCGCGCCAACAGCAAACAAGCCAATCAACACAAATCCCTGAGCATCATGGATGTGAACCAGCAGGCGGTGATGGATGCCATGACCCGCCAACAGGTGCGGCTACTGATCCACGGCCACACCCATCGCCCGGCGATCCATGATTTTGTTTTACAGGGTGAAAATGCCCAACGCGTAGTGTTGGGTGCCTGGCATCAGCAGGGATCGATGATTCAGGTCGACGCCGATGGCGTCAGGCTTAGCGAATTTCCGTTCTGATTAACGGGCAATCTTGCCCGTTTTCCGGCCACGCAACCGTTTTCCTTGCTGCCATCTCATGCTATTCTCTGTGCCCTTCTTCACCTGCCCGCCCGGCCAGGTTCGTTTGTATATTCACAGGAGTTGACCGCATGTCATCCAACGCCGCCCCGGCTCGTATCGCCATCGTCATGGGTTCCAAAAGTGACTGGGCTACCATGCAGTTCGCCGAGGAAATTCTTAACAGCCTGGATGTCCCCTTCCATGTGGAAGTGGTTTCTGCTCACCGTACGCCGGACAAACTGTTCAGCTTCGCCGAAAACGCCGCGCAAAATGGTTTCCAGGTGATTATCGCCGGTGCTGGCGGTGCAGCCCATCTGCCGGGCATGCTGGCCGCCAAAACCCTGGTGCCGGTGCTGGGTGTCCCGGTACAAAGCGCCGCCTTAAGCGGTGTCGACAGCCTCTACTCGATTGTGCAGATGCCGCGTGGTATTCCGGTAGGTACACTGGCAATCGGTAAAGCCGGTGCCGCCAATGCTGCCCTGCTGGCCGCGCAGATTCTGGCAATTCACGACAGCGCGCTGGCAACTCGCCTCGCCAACTGGCGTCAGACCCAGACCGACGAAGTGCTGAACAACCCGGATCCGCGGGGGGATGCATGAAGCCGGTTTGCGTACTGGGAAATGGTCAGTTAGGCCGTATGCTGCGTCAGGCGGGTGAACCGCTGGGCATTGCCGTTTATCCGGTCGGGCTGGATGCAGAACCTTCTGCGCTGCCGATCGCACAAAGCGTGATCACGGCGGAAATTGAACGCTGGCCTGAAACCGCGCTGACGCGTGAGCTGGCAAGCCATCCGGCCTTTGTGAACCGCGATATTTTCCCGCGTCTGGCCGATCGCCTGACGCAAAAACAGTTGCTCGATCAACTGAACCTCGCCACTGCACCGTGGCAACTGCTGGCGGATAAAAGCGAATGGCCGCAGGTGTTCAGCTCGCTTGGCGAACTGGCTATCGTCAAACGCCGCACCGGTGGCTACGACGGACGCGGCCAGTGGCGTCTGCGCGCCAATGAAACCGACACCCTGCCGGATGAATGCTACGGTGAATGCATCGTTGAACAGGGCATCAACTTCAGCGGTGAAGTGTCGCTGGTTGGCGCGCGTGGTCAGGATGGCAGCACCGTTTTCTATCCGCTGACCCATAACCTGCATCAGGAAGGGATCCTGCGCACCAGCGTCGCGTTCCCACAAGCCGATGCGGCGCAGCAGCAACAGGCCGAAGCGATGCTCAGCGCGATCATGCATGAGCTGAATTACGTCGGTGTGATGGCGATGGAGTGCTTCGTTACGCCGCAGGGCTTGCTGATCAACGAACTGGCACCGCGTGTCCACAACAGCGGACACTGGACGCAGAATGGTGCTTCCATCAGCCAGTTCGAGCTGCATCTGCGCGCAGTGCTGGGTTTACCGCTGCCGCAGCCGGTGGTGTATGCACCTTCGGTAATGGTCAACCTGATTGGTACGGATGTGAATCTGGCGTGGCTGCATCAGCCGTTGGTACATCTGCATTGGTACGAGAAAGAAGTGCGTCCGGGACGTAAAGTCGGCCACCTCAATCTGACCGACAGCGACCAGGGTCGTCTGGCCGCGGCATTAAAGGCGCTGGTGCCGTTGCTGCCGGCGGAGTATGCCAGCGGTATCGCCTGGGCCGTAGAGAAGCTGTAATTAAAAGGTCGCCAGCAATGGCGACTCCCCCTCCCGTAGCGGCGCGATTTATTGCGCAGTTTTTCCCGCAGCGCGCCCTGAATTGCGCGATAAATCGCGCCGCTACGCCAGGTTGCATTTCGACCAGGCGATCACGCCGCTTCAAACCGCCTGAACAACGCCTTCCCTTTCAGCAAACGCACCCCCAGCCAGCCGCCGCACAACGACAGCAAAATCGCCCCGGTGATCGGCAGCGCCAGCCACAGGCTCCAGTCCGGTTCCCAGGGAAAATCGAAGATTTTGCGCTGCAAACCCCATAACGCCGCCTCCGCGCCCAGTGCTGCCGCAACCCCGGATACCACGCCGAGCAAGGCAAACTCACACCACAGGGTGCCGCGCAGCAGTCGTTTGCTGGCACCCAGCGTGCGATAAACCACCAGCTCCTGACGTCGTTGACGCATCCCGACCTGAATCTGCGCCAGCAGCAGCAGCACGCCACAGATCGTCACCAACACCACCATAATCTCCAGCGCCTGACTCACCTGCGCCAGCACCTGGCCGATTTGGCGCATCATGCTGCCGATATCCAGCAAACTCAGAGTGGGGAATGCCCGGTTGAGCTGCGCCAGCAAGGCAGGGTTATTCGCCATACGGAAACTGGTGAGCCAGGTTTGCGGCTGGTCATCCAGCGCCCCCGGCGGAAAGATAAAGAAGAAGTTGGGGCGCAAACTCTCCCAATCCACTTTACGCAGGCTGGTAATTTTGGCGCTGAACTGCTGGGTATCGCCGCTGAAAGTTAAGGTGTCACCCAGCTTCACCCCCAGACGATCCGCCAGCTCAGTCTCCACCGACACTTCCCCGACACGCGGCGGCCAACTCCCCGCTACCAGCGGATTGTGGTCCGGACGCTCCGCCTGCCATGTCAGATTCAGCTCACGATTCAAGGCGTTATCCATATTCGGATCGGCATCCTTACCGTTGAGCTGCGTCAGTCGGGCGCGGATAATCGGGTAGAAAGTCTCCGCTTTGATCTGATGCGATTGCAAGAAATCACGTACCTGTGGCACCTGTTCATGCGTCATATTCAGCAGAAAATAGTTGGGACTATCCGGTGGCAACTGTTGCTGCCAGCGATCAAGCAGATCGCCGCGCATCACCAGCAGTAACGCCAGCAACATAAAGGAGAGTGAAAACGCCGCCAGTTGGCTGAGGGTCATGGCCGGTTGTCGCAACAGCCGGTTGATGGCCAGTCGCAGCGCCAGGTTACGCACTACCAGACGTCGCAACAGCAGCAAAGTGCCCCAGCCCAGTAACGCCAGCAACAACGCCAGCAACACCACACCCGCCAGCAACGCCCACAACATCTTGCTGCCGCCCATCAACAACGCCAGCAGGCCAATCACCACCAACGCCATCACTGGCAGATAGACGCGCAACGGCCAGACATTCGCCACCGCATCCCGACGCAGCACGCGTAATGGCTGGGTTGCCAGCAATAACCGGTAAGGACGCATCCCCACCAGCAGCGAGATCACGAACATCGCCCCCAACGACCACAACCACGGCCAGAAACTGGCCGCCGGAAGTGCCGCAGGCAGCACCGGTTTCAACATCGCCAGCAGGATGATTTCAATGCCCTGTCCCAGCACGCTACCCGCCACCGCCGCCAGCAGCAATACCGCCAGCCACTGACCGATGATCAAACGTTGCAGCACCTTACGCGTCGCACCGAGGGTCTTCAGCACCGCCACCAGATCATAGCGGCTGCGGCAATAGTGGCTCATCGCCACCGCCACCGCCGCAATCGCCAGCAGCAAAGTCAGCAAGGCGGAGAGCAACAAAAATTGCTGCGCGCGCTGCATCGATCGCCCCAGTGCATCTTCTGAGTTTTCCACGCTAATCCAGCGTTGATCCGCCTTGAGCTGCGGCTGGATCCAACTATCGTAGCGCGCCAGCGGAGCAGGATCGCCTGAGAACTTGTAGCGCCAGCTCAGGCGGCTGCCGGGCTGGATCGCGCCGGTTTTCTCCACATCCGCCAGGTTCATCAGCAAACGCGGTGCGGTCTGAAAAGGGTTAAAACCCGCGTCAGGCTCCTGAATAACTTCACCTGCGATACGCAACGTGGTATCGCCCACGTCAATCTGATCGCCGGTTTTCAGGTTCAACAGCGCCAACAATCGGGGGGCTGCCAGCACCGTCCCTGCACGAGGACGCAAGCCGGGCGGATCGGTTTGCAGGGTGCCAAACATCGGATACGCGTCATCCACTGCCTTCACATCCGCCAGCTGTGGCGTTTCCTGCGCAAAGGTCATGGTCATAAAACTCAGTTGAGGGCTGACTGAAAGTCCCTCGTGCCGGGCCTGCGCCAGCCAGGCTTCCGGCACCGGCGCGCTGCTGCGCAGGGTACGATCTCCGGCCATAAAATCACGACTTTGCTGGCTTAACCCTTTTTCCATCCGATCGCTGATCGACCCCAGTGCCAGCACGCAGGCCACCGCCAGCGTCAACGCCAGCCAAACGATCAACAAGGAGGGCGAACGCCACTCACGCCAGAACCAACGCCAGATCATGACTCCTCCCACAATTTGCCATCACGCAACCGCAGACGACGATCGCAACGCGCCGCCAGCTGCTCATCATGGGTAACCAGGATCAGGGTGGTGGCAAAATCGCGGTTGAGGGAGAACAGCAGATCGGCGATGCGATCGCCGGTCTGACGATCGAGGTTGCCAGTCGGTTCATCAGCAAACAACAGGCCAGGACGACCATTAAAGGCGCGGGCCAGCGCCACCCGCTGCTGCTCGCCACCGGAAAGCTGGGCGGGAAGATGATGCAACCGCGCTTTCAAACCGAGCTGCGTCAGCAACTCGACCGCCTGATCGCGGCTTTCGCGGTCGCTGACGCCACGCAACAGCGCGGGGAGCTGGACGTTTTCCAGCGCATTCAACGTCGGCACCAGCATAAAAGATTGAAAGACAAAACCGACTTCCCGCGCGCGCAGTGCCGCACGCTGCTCCTCGTCCATACTATGTAACGGCTCGCCGAGCAGATGCACTTCACCGCTGCTGCCATCGTCCAGCCCGGCAAGGATACCCAGCAGAGTAGATTTACCCGAACCGGACTCGCCAATCAGCGCAATGGTCTGGGCGGGTTTGACAACCAGCTCAACTCCGGTAAGGATGGTCAGCTGATGCTCTCCCTGACCGACGGACTTAGTAAGATGATGAACTTCAACAATGTTTTCCGCTGGCATTATTCCTTCCTGTTGTTATTGCTTCTGCTGGTGTCACGTCTTGCTGCGGCCGATACGCTGCTGGTGCTGGGCGACAGCCTGAGTGCCGGTTATCGCATGTCCGCGAACGTCGCATGGCCGAGTTTGCTCGACAAAGAGTGGCAGCAGCAGCCCAGAATTATCAACGCCAGCATCAGTGGCGATACCGCCGGTCAGGGGCTGGCGCGTTTACCGGCGCTATTAAAACAGCATCAACCGCGCTGGGTGTTAATCGAATTGGGCGGTAACGATGGCTTGCGTGGCTTCCCACCGCAAAATATCGCCCAGGATCTGAGCAAAATTATCGACGATGTGAAGGCGGCAAAAGCGCAGCCGCTGCTGATGCAAATTCGCATACCGGCAAATTATGGGCGTCGTTATACGCAGGCGTTTAGCGCGATTTATCCGCAGCTGGCACAGCAGTACAACATTCCTCTGGTGCCCTTCTTTATGGAGCTGGTGTACCTGAAACCGGAGTGGATGCAGCAGGATGGTATTCACCCGAATCCGGATGCACAGCCCTTTATCGCAGGGGTGATGGCGAAGGAACTGGCTCCGCTAGTAAAGCATGATTAACGCAGGCGCGTGATTTTTAACAGGTAAAGTTATGCAAAAAACCATTCTTATCACCGGCTGCTCCAGCGGTATCGGCCTGGTGGCCGCCAATGACCTGCTGATGCGCGGTTATCGCGTGATTGCCGCCTGCCGTCGGGCGGAAGACGTTGCGCGCATGCATGCGCTTGGTTTTATCGGCATTACGCTCGATCTGGACGATCCGGCCAGTGTCGATGCCGCAGCGGATCAGGTCATTGCGCTGACAGAAAATCGTCTTCACGGGCTGTTCAACAACGCCGGTTTTGGCATTTATGGACCGCTCGCCAGCCTGTCACGCCAGCAACTGGAGCAACAATTCTCCACTAACTTCTTTGGGACGCATCAACTGACCATGCGCCTGTTGCCCGCCCTGCAAGCCAGCGGCAGCGGACGTATCATTAATACCAGCTCGGTGCTGGGGGTGATCTCCACCCCCGGACGCGGCGCTTACGCTGCCAGTAAATATGCGCTCGAAGCCTGGAGCGATGCGCTGCGCATGGAGTTACGCACCACGGGCGTGCGCGTCAGCCTGATTGAGCCAGGGCCGATCCATACCCGTTTTACGGAAAACGTCCATCAGGGGGAAAGTGACAAACCGGTGCGTAATCCCGGCATCGCCGCGCATTTTTCCCTGCCACCTGAGGCGATCCTGCCGAAGCTGCGTCACGCTCTGGAAAGCGCGCATCCGCGCCTGCGTTATCCGGTGACGCTGGTGAGTTGGACCATGAGCCTGTTAAAAAGAGTACTGCCAGGCTGGATGCTGGATCGCATTTTGCGTAGCAAATAGGCTGCAAGCCTGATTAGAACTTGAAGCCGGGCAGCTTGCCCCCATATTCTCAACACACTTTCAGCAAAGAGACGTATTCATGTCACACGCTTTGATTATCGACATCAACGAATCCAATCTGCATCAGACGCTGGAACAATCCATGCAGCTGCCGGTGCTGTTTTATTTCTGGTCCGATCGCAGCCAGCACTGCCAGCAACTGACGCCGGTGCTGGAGCACCTGGCCCAGGAGTACGCTGGTCAGTTTATTCTGGCAAAACTGGATTGCGATAAAGAGCAGATGGTGGCTTCTCAATTTGGTCTGCGCTCCATCCCGACGGTGTACCTGTTCCAGAACGGTCAACCGGTCGATGGCTTCCAGGGGCCGCAGCCAGAGGAGGCGATTCGCGCCCTGCTGCAAAAAGTGCTGCCGCGTGAAGAAGAACTGAAAGCCCAGCAGGCGATAGCCCTGATGGAAGAAGGCAAACCGCTGGAGGCGCTGCCGCTGTTGAAAGATGCCTGGCAGCTGAGTAATCAGGCCAGCGAAATTGGCTTCCTGCTGGCGGAAGTTCTGATCACCCTGAATCGCAGCGATGAAGCGGAAGCGGTGTTAAATGCGGTGCCATTGCAGGATCAGGACACCCGCTATCAAAGCCTGGTGGCGCAAATCGAGCTGCTGAAAAAAGCCGCCGACACGCCAGAAATTCAACTGTTGCAGGAGCAACTGGCGAATGAGCCCGCGAACGCCGAGCTGGCTGCTAAACTGTCGTTACAGCTGCATCAGGTTGGTCGTAATGAAGAAGCCCTTGAATTGCTATTTGGTTTCCTGAAAAGCGACCTCAACGCCGGTGACGGCCAGGTGCGTAAAATGTTGCAGGAAATTCTGGCCGCACTCGGCACCGGTGATGCCCTGGCTGCACGTTATCGTCGCCAGCTTTATTCGCTGCTGTACTAATCAGTACGGGGTAGTAATCGGGCCGAAGCGACTCGGCCCGAAACAGTGACAACCTGGAGGTTATTATGTTGACCGTGATGCCAGTCATCATCGTACTCGCGTTGGTGACCGTTTGGGCCGGAGTAAAAATTGTGCCACAGGGTTATCAGTGGACGGTTGAGCGCTTTGGGCGCTATACCCGCACGCTGCAACCTGGCCTGACGTTAGTTGTTCCCTTCATGGATCGCATTGGCCGCAAGGTCAACATGATGGAGCGCGTCCTTGATATCCCCTCTCAGGAAGTCATCTCGAAAGATAATGCCAACGTCACCATCGACGCCGTCTGCTTCCTTCAGGTGATCGACGCGGCGCGCACAGCGTATGAAGTCAGCAACCTTGAGCTGGCAATTCTCAATCTCACCATGACCAACATTCGTACCGTATTAGGCGGCATGGAGTTGGATGAAATGCTGTCGCAGCGCGATAACATCAATACCCGTCTGCTGCATATTGTCGATGAAGCGACCAATCCCTGGGGTGTAAAAATCACCCGTATCGAAATTCGAGATGTGCGTCCGCCGCAGGAGTTGATTGCGGCCATGAACGCGCAGATGAAAGCCGAACGGACTAAACGCGCCGATATTCTGACAGCGGAAGGGGTGCGACAGGCTGCGATTCTGCGCGCCGAGGGGGAAAAACAGTCGCAGATCCTGAAAGCCGAAGGGGAACGAACCGCCGCGTTCCTGCATGCCGAAGCGCGAGAGCGTGAGGCGCAGGCAGAAGCTAATGCAACGCGCATGGTATCTGAAGCCATCGCCGCCGGGGATATTCAGGCCGTGAACTACTTCGTGGCGCAAAAATATACCGATGCGTTGCAGAAAATTGGCCAGGCCAATAACAGCAAAGTGGTGATGATGCCACTGGATGCCACCAGCCTGCTTGGCTCGATAGCCGGAATTAGCGAGCTGCTGAAAGAGAGTGGCCGGGAGCGCAAACCGTGATCCTGATGGAGCTGATTGCCCACCCGCACTGGTTCTGGCTGACGCTGGGCGGCCTGCTGCTGGCGGCTGAAATGCTTGGCACCAGCGGCTATCTGCTGTGGAGCGGGCTGGCAGCGGTGCTGGTTGGCCTTATCGAGTGGTTTTTTCCCTTCTCGTGGACCAGCCAGGGCCTGTTGTTCGCAGTGTTAACTCTGCTGTGTGTCTATTTCTGGTATCGCTGGATGCGTTATCGCGAAGCATCGCAACAACCCAATAGCCTGAATCAGCGTGGTACGCAACTTATCGGCCAACACTTTACGCTGGAAAACGCCCTGAAAGACGGCACCGGCCATGTGCGCATTGGCGACAGCAGCTGGCGCGTGCAGGCAGAGAGCGATCTGCCTGCCGGTACCCAGGTCATCGTCACTGGCGTAGTTGGCATTACGCTGATGATTCAGCCTCGCTTTCCGGCTGTCTGATGGCAGCAGCCCGCCAGGTGATTGATGATGGGGCACTCCGCGCCATCATCGCCAGGACAGGCTTCGGCCAGCGCCAGTAAACGCGCCCGCATGGCGTGTAATTCTTCAATATGCGCCGCGATCTCATCCGCTTTCTGCAAAGTGCGCGCTTTTACGTCGGCGCTGTGGCGGGCAGGATCGTTAAACAACGTCACCAGCTCGCGACATTCGTCGAGAGTGAACCCCACCTGACGCGCCTGACGCAACAGATTGAGTTCATCAATATGGTGTGGATTGTAACTACGATAACCATTTTCACTGCGCAGCGGTGGCGTGACGACGCCCTTCTCTTCATAGAAACGAATCGCTTTGCTGGTCAGCCCGGTTTTTTTGGCAACATCGCTAATGTTCATGTGATCCCCTTGACCTTCCCCTGAATGGAAGGTTTAGGCTTTATAACTAATGCAAAGTCTGCATGCAGTCAAACCTGAACGCATAAGGAGTTAAATATGTCACACACACAGTTGCTGGCGCTGGACGGTCTCTCCTGCGGCCACTGCGTCAAACGCGTCAAAGAAGCGCTGGAACAGCGCAGCGATGTTGAACAGGCTGAAGTTACCCAACAGGAAGCGCGTGTCACCGGTGCTGCCAGCGCCAGCGATTTGATCGCGACCGTAGAACAGGCAGGTTACCACGCAGCACTGAAAGACAGCCCAAAGTCTGAACCGTTGACAGCATCAGAGCCGCAGCCGGAGGCGCTGACAACGGAGGAACGATCGCAACCGGCAGATGACACCCTGCCCGTCCACCACCTGCTGATTGGCGGCATGAGCTGCGCCAGCTGTGTGAGTCGTGTCGAGCAGGCATTGCAAAAGGTACCCGGCGTCAGCCAGGCACGCGTTAACCTGGGTGAGCGCAGCGCGCTGGTATTGGGCGATGCGCAACCCGCGGCGTTAATTGGCGCTGTCGATCAGGCGGGCTATTCGGCAGAAATCATCGAAGATGAGCAAACTCGCCGGGAACGCCAGCAGGTCAGCGCCCGCCAGGCGATGCGCCGCTTTGGCTGGCAATCCGCGCTGGCATTGTTGCTCGGCGTGCCCATGATGATCTGGGGCATGCTGGGCGACAACATGATGCTCAGCGACAGCAATATCACCCTATGGCGCTCACTGGGCGTGATCACCCTGTTGGTAATGGTGATTGCCGGTGGCCATTTCTACCGCAGCGCCTGGCGTAGCCTGCGCCACGGCACCGCCACCATGGATACGTTGGTGGCGCTCGGAACCGGTGCCGCCTGGCTCTACTCAATGAGCGTCGCGCTCTGGCCACAATTTTTCCCGCATCAGGCCCGGCATCTCTATTTTGAAGCCAGCGTGATGATTATTGGTCTGATCAACCTCGGTCATGCGCTGGAACAACGCGCAAGGCAGCGTGCCTCACAGGCGCTGGAACGTTTGCTGGACTTAACCCCAGCGCAGGCTCGCGTCATTACCGACCAGGGTGAAACCCTGATACCGCTCAGCGATGTGCAGCCTGGTATGGTGATTAAACTGGTCACCGGCGATCGTATCCCGGTCGATGGCGAAGTGGAAAGCGGCGAAGGCTGGTGCGACGAAGCGATGCTGACCGGCGAAGCGGTGCCGCAAACTAAACAGGCCGGAGATAAAGTCTTTGCTGGTACGCTGCTTCAGGATGGCACGTTGCGCTTTGTCGCGCGCGCCACCGGCAGCCATACCACGCTGGCACGCATCATCAATCTGGTCCGTCAGGCGCAAAGCAGTAAGCCCGATATCGGACGTCTCGCCGACCGCATCTCCGCCGTGTTTGTGCCAGTGGTGGTGGCGATTGCGCTGTTAAGTGGCCTGGTGTGGTATCTGGCCGGACCGCAACCGCAGTTGGCTTATACGTTGGTGATTGTCACTACGGTGCTGATTATCGCCTGTCCTTGCGCCCTTGGTCTGGCAACACCAATGTCGGTGATTGCTGGCGTCGGACGTGCCGCAGAACTTGGCGTGCTGGTGCGTGATGCGGATGCGCTCCAGCGCGCCAGTGAAGTCGACACCCTGGTATTTGATAAAACCGGCACCCTGACCCAGGGCACGCCGCAGGTGAGCGATGTGTTGTTGTATAGCGACTGGGATCGTCAGCAGGTACTGCACGCTGCCGCCCAGCTGGAACAGGGTTCCAGCCATCCACTGGCAACCGCAATTATCGCGGCAGTGCCGGATCTGCCTGCCGTTGATGTTGAGCAATTTCGTACAATACGCGGTAAGGGCGTGAGCGCTACAGTGGCAGGCAGAACCTTGCTGCTCGGCAACCTGGCGCTGATGGAAGCCCAACAAGTGGATTGCACACCCGCCCGTGAAGATATTGAACGTCTGGCGGCGCTGGGTGCCACGCCAGTGCTGTTGGCCGATGACAGGCAACTGCTGGGGTTGATCGCGCTACGTGACAATCTGCGTCCGGAGAGCCGCGCGGCGCTGCAACGCCTGCATCAGTTGGGGTTTCAGCTGGTGATGCTGACCGGTGACCATGAAAAAACCGCACGCGCAATCGCTGCTGAAGCCGGTATCGACGACGTGATCGCCGGGGTGCTGCCAGAAGGCAAAGCACAAGCCATCGAGCAGTTGCAACAACAGGGGCGCAAAGTGGTGATGGTCGGTGATGGCATCAATGATGCTCCGGCGCTGGCCCAGGCAGATGTTGGTATTGCTATGGGTGGCGGTAGCGATGTGGCGGTTGAAACCGCCGCCATGACGCTGATGCGTAATGATCTGCACTGCGTGGTGGATGCGCTGGCGATTTCCCGCGCCACGCTGCGTAATATGCGGCAGAACCTGCTGGGTGCATTTATTTACAACAGCTTTGGCATTCCGATTGCCGCAGGTGTGCTTTATCCGTTCACCGGCATGCTGCTTAGCCCGATTGTGGCGGGAGCGGCGATGGCGCTCTCCTCCATCACGGTGGTGAGTAATGCTAATCGTCTGTTGCGGTTTAAGCCACCGGTACACGAATAGCAAGCCCTGCCCTGTTTTTCGCGCGATGAAATCGCTAGCATGGATTTTTGACTTAAAAAGGACAGGGAATGAGACGCAGCCTGTGGCAATGCGTAACACAGCTGGCATCGCGACTTTTTCCGGCCAGCTACGCCTGGCCCGCGATGGATATTCAGTTGGGCAATCGCCAGTTACACCTGGTCGGCAGCATTCATATGGGTACACGCGATATGCAGCCGCTGCCGGCACGTTTGTTGCGCCAACTGGCGAAAGCCGACGCGCTGATCGTTGAAGCGGACATCACCCAAGGCGGTTCCCCCTTTGTCGAAGGAGAAAACCTGCCGCCGCTGGCAGAACGCCTCGACAGCGAGACCCTGACCAGGCTAACCGCGCTCTGCGATGAGCTGATGCTGTCGGTAATGATGTTTGACAACCTGCCGATGTGGCAGATTGCCCTGATGTTGCAAGCGCAGCAGGCACAGCGCCTCGGGTTGCGGCCACAATATGGCATCGATTATCAACTGTTGCAGGCTGCCAAAGCGACACATAAGCCGGTGATTGAGCTGGAAGGACCGGACACACAAATCGCACTGCTGAAGTCGTTGCCGGAGAATGGCCTGCCCTTGTTGCTGGATACGCTGGAACACTGGCACACCAACGCACGTTTGCTGCAAACCATGATCAGCTGGTGGCTGGATGCACCACCGAAGCAGCAGCCGGTCGCGCTACCCACCACCTTCAGCAATGAATTGAATGACACCTTGATGCGCAACCGCAATCAGCACTGGCGCGAATTGTTGCTGGCATTACCGCCGGGACGTTATGTGGTGGCCGTGGGGGCGTTGCATCTTTACGGGGATGATAATTTACCGGGCCTGTTCAAAGCGCGCTAAAAAAAGAAGGCCGATATTACTATCGGCCCGTCAAAGAGGAATTTGTTTATGATTTTGGTTATCACACAGCCATTGCTGGCTGGCGCGGGCCAATTCTCGCGCAAAGTTCAGAATTTCGCCAGTACTATTCGCCGTTTCTGAAATAAGATTTTCCTTAGCAAGGATCGAAAAATGACGCCCGCTGTAAAACTGCTGGAAAAACAAAAAGTCACCTTTACTCTGCATCCGTATGATCATGACAGCCATGAAACCAATTTTGGCGACGAAGCGGTGCGAAAACTGAATCTCGATGCTCGACAGGTATTCAAAACGCTGCTGGTGGCACTGAATGGCGATGCGAAACACCTGGCAGTAGCGGTTACGCCGGTGTCCAGTCAGCTCGATTTGAAGAAAGTCGCCAAAGCGCTGGGGGCGAAAAAAGCCGATATGGCTGACCCGCTGCTGGCACAGCGCGTCACCGGGTATCTGGTGGGCGGCATCAGCCCGCTGGGGCAGAAAAAACGCCTGCCCACGGTGATTGATCAACAAGCGGCGGAATTTGCCACCATCTTTATCTCCGGCGGTAAACGCGGGCTGGATATCGAACTGGCGGCACAGGATCTGGCGCGTTTGCTGGATGCCCCCCTGGCCGATGTCGCGCGCCGCGATTAATCAGGCTGCTGGGCGCAAAGTTGATCGATCATCCAGCGCCCGGCAGGTCCCGGTGGATTACGCGTCGACCAGACCGCTTCCACCGCAATATGCTGCGGCCAGCCTGACACCGGCAACTCCTTCAACACCTGATGACCAAACTGCTGCACCAGCCAGCGCGGCAACACGCTCCAGCCAAATCCCTGCTCCGCCATCTCCAGTAATAACAGATAAGACGGAGCCGACCACACCCGGCCCGCTGGCATCGGGTCACGCGTCTCCACCCAGGTATTGAGCCGCAACTGACGTAACGCCCCGAGTTGCGCTTCGGTAACCTGTTTCTGCTGGGCCAACGCCTGGTCCTGATGCAGATAAATCGCCATCTGCGCCTCCACCTGTAAGCGCGCCACCGCGATATCTGGCGGTAATGAGGGCTGAGCGCGCACCACCCCAAGATGCACGCGTCCGGCCTGTAGCAGGTCCAGCACGTCGGCATCTTCGGCGATCATGCATTCAAATTCGATATCCGGATAGCGCGCTTCAAAACGCTTCAACAGCGTTTCATGATATTCCGCCTGCCAGAAATCGGAGATCGCCAGACTGAGGCGCGGCTCGACACCCTGCGACAGCCGCACCGCCAGTTCATCCAGCCGCTGGCTGGCCGCCAGGATCTGCTGCACCTGCGCCAGTGCTCGCTGTCCCTGCTCGGTTAATACCGGCTGACGTCCCTGCCGATCAAACAACATAAAGCCTAAATCATCTTCGAGATTCGCCACCGCGCTACTGATGGTGGACTGGCTTTTGCCCAACGCCCGTGCCGCCGCAGAGAATGACCCGCTGGCGACGGTCTGCACAAAAGCCTCAAGGGATTCCGGGGAGTATTTCATAGTTATCCATCGCTTTTATCGATAGGTGTTCATTTTATCTTAATTTCGGCAAGTGAGAAAATGCGTCCTGTAATGAATCAGGAGGTTTTTATGCGTACCCGTTCTTTGAAAGAACGTTTTTTCCACGCTGCTGGCTTTGAAATTCTGGCGATTTTGACTGTTTCCCCGTTAGCCGCCTGGGTAATGGATAAGCCGCTGTTTGAAATGGGGCTGTTGGCGATCATGCTGTCGACCGTCGCCATGCTGTGGAACATGATTTATAACGCCGGATTTGATCGCCTGTACCCACGGGATCGGGTGCAGCGAGGCGCTGGCCTGCGCGTACTGCACGCGCTGGGTTTTGAGGGCGGTTTTATTGTGATTGGTTTACCGATTGCTGCCTGGATGCTCAGTATCACGTTGTTGCAGGCGTTGATGGTGGAAGTGGCGTTTTTCCTGTTCTTCCTGCCCTACACCGTCGCGTATAACTGGCTGTGGGATATTCTGCGTCAGCGCTGGCTCACGCGCAAAGCGTGCCAGGCGTGAGAAACCCGCGCGATAATTCGCGCCGCTACCAACGTGTGTACGGTCGCGTAGCGGCGCGATTCATCGCGCAATTCCGCGCAGGGACGTTATTTTTCCACCGCATGCGGCAGTATCCATGCCAGCACCGTCTTCGGATAGCTGCGCTTCCTGGGTTTCTCCGGCGCGCTATCCCGTTGCTGTTTCTGCTCCGCGGTCAGGTGCACAATCCCCTCTCCCGGTGCGTAGTCACTCACTTTCAACGGTGAATGCTGACTCACCCAGCCGCGCAACACATCCGCATCGCGCAACCCGGTGTTGGTGTAACCTGCGAGGTTATCAATGCGCGGATAACCATCGCCGCCGGTAGCGTTGAAGCTGTTGGTCGCCATGCGATAGGTTTTATCCTGCTGTAATGGCTCACCGTTGATCTTCACCTCACTGACATCGCTACCATCCGCCACCAGGCTGATATTGGCAAACTGCGCAAAGCCACCGGCATCGGTTTTAATATTGGCAACGGTTGCCAGATACGTCAGCAATTGATTACCGGTCAGGGTGACGGACACCACCTGATTGCTGAAGGGCTGCACCTGCAACACATCGCGCCAGCTGATCGCCCCTTGCGGCAGTGAAGTACGAATCCCGCCACCGCTCATCACCGCAAAATCTGCTTTGGTGGCGGCCATCTGCGCACGCAGAATTAACTGGCCGAGGTTAGTTTGCTCAAAACGCACTTTGTCCCGCTCGCCAACAAAGACACCGTCGCTGCTGCCGACCGGCACATCCAGTTTGGCTTCTGCGCGTTTCTGGAAGGGGGTCAGCAGTTTCATCATCGCCGGATTCGGTGGGATCTCCTGCTGCCAGGTCAGCCAGGATTCGCTGCCATCCGCATTCTTGATCTTATGCTTCAGATTGACCGGGATCAGTTGGTAGCTATCCAGCGCCAGCTCACCGTTGCGGAAGGTAAAATCACCGCGCCCGACGAATTTACCCCACTCTTTCGCTTGTACGATCCACACACCATTCTGGCGGTCCGGCTGGCAGGGCTGGCCTGGCTGATAATTTTTCACGCTGACGTTCTCTTTCTCCATGCACACTGCATCGTGTGAATGGCCGCCAACGATCAGGTTCACGGTGCCAGGCGGCAAGCTGCGCGCCAGCTCGACATCGCCCGGCGCATTGCTGCCATGCTGGCCGTCGTCGTAATGGCCCATGTGGGTGAGAAGAATAATCACGTCCGGCTTGACGCTGGCACGTAACTCAGCCACCGCTTTTTCGGTTTCAGTGACCGGATCTCGAATCTCGATAGTTGCCATATTGGCCGGATTGGCGATACGCAGGGTGTCGGGCGTGGTCAGGCCGATTACGGCAACTTTCAGCCCCATACGGGTAAAGACCGCCCAGGGCTTGAACAGCCGTTGGCCGCTGGATTTTGCGTAAATATTGGCGGAAAGAAAGGGAAATTTGGCCCATTTCTGCTGCTTTTGCAGCACGCTGAGCGGTTTATCAAACTCATGGTTACCCAGCGCCATCGCATCATAGCCCACCAGGTTCATGCCGCGAATATCGGGTTCCGCATCAAGCAAATCCGACTCCGGCACCCCGGTGTTAACATCACCGCCGGAAAGGATCAGCACACCGCTTCCTTTTGATTGCGCATCATAACGTTGCGTATCCATCAGGGTTTTCTGCGCGGCCAGACCATACTCGCCCTGCGCGTTGGGCCAGAAATGACCATGCTGATCGTTGGTATGCAGGATAGTAAGACGGTAGCTGCGGTCGGGCTGCCATGCCTGTGCCAGTATCGGCAACAACAGGATAATCAATGCCAGCCAATGGCTTTTGCGCGGAATTAACAACAAGCCGATCTCCTTATTCTGCGTTTTTCCACTAACCAGTGGACTTTATGTGCTTTATCGCCCTTCTGTGTCGCACAGATCGCACTTTAACTCAAGATGAAAGGCTTATAGAGTCTTGAGAGAAGTAACAATCTGATAACGAAAATTGACCCTCTCAGGATTTCTATGGCAAGTGATCATACTCTCTCATCCCCGGCACGCGCACCGGGGCGCACGGCGTTCGGCATTTTAGGGGCGATCAGCCTCGCGCATCTGCTGAACGATATGTTGCAGTCGCTGTTGCTGGCGATTTACCCGCTGTTGCAAAAAGATTTTAGCCTCAACTTTGTGCAAATCGGTTTAATCACCCTCACCTTCCAGGTGACCGCCTCGCTGCTGCAACCCGTGGTCGGCTACTACACCGACAAATATCCCAAACCCTGGTCGTTACCGGTTGGCATGGGTTTTACCCTGTGTGGCCTGGTGCTGCTGACCTTCGCCAGTGACTATCTCCAGGTGCTGCTGGCAGCGGCACTGGTGGGTAGCGGTTCATCAATTTTTCATCCCGAATCTTCCCGTGTCGCCCGTATGGCATCCGGTGGACGTCATGGCCTGGCGCAATCGCTATTCCAGGTGGGCGGGAATTTCGGCAGTGCACTCGGCCCGCTGCTGGCCGCAATGATTGTTGCACCCTATGGCAAAGGCCATCTCGGCTGGTTCGTGCTGGCCGCGTTGCTGGGGATCATCGTGTTGTTGCAGGTCAGCCGCTGGTATAGCCACCAGCAGCGCGCCAGTAAAGCCAAAGCTGCCACGGTGTTGTCCAATCCGCTGCCGCGAAAAAAAGTGGTGCTGGCGATCAGCATTTTGCTGCTGCTGATTTTCTCCAAGTACTTCTATCTCACCAGCCTGAGCAGCTACTACACCTTCTATTTAATGCAGAAATTCGGCCTCTCGGTGCAGGCGTCGCAATTTCATCTGTTTGTATTTCTTGGCGCAGTGGCGGCAGGGACCATTATTGGTGGACCGATTGGCGACAAAATTGGTCGTAAGTATGTGATCTGGTGCTCGATTCTCGGTGTCGCCCCCTTTACGCTGCTGTTGCCGCACGCGTCATTAATGTGGACAAGTGTACTGAGCGTAATTATTGGTCTGATTCTCGCCTCAGCGTTTTCTGCCATTCTGGTGTACGCGCAGGAGTTGCTACCGGGACGTATCGGTATGGTTTCCGGGCTATTTTTCGGTTTTGCCTTCGGTATGGGTGGGCTGGGTGCCGCCGTGCTGGGGGTGGTGGCAGACCACGCCAGCATCGAATGGGTATATCAAATCTGTGCCTGGTTGCCACTTATCGGCCTTTTGACCGCTTTCCTGCCAGATAACCGTCACGTCTGAGCCTGTTTCGGGGGGTAATTATTTTTCCCTGCCCCCCTTTATTCAGCATGAATCCTGCCGATATTGTGAGATAACTGAAGAAAATGACACTTCGGCTGCATTTTTCTCTTATTTTTTCATTTTTTCTGCTTATCCCGCTCAAATGTTTAAACGCGGTTAGCGATTGTGCAGTAAACTAGGTTGTTACAAGCGGATACATTTGCACACAAGGAGACAGGCATGCATCACACCACACCGTTGATCACCACCATCGTCGGGGCACTGGTCCTGGCCTTTCTCCTTGGTATGTTGGCACATCGCCTGCGAATTTCGCCGCTGGTCGGTTACTTGCTGGCCGGTGTGCTGGCCGGTCCCTTTACCCCTGGTTTTGTAGCCGATACCAATCTGGCCCCTGAATTAGCTGAACTGGGGGTGATCCTGCTGATGTTTGGTGTGGGGCTGCACTTTTCGCTGAAAGATTTGATGTCGGTAAAGTCGGTCGCCATTCCCGGTGCAGTAGCGCAAATCGCCGTGGCAACCTTACTGGGAATGGGGCTGTCGTGGGCGCTGGGCTGGTCAATGATGACCGGGCTGGTGTTTGGCTTGTGTCTCTCCACCGCCAGTACCGTGGTGTTACTGCGCGCGCTGGAGGAGCGTCAACTGATTGACAGCCAGCGCGGGCAAATTGCCATCGGCTGGCTGATTGTTGAAGACCTGGTCATGGTGCTGACGCTGGTGCTGCTGCCTGCCATCGCTGGCATGCTGGAACAGGGTAACGCCAGCCCAACCCTGTTGGCGTGGGACCTGCTGCTGACCATCGGTAAAGTGGTCACCTTTATGGTGCTGATGATGGTGGTGGGCCGCCGCGTGATCCCCTGGATTCTGGCGAAAAGTGCTGCCACCGGTTCACGCGAGCTGTTCACCCTGGCGGTGCTGGCACTGGCGCTGGGCATTGCGTTTGGTGCAGTAGAATTCTTTGATGTCTCCTTTGCCCTCGGCGCTTTCTTTGCAGGCATGGTGCTGAACGAATCTGAATTAAGCCACCGAGCAGCACACGACACGCTGCCGCTACGTGATGCGTTTGCCGTGCTGTTCTTCGTTTCTGTTGGCATGTTGTTCGACCCGATGATTCTGGTCAACCAGCCGTTGGCGGTACTGGGGGCGCTGGTGATTATCGTGGTGGGCAAATCGGTCGCAGCCTGGCTGCTGGTCACGTTGCTGGGCCACTCACGCCGCACAGCCCTGACGATCTCCGTTAGCCTGGCGCAGATTGGCGAGTTTGCCTTCATTCTGGCCGGTCTTGGCATTTCGCTGGGGTTACTGAGCCAGGAGGGGCGTAATCTGGTGCTGGCCGCAGCCATCCTGTCGATTATGCTGAACCCGATTCTCTTTACTGTGTTGGAACGTTATCTCGACAAAACCGAGACGATGGAAGAGCAGACGCTGATCGATCCTATCGAGGAGGAGAAGCAAATTCCGGTGGATATCTGTGACCATGCGGTGATTGTCGGCTATGGCCGCGTCGGTAGCCTGCTGGGACAGAAGCTGCTGGAAGCGGATGTGCCGTTAGTGGTGGTGGAAAACTCGCGACCACGCGTTGAAGCGCTGCGCGAGCAAGGCATCAAAGCGGTGCTGGGCAATGCCGCCAGCAGCGACATCATGGAGCTGGCGCGCCTCGACTGCGCCCGCTGGCTACTGCTGACCATTCCCAATGGTTATGAAGCCGGTGAGGTTGTCACGGCGGCGCGCGCGAAGCGCGACAATATCGAGATAATCGCCCGCGCCCATTATGACGACGAAGTGGAATACATCCTCGAACGTGGTGCCAATCGCGTGGTGATGGGGGAACGAGAGATCGCTAACAGCATGCTGCATATGCTGGAAGAAGAGATTGCGCAAAGGCCGATTGTGCGTGAATGTCCGATTTGATTTAACGCCGTAACGGCGCGATAAATCGCGCCGTTACGGGGTAATTTTTATCTGTCCCAGTACGACTCTTCGAGGCTATCCTCACGCTCCGGTAAACCTCGCGTCAGACGCGGGGAATGCTGATTCAGCACCTGGTAGCTGACGCGGTTGGCATATTTACACACCTGCGCCAGTGATGAATACGTCAGATACTCGCGCGCATGTTTGCTGGAGTTCGGCACTTTCTGGCGGTGGAAATTATTGGCGGTGATATCGTGCAGTAGCGCTGCTAAAGCCGCATCCCCCGCGCCATTGGTGTTCATAATCTTCTCCGGACCGCCCATATAAGGCGCGATATGCGAGAAGATGCGCAATGGCTGCTGGCAATCCCGCTGGCGCATGGCACGGCTGAACTCATACTGGTTAAATTCAGCAATCGCGCCTGGCAGCAACGGATGGTTGGTTTTGCGCTTAAATTCTTCTTCGGTAAAGCCCGCCATATATAACCCGGTTGGCCCGGCGGTGCAGAGCACCAAATCGACCCAATCCAACGCCATATTGGCCGCCAGCAGCGGATCGGCCTCTCCGGTCAGAGCCAGGGCTTCCTCTTCATTCATCGCGACGATGGAGACATGATCGCGCAGAAATTCGCGCCAGAACAGCGGGTTGTCCTGAATGACGTATTTGGTACCCAGCGTTAACACCACCGGTACGTTATGTTTTTTGGCGAACGCAATCGCGCGCAACGTCGCTTCGGGCATCGGTTCTCCCGGCTGACAACGCACCAGATAGGAGGTCAACACCAGCGCTGACGCGCCTGCGATCACCTCTTCGGGAATGCTGTCGGCCTTTAACTGGTTCATCAGACCGGGGCTGATGGCAAAGGTACGCT
Organism: Pantoea sp. X-Soil-OKNW-713; assembly: GCF_059730685.1. Lineage (NCBI taxonomy): Bacteria > Pseudomonadati > Pseudomonadota > Gammaproteobacteria > Enterobacterales > Erwiniaceae > Pantoea > Pantoea sp. X-Soil-OKNW-713. The sequence goes on along the minus strand of NZ_AP035995.1, from coordinate 1,147,139 downwards.
CGCCCTGCTCACCAATCAGGGTGAAACAACGACCAATCGCGCCATCGACACCTTGCAAATAGTTGAGATCCATCCGGCTGGAGGTGTTGCACAGGTAACGATAAGCGTAGCTACCGATCTGGATGCTGTTGCACATCACGCCCAGCAACACCGAACGGTCATCGGCCAGCACCGAGTAGTTATGCAAAGTGTTGCCAATGGTGCCACCGGCAAACTGGTGGCTAATTAACTCGTCACGCATCAGCTCGTGGTACAACGCTTCCGCCGTGGCATCATCAATCACCAGCGAATGACCCGCACTCAGGCCGTAACGTTGCAGGAAGCCATCATCAACTTTGGCTTCAATATCTACCAGCGTCTGATCAATACCGACGACCCAGCTGCCCTCCTCCTGCTCTTGTTGCGTAGCCTGCAACAGCGGATCGCGCGCGCTAACGGGGAAATAGTGTTTGGATTTGCGTTTGCCGGGAAATTTCATGGGGGATGCCGTCTGGAAAATCAGGCAGAGAATGATAACACATTCTCTGCCACTCCCTTAACGGCGCGCGTTGACCAACTGCACCATCATGGCAATGTGCTCGTCATCGGCGTTCAACGCAGGGATATACTCAAACTTCTCACCACCCGCATGCAGGAAGAATTCACGGTTCTGCTCGCTAATCTCCTCCAGCGTTTCAAGGCAGTCTGCGGCAAAGCCGGGACTCATCACCTGCACATGCTTGATACCTTTAGCGGGCAGACCTTGCATGGTTTCGTCGGTGTAAGGCGTCAGCCAGGGCTCACGGCCAAAGCGCGACTGGAAGGTCATCATGATCTTGTGTGGCGCGATGCCGAGCGCGGCGGCCAGCGCATCGGTAGTATCTTTGCAGCGTTGCGGATAGTCATCGCCTTCGTCGGCGAAGCGCTGTGGGATGCCGTGATAGGACAGCACCAACAGGTCCGGCTCGCCATGCTGGGCGAAGGAACGCTCGACGGAGGCTTTCAGCGCCGCGATATATGCCGGATGTTCAGCGTAATCACGAATAAAAGCCACTTCTGGCAGGGAACGCAGCGGTTTGAAGCTGGCAGCCAGGCCATCCCATACGGCCGCAACTGTGGAGCAGGAGAATTGCGGGTAGAGCGGCAACACGATCAATTTAGTGACGCCCTGTGCCAGCAGACGCTCAACCGCACCTTCAAGGCTCGGCTGGCCGTAGCTCATGCCCAGCTCCACTGGCATATCGATTTGCTGCGCCAGCGCATCACGCTGCCGCTTGCTGAACACCATCAGCGGCGAACCTTCATCCATCCAGACCGATGCATAAAGCTTCGATACGCGCGGCGAACGGAACGGCAGGATAATAAAGTTGAGAATCGGCCACCACAACCAGCGCGGCGTATCCACCACGCGCGGGTCACCGAGGAATTGTTTCAGATAACGTTTAACCGCTGGTGTAGTGGGTGCGTCTGGCGTGCCTAAATTAACCAGTAAAACCCCGGGCTTTTCTTGCCTCATTGTATTTCCTTGCTGTCGAAACGAATGGGTCAAAATCGTGGGAAATTGTAGCGGAAAAAGCGGGAGGGAAAAGCAATTGCTGCAAAAGGGCCGATAAACCGGCCCTTAACTGGCTTAGCCGAGAATCGCGGCCAGCTGTGCACTCACTTCAGCAACCTGACGGGTGCCGTCGATTTTGTGGTATTGGGTGTTACCGGCTTCCGCTTCTTTGCTGTAGTAAGCAATCAGCGGCGCAGTCAGTTGATGGTATTCCACCAGACGCTTACGCACCGTTTCTTCCTGGTCATCTTTACGTGTTGTCAGCTCTTCGCCGGTCACGTCGTCTTTACCTTCCACTTTCGGCGGATTGTACTTAACGTGATAAACGCGACCAGACGCCGCATGCACGCGACGACCTACAATACGATCCACAATCAGTTCATCCGGTACGGCAAACTCCAGCACGAAATCGACGCTGATACCGGCTTCTTTCATGGCATCAGCCTGCGGAATGGTGCGCGGGAAGCCGTCAAGCAGAAAACCGTTTTTGCAGTCTTCCTGAGTAATACGCTCTTTAACCAGCGCAATTACCAGCTCGTCAGTCACCAGTTTACCGGCATCCATAATGGCTTTCGCCTGCTGGCCCAGCTCAGTGCCCGCTTTCACTGCCGCACGCAGCATGTCACCTGTGGAGATTTGCGGAATACCGTATTTCTCCATGATGAATTGAGCCTGAGTGCCTTTACCTGCGCCCGGTGCCCCGAGCAGAATAATACGCATTGCGTAATTCCCCTTGCGAATCGCATTGATCAATCTGAGAAGGCGAAGACCATACCACTATGCCCCGCCCACCACAAGGAAAGGGGCGCGGTAACGGCTAATGTCCTACTTTACTGCCTTTTGCCACCGATACCAGCCCGACGCGGGATTTTTCCGCATTTTCAGAATTGCGACCGCTATTTAACAGCTCGCGCAGGCGCTTCGTCAGTTTCATTGTCATATTCTGACTTTTGTTGGCGCTGCCACGCACATTGGCACGAAGAAGGACGCGCCCACGCTCAGGCCAATGATGCAAATCAGGCTGCGGCGCGTTTGGCAGCTTACCCGGCATAATCGGCAGCACCGCGAATGACAGACCCGGCTGTTGCAAAGATTGCAGCGAAAATGGCGCTTCCAGCGTGATGGTATCAACGCTGGCGATATTATAAGGTCGCCATTGCGCAGCCGCCATCTGTGCCAACGCCTGCTCCGGCGCATCACCCAGCGCCAGCCCCTGTTCAAACAGGCGCAACTCACTGCGCACCAGGGTGCTGAAATCATGGGTACGTAAGGCGATCAACACTAAATCCGTTCCCAGCGCCGCGTGACGATCGAGCCGTGTGACAAACAGTCGCGCCTCGCTTATCAGCCGTCGGTGCAACAGCGTGGCGAAAGACTCAGATGCATCGGTGACGCCCTGGCTCTGGCATTCAGCCAGCGCGCGTACCCGCCCCTGAAACAGGTCAATATGTTCAACCAGAGCAATATTCCCCGCCATCACCGGCACTGCTGCCAGGATACTTAATTCACTGACAGGATAATGCGACGCATAGCGGGTTTGGTTACGCGCCTGCTCCTGGCGTAAAAACAGTTGGGAAAGCAGCACCCGCGCAATATGCAATGAAGGTGCAAAGAAGAGATCATACTGTTCAAGCCGATAATGGCGGGAAAGCTGGCCGCGAAGCTGATCGCGCGCCGCCGCCCTGGCAGAAGCATTCTGTGAAGCCATCGCGTGATTTTTCTCTGTTTATTGTGCTGTGTGATGGCGGATGAGGCTCGGATCCGTGGCAGAAATTACCGGCGAAACACAGAGACGCCTGCCAGTCAACCCGCCAGAATCAGGGGGAAAGGTTAGGGGAATGCGGCTGGACTTTAAAATGATATAAACTGACAATCCCTGTTAGGTTTTTACACAGGGGATGAGTATGACCGGGCTACCTTCGTTACGTGCACTGCATTATTTCCACCAGGCGGCACTGCACAGCAGTTTTAGCGTAGCCGCAGAACGTCTGCATGTGACCCATAGCGCCATCAGCCATCAGGTCCGACAGCTGGAAAGCTGGATGGGTAAGCCTCTGTTTGTCCGTACAAATGGACGTGTCAAATTAACCTCACATGGTGAGCGATTACTGGTCAGTTGTCAGAAGGCCTTCAGCGAACTTTCCACGACCTGTGAAAGTATCCGCACCGGCATGCGTCACCATCTTAGCGTCTCCTGCGCGCCGAGTTTTCTTTCCCAATGGCTGATCCCGCGCATCGGCACTTTTTATCTGCGCTATCCCGATATTGAGATCCAGTTCCAGCAACTGGTAGAGATTGACCAGTTACGCAGTGAACATACCGATGTTCTGATTCACAGTTACGAACAAACACCTGATGAAGACATTGATGCCACCCTGATTAGCGATGATTACATCGGCCCGCTCTGTGCCCCCCAATTTGCCGCACGCTTCCAGAGTGAGCAGGATCTCGCCGCCTTACCCCTTCTGCATGCTGATACCCGACTTCACGCCTGGGCGGAGTGGGCAAAAACCAGCGGTACGCGAGGGAATTTCTGGGTGGGAAAACATTTTGATAATTTGACGTTGGGCATTCAGGCAGCCAGAAATGGCCTGGGCGTGATCATGGCACCGCGTTTGCTGGTGCGGCAAGAGTTACACGACGGCACACTGATCGCGCCACTTGGTTTTGTGCGGGTGGATCGCGCCACCTGGATGATGACCAAGGCGTCACGTCAGCATGATGCGGAGATTACCTTGTTTCGTGATTGGTTGAGGGATGAGGCGCATCACTGATCACTATTGCCAATAAGATACTTATTACATAAACGTAAAACGTGAATGGTATGAGGATACGTTATGGATGCACTTATTGCCCAACTACTGAATAGTGGCATTGGTGAAGCGACAAAAGTCATGGTTGAAAAGTTGCTGAAGGTTGACTGGATCCCAACCCGAAAAGCAGGCAAAAAACTTCTCAGCCAAATGCAATCACCCCACATTCAGCAGGCCTATCTGGAAAAGCATGCTTATGCTGCTCTGCGTATGCGCACTCTGCATAATCCCGATTATGACGTTTTGCTTGAAGATATTTATTATCCGCTCACCATTGAAAACAGGCCGGAAAAGACCGAACTGATTGTCAGTGATGGCGCACAGATAATCTCCCAGAACATCGTCAACATCATTGGGATTGCCGGACAAGGCAAAAGTACCATTCTGCGTAAACTGTTTCTTGAAGAGATCAGAAAGCATCGTCGATTGCCTTTCTTCCTGGAATTACGCCGTATTGAGGACGGCAACGTCCTCGAATATCTTCACGCGCAATTAAACATATTAGGATTCGATCTTAACCAGGATGCTTTAGAGCAACTCTTGTCGTCAGGAAAAATCATCATTTTACTGGACGGTTTTGATGAAATTAAAGATAACCTGCGTTCTGCTTTTATCCGTTCTATTTTTGAAATTAATAAAAAATATCGCTGCCCTGTCATTGTCACCAGTCGCCCCGATACTGAGATATGCAGTGAAGCTGGCATCACCAATGTTTTTGTCAAATCACTTACGGATAAGGACAGATACGGCATACTTAAAAAACTCGCCACGCCCGATGATTTCAACGAATTATCCCAGCTTCTCAGAACGAATTCTGGGTTAGCGCATACGCTGGTGAGTCCTATCCTGTTGACCCTGTTACATGCCTGCTATCATGACTGGGATGAACTACCGCGAACTGCCGTGGATTTTTATCGCCTGTTGTTTTCCACCTTGTATCACAAGCATGACCGTATCAAGGCCTGGTCCAGGCAACGCCGCTGTAAATTACAAACAGACGAAATTCAATGGTGTTTTTCGGCGATGTGTTTATTTGCCATGGAAGATGAAGTCTATGAGTTCAACGAGGAAAACCTCCACGCTTACGCTGCGCGGGCGCTGGATACCGCCGCTCTTGATGAGCAAGAACGCGATAACTTTTTGCATGACATCATTAGCATCACCTGCCTGATACAAGCCGATGGTTTTAATCGCTATGTTTTTTTGCACAAATCATTGCAAGAATATCATGCTGCTTATGCTGTCACAAAATTACCTGAAGATTATAAAGATAAATATTATGACTATTTTTCCGATAAACTGGGCACGGGCATTGAGTATGACAACGTCCTCTTTTTCTTATTTCATATTGATGAAGATTGGTTTCGCCGAAAGATTATGACCGAGCGGTTCGAAAAGACGGGTTTTATTTCACTCGCAGAAATGAACACCGAAGAACTTGCTGAATATGTACTCCAATCGCTTGAGTACGATCAAGCGCTCTATGAGATCACAAAATTCACCAATGGATTTAGCGACGAAATTGTTGCCAGTAGCACACCAGACATACAAACATCACTTCACACGCTTGCCGTTATGTCCGGTAAACCCAGAGAGCCAGGACTACATACCGACATTGTCATCAATAACATACTGGAAGAAAGCATCCATCCCGATAATCTCCATCAATACCGAACAACACAGCATGAGAAAACGTCTGCCGACGATACCAATAAAGATCTGTATAACATTGCTCTGTCAGATCTGTTTCATCAATCAGAATATTGGGATGAATTAGTCTTTTCCATCAGCAGTGAAATTTATCGATATTATCACGGCGTGTATTTACCAACGAAAGCAAGACTTCACGAGAAGAAACAAGCGTTATCACGCGGTATGAAGATCAAACTTTAAGTTTTGGCAAACGAGGCAGCGCTAAACTTGCGCTGATGTGAGCAATAAAGGGCGACCTGCTGGTCGCCCTTGTGCTGTTTAGGCAGTTAACAACTGATTCATACGACGAATAAACTGGTTCGGATCGTCCAGCGTACCGCGTTCAGCCAGCAGCGCCTGGTCGAGCAGCAGTTCCACCCATTCGCCAAAGCGGCTTTCATCCTGGGTATCCGCCACACGTTTCACCAGCGTATGATCCGGGTTCAGTTCAAAGATGTATTTCACATCCGGCACTTCCTGGCCCGCCGCCGCGAACAATTTCGCCATCTGGGTGCTCATTTCGTTGGCATCGGTGGTGACAATCGCCGGCGTATCCGTCAGACGATGGGTTAAACGCACCTCTTTGACACGCTCGCCCAACAGGGTTTTCACGCGATCAACGAACGGCTCCAGCGCTTTTTCCGCTTCTTTCTGTTCTTCGGTTTCTTCGTCGGCCAGTTTGCTCAGCGACTCATCCGCTTTGCTCACCGACTGGAAGGTTTTACCGTCAAACTCGGTGAGGTAGCTCATCATCCATTCGTCGATACGATCGGACAGCAGTAGCACCTCGATGCCTTTTTTGCGGAACAGCTCCAGATGCGGGCTGCTTTTAGCGGCGGCATAGCTGTCAGCGGTGATGTAGTAAATCTTGTCCTGACCTTCCACCATGCGGCTCAGGTAGTCGTCCAGAGAAATCGTCTGCTCGGCACCTTCGCTTTGCGTGGTGGCAAAACGCAACAGCTTTGCAATCTGCTGCTGGTTGGCATGATCTTCGGCCGGGCCTTCTTTCAGTACCAGGCCGAACTCTTTCCAGAACTGCTGATATTTTTCCGCGTCATCTTTCGCCAGTTTTTCCAGCATTTGCAGGCTACGCTTGGTCAGCGCACCGCGCAGGCTTTGGGTCACGCGGCTGTCTTGCAGAATTTCACGCGAAACGTTAAGCGGCAGGTCGTTGGAATCAATCAGGCCACGCACGAAACGCAGGTAGTTCGGCATAAACTGTTCGGCGTCGTCCATGATAAACACGCGCTGGACGTAAAGTTTCAGGCCGTGTTTGTGGTCGCGGTTCCACATGTCAAACGGGGCGCGTGCCGGGATATACAGCAGGCTGGTGTACTCCTGCTTACCTTCGACGCGGTTGTGGCTCCAGGCCGCAGGCTCGCTGAAGTCATGGGCGATGTGTTTATAGAATTCGTGGTACTCTTCGTCGCTGATCTCAGCTTTGTTGCGCGTCCACAGTGCCTGGGCTTTGTTGATTTTTTCCCAGCTGGTGGTGTCGCTCTCTTCATCTTTGCTTTCGATCTCGACCGGCAGCGCGATGTGATCGGAATATTTGCCGATGATGCTGCGCACACGCCAGGCATCAAGGAATTCATCCTCGCCTTCACGCATATGCAGGGTGATCTCGGTGCCGCGATCGGCTTTCTCGATCTCAGCCAGGGTATATTCACCCTCACCGGCCGATTCCCAGAACACACCTTCTTCGGCGCTGGCACCGGCGGCGCGGGTACGCACGGTGACTTTATCAGCTACGATAAATGCCGAGTAGAAACCGACACCGAACTGACCAATCAGCTGGCTATCTTTTGCCTGGTCAGAACCCATCGACTCCAGAAACGCTTTGGTGCCTGATTTAGCGATGGTGCCGAGGTTCTCAATCACCTCATCACGACGCATGCCGATGCCGTTATCACTCAGCGTCAGCGTACGATTTTCCTTGTTGACCGAGATCCGCACGCGCAGGTCGCCGTCGCCTTCGTACAGATCCGGTGACGACAGCGCGCGGAAGCGCAGTTTGTCAGCCGCATCGGAGGCGTTGGAGATCAGTTCACGCAGGAAAATCTCTTTATTTGAATAGAGGGAATGGATCATCAGGTGCAGAAGTTGTTTTACCTCTGACTGGAAGCCACGCGTCTCTTGTCCTTTCATGGTCATTGCTACCTCAACTGAATCGGGTTGATCGAACGTTGAGGAAGAGATGGGGATGGTGCGGAGAATTTCAAGCCGGTATCAAGATTGATACCGGCAAGTGATTAAAATTTAATCTTGTGACGTCCAGCCAGCGAGTGCGACAGCGTGGTGCCATCGACCATCTCCAGCTCACCGCCCACCGGCACGCCGTGTGCAATGCGGCTGGCATCCACGCCGTACTGGCTGCACAGCTCGGCGATATAGTTGGCCGTGGCTTCTCCTTCCACCGTGGGATTGGTCGCGAGGATCACTTCCTGCAACGTTTCCTGCTCCAGGCGCTGCTCCAGACGATCCAGCCCGATATCCTGCGGGCCGATACCATCCAGCGGCGACAGGTGGCCCATCAGCACAAAGTAGCGACCTGCGAACTGGCCGGTCTGCTCAATGGCGTGGATATCCGCCGGACTTTCCACCACGCAAATCTGGCCGTTTTGTTGACGACGCGGATTGGCGCAGATGGTGCAGATCTCCTGCTCGGTGAACGTGCGGCAATCGGCACAGTGGCCGATTTCCGACATCGCGCGCGTTAACGCCTGCGCCAGGCGCATGCCACCGCTGCGATCGCGCTGCAACAGATGAAAGGCCATACGTTGCGCCGACTTCGGGCCAACCCCCGGCAGACAACGCAGCGACTCCATCAAGGATTCAAGCAGTGGACTGGTTTGCATCAGAACGGCATCTTGAAGCCTGGCGGCAGCTGCATACCGGCAGACACAGAAGCCATTTTCTCTTTCTGCGTTTCATCGATACGGCGTGCGGCGTCATTGAACGCGGCAGCGATCAGATCTTCCAGCATATCTTTGTCATCTTCCAGCAGGCTCGGATCCACTTCCACGCGACGGCAGTTATGCGCGCCGTTGATGGTCACTTTGACCAGGCCAGCACCTGATTCGCCAGTGACTTCCAGCGCGGCGATCTCTTCCTGAACTTTGGCCATTTTGTCCTGCATCTGCTGGGCCTGTTTCATCAGGTTGCCCAATCCGCCTTTTCCAAACATAGTCTTCTCTCTCTGCTGGGGCTGCGTCGCGCGCTCATCGCACGGCAGCATGTTCATACGGGTCGAATACTCTCTTCATCCAAATCCGCGTCAAAGAAACGACGCAAGGTCTGAATGTGGGTATCGCTAATGATCGACTGACGCGCCTGCGACAGTTTCTCTTCATAAATGGCCTGACGCCATTCCAGTGGCGTCAATACCGCGGAATTATCGTCTTCAATAATGGTCAGTTCAACCGTCTCACCTGCCGCATGGCTGAGTGCCTCGGCCAATGCCTGGCGCGCACCACCTGAATTCAGATGACGCTGGCTGCTGCGCAAATGCAGACACACCTGATTATCGCCCTGCTCTTTCCAGGCGTTCAGCGCCAGTTGCTGCACCAGCTTTGGCAACGTCAGAGCGGCGATTTCCGCCGCCCAGGCATCGCGCTGCTGCGCTTCTTCCGCCAGACGTTGCGCCAGCTCAGGGGTTTTCTCATGCTCCAGCGCTGAACGCAAGGCTTTTGGCGTCGCGACCGGCTCAGCGATCACCTCGGTCGGCGTTTGCGCTTTCCAGCGATAGGCTTCCGGTTTTGCCGCCGCTTTTACCGCCGGCTCACTTGCTCGTTGCTGCACCCGTTCCGTGACATTCGCCAGGCGCTCCAGTGCCGCATTAGCCGGCCGCGCGGAACGCGCTGCCGGCTCACTCTTTTTTGCTTTGCTGGCTCCCTGACGCAATAACTGCGTACGGGCCTGTAACAACTGGCTGGTGGCATCCGACAGATTTTCCGGCGCAGGGGCCATATCAGGATAATCGGCAGGAATCGGCGGCGCTTCAGTCTGCGGCGGTGCCATTTGTGGTTGCGCCGCCACTAACGGTGCAGCAACCGGAGCCGCCTGCGGCGTCAGCACCGGACGTGCAACCGGTTCGGCAATCAACGCCTGCGGGTGAAACGCCAGCGCACGTAATAACGTCATTTCCACACCCAGACGGCGATCCGGTGCCAGCGGCAGATCTTTACGCCCCATCAGCAGCGTCTGGTAATAAAGTTGCACGTCGGCTGGCGGCAATACCCGCGCCAGTTCGCGCAGACGTTGCGCCTGGTTGACTTCATCCTCGCTGAGCGAGCCAGGCAACAGTTGTACCATGGCGATACGGTGCAGCAGGCGCAGCATTTCCACCAGCAAGGCTTCCCACTCGACGCCGCGTGACGCCGCCTGGTTCAGCAGCGCCATCACCTGTTCACCGTTGCCTTCGCTTAGCGCTTCAATCAACGCTAACGGCTGTTCATCGTCCAGCGTGCCGAGCATCTGTGCCACGCTATCACGCGTCACGCTACCCTGCCCCATCGCAATCGCCTGATCGGTCAGGCTGAGTGCATCACGCATACTGCCTTCGGCAGCGCGCGCCAGCAGTTGCAACGCGCGCGGTTCGGCGGCGATCTGCTCCTGCTGTAAAATATGCTCCAGTTGCTGGCGAATCTGTTCGACATCCAACGCTTTGAGATGGAACTGCAAGCAACGGGATAAAATGGTGACCGGCAGCTTTTGCGGATCGGTGGTCGCCAGCAGAAATTTAACGTGTGATGGCGGCTCTTCCAGCGTTTTCAGCAACGCGTTAAAGCTGTGACGTGACAGCATGTGCACTTCATCAATCAGATAGACTTTGAAGCGACCGCGCGCTGGCGCGTATTGCACGTTATCGAGTAAATCACGGGTGTCTTCAACTTTGGTGCGCGACGCCGCATCGATCTCAATCAGATCGACAAAACGTCCCTGCTCGATTTCACGGCAGTTATCGCACACGCCACAAGGCGTCGAGGTGATGCCGGTTTCGCAGTTGAGGCCCTTTGCCAGCAGACGCGCAATCGAGGTTTTACCTACGCCACGGGTGCCGGAAAAGAGATAAGCATGATGGATTCGTCCCAGTGACAACCCGTTGGCCAGCGCAGTCAGCACATGTTCCTGACCGACTACGTCAGCGAAAGCCTGGGGACGCCATTTTCGCGCAAGTACCTGATAGCTCATGTGGATTCGATCACTGGATTTGGTTGAGTTGGCACAGCGGCACGACTAAGGAGCCGAGGCCCGCTGTCAGTCAAAAGGGGAAAAACGCTGCTTTGCAAACCCTGTTTATTTTGGCAGTAGTTTAACAGCCAACACCCAAGATGCCTATAACTTTGCGGAGATGCGCCCCGTCGGATAACGGAGCGCGCTGGCCTTAGTGGCCGGGGAAATTAACCAGGCTGAAGCAATCGAGGCCCATCGCTTTCAGACGCGCTTCGCCACTCAGATCAAACAGGTTAATAATGAAAGCAGCATCTTTCACCTCACCGCCTGCACGACGGATCAGTTTCACGGTAGCTTCGATGGTGCCACCGGTCGCCAGCAGATCATCTACCACCAGCACCACGTCACCCGGCTGGATAGCATCCTGATGCAATTCCAGTGTGTCGGTACCGTACTCCAGTTCATAGCTTTCGCTAAAGGTGGCTCGCGGCAGTTTGCCCGGCTTACGCACCGGCACAAAACCCACGCCTAAACCCAGCGCGACCGGCGCGCCAAACAGGAAACCACGCGCTTCCGTCCCCACCACTTTGGTGATGCCTTTGTCACGATAACGCTCAACGAGGATGGCAATCGACGCCGCATAGGCTTGCGGGTCTTCCATCAGACTGGTGACGTCACGGAACAGAATGCCCGGTTTGGGGTAGTCAGGAATGCTTTTGATGCTGTTTTTAATGAGTTCAAGCTGCTGAGCAGTTGCGGTCATAGTGTTACGCCTGGTGAAATCTCTATTTCGCGCAGCTCCCATAGCGCCATTACCCGGAGGACCGGGTTAAGCGAAGTCAGTTCACAAAGGGAAGCCACGCACGAAGAGGCCCAAATCTAAGCAAATGGTCGCCTAAATGCAACCCTGTCGCTACGTTTCACGTTCGTCTGTACTTTCTGCCACCACCGGAATCCGCCACATAAACAGCAGCAAGATGCACAACATCACGCCAAGCATAATGCGCACCCACCACAGATGAACCAACCAGATGGACACAGCAAAGGTAAGGATAATCAGCAGCATGGCACGACCTTTTGCTCCAGGTGGCATCGCACGATGGCGCTGCCAGTGGCGCAGATAACGACCAAAAGGTGAACGCCATAACAACCAGTGATGGAAACGCGGTGAGGAACGGGCAAAACACCAGGCCGCCAGCAACACAAATGGCGTGGTAGGTAATAAAGGTAATACAATCCCCAGCGTGCCCAGCACAATTGCCAGCCAGCCAAGGCTCAGTAATAAAATGCGTTGCATAACGGATGCCTGATAAAATCGATACCGCGCTACGTTAACACAGTCGGGAAAAGAGTGATGCCCTTGCCACGCCCACAACAACGTCTTCAATCCACGCTGGTACTGCTGCGCCAGCAAATCGCTCAGCAACCAGATGGGAGCTGTCGGCAGCCGCGTTTTGATGCGCAGTTGTTCCACTGCAAGGGAACACGCCTCGCCGACTATCTGCAAGAGCTGGAACACAACATCGCCCAGCTCAGCGCCGCTGATCAGGACGCCACGCGTCGGCAGTGGCTGGCCGATAAAGTCGTGGATCAGATTGCTGCTTTACAACGTGAGTGCCAGAGCCAGCAACTGCGCGTAGCGCGTGAACGGCCACGTACTGATGTCAAACAACAGAAACGTGAAGAGTATCGAGGTTATGAGACGCGGTTGCTGGCGATGATCGCCGAACGTGAGCAGCATCTGCAACATGCCGAAACCTTGAGCGTCCAGCAGCAATTGATTCGTGAGCTGGAGCAGCTTCAGGTGCGTCTGGGACGCTGTCGCCAGGCCATCCACAAGCTGGAGCTGCAATTTACCGCACGGTAAGCGCCGTGATCTTTCCTCTATACTCATCTCTCCTGAGATGAGGAGTTGCATATGGCTTTTATCGCCTGGATTTTGACCGGTCTTGCCGCCGGCTGGCTAAAACGGGTGCTATTTCCCGGACGACCTGGTGGCTTTATCGTTACGCTGATACTGGCGGTGATAGGTGCGCTGATCGGCGGTTATATCGCCAGTTATTTTAACGCGGGCGACATGGTAACCCTTAGCGTGGCGACCCTGGGCATGGCACTGGCTGGCGCCGTGGTGATGCTGCTGGTGGTGATGAAATTACGTATTTAGGAGAGACAATGTCACTGGAAACGGCACCAGACGAAATCAAACTGGCAGTGGATTTGATTCAACTACTTGAGGAGAACCAGGTGCCCACCACCACGGTGCTGGCCGCGTTGGCAATTGTCCGACGCGATTATGAACAGAAACAAGCCGCAGAAAAATCCCCGTAACAGCGCGATTTATGAAGCGCGCCGTTACGAATGAATACCGTTGGATAATGTTGGGCTGAAGCGCAACATATCCAACAGGGCTTCAACCAGGCCCGGCGCTTCTGCCGCCAGATCAAAACTTTCCGGGGTAAACAGCCAACTTTCCATCATGCCATTAACGTAGGCGCGCATAATCAACGCTGCCTGACGGGTGTTGAGGCTGCCGGGCAACTGGCCCGCATCAATGCACGCACGCAGCACCTCTTCTATTCTGTCGTAACATTCCAACAGTAAGCTTTGCTGCATATTCTGCAAGGTTGCCATTTCACCCACAAATTCGCATTTATGGAAAATGATCTCCATTAGTGCGCGTCTTTTGGGATCCTTTGCAGTAGCGTCAAGGATATAGATCAACATCGAACGCATAACAGAGAGTGGATCGTCGGGGTATTTTGTTTGATACTCAAGTTCCACATCGTCAAGCCCAGCGTCACATTGCAACCAGATTTCATGTAACAGATCGGCTTTATTCTTGAAATGCCAGTAGATGGCTCCCCGCGTGACGCCGGCAGCCGCAGCGATATCCGCCAGTGATGTGGCGGCAACACCGTGTTCTGAGAAGTGAGCTAACGCGGCATCAAGAATTTGATTACGCGTTTCAAGTGCTTGTGCTTTGGTTTTTCGTGCCATAGCGGACTTTTTTTACAAACTGGCAAGTTTACATACATTTGTGAATGTATGTACCATAGCACGACCCGTGTTTTAACGCAGCAATGGGTTTAACGGTTTGTGATCCATTGATCATTTGATATCGGACACTCGAGGTTTATTTATGAATAAAAACAGAGGATTAGCCCCTCTGGCGGCCGTCCTGATGCTTTCAGGCAGCTTTGTATTGACAGGATGTGATGATAATAAATCCCAGCAAGCCGCCCAGCAGCAGCCCCCTGAAGTGGGTGTTGTGACGTTAAAAAACGAGCCACTGAAAATCACCACTGAACTCCCTGGTCGTACTTCGGCTTTCCGTGTTGCGGAAGTTCGCCCTCAGGTCTCAGGTATCATTCTGAAGCGTAACTTTGTTGAAGGCAGTGACGTGAAAGCAGGGGTTTCCCTGTATCAGATCGATCCCGCTACCTATCAGGCGGCTTATGACAATGCAAAAGGTGCCCTGGCGGAAGCGCAAGCCAATGCGCGCATCGCAGATTTGACGGTTAAACGCTATAAGCCGCTGCTGGGTACCAAGTACATCAGCCAGCAGGATTATGACACCGCCGTCGCTACCGCCGCGCAGAATGCCGCAGCCGTACAGGCCGCACAGGCGAACGTGGAAAGTGCCCGCATTAATCTGGCATACACCAAGGTGACCTCCCCGATTAGCGGACGCATTGGTAAATCTTCCGTGACGGAAGGTGCGCTGGTTTCGAGTGCGCAGACTACCGCGCTGGCTACCGTGCAGCAGCTCGATCCGATGTATGTTGACGTGACCCAATCCAGCGATGATTTCCTGCGTTTGCGCGCCGAGCTGGAAGCCGGTCAGCTGAAACAGACCGACGGCAAAGCCAATGTTGTTCTGTTGATGCAAAACGGCAGCACCTACTCACAGGCCGGTACGCTGGAGTTCTCCGACGTGACCGTCGACGAAACCACCGGCTCGATTACCCTGCGAGCGATCTTCCCGAACCCGGATGGCCGCCTGTTGCCTGGCATGTTTGTCCGTGCGCGTCTGGATGAAGGTACCAATCCGAGTGCGTTGCTGGTACCTCAGCAGGCAGTAACCCGTACCCCAACCGGTCAGGCCACAGCCATGGTGGTCGGAGCCGATAACAAAGTTGAATTGCGCAACCTGACAGCCAACCAGGCGATTGGTGATAAATGGTTGGTGACCGAAGGATTGAAAGCAGGCGATCGCGTGATCACCGTCGGTCTGCAACGTGCCAAACCCGGTGCGCAGGTAACACCACAAGAAGTATCAGACGACACGAAAGCCGCTGCCGCATCTCAGGCACAGTCTGAAAAATCGTCTTCATAAACAGGAGCCGTTAATACATGGCTAAGTTTTTTATCGATCGCCCCATTTTTGCGTGGGTAATCGCCATCATCATTATGTTGGCGGGTGCGCTATCGATCATCAGTCTGCCTATCGAGCAATATCCTAATGTTGCGCCGCCGGCAGTTGAGATCCAGGCCTCCTACCCGGGTGCTGATGCGAAAACGCTGCAAGACTCGGTGACCCAGGTCATCGAACAAAATATGAATGGTATCGATGGACTGATGTATATGTCCTCGAGCAGTGACTCGTCCGGTACCCTGACCCTGACCCTGACTTTCCAGTCCGGTACGGATGCGGATATCGCCCAGGTTCAGGTGCAGAACAAACTGCAACTGGCGATGCCGTTGCTGCCCCAGGAAGTTCAGTCGCAGGGGATTCAGGTTAAAAAATCCTCCAGCAGCTTCCTGATGGTGGCCGGTTTTGTCAGTGATGATCCGAACATGACGCAGAACGATATCTCGGACTACGTTGCGTCGAACATCAAAGATCCGATCAGCCGTACTCCTGGGGTGGGTGATACCCAGGTATTTGGTGCGCAGTATGCGATGCGTATCTGGCTTGATCCGCACAAACTCAACAACTTCCAGCTGACACCGGTCGATGTGATCAGCGCACTGACAACCCAGAACACCCAGGTGGCCGCCGGTCAGTTAGGTGGTACACCTCCGGTGCCCGGACAGCAGTTGAACGCCTCGATCATTGCTCAGACCCGTCTGACATCGACCGACGAGTTCGGCAACATTCTGCTGAAGGTCAACACCGATGGTTCGCAGGTGCGTCTGCGTGACGTGGCGAAGATTGAGCTGGGCGGGGAAAACTACGACATCATCGCCCGTTATAACGGTAAACCCGCTTCCGGTATCGGTATCAAGCTGGCGACCGGCGCTAACGCCCTGGATACCGCTGATGCGGTAAAAGCCGAGCTGGCGAAGCTACAACCGTTCTTCCCGGCCGGCCTGAAAGTGGTTTATCCGTATGACACCACGCCGTTCGTTAAAATCTCCATCTTCGAAGTGGTGAAAACCCTGATGGAAGCGATCGTGCTGGTGTTCCTGGTGATGTATCTGTTCCTACAGAACTTCCGCGCCACGCTGATCCCGACCATTGCAGTACCGGTCGTATTGCTAGGAACCTTTGCGATTATCGCCGCCTGCGGCTACTCGATAAACACGCTCACCATGTTCGGGATGGTGCTCGCCATCGGCCTGTTGGTGGATGACGCCATCGTGGTGGTAGAAAACGTTGAGCGTGTGATGGCCGAGGAGGGGCTGCCGCCCAAGGAAGCCACGAAACGATCGATGGAGCAGATTCAGGGCGCGCTGGTGGGTATTGCGCTGGTGCTCTCCGCGGTATTTATTCCGATGGCCTTCTTTGGTGGCTCTACCGGGGTTATTTATCGTCAGTTCTCCATCACCATCGTGTCAGCGATGGCCCTGTCGGTGCTGGTGGCGTTGATTCTGACGCCTGCGCTGTGCGCAACCATGCTGAAACCCGTAGAGAAAGGCAGCCACGGCAAAACCACCGGTTTCTTCGGCTGGTTTAACCGCCTGTTCGATAAGAGCACCCATCACTACGTTGATAGCGTTGGTCATATCGTACGCAGCACCGGTCGTTACCTGGTACTTTATCTGATCATTGTTGTCGGCATGGCGTATCTGTTCCTGCGTCTTCCTACCTCGTTCCTGCCGGAAGAGGATCAGGGGTTGCTGCTGGCTCAGGCGCAATTGCCTGCCGGTGCGACTCAGGAACGTACGCAGAAAGTGCTCGACCAGGTGACGGATTACTTCCTGACTAAAGAGAAAGACAGCGTGAACTCGGTGTTTACCGTTAACGGCTTCGGCTTTGCCGGTCGTGGACAGAACACCGGTATCGCCTTCGTCAGCCTCAAGCCGTGGGACGAGCGTGGCAGTGCCGACATGAAAGTGCCTGCCCTTGCCGCTCGTGCGATGCGTGCGCTGGGTTCCATCAAAGATGCGATGGTCATTCCGTTCAACCTGCCGGCGATTATCGAGCTGGGTAACGCCACCGGTTTCGACTTCCAGCTCATTGATCAGGGTAACCTGGGACATGAGAAGCTGACCGAAGCACGTAATCAGCTGTTCGGTATGATCGCTCAGCACCCGGATACGCTGGTGGGCGTGCGTCCTAACGGCCTGGAAGATACTCCGCAGTACAAACTGATTATCGATCAGGAAAAAGCGTCGGCGCTGGGTGTCTCGCTGTCTGACATCAACACCACGCTGGGTGCGGCATGGGGTGGTTCCTACGTCAACGACTTCATCGACCGTGGTCGCGTGAAGAAAGTGTACGTTATGGGGCAGCCAGATTCACGTATGCTGCCGGATGACGTCAGCAAATGGTATGTACGTAACAGCGCCGGTGAGATGGTGCCATTCTCTGCCTTCTCCAGTGCGAAGTGGCAGTATGGTTCACCACGTCTGGAACGTTATAACGGCCTGCCGTCGATGGAAATTCTCGGCCAGGCTGCACCGGGTAAAAGCTCCGGTGATGCCATGAACCTGATGGAAGAACTGGCGGCGAAACTGCCAGCCGGTATCGGCTATGACTGGACGGGTATGTCCTACCAGGAACGACTTTCCGGTAACCAGGCTCCGGCGCTGTACGCCATCTCGTTGATTGTGGTGTTCCTGTGTCTCGCTGCGCTGTATGAAAGCTGGTCGATTCCGTTCTCGGTAATGTTGGTGGTTCCGCTCGGCGTGGTGGGTGCGTTGCTGTTCACTACCCTGCGTGGTCTGAGCAACGACGTCTACTTCGTGGTGGGTCTGCTGACTACCATCGGCCTGTCGGCGAAGAACGCCATCCTGATCGTGGAGTTCGCCAAGGACTTGATGGAGAAAGAAGGCAAAGGCCTGGTGGAATCAACGCTTGAAGCATCCCGTATGCGTCTGCGCCCGATTCTGATGACCTCGCTGGCCTTTATCCTCGGCGTGCTGCCGCTGGCGATCAGTACCGGTGCCGGTTCTGGCGCACAGAACGCGGTAGGTACAGGCGTGATGGGCGGCATGGTCACCGCAACCGCGCTGGCAATCTTCTTCGTGCCGGTGTTCTTCGTGGTGGTACGTCGCCGTTTCAGCAAGAATAAAGCTGAACTGGAACAAGGCCATCCGGTTAACCATAGCCACTAAGATTTTCCCTTCCTTAAAAGGCCGCTGATGCGGCCTTTTTTTTTGCTTTCAGCACAACCCGCGCGATAAATCGCGCCGCTACGGGGCAGGTACGGCATCGTGGGTGGGGCGATAAATCGTAACGCTACGGGGCAGGTGCGGCATCGTGGGTGGGGCGATAAATCGTGACGTTACGGGGCAGGTGCGGCATCGTGGGTGGGGCGATAAATCGCTCCGCTACGAGTTGCATTGTGGGACGCTCAGGTTCATACTATTGTTATATTATAACATTACATAAAGCGAGAAATTATGAAACCTGATATCCATCCCCACTACCGCCCGGTGGTGTTCCACGACACTACGGCGAATGAATATTTCAAAGTCGGCTCCACCATCAAAACTGAACGTACTATCGAATTTGAAGGCGAAGTGCTGCCCTATGTCACACTCGATGTCTCTTCAAAATCGCATGTGTACTACACCGGCAAACAGAAAGATTTTGCCAAAGAAGGCAGCGCGGCACGCTTCAACCAGCGTTTTGGTCGTTTCCTCGGTCGCGGTAAGGCATAACGGAGCACCACATGCAGGTATTGAGTTCATTGCGTTCAGCGAAGACCCGTCACAAAGATTGCAAAGTCGTGCGTCGTAAAGGTCGTATCTATGTGATCTGTAAAACCAATCCGCGCTTTAAAGCGGTACAGGGAAGAAAGAAGAAAAAACGTTAGGATGGTGTCGTGATAATTGGCCGGGTTAATACCCGGCCTTTTTTATTACTGCATACTTTTCAGCATGGCATTCACGTTGTGCTTGAATGCTGCTTCATAACTGGCGGCCGGACCATTGGCTTCCGACAGCGCTTCCGGATACAGTTCACCACCCGGTTTGGCGCCGGTTGCGCTGGCAATCTGCTTCACCAGACGCGGATCGGTCTGATTCTCCATAAAGTAGGTATTGATGTGCTCAGCCTTAAGCTGTTTGATAATCGAGGCGACATCGCTGGCGCTGGCTTCCGCTTCCGTTGAGAAACCGACCGGGGCGAGGAATTCCACGCCATAGCGCTGGCCAAAATAACCAAACGCATCATGGCTGGTCAGCACTTTGCGTTTATTCTGCGGTACAGCGGCAAAGGATGTTTTTGCCCAGCTATCGAGTTTCTGTAATTGCTGGATATAGTTTTCGCCCTGTTTACGAATGGCGGCGGCATCTTCCGGATCGGCCTTGATTAACGCGTTCATAACGTTAGTGGCATAAATCACGCCATTCGCCATGCTGTTCCACGCGTGCGGATCGGTAATGGTTTTACCATCATCCACCATTTGACGGGTATTGATGCCGGTTGAGGCCACCACCAGCGTGCCTTTGTAACCTGATGCGCTCACCAGTCGATCCATCCAGCCTTCCAGCCCCAGACCGCTGACGAACACCACATCCGCCTGCGCCAGTGCCTGGCTATCCTGCGGAGTGGGTTCAAAAGTGTGAGGATCGCCATTTGGCCCCACCAGCGATTTAACTTTAACGTGATCGCCACCAACTTGTTTCACGATATCCGCCAGCACGGTAAAACTCGCTACCGCATCCACCGTTTTTGCCAGCGCCAGCGGGCTGATCAACATGGCACCCAACGCCAGGCTAATCGGTAACTTCTTCATACATATCCCCTTATTGGTTTCGTTATCGGCGGCGCAGTAAACCGCCACATGGTCCTGTCAAAACAGAAAGCAAAAAAAGTCCGGCGGCACTCAGCACCACCGCCGGCCCCGCAGGCAGTGAGTAATGCCACGACAACATCAGCCCGATCAGCGCAGCGATCACTGCCAGCAACATGGCAACGCCGAGCATGCAGGCGAGATGGCGACTCCAGAAACGGGCGCTGGCGGCGGGCAACATCATCAATCCCACCGACATCAAAGTGCCCAGCACCTGAAAACCGGCCACCAGATTGAGGACCACCAGAGTGAGAAAAATGCCGTGCACCAGAGGGGCACTCCATTTGCCCTGTGCGCGCAGAAAATCGGGGTCGAAGGCGTCTATCACCAGCGGACGATAAATGATCGCCAGCATCAGTAACGTGAAGGCAGCAATACCGCCGACCAGCACAATTGCTGCGTTATCCACCGCCAGTAGCGAGCCAAACAGCACATGCAGCAGGTCAACGCTGGAACCGCGTAGTGACACCAGGGTGACCCCCAGTGCCAACGAACCCAGATAAAAACCGGCAAAGCTGGCATCTTCTTTAAGCGGGGTATATCGGCTGACAGCACCGGAGAGAAGCGCAACGGCCAGACCGGCAATCAAGCCACCAATCCCCATTGCCACCAGCGACAAACCAGAGATGAGATAGCCAATCGCTGCGCCAGGCAGCACCGCGTGAGAAAGTGCATCGCCAATCAGGCTCATGCGTCGTAATGAGAGAAACACACCCAGTGGTGTGGCACTCAGCGCCAGCGCCACACAGGCCACCAGAGCACGGCGCATAAAACCGAATTCGATGAAAGGTTGCAGTAAGGTCACGATGCCACCTTCTGCAACAGAGAGACCCGGGCGGATTCAACTGCATCCAACGACAACACATCCTGAAAATAACGTTCAACCAAAGGACGGTCATGCAATACCACCAACAAGGTGGTGCCTGCCTGTTGCTGCTGTTGCAGGATTGACATCAATAAGGTCACGGTCTGGCTGTCGATACCATTAAAGGGTTCATCCAGCAGCCACAACTTGCTGCGTTGCAGCATCAGGCGGGCGAATAACACGCGCTGTAACTGACCTCCTGACAAGGTGGCAGGCTGTGCATCCGCGAAATCACGCATCTGCACCGCATCAAGCGCCGCATCAATCTCTTTGCGTAGCGCGCGGTTAATCGCGCCAAACCAACCACAACGCGGCCAGCACCCCATCGCGACCAACTCATAGGCCGTGACAGGGAAGCGCTTTTCCAACTCGGTACGCTGTGGCAGCCAACCCAGCTCTTTACGGGAAACCTTCAGCTCACAACGCCCTGAAATCGGCGTCAGTAAACCGGCGATGGTTTTCAACAGCGTCGATTTTCCGCTGCCATTGGCGCCAATCAACGCCGTCATACTGCCTGCTACCAACTCACCGTTGATCGTTGGTGTAACCCTTTGCCCTTGATAACCAGCCTGCAAGTGGTGAAAACGCATCATTTTTGCATGCCCCACACAATAGCCAATCCCAACAGGGCAACCAACAGCAGCGCGACCAGCAAGCGCCCGCCTAGCGACAACAGTAATCCACTATGATTCATACAGTACAACCAAGATGTTATAACATAACAATACACTATCAGACTCTTCTGTCGGTTAGTCAGGGGGAAAGTGTTTCAAAAGTTAACCAGCGTTATCCAGCATCCTCCCTCACCTTTCGAATTCGCCTCCTTCTCATGACCTCCCGTAATGCAATCCATCACAACAATAGCTATTTATGCTTAAGGTGAGCTTGCAATGTTTGTCAGAAACCCCAATGATAGAAACAACAGCCTTTATACCGGGTTAACGATGCAGGCCATTATTCATTGTGATATTGCGGTCGGTGAGGATAACTGCACAAAGTTGCAGGCATTAATTCAAGGGAATATTCTCAAAATAGCCTCAGCGCTGGCGGGTGATTTACAATGGTATTCACAAAATGCGCGATTAGTTCCCGAGAGTTTTCGCATTATTTCCATCAAGATTATCGCTAATAATCGATTTAAAATGCTTTACGATTTCCAGTGGAATTTATTTAGTCCCTGTCAGGATTTAAATGAAACCTTTACACGTCAGGAAGATGTTCTGTTTCATATCCAGCCGGGCGCACTGGTGTTCGAAGTGATAGACAATACACGCCCTTCACCCGCCGATGAATTGTAATATTTGGTAATGGAGGTGAGCAAAACTAATGAATCTGGATTATATTTGAGGAGTCGCTGAATTCATTTTATTCGTGATCGCTTCCTGGCCACTTTTCCAAATCTCGCCGCGCTGCGGTAACCGTGCTAGCTATGGAGGGGAAAAAGATGGACGAATACTCACCGAAACGGCATGATATTGCCCAGCTTAAATTTCTGTGTGAGAACCTGTTTGACGAAAGTATGGCAACATTAACTGACAGTCATCATGGCTGGGTTAATGATCCTACTTCTGAAAGCAATTTACAGCTCAACGATTTGATTGAGCATATCGCGTCTTTCACGATGAATTACAAAATTAAGCATGTTGAAGATGAAGCACTGATAACGCAAATCGATGAATATCTTGACGATACCTTTATGTTGTTTAGCAGTTACGGAATCAATACTCAGGATCTTCAACGTTGGCAACGTTCAGCACGACGCTTATTTAACCTGTTTGCCGAAGAGTGCGCTTTTCTACAGCAACCCAGCCATTCCTTTTAGCATCAGAGTGAGAACGATTTATTTATGAGCAATCAAGCCTTAACCAAAACCGATTATTTGATGCGACTGCGCCGCTGTCGCTCAATCGATACCCTTGAGCGGGTGATTGAAAAAAACAAGTATGAATTGTCCGATGACGAGTTAGCGGTATTTTACTCGGCTGCCGATCACCGCCTTGCAGAGCTGACGATGAATAAGCTCTACGATAAAGTGCCCGGATCTGTCTGGAAGTTCGTCCGCTAAGTATTTCCCTTCTCTTGCCCAGCCTGTTGCAGCAACCGATTTTCAGGGATTGACCTTTCACTGGCAAAGGAGTGCCAGCAGCACGCTATTGATTGAATTTAAGGGGATTTTTTCGAGGCAGAAATGGTGGAGGCCCTGCCAGCTACATCCCGGCACACGCGTCGCCTGCTGCGGCTGCTTCCTTCCGGACCTGACCGAGTTCACAAGTTAGCATTGCGGGAGAACCAACAGGGCCCCCATTGACTAGCCCTCATTACGAGAGCGCTGGCATTATCAGGTAAGCCCCCGGCAATTGCAAGCAAACGCCGGATGACCGTTGTTTTCTTGAACAGACAGGCGATTATACCTGCCCTGGTTCATGTTAAAGTCTGCCCTTTGCGGTTATTCAGGACGACCCAATGAGTGAACACGATAGCTTTCCGCAGCGCGTGTGGCAGATTGTTGCCGCCATTCCCCCCGGTAAAGTGATGACCTATGGTGATGTCGCCCGTCTGGCTGGCTCCCCGCGTGCGGCACGTCAGGTGGGTGGCGTGCTGAAACGTCTCCCGCCCGGCAGCCAGTTACCCTGGCATCGAGTCCTGAATCGTCACGGGCGTATTTCGCTACAGGGTGATGATTTGTTTCGTCAGCGCGATGCGCTGGAAGCTGAAGGGATCGAGGTGAGTGATGCGGGAGAAATTGAACTGGCGCGATATCGTTGGGATCAGGATTGATACCCGGTACACATTCGTCCCGGTGCGATAAATCGCGCCGGGACGATATCCGTTTACATACTGGTCGCAGCAGGCACTGAAGACGATGGTGTCACCTGCGTTGGGGAGGTAGACGGCACGGTCGTTGCCGCACCAGGCTGCGTTGGCATCGCCATATTGGTGGTAGGCACCAGCAACAATTCGACCTTGGTTCCGCCCTGATTAATCACCGGTTTCACCGTATCAGTGATAAACGCCAGTCTGCCATCAATGGCTATTGCTGCACTCAACAGAATGCGTGCGTTCGGCTGGATATCTGCCGGGTTAAAGGGCAGCACAAACTGGAACGGTGCCTGTTTACCCTCGGTACGCACCACATGCTGCGCCAGCACTCGGGATGGCGCATCGGACTGTGAGGCATCTGACAGAGTCACCGTCAGCACCGCATCCGGCGGTAACGCAATACGCTGGCGAATATAAATGGAGCCACTTACATTCGGCTGCGCAATGGTCGTTTGCTGTCCGGCAACCGTTGCACCCAACGTTGGCGTTGCCACCGGTTTGCTGTGATCCGCGCACCCTGCGACCGCCACAGCCAATGTCATACCGCTAATGATTTGCCAGAGTTTCATTGATGTCGTCTCCTTATGAACACTATGATTGTCGGCGGGAAAAAATAATGTGCAGCTATTCCACCGCCGAATGCCCTTAATTCTGGCACAAGAATCCGCAATGCGCTTAAGACGGGTCTTAGATTGCTGAAACCACGGCAAAAAGATTGACGACAACTGGTCGGATCTTTCACACTTGCCCGACCGGTATCACTGAGGAATCCGTTATGAGCCAGGCACTGCACAACCTGCTTAATTTGTTGAATCTGGAAAAACTGGAAGAGGGATTATTTCGCGGTCAAAGCGAAGACCTCGGCCTGCGTCAGGTGTTTGGTGGTCAGGTGGTTGGCCAGGCGCTTTATGCAGCGAAACAGACAGTGCCGGAAGCACGTATCATTCACTCATTCCATAGTTACTTCCTGCGTCCGGGCGATAGCCAGAAAGCCATTATCTATGATGTGGAAACTCTACGGGATGGCAAAAGCTTTAGCGCGCGCCGCGTCAGCGCTGTGCAAAATGGACAACCGATCTTCTACATGACGGCCTCGTTCCAGGCACCGGAAAGCGGATTTGAGCATCAGAACAGCATGCCACAGGTCCCCGCCCCGGATAATTTGCCATCGGAACAGGATCTGGCGCATAAGCTGGCAGCGCATCTGCCGATTAAATTACGGGAAAAATTCCTCTCTGAACGTCCACTCGATATTCGTCCGGTGCAGATTCACAACCCGCTGAAAGGCCGTGTTGATGAGCCGGTACGTCAGGTGTGGGTGCGTGCTAACGGTCAACTGCCGCAGGATCGCCGAATTCACCAATATCTGCTTGGCTATGCATCAGACCTCAACTTCCTGCCTGTAGCGCTTCAGCCGCACGGCAAAGGCTTCCTTGAGCCCGACATGCAGGTCGCGACTATCGACCACTCAATGTGGTTCCACCGCCCGTTCGACCTGTCAGAATGGCTGCTGTATAGCGTAGTCAGCACCTCAGCATCAGGTGCACGCGGGTTTGTACGCGGGGAGTTTTTTACTCAGGATGGCACGCTGGTGGCAACCACGGTGCAGGAAGGGGTGATGCGCCAACGCAGCGAATAAAAAAAGGGGCGATGACTCGCCCCTTCTGCTTTTTATTATTTTAGCGCACTGCTCTCTTTTTCAGCCCGGCTCTTACTGGTTGTAAGCGTTTTCGCCGTGGCTGTTAACATCCAGACCTTCACGTTCCTGATCTTCCGGAACACGCAGGCCAACAATCATATCGGCCAGTTTGAAGCCAATGAAGGCAACCACACCAGACCAGACGATGGTGACACCCACGCTGAACAGCTGGATCCACACCTGATGGCCCATAGTTACGCCTTCAGCATAACCTACGCCACCCAGTGAAGAGGAAGCGAACACGCCAGTCAGGATACAACCCACGATGCCGCACACGCCGTGCACACCGAACACATCACACGGGTCATCAACACGCAGCCATTTCTTCAGGGTGGTGACACCCCACAGGCCAGCCAAACCACCGACCAGACCGATAATCAGCGCGCCGCCAACACCGACATAACCACACGCCGGAGTGATAGCAACCAGACCTGCGATGAAGCCTGAAGAGGCACCCAGCAGAGAAGGCTTACCACGCAGTGCCCACTCACCGAAGGTCCAGGACAGTACCGCACCCGCCGTCGCAATGACGGTGTTCAGGAATGCCAGGGCAGCGATTTCGTTGGCAGCAGAAGCAGAACCCGCGTTGAAGCCGAACCAGCCCACATACAGGATTGCAGTACCCGTGAACACCATTGGCAGGTTGTGCGGTTTAAATGCTTCTTTACCGAAGCCAGCACGTTTGCCCACCAGATAAGCACCGACCAGACCAGCAACCGCAGCGTTGATGTGAACAACGGTACCGCCCGCGAAGTCCAGCGCGCCATCAGATGCCAGCAGACCGCCAGCCCAGACCATGTGTGCAATCGGCAGATAAGCCAGAGTCAGCCATACCGCAACGAAAATCAGCACCGCAGAGAAACGAATACGTTCCGCAATGGAACCCACAATCAGGCCCACGGTGATACAGGCGAAGGAAGCCTGGAACGCAACGTGAATATATTGATAGAAGGTGCCCATCAGCGCTTTCAGCTCGATATTTTTCAACATCGCCCACTGGAAGCTACCGAAGAAGGCATTGCCTTCGCTGAAAGCCAGCGAGTAACCGTAAATCATCCACAGCACACAAACCAGAGAGAAGGTTACCGCTACCTGAGTCAGCATGGACAATACGTTTTTACCGCGGATCAGACCGCCGTAAAACAGGGCGATGCCCGGAATCGACATGAACAACACCAACGCGGTGCAGATCATCATAAACGCGTTATCGGCTTTATCCGCAACGGCAGGAGCTGCCGCCATGGCCAGAGACGGTAACAGCGCCAGGCTGGTCAGGCCTAACTTCGTCATCATTTTATTCATTTCTTTCCATCCCATCACAATCAAGGCCTAGTTACAGTGCTGCTTCGTCGGTCTCGCCAGTACGAATACGGATAACGCGTTGCAGTTCCGCAACGAAAATTTTGCCGTCGCCAATCTTGCCGGTGTAAGCGGCTTTGCTGATCACATCCACGACTTCGTCCAGTTGATCATCAGCAATGGCGATATCAATTTTTACTTTTGGCAGGAAGTTCACGCTGTACTCGGCACCGCGATAAAGCTCTGCGTGACCTTTCTGGCGACCGAAACCCTTCACTTCGGTAACTGTCAGTCCCTGAATGCCAATAGAGGATAAGGCTTCACGCACGTCCTCCAGCTTAAATGGTTTGATTACCACGGTAACCAGCTTCATACGATCCCCTCCAGGTATTTAATGAGTGAGTCTTACCGGACACGCAGGGATATAAGCAAAGGGTGTGCCATAAATAAAAAAACCGCAGAGTCAGCAGATTAGCCGCGCTACAGCGCGCTTCGTTCTGTGATGAACAACACAAATACCAGCAGGAAAGGAAGAAAGGAGTGGATTGTTTGCACCTCTTTGGTGCTCACAGCCTCAAAGAAGTGCATTTCTACAGAATAATCCGATAAAGGTGCGCAAAAAAGGTGCAAGTCACCCTTCAGTCGTTAAGGGAATGCCCGCCGCGAGTTCATCGCCCGCCTGTTGCAGCTGATACATTTGCCAGTAACGCCCCTGTTGCGCCAGTAACTGGGTATGCGTACCGCGTTCAGCGACCTGACCGCGATGCAGGACCAGAATCTGGTCTGCCTCAGTAATAGTGGAGAGGCGATGCGCGATCACCACCAGCGTGCTGTGCTGACGTAAGGCACGCAGGGCGTGCTGAATCGCCTGCTCAGTGCCGGAATCGATATTGGCGGTGGCTTCATCAAGGATCAAAATTTGCGGCAGCGATACCAGCACCCGCGCCAGCGCTAACAACTGTTTCTGACCGACCGACAGGTTATTGCCCTGCTCGCCCAACCGGGTGTGAATACCCTCCGGCATAGCGCGCACCAGCGCGGCAAGCTGCACCGTCTCCAGCGCCTGCCACACCGCCTGCTCCGGGATATCGCGCCCAAGACGGACATTGGCGAGCAAGGTATCTGCCAGCACCACCGGGTCCTGTTGCACCATCGCTACCCCCTGACGTAACGCCTGATGCGTCAGTTGTGGCAATGGACGACCGTCCAGTTCGATACTGCCGCGCGTCACCGGGTAGTACCCCATCAGCAGGTTTGCCAGCGTACTTTTGCCACTGCCGGTATGGCCAACCAACGCAATAAAGCCACGGGGCGGCACGTCCAGATCGATCTGGCTTAACACGTCACGATCGGCGCGATAGGCGAAGCTGACATCACGCAGGGAAATACGCCCGGAGGCCAGTGGCCGGTTATCCGTGCCGTAATCCTGCTGAGTCGCATCCATCAACTCAAAGATGCGCTCACCCGACACCACCGCCTGTTGCAGCATCGATTGCTGGGTAGTGAGTTCAATCAACGGCTCATTCAGACGCCCGAGGTAAGTGATAAAGGCATACAGAACGCCCACCTCAAACACGCCTGGGTTAGCAAAGCTGAACAGCATCAGCAGGCCGCACAAAATTAGTGCAGAGAATAAACTCAGCAATGGACGCAGCAAGAAGCCATCCAGTCGTAGCGTCTCCATTCGCGCCAGATAGTGCGAACGGCTGGCCTCCCCCATGCGCTCACCAAAGCGCGCCTGCTGGCGGAACTGCTGGATGACACTCATGCCGTTAATCACTTCATTGAAGCCGTTATTGATATCGGCCAGGTAGCTACGCACCCGGCGCGCTATCGGTGTGCTGTAGCGCTGATAGATCAACATCACCGTCAATACCAGCGGGAAAATTACAATCGCCACCAGCGCCATACGCCAGTCGAGCGCAAACATGGCCACCAGCATCGCGCCGATCAACGCGGCACTGCGCAACACCGTTGCCACCACCGTGACATACAGATCGCGGATCACCTCGGTATCGTTGGTCACGCGTGAGATGATTTGCCCGACCGGTTGGGTATCGAAGGCGCTTAACGGCTGACGTAGCGCGGCATTCATCACATCAGAACGTAATTTTTGCACCACACCGATCGCCGCGCGGTTGAACAGCAACGACTGAAAATAGTGCAGGCCCGCTGCCAGCAATTGCAGCAGAATAAATCCGACCACCAACCCGGCGACAATGCCCCACGGCATCTGGTGTTGCGCCACCAGATGATCAATAAAATAACTGACTAACACCGGCCCGGTGACTTCGGCCGCCGCCGCCAGCCATAACATGCCCACGGCCAGCCATAACGATTTACGCCACGGTTTGCCGTAGGCCAGTAAACGTTTCAAGGTAGGCCACAGACGCACAGATTTAGCCACGACTCGCTCCTTCGCTGATCTCATCCTCGTCCAGCGCCGCTTCCAGTTGCTGATAACGGTACATATCACGATACCAACCGCTTTCTGCGACCAGATCGTCGTGGTCACCACGCTGCATCACCTGACCCTGCTGCAATACCAGAATTTCGCTGGCTTCGGTCAGCGCCGACAAACGATGCGCACTGATAATCAGCGTTCGGCCCCGACCCCATTGCCGCAGGTTGTGCAGAATATCGTGCTCGGTGCGTCCATCCACCGCAGATAAAGCATCATCCAGAATCAGGATCTCGGCATTCAGCAACAGCGCACGCGCAATAGCGATGCGCTGCTTCTGACCGCCTGAGAGCATCACGCCACGTTCACCCACCTCGGTTTCATAGCCCTGCGGCAGGCGCAGGATATCCTCATGAACGCAGGCCATCTTCGCCACCTGCTCAATCTCCTGCTGGCTGGCATTGGGGCGACCTAACGCAAGGTTATTAGCGACGGTATCGGAAAACAGGAACGGCGTCTGGCTCACTACCGCCAGGCGGCTGCGCCAGCTATCAATGCGCAACTGCGACAGTGGGGTGTTGTGATAGCGAATATCGCCTTGTTCAAGGTCGAAATGGCGCTGAAGCAAACTTAACAGCGTGCTTTTGCCACAGCCAGTGGGGCCACATAAGCCCAGCATTTGGCCGGGTTTAAGCTGAAAATTGACATGGCTGAGCGCCACACCGGCACTCGCCGGATAGCGAAACTCGCGGATCGCCACCTGCAAATTCCCGGCTTCCGGCGGCAGCATTTGTTGGCCGTCTTCCACTGCCGGAGCTTCCGCCAGCAACGCACGGATACGGCTCCAGGCCGCGCTGCCACGCTCAACGATATTGAACATCCACGCCAGTGCCAGCATCGGCCAAATCATCAGGCCGAGGTACATTACAAAGCTGGTGAGCTGCCCTAACGTCAGGCTGCCATGCCACACCATCCAGCTCCCGCCACCAATCGCCAGCAAATTGGAGAAACCAATCGCGATATAGATGGTGGGATCAAAACGCGCATCTACCCTTGCCACTCGCAGGTTTTTCTCGCCAGTATCACGCGCGATGGCCGCAAACTGCTGCGACTGATGATCTTCCAGACCAAAGGCTTTGATCATGCGAATGCTGGTCAGGCTTTCCTGAGTTTGATCATTCAGGCTGGAGAACGCTGCCTGTGCCAGTTTGAAACGATCATGCAACTGATTGCCGTAGCGATGGATAATCAGCGCCATAATCGGCATCGGCACCAGCGCCAGTAACGTCAACTGCCAGCTGATTTGTACACTCATCACCACCAGCACCACACAACCCATCACCAGTGAATCCACCAGCGTCAGCACCCCTTCTCCGGCGGCGAAGACCACGCGGTCAACATCGTTGGTGGCGCGGGCGATCAGATCACCGGTGCGATGACGCAGGTAAAATGCCGGATGCTGGCGGCTCAATTGACGGTAAAAATCTTCACGTAATTTCACCGCCAGTTGGTAAGAGGCTCCGAACAGCAGCACGCGCCAGACATAACGCAGCAGATAAACCACCACCGCAGTGACCAGCATCACGCCGATCCACATCATCAGTCGTCCGGTGCTTAAGGTATGTTGGGTAACGCCATCAACAATTACGCCCACCAAATGCGGTGGCAGCAATTGCAGAAGCGCAATGATGATGAGCAGAGTGACCGCGCCCAGATATCGCCGCCACTCGCGCAGAAAATACCAACTTAACTGGCTGAATAATCGCACAAGACTGTCTCTTTCTTTACCCGTCAGGGTGCTACCGGCAATGCGGTTGTGTATTTAATTTCTTCCATCGCGAAACTGGAGGTCACGTCAATCAGACCCGGTACGCCATTCACCAGCCGCTTATAAAAACCATCGTAACTTTTCATATCTGCCACCTGAATACGCAGCAGATAGTCATATTCGCCGGCCATACGGTAGAACGCCATCACCTCCGGCATCTGCTGAACCACGCTGACAAATTGCTGATACCAGTCGCTGCTGTGCTGCTGGGTTTTGACAAACATGAACGCGGTCAGCGCCAGACCGATTTTATCGCCGTCCAACAGCGCCACACGCGCACGAATAATGCCATCATCTTCCAGTTTTTTCAGGCGTTTCCAGCACGGTGTGGTAGTGAGATTGACCGCATCTGCCAGCGTCTGGAGTGACAAGGTGCAATCCTGCTGTAATAACGCCAGCAGTTTACGGTCAGTTTTATCTAGCATTTGCCTCTCCGGGAGAAAATTTTTCTCTCATCGAGCCATTATACACCGATTAAAGCAACCTCTTTTTCCTGCCAGTGCCTTACACTGTGGCGATTAAATTTTGCGGAAACTTAGCATGCAAACGCCCTGGATTCGTCACGCTATTAACGAAATTAACGCTGATTTTCAGCGCTCTGCCGACACCCATCTGATTCGCTTTAACCTGGATGATTTTCCCGGCATCGGTTTTTACCTGAAAGATGAAAGCACCCATCCGAGCGGTAGCCTGAAACACCGTCTGGCGCGTTCGCTGTTTTTGTACGGCCTGGCCAATGGTTGGATCCGCCAGGGAACGCCAATTATTGAAGCCTCTTCCGGCAGCACTGCGGTTTCAGAAGCCTATTTTGCGCGTTTGCTGGGGCTGCCATTTATTGCCGTGATGCCCGCCAGCACTGCTAAACGTAAAATCGAGTTGATCCGCTTTTATGGTGGGGAGTGTCATTTCGTGACCGACCCCTGCCAGTTGTATAGCGAATCGGAACGACTGGCGCGTGAGTTGAACGGCCATTTTATGGATCAGTTTACCTATGCTGAGCGTGCCACTGACTGGCGCGGCAATAACAACATCGCTGAGAGCATCTTTCGCCAGATGGCACATGAACCTTGCCCGGTGCCACATACCCTGATTATGAGTGCGGGTACGGGCGGAACCTCCGCCACCCTCGGGCGTTATATCCGTTATCAGGGCTATGACACCCGACTGCTGGTGGTCGACCCTGAGCACTCGGTGTTTTTTGATTTCTGGCACAGCCGCGAGCGCGGACTGAGTAGCGATCGCGGCAGCATGATTGAAGGCATTGGCCGTCCACGCGTTGAACCGTCGTTTTTACCCGATGTGATTGACGAGATGATCAAGGTGCCGGATGCCGCAACCGTTGCTGCCATGCTGAAGCTGGAACAGATTCTCGGCCGTCGTCCGGGAGCCTCCACTGGCACCAATTTCTGGGGTATGTTGCAGGTGGCGAAACGTATGCGTGAACGGGGTGAACAAGGTTCGCTGGTAACGATACTGTGCGACAGCGGCGAACGCTATCCGGATACCTATTACAACGCGGAATGGGTCGCGCAGCACATTGGCGATATCCAGCCGTGGCAGCGAGAGATGCAATAAAAAACCGGACATCCTGTCCGGTTCACTGCAAGCCTCAGCATTCGGGGGAATAATCGAGGTGTGGTGTGGTCATCCAGTGATTTAAATAGTGAGACACAGCCTGTGTCTCGCAACGTCCAATAACCGGCAAATGCGGCAACTCCGCTTTCAATTGAGGCATGGCATTGCCCATGATGAAACCGTTGCCGACACGGTCCAGCATTTCGCGATCGTTCATGGCATCGCCAAACGCCATACAATCGGCAAGCGACAGGGAAAGATGCTGGCATAGTCGCGCCAGAGCCGCTCCTTTGTGACAATCCAGCGGTAAGACCTCCAGGCAATCCCAGGCAGAAAAACAGATATTCGCGCGTTCACCCAATGCCGCATCCAGTTCGGTTTTCAGTGAACACAACGTCTCATGCGGGGCAATAAAACAGATCTTGGTGACTTCATGCGCCGACATACGTTGCAGATCACGCAGTTGATAGTGGAAGCCGCTCATTACATGCGCTTCCCGTACCCAGGGCAGCGGTTTGTCGGTAAACCAGCCTTCATCATTGAAAATATGAATGGTCGCAGGTGTTTGCCAGTGGCGATGAATCACCTCTTCGGCGATAGAAGGCGGCAGATCGCAGCCATATAACTGTTTGCCATCCAGATCGTGTACGCGGGTACCATTGCCGGTAATCAGCCAGGCGGGTAGCGTGATTTGCTCACGTACCACCGGCTGCATATCCAGCAGATGACGTCCGGTAGCAAACGCCAGCGTGACGTCACGTTGATGCAGGGCATGCAAACTGGCGAGAGTTTCTGTACCCAGGCGATGAGTCGGCAGCAGGAGCGTACCGTCCATATCAAATGCCGCGAGGCGGGCCATGCGAGTTCTCCTGTCGGTGTGATACTCCCACTATCGCCTGGTAATTGCGGAACTAATAGTGAATACTTTTCGAAAACTGTTCCGGGTTTAGGTGATGCGGCAACTTCATCGGGTCAATCAATTCCAGCGGCTCTGGCAACTTAGCCAGGGTGCTCCCCAGCAACTGAGTGTTTCCGCCATGGCACAGCACTGCTTTTGCAGCGAACGCCATATTCGCACCCTGCTGCGCCAGTGGCAGGACGCGGGTTGGCTGCGTTGGCAGGGTGCTGCGGGGCGCGGTAAACAGGGAATCCTGACCTTTCTCACGTCACCGGAACAGCTACGCCAGCAACTTTTGCAGCAGCAACTCGCCGCAGGCGAAGCGGTGCAGGCATTGCAGGTGCTGGATGTGCAACCCGATCATCTGTTGAACATGTTGCGTCCGTTGATGGGCGGTCAGTGGCTTAACCAGGCTCCGGTACTACGCATTCCCTACTATCGTGCCCTTGAACCCTTGCGCCCGCTGAGAATAACCGGACGTGCCGAACAGCATCTGGCGCGCCAGATTTTCTCTGGTCTGACACGCTTCAACGGCGACGATGTCGTGGGTGATTTGGCTCACCACTGGCAACATGACGCCACGGGCTGTGACTGGTTTTTCTGGTTGCGCCCGCAATTAAGCTGGCATAACGATGAACCGCTGTATGCCGCACAACTGGTCACGCAGTTTAACAAGATCCGCCATAGTACTCCGGGGTTGCGACTGCTTGCCTCGGTGGAAAGTATCACTGCGCCCCATCCACTGGCGCTACGTATTCGCCTGCGTCACAGTGACTACTGGCTGCCACAACGGTTGGCGCACCAATACTGCCTGTTGCCACATCCTGAACGTGATGACATCGGTAGCGGTGCATGGAAACTGACGCATTTCGCCGCTGAGCTGGTACGACTGGAAAGTCATGCGCGCTGGCATCTGCAACGACCATTGATTCAGGCGGTTGAATACTGGATCACCCCCCAACTGTTTGATCGCACCCTGGGCACCAGTTGCCGTCATCCGGTACAAATCGCCATTGGCGATCCTGACGAGCTGGATACACTGCGCCCGGTCGATCGCAGCATCAGTCTCGGATTCTGTTATCTGGCTCCCCGTCTCTCAGCACGCCTGAGTACTGCACAGGCTAAAACCTTAATTGCCCTGATTCAGCGAAGTGGCATGATCCAACAGTTGCCGCTGGATGAAGGCTTGATCACTCCCAGCCAGGAGTTGCTGCCGGGCTGGCCGGTGCCTGCCTCGGAAGAAACGCTGGTCACACTGCCTGCTGCACTCACCTTGCATTATCATCTGCCAGTGGAATTACATGTGATGGCGGAAGCCCTGAAGCCGCTATTAGCCGCGCAGGGCTGCCAGCTGACTTGCATATTTCATGACGTCAAAAGTTGGCGCGATGAACGTGAACTGGCCGAAGCCGATCTGGTGATGGGCGATCGCCTGATTGGTGACGCGCCACTGTTTACCCTCGTAAGCTGGCTGGAGAACGATCCACTATGGCAGCCACTCCGGGGAACGCAAAGTGCGATCCATTTACGTCAGCATCTGCGCGAAATTGCGCAACAACAGGACCCGGGGCAGCGTGCTATTCTTAGCCACCAGCTGTTTGAGCAACTGATGCGCGCCGGTTATCTACTGCCGTTATTTAATTATCGCTATCAAATCTCTGCCCCTCCCGGCGTGGAAGGCATTCAACTTAACAGCCTGGGCTGGTTCGACTTTACCCGCGCGTGGATCCCTCCTCCCGCCGCAGTCGATACTGTTCATCACACAGCTGAGCCATTACCATAAGGGCTGGGTTTTATACGGAAGAAAAGATGAAAAGAGCCGTTGTAGTATTCAGTGGCGGACAAGACTCCACCACCTGTTTAATTCAGGCGTTGCAGCAGTATGATGAAGTGCATTGCGTCACCTTTGATTATGGCCAGCGTCATCGCGAAGAAATTGAGGTTGCGGCCGAACTGGCAAAGAAACTTGGCGCATGCGCGCATAAGGTGCTGGATGTAACGCTGCTGAACGAATTGGCGGTCAGCAGCCTGACGCGTGATAACATCCCGGTGCCGACCTATGATCCCAACGCCAGCGGCCTGCCGAGTACTTTCGTGCCGGGACGCAACATTCTGTTTTTAACGCTGGCCTCGATTTATGCATACCAGGTGGAAGCCGAAGCCGTCATCACCGGGGTGTGTGAAACCGATTTTTCCGGTTACCCTGACTGTCGCGATGAATTCGTCAAAGCGTTGAATAACGCCGTCAGCCTGGGCATGGCGCGCAATATTCGTTTCGAAACGCCGCTGATGTGGCTCAACAAAGCGGAGACATGGGCACTGGCGGATTACTGGCAGCAGTTACCGCTGGTGCGTGCGGAAACCCTGACCTGCTATAACGGCGTCAAAGGTGACGGTTGTGGCGAATGTGCTGCCTGCCATCTGCGCGCCCGTGGTCTGGCGG
The DNA here is from genome assembly GCF_059730685.1 of Pantoea sp. X-Soil-OKNW-713. Taxonomy (NCBI): domain Bacteria; kingdom Pseudomonadati; phylum Pseudomonadota; class Gammaproteobacteria; order Enterobacterales; family Erwiniaceae; genus Pantoea; species Pantoea sp. X-Soil-OKNW-713. Next base: position 1,110,909 of record NZ_AP035995.1, on the reverse strand, counting down.
ATTATCAGGCTAATGCCTCAGCCATCATGGCGCAGATGAAACAAAAAAGCGGGCTGGCCTGATCCCGCTTCACCCTGCTGGCGTCGCTGACGCCAGCCTCTCGTCATACCATTAATGCCGCCAGCCGTTCGCGTAACTCCCCTTCCATTGGCACTGCTTTTTGCGTACGCAGGTCAATGCAGACAAAGGTTAATGCCGCATCGGCAACCGGTGAACCATCGCCGGCTAACAACACCCGCTGTGAAATAACGCCACTCTTGCCATTCAACTGCGCAATCTCACTCTCAATCGTCAGCACGTCGCCCAGCACTGCCGGGCGGCGATAGTTAATGTTGATATTCACCACCACAAAAGCGAGCTTCTGCTGTACCAGCCAGTTGAACGCATCGACATCCTCCAGCCATTGCCAGCGCGCCTCCTCCAGAAACTCCAGGTAACGCGCATTGTTTACGTGCTGATAGACGTCAAGATGGTAACCGCGCACTTTGATCGTGGTCTGCATTATTGCTCCTGATTACGCTGTGAATGACAACTGGTTGGACCTGTTGAGCATAGCACAGCGTAAATGCAGGTTGACCTCATCCTTCCTGAGTCGCGAGCTTTCTCACAGTTTCAGGCGGGCACTGTTACGCTCAACCAACGCGCTACCGATACCTGGCACCTCCTTTAATTGCTCAATTGCGGTAAATGGGCCGTATTGTTCGCGATAACTAACGATAGACTGGGCTTTCTTCAGGCCAATACCATTCATTGCAGCTGCAAGTTCTTCTGCGCTTGCCTGATTGATGCTGACCTGTCCTTCCGCTGGCGGTGATACCTGCGTTGCCTGTGTCTCACTGGGGCTTTCTGCCGCTGCCAGACTGGTGGAACACACCGTACCGCCAAGGGCCAGCGAGAAGAATAAGACCTGAAAAGTTTGTTTGATCATGCTGTGTCTCTCCTTGTGTTTAACAGCAGATGCAGAGTGTCACAGCACAGAATCAGGCTCAAAAGCCGAATCTCAGAAATGGAAAAGGCCGCATAAGCGGCCTTTGTCTGTTTCAACCATTCTGATTTTTTTGCGAGGCTTACTGCATTTGTGCGGCTGCGCCGTACTTGATCTTGGCCTCTTTGCGCAGGTTTTCCAGCAGGGCTTCGAAGGCGATTTGCGCGTTATTCTGCGTCACACCTTTCACCATCTGGTCAATCTGCGGTTGTGGCATGCTGCCAGTGCTGACTTTATCCAGTGCCACCAGTACCACATTACCCTGCATGTCTTCGCTCACGCCCCATGACGGTTTGTTGTCAACCGGCTGCGGCAGGTTGAATGCAGACTGTGCTACCGGGTCCTGCGCATTGCGATCGACGGTTTTGCTGGCGCTCAGCGTCAGACCGGCGGCTTGCAGCACATCCTGCTTACCGGCGTTGAGATCGGCCAGCAACTTATTCGCCTGCTCTTTCGCCTGCTGGGTTGCTTTATCATGCTTCAGGGTATCGGCGATTTGTGCTTTGACCTGATCCAGCGGTTTGACTGCTTCAGGTTTGTGCTCGCTGATACGCAGGACAAACGCGCGGTCGCCATCCACTGAGATGATGTCGGAGTTATTACCCGGCGCACCATTCTGTCCGACTAAGCCACCGTTGAAAATGGCTTGTTTAACCGCATCGAAATCCAGGTCCTGCGGCACGCTATCCTGACTGAACCAGTCAGTTTCAACCACTTTCAGGCCAGAAGCCTCTGCTGCGCCTGCCAGTGATTCATTGTCATTGCTGGCGGCTTCGCTGACCTTCTGTTGCATTTTATAGAAGGCATCAACCGCTTTTTCCTGCTTCACTTTTTCAGCAACTGCATCGTGCACTTCTGACAGCGGCTTAACCTGCTCCGGCTGGATATCATCCAGACGGGCAATCAGGAAACCAACCGAGGATTTGATCACACCTGAAAGCTGGCCTTTCTCGGTCAGATTGGCATTTTTCAGTTCATCCGGCGTGGTGTTCGGTTCCAGCCAGCCCATGTCGCCGCCTTTACGGGCAGAGATCGGGTCGATGGATTTGCTTTTCGCCAGGGTAGCGAAATCTTCGCCTTTTTTCAGCGCATCCAACACGGCATTGGCATCCGCTTCAGTTTTGGTCTGAATGACACTGTAGCGGTTACGTTGCGGCTGCGAGTAGTCGGCTTTGTGTTGATCAAACCAGCTCTGAATATCCGCTTCGCTGGCGTTTTCCTGCAAGCTCGCCGCATCCATCTTGATATAGCTGACGCGGAACTGCTCCGGTGCCATAAAGCTGCTTTGATGCTGTTGATAGTACTGGCTGATTTCGTCATCGGTGGTTGTTTGTTTCGCCGCCAATGCATTGACATCAATGATGGCCTGACGAATTTCGCGCTGCTGCGCCACCAGATCAACCAGCTTGCTGGTTTCGCCTTTAAGCATAAAGTCGGTGTTTGCTACGGCGTTGATCAGTTGCTGGTTTGCCAGCTGTTTACGCAGCGCTTCAGCGTATTGATCGGCAGTGAAGCCCATGCTGGTAATCAGACCGTTGTATTTGGCGTTGTCGAACTTACCATTGGTCTGGAAAGCCTGCTGATTGAAAATCGCATCCCTGACCTGATCGTCACTGATACCCATGTGCAGATCTTTGATGTACTGATCGAGCAAAGCCTGGTCAATCAGCTGAGAAAGGGCCTGCTGACGCATCTGCTGCATGTAGCCTTCATTACTTGCCAGCTGAGAGAATTGGTCGCCCAGCATCTGCTGCTGACGATTCCGCTCAGTGTTGAACGCCTGCTCCAGCTCTCCACGACTGATCTCATGTCCGTTAACTTTGGCAGCATAATCACTGTTACCGCCAATCAGGTAGTTACCCACCCCAGTCAGAACAAAGGACAGGATAATCAATCCCAGAATGATTTTGAGCACGACGTGATTACCCGCCGCACGTAAATTGTCCATCATGGTATGACAACACTCCGCTGTAGTGTGAATGTAAAGCTCTGACACGATGTCATCATCGCGCAACTGCAATTCAGGCTGGCAGCTGACAACCCTGCGGAGACAACAGCCAAAGGGGCCATTTGCTGCGCATCAGAATAAAAAAAGGCACATCAAAATTGATGTGCCCGTATGTTACATGAGAACGGCTTTTGCGTCCTCAATCCGCTGAAGAAAATGCTTCAACGGATGTGACAGCGGTCATTAATTGACAGCGTCTTTCAGTGCCTTGCCAGCACGGAAGCCCGGCACTTTACCAGCCGGAATGGTGATTTCTTTACCGGTTTGCGGGTTACGGCCTGTGCGAGCAGCACGCTCACGAACAGAGAATGTACCGAAACCAACTAATGCCACTTCATCACCGCCTTTCAGCGCGTCAGAAACGGAACCCATGAATGCATCTAATACACGTCCAGCTGCTGCCTTAGAAATATCCGCATCTGCAGCAATTTTGTCGATCAACTGTGACTTATTCACTCTATTCATCCCCTCTTTTATTATTCACATCGCATCCGCGCTTCCCGCCGGATACGAACGCGCAGCCAGTTATATCAAGCCTGTTGAGCCGAAACAACGGTATTCGTCTTAATCGTTGATCCAGCAGCCCCCTAACTTAGCGGCACAAAAAAAGGCTGGCAAGCACCATTTCGCCTGCCCGCCTCGCTTTTTAACGGTTTTTGCCGTTAATCACTATTTTGCCGTCGCAACCTGCATACCGTAAGGGGCATTTTCCAATGCCAGGTTCAGCACTTCTTCAATGCGTTTCACCGGATGAATGGTCAAATCGGCGATCACGTTCTGCGGAATTTCTTCCAGATCGCGTTTGTTCTCGTCCGGGATCAACACCGTTTTGATGCCACCACGATGCGCTGCCAGCAGTTTTTCTTTCAAACCACCGATTGGCAGCACCTGACCACGCAAAGTGATCTCACCGGTCATTGCCACATCAGAACGCACCGGATTACCCGTCAGGCAGGACACCAGCGCGGTACACATCGCGATACCCGCGCTAGGACCATCTTTCGGTGTGGCACCTTCTGGCACATGCACATGGATATCACGTTTCTCATAGAAATCACCGTTGATACCCAATTTCTCTGCACGCGCACGCACGACAGTCAATGCTGCCTGGATTGACTCCTGCATCACTTCACCCAGCGAACCGGTGTAAGTCAGTTTACCCTTGCCCGGAACACAGGCGGTTTCGATGGTCAGCAAGTCACCGCCCACTTCCGTCCACGCCAGACCGGTTACCTGACCAACACGGTTTTCGCTATCCGCGCGACCGTAATCAAAGCGTTGAACCCCAAGGAAATCTTTGAGGTTATCACCGTTGATGGTGATGTGTTTTTTCGCTTTGTCCATCAGCAGCGCTTTCACAGCTTTACGGCACAGTTTGGAGAGTTCACGTTCCAGACTACGCACGCCCGCTTCACGGGTGTAGTAGCGAATGATGCCCATAATGGCGCTGTCATCAACGCTGATTTCTTTCTCTTTCAGCGCGTTACGTTCAATCTGTTTCGGCAGCAGGTGCTGTTTGGCGATGTTCAGTTTTTCATCTTCGGTATAACCAGACAGACGAATCACTTCCATACGGTCCAGCAGCGGTGCCGGGATGTTCATCGAGTTTGAGGTCGCCACAAACATCACGTCTGACAGATCGTAATCCACTTCCAGATAGTGATCGTTAAACGCAATGTTCTGTTCCGGATCCAGCACTTCAAGCAATGCCGAAGCCGGATCACCACGCATGTCGGACGACATTTTGTCGATTTCATCCAGCAGGAACAGCGGGTTTTTCACCCCCACTTTCGCCATTTTCTGGATCAATTTGCCCGGCATTGAACCTATGTAAGTACGGCGATGTCCACGAATCTCTGCTTCATCACGCACCCCACCCAACGCCATACGGACATATTTACGGCCAGTTGCTTTCGCAATCGACTGACCCAGCGAGGTTTTACCTACCCCCGGCGGTCCGACCAGGCACAGAATCGGCCCTTTGATTTTGCTGACACGGCTCTGGACCGCAAGATATTCAAGGATACGGTCTTTGACACGTTCCAGACCGTAATGGTCGGTATCCAGCGTTTCCTGCGCTTTACGCAGGTCTTTTTTCACCTTGCTGCGCGCATTCCACGGTACCTGCACCATCCAGTCGATGTAGCCACGTACCACGGTCGCTTCTGCTGACATCGGCGACATCATTTTCAGCTTCTGCAATTCCGCTTCGGCTTTTTCACGCGCTTCGGTCGGCATTTTCGCCGCTTCAATTTTGCGTTTCAGCGCTTCATATTCGTCAGGCGCATCGTCCATCTCGCCCAGCTCTTTCTGAATCGCCTTCATTTGCTCATTGAGGTAATACTCGCGCTGGCTTTTTTCCATCTGCTTTTTCACGCGGTTGCGAATACGCTTCTCAACCTGTAGCAGATCGATTTCTGACTCCATCATCGCCATCAGATATTCCAGACGCTCATTGACGTCGGACATCTCCAGCACCGATTGTTTGTCGGCCAGTTTCAACGGCATATGCGCCGCAACGGTGTCAGCCAGACGGGCTGCATCGTCAATACTGTTAAGTGAGGTCAAAACCTCAGGAGGAATTTTTTTATTAAGCTTGATGTAGCCTTCAAACTGATTGATGGCCGTACGGACCAGCACTTCCTGCTCGCGCTCCTCGATTTCGGGCGAGATCAGATACTCAGCCTGGGCAACGAAGTGGTCGCCATTATCTGCCAGCGTGGTGATATGTGCGCGCTGTAAACCTTCAACCAGCACTTTAACCGTACCATCCGGCAGCTTCAGCATTTGCAATACCGAAGCGACGGTCCCTACAGAGAAGAGATCGTTAATACCAGGTTCATCCGTTGAAGCCTCTTTCTGTGCAACCAGCATGATCTTCTTATCATGATCCATAGCGGCTTCGAGGCACCGAATCGATTTTTCCCGACCCACAAACAACGGAATTACCATGTGCGGATAAACCACTACGTCGCGCAGAGGCAACACAGGGATTTCAATGCGTTCAGAACGCTCAGGATTCATAGAGCTCTCTCTTAGTTTAATGTCCGCCAGGTGATGGGAACCGCCTGATCACAATCAATATGCAGTTAAACCCACAGGATATTGAGTATATGGGGATGCTTATCCGACATTCAATGTCACAGGCGTGAGAAAAACAAAAGGGGAAAGATTTTCCCCTTTTATAAGATAACAACGTGGTTTAATTGTTTATTTATTCGCCAGAGGCTTGAGCTTCATGCTTTCCGTAGATCAACATTGGCTCGGACTGGCCATCAATCACTGACTCATCAATCACCACTTTTTCGACGTCTTCCATTGAAGGCAGGTCGTACATGGTTTCGAGTAAGGCAGCTTCAACAATCGAACGCAGACCACGCGCACCGGTTTTGCGTGACATTGCTTTTTTGGCAATCGCCGTTAACGCTTCGTCACGGAACTCCAGCTCAACGCCTTCCAGGTTAAACAATGCCTGGTACTGTTTGGTCAGGGCGTTTTTCGGCTCACGCAGAATCTGGATCAGGGCTTCTTCACTCAGTTCATTCAGCGTTGCCACGACGGGCAGACGGCCAATAAACTCAGGAATCAGACCGAACTTGATCAAATCTTCCGGCTCTACCTGAGACAGCAGTTCACCTTCGCTCGCTTTCTGCGATTTGCCTTTCACCGTTGCGCCAAAACCAATGCCTGAACCGGTTTCTGTGCGTTGAGAAATCACTTTGTCGAGACCGGCGAAAGCACCACCACAGATAAACAGGATTTTTGAGGTATCAACCTGCAAAAACTCCTGCTGCGGATGCTTACGACCACCCTGCGGCGGCACGGCTGCCACGGTACCTTCGATCAGTTTCAGTAACGCCTGCTGTACGCCCTCGCCCGATACGTCACGGGTGATAGACGGGTTGTCCGACTTACGTGAAATCTTGTCGATTTCATCAATGTAGACAATACCGCGCTGGGCTTTCTGCACATCGTAATCGCATTTTTGCAGCAGCTTCTGAATGATGTTTTCCACATCCTCGCCCACGTAACCCGCTTCGGTCAGCGTGGTGGCGTCGGCCATGGTGAATGGTACATCCAGTAAGCGTGCCAGCGTTTCCGCCAGCAGGGTTTTACCGCTACCGGTTGGACCGATCAGCAGAATGTTACTTTTACCCAGTTCAATGCCATTGCTGGTGTCACCATTGCGCAAGCGTTTGTAGTGGTTATATACCGCTACAGCCAGCACCTTTTTCGCCTTTTCCTGCCCGATAACATAATCATCGAGATGATGGCGGATTTCATGCGGCGTCGGTAGTGCGCTGCGCTCGCGATGCGGGGCGACTTCTTTAATCTCTTCGCGAATGATGTCGTTACATAAATCGACACATTCGTCGCAGATATACACTGACGGCCCGGCAATCAGCTTACGCACTTCATGCTGGCTTTTGCCGCAAAAAGAGCAGTACAGCAACTTACCTGAACCGTCTTTGCGCTTATCTGTCATCAGCTAACCTCTTTTCATTCTCGGGCCATACGGGCGTACGGCAATGGCCGCACGTTACGGCCGATATTCATTCAACTCATCTGCCTGTTGTCCAGTTAACTATAGCCCAGGGACCCGGCAGATGTGTCTTATTGGCGATGCGTCAGAATAGAATCGACCAGGCCATACTCTACCGCTTCACTGGCAGAGAGGAAACGATCACGCTCGGTGTCACGCTCAATCTGCTCCAGCGATTTACCGGTGTGTTCAGCCATCAATTCATTCATACGCTGCTTCACTTTCAGAATCTCACGCGCATGGATCTCAATGTCCGTTGCCTGCCCTTGATAGCCACCCAGCGGCTGGTGGATCATCACGCGTGAGTTAGGCAAGCAAAAGCGTTTGCCTTTGGTGCCTGCCGTCAGCAGGAACGCGCCCATTGAACAGGCCTGGCCCATACAAATGGTGCTAACGTCCGGCTTAATGAATTTCATTGTGTCATAAATTGACATACCGGCGGTAATCACACCACCCGGTGAGTTAATGTAGAGGTAGATGTCCTTCTCAGGATTCTCCGCTTCCAGAAACAGCATCTGCGCCACGATCAGGTTAGCCATATGATCTTCAACCTGGCCGGTCAGAAAGATCACACGCTCTTTGAGCAGGCGGGAATAGATGTCGTAAGAACGCTCGCCACGCGAGGTTTGTTCGACCACCATTGGCACCAGCGCCATGTGCGGTGCAGTAAATTCACGATCGCCACTGTATGACATTACCGTCTCCTGGATAAATTTCGTTGGCAACATTCTGTACCGATTTTACGTGAGACGCGCGATGAAAACTATGCGCTGCCTCCTCACTCCGACACCAACAGGACGGTTAATCAGCCAGTTTCACTGTCTTCATGCATTCTCCCTGTATCTGGGGATGCTGCCCAGTTATTTCAAGCATAACAACCTTTTCCCTATTCGCTAACACGGAAAAAGAGCTTATCGGATAATTTGCCGGTTAATTAATCAAATAGAAGACAAATCCAGACTTTTCAGCGTGAGAAAATAAAAAAGCCCGCGACTTTTTGTCGCGGGCTTCGCACTTCGTGTTAACTAACGAATCAGGCCGAAGCGGTCTGGTTCATCAGTTCCTGGAAGTTGGTGGCTTTTTCGGTCACTTTCGCTTTTTCCAGCACCGCTTCAACCGCTTGCTCTTCCAGCGCGACGTTGCGCATGTTGTTCATCAGCTCGTTGTTCTTGCTGTAGAACTCGATCACTTCCTGCGGATCTTCGTAGGCAGAAGCCATCTCTTCGATCAGCGCTTTAACGCGGTTTTCATCAGCCTGCAGTTCGTTGGTGCGAATTACTTCGCCCAGCAGCAGACCAACAACAACGCGGCGTTTCGCCTGCTCTTCGAACAGCTCGCGCGGCAGTTCCAGCGCTTGCTTCTCGTTGCCACCGAAACGCTGAGCCGCCTGGCGACGCAGAACATCGATTTCGCTGTCAATCAGTGCAGCCGGTACGTCGATAGCGTTGGCATTAACCAGGCCGTCGATCGCCTGAGACTTCAGACGGTTACGGATTGCACCTTTCAGCTCGCGTTCCATGTTCTTACGCACTTCAGTACGCAGGCCCGCAACTGAACCATCTTCCACGCCAAAACGCTTGATGAATTCTTCGGTCAGTTCCGGCAGTTCGCGTACTTCAACTTTCTTCAGTACGATTTCGAACTTCGCGTCTTTACCTTTCAGGTTTTCCGCGTGGTAGTCGTCCGGGAATTTCACGTCGATGGTGAAGGTTTCACCCGCTTTGTGACCCACAACGCCATCTTCAAAACCTGGGATCATACGGCCCTGGCCCATTGCCAGTACGAAGTCAGAGGCTTTACCACCTTCAAACTCTTCGCCGTCAACAGAACCGGTGAAGTCGATGGTCGCGCGATCTTCAGCACCAGCCGCTGCATCGCTCTCTTTCCAGGTCGCCTGCTGCTTACGCAGGGTTTCCAGCATGGTATCGACGTCAGCGTCGGTCACTTCAACAACCGGCTTCTCAACTTCGATGGCGTCGAGACCTTTCAGCTCAACTTCCGGGTAGACTTCAAATTCTACGGTGTAGGTGAAGTCTTCACCCAGCTTGTACTCGCCTGGCACGTAGTTCGGTGCGCCAGCCGGGTTGATTTTCTCTTTAATGATGGCGTCAACAAAGTTGCGCTGCATCAGATCGCCCAGCACGTCCTGGCGAACAGAAGCACCGTAGCGCTGCGCTACGATCTGCATCGGCACTTTGCCTTTACGGAAACCATCGATACGGACTTTCTTCGCCACATCCACCAGTTCTTTCTTCACTGCGCTTTCGATGCTGTCAGCTGCAACAGTAATCGTAATGCGACGGCCCAGACCCTGAGTGGTTTCTACTGAAACTGTCATCTTGCTACCTCAAAAAATCGCGTGCTCGGTCAACTTCAGACACCACACATATGAAATGCGCCGTATCCAACTAGCGGGAGGGCATCTGCTGACAGAACCTGTTCCCTGTTGTCAGAAGCTCCCGAAGACATTCCGGAAAAATAGACGCCGCATTATAGCGGCATCATACAGGCTAGTCGAGGCTGCAAAGTCACCACTTTTGAACGACTTTGCTGCTTTTTTGCGCCGCAGATCGCGTTTAAGCGTAAATAAGGAAGTGAAAACGGCCCGCAGGCCGTTTTTTAGGCAGGTGAAGTGAGAAGAATCAGGCGAGCGTACCCGCACCACGGCAATTGGGGGAAGCCAGTACCGTATCCTGTAAACCATCCCACTCTTTTTGTGTGTAGGTATGCAGTGCCAGCGCATGCACTCCTCCGGCAAACTCTGCCGTCAGCTCGCTATAGATGGAGCGATGGCGAGCCAGGAAACGCTGGCCGGTAAAGCGGTCACTGACGATCACCACTTTGAAGTGACTTTCAGAACCAGCAGGCACGTTATGACGGTAGCTCTCATCATGCACTTCGAGGTGTGCAGGTTCGAACGCCTTACGCAGCTTTTCTTCTATTTCTTCGCGAATCATTGGTAACACTCCTCTACGGCGAGCGCTGTGCCTCATCTGTTTAAATATTAGTAGGTTTTTCGCCATTTCCGCAGGGAAGCAGGAAAAAATAATACCGGGTGTGCATCTTAACCATACTGTCACCCAGGTCAACGCCGGTTTATCTCCATCCATCTGAAAAAACCCTTTACAATCAATTTCCACTGGCATAGGGCTTTTTTCACACTCACGCAATGCTATGATGGCCGCAGTTTTGCAAACCAACCCATATACCGCTAATGAGAATGAGTATGTTGAAAAAACTGTTATTTCCTCTGCTGGCTGCCTTAATTTTGGCCGGCTGTGCCAGCAATAATACAACGCTGAATATTCAACCAAAAATTCAGCTGCCGCAGCAGGACCCAAGCCTGATGGGCGTGACTGTCAGTATCAATGGTGCCGATCAGCGTAGCGACCAGGCGCTGGCTAAAGTCAACCGAGATGGTCAGTTGGTCACCCTGACGCCGTCGCGTGATATGCGTTTCCTGTTACAGGAAGTGCTGGAGAAACAGATGACCGCACGAGGCTATATGGTTGGCCCGAACGGTGCGGTTGATCTGCAAATCGTAGTCAATGGCCTGTATGCCGATGTTACCCAGGGCAACGTGCGTTACAGCATTACCACTAAAGCGGATATTTCTATTATTGCTACCGCAAAAAATGGTAACAAGCAGGTCAAAAACTACCGCCAGACCTATAGTGTAGAAGGCGCCTTCACTGCAACGAATGACAAAATTACTAACGCGGTTAACTCTACGTTAAGTGACGTAATCTCTGATATGGCGCAAGATACGAGCGTCCACAATTTCATTAAACAGAACGCCCGCTAATTCCGTCGCTCTTCGCCCGGTCATTGCTGGCCGGGTTTCACTTCAGGTTCGTTATGACTTCTCACTATCTGCGCATTTTTACCCAACGTAATGCTGCCGTTTTGCTGTTACTGGGCTTCGCCTCCGGACTTCCGCTGGCGTTAACCGCTGGCACGTTGCAGGCGTGGATGACCGTTGAGAACATCGACCTGAAAACCATTGGTTTCTTCTCCCTTGTTGGCCAGGCCTACGTCTTTAAGTTCCTGTGGTCACCCATGATGGACCGATATACGCCACCGTTCCTCGGTCGGCGTCGCGGCTGGTTGCTGGTCACGCAGTTGTTGTTGATCGGCGGCATCGTGGCAATGGGCTTTATGCAGCCCGCCCGGGATTTAACGCTGCTGGCCGCAGTCGCAGTGTTGGTTGCGTTCTGTTCTGCCTCGCAAGATATTGTGTTTGATGCCTGGAAAACCGACATCTTACCGCCCGAAGAACGCGGCAGCGGTGCAGCCATTACCGTTTTAGGCTACCGCCTCGCGATGCTGATCTCCGGCGGTCTTGCGCTGTGGCTGGCCGATCGTTATCTCGGTTGGCAGGCCACTTACTGGTTGATGGCCATACTGATGTTGCCAGGTCTGATCGCGACCTTGCTGGCTAAAGAACCTGAAGTTCCGGCGAATGAGCCTCGTAATTTGCGCCAGGCCGTCTCGTTGCCGCTGAAAGATTTCTTCCAGCGCAATAATGCCTGGCTACTGATTACGCTTATCATCCTTTATAAGCTGGGCGATGCTTTTGCCGCCTCACTCACCACGACCTTTCTGATCCGTGGTGTTGGCTTTAATCCGGGCGATGTTGGCCTGGTCAACAAAACGCTTGGGCTGCTGGCAACCATCATTGGGGCTTTGTATGGCGGTGTGCTGATGCAACGCCTGAGTCTGTTCCGGGCGCTGATGATCTTTGGCCTGTTGCAGGCGGTATCGAATTTTGCGTACTGGCTACTGGCGGTAACACCGCCTCATTTATGGAGCATGGCAGGGGCGGTATTTATTGAGAACCTGTGCGGCGGCATGGGGACAGCCGCCTTTGTCGCGCTGCTGATGACACTGTGCAACAAATCATTCTCTGCGACACAGTTTGCCCTGCTTTCCGCACTTTCCGCTGTGGGTCGAGTGTATGTCGGGCCAGCCGCAGGCTGGTTAGTGGAACTCTGGGGATGGCCAACATTCTATGCCTTTACCGTCGTTGCAGGTTTGCCTGGTCTGCTGCTGCTGTGGGTGTGCCGTAACACGCTGAATGCAATCCAGCAAAGCGGCGAATTTCTCCCCCGTAGCCAGTGGCAACAAGGGTATCGCTGGACGGTGCGTTTGTTTAGCCTTGGCTGCGCCATGCTGGCGGTCTGGCTGCTGGCGCTGGCGCTGAGCGCCGCAGGATTCTGGCAACCCGGTAATCTACTGGCTCACCTGTTTGAAGTGGGAATGGGCCTGGCGTTGATCGCGGTGGCATTCGGGGTGACTCTTGATTGCCTCGCATTGCGAAAACACCCTCAGGTAAAAACCCATCAGGTTTAGCCGCTATATTCTTGTCGTCGAATTAATTGACTAAAAAATATCAGCGACTAAATTTTATGGGATAGCATTTTTTTACAACGTAAAAAAGAAACATTAAATTAACAATTGCCGTGAATATTAAAAACCGGTGAGCAATTATTTTGTAGATTCATTATCGCAAAAATGATGCAAAATTGTTAAATAAATGGGTATTAAAAGTACGGTTTATGCTTTCCCTGATTTTACTGCGGTTTCTATCATTTGATTTTGTTATAATAATACCAACTGCTTGTCTGCGTTAATAATTTGTCACCCTGCGCAACATCTGTGACACCCTTAGCAAAAGGTGTCAACAGCCTTCTGACACATCCTTAAGCTGGTTTACACTGCATAAACCTTCCCGTAAAATGCGCGCACACTTAAACGACAATAGAGCCCTTTGTCATTGAGGTCGTTAAATGAGACTCAGGAAATACAATAAAAGTTTGGGGATTTTGTCATTAATTGCAGGCGCTGTATTACTCAGTGGCTGCGATAGTGCGTTGTTAAATCCCAAAGGACAGATTGCACTGGAGCAACGTTCGTTGATTCTGACAGCTTTTGGCTTGATGTTGATCGTCGTAATCCCGGCAGTCTTTATGGCGGTGTTTTTTGCCTGGAAATATCGGGCAACCAATACCAATGCGAAGTATAGCCCCAACTGGTCACACTCTAACAAAGTGGAAGCCGTGGTCTGGACCATTCCGATCCTGATCATTCTCTTCCTCGGCGTTCTGACCTGGAAATCAACCCACGCGCTGGAGCCGAGCAAACCGCTGGCCTCTGACGTCAAACCGGTTGAGATCGACGTTGTCGCGCTGGACTGGAAATGGCTGTTTATTTACCCGGAACAGGGTATTGCAACCGTTAACCAGCTTGCCTTCCCGGCAAATACGCCGGTCAGCTTCAAGATCACCTCCAACTCCGTCATGAACTCCTTCTTTATTCCTACGCTGGGTAGTCAGATCTACGCGATGGCGGGCATGCAGACCAAACTGCACCTGATCGCCAACGAGCCGGGAATTTTCGACGGTATGTCTGCTAACTTCAGTGGTCGCGGTTTCTCTGGCATGAAGTTCAAAGCCATTGCCACCAAAGACGACGCGGAATTCCAGCAGTGGGTAGCCAAAGTGAAAGCGGCTCCAGACACGCTGACCACCATGGATGATTTCGAGAAACTGGCTGCGCCAAGCGAAAATCACCCGGTGGAATATTTCTCTACGGCCAACCCTGAACTGTTCAAACAAGTTATTGATAAGTTCAAGATGAGCCACGGGAAGATGGACATGCCAGAGCACGAAGGCATGGACATGAGTCACGCCGCTTCCGCGGGAGCCGAGGAATAATACGATGTTCGGAAAATTAACACTGGATGCAGTGCCGTACCATGAGCCGATTATCATGGTCACGGTTGCCGGTATCATCATAGGTGGTCTGGCTATCATTGCCGCCATCACCTACTTTGGTAAATGGCAATATCTCTGGTCTGAATGGCTGACGTCAATCGACCACAAAAAACTGGGTATCATGTACATCATCATGGCATTCGTCATGCTGCTGCGTGGCTTTGCTGATGCAGTCATGATGCGTACCCAACAGGTGATGGCTTCCGCCGGGGAAGCAGGCATACTACCACCGCACCACTACGACCAGATCTTCACCGCCCACGGCGTGATTATGATCTTCTTCGTGGCGATGCCTTTCGTGGTAGGTCTGATGAACGTTGCGGTTCCGCTGCAAATTGGTGCACGCGACGTTGCCTTCCCGTTCCTGAACAACCTGAGCTTCTGGTTCACTGCGATCGGTGTGATCCTGGTTAACCTGTCTCTGGGTGTGGGCGAGTTCGCGCAGACTGGCTGGCTGGCCTATCCGCCGCTTTCGGGTGCGGAGTACAGTCCTGGCGTCGGGGTCGATTACTGGATCTGGAGTCTCCAGCTATCCGGTATCGGGACCACGTTAACCGGTATCAACTTCTTCGTGACCATTCTGAAGATGCGTGCACCGGGCATGGACCTGTTCAAAATGCCGGTATTCACCTGGGCTGCTCTGTGTACTAACGTCCTGATCATCGCTGCGTTCCCGGTACTGACCGTAACGCTGGCACTGTTGACCCTCGACCGTTACCTCGACTTCCATTTCTTCACTAACGAAATGGGCGGTAACATGATGATGTACGTCAACCTGATTTGGGTCTGGGGTCACCCGGAAGTATACATCCTTGTCCTGCCGGTGTTTGGTGTCTTCGCTGAAGTCACTGCCACCTTCTCGAAAAAGCGTCTGTTTGGTTACACCTCTCTGGTGTGGGCGACCATCGCCATTACCGTACTGTCGTTCATCGTTTGGCTGCACCACTTCTTCACCATGGGTGCCGGTGCCAACGTTAACGCCTTCTTCGGTATCATGACGATGATCATCGCGATTCCGACCGGCGTGAAAATCTTCAACTGGCTGTTCACCATGTATCAGGGTCGTATCGAGTTCCACTCAGCAATGCTGTGGACCATCGGCTTCCTGGTAACCTTCTCCATTGGTGGTATGACGGGTGTTCTGCTGGCGGTACCGGGTGCGGACTTCGTTCTGCATAACAGCCTGTTCCTGATCGCGCACTTCCACAACGTTATCATCGGTGGTGTGGTGTTCGGTTGTATGGCTGGTGTGACTTACTGGTTCCCGAAAGCCTTCGGCTTTACCCTGAACGAAACCTGGGGCAAACGCGCCTTCTGGTTCTGGATCATCGGCTTCTTCGTAGCGTTTATGCCGCTGTATGCGCTGGGCTTCATGGGTATGACCCGTCGTGTTAGCCAGGACATCGACCCGCAGTTCCACTCACTGCTGGTGGTTGCGGCTTGCGGTGCTGCGCTGATTGCCTGTGGCATCCTGTGTCAGCTGATCATGTTCTACGTTTCTGTGCGTGACCGCGACCAGAACCGTGATCTGACCGGTGACCCGTGGGGTGGTCGTACGCTGGAGTGGGCAACCTCTTCACCGCCGCCGTTCTACAACTTTGCTGTAATCCCGCACGTTCACGAGCGCGATGCTTTCTGGGAAATGAAAGAGAAAGGCGAAGCGTATCAGCAGCCGGCTAAATATGAAGAAATTCATATGCCGAAAAACAGTGGTGCTGCCATTGTTATCGCTGCCTTCGGTACGATTTTCGGCTTCGCGGCTATCTGGCACATCTGGTGGCTGGTGGTTGTTTCCTTCCTGGGCATGATCATCTCCTGGATTGTGAAGAGCTTCGATGAAGACGTGGATTACTACGTACCGGTTGCGGAAATCGAGCAGATCGAGAAGAAGCACTTTGACGAAATCAGCAAAGCAGGTCTGAAATAATGTCAACTCAAACTGTGACGACACACCACCACGACGCCCATGCGGAGCATGGGCATCACGATGCAGGAGCCAATAAGATCTTTGGCTTCTGGATCTACCTGATGAGTGACTGCATTATCTTCGCAACGCTGTTTGCGACCTATGCAGTTATGGTCAACAACACTGCCGGTGGCCCGGCAGGTAAAGACATCTTCGAACTGCCGTTTGTACTGGTAGAAACCGCGCTGCTGCTGCTCAGCTCCATTACCTATGGTATGGCAGTGATCGCGATGAACAACCAGAACAAGGGCGCGGTCATCAGCTGGTTAGCGTTGACCTTCCTGTTCGGTGCCGGATTTATCGGGATGGAAATCTATGAATTCCATCACCTGATCATGGAAGGCTTCGGTCCAAACCGTAGCGGCTTCCTGTCTGGATTCTTTACGCTGGTTGGGACGCACGGTCTGCATGTGACCTCTGGTCTGATCTGGATGGCAGTGCTGATGTTCCAGATCTCCAAGCGTGGTCTGAGCGCCACTAACCGCACCCGTATCATGTGCCTCAGCCTGTTCTGGCACTTCCTGGATGTGGTGTGGATCTGCGTATTTACCATTGTTTACCTGATGGGGGCCATGTAATGAGTCATTCAGCAACCGAACATGGTGCATCACACGGTAGCGTGAAGTCCTACATGATCGGCTTCATCCTGTCGATCATCCTGACGGCGATCCCGTTCTGGATGGTGATGGATGGCGGCGCCTCTAAAGGCACCATTCTGGCTGTCGTTCTGGTGTGTGCGGTGGTTCAGGTGCTGGTGCACCTGGTCTACTTCCTTCACCTTGATAGCAAATCTGAGGGTGGCTGGAACATGGTGGCCATTGTCTTTGCGGCCGTCATTATTTTGATTGTCGTAGTAGGCTCACTGTGGATTATGTGGAACCTCAACTACAACATGATGGTCCACTAAGAGTCGCCCATGATGATTAAGCAATACCTGCAAGTAACAAAACCAGGAATTATTTTCGGCAATTTAATTTCTGTGATCGGTGGATTCCTGCTGGCTTCGAAAGGCAGCATTGATTACACCTTGTTCGTCATCTCACTGGTGGGTGTATCGCTGGTTGTCGCATCAGGTTGTGTTTTCAACAACGTGATTGACCGCGATATCGATATCAAGATGGAGAGAACGCGGAATCGAGTGCTGGTTAAAGGCCTTATCTCGGCGAAAGTGAGCCTGGTTTATGCAACCGCATTAGGTATTGCTGGCTTTGCGTTGCTTTATTTCGGTGCTAACCCGCTGGCCATGTGGCTGGCGGTGCTGGGCTTCGTAGTCTACGTCGGCATTTACAGCCTCTATATGAAGCGTAATTCGGTCTACGGTACGCTGATTGGTAGCCTCTCTGGCGCAATGCCGCCAGTGATTGGATACTGCGCGGTGACTAACGAGTTTGATGCTGGCGCGCTGATTTTGCTGGCGATCTTTAGCCTGTGGCAGATGCCGCACTCCTATGCGATTGCCATCTTCCGCTTTAAAGATTACCAGGCAGCGAACATCCCGGTTCTGCCGGTGGTAAAAGGCATCTCCGTGGCGAAAAACCATATTACGCTGTATATCCTGGCGTTTATGATTGCCACGCTGATGCTGTCGCTGGGCGGCTACGCTGGCTACAAATATCTGGTCGTTGCTGCGGCAGTGAGTGTCTGGTGGCTCGGGATGGCGCTTTCAGGTTACAAAACCTCAAACGATAAAGTTTGGGCGCGTAAACTGTTTGTCTTCTCCATTGTTGCTGTCACTGCTTTGAGCGTAATGATGTCGGTGGATTTTATGACCCCAGCGTCAAAAGATCTGCTGACTTACGTCTGGTAATTTAGCTCCGCAAATCCATGAAAGGGCGCGATTTTCGCGCCCTTTCTTTTTGTTACCATCGCTTAAAAACAATTGTTTTACCCGCCCTGCCCTGCTCCCTAGAATAAGTGCAGCAAATTAACAGAGGTTGCAATGAAAGATAATAAAATGACTCCGGTAGAGCTGCGTGCTACATGGGGTTTGGGTACGGTTTTTTCCCTGCGTATGCTGGGAATGTTTATGGTGCTGCCGGTGCTCACCACCTATGGCATGGCGCTACAGGGTGCCAGTGAAACATTAATTGGCCTGGCGATAGGTATCTATGGCCTGGCGCAGGCGATCTTCCAGATTCCCTTTGGCCTACTCTCGGACCGTATCGGTCGTAAACCGCTGATTGTCGGTGGCCTGCTGCTGTTTGTTTTAGGTAGCGTAATTGCGGCTACTACCACCTCTATCTGGGGTGTCATTCTTGGTCGTGCCTTACAAGGCTCCGGCGCTATCGCCGCCGCCGTGATGGCTTTATTGTCCGATTTAACCCGTGAGCAGAACCGTACCAAAGCAATGGCTTTTATCGGCATCAGCTTCGGGGTCACTTTCGCTATTGCGATGGTTCTCGGTCCAATTGTCACCCATGCACTCGGCCTGCATGCGTTGTTCTGGATGATTGCGATTCTGGCAAGCTGTGGCATTGTGATTACGCTGCTGGTGGTGCCCAATGCCCCAAACCATGTGCTGAACCGTGAGTCCGGCATGGTGAAAGGCAGCATCCGCGCGGTACTGACCAATTCACGCCTGGTGAAACTGAATATTGGTATCCTGTGTCTGCACATCCTGCTGATGTCGAGCTTCGTGGCGCTGCCCGGCCAGTTTGAACAAGCTGGATTCCCGGCCTCCGAGCACTGGAAAGTGTATCTGGTGACCATGCTGGTTTCCTTTGTCAGCGTCATCCCGTTCATTATTTATGCCGAAGTCAAACGCCGTATGAAACGGGTGTTTGTCAGTTGTGTCGGATTGATTGTGGTGGCGGAAATCGTACTGTGGGGAGCAGGCAGCCACTTCTGGACGCTGGTGATTGGCGTGCAGCTGTTCTTCCTGGCCTTCAACCTGATGGAAGCGATTCTGCCGTCCTTAATCAGTAAAGAATCGCCGCCGGGTTATAAAGGCACGGCGATGGGCATCTACTCCACCAGCCAATTCCTCGGCGTCGCCATTGGCGGCAGCATGGGCGGTTGGGTATTTGGTCATTTTGATGCACAAACGGTGTTTCTGGTGGGTGCGGTGGTCGCGGCGATTTGGCTGTTTATCAGCATGTCGATGCAGGAACCCCCTTATGTCAGCAGCCTGCGTATTGTCCTGAGCGATGCGGTGCTGGCAGTTCCCAATCTGGAGAAACGTCTGAAAGCCCAGCCCGGTGTTGCGTCGGTGTTTATCGTGCCGGAAGAGAAAAGCGCCTACATCAAGATAGACAGTAAAGTGACGAGCCGCGTTGAACTGGAAGCGCTGCTCGCCAGCAGTTAAAACCAAGCCCGGCCATTGCGCCGGGCTTTTGTTTACAGCGACATATCAACAACAATACGGCCTTCAATTTTACCGGCATGCATGCGGGCAAAGATGTCGTTGATGTTGGTCAACGGCTCCACCGCTACATTAGCTTTCACTTTGTGACGACCAGCGAAGTCGAGCGCCTCCTGCAAATCCTTACGGGTGCCGACAATTGAACCGCGTACCGTAATACCGTCCAGCACCATGTCAAAAATCGACAGGTCAAATTTGCCCGGCGGCAGGCCATTCAGCACCATCGTACCGCCACGACGCATGGTTCCCAATGCTTGCTCAAAGGCTTTCGGTGAAACCGCTGTCACCAGCACACCGTGCGCGCCGCCGAAGCTTTCGTGGAAGAATTTCGCCGGATCGACATTTTTCGCGTTAGCCACCACGCTGGCACCCAGACGTTTAGCAAACTCCAGCTTCTCGTCATCAATATCAACAGCAGCCACGTTAAGTCCCATCGCTACCGCGTACTGAACAGCCATATGTCCCAGACCACCGATACCGGAAATCACCACCCAGTCACCCGGTTTGGTATCGGTCATCTTCAGCCCTTTGTACACCGTGACCCCGGCACACAAAATCGGCGCGATCTCATGGTACTCAATGTTATCCGGCAGGATACCGACGTAGTTAGCATCCGCCAGGCAATACTCTGCAAAGCTACCATTGACTGAATAACCGGCATTCTGCTGTGACAGACACAGCGTTTCCCAGCTATCGAGACAATATTCGCAATGACCACAGGCCGAGTAGAGCCAGGGCACACCCACGCGGTCGCCGAGTTTAAGATGTTTCACACCTTCGCCCAGCGCCACAACCTGACCAACACCTTCATGGCCGGGAATAAAGGGGGGATTAGGTTTGATCGGCCAGTCACCTTCAGCAGCGTGCAAATCGGTATGGCAAACCCCGGTGGCGGCAATTTTTACCAGAATCTGGCCCGGGCCCACCGAAGGCACCGGTACTTCTTCAATCACCAAAGGTTCACCGAACGATTTCACAACTGCCGCTTTCATCGTGGTTTTGATCTTCATGTTCATCAATTCACTCTCCAAAAGGGTCTGTTAAGGGGTTAAAAGAGCCCCAGTGGTGCGATGTCGTAGCTAACCAGCAGGTTTTTCGTTTGTTGGTAGCCGTTAAGCGCCATTTTATGCGTTTCGCGCCCTACTCCGGATTGTTTATAGCCGCCAAAAGCAGCGTGTGCCGGGTAGATGTGGTAGCAGTTGGTCCAGACGCGACCGGCTTTAATACTACGCCCCATGCGATAAGCCAGATTCGTGTTTCGTGTCCAGACACCGGCCCCAAGGCCAAATTGTGTCTGGTTGGCAATCTCCAGCGCTTCGGCCTCATCTTTAAAGGTGGTGACACCGATAACTGGCCCAAAAATCTCTTCCTGGAAACAGCGCATCTGGTTATCGCCTTTAATCAGCGTCGGCTGAATATAGAAGCCATTATCGAACGCTGGCGCAATGCTGGCGCGCTCACCGCCGGTCAGGATTTGTCCTCCCTCCTGCCGCGCAATGTCGATATAAGAGAGAATTTTATCAAACTGCTGACGCGAAGCCTGGGCACCGATCATAGTTTCGGTATCCAGCGGATCTCCACGGCGAATAGTGGCAATCTTCGCCATCACCCGCTCCATAAACGGGGCATAGATCGATTCATGGATCAGCGCGCGTGACGGGCAGGTACAGACTTCGCCCTGATTGAAGAAGCCCAACACCAGACCTTCCACCGCTTTTTCAATAAACTCCGGCTCACCGTCCATCACATCGGCAAAATAGATGTTGGGAGATTTGCCGCCCAGTTCGACGGTACAGGGAATAATATTCTCCGCCGCGCACGCCATGATATGACGTCCCACCGGGGTTGAGCCGGTAAAGGCGATTTTGGCAATACGTTTACTGGTCGCCAGCGCTTCACCCGCTTCGCGGCCAAAACCCTGTACCACGTTAAGCACTCCCGCCGGGAACAGATCGCCGATTAATTCCAGCAGCAGAGTGATACCGAGCGGCGTCTGCTCGGCGGGTTTCAGAACCACACAGTTACCCGCAGCCAGCGCCGGAGCCAGTTTCCAGGCCGCCATCAATAACGGGAAGTTCCACGGGATAATCTGCCCCACCACGCCCAACGGCTCGTGGAAGTGGTAGGCGACGGTGTTTTCATCGATCTCTGCCGTACTGCCTTCCTGCGCGCGCAGGCAGCCCGCGAAGTAACGGAAGTGGTCAACCGCCAATGGCAGATCCGCATTCAGCGTTTCACGGATCGGCTTACCGTTGTCCCAGCTCTCGGCTACGGCCAACATTTCCAGATTGGCTTCGATACGATCCGCCACCTGTAACAGCAGATTGGCACGGTGTTGCACACTGGTTTTTCCCCAGGCGTCAGCGGCCTGATGAGCTGCATCCAGTGCTAAGTCGATATCACGCGCGTCCGATCGAGGGAACTGCGCAATGTCGCTGCCATCAACTGGCGAGGTGTTAGTAAAGTACTGGCCGCTGAGCGGCTCTGTGAATTTGCCCGCAATGTAGTTGCCGTAAGTCGCTTTGAAAGAAACCAAAGCGCCGGGCGTGCCGGGATGTGCATAACGCATCGCAAACTCCTTAATGTAGGGTCAGATGTTCTGGAGCTGGCAGCGGCAACCTGAGGGTCGCCAGGTTGAACAGCCCGCTGCCAGCATGACTATTGCAGCGCGCGTGCCAGTTTTTTTCAGCTTGCGATGGATTAAAAAATAGTGATACTCAACATAGAGTTACATAAAAAATAACCGTAATAACTTAATGGAATGGTGCGGTAAAAATCACCATCTGTGTTGCATATCGCAACACCACAAAAACCAAATAGCTACAATGTCGCAACACTTTGCCAGGGCATGAGGTTAGCAATGCAGGGAAATTCATCCGCCGCGATCAACGCAACTCCGCTTCTTAGCGATTCCTGGTTTCGTAGCCAGCTATATGGACTTGATCGCACCGCTGATGACTTTCCCCGGGTACGTCAGGGTGAACTGGCGGATTTGCTCGCCAGCAACAGCGGATTGCAGCAGTTTGCCCAGCCGGTGATCAACCAGCTGGCGCAGAAGATGGCGGAGAAGCAATCGGTGGTGATCCTCTCGGATGCCAGCGGCATGGTGCTACATACCTTTGGCGATATGCAGTCGATGGAGAAAGCGCAGCGCTACGCATTGGCACCCGGCAATTTATGGAGCGAGTGTGGCCGTGGCACCAACGCCATTGGCACCGCGCTGGCAATTGACGATGGCTGTGAGATAGACGGACAGCAACATTTTCTCACGCGTAATCAGGGGTTGTACTGCGCAGCCATGCCGCTCCAGATGCCCAATGGTCAGATTGCCGGGGTGCTGGATATCTCGGGTCCGGCGCATTTCCCGCATCCACAAACCTTCAGTTGGGTGAAAGCCGCAGCCAAACAAATTGAGTATCTGTGGGTTAAGCAGAGCCTGCACCCGCAGCAGTGGCTGATGAGCCTGCATGCGCAACCACAGGGTATCGATACCAGCGACGAGTTGCTGCTGGTGTTCTCCGATAATGTGCTGATGGCAGCGAATCGCCTCGCAATGCGCGAACTGGCTCTCAGCGCGGAGCAACTCGGTTCCCTGACGTTCCAGCAACTGTTCCCCCACCAGGAGCAGGCCGCCAACACCATCCCGGTGCCGTTAAATTACTGCGCGCAAACCTTTTATTTCCGCCTGCGCGCACCCCACCGTACCCACTTCGCCACCCCCACCGCCAGCCATACGGAGCTGCCCTTCTCGTTACGACGTGATGGCGAGAAAATGGTACGTCTGCTGAACGCCGGCGTTTCATTGTGTATTCATGGTGAAACCGGCAGCGGAAAAGAGTTTGTCAGCCATGCGTTGCATCAACAAAGCCGCTGGCGGGAAGGCAAATTTGTCGCCATCAATTGCGCCGCCATCCCGGAATCACTGATTGAATCTGAGTTATTTGGCTATCAGCCTGGTGCCTTTACCGGTGCGGGTAAAAACGGCTATATCGGTAAAATCCGTGAAGCCGACGGTGGCGTGTTGTTCCTGGATGAAATTGGCGATATGCCGCTGGCGTTGCAAACCCGCCTGCTGCGCGTGTTGCAGGAAAAAGAAGTGTCACCGCTGGGTTCCAGCCGCAGTTGGCCAGTAAACTTTGCGGTAATTTGCGCCACGCATCGCGATCTGGCGCAACGCGTGGCTGAAGGCGAGTTCCGCGAGGATTTACTTTATCGCTTACAGGAATTTTCCATGACTATCCCGCCGCTGCGCGAATGGCCGGATTTAGCAGGCTTTATTCAGCGTTTGTGGCTGGAGTTGGGAGGTGGCGATCGCGATATTCAGTTGTCGCCCTCGTTGCTGACCTCGTTGGCTCAGCTCCCGTGGCCAGGCAATGTGCGTCAGTTGCGCAGCCTGTTGCGCGTATTGCTGGCGCTGGCGGATGAAGGGGAAGAAGTAAGCGAAGTGCATTTGCCCGCCGAATACCGTCGTGCCGCCGCTCCGGTGGTGGTCGAGAATTTGCAAAGTCATGATGAACGGCTGATTGCCGAAACGCTACAACGCTTTAATGGCAATATCAGTAAAACTGCGCAGGCATTGGGTATCGCGCGCAGCACGCTGTATCGCCGTGCCGCGCGCGACAAAGGCGATTAATCGCGGAAGTTTTTGAACTGGAATGGCTGACCGAGATTGCCGCCACGCACCAGCGCCATCGCGCCTTGCAAATCGTCACGCGATTTACCGGTGACGCGCAGTTCATCACCCTGAATCTGCGTCTGAACTTTCAGCTTGCTGTCTTTGATCAGCTTCACCAGTTTCTTCGCCACGTCGCTTTCGATGCCTTTTTTCAGTTTGGCTTCGACGCTCCAGCTTTTACCGCTGTGCTCGATCTCTTCCGGGACGTCAATTGCCGCCCCTTCAATTCCGCGCTTCAGCAGCTTTTCTCTTAAAATATCCACCAGCTGCTTGACCTGAAAATCAGACTCCGTGGTGATTTTGATGGTCTCATTCTTTTCGTTCAGCTCAATGCTGGCGCTGACGTTACGGAAATCAAAACGGGTAGACAGTTCACGGCTCGCATTTTCCACCGCATTACGGACTTCCTGTAGTTCGACTTCGGAAACGATATCGAAAGATGGCATCTTGTCTTCTCCTGACGCTAAAGTGACATGCATAATACGCGTCTTGTCGCGCTAATAAAACACGATACACCGAAAGCTATACTGATAGTGTGTAGTGAAAACGATAACCCGTCAGCGGGAGGCACAATGAAAATTACCGTGTTGGGTTGCGGCGCCCTGGGTCAGGTTTGGCTCGCCGCCCTCGCACGCCAGGGACATGATGTTCAGGGCTGGCTGCGCGTACCGCAGCCCTATTGTTCGGTCAATGTGATCGATCCTGAAGGCAACGTCAGCAACCACACTTTTATTGCCAACGATCCGCTGTTTCTGGCGGAGAGCCAATTGTTGTTGGTGACGCTAAAAGCCCCACAGGTTTCTCCCGCCGTGAAGAACCTGCAAAGCGTATTACCGGCACATGCGCCGATTCTGTTGTTGCACAATGGGATGGGCACCCTGGAAGAGCTGAAAGATGTCCAGCAGCCGCTGCTGCGCGGGATTACGACGCACGCGGCGATGCGTGATGGCACAGTGATCAAACATGTGGCGCAGGGCATCACCCATATTGGCCCGGCCAGTCGCGAGAGTGAAGCGATGAGTGATATCGCGGATATCCTGCATCAGGCTTTGCCCGATGTTGCCTGGCATAACAATATCGCCTCTGCCTGCTGGCGTAAGCTGGCGGTCAACTGCGTGATCAACCCGATGACCGTCGAGCATGATTGCCAGAACGGTGCGCTGCGTGCCTGGCCTGAGCAAATCGCCAAACTGTGCGAGGAGATTGCCTGGGTGATGGAGCGCGAAGGCCAACACATTGCCGTCGATAATCTGCGTGACATCATCTATGACGTCATCGACACCACGGCAGCCAACGTCTCATCGATGTTGCAGGATGTTCGGGCGCAGCGCCAGACCGAAATTGATTACATCACCGGTTACCTGCTGCGCCGCGCACGCGCGCAGGGCATTGCATTGCCGGAGAACACCCGTTTGTATGATTTGATTAAACGCAAGGAGTCCCAATATGAGCACGAACGCATCGGTTCTGGTTTGCCTGGCACATGGCAGTGAAGAGACCGAAGCGGTCACCACCATCGATTTGTTGGTGCGTGGCGGTTTGCAGGTCACTACCGCCAGTGTCGAAAGCGATGGCAGCCGGGAGATCGTCTGCTCGCGTGGCGTGCGCCTGCTGGCTGATGCGCCGCTGGTTGAGGTGGCAGATAACGATTATGCCGCCATTGTGTTGCCCGGCGGTCTGAAAGGCGCACAAACCTTCCGCGACAGTCCGTTGCTGGTGGAAACCGTGCGCCAGTTTCATCTTTCCGGTCGCATTGTCGCGGCGATTTGCGCTGCACCCGGTACGGTCCTGGTGCCACACGATCTGTTCCCGGTCGGGAACATGACCGGTTTTCCCGGCCTGAAAGAAACCATCCCGGAAGCGAAATGGATGGAACGCCGTGTCGTGTGGGATCCCCGCGTCAATCTGCTGACCAGCCAGGGGCCGGGCACTTCGATGGATTTTGCGCTGAAACTGATTGATCTGCTGGTGAACAAAGAAAAAGCACGCGAAGTGGCATCGCAACTGGTGCTGGCGGCGGGAATCTATAACTACCAGGAATTCGAAGAACGCTGAAAAACGTAGCGGCGCGATTCATCGCGCGCCCTGCCTTTTAACATGCGCGATAAATCGCGCCGCTACGCAGGTGTATCGACCGTTACGGGCGATACACCTTCACATTGGTAAAGCCCTGCTCATGCAGGTACAGCGCCTGCAAACGGCTCATCACGCCGCGGTCGCAATACAATAGCCAGGTTTTGCTCTGGTCGAGATCGCCAAATTGGGTGCTGAGTTTGTAGAACGGCAGCGATTTAACCTCAACCCCTTCCAGCGCCAGTGGCGTGTCATCCTGCTCATCAATCGAGCGAATATCCAGTACCACATCATTGGCGGTGAACGACGCAACCGTCTCAACTTCCACGACTTCTTCTTCGGTTTTCTCGGCGATTTCACGGATATCAACGTTGCTGGCTTCCTGCACCACGCGATCCAGAATAGCAAAATCGAAATTCGTCTCTTCCGCTTCGATCTTCGCCTTCACCGCTTTCACCGTCGGGCTTTTCGAGATCACGCCGCAATATTCCGGCATGGTGCGGGCAAAATCTTCCGTACCAATCTCACGCGCCAGCTTGATGATGTGCTCTTTGTCATGGGAAATCAGCGGACGCAGAATCAGCGTGTCTGAGGCGTTATCGATTAAACGCAGGTTGGTCAGCGTCTGGCTGGAAACCTGGCCCAGCGCTTCGCCGGTCACCAACGCCTGTACGCCGTAACGCTCGGCGACCATCGACGCCGCGCGCACCATCATACGCTTCAGCACCACACCCATCTGGCCGTCATCCACTTTTTCGAGGATCTCGCCCACCACCGGTTCAAAATTGATGGCGACGAAACGCACACGATGCGAACGACCAAAACGATTCCACAAATAATGCGCTACCTGGCGTACGCCGATTTCATGCGCAGCACCGCCAAGATTGAAGAAACAGTAATGCACGCGGCAGCCACGGCGCATCAACATATAACTGGAGACACCGGAGTCAAAACCGCCGGAAATCAGTGACAGCACATCTTCCTGGGTACCAATCGGGAAGCCGCCCAGTCCTTCATAACGTCCGGTGATCAGCAGCAGGCGATCGTTTTCAATCTCCAGGTTGACCGTCTCATCCGGATTATTCAGTTGCACGCGAGCGCTTTCGATATGCTGGTTCAGACCGCCGCCTACGTAGCGTTCCACGTCCTGCGAGCTGAACTCATGCTTGCCGCGACGCTTCACGCGCACGCAAAAGCTTTTACCTTCGAGACGTTCACGATACAGCGCCAGCGTCTGTTCGAAGATGTTATGCATATCGGTGTATTCATGATCTTCCACCGCCAGTACGTGATGGATACCCGGAATACGCGTCAGTTCGGCAATCACCGCTGCGCGCAACGTTTCCTTCTTCGCCCGGACCACAATGTGGTCCCAGTGACGCACAACCGCGATCTCATCATCCAGAGTGCGCAGAATGTTACGAATGTTTCCGGTCAGAATCTTGATAAAGCGCAGTCGCACCGACTGACTCTTGATGGTGATTTCGGGGAAGAGCTTGATAATAAACTTCATGGCGACACAGCTTCGTTGGGCAAATAAGTGCTAAAAGCATCGGCACTTAGCTGGTAAAATCATATAATTGCGGGCTAAGCAGGAGCGTCCGCATCCGAGGCGCGAGAGTATATCACCTTTGTCTGGTGACTTCTTCTGCAACCGCAGTCACATTCATTATTTTGCTAATTAATCCTCGTCAGATACCATGACCGACTGCAAGATGATGTCCCAACCTGTGAGTCGACACTGATTATGCCGAAAAAAGCCGAAGCGCCCGCCAGTTTTGAAAGCGCTCTACAGCAACTGGAACAGATCGTCAGCCGCCTGGAAAGTGGTGAGCTGCCGCTGGAAGAGGCGCTAAAAGAATTTGAACGCGGTGTTCAGTTGGCACGTAGCGGCCAGCAAACCCTGCAACAGGCGGAACAGCGCGTGCAGATTTTGCTGAGCGATGATAAAGACGCCGCGCTCACCCCTTTTACGCCGGAAGATAATTGATGGATTTCGCCAAACTGCTAAGCGCCTATCACGAAAGGGTAAACCTCGCGCTGACGCGCTTGTTAGATCCACTTCCTTTTCAGAGTTCTCCTCTGGTGAATGCCATGCAATATGGGGCACTATTAGGCGGTAAGCGTCTGCGCCCTTTTCTGGTTTACGCTACGGGTGAAATGTTAAAGGCCGATCCGGCCAGCCTGGATGCGCCCGCTGCGGCGGTAGAATGTATCCACGCGTACTCTTTGATTCATGACGATCTGCCTGCGATGGACGACGATGCATTGCGTCGTGGGCAGCCAACCTGCCATATCAAATATGGTGAAGACACGGCGATTCTCGCAGGCGATGCCCTGCAAACGCTGGCGTTTTCTATTTTGGCCGACCAGCCGATGCCTGGCGTAAGTGCAGAAGCCCGTATTACCATGATCTCCGAACTGGCGCAGGCCAGTGGTGTCGCAGGTATGTGCGGCGGCCAGGCACTGGACCTCGCCGCCGAGGGTAAAAGCATCGACCTGGCGCAACTGGAACAGATTCACCGTCATAAAACCGGTGCATTGATCCGCGTTGCCGTACGACTTGGTGCGTTGGCGGCGGGTGAACAAGGCCGTGCCGCCCTGCCCGTTCTGGATGTCTATGCCAATGCCATTGGTTTGGCGTTTCAGGTGCAGGATGACATCCTGGATGTGGTCGGCGACACCGCGATATTGGGCAAAACCCAGGGGGCCGATCAGGCACTGGGCAAAAGCACATATCCGGCGCTGATGGGGCTGGATAATGCCCGTCAAAAAGCCTGGGATCTCTATCAGGAGGCACTGGGCGCGTTGGATATTCTGGCCGCGCAATCCTTTAACACCACAGCATTACAAGCGTTGGCTAGCTTCATAATTGAACGCGATAAATAACTTTCATAATGAGTCTCTGATGAGTTTTGATATTGCAAAATACCCGACACTGGCGCTGGCAAGCACGGTACAGGAATTACGTTTACTGCCAAAAGAGAAGCTTCCGGCACTCTGTGACGAGCTGCGTCAGTATCTGCTGGACAGCGTCAGCCGCTCCAGTGGTCACTTCGCTTCGGGTCTGGGCGTCGTCGAGCTAACAGTGGCGCTGCATTATGTTTACAACACCCCGTTTGACCATCTGGTGTGGGACGTTGGCCATCAGGCTTACCCGCATAAAATTCTGACCGGTCGCCGCGATCGCATCGGCACCATCCGTCAGAAAAATGGTCTGCACCCCTTCCCGTGGCGTGAAGAGAGCGAATACGACGTACTGAGCGTCGGTCACTCGTCAACCTCCATCAGCGCCGCCCTCGGTATGGCCGTCGCCGCCGAGCGTGAAGGTAAAGGGCGTCGTACTGCGGCCATCATTGGTGATGGTGCCATCACGGCGGGCATGGCATTTGAAGCCATGAACCACGCGGGCGATATCAAACCGGACATGCTGGTGATCCTCAACGACAACGAGATGTCGATCTCCGAGAACGTGGGTGCGCTGAACAATCGTCTGGCGCAGATCCTCTCCGGTAAAACCTATTCACGCCTGCGCGAAGGCGGCAAACGGGTGCTGGACAACCTGCCGCCGATCAAAGAGCTGGTCAAACGCACTGAAGAACATCTGAAAGGCATGGTGGTACCGGGTACGCTGTTTGAAGAACTCGGTTTTAACTACATCGGCCCGGTGGATGGTCACGATGTCCTCGCGTTGGTCAGTACGCTGAAGAACATGCGTAGCCTGAGAGGCCCGCAGTTCCTGCATATCATGACCAAAAAAGGCAAAGGCTATGCGCCGGCGGAAGAAGATCCCATCACCTGGCATGCCGTACCGAAATTCGATCCGGCCAGCGGTTCGCTGCCGAAAAGCGCAGGTGGTCTGCCGAGCTACTCCAAAGTATTTGGTAACTGGTTGAGCGAAATCGCGGCTGATGACGCACGCCTGATGGCCATCACTCCGGCGATGCGTGAAGGATCCGGCATGGTGAGTTTTTCCCGTGACTATCCGCAGCAATATTTCGACGTGGCGATCGCTGAACAGCACGCGGTGACCTTCGCGGCAGGGATGGCGATTGGCGGCTACAAACCGATTGTGGCGATCTACTCCACCTTCCTGCAACGCGCATACGATCAGGTGATCCACGATGTGGCGATCCAGAAGCTGCCGGTGTTGTTTGCTATCGATCGTGGCGGCATTGTTGGTGCCGACGGACAAACCCATCAGGGTGCGTTCGATCTGGCTTATCTGCGCTGTATCCCTGGCATGGTGATCATGACGCCAAGCGACGAGAACGAATGCCGCCTGATGTTGTACACCGGTTACCACTATCAGGATGGCCCAAGTGCAGTGCGTTACCCGCGCGGTACCGGTACCGGGGCAGCGCTGGAACCCCTGGCGAGCCTGCCGTTGGGCAAAGGCGTGGTAAAACGTCAGGGCGAGAAGCTGGCGATTCTCAACTTCGGCACCTTGCTGCCGGAAGCCACTGCGGCCGCCGAAGCGTTGAATGCCACCCTGGTGGATATGCGTTTTGTCAAACCGCTGGATGAGGCGTTGATTACGGAACTGGCGGGCAGCCACGACGCCCTGATCACCCTGGAAGAAGGGGCTATCATGGGCGGCGCGGGTAGCGGCGTGAACGAATTTGTGATGGCAAAACGCCTGCGTATTCCGGTGCTGAACCTCGGTCTGCCTGATGAGTTCATCCCGCAGGGTACCCAGGAAGAAGTGCGCCATGACTACCAACTGGATGCCGCCGGTATTCAGCAACAAATCACCCGCTGGCTGGCCCAGTAATCCCCTGCTCGCTCGCCGCCCGGCGAGCGAGCCTGCTGCTATGCTTAAGGGATTTCCCTGATGCGAGAGCAGACGTCCCAATGAAAAAAATTCCTTTAGGTAAGACTGAATTACAGGTTTCCCGTCTCTGCCTGGGCTGTATGACCTATGGCGATCCACTGCGCGGCAATCACGCCTGGACGTTACCGGAAGAGAGCAGTCGCCCGTTAATCAAGCAAGCGCTGGAAGCAGGCATCAACTTTTTTGATACCGCCAACTCCTATTCCGACGGCAGCAGCGAAGAGATTGTCGGGCGCGCCCTGAAAGATTTTGCCCGCCGCGACGAAGTCGTGGTCGCCACCAAGGTCTATTTCCCATTAAGTAATCTGACCCAGGGGCTGTCGCGCAACAATATCCTGCAATCAATTGATGACAGCCTGACACGGCTGGGCATGGATCATGTTGACTTGCTCCAGATTCACCGCTGGGATTACGACACGCCAATTGAGGAGACGCTGGAGGCGCTGCACGACGTGGTGCAGGCCGGTAAAGCGCGTTATATCGGCGCATCCTCAATGCATGCGGCGCAATTTGAGCAGGCGCTTCAGCTCCAGACTCGTGAAGGATGGGCGCGCTTTGTCAGCATGCAGGATCAGTACAACCTGATTCAACGGGAAGAGGAGAACGCCATGCATCCGCTGTGTCTGCGCGAAGGCATCGCCGTCCTGCCCTGGAGTCCATTGGCTCGCGGTAAGCTGACGCGCCCGTGGGGTGAAACCACCGCCCGCTCCGTGTCAGATGAGGTGATGGCTAAACTTTACCGCGACACCGAAGAGAACGATGCCGCTATCGCGCAACGTATCGCCACCCTGGCAGCGGATAAAGGCGTCACGCGTGCGCAGATTGCGCTGGCCTGGTTGCTGCATAAGCCGGTGGTGACGGCACCCATTATCGGGGCATCACGCGCAGAGCAGTTTGCTGAGCTGGTCAAAGCGGTGGACGTGGAGTTGAGTACAACGGATATTGCCGAGCTGGAGACGGTGTATCAACCGCATCCGGCGGTAGGGTTCGAATAAGACGTAACGGCGCGATAAATCGCGCCGTTAAGAAATCAAAGCATCACATGCCCTAACACATACAAAATCACCGCAGAGATCACCCCGGCGATAATATCGTCGACCATAATCCCCATGCCGCCATGCACGTTCTGATCGAACCAGCGGATCGGCCAGGGTTTCCACATATCAAAAATGCGGAAAATGACAAAGCCCGCCAGGACCCATTTCCAGCTCATCAGCGGAATCGCCATCAGGGTGATCCACATACCGATAAACTCGTCCCAGACAATGCTGCCGTGATCGTGGACACCCATGTCTTTGGCCGTGCGATGGCACAGATAGACGCCGACGCTGATACCGATCAGCACCACCAGCGAATAGATCTGCAATGGCAAAAAGGTCATCAACCACCAGAACGGGATCGCCGCCAGCGATCCCGCAGTACCCGGTACGATCGGACTTAATCCACTGCCAAAGCCGGTCGCCAGCAGATGCCACGGATTGGACATACGCAGGCGGCTCTTTGCCACATCTTTATTTAACGTCAAAGTGATCAAATCCTTTGTGATTGAAGCTCAGCGGCTTGCCATTTTCCAGCAACGTGAGTCCATCGGCTTCCGGTGCTATCTGACCAATGCAGGTATAAGGCACGCCGAGATGACCGAGCGCCACGTCCAGCGCACCACGGTTCACTTCCGGCACCGTGAAGCACAGCTCGTAGTCTTCCCCTCCTGCCAGCGCCCAGCGTTGCACCTGGTCTGCGTCGAAATGGTCGCGCAGTGCTGCCGACAGCGGCAGTGCATCGACATTCAAGCGCGCGCCGACACGGCTGGCCTGCAAAATATGGCCGAGGTCGGAGAGCAATCCATCCGACACATCGATCGCTGACGTGGCCAGGCTACGCAGCGCCTGCCCCTGCAAGACACGCGGCATCGGGCGTAAATGACGTTTGATCAGCGTTTCGTGCACCGCCGGGTCCGACAGGCGGTAACGATGCTGCAACAACGCCAGACCGGCAGCACTGTCACCCAGCGTGCCGGTGACGAAAATCCAGTCACCCGGCTTCGCACCGGAGCGTTTTAGTGCACGCCCTACCGGAACTAAACCGTGGATGCCCAACGTCATGCTCAGTGGGCCGCGCGTAGTATCGCCGCCAATCAGCTGCATATCGTAGTAATCCAGCAGCTCAAACAGGCTGTCACTGAAGGCCGCCAGCCAGCTCTCGTTCACTTCCGGCAGCGTCAGCGCCAGCGTTAGCCATGCCGGATCGGCGCCCATAGCAGCCAGATCGCTCAGGTTGACGGCAACTGCTTTATAACCGAGATCGGCTGGATGGATATCACGCAGGAAATGCACGCCTTCTACCAGCGTATCGGTGCTGATAGCCAGCGTCTGTTTTTCTGGCACGTTAAGCAATGCGCAGTCGTCACCAATTCCCTTCTCGACATCGCGGCGGGAGCTGGTGACGCGGTTAAAATAACGTGCGATCAGTTCGAATTCACCACAGGGCATAGTCAGGTCTCAATGAAAAAAGGCCGGATGACCGGCCTTTTGCACTATTTTCTGTTGGGGCGAATTTGTGGAGCGGCTTTATCCAGCACGCCGTTGACAAATTTGTGGCTGTCTTCTGCACCAAATACTTTAGCCAGCTCGATACCTTCGTTGATCGCCACTTTATAGGGCACATCATCACGTTTGCTCAGCTCATACAGCGAAATACGCAGGATGGCTTTTTCTACCTGGCCCAGCTCTTCCAGCTGACGCGACAGGTAAGGTTTCATCAGACCATCCAGGTATGCGCTGTTGGTCGCCACACCGGCCAGCAGTTCGCGGAAGTAACTGATATCGACGTCTTTGACGTCTTGTTCCGCCAGAAACTGGTATTCCACATCGGCAATGTCGTTGTTGGACAACTGCCAGGAGTAAAGCGCCTGGACAGCGCACTCACGGGCGCGACGACGAGCAGCAGGTTTCACAAAATTCCCCTTACAAAAATCAGGCTTTGATGGCTTTCAATACGTTAATCATTTCGAGGGCAGTCAGGGCCGCTTCGGCACCCTTGTTACCCGCTTTCGTGCCGGCGCGTTCAATCGCCTGCTCGATGTTTTCAGTGGTCAGCACGCCGAAAGTCACCGGGATATCGCTGGTCATTGCCACGTTGGCAATACCTGAGCTGGCTTCACCGGCCACATATTCGAAGTGCGCCGTGCCGCCACGGATCACGGTACCCAGCGCCACGATGGCGTCATGTTTACCGGATTTTGCCAGCGCACGCGCCGCCAGCGGCAGTTCATAGGCACCTGGTACCCAGACGATGGTGATGTTTTCGTCTTTCACCTGACCAATACGCTTCAGCGCATCAACCGCACCGTCCAGCAGGCTGTCATTAATGAAGTTGTTAAAACGCGCAATTACGATGGCGATGTTAGCATCAGGCGTGGCAACAGGAGCTTCGATAACTTTCATACATATCCTTTGGGTGTTGTATTGTAGCCCCGCAGAAGGGGGCGGATTCTATCATACTCTTTGACGACGCGCTCAGGCTTTTCAGCGCGGGGTGAGCGTCAGACGCAAGTCTTCGCCCACCAGGCGCACGTCACTAAAATTCAGGGCTGGCGCATCGGCCAGATGTTCCAGCCCCGGTAATTCACACAAGCCACGAGCGGCATTACCCAGCAGTTTCGGTGCCATGTAGACAATCAGCTCATCCACCAGTCCCGCCTGCAACAGCGCACCGGCAAGCGATGCACCCGCTTCGACCCACACGCTGTTAATTTGCCGCTGACCGAGCAACATCATCATCGCCACCAGGTCCAGTTGGCTCTCACGCTGCGGCACCACAATCTGCGACACCGTCTCCGGCCAGGCTTGTTGATCGGCTTCACTGCGCATCAGCCAGGTTTCGCCCGCCTGGTTGACCAAACGATGCTGCGGAGTCACGCGCTGCTGGCTGTCAATCACCACCCGCACTGGCTGACGCAGTTGCTGCTCGTCCAGTTGCTGGCGAACCTCATCATTCAGTTCACTCCAGCGCACCGTCAGCGCAGGGTTATCCGCCAGCACCGTGGCACTGGTGGTAAGAATAGCCGAACTCTGGGCACGAAAACGTTGCACATCGCGCCTTGCGGCTGCCGAGGTGATCCACTGGCTTTCGCCACTCGCCATAGCGGTACGGCCATCGAGTGACGCGCCCAATTTAAGTTGGATCCACGGGAAACCGGTACGCATCCGTTTCAGGAAACTGCGATTGATCGCCTCAGCCTCATTCATCATCAAACCGTGGCTCACCGCAATACCCGCCTGTTGCAGACGATACAGGCCACGACCGGCGACCTGCGGATTGGGGTCTTGCATCGCCGCGACCACCCGGCTGACGCCAGCGGCGATCAACGCATCGCAGCAGGGTGGCGTGCGACCATGATGGCTACAGGGTTCAAGCGTGACATAGGCGGTTGCGCCCCTGGCTTTCTCTCCCGCCATGCGCAGCGCATGCACTTCCGCATGCGGTTCGCCCGCGCGATGATGCCAGCCTTCGCCGACGATTTCGCCGTCCCGCACAATCACACAGCCAACATTCGGGTTTGGCGTGGTGGTAAAACATCCGCGACGCGCCAGTTCCAGCGCGCGCGCCATATAGCGTTCGTCGATCATGGATTAATCCTGCAAGCGGGCGATCTCTTCGCCAAAATCACGAATATCTTCAAAACTGCGATAAACCGACGCGAAGCGAATGTAGGCCACTTTGTCGAGTTTCTTTAGCTCGTCCATCACCAGATTGCCAATCAGCTTGCTGGGGATTTCGCGCTCGCCGGTGGCACGAAGTTGCGTTTTGATATGGTTGACGGCGCTCTCCACCGCATCGGCACTCACCGGACGCTTCTCCAGTGCCTTCATCATGCCGCTGCTGAGTTTATCTTCGTTAAAGGGTTCACGCACATCGTTGCTTTTCACCACGCGCGGCATCACCAGTTCAGCCACTTCAAAGGTGGTAAAACGCTCATGACACACCAGACACTGGCGACGGCGACGCACCGAAGAGCCTTCACTGACCAGGCGCGAATCTATCACTTTGGTGTCCACAGCGGAGCAGAATGGGCAATGCATGACGTTTCCTGTCGCGAGAATTTGGGCCACACAGTGTAGCGCGATCTCGGTTTCAACAAAATGTGTTGAGATGAAAAGGGCGGCAATGGTTAAAACAGCGTGATAAATCACACCGCGACGATACAGTTCACGGGTTGTCGCGGCGCGATTTATCGCGCAACATTAGCCCTCCCCCACAATGGAAAGGACATTGCATGACGATCAGGATGTTATGGGCGCCAGCAGCGCTTTCTTTGCTGGTACTTAGCGGTTGCAGCTCAACACCCGGCACCAAACAGGTTACTCAGTTACATCAGGAAGTGGGGCAGCTGAATCAGCAAATGCGCCAGTTAACGAATCAGGCCGCAGCACTGGAAATTCAGGGCCAGCTAAACAGCCAATCCAATCAGGGTGCCTGGCTGTTACCTCAGTCCAATACGCCGGTGGAACTGCAAACCCAACTGGGTAAATTACGCCTGTCGCTGAGCCAGGTCGAAGGTGAAGCGACTGGCAGTCACGCCAATCTGACGATCCGCTCGACCGATGGCAAACCGGTTCCGGCGCTGAGTGCGACTGTCGTCTGGGGAGAAATGGACCCGGCCAGCGGTAAACCGTTAAATGCCGGCAGTCTCAGCCAGACCATCACTGCGCCCGGCAGTCTGACGCCACGCAGCTCCGTGGTGGTACCACTGCGCCTGAGCGGCCTTTCACCGGATCAACTTGGCTATGTTCGTGTGCATGATGTGACCGGCGCAACCACGCCGTGATGCGCAGTTTCTGTAGCGGCGCGATTTATCGCGCGGTTTACGGCAAAAAAAAGGGCTGCCATCTGGCAGCCCTTGACCTTTCTGGTCAGCAGTTACGGCATGATTGAAGGCTGATCAGCGCCCTCTTTCTCCACTTTCTGCACCAGCATATGTTCACGCTTCATGCCCAGCTTCAGCGCCAGAGCCGAAGAGACATAGATTGATGAGATGGTACCAATGGTCACACCAATCAGCATGGTCAGCGAGAAGCCTTTCAGCAGCGCACCACCAAAGATGAACAGAATCAGGATCATCGCCAGCGTTGTCAGCGAGGTGATCAGGGTACGGCTCAACGTCTGGGTCAACGACACGTTGGTGATATCGTATGAAGAACCGCGACGGATCTTGCGGAAATTCTCACGAATACGGTCGGAAACCACGATCTTATCGTTAAGCGAGTAACCAATCACCGACATCAGGGATGCCACGATGGTCAGATCGATTTCGATGTGGGTCAACGCCAGGATGCCGCAGGTGATGATCACGTCATGGGCCAGCGCCAGTACGGTACCCAGTGCCAGACGCCACTCAAAGCGGAAACCGATGTAGATCAGAATCGCGATCAACGCCGACAACAGCGCCATCGCCCCCGCCTGCGCCAGATCGCTGCCCACGCTCGGACCCACGAACTCGATACGCTTCACGGTGGCATTCTGCTGCGCGGTTTCGTTAATCACCGACACCACTTTGTTGCCCAGTTCCTGGCCTGCCGGACCTTGCACCGGAGCCATACGCACCATCACGTCACGGCTGCTGCCAAAGTTCTGTACCAACGGCTCATCAAAACCCGCTTTCACCAGCGCAACGCGCAGGGTATCCAGATCGGCCGGTTTTTCCAGGTTGATCTCAATCACCGTTCCGCCGGTGAAGTCGAGGCCCCAGTTGAAGCCACGCACACCAACGATGGCGACAGACGCCACAATCAGCAAGGCGGAGATGATAAAGGCAAGCGTGTCCCAGCGCATAAAGTCAATGACTTTACGCCCGTGGTTCAGCTGCTCAATATTGTATTCCTGTGCCACAACGCACTCCTTAGATAGACAGCTTGTTGATGCGTTTGCCGCCGTACACCAGGTTAACGATGGCACGGGTGCCGACGATAGCGGTAAACATGGAGGTCGCGATACCGATAGCGGTGGTAATCGCAAAACCTTTGATTGAACCGGTACCGACCGCATAAAGAATGATGACTTTAATCAGCGTCGTAACGTTAGCGTCGACGATACTGGAGAAGGCACCTTTGTAGCCTTCATGAATCGCCTGCTGCACGGAACGACCGTTGCGCAACTCTTCTTTAATACGTTCGTTAATCAGTACGTTCGCATCCACCGCCACCGCCAGCGTCAACACGATACCGGCAATACCCGGCATGGTGAGTGTCGCACCTGGCAGCAGTGACATGATGCCGACGATCAACACCAGGTTGCACAGCAGTGCGCTGGTCGCGATCAGACCAAATTTCTTATAGAACACCACCATAAAGATAATGGAAGCGATCAGACCCCACAGACAGGCTTCGAGACCCTGCGTGATGTTCTGCTGACCCATAGTTGGGCCGATGGTACGCTCTTCCACAATCTGAATTGGCGCAATCAACGCACCGGCACGCAGCAGCAGCGACAGCTGACGGGCTTCGTTCGGGTTGCTGATACCGGTGATACGGAAGCTGTTGCCGAGGCGCGACTGAATGTTCGCCACGTTAATCACTTCTTCCTGTTTCACCAGAATCGCACGGCCATTGGCATCTTTCTTGCCGCTGTCCTTGTACTCCACAAACAGGGTCGCCATCGGTTTACCGATATTGTCCTTGGTGAAGTTAGACATGATGTTACCGCCCGCGCCATCCAGTGAAATGTTCACCTGCGGCTGGTTGTACTCATCCATGCTGGACGTGGAATCAGTGATATGGTCACCGGTCAGAATCACGCGCTTGTACAGCACCACTGGCTGGCCTTCACGCGTCATTTTCACTTCAGAATCACCCGGCACACGACCACTGGCCGCCGCACTTGGATCAACCGTGGTGTTCACCAGACGGAATTCGAGGGTTGCCGTAGCACCCAGAATCTCTTTGGCGCGAGCAGTATCCTGAATACCTGGCAGTTCAACCACGATGCGGTCAGAACCCTGACGCTGTACCAGCGGTTCAGCGACGCCAAGCTGGTTAACACGGTTACGCAGGATATTGATGTTCTGCTGCACCGCATATTCGCGTGCTTCACTCAGGCGTGCATCGGTCATCACCGCGCGCAGGGTATCGCTGCCCTGGCTGGAGATCACCAGATCCTGATGACGTGGAGACAGATAGCTGATGGCCGCATCACGGCTGGTGCCGTCACGGAAACGGATTTCCACGCCATAGTTAGCGATTTTATTCACGTTAACGTAGGGAATGCCTTTGTCGCGCAGGTCGCTGCGCAGACCATCTGCATTCTGTTCCTGCAATTTGCTCAGCGCGGTATCCATGTCAACTTCCATCAGGAAGTGAACACCGCCACGCAGGTCAAGGCCGAGCTTCATCGGTTCTGCGGCCAGCATGCTCAACCAGCGCGGCGTAGCCGGTGCCAGGTTAAGTGCTACAACGTAGTTCTCGCCAAGGACATTCGTAATCGCTTCACGGGCGCGCAGCTGCACATCCGTGTTCGCAAAGCGCGCAAGAATCGCGCCATTTTCCAGAACGAGGGATTTGCTCTGGATATTATCTTTTTGTAAAACAGACTGGATCTGATCCAACGTTTGCTCACTGGCGGCGCCACCGCGCGCACCAGTGATTTGAACGGCCGGATCCTCACCATAAAGGTTGGGAAGCGCATAGAGCAGGCCGACGAGAATCACGACGACCAGCATGATGTACTTCCACAAAGGATAACGGTTTAACACGGCAGTTTCCTTCGGGAAGAAAAAATTACAGCGCCTTCATGGTGCCTTTCGGCAGAACGGCAGCCACGAAATCACGTTTAATCACTACTTCAGTGGTGTCGTTCAGGGCGATAGCGATGTAGCCGGTTTCAGCAACTTTAGTCACGCGACCTACCAGACCACCATTGGTCAGCACTTCATCTCCTTTGGAGATGGAATCCATCAACTTCTTGTGCTCTTTGGAACGCTTCTGCTGCGGACGCAGAATCATGAAGTAAAAGATCAGACCAAAGACCACCAGCATGATCACCAGAGAATAAGGACTTCCCTGCGACGGTGCGCCTGCTGCAGCCACAGCGTCAGAAATGAAAAAGCTCATTAAATTTCCCTCATTGATGAATTATCAGACGTTTAACGGCGGAACCGCTTTGCCCGTCCGTTGGTAGAACTCGCTAACAAAGTGCTCTAATTTACCCTCTTCGATGGCCTGGCGTAAACCCGCCATCAGACGCTGGTAATAGCGCAGATTGTGGATGGTATTGAGACGCGCGCCCAGTATTTCGTTACAGCGGTCGAGATGATGCAAGTAGGCACGGCTGTAATTGCGACAGGTGTAACAATCACACTCTGCATCCAGTGGCGAGGTGTCATCTTTATGCTTCGCATTACGGATTTTCACCACACCATCGGTGACAAACAGGTGACCGTTACGCGCGTTACGCGTCGGCATAACGCAGTCAAACATATCGATACCGCGACGAACGCCTTCCACCAGATCTTCCGGCTTGCCAACGCCCATCAAATAACGCGGTTTGTCGTGCGGAATTTGCGGACAGACGTGCTCCAGGATGCGGTGCATGTCCTCTTTCGGTTCACCCACCGCCAGGCCGCCCACAGCGTACCCATCAAAGCCAATCTCTACCAGACCTTTCACGGAGACATCACGTAAATCTTCGTAAACACTGCCCTGAATGATGCCAAACAGCGCATTTTTGTTACCGAGTGAATCAAAACGGTCACGGCTACGTTTCGCCCAGCGCAACGACATTTCCATTGAACGCTTCGCGTAGTCCCAGTCCGCCGGATAAGGCGTACATTCGTCGAAAATCATCACGATGTCGGAGCCAAGATCGAACTGAATTTCCATCGATTTTTCCGGATCGAGGAAAATCGGATCGCCATTGATCGGGTTACGGAAATGCACACCCGATTCGGTGATCTTACGGATATCACCGAGGCTAAACACCTGGAAACCTCCCGAATCGGTCAGGATTGGTCCTTTCCACTGCATGAAATCATGCAGATCGCCA
Source organism: Pantoea sp. X-Soil-OKNW-713 (assembly GCF_059730685.1). NCBI lineage: Bacteria > Pseudomonadati > Pseudomonadota > Gammaproteobacteria > Enterobacterales > Erwiniaceae > Pantoea > Pantoea sp. X-Soil-OKNW-713. The sequence continues at coordinate 1,069,653 of NZ_AP035995.1, read as the reverse complement.
TGCAACTTCATGATCTCCTGGCCCGGACGCAGCCACAGATGGAAAGTGTTGCCGAGGATGATTTGTGCACCGGTATCCTGCACTTCTTCCGGCGTCATGCCTTTGACGGTGCCGTAAGTGCCCACAGGCATAAATGCGGGGGTTTCCACCACGCCGCGATCAAAAATCAGACGGCCACGGCGCGCGCGCCCGTCAGTTGTGTCTAACTCAAATTTCACATTGACCTCATCAGAGAAACAGTCTGACGTTTAAGACCCAACGCTCTCGTCAGGTGCATTCACATTACGGGTAATGAACATGGCATCCCCGTAGCTAAAGAAACGGTACTGCTCAGCCACCGCCGCCTGATAGGCCGCCATGGTGTGCTGATAACCGGCAAACGCCGACACCAGCATAATCAGGGTCGATTCCGGCAGGTGGAAATTGGTGATCAACGCATCGATCACCTGATACTGATAGCCGGGATAGATAAAAATCTGGGTATCATCGAAGAACGGTGCAATCAGCGCGTCTTTACTTGCCTGCGCGGCGCTCTCCAGCGAGCGTACCGAGGTCGTCCCTACCGCCACCACTTTATTGCCGCGTGCTTTACAGGCCAGCACCGCATCCACCACCTCTTGCGGCACTTCGGCGTACTCGGAGTGCATGGTGTGATCTTCAATACTCTCCACACGCACCGGCTGGAAGGTCCCGGCCCCTACGTGCAGCGTGACAAAGGCCATCTCGACGCCTTTCGCCTTTAACGCCTGCAACAGCGGATCGTCGAAGTGCAAACCGGCCGTCGGCGCAGCAACCGCGCCGGGGCGGGCGCTGTACACCGTCTGGTACAACTCACGGTCAGCTTCTTCATCCGGGCGGTCGATGTACGGCGGCAATGGCATATGGCCGACGCTGTTAAGAATATCCAGCACCGCACGGTCATCTTCGAACGCAATTTCAAACAACGTATCGTGACGCGCCACCATCGTCGCTTTGACACTTTCGTCATCGCCCAGCAGCAATTCTGCACCCGGCTTCGGTGCTTTTGACGCCCGAACATGCGCCAGCACACGTTTGTCGTCCAGCATGCGCTCCACCAGCATCTCGATTTTACCGCCGCTGGCTTTACGACCATAAACGCGCGCCGGGATAACGCGGGTATTATTGAATACCAGCAGGTCGCCCGGATTGAGCTTCTCCAGCACATCGGTAAACACGCCGTGACTCAGCGCACCGCTTGGGCCATCCAGCGACAACAGACGGCAACCGCTTCGCTGCGCCTGGGGGTAATGGGCGATCAAAGATTCCGGCAATTCAAAAGAAAAATCCGCTACACGCATGCTCAACTTCTTCAGGACTAAAAACAGGCGGCATAGTTTAGCGGAAAAGCGACCAATTCTGAACAACTGGCTGTGCCTCGTTGATTCTGCCTATAATGCGGCATGAACTTTCTCGCTCACCTCCATCTGGCCCAGTTGGCTGACAGCTCACTGCTTGGCAACTTAATGGCCGACTTTGTACGCGGTAATCCCCATCAGCAATGGTCAACTCCGATTGCCGACGGCATTATGCTGCATCGACGTCTCGATAGCCTGACCGATAGCCTGCCGGAAGTACGCGAAGCGCGGCAATGGTTCCGCGCCGAAACCCGCCGCGTGGCACCGATCACCCTGGATGTCATCTGGGACCATTTCCTTGCACGGCACTGGGATCAGTTCCATCCCATCCAGTCACTGGCCGCTTTTTCCGCCGCAGCAGAACGGGAAATTACGCCGCAGTTGTCAGGTACACCGGAAGGCTTTGTCGAGCTGAACGCGATAATGTGGCGCGAGCGCTGGCTGGAACATTACGCTGAACCCACCCGTCTGGCGCGCGTGCTGAATGGCATGGCGATGCGTCGTCCACGTCTCGCCGCGTTACGCGATTCGTATCAGGATTTCGTCGAAAATTATGCCGCACTGGAGCAACAATTCTTCCAGCTTTATCCGCGACTGATGGAACTGGCACGTACGCAGCAGCTGTAACATATTCTGAATCCTCTCCCCTCTTGCCAGCCGCAAACATCTGCGGCTTAATGAAGCCTTTCTTATCTTTCGTTACCTGGATCACACAGTCATTTCGCCTGTCACCCTTCCCTATCCCCTGAATGGGGCTTGAAACACGAAGGGTATAAATCATAAGAGGGAAAGATGTCATCAGCATCACTTACTGAACTTGACGCGCGTTACCACTTTGCTCGTGATGTCGCCACCGCCGCTGCCAGTCGCGCCTTCTCCTGGTATCAGCAACGTCAGCAACTGGTGGTCGAGCACAAGAAGGACCCACAGGATGTGGTCAGCGAAGCTGATCGTAATGTCGAACAACTGATTAAATACATGATCACCGAGCGTTTTCCGGATGATGCGGTGTTGGGTGAGGAGAGTGGCGGCGACACCCAGGGTGCCCGTTTTGTCTGGGTGGTTGATCCGATTGACGGCACCAGCAGCTTCATTAACGGTCTGCATAACTGGTGCGTATCGCTGGCTATCGTGTGTAAAGATGAGGCGGTAATTGGCGTGGTGTGCGATCCCAATCATCACGAGCTGTTCCACGCCTGCCGTGGCAAAGGTGCCTGGGTTAACGACAAACGGATTCAGGCCCACAGCGCTCAACAGCTTAATCAGGGCGTACTGGGCATCAGCAGTTCTAACAGCCAGCCCGCTGAACCGCTTACCAGCTTTATCTCCGCACTGCTGCACCAGGGTGGCATGTTTATACGCACCGGTTCGGGCGCATTGATGAGCGCCTGGGCTGCCGCCGGGCGTTTGATTGGCTATTACGAAGCGCATATGAATCCGTGGGATGGCCTGCCCGGCATCGTGCTGATGCGTGAAGCGGGTGGCGTCACCAATGATTATCTGCACAATGACGGGCTGAAGAACGGTAATCCGGTACTGCTCGCCAATGCGACGCTTTATCCACAATTAAAAGCGATGCTGCCTGCCTCTTTCCCCTTGTAATAAAAGGATGCGCGGATGTCCGTTCGATGCTCTCTGTCAGTACGCCTGCTGCTGGCAAGTTTTCTGTGGTTGTTGCTCGGCAATAGCCAGGCGGCGGAACACTATCAACTGGAAAAGGTGGTCGAAATCAGCCGTCACGGCGTGCGGCCACCGACCCCAGGTAACCGTAAAGAGATCGAAGCCGCCACACAACGCCCCTGGACGCAATGGACCACCCACGATGGTGAGCTGACCGGTCACGGCTACGCCGCGGTGGTTAACAAAGGTCGTTGGGAAGGTGAGCATTACCGTCAACTGGGCTTGCTCACCCGTGGATGCCCGACTGGTGCGGATATTTACGTACGCGCCAGTCCGTTGCAACGCACGCGCGCCACCGCTGAAGCGTTGGTGGATGGTGCCTTTCCTGGCTGTGGCGTGGCAATTCATCATGTGGATGGCGATATCGATCCGCTGTTCCAGAGCGAAAAGGAGCCATTTGCCCAGCTTGACCCGACCAAAGAACGCGCCGCACTGGTCGCCAAAGCCGGTGATTTAGCCGCGCTGCAACAGCAACTCCAGCCCGCCATCCAACAACTCAGGCAGGCAGTATGCGCCCCCGGTAGCGACTGCACGGCATTCACCCGTCCGTGGCAATTAAAAGAAACCAAATCAGGCCATACCTGGGTACAAGGGCTGAGCGTGCTGGCCAGCATGGTCGAAACGCTGCGCCTCGGCTGGAGCGAAAACCTGCCGTTAAACCAACTGGCCTGGGGCAATATCACCTCTTCCGCTCAGATCAGCGCCTTGTTGCCGATTCTGACCGCCAGCTATGACCTCAGCAACGATGTCCCTTACATGGCGCAACGCCGTGGCTCGATCTTGCTGGATGCGGTGATAAAAGGGCTGGAACAAGGCATCAACCGCGACGGCAATAGCTCACCGGATACCCGCTGGTTACTGCTGGTGGCGCACGATACCAATATCGCACGGGTGCGCACCCTGATGAACTTCAGTTGGCAGCTCCCGGGATACTCACGCGGCAATGTCCCGCCCGGCAGCAGCCTGGTGTTTGAACGCTGGCGCGACACACAAAGCGGGCAACGTTTCGTGCGTATCTATTTCCAGGCACAAAGCCTCGATGACCTGCGACATTTAACGCCGGTGGATGATCTTCATCCGTTACTGCGTCAGGAGTGGCATGAGAAAAACTGTAGAGTGACGGAAGTCGGCACCTTATGTCCTTATCAATCCACCCTGGACACCTTCCGCCAGGCGCTGGATAAACAGGCCATTATTCCCGTCAATTATCCGTAGCGGCGCGATTTATCGCACGGTGTTTCACGGATTGGTGGTCAGCTAACGGGCACGCGATAAAGCGCGCCGCTGTGCCTGTGGCTTATCTGAACAAAATACAACCATTAAGATTTCGTTAGCTATTTGTCAGCCTCTTCTGAGGATTTTCTATATTTCCCGTCAGGCGTTCGTATTCCCTTAACCTCGGGTTAACCTGTCAACGTCAATCATCCCTTGATTCATTATTTTTTACCCTTGTTTTTCGGCGACAAGGAGTCGCCGATTTATTTTTTTTTGCGCCATCTGCGTCAGGTAATTAAAAAATCAACGGGCGGTATTATGACCAAATCGGACAGCTTCCGTTATCGCGCGGATATTGACGGCCTGCGCGCTGTCGCCATTCTGTCAGTGGTGTTGTTCCATTCCGGTGTCAGCTTTCTGCCGGGTGGCTTTATCGGTGTTGATATTTTCTTTGTTATTTCCGGTTTTTTAATCGGTGGCATTATCAGTCGGGAAATCTCCGCTGGGCGCTTCTCCTTTTATCAATTTTATCTACGGCGTATTCGTCGTATCGCGCCTGCATTGTTTTTTATGATGGCCATATTGCTGCTGCTCGGCTATATCCTGCTGTCACCACTTGAATTCAGCCAACTGGCAAAATACAGCGTGGCGGTGTTTATCTCCGTGCCTAATATGCTGCTGATGAAAAGCGGTGACTACTTCAGCAGCGATTCTGATTTAAACCCGCTGCTGATGACCTGGTCGCTCGGTATCGAAGAACAGTTCTACGTGGTACTCCCCTTTATCCTGCTGCTGGCGGCACGTTTCAAACGCTCGATGGCTGGGGTGATTTTAGTCATCAGCATCGCTTCACTGGCCGCCTGCCTGTGGCTGACACCCACTGACAGCACCCATGCCTTCTACCTGCTCCCCACCCGCGCCTGGGAATTGGGGGCTGGCGTGCTGCTGGCGTTGTGGCAACCACAACCCATCAACGGACGCGCCGCAAACCTGTGCAATCTGCTGGGCTGGCTGTTGATCGTTGTCAGCGCCACGGTCCTGACGCGCGATGACGAATTCCCCGGCTGGCTGGCGATATTGCCGGTCGCGGCAGGCTGTCTGATGATTGGCGCGCGTGGTCGCCTGAACCAGTTGCTGCTGGAAAACCGCGTGATGCGCTTTATCGGTACCGTCTCCTACTCCTGGTACCTGTGGCACTGGCCACTGCTCAGTCTGGCGCGGATCTTTAGCGATCATCCCTTAACCGCGTGGCAGGGTCTGATGATCAGCGCCCTTGCCTTACTGATTGCCTGGCTGTCATGGCGCTTTGTCGAACAACCTTTCCGTCATCCTCAGCGTGGTACTCGCCTGGTGATCCCGGTTTACTGCGCCTCGTCGCTGGTGGCTGCCGGTGCCATGCTGGTGGTGTGGCAAACCGGTGGGATGAAATACCGTGTCAGTGAGTTAGTGGTCAACGGCGAATCCTGGAAGATTTCAGCGCAGCGCAATCCCTGCCTGCTGGATTATGGTGCCAATTTCCCGTCGTCCGATGCGCAGTGCCACCCGGTTACTGACCAACCCGGTATCGCGTTAATCGGCGACAGCCACGCTGCGGCGCTGCGCGCCACGGTGGCCGCGTATGCTCTGCGTCAGCACAAGCCCTTATTCCAGCTCACCAAAGCCTCCTGCCCGTTTCTGGTAGGCGTAACGCGTGTGGTGAGCCAGGTGCCGACACACGCACAACAATGCGTCGATTTTAATCGCGAGGTACTGAAGATGGTGCTGAGTGACAAGATTGATGAAGTGGTGATCAGCGCCTTCTGGGCATCCGGCATGAGTATCCTGCCCGGAGCAGGCTTCCGTGAACTGGCAAACCCTGAGAAGGACAATTTGGAAGCGCTGAAATTCGGCATGGATAACGTGATTGCTGCACTGCGCAAGGCGGGGAAAAAAATCACCATCATCGAAGACGCTCCATCGCTGGATATCGACCCGTTGCGTTACAGCAACAATCGCAATATCCCGATCCGCCGCGAGTTGAGTGACTGGCTGGGCCGCTGGGATACGCCGCCCTTACCCACCGCGCGCACCAAACTGTTCCAGTACCCGGAAGCCGCTGTGGATGAACTCTTGCAAAGTTATCAGGCGTCAGGGGTACGGGTGCTGTCTTTGCGTGACAAGCTTTGTAATGACCACGGTTGCATGTTCGCCAACGGTGGTCTGCCACTGTATTACGACAACAACCACCTTAGCCCTTATGGTGGCGAGATAGCGTTAGGCAAGAGCTGGTAATTATTCGCAAGTTATTGTAGCGGCGCAATTTATCGCGCAATGCCTTCAGGGGACAAAAAAACAACAGCGCGATAAATCGCGCCGCTACAAATGTTTGCGATCTTTACTTGTTACGCTTCACCAGTGGCCAGGCCAGCAGCAACAGCACAATCCACGCAAATCCGACATACAACGACACGCGCGTATCCGGGAAGTAACCGATCAACGCGATAATGAAGGCCAGGAATAGCACCCCAACCCATGCCGTGGTGCTGCCACCCGGCAGAGCAAATTGCAGCTTCCCGGCTTCCTGCTTACCAATTTTGCGGCGGAAGGCAATCTGCGACAGCAAAATCATGATCCACACCCACACGGTGGCAAAGGTGGCGAGGGAGGCAATCACCAGGAACACTTTTTCCGGCATCAGGTAGTTAAGATAAACCGCGACCAGCATCGCCACCATCATCACCAGTACCGTAACCCACGGAATACCGCGCTCAGACACCTTCATAAACATCTTCGGTGCATGTCCCTGCTGCGCCATTCCGTGCAGCATACGTCCCACACCGAACACGTCGCTGTTGATCGCCGACAAGGACGCCGTCAGCACCACAAAGTTGAGGATCGAGGCCGCTGCGGCAATACCGAGATGCTGGAAAGTCAGGACAAAGGGGCTGCCCGCTGTACCCACCTGGTTCCACGGATAGATCGACATAATCACAAACAGCGTACCGACATAGAACACCAGGATACGCCACGGCACGGAATTAATCGCACGCGGGATAGATTTGCTCGGGTCTTTGGCTTCACCGGCGGTGATGCCGATAATCTCGATGCCGCCGTAAGCAAACATCACCATCTGCAAGGAGAGCAGCATACCGACCACGCCGTGGGCAAAGAACCCGCCGTTGGTCCACAGGTTATGGATACCGGTTGGCTGACCGCCATTGCCGATGCCCCAGAAAATCATGCCGAAACCGGCAATGATCATGATGATGATGGTGGCGACTTTAAAGAAGGAGAACCAGAACTCCACCTCACCAAACACCTTCACGCTCATCAGGTTGATGGCACCAATAATCAGCACCACGCTCAGCACCCAAATCCAGTGCGGCACCTCGGGGAACCATACCCCCATGTAGATACCAAACGCGGTGACATCGGCAATGGCGACGATCAGAATTTCAAAGCAGTAAGTCCAGCCGGTGATATACCCCGCCAGTGGGCCAAGATAATCCTGCGCATAACGCGAGAAGGAGCTGGCCTGGGGGTTATTGACCGACATCTCCCCCAACGCACGCATGATGATATAGGCGACCGCCCCGCCAATGATGTACGCCAGCAGCACACTGGGACCGGCCATTTTGATGGCATCTGCCGAGCCATAAAACAACCCGGTGCCAATCGCCGAGCCCAGTGCCATAAAACGAATGTGGCGCGTGCTCAGTCCGCGTTTGAGCTTATTGGTTTCTTGCATAACTACAGTACCTTGCAAATGAAAAAACCACGGGCAGGCCCGTGGTCGAAATTAACAGCAATGTCGCTTACTGGTGAACGGCGACTTGTTCGCGTCCTTTTACGCGATCCACCACCGCGGCAATCAGCAGCATCACCAGCGACGGCGGCAACCAGGAGAGTCCCTGATCGGCCAGCGGCAGGTGCTGACTGAACAACGGCAGCGCGTCTTTAAAACTGGTGGTTTTGATGGCATCGACAATGCCGAACAACAGACTCACCAGCATCGCCGGGGCGATAATACGGCTGCTCTTGTTCCACCAGTTCAGGGTGAAGCTCAGCACCACCAGCACGATGCAGGGCGGATAAATCGCCGTCAGCACCGGAATGGAAATCTGAATCAGATGGCTCAGACCCAGGTTTGACACCACCATTGAGAACAGGCCGAGGATAAAGACCAGCGCTTTATACGACAACGGCAGGTATTGCGCAAAAAATTCTGCACAGGCGCAGGTCAGGCCGACCGCCGTCACCATACAGGCCACGAAGATCAGTGCCGCAAGGAAGAAGCTGCCCATGCCGCCGAAGGTCTGCTGCACGTAAGCGTGCAGAATCGCCGCGCCGTTGGCGTTCTGATCAACAATCGCGCCACTGTCTGAACCCAGCTTGAACAGGCACAGATACACCAGCGTCAGCCCCACACCGGCAATGATACCGGCCAGCATGGTGTAGCGGGTCAACAGGCCGGAATCTTCCACGCCGCGTGAACGCGCCGCGTTAACGATAACGATACCGAACACCAGCGCACCCAAGGTATCCATCGTCAGATAGCCGTTAACAAAGCCGCTGGAAAACGCCGCACGCTGATAATCTGCCGTCGCCGGGGAAAGCCCACCCGCAGGCCACAGCAGCGCGGCAACACCCAGCACCGTCAGGGCAACAATTTTCAGCGGTGCGAGGAAGTGACCCACGGTATCCAGCAGTTTGCCCGGATAGAGGGAGATCACGATCACCAGCGAAAAGTAAATCAGGCTGTAGATAAACAGCGGCAGCGCGCCGTCACCGGTCAGCGGGGCGATACCCACTTCAAATGACACGGTCGCGGTACGCGGTGTGGCAAACAGCGGGCCAACAGCCAGATAACAGACGGTAGCCAGCAGCAAACCGGCGGCTTTACCAATCGGCGAGCTGAGGGCATCGATACCGCCGCCAACGCGCGCCAGCGCGATAACGGTCATCACCGGCAGGCCCACGGCAGTGATCAGGAAACCAATGGCAGCAATCCAAACGTGTTCGCCAGACTGAATACCCACCATCGGTGGGAAAATGATGTTTCCTGCGCCAACAAACAGGGCAAACGTCATAAAGCCCAGCGCGAGGATATCCTTCGGGGTTAAACGATAAGTCATAAACTTCTGTACGGCCTGTAGCTGATGTTGCGGTGAAAGTTGAGTTTGTGTTGCCCCCTGACCGCGCCAAAACAACGACTTATCCATCAACGCCAGTGCGTTATGCTCGTCAGATAGTTAAAGCGCAGGTGATTTAGACTGCTTTTCTTCTGTTCACAGAGGGAAGAATCGACAACGGCGCGTAGTAAAACGTTTATAGCGGAGAAAGGCAATACGGGATCGGAAAACCAGAAGGATATAGCACTAAACAGATAAAAAGCAGTGAATCAATATAGATAAGCTCGAAATCACATCAGATGATTTGCTTAAACTTTCCACAACGCGGGAGATATCCGCGCATAACCGCGGTTTAAGATGCACAAAAGGCGCGATTTACGCGCCTGTTTGCACAAGTTTACAGCATCACCACACCTGATTTGCGATGTCGACCACCAGGCGGATTTTCTGCCACTGCTGATCTTCGCTCAGGCTATTGCCCTCTTCTGTTGAGGCGAAGCCGCACTGCGGGCTGAGGCAAATCTGATCCAGGCTGACGAATTGTGCCGCTTCCTGCAAACGTGCCTTCACCTGGGCCGGGTCTTCCAGCTCACCGGTTTTGGTGGTGATCAGGCCCAGTACCACCTGCTGATGACCCGGCTTGATAAAGCGCAGTGGCTCGAAACCACCAGAGCGCTCGTTGTCATATTCGAGGAAGAAGGCATCGATATTTACCCCGCCAAACAACACCTCAGCCACCGGCTCGTAGCCGCCTTCGGAGATCCAGGTGGAACGGAAATTACCACGACACACATGCAGGCCGACGGTCAGATCTGCCGGTTTACCTTCCAGAGCAGTATTCAGCACCTGAGCGTAGATACGCGCCAGTTCTTGCGGATCTTCGCCACGTTCGCGGATCTGCTGCTGCTGATCGGTGGAACACAGATAGGCCCAGACGGTATCGTCCAGTTGCAGATAACGGCAGCCAGCCGCGTAAAACGCCTGAATGGCATCTTTGTAAGTTTGCGCCAGATCGGCGAAGTACTCTTTCAGATCCGGGTAAACGTTGGCGTCGATCACTTTGCGACCACCACGGAAATGCAGCACGCTCGGGCTGGGAATGGTCATCTTCGGCACTGCGTCACCGGCAATGTTTTGCAGGAAGCGGAAGTGCTCCAGCATCGGGTGGTTCGGGTTAAACGCCACTTTGCCGGTCACTTTCACGCCACGCGCTTTCGTCTGCACGCCATTAAATTGAATGCCCTGCTCCGCTTCGTAACGCTCGACGCCAATCAGATCATCAAAGAAGTCGAAGTGCCACCAGGCGCGGCGAAATTCACCATCGGTAACCACTTTCAGACCGTTGGCACGCTGCTGCTCCACCACATGACGGATAGCGTCATCTTCGACCTGACGCAGCGCGGCGGCATCAATTTCACCCTTAGCAAACTGCTCGCGAGCCTCTTTGATAGCGGCGGGACGCAGAAAACTGCCGACGGTATCGGCGCGGAACGGGGCGGTTACTCGTTGCATGATCACTCCTGGCTAAAGCCGTAAACGCATGGTTGCGTCAGGTAATAATTTCACCTGGTTATTTTTGGCCATCCGGATGGCTATATGGCTAAGGAGAGTGACATGTTGGACGGATTTGGGCAAACGAAGAAAATTCAGGTGACATGAAGAAAATTCATGTTGCGATGTTCGTTCTTCAATTTTCCTCAATGGCGGCACGCGCCTGCGCCATCTGACTCTCAGACAACGGCAGATATCCCGCCTCACTGACCCGACGCTGCCCCTGGGGTGACAGCACCTGATGCAGAAATGCCGACACCAACGGCGGCAACGGTTTCCCGGGCGCTTTATTGACGTAGATATAGAGCGGGCGCGACCACGGATAGTGGCCGCTACGGATAGAATCGGCATCCGGCATCACGCTTTCACCGCTATTGGTGACCACCGGCAGCGTCTTCACCCCACTGAGATGAAAGCCAAAGCTGGCGTAACCAATGCTGTTGGGCGTCGCTGCCACCGCCTGCACCACCGCCGCCGATCCGGGAAACTCCGCCACATCAGCACGGAAGTCGCCCTTGCACAGCACCTGCTGCTTGAAGAAGCCCCAGGTACCGGACGCGGAGTTACGTCCGTAGCGTTGGATACTACGCGTGGCCCAATGTGGATCGGTCAGACCGACATCCCCCCAGCGCTGCGGCACCTGCTGCGCACCGCACAGACGCGTCACTGAAAACAGCGCATCAAGCTGCTGTGGCGCAATTTGCTTCAGCGGATTGTCCTGATTGACCACCACCACCAGCGCATCCATTGCCACCGGCACCGCCAGCGGAGGATAGCCATAGCGCGCGATAAACAGTTGGCGCTCATCCACCTGCATCGGACGGCTCATCGCGCCAAGCTGGGCAGCACCCGCCGCCAGCGCAGTGGGTGCCGTTGATGAACCCGCCGCCTGTACCTGCACATTCACCCCCGGTGACTGACGGCTGAAATCCTCGCCCCACAACGTCATCAGATAACCGAGGGTATCAGAACCGACACTGCTCAGGTTGCCCGCCAGCATGGTTTGTTGCCCCTGCGCCAGCACAGAGAACGACAGCAAAATGAACAGCAGCAACGATTTCATGCAAGGATTCCACGTAGCGGCGCGATTTATCGCGCAGTCTTTTGAGCGATTTATCGCGCAGTTTTTTGGTGTTCCAATTGAACGGCGCGCGATAAATCGCGCCGCTACGGGGAAATCAGAACGCTTATTGCGCCACATTCTCCCGTATCTGGCTGGCGACGATCAACCGTGACGGCAGGATAAAGCTGAAACACGTTTCCTGATGCGGCACGCTGGTGATTTCCAGCCGGGCGTTGTGGTGACCGAGGGCATGCTTAACAATCGCCAGCCCGAGGCCGCTGCCACCGGTAGCGCGCGAACGCGCTTTATCCACCCGGTAGAAACGTTCGGTCAAACGTGGCAGATGTTCCGGGCTGATCCCTGGCCCGTTATCGCACACCTTAAACTCGGCACCCTGTTTATTACGTAGCCAGCTGATATCAATGCGCGTCCCTTCCGGCGTATGGTTGACCGCGTTATACACCAGGTTGGAGATGGCGCTGCGCAACTGTTCATCATTACCCAGCACTTTGAGATGCGGATCGGTGTGGAAATGGATCTCATGACGCCCCTGGCTCAAGGTTTCCGCTTCGCGCTGGAGCAGCAACAGCATGGTTGGCACATCTACCGTCTCTTTCATATCGAGGGCGGGAGCAGCTTCAATGCGCGACAGCGTCAGCAGTTGCTTCACCAGGCTATCCATACGTCGCGTTTGCTCCGTCATGGTTTGCAACGCTTTGCTGCGTGAACGTTCGTTCATCACCGAATCGTTCATCATCTCCAGATAGCCTTGCAACACCGTCAGCGGGGTACGCAACTCATGGCTGACGTTGGCGAAGAAGTTACGTCGCGCGCCCTCCAGTTGATGCATTTGCGTCACATCACGCGCCACCATCAGCCACTGCCCTTCGCTGTAGGGCATCACGCGAAACTCCATATGATGTTGATTATTCAGCACCAACGTCAGCGGCTTATTAAAGTCACGCTGGCGGATATAGCGGGAGAATTCAGGATAGCGCAGCAGGTTGAGGATGTTCTGACCATTGTCTTCTGGCCAGCGCAGGCCGAGATGCTGTTGCGCCAGGCCGTTACACCAGAAAATGATACCCTCTTCGGTGGTCAGCACCACCGCATCCGGCAGCGATTCTGCACCGCTGCGAAAGCGTTTGATCAGGTTGCCCAGCTCGCGACGACGACGACGGTTACGCAACTGCATTTGATACAGCCCGTAAAACAGCGGTTCCCAGCTGGCGCGTCCACCGGGCGGCGTCATGGATCGATCAACCCATAACCAATGGGAGAGTCGCATCAGGTTCCAGAAATGCCACAACAGCAAACCCAGCACCGCGATCAGCAGCAGCCAGGGGAGATAGCCAAATACCAGACCTAAAATCAGTGCCGGCAGACAGACCAGCACCAGTTCGGTCAATAATCTCTTCCAGGAGAGTCGTTCCAGCACGGTAAAGACTCCGTTTAGTAGCGAGCAGAGAAACGATACCCTGTTCCGCGTACGGTTTGTACCATGCGATCGTGGCCGGAGACCTCCAGCGCTTTACGTAAACGACGGATATGCACATCGACAGTACGATCTTCGACATACACATTGGTGCCCCAGACATGGTTCAGCAGTTGTTCACGGCTGTAAACGCGTTCCGGGTGCGTCATAAAGAAGTGCAGCAATTTGTACTCAGTCGGTCCCATCTCCAGCGGCGTGGCTTCGGACATCACGCGATGTGATGACGGGTCAAGGCTCAGTCCCTGCATCTCAATCACCTCTTCCACCGCCATCGGCGAAATACGCCGCATCACCGCTTTGATACGCGCCATCAACTCTTTCGGGGAAAACGGTTTGGTGATGTAATCGTCAGCGCCCACTTCCAGACCGCGTACACGATCTTCTTCTTCGCCACGCGCCGTCAGCATCATCACCGGAATATCGCGCGTCATGGCTTCACGTTTCAGGTGCTTGATAAACTGGATACCGCTACCGCCAGGTAACATCCAGTCCAGCAAAATCAAATCCGGCCAGGGTTCGATGAGCTTCCCTACTGCGCTGTCATAATCTTCCGCCTCAATCGGCTGGTAATCGTTCTGTTCCAGCACGAAACATAACATTTCACGGATGGGAGCTTCGTCTTCCACAACCAAAATGCGCTTAGCCATTATTACTCCTGCTGATATGACGGCTGTCACTGGGATTTGCGGCGTCATTATGCGTCAGTTTTATGACACTTTTATGAAAAACCCAACCCTGGAAATTTAGTGGAAAAACAGAAATGTGACAGCCGTGAGGCGTTTTTTTTTCTTTCGTGGTGAAGTCGTTATAATTCCCCATCGCTTTTTCTGGCAGGGAGCATCCATGCGCATCATCCATACGGCAGACTGGCATCTGGGCCAGTTCTTTTACAGCAAAAGTCGCGCTGCTGAACATCAGGCATTTCTCGACTGGCTGCGCCAGCAGATTGACCAGCATCAGGTGGATGCGCTGATTATCGCCGGTGACCTGTTTGATACCGGCTCACCACCAAGCTATGCGCGTGAAATGTTTAACCGCTTCGTGGTGGCGTTGCAGGCCAGCCGCTGCCAGTTGATCGTTCTGGCAGGGAACCACGATTCGGTGGCAACGCTCAATGAATCACGCGAACTGCTTGCCTGCCTCAACACGCAGGTGATCACCAGCGCTACGCCGCAGGGCGAGCAGCAGGTGCTGACCCTGAAGCAGCGCGACGGTACACCAGGCGCGCTGCTGTGCGCCATCCCTTATCTGCGCCCGCGCGATATTTTGCGCAGCCAGGCCGGACAGTCCGGGCGGGAAAAACAGCTGTCGCTGCTGGAAGCCATCGAACAACATTATCAGCACTGCTTTGCCGCCGCAGAGGCGCAGCGCGCAGCACTCGGGGGCAAACTGCCGATTATCGCCACCGGCCATCTCACCACCGTCGGCGTAACCAAAAGCGACTCGGTGCGCGATATCTACATCGGCACCCTCGATGCCTTTCCGGCGCAGGCATTCCCGGCAGCGGATTACATCGCCCTCGGCCATATTCACCGAGCACAACGCATTGCTGACAGCGATCATATTCGCTACAGCGGTTCGCCTATTCCACTCAGCTTTGATGAGTTGGGCCGCGACAAGAGCGTGTTTCTGCTGGATTTCAGCACCGGCCTTGATGCCGTGACGCCGCTGACCATCCCGCTGTTCCAGCCAATGCAGATGCTGAAAGGATCGCTGGCGGATATCGAACGGCAACTGGCGCTGTTCAAAGAAAAAGAGGGCGACCTGGCGGTGTGGCTGGATATTGAAATCACCACTCAGGAGCACCTGAGCGACCTGCAACGCCGCGTGGAACAACTGACGGAAAACTTACCGGTGGAGGTGCTACTGGTCCGCCGCAGCCGCGAACAGCGCAGCCGCAGCCTGGCGCGACTGGATAACGAAACTCTGAGCGAATTGCAGGTTGAAGAGGTGTTTGCGCGTCGTCTGGCGCTGGAAGAGGATCTGGATGCCGACCAGGCAGCACACCTTACGCAACTGTTTCGCACCACCCTTGCCGCGCTGGAGAACCCCTCTGCATGAAAATCCTGACGCTGCGTTTTAAAAACCTCAACGCCCTGCGCGGAGAATGGTTTATCGATTTTCGCCGTGAGCCATTTGCCAGTAACGGTTTGTTTGCCATTACCGGGGCCACCGGCGCTGGTAAAACCACCCTGCTCGACGCCATCTGTCTGGCGCTGTATCACCAGACGCCACGTCTCGGCGTGCTGTCGCAAACCCAGAACGAACTGATCACCCGGGATACCGCCGAATGCCTCGCCGAGGTGGAGTTTGAGATCAAGGGTGAAGCCTGGCGTGCCTTCTGGAGCCAGAACCGCGCCCGTGGTCAGGCCGACGGCAAATTGCAGGCTCCGCGTGTTGAGCTGGCGCGTTGTGCCGACAACCAAATCGTTGCCGACAAAGTGGGCGACAAATTAAAACTGATCGAAACCCTATCCGGTCTTGATTTCGCCCGCTTTACCCGCTCAATGATGCTGTCGCAGGGGCAATTTGCTGCCTTTTTGAATGCCAAACCGGGCGAGCGCGCCGAGCTGCTGGAGGAGCTGACCGGCACCGAGATCTACGGGCAAATCTCAATCCAGATTTTCGAGCGCTACAAAAGCGCGCGTGCCGATCTCGACACGCTGCGCGCCCGCGCCGGAGGAATGTCGTTGCTGGATGAGACGCGGCGGGCTGAGCTGGCAAGTCAGTTGGAACAACTCAATGCAGCCGAGGTCACGCTGAACCAGCAGCTCACCACTGCGCAGCAGCAACAACAGTGGCTGAGTCAGTCCCAACAATTAGCTGGCGAACAGCAACAGGCGCAACAGGCGTTGCAGGCGGCAGAAAACGCATGGCACCAGGCCGAACCTGAACGTCAGAGGCTGGCGCGCGCCGAACCGGCGGAAAAATTACGCGATAAACTGCAACAGCGCACACAGCTGGAACAGGAAAATATCGCCCTCGCCCGGCAAATGCAGCAGGTGCAAGCGCAGCATCAACAGGCGATCCATGCCCAGCAGCAAGGCGAAGCACGTTTCCACACGGCCCAACAGGCGCGCGAGCAGGCACAGCACGCACAACAACAACTGGAAACGCTGCTGACCGAGCAGGTCATCCCACTTGATCAACACATCGCGACCCTGCAACAGCAGGTCAGCGACCAGCAGCGCCAGATAACGGCGCAACAGCAGTTGGTGCAGCAAAACAGCACCGCACTCAGCCAGCAACAACAGGAGAGTGAACGCTTACAACAACTGTGGGATGAGCAGCAACAATGGCGCACCCGCGAAGCCAGCGTCGCGGCCTGGGGCGAGCATCTGGCGCGCTGGCAATCCGACATTACCCGGCTGGATGAACGCGAGCTGGCCGTCACCCAGTTGAGCAATCAGCAACAGCAGCAACAACAGCAGCTTGACCAGCTCCAGCAAGCTTTCGCTGCCCGTCAGCAGGCGCTGCCGGCCGCGCCGCCTGCTATCGATCAGGTCCGTGATACGTTAGCGCAACATCAGGTGCAACGTGCATCACGTCAGCAACTGACCCTGTTGACGGCGCAGTGGCGTTCACTCCAGCCACAGCAACAACAACGTCAGGCAAAACTGGATACGCTCTCCCAGCAATATCAGGCGGAAGAACAGGTTTTACAGGCGCTGCGCGAGGAGTGGAAGCGAGTCAATCAAGCGCGACTTGATGTGCAGAAAATCTGTGATTTGGAACTCACCATCGCCAACCTGGCGGATGAACGCGCCCGGTTACAGCCAAACCAACCCTGCCCGCTCTGCGGCTCGTGCCAGCATCCGGCTATCGACGAATATCGGCAATTGGCACTCGGTGAAAATCAGCAGCGTCTTGTCGCTCTGCAAAACCAGGAGACGCAGCTCAAAGAATCCGGCACCGCCAAAGGTGAGCAGCAACGCCTGTCATTGCTGCAACAGCAGGCGTTGCAGCAGGAACTCAAGGAAATCGGGCAGCAGCTCAGCACGCTGAGTGAACAGTGGCAACGGTTGACCGGTGAGCTGGCGCTCACCTTCACGCTGGAGCAGCAGGACGATGTGACCCGCTGGCAACGCGAGCAGGATCAGCAGGAAAATCAGCTACGGGAATGGCTGGAGCATCTGCAACAGCAGCAACTGGCACAGCAGCAAATTACCAGCGTGCAGCAGACGCTGAACGATCTCAACCAGCGTAGCGAAGCCGAGCGGGCTGCGTGGCAGCAACTCAGCCAACAACTGGCACAGCAACTGACCCAACATCAGCTCACCCTACCCGCGCGCGAGGCGCGTGAAGACTGGTTGAGCGCGTTGCAGCTACGCTGGCAGAAATGGCAGGAGAGTGAGCGGTTACTCACCACCCTGCAACCGCAGTTGGCGAAAGCCAACAGCGAGCACCACAACCTGCAACAGAATCTTGCGCGTGAACAGCAGCGTCTCGCGGCGTTGCAACAAACGTTCAGCACCTTGCAACAGCAATGCAGCGAACAGCAACAGCGTCGGCAGCAACTGTTTGGCGACCGCCAGGTGCAGGCCGAACGTCAGGCGCACCAGGCGGCGCTACACAAATGCGAACAGGAAGTAGCGCAGCAATTACAGGCCTGGCAGCAGGCGCAAAGCGCCGCGCACAGCCTGGACGGTCAACGCGCGCAAATCGAACAGCAGCAACAGGCACAAACCGCTCGTCTGGAGGCAGCAACCCGAGATTTCCTCAGCGCTTTGCAGCGCAGTGATTTTGCCGACGAAGCCGCACTACGCGCAGCGCTGCTTGATGCTACCGACGTTGAGCAACTGCGTCAGCGTTTACAGGCGCTGGAACAGCAGCATCAACAGCACATCACCCTGAGCCAACAACTGACGCAGCGCGTCACTGCCCACCAGCAACAACGTCCGGCCGAACTGAGCGACGAACTGGCGGCAGAGATCGGCCCCCGGCTGGAAAACTTGCGCGTGGCGCTGCGCGACAACGCACGTCAACAGGGAGAGGCACAGCAACAGTTGTCCAGCGACACGCAACTACGTGAGCAGCAGCAGGCGCTGTTGACGCAAATCAGCAGCTACGAAGCGGAACTGGTGCAATGGAGCCAACTTAACGAGTTAATCGGCTCCGCCAAAGGTGACAAATTCCGCCGTTTCGCCCAGGGGTTAACCCTTGATCACCTGGTATGGCTGGCGAACCGTCAGCTCGATCGCCTGCATGGTCGTTATCTGCTGCAACGCCGTGCCACGGATGAGCTGGAACTGGATGTGGTGGATACCTGGCAGGCCGATGCCACCCGCGACACCCGCACGCTGTCCGGTGGCGAGAGTTTTCTGGTCAGCCTGGCGCTGGCACTGGCGTTATCCGACCTCGTCAGCCACAAAACCCGCATCGAATCGCTGTTCCTTGATGAAGGCTTTGGCACGCTGGATGCCGAAACGCTCGACACCGCGCTGGACGCCCTCGATGCGTTGAATGCCAGCGGCAAAACCATTGGCGTTATCAGCCATGTGGAAGCGATGAAGGAGCGTATTCCGGTGCAGATCAGGGTACGTAAGATGAATGGTCTGGGATACAGCAAACTGGAATTGCCGTAACCGCACGGTGCGGCAAATTCTGGTTTTATCGACACCAGGATGAATGCCATAGCATTTGCAGAGTCGGTCTGTAGACTGAAAACGGGTGCAATCCGAACTTTCGCGAAAACTATGGCACATGAATGAATTTAATTAACAAAATGGCGAGTCTGGCAGGCGGGATAGCGATGATGGTGTCGTTGAGCGCCTGCCAAAATTTTCAATCCGATCAGAAAGATGCACAAGCAAATTTGTGTCAGCCTGAAATTGCGCCAGGTAGCGTATCGTGCAAATGGGCTGATGAGATGCAGCAAAAACTGGTACGGGCCTTCCACGATGCCAGCCACTATGCGGGCCAGCGTTGTCTGGTGCAACTGGAGTGGGAAAAAAGTGGACGCTATGCCGTCACCCAGACACAAGGCGATGAGCCACTGTGTCTGCGGGCCTGGCAATTGATTGGTCAATCGCAGGGATTACCGCCGCCGCCCGATCGCGGGCAGCCAGCGTGGTTTGGTTTTGCGCCGCAACAGGTCAGCTTGCCAGTCCATCTTGCCGCCACTGGCGCGGACTGATGCCGAACCAACGACGGAAGGCGCGGGAAAAGGCGCTCACCTCGGAATAACCCAGCAGCAGCGCCATTTCGGAAATCGGCAGTTGTTTCTGTTGCAGGTAATGGGTTGCCATCTCGCAACGTACCTTGTCCACCAGCGCGCTGAAGCTGATGCCCTCCTCGCGCAGACGACGCTGCAACGACCAGCTCGACAGCCCCATTTTATCGGCAATCTCTTCCAGTACCGGTTCGCCCTGGATCAGCGACAGATTGACCTGCGAGCGCGCCTGCTCCACCACGCTCTGCTGGCTGGCGCTGCTGTTAAGGCGACGGATCGCATCCTGCATCACCATCAGCAACATCGGGTCCTGCTCCGGCATTGCACGCAGCAGATCGCGTTTCGGGATCACCAGCGAGTTGAAAGGTTGATCGAACCAGACCGGGGCATCAAAGACTTTGCAGTGCTCATGCCACTGCTCCGGGCGCGGATGTTCAAAATGCACCTCACGCGGTGCCCAGTTTTTCCCCGCCACATGACGAATCAGGTTGAGAAACATGCCGAGCGTCAACTCCGCATCCTGACGCCGCGACAAAATCGCCCCGTGACGCACCTGATAGTCAAGCCGCCAGCAGTCGCCTTTATCCACCAACCGCGTCAGGGTATCGTGCTGATGCCACGGAAAAGCATTAACCACGTTATGCAGCGCCTGCTCCAGCGTCGGCGAGCACAGTCCGATGTAGCCAATCAGGCCTAATGACTGCGGTTTGAACTGCCTGCCGTAGTGCAAACCGAAGTTATCAAAACCAGAATGTCGCGCGGCCTCTTCCATCACGCGGCAATAGTTAACCAGACCAAGACTCAGGGTCGGACTGGCGAGCAGCTCGGAATCGATGCCGCTGATGCCAAAGATGCGATCCACATCGCCGCCTTTGCCGGTAATAAAGTCGCTCAGGCCGGTGGCCGCTGCCGCCAGCACACCACGGTTGCTGGCGCTGGCCTGAGCCGATATGGCGCTGAACGCCTCGGGCTGTCTCATCAGTGAATTCATGCTGACCTCACAGGATACGCAGGAGTGAATCGAATTACCGTATCCAGCAATTTTCGTACCAGGCGGGCAACGCAGAAAAAACGATGATCAGACGGGATAGTGAACGTGGCGAGCACCGTGACGGCGCAGCCACGCTCACTGATGGTGCATCAGGCCCCGACCGGCAGCTGACTGTTTTCCAGATAGCGACGACACAGGCGTACCGAATGATCCGCCCAGCGTGGCCCAAGACTCAACGCCATCTCGGTTTCGGCATGGGATCCCATCCACGCGGTAAGCTGGATACGGCGCTGGATCAGCAGCGTCGGCACCAGCGCCATCTCTGCATCGCTGATATGCCCCACCCGCTCATAACCCCGGATCCAGTTCTCCACCCACTCTTCGGCACGCGGATGGTGTTCCACGAAACTGATCGCTGCCGCCAGATCGTGCAAATACCAACCCAGACCGCAATCGTCAAAGTCGATCACCCGGGTTTCCCCTTTGTGCAGCAGCAGATTCGTTAAACGCAGATCGGCATGGATCAACCCGTAACGATCCGCGCCTTTGCCAAACCCCTGCAACTCCCGACCAACGCGGGCGATCGCTTGTTCCACCACCTGATGATCAGCCGGATTGAGGTTGGGGGCATCCTGCCAGCGTCCCCAGTGGCTCTGCTCGCTCACCATAGTGTGATGATCCCAAATGATGCGCTGGAAGCCCTGCGGTTTCTGCCAGTTTTTGCTGTGCTGATGCAGGCGGGCAGTGATATGACCGAGCTGCTGGAAGGCTTTGGGATCGACATCGGTGGTCGGCATGTCCCCCTCGATCCAGTGGAACAGCACCGCATGGCGTATTTCGCCATCGGGCAGGCGCAGGGACAACACGGTTTCGCCATCGTTGGCCGGGATCGCTTCCGGCACCATGATG
This sequence comes from Pantoea sp. X-Soil-OKNW-713, assembly GCF_059730685.1. Lineage (NCBI taxonomy): Bacteria > Pseudomonadati > Pseudomonadota > Gammaproteobacteria > Enterobacterales > Erwiniaceae > Pantoea > Pantoea sp. X-Soil-OKNW-713. Next base: position 1,048,090 of record NZ_AP035995.1, on the reverse strand, counting down.
CCGGTTTCGCGCAGTGCATCCAGCCACAGCAGTTCGCTGAGAATATCAGCTTTGCTGTGGTAGTCAGGACGATGCAGGCGCAGGGCGTAACGTTTCCCTCCCGCCAGCAACAGGAAAGTGGCGTTTTCGGAACGGCACAGCAATTTCAGCTCGCCCTGAAGTGCGGCGGGATAGCAGGCCAGCGCCTGTTGCGCCAGCACGGTGATTTCAGCATTTGTCAGGGTGTCGGATTGTTTGGCACTCATTCATCAGGCTCCAGGGATGACAACAGTGTTATCAGCATGGGATGACGTCGTCCTGACTGCTTGACCGCAGATGACCCAAAGTTGACCGCAGCGAGCATCTGGCACTTTTCTTGCGTCAGAGTTGACCGTGGAGGACAAAACTCACTGCGCCTGCGTCAAGTTTTCCCGTGAGAGGCAGCGGCATTATCCCCTTCACTGTAGCGCAAACGATAAACCGGCGCGGTGAATCAACCGCACTCAACAATAACGACGGGGATAAGATTATGACGAGCAAGCTCAAACCCACCCTGGGAACCCTGCATCTTTGGGGTATCGCGGTTGGCCTGGTCATTTCCGGGGAGTATTTCGGCTGGAGTTACGGCTGGGGCGTAGCAGGGACGCTGGGATTTCTCATTACCACGGCGCTGATCGCCACCATGTACACCTGTTTTATTTTTAGCTTCACCGAACTGACCACCGCGATTCCACATGCCGGTGGTCCGTTTGCATACAGCCGCCGCGCCTTTGGCGAAACCGGTGGCCTGATCGCCGGTCTGGCAACGCTGATCGAGTTTGTGTTTGCCCCTCCGGCCATTGCGATGGCGATTGGTGCTTATCTCAACGTACAGTATCCAGAACTCAACCCAAAAACCGCAGCGGTCGGTGCCTATCTGGTGTTTATGACGCTGAATATCCTTGGCGTGAAGCTGGCGGCAATGTTTGAGCTGGTAGTGACGGTGCTGGCGGTGCTGGAACTGCTGGTGTTTATGGGTGTGGTGTCTCCGGGCTTCAGCATTGCCAACTTTGCCGCCAACGGCTGGGCCGGTAGCGAGCATTTTGGTATGCCTGCGGTGTCGGGTATTTTTGCCGCGATTCCTTTTGCCATCTGGTTCTTCCTCGCCATTGAAGGCGCGGCGATGGCGGCAGAAGAAGCCAAAGATCCCAAGCGCACCATTCCGAAAGCCTATATCACCGGTATTCTGACGCTGGTGGTGCTGGCGATTGGCGTGATGCTGCTGGCGGGCGGTGCCGGTGACTGGCGCAAACTGTCCGACATTAACGACCCGCTGCCGCAGGCGATGAAGATGATCGTCGGTGAAAACTCCAACTGGATGCATATGTTGGTGTGGATTGGCCTGTTCGGTCTGGTCGCCAGCTTCCACGGCATCATCCTCGGCTATTCACGTCAGTTCTTTGCCCTGGCGCGTGCCGGTTATCTGCCACAGGGTCTGGCGAAACTGTCCCGCTTCCAGACGCCGCATCGCGCCATTATCGCCGGTGGCGTGATCGGTATCGCCGCGATTTACAGCGACGGCTGGATTAACCTGCAAGGCATGAGCCTGACCGCAGCCATGATCACCATGGCGGTATTTGGCGCGATTGTGATGTATCTGATGAGCATGCTGAGCCTGTTCAAACTGCGTCGTACTGCGCCGGATCTGGAACGCAGCTTCCGCGCCCCGGGTTACCCGATTGTGCCGGGCATCGCTCTGGTGCTGTCGCTGGTGTGTTTAGTGGCGATGCTGTGGTTTAACCCGGTCATTGGCGGCCTGTTTGTCGCAATTATGGTGGTGGGTTATATCTACTTCCTCGCGACCAAGGCGCAGCGCGACAACGCACCACAGGATTCGATGCTGGTCGGGGAATAAGGAAACGTAACGTAGCGGCGCGATTTATCGCGCGAGACACGAAAAAACCGCGCAATAAATTGCGCCGCTACGTCATAGCATCACATTTAGCCTTTCAGGGGCCACAGCCACGCGGCACCGCGCACGCCACTGGAATCACCATGCACCGCCTTCAACACTGGCGTTTCGCACTCACGACCAAACACCCACTGCTTCATCAGCGTCGGCACGGTCTGATACAAACGATCGTTATTGCTCATCCCGCCGCCCAGCACGATCACATCGGGGTCCAATAGATTCACCACCTGCGCCAGCGATTTTGCCAGACGCATTTCATAACGGCGCATCGCCAGCTCCGCCACCGGATCCTGCTGCTCAATCAGCTTGATGATCTCCGCCCCTTTCAGCGCGTTGCCGCTCAAACGCTGATAATCAATGGCAAATCCGGTACCGGACACAAACGTCTCGATGCAACCCTGCAAGCCGCAATAGCACGGTACTTCCGCACGATAACGCAGCTCATCTTCGTCCATCCACGGCAGTGGATTGTGGCCCCATTCACCGGCATTGCCGTTACCGCCAATGCGTGACTCACCATTAATTGCCACCCCGGCGCCAGAACCGGTGCCAATAATCACCGCAAATACCAGCGGTTTTCCCGCACCGGCACCATCAACCGCTTCAGATACCGCCAGACAATTCGCGTCGTTGGCGATACGCACGTCACGATTCAGCGCACGCGCCAAATCCTTATCCAACGGCTGACCATTGAGCCAGGTGGAGTTGGCATTTTTTACCCGCTGGGTATAGGGCGAAATGGTGCCCGGAATACCCAATCCCACCGTCCCCTGCTGCCCGGTCTTCTCTTCTGCCAGATGCACCAGATCAACAATCGCCTGTACCGTCGCACCATAGTCGTCACGCGGGGTATTCACGCGGTGACGAAACAATTCCTGCCCCTGATCTGAGAGTGCAATCACTTCAATTTTGGTGCCGCCTAAATCGATACCAATACGCACGTTTTATTCCTCATTATTCGTTAGGTTGAGAGACACAGTAGAGAGCCGTTGCGGTAAAGGCAATGAAACCCAGCCGATGTTTCGCTATGATGCGCGCTGACTGATAGATTTCCCCCGGTAAGGAATCCCGATGTTGTGGTTTAAAAATATGATGGTTTATCGTCTGAATCGTGACATTCCGCTGTCCGCAGACGATCTGGAAAAACAGCTCGATGCCTTCACCTTCTCGCCCTGCGGTAGCCAGGATATGGCAAAAACCGGTTGGGTTTCCCCTATGGGTAACCGTAGCGAGGCGCTGACGCACGTAGTTAATGGTCAGATTGTGATCTGTGCCCGTACCGAGCAAAAAATTCTGCCTTCGCCGGTGGTAAAGCAGGCGCTGGAAGCCAAAATCGACAAGCTGGAAGCGGAACAAAGTCGCAAGCTGAAGAAGACCGAAAAGGATTCGTTGAAAGATGAAGTGCTCCACAGCTTGCTGCCACGCGCCTTTAGCCGTTTCAGCCAGACCTTTATGTGGATCGACACCGTCAACAATCTGATTATCGTTGACTGCGCCAGCGCAAAAAAAGCCGAAGATACCCTGGCACTGCTGCGCAAAAGCCTCGGTTCGCTTCCGGTGGTGCCATTAACCCTGGAAAGCCCGATTGAACTGACCCTGACCGAGTGGGTGCGTTCAGGCGAGCTGCCTGCCGGTTTCGCGCTGATGGATGAAGCCGAGCTAAAAGCACTGCTGGAAGAAGGCGGCGTGATTCGCTGTAAAAAGCAGGATCTGGTGTCGGACGAAATCGCTACCCATATCGAAGCCGGTAAAGTGGTCACCAAACTGGCGCTCGACTGGCAGGAGCGGATTCAGTTTGTTATCGCTGATGATGCGTCAGTGAAACGCCTGAAATTCAGCGATACCCTGCGTGAGCAAAATGACGATATCGATCGTGATGATTTTGCTCAGCGTTTCGATGCTGATTTTATTCTGATGACCAGTGAACTGGCGGCATTGATCAGTAATCTGGTGGAAGCTCTGGGCGGAGAAGCGCAGCGCTAACTTATTCGTAGCGGCGCGATTTATCGCGCTTGTTGTTCGCAACATTAACGTCAATGGCGCGCGATAAATCGCGCCGCTACAGAATATTTAAAGTCGTGTCGTTTCCTCCTGATAAAGATCATCTCTTGTTATTCCAAAGATATTCTGCATATTCTTCATTTTTAATTTTTCGCCGACGACCAACACCTTCTCATGCCGGATAACGGTTTCTTCAACAGGTGTCTGAGAAGACGGTTCTTCTTTTATCGTTTTGAACTGCGGATGATAATTTTCAAACTTCTCACTAAATTGCCACGCCCTTTTATTCGAGAACTTTCCGGCATTTTCCGCAACGATAATACGGAATGGGTTATACTCGCCCGGTTCACTTTCTTCCGGTAAATCATTGGTCTGCTCCGGATTTTTTTGTACCGAAAAACTCTCCTTACCAAGATTATCCCAGTTAGTAATAAAAACGTTATCCGGCGATTCCGACTCCGAGAGACTTTCCACCCCGGAATCCGCCTGTTCGGACTCAGACAACGTAGCACCGGGCTTATTTTTCAACTCCACCGGGCATGGCGTTGTTTTTTCGGGATAACAGGCCCACAAGTTATTCAGGCTGAGTTTCTCCTTGCCAGATTCTTTTTCATTCTTCAATGTTCCTGCACTGAAAGGTGTTACCGCATTACCGGTTAACTTCACTGATCCCGGCACGCCAACCAACCGCGGAAGCAAAGGAGAATCCTTCATAAACCAGTGTTTATTGGTCGGTTGTAACTCTTTCAGCCCCTCGTTCACGCTGTGCTTTTTGCATTGATTGGTAGACAGGCAGGCACAGTTATGACCAATAAACTTAACCGCTTTATTTATTTCCGTGGTTGCTCGTGCTGTAACAGGATTAAATAAGTGCCGGGTTATCCCGGGCGGCAATCGATAGACATTAGCAAAAGACATACAGCCTCCAGATAAATACATCATGCGATGTGAATATACTTTTTAATCTACATGACCGTCGATCGCAACCTTGCCAATAAAGAAAAAGTTATATTTTTCATGGCATTATTACAACATCAAGTAACTAAGAATATTTTTAATTTCTTGAAAGGAATGAAGAAAAATAAAACAAATAACCGTTTTAAATACAGATAAAATATTTTCTGAATTTTCGATTTAACGGTGTTAGCACCAGGCCTGTGCTACCGATAATAAAAAAGGCCGCAGCGAAACGCTGCGGCCTGGATAGGATACTTACAGATAGCGGCACAGATAAGACGTTGGCTCAGCCACCTGCAAATGGAATTCGCTGTGGCCCGGCACGTTGAACACGCTGCCTGCTTCATACCACTTCCACTCGCTTTCACCCGGCAGCAGCACTTTCAGCGCGCCGCTGACCACAGTCATCTCTTCCGGCTGGCCGGTGCCGAAGGTGTATTCGCCTTCCGCCATTACGCCCACGCTTGCGCGACCAATGGTGACGCTATCGAAACCAATGGACTTCACTTTTCCGTCAAAATACTCACTCACGTTGAGCATATCACTTCCTCACAGCACATTAAGATAACAGGCAGATTACAAGGGAACTCGCTGATCTGTCACGCGAAATGACAAAAGGGATCACAACTTGTGATCCCCATGCATTAAACGATCAATTCCGCAGCCAGCTTGGCAACCAGCACGTTGGACAACAGCACCGGAATGCCCAACATCTTTTGCAGAAAATCGCGATGCTTCTGGTGATAACCGATGCAATCGAGCACCACCACATCAGCTCCCTGCTCCTGAAGCGACAGCCCCGCCTCCACCAAATCCGCCTGTTGCGCCAGATAGGGGCTGGCTACCGCAAAACACGGCGGCGTACCCAGATTGCGCCACTTATTGGCCTGTTCCGCGATCTGCTCCTCTACCGGCACCACGATCCCGACTTTGTGCCCATGCACAATCGCGCCGACCAGCGGTGGGATAATACGATCCGGCTCCAGCAGCAGCGCTTTATGGGTTTTCAGCGAACCAAATTCGCCAGTGCACAGCAGCAGGATCGTATTGTAACCCTGCTCCTCGAGTGCATAGATCTTCTGCTGCAATCCCTGCTCAACCTGATGCGCCGACAGACGCACCTGCTGCCCATCCAGCATACGCGACACCAGCACTTTCTCACCGGCAACCGGCGTATAGTGCTGCTCCACTTCCGCAAGGGTGAGGCCGTCAAGCAAACCGGCGTGCTCCACCTGCTCTGCTGGCAGATGGGCCTGCAACAGCGGCAGAATGTCGCTGCGCGGAGACTGACCGATGGTCAGGGTAATCAGGGATGTTTTCATACTTATGATTTCCGGGAACGCAGATGGCTGAGGCTACCATACAAAGATAGCAGCAGTGCGTACTCCTGCGCGTCATAGAACTGGCAGGTTTCGCGGCCAAACTCTTTCGCCACTTCCACGGCAAACTTCACCGTGCTGGCGATGTCCACTTCGTGGCTGGCTCCGGTGCCACAACCTGGCACTACCGATTCCGCGCAAATTGCCACACCCACCACCGGCACATCGGTCGCGGTTGAAGGTTGCAGGATACTGTTGAGGTGATAAACCCCGTTACCGTACGGCGTGATATCCTGGGTGGTAATCGGGAAAGTTACCGCCGGGCGACCGCTGGTCATCTCCATGATACGCAACAGATCTTCCGACACGCGCAGGATGTAACCCTCTTTCACCGTCGGCGACAGCGCATAGCCTTTGTGATTGAGGATACGGTTGCCTTTGGTGGTATCGATGGAGAGGATGGCATCCACACCCGCCACCACTTCGTTATCGTTCATGGTGACATCGTCGATCGGTGAATCCATAAAATCCACCGGCTCATGTGGACGGGTCGGCGCATCCGGGCAGATATGGGTGGTGATGATCACATCCCCGGCCAACACATCGCCTTTGGTCTGCATCTGCGCCAGCTTCAGCGCGCTGCTGACCGCTGCCACAGCACCGTCGGCGTCCGACACCATGCCGATGCGCGTCGGGCGCGCACCGATACCGCCCAGACGGCCAATGATGCCGAGCGTTGGGGCGCTGCCGCCCTTGCTTTTACCCTGTGCCCCCGGAATATCGATGCGCACAAAGTCGGTACGTCCTTTCGGGCCGCTGACGCGTTTGGTGCTTGCGCTGACGCCCGGATAGGTGGCGAACAGATCAACCACCTGCTGACCATCGACGAAAGCGCTATCGAGTAACTCAAAGACTTGCAGTGTCTGCTGTAAACTCATGTTGGATTCCCTGATTATTTCTTACTGCTACTGGCAAAAAGTGAATGGAAGAAACTGTAGAGCGCATCTCCGGCGATAAAACCTGCCGCCATCACCTCCATCGGTGACCGGCCACGCTCGCCCCAGACGCGCAGGATCAGAACGCGTAGCGCAATCCCGACCAGCACCGCCCATCCGGCAGCCGCGTTGTTAATCAGCAAGCCGGTCGCCAGCAGAACGCCAAGCTGACGCTTCGGTCCGCCAATCAACTGAATGATCGCGCCAGGAATGGCCCACATCAGCAGGCTGCCTGCGATACCCGGTTCTGCACCGGCCTGAATGGTTTTGGCATATACGCGCGCCACTGGCGGCAGCAGGTTTTCTGCGAAGAACAGGTTATGGGCGTACCACACCACCGGAATGGCGATCACAAAAGCGATCATCGCGGCAATCAGCTGGATGCGACGACCCCATAGCTCCTGCTGCACATCCGCGCCGTTACCACGCAGGATAAAACCGGCTTTCAGGTCGTAGCCCATATCCGCAAACGCCGGGCCGGTCGCGGCGGTAAAGCCACACAGCAGACACAACGCCAACGGCGGGAAGCCGAGCAAAATACCCAGGATTAAGGTAATCAGCGCCACAGCAAACGCCGGGAACCAGCCGGAGTGCATCGCGGCAATACCGACAATCAACTCATGCACAAAGGCAGCAAAGGCGGCATAGACGATAAACAACACCAGCATCGGCAGGCCCATCTGACTCCACAAACCGCCCGCCAGCGCCAGTAATGCCGAGATAACGATGTAACCAACGGTGCCGAAACCGAGCGAGCGCTTCACTTCGCTGTCGCTACGGCTGACATTAATCGCCTCATTGCGACCACTGCGGATCACCTGTGCCACCTGAATCAACGCCACCAGACCGGCACCCACCATTACGCCGTGGGGGATATACAACGCGTTGATATCAATGCCTGCCACCGGCTGGGAATAAGCGCGCAGCAGGAAGCCGACACCGAGCATCGTCAGCGCCCAGATATTACCGATAAACGCGGTGCCAAATGCCGACATCGGGATCTTCAGCATCGAGCCGACAATCCCGCCGACAATTCCCACCACCAGCAGCCACGCCTGACGGCCACCTTTGTCACCGGCTTTGATCGCTTCGGCGGCCGCAACGCCCGGCGGCCAGGCGTTGCTGGCCGGGAATACGCGGGTATCAAACAGGCGATAGAGCAGATAAGCATCCAGCAGCATCGCCGCGCTGACGCCGACAAACAGCGGCAGCACCAACTGCGGTTCACCCAACGCCCAGGGCACAGCAATCGGCATCAGCAAACTGTTGGCAGCACCGAAAGTGGCGGAAGAGATGGCCGTTTGCGCCAGGTTCTGCACTTCTACCGAACGGTAACGGCGAAACCATTGCAACGGAATACGCGCCAGTAGCATGGCAAAGAGCGCGCCGATAATTGAGGTATTGGGGGTGACCCCGATGGTCGTAATTAATTGTACGCCGATAATTGCGCCCGCAACGGACAGCAATACCAGCATTAAACCCACTCCGAGACTTTTTATTGGATTGGTGTGACGCATGTTATTCCCCGTAAATTCACCCTGGCGAAAACGTGATTACGCACCGCCCGACACGCGGGACGGCGGTATTGAGTTAAATAATCATTCCCTGACGGTTGAAATAAGCAGGCCCGAAGGCCTGTTATTTCCCTGGTGTGGCGCGAAATATTACGCCGTAAAATCAGGCACCATATTTTTCGGCCATGATGGCCGCAGTGGCGCGTAATTCATTGAGCAGCGCTTCCGGGTAACCCGGGGCTGCTTCCTGTGAAAGAAATGAGAGACAGAGTGCGACACTTTCGCCGCGATGTTTATTGGTGACGGCAACCGCCATCGAACTGATGCCCGGTAACGTTTCATTGCGTGCCAGCGCCCACCCCTGGCGACGAATAGTGGCCAGCTCGGTACAAAGCGCATCAACATCCAGCGGAGAGTTAAGTGAGGCGGCATGCCACTCGTCGGCAAAGCGCGCCCGAACGTCTTCATCGCTGCTTTGTGCCAGCAACACGCGACCGGTGGACGTCCCCGCCGCCGGCATCCGCGTGCCCGGAGGGGTAATCAACTGTGTAAACAGGCGTCCGTGATACATACGCATCACAAGGATATCGTGCCCATCCAACACCGAGATATACCCCATGCATCCGGTGCTGGAAGCCAGACGCGCCATCGCGCCCGAAGCACTGTCCACCAACGGTGTGGAGAGATAATGCCCCGCAACCGACAGCAGTACGCGACCAATATGGAAGCAGCGGCTGTCTGGATCGCGTTCCAGTAAACCCTGACTTTCCATCGTCGCCAGTAGACGGGAAACGGTACTTTTTGGCAGTTCTAATGCCTCTACCACCTCGGTGAAGGTGAGGCCGGGATGCCCCTGCGTCACGCCAAAGCGCTGGAATAACTTAAGCACTGCGGCGGCATTTTCGAGTGTGGTCATAAAAGTAGTTTCACTATTTGGAACTGAGTTCCTGAGTCAATACCCCGAAATTAAAACGTCAGGTTTTTGTGGTCAAGCGCAAATTTTGTACCAGCAAAAATGGCAAGAAATTAAGGCAGCATAAAATGAGGAATAAAGTAAAAACTGAGTGATTTTATCAGGCAGAGAGAATTAAGCGCAGAAAAGACGATAACTTTCTGGCCGCTTTGCAGCGAATTCACGGGAAGAGAAAAATATGGTTAATAACGGCAAGTCATTACTGGCATCCTTGCCAGCCGATATTACTCTTTTTCCACATCTTCATAGCGATTTTTGGCATCCTGCGCTTCCGCTTCAGTTTTATGTTCGCTAATTAGCGAGTCCGGGCGTGGATGATCGGCGCGTAATTCGTACCAGGTGACGGTATTGCCCGCCGTGCCTTTTTCAACGGTGACGATGCGGGCCTGGCGCGGGTAAGGTGGTCTTGATGGCATATTGCCCTCCTGGGTAACTCAGTTATCCAAACGGACAGCAGTAATCCCCTGTCCGTTTTTAAGTATAGACAACGAGGATCACGATAATTTACCGAGCGGCGCGATTCATCGCGCGGGATATAAAAGCGCGCGATTTAACGCGCCGTTACGGGGAATTTGCAGACGTTAGCTGGCACGCGCCAGAGAAAGGGATTGCAGGATCGCTTCCACCACCAAATCCGGCGACTGCATGGCATTCACCTCATGGTGCGCGGCCTGATGGTAAAGATGCGCACGCTGACGCAGGATATCGCCCATCTCTTCGGCGATCGGACGGCCGGTTAAGGTCGGGCGTTGTGCCGCTTCTGGCTGACGCACCAGTCGGTCGGCCAGCACCGTTGAAGGCGCATTCAACCAGATAACCTGGCCATGCTCACGCATAAAGCGACGATTCACCTCGGCCAGCACCATACCGCCACCGGTGGCAATGATTGTACCGGGCGCAGTGACCGCCTGAAGCGACTCGCTTTCGCGCGCGCGAAAGCTATCCCAGCCTTCAGCCGCCACGATTTCCGCCACAGTACGCTGAGTGGTGATTTGCAGGTGATGGTCGGTATCACGAAAGGCGTAACCGAGCGCCTGCGACAGCGCCTGGCCAATGGTGGTTTTACCGCAACCGCGTGCGCCGATCAGATAGATGGGTAATGACATCCTGGCTCATCCTCCGCCGTGTTTTGCCGCACGGGCATTGTCATCAGGTCAATATTGCGTCGCATGATACCTGGATTTCATTTCATCAGCCACCGGCGAAGCACGATTTACGCGTATCTTGCCCATACAATCTCATATCTATATAATTAATAAAGGAAAAATCATGCGAGTTTTGTGCATCCGCAAAAGTGTAAGTTCGGGCAACATTTGCTTACCAGCGCGTTGATTTACTTTCTGTCATCCCGCCCGCATATAGTGGGATAACTCGCAAACGGAGGTTTACCATGCAGAGCGAAGAACAACAGTTAATTGAAAGCCTGTTCAGCCGTCTGAAACAGGCCGAGAATCAAAGTGGCCCGCGTGATGCGGGCGCAGAGCAGTTAATCAAACAACACTTGCTGTCACAGCCCGGTGCACCTTATTACATGGCGCAGGCGATCCTGATTCAGGAAGCCGCGATGAAAAAGCTCAATGCGCAAATCGGTGAGCTGGAGAATCGTCTGGCGCAGGCGCAGCAACAGCAGCAGGCACCGCAGCAGAGCAGCGGCGGTTTCCTCTCCAGCCTGTTTGGCGGCGGTTCACGTCCGGCGGCACAACCGCAGCAACAGCAACCGGTGTGGAACAGCGCACCACCCCAGCAGCCGCAATATCAGCAGCCGCAGTATGCCAGTGCTCCAGCGGCGCGTGGCACCGGTTTTCTCGGCGGCGCATTGCAGACCGCAGTGGGTGTGGCCGGTGGTGTGGTGATGGCGGATATGTTGACCAGCCTGTTCCATCATTCGCAGCCGGAAGAGATTGTGAACATCATCAACGAGCCAGCGCTGCCACAAGTTGATGACAATCTTGATACCTTTAATGGTGTCAACGACAGCAACAACGCGTTCCTGAACGATAATACCAGCGGCTGGGATAACAGCTTCGCCGACAACAATGACTTCAGCGATTTCGGCGGCAGTGACGATTTTAACGACGACGACAGCTTTGTCTAACGCCGTTGACGTAACCATTTATCCAGTTCATTAGCAAACTGCTGGCGGTCGCGTGGGCTGAGAGCCGACGGGCCGCCGCTTTGAATCCCGCTGGCGCGCATAGTTTCCATAAAGTCGCGCATGGTTAAGCGCTGACGAATGGTATCCGGCGAATAACGTTCACCACGCGGATTCAGCGCCGCCGCCCTCTTCTCCAGCACCTCCGCTGCCAGCGGAATATCACCGGTGATCACCAACTCACCCGGCTCAACGCGTTTGACAATCTCGTTATCAGCCACATCAAAACCTGCCGCAACCTGCAAGGTTTTCAGCCACGGTGAAGGTGGCACGCGCAGCGGCTGGTTAGCCACAAAGGTCACCAGGGTTTGTGTGCGTTCTGCGGCGCGGTACAACACTTCTTTGATGACATTGGGGCAGGCATCAGCATCAACCCAAATCGACATAATGGATCCTTTCTTACAGTGAATGAGTGTGATCTTGCCGTTCTGCGCCAGAATGGCAAATTTAATTTGATCGCGCCGTCCAGCCACGTAAGCTAGCCGATACAGAAAATTGAACCACCTTAAGGATCACGCAATGCTGGAGAAGAAAATCGGGTTTATCGGTGCCGGTAATATGGCAAAAGCGATTATCAGCGGTCTGGTAAACAGCGGGCAGATCGCCCCGGCCAATATCCTGGTTTATGATCGCAAACCGGCAACCAATCAGGCTCTGGCGCAGCAGTATGGCGTGACGGCGGCAGAGAGTGCCGAAAGCCTGGCAGCGGAAGTCGATATCCTGTTTGGCGCGGTGAAACCCAATGTCATTCTCAAAGTGCTGAAGGATCTGACGAGTCAGCTAAAAAAAGAGGCGCTGGTGGTGTCGATTGCCGCCGGAGTGACGCTGGATTCGCTGGCTGCCGTGCTGGGCCACGATCGTAAAATCATCCGCGTGATGCCAAACACCCCCTCGCTGGTCAATGAAGGGATGACATCGGTGACACCGAATGTGCTGGTTGAGCAGCATGAAACGGATGAAGTGGTGGCGATTTTCGAAAGCTTCGGTAAGGCCGCAGTGGTCAGCGAATATCTGATTCACGCGGTGGTCGGCGTCAGCGGTTCAGCCCCGGCCTACGTGTTTATGTTTATTGAGGCGATGGCCGATGCTGCGGTACTGGGCGGCATGCCCCGCGCCCAGGCCTATCAGTTTGCCGCGCAGGCCGTGAAGGGATCCGCGCAGATGGTGCTGGAGACCGGCAAACATCCCGGTGAACTGAAAGATATGGTGTGTTCTCCCGGCGGCACCACCATTGAAGCGGTGAAAGTGTTGGAGGAGAAAGGCTTCCGTGCTGCGGTGATCGAAGCGATGCAGCAATGTATGAAGAAATCCGATGCGCTAAGTAAGCAGTAATTTAGCCCCTTCTGTCGTAGCGGCACGATTTATCGCGCCGCTACGAAATGCGTATTTAACCTTGATGTTCTTCAAACAGCGCTATTCCCTGCGCCATTGTCATCGGTTGCTGCATCAGTTCTACCAGCGTTGCCGTCAAGGTATACATGCCCGCTGAACAAGCTGCCGCCAGCTTTCCCTGCTGTCCATAAAAGGCGATAAAACGCTTGTCCTGTAATGATCCCAGTAAACGGTATTCATCCCATTCTGTGGCATGTCCCAGATATTCGTAGCGCGTGCCGTAGTGTGCGGTCCAGAAAAAGGGCACACGGTCAAACAGCTGGCGTTGCCCCAACATGTTCAGAGCAGCAATTCGACCCTGTTGCTGCGCCACCCGATAGTGCTCGATACGCAGTGGCCCATTTGGCGTGGGATAACTGGCAATATCACCCGCTGCCCAGATATTTTTCGCCACCTGTAGCTGACTATCCGTGGTCAGGCTGCCATCTGCCTGCATTGCCAGATCATGGATAAATCCGGTAACTGGCTGAATACCGGTGGCAAACAGCACCAGACTTGCCGTGAGTTGCTTACCATTTTTCAGCGTGATGGCTTCAACGTGTTCAGTACCGATCAGCGCCTGAGGTTCCCCCTGCACCATCTTCACCCCATTTCCGGTGTGCAGTTCGCGAAAATATCGGCCAATTTCATCACCAAATTGTTTAGCAAACGGCAGTGGGTGACGCGCCAATACGGTGACATCAACATCCCGGTTTCGCAGCGCGCCCGCCAACTCCATACCAATGAAGCTATTGCCAACAATCACGATCTGATGGGTTTCATCAACATCCTCCAGCAGCGACGCGGCCTGGCTGAGCGAGTGCAACAGGTGAACACCAGGCAAATCCCGTCCAGGAATGTCCAGTGGCTGCGCGCTACCACCGCTGGCAATCAGGAGCTGATCAAAGGATAAGGCCTGACCATTGGAGAACGTCAACTGTTGCGCCGCACTGTCCAGCTCCACCACGTTGGCCTGAATACGCTCAACATGCCCCAGCACATCGTCTTTCAGTAAACGCGGCACCTCTTCGATAGCCATTTTTCCCGCCGGGACAAACTTACTTAGCGCGGTGCGATCGTAGGGTGCCTCAGCTTCGCGCTCAATCAGAACCAGATGCCCGGTAAAGCCTTCATGTCGCAGCGTCCACAACGCTGCGCTGCCCGCCGCTCCCGATCCCAGCACGACGCAAACCGGTTTTTCTCGTTCAGTCGCAGGCAGCGTGGCTGAGGACATGGCTTTGGTGTTGACCCATACCTGCCCTTGTTCGATACGTACCGGATAGTTTTTCAAATCCGCCAGAGCCAGCGGTTCATGCATCCTGCCATCTTCAATGCCAAACACCGCCTTATGCCAGGGGCACACCAATTCATCTCCGCATACCGCCCCTTGTTCGAGTGGTGCGCCAGCATGGGGGCATTTGGCTTGTAAAGCATGGACACGATCACCTGCACGGATCAGCAAAATATCTTTATCACCGACGGTAAATTTGGTCGGTTTATGCTGCTTAAGCTTTTTCAATTCAACGACAGATTGATAACTCACCTTTGGCCTCCCTTACTGTAGATGCCATAAATCCATACAAACAGTAAGTTTGGCAAAGCCTGATAATTTAGGGGGCTGATAATAAAGGGAGACGGGTAACAGTCTGTTAAGCAGGGTTTTTTAGCGGGTAATAAAAAATAGCGGCCCTCAGACCGCTATCAGGAGATTAACTTTTTTTCAGGCACGAACTCATAAAGGTTTTACGTGCATCGCCGCTGAGTTTTTTATCACCCGCTTCGGTGTTACAGGTTTTCATCTTCATTTGCTGCGGCGTCATGCTGCCCATTTTGCTGTCTTTTTTCAGACAGTCGCTCATAAAGCTTTTACGCGCATCACCTTTCAGGTTTTGCGATGACGCATGTTGATTACACATGGTCATTTTTTCCTGCTGCGCCGTTTTCTCTGCGGCACTCGCAGTACCCGCTAACAATAAGCCCGCAGCCATCATTGCCATAAAAAACGATTTCATTGCATCTTCTCCATAGAGTTATCGCCTGATAAGCCTGGCATGAGATAAGCAAAGCAGAAATAAATATAATGAAAAACGCCTGTGGCGATCACAGGCGTTGAGAAAATCATATGCGGGGATGGTTAAGCAGTTTTTCAACGTAATTACGTAGCAACAGGGCATCGGGAGACGTTTCTGGCTCGGTTGCCGGTGTCATCGCGTTTTCAATACCCAAAGTAATCCCTTTTAATTGTTCCGGCTCAAGTTTGCGTAACAAGGCCGTGACCACAATTTCCAGCGCCTCAACCTGGACCACTAATTCTTTAGACTCTTCTTCTTTTTCAGCCAGCTTAAGCAGGAGTTCCGCAATCAGATTTTTCATGCGACCAACTCAATTAGTTGAGGGAAATGCTGACGTTAGCATTGAGCAGAATAAAACAACAGGGATTTTTATGCGATCCTGTTAACTCAGTTAAAAAAGGCGGGAAAGAAAACTTGGTGCAGGATTTTATTATTAAGCGGCGAAACGTTTCTCTGATAAATAATGCTTTTGTGAAACGTTTCGCGCGCTATAGCAGCAATTAACCCGGGAGGTTAATGGCTTATGGCCCCATAAATCCGCGACCCGGACCGCCACCGTGGCCACCCCAACCGCCGCCACCGCCGCCCCAACCACCACCGCCACCCGGAGGCGGGAAAATACAACCGCTCAGCGCGGTCACCAATGCCACAACGGCTGCGATTTTAACAATACGGACCATAATTACCTCAGGATGGAGAAATCGCGCTGAGTGTATGAGTCGCCAGCGCGCCCGACAATACAGAATTCTCCGCAACCCGGCGCTATTCATCTCTGCTCACCATGCTTAACAATTTACTGGCACTACGCCAGGAGAAAACCGACAAAGGCGTAATAAAAGCGATAAAAATTCCTGCCCGACAGCAGGTCGCAGCGCTTTACAGTTGGCGCAATTTAACGCAATGTGAGCGCATTACAATTAATGAGATCCTAATATGACATCTGTCTCTGTTTCCCTGAATGAAATCCTGGCGCGGCGCGACTGGGAAAACCCGGTGATCACCAGCCTGAACCGACTGGATGCGCATCCCCCTTTTGCCAGTTGGCGTGACGAGCAGGCCGCCCGCGACAATCGGCCTTCGCCTTCCCGTCGCTGTCTCAACGGTCAATGGGCATTCAGTTATTTCAGCCAGCCAGAAGCGGTGCCACAAAGCTGGCTGTTGCAGGATCTCCCGGATGCCGGCACCCTTCCCATCCCCGCAAACTGGCAATTACACGGTTATGACGCCCCCATTTACACCAACGTGCAATATCCTATTCCGGTCAATCAGCCGTTGGTTCCGGCGAATAACCCCACCGGATGTTACTCGCTCACATTTAATGTTGACGATAGCTGGCTACAACAGGGCCAGACGCGCATTATCTTTGATGGCGTAAACTCCGCCTTCTTTGTGTGGTGCAACGGTCACTGGATAGGATATTCGCAGGACAGTCGCTTACCGGCCGAATTCGATCTCAGCGCCGCGTTGCAAGCAGGCAGTAACCGGTTGGCGGTAATGGTGCTGCGCTGGTGCGATGGCAGCTACCTGGAAGATCAGGATATGTGGCGTATGAGCGGCATTTTTCGTGACGTCACCCTGCTGCATAAACCCGAGACACAGTTGGCTGACGTGCAGATCGAAACGCAACTCAGCCCGGAATATATCCGTGCGGATTTGCGTGTCAGCGTAAAGATCCAGCATCTCAAGCCCTGCCGACTGCGTCTGAGCCTGTGGCAGGGGGAAACGCTGATCGGCGAACACCAACAAACGCCCGGCAGCGCCATCATTGACGAACGCGGCCACTATCCGGAACGCGCTTTGCTGGTTTTGCCCGTTAATCACCCCAGGTTATGGAGCGCCGAAACGCCGCATTTATACCGTGTGGTGGTTTCGCTGCTGGATGATCAAGGCAATCTGCTGGAAGCGGAAGCATACGATGTCGGTTTCCGTCGCGTGGCGATTGAAAATGGCCTGTTATGCCTGAATGGTCAGCCGTTGCTGATTCGCGGTGTTAACCGTCACGAACATCACCCGGAAAAGGGTCAGGTGGTGGATGAAGCCAGCATGCGTCGTGATATCGAGCTGATGAAGCGTCACAACTTCAATGCGGTGCGCTGCGCCCATTACCCTAATCACCCGCTGTGGTATCGCCTGTGCGATGAATATGGTTTGTACGTGGTCGATGAGGCCAATATCGAAACCCACGGCATGCAGCCGATGAATCGACTCTCTGACGATCCGCGCTGGTTTGCCGCTTACAGCGAACGCGTCACCCGCATGGTGCAGCGTGACCGTAATCACCCCTGCATCATTATCTGGTCGCTGGGCAATGAGTCCGGTCACGGCAGCACCCATGATGCGCTGTATCGCTGGGTAAAAAGCAGCGATCCAACACGCCCGGTGCAATATGAAGGCGGCGGAGCCAATACCGCCGCTACCGATATTGTTTGCCCGATGTATGCACGCGTCGATCAGGACCAGCCCTTCCCGGCTGTCCCCAAATGGTCACTGAAAAAGTGGATTGGCCTGCCCGGCGAAACCCGCCCGCTGATCCTGTGTGAATATGCCCACGCGATGGGTAACAGCTTTGGCGGCTTTGCCAAATACTGGCAGGCCTTCCGCCAGTTTCCGCGTTTGCAGGGCGGCTTCGTCTGGGATTGGGTTGATCAAAGCCTGACTCGCTATGACGCGCAAGGCCAGCCGTGGCAGGCCTACGGCGGAGACTTTGGCGATACGCCGAATGACCGCCAGTTCTGTATGAATGGCCTGGTGTTTGCCGATCGCACCCCGCATCCGGCATTGTTCGAGGCCCAGCGTGCACAGCAGTTTTTCCAGTTCACGCCTGATGCGCAGAACCCGTACCGTTTTACCGTCAGCAGCGATTATCTGTTCCGCCACAGCGATAACGAAGTGCTGCGCTGGTCGATTGAGCAGGAGGGACAAGTCATTGCCCGTGGCGAACTGCCGCTCGATATCGCAGCACGCGCCAGCCAGACCTTTGATCTACCACCGGCAGAAGGATTGCAGGGGAATTGCTGGCTCAATCTGGCGGTGCACCAGCCACGCGCCACTTCCTGGTCAGAGGCGGATGCACGCGTCGCCTGGCATCAATGGTCCTTGCCTGCCGCCCTGCCGCTGGAGACGCAGACGAATCCTGAACCGGCCCCGCAGATCGAGTCCAATCATGATCTCATCGCCGTCTACCTGCCGCAGCAGCGCTGGCATTTTTCCCGCCGCAGTGGGGAGATGGTGCAGTGGTTGGTGAATGATGAGGAAACCTTGCTGACGCCGCTCGAGGATTGTTTTATCCGTGCGCCAATCGATAACGATATCGGCACCAGCGAAGCGGCTAATGTGGATCCCAATGCCTGGGTCGAACGCTGGAAACGCGCCGGTTATGATCAACTGGAGCCACAGCTGGTGGCGATGGAGATCGATAGTCTGAAGCACAGCGTATTGATCGAAACGCGGCATCAGTGGCTTTTTGCCGGTCAGCTGATTTTTACCAGCCGCAAGCGTTATCAGATTCGCGGCAATGGCGAACTCACCATCGACGTGGACGTCGAACAGACGGCAGGCTTGCCGCCACCGGCACGTATCGGCTTACGCACACAACTGGCCCACGTCCCGCAGCAGGTCAGTTGGCTGGGACTCGGCCCACATGAAAACTATCCGGATCGTCAACTGGCAGCGCAGTTCTCCCGCTGGCAGCAGCCGTTGAGCGCGATGCGCACCGAATACGTTTTTCCCGGAGAAAATGGTCTGCGCGGCGGAACACGCCAGCTCGATACCGGTAGTTGGCAGGTAAGCGGTGACTTTGCCTTCTCGCTCAGTCAGCACAGCCTGGAGCAGTTGCGCGACACCTCACATCGCCACCTGTTGCAGCCAGAAGCGGGTTGCTGGCTGCATCTCGATGGTTTCCATATGGGGGTCGGCGGTGATGACTCCTGGAGTCCAAGCGTCAGCCCGGAGTTTTTGCTTTCTCAGCAGCGCTGGCACTTCTCCCTGACGCTGCGTCAGTAGCCTTCTCCACCTCGTCACGCTGGTTCACCGGGTGCGCCAGCGTGGTTTTAGGGCGGCGATAGAAACGCCTCAGCAACAAGACATTAATCAGCACCACCATCGCAGTGGCAAAGAACACCCAGCGATAGCCCGTTGCGGCGGAAACTGCGGCCCCCAGTAGCGGGCCAGCCACATTGCCCAAATACATAAACGACTGGTTATAACCAAAAATACGCCCGGTGATATTATCACTCGAATGGCGAACCAACAGCGTTTGCACCGCAGGCATCATCGCGCCATCGGCAAAGCCCAGCAGAAAACGCAGCACGCCCAGTTGCGTGGCGCTGGTGACAAATGACATGGCGGTGAGCAGCACCAGCGAGGTAATCATGGTGGCGATCAGAATGCGCTGAGTGCCAATGCGGTCGCCGAGCTTGCCAAGGCGCGGTGCCGAGATGAGCGCCGAAATACCCGGCAGTGCGGCAATCACACCACTGAGAAACGCAATGTTCTCAGCAGAAGGGGCCAGTTCACGCACAAACAGCGTCAGAATCGGGTTCACCGAACCGTTGCACATCTGGATGACCATCGTGGTGATAAACAGGCACACCATCAAACGCGGATTTTCCAGGCTACGAAACACCTCGCGTCCACTCAGCTTGTCTTTTTTACCAATTGGGGTATAGCCGGTCTCTTTAATCAGGAAAAGCGTGACCAGAAAGCTGATCATCAGTAATACCGAGGTGACAATAAACACCATGCGCAGACCGAGCCAGTCAGCCAGCAAACCGCCAATCATCGGCCCAAGGATCACCCCGCCTATCTGACCGGTTGCGACACTGCTCAGCGCCCAACCGCTGCGCTCACGCGGCACCTGCGCTGCCACCAGCGCCATCGCATTGGGAATATAACCCGAGGTCAACCCCATCAGGGCGCGCAACAGCAGCAGTTGCCAGGCATGGGTGACAAATGCCTGCAACAGAATCACCGCGCCCATGCCGAACGAGGCGCGCAGCAGCATCAACTTGCGCCCTTTGCGATCGGCGAGGCTGCCCCATAGCGGTGCCACCGCCGCAGAAATCACGAAAGTGATACTGAAGGTCAACCCTGACCACAAGCTCAGCGCATTATCCCCGCGCACCCCAAGATGTTCGATATACAACGGCAGAAACGGGATGATCTGGCTAATCGCCAACCCGGTAAAAAAACAGCCGAACCAGACCGAGATCAGATTGATTTTCCAGGGTTCTACGGAGCGTAACATGAGAGAGCACATCAAAATTGAAATGAGGGTTCAGTTTAACAATCCATTGACAGGGCCGGACGGCAAAACATGGCATAGGGATAAAAACGCAGTTTTCCGCTAGCCAGCTTACCTCTGCGCACAGCAAATATTACGCAGAGGGCGATTTACAGCGGGTTAATGTGCAAAAACAAATCCGGAAAAAAATTGCTAAATCGTCCATAGCTCAAATCGTGAAAAAATATTTCTGACGGTTACTGACAATTTTTGACGCCGCAACTATGTTTAAAAAACCACCAGCCGCCGCTGATGGGGCGCTGCCCGTTCTGGGCAGTATGCAGACTTAACCCGAAATCTCCCCGCTGTTGCCTGTCCCAGGTAGCGGGCATCGTTGTCTCTGCGGAGGTCAGCCATGAGAGTGCATCCCAACAGCGCCAGTCGGGCGATTACCGATTATTTTAACAGTCCAGCCTGGCATGCGCCGCATGAGGGCGATCTACTGGCGGCCATTATGCGCGAACTGATGGATGCGGGTCAGCCCGCGACCAGCAAGGCGGTGATCGCGCGGGTGATCGCGAAACTGGAGTTTGAGGGAGATGAGCAGCGCCTGCAGAGTTATCGCAACTTACTGGCCCAACTGCTGGAAGCGCGACCGCATGAATAAAACCCCATCGCGCCGCTACGGTTTCGTGCATGCAGGCATAAAAAAATCCCGCCAGAGGCGGGAAAACAAGACGAGCATTGCATATTCGAGAGTGACGAGGAAATCTCCGTAATGCGCAGCTATCCTCGCCCGACGCTGTGACAGCGCGATGACAATGCGATGTCGTTTTGATGTTACCCGCAGTAGACCTTGTCAATCTTGCCGCTTTGGTCAGCGGTAAAATTCAGGCGGCGCAGATTGAAGTCCATCGTCACCGCAGAATTCCACGGAATGGCGCGCACTGGCACGTCAAAACGTTGCTTCTGCAAGGCCGATAAAGGCTGGCCGATGTAATTCTGATACTGCGATGCGCCACACATATCGTTTTCCGCGTCCTGGGCCGTGCTCGCAGCGGTGTCAGGTTTACTCGCTGACTGGCAGGCAGTCAGGGTCAGGAACCCCATCACCAGCAGCGCTTTTCCATAATGTTTCACGTTTTTCTCCTCCTGGATAATCAGACAACCGGTTGCCCGAGAGTAGCCAAGCGTGCCTGTGAAACATAAAAATTACCATCAGACGTATCGCAGAAAAACCGCATCCCGAGGCGATCGCGATCGCACTTTTTCGGATTAATCACACAATCTGCCCAATATTTCAGCAACCATTGAGTAAAATTACCTAAGATTTATCTGAGGTGATGATTATGGAACTCGCAATTTTTATTGGTTTTGCAATTTTGATGACCTGTGTGGCCGTTAAAGTGCGTTAAACATCTTGTTGATTCAGTAGCGCTCTGAACGCCACCAGCGGCATCGGTCGCCCAAGAAAGTAGCCCTGCCCTTCTTCGCAAGACAACACTTTCAATTCGTTCAGTTGCGCTTCGGTTTCAATCCCTTCGGCTGTGATGGTCAGCGCAAACGCGCGCGCCAACCCGACAATCCCCGCGACCACCGATTGCGCCTGCGGCGACTCAGGAAACTCCTTCATCCACGAGCGATCAATCTTCAGGCCGTTAAACGGAAACGTTTTCAAATAACCCAACGCCGCATAACCGGTACCAAAATCATCCACCGTTAACCGCACCCCCAGAGCGCGCAGTCCCTGCATGATTTCCAGGGCGCGATCCGGGTGTTCAAAGGTGATGTTCTCGGTGATTTCCAGCTCCAGCCGGGTCGCCGGTAAACCGCTGACCTCCAGCGCACGGGCGACACGCTGCACCAGATCGCTGCCACGAAACTCCACCGGCGAGATATTAACGGAAACGTAACGTTGATCCCCCCAGTCGCGTGCGTCAGTACAGGCGCGCATCAGCACCCAATCACTGATGGCATTGATCAAACCATTCTCTTCGGCGAGAGGAATAAAACGGTCAGGGGTGATCCATTTGTCCTCAGCCACCTGCCAGCGAATCAAGGCTTCAGCACCGGCCAACTGACCATTTTGCAACTGATAACGTGGTTGATAATGCAGGCTGAAGGCCTCACTGGCGAGCGCGACTTCAATCGCCTGTACCATTTCACGCTTCGATTGCAAATGACTCGCCATCTCATTGGAGTACCACACCCATTGATTACGCCCGGCAGCGCGTGCCTGCCCCAGCGCAATATCCGCCAGGCGTAGCAACGCCTCTGGCTGGCTGGCATCCTGCGGCGCACAGACGATCCCCATACTGGCCGTCAGGCTGAGCTGGTGTGAACCACTCAGCACCGGCTGGTGGATCGCACGTTGCAGCGCACGGCAACGATACTCAACCCCGGCGCGAGATGCCTCACGCATCACCAAAATAAACTCGTCGCCTCCCAGGCGCGCCGCCAGTTCATGCGCGCCCATCAGACTTTGCAACCGTTGGGAAATCTGGTTCAGGACCGCATCCCCTACCGTATGCCCCCAGGTATCATTGATGGGCTTGAACTGATCAAGATCGAGACTGATAACAATCAACGGGTCATCATCCGTCGCCTGGTTGAGATGTGAGGTAAGAAACTCCTGCAACTGCATGCGATTTGCCAGACCAGTCAGCATGTCGTGACGTGACAGAAACTGAATACGCGCCTGTGCGTCCACTTCATAGGTGATATCCGACACGGTGCCACGGAAGCCGGACCGCAAACCGTTGCGCCGAATGGTTTTTGCCATCAGTTGCCCAATGCGCCGTTCACCGGTTGCCGACATAAACTGACAACGCAACGGCACGCGGGGGACATCTTCCCCCTGGCGCATCAACCAGGTCACCAGTGAATGGCTGGGATGACTGAGCAGATGATCAAGATGACGGCCAAGCCAGCGTTTCACCTCATGCCCGGTGACCTCGGTAAACCGCGCGGAAAGGTAGCATAAACGCCCCTGGTCATCCGTTTCCCAGATCCAGTCGGATGCCGCTTCAGCCAGATCGCGAAAACGCTCCTCACTGTCGGCCAGTTCGCGCTGGCTGATGGTGAGCATTTCAAAACGGCGATCGGACAGGACCGCGTTATATAACGCATGACGCACCACCCGACGGGTCACCAGCGCAATGGTCAGCGCCATCAACACCAGCAGCGGCAGCAGTAACCAAATCAACCCCATGCCTGGAGACTTGGCCTGCCAGCGAATCACCACCGGTTCCCCCCCCACAGTCGTCTCCACCAACCGGGGCTCATCCTGCGCATCACCACTGCTGGTGGGGGCATGTGGATTGATGACATCCATCGCTTTGCCCATCGCCTGAAGTTTCGCCGGGGTAAAAATATTCACAAATACCAGCACCGATGGCGGGCCGGGGAGAGTGGGTAAATTGGGGACTTTACCTGGAGTAATCGGAGCAGAGACGACCAAAGCGGGCTGGCCAAATATCTGCACGTTACGGGCGATGGCTTCGTGCCCTAATTTGCGCGTTACCGTCAACAGCGTGGCGGTTTGTGCGCCCAGCCAGCTTTCCAGCGGAGTGTCTACCATCTCACCATTGATGATCGCGTAACGCGTCTGACCCGCGCCATCAACCACAAACACCCCTTCGTAGTGGTACTCCTTGTACAGGTTCGCGCCAAGGTTCTCTTCATCAAACGCCCAGACCTTGTTGAGCTGAAGATGCAGGTTTTTATAGCCCTCCCCCCAGAAGGCGTAATCGCGCACATCGATCAACATCTCCTGCTGACGGGCATGCCACGCCTGGCGTAACAACATCTCGTCATGTTCGATGGAAACATTATTTTGATGATGGGCGATCGCCATCACCATCACCATTGAGAGCACCAGCACACCAAACAGCAATGCGGTGAGCGTACGCAGGCTACGTCGTGTCACGCGTACCGTAAGTGCTTCCCTGTTGGCCCTGGCAAACCAGTGAGACTCAGAATTCATGCGCAATGCTCGCGAAAAAAACAGACTGCAAAAAAGAGGATGCAGGTCGCATTGGTGACGCAACTGTACCCTGTAATGATTTTTTCGATTATCGGCGCGGCGCGCGCCAGATTTAGCCCAATGGCGGAATATTTGAGCAGCAGAAATCTCCCCACCGCGCCCTCGACAGCGATCATCGCCATTGCTACTATGCGATTTCCTCTGCTCGCTGAGTCGCCTATGGACACCCAATCCGACAAAGTCACGTTGACGCTGTTTTACGTTGGCAGCTTTGTGGTTTATTACCTCGTTACCATGCTGATTACGCTGTTTCCTAACTACGGCGTGCTGCGTAATGACGGTTTGCTGGTGCCGGTACTTTGTCTGTTCGAATTTGCGGTGATCTATCCGCTGTACCGCTTCTATTGCCAGCGTCGTAATGACATCCCGCTCGGCTATCTCCGTCCCGGTCAGACCCTGTTGTTTATTGGCGCGTTATTCATTTTGATGGCGGCACAAACGCAGTTTATGCAACCGGAAGGATGGCTGGTGGCGCAAACGCAGCAGGGGCGCAGCTCGATGCTGATCCTGTTGCTGACGGCGGTGTTGCTGGCTCCGGTATTTGAAGAGGTGTTGTTTCGCGGTTTTCTGTTGCAGGGGTTCCTGCTGTGGGCACCGAAAAGCCGCTTTGCCTGCATGTTGCTGACCTCGCTGCTGTTCGCCGCCATGCATACCCAATACGTGCATTGGGAAACCATTGTGGCGCTGACGCTGTTCTCACTGCTGCTGTGCTATGCACGCCTGCGCAGCAACAGCCTGGCACTGCCGGTGTTCCTGCACACGCTAAATAACCTGATCGCGATTCTGCCGGTCTGGTATTACGCCGGGTAGACGCGCGATAAATCACGCCGCTACAGGGCGACTCCCATTCCGTAGCAGCGCGATTTGTCGCGCGGACTTTTCGGGTATCGCGCCGTTACTCTTTTTCTGCTTCGAAGTGGTTTTTGAACTGTTCGTAGATGGAAATCATATTCGAGGCGTCGCCGTGCAGCGGGCTAAGTTTTCCGGCGCGCACCAGTTCAATCACCAGTTGCAGGGCGGCTTGTTTCGGGCTGCTGGCCGGATGGGCAATTTCAATCGACATGTGTTACTCACTTCTCATTTTTCCAGGGCCGCACAGTTTAGCTCAGAATGCGCTGATGTTGTGCACCGGCCCAGGTATAATCCGGTCGTTAGGGCAAAAAAAAAGCCGCTCAGGGTGATAACCCGCTCCCGTTTCGTTTGGCTATACTGGATCGTTAAAAGGGAACAAACAGCCACACTTTCCGTGCCAGAGAAAATGTGTATCAGGAGCCAAACCATGCTGATTGGTTTTGTATTGTTAGTGAGCGCGTGTGGACATGATGCCTGTGACGCGTTGCCAGTGTCGGAATACATTTATCCGACCAAAGTGGCCTGTGAGCAGATGGCGGCACGCATTCATAAAGTGCGCCCTAACGTGGTCCTGATTTGCGGCGAGGTACACCGTTAATTTGCTACCAGCAAGGCAATCAGGTGCAGATAAATTACGCCACTGACGTTGCAAGTGCCGGGTTTAGCGTTCAAAATATAAGCAGATTTACACTATTACTGTTGTGACTCCCATGAAAACAACTCGCCCCCGCCGTCCTAACGGACGCTGGGTTTATTACATTTTGTATGATGGCATTCTCTGGCCGTGCCCGGTGCGCTGGGAGTGGGAGAGCGGCTATGGTGGCTGGCTGCCGTTTTATTACTCGCCGACCTTTGAATTTGTGGTGGGGGACCCGCGCAAAGCCTATCGTATCGCCCGCAGTAACATCCGTACGGCGCGCCCTGACAACGAATACGCCTGAGAATCTTAGCCCAGTTGCCAGGGTAGCCAACTGGCGGTCAGCAGGTAATGCACCAGTTCCAGGGCCAGAATCACCATCACCAGCACACCCAGCTTATGTCGGCTGATCCAATCCTTTAAGCCCATATCATCGCCGCCCAGCGAATCAATAGCAGCGCACCGCAAATACACAGCAACACCAAAACCATTTTCCAGTGTTTTTTCGCAGCCAGATATTTTGCCAAGTCTCCTCCCGATCAGCAGAAAGCAACGATGCGCCCGTAAGCGCATCATCGATTCTAGCTCTGGTCTGCGATTGAGGCGATCAATTATTCAGCGTGTAGTCGAGGGTGATCTCGGCATTCAATACCTGAGAAACCGGGCAACCGGCTTTCGCCTGCTGAATAATCTCATCAAATCTCGCGTTATCAATGCCTGGCAACGTCACGCTGCTGGTCAGCGCGATTTTCGTGATGGCAAATCCCTCGCCTTTTTTGTCCAGCGACACATCCGCAGTGGTATCAATGCTTTCCGGCGGATGTCCCGCCTGACCCAGCATCAACGACAGCGCCATGGAAAAACAGGCGGCGTGCGCAGCACCAATCAACTCTTCCGGATTGGTCCCCTTTGCGCCTTCAAAGCGCGTATTGAAGCCATAAGGCTGATTGCTCAGTACGCCGCTCTCGGTGCTTACGGTGCCTTTCCCTTTGATGTCACCTTCCCAATGGGCAGATCCTTTCTTGTGAATGGTCATGTCATTCCTCCGGTTAGTCAGACAGGGAGTAAGTATAGCCAACCCCCTTCACTCTGACGGATCAACTCACCGCACGCGGACGCGCCGGGGCCAACCCCGCCTCGGACAACAACGCATTGGCCTGCACCAGCGAATCTCGCGTGATATCGGCGATAGTTTTCGCTCCGGTCAACGTCATCGCCACCTTCATCTCTTTCTCGATAAGATTCAGCAGGTTTTCCACCCCACGTTGGCCGTGGGTGGCGAGGGCATAAAGGAAGGCACGTCCAAGCAGCACGCTGTCGGCACCCAGGGCGATCATGCGCACCACATCCAGACCGTTACGAATGCCGCTGTCGGCCAGAATGGTGATATCGCCCTTCACCGCGTCGGCAATAGCCGGTAACGCACGCGCCGATGACAGCACACCATCCAACTGACGCCCACCGTGATTCGATACCACGATCCCGTCGGCCCCAAAGCGCACCGCATCGCGGGCATCTTCCGGATCGAGGATGCCCTTGATCACCATCGGACCATCCCAGAATTCGCGGATCCACTCCAGATCCTGCCATGAGATCGACGGATCAAAGTTGTTCGCCAGCCAGCCAATATAATCTTCCAGCCCGGTGGGTTTACCGAGATAAGTGGAGATATTACCGAGATCGTGCGGGCGACCATGCAGGCCCACATCCCACGCCCATTGCGGATGGGTCGCCGCCTGCCAGTAACGACGCAGCGCAGCATGCGGGCCGCTCATACCGGAATGCGCATCGCGGTAGCGCGCGCCCGGTGTCGGCATATCCACGGTGAACACCAGCGTTGAGCACCCCGCCGCTTTGGCGCGCTCCAGGGCGTTACGCATAAACCCGCGATCGCGCAGCACATACAACTGGAACCACATCGGGCGGTTAATCGTCGGCGCCACCTCTTCAATCGGGCACACCGACACCGTTGACAGGGTAAAAGGGATACCTTTCAGCGCCGCAGCACGCGCCGCCTGTACCTCGCCGCGCCGCGCGTACATGCCGCACAGACCAACCGGTGCCAGCGCCACCGGCATCGATAAGGTTTCATTAAACAATTTGGTCTCAAGGCTGAGATCGGACATGTTTTTCAGCACGCGCTGACGCAATGCCACATCAGCAAGATCCGCCACGTTGCGCTGCAACGTATGCTCCGCATAAGCTCCCCCGTCAATGTAATGAAACAGGAATGGCGGCAGAATACGTTGCGCCGCGGCGCGGTAGTCACTTGCAGCAGAAATGATCATCAGGGTTTTTCCTTGCGTTTATCCAGGTCATGGCCCGGCAGGCGGGTAATGCGCGCCTGTCGCGCTTCATCTTCATGCAGGGTTTTTAGCGTGGTGTGCACAAACCCGAGGTGGTCCATTGCCGCCAGGCGCGCGGCTTCGGCATCGCCCGCCAGAATGGCGTTCAGCAGCGCCTGATGCTGTTCAGTCAGGCGGTCAAAAATCACCGGTTGGGTGTACATGCGCTGACGGCTTTGCATCACCGAGGATTGCAGCAGATCGAAGAAACCTCGCATGGTCTGCAACAACACCACGTTGTGCGAGGCTTCGGCGATGGCGAGATGGAAGCGCACATCCGCCTGAGCCGCCAGGTCCGGGTCGTCGCTCTCTTTCAGTTTCAGCGTGGCGTCAAAGGCGTATTGCAGCTTCTCTTTATCCGCCTCGGTGGCGCGTAACGCCGCGTGCCAGGCGGTGCTGGCTTCGATGGCGTGGCGCGCTTCGAGGATGTCATAGCGATAATCCGGGTCGGCGGCCAGTAACTGACGAATCGGTTCGACGATACGTTGCTCTGACCACGGCTCCTGCGGCTGACGCAGCCAGGTGCCGCCGCCCCGCCGGCTGATTAACACGCCGCTGCTGATAAGTTGCTGAATCGCCTCGCGCAACGACGATCGTGAGACGCCGAATTCCGCCGCCAGCTGCCGCTCCGCCGGTAAACGCATACCGGGTTGCAACTGATGCTCATCAATCCAGGCGCGCAGCCGCGCCCGCAACGTATCCGCTAAGCGCGGCGTGTTTTCAGTCATGGAATCATCCAGGTTAGGACATACGCCTGAAGCGTGGTGATCACGCCGACCATACAGGTAAAAATCAGGCTATGTTTGACGGTAAAACGGAACAGATCCGACTCTTTGCCCACCAGGCCCACGGCCGCACAGGCAATGGCGATCGACTGCGGTGAAATCATCTTACCCGTTACGCCACCGGTGGTGTTGGCCGCCACCAGCAGCACATCCGATACGCCAATCTGCTGCGCGGTGGTGGCCTGGAGTGCCGCAAACAACGCATTGGAGGAGGTATCCGAGCCGGTGAGGAACACGCCCAGCCAGCCGAGGAACGGTGAGAAAAAGGTGAATGCATCGCCGGTATGGGCCAGCGCCAGGGCTAAAGTGGCGGAAAGACCGGAATAGTTGGAGATGAAGGCAAAGGCCAGCACCATGCCAATCGAGTAAATCGGCAGCGCCAGTTCTTTCAGGGTTTCACCGAAGGTGGCAATAGCGGCTTTTGGCTTCATGCGTAACCACAGCACCGACAGCACTGCCGCCACCAGAATCGCGGTGCCGGTCGCTGACACCACATCAAACTTGAACAGCGCCGGGTAAGGCGTGGCATTTGCCACCACCGGCGGCATACGTGCCACCAGCTCGTGCAGCAGCGGCACCGGCACGGTAAACACCCAGTCATACAGCGCCCCGCCTTTGGCGAACAACGCTTTGAACGGCGGAATGCTCCACAGCGTCACGGTTGCCGTGAGGAACAGGAACGGCATCCAGGCACGGATCACCTGAGCGGCGCTATAGCGCTGGCGCGACAGATCCTGATCCACTATGGAAGCGCCCATGTCGTTAAAACGGAAAATACGGACCGGCTTCCAGCGGCGCAGGAACAAGGTCAGGCAGATCAGGGACGCCAGTGACGAAATGATGTCCGGCAATTCCGGACCAAGGAAGTTAGAACTGAGGAACTGCGCAATGGCAAACGATCCCCCCGCCACCATCACCGCAGGCCAGGTTTCTTTCACTCCACGCCAGCCATCCATGATCGCCATGATCCAGAACAGCACGATGATGGTCAGGAATGGCAACTGACGTCCGGCCATCTGTCCGATATGAAAACTGTCCAGCCCGGTCACCTGCCCGGCAACGATAATCGGAATCCCCATCGCGCCAAATGCCACCGGCGCGGTATTGACGATCAAGCACAGCCCGGCAGCATATAACGGATTGAAGCCTAGCCCCACCAACAAGGCTGCGGTGATCGCCACCGGTGCGCCAAAACCCGCCGCCCCTTCGAGGAAAGCGCCAAAAGAGAAGCCGACGATCAGCATCTGCAAACGCTGGTCAGGGGTGATCGACAGGATCGAGGCACGAATGATATCGAACTGGCCGGTTTTAACCGAGATTTTGTAGACAAAGACCGCAGCGACAATGATCCAGGCAATTGGCCACAAACCATAAAGAAACCCATACGCCACCGAGGCCAGCGCCTGTCCCACCGGCATGCCGTACAACAGCAGCGCCACCAGCAGCGCAATCACCACCGTTGCCGTGCCCGCCTGATAGCCCTTCAGCTTGAGCTTAATCAGTGCGAAGAAAAAGAACACAATCGGGATCACCGCCACCAGGCTGGAGAGCCAGATATTATTGAGAGGATCGTAATTTTGTTGCCAGACCTGCATAGCGTGATCTCCAGAGGTCATCAGAAGCCTGCGTGACGGTTGCGCCACGCGTTACTGCCCGTGTTTATCACTGAATTGGTCGGACCAAAAATCAGTTTCCCGGGCTTTCTGGCTCCAGATAGTTAACGTATTGTTAACCTAAAGCAACGAAACTGGCGTGTTTTTTCGTGTTATGTGACCTCATGGAAACATTTTTGCTACATTGGTAGGACCAATTAAAGACCTGGTTGACCAAAGGCCTGACGATAACTGCGGGGATGGAAGCGAAAATTAAGCGCGATCAGCCCCACGACCACCGCTCCCTGCATCAACCACACGGAGGTAAAACTGTCGGTGACGGTATGCAGTTGGCCGGCAATAAACGGCATGCAGCCCGCGATGATAAAGCCCCAGCCCTGCATAAAAGCCACCAACCGCGCGCCAGCCTGTGGCTGCGGCAGATGCTCCAGCGCCAGCACCATTGCCAATGGAAAGGCCGCACCAAGACCAAATCCGGCAATCGCCGCCCATAACCACGGAACCAACAACGGGTCCAGCAGAAAACCAGCCATACCGATCAGCTGGCACGCCAGGCTAAATATCAGTTGTGGACGACGATCGCTGCCGCGCGCCAGCAACGGCATCAGCAACGCGCCCGTCACCTGTAACGCAATCATCACCGCGAGTAACGCGCCACCGGCCTGTGCCGACCAGCCCAGTTGTTGATACGCATCCGGCAACCAGGCGACACAGGTGGCATAGCCACCATTCACCAGGCCAAAACTCAGCGCCAGCGTCCAGGCGCGGGGTTTGCGCCACAAGGACGGCAACGGCAGCGGGTTGCTCTCGTGAGTGCCCGGCACCCGGAGCCAAAGCCAGATGAGGATCGCCAGCAACACCGGCAGCGCCCACTCACTTAACGCCAGCGACCAGCCAAGATGCGTACTCAGCCACGGCGATAATGCCGCCCCCAGGCCACCGCCGCCCATCAGCGCCCCGGCCCATAAGCCGGTCACCGCCGTGCTGCGTCGGGAAAAGCGCTGACGAATCAGCCCTGGCATCACCATCTGCACGATACCAATGCCCAGCCCACCGCATAATGCGCTCAACACCAGCCAGCGCCCCTCGGCGATCGCGCCACGCGCCGCCAACGCCACCAGCAATAACGTTAATCCTGCCAGCAGCAGGCGTCGCAATGGCAGGCGCTGCATCAGCGGTGCGCCCAGCAGCGCAACCGCGCCCATCATCATCATCGGGACGGCGGGCAATAACGACGCTGCCAGCGGAGAGAGGCCGATACTTTGACGTAACTGTCCCAGCAACGGGCTGACGGAGGTGAGTAACGGACGCATATTCAGCCCGGCCAGCACCAGGGCGGCGAGCGTCGGTCCGTTGGAATGTCGGGTCATACACAATCCTGCGGGGAAAAGGTTGTCAGGATGGCAGGGACGGTTACTATTTGGAAATGAAATAACACCATAGTGAACAGTGGAAAAATGAATCGTCAGCCGATGTTTACCCCGCAACAGTTATTAAGCTTTGTCGCGGTGTGTGAAACCGCCAGCTTTACCCGCGCCGCCGACCGGGTGCATTTGTCACAATCTACCGTCAGCCAGCAGGTGCGACGTCTGGAGGAGATGGTGGGCAAAGCGCTGCTGCAACGCACCTCACATCAGGTGGCCGTCACCGAAGAGGGGGAAAAACTGCTGGGCTACGCGCGCCGCATCATTGCGTTGAACGGTGAGGCACACGATGTGCTGAGCGACAAATGGCGGGATGGTGTTTTGCGTCTCGGTGTGCCGGAAGATTTTGCCGCCCCCACAGCGGGTTTGCTGGCCGATTTTAGCCGCCAGCACCCGCAATTGCGGCTGGATGTGATGAGCGGAATGTATGTTGATTTGCACGCGGCATGGCAGCGAGAAGAGCTCGATATCATGCTGATTAAGCAGCCGGGCGGCGAACGCCCGCTGGCAGCCAGACCGGAACCGCTGCTGTGGCTCGATAGCGCCGATCACCCCTGCTTTGCACAAAACCCGCTGCCGCTGGTGGTTTTTCCGCAACTGGGCTTGTATCGCGAGGAGATGTGCCAGACGCTGGATAGTCTGGGTCGTAGCTGGCGCATCAGCTACAGCAGCACCAGCCTGGTGGCGTTAGCCAGCGCGGCGGCGGCGGGTCTGGGGCTGACATTACTCCCCGCCAGTTGCCGCCTGCCACAACATCGTGTGCTGGGCGAGGCCGAGGGATTGCCGGTAATCAGCCATTTCGAGCTGGCGCTGTTTTGCCGTCAGCCACAGGACGCTCTGCAACAGGCACTGGCCGCCGCGCTGGTGGATTTTTGTCAGTTGCGTTGGCAGTGATTTTACCACTGCCAGCCAGTGGTAAATATCGCAGCGCAGCGGCGAGGCTTTTGCCAGATTAGGTTTTTCCCTTTTGACTGGAGCCTCTGATGCAACTCTCTTCCCCCAGCCGTCGTGATTTCCTTAGCCAGACAGTTCGCTGGACCGCCGCCGGTAGCCTGCTGGCGGCGGGTATGGGCCACGCCAGCCAGACCGTTGTCACCCACTCCGAACGTCCAGCCCTGCCCCGCACCCGCCATTACCAATTGTTGAATGTACGCCTCGAAGAAGGTTTCGAACGTGAAGGTAACGAGGTGATTGCCACGCGTACCGCGTTATATGACATCACCATTAACGACGGGAAATTTATCGCCATCGATCCGGCCGGAAGCGCGCGTAACAGCGACTTAGCCAACTGGGATGCACAGGGTTTATTGCTGCTGCCACGCACCCGCGATATGCATATCCATCTCGACAAAACCTTTTACAGCGGCCCCTGGCAGGCCCCCCGGCCACGTCAGGGCAAAACCATTATGGATATGATCGCCCGTGAGCAGGTGCTGATCCCACAACTGCTGCCCACCTCGCAGGCACGGGCCGAAGCACTGATTGGCCTGCTGCAAAGTAAGGGCAGCACCGCAGCGCGCAGCCACTGCAATATCGATCCCGTCAGCGGCCTGAAAAGCCTGGAACACCTCAAGCTGGCGCTGGCTAATCACCCGGATTTCGACTGCGAAATTGTCGCCTTTCCCCAGCACGGTTTGCTGCATTCAAAGGTGGATGGCCTGATGCGCGAAGCGATGGCGCTTGGCGTGCAATATGTCGGCGGCCTCGATCCCACTAACGTGGACGGCGCCATGCAGGCATCGCTGGATGCGATGTTCCAGACCGCCCTTGATTACCAGCGCGGCGTGGATATCCATTTGCATGAATCCTCCCCGGCAGGCGTGGCGGCGATTCAATATATGGTGGATACCATCGCGAAAAACCCGCTGCTCAAGGGGAAAGTGACCCTGAGTCACGGCTTTGCACTGGGCACGCTGGAAGGAAAAGCGTTGGATCAAATGATTGACGGGATGGCCGAGCAGCAGATGAGTGTGGCCTCCACCATCCCTATCGGCAAGCTGACTATGCCGCTGCCGCAATTGCAGGCGGCAGGAATTACGGTGATGACCGGCACCGATAGCGTGATCGATCACTGGTCGCCGTTTGGCAGCGGTAGCATGCTGGAGAAAGCCAATTTGTATGCGCAACTGTACCGTGGCTCCGATGAGTTTGGCCTGAGCCGGGCATTGCATATCGCCACCGGCGGTATTCTGCCGTTATCCAGTCAGGGTGAACGTCAGTGGCCACAGCTCCAGGATGAGGCCAGCATGATGCTGGTGGCAGCCAGTTGCTCCGCCGAAGCGGTGGCGCGCATTGCGCCGGTTCATGCCACTTTCCGACGCGGTACCGCCGTGTACGCCGCCTGAAGCAAAAAAGCCTCCGGGAAGGAGGCTTTATGAACGTAAAGGCTGGGACAAGGTGCGTCCCCTGCCGTGCTGGATTATTACGATAACATCTGAATAGCCAGCGCATAGAGCCGCTGGTTTTCTTCGTCGCTGACAGGCTCTTCTTCCGCGTAACAGGCAATCATGGAGCTGACTTTGTCAGATGACAGCGTCTCTCCGTGAATGTGTAGGGTTAACACGGCGCGGCCGACGATTTTCAGAATGTCCTCGTTTTGTCCCTGGACGTAGTGACTCAATGAAGTGACCTCTGAAGTTGTTTTATATCGCCAAATGGCGCGCTAAATATAAAACAATCCAGAGAACGATTTTAATCGGAATTTCCTGTAACAGACGGGACACATAAACATAACAGCAGCAAATGGTCGCCATCGTGCCGCCAGCATGCCGCTATCGTCTGATTAACTCAGCTTTTTTTCAGTTGCGATGGTTTTATGATCATGAGAGTTTTCGGAAAATTCATTAGAACTTTGCGACAATAACCGTCGAAAAATAAACCAAATATTGCCAGATGCTTATTGATTCCCCGCAGTGATCATCCCGCTGATTGCCGCGTGATTTATCATTGATGAGACAGGCCCTTTCTGCCAGACTGGCCGCCGCAACTCCGCCCGATATCAGAGACTGTTCCGTGACTGCTTTTTCTACCCTGACGCAACTGCCCACCAGCCAACTCGACAACCTGCGCGAGATGGGGTTTGACGCCATGACGCCAATCCAGGCTGCCGCCCTGCCCGCCATTTTGCAGGGGCGCGATGTGCGTGCTCAGGCGAAAACCGGTAGCGGCAAAACCGCCGCCTTTGGTATCGGCCTGCTCCAGCGGATTGATAGCAGCCAGTTTCATACTCAGGCGCTGGTGCTCTGCCCGACACGCGAACTGGCCGATCAGGTCAGCAATGTGCTGCGTCAGCTGGCGCGTTTCACGCGTAACATTAAGATCCTGACGCTGTGTGGCGGCCAGCCGATGAGCGCTCAGCGTGATTCGCTGGTACACGCCCCGCATATTGTGGTCGGCACGCCGGGACGCATTCTTGATCATCTGAAACGCGATAACCTCGATCTCAGCCAATTGCAAACTCTGGTGCTGGATGAGGCCGACCGTATGCTGGAGATGGGATTCCGTGATGATATGGAAGCCATCATCGGCTTTACCCCCTCGTCACGGCAGACGCTGCTGTTCTCTGCCACCTGGCCCGATACCATTGCCAGCCTGAGCGAACGCTACCAGCGTGATGCACTGGCGGTGGCGACCGAAACCGAAGCCGAGTTGCCAGCGATTGAGCAACGCTTTATTGAAGTCAACGCCAGTGAACGCATCAATCTGTTGAGCGCCCTGCTCAGCCAGCAGCAGCCCACCTCCTGCGTGGTGTTCTGCAACACCAAACGTGAGTGTGATGATATTGCTGCCGCCCTGAACGATCGCCAAATCAGCGCCCTTGCGCTGCATGGCGATCTTGAGCAGCGTGACCGCGAGCGTGTGCTGATCCGTTTTGCCAACGGCAGCATCCGGGTGCTGATTGCCACCGACGTGGCAGCACGCGGTCTGGACATTAAATCGCTGGCGCTGGTGGTGAATTTCCATCTGGCGTGGGACCCGGAAGTGCATCTGCACCGCATTGGTCGTACCGGCCGCGCCGGTGAATCCGGTCTGGCGGTCAGTCTGGTCGCCGCCGATGAGATGGCGCGCGCCCATGCGCTGGAAGATTATCTGCAACAATCACTCAACTGGGTTGCCGCCAGCACGCTGAAAGGCAGTGCGGCGAAGGCGCTGCCAGCTACCATGATGACGTTATGCATTGATGGTGGTCGTAAAGCGAAAATTCGCCCTGGCGATATTCTCGGTGCGCTGACCGGTGAGGCCGGATTCAGTGCCGATCAGATCGGTAAGATCGATCTGACTCCAACCCATGCCTATGTGGCGATTGCTGCCTCCCAGGCCAAAGCCGCATTGATCAAGCTAAAAGAAGGCAAGATCAAAGGGAAAAGCGTACGTGCCATCCTGTTGAAATAAGTCGCTAAAACGTGAGGGCGCTCGCCCTCACGTCAAAATTCCACCCGCCGCTCTCTATTTTTTAACCATCCTGCCGATAACTCCATCACGGCGATGTTGCCATGCCCTTAACGCAGCCCTGAGCGAGGCCAGGATGGATAATTTCCAGAAAGAGATCGATGAACGCGCTAACCTCGCGTTATCAAACAAATTCGAACTGTTGTTGTTCCGCCTCGGTTCCGATCAGCGGAAAGGCAAATCCGAGCTGTACGGGATTAACGTATTCAAACTGCGTGAAATCGTGCCGATGCCGAACATCACCCGTGCTGCCGGAATGCAATCGCCGTTGTTGGGCATGGCCAGCATCCGTGACCAGTTTATCCCGGTGATTGATCTACCGGCGGTGACCGGTTGCACCCCGGAAACCGGCCTCAACCTGCTGCTGGTGACCGAATATGCCCGCAGCACCCAGGCGTTTGCGGTGGAATCGGTAGAGAATATTGTGCGCCTCGACTGGAATCAGGTGCATACCGCTGAAGCGGGCATTGGTAGCCGTAATATCACCAGTATCGCCTGTCTCGACAGCGACGGAGAAAGCAACAATCTGGCGCTGGTACTGGACGTGGAACAGATCCTGTATGACATCATTCCATCTGTTCGTGGTGTCGAGCCGGGTGAAGAAACCGTGAAAAACTTCAACCTGAAACCGGGTCAGGTCGCGATTGTGGCGGAAGACTCCAAAGTGGCGCGCCAGCTACTGGAGCAAGGCCTGAAAAGTATGGGCATTCCGGCACTGATGCATAACACCGGTCTTGAGGCATGGCAGAAAATCACCCAGATGCAACAGGAAGCGCAGGCGGCAGGTGAGTCGATCCACGACAAAATCGCGCTGGTGCTGACCGACCTCGAAATGCCCGAAATGGACGGCTTCACCCTGACGCGTAACATTAAACGCGATGATGTGCTGCGTCATATCCCGGTGGTGATCCACTCTTCACTCTCCGGCAGTGCCAACGAAGACCATGTGCGTAAAGTGGGTGCCGATGGCTACGTGGCGAAATTTGAAATCAATGAACTGTCGAATGTGATTTATCGGGTCCTGGAAGCAGCGCGTTAATGCTTACCATTGCCGTAGCGGTGCGATTTATCGCGCGGGTTTTTCCAGCATCGTGCATGGAATTGCGCGATAAATCGCGCCGCTACAACTCCCCTGCGGAGTTTTTGTGACAAACCTCTAAAAAATTAAAGTAAAAACATTAACATCCGATAACCCTAGCGCTTGCGCGTGCGGGTCAAGACTACCCCCGCCGCAGTAAGTAAGCAATTTCCGCTTAAAAAACATCAACCTGACGCAGATGTTCCATCTGCTTTTCTATCTTGCAAACCAAACTTTTTGGCATCACGGGGAGAAACCTATGTTGAGCTTTAAGAACCTGAAGGTCGGTGTCCGGCTGGGCATCGCCTTTGGCCTGGTCGTGGCGTTGCTGGTCGTGGTGGGGATCACCTCTATCACCAAAATCAGCAATATTAAAAATGGCATCACCTCGATCGTGGAAGATCGTTATGTAAAAGTACGACTGGCCTATGATGTGCGTGATGGTGTGAACGATCAGATCAAATACCTGCGCGGCATCGTGATTGATACCACTCGCCCGGAAAATAACGTCAAACGCTTCCAGCAGTTGGCCGAGGCGACTGACCGTACCAACAGCGCGATGAAAAAGATCGAAGCCATCCAGACCACGGTTGTGGGTAAAAAGAAGATTGCTGGTCTGCTGGATGCCAGCCATCTGTTTGAACAACAGAAAGACCAACTGGTTACGCTGGTCAAATCGGGCGATCTGGAAGCCTCCAGCATCTTTGTGCTGAAAAAGATTACCGACACGCAAAACGCCTTTCTGGATAGCGCCAATGCTTTTGCCGCTTCTCAGTCCGAGCAGTTACAGAATGAAGGTATTAACATCATTGCCGATGGTTCCACCGCCATCATGGTAACGCTGGTGTTCTCCGCCGTGGCGATTGTGGCCTCCATTATCCTCGGCTTCCTGCTGACCCGTTCGATTGTGCGCCCGCTGAATGAAGCAGTGGAGATTGCCGGGAAAGTGGCAGCAGGCGATCTCAGCACCCATATCGAAGTCAAAAGTACCGATGAAACAGGCGTGCTGATGCGTGCGCTGCAAAGCATGAACGACAACCTGCTGACCATCGTTTCGGATGTGCGCGCCGGTTCCGACACCATCGCCGTGGCATCAAATCAGATTTCCAGCGGCAACCTTGACCTCTCTTCACGTACCGAGCAGCAGGCCAGCTCACTGGAGGAGACCGCTTCTGCCATGGAGCAGATGACCTCCACCGTGAAGCACAATGCCGAAAACGCGCGCGAAGCCAATAAACTGGTCGCCAACACCTCTGATGTGGCGAAAGAAGGTGGCGTGGTGATGGAACAGGTGATTGAGAAGATGGAAGCCATTGCGCTCTCCTCGAAGAAGATCGTCGACATTATCAGCGTCATTGACTCTATCGCCTTCCAGACCAACATCCTGTCGCTTAATGCGGCGGTGGAAGCGGCGCGTGCCGGTGAACAGGGACGCGGCTTTGCCGTGGTGGCCAGCGAAGTGCGTAACCTCGCACAACGTTCAGCTTCCGCAGCCAAAGAGATCAAAGTGTTGATTGAAGATTCTGTCGCGAAAGTGGATGAAGGGAGCCGCCTGGTCTCTCATGCCGGTTCAACCATTGGTGAAGTGGTGAACAGCGTGAAGAGCGTGGCGGATATCATGAGTGAAATCACCATCGCCAGCAGCGAGCAGAGTAGCGGTATCAGCGAGATCAATCTGGCGATTACCCAGATGGAAGCGGTGACGCAGCAGAACGCCGCACTGGTGCAGGAAGCCTCGGCAGCCTCTCAGGCCTTGCAGGAACAGGCCGAGCGTCTGGCGCAGTCGATGAGCGTGTTTAAGACCGGTCGAAGCATGGAACTGAGCGTGGTGTAACCACGCCGTTCAACCGTAACGGCGCGATAAATAAAGCGCGCCGTTACGGATTTGGGTTTAATTCGCCAGCGAATAGAAAATCGAAGAGATTGCCAGCAACCCAACAATCACCACAAAGGCATTGCTGATTTTGCCGCTGTACTTGCGCATCGCCGGTACTTTCTGGATGGCATACATCGGCATCAGGAACAACAGCATAGCAATCACTGGCCCGCCAAGCGTCTCAATCATCCCCAGAATACTCGGATTCATTGTCGCCACCAGCCAGGTGGTCAGCAGCATAAACAGCGACGTCATTCGGTTCAGACGTTGTGGCGCAACGCTCTTGCCACGGCTGCGCAGTGACTTAATCACCAGGCCGTTAAAACCTTCACGCGCACCAAGATAGTGACCGAGGAACGATTTGGTGATCGCCACCATCGCCACAATCGGTCCCAGCCAGGCGATCATCGGCACATTAAAGTGGTTCGCCAGATAAGACAGGATGGTGATGTTCTGCGCTTTGGCCGCATCAAGGTCGGCGGGTGACAGGCTCAGTACGCAGCTAAAGACAAAGAACATTACTGTCAGCACCATCATCAAATGCGCACTGGCGAGGATACGTGAGCACTTTTGCTCCGCCGCAGCGCCATACTCTTCACGCTTCGCCACCGCGAATGAAGAGATGATCGGAGAATGGTTGAAGGAAAACACCATCACCGGGATGGCTAACCACAGCGTCATCCAGATATTGCTGTCGCCACTGCTTTGGCCGGATGACAACGTCTCCAGCGCGGCACCGTGCCAGTGTGGCACCAGATAGCAGGCCAGCAACATCAGCACCGCAACAAACGGGAACACCAGCACGCTCATCGCTTTAACGATCATCTGCTCACCAAACCGCACCACGGTCATCATGCCGACAATCAAAATCAGCGACAGCACCGCACGCGGTGGCGATACCAGGCCCAGCTGATGCACGATAAAGCTGTCAACGGTATTGGTGATCGCCACGCTGTACATCAACAGAATGGGATAGATAGCAAAAAAGTAGAGCAGCGTGATGATCTTACCGGCACCTGCGCCAAAATGTTCTTCCACCACCTCGGTAATATCTTCGCCGGGATTTTTCCCGGAGAGAACAAAGCGCGTCAGGGCACGATGGGCATAAAACGTCATCGGGAAGGCGAGAACGGCCATGATAATCAACGGAATCAAACCACCTGCCCCGGCATTGATGGGCAGAAACAGCACGCCTGCGCCAATTGCCGTGCCGTACAACCCCAGCATCCACACGGTGTCACTTTTACGCCAGCCCTTTGCGGGCGCCTCAACGGCACCTAATGTGCCGGTTTGCGAGGTTTCCATCTGTCTCTCCAGAATTACTCTTAATCAAAAGCACAGCCGCCAGGGCTGCGAATTATGACGCGGTTGGCGCGACGTGATCATGCTAACCGTTTTTTATCGGCGCGCATGACTTAAACGCAAAAATCAGTGCGTAAAGTCAGCACTTGCGTGCAATGTGATGCATTTATCATCTAAAAATGCACGATATGCGCACGCAACCGTTTGCCTGGGCGCTATTTGACCTGAGACGCAGAGAGAGTGCAAGGGAGAACTCGTAGCGGCGCGATTTATCGCGCGGTTGCGTGCGCATTGCAGGTCAAACCCGCGAGATAAATTGCACCGCTACGGTGAGGGGCTGCAATGGTCAGAATGCGCGCATTCTGTAGAGGGCATAAAGAAAATAATACGCTGTGATAGTATTCAAATTCATAATCATATATTTCATCTTTTCATTTTTATTCAACAGAATAAAAATTCCTTTGGAATATCTGCCCCGTTTGATTTCATTAATCTCCTGAGCAATATCACCCGGTGAAAAAGATGAATGATACATTGATGTGACAATTTGCATGTCCAACGCGAGAACGCGTTTGGAAATACCCTTAAGGAAATAATCGAGATCGCTCTCCTTATATTTTTCCACAATCCCATCATACAACACTGTCAGTGATGTTTTTCTCACCTTCAATTCATTGTAATTGGACTTGCGTTTGGAGAGTGAGCCTTCAATATCTTCATAATGATAGGCGCTACCCGGCATCACCAAAAAGTTACTGACGCAGCTAAAACATTTAAGGTTGAATAATAAATCCTCGCTCATTGAGATACCTTCAATAAAGCGTAGCCCCATCTCTTCAACCATTTTTCGGCGATAACATTTGTTATGCAAATAACCAATATTGTCGCTCATCTCCAGCTCTCCGAGCACGAAAGGAATATCTTCCTGCTCAAAAAACCCCGCGTGAGAAACCTTGCCTACGCGATCATCATTCAGGTTTCCCACCATCAGATCAATCGTTTGGGCTGGCCAGGCTGCAAGGTTCTGCTTAAACCCCATAAGAAAGTTATTCTCGACCCAATCATCCGCATCCAGAAATAACACATATTCTCCACAGGATAATTGCAAGGCGTTATTTCTCGCCGCACTGACGCCTGCATTTTCCTGGTGAAGAATGTTGACTTGCGGCCAGGAGATAAACTCTTCAAGTATTCGTGGGGTTAAATCACTACTCCCATCATTAACCACGATAACTTCATAATTTCTGTAGGTTTGATTAAGCAAACTCAGAATTGTTCGCTTAATGGTTTTTTGTGCATTAAAGGCTGGGATAATAACACTAAATAATGGCTTTTCATTCATGATAAACTCTCTTTACTGTCTGAGGTTTTGATATTGTTAAATAACAGCCATAGTTTCCTGGGGTTGATAAAAATGAGATGAATACGCAAGACCGGTTGCGCAGAGAAGAAATAATTAAGCAGCGTAAAAGACATAAACTCGGTCAATACCACGCTAATTGCGGCACCGGTCAGACCGAAAAGCGGCACCAAAAGGAGCGATGACGCAAGACAGATTAATAAAACAGCGAAGGTTTTTTTCACCAAATAACGATAACCGTTGTACTTAATAATGAAGCGGTCCATTACGCTACTTAACACCGCGCACATCGCGCCAAAACTGAGGAGCACCGTTGGCGCGATAGCATCCAGCCAGGCCGCGCCGTAAAAGTCACGAATAAACCAGCCCGAGAGCAACCAAATAGAAAAAATCACGCCAGCGGAAACACCAATCACCAACAAATGCAGCTTCTGGGCTTTCACAATGGCCTGTTCAGGATCGCGCTCGGCAAAGAATGAGGGATAAAACGATGCCAGCAAGGCGCTGGGCAAAAACACCCAGGCCGTGGATAACGTCAGTGCAACCGAGAATATCCCCGCCTCTTTCACCCCAAGAAAATAAGATACGCTGACCTGATTAACTCGGGTATACAGCGCAACGGCAATCACAGATAAAATCAGTGAGAATCCCGATGCCACCATATAACGTGAATATTTTTTGAACTGCCGAATGGCGGGTATCGACCTCTGTTGCTCCGCCAGCAAAAACCAGCCCGTCTTCAACACAAACGGAATCAGCGTGGCCAATACGATAGGAATCGCCAGATATTTGGGGTCGAGAGTAAAGTACGAAATAAAGAAACGCACCGTCAGGCTGATAATCAGGCCAATAAGATTGGCAATAACATTCCGCCGCGCATGCAGCATCGCTTCGTTATAG
The DNA here is from genome assembly GCF_059730685.1 of Pantoea sp. X-Soil-OKNW-713. Classification (NCBI taxonomy): domain Bacteria; kingdom Pseudomonadati; phylum Pseudomonadota; class Gammaproteobacteria; order Enterobacterales; family Erwiniaceae; genus Pantoea; species Pantoea sp. X-Soil-OKNW-713. Next base: position 1,004,919 of record NZ_AP035995.1, on the reverse strand, counting down.
ACATTCACCAGGTCGATAGCGGAAAACAGACAGGCAAATGCGGCGGCACCAATAAACACCAGTGCATCTGAGCTCAGTTCTTCCTGCATCACCAGAAATCCCACCAGCGACAATAGCGCGTACAACACCAGCACCAGGAAAAAGGTCGAGATCATCAATCTGATGCCGGAATAGCGCTTCTGTGAGATGCGTTTCAACAGAATCACATCGCTGCCCATCTGGGCGATGGTTTGCACAAACTGAAACACCAGCATGGAGAGGGAGATAATGCCGAAGGTGGTTGGACCGACGTATTTCGCCACATAGGAGGTAACGAAAATCAGACCCAATACCGCGATCAGCTTCTCAGCAATCATCCATAATGAGTTTTTTAATTTATCTTTCACAACGTCACCCCAAAGGGAATTATTTCCGCACCCACTTGCGCAGATGCGACACCAGACGAGGGCTGAGGAAGAAAAACGTGAAGTACAGACTCCAGGCATTGATCATCAACCCCGAGGAGAGATAGGATTTAAACGATTGACGATAAAGCGCAATATATTCATCGATAAAGTCGCGACTGAACCCCTCACTATTAAGTGCTTTGTAGATATAGGAGGAAGTGACTTTCAGATAGAGATGGTAATAACAGCGATGATGCTGCGCTGACAAAAACGCTTTCATGCTGCTAAACGAACGGGCAAACGAAAAATGTTTTTCCTTTAATGACGATCGGGTTGCCGAGTGGGTAGATTTAACGTAGTGATAAACCACTTTATCGGAGAACACCACCTGACGATGTTGTTGCAGCCAAAGATAGTTCATCACAAACAGCAGATCTTCAAAGTTATAAATCTCCTCATTGAAATACAGATGATGTCGGCGAATAACATCACCGCGAAATACCTTGTCGCAAATGCCGTGTCGTGGATTGAAATAGAGCAATTCATTAATCGCGGCTGACACCGCCATCGGTCTGGCGTGATCCGATGCCACCGGAAAATCCAACGCTTGTCCCTGTGGCGTAAAGTGTTGCGACTGACCAACGGCCATACAAACATTTTGCTGCATCAGACACAGCCAGGTCGAAAATGCCGTGGAGGGCAGAAAATCGTCGGCATCCAGAAAGCAAAGAAATTTGCCGCGTGACGCGCGAATACCATGATTACGTGCCGACGAGACGCCACCATTCACTTTGTCGATGATGTGAAAGTGTGGATAGTGCGCGTAATTTTGCAGCAACGACAGCGAGTGATCTGTCGAGCCATCGTTAATAAAAATCACTTCAAAGCGAGATTCATCCTGCTGGATCAGGCTATCAATGCATCTCTCCAGATAGGCTGCGGCGTTATATACCGGCACGATGACGCTCAATAACACGTCGTTGACAGGATTTAGCATGTGACCTCTGAAACATTAAACCGATTAGCCAGTAATGTTAATTCCGCATGATACTTATATTCGCCTTATAATTTATTTCGGAGTTTCCTCAGGTAAAAAACCAGAAATCAAAGAGGGCCGGATGATTAAGGCTATTAAGAATTACGCCATATAAACAGGACAATTTAAATATCGATAGATGGCAAGAAAAATACAAGCTACCGCCCCTGGCTTACCGTCACCAGTTAAACAATTTGGGTTAACTCTTTTTTTATGGCAAAAGTCACCAGGCTGAACTCTGCTGAGTCCAGTTAAATTTCAGCCACTTAAATTGTCATGCCCGGGTGAAAAGGTGCATCTAAAAATGGGCCTTCCCATCACGGGCATCTACATTAATGATCTTGCTGTATGTCCTGCATTTTTATTACCGGGAGCGTCACAGGCCCGGCGAAAAATGCAAGGGGCGTTAATTCAGTACGGTCATCGCGAGCGCACTGCAACAGGCCATAAGCCAAAAAATTGCGATCTGATTCAAAACTCCGTCCAATAATCTTACCGGGCAGGGTTATAAGGTCAATGTCAGCTATATCAAACCGGAATTTCCGTATCAGCCATCATCTCGTAATGGTGCCAAATAGATTAGCCAGCATGAATTAAGAATTGATGCATTGATTAGCGCAGGTCGTCGAAATACCAGGAATAAAGTGAAGGTAATGTAAGGTGATGTACCAAAATATTTCTGCGGTATTTTTTCACTGTGACATTTATTCCACGCTCATTCCTGGCGGTTATACACGCGCGTCCTTCAACAGGGGGTTAATGCGACGCAGCGACATGCTCAGGAACGATGAATTCCACCGTTTTGCTGTCCAGCGGTTTATGCGTGGGATCGGCAAGAATAATGGTCACTTTATGCTTGCCTGCGGGCAGCCCTACCAGGATCACCGGTTCCCCACTGGCGTCAGCCCAATGCCAGGGATTGCCGTCAACAACGACGTGGATATGACCGATACGTGGCGTGACCTTTAACGCCTCTGGCCCAAATACCGGTTCGATACGCAGGTTTTCCGCCCGATATTGAATAAATACCGCGCCCTTACGCAGCGGCCCGGCCAGCGGCGCATCAACGATAAGCCTCGCTGGTGGCTGTGGTTTTTCCAGCGGCGCGACGGCGGCAGGCCCCAGGACGTCGCCCGCACTAAGGCCGCCCAGCTCGGCGGCCCATGCGCAGGTAGCGGATGAGAACAATATCGGGGAAATAAGGATCAGTTTACGCAGCATGATGGTGGCTCCTGTGGGTAAGTAAATAACAACAGACACAGAAGACCACGCTGATGTATCGGCTTTATTTGGGCGATGCCGCGTTATGTATTGCTCTGTAACACCCGCCGCGTCAGATACAGAGAGAAACCAAAAAAGATGATTATGCGAGTGCAGCCAGCACCCAGGCGACGGCCAGCAAATCGGCACTGCCGCCAGGACTTAAACGCCGCGCCATCAACGCCTGATCCATCTGGCGCAGCGCGGCGTTATCCCAACCGGTTGCCAACAGCATCGCGGCATACCGCTGGACATAGCGCAGCCCTGCCTGGCCCCCACGCGACACCAGATTGCTGTCCGGGTTTGATGCCATCAGGCGCAGCAAAGCATGTTGTAACTGCCGCTCGCCCTGCTCCAGATGCCAGAATGGCAGCACCCTATTGCGTACCGTGGCGAAGCCACTTTCCACCTCACCACGCGCGCCCGTCAGGCCATAGTCACGAAACTGCTGCTCCCCGGCAGTACAACAGGTTTTGCGGTTACCCAGTTCACGCGCTACCAGGCCTCGACATATCTCACTCACCTGACGGCATAAAGCGTCAGCACTCACCCTGCGCCCCTGTCCCTGCAAACGCCCGGCAGCAAAGCACAGCAATCCCAGGGAGAAAATGCCGCCTTTGTGGGTATTCACCCCACTGGTGGCAGTGAACATCGCCTGCTCGCAAGCAATACCCGCCGGACGTAACAAACGCAGCTGTTCCGCGGCGGGATGGTGCGCATGCTCAAACCCGATGTTGGCAAAAACCGTCAGCCAGGGGGTGATAGCCGTAATGCTGGTTAACAGCAACGCATGATCCATATCCTGATGAGAACCGTTATTAGCCCGATCCACCAGCCCCGGTTTCGGCGTTAAATCCAGTTCCAGACGCAACGCCAGTGCCGCAAGGCCGGGCACGTCCGGTTCTGTGGCGTTAATCGCGAGCAAACCAGCCATCAATCATGTTCTCCACACGCGCTACCACCTCCTCAAGCGGATGGCGGCGCGAACGCGCGCAACCATGCGCCGGTTGATCGCAGACCAGACAACGACGGGTGTGCAAATCCAGTGAATGTCGTCCAATCTGCCCCTGCTGCGGGCAAAACACGTCAAAATCCCACAACCTGCCGAGCGGGAAGGTTTGTTCCAGTTCGACGCACTGCGCTTTGATTTCCACTGCCGGATGTTCCACGCACCACAGCGCTTCCGGTCCGGTTTCCAGCCACAATACCTGGTGGGCTAGCACCGGCCAGCGATGCTGCCACAGCAGTTGGTCGCAGGCCTGCACAGCCACCCCCATGGTGTTGCGATAACGGATGCTGTCTTTCACCGCCCCCGGTGTCACCAGCGTCAGCGAGATGATCGGTTGTTGATAGCGAGTGAGCCAGTCAGCCTGACGCGCCGCGCGAGCCTCTTTCGCCGCCAACAGCGCTGTCAGACTGACGCCCGCTTGCACGGGCGTCATCATGGTCATAGTTCTTCCTCTTTAACCTGCCGAACAACGTCAATCACGCTGCCATCGCGATAGCGGATCACCCCGACAATGCGGTCGGTAAAGGCGATCGGTTTGGGTTCACCGGTCAGCGAAACCGCACGCTGATAGAGCGCCTCAATATCGACCACTTTCAACCCGGCGGCCAGCAAGCGCTCGCGAATTTCCGGGCGCGCCGGATTCACCGCGATACCGTGGTCGGTCACCAGCACATCAATACTCTCGCCGGGCGTCAGCCGGGTGGTGACGCGTTTAACCACGGTGGGAATGCGACTGCGCAGCAGTGGCGCGACCACAATCGTCAGATTGGCGGCGGCGGCAACGTCGCAGTGACCACCAGAGGCACCGCGCATCACGCCATCAGAGCCGGTAATCACGTTAACGTTGAATTCAACGTCAATTTCCAGTGCGCTCAGGATCACCACATCAAGTTGATCGCAACTGGCCGCTTTGCCGCCGGGATTGGCATACACGTCGGTGGAGATCTCCACATGATTCGGGTTGCGATGCAGTGAGGCCGCCGCTTCACTGTCAAAGCATTGGGTATCGAGTAATTTTTCGATCAACCCCTTTTCGTGCAGATCGACCAGGCCCCCGGTGATACCGCCAAGGGCAAAACGCGCTTTGACGCCGTGGCGCGCCATTTTTTCTTCCATAAAACGGGTGGCCGCCGTGGCCGCTGCGCCCGAACCGGTCTGCATCGAAAAGCCTGGGCGGAAATAGCCCGAGTGTTCAATCACATCGGCGGCGTAGCGGGCAATCATCAGCTCACGCGGGTTGCTGGTGACGCGTGCCGCCCCAACGCTGATTTTCGCCGGATCACCCACACTGGCGACCTGAACGATCAAATCCACCTGATCCTGGCCGAGGCTGGCGGGCATATTGGGAAACGGCACCAGCTCCTCGGTCAGCAGCACCACCTTTTTGGCGAAACGGGCATCAACCATTGCATAACCGAGTGACCCACACGCGGAACGTCCTTGCGTACCATTGGCGTTGCCAAACTCATCGCTGCACGGCACGCCCAGGAAAGCGACATCAATATTCAGTTCGCCATCCTGTAGTAGCTTGACCCGACCACCGTGGGAATGGATCTGCACCGGTTCTTTCATCAGCCCATGTGAAATCGCTTCCGCCAGTTTGCCGCGCATCCCTGAGGTGTAGATACGCGTGATCACTCCGCTTCGAATATGCTCGATCAGCGCATCGTTGCAGGTCATCAGCGAACTGGAAGCCAGCGTCAGATTTTTAAATCCGAGCCGTGCCAGCGCCGCCACCACATTGTTGATAACCTGATCGCCTTCGCGAAATGCGTGGTGGAAGGAGATGGTCATACCATCCTGTAAGCCGCTACGCGCGATGGCATCCTCCAGCGAGGCACACAATTTACGGGTGTGTTTGGCATGGATATCTGCCAGCCACGGCGTGGTGTGATGGGCGCTTTCAAAAGGTTTTAACTCACGCAGATGCGGGAAATTAACGTGAAGAAGTTCTGTTTGATTCATGATTTTTTCCTTAACGCCGCACGCCGGATGCCGCCGCACGTTCCAGCACCATCAGCGCGTGATTGATAATCGGGGCATCGATCATTTTGCCGTTTAGCGACACCACGCCGAGGCCATTACGTTCACCCTCTTCTGCTGCTTCGATCACGCGTTGCGCGTGATCCACTTCCTGCTGAGTGGGTGCATAGGCGTTATGCAGCAGATCAATCTGGCGCGGGTTGATTAACGATTTGCCGTTAAAACCCATTTTGCGGATCAGCTCGACTTCACGCAGAAAACCGGCTTCATCGTTCACGTCTGACCACACCACGTCAAAAGCATCGATACCGGCAGCGCGGGCGGCGTGCAGCACGGCACAACGGGCATAGAACAACTCGGTGCCATCACCACGTTCGGTTTGCATATCCATCACATAATCGAAAGCCGCCAACGCAATGCCGATCAGCCGCTGGGAGCTGCGCGCGATCGCCACGGCGTTGATTACACCAATCGCGGATTCAATCGCCGCCATCACCCGCGTAGATCCCACTTCACGTCCACAAGCTAACTCGATCCGTTCGAGGTGACGCTCCAGTTCGTAGATATCTTCCGGGGTATCGGTTTTCGGCAAGCGCACCACATCAACACCCGCACGCACCACCGCCTCCAGATCCGGCAAACCAAACGGCGTGTTCAATGGGTTAATGCGTACCACGGTTTCAATGTCCTGATACATCGGGTGCTGCAATGCATGGAACACCAGCAAACGCGCGGTATCTTTTTCCCGGAGTGCGACCGCGTCTTCCAGATCGAACATGATCGAATCAGGCCGATAGATAAAGGCGGTGGAGAGCATGGCCGCATTAGCCCCCGGCAAGAACAGCATGCTTCGGCGTAGTTTCCTCATAGCAGTTTTCCCCAATCGATCTCCGCGTCTGGTGCGGAGCGCAGTATGGCGCTTTGCAAACGAGCGCGGATCACACAATCCAGCGCGCCTTTGTCTTCGATAATGATCAAGCCCTGATGGACCTGCATATCACGCAGCGTGCTGTGCACCACCTGGCGGATCTGATCGCCAAACTGCTTGATCACCTCGCTACGAATCACCACTTCCAGCCCGTCTCCGGCGGGGGCGATTTTTACCATCAGGTCGCTGGACTCCAGGGTTCCTGCCAGCGCCTCCCTCACAATTTTCATATTTATATTCCTGATTTTTAAGCAACTTCTGCGCTGTAATGGGATGTCAGATGCGCAAAAGTGGTATCCGGTACGATTTCCCGAATGCGGGAAAACTGGTGTGTTTTTAATAAGCGCCGCACTTCTGAAGCCGAGATGGCATGGCCTGCGGCTTTGATACGCGGGATTTCCACCACCTCCACCGCGCCAGCCAGCAGCTGATGCATGCTGTGGTTGTACTGGCGGGTGATGTCGCAAAACGGTTCGCTGCCGATAAAGCGATGGGTAATACCTAACGCCGGGGCGATATGGTTGCGGAACAGCAGCAAGTCGATCTCACTCCACGCTTGCTGGACCTTGCCGGTTTCTTTCAGGAAATAGGCCGGAAAGGTGGCGCGCGAGATGATGTACTGAGAACCTTCATGCAAGGTGATATTGGGCAGATGGGCGATGCCGCTCTGCACCATTTTCCAGCGTGCGCTATAGGGGAAGAACGAAGCGTCTTCACTGACCACAAACAGGTGCAGCCAGTCACAGCGTGCTGCCGCCTGCTCCACCAGATAACGATGCCCCAGCGTAAAAGGGTTGGCGTTCATCACAATCGCGCCAATACGTTGCCCGGCGACACGGCTGGCCTGCAATGAACGACAGTAGCGCTGAATACCTGAAGGGGTGTTTTCCAGCAGAATGGCGTTCTCCCCACTCTGTACCACCGGCCAGAACCCGTTACGCTGGAACCGCTCCCGGTTGCAGGGGCGCGTACACAGGAACAAGTGAAAATGTCCACGCGCCAGCGCCAGGTGTTCCACTTCAGCCAGCAACTGTGCGCTGAGATTTTCACCGCGCCACTGCTCATCAATGGCGACACATTTGATAACGTTAGCGGCGAGGCCAGCGCAGCCCACCAGCCGATCGTTCGACCAGGCTTCAACAAAGGTGGTGATGTCGCTGTCCATGCCTAATCCGCTATCCGCCAGCAGCGCACGGATAGTCTCGCGCCGCCGGGTATTACCGCTGACTTCCGCAATGCGGAAGTCGATGGGGGGTCGTGGTTGCATAATCTCGCCTGCGCCTCAGTGCGTCGCCGTCAGCGCGTGAGCTGGCGCATCGATAATCACATTGCTGAGATGGCCGATGTTTTCAATCTCCACTTCAATGCGATCGCCTGCCTGCATAAACAGCGGTGGATTGCGTTTCTTACCCACGCCGCCCGGCGAGCCAGTAATGATGACGTCTCCGGCATGCAGGCTGGTGAAGGTGCTGATGTACTCAATGAGTTCGGCGACTTTATGGATCATGCTGGCGGTGTTGTCATCCTGCACCATGCGGCCATTCAACCAGGTGCGAATCGCCAGCCGATGCGGGTCCGGGATTTCATCGGCGGTGGTCATCCACGGGCCAAATGCGCCGGTCTGCCGCCAGTTTTTTCCGGCGGTAAACCAGGTGTGCTGCCAGTCACGCGCGGAGCCGTCCATATAACAGCTGTAGCCCGCCACATGATTCAGCGCGTCCTCGCGTGCGATATCCTCGCCGCTTTGCCCGATGATCACCGCCAGCTCACCTTCATAATCAAATTCGCTGGAGTGGCGCGGTTTCAGTACCGGCGCGTTATGGCCGGTTTGCGAGTCGGCAAAACGCACAAATAACGTCGGTGCCGGGTTATGTTGATCAAACTCTTTACGTTTTTCGGCGTAGTTCATGCCGACGCAAAGAATCTTCCCTGGGTTATCAATCACCGGTAACAATTCAAGATCGTTAAAGCGCAGATCCGGTGCCTCCTGGCTCAACTGTTGCGCTTCAGATAAGGCGTTGGCAGCGAGCAGCGATTTTAAATCCGCGTAGCGGTCGCCAAGACGGCGACCCAGATCGATCACGCCGTTATCCCTGACGATGCCGTAGCTACGCTTTCCCTGGTGGACAAAGCTTGCAAGTTTCATATTCGTTCCTGTAACGCATAAATCAGACGAGGAAGTTGCCGAGGATGAGCAACGATACCGACACGTTGATCGCCCCGCCGATACGGGTGGCAATTTGAGCAAATGGCATCAGGCTCATACGGTTACCCGCGGTGAGGATGGCGACATCCCCGGTGCCCCCCTGACCGCTCTGGCAGCAGGAGACGATGGCGACATCGATAGGATGCATACCGATCTTTTTGCCGACGAAGAAGCCCGTCGCGACCAGTGCAGAAACGGTGCTGACGATCACCAGCAGGTTATTGATGGTGAATGCGTGCACCAGTTCCTCCCACGGCGTAATCGCCACGCCAACGGCAAACAGGATGGGATAGGTCACCGAGGTCTGGAAGAATTTGTACACCACCTGCGACCCTTCCAGCAGGCGTGGTGAAACACCATGTGCCAGCTTGATCAGCACCGCGACAAACAGCATGCCAACCGGCGCTGGCAGGCCAATCAGTTTGTGGCCGAGCATACCGATCATGTACAACAGCACCGCCAACAGCGCCCCGGCGGCGATGGTAGTGACATCGGTTTTACCCGGTGCCGCTTCTGGCGCTTTGGTGTCGCCGTTGCTGCGGTTTGGCATCAGTTGGCCTTCACCGGTCAAATGCGGAAAACGCTTACCAAGTTGGTTCAGGCAGCCGGAGATAATGATCGCCGTCAGACCCCCCAGCATCACCATTGGCAACACGCGACCAAGCGCAACGCCCTGATCCATATGCAGCAGCGTGGCGTAGCCAATTGACAGCGGGATCGCCCCTTCGCCAACGCCACCGGCCATGATCGGCAGAATAATAAAGAAGAAGATCTGGAAAGGTTCCATACCGAGCATCAGGCCAACGCCCATTCCCACTAGCATGCCGACGATCTCACCGCACAACATGGGGAAGAAAATACGCAGGAATCCCTGAATCAGGGTGGTGCGATTCATGCTCATGATGCTGCCGACAATAATGCAGCAGATGTAGAGATAGAGGATGTTGGTGGATTTATAGAATTTGGTGGTGGACTCCACCACGACATCCGGCAGCAGGCCATAGTAGACCATTGCTGACGGGATAAAGGTGGCGCAAATCGCAGCAGCCCCCAGTTTGCCCACAATCGGCAGACGTTTGCCAAACTCACCACAGGCAAAACCGAAAAACGCCAGTGTCGCGACCATCACCACAATATCGCTGGGTAACTTGCCGCCCAGACAATCGATAGCAATCAACGCCCCGGCCAGCAGAAATAATGGCAATGGAATAATCCCGATTTTCCAGGTATCCATAATATGCCACCACCGGTCCTTAAGTGATTTCTTTTGAATCGCCAATGATTCAGAGGTAACAGAAAACGAATCGTCAGTTGTGCTCATAATTAAGCCCCTTGGTTATTTTGTGCCTTCAGGGTAAAGGGCTAATGGCGTAGGTTATGTGAGGGAAAGCATAATAAAACCGGAGTTTTAATGGCACCTATGGTTTTTATGGTTTCTTTTATTTTCTGTGATTCATACCTTAATTATTGCCGTGGTTTTAATGGTTTTTATATCCAGAGGTACATGTTAATAACATTTCCAAAAATGAGTATTTAACATGTCATTTTTTGCGCCAGATCTTGCTGTGCAAGGGATCACAAGTTTCCAGTAAACTACGCACAATGATGATAAAAAATGGTACATTGGCGCTTTGCTGGCTGTGGTGTGTGCCGTTATGAAGCTATCCTTCCAAATCAAACTTTTTATTTCTCTGGTGCTGTTCTTCTCCGGTTTGTTTGTTTTGCTCGGCATTTATTACTATCAGGATGTCAGTCGCCAGCTATATCAGGAAATGAGCACCAGAGCAAAAATACAGGCAGAAGAGATCGCGATTATTCCGAATTTGCGCAAGGCGGTCGCAGACAAAGATATTCCGGCGATTAATCAGTTTATGCACCAGGTGGTTTTGCATAGCGATGCCAGCTTTATTGTGGTGGGGGATAATAAGGGAATTCATCTATTTCATTCGGCGCACGGGGAGGTTGTCGGCAAAAAGCTGATTGGCGGCGACAATGACGCAGTGCTGCGGGGAATCAGCACCACCACGATTCGCAAAGGTGGGCTGGGAATATCTCTGCGCAGCAAAGCGCCGATATTTGACGATAACCATCAGGTGATCGGCATTATCTCAGTGGGTTATCTCACCAGCTATCTCGACACCATTACGCTGAGTAAAGTGATCAATATCTTTATCGCCGCCGTGTTGCTGCTGGCCGCCCTGTTTATCTTTTCCTGGTTTTTCACCCGCGGGATTAAAAAACAGATTTTTTCGCTGGAACCACGGGAAATTGGTCTGCTGGTACGCCAGCAGAAAGCCATGATGGAATCCATCTATGAAGGGGTCATTGCGGTCGACAGTGAGCTGCGCATTGAGGTGATCAATCAGGCAGCACGCAAGCTTTTAGGGTTGAGCCAGCCAACCCGCCTGCTACGTGGTCATCCTATTGGCGAGGTGATTGCTCCGGTGCCCTTTTTCACCCGCGAGGTGATACTGGAAAACGATACCCACGACGAAATTTGCCGTTTCAATCAGTTAACGGTGATCGCCAGCCGGGTGCGAATTATGCTGGAGGATGAATTGCAGGGGTGGGTCATCACCTTTCGAGATCGCAACGAAATTGACAGCCTGAGTGCGCAACTCAGCCAGGTTAAACGCTATGTCGATAATCTGCGCATCATGCGCCATGAACAGTTAAATCGCATGACCACCCTCTCCGGGCTGTTGCATATGGGACGTTACGACGAAGCGGTGCGCTATATCCAGGCCCAGTCAGAGCATGCGCAGGAACTGCTGGACTTTATCTCCGCCCGTTTTAGCTCACCGACGCTGTGCGGCCTGCTGTTAGGCAAAGCGGCGCGGGCGCGGGAAAAAGGCGTGGCGTTAGCCTTTGATCCGTTATGCGAGATGGCACGGCCTTGTCGTATGCTGGGAGAGGCCGAGCTGATCTCAATCATCGGTAACCTGCTGGATAATGCAATCGAAGCCACCCAGCGCTCTCCTCTGCCTCACGATCCAGTGGAAGTGCTGATCCTGCTTAATGAGCGGGAGCTGATCATTGAGGTGGCGGATCAAGGTATCGGTATCGATCCGACCATTCGTGAGCATATTTTTGAACGCGGGATGACCACCAAGCGCAGTGGCGATCATGGCATCGGCCTGTATTTAATCGCCAGCTATGTCACGCAGGTTGGCGGGTCAATTGAAGTCTCTAACAATGCCCCGCGAGGTACGATTTTTTCGTTATTTATTCCTGAAATGGGCGGCCAGGCGCGTCCCGTTCCGACGCTGGAAGAACAGTATTATGCAACCTGAAATGATAGACGTATTGATTGTAGAAGATGAAAACACACTCGCGCAGTTGCATGCCGAACTGATCGGCGAACATCCGCGCCTGCGGCTGGTGGGGGTTGCCTCGTCACTCGCTGAAGCTCGGGTGTTAATGAAGAGCAAGCAGCCAAAGCTGGTGCTGCTCGACAATTATTTGCCGGACGGTAAAGGCATCACGTTGATCAGCGATCCATTGGTTTTGCACGCCAACTGTTCGGTAATTTTTATCACTGCCGCCAGCGATATGGATACCTGTAGTCAGGCAATCCGCAATGGTGCCTTCGACTATATTCTCAAGCCTGTCTCATGGAAGCGTTTAAGCCAATCACTGGAACGTTTTGTGCAATTCGCCGAACAGCAGCGAGTATGGAAGATTGTTGATCAGCAAAACGTTGATTCGCTCTATCAACTTCAGGCGAAAAATTACCGCCAGGATAACGGCAGCAAAGGTATAGAAGAAAAGACGCTGGCGCTGGTACAAAGAATGTTTGCCGAAGCCGCACAACGTTGTTTTTCCGTGGACGAGGTGGTGAGCGAAACCGGACTGAGTAAAACCACCACCCGACGCTATCTGGAACACTGCGTGGATGCGGGTTTCCTGGCGGTGGAGATGCAGTATGGCAAGATTGGTCATCCGAGGAGGATGTATCGACGGGTTGAGGAGTCATGATGGGAAATGCGCGGCACGGTGGTCGCTTTTGATGCATCGTTCTGCGTGACTTACCTCAAATTTAACCGTTTACGATATCCGATGTAAAAACAACGTCGTATACTTTCGCTCTTGCCTGCAAAGCATTAATTAACAATAAAATCATATAGTTAAAAACATCATTTTCAATGACTCACCTTTCGGGTGTGGCAACGCTTGACTGTACGCAAATGGTCGTACAAAATACAAGGAATGTAGAATGGCTTTCAAAGAGATAAAGTCTAAGGCAATAAGCTGTCTGAAAAATGGATGCTATGACCATGAAGCAAGGTGCGATATTGATACGAAGAATCTGTTTTCTGTTGGGGAAATAGACGAAGAATATGTAATTTCTTTGATACAGCGAACATTTGGGGATCAATATACCTACAGCCCACATCATCAGGACAGTCATACTTACGTTCACCTATGCCGTCCGTATAAAGATGGCTGTTATTGGTACGTAAAGTTTTATTTCATTGAACCCGACATTATCTTTATCAGCGTTCATAGATAGCAGGAGAGGTTAAGATGAGAATCGTTAAAGAAGGTGATACACGACAGGTTATCTGCCATAACTGTGGAAAAAGTCAGGCGACCTATTTATTACGCGATGTCGATTTCAATGATAAAAGTGGCACTGTTAAAAATATTTTAGCGGCTGTATGTAATAACTGCAATGAAGTCGTCAGCATTCCAGCGCAATCGACACCAAAGATCAAAGAAGAATACGATAAAATAAAGGCATCTTTAGAGGTAAGGGTTCCGGCACATTTCCTGGACATCTTAAATGTAGCCTCTCAGAAAATAAACCCCGCTGTGGATGATAGCTTCAGCCGCGCGCTGATACTTTATTATATTCATGCCTTAAACTCTGGACGCTATGAGCAGCAGGATTTAGCAAAGCTATTGAATGGTGATTTAGCCAAAGCCAAAGCATCAAAAAGAATCTCGATAAAGATAACGCCCTGGCAGCTCAACGAACTCAATGAGCTTATGGCGAAGCAACATATTGAAAAGAACACCGATGTAATTAAGGCAGTAATACTTAAGATCAATGAAGACATTATCCAAAATGACAAACCCGAACAACTTTCTGAATTAAGAAATGTTGCGGCTGCATTTTCATAATGCCGTCAACTGAATCAACAGATGATGAGTTGGTTAAAGTTAACCATTCATGTTAATCAGAGCCGCTTCACATTTTTTGAATTTCCCTGAATCAAATGATTTTTGCTGATTTACTCACCACCGATTAAAAAGTAGACTCCCCCGCTGACGGATAAAAGGGCAACACAGGACCAGGGAAATGGCGAAAGGCATCGTGCTTTGTCAGGGTGACAAGACTAAATGCGGCGGTAAAATTACCGCAGGAACAGTGCAGGGTTTTTCTTTCGGTAAGCCTCAGGCAAGGGAAGGCGATCCTGTTACCTGTGGGAAAAATGGCAAAACGTATCGAATCATTGGCGGTATATCTCACTATACCAGCGGCCCCGATAATAAGCGTATTGCCGGCTCGCTGGACAGCCACAGCTCCTGCCCCTGTAAGGCAAAAATTATTCCTTCCAATCTTTATCCTACTTATACGCAGGAAGATGCTCCGGTGATGAGGGGGATGGATGCCACCAAACAAGTGCCTGCGGAAACGGCAACAAAACCGAATCAATTTATCCAAAATCTTGTCGAGCAAAACAGGCAACTTGTTATCAGCCAACAAAATGTAAAACCTATACCAGATGGCGTTTATATCTGGACAGAAGTCATCGGTGCAGGGCACACGTTTGTTTCTGTACATGAAAATGACCGCATATACCTTTATACCTATGGGCGGTTTGGTAGAACCGGGCCTGGTGGATTCACAGGAGATGGAATTCTTAATTTTTTAAAAGATGAAGATGCAGAGGTCTACTATAAAAAGGAACTCCATAGAATGAATGCTCGTGTCTTTCGTATTGATGATGCAGACAAAAGATTGATAAGAACGTACTTTGAAGATCTTTGGATTAAGGGCAATCCAGCAATTCAAACGGAGAAAATGAATGAAACAACCAAAAGGAGAGGTCGTACGATAGACGAGTATGATGTCACTGGGAATAACTGTACAACACATTCAGTTTCTGGAATAAAACTCTCTGGCTCAAAACTATTTAAAAGTGGTTATACTTCACTTACTACTCATTTACCCATCGAAGCAGAGGACGACTTTACCGTCCCGATTTCTCTGCAACGACATTTAGCAAAAAGAGCAGCGGATATGTCTTCTATGTCCGTCATGGAGATGACAAAAAATTTTAAAACACAATATCCTAATAATGATAGCATCCACCCTTTAGAAAAATATCCCGGTAGAATGATCGACCAAGTTGCTGCGGAAATCGCTACTACTGGCAATTCTTTATCTCCGTACTCAGGTGGAACCATTGGTGGCCTTCTTGGAGGTTCTTATGACATTAACGAACAAGACTAAATTCTTTCTGCGTTGGAGTGGGATTGGAATTGTATCCATATTCTACTTTTTGGGTTTGATGATATCATCTTTTTCCTACTCTGATATCTACGATAAACAATCAATGCAGCTTACTAAAACCATACCCGTGACCGAGCATTGGGCAATAACTGAATCTTTAATTGAATCATTAAATGTAATTATTAATACAGCCTTTTTGGGGTTTATTATTTGCGTTCCCCTGATCCTGATTATTTTCAAAAAAGTAAGATGATCCTGAATCCACCCGAGTGCAAATTTTTATAATGAATCAACAAAGTAAATGCGATATCGTGAGTTAGTCTCACACGTTAATGGCCGGAGGAGAATATGGCATAATTTATGGATTTTACATGGTGCCGGTAATAGGAGTCGAACCTACGACCTTCGCATTACGAATGCGCTGCTCTACCAACTGAGCTATACCGGCATGAAGGCGGGTAACTACGGGGCAATAAGTTAGAAAAAACCTCCAAACGAGTCAAGGGGCAACGCACCGCAGGTGGAACTTATCAGCATTCCCTGACAAAACCGTTCATATCGCCAACACCCACCTGTAGGTAGCGGCGCGATTTATCGCGCGGGTTTAAACCCCAGAGTTGCCTGAAAACCGCGCGATAAATCGCGCCGCTGCGACTCCTTCAACCAAAGGTGTCTGCTGAACAGGAAAGATTCATCGCGCATATTATATTCAATTTTTTTGAATTCTTTCAGCAAATCCCTCAGCTTTTCCTCACCCGCCGACAGGTCTATTCTCTCTCACATCGAGGCACAACGCCTCACCAATTAAACAAACTTCTGAGGAAATGACCATGAAATCTATCAAAACTTTCGTTGCAGTTGCCGCCCTGTCACTGGTTTCTTTCGGTAGCTTTGCGCAGAGCATCACTGCTTCCGCTTCTACCCTGGATGGCGCAGAAGCCAAAATCGCTGCACAGGCCAAACAGGCAGGTGCGTCATACAAAATCACCGGCGCACGCGTAGACAACGGTGCTTACCTGTCAGCTGAACTGACTAAATAAGGTAATAATTAGCACGATCACAGTTATCGCACTAATTATCATTCATGAAACGATAACTATGGTTATTATTACTTTCATCGAAGGCACACAGCCTTCCAAACAAACAAATTAAGGATTAAGACCATGAAAACTATCAAAGCACTGTCAATCGCCGCTGTAGCCGCTCTTTCCCTGATGTCAGCAGCCAGCTTCGCGCAGAGCATCTCTGTTACCTCTTCAACGCTGGACGGTGCAGAAGCCAAAATTGCTGCACAGGCCGCTCAGCAGGGTGCACAGTACAAAATCACCGAAGCGAACACCAATAACCGTGTTCACATGACCGCAGAACTGTACAAATAACGGATGGTCGTACAGGGACGTGCCGGAAGAGGTCGCCGCAAGGCGGCCTTTTTCGCATCTGGAGACTGGACAGTTGCGCGATAAATCGCGTCGCTACGAATCAGTGACAAAAAAGGCACCGTAAAAGGTGCCTGTTTTTCATCTGACAACACATCAAGCGCGTGGCGTATCGTCGCCCCAGCCAATCCATTTGTAGGTAGTTAACGCTTCCAGACCCATTGGCCCGCGCGCATGCAGTTTTTGCGTGCTGACTGCCACTTCAGCCCCAAGACCAAACTGGCCGCCGTCAGTAAAGCGGGTGCTGGCATTGACGTACACCGCCGAGGAATCCACCTGATTAACGAAGCGGTTAGCATTGCCAATGCTGCGCGTCAGGATGCCATCGGAGTGCTGGGTGCCGTGTTCACGGATATGATCGATAGCCTCATCAATATTTTCCACCAGCTTGACGTTAAGATCGTTCGACAGCCACTCATCGTCATACTCGGCAGCCTGCACCGCAACCACGCTGGCCGGGCCGTTCTGCACCAGACCAATTATGTTTTCATCGGCGTGCAGGGCAATTTTTTCTTCCGCCATCCGTTGCAGGAAAGCCGGGATAAAACGCGCCACCTGATCACGATGAATCAGCAGCGTTTCCAGCGAGTTACAGGCACTCGGGCGCTGTTTTTTGGCGTTAACGATTACCGTCAATGCCGCCTCTGTCTCCATAGTTTCATCAAGGTAAAGATGACACACGCCGATCCCGCCGGTGATCACCGGGATGGTAGAGTTTTCACGGCACAGCTTGTGCAGACCAGCGCCGCCACGCGGGATCAGCATGTCAACATAGCGATCAAGCTTCAGCAGTTGATTCACCAGTTCGCGATCCGGATTCTCAATCGCCTGAACCGCACCCGCCGGTAAACCGTGCTGCATCAGGGCATTCTGAATCACTCGCACTGTCGCGGCGTTGGTACGATACGTCTCTTTGCCGCCGCGCAGAATCGCCGCATTGCCGGTTTTCAGACACAGCGATGCAACATCCACCGTCACATTGGGACGTGCTTCATAAATCACCCCAACCACACCGAGGGGTACGCGACGACGTTCAATACGCAGGCCGCTATCGAGCAACCCGCCATCAATCAATTGCCCGACCGGGTCGGCCAGACGGCACACCTGACGTACATCATCGGCAATACCTTTCAGACGCTGCGGGTTGAGTGTCAGACGATCCAGCAGCGCTTCGCTCATACCGTTCTGGCGCGCATCGGCCAGATCCAGCTCATTGGCCGCAAGGATATCTGCGCTTTCCGCTTCCAGCCGATCGGCGATGGTCAGCAGCACCTGATTTTTCTGTGCGGTGGAGAGTTCCGCCAGTTTGTACGACGCTGCCCGCGCCGCTTTACCCATTTCTTCTAACATCATCCGCTCCTTAACTGACGATCATATCGTCGCGGTGCACCGCCACCGGGCCATATTCATAACCGAGGATCTCGCCAATCTGCTGGCTGTGATGCCCGGCGATCATCCGCATCGCATCGCTATTATAACGCGTTACGCCGTGGGCAATATCACGCCCCTCAAGGCTACGAATACGGATCACTTCCCCACGAGAGAAGTTGCCCTGCACCTCACGGATACCCTTCGGCAGCAGTGAGCTGCCGCGTTCAAGAATCGCCGCCAGCGCACCATCATCCACGGTGAGTTCACCGGCCGGTGGTGCGCCAAAGATCCAGCGTTTACGGTTTTCCAGCGGCGTTTGCTGAGCATGGAAACGGGTGCCAACCGGCTTACCTTCAATCACTTCGCCAATCACATTGCTACGGCTTCCGGCAGCGATAATCACGTCGATACCGGCGCGACAGGCCACATCCGCCGCCTGCAACTTGGTCGCCATACCGCCAGTGCCCAAGCCCGAGACGCTGCCACCCGCCAGGGTACGCAACGCATCGTCGATCTGGTGTACATCGCTGATCAATTCAGCTTCCGGGTTGCTACGCGGATCAGCGGTAAATAACCCCTGTTGATCGGTCAGCAACAACAATTTGTCGGCCCCGGCTAACATTGCCGCCAGCGCGGAGAGGTTGTCGTTATCGCCAACTTTAATTTCGGCGGTAGCAACCGCATCGTTCTCGTTGATCACCGGCACGATATGGTTGTCGAGCAACGCACGCAGCGTATCGCGTGCATACAGGAAGCGCTCGCGATCTTCCATATCCGCCCGCGTCAGCAGCATCTGGCCGATATGGATGCCATAAATGGAGAACAGTTGCTCCCACAATTGAATCAGACGGCTCTGCCCCACCGCAGCGAGCAGCTGCTTTGAGGCGATGGTAGGTGGCAGTTCCGGGTAACCAAGGTGTTCGCGCCCGGCCGCCATAGCGCCCGAAGTAACGATAACGATACGATGGCCCGCCGCGTGCTGCTGTGCACACTGACGAACCAGCTCCACCATATGCGCCCGATTCAGTCGACGTGAACCGCCGGTGAGAACGCTGGTACCCAACTTGACCACAAGGGTCTGACTGCCACTCATGTTTTTCCTGCCATATAAGAAAAAAGTTCTGCGAAGGGACGTTTTATCAGGAGTGAGCAAGGAAGCCAACAGCCACCGGGGGAAAAGCACAAAATTCCCCGGACAATGCCGTAGACCAAAAGTTCGCGATTAACAAGAAAACAGAAAAACTGTCATAAAACTTTCATCGCCACCCGGTAAAAAGTCCCCGTGATTTATTACAAGTCCTTTCACGGGCATAACAAATTTTACTCATTGGGATTGATAGCAAAATGATGAAAAGCAAACTGGCATTAGTCGTCTCCGCGCTGGCTCTGGCCTCCACCGCACATGCCGCCGAAGTGTATAACAAAGACGGTAACAAACTGGACTTCTACGGCAAGGTGAAAGCTGAACACTACCTGAGCGACAACGCCAGCTCAGACGGTGACAAATCATACGTGCGTATTGGTTTTAAAGGCCAAACGCAGATCAACGACCTGATGACCGGTTACGGCCAGTGGGAATATCAGTACAACGTCAACAACTCGGAAGGTTCAGACTCCAACAGCGGCAACAAAACCCGCCTGGGCTTTGCCGGTCTGAAGTTCAGCCAGTACGGTTCATTCGACTACGGCCGTAACTACGGCGTGCTGTATGACGTGGAAGGCCTGACCGACGTGTTCCCGGAATTCGGTGGTGACGGCACCGCACGCTCTGACAACTTTATGACTCAGCGCGCCACTGGCGTCGCCACTTACCGCAACAACAACTTCTTTGGCCTGGTGGATGGTCTGCGCTTCGCGCTGCAATATCAGGGCAAAAACGACGCCACCAGCGCCAACGCCCGTGGTAGCGCTACCGATACCTCCCGCCAGAACGGCGACGGCTACGGCGCATCGCTGGGTTACACCTTTGGTGACACCGGTATCAGCGCCATCAGCGCCATCACCTCTTCTGACCGCACCAACCAGCAGGAAGCCCGTACCTACGGTAAAGGCCAGAAAGCGGAGTCCTGGGGTGCTGGCCTGAAGTATGACGCCAACAGCGTTTACCTGGCCGCGATCTACACCGAAACCCGCAACATGACGCCAATCAGCGGCACTTATCAGGGAGCTTCAGTAGCCGGTGCGGCGAACAAAGCGCAGAACATCGAATTGGTGGCACAGTATCAGTTTGATTTCGGCCTGCGTCCGTCACTGGGCTATGTGCAGACCAAAGGCAAAGATATCGAAAACGGTATCGGCGATGCCGACCTGGTGAAATATATCGACGTGGGTGCGACTTACTACTTCAACAAAAACATGTCCATGATGGTGGATTACAAAATCAACCAACTGTCGGATGACAACAAACTGGCACTCAACAACGACGACGTTGTGGCTGTGGGCATGACTTACCAGTTCTAAAAACGTTTTACCCTCATTGTGTCTGTAATCAGAGGGCAGGCTCATCACCTGCCCTTTTTATTGGTTACGCGCTCAGCTTTACCGGTTGTTCATCAAATCCCGCAGCAGGTTTGAGATCCAGTTTCAGCTCATGCAGTGTCGCTTTAAGACGCTCGTGGAAGTTGCGCAGCGTCTCCTCAACTTTTGCATTGTTATCTTTGCCCTTGATGGCGGCAGCACTCCAGTTACCCGCTTTGTCGAACAGACCAAAGGTGTACTGGTAGGTGAAGTGATCTTCCTGCGCTTCCAGCTCCATCCACCAACCCCAGAATTCACGGCTTTCCGGTGCCGGTTTCACATTGATGCATACGGCAAGGCAATCAAAGAAGAAGCGTGTTTCTTCGCATTTCCCTTCACGAATATAGGGGCCAAGCTCGGTGAAGCGCTTAAGCAGACGGCTGCGGGGGTGACCACTCGGTAACGACATGCTAATTCTCCCTTTTCGATTAACGGACCGTGTAACGATTGCTACTTAGTCTTTTAACTGCTTTGCCAGCCAGTCGCAAATCTGATTTAGCGCTTTGTCGAAGCTACTGAAGACCGGTGCGGTTGGAATCATCAACGTTTTCCCCTGTGCCGAGGAGCTGGCAATCATCCGCGCATCCTCTTCAGGACAGAACAGATCGTTGTTCCAGTAAGCCGCCAGCATCGGGATCGGCGTACGGCGTCCCAACAACCCCTGCACTTTGAGCGAGTAGCGATTCAGTTCCGTACGCAGATTGCTGTCCGGGGTGGATGACATACCGAGGCGACTCGCCAGCATATCCATATACATATCCGGCAGTTGATCCTGACGCTGCGCATCGACAAACACGCCGTGTACCATCGCACCCAGCGTGGCGACCGCACGCAAACGCGGCACTTCGAGATAAGCCAGTCGCGTTGCGACGTTGGCACCAAAACGGTAGCCAAATAACCCCACACGCGTGTGATCAATCCACGGGATGTTGCTCAGTTCACGCAGCACCTGCTGATGTAACTGACTGGTGTCCTGATTCAGCGTCCATTTGCTGCTCAGACCCACCGACGGCATATCCAGCGTCAGCATCGCGATACCGCGTGGAGCGAGGTAATCGTGGAACAGACGATAATGGTCGATTTGCAGCGAATCCAGCCCGCCGCACAGCATCACCGTCGGATAAGGCGCTTTGGCCTGCGCAGGCATATGCAGAAAGCCGGTCACCGGGCTGCCGCCGCTGATGGAGAAGGTCAGGGCTTTTAACTCGCCCGAAAGGCGCTGGGTGGCTTCTTCGTAAGCCCGGTTGGCGAGCACCTGCGCCTGATCGGCCAGCTCGTCACCTTTAATATAGGGATAGGCTGCCAGGCTGTAGAGATTGGCCGCGTGCAACCACTCCTGACCTGCCTGTTCAGGGTTTTCATCCTGCATCGCTTCCTGCTGCCACACCGCCGCCTGCTTCGACCACTCAAAATTCCAGTTGCCGCTGCGGTAGCCAATCACCGTATCCAGCAATTCATCGCTGGTGTGTTCAACATTGCTGATGGCGATACGCGCCAACACTTCGCTGATCTCCTGCGGCGTCAGGCCACGCCAGGTCCACAGCAGTTTGTTCAGCATGCGATACCAGCAATGCTGGGTATCCCCTTCCAGCGTGTTATGTACCTGGATTGGGCTATGGTGCTCACGTCGCACCAGGGCGGATGTTTCAGGGTGTTTGAAACGCGGTTTGAATAGCTCTTCGCTGAGGTTTTTGCTCGGCATCGTAAACTCTCTCCTGCGACGGTCACGGCGAGGATCAGTTTACTGCACCCGCACTGTCGGTGCGAGAGACAGAAAGCACAACGCCCGGCGAAACCGGGCGTTGTTTGCGTTACATCAATCAGCTTTTGACGATGGGGGGAATGTACACCACACCCATGTCCCACGGCTGTTCGATCCAGGTGTTCTGCGGAATATCGACGATGTAATCATCCACCAGCGCACGGCCTGCCGGTTTCGCAAAGATGGTGACGAAACGTGCTTTCGGGTACATATCGCGGATTGCCTGCGCGGTGCCACCGGTATCCACCAGATCGTCAATCACCACGAAGCCTTCACCATCACCTTCTGCGCGCTTCAGCACGGTCATCTCACGCTGATGGTCGTGATCGTAGCTGGAGATGCATACGGTATCGACGTAGCGAATACCCAGTTCACGCGCCAGCAATGATGCCGGCACCAGACCACCACGGCTTACCGCGATGATGCCTTTCCACTGTTCCACAGGAAGCAGGCGCTGGGCCAGTTTACGGGCATGAATCTGCAACATGTCCCAGGTGACGACGTATTTTTCGCTCATAAAAGGAGTCCCGGCCAATTGAAGTTGGCTTAAAAATGTGCAAGGGGGAATGGGTTGCGCGAGATTATAAGGATCTGTCGCATTAAAAACCAGCATCTGCACATCGGTTGCGGGTTTTTAACGCGCCTGATTACGCACCCGGCCAGAAACAGTGATATTCTCAGCCCCATCACGTCAGATGAGCTGACGGCGATCTTTCACTGGAACCCCGCGTGCGAGCGGCCTGTCCGCCACGCTGACACAGGAGACGCGTTGTGTCTGAATTGTCTCAACTTTCCCCCCAGCCGCTGTGGGATATTTTCGCCAAAATCTGCTCCATTCCACACCCGTCTTATCATGAAGAAGCGCTGGCCGAATACATCGTCGGCTGGGCCAAAGAGCAAGGATTTTGGGTTGAACGCGATCAGGTCGGAAACATCCTGATTCGTAAACCCGCCACCAAAGGCATGGAAAAACGCACGCCGGTCGCCTTGCAGGCGCATCTCGACATGGTGCCGCAGAAGAACAATGACACGGTGCACGACTTCACCAAAGACCCCATTCAGCCGTATATCGATGGCGAATGGGTGAAAGCGCGCGGCACCACGCTGGGTGCCGATAACGGCATCGGTATGGCCTCGGCGCTGGCAGTGCTGGCTGACAACAGCCTGACACACGGCCCGATTGAAGTGCTGCTGACCATGACGGAAGAATCCGGTATGGATGGCGCGTTTGGTTTACAACCAAACTGGTTGCAGGCCGATATCCTGATCAACACCGACTCAGAAGAAGAAGGTGAGATCTACATGGGTTGCGCGGGCGGTATCGATTTTATCACCACCCTGCCGTTAAGCCGTGAGGCAGTGCCTGCCGGTTATGAAACCCTGAAGCTGACGCTGAAAGGCCTGAAAGGCGGCCACTCCGGCGCAGATATCCACCTCGGTCTGGGTAATGCCAACAAGCTGCTGGCGCGCTTCCTCGCCGCCCATGCGCGCGCCCTTGATGTGCGTCTGATTGAGTTCACCGGCGGTACGCTGCGTAACGCCATCCCGCGTGAAGCCTTCGCGACCCTGGCGATCGACAGCCATAAAGTGGACGCGCTGAAATCAGCTGCGGCGCATTTCCAGGCGACGCTGCAAAACGAGCTGGGTATTAAAGAGAAGAACATCGCGCTGCTGAGCGAGCCGTTGGCGCATCAGGGCCAGGCGCTGACTGCCGACAGCCGTGACCGCTTCCTGAACCTGCTGAACACCACCCCGAACGGTGTGATCCGCAATTCAGACGTGGCGAAAGGCGTGGTGGAAACCTCGCTTAACGTCGGCGTGGTGACGATGGACCAGGACAACGCAGAAATCATCTGTCTGATCCGTTCGCTGATCGATACCGGTAAAGATTACGTGGTTGAAGTGCTGACCTCGCTGGGTGAGCTGGCGGGTGCCAAAACCGCACCGAAAGGCGGTTACCCAGGCTGGCAGCCGGATGCCGATTCGCCGATCATGGCGCTGACGCGTAAAACCTACGAAGCGCTGTTTAGCAAAACGCCGAATATCCAGGTGATCCACGCCGGTCTGGAGTGTGGTCTGTTCAAGAAACCGTATCCAAATATGGATATGGTCTCCATCGGACCGACCATCACTGGCCCGCACTCCCCGGATGAGCAGGTTCACATCGCCAGCGTCGGTTTGTACTGGCAGCTGCTGACCTCTTTGCTGAACGTTGTGCCAGAAAAAGTGTAACTATTTCGTAAAGTGACTAACCAGGCTCCGGCCTGGTTTTTTTATGCCTGTTAACAACCCCAGCATAATTCGCTACAAATCCCTCACATCACCTCCCTCTTTCACCAGTCGCTTTGGTTACAGCCAGTTTTAGCCGCCGTTACGCCCAGATGTCTGGATGGCTAATAAGATTTTGTGCTAGCTTATGCGCTTTCGTTTGTTGCCGAGCCTGGATGTTCAGGAAAAAATGCGCCCAATTCTCTTTATTAAAGGCCCTGTCCATGAGTGCGATTAACCGCCTGGAGATGCGTAATATCTCCATCGCTTTTGGCGGTTTTGCCGCGCTAACCGAGGTGGATTTCACCACCGACGGTGGCTCGGTGCATGCGCTGACCGGCGCGAATGGCGCGGGGAAATCAACACTGATGGCGGTGCTGGCCGGTGCCCACAGCCATTATCACGGCGAAATCCTGCTCGACGGTGCTCCCGTCACCATTCGCTCACCGCGCGATGCCAAAAAACTGGGTATTCATCTGGTCCAGCAGGAAGTGGATGTGGCGCTGGTGCCACAGCTCAGCGTGGCGGAAAACATCCTGCTTGATCAGCTGGCAGAACCCGGCCACGGTTATCGCTGGGGCGAGATCCGTCGCCAGGCGCGTGCGCTGCTGGAGCAGCTGGAAGTGAACATTGATGTCAAACGCCTGGTGGAACGCTGCTCGCTGGCGGAGAAGCAGCAGATTTTACTGGCACGCGCCCTCTCCCACCACTGCCGCTTCCTGATTCTGGATGAACCCACCGCGCCGCTTGACCAGCATGAAAGCGAGCGTCTGTTTAACGTGGTACGCCGTTTACAGGGCAACGGCATTGGCGTGGTGTTTATTTCCCACCGTATCCATGAACTGAAAGCGATTTGCGACCAGCTGACGGTGCTGCGTGACGGACGGTTAATCGAAACCGCACCGATGGCCGCACTCAGCGGTGAACAAATCGTCGAGAAGATGCTCGGCCACCAGCTGACCGATGTCTACCCGCCACGTCGTGAACGTCAGTCGCAACCGCTGCTGCTGTCGGTGGAAGGTCTGCACGACGACCAGTTGTTGCAGGATATCTCGCTACGTCTGCATAAAGGGGAGATCCTGGGGATCGCCGGTCTGGCCGGTGCCGGGAAAACCGAGCTGTGCAAAGCATTATTTGGTGCCAGCAAAAGCCGCGTCAGCAAAGGCGAGTTACATGGTAAGCCGTGGCAGCCGCGTTCCCCGCACGATTCGGTGGAAAATCGCATGGCGCTGGTGCCGGAAGAACGGCGTAAAGAAGGCATCTTTATTGATGAGTCGGTGGCGATGAACCTGAGCATCAGCGCCGATAACAGTTTCTCGCGCTGGAGCCTGTTTGGTCATCGCCAGGCCTGGCGCTGGGCGGAAGAGGTGATTAACCGCCTCAACGTGCGTACCACTGGTCCGGCGCAGACGCTGCGCCGCCTGTCCGGCGGTAACCAGCAGAAAGTGGCGATCGGCAAATGGCTGCGCAATAACGCTGACGTGCTGATTTTTGATGAACCGACTAAAGGTGTCGATATCAAGGCGAAAACCGATCTGTTCAGCCTGATCGACGGTTTAGCGCGGGAAGGCAAAGGCATCATCTACGCTTCGGGTGAGTTTTCCGAACTGGTGGGCCTGTGTGACCGTATTTGTGTGCTCTGGGATGGGCGCATTGTGGCAGAAATGGAGGGACGTGAGGCCACAGAAGAGACGCTTTTGCTTTATTCCACCGGAGGAACCCCTGCGTGAGCAGCAAAGAAATAATCCTGAACCCGCAGCCTTCTCTGCGCCATCAACTGTTTGATTTTCTCTATAAATGGGGCATGTTGCTGACGGTGGTGATCCTGATCGCTGCCTTTGGCCTCGCGTCAGACAGCTTCCTTGAACCCACCAATATCATCAACATTCTGCGCTCGATCGCCATTGTGACGGTGATTGCGATTGGCGTGTCAATCTCGCTGACCATCGGCGGCTTTGACTTGTCGGTTGGCTCCACCGCGTCGTTAGCAAACGCGCTGGTGATTTCGCTGTTCGTCTGGTACGGCTTTGGCACCACCGAGGCGATCATTATCACCCTGCTGCTGTGCACCCTTGTGGGCCTGTTTAACAGCTTCCTGATTGTGGTGCTGCGCATTCCCGACATGCTGGCGACCCTTGCCACCCTGTTCGTGATTCAGGGCGTGGCAATGACCTACAGCTTTGGCGGCTCAATTACCGAGAATATGGTGATGCCAAACGGCGACATGGCGGAAGGGGCCATTCCGGCAGGTTTTAACCTGCTCGGCCAGGTACCAACCATCGTCATTATTATGCTGGTAGTGACCGTGGTCGCCCAACTGGCGTTGTCGCTGACCAAACATGGCCGCCGTATGTATGCCCTTGGCGGCAACCCGGAAGCGGCGCGTCTCTCCGGCATTCGCACCACCCGCTATCGCGTGCTGGCTTATGTGATCGCCTCACTGCTGGCAGGTCTGGGCGGCATCTTGCTGGCATCGCGTATTGGCTCCTCACAGGTGAATGCCGGTGGCGGCTATCTGATGGATGCGGTGGCGGCGGCGTGGATTGGCTTCTCGCTGGCCGGTTCCGGCAAACCTAACGCGCTCGGCACCCTGGTGGGTGCGGTGATCCTCGGCGTGCTGCAAAACGGGCTGGTGATGCTTTCCGTGCCTTACTACGCGATGGACATTATTAAAGGCCTGGTGCTGGCTCTGGCCCTGGCGATTACCTATATCCAGCGCCGCTAAGGCGCTTCCCTTGAGAAAGAGAACAACATGAAAAAAATCACCCTTTCGCTGCTGGCCGTAAGCCTGCTGAATGCCAGCGCCGCCTTTGCCGACACCGTGGTGCCGGTACCTGCCGCCATCGCTAATCATCAGGGACCGGTGCGTATCGCAATTATTCGTAACCTCGGTTCTGACGATAACACCACCCAGTTTGTCGCCGGTGCGATTCAGCAGGGCCGCCAGTTGGGCTTTAAAGTCAGCACCTTTCTGAGCAACGGTGATGACGCTCGCTTCCAGGATTTCGTCAGCCAGGCCATCAGCCAGAAGTATGACGGCATCATCCTGTCTCACGGTAAAGAACCCTACTCCACCGCGCTGGTGAAGCGTATCGCCGATGCCGGAATTAAACTGTCGGTGTTCGATACCCCGGTGGATACCCCGGTGAACGGTGTGACGGTGACGGCGCAAAATGATGCGTCACTGGCGCAAGAGTCACTCGGCCAGATGGTCAAAGATTTCAACGGTAAAGCGAATATCGTCAAGCTGTGGGTCGGTGGCTTCCCGGCGATGGATCGCCGCCAGGTGGTGTATGAAAAACTGCTGAAAGAGAATCCAGGCATTCATCAGCTGGAGTCGATTGGTGCCGTTTCTTCTGACGTTCAGGGCGACACCGCCAACAAAATTGGCGCGATTCTGGCCAAGTACCCGAAAGGGAAGATTGATGCCATCTGGGGTTCGTGGGATGCCTTCAGCCAGGGGGCTTACAAGGCGTTGCAGGAGAATGGTCGTACCGAGATCAAGCTTTACAGCATTGATGTCTCCAACCAGGACCTGCAACTGATGCACGAGAAGAACAGCCCGTGGGTGCAGACGGTAGCGGTTGATCCAAAAACCATCGGTGCGGTGAATATGCGCCTGGTGGCGAATAAAATCGCCGGTGAAGCCACCCCTGCCAGCTACGAGTTTAAAGCGTCGGCAATTTCGCAGCAGCAGCTGAACAGCCAGCAAGGTGCAGTGAATGTGGCGTCGCTGAACAAAATTATTCCGGGCTGGGGCGAAAACAGCGATTTCGTCGCTCCGTGGTTCGCCACGCTGGAAGCGAAGTACGGCAAGAAATAATTTTTGCCCTCACCCTCACCCTCACCCTAACCCTCTCCCGCAAGCGGGAGAGGGGACTGATCGAGCCTGTGGCACATCTCCCTCATGGGAGAGGGCCGGGGTGAGGGTATTAGCCCGCACCTCACTACAACCCCAGCAACAACTGCCGTTCCAACTGTGGATTCACCAGCGTGACATGCAATCCCACCAGCCTGACGCCCCGTCCGGCACGGCGTTCGTCCCAGGTTTTACGCGCCACGGCGATCATGTCCTCTTTATTCAGCACCGGCCAGACATGCTCCTGGGTCGTCAGCTGGAAATCATTAAACTTCAGCTTCACCCCCTGACGGGCGATCAGTTTATCCGGGCGAATCCGCGTCAAACGACGATCCAGCTCCTCGTACAGATAATCAATAATCTCCAGGCACTGCTCCCAGCGATGAATATCTTCCATCAGGGTGCGTTCAACGCCGAGAGATTTGCGTTCCCGCTCCACCACCACGCCACGCTCATCAACGCCGTGGCTGCGCTCCCACAACACCCGGCCAAATTTGCCGAAGCGTTTGAGCAGACGCGCCAGGTCGGTTTGCTGCACATCGCCACAGGTCAGAAGCCCCATCTCCTCCAGTTTTTTCGCCGACACTTTGCCAACGCCCGGAATTTTGCTCAGCGGCAGCGTCAGCAAAAAATCCGGCATCGCCTGCGGCGTAATGACGAACTGGCCGTTGGGCTTGTTCAAATCCGACGCGATTTTGGCGAGAAACTTAATTGGCGCGATACCTGCTGATGCGGTGAGCTGCGTTTCCCGCCAGATGTCGGCGCGGATCGCCTGCGCCATCAAAGTAGCAGACCCCTGACAATGTGGACTGTCAGTCACATCAAGGTAAGCTTCATCCAGCGAAAGCGGCTCAATCAGGGAAGTATACCGGGCAAAGATCGTGCGGATCTGGCGCGAGGCTTCTTTGTAGGCTTCGAAACGTCCGGGCAGCAGACGCAGATGTGGGCAGAGCTTTAACGCCATCGCGGTAGGCATCGCGCTACGGACGCCATACTCGCGTGCCGGATAGTTGGCGGTACTGATGACGCCACGCTGTACCCGGCTGCCACCAATGGCGATGGGGATATCACGCAAAGAGGGATCGTCGCGCATTTCAACTGCCGCGAAGAAGCAGTCCATATCGACATGAATGATCTTACGCATACCCCCTCCGAATACTGGATAAGTATACAGCATCGAGAGATATCAGCAATATTTGTCGCTGCCAGCATTAAAGTTTACAAATTTATGGCCGTAATCCCATTGAGAAATGGCTATTTTCTCAGCCACCGGCTTGATTAAACGCCAGACAATGTTAATGTTGCGCTGCGGTAGCGGATATTTCCGATAATGCAATACAGAGACGTTATGCGTCAGAGTTTTTCTTCACTTCAAGGTACACACAGAATGGGCAGAATCGCATTATTCCTTGCGATGATTGTTATGCCGGTCCTTAGCTGGGCAATGACGCCAGAGCCAGTTAACCCACAGGCTCCGGTCAGTAAAGAACTAAAAAAACAATTACTTGGCACGCCGGTTTATATTCAGATCTTCAAGGAAGAACGCACGCTGGAACTGTACGGCAAGATCGGTAATGAATATCGTCTGCTGGATAGCTACCGCATTTGTAATTTCTCTGGCGGTTTGGGACCCAAACGCCGTGAGGGCGATTTTAAAAGTCCGGAAGGATTTTATAGCGTCAAGCTGAATCAGTTAAAACCGGATAGCCACTATTATCGCGCCATCAATACCGGCTTCCCGAATCAATTTGACCGTGATAATGGTTACAGCGGCAAATATCTGATGATTCACGGCGACTGTAAGTCAATTGGCTGCTATGCCATGACCAACGCCTACATGGACGAGATTTATACCTATGTGAACGCGGCGCTGCGTAACGGCCAGCAAGAGATCGCCCTGAGCATCTTCCCGTTCCGTATGACCGACAGCAATATGCAGCGTCATCGCTACTCCACTTACGCCAGCTTCTGGCGTCAGTTGCAGCCGGGTTATGCGTACTTTGAGAAGTACCATCAGCCGCCGACGGTCAACGTGACCGCCACCGGCCAGTATGCGGTGAACAGCAGTCCGGCGGTGATGACCGCGCCAGACGCTGCATCAAAATCATTCCTGGCGCTCTCCCAGGCAAAATAATACCCATTCGCCTGGCACTATCCGGTGCCAGGTTTCATTTCCCGTTAGCGGCTGCGTTGCAATCACCGTCACCACATCCTGTGGGGTGGTCTGCTGCTGAAAATCAATTTCCACATCCTGATCAAGCAACTTCGCTTTACCAAAGGGCGCACGGCGGGTGATCCAAAACAGATTGGTGGAACAGAACGCCATCAGATAACGTCCGTCCGACAACAGCATATTAAACACCCCTTTCTGCCGCAGTTCCGCCGCCAGCTCGGCGATATAGCGGAACACCGCAGGCCAGTTACCCGGCGTACGCGGATAACGCGTGGTGAGTTTGTGCAGGATCCAGCAAAACGCTTTTTCACTGTCCGTCTCGCCAACCGGACGGAAATGGCCGGTATCAAGCTGACGATACCCTTTCAGCTGGCCGTTGTGCGCATAGGTCCAGTTACGGCCCCACAGCTCGCGAGTAAAGGGATGGGTGTTTTCCAGCGACACTTCGCCACGATTCGCCTGGCGGATATGGGCCACCACCGAATGTGACTTGATCGGGTATTCCTGTACCAGACGGGCAATCGGCGAGTTAAAGCTCGGCAGCGGATCTTTAAAGGTGCGGCACCCTTTATCTTCGTAAAAGGTAATGCCCCAGCCATCTTTGTGCGGCCCGGTTCCGCCGCCACGCTGTACCAGACCGGTAAAACTGAAACAGATATCCGTGGGGACATTGGCGCTCATCCCGAGCAATTCGCACATAGCTACCGCCTTAGTAAAATCCTCCCACTGACGTGGGAGGAGAAGCCACGACTTACTTCACCATCTCTTTTTCAATCAGCAGCATCAGGATATGGATCACTTTAATGTGAATCTCCTGGATGCGGTCAGCGTAGCCAAAATGCGGCACACGGATTTCGATATCCGCCGTTCCTGCCATCTTGCCACCGTCTTTACCGGTCAGGGTGATCACTTTCATGCCCTGCGCGCGTGCGGCTTCCACCGCTTTGATGATGTTGGCGGAGTTGCCAGAGGTGGAAATACCCAGCAGCACGTCCCCCGCACGGCCCACCGCTTCGATATAGCGAGAAAACACGTAATCGTAACCAAAATCATTGCTGACGCACGACAGGTGGCTGACATCAGAGATAGCGATGGCCGGATAGCCAGGACGGTTTTCACGGTAACGCCCGGTCAGTTCTTCAGCGAAGTGCATGGCATCGCAATGCGAGCCGCCGTTACCGCAGGAGAGAACTTTGCCGCCCGCTTTGAAGCTATCCGCCAGCATCACTGCGGCGCGCTGAATCGCGTGGATATTGGCTTCATTGCTGA
The DNA here is from genome assembly GCF_059730685.1 of Pantoea sp. X-Soil-OKNW-713. NCBI lineage: Bacteria > Pseudomonadati > Pseudomonadota > Gammaproteobacteria > Enterobacterales > Erwiniaceae > Pantoea > Pantoea sp. X-Soil-OKNW-713. The sequence goes on along the minus strand of NZ_AP035995.1, from coordinate 972,993 downwards.
GGAAGTTATTCAGCGTATCGGCGGCTTCATTAAGCTCTGACCGGATAATGTCCTGATACATAGGGATGTCCTTTAGAGGAAAGATTGACTCCGCAAGTTTAACGGAATGGCGTTAAGGCGCAAAGCATCCAGACCTGACGTCTGGCGGGAAAAAGCGTCGGGTTATGTGTCAGATCAATCTGCCAGGATGATTTTGTGAGTTTGGTTGTAATTGCGTTGTAAACAGATTGATAAATTTTCGCGGCTGCTCTAAACCTTAACACATAACAGGTCAGACCTCTTACAACTTACGGAGCGGTTCATTATGCTGGTTGCCTCAATCGTTGCGACGCTGATATTGATTAGCGCCCTCTTCTATCATCAACTTTCTCTGCGGCTGAGCAGTGCCATTCTGCTGTTGTGGACCGCCGCGCTGGCGTTTAGCGGGCTGTGGACACCCTGGTTGCTGCTGCCTCTCGCGATCATCCTGTTGCCGTTTAACCTGCCGACCATGCGTCGCAGCATGTTTTCCAAACCGATGTTACATAGCTTCCAGAAAGTGATGCCGCCGATGTCGCGTACGGAAAAAGAAGCGATTGATGCGGGCACCACCTGGTGGGAAGGCGATTTGTTTCGTGGCAAACCGGATTGGCAGAAACTGCACAACTATCCGCAGCCGCGATTGACGGAAGAAGAACAAACCTTCCTGGATGGCCCGGTGGAAGAAGCCTGTCGCATGGCGAACGATTTCCAGATCACCCACGAAATGGCCGATCTGCCGCCAGAGCTGTGGGCCTATCTGAAAGAACATCGCTTCTTCGCCATGATTATCAAAAAAGAATACGGCGGACTTGAGTTCTCCGCTTACGCCCAGGCGCGCGTACTGCAAAAACTGGCTGGAGTCTCAGGCATTCTGGCGATCACCGTTGGCGTACCGAACTCCCTCGGCCCCGGTGAACTGCTTCAGCATTACGGCACCGATGAGCAGAAGGATCACTATCTGCCGCGCCTGGCGCGTGGCGACGAGATCCCATGCTTTGCTCTGACCAGCCCGGAAGCCGGCTCCGATGCCGGTGCCATTCCCGATACCGGCGTGGTGTGCATGGGTGAGTGGCAGGGTAAGCAGGTACTTGGCATGCGCCTTACCTGGAACAAACGCTATATCACGCTGGCACCGATCGCCACCGTGCTTGGTCTGGCGTTTAAACTGTCCGACCCGGATCATCTGCTGGGCGAGACGGAAGAGTTGGGGATTACCTGTGCGCTGATCCCGACCCACACCCCAGGCGTGGAAATTGGTAACCGCCACTTCCCGCTGAACGTGCCCTTCCAGAACGGTCCGACGCGCGGCAAAGATATCTTTGTGCCGATTGATTACATTATTGGTGGCCCGGCAATGGCCGGTCAGGGCTGGCGTATGCTGGTGGAATGCCTGTCCGTTGGTCGTGGTATCACCCTGCCCTCCAACTCCACTGGCAGCCTGAAAACCATCGCACTGGCGACCGGTGCCTACGCGCACATCCGCCGCCAGTTCAAAGTCTCCATCGGCAAGATGGAAGGGATTGAAGAACCGCTGGCACGCATTGCCGGTAACGCCTATGTGATGGATGCGGCGGCAACCCTTATCACCAGCGGCATTATGCTCGGCGAGAAGCCAGCGGTGCTGTCGGCGATTGTCAAATATCACTGCACCCATCGCGGCCAACAATCGATTATCGATGCGATGGATATCGCCGGTGGCAAAGGCATTATGCTCGGCGAGAACAACTTCCTTGCCCGCGCATACCAGGGTGCCCCGATTGCGATCACCGTCGAAGGCGCCAATATCCTGACGCGTAGCATGATTATCTTCGGCCAGGGTGCCATTCGTTGCCATCCGTGGGTGCTGGAAGAGATGAATGCGGCGGCGAAAAATGATTTGGTCGCGTTTGACCGTGCATTGTTCAGCCATATCGGCCATGTCGGCAGCAATAAAGTGCGTAGCCTGTGGCTTGGTCTGACCGGCGGTCGTACCAGCGCCACCCCAACCCGTGACGCCACACGCCATTATTATCAGCAGATTAACCGTCTGAGCGCCAACCTTGCCCTGCTGTCGGATGTCTCGATGGCAGTGCTGGGCGGCAGCCTGAAACGCCGTGAACGCATCTCCGCGCGTCTCGGCGATGTGCTGAGCCAACTCTATCTGGCGTCAGCCACGCTGAAACGCTATGAAGACGAAGGACGCAACGAAGCCGATTTGCCGCTGGTGCACTGGGGCGTCCAGGATGCGCTGCATCAGGCCGAAGTGGCGATTGATGACCTGCTGCGCAACTTCCCGCATCGCCTGGTGGCTGGCGCGCTGCGCATGGTGATCTTTGCCGGTGGGCATCACTGCCCGGCGCCGTCTGATAAGCTCGACCACAAGCTGGCGAAGCTGTTGCAACTGCCGTCAGCCACTCGCACCCGTCTGGGACGTGGTCAATATCTGACACCGAGCGCGCATAACCCGGCTGGACAACTGGAACAAGCGTTGCAGGATGTGATGGCGGCTGAAGTGATTCACGATCGCCTGTGCAAACAGCTGAAGAAAAACCTCTCCTTCACCCGTCTGGATCAACTGGCCCAGCGTGGCCTGAAAGAGGGTTGGATTGATGAGACAGAAGCCCAAGTCCTGATCCGTGCCGAAGTCAGTCGCCTGCGTGCGATCAACGTTGATGAGTTTGCACCGGAGGCGCTGGCGGTACCCAAACCGCAAAGCAAAGCGCCCACCCGCGCCAGTGAAGCGGCATAACCGATGACGAAACGCGCCGCACGAAGTCGTAGCGGCGCGATTTATCGCGCTTGCTGAACGATTTATCCCGCCTGACGAATCCGGGCAATCAATCCATCAACATCATCAATATGGTTAGCCGCCAGAATCAACGTGCGTCCCAGGGTGATACAGCTGCGGATGCACTCGGTACGCATCGCATCATCGCCAATCAGTTTGAAATCCGCCACATGCGACATCCCTACGGTACGGCGAATCAGCTCGGTGCCGCAGTAACCGATGGTATCGCTCCAGACTTTACGCAGGAAGGCTGCGGCATAACCCGGATATGCCAGCGCCACGTCGCTGGTTTTGGCGGCAGCCAGCTCGAGGAAACGGCTCTCGAAAATGCTCCAGACCTGATGAACATCGCTCAGGCGACGTTCGCGCGCTTCCGCCGCTTCACGCGGGGCCAGCAGACCCGGCAGGCAGCAGTAGTTAATCAGCAGGTTCCCCAGCGCGGTGCCAACATCAAAACCAATCGGACCGAAGTAGCCAAATTCCGCATCAATCGCTTTCAGGCTGCCATCCGCCACAAAGATTGATCCGCTGTGAATGTCGCCGTGTAACAAGGCTTCCGCATCGGCAAAGAAACGGTGCTTCAGACCAGCCACCGCAATTCTCAGCGCATCATCGCTGCGCAGGCTTTCCACCAGCGATTGCAGCGCTGCCGGATATTTGTTGCGTTCATGGTCGATATAGGGGTCGTTGAAGAACAGATCTTCAGTGATTTCACACATCTCCGGGTTGATAAAGCGCGCAACTTCGGCTTTTTTCTTATGCGGATGCAGAATGAAATCGGAGGTATGGAACAGGGTCTGCGCCAGGTATTCGCCCAATTGGCTGGCCGCCTGCGGATAATATGCGCCTTTCACCAGCTCACCACGCCAGATGCGATGGCTGGAGAGATCTTCCATCACCATCACCGCCAGATCGGCATCGTAATGGGTTACGTGCACGGTATGCTGCGGGCAATGTTTGTAGTGTTCTACCAACGTCTGCGCTTCCAGACGGGCACGATCCAGGGTTAACGGCCAGGATTCACCGACACAGCGCACATAAGGCAGCGCCTGCTTAACCACCACACGGCTGACGCCCTGGTTGTCGTAAATCTTAAATACCAGGTTAAGATTTCCATCACCGATCTCCTCGGCGCTCACCAGCGCTGACGGATCGTCCACACCGCCAAATTGTTTTGCATATTCCACAGCATCGGCAGCGGTGAACGTACGGTATTGCGACATTGCCTGTTCCTCGTGAATCGTAAGTAATAAGCCGTTCAGACGTCTATACATCCGTCACGCATGTTGGCACAATAGCCGCCATTAACGCAACAGGGATTTCACACCATGCAAACACTTCGCACTACCAGCCTGGAAATTCGCGATAACCAGCTCTGGATCCTCGACCAGCAGGCGCTGCCCCAGCAGAAAAATTGGTTGCCTGCACACGATGTCGCACAACTGGTTGATCATATCCACGCATTACGGGTGCGTGGCGCACCGTTAATCGGCCTTTCCGCCAGCCTGCTGCTGGCGTTGCTGGCGGAACAGGGCATGGCGCAGGCGGCACTGGCTGAAGCGCTGGAGGTACTGCGTGCGGCGCGTCCGACGGCGGTAAATCTGATGAACAACCTCGATCGCATGAAAGTGGCGCTGGCACAGCCGGATTTTGTCAGCGCGCTGACCCACGAGGCACTGCGCCTGGTAGAGGAAGATAAACAGTTGTGCGACAACATTGCCCGGGCAGGTAGCGCGTTAGTGAAGCCAGGCAGCCAGTTGCTGACCCACTGCAACACCGGAGGCCTGGCAACCGCGGGTGTCGGCACCGCGCTGGGGGTGATTGCTCATGCGCACCAGCAGGGTAAGGTGAAAAATGTTTGGGTGGATGAAACCCGTCCGTTGTTACAGGGGGGCCGTCTGACCGCATGGGAATTGGGTGAGTTGGGGATTCCTTACCATCTGATCACCGATTCAATGGCTGCCAGCCTGATGGCGCGCGGCGTGGTTGATGCCATTTGGGTTGGTGCGGATCGCATTGCGGCCAATGGCGATGTGGCGAATAAAATAGGCACCTACAGCCTGGCGGTGCTGGCACAGTACCACGGCGTTCCGTTCTATGTAGCGGCACCGCATACCACGCTGGACCGCCTGTGCCCGAATGGCGACGCCATTCCGATTGAACAACGCGCCGCCAGCGAAGTCACCGGCGTAGCAGGCAGTTTTGGCAGCGTACAGTGGACACCAGAGAACGCCGCCGTTTACAACCCGGCGTTTGATGTCACGCCCGCGGCGTTAATCAGTGGTTGGGTGCTGGATACCGGCGTGGTGACGCCTGAGCAAGTTAAAGAGGGGATTTTTCAGGTTAGGTGAGTGTGGTGAGGTGCGGTCTGTTACCCTCACCCCGGCCCTCTCCCATGAGGGAGAGGGAGATGTGCCATATGCTCGATCCCCTCTCCCATAGAGAGAGGGAGATGTGCAATATGCCAGATTGACTCGATCGGTCCCCTCTCCCGCTGGCGGGAGAGGGTTAGGGTGAGGGCCATAACTCGCGCCAAATCAAGCCAGACGCGGATAAGCATCCGCAATGCTGTCGCCAGTGAAGTTCGCAATCCAGCCTTCCTGGTTGTCGAAAATACGGATGGCGGTAAAGTGCGGCTCAGAACCCATATCAAACCAATGCGGCGTGCCAGCCGGCACTGAAATCAGGTCCTGTTTTTCACACAGGATCTGGTACACCTGACCATCCAGATGCAGGCAGAACAGACCTGAACCTTCAACAAAGAAGCGAACTTCATCTTCGCTGTGGGTATGTTCATTAAGAAACTTGCTGCGCAGCGCTTCTTTCTGCGGGTTGTCGGCACGCATGCTCAACACATCCCAGCTCTGATAACCTTTTTCGGCCACCAGACGATCGATCGCATGCTGATACGCGTTGATCACCGTGTCAGAATCCGGATTAGCACCCAGATCGCGATCCGCTTCCCAGCGTTCAAAACGCACGCCTTTGGCGTTGAGACGCTCGCGAATCGCTTCTGCATCGGTACTGTGCCACACCGGCTGGCTGGCTTCGGTATCGGTAAAAATGGTCAGTGCACTCATCCTAAATCGACTCCGGGTTAATCTGGGAAAAATCATTTACCTGACGATGACGGCTTTCGCTATCCGCCTCGCCGCGAATTAATTGCAGGGTATGCCAACCCGCTTCGGCAGCGGCATCCAGTTCCTGATGAATATCGGACAGGAACAACAGTTCCGACGGCGCATAACCAATCTGCTGCGCGATATTGCGATAGGACTGGGTTTCGCGCTTGGCACCGACGCCAGTGTCAAAATAGCCGCTAAACAACGACGTTAAATCACCTTCATCGCTGTAGCCAAATAATAATTTCTGCGCCGCCACCGAACCGGAGGAATATACGTACAGCGCCTTGCCCTGCTGTTGCCAGCGTTCAAATGCGGGTAACACATCCGGGTAGAGATGGCCGGTAAACTGGCCACTGACATAGCCATCTCGCCAGATCATGCCCTGCAACGCTTTCAGGCCGGGTGATTTGCGATCCTGATCGATGTAGCTCAGCAGCGTAGCAATCACCTCGTCCAGCGAAGCTTGCGCTGCGCCGGACTCCTCACGTACCGCCGCAAGCGCCGCCGCCACTGGCGCGTCGTCCTGATGTTCACGAACAAACGCCGTCAGATGCTGACGGGCATAGGGGAACAGCACGTTGTGGACAAAGCGGATATCGCTGGTGGTGCCTTCAATATCGGTAACAATTGCGCGAATCATCTGGCCTCCAGCAGCCGACGTTGTAGTTCACATTCAAACAAAAATTCCAGCCCTTCCAGATGACGGCGGGCTTCATTGACGTCTTTGCCCCAGCAGGTCAGACCGTGGCCGCGGAGCAAAAAGCCGTAACGCAGCGGCGTCTCACGGGCAAAAGCCGCGATACGTTCCGCCAGCGCATCAATATCCTGGTCGTTATCGAACAGGGGAATCGCGACAGTGTTAAGGTGAGTCTCCTGACCAGCGAGGGTTTTCTGCATCTCATAACCACTCAGCAGCAACGCGCTGCCCTTTTCCACGCGCGACAGTACCGTCGAGTTCACCGTATGGGTATGCAACACCGCGCCTGCTTGCGGAAACAGGCGATAGATTAAGGTATGCAGGCCAGTTTCCGCCGACGGCTTACGCCCGGAGGGCACCGCGTTAGTGGCGATCTCTACCTGAATAAAGTCATCACGCGTCAGACGCCCTTTATCCTTGCCTGATGCGCTCAGCAGGCAGTATTCGTCATCCTGACGCACCGACATGTTGCCGCCAGTGGCCGGTGCCCAGCCTTTTGCGCCAATCCAGTGGCAGGCCGCCACCAACTGTTCCAGTGGAAGAAAATCGGTCATAGCGATGTTGATATCCCGCAGGTTAGTTTGGACGTCTAAGCGTCTCGATTGCCAAATATTAACATCCTGTTTATAGTGGCAGCAACAGAGGGTTAACTCCGCAACGACATTCGCGCTGAAGGCACAGATCAATGACGCAGCACAACCTGATTCCCGAGAGCAAATTACCGGCGCTCGGCACCACCATTTTTACCCAAATGAGCGCGCTGGCGCAGCAATATAACGCTATCAACCTGTCTCAGGGCTTCCCTGATTTTGATGGTCCACGTTACTTACAGGAGCGCCTGGCGTATCACGTCAGCCAGGGAGCAAACCAGTACGCCCCGATGACCGGTGCGCTGCCGCTGCGCGAAGCCATCGCCGCCAAAACAGCTGACTTGTATGGCCACCAGCCAGACGTCAACAGCGATATCACCGTTACCGCCGGTGCCACCGAGGCATTGTATGCCGCGATTACCGCGCTGGTGCGTCCGGGCGATGAAGTGATCTGTTTCGATCCCAGCTACGACAGCTATGCCCCGGCGGTACAACTGGCCGGTGGCGTGCTGAAACGCATCGCCTTGCAGCCACCGGGTTTCCGCGTCGACTGGGCTGAATTCCGCAGCCTGCTGAGTGCTAAAACCCGTCTGGTGATCCTGAATACGCCGCACAATCCTTCCGCCACCGTGTGGCGCAAAAGCGATTACGCTGCGCTGTGGCAAGCGATCGCCGAGCAGGAAATCTATGTCCTGAGCGATGAAGTTTACGAGCACATCTGCTTCGCCGAAGAGGGACACGCCAGCGTGCTGGCCCATGCCGAACTGCGTCAGCGGGCAATTGCCGTGTCATCTTTTGGTAAAACCTTCCATATGACCGGCTGGAAAGTGGGTTACTGCGTAGCACCGGCCGCCATCAGCGCCGAGATCCGCAAAGTGCATCAGTATCTCACCTTTTCGGTGAATACCCCGGCGCAACTGGCGATTGCCGATATGCTGCGTGCCGAGCCAGAACATTATCGTGAGCTGCCGGAATTTTACCGCGCCCGTCGCGATCGTCTGGTGCAGGCGCTGGCGAAAAGCCGCTTTGAAGTGCTGCCCTGTGAAGGCACCTACTTCCTGCTGGCGGATTACAGCGCGATTTCCGATCTGGATGACGTCAGCTTCTGCCAGTGGCTGACCAAAGAAGTTGGCGTAGCCGCCATTCCGCTGTCGGTATTTTGCGCCGATCCGTTCCCGCATAAGCTGATCCGCCTGTGCTTTGCTAAACAAGAAGCGACGCTCGACGCCGCAGCGGAGCGTTTATGTCAGCTTTAAAAATTACCGTATTGCAGGAAACCCTGAGCTGGATGGATGGCGCGGCCAATCTGCGTCATTTCGACGGCGTACTGAAGGGAATTGAAGGACGCGATCTGATTCTGCTGCCGGAGATGTTTACCACCGGCTTTGCGATGGAAGCGGCAGAAAGCTCGCTACCGCAGGAAGAGGTCGTCGCATGGTTGCATCAGCACGCCAAAGCCAGCAATGCGTTGATTGGCGGCAGTGCCGCGATTCAGACCGAAAAAGGCGCGGTTAACCGTTTCCTGCTGGTCGAGCCGGATGGCACGCTGCATCAATATGACAAACGTCACCTGTTCCGCATGGCAAATGAACATCAGCATTATGTTGCCGGTGAAACCCGTGAGGTATTCACCTGGCGCGGCTGGCGTATTCTGCCGCAGATTTGTTATGACCTGCGCTTCCCGGTGTTTACCCGCAACCGTAATGATTATGATCTGGCGTTATTCGTCGCCAACTGGCCAGCACCGCGTGCACTGCACTGGCAGTCACTGCTGATGGCAAGGGCGATTGAGAACCAGGCTTATGTGGCGGGTTGCAACCGCGTCGGCAGCGATGGCAATCAACATCAGTACAGCGGCGACAGCCGGATTATTTCACCACTGGGTGAGATTCTGGCGGCGGCCGAACCGTTTGCCCGTGCGCGTATTGATGCGGAATTGTCGCTGGAGGAGTTGCAGGCGTATCGCGATCGCTTCCCGGCGTGGCGCGATGCGGATCAGTTTACGTTGTAATGCCCTCACCCTAACCCTCTCCCGCCAGCGGGAGAGGGAACCGATCGAGTCAATCTGGCATATTGCACCTCTCCCTCATGGGAGAGGGCCGGGGTGAGGGTAACAGCCCGCACTTAACTACCGCGATAAGTCGACCACGACCAGGGCGAAATCAGAAACGGCAGATGATAATGGCTGCCGGTTTCACCCAGCACAAAATCGATCTGGGCACTGACGTATAACGCATCACGCCCCGTTGCTGCAAAATAATCACCAATCTCGGCAACCAGACGATAATGCCCCGGTGCTAACGGCTCCGGTGTCAGGTCTTTAATTCGCCCGTCAGCATCGGTGTGGCCCTGTGCCAGCAGCAACCATCCCTCCGGGCTGTCCTGCTCCAGCGCGACCGCCACCCCAATCGCCGGTTTACCCAGCGCGGTGTCCAGAATATGCGTGGTGATGGTACTCATGCGATGCTCTCCTTTAACCTTAATAAGGTAATTTCCCGCAGTTGCGTCAGCGCTTCTTGCTGTTCGGTCACGACATCATTGTTAAGCCGACGTTGCAGTTCTGCCAGCATCTCTTCACCGCTACGCCCTTTGGCACGAATCAAAAACACCCGGCCAAAGCGCTGTTCATAACGTTGATTACCTGCCAGCATGGCAAATTGTAACGCGCCGTTGGCATCCAACATCGCCGATTGCTCACTGCGCGAAAACGTGGCTTCTTTGCCTTCGCCAGCGGCTTTTTCCCCGATGCGAGGATGGGCGCTCAGCGCCTGCTCCAGCTCCGCACCCTGCCACTGCTGTGCCAGACGCTCCGCCTCAGCCAGCACCTGTTGTGGGTTGCTGAATGGACGCGCTGCCACCAACGCCTGTTGCCAGGCAGGAATGGCGACACAATGGGCAATCGCCGCCTGCGCCTCCGCGGGCGACAACTGATTAAAGTTTTCCAGCTTCATGCCACCACTCCTTTTTATCCACGGGCCAGGTCGCACACCGCCTGCACATAAGCCTGCACGCCGAACGCCACATCCGCAGCCTGCACCGACTCTGCCGGATGATGGCTGATACCGCGATGGTTGCGCACAAACAACATGCCGACCGGCCAGCGTTCCGCGATGGCAATCGCATCATGCCCTGCCCCGCTGGGCAGAGACAGGCTGCGCCCCTGCACCGTTTCGACCGCATGACTCAGCGCCTGTTGCAGACGCGCATCACAGGCGGTGGCGTTGATGCGATAAAACTCATCGGCGTCAAACGTCAGCCCACGGCGTAAGGCGATGGCCTCGGCCTGAGTCAGCAGCGTAGACAGCAAACGTTCCAGCGGTTCATCCTGTGGGCCACGCACATCCAGCGACAGTTGTACTTCGCCGGGGATCACATTCACCGCGCCGGGCGCGCAGTGCAGCGTCCCGACCGTCGCCACCAACTGCGGGTCCAGCTCGCGGGTGGTCTGCTCAATAAACACCATCCACTCGGCGGCAGCGGCCAGCGCATCTTTACGGTGCGTCATCGGCACCGTACCCGCGTGCCCCGCCTCGCCGGTAAAGCGGCAGTTCAGGCGGCGTGCGCCGTTGATAGCGGTCACTACGCCGAGCGCCAGATCGTCCTGCTCAAGGCACGGGCCTTGCTCGATATGCAGCTCCAGATAGGCGGCGATATCGTTCACATCACGCGCGGCGTCGAGAATTTTTGCCGCATCTAAACCGACATCCTGCATCGCCTGAGCCACGGTGATACCGTTGCCATCAGGATGGGTAATCCAGCTTTCCGGCCAGCTTCCGGTAATGCCCCGGCTGCCGAGCAGCGTGATACCAAAACGCGTGCCCTCTTCATCGCCAAAGCCAACGATTTCCACCGCCAGCGGCAGACGCTGTTGGTGATCGTGCAGCCACTGCACGGTTTCAATCGCCGTCAGCACACCGAGCATACCGTCATAGCGCCCGGCATTACGTACGGTGTCGAGATGTGAACCGAGCAACAGTGCCGGTGCGCCTGGGGTGGCGGATTCGTAGCGGCCACAAATGTTACCCACCGCATCCTGCCACACCGTCATTCCTGCCGCCTGCATCCACTCGCCGACACGCTGATTGGCACGCATCTGCTCCGGCGAGAGGTAGACACGCATCAGACCATCGTCGGTTTCGCTGATCTCAGCCAGTGCATCGCAACGCGCCATGACACGGGCGGCGGCTAACTGCGCCTCGCTGGCGGTCATCAGGCTTTCACTCATGCGTGGCTCCCGTAGTGATCCCAGGCCGCCTGGAGCGCCGCACCTTGGGTGGAACGGAAACCGAGATGATTCAGCACCGCTTCCAGCGCCGTCAGGGTTTGCATCACGCAATCTTTGCGCGCGTTATAGCCCATAGTGCCGATACGCCACACTTTGCCGTGCAGGGGACCAAAGGAGGTGCCAATCTCGATACCAAAATCTTCCAGCACCAGCTTACGCACCTGATCGCCGTTGACACCCTGCGGGATCACCACGCCAAGCACGTTATTCATTTTATGTTGCAGGTCGCCGAAGGTTTCCAGTCCCATCCCCTGAATGCCTTTCAGCAGCGCATCGCCGTGCAGCTTATGACGAGCGATACCGTTATCCAGACCTTCCTGCATAATCAGGCGCGCGCACTCGCGTGCGCCAAACAACGCGGTAGTGGCTTCGGTATGGTGATTGAGACGCTCCGGTCCCCAGTAATCCATGATCATGCCGAGGTCGAAGTAGTTGGAGTAGATCATCTCGTCGTCGCCGTCCTGATGCTCGGCGGTGCGGATGCCCTCTTCCACGCATTTACGCTTGCGGATCACCGCTTCCATCTGCGGGCTGAGGGTGATCGGCGAGGTACCTGATGGGCCGCCAAGGCATTTCTGCATCCCGGCAGACACCGCATCCAGCCCCCAGGCGTCAGTCTCCAGCGCGTTCCCCCCCAATGAGGCGGTGGCATCGGTGTAGAACAGCACGCCATATTTCTGACAAATCGCCCCCAGCTCGGCCAGCGGTTGCAGCATGGTAGTGGAGGTGTCGCCCTGCACCGTCAGCAGCAGACGCGGCTTGATACGTTTGATGGCATCTTCGATCTGATCCGGTGTGAACACCTCGCCCCACGGCACTTCAATGGTGTGCACTTCCGCACGGCAGCGACGCGCGATTTCACACAGCAAATGACCAAAACGACCAAACACCGGCACCAACACTTTGTCACCCGGACGGATCGCTGACAGCAGGACCGCTTCGATCCCGGCGCGTGAGGTGCCGTCGATCAACATCGTCCAGCGGTTTTCGGTGCGGAATACGCCACGATACAGCGCCATCACCTCATTCATGTAATTCGTCATCGCCGGATCGTATTGGCCAATCAGTTGCGTCGACATGGCGCGCAGCACGCGCGGATCAGCGTTGATTGGTCCCGGCCCCATCAGCAGACGCTGCGGCGGATTGATTTGCGGAAATTGCGTGATGTCCATGATGAATTCCTTGTTGATGGCTTAGAGACGGACCGTCGAGATAAACTGTTTCAACTCCGCCGTTTGCGGATTGGCGAACAACGTTTTGCTGTCGCCCTGCTCCCAGACGCGCCCCTGATGCATAAAGACCACTCGATCGCCCACATCGCGGGCGAAGTTCATTTCGTGTGTCACGAGAATCAGCGTCATACCTTCGGCAGCCAGCTGCTCCAGCACTTTCAACACTTCACCCACCAGCTCGGGATCGAGTGCGGAGGTGATCTCGTCACAAAGTAATACTTTGGGTTGCATTGCCAGCGCACGGGCGATTGCCACACGCTGCTGCTGACCACCCGAAAGATTGGCCGGGTAATAATCCAGGCGTTCACCGAGGCCAACTTTTTCCAGCATCTGCTTCGCCAGCTCCCGGCATTCGGCTTCGCTCTTTTTCAGCACGCGGCGCGGAGCCAGCATCACGTTTTCCAGCGCCGTCATATGCGGGAACAAGTTAAAACTCTGGAACACCATCCCGACCGAGCGGCTGATTTCACGCGCCTGCGATTCACGATCGGTAATGGTCATCCCGCCCAGTTTGATGCTGCCTTCCTGATAGCCTTCCAGCCCGTTCATGCAGCGCAGCAGGGTACTTTTACCCGATCCGCTCCGTCCGATGATGGAGATCACTTCGCCCATTTCGATATCGAGATCGACACCTTTAAGGACGTGGTTGTCGCCGTAGTACTTCTGTACCTGATTAATGGTGATGAGCGGCATTGAATTTTTTCTCCAGGTACTGGCTGTAACGCGACAGCGGATAACACATCAGGAAGTAACCCAACGCCACCAGGCCAAATACCTTAAACGGCTGATAAGTCACGTTGTTCAGAATGGTGCCGGCTTTAGTCAGTTCGACAAAACCAATGATTGAAGCCAGCGCGGTGCCCTTGATCACCTGCACGGCAAAACCGACCGTTGGGGCGATGGCAATGCGGATTGCCTGCGGGGCAACCACGCGATACAGCGTCTGGCCGAAGGTCAGGCCCAGGCAGCGCGAGGCTTCCCACTGCCCTTTCGGCAAGGCACGGATGCTGCCGTACCAGATATCCACCAGAAAGGCGCTGGTGTAGAGCGTCAACGCCAGTGAGGCGGCGGTCCAGGGGGCAACGTCGATGCCAAACAGCGCGACACCGAAGAAAGCCAGAAACAACTGCATCAGCAGCGGCGTCCCCTGGAACAGTTCGGTATAACCACGAATCACCCGCATCAGCCACGGCTTACGCAGCAGGCGCAGAAACAGCAGCGGCAGGGTCACTAGCGTGCCACCAAAGAAGGCCACCAGCGACAGCAAAATCGTCCAGCGCGCCGCCAGCAGCAGGTTGCGCACGATATCCCAATCGGTAAACGTGGTCATGATGGCTGCGCTCCAAACCATTTACGCCCTACGGCCAGCAGTAGCTGACGCATGGCAATCGACAACGCCAGGTAGATCAGCGTCGTCACCAGATAGACTTCAAAACTCAAAAAGGTGCGTGACTGAATCAGGTTGGCGGCGAAGGTCAGTTCCTCATAGGAGACTTGCGATACCACCGAAGAACCCAGCATCACGATGATGCACTGACTGACCAGCGCCGGATAAATACGTTGCAACGACGGCGGCAGCACCACACGCAAAAACGTCTGGCTGCGGGTCAGGCCGAGTACACGGCCCGCTTCCCATTGCCCCTTTGGTGTCACCTGGATACCGGCACGAATTATCTCGGTGCTGTAGGCACCGAGGTTAATCAGCATCGCCAGCAGCGCAGCTTCGCCCGCCGTCAGTTTCAGACCAAGATTGGGTAAACCAAAGACGATAAAAAACAGCTGCACCACAAAGGGCGTGTTACGAATCAGCTCGACGTAAATGCCCCAGATGCGCCCCGCCAGGCTGGGTTTACCGCTGCGTAGCGCGGCACCGAGAATACCCAGCGCGACGCCACCCACCGTTGCCAGCACCGTCAGTTGGATGGTGACCCACAGCCCTGCCAGTAACTCCGGCCAGTGTGGCCACAGCGCAGCAAAGTTAAGTTGCCCAATCATTGGCCGTCCTTCTTATGCGCCGAGGTTGGCCGGCAGTGGCGCTTTCAGCCACTCTTCGGACAGTTTGTTCAGGGTGCCATCTTTAATGCCCTGCTCGATAAGCGCATTCACTTTATCTTTCAGCGCTGGCTCGTCTTTCTTCAGACCGATAAAGCACGGAGAGTCTTTCAGCATAAACTGCGCCACCGGGGCTTTGGCCGGGTTCTGACGGGCAATCGCAGCAACGACCAGGTTACCGGTGGCGATAAACTGCACCTGACCTGAAAGATAAGCAGACAGCGTGGTGTTGTTATCTTCGTAACGTTTCACCTCGGCATCTTTCGGAGCGATACCGGTCAGAACCATATCTTCTACCGCACCACGGGTTACGCCGATGGATTTGCCGCTCAGCGCCGCCGCATCTTTGATTTCTTCGCCTTTCGGACCAAATACGCCGAGGAAGAAAGGTGCGTAAGCACGGCTAAAGTCGATCACTTTTTCACGTTCGGCGTTTTTCCCCATGCTGGAGATCACCAGATCGACTTTGTCGGTTTGCAGATAAGGAACGCGGTTGGCACTGGAAACGGGCACCAGCTGCAACTTCAGTTTCATCTCTTTGGCGAGGTACTTCGCCATGTCGATGTCGTAGCCCTGCGGCTGTAAATCGGTGCCGACAGAACCGAACGGCGGGAAGTCCTGCGGCACGGCAATGCGGATCACGCCGCGTTTCTGGATGTCCTGCAACTGATCGGCCATTGCGCTACCAACCTGCGCCATCATCAGAGCAGCGCCCGCTACCGCCATTAAAACTTTTTTCATTATGCACCCCGGTGAGTTTATGTGAAACAAAAGATTCTTGATGAATCGTTCTGCAACTAATGTGCCAACCGAAACAAAAAGAACACTTCCACGTAAAATCAGGGTTTCTGCATTATCAGACGAAAAAAAACGGGCGCATTGCCCGTCTGTGACTCTGATCAAAAAAGGTGCGAAGCACCAAAAAGGTGCCCTTTAACGGTGTTCCAGCTCATCCAGATGCTGATAAAGGTCGGCAATCTGGTGAATACGCTGACGCCCCTCTGACAACATTTCATGCAGCAACGCATTGGCCAGCAGGTTAATCAGACTCATGGCAGAGGCGTAGCTATCGAAGGCGGAGACGCTGTCGAGCGGCGCACACAACTGCCAACGCGCCAGGGTCAGGATGCCCTGCGCCTGGGGTTCGCACAGCGCCAGTACCGGAATGTTGCTCTGCTGCAACTGCTGCATCAACGGACGGATAATGCGTGGACGGCGACGAAACGCCATCACCACCACCACATCATCAGGGGTGATATCCACCAGCTCCTCACCCAGCGTCTGACCCGGTTGCGGCAGCACATGGACCTGGGGACGGGCCTGCATCAGCTGTTGGCGCAGGTGCAGCGCTACCGGATAGGCGTTACGCATACCAATGATAAACAAGCGTTTTGCCTGTGCCAGCGCCTGAATCACCTCACCAAATTGCTGCGGGTCGATGCCGTTGACCCACTGCGTCAGGTTCGCCATCTCCTGCTTATAATGGCGCGACAGCAGCGTGTTGCCCTGCACAGCATCACGGTTGTCGGTCAACGGCATGCCACTCTGGCGCAGCGTGCGCAATTCATCGCGCATGTCTTTATATTTTTCGTAACCGAGGCGCTTAAACAGCCGGCTCACCGTGGCTTTTGATACCCCGCTCAGCCGCGCCAGCTCGGCGCTGTTGTAGCTGATCAGGTCATCAAAATGGTCAAAGACAAAATCGGCAATGCGCTGCTCCTGCGGCGACAGTTGCGGATAGTGACTGCGGAGGCGTTCATCTAGCTGTTTCATCATTCGTCCTGTAACTTTCGTTTCATCACAAGCTAGCATAAATCGATCCACAATGGTGTCCGACCAAAACTGGAACAGCTCTTGCTATAACTTTGCCATGTACCCAAAAATGAGTTCACTATGATACAGAGCAATATGGCCCCGTTAGGTATGGCCGTAACCCCGCATCATCTCGCCAGTGAAAGTGCCTTAGCCGTGCTGCGCGAAGGTGGCAACGCCATCGAAGCTATGGTGGCGGCTGCCGCCACTGTCGCCGTGGTTTACCCGCATATGAATGGTTTAGGTGGCGATGGCTTCTGGCTGATCGTGCCTCCCGGTGGTGATCCGATCGCCATTGACGCCAGCGGTGCTGCCGGTTCACTGGCGCACTTTGATTTCTACCACGGCGCAACAAAAATTCCACACCGTGGCCCCAAAGCGGCCCTGACCGTGGCCGGTACCGTCAGCGGCTGGCAGGAGGCGCTGGCCTTCTCTGCTGAGTTGGGCAGCCCGGCACTGCCGCTGGCACGTCTGCTGCGCGATGCCATCCGCTACGCGGCCGACGGTATTCCCGTCACCGCTTCACAGGCAGCAGCGACAGCAGCGAAACGTGATGAATTACAGGATCAGCCCGGTTTTGCCGCCAACTTTTTACCCGATGGCGAAGTACCTGCCGCAGGCAGCCGCTTTACCCAACCGGCGCTGGCGAATACGCTGAGTTTGTTGTGCGAACAGGGGTTAGACAGTTTTTATCGCGGTGAGCTGGCGCACCATCTGGCGCGTGAGATGTCCGCGCTGGGTATGCCGATCACGCTGGAAGATTTGCAACGCCAGCAGGCACGCCGCTGCACACCGTTGCATCTGGCCCACAGCGAAGGCGACATCTGGAACATGACCCCGCCGACCCAGGGGCTGGTATCGCTGGCGATTCTCGGCATCACCGATCGCCTCAACATGGCGGAAGCGGATGACGCGCAGAGCGTGCACCGCATCGTTGAAGCCACCAAGAAAGCCTTTGGCCTGCGTGACCAACATATTACCGATCCGCGTCATATCGACATTGATGTGCAGAGCCTGCTGGATGCTGATCATCTGGCTGGCCTCGCCGCGCAGATTGATGATGCGACCGCCGCCCCCTGGGGCACCGGCAAAGGCCCCGGTGATACGGTGTGGATGGGGGTGATGGACAGCAGCGGGCTGGCAGTCTCCTTTATCCAGAGCATTTACCACGAATTCGGTAGTGGCGTGGTGCTGCCGGGTACCGGCATCACCTGGCAAAACCGTGGTGCGGCTTTCAGTTTACAGCCGGGCCACCTGTTGGCGCTGGCACCGGGCAAACAACCCTTCCATACCCTTAACCCGGCGGCGGCACGGCTGAAAGATGGCCGCACTATGGTTTACGGTTCAATGGGTGGCGATGGTCAGCCACAGACCCAGGCGGCGATCTTTACCCGTCATGTGATTCAGGGGCTGCCGTTGCAACAGGCGGTGAGCGCACCACGCTGGCTGCTGGGCCGCACCTGGGGACAATCCTCTGACTCCCTCAAGCTGGAAGCGCGTTTCGCGCCGGAAACGGTGCAGCAATTACGCGAGCTGGGTCATGAAGTGGAGCTGTTGCCCGATTTTAGTGAGGTGGTGGGGCACGCAGGTGCCATCATCCGTCATAACAACGGCATGTTTGAAGGCGCATTTGACCCTCGCAGCAACGGCAGCGCCGCAGGTTTCTAAGGAGAAAAGATGACGACACAACCGGACTGGGCCGCCTATATCGCCCAGATGGAACAGATTCTGGCGCTGGAGCTGGATGAGGCGCGCCGCGCCGAGCTTTTAACCCAATTCAACCGTATTGCCGCGATGGCCGAACCCTTGATGGCCTTTCCACTCGACGATCGCATGGAAGTGGCGGGAGTGTATAAGCTATGAAACTTTCCACCCTCTCGATAAGCGCGCTGCAACAGGCACTGAGCAACGGTGAGATTAGCGCACGCGCCATTGCCGAGCAGACGTTGACCGCGATTGAACAACATAACCCGGCGTTGAATGCCTGGACCGAAGTCACCGGTCAGCGCATGTTGAAAGAAGCGGATCAGCTGGATACGCAGCGCCAGCGCGGTGAAACGCTCCCCCCGCTGGCGGGAATTCCCTATGCGGTGAAGAACCTGTTTGATGTCGCCGGGCACAGTACCCTGGCCGGTGCCAGCCTGTTCAGCGAACGTCCGGCGGCACGCGACGATGCCTGGGCGGTGAGCAAACTGCGCCAGTCGGGCGCGCTGCTCTCCGGCATGTTGAATATGGATGCTTACGCATACGGCTTCACCACCGAAAACACCCATTACGGACCCACGCACAACCCGCGCGATCTCAGCCGGGTGGCGGGCGGCTCCTCGGGCGGTTCCGCCGCTGCGGTCGCTGCCGGATTGGTGCATTTCTCCCTCGGGAGCGATACCAACGGTTCGATTCGCGTACCGGCCTCGCTGTGCGGCATTTATGGTCTGAAACCGACTTTTGGTCGCTTGTCGCGTAGCGGCAGCCATCCGTTTGTTGCCAGCCTTGACCATATCGGTCCGTTTGCCCGCTCAGTAGAAGACCTCAGCCTGGTGTACGACACCTTACAGGGTGCGGATGCCAGCGATGCGTTTCAGGCTGCCCAACCGGTGACGGCAGCCAGCCCAACCCTGACTCAAGGACTTGAAGGGCTGCGTTGTGGTGTGCTGGGCGGTTTCTTCTCCACCTGGTGTGATGATGACGCGCGAGCCGCGCTGGCTATTGCTGCCAAAGCGCTGACGGCCAGCGATGAAGTGACAATGGCGAATGCCGAGATTGCACGCTCTGCCGCCTTTATCCTGACAGCTGCCGAAGGGGGGAATCACTATCTGCCGAAACTGCGTGAGATGCCGGAACGTTTCGAACCGAACTCGCGTGAACGCCTGTTAGCGGGTGCGATGCTGCCCTCCGCCTGGTATGTGCAGGCACAGCGCTTCCGTCGCCATTTCCAGCAGCAGGTACTGCCGCTGTTTGAACATTTTGACGTGCTGATCGCCCCGGCGACGCCATGCAGCGCGACCACCATCGGTCAGGAAACCATTCGTATTAATGGGCAGGATCTGCCCACCCGTGCCAGCATGGGGATGCTGACCCAGCCGATCTCCTTCCTCGGCCTGCCGGTCTGTACCGTGCCGCTACCTACCGCCAGCGGCTTGCCGATTGGTTTGCAGTTGATCGCAGCACCGTTCAAAGAACACCTGGCATTGCGCGCCGCCTGGGCGCTGCAACAACAAGGGCTGACGCTGCCGCAAACTACCCTGATGGACGCATAACCATGACCCCAGAGAATATCGATCGTCCGGCGATTGTCGCCGAAGTCACCGCTGCGTTTTACCGCTACGAGCAGGCGCTGGTCAGCAATGACGTGGCAGTGCTGGATGAACTGTTCTGGCACGACAACCGCACCGTGCGTCTCGGCGCCGGTGAGAATCTGTATGGTATTGAGGAGATCCGGGCGTTTCGTGCGGCTCGTCCCTCTGCCGGATTGGATCGCGACTTGCGTCATACGGTGATCACCACCTTTGGTGATGATTATGCGGTGTGCAGCACCGAGTTCACTCGTGCCGGGACGGAGAAGATTGGCCGTCAGCAGCAAACCTGGGTCCGACTGCCGTGCGGCTGGCGTATTGTTGCCGCGCAGGTGAGTTTGATGGTTTAAAGGCATCCACAACCGTAACGGCGCGATAAATCGCGCCGCTACGGGGGGTTAAGCGGGATGAGTCTCCATCCAGTGGTCGGCAATCTGCTGACGCGTACACACCCATACCTGGTCGTGTTGTTGGATATGGTCCAGGAAACGCTGCAACGCACGGAATTTGCCAGGACGGCCCAACAGACGGCAATGCATGCCGATCGACATCATCTTCGGTGCAGTTTCCCCTTCTTCGTACAACACATCAAAGGTATCGCGCAGGTAGGTGTAGAACTGCTCGGCGGTGTTGAAACCCTGCGGTGAGGCAAAGCGCATATCGTTACATTCCAGCGTATAAGGAATGATCAGATGCGGTTTTACCGTGCCATCCTGGCAGGTCACCTGCGTCCAGAACGGCAAGTCATCGCCGTAGTAATCGCTGTCGTAGCTAAAGCCGCCCTGCTCTACCACCAGGCGGCGCGTGTTCGGACTGTCGCGCCCGGTGTACCAACCCGTCGGTGCTTTGCCAAACAGATCTTTCAGCACATCGACCGCCTGCTGCATATGCTGGCGTTCAGTCTTCGCATCCATCCCCTGATAGTGGATCCAGCGCCAGCCGTGGCTGACCACGTCATAGTCGGCGGCTTTGATCGCAGCAACGATTTCCGGATGGCGTGCCAGCGCCATCGCCACGCCAAAAATGGTCAGTGGCAAACCGCGCTTTTGAAATTCGTGGTGAATGCGCCAGAAACCCGCGCGGGAGCCGTACTCGTAGAGCGAGTCCATCGACATGTGACGATCGGCATAGCTGGCAGCGCCGATGATGTCGGACAGAAACTGCTCAGAACCGGCGTCGCCGTGCAACACGTTATTTTCGGCACCCTCTTCGTAATTGAGGACAAATTGCACCGCCACGCGAGCTTTCCCCGGCCACTGGGCATGCGGTGGCTGACCAGCGTAACCAATCAGGTCACGCGGATAGTTTTTGTTGAAGCTGTACTCTTTCTTTTCAGATACATCACTCATTCTGTAAGTTCCTGTGTAAACCTCAACCAGTGCTTAGTTTAGGTGCTGGAAGGCACCCGTGAGCGGTTTTTCTAGCGGGTAATCGAGATCGCCATGTTTGCTGGTGCCAAAGCCCAGCGCCACCAGCGACTCCACCATTTTGACCGCCGCACCGACACCGTCGATCACCGGTAAACCGAGTTCGCGGGTCAGATCCTGGGCCAGCGTCGCCATGCCGCCACATCCCAACACAATCGCCCCGCTACCATCTTCCCGTTTCGCCTGGAGACAACGCTGACGCACCTTTTCCTGCGCCACACCGCTACCATCTTCCAGTGCCAGCACCGGCAAATCGATGGCATGCAGGGCGGCACAATGATGGGTAAAACCATATTGCTGCAACAGATGGCGCGCAATGACCAGGGTCCGTGGCAGCGTGGTCACGATGGAAAAACGCGTCGCCAGCAGCGTTGCGGTATGCATCGCGGCTTCAGCGATACCCACCACCGGGCCGGTCGCCAACTCGCGCGCAGCCAGTAAACCGGGATCGCCAAAGCAGGCGATCACATGACCACTGACACCCTGCGCTTTACCCCGCTTCACCTGCTCCAGCACCCCAAGGGCGGCGATTGCCTCATCAAAGTGGCCCTCAATGGATGGCACTCCCTGGCTCGGGCACACCGCGATAATTTCGGTGCCCGGTGCCGCCACAGCTCGCGCGGCCTGGCCGATGGTTTCCGTCATCGCCAGGCTGGTGTTGGGGTTAATAACCTGAATCAGGCTCATCAGGTGACTCCTTTACCGGCGAACAGCCGGGCAAAATCGGGGAGGGTTTCACCGCTGCGCTCAAAGTGCAGGCTGGCAACAATATGTTCGAAGTGATGGTGGAGCGCAGCCGTCAGACCGGCCAGATCTTTCTGCCGCAGCAGATCCACCAGCCGATCGTGATGATCACAACGGCAACCACGCTGCCAGGGGGCACCGTACGCCGCAATGACCAGCGAGGAGCGCTGCGTCAGGTGCGTCACCATTTCGGTCAGTACCTGGTTACCTGAAATCGCCTGAAGCTGAATATGAAACGCGGCCGACAACCGAATCGCCGCTGCACCATCGTGTTGTTCATGCGCCTGCTGTTCTGCGGCGATCAAATCCGCCAGCGCCGCCAGATGCGGTGGCTGTACATGGGCCAGTACCGCCGACAGGTTGGCGCATTCCAGCAAACTGCGTGTGGCGAAGATATCCCGTGCCTCCTCCACGCCAGGTGTCGCCACCTGTGCACCACGCCTGGGCGATAAGGTAATCATTTGCACCGCAGCGAGGCGTTGCAGCACCTTGCGGATACCGGTACGGCTGACGCCAAACACTTCAGACAGCGCCTCTTCGGGCAATTTGCTGCCGGGGGGCAACTGGTGTTCAACAATCGCGCTTAACAGCGCCTGGTAGATGGGTTCGTCTCTATCATTCAGATCTGCGGCCGTTCGCTGGCCTGTTTCACTCTTCATTTCCCGCTCCGGTAAATGTCTGTGCACAGCACATCGTATACGCGAAAAACAATTTTTGTATACAAGAAATCAATTCTGGCCTGGATCCTGCAATACCGTTTCACGCTGTGATTATTATTCATTATTAAAGAGAGGAGCAGGTTTCATGCCAAATCATTCTGAAGTGACCTCTGCGGTGGCCTCTGAAGCCAACGCCCACTATAGCCCACGGCTTTGCAATGAGGATCTGGCCCCCACACGGGACCAGAACTGGTCGTGGTACAACATTTTCTCTTTCTGGATGTCGGACGTGCACAGCATGGGCGGCTATGTGGTGGCAGCCAGTTTCTTCACGCTCGGGCTGGCAAGCTGGCAGGTGCTGCTGTGTCTGCTGGTGGGGATTTGTATTGTGCAGCTGTGCGCCAACCTGGTGGCGAAGCCAAGCCAGATGGCGGGCGTGCCTTATGCGGTGATTTCGCGTCAGGCGTTTGGTGTGTTCGGTGCCAATATCCCGGCGATAATCCGTGGCCTGATCGCCTTTGCCTGGTATGGAATTCAGACTTACCTTGCAGCAAACGCGCTGATGCTGGTGCTGCTGAAGTTTTTCCCGTCACTGTCCAGCATGACGCACAGCAGCTGGCTGGGCTTATCGCAACTGGGCTGGTGCTGCTTCGGCCTGATGTGGTTCTTGCAGGCGCTGGTATTCTGGCACGGAATGAACGCTATCAAACGTTTCATCGATGTGGCGGGTCCCGCGGTGTACGTGGTCATGGTGGCGCTGGCAGGATGGATTGTATACAAGACCGGTTTTGACGGTATCTCTTTTACCCTGGCCAGCAAGCAGTTAAGTGCCGGCGAACAAACCTGGCAGATGATCACCGCAACGGCGCTGGTGGTGTCCTACTTCTCCGGCCCGCTGCTTAACTTTGGTGACTTTTCTCGCTACGGCAAAAATATGGGTGAGATTCGCCGTGGCAACCGCTGGGGTCTGCCGTTCAACTTCCTGCTGTTCTCGATTGTGACGGTGGTGATTGTCTCTGGCTCCAATTCACTGTTCGGACGCATGATTACCGACCCTATCGAAACCGTCAGTATGGTGGGTAACGATTTGGCGGTGGCGCTTGGTCTGTTAACGATGATCACCGCGACTATTGGTATCAATATCGTGGCAAACTTCGTGTCACCCGCCTTCGACTTTTCCAACTGCTCACCGCAGAAAATCAGCTTCCGTACCGGTGGCATGATCGCTGCCGTCGGCTCTGTCTTGCTGACCCCGTGGAACCTGTTCCAGTCACCTGAATTGATTCACTACACGCTGGATGTTCTGGGTTCCTTTATCGGACCGCTGTTTGGCATTCTGATCGCCGATTTCTATCTGATCAAACGCAGCAAAGTGTATGTCGATGATCTGTTTGATGATACGCCGAAAGGCCGCTACTGGTATCAGGGTGGCTTTAACCCGAAAGCCATTGCCGCGCTGCTGCCTTCGGTGGGAATTTGCCTGATTATCAGCTTTATTCCGTCACTGCATGAGGTTGCCAACTTTAGCTGGTTTATCGGAGTAGCGCTCGGCATGGGCTGCTATCGCTGGCTGGCGCGTGCTGAACGTGAAGTACCGGCGGCCACGTATCGTGGCAAGGTGGCGGTGCAGAAGGATTAAACCGAACGGCGCGATTATCGCGCCGTTTGATTGTCGAATCCGAAAAAGCAAAAAGCCGATTCATTACTGAATCGGCTTCTTTAAATAGATTGGCGGTGCGGACGGGACTCGAACCCGCGACCCCCGGCGTGACAGGCCGGTATTCTAACCGACTGAACTACCGCACCGCGCTGTGTTCCCCGTCGGGAACGAGGCGCATATTAATGGCACGGCGATCTGCCGTCAACGCTTTTTCTGTGGGTTTGTTTCGTTTGCTGTTTTTTTCATCTTAACGTTGCTTTTCCACGCAAAATCAGCCATTTCAGGCACGCCACAGGCAGCTACCGCCCTTCTTCATCACCAGGTCTAAACGGCTTTCATGTGCCAGGCACTCTTCATCGCTGGCGCTGACGACGCGCAGACCCGACGCCGGGCGAACAATGCGCTGAATATTTTCGCCATCCACCTGGCTGCTCTGCTCGCTCTCGTGGGAAAAAGCCAACGATGTCTGGCCACCCGTCATGGTCAGGAACACCTCGGCGAGAATTTCAGCATCGAGTAATGCGCCGTGCAGCGTTCGTTTGCTGTTATCAATTTCCAGACGGCTACAGAGCGCATCAAGGCTGTTACGCTTGCCGGGAAACATCTTGCGCGCCATCGCCAGGCTGTCAGTAATTTGGCAGAACGTCTCGGTTTTGCCGATGTCTCGCTGCAACATGGCAAACTCGTAATCCATAAAGCCGATATCGAACGATGCGTTATGGATCACCAACTCCGCACCGCGGATATACTCAAGAAACTCCGCGGCAATGTCGCTAAAGCTCGGCTTATCCGCCAGAAATTCATCGGCAATACCATGAACGCCAAAGGCTTCCGGGTCCACCAGACGATCTGGCTTGAGGTAAATGTGAAAGTTATTACCGGTCAGGCGGCGGTTGATCACCTCAACCGCACCGATTTCAATGATGCGATGTCCTTCATAGTGCACACCGATCATGTTCATGCCGGTGGTTTCGGTATCGAGGACGATCTGGCGGTTATTTGCAGTGCTCATAGGACTCGTTTATGTCAGACTTGGTGTTTTATAAGTCAAGGAAGTCTACCAGAGATGCGTAAACAGGTAGAAATATTCACCGATGGCTCCTGTCTCGGTAATCCCGGCCCCGGTGGCTATGGTGCCATTCTGCGTTATCGCCAGCATGAGAAAACCTTCAGTGCCGGTTACCGCCTCACCACCAATAATCGTATGGAACTGATGGCGGCGATTGTCGCGCTGGAAGCGCTGACGCAGCCGTGTGAAGTGGTGATCAGCACCGACAGCCAATATGTACGCCAGGGGATTACCAGCTGGATTCATAACTGGAAGAAACGCGGCTGGAAAACCGCTGAGAAAAAACCGGTGAAGAATGTTGATCTGTGGCAACGGCTCGATCTGGCGCTGAGCTCTCATCAGATCTCGTGGGAATGGGTGAAGGGCCATGCCGGCCACCCGGAAAACGAACGCTGTGACGAGCTG
Source organism: Pantoea sp. X-Soil-OKNW-713 (assembly GCF_059730685.1). Lineage (NCBI taxonomy): Bacteria > Pseudomonadati > Pseudomonadota > Gammaproteobacteria > Enterobacterales > Erwiniaceae > Pantoea > Pantoea sp. X-Soil-OKNW-713. Next base: position 947,155 of record NZ_AP035995.1, on the reverse strand, counting down.
GCGCGTAGCGCTGCCAGCCAGCCGACCCAGGATGATGTCGGTTATCAGCCGGAATCCTGATCCTTCATGTTGCGGAACTGGCGCGTCGCGTTAACCGTCTGCCGCAGTTGCGTTTTACTCAGGCTTTTTTTCACTTTGGTGGGCGTTAACGGGAAGGTTCGTTTACGCGCCACCACCACATTCAGACAGCCTAATGCCGGCAGATGCGCGCTGATCACTTTACCGCCCTGCCGGTGCCACGGCACCACCTGAAAGCGAGTACGATAAACCACTTCATAGTTCAGCAGATGCAACCAGTCCAGCAGACGCATCTGGCTAAACATCCGACCGCTCCACGGGGCTCGGCTATGCAGACCCGGGATGCCTTTGCTGATACCCAGCAGGCTAAACGGATTAAAGCCGCTGATAATCATCCAGCCATCGTCAATCAGCACCCGATCAACCTCACGCAGTACGCGATGCGGATCCTGGCTCCAGGATAAGGTGTGAGCTAACAGGCAGGCATCAATCGATTTGGATTCGAACGGCAGTTGGGTCGCGCGGGCAATCACCTGCAACTCGTCGCCCTGCTCCCCCACATTCACCTGATGCGAAATGGGGCAGTGGCTGGTATTGATTTCTGCGCTCAGATTGCCAATTTTAAGCATATGAAAGCCATACAGCTTCCCGAGGTAAGGTTGCAGTTGCTGGGTTAAGGCGTCGCGAAAATAATCGCCCCAGGGCATGTCGCGCCAGGAGCGTGGCGCAGTCAGGATTTGGCGTGTTTTAGCCGGCTTCATGCTTTACCATCTTCCTTTTTCTACGGCCTGAGAGGTGTTTATGAATCTTACCAGTATTCCCGCGTTGCAGGATAACTACATCTGGACACTGACCGATGAACACAATCACTGCCTGATTGTCGATCCCGGCGAAGCACAGCCCGTGCTGGATAAAATCCGTGTTCATCGCTGGCAGCCGGTGGCGATTTTACTGACACATCATCATCACGATCATGTCGGTGGTGTCGCTGAACTGTTGCAGCAGTTTCCTGAACTGGAGGTTTTCGGTCCACAAGAAACTGCGGATAAAGGTGCAACCCGCATTGTTGGCGATGGGGATGAATTTACCCTGTTGGGGATAAATTTCCGTGTCATCGCTACCCCCGGCCACACTTTAGGACATATCTCATATTACAGCTCGCCTTATCTTTTCTGTGGTGACACGATGTTTTCCGGTGGTTGCGGCCGATTATTTGAAGGCACCGCACAACAAATGTTTGAGTCATTTCAAAAGCTTAACCAGCTACCTGCCGACACTCTGATTTGCTGTGCACATGAGTACACTTTATCCAATATGAAGTTTGCTGCGGCTATTCTGCCCCATGACCCGAAAATTTTAGCAAGGTTCCAGCAAATTAAGGACTTACGAGCAGAAAATCGCATTACTTTGCCAACAAATTTGGCTTTAGAGCGTGAAATAAATTTATTTCTTCGCACGCAAGATGCTGATTTACAAAAGGCTTTAGGCGGTAATTTTACAACTGCGCCACTATGGCAAACTTTTGCAGATCTACGCGAGAAGAAAGATCGCTTTTGATATTTGTGGTTGTGTTGTGTCAGACCGTCAAGTATGATTGCTCGTCTTTTAAGCGACTATTGACACACACATGAAGGCAAAAGCGATATTAATCGCCTCTGTCTTGCTGGTGGGAGGTTGTCAGGCATCAAGGAATGACGCCACTATCCCGCAACAGCATGCTCAGAGCCTGTCTTCAGCTGGTCAAGGTGAAAATGGAAAGTACGGAGATCGCTTGTTGTCGCCGCGCTGGCAAGATGATGGAACAAGCCTCGCAGAAGACACTGATCTCTGGAATCACATTAGTGACGAGTTGAAGATGGGGATTCCGGATAACTCCCGGATCCGCGAACAAAAAACAAAGTACTTAAAAAATAAGAGCTATCTCCACGATGTAACATTACGGGCAGAGCCGTACATGTACTGGATAGTCGAGCAGATACAGAAACGTAAGATGCCGATGGAACTGGTACTGCTACCCATAGTGGAGAGCGCTTTTGACCCACATGCAACATCTTCTGCGAATGCCGCAGGCATTTGGCAGATTGTTGCAACAACGGGCAAAAACTATGGTTTGAAACAGAACCAATGGTATGACGGTCGCCGGGATGTGGTGGCGTCTACCAAGGTTGCGCTGGATATGATGCAGCGTCTCAACACCATGTTTGACGGTGACTGGTTACTGACCGTTGCCGCTTATAACAGTGGTGAAGGACGTGTGTTGAAAGCGATAAAACAGAATAAGGCGCGCGGTAAGCCGACCGATTTCTGGAGTTTGTCGCTGCCCCGCGAAACCGCGGTTTATGTTCCTAAAATGTTGGCCTTGAGCGATATTCTCAAGAACAACAAGCGCTACGGCATCAAATTGCCGACCCCGAACGAGAGCCGAGCACTGGCTCGTGTTGAAGTGGGTCAACAAATTGAGCTGACGCAAGCCGCAGATATGGCTGGCATGTCGTTGAGTAAGCTGAAAAGCTTCAATGCTGGCTATAAACACGGCAGCACAGCGCCGAATGGACCGCACTACATTATGGTGCCTAAGTCCAACGTTGCTCAGCTGCGCAATTCACTGGCATCCGGTGATATTGCCGCCGTGCAGCCTTCTCAACTGGCAAAAGCCAGTGATGTGGGAAGCAGCTACACGGTTCGCAAAGGCGACACCTTGTCTGGCATTGCCAGCAAGCTCGGCGTGAGCATTAATACACTGAAACAGCAGAATAACCTGCGCGGTGCCTCAGTTCGCATCGGTCAGAAACTGACCATCGGCGATAAAGGTTCGCAGCTGGCCGATAACGGCAACAGCATCACCTATCGTGTTCGTAAGGGTGATTCTCTTGCCAGTATCGCGCGACGTCATGGAGTGAATATTCAGGACGTTATGCGCTGGAACAGTGTATTAAGTGATGCGAAGAGCATTCAGCCGGGTGATAACCTCACGCTGTTTGTTCATAATAGCGCAACGCCAGACACCTAATGGCGCGAAAAGGCTGACAAATGTCAGCCTTTTTCTTTTTATGCGGGTGAGAAAAATCTGCTGTACGTGGCAGTTTAGCGCGGGGTGGTTCTGGTGGAGTTAAATTCAACCAGCAACGGGTTATGGTCAGAAGCACGCGTCACCAATACCGAGGCTTCACTGACCTTCATATCACGGTAGAAGACAAAATCCAGCGGTCGACCAAAAGCTTTGCGCCGATGGTCATCGGTAAACGTCACTTCATGTAAAGCCATGTCCTGAGCGAAGCGAAACAACGCCTTCATCCTCTGACGACTCCAGGCATTAAAATCCCCGGCCATAATCACCGGCCCTCGATGGTACTGGATTTGCTCCCCAATCGGCCCCAGCTGTTTGCTGTAGACATCGATACCCAGGCTGAAATTGACGGCATGGATGTTCACCACCATCAACATTTCTCCATTGGGCAACGGATAAGCGGTCACCAGCGCGGATTTTGCCAGCCGTAATAACGGCTCACGCTCACGCAATGGGCAGCAGTACACCGGATGAGCCGACGCCAGCGTCATCACCCCAGAGGGATGCTGTGGCAGTACAAAAGCAGGTACCTGGTCAGCAGCCAGATAGTTACTGGTGGCGAACTTCACCAATTCGGGGGTGGTTTGCGCTTCCTGTAGCAACACCAGATGAGCATCTTTGCCAAAGCCTTGCAGCACTGACATCCAGTCTGCACGTTGCTGTTTAAAGATGTTCCACACCAATACCCGTAATGTCGGGTCGGCTGTGAGTGGTGCGCCGGGCGGTAACGCTTGCCCAACATGTAGCATCGCCCCTGGCGGAAAGATCCGCTCAGCAGGCTGTCCTGCTACATAACGCATTGCATAGGTTTTTTTCCGCACTTTCCCGCCTGGCTAGTTACAAACATACTTCACCTGACTGTTATAGGGATTTTAGCGCGGGGTTTCAATTGGTGTTCTTGATTGTCGGAATGGCCTTAACGGCATTTAAGTGCATCAGCCCACCTGAGCGTGGGCTGAAAAGCGAATTATTCGACGGCCATCACCGCGCGCGGCCTGTCCAGCGCACCGCTCAGACGCACCAGTAACAAAGCGATAAAGACGATGACTGCACCGACCCAGGGAGTTTGTGCTAACCCATATTGCTGCACGATATGGCCACCCACAGAAGAACCCAGCGCAATGCCAATATTAAAAGCGGCAATATTTAAACCCGATGCGACATCCACCGCACCAGGGGCGTAATGTTCTGCCTTCTGCACTACATAAACCTGCAACCCCGGCACGTTGGCGAAAGCAAAGATACCCATCACCACCACGGTCACTAATGCCAGATAGTGCATACTCGCCGTCACCTGAAAGACGCCCAACAGTACCGTCAGTGCGGCGAAAATGAGGGTCAAAGCCGGTACAGCGCCATGACGATCCGCCAACTTACCGCCCCAGATATTGCCAATTGCCACCGCGATGCCATAGCCCAGTAAGATAACGCTCACAGCCGAAGGTGAGAAACCCGCCAGTGACTGCATCATCGGTGCCAGAAAAGTAAAAGCAGTGAACACCCCACCGTACCCGAGGGCCGTGATGGCATAGATCAACAACAAACGTGGATTGGTTAACACACGGGCCTGCTGTCGCAACGAAGTAACGGGCGGCTGAGCGATATGGCGTGGAACCAGCAGCATACTGGCGACCAGGGCAATAACCCCCAACATCGATACCGCCAGGAAGCTCTCACGCCAGCCAAAATGCTGCCCGATCAGCGTTCCCAGTGGCACACCCGTTACCAGGGCAACCGTCAAACCGCCAAACATAATCGCGATAGCGCTGGCCGCTTTCTCTTTACTCACCAAACTGGTCGCAATGGTTGACCCTACCGAGAAGAACACACCATGTGCCAGACCGGTGAGCAGTCGCGCAATCACCAATGTTTCGTAGTTCGGTGCCTGCCAGGCTACCAGATTGCCAAGGGTGAAAAGCGCCATTAACCCCATTAGCAAATGTTTACGCGGTAATTTCCCGGTCAACGCCGTCAGCACCGGAGCACCGATGGCCACTCCAAGGGCGTAGATAGATACCAGCATCCCGGCTGAAGGCAGGGTAATCGCTAGTTGTTGCGCGATGGTCGGGATCAGCCCGACGATGACAAATTCAGTGGTTCCGATAGCAAAGGCGCTGATGGTCAGCGCCCAGAGTGCAAGTGGCATGATTGACTCCCAATTAGTTTTGATGGGCGCCAGTATCCGCTTATGGTTTAATAACAAAAAGGTGCAAAGTAACAATAGACTTTTGCTTGTGGAGAGATAATGAAGGCATCATCAGACGAGCTGAAAGTGTTTATTGCGGTAGTGGAAAGCGGGAGCTTTAGCCGTGCTGCTGAACAATTACATATGGCCAACTCGGCGGTCAGCCGGACGGTGAAAAAGCTGGAGACTAAGTTGGGTGTGGCGTTATTGACACGTACCACTCGCCAGCTCGCCCTCACGCATGAAGGTGAACACTACTTTCGTCGCGTACAAAAATTGATGCAGGAGATGTCAACAGCGGAGAGCGAGTTGATAGACAGACAGCAAGCTCCGCGTGGCGTGCTGCGCATTGATGCCGCAACGCCGGTGATCCTGCATTTGTTGTTGCCGATGGTTAAACCGTTTCGCGCACGCTATCCCGATGTCACTCTCTCGCTGATTTCCTCGGAGAGCTTTATCAATCTTATCGAGCGTAAAGTTGATGTGGCCATTCGCGCCGGAACCCTGACCGACTCCACCCTGCGCGCTCGTTTATTATTTATCAGCTATCGCAAACTGGTCGCCACACCTGCGTACCTGGCGAAGTATGGCACTCCACGCTCGGTGGCCGATTTAGCGCACCATGAATGTCTCGGTTTCGTTGAACCTTTACGGTTGAATCGCTGGCCTGTGGCGCAGGAAAATGGCGAACTCTATGATATTAATCCGGGAATGTCTTCGAACAGCGGGGAAACGATCAAACAACTTTGCCTGAACGACAATGGTATTGCCTGCCTTTCTGACTATATGGTTGATCAAGAAATTGCCGATGGGACCTTTGTAGAGTTGCTGGCGGATCAGCGTTTGCCGGTAGAAATGCCGTTTAACGCAGTTTATTACAGTGATCTTGGTGTCAGTCAGCGAGTACGTGCATTTATTGATTTTCTCAGTGATTGGGTGCAGAACCAGCCCTGGCGAAGCCAGGACTGATTTTTTTGCTTAATCCCAGGCCGGAGCCAAACCATCCGGACTAACCAGACGATGCCCACGATCCAGGGCGTGGATCTTATCCATATCATCAGAATCCAGCTGTAAATCCAGAGCTTGCAGATTTCCGGCAAGGTTGTCGCGTTTGGTTGATGACGGAATGACGGCATAACCCAACTGCATTGCCCATGCCAGCACTACCTGCGCTGGGGTTGCCCGGTGCTTCTGTGCAATAGCCTGAATGACTCCATCTTTCAGCGCTTCACCATAGGCCAGCGTCATGTAAGAGGTGATGTGAATCCCCTGTTCCCGGGCAAACTTCACCACCTGCTCGTTCTGCAAATAGGGATGAAGCTCAATCTGGTTGGTAGCAATATTTTCCACACCGACCGCTTCAATTGCTTCTTTCATCAATGCAATCGGGAAGTTGGAGATACCGATTTGACGAGTCAGGCCCGCTTCTTTGGCGGCCAGCAGTGCCTGCATGCTCTCTTTTACCGAAACGCTGGCTCCCGGCGACGGCCAGTGGATCAGGGTAAGATCTAGATAGTCGGTGCGCAGTTTCACCAGGCTCTCTTTGAGGCTGGGGATCAATTTATCAGCAGAGAGATTTTCCACCCAGATCTTGGTGGTCACGAATAACGCGTCTCGTGCAACGCCACTTTCGGCAATCGCCTGACCTACAGCAGCCTCATTTTCATAGATTTGTGCGGTATCGATTGTTCGATAGCCAAGCTCAAGTGCGGTTTTAACCGAATGAATAACAACATCGTCTTGCAGACGGAAAGTACCTAAACCAAAAGCAGGGATTGTCATGATTTCCTCATCGTTGAATGAAATGTTTTCGATGAGAGCATTTTGACAGCTTCTTTATTGCTGAAAAATCCGCTTATAAGCAGAGGAATTTTGCGTTTCAGTCAATAATACGCTAAAGAAATACAGAAATGAAAAAGCCCTGACTTTTCAGTCAGGGCTAATCAAGAGAGTGGCGGTGCGGACGGGACTCGAACCCGCGACCCCCGGCGTGACAGGCCGGTATTCTAACCGACTGAACTACCGCACCACCGAATACTGCATTACCAGCGGGGTCTCGCTGATAACCGGTGTTACCTTTTCAGGTAAATACCTTAAATTGATGCCTGGCAGTTCCCTACTCTCGCATGGGGAGACCCCACACTACCATCGGCGCTACGGCGTTTCACTTCTGAGTTCGGCATGGGGTCAGGTGGGACCACCGCGCTACAGCCGCCAGGCAAATTCTGTTTATCCGTACCGCCCTCGCAGGCCATACGAATCAATCCGTTCGAACAAGGCTGAAAATTCTTGCGTCTCTCAACTCAAAACGCCTCTGGCGTTGTAAGGTTAAGCCTCACGGGTCATTAGTACCGGTTAGCTCAATGCATCGCTGCACTTACACATCCGGCCTATCAACGTCGTCGTCTTCAACGTCCCTTCAGGACTCTCAAGGAGTCAGGGAGAACTCATCTCGGGGCAAGTTTCGTGCTTAGATGCTTTCAGCACTTATCTTTTCCGCACTTAGCTACCGGGCAATGCCATTGGCATGACAACCCGAACACCAGTGGTGCGTTCACTCCGGTCCTCTCGTACTAGGAGCAACCCCCCTCAATTCTCCAGCGCCCACGGCAGATAGGGACCGAACTGTCTCACGACGTTCTAAACCCAGCTCGCGTACCACTTTAAACGGCGAACAGCCGTACCCTTGGGACCTACTTCAGCCCCAGGATGTGATGAGCCGACATCGAGGTGCCAAACACCGCCGTCGATATGAACTCTTGGGCGGTATCAGCCTGTTATCCCCGGAGTACCTTTTATCCGTTGAGCGATGGCCCTTCCATTCAGAACCACCGGATCACTATGACCTGCTTTCGCACCTGCTCGAGCCGTCACTCTCGCAGTCAAGCTGGCTTATGCCATTGCACTAACCTCCTGATGTCCGACCAGGATTAGCCAACCTTCGTGCTCCTCCGTTACACTTTGGGAGGAGACCGCCCCAGTCAAACTACCCACCAGACACTGTCCGCAGCCCGGATTACGGGCCTACGTTAGAACATCAAACATTAAAGGGTGGTATTTCAAGGTTGGCTCCACGCAGACTGGCGTCCACGCTTCAAAGCCTCCCACCTATCCTACACATCAAGGCTCAATGTTCAGTGTCAAGCTATAGTAAAGGTTCACGGGGTCTTTCCGTCTTGCCGCGGGTACACTGCATCTTCACAGCGATTTCAATTTCACTGAGTCTCGGGTGGAGACAGCCTGGCCATCATTACGCCATTCGTGCAGGTCGGAACTTACCCGACAAGGAATTTCGCTACCTTAGGACCGTTATAGTTACGGCCGCCGTTTACCGGGGCTTCGATCAAGAGCTTCTCCTTACGGATAACCCCATCAATTAACCTTCCGGCACCGGGCAGGCGTCACACCGTATACGTCCACTTTCGTGTTTGCACAGTGCTGTGTTTTTAATAAACAGTTGCAGCCAGCTGGTATCTTCGACTGCCTTCGGCTCCATCCGCGAGGGACTTCACCTGATGACAGCGTGCCTTCTCCCGAAGTTACGGCACCATTTTGCCTAGTTCCTTCACCCGAGTTCTCTCAAGCGCCTTGGTATTCTCTACCTGACCACCTGTGTCGGTTTGGGGTACGATTTCGTGTTACCTGGAGCTTAGAGGCTTTTCCTGGAAGCAGGGCATCAGTTACTTCATCACCGTAGTGACTCGTCATCACGCCTCAGCCTTGAAGCATTCCGGATTTGCCTGGAATGCAAGCCTACACGCTTAAACCGGGACAACCGTCGCCCGGATAACCTAGCCTTCTCCGTCCCCCCTTCGCAGTAACACCAAGTACAGGAATATTAACCTGTTTCCCATCGACTACGCTTTTCAGCCTCGCCTTAGGGGTCGACTCACCCTGCCCCGATTAACGTTGGACAGGAACCCTTGGTCTTCCGGCGAGCGGGCTTTTCACCCGCTTTATCGTTACTTATGTCAGCATTCGCACTTCTGATACCTCCAGCAGACCTCACAGTCCACCTTCAGCGGCTTACAGAACGCTCCCCTACCCAACAACACATAGTGTCGCTGCCGCAGCTTCGGTGCATGGTTTAGCCCCGTTACATCTTCCGCGCAGGCCGACTCGACCAGTGAGCTATTACGCTTTCTTTAAATGATGGCTGCTTCTAAGCCAACATCCTGGCTGTCTGGGCCTTCCCACATCGTTTCCCACTTAACCATGACTTTGGGACCTTAGCTGGCGGTCTGGGTTGTTTCCCTCTTCACGACGGACGTTAGCACCCGCCGTGTGTCTCCCGTGATAACATTCTCCGGTATTCGCAGTTTGCATCGGGTTGGTAAGCCGGGATGGCCCCCTAGCCGAAACAGTGCTCTACCCCCGGAGATGAATTCACGAGGCGCTACCTAAATAGCTTTCGGGGAGAACCAGCTATCTCCCGGTTTGATTGGCCTTTCACCCCCAGCCACAAGTCATCCGCTAATTTTTCAACATTAGTCGGTTCGGTCCTCCAGTTAGTGTTACCCAACCTTCAACCTGCCCATGGCTAGATCACCGGGTTTCGGGTCTATACCCTGCAACTTAACGCCCAATTAAGACTCGGTTTCCCTGCGGCTCCCCTATACGGTTAACCTTGCTACAGAATATAAGTCGCTGACCCATTATACAAAAGGTACGCAGTCACCTAACAAGTAGGCTCCCACTGCTTGTACGTACACGGTTTCAGGTTCTGTTTCACTCCCCTCGCCGGGGTTCTTTTCGCCTTTCCCTCACGGTACTGGTTCACTATCGGTCAGTCAGGAGTATTTAGCCTTGGAGGATGGTCCCCCCATATTCAGACAGGATACCACGTGTCCCGCCCTACTCATCGGACTCACAATCTGTGCATTTTCATGTACGGGGCTGTCACCCTGTATCGCGCGACTTTCCAGACGCTTCCATTAACACACAAACTGATTCAGGTCCTGGGCTGTTCCCCGTTCGCTCGCCGCTACTGGGGGAATCTCGGTTGATTTCTTTTCCTCGGGGTACTTAGATGTTTCAGTTCCCCCGGTTCGCCTCGTTAACCTATGTATTCAGTTAACGATAGTGCACAAGTGCACTGGGTTTCCCCATTCGGACATCGTCGGCTGTTGCGGTTCATATCACCTTACCGACGCTTTTCGCAGATTAGCACGTCCTTCATCGCCTCTGACTGCCAGGGCATCCACCGTGTACGCTTAGTCGCTTAACCTCACAACCCACAGACGTTTTCACGCATGCAGACTGCAAGCATTTGAGAGACTCGAACACATCGTTTTCATTTCTTATTACGGAGAAATGAAACAACGTGTCGTTTCAAATTTTCAGCTTGTTCCGGATTGTTAAAGAGCAAATATCTCAAACATGACTCGTAAGCCAGTTTTGAGATACTGAGCAGCGACACCTTTCACCTGTCACCAAGCAAGTGGCGTCCCCTAGGGGATTCGAACCCCTGTTGCCGCCGTGAAAGGGCGGAGTCCTAACCGCTAGACGAAGGGGACACATGAAGTGTCACGACTTCGCAGCCGTCTTGCTCATTACGTTTTCATCAGACAATCTGTGTGAGCACTTCGAAGGAAGGTATCTTCAGGTAAGGAGGTGATCCAACCGCAGGTTCCCCTACGGTTACCTTGTTACGACTTCACCCCAGTCATGAATCACAAAGTGGTAAGCGCCCTCCCGAAGGTTAAGCTACCTACTTCTTTTGCAACCCACTCCCATGGTGTGACGGGCGGTGTGTACAAGGCCCGGGAACGTATTCACCGTAGCATTCTGATCTACGATTACTAGCGATTCCGACTTCATGGAGTCGAGTTGCAGACTCCAATCCGGACTACGACGCACTTTATGAGGTCCGCTTGCTCTCGCGAGGTCGCTTCTCTTTGTATGCGCCATTGTAGCACGTGTGTAGCCCTGGCCGTAAGGGCCATGATGACTTGACGTCATCCCCACCTTCCTCCGGTTTATCACCGGCAGTCTCCTTTGAGTTCCCGACCGAATCGCTGGCAACAAAGGATAAGGGTTGCGCTCGTTGCGGGACTTAACCCAACATTTCACAACACGAGCTGACGACAGCCATGCAGCACCTGTCTCACGGTTCCCGAAGGCACTAAGGCATCTCTGCCAAATTCCGTGGATGTCAAGGCCAGGTAAGGTTCTTCGCGTTGCATCGAATTAAACCACATGCTCCACCGCTTGTGCGGGCCCCCGTCAATTCATTTGAGTTTTAACCTTGCGGCCGTACTCCCCAGGCGGTCGACTTAACGCGTTAGCTCCGGAAGCCACGCCTCAAGGGCACAACCTCCAAGTCGACATCGTTTACAGCGTGGACTACCAGGGTATCTAATCCTGTTTGCTCCCCACGCTTTCGCACCTGAGCGTCAGTCTTTGTCCAGGGGGCCGCCTTCGCCACCGGTATTCCTCCAGATCTCTACGCATTTCACCGCTACACCTGGAATTCTACCCCCCTCTACAAGACTCTAGCCTGCCAGTTTCGAATGCAGTTCCCAGGTTAAGCCCGGGGATTTCACATCCGACTTGACAGACCGCCTGCGTGCGCTTTACGCCCAGTAATTCCGATTAACGCTTGCACCCTCCGTATTACCGCGGCTGCTGGCACGGAGTTAGCCGGTGCTTCTTCTGCGGGTAACGTCAATGACGATGCGTATTAAACATCATCCCTTCCTCCCCGCTGAAAGTACTTTACAACCCGAAGGCCTTCTTCATACACGCGGCATGGCTGCATCAGGCTTGCGCCCATTGTGCAATATTCCCCACTGCTGCCTCCCGTAGGAGTCTGGACCGTGTCTCAGTTCCAGTGTGGCTGGTCATCCTCTCAGACCAGCTAGGGATCGTCGCCTAGGTGAGCCGTTACCCCACCTACTAGCTAATCCCATCTGGGTTCATCCGATGGTGTGAGGCCCGAAGGTCCCCCACTTTGGTCTTGCGACGTTATGCGGTATTAGCTACCGTTTCCAGTAGTTATCCCCCTCCATCGGGCAGATCCCCAGACATTACTCACCCGTCCGCCACTCGTCACCCAAGGAGCAAGCTCCTCTGTGCTACCGTTCGACTTGCATGTGTTAGGCCTGCCGCCAGCGTTCAATCTGAGCCATGATCAAACTCTTCAATTTAAGTTTGATGCTCAAAGAATTAAACTTCGTAATGAATTACGTGTTCACTCTTGAGACTTGATATTTTTTAAGTCCGTAGACTTTTGATATCAATCCTGCGAGTGCCCACACAGATTGTCTGATAAATTGTTAAAGAGCAGTGCGAGCAGCAGGTTAACCGCCTGTCGCGAGGTGGCGTATATTACGCTTTCCTCCTTCAGAGTCAATCTCTTTTTCGAGATTTTTCTCTGGCGGGATGAATCACTTCGTCCCTCACTGACCGTCTGCGTTGCCGCTTTGCCGTGTCAGTGGAGGCGCATTATAGGGAGACTCTGACGAAGCGCAAGCGTAAATTTCAACTTTTTTACTGTTCGGCTGAAATTTGTGCAAAAGGCCCGTTTTTAGCCCTTTTTAATACGTTCCGGCAGGTCAGCCAGGCTATCAATCACCCAATCCGCCGCCGCTTCGCCTTCCGCCGTCACCGGTTTACCGGTACGCACCAACACTTTCGTGCCTACACCAGCCGCCTGCGCCGCCTGCATATCTTCCAGTTTGTCGCCAACCATATAAGAAGCGGCCATATCTATATGGAGATGCTTCTGCGCCGACAGCAGCATACCAGGCTGCGGTTTACGGCAATCACATTGCTGGCGATACTCTTCAACCGTCGCATCCGGCAGATGCGGGCAGAAATAGATACCATCGAGATCAACATCGCGATCCGCCAGGGACCAGTCCATCCACTCCGTCAGTTGCATAAATTGGTCTTCCGTAAACATGCCGCGCGCAATGCCCGACTGATTGGTGACCAGTACCAGGGCAAAGCCCATTTTTTTCAGCGCCTGTAGCGCCTCAATGGTGCCATCAATAAACTGAAAATTATCGATCTCATGGACATAGCCGTGATCGACATTCAATGTGCCATCACGATCAAGAAAAATAGCCGGGACTTTGTTCGCCACGTAGAAACTCCTGCTGCAAAAATTGCCGGTCAGTATCGCATGATTGCGCATACTGAGAGAATGGCAGATTGAATGACTTTCATTGATTTAGCCGTCTGGATGCCTTACCATCCATCCAGATTTCACACGGCGTAGCCAGATGAAACCCGAAACACCACGGACAACGCAACACGATAATAATTAACCTAATGATTAAACTCGAAAATATTAGCAAAGTGTTCCAGCAAGGTTCACGCACCATTCAGGCGTTATCTAACGTCAGCCTGCATGTGCCTGCCGGACAGATTTATGGCGTCATCGGTGCATCCGGTGCCGGTAAAAGTACACTTATTCGCTGCGTCAATCTGCTGGAGCGTCCTACATCTGGCCGGGTATTGGTCGATGGTCAGGATCTGACCGCACTTTCCGAAGGTCAGTTGACACAGGCACGCCGTCAGATTGGCATGATTTTCCAGCATTTTAATTTGATGAACTCACGCACTGTCTTCGGCAACGTCGCTCTGCCGCTTGAGCTGGGCAATCTTTCTCGCGAGCAGATCAAACAGCGCGTCAGCGAGCTGCTGGACCTGGTGGGCCTGGCGGATAAACACGATGCCTGGCCGGCGAATCTGTCCGGTGGTCAAAAACAGCGTGTGGCGATTGCCCGTGCTCTGGCCAGCAACCCTAAAGTGCTGCTGTGCGACGAAGCCACCAGCGCTCTGGATCCGGCAACAACCCGTTCCATCCTCGAGTTGCTTAAAGATATCAATCGCCGTCTCGGTCTGACCATCCTGCTGATCACCCATGAAATGGATGTGGTGAAGCGCATCTGCGATCAGGTCGCCGTAATCAGTAATGGCGAACTGATTGAGCAAGACAGCGTTAGCGAAGTATTTTCTCATCCGAAAACACCGTTGGCGCAGCAGTTTATCCAGTCAACCCTGCATCTCGATATTCCTGACGATTACCAGCAACGCATGTCGGCCCAGCCAGGAAATGACACCGTACCTTTATTACGCCTGGAATTCACGGGCAAGTCGGTGGATGCGCCTCTGCTGTCAGAAGCGGCACGTCGCTTCAACGTTAATAACAATATTATTAGCGCGCAGATGGATTACGCCGGTGGCGTGAAGTTCGGCATTATGCTGGCCGAGATGGACGGCAGCGAAAATGATACGCAAGCCGCCATTGCCTGGTTGAAAGAGAATCATGTGAAAGTTGAGGTACTGGGTTATGTCTGAAGCGATGATGTGGCTACTGGGACGTGGCATTTGGGAAACGCTGATGATGACCTTTGTCTCCGGCTTCTTTGGCTTTGTGCTTGGCCTGCCCGTTGGCGTGTTGCTGTACGTCACCCGTCCCGGCCAAATTCTGGCGAACGGTGCGTTGTATCGCGTACTCTCGGCGCTGGTGAATATCTTCCGTTCTATCCCGTTCATTATCCTGCTGGTCTGGATGATTCCATTTACCCGCGCGATCGTGGGAACATCGATCGGTTTACAAGCCGCGATTGTGCCGCTGACCGTGGGGGCCGCGCCGTTTATCGCCCGTATGGTTGAGAACGCCTTGCTCGAACTGCCCACCGGGTTGATCGAAGCGTCACGCGCGATGGGGGCCACACCGCTGCAAATCGTACGCAAGGTGTTGCTGCCTGAAGCCCTGCCGGGGCTGGTGAATGCCGCTACAATTACTCTGATTACGCTGGTTGGCTACTCCGCGATGGGTGGTGCGGTAGGTGCTGGCGGACTCGGCCAGATCGGCTATCAGTATGGTTACATCGGCTATAACGCCACCGTGATGAATACCGTTCTGGTCCTGTTGGTGGTGTTGGTTTATTTAATCCAATTCTGTGGCGACCGCATCGTGCGTGCTGTGTCCCATAAGTAAGCAAGCAATATCAATATTCTCTATTAAGGAAAGGATATGTCTTTTACATTTAAAAAGATTGCCGCTGTGGGCGCGCTGATTGGCGTGATTGCGCTGGCCGGATGCGATCAGAAAGCCAAAGATCCAAACCACATTAAAGTGGGTGTGATTGTTGGCGCCGAGCAGCAGGTTGCTGAAACGGCACAGAAAGTCGCGAAAGAGAAGTATGGCCTGGATGTTGAATTGGTCACCTTCAACGACTACGTTCTGCCGAACGAAGCCCTGAGCAAAGGCGATATCGATGTTAACGCCTTCCAGCACAAACCGTATCTGGATCAGCAGATCAAAGATCGTGGCTATAAGCTGGTACCGGTTGGTAACACCTTTGTTTACCCCATCGCGGGCTACTCCAAAAAGATCAAATCTCTGGATGAGTTGCAGAACGGCGCTCAGATCGCCATCCCGAATGACCCGACTAACCTTGGTCGTTCGCTGCTGCTGTTGCAGAAAGTGGGTCTGATTAAACTGAAAGACGGTGTTGGCCTGCTGCCGACCGCGCTGGATATCACCGAGAACCCGAAAAACCTGAAGATTGTTGAGCTGGAAGCGCCGCAGTTGCCGCGTTCACTGGACGATCAGCAGATTGCGCTGGCAGTAATCAACACCACTTACGCCAGCCAGATTGGCCTGACCCCGGCTAAAGACGGTATCTTCGTTGAAGATAAAGATTCACCGTACGTGAACCTGATCGTTAGCCGTGAAGACAACAAAGACGCTGAAAACGTGAAGAAATTTGTTCAGGCTTATCAGTCTGACGAAGTCGCGGAAGCCGCGAACAAAATCTTCAACGGTGGTGCTGTGAAGGGCTGGTAATCCCCTCTTCTCATGCCATTCAGGGCGGCTTCGGCCGCCCTTTCTTTTGCCGGTTGTGGCAGCTGACTTGTTATTTACGGTTGTCCTTGTTTCAATAACGCCACTTTTTAAAACATGAGGATGTTGCCATGCGTTTTTTACCGCTCTGCTTGTTGGCATTGATGCTGACCGGGTGTGTGCGTGAATATCACCCGATAAGCAGTGCTTCATCGCACCCGCAGCAGCAATCCAGCGAACCGGAACGCCGCCCTGCGCCCCGTCCGGCCCCGGTGAAGATTTACACGGACGCGACCGATTTGGTCAGCAAACCTTTCCGTGACCTCGGCGAAGTGTCCGGCGATGATTGCCAGAGCAGCACCCAGGATTCACCGCCAAATATCAATACCGCCCGTAAACGCCTGCAACTGCGAGCGGCGGGAATGAAGGCGAACGCCGTGCTGCTGCATAAGTGCGAAATCGTCTCCAGCACTCCGGGTTGCTACCGTCAGGCCGTCTGTCAGGGTTCTGCACTGAAAGTTGCCAATCAATGAGTGAGTTTGCCTTTGCGCAAATCGGCGTAATTCATTCGCCGTGGAAAGAGAAATTCGCCGTGCCGCGCCAGCCGGGTCTGGTGCAGGATGGCACCGGTGAGCTGCATCTGCTGCCACCTTACAACCAGGCTGAAGCGGTACGCGGTCTTGAAGCGTTCAGCCATCTGTGGGTGCTGTTTGTTTTTCATCAAACCATGTCTGGCGGCTGGCGCCCCACTGTACGTCCACCACGCCTGGGTGGCAATGCGCGCATGGGCGTCTTTGCGACGCGTTCAACCTTCCGACCCAATCCGATTGGTATGTCGCTGGTTGAACTCAAAGGCATCCGTTGCGAAAAGCAACAAGTCATTTTGCAGTTGGGCAGTTTAGATCTGGTGGATGGCACCCCGGTGGTCGATATCAAACCTTATCTGCCGTTTGCCGAAGCCTTACCGGATGCACGCGCCGGATTTGCCCAGCAGGCTCCCGAGGCAGCAATGCCGGTGCGTTTCTCTGCACTGGCGTTGGCGCAAATTCAACAGCAACAAAAAAAACACCCCCATCTGGCACGCTTTATCAGCGATGTACTGGCTCAGGATCCGCGCCCTGCTTATCGCAAAGGTGAGGCAGAAGATCGTGAATATGCTGCCTGGCTGCTCGATTTTAATGTGCGCTGGCGCATTGATGAGGCAGGCACCGAGGTGATCGCTCTCGATCCGCGCTAAAACGCGCTTTTGAGTGGCGGATCTCGCTGGTACACTAGCCGCCAGCAAAATTTTTTGTCAGTGACCTTCCGTATAACTGGAATCGTAATCAATGCGTACTACTCAATATTTGCTCTCCACTCAGAAGGAGACGCCCTCCGATGCGGAAGTTATCAGCCACCAGCTGATGCTGCGCGCCGGGATGATCCGTAAACTGGCTTCAGGACTTTATACCTGGCTGCCGACCGGTGTTCGCGTGCTGAGAAAAGTCGAAAACATCGTGCGTGAAGAGATGAACAACGCAGGCGCGATTGAAATCTCCATGCCGGTGGTTCAGCCTGCCGATCTGTGGGAAGAGAGTGGCCGTTGGGAGCAATATGGTCCCGAACTGCTGCGTATTAAAGACCGTCACGATCGCCCGTTCGTGTTGGGTCCGACGCATGAAGAAGTGGTCACTGACCTGATCCGTAACGAGTTGAGCTCTTACAAGCAATTGCCGCTCAACCTGTATCAGATCCAGACCAAGTTCCGTGACGAAGTGCGCCCACGCTTTGGGGTGATGCGTTCACGCGAGTTCATCATGAAAGATGCCTACTCGTTCCACACTTCGCAGGAATCGTTGCAGGAAACCTATGACGCGATGTATCGCGCCTACAGCCAGAGCTTCAGCCGTATGGGGCTGGACTTCCGTGCGGTACAGGCCGATACCGGTTCCATCGGTGGTAGCGCTTCACATGAATTCCAGGTGCTGGCGCAGAGCGGTGAAGATGATGTGATCTTCTCCAGCGAATCCGATTACGCCGCTAACATCGAGAAAGCTGAGGCTCTGGCCCCGGCTGGCGAACGTCCACAGCCGACACAACAGATGGTGCA
This sequence comes from Pantoea sp. X-Soil-OKNW-713, assembly GCF_059730685.1. NCBI lineage: Bacteria > Pseudomonadati > Pseudomonadota > Gammaproteobacteria > Enterobacterales > Erwiniaceae > Pantoea > Pantoea sp. X-Soil-OKNW-713. Next base: position 928,992 of record NZ_AP035995.1, on the reverse strand, counting down.
GTTCGACACACCAAATGCGAAAACCATCGCCGAGTTGGTTGAACAGCATCAGTTGCCGATTGAGAAAACGGTCAAAACGCTGTTTGTTAAAGGCACCGAAGAGAGCGGCCATGCGCTGGTTGCCCTGCTGCTGCGTGGTGATCATCAGCTCAACGAAGTGAAAGCGGAGAAGCTGGATATCGTTGCCGCACCGCTGGAAATGGCGACCGAAGCCGAAATCCGTGCGGTTCTGGGCGCAGGTCCGGGTTCCCTCGGTCCGGTGGGTCTGACCATGCCGGTGATTGCTGACCGTACCGTGGCGAAAACCAGCGACTTCTGCGCCGGTGCCAACATCGATGGCAAACACTTCGCTGGAATTAACTGGGGCCGTGACTTGCCGGAACCGCGTGTCGAAGATATCCGCAACGTGGTGGAAGGCGATCCCAGCCCGGACGGTAAAGGCACGCTGCTGATCAAACGTGGTATCGAAGTTGGTCACATCTTCCAGCTCGGCACCAAATATTCCGATGCGCTGAAAGCGGCGGTGCAAGGCGAAGATGGTCGTAACCAAATCATGACCATGGGCTGCTACGGTATCGGTATCACCCGCGTGGTGGCGGCGGCTATTGAGCAGAACCATGACGAGCGTGGCATCATCTGGCCGGCAGCCCTGGCACCGTTCGAAGTGGCGATTCTGCCAATGAACATGCACAAATCTTTCCGTGTGAAAGAAGTCGCGGATGATCTGTACAACGCGCTGCGTGCCAAAGGCATTGACGTGATTCTGGATGACCGTAAAGAGCGTCCGGGCGTGATGTTTGCCGATATGGAACTGATTGGTGTACCGCATACCATCGTGATCGGCGATCGCAACCTCGATAATGAAGAGATCGAGTACAAAGCGCGTTCCGCCAGCGAGAAAGAGATGATTAAGCACAGCGAAATCGTCGAATTCCTGGCAAAAGCCCTGAACAAGTAATCCCCCCAGAGCGCCTCTGATCAGAGGCGCTTTTTTTAACGCACTTTTCCCCGTAGCGCCTTGGTATTACTTCGCCGCGCTTTGCCGTCCAGTCGTCGTTCTTTCGATGCCCGGGTGGGACGTGTGGCACGCCTCACTTTTTCCACCGTTGTCAGTTCCCGAATTAAATTAATCAACCGCTGTAGCGCAGCTTCGCGATTCATCTCCTGGCTGCGATACTCCTGCGCTTTGATAATCACCACGCCATCCTCGGTGATCAAATGGTGGCGCGCGGCCAGCAGACGCTGTTTATAAAATGGCGGCAATGATGACGCATTGATATCAAAACGCAGGTGGATGGCGGTCGAGGTTTTATTGACATGCTGCCCACCAGCGCCCTGCGCACGGATGGCACTCAACTCGACCTCATTTTCCGGCAGTGAAACCGAACATGATACTACAATCATGTGATACCTGCCGCAGGAAGAGTTCCTGTACTGCGTAATAACCTGTCCATTAACTTAACCTTTTGTGCGCTGTGCAGACGCTTAACAGCAGCGAATTTTGCCACTTTTCTGCTTTTCTCTGAATGCTTCGCGCTGTTCACTGGCTGATTTCAGTGAATTGCCTGTGATATAGTCTCCTATCAACCAGAGTATTGAAACTCTGCTGAGGAGGTGAATGTGCAAAAGTATTGTGAGTTAGTTCGCCAGAAGTATGCCGAAATTGGCAGCGGCGACCTGGGTTATGTGCCAGATGCCATTGGATGCGCGCTGAATGCACTCAATGATATTGCCGCTAATTCTGCGCTAAACTCTTCTGTCAGGGAACAGGCAGCCTATGCCGCTGCAAACTTATTGGTGAGCGACTATGTTGACGAATGAAGCCTACAAACCCATCAACTGCGATGACTACGACAACCTGGAACTCGCCTGCCAAAAACACTGGACGCTTGCGCTCGAATTAAAAAACGGTGATCAGCTCAAGGCGAAAGCCGTGGACATGATTTCACGCAAAAACGTCGAGTATCTTGCGGTCGACCTCTCCGGCGAAACACGCGAGCTGCGGCTCGATCACATCGCCAGCTTCAGCCACCCTGAGCTGGGCACCGTTATCGTCAGCGAAGACGAGTAACCTTCCTACGGGCGGGAAATCCCTCTCCCGCCCCCCTCGCTTATGGCTGTAGCGAGCTGTAATACGCCGACAGATCTTCCATATCCTGATCGCTTAACCCGGCTACAAACGCTTTCATTACCTCAGCCTGCCCCCCACTGCGCTCCCCTTTTTTGTAGGCTTGTAACGAGTGCAGCAGATAAGGTGCGTGCTGTCCGGCCAGATTAGGATACAAAGGCACGGCGCTTTTTCCTTCCGCACCATGACAAGCCAGACAACTGGCCGCTTTTTGCGCCCCGGCCTTAATATCACCGTCGGCCAGCGCCGGCAGTGCCACGGCGAAAAGTGCCGCCGCGATCCAGTGTTTCATCATTGCTCTCCGTTTTATTGTTGTTGTAACCAGACCGCCGTCCAGCCTTGCTCATTGCTGGCCGCACCTTCACGGGTGATAAAAAATCCCGGCGCGCAAATTAACGTCTGGTTGTAGTAAATCAGTGGGATCCGTTCACGCTGCCAGGGCGGAACACCCAGCTCCTGCCACAGTTTTTTCACTTCACGTCCCCCCGCCCGTTCGATCAGGTGGAAATAGCCCTGGGCCTTAAAACGCACGCTCACCTGCTCATCATCGGTCGGGTAACGTAGCCGCGGACTATCATGGCTTGCCTGTAACTCCCCGAGTGGTTCGGGCAAACGCAAGGGTTGCGAGAGGTCATGCCAGGTAAGTGAGTGCTGACTGAGGGAAGGTTGAGGTGCTAGCCAGTACAGGTGCTGGCGATAACGGCGCAGTTCAAAAGCACCAAAATGCAGGCAGGGTTGGGCATCTTCCCGACTCTGCATCACTTCACGGGTGATGCGCAGCAATGCATCGCGTGAGGGCATGATTCCGCCCTGCTGCGCAATCCAGCGCCGCAGCAGCGCATGACGACGCGCTTCCTGCATGCTCAACAACGGCGTGAAGTTAAGTCGCCCCAGCTCATCCGTGAGTTGTGCCAATTGTTCCGCCAGCAACTCGTCCAGCAGTTGTTCCTGTTCACCACATAACGCGGCGCTGCGTGCAGCCGCAGCGCTGAAATGCGGCCAGCGAGCTTGCAGTAACGGGAGTACCTGCTGGCGCAGAAAATTTCTGTCATAGCGGCAATCCACGTTGCTCTCGTCTTCGATCCAACGCAACTGATGTTCTGTCGCCCAACTTTCAAGTTGCTGACGACTGAAGGTCAATAATGGCCGCAGATGGGTGTTTTCTCCCACGATACGTTGTGAAGGCATCGCGGCCAGGCCCGCCGGGCCACTGCCACGCTTTAGGGCCAGCAACAGGGTTTCACACTGATCATCAAGATGCTGGGCGGTAAGTAAGTACTCACCGGGTTGCAGCTGTTGAAACAACGCCTGATAACGTGCATCGCGCGCTGCCGCTTCTATCCCCTGCTCATGCCCATCCACCTGCACTCGCAACACCTCACAGGGGACTTGCCACTGCTGGCAAAGGTGCTGGCAATGTGCTGCCCAACTATCAGCATTGGGGCTTAAACCATGATGGACATGCAATGCGCGCAGTTGAAACTGTGGATGTTGTCGTTGCCAGCAAACCAGTTGATGCAACAACACGGTGGAATCCAGCCCACCGCTGAACGCCAGCACGCAGCGGGCATCGGGTGTCAGCAGTGCAGCAAGATGGGACAAAGACATGGCGCATTCCGTAAGGGCGAACCGCCCGATTGCGGCTCGCGACGGGCGCTATTTTACGCCTGATACAGCTCCAGCGGCAAACCATCCGGGTCAGAGAAGAAGGTACAGGTTTTACCGGTCAACACATCAATACGAATCGGTTCGCAAACCACCCCCTTCTCAGCCAGCGCCGCGACCGATTGTTCCACATCCTCAACACAAAATGCCAGGTGACGTAAGCCACAGGCTTCCGGCTGACTGACGCGTGCAGGCGGTGCCGGGAAGGAGAACAGTTCGATAGTGTAGACACCATTCAGCCCGAGATCCCCTTTCCACGAATCACGCTCTGCACGATAAAACTCCCCCAGCAATTCAAAGCCCAGCACATCACAATAGAATGCCTTACTGCGCGCATAATCGGTGGCGATAATGGCAATGTGGTGGATCTGTTTAATCTGTAGCATAGTGGCTCCGGTTATCGGCTTGGCCGCTTACCTTACGTGGCAGGCGGCCTGCTGAAAAGAGGCTTTTGTCCGAACTTAATGGTCGTTCTCGCCTTTAAGCACCCGTACCAGATAACGCCCATCCTCGGTCAACGTCGCGCCGTGAATGTCCGTTTCGAAACCGGGGTAGTGCCGCCCGATTGTGCAGAGCATCAACAGAAAATCGAGCACCGCGCGACTCTGCTCAGTGATCATTTCTCCCGGCATCACCAAAGGGACACCTGGCGGATAGGGCAAAATCATATTGGCGGAGATGCGTCCCACCAGCTCGCGGATATCGACCGTTTCCACCAGGCCTTTTACCTGCTGTTGAAATGCCTGATGCGGGGTCATCTTCATCTCAGGCAACACGTCAAAAGCTTTGAGCATCAGGCGCGGCAGATCGTGTTGCAGGATCAACTGATGGATGCCCTGGGCCAGCGTCTGAATACGCATGTTGCGATAGAAATCAGGATCTTCGGCGTAGAGATCCGGCAACATGTTTTTTACCCGCAGATTGAGATCGTAAGCGCGCTTAAATTCGGTCAGGCCACGCAGCACGCTCATCGCTTTGGTCTTATCGATGCCAATACTGAACAGGAACAGCAGGTTATACGGACCGGTTTTTTCCACCACCACGCCACGCTGGTCGAGGAATTTTGCCACCAGCGCCGCCGGAATCCCCTCTTCCGCCATCACCCCCAGCTCGCTCATTCCTGGCGTCAGGATGGTTACCTTAATCGGATCAAGGTACATATGATCGCGGTCGGCCTGGGTAAAACCGTGCCAGTCTTCCTCACCCGGCTGGATCGGCCAGCATTCCGCTTCATCCACTCTTTCCGGCTGCCAGATATCAAAGAACCACCCCTCTGACTCTTCACGCAAACGCTGGATCTCACGCCGGAAATGCAACGCCCGTTCTACCGAACGATTGATCAGGCGCTTACCCGGATTGCCGCGCAACATCGCCGCCGCCGTCTCAATCGACGAGACAATGGCGTAATTTGGCGAGGTGGTGGTATGCATCATGTAGGCTTCGTTAAAGGTCTGCTCATCGTAATCACCTTTGATGTGAATAAGCGACGCCTGGGAAAATGCCGCCAGCAGTTTATGCGTCGATTGCGTTTCGTAGAACACTTTACCCGGCACCCGATCGCCACTCATGCCACTTTTTCCCTCATAGATCGGGTGGAAATTGGTATAGGGCACCCACGCGGAATCGAAGTGGATCGACGGCACATCCAGCGTCTGTTTGATGTATTGCGTGTTGTACAGTAAGCCGTCGTAGGTTGAGTTAGTGATCACCGCATGCACCGGCCAACTGGCGCGCGGCGTGCTTTCCACTTTCTGCTGGATGCTGTCGCGGGTGAATTCCCGTTTGGGAATACCGCCAAGAATGCCGAGCGCGTTACGCGTTGGCTTCAGCCAGAGCGGGATAATGTCGCTCATCATCAACAGATGGGTCAGGGATTTATGGCAGTTGCGGTCAATCAAGACCGTGCTACCCGCTGGAGCCGCATACATGCCCACGATCTTATTCGAGGTCGAAGTGCCATTGGTCACCATATAGCTTTGCTCAGCACCAAAAGTCCGCGCGACGTACTCCTCGGCTTCCAGATGCGGGCCGGTGTGATCAAGCAGGGAACCCAGTTCCGTCACTGAAATGGAGATATCCGCTTTTAACGTATTCGCGCCAAAAAAGTCGTAAAACAAACTTCCCACCGGGCTTTTCTGAAACGCAGTTCCCCCCATATGCCCTGGAGTACAGAAGGTGTACTTACCCTCATTGACATAGGTGAACAGCGCTTTGGTCAGTGGCGGTGTGATTTTGTCGATGTATTCGTCGGTGTACTGGCGGATATGCAACGCGATATCGTCAGCCATGCTGAGCGCGTATTCGAAGAAATGCAACGCCATGCGCATCTCGTTAATGCTGACATCCATTTGTGAATGGGTGTTGATAAACGCGTACAGCGGCAGATATTCATTGAGCTGATTGATTTCACTGCACAGCGCCAGACTGTAATCGTCCCAGTCAAAAACCACGCCACAGATGCGCGGGTTGTGTTCAATCAGCTTCAGCAGGTCGCTGGCATTGGTGGGATAGACGGTCTGGAAACCTTGCAGCTTCAGTGCAGCATCCAGTTCACGAATGGGTTCATCTTTGTAGAAAACCCCGTGCGGTCCCATGATCGCAAGAATATTCAATGCTCACCTCCTGTGGTGTTGTGGCACTGAATAAGGATAGCGAAAAGCGGGGGCGGATTACCGTCAGAATGCTCTGCTGTTGCGCAGGCATAAAAAAAGCGGACCGAAGTCCGCTTTTTTTGATCATCAGCTTATCAGGCGTAGCCGTAGCTCATCAGACGCTGATAACGACGGTTCAGCAGCTCTTCGGTGCTGAGAACATCGAGATCGGCCAGATCAGCCAGCAGCTGCTTTTTCAGTGCTTCGGCCATATCCACCGGCTGACGGTGTGCACCACCCAGCGGTTCCGGGATGATAGAGTCGATCAGTTTCAACTCTTTCAGACGATCAGCGGTGATGCCCATTGCTTCTGCCGCCAGCGGTGCTTTATCAGCGCTTTTCCACAGAATGGAGGCACAGCCTTCCGGTGAGATCACCGAATAGGTGCTGTACTGCAACATGTTGACCTTATCGCCCACACCAATCGCCAGTGCACCACCTGAGCCGCCTTCGCCGATCACGGTACAAATTACCGGGATTTTCAGGCCAGACATCTCGCGCAGGTTACGGGCAATCGCTTCCGACTGACCACGTTCCTCAGCACCAACGCCCGGATATGCACCCGGGGTGTCGATGAAGGTGATCAACGGCATCTTAAAGCGTTCAGCCATCTCCATCAGGCGCAGCGCTTTACGGTAGCCCTCTGGTGCTGGCATACCGAAGTTGCGACGAATTTTCTCTTTGGTTTCACGGCCTTTCTGATGACCAATGATCATCACCGGACGGCCATCGAGACGGGCGATACCACCGACAATCGCTTTATCATCGGCATAGGCACGATCGCCAGCCAGCTCGTCAAAATCATCAAAGGCATTGCGGACATAGTCCAGCGTATAAGGACGCAGCGGGTGACGCGCCAGTTGCGCGACCTGCCATGCACCCAAATCGGAGAAGATTTTACGTGTCAGCTCTACGCTTTTTTCGCGCAGACGCTGCACTTCTTCGTCCAGATTAATATCGTGTTTCTCATCCTGACGGCCAATCGATTTCAGCGAGTCGATTTTCGCTTCCAGTTCTGCGATTGGCTGTTCAAAATCCAGGTAATTAAGACTCATAATGTTCCTGTTTTAGTCAAACTCCAGTTCCACCTGCTCCGACCCAACTAACGACCGCAAATCGTTGAGTAAACGATCGCTGGGCGAAATACGCCACGCTGCACCAAAGCGCAGCTTCGCCCGCGCATCTGCTCTCTGATAATAGAGATGCACCGGAATAGTCCCGGAGCGATGAGGCTCCAGAGACTGGCGGAGACGGTTTAAAAGCTGGTCATCAATTTGCCTGTCCGTCAGCGAGATAGCAAGACCACGCGCGTATTTTTCCCGCGCTTCGTCAATGTCCATCACTTCGCGGGCGGTCATTTTAAGGCCGCCACTGAAGTCATCAAAGCTGACCTGTCCGCTAACGATCAGGATTCGGTCCTTCTCCAGCAATTGCTGGTATTTATCCAATGCATCGGTAAATAACATCACCTCCAGACGCCCAGAGCGGTCATCCAGAGTACAGATACCAATTCGGTTGCCACGCTTGGTGACCATCGTACGGGCAGCAATCACCAGCCCCGCCGCGACGGTCACTTTACCACGATCGGTTGGATGCATGTCTTTGAGACGCATCCCGCCAACGTAACGTTCAATTTCTTTCAGATACTGATTAATCGGATGGCCGGTGAGATACAGGCCCAGCGTTTCACGTTCGCCATCCAGCTGAATCTGTTCCGGCCACGGTGTCACGCTGGCGTACGATTTCTCTACCTGCTCCGGTTCTTCTGCCAGCACGCCAAACATATCCGCCTGACCGATGGCCTCGGCTTTCGCATGTTGATCGGCGGCTTTCAGCGCATCGCTGAGGGAGCTCATCAGCGCAGCACGATGCGGGCCGAGACGATCGAACGCACCGGACATGATCAGTTTTTCCATCACGCGACGGTTGATCTTTTTGGTGTCGGTACGGGCGCAGAGATCAAACAGTTCTTTGAAGTAACCATCCCGGTTACGCGCCTCGAGGATCGCTTCAATCGGGCCTTCACCCACGCCTTTGATCGCACCGATACCGTAAACGATCTCACCCTCATCGTTCACATGGAACGGATAAAGCCCGGAGTTGATATCTGGCGGCAGCACCTTGAGGCCCATACGCCAGCACTCATCCACCAGCCCCACCACTTTCTCGGTGTTATCCATATCCGCGGTCATTACCGCCGCCATAAATTCTGCCGGATAGTGGGCTTTCAACCACAACGTTTGATAAGAAACCAGCGCATAGGCAGCGGAGTGCGATTTGTTGAAGCCGTAACCGGCGAATTTCTCCACCAGGTCGAAGATCTTCATCGCCAGCTCGCCGTTGACGCCCATCTTCTCCGCCCCATCCTGGAACACGGAGCGCTGCTTCGCCATCTCTTCCGGTTTCTTTTTACCCATCGCACGACGCAGCATATCCGCGCCGCCCAGAGTATAACCGGACAGCACCTGGGCGATCTGCATCACCTGTTCCTGGTAAAGGATGATGCCGTAGGTCGGTTCCAGCACCGGTTGCAGCGACTCATGCTGCCACTCGATATCCGGGTAAGAGATCGCCTCGCGGCCATGCTTACGGTCGATAAAGTTATCTACCATGCCGGACTGCAACGGGCCCGGACGGAACAACGCCACCAATGCGATCATATCTTCGAAGCAGTCAGGCTTCAGACGTTTGATCAGATCCTTCATGCCGCGCGATTCAAGCTGGAACACGGCGGTGGTTTCCGCGCGTTGCAGCATGTCGAAACTCTTTTTATCGTCGAGGGGAATGGCTGCGATATCAATCGGTTCCAGGCCCTGCTTCTCACGGCGCGGGTTAATCATCTTCAGCGCCCAGTCGATAATGGTGAGCGTGCGCAAGCCGAGGAAGTCGAACTTCACCAGACCAGCATATTCCACGTCATTTTTATCGAATTGCGTGACCGGGTGGTTGCCGTTTTCATCGCAGTACAGCGGTGCAAAATCGGTAATTTTGGTCGGCGCGATCACCACGCCACCGGCGTGTTTACCGGCGTTACGCGTGACACCTTCCAGCTTACGCGCCATGTCGATCAGCGCTTTAACCTCTTCATCTGCCTCGTAGATTTCCGGCAACTGCGGTTCGGCAGCAAAGGCTTTTTCCAGCGTCATGCCCGGATCGGGCGGCACCAGCTTGGAGATACGATCAACAAAGCCGTAAGGATGCCCCAGCACACGGCCTACGTCGCGGATCACCGCTTTTGCTGCCATCGTACCAAAGGTAATGATCTGCGATACCGCATCGCGGCCATACATCTCAGCAACGTGGTCGATCACCTGGTCACGTTTTTCCATACAGAAGTCGACGTCGAAGTCAGGCATCGACACACGTTCCGGGTTCAGGAAACGTTCGAACAGCAGGTCAAACTCCAGTGGATCAAGATCGGTAATCTTCAGCGCATAAGCGACCAGCGAACCGGCACCGGAACCACGTCCCGGTCCTACCGGTACGCCGTTATCCTTCGACCACTGGATAAACTCCATCACGATCAGGAAGTAGCCGGGGAAGCCCATCTGGTTAATAACGTTAAGTTCAATCTCCAGACGTTCATCATATTCCGGGCGTTTCTCGGCACGCACTGCCGGATCGGGGAACAGGAATTCCAGACGTTCTTCCAAACCTTCCCGTGATTTCACCACGAGAAAATCTTCGGTGGTCATATCACCGGTCGGGAACTGCGGCAGGAAGTACTCACCCAGTCGCACGGTGACGTTACAACGCTTAGCAATTTCTACGCTATTTTCCAGCGCTTCCGGGATGTCCGAGAACAACTCGCACATCTCCGCTTCGCTGCGCATATATTGCTGAGGGCTGTAGTTACGCGGACGTTTGGGATCGTCCAGCGTGTAACCATCATGAATTGCCACGCGAATTTCATGCGCGTCAAAATCATCTTCGTTGAGGAAGCACACTTCATTGGTTGCCACCACCGGCACGCCTTCGGCAATCGCCAGCTCAACCGCCGCGTGCAGGTAGCTCTCCTCATCCGGGCGACCCGTGCGCGTCAATTCAAGATAGTAACGATCGGGGAAGTGCTGCTGATAAAACGCCAGGCACTGCGCCACCAGCGCATTGTTGCCGCGCAATAAGCTACGTCCCACATCGCCACGACGGCCACCGGAAAGCAGAATCAAGCCTTCCTGATACTCAGCCAGCCAGTCACGATCAATGATCGGCCCGGCAATACCGTAACCCCGTTGGTAAGCGCGTGAAATCAGTAATGTCAGGTTCTGATAACCGGTGTTGTTCGCCGCCAGCACGGTGAGCTGTGTCAGCTCATCGCCCATCAGCTCGCTGGCAACGTTAAAATCGGCGCCAATAATCGGCTTCACCCCAGCACCGTGCGCGGTGCCATAGAATTTCACCAGCCCGCACAGGTTGGTGAAATCAGTAATGCCAATAGCAGGCATCCCTAATGAGGCAGCCTTTTTTACCAGCGGCCCGGTCTTCGCCAGGCCATCAACCATTGAGTAGTCGCTGTGAACGCGCAGATGTATAAAACGGGGTTCAGCCATATCAGTTTCCGGTTAAAACAGCGTCAGGCTATTAAAGCGTAGTCGGCTGGCGTGCGGCCAGCACGTCGGCATCAATCAGAGCGTTACGCACCGGCGCAAAGCTGCGGCGATGATGAGGCGTAGCACCATACTGGGTCAATTTTTCCATATGCAGTGCCGTCGGATAACCCTTGTGCTGAGCGAAGCCATACTGCGGGAAGAGAAGATCCAGTTCGGCCATTTCACGATCGCGCGTCACCTTCGCCAGGATCGACGCGGCGCTGATCTCTGCAACCAGGCTATCACCCTTAACTACCGCCTGTGATGGCATCGGCAACGCCGGGCAACGGTTGCCATCGATCAAAACAAAATCAGGCACCACAGGTAAACCTGCCACCGCACGCTGCATCGCCAGCATGGTCGCATGCAGAATGTTGATCTGATCGATCTCTTCCGGTTCCGCACGGCCCAGGCTCCAGGCCAGTGCTTTTTCTTTGATCTCGTCATACAACGCCAGACGACGTTTTTCCGACAATTTTTTGGAATCGGCCAGACCGACAATCGGCTTTGCAGGGTCAAGGATCACCGCTGCCGTCACCACCGCGCCGACCAACGGGCCACGCCCGACCTCATCAACACCGGCAATCAGCCGCGCATTGGGATAAATAAACTCAGCCATGAGCAATCTCCAGTACGGCATCCGCGGCCTGCTCATCAGCATTCCAGCGAATTTGTGCATGTAGTTCGTTAAACGTCGCAAGCAACGCATCACGCTCGGCACCCGCATGTAACAGCGGCTCCAGCGCAGCGGCTAAGGCTGCCGGCTGACATTCATCCTGCAACAACTCCTTCACCAACTCGCGCCCGGCAAGCAGATTCGGTAAGGAGACGTAAGGGGTTTTGACCAGCCGCTTCGCCAGCCAGAAGGTGAAAGGTTTCATGCGATAACCCACCACCATCGGACATTTCGCCAGCATACACTCCAGTGCCGCGGTTCCCGATGCCAGAATCGCTGCATCGCTGGCAATCATCGCTTCACGTCCTTTACCATCCAGCAGGTGCATCGGTAATTCCGGTGCCACTTCTGCTTTGATGTGCTCGAACTGTTCACGACGCTTCGCATTCACCAGAGGCACCACGATTTCAAGACGAGGATAGCGCTGGCGCAGCAGTTGCGCGGCACGCAGAAAATCGGCGCTCAGCATTTCCACTTCGGCACCACGGCTACCCGGCAACAGGCCCAGGCAGATTGCATCATCAGCAATCCCTAAACCACGACGCGCTGCCAGTTTATCCGGCTGCATCGGCATCGCATCGGCCATAGTGTGGCCGATAAAACGGCACGGCACATTGAAACGATCATAGAACGCTTTTTCAAACGGCAGAAATGCCAATACGAGGTTAGTATTGCGGCCGATTTTGAACACGCGTTTTTGACGCCAGGCCCAGACTGAGGGACTGACATAATGAATGGTGCGAATTCCGGCGCGTTTCAGACGACCTTCGAGCGTGATATTGAAATCAGGCGCATCAATGCCGACAAACACATCCGGTTGCAGCGCAGTGAAGCGCTGCGTCAGGTCACGGCGGATTTTCAGCAGCCGCGGCAGACGTTCCAGCACTTCAACAATGCCCATCACCGCCAACTCTTCCATCTCATACCAGGCTTCACAGCCTTCAGCCTGCATACGCGGACCGGCAACGCCGACAAAGCGAGCATCAGGATGGCGCGCTTTTAACGCACGAATGAGACCGGCACCAAGAATATCGCCGGAGGTTTCTCCGGCGACCAGGGCAATCGTTAAGGGACGCACTGACATGGATTAACGAATCAATCCACGGGTTGAGCGGGCAAAGAAGTCATAGAAAGGCTGAACTTCGCTATGCTGTTTTGCCAGCGCTTCAATCTCCGGCTTCACTTCATCCAGCGTTTTACCGCTGCGATACAGCAACTTGTACGCATTACGAATCGCATGCAGGGCTTCTTTGCTGAACCCACGACGCTTCAGACCTTCGATGTTGATACCAAAAGGTGTCGCATGGTTACCCTGCGCAATGACGTACGGTGGTACGTCCTGCGCGACACCGGAACAACCGCCGACCATCACATGAGCGCCAATGGTGCACCACTGGTGTACTGCCGTCATCCCACCGATGATAGCGAAATCATCAACCGTGACGTGGCCACCCAGCGTAGCGTTATTGGCGAAAATGCAGCGATTGCCAATCACGCAATCATGCGCAATGTGCGCGTTCACCATCAGCAGGTTGTCACTGCCGATTTTGGTCAGGCTACCACCCTGTATCGTACCGCGATGAATCGTGACACTTTCGCGGATACGGTTGCGATCGCCAATTTCCACACGCGTCGGCTCACCCGCATACTTCAGGTCCTGATTCACTTCGCCAATCGAAGCAAACTGGTAGATCTGGTTATCCTTACCAATACGCGTATGGCCATTCACCACCACATGCGATTTGAGCACCGTACCTTCACCAATTTCCACGTTGGCACCAATAAAGCAAAATGGGCCGATGTGAACATTGGCGCCGATCACGGCACCTTCTTCAATAACGGAACTGGGATGGATGCTGGCGGTTGAATCAATCACTAATTATGCCTCCCGGCTACGGGCACACATCATGGTCGCTTCACAGACAATCTTACCGTCTACGGTTGCTACGCCTTTGAAGCGCGTCAGGCCACGACGGGTTTTCTCGAATGTCACTTCCATGATCATCTGATCGCCCGGTACCACCGGACGCTTGAAACGGGCTTCATCGATGCCGGCGAAGTAGTAAAGCTCGCCCGGCTCCAGTTTGCCGACACTTTTGAATGCCAGAATACCGGTGGCCTGCGCCATCGCTTCCAGGATCAGAACGCCTGGGAAAATCGGTTTACCAGGGAAGTGCCCCTGGAAAAACGGTTCGTTTACAGAAACGTTCTTCACCGCACGCAGATATTTATGCTCTTCAAATTCCAATACACGGTCAACCAGCAGGAATGGATAGCGGTGCGGCAGCAGTTCTAAAATCTCTTCAATTTTCAGAGTATGCGTTTCAGTAGTCAAAATACTCTTCCTGTCCTAAAAATTCTGATGGCAACAATAACACGGCCTGCAACGATCAAAATGATCATCCGCAGGCCGCAAATCAGTTCGGTGGCGTCTCGCTTCCCTGCGATACCTGCTGCACATGCTCAGACAAGGTCTGAGCGGGTAAAGAAGGTACGCTGCTTATTATAAAGCCGGTGTCGTGGGATGGCGTTACTCGTCTTTGCCGACTTTACGCTCGATGGCTTTGAGGCGTTTGCTCATGTCATCGATATTCATCACCAACGCTGCCGTTTTACGCCAGGTTTTGTTGGGTTGCAGCGGAATACCCGAAGAGTATACCCCAGGCTCTGTGATTGGGCGCATAACCATGCCCATTCCCGTCACGGTGACTTTGTCACAGATTTCCATATGTCCGTTAATGACGCTGGCGCCGCCAATCATACAGTAACGGCCAATCTTCAGACTACCCGCCATGATCACACCACCGGCAACCGCGGTGTTATCACCGATCACAACGTTGTGTGCAATCTGACATTGGTTATCTATGATAACACCATTGCCGATCAGAGTGTTATCCAACGCACCGCGATCGATGGTTGTACAGGCGCCAATTTCCACCCGATCACCAATCACCACCGTGCCCAACTGCGGGATTTTCACCCAATTGCCACGATCGTTAGCATACCCGAAACCATCCGCACCGATGACGGTACCTGACTGAATCAGACAATCCTGACCAATCTGGATTTCGTGATAAATCGTCACGTTAGCCCACAGGCGTGAACCGCGACCAATACGCGTGTGCTTACCAACAAAACACCCGGCGCCGATAACGACGTCGTCGCCCAGCTCAACACCGGATTCGATCACCGCATTCGCACCCACCGAGACATTGCTTCCCAGCTTGGCCGTTGGGTCGATCACGGCGCTGGGCGCGATATTCTGCGCGGGCTGAGGCGTGGTGTCCAGCAGTTGTGCCATGCGGGCATAGGTCAGGTAAGGATTTTTCACCACCAGCGCGGCCGTATTACACCACTCCAGATCCGCTTCCGTCAGCACCACGGCCGAAGCCTGCACCTGGGCGAGTTGCTCACGGTAACGGCTGTTTGCAAGAAAAGTGATTTGGCCAGTTGTGGCGGATTGCATAGAAGCAATGCCGGAGATGGCGATATCGCCATCTCCGTGCAATTCTGCATCCAACTGCTGGGCTAAATCAGCCAGTCGAATAGATGACATCGATTATTTAACCTGTTTTACAACGTCAGCAGTGATGTCTTTAGCATCAGAAGAAGTGTACAGCACAGCCTGAGAGTCCAGGACCAGATCGTACCCTCCGCTTTTCGCTACAGACTGAACAGCAGTCTGGATTTTAGCCAGCAGCTTGTTACGTTCCTGCATCTGACGGGTCTGGTTGTCTTTCTCAAAAGCCTGAGCTTTTGATTCGAAAGCAGCACGTTCAGAAGCGATCTGCTTCTCTTTCTTGGTACGGTCGCTGGCTTTCATGGTTGAAGCATTGCGTTGCAGATCCTGAATCTCCTGCTGGATTTTCTGCTGCTGAGACTGGAGGTCAGAGGCACGGCCCTGGAACTCACTCTCAAGTTGCTTAGCAACGACAGCACGCTGCGGAGACTGCTGGAAAACCTGGCTCAGGTTAACAACGGCGATTTTGTCTGCCGCCTGGGCGCCAGCAGAAGCAGCTAATGCAACACCCAGAGCAGCGGCACAGAACAACTTTTTCACTATAAACTCCTTACCCTCAACATGTGTGTTTGCAGCGTGTAGCCAGGCTACACGCATGCAGACTCTCTTTATACCCTTTGGGTATACACTTCCCTGCTCAGAGCTTTACCAGGTTTTACCGATGTTAAACTGGAACTGCTCTGACTTGTCTCCCTCGACTTTCTTGATCGGTTGGGCATACGAGAAGACCAACGGTCCCAACGGTGACATCCACTGTAGTGCGATACCGCTGGATACGCGAATATTGTTTGGATCGCTGTAATCCGGGATCCCTGCCGCACGCGTTTCTGCGGTGTTCTGCCATTTGGTATCCCAGACAGTACCCGCATCGAAAAATACCGACGTACGTACTGAGTTAGCATACTTCTCGCTCAGGAACGGTGTTGGGGTGATCAGCTCAAGACTTGCCACCGCCATCGCGTTACCACCGACCGCATCATCTGACTTACAGATGCCATTCGGATCGGACAGCGTACAGGTTGACGAGCCATCATTCAGGTACGCCGCTTTCGGACCAATGGTGTTGGACTGGAAGCCACGAACCGTGCTGGAGCCACCCGCATAGAAGTTCTCATAGAACGGCATCTCTTTACCGCCGAGTCCGTCACCATAACCAACACGGCCACGACCTAACAGCACCCAGGTACGATCACGGTTGATCGGAACGTATTGTTGGGTATCCAGCGTCGCTTTGTAGAAGCTGTTATCTGAACCCGGGATGGTCACTTTACCGTTCAGGTTGGTACGGTTACCGGATGTCGGGAAGAAACCGCGGTCCAGGGTGTTGTACGTCCAACCATAGTTGAAGGTGAAGTCATTCGCGGAGAAATCACCATCATCATTCAGCTCCTGATGACGTCCTACCGAATCAAGATAACGCCACATCGCCACCTGCGGCTGCATATTGGAAAGGTCGTTATGAACATAACCTAAACCAACACGTAAGGTGTTGTTCTCATTGATCGGGAAGCCCAGCGTGCCATCAACACCATAACTTTTATTGGTGTAGTCAGACAGGTCAGCATCATCCGCTTTAAAGTCGTTATAGAAAATACGACCGCCCAGGCTGACACCGTCCACCGTGAAATACGGATCGGTCAGTGAGAATTCAGCATAGGTCTGATAATCGTTTTTGGTCCCACTGATACCCACGGTGTTACCCGTGCCGAGCCAGTTGTCCTGGGTCACGCCAACCTGGAAGCTCACGCCACTTTCTGTGCCGTAGCCCACACCGAAGTTGAATGTACCGGTGTTACGTTCCTTAACCTTGTAGACCACGTCAACCTGGTCAGGTGAACCCGGCACGCGCTGCGTATCCACGTCTACCGTTTCGAAGTAACCGGTACGGTTCAGACGTTCTTTACCCTGCTCAACCAGATCGCTGCCCAGCCATGCGCCTTCCATCTGACGCATTTCACGACGCAGTACCGAGTCCTTCGAGGTATCGTTACCTTCGAAACGGACTTTACGCACGTAGTAACGGTTCCCGGCATCAACGTTGATATGCAGTTTTACCGTCTTGTCGGCATCATTAATTTCCGGCTGAGTGACCACGCGCGGATAAGCATAACCGTAGCGACCCAACAGTTTTTTGATGTCGTCTTCCATCTGAGTGACTTTAGTGCCGTTATACAGCTCACCCGATGGGATCTTCGTCAGATGTTCAATTTCCGCCGAGTGACCCGCCATGCTGCCGTTAACAATCACACCCGCGATCTTGTACTGATCGCCTTCGGTAATGTTGACGGTGATGTAGATCCCTTTCTTGTCCGGCGTCAGGCTCACCTGCGTTGAATCGATATTAAAACGCGCATAACCGCGATCCAGATAGAAGCTGCGCAGGGTTTCGAGGTCCCCGGCCAGTTTCTGTTTCTGGTATTTACGATCGCCCACTACGTTCCACCACGGCACTTCGTCACGCAGCTGGAAACGGGAGATCAGTTCATCAGAACTAAAGGCTTTGTTGCCCACGATGTTAATCTGCTGAATCTGAGCAGAAACACCTTCCTGGAAGACAAATTTCAGGTCAACACGGTTACGTGGCAGCGGTGTAGCAATCGCTTTAACGCTGGCGGTGTATTTACCGACGCTGTAGTAGAAATCCTCCAGGCCCTTCTCAATTGAAGAAAGCGTGGTGCGGTCAAGTGCTTCACCGACACGGATACCAGAAGCCTCAAGATTCTGTTTCAGCTGATCTTCTTTCACCGCTTTGTTGCCGGAGAAAGTGATGCTGGCAATGGTCGGACGTTCTTTCACCTGGACAATCAGCGTAGTACCGTCGCGCAGAACCTGAACATCTTCGAAGTTACCGGTGGCGAACAGTGAGCGAATGGTATTTCTGATGTCATCATCATTCACTGTATCGCCGACACGTACCGGCATACTCAGCAGAGCCGCGCCGACGGCGACTCGCTGTAGCCCTTCGAAATGAATATCCTTCACCACGAAATCGTCTGCACCGTAAACGGTGGCGCTGCTAAACAGCAGCGACGCTATGAGCAACTTTTTCATCGCCATCGTTGTTATGCGTTTTCCTAACACATCCCACGCCTGTCTGCATTCCAGCTATTACAGGCGTGAGAAATCATTGAAAAGTGCAAGCCCCATTAACAGCACCAGCAAAATTGAGCCAATGCGGTAACTGAAGTCCTGAACTCGCTCGGACACCGGTCCACCTTTGATCTTTTCGATCGCCAGAAAGAGCAGATGTCCACCATCTAAAACCGGCAGTGGGAACAGGTTAATGATGCCCAGGTTAACGCTGATCAGCGCCAGAAACATCAGGTAGTAAATCACCCCATATTCTGCTGATAACCCGGCACCCTGCGCGATCGAAATCGGCCCGCTCAGATTATTCAGCTTCACGTCCCCGGTTATCAATTTGCCCAGCATGGAAACCGTCAGCTTCATCAGTTGCCAGGTTTTAACACTGGCTTCGCCGATGGCGGCAAAAGGCCCATACTGCCTTACCGTTTTGTACTCGTCAGGCAACGGAATCACGCGGGGTATTACCCCTGCAAAGCCTTCCGCCTTGTTACCCGGTTTTGCTTCCGGTGTCAGCGTCAACGCCAGTGATTCGCCGTTTCGCTCCACCTCAAGTGCCATATTTTTGCCGGGGTTATCCCGCACCTGCACCACAAAAGCCTGCCATTGTGTTAACGGCTGACCATCGACTTTAACGATCCTGTCGCCTGCTTGCAAACCGGCTTCACTCGCCGGAGAGTTAGCCTGAACTTCGGCCAGGGTTGTTTCGATTTGTGGCCCGCGAGGGCGGATACCCAACGCAACAACCGGGTCCTGCTTATCGGGTTCGAACTGCCAGTCACGCAAATCCAACTGCTTCTGCTGCGTGGCATCCTCACCAAATTGCGAGACGGTTAGCGTGGCACTCTGATCACCGATTTTGCCGATCAGCGCCATGCGCACAGCATCCCAATCAGGCGTTTCGATACCATCTACCGCTTTAAGTTCCATCCCGGAGGTAATTTGCGCTTCTGCCGCAACGGAACCGTTCAGAATTTCACCAACCACCGGGCGCACGCCAGGGACGCCGTGAATAAACACCGCCCAATACGCGATAATGGCAAAAATGAAGTTAGCTATCGGACCTGCGGCAATGATCGATGCCCGCTGCCAGACTGCTTTGTTGTTGAAGGCTTGATGACGCAGTTCAGCCGGAACGCTTTCAACGCGTTCATCAAGCATTTTGACGTAGCCGCCAAGAGGGATAAGGGCAATGACGTATTCAGTGCCCTGACGATCGCGGCGACTGAACAGCGCTTTGCCGAAACCAATCGAAAATCGTTCGACTTTCACACCGCAGCGACGCGCAACCCAAAAATGGCCAAACTCGTGCACGGTAATCAGCACGCCGAGCGCCACAATAAAGGCTGCAAAACTCCAGAGTATGCTCAACATGGTCGCCAATCCTCAGAGGGTGCGGAACACCAGCAGCAACAGGCAGGCAAAAACCGGCACCGCTGCTGTCAGGCTATCAATGCGATCGAGGATACCACCGTGGCCCGGAATTAAGTTACCACTGTCTTTGATACCGGCTTCACGTTTGAACATACTTTCCGTCAAATCACCCAGTACCGAAGCCAGTGCGGCAATGACGGCACAGATAACCAGCGTGGACGCGGCAATCGTTAGCGGTGCAAACAGGGCGAACAACCAGGCAATCAGCGCTGAAGAGAGCAACCCTCCCAAAAAGCCTTCCCAGGTTTTACCGGGAGACACTTTTGGTGCCAGTTTGTGTTTGCCAAACAACCGCCCAAACATGTAGGCACCGGAGTCGGCACCCCATACCAGAAACATCACGAAGAGTAGCCACCAGGCACCCGCGAAATGGTCGGTATCATAATGATACTGGCGCAGCGCCATCATACCCCAGAAGAAGGGGATAACAGTGAGTACGCCAAACAGGAGACGGAGCGGGCGAGAATGACGCCAGACCGCAGCAGAAGCGGGATAGAAAAGCACTAAAACCAACGCCACAATCCACCAAACCAGCGATGCCCACAAGGAGCTTTCCATCTGAAATTGATGTAAATCGCGTTGATAAGGTTGCAGGGTGAACAGCATCACGGCCAATAATAAACCGCAAAGCACAGCCAGCCAGATGCGTTGCTGGCGAGACGCCATGCCCGCCAGTTGCCCCCATTCCCAGGCGGCAAGCATGCAGATGATGATAGTTGTTATCGCAAAACCGGACAGTGGTAACCAGAACAGCGCAGCAATCACCAGCGGAATTAAAATCAACGCGGTAATTAAACGAGACTTCAGCAAAGGTTACCCCCAGGTTGCTCAGGCGCCGCCTGGTGCAGCGCCGCCATAGCGACGCTCCCGCAGAGAGAAAGCATTCAGTGCACCTTCAAAAACGTGTTCATCAAAATCAGGCCAGAGAACATCGGTAAACCAGAACTCAGCATAGGCAATCTGCCACAGCAGGAAGTTGCTAATCCGATGCTCTCCCCCGGTCCTTATCACTAAATCCACCGGCGCCAGCTCGTTCATACAAAGATACGGAGCCAGGCTCTCTTCGGTTATCTGGTCAGGACGTAACAGACCTTCCTGAACCTGTTCGGCCAGTTTTCTGGCACCCTGGATAATATCCCAACGGCCACCGTAGTTAGCAGCAATGTTGAGAGTCAGTCCATTATTTTGCTGAGTCAGTTCCTCGGCGCGACGAATGCGTTCCTGGATACGGGAATTGAAACGACTGATATCGCCAATAACACGCAAACGTACATTGTGTTTGTGCAGGCTTTTGACCTCACTGTCGAGCGCCCAGACAAACAGTTCCATTAAGGCCGTCACTTCCTGAACCGGTCGGCTCCAGTTTTCACTGCTGAACGCATAAAGCGTGAGCGCTTCCAGCTTATGGCTGACCGCAAAGCTGACGGCCCGGCGTACTGATTTTACCCCGGCTTTGTGGCCTGAAATACGCAGTTTGCCCTGATTTTTTGCCCAGCGACCATTACCATCCATAATGATGGCTACGTGACGCGGCGTACAATCAGCCCGGTCATCGAATGTGTTGTGATTGTTGGACGACATAACGCGTAATAATTCCTTTAATCAGAAATGCTGTGGTTTCTGAATACATTGCGCCTGCGGCAAGTACCAACCTCAAGGTCAGCTGGCATCAAAATAACACCAGGCCGAAAAACGCGAGCGAGCGACTATACCATTTTCACCCTGAGCTAACAAATAGCGCGGACAATCAACCTGCTATACGCAAGCGTGGCAACATTTCATTGGCACACACCCGCGCTAACCGATCGATCTCCATCACTGCTTCAACGCTGTCGGGCTCACCGCAGCTCAGCGACGCCAACACTTCGCTGTTTAACGCAGCGATATCGGTAAAGCGGATCTGATGCTGCAGGAATGCGGCCACCGCCACTTCGTTCGCTGCATTTAGCGTTGTCGTAGCGGCCTGGCCAGTGGCACAGGCGTCAATTGCCAGCTTCAGGCAGGGATAGCGCGCGTAATCCGGCTCAGAAAAGGTCAGCGCTTTCATTCGGGTGAAATCGAGCGGCGTGACGCCGGCAGGAATACGTGCTGGCCATGCCATGCTGTGGGCAATCGGGGTTCGCATATCCGGCGATCCCAGTTGCGCCAGCACGCTACCATCGCAATAACGCACCATCGAATGGATTACCGACTGCGGATGCAGGATAACCTCCATCTGCGCATCAGTGGCGTTAAATAGCCAGCGGGCTTCAATGTATTCAAGACCTTTATTCATCATGGTGGCCGAATCAACGGAGATTTTACGCCCCATTGACCAGTTCGGATGCGCACAAGCCTGATCGGGTGACATACCGGCCAAATCGGTTAATGGCGTGTCACGAAAAGGACCACCTGATCCCGTGAGAATAATCGACTCGATGCCGTTATCCCGCAGATCAGCGTACCCCAACTGATGCTGTATGGAAGCCGGTAAACTCTGAAAAATGGCGTTGTGCTCGCTATCGACCGGTAGCAACTGGGCCTGATGGCGCTGAACCGCCTCCATAAACAGACGGCCGCATGTGACAAGCGATTCTTTATTGGCCAGCAGGACAGTTTTTCCGGCACGGATGGCCGCCAGCGTCGGAAGCAAACCTGATGCGCCGACAATCGCCGCCATCACCTGATCAACTTCATCAAGCGCAGCCAGTTCACAGGCCGCCTGAACGCCGGAGAGCACTTCGGTGTTGATGTTGAGTGCTCTCAGTCGCTCACGCAGCGCTTGTGCCGAGGCTTCATCCGCCATCGCCGCATAACGAGGCTGAAACTGCTGACATTGCTCGGCCATCATGGCCACATTCTGACCGGCAACCAAGGCTGTTACCTGATATTGCTCAGGATTTTCCCGTACTACCGCCAGTGTACTGGTGCCAATCGAGCCAGTGGAACCCAGCAGAGTTAATCGCTTCATGACGCTTTCCGTGTGTACTCAGAGGAAGGGGACAGATAATTTCCCACTTCTTCAGGACCAAAATAAAACGCCGCAAGACAGCGCATTCACGAAGAATACCTCTCTTGACGGCGTTTATACCCGTCATACTTCAAATTGCAGATGCGTTGGCTGCGCTCGTTCACCCCAGTCACTTACTGATGTAAGCTCCTGGGAATTCATTCCCTTACCGCCAACCTGCAATCCGAATTATTTCGGGTATATAAGATAATGATGGAATCAGAATTCCATCAGTTCCTTTTCTTTCTCGGCCAGTGCCGCATCAACGTTTTTGATACGCACATCGGTCATTTTCTGCACATCGTCCTGCGCGCGACGCTCGTCGTCTTCGCTGATTTCTTTGTCTTTCAGCAGCGCTTTGATCTTGTCGTTCGCGTCACGACGTACGTTACGGACAGACACACGGCCCTGCTCCGCTTCACCGCGAACAATTTTGATCAGGTCTTTACGACGCTCTTCGGTCAGCGGTGGCAGCGGAACACGAATGTCGCTACCGGCAGAGCTTGGGTTCAGACCCAAATCAGATGCCATGATCGCTTTCTCAACTGCCGGACCCATAGAACGATCGAAGACGTTGATTTTCAGCGTGCGCGAATCTTCTACTGTAACACTGGCCAGCTGACGCAGGGGCGTCGGCGTGCCGTAATATTCAACAACAATGCCGTCGAGCAGAGAGGGTGAAGCGCGACCAGTGCGCACTTTGCTGATAGTGTTTTTGAATGCTTCCACGCATTTGTCCATGCGCGTTTCAGCATCTTTTTTAATTTCGTTAATCACGTTGAAACCCTTGGATTCGGTTTGACCTGGCCATTTCCGGGCTAACCGGAAGCGGTATCGATAATCATCGATCATCCTGATACCCTAAATAATTCGAGTTCCCTATCGGGCACGGATTATTCAGGGCATAGCGCAGCGCCCAAGCGCCGCGCCAACAGAATATACCCTATTTTATCTTGCGTCGGGTATTAATGCGTAATCAGGGTGCCTTCTTTTTCACCCATCACGACACGACGCAGAGCGCCAGGTTTGTTCATATTGAAGACGCGGATCGGCAGTTGATGGTCGCGTGCCAGCGTAAAGGCCGCCAGATCCATCACTTTCAGCTCTTTATCCAACACTTCGGCATACGTCAGCTGTTCATAGAGCGTGGCATCCGGGTTCTTCACCGGATCGGCGGAGTAAACGCCATCCACTTTAGTGGCTTTCAGTACCACATCAGCTTCGATTTCAATACCACGCAGACAGGCGGCAGAGTCGGTTGTAAAGAACGGGTTGCCAGTACCGGCAGAGAAGATAACCACGCGGTTATTACGCAGCAGGCTGATTGCTTCTGCCCAGCTGTAGTTATCACAAACGCCGTTCAGCGGGATCGCTGACATCAGGCGCGCATTGACATAAGCACGGTGCAACGCATCACGCATCGCCAGGCCGTTCATCACGGTAGCCAGCATCCCCATATGGTCACCGACCACACGGTTCATACCTGCCTGCGCCAGGCCTGCGCCACGGAACAGGTTACCGCCACCAATAACCACACCCACCTGGATACCCAGCTCAACCAGCTCTTTCACCTCTTGCGCCATGCGGTCAAGCACACTCGCGTCAATACCAAAACCTTCAGCACCTTGCAGTGCTTCGCCACTCAGTTTTAGCAGGATACGTTGATATACAGGTTTTGCGTTGGTCGCCATGGTCAATTCTTCCTGGAAGATATGATGAAAAGGAGAAGTTAAATCTGATCAATCATCCGCTTAGCGAGAGAGAAAAGCTATTGGGAAGTGACTGAAAATAGGCCCGCAGCAAAATGCAGGCAAAAAAGAACCGCCTTTTGGCGGTTCTTTCGGACCAGTTAAGACTGTTTGGACATCGCAGCAACTTCTGCTGCAAAGTCAGTCTCAACTTTCTCGATGCCTTCGCCCACTTCGAAGCGGATGAAGTTAATGACATCAGCGCCTTTCTCTTTCAGCGCCTGACCAACGGTTTTGCTCGGGTCAATAACGAAAGCCTGACCAGTCAGAGAAACTTCGCCGGTGAATTTCTTCATACGGCCTTCAACCATTTTCTCTGCGATTTCTTTCGGCTTACCAGACTGCATCGCGATGTCCAGCTGAACCTGGTACTCTTTCGCTACCACGTCTTCAGACACATCTTCCGGCTTCACGAATTCCGGCTTGCTTGCTGCAATGTGCATTGCAACCTGCTTGATCAACTCTTCGTCAGCGCCTTTGGTAGAAACCAGAACGCCGATACGTGCGCCGTGCAGGTAGTTACCCAGCTCAGCACCTTCCAGAATAGCAACACGACGGATGTTGATGTTCTCACCGATTTTCGCAACCAGTGCCACGCGCTCTTCTTCGAACTGTGCTTTCAGAACTTCAACGTCGGTCACTTTGCCAGCGGCAGCAGCGTCGATCACTTTGTCAGCAAATGCCTGGAAACCAGCATCTTTTGCGACGAAGTCGGTCTGGCAGTTAACTTCCAGGATCACACCGAAACCGTCAACGATCTTGGTTTTGATCACGCCGTCAGCAGCCACGTTACCCGCTTTTTTCGCTGCTTTGATTGCGCCAGACTTACGCATGTTTTCGATGGCCAGTTCGATATCGCCATTCGCTTCAGTCAGCGCTTTTTTGCAGTCCATCATGCCAGCGGCAGTACGCTCGCGCAGTTCTTTTACCAGTGCAGCGGTAATTTCAGCCATTCCAGAATCCTCGATTCGTTTCTCAGTGCTTGCACACTGCCAGAAACTTGTTGCGGAAAATTTACTCTGCCCCGCTCGCCTTAATGGAAGCGTGACAGACTTGGATATAATAAAGGGGCCGTGCGGCCCCCTTAACAGATTACATCTGATGTCTAAGGGCTCTGTGAAAGAGCAGACCTTATCAGGCGTTCTCTAAAGACGCGTCTTCAGCTTGCTCAGCCAGATCCTGAGAACGGCCTTCGCGCACGGTAGTGGCAACGGCAGTCAGGTACAGGCTTACAGCACGGATTGCATCGTCGTTACCCGGGATAACGAAATCAACGCCGTCCGGATCAGAGTTGGTATCAACGATAGCAAATACCGGAATACCCAGGTTGTTTGCTTCTTTGATTGCAATGTGCTCGTGGTCAGCATCAACAACGAACAGTGCGTCCGGCAAACCGCCCATATCTTTGATACCGCCCAGGCTGTTTTCCAGCTTGGCCAGTTCACGAGCGCGCATCAGCGCTTCTTTTTTGGTCAGTTTGTCGAAAGTACCGTCCTGAGACTGAGTTTCCAGATCTTTCAGGCGTTTGATGGACTGACGAACGGTTTTCCAGTTGGTCAGCATGCCACCCAACCAGCGGTGGTTTACGAAGAACTGGTCGCAGCTCAGTGCAGACTCTTTTACCGCTTCGGCAGCAGCGCGCTTAGTACCGACGAACAGGATCTTACCTTTACGGGAAGAAATTTTGTTCAGCTCAGCCAGGGCTTCGTTGAACATCGGTACAGTTTTCTCAAGGTTGATGATGTGAACTTTGTTACGCGCACCGAAGATGAACGGCTTCATTTTCGGGTTCCAGTAACGGGTCTGGTGACCGAAGTGAACACCAGCCTTGAGCATGTCGCGCATGGAAACAGTTGCCATGATTACCTCTAAAGTTTGATTGGGGTTGGGCCTCCATGTATCCCATACAACCGACCTCTTACAAGGCACCCCGGCGTACGTGTCGATACATGTGTGTTTTAGTACACATAATGAGATTTATGCGTTTCCTGTTCGCCCAGGGGGCTGACAGAGAATCGTCGGCGCGCTTTATACCACAATGCGCAGGAATACGCCAATAGTCGTTAACAGAAAATGGCTTGAGACTTCCCGATTTGGCAGCCCAAATGCCTGCTGCTAACATGACTGCACAGAACTCAATTATTGTCGAAATTTTCGACAGCCGCGGATTAATTTAATGGCTATTTCAATAAAAACTCCTGAAGAAATCGAAAAAATGCGTGTTGCCGGTCGCCTGGCAGCTGAAGTGTTGGAAATGATTGCACCGCATGTGGTGCCCGGTATCTCCACCGGCGAACTGGATCGTCTTTGCCACGAACATATCACCAACAAACAGCAGGCAATCTCCGCGTGCCTCGGCTACCACGGATTCCCGAAATCGGTGTGTATCTCCATCAATGAAGTGGTCTGCCACGGTATCCCGAGCGACGATCGTCTGCTGAAAGATGGCGATGTCGTCAACATTGATGTCACGGTGATCAAAGATGACTATCACGGCGACACCTCAAAAATGTTCATCGTCGGCAAGCCGACCATTCAGGGCGAGCGCCTGTGTCGCGTCACCCAGGAAAGCCTGTATCTGGCCCTGCGTCTGGTGAAACCCGGCATCCGCCTGCGTGAACTGGGACGTGCGATTCAGAAGTATGTTGAAGCACAGGATTTCTCTGTGGTGCGCGAATATTGCGGCCACGGCATTGGCAAAGGTTTCCACGAAGAGCCGCAGGTGTTGCATTACGATGCCGATGACGGCGGCGTGGTGTTGCAGGCCGGCATGACCTTTACCGTCGAGCCGATGGTCAACGCCGGTGATTACCGCATCCGCACCATGAAGGATGGCTGGACCGTGAAAACCAAAGATCGCAGCTTGTCCGCGCAGTACGAGCATACTATTGTGGTGACGGAGAACGGCTGTGAGATTCTGACGCTACGTGAAGACGACACCATCCCAGCGGTGCTGGAAAACGTCGCGTAAATCTCTTCCCAACAGTACCAGGCCGACCTTGAGTCGGCTTTTTTATGTCAATGGCGCGAAGAAGAGACGATGTCGATGAGTGGTAGCGTGACCGAAGCAGTACACAAAGGCCTGACCGATTCCCCAGCCGACTGGCCTGATGAAGCCCTGACCCGCGAGAAACTCAAACTCTATCTCGAACAATTTCAGCAGCATATGGGGACGGCGTTTGATGCCGGTACCGATGTCGAATCCCTGATTGATGCGCGTACCCTGTTTATTGATCGGCTGCTGCGCCGCTTATGGCGCTTCTTTGGCTTTGATCAGATGAAAGAGATCGCCCTGCTGGCGGTGGGCGGGTATGGCCGTGGCGAACTGCATCCGCTGTCGGACATTGATGTGCTGATCCTGAGCCGCCGCCCGCTGGACGAGCATGCCGCACAACGCACCAGTGAGTTGCTCACGCTGATGTGGGATCTCAAGCTCGAAGTCGGCCACAGCGTGCGTACGCTCGAGGAGTGTCTGCTGGAGGGGCTGTCGGATTTGACCGTCGCCACCAACCTGATTGAATCGCGCATGCTGACCGGCGACGTCGCATTATTTCTTGAGCTGCAAAAAAACATCTTTAGCGATGGTTTCTGGCCATCATCACGCTTCTTCGCCGCCAAAATTGAAGAGCAGCAAGAGCGCCATAAACGCTACCACGGCACCAGCTACAACCTCGAGCCGGATATCAAAAGCAGCCCCGGCGGTCTGCGGGATATTCATACGCTGCAATGGGTGGCTCGCCGCCACTTTGGTGCCACCACCCTTGATGAAATGGTTGGCTTTGGCTTTCTCACTGAAGCCGAGCGTAATGAACTTAATGAATGTCAGGAGTTTCTCTGGCGCATCCGCTTCGCGTTGCATCTGACGCTGACGCGTTACGATAACCGCCTGTTGTTTGATCGCCAGCTGAATGTGGCGCAGCGTCTCAACTATCTCGGCGAAGGTAACGAGCCGGTTGAGCGCATGATGAAAGATTTTTACCGGGTCACGCGCCGCATTGGCGAGTTAAATCAGATGCTGCTGCAACTGTTTGATGAGGCGATCCTCGGCCTTTCCGCCACCGAAAAGCCGCGTAACATCGATGACGACTTCCAACTGCGTGGCGAGTTGATCGACCTGCGTGATCCCACGTTATTTGAACGTGAGCCTCAGGCGATTATGCGTATGTTTTACGTGATGGTACGCAACGAAAACATCAAAGGCATTTACTCCACCACCTTACGTCAGCTGCGTTTCGCCCGCCGCCATCTCAAACAACCGTTGTGCCAGATCGCCGAGGCGCGTCAGACCTTCATGGCGATTCTGCGCCATCCCGGCGCGGTGAGCCGTGCGTTGGTGCCGATGCATCGTCACAGCGTGCTTTGGGCTTATACGCCGCTGTGGGGCAATATCGTCGGTCAGATGCAGTTTGACCTGTTCCATGCTTACACGGTGGATGAACATACCATCCGCGTGTTGCAGAAACTGGAGAGCTTTGCTGACGAAGCGACACGTCCGATGCACCCGCTGTGCGTAGAACTCTGGCCGCGTCTGCCACAGCCGGAACTGCTGCTGATGGCGGCGCTGTTGCATGACATCGCCAAAGGGCGTGGCGGCGATCACTCGATTTTAGGTGCGCAGGATGCCCTCGATTTCGCTGAATTACATGGTCTGAACTCACGGGAAACGCAGTTGGTTGCCTGGCTGGTGCGTCATCACCTGCTGATGTCGGTCACCGCCCAGCGCCGCGATATTCAGGATCCTACCGTCATTCAGCAATTCGCAGAGGTAATGCAGAACGAAAACCGCCTGCGCTACCTGGTGTGCTTAACGGTATCAGACATCTGCGCCACCAACGAAAGCTTGTGGAACAGCTGGAAGCAGAGCCTGCTGCGCGAACTGTTCTTCGCCACGGAAAAACAGCTGCGTCGCGGCATGGAAAACAGCCCGGATCTGCGCGAGCGTGTCCGTCATCATCGCTTGCAGGCGCTGGCGCTGCTGCGAATGGAGAACCTCGACGAAGAGCGACTGCAACATATCTGGAGCCGCTGCCGTTCCGACTATTTCCTGCGCCACACCCCTAATCAGCTGGCATGGCATGCGCGACATCTGATCAACCACGATTTGAGCAAACCGCTGGTGCTGGTCAGCCCGCAGGCAACGCGCGGCGGAACTGAGATTTTTATCTGGAGTCCCGATCGTCCATATCTGTTTGCTGCTGTGGCGGGTGAACTCGATCGCCGCAATCTCAGCGTGCATGACGCGCAGATCTTTACCAGCCGTGACGGTATGGCAATGGATACCTTTATTGTGCTGGAGCCGGATGGCAGCCCGTTGGCATCCGATCGTCACCCGATGATCATTCAGGCGCTGGAGCAGGCGATCACCCAAACACAATGGGTGCCGCCGCGCGTGCGCCGTCAGTCATCGCGACTGAAGCACTTCAGCGTGGAAACCGAAGTCAACTTCCTGCCCACGCATACCGATCGCCGCAGCTATCTGGAATTGATCGCCCTCGATCAGCCAGGCCTGCTGGCGCGCGTCGGTGAAGTTTTTGCAGATTTAGGTGTCTCGCTTCATGGCGCACGTATCAGTACAATTGGCGAACGGGTTGAGGATCTTTTCATCCTCGCGAACAGCGAGCGCCGAGCGCTTGATGCCGAAATGCGCAATGTATTGCAACAACGGTTGACAGAGGCCCTTAATCCAAACGATAAAGTGTGACCGCAATCGATTTATTATCGCGTGCTTGCACGAATTTGTAGCGGCGCGATTTATCGCGCTGTTCTCAGGCATTTTCAGGTTTGGATAAACCTGCGCGATAAATCGCGCCGCTACGGAATCTGCCTTAAACAATCAATTTAGTATGACAGAATCAGGAATTAATCATGCAACAGTTACAGAGCGTTATTGAATCTGCCTTTGAGCGCCGCGCCGATATCACGCCAACCAGCGTGGACAGCGTCACTCGTGAAGCCATCAACCAGGTCATCGGTCTGCTGGACAGCGGTGAACTGCGCGTATCGGAAAAGATCAACGGTGAGTGGGTAACGCATCAGTGGCTGAAGAAAGCAGTTCTGCTGTCGTTCCGCATCAATGACAACCAGGTAATGGAAGGCGCAGAAACCCGTTTCTACGACAAAGTCCCGATGAAATTCGCCAACTGGGACGAAGCGCGCTTCAAGAAAGAAGGTTTCCGCGTTGTTCCTCCGGCAGCTGTGCGTCAGGGCGCATTTATCGCCCGCAATACCGTGCTGATGCCTTCTTACGTGAACATCGGTGCTTACGTTGACGAAGGTTCAATGGTTGATACCTGGGCAACCGTAGGTTCCTGCGCGCAGATCGGTAAAAACGTTCACCTGTCTGGTGGCGTCGGCATCGGCGGTGTTCTGGAGCCGCTCCAGGCTAACCCGACCATCATCGAAGACAACTGCTTTATCGGTGCGCGTTCAGAAATCGTTGAAGGCGTAATCGTGGAAGAAGGTTCCGTGATTTCAATGGGCGTCTACATCGGCCAGAGCACCAAAATCTATGACCGCGAAACTGGCGAAGTGCATTACGGTCGCGTACCGGCTGGCTCAGTCGTAGTTTCAGGCAACTTGCCTTCTAAAGATGGCAGCTACAGCCTGTACTGCGCGGTCATCGTGAAGAAAGTTGATGCGAAAACCCGTGGCAAAGTCGGTATTAACGAGCTGCTGCGCACCATCGACTAAGGCGAATTTGCCTTAAATTAACTAATCCGACGGGTCTGTAATCAGGCCCGTAATTTTTTCTTTACACTGCCTGCCAAACAACCTGTTTCTCACCGCGAATTAACAAGTGCGTTTATTTTTCAAACAGGTCATAATCCGCGCCAGTTAACTCAGGCCGCGCGATATTCATCCCGATTTTTGTCTACAGTTGATTAAGCTGGTTGCTGCGTTTTAGCCGCATCCCGAATGATGATAGTCCTGCGCGCTCCCCCCACTTTTGATGGAATATAAAGCTATGTATGACAACCTGAAAAGCTTAGGTATCAGCACCCCTGAAGACATTGACCGTTACAGCCTGCGTCAGGAAGCCAATAACGACATCCTGAAAATCTATTTCCGCAAAGATAAAGGTGAGTTCTTCGCGAAAAGCGTGAAGTTCAAATACCCACGTCAGCGCAAAACCGTGGTTGCCGACCACAGCAGCCAGGGTTACAAAGAAGTTCAGGAAATCAGCCCTAACCTGCGTTATGTGATTGATGAGCTGGATCAGATTTGCCAGCGTGATCAGGTTGAAGTCGATCTGAAACGCAAAATCCTGGCCGATCTGCGTCATCTGGAAAACGTGGTGTCTAATAAGATCGCTGAGATTGAATCCGACCTCGATAAACTGACTCGCAACGGTCGTTAATTTCGCCTCACGCTTTTCTCAGGCCAGCTATTGCTGGCCTTTTTTCTGCCCATAAGGCAACGAAATCAACCAGGTATCACGCTGCGCCTGCTCTACAGCCCCGCGCGCTGAACCGCTAAAGGCGGTCCAGTCAGTGCGGGCGATGGCGGATTCCCAGCGCGTTTGGTGCAAACTGTTATCCGCCAACGACAACAAAGGAATGATCCTCTGGCTGACACGATCGCGGTTTTTCCACGGCCAGGGTTTAACCGGATCGCTATAAGGGGCGAGCGCCGCCAACGCGGCGAGTAACGATCCGCCCTGTGCGTTCTGATAATGCCAGAGATCACCGTTGCCACTTTTCTGTGCCAACTGCGCGAGGGCGGTCAGCGCCTGCAAATTAAAATAGCTGTAATGAAAAGATCGGGTGCGCGCCAGTTCATAGGGTTGGCTGCCATCGGCCCGGATCTGTTGATCAATTTTTCCACGCGCCAGGGTCACCATCGCCCGCACCGCAGCATTATCCCCAAGATACCAGGCGATGCCCGCCAGCTGGGTACAGTACCAGCTACCGTGATTATTGGGCGCTGCCGCTTCCTGTTGTGCGAGCGGGCTATGCTGTAACCAATGCAGATAGTCGCGAAACCAGCGTTCTACCCCCTGCTGATCGGCCGCTTGCCAACCTGGAGAGGTTCTCAGTAACTGCAAGGCATCCACTACTCGGGTCGCAAAATAGCGCCCGTCGAGCACCCCGGTATGACGCCCATCCGCTATCCCAGGGACACCCTGCGCAAAGTTAAGGTTGGGATTCATTCGACTGGCAGGATCGATAAACCAGTGGCGCACCAGCGACTGTGCTTTATCGGCATAACGCTGCTCACCGGAGAAGTACCAGGCAAGCGTCAGTGCCTGCACATCAGCGCTAAAGCGTGCCAACCGGACACCATCGCTCTGATCATTTTTGCTGGCTGGATTCACCATACCGTCGCGTCGCAGCCACGGCAGGCCAGCGGGTTGTGACGCGTCTGGCCACCAATAGGCGCTCAGACTGAGATAGTCATGCTTCGAACCGCCTGGCGGTAACAGCCCTTTATCAATGACGCTGGGATCAGGATGCTTCAACGCCTGTTGCGCTTCCCGCTGTAATTGTTGCCACGCCGCCAGCGTTGGCGACGCAGCCCGGTGCTGCGCCAGTTGTTGCTTAACCTGCTGTAAATCACTCAGCGAGAGAAAAGCCAGCTCAGTCGCCTGGCTAAAACCGCTACATACCCATAGCGCGAACGCCAGTATCCCAGCCCGTTTCATCCGCCCTGCTCATCAAGTTGCAATGCCACGTACAATAACAGGCGATCGTCAAAGTTGCCGAGATTCAACCCGGTGAGTTCCGAGATACGATTCAGACGATATTCCAGCGTATTACGATGGATAAACAGCGCACGCGCCGTAGCGCTGGGTTGTACGTTATGGCTGAACCAGGCGATTAAGGTACGCCGCAGCAAACCATTGCTATCCATATTTTTCAGTTTCGCCAGCGGTCGGGCCAGCTCATTGGCCTGCCAGCCACCGCGTAAGCTATCGAGCAGTACCGGCAACACCAAATCCTGATAGAAATAGCTGCGTTGTTCCGGCATACGCTGTTTGCCGACCATCATGGTGGTACGGGCGGTACGATAGGAACGTGCGATGCTGCCGGGACCGGTAAAATAGTTCCCCAGCGCAATACGCATGCGCAGATGCCCGCTCTCTTTCATACGTTGTAATAACTGCTCAACCCGACGCCGATGATCGTCCTGATCATAGCGACCATGCGCATTCAGTGCCGGTTTCAGTACCACCATTTCGGTGAGCGAGACAATGGCAATCAGGTTATCGCGCTCGGGGGTAGTCAGCAGCGTTTGCAGTTGCTGCAATTCCGACATGGCGCTATCGACACCAAGTTGCCCGCTGTCCACCTCGACCACCGCAACCACACGCGGTTGATTAAGATCGATACCCAGCCGTTGCGCCCATTCGCTCAACGCCGGTGACAGGGTTTCGCTGCGTACCAGGTTGAGAACCAACTCCTCGCGCAGGCGGCTATCCTGCGCCAGCATATGCAGCAGCCGTGCCTGTTCCAGCATCATCTCTGCGGTCATGCAAACCAGTTCACCGTAATGCCGTAACGCTACGGGTTGCCCGGTCAGACCGATTACACCTACGATTTCACCATCAATACGCAGCGGCAAGTTAATCCCCGGGCGTACACCATGCAGATGCTTAGCCACCGCTTCATCGATGTCTACAACCCTGCCCTGCGACAGTACCAGCAGCGCACCTTCGTGCAATTCGCCAATACGCTCGCGGTCGCCACTGCCAATGATGCGGCCACGGGCATCCATCACGTTGACATTGCTGTCAATAATTTTCATGGTGCGGGCAACAATGTCCTGAGCCAGTCGCGCATCAAGATGATAGGTGGCCATTAATCACTCCAGATAAAAGGAACTGCCGACAGAATACGCGCCCGCTTAACGGCTGGCATTGTGCAACTGCACATAGCCGGATAGAGATTGCGGGAATTGCGGGGGAGGTCACATCTGTGATGCTTGTGGCGGCACGATTTATCGTGCGAATTTTGGCACCAGGTGCAAAACCGCGCGTTAAATCGCGTCGTTACATTTTCTGCATAAAAAAGGCGGACCGAAGTCCGCCTTTGCTTAGCTACAAGAGATTACTGCATCAGCAGGTACAGGCTGTTGTCGCCGCGCTGGACATTCAACGCCAGTACCGAAGGTTTGGTGTCGAGGATCTTGCGCAGTTCGCCCAGATTCGCCACCGACTGCTGGTTCACACCGAGAATCACATCGCCTTTTTTCAGGCCGATCCGCGCCGCGGCACTGCCCGGTTTCACGCTATCAACTCGCACGCCTTTCTGGCCGTTGCTGTCGACATTACTCAGATCTGCACCTTCAATGCCGGTATAGATCGTAGCGGACTGTACTTTATCCTGAGTGCTCTGCTGCAACTCCACAGTGACGCTTACTGGTTTGCCGTCACGCAGCAGACCGAGTTGCAGCTTAGTGCCAACCGGCAGTGAACCGACTTCAGCACGCAGTGCTGAGAAGCTGGTCAGCGGTTTGCCATTCATCGACACCACCACATCACCGGCTTTAATGCCCGCTTTCGCGGCAGCGGAATTCGGCAGAACCTGGCTTACAAAGGCACCACGCTGCGCATCGACTTTCATCGCTTTCGCCAGCTCGGAGTTCAGCTCGGTACCCATGATCCCCAGCTCACCGCGTTTCACCTGGCCATACTCGACCATCTGCGCACTGAGGTTTTTCACCATATTACTCGGGATGGCAAAACCAATACCGATGTTACCGCCGTCCGGAGCCAGGATCGCGGTGTTGATACCAATCAGTTCACCGTTAAGGTTCACCAACGCACCACCCGAGTTACCACGGTTGATCGCAGCATCGGTCTGGATAAAGTTTTCATAGTTCTCAACGTTCAGGCCGCTGCGACCCAGTGCTGAAACGATACCCGAAGTCACGGTTTCGCCCAGACCATAGGGGTTACCGATCGCTACGGTGTAATCGCCCACGCGCAGGTTATCTGAATCGGCAATCTTAATCGCCGTCAGGTTTTTCGCATCTTTCAGCTGGATCAGCGCAATATCCGACTGCGGATCTTTACCAATGACTTTCGCATCATAACGGCGTCCGTCACTCAACTGCACCTGGATTTTTGTCGCATTTTCAACCACATGGTTGTTAGTCACCACGTAGCCTTTATCAGCATTGATCACCACGCCAGAACCCAACGCGCGGAATTTCTCCTGCTGAGTGTTATCACCGCCGCCGCTGTTATCACCACCACCCCCCTGGCACATCGGTGAGCTTTGGAACGGCGAACCGTCCTGGCAGAACGGTGAGTTATCACCAAAGAACTGCTGGAATTGCTGCGACATACGCGGCGTCTTCACCGTGGTGCTCCCTTCCACGCTGATACTCACCACGGAAGGCATCACTTTTTCCAGCATCGGTGCCAGGCTGGGCAGCTGTTGGCTGGAGGAAGAAGCTGTCTCCGCCGCGAAAACACTGACAGGGCTTAACGCCATGCCAAGACTAAGTGCCAGTGCACTTAACATTAATGTGCTTTTTTTCATTCATCTGTGTCTCATATAAGATTTACGTCCGGACCATTGCTGTGGTCGTGATGATGAGATTAAATTGTAAGCGCGAAGTTCCTGATAAAGTTTTGGGTAAAAGTAAAAAATTATTCTTCGTCTTTACAAAACTTCTCTTATTCTACCGCCATCAAACGGCGGTACTCATCCCAGGCATAAAGATCCGTCATTCCGCTGATATAGTCCTGAATCAGGCGTGAACGATAATAGCGTTCCCACAGCAGGCGTTCATATTTATGCGCCACAATTAAGGTTCGCATTTTTTGCTGATAAGCTTTGCGATGTTTCCCGGATAGTTTATGAAACAGGCGAGTCTCAATCGGATGTTTGGCTAAGAAATCATCATTCATCAGGGTGGTAAACTGCTCATAATCGAGCAACATTAATGACTGATAAATTTCCAGTAACCCTTTAATGACACGATAGCCTTGCAATTCCAGTTGTTCGACTTCGGGATGATTAAACACCTGCTGGCGCGCAACCGTTTTAAATAACATCAACAGGCGCCCTTCCTCACCATCATCCTCCAGCAGAGCATGATTAAAATTCCCTGTAAAAATAGCCGGTAAGTTATCGATAAAGCGCCGTACGGCATGACTGACTAACACGTTTTGCACGTTAACACGTAGCGCCATAAAAAACTGGTCGCCTTTGGTGCGCCATTTCTTCTGGCAGGCTTCTTTCCACGCTTCACCAATGGTGCGGCTGAATGCATCACCAGGTTTTACCGGCCCCCAGGCTTTGAGCAAATAATCGTACAGCGTGTCGACATTAAAGATGTCTTTTTCTACCGCATCATCGAGATCGGCAATGCAATAAGAAATATCGTCAGCGGCTTCCATTATCCAGGTCAGCGGATAGCGATGATGTTCAGGAATATCGGTAGCCGCACGAAGATCGGCGACATATTCCCTTTCGGATAAATAAAAACCCGGCTTTTTCATTAATACGCTGAACTCAGCCGGTTTATCGCCTTGCCACCAGGCGGGGGCGGTATATTTTAAAATACAGGCCACCTGAGCATAACTGAGGTTCAGTTGTAGCAAGGTATGGACCATGCGAATCGCCTGCGCATTGCCTTCGAAGTGGCACAAATCCTGACGAATCATTGCATTTAACCGGTCAAAATCGGCCCGCTGCACCTCGTTTTCTACCCCAGCCACCAGCGGATCCACCAATTCAGCCGGTAAATTATCATCAAACCAGTCATTGATAGCGGCCTCACCGAAGTGACCAAAGGGCGGATTGCCAACATCATGCAGCAGACAGGCCATCTCAATCAGGCTTTCAAAGGCACCTTCCAGCTCATCAAGGCCATATTTCGCCAGCCCTCCCCCCTGGGTTTTCAGGGTTTGCAGCACTTCTTTCGCGATATAACGTCCGGTTTGTTGCACTTCGAGAGAATGGGTCAGACGTGAACGCACCGCGGCATTCCGCTCCAGCGGAAAGACCTGGGTTTTTTGTTGCAGACGACGAATCGCGGCCGAATTAATGATACGCCCACGATCGCTTTCAAAATGGCGGGTAATAAAGTATTCCCCTTCGGGATCTTTACGGCTGGTATAGGGGCGGGTGAAGCTGATCTTCTTCCTGAAATTGATCGTCGCCATAATTACCCCTTATTTTTTCGTGAATTCTTCCTCTGACAGCCATGATAGACTATGCCTCACTTTTGCGGTTTACATCCACAACATTAGCGAGACTCTTTTATGAAAGCAGGCATTATTGGCGCGATGGAGCAGGAAGTTACCCTGCTGCGTGACAAAATTGAAAACCGTCAGACGCTGACGCTGGCCGGGTGCGAAATTTACACTGGCACGCTGAATGGCGTTGAGGTTGCCCTGCTGAAATCGGGCATTGGTAAAACCGCAGCAGCACTGGGTACAACGTTACTGCTGGAACTGTGCAAGCCGGATGTCGTCATCAACACCGGTTCCGCTGGCGGTCTGGCACCAACGCTGAAAGTCGGCGATATCGTGGTATCCGACGAAGTGCGTTACCACGATGCAGATGTCACCGCATTCGGTTACGAACCGGGCCAGATGGCCGGTTGCCCGGCGGCGTTCATTGCCGATGATAAACTGATTGCCGCCGCTGAGCAGGTGATCAAGCAGCTGGATCTCAACGCAGTGCGTGGCCTGGTGGTGAGCGGTGATGCCTTTATTAATGGTGCAGAGCCGCTGGCACGCATTCGCCACACCTTCCCACAGGCGATTGCCGTCGAAATGGAAGCCACTGCGATTGGTCATGTATGCCATCAATTCAAGGTGCCTTTTGTGGTGGTGCGCGCCATCTCTGATGTCGCCGACCAGGAATCGCATCTCAGCTTCGATGAGTTCCTCAGCGTTGCAGCGAAGCAATCCTCTCTGATGGTGGAAAACCTGCTGGCACAACTGGCTCGTGGTTAAATCGACCTGGCTTGTCGGGCTGCTGCTGTTTTGCAGCAGCCTGCTTGCCGCAACCCCACGCGTTATCACCTTAGCGCCGCACCTGACCGAGCTGGCGTTCGCCGCCGGTATCACGCCAGTGGCGGTCAGCGCCTGGTCAGATTATCCCGCCAGTGCCGCATCGCTGGAGCAAGTGGCAAACTGGCAAGGCATCAGGATCGAGCGGATTGTGCAGCTTAAACCGGATGTGGTGCTGGCGTGGCGCGGTGGCAATCCTCAGCGCCAGGTCGAACAACTGCAACGGCTGGGCATTAAGGTGGAGTGGATCGATCCGCAGACCCTTGATCAGATGATCGATGCATTGGCGGATCTGCGACGCTGGAGCCCGCATCCACAACAGGCAGAAGATGCGGCTCAGGCGTTACGCGCGCAGGAAATGCAGCTGCGCCAGCAATACCAGCAGCAACCGCCGGTCCGCATTTTTTTGCAGTTTGGACAACAACCGTTGTTTACCGCCTCACGCAATACACTGCAAAATGCAGTGATTGAACTGTGTGGAGGCCGCAATATCTTTGCCGATAGCACAGTGAGCTGGCCGCAGGTCAGCCGCGAACAGGTGCTGGCACGGCACCCACAGGCGATAGTGATCGGCGGCAAAGCCGCACAGGCCGCCAGTATCGCGCAGTTCTGGCAACCGCAGTTGGCGGTTCCGGTGATTGCCATTAATGATGACTGGCTGAGTCGACCAGGACCACGCCTGTTGCTGGCAGCTCAGCAGCTCTGTGCGGCGCTTCATCCGGCGAAAAACAGTACCAAAATTGATTAAAGAATCAGCAAAAATTGTCGTTAATCAAGTAACAAGGCACGGCAGCCACGTATGCTCTGTGCCCTTTTTGCGCAAAGCGCAATTTTGACTACACCAGGAATTCAACATGACCAGAGCTTTGCTACTGGCCATAGGGCTTGTGATCGCTGCACCGATTGGTGCAGCCTCCACCACCGGCTCTATTGCCGTTTCGCTGACGATTTTCTCTCGCTGTGATATCTCACGTCCCAATACGCAATCCCTACCCGCGATTGATTGCGGTCGCCAGGTTAGCGCCCAACCACGGGTGATGCACAGCGCATTGGAGCACAACGAAGGATCGCAGTTAGTGACGGTAGAGTGGTAACCGGCCGCCAGAACGGCGGCCAGTGCAATCAGATACTGAAAGAAGAACCACAGCCGCAGGTGGTTTTGGCGTTCGGGTTGGTCACGATGAAACGTGAGCCTTCCAGCCCTTCGGTGTAATCAACCGACCCACCCACCAGATATTGCAGGCTCATCGGATCCACCACCAGCGCCACGCCCTGTTTTTCAATGGTCATGTCGCCGTCGTTCATTTGATCGTCGAAAGTAAAACCGTACTGGAAGCCGCTACAGCCACCACCGGTGATGTAAACACGCAATTTCAGCTCCGGATTTTCTTCATCCGCGATCAGATTCTTCACTTTTTTCGCTGCTGCATCGGTGAATTGCAAAGGCAGTGCTGCTACATCGTCACTCATCTTTTACTCCGGGTAAACGTCCAGGTCAGAAAACGACCTCAATCACGCTATTATCTGCCAGCCGCACAGTGCAATCAAGTGTTGCCCTTCGCACTGCGTGCCGCCTGTTATGCCCTAAAGTATAGCGATGATACGCCTTTAGCGCGCGGCTGCCTTTCACCTCATGCCTATCTTCCCGTAGAATGGCGCGAGTTTTTTTAAGACACAGCAGGAGCCGTAGAATGAGTAAGTCAGAAAACCTGTTTGCCGAAGCGCAACGCCTGATCCCTGGCGGTGTGAACTCCCCGGTGCGCGCATTTACCGGTGTAGGCGGTGTGCCGCTGTTCATTGAACACGCTGATGGCGCTTATCTGTACGATGCCGACGGCAAAGCCTATATCGACTATGTCGGATCCTGGGGTCCGATGGTACTCGGCCATAACAACGCCACCATCCGCAACGCGGTGATTGAAGCCGCCTCTCGTGGCCTGAGCTTCGGTGCACCGACCGAGATGGAAGTCAAAATGGCGCAGTTGGTCTGCGAACTGGTGCCGAGCATGGACATGGTGCGCATGGTCAACTCCGGCACTGAAGCCACCATGAGCGCCATTCGTCTGGCGCGTGGTTTTACCCATCGCGACAAAATCATCAAATTTGAAGGCTGCTACCACGGCCATGCTGACTGCCTGCTGGTCAAAGCCGGTTCCGGTGCATTGACCCTCGGTCAGCCGAACTCGCCAGGTGTTCCGGCAGATTTCGCCAAACATACCCTGACCTGTAACTATAACGATCTGGCCTCGGTGCGCAGCGCGTTTGAACAGTATCCGACAGATATCGCCTGCATCATCGTCGAGCCGGTAGCGGGTAATATGAACTGCATTCCGCCGCAACCGGACTTCCTGCCGGGCCTGCGCGCATTGTGTGATGAGTTTGGCGCGCTGCTGATTATCGATGAAGTGATGACCGGTTTCCGTGTGGCCCTGGGTGGCGCGCAAGCGTACTACGAGGTGACGCCGGATCTGACCTGCCTGGGTAAAATCATCGGTGGCGGTATGCCAGTGGGCGCATTTGGTGGGCGTCGTGATGTCATGGAAGCGCTGGCACCGACTGGTCCGGTCTACCAGGCAGGAACCCTGTCCGGTAACCCGATTGCAATGGCGGCCGGTTTTGCCTGCCTGACGCAGATTGCCCAGCCCGGCACCCATCAAACCCTGACTGACCTGACCACGCAACTGGCGGAAGGCTTGCTGGCAGCAGCGCAAGCAGAAAACATCCCGTTGGTAATCAACCACGTTGGTGGCATGTTTGGCCTGTTCTTCACCGATGCCGACAGCGTGACCTGCTATCAGGACGTGACCGAGTGCGATGTCGAACGCTTCAAGCGTTTCTTCCATCTGATGTTGCAGGAAGGCGTCTATCTGGCCCCTTCCGCCTTCGAGGCGGGCTTTATGTCACTGGCGCACAGCCAGGAAGATATTCAGCGCACCATCGATGCCGCACGCCGCTGCTTCGCGCAGCTGTAATGCATCAGGGCACCGCAAGGTGCCCTGATTTGCTCTGTCGAAAACCCGCGCGATAAATCGTGCCGCTACGCCCGCCTCAGCAGCCAGATAAAGTATGGCGCGCCAAAGAAAGTGGCCATCAGGCCCGCCGGGATTTGATCCGGGAACGCCAGCATACGGCCACACCAGTCAGCAAACACCATTAACACCGCGCCGAGCAAACCGGCCATCAACACCTGTGGTAAGGCACGGCGGAAGCCCAGCATGCGCACGATATGCGGTGCCATCAACCCGACAAAACTTAACGGTCCAATGGTTAAGGTCGCGGTAGCGGTCAATGCGGCCGCCAGCAGCAACAGGGCGAGCCGCGAAGTGGTCAGCGCCATCCCTGCCGAACGCGCCGTCGCACTCCCCAGCGGCAGCAGCGTTAACCAGCGGCTCGCCAACGGGGCCAATGCCACCAGTACCACGGCACACACCGCGCTTTGTAATGCCTGATGCAGGGTGATGTTGTAGGTCGAACCAGAGATCCAACTGAGCAACC
Organism: Pantoea sp. X-Soil-OKNW-713; assembly: GCF_059730685.1. NCBI lineage: Bacteria > Pseudomonadati > Pseudomonadota > Gammaproteobacteria > Enterobacterales > Erwiniaceae > Pantoea > Pantoea sp. X-Soil-OKNW-713. The sequence goes on along the minus strand of NZ_AP035995.1, from coordinate 887,041 downwards.
CACCCATACGCGGATCACCGCTCGCCATCAGCAGCATCAGCAAGGTCACAAAGGCACTATTGAGGGCCATGCCCGCCAGTAGCATGCGTTCCGGCGAAAAACCGCCGCGGCTGGCGACCAACATAATGGTCAACAGCGTCAACGCTGCGCCCAACGCACCTGCCGGTAACAGCCAGGCCACCGCATTGCCGGGCACGAAAAACAGCATCACCACCACGCCACAGGCGGCACCAGAACTAATGCCTAACACTTCCGGGCTGGCCATCGGGTTACCGGTTAAACGCTGAATCAACGCCCCGGCCACGCCAAGCATCAGTCCGACCATTATGGCGGCCAACACGCGCGGTGCACGCCACGGCAGCAATTGATGCAGCATATCGCCACTGACCCACGCCCAGCCGTGCGCATCTCGGCCAAAGGCCACACCCACCAGGCCCAGCAGCGCCAACACCACGACGCCGCACAGGCACCAACGCAATACGGCCTGACGTTCGGCAGGCACTTTATCGCCCTGATTAAGGGGTGGAGGCACCGAACCGGTACGCAGACGCGGCAACAGCCACAGTAGAATCGGCACGCCGATCAGTGCCGTTGCCGTACCGGTAGAGACTTCGCGCCAATGGTTGGTCAGCCACAACACGCATTGGTCCGCCAGCCACAGCAGCAGCGCACCGATCAGCGGGGACAGCAGCATCCGGCTGATTAAACGACGGCCACCGAGCATCTTCGCCAGCAGAGGGGCAAACAAACCAATAAAGCCGATGATACCGGCGACATTAACCAGTTGCGCGCTCAGCAAAATCGCCAGCGCCAGCGCCGCTACGCGCGCCAGCGAGAGTGCCAGCCCGAGGTTTTTCGCGACACCATCATCCAGGCCCATCAGGGTCAGTGGACGCAGCAACGCCAGCGCCAGCACAAAGGCCAGCAGCAGACGCGGCCACAGTAACGCAACGTTGTGACCATCCAGTTGGTTGAGCGCGCCCGTGCTCCACAGGAACATGTTCTGCAACTGGTCGTGATTAAAGATGGCAAAGATTTGATTGACCGCACCAACGTACAGGCTGAGCACCAATCCGGCGAGAATCAAGGTCACTGGCGAAAGCCGTTTACCCCAGGCAACCCCGAAGACCAGAATACCAACCACAACTGCACCGCCCATCGCAGCGAACTGCTGCGTCACGGCACCGCCAGGCAGTTGCCATAAGGTTGCGACCGTCAGGCCTAGTTGGGCGCCGGACGAAACCCCCAGCGTGGTAGGTTCTGCCAGAGGGTTGCGCAGCACCTGCTGAAACAGCAAACCCGCCAGCCCCAATCCGGCCCCGACCAACAACGCCAGCGCCAGACGCGACAACAGGCTGTGATGAAACACCACCTGTTGGATATTGTTGACGTCCGGCGCAACAAACGCCTGCGCCCACTGCGCCATCGGCAAGGCCTGGCGAAAATTGATCAGGGTTAAGGTCAACGCCAGCAGGAACAACGCACTCAATAGCGCGACGGAAAACAGACGATTGCGCATCAGTGCGACTCCAGCGCGTGTTCCAGCACGCGGATAAATTTCAGTGCCGAGTAAGTGGCACCGTAATACCAGACGGCAGGCACCCGCTGAAAATGCCCGGCACGGATAAACGGCAGCGCCTGCCATAATGCCGTGCGCATCACTTCCTGCATCTGCAACTCATTATCGTGGTCGAAGCAGATCACCGGCACATCCCCTACCGCCGCCAGACGCTCCAGCCCGATAACGGCGCTGCCCCAAAAATTGGTTTCACCCTGCCAGGCGCTTTGCAAACCAAGATTGTCCATCACTTCCAGGAACAGGCTGCCTTTGCCGAAGGTAATGGCATGACGGCTGTCCAGCAATGACATCAGCAGAATCGGCCGTCCCGCCCAGGGTTTTAGCCGCTCACGCGCTGCCGCCAGCACGCTATCGACATACTGCAAATGTTGCACCGCCTGCGCTTGACGACCAATGCGCGCGCCCAATTCATGCAAAGATTTTCTGGCGGTACTTAACGGTTTGCCATCGCCGCTGTTCAGATCAAACCCCATAGTGGGCGCGATGCGTGACAAGGTTTCGGCAGAGGGACCATAGCCATTGGAATGCAGAATCAAAGAGGGATTAAGCTGGGTCATCAACTCCAGATTGGGTTCGGTGCGCAGACCAAGATCGATGGTGGTGGCAGGCAGTTCCGGCTCCCCCACCCACACCCGATAGTTAACCATGTCTGCCACGCCAAGCGGTGCGACGCCCAGCGCCATCAACAACTCCGTGGGTAACCACTCCAGCGCCAGAATGCGTTGGGTATCCGGCAACGCCGCGTGCAGCGGCGCGAGCTTCATCAGCGGCGACAACGCCAGCACCGCCAGCAAACGACGGCGAGAAATATCCAGCATCACGGGCCTCAGTAAACGAAACTGACGGGCGCACCGCCCTGCGGATGCGGCAGAATCCCCATCGGGATGCCATAAATGCTGCCCAGCACATCGGCCTGCATGATCACCTCTGGTCCCCCTTCGGCAATCATTTCACCACCGCGCAACGCCACCAGCCGGTCGCAATAACGCGCCGCCATATTGATATCATGCAGCACCGCAATCACCGTTAAGCCCCGCTCCTGGCTGAGACGCTGGATCAAAGCCAGCACTTCAACCTGATGGGCAATATCCAGCGCTGAGGTGGGTTCATCCAACAGCAGGCAGCGGCTGTTTTGCGCTACCAGCATCGCCAGCCAGGCGCGCTGACGTTCACCGCCAGACAGGCTATCCACCAGTCGTCCGGCGAACGGCTTCAGCCCGACCAGCGCTATCGCTTCTTCTACACGGTCACGATCTTCCTGACCATAACGCCCCAGCGCCCCGTGCCACGGATAACGCCCAATCGCCACCAGCTCGCGCACCGTCATGCCTTCTGCCGCCGGTAACTGCTGCGGCAGATACGCCACCTGACGGGCAAAATCCTTGCTGCCCCACTGATCTACCGCTTCGCCGTTCAGTAACACGCGACCAGCACTTGCCGCCTGATGGCGTCCCAGCATTTTCAGCAGCGTGGATTTTCCCGAACCGTTATGTCCAATCAAAGCCGTGACTTTACCCGGCGTGAAGGTCAATGAGAGCGGATGAAGCAGCGTGCGTCCCGGCACGCGAAAACTGACGTTATCCAGCGTAAAGGTGGTTTCTTCGTGGTGCGGATGCTGCATGGTAATCCCTGGCGTTACGGGCGCACAATGCGCCCTTTTCTATCAGAAACGGAAGGTTGCAGTACCAACAATCTGGCGATCGCTGCCCCAGTAGCAGGCATATTCGCGATAGCAGCTGGCAACATATTCGCGATCAAACAGGTTGTTGACGTTGATACCCAGTGATGAGCCCGGCAGGCCAAAGCGCGCGAGATCATATTTCACCGCGGCATCAACCACGGTATAGCCCTTCACATCGAAGTTTTGGTTTTCGTTAGCACCGCTGCTGTATAGCCCTTTGCTGGCACCGGTATAGCGCACGCCGGCCCCCAGTGTCAGACCAGAAAGTGCGGTTTCGTGGAAAGTGTAATCACTCCACAATGACGCGGTCTGTTTCGGCACCTGTACCGGGGTTTTGCCCTGCAAATCGGTATCATGGGTGTATTCCGCATCGGTATAGCTATAGCCCGCCGTCAGGTTGATATTGGCGGTCAGAGCCGCCTTGGCTTCCAGCTCCACCCCACGCGAACGGATCTCACCGCTCTGCACGCTGAAGTTGAGGTTATTCGGATCGGCGGTCAGGTTCTTGCTTTTGGTCAGCTGATACACTGCGGCGGTGATAACAATCGGACGATCTTTCGGTACGTATTTCACCCCGGCTTCATACTGTTTGGCGCGCGAAGGATCAAACGGCTGCCCGTCTGCGGTGGTGCCCGGTGTCGGGATAAAGGATTCGCTATAGCTGAAGTACGGGGCGATACCGTTATCAAATACGTAATTCAGCCCCCCACGCCAGGTAAACGCCTGATCGTGGTTTTTCTCTTCGCTGTTGCCATTACGGTTCAGCGCTGAGGTCATGGCGTAATCGTAGCGGCCACCCAATGTCAGCACCCAGCGGTTCCACTCCATCTGATCCTGGGTGTAGAGGCCGGTCTGCTCCTGGCGGTTCAGGTACTGATAAGGGAACGGCGTCCCCACCATCGCATCATTGCCGTATTGCGGATTGAACGGGCTAATCGGCTCGGCACCGGCATATACCACATCAATATCGTTACGGGTACGCTGATAATCCACGCCCATCAACAGGGTATGATCCACAGCACCAGTCAGGAATTTCGCCTGCGCCTGTGTGTCGACCGCGAACTGATTGAGCTTCTCATTGGAACGCGCATACCCACGGTTAATCATCTCAATCGAGGGATCGTAACCGCTACCGTAGATGCTGCGATAATCGGTACGCAGGTCGGCATAGCGCAGATTCTGGCGCACCGTCCAGGTATCGTTGAAACTGTGCTCAAAGCTGTAACCCACCATTTTGGTGTTGCGCGCAATCTTGTTGCTCGGTTCGCCTTCATCAAAATTGGTCGGCAGTTTGAACTGGCTGCCGTCGGCACGGGTGATCGGTACCACCGTACCTTCACGCGGCAGCCAGCCGTAGTAACCGGTTTCCGGTTCGTTCTGGAAATAGGTCAACAGGTCAAAACGGGTATTGGCATCAGGACGCCAGCTAAAGGAAGGCGCGATCGTGTAGCGCTTCTCTTTGTTCATCTCCTGCTGCGCATCCTGGCTGCGCGCCAGGCCGGTCAGTCGATAGCTGTAGACGCCACTGTCATCCAGCGCGCCACCGAAATCAAAACCGGTAGAGAAACGGTTATCGGTGCCCATCTGGAACTGCACTTCACGCAGCGTTTCCTGGGTCGGGCGCTTACTTACCAATGACACCACACCACCGGGGTTGCTTTTGCCGTACAGCACCGACGCCGGGCCACGCAGCAATTCAGCGCGCTCAAGGAAGTAAGGATCAATAGCGAACTCAGAGTAGTTATCAGCCTGCAATTTCAGGCCATCGAGGTACTGGTTGGTATTGACTTCACTAAAGCCGCGAATCGAGAAAGCATCGATCACATCCGAGCTGCCACGGTTATCGCTGATCCCTGGGGTGTAACTGAAAGCACGTTTGACCGACTGGACATTGTGCATCGCCATCTCTTCCTGCGTCACCACCGAAACCGACTGCGGGGTCTTCTCGATAGGCGTGTCGGTTTTGGTGGCCGTGGCACTGCGTTTTGCAGCGATGGTCGGGGCCGGTCCCCAGGCACTCTCCTGAGGTGCCGCAGAACCACCATCAGCGGTGACGACTACGGTATCTTCAGCCAGCGCTTGCGCGCTCAGGGTGCCAAGGGCTATTGAAATCAGTAACGCGATCGGGCGTTTGGTAGACGCTCCGCGCGGATCAACAGAGGGAAAATGCGCATTCATATCAGGAATCTCTCGAAAAGTAATCGACGCAGGCGAATGTAAACGAGAATGATTATTAGAAAGGTTGGATTTTAGGCGATATCGCGCAAGATCCGCAAGATTTAAAGCCTGATAGCGGTGCGTTTGCCGCACGTTCGCTCATTTTCACATCTATAAAAAAGGGTGCCGAAGCACCCTTTTTTTAAGATTCAGCAACTTAGTTGTTGCCAAACATCTCTTTGATCCAGCCAGCCACGCCGTTGCTGTCTTTCTGCTCTTCCTGTTGCTGCTGTTGCAACTGTTGCTGCTGCTGAACCTGCTGCTGCTGTTGCTGGCACAGCGAGTTAGGATCAAGCGTCCAGACCGGCAGTGAGCGCCAGGTACTGCTGCCCGAACCACAGACAAAGTTACCGGCCGAATCGATGTTCATCTGAGTGATATCTTCCGGCGGCGTCAACACCAGCGGCATCGGTGCCTGGTTATCCAGATAGCGGCGATACAGCTGCATTGCGCCACTGGCACCGTACAGTTTCGTCGTCTGGTTGTTATCGCGTCCAACCCAGGTGATCGCCACTTCTTTGCCGTCAATACCGGCGAACCAGCTATCGATCAGGTCATTCGTGGTACCGGTTTTACCCGCCAGATGCGCATTCGGGAAACGCGCACCCAGCGCACGCGCCGTACCGTGATCCGCCACCTGCTGCATGCTGTACAACGTCAGATATGCCGCCTGCGCCGGTTCCACACGCTGCGCCTGTGGGAAGCTCTGGTACAGCACGGTGCCATCTTCGGCAATCACCGAACGCACCGCCGACAGCTCAGCACGATTACCGCCACTGGCGATGGACTGGAACGCCTGCGCCACTTCAATCGGCGTCAGGTTAAGCGCACCCAGTAGCATCGCCGGAACCGGATGGAGCTGGTCTTTCGGCACGCCGAGCTTGCTCCAGGTATCGACCACCGAGTTCAGCCCCAGCGTCATACCCAGGTTTACTGTCGGCACGTTCATCGAGTTGGTCAGTGCGTCCACCAGCATCACTTTGCCACTGAAGCGACGATCATCGTTGAGCGGCTTCCACACCGTGCCATTCGGTTGTTTCAGGGCGATCGGTTCATCAGCAATCCAGCTATTCAGACGGTAGCTGTTCGGCTGGCTTAACGCGGTCAGGTAAGTGGCCGGTTTAGCCAACGAACCGATGGAGCGGCGTGCCTGCAACGCACGGTTGTAACCGGCGAACTGCGGATCGGAACCGCCCACCATCGCCCGCACTTCACCGCTGAAGCGGTCAACCACCACCATCGCGGTTTCCAGATCTTTCAGGCCACGCTGTTTTTTCAGCGTCGGAATGCCATCTTCAACCGCTTTTTCTGCCGCATCCTGCGAAATCGGATCGAGTGTGGTGAAGATCTTCACGCCGGAGAGATCTTTCACTTTATCGCCGAGTTTCGCCTGCAACTCGTTACGCACCATCTGCATAAAGGCGGGCTGCGGGGTAATCACCCCCCCCTTCGGCTGCACGCCTAATGGGCGCGCCGACAGCATGTTGTACAGATCTTCATCGATGATCTTCTGCTGTTGCAGCAAACGCAGCACCAGATTACGACGTTCCAATGCCAGCTGCGGATTACGCCACGGGTTGTACAGCGATGCGCCTTTCACCATCCCCACCAGCATCGCCTGTTGATCGAGGCTCAGCTCATCAACCGGGCGGCCAAAGTAGTACAAACTCGCCAGCGGGAAGCCACGGATCTGATCGTTACCCGCCTGACCGAGGTACACTTCGTTGAGGTACAGCTCCAGAATGCGATCTTTGCTGTAGCGCGCATCCATGATCACCGCCATATAGGCTTCACGCGCTTTACGCCACAGCGAACGCTCGTTGGTGAGGAACAGGTTTTTGACCAGCTGCTGCGTCAGGGTACTGCCGCCCTGCACCGCTTTACCTGCCGTAATGTTGGCAAGGAAGGCACGACCAATCGAGTAAGGGCTGATGCCATCATGCTCGTAGAAATGGCGGTCTTCGGTGGCGATCAACGTATCGACCAGCAGATCCGGGAAACCGGCACGCGGCACGAACAAACGTTGCTCGCCGTTCGGCGATTGCAACATGGTGATCAGGCGCGGATCGAGGCGGAAGAAGCCAAAATCGCGTCCGGTTTCGAGGTTTTTAATCTCGCTCAGTTCGTCACCGTTGAACGTCATACGCGCACGGATCTGGCCTTCTTTGCTGTCCGGGAAATCAAACGGACGGCGCAGCAGGTCGATGGTGTTGCCTTTGACGCTGAACTCACCAGGGCGGGTAATGCGCGACACTTCTCGATACTGCGTGCCTTCCAGCAGCGCAATCATCTCTTTTTTGTCATACGCCATGCCCGGCTCAAGACTGACCATGCGACCATAAACGGCAGCAGGCAGTTGCCACACTTTACCGTCAATACGGCTGCGGATTTCCGAGTCGAGATAGACGCCCCAGGCGGCCATCACCACGACAAAAACCAAAAATAGCTTAATGAACCAGCCTAACCAGCGACGTTTCGCGCGCGGCGGGCGCTTTCCTTTACCTTTGCGTGGCACTGGCTCACTCTCCTCGTCATCATCAAAATCGTCCTGATCGATATCATCATCAAGTTCCCTGCGGCGACCCCGACGCGCGGTGTTGCGCGGCGGTTTGGGCTGTTTTCCTTTGCGCCCAATCGGTTCGCGATCATTCCCAGACATGCTGTTATTCTCCAGGTATAGCTACGGCTGCGCCGTTACTCTAACTGCTTTCTCGTGCCGCGCATGGCAGAACCCTCTGAATTGTCACCAGAGGTCACGATGAAAATTTCTTGGTCCGCCTCGTGGGTAAGGCGTTGGCCGGATCGTCCGGCCAGGGATGTTTGGGATAACGCCCTTTCATCTCTTTCTGCACTTCAGGATATGCCCCACGCCAGAACGCTGCCAGGTCACGGGTGATCTGCAACGGCCGGTGCGCCGGTGACAACAACTCCAGTACCAACGGTATCCGGCCTTCAGCCACCGCAGGATTGCTGGCTTCACCAAACATCTCCTGAATACGCACCGCCAGCGCCGGGGGCTTCTCCGCATCATAGCGAATCGGCAGGCGGCTTCCGGTCGGCACAGTGTAATGAGTTGGCAGCACAGTATCCAGCCGCTGACGTTGTGACCATGTCAGCAAATGTAATAATGCACTGACAAGATTGACGTTCTGCAACCCCTTCAGGTCGCGCACCCCATCCATCTCCGGCAACAGCCATGCTTCCAGCGACTCCAACAGTGTCTCGTCATCAAAAGCGGGCCAAGCCTCCTCCGGCAACCACTGTGCGGCGCAGTGCAGACGCAGGCGCAGCTGTTCGGCTTCCGGCGTCCAGCCCAGCACCGACAGACCTTTCTCACGGATCCAACGCAGCATCGCCGCGTGCAATACCTCCGGTTCCGGGCGTGACATCGGCTGTGCTTTCAGGACCAGCGCACCCGAGACTTCACGCCGCCAGGCACGCAACGTGCCTTTCTCTTCATCCCACTCCACATCGGTACGCTGCTCGACCAGTTGTGGGCGCTGCTGACGCAACGCCTCAATATCCACCGGCAGTGCCAGCAAGATGCGCGCATCGGCAGCGCTGGCCCCTTGTAACAGCGACGGAGCGATCAGCCATTCGCTGCGGCTCAGGCCATCCTGCTCATCCAGCATCGCCCCGATACCGTTCGCCAGTTGATAACGCGCGCTGTTGCCACGGCGCTGGGCCAGGCGGTCGGCAAACCCGGCGGCCAGCAGTGCCGGGAAAAGATCGGCATCAACGTTGCCACCGCTGGCATTGAGGCGCTGTTGCCACTGACGGGCGCGCCGTTGCCAGCTGGATTGAGGACGATGCAGCGCGTCACGCAGGTCGGCGCTGCCGCTACGCGGCGGCTCCTCGAGAATAGCCACCAATAAGGCCGCGCTGGCGATGGCATCCTTATCCTGCCCGGCTGCACACAGCATGGCGCACAGACGCGGATCGCTACCCAGCTCAGCCATTTTGCGCCCGACGGCGGTCAGGCGTCCGGCGTCATCCAGCGCCGCCAGCCGGGTCAGCAACGTTCGCGCCGCACGCAGGTGACGTGGCGGTGGCATATCCAGCCATCGAAGTTGTCCCACATCCGGGCAGCCCCATTGCAGCAAATCCATTTGCAGGGCCGCCAGATCGCTATGCAGGATTTCCGGCTCACTTTGTGCCGCCGCCCGGAGCGCCTGCTCCTGCGGTAGCAAATGCAGACAGATCCCCGGTTCCAGCCTGCCCGCACGCCCGGCACGTTGCGTCATTGAGGCCTGGCTGATGCGTTGGGTTTGCAGCCGCGTGACACCGCTGCGCACCTCAAACTGCGCGGTACGTTCCAGCGCGCTGTCCACCACCAGGCGGATGCCCTCAATGGTCAGGCTGGTTTCCGCGATATTGGTCGCCAACACCACTTTGCGACGCCCAGGCGGGGACGGCAGGATCGCTCGCCGCTGCGCGTCGAGTGACAACGCACCATATAAAGGAGAAAGATCGACATCCTCACTGACACGCGCTTCCAGTTCACGTTTCACCCGTTCAATCTCCGCCACGCCAGGCAGGAACAGCAACAATGAACCTGTTTCTTCGCGTAACAACTGCGCCACTTCACGCGCCACCGCCTTTTCAAAGCGCAGCTGATTATTCAGGGAAGCAAAACGGCGCGTCACTGGAAAGCTACGACCTTCCGAAGCAATAAAGGGGGCGTCCGGTAGCAGCGCACGCAGGCGATCATTATCCAGCGTCGCCGACATCAGCAGAATCTTCAGATCCTCGCGCAGCCCCTGTTGCACATCCAGCAACAGCGCTAACGCCAGATCGGCCTGCAAACTGCGTTCGTGGAATTCATCGAGGATCACCAGCGAAACACCGTCCAGCATCGGATCGCGCTGCAACATGCGCGTCAGGATACCTTCGGTGACCACCTCCAGCCGGGTGTTCGCCCCGCAGCAGTTTTCACCCCGCATCCGGTACCCCACCGTGCCGCCCGGTTGTTCACCGAGCAGCTCCGCCAGCCGCTGCGCCACGTTGCGCGCGGCAAGCCGCCGTGGCTCCAGCATAATGATGCGACCGGGCAGTTGCGCCTGTTGCAGCAACTGCAACGGTAACCAGGTGGATTTGCCTGCGCCGGTCGGTGCTGCCAGTAATACCTGTGGCGCTTGCGCCAGCGCGGTCAGCAGCTCAGGCAGTACCTCGCTTACCGGTAATTCACTCAAACTCAACTCCCTTTCTGCCTGTGCTAAGATGGCGCGCATTGTACCACCCAGCGCGGATTATCGGAGGCTACGATGACCACCCAACGTCTGTTTTTTGCTCTCGAACTGCCTGCGCCTTTGCAGCAGGAGCTGGTGCGCTGGCGAGCCGAAAACTTTGCCGAAGACGCCGGACGCCCGATAGCGGCAGCCAATCTGCACCTGACGCTGGCGTTCCTCGGTGAAGTCAGCGATGAAACCTCGCTGCGCCTGCAACAACTCGCCGGACGGATTAGCCAGCCGGGTTTTGCTATCGATCTGGATGATGCCGGACACTGGCCGCGTCCTGGCGTGGTGTGGCTGGGTTGCCAGCGCCCGCCACGCGGTTTACTGCAACTGGCCAACCTGCTGCGCGCCCAGGCGGCACGACATGGCTGTGCGCAAAGCGCGCCATCGTTTCACCCGCATGTCACCTTGCTGCGCAACGCGGCCCATAAAGTCGCCCTTCCGCCGCGCGGTTTTCACTGGCGTCTGGATGTGAGCCATTTCGTCTTATGCTCCTCGCGCTTCGAAAAGGGCCAAACCCGCTATCAGGTGCTGGCCCGCTGGCCGTTATCCACCCCGACAGGAGACTGAATGCATTTCTCCCCGCCACTCAAACCGGCCCGTTTAATCGCCCGATATAAGCGTTTCTTAGCGGATGTCATCACCCCGGAAGGTGAGACGCTGACCATCCACTGTGCCAACACTGGCGCGATGACCGGTTGCGCCACGCCAGGCGATACCGTGTGGTATTCCACGTCCGACAGCCCCACACGTAAATATCCTCACAGTTGGGAACTGACCGAAACCCAGCAGGGGCACTGGATCTGCGTCAATACGCTGCGCGCCAATCAACTGGTGAAAGAAGCGATAAATCTCGGTGTAATTCCAGAATTTTCCTCTTATGACCACTGCCAGTCTGAAGTGAAATATGGCACGGAAAAAAGCCGAATTGACTTCCTGCTACAAGCGAAGGGCAGATCGAACTGCTATATTGAAGTCAAGTCCGTCACCCTTTTACAGCATGGTAAAGGCTATTTTCCGGATGCGGTGACGGCCCGCGGGCAAAAGCATCTGCGCGAACTGCGACATATCGTGGCAGAGGGCCATCGGGCCGTTTTGTTGTTTGCCGTTTTGCACACGGGGATTGAGGACGTTTCCCCGGCGCGCCATATCGACGCGCAATACGCAGAACTACTGGTACAGGCGCAACGGTGTGGCGTGGAAGTATTGGCGTATCAGGCTCACATATCACCGCTAAAAATGTTACTGACACAGCCGATAAGGGTAGAGTTGTAATATTCTTAGCAATTTGTTGTGATAGGAATGTTCTGAGCGGTGCGCTGAATACGCTGTTCCTCACAGGCTTGTCAAGGTGTGATCATGAATAATTGCCAACCTTGATTGCTTCTGCTATTTATAGCGGCCTGTTTTTTTCCCTGTTGGGAATCGATATACCCTAAGTAATGCAAGTTGCAGACCGGCCGCCAGTATCACCGCAGCCAACATGCTGGAACTTGACATATGACGGGTGGTGCGTGTTATCCAGGAGAAACAACATGCAAGAAGGGCAAAACCGTAAAACATCGTCCCTGAGTATCCTCGCCATCGCTGGGGTGGAGCCGTATCAGGAGAAACCGGGCGAAGAGTATATGAACGAAGCCCAGCTGAGCCATTTCCGCAAGATTCTGGAAGCCTGGCGCAATCAACTCAGGGATGAAGTCGACCGTACTGTGTCGCATATGCAGGACGAAGCTGCCAACTTCCCGGATCCGGTTGACCGTGCCGCGCAGGAAGAGGAATTCAGTCTGGAACTGCGTAACCGCGATCGCGAGCGTAAGCTGATCAAAAAGATCGAGAAGACGCTGAAGAAAGTGGAAGATGACGATTTCGGCTACTGCGAATCCTGCGGTGTTGAAATTGGTATTCGTCGTCTGGAAGCGCGTCCGACCGCCGATCTCTGCATTGACTGCAAGACGCTGGCAGAAATCCGCGAGAAGCAGATGGCTGGCTAATGGCCGTGAACAGACTGTCGCCGCACAGCAGGGAAAACCACTGTTTTCCCGCCGTGCGGTGCACATTAAAAAATGTCTAATTTTCCCTGCATTGGGCGTTTCGCCCCCTCTCCCTCTGGTGAACTTCATTTTGGCTCGCTGATTGCTGCAACAGGCAGCTACCTGAGTGCGCGTGCACAACAAGGGCGTTGGCTGGTGCGTATCGAAGATATCGATCCACCGCGTGAAGTGCCCGGTGCCGCCAGCCGCATTTTGCAGCAGCTGGAGCAGTATGGATTGCATTGGGATGGCGAAGTGTTGTGGCAGTCGCAGCGCCATGAGGCATACCGTGAAGCCTTAAACTGGCTACGCGAGCAGCGCCAGAGCTATTTTTGCACCTGTACGCGCAGCCGTATTCAGCAGTTGGGCGGTTTTTATGACGGCCACTGCCGCGATTTGCAGCTCGGATCACACCATGCCGCGCTACGCCTGCGCCAGCATACGCCGGTGTATGGCTTTGACGATCGTCTGCGCGGTCATCTGGTTGCGGATACCCGGCTGGCAGAGGAAGATTTTATTATTCATCGCCGTGATGGCCTGTTTGCCTATAACCTGGCGGTGGTGGTAGATGACCATTTTCAGGGTGTCAGCGAGATTGTTCGCGGCGCGGATTTGATTGAACCAACGGTGCGCCAGGTGGCCCTGTATCAACAGTTTGGCTGGCCAGTCCCTGCGTATCTGCATTTGCCGCTGGCGGTGAATACCGATGGTAACAAACTGTCCAAGCAGAACCATGCCCCCGCGCTGCCCGCGGGCGATGCGCGACCGTTGCTGGTTCAGGCGTTAAACTTTTTGGGTCAACCGGTATCAGAAGGATGGCAGGATGAATCGCTGGAAACCCTGTTAAAACAGGCGGTCGCCCGGTGGAATATCCGTCTGATCCCACAGGAAAACGCCCTGAAGCCGGATGAAACGACAACGCCATTCTCAAATGGTTCGCAACAAGCTATGATTAGCCGCTGATTTTACCAACACCATTAATGTCACTGTCGAGGTGTCCCATTTTTACCCGAGTCGCTAATTTTTGCCGGAGAGTCCTCAAGCGTGACGAGGAGGTGCCTGAAGAGGTGGAAACCGAAAGTCTGATGACCGTCATTCCCCGTGAAAGCCACAACATCTCACGCAAAGATATCAGCGAAAATGCCCTCAAAGTGCTCTATCGCCTGAACAAAGCCGGTTACGAAGCCTACCTGGTAGGCGGCGGTGTGCGCGATTTACTGTTGGGTAAGAAACCAAAAGATTTCGATGTCACCACTAACGCGACCCCGGAGCAGATGCGCAAATTGTTCCGCAACTGCCGTCTGGTGGGACGCCGTTTCCGCCTGGCCCATGTCATGTTCGGGCCGGAAGTGATCGAAGTTGCCACCTTCCGTGGCCATCATCAGATGGATGAAGGCGAAGAAGATCGCAACAGCTCACAGCGCGGGCAAAACGGTATGCTGCTGCGCGATAACATCTTCGGCAGCATCGAAGATGATGCCCAGCGTCGTGACCTCACCATCAACAGCCTGTACTACAGCGTGGCCGATTTTACGGTGCGCGATTATGTCGGCGGTTTGCAGGATTTGCAGCAAGGCATCATTCGCCTGATTGGCGATCCGGAAACGCGCTATCGCGAAGACCCGGTGCGTATGCTGCGCGTGGTGCGTTTTGCCGCCAAGCTGGATATGCGTATTGCGCCGGAGACTGCCGAGCCGATTCCGCGTCTTGCCACCCTGCTGCATGACATTCCGCCCGCACGCCTGTTCGAAGAGTCGCTCAAGCTGCTGCAAGCCGGTTATGGCTACCGCACCTATCAGATGATGCGTGAGTATCAACTGTTCCAGCCGTTGTTCCCGACGTTGACGCGTGGCTTCACCGAACACAGCGACAGCCCGATGGAGCGCATGCTGGCACAGGTGCTGAAAAACACCGATACCCGCCTACAGAATGATATGCGCGTCAATCCGGCGTTCCTGTTTGCCGCGATGTTCTGGTATCCGCAGCTGGAATCTGCCGAACAAATCGCCCAGGAAAGCGGCCTGACCTATTACGATGCCTTTGCTCTGGCGATGAACGAAACGCTGGATGAAGCCTGCCGCGCGCTGGCGATTCCGAAGCGCATCACCACGCTGATTCGTGATATCTGGCAGTTACAACTGCGGATGTCGCGTCGCCACGGCAAACGTGCGTGGAAGCTGATGGAACATCCTAAGTTCCGCGCGGCCTATGACCTGCTGGCGCTGCGTGCCGAAGTGGAAAACAACCCGGAGCTGCAACGTCTGACGCAGTGGTGGGGGGAATTCCAGGCCGCCGCCCCGACGACGCAGAAAACCATGCTGAATACGCTGGGCGACGATCCGGCACCACGCCGTAAACCACGTCGTCCTCGTCGCCGTCCTGCTGCCCCACGCAGCAACAGCGCGCCATGACCCGCGTCTATCTCGCTTTAGGCAGTAACCTCGCCGACCCGCTGCATCAGGTTGATGCAGCGCTGGCAGCGCTGGATGCACTGCCGCACACCACCCGCGTTGCTACGTCGTCGCTGTACCGCACCCCGCCTTACGGCCCACCGGATCAACCGGATTACCTCAACGCGGTGGTGGCGCTGGAGACAGATTTGCCCGCAGAAACCTTGCTCGACCATACCCAGCGCATTGAGCTGGAACATGGCCGGGTGCGCAAAGCCGAGCGTTGGGGACCCCGCACCCTCGATCTGGATATCCTGCTGTTTGGCGATGCGGTGATTAACACGCCACGCCTGACGGTGCCGCATTATGACATGCACAACCGCGCGTTTATGCTGCTGCCGCTGCTGGAGATCGCCCCTCAGTTGACGTTGCCCGACGGCACCCCACTCGCTCCTGTGCTGGCAGCGCTCGACCAAAGCGCGATTCGTTTCTGGTAAAATCGCACGCCAGTCATATCACCTGCACCGCCAATCCTTTACACTGCGCCCATCAGAAAATACTGAGAGAGTGCGATGAAACCCACAACCATCTCCCATTTGCGCCAGTGGAAAGCCAGTGGCCGCAAGTTTGCCACGCTGACGGCCTATGACTTCAGTTTTGCCCGCCTGTTTGCCGACGAAGGTATTCAGGTGCTGCTGATTGGTGATTCGCTCGGCATGACGGTACAGGGCCATGAATCGACCCTGCCGGTGACGGTCGCCGATATCGCTTATCATACCGCCGCAGTGCGTCGTGGTGCGCCACAGGCGCTGGTGATGGCTGACCTGCCGTTTATGAGTTATGCCACGCCCGCACAGACCTTCGACAACGCGGCACAGTTGATGCGTGCCGGGGCCAACATGGTCAAACTGGAAGGCGGTGCCTGGCTGGCAGAAACCGTGCAGATGCTGACCGAGCGCGCGGTGCCGGTATGTGGTCATCTTGGCTTAACGCCGCAGTCGGTGAACATCTTCGGCGGTTATAAAGTTCAGGGCCGCGACGAAGCGGGTGCAGAACGTCTGCTGGCAGATGCGCTGGCGCTGGAAGCGGCAGGTGCGCAGTTACTGGTGCTGGAATGCGTGCCGGTGGCGCTGGCAGAACGCGTCACCAAAGCGCTGGCGATTCCGGTTATCGGTATCGGCGCAGGCAATGTCACCGATGGACAAATTCTGGTGATGCACGATGCCTTTGGCATTACCGGCGGCCATATCCCGAAGTTTGCCAAAAATTTCCTCGCAGAAACCGGCGACATTCGCGCGGCGATTCGCCACTATATTGCCGAAGTTGAGGCGGGCAGCTATCCGGCCGCCGAACACAGTTTCCAGTAAATCAGGAGATGTGCAGTGCTGATCATTGAAACACTGCCGATGCTGCGTCGCGAGATTCGTCGCTGGCGGCAGGAAGGCAAACGTATCGCGCTGGTGCCTACCATGGGCAACCTGCACGACGGACACTTAACGCTGGTCGATGCTGCGCGCGAGCGCGCCGATATCGTGGTGGTGTCGATTTTTGTGAACCCGATGCAATTCGATCGTCCCGACGATCTGGCGCGCTACCCGCGTACTTTGCAGGACGACTGCGAAAAACTGAATCGCCACAGCGTGGACCTGGTGTTCGCTCCCGCACCGGCTGATGTCTATCCCAAAGGCCTGGACACCCAAACCTTTGTTGAAGTGCCGGGACTGTCATCGCTGCTGGAAGGCGCCAGCCGTCCGGGCCACTTCCGTGGCGTCTCCACCATCGTCAGCAAGCTGTTCAACCTGGTGCAACCCAATATCGCCTGTTTCGGTGAAAAGGATTTTCAGCAATTGGCTATCATCCGCAAAATGGTGGCGGATATGGGCTTCGACATCGAGATTGTCGGTGTGCCAACGGTACGTGCCAAAGATGGCCTGGCGCTCAGTTCGCGCAATGGTTATCTCACCGCCGATGAGCGTAAACTGGCACCCGGTTTAAGCCAGGTGATGAACGCTATGGCCGAGCGTCTCAGCAATGGCGAGCGCCATGTCGAAGAGATTATCGAGACTGCCGAACAGGCGCTGCGTGAGAAAGGTTTCCGCCCGGATGGTCTGGCGATTTGCGATGCCGAAACGCTCCAGCCGCTGACCGTCGATAGCCAACGAGCCGTGATTCTGATGGCTGCCTGGCTGGGCAACGCCCGTCTGATTGATAATCAGCAAGTGGATCTGACCCAGTAAGGGATCATTTTTATAAGGTTATACCGCTATGATTCGTACCGTATTACAGGGCAAGCTGCATCGCGTCAAAGTGACCCAGGCAGACTTGAATTACGAAGGTTCCTGCGCCATTGACCAGGACTTTCTGGATGCCTCTGGCATTCTGCAATATGAAGCCATCGACATCTACAACGTCACCAACGGCCAGCGTTTTTCCACCTACGCCATTGCCGCTGAGCGTGGCTCAAAGATTATCTCCGTCAACGGTGCTGCCGCACGCTGCGCCTGTGAAGGCGACATCATGATCATCTGTTCTTATGTGCAGGTGGAAGATGAAGTTGCCCGTAGCTGGCAGCCCAAAGTGGCCTACTTTGAGGGCGATAACGAGATGAAGCGCATCGCAAAAGCGCTGCCGGTGCAGGTCGCCTGATAGCATTGTAGCGGCGCGATTTATCGTGCGATTCCGCGCGGGCTGCCGGAAAAAATCGCGCGAT
The DNA here is from genome assembly GCF_059730685.1 of Pantoea sp. X-Soil-OKNW-713. NCBI lineage: Bacteria > Pseudomonadati > Pseudomonadota > Gammaproteobacteria > Enterobacterales > Erwiniaceae > Pantoea > Pantoea sp. X-Soil-OKNW-713. The sequence goes on along the minus strand of NZ_AP035995.1, from coordinate 869,200 downwards.
AAATCGCGCCGCTACGTCACAGTTCTGCCTTAGCTTCGCAGTCCCCGCCCACGCTGTATCAATACATACACCAGCGCGTAAAACACCACGATAAACGCCACCAGCACTGACAGGGTCAGCTCCAGCGGTACATCATGGATGCCGAGGAAACCGTAGCGGAAGCCACTGATCATATACACGATCGGATTCAGCTTAGACACCGCCTGCCAGAATGGCGGCAGCAGCGCCAGCGAATAGAACACCCCTCCAAGATAGGTCAACGGCGTCAACACGAAGGTCGGAATCAGGCTGATATCGTCAAAGGTGCGGGCAAATACCGCGTTCAGCAAACCGGCCAGCGAGAACAGAATCGCCGTCAGCAGCAGCGTAACCGCCACCATCGTCCACGAATAGACCTGGAAAGGCACGAAGAACAACGATATCGCTGTCACCAGGATCCCGACACAGACACCACGCGCCACACCACCACCGACATACCCGGCGATGATAATGTGCGTCGGCACCGGTGCCACCAGCAGTTCTTCAATGTTGCGCTGAAACTTGGCGCTGAAAAACGAGGAGGCCACGTTAGCGTAGGCGTTGGTGATTACCGCCATCATGATCAGACCCGGCACGATAAATTGCATGTAACTAAAACCATGCATATCACCGATGCGCGATCCAATCAGGTTGCCGAAGATGATGAAATACAGCGTCATGGTGATCACCGGTGGCACCAGCGTCTGAATCCAGATGCGGGCAAAACGGTTGATCTCTTTGGTCCAGATGCTCTTGAGCGCCACCCAATATAAATGCGTCATGCTTTGGCTCCTGTTTTTCCCTGCACCAGGCTGACAAACAGCTCCTCAAGGCGGTTAGCTTTGTTTCGCATACTCAATACCTGAACACCCTGCGCGCTGAGCTGACTGAAAACGCTGTTCAGCCCCTGCTCACGCATCACCTCAACTTCCAGCGTCGAGGTATCGACGAGACGATACTGGAAACCTTCCAACTTCGGCAGCGGACTGCGCGGCGCTAAATCGAGGATAAAGGTTTCGGATTGCAGCTTAGAGAGCAAACCTTTCATCGAGGTGTTTTCCACCAGCTCACCGCTCTGGATAATGCCGATATTACGGCACAGCATTTCCGCCTCTTCCAGGTAATGGGTGGTCAGAATGATGGTGGTGCCCTGCGCATTCAGCTCCTTCAGGAACACCCACATGGAGCGACGCAGTTCGATATCGACACCCGCGGTTGGCTCATCGAGGATCAGCAGCTTGGGTTCGTGCATCAGCGCGCGGGCAATCATCAGGCGGCGTTTCATCCCGCCAGACAACATACGCGCACGTTCGTTGCGCTTGCCCCACAGATCGAGTTGTTTCAGGTATTTTTCGGCGCGGATATTCGCTTCACGACGTTCCACACCGTAATAACCGGCCTGATTAACCACAATCTGTAATACGGTTTCAAACGGGTTGAAGTTAAATTCCTGCGGCACCAGTCCCAGCTGGCGCTTGGCATTGACCACATCCTTTTCCAGGTCATAGCCGAACACCCGCACGCTGCCGCCAGATTTATTCACCAGCGAGCTGATAATGCCGATGGTAGTGGACTTACCGGCACCGTTCGGCCCCAGTAAGGCATAAAAATCACCTGCTTCCACGCTGAGATCGATCCCTTTCAGCGCCTGTACGCCGCCGGGATAGGTCTTGGTCAGCCCGGAAAGTTCCAGTGCATAAGTCATTGCGAATCCATACCTTGTTGTAATCAGAAATGAGTGACCAGGTGATAAAAGTCGTGAATTTAAAGGAGTTTAGCAGAGATTATGTTACCACTCAGCGCAGCGCGGGGGAAACGCGTGCAGCGCCACCCGTCAGCCACTGGCCGACGGGCTGCGCATCTTATCGCAGGCGGGAAAGGTTAGCCTTGGAAGATTGTGCGGTTACTCGTCGAGCAGCACCACTTTGCCGATGTACGGCAGATGACGATAGCGCTGGGCGTAGTCGATACCAAAACCCACCACAAATTCGTCCGGGATGGCGAAGCCAACATATTCAACGGTGACATCCACTTCACGACGTTCCGGCTTGTCCAGCAGGGTACAGATCGCCAGCGAGTGCGGCTCACGCAGACGCAGGATCTCGCGCACTTTGCTCAGGGTGTTGCCGGAATCGATGATGTCTTCGACGATCAGCACGTCTTTACCGCGAATATCTTCGTCAAGATCTTTCAGGATCTTCACATCACGGGTACTGGACATGCCGCTGCCGTAGCTGGAGGCGGTCATAAAGTCGACTTCGTGCGGCACCTCAATGGTGCGGCACAGATCGGCCATAAACATAAAGGAACCGCGTAACAGCCCGACCAGCACCATTTCACGGCCGCTGTTACGGTAATGGTCGCTAATCTGTTTGCCCAGCTCGGCAATACGGGTTGCGATCTCCTGCTCAGAGATCATCACGTCGACGGTGTGTTTCATTGCATTCAGCCCGGTTAGGTGTCTTAAGAAAGCCACGCAGTCTATCATAGTCCAATTAAGCGCTGACGCCGCGCACACAACGCAAACGTTACCGTGGCGAAAAATATTGCTCTGACGTTAACTGTATAAAAAGCACCCAGCCAACCGGAGACGTTATGACCTCTTCATCCAGCAAAAAATCGCCGCCTGATACCTCTTCGCTCCATCCCGAAACACAAATGCTGAATTACGGTTACGATCCACGCCTGTCGGAAGGGGCAGTTAAGCCGCCGGTATTCCTCACCTCCACCTTTGTGTTTAACAGCGCCGAAGAAGGGAAGGATTTTTTTGATTTCGTCGCCGGTCGCCGGGAACCGCCCGAGGGCCAAAGCGGCGGCCTGGTCTATTCACGCTTTAATCATCCCAATAGCGAAATTGTTGAAGATCGGCTGGCAATTTACGAAGGGGCAGAACGCGCCGCCCTGTTCTCTTCCGGCATGGCGGCGATTGCCACCACCTTGCTGACCTTTGCCCGGCCAGGTGAGGTGATTTTGCATTCACAGCCGCTGTACGGCGGCACCGAAACCCTGCTCAGCAAGACGCTCCATAATCTCGAAATTAAAGCCGTTGGTTTCAGCGATGGCACCGATGAAGAGAAAGTTCACGAAGCCGCTAAACTGGCCTGGCAACGTGGACGCGTGGCGTTGATTTTGATTGAAACCCCCGCCAACCCCACCAACAGTCTGGTGGATATTGAATTGATGGTGGAAGTCGCCGAGGTGATTGCTCAGCACCAGGGTTCCCGCCCGATTATTGCCTGTGATAACACCCTGCTCGGCCCGATTTTTCAGCGCCCGCTGGAACAGGGTGCTGACCTGTCGCTCTATTCCCTGACCAAATATGTCGGCGGCCACTCTGACCTGATTGCCGGTGCGGTACTGGGTAGAAAAGCGTTGATTGATCAGGTACGGTCGCTGCGCAGCGCCATTGGTACCCAGCTTGATCCTCATTCCAGTTGGATGATTGGCCGTTCGCTGGAAACATTGTCGTTGCGGATGGAGAAAGCCGCGCACAACGCAGCGTTAGTGGCGGCGTTTCTGCGCGATCAACCGCAGGTGGAGAAGTTGTACTGGCTCCCCTTCCTCGATAAAAACAGCAGCGCCGGGGAAACCTATCGTCGTCAGTGCTTTGGCGCAGGTTCCACCTTCTCTTTTGATATTCGCGGCGGTCAGCCTGCCGCTTTCCGTTTCCTCAACGCCCTGAAGTTGTTCAAACTGGCGGTGAGCCTCGGCGGCACCGAATCACTCGCCAGCCATCCGGCCAGCACCACCCATTCTGGTGTCGCCGCCGAAGTACGTCAGCGTATTGGTATCACTGACGCCACCGTGCGATTATCCATCGGCATCGAACATGCCGATGATTTAATTGAAGATATCCGGCAGGCGTTAGCCAGTTAAGTCACGGTAAAGCCCAGCATCATGCCGGTGTCTTCATGTTCCAGCAGGTGACAGTGCGCCATGTAGGCATGTTCAGCGCTGGCGACATAGTTGAAGCGCACCAACACCTCACTGCGCCAGCCATCGACGCTGACCATATCTTTCCAGCCCTGGCGGTGTGGAGCCGGCGGCTTGCCATTTTCTGACAGAATACGGAACTGGGTGCCGTGGATATGGAACGGGTGCAGCATGCTGTCGCCTTCGCCGGAGATGGTCCATTTCTCCATGCTGCCAAGTTTCGCACCGAACATCGGCTTCGCCATATCAAAGGCAACGCCATTGATTTTGTTCCCATTATGAAAATCGTAACCCGGCGCAGCCTTAGCATGACCGCTGTGATCCATCGCCATGTTGCCGTGATCCATCTGCATGCCGCCCATGTCCATCTTCATGTCCATCGGCTTTTTGTCGGCTGGCATGGCCATGCCGTGATGATTACCCATCGCTTTTGCCCCGTAGCGATCCATCAACGCCTGCATCCCCTGGCTGTCGAGCTGCGGGTCCATCATCAGTTGCAACCAACGGGTTTGCAGCCCCTCGGTCGCGGGTACTGGCGGCAGATCCACCAGCTTATCCGGCAACGCGCCGCTCGCCATGACACGCAGCGGCAGGATATTCACCAACGGCAGTGGCTGATCGAACGGGGCCAGCATCATACCCATCTGTGTCACTGGCAGCGTCACCATATCAAAGGCGTTGCCGTCGGAAGTATCGACCATCACTTCAAAACGTTCGCCTGGCAGTAGCGGCAGGCTCTCCACCTTCACCGGTTCCGCCAGCAAACCACCGTCGCTGCCAATCACATATAACGGACGTTTATCGCTGGTGGCGATATGCAGTGAACGGGCGTTACATCCATTCAACAGACGCAGGCGCAACCAGCCGCGAGGCACCGCATGTTGTGGATATTGCGCGCCGTTGGTCAGCATCATATCGCCGAACCAACCCACTGCCGCGCGCATAATATCCAGTTGATATTCGATGCGGCTGCCATCTTTCGTTAGCTGCTTGTCCTGGAAAATCAGGGGGACATCGTCAACGCCCCACTGGATGGGCAGGCGCAATTTGCCGGATGCGTCATCCTGAAGCAGCACCAGTCCAGCCAGCCCCTGAGCGACCTGATGGCCGGTTTTGCCATGCTGGTGGGGATGAAACCAGCAGGTCGCTGCGGGTTGATCCGGGGTAAAACTCACCTGCCGGGTTGCTCCGGGCGCGATGACCGCCTGAGGCCCCCCATCCACCGCACCGGGTACTTCCAGCCCGTGCCAGTGGACGGTCGTCGCTTCCGGCAGACGGTTATGGATATTGACGTTCACCGGTTTACCGCGCTGCAAGGCAATGGCGGGGCCGAGCAGGCTACCGTTGTAGCCCCAGGTCGGTACCGCTTTGCCGTTCCACTGGCTGGTGCCTGCCTGAGCGATAAGGTTATAGGTGCCGTGCGCATCCGCTTCCAGCAGAGCGGGGATCGGCAATAAAGGGCGCGTGGCAGCCATCAATGAGCGGCTCCACAGGGGCAGGGCACCTGCCGCGCTGAGAGCAGCAGTCAGCTTCAGAAAATGACGACGTTGCATATTCATATCCTTATTGTGCATAAGACCTCAGCGTAAACCTTGCCCCTGCGGGAGGGTCAAGCCCTGCTGTATAATGCAGCGAAAAAATTGCGATGTGCGGCACGACGGCAAATTTATCGGAATCCTGCCAGTATCTGTGCTAACGTCAGTTTATTGTCCCTTGTTGAGAATGATTATGACGAAAAGCATCAAGATCCTGCTGCTGGCGGGACTCCTTGGCTTCTCCTCCACCAGCTTTGCCCTGAGCGAATCCGAAGCGGAAGATCTGGCTGATCTCACCGCAGTATTTGTTTATCTGAAGAATGATTGCGGCTATCAGGACTTACCCGATGCGCAGATTCGCAAAGCACTGGTGTTCTTCGCCCAGCAAAACCGCTGGGATCTGAGCAACTACAGTACCTTCAACATGAAAGCGCTCGGCGAAGACAGCTACAAAGATTTGAGCGGCATCGCCATCACCAATGACAAAAAATGTAAGTCACTGGCACGCGACTCGCTAAGCCTGCTCGCCTACGTGAAATAACCCGCCGCCCCGCTCTGCTGCTGAACATTTGACCGTGCAACCACGGTCATAATTCGCTATGATTTGCCGCCCATTTTCATGGCGATGTCATCACAGGAGAGCCTCAATCATGGCCCAAAATGAAATGTGGTATGAAACCCTTCATGCCGGTTTCGGACAGTATTTCACGGTGGATAAGGAACTTTACCGCGAGAAAACTGCGCACCAGGATTTAGTCATCTTTGAAAATGCGGCTTTCGGTCGCGTTATGGCGCTGGATGGCGTGGTACAAACCACCGAGCGCGATGAATTTATCTATCATGAAATGATGACCCATGTGCCGATTCTGGCGCACGGGGCGGCAAAGCGTGTGCTGATTATCGGCGGTGGCGACGGTGCCATGCTGCGCGAAGTATCACGCCATGCCAGTATTGAACAGATCACTATGGTGGAGATCGATGCCGGGGTGGTGAACTTCTGCAAACAGTATCTGCCCAACCACAGCGCGGGTGCCTATGACGATGCGCGTTTGCAGCTGGTGATTGATGATGGCGTCAATTTCGTCAACCAGACGCCGGAGAAATTCGATGTGATCATCTCTGACTGCACCGACCCGATCGGTCCGGGAGAGAGCCTGTTCACCTCAGAATTCTATGCCGGCTGCAAAAACGCCCTCAACCCGGGCGGTATTTTTGTCGCACAGAACGGCGTCTGCTTTTTACAGCAAGACGAGGCGATTAACAGCCATCGCAAACTCAGCCACTACTTTTCCGATGTCAGCTTTTACCAGGCAGCGATTCCGACCTATTACGGTGGCATCATGACCTTTGCCTGGGCTAGCGACAATCCGGCGCTACGTCAACTTGATAGCGCCACCTTGCAGTCGCGTTTTGCGGCCGCTGGCCTGCACTGCCGTTACTACAATCCGGCAATCCACACTGGCAGCTTTGCCCTGCCGCAATATCTGCTGAATGCCCTGTCAGACGTGCGCTGACCGGATATTTATAAGGGGGTGAACGAAATTGCAAAAGCTAAAACTACATGGCTTCAATAACCTGACAAAGAGCCTGAGTTTTTGTATTTACGATATTTGCTATGCAAATACTGAAGCCGAGCGTGATGGTTACATCGCCTATATTGATGAGCAATACAACGCCAACCGTCTGACGGAAATTCTGACGGAGACCTGCTCGATCATCGGTGCCAACGTGCTCAACATCGCACGCCAGGACTATGAACCACAGGGAGCAAGCGTGACCATTCTGGTCAGCGAGGAGCCGATCGATCCGAAAGACATCGATAACTCAGAACATCCCGGCCCGCTGCCCAACTCCGTCGTCGCGCACCTCGATAAAAGCCATATTTGCGTGCATACCTATCCGGAGAGCCACCCGGAAGGCGGATTATGCACCTTCCGCGCCGATATTGAAGTCTCAACCTGCGGCGTGATTTCACCGTTGAAAGCGTTGAATTACCTGATTCACCAGTTGGAATCTGACATCGTCACCATTGACTATCGCGTGCGCGGTTTTACCCGTGATGTGAATGGCGTGAAGCACTTTATCGACCATGCAATTAACTCGATTCAGAACTTTATGTCGGATGATATGAAGTCGATGTATGACATGCTGGATGTGAACGTTTATCAGGAAAATATCTTTCACACCAAAATGTTGCTGAAAGAGTTCGATCTGAAGCATTACCTGTTCAACACCAAACCGGAAGATCTTAGCCCGGAAGAACACCAGCGCATTACCGGCTTGCTGTGGAAAGAGATGCGGGAGATCTACTATGGCCGCAATATTCCGTCGGTGGGTGTTAAATCGTAATTGATCGCGTAGCGGCGCGATTTATCGCGCCGCTACGGGGTTTTCGCCCTTATTCCGTCAGTTGCAGCGCAATTCCACGTTCCCGTAGATTGCGACACACTTCGTCATCCAGGCGCGCATCGGTCACGATATCGGTCAGACTCTCAATCGGCGCAGCACAGAACAGTGACCATGAACCGTATTTGCTGCTGTCGGCCAGCAGAATCCGGCGACGCGCATTCGCCAGCAAATCCATCTTCAGCCCGGCCTTCTCTTCGGTTGGCGTGGTAATGCCGCGTTCGATACTCCACGAGTTACAGCTGACAAAGGCCACATCCGGGTTGATGCTACGCAGCAGGCGGCGACCATGTTCACCGATGCATGACTGGCTGGAATCATCGATCCGCCCGCCAATGATGGTGACTTCAATCTGTTTAAATTCAGACAAAAACAGCGCGATGTGCAGGTCGGCAGTGATCACCCGCAGCGGTAAATGGGTCAATTGACGCGCCAGCTCCAGCATGGTGGTGCCAGCATCCAGTACCACCGCATCTCCGGACTGTACAAAACCGGCTGCAAAATGAGCGATCGCCTGTTTTTCCGCCAGGTTACGCTGCATCTTTTCCAGAGTGGTTGGCTGGGCGGGGATAAAGCGATTAAGGGTAACGCCGCCGTGACTACGGCTAATCACGCCTTCTTTATCCAGCTTGATCAGATCGCGGCGAATAGTGGCCGGTGAGGCAGAAATAGCGCTCACCAGCTGTTCAACAGTAACCAGATTATGGCTTTTCAGATAGTCCATAATCTGGTCGAGGCGACTTTGTCCCTTCATATTTCCCTATGCAAGTTGCATCGCGAGTTTGATGGAGATCGCCATGCTCGCAGAGTTCGCCTTACCTGTCCAGGCGATATCAAAGGCGGTGCCGTGGTCCGCAGAAGTACGGATAAACGGCAAACCGGCTGTAATATTGACGCCATCATAAAAACCAAGCAATTTCAGCGGGATATGCCCCTGATCGTGGTACATCGCCACCACCATATCATACTGGCCTTGCTGGCATTGCAGGAATACCGTATCCGGCGGGCACGGGCCATAAACATCGATGCCTTTTTCCTTCATCGCTTTAATGGCCGGTGCCACGGTGGTGATCTCTTCATCACCAAACAAACCGTTCTCACCGGCATGCGGGTTAACCCCGGCAACCGCAATACGCGGTTTGTCGAATCCGACGCGGCGCAGGAAAGTATCTGCCATGCCGATCACCGTCTCAATACGCGGACGATTGAGGGTGTCGAGGAATTTACGCAGCGCGATATGCGTCGTGACGTGAATCACCTTCAGATGATCGGTGTACAGCACCATCGCGTAATCTTTGGTGTTGGTCAGTTGCGCCAGCAGTTCGGTGTGGCCGGGATAGATATGACCCGCCGAATGCAGGGCTTCTTTGTTCAGCGGCGCAGTCGCAATCGCCTGCACTTCCCCAGCCAGAGCCAGTTCGGTGGCACGTTTCACGCAGCGCCATGCCAGATCGCCCGCTTCTTTCTGCACCACACCGGGTTGCAGCGCTTCCGGGTTCGCCAGCGGCTCGTCAATCACGTTGATGATACCCGGCGCAAAATGCGCGTCTTTTACCTGGTCCAGCACGCGCAGCTCAGCCTGCGGCGTAATGTTCAATCCCATCACCCGACGCAGCGTTGCGGCACAGCCCACCACCACCGCCGGCACACCGGCCAGCTCGCCTTCCGCCAGCGCTTTAATGATGATCTCCGGGCTGATGCCCGCCGGATCGCCCATGGTCACCGCAATAATTTTATTCACTCGACATCTCCTCAATAAAACGAATGGCTTCTACCAGGGTGTTTTCGTCGCCAAAGCCACCCGCTTTGGTCATCACCGGCAGGTGTAAATCACTATTAAGCAGAACCCCGTGCGGCACACAGCCCGCCACCAGACCCTGAATTTGAAAACCGCTGGCCCCCAGCGCCTGTGCCACAGCAATCGCCACATCCCCACCGGAGAGATACAGCCCGGCAGGCTGGACGTTGCGGCACACCGCTTCGGTCAGTTGGGCCAAAAACTGGCAGATACGCTCGCCCAGTTGCTGGCGGGAAACCTGTTGCTGCTGGCACAGCCTGTCAATCTCATGACGCTGTGCGGCATGTTGAGTGGTGCGCACCACGCAGTGTTCACCCATGCGCAATGCCTGCTCCATCGCCTGCTGCCAGTTGCTGGCCTGCGGCCATGCTGGCTGGGCAAACAACTGACGGATATCAATATCGATAATGCGAATCGCCCGCTGGCTATTGAGACGATCAATCTGCTGTTGGGCAATGGCGCTCATCGAGCCCACCACCGCCAGCACCGGCCGCGCCTCCCGGCCTGCCAGATACTCACCCAGCGCGTCACCCAGACCAGATGCCCCGGCCAACAGTGGACGCGTTGACAGCGCGGCTGCCGCCTGCATCAAAACGCGTAAATCGGCGTCCTGCTCAATATCAATCACCACCAGCCCCTGCTTCCCTGCCAGCACCTGCGCCAGCTTGCCGCTGCGTAGCGTGTCGATGTTGATCACTTCACCTGGCAAATCGCTCTGCATCTGCAAGCGCGTCAGCACATTGCTGCTGGTAACGGGCGTTTTCGGGTCGCTGGCAAATTCGGTGTCAGTCAGGCGCTGCTGATTGATCCACACCTCGCCCCCTCGCGTGGTGCGCCCCAGCTTTGGTACCGCAGGCACGACCAGCGCCAGCGCTTTGCCACTGGCCGCCATCGCTGCGGCGATTTCCGCACCGGGGTTGCCACGTAACGTGGAATCCATCTTCTTAAACAACCAGCCATCCTGCGCAATCGCCTGATGCTGCTGTACCGCGCGTTCAGTGCGTTGCGCGGCCTCGGTGGCACTGACTGCCCGGCTGTCGGTGCTAATCACCAGTACATCGGCGGCATTGGCATCATGCGGCGTATCGCTATTAAACAGCACATGCACGCGCGCCCCTGCCCGGGCCAGACCGCTTCCGGCATCGTTAGCGCCGGTAAAATCATCGGCAATCACCAGAACCGGCGTTTTCCAAGGTTGTGAACGCATCCTCTCTCCTGTAACGGGCAGCTTGCCGTGTTGAGATTGATTATATTCAATCACGATTGATTATATGTGAGCAAGATCAAATTAATTGAAATCAATATGCCCTATAAATTCAGGCACAGTTAGTGACAGATATCGCAGACTGATGAGCAAAACCAATCAATCAGCGCGATAACATCGGGAAAAGGGTACGAAATGAATATCAACAGCACCGTGATTAGCGGCTATCAGGCACTCAATGACCTCAGCTACCTGCTGAAAGGTCGGCAGAAAGCGCTGCTGGTCACTGATAAGAATATAGAGGGCATCCCGGCAGTCCAGACGTTGATTGCCCAACTGAAGCAGCACATTGCCAGCCTCAGTGTGGTCAACAGCGTGCCGCCAGAACCCAGCCAGCATGATGTGGCGGCGATTGTTGCTGCCCTGCCGACGACCGATGTCGATCTGGTGATTGGCGTAGGCGGCGGTAGCGTACTGGACGTTGCCAAACTGCTCTCTATTCTGTGCGTGAAAGGCGCGCCTACCCTTGAGGCCCTGCTGGCCGGGGAAAAACCGCTGACCCGCACCACTTCGCTGCTGATCCCGACCACCGCAGGCACCGGTTCAGAAGCCACGCCGAACGCCATCCTGGCGATCCCGGAGAAAGAAACCAAAGTTGGCATTATTACTCCGGTGATGCTGCCGGACTATGTCGCGCTGGTGCCGGAGCTGACCACCAGCATGCCACCACACATCGCCTCTTCTACCGGCATTGATGCGCTGTGCCACCTGATTGAGTGCTTCACCGCCACGGTCGCCAACCCGGTGAGTGATAACTACGCGATGATTGGCATGAAAAAGCTGTTTGCCAGCCTGGAAACCGCCGTTGCCGAGCCGGGTAATCTTGAAGCGCGTCTGAATATGCTGTGGGCGTCATATTACGGCGGCGCATCGATTGCCCACGCCGGTACGCATCTGGTGCACGCGATGTCTTATCCGCTGGGCGGCAAATATCACATTCCGCACGGCGTGGCGAACGCCATCCTGTTGGCACCCTGTATGCGTTTCGTCCGCCCGGCAGCAGTGAGTAAATTTGCTCAGGCTTATGACCTGCTGCCTGACGCCGACCAGACTCTGGATGAAGAAGCGAAATCGCACGCGCTGGTTGAGTACTTCGCCACGCTGGTACAGCGCCTGAAACTGCCAGCCAGCCTGGAAGAGCTGGGTATCGGCCCGGATCACCTGCCCTATCTGGTGGAAGCCGCGCTCGACGTGCAACGCCTGATGAAGAATGTACCGATGAAAGTGAGCGCCGATGACGTGCGAAACGTCTACCTGACGCTGTTTCCGGCATTGAATCACTAAGGACTATCGAGGAAATCATGAGCAACAAAATTCAGGGCGTACTGACCGCCATTGTCACCACCTTCGACCGCGACGGTGCCTTTAACCCTGCCACACAACGTGAGCAGGTGAAGCGTCAACTGAGCGCCGGTAACGGTATTTTCTGCGGCGGCACCAACGGTGAATTCTTCGTGCTGAATGAGCAGGAGAAACTGGCGGTCACTGAAACCTGCGTGGATGAAGTGAACGGCAGCGCGCCTGTAGTGGCACATATTGGCGAGATCTCCACCCGTGAAACCATCCGTCTCGGTAAGCAGATTGAGAAACTGGGTGTTGATGCGGTATCGGTGATCACCCCGTACTTCGTGCCGTTGAAGCAGGATGAGTTGATTTACCACTACCAGACGGTGGCGGATGCGCTGAACGTGCCGCTGTTCCTCTACAACATCCCGGCGCGTACCGGCAATACCTTGCAACCGGAAACCGTGCGCACGCTGGCGTCACATCCCAACATCATCGGTATCAAGGACAGCGCGGGCAGCTACGAAAGCCTGAGCGGTTTCCTGCAAGCCGCCAAAGGTATCGATAATTTTGACGTGCTGAATGGCCCGGACTCGTTGATTCATCAGGGCTTTGTTGATGGCTGCTCAGCCTGCATCTCCGGCCTTGCCAACGTGGCACCGAAAGAGATCAACGCCATCTGGGCACGCTTCCACGCCGGCGATATCGAAGGTTCGCGCCTGGCACAGGAAAACGTCACCGGCTTACGCACCGACCTATACAGCGTCGGTTTCTCACCGGCCGCGGTGAAAAAGGCGGTTTCTCTGCTCGGTTATAACGTCGGTGACAGCCGCTATGCGGTGCGTTTCACTGCCGAAGAAGAGCAGAAGATCCGTCAGATCGTGAACCAGTATTTGCAGTAATGGCCGTCAGGGCAGCGTGTGCTGCCCTTGCCTGTTCCACTTTTTACACCGGGAAGCGTTATGAAAGTCATCTGTACCTCACCATCATTCGCTAAATATGACGCAACGCCAATCACCACGTTGCAACAGCAGGGTTTTGAACTGATCACCCTGCCCGCCGATGCCCCGCTCAGCGCGCTGGAGCCGCATCTGCCCGACACCGTGGCGATGATTGTCGCCTTTACCGACGTCAATGAAGAACTATTGAGCAAAGCGCCACAGCTGAAGATTGTCTGTAAGCACGGCGTAGGCGTCGATAACATCAATCTGGAAGCCACCCGCGCACGCGGTATTTACGTGACCAACGTGCCGGATGCCAACAAGCATGCCGTGGCTGACTTCGCTTTTGCTTTGATCCTCAACAGCGCCCGTCAGGTCACCCAGGCGGCGGTGGAAACCCGTGCCGGCAACTGGCCGCGTATTTTTGCCACCGACGTTTACGGCAAAACGCTGGGCATCGTTGGGCTGGGCAACATTGGTAAGCAGGTCGCACTGCGCGCCAAAGGCTTCAACATGCGCGTGGTCGCCTTCGATTTCTACCCGGATGAGAAATTCGCTGCGGAACATGGCATCGAATTCGTCAGCATGGATCAACTGACCGAAGCGAGTGACTTCATCACCCTGCATACCCCGCTGACCAATGAAACGCGCAACCTGTTTGATGCAGCACGTATCAAACGGATGAAGAAAAGCGCATTCCTGATCAATGTATCGCGCGGTGGCGTGGTGAATGAACAGGATCTATTCCAGGCGTTGCAGGACAACGTGATCGCCGGGGCGGCTGCGGATGTCTTTGAGCAGGAACCTCTGGCCGAACATCCGCTGTTCACCCTGAGCAACTTTATTCCGACCTCACATATTGCGGGCTATACCGACGGGGCGATCAGCGCCATCGGCGAACGTTGCGTGACGCAAATTGTGCAGTGCATTAAACAGGGCGAACGCCCGGTTAACGTGATGAACGGGCTGGCCTGAGGGCCGCCCCCCTGAATCGAGTGATTATTATGAATACACCCTCACGCTCGACCCGTATTCGCTGGTGGATCGCTGGCCTGATGTGGCTGGCTGTCGCCATTAACTATATTGACCGTACTGTACTCTCTGCTGCTGCCCCGCATCTGATCAAAGAACTGGAAATCAATCCAGAGATGATGGGCGTAATCATGGCCGCGTTTTTCTGGTCGTACGCACTGCTGCAAATTCCGGCAGGCTGGTTTGCTGACCGTTTCGGCCAGAAAAAAGGGCTGGGAATTGCCGTTGGCTGGTGGTCAATCGCCACTATGGCAATGGGCCTGGCAACGGGCTTTAAATCGCTGCTGGCGCTGCGTCTGGCCCTGGGTGTCGGTGAAGCGGCGGCCTACCCGAGCAACGCCGGGATCGCAGCCCGCTGGTTCCCGGACCGCGAACGCGCCACCGTCTCTGGTTTGTTTGACAGCGCCTCCAAATTTGGTGGCGCCATCGCCATGCCGCTGATTGTATGGATGATCGCCATGTTTGACTGGCGCATCACCTTCCTCGCTATCGGTGCGGTCGGTCTGTTCTGGGTAATTGCCTGGTACTTTATCTATGCCGAGAACCCGGAAGACCATAAGTCGATCAGCCGCGATGAAGTGCACCTGATCCGTGATGGCCAGGCTAACAAGCACGGTGATAAAAGCGTGCTGCCGATGAAGTGGTACAAGCTGCTGCGCTATCGCAATATCTGGGCAATGTGCATTGGCTTCTTCACCATCAACTACACCTCCTATTTCTTTATCACCTGGCTGCCGACCTACCTGGTGAAAGATAAAGGCATGGACTTCCTGAAAATGGGGATGGTGGCAGCACTGCCGTTGATTTGCGGCATGGTGATTGAAGTGCTGGCTGGTTGGGCATCCGACCGGATGGTGCACAACAAAGTCCTGTCGCTGACCGCGACGCGCAAATTGTTCCTGACCATCGGCCTGGTGATGGCGCTGTGTATCGGTTTTGCGCCCTTCACTGACTCGGTATTTATGACGGTGCTGCTGCTGTGCATCGCCAAATCGGGTACCACCGTAGCAGCTTCCCAGGTGTGGGCGTTGCCGGGTGACGTGGCACCGAAAAACAGCGTGTCGATTGTCGCCGGATTGCAGAACACCGTGTCCAATATGGGCGGCGCGGTTGGCCCGATCATTACCGGCGCTATCGTGGGTGCCACCGGCCATTTCACCTGGGCACTGGTGTTCTCCGCCGTGCTGGTGGTGATTGGCATCCTTAACTACCTGTTCCTGATGGGCAAAGTTGAACCTATCGTGGATGAAGAACAGGTTCATCATTCACAAACCCTGACCAGCGGCGCGTAAGCGCCCTGACTCGCCGCATCGTCCTGATGCGGCGTTCCCTACAACTCACTATAAAAAACAATTGGAGGCGATGATGTCGCTGAATTCCAATGGAGCATCTGCTGCTGTTTCGGCAAGAAAAGGGAAATTTCGTTTCATCATTCTGACGGTGCTGTCTGTCGGCATCGCCATCAACTACATCGACCGCGCCGCAATGAGCGTCGCCATCCCGTTTATGAGCCAGGAGTTACACTTCTCGCCCACCGACAGCGGGTTGCTACTCTCCGCCTTTTTCTGGAGTTATGTGCTGTTCCAGTTACCAGGCGGTTGGCTGGTGGATAAACTCGGCCCACGCATCACTTTTGCCCTCAGTAGCCTCGGCTGGGGACTGGCAACGGCGGCCTGCGGCCTGGCCAGCAGCATCGCGGCGCTGGTGGGTTTCCGTTTTGTCCTCGGCGCGGTCGAAGCCCCCAGCTATCCCGCCAGTTCCTCGACGGTGACACGCTGGTTCCCGCGCCAGGAACGCAGTTTCGCCGCCGCCACCTTTAACAACGGCAGCAAAATTGGCGGCACCCTGGCGATTCCGATCATCTCGTTTTTGATTGCGCTGGTTGGCTGGCGTATGACCTTTGTCATCTCCGGTCTGGTGGCGGTGGTCTGGGCGCTGGCATGGTATCTGTGGTATCGCGATCCGCGGGAACACAAGGCCGTCTCCGCAGAGGAAGTGGCGTTTATTGAGGCCAATCAGGACCCGCAAAACGGCGAACCGATGAGCGTACGTCAGTTGCTGGCACAGCGCACCGTGCAGGCGATGATGGCGGGTTTCTTCTGCATCAACTTCGTTTCCTATTTCTTCTTCACCTGGTTCCCAACCTATCTGGTGGAAACCTTCCATCTTTCGCTGATGAAGTTCGGCCTGCTGGGGATGCTGCCGGGTATCGCCGCGATTGTCGGTGGCTGGTGTGGCGGTTTGCTGTCGGATTCGTTGGTACGCCGAGGTTATTCACTCAGCGTGGCGCGCAAAATCCCGCTGGTCGGTGGGATGCTTGGCAGCGCCACTATCGGCCTGGCGGCCTTTTCCCCGACGGTAGGTCTGGCGCTGTCTGCGCTGTGCTTTGCTAACTTTGCCGCAACCTTTGCTTCGGCGGCTTTGTGGGCGCTGCCGTCAGACGTGGCACCCAACCGCGCCAATGTCGCCACCATTGGGGGTATCCAGAATATGGCGGCCAACCTTGCTGGCATCATTTCACCGATTCTGATCGGTGTGATCATGCAGTTCACCCATTCGTTCGTGATTCCGCTGGAAATCGCTGGCGTCATCGGTGTGGTCGGCGCGCTGGTGTATGCCTTCTGGCTGCCGCGCGTGCAGCCGATGGGCGTGGCCGACAACGCTGCGCCGAATGGCGCATTGAGGAGAGAAGTATGAATAGCCGTTGGAAACAACGCCCGCCCCACTCCACCTGGGGTGATTTTGGCCCCGATGACCAGTTAGGTCGCCTCAATCTACTCACGCCACAAAAAGTGCGGGAAGGTGTGGCGGAAGTGCAGACCGGAGAAACCTTTTGCCTGAGTTTGCCGCTCGATTTACCGGGCGGCACGGCGATGAACCCACGTCGTCCACCGCCGCAGCTCAACGCCACAAGGCGTGGTGAACACGCCAATATGACCTATCCGCTGTCGCGTGATAATCCACAGTTGAGTGATGTGATTTGCGACGACACCGTGACGCTGGCGCTGCAATATTCCACCCAGTGGGACAGCCTCGCACATATGGGACAATGGTTTGACGTGAACGCGAACGGCGAGCCGGAGATGGTGTTCTACAACGGCTATAAAGCGAATGTCGATATCGTCGGCGAAACCGACTACCGCGCCGGGTGTGGCTGCCACCACGGTAGCCATCTGGGAGCCAAAGCGCTGGGCATCGAAAATATGGCGCAGCACGGTATTCAGGGACGTGCGGTGATGATCGATATCAAGCGCCACTTTGGCACCGAGCGTTTTGCCTTTGGCTATACCCATCTGCAACAGATTTTGCAGGCTGACGGTATTGAAGTGCGCCCTGGCGATCTGGTGTGTTTCCGTACCGGCATGGATGAGGCCATTCTGTCGATGCAAGGCGAGCCAGATATGACTTTCCTTAACAGCCACTTTGCCGGGCTGGACGGCAGCGATGCGCAATTGCGGCAGTGGATTGTAGAAAGCGGTGTTGTGGCGCTGATTGCCGACAATCCGGCGGTGGAGATGCTACCGGCACGACCGTTGAACGATGATTTTTATCCGTCGCATCCGTTGCATGATCTCTGCCTGTTCCGCCTCGGGGTGTATCTCGGTGAGTTGTGGTTGCTGAGTCCGTTAGCAAACTGGCTGGCGCACCACCAGCGGCACGCATTTCTGCTGACGGCCCCGCCGCTGCGGCTACCTGGCGCAGTGGGATCGCCTGCTACGCCGGTTGCTACCGTATAATCCATCTCTGTAGCGGCGCGATTTATCGCGCATTTTGTAACCCCGAGATCAAAAGAGCGCGATAAATCGCGCCGCTACAGGTCATTATTTTCCCGCTAAAAACTGCCGATACGCGGTAATCACCGCCAGAAAATCCTCAACACCGCAAAACGCCAGGCTCTCTTCATCGTAATAGGTCATGCCTTCTTCCAGCCCGTCATCCTCGAGTGCCAGCTGGTTGGCGCGAATCATCACCTCTTCTTCATCCAGCCACAGCGTATATTCATGCCCGACACGTTGCCACTGATGATGGGTGCCTTTCACCTGCTGCACGGCAGCTTCGACTTCATCCAGCAGGGCCAGATTCTCATCCACCTCTTCGTTGAACCAGTGCCCCACCGCTTCGTGGTCCATCGACATACGCACTTTGACCTTACCGGTCAGATCGCGCAAAAATTCATATTCCATGAGTTTTACCTCTTACTGATAGCGCGCCACGAGGCACTCCCTGAGAGCATTTTGTGCGCAACACGCTGAATAAAGTGGGATCGTGCTCGCATTATGCCAGGCCGCGTCAGAGGAAAAAAGCACACAAAAAAAGGGGCGATTCTCATCGCCCCCTGATAACACCTTGACCCAATTACAACGCGGTCTGGAAGATCACGTTGTCGGCTTTATCGGTGTACTGATGCAGCTGATCAAAGTTGAGGTAGCGGTAGGTATCCGCCGCGGTCTTATCAACCTGAGTCATAAACTGCTGATACTCATCCGGCGTAGGCAGTTTACCCAGCAATGAGGCGACAGCCGCCAACTCCGCAGAGGCCAGATAAACGTTCGCGCCAGTACCGAGACGGTTCGGGAAGTTACGGGTCGAGGTGGAAACCACCGTCGCACCGTCAGCTACACGCGCCTGGTTACCCATGCACAACGAGCAACCCGGGATCTCAATACGCGCACCGCTCTTGCCGAATACGCTGTAGTAGCCTTCTTCGGTGAGCTGTGCCGCATCCATCTTGGTTGGCGGAGCCACCCACAGACGGGTCGGCAGCTGACCTTTGTGGCTGTCCAGCAGTTTACCCGCCGCACGGAAGTGGCCGATGTTGGTCATGCAAGAACCGATAAATACTTCATCGATCTTCTCACCCTGTACATCAGACAGCAGACGCGCATCATCCGGATCGTTTGGCGCGCACAGAATCGGCTCTTTGATTTCCGCCAGATCGATGTCGATCACCGCAGCGTATTCTGCATCCGCATCGCCTTCCAGCAGTTGCGGATCAGCCAGCCATTTCTCCATACCTTCAACGCGGCGCTCCAGCGTACGACGGTCGCCGTAACCTTCGGAGATCATCCACTTCAGCAGCACGATGTTGGAGTTGAGATACTCGATAATCGGCTCTTTATCCAGCTTGATGGTACAACCGGCAGCAGAACGCTCAGCAGAGGCATCGGTCAGTTCAAACGCCTGCTCCACTTTCAGTTTTGGCAGACCTTCGATTTCCAGCACGCGGCCAGAGAAGATGTTTTTCTTACCTTTCTTCTCAACGGTCAGCAGGCCCTGTTTGATGGCGTACAGCGGAATCGCGTGTACTAAATCGCGCAGGGTGATACCCGGCTGCATTTCGCCTTTGAAACGCACCAGTACCGATTCCGGCATATCCAGCGGCATTACACCTGTTGCCGCAGCAAACGCGACCAGACCAGAACCCGCCGGGAACGAAATACCAATCGGGAAACGGGTATGGGAGTCACCACCGGTGCCAACGGTATCCGGCAGCAGCATACGGTTCAGCCAGCTGTGAATTACGCCGTCACCTGGACGCAGCGACACACCGCCACGGTTCATAATGAAGTCTGGCAGAGTATGGTGCGTGGTCACGTCTACCGGTTTCGGGTAAGCGGCAGTATGACAGAAGGATTGCATCACCAGGTCAGCAGAGAAGCCGAGACACGCCAGATCCTTCAGCTCATCACGGGTCATCGGACCGGTGGTGTCCTGAGAACCTACTGAAGTCATCTTCGGCTCGCAGTACGCGCCAGGACGGATACCTTCAACACCACAGGCACGGCCAACCATTTTCTGCGCCAGTGAGAAACCACGGGTGCTGGCAGCAACGTCTTTGGCTTGCAGGAACACATCGCTGTGCGGCAGGCCCAGAGATTCACGGGCTTTGGCTGTCAGGCCACGACCGATAATCAGCGGAATACGGCCACCCGCGCGAACTTCATCCAGCAGGACTTCGGTTTTCAGCTCGAATTTTGCCAGCAGTTCGTCGGTGTCGTGATTACGCACTTCACCTTTATACGGGTAGACATCAATCACATCGCCCATATTCAGACGATCAACGTCCACTTCGATCGGCAGCGCGCCGGCATCTTCCATAGTGTTGAAGAAGATCGGGGCAATTTTGCCGCCAAGGCACAAACCGCCACCCTTCTTGTTCGGCACATACGGAATGTCTTCACCCATAAACCACAGCACCGAGTTGGTGGCTGACTTACGGGAAGAACCGGTTCCGACCACGTCGCCAACGTACGTCAGCGGGAAACCTTTTTTCTGTAATGCTTCGATTTGTTTGATCGGACCAATGTTACCGGCATCATCGGGTTCGATGCCTTCACGGGCGTTCTTCAGCATCGCCAGTGCGTGCAGTGGAATATCCGGGCGAGACCATGCATCCGGTGCCGGAGAGAGGTCATCGGTGTTGGTTTCGCCGGTCACTTTGAACACGGTGGTGGTGATTTTTTCTGCCAGTTTAGGACGCTTCAGGAACCATTCTGCATCGGCCCAGGACTGGATGATTTTTTTCGCGTGTGGGTTACCCGCTTTGGCTTTCTCTTCGACATCGTAGAAGTTATCGAACATCAGCAGCGTGTGAGACAGGGCTTCTGCGGCAATCGGTGCCAGTGCTTCATCATCAAGCGATTCAATCAGCGCATGGATGTTGTAGCCACCTTGCATGGTGCCCAGCAGTTCGACTGCTTTTTCAGGAGTAACCAGAGGAGAGTGGGCTTCGCCCTTCGCGACAGCTGCCAGGAAACCGGCTTTTACATACGCCGCTTCATCAACACCCGGTGGGACACGATTGACCAACAGGTCAGTAAGGAATTCTTCTTCACCCGCTGGCGGGTTTTTCAGCAGTTCAACCAGCGCGGCCATTTGGGAAGCATCTAACGGCTTAGGTACGATTCCCTGGGCAGCACGCTCGGCAACGTGCTTACGGTATTCTTCTAGCACGACGTTCTCCTCGCTCTCATTGTATAGCTTTCCGGTGCACCCTTTAACGCAGTCCAACAGTAGGGTGAGGTGCCCGGTTCCGCGTCGGCCAGCATAGCAGCATTTCGGCTGATTGTTAATCTGTTTACAAAAAAGCAACATCCTTTCGTTAAGCAGCAGATTTCGCTGCGCAGGGGACACATCACAAAAAAAGCAGGCAAACGTATTGCTCCGTAGCGGCGCGATTTATCGCGCAATAACAGCAGCGGTGCCGGGAAAACTCGCGCGATAAATCGCGCCGCTACGAATGGGGCCTTAACAGGCAACAAGTGCCTGTTAAGTTGAGCATTTTTCAGGCCCCCTTAGCGATCAACCAGCACAAATTCTGTGGCGTTATAACGCTCACCCTGGATATGTTGCGGATCGAACAGCGCATCCAGGGTGCTGATATCGGCGCTGCGCAATGGCAGCGTGGCGGCGGCACAGTTTTGTTCCAGATGCACGATTTTGCTGGCACCAGGAATCGGGACAATAAACTCCCCTTTTGCCAGCACCCAGGCCAGCGCCAGTTGTGCAGGCGCGGCATCATAACCTGTAGCCATCTCTGTCAGCTGATTCACTAACTTCTGGTTATGCGCCTGAGCATCCTGCTGGAAGCGTGGCAGGTTACGCCGGAAATCATCCTCTGCCAGCGTTTCCCCCGCTGGGAATTTTCCGGTCAGGAATCCCCGTCCTAACGGGCTGTAAGGCACGAAGCCAATATTCAGTTCGCGACAGGTGGCGAGGATCTCTTGCTCCGGGTCGCGCGTCCACAGGGAGTATTCACTTTGCAACGCCGAGATGGGGTGTATCGCACAGGCGCGTCGCAGAGTGGCTGAAGAGACTTCCGATAAACCAAGGTATTGGACTTTACCTTCACGCACCAGATCGGCCATCACGCCCACCACGTCTTCAATCGGTACCGCAGGATCAAGACGATGTTGATAGAGAAGATCGATGCTCTCTACACCGAGACGTTGCAGCGAGCCTTCTACCGCACGGCGAATATGCGCCGGGTCGCTGTTCACGCCAGTAACGCGCTCCCAGCCTTCCCCCTGTTCGTTGATACGGAAACCAAATTTGGTGGCAATTTTAATGTCTTTGCGCCCTTTTAACGCTTTTGCCAGCAACCTTTCGTTGGTGAAGGGGCCGTAAACCTCGGCGGTATCGAGAAAATCGACACCCAGTTCAAACGCCCGCGCCAGAGTGTTCAGCGCTTGCTGCTCATCATTCTGGCCGTAGGCAAATGACATGCCCATGCAGCCTAATCCCAGTGCTGAAACCTGTAATCCCTGATTGCCTAATTGACGCTGTTGCATTGTTTCATCCTCGTTGCTGTCAGTGTTATTGTTATAACCCTCAACAATTGCAGCAACAATTGAGGCATTCTTGCCGATTTAGTGAGTAAAATTCAGTAATGAACCCTTATCGCGCCACGCTACAGGAACTGG
Organism: Pantoea sp. X-Soil-OKNW-713; assembly: GCF_059730685.1. Lineage (NCBI taxonomy): Bacteria > Pseudomonadati > Pseudomonadota > Gammaproteobacteria > Enterobacterales > Erwiniaceae > Pantoea > Pantoea sp. X-Soil-OKNW-713. Next base: position 846,566 of record NZ_AP035995.1, on the reverse strand, counting down.
AGATGTTTGCCGCTATCGCGCAGCATCTGAGCTTTCGCAAAGCCGCCAGTGAACGCAATATCACCCCCTCGGCGCTCAGCCATGCAATGCGTAATTTTGAAGAGCGCCTCGGAGTACGATTGTTGAATCGCACTACGCGCAAAGTGGCCCTGACCGAAGCCGGAGATCGTTTTCTCCAGCGTATTCAACCCGCATTGCAGGACCTGGCGCAGGCGGTTGATGAACTAAACGACTGGCGCAGCGACCCGCGCGGTAGCCTGCGTATCAGCATGCCACGTTCAGCAGAAGCGCTGTTTTTCCAGTCCCTGATCCTGCCGTTTATGCAGCGCTATCCAGACATCACGCTGGAGATCGACAGCAACGATACGCTGCTGGATATTGTGGCCGCCGGTTTCGATGCCGGCGTGCGCTACGGCGCGGTGCTGGCGCAGGATATGGTGGCGGTCCCCTTTGGTATCCCAATGCGTGCCCTAGCCGTCGCGACTCCCGAATTTATTGCACGCTATGGTGTACCAAACTCACCGGCTGAACTGCTCAATTTTCCCTGTATAGAACGCCGTTTTCCCAGCGGGCGTCGCTATCGTTGGGAGTTCTGGCAGGATGGGCAAAAACAGGAAGTGGCGGTAAATGGCTCGTTGGTACTCGACAATAATGAACGTATTTTGCAAGCGGCACTGGCGGGAGCAGGTATTGCCTTTCTACATCAGGGGACGGTGATGGAGGCGATCCAGCGTGGTGATCTGGTGGAAATTTTATCTGACTTTACTCAAGTAGAAGAAGGGTTCTGGCTTTATTATCCAAGTCGTAAATATCTGTCTACGCCATTGCGTTATTTCATTGACTGGCTGAAGGAAAATCGGTAACGGATTATCAAAAAAGTCGCGCCGTTACGAAATATGCCAAAAAAAAACGGCTCACTCAGGGAGCCGCTTTTTTATTTTTCAGCGCTTATTTCTTTTTCGCTTTCGCGTTCGGCAGGTCGGTGATGCTACCTTCGAACACTTCCGCAGCCAGGCCCACAGACTCGTGCAGCGTCGGGTGCGCATGGATGGTCAGCGCGATATCTTCGGCATCACAACCCATCTCAATCGCCAGACCGATTTCACCCAGCAGCTCGCCGCCGTTGGTGCCGACAATGGCGCCACCAATCACACGGTGCGTTTCTTTGTCGAAAATCAGTTTGGTCATACCGTCAGCACAGTCAGAGGCGATAGCACGGCCTGAAGCAGCCCACGGGAAGGTGGAAACTTCGTAGCTGATGCCTTTCTCTTTCGCTTCTTTCTCGGTCAGACCTACCCATGCCACTTCTGGCTCGGTGTAAGCAATTGACGGAATCACTTTCGGGTCGAAGTAATGCTTCATACCGGCGATAACTTCAGCCGCAACGTGGCCTTCGTGCACGCCTTTGTGCGCCAGCATCGGCTGACCAACGATGTCACCGATCGCATAGATGTGTGGCACGTTGGTGCGCATTTGTTTGTCGACGCGGATAAAACCACGATCGTCCACTTCTACGCCCGCTTTACCGGCATCCAGACCTTTACCATTCGGCACACGGCCAATCGCCACCAGCACGGCATCGTAACGCTGTGCTTCAGACGGTGCTTTTTTGCCTTCCATGGAAACGTAAATGCCATCTTCTTTCGCGACAACGGCGGTGACTTTAGTTTCCAGCATCAGGTTGAATTTCTTGCTGATGCGTTTGGTGAACACTTTCACCACGTCTTTATCGGCCGCCGGGATAACCTGGTCAAACATCTCAACCACGTCGATCTCTGAACCCAGCGCATGGTAAACGGTACCCATCTCCAGACCGATGATACCGCCACCCATAACCAGCAGACGCTTCGGTACTTCTTTCAGTTCCAGCGCATCTGTTGAATCCCACACGCGCGGATCTTCGTGCGGAATGAACGGCAGTTCAATCGGACGAGAACCGGCAGCGATGATAGCGTTGTCGAAGTTAATGGTGGTCGCCCCACCTTCACCTTCAACCACCAGGGTGTTAGCACCGGTGAATTTACCCAGACCGTTCACCACTTTGACTTTACGGCCTTTGGCCATACCCGCCAGGCCACCGGTCAGTTGTGTGATGACTTTCTCTTTCCAGGTACGAATTTTGTTGATGTCAGTTGAAGGCTGGCCAAACACGATGCCGTGTTCTTCCAGTGCTTTCGCTTCTTCAATGACTTTCGCTACGTGCAGCAGCGCTTTTGACGGGATACAGCCAACGTTCAGACAGACACCACCGAGGGTGCTGTAGCGCTCTACCAGTACGGTTTCCAGACCTAAATCAGCGCAACGGAAGGCTGCAGAGTAACCTGCAGGACCTGCCCCAAGTACCACGACTTGAGTTTTAATCTCTGTACTCATCATGACCTCTTATTAGATTTCCGGCGGTCAGACGCGAACCTGTCCCAGGCTCTGGATGCCCTTATTCCACCGGCACATTTCACCGCAAGAGTTTACAGAATTGTTAATAAACTGCCAACCGCGGTGACTCTGAATGCGTACAACAAGGCCGGCATTCGCCGGCCTTGATTAACTTCACATCACCAGACGGCGAATGTCTGACAACATGTTGTTGATGATGGTGATAAAGCGCGCACCATCAGCACCGTCAATCACGCGGTGGTCGAAGGAAAGAGAGATTGGCATCATCAGACGCGGAGCAAACTCTTTACCATTCCATACCGGCTCCATCGCCGATTTGGAGACACCGAGGATAGCCACTTCCGGCGCGTTCACGATTGGCGCAAAGTGCGTGGTGCCCAGGCCACCCAGGCTGGAGATGGTGAAACATCCACCCTGCATATCGCCCGCAGTCAGCTTACCGTCACGCGCTTTTTTCGAGATCGCCATCAGTTCACGGGACAGCTCGGTGATGCCTTTTTTGTTCACATCTTTGAACACCGGAACCACCAGACCGTTTGGCGTATCCACGGCCACACCGATGTTGATGTATTTCTTCAGCGTCAGTTTCTGACCATCTTCGGACAGTGAGCTGTTGAAACGCGGCATCTGCTCCAGCGCAGCGGCAACGGCTTTCATGATAAACACCACCGGGGTGAATTTCACATCCAGCTTACGTTTCTCTGCTTCGCTGTTCTGCTGCTTACGGAACGCTTCCAGATCGGTGATATCGGTTTTGTCGAAGTGAGTCACATGCGGGATCATGACCCAGTTACGGCTCAGGTTAGCACCGGAGATTTTCTGGATACGACCCAGCTCGACTTCTTCGATTTCACCAAACTTGCTGAAGTCCACTTTCGGCCACGGCAACATGCCAGGCAGACCGCCGCCACTTGCCGCCGCAGCCGGAGCTGCTTCAGCGCGTTTCACCGCGTCTTTCACATACGCCTGAACGTCTTCTTTCAGGATGCGACCTTTACGGCCAGTACCTTTGACTTTCGCCAGGTTGACACCGAACTCGCGCGCCAGGCGACGAATCACCGGGGTAGCATGCACGTAAGCGTCGTTCTCAGCAAAATCACTCTTCGCATCCGCTTTGGCGGCAGCGGGTGCCGGAGCGGCCTGAGCCGCAGGTGCCGGAGCAGCTTCCTGTTTCGCCGGTGCAGCAGCAGCAGGCGCAGCGCCTTCGACTTCAAACACCATGATCAGCGAACCGGTTTTCACTTTGTCACCGGTGGAAACTTTCAGCTCTTTCACGGTGCCCGCGAACGGCGCCGGGACTTCCATTGAGGCTTTATCGCCTTCAACCACAATCAGTGACTGCTCAGCGGTAACTTTGTCGCCCACTTTGACCAGCACTTCAGTGACTTCAACTTCATCACCACCGATATCCGGTACGTTGACATCTTTCGCGCCAGCAGCAGCGGCCGGTGCCGGTGCCGCAGCAGGTTGTGCCGCCGCAGGGGCTGCCGGAGCAGCAGCGCCTTGCGCTTCGAATACCATGATAAGTGAACCGGTGTTCACTTTATCGCCGGTAGCAATTTTGATCTCTTTCACTACGCCCGCGAACGGTGCCGGGACTTCCATTGAGGCTTTGTCGCCCTCAACGGTGATCAGGGACTGCTCAGCCGCAACGGTGTCGCCCACTTTAACCAGAATCTCGGTGACTTCGACTTCATCACCACCGATATCCGGCACGTTGACGTCTTTGCTGACAGCAGCGGCAGCCGCAGGTGCCGGCGCGGCTTCTGCTTTCTTCTCTTCTGCCGCCGGTGCAGCAGCCGCTGCGCCTTCTGCGTCAAAGATCATGATCAGTTTGCCGGTTTCGACTTTGTCGCCGGTGGCAATTTTGATCTCTTTGACTACGCCAGCCTGCGGTGATGGCACTTCCATCGAGGCTTTGTCGCCTTCCACGGTGATCAGTGACTGTTCGGCTTCAACCTTGTCACCTACCTTGACCAGGATCTCGGTGACTTCAACTTCATCTGCCCCGATATCCGGCACTTTAATTTCGATAGCCATTACTCTCTTACCTCTTAAGCCAGACGCGGGTTAACTTTATCGGCATCGATGTTGAATTTGGTGATCGCTTCCGCCACCACTTTCTTATCGATTTCGCCGCGTTTAGCCAGTTCACCCAGTGCTGCAACCACGACATACGATGCATCCACTTCGAAGTGGTGACGCAGGTTTTCACGGCTGTCTGAACGACCGAAGCCATCAGTACCCAGCACACGGTAATCGCTCGCCGGTACGTAGCTACGAACCTGTTCTGCGAACAGTTTCATGTAGTCAGTTGACGCAACGGCCGGCGCGTCATTCATCACCTGAGCGATGTAAGGCACACGCGGGGTTTCAGTCGGATGCAGCATGTTCCAGCGCTCGCAATCCTGACCATCACGCGCCAGTTCAGTGAACGAGGTCACGCTGTAGACGTCAGAACCGATACCGTAGTCTTTCGCCAGGATCTGAGCCGCTTCACGGACGTGACGCAGGATAGAACCAGAGCCAAGCAGCTGCACTTTACCTTTGCTACCTTCAACCGCTTCCAGCTTGTAGATACCCTTACGGATACCCTCTTCCGCACCCTGCGGCATCGCAGGCATGTGGTAGTTTTCGTTCAGCGTGGTGATGTAGTAGTAAATGTTTTCCTGCGCTTCGCCGTACATACGCACCAGACCATCATGCATAATGACAGCCACTTCGTAGGCATAAGACGGATCGTAAGAGATACAATTCGGGATAGTCAGCGACTGAATATGGCTGTGACCATCTTCATGCTGCAAGCCTTCACCATTCAGGGTGGTACGACCGGAGGTGCCGCCGACGAGGAAGCCGCGCGCCTGTTGGTCGCCTGCCAGCCACATCAGATCACCAATACGCTGGAAGCCGAACATCGAGTAATAGATGTAGAACGGAATCATTGGCAGATTGTTGGTGCTGTAAGAGGTCGCCGCCGCCAGCCAGGATGAACCTGCGCCCAGCTCGTTGATCCCTTCCTGCAAAATCTGGCCTTTTTCATCTTCTTTATAGTAAGCAACCTGCTCACGGTCCTGCGGGGTGTACTGCTGGCCGTTCGGGCTGTAGATACCAATCTGACGGAACAGACCTTCCATACCAAAGGTACGGGCTTCGTCCGCGAGGATCGGCACCAGACGATCTTTGATCGACTTGTTCTTCAGCATCACGTTCAGCGCACGCACGAAAGCGATGGTGGTAGAGATCTCTTTGCTCTGCTCTTCCAGCAGCGCGCTGAACTCTTCCAGTGCCGGCATTTCCAGCTTCTCGGTGAAGTTTGGCTGGCGAGTCGGCAGGTAGCCGCCCAGCTTCTCACGCTGACCGTGCAGGTAGTTGTACTCTTCTGAGCCTTTTTCGAAGGTCACGTACGGCAGTTTTTCGATGTTTTCATCAGCTACCGGCACATTGAAGCGATCGCGGATGTAGCGAACGCCATCCATGTTCATTTTCTTCACCTGGTGAGCGATGTTTTTACCTTCGGCGGTGTCACCCATACCATAACCTTTGATGGTATGTGCCAGAATCAGCGTCGGCTGGCCTTTGGTGTCCTGCGCTTTTTTCAGTGCCGCGTAGATTTTCTTCGGATCGTGACCACCACGGTTCAGGGCGAAGATCTCTTCGTCTGACCAGTCTTTCACCAGCGCAGCAGTCTCCGGGTATTTACCGAAGAAGTGCTCACGCACGTAGGCACCGTCGCGTGATTTGAAGGTCTGATAGTCACCGTCAACGGTTTCGTTCATCAGCTGGATCAGTTTACCGCTGGTGTCTTTCTTCAGCAGTTCATCCCAACGTGCGCCCCAGATCACTTTGATCACGTTCCAGCCAGCACCGGCAAAGATGCCTTCCAGCTCGTTGATGATCTTACCGTTACCGGTGACCGGGCCATCCAGACGTTGCAGGTTACAGTTGATGATGAACACCAGGTTGTCCAGTTTTTCGCGGACAGCAATGGTGATCGCACCTTTAGATTCCGGCTCATCCATCTCACCGTCACCCAGGAAGGCGTAAACGGTCTGAGCAGAGGTGTCTTTCAGACCACGATGATCCAGATATTTCAGGAATTTCGCCTGGTAGATCGCATTCAGTGGGCCAAGGCCCATGGATACGGTCGGGAACTGCCAGAATTCCGGCATCAGTTTCGGGTGCGGATAAGAAGAAAGACCGTTGCCATGCACTTCCTGACGGAAGTTGTTCATCTGCTCTTCGGTCAGACGGCCTTCAAGGAACGCACGAGAGTAGATACCCGGAGAGATATGGCCCTGGAAGTAAACCAGATCGCCGCCATCTTTCTCGCTACGCGCACGGAAGAAGTGGTTAAAGCACACTTCATAGATAGTCGCGGAAGACTGGAAGGATGAGAGGTGACCACCCAGCTCCAGATCTTTCTTCGACGCACGCAGCACCGACATGATGGCGTTCCAGCGGATTGCGGAACGGATACGACGTTCAAGCGAGGTGTTGCCCGGATAGTCCGGTTCATCTTCAACGGCAATAGAGTTGATGTAGTTGCTCACGGCAGAAGAACCTGCAGCAACTTTTACGCCGCCCTTGCGTGCAGCACTTAATACCTGGTCAATCAGATACTGCGCGCGCTCAACACCTTCTTCACGGATGACCGATTCGATCGCCTGTAGCCAGTCACGAGTTTCGATCGGATCCACGTCATTGTGTAAACGTTCTGACATGGGGTGTATTCCTTATCTGTGTCTAATACGTTGAATTGTCAGGAGCCTGTCTGCTTGTGCTTTGCTTCAGTTCACAGCACAAGAAGACAGGCCCGTCGCTTTTTATCCGCACGTTCGTTGCCGCGCGTTATTCCTTACGTTGCTGTAAACGACGCAGGGAGCGTTCACGACGACTCTGCTCCCGACTTCTATCCAGCAAGATTTCCTCAATGAACGCCAGGTGACGGTGTGATGCCTCGCGTGCTTGTTCTGGCTCACGAGCCACAATCGCCTCAAAAATACTGGCGCGGTGACCGCTCACTTTCGCCAGCATTTCCCGGCGAGCGTAGAGCAATTCAAAATTCTGACGGACGTTTTGTTCCAGCATAGGGCCCATAGAACGCAGCAAATGCAAAAGCACCACATTATGGGCCGCTTCTGTGACAGCGATCTGATACTGCATCACGGCGTCGGCTTCAGCGTCGAGATCGCCGCTGTCCTGGGCCTGCTGGATTTGAACATGGCAGTCGCGAATGCGTTGCAGATCCTCATCCGTACCACGCAACGCCGCGTAATACGCAGCAATGCCTTCCAACGCGTGGCGGGTTTCCAGCAGGTCAAACTGAGATTCCGGATGTTGGGCAAGCAGGCTGACCAGTGGGTCGCTCAGGCTTTGCCAGAGATGCTTTTGCACGAAGGTGCCGCCACCCTGACGGCGCAGCAGCAACCCTTTCGCCTCAAGGCGCTGGATCGCTTCACGAAGAGAAGGACGTGATACATCGAATTGTTTGGCGAGTTCGCGCTCGGGTAGCAGCTTCTCTCCTGGCCGCAGCGTCCCTTCCATAATCAGGGATTCCAGCTGCTGCTCAATGGCATCGGAGAGCTTTGGTTGGCGAATCTTACTGTAAGCCATCGTCCCTTCTTATTGTGACTGACGTCCGGAGTAAATTGGTAATACCAATTGCCAAAAGTTGCCGGTAAAGTAACAAAGTATTCACCTTGTGTCTATATGGCAGCCGTCACACTTCAGGGGATTATCATTGGTTAAATGCGCTAAACGGCTGGGATAAAGACAGAAATAGAGCTGCGGGGCGAATTGTTAACAGAATCCGCTTTTACCAAACCTTACACAGGCTTAGCGTATCCCTTCCACACTCACCATAAGGGAATGCTATTCGTGTTTATTACCAATTCATGTCAGAAATACCGCGTTAGCGCGGCAGTGGATGCTGCTGCTTTTCCAGGCGTCTCTTAGCACAAAAAGCAAAAGCAGGTGCAAAGCGTCGCGCTTATCACTATTCTGGTCGCCAAGGTAGCTCTCGTATGCACACAGCACGCCAGATACCGTAAATAAATGAGTACGTTATGTAAAAATAGCCTTACATTGGGCGAAAAATAACAACATCACGAGGTTCGTATGGAACAACAGCATGGCGACACGCTGCACCGCGGCTTGAAAAATCGCCATATTCAGCTGATTGCGCTGGGTGGTGCCGTAGGTACTGGTCTGTTTCTGGGTAGCGCTTCAGTCATCAAATCTGCCGGCCCGGCCGTTATTCTGGGCTATGCAATTGCCGGATTTATTGCCTTTCTGATTATGCGCCAATTGGGCGAAATGGTAGTGGAAGAGCCGGTTGCCGGTAGCTTCAGCCATTTTGCCTACAAATATTGGGGCAACTTCGCCGGTTTCGCCTCTGGCTGGAACTACTGGGTGTTGTATGTACTGGTTGCCATGGCCGAGTTAACCGCCGTGGGTAAATATATCCAGTTCTGGTGGCCCGACTTCCCCACCTGGGCAACCGCCGCCATCTTCTTTGTCGCGATCAACGCCATCAACCTGACCAACGTGAAAGTGTTTGGTGAGATGGAGTTCTGGTTTGCCATCATCAAAGTCGTTGCGGTCATTGGTATGATCCTGTTTGGTGGCTGGCTGCTGTTCAGCGGCAATGGCGGCCCGCAGGCGACCGTCAGCAACCTGTGGAACCAGGGCGGCTTCCTGCCGAATGGCTTTGGTGGGTTGGTGATGATGATGGCGATCATTATGTTCTCGTTTGGCGGTCTGGAGCTGGTGGGGATCACCGCTGCGGAAGCCGACAACCCGGAACAAAGCATCCCTAAAGCGACCAACCAGGTGCTGTGGCGTATCCTGATTTTCTATATCGGCTCACTGGCGGTGCTGCTGTCGCTGCTGCCGTGGACCCGCGTCACCGCTGACACCAGCCCGTTTGTACTGATTTTCCACGAACTGGGTGATGCGCTGGTGGCGAATGCACTCAACGTGGTGATCCTGACGGCGGCACTGTCGGTGTATAACAGCTGCGTTTACTGTAACAGCCGCATGTTGTTCGGCCTGGCGCAGCAGGGCAATGCCCCGAAAGCCCTGTTGAAAGTCGATAAACGCGGTGTACCGGTGGCAACCATTCTGGTGTCTGCGGTAGCAACTGCCCTCTGCGTGCTGATTAACTACCTGATGCCTGGCGAAGCCTTCGGCCTGTTGATGTCCCTGGTGGTTTCGGCGCTGGTGATTAACTGGGCGATGATCAGCCTCGCTCACCTGAAATTCCGTAAGAAGAAAGACCAGCAGGGCGTTACCACGCGTTTCCGCGCCATCCTTTACCCGCTGGGTAACTGGATCTGCCTGGTGTTCCTCGCCGGTATTCTGGTGATTATGGCGATTACTCCCGGCATGGCTATTTCGGTCTGGCTGATTCCGGTTTGGCTGGTAGTACTGGCTATCGGCTACGCGATTAAAAACAAAGCGCAGCAAGCGTAAATCTGCCCACTCTGCCCGCCCTTGATCGGCGGGCAGAGATCTTCCTTCTTTAGATCTTCCTCACACTTTTTTCCGCCCAGGTGTTTTGTCCATCATCCTGACCAAATGGTCCCCGCCAGATTGCTGATTTTCCGCTAATAATTTTCCCACTGGTTATTACTGGAGAACAACAATGAAAGGAACCGCGCTCTCATTTCGGGAAAAGCTGGGATACGGCATGGGCGATGCCGGATGTAACATGATTGGCGGGGCCATCATGCTCTTCCTTAACTATTTCTATACCGATGTTTTTGGCCTCGCACCGGCGCTGGTCGGCACCTTATTGCTTTCCGTGCGGGTACTGGATGCGGTGACAGACCCGATTATGGGTGCCATTGCCGATCGCACGCAAAGCCGCTGGGGCCGTTTCCGCCCCTGGCTGCTGTGGATCTCCGTCCCTTATGTTCTGTTTAGCGTGTTGATGTTCACCACTCCGGACTGGAGCTATGAAAACAAGGTCATCTGGGCCTTTGTTACTTACTTTTTGATGTCATTAACCTACACCGCCATCAATATTCCTTACTGCTCGCTGGGTGGCGTCATCACGAATGATCCGGGTGAACGCGTCTCCTGCCAGTCATACCGTTTTGTCATGGTCGGGGTTGCCACATTGATTTTGTCCTTGTCGCTGTTGCCAATGGCCGAGTGGTTTGGCGGCGACAACAAAGCGCGTGGTTATCAGATGGCGATGAGCGTGCTGGCACTGATTGGCCTGGCGATGTTTCTGTTCTGCTTTGCCACGGTACGTGAGCGTATTCGCCCGGCGGTACCCACCAATGATGATCTGAAAAACGACCTGCGTGACGTGTGGAAAAATGACCAGTGGGTACGCATTCTGCTGCTGACATTCTGCAATGTCTGCCCGGGTTTTATCCGCATGGCCGCTACCATGTATTACGTTACCTGGGTAATGGGCCAATCGACCCATTTTGCCACTCTGTTTATTAGTCTTGGCGTGATCGGCATGATGTTGGGCAGCACGCTGGCAAAAGTGCTGACCGATCGCTGGTGCAAATTAAAAGTGTTTTTCTGGACGAACATCGCCCTGGCGCTGTTTTCCTCTGGTTTCTACTGGATCAACCCGCATGCCACTCTGAGCGTGGTGATCGCCTACTTCCTGCTGAATATCCTGCATCAAATTCCTTCACCGCTGCACTGGTCGCTGATGGCCGATGTTGATGATTATGGCGAGTGGAAAACCGGCAAACGCATTACCGGCATGAGCTTCTCTGGCAACCTGTTTTTCCTCAAAGTCGGACTGGCCGTCGCCGGGGCGATGGTCGGTTTCCTGCTCTCCATCTATGGCTATGATGCCGGGGCGAAACAACAATCAGACCAGGCAATCAACGGCATTATGCTGCTATTCACCGTTATTCCTGGCGTTGGTTATCTGATCACCGCCGGTGTCGTCCGTCTGCTGAAAGTGGATCGAAAATTGATGCGTACCATTCAGGACGATCTGGCGTTGCGCCGCGCGAACTTTCGCGATCTGCAAACATCACGTCCCTCCTCTGCCGCCGTTATCGAACCCGGAGAAATTAAATGAGTCATTCCTGGCCTAATCCCTTTATCACGCAACGTGCTGATCCTTTTATTCTCCGTCATGACAACGGGTATTACTTTGTCGCGTCAGTGCCTGAATATGATCGTCTGGAAATACGTTATGCAGCCACGCTGGCAGCACTGCCCGAGGCTGAACCGGTTGTGGTTTGGCACAAACCGGACACGGGACCGTTTAGCGCACTGATCTGGGCACCCGAGCTGCATCATATCAACGGCCAGTGGGTGATCTATTTTGCTGCTGCCCCCACGCGTGAAATTAAAGATGGCTTGTTCCAGCACCGCATGTACGCGTTGGTTTGTAGCGATGCTGACCCGCTGACCGGCCACTGGCAGCCGGTGCGTCGGGTGCATACGCCGTTAGATAGCTTCTCACTCGACGCTACGCATTTTGTTCATCAGGGAAGAAACTGGTATCTGTGGGCGCAGAAAGATCCCGCTATCCCAGGTAACTCGAATCTTTATCTCGCTGAATTGCTTAATCCCTGGACGCTGAAAGGCACGCCACAGATGCTGAGCCGCCCGGAGTATGAATGGGAATGCGCCGGATTTAGCGTGAACGAAGGTCCGGCGGTGATTCGTCATGGTAACCGGTTGTTTGTCACCTACTCCGCCAGCGCGACGGATGAAAACTATTGTCTGGGAATTCTCAGCATTGATGCGGATGCCGACCCGCTGCAAGCAGCCGCGTGGCAAAAATCAGCGCGCCCGGTCTTCAACACCAGTTGGGACAATCATCAGTACGGACCAGGCCACAATAGCTTTACCGTCGACGAACAAGGGAAGGATGTACTGGTTTATCACGCGCGTAACTACACGGAAATTGAGGGCGATCCGTTATGGGATCCTAATCGCCATACGCGGTTGAAATACTTTGCCTGGCGTGAGGACGGCACACCGGATTTTGGTGTGCCGCCCGCCGATCACACCAGCGTACCGTAGATGGTCAACAGCGCGACTACCACCACCAGCACCAGGGAAATGCGTTTTGCCAGCGCAACAGCTACGCGCGGGGTTTCCACTTTATCAACATGGGGATCCCGCGCCAGTGAGAACTGCGCCAGACTGGTCAACACCTGATATTGCGAGCGATGCCAGTCAGTCAGCGAGGCGAACCAGGCGGGCAACGCTCGCTCACCATGCCCCAGTAATGCGTAGGCAACGCCTGCAAGACGTACCGGAATCCAGTCCAGCAGATGTAAAATGCGGTCAACACCTGATTGCGCACGTTCCAGCGGAGTATGATGCTTTGCCAGCCAGCTTTGCCAGGCTCGCAGAAAGGCGTAGCCCACCAGCAGCACTGGCCCGTAAGGACCGCCCACCACGAACCAGAACAGCGGGGCCAGATAAAAGCGGAAGTTAATCCAGATCAGCGCGTTCTGAAGCTCACGCAGAAATTCGCGCTCGCTGCACTCAACCGGCACCCCGTGAATCAGCGTCAGCTCTGCCGCCATCGCCTGATGCGCCGCCAGGTCATCGTGACTCGCCGCTTTCAGATAAGTGTGATAATGCAGGCGTACCGAACCTGCGCCAATACACAGCAATCCCACGACAATCCAGAACAACAGCTGCACTACACCAAAAAGCAACCCTTTCAGGCTCCAGACCAGCAGCCAGACAATCAGCATGGCGATAATCGTCATCACCAGAGTGCGAAGCAGCGAAAAATGCCGACGACCACGAAACAATGGCTCCAGCCGATGATCCAGCTGCCAGTGCTCACCCAGCTTAAACAGTCGTTCCCAACCTAAAACCAATAACAAGCTAAACAACGTCATACCTGCTCCTGCTGATTCAGGGATTCTCCCGCTTTAAGGCATGTTTATAGCGTACCCAGTCAAATGCCGGTCCCGGATCGGTTTTACGTTCCGGCGCAATATCACTGTGTCCGGTGATACGTTCCGCTGTCAGCGGATAGTGTTGCATCAATAGCTCAGTTACCTGTGCCAGCGTCGCATACTGTGCATCGGTATAGGGCAGAGTATCGGTGCCTTCCAGCTCTATCCCCATCGAAAAATCATTACAATTTTCCCGGCCGTCAAACTGCGATGCCCCCGCATGCCAGGCTCGCTGGTTAAAGGAAACATACTGCACCAGTTCACCGTCGCGCCGGATCAGACAGTGCGCAGCCACACGTAAATGGGCAATATCGGCAAAATAAGGATGCGCATCCGCAGGCAGAGTCCCCGTGAACAGACGATCAATCCACGGGCCGCCAAATTCGCCGGGCGGCAAACTGATATTGTGAATAATCAGCACCGAAGGTATTTCATTTTCCGGCCGCTGATTGAAGTGCGGTGAAAGCACCTTACGCGCACTGCTAATCCAGCCATCTTCCAGTTTCATGCCGTTTTCCCTACGTTGAGGTCAGGCTGAGAATAACATGATTCTTTCCGGGAGCTTGTGAGTTAATGCGAAAGGCAGAGGAAGTTAAGGATACTAAACATTTCATCGCCATGAACTGGCATTGACGCGAAAATCAGGCTAAGGTGTGCGCTCATTCTCTCGTCATCTGGAGCAGAAATAGTATGGCATCGCGTCGTTACGATCCCGATCATCGTCGTCAGGCATTGATCAGGCGCATTGAGCAGGACATCCCGGAAGCCGTTTCCGCTGCACTTCGGGAAGACTTAGGCGGCGAAGTGGATGCCGATCGTGACATCACAGCGCTATTGCTCCCGGCAGACAAACAAGCCGAAGCCAAAATCATCACACGCGAAGCCGGTGTTTTCTGTGGTAAACGCTGGGTGGAAGAGGTCTTCATCCAACTGGGTAATAAAGTCACCATCACCTGGCATGTTGAAGATGGGCAACCCCTGACCGCTGACCAGTTGTTGTTTGAACTCCAGGGCCCGGCACGTCTGCTGTTGACGGCGGAACGCACCGCGCTGAATTTTGTACAAACGCTCTCTGGTGTGGCAACCGAAGTCAGTCATTATGTGGCCTTGCTGGCAGGTAGCAATACGCAGTTACTGGATACACGAAAAACCTTACCGGGGCTGCGAACCGCCCTTAAATATGCCGTGCTCTGCGGGGGCGGTAGTAATCATCGTCTCGGTCTGTCTGACGCCTTTCTGATTAAAGAGAACCATATTATCGCCAGTGGCTCGGTGCGCCAGGCCGTGGAGAAAGCGTTGTGGCTGCACCCTGATGTGCCGGTCGAGGTCGAAGTTGAAACGTTGAATGAGCTAAGGGATGCGCTGGATGCGGGTGCCGACATCGTGATGCTCGATAACTTCAGTCTCGAGATGATGCGTGACGCCGTGGTGCTGACACAAAAACGCGCATTACTCGAAGTGTCCGGCAACGTGACAGAAACGACACTGCCGCAAATTGCGCAAACCGGGGTGGATTATGTCTCGGTAGGAGCGTTAACCAAACACGTACGCGCACTTGATCTCTCCATGCGTTTTCGCGAAACCTGATAGTCCCGTCGCGGTGCGCTGCACCGCGAATCTGCGAGGTTGCTTCCAGTTCCCTGTTCCGCAGGCTGCAAATGCGGATCTTTTCTGCGTAACGTTTCCAGCCGTTTGATTTCATCGCTTTTTCTTTCCTGCCCCCTTTTTTACCGTGACGGCTCCACAACAAGGAGCCTGCTTATGGAACGACAACGTGGTTTTACCCTCATCGAATTAATGATTGTGATCGGCATTGTGGCCATCCTCAGCGCAATCGGTGTTCCGGCTTATCAAAATTATCTACAACGCGCCGCTCTGACGGATATGTTACAGACGATGGTGCCTTACAAGACGGCGGTGGAACTTTGTGCCATTGAACGTGGTGGCCCTGCTCAATGCCAGGCAGGTGATCGGGGGATACCGGCAGCCAAAGGTTCGCGTTATGTCGCGACACTTGCCGTCATCAACGGCGTCATCACGCTGACCGGGCAGGAAAGCCTGTCAGGATTAACGGTGGAGATGCAACCGGTGTGGAACAGCACCGATGGCACGCTTGACTGGCAACGTAGCTGTAACAGCGACAACAGCACCCTGCGCGAAAACTGCCTGGAACAGTTTCGCTTTGCTGACAAAGGTGGACGTCATGGAGAAGCCTGATGACATGCTCAAGACGCTGTGTAGGCGTCATAACGCGATAATCCTGCATCATGATGACACTTTGCTGCGCGTGGCTGTGTCCGGTACACCTGAACCGGCGCTGCTGGAGGCACTGCAATTTGCCAGTCAGTGCAAAGTCGAGGTGGAGTGCTGGCCAGCCGCCCGAATCGAGCAGCAACTCCACGAGCCGGGGCGTTCTGAGGTGCCCAAAGAACAGGCTGCGGTGGAGTCTGCCATCAACGCAGTGGAGTATATTCTGCGCCAGGCATTACAACGTCGTGCATCCGATGTCCATTTTGAGCCACAGCATCACGCGTTGCGTGTTCGGCTACGTATTGATGGTGTCCTGCACAAGCTGGCGCAATTGCCCGATGCTCAACCCGCTGCGGTGCTGGCCCGGTTGAAAATTCTCGGCGGGCTGGATATTGCTGAACGGCGGTTGCCGCAGGATGGGCAATTTACCCTGGAACTGGAAGGGAAGCAGGCCGCCTTTCGTCTCTCCACCTTACCCATCAGCCACGGAGAGAAAGCGGTTGTACGTTTAATGCAGAGCGAAAATAGCGCGATTGCGCTGGATAAACTCGGCATGCCGACCAGCCAGTTGCGTCAGTTCAGCACGGCACTGGCGAAACCACAGGGGTTGATTCTGGTAACCGGCCCAACCGGTAGCGGAAAAACCTTCACCCTTTACAGCGGATTGAGTGCACTCAATGTGCCGGAAAAAAACGTCTGTAGTGTTGAAGATCCGGTGGAAATTCCGCTTGAAGGTATCAACCAGACACAAATTCAGCCCCGCAGTGGGCTGGATTTTAATCTGGTGTTGCGCGCCTTATTGCGCCAGGACCCGGACATCATCATGGTGGGTGAAATACGTGATGCGGAGACGGCGGGGATTGCCGTCAAAGCCGCGCAAACCGGTCATCTGGTCCTCTCTACGCTGCATACCAACTCAACCGCTGAAACCCTGACGCGGCTGCGGCAAATGGGGATCCCCGGCTATCTGCTAGGTCCGGCGCTGCAACTGATTGTTGCACAACGGCTGGTAAGACGCCTGTGTATACATTGCCGCCAACCGGGACAGGCAATTGCTCATCTGCCCCCCGAATTATGGCCGGGAACGCTTCAGACCTGGCGGGCTCCGGGGTGCGACCACTGTTTTTCCGGCTACTATGGGCGGTTGGCACTTTTCGAACTCCTGCCCATGACCGCCAAATTGCAGAACGCCATCTCTGCTGATATGCCACTGGAGCATCTGCTCTCACTGGCAAATCAGCAGGGAATGAAAACGCTGGTCGCCGCCGGACTGGAAGCGGTCAGTCGAGGGGAAACCTCACTGGAAGAGATGCAACGCGTGGTTGGATTGGGCAATGGCTAATCTCTATCATTTTCGCTGGCAGGCGCTGGATAGCGCGGGTTTACTGCAAAACGGTGAATCATTAATCTCCACCCCGGATGCACTGCTGCACCAGTTGGCGGATCGTGGAATGATGGCCGTGAGTTGGAAACGGGGGAAGTGCTGGCGTGCGCGCGACTGGAAGTGGCAGCAAAAAAGCAACCTCATCCAACAACTTGCCACGCTGCTCAAGGCAGGACTTCCTCTGGCAGAAAGCCTGGCTCTGCTTGCCGAAGGGCACCCCGATATCGGCTGGCGTACATTACTCAGAGGGTTGCAGCAACGGGTGCTTGCCGGAGTACCCTTTTCCCAGGCATTACGCGACTGGCCGCAAATTTTCCCGCCGTTGTTTCCGGCGTTAATGCAGGTGGGAGAACTTACCGGGCAATTAGACGAATGTTGCCGCCAACTGGCGCAGCAGCAAACCGGCCAACAGCTTTTGCGTCAGAAAGTGGTCAAGGCACTGCGCTATCCATTGTTCATAATGTTGGTCGCGATAGCAGTGAGTGCTGGCATGCTGCTATTTGTCTTGCCGGAATTTGTCTCGGTGTACGCCAGCTTCGATGCACCACTCCCGGCACTCACTGCCGGTGTGATGGCATTATCAGCCTTGCTACAGGCGGTTGCTTTACCGTTACTGTTGACCTGCGGAGCCGTTGCCATTCTGGTTCAACAATTTTATCGACGCTCTCCCCGCTGGCAGCGTCAATGCCAGCTTTGGTTATTACGGCTGCCATTGCTGGCACCGCTATGGCGCGGCAGCCAACTCACACAAATTTATGACATTCTGCAACTGACACAGCGGGCCGGCCTGACCTTACTGCAAAGTTTGCAAGCGGTGGAAGTCACACTGGCAGCCCGACTCTGGCGTGAGGCTATCGGGGAATTGCAGCAACATATTGCCGCTGGCGCACCCTTGCACCAGGCTCTGCTACAACATCAATTGTTCACTCCCCTGTGTGCCCAACTCATTAAAGTGGGTGAAGAGGTAGGTGCTTTAGATGTCATGCTGTCACGCCTGGCGGAATGGCATCGGCAGAATACGCTGAGCCGCGCAGAGTCTCTGGCCGCAGCGCTTGAACCCATGATGATGGTCGTGATTGGCAGCATCGTGGGGACACTGGTGATTGCGATGTATCTGCCGGTATTTGGGCTGGGTGATGCTATTCGCTGATGGGTGTACATTTTTATTCGTAGCGGCGTGATTATTCGCGCAATTTCGTACGCGAAGTCAGAAAAGGTTGCGCGATAAATCGCGCCGCTACCAGTGAATCAGCGAGTAAACACCCGATTTTCCTGTTCCGCCACACGAATAAAAGTGGTGCGTTTGGTCAGCTCTTTCAGTCTTTCCGCCCCAACATAAGTACATGCCGAGCGCAGGCCACCGAGGATATCTTTAATCGTGTCGTCAACCGGACCACGCAGCGGCAGCCGAACGGTTTTGCCCTCTGCCGCACGATACTGCGCAACACCACCAACATGGCGCTTCATGGCTGATTCTGAACTCATGCCATAAAACAGCATAAATTGCTCACCCTGCTCCTCAACGATAGTGCCTTCACACTCATCATGTGCCGCCAGCATACCGCCAAGCATGACAAAATCGGCTCCGCCACCAAAGGCTTTGGCGATATCACCCGGTACGGCACAACCGCCATCACTGACGATCTGCCCCCCCAGCCCATGTGCAGCATCTGCACATTCAATTACCGCTGAAAGCTGCGGATAACCCACCCCAGTTTTCACGCGTGTGGTGCAGACTGAACCGGGACCGATACCCACTTTCACGATATCCGCACCAGACAAAATCAGTTCTTCCACCATTTCCCCGGTGACCACATTACCGGCACAAATCGTTTTATCCGGGAAACTCTCGCGCGCACGTTGCAGGAACGCGACAAAGTGCTCGGAATAACCATTAGCAACATCGATGCAGATAAAGTTAAGTTGAGGTGAAAGCGCCAGAACGGCACTGAGTTTGCTGAAGTCTGCTTCTGACGTACCGGTAGACACCATTACATGCCCCAGCACCGATGCGGGCACGCGCTGAATAAACGCCTGCCAGTCTTCGACGCTGTAGTGTTTGTGCACGGCGGTTAGCACGCCAAATCCTGCCAGCGCTTCTGCCATAGTGAAAGTACCGACCGTATCCATATTAGCGGCGATAACCGGTACGCCAGTCCAACTTAGAGCAGAGTGTTTAAAGGTAAAAGTACGCTCGAGTTCAACATCTGAACGGCTTTTGAGAGTGGAACGTTTAGGGCGGATCAGTACGTCTTTAAAGCCCAGTTTAACATCTTCTTCAATACGCATAACGGGTGTCCTGGTTAGTGGCATCGAACCTCAGTTCGGGTAGCGCTCACGGCTCCAGTGTCGTTATCATACGCGCCATTCGTTCTGCGACAAGACTGCGAATTTCACTTTATTTAAGCTACAATCCGTTAAATTTAGCTGAGAAAATCGATTGTGATCCTGCTCTCATCTTGCCTTAAGTTTTACGCAGGTTGTGGCAGCATGACGGTGCAGATTCCAGGAAAACGCTATGCCTTTTACCGTTGCGCTAACGGGTGGCATTGGCAGTGGTAAATCCACCATCGCCAATGCCTTCGCGGCGCTGGGTGCCGAGATCATCGACGCCGACTCCATTGCCAGAGAAGTAGTTGAACCGGGTACGCCAGCATTGCAGGCGATCGTTAAACGTCATGGCGAATCGATCCTGACGGCAGAAGGCACGCTTTATCGTGCACGGTTGCGCGAAATTATTTTTCAGCAGCCGCAGGAAAAAAACTGGCTGAACCAATTGTTGCATCCATTAATTAATGCGCGAACTCAGCAGTTAAAGGCACTCACTACCTCACCTTATGTGCTGTGGGTGGTGCCGTTGCTGGTGGAAAACGGCCTGCAACATCAGGCCAATCGCGTGCTGGTGGTGGATGTGGATGAGGCAACCCAATTGCAGCGTACGCAACAACGCGACGGAATATCCCTCGCGCAAGCCCAAAATATTCTTGCCGCGCAGGCCAGCCGACAACAGCGCCTGGCCGTCGCGGATGACATCATCGATAATAGCGGCACGCCTGATGAT
Organism: Pantoea sp. X-Soil-OKNW-713; assembly: GCF_059730685.1. Taxonomy (NCBI): domain Bacteria; kingdom Pseudomonadati; phylum Pseudomonadota; class Gammaproteobacteria; order Enterobacterales; family Erwiniaceae; genus Pantoea; species Pantoea sp. X-Soil-OKNW-713. The sequence continues at coordinate 826,567 of NZ_AP035995.1, read as the reverse complement.
GCGCTGCCGCGTGTTGCTGAACTTCACCAGCGCTACTTGCGTCTGGCCGCAGCAGAACAGGATTAACATCATGAGTACAGTCGTTCTGTTTGAACATCCCCTGAATGAGAAAATGCGTACCTGGTTACGCGTCGAATTTCTGCTTAACCAATTGCACGAAACCATCCCCGTCACCAGTTCCGTTTCCGCGCTGGGTGTCTTCCGCATTCTTGCCGATTTGCTGGACATCTTTGAACGGGGTGACATGCGCACTGAACTGCTGAAAGAACAGGAACGCCAGCAGCAAAAGTTGCGCGCCTGGCTCGATGTCCCGGGAGTGGATCTGCAACGAGTGCAGACGTTAAGCAAACAGCTAAAACAGCAATCGAGCGAGCTGTTACAGGCACCCCGTATGGGCCAGCAATTACGTGAAGATCGTCTGATTGGGCTGGTTCGTCAGCGCCTGAGCATTCCTGGTGGTTGCTGTAGTTTTGATTTGCCCGGCCTGCATATTTGGTTGCATCTCGAACAAACGATGCGTGATGCACAAGTCAACGCCTGGCTGGAATCGCTTAATCCACTGCGTAACAGCCTTGCGATGATCCTCGATTTAGTTCGCCAATCGGGTGTGTTTCGCAATCAAACCAGCCTGAACGGGTTTTATCAGGATAACGCCGAAGGTGCTGATTTGTTGCGGCTGCAACTCACACTGGAAGATGCCTTATACCCGCAAGTCTCCGGCCATAAGAGCCGTTATGCCATTCGCTTCCTGCCGCTGGACAGTGAACGTGGTGAAGTACCCGAACGACTTAACTTTGAACTGGCCTGTTGTTAGAGGATGTTATGCAGGAAGAGATGATTGTTGTACCTTGCCCCAATTGCGGTAAAGACGTGATGTGGGACGAACTGAGTCCCTGGCGCCCATTTTGTAGCAAACGTTGCCAGCTGATTGATTTAGGCGAATGGGCAGCAGAAGAAAAACGTATTGCCAGCAGCGGTGATATGACCGACAGCGACGACTGGAGCGAAGAACAACAGTAACTATCAGGGGCCTGGCCCCTGATATCAGATTTCGCCCGCCACCAGGCGTGCAATCAATGCATGGTTTGCGGGTGGGAATTCTTCTGCAACCAAGGCTGTTTGCTCGACCCAGCGTTGCGGCTGCCCTTCCTTACCCCAGGGCTCGCCATGCCAACCTTCCACCAGAAAGAAATGCAGCGTGACACGCAAATCTTCATAGCTGTGATCAGCCTGCCCAATTGGCTGAGCTGCCGTCACTTCAATACCCGTCTCTTCCATTAGCTCACGCTTCAACGCCTGTTCAGCGGTTTCGTCCTGTTCGATTTTGCCGCCAGGAAACTCCCATTTGTTAGCCATGTGGGAACTTGCTGCACGTTGAGCAAGGAAGATCTGGTGACTGGCATTGCGAATGATGCCCACCGCGACTTGCAGGTGTTTCATAAGCTGAATTCCGCTAAAAGAATAAAATGAGTCGCTGATTCTAAAGCAGTCACCGTGAAAACGCATAAAAAAAGGAGCCAATCGGCTCCTTTCTTTATCAGGCCAGACGGCCGTGGCACTGCTTATATTTTTTACCTGAACCACACGGGCAAGGATCGTTACGACCGACCTTGCGTTCGCCGCCCTGCGCCGCCAGCGCGGCAGCCGCTGCGGTCTCATCATCCACATGACTCAACTGCTGCTGCTGTGCCAGACGCTCAGCTTCTTCACGACGCTGTTGCTCCATCGCTTCAACTTCTTCCGGCATACGCACCTGAACCTTGCTCAGGGTGCTGATCACTTCGTATTTCAGCGATTCCAGCATGGCGGCAAACATGGAGAAAGATTCGCGCTTGTATTCCTGCTTCGGATCTTTCTGCGCATAACCACGCAGATGAATACCCTGACGCAGATAATCCATCGCCGCCAGATGCTCTTTCCACAGTGAGTCCAGCGTTTGCAGCATCACGCCTTTTTCAAAGTTACGCATCATTTCCACGCCCACCACTTCTTCTTTGGCAGCGTAGCTTTCTGTCGCATGCTTCATGATGCGCTCGCGCAGCGTCTCTTCATGCAGGTCAGGTTCTTTATCCAGCCATTCCGCAATCGGCAGATCCAAGTCGAAATCAGTACGCAGACGCTCTTCAAGGCCAGGCACATCCCACATTTCCTCCAGCGACTGCGGCGGAATATAGGTGTCGATGGTTGCTTTAAACACATCCTCACGGATGCTGTTGATGGTTTCTGATACGTCAGACACATCCAGCAGCTCGTTACGCTGGCTGTAGATCGCGCGGCGCTGATCGTTAGCAACATCATCATACTCAAGCAGCTGCTTACGGATATCGAAGTTACGGCTTTCTACTTTACGCTGCGCATTGGCAATCGCTTTGGTTACCCACGGGTGTTCAATCGCTTCACCTGGCTTCATCCCCAGCTTACGCATCATGTTAGAGACACGATCCGAGGCGAAGATACGCATCAATGCATCTTCCATTGACAGGTAGAAACGTGAAGAACCAGCGTCACCCTGACGGCCCGCACGGCCACGCAGCTGGTTATCGATACGACGCGATTCATGGCGCTCAGTACCGATAATATGTAAACCACCGGCAGCCAGAACCGCTTCATGACGCTGCTGCCAGGCGGCTTTGATTTCTTCAATCTGTGCGTCGGTTGGCGCTTCCAGCTCCGCCACTTCCGCATGCCAGTTACCACCCAGCATAATGTCAGTACCACGACCCGCCATGTTTGTGGCGATGGTCACAGCACCAGGCTGACCAGCCTGTGCCACGATATCTGCTTCGCGGGCGTGGAATTTGGCGTTCAGTACGCTGTGTTTGATGCCGGCACGCGTCAGTTCGTTGGAGACCACTTCAGATTTTTCAATTGAAATAGTACCCACCAGCACCGGCTGCCCATTGGCAGTACAGGCACGAATATCTTCAATGATGGCATCAATCTTCTCTTTCTCGGTCATGTAGACCAGATCGGCCATATCTTTACGCACCATCGGACGGTTGGTTGGCACCACGATGGTATCGAGTTTGTAGATCGAGCTAAATTCAAAAGCTTCGGTATCCGCTGTACCGGTCATGCCGGCCAGTTTTTCGTAGATACGGAAATAGTTCTGGAAAGTGATGGACGCCAGCGTCTGGTTTTCGTTCTGGATCTCCACGCCTTCTTTGGCTTCAACCGCCTGATGCAGACCATCTGACCAACGACGTCCCTGCATCGTACGACCGGTGTGTTCATCAACGATCACAACCTCACCATCTTTAACGATGTAGTCAACGTCACGGGTGAACAACGCATGCGCACGCAGAGCCGCAGTGACATGGTGCATCAGCATAATGTTGGTCGGTGAATAGAGAGATTCACCCTCATCCATAATGTTCTGGCTAACCAGCAGTTCTTCGACTTTAACCAGACCGCGCTCAGTCATATGTGCCTGACGCGCTTTTTCATCCACCCAGAAGTCACCTTCGCCCTGGAAGGTATCGGAATCTTCTTTTTCCTGACGGATCAGGTGCGGGATGATTTTGTTGACCTTGATATACAGGTCAGAGCTGTCTTCAGCCGGGCCAGAGATGATCAGCGGCGTACGCGCTTCATCGATCAGGATGGAGTCGACCTCATCCACCAGCGCATAATGCAGTTTACGCTGCACGCGCTCTTCCGGGCTGAAAGCCATGTTGTCACGCAGATAGTCGAAACCATACTCGTTGTTGGTACCGTAGGTGATATCGGCAGCATAGGCAGCGCGTTTGGCAATTGACGGCATACCTGGCAGGTTGATACCCACGGTCAGACCAAGGAATTCAAACAGTGGACGGTTATTTTCGGCGTCACGTTGAGCAAGGTAATCGTTCACGGTTACGACGTGGACGCCTTTGCCACTCAGGGCATTCAGGTAAGCAGGCAGCGTAGCCGTCAGGGTTTTACCTTCACCGGTACGCATCTCAGCGATGCAACGTTCGTTGAGTACCATGCCGCCAATCAACTGCACGTCGAAGTGGCGCATGCCAAACACACGCTTACTTGCTTCACGTACGGTGGCGAAGGCTTCCGGGATCAAGCTTTCCAGGCTTTCACCTTTTTCCAGACGCTCGCGGAATAAACCCGTTTTCGCTTTCAGTTCGTCATCGGAGAGCTTTTCAAAATCCGGCTCCATCTTATTGATGACATCCACGACTTTGCGCATGCGGCGCAAAGTACGATCATTGCTACTACCAAAAACTTTAGTTAATAATTTGATTAACATGATAATTATTTTCTCAATTCAGTCGTGACACCACGAACTGCGCAATCTAAACAAAGTGAGTGAAAAAGGTTAGCAGTTGAGCAATGAAGGTCCGGCGCGAATGCCCTGAAGAGCAGACAACCAGAAAGCGGGGGTATTAATTTGCGGTTCTGAGACGCGAACAGCACGTTGCGGTTCGGCAACCATCTGTGGCATCGCCGGTGAAGTCAGCAATGCTTGTAATGAATCGATGAGCGCCAGCTTTTGTGCTGCCAGCGGAGCCACCTGATCGCTCTGCGCCTGCGCCGGTGGCGTCATGCTGAAAGAGAGATGGCGAATAACGGTGCGAATGGCATGTTGATGCCAGTAATCGACATTAAAACTTGGGCGGCGTGCCGTTTCCTGGAGACGGATCAGGTGGTCGAAACGGACGATATTACCGACAAACAGGCTGCTGACAGGCGTATCAGCGGAAGTAGGTTCGGAGGTTTGCGCACACGCGGGCAAGCCAAAACTGGCTGCAACCATCCCCAACAGGAGATGCGGCCAGAAGTAGCGTCTGCCAAATTGTCGCCAGCGTGAGAAAATCCCGATCACAACCCGTCCACAATGCTTCAGTAAAATAGTATTCCCGCCTGCGGCGGTACTTACCCTGCCAATTCAGGCGCCTGATAATAGCATTTATGTGTGGCTTCCACACCAGTGATTCAATGGTCGTCGGACGAATTCACGCTTTTTCGTACAAGAACTAACCCGTGTTGGCAGTGAAATGCGAGTCGTTACGCAGAAAGGATAGAGAATAAAAAAACGGCAGGTTCCACTGACCGGAGAGAGTGTCAGGGAGACCCGCCGTTTTATGTCTGACTTACGCCAGAACCAGATTGGGTGCTTTGAATGCCAGCGGCAGTTCAGCTTCGTCTTCGAAGGTTGCCCATTCCCAGGCTTCCTGCTTCGCCAGTACCGCTTGCAGCAGCTTGTTGTTCAATGCATGGCCTGATTTAAAGGCGGTAAACGCGCCAATAACGTTGTGGCCGCACATAAACAGGTCGCCGATCGCGTCCAGCATTTTGTGACGAACGAACTCATCCTCAAAGCGCAGACCTTCTTCGTTCAGTACGCGGAAATCATCGAGGCCAATCGCACAATCTAAACTACCGCCCAGGCACAGGCCTTTAGACTGCAGATATTCGATTTCACGCATAAAGCCGAAAGTACGCGCACGGCTGATCTGGCGAACAAACGCCTCGGCCGAGAAGTTCAGCTGATAGCGCTGCGAACTTGAATCAATTGCCGGATGTTTGAAATCGATGGTGAAGTCGAGTGAGAAACCATTGTACGGTTTAATCTCTGCCCACTTGTCGCCATCTTCAACGCGCACCGCTTGCTTAACACGCACAAATTTCTTCGCGCTGTTCAGCTCTTCGATGCCCGCATCCATCAGCAGATAGATAAAAGGTGCAGCACTGCCGTCCATGATCGGGATTTCCGGCGCATCAACTTCAACAATGATGTTGTCGATACCCAGACCCGCCAGCGCGGCATTCAGGTGTTCTACGGTCGAAATACGCACGCCTTCATCATTCACCAGGCAAGTACTCAGCATGGTGTCGCGCACGTATTTTGCATCAGCCGGGAAATCTACCGGTGGATTCAAGTCTGTGCGACGATAGATGACCCCGGTATTAGCCGACGCAGGGCGTAAGGTCAGCGTGACTTTTTTGCCGGTATGTAAACCGACGCCAGTCGCCTGAACAATACGTTTTAATGTCCTTTGTTTGATCATCGCATTATCTCGCAATATTACCCATCCGACCGCCAGTATAAATTACCGGCGGGCGAACACTTTAGCACAAAGAGCGGAGAATCCCAATTCTCGGGATATTCTTAGTCGGCCTGCTTACGCAGAAACGCCGGAATATCCAGATAGTCAGGCTCTTTGCTTGACGAAGCAGCCGGGTCGTTAACCACTTTCGCAGCAGGTTTTTGCTCCTGCGGCAGCGGCGCCATGCCATGCTGCTGGTAACGATGGTCCATCACTGGCTGGCTGGCCGGTTTGTTGGTCACCAGGGTGATTTCCGGACGCTTGTCCATACCGATACCAGTCGCGACCACGGTCACACGCAGTTCATCGTTCATCTCTGGATCCAGAGAAGTACCGATTACCACGGTAGCGTTGTCTGAAGCGAAGGCACGGATGGTGTTACCCACGGTTTCGAACTCGTCGAGACGCAGATCGAAGCCAGCGGTGATGTTAACCAGCACCCCACGCGCGCCAGACAGGTCGATATCTTCCAGCAGCGGGCTGGAGATCGCCATTTCGGCCGCTTCTTCCGCACGGTCTTCACCACATGCCACGCCAGAACCCATCATGGCGTAACCCATCTCTGACATCACCGTACGTACGTCGGCGAAGTCAACGTTCATCAGACCCGGACGGGTAATCAGCTCGGCGATACCCTGCACCGCACCTTTCAGTACGTCGTTAGCTGCACCGAAGGCATCCAGCAGAGAAATGCCACGACCCAGCACTTTCAGCAGCTTGTCGTTCGGAATCGTGATCAGTGAATCGACATGCTTCGACAGTTCAGCGATACCCTGCTCGGCAAAAGCCATGCGCTTTTTACCTTCGAAGTTGAAGGGCTTAGTCACCACCGCAACGGTCAGGATACCCAAATCTTTCGCGACTTCTGCAACCACCGGTGCCGCACCCGTACCGGTGCCGCCGCCCATGCCCGCCGCAATAAACACCATGTCTGCCCCATCCAGCGCAGAACGCAGTGCTTCGCGATCTTCTTCCGCTGAGGTGCGACCAACTTCCGGGTTTGCACCCGCACCCAGACCCTTGGTGATATTGGTCCCGATCTGGATAGTCTGGCCGACCGCCGTTTTACGTAACGCCTGCGCGTCGGTGTTCACAGCGAAGAATTCCACACCTTCGATACGCTCGCGTACCATGTGTTCTACGGCGTTGCCACCGCCACCGCCGACGCCGATGACTTTAATCACCGCGTCATTGGTCAATTCCATAGGTTCAAACATGATTTCTCTCCGTTATGTGCCTGTCGCCTGGAGATCATAAAAACTGCCAGCATGATCCCCTTTTACAAAAATTAAAACTCTTTCTTCAGCCAGCTGTTGATTCGTTTGAACCAGTTACCCACTGAAGCACGTTTTTCCGTTTCCGCATCACCATTCATATGTGACTCTTTGCCGTAATGCAGCAGACCAACTGCGGTTGAATAGTACGGCTCCTGCGCATAATCCGTCAGGCCGGTGATGTTCAGTGGCTGACCAATACGCACCTGCGTGTGAAAAACACGCTGGGCGCAGGCCGCCAGGCCTTCAATCTGCGCCGCGCCACCGGTCAGCACAATACCGGCTGCCAGATGGTGCTTCACGCCCTGCTGGCGCAGCTGTTCCTGCAATTGCAGAATCTCGTCATTCACCAGATTCAGCAGTTCGGTGTAACGCGGCTCAATCACTTCTGCCAGCGTCTGACGCTGCAAACTACGCGGTGGGCGTCCACCCACACTCGGGACTTCCACATTCTCGTCTTTACCGACGATGGAACCCAGCGCGCAGCCATGACGAACTTTAATCGCTTCAGCGTCCGTCGGCGGTGTACCAAAGGCGTAAGCGATATCGCTGGTCACCACGTTCCCGGCATACGGGATCACTTTGGTGTGACGCAGCGCGCCGCCGGTATACACCGCGATATCCATAGTACCGCCACCGATGTCGACCACGCACACGCCCAATTCGCGCTCATCTTCCGTCAACACCGAGAAACTGGAAGCCAAACCGGCAAAAATCAGTTGGTCCACTTTCAGGCCGCATCGTTCCACCGCCTTCACGATATTTTTCGCCATATCGTTGTGGCAGGTGATCAAATGAACTTTCGCCTGCATGCGCACACCGGACAGCCCAACCGGATTCTTAATGCCTTCCTGGTAGTCGATGGCATATTCCTGCGGAATCACATGCAGGATACGATGTTCATCACGAACGCGAACCGATTTAGCGGTATGCACCACGTTCTCTACATCATCCTGAGTGACTTCCTCTTCGGAAATCGGAACCATCCCGATTTCGTTCTGACAACTGATATGTTTGCCCGATAAAGCAAGGTAGACGGAAGAAATCTGGCAATCTGCCATCAGTTCAGCCTGATCGATGGCGCGCTGCACGCATTTCACCACCGACTCAAGGTCATTCACGCCACCTTTGTCCATACCGCGAGACGGGCAGCTGCCCACCCCAATAATGTTGACCATACCATCGGGCAGAATTTCCCCAACCAGGGCGGCGACCTTCGCGGTGCCGATTTCAAGTCCTACTACCAGTTTTCTGTCCGTTGCCTTGATCATTGTTGTTTAGCCTGTGCCTGGTTCTGTTGCTGATTGACTTCCTGTGGCTCTAACGGTGCCGGTGTCCATCCTACGGCAGCACCCGAGTCATAGCGCAAATCGACATAGCTGATGCGCTTGTTACCGCTCTGGGCCTGCTGTTGCAGTTCCGGGTAGAGCTCAATAAAACGGTTCAGACGCTTCATGGTATCGCTGCGCCCCAACTCGATGCGCACATCATCGCTGGTCACCAGCTGCCACGAGCGCCGCGCCGTCATCGACGCGACCTTCAGGGTAAACTTGCTGGCCTTCAGTACATTACTCATGGTGTGATACCCGGCCAACACCTCTTTCTCACTGCCTTCCGGCCCGTACAGCATTGGCATGGTTTCTTTACCAATGTGACTGGCCGGGATACTGAAGGAGACACCATCAGCGTCCACCATGTGCAGGTCATTCCAGCGAGCCACCGGAACATACTCTACCAGGTTAATCTTCAGCTCATCAGGCCACTGCTTGCGCACGCTGACCTGTTTAATCCACGGCAAACGTTCAATTTGCTGCTGGATAATGTCGACATCCTGCGACATAAAGGTGCCCGGTGCGCCGAGTGACAAAATCGCCTGGCGAATGTCATCGTGCGTGGTGTAATGCGTTTCACCGGTCACCACCAGTTTCGATAATGGCAGGCGGGATGCATCGTTCATCCACTTCAACACCACCAGCCCGCCAGCCACCATAATGCCTAACACAATCAGCAGGAACACGATGCCGAAAAGCCGGGCACCGTTGCTACGCCCGGAGCGCGTGCGCTCCTGGGGTTCGCGGTTGCGTACGTTCAGCGCCGCCTGTGACATATCAGTCGGCCAACTCCAGAATACGGGCAACCAGCTGCGGGAAGCTGAGTCCCGCCTGCTTCGCTGCCATCGGCACCAGACTATGGCTGGTCATTCCCGGCGAAGTATTCACTTCCAGCAGCTGGAAATTATCCTCACCGTCGACCATCACATCCACTCGTCCCCAGCCGCTGCAACCTAATGCCCGCCAGGCCGCCAGTACCAACGCCTGCAATTCTGCTTCACGCTCAGCACTCAAGCCGCTCGGGCAGAAGTATTGAGTATCGTCAGAAATGTATTTTGCTTCATAGTCATAGAACTCACTGGCGGTTTGAATTTTGATGGATGGCAGAATCTGGTCGCCTAAAATGCCGACGGTGTATTCCGCACCACTCAAAAACGCTTCCACCAGCACGTCATCATCGTGACGAAACGCTTCTGCCAGCGCCGCCGGTAACGCATCGCGCGTATTAACCCGACTGATCCCCACGCTTGAACCTTCGCAGCTTGGTTTGACGAACACCGGTAAGCCCAGTGCATCAATATCGGCCAACGTCTGCGCATCCAGCCCATTTTCCTGCTGCTGACGCGTCAGCCAGACAAATTTTCCAGCCGGCAATCCCCTGCCCTGCCACAGCAATTTGCTGCGCAGTTTATCCATGGTGATCGCCGAGGCCATAACACCGCTGCCGGTGTAGGGGATCTGCTGGAATTCCAGCACCGCCTGCAAAGTACCGTCTTCACCGCCACGACCATGCAGGGCAATGAAAGCTTTATCAAATCCTTGTTGTTTCAGGGTGAGAACTGAAACATCGCGCGTATCCACCGGATGCGCGTCAATACCCATCTCGCGCAATCCAGCCAGCACCGCGCTACCGGACATCAACGAAACTTCACGCTCCGCCGAGGTGCCGCCAAACAAAACCGCTACCTTCTCAGCCATTGCGCACCTCCGCCTTCACTGCGGGCTGCAAACGGATTTCCGCCAGCTTGCGCGCGATTTTGCCAATATTACCTGCGCCCTGAACAATCACCAGGTCGTTGCCACTCAACAGGGGTGCCAGCGTCTCTGGCAGCGCATCGTGTTCAGACACCAGAATCGGATCAACTTTGCCGCGACCGCGAATCGCGCGGCACAGCGAACGGCTATCCGCTCCCGGAATCGCGGCTTCGCCCGCCGGATACACATCCAGCATCAGCAGCACATCCACCTGTGACAACACGTTGGCAAAGTCGTCAAACAGATCGCGGGTGCGCGTGTAACGATGCGGCTGAAATACCATCACCAGTTTTTTCTCTGGCCAGCCAGCGCGCGCAGCTTTGATCGTCACATCCACCTCGGTGGGGTGATGACCATAATCGTCGACCAGCATCGCGCTACCCGGCGTACCGTTAACCGGGGCGGTATCAAACTCACCCAGCACATCAAAACGTCGGCCCGTGCCCTGGAAGCTTTCGAGCGCAGCCAGAATCGCGTTGTCGTCGATGCCTTCTTCGGTCGCTACCGCCACCGCAGCCGCTGCGTTGAGCGCGTTATGGCGACCCGGCGCATTCAGCGTCACATGCAGCACTGGCTTGTCGTGACGAATCAGGGTGAAGTGCCCCTGAGCACCACGCTGCTCATAATTTTCGATGCGCACATCAGCATCTTCGCTAAAACCATAGGTGGTGAGTTGACGGCCGACGCGCGGGATCAGATCGCGGATCACCACATCATCGACACACATCACCGCACGGCCGTAAAACGGCAGGTTATGCAGGAAATTGATAAACGTCTGTTTCAGGTTCTCGAAATCGCCCTGATAGGTATCCATATGATCGGCTTCGATATTGGTGACAATCGCCACCATCGGTTGCAGATGCAGGAACGACGCATCGCTTTCATCCGCTTCAGCAATCAGATAGCGACTGCTGCCCAGCCGTGCATGGGTACCTGCGGCTTTCACCAGGCCACCGTTGACGAAGGTCGGATCCAGGCCACCTTCGGCATAAATACTGGCTACCATCGCGGTAGTGGTGGTTTTGCCGTGCGTACCGGCAATCGCGATGCCGTGGCGGAAGCGCATCAGCTCCGCCAGCATCTCTGCGCGACGAATTACCGGGATACGCTGCTCACGCGCCGCCACCAGTTCCGGGTTGTCCTGCGCCACGGCAGTGGAGACCACCACCACACTCGCATCGGTCACGTTTTCCGGGCGATGGTTGAAATAGATCGTTGCGCCCAGCGATGCCAGATGCTGCGTCACCGGGTTGGGTGCCAAATCGGAACCGCTAATATGATAACCTTCGTTCGCCAACACTTCGGCAATACCGCCCATGCCAGCACCGCCAATGCCGACAAAGTGGATGTGCCGGACGCGACGCATCTCGGGCACAATGGAACGCAGTTTTGCCAATTGTTGTGTATTCATCTGTCTCTGTTACCTGTGTTTTCCATTTGTACCTGAACCAGGTACGGGTCAATCTGACTGACCGATTAACTTACTTCGCGGCGCGCGCAACTTCCTGAGCAACCCGTTCAGTTGCATCGGGAATCGCCACCTGGCGGGCTTTTTCTGCCATCTCCAGCAAGGTAGCGCGATCCCAGTGGCGCAGCGTCTCCGCGACCACAGCCGCGGTGAACTGCGGCTGCTCAAAAATTTTGGCTGCGCCCGCCTGCTCCAGCGGCAACGCATTCCAGTACTGCTGACGATCCTTATGCATGAAAGGCACGAAAATCGCCGGTAAGCCTGCGGCGGCCACTTCACTGACGGTCAGCGCACCGGAACGGCACACCACCACATCAGCCCAGGCATAAGCAGCAGCCATGTCATCGATGAACTCGGTGACTTTATGCTGCGGCTGACCCGCATCGCGATACGCCTGTTGCACCGTCTCCAGCGCACCTTTGCCGGTCTGATGCCATAACGTGATGACATCACCGAGTTCAGCGGCAACCTGCGGCAGCGTCTGATTGAGGATGCGCGCCCCCTGGCTGCCCCCTACGACCAGCACACGCACCGGACCGCTACGCCCAGTCAGGCGTTCAGCAGGTAACGGCAGCGCCAACACATCGGTACGTACCGGGTTTCCGACCACATCCGCATTGGGGAATGCGCCGGGAAAAGCCTGCATCACTTTGCTGGCGATCTTTGCCAGCCATTTGTTGGTCAGCCCGGCGATACCGTTCTGTTCATGCAGCACCACCGGGATACCGCAGCTCCATGCCGCCAGACCACCAGGGCCAGACACATAACCGCCCATACCCAATACCACATCTGGCTGCCAGTTCTTCATGATGCGGCGCGCCTGACGCCAGGCATTAAAGATGCGCAGCGGTGCCAGCAGTTGGGCTTTCACCCCTTTGCCACGTAATCCGCTGATGCGGATAAAATCAATCTCGATACCATGTTTTGGCACCAGATCGGCTTCCATGCGATCGGCGGTCCCCAGCCAGCGTACCTGCCAGCCCTGTTCCATCAGATGATGGGCGACAGCCAGACCAGGGAACACATGTCCACCGGTTCCACCTGCCATCACCATCAGTCGCTTCCCACTCATCGACCACCTCGGGTAAACGCCTGAGCTTTCGCCAGACGCGTTTCATAATCTATGCGCAACAAAAACACGATGGCCGTCGACATAATGATCAAACTGGAACCACCGTAACTAATTAGCGGTAACGTCAGACCTTTGGTCGGCAGCATACCGGCAGCCGCACCGACGTTAACCAATGCCTGGAAGCTGAACCATACGCCGATGGAACAGGCCAGAAAGCCGGAAAAACGTTGGTCGATCTCCAGCGCGCGACGGCCAATCGACATCGCGCGAAAAGCGACGAAGAATACCATCAACAGCGCCAAAACCACACCGGCATAACCCAATTCTTCACCGATGATGGAGAAGATAAAGTCGGTATGCGCTTCCGGCAGATACTCCAGTTTCTGCACCGAGTTGCCCAGCCCCTGCCCCCAGAACTCACCACGGCCAAACGCCATCAATGACTGGGTTAACTGGTAGCCGCTACCAAACGGATCTTCCCACGGGTTCCAGAACGACGTCACACGACGCATACGATAGGGTTCCGCGATAATCAGCAGCACCACGGCGAAAATACCGGAACCGATGATTGCGAGGAACTGCCACAACTTCGCGCCTGCCAGAAACAGCATCGCCAGCGTGGTGACAAACAGCACCACCACCGTTCCGAGGTCGGGCTGCGCCAGCAGTAACACCGCCAGCACCACCATCACGCCCATCGGTTTACAGAAGCCCCAGAAGTTGTTACGCACCTCTTCCACTTTGCGCACCAGATAGCTGGCGAGATAGCAGAACAGCGACAGCTTCGATAGCTCCGCAGGCTGAATACGCAGCGGTCCCAATGCAATCCAGCGCGATGCACCGTTGACCGAGCTACCCACCACCAGCACCACCAGCAGCATCACTACGGACACCACCAGCATGGCATTGCTGTAGCGTTGCCAGAAATCCATCGGCACGCGCAAAGTGACCAGCGCCATACCGAACGCCAGTGCGATATAAAAAGCATCACGCTTGGCAAAATAGAACGGGTCTTCATTCAAACGCTGGCCCACCGGCATTGAGGCCGAGGTCACCATAATGAAGCCCACCAGGGCCAGACCAAACGTCAGCCACAGCAGCGTGCGGTCGTACAGCACCACCGGCGCATCTTCGTTTTCCCGCGCGCCCATCACCCAATCTTTCAGGCGCAGGGAGAGGAAGCTGGCTACACCGGCACCGGGAATGCGCATCAGCCTAACTCCTTCGCCAGTTGCGCGAACTGATCGCCACGCTGTTCAAAATTACGGAACTGATCGAGGCTGGCGCAGGCTGGTGACAGCAGCACCATATCGCCCGCTTTTGCCTGCTGCGCGATCTGTTCCATTGCCTGCTGCATGGTTTCAGTGCGGGTAGCCACGTCCGGCCGTAAGGCCGCCAGTGCATCGCCGTCACGGCCAAAGCAGAACAGTCGCACGTTGTCACCTTGCAGATAACGCGCCAACGGGCTGAAATCAGCGGATTTACCATCGCCGCCCAGCAGTAACCACAGCGTGCCTTTGACCTGCAAACCATTCAACGCGGCTTCAGTGCTGCCAACATTGGTGGCTTTGGAGTCGTTAATCCAACGAATGCCGTGCGCTTCATGCGCCAGTTGGAAACGATGCGGCAAGCCGGTAAAGGTGGTCAGCGCTTTCAGGCTGGAGGCTCGCGGGATATTCACCGCATCAGCCAGCGCCAGCGCCGCTAACGCATTGGTGTAGTTATGTTGCCCCACCAGCTTCATTTCGTCGGTGTTCAGCACCTTCTCACCTTTCACACGCAACCAGGTACTGCCCTGCTGCCGGTTGAGATGATAATCACCGATATCGATACCAAAGCTGACGCAGCGGGTATCGGCACCGCGTACCGGCATGGTCATGCCGTCATCGGCGTTAACCACACAAATCCGGGCATTTTCGTAGATGCGCAGTTTGGCAGCGCGGTACTGCTGCATACCCAACGGATAGCGATCCATATGATCTTCCGTCACGTTGAGGATGGTCGCCGCAGCGGCTTTCAGGCTGTAGGTGGTTTCCAGCTGGAAGCTGGAGAGTTCCAGCACGTACAGCTGAGCCGGGGATTTCAGCAGTGACAACGCCGGTAAACCGATATTGCCACCCACACCCACCTGCCAGCCTGCGGCACGCGCCATTTCGCCCACCAGGGTGGTCACGGTGCTTTTACCGTTAGAGCCGGTAATCGCCACAATCGGTGCCTGCGCTTCACGACAGAACAGCTCGATATCACCCACGATTTCGATACCGGCATCTGCCGCTTCGCTCAAGGCCGGGTGCGCAAGGGCAATACCTGGGCTGGCGATAATTAAATCGGCCGCCAGCAACCAGTCGTTGTTCAGTCCACCGACATAGCGCTCCACCTGTTCTGGCAGCTTATCCAGACCCGGCGGTGACACACGGGTGTCCATCACGCGGGGCGTTACGCCCTGCGCTAAAAAGAAATCAACACAGGAGAGGCCGGTCAGACCCAACCCGATGATGACGACTTTTCTGCCCCGATAGTCAGCCATGATTAACGTA
Organism: Pantoea sp. X-Soil-OKNW-713; assembly: GCF_059730685.1. Classification (NCBI taxonomy): domain Bacteria; kingdom Pseudomonadati; phylum Pseudomonadota; class Gammaproteobacteria; order Enterobacterales; family Erwiniaceae; genus Pantoea; species Pantoea sp. X-Soil-OKNW-713. The sequence goes on along the minus strand of NZ_AP035995.1, from coordinate 811,086 downwards.
CCTTCAGCGTTGCCAGGCCAATCAGCACCAGCATCAGCGAAATAATCCAGAAGCGCACGATCACGCGCGGCTCCGGCCAGCCTTTCAATTCATAGTGATGGTGAATCGGTGCCATGCGGAAAATGCGTTGTCCGCGCAGCTTGAACGACCCCACCTGGAGGATCACTGACAGCGTCTCCACCACGAACACGCCACCCATGATCACCAGCAAAAATTCCTGACGCAGCAGCACCGCGATGGTACCGAGTGCGCCACCCAGCGCCAGCGAACCGACATCACCCATAAAAACTTGCGCCGGATAGGTGTTGAACCACAGGAAACCGAGGCCTGCACCGACAATCGCGGTACACACGATCACCAGTTCCCCCGCATGACGCAGATAAGGGATATGCAGATACTCAGCAAACTTCACGTTACCGGTCGCCCAGGCAACCAACGCAAAGCCGGCAGCGACGAACACGGTCGGCATGATTGCCAGACCATCCAGACCGTCGGTCAGGTTGACGGCGTTCCCCGTCCCTACAATCACAAAGTAAGCCAGCAGAATGTAAAACAGCCCCAGCTGCGGCATGATGTCTTTGAAGAACGGCACCACCAGCTCTGTCGCCGGGGTGTCTTTACCCGCCAGGTAGAGCGCGAACGCCACACCGAGCGAAATCACCGACATCCAGAAGTATTTCCAGCGGGCGATTAACCCTTTGGTGTCTTTGCGTACCACTTTGCGGTAATCATCGACAAAGCCAATCACACCGAATCCAACCAGTACCACCAATACGCACCAGACATACGGGTTGGACGGATATGCCCACATCAACACCGATACGGTGATGGAAGTGAGAATCATCAGGCCGCCCATTGTCGGGGTGCCGCGCTTACTGAAGTGCGACTCAGGGCCATCGTTACGTACTACCTGACCAATTTGCAGCTTTTGCAGCCAGGCAATCAGGCGTGGGCCCATCCACAGAGAGAGGAACAGAGCGGTCAGCAGGCTGACAATGGCGCGAAACGTCAAATAGGAAAAGACGTTAAAGCCGGAATAAAGTGCGACCAGATGCTCGGCCAGCCAAACTAACATGTTCCTTTCTCCTGTAAGCTCTGTACTACCTGCTCCATGGCGGCACTACGCGAACCTTTAATCAAAATCGTTAACTCCTGATGTTCGGACAATAACGTCCGTAAACGTTCAATCAGCGCGGCTTTGCTGGCGAAATGTTCGCCATTGCCACTGTTTTCACTGATCAACTGACTAAAGCGTCCGGTGCTCAGTACACAATCAATTCCAGCGGCTTTCGCCGCCTCGCCGACCTGACGGTGACAGGACTCCGTCTCATCACCAAGTTCCGCCATATCGCCGACCACCATGACGCGATAGCCCGGCATATCGCCCAGCACCTGCGCGGCAGCAGTCATCGATCCCACATTGGCGTTGTAGCTATCATCAATCAGCAGTTGATGCTCAGCCAGACGAACCGGGAAGAGGCGGCCTGGAACCGGCTGTAATTTCGTCAGACCTGCCTGAATTGCGCTGAGAGGTGCATCTACCGACAGTGCCAACGCGGCTGCGGCCAGGGCGTTGGCAATATTGTGGCGGCCCGGCAGCGGTAGCGTCACCGCGATATCACCGTGCGGGGTGTGCAGCGTGAATGCGGTGGCATCGGCGCGCAGTTGGATATCGCTGGCACCAAACTCCACCTCAGCCTGCGGTTGTGGTGAAAAACGCCACAAGGTTTTACCCGCCAGCAACGGTTGCCAGTTCGCCAGATCATTGCTGTCGGCGTTGATAATGGCCGTGCCATGCTCCGGTAAGCCACCAAAAATCTCACCTTTGGCTTTGGCGACACCGGCAAGCGAACCGAAACCTTCCAGATGCGCTGCGGCAAGGTTATTCACCAGCGCCGTCTCCGGGCGTGTTAAATCGGTGGTATAGGCAATCTCGCCCTGGTGGTTCGCACCCAGCTCAATCACCGCGTAGTCATGGTCTTTGGTCAGACGCAGCAGCGTCATCGGCACGCCGAAGTCATTATTCAGGTTACCGGCGGTATACAGCGTCTCACCACACTCGCGCAGAATCGCGGCGGTCATCTCTTTAACTGAGGTTTTGCCGGACGAGCCGGTCAACGCGACCACACGGGCTTTTGCCTGTTGGCGCACCCAGGCAGCCAGTTGACCAAAAGCGATACGGGTATCGGCCACCACGACCTGCGGCACCGCGACAGGCAAGTGCTTACTTACCAGCAACGCTTGCGCGCCGCTGGCGATCGCATCGCCGACAAAGTCGTGTGCATCAAAGCGTTCACCTACCAGGGCGACAAACAGGCACCCTGCTGTCACTTTTCGGGTATCGGTGACCACGTCGTTGACGGTTGCATCGCTTCCGTACAACGTACCGCCACTGACGTTAGCCAGTGTGTCGAGGGAAATCGGGATCATGCCATTACCCCCAGTAAACGGGCGACCGTGTCGCGGTCGGAATAGTCCAGGCGGCGATTGCCGACGATCTGATAATCTTCGTGCCCTTTACCTGCCACCAGCACGATATCCTCGGCTTTGGCTTGCATAATGGCGTTGGTGACCGCCTGCGCCCGCCCCGCTACCACGCGCGCGCGGCCAGGATCGAGCAATCCGGTCAAGATGTCATTCACGATTGCCTGCGGATCTTCACTACGTGGGTTGTCATCGGTGATCACCACCACGTCAGCAAACTGTTCAGCAATCGCCCCCATCAGCGGGCGCTTGCCTTTATCGCGATCGCCACCACAACCAAACAGGCACCATAACTGACCTTTACAGTGCAGGCGCGCTGCTTCCAGCGCTTTCTCCAGCGCATCTGGCGTATGGGCGTAATCAACCACTACCGTAGGTTTTTCCGGCGCACTAAACACTTCCATACGACCTGTGACCGGCAGTAACTGCGATGCGCTGCTGACCAGGGCATCCAGTGGGTATTCCAGCGACAGCAGCGTTGCCAAAGCCAGCAACAGGTTGCTAACGTTAAAAGCCCCCATCAGGCGGCTGTCAAACTCGCCATCACCCCAACTGGAGCTGAAGCGGATATGCGCCCCGCCATCGTGATAGTTTACGGCGGTGGCTTTCAGCCAGCGGCCATGACAACCGGGTTGCAGGTTATCCGCCATGGTGACGGCAACGGCATCCGGCAGGTTTGCCAGCCAGCGACGTCCAACCTCGTCATCCGCGTTGATAATCGCCGCACCAACATGGTGTTCAGAGAACAACAACCATTTGGCCGCTTCGTAGCTTTGCATGTCACCGTGATAATCGAGGTGATCGCGACTCAGATTGGTAAACACCGCAGCAGCAAACGGCAGAGCAGCAACACGATGCTGTACCAGGCCATGCGACGACACTTCCATCGCCGCCAGCGTTGCGCCCTGGCCTACCAGGTCGTGCAGGACATGCTGAACATCCACGGCGGAACCGGTGGTATTTTCCGTCGGTGCCAGTTGGCCATACAGACCATTACCCACCGTCCCCATCACCGCGCCCGTCTCGCCCAGCAGATTGGCCCACTGCGCGATCAATTGGGTGGTGGTGGTTTTGCCGTTGGTGCCGGTGACACCAATTAATTTCAGTTTTTCAGCAGGTTGCTGATAAAAGCGTCCAGCCAGTGCCGAGAGACGCTGCGGCAACTGCGCCAGATAGATAACCGGGACACCATGTATCTCGCGGATATCTCCATCGCTGGCTTCACCTTCGGCTTCGGCAATCACTGCCGCCACGCCCTGGGCAATAGCCTGCGGAATAAATCGACGTCCATCAGCATGATGGCCCGCCACGGCGATAAACAGATCGCCAGAAGCCGCAGAGCGGCTGTCCAGTGTCATGTCACGGAGTGGACGCGCCGGCGCGCCCGGCACCCAAGGGGCCAGTAAGTCGCGCAGGTTACGATCTGTCACTTGATTCCTCACTCTGGTTCTTCACCAAATCGTTCTTATCATTTACCGGTAGCGCATCGGGTTCGATGTTCATGGTACGCAGTACGCCGCCCATGATGGCACCAAACACCGGCGCGGAGACCGCACCACCATAATATTTACCGGCCTGGGGATCGTTGATCACCACCACCAAAGCAAAACGAGGATGACTGGCAGGCGCTACGCCTGCGGTGTAAGCAATGTATTTATTGACGTAACGTCCATCGGGACCGACTTTCTTCGCGGTACCGGTTTTGATCGCAATGCGATAGCCCTTGATGGCGGCCTTAACGCCACCGCCACCCGGCAGAGCAACGCTTTCCATCATATGCACCACAGTTTTCACCAGGTCTTCCGGGAAAACACGTTCACCGGCAACCGGTGGATCAACTTTGGTAATCGACAGCGGACGATAGACGCCATAGCTGCCAATGGTTGCGTAGACTCGCGCTAACTGTAACGGCGTTACCATTAGCCCGTAGCCGAAAGAGAAGGTGGCCCTCTCTATGTCAGACCACCGTTGTTTTTGAGGATATAAGCCACTGCTTTCTCCGACCAACCCCAAATTGGTCGCCTTACCCAGCCCAAAGCGCGCGTAAGTGTCTACGAGTGCTGAGGACGGCATCGCTAACGCCAGACGTGAAACCCCGACGTTACTCGACTTCTGTAGGACCCCGGTCAGGGTCAATTCGTTGTAGCGCGCCACATCTTTGATCTCATGACCATTGATACGATAAGGCACGGTATTCAGTACGCTGTTTTCTTTCACCACGCCGCGTTGCAGGGCAGTCATCACCACCATCGGCTTAACGGTGGAGCCAGGCTCGAAGATGTCGGTAATTGCGCGGTTACGCATCACATCTTTTGGCGTGTTAGCAAGGTTGTTCGGGTTATAGGCCGGGCTGTTAGCCATCGCCAGCACTTCACCGGTGTTAACGTCCACCAACACCGCAGAACCCGATTCGGCTTTGTTAAAGGCCACCGCGTTATTCAGTTCGCGATACACCAGCGCCTGCAAACGTTCATCAATGCTCAGCGTCAGGTTATGGGCGGCGCGGCTATCCACCGAGGAGATATCTTCAATCACGCGACCGTAACGATCTTTACGCACCGTACGTTCGCCAGGTTCACCGGTCAGCCATTTGTCGAAGCTTTTTTCTGTGCCTTCAATACCCTGACCGTCGATATTGGTAAAGCCAATCAGGTGGGCAGTAACCTGACCAGCCGGATAGTAGCGACGAGACTCTTCACGCAGATAGATACCGGGAAGCTTGAGTTTTTTGACATATTCGCCGATCGCCGGGTTCACCTGACGGGCCAGATAAACAAAACGCCCTTTCGGGTTGGCGTTGATGCGTGAGGCGAGTTGGTCGAGCGGGATCGACAGCGCATCCGACAGCGCTTTCCAGCGGCTATCAACAGAGACGCCGCCGTGTTCATTAAGTTCTTTCGGATCGGCCCAGATGGCGTTCACCGGCACGCTGACCGCCAACGGACGCCCGGCGCGATCGCTGATCATGCCACGCGCGGTAGGGACTGCCTGCACACGCAGTGAACGCAAATCCCCTTCTTTCACCAGTTTGTCAGGATTAATCACCTGCAACCAGGCAACACGCGATAACAGGCCACCCAGCGCCAGTAAAATACAGCCGCACAGCAACGCAAAACGCCAGCTTACAAAGCTGGCCTTATCTTCCGGTTTTTTTAACTTCAGCGTTTTGCTTGCGCCGCTCATCAGGTTCTGAGATTCCTTATTGCTGCACCACAATGTTTTCCTGTGAAGGATCGACATGCTGCATTTGCAATTTCTCGGTTGCGATTCGTTCTACCCGGCTGTGATCGCCGAGCGCGTTTTCTTCCAGAATCAGGTTGCGCCACTCAATATCCAGGGCATCACGCTCCAGCACCAACTGTTCACGTTCTGCCGTCAGACGACGCGTCTTATGCGTGGTCGTGACCACCAGCATCGCGGAAATCAGGACCGCCACCAGCAACAGCACCGGAATCTTGCCAAAACGCAGCAGATCGCCACCAATGACACCGGGCAGGCTATGACGCTCGTTTCCGATCATGACGCTGTCCTTTCAGCAATACGCAGCACCGAACTGCGTGCGCGTGGGTTATCAGCGACTTCGGCTTCGCCCGGCACCAGCTTGCCAAGCGTTTTCAGTTCCCGACCACCCAACGCCTTCAACTGCGTTTCGGTCATTGGGATACCTGCCGGTACTTGCGGACCACGGCTCTGATCGCGCATAAAGCGTTTCACCAGGCGATCCTCCAGTGAGTGGAAGCTGATCACGGACAATCTGCCGCCAGGTGCCAGTACTGACAACGCCCCTTTCAGCGCGGTGTCGATCTCTTCCAGTTCACTGTTGATCCAGATACGAATCGCCTGAAAACTGCGGGTCGCCGGATGCTTGAATTTATCTTTTACCGGTGTTGCCGCAGCAATCACTTCAGCCAACTCTTTGGTGCGCGTCATCGGCTGCTCGCGGTTGCGCTCGACAATCGCCCGGGCAATGCGCTTGGCAAAACGTTCCTCACCGTAGGTCTTCAGCACAAAAGCGATATCGGCTTCTTCAGCGCTGAGTAACCATTCCGACGCTGACTGGCCACGCGTCGGGTCCATGCGCATGTCCAACGGCCCATCACGCATGAAAGAGAAACCACGTTCTGCGTCATCCAACTGCGGCGATGACACGCCTAAATCGAGTAAAACGCCGTCGATCTTGCCGGTCAGCCCGCGCTCGGTTACGTATTCCGCCAGTGCCGAAAACGGCCCATGCACGATCGAGAAGCGCGGATCTTTTATCTCAGCGGCTGCGGCTATGGCTTGCGGATCGCGATCAATCGCCAGTAGCTGCCCGTTCGCGCCAAGTTGCGAAAGGATCAATCTGGAGTGACCACCGCGACCAAAAGTGCCGTCAATGTATATGCCGTCTTCCCTGATATTGAGAGCGTTTACCGCCTCATCCAGCAGCACTGTGGTGTGTTTGAAATTTTCCTGCATAGCTATAGCGACAAGTCCTGCAACCGCTCAGATAAAGGTTCCTGAGCTGACTGTTCTGCGTCAATATCATCCTTAACTTGTTGATACCAGGTCTGTTCATCCCACAGTTCAAACTTGTTGAACTGGCCGACCAGCATCACTTCTTTCGTCAGGCTCGCATGTTGGCGAAGGGTATTTGCCAACAACAAGCGGCCTGCATTATCCATCTGACACTCACTGGCATGCCCCAACAGCAGACGCTGCACGCGACGCTCGGCGGGGTTCATGCTGGATAAGCGAGACAGCTTTTTCTCAATGATTTCCCATTCGGGCAGGGTATAAAGCAGCAGGCAGGGCTGATGGAGGTCGATGGTGCAAACCATTTGACCCTGAGACTCTGCGATCAGCAATTCACGATAGCGTGTTGGTACGGCCAGCCGCCCCTTGCTGTCGAGATTGACTAACGTTGCCCCACGGAACATGCCAGCCTCACCCCTCAGATACCCTTTTTCACCACTTTATCCCACATTTTACCACGAAAAGAGTTTACGGAGCCGATGAAATCCTTGTCAAGCCGCAACGGCGAGTGAATATCACTCTTTACAGCGGGTGAAATTATTCAAAGAAGGGTGGAAGAAGACGATGAATGGCAAAATAAAAATTAACCTGATGAATAATGGAATAAAAATTTTCGCGTCATGAAAAATGGCGAAAAATAAAGCGCGTTGCCCCGTTAAGATAAATATCCCGCGTTATGCGACAGCGGCTGCATTTTAGGGGATTTCCGAAAAGAAGCCCAGCACCATCGCGACAGCTCTGCTACCCGCTGCTGCCGAAGATGTAAACAAATAAGAAAAGCCAGGCAGTTTAATTTGTTAGCAAATCAGGTGAAAATTTACGCTTTTTTACCTGAATGATGGCAGGGAAAATTAACCGGCTGGTTAATAAAGTGGGGCAGCACGCCACCCCACCGATTCATTTTGTCCGACGGCTTAATTGACCACGGCGAAATAAATTACGTCGAATTCGGGTTAAACCCGGCTTCGGTTTTCGAGGTTCATCCAGTGACGCTAAAACAAGTTCAAGCACGCGTTCCGCAACATCACGATGACGCTGCCCTACGGCCAGTACCGGACACTCAAGGAAATCCAACAATTCGTGGTCGCCAAAGGTGGCAATCGCCAGGTCGGTTGGCAGACGCCCGTCACGTTTCAGCGTCACATCCATCACCCCCTGTAACAGACCGAATGAGGTGGTGAACAACGCCTCTGGCATGGGATGATCTTCCAGATATTTCTCGAACAGCGCCGCGGCAGCCGTGCGTTCAAAGCTATTGCAGTAGATATAATCGATTGGGCGCTCGTCGCCTTTCCACGCCTCACGGAAACCCATTTCGCGCAGGAAGCTCACCGACAGCTCCGGCAGCGCGCCAAGGAACAGGACGTTTTTCACCGGCAGCTGACGCAATTCAGCGGCCAGTTGCTGGGCATCATCCTGATCGGCACCGACCACGCTGGTAAAATGTTCACGATCCAGCGCACGGTCCAGCGCAATGATCGGCAGCGGATCGTTGATCCAGCGCTGATAAAACGGGTGTTCCGGCGGTAGTGAAGTAGAAACAATGATCGCATCAACCTGACGCTGCAAAAGATGTTCAATGCAGCGCATCTCGTTATCAGGCTGATCTTCAGAACAGGCGATCAGCAGTTGATATCCACGCTGCCGCGCCTGGCGCTCAAGGTAATTGGCAATGCGCGTATAGCTGGTGTTTTCCAGATCGGGGATCACCAGCCCAATGGAACGGGTACGCCCGGCGCGCAGGCCCGCCGCCACGGCATTCGGGTGATAATTGTACTCACGCACCACCGCCATCACTTTCTCGACGGTTTTGTCGCTGACACGATATTGCCGCGCTTTGCCATTGATCACATAGCTGGCCGTAGTGCGCGACACGCCAGCCAGGCGCGCGATTTCATCCAGTTTCACGATGACACCTTAATTCCTGATAAGCCCTGTGGCGAAAATGCCCGCAGAGTAGCTAAGGGTAAAACATTTGTAACATCTAACCGCAGAAAACTACGCTGAGCAACCGCTTTTATCCGTCAGCTTGTTCAAGCGCATAAAATAAAAAAACCCGGCATTACGCCGGGTTAGCATCGTGACTGTCTGTTACTGACGGTGATTAACGCATGATGCGATCGCCGCGCGATACACCAACGATACCGGAACGCGCCACTTCAACAATTTCCGCTACGTCACGGACAGTGTTAAGAAACGCATCCAGCTTGTCGCTGGTGCCTGCCAGCTGAACCGTGTACAGCGTTGGCGTCACGTCGATGATCTGCCCACGGAAAATTTCCGCGCTGCGTTTCACTTCTTCGCGGCCATAGCCGGTCGCCTGGATTTTCACCAGCATGATTTCACGTTCAACGTAGGCACCCTGCCCCAGCTCGCTGACACGTAACACGTCAACTAACTTATGCAGTTGTTTCTCGATCTGCTCCAGCACCTTTTCATCGCCGACGGTTTGAATCGTCATACGTGACAGGGTGGGATCGTCTGTCGGTGCGACCGTCAGGCTTTCAATGTTGTAGCCGCGTTGCGAAAACAGGCCAACCACGCGGGACAATGCGCCGGATTCGTTCTCCAGCAGTACCGATAAAATACGACGCATAATTATGTCCTCTCCGTTTTGCTCAACCACATCTCGTCCATACCGCCACCACGAATCTGCATCGGGTAAACGTGCTCGCTGCCATCAACCGTCACATCTACAAACACCAGTCGCCCTTTCGCCAGGGTTTCCAGTGCCTGGGTCAGCTTCTCTTCCAACTCGGCCGGATGCTGAATCGCGATTCCAACGTGACCATAGGCTTCCGCCAGGCGTACGAAGTCCGGCAGGGACTCCATGTAAGATTGTGAATGGCGGCCAGAGTAGATCATGTCCTGCCACTGCTTCACCATGCCGAGGAAGCGGTTGTTGAGGTTCAGTACCAGCACCGGCAAATCATATTGCAGCGCGGTCGACAGTTCCTGAATGTTCATCTGGATGCTGCCGTCACCGGTGACACAGATTACGGTTTCTTCCGGCAGCGCCATCTTCACACCCAACGCCGCAGGCAGGCCAAAGCCCATGGTGCCCAAACCACCGGAGTTGATCCAGCGACGGGGTTTGTCGAACTGATAATACAGCGCTGCGAACATCTGGTGCTGGCCCACGTCCGAGGTGACGTAAGCATCGCCTTTGGTCAAACGCCAGATAGTTTCGATCACTGCCTGCGGTTTGATTTTATCGCTGGTGCGATCAAATTCGAGGCATTTGCGACCACGCCAGCCATCAATGGTCTGCCACCAGTCGCGCAGGCTGTCGAGCTCCTGCTTCACCTCGGTCTGCGCCAGCAGTTCCAGCATCTGGGTCAGCGTCTGTTTCGCATCACCGACGATCGGAATGTCTGCGGCAACGGTCTTGGAAATCGAGGTTGGGTCAACGTCGATATGCATCACCGTGGCATTCGGGCAATACTTCGCCAGATTGTTGGTGGTACGGTCATCAAAACGCACGCCGATACCGAAAATCAGGTCAGCGTTATGCATGGTCATGTTGGCTTCATAAGTACCGTGCATACCCAGCATACCCACGCACTGACGATGCGTTCCAGGGAAAGCACCCAGCCCCATCAGTGAGGTCGTCACCGGGATGTTGAGCTTTTCCGCCAGTTGCAGCAATTCGGCTTCGCAACCCGAGGTAATAGCACCGCCACCGACATACATCACTGGCTTATGGGCCGCCAGCAGGGTTTGCAGCGCGCGCTTAATCTGCCCCTTATGACCCTGGATGGTTGGGTTATAAGAACGCATGCTGACCGACTCTGGCCAGACATAAGGCAGCTTATTCGCCGGGTTCAGGATATCTTTCGGCAGGTCAATCACCACCGGGCCCGGGCGGCCACTTTTTGCCAGCCAGAACGCTTTTTTGATGACGGTTGGGATCTCTTCGGTGCTTTTGACCAGGAAGCTGTGCTTCACCACCGGGCGGGAAATCCCCACCATGTCGCACTCCTGGAAGGCATCATAGCCGATCAGTGACGACGGCACCTGACCCGACAGAACCACCATCGGGATCGAGTCCATATAAGCAGTGGCGATGCCGGTAATGGCATTGGTGGCGCCAGGACCGGAAGTCACCAGCACGACACCCACTTCGCCGGTAGCACGCGCCAGGCCGTCAGCCATGTGCACCGCGCCTTGTTCGTGGCGAACTAATACGTGGTCGATACCGCCGACCGTTTGCAGAGCGTCGTAAATATCGAGCACCGCTCCGCCCGGATAACCGAATACCTGTTTAACGCCCTGATCGATTAACGAACGGACGACCATTTCGGCTCCTGACAACATCTCCATTTTCTGCCTCCAGGCTTGAGGGACGGAATCCACGGACGTTCGCTTTCCAGCCGCGTCAGTGACATCCTGCCCCGGATTCGCCAATTAAGATCAAAACCTTATGTTTATGCTCAGAAGACGGAATTCATTTCCGCCTTCCAGGTACAGGGAATCTACTTGAGTTCATTCTTTTGAGAGTAGGTCGATTACCATAACCGCAGAAAACCCGGCAGGCAAACGCCCATCCCTCTCAGCTCCGCTTCTTTCCACCTCAAAGGCACTAAGGCGTGATAATTGCCCGCGAGGATTAAACTAATCCCAGCACAGAACAGCAGATGATAATGCTGGTTCGGCAATTATTTACAGCGAGTTATAAGAAATACACGATGCATATTTTGCAACATTCCAGCCCACAATCTTACCCGGCAATTAATTCCTGGCGTGATTATCTTTAAAATCCTTATCTGACGTGAGATTCGTCTAAACAACCGCTTTGCCATTGTTTTACCACCAGGTAAATAAACCCAACAAAACAAATTAAAATCAAACGGTTAAAATAAATATTCATTTTTAAAACATTTTTGCAAGTGATCAAAATCGCCAGCGCCGCGTTAATATTTGTTTTTCCTCTGAACAAGCGAATAATCACAGCAGATCCACCTTGAGCACCTTGAGAAATAACCTTTCACTTATGGTTGACATCAGCGGCCTTTCTCAGTATCAATATGTGCAGCACTCAATTTACGAGGTTTGATCCATGTCCCGTTCTTTTCGTCTACTTGGTCTACTACTAATCGCATCCCCATTGCGCGGTAGACTCGTGGGCGGAATCAACAACTGATTCGAACCTGCAGAAAGTTTAAGAAAACCCGCGCCAATGCGCGGGTTTTTTTATGCTCGTAGCACCGGCGAAGTTAATGCATAAGGAAGATTACGATGAGCCAGCAAGTTATTATTTTCGATACCACTCTGCGCGATGGCGAGCAGGCGTTACAGGCCAGCCTGAGTGTTAAAGAAAAATTGCAGATTGCCCTGGCGCTGGAACGTATGGGCGTAGACGTAATGGAAGTCGGTTTCCCGGTCTCTTCTCCGGGCGACTTTGAATCTGTTCAGACCATTGCGCGCACCATTAAGAACAGCCGCGTCTGTGGCCTGGCACGTTGCGTTGAGAAAGATATCGACGCCGCTTACGAATCTCTGCGCGTTGCAGAAGCGTTCCGTATCCATACCTTTATCGCCACCTCGCCGATGCATATCGCCACTAAGTTGCGCAGTACGCTGCCTGAGGTGATTGAGCGCGCGGTGCATATGATCAAGCGTGCGCGTAACTACACCAACGACGTGGAATTCTCCTGCGAAGACGGTGGCCGTACACCGATTGATGACCTGTGCCGCATGGTGGAAGCCGCGATTAATGCTGGCGCCACCACCATTAACATCCCGGACACCGTGGGTTACACCCTGCCGCACGAATACGCCAACATCATCAGCCAGCTGATCAATCGCGTGCCGAATATTGATAAAGCGATTCTGTCTGTGCATACCCACGATGACCTGGGCATGGCCACCGGCAACGCGATTGCTGCGGTGATGGCCGGTGCACGTCAGGTTGAGGGAACGCTGAACGGCCTGGGCGAACGTGCCGGTAACTGTGCACTGGAAGAGGTGATCATGGCGATCAAAACCCGCCAGCAGATCATGAACGTGCACACCAATATCAAACATCAGGAAATCTACCGCACCAGCCAGACCGTCAGCCAGATCTGCAACATGCCGATCCCGGCCAACAAAGCGGTGGTCGGTTCGAATGCCTTCGCCCACTCGTCCGGCATCCACCAGGATGGCGTGCTGAAAAACCGCGAAAACTACGAAATCCTGACGCCGGAATCGATCGGTCTGCATAAAATCCAGCTCAACCTGACCTCACGTTCAGGCCGTGCCGCGGTGAAACACCGTATGGAAGAGATGGGCTACAAAGAGACCGACTACAACCTGGATACCCTGTACGACGCCTTCCTGAAGCTGGCGGATAAGAAAGGTCAGGTGTTCGATTACGATCTGGAAGCGTTGGCCTTCATCAACAAACAGAATGAAGAACCGGAACATTTCCAGCTGAAAGAATTCAACGTGCAGACCGGCTCCAGCGTGACCGCTACTGCATCTGTCCAGCTGGGCTGTGGTGAAGAGATCAAATCTGACGCCGCCACCGGTAACGGTCCGGTCGACGCCGTCTATCAGGCGATTAACCGTATCACCGGCTTTGAAGCTGAGCTGGTGAACTACAAACTGACCGCCAAAGGCCACGGCGAGAACGCCCTGGGTCAGGTTGATATCGTGGTCAACTACAACGGTCGCAAATTCCACGGCGTGGGCCTGGCGACCGATATCGTCGAATCCTCCGCCAAAGCGATGGTCAACGCCCTGAACAATATCTGGCGTGCCAAACAGGTGGAAAAAGAATTGCAGCGCAAATTTAAAGAGCAAAAGGAAACGGTGTAACTATGACTAAGTCTTTTCATATCGCGGTAATGCCGGGCGACGGAATCGGCCCGGAAGTGATGGCGCAGGCCATGAAAGTTCTGGACGCGATTCGTGCGCGTTTCGACATGCGTATCACCACCAGCGAATATGATGTTGGCGGTATCGCCATCGATCGTCACGGCGAACCGCTGCCACCTGCCTCTGTTGCCGGTGCCGAGCAGGCCGATGCCATTCTGTTTGGTTCCGTAGGTGGTCCGAAGTGGGAACACCTGCCGCCCGCACAGCAACCGGAGCGTGGCGCACTGCTGCCACTGCGTAAACACTTCAAACTGTTCAGCAACCTGCGTCCGGCAGCGCTGTATAAAGGTCTGGAAGCCTTCTGCCCGTTGCGCAGCGACATCGCCGCGCGTGGCTTCGATATCCTGTGCGTACGCGAGCTGACTGGCGGTATCTACTTTGGTCAGCCGAAAGGCCGTGAAGGCAGCGGCCCACACGAACGCGCATTCGACACCGAGGTGTATCACCGTTTTGAGATCGAACGTATTGCCCGCATTGCGTTTGAATCTGCGCGCAAACGCCGCAACAAAGTGACCTCAATCGATAAAGCCAACGTGTTGCAGACCTCCGTGATGTGGCGTGAGATCGTCAACGAAGTGGCGAAAGATTACCCGGATGTGCAACTGAGCCATATGTACATCGACAACGCCACCATGCAGCTGATTAAAGACCCATCACAGTTCGACGTGCTGCTGTGTTCAAACCTGTTTGGCGACATTCTCTCTGATGAATGCGCGATGATTACCGGTTCAATGGGCATGCTGCCGTCAGCCAGCCTGAACGAAGAAGGTTTCGGCCTGTACGAGCCAGCGGGTGGTTCAGCCCCGGATATCGCGGGTCAAAATATTGCCAACCCGGTAGCTCAGATCCTCTCGTTGTCCCTGCTGCTGCGCTATAGCCTGAACGCCACTGAGGCTGCCGACAGCATTGAGCGCGCGATCAACCGTGCGCTGGAAGCGGGTCATCGCACCCGTGATTTGGCCGGAGACGGTCAGTCCGTGAGCACCGATGAAATGGGCAGCATCATTGCCCGCTTCATCACCGAGGAAAAATAAAAAAATGAAAAGCTTATACCAGAAGTTATTTGATGCACATGTCGTCCACGAAGCACCGAACGAAACCCCGTTACTGTACATCGATCGTCATTTGATCCATGAAGTCACGTCACCGCAGGCCTTTGATGGCCTGCGCGCTCACGGTCGCAAAGTCCGTCAGCCGTCGAAGACCTTCGCTACTATGGACCATAACGTCTCCACCCAGACCAAAGACATCAATGCGTCGGGCGAGATGGCACGTATTCAGATGCAGGAACTGATCAAGAACTGCGCTGAATTCGGTATTCAGTTGTATGACCTGAACCACCCGTTCCAGGGCATCGTCCACGTCATCGGCCCGGAACAGGGTATGACCCTGCCGGGTATGACCATCGTCTGTGGTGATTCCCACACCGCTACTCACGGTGCTTTTGGTTCACTGGCGTTCGGTATCGGCACCTCTGAAGTGGAGCATGTGTTTGCCACCCAGACCCTGAAACAGGGCCGTGCCAAAACCATGAAGATTGAAGTGCTGGGTGAAGCCGCACCGGGCATCACCGCGAAAGACATCGTGCTGGCGATCATCGGTAAAACCGGCAGCGCCGGCGGAACCGGTCATGTGGTGGAGTTCTGTGGCCCGGCGATTGAAGCGCTGACCATGGAAGGCCGTATGACGTTGTGCAACATGGCAATTGAAATGGGTGCCAAAGCGGGCCTGGTCGCGCCGGATGACACCACCTTTAATTATCTGAAAGACAAACAATTCGCACCGAAGGGCGAGCAGTGGGAACAGGCTGTTGCCTACTGGCGCACCCTGAAATCCGACAGCGATGCGAAATTCGATACCGTGGTGACGCTGAACGCCGCCGATATCGCCCCGCAGGTGACCTGGGGCACCAACCCAGGCCAGGTGATGGCAGTTGACCAGGCAATCCCGAACCCGGCCTCATTCGCCGATCCGGTTGAACGCGCCTCTGCCGAAAAAGCGCTGGCCTACATGGATCTGCAACCGGGTATCAAACTGACCGACGTGGCGATCGATAAAGTGTTTATCGGTTCCTGCACCAACTCACGTATCGAAGACCTGCGTGCTGCTGCCGCGATCGCCAAAGGCCGCCATGTAGCGCCTGGTGTGGTTGCGATGGTGGTACCGGGTTCTGGTCCGGTAAAAGCGCAAGCGGAAGCGGAAGGTCTGGACAAGATTTTCCTCGAAGCTGGTTTTGAATGGCGTCTGCCAGGTTGCTCCATGTGTCTGGCGATGAACAATGACCGTCTGAATCCGGGTGAGCGCTGTGCTTCCACCAGTAACCGTAACTTTGAAGGTCGCCAGGGCCGTGGTGGACGTACCCACCTGGTCAGCCCGGCGATGGCCGCTGCGGCGGCGGTGACGGGCCGTTTTGCCGATATTCGTGAACTGACTCAGGGAGCTTAAGCCATGGCGAAGAAATTTACTCAGCACAGCGGAATCGTAGCCCCGCTGGATGCCGCGAATGTTGATACCGATGCCATCATTCCTAAGCAGTTCCTGCAAAAGGTAACTCGCACCGGCTTTGGTGCGCACCTGTTCCACGACTGGCGTTTTGATGATGATGCCGGCACCGTACCGACCGCCAGCTTCGTGCTGAACAAGCCGGAATACAAAGGCACCAGCATTTTGCTGGCGCGTGAAAACTTTGGCTGTGGCTCCTCGCGTGAGCACGCACCCTGGGCACTGACCGATTTCGGTTTCCAGGTGGTGATTGCACCCAGCTTTGCGGATATCTTCTACGGTAACAGCTTCAACAACCAGTTGCTGCCGGTGAAGTTAAGCGATGAAGAAGTTGATGAGATGTTTAAGCTGGTCGCAAGCCATCCAGGCATCAGCTTTATCGTGGATCTGGAAGCCCAGACCGTGACTGCTGGCGACAAAACCTATAGCTTCGAGATCGACAGCTTCCGTCGCCACTGCATGATTAACGGACTCGACAGCATTGGCCTGACGCTGCAACACGAAGCGTCCATCGCCGACTACGAGACGAATCAGCCCGCGTTTTTACGTTAAAATAGCGCGATTAATCGTGCCGCTACAGCCGTAGCGGCGCGATTTATTGCGCGCAGTTACACATCCCGCACCCGCGAAGCCAGCCCCAACGCCAGCACTGCTAACCCTAGCGCCAGCCAATACACCGACTCATGGCCGAACTGTTCACTCAGCGCCCCCTGAATCAAACCCGCCACAATCATTCCGGTAGAGATCGAGGTGGTAAACATAGTGGTAGCCGCGCCAGCACGTCCCGGCATCAGGTCCTGGAACCACAACATACCGATTCCGGCAACAATCCCGATAAACGCAGCATTGAACAGCTGCAACACCATCAGCGCGGTACGTGACTGGAACAGACCCAGCCCGAGATAAAACACCATTGCGGCCACCAGCGCCACCTGCACCAGCCGACGTTTACCGAAGCGACGCGCATAATGCCCGGCCAGCAACATAATCGGGATCTCCAGCCCGGCCGCCGTTCCCATCAACAGGCCAGCCAGCTTTTCCGGCAAACCGAGCGTGGAGCTGATATAGAGCGGCATATCAATGATATACATCACGTTGCAGGTCCACATTATCACCGAGGCGATAAACAGCAGACGCACCTGGCTGTCTTTCCACGGACTCAGTTGTGTCAACACCTGCTCGGGAGACACGATCACACGCGGCACCGACGGCAGGGTGCGCCAGATCAGCAGCAGGCTTAACAAAAAGATCACCGCCGCCACGCAAAACAGCGTCACAAAGCCATAGTTCAATGCCAGCGCGAACGATAACGGCGGGCCGATCACCCACGCCAGCGACAACTGCGCACGCATGACCGAACTGAACATCACCACTTCGCGGGCGGAACGGTCAGCATACTCACGCGCCAATGCAAAAATTTGCGGCACTGCCACGCTGGCCAATGCCGACAGCAGCACGCCCAACGTAATCAACGTAAGATAATGACGGGTAAAGGCAAACAACAGCGAATTACACACCGCCATCAGGCAACAAAACATAATCAGGTGGCGGCGATCGCCGTGGTTGTCGGAACGTTTCGCCACCAGCAGGCTGATGACAATCCCGGCAATCGCGTTGACGGTAAAGAACAACCCAACCCAGAACGGCCTGACCTGCACTTCACGCGTCAGGAACAGGCTCAGCGTCGGTGCCTGCAAAGCACCGGCCACGCCAACCATAAAGGAGACGGCCATAAAAGCCAGATAAACCGGGTTGAGGAACGGCTTACGCGTTAACAGCGATTTCATGCAGAAATCCCTTTGCGGATTCAATCGGGGAAAAAAATGAGGGTAGAAGATTCCACAGCAAGACGAAAAAAGCCAGCAGAGAACACACTGCTGGCGGTGAAATTGCACCCTACTCAGAAAAGGTTCTACGTCGGCAGAACCGCTGGCAGAGCGCCATTCATGACTGAATGCCTCCCGCTCTTCCATTGGGGTCTACTATGCCTCTAATATAGGGCAAGAAAAACTGAGCGATTACGCGGCGGAGTTCCCCTTTTATGTCCTCTTCACGTCTACAACAGCAATTTATCCGCCTGTGGCAAAGCTGCCAGGGCCAGGATCAGGAAACCACCCTGAGCGAACTGGCGGAATTGCTGCACTGCTCGCGACGTCATATGCGCAACCTGTTGAATGCCATGCAGGATGCGGGTTGGTTAATCTGGCAGGCCGAAGCCGGACGGGGTAAACGTTCAACGCTGAGTTTTTGTTATACCGGGCTGGCATTGCAGCAGCAGCGCGCCGAAGATTTGCTGGAGCAGGATCGCATCGAACAACTGGTGCAATTGGTAGGCGACAAAAATCAGGTACGCCAAATGATTGCTTCTCACCTCGGCCGCAGCTTCCGCCAGGGTAAGCATATTCTGCGCGTCCTGTATTATCGCCCGCTTCCCAACCTGCTACCCGGTTCCCCGTTGCGTCGCTCCGAAACCCATTTAGCGCGGCAAATCTTCAGTGGTCTGACACGGATAAATGAGGAAAAGGGGGAAATTGAACCCGATATTGCCCATCACTGGCAACAAACATCGCTGCTGCACTGGCGCTTTTTCCTGCGACCCGCGATTCGTTTTCATCACGGTCGTGAACTGGAGATGGAGGATGTCATCAGCTCGTTGGATCGTCTGCGTACCCAACCGCTGTTCTCCCATATTGCCAAACTTCACTCCCCTGCCCCCTGGACGCTGGATATTCAACTGACTCAACCCGATAACTGGCTACCGTGGTTGCTTGGCAGCGTCAGCGCGATGATCTTGCCGCGCGAATGGCAAACGGTACGCGATTTCGCCCGTCAGCCGATTGGCACCGGCCCCTACAGCGTGGTGCGCAACCAGCAAAGCCAACTTAAAATTGCCGCTTTTGATGACTACTTCGGCTACCGCGCGTTGATTGATGATGTCTCAATCTGGGTATTGCCGGAAATCAGCGACGAACTGGTGTATGCCGGAGTGAAGTTGCAGGGCGAAACCGCGGATGAAAAATCGGAGGAGAGCCGCCTGGAAGAGGGTTGCTATTTTCTGCTGTATGACCAACGTTCAGAGCAGGGACGCGATGCCCATTTCCGCCGCTGGGTCAGCTATCTGTTTAACCCTATCGCCCTGCTGAACAACGCCGGGGTAGGTTATCAACGCTACTGGTTCCCGGCCTATGGCTTGATTCCTCGCTGGCACCACCGCCGCGACTTAACCCCAGTCAGCAAACCACAGCATCTCACCCAACTGACCATCAGCTGGTACAGCCATCATGTTGAGCATGAAGGGATCGCCAATGCGCTGCGCCCACTGCTGGCGCAGCAGGGCGTAGAGTTAATCACCCGTGAACTGAGTTACGAAGCATGGTTTAACGGTGAAGGCGAAAGCGATATCTGGCTCGGCAGTGTCAACTTCACCCTGCCGCTGGATTACTCGCTGTTCGCCCAGTTGTATGAGCTGCCACTGATGCAGCAATGCATCCCGATAGACTGGCAAAGCGCGGCTGAACGCTGGCGCGAAAAAACGCTACCGCTGGCGGAATGGAGCAAGCAACTGGTGGACAGTGACTACCTGCATCCGCTGTTTCATCACTGGTTGCTGCTGGAAGGCCAGCGCAGTATGCGTGGTGTGCGCATGAATACTCTTGGCTGGTTTGACTTTAAATCCGCCTGGTTTGCCCCGCCGGAGCTGTGAACCTTTCGCCCTGAGCCGGAAATGACTAGAATGAGCCGTTCTCAACGGGGTGCCCTGCATTACAGGGGCTGAGAGAGACCCGTCGAACCTGATCCGGTTAATACCGGCGTAGGGATTTGAGATGCCTCGCTGCTCAGATCCTTTGCGACTCAACCTTATCTTCTCCTCAAGGAGCGCAAAGTGCTTAAAAAAGTTCTGCCCGTGCTGCTGCTGATTTCTGCCCCGGCGCTGGCTGCCAAACCGGTACTGACCGTCTACACCTACGACTCATTCTCTGCCGATTGGGGACCCGGTCCGGCAGTAAAAAAAGCCTTTGAAGCCCAGTGCGGCTGTGAGCTGAAATATGTCGCGCTGGAAGATGGCGTGTCGCTGCTCAATCGTGTCCGTATGGAAGGCAAAAACAGCAAAGCGGATATCGTGCTGGGTCTCGATAACAATCTGGTGCAGGCGGCAGAAAAAACCGGCCTGTTTGCCAAAAGCCAGGTGGATACCGGCGCACTCCAACTGCCAGATGGCTGGCACAACGACACCTTTATCCCGTTCGACTATGGCTACTTCGCCTTTGTCTATGACAAAAACAAACTGAAGAACCCGCCCAAAAGTCTGAAAGAGTTGGTAGAAAGTCCTGAAAAATGGCGCGTGATCTATGAAGATCCTCGCACCAGCACCCCCGGACTTGGCCTGCTGCTGTGGATGCAAAAGGTGTATGGCGACAAGGCCCCAGATGCCTGGCAAAAACTGGCGCAAAAAACCGTCACCGTCACCAAAGGCTGGAGCGAAGCCTATGGCCTGTTCCTGAAAGGCGAAGGCGACCTGGTGCTGAGTTACACCACCTCCCCGGCTTATCACATCATTGAAGAGAAGAAAGAAAACTACGCGGCAGCGCCGTTCAGCGAAGGCCACTACATGCAGGTTGAAGTGGCAGCGCAGCTCGCCAGCAGCAAACAACCAAAACTGGCGCAGCAATTTATGCAGTTTATGGTATCCCCGGCCTTCCAGCAGACCATCCCGACCGGCAACTGGATGTATCCGGTGATTAAAAGCGAGTTGCCTGCCGGTTATCAGACGCTAAACGTACCGCAAACGGCGCTGCAATATAGCCCGACTGAGGTTGCCGACCATCGCGACGACTGGATAAGTGCATGGCAACGCGCCGTCAGCCGTTAATTCCCGGCTGGCTGCTGCCCGGCAGTTTCACCGCGCTATTGTTATGCGCGGTGGCGCTGCTGGCGTTTGGTGCGCTGTTGATGTCAGCCCCCATCGGTGACTGGCGCGCCCTGCTCACCGATGACTATCTGCATCACGTACTGGCTTTCTCCTTCTGGCAGGCGTTACTGTCGGCGCTGTGCTCAGTCATCCCCGCGATCCCGCTGGCGCGCGCCCTGTACCGTCGACGTTTTCCCGGACGTAACCTGCTGTTACGCCTGTGCGCCATGACGCTGGTGCTGCCGGTGCTGGTGGCAATATTCGGCCTGCTGAGCGTCTATGGTCGCAGCGGCTGGCTGGCCCAGCTGTGCAGCCTGGTAGGTCTCGATTATCACTTCTCACCCTATGGGTTGCAGGGCATTCTGCTGGCACATGTGTTCTTCAATCTGCCGCTGGCCACGCGCATGCTGTTGCAGTCGCTTGAAAGCATCCCGGGCGAGCAACGTCAGCTGGCGGCGCAGCTCGGCCTGCGCAGTTGGAACCTGTTCCGCTTACTCGAATGGCCGTGGCTACGGCGGCAGATTTTGCCGACCGCCGCGCTGATTTTTATGCTGTGCTTTGCCAGTTTTGCCACCGTGCTGGCGCTGGGCGGCGGCCCGCAGGCCACCACGCTGGAACTGGCGATTTATCAGGCGCTGAGTTTTGACTACGATCCCGGGCGCGCGGCCCTGCTGGCGCTACTGCAACTGGGATGCTGCCTGCTGCTGGTGTTGCTGAGCCAGCGCTTCAGCCAAGCCATTCTGAGCGGAAACCAGCAGATACGCGGCTGGCGCGATCCCCAGGATAGCTGGCGCGCGCGCCTCAGCGATGGCGTATTGATCGGTTTGGCCTTGTTGTTGTTGCTCCCGCCTTTGCTGGCGGTAGTGACTGATGGCCTGCGTGGCGGCGTCGCCGGGGCGATTCAACAACCGGCCTTGTGGCAGGCCACCTTTACCTCATTACGCATTGCCATCGGAGCAGGCGTGTTGTGTGTCATTCTTACCCTGATGCTGTTATGGAGCAGCCGTGAACTGCGCCTGCGTCATCACACTATCCCGGCGCAAGCAATGGAACTGAGCGGCATGCTAATTCTGGCGATGCCGGGCATCGTATTGGCGAGCGGTTTTTTCCTGCTGTTCAACGCCACCGTTGGCCTGCCGCAATCCCCCGACGGGCTGGTGATCTTCACGAACGCACTGATCGCCATCCCCTATGCCATGAAAGTGCTGGAGAACCCGATGCGCGATCTCAGCGCGCGTTACAATCTGTTATGCGCCTCGCTGGGTATGCAGGGGTTGAACCGCCTGCGCCTGCTTGAACTGCGCGCACTGAAACGTCCGATTGCCCAGGCGCTGGCGTTTGCCTGCGTGTTGTCGATTGGCGATTTTGGCGTGGTGGCGTTGTTTGGCAGCGCGGATTTCCGCACGTTGCCATTCTATCTGTACCAGCAAATTGGCGCCTATCGCGGCGAGGACGGCGCGGTCACCGCGTTGCTGTTGCTGCTGCTGTGCCTGCTCCTGTTTACCCTGATGGAAAAATTGCCAGGTCGTCATGCTCACACTGAATAACCTCACCTGGATGTACCAGCATCTGCCGATGCGCTTCCAGTTTAGTGCGCAAGCCGGCGAACGGCTGGCGATCCTGGGTCCGAGCGGAGCCGGGAAAAGTACCCTGCTTAGCCTGATTGGCGGCTTTTTGCCGGTCAGCAGCGGCAGTTTATGGTTGAACGGCGAAGATCATACCGCCAGCGTCCCCGCCGCGCGCCCGGTGTCGATGTTATTCCAGGAGAACAACCTGTTTCCACACCTGACGGTGCAGCAGAATCTGGGACTGGGGCTGCATCCGGGCTTAAAACTTACCGCTGACCAGAAACAGCAGGTGCTTGAGATCGCCGCGCAGACCGGGCTTCAGGAGATGCTACAGCGCCTGCCGGGACAGCTCTCCGGCGGGCAACGCCAACGCGTGGCGCTGGCGCGCTGTCTGCTGCGCAATCAGCCGATTCTATTGTTGGATGAACCTTTTTCTGCACTCGATCCGGCGTTGCGTCAGGAGATGCTGCAACTGGTGCATAGCGTCTGCGTCGCGCGTAACATCACGCTGCTGATGGTGTCGCATAGCCTGGAAGATGCGCGGCAAATCGCGTCGCGCAGTCTGGTGGTGGTTGATGGGCGGATTTACTGGGATGGCAGCACGGAAGACCTGCTCAATGGCAGAACCCCCGCCGCCGCCATCCTCGGCGTGGCACAACGTTAAGCGAAGAACACCTTCCACAGCAGATGACGGAACACTGGCATCATCGGGTGGAACTGGATAGCAATAAACGCTGCCACGCCGACCACCGCGGCCAACGGTGCCAGCCAGCGTAAACGCGCCGCCGGTAGATACGCCGTTGCCCAGTCGATATTTTTGCCACTGCGCCACCAACGCCAGCACAGCCAGAACCCCAGCCATACCAGCAACGCCACCAGCGCCAGCAGCCAGGTAAAGTGGCTGCCTTGTGCGGCCTGCGGCACATCAATCGCCACCCCGGCGAGGATACCGGGCATCAGATACAGCGGTGGCCAGAGGATGCAGCCAATAATGTTCGGTGGCAGGAATTTGCGCACCGGTAACTCCAGCATCCCAGCCGCCAGCGGAATTAATGGACGCGTCGGGCCGACAAAACGCCCCACCAGGATGGTAAACATGCTGTGCTGATGCAGCGCATGCTCGGTCTTATCCAGCAAACCACGATACTTTTGCAAATATTTCCAGCGATGCAGCGGCCCCTGGAATCTCCAGCCAATGCCATAGGAAACCCAGTCGCCAATCAGGCAACCGACCAGCCCGGCAGCCCAGGCCGGATAGAGACCAATCTGGCCGCTGCCGACCAGCGCGCCCAGACTTGCCATCAACACCGTGCCCGGCAGCAGCAATCCTACGAAGGCCAGCGACTCAAGAAACGTCACCAGCGCGACAGCAAACAATGCCCATTCCAGAGATTGCGTAAAAAGATGTTGTACCCAGGCTTCCATAAATATCCTCTGCGGAATATGAAGGCTGGATTGTCCAGAGCCAGCCGCGCAGCGTCAAGGCAAGATTTGTACACCAATGTTGACAAAGCGCTGACAATTTAAGCAAACCAAAGACACTGTATAAACATCCATGATACACTAAACGGGTTATCACACCCGGAGTTCCCGTGACCGATCCACGCGCAGGTTTTCTGCTTACCCGACACTGGCGAGACACCCCCACTGGCAGCGAAGTGGTGCTGTGGCTGGCTACCGACCGCGGCGCGCAGCGCTTAGTGTTGCCCGCTCAGGAGTCGGTGGCGTTTATTCCCACCGAATTTCAATCGCAGGTCGAAACGCTAATCCGCGACGAGCGCCACACGCGCATTCAGTCCCTCAAATTAAGAGATTTCCGTCGCCGTCCGGTGTTCGGCCTCTATTGTCGCAGCTATCGCCAACTGCAAAATCTGGAAAAACGCCTGCGGGACAATGGCATCCCGGTGTATGAAGCGGATATCCGCCCGCCGGAGCGCTATCTGATGGAGCGCTTTATCACCGCGCCGGTGTGGTTCAGTGGCGACACGCGCGGTGACAGCGTAGTTAATGCGCGCCTTAAACCCCATCCCGACTATCGCCCAGAACTTAAATGGGTGTCGCTGGACATCGAAACCACCGAACATGGCGAGCTCTATTGCATCGGGCTGGAAGGTTGTGGCCAGCGTCAGGTGTATATGCTCGGCCCGCCCAACGGCGATGCCAGCCCGCTTGATTTCGAACTGATTTACGTTGATAGCCGCCCGCAACTGCTGGAGCAACTTAATACCTGGTTCGCCCGCCATGAACCTGATGTCATTATTGGCTGGAACCTGGTGCAATTCGACCTGCGCGTGTTGCAAAAACACGCCGATCGTTATGGCATTCCGCTACGTCTGGGACGCCAGCAACAGCCGCTGGAGTGGCGCGAGCATGGTTTTAAACCCGGCGTCTTTTTTGCGCAGGCCACCGGCCGCCTGATTATTGACGGCATCGAGGCGTTAAAATCCGCCTTCTGGGATTTCCCCTCCTTCAGTCTGGAGGCCGTTTCGCAGGCGTTACTGGGTGAAGGCAAAGCCATCGATAATCCGTGGCAACGCATGGAAGAGATCAACTGGCGCTTCGCCAACGATAAACCGGCGCTGGCACGCTATAACCTGAAAGATTGCGAACTGGTAACGCGCATTTTCCATCATACCGCCATCATGCCGTTCCTGCTGGAACGCGCTACGGTGAATGGGCTGGCGGTCGATCGCCACGGCGGTTCAGTGGCGGCATTTGGCCATCTCTACATTCCACGTATGCATCGCGCCGGGTTTGTTGCGCCTAATCTCGGCGAAGTGACGCCGGAAGCCAGCCCCGGTGGTTACGTGATGGATTCGCGTCCTGGCCTGTACGATTCGGTGCTGGTGCTGGATTACAAAAGCCTCTATCCATCAATTATCCGTACTTTCCTGATTGATCCGGTGGGACTGGTGGAAGGGCTGGCGCATCCTGCTGATGCCGACTCGGTACCCGGTTTTCGCGGCGCACGTTTTTCCCGTGCCACCCACTGCCTGCCCGCGATCGTTGAGCAGATCTGGCAGGGACGTGAGCGGGCAAAACTCGACCATAACAAACCGCTGTCGCAGGCGCTGAAAATTATCATGAACGCTTTTTACGGCGTGCTCGGCACCAGCGCCTGTCGCTTTTTCGATCCCCGCCTTGCGTCCTCCATCACCCTACGCGGGCACGCTATCATGCAGCAAACGCGTGAACTGATTGAAGCCAAAGGCTATGACGTGATTTACGGCGACACCGATTCAACGTTTGTCTGGTTGAAGGGGGCGCACAGCGAAGAACAGGCGGCGGTAATTGGTCGTCAGTTGGCCGAACACGTCAATGGCTGGTGGCAGGAACATTTGCAGCAAACCTATGGCCTGAGCAGTGCGCTGGAGCTGGAGTACGAAAACCATTTCAGTCGTTTCTTAATGCCTACCATTCGCGGTGCGGAACAGGGCAGTAAAAAGCGCTATGCTGGTCTGATTCGCACCGACGGCAGCGAACGGCTGGTGTTCAAAGGGCTGGAATCGGTACGCACCGACTGGACACCCCTGGCGCAACAGTTCCAGCAAACCTTGTATGGCCGCATCTTTCGCGGTGAACCCTGGCAGGATTATATCCGGGATACCGTGGCGCAATTGCTGGCAGGCGCACTTGATGATCAACTGGTCTATAAAAAGCGCCTGCGCCGCCCGCTCAAAGATTATGAACGCAACGTGCCGCCGCATGTTCGCGCCGCGCGCCTGGCGGATGAGGTCAACCGCAAACTGGGGCGGCCGTTGCAGTATCAGAACGGCGGCACCATTCGCTATGTCATCGCCACCGCAGGCCCGGAGCCTCTGGAAGCGCGCCATACGCCGCTCGACTATGATCACTATGTGACGAAGCAGTTGCAGCCCGTGGCGGAAGGCATTTTACCCTTCGTCGGCGATGATTTTGCTACACTGATTACCGGGCAGTTGGGGCTTTTTTGACAGGTGACGAATGCCCTGCCATCCAGTACCATAGCGCCCTTCCTGAATCTCACCGCATCCACACGCTGCCCAAACCCTTTCGTTTGGCGGTACGGTTTTGCCTGAGAGCAGGTGCACATCTTCATGACATGACAGAGAATCGAACAGGAATTATATGGTTTTTACACTGGGTCAACGCTGGATTAGTGATACGGAAAGTGAACTGGGACTGGGCACGGTAGTTGCGCTGGATACGCGCATGGTCACACTGATGTTCCCGGCAACCGGCGAAAACCGCCTCTATGCCCGTAATGATTCTCCTGTTACCCGCGTGATCTTCAATCCGGGTGATACCGTCACCAGCCATGAAGGCTGGCAGATGCGCGTCGATGACGTCCGTAACGAAAACGAGTTAATTACCTACATCGGCACACGTCTCGACACCGAAGAATCCAACGTGCTGATGCGCGAAGTGATGCTCGACAGCAAACTGGTGTTCAGCAAACCGCAGGATCGCCTGTTCGCCGGACAGTTGGATCGCATGGACCGGTTTGCGTTGCGCTTCCGCGCCCGTAAATATCAGAGCGAGCAGTACAACCTGCCGACCAGCGGTTTACGTGGTATGCGCACCAACCTGATCCCACATCAGCTGCACATTGCGCATGATGTTGGCCGTCGCCATGCACCGCGAGTGTTGCTGGCTGACGAAGTGGGTCTGGGTAAAACCATCGAAGCCGGGATGATCATCCAGCAACAGTTGCTGGCTGGACGTGCGGAGCGCGTGCTGATTGTGGTACCGGAAACCCTGCAACATCAGTGGCTGGTGGAGATGCTGCGCCGCTTCAATCTGCGCTTTGCGCTGTTTGATGATGACCGCTACACCGAAGCGCAGCACGACAGCGATAACCCATTTGATACCGAGCAGCTGATCATCTGCTCGCTCGATTTTGTCCGCCGTAATAAGCAGCGTCTGGAACTGCTGGCCGATGCTGCGTGGGATCTGCTGGTGGTTGATGAAGCACACCATCTGGCATGGAGCGAAGACGCACCGAGCCGTGAATATCAGGTCATTGAGCAGTTGGCGGAACAGACGCCTGGCGTACTGCTGCTGACCGCGACACCGGAACAGCTCGGTTTGGAGAGCCATTTCGCCCGTCTGCGCCTGCTCGATCCTAATCGCTTCCACGATTTCAGCCAGTTTGTCGCTGAACAGCAGCACTATCGCCCGGTAGCCGATGCGGTAAGCACCCTGCTGGCCGACAAAGCGATCTCCAAAGATGAAATGAACCTGATCAACGATCTGGTCGGTGAGCAGGACATCGAACCGCTGTTGCAGGTGGCAAACAGCGATCGCGAAGGCAAAGAAGATGCACGCAAAGAACTGATTTCTATGTTGATGGACCGCCACGGCACCAGCCGCGTGCTGTTCCGCAACACCCGTAACGGCGTGAAAGGTTTCCCGAAACGCGAACTGCATCAGATCCGTCTGCCGCTGCCGGCGCAGTACCAGACGGCAATTAAAGTCTCCGGCATTATGGGCGCACGTAAAAGCGCGGAAGAACGCGCCCGTGACATGCTGTACCCGGAGCAGATTTATCAGGAGTTTGAAGGTGACAGCGGCACCTGGTGGAACTTCGATCCGCGCGTTGAGTGGCTGATGGGTTATCTCACCAGCAACCGTAAAGAAAAAGTGCTGGTGATTTGCGCCAAAGCCGCCACCGCCCTGCAACTGGAACAGGTGCTGCGTGAGCGCGAAGGTATCCGCGCCGCCGTGTTCCACGAAGGTCTGTCAATCATCGAACGTGACCGCGCTGCCGCCTGGTTCGCCTCCGAAGAAGATGGCGCGCAGGTGCTGCTGTGTTCGGAAATCGGTTCTGAAGGCCGCAACTTCCAATTCGCCAGCCGTCTGGTGATGTTTGATTTGCCGTTCAACCCGGACCTGCTGGAGCAACGAATTGGTCGTCTCGATCGTATCGGCCAGATGCACGATATTCAGATCCTGGTGCCGTGGCTGGAAAAAACCGCGCAGGCAGTGCTGTTACGTTGGTATAACGAAGGTCTGGACGCGTTTGAGCACACCTGCCCAACCGGACGCACCATTTACGACAGCGTCTACAGCCAGTTGATTGAATACCTTGCCGCGCCGGAAAATCCGCAGGGGCTGGATGAATTCATCGTTGAGTGCCGCAAGCAGCATGACCAGTTGAAAGCCCAACTTGAACAGGGCCGCGACCGTCTTCTGGAGCAGAACTCAAACGGCGGTGAGGCAGCCCAGGCGTTGGCAGAAGCGATTGCCGAACAGGATAACGACACCGGCCTGGTGAATTTCGCCCTCAACCTGTTTGATATCGTGGGTATCAACCAGGAGGATCGTAGCGATAACCTGATCGTGCTGACGCCGTCCGATCATATGCTGGTGCCGGATTTCCCCGGTCTGCCGGAAGATGGCTGCACCGTGACCTTTAACCGCAACCAGGCACTGTCACGCGAAGATACCCAGTTCATTACCTGGGAACACCCGCTGATCCGCAACGGTCTGGACCTGATCCTCTCCGGCGATACCGGCAGCTGTGCGCTGTCGCTGTTGAAAAACAAAGCGTTACCGGTTGGCACGCTGCTGGTAGAGATGATCTATGTGGTGGAAGCCCAGGCACCGAAGCATCTGCAACTGACCCGCTTCCTGCCGCCGACACCGGTGCGTTTGCTGATGGATCGCACCGGCAACAATCTGGCCGGAAAAGTGGAATTTGAGAGCTTTAACCGTCAGTTAAACGCCGTGAATCGCCATACCGGCAGCAAGCTGGTAAATGCCGTTCAACAGGATGTGCATCAGATTCTGACGCTGGCGGAGAGCGCAGTGGTGCCGGAAGCGCAAGCAATTATCGCGGCGGCAAAAGCCGAAGCCGATGAGAAGCTGAGTGCTGAGCTATCCCGTCTTGAGGCACTGCGCGCCGTCAACCCCAACATCCGTGATGACGAGGTTGAGGCGCTGGAAAGCAACCGTAGCCAGGTGCTGGCAAGCCTCGGTGACGCGGGCTGGCGTCTGGATGCGCTGCGCCTGATCGTGGTGACGCATCAATAATTGACCGGGGCCGCAAGGCCCCCTTACGGAATGGCTGATGGAACCTTATAACCCGCCGCTTGAACCCTGGCTGCATATCCTTTATCAGGACGATCACATCATGGTGGTCAATAAGCCGAGCGGTTTGCTGTCGGTGCCGGGTCGCCTTGATGAGCACAAAGACAGTGTGATGACACGGATCCAGCGTGATTACCCGCAGGCTGAATCAGTGCATCGTCTGGATATGGCCACCAGCGGCGTTATTGTGGTGGCGCTGAATAAAGCGGCCGAGCGTGAGCTGAAGCGGCAATTTCGTGAACGTGAGCCAGCCAAACAATACGTGGCGCGCGTCTGGGGCCATCCGGCTGAAGAAAAAGGCTTAATTGATTTGCCGCTGATTTGCGACTGGCCGAACCGGCCAAAGCAGAAGGTGTGTTTTGAAACCGGCAAACCGGCGCAAACCGAGTATCAGGTGCTGGCATATGATGACGACAACAGCGCCAGGGTGCAGCTGAAGCCAATTACCGGACGTTCGCATCAGTTACGTGTGCATTTGTTGGCGCTGGGGCATCCGATTCTTGGTGACCGCTTTTACGCTTCGCCAGAAGCGCTGGCGATGGCATCGCGCCTGTTGTTACATGCGGAATCGCTGACCATAACCCACCCGGCGTTTGGCAACAGTATGACGTTTCGCCAGCCAGCAGATTTCTGACAACCGTAGCGGCGCGATTTATCGCGTGGCCGTTTCCCAATGGCGGCACAAACCCGCGCGATAAATCGCGCCGCTACGCCGGAGCAAGGATTTATTTAAATCCTTTTTCCTTACGAATCAGATCGTAAGCCGCCTGAATTTCCTGAGCTTTCTGCTTCGCCATCTCCATCATTTGTGGCGGTAGCCCTTTCGCCACCAGCTTGTCAGGATGATGTTCCGCCATCAGCTTACGGTAGGCGCGTTTGATCGTAGTGCTGTCATCGCTGCTTTTCACCCCCAGCACGCTACAGGCATCTTCCAGCGTCGGGCCACGTTTAGCCTGCTGATACGCGCCGCCACTATACGATGAACCGCCACCACCAAATTGCTGGCCGCCTTCCATCATGCGCAGGAACTGGTCAAACTGCATTTTTGAGATGCCCAGCTCCTCGGCGATCACATACAACACCTGACGTTCGTTGGGATGCAGCGAACCATCAGCGAAGGCGGCCTGGATCTGAATTTCCAGAAACATCCGAATCAGATCAAAGCGACCAAAGCAGGCGCTGCGCAGCTCACGCAGTTTATTGCGTAACGGATAGTCGCCCTGCTTACCTTCACGGAAGGCTCGCTGTGCCGCAGTGCGCGCATCGCCATGCAGCTGCATACGATCCATCAGTAAAGATGCAATCTGGATATCCGCCTCGGTCACGCGCCCTTTTGACTTGGTCAAATGGCCCATTACCTGAAAAGTGGTACTAAAAAACAGTGTCTGGCGGGTTTGGTTGTTAGCGAAATAGCCTTGTCCCTGAACGCTGCGCACCTTATCAAACATGTGACCAATGATCAGACCCAGTACAATGCCCCAAAAGCCCAGTCCGGAAAGTAAGCCCAGAGCCAGACCAATTACTTTTCCCCAGTAGCGCATAAACTCCTCAATTCGCCATGCTTGCGGCTGAAAATTGCATTATCATACCTGTCATTTATCTCAGCGCCTAACGGCAACGCGGACAGAAAAGGATTAACACTGGCGCATCGCCGGGCAGTAAGTTAGTCTCTGACCGGATTGTCGGCATGATGCCAGTTTTCATGGAATTATCGAAACCGCGTATGAAAAAACGTATACCTACCCTGCTGGCTACCATGATTGGTGCAGCGATATACAGTCAGCATTCCCTCGCCGACGACTTAATGTCGCAGTGTATGCTGGGCGTGCCGAGCTTTAACCGTCCGCTGGTTAATGGCGACACGAATTCGCTGCCCGTGACGATTCATTCTGACTCGTCCAAAGGCACCTATCCCAACGACGCGGTATTCACCGGTAACGTCGATGTGCAACAGGGAAACAGCCGCCTGACTGCCGATGAAGTGCAGTTGCATCAGCGTCAGCAGGAAGGGCAAACCGCGCCGGTTCGTACCGTTGATGCGCTGGGTAATGTGCACTATGACGACAATCAGGTCATCCTGAAAGGTCCGAAAGCCTGGTCGAATCTGAATACTAAAGATACCAACGTCTGGAACGGTAACTATCTGATGGTTGGCCGTCAGGGACGTGGTGATGCCGATCAGATGAAACTGCGTGGCAACAATCGTTATACCATCCTCGAAAACGGCAGCTTTACCTCCTGTTTGCCCGGGAGCAACAGCTGGAGTGTGGTGGGCACAGAAATCATTCAGGACCGCCAGGAAGAAGTGGCGGAGATCTGGAATGCGCGCTTTAAACTTGGCAATGTGCCGGTTTTCTATAGCCCCTACCTGCAACTGCCGATTGGCGATCGTCGCCGCTCTGGCTTCCTGATCCCGAATGCAAAATACAGCAGCACGAATGGTTTCGAGTTCATGCTGCCGTACTACTGGAACATCGCACCGCAGGCCGATGCCACCATTACGCCGCACTATATGAGCAATCGTGGCCTGCAATTGCAGAATGAATTCCGTTATCTGACCCAGTTTGGTGCGGGTTTGATGGAGCTGGATTATCTGCCATCCGATAATCAGTACGATAAAGACAAAGCGGTGCGTGGTATTGCTCAGGATGCCAGCTCCGATCGCTGGTTGTTCTACTGGCGTCACGCTGGGGTGTACGATCAGCACTGGCGGTTCAATGCCGATTACACCAAAGTCAGCGATCCTTATTACTTCAACGACTTAACGTCAAAGTATTACAGTTCGACTGATGGTTACGCCACGCAGAAATTCAGCGTTGGCTATGCCGATACCAACTGGGATGCCACACTCTCAACCAAAGATTTCCAGGTGTTTGGCACCACCAGCAACAGCAACGTCTATCGCGCGATGCCACAGCTCGATCTGAATTACTATCAGAACGATATCGGGCCGTTTGATGGTCGTGTTTTCGCGCAGGCGGTGAAGTTTACCAACGTAAATAGCCGGATGCCGGAAGCAACGCGTCTGCATATTGAACCGACGCTGGATCTGCCACTGTCAAACGGCTGGGCCAGCCTGGATACCGAAGCCAAGTTCCTTGCTACCCATTATCAGCAGGATAGCCTCGATTATTACAACAGCTCAAGCTACACCCGTACCTCCAGCGGCCTGCTGAAAGACTCCGTTAACCGTACGCTGCCGCAATTTAAGGTCGATGGTCGTCTGGTATTTGACCGCGATATGGATTGGGCTGAGGGCTATACCCAGACGCTGGAACCGCGTGTCCAGTATCTCTACATCCCGTACCGCGACCAGAGCGCTATTTATCCGTACGATTCAACATTGCTGCAAACTGACTATACCGGCTTGTTCCGTGACCGCACCTACAGCGGCCTCGATCGCATCGCCTCAGCCAATCAGGTCGCAACCGGTGTTACCACACGAATTTATGATAACGATCTGGTTGAACGTTTTAACGTTTCTGTTGGTCAAATCTACTCGTTTACCCCATCGCGGACTGGCGTTGAGCAGATCGACGATGAAGATGACACCGGTAGCCTGATCTGGGCCGGTGACACTTACTGGAAAGTGAGCGATCGCTGGGCCATGCGTGGCGGGCTGCAATATGATACCCGTCTCGATAACATCGCTCAGGGCAATGCGGTACTCGAGTATCGTCAGGATGCCGATCGTATGGTGCAGCTGAGTTATCGCTACAGCAGCCCGGAATACGTCGCGCAAGCACTGAATAACTCCAGCCTGCTGACTAACCCGATCTACAAAAACGGGATCTCTCAGGTCGGAGCAACCGCCAGTTGGCCGATTGCTGACGCCTGGTCGCTGGTCGGTGCGTATTACTACGACACCCGTAACAGCAAACCGGCTGACCAGTTGGTGGGTCTGCAATACAGCTCCTGCTGCTATGCAATCCGTGTCGGTTACGAGCGCAAAATCAACGGTTGGGAAAACAACAATAGTAAGTATGACAACCAAATCTCATTCAACATTGAGCTGCGTGGCCTGAGCTCCAACTATGGCTTAGGCACCCATGACATGCTGCGTCAGGGCATCATCCCTTACCAGCAGGCTTTCTGATGTTGTGATGTTTGACAGGCTATCCCGCAGTGCGGAAACAACAATGGATAAAGTATGAAGAACTGGAGAATGCTGATTCTTGGTGTGGCGATTGCCGCTAACACTGCGTTCGCAGCCCCGCAAATGGTAGATAAAGTTGCCGCCGTCGTGAATAACGGCGTGGTGCTGGAAAGTGACGTTGATAGCATGCTGCGCACGGTGAAAGCACAGGCACAGCAGGCACATCAGCAACTGCCTGATGACAATACCCTGCGTCATCAGATCCTTGAGCGCCAGATCATGGATAGCATTGTTTTACAGATGGGTGAAAAAGCAGGTTTGCAGATAAGCGATCAACAGCTGGATGAAGCTATCCAGAATATCGCCGGTCAGAACCATATGACCCTTGATCAACTGCGCAGCCGCATTGCCTACGATGGTATTAACTACAACGAATACCGTGCGCAGATCCGCAAAGAGATGATGATCTCTGAAGTGCGTAACAATGAAGTGCGCCGCCGCGTGACCATTCTGCCGCAGGAAGTGGATACCCTGGCGAAGCAGATTGGTTCACAGAACACCCAGGGTACTGAGCTGAACGTCAGTCAGATCCTGCTGCCACTGCCGGAAAACCCGACCCAGCAGCAAGTTGACGATCAGGAAGCGCTGGCCCGTCAGTTAGTGGGTGAACTGAAAAAAGGGGCCGATTTTGGCAAGCTGGCTGTGACCTATTCTGCTGATCCGCAGGCGCTGAAAGGCGGCAACATGGGTTGGAGCAAAATTGAAGAGCTGCCGACCCTGTTCTCCCAGGCGCTGGCCACCGCGCAGAAAGGCGATGTCGTCGGTCCGATCCGTTCAGGCGTGGGCTTCCATATCCTGAAAGTGAACGATCTGCGTGGTGAGAGCAAAAATATCTCCGTCACCGAAGTGCACGCACGTCATATCCTGCTGAAACCGTCGCCGATCCTCACTGACGATCAGGCACGCGCTAAGCTGGAAGAGATTGCTGCGGATATTCGCAGCGGGAAGATTACCTTTGCCGCCGCCGCTAAACAGTATTCAGACGATCCGGGGTCTGCGAACCAGGGCGGCGATCTGGGTTGGACCTCGCCGGAGGTGTTCGATCCTGCCTTCCGTGATGCGCTGATGCGCTTGCAGAAAGGCCAGACCAGCCAGCCGGTTCACTCCTCTTTCGGCTGGCATCTGATTCAGTTGCTGGATACCCGTCAGGTTGATAAGACGGATGCGGCGCAGAAAGAACGCGCCTATCGCTTGCTGTTTAACCGTAAATTCGCGGAAGAAGCACAGACCTGGATGCAGGAACAACGCGCCAGTGCTTACGTGAAAATTCTGGACAACAATGGTCAGTAATTATCGTGTAGTTATCACTCCCGGCGAACCCGCCGGGATTGGTCCTGACTTAACCGTTCAACTGGCTCAGCGTGACTGGCCGGTTGAGCTGGTGGTGTGCGCTGATGGTGAGCTGCTGCGTCATCGCGCAGCTCAGCTTGGTTTACCGCTAACGCTGCGTGATTACCAGCCCGGCGTCGCGGCGCAACCGCAACAGGCTGGCTCGCTGACGCTGCTCCAGGTTGATACCGCGCAAGCGGTCATACCGGGTGAACTGGCGGTGGCTAACAGCCACTACGTGCTGGAAACGCTGGCACGCGCCTGTGATGGCTGCCTTAACGGTGAATTTGCCGCACTGATTACCGGTCCGGTTCACAAAGGCGTGATCAACGATGCCGGTATCCCCTTTACCGGACATACTGAGTTTTTTGCCGATCGCGCTGGCGGCGACCGCGTGGTCATGATGCTGGCTACCGAAGAGCTGCGGGTAGCATTGGCTACGACCCATCTGCCACTTAAAGATGTGTCGGCGGCAATCACCCGTGACAGCCTGCATGAAGTGATCACCATTTTGCATCGTGATATGCAGCAAAAGTTCGGCCTGCCGAACCCTCATATTTTCGTCTGCGGCCTGAATCCGCACGCTGGCGAAAGCGGCCATATGGGCCGTGAAGAGATCGATACTATCATTCCGGCCCTGGACGAATTGCGTCAGCAGGGCATTCAACTGACCGGTCCCCTGCCCGCTGATACCCTGTTCCAGCCCAAATACCTGCAACATGCAGATGCGGTGCTGGCGATGTATCACGACCAGGGCTTACCTGTACTAAAATTTCAGGGGTTTGGCCGGGCGGTGAATATCACGCTGGGCCTGCCCTTTATCCGTACCTCGGTTGACCACGGCACCGCGCTGGAACTGGCCGGTCTGGGTCAGGCGGAGCCGGGCAGCTTTATTACGGCGCTTAACCTCGCCATCACTATGATCAAGAGCAGTAATGAATAATCGCGTCCATCAGGGGCATTACGCCCGTAAACGTTTCGGGCAGAACTTCCTGAACGATCAGTATATTATCGACAGCATCGTCTCCGCTATTCATCCGCAGAAGGGTGAAGCCGTGGTGGAGATCGGTCCCGGCCTCGGCGCATTGACGGAGCCAGTGGGCGAGCGTCTGGATGCGCTGACCGTGGTAGAACTGGACCGCGACCTTGCCGCGCGTTTACAAACTCACCCGTTTCTTGGCCCCAAGCTGACCATCTTCCAGCAGGATGCGATGACCTTTGATTTCTCCGCGTTGGCGCGTGAGAAAGGCCAGCCGCTGCGTGTGTTTGGTAACTTGCCGTACAATATCTCCACCCCGCTGATGTTCCACCTTTTCAGCTATACTGGTTCGATTAAAGACATGCACTTCATGCTGCAAAAAGAGGTGGTCAACCGTCTGGTGGCCGGACCGGGCAGTAAAGCTTACGGTCGACTCAGCGTGATGGCGCAATATTATTGTCAGGTGATTCCGGTGCTGGAAGTGCCGCCACAATCATTCACGCCACCGCCTAAAGTGGACTCCGCGGTGGTACGCCTGGTGCCTTATGCCCAGCCGCAACATCCGGTCAGCGATGTGCGTCTGTTAAGCCGCATCACAACCGAGGCATTCGGCCAGCGCCGTAAAACGCTGCGCAATAGCCTCGGTCATTTGTTTGCTGCCGGCGCGCTGGATGAACTGAATATTGATGCCACCCTGCGTGCAGAGAACGTCACGGTAGCTCAGTATTGTCAGCTGGCCAACTGGCTTGGCAACCATCAGGCAGAGAATCCGGAGAACTGAGTGCATGAGTGAAATGGCCCGCGTCTGTATCCAGGTACAAAGCCTGTATGTGGAGTCGCAATCGTCGCCCGACGAGGAGCGCTACGTGTTTGCCTACACCATCACCATCCGCAATTTGGGGCGCAGCAGCGTCCAGCTGCGCGGCCGTTACTGGTTGATCACCAACGGTAACGGTCGCGAAACCGAAGTTCAGGGCGAAGGTGTGGTCGGTGAACAACCCCATATCGCACCCGGCAGCGAATTCCAATACACCAGCGGCGCGATCCTCGAAACGCCGATGGGCACCATGCAGGGCCACTACGTGATGATCGACGAAGAGGGAGAAGAGTTTTTTGTCGACATTCCCGTGTTCCGACTCGCGGTGCAAACCCACATCCACTAATCCTTCCTCGCCCGGCCTGTCCGGGCGATGCGTTTTAACCGGACTGATGTAATGAGTACATATCTGATTGGCGATGTTCACGGCTGTTATGATGAACTGCGTGCCCTCCTGGCACAGGTTAACTTCGATCCGCAGCAGGATGTCCTGTGGCTGACCGGCGACCTGGTGGCCCGTGGTCCCGGCTCGCTTGACGTGTTGCGCTACGTGAAGTCACTGGGAGACTGCGTACGATTGGTGTTGGGCAATCACGATCTTCATTTGCTGGCGGTATATGCCGGTATCAGCCGCAACAAACCCAAAGATCGCCTGACGCCGCTACTGGAAGCTGCCGATGCGGATGAGCTGATTAACTGGCTGCGTCGTCAGCCGTTATTACAGGTGGATGAAGAAAAAAAACTGGTCATGGCTCATGCTGGCATCACACCGCAATGGGATCTCGACACGGCAAAACTTTGTGCGCGTGAAGTCGAAGCCGTGCTGTCCAGTGACAGCTATCCGCTCTTTCTCGACGCGATGTATGGCGATATGCCGAATAACTGGACGCCGGAACTCAGCGGTCTGGCGCGTTTGCGCTTCAGTACTAACGCGCTAACGCGGATGCGGTTCTGTTTCCCGAATGGTCAGTTGGATATGATCTGTAAAGAAACCCCGGAATCCGCTCCACCACCGCTGAAACCCTGGTTTATGATCCCGAGTCCGGTAGCGCATGATTACACGTTAATCTTCGGGCATTGGGCATCACTGGAAGGGAAAGGAACACCGGAGGGCATCATCGGGCTGGATACGGGTTGCTGCTGGGGTGGCACACTGACGATGCTGCATTGGGAAACACAACAATATTATGTCCAGCACTCCAACCGTGAGCAGGCGATGGCGCAGAGTGCACCCCACCCACATCCACCGCTCAGCCATCAGGAATGATGTAGTTCGCGTAGCGGCGCGATTTATCGCGCAGGTTTTAAAAGCGCGCGATAAATCGCGCCGCTACGGGACAACTCAATTAACGGCGGCGTTCGAGGATTTCGAAACAGTAGCTGTGCGAATTCTGCGCATCGGCGTCGTGGAATTCGCTGAAGGTGGATTGCCACTCATCCGGCTCGTAGTCCGGGAATTGGGTGTCACCCTCAACTTCCGCATCGATATGGGTCAGATAGAGACGATCGGCACGCGGCAGCATCTGTTCGTAAATACGACCACCACCAATCACCATCACTTCTTCCGCATCACCCGCTGCATTCACCGCATCTTCCAGCGATGTCACCCAGGTCACGCCATCATGGTCACCCGGTTTGCTGCTGACCACAATATTCAGACGGCCCGGTAACGGACGGCCAATCGATTCAAAGGTCAGACGCCCCATAATCACGGGCTTGTTCAGGGTATTACGTTTGAACCATGCCAGGTCGGCAGGCAGGTTCCAGGGCATGGCGTTTTCCATACCGATGATGCGATCCGCTGCCAGAGCTGCGATCAGACTAATCATGTTTAATGACCTACAGGAAAAAAATTGGCGCCATCATACGTAAAGGCGAAACTTTCGTCGATAGGAGGGACTCGCTATTTACGTAAAGCTCCTTTGCCACCGCATTTTTGTTATTGGACAGAGTTTTACACCGCCTTTCTCAGCAATATCCGAGAGAGGCGCCATATTTTCGCGTGGAAACGGCACAAGGCAGCGTGAAAAGGGGATGTCGCCTGTACAGCCGTGTAAAGAAATGCGCACTGACTGACACAAATGAAAACGGCTCCCGCAGGAGCCGTGGATAGCGATTAGAAATCGTAGCGCAGACGCACCAGGTTAACGTTACCCAGTGATTTGTCGGTGCTGGAAGTAATCACGTATTCGTAATCAACACGGAAACCGTAGTCGAGCTGGAAGCTCACACCCAGGCCGTTGTCGATACGTTTGTAGTTACGACCATTCAGGTATTCCAGACGGTCACCCATAAAGTACGGTTGGATGGATTTAACCGCATATTGACCAATCGGGAATTTGTAGCCAGCAAAGTATTCCAGGCCCCAGGCATCATCAGCAAAGTAGTTGTGTACCTGAGATGTTTTGGTAGACAGGAAATTCTGGTAGTAACCACCACCGGCAGAGAGCGTCCAGTGACCCGGCGTCCAGCTCAGCGCTGTACCGTAGATATTCTGGTCATAGGTTTTGCTATCGCCAGTTGACGGCTGGTGGATATCAGCACGGGTGTAGTTCCACGCGGTACCCCACGCCAGATCTTTGGTGATGTGATAGTTCACACCCAGAGAGCCGCCGCCTTTACGTTTGTAACGCATCCCTTTACCTGGCAGATAGTCGTTATCTTCAAACAGGTAAGATGCATAGACATCAACGTCACCGAAGGTATTTTTGTATTTCAGCTGCTTACGTGAACGGTAGGAACCATCGTAGTCGCCGTTGATACCGTTACCCGGTGCCTGGGCCAGCATGTCGTAGTCCCAGATATCGGTCTTCGCACCGACCACATCATAGTAAACGCTGTTTTGCTGACCGAAGTAGAGTTCACCGAGGGTCGCACTTTTGAAGCCGGTGTACAGTTGACGACGCGTGGTGTTGTTCGCGCCATCGGCATAGTGGTTATCCCAACCCCACCACGCCGGGAAGTTAACGCCCAGCTCGTAGTAACCTACCCAGCTTACGTCATCAAACAGGTAATAATTGGCGGTGAAGCGGAAACGTGAACCGCCGTCATAGCCATTACGCTTATAAGACTTGTCGTTCACGCCGTTCTGATGCATGAACTGCGGGCGGATACTACCGCCAACTTTAAAGTCGAGACGGCTCAGCGGATCGTTAGCCTGTGGGTCTGCTTTAAGAAGAGTAACTTCAGCCTGGCTGGCAAGGGGTGCCGCTGCGACCAACGCAGCAATGGCGGTGAGAGTGAAAGCACGCATTTTCATTTTTTATAAATATCCCAGTTATGCTCGAAAAAATGAGCGATTAACATACTAAGGGGAGCAGCATCGCTTTATATTTATAAAATTGTGCTAATAATGATGTGAAAAATTAAATCCGCACTAAGCGCTAAAAACTAAGTCAAATCAATATGTTTCATATAAGTTAACTTATTAACCAGACAGATAAATAAAAAAACGGCCCCCTGAGGAGCCGTTGTTTATTATTTAAGCAGAAGATTTAACCGGTAATTTGCTGATGCATTTCCTGCACAGAAATCACTTTTTCGGTTGGGTCCGCATTCAGTGCCATCGCCGTAGCGAAACCACCGTTCAGCGTGGTGTCGTAATGCACTTTATATTGCAGCGCACTGCGGCGAATCAGCTTGGAGTCCTCAATCGCCTGACGTCCTGCGGTGGTGTTGACGATGTAGGTGTATTCGCCGTTCTTCAGGCGGTCCTGAATGTGCGGGCGACCTTCATGCACTTTGTTCACCAGACGCGGATTGATACCGGCTTCACCCAACACCACGGCGGTGCCGTGGGTAGCATCCAGCTCAAAGCCAAACTTCTGCAACTTCGCCGCCAGGTCAACGATACGTTTCTTATCGCCTTCACGTACTGACAACAACGCACGACCTGATTTCTTCATGTTGCTCTGCGCACCCAACATCGCTTTCGCGAAGGCTTCCGCGAAGGTACGACCCACGCCCATCACCTCACCGGTAGAGCGCATTTCTGGTCCGAGAATCGGGTCAACACCCTGGAACTTGTTGAACGGCAGCACCACTTCTTTCACCGAGTAGTACGGCGGAATCACCTCTTTCGTGACGCCCTGCTCAGCCAGCGTTTTGCCTGCCATCACGCGCGCCGCCACTTTCGCCAACGGAACACCGGTCGCCTTGGAAACGAATGGCACGGTACGTGCCGCACGCGGGTTCACTTCAATCAGGTAGACTTCATTGTCTTTCACCGCAAACTGCACGTTCATCAGACCACGGACATTCAGTTCGAATGCCAGTTTTTCTACCTGCTGACGCATCACATCCTGAATCTCTGCATTCAGAGTGTAGGCTGGCAGAGAACACGCGGAGTCGCCGGAGTGAACGCCCGCCTGCTCGATATGTTCCATGATGCCGCCAATCAGCACGCGCTCGCCGTCGCAAATCGCATCCACGTCCACTTCAACCGCGTCATCCAGGAAACGGTCCAGCAGCACAGGCGCATCGTTGGAAACGGATACCGCCGTCTGGAAGTAGCGCTTCAGGTCGATTTCGTCGTAAACGATTTCCATCGCACGACCACCCAATACGTAAGACGGACGCACCACCAGCGGATAACCGATACCTACCGCTTTCTCCACCGCCTGCTCCAGCGTGGTCACGGTGGCGTTAGCCGGTTGTTTCAGGTTCAGACGTTCAACCGCCTGCTGGAAACGCTCACGGTCTTCGGCACGGTCAATCGCATCCGGGCTGGTACCGATAACCGGTACACCGGCGGCTTCCAACGCGCGCGCCAGTTTCAGCGGAGTCTGGCCGCCGTACTGCACGATGACGCCTTTTGGCTGTTCAATACGCACGATTTCCAGCACGTCTTCCAGCGTAACCGGCTCGAAGTAAAGACGGTCGGAGGTGTCGTAGTCGGTAGAGACGGTTTCCGGGTTACAGTTAACCATGATGGTCTCGAAACCATCTTCGCGCAGCGCCAATGCGGCGTGAACGCAGCAGTAGTCAAACTCGATACCCTGTCCGATACGGTTTGGACCGCCACCCAGTACCATGATCTTATCGCGGTCCTGGTTGGGATTAGCCTCGCACTCTTCTTCATAGGTTGAGTACATATACGCGGTGTCGGTCGCGAACTCTGCCGCACAGGTATCAACGCGTTTGTAGACCGGATGCAGGTTGAACTGCTGACGCAGTTTGCGGATTTCACCTTCAGCCACGCCAGCCAGCGTTGCCAGACGCGCATCCGCAAAACCTTTACGCTTCAGGTTACGCAGGAAGGCAAAGTCCAGCGCCTTCACGCCTTCACGCGCCACTTGTTCTTCCAGGCGCACCAGTTCTTCAATCTGTACCAGGAACCAGCGGTCGATGTTGGTCAGATTGAACACGCCATCAACTGACATGCCAGCACGGAAAGCATCGGCGATGTACCAGATACGGTCAGAGCCAGCATCTTTCAGTTCGCGGCGAATGCGGGTCAGCGCTTCGGCGTCGTCCAGATTCACTTTCGGGTCAAAACCATTGGCACCCACTTCCAGGCCGCGCAGTGCTTTCTGCATCGATTCCTGGAAAGTACGGCCAATCGCCATCACTTCACCGACAGATTTCATCTGCGTGGTCAGGCGATCGTTAGCACCGGCAAATTTCTCGAAGTTGAAACGTGGAATCTTGGTCACAACGTAGTCGATGGACGGCTCGAACGATGCCGGGGTACGACCACCCGTGATATCGTTCATCAGTTCGTCGAGGGTGAAGCCCACCGCCAGTTTCGCCGCCACTTTAGCAATCGGGAAACCGGTGGCTTTAGAGGCCAGCGCCGAAGAACGTGATACACGCGGGTTCATCTCGATAACGATCAGACGACCATCTTTCGGGTTCACTGAGAACTGCACGTTGGAACCGCCCGTCTCAACCCCGATTTCACGCAGTACCGCCAGTGAGGCGTTACGCATGATTTGATACTCTTTATCGGTCAGGGTTTGCGCCGGGGCCACGGTGATGGAGTCACCGGTGTGGATACCCATCGCATCGAAGTTTTCGATCGAGCAGACGATGATGCAGTTGTCGTTTTTATCACGCACCACTTCCATCTCGTACTCTTTCCAGCCAATCAGCGACTCGTCAATCAGCAGCTCATTGGTCGGCGACAGGTCCAGACCGCGTTCACAAATCTCTTCAAACTCTTCGCGGTTATAGGCGATGCCGCCACCGGTGCCGCCCATGGTAAAGGAAGGACGGATGATGCACGGGAAGCCAACATCTTCAGCCACCGCCAGCGCCTCTTCCATGGTATGCGCGATACCGGAACGTGCGGTGTCCAGACCGATGCTTTTCATCGCCACGTCAAAACGGCGACGGTCTTCAGCTTTATCGATCGCGTCGGCAGTCGCACCAATCATGGTCACGCCGAATTCTTCCAGCACGCCCTGACGCTCCAGCTCCAGTGCGCAGTTCAGCGCCGTCTGGCCGCCCATCGTAGGCAGCACGGCATCCGGGCGCTCTTTTTCGATGATTTTACGCACCACTTCCCAGTGGATCGGCTCGATGTAGGTTGCATCAGCCATCTCCGGGTCAGTCATGATGGTGGCCGGGTTGGAGTTCACCAGAATGACGCGGTAGCCCTCTTCACGCAGCGCTTTACACGCCTGCGCACCCGAGTAGTCAAATTCACATGCCTGGCCGATAACGATCGGACCTGCGCCAAGGATCAGGATGGATTTTATGTCTGTACGTTTTGGCATCGTTAGCTCCTGATTACTTCGCGTTAGAACGGTAGGCTTCAATCAGTTCGATAAAGTGATCGAACAGCGGCGCCGCATCGTGCGGGCCTGGGCTGGCTTCCGGATGTCCCTGGAAGCTGAAAGCCGGTTTATCGGTACGGTGAATGCCCTGCACGGTCTGGTCGAACAGCGACACATGGGTCACGCGTAAATTTGCCGGTAAGTTGCTGTCATCAACGGCGAAACCGTGGTTCTGTGCGGTGATCATCACGGT
This sequence comes from Pantoea sp. X-Soil-OKNW-713, assembly GCF_059730685.1. NCBI lineage: Bacteria > Pseudomonadati > Pseudomonadota > Gammaproteobacteria > Enterobacterales > Erwiniaceae > Pantoea > Pantoea sp. X-Soil-OKNW-713. Next base: position 766,923 of record NZ_AP035995.1, on the reverse strand, counting down.
GTTGTTGTCGAGATCTTTTACCGGATGGTTGCCGCCATGATGGCCCAGCTTCATTTTGATGGTTTTCGCACCGCTTGCCAGCGCCAGCAACTGATGACCCAGGCAGATACCGAATACCGGGATATCGGTATTAAGGAAAGACTGAATCGCGCTGATGGCGTAATCGCACGGCTCCGGGTCGCCAGGGCCGTTGGAGAGGAAAATACCATCCGGGTTCAGCTTCAGAACGTCTTCAGCAGACGTCTGCGCCGGCACCACCGTCAGGCGACAGCCACGGTCTACCAGCATGCGCAGGATATTGCGCTTGGCACCAAAATCGTAGGCAACTACGTGGAATGGCAGCTCTGCCGCTGACTTCTGCTCCGGCAGATCGTCTTTCAGCGTCCAGCTACCTTGCTGCCACGGATAGGTTTCCGCCGTCGTCACTTCTTTTGCCAGGTCCATGCCTTTCAGGCCCGGAAAGGCTTGTGCCTTCTGCAACGCCAGAGCGGCGTCCGGATTGTCACCGGCGATGATGCAGCCGTTCTGTGCCCCTTTTTCACGCAGCAGACGCGTCAGCTTACGGGTATCGATATCGGCAATGGCGACGATGTTGTTGCGCTGCAAATAGGCTGACAAGCTCTCTTCACTACGGAAGTTGCTGGTAATCAGCGGCAGGTCGCGGATAACAAGGCCTTGAGCATGAATTTGACTGGACTCTGCGTCGGCGGCATTAGCGCCAACATTGCCGATATGGGGATAAGTGAGGGTGACGATCTGGCGGGAATAGGAGGGATCAGTGAGGATTTCTTGATAACCGGTCATTGACGTATTGAAAACGACCTCCCCCACTGCCGATCCCGTTGCCCCGATGGCCCGACCGTGGAATTGGGTTCCGTCTTCCAGAACCAAGAGCGCTGACTTAATCAAAACATCCTCCAGGGAATAAACAGTCACAATATTTGCATATTAATTCAAAATAATGTCCTGAATCAATGCAAAAACCGCCTGACCGGTCGATTTTTGGCAAATTGCGCGCATTCTAATGATCGACCCGCACCTTGTCTACCCTGAGACGTTATTTTTTTGTTTTTTTCGGGCAACTGAATGTTAAAAGCAACAGAAACCGACAAAAGAGCGAGACAACCTGGAAAAATAAACGGTTGCGAGGCGGAAATAATCTGAAAGTCGTGCTACCGGGATGATAATTTTGACCAAATGGTCAAAAATGACGTTTTTAAGGATAAAAAACGATCACAAACAACGAAAAACATGAGTCTGAGCATTAAAAAATAACGAAGACCATTTTTTTAAGGCAAAATAAAGGGCAATAATATTATTGCCCTATTCAATCAATGTCTTACCGATTGAAATAACCACATCACGATGGTTCACAACACTCACAACATCGATAAATCCAGCACATCACGCATGTCATAAAGGCCAGATTTCTTGTCTTTAAGCCAATAAGCGGCTTTTACGGCTCCATTTGCAAAGGTCATGCGGCTGGAAGCCTTGTGGGTAATCTCAACGCGTTCCCCGATATCTGCAAACATCGCGGTATGTTCACCGACGATATCACCGGCGCGAACGGTAGCAAAACCGATGGTTTGCGCTTTGCGCTCACCGGTATGGCCTTCACGCGCGTAGACGGCGTGCTCGTCCAGTTTCCAGTCCATTGCTTCAGCAATGGCTTCACCCATCGCCAGCGCTGTGCCTGATGGTGCATCAACTTTATGACGGTGATGCGCTTCTACGATTTCAATATCGGCATAATCGCCCATCACTTTTGCGGCTTGTTTCAGCAGTTCCAGCACCAGGTTCACACCAACGCTGAAGTTGGCCGCAAACACGATGCCAATCTCTTCTGCCGCAGCACGAATCGCCGCTTTACCTGCCTCATCAAAACCGGTGGTACCAATCACCATCGCTTTTTGGTGCTGGCGGCAAAAAGCCAGGTATTCCAACGTACCTTCCGGGCGAGTGAAGTCGATCAACACGTCGAAGTCATTGACCACCTGCTGCAAATCCGCAGTGATGATCACCCCGGTCTTGCCAATACCTGCCAACTCACCGGCGTCACTGCCGATCAATGACGAACAGGCACGCGCCAGCGCAGCACCTAGCACGACGCCTTCCGCCTGCTGCGCGGCCTGAATCAAATTGCGTCCCATGCGACCCGGCGCACCAACAATAGCAATGCGGATTTCACTCATATTTATTCATTCCTGATACAAATCTATGCATGCAAAGCGCAAACAGGTTAACGGTCAGATAACAGTCACGCCACAATAAAAAAGGGATAATAAGAATTTTATGCCAGCCGCGTCAGATTATCAGTAAAAGCAATCTCACCAGGTGGAAATCGGCTTGCGCGGGTTGGTGTAGCGGCGCGATTTATCGCGCGTCTTTTTGCCTGATCGAAAAAAGCGCGATAAATCGCGCCGCTACGGGGAAGGGGTTACTGCACGTTGCGCACTTCTACACGCAATTCTTTCGGTACTTCAAACACGATGTTTTCTTCGCGGCCAATCAGCTCAATCGCTGCTTCACCACCCAGATCGCGCAGGCGCTGAATCACCTGCTGCACCAGAACATCCGGCGCGGAAGCTCCAGCGGTCACACCTATGGTGGTCACGCCCTTTACCCACTCTTCCTGAATATCATCGGCAGAGTCGATCAGCTTCGCCAGCTTACCGGCGCGTTGTGCCAGTTCCGCCAGACGATTGGAGTTGGAGGAGTTTTTCGAACCGACCACCAGCACCACTTCAGCATCACGCGCCAGCACACGCACCGCTTCCTGGCGGTTGGTGGTGGCATAGCAGATATCATCTTTGCGTGGCCCGATGATCGCCGGGAAGCGCTGACGCAGCGCGTCAATCACGTCCGACGTATCATCAACGGACAACGTCGTCTGGGTCATAAAGCACAGGTTGCTTTCATCTTTGACCTGCAATTTGAACACGTCTTCCGGCGATTCCACCAGATACATGCCGCCGTTGGGGTTGCTGTATTGCCCCATCGTGCCTTCCACTTCCGGATGGCCTGCATGTCCAATCAGAATGGCTTCGACGCCTTTACGGCTGGCGCGTGCCACTTCCATATGCACTTTGGTCACCAACGGACAGGTGGCATCAAACAGCATGGTCAGATTACGCGCCTTCGCCTCAGCACGTACCGCCTGAGATACCCCATGCGCGGAGAAGATCAGGATAGCGTCATCCGGCACTTCGCTGATCTCTTCGATAAAGATGGCACCGCGTTCGCGCAGGCTGCTTACCACATAGCGGTTATGCACCACTTCATGACGTACATAGATTGGCGCGCCGTACATCTCCAGCGCGCGCTCAACGATGCTAATGGCGCGATCCACGCCCGCACAGAAACCACGCGGGTTAGCTAACAGGATTTGCATCGCTTGCCTCCAGGACCGGATCAATCTCCAGCACTTCAATCTCAAACTGAATGCGCTGACCCGCCAGCGGGTGATTGAAGTCTACGGTGATGGAATCACCAGAGACTTCACGGATCACCCCCGGCATTTCGCTGCCGCCCATGCCGCTGAACAGCATGATGGCACCGACTTCCGGCTCGCCTGCATCGATAAAATCACGACGCGAAAAGTATTGGATCAGGTCCGGACTGATGCCACCAAAGGCATCTTCCGGTGCCAGGGTAAAGTTGTGCTTGTCGCCCACTTTACGTCCCAGCAACTCCTGCTCCAGCGCCGCCGACAGGCTGCCATCACCGAGACGAAACAGCGCGGGTTTGCCATTGGCGCGCGTCGATTCCGCTGTCGAACCATCTTCCAGCTTCAGCGTAAAATGCACCAGCAACGCGCTATCGCGCTGTACAGAGTCTGTCATCATTTACCCTTAATCTTTAACCTGTTTGCCTTTTGGGCTTAAGAAGCCCTCCAGCACCACCAACGCGGCACCGATACAGATGCCGCAGTCAGCGATATTAAAGGTCGCGAAATGCCAGTCACCGATATAGAAGTCGATAAAATCGACCACAAAACCGTGATATGCGCGATCAAACAGGTTACCTAATGCCCCGCCGATAATCAGCGCATAAGCAATGTTGGTTAATTTGTTACGAGCCGGGTTGCGATACATCATCACCAGCAACGACACCACAATCGCGATGGCGATACCGGCAAAGAACCAGCGCTGCCAACCGCCTTTATCCGCCAGGAAACTGAACGCCGCGCCATAGTTGTGCGCGTAGAACAGATTCAGGAACGGCATCAGCGGTCGCGTTTCGTGCAGCATCATGTTGTTCATGACCCACTGCTTACTGGCGAAATCGACCACAATCACCACCAGCACCAGCCACAGCCAGCGCAATCCGGTTGAGAAAATCGCTTTACTCATCAGGCAAACTTACGCTCTTCGCCGTTACCGGCTACGTTGGTATAACAACGTCCGCAGACCGCCGCATGTTCCGGGTTCTGACCGACGTCGGTAGTGTAATGCCAGCAGCGCGGACATTTCTCGCCTTCTGCTTTATGCAGCGCGATTTTCAGACCTTTCAGCAATTCGCTCTGCTGCGCTTCATCACTCGCGGTGGCGTAATCTGCCACGGTCGCGCCGGAAGTCAGCAGGACAAAGCGCAGTTCGTTACCCAGCGCCTGCAATTTCGCCGCCAGCTCTGCATCTGCGTATAACGTCACCGTTGCTTCCAGCGCACCACCGATACGTTTGTCGCTACGCGCCTGCTCAATCACCTTGTTGACTTCGCCGCGCACTTTCAGCAGCTCAGCCCAGTAGGCATCGTTGAGGGTTTCATCATCAGCCAGACCAAACAGACCGTCGTACCACTCTTCGGTGAAGACGTATTGCGCACGATCGCCCGGCAGGTAGCCCCAAATTTCGTCAGCGGTGAAAGACATGATCGGTGCCATCCAGCGCACCAGCGCTTCCACGATATGCCACAGTGCCGTCTGGCAGCTGCGACGCGCCAGGCTGTCGCCTTTAGCGGTGTACTGACGGTCTTTGATGATGTCGAGATAGAACGACCCCATCTCAATTGAGCAGAACTGCATCAGACGCTGAATCACTTCATGGAAATCATAATTGGCGTATGACGCGACGATATCTTTCTGCGCGTCCAGCGCACGGCCAACGGCCCAACGATCCAACACCACCATCTCTTCCGGGCTGACTTTATCGGTCGCCGGATTAAAGCCGTTCAGGTTCGCCAGCAGGAAGCGCGCAGTGTTACGGATACGACGATAGGCATCTGCGGAACGCTTCAGAATTTCATCGGACACCGCCATTTCGCCAGAGTAGTCGGTTGATGCCACCCACAGACGCAGAATGTCAGCACCCAGCTTATCCATCACGTCCTGCGGTGCCACGGTGTTGCCGATAGATTTCGACATCTTGCGGCCCTGACCATCCACGGTGAAACCGTGCGTCAGTACCTGGCGGTACGGTGCTTTGCCCTTCATCGCCGTGGAGATCATCAGTGAAGACATAAACCAGCCGCGATGCTGATCCGAGCCTTCCAGATACATATCCGGGTTATGGCCTTCAAATTCCGGGCGTGCATCAACGACGGCATAGCTGGTTGATCCTGAATCGAACCAGACATCCAGCGTATCCGGCACTTTGGTGTAGTTGTCGGCGTCATCGCCCATCAGATCGCGCGGGTCCAGATCCCACCACGCCTGAATTCCGTCCTGCTCGACACGCTGCGCCACTTTTTCCATCAGCTCCAGCGTATCCGGGTGCAGCTGCTCGGTTTCGTTGTGCACGAACAGTGCCATCGGCACACCCCAGGTGCGCTGACGGGAGATACACCAGTCCGGGCGGTTGGCGACCATCGCTTCGATACGCGCCTGGCCCCAGTCCGGGATCCACTGCACGCCTTTGATCTCTTTCAGCGACTGCGCACGCAGACCTTTCTGATCCATGCTGATAAACCACTGTGGGGTGGCACGGAAGATGATCGGCGTTTTATGACGCCAGCAGTGCGGGTAGCTGTGCAGCAGTTTTTCCACATGCAGCAGCGCGCCTTTCTCTTTCAGCAGCTCAACAATCATATCGTTGGCTTTAAACACGTTAACGCCATCCAGCGTCGGATAGGTACCTGGCAGGTAGGTGCCATCCGGACCAACCGGGTTAGCCGTTTCGATACCGTATTTCTGACCGATAACGTAGTCGTCCGGACCGTGGCCAGGCGCGGTATGCACTGCACCCGTACCAGCTTCAAGGGTGACGTGCTCGCCCAGCACCACTTTCGACTGGATCTGCTCCAGGAACGGATGCTGGAACAGTTGCAGCTCAAGCGCCGCGCCTTTGCATTCGCCCAGCACACGCCAGTCGCTGATGCCCGCGCGTTTCATCACGCTTTCCACCAGATCTTTGGCGAGGATCAGGCTGCGGCCTTCGATCTGCAACAGTTGGTAGTCGAATTCCGGGTGCAACGAGATGGCACGGTTAGCGGGCATGGTCCACGGGGTAGTGGTCCAGATCACCAGAGAAACCGGGCCTTCAGAAGCAGATACGCCAAATTTGGCGCGCACCGCATCGGCATCTAACGCGTTAAACATCACATCGATGGAGGGTGAGGTTTTGTCGTAATATTCGACTTCCGCTTCCGCCAGTGCTGAGCGGCAGTCCAGACACCAGTGCACCGGCTTCGCGCCCTTGTGCAGGTGGCCGTTGCCGATGATTTTACCCAGCGCACGGATGATGTTGGCTTCGGTCTGGAAGTTCATGGTCAGGTAGGGACGATCCCAGTCGCCCAGCACGCCAAGACGGATAAAGTCTTTTTTCTGCCCTTCCACCTGCTCCGCCGCGTACTTGCGGCAAGCTTCGCGGAATTCAGCCGCGCTGACTTTCTCGCCCGGCTTACCAATCATCTGCTCAACTTTGTGTTCAATCGGCAGACCGTGGCAGTCCCAGCCCGGAACGTAAGGCGAATCAAAGCCCGCCATGCCTTTCGACTTAACGATAATGTCTTTCAGAATCTTGTTAACGGAGTGACCAATATGAATGCTGCCGTTCGCATAGGGAGGGCCATCATGCAGAATAAAGGTTTTTTTCCCTTTTTTGGCTTCGCGGATGATGCCGTACAGGTTGTCATCATACCAACGTTGCAGCATTCCCGGTTCGCGTTTGGCCAGATCGCCACGCATCGGGAACCCCGTTTCCGGCAAATTCAGGGTAGATTTATAGTCACTCATCAGATTCTCGGTTCCGTATTTCGGTCATTAAACCGGTGTTTTTAGCCCAAAAAATTGTCGGGCCGTCACCACATCTTTCGCTATTTGTTCTTTCAACGCGTCCAGCGAGGCGAAACGCTGTTCGTCGCGAATCTTCTGTTTCAGTACCACATCAATGTGGCGTCCATAGAGATTCATATGTGTGTCAAGCAGGTGAACTTCAAGCTGCTGACGCAGACCTTTTACCGTCGGACGCGTACCAATGTTGGCAACGCCGGGGATCGGGTGTTCACCCAGGCCCAGTACTTCAACCGCAAATACGCCTTTCACCGGCGTTACTGTGCGGCGTAAAGGGAGATTGGCGGTGGGAAAACCAATGGTACGGCCCAGGGCATCACCATGCACCACGCGGCCTGAAATGCTGAAGGGATGGCCTAACAACGCCTGCGCCTGGACAAAATCATCCTGCGCCAGCGCCTGACGCACCGCAGTACTGCTGATGCGTTTGCCGCCATCACAAAATGTCTGGGTGCTGATGACATCAAAGCCATATTCCACACCGGCTTTCTGTAATAACAGGAAATCCCCCTGGCGACCAGCGCCAAAGCGGAAATCATCACCAACAGCGAGAAATTTAACGTTCAGTTTCTCCACCAGCAGTTCAGAGATGAAAACCTGTGCTGAATGGGCAGCAAAACGACGATCGAAGCGAACACATAACACCGCATCGACGCCGGCCTGCTTAAGATACCTCAGCTTTTCACGCAGACGCATCAGACGAGCCGGGGCTTTATCGCCCGCAAACAGCTCCAGCGGCTGCGGTTCGAACAGCATCACGATCACCGGCAGCTGACGCTTACGTCCCTCTTCGACCAGCTCCGCCATCAATGCCTGATGGCCACGATGAAAACCGTCAAAATTACCAATGGTCAGGACGCAGCCGCGATGCTGCTGAGTGAGATTGTAAATACCGCGGATAAACTTCATGGCTGACTCAAACCGGTGGAAATCGGCGGATTATACCCTCGAATAGCGTTCAGGTTAACCCGTCTGCGTGCCTTTCCTGCTTCTGTTACCGCTTATTCCGCGTGCAGGCAGTAGCTTAGCGGCGATCTGAAGAATTTTGTTGTGAAATACTGTATTCAGCGCGGTGTTGCTGGTAGAATCTTGCGCCATCAATTACGTAACCGGGTGTCGTTTGTAAAACGGCGCTTATTTGCACAAATCCATTGACAAAAGAAGGCACAAAAGGCATAGTCCTCGGCCTTTGATTTGTCCATATAGAACACATTTGGGAGTTGGACCTTGGCTAATATCAAATCAGCTAAGAAACGCGCCGTAACATCTGAGAAACGTCGCAAGCATAACGCGAGCAACCGTTCTATGATGCGTACTTTCATCAAGAAAGTATACGCGGCTATCGCAACAGGCGACAAAGCTGCTGCGCAGAACGCATTCAACGAAATGCAACCGATCGTGGACCGTCAGGCTGCTAAAGGTCTGATCCACAAAAACAAAGCTGCACGTCATAAAGCAAACCTGACTGCACAGATCAACAAACTGGCTTAATCGCCTGTCTGTTAATCGCTTTGTGAAAGAACCGGCGTTAAGCCGGTTTTTTTATGCCTGCGATTTGCCGCTAAACAACGCGCTGAAGTCGCGATGACAGATGCGTTGTACCGCCGGATGCTGGATCATGCGCTCGGCAAAAATCACATGATACTCCTCCATCACCGCATCCAGACGACCAATTTCCTGGATAGCCTCATCGCGGTAGACCGCTTCACCATACAACGTGGGGGCCACGAAAATCGCGTTGTGCTGCGCGCCAAACGCTTTCATCAGCGCCGCATCATCAAATTCACCCAGAATTTCGACCTGTAATCCCTGACTGTGAATCCAGTTGAGTAGCTTACGTCCCAACATCGAACGACGACCGGGGATCAGCAAGCGACGCTGTTCAAGGCAGGCGGGAAAAGTCTGTTCCGGCCACGGGGCATAACACCAGAAGCTCACCGGGCATTCCCCCAGCTTCACCGAAAACAGCCCCTCCTGCTGCGTTGAATCAATCGGGCAGTCCGAGACAATCATATCCAGCTTATGCTGGCTTAATTGCTCCAGCAGCATCTCATGTGTCGATTCAAAGCAGCGCAGATGAATCTTCTCATCCGCGACCACTGCCGCCTCCAGCACCTGACTCACCAGTTGCTTGGAGAGCGCATCCGCAATACCCACATCAAACAGCAGGTTTGACTCTTTGCGATAGTTGACGATATCGAGCATCTCCTGGCTGAGCATAAACATTCGGTCGGCATAGCGGAACACCAGTTGCCCCAGCTCCGTCGGCACCAGACCGCGGCCCTGCCGACGAAACAATTTGCCTTGCAGACGCTCCTCCAGCGCCTTGATCTGCCCGGTGATGGTTTGTGGCGTGAGGAACAGTGCCTCTGCCGCTCCGACAATCGATCCCTCACGGCACACATGCCAGAAGTAATACAGATGGTTGTAGTTGATATGTGACATCTGGCTACCGCCTTGTATTAGGTTACGCCGCCTGACGCGGCAGACGCCGCCACAGCAGCAAGTAACCGACCACCGCCGAGATTATCGAACCCAGTAAAATGCCCAACTTCGCCAGCGTAATCAGCTCAGGCGCGGCTTCACCGTATGCCAGCGAGGCGATAAAGATCGACATGGTAAAGCCAATGCCACACAACACGCCGACAGCCGCGATATCACGTAGCGAGGTGTTATCCGGCAATTTTGCCAACCCGGTTTTAACGCTGAGCCAGCAGAATAAGGTAATGCCGAGCGGTTTACCGACAAACAGGCCGAGCATGATGCCAAGCGGCAGCAACGAGAACAGGCTGCCTGGTGTCACCCCGGCCAGCGATACCCCTGCGTTAGCAAAGGCAAACAACGGCAGAATCAGCCAGCGTACCCACGGATGCAGCGCGTGTTCCAGGTGGATTGCCGGGGAGTGACCATTTTTCTTCTCCAGTGGGATCAGGAAGCCCACCACCACGCCCGCCAGCGTGGCATGCACACCGGATTTCAATACCGCCGTCCACAACACCAGCCCAACCAGCAGATAGAGGCCGGTATTACGTACATTCAGCAAATTCATGATGCCGAGCACCGCAATCGCGCCAGCCGCTACCCCCAGCGATACCATCGACAGATCATTGGTGTAGAACAGCGCAATAATCACGATAGCGCCCAGATCGTCAATGATCGCCAGCGCCATGAGGAAGATCTTCAACGCTGGCGGCACACGGCTACCCAGCAGCGCCAGGATACCCAGGGCAAAAGCGATATCGGTCGCCGTCGGGATCGCCCAACCGCTGCGCGTGGCCGCATCCCCGGCGTTAAACAACAGGAACAGCAGTCCCGGTACCAGCATGCCACCAACGGCAGCAATCAGCGGGAAAATCGCCTGGTCGCGGCGTGCCAGTGCCCCCATGACCATTTCGCGCTTCACTTCCAGACCGACCATCAGGAAGAACACCGCCATCAGCGCATCGTTGATCCAAAGCAACAGGTTTTTACTGATATCCAGTGAGCCAAAACGAAACTCCACCGGGATTCCAAGCAGGTCAAGATAGCCCTGCTGGGTGCTGGCGCTGTTGGCCAGCAACATGGCAATGGCTGCGGCGATGATGAGCACCACCCCGCTGGTGGCGTCACTATTCAGGAGTTTTTTCAATCGGATATTCACGTCCAGGTTCCTTGTCGCAGAGCGAATAATGAAAAGGCGGTTAGCTTAGCGACAATATTAGATCGAAAAAAACAGATTATTTATTAGGTCGGGTTCGAAAAAACCGAATGATCGTGGCGATCAGGAAATAAAAAAGCCAGCGACGCAGCGCTGGCTTTCAGGTAAGTCGCGCAGACTTAGCGGGTTAAATCATCAAAAAACTTCTTCACGCCATCGAAGAAACTCTTCGAACGCGGGCTGTTTTTCTCACCGGTCGGGCCGCCAAAACTCTCTTCCAGTTCACGCAACAGCGCTTTCTGTTTGTCGTTCAGGCTAACCGGGGTTTCCACCACCACGCGGCACAGCAGATCGCCCACGGCACCACCACGCACTGATTTCACGCCTTTACCACGCATGCGGAACAGCTTGCCGGTTTGCGTTTCTGACGGTACTTTCAGCTTCACACGGCCATCCAGAGTCGGCACTTCAATCTCGCCACCCAGTGCAGCCATCGCAAAGTTGATCGGTACTTCACAGTACAGGTTGTTATCTTCACGCTCGAAGATCGGGTGTTTTTTCACTGACACCTGAACGTACAGATCGCCCGCCGGTGCGCCATGCTCGCCCGCTTCCCCTTCGCCGCTCAGACGGATACGATCGCCGGTATCAACACCTGCCGGGATTTTCACTGACAAGGTTTTCGAGCGTTCAACACGACCGTGGCCATGACAGGCGTTGCACGGATCTTTGATCACCGAGCCACGGCCATGACAGGTCGGACACGCCTGCTGTACGGTAAAGAAGCCCTGACGCATCTGCACCTGGCCTGCACCATGACAGGTTGGACAGGTTTGCGGTTGAGTCCCGGCTTTCGCCCCGCTGCCGTGGCAAACATCACACTCTTCCAGGGTTGGAATGCGGATCTCTTTGGTCACGCCGCGTACCGCTTCTTCCAGCGTCAGGTCCATGTTGTAGCGTAAATCGGCGCCACGGGCAGCGCGCTGACGGCGACCACCACCAAAGATATCGCCAAATACGTCGCCAAAGATATCGCTGAAGTCAGCACCGCCACCGAAGCCGCCGCCGCCAAATCCACCGCCACCCATGCCGCCCTGTTCGAAGGCCGCATGACCGTACTGATCGTAGGCCGCACGCTTCTGCGCGTCGGTCAGAATTTCGTAGGCTTCCTTAACCTCTTTGAATTTCGCTTCGGCTTCTTTATCGCCCGGGTTACGGTCCGGGTGATATTTCATCGCCAGGCGCTTGTACGCCTTTTTGATTTCGCGCTCATCTGCCGATTTAGAGACGCCTAAGATCTCGTAAAAATCACTCTTCGCCATCTTCTGCCCTTAACATGATCGCACGGGCGTGGAGAGATCTCCTACGCCCGTGCTGGTTTCAACGGCTGTCAGGCCAGCCGTCGCGCCCGGTCAGGGGCAATTATTTTTTATCTTTAACTTCTTCGAATTCAGCGTCGACAACGTCGTCATCTTTCTTCGCGGAAGCGTCGCCAGCGTCTGCTGCGCCAGCCTGAGCCTGCTGCTGTGCCATTTCCATCAGCTTGCTGGAAACCTGCATCAGAGCCTGCATCTTCGCTTCGATGTCAGCTTTGTCTTCGCCTTTCAGCGCAGTGTTCAGATCGTTCAGCGCAGATTCAATCGGGGCTTTGTCATCGGCAGACAGTTTGTCACCCGCTTCATCCAGCTGTTTACGGGTGCTGTGCGCAATCTGGTCGCCCTGGTTACGCGTCTGCACCAGCTCTTCAAATTTACGGTCGGCTTCGGCGTTCGCTTCAGCGTCACGTACCATTTTCGCGATCTCTTCTTCGTTCAGACCAGAAGACGCTTTGATGGTGATCTTCTGCTCTTTACCGCTGTTTTTGTCTTTCGCTGATACGTGCAGGATACCATCCGCATCGATGTCGAAAGTCACTTCAATCTGCGGCATACCGCGCGGTGCAGGCTGGATACCGTCGAGGTTAAACTGGCCCAGTGATTTGTTATCGCTGGCACGTTTACGCTCACCCTGCAACACATGAATGGTCACGGCAGACTGGTTATCTTCAGCAGTTGAGAACACCTGGCTGTGTTTGGTCGGGATGGTGGTGTTCTTGCTGATCAGCGAAGTCATCACGCTACCCATAGTTTCGATACCCAGTGACAGCGGGGTTACGTCGAGCAGCAGGACGTCTTTCACGTCACCACCCAGCACGCCACCCTGTACCGCAGCACCTACGGCAACGGCTTCATCCGGGTTCACGTCTTTACGCGGCTCTTTGCCAAAGAATTCTGTCACTTTAGCCTGAACCAGCGGCATACGGGTCTGACCACCGACGAGGATCACGTCGTTGATGTCAGAAACCGACAGGCCAGCATCTTGCAGAGCGACTTTCAGCGGCTCGATAGAACGCGCAACCAGATCTTCGACCAGCGATTCCAGCTTCGCACGGGTCACTTTGATGTTCAGGTGCTTAGGACCGGTCGCATCAGCAGTGATGTACGGCAGGTTAACGTCAGTCTGCTGAGCAGAAGACAGCTCGATTTTCGCTTTCTCAGCCGCTTCTTTCAGACGCTGCATCGCCAGCGGATCGTTGTGCAGATCGATGCCCTGATCTTTCTTGAACTCCGCAACGAGGTAGTTGATCAGACGGCTGTCGAAGTCTTCACCACCCAAGTGGGTATCACCATTGGTTGCCAGAACTTCAAAGGTTTTCTCGCCATCAACTTCATCGATTTCGATGATAGAGATATCGAAGGTACCGCCGCCCAGGTCGTACACCGCGATGGTGCGGTTGCCCTGACCTTTGTCGAGGCCGTAAGCCAGCGCCGCCGCAGTCGGTTCGTTAATAATACGTTTCACTTCCAGGCCCGCGATACGGCCGGCATCTTTGGTTGCCTGACGCTGTGCATCGTTGAAGTACGCCGGTACGGTGATAACCGCTTCAGTCACTGGCTCACCGAGGAAATCTTCCGCGGTTTTCTTCATTTTTTTCAGCACTTCAGCAGAGATCTGCGGCGGAGCCATTTTCTGGCCTTTCACTTCCAGCCAGGCATCACCGTTGTCAGCTGCGGCGATTTTGTACGGCATGATTTTGATATCACGCTGCACTTCTTCGTCCTGGAAACGACGGCCGATCAGGCGCTTAATCGCGAACAGGGTGTTCTGCGGGTTAGTCACCGCCTGACGTTTAGCCGGTTGACCGACCAGAGTTTCGCCATCCTGTGTATAAGCAATAATTGAAGGCGTGGTACGATCACCTTCGGCATTTTCCAGCACGCGTGCTTTGGTGCCGTCCATAATCGCAACACAAGAGTTGGTTGTACCCAGGTCAATACCAATAATCTTACCCATCTAAACGTCTCCCACTTAAATTCTTTGCCAAATTGGGTTGTGAAGCAGAGATGCGGGCATGTTTCGCCGCTTTCAACTGCCTGAGCAGGCTTTTTTTCCTGCACCACAACTCTCGATGACAACTAGATGGGGCCGCTTCGAAGCGCATCAAGGGTTAAAACTAAAAAAATTTTAATTATCTCTCCCCACTCAGATCAAAGATGCCGGGTAGCTGGCTGATTATTATGCTGCGCCCCGTCTGACTAACGGGATAAGACAACATTCAGATATTAATAATTACCTTTGAGGAACTATGCGTAACATCACTCTGGCGAACCCTGCGCCACTGGGCTTAATGGGCTTTGGTATGACCACCATTCTGCTCAATCTGCACAACACCGGACTCTTCGCGATGGATACCATCATCCTGGCGATGGGCATTTTTTATGGCGGCCTCGCGCAAATCTTTGCCGGTCTGCTGGAATTTAAGAAAGGTAACACCTTCGGCCTGACGGCATTTGCCTCTTACGGCAGCTTCTGGCTGACGCTGGTCGCGATTCTGCTGCTGCCGAAAATGGGGCTGTCGGAAGCCGCTGACAGTCATTTCCTCGGGGCTTACCTTGGCCTGTGGGGCGTGTTCACGCTGTTTTTATTCTTTGGCACCCTCACCGGCCCGACTATGCTGCAATTTGTGTTTGCCAGCCTGACGGTGCTGTTTGCCTTGTTGGCGATTGGGCATCTGCTGGATAACGCGCTGCTGGTGCGCATTGCCGGTTGGGTTGGTCTGATCTGTGGTGGTAGCGCCATCTATCTGGCGATGGGTGAAGTGCTGAATGAACAATGGGGCCGCACCGTGCTGCCGATTGGTCAACCACGCTGAATCGCAACGCGGAGCCTGAAGGCTCCGCGTAATCATTTATGAAGAATGAATGGATGTCTCAAACTGCACGCTTTCCTGCCGGTTATCACGTAACAGCCACACCCCTACTGCAAATCCAATAACCGCTAACGCCAACACGTACCATGCCGGTGCCATCGGTGTCAGACGCATAATCAAGGTCACGCTAATCGGCGTCAGGCCGCCAAAAATGGCGTAGGCGACGTTATAGGAGAAGGAGATACCGGTGAAGCGCACCGCTGCCGGGAAGGACCGAACCATCACAAACGGTACAACCCCCACCACGCCAACGCTCATCCCCGCCAGACCATACCAGACAAACAACATCTCCGGCGCACTTCCTAATTGATGGAAGAAGTTCCAGCTACCGATCGCCAACAGCAACGAACCGATCATCAAGGTGCGCGCCGCTCCGATACGGTCCACCAGCCAACCCGCAATCACGCAGCCAAACAACAACATCACCGTAGCCAGGCTATTGGCCTGTAAGCTCAGCGCCGCCGGAATCGCGTGTTGTTTTTGCATCAGCGTCGGAGCCATCAGAATCACTACTACGATGCAGGCGGAGAGCAACCAGGTCAGCAGCATCGAAATCACGATGCCGCGTTTGTGTTGGGCCAGGATGGTTTGCAGTGGCAGCTTATCCGCCAGCGCCTTGCGCTGCTGCATTTGCTGAAACACTGGCGTTTCATGCAGCCAGCGGCGCAAATACATTGCCAGCAAACCAAACACGCCACCGAGAAAGAACGGGATGCGCCAGCCATGCGCGGCAATTGCCGCCGGAGAGAGCGAAGTATTGATGATGGTTGCCACCAGCGAGCCGAGCAAAATCCCGGCAGTTAAACCGGCGGTTAACGTGCCACAGGCAAAACCCACGCGTTTTTCTGGCACATGCTCCGCGACAAACACCCATGCGCCCGGCACTTCGCCACCAATCGCGGCCCCCTGTAACACGCGCAACAGCAGCATCAACAGCGGCGCAGCGATACCAATGCTGTCGTAAGTCGGCAACGCCCCCATTGCCAACGTCGGCAGAGCCATCAGCAGGATACTCAGACTAAACATCTTCTTACGGCCAACTTTGTCACCAAAGTGCGCCATGATGATGCCACCAAGCGGGCGCGCCAGATAACCTGCGGCAAAGATGGCAAAGGTCTGCACCTGACGCAGCCATTCCGGCATATCCGCCGGGAAGAAGAGTTGGCCGATCACCGCAGCGAAGAACACAAAGATGATGAAGTCGTAAAATTCCAGCGCCCCGCCAAGGGCGGCCAGCGACAGGGTTTTATAATCCTGTCGGTTGAGGCGACGAGTTGCGAGCGAATCCATAACGTAGCGGTATCCAGAGGCAAAAAAATCTAGTTGTAAAGTTACGCTTACTATACCGTAAATTTTTTGCCACACCAGTACGTCTGAATTTTATGCCTGAAAACGGCGATATTCAGACGTTTGTCTCACGCCTCGCGCTTTTTGGCCGAAATGCTGCTACCACTACCGGGTCAGTCTCGACATAAGGCCCGTCAAGCAGCTGTAAACAATACGGTACAGTCGCGAAGATACCCGGCACTTTCACCACGCCGTCATCTCCTTTCAGTCCTTCCAGCGTTTCTTTGATCGATTTCGGCTGCCCCGGCAAGTTGAGGATCAGCGACTGTTTACGGATCACCCCCACCTGACGTGACAGGATCGCCGTCGGGACAAATTGCAGGCTGATCTGGCGCATCTGCTCGCCAAAACCGGGCATCTCACGATCGGCAACCGCAAGGGTCGCATCAGGTGTCACATCACGGCGCGCAGGCCCCGTACCGCCCGTGGTCAGTACCAGATGGCAGAACAATTCATCCACCAGCTCGCAAATCGCCTGTTCGATCATCGGTTGTTCATCCGGCACCAGCCGGGTTTCAATCTCAAATGGCGTCGTTAATGCGCTGCCAAGCCAGCTTTCCAGCGCCGGAATGCCCTGATCCTGATAAATGCCGTTCGCCGCGCGATCGGAAACGGAAATCAATCCAATACGTAATGTATCCATAGAGTTATCGCTGTGATGCATGAGGGGGATAAAAAGAAGAATAATACAAAGCAAAAGGGAGAGAAAACCTTAAAACCGTGGCGGGCAGCCTGTGCCGCCACGGTGTCATCACTTACAGCAGTTCAGCGATCATCTTCTCAAGTTTGCCCTGGTCGATGGCAAAGTTGCGGATGCCTTCCGCCAGTTTGGTGACGGCCATCGGGTCCTGGTTGTGCTGCCACAGGAACTCGGCTTCGGTCATTTTCGCCGGACGCGCTTTCACTTCGCCGCTGTAGCTCAGTTTACGCTCAACAGCGCCTTCGCTCTCAGCCAGCTCTTTCAGCAGGTTCGGGGAGATGGTCAGACGGTCGCAACCGGCCAGCTCGATGATTTCACCGACGTTACGGAAGCTGGCACCCATTACCACGGTTTCGTAACCGTGTTGCTTGTAATAGTTGTAGATCTCAGAAACAGAAACCACGCCCGGATCTTCGTGCGCAGCGTACTCTTTCTTGTCGGTGTTCGCTTTGTACCAGTCGAGGATACGACCTACGAACGGAGAGATCAGGAACACGCCCGCTTCAGCACAAGCACGCGCCTGAGCGAAGGAGAACAGCAGAGTCAGGTTACAGTTGATACCTTCTTTTTCCAGCTGCTCAGCGGCACGGATACCCTGCCAGGTTGAAGCCAGTTTGATCAGGATGCGATCGTTGCTGATACCTGCATCGTTGTACAGTTTGATCAGGCTACGTGCTTTGGCGATGCTTGCTTCGGTGTCATAAGACAGACGCGCATCGACTTCAGTCGAGATACGACCCGGGATCAGTTTGAGAATTTCCAGACCAATGTTGACGGCCAGCTTGTCAGAAACCAGCTGTAACTGCTCTTCTTTGTTGCTGCTCTGCTGACGTGCCCAGCTAATGGCTTCGTCAATCAGTTTACGGTATTCAGGAATTTGAGCGGCATTGAGGATCAAAGAAGGGTTGGTGGTGGCATCTTGCGGTTGATACAGCTTCATTGCCGCGATATCACCGGTGTCGGCGACCACAGTAGTCAGCTGACGCAAGGAAGTAAGTTTGTCCGTCATGGTTCTCTTTTCTCTTAGGTTGACTGTCAGGGTGAAAAAGGCTGTTGCGATAATATCACGCGGTAACCACGGTGCAAGGTCGCGGCGTGCCCTTTCCGATAGCACGGACAAATGGGAACGATTTGCCGATCCGTCACGCTTTTTTGCTACACTCGCCGAACAAATTTTCCGTTAATACCCTGATAAACCTGCGGGTCAACCGAGGACGAAACAATGTTGATGGTCATCTCGCCAGCCAAGACGCTGGATTATGAAAGCCCGCTTGCGACGCAAACCTTCACTCAACCGGCGTTGTTAGAAAAGTCACAACAGCTGATTGATGTCGCCCGTGATCTGTCACCGGCGCAAATCGCCTCGCTGATGGGCATCAGCGACAAACTGGCCCATCTGAACGCAGAACGTTTTAACGAATGGCAGCCCCCCTTCACGCTGGAGAATGCGCGTCAGGCGATTCTGGCGTTCAAAGGGGATGTCTACACCGGTTTGCAGGCGGAAACCTTTAGCGAAAAAGATTTTGCTTTCGCCCAGCAGCATCTGCGTATGCTGTCGGGTTTGTATGGTTTGCTGCGCCCGCTCGACTTAATGCAGCCCTACCGGCTGGAAATGGGGATCAAACTGACGAACCCGGCGGCGAAAGATCTCTATGGTTTCTGGGGTGATTTGCTGACGGAAAAACTGAATGCTGCGCTGGCGGAACAAGGCGATGACGTGTTGATTAACCTGGCGTCAGATGAATATTTCAAAGCTATCAAGCCGAAAAAACTGGCCGGGCGACTGATTAAGCCGGTGTTCCTGGATGAGAAGAACGGCAAGTTTAAAGTGATCAGCTTCTACGCCAAGAAAGCGCGTGGCCTGATGAGCCGTTATGTGATTCAGCACCGCCTGACCAAACCGGAGCAATTGAAGAAATTCGATGTGGATGGTTATTTCTTTGCTGCGGCTGAAAGCAGCGAAAACGAGCTGGTGTTTAAACGCCACGAGCAGCAATAACCCGCAACGGCGCGATTTTTTCCGACACCGTGCACGGAATTGCGCGATAAATCGCGCCGCTACGACAGATAAAAGAATGGCTGGCAAATGCCAGCCATTTTTCATTATTTCGTCAGCAAAAACGCGCGCAGCGCGGCGAAATCTGCTTTCAAATTATGCGACAGCAGCGGCAGGTCGGCACGCTCAGCCAGTGCTTCCGGCAGCGGCAGCGTCTGCTCCAGAATCGCTTCCACGCTCTCCTTGAACTTCGCCGGATGCGCAGTGCCAAGGAACAGGCCGTACTCACCTTCCTGCAACTGATCGCGCAGCAGACGATAAGCAATCGCCGCATGCGGTTCAGACAGATAACCGATTTCTGCCAGCTCACGCATGGTCGCTTTGGTGGTTTCATCGCTCACCGCACCATAGGCCAGATCGCCCAGACGCCAGGTTTTGCGGCGGAACAACTCTTCCACGCGCGGCCAGTTGTTCGGCTGGCTCACATCCATGGCGTTGGACAGCGTGGCAACGGTGGCATGCGGCGTCCATTCGCCATTGGCGAGGAAGCGCGGCACGGTATCGTTGGCGTTGGTGGCAGCGATAAAGCGTTTGATCGGCAGACCGAGTGATTTCGCCAGCAGGCCTGCGGTCAGGTCACCAAAGTTACCACTTGGCACCGACACCACCAGCTGATTGCGTTTTTCCTGCGGCAGTTGCGCCACAGCTTCAAAGTAGTAGCAAATCTGCGCCAGCAGACGGCTGATGTTGATGGAGTTGGCTGAGTTCAGGCCGATCGCCTTTTTCAGTTCTTCATCATCAAAGGCTTGTTTCACCAGCGCCTGGCAGGCATCGAAATCGCCGTCGATGGCGATGGTTTCGATGTTCCCCCCCAGGGTGCAGAACAATTTTTCCTGCAACGGGCTGATTTTGCCCTGCGGATAGAGGATCACCACGCGCACGTTTTCCATGCCGTAAAACGCATGGGCTACTGCTGCGCCGGTATCGCCAGACGTGGCGGTCAGAATGGTGATTTTTTCATCGGCACCGCTGACATACGAAAGCATCTGCGCCATAAAACGGCCGCCGAAGTCTTTGAACGCCAGCGTCGGGCCATGAAACAGTTCGAGGCAGGCGACATCGTCGCTCACTTTTGCCACCGGGGCCGGGAACGCAAACGCGTTTTTCACGCGCTCAGCCAACTGATGTGCGGCAATTTCGTCACCGATGTAAGCCGAGAGGATTTTGCTGCTGCGGGTAACAAAATCCATCTCCAGCATCGCATCGATGTCGGTCAGTTCAAATTCCGGCAGTTCGAGCGGAAAAAACAGTCCCTGCTGCGAGCCAAGGCCCTGCTTCACGGCCTGAGCGAAGCTCACCTGCTCGTTATGATCCTTAAGGTTGTAGAGTTTCATGCGTTATCCCAATTTACGTGCGCCAGCCGTATCAAGACGGCAGATATGGACGAAACCTTCTTCATTTTGCAGATAGTGCTGGCTCAGCCAGTCTGCCATCCGCTGTGCCGTTGCCATCTCGTTGCAAACGGCGAAAAGTGTCGGGCCGGAACCCGAAATACCGCAGGCCAGCGCGCCAATATCGGCTGCTGCCTGGCGTGCTTCCGCAAAGCCCGGCAGCAGTTTGGTGCGATACGGCTCCGCCACCACATCCTGCATCAGCTTCGCGGCCAGTTCTGGCTGCTGAGTATGACAGGCATGGATGAAACCGCCCAGTAAACGACCGTGTTTGATGATGTCCTGTTTACGATACTGCGCCGGTAGAATCGCACGCGCTTCAGCGGTGGAGACTTTGATGCCCGGATAGGCCATCACCCACAGCCACTCGTCAAACGACGGCACTGACTGGCTGATAATGCCGTTCTCTTCAATCATCAACTGCACGCCGCCGAGGAAGCACGGCGCAACGTTGTCGTAATGCACGCTACCGGAGATACGTCCTTCCAGCTCGCCCATCAACGCCAGCAGTTCAGTGTCATTCAACGGCTTGCCGCAAAATTCGTTCATCGCCATCAGGCCAGCCACGACCGAGCAGGCACTGGAGCCAAGACCCGAGCCGATCGGCATGTTTTTTTCCAGCGTCATCGCCACCGGCACTTCTTTACCAATCGCTTCACAAAAACGCTGCCAGCACTGATAAACAATGTTTTCCTGTGGATTGTCCGGCAGTTTGCTGACGAAGCGCCCTTTGTTTACCAGGCTAAAGCGGTCGGCCGCCTCGACCGACACACAATCACCCAGCAGGGTGCCATCCACCGGCGAAACCGCCGCGCCAAGCACATCAAAGCCGACGCTGACGTTACCTATCGAGGCCGGTGCATAAATTTTTACCATCATCAAACTCCCAACTTCCACGACAGCGTGCGCAGCAGATCGGCAAACACACCAGCTGCGGTCACATCATTCCCGGCACCGTATCCACGCAGAACCAGCGGGATCGGCTGATAATAACGGCTATAGAACGCCAGGGCGTTTTCGCCATTTTTGACTTTAAACAGCGGATCGTTACTGTCCACTGCATCAATTTTCACTTTGCAGGCACCACCCTCTTCGATGGCACCGACGAAGCGTAACACTTTACCTTCATCACGCGCTTTGGCAACGCGCGCCGCAAAGGCGTTGTCCAGTTCCGGCAAACGCTGCATGAATTGCTCAACGTCAGCAATCTCCGTCAGGCTGGCAGGCAGCAGCGGTTCGATCTCGATATCGCTCAGCTCCAGTTGATGTCCCGCTTCACGCGCCAGAATCAGCAGCTTACGCGCCACATCGGTGCCCGACAGGTCATCACGCGGGTCCGGTTCGGTGAAGCCCATGTCACGCGCCATTTTGGTCGCTTCAGACAGGGAAACGCCCTCATCCAGCTTGCCGAAAATAAACGACAGCGAGCCGGAAAGAATACCGGAGAATTTGATCAGCTCATCACCGGCATTCAGCAGATTTTGCAGGTTCTCGATCACCGGCAAACCTGCACCCACGTTGGTGTCATACAGGAACTTACGGCGCGATTTCTCCGCTGCCGCACGCATCTGCTGGTAATAATTCCATGAAGAGGTGTTGGCCTTTTTGTTCGGCGTCACGACATGGAAACCATCCGCGAGGAAATCCGCGTACTGATCGGCCACCGCCTGGCTCGAAGTACAATCGACAATCACCGGATTCAGCAGGTGATACTCTTTCACCAGACGGATCAGGCGACCAAGATTGAACGATTCTTTGGCTTCCGCCAGCGCCCCTTTCCAGTTACTGAGATCGATGCCGTGCACGTTGGTCAGCAACGCGCGCGAGTTAGCGATGCCACACACCCGCAAATCGATATGCTTTTGCTTCAGCCACGCCTGTTGACGATGTAGCTGCTCCAGCAACGCCGCGCCGACGCCACCGACACCGACCACGAACACTTCAATCACCTGATCGGTGGCAAACAGCATCTGGTGCACTACACGCACGCCAGTAGTGACTTCATCGTTGCTCACCACGGCAGAGATGGAACGCTCCGAGGAACCCTGGGCAATGGCCACGATATTGATATTGGCTCGCGCCAGCGCGGAGAAGAACTTGGCAGAGATGCCACGCAGGGTGCGCATGCCGTCACCGACCACCGAGATAATCGCCAGTTGCTCAACCACTTCCAGTGGGTCCAGCAAGCCGTCTTTCAATTCGAGGTAGAATTCATCTTCCAGCACGCGGCGCGCGCGCGCCAGCTCGTTCTGCGGCACGCAGAAGCTGATGCTGTACTCGGAAGAAGATTGGGTAATCAACACCACCGAGATACCGGTGCGCGACATCGCAGCAAACACGCGTGCCGCCATGCCAACCATGCCTTTCATCCCCGGTCCGGAGACGTTAAACATCGCCATGTTGTTGAGGTTAGTGATGCCTTTTACCGGGTTTTCATCATGCTCACCTTCGCCACCAATTAAGGTACCGGGTGCTTGCGGGTTAGCGGTGTTTTTAATCAGGCAGGGAATCTGGAACTGGGCAATCGGGGCGATGGTGCGGGGGTGCAGCACTTTGGCACCAAAGTACGACAGCTCCATTGCTTCCTGATAGGACATGGACTTCAGCAGGCGCGCATCCGGCACCTGACGCGGGTCACAGGTATAGACGCCATCGACGTCAGTCCAGATTTCACAACAGTCAGCACGCAGACAAGCCGCCAGTACCGCTGCCGAATAGTCAGAACCGTTACGGCCCAGCACCACCAGTTCGCCACGCTCGTTTCCGGCAGTGAAACCGGCCATCAGGATCATATGATCGGCAGGGATCTGGCTGGCGGCGATACGGCGGGTGGATTCATTGATATCCACGGTAGATTCAAGGTAGTGGCCGACGGCCAGCAGTTTTTCCACCGGATCGATGACCGTCACTTTGTAGCCGCGCGCCTGGAGCAGCGCTTCCATAATGGCGATGGACAGCTTCTCACCCCGGCAGATGATGGCAGCATTGACCGCATCCGGGCACTGTCCCAGCAGGCTGATGCCATGCAGCACCTGCTTCAGTTGGGCAAATTCGAGGTCAACGCGAGTCTTCAATCCATCATAATCGAAGCCCGGCTGTGCATCGGCCAACCCCTGCAACAGCTCGGCAAAAATACGTTCGGCATCGCTGATATTCGGCAACGCATCCTGCCCGCTAATGGTTTTCTCAATCATCGCCACCAGATGATTGGTAATTTTCGCTGGCGCAGAGAGTACGGTTGCAACCTGTCCCTGTTGCGCATTGCTTTCCAGAATGTCTGCCACGCGGAGAAAACGTTCCGCATTGGCTACCGAGGTCCCGCCGAATTTCAGCACTCGCATGGTTAAAGCTCTCCTGAATTTATGCCGAAAAAAAAGCCCGCACTGGTTAGGTGCGGGCTTCTTTTTTGTTTTTCCTGTATGCGTCAGCCCGCACCGTTACCTGTGGTAATGGTGGTGGTAATAATAATGGTGGTGTTCAGGCTGTTTGTACGCATTGAGATTTTTTTCTGTCTGTCTTGATTGTCCGTCTGCCTTCCAGAATTAAAGCAAAGCGCACGTTAAGTCAACGAATTTGTCCTAAGGCGGATTTTTCGCCACTACGCAGTGCTGCGCTTTGCCCGGAAAATGCCATCGGGATCGTTCAGCAAATAGCCACAACTCCCGATCTGTCACTGCAAAGTCAGGATTTACCCGAGTTATTATCTATAAGTTTTTTTTCTACGTCGTGCAGCAGACGGTGCAGCATGG
This sequence comes from Pantoea sp. X-Soil-OKNW-713, assembly GCF_059730685.1. NCBI lineage: Bacteria > Pseudomonadati > Pseudomonadota > Gammaproteobacteria > Enterobacterales > Erwiniaceae > Pantoea > Pantoea sp. X-Soil-OKNW-713. Next base: position 742,563 of record NZ_AP035995.1, on the reverse strand, counting down.
CGCTGTCACGTTGTTCCAGCAAACCGATACGTTGATCGATCCAGTCCACCATCTTGGCATCGTCGTCCACTGCCAGACGAACCAACAATTGCTGGAAACGCACCCGCAACGCCTGCAACTGCTGCGCATCCGCCATCGCTGCGGGCTGGGCCGCCACTTGATTAAGCGCAGAGAGTTGGTAGCAATACACCATCACTGCCTGCCCGAGATTGAGCGAGGGATAGTCGTTTGCCATCGGAATGCCGGTGAGCAGGTCAACCTGTTCCAGCTCCTCATTGGTCAATCCGCTATCCTCGCGGCCAAACACCAACGCTATCCGGCTCAGCCACTGGCGTTTCTCCTGCAAAATGGTTTCCACTTGTGCGGGTGTGGCGTAGTAACGGAACTTCGCCCGGCTGCGCGCCGTGGTCGCGACCGAGAAGTCCACGTCCTGAAGTGCGTCACTAAGCGTGTCATAAGTTTTTACGCTATCAAGGATTTCGCCTGCGCCGTGCGCCACGCGTCGGGCCGCCGGATCCTGCCAGGCATCGCTGGCGACAATACGCAACTCGCTAAAACCCATGGTTTTCATGGCACGGGCGGCGGCACCGATATTTTCTGGTCGGGCGGGAGAGACAAGAATGAGGGGGAAATGCATGATTTTTCCATCGAACTGTTAACAACTCAGCGTATGTTGGCATGCACACCGGAAAATACCAACCATGCGGATATAAGAAAATAAGATGTTAAGGATGTTAAAACGGAATAAAATCGCGAGGTAGCATAAATTAACGTATTAAAGCTAAATTTCCGTACCATTTTATTATAAAAGCATTAGATATCATCTTATTGAAATATAATTTCCGGCAAGTTTTTGTTTTGCTATTATGCAGCCGGAATGTAGCAAAAATGCTGCTTTTTGTGAGCTAAGCTGGCATTCCTGGAGAAGTTTTTCATAAAAGTGTTAACGTGCTACACTTGCATTTGATATAAGTCAACGAAGCGTTGTTTTTATGCTTATCGGTTGTTGTTGGTGCTGTTAGGTTGCTGTTAATACGGTTAGGATAAGCGCCAGTCCGATACCCACGGGGCACGCAAATATTCATCCTGACTGGCTGAGCTAACACTGAAGTTGACGTAGATGGATGGTGTATTCCGAAGATTATTTCGTACACCGGTTGCGAACGGCATGCTGTTACGATTAACAGTAAGTGCAACCGCCGTACGCCCTGTTTTCGATTTGTTGGCAAATTTTAGGTAGCGAAACATGCAGACCCCGCACATTCTTATCGTTGAAGACGAACTGGTCACGCGTAACACCCTCAAAAGCATCTTTGAGGCTGAAGGTTACATGGTCTATGAAGCCACCGACGGCGCCGAAATGCATCAGGTTCTGACGGAAAACGACGTCAATCTGGTGATTATGGACATCAACCTGCCGGGAAAAAACGGCTTGTTGCTGGCGCGTGAACTGCGTGAGCAGGCGAACGTAGCGCTGATGTTCCTCACCGGCCGTGATAATGAAGTGGATAAAATCCTTGGTCTGGAAATTGGCGCGGATGATTACATCACCAAGCCATTTAATCCGCGTGAGCTGACCATCCGTGCGCGTAACCTGTTGTCGCGTACCATGAATCTGGCGATGCCGAATGAGGAGCGTCGTCAGGTGGAAAGCTATCGTTTCAACGGTTGGGAGCTGGATATCAACAGCCGCTCACTGATCAGCCCGAACGGCGAGCAGTACAAGTTGCCGCGCAGTGAATTCCGCGCCATGCTGCACTTCTGCGAAAACCCAGGCAAAATTCAGACCCGTGCTGACCTGCTGAAAAAGATGACCGGTCGCGAGCTGAAGCCGCATGACCGCACCGTGGATGTCACCATCCGCCGTATCCGTAAGCATTTCGAATCTACGCCGGATACCCCAGAAATCATCGCCACTATTCATGGCGAAGGTTATCGCTTCTGCGGTGAGTTGCAGGACTAATCTGCACATATCTGTTCTGTAGCGGCGCGATTTATCGCGCCGCTACGAATAGGTGCCAGCCTGTTGTTAATGCCAGGGCATAATCGGCACAGCGCTCAGCGCGTTTTTTGGCGAGCCTTCCACCACTTTATCTGAGTAAGCCAGGTAGACCAGCGCGTTGCGCTTTTGATCATAAAAGCGTACAACCTGTAGCTTCTTAAAAACCAGCGATGTGCGCTTCTGGAACACCACATCCCCCTGCGCTTTACCTTGCGCAATTTTATCGCTCAGCGTAACCGGCCCTACCTGCTGGCAGGAAATCGCCGCATCGGAAGTGTCCTCGGCCAGACCTAATCCGCCTTTGATCCCGCCGGTTTTCGCCCGGCTGATATAACAGGTTACATTTTTTACATCGGGGTCATCAAAGGCTTCCACCACGATCTTATGATCGGGGCCAAACATCTTGAAAACCGTGTCAACTGAGCCGATCTCCTCTGCCTGGAGGGATCCCGCGAAGGCATATGTTGCCAGGGTGACTATAAGAAGGCGAGCTATTGTCATGGAGTTACCATTGCAAACGGAATAGATGAGAATGTAATGTACTGGCAATCGATAACAGAACCAAACCAAATGGGTAACAACCCGCATTGATGTAGCACAGTCGACTTACAAAACCGCCCTCTCGCCTTTTTGCATTTCGTGCTATTATTCGACGACTTCATAAGTTGCGCCACCAGAGAGTTATGAGGATGTTTTATGGACCAAGCCGGTATCATTCGCGATTTGCTTGTCTGGCTGGAGAGCCATCTGGATCAACCCCTTTCACTGGATAATGTCGCCCTGAAAGCGGGCTATTCCAAATGGCATCTGCAGCGCATGTTTAAGGACGTGACAGGCCACGCGATCGGCGCTTATATCCGCGCTCGCCGGCTGTCTAAGGCCGCGGTGGCGTTACGCCTCACCAGCCGCCCGATACTCGACATCGCCCTGCAATACCGTTTCGATTCCCAGCAGACCTTTACCCGTGCGTTTAAAAAGCAGTTCAATCAGACGCCCGCCTGGTATCGTCGTTCGTCAGACTGGAACTCCTTCGGTATCCGCCCGCCGATCCGTCTGGAAGATAACCACATGCCTGAGCCGCAGTTTGTCACGCTGCCGGAAACGGTGTTGGTGGGTCAAACCCAAAGCTACAGCTGCACGCTGGAGCAGATTTCCAGCTATCGCGACGAAATGCGCGTGCATTTCTGGAAACAGTTCCTGCTGGAAACCGATACCGTGCCACCGGTGCTGTATGGCTTGCATCAGGTACGCGCCAGCCATGAAAAGGATGACGAGCAGGAGATTCTCTACACCACCGCGGTGCCTGCCGATCAACTGGCAAAAAGCATGCAATCCAATCAGAGCGTGATTCTGGAAGCGGGTGATTATGTGCAATTCACCTATAACGGACCGCGTACCGCGTTGCAGGAATTTATTCTGCTGCTGTACGGGACTTGCATGCCCACGCTGGGCCTGGTACGTCGTCAGGGGCAGGATATCGAACGTTTCTTCACCCACGGTGGCAAGAAGCGTAGCGAACCACCTACCGAGATTCGCTGCGAGTATCTGATTCCGATACGTCCGGTGCAGGAACGCTAACAGCAAAATGCCGTCGTCATGACGGCATTTTCATATTGCGCTTCAGCGTTGCAGTTCATCCAGCGCTGGTGCATCCAGATGTGACACATCCCCGGCCGTCTCCACCACCCAGCCCGCTGCCAGCCAGGCGCTCTGCTGATGGTCAACGCGAGAGATGGAGCAGTTACGCAGACGCAAACGGCGTTCGGCATGTGCCGGTAAACCAAGAATGGTACTGACCAGCACGCCGAGTGCCATACCGTGGCTGACAATCAGTGGACGGCTGCCTGCCGGTAATCCGAGGCAATCATTTAACGCCGCGTGCATCCGCGCCGCCATCTCCGCCATCGACTCACCGCCAGGAATGCGACCGTTTTCGGTGCCATCCACCAGGGTTTTCCGCCAGCTCTCTTCTTCCGCCGTCAACCCTTCGATTGGGCGCTGTTCCAGCACCCCCATATTGAGTTCGCGCAGGCGCGCATCAAGCGTTACCGCACAACCGCAGGCATCCGCGATAATTTCCGCAGTGCGACGAGTACGTCCTAAATCGCTGGCAATCACATGGGTAATCCCCAGCGATTTAACGCGCTCACCCACCTGATGGGCCTGTTGCTCACCTTTCTCCGTCAGCGGACTGTCGGACTGCCCCTGAATGCGTCGGGCCGCATTCCAAACCGTTTCACCGTGACGAACAAGATAGACCTGTAGCATGCTTAATTTCCGTTATACTGCGACAAATTTGCCTTGAGGGTTCAAACAATTATGTACCATGTTGTCGCAGCCACCATCAATCCGGCAAAAATCCGCGCGATTGCACAAGCGTTCAACGACGTTTTCGGCGAAGGATCCTGCCATATTGAAGGGGTCGAGGTCGAGAGCGGCGTTGCAGCCCAGCCGCTGACGGATGTCGAAACGCGAACTGGCGCACGTCAGCGTGTTGCCAACGCACGCGCCAAAAAAGCGGATGCCGATTTTTGGGTGGCCATTGAAGCCGGAATTGAAGGCGACAGCGCCTTCGCGTGGATGGTGGTGGAAAATGCGCAGCAGCGCGGTGAATCACGTTCCGCCAGCTTTACGCTGCCAGCAGTAGTGATGGCAGGTTTGAGCGCCGGTCATGAGCTGGGTGATGAAATGGCGCGCTTAACCGGCGTGGAAAATATCAAACAGAAAGGCGGAGCGATTGGTGCCTTTACCCACGGGCTGCTGACGCGTTCCAGCGTCTATCATCAGGCGCTGATTCTGGCGCTTTGCCCGTTCACCCATCCGTTGTACCAGCAGTGATCAGGCGCGTCCCAGACGCGCTTCCAGCCAACGTTTCAGCTCCGGCGGGGCCTCTTTCAGGCTGTTGGAGCCACGGGTGATGGTGGCAATACCAACGCCCAGCTCATTCTTCAGCTCACGCTGGCTCATCTCTCCGTTCATCAACTCTTCAATGATGCGCAGACGCGTGCCAAAAGACTCCCGCTCATCCGGGGTCATCATCAATTGCAGCAACGGTAAGGCGACGCCATCGGCGAAGGCATTTTGCATCAGGTCAACAAAACGCAGCCAGTTATCTTCAACAGGCTGGGAAGAAAGGGGTTGGCTCATGAAGGGCTTCCGTACTCATTAACGAGTACGGAAGCATAGCACAGTCAGTAGCGGCGATTCCACTCGCTATCTGCCAGAATCTTATCGGGTTGTCCCATGAAGTAACGATAGTAGGCATCATACGCCAGCACGTTCTTCACGTAGCCACGGGTTTCCGAGAAGGGAATGGTTTCAATAAACGCCACCGCATCCAGACGTCCACCACTGTTGTTCAGCCAGCTACGCACTCGCGACGGTCCGGCGTTGTAAGCTGCCGAGGCAAAGATACGGTTCTGCTCAAACTGCTGATAGACATAATCCAGATATTGCGTACCAATCTGGATATTGGTTTGTGGATCAAGCAATTGGCCGCTGTTCACATAACCGGGAATGTTATACATCTTCACGGTATGCGTGGCGGTCGCGGGCATCACCTGCATCAGCCCACTGGCCCCCACCGGCGAACGCGCTTTCGGGTTCCACGCACTCTCCTGACGCGAAATTGCCATGGCATAACTTTGCGGAATCGCTTTGCCGCTGGTGTACTGCTGATACAGATTGCGCCATGCCAGCGGGAAGCGTTCTTTCAGGCTGTCCCACATTTTGGCGGTAATGGTGGCCTGCACGCTCAGATCCCACCAGTCCTGCTCATTGGCGTAGCGCGCCAGCATCTGTTGCTGCTGACGGGTTTTGCTGGAAATCAGGTTAGCCCATTCGCTGCGCGCCAGGTTATCCAGCCCCCAGTACATCAGCTCGCGCACCCGTGCCAGTTCCGCACCCTGCACCAGATTGCTCTCCGGTGCCGGAGCCGGATTCACCTGCAACGGATAGTCGACGCCCAACCGCTGGGCCGCCACCATCGGATAGAAACCCCGTCCCTGCATCAACTTGCGCAGGATTTCGTCGGCTTCATCTTTACGTCCCTGCTCAATCAGCAGATCGGCCTGCCAGTATTGCCACTCATCTTTCTCTTTGGCCTCGACCGGCAGGCGAGCAATCCAGGTATTCAGTCCCCGCCGGTCGTTATTACCCAGCGCAAGTCGCACCCGGCGCTCAATCAACGTGGTGGATTCGCTGTTCATCACCACGTTATCGCGCCAGCGCGCCTGCTCAGAAGTCACATCGTTGCCCATCAGACGCCACGCGACGATCTCTTTCAGCGCCTGCTCATCTGCCGGTCCCATCTTCTGCGACTGCACCAGTCCCGGAATCATCAGGCGCGCATTTTCTGCGTCCTGACGTGCCACACGGGCGAAAGCAAAGTTGGTGGCCTGGCGGGTAAAATCCGTCGGCCCAACGCTGCTGGCAAAGCTGGTGACGGTTTGCGGGTTCTGCTGCAACGTCATCACTGCCGTGGCGATGGTTTGATAATCCGCTGGCAACATCTTTGCCAGATAATTGACCAGGCTATCGTTACCCTCTTTCATCGCCAGGCGAATACGCTCAAGGATGGTGATCGGCGAGAGTTGCCCGGCAGATTGCCACACTGAGAACAACTGGTCGCAATCATTAGGCAGCGATGTCCCGCGCAGCCAGATGTCTTTCGCGCCATCAAATGCCACCTGCTGCTGGCCGGTGGCCCACTTGGCGTAATACCAGTTACAACGCGCCTGTACCGGTTGCGGTGCTTCCGGGCTGAAATTCAGCAATTCCTGCCATGCCTGACGGTGTGCCAGCACATTGACAAAACGGGTGGAGAGCGCACGCGCAGGCGGTAACGTCGGGTATTGTTGAATAAAATTCTTCACCGCCAGCGGCGTTTCCTGATCGAGATCCTGCGCCAGCATACGGTATTGCAGATAAGGATAGAGCGGGTAATCCTGTAGCGTTGGCATCAACTGTGCCACGGTGTCCATCTGCTTGTTATCCCAGGCTTGTTTTATCTGGGCATAACGCTGTCGTTGCTGGTCTAGCGAATCGGCCCACACGCTGCTGGCCGCACTGACCAGGCAGATCCCTATAATCCAGTTACGCCACTTATCCACTTCACTCTCCTCTTTGTGCTGCGATCCAGCTGCATGCCAGACTTTCTTCATGCTAACCAGGCCAACACGCTCTTGCCATGTTCTTCATAAAATTTACGATCACGCACCGCTATCGACCAGATGCTGCGCCGCCATTGTGCACTTATTCATCACAAAAACTTATCGTACTGGAACTAATTTCGCATAATCATTCTGTTACAAATATGGCACGGCCTTTGCTCTGTTGAATTCCATCTTGTATACCAGTTGGAATTCACTCATGGCATCGACTTTTGGCTACACGCTTCAGGATTGGCAACAGCGTTACCAACAGGAACCGCAGCAGATCACCGCCCTGCTGGAAGCACACCTCGCAGCTATCGATAACCAGGATAATGCGTGGTTGTATCTCGCCACCCCGGCACAACTTCAGGCACAAATTGAGCCGCTGTTAGCCAGCTATCTGCGCAACCCGGCGGCACTGCCGTTATTTGGCGTACCTTTTGCCGTCAAAGACAATATCGATGTCGCGGGCTGGCCGACGACCGCCGCCTGCCCGGCGCTGACTTATACCGCCAGCGCAGATGCCTTTGTCGTCGCCCAACTGAAAGCCGCCGGCGCGGTGGTAATTGGCAAAACCAACCTCGACCAATATGCCACCGGTCTGGTCGGCACCCGTTCCCCTTATGGTGCGGTGCGTAATACCTTTAATGCCGACTACGTCAGCGGCGGCTCCAGTTCCGGCTCGGCGTCGGTACTGGCACGCGGTCTGGTAGGCTTCTCGCTCGGCACCGATACCGCCGGTTCCGGTCGCGTACCGGCTGGCTTCAATAATGTGGTGGGCCTGAAACCGACCAAAGGCTGGTTCTCGGCCAGTGGATTGCTGCCCGCCTGCCGCCTGAACGACACCATTTCCGTATTTGCCCTGACGGTGGAAGATGCCTTTGCCGTCGCCAGCGCCGCTGGCGGTTATGACGCGGCCGATGCCTATTCGCGCAGCAATCCGCATACTGCGCCCGCCAGCATCAAGGCGCACCCCGACTTTGCCATTCCGGCCAACCCGGAATTCTTTGATGACAAGCAAGCAGAAGCCGCCTGGGACAGTGCACTGGAACGCCTGCTCGCCAGCGGCGCCACGCTGCACCCCATCGACTTCACCCCATTCCAGCAACTGGCCGAGCAGCTCTACTACGGCCCGTGGGTAACGGAGCGCACCGTGGCGGTGGGCGAGATGATCAACCGCCCGGAAGAGATGGACCCGGTGGTCTATGGCATCGTGAAAAGCGGTCTGGATTACAGCGCAGTCGATGCCTTCAAAGCCGAATATCTGCGCGCGGAACTGACGCGCCAAATTCAGCAAACGCTGGCGCAGTTCGATGCGCTGGTGGTGCCGACCTCCCCCACCATCCACACCATTGAAGAGATGAAGCAGGAGCCGGTGCGCTACAACTCGCAGTTTGGCACCTACACCAACTTCACCAATCTGGCCGACCTCAGCGCGCTGGCGCTACCGGCACCGTTCCGTGCCGATGGCCTGCCGGCGGGCATCACCCTGATCGCCCCCGCCTGGCATGATCGTGCCCTGGTGGAATTCGGCCTGCGCTGGCAGCAGCAGCTGGCATTGCCGCTCGGTGCCACCGGCAAAGCGCAACCAATGCAGCATCGCGCCCTGCCGCCTTCCGCCGATCATGTGCGCGTCGCAGTCGTGGGTGCTCATCTCACCGGTATGCCGCTCAACTTCCAGCTCACCACCCGCCAGGCGGTGCTGGTGGAGGAAACCACCACCGCCAGCCATTACCGCCTGTTTGCGCTGCTGGATGGGCCGATCAAAAAACCGGGCCTGCTGCGCGATGAACAAGGGGCAGCGATCACCGTCGAGCTGTGGGATATCCCGCTGGCACGCTTTGGCGAGTTTGTGGCGGAAATCCCGCCGCCGCTGGGAATTGGCTCGCTGACGCTGGCCGATGGCCGGGTGGTGAAAGGTTTTATCTGTGAACCGATGGTGCTGAAACAGGCACTGGAGATCACCGAATTTGGCGGCTGGCGCAACTGGCTGACATCCCTGGGGAGTAAATAATCATGTTCAGTACCGTTCTGATTGCTAACCGTGGCGAAATTGCCTGCCGCGCTATCCGCACCCTGAAACGTCTTGGCGTGAAAAGTGTGGCGGTATATTCCGACGCTGACCGCAACGCACGCCATGTGAAAGAGGCTGATGTGGCGATTGCCCTTGGCGGCGACAAAGCCAGCGACAGCTACCTGAGAATCGACAAAATCCTTGCTGCCGCTAAAGAAACCGGCGCAGAAGCCATCTGGCCGGGCTACGGTTTCCTTTCTGAGAGCCTGCCGTTTGCCGCCGCCTGCGAAGAAGCCGGTATCGCCTTTGTTGGCCCGACCGCGCAGCAGATTGGCGAGTTTGGCCTCAAGCACCGCGCCCGTGAACTGGCAGCCAGTGCTGGCGTGCCGATGACGCCGGGCACCGCGTTGCTGACCTCGCTGGAAGAAGCCCTGAGCGCTGCCGATCGCATCGGTTATCCGGTGATGCTGAAAAGCACCGCCGGTGGTGGTGGTATCGGCCTGACGCGTTGCGCCGACGCCGATGCACTGCGCAACGCCTGGGAGAGCGTGCGTCGTCTCGGCGAACAATTTTTCAGTGACGCAGGCGTGTTTCTTGAGCGCTGCATCGATCGCGCCCGCCACGTTGAAGTACAGATTTTTGGCGACGGCAGCGGCAAAGTAATTGCTCTGGGCGAACGCGACTGCTCGCTGCAACGTCGTAATCAGAAAGTGGTGGAAGAAACTCCAGCGCCAAACCTACCGCAGGCCACGCGTGAAGCGCTGCTGGCCTCAGCGGTGCGTCTCGGCGAGCTGGTCAGCTACCGTAGCGCAGGCACCGTGGAATATATCTACGACGCCGAACAGGACGCGTTCTATTTCCTCGAAGTCAACACCCGGCTCCAGGTAGAACATCCGGTCACCGAGTGCGTCACCGGTCTTGATCTGGTGGAGTGCATGTTGCAAGTGGCGGCGGGCGACAGCCTCGACTGGACGCGAATGCAGCAGGCACCGCAAGGCGCCTCCATTGAAGTGCGCCTGTACGCGGAAGATCCGCTGAAAAATTTCCAGCCCAGCCCTGGCGTGCTGACCGGCGTCAGCTTCCCTGACGATGTGCGCGTTGATGGCTGGATCGATACCGGCACCGAAGTCTCCGCGTATTACGATCCGATGGTCGCCAAGCTGATCGTCCATGCCGACACCCGTGATGCCGCGCTGGCGAAAATGCAGCAGGCGCTGGGGGCCACCCAACTGCACGGTATCGCCAGCAACCTGGATTATCTGCGTCAGATCGTTGCCACCGAGGCGTTCCGCAGCGGCAAGGTCTGGACACGTTACCTCGACAGCTTCACCCCGGCGGCCAGCGTGATTGAAGTGCTGCAACCCGGCACCTTCAGCAGCATTCAGGATTTTCCGGGTCGCCTCGGCTATTGGGATATCGGCGTGCCGCCATCTGGCCCGATGGATGATTTCGCCTTCCGTCTTGCCAACCGTATTGTTGGCAACCACGAAGCCGCTGCCGGTCTGGAATTCACCCTGCAAGGCCCGACGCTGCGTTTTCACAGCGACGCGCTGATTGCCCTGACCGGTGCCGATTGTCCGGCCGATCTCGACGGTGAGCCGGTTAGCTACTGGCAACCGGTCAAGGTCACGGCAGGACAGACACTGACACTGGGCCGCGCCCACAGCGGTTGTCGCACCTATCTGGCCGTGCGTAACGGTTTTGATGTGCCGGAGTATCTCGGCAGCCGTTCAACCTTCTCACTCGGCCAGTTTGGCGGCCATGCCGGACGTACGCTACGCGTCGCCGATATGCTGCCAATCTCCCAACCTCTGCTTGCGGCCTGCACCACGCCTGCCCCGGTCAGCGAACCCCAGGCGCTCGATCACGCGCTGGTGCCGCACTACGGCAGCGAATGGCGTATCGGCGTACTCTACGGACCGCACGGCGCACCGGATTTCTTCACCCAGGCCGCTATCGATGAATTCTTCGCCAGCGACTGGCAGGTACATTACAACTCCAACCGTCTTGGTGTGCGTCTGGTAGGTCCGAAACCGAGCTGGACGCGTGCCAACGGTGGCGAAGCCGGGTTGCATCCTTCCAACGTGCACGACTGTGAATATGCCATCGGCGCGGTGAACTTCACCGGTGACTTCCCGGTGATCCTTACCCATGACGGCCCAAGCCTCGGCGGCTTCGTCTGCCCGGTCACCATCGCCAAAGCCGAGCTGTGGAAAGTTGGTCAGGTGAAGCCGGGTGATCGTATTCGATTCCACCCGATCAGCGCCGACGAAGCGGTGGCGCTGGAGAAAGCCCAGGCCCATAGCGTCGCGACCCTGCGTTCTGCCCATGCACCTGCGTTTGACGTACCGTCACTGGCGGCCAGCGACATCGGCTCGGCGACGCTGCTGGCGGCATTACCCGCCACCACCAGCACCCCGGCAGTGGTATATCGCCAGGCCGGTGATAAATACGTGCTGATTGAATACGGCGACAACGTGCTGGATCTGGCGCTGCGCCTGCGCGTGCATCTGCTGATGCAAGCACTGCGGGATCGCGCCGTGCCTGGCGTGGAAGAGTTGTCACCCGGCGTACGTTCGTTGCAGGTGCGCTACGACAGCCTGATCCTCAGCCAGCCGCAACTGATGGCGCTGCTGCTGGAACTGGAAGCCGGACTGGGTGATGTCAGCCAGTTGAAAGTGCCGTCGCGCATTGTCTGGATGCCGATGGCATTTGAAGACAGCGCCACCCTCGGGGCGGTGGAACGCTACAAAGAAACCGTGCGCGCCACTGCCCCGTGGCTGCCGAACAACGTCGACTTTATTCAGCGTATTAATGGCCTGGAGAGCCGTGAAGCGGTGCGCGATACCATTTTCGATGCCAGCTACCTGATCCTCGGTCTGGGCGATGTCTATCTCGGCGCGCCCTGCGCGGTGCCGGTCGATCCGCGTCATCGCCTGCTGAGCTCCAAATACAGCCCGGCGCGTACCTTCACCGCTGAAGGCACCGTAGGCATTGGCGGCATGTACATGTGTATCTACGGCATGGACTCCCCCGGTGGCTACCAGTTGGTCGGCCGCACGCTGCCCATCTGGAACAAATTCCTGAAAAACGATCAGTTCGCGGCCGACGAACCCTGGCTGCTGCACTTCTTCGATCAGGTACGTTTCTACCCGGTAAGCGAAGCAGAACTGACACAGTTACGCGACGACTTCCGCGAAGGTCGTGCACGTATCCGCATCGAGGAGACGCTGTTCGACTTCGCTGCCCACCAGCAATTCCTGGTTGAGCACGCCGATTCAATCGCCGAGTTCCGTGCCCGCCAGGCCGCCGCCTTTGAACAGGAAGTGACGCTGTGGGCGCAGGAGGAGCAGAACGCACCGCTGACCAGTGAAGAGACGCTGGTGGTGGCGGAAGAGGACGACTCCGCACTGGCGGTGAGCGCCGATATGAACGGCAACATCTGGAAAGTGCTGGTGCAGCCGGGTGATGAAGTGGCCGCCGGTCAGACGCTGATCATCGTCGAGGCGATGAAAATGGAGCTGGCTATTGTCGCACCCGAGGCGGGTCGCGTGAAACGTATCGCCTGCCAGGCGGGGCGTCCGGTGAGTCCGGGCGACACCCTGCTGTGGCTGGAATAAGGAAAGCCCATGAGTACCAGCCCGCAACGCAGCAAAGGCCGTCCGGAAGCGCTGGCAGAGAAAGTCTACCAGGCGCTGAAGAACGATATTTTCGAGTTTCGCCTGATGCCCGGCGACCGCTTTAGCGAAAGCGAAATCGCCGAACGGATGGAGGTCAGCCGCACGCCGGTGCGTCAGGCGCTTTTCTGGCTGGAGCGGGAAGGTTATGTCGAGGTGTGGTTCCGCAGCGGCTGGCAGGTTAAGCCGTTCAACTTTGAATACTTCGAGGAACTATACGATTTCCGCACCGTGCTGGAACGCGAAGCGGTGCGCCGTCTCTGCTCGCTGCCGCCGTTGCAGTGCGCGGAAACCCTGACCGAGCTGAAAATTTTTTGGATCGATAACCCGCGTCTGGAAGATGGCAAAACCGTGTCGCTGCACGACGAAGCCTTTCATATGGCGCTGGTCAGCGCCACTGGCAACCGGGAAATGGCCCGTGTGCACGCCGAACTGACCGAAAAAATTCGCATCATCCGTCGTCTCGACTTCACGCGCGACGACCGGGTCGATGCCACGTACCGCGAGCACGCTCAGATTTTACGGGCGATATTTCAGCAACATACCGAGGAGGCACAGCGCATTCTGACCGACCATATCGCCGTCAGTAAAGCAGAGGTCAGAAAAATCACTTTACACATGTTACAGCAGGCCCGGCTTCAACCCATTGAATAACAACACATTACACATTTAGGGGTTTAAACGATGAAAAGACGTTCGTTGCTTAAGGCTTTCGCTCTCTCCGCTACCGTTGTCAGCATGGGCTTTGCCTTTGGTGCCCAGGCTGCCGATACCATCAAAGTGGGGATTATGCACTCGCTCTCCGGCACTATGGCCATTTCGGAGACACCGCTGAAAGATGTTGCGCTGATGACCATTGATGAAATTAACGCCAAAGGTGGCGTGCTGGGCAAAAAGCTGGAACCGGTGGTAGTTGACCCGGCCTCCAACTGGCCGCTGTTTGCCGAGAAAGCCCGTCAGCTGCTGACGCAGGACAAAGTCGCGGTGGTGTTTGGCTGCTGGACCTCGGTATCGCGTAAATCGGTGCTGCCGGTGTTTGAAGAGTTGAACGGCCTGCTGTTCTATCCGGTGCAATACGAAGGGGAAGAGATGTCGCCGAACGTGTTCTACACCGGTGCGGCACCGAACCAACAGGCGATTCCGGCGGTGGAATATCTGATGAGCGAAGACGGCGGCAGCGCTAAACGCTTCTTCCTGCTGGGCACCGACTACGTCTACCCGCGCACCACCAACAAGATCCTGCGCGCCTTCCTGCATTCGAAAGGGGTACAGGACAAAGATATCCAGGAAGTGTATACGCCGTTTGGTTACAGCGATTACCAGACCATCGTCTCCAACATTAAGAAATTCTCTGCGGGTGGCAAAACTGCGGTGATCTCCACCATCAACGGCGACTCCAACGTGCCGTTCTACAAAGAGCTGGCGAACCAGGGCATCAAAGCCACCGATATTCCGGTGATCGCCTTCTCGGTGGGCGAGGAAGAACTGCGCGGTATCGATACCAAACCGCTGGTCGGCCAGTTAGCGGCGTGGAACTACTTTGAGTCAGTCGATAACCCGACCAACGCGAAGTTTGTCGCCGATTACAAAGCCTATGCCAAAGCGCATAACCTGCCGAACGCCAACACCGTAGTGACCAACGACCCGATGGAAGCGACCTATGTCGGCATCCATATGTGGGCGCAGGCGGTAGAGAAAGCCGGTACTACCGATGTGGATAAAGTACGTGCCGCGATGGCCGGACAAACCTTTAAAGCGCCGGACGGTTTCACCCTGACTATGGACAAAACCAACCACCATCTGCATAAGCCGGTGATGATCGGTGAAGTCGAAGAGAACGGTCAGTTCAACGTGGTGTGGCAGACCGACAAACCGGTTCGCGCCCAGCCGTGGAGCCCGTATATCGCCGGTAACGATAAGAAGCCTGATTATCCGGTGAAATCAACGCAGTAAGGTGCGGCCTGTGCCCTCACCCTAACCCTCTCCCGCAAGCGGGAGAGGGGACAGATCGAGCAAGCGTTTGCATGTAGCACACCTCCCTCTCCCTTATGGGAGAGGGCCGGGGTGAGGGTAACAGCACGCACCTTCCCCCCATTACCCACCCCAACCACAGGGCCAGAACCATGACAATTCGCCGCTATCTCTGCTGTCTGCTGTTGCTCCTGCCCTGGCTGGCCCAGGCGGGCGATGGCGCAGATTTCGCTGCCGCCAGTCGTACGCAGCAGGCCACACTGCTCCAGCAATGGGCCGCCGCGCCACAGGCCAGTCGCCTGCCGCTGCTGGAGGCACTGCGCAATGAAACCGTGGTCATTGATGAACACAAACAACCGTTCAGTAAACAGGACGATAAATTCCAGCCGCTCGACAGCGCGCAACAGCCGAGTGGCGAAACCAAAAAACTCTTTATGAACAACCGGCTGCGCGTGTTGATCGCCAGTGCGCTCGCCGCACATCAGCTGGTCAGTGCCGACCCCGCCATTCGCCTGCGCGCCGCGCAGCAACTGCAAAACGACGGCGCTGCCGACCAATTACCGCTGATTGAACAACGTCTCGCCAGCGAAAAAGACAGCAAGGTACACGCCACCCTGGCGATGGCTGCCGCCAACCTGCAACTCACCAGCCCCGATGCGCAGGTACGACTGAAAGCGGTAAAACTGTTGGGAGAATCCAGCGATCCTAATATGCAGGCCAGCCTGCAACAGCTGACGCAAGCGGCGAACGAACCCGATGCGCAGGTACGGGCCGCCGCCAGCGACAGCCTGCAACAAATCAAGCATCGCCTGATGTGGGGCGACCTGCTCGGCCAGGCCTTTACCGGCCTGTCGCTCGGTTCGATCCTGCTGCTGGCGGCGCTCGGCCTGGCGATCACCTATGGCCTGCTCGGCGTGATCAATATGGCGCACGGTGAAATGCTGATGCTGGGTGCTTACGCCACCTGGCTGGTGCAAAGCCTGTTTCAGCAGTTCGCGCCGCAATGGCTGGCGTGGTATCCGCTGCTGGCGCTGCCAGTCGCCTTCCTGGTCACCGCTGTGATGGGGATGGTGCTGGAACGTACCATTATCCGTCATCTGTACGGTCGCCCGCTGGAAACCCTGCTCGCCACCTGGGGCATCAGCCTGATGTTGATTCAACTGGTGCGGATGCTGTTCGGCGCACAGAACCTGGAAGTCGCCAACCCGGACTGGCTCTCCGGCGGGATGCAGCTGCTGCCAAACCTGGTGCTGCCGTATAACCGTATCGCGGTCATCGTGTTCGTGTTCGCCGTGCTGGGTTTGACCTGGCTGCTGCTGAACAAAACCCGCCTCGGCCTCAGCGTGCGTGCCGTGACGCAAAACCGGGCGATGGCAGATTGCTGCGGCGTTCCTACCGGACGCATCGATATGCTGGCGTTTGGCCTCGGTTCCGGTATCGCCGGGCTGGGCGGCGTGGCGTTGTCGCAACTGGGTAACGTCGGGCCTGAACTCGGTCAGGGTTACATTATCGACTCCTTCCTCGTGGTGGTGCTGGGTGGCGTCGGCCAGTTGGCCGGCACCGTGGTGGCCGCGTTCGGGCTGGGCATTCTCAACAAGGTGCTGGAACCGCAGATTGGTGCGGTGCTCGGTAAGATCCTGATTCTGGTGTTGATCGTTCTGTTTATTCAGAAACGTCCCCAGGGCCTGTTTGCCTTTAAAGGGAGGGTGATTGACTGATGAGCCAGCCACTGACCTTAACCGCCGCGCGCAAAGCGCCGCGTCTGACCCTCAGCCTGGGCGTGCTTATCGCGCTGCTGCTGTTGATCATGCCGTTCTTTGCGCTGCTGCCCGCCAGCCATCCGCTGGCGCTCTCGACCTATACGCTGACGCTGGTCGGCAAGATCCTCTGCTATGCCATTGTCGCGGTGGCGCTTGACCTGGTGTGGGGTTATGCCGGGCTGCTATCGCTCGGCCACGGCCTGTTTTTCGCCCTCGGCGGTTATGCGATGGGGATGTATTTGATGCGTCAGGCGTCCGGCGATGGCCTGCCTGCGTTTATGTCGTTCCTGTCGTGGAATGAATTGCCGTGGTTCTGGGCCGGGACACAACACTTCGCCTGGGCACTATGCCTGATCGTTCTGGTGCCTGGCCTGTTGGCGCTGGTGTTCGGTTTCTTCGCCTTCCGCTCGAAGATCAAAGGTGTCTATTTCTCGATCATGACGCAGGCGCTGACCTACGCAGGCATGCTGCTGTTTTTCCGCAACGAAACCGGCTTTGGCGGCAACAACGGCTTCACCGGCTTCACCACCCTGCTCGGCTTTAACGTCACCGCCACCGGTACGCGCATCGGATTGTTTGTCGCCACCGTGTTGTTGTTGCTGGTCAGCATCGGCGTCGGTTTTGCCCTGGCGCGCAGCAAGTTTGGTCGGGTGCTGACGGCGGTGCGCGATGCAGAAAACCGCCTGATGTTCATCGGCTACGATCCGCGTGGTTTTAAGTTGTTCGTCTGGACCCTCTCCGCCGTGCTGTGCGGGCTGGCGGGCGCGCTCTACGTCCCGCAGGTCGGCATTATCAACCCAAGCGAAATGTCCCCCACCAACTCCATCGAAGCCGCTATCTGGGTGGCGCTGGGTGGGCGTGGCACCCTGATTGGCCCCTTGCTCGGCGCGGCGATTGTCAACGGCGCGAAAAGCTGGTTCACCGTCGCCTTCCCGGAGTACTGGCTGTTCTTCCTGGGACTGATGTTTATCCTCGTTACGCTGTTCCTGCCGCGTGGCGTGATTGGCCTGCTGCGCCGGAGGAAAGATGACTGAACAACTGTTTACCCAACCGCATCCGGCGGATCGCCATCGCGATCAACGTGATCCGGTGCTGCTGCTGGAAAATATTAACGTGTCGTTTGACGGTTTTCGCGCGCTGACCGACCTGTCGTTACAGATCGGCGTTGGCGAATTGCGTTGCGTCATCGGCCCTAACGGCGCGGGTAAAACCACGCTGATGGATGTGATCACCGGTAAAACACGACCCGATAATGGACGAGTGATTTACGATCAGGACACCGACCTGACCGCCCTGTCTCCGGTGGAGATCGCCCGCGCCGGGATTGGCCGCAAATTTCAGAAGCCGACGGTATTTGAAGCGCTGACGGTGTTCGAAAATCTCGAGATCGCCCTGAAAAATGACAAATCGGTGTGGGCCAGCCTGCGCGCCCGTCTCAACGGTGAGCAGCAGGATCGCATCGACGAGGTGCTGAAGCTGCTGCGTTTGGGCGGCGAACGCCAGCGCAAAGCCGGTCTGCTGTCGCACGGACAAAAACAGTTTCTGGAGATTGGCATGTTGCTGGTGCAGGACCCGCACCTGTTGTTGCTGGATGAACCGGCAGCGGGCATGACCGATGCGGAAACCGAGTACACCGCAGAATTGTTCCGCAGCCTCGCCGGTCAGCATTCGTTGATGGTGGTGGAACACGATATGGGGTTTGTCGAAACCATTGCCGACCATGTGACGGTACTGCATCAGGGCCAGGTGCTGGCCGAGGGATCGTTGCGCGAAGTACAGGCCGACGATCGGGTAATCGACGTTTATCTGGGGCGCTGAGATGTTACAGGTATCGGATCTGAATCAATATTATGGCGGCAGCCACATTCTGCGCGGCTTGTCGTTTGAAACCAAACCCGGCGAAATCACCTGCCTGCTGGGACGCAACGGCGTAGGCAAAACCACGTTGCTGAAGTGCCTGATGGGGTTGATACCAGCTAAGTCCGGCGAGATCCGCTGGCAAGATAAGGTGATCAACCAGCGCAAACCGCATCAGCGGGTGCAATCTGGCATCGCCTACGTTCCCCAGGGCCGGGAAATTTTTCCGCGTCTGACGGTAGAAGAGAATCTGTTAATGGGACTGGCGCGCTTCTCAGGTGCACAGGCCAAAGCGGTGCCGGAGGAGATTTATCAATTGTTCCCGGTACTGAAGGAGATGAAAGCGCGACGCGGCGGCGATCTTTCCGGGGGACAGCAACAACAATTGGCGATTGGCCGCGCCCTCGCCGCCAAACCACAACTGCTGATCCTTGATGAACCCACCGAAGGGATCCAGCCGTCGGTGATCAAAGAGATCGGCGCGGTGATCCGTCAGTTGGCACAACGCGGTGATATGGCGATCCTGCTGGTGGAGCAATTTTACGACTTCGCCGCTGAGCTGGCCGACAACTACCTCGTCATGTCACGCGGTGAAATCGTGCAGCGTGGCCGTGGGGAAACAATGGAAGCGGATGGGGTGCGTGGACTGGTGGCGATCTGAGGTGATTTCTGGTTAACATGGCGCATGTTTTTTCCAGGAAAAACCGAGAGATGGAAACCCGCCGCTTTGATCGTATCACCCGCCTGGCGCTGGCGCTGAAACGCACCGATAAACTGCATCTGAAGGAAGCGGCACAGCTGCTGGGCGTGTCCGAGATGACCATCCGCCGCGATCTGACCGAACCGGCAAACGGCGTGGTGCTGCTTGGCGGCTACATCATGCGCGATCCGCGTCAGAACATCGCGCATTACTTTGTCAGCGACCAGCAAAATCTCAACGTCAGCAAAAAACAGCAGCTGGCGCAGCATGCGGCGGCCCTGATTGAGGCCAACGACACGGTTTTTTTTGACTGTGGCACCACGCTGCCGCTGGTGATTGATGCCATTGATGACGAGCTGCCGTTTACCGCCATTTGCAGCGCCATCAATACCTTTCTGGCGTTGAAAGAGAAGCCTAACTGCCGGGTGATTTTATCGGGTGGGGAGTTTCATGCCGACAACGCGGTATTCACGCCACTGGAACAAGTGACGGTACTGGACGCGCTTTGTCCGACCAAGGCCTTTATCTCTGCCGCCGGGATGGATGTACGTCAGGGTGCCACCTGCTACAACCTGAATGAGTTGCCGATTAAACATCTGGCGTTGCAACGGGCGCAGACATGTATCGTGGTGGGCGACAGCAGCAAATATGGCAAGGTGCTGCCCGCCCGGATCGGCGATTTCTCGTTATTCGATATTCTGCTGAGCGACAGCCCGCCGCCACCTGCGTTGTTGAAGGTGATGCAGGTGGCCGGGGTTAAGCTGTGCTGCGGTTAGGCCCAGCGATCAATCACCGCCTCGCCGTCACGCAGACGGCGCAGGTTATCGCACACGCCTTTGATATTCCCTGCCAGCGAGATATCGGTGACACCGCCAATATGCGGTGTGGCAATCACGTTATGCTGAAACACCGCATCGTTGGGATCAGGCGGCTCCTGCCAGAACACATCTAAACCGGCTCCGGCCAGCGTTTGATTCTCAAGCGCGGAGAGAAACGCCGCTTTGTCGATCAGCCCGCCACGCCCAAGGTTTACCAGGAAAGCGGTGGACTTCATCTGCGCCAGTGCCGCCGCATCAATAATCTGATGGGTTTCCGCGCTGTGCGGCAGACTTAACACCACAAAATCAGACTCGGCCAACAGTTGCGGCAACTGGCTGATACTGCCTACCCAGTCAAGCTGATGCTCACGGGCAAAGGCTGCATCTGCTTCGCGTTTCACACCAATCATCCGCATACCAAAAGGCGCGAGGCGTTTTGCCAGCGCTTTACCGATACCGCCCAACCCGACCAGGCCGACGGTTTTGCCCATCAACCCCATGCCGATCGGCTGTCCGAGCAACTGCTGCGCCAGGCACTGCGCGATTTCCTGCTGACGGCGCGCCAGGCCGATCATCATCCAGATACCCAGCTCTGCGACAGAATCGGCGTTGCCGGAGTGATCAGAGGGGACATTTGCCACCATGATGCCGGCCTTCTTTGCCGCAGCGATATCAACGCCTTCCAGCCCGACGCCTGCCTGCTGAATCAGCTTCAGGCGATCAGCCGTTGCCAGTAGCCGCGCATCGACCCGGCACATACCGGGCACCAATGCATCAAACCCGGCGAGGCTCTCAGCCGCATGACCCGCTGACGCAACAAACTCCACATCGGGTAACATCTGACGAATCGACGGGATTAAACCGCCCCAAGCCTGTTCATCCGCAGCAATCAGCACTCTCATCGCACCTCCTCCCGTTTTAAGGCAAAAAGCCAGCATAGTCCGATGGCTGAGTGAGAATCAAACAGTTATCCGTTTATCGCGCCAGCTCCAGAAGTTTCCCCGCTGTGTCGCTGTGATTGGATCGGGAAAACGGCTAAACTTCAGCATCTGACGTCCACCTCCACAGACCAAGAGGCTCATTACAACGTGGCTCAATTCGTCTATAGCATGCATCGCGTCGGCAAAGTGGTTCCGCCGAAGCGTCATATTCTGAAGAATATCTCTCTCAGCTTTTTCCCTGGAGCCAAAATTGGTGTCCTCGGCCTGAACGGTGCGGGTAAATCAACCCTGCTGCGTATCATGGCGGGTATCGATAAAGATATCGAAGGGGAAGCCCGCCCACAGCCGGGTATCAAAGTCGGCTATCTGCCGCAGGAACCGCAACTCAACCCGGAACACACCGTGCGTGAATCCGTAGAAGAAGCGGTGTCCGAAGTGGTCGGTGCGCTGAAGCGCCTCGACGAAGTTTATGCGCTGTACGCTGACCCGGATGCCGATTTCGACAAACTGGCCGCTGAGCAGGGCCGTCTGGAAGAAGTGATCCAGGCCCATGATGGTCACAACCTGGAAACCCAGCTGAACCGTGCGGCGGATGCCATGCGTCTGCCAGAGTGGGATGCCAAAATCGCTAACCTGTCCGGTGGTGAACGCCGCCGCGTTGCGCTGTGCCGTCTGCTGCTGGAAAAGCCAGACATGCTGCTGCTCGACGAACCCACCAACCACCTGGATGCAGAATCCGTGGCCTGGCTGGAGCGTTTCCTGCACGACTTCGAAGGTACTGTCGTGGCGATCACCCACGACCGTTACTTCCTCGATAACGTGGCGGGCTGGATTCTGGAACTGGACCGTGGCGAGGGTATTCCGTGGGAAGGTAACTACTCTTCCTGGCTGGAGCAGAAAGATCAGCGTCTGGCGCAGGAAGCCTCTGCCGAAGCGGCACGTCGCAAGTCCATTGAGAAAGAGCTGGAATGGGTGCGTCAGGGCGCGAAAGGCCGTCAGTCGAAGGGCAAAGCCCGTCTGGCTCGCTTCGAAGAACTGAACAGCACCGAATACCAGAAACGTAACGAAACCAACGAACTGTTTATTCCGCCAGGCGCACGCCTCGGTGACAAAGTGTTGGAAGTCGCTAACCTGCGTAAATCCTACGGCGATCGCGTGCTGATTGACGATCTCTCCTTCTCGCTGCCGAAAGGCGCGATTGTCGGGATTATCGGACCGAACGGCGCGGGTAAATCTACCCTGTTCCGTATGATGTCTGGTCAGGAGCAGCCGGACTCAGGCACCATCGAGCTGGGCGAAACCGTGAAACTGGCGTCCGTCGATCAGTTCCGTGATGCGATGGATAACAGCAAAACCGTGTGGGAAGAAGTTTCCGGCGGTCAGGACATCATGCGTATCGGCAACACCGAAATGCCAAGCCGCGCTTACGTTGGTCGCTTTAACTTCAAAGGCACCGACCAGGGCAAACGCGTGGGCGAGCTGTCTGGTGGTGAGCGTGGTCGTCTGCACCTGGCGAAACTGTTGCAGGTTGGCGGCAACCTGTTGCTGCTCGATGAACCGACCAACGACCTCGACATCGAAACCCTGCGCGCCCTGGAAAACGCCCTGCTGGAATTCCCTGGCTGTGCGATGGTTATCTCGCATGACCGTTGGTTCCTTGACCGTATCGCTACCCACATCATCGATTACCAGGATGAGGGTAAAGTGGAGTTCTTTGAAGGTAACTTCACCGAATACGAAGAGTACAAAAAACGCACCCTCGGCGCAGAAGCGCTGGAGCCGAAGCGTATCAAGTACAAGCGTATGGCGAAGTAATTGCGCTGACGCGATAATAAAAGGCGCCTTAACCGGCGCTTTTTTTTGCGCGATAAATCCTGAACCGGATCGCGCGATAAATCGCGCCGCTACAGATATTTGCCTAACCCGTAGCGGCGCGATTTATCGCGCAGAGATGATATTTGCCCATCCCGTAGCGGCACGATGTATCGTGCAGTGATGATATTTGCCCAACCCGTAGCGGCACGATTTATCGTGCAGTTATGATATTTCCATCATATTTGTGATCCCCTGCACCACGCACCGTTAATCAGCACAAAAACCCGCCTGAATCCGCTTTCACTCCTGGGCTGTTGCCCGATGTTCCCGTTTTGCCTGCTTTTTATACTCGCTATTGACCCGATGTATCCCTATCCGTCCCGGCATTTTTCATAACTACTCACGCCGGGCGCACCCTTTTGAGGTCTATGGCATGAAGATATCTACGATTGAAGTGATGCGCATCGCGATCCCCTTTGATGCTCATCGACGTCCACCAGCGGAGCAAGAAACCACGTTTAACGCGGCCTCGCCGTCGTTGAGCCGGATGGAAACCCTGCTGGTTAAAGTCACCAGCGACAACGGACTGGTGGGTTGGGGAGAGGCCTTCGGGCATCTGGCTAACCCGGTCACGGAGCAGGCGCTGTGCAGCCTGGTCGCCCCCTTTTTCCTGCAACAGCCACTCCCCGACAGCGAACCGGCAATCGCGTCATTAATGCAGAACGCCGAGCAGGCTCTGCATGCGTTTGGCCGCAGTGGCCCGGTGCGCTACGCCCTTTCCGCTCTTGATATCGCCTTGTGGGATTTGCTCGGCCAGCAGCGTCAGCAACCGCTGTGGCAACTATTGGGGGCAACGCGTCATCAGATCGAGCGCTATGCCAGCCTGGTAAGCTACGCCAATGATCCCGAAGAAGTCGCCACCCAGGTGCAGCGCGCTTATCAGCAGGGATTCCGCACCATGAAGCTGCATGAAACAGCCAGCCCCGCTATCGCTGCTGCCCGTGCTGCACTGCCTGCTGACGCGCAGTTAATGGTGGACGTTAACTGTCCGTGGACGCGTGCGCAGGCGAGCCAGCACGCTTTTGAACTGCGTGCGCTGGAGTTGGGCTGGCTGGAGGAGCCGATCTGGCCACCGGATGATTTTGACGGTCTGGCGCAGTTGCGTCGCGTCGGTGTACCGCTGGCCGCCGGTGAAAACGTCGATGGTGATTTCGGTTTCGTCAATCTGCTGGAAAGTGGCGCAGTCGATGTGGTGCAACCCAGCGTCACCAAAGTCGGCGGTATCACCGCCGCCCTGCATGTCTTCGACCTGGCGCAGCAATATCGCGTACGTGTGGTGCCGCACTGCTTCTATTACGGCGCAGGGATGCTGGCTACCGCTCATCTGGTCGCGTTGCTGCCAGACAGCGTCAAAATGGAGATCCCGTGGATCGACTTCGCCGTCGATCTTTACCCCGATTTGCCTCACGACGTGCACTTTACCCTGAGCGATCGTCCTGGCCTCGGTTATCAGCCCGACGAGCAGGTGCTACGCGAGTATCGGATAACCCATCAACGGGTGGATGAACAGGGAGTGCATCATGTTTAAAAATTATCGTGTGGTCATTGCCCTGCTGCTGTTCTGCGCCGGGATGCTCAACTATCTTGATCGCGCCGCACTGTCGGTCATGGCGCCACTGGTGAAAAAAGATCTCGGCATTGATGATGCACAGATGGGCATCCTGTTTAGCTGCTTCTTTATTGGTTATTGCCTGTTTTGTTTTCTTGGCGGCTGGGGGGCTGACCGCTTTGGCCCACGTCGTGTCTATGCCTGGGCGGCTTCGATCTGGTCGCTGTTTTGCGGTGCCACCGCGCTGGTCACCGGCTTCGGTCATCTGTTGATTGTGCGTATGCTGTTTGGTATCGGCGAGGGGCCGATGGGTACCACCACCAACAAATCGATTGCTAACTGGTTCCCGCGTCAGGAAGTTGGCCGGGCAGTCGGTTTTACCAATGCCGGACAGCCGCTGGGTGCAGCCATTGCCGCACCGATTGTTGGTCTGGTTGGGCTGAATTTTGGCTGGCGTATCGCTTTCATCGTGATTGCCGCGCTGGGCTTTATCTGGGTCGCCAGTTGGCTGCTGCTGTTCCGTGATAAGCCAGAGCAGCATCCGCGCGTCAGCCGCGAGGAAAGTCAGCTGATTATGCAGCAACGTCCGGCCAGCCAGAGCGCCAGCACCCCACAGCAGGATCAGCACTCGCTGTGGCGCTACGTCTTCTCACTGCCGGTGTTAGGCGTCGCCAGTGCCTTTTTCTGCTTCAACTACATCCAGTATTTCTTCCTCTCCTGGCTGCCGAGTTACCTGACCGACTTCCAGCATCTGGATATCAAAAGCATGAGCATCATCGGTATTCTACCGTGGCTCGGTGCCACCGTTGGTTTTCTCGGTGGTGGCGTGGTGTGCGACATGCTGTTTCGCCGCACGCAGAACTTCCTGTTGTCTCGTAAGCTGGTGATTTTTGTCGGACTGGCCGTCGCCGCGTTATGCGTGCTGCTGACCGCCTGGAGCCAGAGCCTGGCTGCGGCCGTCACCTTGATTACCCTGGCGAGCGTGTTTGCTTATATGACGCCGCAAGCCTGTTGGTCATTGTTGCAGGATATCGTTCCGGCAGGACGAATTGGTACGGCAGGCGGGTTTGTTCACCTGCTGGCGAATCTGGCGGGCATTCTGTCACCGGGGATTACTGGCTTCCTTATCCAGTACGGCGGCGGCTATCACACCGCCTTTGTGTTGGCGAGCGTACTGGCTTTGACGGGAATGCTATTGCTGGCGCTGCTGGTACGGCAGAAAGGGGTTAATACGCTGCGCGCACTGGCGTCGCATTAAGGCGGAAATACGTAGCGGCGTGATTTACACGCGCCAAAAACATTGCGCGATAAATCGCGCCGCTACGCCAGAGGCGTGTTTAACGGGGGACGCCGTTCCCCAGCATCTGTTTAACCAACTCGACACAGCGCAGGAAGCGCGTGTCGTAGTCGTCCTCTTTCACATGGACGAAGTCGATATTGTTCTCACGCAGCATGGTGATCAGCAACGACTGAAACTCGCGTCGATCCACTGAACTGCCCAGGCTACGCAACCCATCCGCCACCCACGGCACGTTATTCTCCAGCAGAATCACCAGGTCGAAACGGTATTCATCAATCAGCGCCTGCACAAACGGATGTTCGCGCCCCTCATACTTGAGGCAAAACGCCTGGGTGGTGATGAAATCGGTATCGATAAAGGCCACTTTGTTGGCGTACTTGACGGCAAAATCGATGTACTGCGCCTGACCAAGGGCGATTTTGTCATAGTCCGAATATTGCAGCGCGATCTCGTCGCCACCAAGGTGAGAGAACACATAATCGCGGCCATATTCCCACGCGCTGGTGGTATTGAAGATGTTCGCCAGCTTATTGACCAGCGTCGATTTCCCGCTCGACTCACCGCCAAGGATCGCCACGGTGCGCACAAAGAACGGCTTGACCTCAGTCGGAATATATTCCCAATAGCGGAACGGATCCTGGCGAATCTGCGCACCGCTGATGCTCATAAAGGATCGATTGGGATCAAGCACCACCGCTTCAATACCGAGGTGCTGCTGATACATCGGCGCATCCGGTGCTTCGCTGGTGTAGACGCAATCCGCTTCAATGCCCTGCTGCGCCAGAAACGCTTTAACGCCTTCACTCCACACATCCCAGCCGTGCGGATAAGGCTCGATGCCTTCTTCGTTGAAGGAGTGGATACGGATGTTTTTCTGGTATTTGAAGGTTTGCAGCAGCCAGCGCAGGCGATCGCTGACTGTCGGCTGCTGCGACATGGCGCTGTTTTCAAATAATTCGCGATCGCGCGGATCATCATGTCCCATGATGATATGCAGTTCATCAACCTGGCTACAGGCGCGCTGGATCAGATAAATATGACCGGTGTGCAGCGGGTAGAACTTACCGAATATCACGCCGACGGTCTTCTCGCGACGCGGAAACTCCAGACCGAGAAAGCGATGTAACGCTTCCAGTTTAGCGGCGCTGGGGCTTTTGATTTTGGCATTCAGCAACTGGCTTAAATAGCCTTTGGTCATCCCGCTGGCATCCGCCACCTGTTGCAGCGTATGGCCCTGCTGGCGAATGGCGGTTTTCAGGTAGTCAAATGATGACATGATGTGCCTCCTGCATGGAAAGTGCGGCTGGTTGCCCTCACCCCGGTCCTCTCCCGCAAGACGGGAGAGGGAGGTGTGCAAAATGTTAGTCAGGCTGAGGCATTACAGCTCGTCCAGAATCGCCAGCGCATCCGCCAGCTTCTTCGCGCTGTAAACCTTCATCCCCTCAATCGGTTTTTTCGGTGCATTGCCTGCGGGCACTATCGCGCGCTTGAAACCATGCTTGGCGGCTTCGGAAATACGTTCCTGACCACTGGGCACCGGGCGAATTTCACCGGCCAACCCGACTTCGCCGAAAATCACCAGATCCTGTGGCAGAGGACGATCGCGCAAGCTGGAGACCATCGCCAGCAGCAACGCGAGGTCGGCACTGGTTTCCGTGACTTTTACGCCACCCACCACGTTGACGAACACGTCCTGATCCGCCATCTGTAATCCACCGTGACGATGCAGCACCGCCAACAGGATCGCCAGGCGATTCTGCTCCAGCCCCACCGCCACGCGACGTGGATTGCCCATCATGGAGTGGTCCACCAGCGCCTGAATCTCCACCAGCAGCGGGCGTGTACCTTCCCACACCACCATCACCGAGCTGCCCGAGGTGATTTCATCACCGCGAGACAGAAAGATGGCCGAGGGATTGCTGACTTCACGCATCCCCTGCTCGGTCATAGCGAACACCCCTAACTCGTTCACCGCGCCAAAACGGTTTTTGTGGCTGCGCAGGGTACGGAAACGTGAATCGGCGTCACCATCCAGCAACACGGAACAGTCGATGCAATGCTCCAGCACTTTAGGACCAGCCAGTGAGCCATCTTTGGTGACATGTCCCACCATCACAATCGCCACGCCACGCGTTTTTGCGAAACGCGTCAGATAAGCGGCAGTTTCACGCACCTGCGCTACACTACCCGGCGAAGATTGGATCTCCGCCATATGCATCACCTGGATCGAGTCGATCACCATCAGTTTCGGTTGTTCCTGCTCGGCGATCAGGCAGATCTGTTCGATGCTGGTTTCCGACAGCATATTCAGATTTTCGGTGGGTAATCCCAGACGATGGGCGCGCATGGCCACCTGTTGCAGCGATTCTTCGCCAGTGACGTACAGGGTTTTCATCCCCTCCGCCAGCTTACACATCACCTGCAACAGCAGCGTTGATTTCCCGGCACCGGGGTTGCCGCCAATCAGAATCGCGCTGCCCGGCACCACGCCGCCGCCGAGCACACGGTCAAACTCTTTAAAACTGGTGGAGAAACGCGGCAGGGCCTCAAGGCTGATCTCCGACAGCTTCTGCACCCGGCTGGTACCGGCGCTTCCGGCGTAACCACTCAGGCGCTCGTTGCGCGCGGCGGCTGGCGAGGCGGCAATGCGCACCTCGGTGATGGTATTCCAGGCATGGCAGGCGCTGCATTGCCCCTGCCAGCGCGGATAGTCAGCGCCGCATTCATTACAAACGAAAGCGCGTTTTGCCGCTTTGGCCAAATCCGTTCCTTAATTAACGTTCTTCGTGAATCAGGCTGCCGCTCAGGATGCAGAACACCCCCATCAGGTCAGCGTGACGGATAATGACCTCCGTCTGCTCATTCACTTTGGGTTTAGCATGATAGGCGATACCCAGACCGGCGGTTTTAATCATCGGCAGGTCATTGGCTCCGTCGCCAATCGCCACGGTCTGCTCCGGGGCAATGGCAAAACGCTGCGCCAGGTTATTCAGGGTATCGGCTTTAAATTGTGCATCGACAATCTGGCCCAGCACCTGGCCGGTCAGTTTGCCGTCGCGGATTTCCAGTTCGTTAGCCACGGCCGCTGCCAGATGCAAGGTGTCGCGCAGATAGTCAGCGTAATAGGTAAAGCCGCCAGAGGCGATCGCCACCTGCCAACCCAGCGCCTGTAATTTCTGCACCAGCGTGGTCAGGCCCGGCATCAAAGGCAGCGTATCACGCACCTGCTTCAGGATATTGGCATCGGCACCGGCCAGCGTGCCGACACGTTCGCGCAGGCTGGCTTTGAAATCCAGTTCGCCCCGCATCGCGCGTTCGGTCACTTCCGCCACGCGTTCGCCGCTGCCCGCGAGTTTGGCGATTTCATCAATACATTCGATCTGAATCGCCGTGGAGTCCATATCCATCACCAGCAAACCCGGGGTTTTCAGGTGGGGAATTTTGCCAAGCGGTGCCACATCAAAACCGGCATCATGCGCCAGTTTGGTCGCTCGCGGCGTCAGAGAGCCAGCCAGACGAATCACCTGGTACTCATCAACATTCCAGGCGCTGACGATCACCATCGCTGCGCCCAGCTGATGCTGATAGTCAGTCAGCTTTTGTTTATCAAGCCCGCGCCCATACAGCAGCCAGCCAGTCCGACCAGCACGGTAATCCAGCGGCATCACTTCATCACCGCTGAGGGAAAGGGGTAGACCCGGCCAAAGGGATACATCGGCGGGCAGATCGCACCAGGTAAGACGATTTGGCATTACAGCTCCTGTAGGGACAACAAAACCACGCAAGAGGCTACCTTGTCTGCGCGGGTTCTGGCAACATAATTGCCAGCCTTTCTGCTGTTATGTCACACGGGTTTCTGATGGTTAAAACCGCACTGAAATTTCGCCTGCACCGCACGGTGATTGTTCTTATCTCGCTGGCCCTGTTAGTGGTGCTGATGCAGGGAGCATCCTGGTTTAGTCTCGGGCACCAAATGGCGCGCTCCGAACAGGTTGAGGAGCTGGCCCGCACCCTGACTAAACAGGTGGCATTCAGCCTGCAACCCTTGATGGATAACAGCGACGATAATCGCGCGCAAATTGAAGCGGTGCTGAATCAGCTCACGGACAACAGCCGCATCCTGGATGCCTCTGTCTATGCTGATGATGGCAGCCTGGTGGCGCACAGCGGCGAAAGCATCG
This sequence comes from Pantoea sp. X-Soil-OKNW-713, assembly GCF_059730685.1. Lineage (NCBI taxonomy): Bacteria > Pseudomonadati > Pseudomonadota > Gammaproteobacteria > Enterobacterales > Erwiniaceae > Pantoea > Pantoea sp. X-Soil-OKNW-713. The sequence goes on along the minus strand of NZ_AP035995.1, from coordinate 712,765 downwards.
ATGTGCGCGACCGCCTCGCTCTTGATGGCAAGCGCGCCGGTAGCTACTTCAATCATCAGATTGTGCAGCCGCTCAACGGTAAAGACGGCCCGCTGGGTTTTCTGCGTATCACGCTGGACACCCACGTACTGGTCACCGAATCGCGCCAGGTAGATAACACCACCAACATTCTGCGTCTGATGATGCTGCTGGCGCTGGCGATTGGCATCATCCTGACCCGTACCCTGCTGCGCGACCGCCGCACCCGCTGGCAGCAGTCGCCGTTCCTGCTTACCGCCAGTACACCGGTGAAAGAGGATAAAGAAGAAGAGGCGGAAGCGGAAAACAGTAAGCCGTAACGGCGCGATCTTTGCTGCGCCATTTCCGCCCGTTGCCTTTTATGCTTTCACCAACAACACTTCCAGCTCAGCAAGGTTTTTCACCTGCCAGTCCGGCGTGATTGATTCCGGCAACGGACGCGTACCGTGATCGAACCAGCAGGTTTTCAATCCGGCATTGATGCCGCCGAGGATATCCGATTCCGGTGTATCCCCCACCATCAATACCCGTTCACGCGCCGGGTTGCCGAGCAGCGCCAGCGTGTGATCAAAGATGGCACGATCGGGCTTGGGTACGCCGACCTGCTCCGAAATCACCAGCGCATCAAAATAATCACGGAAGCCGGTGCGTTCGAGACGCGCCTGCTGCAACGCGGTAAAGCCGTTGGTAATGATGGCGATCTTCACCTTGCCGTGCAGCGCGTCAAGCAAACGGGCCGCCCCCGGCAAAGGCAGGCAGATTTCCGCCATTGCGTTCAGAAAGCCGCTGTTGAGCACTTCCGGGGCCACGCTGAGTTTTTCGCCCCAACCAGTGAAGCGGCGTGTCTGTAGCTGCAACGCCGAAATCGCTCCGTTCTGATAATCGACCCACAGCGGTTTGTTGATCGCCTGGTAATCGGCGTAATCCTGATCGGTGAATTGCACGTCATAACCGGCAAACATGCGTTGCAAACCGGCATAGGCGTCGAAGTGAAATAGCGTGTCATCCGCATCAAAAATAATGCAGTCCCAGTCGTTTAACATAGATCTCCTCAGCCAAAACGCTACAGCGTCAATGCCATGATAATGGCGTCTTCTCTTCCGCTGGCAGTGGGGTAGTAATTGGGGCGGCGGCTTACCTGGTGAAACTCCAGCTGTTCATACAGCGCTATCGCCGCCAGATTGGAGGCACGAACTTCCAGCCACAGCGTCATGACCTCGCGCTTTTCCAGCTCAGCAATCAGATGCTGCAATAACTGGCGGGCATAGCCACGGCGTTGAAAATCAGGATCGACAGCGATATTGAACAGCGAAGCTTCATCCAGCACCACTTGGGTGATGGCAAAACCGACCAGACGGCCTTCCGCCTCAATGCGAAAATTTAAAAAACGTTCACCCTGATTGCTGGCAAACGTCTGTTCGCTCCAGGGAAACGCATGGCTGCGGCGCTCAATCGCCAGCAGCTGTGGTTGGTCTTCAGGGGTGACTAAAGAGATGGCTGTCATGGTTACACATCTGTTGCCAGAGGGCGCGTTTCGCCGCACCGCTACTGATTAATTCATTGAAAGCGGCGGTCGCAAAAGTGACGCCATTAAAAGGATGCGAGCTCTCGACACCCAGCAACCAGCCCGCACAATCCACCTGTTCCGGTAGCATCTGGAGCTGTTCTGGCGTGAGCGTCATTACCTGCGCGGGTTGCAGGTTTAGGGTACGCAACACATCGCGAACCAACGGCTCATGCAACGCCGGAGCGTGTTCCGCCACCAAGACCAGACGAGTCTCTGGCGTAAGCCGAACGGCAATCTCTCCCTGCAACACGCGTGGACGCCGCAGTTGATACTGCGTAATCCCCATTTGCTGTAAAAGCCAGTCGCGCCTTGATGTCATGCTGTTACCCGTTGTGCTGCCAGAATGCGACGCTATGCTAGCAAACCCATCGAACATGCGCCAACAAAGCACTATAATCCCCGCTCTGATTTAACAGGAGCCATCCATGTCTGCTTTTACCCCGGCCAGTGAAGTGATTCTGCGCCACAGTGATGAATTTACCGCCCGCCATGTTTTGTTTGCTGGCGATTTGCAGGATGACCTGCCCGCTCAGCTGGAAACCGCGTCAACACGCGTGCATACCCAGCAATATCATCACTGGCAGAACCTTAGCCGCCGCCTCGCGGAGCGCGCGGTCTATGGCCTGGTCGCAAGTGCGGCGGATGTGGCAGGCTGCGATACCCTGGTTTACTTCTGGCCGAAGAATAAACCGGAAGCGCAGTTCCAACTGCAAAACCTGCTCTCGCTGATGCCGGTTGGTAGCGATATTTTTGTCGTCGGCGAAAACCGTAGCGGTGTCCGTAGCGCGGAAGGCATGGTGGAGTCGTGGGCCAAACTGGAAAAGATCGACAGCGCACGTCGCTGCGGCCTGTACCACGGGCAACTGGAACAGCAGCCCACCTTCGATGCCGATGCCTTCAACGACAGTTATATGCTGGATGGCCTGACCATTCACACCCAGCCTGGCGTATTCAGCCGTGACGGCCTTGATGCCGGAAGCGCGCTGCTGCTCTCGACGCTGACGCCGCACACCAAAGGTAAGGTGCTGGATATTGGCTGTGGCAGTGGCGTACTGGCAACCGTGCTGGCACAACATTCGCCGAAAGTCCGTCTGTGGCTGTGTGATGTGCATGCCGCCGCAGTAGCAGCAAGTAAAGCCACGCTGGCGGCTAATGGCCTTGAAGGTGAAGTCTTTGCCAGCAACGTCTTCTCCGATGTCACCGGTCGTTTTGACCTGATCATCTCCAACCCGCCGTTCCATGATGGCCTGCAAACCAGCCTAGATGCGGCACATACGCTGATTCGTGGCGCGGCAAAACATCTCAACAGTGGCGGCGAACTGCGTATCGTCGCCAACGCCTTCCTGCCCTATCCGCAGGTGCTGGATGAGACTTTCGGAAACCATGAAGTGCTGGCGCAAACCGGACGCTTTAAAGTTTACCGTGCGGTTTACGGTCGCGGCGCGAAAGCACGTTAATTCAGCGATGTTGCTGACGCGGCGGCAGAAACGTTGCTTTTTCCAGCAATCGTTTCACCGCCGCGAAATATGTGTTGACGCATTGAGTAAAATCTCTAAAATGCGCCTCCGTGGTTAGCAATACTTAAGGTATTGCAGGTACGCGAAGGTGGCGGAATTGGTAGACGCGCTAGCTTCAGGTGTTAGTGTCCTTACGGACGTGAGGGTTCAAGTCCCTCTCTTCGCACCAAAAACCACGTAGTTCATATCGCACTGCACAATGCGAAGGTGGCGGAATTGGTAGACGCGCTAGCTTCAGGTGTTAGTGTTCTTACGGACGTGAGGGTTCAAGTCCCTCTCTTCGCACCAATGCGGTGATATGAACAGACAACTACGATGCGAAGGTGGCGGAATTGGTAGACGCGCTAGCTTCAGGTGTTAGTGTCCTTACGGACGTGAGGGTTCAAGTCCCTCTCTTCGCACCAACGTTGTCATCCTTCCCGGTTATCTCATCCATCATGTTTACAGCTTCTGCTCACGCTCATGCGTGATTTTGTCATTTCTGTCGTTCAGATCAGATGAAAATTCACTGACACCGCCGCTAATCCGCCAGCCAGCGCCAGGCAGGAAGGCAACAGCAGGTAATGACGCAGACGATGATGAAACAACATCACTATTGTCAGCAGCAACGCCACAATCATCACTAACCGCCACTGGCTGAAACTGGGTTCCCATAGCGCGAAGACCGGCATCGCCGCACAGGGCAACAGCACACCCCAGCCACTATCCAGGCGTTTACCCATAATCCAGCTCACACCCCATAAGCCACAGGCAGCCAACATCGCCATGATCATCGCGCAACCCTCAAATGATAAGTATTCGTATTATCATATGATAATATTTCTCATTATGCAGCGGATTTTTTTTATCGAAAAAGCCCTGCGGATGACAGTACTACTGGAAAATGCTAAATTGCCGCCGATAACTATTTTGATAACACAGCAATAATGTGCTCATTACCCTGGCAGGGAGAATATTCCGGCCGGGTAGCGCTTTGATATTTCAGGGCTGTTACGAGTAATAATAATGAAATTACAATCTTACGATGAATTGAAACACAGCAAATATCGGCTCTCACTGATGCTTTTTCTGTTTTTGAATGTCGCTGTTTCACTATTTTCTTTGTTACCATTTTTAGGGGAGGCATCCAGCATCCACTCACTGCCAGCAGTACTGGTGGCAGGCTTTAGCATCTCTTTACTTACCCTTTGTTTAATCAGCCCAAAACTAAAATTACCGCTATTAAATCCTGTGGCTTTGTTATTTGGTGCATTATGGGCATGGCACATAAACCACAAATACCATCTGGTTTTCTATTTTGATGGTAGTTTTTTAATAATCAGTCTGTTGAGCGTATTTTTTGTCAGTGCGATTGCGCTAAGTGATTATTTAGTTGCTTTCTGTTTACACATCACGCCGCCGGTATTCACTGTTTTGCTGCTGGATGATGGTCAGCATTTAATGATGATTTTGTTTACCATCACCTTGCCGTTGATTGGTTTTTCATTACACCATCTGATGCGTCGCCGCTTCGATCATTTCACCCGCCGTCTGGTGCGGCAGCTATACGAAGAGAAAGAGAGTTTCAGCGACTTAAGCATGCTGGACCCGTTAACCGGTTTGTATAACCGCCGGGGGCTGAAAAACCGTCTGGATACCATTCTGGAAAATCACGCAGGCAGCCACTTCGTCTTACTGCTGGATATCGACCATTTCAAGGCCTACAACGACAACTACGGCCATGCGATGGGCGATCAGGCATTGGCACGGGTTTCGGTCGCCATTCGCGATGCCGTCCGCTCGCGCGATGTGGTGACACGGTACGGCGGTGAAGAGTTTCTGGTACTGATGACGAACGTTAACGCCTCAATTGCCATGAAACTGGCCGAGCGCATTCGCCAGTACGTGGTCGATCTGGAAATTCCCCATCGCTTTAATGAGAAGGTTTCGACCCACGTCACCATCAGTGCAGGTATCGCCCCAATTTTTGATGATGATTTTGATCAGGCGGTCGCGAATGCTGACCGTGCCCTGTATGTGGCGAAAAATCAGGGACGTAATACCATCCTGGCGTGGGATGATTTACCCAAAGCGCCGCTGGATACTAAAGATCTCGCCTGAAACGTTGGATTCACGGGTGCCATGACAGTGAATCCAACGCCGGGTTGTCTTGTGAGCTGAAGCGGGAACGATTATCATTTGTTTTTCGCTTCCCGTTTTCATTCAGGACCGGCATGGCTACTATCACCCGTCAGGATCATCGCTTCAGCGAACATCCACTGATCTTTATCCAAAGCGACCGCACGCTGGCGAGCGCACTGGAAGATCTGATGCGTGAACAGCGTAGCTACATGCTGGAAACAATCCACCTCGGCCAGCCTGCGCCATCAGGCACCTTAACACTTGCCGAATGGTCCCAGCCCCAGCATTACCTCCGCCTGACCCAGCGCTACAGCGATTATTTGTATCGCAATCATCCTGATGTCCCGCATGAGGCGAAGCCCCTCCAGTCGCTCTGGGCGCAATGGTATTTTGGCCTGTTGCTGTCACCGTTGATGCTGGCACTGCTGCTGGAACCACGCGCGCTTAACTGCGCTCCCCATCTGATTCACGTTGAATTCCATGAAAATGGCCATCCCTGCGCTTTCTGGATTGATGTGCAGGAGGATGAGGATGCTCGTTACCTCAACGCCCAGCAGCGTCTCGATCGCCTGATCCAGCACTACCTGATTCCAGCCGTAAATGGCATGGCACAGCACGGTGATATCAACGCCAAACTGATCTGGAACAACATGGGATTCTCCTTCTGGTGGTTCCTTGGAGAGTTAAAAACGCTGTTGCCCGCAGATGTGGTGTCACAGCTGGAGCAGGCGTTGTTTTTCAGCCGTACCCTGCTGGATGGCAGCGATAACCCGCTTTACCGCACCATGATCCCACGCAATGGCGTGATGGAACGCCGTAGTTGCTGCCAGCGTTACCGCATTCCCGACGTTGAACGCTGTGGTAACTGCACATTAACAGCGGTGTGTGCTCAGTAAATTCTGTTACAGATTCTCCTGCATTCTCGTTTACAGTTGAGAGGGCTTATGGCAGTTTTAGCGCTTGATTTTGCCGGAGAAAAAAATGAGCCTGGAGTCGGTACGGCACTTCTTTGCCGAACATGCACCGGATGTCGATATCATCGAGATGCCGGACGCTGAACTGGCCCTACGCCTGCATGACGTGGAGCCAGGACAACTCGCTAAAACCCTGTCTTTTAAAGTAAAAGATAAAATCGTGCTGATTGTCACGCGCGGTGATGCGCGTCTTGATAATGACAAATTAAAAGCGACACTTGGCAGGAAAGTACGTATGTTGTGCGTCGATGAGGTGGTGAATCTGACAGGCCATCCCGCCCGCGCAGTCAGCCCATTCGGCCTGGAAAATCCGCTGACCGTCTATTGCGATGTCTCATTGCGTAGCTACGATGAGGTGCTGCCTGCGGCGGGTTCCATTTACAATGCGGTGCGCATTTCGCCGCAGCGTATGGCGGATCTCACTGCGGCAAAATGGATTGACGTCTGCGAGTCGTTTTAATGCGACTCGCGCGCCACGGCACCGGATATTTCAATGCCACGCGTTTCCCGTCCAAATGCGACAAACACGCATATCAACACCGCCACCGTCCCGGCAACAATCGCCATTCCTAAGCCATAGTTACCGCCGTGTGCCTCCGCAATACGCGATTGTAAGGTGGCGTTAACCGAGGCAATCAGGTTCCCTAACTGGTACACAAAGCCCGGCAGCACCGCACGCGCATTGGCAGGCACCAGCTCGGTGAGATAGGTCGGTACCACACCCCATGCGCCCTGCACCATAAACTGCATCAGAAACGCACCGATGCCAATCATCCAGGAACCGCTGGAAAACGCCCACAACGGCAGCACCGGTAGCGCCAGAAACGATGCCAGCATAATGGCTTTCTTACGCCCGATACGCTCCGACAGCGAACCGAAAAAGATACCGCCCAGCATCGCCGCGATATTGTAGCTAATCGCAATAATGCTTACCGTGTGCGGATCAAACTGGTGTTGTACCTTCAGGAAGGTGGGATAGAGATCCTGGGTGCCGTGGCTGAAGAAGTTGAAGCAGGCCATCAGCAGCACCATGTAAATACAGATTTTCCAGTGCTGGCGAATAATCGGCAGCAAGGCGGTACTCTCTTTACGCTGGCGCGCCGCCAGCCACACCGGGGATTCCGGCACCTTGAAATAGATAAAGGGCAGCAACAAAATCGGCAGCGCACCAATCATAAACATTCCGCGCCAGCCCACGCTCTCGAAGAACAAACCGAAGATGATCGACGCCAGCAGGTAGCCACAGGGATAACCCGCCTGGAAAATTCCGGACATCAAACCCCGTGAGCGATCCGGGATGGTTTCCATCGCCAGCGACGAGGCCACGCCCCAGATGCCCCCCATTGCCACGCCGTAAATCACGCGGAACGTCAGGAAAGCAGCAAAGTTCGGTGACCAGGCTGACAGCAGCTCAAACAGCGAGAACAGCACAATATTGAGCATCAGAATCGGGCGACGCCCATATTTTTCCGCGAGACGACCAAACAGCAGCGCACCAATTGGCCGCACTGCCAGCGTGAGCATAATCGCGATAGAAACATCAGAAACGCTGGTGTGGAAATACTGGGCAAGATCGCTGAGTACAAACACCAGAATAAAGAAGTCGAACGCATCCAGCGTCCAGCTGGCGAAACTGGCAAAAGCCACATTTCGCTGCGTCGCAGTCCAGTTAAACATAGGGGGTATCCTGTCTGACAGCGCCCGGATCGTTGGCCGGACATTCTTGTGAACGTTACCGTGCGAATGATTGCATCGGTTACTATTTTGTTAACTATTTGTATATAGCATGTCAGAAGGGCAGGCTGTGACGCGGAATTGTCAGCGAGTGCGTCCCAGTGTAAGGAAGCATGTCAGGTGAAATACGGTCATCGCCAGCGCGATGACCGGGCTTTTTTTAGTTGTTCAGGCCGTTAAATGCCTGCTCGATGATGTCCAGCAACAAGGGGTTATCGACGCTGTGCAAGACATGTACCAGCGCGCCGGCATCGTGTGGAATGCCCACATCCAGACGCAGCGGCGTGCGATAGCGCCAACTTTTACCCCGCGTGGCACCCGGCCGTAATTCCACATCGACATGATAATCCATGCCGTCGGCGACACGTTGATTCAACAGCCAGGCGACCACCAAAGCATCGTGGATCCAGCAGCCCGGCAAATGGCGGGTACGGATGGAGTAATCAATCCACGGTCGCAGCGTTTCCCGGACAAACTGGGTAAGTGTATGTTGATGGTGGGTAAGGCGGCTGAGATCCTGATGCGTCAGCAACGTTTGCGTGGTGACATCCATTGGCACCAGCGTCACCGTCGCCCCGCTGTGCAGCACCTGATGCGCCGCTTCCGGGTCGAGGCCAAAATTGGTGTCTTTGATATAATCGTCCAGCGCAAATACGCCACCCATGATGACAATCTCCGCCACCGCTTCCGCCATCTGCGGATAACGTTGCAGCGCCTGTGCCACATTGGTAAGTGGACCGATCGCCACCAGGGTAAACTCGCCCGGATTGTCACAAATCAGCTGGCCCATCACGCCTGCGGCATCATTGCCATCGGCTGGCAACAGCTGTGGCTGACGTACGCCGCGCCACAGTTCGGCCAGTTTTTTGTCCTCGACACCATCAAGGCGCGCGCGCCACGGTGCCGGGTCTTCGCGTAATGCCTGCTGGGCACCCTGCACCACCGGAATATTCAGGCCCAGTCGCTGCAACAGATCCTTCACCACCTGGGTTCCCACCGCACAAGGGGTATTACCGGTGACGGTGGTGATCAATTCCACTGACAAAGCAGGTGACGCCAGCGCTAAGGCTAAAGCCAACCCATCGTCGGTGTTTGCACCGGCAATGCCATTCCCCGGATCACAATCAATAATCAATCTTTTCATGGTGTTATTTATTTTCGGCTGGTTAGTTGGCAACCACAGGACTCACCGATCTCCAAATGGTGAGGAAATTCCGCCAGCTCCGCCTCGCCATTCCAGTTTTTCAGCATGGCAATTGCGCGCTGCGCCATTTCACGCAGCGGCTGGCGTACTGTTGTCAGCGTCGGCACATGAAAGGCCGACTGCTCAGTACCGTTAAAACAGACCAACGCAACATCGTGCGGCACGCGTAAGCCAGATTCAGCAAAGGCACGAATGCAGCCAATCGCCTGCCCTTCATTGCTGGCAAAAAGCGCACGCGGCACCCGGTTGCTGTTCATCATCCGCCATGCGGCATCGTAGCCGCCCTGTCGCGTATAACTGGCGGGGAAGATCAACGCCTCATCCACCTGCAAGCCATACTCGGCCTGCGCATCACGCCAGCCCTGAATACGATCCTGCGTATTCAACATTTCCAGTGGACCACTGATCATCCCAACCTGCTGATAACCGTGACTGAGCAGATGCGCTGTCACCTGACGTGCCGCTTCGCGTTCATTCACCCGCAGCATGCTGACGCCGGGTTGTGGCTCAACGCGATCGAGCATGACAAACGGTGTCCCGCTGGCTTTGATCACATCGATATAAGGGTGGCGATCGACGCTGTTATAAAACAGGCCGTCGACCTGACGATTCAGCAGTCCCTGAATCAACTCCAGCTCGCGCTGACGATCATCACCAGCATCGCCCAGTAACATGACGTGCCCGTGGTTTAGCGACTCCTGTAACAACAGATGCGCCATCGATGCGACAAACGGGTTGGCAATATTGGGCACAATCAAGCCAAAGGTTTTGGTGCTGCCCGATGCCAGCGCACGCGCCACGGCATTTGGCCGGTAGCCGGTTTGTTTGATCGCCTCCAGCACCCGCTGACGTGTGGCTTCTGCCACCGGGCGAGGTCCGTTGTTGATGACGTAACTCACCACCGCCACAGAGGTGCCTGCGGCTTTGGCGACGTCACTCCGCGTGACATTTCCGGACGACGATTTAGCCAATACTTTTACCTCGAATTCTGTTCCTGGCACCCAACCGTAGCGGCAGATGCACGTCAGATCGCATCATCCGGCAGATTGAGGTCACGCCCGCGCGTCTCCGGTGCCACAAAGGTGGTCAGAAACCCAATGGTTGCCATGGCGCTAAAGTAGACAGCAATCGCCCACCAGTGGCCGGTAAACGACAGCAGCGCCGCAGCCACCAATGGCGCAGTGCCTCCTGAAAGGATAGACCCCAGCTCTTTTGCCACCGCCATTTTGGTGTAACGATGCTTCACACCGAACAACTCAACGCCCCACGCCGCCTGTACACCAAAGATACCGAGTGACGCCAGCGCCATCCCCACCACCATCACCGGAATAACAATGGCCGGGTCACGGCTATCGAGCAGGTGGAACGCAGGCCAGGCGTAGAACATCAGCAACAGACAGAAACCACGGTAGGTAATGCGGCGGCCAAAGCGGTCAGAGAGCCAGCCGGCCAAAGGAATGATCAGGAAACCCAGAATCGAGGCGATAAACACCGCAGTGGTGGGCACCGATTTGTCCACCATCAGCACTTTCGCCACATAACCCACGATAAAACCTTGCGCCAGATACGATGGTCCATTTTCGCCAATACGCAGGCCAACCATGGTCCAGAAGGCACGGCTACGTTGCCAGAAGCTGCGGGTATCGGTGGGTGCGACATGGGTGGCGAGGCTCGCGTCACGTTCCGCTTTCAGCTCCGCCTGCTGGCGTTCGAATACCGGGGTTTCGCGCAGATGGCGACGAAGCCACAACGCCACCAGCGCAATCAGCACGCTACTGAGGAACGGAATGCGCCAGCCCCAGGCGAGCAGGCTTTGCTGGTCCATCTGCACCACCGCCAGCCAGACCAGTGACGCGATCAGCGTACCGCTGTTGGAACCGAGCGCAATCACCGACGAGACCAGGCCACGACGTTGCACCGGTGCATACTCGCCCAGCATCACCGTACCGCCAGACAACTCAGCCCCCGCCCCTAACCCCTGGGTAAAGCGCAACAGGACCAGGCAGGCGGGTGCCCACAAACCAATGCTGGCGTAGGAGGGGATTAAACCAATCAGCGTGGTAGAGGCACCCATCAAAATGATGGTGGTGATCATCACCACCTTGCGGCCTTTACGATCGCCAATCCAACCGAACAGGAGCGCGCCAATCGGACGGGCAATAAACCCAACCGACCAGGTGGCAAAACTGGAGAGCAGCGCCATCGTCGGACTGGCTTCGGGGAAGAATACATCGCCAAAAATGATGCCGGCAGCAAGGCCATAGAGCGCGAAATCCGCATACTCCATTGCCGTACCCAACCAGCAGGATAAGGTGGCGCGCCAGAAATCTTTGCGGCCAGAGGAAGTTTCGAGCCGCGCATCGGCGGCCGAAGAAGAAGACAGTGCGCGTTGTTGCGAAACGGAGTGATGTACCGTCATAACCATTTCCCTGATAGATGAGGATCGAGCAAACGCCCTTCCGTGGTCTGGTTCCCTTGCAACAAGCGGAACGCCCCGGTGGCGACGTTTAGTGGGCAAACCTGGATGCAAGGTCAATAAAGGATTCCCTGGTGTTGGAATTCTCTGATTTGCCAGACTTCGCCGATGTTTTTTTCACCGATCGCATTAACAAGGCAAATGTAACTTCGTCATCTCAAGGCCAACTTCGTCTTTGGCACCGTGAGCTATCACTGTGTAATCAGTCTATCTACGCGCGTAGATAAATCAAGTGATTTCAGTAAAAACAATTAATTTATCTTTACTATTTCTCAGGGATTATCGATAAAAATGGCGTCAATTCATGACATTACATGCAATGCGAGCGCGCAAAAAAACGTCAAAAATGCACCAGACTGACGATTTCTGCTTATCATTAGCAAAGTGGCGATTGAACCTGCATCGCACCACTTGTCGCATAATTCAGTTAAGTTTTGATGACAGATGAGAATTTGTCTGAAATCTTGCCACTCTCCCAGGTTGCCAACCGGCTGCATTACACTGGAGAAATTCATTGCGAGGCGTTATGACCATCATTCTTATGCGACATGGCAAACCCAACCATCCGGTGAGCGGGCGCTTTACGGCGCGAGCGCTGGCTGACTGGTGTGAAGGTTACGACCTGGCAGATATCTGTGATTCACCGCCACCTCGCAGCATGGCGATCGCTAGCCAGGCCAGTGTCATCGCCTCCAGCCCGTTGCCGCGTGCCCGATCCTCACTGACACGCCTGGGGCTACAGCCGCATGCAGTGGATGAAGTCTTCAGCGAAGTGGCAATGCCACTCTTGCCCTACGCAAGGCTACATTTGCCGCTCAATGTCTGGTTGGCGCTGCTGCGCCTGTTGTGGCTGTGTGGCTATTCCAGGCATGTGGAATCGGTGCAGCATGCGCGCCAGCGCGCCCAACAGGCTGCCGACAAACTGATTTTGCTATCAAACCGTGGCACCGTGCTGCTGGTTGGCCACGGCATTATGAACAAACTGATTGCACGCGAACTGCGCAAGCGCGGCTGGCAGGCAGAAAAACACGCCAGCAGCCGCCACTGGAGTAGCGCCATTTATCATCGCCCCTTTATTTGAGGGTGAAATAACTCAGCACCTCACAACCCGTCCCAACCTGCGGCGTGGCAACCACCTTCAACTGCGCCAAATCGATCACGCTCAACGACCCCGCGCCTTCATTGGCAATCAACAACGTGCGTTTGTCATCACTGAAACAGCCATCCATCGGTTTATCACCCACGGCGATATCACCCAGGGGATTGAGAAGATCGTCGAACAGCGTAATCACTGCCTCATGATCGCCAATCGCCACCAGACGCTCGCCGTCAGCGCTGAAACGAACGACCTGACAAGGTTGCTGATGACCCGCTAAACGTAACCGCTGGCGAATGCGATGACTCTGACGATCCACCACATAAAGTAAGGGGGCATCGGCCGCGCTGGCGACCAGATAAGGATGTTTTGGCGAGGCGGCGATACCGGCAATCGGTCCTGGCATCAGAATGGTGTCGATAACTCGCCCTTCAGCCTCACAAAGATCAACCACCGTAATGCTGGCATCTTCTTCGTTTTCAGTGAACAACTTGCGCCCACTGGGTGACAGTGCCAGCCGGTGGGCGTTATGTGACGGCAGGGGAATGGTTTTCTCCAGCCGATCGGTAAGCGGATCAATCACCGCCACGGCGGCGCTGTTTTCGCAGCAGAGATACACTTTACCGTCGCGCCCCAATTGCCCGCTGTGTGGCGCCTGCAAGGGCGTAACATCGATAAAACCACTGATCACCCGCTGACGCAGATTAATCACCGCAATTTTGTGGCCCGGATGGGGATTATCACCGTGGATACCATCACCATAAATCGGAACATAGGCTTTCTCCCACTGCGGCAGCATCAACAACTCATGTGGCCGGGGTGGAAAGGCATTCAGTTCCTGTTGCACTGCAAAAGTGTCCGGGTTGAGAAACAGCACGCGATTGCCCTGTTTATCGACTGCCAGTAATCCGCGGTTATCAGGCTGCATAGCGTCTCCTTTTTTAATAACGTCCTTTAAGCGTAGCTAACGCGGATCAGCGTGGGGTAGGCCAGTGAAAAATCCAGTACCGTTAACCCATCATTTGACTCACGTTTTTTAATCCTGCCCGCAGCAAACCACAGCGAAATTCTATTTTATTAGGAATAGTCTTATCTGCAATTAATTAAACGACTCCCGATTACCAAGCTTATTTAATGATAACTTTGACTTGAGTGGCTCATTCATTTTCCGGTTTATCTGAAAGATAAAGAAAATGATGGTCTCGCGCGCAGGAATGTTTTATTAAGCAAGGGTAGTCTTTTACACACAGCCGTGAGGAAACAAGAGCGCGCCCACGCGCCAGCATCAGGGAATCCCCAACCGCGATAATCACAATAATCAGGTGCACCATGACAAAAAAACGCCTCCAAACTGCCCGTATGCTGTGGCAAAGCTGGCAGAAAATTGCTTTTACCGGCCAGATGTTACTGCAAAAAAAGCAGCAAAATAGCCTTGTCGCTCCGGAATACGATCCGAGCGAAGAGGATGACGTGGTGTTGATTTCTGCCGAAAAAGAGTTGGCAGATATCCCTAAAATAGTCTGGATGTATTGGGACGATGAATATTTACCGAAATCAATGGCGTTAAATATTCAAAAAATCCGCCAGGATAATCCCGATCATCAGGTGCATTTGTTAAATCGTCAGACGGTAAAAGAAGTCTTGCCCGATTTTATCTTCACTTCACCAGAATTAACGCTGAAACAAAAAAGTGATGCCATTCGGTTGGAATTATTATTACGCTACGGTGGTATCGCCATTGATTGCAGCACCCTGCTGTTTGAAGATCTCGCCTGGGTACATTGTGTGCATCAGGAACGTCCTATGGATGTGATTGGTTTTTATTGCGAAGTCTCAACCATGAATTACCTGTCGCCGGTGATGGAAAACTGGTTTCTCGCCGCCAGCCCCAATAATCCTTTTATCCGCGAATGGCAAAAGCAGTACGCGCCGATTAAACATCTTGGGGCGCAACGTTTCTTCAGTGAATTGAATAAGCGCGATGATTTTACCCTGCTGGCGCAAAAAATTGCCGAGCCGGAGCAGCAACTTTGCTCCCTGGCGCAACAGGCGGCGATGCGTGAATATCGCCGGGCGAATATCTATCTGCGCAAGGGCGAAGCGAATGCCTACTTTTATCAACGCCTGAGCGGCTGGAATAGCGCGGCGTTTGCTAAATCGGTGTTATTTCAGCAGCGCCCGCACACCCCACCACCGGTGATTAAATTAAGCGGTAATGAACGTCGGCATCTCGACTTCAACCTGCGCCTTGGCAACTACAATCGCACCAGCCTGCTGGGACAAATGATGCAACCCCATGCACCGGTTGCGCTGGTGTCGCCCTCAGCCATCAACAAAGCGCGCGCGTAGCCAGTGAATAAAGGTGGTGACCGCCCGTGGCACCTGGGCCGCATAAGGGCGCACCACCCATAAACGATCGGCGAAGGCATCCACCGACTGCCATTGCGGTAAAACCCGTTGTAACGTACCCGCCGCCAGCGCCGCGCTGGCGCTGAAATCTGGCAGCATAGCAATGCCCACCCCCTGCAACGCCGCATCGCGAATCGATTCGCTATTGTTGGTGGCAAAATTCCCCTGGATTCTGACCAGCACCGTTTCGCTGGCGTCGTTCAGTTGACGGAAACGCCACTGTGGTGACTCCAGCCCGCGCGGATAGTACAGGCAATTATGCTGCTGCAATGCCTGTGGGGTTTGTGGTGTACCCTGCTCCGCCAGGTAAGCGGGGGACGCCACCAATAAGGTCTGGGTTTCACACAGCGGCAATGCGACATGCGTTTCCGGCAACTGCTGGCTGTGACGAATCGCTAAATCAAAGCCCTCACTGCCGAGCGAGACTAAGCGGTCAGTCACATCCAGTTGGATACGCACCTGCGGATATTCACGCAAAAAATCGCCGATGATCGGCACCAATTGCTGCCGGGCAAAGGCTACGGGAGCGCTGACACGAACCATGCCGCGTACCGGGCCCGCCTCATCACGCACGCTGAAAAAACTCTGCTCAATACGCGCAAAGGGATCTCGCAGCTCATCCACCAGCTTTTCTCCGGCAGATGTCAGGCGTACGCTGCGGGTGGTGCGTTGCACCAGCGCGACACCCGCCATCTCTTCCAGCTCTTTAATCTTTTGACTCATCGCCGCCTTACTGACATCCAGCCGTTCAGCCGCACGGGTAAAGCTCCCCAACTCAGCCAGCACGGTCAGCCAGTGCAGGTGCACCCAAAGTGCATCGGTTTTAATCTCTTTCATGATGATTGTTCAAAATAATAAATAATCATTTCAGGCAGCGCGCTTTTTCTTTGCAACGGTACACGGCAGCATAGCACCACATCCTACTCTTTCCATGTGCGCAAAAACGAGGGTTTATTTATGCCGTTACTGCAATTTGACGTGATTCAGGGCCGCTCTGAATCAGAATTACGTACTCTGCTGGATGCGGCTCATCGCGCCGTTCTGACTGCTTTTAAAGTCCCACCCCGCGATCGTTATCAGATTGTTCACGAAAACAAAAGATACCAGATGGTTTTTCAGGATACCGGCCTCGGTTTTGAGCGCAGTGACAATCTGGTGATGGTACGGGTCTACACCAGCCCGAGAAGTGAAGAACAGAAAACGCTCTTCATGGCAGAGTTAGCACGCGAGTTACAGGAAAACTGTGGCGTGCAGGGCAATGACCTGATGATCAGTTTTATTACCAATAATAAAGGTGACTGGAGCTTTGCCGATGGCGAAGCGCAGTACCTGACCGGCAAACTCTGATCCTCTTCTCTTCCCCCTTATCTGGCAGCGATGTTTGATTGCTGCCAGTGCAAACCATAGCCTGCCTAAACCCGCTTTAAACAAAGTCAAATCAGCCGCACAAATCTGACTGGTCGTGTTGCAGACATGTGACAGCCAATATAGATTGACGCAAAAACCCCCAAAGAGGGTGGTTACGCACGGATTGCGTATTCAATCAGCCTGAGGATCCGACCTTGTCCGAAGTATTATCGGTTGTACTTTTTTTAGCTGCGATTGCAGTCTATTCCCACAAAGCCGGACGTAATAAGTTCTGGTTTGGTGTGATTTTGCTTCTTCTTACCCTGTTCATCGTGCTCAACATCACGCTGTTTGCCAGCAACTATTTTACTGGCGACGGGATTAATGACGCGGTGCTCTATACCCTGACTAACAGCCTGACCGGTGCGGGTGTCAGCAAATACGTGGTGCCGGCGATCGGTATCATCATTGCCTTATTTCTCCTGTTCTGTCTGCTCACATGGCTGCTACGTCGTCGCAAACAGAAACACCATCTTGGCTGGAGCCTGCTGGCTATCGCCTGTGCTGCGGGTTCAGTGCAAACCACCCCGGCATTTCGTCAGGTGAAAGATTTAATTGCTTCCCATAATCGACTGGCGGATTCCGATTTCGAGACTTACTACAAGACGCCCAAATCGGTGATTAGCGAGCCAAAGCTCAATCTGGTCTATATCTATGGCGAAAGTCTGGAGCGAACCTACTTTAACGAAAAAACGTTCCCCGGCCTGGCGCCCGAGCTGAGTCGTGAAAAAGATCAAAGCCTGGATTTCAGCAACACCGAACAACTGCCCGGCACGGATTACACCATCGCCGGTATGGTCGGCTCACAATGCGGGATTCCGCTGTTTGCTCCGTTCCAGGACAATGCGTCGGCCGCACTGTCCAGCTTCTTCCCACAAAATATCTGTCTCGGCGATATCCTGAAGAATTCCGGCTACGAGAACTGGTTTATTCAGGGTGCCGACCTGCGCTTTGCCGGTAAAGACACCTTCCTGAAATCGCATGGTTTTGACCCGGCACATATGTACGGTGCGCAGGAACTGAAAGATCGCGTGGCTGACCCTGACTATCGCAACAACTGGGGTTATTACGATGATACCGTGATGGATGAAGTGTTTAAGAAGTATGAGGAACTGTCGCGGCAGCAGAAACGCTTTGCGCTCTTTACCCTCACCGTCGATACCCACCACCCGGACGGTTTTATTTCCCGTACCTGCCAACATAAAAGCTATAGCTATGATGGCAAACCAAATCAGTCATTCAGTGCGGTGGCCTGCTCCCAGGAACATGTGGCGCGACTGATTGAACGTATTAAAGCCTCGCCGTGGTTTAAAAACACCATCATTGTGGTGACGTCCGATCACCTGGCGATGAATAACACCGCGCATCAATATCTGATCCAGCAACCACGCCATGACCTGTTTATGGTGATCCGTGGCGATCAGCCTGAAGCGAAGGTGCTGGATGGCAAGCGCAGCACGCTGGATAACGGTGCCACCGTGTTGGATATTCTCGGTGGCGATAAAGCCATTGGCCTTGGCCGCAGCGGCCTTAGCTCCCCTTCGCTTTCCGCGCAGTTTGATAACATGACGCAGAAGGTGTTGACATGGAAACCGGATATCATCCAGCTGTGGAATTTCCCCAGCAAGCTCGATGCCTTCACCATCGACCAGCAGAAGAACACTTTCAGCTTCTCAGGTACCACCTTCAAGCTGCCGATTCTGTTCCGCGTGGGCGACAAACGCGTGGAACCGCTGCCGGAAGGTGAGTATTCCGCGCCGCTGCGTTATCAACTGGCAGACTTTACCGCTGCGGAGAAGTTCGTCTGGGTGGATCGCTGCTTTAAGATGGCGCGCCTGTGGCAGCCTGATCTGGCACTTTCCAGCGACCTCTGTCTCGCAATGGGGCAGATGGGCGGTCAGCCAACGGTTACGCGTATTGATAAACCGGTGTGGAAGGGAAAAGCGATCTTCCCGCTAACCACCCTCAGCGATGCGCAATATCAGCACAATGAGCAGCAGATCCGTATTGAAGACAACGCCATTCGCTATAGCGCTGACAGCTTTATGCTCAACGTGCCCGGTGCACCGCAAAGCGTGAAAAGCTTTACCGGTATTTCACGCCCGGAGCTGTGGGGACGCTGGTCCAACGCCAATCTGGCACCGGAAGTGAACATCGAATATGTCGATCCGCTGCCGGGAAGTTTTGATGTGGTGATCACCGCCCGTGCATTTGGCCCCAATGCGCATCGGCCAATTCCGGTTCGCGTTGGCGATCAGCAGCAGGAATTAACCTTGGGTGACGATGTATCGACCACCACGCTGCATTTCACCAATCCTGGCGGCAGCCATAATTTAATTATTGCCCCGCCGGAACCTCAGCTCTCCAATGTGGGAAATATCATCGGCCAGGACCCTCGTAAATTAGGTATTGGCATGGTGGATATTAAAATTATTCCACAACCGCAGGGTTAACGGGAATTATGTCATTCCTGTTGCAGGGATGACATAATGTTTCAACTACATGCATAATGTATATTTCGGATCATCGCGGTGCGTCCTGCACCGCGAATCCATAGGTTCAGATAGTTCCCGAATATATTGAATCCCCTATTTCCATGTCAGGCATTTACCTAAACCGCCCATTCTCCAGGTGATGCCAGAATATTTATTTCATCGCTAAACCTTCACGTCCGTAAAATATTACTGGCACGCAATATGCTTTATTCCCCTCTCACAACATCTAATAATCAGACAGGGGCATGTTATGGCGTCAAGTGGGCTAAAACAGAAATTAGGGCTGGTCGATCTGTCGTTACTTGGCATTGGATCGATGATTGGGTCGGGCTGGTTATATGCCGCACTCAACAGCTCCGGCTATGCGGGCAGCCATACTGGCTGGGCGTGGGTATTAGGAGCAGTGATCGTGCTGCTGATTGGCCTGGTGTATGCCGAGCTTTCATCGGCGCTGCCGCGCGCGGGCGGCTTTGTGCGCTATCCCAACTATTCACACGGCAATATCGTCGGTTTTGTTATTGGCGTGAGTTCACTGCTCGCCTACACCAGCACGGCCGGGGTGGAGGTTGAAGCCGTGCGTCAGTACGCCATTTATTGGTGGCCTGCGCTGGGACATGCTGATGGCAGCCCGACCGGACTGGGTTTTGCCGTGCAGATTGGGCTGCTGGTGGTGTTTTTCCTGCTTAACTACTGGAGCGTCAGTTTCTTTGGCCGCGTTAACACCATTGTCACCACCTTCAAATTTATCGTGCCGCTGCTGACCATTGTCACCCTGCTGCTCTACTTCCATGCGCCAAATCTTGAGGTGCCACCGGCACCTCCGGGTGGTGCTCATGGCGTGTTCAGTTCACTGACCGGCGCAGGGATCGTGTTTGCCTACCTCGGTTTTCGTCAGGCGGTGGATTTTGCCAGCGAAGCCAAAAACCCACAGCGCAACGTGCCGCTGGCGATTGGTATCGCTATCGCCGTCAGTTTCGTTATTTATCTGGCACTGCAATACGCCTTTATGGGTGCAGTGCCGACAGATTTACTGTCGCAACACGGCTGGGCTGGTCTGAAGCAGGTATTCCAGTCTCCCTATGCTGACCTGGCACGCAGCCTTGGTCTTACCTGGTTAATTAACCTGATCTTGATCGACGCCGTCATTTCACCGGCCGGGACCGGTAACATCTATCTGGCTGGGGCCGCACGCGTACTTTTCGCGTGGGCGCGCAACGGCCATCTGTTCAAGGTGTTTGGTGAAGTGGATGCGAAATCTGGTGTGCCTCGTGGCGCGTTGTGGCTGTCACTGCTACTGGCGATCGTCTGGACGCTGCCATCAGAGTTTCAGGTATGGGGTGGCTTGATTGGTGCAGTGACCTCCGCAACGGTGTTTACCTATATGCCCGGTCCAATTACCCTGGGCGCGTTCCGTAACCACTTGCCAGATATGCAGCGCCCGTTCCGTTTACCGATTGCCGCGATCCTCAGTCCTCTGGCCTTTGTTGCCAGTACTCTGCTGATCTACTGGAGTGGCTGGTCAGTGAATGAGATCCTCATCCCGATCCTGATCGTCGCCTGGATTGGCTATGCCATTTTTGGCAAGAAAAACAGCCAGTTCCGTCAGGATTTGCAGTGCGCATGGTGGCTACTGGCCTACTACATCGCCGTAATGGTGATTTCCATGCTCGGCACCTATGGCGGCAGCGGTGTGATTGGTGCGCCACTGGATATGATCCTCGCCATCGTTGCTTCACTGGTCTGCTACTTTTGGGGAGTAAAAGCCAGCCTGTCCGTGCCCGCCATCACCGATGAAGAGGATGAAACCCCAACTTCCGGCAAAAAAATTAGCGGTAAATACGCACATAATTAATCCCCCACCCGCCTGTGCCACGGCACAGGCGGCCTGCCCCTGAAAATCTCGTTACTCGTTGTCCTAATTGATTTTTTTCGAGATAGCGCGCAAAATACATACTGTCACATGGCGCAACTATCACATCCCAGATAGGTTTCTCCCCAGGAGAAAACCATTCAGGGAGAACAGGGATGATACTGACGATGATGAATACCCATAAAGCGTACAAATCGTTGCAGCAGGCAGGTGTGGACGAACGCCAGGCAGAAGTGCTGGTCGAGATCTTCGCCGAAATGCAGCAGGAACATTCACTGACTAAAGCCGATTTATCCCAGGCGATGGAAGGGGTGGTAAAAGGACAACAAGCGCTCCAGACACGCGTTGACCGCCTTGAAGATCGGGTTGACCAGTTTGAGAAGAACGTCAATCAGCGCTTTGCACAAGTTGATCAACGTTTCGACCAGGTTGATAAGCGCTTCGAAAAACTTGAAGCGCGTTTTGATCACACGGATTCCCGTATCAGTGGCATGAATCTCGACATTGTCGGGATGAAGAAAGAGCTGCAATGGCTGAAGCGGGTCATGATGGCAGCAACCTGCGCCATCGTGCTTGCCGCCAGCAAATATATCTTTCTCACTTAACCCTGACGCAGCGCTTCCAGTCGGTTGCGCTGCCTTCCCCCGGCGTCGAAGTTATCCGCTGACAACCAACGTTCAAAGCCCAGTTTCACCTGCGGCCATTCGCTATCAATAATCGAAAACCAGCAGGTATCACGGCTGCGGCCTTTATAGACAATGGCCTGACGGAAAATCCCTTCCAACTGGAACCCCAGTCGCAGTGCCGCATTACGTGATGGCTGATTGCAGCTGTCACATTTCCACTCGTAGCGGCGGTAGCCAAGTTGTTCGAAGGCATAGCGCATCAGGAGATAATGGGCCTCGGTTGCCATACGCGTTTGCTTTAAAAGCGGAGAAAACGCCACATGCCCAATCTCCATCACGCCATGCGTAGGTTCGATGCGCATCAACGCCAGCGTTCCGACAGCACGCCGACTTTCTTTATCAATCACCGCGAAATGCATGGGATCTGGCCCATTCTCAATCTGACGCGCATACGCCAGATAGGCCGCTTCATCCTTGAAGGGTTGCGCAAACATATAGGTCCAGTCCCGGCCATCTTCCGCCAGCGCATAGGCAGCATAGAGTTCGCGACCATGACGTTCCGCACTGAGCGGTTCGAGGAAGCAATAGTCGCCGGTAAAGGGGATAAATTCCGGTCGTGGACGCGGTTGCCAGTCAGGTAATGCAAACCCCACGGGTTGCCCCCAGGCATTGGTGTTCTGAGACATCGTGTTTCCCTGTCGTTGGATTGGGTAGAGGTAATTTGCCACTTTGCTGGCTCTGTAAAAAGCGCCACAATCATGCTTATTGTTAGATCCACGCGAGCACGGCATGAACGACTTCGACCTCAGCACCCTGCTAACGGCACCGCTGGCAAGCCATCACCCTTTGACGCTACAGCAGCAGCTGTTCCAGCGTATCCGGCAGGCGATTCTGGCTGGCAAACTCCCCGCAGGCACCCGACTGCCCGCCACGCGCCAGTTGGCACTTGAACTTCAGGTTTCACGTAATACGGTGATCGCCGTCTGGACACAGCTACAGGCTGAAGGTTTTCTGGTGAGCGATCGCCAGGGTAGCCGCGTCACGCCGGTTGCACAGCTCCCCGCCCCTGCTGCTATGGCAGGACATGACAGCGAGCCACGGCTGGCAACTCGCGTGGCCCAGTTAAATTCATCACACCGTCCGTTCAGTCAGGAAATGGCGCTGAGGCCAGGCGTGCCGGCGCTGTCGCATTTCCCACTCGCCCAGTGGCGACGCGTATTTAATCGCGTGATGCAACATCAGCCTCACCAGTTGCTGGGCTATGGCGATCCGCTTGGGGAAAGTGCATTACGTGAAGCGTTGGCCCAACATCTTGCTCTGGCACGCGGAGTACGCTGCACCCCGGAGCAAATTGTCATCACCGAAGGCGCACAACAGGCGCTGTCATTATGTGTGTTGCTCCTCAGCAATCCGGGTGACATCGGTTGGGTGGAAGAACCGGGCTATCGCGGGGCGAAAGCCGCGATGCGCACGGGAGATCTGCACATCGAGCCTGTCGCTGTAGACACTCACGGGCTGGCACCGCAGCCGCAAGACTGGCAACAACGTCCACCAAGGTTGATTTACACCACACCGACCCATCAGTATCCCACTGGCGTGGTGATGAGTGCGCCACGCCGTCTGGCGTTACTGGCGGCGGCGCGGGAGCATCAGGCGTGGATTATTGAAGATGACTACGACAGTGATTTTCGTTACAGCGGCGAACCCATCGCGGCAATGCAGGGGATGGCGCAGCACGCCCCGGTGATTTACGTGGGTTCATTCAGCAAAACCCTGTTTCCTGCATTGCGTCTGGGTTTTATGGTGCTGCCGCCCCAGTTGTTACCGCGTCTGCGCCCGGCGCTGCATGAAGTGCTGCGCGGCGGTAATCGCCTGGAGCAGCAGGCGCTGGCGGCTTTTCTCCGCAATGGCGATTTCAGTCGTCATCTGAGCAAAATGCGTCGCCTGTACCGACAACGTCAGACCGCATTGCGCAACGCACTCATCCAACAATTGGGTGAAAAGGTTTCATTGCTCGGTGGGGAATGTGGCATGCATTTGGTATTACAGCTCCCACCCGCAATACAGGATATCGCGTTGGCAGACCAACTGATCCAGTCCGGTTGCGCGCCCGGCGCACTGTCAGGGTTTTATCTGGGAGAGCACAAACAGCAAGGACTGGTGCTGGGATACGGTAATACCAGCACCAGTCAAATCAGCAATGCGGTGGCGCAGTTGGCGCGCCTGATTAATCGCTAGCCTTTAAAGAAGATGTCACCGGATTTCGCCATCACGATTTTACCGGTGTCATTGGTGATCAGGATGTAGTTAGCGTTGATATATGCCCAATGGGTATCTTCCTGCGGTGCTGGCAGGTGACGCGGCTGCCATTCGCTAATGATGTAGGATTTACCGCGATACTCATCCGGCACCACATCGCCGACTTTATATTCTTTGTAATCAATCACGATAGTGGTGAGATCGTAGTTATTCGGTGCGACAGGCTGTGCGGCGTTATCCTGCGGTTGCGCCGGGGTTGCCACTACCGGTGCCTGGGCCTGTGCGTCTGGCGCGGTTTGCTCAACCTGCGGCGGCGGTGGCACGTTATCAGTTTGCTCGCCTTCGGCCAGCGCGGCGGGCGTCAGGGTTAACGAGCCCAGAAAAAGTCCTGCAGAAAGAAGTACGGCGTGAGTCCTGCGCATGGTGATGTCCACTCTGGTTAATTATTCAATGTTCAATTTACTGACAATTGCGGCACGCAGAAGGTTCCCCGGTGCGCTTTGCACCGTGTCCTGCGCGTCAAATTTCGCCGGACAGCATACAACAGCCGCCACGCAATTCTGCAAGGCTTAATTGCAAGCAACCGTGTTACTGCCGCACCAAATCCCTCAATAACGCAATGCCAAGGTAATTACTCCAGTTAAACGCGTTTTGCAGCACCACGATGGCATTGCCGTTGGCCTGATCAAACCCGATAAAGCTGGAGTAACCGCCAATATAGCCTACCTGCCAGGTAATGCGCTGATCGCCGTAGCTGTCGGTAACCCAGGCAATATTTTGTGACTGATTACCGTGCTGCTGATAGCCCTGCCCGACCTGGGCAAAAGCCTGATTAATGGCCTCATCAGGCGTGGCGCTGAGATGCGCACCGAGATAGCGGATGAGATCCCGCGCGTTGCTGTACAGGCTCGCCGCGGCCACCATATTGTGACGAAATTGCCAGTCAGGTGTCAGTTGACCTCGCGGAATCAACTTTGGCTGATCGCCAGCATGGCCCAACGCACGGTAAGGGAAATTGTGTAGATGAGAGGCAGCAAAGCTGGTGCTGGTCATGCCCAGCGGAATAAATACATTATGTTGGGCCAGGACTTCGATGCTCTGATGAAAGTGATATTGCAGGATATAGCCAAGCAGGGCGTAACCCAGGTTGGAATATTGTGCCTGTGGATTGCCTGGTGCACGGAAATCCGCCAGATAGTCCAGCACCTCATCGCTATCTAAATTGCCGTAAAAATTCTCGCCGCTGGAGAGGTAGCGCATGAATTTGATAAACATCGACAAATCCATGTCCTGACGTGGCAGGCCCGAGGTGTGCGTCACCAGTTGTAGCAAGGTTATGCGCCTGGCATCAGCGCTGAGTGGCACAGCCGTGGGCAGCAACGTCGCCAGGGTATCCGTCCAGTGCAGCTCGCCACGATTGACTAACTGGATAATCACCTCTGCGGTGATCCCTTTGCTCAGCGATCCCAGCGCAAACAAGGTATCCGGTGTGATGGGATAACGATGCACAGCATCAGTGACGCCATAGCTGTAAAACTGGGGTTCACCACGCTGATGGATAATGGCGATGCTGATGCCGGAGACCTGCTTTTGCTGCATGTAATGCCGCACCATGTCATCGACATTATCCTCGAATGACGCATGCGAAAGGTAAATATTGTCACTGACCGGGGCCGATGTCTGCGAGAGCGTGCCACAGCTACTGAGCAAAAAAACCGCCGTTGCCACCGTTAACAGACGCAAGCAACAGGTGACGATGCCATGTTGCATCACAAAACCCCGGATGTCAGAAAGGAACCACAGTTGATTTAAGTTAAATCAATAAATTAGAACAAAACAGACCGTGAAATATCCGGCGAAATATAACACAGATGGAGGGGAACACCACCCGCCAGATACGGGTGGTGGCAGGAATTATTGGTGCACCGGGATCACCGAACCTTTGTACTGCTGGTTAATAAATTCAGCAGTTTGCTTTGACTCAAGATCTTTCGCCAGTTCCAGAATACGTGGGTCGTGTGCCAGCTTCGGTGTTGTAACCAACACATTGGCATACGGGTTGTCTTTCGCCTGCTCCAGTCCCAGCGCATCCTTTGACGGTACCAGACCTGCCTGCAACGCATAGTTACCGTTAATAATCGCCAGCGTGGCATCATCCAGCGCGCGAGGCAGTTGCGGTGCTTCGATTTCAATAATTTTCAACTGATGCGGGTTATCGCTGATATCCGCGGTGGTGACCAACGAACCGGCACTGCCACTTTTTAGTTTGATTAACCCGTTAGCCTGCAACAGATACAACGCACGACTCAAATTGGTCACGTTGTTGGGTACCGCTACCTGCGCCCCCTGAGGCACATCTTTCAAGGATTTGATTTTGTGCGAATAAATCCCCAATGGCTCGATATGGACCGTTGCCACCACGGCGAACTTCTCGCCCAGCGCCTTTTCCTGGTCACGCAGGTACGGCACATGTTGGAAATAGTTAGCATCAACATCCCCCCGCGCCAGCAGCTCGTTGGCATTCAGGTTGCCGTTCAGTTCAATTACCTGCAAATCGAGCTTTTTATCGGTTTGCTTGATTTGATTGAGAATTTCGCTGTGCGGTACCGGATCGGCAGCCACACGCAGTGCGGCCGCGGAAGCGTAACTGCTCGCCAGAGAAAATAAAGCCAGTGCTGCTATCACTTTTTTGTCCATGAGTTTCCCTTTTCTTATGATTTAACGGTATTGAGTGCATCGGTGTAGTAACGCAGAGCCACGTCACGATGGGATCGCAAACGTCCTTTCAGGTAATTCCAGCCAACGTCACGAATCAGTGGATTTGCCGGATCGCTGGTTGGCCCCGTCGCCTCGGCCGCCAGCGATGCCGGCAATTGATAGAGCGGCACCTGTGCGTCCAGTTGCGCGCCAAGAAAAAAAGCGATGGAAATGCGTTCTTTACGTGCCGGAGGCGAAACCACACGATGCACGGTGGCACGCAAATAGCCATTGGTCGCCAGCTCCAACAGTTCGCCAATATTCACCACGAAAGCGCCAGGTTTCGGTAACGCATCAACCCAATTGCCCGGCGTGACCTCTACCTGCAATCCCCGCTGTTCGTCCTGCAACAAAAAGGTGAGAAAGCCGGAATCCTTATGCGCCCCGACACCCTGCTGGCTCTCATGTGCCGCCTGCCCAGGGTAGCGAATCAGCTTCACATGTTCGTTTGGATGGGTGCCGTAGAGGGCATCAAAGGCATTAGCAGGCAGAGACAGCGAGCGGGCAAATGCACGCAGCAGGCGCAGCGCCACACCGGTCATCTCCTGCTGCCATGCATGGATCACCGGACGCAACTGCGGCAATGCCTCCGGCCACAGATTGGGTCCCTGCAATCGCTTCCATGCCGGATCGCCAGGTTGTAGCGTTAACGCGACACGCTCAGCACCGATATCAAACTGTTCACGCTGATCACGTTGCTCGCGGGTATATTCCACCCCGGCACGGTTGTAACCGCGAAAATGGGGTGAATGGATCATCGACACCCGCTGTTTTTCCGCCTCTGGCAGGGCGAAGAAAGCGCGGGTGATACTCTGAACATTTTGCAGCAGCTGCGCATTGACGCCGTGATTCACCAGGTAAAAGAAACCGACATCGCGTGCCGTTTCGCGTAACTCAGTGAGATGTTCTGCCTGCGCAGCGCCGGGTAACTCCAGCAGCCCTAAGTCCAGTACCGGCAAAGTGCCAACACTCATGATATTTGCGTCCTTAATGCAGCAAGTTCAGTGTTTACGCTGACATTGGTCGCGAATCAGAGCCAATAATGTTGCGAAATATGTTATGGGAAATGATTTTTAGGAAAGGTTCAGCAATGGATAGCTGAAAAGTGGCAATTGATGGCTGAATCCCTCCGCTTCCCGCTATAATCGCGCGTTATCGACGTCGGGCAACGTGCCCGTCAATGAGCACCGATCGCAGGAGATACCGTATGAACCACGGCCCGTTAACCGAAAAAGAGCTGAACTGGCTTGAAGAGATGCTGGAGAAATACGGCACTGAGCACTCCGTGGTGGATGTTGCTGAACTGGATGGCATGCTGACTGCGCTGCTTTCCGGCCCCAATGATATCGAACCAAGCGAGTGGCTGGTGGCGATGTGGGGCGGCCAGAAATACATCCCGAAATGGTCGAGCGAACGTGAAATGGATCGCTTTATGACCCTGACCTTCCAGCATATGAACGATATCGCCGAGCGCCTGAGCGAGTTCCCGGACCAGTTTGATCCGCTGTTCGGCACTCGTGAGATGGAAGGTCAGGAGTTTACCGTGGTGGAAGAGTGGTGTTTTGGCTATATGCGCGGCGTGGCACAGGATGACTGGTCAGCCCTGCCGGAAGCCCAGCAACCGGCACTCGACGCCATTGCCTTACACGGCAGCGAAGAAAATTTTGCCCAACTGGACGGCTTCACCCCGGAAGAGTTTGAAGCCAGTATCGCAGCGATTCGCCCGGCGGCCTTGCAGCTACATGATTACTGGCAGGAGCAGCGCCTGTCACAGCCTGAGCCAGCCCCCCAGGTGCCCTATTTTGCCGGTGAGAAGATTGGACGTAACGATCCCTGTCCGTGCGGCAGCGGCAAAAAATATAAGCAGTGCTGCATGAAATAATACCTGGCGTAGCTACCGTCTTGAACGTCAAGCGGTAGCTGCGTAATTTTCATCCCACTTCATCCGCGTTTTCAGCACCCCGAAGCACTGATGAACCAGCTTGCGCATCACCGCTCCAAGCGCAGCCTTGCTGGCTTTGCCCTTCGCGATTAGCCTCTGGTACAGCGCCTTCGCCGGGGCATTCCACCTGATCGCTACAATCGCCGCCATATACAGTTTCGCCCTTACGTCTGCCGGGCCTGTTTTTGACATCCGTGCACGCCCCCTGACTGAGCTACCGGACGTTTTTTCCACCGGTACCACACCCAGCCACGCAGCGACCTGTGAAGCACTCCGGAACGGACACGAGCGCAGCACCGACAGCATTGTCGTGCCCACCACGCTGCCTATTCCTTTTATCGATTCCAGCAGCTCACGGTCTTCCTTCAGACCCGGATGATTATCTGTGTGGTCTGAGATGAGCGCTTCAATACGCTTCAGCTCGTCCCTGTGGGCTTTCAGGGTTCTCTCCAGCGAGTCAATGATTTCAGGCGCTGTGCGGGTTGAATGGGCCTTTTCCAGTCGGTTCTCCGCCCGCTGGACATCAGCCTGAAGTGAGTCCCGCAGACGCACCAGCTCCCGAAGTTTACGGACCTCCGGGGAGGGGGGCACCCAGGCATCAGGCTGTTTCAGCTCGCCATAACGGGCCAGGATGTAAGCATCAACGGAGTCGTTTTTAGTCAGGATAGCCATTCCACGGGCGAACTCCCTGACCCGCTGAGGATTGCTGATGCAGACTGTGACGGGGGTATTTTCATGAAGACCAAAGGCGACGTTTTCGTGATAAATGCCGGTCGCTTCGAGCACCACCATCACCTGTTCAGGATGGCATTTTTGCCTGATTAACCAGTCATTTATCTCCCGGTCGGCGTCGGGATGATTTTTGAGGGTTTTGGTTTTCTTTTTCCCGTTGCCGGGCAACAGGCAGAGGTCGAGTTTGTTTTTACTGACATCAATACCGAGATAAATCATAAGACAGCTCCCTTTCACATGAACCATCACGCCATCTTGCCTTGTACATACGAAGTCAGAGCTTCTGGTTACCGTTCAGAGTAGATGCTGGCGTGAAAGGAGAAACGGAGGGCTTTAAGCTACGACACAAGATCGAGTCTTAAGCGGCGCGACAAGCTGCCTCCGTTTCGTGTAACGGGTAGCTAACCAGTTACAACTTCAAGATACAAGCGGCGCGATTTATCGCGCATCAGGCAAAACCATCTCATTGCGCTGGCTTCACATTGGTCACCAGCGTGGGCAATTGCCAAGGGCCACCCGCCCGGATAGCACGACACATGCCCGTGGTGGCCTCGCTGGTTTGCTGGAAGTCTTTGCCATCCCACACCCAGGCGGCAGTACTCCAGCAATCACCGATGCCCCGCCCCTTCTGCGCCAGCGAAATCACGCCGTCGTGGTAGTCAGAGGCGGAATCGGTAATCAGTTCGGGTTTTTGCTGTAATCGCTTGTCCATCAACCAAAAGCCATAGCCTTCGTTGTAGGCACCGCGCCAGCACAGTGCGGAGATCAGCACATGCGTTTTATCCACGGGCGTCAGGGTGATTGGCTCAGCCCCCTCTTCTGGCTGGTCATCGGACGGTTGCAAATTATCGCAGCTGTCATCATCGGTCAGCGAGTCAATCAATTGCGGTTTAACCGATGACAACTCCTGGGCAGTGAGCGCGCGCGGCTGGGCTTGCATCACTTTAACCTGCTGAATCACCGGCGCAGCAACCGCGACCAACACGCTACTTTCCGGCTTATCGCCTTTTCTGACCAGCGCTCCTGGCGTGCCGGGACGTCCCTGCGCATCATCCATTTTTAGCAAGGTCGCAAAGGCGCCATTATCCGACAGTTCAAACGGTTCTTCTCCACCACGAAACTCGACCGTGCCGTTGCCTTTCACTGCGCGGATCACCGCCTGTGTCTGGGCCTCCGTTAAACGCCATTCGTCGTTATCGGCTTTCTGCAACTCACCCAGTGAGTTGTCATCGATCCATAACGACAGCATCGCCACGGGTTTCGGCTCATCCTCCATTGCATCTGCCAGCACTACCTCGCCACTTACCGGGGTATTTGCCCCGGCCTGGCGTGTCAGCAGTACCGAACCGCCCGCCCCCTCTTCGGTGCTGTAGCCTGCCGCCCGACAGGTCAGGGTGTTATCACACGCCAGCTCCCAGTCTTTATGGCTGAAGGAAATACCGCTGTCATCAGCCCACAGCGGCGCGGCCATGCTGGCAAACAGCGCGATCGCCAGCAGGTTTCGGGATGTCATACCATCTCTCCATAATGATAAAGGTGGATAGTGTGCGCAGTTTTTCAGGCCGGGAGAAGTGAATTTTTAGCAATATAAGATGGGTCCAATCATAGCCATGAGAACGTCTTCGAATTTCCGACTAAATCCGCAGAAAATTAAGCAACGTTGCTAATCATTGAACAAGTATCATTCAACGCAGTAGTATGTCCAAAACTGCGTACTTTTCCATAAGGACTGCAACTTAACATGGACAGCCATAACTCAAATTCCGCAACGCACCAGGCCATTCATATTCTCGAGTATTGGCACAAAATTGAATTCTTCGAATCGACAGATATTAAAGATCTTGAAGATAATGCCGATGGCGTGTTGCAAATTGAGATGGAAGCCCTGCAATCGCTGACTATCCTCCCGTGGATCAATCCTGAGCAAGTGAGGCGGGCTGGCCACCGCTACTCTCCCACTAAAAAATATCGCTATGAGCTTTTTTTCGGTATTTTTGATCGTCAGGAAATATTCCAACAAGCACAGCAATCCTTTCCGACAATCAGCGATATTGATGTTGAAAAGATTGGCGATGACGGGCGTACTTGCTCGATAAAATGTGTGGTTGATCCGCATGGCGTTATAGACAGCGATAGCTTTGAATTTTCCACCGTGACCTGGGCATTAGGACAATTAAAAAAAGGCAGACTGGATAATCTGCGGTTTGAAAACTATGAACTGAGCACGAAAAAACTTCACGACCGCTTTAAAAGTATTATTACCGTTGCGAATAATATTAAGCAGCAACACAACTTACCTAAAGTTCTGACGACCTTTGAGATTATCGAGTTTTTGCAGGCAATGGCCGAGTGGACATCTTTCCAGCCGCAGATCCAGGTTCCTGCATTATTTATTAAATTAAGAGAAGTGAGGAATCAGCAACAACCTGGGGAAACAATCGATCCCCAACGCCTGCCGGAACTGAGCCAAATAACGCAACAAGCCCTGATAACCGGCAGTCATCATGCCTTATCCGCAGAGGATCGCTCAGGTGACATCAGCATTCTGAACAGTTTTTATCTGCGTGATATTGAGCAGGCGATGACATATATCCGCCAGCATGGGCTGAATGCGGCCTCACCTTTGGGTCGCTATCTGACGGGTGATCGCCAGCGAAAAGCGGATTTGCTGTTACCGGAAGGGCGAGCGCTGCTGGTTGATCATCTGCGGTTAAATAAACTGCCTCCCGGACGCTGGCTGTCCGATGCTCAGCACAATATGAGTCTGATGCAGC
Source organism: Pantoea sp. X-Soil-OKNW-713 (assembly GCF_059730685.1). Taxonomy (NCBI): domain Bacteria; kingdom Pseudomonadati; phylum Pseudomonadota; class Gammaproteobacteria; order Enterobacterales; family Erwiniaceae; genus Pantoea; species Pantoea sp. X-Soil-OKNW-713. The sequence continues at coordinate 680,787 of NZ_AP035995.1, read as the reverse complement.
AATTTGCCATTAATACGCTTGCAGATGAACTGACGGAAACCGGGCTTTTTTCCGTTAATGGGCCGCCGGGCACCGGGAAAACCACTTTATTACGTGATGTGATTGCCAATAATCTGGTGAAACGCGCTGGCATGCTGGTGAATCTCCACCAGGTTGAAGATGCCTTTTCCTCTAGCATCCCGTTAAGGGTAAATAATGAAACCCGCATGATTCCCTGCCTGCGTGATGAACTTACCGGCTTCGAGATGGTAGTGGTTTCAAGTAACAATACCGCGGTAGAAAATATCTCACGCGAGCTGCCACAAATTAAAAGTCTCGGCGATGACTGGAAAGAGGTTGATTATTTAAAACCCTCAGCACGTAAAGTTGCAGCAACCTCGCGCCATCTCACCCCAGGCGAAAAGCAACAAGGCAAAACATTTGCCATTGATCCGCTGTCAGCGGAAGAAGATTGCTGGGGACTTATCGCGGTCGCGTTGGGGAAACAGAAAAATCGCGAACAATTTAAGGAGCGGGCTTTTACGCAGAGCCATAAATCCGCCATTGCCCCGGCGCCAGCAGATGAATATCGCAATCTTTTCTCTGCCATCAATGGTGCCAATATAACAACCTTCGCAGAAGCGAAGCTCGCCTTTAAGCATGCCGAAAAGCACTATCAGGATATTTTGCGCGATCTTCAGTTGCTTGAAACACAAAATGATCGGCGCAACGCCCACCAGCAACAGCTGCGCAAGCGGGAAAAATTAAACCTGCGTCTTTACCAACTTCAGGCCGTCATCGCTAAACGCGCTTTACGTATTCCTGGCTGGTGGACATTACGTATTGAAAAAATTTGTCGGGAAAAAGCCATTTGTGCGGGATTACATCGTCGCCTGGTCGCCACGCAGGCAACGCTAAATCTTGAAGAACAACGGGCAAAACAGCTGCTTGCAGAACTGGAAGCCGCGCAGCAGCATTGCGACGAGCTACAGCGGCAGTACCCGGATGTGATGTTTGCTGGCGCGGATACCGATATCGAAGCGGAACAGGTGCAGCGCAGCGCGTTTGGTCAGGGTGCAGCGTTAAATGCCGCGCGCAGTCAGTTGATGGCATGCGCACTGGACCTGCATCAGGCCTGGCTGAAAGCGTCTTACCGTAAGTGCAATTTAAAAGAGGTTTTGTTCTCGTTAAGTGATGCAATCAATGGCAGCATCACCGATCGACGAGCAAGCCTGGCGCTCTGGCAGCTGTTATTTATGATTGTGCCGGTGGTGTCATCCACCTTTGCTTCGGTCCATCGACAGTTTAAACATTTCAGCTTCGCAGAGATTGGCTGGCTATTTATTGATGAAGCAGGACAGGCAACGCCACAACAGGCCGCTGGTGCGCTGTGGCGAGCCAGACGGGCCGTGGTGGTTGGCGATCCACTGCAAATCGAGCCCGTGTTTACTATCCCGCCGGCATTTGTCGAAACCCTCGCCGAACGCGCCTTTGGCGCTGAGTGGCTTGAATGGTCGCCAACCACCCAATCGGTGCAAAATCTGGCTGACCGCGTCAACCCTTATGGTACTGCGCAAATCGCGAAGAATAACTGGCTTGGCAGCCCGTTACGTGTCCATCGACGTTGCGATGAACCGATGTTTAGCATTGCGAATGCCATTGCGTATAACAACAAAATGCTGCATGGCCGCGATCAACGCTGGCCCAGGGACAGTAGCGTTTGGGGAGCCAGTCGCTGGCTGGACATTGGCGGCGAGGTTCAGGGAAAACACTATGTGCCTGCCCAGGGACAGCGGGTGCTGCAAATGGTGACATCATGGTTAGACGCTCATGACAATCTGCCGGATGTGTATGTCATTTCGCCCTTCCGCCAGGTTAAAAACCAATTGAAATCGTTGCTCCGTGCCGAACTTGGTCACGTAGAAGGGATTAAACGCTGGTTAGATGACCGGGTGGGAACGGTACATACCTTCCAGGGGAAAGAAGAGAAAAATGTGATTATCGTGCTCGGACTGGATGCCCGTACCCGGGGAGCCGCTAAATGGGCTTCCGCCAAACCTAACCTGCTTAATGTCGCGGTGACCCGCGCACAAAAACGCGTCTATATCATTGGCAGCAAAAACATTTGGGCGAGCTGTCCCGGATTTCAGGTTGCCGACGAGAAATTAGGCGCAATGGCAGCCAAAAATCCGCCAGAGTACGAGGTTACACTGCGGCCATAATCTGTTGCCTTAACCACTGATGGGCCGGATCGCGCTGCATACGTTCGTGCCACATCATTAAAATATCAAAGCCCGGCACATCAAGCGGCGGCTCGATAACCTGCAATTGCGTTGAGCGGCGTACCAGCCGCTCCGGCAGCACCGCGACCATGTCGCTGCTCGCCAACACTTCCAGCATAAAAAGAAAATGTGGCACCGATAACACCACGCGCCGCGCGCGTCCGATCCTGGCCAGCGCGCTGTCGGTGGCGGCGCTGAATCCGCCACCGTCCGGCGAGACGATGAGATGTTCCAGCTGACAGAACGTATCCAGCGTCAGGCCCGGATGTAAATGCGGATGACCAATACGTCCGGCCAGCATGTAACGCTCACTGAACAATTTGCGCTGATGCAACGTATCAGGGGCGCGATCGCCAGTATGGAAAATCAAATCCAGTTCGGCTTTCTCCAGTTGCTGCGCCACCAGCGGCGGATTAAGACCAAACACCGCCACACGGCAATCCGGTGCTGCGACCCGCAACGTCCCGATCACCGGCAGCATGATCGCCGAGGACATGTAATCGGTGGCGGCGATACGCCAGGTCAGGTTTGCCTTATCAGGTTCAAAAGCCTGCGGAGGGGCAATCGCCCGTTGCAGCGACTCCAATGCCAGCCGTAGCGGCTCGCGCAGCGCTTCCGCCCGTGACGTCGGCAACATACCACGCGGTCCAGGCAGCAACAGCGGATCGTTAAAGATGCTGCGCAGCCGCGCCAGTTGCGCACTCACCGAGGGTTGCGACAGATTGAGGCGCTGTGCCGCTCGCGTCACATTCAGTTCGGCCAGCAGCACATCGAGTGTGAGGAGTAGATTTAAATCCAGCGCTCCGATATTCACCGTGTCTATACCTTAGATATCAGCAATTGATTTCTACTATATCCAGCCATGACGTAGCCTGCATCCACTTTGTTCTCACAGGATTACACCATGAATGTATTGATTGTCTTCGCTCACCCGGAAGCCCATTCACTGAACGGATCGTTAAAAGATTTCAGTGTACAGCAGCTAAAAAACGCCGGGCATCAGGTGCAGGTGTCAGATCTCTATGCCATGAACTGGAAAGCGCAACTGGATGCTGCGGATACGCAGGCTCCGCTGGTGGGGGAGTATTTTCATGCTTCGCTGGATTCCCGGTTCGCCTATGAACATCAGCAACAGGCGGCGGATATCACCGCAGAACAGGAAAAATTGCGCTGGGCCGATGCGGTGATTTTCCAGTTCCCACTGTGGTGGTTCTCCATGCCCGCCATCATGAAAGGCTGGTTTGACCGCGTCTATGCCTGTGGCTTCGCTTATGGCGTGGGTGAACATAACGAAAGCCGCTGGGGAGAACGCTACGGTGAAGGTAACCTGGCGGGTAAACGGGCGATGCTGGTGGTCACCACTGGCGGCTGGGAATCACATTACAGCCCGCGTGGCATCAATGGTCCCATCGACGATCTGTTGTTCCCCATCCAGCATGGCATGTTGTTCTATCCGGGCTTTAGCGTGCTGCCACCGGTGGTGTTGTATCAGGTGCAGAAAGCGGCGGATGCGCGTTTCGCCAGCTGGTGCGATACGCTGGCTACCCGACTGGATACCTTAGCGACCTGCGAACCGATTGCGTTTCGGCGGCAAAATGGTGGCGATTATGTCATCCCGGCGCTGACGCTCAGGGAGGACATTGCGCCAGGGGAAAGCGGGTTTGGCGTGCATCAGAAACGCTAATTATTCATACAACCAGCGCCTGGCCTTAGCCGATTCAATCAACATACCCAACGTGAAATCCGGCACCACCGGCACCTGGCGTTTATTAAAAGGATTAAGGATTTCGCCCAGCGATGGTTCAGGTGGGTAGTAGGTTTCGATAGTAAAGGTGCCACGCGCCACATTGAACTCGGAGAAAAACTCCTCCATCAGCGCGGCCGCCTCATCGGCGTCAAAATTGAGATCGCTATCGATATCAATCTGCGGCGACAGCGTTTTTTGCTTAAACAGATAAACGCCATCATAACGACGGACAAGTTCATAGATGCGCTGCTCGATATCATCTGACATATCGTCTCTCTCTTGCACGATTCTGATGGGTCGGGCGGCTATTCTGCCACGATATGGGCGCGCTGTGTCGAGAAACTCCCGCCAGCAAACGCTGTCGGGAGTTTCTGCTATTTCAATGGCAGATAGATGTCAGTGATCAGTTGGTGTTCCGGCACATCGTGAATAAAGTTCTGATAATGAAAGAACAGTGGAAAATCTCGCAGCTCCTCACCGTTGGCTGGCAGCCAGTCGCTATAAAGCCTGCGCGCGCTTGCGGCAATGGCATCATGCGAACCATGATGACGCAGCAGCGCACAGCGACCGGCGGGGATAAGCGCATTGACCACACCAAACGCATTGTCTTCCGGGATCGGGGCTGTTATCGAGCCGCAGATATCAAAGCGGAATATCTCTGCGGGGGTGCTGGCCGGGTCATGGTGGGCAATGCCAAATGTCTGACTGCTGACAATCGGTGATAACCCGGTAGTTTTGCGCCAGCTGATAAAACGCGCCGCCGTCTCCATAATGCGTTCGGGCTGGCCATAATGTGACAACATCGCCACCTGGGTGGCGGGAAAATTGATGATAGTGACCGGCATCGTTTCTCTCCGTTTGGTCTGTAACTGCGGCATACGCTGGTGCCAACTGACCCAGGCGGGCTGCTGACGAAATTCGCTCGGCGTCATCGCAAACATCTGCTTGAACGCACGACTGAACGACTCCGCATGCTGAAAGCCTGCATCCAGCGCAATATCGATAATCTTCTCGGACGGATTGAATGCCAGCCGGTATGACGCACGTTTCAGACGCATCAACTGAATGTAGCGCCCCGGCGCGACACCGCAGTAACCGGTAAATTGCCGGTGGAAATGGTAGGGCGAAAAATGGGCGACTTCGCTCAGTTGTTCCAGCAACAGCGGATCATCAAGGTGTTGATCGATATAATCAAACACCTTGTTAAAGCGCTGGTGGTAAACCTCAGTTTTGTTGACGGGCATGGCATTCTCCTTGCCATTAACTATGCCTGAGCGGTGGCGCGTTTGGCCTGACGGATCTTGCTGAGTTTGGTTAGCACCCGGCGGCGATATAATCCCCGTTGGCGCTGACCGGGATAACGGTGAGGAACAGCACGGTGGCAAAAAGGATGATAATCACACCGCCCGCGATCCGTACCGCCGGAATCAACCAGCGATAGTTTTCGTTGTCACGACTGAAGAAGGTCACGGTACGATGGCGCGCATAACGCACCGCCAGCGACAACCCCAGGATGGACAGTGCCGTCCCCAATGACATCGTCATCACAGCGGCGATCCCCCAACTGACAATCCCCAGCGTATTGGAAAACAGCAGAATCATAATCGCACCGCTGCATGGCCGCGCGCCAATTGCCAGTACCACGCCGAGGCGGGTTTTCCAGTCTGCGTGGGTTAAATCCGCGCCAACACCGTGATGCCCACAGCCGCATTGTTCCGGGTGCTGATGCAGCGGTTTGATCGTGCTGATGGCTATTTTTCGTGGTCGCTGCTGGTACAACGTCTGCCAGATAACAAACGCACCCAACGCGCCAATCAGCAGCGCGCTGACTTTTTCCACATACCAACGGCTGGTACTGAGATCGCCAGCCGCCAGGTTAAAACCGACAGCCAGGATATAGACAAACAAAATGGCACAGATGCCCTGCATCAGGCTGCCAAGAAACGGCACCACGCGCGCCGCAAGCTGGCTTTCTTTGTTGGTGCTGAGATAGGTGGTGACGATAAATTTGCCATGCCCCGGCCCGATAGCGTGCAGCACACCGTAAATAAATGCGCCGCCTAACAACCATATCCCACCGGTGTAATCGTGGCTGTTGAGTTGCAGCAGGTACGTCACCAGCCTACGGTGCAACGAGATTTGCGTGGCGAGACTCCATTGCAGGAATGCGGGCCAGTGGGTGTAGAGCGTGGTGGCGACGAGCAGCAAGGACAGGGTGAGGAGTGCTGCGATGGGGATGCGCCAGTCACGGGTGAGGGAGCGAGTTAACATGCGGTGGCCTGGGTGGTGGGTGTAGGGGATATGGTGGGAATGCTAGTGGGTGTTGGGGGGGAATGCTACGACATTCGGTTGAATGGATTTCAGACACAAAAAAAGCCGCCCTTGAGCGACTTAATTTCTTCATCAATCATTGGTACCGAAGGCATGACTCTCAAGATAAATCAGTTATTTCACCCCCGCTTCGAGTTAACACCTCTTATTGTTTTTCATTTAACACTTTCCGAAACGGGGTGTGTTGAAAAAGTCATATAGGATTTTAATCCAGAAAGACGTTTCACGCCGCGCGGATCAGACAGGAAAGGAATGCGCAAATGAGGTGACTTAGAAATTTTTACGGTCCATCTGACATCATCGATAAACTGAAAATGAACACTCTCTTCATCTGTGGAGGCATTTTCAAATGCGCCCGAAGCGTATTCTCCGCCAAGATGGGCAATCTCAATAACGCCCTGCTCACGGCTTATCAGGGTAATTGTCAGCGACTCTTCAAACAGAACGTCATCGGTGGTAAAGATCAAATAGCGATCCTCATCCACCCGAAAAGCCGCTTCCAGTACCTTTCCGGGTACCACTATGCCAGATGGATTACCGTCAAAATAAATCTCTGAACATGCCTGCGAGAACTCGGTTTGCCCGGTATGTTCGACCAGGGATAATGTGCTGAGCTGTTGCATGATTACCTCCAAAAATATCCCATTTCCCATGCGGCAAGCGCACCACCGATAAATCCACCGATGAGAACACAAACAGGTGCTCCCGGACCACACACCGGCCATTCCATCCTGAACTCTCGTTATGCCAATGGAGCTGCTCAGGATCAACCGCAGTTGCATCCATATCAATAAGTTGATGTAGATTGAATCAAGCTAAAAAACGAGGAAATTTTTGCAGATATCGAATTTCAGATACAAAAAAAGCCGCCCTTGAGCGACTTGATTGCATCGTATGGTGCGAAGGCCGGACTCGAAAATAAAAACAAGCACTTGAATTTAAAGAATTAAATAAATCATAAAACATAAGATGCCCCCTTTTGTGCCCCCATATTACTTTGCACCCATCTGTTAAAAACCTCACATAATTGGATAAATTTCAATCTATTCTGTTCCGGTTCCGAATAGCGGATCCTAACTGGGTGTTTGCATTCACTTGACTACCCATTTGCATTTCTCTTGATCATATCCAACTAAAAATGCAGACAAAACCTTACTAAGTTGACAGGTAGGTTTGAGCGAGGAGCGGAAGTTCATAGTTCTTTAGACAATCCTCCAGGGCGGTTATGCTAGAAATAAACAGATGCAAAGGAAGTGGACATGACATTGTTTGAAGAATGTAAGGAGTTGCTCAAGGCAGATTTTGATGTTGTGGAAGGAGATGACTTGAGCATGGTAATGGATATGTTTCATCAATATCCATGGCATAGCGGTAAAATCATGTGGTCCGAAATGGATTTCAGCGATCATGAAATCACTCATGAGGTGTTTAATGGGAGCGGCTTAGGTAATGAATCTGTATTTGTCATAGCAGATGATGCTAATGTGCCCGTGTTCAGAACCCATCTACAACTCATTGTTGATAATATCTACGATGTCATCGCCATATCACCTAACCTATATATATTTAATGATAACTTGATGATACAACCATTATTTCCTCATGATTTTATACGGTTAAGTTTGCGAAAGTGATTAGCAGAAGTTCTGACTTGTTCCCCGTTGACTAAGGCAGGCTGCTGTAGAAACTTCCGCTCTTGGCACACAGCAGACGCTCAGACGAAACCCTTTCACCGTCAAATCTGTACGGCCAGATTTTGTCGTCGGTGATCAAGTAATTTTCAAAGGGTCGTCAAGTCAGGTGCAATTACGCACCTAACCAAAGAAGCATTGGTGTAAAAAAAGATTTTACGAAAAATCCTTCACACTGTTCACCTTTCGATTTTATTAATATTAAACAGTACCTTAGGCGGTGACGAATGGGTGATGAATGACGGATATCCTTCACCGGTGGTGAAGAATGGCCGTAAAAAAACCGGCTTTCGCCGGTTCTGTTTGGTCAGGCTGCTGCCGGTTCGTCACACTTCGGGAGCCAGTCGGCGCTGCTGTCGTCCGTCAGGTCGAGGTTGGTCTGAATGCCTGACTTCGTGCGCCGCTTCAGGTAGTTCAGCCCGTACTCGCGCAGAATGCTCTCCAGCGCCTGGCTGAATGACTTCATGCTGAGCGGATTGCGGTAGCCGTTTGCCTCCATGTAGGCCAGATAGGCGTGATAGAGGTAGCGCCGGGGTTGCAGAGGCCGGATGCTGGCGTTACCCATGTGCAGGCCGTTTGGCTCAGCCGTCGCAAACAGGTAGCCGCAGAAGTCCACCATCGGGTCGGCGTCGCGCTTGATGCGCATAGCCTCCCCGGAGTTCTGCTGCGACTGGAGCAACGTGCGGGCGTCCTGCGGCTGGCTGAAGCGCTGCATCAGCTGGCGCACGATAACGGCCAGCTCTGACTGTATCTTTTCCTTCAGCTGCGGGTCGCGCTCGTTCGCCGGGATGATTTCCGGGAAGTGCAGGATAACCCGGCGACGGGACACGCCGCCGCTGCGGTCGGTGAAGCGCATCGGGTTGTTGTTCACCGCCAGAATCACCGCCGGGATGTGCGTCGAGTAGGCGTCCTTATACTTCGGGTCCACCGACACCGCATCGCCGCCGGTAATCGCCTTGATGCCTGCACCGTCGCCGCTCCACTTCTCCTGGTCAGGCAGGCGGATGAGCGAATAGCCGATAACGGACGCACGTTCGCGTGACGATTCCAGCGTCTCGATGGTGGCCGACACGGCGTTATCCGGCCCGGCCAGCATGGTGGCGATTTCCGCCATGATGCTTTTTCCACTACCACCGGGGCCGGTGACCTCCAGAAACAGCTGCCAGTCGTAGCGGTTCGCCAGCACCATGAACAGCGCGGCCAGAATGATGTCGCGCTTCTCCGCGCTGCGTCCGGCGGCCCGGTCCAGCCACTGCCAGAAGTGTGGCGCGTGGCTCTCCAGCGTTTCGCCGGTCACCGGGCGGGTGTAATCCACGTCGCTAACGGTGCGGAGCCAGTTTTCCCGGCGGTGAGGGCTGAATGCGCCGGTGCGGGTGTCGAGCACGCCGTTACGGAAGCCGATAAGCTGGCGCTGCGGCGCATCCTGCTGTGGCAGCATGAGTTTAAGCGTGTCCACCACGCCCGCCACCTTGCCTGCCGAGAACGGCGCGCGCAGGCGCTGAAACAGTTTCGCCACGTCACGTTCGAAACGGTTGCCGGAAATCACCTTCCACGCCCCGGCCTCATAGCGGCAGAGAATTTCGCCGCTGGCGTCCACGGCCAGATTGCTGCGGTAGTGCTCCGCCACGCGCTCCGCCTTTTCGCTGGCGCTCATGGCCGAAAATTCCGCCTCGCTCATGGTGTCGAACGGGCTGGCAGCAGGCGGTGCGGCGGCCTCCGTCAGCGACTGTTTTACGGTGGCCTCACCGTGCTGAATGAACGCATCATTCCAGTCACCAAACACCGGCGGCAGCGCCACCGTACCGTTGCAGGCAGCCGCGGCCTGCTGCGCCTTGCGCTGGCCGTCGCCGTTCAGGTCTCGGTCAGCGGCAATCACCAGCGGCAGTGACGGGTGTTTTTCACGGACGAGGCCAGCCAGGGAAAGGAGGTTGGCAGACGACAGGGCAATCCACACCTCATCCCCGGTCAGGTTGTGCACCGTCAGGCCGGTGGCGTACCCCTCTGCAAGCCAGATGCGCTTCGGTGTTTTGCCAGTGCCGAGTGCGTGACACGCGCCCTTTACCTGCCCGCCCTTCAGGGTGCGCTTTTCACCGGCGGCGTTAATCAGCTGTACGTTGACCAGCTCGCCGCTCATGTCGTGCAGCGGCACAACCAAATCGCCGGAACAGTAACGGGTTATCGCCACCTTCTGCGGCTGTGTCAGCATCAGGGAAACGTGTCCGGGCCAGCCCTTGCGGGACAGATAGGCGTTACCGGCGGCCTCCTGCGCGCTGCTGACCAGCTGCCGGGCAAGTAAGGCAGCGGCGGTGCGGGCAGCCGCATCGTCTGCGCCTTCTGTGACCGGTATGGCGTCAGGTGTAGGCAGGTTACCTGTCAGGTCATTCACGCGCGCGGCGGCTTCGGTCAGGTCAATACTGAACGCCTTTTTCACCAGGTCCATGCCGTCACCGGCACCGCACTGGTTACAGTACCAGGTGCCGCGCCCTTCCTTATCGTCAAAGCGGAAGCGGTCAGAGCCACCGCACACCGGACAGGGCATATGGCGGTTTTTCACCACCTTCAGGCCCAGAGCGGGCAGGATGCGGGGCCAGTGACCCCGCGCGGCGGCTGCCGCGTCGGATACGGTTCTTTTCATCGTGTCGTCCCTCAGTGCAGCGGGCGGGCGTCGTGAATGCGCCCGCTCAGTTCGTCCATCACCACCTGGCCGAGGAAGCTCAGGCACGGGGCCGACTTCAGCGGCCCGGCGGCCAGCAGGTCATCCAGCAGCGCACAGGCAATCTCCTGACCGCGTGCGCGACCGTGCTGGCGCAGGTAGAAGCCCTCCAGCTCGTTTTCAATTGCGTGCTCAAGGCGTGCGAGCGTCAGGCCGGGCCAGCGCTGCTGTTTCTGGCACAGGGTGAGCCAGGCGCAGGCCACCGCGCGGCGGGCCAGCGCCGCGCGCAGGTCGGGAGAAAGGCGCTGTGGTTTCATGGCGTCACCTCGTCTTTTATCAGGCTGTCATGGCAGCGCGTCACCACGCCGTCGAGCTGTTCAGTAATGAGAAAGACCAGCGAGGCCAGCTGTGCGCGCTGAGCGGGAGACGGTGCTTCGTGGCAGTCCTGGAAAAGCGTCATGTCAGACACGAAGCGCCCGGCGTTACGCAGGTGCTCCAGGCGCATCAGGTCGTCGTCAGAAATCGTGATGCTGTTCATGCGCGCACCTCCGCAACCGGCAGGCGGCAGGCAAAGGACAGGACGTAATCGCGGGCCAGAGTCCGGCGGGCGGCGTGCTCATCGGCGGCAGTGGTGCGCAGCATCTGAATGCGGGAATGGCGCTCACAGCGGCGCACGGCGGCAAACACAAAGACAAACTCAGGGTGCGGGGAATGAAGGACGGTAGCCATAAGGGCAGTCTCCATTGAGTAGCGGTTATCGCCACCACCGGAAACGCCAATTTCACTGGTGGTGACCCGAACGGGGTTGGCGTAACCGGCCTCAATGGATACCGGCGCTTCGTGAGAAGCCCCCGCCCGGGCCACCATTACTCTTAAGGCGCAGCGGATACAGAGCCGCCGCCCGAAAAATGGGTGCATCAGGGCACAGACACAAAAAAAGACGCTCGGCGCGTCTGGTGTCGCCATTGAGTTGCTCAGGACGCCAATCCCGGCTGCCGGTTTTACGGCAGCGGAACTACTGTACCAGGGAAAGCCCCCGGCGCGCAAGCCGGGGAAAGCAGGAAAAAAGCACATGGGGAACGCCTCAGCAGTCGGTGAGGGTGATGCCGTTACCGGAAAACGTCTCAGTGCCTGACGGTGCAGACGGGGTGTCTGCACTCTGCACGCTGAAGGCGATGCCGGTGCCGCGAAAGCGCTGCGGCTGTCCCGGCTTATCCACCTCAGAGGCAATCGCCAGCGCCAGCTGCTTCGCGTCCGCCACGGACAGCTCGTGAGTGTTACCGCCAAGGGTCAGCCTAATCATGCGGCACGCTCCTGACCGCGTGCGGCGATACGTTCGCTCATCCAGGCGTTCACCTCGCTGGCAAGCCACGCGACGTTTTTACCGCCGAGCGAGACCTGCCCCGGGAAGGCGTCACGGCTGATGAGGTCGTAAATGGTTGAACGGGACAGGCCGCTGACGTGAATGACCTCCGGCAGGCGCATAAAGCGCTCCTGGACGGGTGAAGATACCGGCATAACCGGGACCGCCGGGGCGGAAGATGGTGCGGATAAAGCGGTGTGCATGGGCTACCTCTCAGTGTGTCCGTAAAGCACCGGACAGATACGTCCGGCACCGGGTAGCCCTTTATTCTGCGAATATTTCCGCCGGTGACAACAGGATAAAATTGTCTGGTGAGTGTCACAAAGACCATGTAAATCATGGGTGTACGAGAATAGTCTCAAACAGTACCAGATAGTGCTGAGAACGTTTTTTCCAGTAACTGATGGTTACATAAATAATGATTTTTATTCTTATTTATTCTATGCGGAGTTTCGTTCAGAAATTCAGAAGGTGAAGAGTGGTGAACAGCGGGTGAAGGATTATTTCTCAACTTTTCACCCTTTAATTTACTGTATTTACTCTCTTTTTCTTTAAGGTGAAGAATGGTGAAGGATGTATATAAAACTGAAAGCTGATAAAGGGCTTTCGTGAGACCTTTCCCTGGCTCGCCAGAAGAAGGGCTTTTTGTCTGGTCCGTCGTACAACGTCCGCCGCTGGCTGCTTCTGTGCCAGCCCCGGCACAATTGACTTACCGAAACCGACCTGACAGGAACCCGTCATGACCGACACCACCGCAGACAACATCAACGCCTTACCCGCCGCCACGCAGGCCGCGCTGGAAAAGGTGAACATCACGAAAGCCACCTGGCTTGAGGCGCGCCGTAAACAGGAGTCAGCAGAAGCACAGGCCGGAATCATCCGCCAGCGCCGCAGCGAGACTGAAGCCAGCGCAAACGCCCAGAACGACGAATGGCGCAGGCTGTTCCGCGAGAACGGCGGCGTGATGACGCCGGAAATGAAAAAGCTGCGCGCTGAGGTGGCGCTCGAACGCGAGTCGCTGGAGGAATTCGACGCCCTACTGGCCGCGCATGAAAGCGAAAACGAGTTTCTGCCGTGGGAAACCGCAGACCAGGCACACGAATACATTAACGCCCATGACCGTCTGGCAGAACACCGCGCCATGCATATCTGGCAGGACTTCATGCGGGCGCACGGTCAGCAGCTGATAAAGACCCTCAGCCTGCTGAAAATCACGCTCGGACGCAGCGCCGGTAGCAGTTCCGGGGTTGTGTATTCCGTCAACGACCCGGAAACCGTGCTGAAGGACTTCATCAGCAGACACATCACCCAGCCAGCGCTGGCCGGTGATGCACTGCCGGAAGATGACGTGGTGTTTAAGCTGGCGGGGATTTTCCCTGAGCGCGCCGCCAGAGTGGACAACGGTAAGGCACCGAATCCGGCAGCGCGTCACAGAATACTTATGCGCCGACGCGAGACAGCGAAGAAGGAGAATGCACAGTGACCATTGCCACCACACCCACACAGGCGCTGGACCAGTTCCGCGCCGCCCGGAGCCAGTGGCAGACGCACCTGGCGTCCCGCAGTGATGCAGGGCAGGCGCTGAGCGCGCTGCTGGCCGCCGGTGAGAACACATCCGGTTACGGTGAACGGGTGCCGCTGCTGCGTGAGCGCATCGCGGTGCTGGACTGGCAGATTTCCTGCGCCGCCCGCGAGGGCGTGTATGCGCAGAGGCTGGTACTGGAAGCCTGCACGGAGGACGCGCTGAGCGCCTTTATGGCTGAACACGGCACGGCACTGACCTCAGCACTGGCTCCGTTCCTGAACGGTCCCGGCGGGCCGGAGGTGGCCGCCCGGCTGCTGCGCAGCGCTGTACTCCGTGAGGTACAGCGGGCACGCCCGACAGTGGCAGAGGCTTACCAGGACGCGCTGAACGAAACCGGCCTGACACCGGAGACGGCCATGCTGCGCGACGGTCGGAGCAGCTACACACCTGCACAGCACCTGCGCTTCCAGCAGCGGCTCAGCAGACTGGCGGAGGGCGCGTAATGGCCCTGAAATGCCCTGAATGCGGCTCCATCTCACACGCGCGCACCAGTGCCTATGAAGCCCCGTCCGTAAAGCGCACCTGGTATCAGTGCCGGAATCTGGAATGCTCCTGCACGTTCATCGCGCTGGAAAGCGTTGAGAGAATAATGACAAAGCCGCAGAAAGTGACAGACAGGGAGAACGCCGGGGTGCAGGAAATTGCGGAGCGGCAGGCACAGACACTGAACCGCTACGGCTCCGCCAGTAAACTGTCCAGGCGTCAGCAGGCCCCCGTCTGAAAATTGCTTAATCCTTCTCTGAACCGGCCATTGCGCCGGTTTTTTCGTGCCTCTTTTTCCTGGCTGGCCTTCTCATGCGCGAGTGCATGTCTATGCTGCATGAAAACGCATGAATTCCTGCACCCTGATTATCCCCGCGCAGGCCAGATGCGGCGCGGCCCGGCACCATTCATGCAGGTGCATGAAAACCGCTACATAAAGCGGGCAGGCGTGGCGGGGGTACGAGAGCGCGCGAACGGGTAATACTCCGATTGCTGAGAACTGGACGAAAATGAGAAATAATAATCGAATAGCTGAATTGGGAATAATATATTATCTCAACCAGAATAAACGCATTCCCCTTCCAAATGAAAAAAATTCAAAGATAACAGCAACTCTTATTCAGAGCATTGAAATTGAGCCAGACCCCATCAAATCACATATCCCCGATCCCCAATCAGAAAGTAAACACACTCTAACAAACATAAAAACCCACAAATAAAACACCCACTTTTACAGATACCCATTTGGCAGCAGAGGTTAAAAAACAAACCCCCTAGCCTTAAATGCGGACAAACCGGAATAAGTAAATCCAACATTATATAATAACCTACCATCTATCTTAAGATTTTCCCATAAACTTACATCATCAAAATTGCTCTTGTGCAGAAATGCCTCTTCACCTGAAGAAAAATCCCTAACAAAACAATAGGTCTCATCTTTCCTTGTCACCTCACCACCGACCTCCAATAATTCACCACTTGAGTCGAAGATCGGACCTCGTATTTTATTTTTAACCTCAGGAGAGATATTCTTCCTTCTAATTATTGAAAAATAACGACGAGACTCATCATACTTTTTATTCACATAAAGTTGACGGGCATACCAGAACTGACTCTCAATATTTGAATCGCCTTCAGTAAATGACCGACGCCAATAATACTCTGAAAGTTCACTCTCATCCCTATAGCTTTCAGTAATTATCTTCGCGAGGCGTCCATTACAATTTTTATCAGCAGGATAAAACTCTAAAACCTTCTCCATAATAGCTCTCGCCTTTGTCACCTCATCATTTTTTATATAAGCCTTAGAGAGTGCAATAGCTATAAAAGTGCTACTGCTATTTTTACTAAATGCCTTTTCTAAAGATGCAATAGCTCCTTTGCTATCATTTAATAATGAGCTTAATTTTGACTCGGATTCTAAAAGAAACTCTGAGTTTGGATATTGCTGCAAACCTAAATGCAATGTTGAGATAAAATCCTTGATTAACTCCCTTAAGGTTTTCTCATCTATTTCATCTGATCTCAAGATGATTGATATTTTCTCTAAACTCACTTTGCAAAGAGTATGATAACTGTGAGAGTTATTATTCTCAAAGCCACTTCTTATATTATTTAGAGCATATTCTCTGGCGCGAGAGAGATACCTTGATTTTTCTAACTCATTACCGCCTTTAGCTTTCTGCAATTCAAGCTCAGATCTTGTATGGTTTATAGTAGGATTGTAAGGTGCAAGTTCTGCTGCAATATCCAAATGTTGTTCTGCAAGCCTAAAGTTAGGGTTTTTCCTCTTCATTTCGAAGATAGCGATTTGCTGATGATAATAATCATCATACTCACCAATCTGGTTCGCAGCATCATAGATTCTTCTGATGACTACTGGATCATTGAATAGTGAAATAAGACTTCTCGCTTTAATTATCTCTCTATAAGCTTTTTTATCTGATGAATAACCAATATCTAGTGAATCAATCAAATCCAAATATAATTCATACTTATCATCTTCATTAATCATCGTTCGAGCAAAAACAAATTCAGCAATTAAAGGGTGTCTAGCTTGATAAGCGTAATCATCGTTGTTAGATAAACTTATCGATTGAACTATACTATCTAAAGGGCTAAAAAGTTTTTGCTTGAAAGTTTCAAACGGCACGCCAAATATCCGGTGTATAATGCCAGTTCGGACAGGCACTCCTAATCTATTCAGTGCACATATGGTTCTATAGATTAATCTTGCTTGCTCAGGCTCGATGCTATTATATTCATCAAATACAATATCCTCGAATGACTTACCCATTGTAACTTCATAAAGCGCAACTAAAATCTGCCTCCCCGCCTTATTTCTAAATGCCTCTTCTTGCTTTTCCCTAGGTAGATCCTTTAAAAGCCCCAAGCACTGAAATTTATGTAGCTTATCTAAAAGATCCTGTATTTCCTTTTCTTTCAAGTACGGTAAGTTGAACTCTCTAGAAACAAAAGAATGCAAAGGCTCACACTCCACATTCCATTCATTTCCTCTTTCAGAGGCAATTATTGTTAATTTTATACTTGAAGCACCTCCTCTCCTCATTAAGGCGGATACTTCAGATATATGAAAAGAAATCTTATCCAGAAACAAATAAACTCTATCTTTCGCGCGCTCACATATTTCAAATATCGCATTAACATCTAACTTATTGGATGACTCCCAATATAACGCTATCCTAGAATACTCAATTGATGAGTCCCACGCAATACGCTTTAATGCAATAGTTTTTCCAGCACCTGCGTGGCCTTTTATTAAAAACAAATCAACAGTAGAGTTCCTTTCAACCTCTTCTAATAATACAACCTCACTAATAATTACATCAGATAATGTTCTTCGGCAGTCATAGCATTCCTTTATCGACTCCCACCCATAAGAGTTACCCTTATAAAAATCACCAGGGCTATTCTTACTAGTTGGCATGTCAGCTCTCAAGAACAATAACTCACCCGATAATATCTCAAGAGTCTTAGACGAAAGCTCAAGCTCACTATTATTAAAAACCCTTTCAATCTCATGTTTTTTTATGGCGCGAGAAACATTCCTTAAAGCAATAGGGGCTACTTCATCTAAAGAATTAATAAATTCCTCAAAAGTACCTTTCAATGGAGTTATTTTTTTCTTTTCCCACATTCGGACCTCAGCATCCGACAGAGAAGGAGTCACTGTATAAAATCGAGGTCTTTCTTCAATATTATCAGTCAATGACAATAATACTTGCCTCAAGTCAGAGTCATCTAAACTATAACCTACGAAAACAATTGTATATTGATGCCCGTGCTCATCTAAGCGATGGAAAAGCCTGTCTCTGTTCTTCTTATGAGTGACATATTGATCTGGTGTCAAAATGAGAGGGATGGATATATCGTCTACTTTCGAAATACAACCATGCAGTTTCACATAGCAAATTGAATCAGTAGTTCTGATTACCTCATCAACTCTGTCGCTATTTTTATAAACACACTTAATGTCTTGCGTCTTGTTAGCTTGTTTTTCATATGCTCTTTCAATCACCAAATCATAATTAGTCGTATAAATTGCGACCCACCTAAAAGTTGGAATCTTCATGTGAAAGTCGGATGGTTCAAAATCAGAAAAATAATCTTTTAAGAACTGCTGAACTGTATGAATATCCGTTTCTGAAATGGCCAACTCAGAAATCGACGAAAGTGTCTTAGATGTTTTTTCTTCTCCAAAAAACTCCTTTGATAAAATATTGGCCAAATCATTTCCCTTAGGAGCACTTTTCCCACTATTTGTATGCGCCCCTATAGTCGCCCCTGACCCTAGAAACAAAACCACCCTGCCTGAGTTGATGTTTTGGCTTAAGATATGCGGTATATCCATAATATTGGCAACTCCTATGCTTATTATTAGATATAATTGCTACACCATATTGATTAAAATGTCCACAACTCAAATTAACCTTTTGTTTTATTTGACTTTTATCTATCGGTCAATCTCTCGAAATTGTTTTTTGGCATAATCAAAAGCAGATATGCTGCCATTTCTATTTGCATCTAAAAAATTTGCCCACCACTGAATCATTAGTCGTCGTTCATCCAGATGTTCGGATGTATGAATGTAAGCTGCGCGAACGTTATTACGTTCTGAATGACTCATTTGCCGCTCGATGGCATCCTCGCTCCATAGCCCTGACTCACCCAATGCTCCACGAGCCATCGTTCTGAACCCATGTCCGCAAACTTCGGTTTTAGTGTCATAACCCATCGTACGCAACGCATTGTTAACTGTATTCTCACTCATAACCTTTTTAGGATCGTGATCGCCGGGAAATAAGCGTGGATTGTCACCGCTAAGTTGCTTTAGCTGGTCAAACAAAGACAGTGCCTGACGACTTAATGGGACGAAGTGCTCTTCTTTCATCTTCATACCGCGATGTGAATAGCGAACGCCTTCAATCTCTTCGCGCTTTGCAGGAATGCGCCACAGAGATTTATCAAAATCAAACTCTTCCCAACGTGCGAAACGTAACTCACTGGAACGCACGAAAGTTAATAAGGAAATCTCGACAGCGATCCGTGTCATTACGCGACCACTATATGCCGAAAGACGTGCAAGGAACTCAGGGAAACGGCTGGATGGTAAAGCAGGATAGTGTCGAACTTTGGTTGTTGATAAAGCACCTGCCATATCACTGGCTGGATTTGAATCGATGTAATCGTTCTGAACGGCATAACGCATAATGGCCGTGACGCGCTGTTGGAGACGCTGCGCAACGTCATGCTTACCACTGGCATCAACTTTTTTAATCGGAGCTAACAGGTGGCTAGTTTTGAGCTGGCGAATATCGGACAAACCGATATGAGGGAAGATATAAAGCTCAAGATAGCGAAGAACGCGTGAACGATGGTCTTCACTCCAGCGTTTGTTACTGGCATGCCATTCCCGAGCAATGGTTTCGAAAGTATATGCCCCAGTATTCTCGGCATTCGCTTCTTTTTGTTCGGTTTTTGGGTCAATGCCCTGCCCTAGCAGCTTTTTCGCTTCATCGCGTTTGGCCCTTGCCTC
The DNA here is from genome assembly GCF_059730685.1 of Pantoea sp. X-Soil-OKNW-713. Lineage (NCBI taxonomy): Bacteria > Pseudomonadati > Pseudomonadota > Gammaproteobacteria > Enterobacterales > Erwiniaceae > Pantoea > Pantoea sp. X-Soil-OKNW-713. Next base: position 661,617 of record NZ_AP035995.1, on the reverse strand, counting down.
AGCAAGAGTTACTGTCGGCCATACACCAAATGCTAGGCGATCTTCTTTTTTGTCAGAAGGGCGCCTGTATTTCATGCGCCAGTATTTAGAACCCTTTGCCGAAACCTCGAGGTACAAACCACCACCGTCGGCCATTTTATAGGTTTTCTCTTTGGGCTTTGCGGTCTCTACCTGTCTGGCGTTGAGTTTCATTTTGGGGGCACATTTATAATCGAAGTGAAGATGCCCCCAATTATGCCCCCAGTGCCCCCCGGATTTCAACGGACGAACTCGGACAACACAGGACGTAAAAATCGCTGGATGTATTGATTTTTAAGGGAAAAATGGACTTTCTCGGAAGGTCTTGGAAGAACTAATGGTGCCGAAGGCCGGACTCGAACCGGCACGTATTTCTACGGTTGATTTTGAATCAACTGCGTCTACCGATTTCGCCACTTCGGCACTGAAGAGGATGCGGAAAACGTTGGGGATTATACCGTTACCGACAAGGCACGCAACCGGAATCGATCCGGATGTGCACTAAGCGCTGAAAAAAGCACCACCACCTCGGCTACCAGCAAATTTCCGCGCAAAATCCCGCCAAAAACCAGAACATTCCCAATCTCCCCTTCCCCCTGGAACTTTCTTAGGTCTACCCTTTCTTAAGCAACACTGACATCAGTCAGCCATAAAGATAAATGAGGTTGAGATGACTAAAGCAACACAACGCGTGATTTGGGGATGGGGCATTGCTGCGGTACTGGTTGCCGGCAGCGCATCAGCGGCGAGCTGGCAGGATCAACTGAGCAGCGCCGCTTCACAGCTGAGCAGCGGAACCACCAGCGGCAGCAGCACGTCGAGCGAAGGGATGTCGCTTTCATCGGTCACTGGCTTGCTGAACGGCGGTGATAAAGCCGTTAGCGCCAACAGCATGACCAATGCGGCAGGTGTGATGCAGTACTGCGTTGAACACAATGTGGTGAAAAACAACGTAGAGTCGGTAAAAGATCAGGTATTGGGCAAACTTGGCCTGAGCAGCACCACCGCCCAGGAACAGAAAACCGATTACCAGCAGGGTCTGCAAGGCTTGCTTAACACCGGCAACGGCCAGCAGTTGAACCTCGAAAGCCTGAGCAACTCCACGATGGGCGAAAAGCTGAAGACCAAAGCCTGTGATGTGGTACTGAAGCAAGGCAAGAAATACATCGGGATGTAATGACATTGGGCAGCGCAGGACCGTGAGGCAGGCTGTCCCCTGGTTCAATGTCCTGCGTTGCCCCTCCCGCCAACTCCCTGCATCGTGCTGCCCGTCACGCCCTTCCCTTGAGGGGTGATTTCCCCGCACCATCATTAACGCTATAGTGGGACTTTAGATCTCACAGGACAGCGCGCATGAAAGGCATCAACATTGCGATTTACTTCGATCCCGACCTGATTCGCATTTGCGTACATCAACAGGACGGCAGCTATCTCAGCCAGAACTTCAATTACGACGACAGCGTGATTGAAGAGATTTACCAATGGCTGGAGCAGTTCCCCCCCAATCGCACGCACATTTGCCTGATTGAGCATGACACCGCCGACCTCCTTGCGGATGAACTGGTGGATAACGGTTATCACGTCCATCAGATAAGCCAACACGATTTGCTGAACTGGTTTGCCAGCGAACCGCCGTCCTCACCCGATGGCTCGCCAGTACGCGCCCTGCTGCGCTACCTGGAAAACGAAATGCCGCCTGAATATCAGTCACGCACCCCGCAGATTGAAGCCTTGATGGATCTGCTGGATGAGCTGGACGCGCTGGAAGCGGTAGAAGAAGCCGAAGATGAAGACAGCCTGCCCGATGACGTACTGCGTCTGATGAAGCAGAAAAAAATCAGCGCCCATGATGCTGCGTTGCGCCTGATCCCTGATGTCAACGAACGCATTCGCGAACATCTGATCAACTATCCTGATTTGATGACACCCGAATTGCTGGAAGACTTTTTCCCTGAGTTGATCGAAGCGCTGGATCGCCCGAAACACTAAACACCTACATCACGTTGTCTCCGTAAACTGAACCGCGCCGAGCTGTCATCGGCGCGCCTGCATCAGAAGGAACCGACATGCTGGATCTTTTCAAAGCCATTGGCCTCGGGCTGGTGGTCATTCTCCCCCTTGCCAATCCACTCACCACCGTCGCGCTGTTTCTTGGTCTTGCCGGTGATATGAATTTTCAGGAACGTAACCGCCAGGCCATGCAGGCCTCCATCTATGTTTTTCTGATTATGATGGTGGCCTGGTATGCGGGCACTGCGGTGCTGCACACCTTTGGGATCTCCATTCCCGGCCTGCGCATGGCGGGCGGGCTGATTGTGGCGTTTATCGGTTTTCGTATGCTGTTTCCTGCCAAACCCGTGGGCCACTCAGTGGAAGCCAAACACAAACAGGATGAGATCGAATCCAGTGATAACAACCGCGAAAGTGTGAATATCGCCTTTGTACCGCTGGCGATGCCCAGTACCGCCGGTCCGGGCACCATTGCGATGATCATCAGCTCAGCCTCGACGATACGCAGCGGCGTTGATTTCCCTGGCTGGGTAATCGCGGTGGCACCGGTGATGATCTTCTTTTTGGTTTCACTGATTTTGTGGATATCACTGCGCAGTTCAGGCGCGATCATGAAACTGGTAGGGAAAGGCGGTATTGAGGCGATTTCACGCCTGATGGGCTTTTTGCTGGTGTGTATGGGCGTGCAGTTTATTATCAACGGCGTGCTGGAAGTGATTCATACCTATCACTAATTCGATGAAAATCAGCGCGATAAATCGCGCCGCTACAACTAAATCCGTGCCCCTGGGCATAAAAATCAGCGCGATAAATCGCGCCGCTACTATGAATAACAGGGGCGGCATGAACGCCGCCCCGATGTTCATTAGTGCTTCAGAGTCTTACGAACGTCAGCAACCTGATCTTTCGTGACTGCCGGAGCGTTGTTGCTCCAGCCCTGGCGAATAAAGGTCGCCAGTTGCGCCACTTCATCATCGCTCAGACGGTTGGCAAAACCAGGCATCAACAAGGTTGAGGCTGTTTTCTCAGTCGATGGCTGCTGCGCACCTTCCAGAATGGTGTGGATCAGTCCGGTTGGATCTTTGGCGTTGACGATCGTGGCCTGATCCAGTTCCGGGAACACGCCCGGCGCGCCTTTACCGGTGACAAAGTGGCACGCACCACAGTTGTCGAGGTACAGACGCTCACCTTCCGACAGATTTTTGCCTGCGGTCAACTTCGCTTCCGTCGCCTGCTGGGCCTGAACGTTGTACGCCTGCAACGGCGGGTTACCGCCCAGGAACTTCAGGTAGGCCGCGATAGCTTTCAGGTCGGCATCGGTCATGTGCGAGCTGCTGTGCTCAATCACCGACTTCATCTCACCGCCAACGGCCGCTTTATCGTTACGACCGGTTTGCAGGTAATCAACGATCTCCTGCTCGCTCCAGCGCGGCAGACCGCGCAGTGACGGCACGTCCCAGTTGTTCAGGCTACCACCAGCGAGGAACTGATCATCGCTGCTGTCGAGCGCTTTCTCGTTCATACCCAGACCGCGCGGCGTATGGCAGCTACCGCAGTGGCCAAGGCTTTCCACGATATAAGCACCACGGTTCACCTCTTCAGAGGCACCACCAATCGGCTGGAACGGCTTGTCAGAGGTGAACGCCCAGTTCCAGAAACGCATACCCCAGCGCTGGCTGAACGGGAAGCTCAGTTTGGTTTCCGGTGGCTGCTCCGCACTCGGTTTTACGCCCTGCATAAAGTAGACATACAACGCGTGCATATCTTCATCGCTGATTTTGGCGTAATCCGGGTAAGGCATCGCCGGGTAAAGGTGGGAGCCATCCGGCAGCACGCCTTTACGCACCGCGTCGGAGAACTGCTGCTCGGTATAGTTACCGATACCGTGTTCTTTATCCGGCGTGATGTTGGTGGAGTAAATGGTGCCCAGATTAGACTCAATCGCCAGGCCACCGGCATAGTCCGGCTTACCCGCTACCGAGTGACAGGCCATACAGTCGCCGAGACGCGACAGGTATTCACCCTTTTTGATCAGTTGTGCGTCATCTGCCGCGTGCGCCTGCGCCGCAATGCTTCCCAGCAACACGGCATTAGCGATTAACAATGATTTTAATTTCATGTGCTTATGCCTGTACCAGTGGACCGGGGTTTTTCAGATAATGTTCTTTGATTGCCTGTGCCGCCATCAGGGTGATCGCGCCGATAGTATCGGTCGGGTTCGCCTGGAAGTTCTGCGGGAAGGCGTTACCGCCCGGTACAAACACGTTATGCACGTCCCAGCTTTGCAGGTATTTGTTGAGCGCTGAGGTTTTCGGGTTATCACCCATCACCGCGCCGCCCACGTTATGGGTGGATACGTATTTGGTCAGGTCAAAGTCTGCGCCCATTGGCAGGAAGCTCATGCTCATGCTATCCGGGTTCAGCTCTTTGGCGATGTTGCCCACAATGCCTTTCAGATGCTGTTGCAGCTTCAACTCGTTCTCTTTCCAGTTGAAGGTCATACGCAGCAGCGGCAGGCCACGGTGGTCGGTGTAGTGCGGGTCGAGATCCAGATAGATATCACGATACGACTGGCAGGTCGTGGTGATGCTGATCTTCATCGAATGGTTGTACCACTGCTCCAGACCTTCTTTGTAGCCCATACCCCAGCTCGGCGTGCCTTTCGGCAGTGCAGCGGCCATTGGCGTACCGGTCGCCTGTGAACTGTGGATCTTGGCACCGCCGAGGAAGCCGAGACCTGGACCATCGAAGTTGCCCGGAGAGATGTCGTTAAACATCTGGCCGGTCGCACCAGCGGTCGCGAACGAGTTGAAGTTCTTGTCTTTGAAGAACAGGGTCGCGCCACCGTTCGACAGGAACGCATAGTTACGACCAACCACACCTTCTTCGGTGATCGGGTTGTACGGCTTACCAATGCCGGACAACAGCATCAGACGCACGTTGTACAACTGGAAGCTGGAGAGAACCACGATCTTCGCTGGCTGGAACACTTCGTTGCCGTCTACGTCGTAGTAAATCACCCCTTTAGCGGTCTTCTGGTCATCGTGCAGAACTACTTTCACCACTTCCGCGTGCACTTCATAGGAGAAGTTCGGCATACGCTTCAGCGCATCCATCACCGCCGTTTGCGGTGAAGCTTTGGAGTAGTTCAGGCACGGATATTTCGAGCAGTAACCACAGTAGTTACAAGGCGCGATGGTGTTGCCATACGGGTTTTTCCACGCGCGTGAAACGCAGGCAGACGGGTTCGGGAACGGATGGTAGCCCAGTTTGGTCGCCGCTTCTTTAAACATCACGTTGTTCAGCGTGTCTTCCAGCGCTGGCAGCGGATAAGGCTCAGAACGTGGACCTTCAAACGGGTCACCGCCTTCGAGGATCTGACCGCGCAGGTTGCCGGTGTTACCGGACTGACCGCAAATTTTTTCAAACTTGGTGTAATACGGCTCGATCTCATCCCAGGTGAACGGGAAGTCCATCACGCGCATATCTTCCTGGAGAATGCCCGGCTTGTACGCCTGATCGACATAGGTTTTCAGTTTGATATCGGTCGGGGTAGGACGAATCAGTACCGCCGTCCAGTGCATGCCCGCGCCACCCACACCGGTACCCGGTGCAAACGCGCCCCACTTACGGGTCGGCAGCGCCGTCTGGTCCATGTTGTAGCGCACGGTCACCGCCACTTCTTTCGGCGTAGCGAACACCTTGTTACGCACGTTATAGGCGTACTCATCCGCCGGTTTCGGGTAAGCGAACTCGGGATAGTCGCGCTCACCACCACGCTCCAGCGCGCGTACTTCTAAGCCAGCCAACGCCAGCTCAATGCTCATCAACGAGCCTGCCCAGCCGAGGCCGCAGACAACGACGTCGACTTCTTTTTTAGTAATCTGTGCCATGATAATCCTGTCTCAAATACCTGATGCGAAACGCAATTACGCGCGCTCACCCATGATGCTAACCGGGCCAAGCGGGTACGGTACGTTGTGCTGTTTAACCCACTCGGTGAAGCTGGCACGCGCGCCAGGGAAGCCGATGGCAATCCAGGCTTTCATGCCTTTGTTGCCGCCGTACATCGGATCAGCGAGGTAGCCATGTTTGGTATCTGCAAGCAGTTGGCTGAAGAACTGGGAGGCTTTCAGGTTCGGCTCGCCCAGTGCGGCGAAGTCGATACCGTCATTTTTATTCACTTTAGTGAGAACCGCGTCTTTCTCTTCCAGCGTCAGCTCGTGGAACGCTTTCTGGTAGCTGCTCTGCGTCCACTGATTCACCAGCTTGATGCCGGTGTGATACATCTGCTGCGGAGTAAACGGAATCTGATAGCCCATCGTGGCAGGCGCATGCACGTCAAACGGACCCTGCATGTAGATTTCGTCACCGAACTCAGGGCTGTGAAGCTGCTGGTCGATAAAGATCGGTACGTTGGTTTCCAGCGCGCCCGGAGCCTTGCCATTACCGCCGGCAGGGATCAGACGATCGGTGGCGGCAAGAATGAATTGCCACTCATCGCTGCTGAAAAAGATCGGTTTATAGTCGGCAAGTTCCGGTGCTGCCATTTCCGCGGCCTGGGCCGCAGTCAATCCCTTAAATACCAGGTCACTTAATGGCAAAGCCAAAAGCGACCCAAGCAGAAATTTACGTCTGGTGGTCGGTTTTTGTAAAAGCATGGCCTGACGACTCTCACTTGCTAAGAAAGATAATTATTTTTGTTAATGACTTAATTCATCGGTAAACAACCTGGCAATCTTAGGGATACAGATGTTTCAAAGTGTAAAAATTAAATTAAAGATGTGTTTTTATGAGAAAGCATCATCATGTTGAATTTTGGTTACGAGCTAGTGAAGGGCTTTCGCGGCGGGAATTTCCGTTTTAACCGTACAAATGTCAGGTTTTTGTACGAATCAACTGTGCAAATGACCAAAACAATTTACGCATCGCAATAATACCGGGAATTAATCGATAAAAATAAATCACACTTCCATACAAGAGAACCATTCTCATTAATAACATCTTATTTACTTACAGGAAACACAATCTCCATATCTATTTCCGAAAAATGACAGGCAGCGCACAAAATAAGCGAAATAATTGAGCGCCGAAATGGATTGTTAATTTCTGGCACAGCTCAGAACAAACCGGCATTTTGCCATTTGCGCCTCAGCGATAGAGTCAGTTAATCAATCACTCGGGATGACAATAATGCGATCATTAGTTTTGTTGCTGGCGCTAATCAGTTGCGCTTTTACGTTACAGGCGGCGACGCCGAAGGACACCTTAGTTGTCGCCGTGCCGCTTGATGGCATCATCAGTTTTGACCCTGCGGAAAGTTTTGAAACCGTCAGCAACAGCGTGCAGCGCAATCTGTATCAAACGTTGGTGGAGGCCGATCGCACGACGCCGCAGAAACTCGCGCCGCTGCTGGCGACCTCCTGGCAAGCGGGCAGCACGCCGCACAGCCTGGTCTTTACCCTGAAATCCGGCGCGCATTTTGCCAGCGGCAATCCGGTAACGCCGCAGGATGTGGTGTTCTCCTTAACCCGCGCGGTACAACTTAACAAGGCACCGTCGTTTATCCTCGCCGAGTTTGGCTGGACGCCAGACAATATCGCCGCTCAGTTTAAGGTGTTAAATGATCACCAACTGGAAATCCAGTGGCCCGCGGCGATTGGGCAGGATCTGGCGCTACGCCTGCTGACGGCGCCGGTGGCCTCGATTGTTGACAGCAAAACCGTGCAACAGCATGAAGCCAACAACGATCTGGGTAACGGCTGGCTGCACACCCATTCCGCAGGCAGCGCGGCCTTTGTCATTCAACAATATGTCCCGCAGCAGGCATTGGTGTTGACCGCTAACGCCCAGGCACAGCCCCAGCCACACCTAAAACGTATTCTGCTAAAAGGCGTGGCCGATGCTGGCGCACGTCGTTTGTTGATTCAGCAGGGTGATGTCGATGTCGCCTACCAGCTTGGTCCGGATCAGATTGACGCGCTGAAAAGCGATAAAAACCTGCGTATCGCTGCTTTCCCGTCCAGCCTGGTGTATTACCTCGGCTTCAATACGCAGAACAAAGCACAACCGGCACTTGGCAATCCTGCATTCTGGCAGGCCGCTCGCTGGTTGGTGGATTATCACGCCATCGCCGATCAACTGTTAAAAGGCCAATACGCTATTCATCAAAGCTTCCTGCCGCAGGGGTTTGACGGCGCGCTGGAAAACCAGCCATTCCACTACGATGTGGCGAAAGCCAAACAAATTCTGCATCAGGGCGGCATTCAGCCCGGCACCCGGTTCTCGCTGACGGTCATCAATCAACCGCCTTATATCGATGTGGCCCAGGCACTGCAAGCCAGCTTTGCCAAAGCGGATATTCAGATTGAGCTGCAACCGGTGGCGGAGTCGGAGCTGTGGAGCAAAATGCGCGGGCGTGATTTCCAGTCAATCTTTATTTACTGGGGAGCGGATTATGTCGATCCCAATACCAACGCCAGCGCCTTTGTGTACAACGTACCCGGTGGCTCGAAAACCCTCGCATGGCGCGTCGGCTGGGACATTCCGGATCTGAGCGCCAAAACCCGCGCCGCAGCAGGCGAAAGCGATGCGGCCAAACGTCGCCAGCTCTACACCGAATTGCAGCAGTCGGTGCAGCAGAATTCGCCGTTCGTTATCACCTTACAGGGCGCGCAGCAGGTGGCGGTGCGTAATAATGTCGATCATGTGCAGCAGGGGATCGGTGTGAGCCTGTTGTATTTCGATACGGTACAGAAAAAGTAACAGGCCATGCTCCCGTAGCGGCGCGATTTATCGCGCATCTTTTCGCAGACGATAAAGAATCGCGCCGCTACGTCAGGTCCACGTTTGCTATTCTTTCAGGCATCACCGCATGCCTGAGAGAGAAAAATCATGACCACCCCGTTGTTGATTGCCCAAACCCCGGAAGTGAAACTGCAACTGCTGCCAAACATGGCGAACCGCCACGGCCTGATTACCGGCGCGACCGGCACCGGTAAAACCGTCACGCTGCAAAAACTGGCAGAATCCTTCTCCTCCATTGGCGTACCGGTGTTTATGGCCGATGTGAAAGGCGATCTGACGGGTATCGCCGCTGAGGGCGAAGGTTCGGAGAAACTGCTGGCTCGGCTGGCGAAGATCGGCGTGACCGACTGGCAACCTCAATCCAATCCGGTGATGTTGTGGGATATCTTTGGCGAGCAAGGCCATCCGGTGCGCGCCACCGTCTCGGATGTTGGCCCGCTGCTGCTGGCGCGTTTGCTCAACCTCAATGACATCCAGAGCGGCGTGCTGCAAATCATCTTCCGCATCGCCGACGATCAGGGCCTGTTGCTGCTGGATTTCAAAGATTTGCGCGCTATGACGCAATACATCGGCGACAACGCTAAAGAATTCCAGACGCAATATGGCAACATCAATAGCGCCTCGGTCGGCGCGATTCAGCGTGGCCTGCTGACGCTGGAGCAGCAGGGTGCTGAGCATTTCTTTGGTGAACCGATGCTGGATATTCGCGACTGGATGCGTTGCGACGATCAGGGCAAAGGCTTTATCAACATCCTCTCCGCCGAAAAACTCTATCAACTGCCAAAACTCTACGCCACCAGCCTGCTGTGGCTACTGGCAGAATTGTATGAACAATTGCCCGAAGCGGGTGATCTTGAGAAGCCGAAAATGGTGTTCTTCTTTGATGAGGCGCATCTGCTGTTTAACGACGCGCCCGCGGTGCTGCTGGAGAAGGTTGAACAGGTGATTCGCCTGATTCGCTCGAAAGGCGTTGGCGTCTATTTTGTCACGCAGAACCCCGCCGATATTCCCGACAGCGTGTTGGGCCAACTCGGCAACCGTGTGCAGCATGCACTGCGCGCCTTTACCCCGAAAGATCAGAAAGCGGTGAAAACGGCGGCCGACACCATGCGCGCCAACCCGGCGTTTAATACCGTCGAGGCCATTCAGGCGCTGGGGACTGGCGAGGCGTTAATCTCCTTCCTCGATGAAAAAGGCAGCCCGTCGATAGTACAACGTGCGATGGTGATTGCGCCCGGTTCCCGTATGGGGCCTGTCAGCAGTGATGAACGTAATGGCCTGATTAACCACTCGCCGTTGTACGGTAAATACGACAACGAAGTCGATCGTGAATCTGCCTTCGAGATGCTACAAAAAGGGGTGCAGGTTGCCACCGATCAGGCCAATGCCCCCGCAGCGAAAGGCAACAATGTGGCGGTGGATGACGGCATTCTCGGCGGCCTGAAAGATATTCTGTTTGGCAGTACCGGCCCGCGCGGCGGCAAGCGTGATGGGGTGGTACAGACGATGGCAAAAAGCGCCGCACGGCAGGTCACTAATCAAATCATTCGCGGCGTGTTGGGTAGCCTGATGGGAGGGCGTCGTCGTTAAGGAGCAGTCAATGGATAAACATCAACAACTGAAACGGAGCAAACGTCTGGCGCTGTCGCTGCTGCTGATTGCCGCCGCGATTTTTGTCATTACGCTGTTTCTGCCGCCCAACTTTTGGGTCAGTGGCGTTAAAGCCATTGCCGAAGCGGCGATGGTCGGTGCGCTGGCCGACTGGTTCGCGGTGGTGGCGCTGTTTCGCCGCGTGCCGGTACCCTTTATTTCACGTCACACCGCGATCATCCCGCGTAATAAGGATCGCATCGGCGAAAACCTTGGCCGCTTTGTGCAGGAAAAATTCCTCGATACCGATTCGCTGCTGGCCCTGATTCGTCGTCACGACCCTTCGCAGATGCTGGCGCAGTGGCTGAATGCGCCCGGTAATGCCGATCGCATTGGCCGCCATCTGTTGCAGGTGATGCGCGGCTTTCTCGACCTTACCGACGATGCGCGTATTCAGCAGTTTCTGCGTCGGGCGGTACATCGCGCGCTCGACAAGGTTGACCTCACCCAATCCAGCGCGCTGCTGCTGGAAAGCCTGACCAAAAACAACCGTCATCAGGAGCTGCTGGATGCGGCGGTGCAGCAACTGCTGCGTATCCTGCACAAGCCCGGCACGCGGGAGTTTATCGCCATGCAGATTGTGCGCTGGCTGAAACGCGAGCATCCAATCAAGGCCAAAGTGTTACCTACCGAGTGGTTGGGCGAGCACAGCGCCGAGCTGGTGGCTAACGCCGTCGATTCGATTTTGGATGAGGTGGCGCTGGATCAGGGCCACGAATTTCGCCTCGGTTTTAACCGCGCGGTGGAGCGGCTGATTGTGAAGCTGAAAAACGATCCTGAGATGGCCGAACGCGCTGAGGTGATCAAAAGCTGGCTGAAGGAAGATGAGTCGCTGAATCGCTACATTGGTGAACTGTGGCAGGATTTACGCGGCTGGCTGAAGGAGGATTTGCGCAGCGACAACTCGCGTGTGCAGGAACGCGTTCGACTGGCTGCGTTGTGGTTGGGTGAAACGCTTGCCGCTGACCAGGCGCTGCGCACCTCAATGAATCAGCATCTGGAAGATGCCGCACGTAGCGTCGCACCGGAGTTTGCCCAGTTTCTGACACGCCACATCAGTGACACGGTGAAAAGCTGGGATGCGCGCGAAATGTCGCAGCAGATTGAGCTGAATATTGGCCGTGATTTACAGTTTATTCGTATCAACGGCACGCTGGTGGGCGGTTCGATTGGTCTGGTGCTGTATTTGTTGTCGCAGTTGCCGATGTTGATGAGATATTTGACGCTCCCGTAGCGGCGCGATTTATCGCGCAGATTTTTCCGGCATCACGCACGGAATTGCGCGATAAATCGCGCCGCTACGGGGATGGTACTTAACGACGTTTCAACATCAAAAACAGGCTGATGGCGAAGAACGCCGCGCTCGGCAGAATCGCACCGAGAATCGGTGGAATGCCATACACCAGACTCAACGGACCGAAAATCTGATCCAGCACGTAGAACAGGAAACCAAAGCTGATGCCGGTTACGACACGTACCCCCATCGACACGCTACGCAACGGTCCAAAGATAAACGACAACGCCATCAGCATCATCACCGCCACCGAGAGCGGCTGGAAGATTTTGCTCCACATGTTGAGCTGATAACGTCCCGCCTCTTGTCCACTTTGTTTGAGGTACTTGCTGTAGTTGTAAAGCCCGCGAATCGACAGCGCATCCGGATCCAGCGCTACCACACCCAGCTTGTCTGGCGTCAGGTTGGTTTTCCATTCGCCGCTCAGGCTTTGTGAACCGGTAATCTGCTTCGCATCTTTCAGGTCCGACTCATCCACCTGGGACAACACCCAAAGTTTCTTGGTTTTATCCCAGGTGGCAGTCGCTGCATAACGAACGCTCAACAGGCGACGTTGATCGTTAAAGTTGTAGATACTGACGCCATCAATCTGGTTATCGCCCTTGATACGTTCGATATAGATGAAGCTGTTACCGTCTTTCGCCCACAAACCATTCTGCGTTGACACCAGTGCACCGCCGTACAACTGCTGTGCACGGTAGTTACGTGCCATCTGCTCACCCTGCGGCGCAACAAACTCACCAATCGCCATGGTCAACAACACCAGCGGAATTGCGGTTTTCATCACCGCCAGTGCTACCTGCATCCGGGTGAAACCCGATGCCTGCATCACCACCAGTTCGCTGCGTTGCGCCAGATTGCCAAGACCTAACAACGCCCCGAGCAACGCCGCCATCGGAAAGAAGATCTCAATATCTTTCGGCACACTGAGCAGGGTGTAGTACCCAGCATCCAGCGCGGTATACATGCCCTGCCCGGTTTTACGTAGCTGATCGACAAACTTGATGATGCCCGACAGCGACACCAGCATGAACAGCGTCATCATGATGGTGTTAAAAATGGTTTTGCCGATATACCGGTCAAGTACCTTAAACATCACACTGACCCTCCACGGCTAAAACGGGCGCGGATGCGGCGCATCGGCACCGTATCCCACAGGTTCAGGCCGACGGCCAGTGCCAGGTAGGCGAAGTTCACCACCCACATCCAGAGGGTTGGATCGAATTTCCCTTTCGCCGAGTTTGATTTCAGCGAGCTTTGCAGCAGGAAGAAGATCAGATACAGCAACATCGCCGGTAACATCGACAGGACACGGCCCTGACGTGGGTTCACCACGCTAAGCGGCACCACCATCAACGCCATCACCAATACTGAGAACACCAGCGTCAGACGCCAGTTCAGCTCGGCAGTGAAGGTAGGATCTTTGCTTTGCCACAGCGAGCGCATATCCGCCTGCTCAGCATCGTTGGGATCCAGCACCGCCTGTTTGTAGCCAATCAGCGCCTGGTAATTCACAAAGTCGGTGATACGGAAATCACGCAACATTGCGGTCCCTTCAAAACGCGTGCCTTTATCCAGCGTCACAATTTGTGACCCGTCCGGGCGTTGCTCCATATGCCCGCTATCTGCCAGCACCACTGAAGGTCGCGCATTCCCCTTTGGACGCAACTGGGCGAGGAAGACGTTGCCGAAGGTGTTACCCCGCACGTTTTCAACGAACAACACCGCGTTACCGTCGCTGGAGGTCTGGAATTGCCCTGCCGCCAACGCGGCCGCGCCGGGGTTGGCTTTGGCATTCTGCGTCACTTCATCCTGATAACGTGAAGACCAGGGGCCCAGCCATATCACGTTAATCGCCGCCACCATCGAGGTGAGCAGCATCAGGATCATCGCTGATTTAACCAGCACGCTTTTCCCCAGGCCACAGGCATGCATCACCGTGATTTCACTTTCGGTGTACAGCCGCCCAAGGGTCATTAAAATCGCCAGAAACAGGCTTAGGGGCAGGATAAGTTGTGCCATTTCAGGCACGCCAAGTCCTAACAATGTCAGAACCAGGTTTGTTGGGATCTCGCCATCCACCGCGGCACCCAGGATCCTCACTAACTTCTGACAAAAGAAGATCAGTAGCAGGATGAACAGGATAGCCAGCTGGCTTTTGAGTGTTTCCCGAACCAGATATCTAATGATGATCACGCTTAGTACGCCTGTGATAACTTGTCTTTTTGCAGGAAAATCGCTAGTTTCAACGCTTATCAGCCATTTTTCTTCATCAATGGCCGTCATCGCAGCTAAAATAGTATGACAAACGCGTCCGGGTGGTGAAAAAACAACACATTGCCACCCTAACTCATTATGACCGCCGGCGTTTAAATGTCATGGCGTCGCAACAAATTTAATGCGTTACGAGCGCGCTACATTCTAACGACAGCTTAGGCCGTTGTCTTTAAGATTCAGGAGAGTGCATGGAGTTCAGTGTAAAAAGCGGTAGCCCGGAAAAACAACGCAGCGCCTGCATTGTGGTTGGCGTTTTCGAACCGCGTCGTCTTTCACCGATTGCCGAACAGCTCGATAAGATCAGCGACGGTTACATCAGCGCCCTGCTGCGCCGCGGTGAGCTTGAGGGTAAAGTGGGCCAGACACTGCTGCTGCACCATGTGCCGAATATCCTTTCCGAGCGCATCCTGCTGATCGGCTGCGGCAAAGAACGCGAACTGGATGAGCGCCAGTACAAGCAGGTAATTCAAAAGACCATCAACACGCTGAATGATACCGGCTCAATGGAAGCGGTATGCTTCCTGACTGAACTGCACGTCAAAGGCCGCAATACCTACTGGAAAGTTCGCCAGGCGGTGGAGACCTCCAAAGAGGCGCTCTACAACTTTGATCAACTGAAAAGTAACAAAGTCGAGCCACGCCGCCCACTGCGTAAGCTGGTGTTCAACGTGCCGACACGTCGTGAACTGACCAGCGGCGAACGCGCAATTCAGCATGGTCTGGCAGTAGCCTCTGGCGTTAAAGCGGCGAAAGACCTCAGCAACATGCCGCCAAATATTTGTAACGCCGCGTATCTGGCGTCGCAGGCACGCCAACTGGCGGATGCGTTCAGCAAAAATGTCACCACCCGCGTCATCGGCGAACAGCAGATGAAAGAGCTGGGGATGAATGCCTATCTCGCCGTCGGTGCGGGTTCGCAGAATGAGTCACTGATGTCGGTGATTGAATACAAAGGCAGCAGCAACGCAGACGAACGCCCGATCGTGCTGGTCGGTAAAGGCCTGACCTTCGATTCCGGCGGTATCTCGATCAAACCGGCGGAAGCGATGGACGAGATGAAGTACGACATGTGCGGCGCTGCATCGGTCTATGGCGTGATGCGCATGGTGGCGGAACTGAATCTGCCGCTGAACGTGGTCGGGGTGCTGGCAGGCTGTGAAAACATGCCTGATGGCCGTTCGATGCGTCCGGGTGACGTGCTGACCACCATGTCAGGCCAGACGGTAGAAGTGCTGAACACCGATGCCGAAGGTCGTCTGGTGCTGTGCGATGCCCTGACTTATGTTGAGCGCTTCGATCCTGAAGTGGTGATTGATGTCGCCACCCTGACCGGTGCCTGCGTGATTGCGCTGGGTCATCATGTCAGCGGTCTGCTGTCGAACCACAATCCGTTGGCGCATGAGTTGATCAGCGCCTCTGAGCAGTCTGGCGACCGTGCCTGGCGCTTGCCGATGGCGGATGAATATCAGGAGCAGCTGGAATCCAATTTTGCCGACATGGCAAACATTGGCGGCCGTCCGGGTGGTGCTATCACCGCAGCGTGCTTCCTGGCTCGCTTCGCGCGCAAATTTAACTGGGCGCACCTGGATATCGCCGGTACTGCCTGGCGCTCCGGGAAAGCCAAAGGCGCAACCGGTCGCCCGGTGCCGCTGCTGTCGCAGTTCCTGCTGAACCGTGCAGGTCTGAACGGCGACGATTAACGCATCCGACGTGCAGCAATTAAAACCGGGGCGCATAATGCGCCCCAATGTCATTAATGGAATCTAGCCCGCCATGAAAAACGCCACCTTTTATGTGATGGAGTCCGATACCGCCAGCGACGGCCTGAGCGCCATTGAAGCGCTGGTGTGCGATTTGGCCGAAGCACACTGGCGTGACGGCAAACGCATCCTGATTGCCTGCACCGATGAACAGCAGGCCAATCGTCTGGATGAAGCCTTATGGCAGCGACCGGCAAACGCCTTTGTGCCGCATAACCTTGCAGGCGAAGGCCCGCGTTATGGCGCACCGGTCGAGTTAGCCTGGCCGCAACGACGCGGCAGTTCGCCACGCGACTTGCTAATCAGCCTGCTGCCGCAGTTCGCAGATTTTGCTACTGCTTTCCATGAAGTGATAGACTTCGTTCCTTACGAAGAATCCCAGAAACAGCTGGCGCGTGACCGCTATAAAGCGTATCGCAGCGTTGGCTTCCAATTGAATACGGCGACGCCACCACAGCCGCAAACGACATAGCAGAAATGGAAAAGACATATAACCCGCAAGATATCGAGCAGCCGCTCTACGAGCACTGGGAACAGCAGGGCTACTTTAAACCGAATGGCGACACCAGCCAGGAAAGCTTTTGCATCATGATCCCGCCGCCGAACGTCACCGGCAGCTTGCATATGGGTCACGCCTTCCAGCAAACCATCATGGACACCATGATTCGTTACCAGCGCATGCAGGGCAAAAACACCCTGTGGCAGGCGGGTACTGACCACGCGGGTATCGCTACCCAGATGGTGGTTGAGCGCAAAATTGCGGCTGAAGAGGGCAAAACGCGCCAGGATTACGGTCGCGAAGCCTTTATCGACAAAATCTGGCAGTGGAAAGCGGAATCAGGCGGCAATATCTCCCGTCAGATGCGTCGCCTCGGCAACTCCGTGGACTGGGAACGCGAGCGCTTCACTATGGATGAAGGGCTTTCCAATGCCGTGAAAGAAGTGTTTGTACGCCTGTATAAAGAGAACCTGATTTACCGTGGTAAGCGCCTGGTAAACTGGGACCCGAAACTGCGTACCGCGATTTCTGACCTCGAAGTTGAAAACCGCGAAACCAAAGGTTCGATGTGGCACATCCGCTACCCGCTGGCCGATGGCGCAAAAACTGCGGAAGGTAAAGATTACCTGGTGGTCGCGACCACCCGCCCGGAAACCCTGCTGGGCGATACCGGTGTGGCCGTCAACCCGGAAGATCCACGTTATAAAGATCTAATCGGCAAAGAGCTGATCCTGCCGCTGGTAGACCGTCGTATTCCGATCGTTGGCGATGAACACGCCGACATGGAAAAAGGCACCGGCTGCGTGAAGATCACCCCGGCCCACGACTTCAACGACTACGAAGTTGGCCGTCGCCATGCGCTGCCGATGATCAACATCCTGACCTTCGACGGCGACATCCGCACCACTGCGGAAGTGCTCGACACTAACGGTGAAGAGACTGACGTTTACAGCAACGCCATCCCGGCTGAGTTCCAGAACATGGAACGTTTTGCTGCGCGTAAAGCGATCGTCGCGGCGATTGACGCCCTCGGCCTGCTGGATGAGATCAAGCCTCACGATCTGACCGTACCTTATGGCGACCGTGGCGGCGTGGTGATTGAGCCGATGCTGACCGACCAGTGGTATGTGCGCACTGCCCCGCTGGCGAAAGTCGCGGTTGAAGCGGTGGAAAACGGCGACATCCAGTTCGTGCCGAAGCAGTACGAAAACATGTATTTCTCCTGGATGCGCGACATTCAGGACTGGTGTATTTCCCGTCAACTGTGGTGGGGCCACCGTATTCCGGCGTGGTACGACAATCACGGCAACGTGTATGTCGGCCGCACTGAAGAAGAAGTACGTCAGGAAAACAACCTTGGCGCTGACGTGGCGTTGCGCCAGGACGAAGACGTGCTGGATACCTGGTTCTCTTCTGGCCTGTGGACCTTCTCAACCCTCGGCTGGCCGGAGAACACCGAAGCGCTGCGTACCTTCCACCCGACCAGCGTGCTGGTGAGCGGCTTCGACATCATCTTCTTCTGGATTGCCCGCATGATCATGCTGACCATGCATTTCATGAAAGATGAAAACGGCAAGCCGCAGGTGCCGTTCAAGACCGTGTATATCACCGGTCTGATCCGCGACGAAGAAGGACAGAAAATGTCCAAGTCGAAGGGTAACGTCATCGATCCGCTGGATATGGTGGACGGCATTTCGCTGGAAGAGCTGCTGGAAAAACGTACCGGTAACATGATGCAGCCACAGCTGGCTGACAAGATCCGCAAACGCACCGAGAAGCAATTCCCGGACGGCATCGTACCATCAGGTACCGATGCGCTGCGCTTTACCCTGGCGGCACTGGCCTCGACCGGCCGTGACATCAACTGGGATATGAAGCGCCTCGAAGGTTATCGCAACTTCTGTAACAAGCTGTGGAACGCCAGCCGCTTTGTGCTGATGAACACCGAAGATCAGGATTGTGGCCAGAATGGCGGCGAAATGAAGCTGTCGCTGGCGGATCGTTGGATCCTCACCGAGTTTAACAGCACCGTAAAAGCCTACCGTGAAGCACTGGATAGCTATCGTTTCGATATCGCTGCCAACCTGCTGTACGACTTCACCTGGAACCAGTTCTGTGACTGGTATCTGGAGCTGACCAAGCCAGTGATGAACAGCGGTAGCGAAGCGGAACTGCGCGGCACGCGTAACACGCTGGTGACGGTGCTGGAAGCGTTGCTGCGCCTGGCACATCCGGTCATTCCGTTTATCACTGAAACCATCTGGCAGCGTGTCAAAGTGCTGAAAAATATCAGCGACGACACCATCATGCTGCAACCGTTCCCGCAGTACGAAGCGGCGAAAGAAGATGCGGAAGCGAAAGCGGATATCGAGTGGATGAAGCAGGCGATCGTCGCGGTGCGTAATATCCGCGCCGAGATGAACATCGCCCTGAGCAAACCGCTGGATGTGTTGCTGCGTGATTGCTCACCGGCGGCGCTGCGTCGCGTGGAAGAGAACCGTAACTTCCTGTCGCGTCTGGCACGCCTGGAAAGCCTGACCATCCTGCCTGCGGGCGAGAAAGGCCCGGTATCGGTGACCAAGATCGTTGAAGGCGCTGAACTGCTGATTCCGATGGCGGATCTGGTTAACAAAGAAGCGGAGCTGGATCGTCTGGCGAAAGAGCTGACCAAGCTGGATGTTGAGATCGAGAAGATCCAGACCAAGCTGGCGAACGAAGGCTTTGTTGCCCGTGCACCGGAAGCGGTGGTGGCGAAAGAGCGCGAACGTGCAGCTGAGCTGGAACAATCAAAAGCAAAACTGATTGAACAGCAGGGCGTGATTGCGGCATTGTAATCGCTTCAGGCCAACTGCTTAACCGAAGCCGGGCACTGCCCGGCTTTTTTCTATCGGATGAGATGCTAATGACCACTGTCACCCCGCTGGATCTTCAGGTACGTCCCATTACCGCAGCCGATAATCCGCTGATTGCTCGGGTCATTCGCGACGTCTCTGCCGAGTTCGGCCTGACTGCTGACAAAGGCTATACCGTGTCTGATCCCAATCTGGACCGGCTGTTTGAATTGTACAGCGAGGCGAACAGCGCTTACTGGATTGTCGAGCATCAGGGCAAAGTGCTGGGTGGCGGCGGTGTGGCACCCCTGGCGTGTAGCGCGCCGGATATTTGTGAATTACAGAAGATGTACTTTCTGCCGGAAGCGCGCGGTTTTGGCCTGGCCCGCGATCTGGCACTACGCGCGATGGATTATGCACGCCAGCAAGGTTTCCGTCGTTGCTATCTGGAAACCACCGCCAGCCTGACGCGCGCCATTAAGTTGTATGAATCGCTGGGTTTTACCCTGATTGATACCGCGATGGGCTGCACCGGGCATGTGGATTGTGAAGTGCGTATGCTGCGTACCCTGTAATTATTCCGTCCCGTAGCGGCGCGATTTATCGCGCGGATTTTATAAGGTTGGCACACCGCTGTGAAAACGCAGCTCGGTATCCGGTTCGCTGATTAAGCGCCCTTCCGTCTCACCAATCGCGCGCACGCGTGGCGCAATATCTTTCGGCGAAATCTGCGCCGCCAGCGTCAGGTAATCCTGGTAATGACGCGCTTCGGAACGCAGCAGCGAGATATAAAACTTCTCCAGTTGCTCATCCAGATACGGTGCCAGGCTGGCGAAACGTTCACAAGAACGCGCCTCGATATAAGCACCGCAAATCAGCTTATCTACCAGGGTATCCGGCTCATGAGTCGTGACCTCACGCAGCAACCCTTTGGCGTAACGACTGGCGGTAATCTTGCGATACGGCAGACCGCGCGCCTGCATAATTTCCCAGACCTGATAAAAATGGTGCAGCTCTTCTTTAATCAGCAGCACCATCTTTTCCACCAGATCATCCGCCCACGGCAACTCATTACGCACAATGATGCTTTTGGTCAGATTTTTGTGGGCGTTGATAAAGTTGCTGTCGTGATCTTCGCCAAA
This sequence comes from Pantoea sp. X-Soil-OKNW-713, assembly GCF_059730685.1. NCBI lineage: Bacteria > Pseudomonadati > Pseudomonadota > Gammaproteobacteria > Enterobacterales > Erwiniaceae > Pantoea > Pantoea sp. X-Soil-OKNW-713. The sequence goes on along the minus strand of NZ_AP035995.1, from coordinate 641,329 downwards.
AATAAAATCTTCGTAGGGCTTCAGCCACGCCAGAATAGCGTCACCACTCGGCTTGTCAGCCACATATTTACGAATCAACCAGACGGCGGTTTGCGCGGCTTTTAACTCACAAACCATATGATCGGTGAGTAGCAACGTCAGGTTTTCCGGCTTGCGTGCTTCATCAATCCACGCCTGTGGTGTGCGGCAATGCAGAAACTGATGGATAGGTTCTAATAGCGGGGCGTTTTTCATGAATGTCTTTATCTGCGGGGAAAAAATACGGGCAGCAACGCGGCTGCCCGTTCATTTTTAGTGACGTACACCGTCGTCTTCATCATCAATGAAGTCGCCGTCATCATCTTCGTCTTCCGCGTCCGGGTCTTCGAAGTAGGTGCCCCAACCGTCGTAATCTACGTTGTATTTGCCCGCCAGATTCACCAGTTGCTCAACCTGCGCATCAATCAGCTCGGGTTTCAGCGCGGCTTCGCTCAGGATGTCGACACACATCACCGTGCTGCCATCTTCCAGCTCCAGCTCTTCCGGTTCAGTCACCTCATAACCCAGCTTGAAGGCATCTACCGCCGCTTTTTCCAGCGAGTCAAAATTGTTGCAGGAAAGATGGTGCTCGATGGTGTAGAGGGCATCAGGATCGCTGCCATCTTCCAGTAATTCATCAATGATCAACCGCGTCTCTTCGCGTTGTTCTTCCAGCAATGCTTCGTATGCCATGGGGATATCCTCAAAATGTTCGGCAATGAATGCAATTATTTTCCCACACTGCCTCGCGCGCCACTACTCAAAACAGAAAGTTTCTTAACGCCGGGGTTGAAAATGCATATTCATACGGTTAGATTGAATTTTAATTCATTTATGATCCCCACACGGAGCGCTGTATGAGTCAGCTGAACCAACGTCATTTCCTGAGATTGCTGGACTTCACCCCAGCAGAAATTGATTACCTGTTAAGACTGGCCGGTGAATTAAAACACGCAAAGAAAAACGCCAGCGAAACGCAGTACCTGAAAGGCAAAAACATCGCGCTCATCTTCGAAAAAGACTCGACTCGTACCCGTTGCTCTTTCGAAGTTGCCGCTTACGATCAGGGTGCTAACGTGACTTACCTCGGCCCAAGCGGCAGCCAGATCGGCCATAAAGAGTCGATGAAAGACACTGCGCGCGTGCTCGGACGTATGTATGACGGTATTCAATATCGTGGTTATGGTCAGGCGTTGGTGGAAACCCTGGCGGAACATGCCGGGGTGCCGGTCTGGAACGGTCTGACCACCGAATTCCATCCAACTCAGTTGCTGGCGGATCTGCTGACGATGCAGGAACATCTGCCACAAAAATCGCTGAACCAGATGACGCTGGTGTACGTTGGCGATGCGCGCAATAACATGGGCAACAGCATGCTGGAAGCAGCTGCGATGGTCGGGCTGGACCTGCGTCTGGTGGCACCGAAAGGCTGCTGGCCGGAAGAACAACTGGTGGAACAATGCCGCATCGCAGCGCAAAAAACCGGTGGCAAAATCACGCTGACCGAAGATATCGCCACCGGCGTGCAGGGTGCCGATTTCATCTACACTGACGTGTGGGTCTCGATGGGGGAAGACAAATCCGTGTGGTCTGATCGTATCGCGCTGTTGCGCCCGTATCAGGTAAACAGCGCGATGCTGGCGTTGACCGGCAATCCGCAGGTGAAGTTCCTGCACTGCCTGCCAGCGTTCCATGATGACCAAACCACGCTGGGACGTCAGATGGCTGAGCAGTATGGCCTGAACGACGGTATGGAAGTCAGCAACGAGGTGTTTGAATCGGCACACAGCATTGTGTTTGACCAGGCAGAAAACCGCATGCACACCATTAAAGCCGTGATGGTGGCAACGCTCGGCCAGCCCTGACTCAGGCGGGAGCAAACGATTACCTCGCGTGCGATTTTTGCTTGATGCAAAGCAGTGAATGCGTATAATGCGCCACAATTTGCCGGGAGGAAGCATGCAACAGCGCAGCGCACAATTTGACGCTCAATTACGCCAGAAAGCTGGCGGCGCACCTGTTTCTTTCCGTCATCAATCGATCGCAAATCAAGCCCCTTAAGCAGGGGCTTTTTTTTGTCCGTCATCCGGCAGCGCAGAGGAGAGAGCTATGGCCAACCCGCTATATCGTAAGCACATTATTTCAATTAACGATCTCAGCCGCGCTGAGCTGGAGCTGGTACTGCATACCGCCGCGCAGCTCAAGGCACACCCGCAGCCGGAGTTGCTGAAACACAACGTCATCGCCAGTTGCTTCTTTGAAGCCTCAACGCGCACTCGTCTGTCGTTTGAAACCGCCATGCATCGCCTTGGTGCCTCGGTCGTCGGTTTTGCCGACGGCAGCAACACCTCGCTCGGTAAGAAAGGGGAAACCCTCGCCGATACCATTTCGGTGATTGGTACCTATGTCGATGCCATTGTGATGCGCCATCCGCAGGAAGGCGCGGCCCGTCTCGCTACCGAGTTTTCCGGCGGCGTGCCGATTCTCAACGCCGGAGACGGGGCTAACCAGCATCCGACGCAAACCCTGCTCGATTTGTTCACCATTCGTGAAACCCAGAGCCGTCTGGATAACCTGAATGTGGCAATGGTGGGTGACCTGAAATATGGCCGTACCGTGCACTCCCTGACTCAGGCGCTGGCGAAGTTCGATGGCAACCGGTTCTTCTTTATCGCCCCTGATGCACTGGCGATGCCGTCTTACATCACCGATATGCTGGATGAGCAAAACATTCGCTGGTCGCGCCATGACAGCATTGAAGAGGTGATGCCGGAACTGGATATCCTGTACATGACGCGCGTGCAGAAAGAGCGTCTCGACCCGTCAGAATACGCCAACGTCAAAGCGCAATTTATTCTGCGCGCCAGCGACCTGGTGGGCGCACGCGACAATATGAAGGTGCTGCACCCGCTGCCACGAATCGATGAGATCACCACGGATGTCGACAGCACACCGCACGCCTGGTATTTCCAGCAGGCCGGGAATGGCATCTTTGCCCGCCAGGCGTTGCTGGCTCTGGTACTGAATCGCGATCTGGCCCTGTAAGGAGGAAAACAGCATGACACACGATAACAAATTGCAGGTTGAAGCCATCAAACGCGGCACGGTGATTGACCATATCCCGGCGCAGGTTGGCTTTAAATTACTGTCGCTGTTTCGCCTGACCGAAACCGATCAGCGCATCACCATTGGTCTGAATCTGCCTTCTGGCGAAATGGGGCGTAAAGATCTGATCAAGATCGAGAACACCTTTCTCACCGATGATCAGATCAACCAACTGGCGGTGTATGCCCCTCATGCCACGGTCAACCGTATCGACGAATATGAAGTGGTGGCGAAGATCGCCCCGACACTGCCGGATCGCATCGAACGGGTGCTGACCTGCCCGAACGGCAACTGTATCAGCCGCAGCGAGCCAGTGTTCTCCAGTTTTGCCGTGAAAAAACGCGACGATGAAGTGCAGCTGAAGTGCAAATATTGCGAGAAAGAGTTCGCGCACCATGTAGTGCTCGGTCACTGGTAATCGTCGGCATCGCCCCTATAATGGGGCGATCTTTTCATGCCGTCGGGAGCACTGGCGGCGCATTTTCTTAAGGAGAAACAATGTCTCGCGAAATCAGTACCGAAAAAGCACCGGCAGCGATTGGTCCGTACGTACAGGGCGTGGATCTCGGTAGCATGATCATTACCTCCGGCCAGATCCCGGTTGATCCGCAAACCGGCGCAGTGGCTGACGATGTGTCTGCTCAGGCGCGTCAGTCGCTGGAAAACGTGAAGGCGATTGTTGAAGCTGCCGGTCTGAAAGTGGGCGACATTGTGAAAACCACGGTGTTTGTCAAAGACCTGAATGACTTCGCCACCGTGAACGCAACCTATGAAGCGTTTTTCACCGAGCATAACGCCAGCTTCCCGGCTCGCTCCTGCGTGGAAGTGGCGCGTCTGCCGAAAGATGTGAAAATCGAAATCGAAGCCATCGCGATTCGTCGTTGATGCCCCCCGTAGCGGCGCGATTTATCGCGCGGATTTTTCCCGCATAGCGCACGAAATCGCGCGATAAATCGCGCCGCTACATCCTGGGTTATTTGACAGAACGCAGCAGTTTCTCCAGCGGGCGTACTAACGCCAGTACCGTCTCATCCTGCACCAGGGCAGCGTCATCCAGTTTCTCTTGCATCTGCGCTACTTCTCCCGCGCCATACGCCTGATTACGCTCCAGCGTCGCGACCAAATCCAGCCCCATGCGGCAGAGAATTGCCACCTGCTGTACCTGCGGTTGCAGCGCATGCAGTTGATAGTTATGCAGCGTCAGCGGCAGCACCCGGTCGCTGTTACTTAGCCAGCGTTGCAATTGCTGGCGAATCACATTAGCGGCCTGCCGGTTGCCCCGATTAGCGATCAAGGCATCCACCTGCTTGTCCAGCAAACGCACCGCTTCGCTCTCGGCGGGCAGAATATCGGCCAGACGGTTAAGCGGCTCGAAATAGTTATAGTGGCCTGCCTGGAATTTCAGATGCTGCCGCGTGTAATATTGTGCCGGTTCCAGCACCTCACTCAGCACGCGCAGTGGGGTAATATCGGTGCTGTTCGCCAGTCGCATCATCTGTACCTCCGCCTGCTGATGTTGTTGCAGACCAACGGATATGGCACCCCAGCGATCGATGGCGCTCAACCGCTGATACATATTATCGCTGTCATTCACATCGGCAGCAGACCACAGGCGTTCCGCCACCACAAAGGTTCGTGGCCACAATTTGGTGTCAATAATCTGGCTATTGACGTTTTCCGCCCACAGCGCCGCTTCACCCCCTTTCAGGTTTTCGCTTAACTGCTGCGGGCTGGGCAACGAAGGAGCAATCCCGCTGGGTACTTGCGCCAGACGCCCCCCCTCGGTGGGATAACGGACATTGCCCACCAGCATATATCCGGTCAGTTTGTTGTCCGTCAACGTCACCACCGGCTGCACTTCCCCCATCCAGGTATCCACCCGGAACGTGACCTGGCTGGATGACAACCAGTCAACCTGCTGCACCAGGCGCCGCGCTTTGCCGTTAAAGTCAATAAAACCACGCCACCCCTCTTTTCCCTCAATCAGGGTGAAACTGCCCTGCACCGCGCTGCCTTTCAGACGTGGCAGGGTGAATGCCCAACTCTGTGCCTGCTCATCCGCCTGCACCTGATCCTCGCCGTTCAGCCCCTGCGGGAAAGGCTCATTACGATAGTGGTAAGCCGCAGGTTGTGGTTGATCAAGGTAGAAGCCGGTTGAAAGGATGCCGCGATAGTCGTTTTTCACCACCTCACCTAAGGCATCCTGCCCCTGCCATGACTGGATCAGAATGCTGCGCGGCAGATCGGGATGATAGATTTCGTCCCAGCCCACCATGCGACGTTGATGCGCTTCAAGAATCTTTTCCACCCGCTGATTAAACCAGGCCTGCAACGCATGGGCATCCTTTAACCCGTGATCGCGCATAAACTGTTGAATTTTAGGCGAGTCATTCCACTGCGCAGGATCAACCTCATCACCGCCAATATGCAGGTACGGATCCGGGAAGATCGCTGCCACTTCCCCCACCAGCGTATCGATAAAGGCAAAAACCTGTTCATTGCTCGGATCGAGCAGCGGCTTAAATACCCCCCAGCCGCGCTCCATTGAGTACGGTCCCGGTGCGCTGATCAGCTCTGGCATCGCCACGGCGATGGCCGAAGCATGGCCGGGTAGATCGATTTCCGGGACAACGCGGATGCCACGCTGCGTGGCATATTGCACCACATCGCGCATCTGCTGCTGGGTGTAGTAGCGACCATCACTGGCTTTATCCTGCAACTGCGGATAATGACTGGAGGCAAAACGCCAGCCCTGATCGTCGGTCAGGTGCCAGTGAAAAACATTCATACGGGCTGCCGCGATGCCATCAATCTGACGTTTGATGGTCTCCACCGGCATAAAATGACGTGCGGAGTCGATCAGCAAACCGCGCCAGGCAAAGCGCGGTTGGTCATTGATGGTGACATACGGGATGACCGTGCCGCTTTCGCTGTTCTCAATCAGTTGCAGCAGAGTCTCCATACCACGCATGGCACCGAAGCGTGTCTGCGCCTCGAGCAAGACACCATCGCTGTTCACCTCCAGCTGATAGCTTTCATCGCTGTCCAGTTGCGGTAAGGGGTCAACCGCCTCTTTGATTTGCACCCGGATAGTCGCCTTTTCATCCGATGCGTCCGTTGGCAACAACGGCCAGCCAGTTTGTCGCGCAATACGTCTGAGCCAGCGCGTCTCCGCCCCCTCCAGATGGTCCCCCGATATGTGTAGCGTCAGCTGTGGCGTCAGTTGATAGGCACCACCGCTCCGAGGCAGCTCAACCTGTTGCGGCCAGGGCATCAGCGGCAGATCACCCGCCGGGGTGGCGAAAGCGGAAAAACTCACGGATAAACAACAGGCAAGCAGCGTGCGTTGCAGAGGCATGAAGGGCATCCTTGTTAACGATTGTCGGACCAAAGCGGGCAAAAGGCTCATTAAACCTGTTTCGCGTCGCACATCAAGTTGCAGAAAGCGGAACTATGGGCGGGTTAAAACTTTTTCAGTTTAGTCAGCGTTGCTGATTGCGCGCCTTTCAAACTTCCTTATTGCTTCTTTGCGCCATATCAAAAACCCTGCAATTAATTCTCAGGCAAACACCATATATAGCGATTACACTTCGTAAAAATCACAACATGTAGTTTCACGGAGAGTAAATGGCAACGGTAGTGATTAAGCGTGACGGCTGCAAAGTGCCGTTCGATGCCCAACGCATCGCCTGCGCCGTACAGGCTGCGGCCAGTGCGGTACAGGTGAACGATGCGGCCTGGTGCGCCCAGGTTGCGGCAGAAGTGGAACAGCAACTGGCTGCGCGTCACGAGGTGGATATCCGCGATATTCAATGCGCGGTCGAAGAGACGCTGATGAGCGGTCCGTGGCCGCAGCTGGCACGCGCCTATATTGAATATCGTCACGACCGTGACCTGGCGCGTGAACAGCGCGGGAAACTACATCACGCTATTCGTGGCCTGGTTGAACAAACCAACGCCGCGCTGTTGAACGAGAACGCCAACAAAGATAGCAAGGTGATCCCCACCCAGCGTGATTTGCTGGCAGGGATCGTCGCCAAACATTATGCGCAACAACAGATCCTGCCACGCGACGTGGTGCTGGCGCACGAACGCGGTGAGATCCACTACCACGATCTCGATTATTCGCCCTTCTTCCCGATGTTTAACTGCATGTTGATTGATCTGCACGGCATGCTAACCAACGGCTTCAAAATGGGTAACGCTGAGATCGAGCCACCCAAATCGATCGCCACCGCCACCGCCGTCACCGCGCAGATCATCGCCCAGGTCGCCAGCCACATTTACGGCGGCACCACCATTAACCGTATCGATGAAGTGCTGGCCCCCTTTGTCACCCTGAGCCTGGAAAAACATCGTGCTGTCGCCCTTGAATGGCAGATTGCCGATGCCGAGGCGTATGCCCGCGCGCGTACCGAAAAAGAGTGTTACGACGCCTTCCAGTCGCTGGAGTATGAGGTCAATACGCTGCATACCGCCAACGGCCAAACCCCCTTTGTCACCTTTGGTTTTGGCCTCGGCACTGACTGGGCGGCACGTTTGATCCAACAATCGATCCTGCGCAACCGTATTGCCGGGCTGGGCAAAAACCACAAAACCGCGGTATTTCCGAAGCTGGTATTTGCCATCCGTGAAGGGGTTAACCGCCGTGCGGGTGACGTCAATTACGACATCAAACAACTGGCGCTGGAGTGTGCCAGCAAGCGGATGTATCCCGATATCCTCAATTATGACCAGGTGGTGAAAGTCACGGGTTCGTTCAAGACGCCGATGGGTTGTCGCAGCTTCCTCGGCGTGTATGAAGAGCATGGTGAGCAGATCCACGAAGGACGCAACAACCTGGGCGTGATCAGTCTCAACCTGCCACGCATTGCGCTGGAAGCCCAGGGTGATGAGGCACGTTTCTGGTCGCTGCTGGATGAACGCCTGGCACTGGCGAAACGTGCGTTGATGACCCGTATCGCGCGGCTGGAAAAAACCAAGGCCCGCGTCGCGCCGATTCTGTATATGGAAGGTGCCTGTGGAGTACGCCTGAAGGCCGATGACGATATCGGGCCGATTTTCCGTAATGGCCGTGCCTCCATCTCCCTTGGCTATATCGGCCTGCATGAAACCCTCAATGCGTTGAGCGGTAACGAAGTACATCCGTATGATGCCGATTATCTGCGCGCCAAAGGGGTGGCGATCGTCGCCCATCTGCGTCAAGCCGTGGATGCATGGAAAGCGGAAACCGGCTATGGCTTTAGCCTCTACAGCACGCCAAGCGAAAACCTATGTGACCGGTTTTGCCGCCTTGATGCCGCCGAGTTTGGCGTGGTGCCAGGCGTCACCGACAAAGGTTATTACACCAACAGCTTCCATCTCGACGTCGAGAAGAAGGTTAATCCGTACGACAAAATCGACTTTGAAGCACCTTACCCACCGATCGCCAACGGCGGTTTTATCTGTTACGGCGAATATCCCAATATCCAGCATAACCTCAAGGCGCTGGAAGATGTCTGGGACTATAGCTACGACCGCGTGCCCTACTACGGCACCAACACGCCCATTGATGAGTGCTACGAATGCGGCTTCAGCGGCGAATTCAGTTGCACCAGCAAAGGCTTTACCTGCCCTTGCTGCGGCAATCATGATCCGGCGCGGGTGTCGGTGACACGGCGCGTGTGCGGCTATCTCGGTAGCCCGGATGCACGTCCGTTTAACGCCGGTAAACAGGAAGAGGTGCAGCGTCGCGTGAAACATCTGGATACGGGACAACTGGGATGATGCATATCCATCGCTATTATGACGTCGATATTGTTAACGGTCCGGGCACACGCTGCACGTTGTTTGTCGCCGGTTGCGAACACCAATGTCGCGGCTGCTACAACCAAAGTACCTGGCGACTGGACTCCGGCGTGCCTTTCACGCTGGCGATGGAAGAACAGCTGATCGCCGATCTCAAAGATCGGCGCATTCCGCGTCAGGGATTGTCGCTCAGCGGCGGCGATCCGCTGCATCCCCATAACGTGCCGCATATCCGCCGCCTGGTGAAACGGGTGCGGCGTGAATGCCCTGATAAGGATATCTGGCTGTGGACCGGCTACCAGTTAGCGGAACTGAACGCCGCGCAGCGGGAAGTGATCGCCGAAATCGACGTGTTAATCGATGGGCGATTTATCGAAGCGGAGAAAGATGCGCGGCTGCTATGGCGCGGCAGCCGCAATCAGAAAATCTGGTATCTACGCCAGCCACAGGGCGAGCACACCGACCAGCATTCCGCTGCAAGCGACGCCCAGCAAGGCTATCCACAACGCGCGAGCCGGGAATGCCCGGTGCAGCATCAGTAATGAGGGGACGCTGACCGCTGGCAATGTCAGCAGCAATGCCAGCGCGGGCGCAATGCCCATCCCGGCCAGCATCATGGTCTGGACAATCGGGATCTCTGCCGCAGTCGGGATGACAAACAGACATCCCGCCACTGCCATCACCACTACCCAGAACAACGTGTTACCCACGGCCCCATCCGCATGCGGGAACAGCCAGACGCGGGCAGCGCCAAGCAGCAGCACCGCCGCCACATACAACGGGATGGTGTTCCAGAACAGCCGCCACAGCACCCGCCACCAGCGCTGGAGAAAGGGGTCTTCCGGGGGAGCCGATGCCCTGGCCTCAAGTGCACCGACTTTCTGCGGCACGCTACGTTGCACCAGCCAGGCAATGCCCAGCACCATGATGATCCCCGCCACCAGACGGATGGCCGCGAACTGCCAGCCCAGGACAAAACCCATAAAAATCAGGGTGGCTGGATTCAGTACCGGATTCGCCAGCCAGAATGCCATCGCCGCGCCGCTGGAAACCTGCGACTGCCGCAAACCCGACGCAACCGGTGCGGCACAGCACGTACACATCATGCCTGGTAACCCAAGCCCGGTGCCAATCAATGCGGAACCAAAACGGTTCTTGCCCATCAGACGCAACAGCCAGCTACGGGGGATCAACACCTGTACCAGCGATCCGAGCAGTACGCCGAGTACCGCCGCTTTCCACACCGCCAGAAAATAGACCATCGCGTAATCCAGCGCGGCACGCCAGGGTGACGCATCCGCGTTGGCTAAAATCGATTTACCGATCGAATGAGTCTCTGCCGCCGTGAAGGCTTTGCCGTAGTAGGGTTGCCATTTGACGTACCAGAGGCCAACAATCACCACCAGCAGAAATAGCAGCGGTTTCCACCAGACAAAACGCGTTGCCGCAGCAGTTGAAGTGAGTTGAGTCATGACAGGATTCCGTATTCAGACTGAATAACGAATGCCGTACCGGAGGCACGACGGATTAACCCGCGGCGGCACGATTTATCGCGCGGTTTTATCATCCATCGCGCACGAAATTGTGCGATAAATCGCGCCGCTACGGATAGAGGGTAGCAGAATGCTTAATCCGCGCGCTGCCAGACAATTTTTTTGCCAAACCCCAGCGCGTTATCCGTCATCTTCACTTCTTCCAGCACGATTTCCCACAGTGGAGCCGTGACGGCTCGCGAAATGGGGAAACGTTTCTGGTAGGCATGACGCGCCTGTTGCTCGGCTTCATCCCTTAAGCGCTGAATATGGCCGCGATACTGCCCCCCCTTAATCAGCAACACGGTTTTCGGCTGGCCGTTAACCGTGCCCGCCACGCGCGGATTAGCCAACATCAGTTGACCATGACGGGTATCTGGCTCGGTCATCAGCCAGAACACCATGCGGGATTCATCAAAAACATAAAAACAGTTGGCGCACCAGAGATCGTCACCGTCTGTCGCGCACAGCGACAGCGCATGCTGTTTCTTCAGGTAGCGAATCAGATGGGAATGGTCGGACACAATCGAGCTCCCTTGCAGGCCAGAGGCCTGTGCTGACCAATAGCGGCAACGCCGGATGCGCGCTACACTGCCTGCCAGCAATTTTTCCGAGGTTAGTCATATGGAGCAGGGCTGGCAGCTTTATATGCTGCAAACCGCCGCAGGCATGCTTTACACCGGCATCACAACGGATGTTAACCGGCGTTTACAACAGCATCAGCAAGGGCGTGGAGCACGATCACTGCGCGGCAAAGGCCCGCTGACGCTGGTATTTCACTGTGATGCCGGGGATCGCGCCGCCGCATCACGACTGGAGTATCAGGTTAAACAGTTAAGCCGGGCGCAAAAGTTACAACTGGTAGCGCAACAACCGCTCAACCTGACGAACTGGTTTACGCAAAGCGATTGAAAGGCTCGGCAAAATCGATCTGCCCTTCTGCCCCGACGAACGCATCGTCGGCCAGTTTGTACACCTGAAACGCCGCTTCTGAACCGGTCCAGCGGCAATGCAAACCATGACGCGCTGCCGGTTCAAAACCGAAGGCATTGTAGTAAGCCGGGTCACCCAACACCACCACCGCGCTGTAACCAAATTCGTTCAGCGCGTCTAATCCCTCGTACACCAGCTGTTTACCGATACCCTGTTTACGTACCGTCTCGTCCACCGCCAGCGGTGCCAACGCCACCCAGCCGCGATCCTCACCCTGCAAGGTTACCGGGCTGAAAGCGGCGTAACCCAATACCTGGCCTTCATCATCAGTCGCCACCACGCCGAGGGTCAGCAAACCATCTTCACGTAACTGTTGTACCAGTTCCGCTTCGGCGGCGCTGGCAAAACAGCGCTTTAACAGGCTGTCGATGCTGGCTGCATCAACACCAATTTCAGTACGAATTAACATGAGATCCTCGCGCGCGACTCACTGGCCTTCGCGTCCTGTTTCAGTCCTGCCTCAACAAAGGCAGCCAGCTGTTGCAACCCCGTGCGCAACGGCGTGGGCATGGCATCCAGTTCAATGGCATCCATCAGGTTTTTCACCTCCAGTCCCAGCTCCGTGTCGCCTTCAATCACCAGGCGGCGTTGAAAGAACAACATATCGGGGTCTGCTTTGCGTGCTGCCACCAGCAACAGATCGTTAGCTTCACCACGAAACCAGACATCAGCCTCTGTATCGTGTGAAACGGTCAGACGCCCATCCTGCAAGGTCGTCATCCAGCGCAAATTGATGTCGCTGATTTCGATCCCCAGGGAACGTCCTTCCAGAAAGTCTAACTCACCTTCAGCCAAAGCATGGCGAAATTGCCAGTTTAGGAGTTGTTGCAAAACGGCTTTTTTCAGCGCAAAAGGGGTCAATGAAACCGGTAACCCGAGGAATTTTGGGCCTTTTTCAACAATCAGGCCGCGTAAGCGAGTAAACACCATCTGCACTCCCTTTAGAAAATTTTACCTATTCTGCCACATCCGTTTGGCTTCGCATCCACTGAGATCAAGGAATTCGCAGTCTGGTTGTGTGAAAAATCTTCACTCTGCATCACCATTGGCCGTTTCACTGCCTTAAATCAACATTCTGCGGCGAGGGCTTACCTACACTCAACGCCGTCCAGAACCTGGGGGAGGAAAAAGTATGGAACTGCTGTGCCCGGCGGGGAATCTGCCTGCGCTGAAATCGGCGGTGGAGCATGGCGCCGACGCCGTTTATGTCGGCCTGAAAGACGATACCAATGCCCGCCACTTTGCTGGCCTTAATTTTACCGATAAAAAACTGGCCGAAGCCGCGCGCTATCTGCACCAGCATCGGCGCAAACTGCATGTGGCGATTAACACGTTTGCCCATCCCGATGGCATGAATCGCTGGCAGCAAGCGATTGATATCGCTGCCCAGAATGGTGCGGATGCGCTGATCCTCGCGGATATCGCCACGCTGGAATATGCGGCGAAGCACTATCCACAGGTTGAACGCCATCTGTCGGTACAGGCTTCGGCCACCAATCTGGAAGCGATCCGTTTTTATCATCGCCATTTTCAGTTGCACCGCGTGGTGCTGCCGCGCGTACTGTCGCTACATCAGGTGAAACAGCTGGCGCGTGAAACACCCGTCCCGCTGGAGGTATTCGCTTTTGGCAGCCTGTGCATCATGGCCGAAGGTCGTTGTTATCTCTCCTCATGGCTGACGGGTGAATCGCCCAACAGCGCCGGAGCCTGCTCACCCGCCAAATTCGTGCGCTGGCAGCAGACGCCAAATGGCATGGAGTCACGCCTGAATGAAGTATTGATTGACCGTTACGGCCCCGATGAAAGCGCCGGTTATCCCACCCTGTGTAAGGGGCGCTATGAAGTCGATGACCAGCGTTATCACGTCCTGGAAGAACCGACCAGCCTGAACACTCTGTCGCTGTTACCGGACTTGCTGCGGGCCGGTGTGGCATCCGTGAAGATCGAAGGACGCCAGCGCAGCCCGGCCTACGTGGCGCAAGTGGCGAAAGTGTGGCGCCAGGCGATTGATCGATGTATCGCCGCACCGGAACAGTTTGCCGTGCAGACCCCGTGGATGCAGGCGTTGGGAGAACTTTCTGAAGGTAGCCAGACCACGCTCGGCGCTTACCATCGCGACTGGCAGTAAGGAGTCAGCATGAAATACGCAATCGGACCGGTGCTGTGGTACTGGCCCAGCGACAAACTGGAAAATTTTTATCAACGTGCCGCGCAATCCAGCGCGGAAATCGTTTATCTGGGGGAAGCGGTATGCAGCAAACGCCGCGCCACGCCGTTCGCGCAATGGATGGAGATGGGCCGGGTGCTGGCGCAGCACGGCAAGCAGGTGGTGATCAGCACGCTGGCGCTGCTGCAATCGCCTTCGGAACTCAAGGAGCTGCGGCGCTATGTGGAAAACGGCGAGTTTCTGATTGAAGCCAACGATATTGGCACCGTGAATATGGCGGCTGAACGCCAGTTGCCGTTTGTCGCTGGCCCGACCCTCAACGTCTACAACGCGCAAACGCTTCAGCTGCTGTTGCAGGAAGGAATGACGCGCTGGTGCATGCCGGTCGAAATGTCACGCGACTGGCTGATCCAGCTGTTGCAGCAGTGTGATGCGGCAGGCGTACGTGATCGTTTTGAGGTAGAGGTGCTGGGTTACGGCCATCTGCCACTGGCGTTATCCGCACGCTGCTTTACCGCCCGCTCGGAAAATCGTGCCAAAGATGATTGCCAGACCTGCTGCATTGATTATCCCAATGGCCGACGCGTGCTATCCCAGGAAGGCCAGCAGGTGTTCGTGCTCAACGGTATCCAGACCATGAGCGGTTACTGCTACAACCTTGGCAATGATCTGGCCGGTATGCATAACTGGGTCGATATCGTGCGTTTATCGCCACAGGATGAAAGCACACTGGAGGATGTGGATCGTTTCCGCGCCAACGAAGCCGGTGAAGCGCCCTTGATGGTGGCGCGCGGCAGCGACAGCAACGGTTACTGGCGACGCCTGGCCGGGATGGCGCTGGATACGACAGGCCGCTGAAAGGCACGTTCCGGCTATATTCCTGCGGTTATTAGCAGTTTTAATATGGGTACTGATGCGTAATACTGGATGGCGCAGGTTTGATAAACACCTGCGCCATACTTATTTGGAGTGCCCATGTCTGAGAAAAAAACAGTTCGCCTGTCCGTGCTGGATCTGGCTCCTATTCCACAGGGTTCAACGCCCCGCGATGCGTTCCAGAATTCGCTGGCATTGGCCCGTCAGGCTGAAGCCCTTGGCTTTCATCGCTACTGGTTGGCAGAGCACCACAATATGACCGGCATTGCCAGCGCGGCAACCTCCGTATTGATTGGTTATCTGGCTGCCAACACCGAAACCCTGCGTCTCGGCTCCGGCGGCATTATGCTGCCGAACCATTCACCGTTGGTGATCGCCGAACAGTTTGGCACCCTGGAAGCGCTCTATCCGGGACGTATCGATTTAGGGCTGGGCCGTGCGCCGGGTTCCGACCAGCGTACTATGCTGGCGCTGCGTCGCCATCTGTCGAGCGCACAGGCCGACAGCTTCCCCGATGATGTCGTTGAGCTGCTGAACTGGTTTGATGCTGAGGTGGGTGAATGTCCACCGGTTCAACCGGTGCCCGGCCTGTGCTCAAAAATTCCGGTCTGGCTGCTGGGTTCCAGTCTTTACAGCGCCCAGTTGGCCGCACAGCTTGGCTTGCCATTTGCCTTTGCCTCGCATTTTGCCCCGGATCTGCTGCTTCAGGCATTGCACCTGTACCGTGAGAAGTTCCAGCCTTCAGCGCGTCTGGAAAAACCTTACGCAATGGTGTGCGTCAATGTGGTGGCCGCCGATAGCGAACGTAATGCGCGCTTCCTGTTTACCTCAATGCAGCAGCAATTTATCAATCTGCGTCGCGGTAAACCGGGTCCACTCCCTGCGCCAGTGGAGAATATGGACAACTTATGGTCGCCGTCAGAGCAGTACGGCGTGCAGCAAGCACTCAGCATGTCGATCGTCGGAGATAGCGATAAAGTTCGCCACGGCCTCGCGGCGCTGGTGCGCGAAACTCAGGCGGATGAAATCATGGTGAATGGCCAGATTTTCGATCCGCAGGCACGCCTCCGCTCCTTCGCTATCGCGATGGAAGCTGCCCGCTCGCTGTAACGGTTATTGCGGTGGGTACGCTTCCTGGCCCACCGCCATCTGGCGGATATCCCGTCCAGGAGACTGGCCATAGAATCGGCTGTATTCACGGCTGAACTGTGAAGCGCTTTGATATCCCACCCGATAGCCCGCCGTTCCGGCATCCAGTTTTTCCATCAACATCAGACGTCGCGCTTCATTCAAACGCAGCTGCTTTTGATACTGCATTGGCGTCATGGCAGTGACCGATTTGAAGTGATGGTGCAGTGACGAAATGCTCATGCCTACGTTGCTTGCCAGCTGATCCATCTTTAACGGCTGATGAAAGTTTTCCCGCAACCAACGCGCAGCGCGCGCCACTTTGTTACCCGGACGTTCTGCCAACGCCATATTCAGAATGCGCGGCCCTTCCGGCCCGGTCAGCAGACGATAAAAAATTTCCTGCTCAATTAACGGTGCCAGCGCCGCGATGTCCTGTGGCTGATCCAGCAGTTCAATCAGGCGAATGACCGCATCCACTAACGGCGGGGCCACTTTATGCACCGTGATGCCACGCTCATTAGTGGTGGCGGCGGCTACCTGATGCAACGGAAAGTGCTCCAGATAACGCATCAGACGTGCCTCATTGATGGTGATGCCCACCCCCAGATTGGGTTTCTCCTCCGTCGCCATCACCACGCAGGATTGCACAGCCATATCCAGCGTCACCAACAGCAAATCGCCCGCCCCGTAATGCATCACATCCTCTCCCATGCGCAGCGCTTTCTGTCCCTGCGCGACCAGCGCAAAGCTGGCCCAGGTGGCAACATGCGTCAGGCTGGTGGGTCTGGAACTGCGGCCAAAAGAGAGAAAATCGATAGCGCTGTGGTGACGGCCATCAGCCGGTGCGTGGCGGGCTATCATGGCAACCAGTTGCTGCCACTGTTCCTGATGAATCATGCGTTGGGCGCTCCGCGATGAAAGATCGTTAAGTCGCTATTCTAACCTGGCGTGGTTGTTAAGCCTGCTCCCTGGGATGGAGATTTGCAGGATCGTGCAAAAAGCTTGCAGGATTGCGCTACCGGTAGATTGTATGGACAGCGCATTCTTATGCTTCCCCGAAACCTCAGGTGGAGAGACACAATGAAAGCACTTGAAGGCAAAATTGCGCTGGTGACGGGCGCTTCGAAAGGCATTGGTGCCGCCATTGCCATGACTTTCGCGGCGGCCGGCGCCCGGGTGGTAGTGAATTATCGTCAGGATGAAGTCGGCGCAGCTGACGTGGTGACGGATATCCGTGCTCTGGGTAGCGATGCCATCGCCGTGCAGGCTGATGTCTCGCGTGAAGCTGATGTTGCACGGCTCTTTGCTACCGCCATTGATCAATTCGGCGCACCGGACATTGTGGTGAACAACGCAGGCATTTTTCATCATGGTGATTTCACCGCGCTGAGTGTCGTTGAGATGCAGCAACAGCTGAATGTAAACCTGTTCGGCACACTTCTGGTTTGCCAGCGAGCAGCACAGCATTTTCCGTCACGCGGCGGTTGCATCATCAACCTGAGTGCGTTGAATAGCCAGCGCAGCACGCCCGGTTCAGTGCTGTGGGCCGCCACCAAAGGCGCGATCGATACCCTGACACAGGGTCTGGCACGAGAACTTGGGCCGCGTAATATCCGCGTCAATGCCCTGGCCCCAGGCATTATCCTGACCGAAGGTTTACTGGCGGCGAAGAAGATGCACCCGGAACTGAAAGCACAGTTAATTGCAGCAACACCGCTGGGACGCTTTGGCTTACCGGAGGATGTGGCGCAGGTCGCGCTGTTCCTCGCATCGGAGGAGTCTGCCTATGTCAGCGGCGAACGGGTGCTGATTGCTGGCGGCGTGTAGGAAATAGGAAAAAAAATGGGACGCCGAGGCGTCCCATTTTGTTATTCAGCGTTTATCGCTTAGATATCACGACGACGCGGTGCTGCTGCACCCGCTTCTTCGCGACGCGGGCCACGGTTACCTTCACGGCTGAAACGGCCACCTTCACGACGTTCAGAGAAACGACGACCGCCTTCACGACCTTCACCACGCGGTGCGCCACCTTCACGGTTACCACCACGACGCTCACCACCGAAGTCACGACCACCGCCACGACGTTCGCTGCGCTCACCGCGCTCAAACGGCTGTGCGTCGCCCAGCAACTGCATATTCATCGGTTTGTTCAGAATACGCGTGCGGGTGAAGTGTTGCAGAACTTCGCCCGGCATGCCTTTCGGCAGCTCGATAGTAGAGTGAGAAGCAAACAGCTTGATGTTACCGATGTAACGGCTGCTGATGTCGCCTTCGTTAGCGATCGCGCCCACGATATGACGAACTTCAACACCATCATCACGGCCCACTTCAATGCGGTACAGCTGCATTTCGCCCACATCACGACGCTCGCGACGCGGACGGTCGCCATCACGGCTGTCACGCGGACCACGAGAATCGCGAGAGTCACGGGAATCACGACGATCATCACGATCACGGAATTCACGACGCGGCGGACGCGGTGCATCAGCAGGTACGATCAGAGGACGTTCGCCCTGGGCCATTTTCAGCAGTGCCGCAGCCAGAGTTTCGATATCCAGATCTTCTTCCGGCTGCATTTTGCTCAGCAGAGCACGGTACATTTCCAGATCGCTGCTTTCCAGCTGCTGCTGAACTTTCGCCGCGAATTTAGCCAGACGACGCTCACCCAGCAACTCAGCATTCGGCAGTTCAACTTCCGGAATGGTCAGCTTCATGGTGCGTTCGATGTTACGCAGCAGACGACGCTCGCGGTTCTCAACGAACAGCAGCGCACGACCTGCGCGGCCTGCACGACCGGTACGGCCGATACGGTGAACGTAAGATTCTGCGTCCATCGGGATGTCATAGTTAACAACCAGGCTGATACGCTCAACGTCCAGACCACGGGCAGCAACGTCGGTTGCGATCAGGATGTCGAGACGACCATCTTTCAGACGCTCCAGCGTCTGCTCACGCAGTGCCTGGTTCATGTCGCCGTTCAGTGCTGCGCTGTTGTAACCACTGCGCTCCAGCGCTTCAGCCACTTCCAGCGTTGCGTTTTTGGTACGCACGAAGATGATCGCAGCATCGAAGTCTTCTGCTTCGAGGAAACGCACCAGCGCGTCAGTTTTACGGCCATAAGCGGTCCAGTAAGACTGAGAGATGTCCGGGCGGGTAGTCACGCTTGACTGGATGCGCACTTCCTGCGGATCTTTCATGAAACGCTTGGTGATACGACGAATCGCTTCCGGCATGGTGGCAGAGAACAGAGCGGTCTGATGACCTTCCGGGATCTGCGCCATGATGGTTTCAACGTCTTCAATAAAGCCCATACGCAGCATTTCGTCAGCTTCGTCCAGTACCAGACCACGCAGGTTGGACAGATCAAGCGTACCGCGTTTCAGGTGGTCAAGCAGACGACCCGGGGTGCCCACGACAATTTGCGGGCCCTGACGCAGTGCACGCAGCTGTACGTCATAACGCTGGCCGCCGTACAGGGCCAACACGTTTACGCCACGCATGTGTTTGGAGAATTCAGTTGCTGCTTCAGCAACCTGCACCGCCAGCTCACGGGTCGGTGCCAGCACCAGAATCTGCGGTGCTTTCAAATTTGGATCAATGTTATTCAACAGCGGCAGAGAGAATGCTGCAGTTTTGCCACTACCGGTCTGTGCCATACCCAGCACGTCACGGCCAGCCAGCAGGTGCGGAATGCACTCAGCCTGGATCGGTGACGGCTTGACGTATCCCATGTCGTTAAGAGCAGACAGGATGGATTCGTTCAGGCCCAGATCAGCAAAAGTGGTTTGAATATCAGTCATGTAGTACACGTGCCTCTTAGATTGCGGCGGCCAGTCTACATAACTCGTCATGAAAATTTTCAGTCATTTTCATCGAAAAGTGTGAACCGGCTCAAATTAGAAGTTTCGACGAACAGAAAAGCCCTCATCCCGGAAGATGATGACTTAACGGGTAATTCAGGCAATAAAAGTTCGTCAGCTATTGCTGGTCAGATTCTGATAAATCGTCTTGTGCCTGGCCGAGTTGCGCCAGTTCCAACAATGCGTATCGGTGTTCAACAAAGTTGTTAACGTTGTTGGCCACCGCCAGTTTGAACAACGCTTTCGCGTCGTCCTTCTCCCCCAGACTTAGGTAGTACTTACCTAAATAGAAGTTGGTTTCACTGAGATGTTCAGCGAGCGAGGTGTTATCCGTTGCGTCCGCCTTGAGACGTTCCATCAATGTTTTTTCACTGATGTCGCCCAGGTAGAACTCGACAATATTCCATCCCCATTGATCCCGGACCGCTTTGTCGTAACGCTGTTTCAGCGAAACTTTTGCTTTGTCGACATCCATCTCGCGTTCAACGAGGTAGAGCCACAGGCTGCGGAATGGATCATTAGGATCGTCTTGATAAAACGCCAGCAGATCATCTTGCGCTAACTTGTATCGACCGCCGTAATAGAGGGCGATACCACGGTTTAAATGCGCATAGTTGTAAGTTGGATCAAGCTCAAGTACAGAATCAAACGCTTCATAGGCAGCATCAAAATTGCCTGCCTGCGTTAAATATATGCCGAGATAGTTAAACACCTCAGGCATATCCGGTCTGATAGACAGCGCTTGCGAGAAATCGTTCCGCGCTAATGCTCTCAGACCTAAGCTATCATACAACACTCCACGCTCATATAATAGCTGTGCGCGTTCATCATCGGTCAGGGCGCGACTGGCAAGAATTTGTTCCATTCGCGCCAAAATCACTTCCTGCTGCAGTGTGGGCTGCAAAGGTACTGCCAGAACTTCGTTCTTACGCCAATTGGAGTTGCTGCATCCTGCCAGCGTCAAAGCTGTCGCAACAAAACACCAGCGCAAAAAAGGCTTCATTTCCCACTCCCGAATACAAACATTGGGATAACCATCCTGTCATCCGCCTGCTGTGCACAAGGATTCCCGCCCTCGCGATGATACAAACACCTCTCCCCACCAAACGGCAGGGAGAGGCTAATCAGGAAACGCTTACTCGGCGTCAGGTGCATCGGTCGCAGCGGTAGTCTCGACCGCCTGCGGTTTCTGCTCTGTCGCTTCTTTGATGCTCAGACGTACACGGCCCTGACGGTCCACTTCCAGTACTTTAACCGGAACTTCCTGGCCCATCTGCAGATAGTCGGTCACCTTCTCAACGCGCTTGTCAGCGATTTGAGAGATGTGTACCAGACCTTCTTTGCCGCCGCCAATCGCAACAAAGGCACCGAAATCAACGATACGGGTCACTTTACCACTGTAAATGCGGCCCACTTCGATTTCTGCGGTGATCTCTTCGATACGACGAATAGCTTCTTTCGCTTTCAGGCCATCGGTCGCGGCGATCTTCACGGTGCCATCATCTTCGATTTCGATGGTGGTGCCGGTTTCTTCAGTCAGCGCACGAATGACAGAACCGCCTTTACCGATGACATCTTTGATCTTGTCTGCATTGATCTTGATGGTGTAAATACGCGGTGCGAACTCAGAAATCTCCTGACGCGGCGTGCTGATTGCCTGTTCCATCACGCTCAGAATGTGCAGACGCGCACCCTTAGCCTGGTTCAAAGCAACCTGCATGATCTCGCGGGTGATCCCTTCGATTTTGATATCCATCTGCAGCGCGGTCACACCTTCACGGCTACCGGCCACTTTGAAGTCCATGTCGCCGAGGTGATCTTCGTCACCCAGGATGTCAGACAGAACCACAAATTTTTCGTCTTCTTTTACCAGGCCCATCGCGATACCGGCTACGGCAGCTTTGATCGGCACACCAGCATCCATCAACGCCAGAGAAGCGCCACACACGGAAGCCATAGAAGAAGAACCGTTTGATTCGGTGATTTCAGATACCACACGTACGGTGTACGGGAAATCTTCCTGCTTCGGCATCACCGCCAGCACGCCGCGTTTCGCCAGACGACCGTGACCAATTTCACGACGCTTTGGTGAACCGACCATACCGGTCTCACCCACCGAGTACGGAGGGAAGTTGTAGTGGAACAGGAAGCTGTCGGTACGTTCGCCCATCAGCTCGTCCAGGCTCTGCGCATCACGGGCAGTACCCAGGGTAGCAGTAACCAGCGCCTGAGTTTCACCACGGGTGAACAGCGAAGAACCGTGGGTACGCGGCAGCACGCCAGTGCGCACGTCCAGACCACGAATCATGTCTTTTTCACGGCCATCGATACGCGGTTCGCCGTTCAGAATACGGGTACGTACCACGTTCTTTTCCAGGCTGTGCACGATGTCGCCGATTTCAGCGTCATCCAGCGTTTCGTCTTCAGCCAGCAGCGCAGCAATGGTTTCGTCTTTGATAACGCCAACCTGAGCGTAACGTTCCTGCTTATCAGTGATGCGGTAAGCATCGCTGATGCGTGCTTCAGCCAGTGCGGCAACGCGTGAAATCAGTGCATCGTTAGCAGGCTCTGGCTGCCAGTCCCAACGCGGTTTACCGGCTTCAGCCACCAGCGCGTTGATGTTTTCGATGACAACCTGTTGCTGGTCGTGGCCGAATACCACCGCACCCAGCATCTGATCTTCAGTCAGGATATCAGCTTCAGATTCCACCATCAGTACGGCGTTCTGTGTACCGGCAACCACCAGATCCAGACGAGATTGTTTGATTTCGTCAGCCGTCGGGTTCAGTACGTATTGATCGTTGATGTAACCAACGCGCGCAGCACCGATCGGCCCGTTGAACGGAATACCAGACAGCGACAGCGCAGCAGAAGCACCGATCATCGCAACGATATCCGGGTTAACCTGTGGGTTAACAGAAACAACGGTAGCGATAACCTGAACTTCGTTAACAAAACCTTCCGGGAACAGCGGGCGAACCGGGCGGTCAATCAGACGCGCGATCAGGGTTTCACCTTCGCTCGGACGGCCTTCACGACGGAAGAAGCTACCCGGGATACGGCCAGCAGCGTAAGTACGCTCCTGATAGTTGACGGTCAACGGGAAGAAGTCCTGACCTGGTTTAGCTTTTTTCTGGCCAACAACGGTTACGAAAACCGCGGTGTCGTCCATGCTTACCATCACAGCAGCGGTGGCCTGGCGTGCCATCATGCCAGTTTCCAGCGTGACGGTATGCTGACCATATTGGAATTTGCGTACGATCGGGTTCAGCAAAATTAAAGTCCTTAACGTCGGGGCAGACCCATCTCAGGCCCGCCGGGGATTACCGATCTTCAGCTGCATCCTCGCGACTAATGACAACCTTTAACCGCCCTTGCGGTAAAGCCTCTCATTAGCCGCGCGAACCTCTGCAAGCGAAGATCACTCTCAGCAACAATACATGAGTTTGGACCGGATTGCTGCCGATTGCTCGAAAAAAGGGGCCATAAAGGCCCCCTTTTCGCGAAACTCGCACAAATCTGATCATCAGATGCGTTTTTTTGCATACTGTCTGCGCTACACCCTTGATCAGATTCTTCAGACTTAGCGACGCAGACCCAGGTTTTCGATCAGGCTGGTGTAGCGTGCAACGTCTTTACGCTTCAGGTAGTCCAGCAGCTTACGACGCTGGGATACCATGCGCAGCAGACCGCGACGGCTGTGGTGGTCTTTTTTGTGCTCAGAGAAGTGACCCTGCAGGTGGTTAATCTGAGCAGTCAGCAGAGCAACCTGAACTTCAGTTGAACCGCTGTCGTTAGCACCACGACCGTATTTGGCAACGATCTCTGCTTTAGCTTCTACGCTTAGAGACATAATAAACTCCAGTTATTAATGAATGTATGGGTGCCGATCTCTAATTCAGCAGCCCGCTTTTAAAGCCGCGCTATTCTACTCTTCGCCCAGCGGCAACGCAAATACCCCGTCATAATTCAATTTGTAGGTGCGTTGGCTGCGCTCATTCACCCCAGTCACTTACTTGTGTAAGCTCCTGGGGATTCACTCGTTTGCCGCCTTCCTACAACTCGAATTATTTTGGGGTATATCACTGAAACTCAACCACCAGACGGCGCGGGGCAACGCGCTGCTGCGCATCGATCTCCGCCATACCGATAAATTTACGCGCTTCGCCTTCCGTGACTCGCACCAGGCCCGCCGCAGGCACCCCTTCGGCCTGCACCGGCTGGCCCAGCTTAAAGAAAGCGGCAACGGCATCGGGCAGATTCACTTCCGGAAAATCCGCAGCCGGGCTATCCATCGGTAACAAGAGCGGATCGAGCAGTTCAGCAGGCGCGATTTCTGCCGCTGTGGCTTGTTCCAACAACGCTTGCAACTGTTCAAGCGTGACCATTTTCTCTGCCGGATAGCGGGAAACCTGCAAACGACGCAGCATGATCACATGGGCACCACAACCGAGTTTCTCGCCGAGGTCGTCGATGATGGTCCGAATATAGGTGCCTTTGGAGCAGTGGATTTCCAGCTCCAGCTCATCCCCTTCCCAACGAATAAACAGCAGTTCATACACGGTGATGGGACGGGCATCACGCTCAACGGTAATCCCCTGGCGTGCATACTCATACAACGGACGCCCCTGATGCTTCAGCGCCGAAAACATGGTCGGCACCTGCTGGGTATCGCCACGAAAACTTTCCAGTGCCGCATCCAGCTCAGCCTGAGTAAAGCTGACCGGACGGGTTTCGACCACATTGCCGTCGGCATCAGAGGTATCGGTACGCTCACCCAGGCGAGCAATCACCCGGTAACGCTTATCCGAATCCAGCAGATACTGCGAAAACTTGGTGGCCTCACCGAGACAGATGGGCAGCATGCCGGTTGCCAGCGGATCCAACGCACCGGTATGGCCCGCTTTGTTCGCATTAAAGATGCGTTTTACTTTTTGCAGCACGTCGTTAGAGGACGCACCCTGATGCTTATCCAGCAGCAATACACCATGCACATCGCGACCGCGACGACGAGGACGACTCATCAATCCTCCTTGTCGTCGTCCGTTGCATGATCGCCACGGCGTTCAGCATCATTTTTGACAACGTTGGTGACCAGGTTTGACATGCGCATACCTTCGATCAACGAGTTGTCATAGAAGAAGGTCAGCTCAGGCACAATGCGCAGACGCATCGCTTTACCGACTAAAGTACGGATATAACCTGAAGCCTCTTTGAGTGCCTTCAGACCGTTTTTCACCGCTTCTTCGTCTTTATCATTCAAAAAAGTGACAAACACTTTGGCATAAGCCAGATCGCGTGACACTTCAACGCCAGAAACCGTCACCATCATACCAAGGCGCGGATCTTTAATTTCGCGTTGCAGGATGATTGCGATCTCTTTCTGCAATTCCTGTGAAACGCGCTGTGGGCGGCCAAATTCTTTCGCCATTATGCTTTCTCCCAAATAATTCGGGAGGCCAGCGGCCTCCCAAATTGCAACACATCAGATGATGATCAATCGATGGTGCGTTTAACTTCAATCACTTCAAAGACTTCGATCATATCGCCGACACGAACGTCGTTGTAGTTCTTCACGCCGATACCACACTCCATGCCGTTACGCACTTCGTTGACATCGTCTTTGAAGCGACGCAGGGATTCCAGCTCGCCTTCATAGATAACAACGTTGTCGCGCAGAACACGGATCGGGTTGTGACGTTTGATGTTGCCTTCGGTAACCATACAGCCCGCGATCGCACCAAATTTCGGTGACTTGAACACATCACGAACTTCAGCCAGACCAATGATCTGCTGTTTGTATTCCGGAGCCAGCATGCCGCTCATCGCCGCTTTCACTTCGTCAATCAGGTTATAGATGACGGAGTAGTAACGCAGGTCCACGCTTTCCGCTTCAATTACGCGACGAGCCGAAGCATCAGCACGCACGTTGAAGCCGAGGATGATCGCGTTGGAAGCCGCAGCCAGCGTCGCGTCGGTTTCGGTGATACCACCTACGCCCGAACCGATAATCTTCACCTTCACTTCGTCGGTGGAGAGTTTCAGCAGGGAGTCGGAGATCGCTTCCACAGAACCCTGTACGTCGGATTTCAGTACGATGTTCAGCTCGGACACTTCGCCTTCGGTCATGTTGGCGAACATGTTCTCCAGCTTAGATTTCTGCTGACGCGCCAGTTTCACTTCGCGGAATTTACCCTGACGATACAAAGCAACTTCACGCGCTTTCTTCTCGTCACGGACCACGGTGGCTTCATCACCCGCAGCCGGAACACCGGACAGACCGAGGATTTCGACCGGAATTGACGGACCAGCAGCCAACACTTCACGGCCCAGCTCGTCACGCATCGCACGCACACGGCCATATTCGAAGCCGCACAGCACGATGTCGCCTTTATTCAGGGTACCTTCACGCACCAGAACGGTAGCGACCGGACCACGACCTTTGTCGAGGAACGATTCAATCACCACGCCGCTTGCCATACCTTCACGGATAGCGGTCAGTTCCAGAACTTCCGCTTGCAGCAGAATTGCGTTCAGCAGGTCATCAATGCCGGTACCGGCTTTCGCAGAAACGTTGACGAACATGTTCTCGCCGCCCCACTCTTCCGGGATGATACCGTACTGAGTCAGCTCGTTCTTAACGCGATCCGGATCGGCTTCTGGTTTGTCGATCTTGTTCACGGCAACCACAACCGGCACACCGGCCGCTTTCGCGTGCTGGATAGCTTCAATGGTCTGCGGCATCACGCCGTCATCCGCGGCCACGACCAGGATAACGATATCCGTTGCCTGTGCACCACGCGCACGCATCGCGGTAAACGCGGCGTGACCCGGGGTATCCAGGAAGGTGATCATGCCGTTTTCGGTTTCAACGTGGTAAGCACCGATATGCTGGGTAATACCGCCCGCTTCGCCTGAGGCGACTTTGGTGGAGCGGATGTAGTCCAGCAGTGAGGTTTTACCGTGGTCAACGTGACCCATGATAGTCACGACCGGTGCGCGGCTTTCCTGCGCAGCATCGGTATCACGATCGTCCATCACCGCTTCTTCCAGCTCATTCTCACGGCGCAGGATCACTTTGTGACCCATCTCTTCCGCAACCAGCTGGGCAGTTTCCTGGTCGATAACCTGGTTAATGGTCGCCATAGCGCCCATCTTCATCATGGCTTTGATGACCAGGGAACCTTTCACGGCCATTTTGTTAGCCAATTCTGAAACGGTGATGGTTTCACCGATGATAACATCACGGTTCACTGCCTGAGCTGGCTTGTTAAAGCCTTGTTGCAGGGAGCTCGGTTTGCGATGTTTACCGCCTTTACCACCACGAACAGCGGCGCGCGCTTCTTCACGGTCAGTTTTGGCTTCAGAATGCTTGTTGCCTTTCTTGGCAGGGCGAGCAGCTTTAGTGGTGCGGCCACGGCCACGACCGCCTTCAACTTCGCGATCGTTTTCATCTTCAGCCTGGCGGGCATGGGTCGAGGTGGTGACGTGATAGTCGCCTTTATCCTCTTCTTCCGGTTTTTCCCACTCAGCAGCTTTTTCTTCTGCCAGACGGCGGGCTTCTTCAGCCGCACGTCGTGCGTTTTCTTCCAGCTTACGGCGCGCTTCTTCTTCGGCTTTACGCTTCAGTTCTGCGGCTTCGGCTTCACGACGGGCCTTATCAGAATTCGCGGCTTTGGTTAGTTCGTCGGTAGGTTGATTAGTCACTTTGTCATTTTCCGCTGCTTCACGCTTCGCCTTGTCAGCGGCTTCGCGCTTGGCTTTTTCTTCGGCTTCACGTTGCGCTTTTTGTTCAGCTTCGCGACGGGCTTGTTCTTCCGCCTCGCGACGCGCCTTCTCTTCCGCTTCACGCTGCGCCTCGGCTTCAGCTTCAGCCTGAGCCTGCGCTTCGGCTTCTGCATCACCCTTCACATAGGTGCGCTTTTTGCGGACTTCGATTTGCACCGACTTACTTTTACCCCCGGTGCCAGGAATATTCAAGGTGCTGCGAGTTTTACGTTGCAGCGTCAGTTTACCTGAACCGGCCTGACCATGTTCACGATTCAGGTGGGACAATAAGGTTTCTTTCTCTTGCTGGGTCACCGCGTCGTTCTCAGACTTACGGATCCCCGCATCAGCAAATTGCTGTACCAGGCGATCTACCGGAGTCTGAATTTCGGCGGCCAGCGATTTTACGGTTACATCTGTCATGCTGTTCCTTCCTGTAATTATGCGTCATCGCCGAACCAGCAGATATTACGCGCGGCCATGATCAGCGCGCCGGCTTTCTCATCATCCAGCCCTTCGATATCTGTCAGATCGTCGACACCTTGCTCGGCAAGATCTTCCAGCGTGCAAACGCCAATCGCTGCCAGACGGTAAGCCATCGCACGATCCAGACCCTCGAGATTCAGCAGATCCTCAGCAGGCTCCTGATTGCCACGGCTCTCTTCTTTCGCCAGTGCCAGGGTAGTTAACGCATTTTTTGCTCGTTCACGCAGGGCTTCTACCGTGTCTTCATCGAGGCCGTCAATTTCCAGCAGCTCGTTGATCGGTACATATGCCAGCTCTTCAAGAGAAGAGAAGCCCTCTTCCACCAGAATGGTGGCAAACTCTTCGTCGATGTCGAGATGTTTGGTGAACATATCGATGGCCGCGTGGGCTTCAGCCTGATGCTTCGCCTGCAGGTCATCGACGGTCATTACGTTCAGTTCCCAACCGCTCAGCTGGGAAGCCAGACGTACGTTTTGGCCGTTACGGCCGATCGCCTGAGCCAGATTGCCAGCTTCAACAGCGATATCCATGGTGTGATTGTCTTCGTCCACCACAATTGACGCTACATCAGCCGGAGCCATCGCGTTGATGACGAACTGTGCCGGGTTATCGTCCCACAGCACGATATCGATACGCTCGCCACCCAGTTCGCTGGAGACAGCCTGCACGCGAGCGCCACGCATACCTACGCAGGCACCCACCGGATCGATACGTTTGTCATTGGTTTTCACCGCGATTTTGGCGCGAGAACCGGGATCACGCGCTGCCGCTTTGATCTCAATAACTTCTTCGCCAATTTCCGGTACTTCGATGCGGAACAGTTCGATCAGCATTTCCGGCTTCGAACGGGTCACGAACAGCTGCGCACCACGCGCTTCCGGACGCACGGCATACAGCACACCGCGAATACGGTCGCCAGGGCGGAAGTTTTCACGCGGCAGCATATCTTCACGCACGATGACCGCTTCAGCATTGCTGCCGAGATCCAGCGTGATGTTGTCGCGGTTCACTTTCTTCACCACGCCAGTGATGATGTCGCCTTCCTGCTCGCGGAACTGATCCACCACCATCGCGCGTTCAGCTTCGCGCACTTTCTGCACGATAACCTGCTTCGCCGTCTGGGTGGTGATACGGTCAAACGTGACCGATTCAATCTGATCTTCAACAAAATCGCCCAGATTGAATGCTTCATCTTCGAAGCGGGCTGCTTCCAGCGTGATCTCGCGAGTCGGCTGCGTCACTTCATCAACAATCAGCCAGCGACGGAAAGTATCGAAATCGCCACTACGGCGGTCAATGCTGACACGCACGTCGATTTCCTGCTCATACTTCTTTTTGGTCGCAGTGGCCAAAGCGCTCTCCAGCGCTTCGAAGATTTTCTCACGCGGCAGGGCTTTTTCGTTAGAAACGGCTTCTACTACAGCTAAGATCTCTTTGTTCATCCTGGTTAGCCTCAATCCGGACTTTTAAAAGTGGGGGACCAGGTTCGCTTTCTGAATGTTGCTCAGCGCGAACACTTCATCCTTACCCTCAACGGTTACCGTGATCATCTCGCCTTCGACAGACTTAATGATGCCCTGCCATTTACGGCGGTTCTGCACGGCCATACGCAGTACCAGACTTACCTCTTCACCGGCAAAACGCGCGTAGTGTTCAGCAGTAAAAAGAGGACGGTCAAGACCCGGTGAGGAAACTTCAAGGTTGTAAGCCACGGTGATGGGATCTTCCACATCCATCACAGCGCTGACCTGGTGGCTGACATCGGCGCAATCATCAACATTGATACCCTCTTCACTATCAATATAGATGCGCAAGGTTGATGTGCGACCACGAATAAATTCGATACCGACCAATTCGTAGCCAAGCGCTTCTACCGGAGCAGAGATCAACTCTGTCAATTTTTGCTCTAATGTGGACAAGCCCACCCCCAAGACATAAAAAAAGGGCCTAATAGCCCAGTGTTGCGATTTCCTGATAACAAAAAACCCCGAAAAATCGGGGCTTTTTGTGACTGGACCCTGTATGCCGCGATGCGGCTCGGAGCACAATCCAGAAGAATTTTTTTCAAAACTCACTGCGAATGCGTCCGTCGATGCATACAGTATATTTGAAAAAGAACTCTAAGGGAAAGTGGTTGCGGGGGCCGGATTTGAACCGACGACCTTCGGGTTATGAGCCCGACGAGCTACCAGGCTGCTCCACCCCGCGTCCGAAAACGTGGCGAATGTTACGCCGAACATGCAAAAATTGCAAGTCATACTGAGATTTGGTACCGAGGACGGGACTTGAACCCGTAAGCCCAATCGGGCACTACCACCTCAAGGTAGCGTGTCTACCAATTCCACCACCTCGGCACTTCACTGACGGCGACGATAATATGTCGCACTGCAAGCTGACGATCTTACTGCGGGATATCGTTACCCGGGGTTGCCGGTTTGGCTGGCTGAGTCTGTTCAGATTTAGCCGGCGCAGTCAGATTTTCCCACTCGCTTCCTTTGGAAGTTTTATTCGTGTTCAGGTTACCCAGAATCAGGCTGATGATGAAGAACAGC
Organism: Pantoea sp. X-Soil-OKNW-713; assembly: GCF_059730685.1. Classification (NCBI taxonomy): domain Bacteria; kingdom Pseudomonadati; phylum Pseudomonadota; class Gammaproteobacteria; order Enterobacterales; family Erwiniaceae; genus Pantoea; species Pantoea sp. X-Soil-OKNW-713. The sequence goes on along the minus strand of NZ_AP035995.1, from coordinate 611,055 downwards.
GTCGCCAGCACTGCGGTCATGCGAGTCATAAAGTTACCAGACCCGGTAGAACCGAACAGCGTCGCAGAAGCGCCTGCACCAAATGATGCTCCCATATCAGCGCCTTTACCTTGTTGCAGCATGATCAGACCAACAAGGCCCAGTGCCACAATAAGGAAAACAACTAAAAGAGCTTCGTACATAATCAACCTGTTTCCTTGCGCGTAAACCGCACAGTTAAAGCTTCAACCAGTATCGATGGGGAGTCTCGTCATCACCCATCAGAAGCGGGTGTGAATACTAACCAAAGGCACATTGCTCTGCAAGCGCAATTTTCACGAACCTCATCAATTGCGGAAAAAAGCGCCATCATGGTGATTTTACAGGCGGAAAGAGAAAAATCTTACCGCCTGAAAGGCACTTAAACCGCCTTCACCGCATCGGCAATTTTGTGCGCCAGCGCGGTCACCTGCGCTTCATCTTCACCTTCCACCATCACCCGAATCAGTGGCTCAGTGCCGGATTTACGTAACAGCACGCGACCACGACCCGCCAGCGTTTTTTCCACTTCTGCGCTGGCCGCTTTGACGGTATCACTTTGTAAAGGATCGTTGTTGCCGCTGAAGCGAACATTGACCAACACTTGGGGCAACATCTTCATGCCGCTACACAGGTCATGCAGGCTCATATGGTTTTGCACCATTGCAGTAAGTACTTGCAAACTTGCAACGATGCCGTCGCCAGTGGTGGTTTTGTCCAGCAGGATGACATGGCCGGAGTTTTCCGCCCCCAGACGCCAGCCCTTCTCCTGCATTTTCTCCAGCACGTAGCGGTCGCCAACTTTGGCACGCACAAACGGGATACCAAGCTGCTTCAGCGCCAGTTCGAGGCCCATGTTACTCATCAGCGTCCCTACTACGCCACCGCGCAGTTGGCCCTGACGTAAACCTTCTCGCGCAATGATGTAGAGGATCTGGTCACCATCAACCTTCGCGCCTAAATGGTCAACCATCATGATGCGGTCGCCGTCGCCATCGTAAGCCAGGCCGATATCGGCCTTCTCTTCCAGCACGCGTTGCTGCAACATTTTCAGATCGGTTGCACCGCAATTTTTATTGATGTTCATACCATCCGGTTGTGTCGCGATGGCAATCACCGTAGCCCCCAGTTCACGCAGCACGTTTGGCGCAATGTGATAGGTCGCCCCGTTCGCGCAATCCACCACGATTTTTAAGCCATTCAGGCTCAGTTCACTGGGGAAGGTGCCTTTGCAAAACTCGATGTAGCGCCCGGCAGCATCGACAATGCGGCTGGCACGTCCCAGCTCGGCGGACTCAACACAAGTGATCGGTTTTTCCATCTCCAGTTCGATCGCTTCTTCCACTTCATCAGGCAATTTGGTGCCTTCAGCAGAGAAAAATTTGATGCCGTTATCGTCGAACGGGTTATGTGAAGCCGAAATCACAATGCCAGCTTCGGCGCGGAAAGTGCGTGTCAGATAAGCAATCGCCGGCGTCGGCATCGGACCGGTAAACGCCGCAGACAGACCCGCCGCTGCCAGCCCGGCTTCCAGAGCCGATTCCAGCATGTAGCCCGAAATACGCGTATCTTTGCCAATCAACACTTTCTTAGAACCGTGACGGGCCAGCACTTTTCCTGCCGCCCAACCCAGCTTCAGAACGAAATCCGGGGTAATTGGCGCTTCACCCACTTTGCCGCGAATCCCATCCGTACCGAAATATTTACGATCACTCATGCCTTTTTATCCTTTTGCTCTGCGTGTCGCTTCAACCACACGCATCGCTTCAACAGTTTCTTTCACGTCATGCACGCGAATAATGTGCGCGCCTTGCATGGCGGCAATGACCGCACACGTCAGGCTGCCGGTCAGGCGCTGCGCCGGGCCGACATTCAGCAACTGACCAATCATGGATTTACGCGACATCCCCACCAATAACGGCAAACCGAAATGATGAAAATGGCTCAGTTCAGCCAGTAGCTCATAGTTGTGGCTGAGATTCTTACCGAAACCAAAGCCGGGGTCGAGTAGCAGATTCTCTTTTTTAATACCGGCGTCAACACAACGCGTAATCTGTTCTGTGAAGTAAGCATCCACTTCACTGACGATGTTTTGATACTGCGGTGCTTGCTGCATGGTGCGCGGCTCACCTTGCATATGCATCAGGCACACCGGCAATCCGGTATCAGCCGCAGCCTGCAACGCACCGGGTTCAGATAATGAGCGAATGTCATTAATGATGTGAGCACCCACTCGCGCAGATTCACGGATCACTTCAGCCTTTGAAGTATCGACAGAAATCCATACCTCAAAACGCTGGGCGATGGCTTCCACCACCGGGATAACCCGCTCCAGTTCCTCCTCAACGCTCACCTCATCGGCTCCCGGACGGGTCGATTCGCCACCGACATCAATAATGGTTGCCCCGGCATTGACCATCTCATTGGTGTGCGTCAGCGCATCCACCAATGAATTGTGCTTACCGCCATCAGAGAAGGAGTCCGGCGTGACATTCAAAATGCCCATCACATGGGGAAACGAGAGATCGAGATGGGTATCACGGGCGTACAACTTCATGGCGAGAGCCTCCTTGAGGAATTACGGAACTGCGGGATGTAAAAAACCCCGGACCGGCCGGGGTTTTTGTCGAGGTTTGCGCCTCTTATTTGTCGAGCTGTTCTGACATGGTGTTGCCTGGGTTCGGCGTACGCGGTTCATCAACCGGACGTGGCGCCTTCGGCGTACCGTTGTTGTCAGAAGAATTGCTACCTGGATCTTCCCAGCCAGCAGGTGGACGCACTTCACGGCGTGCCATCAGGTCATCAATCTGCGGTGCATCAATGGTTTCATACTTCATCAGCGCGTCTTTCATCGCGTGAAGAATATCCATGTTTTCACCCAGGATACGGCGTGCGCGTTGGTAGTTGCTGTCGATCAGGTGTTTAACTTCCTGGTCGATAATACGCGCCGTTTCATCAGACATATGCTTGGCTTTCGCCACAGAACGTCCGAGGAACACTTCTCCCTCTTCCTCTGCATACAGCAGTGGACCGAGTTTTTCTGAGAAGCCCCATTGGGTCACCATGTTACGCGCCAGATTAGTGGCAACTTTGATGTCGTTTGATGCACCCGTCGATACGTGTTCCACGCCGTAGATAATCTCTTCAGCCAGACGGCCACCGTACAACGTAGAGATCTGGCTTTCCAGTTTTTGACGACTGGCGCTGATTGCATCGCCTTCCGGCAGGAAGAAGGTCACTCCCAGTGCACGACCGCGCGGAATAATCGTCACTTTATGTACCGGATCGTGTTCCGGCACCAGGCGACCAATAATCGCGTGACCCGCTTCGTGATAGGCAGTCGATTCTTTCTGCGCTTCCGTCATCACCATAGAGCGGCGTTCCGCACCCATCATGATTTTGTCTTTCGCTTTCTCGAATTCAACCATCGATACCACGCGCTTATTGGAGCGGGCAGCAAACAATGCAGCTTCGTTGACCAGGTTCGCCAGGTCAGCACCGGAGAAGCCCGGCGTACCACGCGCGATGATGGCAGCATCAATATCGGTTGCCAGCGGCACGCGACGCATATGCACTTTCAGAATCTGCTCACGGCCACGCACGTCTGGCAGACCGACCACCACCTGACGGTCGAAACGGCCAGGACGCAGCAGCGCCGGGTCCAGCACGTCAGGACGGTTAGTAGCCGCGATAACGATAATACCTTCGTTGCCTTCAAAGCCGTCCATTTCAACCAGCATCTGGTTCAGCGTTTGTTCACGTTCATCGTGACCACCGCCTAAACCTGCGCCACGCTGGCGACCCACTGCATCGATCTCATCGATAAAGATGATGCAAGGTGCGGCTTTTTTCGCCTGTTCGAACATGTCACGCACACGAGATGCACCGACACCCACGAACATTTCAACGAAGTCAGAACCGGAAATGGTAAAGAAAGGCACTTTAGCTTCACCGGCAATCGCTTTCGCCAGCAGCGTTTTACCCGTACCCGGCGGACCAACCATCAGTACGCCTTTCGGGATTTTACCGCCCAGTTTCTGGAAGCGACTCGGTTCGCGCAGATATTCGACCAGCTCACCCACTTCCTCTTTGGCCTCATCACAACCGGCCACATCCGCAAAAGTGGTTTTGATCTGATCTTCGGTCAGCATGCGGGCCTTGCTCTTGCCGAAGGACATCGCGCCCTTCCCGCCGCCACCTTGCATCTGACGCATAAAGAAGATCCACACGCCAATCAGCAGCAGCATCGGGAACCAGGAGATGAAGATCGAAGCCAGCAGGCTCGGCTCTTCCGGCGGTTCGCCAACCACTTTGACGTTTTTGGTCAACAGGTTATCGAGTAACTTGGGATCGTTGACAGGAATATAGGTCGTGTATTTATTACTGTCTTTTTTGGTAACGTTAATCTCACGCCCGTTAATACGTGCCTCGCGGACCTGATCCTGGTTCACTTCCGACAGGAAGGTTGAATAATCAACCCTACGGCCATTCGACTCGCTGGGCCCAAAGCTCTGGAATACTGACATCAGCACAACCGCGATGACTAGCCAGAGAATCAGGTTTTTCGCCATGTCACTCAAGGGATTAACCTCATATTACAACGGTGTTAACAGACAGCGTAGGGTACTATATATCCTTCATACCTGGAATCGCGGCGCTGATGATTTTGCTTGTTTACCCTGAAAGTCAGAATACTCATCGGTGTAAACGCATTGGTCGCCTTGCTTTGATTCCTGTCAATCAGGTTATAGTTTGCGCCCTGTCGCCACAATGTACACTTCGCGCGAACGTGAACGCGAAGCATCCGGCTTACGAATTTTCACTTTCGTAAACAGGGAGCGAATTTCCCGCAGGTATTCATCGAAGCCATCTCCCTGAAACACTTTCACTACAAAACTGCCGCCTGGTGCCAGGATATCCCGACACATTTCCAACGCTAACTCTACCAAATACATGGAACGTGGAATATCAACCGCCGGTGTACCACTCATGTTCGGAGCCATGTCCGACATGACAACCTGCACTTTTTCGTCACCAACACGTTCCAGAAGCGTCTTCAGCACGGCTTCGTCACGAAAATCGCCTTGCAGAAAATCGACCCCAACAATCGGGTCCATGGGCAGCAGGTCACACGCAATAATACGGCCAGAAGAGCCAATCAGTTGTACCACATATTGCGACCAGCCACCGGGTGCAGCTCCCAGATCTACCACTGTCATACCGGGTTTGAAAAGCTTGTCACCCTGCTGTATTTCCTCAAGTTTAAACCAGGCGCGCGAACGCAACCCTTTTTTCTGTGCCTGTTGCACATATTTATCGCTAAAGTGTTCCTGAAGCCAGCGACTGGAACTGGCCGAACGCTTTTTACCCGTCATAATTTTTCCAGTTAAATCGTCATCGTAGCGATAAATCAGCACGCATCGGTTGCGTTGATTTGGCGATATACCCGAGATGGCGGTAGAATGAACCGTTTTCAATCCCTAAGTAAGCAAAAAAATACGATGAATCTGAGTACCAAACAAAAACAGCACCTGAAAGGTCTTGCCCATCCATTGAAACCCGTTGTTATGCTGGGCGGAAATGGCCTGACTGAAGGCGTGCTCGCCGAGATCGAACAGGCGCTGGAACATCACGAATTAATCAAGGTAAAAATTGCCTCGGAAGATCGTGAAACCAAACTGTTGATCGTTGACGCAATCATTCGCGAAACGAAAGCTTGCAACGTACAGGTCATCGGCAAAACGCTGGTGCTGTATCGCCCTGCAAAAGAGAGCAAAATTTCTCTGCCTCGCTCATAAGGCGGGCAAAGAAAGTGCCATGCTCCTGCATGGGATAAAAGGCCGCTATGCGGCCTTTTTCCTTTCTTTACAATATGCAGCAATGCATTTCAAAGCGTAGCAATATCTTAAAGGTATTCCACCTTCAGGATCTCATATTCCACATCGCCACCCGGGGTTTTGATGATGGCGACGTCATCCGCCTCTTTTCCGACCAGACCACGCGCCATTGGCGAGTTCACCGAAATCAGATTTTGTTTAAAATCGGCTTCATCATCCCCCACGATGCGGTAGGTGGATTCTTCGTCGGTATCAAGGTTCAGCACCTGCACGGTCGCACCAAAAATGACGCGGCCGGTCTTCGGCATCTGAGTTACATCAATCACTTGCGCATTGGAGAGCTTAGCTTCGATCTCCTGAATACGACCCTCGCAGAAACCCTGTTCTTCGCGGGCGGCATGATATTCGGCATTCTCTTTCAAATCGCCGTGCTCACGGGCTTCGGCAATTGAGGCGATGATGCGCGGGCGCTTAACGGTTTTCAGTTCGTTCAGCTCTTCGCGCAGCTTCTCAGCGCCTTTCAACGTCATCGGAATCTGATTCATTTTAGCTCCTCGTCATCTTTCCTGGTTAACGGCGTCATCCTGACAGGTGACAGCAGAAAACAGCTTCTGCGGCGCGTTACCTCATTTCACAAGCAAAAGAATCCTGACCCGGAAAGCGTTCCGGGTCAGGATCGGTTTTGCATTTTGATACGTATTTTACCCCAGAGTTCCCTGTGGGTCATCGTTTACTTTGCACCGTCCGGGGACGTAGTATTGTCGCCTTCACCCGTCAGTTACCGCGAGATTATGCGATTTTCACGACTTGTTACCGGACTAACCTGTGCGTTTATGCTGCAGGCACAAGCAGCCCCCGTTGAAGAATACATGCAGTATTTGCCAGACGGCGCAAACCTGGCGCTGATGGTACAAAAAGTGGGCGCATCAACCCCGATAATCGACTTTCATGGCAAACAGATGGCGCTGCCCGCCAGTACCATGAAAGTGGTCACCGCGCTGGCGGCGTTGCTGGAACTCGGACCCGACTTCCGTTTTCAGACCACGCTGGAAACCAAAGGCGCCGTTAGCGATGGTACGTTGAATGGCGATTTGGTGGCGCGCTTTGCCGGTGATCCGACACTCAGCCGTCAGGATCTGCGCAACATGGTTGCCGCACTGAAAAAGCAGGGTATCACCCATATTAAAGGCAACCTGGTGATCGATACCTCGGTCTTCGCCAGCCATGATATGGCACCGGGCTGGCCGTGGAACGACCTGACCCAATGCTTCAGCGCCCCGCCGGGCGCGGCTATTGTGGATAAGAACTGTTTCTCCGTTTCGCTCTACAGCGCCAACACGCCGGGCGAAAATGCCTTTGTGCGCATCGCCTCTTATTATCCGGCTCACATGTTCAGCCAAGTACGCACCCTGGGCCGCAACAGCGGTGAAGGACAATATTGTGAGCTGGATGTGGTGCCAGGTGAACTGAATCGTTACACCCTGACCGGCTGCATGCGTCAACGTGCTGAACCGCTCCCGCTGGCGTTTGCCGTTCAGGATGGTGCCGCCTGGGCCGGAGAGATTCTGCGCGATGAACTGCGCGCCGCAGACATTGATTACAGCGGTCATCTGGTACGCCAGACGCAGGTTACATCGCCGGGCACGGTGCTGGCCTCAACACAATCTGCGCCGCTGCATAATCTGCTGCACACCATGCTGAAGAAATCGGACAACATGATCGCCGACACCGTATTCCGTACCATCGGCCATCATTACTTTAACGTGCCTGGCACCTTCCGCGCCGGTTCTGACGCGGTGCGGCGTATCCTGCGCGAAAAAGCCGGTATTGATCTCGGTAACAGCATTCAGGTAGACGGTTCCGGCCTGTCACGCCATGATTTGATCGCACCGGATACCATGATGCAGGTGCTGCAATACATTGCCAAAAATGATTCGACGCTGAATTATATCTCGATGCTACCGCTGGCGGGTTATGACGGCACGCTACAATATCGTGGTGGTCTGCATGAAGCGGGTGTGGATGGCAAAGTCTCAGCCAAAACCGGTTCACTCCAGGGCGTCTATAATCTGGCAGGATTTATTACTACCGCCAGCGGCGCGCGTGTCGCCTTTGTGCAATACCTTTCAGGTTATGCTGTGCCACCGGAAGATCAGAAGACGCGACGTATCCCACTGGTACGTTTTGAGAGCCGCCTCTACAAGGATATTTACCAGAACAACTGATGAAACTGTTAATCGTTGAGGATGATGCGCTGCTGCAATCGGGCCTGGCCCAGGCATTGAGCGCTCAGGGTTACGCCGTGGACTGTGCCGCCAACGCCGCAGAGAGCAATGCCTTGCTGCGCAGCGGCCAGTACAGCCTGATCGTGTTGGATCTCGGTCTGCCGGATCGTGACGGCGCAACCTTGTTGCGCCAGTGGCGACGTGACGGCATCAACGTGCCGGTGTTAATTCTCACCGCTCGCGATGCGCTGGAAGATCGCGTAGACGGGCTGGATGCCGGCGCCGATGACTATCTGGTAAAACCTTTTGCGTTGGTCGAGTTACAGGCCCGGGCACGCGCATTGATTCGCCGCTATCAGGGGCACAGCGACAACCTGCTTCAGCAGGGCGATTTGACCCTCAACCTCAGTTCTCAACAGGTGTTGCTGGAAAACCTGCCGCTGGAGATCACCCCCAAAGAGTTCGCGCTGCTGACGCGCCTGCTGATGCGGGTCGGGCAGAACGTGCACCGTGAAACCTTGCAGCAGGATCTCTACAGCTGGAATGATGATCCCGGCTCCAACACCCTGGAAGTCCATATCCACAATCTGCGCCGCAAACTCGGCAAAGACCGCATCAAAACCGTCCGTGGTGTGGGTTACCGGCTGGAAGTGCGCGAATGAACAGCATGCGTCAGCGGTTACTGATTATGCTGGCGCTGATTCTGCTCACCTGCCAGATCATGAGCGCCGTGTGGCTGTGGCACGAAAGCCGGGAGCAGATTGGCTTTCTGGTGAGTGAAACCCTCTCCGCCAAAGCGCGCAATGAACACGTTGAAAATGAAATCCGTGAAGCGATAGCCTCGTTACTGCTGCCTTCGCTGGTGATGGTGTGCCTGACGCTGCTGTTCTCCTTCTGGGCAATCAACTGGATTATCCGCCCACTGAAGTCACTGCAAAACAGCCTGGCACATCGCTCTGCCGATAACCTGTCCCCCTTGCCGATCTACTCTGAGATGGAAGAGATCGTGGCGGTGACCACCTCCATTAATCAGCTGTTGTCACGCCTTGACCATACCATTCAGCAGGAGCGCTTATTCACCGCCGATGCCGCCCACGAGTTGCGTACACCGTTAGCGGGGTTACGTCTGCATCTGGAATTACTGCAACAACAGAATGTACCGCAGAGCGAAATGTTGGTGGCGCGTATTGACCAACTGATGCACACCGTCGAACAGTTGTTGATGCTGTCACGCGCCGGTCAGGCATTGGCCAGTGGTCATTATCAACAGCTGCACTGGCAGCAAGACATCATGCAACCGCTCCAGCCCGAGATGGCCGAACTTTATCAGCAACGCCAGCAGCAGCTGCACTGGCCGCAGGGTGCCGACGTAGCGCAGCAGGGCGAAGCGGTATTGCTGCGCCTGATGCTGCGCAATCTGCTGGAAAACGCCTCGCGCTACAGCCCGGAAGGGAGTGAAGTGAAGGTGGTGTTACGTCAGGAACAACAACAAGTGATTGTTGAAGTCTGGGATCAGGGACCAGGCATCGAAGCCAGCGCGGCAGAGGAGTTAACCAAAGCCTTTCGGCGGCGCGATCAACGTTACGGCGGCAGTGGGCTGGGCTTGAATATCGTGCTGCGCATCGTGCAGATGCATCGTGGTCGTCTGGAGTTACTGAACCGTAAAGATGGCAGCGGACTGATTGCCCGCTGCCATTTGCCTCAGTTGCTGAATTAGAACTGGGTGTTGAGGCTCATGTAGTAAGTACGGCCTGAATCGTTGTAGGTATTGGCACCCGCACCGTACAGGTAAGCGCCGGTTGTTGAGTTACCGGTAGTCTGGGCATTACCCTGACGCCAGTGGCGCTTATCAAACAGGTTGTCGATACCTACCGTCACGCTGACGTACTTGTTCACATCATAAGTACCGCTCATGCCGAGGATGGAGTAAGGGCTAACCTGATCGGTAGCGCTGCCGGTAACCGGATCGCCATGATAGTCATACTTCTTCGGCACCTGCTTACCATACCAGGTAAAGGTGGTTTGCAGTGACAGATCTTCCATTGCCTGCCAACTCAGTGTCGAGTTCAGGGTATATTGCGGAATAATCGACAAACGGTCGCCCGTAGTTTTGTTCTTACTCTGCAACATGTAGGTGAAGTTGTTATTCCAGGTCACCGTATCGGAGAAAGGAATGTTAACCGTTCCCTCCAGCCCTTCAACCACCGCTTTTGGCACGTTCTCCCATTTGTAGATGTTAGTGGTGCCGTTGGAAGCGGTACCGGTTGACACCATACCCGCTTCAATTTTGTTGCGATAATCGTTACGGAACCAGGTCAAACCGGCCTGATAACCTTCGTGTTTCCACTCCAGGCCAATCTCTTTGTTGATGCTGTTTTCCGCTTTCAGGTCTTTGTTACCTTGCAGATAACAGGCGCTGGAGGCGTCAGCACAACCCTGACCGTTGCTGTACAACAGATAGTTCGGGTTGGTCTGATACAGGCTTGGTGCCTTATAAGCACGGCCAATCCCCATCTTCAACGTGAAATCATCACCCAGACCTTGCGACAGGTTCAGTGATGGGCTCCAGTTGTTGCCAACAATCGAATGATGGTCGAAGCGCAGGCTTGGGGTCAGCATGGTGCTGTCCGTGACTTCCATATTGTCTTCAGCAAACAACGAGAAGATTTCAGCCTGTGAGTAAGGACTACGCCCGGTATTGGAGATACCCGGCACGCTACCGTAGTTGGCCGCCTGCGTGGTTGAAGACGGATCCTTCATACGCTGCTGGTTCCATTCAGTGCCCAGGGTCGCCGTCTGGTTGATCAACCATTCAAACGGGATGCTGATTTCACTGTGCAGCATGATGTCATCCAACTGAATGGTGTTAAAACCACTGTTGGAGAAGATCCCCTCGGTGCCGCCTGCCAGGCCTTCATTAATGCGGGTATTACGGGTTTTCTCGTAGCGTCCCCAGGTATTGGTGCTGACGCCATTATCCCAGGCACCGGTCCACTTCAGCGAGACGTTCTGACGATACAGGCGGTTAGTTTCGTCACCGTACAGGCTTTTCACCAGCGTGCTGGTGTTGGTGTTCTGGGTATCACCGGCATACAGGTTGCCCTGACGGCTATAACCCGCCTGAAGTTCCAGGGTCTGCATCGGCGCAAACGCCCAGCTTAATAAGGCATTGATATCTTTATTGACTGAACCTTCGCGTCCCGCCGGATAGCTGCCCGCGTAAGTCCCGGTACGATCTGCCGCATGGCCTTCGTTGATATCGTAAGCATCAGCCTGAGTTTTGGCTAAACCGCCATATAAACGGAAGTTGAAATCATCGCCCAGCGGGCCTTGCAGACTGAAGTTGGTGCGTTTGGTTGCGCCTTCATCTTTATGCTGCGGTACGTTGAAATAGGTATTCCAGGAACCGTGCCACTGCTGATCGGTGTATTTTTTGGTGATGATGTTCACCACACCGCCCGCCGCACCGTTACCGTAGCGCACCGCTGCCGGTCCACGGATCACGTCGATATGGTCGATCAACTCGGGTGGCACCCAGTTGGTATCGCCACGGGTGTCACGCTCGCCACGCCAGCCGAGTCGCACCGAGTTACGGCTGGTGATCGGCATACCATCAACCATAATCAGGGTGTTTTCTGGCCCCATGCCACGAATATCGATCTGGCGATTGTTGCCACGCTGGCCGCTGGTGGAGTTACCGGTCAGGTTAACACCCGGCATGGTTCGAATGATTTCAGAGACGTCACGGGCTGGCGGATGCTTTTTGATTTCATCAGCGGTGATGGTGGAAACACCGGGAGCCTGTAGCGTCTGTTGCTCGGCGGTCACCATCATGGTGCCACCATCGTGTGAACTGGCGTCTGTGCTGGTAGTCGTATTACTGGAGGTATCTGCTGCCCAGGCGCTGCTGGAAAGTAGGCCCAATTCAATCAGAATGGCTAATGATAAACGCGAATATTTTGTCATTTTTTCGTTCCTGGATTGCCAGCAAAGGTGGCTGGCGAGCCGGTGAGAAGGTCACAGTCCTTATCAAAACCCCGTTCCAAGCCTGGCAGTGCTATCCGTTGCGCATCCTTTCCTTAATGGGAAAGTTGACAGGCGGAACGAGCGTGCTCATTTATGAGCGGAAACACCCTATTGCAAATGCAAATAATTATCAATAGTATTATTTATAACCTTTGTGAAAGAATCCTTGAGTAAATGGCGACTGGCAGCACCTATGACCTGGCTAAATGATCTGACCGGCAGTGAAGCCTGGTGGCAGGAGCAACAACGTAAAGGTATCCCGCGTGTGGAAGGCGAAGTGAACGGCGAGTGCCAGGTCACTTTCCTCTGGCGCGATCCGCAGGGCAACGAGACGCAGTCACCTATCCAGCGGGTGTGGATTAACATCACCGGTGTGACCGATCACCACCAGCGCCGCGCCCCACAATCCCTGATGCGAGTAGCCAATACCGATGTCTGGTACTGGCAAACCACCCTGCCAGCCAACTGGCGTGGCAGCTACTGCCTGATGCCGGATGAGCAGGCGACGGATTTTTCCGGCGATGTCGATATGTACACGCTGCGCAACTGGTGGCGCGACAAATTCCCGACCGCCCAGGCGGATCCGCTCAATGCCCTGCGAGGCTGGTCTGGTGGACGCGGCATGGGGGTATCCCCATTGCATCTGCCGCTGGCACCCAATCAGCAGCTATGGCGTGCGATAGATGAAGGCCACGCCCCTGCAATCCCTTTGCAAGAATATCGCTGGGACAGCCACTTACTCGGCAACAGTCGCCGGGTGTGGATCTATTGCACCGGCGAGGCCCAACCCGCGTCACGGCCACTGGCAATTTTGCTCGACGGTCAGTTCTGGGCCAACAGCATGCCGATTGCCGGACCGCTGCAACAACTTACCGATGAAGGCGCACTGCCTGCTGCCGTCTATCTGTTTATCGACATCATTGATCGTGAGCACCGCAGCCGTGAGTTGCCGTGTAACCCGCAATTCTGGCAAGCCTTGCAGGAAGAATTACTTCCCCAGGTCGCGCAGTGGGCACCGTACCAACCGCAGGCCGCCAGTACCGTGGTCGCCGGGCAGAGCTTCGGCGGTCTGGCATCGGTGTTTGCGGCGCTGCACTGGCCGCAGCAGTTTGGCAACGCCATCAGTTTATCGGGCTCCTTCTGGTGGCCGGAGCGTGGTAATCCGCATGGCTGGCTATTGCAGCAACTGGATCAAGGTCTGGCACCGCGCCAGCCGCTGCGTTTCTGGCTGGAAGCGGGTAAACGTGAAGGACTGATTTTGCAGGCAAATCAGCAACTACAACAGAAGTTGCAGGCCTCCGGATATCAGGTGCACTACCAGCCAGTAGAAGGGGGACATGACGCGCTGTGCTGGCGTGGTGGCCTGCTCGATGGTTTACAGGCGCTGTGGCGCACCCCGACATAAATTCATCTCGCCCGGACTCAGGAGCCGACATGGAACATCGCAATCCCTTCGACGATCCGCAGCAGGATTGTCTGGTGCTGCGCAATCCGCAGCAACAATACAGTTTATGGCCCGCGTTCAGCGCCCTCCCCGCTGGCTGGCTCGCCGTGTATGGCCCGCAGCCACAGCCTGATTGCCTCAACTGGCTGGAACAGAACTGGGGGAATATCCGCCCAGTGACGCAGGACACCAACCGGAGCGACAATGTCTGAATCCCTGATGAATCGACGCCATACCGAACAACAAACCCTGCCGCTGGTGGCAGCACAGCCCGGCATCTGGATTGCCGATCAGCTGTCGCCCCATCACAACGCCTATGCGGTCGCGCACTTTATTGAATTGCAGGGCGATATTGACAGTGAGTTGCTGAGCAAAGCGATCATCAATGGGATGCAGGAGGCCGATACGCTGAATATGGCGTTTGGCGAGGTAGACGGCGAAGCGCTGCAATGGCCGCAGGTCCAGCATTTCACCGCACCGCAAGTGGTTGACCTGCGCTCCGACGAGAATCCCGCAGACAAAGCCCGCGCGCTGATGCGTGACGATATGAATGGCGATCTGCGCGTGCTGAGCGGTGCTCCCTTATATCATCATTGCCTGTATCGCCTCGGCGAGCAGCATTGGTTCTGGTATCAGCGTTATCACCACCTGGTGGTGGATGGCTTCAGTTTTACCGCCCTGACGCGGCGCATCGCCAACCTGTACAGCGCCTGGGCGCGCCAGCAGGAGCCAGAACCCACGCCGTTTATCCCCTTTAGCGAAGTGGTGGAGGAGTATCAGCGTTATCAGCAATCCTCCTCCTTTGAACGTGATCGCCAGTTCTGGCGTGAAAAAGGGGCGTCCCTGCCCGCCCCTGCCTCACTGGCGGCGCAACCGCTGGCCGGACAAAGCGCCAGCACCCAACTGCTGCGCCATAGCCTGACGATGGATCACGCCACCTTCCAGACGCTGGTCAGCCAACATCCGCAGCACAGCGCCGCCGATCTCGCCTTCGCGCTGGTTGGCTTATGGTTGGCGCGCCTCAGCGGGCAAAACGATTTTTCCGCAGGTTTCATCTTTATGCGGCGTATCGGTTCGGCCGCGCTATGCGCCACCGGGCCGGTGATTAACGTGTTACCGATGGCGATCCATTACGATCCGTCACAACCACTGGCTGCACTGGCAACGCAACTGGCGGGTGAAGTGAAGAAAATGCGCCGCCACCAGCGCTATGACGCTGAACAGGTGCAACGCGATCTGGGACGCCTTGGCGATGGCGATCCGATCTACGGTCCGGTGATCAACCTGAAGATGTTTGATTATCAACTGGATTTCGCCGGTGTGGAGGGCATCACCCATCAACTGGCTTCTGGTCCGGTACGCGATCTGGAAATCGCCATCTATATCAGTGAACAGGGTGAGCTGACGCTGGAGTTGCTGGCGAATGCGGAACGCTACAATCTGGCGACGCTGCAACGCCACGCCAGCCGTTTTACGCTGCTGCTGACCCAGTTGGCTGCGGAACCGCAGCGCCCGTGCGGCGAGTTGGATCTGTTGACCGCAGCAGAACATCACTGGCTGGCGGATATTAACCATACCCCTCACCCGGTGCCTGCCGAGACTCTGGCATCGCTGTTGGCTCAGCAGGTAACCCGCACCCCGGATGCGCCAGCGCTGGCCGATGCACAGCATCAACTCAGCTACTGTCAGATGCAGCAGCAGGTATTTGCGCTGGCACAACAGCTAAGCGCCGCCGGTGTCGCACGGGGCGATATTGTTGCCGTCGCGCTGCCGCGTTCGGTGCAATTGTCGCTGGCACTCCAGGCGATCGTTACGCTCGGTGCGGCTTATCTGCCGCTTGATACCGGCTACCCTGATGATCGCCTGCAACTGATGCTGGAAGATGCCACACCACAAACGTTAATCACCTCAGCGTCACTCGCACCACGTTTTGCCGCCATCTCCGACGTCAGCCAGTTACATTTCGATGCGCTGTTTAATCACACGGATGCGCCAGCCCCGCTCAGCGCGCCGCAACCGCAGGACGGTGCCTACATCATCTATACCTCGGGTTCTACCGGGCGTCCCAAAGGGGTGCTGGTCGGTCATGAGGCGATCGTTAACCGTCTGCTATGGATGCAAAATCACTATCCGTTGCAGGCTGACGATGTGGTGTTGCAGAAAACCCCGAGCAGCTTTGACGTTTCGGTGTGGGAATTCTTCTGGCCGCTGCTGGTCGGTGCCCAACTGGTGATGGCCCCACCGGAAGCCCATCGCGACCCGGAAGCCCTGCAACAGTTGTTCGCGCAACATCAGGTCACCACTACCCACTTTGTGCCTTCGATGCTGGCGGCGTTTGTCGCCGCATTGCAGGACGATGCCGCGATTAACAGTTGTGCCGGCCTGCGCCGCGTGTTCTGTAGCGGCGAAGCTCTGCCAACCGATTTATCCCGCGAGTGGGAGCAGTTGACTCAGGTGCCGCTGCACAATTTATACGGTCCGACGGAAGCGGCGGTGGATGTGAGCTGGTATCCGGCGTTCGGTGAGTCACTGGCGGCGGTTGAAGGTGCCAGCGTGCCGATTGGCTACCCGGTCTGGAACACCGGCCTGCGTATCCTTGATGCGCGACTGCAACCGGTGCCGCCGGGTGTGGCGGGCGATCTCTATCTGACCGGCATTCAACTGGCACACGGTTATCTGGGGCGTCCCGATCTCACCGCCAGCCGCTTTGTCGCCGATCCGGCCGGCAAGGGTGAACGCATGTATCGCACTGGCGACGTGGCGCGTTGGCTCGACAACGGCGCGGTAGAATATCTTGGCCGCAGCGACGACCAGTTAAAAATTCGTGGTCAGCGCATCGAACTCAACGAAATCGATCATGTGTTGTGCGCTCAGCCTGGCATTGAGCAAGCGGTGACGCACGCCGTGGTGCTGGGGGGGACCACGGCACAAGGCGATGCCCGCCAACTGGTGGGTTATGTCATTGCCGATCATGCTGTAGACGGTGAGGCTCTGCGTAACGCGCTGGCCCAGCAACTGCCCGCCCATATGGTGCCAGTGGCGATTGTCCAACTGGAGGCTTTCCCGCTCAGCAGCAACGGCAAACTGGATCGCAAAGCCCTGCCGCTGCCGCAGTCGAGCAGCGCCAGCGCCGGGCGTGAACCGCATCCCGGCCTGGAAAGCCAACTGGCTGCGGCGTTTTGTCAGTTGCTGGCACGCGACAGCATCAGCGCCCAGGATGATTTCTTTGCCCTGGGTGGTCATTCACTGCTGGCGATGCGCCTTGCTGCCCAGTTGCGCCGTGAACTCAGGCAGCCGGTGACCGTCGGACAGATCATGGTTGCCTCCACCGTCGAGAAGCTGGCTGCATTGTTAAGTGATGCGCAATCCCACCAGCAGGCCGGTTTTGAGGCCGTGCTGCCGTTGCGCCAGGGCAGTGGGCCAAATTTGTTCTGTTTCCATCCGGCCTCGGGCTTTGCGTGGCAATTCAGCATTCTGCAACGCTACCTTGATGCGCGCTGGTCGTTGATCGGCATTCAGTCGCCGGACACCGCCAGCCCGTTGAATCAAAGCACGCATCTGGACGAGGTGTGCGACGCCCATCTGCGCACCCTGCGCGAGGTACAGCCGCACGGCCCTTATTATTTCCTCGGCTATTCACTTGGCGGCACGCTGGCTCAGGGGATTGCGGCACGGCTGGCGGCTGCCGGTGAAGAGGTAGCGTTCCTCGGCCTGCTTGATACCTGGCCGCCAGAGACGCAAAACTGGGATGAAAAACGCGGCGAGAACGTGCTGGACCCGGCAGTGCTGGACGAAGTGAACCGCGAGCGCGAGCAGTTTATTGCGGCGCAACGGCATCAGGCGGGTGAAGAGATGCAGGCGATGTTTGACACTATCGAAGCCAACTACGCCAGTTCAGTACGTCTGTTGGCAACGGCACGCAGCGCCAGCTTCAGTGGCCGCGCAACCTTGTTCCTCGCAGAACAGACGCAACAGCCGGGACAGGATGCACGCCGCGCCTGGGCACCTTATGTCGGCGAGCTGGAGGTGTGGCCGATGGATTGCGCCCACGTCGATATCATTTCGCCGAAGATGTTTGAGCAAATCGGACCGTTATTACAACGGCTACTGAGCAAACTCTGATCCAGAATGTAGGGCGCGATTTATCGCGCCGTTTTTTTCCAGCACCGCGCACGGAACCGCGCGATAAATCACACCGCTACGGCCGTCCCAACGGCACAATCATTGGCGTATGCGCCACCGGGTCTTCCACAATCACGCAGCGCAAGCCGTATACCTGCTCAATCAACGCGGGCGTGACAATCTCTGCCGGTTTCCCTTCCGCGATAATCCGTCCATGACGCATAGCAATCAGGTGCGTGGCATAGCGGCAGGCGTGATTCAGATCATGCAGCACCACCACCAACGAACGGCCATGCTGTTGATTGAGATCCTGCATCAATTCCAGCAATTCAATCTGATGGGTGATATCCAGCCAGGTGGTCGGCTCGTCCAGTAACAACAACGGCGTTTGCTGCGCCAGCACCATCGCAATCCACACACGCTGACGCTGACCGCCAGACAAGGTATCCACCTGCTGATCAGCGAGATCAGACACCCCGGTCGCCAGCATCGCCTGCTGCACCGCAGCTTCATCTTCAGCACGCCAGCGCCCGAACAGCGCCTGATGTGGATAACGTCCACGCGCCACCAGCTCAGTGACGCTGATGCCTGCCGGGGCGTTAGAACTTTGCGGCAGCAGGCCCAGGCGGCGTGCCACCTCTTTGGTGGGATAGCGCGCAATGGCTTCTCCGTCCAAAAACACCTGACCTTTTAACGGCGTATTCAGACGACTCAGGGTGCGTAACAGGGTTGATTTGCCACAGGCATTCGGGCCGATAATCACCGTCAGCTCCCCTTCCGGGATCGCCACCGACAAATTTTCTGCCACCACTTTTTTGTCGTAACCCAGCGTCAACCCTTCGCCATAGAGACGACTGGAGATTTCGGTCATTGGCGTCGTGCCTCCCGCACCAGTAAAGCAATCAGATAAAGGCCGCCGATGCTGACGGTAATCACCCCCACCGGCAATTGATAAGGTAAGAACAGATGCTGGGCCGCGAAATCGGCAGCAATCAGCAACAGCGCTCCACACAACCCTGCCAACGGCATGCCGCCGCCGAGACGGCGCGCAATCTGCGGTGCCAGTAGCGCCACAAAGGAGATCGGGCCGACCAGCGCCGTTGAAGCAGCGATCAGCACCACGCCAAGCAGCATCAACCACAGGCGGCTACGCTCCACCGGCACACCAAGGGCGCAGGCGGTGTCATCCCCCATCTCCAGCAAACGCATCCGGCGGGCCAGCAGCGCCACCAACAGCAGCGCCAGCAGTAACACCACGATCACCGGCGGCGTTTTTGTCCAGGTTATACCGTTCAGCGAACCGGCGCTCCACAGACCGGCGCTGAGGGCAGCATCCAGCGAAGCGCTGATAATCAACCAGCTGTTAAGCCCCATCAACAACGCACGCACGCTGATGCCGACAATAATCAAACGGAAAGTTTCCACGCCGTTACGCCAGGCAAACAGGTAAACCAGCGCGGCAGTGGCAATGCCGCCAATCATCGCAGCGGCCGTCATCGCCGAGGCGTTTTGGTTGAACAACACCAGCGCCACCAGCACACCGCTGTAGGCACCGGTGTTAAAGCCAAGAATATCCGGGCTGCCTAATGGATTACGCAACAGTGACTGGAAAATCGCGCCGCTCACGCCCAACGCTGCGCCAATCAGCAACGCCATCAACACGCGTGGCAGACGCCACTCCAGCACGATCAGTTTGATATTGCTGGCACCCTGTCCCAGCATCACCTGCCAGATTTGTTCACCGCTGACCGGCAAAGCACCCCGTGTCATCGCCAGAAACGCGAGCAATCCGCAACCGAGCAGCAACCAGAAGGTATGAAACATGACGCGCCGGGTCATACAACACCTCGCGCGAGTTTGCGCCGCACCAGTACAATCAACATCGGTGCTCCCAGCATGGCGGTAACGATAGAAACGCGCAGCTCACCAGGCACCAGCAGTCGACCAATAATATCCGCCGTTAACAGCAGGATCGGCGTCACCAACGCGGTAGCAGACAGTAGCCAGCGATGGTCATTCCCCACCAGCCAGCGCGCCAGATGCGGCGTCATCAACCCAACAAACGCAATCGGTCCAACCGCTGCGGTGGCTGCACCGCACAGCAGCGCAATCGCCAGCAGCCCCAGTACCTGGGTTCGGGCCACGCGCGTACCCAGCGCGGTCGCCATATCGCCGCCCATACTCAGGCTGTTTAACGCCTGCGACAAACAGAAAGCCACCACGCTTCCGACGGCAACGGCTGGCCACAGGATACGCAGAATGGTGAAGTCGCGAATATCCAGCGAACCGCTGTGCCAGAAACGCAGGTGATCATAGATGTCAGGATTGAGCAGCGAGATGCCTGAGGTCAGCCCTTCCAGTACCGCGCTTAACGCGACACCGGCCAGGGTTAAACGCACCGGATTGACGCGCCCGCCACCTATCGCGCCGGTCATCGACACCAATAACGAAGCCAACAACGCACCGCCAAAAGCAAAACCGAGCCATTCAGACGGGGTATTTGCGCCAAACCACGCAATGCCCAGCACCACGGCGAAGCTGGCTCCGGCATTCACACCGAGAATGCCGGGGTCAGCCAGCGGATTGCGCGTCAGGCTTTGCATTAACGCGCCAGCCAGTCCCAGAGCCACGCCCGCCAGCAATCCGGCCAGGGTGCGCGGCAGACGTGCCTCGCGAACGATAACGCAATCCGCACTACCACAGGTGGTGGTAACGGCATGATAAACATCGGAAAGAGAGATGGATTTTGCCCCAAGCATTAAACTCAGGGCAATAAGGAGCACCAGCAGCATCCCTGATCCTGCAAGTGCGCGAGTCTGGTGCATAGCGTTATGAACCTTTAATCATCAACGTAATCGCGTGCGTAGGGTAAATGTGATAATGATATTTGTTATCGTTATTACTCGTATTTGTCTATGTTATCATGACTCGCCTCGCGGAAGATGAGGAAAATTGGTGCAAAAAGGCGAAGAAATGAACAAACCCTCCCACTTTATCGATCTCTCCCTGCTTAAATCCCATCCGGCGTTTCGCGCGGTATTTATCGCCCGCTTTATCTCGATTGTCGCACTCGGCATGTTGGCGGTGGCGGTGCCGGTACAAATTCAGCAGATGACAAAATCCCCCCTGCTGGTTGGACTCGGCGTTACGGTAGCCGCCTGCGGCATGTTTATTGGTTTGCTAACCGGCGGGGTACTGGCCGATCGTTATGAACGTAAGAAACTGATTTTATTCGCCCGCTCGACCTGTGGGCTGGGCTTTGTCGGACTGGCGATCAACGCGGCGTTGCCTGAACCCTCACTGACTGCGGTGTATCTGCTGGGGCTGTGGGATGGCTTTTTCGGTGCGATTGGCGTCACCGCGCTGCTGGCCGCGACTCCGGCGCTGGTCGGACGCGAGAATCTGATGCAGGCAGGCGCGATTACCATGCTTTCAGTACGCTTCGGCTCCATCCTGTCACCGGCGATAGCCGGCATGGTGATTGCCAGTGGCGGCGTGGTATGGAACTTCGTCCTCGCGGCGCTGGGGACCTTACTGACCGTGCTGACCTTACTAAAACTGCCGATGCTACCGCCGCCGCCACAGCCGCGCGAGCACCCCCTGAAATCGCTGGCAACCGGTGTGCAATTTCTGTTTACCACGCCTTTGGTGGGAATGGCGGCGTTGATGGGCGCACTGGTGACGCTGGCGAGCGCGATTCGCGTGCTCTATCCGGCGCTGGCTCCGCATTGGGAGGTGAGTGCCGACCGACTGGGATTGATGTTCGCTGCCGTGCCTTTGGGTGCCGCAATCGGCGCTGTCACCAGTGGTCGGTTAGCACAGGCCGCGCGTCCCGGTTTATTGATTATCAGTAGCGCTATCGCCTCATTTCTGGCGCTCGGGCTGTTTGGCCTGATGCCAAACTTCACCCTCGCGTTGCTCTGCCTGGTGGCGTTCGGTTACTTCAGTTCCATTACCAGCCTGGTGCAGTACACCCTGATTCAGGCATTAACCCCTGATGCGCTGCTGGGTCGTATTAACAGCTTATGGACGGCACAAAACGTCACCGGGGATGCGCTGGGCGCGGCGCTGATTGGCGGGATCGGTGCCTGGCTGTTACCTCAGCAGGCGGCCGCGGTGTTTGGCTTTGCTGCCACCCTGCTGGGCGTGCTGATGTGGCTGGTGATGGGATCGTTACGTCGCTATCAACCGCCAGCCGTAACGCTGGCGGAAGAAGCATCATGACTTCACAAACAGTTTTTCCAGGCGAGCAAGCAGGTTGCTGGCACTGAAGTAATCAAGGCGGAAGCTGTCAACGCCCATTGCATAAACCTGTTGCTGCGTCACGGCGGCGTTTTGTGCGAGGAACGGATTAGCCAGCACCGACTGACGGGTTTTGTCATCGCCAGCAAATAACAGGAAGCTGTGTCCCGTCAGGCCGCTGGCAACGTTTTCACCCGCGAGCTGAATGATGTCCTTGCGCTGTCCCATGCTGTGGCTTTGTTGAATATTGGCCGGGGGCATCGCCAGGGTGAAGCCCAGTTGCTGCAACAATTTGCCCTGCGCCGATTCAGCGGTCCACAAATTCACCGCGCGTCCATCGCCATTCCACACCAGGGCGGAAACCGGCTGCGGCGGTAATGTGATGGCTTTTTTCAGCGCGGCCTGACGATCGGCAAAGGCTTTAATATGCTGCGCCGCCTCGGTTTCATGACCGGTGGCCTCACCGAGCAGCGTCATCAGGTCCTGCCAGCTTTTATCGTCGTAGTTAATCACCAGCGTCGGTGCAATGGCAGAAAGCTGACTCACCAGCTTGATGGCGGAGTCGTTACCCGTGGCGCTGACGATAATCAGATCCGGATCTTCGGCTGCCACCGCTTCAGCGTTGGCTTCACCGATATACAGGCGTTTGACGCCGCGTTGTTTCGCCACCTCGCCCCACTGACGGAAGAAGCCCTGATCGTCGGAGAGGCGACTGTTGGGGGCGGTAGCACCCGATGCAATCACCGGCGCATCAATCGCCAGCAGTGAACCGGTCAAGGTGACGCTGGTTGAGACAATACGCTGGGGGGCTTTGGTCAATGTCACCACGCCCTGTTCGGTCTGAATTTTGCGTGGCCAGCCCTGTTCGGCACGCGCAAGTCCACTAAAAGCCTGTAAAATGAACAACAGGACAACCATGCCCCATAAACCGCATTTATTCATAAGTTTTCATCCATCATTTAGCTTATTTCCGCCCCCGGCATAAATGCCGGAAAACGCTTAAAGATAAGGGAACACCCGCGAACTGATTGACTCTTTGGACCATTCGACGTAGGTTACAGGGCCATAATAAAAATGATAATCATTCTTAATAATCTTATCATTTATAGGTGAAAATTATGGTGGAATCTTCCACGTTTGAAAATGCCTGGCTGAAGGATTTTTCCGCACTTTGTCGCGGATTCCTGTTCACATCTCCCTGGCGCAGCCTGGTGACTCAGGGGTGCTACACCACCCTGACCGAACCGGTTCAGGATGCTGCTGCGTTAGACGGTGATTTTCAGCAACAGCTGCGCCAGCATTTTGCGGCGGCGAAAAAGCAGGGTATCGAGCAACCGATTCTGGTCGGTGCGATCCCGTTTGATGTCAGCCAACCTGCCGCTTTGTTTATTCCTGAATCCCATCAGACCTTTAAGCGTGCCGATTTACTGGCCGCGTTACCGACCGAACTGAGTGCGCTGCCCGCCGTGCGCCGCCGTGCGGCAGTGCCGGATCACGACGCCTTTACCCAAATGGTGGCAGATGCGGTGGCGGCCACACAACGTGGCGATCTCGACAAAGTGGTCCTGTCGCGCCTGATGGATATCGTGACTGAACAACCGGTGGATAGCGCTGCGCTGATGCAGCGGGTCATGGCGCAAAACCCTAACAGCTACCATTTCCATCTGCCGCTGCCGCAGGGTGGTGTGTTGCTGGGAGCCAGTCCGGAACTGATGTTGCGTAAACAGGGGCGTGATTTCAGCTCTTGTCCTCTCGCCGGTTCCGCACGTCGCGATAGCGACAGCCAAACCGACCGCGCAGCCGGCGAAACGTTGATGAACTCCAGTAAAGATCGGCACGAACATCAGCTGGTCACCGATGCGATGCGCTCCACGCTGCAACCGCGCAGCCGTCTGCTGTCGGTGCCGACAGTGCCCTCGCTCATCACCACCTCAACGTTATGGCATCTCGCCACGCAGATTGATGGTGAAGTGCAGGACCCGCGCGAGAATGCCCTGTCCCTCGCCTGCCTGCTGCATCCGACTCCGGCGCTCAGCGGTTTCCCGCATCAGCAAGCGCAGCAGCTGATCCAACAGTTGGAGCCGTTCGATCGTCAGCTGTTTGGCGGCATCGTCGGCTGGTGCGATGACGCAGGCAATGGCGAATGGGTCGTCACCATCCGCTGCGGCACGGTACATGACAGCCGCGTGCGCCTGTTCGCGGGTGCCGGAATTGTGGCCGACTCTCAACCCGAATCAGAATGGCGTGAAACCGGCGTGAAGCTGGACACCATGTTGCGCGCCTTTGGACTGCAATAAAGGAAAGACCATGAGTATTCCCTACAACCGCTGGCCTGATGAACTCGCCACCCGTTACCGCGAAAAAGGCTACTGGCTCGACGTACCAATGACCGACATCCTGGCGCGTCAGCAACAGAATGACGCCATCGCGGTGATCGACGGCGAACGCCAAATCAGCTATCGCGAAATGGATCAGCTGACCGACAACCTGGCGGCTGCCCTGCAACGTCGCGGCCTGAAAACCGGCGATACCGCGTTGGTGCAGCTCGGCAACGTGGCGGATTTCTATCTGACCCTGTTTGCCTTATTTAAAATCGGCGTGGCACCCGTCAATGCGTTGTTCAGCCATCAGCGCACAGAAATGACCGCCTACGCGGCGCAGATTGAACCGGTGCTGCTGATTGCCGATCGTACCCATCCGCTGTTCGCTGATGATAGCTTTATCGATGTGCTGTGCCGCAGCCATCCCTCGTTGCAGCAGGTGATTCTGCGCAATGACACCCAGCCGGAAAACACCCTGGAAACGCTGCTGGCGGAAAGCGCCGGTGATTTCACCCCGACGCCGAGTGCGGGTGATGAAGTGGCCTTCTTCCAGCTCTCCGGCGGCAGTACCGGTACGCCGAAGCTGATCCCGCGTACCCACAACGATTACTACTACAGCATTCGTGGCAGCGTGGATATTTGCGCCGTGACCGACCGCACCCGCTATCTGGTGGCGCTGCCTGCGGCACATAACTTTCCGATGAGTTCACCCGGCGCACTCGGCGTGTTTTATGCCGGTGGTCAGGTGGTACTGGCCGCCGATCCCAGCGCAACACTGTGCTTTCCGTTGATCGAAAAACATCAGATCACCGATACCGGCCTGGTGCCGCCTGCGGTGAGCCTGTGGTTGCAGGCGATTCAGGAATGGGGCAGCAACAAACAACTGGCCTCACTGGAACGGATGCAGGTGGGCGGTGCGAAGTTGGGTGAGACATTGGCTTCCCGCATCCAACAAGAAATTGGCTGCCGGTTACAACAGGTTTTCGGTATGGCGGAAGGGCTGGTGAACTACACACGCTTCGACGACGACGAGAAAACCATCCTCACCACCCAGGGACGTCCAATTTCTGATGATGATGAAGTCTGGGTCGCCGATGCCGATGGCAATGCATTGCCGGTGGGTGAAGTGGGCCGTCTGATGACACGCGGTCCTTATACCTTCCGTGGTTACTATCGCAGCCCGGAGCATAACACCGCCAGCTTTGATGCCGACGGGTTTTACTGTTCCGGCGATCTGATTGAGATTAACCCGCAGGGTTACATCACCGTACAGGGACGCGAAAAAGATCAGATCAACCGTGGCGGAGAGAAGATCGCCGCTGAGGAGATCGAAAACCTGCTGCAACGTCACCCGGATGTGATTCACGCTGCGCTGGTATCGATGAATGATGAGCTGATGGGTGAAAAAAGCTGCGCCTTTATTGTCGCCAGCCAGCCGATTAAGCCGGTGGCGCTGCGTCGCCATCTGCGCGAACTGGGCGTAGCCGAGTTCAAATTACCCGATCGTATTACCTGCGTAGACGCCCTGCCGCTGACCCCGGTTGGTAAGGTAGATAAAAAACGTCTGCGCCAACAACTTGCCGACCAACAAGCGCAAGCCTGACCTGTTCCGGAGATTGTATGGCTATTCCAAAATTGACCTCTTATCCGCTGCCGACCGCCACCGAGTTGCCTGCCAACAAGGTGAAATGGGCGCTGGAGCCGCAACGCGCGGCGCTGCTGATTCACGATATGCAGGCCTATTTCCTTAATTTTTGGGGCGAAAACAGCCCGCTGGTGAATCAGGTTGTCGAAAACATCGCGCGGCTGCGTGCCTACTGCAAAGCGCAAGACATCCCGGTGTTCTACACCGCACAGCCTAACCAGCAGAGCGATGAAGATCGTGCGCTACTGAATGATATGTGGGGACCCGGCCTCAACAAGCATCCCGATCAACAGAAGATCGTTGATGCTCTGGCACCGGATCAGCACGATCATGTACTGACCAAATGGCGTTACAGCGCCTTTCATCGTTCGCCGCTGGAGTCGATCCTGCAAGAGATGGGCCGCGATCAGCTGATCATTACCGGCGTTTACGCCCATATCGGCTGCCTGACCACCGCCACTGATGCCTTTATGCGCAACATCCAGCCATTTATGGTGGCCGATGCGCTGGCTGACTTTACCCGTGAAGAACATCTGATGGCGCTGACCTACACCGCTGGCCGAAGCGGCAAAGTGGTGATGACCGCTGATCTGATGCCGCTGCCGCTGAGCAAAGACGATCTGCGCGCGCTGATCCTGCCGCTGCTGGAAGATGACGATGTGCCGGAAGATGATGAGAATCTGATCGACTACGGTCTTGATTCCGTACGCGTGATGGCGCTGGCAGCGCGCTGGCGTCAGGTACACAGCGATATCGATTTCGTTAGCCTGGCGAAGAATCCCAGCATTGACGGCTGGTGGGCACTGCTGTCGCGGGAGTCGACGAAATGAGCCTGCCGTTTGATTTCCGCGGAAAAATTGTCTGGGTAACCGGGGCAGGTAAAGGCATCGGCTACCATACGGCGCTGGCTTTTCATCAGGCGGGCGCGCAGGTGGTGGGCTTCGATCTGCGTTTTGATCAGGCCGACTATCCGTTTGCCTGTCAGGTGATGAACGTTGCTGATGCTGCTGAAGTGAAAACCGTCTGCCAGCGTCTGCTGGCGGATCAACCGCGTCTCGATGTGCTGGTAAACGGTGCTGGCATTCTGCGTATCGGCAGCACCGAAGAACTGGCGTTTGAGGACTGGCAGGCTTGCCTCGCCGTCAACGCCGGTGGTGCGTTCAATATGTTCCAGCAGACGCTGCCGGTGTTCCGCCAGCAACGGGCTGGCGCTATCGTCACCATCGCTTCGAATGCCGCCCATGCACCACGCCTTGGCATGTCTGCCTATGGCGCATCCAAAGCGGCGCTACGTAGCCTGTGCCTCACCGTAGGTCTGGAGATGGCTCCGCTCGGCGTGCGTTGCAATATCGTCTCACCGGGATCGACCGATACCGATATGCAGCGCAGCCTGTGGCATACCCCGGAAGCGGAGCAGGAGATGATCAACGGTTTCCAGGATCAATATAAACTCGGGATCCCGCTGCGTAAGATCGCCAAACCGCAGGAGATCGCTGCCAACATTCTGTTCCTTGCTTCCGATCTCGCCAGCCATGTGGTACTCCAGGATATCGTGGTGGACGGTGGCGCGACGCTGGGAGCCTGATGCATGGCAATCTGGAAACGATCGATAGAACTGGATGAACTGAACCGGATGGGTGAGAACTCACTGGTGGCGCATCTGGGCATTGTGTTTACCGTGATCGGCGACGATTACCTTGAGGCCATCATGCCGGTAGATGCACGCACGCAGCAGCCATTTGGTTTGTTGCACGGCGGCGCATCGGTGGTGTTGGCGGAATCTATGGGATCGATTGCCGGCTATCTCAGCGTGGAAGAGGGAAAAAGCGTGGTGGGGATTGAGGTGAGTGCCAGTCATCACCGCGCGGTCAGCAGCGGCGAAGTACGCGGTATCTGCCGCCCACTGCATCTCGGTGCACGTAATCAAAGCTGGCAGATTGAGATCCGCAATGGACGCGATCAGTTGTGCTGTAGTAGCCGTTTGACGGTGGCAGTGCTCGGGTAATTTGACCCGGTATGCCATCCTTTCTGCCGTAGCTACCGTCTTGAACGTCAAGCGGTAGCTGCGTAATTTTCATCCCACTTCATCCGCGTTTTCAGCACCCCGAAGCACTGATGAACCAGCTTGCGCATCACCGCTCCAAGCGCGGCCTTGCTGGCTTTGCCCTTCGCGATTAGCCTCTGGTACAGCGCCTTCGCCGGGGCATTCCACCTGATCGCTACGATCGCCGCCATATACAGTTTCGCCCTTACGTCTGCCGGGCCTGTTTTTGACATCCGCGCACGCCCCCTGACTGAGCTACCGGACGTTTTTTCCACCGGTACCACACCCAGCCACGCAGCGACCTGTGAAGCACTCCGGAACGGACACGAGCGCAGCACCGACAGCATTGTCGTGCCCACCACGCTGCCTATTCCTTTTATCGATTCCAGCAGCTCACGGTCTTCCTTCAGACCCGGATGATTATCTGTGTGGTCTGAGATGAGCGCTTCAATACGCTTCAGCTCGTCCCTGTGGGCTTTCAGGGTTCTCTCCAGCGAGTCAATGATTTCAGGCGCTGTGCGGGTTGAATGAGCCTTTTCCAGTCGGTTCTCCGCCCGCTGGACATCAGCCTGAAGTGAGTCCCGCAGACGCACCAGCTCCCGAAGTTTACGGACCTCCGGGGAGGGTGGCACCCAGGCATCAGGCTGTTTCAGCTCGCCATAACGGGCCAGGATGTAAGCATCAACGGAGTCGTTTTTAGTCAGGATAGCCATTCCACGGGCGAACTCCCTGACCCGCTGAGGATTGCTGATGCAGACTGTAACGGGGGTATTTTCATGAAGACCGAAGGCGACGTTTTCGTGATAAATGCCGGTCGCTTCGAGCACCACCATCACCTGTTCAGGATGGCATTTTTGCCTGAGTAACCAGTCATTTATCTCCCGGTCGGCGTCGGGATGATTTTTGAGGGTTTTGGTTTTCTTTTTCCCGTTGCCGGGCAACAGGCAGAGGTCGAGTTTGTTTTTACTGACATCAATACCGAGATAAATCATAAGACAGCTCCCTTTCACATGAACCATCACGCCATCTTGCCTTGTACATACGAAGTCAGAGCTTCTGGTTACCGTTCAGAGTAGATGCTGGCGTGAAAGGAGAAACGGAGGGCTTTAAGCTACGGCACAAGATCGGGTCTTAAGCGGCGCGACAAGCTGCCTCCGTTTCGTGTAACGGGTAGCTAACCAGTTACAACTTCAAGATACAAGCGGCGCGATTTATCGCGCGGGTGTTTCCGGCATCGTGTTGGGTATTGCGCGATAAATCGCGCCGCTACGCATCGGCAACAAAAAAGCGGCCATCTGGCCGCTTTTTGCTGGATCAATTAACGCTGGTAAATGATTTCGACGCCCTCGTCGTCATCTTCATCCCAGTCGTCATCCCAGTCTTCGTCTTCTTCCACTTCCTGCGCGTTTTCCATCGCTTCACGGTGGTAATCATCCCACATGAAGGCAACTTTCTCCGGCTCTTTCGCTTCTTCTTCGACTTCTTTCGGGTTCGCGATGATGAAACTCATCACGTCCCAACACAGGTCGTTGACGCCATCACGGCTGGCAGCGGAAATCAGATAGTATTTATTTTCCCAGCCCAGCGCTTCTGCAATCGCTTTAGCACGGCTTTCCGCTTCTTCACGGCTCAGCAGGTCAGTTTTGTTGAACACCAGCCAGCGCGGCTTCTGATACAGTTTATCGCTGTACTTTTCCAGCTCGCCGAGGATGATGCGCGCGTTTTCTACCGGATCAGACTCGTCAATCGGCGCGATGTCGATCAGGTGCAACAATACGCGGCAGCGTTCAAGGTGTTTCAGGAAGCGAATACCCAGGCCCGCACCTTCCGCAGCACCTTCAATCAGGCCCGGAATGTCGGCGACCACAAAGCTTTTTTCGCTGTCCATACGCACCACGCCGAGGCTTGGCACCAGGGTGGTAAACGGATAATCAGCAACTTTTGGCTTCGCGGCAGAAACAGCACGAATAAAGGTCGATTTACCTGCATTCGGCAAACCAAGCATACCGACGTCAGCCAGCAGCATCAGCTCCAGTTGCAGGTCACGCTTTTCACCCGGCGTACCCATCGTTTTCTGGCGCGGAGTACGGTTCACAGAGGATTTAAAACGGGTATTGCCCAGACCATGCCAGCCGCCTTTGGCGACCATCAACTTCTGCTCGTGGCGGGTCATATCGCCCAGCGTTTCACCGGTGCCCTGGTCAATGACTCGCGTCCCTACAGGGACTTTGACGATGATGTCTTTACCACGTTTGCCGGTACAGTCACGGCTCTGGCCATTCTGGCCACGCTCAGCACGGAAAGATTTTTCGAAACGATAATCGATCAGGGTATTCAGGTTTTCATCCGCCAGCAGGTAAACGTCGCCGCCATCGCCGCCGTCACCACCGTCCGGACCACCTTTCGGAATGTATTTTTCGCGGCGGAAGCTGACGCAACCATTACCGCCATCACCCGCGACCACCAGGATCGTCGCTTCATCAACAAACTTCATTTTCTTTCTCCGTCACACTAACGTTCTCAGCGGGTTCCCAACTGCGAACGGGTCCGCCAGGGTCTTCTGCGCTGACCGGCGGCGGATAATACAGGATGGGCAATGCCTTGTGTACATAAATTGTACAGCAATCTGCGTCAGGATGCAGGCTTACGCGCGCTCCGCAGCAGAATGTAAAAAGCCCCGCAAAGCTGCGGGGCCTTTCATTCGTTCGTTCAGACGTTAACCGTCTGCGTCACGACAACCTTACTCAGCAACGATGCTGATGTATTTACGGTTGTTCGGACCTTTAACTTCGAATTTAACTTTGCCGTCTGCGGTAGCAAACAGGGTGTGGTCACGACCACAACCTACGTTGTTACCAGCGTGGAATTTGGTACCACGCTGACGAACGATGATGCTACCTGCCAGAACAGATTCGCCACCGAAACGTTTAACACCCAGACGTTTTGCATTGGAGTCACGACCGTTACGAGTCGAGCCACCAGCCTTTTTATGTGCCATTTGTCAGATCTCCTCTTAGGCGCTGATGCCAGTGATTTTCACATCAGTGAACCACTGACGGTGGCCCTGCTGCTTACGGTAGTGCTTACGACGACGAAACTTAACGATTTTAATTTTCTCGCCACGACCATGAGCAACAACTTCTGCTTTGATCACGCCGCCTGAAACCAGTGGCGCGCCGATTTTCACGTCTTCGCCATTTGCAATCATCAGAACCTGGTCGAACTCGATGGTTTCACCGGTTGCGATGTCCAGCTTTTCCAGGCGAACGGTCTGACCTTCGCTTACTCGGTGTTGTTTACCACCACTTTGGAAAACCGCGTACATATAAAACTCCGCTTCTGCGCATGCCTTTTTGTTTATCAGGCGGCGCTATAAATATTCACAATAGGGCGCGAATTCTACGCAAATCTCCAGCAGAAGACAAGTGCACTTTGCACTCTCTTGCAGAAAAAAAGCGCAGGATGAATGCAAACGTTTATCGAGGCGATTTTTCAAGTACAATCAGTAACAGATTACCTGAACTCACGCTGGGTAAAAGCGCTTACCATGCCGAGAAACGAGTCATAGCTGAACAGACGAATGAACTTAGAACAGATTAATGAATTAACCGCGCAGGACATGGCGGCCGTCAACCAGACCATCCTCGACCAGCTGAATTCAGATGTCTCGCTGATTAACCAGTTGGGTTATTACATCATCAGCGGCGGCGGAAAACGTATTCGCCCGATGATTGCGGTGCTGTCAGCACGCGCACTGAATTACCAGGGTTCGCAACATATCACCAATGCGGCGCTGATCGAATTTATCCACACCGCCACGCTGCTGCATGACGATGTGGTGGATGAATCCGATATGCGTCGTGGCAAAGCGACGGCCAATGCCGCCTTTGGCAACGCTGCCAGCGTGCTGGTCGGTGATTTTATCTACACCCGTGCTTTCCAGATGATGACCAGCATGGGATCCCTGAAGATCCTTGCACTGATGTCTGAAGCGGTAAACGTGATCGCCGAGGGCGAAGTGTTACAGCTGATGAACGTCAACGATCCGGATATCACTGAAGAGAATTACATGCGGGTGATTTACAGCAAAACCGCCCGTCTGTTTGAAGCTGCTTCGCAAGCGTCCGCCATTCTCGCTGAGGCCCCCCCGGCACAAGAAAAAGCGCTCCAGGATTATGGTCGCTATATTGGCACCGCTTTCCAGTTAATTGACGATTTACTGGACTACAGCGCCGACGGTGAGACGCTGGGCAAAAATACCGGTGATGACCTGAGTGAAGGGAAACCGACGCTGCCCTTGCTGCATGCCATGCACCACGGCACGCCTGAGCAGGCGCAAATGATTCGTCGCGCCATTGAAGAGGGTAATGGCCGCCATCTGCTGGAACCCGTGCTGGAAGCGATGCAACAATGCGGCTCGCTGGCGTGGACGCGCCAACGCGCGGAAGAAGAAGCTGATAAAGCGATCGCTGCGCTGAAAATCCTGCCGGAAACGCCGTGGCGTAGCGCACTTGAGGCCCTGGCCCATATGTCCGTCCAACGCGATTTTTAATCTCTATGGGGCCGTTTCTGGCCCCTTCTCGCTCTCACTTCTGCTCCATCCTTTTACATCGTTTGCAAAACTTTTGCGAAATATCACGCAGTTATTGATCATTACTTGAAACTTACTGGAAATTTCTGGAATCTTTTTGCTATAAATATCTGTAACTTTCCAGCTACCTTTGCGAAGGAAAGGCATATTCTCCCGTTGGATTAGATGGCAACATGGACAAGGAGTAGAAGTTTATGCGCATAAGGAGAAAAGACTGGCATTCGGCTGACATTATCGCCCGCCTGAGAAAAAAGGGGATGACAATGGCGGAATTGTCACGACAGTCAGGTCTGAGCTCATCAACGCTGGCCAATGCAATCGTTCGCCCCTGGCCGAAAGGTGAATGGTTGATTGCCGGAGCACTCAATATTCATCCCTCAGAGATCTGGCCGAGCCGGTATTATGATCCTAAGACACGTTGCTTACGCGATCGCAAAGTACGCCTGCCCGCTGAAAAAGATCCCGAATTGCCTGTAGATCCTGAAGCCTCTTGCCCGGATCTCTGACAAAAAAAAACCAGCCGCATCATGCGACTGGTTTCTTTATTTCAAGCCGATAAGATCGTTATTCGCCGCTGACGCGTTCGATATTCGCACCCATCGCTTTCAGCTTATCTTCGATATGCTCATAACCACGATCGATATGGTAAATGCGATCAACCAACGTGGTGCCTTCCGCAATGCAACCTGCCAATACCAGACTGGCCGACGCACGTAAGTCAGTCGCCATCACCTGAGCACCAGAAAGGGTTTCAACGCCATGACAGATCGCCGTGTTGCTTTCGATTTCCGCGTGCGCACCCATGCGGATCAGCTCAGGGATGTGCATAAAGCGGTTTTCGAAGATCGTCTCGGTGATCACGCCAGTACCTTCTGCCACCAGGTTAAGCAGTGTGAACTGCGCCTGCATGTCAGTCGGGAAGC
The DNA here is from genome assembly GCF_059730685.1 of Pantoea sp. X-Soil-OKNW-713. Classification (NCBI taxonomy): domain Bacteria; kingdom Pseudomonadati; phylum Pseudomonadota; class Gammaproteobacteria; order Enterobacterales; family Erwiniaceae; genus Pantoea; species Pantoea sp. X-Soil-OKNW-713. Next base: position 577,617 of record NZ_AP035995.1, on the reverse strand, counting down.
CCGGATGCGGAGCAGTGCGCACATTGACCGCTTTCGGACGCTTACCATGCATATCAAGGCTGATCCAGTCTTCACCGGTTTCGATATCCGCACCGGCATCACGCAGTTTAGCCAGTACGGCATCCAGCGTATCAGGCTGGGTATTGTGGCACAGCACTTTGCCACGCGAGATCGCTGCCGCCACCAGGAAAGTACCGGTTTCGATACGGTCTGGCAGTACGCGATACACGCCGCCACCCAGGCGTTCTACGCCTTCGATGGTGATTTTATCAGTACCTGCGCCACTGATTTTCGCCCCCAGGGTGTTGAGGAAGTTTGCCGTATCGACAATTTCCGGTTCACGCGCGGCGTTTTCAATGATAGTGGTACCGGTCGCCAGGGTCGCTGCGCTCATAATGGTCACGGTGGCACCCACGCTCACTTTGTCCATCACGATATGCGCACCTTTCAGACGACCATCAACCGAGGCTTTGACATAGCCCTCTTCCAGTTTGATCTCCGCACCCAGCTGCTCAAGGCCGGTAATGTGCAGATCAACCGGACGCGCACCAATCGCGCAGCCGCCCGGCAGTGACACTTGCCCCTGACCAAAGCGCGCAACCAGCGGCCCCAGCGCCCAAATGGAGGCTCGCATGGTTTTAACCAGATCGTAAGGCGCACAGAAGACATTAACTTCGCGCGCATCAACGTGTACCGAACCATTGCGTTCAACTTTCGCACCCAGCTGACTCAGCAGCTTCATGGTGGTGTCGATGTCACGCAGTTTCGGCACATTCTGAATCTCTACTGGCTCTTCAGCCAACAGCGCTGCAAACAGAATAGGTAGCGCAGCGTTTTTCGCCCCGGAGATGGTGACTTCACCACTCAAACGGGTCGGGCCTTGCACACGAAATTTGTCCATTAACATGGTTCTCAATATCCATCCCAACAAGCCCGCCTGAGCAGGCTTGTGCGCTTAGAAACCGTTAAGTTTCCGATCGCGCGCCCACTCGGCAGGGGTATAAGTTTTAATAGAAACCGCATGAATGCGATTATCCGCAATATATTCCATCAGAGGCGCGTAAACCGCCTGCTGCTTTTTAACCCGGCTCAGCTCGCCAAACATCTCACCGACGGCAATCACCTGAAAGTGGCTGCCATCGTTGCTGAGGACATGTACTTCGTCTAACGGCAGCGCCTGCATCAGCACAGCCTGAACTTCACTATTTTCCATCGCTCTTTGCTTCAAGTTAATAAGAATAAGCCAGACATCTTAGAGGAAAGTTCCTGACTCTTAAATACGCAAAAGCCCCTGAAAGCATCAGGGGCTTTATAGATGTGGATAATGATTAGGCGGTTTGTTCCGCAGAAACAATTATCTGCTGGAGGTTATAAAGCGTAATCAGAGACTGGAGTTTCTCGGTAATACCGCTAAAGCATGGCGTGCTGCCTTGCGCACGAACGATTTCACGTAAATGCACCAACAACGCCAGACCTGCCGAATCAACACGATCCAGCGCAGCCACATCAATGGTATCGATGCCTGCCATAGCCGTTTCACGCTGATGCCACAAGGCAAGAAGCGTATCACGATCCAGTTTGCCGCTCAGGGCCAGTGTGCTGCCAGTGCGCTGCCAGCGTAATGGTTCGCTCATTATTGCTGCTTATCCAGAGAGATAGGCTGCGCTGCTGAGGCTTTCAACTGCGCGGTCAGACCATCAATACCTTTGGTGCGCAGCAGATCGCCCCACTCATTCTGTTTGGTGGTGATCATACTGATACCTTCAGCCACCATGTCATAGGCTTGCCAGTCACCGGTGCGGGTGTTCTTACGCCACTGGAAATCAAGGCGAACCGGCGGGCGACCATTAGGGTCAATAATTGTGACACGAATTGCCACGATATTGGCATCGCCAATCGGCTGTTCCGGTTGGATTTGGTAGGTCTGACCGTGATACAGGGCCAGAGCCTGACCGTAAGCCTGCGCCAGATAATCACCAAAAGCAGCAAAGTAAGCATCACGCTGCGCAGGGGTCGCATCACGATAGTAACGGCCCAGCACCAATGCACCGGCGTATTTGATCTGGACATACGGCAGCAATTCCTGGCGCACGATATCGCGCAGGTAGTTCGGGTCCTGCTTAATCTTCGGCTGTTCGTTTTTCAGGCGAGTAAAGGTTTTCGCCGCCGCTTCATCCATCAGTTTATAGGGATTGCTCTGGTCCGCGGCCGTAGCGGCCAGGGGAACGATGGCCAGCATGGCAATCATCAGTAAACGTTTTAACATCGTGTTGTACCTCTTGGGATTATTCCGTTACTGCGGGTGCGCTCTCAGCACCCTGTTGTTTATTATCGTTTTTATTGTCGCCGCTCTTATACAAGAACTGGCCAATTAAATCTTCCAGCACCAGCGCCGATTTGGTATCACGCAGCGTACCGCCATCTTTCAGCATCGCTGATCCGAGATCCGGGTCATCAAAGCCCAGATTCAACGCCAGGAACTGTTCACCCAGTAATCCCTGGGTGCGGATCGCCAGTGAACTGGTGTCCGGTATTTTGTCAGCGTATTGATCGCTGATCGCCATCGTCACGCGCGGCGACAGGGTTTTATCATCCAGAGAGATTTCGGTCACTCGACCAATCACCACGCCGCCAATCTTGACCGGCGAGCTGACTTTCAGGCCGCCGATATTATCGAACGTGGCATACAGCTTCCATGTAGGTTCAGTCCCCAGCGACTTCAGGTCAGCAACACGCAGGCTGAGAAACAGCATTGCCAGCAGAGCCAGCAGCATGAAGACGCCTACCCAAATTTCGTTTTTCTTGCTTTGCATTGCATCATTTCCCAAACATCAGTGCTGTCAGCACAAAATCCAATCCGAGTACCGCCAGTGAAGCGTGCACCACGGTACGCGTCGTCGCCCGACTGATCCCTTCCGAGGTCGGGATGGCATCATAGCCATTGAACAGCGCAATCCAGGTTACCGTAATGGCGAAGACTGCGCTTTTGATAATGCAGTTGATGACATCAGTACGGAAATCCACGGCATTTTGCATCGCGGACCAGAAGAACCCTGGATCGATCCCCTTCCAGCTGACGCCCACCAACGCGCCGCCCGCAATCCCCACAGCCGTAAAAATCAACGCCAGCAGCGGCATGCTGATAAAACCGGCCCAGAAACGCGGTGACACCACGCGGCGCAGCGGGTCGACTGCCATCATCTCCATGCTGGAGAGCTGCTCAGTCGCCTTCATCAGGCCAATTTCCGCCGTCAACGCCGATCCTGCACGCCCGGCAAACAACAAGGCGGTGACCACCGGGCCAAGTTCACGCAGCAGCGACAGCGCCACCAACATGCCAAGGCTGGTTTCCGCGCTGTAGGTGGTGAGAACCAGATAGCCCTGCAATCCCAGCACCATACCGATAAACAACCCGGAAACCATGATGATCAGCAGTGACATGACGCCCACGCTGTAGAGTTGCTTAATCAGCAATGGCGCGTGTTTGCGAAACGCCGGTTTACCCACCAGCGCATGAAACAACATCATTCCTGCGCGACCAAACGCCGCACAGGTGTTTATCCCCTGACGTCCAAGTGACGCCAGCGCCTGTAACAACATCAGTTTAGGTTCTCCCTGCTTGGGTCAAATCAGCCAGATAATCCCCGGCCGGAAAGCGGAACGGCACCGGGCCATCCGCATGCCCCTCAATAAACTGGCGCACGCGTGGATCTGCGTTTTGTCGCAATTCAGGCGCACTTCCCTGAGCAATAACTTTTTGCCCGGCAACAATATAGGCATGATCCGCAATGCTCAAGACCTCTGGCACATCGTGCGAAACCACAATGCAGGTTACGCCCAGCGAATGGTTTAACTCATCAATCAATTTTACCAGCACACCCATAGTGATCGGATCCTGACCAACAAAGGGTTCATCAAACATGATCAGATCCGGCTCCAGCGCAATCGCGCGCGCCAGCGCAGCACGCCGTGCCATACCGCCCGACAGTTCCGCCGGTTTGAGTTGTGCCGCGCCGCGCAGCCCCACCGCCTCCAGCTTCATCATCACCGTGCTGTGTAGCAGCTCCGGCGGTAATTGCGTATGCTCACGCAACGGCCAGGCGACATTGTCAAAGACGCTAAGATCGGTAAAAAGTGCCCCCGACTGGAACAACATGCTCATTTTTTTACGCACTTCATACAATCTGCTGCGCGACAATGAGGGAATGTTCTCATCGTGAAACCAGATTTCACCTTTATCCGGTTGCAGCTGACCACCAATCAGACGAAGTAATGTGGTTTTACCAATACCTGACGGCCCCATGATGGCGGTGACTTTGCCCGCCGGTACCGTTAAGGATATGTCGTCGAAGATGGTGCGATCTCCGCGCGAAAAGCTCACGCCACGAACCTCAACCAGATTCGCTTGTTGCTGGATCATCTTTACCTCTTAATGGGGATCGGGCGTTATCGTGTCCGGGGATGGTAGCCTGTAAGGCCGCAATGCACGAGAGTTTTACAGAAACTTACCCACCCGGTGTGGCGAAAACCGCCTTAAAATTTACTTTTGCCTCTCAGACAGTCAAAATCAGCGCCTGTTTCAATGCGCTAATGTTTTTACCCGTCGGTCAAGGTGTGCCGACACCCCCGGCCATCAAGGATTTTTCATGTTCGTAGCCACTGCCCTGCTGTTCATTGGATTGATTTTACTGGCTTACGGTGCTGACCGATTAGTTTTCAGTGCCGCGATCCTCAGTCGATCCTTTGGCATCCCGCCATTAATCATCGGTATGACGGTGGTCAGCATCGGCACTTCGCTTCCAGAATTGATCGTCTCTTTCTCCGCCGCGCAACATGGGCAGATGGATTTAGCAGTAGGCACAGCTCTGGGTTCGAACATCACCAATATTTTGCTAATACTGGGCGGCGCTGCGCTGCTGCACCCCTTAACCGTCCACTCCAATCTGATTCGTCGCGAACTCCCGTTAATGCTGCTGGTCTCACTGCTGAGCGGCATCATGTTGTTTGATAATCATCTTAGCCGCCTCGATGGTTTGGCTTTGTTGCTGATTGCGCTGGTTTATCTGTTGGTGGTGATCCGCATCGCGCGCCGGGCCGAACGCGAGAACAATGACACCCTGACGCGCGAACAATTAGCCGAGCTACCACGCGATGAAACCGGTAATACCGTGGCCTTCCTGTGGCTTGCCGTGGCGTTGCTGATCCTGCCTATGTCGACCCGGATGGTGATCGATAACGCGACGGTCTTTGCCGACTATTTCGGGGTGAGTGAACTGGTGATGGGCCTGACGCTGATCTCGGTAGGTACCAGCCTGCCAGAGCTGGCGACTGTGATTGCCGGGGCCATGAAAGGCGAGGACGATATCGCCATCGGCAACCTGATCGGTGCCAACATTTATAATCTGGCTATCGTACTGGGCCTGCCTGCGTTGATTCATCCGGGCAGTATTGATCCCCACGCGTTTGCCCGGGATTACTGGGTCATGTTGGGGGTTAGCGTGTTGTTCGCCCTGCTGTGCCTGCAACCGCGACGCCGAATTGGCCGGGCAGCAGGCACCTTGTTGTTAGCTGGATTTATCGTGTGGGTGTGCTGGCTGTGGCTTAGCCCCATGTTTACCCCAAGTTAATAAGGACAGACTGAGCATGTCACATCAGCGACTGGATTTTGACTTTCAACAGGCGGGCAAAGCGGTGCTGCGCATTGAGCGCGAAGGACTTGAGCAACTCGATCAATATATCAATGACGATTTCTCCCGCGCCTGCGAAATGATCTTTGCCTGTCGGGGCAAAGTGGTGGTGATGGGTATGGGCAAGTCCGGACATATCGGCAAAAAAATTGCCGCCACGTTCGCCAGCACCGGAACGCCAGCGTTCTTTGTTCATCCGGCGGAAGCCAGCCACGGTGACCTTGGCATGGTCAGCACCGATGATGTGGTGGTGGCCATTTCTAATAGCGGCGAATCCAACGAAATCCTCGCGCTAATCCCGGTTCTTAAGCGACAGAAAGTCCAGCTGATCTGTATCACCAGCCGCGCCGACAGCGCGATGGGACGTGCCGCCGATGTGCATCTGTGCGTCAAAGTGCCACAGGAAGCCTGTCCTCTTGGGCTGGCCCCAACCACCAGCACCACCGCAACGCTGGTGATGGGCGATGCGCTGGCCGTCGCGCTGCTGGAAGCACGCGGATTTACCCAGGAAGATTTTGCACTGTCCCATCCCGGTGGGGCTCTCGGACGTAAACTGCTGCTGCATGTCAGCGACATCATGCACAGCGGCGACGAGATCCCGCATGTCTCTCGGGATGCCTCACTGCGTGATGCGTTGCTGGAGATCACACGTAAAAATCTCGGCCTGACGGTGATCGTTGATGACTTGATGAAAATCGAAGGCATCTTTACCGACGGTGACTTGCGTCGGGTGTTTGATATGGGTATCGATTTCCAGTCAGCCAGCATCAAAGATGTGATGACACGCGGCGGTATTCGCGTACGTCCCAACCTGCTGGCCGTTGACGCCCTTAATCTGATGCAAAACAAAAACATCACTGCGCTGCTGGTGGCCGATGACGATCGCCTGCTCGGTGTGGTACATATGCATGACATGCTGCGCGCTGGCGTTGTCTGAACAGGAAAAGAACATGAGTGTTGAAACAGCTGCGATCGAGACCTGCTATGGTCCGGTGAGCGCAGAAGTGATGGCGCGCGCAGCGCAGATCCGCCTGCTGATTTGTGATGTGGACGGCGTAATGTCAGACGGCCTGATTTATATGGGCAACAGCGGCGAAGAACTGAAAGCTTTCAACGTGCGCGATGGCTATGGCATTCGTTGCCTGCTGACCTCCGGCATTGAAGTGGCTATTATTACCGGCCGCAATGCCAAACTGATGGAAGATCGCTGCAAAACCCTCGGCATTACGCATCTTTACCAGGGACAATCGGATAAGCTTTTGGCCTGGCGCGAACTCCTGGATAAACTGTCATTATCTGCGGAACAGGTGGCGTATATCGGTGATGACCTGATCGACTGGCCGGTAATGGCCCGCGTGGGTCTGAGTGTAGCGGTCGCCGATGCGCACCCGATTCTGTTGCCGCGCGCGCATTACGTCACCCGCATTGCCGGTGGCCGCGGTGCGGTACGTGAACTTTGCGATCTGATCTTAATGGCGCAGAACAAATTTGAGGATGCCAAAGGGCAATCAGTATGAGTAAAAGCAGGCGTTGGATAACGCTGATTCTGGCCCTAATCGCTCTGGTGCTGATTGGCTGGAATCTTACCAACCAGGATGAGAGCAAAGCGCCGGTTACCACCAACGACCAGGAGCCGACTTACACCAGTTCGACTTCTCACACCGTGGTGTACAATCCAGACGGTGCGCTGGCCTACAAACTGATTTCGGATAAAGTGACCTACTTTGCTGCCGATGAACTGAGCTGGTTCGATAATCCGGTGATGACCACTTACGACGTGAATAAAATTCCGACATGGTCTGTGCGCGCCGATAAGGCAAAGCTCACCAAAGATCGTATGCTTTATCTTTACGGCCACGTTGAAGTGAACACCCTGACGCAGGATTCGGAGCTGGAACGCATTAAAACCGATAATGCGGTGGTCAATCTCGTCACCCAGGATGTTACCTCAGACGATCAGGTCACCCTTTATGGCCGCAGTTTTAACTCTACTGGCATGAAGATGCGCGGCAACTTACGGACGAAAAATGCCCAGTTGATTGAAAAGGTCAAATCCTCCTATGAAATCCAAAATGAAAAACAACAGCCTTAAATTACTGCTGGTCAGCGCCCTGTTAGCCACCAGCTTGCCCGCTCTGGCATTAACCGGGGATTCTGACAAACCCGTGAATATCGATTCAGAGAATCAGTCGCTGGATCTGCAAGGCAATGTCGCTACCTTTACCGGCAACGTCATCGTGACTCAGGGATCGATCAAGATCACCGCCGACAAAGTCGTCGTCACTCGCCCGGGTGGTGACAGCAAAAAAACCATCGTTGATGCCTGGGGCAACCCGGCAACCTTTTATCAGATGCAGGACAACGGTAAGCCGGTACAGGGTCATGCGGCCAAATTGCACTATGAACTGGCGAATGACTTTGTTGAGCTGACGGGTAACGCCTACATTGAACAGTTGGATAGCAATATCAAAGGCGATCGCATCACCTATCTGGTGAAAGAACAGAAAATGCAGGCCTACAGTCAGGGCCAGAGCAAACGCGTGACCACCGTGCTGGTGCCGTCGCAGTTGCAGGACAAAAACGGTTCATCCCAGAGCCAAAAGAAGAGTAACTAATTTCTATGGCCACACTGATCGCTGAAAACCTGGCGAAAGCCTACAAAGGCCGCCGCGTGGTAGAAGACGTTAGCCTGCAAGTTAAATCCGGCGAAATTGTCGGATTGCTTGGCCCCAACGGGGCCGGTAAAACCACCACCTTCTACATGGTGGTCGGAATTGTGCCGCGCGATGCCGGTCGTATTGTGATTGATGATGAAGACATCAGCATTCTGCCGCTGCATGCGCGTGCACGTCGCGGCATTGGTTATCTGCCGCAGGAAGCCTCGATTTTCCGTCGCCTCAGCGTTTACGACAACCTGATGGCCGTATTGCAGATCCGTGACGATCTCAGCGAAGAGCAGCGTCAGGATCGAGCCAACGAACTGATGGAAGAGTTCCACATCGAACACCTGCGTGACAGCATGGGTCAGGCACTCTCCGGCGGTGAACGCCGTCGTGTCGAGATTGCCCGCGCGCTGGCTGCCAATCCTAAGTTTATCCTGCTGGATGAGCCTTTTGCCGGTGTTGACCCGATTTCCGTCATTGATATCAAGAAGATCATTGAACATCTGCGCGACAGTGGGTTGGGTGTGCTGATTACCGACCACAACGTACGCGAAACCCTTGCCGTTTGTGAACGCGCTTACATCGTCAGCCAGGGGCATCTGATTGCTCACGGCACACCCGATGAAATACTTGCAGATGAGCAGGTTAAGCGTGTTTATTTGGGCGAAGAGTTCAGACTCTGATAAGGTGTCGGAACCTCCGACGTTTGCTTAGGAAATTCAATCCGGATTATGAAGCAAGGTTTGCAACTCAGGCTCAGCCAACAGCTGGCGATGACACCCCAGTTGCAGCAGGCAATTCGCTTGCTGCAACTCTCTACGCTTGAACTCCAGCAGGAATTACAACTGGCGCTGGAAAGCAACCCATTGCTCGAACAATCAGAACTCCATGAAGAAGTAGACGCGCGCGAATATCAGGAAAGTGAAGCCCTCGACACCCGCGAGGCGCTGGAACAAAAGGACATGCCGGAAGAGCTGCCGCTCGATGCAACCTGGGATGAAATCTACACCGCCGGAACGCCTTCCGGTACGGGTACCGATTACCAGGATGATGAGCTGCCGGTCTATCAGGGCGAAACCACGCAGTCGTTGCAGGATTATCTGATGTGGCAGGTTGAGCTGACACCGTTCACCGATACCGACCGCGCCATTGCGACTTCGATTGTCGATGCCATTGACGACACCGGTTATCTCACCGTGACGCTCCAGGATATTTGCGACAGCATCGGTGATGAAGAACTGACGCTGGAAGAAGTGGAAGCGGTATTGAAACGCGTACAGCGTTTTGATCCGGTCGGCGTTGGCGCACGCGATTTGCGCGATTGCCTGCTGGTGCAGCTGTCCCAATATGCCGCCGATACGCCGATGCTGGCGGAAGCACGGTTGATTGTGAGCGATCATCTTGATCTGCTGGCCAATCACGATTTCCGTAGCCTGATGCGCATGACGCGTCTGAAAGAAGATGTGCTGAAAGAGGCAATGTTGCTGATTCAGTCGCTTGATCCGCGCCCAGGTCAGTCGGTCAACACCAGCGAGCCTGAGTATGTCATCCCGGATGTGCTGGTACGCAAGGTCGGCACCCGCTGGACAGTTGAGCTAAATGCCGACAGCGTACCGCGTCTCAAAATTAATCAGCACTACGCGGCGATGGGCGGTGCGGCGCGTAATGACAGCGACAGCCAGTTTATCCGCAGCAATTTACAGGAAGCCAAATGGCTGATTAAGAGCCTGGAGAGCCGTAACGACACGCTGCTGAAAGTGACTCGTTGTATTGTCGAGCAGCAGCAGGCGTTTTTTGAACAGGGCGAGGAGTACATGCGTCCGATGGTGCTGGCGGATATCGCCCAGGCCGTGGATATGCATGAATCCACCATTTCCCGTGTTACCACGCAGAAGTACTTGCATAGCCCGCGTGGCATCTTTGAACTGAAATATTTTTTCTCCAGTCATGTGAATACCGAAGGTGGCGGTGAAGCCTCCTCGACGGCAATTCGTGCGTTGGTGAAAAAATTGATCTCTGCGGAAAATCCCGCAAAACCCTTGAGCGACAGCAAACTGACCTCCATGTTATCTGAACAGGGCATCATGGTGGCCCGCCGTACGGTTGCTAAGTATCGCGAGTCTTTGTCCATCCCGCCCTCGAATCAGCGCAAGCAGCTGGTTTGAATGTATTGAGAAGGAAGACCTATGCAAATAAACCTTACCGGACTGAATGTAGAGATTACCGAGCCGCTGCGCGAATTTGTAAATAGCAAATTTGCCAAACTGGAACACTATTTTGATCGGATTAATCAGGTCTATATTGTTCTGAAAGTGGAAAAGGTAACGCAGATTGCTGATGCAACACTGCATGTGAACGGCGGTGAATTGCACGCGACATCGGAAGCGGAAGACATGTACGCGGCGATTGACGGATTGATCGACAAGCTTTCCCGTCAGTTGACCAAACATAAAGATAAACTGAAAAAACACTAACCTTCACGCTTGCAGAGTACTGATAGGTTCGGTACTCAGAGCACAGAATGGGGCGGGCTGACCGCCCCGTTTTGTCATCTGCGCAAGCGCCAACAGGAGACACTGCATTTTTCCCGTGATAAGGGGTAAAGTGGGTGATCCTCGCGGCTATGTGAACTCGCAAGTGAAACGATGATGAACAACGATCTGACACTGGAATTGAGCTCGGTCCTTACGCTGGACTGCACCCGCAGCGGCGTACACTGCCAGAGTAAAAAACGTGCGCTGGAAATAATCAGCGAACTGGCAGCCAAACAGCTCAATCTGCCTCACCAGACGCTTTTCGAAGCGATCCTCACCCGTGAACGCATGGGCAGTACCGGTATTGGCAATGGTATTGCCATTCCACATGGCAAACTGGAGGAGGACACGCTGCGCGCCGTAGGCGTGTTCATTAGCCTCGATCAACCTATCGCTTTTGACGCGGTGGATAACCAGCCTGTGGACCTGCTGTTTGCGCTACTGGTGCCCGCAGACCAGTGTAAAACCCATCTGCATACATTATCGCTGGTGGCAAAACGTCTGGCAGATAAAACCGTCTGTCGCCGTCTGCGCGCTGCGCAGAGCGATGAAGAACTCTATGCCATTATCACAGAAGCGCAGGAAGACCACTCTTAAGCGACAGATACTTTTACCGGCCAATGCGCCGGTTTAAAACGGGAGAAATGTGATGGTGCTGATGATCGTTAGCGGTCGGTCAGGCTCAGGAAAATCAGTCGCGTTGCGTGCGCTTGAGGACATGGGGTTTTACTGTGTCGATAACCTGCCAGTGGTATTGCTGCCAGAACTGGCCAATACCTTAAGCGAACGCAACATCTCTGCTGCCGTCAGTATCGACGTGCGCAATATGCCGGAATCACCGGAGATTTTCGAAACCGCGCTTAACAACCTGCCGGACTCGTTTTCGCCACAGTTGCTGTTCCTCGACGCCGATCGCAACACGCTGATCCGTCGCTACAGCGACACACGTCGCCTGCATCCACTCTCCAGTAAGAATTTGTCACTGGAAAGCGCGATTGATGAGGAGAGCGACCTACTTGAACCACTGCGTTCACGGGCCGACCTGATCATTGATACCTCCGAGATGTCGGTGCATGAGTTGGCTGAAATGCTACGCACCCGTCTGCTGGGTAAACGCGAACGCGAGCTGACGATGGTGTTTGAATCCTTTGGCTTCAAGCATGGTATTCCGATTGATGCCGATTATGTGTTTGATGTGCGTTTTCTGCCTAACCCACACTGGGACCCAAAACTGCGTCCGATGACCGGCCTTGATCGCCCGGTGGCCGCGTTCCTCGACCGGCATACTGAAGTGCACAACTTTATCTATCAGACACGCAGCTACCTTGAATTGTGGCTCCCCATGCTGGAAACCAATAATCGTAGCTATCTCACTGTCGCAATCGGTTGTACCGGTGGTAAGCATCGTTCGGTCTATATCGCCGAACAACTGGCCGACTATTTCCGTTCGCGCGGTAAAAATGTGCAATCCCGTCATCGCACCCTGGAAAAACGCAAATCATGACCGTGAAGCAAACCGTTGAGATTCGGAATAAATTGGGCATGCATGCGCGCCCGGCGATGAAGTTGTTTGAACTGGTGCAAAGTTTCGACGCAGAAGTGCTGCTGCGTAATGAAGCAGGAACGGAAGCGGAAGCCAGCAGCGTAATTGCGCTGCTGATGCTGGATTCCGCCAAAGGCGGCCATATTGAGATTGAAGCCAGCGGCCCGGAAGAAACCCAGGCGCTGGCAGCGGTGATTGAATTGTTTGAAGCCGGTTTTGATGAAGATTAACCGTTTCAGTGCAATTTGTAGCGGTTAAGGAAACCTTCCCCACCCAGTTGCCGCATCTGACGCATAATCCATTGCTGTCTCTGACGAATGTAACCTGAAGGGGCATCGGCGCGAAAACGGATCGGATTAGGCAATACCGCCGCCAGCAGCGCCGCTTCTGCTATGGTCAGGCGACTGGCGGGTTTGTGAAAATAGCGCTGGGATGCCTCTTCTACCCCAAACACACCGTTGCCAAATTCGGCGATATTCAGATAGACCGTAAGAATGCGTCGCTTGGTCCAGACCGTTTCGATTCCTACCGTCAATCCCGCTTCCAGCCCTTTACGAACCCAACTACGTCCATCCCACAAAAACAGGTTTTTCGCGGTTTGTTGTGATAGCGTCGAAGCACCACGCATCCGTTCATCGCCCTCGTTATCCAGCACCGACTGAATCGCGGCAACGTCAAATCCCCAGTGTTCTGGGAACTTTTGATCTTCAGAGGCAATGACCGCCAGCGCCATCCACGGTGAGATCTCATCCATGCTGACCCAATCCGAATGTGCCACATAGCCAAAATTGCCGTGCAGCCAGGCACCCAGCTGTCGTTCAACCATCACTGCGGAAAAAGGCACGGGCAAGAAGGAAAATAACAAAATCCCTGCCAGCCAAATACCCAGCCAGGCGAGAAGAAATTTTGCGATCCACACTTTTACACGTTGCCAAAGTTTCCCTTTATTCTTAGCCATCTAATTATCTCTTACCTGTTCCCTGTGTTAATCAATCACCAAGGTCACCATAGCATTCGATGATAGTCGAATACCAAGAACCGCTGTCTGACCAGTTGATTTATCGAACAAATTCATTGCCTGCGCAACCATCGTTCCTTTAATAGAGCCAAATACATCAAGCACTTCCGCTAAAAAGGAATCGGTTCCATGCTTAAATGCGTATTGGAAAAATTGCTGACAGACACTTCATTGAACGTGATCCAGATCACACAAAATGATTCACGATGCTTAACATTTAAATTTCACAGTGGTTGATTCCTCTCATTGATTATTGAGAGCATTCCGAAAAAAATGTGTAAATTATCCGCAAGGGCTTTGCGCTATCTTCGAATTCTGGTTAAGCAATTTGCCTACTTTTTGGTTTACATCCATCGTTAAAACCTGAATCTGGAACTTTCTATCGATGGTTTCCAAAACGTTTTGGATAACCCGCGCTACCAACCATGTTTCATGCCATATTTCATGCATTTACTACGAAAAAAAGCGAATTTTCCCTGACCAGGAGACTTTCGTCACACTTACGGGGTTTTTACGTCACTTCAGCGAGTTAAAACCCGACCAAAAACAGAACGACTGGTCAAAATTAATGCAATGAGTCAAAGAAATTAATTCCTTGCTTGACTGTGTCAGCAAATTAATGTTTTCTGTATTTAAACGCTGCTCAACATCACACAATTTAATGAATCTTGTCACAAGTGGTGACGAATTTGCTAAGGTGGTTTTGAAGCGTTAACCAATACCACGCTGTTGCTCAGGATAGACCTCAAATAATAGCAGCAGCGCCATTTTCCCTGGTGTTGGCGCAGTATTCGCGCACCCCGGTTTCGACTGGGGTCATTTTTTTCTGGTCCTTGTTACTTTTCCCGCGCTGCAACCCATTCACGTAAGACATTCACGTCATGCTGCCATTCTTGTTTTAATTCGTCGATCCACTCCTGAACGTTGTCCCACCACGCAGGCAATTCGGGTGACTGGATCTGTTTGGCCAGCTTTTGCAGATGCAGCAAACCGACCGAACCCGCTGCACCTTTGATTTTGTGACCCTCTTCGGCAATGCCTTTCTGGTCGCGCGCCATCATGTTCGAGTCAAGCACGTCGAGGTAGCCTGGCATCATCTTTTCAAACATCGTCAGGCTTTGCGTAATCAACCCAGGCCCCACCAGCTCGATATACTGTTCCAGCATAGGCACATCCAGCAGCGTCCGGTTTTTCTCCTCTGACGGTTCAGCCATCGGGGCGTCGGTTTCCGCCTGATAATCCCAGAACTTTTTGATCATCGCGGTCAGTGCAGGGACGGCCAGTGGTTTGCTCAGCACATCATCCATCCCGGCATCCAGATACTCTTTTTTATCTTTCAGCACGTTGGCGGTCAGAGCCACTAACGGTGGCAGCATCTCTCCGGCGTGTCGCTGATGAATGGCACGCGACACATCAAGGCCGGTCATATCCGGTAACTGGATATCCAGCAGCACCAAATCAAACTCCTGCGGGTCGAACATCTCCAGCGCGGCGGTGCCGGTCATCGCCACCTCCACGCTACAACCGAGCTTCTCCAGCACCGAACGCGCCACAATCACGTTCAGCTCAATATCCTCAACCAACAGGACATGCAACGCCGGCAGAGGCATCGCATCGTCCAGATTGTCGTCCTCAACCTCTTCCGCGACCCGTGGTGCCTTGATCTCGACGGTGAAGCAGGAACCCTGCCCCTGAACGCTACGTACCGTGATATCGCCGCCCATCGCCTGTGCCAGACGACGTGATACTGCCAGTCCAATCCCCGTGCCCGTGGCGGGTTTACCACCATGCTGATCTTTCACCTGATAATACATGGCGAAGATTTTGTCCTGTTCCTCTTGTGGGATCCCCATGCCGGAGTCTTCCACCTCAAAATGCAGCGTCTCATCCTGGTGATAGGCAACGCGTACCACGATCTCGCCCTGCTGGGTAAATTTCACCGCGTTACCAATCAGATTCCACAGGATCTGCCGCAGTCGGGTGCCATCCGCCGAAATTTTATGGGGCAGCGGCAGTTCAGGCGACATGACAAACTTTAGCCCTTTCGGCTGTGCCAGCAGACCAGAGAGGTTTTCCAGGTCCGCCAGGAAGCCGGTAAAGTCGAGCGGTTGGTTATCGAGTTGCACTTTACGTCGCTCGATTTTGTCCACCTCAATCACATCATTAAAGATGTTGCCCAGGGTGATGGCGGAGACGTGAATGGTTTTCAGGTACTTCAACTGCTCCTGATTGAGGTCGGTATCTAACAGAATGCGGCTCAGGCCAACAATGCCGTTAAGCGGCGTACGCAGCTCGTGGCTGATAGTTGAGATAAAGGTGGTTTTCTCACGGCTGGCGTTCTCCAGCGCGTCCTGATAGCGCTTACGCTCGGTAATATCACGTCCAAAGCCCATCAGGCCACTGCGTTTCCCAACGCGGTCGTAATAAGGCACTTTACGGATTTCGAAACAGGCTTTACGCCCATCGGGATATTGCAGCCACTGTTCGTAAGTCAGGGAGACATTGTGCCGGAATACTTTTTCATCCGTCTCCAGCACCTTGGTTGCGGCATCTTCGTCGTAAATATCGCGCGGCGTCAGGCCAATGAGCTGTTTCTCACTCAATCCGGTCAGTAGCTCCATCGCCCGGTTACACCCGGAGAATTGCTTGTCGATATTGCGGTAGAATACCAGATCCGGTGATGCATCAAGGAATGATCGCAGGAAGGAGGATTGCTGCTCCAGTTCAATCTGCGCCTGCTCACGCCGAGCCATCTCTTCGCGCAGCTTATCCATCACCTGCTCACGCGCCTGTTCGGCTTTAATACGGTCGGCAATCTCCTGGTTGAGCTGGGTAATGGTTTCTTTCATCTGCTGATTCAGCTCAAGATCGCGCGTGCGCATCTCTTCCAGCTTATCCACCAGGCGGGAGAGACGCTGACGCGACTCCTCCAGTTGATCAACCACGACCGAGAGGAAATAGACCGCCCAGGGGGTAATCAGCAGACCAAAGAACACCGAACGCACCACATCAATGCTCTCAACATGACCGCGCAGGACCATAGTGACGGCCATCTGGACCACCATCGCCAGCACCACCAGCGCCGAAGCCAACAGTAGCGAAAAGCGAACCAGCCCCAGTTTGACCATTAAATCAACGTAGTACTGCGCTAAAAGACGAATCTGTTTCATTACCCGCTCCCTGAACGAA
Source organism: Pantoea sp. X-Soil-OKNW-713 (assembly GCF_059730685.1). Classification (NCBI taxonomy): domain Bacteria; kingdom Pseudomonadati; phylum Pseudomonadota; class Gammaproteobacteria; order Enterobacterales; family Erwiniaceae; genus Pantoea; species Pantoea sp. X-Soil-OKNW-713. Next base: position 560,983 of record NZ_AP035995.1, on the reverse strand, counting down.
ATCTGGCTCATGATAGCGCAATTATCCGCGCTCCGCGCTGGTTGCCCATACCCAATCGCTGAGGTTATGCCCCGTTATGGTGCATTGCCGGACTATTTCGCCGACGTTCCCGCCATTATGCTGAAAGCGCTTGACTAATTCCGCCAACTGAATAATCTGGAGGGCCGCGCTTTTGCGGCCCATTTCTCAGCACCTCGTGCGAATCAATACCCTGGCAGCCATATCGTCCGATGGTTGCTGTTCCTTTTTGCATATCCATTCAACTTAAGCGCTGTTTTAAGCACGCCTCTGATGATTAATTTTACTAATGACGACCCCTGGTCTGATTCAAATATGACGCCATAAGAAAAACAGATACATCCTGTGCACGAAGTGGCCCAAACAGCATTTTATGCTGAAAACATTTCCTTCCCCAGCATGGTGCAGAGATTTGATGGCTGCACCACAGTGAGACGGCTCACACTTCCTGCGGGATTACGCGGGGGTACACTGTCAACTTTTTCACCAAATTAATAATAAAAATCATAAACTTAAGTGACAAAAAAGCATATTACCCTCAATAAAGCTGGCTATTTGACCTGAGTACGCTTTCCCGATAAGTTGGAATTCCGCTGGATGCTTTCCTGTCGGGCCAGTGTCTCGGCATATCTATGCAGCAAGAAGACTCCCTCTAGATGCAAGTTATCTCCAGTTAAGAGACCCGGATTAAAGAGCAGCTCATCAAGGACGTCCATACTATGTCTTGAGAGGAATTGCTCGGTGTTGCGACGCCCGCTCATTGCCGAGCGGAGCAGAAATTGATACAGCGCCTGTGAGCTGACTCAGCAGTGCTCTGTACTTGAAATAATGCAGGTAATGTCAAAAGCAGTTTAAGGAGACCTCAATGTCCACTCAAAAACCTAATCCCTATGGCTTGTATGATCCAACAGCGGGCAGTGATAGCTGTGGTGTAGGTTTCATTACCCGTAAGGACGGCGAGCAGACTCATGAGATCCTGCAAATGGCACACAGTGCGCTGTGCACCGTGCCGCACCGTGGCGGGATGTCAGCTGAAGGCGTGGGCGATGGCGCAGGCGTCAACGTCGACCTTTCTCTGCACTTCTTCCGGAAAATCACCGGTCAGCCGCTGGAAGCGGGCCGTTTTGGCGTGGGTAACTTCTTCGTTCCGAAAGATGCCGAACTGCGTGCCAACGCCGAGCGTCTGGTGGAAGAAACGCTGGCAGCCTATAACTTCCCGGTGCTGGTAAAACGCGACATGCCGCTGGACGGTAGCGTAACGCGCCCGGCCGCCCTGCAATTCCAGCTGCCGATTGTGCAGTGGGTGTTTGCTGCGCCACAGGACATCACCAGCCAGAACGAATTTGAGCAACGCATCTATCGTGCGCTGCTGGACATTGAAGCGCAGGCCTTTACTGAAAGCGAATTTGGCGGTCTGTATCCGCTGTCGCTCTCCTCGCGCACTCAGGTATTTAAAGCACGCCTGAATTCCAACGAAGTGATCCCATACTTCAAAGATTTGACCGACCCGGACCATCAGGTGCGTGGGTTGTTCTTCCATACCCGTTTCTCCACCAACACCGACCCGCACACCACGATGGCGCAACCGTTCCGTCTGATGGCGCATAACGGTGAATTGAACACAGACCGTAAAAACCGCATTGCCGAATCAGCGCTGGCGCTGGCACGCGGCAAAAAAATTGTGCGTCCGAAAGGCCAGTCAGACAGCTCACGTCTCGACCAGAGCATCCACAGCCGCCTGATGGAAGATAATCTCGACCTGATCAATGCCGTCGTCTCCATGATGCCGCCAGCATGGGAGAACGACTCCTCGCTCTCCACTGAAGTGCGCGCCATGCTGGAATACTTCTCATTGTATGAAGAGAAGAACGATGGCCCGGCAGCACTGATCTTCGGTAACGGCGAAGTGATCGGCGCACGTCTGGACCGCCTCGGCCTGCGTCCTCTGCGTTCTGTGGAAACGGCTGAATATATCGGTGCTATGTCCGAAGCGGGCCAGATTGCCTTCCCGCCAGAAAGCGTACTGCGTCGTGGCCGTATCGAAGCGGGCGGCATGCTGTATTACGATCACCGTGAAAAACGCTCCTACACCACCGTAGAAGCACTGGAAAAACTGGCAACTGAGAAAGATTACCCTGCCCTGCTGAGCGCGGCGCGTGTCGACCTGAAAGAACTGCCGGAGATCCCGGCAGAGAAACTGGGTTCACCGCTGCGTTATGGTGGCGACCTCAAAACCTATCAGCGTTTTGTGGCCTACTACTACAACCAGGAAAGCTTCAAATTCATGATGGACCCGATGCTGCAAACCGGCGCTGAGAAAATCTCTGCGATGGGTTACGGCAATGCCATCAACGGCTTGTCCGATCATGAAGGCGGCATGGCGCACTACTTCTCGCAGCGCTTTGCGCAGGTGACGAACCCACCGCTCGATTCAATCCGTGAAGCGGATGGCATGACGCTGCGCGTGGCTCTGGGTGCCAAACCGCATCTGGGCCGCAGCAAAGGCCAACAGATCATCGTTCCGACGCCTATCCTGACGCACCTTGATATGCTGCGTCTGCGTGAGCAGAAAGTTGCGCCTTATCAGCGTTTTGAGATGCTGTACGAGCCGGTAATCGGTAAAGATATCGTCAGCCGTGCAGCCAACGCTGCCGCACTGGAAAAAGCCATCGACGATCTGGCTCAGAAGGTCGTGGACTTTGCTCGTCAGCAGGGCGGAATCGCGGTGCTGACTGACCGCCATATCTCCTCTACCCATGCGGCGATCCCGATGTTGTTGATGGTATCCGCCATCAACCAGCGTCTGGTGCAGGAAGGCCTGCGTCTGGATGTCTCGCTGGTGGTCGAAAGTGGTCAGAGCATCTCTTCTCACCACATTGCCGCAGCACTCGGCTTCGGTGCCTCCGCTATTTATCCGCTCGGCGTGCAAATGCGTGCTGAAGAGAAATTCGGCGAAGGTGAAGAAGGCAACAAAGCCTTTAAACGCTATGCCAAAGCCGCAGAAAAAGCGCTGATGAAAACCATGGGCAAAGTGGGCCTGTGTACCGTGGAAAGCTACAGCTGTGGTGAATTCTTCGAACCGAACTTCCTCGATACCGAAGACCCGGTGCTGAAGAAATATTTCCCGAACATTAAAACCCCGGTTGGCGGCGCAGGCTTCCCGGCTATCGCCCAGATGGCGGTGGACTGGCATCAAAGCGCGCTGAAAATCCAGGGTGAAGCGGAAGTCCCGTTACTCGGCCTGTTTAAAGAGCGCGCCGAGGGTGCTGGCCATTCCTATGGCACCATCGCTGTCCGTACTTTTATTGATATGACGGAACAGCCGATTCGCTTCGCGGATAAAGCCCGCGAAGAGGACAACTTTATCCGTCTGATGACGCTGGCGAAACTGGACAATGCGTTCAACATCAAAGCGGAAGCGTTCAAAGACAGCAGCTTCGAACGTATCCCGAATGATGTCATCGACAGCTTTACTATCACGCCGGATTACCGCCAGTTCTCCAGCCTGATGTATGCCGAGCGTAAACGTCGTCCGGCGGCGCTGCGTGATATCCTCGCGCTGCCATGTGATTTGACCCACGTCGACAGCGAAGCAGAGTTTGGTCGCAAACTGGGCCGCTACTCGCTGGTGAACAATGGCTTCGCCACCCGTGGTCTGCAATGCGAAGCGGTTAACGGCAGCCTGAACCAGTTTACGCTGCGTCTGGTTGATGCCATTGCCGGTCTGAAACCAGAAAGCGAGCGTCTGGCTGCGCTGGCGCGTGCGCTGAAAACCCGTTTTGCCGATGAAATCGAAAAAAGCGAAGTCGTGAATGGTGCGCTGAGTGTCACCGCTTACGGCAAAGCGGCTGACTACCTGTCACGCCTCTTCACCGCGCTGCCTTCGCTGCCGCTGGAAGAGATTCAGCCTGCACACGAAATCACCCGTACCTTTGCCTCTGGCGCGATGAGCCACGGCGCATTGGTCGCCCCGGCGCATGAAGCCGTCGCACACGGCACCAACATGGTGGGCGGGATGAGTAACTGCGGTGAAGGTGGTGAACACTATTCACGTCACGGCACCATCCGCGCCTCACGCATCAAACAGTTGGCATCTGGTCGCTTCGGCGTCTGGGCAGCTTACCTCGCCGATCCGATGCTGGAAGAGCTGGAGATCAAGATTGGCCAGGGCGCAAAACCAGGCGAAGGCGGTCAGTTACCGGCACCGAAAGTTACGGTAGAAATCGCCGCAGCGCGTGGCGGTACGCCGGGTGTGGAGCTGGTTTCTCCACCGCCGCATCACGACACTTATTCTATCGAAGATTTGGCACAGCTGATTCACGACTGTAAAGCCGCACGCGTGCGCGTCATCGTTAAACTGGTGTCTTCCGAAGGTATCGGCACCATCGCGGTTGGCGTAGCGAAAGCCGGTGCTGACGTCATTAACGTCGCCGGTAATACCGGTGGCACCGGTGCGGCATCGGTTACCAGCCTGAAATACACCGGCCGCGTGGCGGAAATCGGCATCGCCGAGGTGCATCAGGCGCTGTGTGCCAACGGCCTGCGTGACAAAGTACAACTGCGTTGCTCTGGCGCGCAGCAAACCGGCAGCGACGTGATCAAATCCGCCCTGCTCGGTGGCGACAGCTTCGAGTTCGGTACGACCGCGCTGATGATGCTGAAATGCGTAATGGCGAAAAACTGTAACGTCAAATGCCCGGCCGGTCTGACGACCAACGCCGAAGCCTTTGATGGCGATCCGCGTCAGTTGGCCCAGTACTTCATCAACGTGGCACAGGAAGTACGTGAGTTCCTCGCACGCCTCGGCCTGCGTTCACTGCGTGAAGCACGCGGCCGTTCAGATCTGCTGCACCTGATGGATCACCCGCTGGAAGTCGGCAAACTGGACCTGCGCGCCATGCTGACCGTCGTACCAGAGCAGAAAATCGCTAAACCCGTCTATCTGGAAAAAGATTTCGAACTGGACAACGGCTGGGTTGAAGAGCTGAAAGATCAGCTGGTCGCGAAAGGCAGTCGTGAGATCGCGCTTGGCGCAGGCATCACGCTGAACAACCGTAACAAGAGCGTCGGTGGTCAGTTGGCCATTGATATCGAACGTATGCTGAACCATGAACTGTCAGCCGAACAAAAAGCCGCTATCCCGGCGGTGCTGAAAGATGACCGTGGCCGCCACTACCTGGCACCGGCCACCGTGCAGATCCAAACCTCCGGCTCTGCCGGCCAGTCGTTCGGTGCATTCTGCAACGACGGTATGCAGATGAAGCACTACGGCACCTGTAACGATGGCGTCGGTAAAGGTCAGTGTGGCGGCGAGTTGGTGGTGATGTCACCGGGCGGCGGCGCACAGGATAGCGATGGCAACGTACTGATCGGTAACTTTGCCCTGTTTGGTGCCACCGGTGGACGTCTGTTCGTACAAGGCCAGGCGGGTGACCGTTTCGCCGTACGTAACTCTGGCGCAACCGCCGTTGTTGAAGGCGTGGGTGACTTCTGCTGTGAATACATGACCAACGGTGCCATTCTCAACCTCGGTACTTTCGGTAAAGGCTTTGGTAATGGCATGAGCGGCGGCTTTGCCTACCAGTATGACCCGTACGGCTCACTGGCGGCACACGCCGCCGGAGACTCGGTGCTGTTTGGCTCCATCGCTGATGAAGACGAAATGGCGAAAGTGCACAAACAAGCGGTGCTGACCATGCTGAACTGGCATCTGGAAGCCACTAACTCACCGCGTGCCGCATGGTTGCTGGCAAACTGGGAAACCGAGTGCCACCACTTTGTGTATGTCATGCCACGTTCGCTGTTGCTCTATCAGGACGGTGGTGAGATTCTGAAGGCGAAATCGCGTAAGGATCTGCTGGAAGAACTGTCAACCTCGCTGGCTGCGCATCAGGTCGCGAAGTTCAAATCAGCCTGGCGTGCGGGCAAAACCATCGCTGATGGCGCGGTGCCGGCTTACGGTGCTACCGATACGCTTGAAATGTTCGTGCTGCTCAACAACTATACCGTGCTGAGCTTCGCGCAGCAGTTGGCACTGAGCAAGCTGCCGAAAGGCACTTCAGTAGAAGACCCGGCGGTTGAGAAAGCGGTACGTAACCTGCTGATGACAGAAGATTTCTCGTTGGTAAGCAAGCTGCAACGTCATGCACGCTCTGCTATCGAGAACTACAACGATGATGAACTGGCGAGCCTGATCGCGTCCAAACGTATGTCGGATTACAAAGCCGCGCTGACGCAACGCAACATCCGTTCGATGGACAGCCTGGCTACCTATGGCTGGATCATCTATCAGGATGCCTGTAACCGTGAGGTGCTGGGTCATCTGCCTGATTTTGAAGAGTTGTTTGCCCGTGCGGCATTGCCAGAAATCGCGGCGGCTGTCGGAAAATTATCCTGATAGCTGAATCAACAGATTTGTGTATTACTGACTGAATATGAACGGGATTGAGTAAAAGTACCCATGAAGATTCCTTACATTCCTGAAGATGCACCGTTTAACGGTGATCAGAAATACTGGCTGGCGGGTTTTCTCGCCGGTCTCCACTCACGCCTGTTGGTGTTAGAAGATAAGCAGCAGGCCGCCCCTGCGGCCGGTGCTGCAACGACAACCCAACTGCATATCCTGTTCGGTTCACAGACGGGCAACGCGGAAGCGTTGGCCCAGACCGCAGCGAAAGCCGCGCGTGCCAAAGGCCTGGTGCCTGTGGTGCAGGCGTTGGGTGAGGTGGATATCGATCTCTTCGCCACCATGCGTCATGTGCTGATCGTCACCTCTACCTACGGTGAAGGTGAAATGCCGGACAACGCTCAGCTGTTCTGGCAGGCCATTTCTGCCAGCACCGCGCCGCGTCTGGAGCAGATGCACTTCGCCGTACTGGCGATCGGCGACACCGGCTATGACGGTTTCTGCCAGGCCGGTAAATTCATCGATATGCGCCTCGAACAGTTGGGTGCGAAGCGTGTGGTTGATCGTATTGACTGCGATATCGATTACGAAGAGCCATCCAGTACATGGATCGGTGGAGCCATGCCGCAGTTTGCCGCCAGCGCGGGCAGCAGCGGTACGGTGCTGGAAAGCGCACCGGAAGCACCGGTCATTCCGGGCAGCAACAAACAGAATCCTTATGCTGCGGCATTGGTGACCAACAAACGTCTTTCTGGCGAGCAGTCCGGCAAAGATATCCGTCACTTCGAGTTTGACCTGACGGACAGCGGGCTAAAGTACGAAGCAGGCGACGCACTGGGCGTAATCCCAGTGAATGACCCTGCGCTGGTGACGCTGCTGCTGACCCAGTTGAATGCAGACTATGAAACCCCAGTGCCGGGCTTCGAGCGTAATCTTGGTGATTTGCTGACTTACCAGTTTGAAATCTCTGAGCCGTCGCGCAAACTGATTGAGTGGGTCGGCCAGAACACCACTAACCAGGAATTGCGCCACGTCCTGCAACACGACGACAAAGATACCCTCGGCGTGTGGCTGTGGGGCAAAGATACGCTGGACCTGCTGCAACTGGAGTTGACGCGCAGCCTGTCGGTGCCGGAATTTGTCGCGATGCTGCGCCCGCTGCAACACCGTGCTTACTCCATCTCCTCCAGCTCGAAAGCCCATCCGAATCAGGTGCATCTGACCATCGCTTCAGTGCGTTACCACAGTGGTGGCCGCGCCCGTAACGGTGTCTGCTCTACCTATCTGGCTGAGCGTGTACGTCGCGGCGAAAAACCGGCAATCTTTATTTCGCCCAATAAAGCGTTCCGCGTCCCTGCCAACAATAAGGCACCGCTGATCATGGTGGGGCCGGGTACCGGTATTGCACCGTTCCGTGCCTTCTTGCAGGAGCGCCAGGCCACCGGTGCCGAAGGCAAAAACTGGTTGTTCTTTGGTGACCAGCATCAGGAACACGATTACATCTACCAGGATGAGCTGAACGAGTGGCAACAAAGCGGTCTGCTGACTCACCTTGATCTGGCGTTCTCGCGCGATCAGGAAGAGAAGATTTACGTGCAGAATCGTATGCTGGAGAAAGGTGCTGAGCTTTATGCCTGGTTGCAGGACGGTGCTTACTTCTACGTGTGTGGTGATGCATCACGCATGGCGAAAGATGTCGATGCGGCGCTGTATGAAGTGGTACGCCAGTTTGGCGGCCTGTCCAGCGAACGTGCGGCAGCTTATGTCGATCAGTTGAAGAAAGATAAACGCTATCTGCGTGACGTCTACTAAGACGCAGGCATAAAAAAACGGGCCATCTGGCCCGTTTTTTATTTCACCACACGCAGTGAAGGTCGACCACCACGCGGCGGCGGCTCATCATCTGGCGGAGTTTCATCGTCAGTCGAATCATCAGGACGATCGCCATCAATCACCGACATCATGGTTTCTTCCTGACCTTCCAGTTCATCCTGCGCAGCCAGTTCATAGGCCGGTTCTGGTTCGAACATGGTGCCAGCGCCGTTTTCACGGGCGTAGATAGCCAGAATCGCCGCCATCGGTACTGAGACCTGACGCGGCACGCCACCGAAGCGGGCGTTGAACTGGACATGATCGTTGCCCAGCTCCAGGTTACCTACCGCACGCGGAGCGATGTTCAGCACAATCTGACCATCACGCGCGTACTCCAGCGGCACCTGCACGCCAGGCAGATTAATGTCGACCACCAAATGCGGCGTTAACTGGTTATCAAGCAACCAGTCATAGAACGCACGCAGCAGGTAGGGACGACGGGCCGTTAGTTGCGACATTTCCATAGATTAGCCCCGGGCTTGAAGGCGCATTTCACGTTCTGCTTCGGTCAGTGAAGCGAGGAAAGAGTCACGTTCAAATACGCGGGTCATGTAGCCTTTCAGCTCTTTAGAACCTGCGCCAGCCAGCTCAACACCCATAGACGGCAAACGCCACAGCAGCGGCGCCAGATAGCAATCAACCAGGCTGAACTCTTCGCTCATAAAGAACGGCGTACGTGAGAACAGCGGTGCAATCGCCAGCAGCTCTTCACGCAGTTGTTTACGCGCGGCATCGGCTTCTGCACCGGTGCGGGTTTCAATGATACGCATCAGGCTGTACCAATCCTGCTCAATGCGGTGCATCATCAGGCGGCTTTCACCACGGGCAACCGGATAGACAGGCATCAGCGGCGGATGCGGGAAACGCTCATCAAGGTATTCCATGATGATGCGAGATTCATACAGCGTCAGTTCACGATCTACCAGCGTTGGTACTGTGCGGTACGGGTTGAGGTCAATCAGATCCTGCGGCAGGTTATCCGTTTCAACCTGCTCGATCTCCACGCTGACGCCCTTCTCAGCCAGTACAATACGTACCTGATGGCTGAAAATGTCAGTCGGACCAGAAAACAGCGTCATTACCGAACGTTTGTTGGCAGCGACAGCCATGAAAACCTCCAAGTTTGTTCACAAAAAAATACTGCGAATAGCCAACCACACGGCGACTCACCTGCTTATCAGATTCGCACACAGCCAGCGTTTGCGGCATTTTTCGCCCATCCTGGCGGAAAAAACATCCACAACGCTCCGGCTCGCGGGCGCAAAGTGACAGTCAGTTTACCAGATTTTAAGCAGCTTGTGGGGCGTGGAAAGTGATTTGCAGGCAAAATGCGGGCAAAGCTCGCGTTTTTGTGGCGGCAATTCCTGTCCGGAAAAAGCAAAAAACCCGCCGAAGCGGGTTTTTTGTGCCAACTGACACTGCCGAAGCAGCAACAATTAACGTTTGGAGAACTGCGGACGACGGCGTGCTTTACGCAGACCGACTTTCTTACGTTCAACCTGACGCGCATCACGGGTAACGAAGCCCGCTTTACGCAGTTCAGAACGCAGAGACTCGTCGTACTCCATCAGAGCGCGGGTGATACCGTGACGGATCGCACCTGCCTGACCAGAGATACCACCACCTTTAACGGTGATGTACAGGTCCAGTTTACCAACCAGATCAACCAGCTCCAGCGGCTGACGCACGACCATGCGTGCAGTCTCGCGACCGAAGTACTGCTCCAGAGAGCGCTGGTTAATTACGATGTTACCGCTACCCGGCTTGATAAAGACGCGAGCGGATGAGCTTTTGCGGCGACCAGTGCCGTAGTTTTGAGTTTCAGCCATTGCCTGTAATCCCGATTAAATGTCAAGAACTTGCGGTTGCTGCGCCGCATGGTTGTGCTCGTTGCCTGCGTAAACTTTCAGTTTACGGTACATAGCACGACCCAGCGGGCCTTTCGGCAGCATGCCTTTAACCGCGATTTCAATCACACGCTCAGGACGGCGGGCAATCATCTCTTCGAAGGTCGCCTGCTTGATACCACCGATGTGACCAGTGTGGTGATAGTAAATCTTGTCGTTACGCTTGTTGCCAGTTACAGCAACTTTTTCTGCGTTCAGAACGATGATGTAATCACCGGTATCAACGTGCGGAGTGTATTCCGCTTTGTGCTTACCACGCAGACGGCGCGCCAGTTCAGTCGCCAGGCGACCCAAGGTTTTGCCAGTTGCGTCAACAACATACCAGTCACGTTGGACGGTTTCTGGTTTAGCTGTAAAAGTTTTCATTGAAAAGCTTACCCAAATAAAGTTACACGTTGGTGAAATCCCAAACGCCAAGTTAACGATTGAGGCTCACACGACCATTTCGCCCAGCAAGCCCACCCCCTCAGGTAGAGTTACCGGATCACAAAGGTTCCTGGGAAGAAAAACCTTTGCCGTAACGTGGGGTCGCAAGATTATAGAGAAGTCGACCACAAAGATCGAACCTTTTTACGCCCCACGTCAGGTTTTTTGCGTTGCATCAGGGTAAATGCGGCAGGCGCAGGTATTCTTCGCTCTGCATCTCCTGCAAACGCGACAGGCAGCGTTGATATTCAAACTTCAAACGCGTGCCCTGATAAATCTCAAACAACGAGGTTTCTGCCGCCACCACCAGTTTCACATGACGTTCGTAGAACTCATCCACCAACGCGAGGAAGCGGCGAGCCTGGTCTTCCGTCTTGTAAATCATCACCGGCACATCATACAGCAAAACGCTGTGGAAGCGGCGCGACAGCTCGATATAGTCATGCTGGCTGCGTCCTTCGCCACAGAGCGTCAGGAAATCAATCGCCAACACGCCATCCTGTACCCCCAGCGTCGGCATCTGACGATGGTTAATCTCCAGCACCGGCGCGTCACTGCGCGGTTTACCCGACAGGGCACGGAACATGCGCTCCATTTCCGCATGCGTCTCGTCGTTGAGCGGGAAGCTCCACAAATGCGCCGACGTCAGGGTACGCAGACGATAATCGATTCCGGCATCAACGTTCATCACGTCACAATGACGCTTAATTTGCTCAATCGCCGGCAGAAAGCGCGCACGTTGCAAACCATTACGGTAGAGATCATCGGGTGGGATGTTCGAGGTAGCGACCAGCGCAATACCCCGTTCAAACAGCGCTTCCATCAAGGTGCCGAGCAGCATGGCGTCGGTGATATCGGAAACAAAAAATTCGTCAAAGCACAGAATGTCGGTTTCAGCCTTGAAGCGATCGGCAACAATCAACAGCGGGTCACTGTGCCCCTGCAATTGCGTCAATTCTTCATGGACACGCAGCATGAAACGGTGAAAGTGCAGGCGTAATTTGCGATCGCCAGGAATAGACTGAAAAAACAGGTCCATCACCCAGGTTTTGCCGCGTCCTACCCCGCCCCACATATACAGGCCGCGCACCGGCGCTTCTTTACTGCTTTTTTCTTTATTCATCAGCTTAGAAAGACGACCAAACAAGCCTTTACTGGCTGGCGGCATGGTTTGCTGGCGCACGACCAATCCTTGCTGAATGGCATCTAAGCGGGTAATCGCTTCCCGTTGTACGTCATCCGGGCGAAATTCACCCTGTGACAGCGCTTGCTCATAGCGCGCAAGCGGAGATGAGGTTTGCATGGTTCTCTCAGAGTCCCTGAAAAAGTCCGATTCACAAGTCGGTTGTCGAAAATTAGGCCGCTCTACACTAAGCGATGCCGCTCCAGAGTTCCACTTCCAATCGATTAACGGGTATAGTGGCTGTTATTGAAGTTGAAGCAGAAGCAATGCCCTACGAAGCAACGGAAATTACACGGGAGTCATTATGACCTGGGAATACGGGCTGATTGGTTTAGTGATTGGCATTATTGTCGGCGCAGTCGCAATGCGTTTTGGCAACAAGAAACTGCGCGAACAGCGCACCATGCAGTACGAACTGGAAAAATCCAAAGCAGAGCTGGCGGATTATCGTGAAGAGCTGACCAACCATTTTGCACGCAGTGCAGAATTGCTGGATAACATGGCGCGTGATTACCGCCAGCTGTATCAGCATATGGCGAAAGGTTCTAACGACCTGTTGCCAAATCTGCCGGGCGAGAAAAACCCGTTTGCTTACCAGCTAACGGAAGCCGAAGCGGATAACGATCAGGCACCGGTGCAGATCCCGCGTGATTACTCCGAAGGCGCATCCGGCCTGTTACGTGGCGGCGATCGCGCACCGCGTAATTAATCTTTTGGGGCACAGCAACGCTGTGCCCTTTTTGTTTGTCGAACCCTTACCCCAAACAACTGTCACACTTTTTTAATCCCCTTTTCGCAGCGAGAGCGTTGTAGCAATGAAAAAACAAGCACGACTGTTAAGCGCATTAGCCTTGAGCATTGGGATGAGTCTGGCCGCCACCCCGGCTGCACTGGCGACTCTCCCGGCGCAAATCCAGGGACAGCCACTGCCGAGCCTGGCACCGATGCTGGAAAAAGTGTTGCCTGCCGTGGTCAGCGTCCACGTAGAGGGCACCGAAACCGCGGCTCAGGGTCAGGATTTACCTGAACCGCTGAAACGCTTCTTTGGCCAGATGCCGGGACAAAATCAACCACAGCCTTTTGAAGGCCTGGGTTCGGGTGTCATTATCGACGCCGCGAAAGGCTATATCCTGACCAATAACCATGTCGTCAACGGCGCAGACAAAATCAGCGTTCAACTGAGCGACGGCAGCGAATATGACGCCAAACTGATCGGCCATGACGAGCAGACGGATATTGCGTTGATTCAGGTACAGGGCGCGAAAAACCTGACGCAGGTAAAAATCGCCGATTCCGACACACTGAAAGTCGGTGATTTCGCGGTCGCCATTGGTAACCCGTTTGGCCTTGGTCAAACCGCCACCTCGGGCATTATTTCAGCGTTGGGCCGTAGCGGCCTGAATCTGGAAGGGTTGGAAAACTTTATTCAGACCGATGCCGCGATTAACCGGGGCAACTCCGGTGGTGCGTTGGTTAACCTGAATGGCGAGCTGATCGGTATCAACACCGCGATTCTGGCCTCCAGCGGCGGCAATATCGGTATCGGCTTTGCCATTCCCAGCAATATGGCGATGAACCTGGCTCAGCAGCTGATTCAGTTTGGCGAAGTCAAACGTGGACAGTTGGGCATTAAAGGCACGGAAATGACCGCCGATATGGCGAAAGCCTTCAATGTCGATGCACAACGCGGCGCATTCGTTTCCGAAGTGCTGCCAAAGTCAGCGGCGGAGAAAGCCGGGATCAAGGCGGGCGATATTATCACTTCCGTGAACGACAAACCGATTACCAGCTTTGCCGAATTGCGGGTAAAAATCGGCACCACGCCACCGGGTCAGCAAGTCAAATTGGGGCTGCTGCGTGACGGTAAGCCAATCAGCGTCAACGTCACGCTGGATCAGAGCGCGCAAACCACCGCCAGCGCTCAGCTTCTCTCCCCGGCCCTCCAGGGCGCCACCCTCAGTGATGGCACCACCAAGACCGGTGATAAAGGCGTGAAAGTCGACACCATCGAAAAAGGCACACCAGCGGAACAGGTTGGTCTGCAAAAAGATGATGTGATCGTTGGCGTGAACCGTAACCGGGTGGAAAGCCTGGCGGAAATGCGCAAAGTGCTGGAGACAAAACCGCCTGTGCTGGCGTTGAATGTAGTGCGCGGCGACGAAAGTATCTACCTGCTCTTGCGATAATCATCTCAACAGACGGACAAGCAGGTGTTTGTCCGTCTTTCTCATGTTATTCTGCCCTGCGATCTTATCCGGCTTAAACTAACACCATGTTTCTTAAACTTTTGCGTTCTGTGGTGATGGGCCTGATCGTTGCGGGCATTTTGCTGGCAGCGATCCCTACACTCCGCATGGGCACCAGTGCCCTGATTGAACATGACAGCAGCAATGATGAAGCACCCTTCAGCTTTAACCAGGGTGTGCGTCGTGCTGTGCCTGCGGTGGTCAACGTCTATAACCGTAGCGCGCATGGCAACAACAATCGCGGTATCACCACGCTGGGTTCCGGCGTGATTATGAACGGAAAAGGCTACATTCTTACCAACAAACACGTCATCAATAACGCTGACCAGATTATCGTCGCGTTACAGGATGGCCGTTTCTTTGAAGCGACGCTGGTCGGTTCCGATGCCATGACCGACCTGGCGGTGCTGAAAATCAGTGCCACCAATCTGCCGGTGATCCCGATTAACGCTAAACGCGTGCCCCACATTGGCGACGTGGTGATGGCTATCGGCAACCCTTACAACCTCGGACAGACCGTGACGCAGGGCATCATTAGCGCCACCGGTCGCGTCGGCCTCAGTTCTTCCGGCCGCCAGAACTTCCTGCAAACCGATGCCTCGATCAACCAGGGCAACTCAGGTGGCGCACTGATCAACTCGCTGGGCGAACTGATGGGGATCAACACCCTGACGTTTGATAAAAGCAACGATGGCGAGACGCCGGAAGGGATTGGTTTTGCCATTCCGACGGCGCTGGCGACTAAAATCATGGATAAACTGATTCGTGATGGTCGGGTGATCCGTGGATATATCGGCATTACCGGACGTGAACTGCCACCGTTACATGGTCAGGGCAGCAGCCTGGATCGCGTGCAGGGCATTATTGTCAGCGAAGTGACGCCGGGTGGTCCTGCCGATCGGGCCGGGATTCAGGCTAACGATGTCCTGCTTAGCGTCAATGGTAAACCAGCGGTTTCCGCACAGGAAACTATGGACCAGGTAGCGGAGATTCGCCCCGGATCTGTGATTGATGTGCAGGTGCTGCGCAACGAGCAGAAGATGAGTCTGCCGGTGACTATCGAGGAATTCCCGCAAAGCGGTAATTGATGGTTGTAGCGGTGCGATTTATCGCGCGTTTATTTCGGCGTTGCGCACGACATTACGCGATAAATCCCGCCGCTACGGATCGTCTACTAGCAGCGGTCGACCGGGAAAGCGATCACTTCGCTCAACGAGTTGGCTTTCAGCGCCAGCATAATCAAACGGTCCACGCCCAACGCCACGCCTGAACAGGCCGGCATCCCGTGCTTCAACGCATCCAGCAGGTTGGTATCGATCGGATGCTGTGGCAGTCCACGCGCCGCGCGACGGCGGTTATCCTGCTCAAACCGCTGACGTTGTTCACGGCTGTCGGTTAACTCACGGAAACCGTTCGCCAACTCGACCCCTTTGTAATACACCTCAAAACGCTCCGCGACGCGGTGATCTTCGGTACTGATCTCTGCCAGTGCCGCCTGGCTGGCCGGGAAGTGATAAACGAAGGTTGGCTTATCGATGCCAATCTTAGGTTCAACACCCAGCATAAACAGCAGTTGCAATAAGGTGTCGCGATCGTCTTCATCACGCGCCAGCTCGCCATCGCCCAACTTCTCCGCCGCTTCGCGCAGTTGCGCTTTATCAGCAGATAACGGGTCCAGCTCCAGATGACGAATAAATGCCTGCTGGTACGAAAGGGACTCCGCGCTATCGCACTCCAGCACTTGTTGCAGCAGATCATCAACCTCATTCATCAGCCGGTACATATCGTAATGGGGACGATACCACTCCAGCATGGTGAATTCAGGGTTGTGGTGGCGTCCGGCTTCCTCATTGCGGAAGCTCCGACCCAGCTGATAAATCGGACCGCTGCCCGCTGCCAGCAGGCGTTTCATATGGTATTCCGGGCTGGTCATCAGCCAGAGATCGCGACCTTCGCTGGCACCTGGGCCAACAAAACGCGTCTGGAAAGGCACCAGATGGATGTCAGTGATAGTCGCCTGGCTCATCGCCGGGGTATCGACCTCCAGCACGCCGCGATCGGCAAAGAAACGTCTGATTTCCGCCATGATAGCGGCACGTTTCAACAAATTGGCAATGGGTGCGCTCGGCTGCCAGCTTGCCGTTTCGCTCATGTTGATGACTCCTTATACAGATAAGGGGTGGAAGTCTACCCGTATTGGCGATGACAGACAACGCCGCCACGCTTACAGCCCCAATATCACCATAGGGTCAGGCGGTTTAACAGCAGCAACGACAGGAGGAGGGAATGTTTGGGATAAAGTCGGGATATGAGAAAAGCCGGTACGAAACGTGTTCCGCACCGGTCACACATTACTGCGTGCTGCGTTGAATCGCCTTGCCACCTGCTTCTACATCTTCCCCTACACCACGGGTGGTGTTGCAGGCAGAAAGCAGAGAGGAAAGCACCAGTACCGAGAAAATCGCGACAATACTTTTCTTTAACATAACAATATCCTTTTTGGTTGCAGTAAAAGTACAGCTTTTAAAGCATAGTCCCTAAACGCAACGCTGCTGTGTCGGGCACAGAAAAAGGAGATGTGTAGGCGCTTACTTGGCCGCTCGTGAAATTGCGCCACCCAAATGGGAGACATCTTCACCGAAGCCGTGGAAGGTGTTGCAGGCACTCAATGCCGAGGAGACCAGCAACGCAAAGGCGACGAATTTTGCCAGCTTTTTCATTATTCTGAACTCACTTAGAAAAAAGGCGCATCGAAGGATGCGCCTGATTTGACGATTATTTTACGCGAGAAACGTATTCGCCAGAGCGGGTATCCACTTTTACCACTTCGCCAATCTGCACGAACAACGGCACTTTAACTACGGCGCCAGTTGCCAGCGTAGCCGGCTTACCACCCGTACCTGCGGTATCACCTTTCAGGCCTGGATCGGTTTCGATAACTTCAGCTTCGATGAAGTTCGGCGGCTGAACAGCAATGGCTTTGTTGTTCCACAGGGTAACGATACAATCGGCGTTATCCTGCAACCACTTCTGCACGTCGTCCAGCACCTTAGCTTCAACCTGATACTGCTCGAAGCTTTCCGGGTGCATGAAGTAGAAGAAGTCACCGTCGTTGTATGAGTATTGCAGGGTCATATCAACCACGTCTGCGCCTTCGGCAGAGTCAGTTGATTTGAAGGTTTTCTCAACGCGAGAACCGGTCAGCAGACGACGCATTTTTACGCGTGCAAACGCCTGGCCTTTACCCGGCTTAACGAATTCACTTGATTCGATGGCATACGGTTCGCCTTCGAACATGATTTTAAGACCGGAACGAAAATCGTTGCTAAGATAAGTCGCCATAAAGGCCCTCTGTAAATATTGAACTGGTAATAGCCAAAAAAATGGCACACATTGTAACCCTAAATCCCCCTTCCAGAGAAGATTGGTTGCAGCAACTTGCTGATGTTGTCACCGATCCCGCTGAATTACTGCAACTTTTAGCTCTCGAGCACCATGCCGAATTGGCTGAAGGCACTGAAGCAAGGCGACTTTTTGCCCTGCGCGTGCCGCGAGCGTTCATTCAGCGCATGAAAATCGGCGATGCGCAGGACCCGCTACTGTTGCAAGTGTTAACCAGCCGTCAGGAATTCAATGATGCGCCCGGTTACAGCACCGACCCGCTGGATGAACAAAGCAGCGTGGTGCCGGGTTTACTGCATAAGTATAGAAACCGTGCGCTGTTGTTGGTAAAAGGCGGCTGTGCCGTCAATTGCCGCTACTGCTTCCGTCGTCACTTCCCTTATCAGGACAATCAGGGCAATAAGCGTAACTGGCAGGCCGCCATTGACTACATTGCCGATCACCCCGAACTGGACGAGATCATTTTCTCCGGTGGTGATCCGCTGATGGCGAAAGATCATGAGCTGGCATGGTTGATTGCAGCGCTGGAGAGAATCCCGCATCTGAAACGTCTACGCATTCACAGTCGTCTGCCAGTGGTGATTCCGGCCCGCATCACCGAGGGATTGTGCCAGCTACTGGCGAATACCCGTTTGCAGGTGCTGCTGGTGAGCCATATCAACCATGCGCAGGAGATCGATGAGGAATTGCGCTACGGTATGCAAATGCTGAAGCGAGCAGGTGTCACGCTGCTGAACCAGAGCGTGCTGCTGCGCGGCGTTAACGATAATGCGGAACAGCTGGCCGATCTCAGCAACGCGCTCTTTGATGCTGGCATTCTGCCTTATTACCTGCACGTACTGGATAAGGTGCAAGGCGCAGCGCACTTCTTTGTCCCGGACGATGAAGCGCGTGCGCTGGTGCGCGAATTGCTGACGATGGTGTCGGGATATATGGTGCCGAAGCTGGCACGAGAAATCGGCGGAGAACCGAGTAAAACACCACTCGATTTGCAGTTACGACAGGAATAGATAACAACCAACCGTAGCGGCGCGATTTATCGCACAATCTCGTGCGCTTTGCCGGAAAAAACCTGCGCGATAAATCGCGCCGCTACGGGATACTATGCCGTTATGGGCACTTATAAACCTGGCCGGTCATTTTGCTGTCGAGCGGGGCAAACGCAGACAGCAGGTTCTGCGTCGGGCTGGTCGCGCCATAAATGGTGTTGCCGCCCATTTCTGCCGCACGGTTGCGCAGATCGTTGGCCGCGCCGCGCAGTGAACTGCCTTCACCGCCGGAACCACTCAACCAGTTACTCTGTGAACCGGTGACATTTCCCAGAAGCTGACATTCGCTGCCCGGTTGCTGATCGACGAAAGTTACGCGCTCGCCGCCAGCACTCAGTTGATTTGAGCTGCTGCAACCCGCCAGCAGTAAGCTACCGACTGCCAGTCCGAGCAAGAGGTTAATCCGCATTGTATTCCCCATTTATTATCATCAGTGTCGGGCGGCAGCGTAGCAGAAAAGCGCATATTTTTTCTGAACATTCATTGCCCTAACCCGCGAAGCCGAAGTATTGCGCCCTTACTTATACCCTTTCGCCAGCAAAAGAAAAACCCCTGACCGTTGCCGATCAGGGGTTCTCAGATGACTTAAGCAGTCAACGGCGATTACATCATGCCGCCCATACCGCCCATGCCACCCATGCCGCCAGCGCCAGCACCTAAGTCAGGTGCATCGCCTTTCGGCAGGTCAGTGACCATACATTCGGTGGTGATCATCAGGCCAGCCACAGAAGCCGCGTACTGCAAAGCAGAACGGGTTACTTTGGTCGGATCCAGGATACCGAAGTCGATCATGTTGCCGTATTCTTCAGTCTGCGCGTTGTAACCGTAGTTACCGTCGCCCGCTTTCACGTTGTTGGCAACCACAGACGGTTCTTCACCGGCGTTAGATACGATCTGACGCAGCGGTGCTTCCATTGCGCGCAGCGCAACTTTGATACCGACGTTCTGATCTTCGTTCTGGCCTTTCAGCTCAGTCAGTTTCGCAGCAACACGCACCAGCGCCACGCCACCACCAGCAACCACGCCTTCTTCTACCGCAGCACGGGTTGCGTGCAGGGCATCTTCAACGCGGGCTTTCTTCTCTTTCATTTCAACTTCAGTTGCTGCGCCAACTTTCAGTACGGCCACGCCGCCTGCCAGTTTCGCTACGCGCTCCTGCAGTTTTTCTTTGTCGTAGTCAGAGGTCGCTTCTTCGATCTGCTGACGAATCTGGGTCACGCGACCAGAGATAGCACCTTCGTCGCCCACACCGTCGATGATGGTGGTGGTGTCTTTGTTGATTACGACGCGTTTTGCCTGGCCCAGGTCTTCCAGAGCTGCTTTTTCCAGCTCCATACCGATCTCTTCAGAGATAACGGTACCGCCAGTCAGGATAGCGATATCCTGAAGCATCGCTTTACGACGGTCGCCGAAGCCCGGTGCTTTAACCGCAGCCACTTTCACGATACCGCGCATGGTGTTAACCACCAGCGTCGCCAGCGCTTCGCCTTCCACGTCTTCTGCGATGATCAGCAGCGGTTTGCCAGCTTTAGCAACGGCTTCCAGCACCGGCAGCATTTCGCGGATGTTAGAGATTTTCTTGTCAGCCAGCAGGATGAACGGGCTTTCCAGCTCAACAGCACCGGTTTCCGGCTTGTTGATGAAGTACGGAGAGAGGTAACCGCGGTCAAACTGCATACCTTCAACCACATCCAGCTCGTCTTGCAGACCGGTACCTTCTTCAACGGTGATAACGCCTTCTTTACCCACTTTTTCCATCGCCTGAGCGATCAGGGTACCGACGCTTTCATCGGAGTTGGCAGAAATAGTACCAACCTGAGCAATAGCTTTAGAGTCAGAGCACGGAACTGACAGCGCTTTCAGCTGTTCAACAGCGGCGACAACGGCTTTGTCGATACCGCGCTTCAGGTCCATCGGGTTCATGCCAGCCGCAACAGCTTTCAGACCTTCGTTAACGATAGCCTGTGCCAGTACGGTTGCGGTGGTGGTGCCGTCGCCTGCTGCGTCGTTCGCTTTAGAGGCCACTTCTTTCACCATCTGCGCACCCATGTTTTCGAACTTGTCTTCCAGCTCGATTTCACGCGCTACAGAAACACCATCTTTAGTGATGGTCGGTGCACCAAAAGATTTATCCAGAACCACGTTACGGCCTTTCGGGCCCAGGGTAACTTTTACTGCATCTGCCAGTACGTTCACGCCACGCAACATTTTTACGCGTGCGTCATTACCGAATTTTACGTCTTTAGCTGCCATTTCAAATATCCCTTAAATTCGTTTCGTTCAGTGAATTACGCGTAAAAATTACGCTTCGACAATCGCCAGAATGTCGTTTTCAGAGATGATCAGAACTTCTTCGTTGTCGATCTTCTCAGTTTTTGCGCCGTAACCTTCGTTGAAAATCACCACGTCGCCCACTTTAACGTCCAGTGGCAGGATGTTGCCGTTTTCCAGGATACGGCCTTTACCTACTGCAACCACTTCGCCGCGAGTAGATTTGCCTGCCGCAGAACCGGTCAGAACGATGCCGCCAGCTGATTTTGCTTCAACTTCTTTACGCTTGACGATCACGCGATCATGTAACGGACGAATTGACATGTGATAGCTCTCCTTTAGAAAGTCCAATCATTCAGTTTTAGGGGTTGAACGCCGGGCTTCATGGCTTCCGGCCTCGTGGTGGAAGAGATTAGGGCTAATAAGAAGGCTTTCAAGGGGGAAAACAGAAAAAATTTTCGTTTTTGTAACAGACGACGAAAAACCCAGCAAAAAGGCGGCTCACGCCGCCTTGAGAAAATCACTGGTCTTTGTCGTGACCGATACGATCGTTATTTTTGCGCTCGTATTCGCCATCAACGGTAAAGCCACTGTCCGGACCTGCTCCCGGCCCACGCCAGACGCGCAGATGCGGCATCAGCTTCAGCGTCAGGTGCTTTTGCACCGGTGGCAGCAGCAACAACAGCCCAAGAAAATCGGTAAAAAAGCCGGGAAGCAGCAGCAAAAAACCGGAGATGATCAGCGAAACGCTTTTGATCATCTCTGCCGCCGGGCTTTCATTACGCGCCATTTTCTCCTGCATCAGCATGAAGTTTCTTACGCCCTGATTTTTCACCAGCGAGACACCAATACATGAGGTGAAAATCACCAGCAGCATGGTGAGCAGAACGCCCAGCACATGCGCGACCTTGATGAAAAGCGTGATTTCAATCCAGGCCAGAACAAAAAAAATCACAAACGGTAACCAGCGCACCGATATCTCCTGTGAGTTGTGGCTGCCTCGCTTCAGGCCAGACAGCAGAATGGGATGGTCAAAGGGACCGTAATGAAAGAGATGGTCATTCCGGGGAGTGATTTCAACCGATCCTGCCAAATTTTTCCGGCTGACTTAAAATTGTGAGAAACATCACATATCGTTATTAGCGTAGCGCCAGCAAAAGCCCGTAAAGTGATCTGTGCACAGGCTTTTCTGTAATGACAGAATATGATCGTGCTCGCCAGACCGAAGATGGATAAAATGTCGGCGCTGGTATTCCACGACAATATAATTGCATCACCTGCATGTGACTCGCCGCCCTCCTCTGATCGCCTCAGAGTGCGTCCGGCAGCCACTCAGCAGCCATAATAAGAAGGTAATCATGGCGAACAACATTCGTATCGAAGAAGACCTGTTAGGCATGCGTGAAGTTCCGGCCGACGCCTACTATGGTGTTCACACTCTGCGTGCGATTGAGAACTTCTATATTAGTAATAGCAAAATCAGCGACATACCTGAATTCGTTCGCGGTATGGTGATGGTGAAGAAAGCAGCCGCCCTGGCAAACAAAGAGCTGCAAACAATTCCCCGCAATATTGCTAACACCATTATTCAGGCCTGTGATGAGGTACTGAACAACGGTAAGTGCATGGATCAATTCCCGGTTGACGTCTATCAGGGCGGCGCGGGTACCTCGGTCAACATGAACACCAACGAAGTGCTGGCTAACATCGGTCTGGAGCTGATGGGTCACCACAAAGGTGAATATCAATACCTCAACCCGAACGACCATGTGAACAAGTGTCAGTCCACCAATGACGCGTATCCCACCGGCTTCCGTATCGCCGTTTATACCTCGATTCTCAAACTGATCGACGCCATCAACCAACTGGGTGAAGGCTTCCAGCGCAAAGCGGTGGAATTCGAGAACATCCTGAAGATGGGCCGCACCCAGTTGCAGGATGCGGTACCAATGACACTTGGTCAGGAATTCCACGCCTTCAACGTGTTGTTGAACGAGGAGACGCGTAGCATTCTGCGCACCGCAGAACTGCTACTGGAAGTGAACCTCGGTGCGACCGCGATTGGTACGCGTCTCAACACGCCGGACGGCTACCAACATCTGGCGGTACAACGTCTGGCTGAAGTCAGCAACCTGCCAGTGGTCCCGGCGGAAGACCTGATTGAAGCCACTTCCGACTGCGGTGCCTACGTGATGGTGCATTCATCGCTGAAACGCCTGGCGGTGAAACTGTCGAAAATCTGTAACGACCTGCGCCTGCTCTCCTCAGGTCCACGCGCAGGTCTGAACGAGATCAACCTGCCGGAATTGCAGGCAGGTTCTTCCATCATGCCCGCCAAAGTTAACCCGGTGGTGCCGGAAGTGGTGAACCAGGTGTGCTTCAAGGTCATCGGCAACGACACTACGGTGACGATGGCCGCCGAAGCCGGGCAGTTGCAGCTTAACGTGATGGAGCCGGTAATCGGCCAGGCGCTGTTTGAATCCATCAGCATCCTGACTAACGCCTGCTACAACCTGCTGGAGAAATGCGTCAACGGCATCACCGCCAACAAAGCGGTGTGTGAAGCCTACGTGTTCAACTCGATCGGTATCGTCACCTATCTCAACCCGTACATTGGTCACCACAACGGTGACATCGTCGGTAAGATTTGTGCCGAAACCGGCAAGAGCGTACGTGAAGTGGTGTTGGAGCGTGGCCTGCTGACCGAAGCCGAGCTGGACGACATCTTCTCCATTCAGAACCTGATGTTCCCGGCCTACAAAGCCAAACGCTACACCGACGAAAACGAACAATAACCCGTTCTGGATCACGTTGTCGCAAGCACGCCCGTATAGAATGCGGGCGTGTTTTTTTTTGGCGACTACAACTAAGGAATGTCGCATTTCAGGGAGTGAAAAGATGGTCGTGGTTGAATTAATGATCGTGTTGCTGGCGATCTGGTTGGGTGCCCGTCTGGGCGGCATCGGCATTGGTTTTGCCGGTGGGCTGGGTGTGCTGGTCCTGACGCTATTTTGCGGCATGAAACCGGGCGCGATTCCTTTTGATGTGATTGAAATCATCATGGCGGTGATCGCCGCCATTGCGGCCATGCAAGTGGCGGGTGGTATGGATTATCTCGTCAGTCTCGCTGAACGCCTGCTGCGCCGCCATCCACGTTACGTCACCTTCCTCGCTCCCCTGGTCACTTATGTGATGACATTGCTGGCCGGTACTGGCCATACCGCTTTTTCCACTCTGCCGGTGATCGCCGAAGTCGCCAAAGAACAAGGTGTGCGGCCTTCACGCCCACTCTCCATCGCCGTCGTGGCGTCGCAAATTGCCATCACCGCCTCACCGATCTCCGCTGCGGTGGTGTTTTTCGCCTCGCTGCTGGAACCACGCGGAGTAAGTTATCTGGCCCTGCTCGGCGTAGCGCTGCCCTCAACCATGCTGGCGATCTTCTGTGCCGCCATCGTCACCAATTTCCTCGGTAAGGAATTGAAAGACGACGACGTTTATCAGGCCCGGTTGGCAAAGGGTGAAGTGACGTTACGTGGCGCCCAGGTGTTTAATCTCAAGCCGGGAGCCAAACGCTCGGTGGCGCTGTTCCTTGTCGGCATTGCGGCGGTGGTGCTGTATGCCACCGCGATCAGCGATAGCGTCGGTTTGATCGCCAACCCGGTACTGCCGCGCAACGAAGCCATCGTGGTGTTTATGCTCACTATCGCGACGCTTATCTGCCTGACCTGCAAAATCGATACCGGTGAAATTCTCAGCGCCAGTACCTTCAAGTCCGGCATGAGCGCCTGTATCTGCGTCATGGGTGTGGCCTGGTTAGGGGATACCTTTGTGAAAGCGCATCTTGGCGCGATCCAGACGCTGGCCGGGGATATGCTGCAAAGCTACCCGTGGTTGCTGGCGCTGGTGCTGTTCTTTGCTGCCACCCTGCTCTATTCACAAGCCGCAACCACCAAAGCGCTAATGCCCGCGGCGCTATTGCTGGGCGTATCACCCCATGCGGCAATTGCCTCATTCGCTGCGGTTTCCGCCCTGTTTGTACTGCCTACCTACCCGACGTTGTTGGCGGCGGTAGAGATGGACGACACTGGCTCAACACGCATCGGTAAGTATGTGTTTAATCATTCGTTTATGGTACCCGGCGTGCTGGCGATTGTGCTGTCGGTGCTGTTTGGTTTCCTGCTGGGTGGCCTGATCCTGTAGCCTGGTTACAACCTGTAAACCCTGCGTTTATCTGGTCGTGTTATCATCACCCCTTTCGTCAGCGGAGCCTTCTGATGCACACCCATTCAGCAGTTATTGTGTTGTGCACTGCCCCGGACCAGACTTGTGCCGAGCAACTGGCCGCCAGTGCGCTGGCCGCGAAGCTGGCCGCCTGCGTTACGCTACTGCCCGGTGCCACATCGTTTTATGTCTGGGAAGGAAAACTGGAGCAGTCCAGTGAAGTCCAGATGTTACTGAAAAGCGATACACAACATCAGCAGGCGCTAATGGATCTGCTTAAAGCGGCGCATCCTTATGATGTGCCGGAACTACTGGCGTTGCCGGTACAACATGGAGACAGTGAATACTTGTCATGGCTGCACGCATCTCTCGCCTGATCGGCCTCTGCCTGGCGCTGTTTATCAGCCTGTCGGCTCAGGCATCAATCTTTTCGCCCAATAACAACAGCCGCTTCGTACCGGTTGACCAGGCTTTCGGCTTCGATTTTAGCCAGCAAGGCAATCAATTAACGTTGAGCTGGAAAGTGAAATCCGGCTATTACCTTTATCGCCAGAAAATCCAGGTTACGCCGCAAAAAGCGCAAATAGCGCCGCTGGCATTGCCGCCAGGACAAGCGCACGAGGATGAGTTCTACGGTAAAAGTGAAATCTATCCGCAGGATTTACAACTGCCGGTCATCATCCATCAGGCCGATCAAGGGGCCACTCTGACGGTAACCTATCAGGGATGTGCCGCCGCGGGCTTTTGTTATCCACCCGAAACCCGCTCCGTCCCACTTAACGCCGTCGCCACTAATAACGCCGCGCCCGCGGTAAGCGCTCAACCGGACAACCGCAGCACCCCGCTGCCGTTCTCGCCGTTGTGGGCGTTGCTGATTGGCATTGGTGTTGCCTTTACCCCCTGTGTACTGCCGATGTATCCGTTGATCTCCAGCATTATCCTTGGCGGCCCGCGACGCTTTTCCCTCGGTCGTCTGTTCGCGCTGGCGATGGTCTACGTACAGGGTATGGCGCTGACCTACACCTTGCTTGGCGTGGTGGTTGCGGCTGCGGGGCTACGCTTTCAGGCGGCGTTGCAGCATCCCTATGTATTGATTGGCCTCTCGGTGCTGTTCATCGCTCTGGCGCTGTCGATGTTTGGCCTGTTCACCCTGCAACTGCCCGCCAGTCTGCAAACACGTCTGACGCTGTGGAGTAACCGCCATCAGGGAGGATCGTTGCCAGGCGTATTTGCGATGGGTGCGCTGGCGGGTTTGATCTGTTCCCCCTGCACCACCGCGCCGCTCAGCGCGATCCTGTTGTATATCGCCCAGAGCGGCAATCTGCTGGCCGGTGCGGGTACCCTGTGGCTGTACGCTTTTGGTATGGGTTTACCACTGATTGCCGTGACGCTGTTCGGCAACAAACTGCTGCCGAAAAGCGGCCCGTGGATGCATAGCGTCAAAGAGGGTTTTGGTTTTGTGATCCTCGCACTGCCGGTTTTCCTGTTGGAACGCGTAATAGGCGATCTTTGGGGCATGCGCCTCTGGAGCCTGCTCGGCGTGGCGTTCTTTGCCTGGGCGTTTCGCCTTAGCCTGGGGCTACAGGGCAAAGGACGTGTGGTACAGGTGGTGATGTTGGTGGCTGCGGTGGTGGCGGCGCGTCCATTGCAGGACTGGGCGTTTGGTGTCGATAACCCGGTGCAAACCGTCGCCCATCTGCCCTTCCAGCCGATTGCCAGCAGCCAGCAGCTCGATACGGCGCTACAACAGGCACAGGGGCGCATGACTATGGTCGACCTGTACGCCGACTGGTGCGTCGCCTGCAAAGAGTTTGAGAAGTACACCTTCAGCGACGCACAGGTGCGCAGCGCCCTGAGCCAGGTGCAACTGTTGCAGGCGAACGTCACCGCCAACAACGCTCAGGATAACGCCCTGTTGCAGCATTTACAGGTACTGGGCCTGCCGACCATTCTGTTCTTCGACGCGCAAGGTAAAGAGATTCCTGACTCGCGCGTGACCGGTTTCCTTAACGCCGACGAATTCCGCGCGCATTTGCACAATCTGCCGCGTTAAACGACACTGGAGCAAGACACACCCCGTCCGATTACCGGACGGGCCGCATACCAGAGGAGAGTCACTTGCAACGTGAACAGATACTCGAGCATGCGTTGAATGTGCTTGAACAACGCGGCCTCGCCGCCACCACGTCCCTGCAACAACTGGCCGGAGACAGCGAACTGGCACCCCAACAGCTGGAACGCTTCTGGCCGGACCGCGATGCCCTGCTGTATGACGCCCTGCGCTATCACGGCCAGCAGATTGATAGCTGGCGACGCCAGATTCAACTCAACGAACGTCTGAGCGGCGCAGAGAAGCTGCTGGCGCGCTATGAGGTACTGGCGGAACATGTCAGCAAAGGTCGCTTCCCCGGTTGCCTGTTTATCGCCGCCTGTAGCTTCTATCCGCAGCCGGATCAACCCGTCCATCAACTGGCAGAACAGCAAAAACGCGCCTCCTGGCAATTTACCCACGATATTCTGGTTAATCTTGAGCTGGATAACCCGACAATGGTGGCAGATCAGATGGAATTGATTCTGGAGGGTTGCCTGAGCAAGCTGCTGGTGAAGCGCAACGTGCAGGATGTTGCGATGGCGCGTGGTCTGGCCGAAGATGTGCTTAGCATCGCGCTGTGCCGTAAAAATGGGGCACTCGCGTAGCCATTTTGGCGGTTCTGCATGAAAAGCAGGCAATCAATCACGTTTCCCGCGGTTTTTTCGCGAAAGCCGTTGACGACCGTGAGCCATTAGGGTTTAATGCGCCCCGTTGCCCGAATAGCTCAGTCGGTAGAGCAGGGGATTGAAAATCCCCGTGTCCCTGGTTCGATTCCGGGTTCGGGCACCAAAATTCAGAGAACCCAGCCAATGGCTGGGTTTTTGCTTTTTGGCTTCCGGTCGTTTTTACATTAACTAACGCTTTGTAAATGAAATGCCCTTCCTTTCAGTACCCATATTCTGAAAATTTTTATAGCATTATTATCGCTTCCGTAATATTCGTGACTCAACATCTCGCTGGGAATAATCCCAATATCCGCGCATTGAAATAACTACGGAGTCACCCATTTTCTGGTAATCTGGTATTTCACATCAGGAAAATTATACGGTTCGGAAAAGTATCAAAGTTCACCTGCCGATCGCTTTTCTACAGAAACCGCCTGAGAGAAATATTATTCTACCTTTCAGCCACCTTTATAGATTTTGATAATTTTACAGGGGACAAATATGGACAAAATGACAAATTCCAAAACCCGTCGCAAACACATCCGCTTCTCTCATACGCTGCTCGACCAGATTGAAGAAAGCATGAACAGTGAAAACAGCCAGAATTTCTCGGCCTGGGTCGTGGATGCCTGTCGTCTTAAGGTGCGGGAGATTCAAAAGAATTTTAAAAGATAAAATTATTCTTTAAATATCTCGGGTATTTCACCCACCATGCAACTGACAAAAGAAACAATAAGACATAACGTATTGGCGAGAGATAAAAGAACTTTTCTGCGATATTCGCATGGATAAAAAAAGGTCTGTTATGGAAAATAACTTTCTCATAACAGACCTTCTATTTTATTAACCTTCCAGCACCAGCCGACTGTCTGCCAGAATTAATGGCTGAATTTGGTGTGTCACCAATAACGTCGTTTTTCCTTTCACCAATTCTTTTAGCGCATTCAGTACCATGTCGGTATTGGTGGCATCTAATCCTTCTGTCGGTTCATCTAATAAGATGACGGGAGCATGCGACAGAAAGGCTCTGGCGATGGCGATCCTGCGTGCCTGACCACCGGAAAGCCGGGTACCGAGTTCCCCGACCAACGTATCCAACCCCGCAGGAAAAGCACGAACTTCCTCTGCCAGTGACGCCTGAGTGAGAGCCTGCCATAAGGCTGCATCATCCGCATCAGGGGATACCAGCCGCAGGTTGTCCCGGATGGAGGCATTAAACAGATACGTTTTTTGTCCAACCACCGAGATAATCTGTCGCAGTACCTCATCCGATAAGCTTTTTACCGCATGACCACCAATCAACACCTCGCCTTTATCACAATCCCAAAAACCCTGTATCAGGTTAAGAATCGTGGTTTTACCTGCCCCACTGGGCCCCAGCAACGCCAGGCACTGACCTTGCGCAACCCGAAAGCTGAGTGAGTCCAGCACAACGGGTTGTTCTGGTGCATAACGCATGGTGACCGCGGAAAAGGTCAGATCGAAGGTTGCAGGCATTTCACTGCGCGTGGGCAAGACCACGGCCGGGGTAAGTTCCGCCATGGAAAAAATCCGCCGCGCCGCTTCGCGAGTGACGCCCAGCGCGGCAAATGCCGTGGGCAATGCCGCCACCGCTTCCGTGCTGGCAAGTACCGCAAATAACAACATGACGATGTCATTGCCGGCGATACCGCCGGCATGTCCCGCACCGACCAGCAGGATAAAGGCACCAAACATACCCAACTGGCCTGCCAGGGCCGACAATGCGCTACCTGACGCCCCGGTCCACGCCTGCTGACGTTGCGCGGCAATCAACTTTTGTGACAGCAGGGACAAATGTCCGGCCTGTCGGGCAACAGCCCCCGCCACTTGTAACTCGCCAAGGCCGCGAATCAGATCGGTCGATGCAGCCTGAATCGCCGCGCGTAATCCCGCGACCGCATGACCACTTGCCCGAGTGCGGGACGCTACCGCCAGCGGCACAATCACCCCCGCGAGCAACAGCATCACGCCATCAATAACGGCGACACCCGGAGAGAACCAAAAAAGCACGCCCAGGATGGCGACCGATGAGATCAGCCCGGCAATCGCCGGAGCCAGAATTCTCAGGTAAAAATTGTCGAGGCTATCAATATCGGCCCTCAGACGCGCCAGCACATCACCGTCACGGAAACCCTGTAAACGGGCGGGAGCCAACGGCTCAAGACGTTGATAAAACCAGACACGCAGCACTGACAGCAGCCGTAACGTTGCATCGTGCGTCACCAGGCGCTCAAGGTAGCGAGCGAAGGTACGCAACACCGCCAGGCCACGAATAGCGGCAGCCGGTGTGAAGAACTCCAGCGTCAGTGCCCCGACACCGGCCAGCGCCATCGACGCGATAAACCAACCCGACAGCGCCAGCAGCGTGACGTTAGACAGGATGACGACGACAGACAGACCGATACCGAGCGCCATCCGCCACCGCCAGGGACGCGCCAGCCTTAAGAGATGACGTAAGTCGTTCATGCGGTTGCTCCTTTCTGAAGCCGTTCAAGCTCGGCAAACACACCGCCACTTTGCAGCAGATCCTGGGGCTTGCCTGACTCGATCACCCTGCCCTGCGCCAGCACCAAAACCTTGTCGGCCATCGCCGCCACGTCGGTATCGTGAGTAATCACTAACCGAGCTGAATCGGGCAGCGCCTCGGCCAACGCGACCATCATCTGCCGCGCCGTGTGGCTGTCCAGCGCCGCCGTCGGCTCATCAAGGATGAGCACTGGTGGTGCGGTCAGCACAGCTCGCGCCATCGCCACGCGCTGGATTTGACCACCAGAAAGGCCCTGGCCGCCATCGCCAACCTGGGTGGCGTAGCTGGTGGGTAACGCGTCGATAAAGGGCGCAGCCTGAGCCAGTCGCGCAGCCGCATACAGTTCGTGGTTCCCGGCTTCGGGATGTGCGAGGCAAATATTATCGGCTATCGAACCGGCAAACAGCGTAGGCCGCTGTGGCAGCCAGCCGATTTGCTTTTGCCAGGTGGGTAAATCCAACCCGGAGAGATCCTGTCCATCAATCAGAATCCGCCCGTTTGCCGGGGTAATAAAGCGCAACAGCAGCCTGGCAAGGGTGGTTTTGCCTGCACCACTCGAGCCAACAATAGCCAGCGTTTCACCCCGGCGCAGCGTAAAGGAGATGTCCTCAATGC
This sequence comes from Pantoea sp. X-Soil-OKNW-713, assembly GCF_059730685.1. Classification (NCBI taxonomy): domain Bacteria; kingdom Pseudomonadati; phylum Pseudomonadota; class Gammaproteobacteria; order Enterobacterales; family Erwiniaceae; genus Pantoea; species Pantoea sp. X-Soil-OKNW-713. Next base: position 530,062 of record NZ_AP035995.1, on the reverse strand, counting down.
CGCCGCCTTCCTGATGCTGATAACTCACCCCTTCAACACGAATCTCCTGCGGCGCACCAACCGGTGTCACCGTGTTGGGTGCCGTTGCAGGCGGCTCGGTATTCAGGATAGCTAACAGCCCTTCGGTCGCGCCCAGCGCATCCATACGGGCGTGATAATGTGCCCCCAGATCGCGCAGAGGACGAAAGAACTCAGGGGCAAGCAGCAGCGCGAACAAACCTGGCAGGAAGGCCAGTTCACCGTAATACAGACGGAAGCCGACATAGACCGCCACCATCGCGGTACTGATGGTGGCGAAAAATTCCAGCACCAGCGAGGACAGAAACGCCACGCGCAGCACCTTCATCGTCGTCTGACGGTAGTTTTCGGAAATCACCGCGATGATCTGCGCCTGTCTGCGGGCCGCATTGGATTGGCGCAGGGTTGTCAGGCCAGAAATCACATCGAAGAAATGCGCACTCATCAGGCTGAGCTTATGCCACTGCCGGAGGTTCATTTTTTCGGCACCCTTGCCGACCAGGATCATAAATAACGGAACCAGGGGGGCCGTTATCAACATAATCAGCCCGGAAACCCAATCGGCGGGGAACAGCGCCACCAGGATCGCCAGAGGCACGATACCGATGATGATTTTTTGCGGAAGAAAGGCGGAGAAATAGGTTTCGATCGCTTCGACACCTTCACCCAGCGAACTGGCGATGCTGCCGGTGCGCTGTTGCTGGCTCCATGTCGGACCCAGTGCCGCGATACGTTCCAGTAACGTTCCCCGCAACGTCTGTCGAATGCGCGCAGCGCTCTCGAAAGCGAAGCCCTGGCGCAGCATGTCCAGACCTGCACGCAGGATCATCACGACAGGCAATAGCCAAAGTTCGGGGAACAGTTCGGTCAATCCTTTGCCGCCGATGACAACCCGGTCGATCAACCATGCCAGCAGCCAGCACTGGACAATCATCATGATGGCATTCAGCGTTGCCATGGTGACGGACAGGGAGAAAAGCGCGCCTGCCTGGCGACGCTGGCTGGAGAGCCAACGTTCCGCCAGGCGAGCGGCTGCCCCACTAAGGGGAGGACGAGCCGACATGATGCGTTTAGTGTCCGTAACCAACCAGTTTGGAGATGCGTCCCCGGAAGACCCAAATCTGGTACCAGTTATACATAATCATGACTGGTACAAACCCACCCATTGTCAGGGTGAAGGTGATCAGGGAAACCTGCGGGCTGGCACCGGCCCAGATGGTCCAGGTATTCGGAACGATCCACGGGAACATGGTAATCAACATACCAAAGCCCAGAATCAGCGCCGCACCGTTGAACCACATAATCGCCGCAAAATCTTTGTCTTTCAGGGTGTCACGACGCACCTGCTCAATGCAGAACAGCGCGATAAGACCAAACAGGCCCCAAATCCAGAAGTGCGGGCCAAACCACTTCGCACGCGCCCAGTCAAAAATCGCCGCACTCCACACCCAGGTGATCACCACCGCAGCAATCGCTAACCAGAAAATGGTCGCAGTCCAGCGGGCAGCATCCTGACGGATAGGCTCTGACTTCTCAAAACGCGCACGCACAAACAGCACACCGGAGAAGGTCATGGCAACGCAGGAGGAAATGCCGGTCCAGATGGAGAAAGGCGAAATAAAGTTAAACGCCCCGCCCGCATAATGCGGCACGCCCTGCGCCGGGGTATCCAGCGCAAATCCCTGCAATACGGCACCGACACACATGCCGCCAAAGAAGGTCACGGTCAGACTGGCGACACCAAACACCCCGTCTGAGAAGCGCTGCCAGAACGGCGACGCCAGGTGACGGAACTCCAGCGCCACAGCACGGGACATAATGCCCCATAACACCAGCGCCATCGGCACCATCAGGTAGCTAAAAGCCGAACCGTAAACGAACGGGAAAGTACCAAACATGATCCCCCCGGCCACAATCAGCCAGGTTTCGTTGGCATCCCAGGTGCCGGCCATCGCCGCCATAATTGCGCCGCGTTCGTCATGATCTCTTACGAAGAGCGAGAAAATCCCCGCCCCAAGGTCTGCGCCATCCAGCGCAATGTATAACAACACGCTGACGCCAAAAGCCAGCCACCAGGCAATCGTCAGAAATTGCTGGGTATGAGTAAGCATATCCATGGGTTTATTCTCCGCGTCAGACCGGTCTTACGTATTCAGGATGGTCAGCATGACCGCCTGGCGGCAGGTCGAGCTGGCCGATATGCTCATGGCCTTCACCCGGCAGCTTGCTGGTCAAATCAGGACCCTGACGAACAACTTTTGCCAGGAACCAGATCGTACCGGCAACCACCGCTGACTCGAAGATGGCAAAGCCAACCAGCCAGAAGATTGCCAGGCCAAGCGTCATCGCGCTCATACCGTCCTCAGTACGCATCAGTCCGTTAACAATCCACGGCTGACGACCAATTTCACGCGTCCACCAACCTGCGATTACCGCGATATAAGGCAGCACCACCATCACAACCGCGATAAACAGGAACAACGTATTACGTGGGGCCAGTTCCACCGTCATACGACGGCGCGCCATCAGCCAGATACCCCACAGGCTGACCAGCAGGATTGCACCACCCGCTCCGGCCATCGCGCGGAACGCATAGAAAGGCAGCACCACCGGCGGCTGTTCGTCTTTCGGGAAGCTGTTCAGGCCTTTCACCGGGCCATTCCAGGTTTTGGTTTCAATCAGGCTGAGTGCATGCGGGATGGAAATCGACCAGGCCAGCCCATTTCCTTCGGCATTCGGCCAACCGATGATATGCCAGGCGCTGTTGACGTTACCTGCTGCATCATAGGTGTCGTAGTGCCCTTCCATCGCTGCCAGTGCCGCAGGTTTGTTTTCGAGAGTATTCTCGCCCAGCACATCACCCATATAGATTTGTGCAGCAGAAACCACGGCCAGCAACACCAGCGCATATTTCAGCGGTCGCAGGAAAAGCTCCACATTGCGGCGTTTCAGTACGAACCAGGCACAGGTCGCGACCACGAAGCAGAGCGACAGCTCGAAGCTGGCCAGCAACATGTGAGGAAACGCGCTTTTGACATTCGGATTGAGGAGCGCGGCTACCCAATCGGTCACATGAAAGATGCCATTCTTGTATTCGACACCGGTTGGCGTCTGCATCCAGGAGTTAGCGACCAGAATCCACATCGCTGAAAGCGTTGAGGAGAGGGCGACGTTGAAGGTCGCGAAAAGATGCATCCCACGGCTGATCTTGCCCCAGCCAAAAATCATCAGTCCGATAAAACCGGCTTCATACATAAAGGCGGTGATGGTCTCATATCCCAACACCTGGCCAAAGAATGGCCCGGCAGCTTGAGAAAAGCGGCCATACAGGATACCAAAAGCCATTTCCATCGTAACACCCGTTGCCACACCGGCTCCGAAGTTGACGATGAACAGCTTTTCGAAAAAACGACACAAGCGGTACCACTTTTCATCATTTTTTCTGACCCACATCAGTTCAGAAATGAACAGCAGCGCAGCCAGACCAATGGTCAGTGGTGGGTAAATGATATGTACTGATGAGATTAACGCGAAGTCGATTCGCGTAATCAGCGATGTGAGATCGTTACTTAACATGACTATCTTCTTTTCTATTAAGTGACCAGATTAGCCAGCGACAACCGAACGCTCTTCCCCTTACATGGCAGGTGAAGTGGTAAGAGTCAGAACGGGGAGTGTAGAAAAAGGTGTCGCACCATCGGATTAGTCTACACGCCAAAACATCCTGGTTAGCACATATCCCTGCTAAACACATTAGAAACAGGATAATATCCGACAGCATGTACATGGCATGTTGAGCCTGGCCAGTTGGCCATGCTTACAACCAGGCAATTGCCGACGAAGCTTAAAAATAAGCGCAACAGTACTCGACGGTAAGCTAATTACCGTTAAGACCTGAAATTTGCTTATTTGAGATAATCCAGGTTTCGAGACGCTTATATTGTCGATAAAGCACAATATAGGAGCTGTGTAGTCCGAATGAGGGTCAGTATATTCCCCCCCACCCGCATATTGTCAAGAAAAATGTGGGTAAATCGTTTTTCTGTTGCAAGAGATCTTATATTCATTCACAAGAAACAAAAAATGAACCAATCAACCAACCAACTGTAACCAAAAGAAAATCAAACATTGAAACAGTTGACTATTCTAAGTCAAATTGCGGCTGATTCGGCAATAAAAAATACGCAAATAATCACAAAATAATAATTTAAATCAACAAGTTAACGCGATTGTGATTTTTCAGCGTTAACCAAAAAATGACTAATAAGGATGTTTATAAAAATTCGAACCGCTTCGGGATAATAATAATTTCCAATGTGTACGATAACGTTTAATCAATATAAAGGAACATAAAATTCACAAAAAAAACGATATCCGCATTATCATAATGGTCATATCAATAACCTTTCAGTCGATAATTAACAACAAAAATAACCAATGAGTAACATTTATAATTTACCAACCGATCCTTTATTTTCTGACGATAAAATATCCGGCCTGTCGTGGGTGAGTTGTCATGAAAAAGGGTTCATGCTTCACATGAACCCTTTTTTTACCCCAGCGCACGATTAGCTCATCCATTACGGTTGAGGTTGGTGACAGTCAACCCGGTGAACTAAGGCCACCATAGCAGCGCCTGGGCCACATAGATGAGACAAGCCAGCACGATTTTCGAACATAAACTGCGATGGGTAAAATGCTTCAAAATCACGCATAAAATAACGAACAGCATTCGTAGCATTTCGCGCAGATGTAACAGGTGAAAGATTGTCATAACATTTCCACGAATGACCAAAGCAGTTATGACTATACCTTAGTTTAGTTTGCGTGGAATGAATATCCGGCCAGGATTGATGAACTGTCTAGGTTGGTCTTTTAGGGGGTTACGGAAAGCAATCGTATTTACACCCATTCGTAGCGGCGCGATTTATCGCGTTAAAGCAGTATCAATCATATGAAAATATAATTAGCGAATTATTGATTCAATGGCCTATGCACCACTAACCGATAAAGAGAAGGTATCTGGTGATCAGCACAGTTTTCTGTGCACCATCCGTAACGATTAAGGATATTTTCCAGTCGTGCCGTGTTTCCTGTCAGCCGCACCATTAAAGGCGCAATTTGCTTGCCGTCTTCATTAAATGAGACATCCAGCGAGCTACGTGACAAATAAATCGCATCCATCACCGGATTAGCGCTGAACCTATTACGCCCGGACCATTCCCGATCATTGAGATGATGAAAGGTAAAATCCATCTGCTTAGCCGTTTCAATGGCATAGGTCAGTCTGAACAGGTCATTTTGCTCCAGTAATACGCCATTGCAGGTACGCCAGAGATATTCAAGCTTATCGCGCAATTCAGACCTTGCGCCAAGAGTTCGCCCCTGTTTCAGTAACCAGTGAATATCCGGCGCGACCTCACGGGGGAAACGATGTTGTTTCAGTGCCGTGGAGAGCCAGCGAATCAGAAAAATATTTTCCTGCGATACCGAACCTACTAATCCATCCAGTCTGGCAACATGCAGAGCCACCAATGCACACCATGCTAAATGTCCGGTTTTCTCTGTCAACGGTTCAGTTCTCACAGCAACATCTCCATGTCATTAACTGCCACTCCAGCGGATTCAAGTGAAATACAATTTTGGCAGAATGTAAACCTCACACATTCACCTTTCTGATGTGTCCTGCCTTTATTAAAGGCATTATTAAAGAATAATCTGAGATTTCATTTAAAAAACCTTTCTGCCAGAACGTCTTTGTCTCTTCATATCAAAACTCCCTCTGCCCGCCTAACTCAATCACCCTGTTGGCAGGGATCATAAATTGTTCATGAGCACGCAACGCATTGCGCTGGAAGAAATGGAAAATCGCCCCCTTCGCCCGTGCCAACCCGCGACGCTTTTTCATCACCAGCGTGTCGTGGGAAGTAAAGAACGAGGCTTCCTGTAGCGAGCAACCAAAGCCTTCCAGGCCGCACAAATGCAAAATCTCCTGCATTGAGGGCACCTCATGCCAGCCATAGGAAGCCGTCACCTGCCAAAATGAGGGGGAAAGTTGCTGCATGCTGATGCGCTTCTGGTTATGCACCCTGGGCGTGTCGATGGTGCGGATATGTAAAAGTACGGTGCGTTGATGCAACACGCGGTTATGTTTGAGGTTATGCAGCAGCGCCTGCGGGATTTCATACTCCTTGCGGGCGAGAAAGATCGCGGTGCCACCGACCCTCATCGGCGGTGCGGCTTCCAGCGAACTGATCATCGCCTTCAGTCCCACCGGGTCATCTGCCAGTCGGCGAATCAGCAGTGAGCGCTCACTACTCCAGATCAGCATCAACACCAGCATCGTCATCGCCAGCAGAACCGGCACCCAACCGCCGGAGAGCAGTTTCATCAAATTAGCGCTAAACAGCGGGACATCAATGGTCAACATACACACAAGGAACACCACCGCCAGGGGCAACGGCCAGCGCCAATTTTTGAACGCCACCACGCTTGCCAGACAGGCCGTCAGCACCATAGTGCCGGTCACCACGATGCCATACGCCGACGACAGCGCAGAAGATTGGCGGAAAGAGATAATAATGACGGTCACGGCGGCAAACAGCAGCCAGTTAACCACCGGAATATAGATTTGCCCGGACTCGGTCGATGAGGTGTAGACAATACGTACCGGCGGCAGAAATCCCTGGCGAATCGCCTGATGCGTCAGGGTATAGACGCCAGAGATCACCGACTGCGCCGCAATCACGGTCGATAGCGTGGCAAGGACAATCAGCGGAATCTGCGCCCAGCCTGGAGCCAGCAGGTAAAAAGGATTGCGCACAGCATCCGCATCCGTCAGCACCAACGCTCCCTGACCAAAGTAGTTCAGCACCAACGCTGGCATCGCAATAATCAGCCATGCCAGCCGAATTGGCGCTTTCCCCAGATGTCCCATATCCGCATACAACGCTTCGGCCCCGGTCACGGCCAACACCACCATACCTAACGCCGCGAACGACAGCGCTTTGTGGCTGTTAAGAAACTCCAGCGCGTACCAGGGGTTCAGCGCTTGCAGCACACCCGGATGCATAACAATCCCACGGATACCCAGCGCAGCGAGGGTGAGAAACCACACCAGCATCACCGGGCCAAACACCAGACTGACCCGCTCGGTGCCATGTTTTTGGATAATAAACAGTAACGTCAGGATGACCACCGACAGCGGCACAATCACATGGTCCAGTGCGGGTGCCACCACTTCGATCCCTTCAATCGCCGACAACACTGAAATGGCTGGTGTGATCACGCCATCACCATAAAAGAATGCGCCACCAATCAACCCGGCCAACACGATAAAATGCCCGGCACGACCGGTAACATGCTGACGAGCCAGAGACATCAACGTCAGAATCCCACCCTCGCCGTCGTGATCGGCACGCATCACAAAGCAGACGTATTTCACGGTGACGATCAGCGTCAGCGCCCAAAAAATCAGCGAGAGAAACCCCATCACGGCAGTAGAGGTCATGCCGCCGTTGGGTAATATCGAAAGGCATTCGCGCAGCGTATACAACGGGCTGGTGCCGATATCACCAAACACGATACCGGCCGCTGCCAGCATACCTGCCGGGAGAGACTGCTTTGTTGAAGCCATAAGAGAAGCATCCTTTCACAGGGGGGTTACGGACAGCAAAGCGAATGAGCATATTATAGCTGCTGCCCCTGCCGCTGATGCGGAGAGTAACGCGCACAACCTCCCGTTTTTGCCTGATTTTTATATCCGCCCGCCATCTTTTTACGCCTTTTTTATATGCCGATGGCTTAAATCAAATGGAACGATTTTCATCGTGATCAAAGGGAAAATGCTATGTCAGGCTTAATTCTGGTTTCGCACAATCTGTCCCGGGCTTCGACGTTATCCGCCCTGTATGAAAGCATTCTGTCGCGCAATGGTGGGCTTTGGGTAAGTTGGGATGGCAAAACTAATGCCCTCGCAGCAGATATGCCACGTCCCCTGACCTTCCGCCAGGGGCATAAATTTGACACCCTCACCTTTCCGCTCACCCGAGGTGAACGGGAACAGGGTTACCAAAACTATGTTCACCAGGGCCTGTGGCCGATGTTCCATCAACGCCCGGATCTGGCGCGCTTCAGTCAGGATGACCTGAGTCAATATCGGAAATTCAATGAGGCTTACGCCCGAGCGATTGCCGAATACGCGATGCCTGACGATGTCATCTGGATCCAGGACTATCACCTGATACCCAGCGTCAGGCTGATGCGTGACGCCGGTTTGACCAACCGTATCGGCCTGTTCTTCCATCAACCGTTTCCCGCCGGTCAGGGATTTACCGCCATCCCGGACTGGCAATGGCTGGCTGAGTCGTTGCTGTGTTGCGATCTGATTGGTTTTCAGACCAGCCAGGACATGAACAACTTTCTGCTGTGGGTGGAGAGCGCATTTCGTTGCGAACGTCTCGGTGGCACGCTGTTTCGCATTCACGGTCACCTGCTCAGAACCGGTGTCTATCCGGTCGGGATCGATCTGGAAGATGCGCACTGCCTGTTAGCCAGCAACAGTTGCAGTTATATGGAAGAACAGTGTCGCGCCACGCTGCCGCAAAACACGATCCTCAGCGGAGGGCACCTCGACGATAGCGCCGGTCTGCCTTACCGCATCAGCGCCGTTGAGGTCCTGCTACGCAACCATCCGGATTACGTCGGCAACATGATGTTGTTACAACTGGCCTCGCCATTGGCCGGTTATGCGCCACGCACCGCCGGGTTAAGCCATGACCTCGAGAGCATCTGTGGCGAGATGAACGGCGTACATGGCACGCTGGAGTGGTGCCCCGTCAGTTATCTGACCAAATCATACAGCCGTGAGGAGCAGGCAGGCATTTATCGCGCATCCCGCGTCGCGCTGGTGACGCCACTGATGGCAGGTATGAGCCTGATGGCAAAGATGTATGTGGCGGTGCAGGATCCGGTCAACCCTGGCGTGCTGATCCTGTCGCAGTTTGCCGGGGCGTCGGAACATATGGATGGCGCGTTGATCGTCAATCCTTATGACCCGGATGCCATCGCCGACGCCATCCATACCGCGTTGCGAATTCCGCTCAGTGAACGTCAGAATCGCCATGCACGGTTGATGAAAGGCATCCACCGTCAGGATTGCCACGGGTGGGCAGCCGGTTTTTTGGCTGATCTGCGTGAACCGGAAAAGGATGAAACGCTGGCGATGGCGGGCAGCTTGCTGCTGACGGCCGGAATGGGGAGAAGGGTGAGATATTAATTACCAATGACAACCCTGACGTAGCGGCGCGATTTATCGCGCGATTTACCTCCGCTGCCAAAAAAAGCGCGATAAATCGCGCCGCTACGAAAATAAAACGGGAGGCCGCAAAGCCCCCCGAGGATTTAAAAATCGTATTGCAGGCTTAAACGGTTCTGCCAGAAGTGAGAATCATACAGCGGGGATGTCTGCACCCCGGCGAAATCGGTCAGGCTCAGGCCCTTCAGCACGCCACTGAAACTCCAGGTGAAATACACCAGATATTCCGACTGGTTGATGCTGGCCGACGCCGGTGACGGTTTCAGATCCATAAATGAATACTGCGTCCCGAGCGACAGGTTTTCATTCATTACATAGTTCAGGTTGGTCATATAGGCGTTGCCGCTGCCGAGATCCTGGGTACTGGTAAAGAACGGCTGCGCAAAGTAAGGACCGGACGAGGTGTTGTGCGCGTATGGGGTGACCAACGAACCGTTGTTCCAGCTATTGCCGCTGGCGGCAATGTGGTCATAACCCAGTTTCCAGCTCAGGGCTGGGGTAAAGGTCAGCGCCAGTTGAGCACCGTAAGAGGTACTGTTGACTTCACCGGCGAGCGCTTTGCCAAGGCTGGTGCCACGAATAAACTGCACGCCCAGGTCCGGCTGGAACAGCGTATCCTGCCATTGCAAATGACTCTCGCCATACACCAGACGGGTGTAATCGGCGTACTCCTGATACCACAACTGGCCGGTGAGTTTTTTACCGTCCCACTGCGTGCCGCGACCACCGCCCAACGCCCACATGCCGTTGGTGCGTTCATCAACATCGGTATACGCCGTGGTATTAAGGAACTGATCGTCACCCCACGGTTTATAACGCCAGACTTTAGTGGCATGCAGATAATTGGTGCTGTCGCCGTAATTCGCATCAACGCCACGGAACAGAATTGGCGTAATACGCCAGTCGTAATCACCGACAAAAGGAATATTGATTCGTTGATCACCGGCCGTTATTTTAAAATCATCCTGCTGCCAGCTTAAATAAGCTTCACCGACGTTGGTTTGATTATCGCCAATATCGCTGATGGTATTTGCTTCATCCGGATGATCGATACCACGCAGGAAAATACCGCTGACGCCAGCACGGAAACCATAAAACGGCGCGGTTTCATATTTGATGCTGCCACCGTAGCTCACGGTATCCTGATTAAACCCTTTGGAGAAATAAGCGTTATGCGTCGAATAATACAGCGTACGCAAACTACCGCTCACGGTGCCACAGGTGAAGATATCGGTAAAACTATTTACGCCACTCGCACCGTACTGACAATCGCTGATATTGCTCTGTGTTGCCGCCAGTGCAGCCGGAGCAAGCGGGAAAAACAGCGCAGCAAGACACGCACCACTCAGTGTTTTTAATTGCATAGTCCCAAGCCTCGTCACTTTTTAAAAGAGCAAAGCATGGCCACCCGCACAATAAATGTGCGGTGGTGGCTCGCTTTGCTGTAAAAAAGTTTTATTATTGATTAATTATTTACACCGGTTATTTTCACATCCGGCAATGTATCGCGCACTTCCCAGCCACGTAATTTGCCGGGATTAAGTAAATTATACGGATCGCAGGCGCGTTTCATAGCAACAACATCCGCCCGCACCATGCCCTGTTTACCATCTTCAATATGAATAACGTGCGGGTTATTTATTTTCACACCGTTATCACGGTAAATTTGCATAATATCATTCAGGCGATCTTCATCGCTAAAACGCACCAGCGGCAGGCCGCTACAGGTTAAGGTGCCGTTCATATCGCGCAGAAATTCAATATGCGACATCACTTCATCTGATAATTGCGCTTCCATCGCCAACGCCTGCTGATGATAATTTTCCGCTGCATAGGCGGTTTGCAGGTAGGTCAGGGTTTTATCCACTTTCAGCGCCTGAAGCGTGGTGTGGTTCCAGCAATATTCAATCAGCGAATGGCCGTGGTTCTCACCCTCGGCAAAGTGCAGCGCGCTGCGGCCACCATGCTGCGTCAGCAATGATGGCAGCAGACGGTCGCTCTCCACGCCGACCACCGAAATCACGCCGTGTTGTCCCGCCACCTCCGCGTCAGCAAGATCGGTGAAGTAATCCAGTACCGGCGCAGCCATCACCGCCACCTGACGCTTCACCAGCCCCGGCGATTTTGCCAGGGCATCAGCAAAGGCCATCGCCGCCGGAAAACTGGTAAAGGTGTCGAGACGTTCGATCCAGTCATGACGCGGAGCCAGCGCCAGCTCGATTTCCAGCACGATGCCGTTACTGCCGTAAGCGTGGTGCAGCAGCAAGGCGTCCGGTGCCTGAAGCGTCAGGATGCGCGGCGTCTCTTCCATGGTCATCAGCTTCACCGACAACACATTGCCAGGTGCTGCCAGCGGGCCATAGTTGATGGAACCCACGCCACCAAAACCGCCGCCAAACAGACCGCCAAGAGTCGCCAGCTTCCAGGTGGACGGCATACAACGCAGCTCCCAACCGAGCGGCCGGGTATGGGCTTCCAGATCACCGAGGCGAATCCCGGCCTGCGCACAGACCGTGCCTTGCCCCATGCTCACCACGGCGTTGAGTTTGGTCATATCGACCATCAACCCACCGTTAAGCGGAATCAGCTGACCGTAGTTGCCGGTGCCACCACCCCGCAGATTCAGCGGGATGCGGCGGGCAGTACAGGCCGCCACCACCGCCGCCAACTCCTGCTCATCGCGCGGGCGCACCGCCAGCTCGGCGAACTTCTCTTCCAGTTGCGGTTTCAGCACCGGGCTGAACCAGTGAAAATCGCGCGACAGGCGTTTGACCTTCGGCGCTTCTTTAATCCAGTCAAGTTCAGGCAACGCCGCAACCAGCGCCGCCAGTGCAGACTGACGATCGGAATCAGACATCTTTCTTTCCTGTAGTTGAGGTATCAGGTCGGGCTAAGTTCGCTCTCATGCCAGGCCGCCAATACGCGGCGCGTCAGCCACGACATCAGGGCAAACAGCAGGAAACCCGCCAGAGAAATCAGCAGCAGCGCGGCAAACATCAGCGGAATATTGAGCTGATAACCGGCCTGCAAAATCTGGTACGCCAGCCCGGTATCGGTGCCACCGGTGCCAGCAACAAACTCCGCCACCACCGCGCCAATCAGCGACAAGCCGCTGGAGATACGCAGCGCGCCAAAGAAGTACGGCAACGCCGAAGGAATGCGCAGGCGCAGCAGAATCTGCAAACGCGACGCATGGTTCAGTTTGAAATAACTCAGCAACCCCGGCGAGACGCTACGCAGTCCCTGGGTGGTGTTGGAGATAATGGGAAATACCGCCATCAGCGTGGCACACACCACCAGCGACATGGTGGTGTCTTTCACCCAGATGATGATCAGCGGCGCAATCGCCACAATCGGCGTTACCTGTAAAAACACGATGTAAGGAAACAACGCGCTTTCGATAAAGCGGTTCTGCACCAGCAAAAACGCCACGATGGAGCCAATCACAATCGCCACCACAAAGGAGATCACGGTGATTTTCAGGGTGTAAAGCAAGGACATAAACAGCGTCGGGAAGTTCTGCACCAGGCTCTGCGCCACTACCACCGGCGACGGCACCAGAAAGGCGGGCACCTTCAGCGAGGTCACCAGAAACTGCCACAGCAACAACAGTACGATGGCGAACAGCGCCGGGAACAGCCACTGCTGAAACTTACGCTGCGCGGCTAAGGGCTTCTTCATTATTTGCTCTCCTGACTGGCGGCAAACAGACCGCGCTGCAACTGCTGTGCATACTGCGTAAACTGCTGGCTGACACGGAACTCATCATCACGCGGGAACGGCGCATCAATGCTGATATCATCCACCACGCGCCCGGGTCTGGCGGCCATCATGATCACCCGCTGCGACAGGAACACCGCTTCCTGAATCGAGTGAGTGACAAACACCACCGTCAGCTTCTGCTCCTGCCACAGTTGCAGCAGGTCGCTATCCAGCTTGTTACGGGTGATCTCATCCAGTGCGCCGAAGGGTTCATCCATCAGCAACACCTTGGGCCGCGTCACCAGACCACGCGCAATCGACACACGCATCTGCATCCCGCCGGACAACTCGCGCGGCAGCACATGACCAAACTGCCCCAGACCGACCAGTTCAAGGATCTCCCGCACGCGGGTGTCGGCTTCGGCACGCGGCACGCCGGCTAAGTCGAGCGGCAGGCGCACATTCTTGTGCACGCTGCTCCACGGCATCAGCGTCGCCTCCTGAAACACGAACGATAACGGCAGATCGCGCTGTTTTTCCCGGCGATCGCGCCGAAACAGCATCAACTTGCCATCGCTCGGCTCAATCAGCCCGGCGATCATTTTCAGCAAGGTACTTTTGCCACAGCCAGACGGACCGAGCAGCGAGACAAATTCGCCCTGGCGAATCGTCAGGTCCACCGGCAGCAAGGCACGCGTACCGTTCGGGTAAATTTTCTCAGCGGAGAGCACTTCAATCGCCGGAGAGGCCGCATGTAGCGGCACCGCTTGCGCATCATTGCTCATCAGGGTCAGTCGGCTGGCGGCATTCATGGCATAACCTTCACGTCTTGAATGAATTTCAGGGTGTAGCTGCCGTCAAACGGTACTTTCGCCGGGTCGATCAGCTTGTTGTCCACCAGCAGTTGCCAGGTCTGCTTCAGGCGCGGTACGGTCATGATGCCGATACCCCCGGTCTGCGCATCGCCGCCGGTCAGCATCTGATACTTCTTCATCTGCGCGATGCTGAAGGCAATCTGATCGTCGGTCATCTGCGGGTTTTCTTTCTTAATCAGCACGTTGCCCGCAGCCGGATTCTCCAGGTAGTTTTTCCAGCCCTGCATTGAGGCTTTGACGAAGGCTGCAACCGCCTGCGGACGTTTTTCGATGGTCGATTTCATACAAACGATGCTGTTGCCATACGGCGGGTAGCCCCAGTCGCTGATGGGGTAAACATTGGCCTGTGCACCGGCCTTCTGCACCGCGAACGGTTCGGAGGTCACGTAGCCCTGCTGCACCAACGTTTTATCCGCGAGGAATGGCTGCACGCTAAAGGTATAAGGACGTACACGCGCGTTTTTCAGGTTGAGTGCGCTCTGCGCCCACGGCCAGTACGAGGTATAGGCTTCTGCGGCTAACAGGAAAGTTTTCCCCTGCAAATCAGCCTGACTTTTCACATCCGGGTGGGTAATAAACACAATCGCCGAGTGCTGGAAGGTGGTGGCAACCGGTACCGCTTCCACGCCCTGCTGCCAGGACTCCAGCGCCTGCATGTTATCGCTGATGATGCAGTCAGCCTGACCAGCAGCCATCAGCTGCATGGTGTGCACCTGCGGGCCGCCCATTTTAATGGTGACATCCAGCCCGGCATCGCGGTACAGATTTTGCGCCTGAGCCTGATAAAAACCGCCATGCTCGGCCTGAGCATACCAGTTGGTCATAAAGGTAAATTTCTCGGCGGCCATACCTGGTGCCGACAGTGCCACAGCAAGCGCGGCGACAATGCTCAATGTTTTTTTCATAGCCGATCCCCGAATTAGCGCGGTTGTAATAATGATGCTGCGTCGTTTTGGTCTAAAACTTTGCCCTGCCACTGCCCTTTGCCCCACGCCGGTTCGGCACGGGTTACCCAGGTCATTTGGTGCACTTCGGTGATCACCTGCGCCCAACTGATAGCCAGCGACTCAAGGATCGCCGCGCCCTGCTCTGGAGTGGAAGGCAACGGATCGCCAATCACGCCGCTGGGGCCGAAATCATACGAAGCCCAGGCCGCCATCGGGCGGGTGCTGGAGAGTGTCGGGCACGGGAACGCCGGTGGATAGTTGGCGACGGCTTTCTCCATCTGCACCGTATCAGGTGCCAGCGCCAGCATCAGGGCGGTTTCGGCATGACCGGCGTGCATCGCCATCTGACGCTCTTTCTCGTCCATAAAACTTTCGGCGCAGTTCGGTACTTTGAAAGTGTCCTGCATGATGATGATCATGTCGCCGTGGCGCAGACGCAGTTCACGCATCGCCATCTGCAATGGCTGCGGTTGACCGCCATGACCGTTTACCATCAGTAACTTACGGAAACCGGCGCGGTACAGCGATTCGCCAATCTCCAGAATGGTGTGCAGCAGCGTCTCACCGGTCAGCGTCAGGGTGCCGGGGAAATGCAGATGCTCATCCGATTTGCCATAGGTGATGGGCGGAATGGCGTAGGCCGGGATTTCTGCCGGTAAACGCGCCAGTGCATGGCCGACTACCCCGGAGGAGATCACGCTGTCCACCGCGCACGGCAGATGCGGGCCATGCTGCTCAATCGCCCCGGTCGGCAGAACGATCACCGTGTTGGCTTTGTCTTCCAGCGTGGCGATATCGGTCCAGCTCAGATACGGCAAAAAGCGGTTTGCCGGAATATAACCATGTAACATCTCGCTTCCTCGTGTTATTGCGGCAACCACGCCGTCGCTTCAACTTCAATTAAGACATCCGGGCTGGGCAGCATTTCGCTGACCTGTACCACGGTAGAAACCGGTGGCGTATCGGGGTAAAACAACTTGCGCACCCGACTGTAGTGAGGAAAGTGGTCCAGATTGCGGAAGTACTGCACCAGCTTGATCACATCGCTCATCTGGCCGCCTGCGCTCTCGATGGTGGTGCGGATGCTCTCCAGCACGTACCAGCTCTGCGCCAGAATTGGCCCTTCTTTGATATCGGTGGAAAACTCGCCGGTACGCCCCAACAGTTGCTGCGCCTCGGCGGGGATATCGTCGTAACCGCGCACAATCAGCGCGGTTTGTGGATTCACCGGGATGATGCCGGAGAGAAAGATAAAATCGCCCGCGCGTCGCCACGCGGCATACTTCGCCAGCGGTTTACCCGCCCCAGCTTCAAGCGTCATTGGTGAACTCTCCATAACAGATCCCCTGTTTCAACCGATAGCGGTGGCGGCTGCGCAGTGGCCAGCTTGCCGCTTCGGCAGCAGGGAAAATGACAAAATCGTTAGCCAGCAGAGTTGCACCGTCATGTAACGCCGCACGCTGGCAAATCAGGGCCGATGCTTCATCAAAAGCCGCGCCCAGTTGCGCACTCAGTAACCCGCTAAACAGTGTATCGAGTGGGTCGTAGCTGCCGACCGGACAGAACGCGTCCTGCACGTTATCCGCTCCCAGCAACACCGGCATACCACGCGTTTGCGCCTCTTTAATCAGGGTTAAACCGCGCTGGCGCGGGGTGCGTCCCGGCACCGCGTCCTGTAACAACAGGTTGGTCAGCGGCAGCGCAATCAGGGTGACGCGGTGTTGCGCCAGCACATCGAGGATCGCCTCGCCGTCCTCCTGCTGCGCCAGCGCACAACCGTGGCTACAGGTAATACGTCCGCTAAACGGATGGTGTTGCAAATAACGCGCCAGCCAGCGCAACCCTTGCGCGTCGTGGCTCAGTTCTTCGTCGATATGCAGATCAATATCCAGCCGCCAGCGTTCTGCCGCCTGTAACAGATGGGTAAATGCCTGCGCATCCCAGTTGCTGCTGTGAATAAAACCGCCAAGCAACGCACCGCTGGCAGCGACCTGGGCGGCAATATGTTCCGCCTGGTCGGCATCGGCAAAAAAGGTCAGCGGGGCCAACGCCACCCGTTCGAGGGTGCACAGCGGATGCTGCATTTCGCCCACGATCTGCCACGCCAGTGGCGCATCGGCTGAGAACCAGTCGATATGGGTACGCAGCAGGCCCACGCCAGCCTCCACCGCCCAGTTCAGCGCCTGGCGGGCGCGTTGGCGCAGATCGTCCGCGCTCCAGCGCGCCCGGTCCTGATGCATCGCAGCAATCGCCGCCAGCAGGCCCGGTTGCAACGCCGGGCTGCGCTGCACGGTGAAGGTTTTATCGAGATGGGCGTGAGGTTCAATCAACGGCGGCAGCACCAGCGCGCCGCTCAGCGCCAGATAGCCGCTAACGTCACGATCTGGCTCGATATGGGTGCCATCTTCGCGAAAATGTAGCGTCGCCAGCACTGGATGATCGCCATGCATCGGCCAGTCCTGCGGGAGCAGCCAGCGGGGTAAACGCGCGCCTGTCGCGCCTGGATACGCGTTCACAGGTCAAGTACCAGTAACGGGGAACGGGCGCGTGAGCAGCACAGCACGACGCAGTCATTCGCCGCGCGCTCTTTCTTACTCAACACTTCATCGCGATGATCCGGCTCACCGCTCAGCACGCCGGTAATACAGGCTCCGCACATGCCCTGCTCGCAGGAGAGTTCGATGTCGATCCCTGCGCGCTCCAGCACTTCAGCAATGCTTTCATCGGCATTGATGGTGTAACGCGCACCGCTGGAGGCGATTTCTACCGTGAACACGTCGCCAGCAATCGATTGCGTGGTGACATCAGGTTTGAATTTTTCGCTATGCAGTTGATCGTCACGCCAGCCATGTTGCTGCGCCAGTTGATGCAGATGATCCATAAAACCCGCCGGTCCACAGCTCACCAGCACGCTGTTGTGCGCTACTTTGAGGTCTTCCGGTACTCGCTGGCGCAGGCTATCGCCCTCGCTGCTGTAATGCAGCACCACCCGCGAGCCAAGCTGGTCCAGACGCGCACTGAACGGCAGCTCATCGTGACGTTTAAGAAACAGATGCAGCGTGAACTCGGCATTCTGCGCCGCCAGTTGCTCAGCCATCACCAGCAACGGCGTCAGCCCGATACCCGCCGCAAACAGCAACGTACGCGGCGCTTCCGGCAGCGGAAAATGGTTGCGTGGTGCGGAGATGGTTAAACACGTCCCCGTCTGCACCTGATGGTGTAGCCAGCGAGAGCCGCCGCCCGATGCCTGATCGAGACGGACGCAAACTTGATAGTGTGCCTCCCCGGCGGCCGAGCACAGCGAATACTGCCGCTTGCCACAGTCGGGAATGGTCACATCAATATGGGCACCGGGGGTAAACACCGGTAGTGGGTGGCCGCTGGCAGACGCCAGGGTCAGTAATACATTGCCAGCACCGTTGAACTGCTTTGCGATGACGGTGACAGCCAGATTCTCTGCCTGCTTCATAATAATCCTGCATACGACGGACACGTCATCAGCCGGGAGGCCGCGCGTAGTCTTGTTTTTATCGTGATTGCGATTATTATTTTGCCTGTGTGTAAGCGTCCATCTGTTTAATTCGCACGATGCGTTGCAAAAAAGAGAGCACCCGCTATGTTCGCCTTCTCCCGGTTTCTGATCTACTTCACCGAGGTGGCCCGCCAGGGTTCACTGCGCAAGGCTTCCGAGACGCTGCATGTCTCGGCATCCTCCATCGATCGACAGATTTTGCGGGTGGAACAGCAGCTGGATATGCCGCTGTTTGAACGTCATCCATCAGGATTACGTATGACCGCAGCCGGGGAAATTTTGCTGAACGCCGCCAGGAACTGGCAGCGTGAGTTTGGTCGCGTCTGTACCCAGCTCGATGATCTGCGCGGCCTGCGTCACGGTCATGTGCATATCGCCACCATTGATGCCATCAACCGCGGCTTTTTCTCAGCCATTCTGCAACGCATTCGCACCGAGTATCCCGGTATCTCCTTTACGCTCACCACCATGAGCAACATCCATATCGCTAACGCGCTGACCAATGGCGACGCCGATTTTGGCATCATGCTCAATCCACAAAGCTCGCGCGAGCTGCTGGTGAAGTCGTTTGCGGATTTACGCCTGGGTATTGTGGTCAGCAGCCAACACCCGCTGGCCAAGCTGGAAACTATCCGCTTCAGCCATTGTGAATCCTGGCCGTTTATCGTTCCCGCCGCCCCCCTGATGCTGGCAGAGCCGCTTGAGGCCCTGATCAACAGCTCCGGCATCACCCTGAATGAGGTAGGCCGCACCAACAATATCCATATGCTGCGTTCGCTGGTTCGCGATGACGTGGGCATCAGCCTGATGTGTTGGCTGGATATTGTGGATGAATACCGCCGTGGTGAACTGAAATTTATCCCGCTGATAGATGGCATGCTGAAGCCGTTTACCCTGTCGCTGTGCGTCGCCCCGCAGCGTCAGCTATCGATTGCCGCCTCAATGATGCTGCGTGAACTGGAGTCGTTTTTCGCCCTGATGCAGAACGAAGAAGCCCTGGCGGGGCAAACCACTGCCCCTCCGCCCGCCCCGTAACAGCGGGATTTTTGACTCGGCTCACACTTTCTCCCTTTCCCCTCTTGCCAGTCTGCCGTTGATTGCTGAAGATGGGCGCGATTCAGGATTGTTACTGCAAATCAGGCAAAACCTAAATCGCACCGCATTCAGTTTTCGAGCGCGGTGCGATTTAGGTTTTTTTTTGCCTCCAATCCGGGACAACCCGAGAACAACAGCGATTATCAGCGGGAGTAGGTATGCCATATCAGGAACTGGCCGACGAAATTGTCGAAGGTGTCGGCGGTAAAGCCAACATCATCAGCGTGATCCACTGCGCCACACGCTTACGCTTTAAACTCAAGCAGCCGGGTAAAGCTCAAACCGCGGCGTTGAAGAATAATCCCGGCATCATCATGGTGGTGGAGAGCGGCGGCCAGTATCAGGTGGTGATTGGCAACCACGTTGGCGAGGTATATCAGCAGGTAGCCAGTCGTCACGGTTTGGAGAACGACAACAGCGACCGTGCCGATGCCCCCAAACAAACGCTGTTCGCCCGCTTTATCGATCTGGTTTCCGGCATCTTCACCCCGTTTATCGGCGTGATGATCGCCTCCGGTATTATCAAAGGACTGCTGGCGCTGGCGCTGGTGCTGGGCGTCATGCATCAGGAGAGCGGCAGCTACAAACTGCTGTTTGTCGCCAGCGATGGCCTGTTTTATTTCCTGCCGATCCTGCTTGGCTACAGCGCCAGCAAAAAGTTTGGCGGCAACCCGTTTGTCGGCATGGCTATCGCCGCTGCGCTGGTCCATCCGCTGATCCTCACCGCGCTGGAACAGCAGCAGCAGGGCGAGAATCTGCGCTTTTTCGGCATCCCGCTGGAGATCATCAACTACAGCTCATCCGTGATCCCGATTATCTTTGCCTCCTGGGTTGCCAGCCTGGTTGAACGGGTGGTACATCCGCGTTCTCCTGGCGCGGTGCGTAACTTCACCACCCCGCTGCTGTGCCTGATTATCACCGTGCCCCTGACCTTCCTCGCCATCGGTCCGGCTGCCACCTGGCTGAGCCGCATGCTGGCGGAGGGGTATCTGTGGATTTACAGCCTCAGCCCGACCATCGCCGGTGCGGTGATGGGGGCCATCTGGCAGGTGTGCGTGATCTTCGGTCTGCACTGGGGGCTGGTACCGATCATGCTGAATAACCTCACTAACTTCGGCCACGACACCCTGCTGCCGCTGCTGATGCCAGCAGTGCTCGGCCAGGCTGGCGCCACCCTCGGCGTGATGCTGCGTACCCATGAAGCCAAAGTGAAGGCGATGGCCGGTTCTGCCTTTAGCGCCAGCATCTTCGGCATCACCGAACCGGCGGTGTACGGCATCACCTTACCCAACCGTCGTCCCTTTATCTTTGGCTGCATCGGTGGCGCACTGGGTGCTGCAATCCTTGGTTTCTGGCATACCACCATTTATTCGTTTGGTTTCCCCAGCATCTTCACCTTTATTCAGGTGGTGCCGCCCAGCGGCATCGACGCCAGCGTCTACGCCTCTTTTGCCGGTGCCATCGTGGCATTGCTGTTCGCCACCGTCGCCACCTGGCTGTTTGGCCTGCCCACTCCCGCCCCGTTAGTGGAAACCGCCCCGACTGCGGCAGGCGACGCCTCGCCGGTACGCAAGCAAACCGTGTTTAGCCCGATCTCGGGCAAGGTAATGGCGCTGGATTCGATCAAAGATGAAACCTTCGCCAGCGGCCTGCTGGGCAAAGGTGTGGCAATTGTGCCGGATAATGGCCGCGTGGTGTCGCCGATTGATGGTGTGGTGTCATCATTTTTCCGCACCCACCACGCCATTGGATTGACCGCAGACGACGGTGCGGAAGTCTTGATTCATGTCGGTCTCGACACCGTCAAACTGGACGGCAAATTTTTCACGCCACACGTCGCCGTCGATGATGTGGTGAAAGTGGGCGATCTGCTGCTGGAGTTCGACCTGAGCGCCATTCAGGCGGCCGGATACGATCTCACCACCCCGGTGGTGGTCAGCAACAGCGATGAATTTATTGATGTTTTATCCCTGCAACCGTCAACGGTAACGGCCTGTGCGCCGTTGCTCAGTGCGGTGAAATAATTGAGGAGTTACAAGATGACCTTACGTTTCCCGGATGGATTTTTATGGGGCGGTGCCGTAGCCGCCAACCAGGTAGAAGGCGCGTATCAGACCGGTGGCAAAGGCTTATCCACCTCCGATCTGCAACCGAAAGGCATTTTTGGCGATCGCGTTGAACGCCACGCCGGTGATTTCGGTATCAAAGACACCGCGATTGATTTCTACCACCGCTTCCCGGAAGACATCAAACTGTTCGCCGAAATGGGCTTCACCGTGCTGCGTACTTCAATTGCCTGGACGCGCATCTTCCCACAGGGCGACGAAGCCGAGCCAAACGAAGAAGGGCTGGCCTTTTACGATCGCCTGTTCGACGAGATGGCGAAATACAACATTCAGCCGCTGGTCACGCTGTCGCATTATGAAATGCCGTACGGGCTGATCAAAAAATACGGCGGCTGGGGCAGCCGCACCACTATCGACTGCTTCGAGCGTTACGCACGCGCGGTATTCACCCGTTTCCAGCACAAGGTGAAACTGTGGCTGACGTTCAATGAAATCAATATGTCGCTGCACGCGCCCTTTACCGGCGTCGGTCTGCCGGAAGAGAGTGACCAGCAGGCGATTTATCAGGCCATCCATCATCAACTGGTCGCCAGTGGCCGTGCGGTCAAAGCCTGCCATGAAATCGTTAAAGACGGCAAAATCGGTAACATGCTGCTCGGCGCGCTGCTCTACCCGCTCAGCTGCCGCCCGGCGGATGTGATGGAAACCATGCAGCAGAACCGTGAATGGCTGTTCTTCGGTGATGTGCAGGTACGTGGCTACTACCCGGCCTATATGAAACGCTTCTTTGCCGACCGTCAGATCCAGATCAACATTACCGATCAGGACAAACGCGACCTGCAAAACACCATCGATTACATCTCCTTCAGCTACTACATGACCGGTTGCGTCACCACCAATGAAGAAGAGAATCAGAAAGCGCGCGGCAACATTCTGTCGATGGTGCCAAACCCGCATCTCGCCAGTTCCGACTGGGGATGGCAGATTGACCCGGAAGGGCTGCGTATCCTGATGAACCTGCTGTACGACCGCTACCAGAAACCCCTGTTTATCGTGGAGAACGGTCTTGGCGCGAAAGACAAGGTCGAAGCCGATGGCAGCATCAACGACGACTACCGCATTCAGTATCTCAATGACCATCTGGTGCAGGTGCGTGAAGCGATTGAGGACGGCGTGGAAGTGATGGGCTACACCTGCTGGGGACCGATCGATCTGGTCAGCGCTTCAAAAGCAGAGTTCTCCAAACGCTACGGCTTTATCTACGTCGATCGCGATGATAACGGCAACGGTACGCTGGTGCGCTCACGTAAGAAAAGTTTCTTCTGGTATCAGGAAGTGATTGGCAGCCACGGTGCTTCACTGAAGTAAAGCACCTCGTAGCGGCGCGATTTATCGCGCCTGTTTTAAAAGACGCGTGATAAATCGCGCCGCTACGGATCAGGCTTCATCGTCCCCGATTTGCAACGCCCGCGTCTCTTTACGCACCCGCTCGATATGGATGGTGAGAAACATCCGCTCCTCATTCGACAAGGCATAGTGGTATTTCTGCTGAATATGCTGATCAACCTTGATGGTGCACTGGTACGCTTCCGGGTACTTGTCGCGCACCACATCATGGAGCGATTCATCCTCGCTGCACACGCCGCGTTTACCCAGCATACGTTGCGCGAAAAATTTCAGATGGTTAACAAAGCGGTTATAGCTCAGGCTTTCAACGCGATAATCGAGTTGCAGGCGATACTTCACAATCTGCAAAATATCCTGCATAAACCGCGTGATATGCGCGACATCTGACATATCGTTATCAAGCTGGGCATTCACCAGATGCATGGCGATAAAACCGGCCTCATCCTCTGGCAGACGTTCACCGAAGCGTTTCTCAATGATCGCCAGTGCCTCCAGCCCCAGCGCGTACTCGTTGGGATAGAGCGTTTTGATCTCCCAGATCAACACATTGCGGATCGGCAAATTTTGCCGATGTCGTTCAATCGCAAAGTTGCAGTGATCGCATAGCGCGATCGACAGACTTTCATGCAATTTCGATCCCAGTTGCTCCCTGGCACGCGCGATGATCAATTCGGTGGTGGTGATCACCTCGATCGGGATCTCCGACAGCAGTTCGCTCAGGCGATTGGTCAGCGTATGGTTTTGCAACGCAAACACTTTTTCGATCAACTGCGCATCCAACGGATCGCCAATGCGCTTGTTGAACGCTAACCCGCGTCCCATCACCACCTGTTCCTGGCCCTGCTCGCCCAGCACGATGGCCACATTATTATTAAGTATTTTCGCAATCTTCATTTGGCACCCTGAAAACGAAAAAACCTGACCTCCCGCGAAG
This sequence comes from Pantoea sp. X-Soil-OKNW-713, assembly GCF_059730685.1. Lineage (NCBI taxonomy): Bacteria > Pseudomonadati > Pseudomonadota > Gammaproteobacteria > Enterobacterales > Erwiniaceae > Pantoea > Pantoea sp. X-Soil-OKNW-713. The sequence continues at coordinate 506,170 of NZ_AP035995.1, read as the reverse complement.
CGAGCTGTCAGGTTTTGCCTGTGTGGAGGAACACAGTAACAATCCGCTCCATCATAAATGCCTGGCATCACACGGCAAGCTGAAATCGGGATAAATGTGACCCGGCTCCGTTTCTTTTCACTGATGATAGCAGAGGACCATACAATAAATTTATTCCCCCATAATAAAATCCAATAAATTTATTTATCATTGAGTTAAATCAACCCTGATTTTTATTTCGTGATCACTCCACCGTTAGCCGTAACACAACATCCGTAACACGCTATTTATCCGGTAGGCTTCATCAAACAGAAAAATAAATACCCTGAACCGGACGTGCCCGCACGCCCCTTATTTCCCTTACCCTATAAATAACATCAGGAGTCAGCCATGCCTGAAGAAACGACGCTATTACCCTGGTATAAACGGCTGAATCGCCAGCAATGGAAGGCATTCTGGGCCGCATGGATGGGTTATATGCTGGACGGTTTTGACTTCGTCATTATTACCTTAGTCCTGACCGAAATAATGGCGGAATTTAATGTCACCACGGCGGAAGCGGCGGCGTTAATTTCTGCCGCATTTATTTTGCGTTGGTTTGGTGGATTGGCACTCGGTGCTATGGGCGATAAATATGGCCGTAAAAGTGCGATGATCACCAGCATTATATTATTTGCCGGTGGCACGTTCGCCTGCGGTATCGCACCCAATTATACCTGGATGTTTATTGCCCGCGTGTTGGTCGGAATCGGCATGGCCGGTGAATATGGCACCAGTTCTGCCTATGCCATCGAAACCTGGCCGAAAGATATGCGCAATAAAGCCAGCGCCTTCCTCAATTCCGGCTTTTCTGCGGGGGCCATTTTGTCGGTGCTGGCGTATAGCTGGGTGGTTCCGCTGTGGGGTTGGCGCTCGCTGTTTTACCTCGGCATTATCCCGGTGTTTTATGCCCTGTGGCTGCGCCGCGCCATTCCGGAAGCCGAAGAGTGGGCGGCGGCCAAAGCCAAAGCTGCCAAACCGGCAGAAACCATGATCGACACGCTGTTTCGTGGGCCAAACCGCTTACGTAACACCCTCAACCTGCTGCTGGGATTGGCCGCCGCCGTGTCCCTCTACTTCTGCTTCGACCACCAGACCTCCGGGGTGGTGACCGGCGTGCTGGCGGTGATCATCGCGGCAATCTTTATCCGTTTTCTGGTGCAGAGCGGCGGCGAGCGCTGGCCCACCAGCCTGATGCTCACCGTCACTATCGTCTGCGTGTTTCTTTACGGCTGGCCGATCCACGCGCTGCTGCCTACTTACCTGAAAACCGAGTTGCACTACTCGCCAGAAGTGGTCGCGCTGGTGTTCTCCTTTAGCCGCTTCGGCATGGGCCTTGGCTGCTGCGTGGCGGGGATCGCCGCCGATCGCATCGGTACGCGCAAAACCTATGTACTGAGTCTGCTGATCGCCCAGATGATCATCATCCCGGTATTTATGCTCAACGGCTCCAGCGTCTGGTTACTGTGCCTGCTGATCTTCCTGCAACAACTGTTCAGCCAGGGCGTCGGCGGCCTGCTGGCGAAGATGATCAGCGGCTACTTCGATACCGAGCAGCGCGCAGCCAACCTCAGCTTTATCTACAACATCGGCTCACTCGGCGGTGCACTCGCGCCGGTGCTGGGTGCGCTCATCGCGCAGCACGCCTCACTGGGTAGCGCGCTTGGCGGCCTGTCGTTTGGCCTGACCTTCGTGGTGATGTTGTTGATTGGCTTTGATATGCCGTCGCGCGTGCAGCGCTGGTTAAAACCGCAGGCGCTGCGTCACTACGACACCGTCGATGGCACCCCACTTGCTGGCGCGTTCACCCGTGAAGAACGTGCCGCCCAGGACCTTACCCGCTTAACTCAGGCAAACCCTGAAAGGAGATAACATGACCGCAGGAAACCGCATTTATTTACGTCGCCCGGCTGATGCTGAACCGCTGCTGGAAACCTTCCGCACCCTGCCAGCTGCCGTGGTCGCGGATTGTATGAGCCGCCTGCCTGCCCTGTCAGCGGAGATCAGCCTGAAAACGGCCCCACAACAACCGATTATGTGTGGTCTGGCAGTGACGGTGAAAGCCCGTTCAGGCGACAACCTGATGCTGCACAAAGCGCTGGATATCGCCGGGCGCAACGATGTGATTATTCTGTCGAACGAAGGCGATCGCAGCCAGTCGCTGATGGGTGAAGTCATGGCGACCTATGCGAAGCAGCGCGGCATGGAAGGGATTGTGCTGGATGGCCCGGTGCGCGACATCGACGGATTATCACGCATGGATTTCCCGATCTACGCAGCCGGAGTCACGCCGGGTGGCCCCTTTAAAGACGGACCGGGTGAGATCAACGTGCCGATCGCCTGCGGCAAAATCCATGTCTCTCCGGGCGATATCATCCTCGGTGATGCCGATGGCGTGATTGTGATCCCGCGCCAGGATGCCGCACGTATCCTGGAAGATGCGCTGGCCTATTTACAGGTGGATGAGCGCAACTTTGAGCTGGCGAAAACCGGCTCACTGGAACGTGGCTGGCTGGATGAGACGTTACGCAGTAAGAAGGTGGAGATTATTGACGATATTTATCGTTAACAGGAATCGCGCCGCCAGGATGCGGCGCGTTGTTACACCAGCGCCAACTTCCGCTGCCGTTGCTCACGCCACACGGCAAAAATCCCGGCCAGCGCCACAATCGATGCGCCAAACAGCGTGGTGGGACCAGGCAGGCTATTAAGGAACAGGTAACCTACCACCATCGACCATACCAGGGTGGTGTAATCAAACGGGGCCAGCAGCGAAGCATCCGCGTAACGCAGGCTGAGCGTGACCAGAATCTGTGCCAGACCGCCAAACAGCCCGCAGCCAATCAGCAGCAACAGCTGGCTGCCGCTGGGCATCGCCCAGCCAAACACAATAGTGGCGAGGCCAATCACCGTGGTCATCAACGAAAAATAGAACACAATCGCACCGGGCTTTTCGATGCCATTGAGAAAACGAATTTGCACGTTGGAGGTGGCGGTACAGATCGCCGCCACCAGCGCGCACAGCACGCCGATACCCGCGCTGGCATGGGCAGCACTGGCGGAGAACAGCGTCAGTTTGGACGACAGCATGATCAAAATGCCGGACAGGCCGACCATCACCGCCAGCCAGCGCGATGCCCTGACCCGCTCTTTCAGCAGCACCGCCGCCATGATCACGGTAAACAGCGGCGCGGCGTAGCTCAGTGCAGTGGCATCCGCCAGCGAGATATACACCAGCGCCAGATAGTTAAAGTACATGCCACCGGTGCCGGAAAAACCCCGAATCAGATGACCGAACAGATTGCGGGTTTTCAGGTTTTCCAGCACGTTCCCCTGAATTTTCAACCATATCAGCAGTGGAAACAGCGCGACAAAACTGCGGAAAAAAATCACTTCCCCGGTGGGTATGGTGCCGTTCAACCCTTTGACACACGCCAACATCAGCGTTGAACACAACGCCGCCATTATCTTCAGAACTACGCCTAATCTGGCATTCATTGCTTTGACCCTATTCTCTCTCTACCACTCGCAACCGGCTTGATTGCCGAGAGGACAACGCGCATACCTTATGGAGAGACAGAGGGCCGCGATAACACTATTTTGCTCTGCCTGAATAGCAATAACTTATCGCCCACCGTCATAGCATTTCGCTATCGCGCGACAGGGTTTCCCTCTTATTCGCCGCAAAACAAAGCCGATATAGTCCAGGAAACGCGAATATTGACGGATTACCGAGGGGAATCACATGACCATGAAAAGACGTACCACCATCGGGCTGGCGCTGCTGCCGCTGCTGGCTATCTCTTCCGCCCATGCTGACCTGATGGCAAACATTAAGTCGAGCGGCGAACTTAAGTGCGCAGTCTATTCCGACGTGCCACCCTTCTCCTCGCCGGATCCGCAAACTCGCCAGTTGGCTGGCATGGACGTTGACCTGTGCAACGCGCTGGCAAAACAGATGGGGGTCAAAGTCACCCTGGTGCCGACTTCCGTGGAAGCACGTATCGCAGTGATCGCCACTGGCCGCGCCGATATCCTGATCGCTAACCTTGCCTACACCAAAACCCGTGGCAACCAGATCCAGTTCAGCGACCCGTACTATGTCGCCAAAGAGATGCTGCTGGTGAAAGCGCCGCTGGCCGACAAGCCGCTGAGTTACTTTAAAGGTAAGCGCATCAGCGCCACCAAAGGCACCACCTCAGAACAATCCATCCACCTGAAAGGCGCACGAGCCGTGACCTTCCAGGACACCGCCTCGGCTTTCCTCGCGGTGGAACAGAACAAAGCATTGGGCTTTGTCACCAACACCATGACCGGTATCAAGATGATCACCCAGGCGAAAAAAGACGGTATCGATCTGGCGATGATCAAAGAACCGATGGCGCTGGAACCGATTGGTGTCGGCATGAAACGTGACGAGCCAGCGTTGTTAGCCAGCGTCAACAGCGGCCTGAAAGCGATGGACGATGACGGCACCATCGACAAAATCTGGGACACCTGGATTGGGCCAAAGACCGAATACAAAATGGTGCGTGAGGAGCGCGTTCAGCCGCTCTCCAGTCTGAAATTTGAACCGCTGGAATAACCATGCCCGTGATGTCGCCATCTGATATCAAGCCCGCCAGCGCACCCGCGCTGGCTTGCTCCTCTACCATTACCCTCTCCACCATTGGCGCACGCGCCTGGCTGGTGGAAGCACCGGGCGGTTTTGATTTGCCCTCACAACGTCGCGTCTGGTCGCTGGCACGATTGCTCGCCAGTGGCGAAGACGTTGAATCACTGATCCCTGGGGTCACCAATCTGCTGGTGCTGTTTCGCCAGATTCCCCCCGACGAGACTGCGGTGCGCGCCCGACTGCATGCCGCCTGGGAACAGGCGCAGGCCATCCATCCGCAGGGCAAACTGATTGAGATTCCTGTGGATTACGGTGGCGAACACGCGATCGATCTCGATGCCGTTTGCCGACATACCGGTTTCAGCGCGCGCGAAGTGGTACGTCGTCATCATCAAAGCGAATACACGGTATTCGCCCTCGGCAGCGCGCCGGGCTTTGGGTATCTGCATGGGCTGGACCCGCAGCTGGCAACGCCACGCAAAAAAGTACCGTCGCTCAGCATGCTGAAAGGCACCGTCACCATTGGCGGCGCGCAGGCAGGCGTCTCGGCGCTGACCGGCCCGAATGGCTGGAACGCGATTGGCTATGCCGAACTGGAGGTGTTTGATCCCCTGGCGGACTCACCGGCGTTGATGGCCCCCGGCGATCGCATTCGCTTTCTGCCGCAGAGGATTGAACTGTGATTGAGATTGAACAAAGCGGTGCGCTCAATACGGTGCAGGACTTAGGCCGTTTCAACTATCGCCATATGGGCGTGTCGGTGAGCGGCGTGATGGACCCACTGGCGTTGCGGGCAGGCAACCTGCTGCTCGGTAACGAGGAAAATGCCGCCGCGATTGAAGTGCAACTGTTTCCATTTCGCGTGCGCTTTTTGCAGGATACCAGCATCGCCGTGACCGGCGCTGACTGTCGCGCCACGCTGGATGGCAGCCCTCTGCCGCCCTGGTGGGGTTGCGGCGTTCGCGCCGGTCAGGTGCTCGAGCTGCGCTACCCACGCAGCGGCGCCCGTGGATATCTGTGCATTGCCGGTGGTATCGATGTGCCCGTGGTGCTGGATTCGCGCAGTACCGCGCTGCGCGGTGCCTTCGGTGGTCATCATGGCCGGGCATTGCAGCGTGGCGACCAGTTACCCCTTGGCCCGACAACTGGCCCGACATTACCGCAGGCGGGTATCGGTATCGAACCGCCGGAAAGCGCGCTGGGTACCTGGTTCCCGCGTAATAACGCCGGTGAGATCCAGCTACGCGCCATTCCCTCCGGCGAGTACGCATTGTTTGCTGAAGACGCCACGCGTTTCTGGCAGCAATCCTGGCAAGTTTCCAACCAAAGTAACCGTACCGGTTACCGGCTGGCAGGAGATCCGATCTTCCCGTCACAAACGGTAGAGATGCGATCCTATGGCCTGATCCCCGGTATCGTGCAGGTGCCCCCGGCCGGTGAGCCGATCATCCAGTTAAGCGATGCCAACACCGCCGGTGGTTATCCCAAGATCGCCGGGGTGATCGAGCAGGATCTGTGGCGACTCGGTCAGGTACTGCCCGGCCAGTCCATTCAGTTGGTAAAAAGTGATGCGCGTGAAGCCATCGCCATCGAACAAGAAGTGACGCGCTGGCTCACCCGGCTGCGTCTGAGCTGCCTGCCGCTGCGCAAGGCCGTGGGCGTTTAACCCTGGCAAGGAACCAAAACGATGAAGATTGATGTCAATTCCGATATGGGAGAAGGCTTCGGCGTTTATCAACTGTGTGATGACGCCGCACTGATGCAGGTGGTGTCATCCGCCAATATTGCCTGCGGTTTTCATGCCGGTGATCCCACGATCATGACCAACATGGTCCGTCTGGCGAAGCAGCATGGCGTGGGGATTGGTGCACATCCGGGCCTGCCGGATCGCCAGGGTTTTGGCCGCCGTGAACTGCCTTTTTCCGCTGACGAAATTTGCCAGCAGGTGGCGTATCAGCTGGGTGCATTGATGGCGATTGCCCGTGCCGAAGGCACTCAGGTTGCCCATTTCAGCTTCCACGCAGCGATGGGCAATATCGTTAACCGTGACGCCGCGCTGGCGCAGCAAGTGATGGAGCTGGTGGCGCGTATTGATAGCTCGCTGATTATCTTCGCCCAGCCGGATACCATTATTGAACGCGCTGCGCAGGCCGCCGGTCTGAAAACCCTGACGCTGTTCCTCGCCGACCGCGCTTACGATGCCCAGGGGCGTCTGGTGCCGCGTGGTATCGCCGGTTCGGTGATTAAAGAAGAAAGCGCGCTGCGCGCCCGTGTGCGCCAGTTTCTGCAACGCGGCACCGTCACCACTCTTGAAGGTGAAGAGATCGCGGTACGCGCCCGCTCAATTCTGGTCCACAGCGATACACCGGGTTCACTGGCGCTCGCCACCATCGTACGCAGTGAAGTTGAAGCCAATGGTCATCAGGTGGCTCCGGCGACTGAAGTGCTGGCCTGATACCCTCACCCCGGCCCTCTCCCGCAAGCGGGAGAGGGAGAAGGGAGAGAGTGCTATATGTACCCCCTCCCGCAAGCGGGAGAGGGATGCAAGATTTGCTCGGTCGGTCCCCTCTCCCGCTTGCGGGAGAGGGTTAGGGTGAGGGTTAAGGCAATCCTTACCGGCAACCGGCACAAAACGCCGCAATACGATCACAACCCGTCTGCAAACGTTCCATGCTGGTGGCGTAAGACAGACGGATAAACGGACTCATGCCGTAAGCCGCCCCCTGCACCGTCACCACATGTTGCTCCTCAATCAATGCCAGTACGAAATCGGCATCGTTGTTGATCTGACGGCCACCCGCGCTGACTTTACCGATATAACCCGCGATATTAACGAACAGATAAAACGCGCCTTGTGGCTTATGGCAACGCAGACCATCAATTGAGGTCAGGCGTTCCAGCACGTAATCGCGACGTTCGCGGTAGATACGTGCACGTTCCTGCAACAGATCCTGTGGGCCTTCCAGCACCGCAACTGCGGCGGCCTGAGTCAGGGTGGTCACGCCACCACTGTTCTGGGTATTAACGTTGCTCATCGCCTTGATCAACGGAGCCGGGCCGCCGCAAAAGCCGAGACGCCAGCCGGTCATTGAGTACGCTTTTGACACGCCATTCACCGTCAGCACCCGGTCATACAGACGCGGTTCAACCTGCGCCAGGGTATAAAAACGCACGTCGTCATAAATCAGATGTTCGTAGATATCATCCGTCATGATCCACACCTGCGGGTGACGCAACAGCACTTCTCCCAACGCCTGCAACTCTGCTTTGCTCGCCACTGAACCGGTCGGGTTACTGGGATAGTTGAGCAGCAGCCATTTGGTTTTATCGGTGATCGCCGCTTCCAGCTGCGCCGGAAGCGGTTTAAAACCATTCTCCTGGGCGCACGGCAGCGGCACCGGGATACCACCGGCAAATTTCACGATATCGGCATAGCTGATCCATGACGGCGTCGGGATCACCACTTCGTCGCCCGGATTGATGGTCGCCAGAATGGCGTTGAAGATGATCTGCTTGGCACCGCCAGCCGTAAGGATCTGGCTGACGTCATAATCCAGCTGGTTATCACGTTTAAATTTCAGCTGGATCGCTTTACGCAGGGCTGGCGTGCCATCGGTGGGTGGATAACGGGTATCCCCCGCGCGCGCCGCCGCATAAGCCGCCTCAATGGCGTGGTCCGGCGTCGGAAAATCGGGTTCGCCGGTGGAAAGTGCCACCACATCAATGCCCTGCGCCGCGAGATCGCGTGCTTTTTGGGTCATGGCGACGGAGGCGGAAACAGTCACATTCTTTAGTCGATCGGCTATCTCGGGCATGGGGAACACTTCCCTCTCTCAGTGTCAGCAGAAACGGCGCGGCACGCCAAAACGCGCGCGGCCAGCAAAGTTCTCTGAGCATAGGTTTTCGCCCACAACCACCGCTAATAGTGCTTTGTTGTGGTGATATAACACAAAACGATGACAGGACCGGCTGCACACTTTTGCAGCAAAGTCAGCGCATTGCCCGGAAATGCGCGGCGGGTCACGCAGCGCGCGCGCCAGATATGTTAAAAAACTGTTACTTTCAAGCCGCTGCGCGCGCCATCGTGGCGCATTGCTCCCGTCAGCCATCGGTAACGCTAATGGGAAAATGCACCAAAATTGTGCAAAACATCCTGTCTGAACATTTGTTGAGCAGGCAGTAAGTCAACTCAGCAAAAGCCTTAGGAGGCATGTGCGCCGTACCCTCCTGCCTGAGTTCAATCACTAAACCTTATTCTGGCATCAACTTTGCTTGATGCTGATATGCGTTCCGTTGGAGGGAGTGACCATGAATCTTCGCCGTCTTAAATACTTCGTCAAGATTGTCGATGTCGGCAGTCTGACGCAGGCCGCCGATATTTTGCATATCGCCCAGCCCGCCCTGAGCCAGCAGCTGGCAACGCTGGAAGGGGAAGTGAACCAACAATTGCTGATCCGCACCAAGCGCGGCGTCACCCCTACCGAAGCGGGTAAAACCCTCTATTCTCACGCCCAGTCCATTTTGCGCCAGTGCGAACAGGCGCAAAGTGCGATTGATCGTGTCGGGGCGTCGCTCAGCGGCAGCGTCTCAGTCGGCCTTGCGCCCGGCACGGCAGCGCAAAATCTCGCCCTGCCGCTGATGATGGAAGTGCAGCAGCAGCATCCCGGTATCGTGCTTTATTTCAACGAGAACTTCGGCACCACGCTGAGCGAGTTGATCATGAACGGTCGCATGGACATGGCGGTGATCTATGACCATCGCAATATCCACGGCCTGCGTTTTATGCCGCTGATGAAGGAAGATCTGTGCTTCGTCTGTCCGTTCAGCCTGGCGAAACCGATGAAAGAGATCCGTCTGGCAGAAGTGGCGCAGTACGATCTGTTCCTGCCGCGCATCTATAACATCATGCGTAAGGTGCTGGACGATGCCTTTGTGCAGAATAACCTGCAATATCGTGTTAAGTGCGAGATCGAATCACAAACCACGCTTAACGCCGCACTGACTGCCGGTCTGGGTGCCACCATCATGCCCGAATCCGCCGCGCGGGCGATGTTGAAAACCTCAGACTCGTGGATGGCGAAGATTGTCGAGCCAGATGTACAAGCCTCGTTGTCGTTCTGCATGTCCGATCATCTGCCGCTGTCGCAACCGGCAGAAGCCGTTAAATCGATTCTGTTGTCGCTGATGTCACGGCGCAACGTGGAAAACCATCCCCTGACGCTGGTGGGATAAGCCTCGCTTATTACCGCAAAGCGAAACCCTCTTACTGCCCGTCTGACGAACGCGCTAGATTGACTGCGTTAGCTGCCCGCTCCGGCGGGCTTTCTTTGACGGGAACCCTATGGAAAAAACTGCAATACCGCTGCCGACGCTGCGTGCCGTCGCGCGCAAAATGCAAACCGCCGGGCTGAGCCACCTCACGTTGGGCGGCAAGGCGTGGTCGGTAAAAATGACCTTTGCCGCTGTGCCCCCCTCTGCGCCTCAACCGGTTCCCGCACCGCCGATCGCGCTGCGCCCGGTCGGCGCACCCATGCCCGGTACGCTGCGGTTACGCCATCCGCTAAGTCAGCAGGATTTTGTCCAGCCCGGACAGGTCGTCAAACCCGATGACGTGCTCGCACTGGTGCAGGTTGGCCCGCTCTATTTACCGGTCATCAGCCCGGTAAACGGCACGGTACAAAACGTGGTAATCAACGACGGCTCACCGGTAGAATACGAAGAAGAAATACTGATAATTCATGATCATAACCAGGAATAAGCGCGGTTATAAGGGTCGCTTATTGCCTCAAAATTTTTATGTCTTATCCCCATTGAACATAACTGCATAAAGTCAGAAAAAGATCAGAAACGCGCCGCTGCCCCAGGCCCGGCGATGACAGGAGAGGCAAATGCCATTTTCAGATTACAAAACCGCACTGGTCACTGGCGCATCCGCCGGGATGGGTGAAGCCATTGTTGAGCGTCTGTGCCAGGAAGGCATTACCGTTCATGCCGTGGCACGCCGCAAAGAACAACTGGCGGCGCTGGCCGAACGTACCGGCTGTATCCCACACGCGGTGGATGTCAGCGATCTCAGCGCACTGACCGCCCTGTGCCAGGACCTGCAAATCGACATTCTGGTGAACAACGCCGGGCTGTCGCATCCGGGTTCGATTCTGGATGCCGACGAAAACGTGATTGAAACCCAGGTGGATGTCAACCTGCGCGCCGTGCTGCACCTGTGCCGGCTGCTGGTGCCAGGCATGGTGGCACGCGACCGTGGTCATGTGTTCAACATCACCTCCATCGCCGCAATTTACAACTTTGGCGGCAACTCGGTGTACCACGCCACCAAAGCCGGGGTCCATGCCCTGTCGCGTCAGCTGCGCGTCGACTGCTATGGCAAACGTGTGCGTATCACCGAGATCTGTCCGGGCCGCGTCGCCACCGATATTTTCGGCAACGTCTCTGGCGATCACGAAGAAGCGCGCCGTCGCTTTATCGATGGCTTTGAACTGCCGCAGGCGAAAGATATCGCCGACTGCGTAGCCTTTGCCCTCTCTGCGCCGGTGGCGGTGAATATCGGCAATATCGAAATCACCCCGACGTTGCAGGTACCGGGCGGCCTTTCCACCATGCGACCGGGCGACCGCGCCGAGTAATGAGGTAACACTATGGCACTCGATTTCAGCAGTGTGATAACCGGCCACTTCGGCCAGATGATCGTTGACGGAACGGTGGTCACTCTTGAACTGGCGTTGGGTGCCTGGCTGCTGGCGATGATCCTCGCCATGCTGCTGGTGGTGATCCGCCTGACCGATCAACGCATCGCGGTCGGACTGGTGAAGGCCTATGTTTCTTATCACCGCAATGTCCCGACGCTGATTCAGTTAATGATGTGGTATTTCGCCATTCCGACGCTGCTGCCGGAAGCGCTGCAAATGTGGATTAACAACCTCAACGCCGAATTTCTGTTTTCACTGGTGGCGCTGGGCCTGTGTCAGGCGGCGTACTTCTCGGAAGATATTCGCAGCGGTCTGCGCGCTATCCCGGATGGACAGAACGAAGCGGCGCGTGCGCTGGGGATGGGTTATGTGCGCGCCATGTGGTCGGTGATCCTGCCACAGGGGATTCGTAACGCGCTACCGGCGCTGATTAACCATACGGTGCTGCTGTTCAAAAACACCAGCCTGGCGATGGTGATTGGTGTGGCGGAACTGACCTATGTCACCCGCGATATTGAAAACCAGACCTTCCGCACCTTCGAGTCCTATTTTGTGGCAACCGTTGGCTATCTGTTCTTCTCCCTGATGCTGATGGGCCTTGGCGCGCTACTGGCCCGCCGCTTTCAACGCGTCTATGCGAGGTAATGGCGATGTTTGAGATGTTCACCATTTTGCATGACAACGGCATGCTGCTGTTAATGGGCCAGTACCCGAACGGGCCACTGGGCGGGGTGCTCTGTACCCTGGTGATCTCGCTGCTGGCGGTATTGCTGGCCTTCCCAGTGGGCGTGTTGCTGGGGTTGGCGCGTCTGTCGCCGTGGCGCTGGCTGAGCTGGCCCGCCACCTGCTGGGTCTATCTGCTGCGCGGCATCCCGCTGATGATGGTGGTGTTCTGGACCTACTTCTGCGTACCGCTGTTGATTGGTCACAACATCAGCGGCTTCTCCACCATGCTGTGTACGCTGGTGATTTATGAGAGCGCCTATATCGCCGAGATCGTGCGTGGCGGTATTCAGGCGTTACCGCACGGGCAGTACGAAGCAGCGCGTGCATTAGGCATGGGCCACATCAAGACCCTGCGTCTGGTGATCCTGCCGCAGGCGTTGTTTAACACCCTGCCAAGTCTGGTAAGCCAACTGGTTTCGATCATCAAGGACAGCACCCTCGGCTACGTGATTAACGTGCCGGAGCTGACATTTGCGGCCAACCAGGTCAGCAACCAGTTACTGACCAAACCTTTCCAGGTGTTCGCCATCGTGGCGCTGAGCTACTACATCATCTGCTTCAGCCTGACGTGGCTCGCCAACAAACTCGAAGCGCGCCTTGCGCAGAAACGTCGTCAGTCACCGGTGGAGACGCCCACGGTAGCACCGGCGGTGATGATGACTAAAACCCAATCGCAATAAGGAACCGCTATGAGACCGATGATTCTGTTTAATCAGGTCAACAAATGGTACGGCGCGTATCAGGCGCTGACTGACCTGAGTGCCGAGATCAATCCCGGCGAAGTGGTGGTGGTCTGTGGCCCCTCCGGTTCCGGTAAATCGACACTGATCCGCACCGTTAACCGCCTGGAGCCAATTGAAGGCGGCCAGATTGTGTTTGACGGTATCGATATCCACGGCAGCAGCACGCGCCTGAATCAGCTGCGCACGCGTATCGGTTTTGTGTTCCAGAGCTTCAACCTGTTCCCCCACGTTTCCGTGGCCGAGAACATTATGATGTCACCGATGAAGGTACTGGGCGTGAAGCGATCAGAGGCACGTCAGCAAGCGGGGGAACTGCTGGAACGTGTCGGCCTGTCGCACAAGGCGGATGCTTATCCGGCGCAGCTTTCCGGCGGTCAGCAACAACGCGTGGCGATTGCCCGTGCGCTGGCGATGAAGCCACCGGTGATGCTGTTTGATGAACCGACATCAGCACTCGATCCCGAAATGGTGGGTGAGGTGCTATCGGTGATGCGCGGCCTGGCCCAGGAGGGGATGACAATGATGTGCGTCACCCACGAGATGAACTTTGCCCGTGAAGTGGCGGATACCATCTGGTTTATGGATCAGGGGCAGATTCTGGAAAAGGCCACGCCGGACAAGTTCTTTACCCAGCCGCAGCACCCGCGCGCACAACGCTTCCTGAGCGATTTGCGCTCGCATTGATTAAAGGGCGCGATAAATCGCGCCGCTACGGAAAATCAGCAATCCACCCACACCGCACCGGCGTCGGCGGATTGCACGCATTGCTCCACCCAGCGCACCCCCATCAGCCCGGCATGTACATCGGGATACCAGAAGTCGCCCAGGAAAGCGTGATCATCGCGATCGGTAGCATCCATTGCCAGCGCAAAGCGACGATAGAGATTGGACCAGGCTTCAAACAGCCCTTCAGGATGCCCCCCGCCAATACGATCTTCCTCTACAGCGCGGCTGTGCAAATACCCCATACCGCGCTCCAGAATCTGCACCGGCTGCCCCTGCACTTCATAACGTAGCTGGTTCGGTTGTTCATCCCACCACTCGAGGCTGGCCTTTTCACCAATCACGCGCACTTTCTGGCCGTGCATCGAACCACAGTTCACCGCCGACGCCCACATGGTGCCTACCGCGCCGTTGTCATACTCCATCATCACAAAGGCGTTATCTTCCAGCGGTGCCCGACTTTTGACGAAACTCTGGCGGCTACACAGCAGGCGTGTAACTTTCAGCTTCGGCACCATAGTTTCCGCGATAAACAACGGATGCGTCGCCAAATCGCCCAGCACATAGCTGGGGCCGACAAAACGGGGATCGACGCGCCATTTGGTGCTGGCATTTTGCAGCTCCACGGCCTCGTTATGAAAGCCGTGAGCAAACTGCATATTAATGATGCGAATCTCCCCCAGCAGCCCTTCGGCGATCATCTCCCGCGCCTGATGAATCAACTGATGCCCGGCGTAACCATAGGTCACACCGATGATTTTTTTCTTCTCAGCGCAAAGTCTTTCCAGCTCGTCGGCCTCGGCAGCGGTGAAGCACAGCGGCTTTTCACACACCACATGCAGCCCGGCATTGAGCGCCGCCCGGCAGATAGCAAAGTGGGTGTTATTAGGCGTGGCGATGGACACCGCTTCAATGCCGTCAGCGCGTGCCGCTTCAGCAGCAAACATCGTCTCGTAATCGGCATAGCAGCGATCTTCCGCCACCCCCAGCGTTGTGCCAAAGGCCCGGCCCCGCACGGCGTCGATATCAAACGCCCCAGCCTGTAAGACAAAATTGCCGTCGCGCAGCGCGGCAGAACGGTGAATGTAACCTATCTGGCTGGTGCCACCGCCGCCGACCATACCCCAGCGCAGTGAACGATCGAGAGCTTTTGTACCGTTAATCATGATGTTGTCCTCAGAATCCGACTGATTGCAGATAGTGCAGGCTGGCTGTGACGTCGCGCAGGCTGGTGTCAGCATGGCGCGGATCGCGTTCCTGTTCGATGGTGATCCAGCCCTGATAATCGCGTTCCGCAAGGAAGGCGCGCACCGCCGGATAGTCAATTGCCCCTTTGCCAATCGGACACATCACCCCTTCGGCACAGGCAGCAAAGAAGTCGATGCCGCGAGCGATAACATCGCGCCATACCGCCTCGTTCACGTCTTTAAAGTGCAGATAATCGATGCGATCCCAGTAGCGATTGAGGTAGGGAATCGGGTCCATGCCTGAGTAGTACAGATGGCCAGTATCGAGACACAAACCCGCCACCTCATGCGGGATATCCTGCACCAACTGTTCCAGTTCATCGGCGAATTCAATGCAGCCTCCGGCGTGAGGATGGATCACCGCGCGTACGCCATATTCACTCCAGGCGATCTCACTCAGGGTGGTGATGTGCTGCATCATGCGTTGCCAGTCTTCCGGGGACAGGCGTGGCGCTTTATCCGACTGACCGGCATATTTCGCGCGCTGCGGATTACCAAAATCGATTATCACCAGATAGGGAGCCGGCGCGTTCTGCGCATGGGTTTTCTCAGCCGTCGGCACCAGGGAGAGATTGCGGCAGATATTGTGGGTCAGTTCCACCATCGCCGGGAAATTGGCTGCACTGACCAGATCGTCGAAAATTGTGCCTGCTACCAGCGACAGCCCGTAATGTTCCAGTTGCTGGCGTAGCTCGCTGGCCGCCACCGGCAGATAGCTCCACGGCCCCAGCTCAATGCTGCGATACCCGGCTTGTGCCGCTTCGCTCAGGACTTTTTGCCACGGCGGCAGGAAAGGATTTTTCGGATCATCGACGCCCCAGCTACAGGGCGCATTGGCGATATGGATAGTCATGATCGTTCCTTGCTGTGATTGATGCAGCAAGTATCAAATAAAAATTTCATCCACAACAAGCATGAA
The DNA here is from genome assembly GCF_059730685.1 of Pantoea sp. X-Soil-OKNW-713. Classification (NCBI taxonomy): domain Bacteria; kingdom Pseudomonadati; phylum Pseudomonadota; class Gammaproteobacteria; order Enterobacterales; family Erwiniaceae; genus Pantoea; species Pantoea sp. X-Soil-OKNW-713. The sequence continues at coordinate 490,475 of NZ_AP035995.1, read as the reverse complement.
ACTTTCATTTTTTGATAGCGATCAAGTTATTAATTATCATTTAAATGATAGATTATCTATCATTTGGTGCAATAAATCGCGCCGCTACGCCTAAGCAGCGGTTATCGCGCGTTTTTACAAATTCTCCCGTGTGACAATATCGAACGGCAGCGTGACCTGCATAAAATGCTCGCTGCCATCCGCCTGATGCTGTTGCAGGGTTTGTACCAGGGTAGTTGCCAGACCCTCAATACGATGACGCAGCATCACCGTGATGGTGCCATCAATCAATGCCAGATCGCCGTCGCTGACCGGGCCATGACAAATCAGTGCCACGCGACGCTGCGGTTGCTCACGCAGCGCGCGAATGACCCCTTCAATCCCGCCGCACGGCGCAAAAATCAGCGCCAGATCGGCATGTTCATCCAACAAACGACGCGTTGCCAGATAACCCCCGTCAATCGACTCATGGGTTTTGAGTGGTTCCAGCACCTGACGCGCGTTGTCCTGCTCGCGCAGGTAAGAACGGAAACTGATTTCGCAACTCTCCTGGCAGGTAAAACGGTGGTCCCCCACCAGCACCCCTACCGGTCCCGGCTGATGCAACAGATGCGTCGCCATCCAACCTGCGGTGCGTCCGGCCTTCTGGTTATCCAGCCCGAAATAACCGGCATGACCACAGGGGGAGAAGTTGGAAAACAACGCATATACCCGCACGCCCTGACGCGATACCGTTTCGATCGCCCGGCGAATCAGCGGATGGTCAAGCGCCACCAGCCCGATGACATCCACCTGTTGCGCCAGCGAATGCAGCGAGGCCACCACCGCATCCACATCGTCAATATCGTGCCAACAAAATTGTGCTTCGCTACCGGCGGGATGTAACGGCTGTGTCTGCTGACGCAACGCGTCAGTGAGCGACTGATAAAACGAATAATTTTTTGCCAGCAGAATAAACCCCATACGCAACGCGACAGCAGGCGTTAAAGCCCGGCTGCTGAGTAACGGCATCAGGTCAGCGCGATACCCCAGACGCCCCGCCGCTTCCAGCACCTTCTGCTCGGTGGCGGCGCGCACCGGCGCACGACGGTTAAGCACGCGATCAACCGTCGCAACGCCGACACCCGCAGCGGCGGCAATCGCATTCATGGTGATTTTACTCATACAAGATATCCGTGATAGAAAATTATCAAAAAATGATAACCGGATGACATCAAATTTGCGAATAATTCGCGCCAAAAATCGTCATATAATCGTAATTTCTGATAGAGAATCCCTCATAAATTTGACCACCATCGCAAAAACGAAACGAAAATCACCAATCAACCTACTTTTCGGAATAAATGTTTGATAATTATTCTGCCTGACAACGCTTGTGGTGAGGGGTGGATTTGCTTCAGCAAAGCGTTAAAGCAACCGGCTTAACGCGCAGGAGAAAACAATGAAAATCGCTTTTGACGTGGATGTAATCCGCGACCTGGGGATCACCCGCATGGTGCAGCAGGTGGCGGAATGGGGCTACAAATACATCGAACAGTCGCCCCATCCACAAATTAACCCGTTCTATAAACACCCGAAAGCCAGCCGCGAAATCATCACCGAATATAAGAACGCGCTGCGCTCCACCGGTGTGGAGATCTCCTCGTTTATCGTGGTGTATCGCTGGTCTGGCCCGGACGAAGCCCGCCGTCAGGCGGCGGTGAAGAACTGGAAGCGGATGATCGAGATCGCCGTGGAAATGGGCGTGCCGGTGATCAATACCGAGCTGTCCGGCAATCCCAATGAACCGGAGATTTGCGAAGAGATGTTTTACCGTTCGATGGAGGATCTGCTGCCCATTATCGAACGCGAAGGCATTCGCGTGGAAATCCAGGCCCACCCGTGGGATTTCTGCGAGGAGAGCAACGAAACCGCTGATATCGTGAAATCATTCCGCAGCGATAACGTGAAGTATATCTACAGCGCGCCGCATACCTTTTTCTACGACAAAGGCAAAGGCGATGTGAAAAGCATGCTGCATTATGCCGGTGACGATCTGTCGCATATGTTGATTGCCGACACCATGAACCACACCAAACATTGCCGCTATATCGTCAACCCGCCGGGGGTTGATGCCACCATCCACCAGCATGTCGGCGTGGGTGAAGGTGAAGTCAATTTCGATGCGCTGTTCGAAGCGTTACGCGAGATGGATTTTGCCAAACGTACTTTTAAGGTCGGCGGCGAATCGATTATCTCGGCAGCGTTGTTTGGTTATCCGGAAAAAATGAAGTACCAGGCAGTGGAAACCCGCGAGCTGATTGAACGCGAGTTGCTTTGAGTTTGGTGCGCTTTGTTACCCTCACCCTAACCCTCTCCCGCAAGCGGGAGAGGGAACCGATCGAGCCTATGGCATTTCGCCCTCGCCCTCATGGCAACCGATCGAGCATATGGCACTTCTCCCTCGCCCTTATGGCAACCGTTCGAGCATATGGCACTTCTCCCTCGCCCTCATGGGAACCGTTCGAGCATATGGCACTTCTCCCTCTCCCTCATGGGAACCGATCGAGCATATGGCACTTCTCCCTCTCCCTCATGGGAGAGGGCCGGGGTGAGGGTATCAGCACGCACCAACCCCACCTCAACACCGGACTTTGCCTCTCACCGCCAGCGCGGTTAAATCGCCTGTGACTGCGGCTGCTACACTCAGTGGCAGCAAAAAATGCAACCACAACAAGGCGAAATCACTATGTCGGAACATCAGTATCAGCCCGCAAAAGTCTGGACCTGGGACCCGGAAGCCAAAGGCAACGGCGCGAAAACCAACCGTCCGACTGCCGGGCCGACGCATGAGAAGACCCTGCCGGTCGGCAAACATCCGCTTCAGCTTTATTCGCTGGGCACGCCAAACGGCCAGAAAATTACCATCCTGCTGGAAGAACTGTTGGCGCTCGGCGTGAAAGAAGCCGAATACGACGCCTGGTTGATTCGCATCGGCGAGGGCGATCAATTCTCCAGCGGCTTCGTTGAGGTCAACCCTAACTCTAAAATTCCGGCACTGCGCGACCACTCGGTTAACCCGCCGCTGCGCGTGTTTGAGTCCGGCAACATCCTGCTGTATCTGGCGGATAAATTTGGTCACTTCCTGCCGAAAGATGTGGCGGGCCGCACCGAAGCGCTGAACTGGTTGTTCTGGTTGCAGGGTTCAGCCCCCTACCTTGGCGGCGGTTTTGGCCATTTCTATTTCTACGCGCCGGAAAAAATCGAATACGCCATCAACCGCTTTACCCTCGAAGCGAAACGTCAGCTCGACGTGCTGGATCGTCAGCTGGCAGATCACCGCTATCTGGGCGGCGACGAATACAGCATCGCCGATATCGCCACCTGGCCGTGGTACGGCAACCTGATACTGAACAATCAATACGACGGCGCTGAGTTCCTGGATGTGCAGTCATATAAAAATGTGGTGCGCTGGGCGAAAGAGATTGCGCAGCGTCCGGCGGTCATCCGTGGCCGTAAGGTGAACCGCGCCTTTGGTGCCGCGCCGGAAGATCAGTTGCTGGAACGCCATGATGCCTCCGATTTTGATACCAACACCGAAGACAAACGCCAGGCGCGAGGAGAGTAACCGTGAGCGCATATGTGATTTTTATCCGCGATGAAACCCTGAACGACAGCGAAATGGCCACCTACGCGCAGAAAGCGGGGGAAGCACGCGGTGATCATCCGATTAATCCGCTCGCCTTTTACGGCGCGCTGGAAACGCTGGAAGGCCCACAAGCCGAGGGCGTGGTGGTGCTGGAGTTCCCGGATATTGATGCGGCAAAAGGCTGGTATTACAGCCCGGCCTACCAGGAAGCGAAAGAACATCGTCTGAAAGGGGCGAACTATCGCGTGTTGCTGGTGCAGGGCGTCACAGCGTAGCGGCGCGATTTATCGCGCTTATTCATTGAGGGCGGTGTCACCACCGCCCTTTACCTGTCAATTCAACGGGATACGCACCACGCTATCCGGTCCTTTCGCAGAATGATCTTTGTTGAAGCCCTGCTTCACCGTCACGAATAACGTCTGACCATCCGGCGATACCAGCAAGCTGTTGGGATGAGTCGGCAGCGTCCAGCTATTTTTCACCGCATAGCTGGTGGCATCGAGTTGCAGCACTTTGCCCGATTCACGCTGGCTGATGTAGATCTCATTGCGTTTGGCATTGAACTTAATACCCAGCGCGTCACCGTCAATACGCTTGATCACCTTGCCAGTATGCTCATCAAACACCAGCGTGGTTTTCGCTTTAGAGTTGTCAGTGACAAACAGGCGGCCGGTGGCCGGATCTTCCGCCAGATTCAGCAGCAGGTAGGTTTTGTCGTCGCCCGGCGTCCAGCGCTGTTCGATCTTGTGATTACGCGGGTTGATCACCAGGATCTCGCCACTGCCGTTGGCCGCATAGATACGATTGGTCACTGAGGAGTAAAGCAGACCGGTGACCCACTTCCCGGCATTTTTAATGGTGGTTTTCAGCTTAAAGGTTTTGGCATCCACCACCCAGATCAGGCCCGGATCGGCGACTCCGCCGATATACAGCAGGCCATCATGCAGCATGATTTCACGCGCGCCCGTCGGGAAGCCTTTGTCATTGATCAGGCCAAACTTCAGACGCTGCAACACCTTGCCGCTTTGCGCATCAACTTTCGAAATCCCGCCATCCAGCGTATTGGTGACGTACAGCAGGCTGCCGTCCGGCTCCATCGTCATGCCGAAGTTTTTCAGGTCGGTATGGGTTTCGCCGAGGGTTTTCAGCGTGGCCGGATCAAGACGGTAGATCACCCCACCGTTGACGCCTTTAAAACTCTGGGCACTGGCGACATACAGCGAAGCAGTGCTGCCAGGAACATACGCCATCTCATACAGGCCTTCCGCCAGTACGCGCTGCTGCACATTGCTGGCAACCGGTTGTGGGGCGACGACCGGAGCAGCGGCTTTTTTTGCCGGTGCCTGGCAGGCCGTCAGACTGAGCGCCGTCACCACGGCCAGCGCCACGCCCGCGATACGCGGATTGAACAAGGATTTCATTCTTAGCTCCATCAGGGAGTTATAAAAAGAATGAGAATCATACGTATTAACGATTGGCGAGTAAACGTAACGCTGATTATTCGTCACAGCGCAATAATTGCGCCGCTACAAGCCAGCAAGAACCGTAGCGGCGCGATTTATCGCGCAATATTAATTCGCCGCCACAAACTGCGTGTAATTTTCCGGCGTAATGGTTTTATAAGGCACCCAGTTGTAAACCTGCACTTTTTGCTTATCCAGCAACGCTTTGGTCACCTGCACCGCCCCGGTTGCCTGCCCTTTAGCATCCTGGAAAATCGTCAGCACCATCTTGCCGTTCTTCACGAACTGCTGCCCGTCCGGTGTGCCGTCAATACCCGCAACGAGGATCTTTTCATTCTTCGCCTGATTCAGCGCCATAATCGCGCCAATGGCCATCTCATCGTTGTTCGCAGCGATGGCATCAATCGGACGCTGGTTAAGCAGCCAACTCGACACCACATCCACCGCTTCATTGCGTTGCCACTTCGCACTTTGCTTCTCGACCACCTTCATATCTTTGTATTTGGCGATCACCGCTTCTACCGCCCTGGTACGCTCACGCGCTTCCTCGTTCGACAGCGCGCCCATCAGAATCGCCACGTTGCCTTTGTAATTCATCTTTTTCGCCAGCGCCTCCATCTGCATTTCTCCACCCAGCGCAGAATCTGAACCGACGTAGGCCATATCCGCAGGCAGCTTCACCTCCGGCTTACGGTTAACGAAGATCAGCGGAATACCGGCACTCTTTGCGGCGGTGATCATCGGCAGCACCCCCTGGGTATCCACCGGATTGAGGATAATCGCGTCCACCCCCTGGTTGATAAAATCGTCCACCTGCTGCACCTGGAGCGCCACATCGCCTTTGGCATCCACAAACTGACCCTTGAGCTGATTAGCCTTCAGTTCGGCTTCCATCTGGGTGCGTAAAATGGACACAAAATTGAGGTCGAAGTTAGCCAGGGCCACACCGACGGTGAAGGTCTTTGCACTAACACTCAGGCTGAACAACAACGAACAGAGCAGGATAAATAAGCTTCTGATTTTCATGATAGTTTCCTGTAGGGTTGAGATTTTATTGTTGTGTTTTAACGCCGGGCAACAGGCAAATACCCGGCAGGGTAACGCTTATAAACTGAAGTGATCGCGGAACTGTGCCAGCGCGGCAGTGCTGTCGCCACTGGCCCATCCCTCCATCGCCACCGTGCCCTGATAGCCGATCTCATGCAGCGTGCGGGCAATGGCACGATAGTTGATTTCCCCGGTGCCCGGCTGCTGACGCCCCGGCACATCGGCCACCTGAATCTCACCAATCGCCGGGCCAGCACGACGGATCAGTTCGATCAGGTTGCCTTCGCCAATCTGCGCGTGGTACAGGTCGAGATTCATCTTCAACGCCGGACTGTTCACCGCCTCCACCAGCGCCAGGGTATCGGCGGCCAGGGCAAACGGCGTACCGGGATGGTCAACCGGCAGATTAAGGTTCTCCAGCGTGAACACGCGTCCTGCCCGTTCGCCGAGTTGGGCGACTTTGCGTAGCGTGTCAGCGGCTTTCAGCCACATCGCGCCAGTCACCACCTCTACCGGTTTGACCGGCAGCCCCTGGTCATCCAGCCCGGTGCCGTGCAGGTTCAGTCCCGGACAGTTAAGCCGCGCCGCCACCGCCAGCGAGGCTTCGGCACTTTGTAACAACTCAGCGATGGCATCATCGTCGGTCAGGTTGCCGGTCAGATAGCCGGTCATGGAGGTAAAACGCGCCCCGGTAGCCGCCAGCGCGTCAATATCCTTATTGGCCCAGCCCCAGATTTCGACGCCAAAACCCAACGCATGAATACGTTTAACGCGTTCAATAAACGGCAGATCGAGAAACACCATCTCGGCGCAGACAGAAAGTTGATAGCTCGCCATTAGCGACCTCCCAGCGTGATCGGTTGGTTGCGTTGTACGGACTCAATACAGGCCAGCGCGATTTCCAGTGCGTTGCGTGCATCTTCACCGGTGGCACGCGGGGTTGCGCCGGTACGAATGCAACGCGCGAATTCCGTCATCTCTGCCACATAGGCTTCACGCAGCAGGTCGGAGTCCAGCCGTGAGGTATCAATCGCGATGCCACCCGCGTGATAACGCACGCAGTGGTTGGCATTGATGTGCCCGGCCTGCAACATCCCTTTGCTGCCAAATACTTCGCCCCGCACGTCATAGCCGTATACCGCCTGGAAGTTGGCTTCGGCGGTAGCAATCGCCCCATTGTCGAAACGAATCGTCACCACTGAGGTATCCAGTAAGCCTTTATCTTTAAAATCCGGCCGCACCAACGCATCAGCCAACGCATAGACCTGTACCGGCTTTGCATGCGGATTGAAGTGCAGCAGGGTGTCGAAATCGTGAATCAACGTCTCGAGGAAGATGGTCCACGGCGGGATCGGGGCAGGATCGCGCAACGCCGGGTCACGCGTCACCGAACGGCTGAGTTGGGTGACGCCATTCTCTCCGGCTTCCACCGCGGCGATGGCCGCCGCAAACCCTGAGTCAAAACGACGGTTGAATCCCACCTGCAACACCACACCGGCACTTTTCGCTGCGGCAATGGCACGGTCGGCTTCATCCAGCGTCACCGCCATCGGTTTCTCGCAAAACACATGCTTGCCCGCCTGCGCCGCTGCAATCACCCATTCGGCATGGGTACGTGCTGGCGCGGCAATCGCCACCGCATCAATCTCCGGGTCCTGCAACAACGCGTGCAGGTCACTAAAGGCTTTCGCCACCCCCAGTTGCTGCGCCAACCGTTCCGCCGCGCCGGGCTGGGGATCGGCGATGGCGGCCAGCGTCGCTCCCGGTACCCGGTACGCCAGGTTTTCCGCGTGGAAGCTACCCATGCGACCGGCACCAATCAAGCCAACGCGTACAGGTTTGGAATCAAGACTCATTGCTAACTCCTTGTTATTTTGGAGGCATCCCGAATGGATGCGGCCTGTACCGGGGTTATTGCAAAGCCAATGCCAGGTGGAAATCGGCGAAATGTGTGAGACACCACACAGATACAGCTCACAAACTGGCAACAAAATTTACATGTCAACTTCACATGTAAATAAAATGGACATTCCATCCATCACCGGAGTGCGTTATGCGATCTCTGAGCGACCGCTTGCCGTTTAAAGATGAAAGCGATCCGATCTTCAGCCTGCCAGGCGGCGCGGAAGTCGGCGAGTGGGATAATTTGTTGTGGCAGGGCTGGCACAGCTTTCAGCGCGGTGAGCAACCGGGCTGGATGCGGCGCAGCATTTTGCAGTCGTGGCAACGCTCGCAGCAGCGCGGTACCGATCCGGAGGATTTTACCTATATCGCCCCGCCCGCTGAGGAGCTGGCCGCGATTCTCGAACACAACGCCGAGTTGATCCTGGTTGCGCGCAGCATTATGGAGAACCTGCTGGCCTATAACCCGGATGGGCATATCAACCTGACCGATGCGCAGGGTGTGACGCTGCATTTCTGTGGCGCAGATATGACACCTGTCGGCAGCATTCTGCGTGAAGAGGTACTGGGCACCAATTGCACGGCTCGCTGCCTGATTGAACAACGGCTGGTGTATGTACTGAGCGGTGAGAACTGGAAATTCGATCTGCGTAAACGCCATCGACAATGCGCTGCCGCTCCGGTGCGTGATGCCAGCGGTCAGTTGATTGGCGTGCTGACGCTGACCGCCACCCCCGATAACTTCAATGCACACACGTTGGGTACGGTGCAGGCGGCGGCAGAAGCGGTCGGGCAACAGTTGATGCTGCGCCGCCTGCTGGCCGAGCAGCAGTCGATCCTTGAAACCCTGAATGAAGGGGTGATCGTCTGCGATCGCCACGGTCGGATCAAAACCCTGAACCGTTACGCCCGACAGATCTTTAGCGGGTTGGATCCTGATGCCGGGCCGATCGATGTGTTGTTGCAGCCGCAAGGAGCATCGCTGCTGACCATGCCATTCTGCAACGACCGCGAGCTGCAATTTATGCCCGATGGCGTGCAGTCGATCCCTTGCCTGATTTCGCTGATGCCCGCACCGGATGGGGGACGCGTGCTATCACTGCGCGAGAACCAGCGTATCCGCGCCATTACCCGCCGAGTGATGGGAGTCAGCGCCAGTTACACCTTTGAGATGATTCGCGGCCATGCGCCACGCGTGATGCAGGCAATTCAGAAAGCACGCGCCAGCAGCCGCACCGACAGTACCGTGTTGTTGACCGGTGAGAGCGGTACCGGCAAGGAGTTGTTTGCGCAGGCGATTCACAACGCCAGCCCGCGCCAGCAGGAAGCGTTCATCGCCCTTAACTGCGGTGCGCTACCGCGTGACCTGGTGCAAAGCGAACTGTTTGGTTATGTCGATGGTGCCTTTACCGGTTCACGGCGCGGCGGATCGCCAGGCAAATTTGAGCTGGCCGATGGCGGTACGCTGTTTCTGGACGAGATTGGAGAGATGCCGCTGGAGGCGCAGACCAGCCTGCTGCGCGTATTGCAGGAGAGCGAGGTGATGCGTATCGGGGCTGCCAATCCGCTGAAGGTCAATGTGCGGATTATCGCCGCCACCCACTGTAATTTGCTGGATGCCGTGGAAAAAGGCGCGTTTCGCCGCGATCTCTACTATCGCCTCAACGTGGTGTCACTGGAGATCCCCCCGTTGCGCGAGCGCCAGGAGGACATTCCCGGCCTGGTGAATACCTTTATTCTGGCACTGTGCGCGCGCCTGAAACGCATCGCGCCCCAGGTGTCGCCGGATGCAATGCGCTGCTTGCAGGCGTGGCATTGGCCGGGCAACGTGCGTGAACTGGAGAATCTGGTCGAACGCATGGTGAATCTGTGTGAGGGACTGGAGATTGGCAGACAAGATCTGCCGGATGAAATGGTACAGCGCCATCAGCCGACCGTGCAGTTGCCTTCATTGCAGGAAAATGAGCGCCAACATGTGTTGCAGGTAGTGGCGGAGCAGCAGGGCAATCTGCGCCAGTCGGCGCAGCTGCTGGGGATTTCGCGCACCGCGTTGTACAACAAGCTGAATCAGTGGCAGGTGGACCTGGCATCGTTACGTCGGCGATTGTAGCGGCGCGATTTTTTCATACAACGCGCACGATATTGCGCGATAAATCGCGCCGCTACGTTTCGGTTATGACAGGGACGCCCCGCCACATATCACCAGCTCCTGCCCGGTGATGGCATCTGCGGCGGGCGACAGCACAAATCCGGCCAACGCCGCCACCTCCTCCGGCTTGATATAGCGCCCTATCGGCGGCAGTTTTGGCGGTGAGCTGGCGCGGCCAGGTTGCAGCAGCATTGGCGTCTCGGTGGCACCTGGCGCAATCACATTCACCGTAATCCCCTGAGACGCCAGCTCGGCGGCCCAGCTCCGAGCCATGCCGACCATCGCCGCCTTGGTACTGACGTACTGGCTGCGCCCTGCTGCGCCGCGTGAGGTACGACTGCCAATCAGCAGGATACGATCGCCCCGTTGCATGCCGGACTGCAACGCATTGGCCATGATTTGTGCCGCCTGCACATGCAGATACCACAGCCTGCTGCTGGCTTCTTCATCCAGCGCCCCCAAGGGCGCAGCCGCCATCATCCCTGCGGCATGCACCAGCGCATTCACGCCGGGCAACATCGCCAGCGCCTGCTTCAGTCGCACAGCGTCAAACAAATCGACGCTGACCGAGGTAAAAGCCGGATGATCTTTTTTCACCTCGCTGCGGCTGAAGCCGGTCACCTGCCAGCCCTGCTGCAACAAATGGTCGGCAATCGCCGCACCTATCCCGGAGCTGACACCGGTCACCAGCGCATGGCGGTTCATGAGACAACCCAGGATTCATCAACGCGCACGTACTTAATCGCCTGACGGAAATACGTGTAAGCAATATGCAGCGCACCGTCCTCGCTCTGCTTAATGCTGGGGTAGGAGAACTCACGGTTTAATTTCTGCTGGGAGTTGTTGGTCATGCAGTAGCCATCGCCCTCATCGAGGTTGCGCTGCCAGGGCCAGCTCCGCCCGTCATCCGCCGAGATCGCCAGCGTCATCGGCGCACGCGGCGCACCCCAGAATGCGGTGCGGCCACTGTGCACCACCGGCTCCGCCGCCACTGCGACGTCCCCCTCCTCCTCATCGTCGATTTCGTCATACAACGACAGGCGGCGCTCGCTGGCGTCTTTGGCGCTCATGGCGTTAAACACCAGCGCCAGATGACCGTTGTGCAGCGTGGTGACCTGAATCGAGGAGTTATTATTTGGCAGTTCCGTCGCCTGCGGCGCACTCCAGCTTTCGCCACCGTCATGAGAACGGCTTTGATAGATGTGATCTGCCCAGCGGCTGCGATACAACGCCAGCAGGCTACCATCCTGCAACAGGGTGATATTCATATGCACGCAGCCGAGGCTGTCCGGCACCGCCACATCGCGCCAGCTTTTGCCCTGATCGCTGGAGATTTTCACCGCGCTGACATCATCGTTACCGACCCATTTCACTCCCGGCTGGGTACGGCAATAGAACACCGGCAGCAGCCAGTTGCCATTCGGCAGTACCACGATCGGCTGGCGGATAAAGGTCCCGGGTTGATCAAGCAAGGTATCGATGGCGCTCCAGCTACGGCCAAAATCGCGTGACTGGCGATAGCGCACAATCGCGGTGTCCTGATTGCCGGACTTCTGTGCAGTCCACAACAGCCACAGCACCTGTTGCGGATCGAGAAACAGCACCGGGTTTTGTTCCGATCGCGTCGGATCGTCCGACAACTTCTCCGCCTCGCTCCATTGATCGCTGCCTTTCGTCAGCCGTGAACACCAGACCGAGATATCCGCGATCCCTTCCTGCGTGCCGCCAAACCAGACGCACAGCAGGTCGCCATTCGGCAGCGGCAGCAGATTAGCAGCATGGTTCTGTGGACAGACCGAAGGCAGCATCGCGGTGAGCTGCTGCGCGTCCTGCGCGTGCGGATGAAGGTTACCGTTACGTTCGACGGTAAGGGTTAAGTCGGTCATATCAGGCTCCACTGTTTTGCATGGTTCGTTTCGGGGCATTTTTATCTTGCGTCTGGCGCGACGGGATCAGGCGGTCAATCACCATCACAAGCGCCGGGGTCAGCAGTGCTACATACATGTTGTTGATACCAAAGGGATCGCCCAACAAATACCACACCGACGTCACCACACAGGCGGCAATCAGCCCGGCATTTGCCCCGCGTGTACTTTTAAAGAATGGCAGGTAGAACGCGATGATAGCGACCACCGAGATCGACAGACGGATGGCACGGGTGAAGAACGACAGCTTCAGCACTTCAGGCACGAACAAGACGAAGATCAGCGGCAGGAAACCAATCACCAGCGACAACCAGCGCGTCATACGAAATTCACGCTCCGGGGTCGGATTGCGGTACGGAACATAAAAATCTTTCACCACCAGCGAGGCAATAGCCAGCGCGACGGTACTGACACTGACGAAAATCGATGCCACCAGCGAGGTGGTGACAATGCCTGCCAGCCACGGGCTCATATCCTGTAAAAACACCGGCAGCGCATACAGGCTCTTGATATCAGGATGGAGGAATTTTGCCGCCACGCCGATCAGCGCGATGGCGATGGCAATCGGCATACAAAAGAAGAAGGCAACCCAGGTGGCGCGCTTCGCCGACGCGGCGTTTTTGGTGGAAGCAATCGCCTGAATTACAAACTGGGTACAGAAGATGGAACCGATGGTGCCGATCAGCCAGGCAAAAATGGTGCTGGCCCCGACGTTACCATCCCAGGTCCAGTAGAAATGTGGCATCTGTTTGATCATCGGGCTGACACCACCGGTCATATGCAGCGCCACGCCGAGAATCACCATAATACCGATGTATTTCAGGCCGCTATGCAGCAGCGTCACCCAGGCGATGCCTTTCATGCCGCCAAAGACAAAATAGAAGGTACTGACCACCGCCGTGATAAACGCAGCGGTAGTGAGATTGAGGTTCAGCACCGTGGAAATGGCCGCTGCGCCGCTGACGTAGTTACCCACGTTCACCAGCAGCAGCGCGTAAATCATGATCAGTGAGATGATGTTTTTGGTCGAGTTACCGTAACGTTCGGCAATCGCCCCGGAAATGGTGATTTTCCCGGTGTTATAAATACGTTTGACCAGCAGCATACCAAACAGCGGGAAGCCTATCGCCGCACCGATTACCGACCAGGAGGCAGCAAAACCATCCTCAAAGGCGGCCTGGGCGGTGCCGATGGTGGATTTAGCACCAATATATTCTGACATCAGCATCACCCCGACGATAAACGCCGGCATGGCGCGCGAGCCAGCCATAAAATCACCGGTGTTTTTACTGCGCAAACGCCAGGTCAGCCAGGTGGTAAACAGGATATATGCGATCACAATCCCGACAATAATCACCATCCCTTCTGTAGAGAATTGTTTCATTTCAGCCTCATCGATAACGTAGGGTCGTGGCAGGCGCTGGGCTTCACGCACGCCGTTATAGCGATGGCATTTTTCTCTTTGTGGTGTCTTTGCACCGAACGCCATCCATTGCGCCTTGTGATTTATTTCAGTCAACAAAGAATAAGATCACGCAGCGAAGTGGCAATTTATAGGCGATAAGGACAATTATTTGTTTGATCGTGCTCACAAACACTCAATATTGATTGGAAATAATCATATCGGTCATTTGCTCTATCCAACTTTCGGGGTTCACTTCATTTATCGCGCCGCTACGGAATGTGCCTTTATAGCGTCTGCTGCAAAAACTCCACAAAGGCGCTAATACGTGCAGGCAGTTGGCGCTGGGGCTGCCAGACGGCAAAGATATCGCCGTCTGGCGCACTCCAGTCGGGCAATACATGCAGCAGCTCGCCGCTGTTAATGCTGTGCTGCGCATCCCACCACGAACGCAGCAGAATGCCATGCCCGTCCTGCGCCAGTTGCATCGCCACTTCACCGTCGTTGGTGACCAGGGTTCCGCGCACCTTTTGCGTCAGCTGCTGTCTGCCATCCGTCAGCCGCCACAGGGCAAAATCGCTTTCGTACTGACGCAGCAAAATGCAGTTATGCTGCGCCAGCGCCGCCACGCTGTCGGGCAGGCCACAACGCGCCGCGTAAGCAGGGGCACAGCACAGCACGCGCGGATTGGTCCGTAGCTTGCGTGCCATCAAGCGAGCATCCGGCGGCTCACCAACACGGATATCGATATCGATGTGCGCATCAAGGAAACTTAACGGCTGGCTGCTGAGTTGCAGGCTGAGTGACAATTCCGGGTGCAACGCCGCAAAGCGCGACACCAGCGGCGCAACATGGCGGCGACCGAAGCCGAATGACGCATTGATATTCAATGAGCCGCGCAACACCGCCGTCTGGCTGCTGACCGACTCCTCCAGCTCCGCCAGTTGATCCAGCAGTGGGCGCGCGCCCTCCAGGTAGCGTTTTCCTTCCGGCGTCAGCTCCAGCCGCCGGGTGGTACGACGTAGCAACTGCACCCCCAGCCGCTGCTCCAACTGGCTCAGGCGTTTGCTCACCGCCGGTAACGAGAGTCCCAGCTCACGCGCTGCCGCCGTCAGGCTGCCAAGGGTGGCGATACGCACGAAAAACGCCAGGTCGTCGGTGGAGGTGCGCGATTCTCTACTTTTATTCAACATTGGCTTGCTGCTCAGGCTAATTATTTCCCCATGATGCAAAGTTATACTGCGGGCAGAACATCAACAGCAACCTGCGAGAGACCCCTATGAGCGGCAAAACATTTAAAATCGCCGTCATCCCTGGCGATGGCATTGGTAAGGAAGTGATGCCAGAAGGCATCCGCGTGATGGACGCGGCAGCAAAAAAATTCAATATTCCGCTGGAGTGGCAATGGTTTGATTTCGCCAGCGCCGAGTACTGGCAGCAGCATGGCAAGATGTTGCCGGATGACTGGTTCGCTACCCTGCAAACCTTTGATGCGATCTACTTCGGTGCCGTAGGCTGGCCGGATGTGGTACCGGATCATGTCTCGCTGTGGGGATCGCTGTTGCAGTTCCGCCGCGAGTTCGATCAATACGTCAACCTGCGTCCGGTGCGTCTGATGCCGGGTGTCAAAGCGCCGCTGGCAAACCGTCAACCGGGCGATATCGATTTCTACGTGGTGCGTGAAAACACTGAAGGCGAATATTCCAGCGTCGGCGGCACCATGTTCCCTGGCACCGAACGTGAAGTGGTGATTCAGGAGACGGTGATGACCCGTACCGGCGTCGATCGTATTCTGAAATTTGCCTACGAGCTGGCGCAGAAACGACCGAAAAAACACCTGACCTCGGCCACAAAATCCAACGGTATCGCCATCACCATGCCGTACTGGGACAGCCGTGTGGAAGCCATGTCAGCCAGCTACCCGGAGATTAAAGTCGATAAATATCATATCGATATCCTGACCGCTAACTTCGTGCTGCACCCGGACTGGTTCGATGTGGTGGTGGCGAGCAACCTGTTTGGCGATATCCTGTCGGATCTCGGCCCGGCCTGTACCGGCACCATCGGCATTGCGCCTTCAGCCAATATCAACCCGGAAGGGAAATTCCCGAGTCTGTTCGAACCGGTACACGGCTCCGCGCCGGATATTGCGGGCAAAGGCGTTGCCAACCCGATTGGACAGATTTGGTGTGGCGCAATGATGCTGGAACATTTGGGCTATGCCGAAGCCGGTGCAGCGGTGCTGGATGCCATTGAACGCACGCTGGCGGCGGGCACCAGCCTGACGCGCGATTTGGGCGGCAAGGCATCAACCGAGGAGCTGGGCGCAGCGATTGCCGCCGCGCTGTAATCGAAAAAACCGCGCGATAAATCGCGCCGCTACAGCAGGGCGCGATGTTAACGTCGCGGTGTAATTTCATGATGTTATCGTAGCGGCGCGATTTATCGCGCAAAGTGTCCATCGCCTTACGGCAAAATCTGCACCGTTTCGCTATGCCAGCCGGTCGGCAATGGCTGTGGGCGCACAATGGTGACGTTATGCAATTGCAGGTTCTCCACCCCGCGCGCATACAGGCCCGGCAGACCATGTGGATAAGCCGCAACCCCAAACGCCTGCCCGGTCTGGCTATCCAGCTTGTAGGCATTATCCAGTCCCATCCCCGTTGGGGATTCAGGATTACACGGCGGGCGCACATCGTAATATCCCTGTCCTTCAGCGGCCACCTGACGCAACTGCACGTTGCTCAGCATCACCTCGCGGATCTGCCCTGCCACCTCGCTATGCAAATTGATGGCCCCTTCCATCACGCCACTGACGTTGCTGAATTGCAGTTGTTCGATAACGCCCGGCACGATCGCCGGATCGCGGGCGCGTACCGAAACAAACAGCGCATCGGCTTTGCCCCAGTGGCAGGGTGGCGCAAGGTGGCAGGCCAGCGTCAGATTGCTGAATAACAGGCGGCGGAAACTGCCGCCATCGCGCGACAGCAGGCCAATCGCCCGATTGGAGTCGAAAATGGTGCAGCCGCTGACGGTGACATCTTCCACATCATCAAAGGTCTCCGTGCCGATCTTGAACGCACAACTGTAAGAACGCAGTTGGCAATTGCTGATCATAATCTGCCGCGCCGGACGCCGCAGAGGGGCGGGTTTTTGCGTGGTTTTGATGCAAATGGCGTCATCTGCCGCACTCAGGTAGCAGTTGCTGACAAACACCGCTTCGCAGCTATCAATATCCAGCGCATCGGTATTGGGCATGGTCATGGCGTTATCAATCGTCAGGTGTTCGATATGCACATGGCGGCAGCTCACCAGATGAACCGTCCACATCGGTGCCTGCACAATGGTGAACTCCCGCAGCGTCACCTGCTCACAATCTTCAAACACGATAATCCGTGGGCGCTGAGGACGTGGCAGTCGATAACCCTGCTCATCCTTCTCGGCAGCAAACCAGGCTTCACCATCGCCATCAATCACCCCTTTACCGCTGATGCTGATATTGCGCTGGCCGACCGCATACAACAGCACATGCTGCGACAGCTCGGCCTGACTCTGCGCCAGACAGCGTTGATAATCCTCGACTCTTTGGCTTGCCAGCAAGGTGGCCCCCGCCGCCAGATGCAGGTTGAGATGGGAACCCAGCGTGAGGGTGCCGAGGCGATAGCGGCCCGCTGGCACCGTCAGCGTCCCGCCGCCCTGCTGCGCCAGCTGATCCAGCGCACGTTGAAAACAATCAGTATCGAGGGTTTCGCCGTCAGCGACGGGGTGAAAATCAGCCAGTGAAAGGTGCATGCGGTTCTCCTGAGTTGCAGCGTAAGGCCATTGCAGCATGCACATGGCGCGAAAACCTTTCGCTGATGGACAAGGCGCTTATTTCACCGCGCCTTCGGTCACGCCACTGATAAATTTGCGCTGAAAGATGAGGAACACCGCCACCAGCGGCAGGATCACGATCATCGCGCCAGCCATCAACACCGGGATATCGATGGTGTTTTTATTCTGGAAGAACATCATGCCAATCGGCAGGGTACGCAGCTCGTCTTTGTTAACCAGAATCAGTGGGATCAGGAATTCGTTCCACGTCCAGATAAACAGCAGCAGCGCCAGGGTGGACAGCGTCGGCCAGATGGCGGGCACCAGAATGCCCCACAAAATTTTGCGCCGTGACGCGCCATCCATGACTGAAGCCTCCACCAACTCGCGCGGCACCTGTTGCAGCGCCGTGGCGATCATCAGGGTGGTGAACGGCAGCGACAGCGCAATCTGCGGCAGGATCAGCGCCAGATAAGTATTGGTCAGCCCCATCCAGCGTAACTCGTGGTACAGCGGAATGATAAAGGCCTCACTTGGCAGCACCATCCCCAGACCCAGCATCGCCGCCACCACTTTTTTGCCCGGAATCTTCAACCAGGCGAAACCAAACCCGGCCAGAATGCCCAGCAGGATGCTGCTAATCACCACCGGGATCACCACCAGCACCGAGTTCATAAAGTAAACGTTGAAATGGCCCTGCTGCCAGGCGGTGACGTAGTTTTTAAAGTTGAGCGAAGATGGCAGGGTAAACACCCCCTGGAACAGCTCCATCTGGGTTTTGAATGAGGTCATCAGCGCCATCAGAAATGGCAGGATGGTCATCAGCGCGACGATCCAGATAAGCGCACGAGAAACAACTGGCGTGCCACGCATCAGTGACGCTCCCGAATAACAAAGTGAATTAACGCGTTGATCAACAACACAATCATCATACTGAATACCGCCACTGCCGAGGCGTAGCCAAAGTAGTGCAGGTCGAAGCCCTGCTTATACATAAAGATGTTGGTCACCATAGTGGCGGTGCCCGGCCCGCCCTGCGTCATCACATAGACCAGGTCGAAGGCTTTCAGGCTGGCGATCACCGTCAGCAGCAAGGCAATGCGCAGCTCCGGGCGCAGTGACGGCAGCGTGATGCGCATAAATTTCTGCCGCCGCGAGGAGCCATCCAGATCCGCTGCTTCCAGCAATGACGGATCCATCCGTTGCAGGCCAGCCATAAACAACACCAGACAAAAACCAAAGAAGTACCAGGTGGCGACAAAGCCGACGGCGGGGAGCGCCCAGGTGAAGTCGCCTAACCAGGAGATCGCCAACTGCGGCAATCCGATGGCGCGCAGGAACTGGTCAATCGGGCCAAATGCCGGGTTGTACAGCCAACGCCACACCACGCCGAGTACCGCCATCGGCATGATATAAGGCAGAAAGAAGAAGATACGCAGCAGGCTGCGCTCCTTGTTGCTGCGCGTTTCATACAGGAAGCTACACAGCAGCAGCCCTACGCCAATCGGCAGCAGAGTGTAGAACAACATCAACAGCGCGTTGTTGCCCAACGCCACCCAAAACACCGGGTCGCTGAACATACGCATATAGTTGCTGATGCCGGTAAAGATCGGCATCGAGGTGCCGTCCCACTCGGTAAAACTGATGCCCAGCGACGCCAGCAGCGGCAGCAACAGAAAGACCGCGTACACCAGCACCGCGGGCAGGAGATAGAGCGCATTGCGCCAGGCAGATTTGTTCAGCATAACCGTACTCGCTTGCGGGCCTGTCTGCGGTCCGGCATCGCTGCCGGACCGGATTTATCAGTGCTTAAGGGTTTTCAGGTAACGTTGATAGTTGTTATCGAAGTTGGTGACCATCTGGTCAGCGGTTTGACGTCCCGCCAGCAGAAGCTGCACGTTCTGGTTCAGCTCGGCGTTCATGGTTGGTGTCGCCCAGTCAACGTAATGGCCCAGGCCATCGTGTTCATTAAGCGTCACCCACACCTGATACGTTTCCGCCAGCAACGGGTTATCCGACGGGATCTGCGCATTTTTGCTGGCACTGGCGGGCAGGAAGCCGACTTTCAGCCAGCGGTTAGCCATCTCATCCGACACGATGTAGTCGATAAACTTCGCTGCGGCATCCTGCTGTTCTTTGCTTTTCGCCGTGCTGGTGATGGAGAACGCCAGGTCTGTGCCCCCGACCATTAACGCATGCTGCACGCCCTCGCCCATCGGCATTGCCGCGAAGTGAATATCTTTGTTGTCTTTGAACTGACCGAGATACCAGGTGCCGCTCACCAGGAAGGCCGCCTGACCGTTCTGGAACAGCGTGGCTGCATCGTCATGACCAATCCCCTGGAAACCTGGGAAGAAATACCCTTTGTCATTCCAGCTTTTCATCATGTTGGCGGCTTTGACTAACTTGTCATCTTTGAAGGTGCCGCCGACATCGTAAATCAGGTCATCCAGTTTTTTGCGATCGCTGCTTTCGATCTGCGCTTCCCAAAGGGTACTGAGCAGTTGCTGCCCCATATTGCCGTCCAGCAAACCCAGCATCATCGGCGCGGTGCCCTGCGCTTTCAGTTTTTCCATTGCCTGTTCCAGCTCCGGCAGGGTTTTTGGCACCGCAATGCCGGCTTTATCCAGCAACGCTTTGTTGTAGTACAGACCAACCATTTCACCGAGGCTGGCAACGCCGTACAACTTGCCGCTACCGAAATCCTGGGTATCAGACCAACGGTTGCGTTTCAGAATCGAATCCGGGAAGCGCGTGGTCCAGCCGTAGGTTTTGGCGTAATCATCCAGCGGCCAGAGTAATTTGTCTTTGACCAGCGATCCCATATCGCCGCCGCCCTGGTTGACCTGCGCAATCTGCGGGCCATCACCGGCGGTCAGCGCCAGTTTGAGCGGGATGCGGGTATCTTCAAAGGAGTGCACGGAACGCTGGATGACAATGCCCGGATTTTTTTGCTGGAACGCTTTAATCGCCTGATCCACCGCTTCGGTCTGCTGTGGATAGTTATAAATGTCCCATTCGTTAAGGGTCACGCTGGCGGCCTGCGCCATCGATGCGCCGAGCAGTACCCCAGCGGAAACCAGACGAGACAGGGTGCGCAGAGAGCGATGGAAGTACTGCGAACGTACGGTTGACTCACACATAATGCTCGGTTTCTCCAACAGATGACTGGCATCCCTTCATCTCGACACCCGCAGATCCCGCAGGTTGATTCAGCAGAAATATCGCGCTTATCCATACTTACTTTATGAACAAAAGAAAGTCAAACCTGTGCGGCGCGGAATTTTTGCTCTGTGATGCAGTGCAAAAAGTGAGAAGAAAGGCCCGTCGATCAGCAGAGAATGCTGCTTAATTCAGCAAAAATTGGCGGTAATCAGCCTGTCGGCAATGATGACCAGCATAAATCACTCGTGATTTTGCCAGCCATTAAGCCACTGATAGAGCATATGAAAATCGTATAGTTATGACGAAGAAACGAAGGGGAATGGGTACAAGGCCCCGCGCAGCAAGGACCAGCCAGCGCATTTTAGCGCGACTGTCATCGCATCAGTCATGCGCTGCGGTTATGCTTCTGTGCCGCTTTGCGAGATGACGCAATTATTACACCTTGAAAACTAAGTCAGCTTTCATTACCGTAAAAACTGTTCATCTCCTGACCACAGAGGCTCCACCATGACGGCTGAAGGTGTTATTCGTCACGCCACCGAGGCGGATTTTCCCGCGCTCTCGCGTATTTGCTTAGAAACCGCCAATGCGGGAAAGGATGCGACGGCGCTTTATTCCGATCCCGCCCTGCCTGGCCTGCGCTTTGTGATCCCTTACGCGCGCTTCGTCCCTGAGTTTGCCCTGGTGCTGGAGCTGCACGGCGAGGTGGTGGGCTACGCCGTAGCGGTGCCGGATACCCGCGCGTTTGAGGCCATCCTCAATCAACAGTGGTGGCCGAAGTTGCAGACGCAATATCGCGCCACTCCCACCAGCGCACCACTCGACAGCAAAGTACTGGATGCCATTCGCCAGCCGGATGCCGCCGCCGAGCAACTGGTAAGCCAGTGGCCTGCGCATCTGCATATCAATCTGTTGCCTGTGGCACAGCAAGGCGGTTGGGGACGTAAGCTGATCGAGCAATTGTTGACGCTGCTGCGTCAGGCCGGCGTTTCCGGCGTACATCTTGGCGTCAGCCTGCAAAACGAGCAGGTGTGCGGTTTTTATCAGCGCCTTGGCTTCACGCCTATCGTGCGCAGCAACGCCATCTATATGGGCCAGTTACTTTAAGCGAGACATAGCATGACCAGCCTGCATCTGCAAAGCGTTAAGAAATCCTATGAGAACGTGAACGTGATTCACGGTATCGATCTCACCATCAACAGCGGCGAGTTTGTGGTGTTTGTTGGCCCTTCCGGCTGCGGTAAATCGACGCTGTTACGCATGATTGCCGGGCTGGAGGAGATCAGCGACGGCAAGTTGCTGATTGAGGGGGCGGATATGACGCACCAGCCCGCCACCGAGCGTGGCATTGCGATGGTGTTTCAGTCCTACGCGCTCTACCCGAATATGACGGTGCGCGGCAACCTCGCTTATCCGCTGGAGGTGATGAAACGCCCGAAAGCGGAGATTGAACAGGCGATACGCCAGACCGCCGAGCGTCTGCATTTAACGGAATTGCTGGATCGGCTGCCGCGTGCTCTGTCCGGCGGGCAGCGTCAACGCGTGGCAATAGGCCGCGCCATTATTCGCCATCCGCGCATTTTCCTGTTTGATGAACCGCTGTCGAACCTCGATGCCGAATTGCGTTTGCAGATGCGTATTGAGATCGCCCGCCTGCACGCTTCACTCGGCAATACCATGATTTACGTTACCCATGACCAGTTAGAAGCGATGACGCTGGCTGACCGTATCGTGGTGCTGCGTAAGGGGCAGATTGAGCAGGTTGGCGCCCCCCTGGAGTTGTACCGCGACCCGGATAACCTGTTTGTCGCCGGGTTTATCGGCTCACCGAAAATGAACTTTTTACCGGCTGAAGTGACGGCGTTGGCTCCCGGTCAGGTGCAGCTACGCGTGCCATCGCTGGGGATTCAGGCGTTAACCCTGAAGCTGGCGGCGACCTGCCACGAAGGGCAGAAAGTGACGCTGGGGGTGCGGCCTGAGCATTTTCAGCTCGCCCCGGATGCCAACGCGCCGCTGAGTTTTAGTGCACCGCTGTCGTTCAGCGAGATGCTGGGACATACCAATTATCTTTATCTGGATGTCGGGCAGGAGCGTCTGCTGGTGATTGAGGAGCGCCATGCGACTCATCATGAGATTGGTGAACTGATGCGTTATCAATTGGATGCGGGGAGTTGTTTGTTGTTTGATGAGCAGGGGATGCGGTTGCGGTGACTGTGTTCTGGCTGCTGGTGCGGGCTGACTCCGAGAAGGTTCCGCCCGCCAGGCATCAGGTAGTTTCAGCTGCAACGTGCTGGCGGACGGGTTAAGGCCCGAAGGCGCGGGCCTTAACAATCCGCGCTCGGCGCCGTCCTCGCGCAGCGCTATGCGCTGCGGATGCCGCCCACCCCATCGCCTGAAAGCCAGGTGCTCTCTTCATTGCGCGATAAATCGCGCAAAAAAGAGGCTGCCGCAGGGCCCGGCAGTGCAGAGGACGCCGCACCGGCGAGCTGAAACTACATCAGCCTAAAGCGAACGAAACCACCTCAGAGCGAGCGAAACCCGTTTTAAGACGCGATCTCTTCATCCGCCTGCGCGGCCAGCAAATCCAGCAACTTATTCACCGCAAAACCCGCCGCGCCCTGCGCCCACATCCGATTAGACTCGGTCAGGAACTGCAACGGCGTCATATGCGGCGTCAATTTCAGGCGATAGTTCTGGAAGCTTTGGGTGATATGGTCCAGCAGGATACGCGACGCCATCTGCGGCTCCATCGCCAGATAAACCACATCCGGGTCGTAGGCAATTGACAGGTTCGCCAGTGACATCCCCAACTGATGCCCGGCTTCCGCCAGCGCACTCAGCACCTCGGGTGTCGGACGCATATCGAGGTCACGCAACGCCTGCGGCACCTCATCTTTCAACGTGGCAGCCACCCGTTGCAGGATCGCCTGCGATGAGGCGACATCCTCCAACAGGCGTTCGGAGCCGTCGCCCAGCAGGGCATTGCCAATTTCCCCCGCTTTGCCGTGGCGGCCCCGATATAGCTGGCGATCGAGCAGAATCCCTGCGCCAATGCCTTTGCCAAAGGTGGCGATAATCGCCGACTGAGCATGGCCGAGCTGACCAAAAACCAGCGCCGCCATCGCCAGCGCGTTGGCGTCGTTTTCGATAAATACCGGCAGCGAAAAACGCTCTTCCAGCAGGCGAGCAATCGGCACGTTGTCCCAGTCCAGCACGCGGGAGCGCACGCAGTAGCCGTTGCTGGCATCCACCAATCCGGAAAGCGCCAGGCCAATCGCCCCCACTTTCTTGCCCTCGACACCACGCAAGAACTTCGCCAGCGCATCGCCCAGTTGCTTGGGCGTCATCGCACCGGAAGGCATCTGCTGCTCGCCAATAATGTTGCCACCAAGGTCGGTCAGCACGATCAAATTGCGTTCGGCGTTGAGCTGGATACCCACCACGCTGGCGTGGTCAGGATTAAGACCGAGCAGGGTTTTTGGACGCCCCATCGAAACGCGTCGCAACCCCAGCTCCTGCACAATGCCCCGCGTCAGCAGGCGATTGGTGGCCTGCGAAACCGTTGACATACTCAAGCCGCTGCGCACTTTCAGATCGGACTGGCTGATCGGCGCATTTTCGACAATCAGCCGCAGAATTCGGGCGGTTACGTTCGGAGCGATCATGGTTCTCTTTATCAGCAGAATGAAAAGGTTATGCGGGTTGGCTCAGGCTAAACTGCGTGGCGAGCCGGATCGCGCCACTCAGCGCATCCCCCTGTGGCGGCACCAGCAACGCGGCGATCTCCGCCGGGAGCCAGGGCTGAATCGGGGCGGCTAAGCCCCCCATCAGCGCCAGATTACCGTGACTACGCGCCAGCAGCGGCTGCACCATCTGCGCAATATCCGCTGCGGTTTGCTGAATCAACGCCGTGCCATGCACATCTCCCGCCTGCGCGGCAGCGAAAACGTCCGGCACCACCCGGCCCCAGTCAGCCGGTGTGGCATGACGTGACCAGATTAGCATCTGTTCCGGGCTGTCGTGATAATGCGCCATGATGCGTTGCGTCAGCGCAGAAGGTGGCACAATGCCTTCGTGTGCCAACAGCGCCAGCCTGAGTGCGCGTTGGCCCAGCACCGCGCCCGATCCGGCATCGGACAGGGCAAAACCCCAGCCGCCGAGCAGCGTAAATTGCGTGCCATCCCAGGCTGCCCCCTGGCTACCGGTGCCGGTGATAAACACCGCCCCCGGCGCGCCATGATGCGCACCGGCACAGGCGATTTCGACATCGGTGAAGACATAGCGTGCCTGACAAACCGGCTGCCAGCTCTCCAGCCGGGCTTTCACCGAGGCAACATTGGCACCCGCCAGCCCCGCCACCAGCACCGTTTGCGCCCGCGCCGTCGCCGGTAAGGCCGCCTGGGTGAAGAGATCGTCAATCACCCGATCAATCGCATCAATGGCCGCCTCAAACTGCGACCAGACGTTAGCAGGCCCACCGCGCGCTTCCGCCAGCAGCTGTCCCTGAGCGTCGGTGAGACGTCCACGACAGTGCGTACCACCACCATCAATACCCAGCATCAGTGACTGCACGCGCTTCCTCCTGCCTTGCCCCGCACGGAATGACTCTTTATAGATGTGCGAAAGATAGGGTAAAAAAACTTAAATCGCAATAACAAATAAATATGGAAGCCAAGACACCAAATAAAAATGATTAAAATCATATAAATAATAAAAACACACATTTCTTGCACCAGGATATCCATTGACATTAGTTTTTCTGCCGTAATAAGTTAGCGGTCATATTATCAGCAGCCTGATGGGTCGGGCGGCTAACAGGCAACGGGCTTCAGGGGTACAACATGAAAGTGGGCATTATTGGTCTTGGCTTTCGTCTTTCCCATGTGGTGAAAGAGTTCAGCAAAGCCGATACAGAGTTCTCCGTCGTGGGTTATGTCGATCCGGCTCCGGCGGGTTTACCTAATCTTCACACCTTCGGCATCGATCCCGGCAAAGCATTCGACAGCATCGACGCCCTGCTGAGTCATGGCGGCTTTGATCTGCTGCTGGTCGGTTCACCGAACTTTATGCATCTTGAGCATATCCGTCAGGGACTCGCCGCGGGTTATACCGTCTTCACTGAGAAGCCGGTGGTGATCAATGAAGAACAGACTATGGCGATGGCGCAGTTGGTGCAGCAATACGGGCATGAACGCATTCTGGTCGGCCTGGTGCTGCGCTACTCGCCGCTGTACCACGATCTGCTGGCAGCGCGTGATGACAACCGTCTCGGAGAAATCACCTCCATCGAAGCCACCGAACATATCAAGCCGTACCACGGTGCCTTCTTCCAGCGTGACTGGCGTCGTCTGGAAAAATACGCCGGTCCCTACATTCTGGAAAAATGCTGCCACGATATCGATCTGTATCAGGGATTGATGGGTGAACGTCCAGTGCGCGTCGCCAGCTTTGGTGGCCGTAAATCCTTTACCCCGCAACACGCGCCGCAAGGTGCCGTGACGGCAGATTCCGAGCTGTATCACGTCAAGCCGAGCGGCTGGTCAAGCACCGATGCGGTGTTCGACAGCGACGCCGATATCGTTGACTACCAGACAGCGCTGATTGAATACGCCGGTGGCGCTACCCTCGCCTTCCACGCCAACCTTAACGTGCCGGATGAGTTCCGTCGTTTCTGCGTCATGGGCACCGATGGCATGGCTGAGGGCGACTTTGTACGTAACTACTTCCGTGTGCACAACGCCCGAACTGGCGAACGTGAAGTGGATACCGTCTACAGCGGCAACGCTTACGATGGTCACTATGGCGCTGATGCCCTGATGGCCGAAGAAATTGTGAAACACATTAAACAGGGAACGCCGCTGAAGGTCACGGTGGTGGACGCGCTGGAAGCGGGACTCACCGCGATAAAAATCGACGAAGCGCGAAAATCGAAAACCGTGGTGGATATGACAGAAAGCTGGAAAAAATTTGATGCCAGCTTGGGGAAAACAGCGGCCGTCTGACGGCCACTGCTCGCGATCCCAGCCCCCTGATCGCGAGCTTTGTCATGGCAGTTCGGACTGGCAATACCCTTAACCGGCCTGTTGGCCGGTTTTTGTTGCCTGCGGCACCACCGGATCGTTCTCCAGCCGCTGACGTTTCCGCAGATGTGGGAAAAGGGTCATCCAGAGCGCCACCACCATCAGCGTACCAATACCGCCAAGTGCCGCAGCAGGCACTGCACCCAGCCACGCCGCCAGCATCCCGGACTCAAATTCACCCAGCTGGTTGGAGGTATTAATAAAGATGGCGTTCACCGCGTTGACACGCCCCCGCATATCGTCCGGGGTATCCAACTGAACCAACGCGCCGCGAATCACCATGCTGACCATATCAAACGCCCCAAGCGCGGCCAGCGCCAGCAGCGACAGCCACAACTGGCTGGAAAGCGCGAAGATAAGCGTCGCCACCCCAAAGCCGGCCACCGCGCCAAACATGATCATCCCGACGTGCTTTTCCAGTTTGTGACGACTGAGCCATACACCGACCACCAACGCCCCGACTGACGGCGCGCCACGTAACATCCCCAATCCCCAGGGTCCGGTGTGCAGAATGTCTTTGGCGAAAATAGGCAGCAGCGCGGTCGCCCCGCCCAGCAGTACCGCAAACAGATCGAGTGAAATCACCCCCAGCACATCTTTGCGTTCACGGATGAAATGCACACCGGCAAACAAGTTGGTGAGGTTCATTGGCAGGCGCGTTTGCGGCGGGCGTTCATAGCGAATACGGCTGACCAGCAGCAGTGAGAACAAATAAAACAACGCCGAAACACCGTACACCACATCCGGTCCGGCCACGTACAGCAACCCACCGAGCGTAGGCCCAATGATCACCGCGGCCTGTCCACCGACCGCGTTAGCCGCCGTTGCGCGAGCCAGAATCTGTGGCGGCACCAGCGCGGGCAGCATCGAGGATAATGCCGGCCACTCCAGCGCCTTGGCGACGGCAATCAGAAATACCAGGCTCCAGATAGCGGTTTTATCTGCCCAGTTGAATAACGTCAGCGCCACTAACGCCAGCAGCGCTCCCCACTCGACCAGTTGTCCAAACAGCACAATTCGCCGCCGGTCGAACTGATCGGCCAGATGTCCGGCTGGTAACGCCAACAGCACCGATGGCAGAAACTGCATCAGGCCAATCATCCCCAACGCCATCGCGCTGTTGGTCAGCGAGTAGATTTGCCAGCTGACGGCAACGGAAAACATCTGAAAACCAAATGAGGAACAGGTGCGCGCCAGCCAGAAAGCAACAAACGACCTATGCCGCAGCAGCGAGCCATCCGCTGCTGATGTCAGTGAACCCATATTTATCCCATCCTGAATTGCAGTTCCGGCCAGTGTCGTTGCACAAGCCTTATGAAAAAACCTCGCTGAGGTTTTCCTTATCTTTTTCAGGCGACAGAGTGCGGGATTTTGGCGGCTCAGGCAACGGCAAGGCGTGCTCTTTAAAAACAGTTGGTTATATAAAAAAAATCTAAGCATAGAGCTCTGAATATTAGCAGGCTTATTTTTTTATTGAGGAAATAGCCTAAACCACCAGAGAGGGGCAATAAAACGTTAATTAATGTATTAATAATACCTAATATCTCTTTAGCAGAGACAGATAAAAAAGGTGATCTTCACAAAGGAAACGTTTTATATTAGAAAACTGTTCACAGCAGCAGTCGCACCATTTTTATTATAAATAAACCCTTCCAGTTAATTAATATATTTATAGAGATAAATGGAAAACAGTTCATACAACCCTTATGTTACTGAGCGTATCCGCCGCTTCGATGGCAGGATAACCGGCGCTTGCTATTCATCACCCCTTATAAATTCTGGGCAGAATAGTCATGCATCACTTAACGATCGCAACATAGTTTCCTTACATAACCAATTTTTTGATGAAACAGCGTTAATAATTACCCCATTACAGGGAAATAGGCTTACGGATTTATTACAGACACCAGAAAATTATTCCTGCCTGCAATCAGACAATGTCCGACTGGCCATTAACTATGAGGCGTTGCAGCAGAATGGTCCCGCCTTAAAGTCCCTGGCACAGGATTTTAGTTTCTGGCTCTATGATGTAGCGACACCGGGAACCCAGTGGCGAAATATTGAGGCATTTCCCTTCAGCGGCATTGTGCTGACCCATGTTTTTTTCAACGAAAATTATCTCAAGTTCAGCTTTCCCTTTCTCCTCTCTTCCTTCCGGGAAAGAGAAGCAGAGGTGATATTACGCACCCCGACTTTAACACTGACGGATGAGTGCTATGCTCGATTACATATCAGTGGCTGGCAGGAACAACGCACCAGCAGCGATTTATTTGAAGTGTAAACGGTTACACAAAATAGCGCGCTCAGCAAAAACAGCCCGATCAATTCGGGCATGTTACCGGTAATACCCTTATAAAATGTTGTGTCATTCCCCATTCCGAAGTCCAAAGCGCTGAAAAAGATCAAACCTGTTAACGTTTTTAAGATAAAATTTAACGCAAAGGGATCATCAGGCGTCACGGAAGCGTTCCGGAGTGGACATTTACATCACCTCGTACCTTATATCGGGATTCGGCGCAACGCGTTGTTTCCTTTAGTCTTATGGCGAAAAAAGAGGTCAACATTATGGGGAAAAATTCCTCATCTTTTGGCGTAATTCGTTTCCTGACAGTGCTGTTCGCACTGCTGACAGGGGCGTTTATGCTGATTGGCGGCGCGTGGTTAGCCGCCATTGGAGGTTCCTGGTACTACGTAATTGGCGGTGTGGTTATGTTAATCACCGCTATTCTGCTGTGGCGTCGTAGCGGTTCAGCATTGGTGTTGTACGCCTTGCTGCTGCTGGCTACGTTGGTGTGGGGCGTATGGGAAGTCGGTTTCGACTTCTGGGCGCTGGCACCGCGTACTGACGTACTGGTGATTTTTGGCATCTGGCTGGTGTTGCCGTTTGTGTATCGCAAACTCAACAACGCCGGAAAAGGTGCGCTGGGCATTATGGGCATCGCCCTGGTTGCCAGTGCGCTGGTGCTGGCGTGGGCAGTATTCCACGATCCGCAAGAGCTGAATGGCACTCTGCCAGCCACCGAAGCCAATGCCCCGCAGGCACAACCGCTGAGCAACATCGCCGATGGCGACTGGCCTGCTTACGCGCGTGACCAGCAAGGCACCCGCTTCTCACCGCTGAAGCAGATCAACGCAGATAACGTGAAAAATCTGCAAGTTGCCTGGCAGTTCCAGACGGGTGACCTGAAGACGCCAAACGATCCGGGTGAAATCACTGATGAAGTGACCCCGATTAAAATCCGCGACACCCTGTATCTCTGCTCACCGCACCAAATCCTGTTTGCACTGGATGCGAAAACCGGTAAGCAGAAGTGGAAATTTGATCCAGGCTTGAAGCCGAACCCGACCTTCCAGCACGTAACCTGTCGTGGCGTTTCTTACCACGAAGTTCCGGCCGCTGCTGATGCGTCTGGCACCCAGCCTGCGCTGTGCTCACGCCGCATTTACCTGCCGGTAAACGATGGTCGTCTGTTCGCGCTGGATGCGGAAACCGGTGAGCGTTGTGCTGCTTTCGGCAACAACGGCGAGCTGGATCTGCAACACAAACAGCCGGTGCTGACCCCAGGCCAGTATGAGCCGACTTCACCACCGATCATCACCGATACCACCATTGTGATTGCCGGTGCGGTGACGGATAACTACTCAACCCGTGAGCCGTCTGGTGCCATCCGTGGTTTTGACGTCAATACCGGTAAACTGCTGTGGGTGTTCGATCCGGGCGCGAAAGATCCGAACGCGATTCCTGATGATGAACATACCTTCACCATGAACTCGCCGAACTCCTGGGCGCCGGCGGTGTACGATCCGAAACTGGATATCGTTTACCTGCCGATGGGCGTGTCTACCCCGGATATCTGGGGCGGTAACCGCACACCAGAACAGGAGCGCTATGCGAGCAGCGTACTGGCGCTGAACGCCACCACCGGTAAGCTGGTGTGGTCGTATCAGACCGTGCATCACGATCTGTGGGATATGGACCTGCCGTCACAGCCGACGCTGGCCGATATCACTGACAAAGATGGCAACACCGTACCGGTGATTTATGCTCCGGCGAAAACCGGTAACATCTTTGTGCTGGATCGTCGCACCGGTAAGCCAGTTGTTCCGGCACCGGAAACCCCGGTTCCGCAGGGCGCAGCGAAGGGTGACCACGTTTCTCCGACTCAGCCTTATTCAGAACTGACCTTCCGTCCGAAGCAGAATCTGACTGATAAGGATATGTGGGGCGCGACCATGTACGACCAGCTGGTGTGCCGCGTGATCTTCAAGCGTCTGCGCTATGACGGTCCGTTCACCCCGCCGTCTGAGCAGGGTACGCTGGTGTTCCCGGGTAACCTCGGTATGTTCGAATGGGGCGGCATTGCGGTCGATCCGCATCGCCAGATCGCTATCGCTAACCCGATGGCCCTGCCGTTCGTCTCCAAACTGATTCCGCGCGGTCCGGGCAACCCGATCGAGCCGCCGAAAGGCGCGGAAGGGGGTTCTGGCACCGAAACCGGTATCCAGCCGCAGTACGGCGTGCCGTATGGCGTGGAGCTGAACGCGTTCCTGTCACCGTTTGGTCTGCCGTGTAAACAACCGGCGTGGGGCTATGTCTCTGCCGTTGACCTGAAAACCAACGAAACCGTGTGGAAAAAACGCATTGGTACGGTTCGCGATAGCGCGCCGGTTCCGCTGCCGTTCAAGATGGGTATGCCGATGCTCGGCGGCCCGATCACCACAGCCGGTAACGTATTCTTCATCGGTGCGACCGCAGATAACTACCTGCGTGCCTTCAGCACCAACACCGGTGAAATGCTGTGGCAGGCACGTCTGCCAGCAGGCGGCCAGGCAACGCCGATGACCTACGAAATGGATGGCAAGCAGTATGTTGTCATCGCTGCCGGTGGTCACGGTTCGTTTGGCACCAAGCTGGGCGATTATGTGATTGCCTACGCACTGCCGGACAATAAATAGCGTAAATAAAACAGGCGGACTCAGTCCGCCTGTTTTATGCATTCAAAACCGTAGCGGCGTGATTTATCGCGCAGTTATGAATCAATGCTTCCGCAGCACCCGCGCATTCAACACCGCACACAACGCCATAATCACGCAGGTTGCCAGAAACACCGGACGCATACCGAAAGCCCCACCGACAAAGCCGCCAAACAACGGGCCGCTCACCTGACCGACATACTGCGCCGACGTTGAGTATCCCAACATTTTCCCCACCTGGGTTTGCGGCACATTGTGGCGAATCAACGCCGTGACGCACGGCATCAGCCCCCCCAAAGCCATCCCCATCAGAAAACGCAGCACCACCAGTTGCCAGGCTGCGCTAATAAACGCTTGAGGAATCAGCAGCAACGCACATGCAATCAAACCATAAATCAGTACCCGGCCATGACCGATACGGTCGGCCAGCCGTCCGAGACGTGGTGCAGAAAGAATGCTGCCGAGTGCAGCGGCTGCCATCACCAGGCCGGCGGTGACGGTAATCGCGTGGTCGCCGCTGACAAACTGCCCGACATACAGCGTGATAATCGGTTCAATCGACATATTGGCGAAAATCAATAACGTGCCGGATAACCACATCAAACGTACCACCGGCAGGTTCACCGCTTTCTCATCGGCGCTGCTGCTCTGTACCGCCTTTTTCGCCTGACGCGGCGCTTCTTTCAACAAAAAAGTAGTGGCGAGAAAAGCGAGAAAAATCACCGCACCGGTCAGCCAAAAGGTATGACGAATGCCGATCAACGGCGGCAGCACGCCGCCCAGTAACGGCCCCACCACATTACCCGCCATAATACCGGACGACAGCATACCCAGCGCCCAGCCGGTCTGCTCTTTCGGCGTTTGTGCCGCCACCAGGATGGTGGAGCCGGATGCGTAGCCGCCGAGCAAACCAGCCAGCAGACGCAACGCCACCAGTTGCCAGGGCGCGGTTGCCATACCAATCAATGACATGGCAATCGCCATCCCCAGGCTGGCGCGGATCAGCATCAGTTTGCGACCATAGCGATCCGCCAGCTTGCCCCACAGCGGCGCAGTCAGGGCAGCGCTGAGGAAGGTAGCGCCATAGGCCGCCCCCGACCAGCGTGCAATCGCTGCCGGTTCCTGCACCCCGAGTTGCTGTACATACAACGGCAAAAACGGCAGCAGAAGCGTCATCGCCACGATGGTGCTGAAGGAACCGAGTACGCAGACGAACAAATTTCGCCGCCAGTGTTGCTGTTCAGGCGCTAACGCCGTTGGAGGTTGCTGCATGATGATATCCCTGTTTTAAGCTGACATTCAGGCTAACAGCGGCATCTTGTCGATAACAGAGCGACCGGGATATTTGCCACGCAGCGCGCTATTGTTGCCAAAATGCAACAATCAGTTCTCACCCAATGCGGTGATCAGCGCATCGCACAATAACGTCACTGGCGAGGAGGGTTCTGGCTGCGTTTTCAGCAGCAGATAACTGTGCAGGCGATCCATTTGCCACTCCGGCAGCACCTGCACGATATCCCCCTGCGCCAACGCTTCACGCGTCATATAAGCCGGTAGATAGGCAATACCGGTGCCTGCCAGCGCCGCATTCAGCAATGCCATGCTGTTATTGGCACGGAAGCGACTACGAACATCCAGCGCCAGCCGCTGTTTATCACGGCGAAACGGTAGCGCAGCGGTGTGGGCTGGGCCGTGGAACAACAACAAATCGTGGCGCGTGAGCTTTTCGGGATGATCGATAACCGGATGCGCGGCCAGATAATCAGGCGCGGCGTACAAGCCCCAGTCAATGGTGCTCAATTCGCGATAATCAGGGGTTTCTGGTGCGCGCGCGCGAATGACGATCGCCACATCCGCGAGGTTCGAAAGGTCTTCACTGACACGATCGGTCAGTTCAAGATCAACATTGATATGGATATGGCGACGAATAAAGCGGTTTAACGTCGGCACCACGCACTGGCAGCCAAAGGTCACCGGTGCCTGCAAACGCACGTTGCCGGTCGGCAGTTGATGCACCTGTTGGACAAAGGCATCAGCGCGATGCATCTCATCCATCAGGCGGATGCAAAAGGGATAATAGGCCTGGCCAAGTTCCGTCAATGCCACTTTACGCGTGGTACGCTGCAATAATTTGATGCCGAGGCGTACTTCCAGCCGGGCAATTTCACGGCTGACATAGGATTTTGATACGCCGAGGGTGCGAGCTGCTTCGCTAAAACTTTGCCGTTCAACCACGCGCGCAAACAGCATCATGGCGGTGAGATTGTCGCTGTTATCCATTGTCCATAACCGGCAGAGTAAGGGAGAACAGCAGCTTAAAAGGATTAGTGCGGAATAGCACCTGATTTCCCGCGCCCACATGGCAACGGGAAATCAGGTTGGCGACTCAACTGGCCACCGCCAGCGGAAATAACAGACGATCCGGTTCGACACGGCGCTGACGACGCAGCTGACCCGGTGTGACGCGGAAGTAGTTTTTAAAGGTGCGGGTGTAAGCCTGCTGCGTGTCGAAGCCGTAGCTCATCGCCACTTGCAGGATCGCCTCATCACTGTTCAGTAACGTCAACGCCGATTCGGTCAACCGACGCTGGCGAATGTACTCAGCCAGTGAAAATCCGGTGTGCTGACGAAACAGACGTTGCAGATGCCAGCGGGAATACCCGGAACGGCGTGCGACTTCATCCAGATGCAAATCGTGTCCTAAGTTGTCTTCTATCCAGTCCAGCAAACTGCGGATAAATTGACTCTGATTCATGGCTCCTCCTGATACGACGTGATGTCCAGTAAAGCCACTTTAGCGCGTTAAATTTATCCCTTAATTAGCGGAAAATTAGCGCAGAATTAGCAAGGGGAAAACGGGTGTAATTCTGCGCTAATTTTCCAGCGCTACACTTTGTTCATACATTTGGGAGGGCATCATGCGTGTGCTGCTGGTTGAAGATGATGAGATGATTGGCGCGAACTTGCAGCAGGCGCTGGAGGCCGCTGGCTGGTCGGTGGACTGGGTACGGGATGGCGTGTTTGCCACCAATGCCTGGACTGAAGGCGGCTACAGCTGCGTGTTACTCGACCTGGGCTTACCGCGGGAAGATGGCATCCATGTCCTACGCCGCGCCCGTACCCGTGGCGATATGACGCCGGTGCTGGTGCTGACCGCGCGTGATACCGTGGCCCAGCGTGTTCAGGGACTCGACAGCGGTGCCGATGATTACCTGCTAAAACCCTTTGATTTACAAGAGGTCCTGGCGCGAATGCGAGCGATTACCCGACGTCGTCACGGTGCGGCGGATTCCCTGTTAGGCAGCGGCGACGTGCAGCTCGATATGATGACGCGTGAAGTGCTGTATAAAGGGCAGCGTGAGCAACTTACCGCGCGTGAATACGCCCTGCTTTATGCGCTGCTGGAGCGTCCGGGCGCCATTCTTTCACGCGAACAACTGGAAAACCGCATCTACGGCTGGGGCGAAGAAGTCACCAGCAATGCGGTTGATGTCTTAATTCATGGCATGCGCCGCAAGCTGGATAACGAAGTGATCCGCAACGTGCGCGGCCTGGGGTGGCGAGTCCCTGCAATATGAAACCCTTCACGTTTATGCGTTCCCTGCGTAATAAATTGCTGACCACCCTGTTGCTGATGCATCTGGCGATGATCGGTGGTGTCACCTCCTATTTTTACAGCTGCTACGGCGACATGATCGGCACCATGAAGGACGATCAGCTGGCAAAAATCGCCGATGCCTGGGCCAGCAGCAAACGCATTCCCGCCCTGATGCCGCTGATGCTCAACGCCGATAAACTCAAAAGCGCCTATGTGGTGCAATTGTGGGATGACAATCAGCAGCTGCGCGCCAGTTCCTGGCCGGAGTTGAATGCGCCATTGCAGAGTAAAAAAGGCTGGAGTGACGTTAAGATCGGAGATTGTGAAGACTGCGACTGGCGTGTCTTCAATCGCCCCGGTGAACCCGGCAGTGAAATCGCTGCCATTCAGGTGCTCTACAACATCGGCTACATGAAAAGCGTGATGGTGAAGCGCGCGCTGTCAGCCATTATCCCGTTGATTTTAATGATGCCACTCTCGCTGCTGGTGATCTGGCTGGTGGTGCGCGCCATCACGCGCGACTTACGCGTGGCCTCGCGCCAGATTGCCGCCCAGGAGATGTTGCATCCCGACAGCGTCCCCCCGGATGGCTTACCGGACGAGATCCTGCCGCTGGTTGCCGCCTATAACTCGCTGCTGGATAAACTGCGTGCTGCCTGGTCGTCACAGCGCCAGTTCCTCGAAGATGCCGCCCACGAACTGCGTACGCCGGTCACCGCCGTGACGTTGCAGCTGGAGAACCTACGCCAGCATATTCAACCGGGCGAGGCCAGCCGTCAGTTTGATCAACTGGAAGCGGGCGTGACCCGTACCCGCCATCTGGTGACACAGCTGCTGAACATCTCGCGCCAGGAAGATCAGTCGGTGGTTGCCACGGTAGAAAATATTGAGCTGGAAGACCTGCTGAAGGAGAGTATCGAGCAGCTGATGGTGGTGGCCGATAAGCGCGGGATTGATATCGGTTTTAACGGCACTGCCCACTACCGCATCCAGGCTAGTCGTTCCGATTTACGCAGCCTGTTTGACAACCTGATCGGTAATGCCATGCTGCACACCCCCGAAGGTAGCCTGGTGGATGTGCTGCTGCATCGCGTCGGCAATCACACCGTGGTGGATATTGTTGATAACGGGCCGGGTATGCCGGAAGGCTTTATCGAACGCGCGTTTGACCGCTTCACCCGTTCGCCTGATGTGCAGGCCCAGGGTAGCGGTCTTGGGCTGTCGATTGTTCGCAGCGTGGCGCAAAAACACCGTATGCAGGTGGCACTGTCGAACTGCCTCAATCCGCAGGGTCAGATTTGCGGTTTGCAGGTGCGAGTCACCCTCCCTTAATAGCTGTCCCTCATCCGTAACGGCGCGATTTATCGCGCTGTTTATTCCTGCTCCTCATCCGTAGCGGCGCGATTTATCGCGCTGTTTTTTTGTGCTGTGCCCCTCCATGCAAAAAGATGCGCGATAAATCGCGCCGCTACGCATTTACCCATTCAGGTTGTTCTGCGATGAAGGCGACAACGTAAACGGTTGCGGGGTTCCGTTCGATCCATGACATTTATGTGACATAACTCACATTTTTGGTGAATGGAATTGCAACACTTTTTGACAAACGTGATCAAAATCTATTTTCTATCGGACTGATACAGGCACCCTACGCGAGCTTTAAAAACCGGCGGCTCAGACCGGCTTAAAACAATTCACCGCCCACCCCTGGGATCGACTGACACCGATCGCGCATTTTTGCGACGATCACGAGCATGTGGTTAACGATAATGAAATATAAAGCATTGATAGCAGGGGCCTTACTGGCCAGCAGCTGGACCGGCGCGACCCAAGCAGCAGACAGCAACCCGCAATACCTTTCCGACTGGTGGCATCAGAGCGTCAACGTGGTGGGCAGTTATCACACCCGTTTCGGACCACAGTTTAATAACGACGTGTATCTGGAATACGAAGCCTTTGCCAAAAAGGACTGGTTTGATTTCTACGGCTACGCCGACCTGACCAACTTCTTCGGTCTGGGCAACAGCAACGCTAACGGTATTTTCGACCACGGTTCGCCGCTGTTCATGGAAATTGAGCCGCGTTTCTCCATCGATAAGCTGACCGGCACCAGCCTGGCGTTTGGTCCGTTTAAAGAGTGGTACTTCGCCAACAACTACATCTACGACATGGGCCGCAACGCGTCGCAGCGCCAGAACACCTGGTATATGGGTCTGGGCACCGATATCGACACCCATTCCGATGTGGGCCTGTCGCTGAACGTGTACGCGAAATACCAGTGGCAGAACTACGGTGCCGCCAACGAAAACAGCTGGGATGGCTATCGCTTCAAGGTGAAATACTTTGTGCCGATTACCGATCTGTGGGGCGGTAAGCTGAGCTATATCGGCTTCACTAACTTCGACTGGGGTTCCGATCTGCGTGACGAAACCGGTCCATCACGTACCAGCAACTCGATTGCATCCAGCCACATTCTGTCGCTGAACTACGACCACTGGCATGTTTCTACCGTGGCACGTTATTTCCACAACGGTGGACAGTGGGCTGATGGCCAGGAGCTGAACTTCGGCAATGGTCCGTTTGAAGTGAAATCAACCGGCTGGGGTTACTACCTGGTTGTGGGTTATAACTTCTAACTTAGCTAACGCCACCTTCATCCGTAGCGGCGCGATTTATCGCGCAATGTTTTCCGGCACAGCGCCGAATTGCGCGATAAATCGCGCCGCTACGGGTTAACATCGGTGACTAAATTCTTGGTTTGTAAGCATTCACCATCCACGGCACACCGAACTTATCGGTGAACATGCCAAAACCATTCGCCCAGAACGTCGGCTCCCAGCTTTTTGTCACCTGCCCGCCGGCAGACAACGCATCAAACCATCGCTTGCCCTGCACTTCATCCGGCGTGGAGAGACTCACCGCAAAGCCGTTGTAGTGCGCCTCACGATTCCCGTCACTCAACATAATTTCGCCCTGCCCGATGCGTAGGTGCGCGTGCATGATATGTTCCGGCGGAAAGGTCATCCCGGAAGGACAACCTTCTGTGGATTCCGTCTCCGGCATATCGCCAAAGGTCATTTTAAACAGCAACTCGCCGTCAGTCGCCTCAAGGTAGAATGCGATGGCCTCTTCGCAGCGGCCGTCATAAAACAAATAAGGGGTAATTTGCATGGTCGGTTCTCCAGAGTGAACGCCCGATGCCAAGTGTAGTGGCTGCCAGCCAAACAGGACGCGAGCCGGGCCGCACTCTTACCTTTGTTGACAATAGCGCCGGAACAGCTGCGCCATATAGGCGCTCATCGGCGTCAACGCCGTGTCCTTACGCTGAATCAGATAAAAGTTTGCCTTGGGTAACGGATCATCCAGCTCCAGCGCCACCAGCTGGCCGCCGTGGGTGGGGTCTTCAATCACATCTCGCGAGATAATGCTGACGAAATCGGTCTTTGCCACCAGGCTGGTGCAGGCCATAAAGGTTTCGCAGGTGACGACGATTTTCGGTGCCATGCCGCGCTCGCCAAACATATCGTGCAGCAGCCGATAATAGCTGCCCTGCGGCGTCGGCATGGTCCAGTCACAATGCTGCAACTCCGCCAGCGAGCGCGCATGAGCCATCGGATGCCCCTTGCGCACCACCACCTGATAATCTCGCTCCATCAGTCGTTCGTAGGTCAGTTCCTGATCGAGATGGCTTTGGTCGTAGGTGTTGATGGTGAAATCCAGCTCCCCCTGGCGCAGCTCATGTACCATCGCCACCAGTTGTCCTTCGACGATACGCACCTTTACCAGCGGATATTCGCGGTGAAAATGATTGATCACCTGCGGCATCACGGTACGCGCGATGCTGCCGCCGACGCCAATATTCACCCTGCCGCCCGCCAGCCCCAGTCGCTGCTGAATATCTTCCTGCGCGACGCGCAGTTCTTCCAGCACCAGGCTGGCATGCCGAAAAAAGTTATCACCAATATCGGTCAGGGTAACGCCCTGATGGCGTCGTTCAAATAAACGCGCACCGAGTACCAATTCCAGTTCCTGGATCGACTTAGTCAGCGCAGGCTGCGATACGCCTGAAAGACGGCTGGCAGCGCGGATGCTGCCCTGGCGGGCCACATCAACAAAGGCGCGGAGCTGATGCAATTTTAAGTTAGCAGGCATAGTTACTCGGTGATAACCGTTGTTTATCAGGCACAAGATATTCGCATCTTATGCGCGCCAATACCATTGTGTAGATTCGGGACAATGCATAAAAAACCAACATAAAGGATATGCCGATGAAAACCCTTTCCGACCGCGTCAGCGCCCTGGTACCACAAATGCAAAGCTGGCGACGCGACCTGCATCAGTTTGCTGAGTCGGGCTGGCTGGAATTTCGTACCGCCACCCTGGTTGCCGAGGAGCTGCATCGTCTTGGTTATCAACTGCAACTGGGCCGTGAAGTGGTGGATGCCGATGCGCGTATGGGGCTGCCTTCAGCCGCAGTGCTGGCGGCACAGGAAGC
This sequence comes from Pantoea sp. X-Soil-OKNW-713, assembly GCF_059730685.1. Taxonomy (NCBI): domain Bacteria; kingdom Pseudomonadati; phylum Pseudomonadota; class Gammaproteobacteria; order Enterobacterales; family Erwiniaceae; genus Pantoea; species Pantoea sp. X-Soil-OKNW-713. The sequence continues at coordinate 450,858 of NZ_AP035995.1, read as the reverse complement.
GCGCGCCCTGGAGCAGGGGGCGCTGCCGCAGTGGCTCAGCCATTTCTCCGGCGGCTTCTGTGGCATTGTTGCCACCCTGGCAACCGGTCGCCCTGGCCCGGTGATGGGCTTCCGCGTCGATATGGACGCGCTCGACCTCAATGAAAGCACCGCCGCCGATCATCTGCCGCAGCGCGAAGGCTTTGCCTCCTGCAATGCGGGCATGATGCACGCCTGCGGTCATGACGGTCATACCACCATCGGCCTTGGCCTCGCCAACGTGTTGATGGCGATGAAAGACCAACTGAGCGGCACCATCAAACTGATTTTCCAGCCCGCCGAAGAGGGCGTGCGTGGTGCAAAAGCGATGGTGGCAGCGGGCGTAGTGGACGATGTGGATCTGTTTACCGCCATCCATCTCGGCACCGGCGTGCCTGCCGGCGAAATCGTTTGCGGCAGCGACAGCTTCCTCGCCACCACCAAACTTGATGTGCAATTCACCGGGGTGGGAGCCCATGCGGGTGGTCGCCCGGAAGAGGGACGCAACGCCCTGCTGGCCGCGGCGCAGGCCACGCTGGCGCTGCACAACCTGCCGCAACACAGCGGCGGCGTGGCGCGTGTTAACGTCGGCGTGTTGCAGGCTGGGACCGGCCGCAACGTGGTGGCCGACACCGCGCTGATGAAGGTTGAGACGCGCGGCGTCAGTAACCAGGTGAACGACGATATTTATCAGCAGGCGCTGCGTGTGATTGCCGGTGCCGCAGCGATGTACGGCGTTGAATCCGACGTCAAACTGATGGGCGGCGCACGTAGCTGCACCCCAAGCCAACCGTGGGTCGCGTTTATCCACCAGCAGGCAGAAGCGCTGGGGCTGTTCGACTCGGTCATCGACACCAAAAAGCAGGCCGCCGGTTCCGAAGATGCCACCTATATGCTGGAGCGCGTGCAGCAGCGCGGCGGTCAGGCATCCTACGTGATTTTCGGCTGCGAGCTGGCGGCAGGCCACCACAACGCGAAGTTCGATTTCGATGAAGGCATCATGGCGGTGGCGGTACAAACCCTCGCCACGCTGGCACTGAACGGGGCACAGTTCGGAGTCCAGTCATGAGCCATCCTGAGTTTATCGATCACTACATCAATCAACATCAGGCGCGCTTCAGCGCCATCAGCGACGCCATCTGGGATGTGCCAGAAACCCGTTTTGAAGAGACGCAATCCTCGGCGTTACTGGCCGATGCACTGGAGCAGGAAGGCTTCAGCGTCGAGCGCGGCGTGGGGGGGATCGAAACGGCGTTTATCGCCAGCATCGGCAGCGGTAAACCGGTGATCGCCATTCTGGGTGAGTTCGATGCCCTGGCCGGTCTGAGCCAGAAAGCGGCCTGCGCTGAGCCGCAGCCGCTGGTGGAGAACGGTAACGGCCACGGTTGCGGTCACAACCTGTTAGGTACGGCAGGTCTGGCGGCCGCCTTCGCCATCAAGGCCTGGTGGGCAGAGCACGGCCAGCGCGGTACGCTACGTTTTTACGGTTGCCCCGGCGAAGAAGGCGGCTCCGGCAAAACCTATATGGTGCGCGAAGGGTTGTTTGACGATGTTGATGCGGCAGTGACCTGGCACCCGGAAGGTTTCAGCGGCATGTTTAACCTCAGCACCCTTGCCAATATCCAGGCGGCGTTCCACTTCAAAGGGGTGGCAGCGCACGCGGCCAACTCGCCACATCTGGGGCGCAGCGCCCTCGACGCCGTCACGCTGATGAATACCGGCGCGAACTTTCTGCGTGAACATATCGTGCAGGAAGCGCGCGTCCATTATGCCGTCACCAACACCGGCGGCGTCTCTCCCAACGTGGTACAGGCCGATGCCGAAGTGTTGTACCTGATTCGCGCGCCGCAACTCGACCAGGCTCAGGATATTTATCAGCGGGTGATCAATATCGCCAAAGGCGCAGCGCTGATGACCGACACACAAATGACGGTGCGCTTTGATAAAGCCTGCTCTAACTACGTTCCCAACCGCGCGCTGGAAGCGGTGATGGAGGGTTATCTGCATCAGTTTGGCCTGCCGGATTACAACGACGATGAGCGGGCCTTTGCGACGCAGATCCGCGCCACCTTAACCAAAGATGATCTGCGCAACGCCCGGCTCAACGCGGCACGCACCGGCGGTGAAGCCGGAGTTGCCTGGAGCGAGGCGCTGGGGGACAAAGTGCTGATGGATGACGTTGCCCCGTATGCAGTAACGCGTGAGCTGCTGTATGGCTCCACCGATGTGGGCGATGTCAGTTGGGTGACACCCACCGCGCAGTGCTTCGCGCCGTGCTTTGCCTTCGGTACGCCGCTGCATACCTGGCAACTGGTGGCGCAGGGTCGCACCGCTATCGCCCACAAAGGTATGTGCCTGGCGGCAAAAGTACTGGCCGCCACGGCGCTGACCCTGTTGACCGATGATGCCGCTCTGGCACGCTGCCGCGACGAGTTTATCCGCGTACGCAGCGAGCAACCCTATCAATGCCCGATTCCGCCAGGGGTAAAACCGTCAAAACTGGCATCCTGATAATAAACCCGCGCCCATGCAGGCGCGGGCAGTCGTACCCAAAACAATAAAATTTTTACGCAAATACAACATAACGAGACGAGGAAATGCCGATGGAAGTCACCACGGAGAATCGCAGCCCAGGGAAGCTGTTTAGCTGGATTGAGCGGGTCGGTAACAAAATACCGAACCCTTTTTTATTGTTCGTCTATTTGATTGTGGTGCTGATGGTCGCGACGGCCATCATCAGCGGTCTGGATCTGGCGGTGAAGAATCCGACCAACGGCGAGCTGGTGCGGGTCAATAACCTGCTGAGCGTAGCCGGATTGCAGTGGATCCTGCCCAATATCATCAAGAACTTCAGCAGTTTTACCCCGCTGGGTTCGATTCTGGCATTGGTGATTGGTGCCGGTCTGGCAGAAAAGGTCGGTCTGCTGCAATCGCTGATGGTCAAGATGGCGTCACGCGTTAGCCGTCGCTACGCCAGCTATATGGTGTTGTTTATTGCCTTCTTCAGCCACATCTCCTCCGATGCCGCGCTGGTGGTGATGCCGCCGCTCGGCGCGCTGATCTTCCTCGCCGTGGGACGTCATCCGGTAGCGGGTTTGCTGGCGGCGATCGCCGGTGTGGCGTCCGGGTTTACCGCTAACCTGCTGATTGTCACCACCGATGTGCTGCTGTCGGGTATCAGCACCGAGGCCGCCAAAGCGGTGAGCGACACGGTGCACGTCAGCGTGATCGATAACTGGTTCTTTATGGCTTCATCGGTGGTGGTGCTGACCATTGCCGGAGCGGTGCTGACCGACAAGTTTATCGAGCCGCGTCTGCCCGCCTGGAACGGTGGCCACCAGGATCGTCTGCCGCCACTAACCGCACTGGAAAACCGCGGCCTGCGAGCCGCAGGTATCGCCGCGCTGGTGTTTATCGCGCTGATGGCGCTGCTGGTGGTGCCGGAACACGCGCCACTGCGTAACCCGAAAACCGGCGGCATTATCCCGTCGCCGTTTATTCAGGGCATCGTGCCGATCATCATCCTGTTCTTCTTTGTGGTGGCGATTGCCTATGGCGCGGTGACCAAACAGATCCGCCGCGCGGATGATATTCCGCAATTGCTGGTTGATCCGATGAAGAGTATGGCGGGCTTTATTGTGATGGTGTTTCCGCTGTCGCAGTTCGTCGCCTTCTTCAACTGGAGCAACATGGGTAAGTTTATGGCGATTGGCCTGACGGATATGCTGGAAAGTGCCGGAATCAGCGGCGCACCGGCGTTTCTTGGCCTGATGTTCCTGTCGGCGTTCCTGTGTATGTTTATCGCCAGCGGTTCCGCCATCTGGTCGATTCTCGCCCCGGTGTTTGTGCCGATGTTTATGCTGCTCGGCTTCCACCCGGCCTTTGCGCAGATGATTTTCCGTATCGCTGACTCAGCAGTGCTGCCGCTGGCCCCGATGTCACCGTTCCTGCCGCTGTTCCTGGGTTTCCTCCAGCGCTACCAGAAAGATGCGCAACTTGGCACCTATTATGTGCTGATCTTCCCCTATCCGCTGGTGTTCTTCGCCACCTGGATTGTGTTGCTGGTGGTCTGGTACGCACTCGGTTTACCGATCGGTCCGGGCGTCTATCCCAGCCTGCATTAATCGCATCGCCAGGGACGGCGATCACACTTACGTGATTTGCAACGTACGTTGCTAAAATCTCACCGCCTCACCTCTCGGCAACCTGTGCGTAATTGATTATTCTGCTATTCCTTCGCTTGCTAACGGTTAATTATTTTTAAAACCAATCTCCGCCGTTCGCGAGTTTTGTAAACACCGTCATACCGAGGTTCACACAAAAATGACAACAGCCTGCACCACAGGGATGGCTGGCGATTTTATCGCTGCGGATCGCCGCACCTTAGCTGGACGCATTGATGCGCTCCCCTCTTCCGCTGGCCTGTGGCGTTTTATTACGCTGCTGGCACTGGGCGGCTTCTTTGAACTCTACGATCTGTTCGAAACCGGCTATATCAGCTCCGGGCTACTGGCGGCGGGCGTGTTCCACACCGGTAGCGCGGGCGTGTTCGGTATTGCCGATCAGGCCGCTTTTGCCTCGGCCACGTTCCTTGGCCTGTTTGTTGGTGCCAGCCTGCTCGCGCCCTACGCAGACCGCTTTGGCCGCCGCCTGACCTTTATGTGTGCACTGGCATGGTACGGTGCATTTTCGCTGCTGATGGCGTTCCAGCAGAGCGCCGAGATGATTATCCTGTGCCGCTTTCTGGTGGGGATTGGCCTCGGCATTGAGCTGGTGACCATCGATACCTATCTTTCCGAGTGGGTGCCGACCCAGCTGCGTAGCCGCGCTTTCGCCTTCTCGTTCTTTATTCAGTTTCTTTCGGTTCCGGCGGTGGCGCTGATGTCGTGGTGGCTGGTGCCGCAAACCATTCTCGGTCTGGAAGGCTGGCGTTGGGTGGTGATTGCTGGCGCGCTCTGCTCGCTGGTGATCTGGTTTATTCGTAAGAACCTGCCGGAATCAGCGCGCTGGCTGGCACAACAGGGACGGCATCAGGAAGCGCATCGCGTCCTGAGTGCAATGGAACAACGCTGCGGCATTGCGCCGGGAGAAGACTTTTCCGACAGCGATGCGGCGGCGCAACTGCCGAAGAAAGGCCGTTTCAGTGAGATTTGGGCGCCGGCGTATCGTAAGCGCACCCTGATGCTGGTGGTGATGAACTTCTTCCAGGCGATTGGTTTCTTTGGCTTTGGCAACTGGCTGCCAGCGCTGCTGTCCGGCAAAGGAGCCACGGTGACGCACAGCCTGTTGTATGCGTTTTTCATTACCCTGGCGTACCCGCTGGGTTCGCTGATTTGCAGCCGCTACGCCGATAAGCTGGAGAACAAGTGGCAGATTGTTCTGTCGTCGTTGATGACGGTGGTGTTCGGTACCCTGTTCGCCTTTATGACCAACCCGGTGTTGATGATTATCTGTGGCTTCCTGATTACCTACAGCAACGCCTGGCTGACCTTCAGTTACCACGCTTATCAAACTGAGATTTTCCCGACGCACATTCGCGCCCGCGCGGTGGGTTTTTGCTACTCCTTCAGCCGCCTGTCAACCGCATTCAGTAGCATTCTGATTGGCATGATTCTGCAATATGCCGGAAGCGAAGGGGTGATTGCCTTTATCGTGTTGAGTATGTTGATGGTGATGCTGTCGGTGGGGATTTACGGTCCGAAGACGCGTGGGATTGATTTGGAGAATATTTAATCGCTGGCAGCAGCGGGCTGACACCGAGAAGGTTCCGCCCGCCAGGCATTAGGGAGTTTCAGTTGTAACGTGCAGGCGGACGGGTTAAGGCCCGAAGGCGCGGGCCTTAACAATCCGCGCCCTGCGCCGTCCTCGCGCAGCGCATCGCGCTGTCCCCTCGCTTATCACTCAGGCCACCCGGACCGCGCGGATTCGCCATCCCTGGCTCATTCCGCTCTCTCGCCGCATCCATGCGGCTCGCCCTGGCCTTCCCTCTGCGCTCGGCGCTGCGGATGCCGCCCACCTCACCGCCTGTAAGCCAAGTGCTCTCTTCATTGCGCGATAAATCGCGCCGCTACAAATAACCGCACGTAACGTAGCGGCGCGATTTATCGCGCAGACAGCAGTGATGATTTTACAGAGAAGTAAAAGGCGTGCAGCGAGGGTGGGACGCCATCCGGACTCGCTGAGCGAATGAATGCCGCCTGGATGAGCCGCATGGATGCGGCGAAAGGCGGCGTTGAGTGGTAGCGGCGCGATTTATCGCGCAAAAAAGAGGCTGGCGCGAGGCCCGGGATTGCAAAGGGTGCGGCCAGGCACCCTTTGCTCGGTCGCCGCACCGGCGAGCTGCAACTGCCGGTGCCTATGGCGAACGAAATCAGCACCTTCGCTGCTACTGCTGCTCCAGCACCTTAATATCCGCATTACCCTGATGGGCCTGCACAGCCTCATCCTTCCGTAACGACGCCACATCCTTCGCCGTCACCGTGGCTTTGGCACCATTCCCCCAACTGCCGCGAATAAAGTTCACCACATCCGCCACCTGTTGGTCGTTGAGACGCCAGCCGAAGGCCGGCATGGTGATCGCCGTTGGCGCACCCTGCACGCCCGGCAGCGTTCCGCCCGTCAGCACGATATGGATCAGCGAAGTGGGATCTTGCGCCAATACCACCGGGTTGCCACGCAGCGCCGGGAAGAAGCGTTGATAGCCGCTACCGTCCGTTTTATGGCAGGCCGCACAGCTATCGACATACACCGACGCGCCAGGCTGGCTGTCATCCCCTTTCCACAACGCCTGCGCGACGGTGTCATCCTGCTTAAACACCGCCTGGTTGGCATCTTTCGCCCCCAGCGACTTCAGGTAACGGGCAATCGCCGCGATATCCTCATCGCTCAGATATTGCAAGCTGTGCTCAACCACATCGGTCATGCCGCCAAAAGCCGCAGTGTGATCGTTGCGACCATAGCGCAGGAACTGACGCAGGTCGTCCTCGCTCCAGCGGCCTAAACCGTCGCGATTGTCACCACGCAGGTTGCTGGCCGTCCAGCCGTCAATCGGTGCGCTGCTGCCGGAGAGATAATCGTGGGCATCATCGTTACTCAGCGCCTTCTCCTGCATGGTGATGCTACGCGGCGTATGGCAGGCACCACAGTGACCCAATCCTTCCACCAGATAACGCCCACGCGCCAGCTGCGGATCTTCCTGCGCGGCAGGCTGGAACGCTTTCACATCCGGCGCAAACATGCCACGCCAGATAGCCAGTGGCCAACGCATCGACAGTGGCCACGGAATGTCACTGTCTTTATTGGCCTGTGCGACCGGTGCCACACCGTGCATAAAGTAGGCATAGAGCGCCTGCATATCTTCATCGCTCACCACCGCGTAAGACGGATACGGCATCGCCGGATACAACGTGTCACCGTTTTTCGCCACACCATGACGCACCGCTTTCTGGAAATCGTCATAGCTGTAGTCACCAATCCCGCTGGTTTTATCCGGGGTAATATTGGTGGAGTAAATGGTGCCAATCGGGGTCGCCATCGGCAGACCACCGGCAAAAGGCTGGCCACCTTTCACGCTGTGACAAGCCACGCAGTCCCCGGCACGCGCCAGATATTCACCCCGTTTCACCAGGGCATCATTTGCCTGATCATCCGCCAGCGCGGCGAACGACAGCGTGCCCAGCACCAGGGCCAAAATGTTTTTGAACATCAATGAATTCCTTATGCCTGCACCAGTGGACCGGGGTTTTTCAGATACTGTTCACGGATGGCTTTAGCTGACCAGTAAGTCAACGCTGCCACCATACCGGTTGGGTTGTACCCCAGTCCCTGCGGGAACGCAGACGCGCCCGGGACAAAGACGTTCGGCACATCCCAGCTCTGCAAATAACGGTTCACTGCGCTGGTTTTCGGATCTTCACCCATGATCGCGCCGCCGCTCATGTGCGTGGTCTGATACACGGTGGTGTCAAAGTGGCTACCCGGCCCTTTCGCGCCGCCGATGATCATCTTCGGGTTCATCGCTTCGGTGATTTTGCGCATTTTGCCGATCATAAACTGCGCCATCTTGATGTCGTTGTCCTGCCAGTCAAAGGTCATACGCAGCAACGGCTGGCCGTAGGCATCTTTGTAGTTAGGATCGAGATCGAGGTAGTTGGCGCGATACGACTGGTGCGCACCGTGGGCATCCATCGAGATGTGATGGTTATAGGTATCCGCCACCGCCGCTTTCCACTTGCTGCCCCAGGTCGGAGTGCCTTGCGGCGTCGGCAGACCCGAAATCGGTTTGGTGCCCGCCTGGTTAACCCAGAACGGCGAACCGCCAACGAAACCATACGGACCGTGGTCGAAGTTGTCGGCGTTGAAATCATCCACCGCCACCCCTGCGCCACCGGCACCGATAAACGGGTTGGTGGTGGTGTTCTTGTCGAACAGCGCTTTCAGCGTCGAGATGTTCTGATAAGCAAAGTTACGGCCTACCGTGCCTTCGTTGGTGATGGGGTTGTACGGCTGGCCGATACCGGACAGCAGCATCAGATGCACGTTATGGAACTGGAACGCCGACAGGATCACCAGATCAGCGGGTTGCACCACTTCACGTCCCTGACCATCGAGGTATGTCACGCCGGTGGCGCGTTTTTTGTCGTCGGTCAGATTGACGCGCAGCACGTAAGCGTTGTTGCGCAGCTCAAACTTCGGCTCCTGACGCAGCGCAGGCAAGATGTTCACGTTGGGCGAAGCCTTGGAGTACATGTAACAGGCATAGCCGCTGCAATAACCGCAGAAGTTACACGGCCCCATTTGCGCGCCGTAGGTGTTGGTGTACGGGCCAGAAGTGTTGGCCGACGGCATATCATAGGGGTGATATCCCACCGCTTCTGCCGCCTGAGCAAACAACTGTGCGGAGTAAGTACGCTTCTGCGCCGGTAACGGGAAGTCGCTGGAACGATCGGGCGCGTATGGGTTGCCACCTTTCTCTTTACCCACCAGCTTACCTTTGATGGTCCAGGCGCTGCCGGACGTGCCAAACACCTTCTCGGCCTGATCGAAGAACGGTTCCAGCTCGTTGTAGCTGACGCCGAAGTCCTGAATCGTCATGCCTTCCGGAATGAATTTTTTACCGTAACGCGCTTCGTAATGGCTGCGCAGATTCAACTCGACCGGATCGACACGGAAATGCACGCCGGACCAGTGCAGGCCAGCGCCGCCGGTACCGGTGCCCGGCAGGAACGCCGCCAGTTGGCGATACGGCACCGCCGTTTGTGAGGCATCGTGACGAATGGTGACGGTGCTTTTCGACAGATCCTGGAACAGCTTTTTACGGATGTTATAGGTCAGTTCATCAATGGATTGCGGATACGCGCCATCCGGATAGGTGTCGCGGTGTGGGCCACGCTCCAGCGCTACCACGTTCAATCCGGCTTCGGTCAGCTCTTTCGCCATGATCGCACCGGCCCAGCCAAAACCCACCACCACCGCATCCACTTTCTTCAGTTCATTTGCCACGCTTACGCCCTCTCCCCGCGAATATCCACCGACGGGAACGGATAACGTTCACCGCGTTCCACCCAATCCATATAGTCAGCACGGGCACCCGGGAAGCCGATCAGCTGCCAGCCCACCATGCCCTGATTACCACCGTGGATGGGATCGCTGAAGTAACCCTCGCGGGTGTTCTGCAACAGGAAGGAGAAGAAGGTTTTGGCCGGAAGCTGCGTGAACGCCGCTTTGCCGCTTTCGAAGTCACTCAGCAGCGCGTCCTGCTGCTCACCGCTCAGCTCAGCAAACACTTTGCCGTGCTGCTGTTTGCTCCAGTTATCGGCTTCCGCCAGACCGAGACGGTAGATCTGCTGCGGCACCAGCGAGAGCTGATAACCCAGCTCTTTTGGCAGATCGGGGTTGAACGGCCCCTGCATATACCAGTTGCTGCCGGTGGCGTACGGGGTGTTCATCTGGCGATCGATAAACTCCGGCACCCCGGCTTCCAGCGCGCCTGGACCCCGTTCATCGTTGGGGATCAGCCGCGCCACTGCGGCGGTAATCAACGCGAACTCTTCGGCGGTGAACCAGGTGGGCTGATAATCGCGCGCTTTTTGCGGCGCACCCTGTTGCTCTGCTGCACCGGCAGCCATTGGCGCAACCAGTGCGCCCATCGCTGTGGTTCCAACCGCCATTGCTGGCGCCAGAGTGATGGTTCTCAGCAGAAAGTCCCTGCGCGTGTGACCATTTTTGTGTTCTGACATGACATTGCCTCAGTGCCGCATATAATGTGGCATGAAAGGTTAACTAATTGCGTTGTAATGATTTTTATGTGCGGGCTTAAGGATACAGCGCCACCGTTACCGGTAACATTGCGCGCAGTGTAACACCGATGCTGACAAAGATTTAGCGGAAGGAAACAAATTCGCACAAATTAATTAACATTTTGCGCAGCTGCTTTACACCGCAGGCGCGACATTGTCATTGTCTGATACAACAGCCTACAGACAGTTAAGTCCCCAAAACGGTATAAAGGGATCTGATCACAGCGGAGTGTCTATGTTTAAGTCCTATTTTCCCCGGCCAGCGCTGTTTTTCAGCTCGGCTGCCATCTGGAGTTTGATGGCGATTTTTGCCTGGTTTGGCTTCGCCAGCGATTTACCGGCAATGTGGCCCAACATCGCCGCAGCGATGAGTAAACCTTTGCCCGATAATGCGTTGCGTTTTATCGCCGCCAGCCAACTGTGGTTTTACGGCTATTACTGGCTGGTGGTGGCGCTGTTTGCCATTGCCTGGCGCATCGTCGATAACCACCCGTGGCAACGCTGGTCGGTGTGGGGTTCCGCGCTGATCATCTTTGTCACCTGGTTTGGCGTACAGGTCGGCGTGGCGGTGAATGCCTGGTACGGTCCGTTTTACGATTTGATCCAGAAAGCGTTAACTAAAGCGGGATCGGTGCAGATCGGTGAGTTTTACCAGCAGGTTATCGCCTTTTTAGGCATTGCGTTAATCGCCGTGGTGATTGGCGTGATGAACTCATTCTTTATCAGCCACTGGGTGTTCCGCTGGCGTACCGCGATGAACAACTACTACATGCACAACTGGCAGCGCCTGCGTCATGTAGAAGGTGCCGCACAGCGTGTGCAGGAAGATACCATGCGCTTCGCCAGCACACTGGAAGACTGGGGGGTGAGTTTTATTCAGGCGATTATGACGCTGATTGCCTTCCTGCCGGTGCTGATCGCCCTGTCACATCATGTGAAAGATATTCCGCTGTTGGGCAATATCCCTTATGCGCTGGTGATCGCCGCCGTGTTGTGGTCAATTTTCGGCACCGGCCTGCTGGCACTGGTGGGGATTAAGCTGCCAGGTCTGGAGTTCCGTAACCAACGGGTGGAAGCCGCCTATCGTAAGGAACTGGTCTACGGCGAAGATGACGCCTCGCGCGCCTCGCCGCCAACCGTAACCGAGCTGTTTAGTCGTGTGCGTTTCAACTATTTCCGCCTCTACTTCCACTATCTGTACTTCAACATTACCCGCATTCTCTACTTGCAGGTGGATAATGTGTTCGGGCTGTTTTTGCTGTTTCCGTCGATTGTCGCGGGCACCATCACGCTCGGTTTACTCAACCAAATCACCAACGTGTTTGACCAGGTACGTTCATCTTTCCAGTATCTGATCACCTCATGGTCAACGCTGGTGGAGCTGATGTCGATCTACAAACGTCTGCGCAGTTTTGAGCAGATTTTGCAGGATATCCCGCACGAAGAGATGATGCGCGAAGCAGCGGAGTCTGAATAACATCCGTAGCGGCGCGATTTATCGCGCGGATTTTTCCTGAATCGCGCACGAAATCGCGCCGCTACGGGTTCTGATTACAGTGTGATACGCAGCACGCTGTCCGGATTTTTCGGTGGCTCTTTACGGGAACCCGGCTGCTTGATGCTGACAAACAGCGTTTTACCGTCGGCAGACAGCGCCAGGCTGTTCGGCAGGCCCGGTGCTTTCACGGTGCGTTTCACCTTGTAGCTGCTGGCGTCGATGATGCTGATCTCACCTGCTTTACGGTGCGTCACATACAGTTCGTCACGGTCAGCGTTAAACAGCACCGCCAGAGATTCCGGTACATCGATCTTGTGGATGACCTGCTGAGTACGGGTATCCAGCACCAGCACCTGCGGCTGTTTGGAGTCGCTGAGGAAGGCGCGATGGCCTTTGGTATCCAGCGCGATATTCAGGAAGAAGTGATCCTTCTCCGCATCAATTTTCTGACGTTTTTCAATCGCATTCAGACGGGTATTGATGGTGACCAGCTCGCCATCACCGTTGGTGACGTAGAGTTTCTGTGCAGCGGAATCCAGCGCCAGACCGGTCCCCATTTTGCCGGTGTTCGGCACGGTGCTGACTAACTGCAAGGTTTTGCCATCCACCACCCATACCACGCTTTGCGGTCCGAGGCCGGTGATATACACGCGGTCGGTTGCCGCATCGGCCACCAGCTCACGCGGTTGCAGCGGGCGCACATCTTCACTGCGTTTGCGCGCATCCAGCACCAACGTGTTCAGCACCTTGCCAGTGCTGGCATCAATAGCCGTCACCGCCGCATTCACGGTATTACCGATATACAGGGTATTGGTTTTGGTATTGATGGTGGCACCGAAGGCTTTCAGATCGGTGTCGATGGTCTGCTTCACCGCCAGATTCTGCGGGTCGAGACGATAGACAGTGCCGCCTTTTTCATTGGTGGCATTTTGTGACGTCGCGAGGAACAGCGCGTTATCGCTGTTGCTGAACGCCAGTTCATACGCACCTTTAGAAATCGGCTGATTCAGTTCCTGCGCATCAGCTGCCAGAGCAGCAGAGCCAGAGAACAGAGCCGTTGCCAGAAACAGTGGACGCAGCACCCACTGCACAGTTTTATTCGCTTTCATGACTTCTCCATAGCAAAACCACCGCCTCACGGCAGTGAATGAAAGCCCGACATTGCAACCAGATAGTTAAAAGCAGCCCGAGGCGGGCCGACGAAGGATATTAGTTTTTGCGAATAGTAATCATTTGCGAGGGAAAGTGACAGGATTTTATCTGCTTAAACGCGGCCAGGGCGCCCGGAGGCGCCCTGTCAGCACAGATTGTTAACCGACTTATTTGGTCAGTTCAGCGGTCATGTGCACGCCGTTGTTGAAGTTGGCTTCGGTCACTTTATATGAAGCACCAGCTTCGTGTGCCTGAGCAGCGATTTTCGCTTCAGCACCGTCCAGAGTAGAAGCGGTAGCGGTCACGCTCTGAGCAAAGCTGGCGAACGGCAGAACAGAAAGGGCAACAACAGCAGCAAAAGTTTTGATAGATTTCATGGTCAATTCCTCGGTCAACGTTTGATTAGGTAAGGCATCATCGCCTTGTTGAGAGATATAATAGGCGGGAAATTGATCAACAAAAAGCGGAGAGATTTGCGGATATCATTCAAATAAACTGAATTTAAAAAGCACGATATGATTAGCTTTTATGCAGAGTGTTAATAATCTGCCTTTTAGTTAAAAGGCAGGATTTATTGCTGCGATTGGTAAAGGTTAACGTGCGCGATACATCGTGCCGCTACAGACAGGTGCAGTTTGTAGCGACGCGATGTATCGCGTGGTTTTCATTACCTAACCGTGATGGCGCACGCGGGTGAAAATGGTGATCGCCGCCAGCAGCATCAGTACGCCACTGGAGAGGAACACGCCGCCAGCTCCCTGTAAATCAAACATCCAGCCACCGGCGGCAGCACCGACGGTAATCGCCAGTTGGATGGTGGCGACCAGTAATCCGCCCCCGGATTCGGCATCATCCGGCACAGCGCGTGAAATCCAGGTGGACCAGCCGGTCGGCATCGAGCCAAACGCCAGGCCCCAGAGCGCAACACCCGCCCCCACCAGCCAGGACACGCCGCCAAAACTCACCAGCACCAACGCGGTGACACTCATCACCAGCGCCATGCCACTCAACGTCAACGACACGCTGCGCGTCACCAGATAACCCGCCAGCGATGTGCCAAAAAAGTTTGCTACGCCAAACGCCAGCAACACCAGAGACAGTTGGTTGACGTTGAGCTGGGCCGCGCTTTCGAGGAACGGACGCAGATAGGTAAAGAAGGCGAAGTGACCGGTAAACATCATGATCACCGCCAACATGCCCCAGCGCATCACGCTACGACGCAGCAGGTCGAGCACGCCACCGCTACGCGCCTTGTTCTCCGGCGGCATAGCAGGCAGGGTAAAGAACTGCCAGAACAGCGCCAGTACCCCCAACGCTCCGGTCAGCAGGAAGATATTACGCCAGCCAATCAACCCACCCAGATAGCTACCCAACGGGGCCGCGATAATGGTCGCCAGTGAAATCCCGCTAAACACAATCGACAATGCACGCGGCACCTGTTCACCTGGCACCAGACGCATGGTGATGGCGGTTGATAACGTCCAAAAGCCGCCAATCGCCATCCCCAACAGCACGCGTGCCAGCAGGATCATGGTAAGGTCCTGAGCAAACGCCACCAGCAACGCCGAGGCAATCAGCAGCAGGGTAAACGCCAGCATCACCATCCGGCGATCGAGACGGCGGGTGATATTGCCGATGACCAGGCTGGTCAGCAGCGCCACCAGCGCAGTGACCGTCACCGTCTGTCCGGCCTGCCCTTCGCTGACCTGCAATGCATCGGCAATCGGCGTGAGCAGGCTTACCGGCAAAAATTCGGCGGTAATCAGACCGAATACGCCAAAAGCCATGGCAAATACCGCCCCCCAGGCCGGTTTTTCTACCGGCAAACTCTGTTCGACGACATCACTATTCAGGCTCATCTGCGATCCCCATCACAAAAAATTAAAATGTGAGCATAGTGAGCAACAGCAAGACGATCTATGATACAAAAACTTTGTTTTTTGATAATTCGTCTGGAATCGTATGAGCCGCTATGAAGATCTGACCAGCGAACTGCTGATGGGCATGCGCCTGTATGGCGTCAAATACCAACGTATCGCCCTTAACGCCCCGTTTGGTCTGCGTTATGACGACGCGCCGGGTCGGGCGCAACTGCATTTTGTCGGGCGTGGATCGCTGTTGATCCGTTCTGCCTCCGGGACGATCTATCCCCTTCAGGCGGGTGACGCTTTGTTGATCCCACATGGCCGACCGCATGCGCTGATCTCCAGCGAAGAGGTAGAGTGCGAACCGATCAGTACCTTTAACAGCAAACCGATCTGCGCCAGCGTGTGTGCCATTGACGGCGCTGAAGGGGAGTGCGTGGACAACACCGATGTCGTGCTGTTCAGTGCCTGCATGGCGTTTGAGTTGGGCGGCATGCAGCCGCTGGTCCACACCATGCCGGATGTGATGCTGGTCAGCACGCTGTTGGCGCAATACCCGGAAATCCAGCCCATTCTCGACGCGATGGAGCGGGAAACGCGCCAGCGCCAGGCGGGTTTTGCCGGGATTTTGTCCCGGCTGGCGGATGTGGTGGCGGCGCAGATTGTGCGTGGTTGGGTGGAGAATGGCTGTGGTAAGGGCAGCGGCCTGGTGCAGGCGTTGCGCGATCCGCGTCTCAGCCTGGCGATGGCCGCCATGCATCGTGCGCCGGGGGAAAACTGGACTGTCGAACGACTGGCGCGTGAATCCGGCAGTTCACGCTCGGTGTTTGCTGCACGCTTTCAGTCGGCGACCGGAATGACGCCCCTGCGCTACCTCACCGAACTGCGTATGCGGCTGGCGGTGCAGCGTATCGTCAACGAGGGTGAGGCGATGGAAAGCGTCGCTTTTCATCTGGGTTACGGTTCGCTGGCGGCCTTCAGCCGGGCGTTTAAACGGATTGTCGGACAACCGCCAGGCGCTTTGCGCGCCCGACGGGAGATGCTGCCCGATGTCTAACGGAACACGCTAATCGCTTCCACCAGGCGGTTCGCCTGACGTGCCATACGGCCCGAGGCTTCCGCCCCCTCCTGCACCCGCGCTGCGTTCTGATGGGTAATATCGTCAAGATCTTCTACCGCCCCGCTCACTTCACTCAGCGCGGTGGATTGCTCTGCGGTGGCGGCACTGATTTGCGCGATAAGCGTGGTAACGTGCTGCACCTGTTCGACGATGTCCTGCATGGTGCGCCCGGCAGCATCGGCGTGCGCACTTCCCGACTGCACGCGGCTGGCGCTGGTTTCCACCAGATTTTTAATCTCACTGGCTGCGGTGGCACTGCGCTGTGCCAGATTACGCACCTCACCGGCTACCACAGCAAACCCTTTCCCCTGTTCACCGGCACGAGCCGCTTCCACTGCGGCGTTCAGGGCAAGGATGTTAGTCTGGAAGGCAATGCTATCAATCACGCTGGTGATATTGGCAATACGCTTCGAACTGTCCGCTATTTCAGCCATCATCCCCACCATCTCCTGTACCACCTGACCGCCCTTCACCGCCGACTGGCTGGTGTTGACGGAGAGGTTATTCACCTCGCTGGCAGTCTCGGTATTACTTTTTACCGTCGCAGTCATCTCATTCATGGTGGCGGCAGTTTGCTGCACGTTAGCCGCAGCCTGTTCGGTGCGACGGCTCAATTCATCGTTACTGCGCGCAATAGCGTCGCTGGCGCTCAGTACATTAATCGCCTGACCGCTAACATCATCCACTAACCAGCGGAACATCAACCCCAATTGGCCGATGGCACGCAACGTGACGCCGATTTCATCTACCCGATCCATCTGCTCCACTTTATGACTGGCACCGGTCGCCACGCTCAATGCCTGACGGCACATGCGTTCTATCGGGCGGGAAATCTGTTGTTCCAGCCACAAACAAGCCAGCAGCAGCAACACTGACATGCCGCCGGTAAAACAACCGATGGCCAGCGGGGCCATCTCCAGTAGCCAGACACTCAACGCCGATAGCGGCAACAACGCCGCGAGGGTGGAACGAATCCGCCAGCGCAGTGGCAGGGTTTTCAGCACCGCACTGAACCGGCCCACAATCAAGCCCTTATGGAAGCGCCGCCCTTTGGCACGCCCTTCGCGGAAATCACGATACAGCGCCTCTGTCTGGCGGATCTCCTCGGATGTCGGTTTGGTACGTACCGACATATACCCCTGAACCTGCCCCTCACGCACCACCGGAATGGCATTGGCACGCACCCAATAATGATCGCCATTTTTGCGGCGGTTTTTCACCAGCGCAGTCCAGGGTTCTCCCTGCTTCAACGTTGCCCACATATCCGCAAAGGCCTCCGGCGGCATATCCGGGTGGCGCACCATATTATGTGGCTGACCATTGACCTCTTCCGGGCTAAACCCGCTGACTTCAATAAAAGCGTCGTTGGCGTAGGTGATATAGCTGTTGAGATCGGTGGTGGACATCAATGTGGCATGATCGTCGAAAACGTATTCGTGCTGAGTAATGGGCTGGTTGTTACGCATGAGTCAGTCCTTGCAAGGCCCGCAGAGGGTGAAGTATTGATAACGCTTTTTTATATTTTCGGCAGGCAATGGTCCTTACTTTAGCGTGGCTTTATAATTTTAGAGCCAGATCCCACGAGGGAGAAGCGCTGCGGTGCGCTTTAACAGAGGGGTAAATCAATAAAATTTTATTTAGAGTAAATAAAATCAATGTTTTACCATGAAAGTCAGCTTATCCTCCTGACCGCGCGCTGATATCGACAGCCACCCCCGCCAGAAAGACGGACGATTAATCGCGTAGTTCCAGTGCCACTCCCCTTTATGTTTTTCTGCTCCCGGTAAAAAACATTATTTTCCGGTCCAGCCAGGTATAGCGAATACTCCTGAGCCCGATAAACAGACTCAGTCGTCAGGTTAATCATTCAGGTTCAGATCACTGGTTATGGCTGGTCATGTTATCTGGCCTCTACCAAATCTGGCTTTAAGTTCCTGTTAACACACGCCCTAACACCTCTGCATCACAATTTCTATAAGATAATTACTGAAGTCCCGATACACGAAACCGCCGTGCTGAGTGCAATACGGACGTGGGAAAATGCTTTTAATGCCTTCCAACTAAATGGCTAAAATCCTAAGACCATTCACGCAGGACAAAAATCATCTCAATAAAAACGGCAGCTTATTAATTTAACTATATCGCCTGGTAATATTTTTATTCTTTAGCAGAAATAATATGCCAATCTAAAATGAATAGCCAAAATCTTAGATGAGATTGTCATTCAATCTAAGTCACGCGCATTTTAGGAAATTAGCTATATTCCTTTGCCCCCAATTGGAAGATATTACTAAGCATGACAAAGATGTTTTCTTGTAAGAAATTCACCCGGACAGCAGTTGTTTTTTAACTGCCTAAAGACCAAATTAAGATTTACATTCATCAAAAAAATAATAACGATGCATCACATTTTTACGTTAAGTTATCAATTTATGGCTACAGACACACTACAGATGCCACTTTTATGTAACATGATGGATATTAAGGGATTATTATTAAATTACATTCTGTTCGCTGAGCGCCATTCAGGGCCATTAATAAATAGAGAATAAGCGAGCAATTAAAATTTATTTATTTAACCACTGCAACAACAGCATGGTTCTCCAACAGGGACGTACCACTGGCAGATAAGACGAAATTGAAAATATCCATACCGTACTGGCAGTAATGATGTACTGCTATCGCGGAGCTTTTGATGCTGTTTATCAATTTATTGCTCAGGCCGGTAATTGTTGGGCTGCAAGGCTCACTGGTGGATTTCACGGGAATCATGGCATGACAACCACTATTAAACATAAAATCGTCACCGCCAAATCAGAAGAGATCGATTTGGGGCGCATTTACGGTGGGCTGCTGGATCATCGTAAATTGATTATCGCGGTGACCAGTGTCGTTACCCTGTTTGCGATTGTTTATGCACTGTTCGTCACGCCGGTTTATCAGGCGAATGCGATGATTCAGATTGAGCAAAAGCAGGGGAATGCGTTGCTGAATAACATCAGCCCAATGCTGCCGGATACCGAGCCCGTCTCCGCGCCCGAGATCGCATTGCTGCAATCGCGCATGATCCTCGGCAAGACCGTTAATGATTTGAACTTACAGGCTGTCATTAGCCAGCAATATTTTCCGCTGTTTGGCCGTGGATGGGCAAGGTTGACGGGAGAGGTGCCGGGAAAACTCAGCATCAGTCAGTTGTATCTGCCACGTACAGATGAAACCCCGCCGCGCATTACCTTAACCGTTGTGGATAACGAGCGTTTCCTTGTCGAGAACGGCAATGTCCAGTTCTATGGCAACGTCGGTAGCCCGATCACCCGCGATGGCATGTTACTGAATGTCGATAGCATGCATGCCCAACCGGGGACGAAATTCACCGTGAAATATATTTCACGCCAGGCGGCTATTGCCAGTCTGCTGGATAACTTTGATGTCGAGGATCAGGGCAAGAAAACCGGGATCCTGCTGCTGACATTGAGCAGTGATGACAAAGCCAGAGCCGCATCGATCCTGAATGTAATCAGCGAGAACTATTTAGAACAGAACGTTGCCCGGCAACGGGCTGAGGATACTAACAGTCTCGATTTTCTGCATCAGCAATTACCACAGGTACGCAGTAATCTCGATGCAGCAGAAGACAAAATGAACCTTTACCGTCGTCAGGTAGACTCGGTGGATTTGTCTCTTGAGGCGAAAGCCGTGCTTGATCAAGTGGTGAATGTGGATAGTCAGCTGAATGAACTGACGTTTCGTGAATCTGAAATTTCACAGTTATATACCAAAGATCACCCGACCTATAAAACGTTGCTGGACAAGCGCCAGACGTTATTACAGGAGCGCGACGATCTGAACAAGCGTATTTCCACGATGCCGGCCACCCAGCAGCAAGTTGAACGTCTGAGCCGCGATGTGGACTCCGGACGTGCTATTTACATGCAGCTACTTACCCGTCAGCAAGAGCTGGGCGTGGCGAGATCCAGCATCATCGGCAATGTGCATATTATTGACACCGCGGTAACGCAGCCGTCACCTGTTCTGCCGCAAAGAACAAATATGGTGGTGACGGCCCTGGTCGCCGGATTTATTTTCTCGCTGATACTGGTTGCCGGGAAGATGTTATTGCGTCGGACAATTGCATCAGCTGAGCAACTGGAGCACATCGGGGTGAGTGTGTATGCCAATGTGCCGGTGTCCGAATGGTTGAATAAGCAGAATCAAGGCGTGAAACGCTTCGGTAGCAAAAAGTCGGTTGTGGGGATCAAGTTCCTGGCAATTGAAAACCCTGCTGACCTGGCGATTGAGGCATTGCGCAGTCTGCGCACCAGCCTTTACTTTGCGATGCTGCAAGCCAGAAACAACGTGTTAATGATCTCTGGCGCCACGCAAAACGTCGGTAAGACATTTATTGCCAGCAACTTAGCGGCGGTGGTCGCTCAGTCAGGTCAGAGGGTGTTATTTATTGACGCCGATATGCGTAAAGGCTATGCCCATAAGCTGTTTAATCATCGTGGGAATAAAGGGTTGTCAGACATTATATCTGGTCAGGTCAACGTGGTTGACTTAGATAAGAAAGTCCCTGGTGTTGGCTTCGATTTTATATCACACGGAAGCATTCCTCCGAACCCGGCAGAATTGCTCTCGCATAAGAGATTTGAAGCTTTATTAACCTGGGCATCGAATAATTATGATCTGGTGATTGTTGATACTGCGCCGATTCTGGCAGTCACCGATGCCGCAATCATTGGACGCTATGCAGGCACGTCCATGCTGGTTGCGCGATTTGAGGTCAACACCATCAAAGAAGTGCAGGTCAGTATCAAACGCTTCGAACATGTGGGGGTGGAAATCAAAGGATGCATTCTTAATAGCGTGCTCAATAAGGCAAGCAATTATTATGTCTATGGATATAGTCAATATAATTACGCCTATGCAGATGAAAAAAAGGATAACAAGACTGAGTCAATGAAAATGCCCTCTGTGTAACCAGGGTGTTTTTAAACGCTAAACTCAATGGTTAAAGGTTTTCCTATGCGTAAAACAATCTTCGTTGTAATTTTAAGCGGTAAAAATTATAAAGACTCACGCGTTCTTAATGGCATGATGAATAAATCCTGTGCTGATACCGATCTCCTGATCATCAATCGGGGACCGAATCCGCTGCGATTTGATAAAGACTTCATTCATACCCTGGGCTTTTGCGTCAATAATATCGACATCAAAGAGTCAATTGGTGATCTGCCATTGGGCGAAGTCTGCAATAATGTTATCAGCAAAAATGCAAGCTATGACCGCTTTATCTTTTGCGATGATGACAGTGTTCTGAACAAAGAATATATAAAACGTCTGGATCGCTACCATAAGCAAGGTGTGGACTTACAAATCCCGAGTATTCGGGGGCGTGTCGATGGCCGGGTTTATTATCCAATTATCAATGAAGCGGTGTGTAAAGCCGCCGACGGTTTCAACATCAACACCGAGAGCACGGTTAAATCATTGGGGTTAGGCCTGGTGATCTATCGCTCATTAATCGAGAAATTTTCAGCAAGAAATATGGGCGTATTCGACAGCCAGTTTGCATTAAACGGTTGTGATACTGGCTTTTTTAGTCGACTCGACTTGTTGAAAACGGAGAAGATCAATATCGCCATACAGGTTGTTAACTCACTTAATTATGCCCTGGTGCAGTCGCAAGAGATAACCAGTAAATGGCGCGCGCTGGACAAACTGCGCGATAGTTTCTTATCGGTAAAAATGAGTCGTTTTCGCTATTAATATGAATGAAAGAAAATAATAACACTTATGACAGGATATTTTCCGGGACATTTTTAATTTTTTGGATTTATTTTATATGACTACTTTACAGCAGCGCATACACATTCAATCTGAGTGTCGTCTCTCTCCGTCGATCATCTGGCGCGGGCTATGCCTGTAACTTCTGTACAAAGATAACAGGATAAAAACCATGGCCATGAAACCGGTTGTAAACATGCTAATGGATGACGAAGAGGGGGTCGATACCAGTCGACTCTTCGCGGAACTGCTCGACTCCCGCTATTTGATACTGGTGATCACCGTCAGTTTTATGCTGATGGCGTGGGTCTATACGTTGCTGACGCCCGTCGTCTATCAGGCCAATGCACTGATTCAGTTAGAGCCGCAACGCGCCAACGCTATTCTGGCTAATCAGAACAGTACGCCGCTGCCTGATGGCAAACCGGTTTCAGCTATCGATGTGAAATTACTGCAATCACGCCATATCCTCGGTGCGACGGTGGACGACCTGAATTTACAGGTGGTGGTTGAGCCGAAGCACATGCCGATTATTGGTTCAGCGTTGGTAACGTTGACAGGAAAATCTTCGGGTGAAATTGACGTCAGCCAACTTTTTTTGCCCGGCACCACTGACGACAACAGCGAGCAAGTGACATTAACGGTGCTGGATAGCCGCCATTATCAGATTAACTGGGGCAATGCCTCCTTTGTGGCTGAAACCGGCAAAGTTTTTGCGCACGCAGGCATGCAGATCCTGGTTGCCAGCATCAACGCGCTGCCGGGGATGCAATTCACTGCGACTTATCTCTCCAGACTGAACGCAATCAACAGGCTTCAACATCAGCTGAGCGCGCAGGACCCGGATATCAATAGCAGCATGATCAGACTGACATTGACCGGAGAAGATCAACACGAAACCATGCGGGTGCTGGATAATATCGCCTCACATTATCTTCACCAGAATATTAGCGAGCAGGTTGCGCAGGATAGTCGCAGCCTGGTGTATTTGAACCAGCAACTCCCCGAAGTGCGCAGTGAGTTAGACCGTAATGAAGATAAGCTGAATGCTGCCAGAGAAAAAAACGGCAGCGTCGATCTGCCGCTGGAAGCGCAATCGGTTCTTGACCAGTCGGTAGATATTGATAATCAACTCAATGAGTTGACTATCAACGAAGCTGACATCTCACAGCTCTATACCAAAGGTCATCCCGTGTATAAAACGCTGCTGGATAAACGCCAGACGCTGCTGGCAGCAAGAGATGGGTTGAAAGAGAAGATATCGGCGATGCCCGCTGTGCAGCAGGAAATATTACGCCTGACCCGTGATGTTGATTCCGGACAAGCACTTTATATGCACTTGTTGAGCAGGCAACAGGAACTGAACATCACCGTATCCAGTGCGATTGGTAATGCGCGCGTGCTTGACCATCCGCTTGATGATCCTGAACCGGTTTCACCGAATAAATACCTCATCATTATTCAAGGCTTGTTGCTTGGCCTTTTAGTGTCGATAAATGTGATTTTTATCCGATTTGTGCTGGATAAAGCGGTGGAAACATCAGAGGAATTAGAAGAGCAGGGAATGACCGTTTATTCCAGCATTCCGTTTTCACCCTGGCTGGAAAAAAGTAATAAGAAGAACATCTACAAAATGGCAAAGTCCTTTCTTCTGCGGGAAAACCCCACGGATCTGGCGATTGAAGCATTGCGTAGTTTGAGAACCAATATACATTTTTCCATGCTGGAAGCACGCAATAACATTCTGATGATTTCAGGTGCCAGCGCCAGTGTGGGGAAAACCTTCATCAGCACCAATTTCAGTGCGGTGATGGCGCAAACAGGGAAGAAAGTGCTGCTGATTGATGCTGATTTAAGAAGAGGCACCGCGCATCATATTTTCAATGTTAAGGAAAAAGCAGGATTATCAAATATTCTGGCGGCGAAGTATCCCATTGAATCAATCCAGCCAATAACCATCAGCGATGATCTGCACTTTATTGGTCGTGGCACCCTTGACCAGGGTTTTACCGAACTCCTGATGAGCCGACGGTTTGGTGATCTGATGCGCTGGGCTGAGAAAAATTACGATTTAGTGGTGGTAGACACACCCCCGGTGCTGGCCGTTACGGACGCGGAGATTATTGGTGCCTACGCCGGAACGACCATGCTGGTAGTACGCTGCGAGAAAAATACCCTCAAGGAAGTTGAAATCAGTCAGCGTCGTTTTGAACGCAACGGCATTCATATTAATGGATGTATTCTGAATGGGACCAAACTTCGTTCCTATGGATATTACCGTTACAGCAACATCCAATATACTTACGAGTCCGCCAGACAAGGATAAAATAATTATTCACGCGTCGTTATGCACTTAATTAACTTTAACATTTCACACGAAGTGAAGTGTCCATTATATTTCCCAGGAGATCAGCATTATGAATGCTAAGTACGCAGCACAACCTTTAGTGACGATTTATATTCCTACCCACAATCGCTCGTCACTGGTTAAACGTGCCATAGCATCGGTTCAAAACCAGACCTATACAAACCTGGAAATTATTATCTGTGATGATGGTTCGTCTGATAATACCCAAATGGTGATTGCGGAGATGAAAAAACGGGATGGCCGCATTATCTATCTTAGAAATGATGTCCCAATGGGAGCCTGTTATGCGCGTAATCGCTGCATCGCCATCGCCAAAGGTGAATTTATTACTGGCCTGGATGATGACGACTATTTTCTGCATAGCAGAATTGCGAATTTTGTCACTGCCAGCCAGAAACTGAATAAATCATTTCTTTGCGCCAACATGATCTTCAAAAATCGTCACATTGAGAAAAAATGGAAGAGTTATGTCGGTGACATCACACTAAATATGATGGGATTTAAAAATTGGGTGGGTAACCAGGTATTCATCGAAACCCGCATGATGAAAAACATTGGTGGCTTTGATATCAACTTTCCCGCCTGGCAAGATTATGACCTCTGGTATCGCATGATCATGCAGTATGGTTCATGTTACAGAATTGATGACGCCAGCTATGTCGTTAATATTGAAGATGATCGCCCACGTATTACCACTGGCAGTAAGGCATGGCAGGGTTATCAAAAATTTATTACGACACATAAACCTTCTCTGAGCCGTCAGCACCTGAACTCGCTCTATTTTCAGGATAAGCTGAACAGAAAGGATGAAATTAATCTCAGAGAATTCTTCTACCACCCCAGCATTGATAATTTTCTGATCCTTGCCAGACATAAAGTCAGAAAGCTTATTAGCATTCAGAAACAATCACTAAAGGTCCGCTTATGATGATAAGAATGAATAAGCTAATGCCGCTGAGCTTAGCAATGAGCATGACCATTCCAATAGGTGGGTTGATACTTTCCTTTTTATCTCTGGATAAAAAAGGGATGAACCGACTGCCCTTTCTGGTGATGTCGATGTTCTATTTCTTTCTGCTGATCAAGATACCGCCATTAGGGGATCTCTACAGGCGCTATCTGGAAATCCATGCTTATGGTCCAGGTACGCATTTTTCTGATATTGCCAGTGCCCATACCGATGTTCTGCTTTATGTTAATGGCTGGATTTTCCAGCTACTGAATATTCCGTTCTTTTTTATCCCGGCATTTTACGGTGGCGTGATGTGTTACTTGTTACTCGCAGCATTCCGTAATGTGACATTGATAGACAGTTCGGGAAGAGAAAACAGAGAGGTTTCATCAACCAGATTGGCCCTCACCTATTTTACGGTTTTTTCGGCGCTGAATATTTTGAACCTCGTGCTGGGTATCCGCTACGGTACGGCACTGGTGTTTATGATTTATGCCGTTACCTGTTACTTCAGCAGAAGCAAACTGCGCTGCGGTATTTTTGTACTGCTTGCATTGCTGATGCACTTTTCGATGGTGTTTGTCTCTCTTGTCTTCGTGGCAAGCCTGTTCTTTAAAGTTGAAAAGAAATTTGTCTTACCTTTAAGCATCTTGTTCTGGCTGCTGAGTTCTGTGGCGCTGCGTTCAATTCTGCCCAGCATCGGGTTTATGGGCATTGGTGACTATGCCATGGGGGGGTATGTTGATGGTAGCTTTAGCGCAACGCCCAATGACAGCAACACCATTATGGTCGCCATTATTACCCGTGCACTCGGATTGGCTTCTTTCGTTTTCTATCTTTTCAGCAAAGGTGAGGTGAAAGGTTTTGACCGTTTTTTAAACCTCTTCATTCCCTGCTGTTTCATCATGTCTGTCTCATATACCGCAATGGGGCGTTATCTCAACATTGCACAATATTTGCTGGCGATCCGCATTTGTTATGTTTATTTGTTCTCAACCGGAGTTGACTCGGCAAGATTTCGCCTGCTACTCAGAAACTATCTTGTCGTATTTGCGTTACTTAGCTTACTGATTATCAATATTTATACCCAACGCAGAACGTTAACGATGGGAGGACTCTGGTCATATGCCTGGACCAGCCCGGTTTTTCTTCTTAATTACAGTGAACAGGACTTTGAGAAATATCTCAATGATATTGATTATGACGGCTACTGGATAAAACACAGATAACCTTACTACCCTATTAAAAGACCTAAAAAATGAAAAATAAAATCCTTTTTATTGTCCCAAGTTTGAAAAATGCGGGACCGGTTAACGTATGCCTTAACATCATCAAAAACCTGCCTGCGTTTTATGATATTGAAGTTCTGGCGCTGAATGGTGGCGAAAGGGAAGAGGAATTCGCCTCGCGGGCTAAAATCACCGTCTTCAAACGTACCGCCATATTACAGATACTGAGATTTATCCGTAAAGGTGGCTTTTCGGTTATTCATAGCCACTGTACCGTCTCGGATATATTTAACTATTTATCGTTCCCCTCTGTACCACAAGTCACCACGATACATAACTATTTCGAAGTGGATTTTGTCCAGACCAAGGGATTCGTTAAAGGCATGCTCGAAGGCCTGGTCGGGCGTTATATGATTCGCCACTTTCATAAAGTCGCCTGTTCATATGCGGTGATGAAACATTGCGTCAATTACCATGCGATGCATAACGTTACCGCCATTCCCAATGGTGTTGAGCAGCCGCGTCCACTACAACATCAGAATCATGACAATGAGGTTCACTATTTTTATTTAGGTGTACTTAACAAAAGAAAGAATGTTCAGCAAATTCTTGAAGCCTTCAGTGGCTGGTGCCAGGGAAAAATGGCAAAGCTGCATATTATTGGAGCAGGTAGCGATGAAACGTTTCTGCGCCAAAAATTCAACAATGAGAAAATCATTTTTCATGGTAGTACCGATCAACCGCATGCGGTGTATAAAGATTTTGATTGTTTTATCTCAGCGTCTCATGCCGAAGGGCTGCCATTAGCACTGATTGAGGCAATGGCTTCAGGAAAGACCTTTATCTGTTCAGATATCGAACCTCATCAAGAGGTACATAACGCCTTTGAACAAAAAAGCGGATATTTATTTAACAAAACCACACATGGTTTGATCTGCTGCCTCAACGAGTATTACCTGTCCGATGAAAAAGCCAGTCTGGCGGATAACGCCAAAAATAATTATTTAAAAAATTACTCAGCAAAAAAAATGGCACTTAGCTACAGCGACCTTTACCAAAAAATATAAATTATTCTACACACAGCAAAAGGTGACTTATGTTACAACAACATTTTTCCGTGTTGATGTCCCTATATTACAAAGAAAGTGCTGAAAATCTGGATAGTTGTTTTCGTAGTCTGGAACAGCAAACTCTTCAGCCAACCGAAATAGTTCTGGTTATAGATGGACCTGTTGGACCTTTACTGGAAAAGGTGGTTTCACGCTGGGAAGATAAACTCCCCATCCACCGGGTACAACTGAAAACAAATATTGGCCTGGGATTAGCACTGGCTGAAGGAATGAAACATTGCTCATATGAATATATTGCCAGAATGGATACCGATGATATATGCCTGCCGCACCGTTTCCAGCGGCAAATGACGTTTATGTCCGAAAACAACGATGTGGCCCTGTTGGGTTCCGCAGTGATTGAATTTGATGAAGAAGGTCAACATCGACTTAAACGCTTACCTGAACTGCACGCTGACATTAAACATTTCTCACGGTTCAAAAATCCGTTTAATCATATGAGTGTCGTGTTTAGAAAATCCGTAGTGGATCACGTTGGAGGTTATCAACATCATCTATTTATGGAGGATTACAATCTGTGGTTAAGAATAATCGCAGAGAATTACACAACACATAATTTAACAGATATTCTGTTGAACGTGCGGGCAGGCTCTGGCATGTTAAAGAAACGCAGGGGTTTGAACTACATCAAAAGTGAAGTCTCTCTTTTTAATTTGAAGCGCAAATTGAAAACGGCTTCGGTAGTTAACAACCTTGCGGCTTTTCTTGTTAGGGTATCTACCCGCGTCGCACCAGAAAAATTTCTTGAGCTTCTGTATCGTGTAGACAGAGCCAAAATTTAATTTTTTACTTTTCATCCCATCATACTTATTTTTTAAATAATAAAATTCTGTTCTTACAGGATATTGCTGTGAACAGGATTAATGACTATCCAGCGTAAGGTGAATCATGACGAACATCATTCGTAGCCTCAAACTGACATTATCTGAAATTAAAATGAATCCTGGCATCAAATCCAAGCTGGTTGTACTGCTGTACCGCCTGGCTTCTTTACATGCTAAACGGGTGCGGGTGTCTTATCCCATCACGCTGGCTTTTGTTATTCTGCATAAGTTCTTTAACGAGTTTATGTTTGGCGTCGAGATCTCCTATCGGACCAGGATCGGTCATGGATTTGTTATCTGGCATGCTTACTCCGTCATCATTAACAGTGGTTGCGTAATTGGGAAAAACTTCAATATTCGACAATGCTGCACCGTCGGCGGGAATAGATTGCCGTATCCTAAACATTTTATCATTGGTGATAATGTTTCTATGGGCGTTAACTCCTGCATCCTCGGTGATGATATTGAAATTGGCCACAATGTCATGATTGGCGCAGGGGCCATTGTCATGACCAATATTGCTGATGATCACTACGTGGTCGCACCGAAACCCTTTATTAAAACCCGTAAGTTTCAATCAGACGCGGTGCGTGTAGCCTGAAAGGTATCCCAGAATGAAGTTTATCTATGTTGATCCTTCAGCGACGATTCCGGGTAACGGGAGCCTGGAAAAACCTTATCGCACGATGGATGAGGTAATTTCATCCGGAGTTAGCCATCCTGTCACCGTATCAATTAAACGTGGCACGCATTTCTACTGGTCCTATATCAGCCAGAATGTAATGGCTTTTTTCTTAAATCGTTCTGGCACGCAGAGTGTTCTGACATCCTATGGTGAGGGTGCTTACCCGATTTGGTATCCTAAAGACGCTGCCACACGTCACACTGATACCCTTTTCCAGAACTTTAATATCAACTCGTTACAGCTTTCCTCTCCCCCTGGTGAACAACATACCGGTGGCTATTTGTATGGTACGCTCAGAGGGGATGCCAATGGGATTTGCAATCTGGAAATTCACCATATTAACTTTATTGGTGATCCGGCCGCGATAGCAGGTTCCGCTCCCGCCAAAGAAGTGGCATGTATCCACCTGACCGTTAAAGACAAAGCAAACATCGCCCACAAAGTTTTTATTCATGATATCTATGGCGATAACATTAATTG
Source organism: Pantoea sp. X-Soil-OKNW-713 (assembly GCF_059730685.1). NCBI lineage: Bacteria > Pseudomonadati > Pseudomonadota > Gammaproteobacteria > Enterobacterales > Erwiniaceae > Pantoea > Pantoea sp. X-Soil-OKNW-713. The sequence goes on along the minus strand of NZ_AP035995.1, from coordinate 421,452 downwards.
CGGCATATTCATTCGTGGCAACCCCCATCTTTCAGAGCCTGATACCTATTATGGTGATCAAAGAAAAAGCTATGGGGTACGTATTCTTGATGTTTCTTTCACCAACATTGTTAATTACGGTGTCTTATTGTCTGGTGCGGCCAGCAAAAATAAAAACCGTGATGTTCGTGGAGATGAATGGGAATCTGGCTGGGATAATATTTATTACTCGTCCTACCGTACCAACGTGTATAACCCGATAAAAGATCCCCATGCATGGACCACCGCCCGTGCGGATGTCCCGCTGTGGATGACCATGTGCGCTTACGCCACCGGGCAGAATTTTGAGGTGCATGGGTCCGGACCGGCCGCGCCCGATCGCTATGCGTTAGATTTGGATTATCACTGCAATCATTGCCTGTTACGTTGGGGTTATCTGACCAATAATGCCAAACCGTTTATGTTCGTTCAGGGTCCCTTCTCCAACAGTTGGTATCATGCTAACGGTTATAAGCCGCTCAATGATGACATCTATACGCTCTACCATACCCTTGGCCTGGGTTGTGTGAATAACGTGATTGAATACATTGTTTCCTATAACGATGGCGTCGCGCGAACACAACGCAGCGAGGATATTTACTGGAAAAAAGCCTGTTGTTTTTGGTATTGCTATAACAATGTCGTGCGAAATTGCCTGTTTATTGACACCGTTTCTCAGGCCAATGACCATGTTCTTTTCTGCAACCCACGCAAAGAGGACAATCCAGCCGCCCTTGCCATGACGCTGGAGAATTGTATTTTTTACTGGAAACACCGTGACAATTCCAATCTGATCAGCCCTGCGGAAGTGTCCGAATTTGGCACGTTGCTGACCAAATACGCCTTCAAAAACTGCATCTTCTACTCTGAAGCCTGGTCATCCGCCGCTCCCGCCGCCCTGGCGGGTGTCTCCACCAGCGAGCTGCAATATGTCGATCCTAAATTCCGCTTTACCCTCCCCCTCGTGCCGCCGGCGGGTATGAAGGAAGCAAAAAATATCCTGCAACTCGCCAGCGATTCACCCGCCCTTAAAACCGGGACAACCAATACCGGCCTGGATATATGGGGAAACGCTGGCAACAACATTGGCTGGCAGCAGCAACCGACGGCGTTGTAATAATAAACAGACGGTGAGACATCATGACTCTATCAAGAAGACGTCTTTTGAACTGGATTGTGCCTTCGACACTACTGGCGTTGTTCTCAAACCGCAGTTCTGCATCCAACTCCAGTGATGTCAGGATAAATCACCCTCCCTTACCCGCAACGGCAGCGCCAGACACATTACGTACTGAGATTGGCAAAGAGAATGGATTCGAACTGGTTGGCGGTTTCTTTACCGGCGAAGGCAAGCAAGTGGCGGGCAGTGGAACAACGTCGGTGTTTGACCGGGTCAGGCAACGCGGGCAGTTTGATATCGTACAAGGCGTGTCGGATCCTAAAGGGATCGCTGGCTTAACGTTTGGCGGGCCAGATAACCGGGGGGCGTTAATTATTGATGAACGTGGGCGTCTCCAGACGTATGCCACGAAAGAGGGAAAACCCACGGCGGCCAGAGTGGCCATCCCGTTCAGTGAACCCTATGGACAAGGTATCGCTGGCTGGAATGGCAGCATATTGCGCTTACCCTTCTCCGGTGCCGAAGATGACACGCTGCATTCCTCGTTAATCTTTCTACCCAAAGCCGACGGTTCAGCTGACATGTATATTGCCGGACCGGGGCAATATACCGACTACGGCACTCCCTATGCGGGATCGGGCGTGGTTGCTCCGCGTGCCTTAACGGATAAGGATTTAATCGCGCCGTTGAGGAAGGGAAATGTGCAGTCCACAACCTGGCTCAGCCAACCCAGTTGGGTAACGTTATTCACCCTGAAAACCGGTGTAAGAAATTCAGGCCCGAACTTCACCGGATTTTTTATCTCCGGGGGAACCCTGGCAGAGTCAATCTATACCTATCTGATTCAATGCAATGACATTTTTGTCTCATCGCTCAATGCCGCGACGGTGAAGCATGTCTTGCGTATCACTAACTTACGCGATCCCTCGGACTACCGACACGACACCGCAAACCTGACACAATTTGGCTACGTCTACAACACGTCGGACAACACGTTGACGGTCTACGCCAAAATTGCCGCCCGTAACGAAGGTGCGACCTTCATTCCACTTCGCTATGCCGAGGCAGGAAATTCAGGGGAAGAGAAAGTCGTTCTTCATCAAGCGGGCGATGGACCGCTGAACAGAGAGCCTGAAGGTATTGTGTATGTTGAGGAAGAAAATTCTTTAACCTCAAATACCTACATCCCCCTTAATGATGGCCGTGTGGTGAAAACATCCGGGGCAGTGATCCGCATCTCTGACTCCATAGCCGCCGCGACCCGATCGCCGGTGCAGGATGCGTTTAAACAGAACGATGACTTTAGCGCGGTTAATCGAGGTTACGCGCAGTCCGGCAAGTTGACCGCGACAAAAGAAGCGACGGGAAAATATAAGATCATCGGCACATCAATCGTCACGAAAAAATCTTTATGGAAAATCAGCAATCCGGTGATTGCAGGCGGAGCAGGCATCCAGAATCTGGCGGCGACTATCGAGTCTGATTCTTACAACACGATTGTGATTGGTGTCAGGGCGCTGAAATACACCCTGAATGGTTCTGAGGGCACCATAACCGCCGCCCTCGGTGATTACACCGACATTCCGGCTGACAGCTGGGTCGATATCCACACCACGTTGCAATGATCGGGTGCCAGCAGAGTAACGCTGGCCCCCTTCCATTAACGCAACGGCACCTCGCGCAATGCCTGGCGAATAAAGCCATTGTTGTGGCTGAGCAGCGCTTGTGCTTCTGCCGCCGGCAACCCGGCGAGTACCATCACAATCGCGGTTTTGCAGTGTCCCTGACAGGCCGCCAGCGCCTGCTGCGCAGTTGCGTCATCGCATTCGGTTGCCTGTTTAACGATATTAATCTGCCGCTGTACCAGCTTCTGGTTAGTCGCTTCGACATCCACCATCAGGTTGCCGTACACCTTGCCGCTACGGATCATCGCGCCGGTGGTCAACATATTCAGTACCAGCTTTTGCGCTGTGCCCGCTTTCATACGCGAAGAACCGGTGACCACTTCCGGCCCCACCACTGGGGTCAGTGCCACATCGGCCACCTGCGCCATCGCGCTGTTCGGGTTGCAGGTTAAGGCGGCGCTAAAGGCTCCCACCTGTTTGGCGTAATCGAGGGCACCCAGCACGTAAGGCGTGCGACCGCTGGCGGCGATGCCTACCAACACATCTTTGCTGCTGAACTGGATATCACGCAGATCCTGCGCACCTTGCTCATAATTATCCTCGGCATTTTCCACCGCCTGCAAAATTGCGGTGTGACCTCCGGCGATCAGCCCTACCACCTGGCTGCGCGGGGTGCCAAAGGTAGGTGGGCATTCACTGGCATCGAGGATCCCGAGACGACCTGAGGTACCCGCTCCGCAATAGATGAGACGACCACCCTGACTGAAGGCGGCGGTGATGGCATCCACCACCTCGGCAATCTGCGGCACAATCGCTTCTACCGCCAGCGCCACTTTCTTATCTTCGTCATTGATAACGCGCAGCATCGCTTCCGTCGACAGCTCATCAATCTGTTGGCTGGCCGGGTTACGCCCCTCAGTAATCATCTGGCTGAGATCGATTTTCATACAAGTTCCGCTAAGAGAATAATTTATTCTTGAAACTATATATCAAACTGAATTGTTAATTCACCAGGTGGAAAGGGAAATTTTTCCGTTTTGCCCGGCGCAGGGATAAAAAAACCCGCCAGATGGCGGGTTTATGAGAGGCAGGTTACGCAGCGTTTTGCGTACGTAACTTAAGCTCGTAAGCGGCGGCTTGTTCGGTGTCGAACTGGTTTTCCCAACGGGCGATCACCAGTACCGCCAGCGCGTTACCGATCACGTTCAACGCGGTACGCGCCATATCCATAATACGGTCAACACCGGCAATAAACGCCAGGCCTTCCAACGGAATCCCGACACTCCCCAGCGTTGCCAGCAGCACCACGAAAGAGACGCCCGGTACGCCTGCAATCCCTTTCGAGGTCACCATCAACGTCAGCACCAGGATGATTTCATCGGTCAGCGACAGGTCAATGCCATACAACTGAGCAATGAAGATCGCCGCAATGCTCTGGTACAGCGTTGAGCCGTCAAGGTTGAACGAATAACCGGTTGGCACCACAAAGCTGGTGATAGCCTTCGGCGCGCCATAGGCTTCCATCTTCTGCATGATGCGCGGCAACACGGTTTCTGAGCTGGAGGTGGAGTAAGCCAGAATCAGTTCATCTTTCAGAATGCGCATCAGGGTGGTGATACGCAGTTTGCAGAAGCGCGCCACCGCCCCCAGCACCACAAAGGCGAAAAACAGAATCGCCACATACACCAGCAACACCAGCTTGGCGAGCGGCCACAGTGAGGCGAAGCCGAAGTTAGCAATGGTGACGGCAATCAACGCAAATACGCCGACCGGTGCGTAACGCATGATCATATGCGTCACTTTAAACATGGTTTCAGAAACCGAACGGAACAGCCCCACCAGCGGATCGCGATGTTCCGCAGGCAGAGACGACAGCCCCAGACCAAACAGCACCGAGAAGAAGATAATCGGCAGCATGTCACCCTTCACCAGCGAGGCAAAAATGTTCTGCGGGATCAGTGACAAAATGGTGGTGACCAGGCTGTGCGGTGCACCCTGCACCGCCTGCGTTGTGGCTTCGTATTTAGAGATGTCCACCGTTGCCAGCGTTGACATATCAATGCCGCTGCCGGGTTGGAATACGTTGGCCAGCGTGATGCCGACCACAATGGCAATGGTGGTGATCACTTCAAAATAGACAATGGTTTTGACGCCAATACGTCCGAGTTTTTTCGCATCGCCCACGCCAGCAATGCCGACGATCAATGACGAAACCACAATCGGCACCACAATCATCTTAATCAGATGAATGAAGATGTCGCCCGCCGGGCTGAGAATATTGGTGATTAACCATTCACGATCGTCCGGTTGATTATGCAACACCGTACCGACCACGACGCCCAGAATCAGCGCAATCAATATCTGCCAGGCGAGGCTGAGTTTAAAACCTTTCATAACGCGTTACTTTCCTCAGTTAAAACCCCTTTGCTCTGCTGCGAAGGAGCAGAAGACGAAACACACAGGGAAGTGAGCAAAAGCCCGATAAAATAGAGGGTTATTATGGACTGCATCCGATACTACCTTGCGCACATTTTGCACGCGTCCTGTGATGCAGCCTGAGTGGATACTGGCTTGCCAGGGGCGAGATAAGTACCATTTTCACTACGGTAAATGCAACCCCTGGCGGGTTCGCTTAATTCTTATCCTGCGCTGTAGCATAAAATGCTGATCCGGGGAGAAAACCATAACCCGCTGTTATGAAAAGTTTTAATTCGATAATTTTCCGCATAGCTATGCAAAATCGCGTAAAAAGCAGTCGGGCGCGTTTGCTGATATTTTGTTCAGAAATTTCTCAGAGTTAGCACCTGCTGCGCCTGATGATTCCATGATATTGGCCAAACGAATACCCACAGGCTTAGGCCGTGATCCAGTCTGCAAAACCGAAACAAAGCCGCAGGGCCGGGCTTCAATTAACCATTGATTGACATATGATTAACATCTTCAAGGAGGTCAGCCATGAGCCAAATTCACAAGCATCCCGTTCCTGCTGCGATTGCCGAGAACGCCCTGATTAATGCAGAGCAATATGCAGCGATGTACCAACAGTCGGTTGACGATCCCGAAACCTTTTGGGGCGAGCAAGGCAAAATTCTCGACTGGATTACTCCCTATAGCAAAGTGAAGAACACCTCCTTTGCGCCGGGTAATATCGCCATTCGCTGGTATGAAGATGGCACGCTCAATCTCGCGGCCAACTGCCTTGATCGTCACCTGCAAACCCGTGGCGACCATCCTGCCATCATCTGGGAAGGTGATGACGCCAACGAAAGCAAAACCCTGACTTTCCGTCAGTTACACGCTGAGGTGTGTCGTTTTGCCAACGTGCTCGGCAGCCTGGGTGTGAAGAAAGGCGATGTGGTCGCCATCTATATGCCAATGGTGCCGGAAGCCGCGATTGCCATGCTGGCCTGCGCGCGCATCGGAGCGGTGCATTCGGTGATTTTTGGCGGTTTCTCACCAGAGGCCGTCGCCGGACGCATCATCGATTCAAACGCCAAATTGGTGATTACCGCCGATGAAGGCATTCGCGCCGGACGCAGCATTGCGCTGAAGAAAAACGTGGATGATGCCCTGAATAACCCGAATGTCACCAGCGTGAAGAACGTGGTGGTATTCCAACGCACCGGTAAAGATACCGGCTGGCGCGAAGGCCGTGACCTATGGTGGCATGATCTGATGGCAGGTGCCAGCGACCAGCATCAAGCGGTAGCGATGAATGCCGAAGATCCGCTGTTTATTCTCTATACCTCCGGCTCTACCGGTAAGCCCAAAGGCGTGCTGCATACCACCGGGGGCTATCTGGTGTATGCCGCTACCACTTTTAAGTATGTTTTTGATTATCATCCGGAAGACGTTTACTGGTGCACCGCCGATGTCGGCTGGGTTACCGGACACAGCTATCTGATTTATGGTCCACTGGCGTGTGGTGCTACCACGCTGATGTTTGAAGGCGTGCCGAACTGGCCGAAGCCGAGCCGCATGGCGGAAGTGGTCGATAAACACAAAGTGACCCTGCTCTACACCGCCCCCACCGCGATTCGCGCGCTGATGGCCGAAGGCGACAAGGCGATTGAAGGAACTAACCGCAGCAGCCTGCGCATTATGGGTTCGGTGGGTGAACCAATTAACCCGGAAGCCTGGGAGTGGTACTACAACAAGATTGGTGATGGCCGCTGCCCGATTGTCGATACCTGGTGGCAGACCGAAACCGGTGGTTTCATGATCACCCCACTGCCGGGCGCTATCGAGTTGAAAGCAGGTTCCGCCACTAAACCGTTCTTCGGTGTGCAACCGGCGCTGGTCGATAACGAAGGCAATACCCTGGATGGCGCGACGGAAGGCAACCTGGTGATTGTTGATTCATGGCCGGGCCAGGCACGTACCTTGTTTGGCGATCATGAACGTTTCGAGCAGACCTACTTCTCCACCTTCAAGCACCGTTACTTCAGCGGTGACGGCGCACGCCGGGATGAAGATGGTTACTACTGGATCACCGGGCGTGTTGATGACGTGCTGAACGTCTCCGGTCACCGCCTCGGTACCGCAGAAATTGAATCAGCGCTGGTGTCACATCCGAAGATTGCTGAAGCGGCGGTGGTGGGGATTCCACACAGCATTAAAGGTCAGGCGATCTATGCTTACATTACGCTGAATCACGGCGAGGAGCCGTCGCCAGAGCTCTACACCGAAGTACGTAACTGGGTGCGTAAAGAGATTGGCCCGATTGCCACCCCGGACGTGCTGCACTGGACCGACTCGCTGCCGAAAACCCGCTCCGGCAAAATCATGCGCCGTATCCTGCGTAAGATTGCCACCGGTGATACCAGTAATCTGGGCGATACCTCCACGCTGGCCGATCCAGGCGTGGTAGAAAAATTACTGGAAGAGAAACAGTCGATAAAAATGCCGTAAATAGTCATCTGATAAATACGTAGCGGCGCAATTTATCGCGCGCTGTACTGATTAAAAGCGCGATAAATCGCGCCGCTACGAATATAGCCCGGCAATGCGGTTCAGCCTGTCCCCACAGGCTCCGCATCGTCAACCCTGCCCTCCGTCGTACTCGTCAACATCGCATTTACTAAATAATTAGAACATTCAGTCAGTTAACATCACTTTTCGGTGAGGTTACTGCCTGCCTTGCCTCTGGAGAAACTGTGATGAACGAAGCCGTAAACCAACAGGAAGCTGTGTGGCAACAAATCGAGAGCAATCCGCGCTTTCAGGAGCTGGTGCATAAACGCCAGTCCTTTGCGCTGGTGCTCAGCCTGATCATGCTGGTGTTATATGTCGGTTTTATCCTGCTGATCGCCTTCGCCCCCGCCTGGCTCGGTACGCCGCTCCATCCCGGCACTAACGTCACGCGAGGTATCCCCATCGGCGTCGGCCTGATTGTGATCTCTTTTGTGCTGACGGGAATTTATGTCTGGCGTGCCAACGGTGAATTTGATCGTCTGACCCAACAGATTCTGCGCGAGGTGAAATCATGAAGCGTCTGCTCCCACTGTTCCTCGCCGCCGCCCCCATCAGCGCCTTTGCCGCCGATGCCATTACCGGTGCGGTGCAGAAACAACCCATCAATTACGGCGCCATTATTATGTTTGTGGTGTTCGTCGCCGCGACCCTCGGAATTACGTATTGGGCTTCCAAACGTACCCGTTCTCGTAGCGATTACTATACCGCAGGCGGCAATATCACCGGTTTTCAGAACGGGCTGGCGATGGCAGGCGATTATATGTCCGCAGCCTCGTTTCTCGGCATCTCCGCCCTGGTTTACACCTCCGGCTATGACGGCCTGATCTATTCACTCGGCTTTCTGGTGGGCTGGCCGATGATCCTGTTTCTGATTGCCGAGCGTTTACGCAACCTTGGTCGCTATACCTTTGCTGACGTGGCCTCCTATCGTCTGGAGCAAAAACCCATTCGCACCCTCTCCGCCTGTGGTTCACTGGTGGTGGTGGCGCTGTATCTGATTGCGCAGATGGTTGGTGCCGGTAAGCTGATTCAGCTCCTGTTCGGCCTCAATTACCATGTCGCGGTCATTCTGGTGGGCATCCTGATGGTGATGTATGTGTTGTTCGGCGGCATGCTGGCGACCACCTGGGTGCAGATTATCAAAGCGGTGCTGCTGCTGTTCGGTGCCACCTTTATGGCTGTCATGGTGATGAAAACCGCAGGTTTCAGCTTCAACACGCTGTTTACTGAAGCGATGGCAGTGCACCCGAAAGGCTCGGCCATTATGCAGCCCGGTGGGTTGGTGAAAGATCCGATTTCAGCGCTGTCGCTCGGACTGGCCCTGATGTTTGGTACTGCCGGATTGCCACATATCCTGATGCGCTTCTTTACGGTGGCCGATGCTCGTGAGGCGCGTAAAAGCGTGTTTTGGGCCACCGGCTTTATGGGCTATTTCTACTTCCTGACCTTTATTATCGGCTTCGGCGCGATCTTGCTGGTAGGGGCCAATCCCGCCTTTAAAGATGCCAGCGGCGCGCTGATTGGCGGCACCAATATGGCGGCAGTCCATCTGGCGGATGCAGTGGGTGGCAGCCTGTTCCTTGGCTTTATCTCTGCTGTGGCATTCGCCACCATTCTGGCGGTGGTGGCCGGGTTAACGCTGGCGGGGGCTTCTGCGGTTTCTCATGACCTGTATGCCAGCGTGATCCGCAAAGGCAAGGCCACCGAACGCGAGGAACTGCATGTCTCGAAAGTCACGGTGCTGGTGCTTGGCATCGTAGCGATTGCGTTGGGGATTTTGTTTGAGAAGCAGAATATCGCCTTTATGGTCGGCCTGGCGTTCTCTATCGCGGCCAGCTGTAACTTCCCGATTATTTTGCTGTCGATGTACTGGTCGAAGCTGACCACACGCGGCGCAATGATTGGAGGCTGGCTGGGCTTGCTGACGGCGGTGGTGCTGATGATTCTTGGACCCACCATCTGGGTGCAGGTATTAGGACATGTCGCGCCGATCTATCCGTATGAGTATCCGGCGTTGTTCTCAATACTGGCCGCGTTTATCGGCACCTGGCTGTTTTCCATTACCGATCATTCGGAACAGGGGGCCATTGAACGTCAACGCTTCCGTGGACAGTTTATTCGTTCTCAAACCGGCGTGGGTATTTCGCAGGGGAAAGCGCACTGACGCCCTCACCCTAACCCTCTCCCACAAGTGGGAGAGGGAATATATGGTTCCCCTCCCTCTCCCACTTGTGGGAGAGGGAATGGTCCGTGCAAAACTGGCATATCGCACACCTCCCTCTCCCTCATGGGAGAGGGCCGGGGTGAGGGTCACAGCGCGCAGAGGACTCTAACCGCAGAGGGCCGGGGTGAGGGTCACAGCGCGCAGATGACTCTAACCGCAGAGGACCCTATTAAAAACGCAGTGACGCCCCAACATACGGGCCATCGGCCAGCACGTTGTCTTTACGGCTGCCTTTGTTGTTCAGCTCGATATACTGATAACCCACACGTACGTTCAACAGCGAGATCGGGGTGAAGCTCAGGCCGCCAGACACTTCCTGGTAGCTGTCGAGATGATCAGAGAAGGATTCCGGTGCATAGTAGTAGCCACCATACAGGCCCCACATGCTATTGAAGTTGTACTGCGCACCCGCACCCACTGCCACGGCAAATCCGTCTTTACCATCTTCCGGGTGGGTAAACAGCGCTTTCGCCGTCGGAGCCAGACGCAGGTTACCAAAATCAACGTTGTAACCCAGACCCAAACCATAAGTGCTGCCGTCATGATCGCTGCGCAGCCAGTTGCCATTAAGGAACAGACCCGGTGAGTTGGTACCGAGGCCAAGGTTGAGGTTGGTGGTGTGTTCACCCACGTCAACACTGCCCTCAATCGCCTGCGCGCCGCTGCTCAGCAGAGCCAGACCCAGTACGCTTCCTGTAACAAGTTGCTTTAACATGTAATTCCACTCCATGAAGGACAATCAATTCGGCGGAAAGGGTAAACAGCCAGGCGGCAGGAAACAACTTTATTTGGCAAGCTTTACGTAAACAGGAATGACAGCAACAGGCAAAACGGCCCTTGCGGGCCGTTAATTTGGCAGATTACGCCTGCCACATCAGATGCCCCAGCAAGGGGGCAAGGATCACCGTCACCACACCAGATAGCATCATCACCAGGCTGGAAACCACCCCTTCCTGCTGACCTATCTGGTAAGCGCGCGCCGTACCGGCACCGTGCGAGGCCGCGCCGAAACCGGCCCCCTTCGCCACCCCCTGTTTGATCGCGATACGCAGGAACAGAAAATCCCCTACCGCCATGCCAAACACCCCGGTGATCACCACAAACAGCGCCACCAGATCCGGCTGACCGCCAATCGGTTTCGCCGCCGCCAGTGCAAACGGCGTGGTGATGGAGCGCACGGCCAGGCTGCGCTGAATAGATTCCGGCAGAGTAAGCAAACGCGCCAGCCACACCGAGCTGCACACCGACACCAGTGTCGCGGTCGCCACCCCCAAACTGAGCGATAACCAGTGGCGTTTGATAATCTCCTGGTTTTCATACACCGGCACCGCAAAGGCCAGCGTTGCCGGGCCAAGCAGCCACAGCAGCCAGTGGCTTTCGGCGATGTAATCTTTCCAGCTCACATGGGTAATCAGCAGCAGTACCACCAACACCAGCGGCGTCATCACCAACGGCATCAGCAGCAAAGTGCGCCAGCGTTGGTACAAACGTTTGTTGAGGTAATAAACCAGCAACGTCAGCACCAGACAAAGCAGGCTAATGATCAGATCATTCATGATGCGCCTGCTTACGCGCTGCATGCGCCATTTCAAAACGGTAAACGCGATCAACCACCAGCGAGGTCGCCGCCAACACCAACAGGGTGCTGATGCCAATCACCAGACAGATGCGCCAACCCTCGCTGCGCAACAAATCGCTGTAGTTCACCACCGCCACCACCGCCGGGACAAAGAACAACAACATCTCGGCCAGCAGCCAGTTAGCGCCCGCCTTCACCCAGCGCAGCGGTATCACGCGCGTCATAATCAACACCAACAACAGCAACATGCCGACGACATTGGCAGGCAGCGGCAAATGCAGCCAACCCACCAGTTTATCGCTGGCGATAAACAATCCCACGTACAGCACCAACTGTAGCGGGACGAAAATACGTTGCAGGATGTCCGTTCTGCGCGGACTCAATGCGAACGCCATTTTCTTCACTCCCCCGTAAATAAATCAGGTGTTCAGTATAAAACGCAGGCAGAGTGTGAAAAAAATGAATTAATATTATTCAAACTATGCCAATAAGGAATACTTCTATGGACGTCCGCGCCCTGCGCTACTTTACCGAAGTGGTGCGCCAACAAAGCTTCACCCGCGCCGCGCAGAAGCTTTACGTCACACAGCCCACCATCAGTAAAATGCTGCGCCAACTGGAAGAGGAGCTGGGCTGCACGCTGCTGCTGCGCGACGGTCGCAAGCTGCATCTTACCGATAGCGGCCAGGCGGTTTATCAGCGCGGGCTGGCGATTTTGCAGGAGTTTCACCAACTGGAAGCTGAGATCGGTGACATCACCCAACTGAAGACCGGCGAGCTGCGGCTGGGCATTCCGCCAATGGTGGGGATGCAAATTGCCGGTTCCATCTCTGCCTTCCGCCGCCGTTATCCCGGTGTGGAACTGAAAATCGCCGAGTTTGGCGGCCTGACGGTGCAGCAGGCGGTGCTGGATGGCAGCCTCGATATCGCGCTGACGGCGCTGCCGGTCGACGCCGATTTGCCACTGAATACGCTGGAGTTGATGCACCATCCGTTATGCGTTTTGCTGCCGCGCACCGCCCCCTGGCTCAATCGTACCCATCTGGGGCTGGGTGAGCTGGCGGAACATCCGTTGCTGATTTTCAACGAAGAATTTTCGCTCAATCGCCAGTTAATGAAGGCCTTTCATCGTCTTGGGTTGACGGCAAATATCGCGGTGCGCAGCGGTCAGTGGGACTTCCTCGCTGCGATGGTGCAGGCGGAAATGGGGTTGGCGATCCTGCCGGAACCGATTTGCCAACGGCTGGATAAGCAATCACTGCTGTGGCTGCCGCTGGAATCAGAGCTGAAGTGGAGCCTGGGATTGATCTGGCGGGAAGGCAGTTATTTGTCACGTAGCGCTCAGGCGTGGATTGCCTGCTGTCGTGAGCACTGGCCGGATAATGCGCCGCGAATCTCAGTCTGATTCGCGGCGCAGCGGTTACTCTTCTTTCTCGATCAGCAAGGTTTCCAGCAGGTCGAGATCGCGCAACAATTTCTGCATGGTTTCGTTGGAGATTTGCTGGGTGGCGCGCAGGTGATACACCTCGGCGCGCTCGGCGCGGATCGCCGTCAGACGGAAACGGCGTTCAAGGTTCTCCGCAAACAGTGCCTGCTCCAGCTCCTCTTTCCCGACCACGCGACGACGCAGATTGCCAATCACCCGCAGGCTGACCTCTTTCAACAGCTCCGGATCGATGTTTTCTTCGGTGTCTTTTTCCAGCCGGGCTTCCATCTTTTGCAGGCTTTCGATCGCCACGCTGGCCATCGCGGCACGCGCGCTTTGAATTTCGCGTCGATGGCCTGCTTTATCGGTGCTCTCCATGCCGCGCAGCAGGATGGGTAACAGCACCACACCAACCAGCAGCGAAAACAGGATCACGCCGGTAGAGAGGAACACCAACTCGTAGCGCGCCGGGAACGGGTCACCGTTGCTGAGGAACAGCGGAATTGACAGCACACCGGCAAGGGTAATCGCCCCGCGCACCCCGGCGAACGAGGCAATCAGCAGTTCGCGCAGCGAGTAGCTGGCAAATTCCAGCGGCTTTTTCTTGAGGAAACGCAGGCTGGCGCGTTTCATCATCCACAGCCAGCCAAAACGCACCACCATCAGCGCGGCATACACCAACACGATGTCGGTGAACAGCATCCACAGCTCGACATTGGGATCGGCGTTGGCCTGTGCCACCGAGGTTTCAATAATGTCCGGCAGTTGCAGGCCGAGCATCAGGAACACCATGCCGTTGAAGACAAATTCCAGCATCTGCCACACGCTGTTGGCGCGTAAACGCATCGCCAGCGGAGCCTGGCGGATGATACCGGAACGGGTGATGGTCATACCGGCCGCCACTGCCGCGAGGATCCCGGAGACACCAAGGTGTTCCGCAATCAGGTAGGAGGCAAACGGCAGCAGCAGCAATAACACCGTCTGCGTTGCCGGATCGTCACCGCTCCAGCGACTCAGCAGACGCAGCGAGCGGCCATACAGCCAGCAAACCGCGACCCCGGCCACCAGGCCGCCAACCGCCACTTTGAGGAACTCGACGCTGGCACCGCCCCAGGTGAAGACCATAGTGCCCATCGCCACGGCGACAGCAAACTTGAGAGACACCAGGCCGGATGCGTCGTTCATCAGGGCTTCGCCCTGCACAATCGACATGATTTTTTTCGGGATGCGCCCTTCCCCAACGATACCGGAGAGCGCCACCGCATCGGTCGGTGACAGTACCGCCGCCAGCGCAAAGGCCGGAATCAGCGGGATACCCGGTACCAGCCAGTAAATCAGATAGCCGATACCCACCACGGTGATCAGCACCAGTACCAGCGCCAGTCCGATGATCTCACGACCGTGATGCAGAAATTCGTTAATCGGTGTTTTCCAGCCGTCGGCGAACAGCAAGGGCGGAATAAACAGCACCAGAAACAGTTCGGGATCAAAATCGACATGCAGACCAAAGGTCGGCCAGGCAAGCATTGCACCGGCCGCGATCTGCACCAGCGGCAGCGGGATTTGAAACGGCAAGATACGTGCCGCAACACCAGAGAGTGACACAACCAGTGTCATGATGAGAATGGTAAAGAAGATTTCCATGCTTTCCTTAGGCGAATCATTTTCGTTAAAGCGATGTTTGTTGCGCAGGAAAGTGTAAAACAAAACGCCGCACGACGGGAAAACCCGACGTGCGGCAGTACAAGGAAAGCGAATAATTCGGATTTCAGGAAAATTTCAGGTCAGATGGCCCAGCCACCGGCGTAGAAAGCCACCAATGCCACAGCAATCACCACCGTACCGATATTCAGCTTACGCCACTCACCGGCAAACAGGCGACCAATCACCAACGCCGCAAAGCCGAGCATAATGCCGGTGACGATGTTGCAGGTCAGCACGATAAACACCGCCGTCAGCAGGCCGGACATGGCGTCAACGAAATCATTGAAATCGATTTTCGCCACGTTGCTGAGCATCAGCAGACCGACATACATCAGCGCCGGAGCCGTAGCATACGCCGGTACCAGATACGCCAGCGGCGACATAAACAGAATCACCATGAACAGCAGACCCACCACCACCGCCGTCAGACCGGTTTTACCGCCCGCCGCCGTACCAGCCGCCGATTCGATATAGACCGCCGCCGGGGAAGCGCCCACCAGACCGGCAAACAGGCTGCTGACAGAGTCGGTGGTCAGGGCGCGGCCACCATTGATGATCTGGCCGTCTTTATCCAGCAGATTAGCCTGACCGGCCACCGCCCGGATGGTGCCGGTAGCATCAAACACCGCCGTCATCACCAGCGCCAGCACCGTCGGCAGCACTGCGGGTTTGAGCGCGCCCATGATATCGAGGCTGAACACCAGCGACTGACCGCTGGCATCTTTCAGGCTCGGCATGGCAAACAGTCCCTGATATTTCACTGATGGATCAAAAATCAGTCCGACAATCGAGATCGCCACAATGGTCAGCAAAATGCCGCCAGGGACACGGCGTTTCTCCAGCCCGAAGATCGCCGCCAGACCCACCAGCGCCATAATCACCGGGAAGGAGGCGAAGTGGCCCAGTTCAACCGGCAAACCCGCCGCCGGGTTTTTCACCACCAGGCCAACGCTGTCAGCCGCGATCAGCAACAGAAACAGGCCAATACCGATGCCGGTACCATGCGCCACGCCCATTGGCAGGTTGCGCAGAATCCATGCGCGGATGCCGGTCACGGAAATCAGGGTGAACAGCAGCCCCATCAGGAACACCGCACCAAGCGCCACCGGCACGCTGATGTGCTGACCCAGCACCAGGCTAAAGGCGGTAAACGCCGTCAGCGAGATAGCGCAGCCAATCGCCATCGGCAGGTTGGCCCACAACCCCATGATGATCGAACCGAAACTCGCCACCAGACAGGTAGCGACGAATACCGCGGTCGGTGAGAAGCCCGCTTTGCCGAGCATACCGGGTACCACGATGACGGAGTAGACCATCGCCAGGAAGGTGGTTAAGCCCGCCAGCACTTCCTGACGCACGCTACTGCCGCGTGCTGAAATATTGAACCAGCCGTCCAGTTTTCCACTGGCCGGGCGAGATTCGCCAGACATAATTAATCCTCTGAATTTTTGCTGTTGTGAGTGGCCACACGACTGACGTTTGCCTGCCATCCTGGTGCACGTTTCTCCAACGGAGAAACAACGCAAACGTTTACGTAGTCGCGTATTTCTGGTCGTAAAAGGGGGAACTCAGAAAAAAGGCAAACGATTATCCGGTGATTGGCCTGAGATTTTCAACTGCTAATCTGCATCGATACAGGATAATCCTCATTGCATAACAGAAATGCAACGGTGTTCCGCTGCCCCGACATACGCCAGATTTAGTGGAACAGACTGGAAATTATAGGAATTTTTATGCGTGTTTTTGTTGCGCAACCAAATGATAGCCAGGTTGCGCAACATGATTATTGGCTGAAATTGATCGGGCCGCCCTGCTCAATCGCCCGCTGCCAGGCGGCGCGTTGTTCCAGCCCTTCCAGCCAGTGCTGACTGGCAGGCATATCACGCAGGCCGGTACGCGCACGCATCGCCAGCAGCGGAAAACTCATCTGAATATCGGCGATACTAAAACGATTACCGGCGAAGTAAGGGTGCTGACTCAGGTGCTGTTCAATCACATCCCCATGTAATTTCAACTGCTTGTTCAGCCAGGCTTTCTGGATCCCGGCGCTAAGAGCCTTACCGGCCGGGCGCAACAGCCAGGGCACCGGTTTTTTACCCAACTGCCCGAACACCAGTTTCATCACCAGCAAGGGCATCAACGACCCCTCGGCGTAATGCAGCCAGTAACGCGCCGCAATTTGCGCATCTTCATCGGACAGCTTTAATCGATATTCGGCGTCATATTTGTCGGCCAGATACTCCAGGATTGCGCCGGATTCCGCGATCACGCGATTGCCATCGGTGATCACCGGAGATTTCCCCAAAGGATGGACTTTCTTCAACGACTCGGGCGCCAGCAGGGTGCCTTCACGTTGGTAACGTTTGATCTGATAAGGCACTGACAGCTCTTCCAGCAGCCACAGCACCCGATGTGAACGAGAATTTTCAAGATGGTGAACGGTGATCATCATGGCTTCCTGACCAATGGTTGGACCAGCAAGTATAGATGATGTCGCCTCAGCGTTTCTGCTCGTCCTGTTGCGGATCGAGCAAAACCGCCCCCGAACCTTGCTCGCCCAAACGGTCGCCAGGGTTACGCAATGGACAGTCACGCATTGACAGGCAACCACAGCCGATACAGCCATCAAGATCGTTACGCAGCCGCGTCAGGGTTTCGATGCGTTTATCCAGTTCCTCACGCCAGTGCTGCGTCAGCGCATCCCATTCCTGGGTCGACATGCGCTTGTTAGCCGGCACATGCATCAGACTGTCGCTGACTGTGGCGAGGGGAATACCGATGCGCTGCGCAATTTTAATGATCGCCACGCGGCGCAGCACATCACGGCTGTAACGCCGTTGGTTGCCGTTGTTACGCGTACTGGAGATCAATCCTTTGGTTTCGTAAAAGTGCAAAGCCGACACCGCCACACCGCTGCGCTTCGCCACTTCACCCGGCGTCAGCACCGGTTTCGGGTAGTTGCGTTCTTTTTTCATTTCGCTCTTTACCTCAAGTTAACTTGAGGAATTATACTCGCTCCCCATTGAAACTTCGAATCTCTACTCAGAAGGATGTGGTTATGATGCAAGAGGAAATCATTCATTCACTGACTCACTGGATCGATCAGAATCTGGATAAAACCCTGTCGATTGATGAAGTAGCGGCGAAATCAGGTTATTCCAAATGGCACCTGCAACGTATGTTCCGTACCGTGACGAAACAAACGCTGGGCGGTTATATCCGCGAACGCCGCTTAACGCTGGCCGCTGAGGCTCTGCGTCAGACACAACGTCCGGTATTTGATATCGCTATGCAGTACGGCTACGACTCACAGCAAACCTTTTCCCGCGTGTTTCGCCGTCAGTTCTCGCAAACGCCCACCGCGTATCGCCATACCATGCGTCGCCAGGCGATGATTCAGCGCCCACGTCTGGTGAGCTTTGATTGCAACGAGAATATGGCCAGCTTTACCCAGCGTACTACCGGCGAGTGCTGCCCGGTTCGCTAACCTTGCCTGCGCGCCCCGCGCGGGCGCTCCCTGCCCTGTCTATATGTGCGCGATAAATCGCGCCGCTACAAATCCGTGGCAACGTTATAAATCATCGCACGCTGTCGATACGTGCGCGATAAATCGCGCCGCTACAAATCCGTGGCAACGTTATAAATCATCGCACGCTGCCGATACGTGCGCGATAAATCGCGCCGCTACAAATCCGTGGTAACGCCATAAATTTCCGCATGCTGTCGTTGCGGCGCGATTTATCGCGCGAATCCTCTGCCTGCATCGATAAATTTTTTTCTACCATACCAGGTATAAATTTTGTTCAAACTTTCAAATCGGATGATATAATGTGACCCAAGTCACAGTTTAATGCGTAGTTCGACGGCCTGAAGGGCCTCCCTGACCTTCCTTCTCTGCCGCCAGTGATGTCCGATGAATGTCAGGGATGTTACTGATTCATAGAGGTTCGTTGCAGATGGCTACTTTAACCACCAGTCTTATCGTTATGCGCTGGGAATTGCTGAGCGCAGTAATGATGTTTTTCGCCAGCACCCTGAAAATTCGTTTTCGTCAGAACAGCCACCATGTGATGGCGCTGATGTGCGGCGGAATCGGCCTGGGTATGTCCTGCTGGTTTGTCACTGGCCTGATGGGGATCACCCTCAGTATGGAGAATCTGCATAACTTTATGGAAATCTCCAAAAATGCCTTTGTTGAGGTGATGAGCCAGACGCCTGCTGACTGGCCAATGCCTTAATCGCTACCCATAAAAAACCCCGCGTTGCGGGGTTTTTTATTTTGCTGTGTGATTTCAAATTTTCTTCAATACGGCCGGGATGTTGACATCCTCCACCGTTCCGTCGGGTGTCTGTGCACCAAGACGGTCCTGAATCCACATATCACCCATCATCTGATTAAGTCCACGATCCAGCCCGGTGACCATCCCCGCGCCAGGCGTAAAGGTCAGCTCACCAAAGAAAACCTGCTGCTCGTGGATATACCAGTCAACGCGCACATAATCGAAATCACTTGCCAGCTTCTTGCTCAAGACTAACGCGTGCTGTAACGCGGCCATTTGCGGCGAGATATCCAGGCCGGTATCGCGAATCTTGTGATACGCCTCGTCTAAATTATTAACGTAAAAGTTCATGGATAACAACGGTCTACATCGGTTGTAAATCACCTGAAGCACATATTCAAAGTTGCCGTCGCGTTTATTAAACATATGGAACTTGTAATCAATGGGCGCGTTTTTCCCATCACCAATGTATTTTTCTACCAGAATGCGCGGTTTGATATAGCGGTAGTGGATCTCGCGCGCTTCATCCGCATAGTCTTTTTTCAACCAGGTTTGGCATTTACTGATGATCTGCTGTTTCTTCAGCGCATCTGGCTCTTCCAACAGGATTTCGACCATATTCGAACCGTGGTTCGGTTTGATGACCGTATTTTTCCAGCTCGACAGGGTATGCAGTGAATGAGGATCGCTGGTCTCATACACCAGCGGGATCAGATATTCGCTGCCCACCTTCTCGGCAACGTAATCTCGCACCGAGTATTTATCCGACAGGCGACCATAGTTCTGGTAATCGCCATAGACAAACTTGCGATACAGCACCTTCTCATTAAACACCTTGGGCTGACGCAAATTGGGTAACCGACGAAACCTACGGAAGTAGTACAGACGGTCCTGGTAAGCCCAGGGCATTTTTTTGATGAAATACCGCACACTTCGTCTGAGTTCATCTTTCAACTTGAGCATATCTAACCTCATTTGTAGGTTTTGTAGTTGAGCGAGGAAACTTGAATCTTAAAAATGGCGCCATTTCTGAAGAAGTAATTCATCACCGTAAGGGACAGAAGTTCAGTAATGAAGACGCTCCAGGCGGCCCCCATGATGCCGTAGCCCTGAATAAGCCACCACGAGAGCGGCAGGCTGATCGCCATCAAGCAGATAATTTTTCTGAGCAGATAGTTAAACCCTCCTTCCTTGACCATGTAGCGGTACGCCACGGTTCCCATTGCAGAGAAGCTGGACGCTATCGACAACACGGTAATCAGACTTCCTGACTGCGTGTATTCGTGACCATACAAAGCAATGATGATTTTTTCGCCGTATAAGGCGATGACAAGTAACAAGAGCAATGAAACACCCAAAACATAACCGTTCAGGCGCGCCGTCAGCTTGATAGCAACGCTGCCGCGCTCCCTGAAAATCTCTGAAAAGCTGGAGGTGATAATGGCCAATGGAATGAAGGTCCATGAGGCCGATATGGTGTTGGCGGCGGCGAACAAGCCAAGCTCACGCGCCGAGGCGATACCCACCAGAAACATCTGCGCAGTTTTCACCTGTACCGAAATAAAAATGCTGGAGATCGCCAACGGCAAACCGGCATACAGCAGATAACGCAGATAAGCGCCGCGTTTGCTGCGTGCAGGTGCCTGCTCCTGGTTTTCACGGTAGAAGTTGTAGCGTTTGATGGCGTAGGGAACCAACGTCACCACCACAATCGATAAGGTCAGCCAGATGGGGTTGAGCCGGAACCAGGCAATGGCAAAACTGAGTGAAAAACCCAGCAGCAGACCGATTGAGTTGGCAATGGTATTGAGCCGTGAAGCCAGACGCGCGTTGTTATACACACTGAACGTGTCCTGGGTAACGAATACCGAAGCGATGAACGAAGCCAGCGCAAACGCAAGAAAGTTTTCCTGCATGTTGTACCAGACCCAAATCAACACCGGCACCGAGGTCAATACCAGGAGCGCAAATCGCAACGTGCGTGCCACGTTCATCAGGCGCACACCTTTTGGCTCACTTTTGCTGATGGTTTTGAACAGTATCGTTTCGGTGCCAAACATCGCTACGGTCTGCACCATAGAGAACAATGAGGTGGAAAACGCCATTTGGCCGAACACCGTCGGGCCGAAGGATTTTGCCACATAGGAAGTCACAAATATGACGCCGAAAACCGAGACGATCTTCTCAGACATCATCCAGGCGGCATTTGACATTACGCTTAATTTCATCAACTCGTCCTTAGTATTACTTACTGCAACTACTTTCGGTACAACGTCCTTGAAAGAATTAAACAAGCGCTAATTGGGCCTGACTTAAATTAATATCTTCAAACCATGCTGGTCCGAAAAAGAGGACTCGCGTCAGGATTCAGACAATGAATTCAGGATAATTCTGATTAAATCCGGCGCGAAACCCTGTGGATGTAACCGATTTCAGTCAAAATATTGACCAAAAAGCTACTGGCATATCCTGGCGTTTTTGCAAGCAGGTTATGCCGTTTTTCCGATGAATGTATAATTTTTCCGCATTTGGGATGAAATGAATCTATATCAAAAACCCAACACCAGGAAGGCGTTCAATGACAATCAGAATAAAATAAGACTTATCCCATGATGATATTTATTCTAAATATCTTAATTTAACCCTCGCAATTCTAATCGCGCACTTTAATACTGCATTAATAGTGTTTTTGCAGTACCAGATATTAATACAGTAATTCTCATCCACTAATTGATAAGAAAGGTAATAGCATTTATGAGAAAGTCACGATATAGCGAAGAGCAAATCACAAATGCCATTAAAGCTTCTGAAACAGGAGTGAAAGTCAGGGAGATTTGTGAGGAGCTTGGCATTTCCGAAGCCACTTTCTATAGCTGGAAGAAAAAATTCTCTGGACTTTCTTCTGAGGAGGGAAGAAAAATCAAAGAGTTAGAAGACAAACTTCAAACACTCACCCGCGAGTTGCAGACACTCAGCTCTGATAAGGAGATGCTGCAAAGCGTGCTGAAAAATTTCTTCACCACCAATGAAAAACGCCAGGCTGTTAACTTTCTGCAAACCACCTTCGACATAGGCACACGTCGCAGTTGCCGCTTGCTGGATATTAGCCGCAGCGTTTACCACTACCCGTCAGGTACAGAAAATCGCTAACAACATTAAGGCCGTTGTTATTTGACTTAATGCTGAGATTTGTTCTTACCAGAAGAGATGAAGATCATTTAATTCGGCGTTCGTGACATAACAATTCGCACCATTATTTCCTGATGAATAACATCACGAAATTACTTCTTTTTTTGCGGTAAAATTGATTCACATCAGCAAAAGTCTCGCGTTTCAAGCTATTTACGTCCCTCCCAATCTCATTCAGGTGAGATTGGGGCTTTCATTATTACTTTATCAACATTAATACTCTGCGCCAGAAACAGGTATTTTTGTTTAGCATTGATGAACAACAGACCAGAATCCCTCTCACACCCACTCTTCTTTTAAGTGGATCTATCGTTATCTGGGGGTGATCATATTATCCGCAGTTCCATGTACCGATGGCGTATTCATACCAGGAATCAGCCTGAAGAGAAACGTTATCATCGCTAAACAATAACGCAATTAGCCATACTGGATGAGTTAATATCACGTCACTATTCATCGCCGCACTTAACCAATCTCGGTCACATGCACGGCGGAAGAGTCTCAACCAGACAGCAACACCTTGAGGAAATGATGGTTCCGGCAGGGGGTTTTCAGTGCCAGAGCGCAATAAAAAGAGACCTGGCCCGGTTGTTTAATGCCTGTTTAGCGACCATTCAGCCGCCAAAACGGCCCATTTTGCCCGTGAATCACCGCGTCTCCCCCCCAGAACAGGGAGAATTTTATCCACTCGTCCCTGCCAGCCTGGCGTCAGATATGACGTTTCGCGCTGAAAACCTGCCTGGTGTCCCAGGAAATGGTTATAACGCGGTATGGCTTAAGAACAGATAAGGCAAAAGTGGCAGGATTTCTGGCTGGTCATAATCTTAAAATCAGGGGCAAATCAGGATGCCAGCACCCGTGGCTGGCATCGTTTTACGCTTAAATTTCCAGTGAAGTTACCACCGGCTGCGGCTTGATACGCATTGCCGAGATGACACCAATAATCAAACAGCAGATACCGATGGCGGTCAGCAACGGCGGCCAGCTTTGTCGCCACAGGAAAGTCCAGAACAAGCCAGACAGGGTTTCGAACACAATTAACGGCCCCATAATGACCGTGGGCAGGCGCTGGCTGGCCGCATTCCAGCACAGCGTTCCGAGCCATGAGCACAGCAACCCTATCGCCAGCATCAGCAGCAGGAAAACCTCGGGCTGCGGGCCAAAAGGTAACGCGAAATCAGGTTGTTGCCAGTGGATCTGTCCGCACACCAGCAGATAAAACACCACTGCCAGGGGTAACGTCACCAGGCCTTGCGCAGTCGCCCAACTGCCGGGTTTATGCTGCGGATGGTTACGCAGCCAACGCGCATTACGTAGCGGGTACCAGGTCCAACAGCCCACCGCCATCACCGCCAACAGCAGGCCGGAGAGATAGCGCGGCCAGTCCAGCGTTGCTCCCTGTGCCTGCAACTCCGCAGCATTGACGCATACCAACCCCAGGGCAATGATCAGCAAGGCAGGCATCAACCGTCGCCAGGGCAATCGCCCTTCCAGATGTCCGTAACATAGGTTAGCCGTGACCGACATCACCACCGGTAAGGTGCCGATAATCATGGTTGCTACCGGTGCGCCGGTGCGCTGAATGGCGGTGGCGAGAAAGGCGTAATACATCAGATTGCCCACCAGCGACAGCTTTAACGCCTCAATCCAGTCCTGGCGCGCCAGTTGACGCAAGCGACGACGATCCAGCCAGGCAAGCGGCAAGGCGATCAAACCAAAAGCGACATAGCGCCCGGCGGATTGCAACGTGCCGGGATAATCCGGCACCAGCAGCGGCCCGACAAAGATCAGCCCCCACATCAATCCCGCCGCCAGCGCAAACAGAACTCCAGCCAACATAATCTTTTCCTGATTAAGATATTCCGGCGCAGTGTGGCGGAACGCAGCAGCAAAAGCTTGTAGCAGATTGCGGTTAGCGTGCGGGCCAGACCTGTTTTTGATAACGGCCAGGGGTGATGCCATAGCGATGCGCAAAGGCACGCGTCAGATGTGCCTGATCGGTTAAGCCAACGGCTGCCGCAACCGAGGCCGCACTTTCGCCCTGTGCCAGCCGCAACTTGGCGTCATAAAGCCGGAATGCCATCAGCATCTGATGCGGTGTGACATGAAACTGCTGGCGGAAACTGCGCAAGAAATGCCACGGCGACAATCCCGCCAGCGCGGCCAGTTCATCCAGCCTGACCGGTTCAGCGAGATTTTCTCGCAGATACGTTTTCACCAGATCAAAACGGTGCGCTCCTTCCACTGGTCGGGATTGCCCGCGATGCGCCAATGGACGCATCAACTCCAGCAATTCCACCAACAATCCCTCGCGTTCCAGCGCGGTTTCAGCCTGCCACAAAGCCGCCAGCCGCAGCGAAAACGGCTGCGCCAGACAAGCATCGGTGCGCAGGGCCTCACTGAACCACCAGTTGCGATCGCCGGTCAGCCTGTCCATCTCATCCGGATGGATGTAAATCATGCGGTAACGCCAGCCCTCTTCACAGGCGGATTCGCCGGTGTGAAGCTCATCCGGATTCATCATCACCAACGAATGCTCGGGAGCGGTGTAGTGGGTGCCACGATAGCGGAAGCGTTGTGCACCCGACTCGATGGTGCCAATGCCAAACGCTTCATGGGTGTGCGGCTCAAAGGCATAACGGGAGATATGCGCCTGATACAATTCAATGCCCGGCAGCTCGGAAAATTGCTGGAATTGCGCGCGGTCACGCTCGCACGGGAAGATTGCAGGAACCACTGACACGACACACCTCCATCGTAAAGAAGATCACCAGCATGCCCCGTAAGACGGGCAAAATGCAAAACAGATTTGTTTTGCCTGTGAGGAAGTTCAGCGCGACACTGACGCCCAGGCATATAACAGGAGGCGATCATGGGAAGCAAGGTAGTGATGGTGGTGGACATGCAAAACGGTGTGCTGGCAACGCCGCGTTTCGATCGGGCAGGACGTTGCGCGCGGATTAATCAGCTCATTGCCGCCGCTGACCAGGTCATTTTTATCCAGCACGTCGGTCCGGGTCTGGAGCTGAACAGCGAAGCCTGGCAGATTGTGCCTGAGCTACACCAACCGGCTCACGCCCTTTACGTCAATAAAACTGCCTGTGACGGCTTCTGGCAGACCGAGCTGGCGGCGCAGCTGGAACAGCAAGACATTTCGTCTTTTGTCATCTGTGGTTGTGCGACTGATTATTGCGTCGATACCACCCTCAAAGTGGGTGCCAGCCTGGGTTATCGCATCACCGTCGCCGCCGACGCGCACACCACAGCCGATCGTACCTGGGCAACAGCGCAGCAACTGATCAACCAACATAATGAAGTCTGGGCCGATCTGATCCTGCCGGGCAACCCGGTGCAGGTACGACCGACCGCAGAGCTGCTGGCTATCTGGCAGCCAGAGACGGTTAACCCGTAATCGGGCCGCCCAGGTTGAGGCCCTGAAACTGATCGGGCAACGCCAGCTTATAAATGGCAAAATGCGCAGCCGCGCCTGGTTGCGCTGCCAGCGGCTGTTTAACCGGAATATAAAGCTGACGATCGGCGCTGATAAACGTGCCGTCTGGCCGTAACAACCGCACATCACTGGCAATGACGCGCGTTTCACCGGACGGTGCCAACACCCGAATGTTGTGGGTAACGGTTTCCGAGAAGTACACATTACCCGCCGAATCCATGCAGCAGCCCCCCGAGAAGTTGTTGTCATACACCTGCTCAACATGGGGCAGGATGTCTTCATCAGGCAGATCACTTTGCAGCCAACGGGTTTCCACGCGATAAAGCGGCCCGGTTGGTGCGGCCCAGTAAAGCCAGTTGCCGTCGGCGGTGATTTCAATCATATCGCTATTGGGCGGATGGAAGGTTTTGCTGCCTTTGATGCCAGACAACATCGCTGGTGGCGCTTTATCCGTCGCCTTCACCACCGGGGTAGCCGACAAACGACGCAGCGTTTTGCCACTGACCATGTCGTGTACAATGATGCCACCCAGACCGGAATCGGTAATGTACAACGCGTTGCCGTGAAAACGCAGGTCGTTCATCTGCGCGCCTGGCGGCAGGATGCGTTCGTCAAACCGCAGAATTTGCAGGATTTCGCCGCTATTTGCATCCAACTGCACCAACTTTTGCGCGCCGGGTTGTGGCACCGCATCTTTTGCTGAAAAAACACCGGCACTGAGCGACCCCTGATCAACACACCACACCGTATCATCAGCAAAAATATGTACCGAGTTAAGGTAAACAAACGCATTGCGCCCATCTTTACCCGGCTGCCACTCATTCCAGCCATTGCCAGGGAAAGGTCGCAAACTGCCATCCGTCTCGCGTCGCGCCAGCGAAGGTGTCGGTTTATCTTTGGCATAGCGTGGCAGGCCAAGAAACAGCAGATTACCGCGGGTTAACGCCACCTGATTCGCCATCCACGGTGAAACGACCACCCGCTCCAGTGGCAACGGATCTTCAGCCGTAAAAGCCTGAACATTGCGCGCTACGCCCAGCGCGCCCAGCGCCAGCAAAAATGTACGGCGATTGAGGTTCACTCACGCTCCTTCTGCGCCATTGTGTTAGGCCTGACAGGATGGCGAAGCCGCCGTGGGGATGAACGGCTTTTTGTGCCACGCCGGGAGGAATGTGGCAAAAGGTTAAAGCCAGCATTCAATCCGGGGGCTAACTTGCACGCCACCATGCACCTTTTTGGTTCACGTCAGTCATAAAAAAGACGTTTAACGCTCACTGCTTGCACAAATTTGCCACAAAAAGCACAAATCAATTAATTTTTGCGCAATTAATGCACGGACCGTGAATTTACCCATAAAATAATTATTCTTTTTTATCATGATGTTAAGTATAACTTTCCGCAAAGCATCCCCCCACTGGCCCAGGAATTGCTAATCCCATGTAGATAAATATTGATACCTGCGGGAGTAGACATGGGCAACCACCAGTCAGAAAGTCAGCTGCACAGAGGCTTGAAAAATCGCCATATTCAACTGATTGCGCTGGGAGGCGCAATCGGTACCGGGCTGTTTCTTGGCATTGCGCAAACCATAAAAATGGCAGGTCCGTCGGTCCTGCTGGGCTATGCGATTGCCGGCGTGATCGCCTTCTTTATTATGCGCCAGCTCGGCGAGATGGTGGTTCACGAACCGGTTGCTGGCTCGTTTAGCCATTTTGCCAACCAATACTGGGGCAATTTTGCGGGCTTCGTAGCAGGATGGAATTACTGGGTGCTCTACGTACTGGTCAGCATGGCAGAGCTGACCGCGGTCGGTATTTACGTCCAATACTGGTGGCCGGAAATCCCGACCTGGGTGTCCGCCGGGGTGTTCTTTGTTGTGATCAATGCCATCAATATGACCAACGTGAAAATTTATGGCGAGGTCGAATTCTGGTTTTCAATCATCAAAGTCGCGGCGATTGTCGGCATGATCGGTTTTGGTGCCTGGCTGCTCGCCAGCGGGCACGGAGGTCCCGAGGCGAGCGTCGCAAATCTGTGGCAGCACGGAGGGTTCTTCCCTAACGGAATCAAGGGACTGGTGATGGCAATGGCCGTAATCATGTTCTCATTCGGTGGTCTGGAGCTGATCGGCATTACTGCCGCCGAGGCCGATAATCCGCAGAAAAGCATTCCGAAAGCCACAAACCAGGTTATCTATCGCATCCTGCTGTTCTATGTTGGCGCACTGGCGGTGTTGCTGTCGCTCTACCCGTGGCAGAAAGTGGTGGAAGGGGGTAGCCCGTTCGTCCTGATTTTCCACGCACTTGACAGTAATCTGGTCGCGACGTTGCTCAACGCCGTCGTGCTTTCTGCTGCGCTTTCCGTTTATAACAGCTGTGTGTTCAGCAACAGCCGTATGCTGTTTGGTCTGGCGAAACAGGGGAACGCTCCCGCCTCATTGTTAAAAGTTAATCGGCGCGGTATTCCTTTTAACGCCCTCAGCGTCTCAGCGCTGGTTACTGCGTTGTGTGTGCTGCTTAACTACCTCATGCCGGGCAAAGCCTTCGAGCTGCTGATGTCGCTGGTGGTCTCTGCACTCGTCATTAACTGGGCGATGATCAGTATCACTCATCTGAAATTCCGCCGCGCCATGCGTATCACCAAACAGAAAACCCATTTCCCCAGCCTGGGCTACCCACTGACCAATATCCTGTGTCTGCTGTTCCTGGCCGGAATTCTGGTGATTATGTTTATGACGCCTGGCATCGAGATTTCAGTCTGGCTGATCCCCGTTTGGCTGCTGGTGCTGGCCGTCAGCTATCGGTTAAGAAAAAAGAGCAACACAGAAGCACAGCATCAGAAGATAGCGGCCAACTGAATGTCATTGGCACGGCAATGCATAAAATAAAAAAGAGGCCTTACGGCCTCTTTCGAAAATCTGTCTGAATGTGTTCCGATCTTAGAACGGAATATCGTCGTCAAAATCCATCGGCGGTTCGTTGTTCGCCGGTGCGCTCTGCTGCTGTGGACGCTGCTGCGCACCGCCGCTGAACTGGTTGCCGCCCTGCGGCTGCTGTGGTTGACCCCAGCCGTTGTTGTTGCCGCCACCCTGGCCGCCCATCGGTGCTCCGCCGGTGCTGGCGCCCTGCTGACGACCACCCAGCATCTGCATGGTGCCGCCCACGTTTACCACGATCTCGGTGGTGTAACGATCCTGGCCGCCCTGGTCCTGCCATTTACGGGTGCGCAGCTGGCCTTCGATGTAGACCTGTGAACCTTTACGCAGGTATTCACCGGCCACTTCCGCCAGTTTGCCAAACAGCACCACGCGGTGCCATTCGGTGATCTCTTTGTTTTCACCGGTTTGTTTGTCACGCCAGCTTTCTGACGTAGCCAGCGTAATGTTGGCAACTGCGCCACCATTTGGCATATAACGTACTTCCGGATCCTGACCCAGATTCCCGACAAGAATCACTTTGTTAACGCCACGACTGGCCATGTTGCTGTCTCCCGATGAGTTAATGCGTCAATACTAAACGATCAATTCTAGCACGTCTGGATCGCGGTTCCCACTTTCGAGCTGGCTTCCAGAATACACAATCAAAACGCAAAATACTGGATATTTATTCAGTTTATTTTTTATGCCATAATACGCGTTTCTTCTGGCCGCCGTCGGCAAGGCGCGGCGAGTGCTGCTAATCCGGGAAAGGTGAATGGATAAGATCGAAGTTCGTGGTGCCCGCACCCATAATTTGAAAAACATCAACCTGATCATCCCTCGCGACAAACTCATTGTGGTTACCGGCCTGTCAGGCTCCGGTAAATCCTCTCTGGCGTTTGATACGCTGTACGCGGAAGGTCAGCGTCGCTATGTGGAGTCGCTCTCTGCCTATGCGCGCCAGTTTCTTTCCTTAATGGAGAAGCCGGACGTTGACCATATCGAAGGTCTCTCGCCCGCCATCTCTATTGAGCAAAAATCCACGTCCCATAACCCGCGCTCGACGGTCGGCACCATTACCGAAATCCACGACTATCTGCGTCTGCTGTTTGCCCGTGTTGGCGAGCCGCGCTGCCCGGATCATGACGTCACCCTGGCGGCGCAAACCGTTAGCCAGATGGTCGATCAGGTGCTGGCACAGGAAGAAGGCCGTCGCCTGATGTTGCTGGCTCCGGTGGTGAAGGATCGTAAAGGCGAGCACACCAAAACGCTGGAGAACCTTGCCTCGCAGGGGTATATCCGCGCCCGTATCGATGGTGAAGTCTGTGATCTCTCCGATCCGCCAAAGCTGGAACTCCAGAAGAAGCATACTATCGAGGTGGTGATTGACCGCTTCCGCGTCCGTGACGACCTCGCGACACGTTTAGCCGAATCGTTCGAAACCGCGTTGGAATTAAGCGGTGGCACGGCGATTGTCGCGGATATGGACGACAACAGCGCCGAAGAGATGCTGTTCTCCGCCAACTTTGCCTGCCCGGTGTGCGGCTATAGCATGCGCGAACTCGAACCGCGCCTGTTCTCGTTCAATAACCCGGCGGGTGCCTGTCCAACCTGTGACGGCCTCGGTGTGCAGCAATATTTCGATCCCGATCGTGTAGTACAAAACCCGGAGCTGTCGCTGGCGGGTGGTGCGATTCGCGGCTGGGATCGCCGTAATTTCTACTATTTCCAGATGCTGCGTTCGCTGTCTGAGCATCTGGATTTCGATGTCGAAGCACCGTTTAACAGCCTGAGCGACAAAGCACAGCAGGTGATTCTGTACGGTTCTGGCAAAGAAAGCATCGAATTCAAATACATCAACGACCGTGGCGATACCTCAGTGCGCCGCCATCCGTTTGAAGGCGTGCTGCACAATATGGAGCGCCGCTATAAAGAGACGGAATCCAATGCGGTGCGCGAGGAGCTGGCGAAATTTATCAGCAACCGCGCCTGCGCCAGCTGTGAGGGCACCCGTCTGCGCCGTGAGGCGCGCCACGTCTTTGTGGAAAACACCAACCTGCCGACCATCTCTGACATGAGCATCGGCCACGCAATGGATTTCTTCCGCGATCTCAAACTGAGCGGCCAGCGCGCCAAAATTGCAGAAAAAGTCCTGAAAGAGATTGGCGATCGTCTGAGCTTCCTCGTCAACGTCGGGCTGAATTATCTTTCCATGTCGCGCTCTGCTGAGACGTTGTCCGGCGGTGAAGCACAGCGTATCCGTCTGGCGAGCCAGATCGGTGCGGGTCTGGTGGGGGTGATGTACGTACTGGATGAACCGTCGATTGGTCTGCATCAGCGCGACAACGAACGTCTGCTGAGTACGCTGATTCATCTGCGTGACCTCGGCAATACGGTGATTGTGGTGGAGCACGATGAAGATGCGATTCGTGCCGCCGACCATATCATCGATATCGGCCCCGGCGCCGGGGTGCATGGCGGCCAGGTGGTGGCGGAAGGTGACGTCAACGCCATCATGGCGCATGAAGATTCTCTTACCGGCCAGTACCTGAGCGGCAAACGTGAAATTGCCGTGCCGAAAGAACGCGTTAAAGGCGATCCCGCCAAAGTGCTGAAGTTGACCGGGGCGCGCGGCAACAACCTGAAAGACGTGACCCTGACGGTGCCGGTCGGTCTGTTTACCTGCATCACCGGCGTGTCTGGTTCCGGTAAATCGACACTGATTAACGATACCCTGTTCCCGATTGCTCAGCGCCAGTTAAACGGTGCCACCAGCGGTGAACCGGCACCCTATCGCGAGATCGCCGGTCTGGAACATTTCGACAAAGTGATCGATATCGATCAAAGCCCGATCGGTCGTACACCGCGCTCCAACCCGGCGACCTATACCGGTATCTTCACCCCGGTGCGCGAACTGTTTGCCGGTGTGCCGGAGTCGCGTTCGCGTGGCTATAATCCGGGCCGCTTCAGCTTTAACGTGCGTGGTGGACGTTGTGAAGCCTGCCAGGGCGATGGGGTGATCAAGGTTGAAATGCACTTCCTGCCGGATATTTACGTCCCCTGCGATCAGTGCAAAGGCAAACGTTATAACCGCGAAACGCTGGAGATTAAATACAAAGGCAAAAGCATCCATGAAGTGCTGGAGATGACCATCGAAGAAGCGCGTGACTTCTTTGATGCGGTGCCAGCGCTGGCGCGTAAGCTGCAAACCCTGATGGACGTGGGCTTGTCCTATATCCGCCTCGGCCAGTCTGCCACCACGCTGTCCGGCGGTGAAGCGCAGCGTGTGAAGCTGGCGCGTGAGCTGTCGAAACGCGGTACCGGCCAGACGTTGTACATCCTTGATGAGCCGACCACGGGCCTGCACTTTGCTGATATCCAGCAACTGCTGGAAGTGCTGCATCAGTTGCGCGATCAGGGCAACACCATCGTGGTGATTGAGCACAACCTCGACGTAATCAAAACGGCTGACTGGATCGTCGATCTCGGCCCCGAAGGCGGCAGCGGCGGCGGCGAAATCCTGGTGGCGGGTACGCCGGAAACCGTGGCGGAATGCGAAAAATCACATACGGCACGCTTCCTTAAACCAATGTTAAAAAAGTAATTTCTCTCTCAGGCCCGCGATTGCGGGCCTGATTCTTTCTGCCAGATTCCGCAGAGAAATGCAGAAACAGGCAAGAATCAGACATCTTCAGGCATATACGCTTTCCCATCAGGTGACTATCCTTACACAGTTCCTTTTTGGCGTACTCAAGCGCCTTTATCCCTTCCGTTTGCGGAGGGGATCCCCGCAAAAACTCACGACACATCTTAACTGGAGACACCATGAATATTACGCATGCCTATGCCGCACAGGACGCGAAATCTAAACTCGCTCCGTTCGACTATAAGCCTCGCGAGCTGCGCGCTCATGATGTGCAGATTGAAGTGTTGTACTGCGGCGTCTGCCACTCTGACCTTCACACGGCGCGCAACGAATGGAAAAACACCATTTTCCCGGTCGTACCAGGCCATGAAATCGTTGGCCGCGTGACGGCGGTAGGCGCACACACCCATAAATACAAAGTGGGTGATCTGGTCGGCGTGGGCTGTATGGTCGACTCCTGCCGTAGCTGTCCGAGCTGCCAGGAAGGTCTGGAGCAGTACTGTGAAAACGGTTTTGTTGGCACCTACAACGGTGAAGATCGCGAAACCAAAGCCATCACCTTTGGTGGCTACTCCACCAGCATGGTTGTGGATGAAAGCTTTGTGCTGCGTGTACCGGAAAACCTCGACCTGGCAGGCGTTGCACCGCTGCTGTGTGCCGGTATCACCACCTACTCACCGCTGCGTCACTGGAACGTGGGTCCGGGTCAGAAAGTCGGTATCGTCGGTCTTGGTGGTCTCGGTCATATGGGTGTGAAGCTGGCGCATGCCATGGGCGCGCATGTGGTGCTGTTCACCACGTCACCGTCAAAAATTGAAGACGGCA
This sequence comes from Pantoea sp. X-Soil-OKNW-713, assembly GCF_059730685.1. Lineage (NCBI taxonomy): Bacteria > Pseudomonadati > Pseudomonadota > Gammaproteobacteria > Enterobacterales > Erwiniaceae > Pantoea > Pantoea sp. X-Soil-OKNW-713. The sequence goes on along the minus strand of NZ_AP035995.1, from coordinate 388,474 downwards.
AACGCCTTGGCGCTGACGAAGTGGTGATCTCGAAGGACGCGGATCAGATGGCCCAGCACCTCAACAGCTTTGACTTCATCCTGAACACCGTGGCGGCGCAGCACGATCTCAACCCGTTTATTGCCCTGCTGAAGCGCGATGGCAACATGACGCTGGTGGGCGCACCGGAGCACGATCACCCGGCACCGCAGGTGTTTAACCTGATCTTCAAACGTCGCAGCATCGCTGGCTCGCTGATTGGCGGTATCGCTGAAACCCAGGAAATGCTGGATTTCTGCGGCAAGCACGGTATCACTTCCGATATCGAACTGATCGCCATGAACCAAATCAACGAAGCCTATGAGCGTATGCTGAAAAGCGACGTGAAATACCGTTTTGTAATTGATATCAACACCCTACGGGAGGAAGCTGCCGCTTAATCCTCATCATGGCTGACGCCCGCCGCGCGTGTGGCGTCAGCCTGTTGCCAGGAAGCATCCACCAGGTAGTAAATCTGCGAATCTTTCAGCGAACCGTCCAGCCACAGGGTGCTCCAGTGGGACTTGTTCAGATGCTCGCTGGGAAACACATCACTATGTTCTTCACGCAATAAATCGGCCAGTGCCGGGGTGGCTTTCAACGAAACCGCCGGACGCCCTTTTACCTCATGCACCATCGCAAATAAAATCCCCTCGCTTTTGATCTGCGTAGCTTTCCAGTCACTGTGCACACTCTGCTCTGCGCCCGGCTTGCTCATGCAATATGTCAGTAAATCCGAAGTGTTCATATTTACTCCCCTTGTAAGGTGGCGACAATGCGCCGCGCGCCGCCGTGAACCCGATGTTCACCGAGCCAGATCCCCTGCCACGTCCCCAGCATCAGCCGCCCACGGCTAATCGGTAACAACAAGGATACGCCGAGTAGCGATGACTTAATGTGCGCGGGCATATCATCTGCACCTTCATAATCGTGTTGATAAGGGGCATTTTCTGGCACATGACGCAGAAAATGTTGCTCCATGTCGCTGCGTACCGTGGGATCGCAATTTTCATTGAGGGTCAGTGAGGCGGAGGTGTGCTGTAGCAACAAATGCAGCTGACCAATACGCACATCCGACAGGGCGCGTAGCTGTCCGACGATCTCGTCGGTGACCAGGTGAAAACCGCGTGGTTTGGCGCTAAGCGTTAAGGTTTGTTGGTGCCACATGCCTGAATCCTGAATTAAACACACCGTTTAAGTGTGCAGCATGACGGCGAAAGGTAAAGGAAAAAACGGCCTGAAATTGGACGAAAAAAAACCGCCAGCATCAAGCTGGCGGCTTCATCATGGATTACATCACCGCAGCAAAGGCTTCAGCTACCTGATGTACGTTGCGGCTATTAAGTCCCGCCACACACATACGACCGCTGGCAATCAGGTAGACACCGAACTCGTCACGCAGACGATCAACTTGCTGCGCGCTCAGACCGGTGTAGCTGAACATGCCACGCTGTTTCAGCAGATAATCGAAGTTCTGGCCCGGCAGCTTCTCACGCAGTACCGCAACCAGTGCCTGACGCATTTCGATAATACGCAGACGCATCGCTTCTACTTCCGCCAACCAGTTGTTCAGCAGCGCTTCATCGTTCAGGACACAGGAAACCACCTGAGCACCGAAGTTCGGCGGGCTGGAGTAGTTACGGCGCACCGTTGCTTTCAACTGACCCAGCACACGGCCTGCTTCTTCTGCGCTATCGCAAACGATGGAGAGTCCACCGACGCGCTCACCATACAGTGAGAAGATTTTGGAAAACGAGTTGCTGACCAGCGCTGGCAGACCCGCAGCCGCCACGGCACGAATCGCATAGGCGTCTTCGTTCATACCGGCGCCAAAGCCCTGATAAGCGATATCGAGGAACGGGATCAGTTCCTGTGCTTTCAGCACCTCAACGGTCTGGTCCCACTGTGCGTCAGTCAAATCCGCACCGGTTGGGTTATGGCAGCACGGATGCAGCAGCACGATGCTTTGCTTCGGCAGAGTTTTCAGCGCAGCGATAAAGGCATCGAATTTCACACCGTTGGTTTCTGCGTCGTACCACGGGTAAGTGCTGACTTCAAAACCGGCACCGTTGAAGATCGCAATGTGGTTTTCCCAGGTAGGATCGCTGACCCAGACGTTGGAGTTCGGGAAGTAACGTTTGAGGAAATCCGCACCGACTTTCAGCGCACCTGACCCACCCAGCGTCTGGATGGAGGCAATGCGGCTCGCCTTCAGCATCGGGTGCTCGCGACCGAACAGCAATGGTGCGATGGCGTTACGGTAAGGACCAAAACCTTCCATCGGCAGATAAAGCGAAGCCTGATGCGGTGCCGCTTGCAGGCGCTCTTCCGCTGCGGCAACCGCCTGCAGCTGAGGAATGATGCCCTGCTCGTTGTAATAGAGGCCGATGCTCAGATTCACTTTATTCGCGCGCTGGTCCTGTTTGAAGGTTTCCATCAGCGACAGAATCGGATCGCCGGCATAGGCATCAACGTTTTGAAACACGGTGCAGATCTCCATGATTGGTCAAAAAAGTCAGGTAACGATGCATCGTCAAACCCTGTAACGGCCTGGGCGGTGATTCATGGCGATGATCAGATTCAGGATCACCGCGCCCGCTATCGAGGCAAGCAGCATGGGTACGGATACGACAAACAACGAAGCCAACACCACGCAGGTATCGACCGCCATTTGCAGTTTTCCAGCGCGCAGGCCGATGCGGTCCTGCAACCAGAGCGCCAGAATATTGACGCCGCCCAGACTGGCTTTGTGACGAAACAACACTATAAACCCAATCCCCATTACCACGTTACCGAACAATGTCGCATAAAACGGATTTAATGAGGAAAAATGGATGAACAACGGGTGCAGGTGGGTAAACAGTGACACCAGGCCCACGGCGCAGAATGTTTTCAGGGTAAATTCCCAGCCCATACGACGCACCGCCAGCCAGTAAAATGGCAGGTTAATCAGGAAAAAGGCGCTGCCGAAGGAAAGTGGCGTCAGATAGCTAATTAAGAAGGCAATACCGGCGGAACTTCCGGTCAACGCTCCCGCTTGCTTCAGCATGATCACGCCGAAAGAAACCATCAGCGTGCCAAGCACTATCGCCAGGGCATCTTCGATACGGGAGTGGGGAATCTTGGTGGGTTCAACAACGTTATCCATGGATTTATCTCATTGCAATTGATGCGGTTCAAATGCAAAAAACGCACCACATCGGCGACGTCGTGTCGCCGCCGATGGGTGCCAATGATTATCCAATTGATAACTAAGGCGCTTTATTGCAGGTTTTTGTGCACGGCTTAGAGGATAAATCAGTAATCCATGCACAAATCTGTTATCTGGTGCGCGTTTTTTGCATTTGATTGGCAATAATTGCACCAGACTAGCACATTACGCACTTTTTTGGCGCGTTTTGTGCTCAGGAATTATCATCAAACCGTTCTCTTTTAAACGGCTCAAAACCACCGAGGTTTTGACATGGGCGACACTTTGATGCCCCCCCACCAGTTGGCTGATTAAGGCACTGAGTGAAGCCAGATCCGCTACCGCAACTTTCAGCAAATAATCCGCATCACCCGTGGTTTTAAACGCATCCACGATGGCCGTTTCCTGTTCCACCATACGGTGAAAACTCTCTTCATAATCAGGGGTGTGGTTAATCAGCCGCACCTCAATCAATCCCACCATGCCAAGGCCGATGGCATCGGGCGACAAGCGGGCGTGATAACCGAGAATCAGGTTTGCCTGTTCAAGATTGATGCGTCGGCGTGAACATTGAGACGCCGAAAGGCCCACTAAATCACTGAGTTCCTGGTTGGTGAGGCGGCCGTTAGATTGTAATAATGTCAATATTTTAAGGTCGTAATCGTCTACCTGAGTCATGCTGCTTCCAGAGCGTAAATGGGGGCGCTTTGCTACAGATAACCTGATTAAAGGCGGGGTTGTCCAACACTATTTTCCAATGACGTGAAATGCATGCACAGATCGTGCATGCAGAGGGGAGGAGAGGATTATTCGTCGTCGTATTGTGGGCCTGCGTAGTTATCAAAACGCGACCAGTGACCATTAAAGGTCAAACGTACTGTGCCGATCGGTCCGTTACGCTGTTTACCGATGATGATCTCAGCAATGCCTTTCAGATCGCTGTTTTCGTGATAAACCTCATCACGATAAATAAACATGATCAGGTCCGCATCCTGTTCGATCGAGCCAGATTCACGCAGATCCGAGTTCACCGGGCGTTTATCGGCACGTTGTTCCAGCGAGCGGTTCAACTGCGACAACGCCACCACCGGCACATTCAGTTCTTTCGCCAACGCCTTGAGCGAGCGTGATATTTCGGCGATTTCCAGCGTACGGTTATCCGACAGCGAGGGCACACGCATCAATTGCAGGTAGTCGATCATGATCATGCTCAGACCATCGTTTTCACGATAGATACGGCGCGCGCGCGAACGCACCTCCGTCGGCGTCAGACCGGAAGAATCATCGATGTACATATTCTTCTTCTCAAGCAGGATGCCCATAGTAGCGGAGATACGCGCCCAGTCCTCATCCTCCAGCTGACCGGTACGGATACGCGTCTGATCCACGCGTGATAATGACGCCAGCATACGCATCATGATCTGTTCGCTGGGCATTTCCAGACTGAAAATCAGGACCGGCTTTTCTTGCAGCATGGCGGCGTTTTCGCACAAGTTCATGGCGAAGGTGGTTTTACCCATCGATGGACGTGCCGCAACGATAATCAGATCAGAACCCTGCAAACCGGCGGTTTTTTTGTTCAGATCCTGATAACCGGTGTCTACCCCGGTGACGCCATCGTGCGGCGTAGAAACCAGCGATTCAATACGCGATACCGTGGCTTCGAGGATTTGCTCGATATTCCTCGGGCCTTCATCTTTGTTGGCGCGCTGCTCGGCGATCTTGAAGACGTTGGATTCCGCGAAATCGAGCAGATCTTCACTGCTGCGCCCCTGCGGATCGTAACCGGCATCGGCGATTTGATTCGCCACTGAGATCATTTCGCGTACCACCGCACGCTCGCGCACGATGTCAGCATAGGCACCAATGTTGGCCGCGCTCGGGGTGTTTTTTGCCAGTTCGGCGAGATAGGCAAAGCCCCCCGCCATTTCCAGCTCGCCACGCGTTTCCAACGATTCCGACAGCGTAATCAGGTCGATAGGCTGTCCGGCTTCCAGCAAACTCTGCATTTCGGAGAAGATTAGCCGGTGCGAGCGGTTGAAGAAATCCTCAGCGACCACGCGTTCGGAGACGTTGTCCCAGCGCTCGTTATCCAGCATCAACCCACCGAGTACCGACTGCTCCGCCTCAATGGAATGCGGCGGCATTTTCACGCCCTCCAGTTGACGGTCGCGGGTTTCGTTCGATTTGTTGGTGGGTTTATTTCCTGCCATAGTGAATGCATTACCGATCTTTAGAGTGACGGGCAAGTATAACGTCACAGGATGAACAATCACAGGAGTCAGAATGGCAAAGCGTATTCAGTTCAACGAACATGGCGGCCCTGAAGTACTGCAATGGGTGGATTTTGAACTTGCCGACCCCGCTGAACATGAAGTCCAGGTGGAAAATCGGGCAATCGGTATTAACTATATCGATACCTATGTGCGTAGCGGATTGTATCCGGTGGCAGCGAAACCTTCTGGTCTGGGTACGGAAGCGGCAGGCGTAGTGAAAAAAATCGGTTCTGCCGTTACACGCTTTAAAGTGGGCGATCGCGTGGTGTATTGCCAGTCGGCGCTCGGTGCGTACAGCGAGTTGCACAATGTGCATGAAGATCGTCTGGTGATTCTGCCTGAACGCATCAGCTTCGAGCAGGGAGCCGCCTCGTTCCTGAAGGGGCTGACCGTACAATATCTGTTGCGTCAGACTTATAAGGTCAAAGCAGATGAGACATTCCTGTTCCATGCCGCAGCGGGCGGCGTCGGTCTGATTGCCTGTCAGTGGGCGAAAGCACTGGGCGCGCACCTGATTGGTACCGTAGGCTCCGCTGAAAAAGCGCAAATCGCCAAAGAGGCGGGCGCATGGGCCACCATTAACTATCGCGACGAGAATATTGCGCAGCGAGTGAGTGAACTGACCAACGGCAAAAAAGTGGCAGTGGTGTATGACTCGGTAGGTAAAGATACCTGGGAAGCGTCACTGGATAGTCTGCGTCGCCACGGTCTGATGGTGAGTTTTGGTAATGCGTCCGGTCCGGTCACCGGTGTCGATTTGGGCATTCTGAACAAGAAGGGGTCGCTGTTTGTCACCCGTCCTTCATTGTTTGGTTATATCACCAACCGCGAAGAACTCGACCACGCCAGTGCTGAGCTGTTTTCACTGATTGCCAGCCATGCGATTAAAATCAATGTGCCGGAACAGCAGAAATTCGCGTTACGCGATGCGGCTCAGGCGCATAAGGTGCTGGAAAGCCGCGCGACGCAAGGCTCAAGTCTGCTGATTCCCTGACGCCATAAAGCAAACGGGGCTTCCCGTAGGAAGCCCCTTTTTCTTTTTTATAGTTCGCGCTGGTGTAGGGACAGCGGCGATGAATTTGTTTCGACTCAACGGCAAACATCCTGACAGAAAACATAAGTAAAAAATATGTTTAATTGCAGATTTGGACTAAGCATTGCCAACTCTGTGATCGCCTCCGCATTTAGCGCCAGCCGTTTCTCTCTAACTTACTGATTTTTCTTTTCAGTCGATTCAGCTTCACTTCACCCTGCGGCGTGGTAAACGCGCGATACACCCAGACAGCCACCACCGCCAACACCAGCCACGGCAACAATTTAATAACAAGTGCAAACAACCCGCCGAGGAACATCAGCACCGTTGCAACAATCAGCGCGGCAATCACGCCCAGCAGCGACACACCGGTCAGCAACAGCATGAGAAAAAAGCCGATAACAAATAATATTTCCACGAAAGTTCTCCTGTGTAGGTTACAGGAAGTGCATTACAAGATGCGTGCCAACACTGAATTCTTGCTAATTAATTGAAATAAATAGAAATGATAAGTGAGATAGGTTTGGAGAATAGTGAAATTCACCAAATAGTGGTGTGAATAAAACCATTGAACCATCCCCGTAGCGGCGCGATTTATCGCGCAATTTCGTGCGCGTTGCAGGAAAAATCCGCGCGATAAATCGCGCCGCTACGGAGAAAAAAATCAGGCTTCCTGGGGAATTTTATCCGCCACCAGCGCCAGCGCCGCTTCCAGCACGCGAACATCAGCGCCCGGTTTGTGGGCATTCTCGCTAAGATAACGTCGCCACTGACGTGCGCCCGGAATGCCCTGGAACAGGCCCAACATATGGCGCGTGACGTGACCAAGGTAAGTCCCTTTCGCCAGTTCCGCCTCGATATACGGATACATGCTACGTACCACGGCCACGGGATCAACAGCTGGCGTATCACGACCAAACAACTCACGGTCAACCTGCGTCAGAATGCCCGGATTCTGATAGGCTTCACGCCCCATCATCACGCCATCCATATGTTGCAGGTGGATTTTCGCCTCTTCCAGCGTTTTGATCCCCCCATTGATCGCCATAGTCAGATGGGGAAAATCACGTTTCAGTTGATAGACGCGCGGATAATCAAGCGGGGGGATCTCGCGGTTCTCTTTTGGGCTAAGACCCGACAACCAGGCTTTACGGGCGTGGATGATAAACGTGTCGCAGCCACCCTGCTGTGCGACAGTGCCAACGAAATCGCACAAGAAGGCGTAGCTATCCTGATCGTCAATACCGATACGGGTTTTCACCGTCACCGGAATGCTTACCACGTCACGCATCGCTTTAATGCAATCCGCCACCAGCGCCGCTTCTCCCATCAGACAGGCACCAAAACGGCCATTCTGCACGCGATCGGACGGGCAGCCGACATTAAGGTTGATCTCATCGTAACCACGCGCTTCCGCCAGTTGCGCGCACTGCGCCAGGGCTGCTGGATCGCTGCCACCCAGTTGCAGCGCAACCGGATGTTCATCCTCGCTAAAAGCCAGATAATCCCCCTTGCCATGAATGATCGCGCCGGTTGTCACCATTTCGGTGTAAAGCAGCGTGTCACCACTCAGCTGACGGTGAAAATAACGACAGTGACGATCGGTCCAGTCGAGCATCGGGGCAATAGAAAAACGTTGCGAAGAGAAGGTATCGGTCATGAAACGCAGTAAATCCGGGGTTAAGTGATGAGATTCTGCGCAATGATATCACAGGATTGACGGGCGACACAGCCGCCCGTCAGGATGAAGCAGAGACATCAGAAATTAAAGCCAAGCTGCAACATCGCACCCCAGGTATTGTCGTCGCCAACCGAACCGGCCAAATCAAGGTGCACGGTATTGTTAAACGGTGACACACCAAAACCTGCGGTGAACACGTTGGCGTCATTTGACTTCATATCCGCACGATAACCAGCCCGCAATTGCAGCCAGTCCAGTACACGGTATTCCCCACCGACGCCAACGTATTGACTGCTGTCTTCCGATTTAAAACGCTTGGTTTGTGTCAAATCGACATCGCCAGTCAGTGTGAAGGCACCATAGTTCCAGGCCAGACCGGTGGTGACCAGTGGACGGATTTGGTACGTATCACGGTAGCCATTCACTTCTTTGGTATCGATATCGCGTGAAATCAGGTTCTGGCCGGTCAGGCCGAACGTCCAGTTATCGGCAAAGTCCGTTGCGATACCTGCATCAACGTTAAAACCGGTATCTGAGCTGCGGTAGCGGCTGTTGTTGATATCGCTTTTATCGTAGTTGTACACGCTGGCGGTGTAGTTATACAGCCAGGTTTTTTGCAGTTTCGGCGTAATCCCTACGGAGACAGGATGCCCGGCAATGCTGAACTGATGCGCCATAGCAATACCGTAATCGGTCACTAACGCCGCCAGACCGTTGGCGCTGGAGGTCAGCTTATCCTCATCACCCGGCACTGGAATGACAGTGCCATCCGCAACCCCTTGCAGATAATCAATATCGCTTTGTGACACGTTGGCACGGATGTGTGCAGTACCGTAGGCTTTGGTGACAAACGCGAAGGGCAGCGTTTCATTGGGCACCGTAACAGCCAGCGCAACGCCTGCTGAGCCGTCTGCTTTGTTGCCACGCAGATCGCGCAACTGGTTTGCCATATCACCCGCCGCGGCTTTAAGTTCTGGATAGCCGTTGAGGTAGTCCTGGAAGGTTAAGTTATCAATCACGTTCTGATAACGGTCGACGGTGTCCGTGATGTCATCAACACGATTAATCAGTTTGTCTTTATCAGTAACCTGTATCCCGGCTGAAGGGAAAATAATACTCACGTCATCATCAGGTTTTGCTTTGGTCATCAAAGCCGGGTTTGCCAGTACCGCAGAACTCCAGGTGGAAGAAGCGACCCCTGTCCCCCCCATTGCATCGTTACGAGCGTCGTACCAGGTACCTGCGGCCAGGGCCGAAGAGGAAAGAAATACTGCATTCAAAACAACAATATAACCAACACTTTTGCGTCTGAATAATGTCTTCACCATTTGCCTGCCATCACCTTTAAAAGTCGTGACCACGTCATCGACGAAACAATTTACCAGCCCCTTATTGTGAACCTGGGCTAACGATTTATTGCTGTGAAATGAAAGGAAATAGCACTGCTATTCGCAGAATTGACTGCTGATGCGTCAATCTGTCGTGTATTTATGCAAAAAAATAAACGGCACTTAAATTAAGACCAGATATTACTTAAGACCTTTTGAACCTTAGTCGCTAAGTCGGTGAGTTGCAAAGCAAAAAATGATAAGCCTCCGTAATGAGGTCAGAGCAAGCAGAATCAATGATGGCAGGGTGAGAAGAGTCTGCGGAAAATTGCGCGGCTAACCCGATGAAAAAATGAAATTTTACTGAGAGAGTTAAGAAGAAAAAGCAATCACAGCAGCGTAAAAATTTGTGTGATAAAATAACATCACTCGCAACCTGGAGAACGCTTATGTCAAATCTGTCGCCCGACCAACTGCTTACTCAGGCAGAGACACTCTGTCTGCAACGCGGTGTACGTCTGACCTCACAACGCGCCGAGGTGCTGCGCCTGATGGCAGAGCAGAATGGATCGATCAGCGCCTATGATTTGCTGGATCAGTTGCGTGTCAGTGAGCCCCAGGCAAAACCCCCCACTATTTACCGTGCACTGGACTTCCTGCTGGAGCAGGGTTTTATCCATCGTGTGGAGTCCAATAACAGCTACGTGGTTTGCCATCATTTCGATGAACCGGCACATACCTCAGTCATGCTGGTGTGCGATCGTTGTGCCGCAGTCAGTGAAAAGCACGCGCATGGCGTGGAAAAGATCATTGCAGGCCTGGCCGAACAGGCCGGTTTTTCCTTGCGTCACAGCGTCATAGAAGCACACGGTCTGTGTGAAAATTGTGTTGAAGTAGAAGCCTGTACGCATCACGAAAGCTGTGAACACGATCATCAGTTGGAAAGTAAGAAGCGGGGTAAAAAAGGATAGATGGCACATCCCTGTGCCAGCCCGATCATCACGATCGGAGGGCAGGAGCATCGTCCTTAAACGGGTCCGTTACCAGCGATAATCCTTGTTGTGACTTTCCCAGTCTTTAACTTCTCGCTCGGCCTGATCTTTTGCGTAGCCGTAGCGTTCCTGAATTTTCCCGACAAGCTGATCGCGTTTCCCTTCAATGACCGTCATATCGTCATCCGTCAGCTTGCCCCATTTTTCTTTCACTTTCCCTTTGAATTGTTTCCAGTTTCCGCTCACTTCGTCTTTGTTCATAACCTTTCTCCATGTTATGTCGAGTGATAGTGGTGGAATACCCAACGCTCAGCGGGTAAAACCAACATAAAGCGCTACTCATTCGCGCTGATAAGGATAATTATAGTAGACATTGCGGAATGGTTAGCACACTTACGGATTATTCTGTATTCAAAGCATCATAGTTAACTGTTTGCGAACCAGCTGTCATGACGCCAGTGACGACGCCAGACCCACCAGAGTGTTATTCCACGCACGGCCAGAAACACCGTCACCGCCAGCCACAATCCATGATTACCTAACCAGGGAAGCGTCAGTAATGACAGGCCATAACCGAGCGCCGCCAGCGCCATGCTGTTACGCATTTCCCGGCCGCGCGTTGCCCCAATAAACATGCCATCCAACAGGTAGCACCACACGCCCACTAACGGCATCACCACCTGCCATAGCAGATAGCGATCGGCCGCATCGCGTAATGCTTCCAGTGAAGTCAGCAGGGCCACGATATGGGTGCCAAATAACGCATAAATCGCCGCAAACAGCAGCGCGACCAACCCCGCCTGACGGCAGGCAGCATGCCAGATGAGCAATAGCCGACTGCGATCTTTGGCACCGACGGCTTCACCAGAACACGCTTCAACCGCATAAGCAAAGCCATCCTGTGCATACGCGGTGAAAGTCAGAAACATCAACAGCACCGCATTGACCGCTACCACATCCGGGCCAATACGTGCACCGAGTATCGTCAGGGAAGCAAAGCAGATTTGTAGCAGGAAGGAGCGCAGCATAATGTCGCGATTGAGGCGAAACAGACGAGCAGCATCACCGCGCCAACTCTCCCGCAGCATCGCCAAATCAATTCCGCGCAGCTTCAATACACGCGCCACCATCCATAATCCGACGGCAAGGGTCGTATATTCAGCCAGTGCCGTTGCTGCTGCGGCACCTGCTACGCCCCAATGCAGCCCCAATACAAACGCCAGATCCAACAGGATATTGACCAAATTCCCCACCACCAGTAGCACCACTGGCGCACGCGCATATTGCACCCCCAACAACCAACCGAGGATAACCAGGTTTGCCAGCGTGGCGGGAGCGCTCAGCCAGCGAATCTGAATGAACAATTGCGCCTGCTGTTGGACCTCCTGGCTGCCACCCATCAGCACCGCTGCCAGATTACTGACTGGCGTGCGCAGCAAAATAAACAGCACACCGGCCACCAGGGCAATGAGTAAAGGCTGGGTAAGCGCCCGAGCCAGTGCCTTTTTGTTGCCAGCACCAAATGCCTGAGCAGTCAGCCCGGTGGTGCTCATACGTAAAAACAGCAGCAACATAAAGATGAAACTGGTCGCCGTGGTGCCAACCGCCACACCGCCGAGATAAATGGGGCTATCGAGATGACCAATGACAGCGGTATCAACCACGCCAAGTAGCGGAACAGTGATATTGGAGAGAATCATAGGCAGCGCCAGCCGCCAGAGTGCTTTGTCAGAGGAGGAAAACAGCTGCATCAGCCCGTCCCGGTTTGCTGCACTACCGTCTTGTCAGAGAATAAAACCACGGCAGCACAGAAGGCTGCCGTAGCGGGGGGAATCAAGGTATCAGAGCCACTCGCCGTTGCGCACAATACCTACCGCCAGCCCTTCGACCGTCAGGGATTGTTCGCGGGTATCGACAACAATCGGCTGGAAGTCGCTGTTTTCCGGCAGCAATTGCACAATTGCGCCCTGCTTTTTCCAGCGCTTCACCGTGACTTCGTCATCGATACGTGCGACGACAACCTGGCCGTTACGCACTTCCTGTGTTTTGTGTACCGCCAGCAGATCGCCATCCATAATGCCGATATCTTTCATCGACATGCCGCTGACACGCAGCAGGAAATCAGCGCTGGGTTTGAACAGGTTAGCATCGACCTGGTAGTGCGCTTCAATGTGCTCCTGCGCCAGCAAAGGTTCACCCGCAGCGACACGGCCAACCAATGGCAGCCCCTCACTGGCTTCTTCTTCCATTAATAAACGAATGCCGCGCGAAGCGCCGGAAACGATCTCAATAACACCTTTACGCGCTAATGCTTTCAGGTGTTCTTCTGCCGCATTAGGTGAGCGGAAGCCCAGCTGCGAAGCAATTTCCGCACGCGTTGGCGGCATGCCCGTCTGGTTAATATGGTCGCGAATCAGATCATAGACCTGTTGCTGCCTGCTGGTTAACGCTTTCATCCCGCCCCCTGGTTGTTTATACAGTCGCTGTGAGTATATACAGGTATTGGTGAAATGGAAACCAAAACTGAGGGAAAAATCAGCGAGTTGATGAATCCGGAATCCTTATCGCAAATGTGACCAAAGCAGCGCGATCCAGACAAACAGCGCCAGTAAAATAGCCAGCAACACGGCGGCCGATCCCATGTCTTTCGCGCGTCCAGCCAGCGGATGGCGTTCCTGACCAATGCGGTCGACCACGGCTTCAATGGCGCTATTCAGGATCTCCACAATGACCACCAGCACCACGGAACCAATCATGAGTACGCGGGAAATAGCATCAACATCCAGCCAGCACGCCACTATAATTGCCACTAATGCGGCAATGGCTTCCTGGCGAAACGCTGCTTCATGTGTCCAGGCAGCGCGCAATCCCTGCCAGGAATAACCGGCTGCTTTCACTATCCTGAGAAAACCGGTGACGTTATTTGCCATGTCGTTGAACCCTTTACTCGTTTTGACGTCAATGTCTGGGCAGCCGGAGTGGTGCAGCCACAGATTTTCGCGGCGCATTCTGGTATGCTTGCCGCGCTTTGCTAACAAGAGGCTTGAAGTTGTCTATGTCAGGTTGGCGTAAACTTTATTATAAATTATTGAATTTACCACTCTCCATTTTGGTAAAGAGTAAGGCTATTCCCGCCGATCCCGTGTCCGAGCATGGACTGGATCCGACGCGGCCTATCCTGTATGTACTGCCTTATGACTCCAAGGCCGATCTCCTCACACTGCGTTCGCAGTGTCTGAAACACGATCTGCCCGATCCGCTCGCACCGCTGGAAATTGACGGCTCATTGTTGCCGCGACATGTGTTTATCCACGATGGACCGCGTGTTTTCCCGTATTTCGTGCCGAATCTGGAGTCCGTAAAGCTGTTTCATGACTACCTTGATCTGCACCGCAGCAACCCGGAACTGGATGTACAGATGCTGCCAGTATCGGTGATGTTTGGACGTGCACCAGGACGTGAAGTTCAGGGGGAATCCACCCCTCACCTGCGTATTCTGAACGGTGTGCAGAAATTCTTCGCCATTCTCTGGCATGGTCGCGATAGCTTTGTGCGCTTTTCGCCGACCGTTTCACTGCGCCAGATGGCGACCGAACACGGTACGGATAAGTCGATAGCCCAGAAACTGGCACGCGTGGCACGGATCCACTTTGCCCGCCAGCGTCTGGCTGCGATTGGCCCGCGCTTGCCCGCCCGTCAGGATCTGTTTAATAAGCTGCTGCAATCGAAAGCGATTGAAAAAGCGGTGGAAGATGAGGCGCGCAGCAAAAAGATTTCCCATGAGAAAGCACAGCAAAACGCCGTCGAATTGATGGAAGAGATTGCTGCCGACTTCTCGTATGAAGCTATCCGCGTCACCGATCGCGTGATGGGTTGGATGTGGAGTCGTCTCTATCAGGGGATCAACGTGAATGGTGGCGAGCGTGTGCGCCAGTTGGCACAGGATGGACATGAGATCGTTTATGTCCCCTGCCATCGTAGCCACATGGATTACTTGCTGCTTTCCTACGTTCTCTACCATCAGGGACTGGTGCCGCCGCACATCGCCGCAGGTATCAACCTGAATTTCTGGCCCGCCGGGCCGATTTTCCGTCGCCTTGGCGCGTTCTTTATTCGCCGTACCTTCAAGGGCAACAAGCTTTACTCTACGGTCTTCCGTGAATATCTGGGCGAGTTGTTTAATCGCGGCTATTCGGTTGAATACTTTGTGGAAGGCGGGCGCTCACGTACTGGCCGCTTGCTGGAACCAAAAACCGGCACGCTGTCGATGACGTTGCAGGCATTGCTGCGCGGCGGTAGCCGTCCTATCACCTTCGTGCCGATTTATATTGGCTACGAACATGTGATGGAAGTCGGCACCTATGCCAAAGAACTGCGTGGTGCAGCGAAAGAGAAAGAAGGCTTTATGCAGATGGTGCGCGGCCTGCGTAAGCTGCGCAATCTTGGCCAGGGTTATGTGAACTTCGGTGAACCCCTGCCGCTGGTGAACTATCTGAACAAACATGTGCCGGAATGGCGCGAGGCGATTGATCCGATCGAACCTCAGCGTCAGACGTGGATGAACCCCGCAGTGAATGACATCGCCAACCGCCTGATGGTGCGGATTAACGATGCGGGTGCCGCCAATGCCATGAACCTGTGCGTCACCGCGCTACTGGCTTCTCGTCAGCGTTCGCTGACCCGCGAGCAGCTCATTGAGCAACTGGAGTGCTACACCCAATTGCTGCGCAATGTGCCCTACTCACCGGAAGCCACGGTGCCGAATCTCAGCGCTGAAGCCCTGCTGGATCACGCGATGGGCATGAATAAGTTCGAGACTGAGCAGGATAATATCGGTGACATCATCATCCTGCCGCGTGAACAGGCGGTGTTGATGACCTACTATCGCAACAACATTCAACACATGCTGGTGATGCCGTCGCTGATTGCCGCGATTGTGCAGCAGCATCGTGAAATCAGTGAAGCTGAATTGTTGCGTCAGGTCGCGTTGGTCTATCCGATGCTGAAGAGTGAACTGTTCCTGCGCTGGAGCAACAATGAGTTGCCTGAGCTGATTCAATCGCTGTGTAACGAGATGGCGCGTCAGGGTCTGATCACGCAACAAAACGGTCAGGTACAAATGACCACCGCGCGCTATCGCACGCTACAGCTACTGGCGGCGGGTATCCGTGAAACGCTCCAGCGTTTTGCCATCACCTTCTCGATTCTCAGTGCGAAACCCACTATCAGCCGTGGCACGCTGGAAAAAGAGAGCCGTACACTGGCACAGCGTTTGTCGGTGCTGCACGGCATCAATGCCCCTGAGTTCTTTGATAAAGCGGTGTTCACCGCGCTGGTGCTGACCCTGCGCGATGAAGGCTATATCAGCGACGGTGGCGATGCCGATCCAGAGCAGACACAGGCCATGTGGCAAATGCTGGCCGAGTTGGTGACCAGCGATGTGCGTCTGACCATCGAGAGTGCAGTGGCTCACGATTAAGGTGCTAATGAAAAAGCCGTCATCCACTGGATGACGGCTTTTTTACTTCAACAATCGCACGAAAAATCGCGCTGCTACAGCAAATCGATAAACGGCTGAGTATTCAACAGAATACCGATAAACAGCACCAGACCAACGTAGTTGTTATTCAGGAATGCCTGGAAGCAGGGTTCGCGCTCGCGTTGAGCAATCAACTTCTGCTGATGGACAAACAAGCCTGCCGCTAACAGCAGCGACCAGTAAAACGCGCCATTCAGATTCAGCAGCAGCCCCACCAGCACCATCAGACCCAGCGTTGCCAGCTGCAACAAGCCGATGATCAACTTGTCATAGCGACCAAACAGAATGGCCGTCGATTTCACGCCTATCTTTAAATCATCGTCCCGATCCACCATGGCGTATTGTGTATCGTACGCGACCGTCCAGCACAGGTTGGCAATAAACACCAGCCAGCAGACTAAAGGTAAGGACTCACTAACTGCCGCCCAACCCATGGGAATGGCCCAGCCAAAAGCTGCGCCCAGCACCACCTGTGGCAGATGGGTATAACGCTTCATGAAGGGGTAAACCCAGGCCAGCGCCAGCCCCACCACTGACAACATAATCGTCATGCGATTCATGGTCAGCACCAGCAAAAACGCCAGCAGCGCTAAGCCCACAAACAGCAGCTTCGCTTCTTTTTCCGTCACCAGCCCACTCGCCAGCGGGCGTGCAGCGGTACGTTTCACATGTCCATCGACTTTACGGTCGGCGTAGTCATTAATGACGCAACCCGCAGCACGCATCACAATGACACCCAACACAAACACCAGCAGCACCGGGAGTGGAGGAATCGCCATGCCGGATAACCACAGCGCCCACAGCGTTGGCCACAGCAGCAGCAGCGTGCCAATCGGTTTATCAATGCGCATCAGGCGGCTGTAGGCCTGTAATTTATTTATTCCCAGGGTCTTTTGCACAATCCTTATCCTTAATCCAGCGCGCGATAAAGTGGCGACGCCGGTAAAAACAGTTCAGTTAACAACAGCGGTTTGCCGGAGAGGCGTAAACGGGAACGCCGTCCCCACAACGCACCGACCTGACCCGGATCGATAAAATCTCGCGTCAGGGTAGAGTCGGCAAACAGATAGCGCCCGAGTGGGCGTGTACCAAGCTGCTGTAGCATCTGCTCAGGGCCATTAAGCGTGCTTTCCGGCACCAGGGTGCGGCCAGCCAGCCAGGGCACACCATCGCCGCATAACAAAATTTCTCGCAGCCAGAAGCGCTGATCTGCGGGTAGCAAATCCCCTTCCTCTTGCAGTTCACCGGCATCAATAAAGGCTTCACGTACCAGTTGCACCGTGACTTGCTGGCAATGCTGCTCAAAGCGTCGTGTCATCGAGTCTTCTTCCATTAGCCAGTCGAGCAAGGGTGCGGTTAGCAGCGGGGAAGAAGCAGGCAGCCAGTGTAGCGCGCGCAATTGCGCCAGCGCATCCTGAGACATAAAAACTCTCCACAGAAAAAAGTGCGCCCAGTGTAACGCACCACCGCCGCAGCGCGAATAACGAAGCGTTGCCGGAAATGCGTTGTAAGTTAATTCAATGCAAAACCGCTATGCTTGCTTCAGTTCACCAGGCTACTAAGGAGATGTCATGACGCCAGAACAACATCAGGATCTGTTAAACGCACTGGAGCAACCCCTAAACGACCAGGCACTCAGCTGGGTCGCCACACAAAACAGCCTTACCACTGCTCAATTCGCTCAGGGCAGCCGTTTCCAACAGGCCCAGCAAGCGACGCTGCATTGGCTGAATGACAAGTCCAACATTCCCTGGGTTACCCACTATCGCGAGAGCCTGTATAACTTCTGGCAGGATGAGGAACATCCGCGCGGTATCTGGCGGCGTACTAACGCGGTCTCCTATCAGAGCGCCGAACCCGAGTGGGAAACCGTGCTGGATTTGGATCAACTCAACCAGCAGGAAAACAGCCACTGGAGTTTTCATGGCGCCCAGCCACTCTACCCCGACTACGCGCGTGCGCTGATTTACCTCTCCAGCGGCGGCGATGCCTGTGAGATACGCGAGTTTGATCTGGTCAGTAAGACCTTTATCAACGACGGCTTTTTTCTCCCTGTCAGCAAAAGCCGGGTGAGTTGGGTAGATGAAAACACCCTTTTACTCAGCCTGGATGCGGGGGGCGAAACCTTGACCTCTTCCGGCTATCCACGCTGTGTCCGGCGCTGGCAGCGCGGCACGTCCCCTGAATCCGCCCCGTTGATTTACGCAGGTGAGGTCAACGATCTCTCGGTTTCTGCCTGGCGTATTCATACTCCGGGTTATGAGAAAGAGTTGGTGTATCGCGGGATCGATTTTTACCGTCATCAAACCTGGTTACTGAAAGATCAGGGCCAGCTGGAACACATTGCCATCCCGGATGATGCCACTGCCGGTTTTTTCAAAGAGTGGCTGCTGGTTACCCTGACCAGCCGCTGGCAGATAGCGGATGAGGTCTACCCGGCAGGCGCGTTACTGGCGATTAACCTGGACGATTTTCAACAGGGAAAACGCCACTTCACCACCCTGTTTACGCCAGATGCGCACACCACATTGAATAGCTACTCTGCCACGCGTGATTATCTGTTGATCGATAAGATCCGCGACGTGGTGGAAAGCGTCAGCGTGATGGCACTGGCAGAAGGAGAGTGGCAGACGGTTGAAGAGATCAGCCTCAATGATGCCACCAATGTATTCGCGCATGCGCTGGATAATGAGAACAACCGCTACGCACTCATCAGCCACGGTTTTTTGCAGCCGAGACGTCTGAGCTGGGGTGACTTTGATCGACAAACGCGCGTAGAGGTGAAGCAGGATCCAGCCAGCTTTGACGCCACAAACTTTGCAGTGACGCAACATTTTGCGCTATCGCTGGATGGCACCCCTGTTCCCTATTTCCAGGTTAGCGCCAAAAATCTGACGTTGAGCGGCGATCACCCGACGTTACTCAATGGCTACGGCGGCTTTGAAGTTTCACTGACGCCCTCTTATCTGGGTGCGAAAGGCGCGACATGGCTGCAAAAAGGCGGCGTTTACGTGGTGGCAAATATTCGCGGTGGGGGTGAGTATGGCCCGCAGTGGCACCAGGCGGCGTTGAAAGAGCATCGTCACCGGGCTTATGAGGATTTTGCTGCTGTCGCTGCCGACCTTGTCGCGCGCAATGTCACCTGCCCGGCACGTCTTGCCGCACGCGGCGGCAGCAATGGCGGATTGCTGATTGGCAATATGTTGACGGACTACCCCGCATACTTCGGCGCGTTGGTCTGCGAAGTTCCGCTGCTGGATATGGCGAACTATCATCGCTGGCTGGCAGGCGCATCCTGGATTGCGGAATATGGCGATCCGGACAAACCGGAAGAGTGGCAATGGCTGAAAAACTATTCCCCCTTCGACAAGGTTCAGGCCGATAAAACCTATCCTCCCACCCTGTTTACCACCGGAACCCGGGATGATCGCGTGAGTCCGGCGCACGCCCGTAAAATGGTGGCGCGGATGCAGCAACAAGGACATCAGCAGGTTTGGTTATATGAAGAAACCGAGGCCGGACACGGTAACGCGCCAGAGAAAGGGCAGATTGCATTCAAGATGGCGTTAGTGGAGGAGTTTTTGTGGCAAATGTTAATGGGTAACTAAGGGATGCGTAGCGGCGCGATTTATCGCGCAATTTCGTGCGCGCTGAAGGAAAAGCCCGCGCGATACGCGCCGCTTGTATCTTGAAGTTGTAACTGGTTAGCTACCCGTTACACGAAACGGAGGCAGCTTGTCGCGCCGCTTAAGACTCGATCTTGTGTCGTAGCTTAAAGCCCTCCGTTTCTCCTTTCACGCCAGCATCTACTCTGAACGGTAACCAGAAGCTCTGACTTCGTATGTACAAGGCAAGATGGCGTGATGGTTCATGTGAAAGGGAGCTGTCTTATGATTTATCTCGGTATTGATGTCAGTAAAAACAAACTCGACCTCTGCCTGTTGCCCGGCAACGGGAAAAAGAAAACCAAAACCCTCAAAAATCATCCCGACGCCGACCGGGAGATAAATGACTGGTTAATCAGGCAAAAATGCCATCCTGAACAGGTGATGGTGGTGCTCGAAGCGACCGGCATTTATCACGAAAACGTCGCCTTTGGTCTTCATGAAAATACCCCCGTCACAGTCTGCATCAGCAATCCTCAGCGGGTCAGGGAGTTCGCCCGTGGAATGGCTATCCTGACTAAAAACGACTCCGTTGATGCTTACATCCTGGCCCGTTATGGCGAGCTGAAACAGCCTGATGCCTGGGTGCCCCCCTCCC
This sequence comes from Pantoea sp. X-Soil-OKNW-713, assembly GCF_059730685.1. Lineage (NCBI taxonomy): Bacteria > Pseudomonadati > Pseudomonadota > Gammaproteobacteria > Enterobacterales > Erwiniaceae > Pantoea > Pantoea sp. X-Soil-OKNW-713. The sequence continues at coordinate 368,154 of NZ_AP035995.1, read as the reverse complement.
CGGAGGTCCGTAAACTTCGGGAGCTGGTGCGTCTGCGGGACTCACTTCAGGCTGATGTCCAGCGGGCGGAGAACCGACTGGAAAAGGCCCATTCAACCCGCACAGCGCCTGAAATCATTGACTCGCTGGAGAGAACCCTGAAAGCCCACAGGGACGAGCTGAAGCGTATTGAAGCGCTCATCTCAGACCACACAGATAATCATCCGGGTCTGAAGGAAGACCGTGAGCTGCTGGAATCGATAAAAGGAATAGGCAGCGTGGTGGGCACGACAATGCTGTCGGTGCTGCGCTCGTGTCCGTTCCGGAGTGCTTCACAGGTCGCTGCGTGGCTGGGTGTGGTACCGGTGGAAAAAACGTCCGGTAGCTCAGTCAGGGGGCGTGCACGGATGTCAAAAACAGGCCCGGCAGACGTAAGGGCGAAACTGTATATGGCGGCGATTGTAGCGATCAGGTGGAATGCCCCGGCGAAGGCGCTGTACCAGAGGCTAATCGCGAAGGGCAAAGCCAGCAAGGCTGCGCTTGGAGCGGTGATGCGCAAGCTGGTTCATCAGTGCTTCGGGGTGCTGAAAACGCGGATGAAGTGGGATGAAAATTACGCAGCTACCGCTTGACGTTCAAGACGGTAGCTACGAACGTGAAATTACTCGCGTTTCAATCTGTTGCTGTTCGCGAGCCACAGCGTCACCACCAGAATCAGAATGGCGGCGGAGTAGCACAGCGTATCGAACGGGTTTTTATGGTCGACGATAATCAACCGAATGATCGCAGTGATGCCGATATAGACGAAATAGCGCAATGGGAAGTGATAGCCAGACTGGAAATACTTCACAATCAACGCGATAAATTCGAAATAGAGAAAGTAGATCACAATCCCTTCGATCAGCAGAAATGACGACGCCTGTTCGCCGGTGCTAAACAGCACGTTGGCCAGATGAATGGTTTCCTTACCCAGGAATACCACCAGAATGATCGCCAGGATCACCAATCCCAGGTTCAATACCCATTGCAGAGCCGTGGCAATCAGTTGCCCCGCCGCTGATTTTTCAGTCATTTTTGCGCCTTAATAAAACGAGTTATCTCTGGCGCTATCATGCGGTAGTGTGATCAAAATCACAATATGGTCAGACATCCACATCCACGCACAGCGCATCATAGCGCCAGTACTCACAGTCGCAGTCGATGACACGTTTGTGCTGATCACGGTTGGTGCGGGTAATCAGCAATCCTGGCGTGCCGCTGGCAACATTTAATGCTGGCGCGGCATGAGCGGGTAATGGCCCCGGCAGGATAGTAAAACGCGCGCCGCCGTAACGAATGCCATAGCGGTGGTTATACAGGTCAGTCAGGGAGCGGGTGAGGTCCTCGTCAAGCAGGCCCGGAAAATAGTGTGGGTTAAGATAGTGCTCCACATACAGCACCGCGCGCCCATCAATGCGGCGCAGACGGCGAATCAGGTAAACCTCATCGCCTTCAGCCAGTTGCAGTTGATGCGCCACCGAGGAGTGCACCGGCGCTTTACGCGCTTCAATCACCTCAGTGCTGGCAATCCGCCCCTGTTGGGCAGCCATCGCGTGGAAATGGCTGTGGTGCAACGGGTTGTACACCAACCTCGGCGGGGCGAGAAACCAACCGCGGCGCAATTCACGGTAAATAACACCCTGTGCCTCCAGCGATCCCAGCGCTTCACGCAAGGTAATACGCGTGGTGGAATATTGTTCGCTCAGGCTGCGTTCCGCAGGCAAGCGCCCGCTGGTGAACTCGCCTGCGTCAATCCGACTGTGCAGCGCGGCTGCGATGACATCTGCCGTTTTCGACAACATCTTTAAAGCCTCATTTTGGGGCGAAGCTGCACTATGACAGTTCGATGACATTCTAATGACAACGTAAACCTGGCCTCAATGCCTTCCGAACATCTGTGTGGATCGGCGCTCTACACCACATTTTACCGCCTTAGTCATAAAACCTTCATCTGCAACAGCTAAATTGGCTCGGTTCTTGCTGGACTAGACCAAGATGTCCCTCAACTTACACCGGGAGCAACTGAGATGAAAGCGTTAATCGCCTCTGTAGTAGCCAGTGCCGTACTGCTTGCGTTGCCAGCCGCGCAAGCCGCCGACAACGACCTCGCCGCGTTGGAAAAAGCCGCGCGCAGTGAAGGTCAAATCAACAGCGTCGGTATGCCAGATAGCTGGGCCAACTGGAAAGATACCTGGAATGACATCAGTAGCAAATATGGCCTGAAGCACAGCGATACCGATATGTCATCGGCGCAGGAGCTGGCTAAATTTGCCGCAGAAAAAGAGAATGCCAGCGCCGATATCGGTGACGTGGGTGCCGCTTTTGGCCCGGTCGCGGTAGCGAAAGGTCTGGCACAGCCCTACAAGCCGACGCACTGGGATCAGGTGCCGGACTGGGCGAAAGATAAAGAAGGCAACTGGATGCTGGCCTATACCGGCACCATCGCGTTCCTCGTCGACAAGCAGCAGGTGAAAGATGTCCCGCATAGCTGGGCCGATCTGAAAAAAGGTAAGTATGTGGTCACTATCGGTGACGTCGGTGTGGCTGCTCAGGCTGCCAACGGTGTTCTGGCGGCTAACTACGCGCTGGGCGGTGACGAGAAGAACCTGAAACCGGCACTGAACTTCTTTGCTGACCTCGCCAAACAGAGCCGTCTCGGCGTGACCGATCCGGTGATTGCCAACATTGAGAAAGGCGAAATCCAGGTTGCTGTGGTGTGGGACTTCAACGGTCTGAACTACCGCGATCAGATCGACAAAAACCGCTATGAAGTGGTGATCCCATCCGACGGTTCTGTGACGTCTGGCTACACCACCATCATCAACAAATACGCCAAACACCCGAACGCCGCCAAACTGGCGCGCGAATATATCTTCTCTGATGCCGGCCAGACTAACCTGGCAAAAGGTTATGCACGCCCGATTCGTGCCAAATACCTCACGCTGCCAGCTGACGTGCAGGCCAAACTGCTGCCGGAATCTGAGTACAAAAATGCCCGACCGATCAAAGACCAGGCTGCCTGGGATAAATCGTCAAAAGCACTGCCGCGTCTGTGGCAGGAGAACGTGATCATCAATATGCAGCAGTAAGGAGAAGGGGATGAAAACAATCCTGGTGGTACTGGATGGGCTGAGCAATCAGGTGGCACAGCACGCAATGGGTTACCTGTTTGCCGAATGCGCGCAGGGCAATGGCCAATATTACACCCTGACCTGCGAGTTGCCGTCACTGTCGCGGCCGCTGTACGAATGTATTCTCACCGGCATCCCGCCGGTGCGTAGCGGCATCATTCATAATGGCGTCAGTCGGTTGAGCAAAGAGCGCAGCATCTTCCATTATGCCCGCGCCGCCGGTTTAACCACTGCGGCTGCGGCGTACCACTGGGTGAGTGAGCTGTATAATCAGACCCCGTTTAACGCAGCGCGCGACCGGCATACGGTCGCGCCTGACCTGCCCATTCAATATGGGCACTTTTACTGGGACGACGGCTACCCGGATTCCCACCTGTTTGAAGATGCCGAAAGCCTGCGTCTGCGCCACGACCCGGACTTTATGCTGATCCACCCGATGAATATTGACGATGCCGGGCACAAACATAGCCTGTCGTCACCACAGTATCGCAACCGTGCGCGCATGGCGGATGGTTATCTGTCGCACTGGATGCCAGGCTGGTTGGCTGCCGGTTACCAGGTGATTGTCACCGCCGACCACGGCATGAACGACGATCGCTCTCACGGCGGGATTCTGCCGGAGGAAACCAACGTGCCGCTGTTTGTGTTTGGTGAAGGCTTCTCAAAACAGCCGGATCTGCAACCACAACAGACCGAGTTGTGCGGCATCGTCTGCACCCTGTTGGGCGTCGAGCATGATAAACCGGTATGCCGTGACCTGCTGGCGGAGCCGCGTCATGAAGGGTAAGGGCCTGGCGCTACTGCTGTTGCTGCCGTTCGCCCTGTTCTGGGTGGCATTCCAGCTCGCCCCTTTGCTGTGGATCGCCATCAACAGCTTCTGGAGCGACATGAACGAAAGCTGGGGACTGGATAACTACAGCGATATCCTGACCTCGCCGTTCTATTTACAGGCTTTTCGCCTGTCTCTGGATATCTCGATCTGGTCGAGCATTTATGGCCTGTTAATCGCGCTGGTCGCCGGATACTCGCTGCATCAGATGGGCAGTGGACGCTTTCAGCGCTTTTTGATGTCGTTTACCAATATGACCAGCAACTTCGCCGGCGTGCCGCTGGCGTTTGCCTTTGTCATTTTACTCGGACTGAACGGCTGCCTGACGTTGCTGCTGCGCCATTACAATTTGCTGGAAAGCTTCAAACTGTTCTCGCGCGACGGCATGGTGATTGTCTACACCTGGTTCCAGATCCCGCTCGGCATTCTGCTGCTCTACCCGGCTTTTGATGGCTTGCGTCAGGACTGGCAGGAATCCGCCGCGTTGCTCGGTGCCAGCCGCTGGCGCTACTGGTGGCATATCGGGCTACCGATTTTGTTCCCGGCCCTGCTCGGCACCTTCGTGATTCTGCTCGCCAACGCCCTTGGCGCTTACGCCACCATTTATGCGCTCACCACTGGCAACTTTAACGTGGTGCCGGTACGTATCGCCGCCCTGGTATCGGGTGATATTTCGCTGGATCCTAATACCGGCGGCGCGCTGGCGATGCTGTTGGTGCTGTTGATGGCGGTGATTACCGTGGTGCAGCAGTATCTGGTGCGCCGCAGTTATCTCAACGCCAAACCGTCCTGAGGAGCGGCCCATGTCTCGCGTCGAAAAACTTTACCATCGCCTGATTGTCTGGCTGCTGCTGGTGATTCTGGCGGCTCCGCTGCTGGCAACGCTGTTGTATGCGCTCTCCTCCGACTGGAGCAACACCATTCTGCCGCAGGGCTACACGCTGAAATGGTTCTTTGAACTGTGGAGCGACAGTCGTTTCCTGACGGCGCTCGGCCATTCGCTGTTGATTTGCTTTGGTGCGTTGTTGTTCTCGTTAGTGCTGGTGCTGCCTGCGATGTTTGTGATCGCTTACTACTTTCCGAAGCTGGACTCGGTTATGAACGTGCTGATTCTGATGCCGTTCGCCGTACCGCCAGTAGTGTCATCGGTCGGCTTGTTGCAGCTTTACTCCTCATCACCGCTGATGCTCACCGGCACGCCGTGGATTCTGATTGGCTGTTATTTCACCATCGCGCTGCCGTTTATCTATCGTGCCATCTCCAACAATATGCAGGCCATCAACCTGAAAGAGTTGATTGATGCCGCGCATCTGCTGGGCGCCAGCACCTGGCAGGCAGCGCTGTTTGTGGTGCTGCCGAACCTGCGCAAAGGGGTGTTTATCGCCGTGCTGCTCTCCTTCTCTTTCCTGATAGGTGAGTTTGTATTCGCTAACCTGCTGGTCGGCACCCGCTATGAAACCTTGCAGGTTTACCTCTACAACATGCGCAACGGCAGCGGCCATTTCACCAGCGCGCTGGTGATCTCCTATTTTGTTGTCGTCCTGCTGGTCACCTGGCTGGCGAATGCCCTCAATCCTGAACGAGGCTGACCATGAGTTACCTGAACGTTACAAAGCTGAATAAAAGCTACGGCCCGACCACCATTTTCGAAAATATCGATTTCAGCGCCGACGAGGGCGAGTTCGTCACTCTGCTCGGTCCAAGCGGCTGTGGTAAATCAACGCTGCTGCGCTGCATCGCCGGGCTGACCTCGGTCGACAGCGGGCAAATTCTGTTGCAGGGCCAGGATATCGTGCCGTTGCCGCCGCAGAAACGTACCATCGGCATGGTGTTTCAGAGCTATGCCCTGTTCCCGAATATGACGGTAGAAAAGAACGTCGCCTTCGGCCTGAAGATGCAAAAACTGGCGGCAAGTGAAATCCAAAGCCGGGTGATGGAAGCGCTGGCGCTGGTGGAACTGACCGACTTCGCCCGCCGCTATCCCCACCAACTGTCAGGCGGCCAGTGCCAGCGCGTGGCGCTGGCACGTTCGCTGGTGACGCGTCCACGTCTGCTGCTGCTGGATGAACCGCTGTCGGCGCTTGATGCCCGTATTCGCCGCCATCTGCGCGAGCAAATCCGCAATATCCAGCAGGAACTGAAGCTCACCACCATCTTCGTGACGCACGACCAGGAAGAAGCACTGACACTGTCAGATCGCATCGTGTTGATGAATCGTGGAAAAATCGTGCAAAACGGCAATGCCGAAGCGCTATATACTCAACCGGCCGATCTGTTTGCCGCCGGGTTTATCGGTAACTACAACCTGTTGAGTGCCGAGCAGGCAACGCAGTTAACCGGCCAGACGTTCACCGGTCAGGTGGCGATTCGCCCGGAATCGATTCTGATGGGTCCGCCAGAGTCAGGTATTGCGGCCACCATTATCAGCCACAGCCTGCTGGGTAACGTGATCCGTTATCGTGTGCTGGCGCACAATGTGGAACTTTCGGTCGATGTTCTGAACCGTAGCGTGGCAGATTTACACCCCGCCGGGATGCAGATTGGGCTACAGTTAGAGATGTCGACGTTGCGCCAGGTCGCTTAAATTACAGGAAAAATTAGCAACGCAACGTGACGATATCTTGTACAGGTTGCGCTCTCCGTCAGGCTGGCAACCTGCTTTAAAGCCTGACGGTAAAGGAGCCAGCTTACGTGTTAACCCTGTTAAACCTGTTATCTGCCGTGGCCCTGTTGGTGTGGGGCACACATATTGTTCGTACCGGCATTATGCGTGTGTATGGTGCCGATCTGCGTCGGGTACTTAGCCGCAGCGTCGAGAAAAAACCGATGGCGTTTCTCGCCGGGATTGGCGTCACCGCGTTGGTGCAAAGCAGCAACGCCACCACCATGCTGGTCACCTCATTCGTCGCGCAGAATCTTGTCAGCCTGACACCCGCCCTGGTGGTGGTGCTGGGTGCTGACGTCGGTACGGCCGTCATGGCACGTATCCTGACCTTCGATCTTTCGTGGTTGTCGCCGCTGTTTATCCTGTTTGGCGTGATCTTTTTCCTCGGTCGAAAACAAACCCGTCTCGGTCAACTGGGACGAGCCAGCATCGGCCTCGGTCTGATCCTGCTGGCGCTGCAACTGATTGTCGCCGCCGCGCGCCCGATTACCCAGGCAGCGGGCGTACAGGTCATCTTTTCCACGCTGACCGGTGATGTGATGCTGGATGCCCTGATTGGCGCGGTGTTCGCCATCATCAGTTATTCCAGTCTGGCGGCGGTGTTGATTACCGCCACCCTGACCGCCACCGGGGTGATCTCCTTCAAAGTCGCGCTTTGTCTGGTGATTGGTGCCAATCTTGGCAGCGGCCTGCTGGCGATGATTAACGCCAGCGGCTCCAATGCCGCCGGCAAACGTGTCGCACTTGGCAGCCTGCTGTTTAAACTTATCGGTAGCATCGTGATTTTGCCGTTCGTTAATACCGTGGCAGACGTATTGGATAAGCTGCCAGTTAACGACGAAGAGTTGGTCATTTTCTTCCATGTGTTCTACAACCTGATCCGCTGCATCGTGATGGTCCCCTTCGCCGATCCGATGGCGCGCCTGTGCCGCCGGATGATTAGCGATGACGCAGAAACTGACACCGTGCTGAAACCGAAACACCTCGACAGCAGCGCGCTGGATACCCCCGCGCTGGCGCTGGTCAATGCGGCGCGTGAGACGTTACGCATTGGCGATGTGGTTGAGCAGATGGTCGAAACCTTCAGCAAGGTGGTGCACGGCGAGCTACGTGAGGAACGCGCGGTGCGACGGCTGGATGATGATGTTGATGTGTTGTACACCGCCATCAAACTCTATCTGGCACGTATGCAAAAGGAAGATCTGGCGGAAGAGGATTCGCGCCGCTGGGCGGAGATCATCGAAATGGCGCTTAACCTGGAACAGGCGGGCGACATTATCGAACGCATGAGCGCTGATGTGGCCGATAAAGCGCTGGCCGCACGCCGTGCCTTCTCACCGGAGGGGCTGGAGGAGCTGGAGACATTGCAGGAGCAGTTGCTGAATAACCTGCGCCTGAGCCTGTCGGTGTTTTTATCCCACGATGTCGCCAGCGCCAAACGTCTGCGCCGTTCCAAACATCGTTTCCGTATTCTGATTCGACGTTTTTCCCATGCCCATGTTGAGCGTCTGCATCGCCAGAACGTGCAAAGTATCGAAACCAGCTCGCTGCATCTGGGATTACTGGGAGATATGAAGCGTCTGAATTCGCTGTTCTGCGCCGTAGCCTACACGGTGCTGGAACAGCCGGATGACGACAGGGATGATGAGTAAACCCGCGCGATAAATCGCGCCGCTACCGACCTTTGCGACTGGTAGCGGCGCAGTTCCGTGCGCGATGCGGGAAAAAACCGCGCGATAAATCGCGCCGCTACCGACCTCTGCGGCTGGTAGCGGCGCAATTTATTGCGCTGGGTTGTTATGACAATAAGGTAAAAGCAATCATCCCGACAATCGCCCCGGTGGTGCCGAGGATAGTTTCCATCAGCGTCCAGGTTTTCAGGGTTTCACCTTCCGTCGCGCCGGTAAAGCGGCCAAACAGCCAGAAACCAGCGTCATTGACGTGGCTGATTATGATGGAGCCACCGCCGATACAAATCGACAGCGCCGCCAGTTGCGCGCCGCTGTAGTGCAGCGGTTCGATCACCGGCATCACCAGGCCAACCGTCGTCAGGCAGGCGACCGTGGCTGAACCCTGAATCACCCGCACCGCACCGGAGAGGATAAAACAAGCCAGCGCAATCGGCAGACCCGCGCCAATCAACGCGTGGCCCAGTACCGGACCGACGCCGGAATCCACCAGCACCTGTTTAAACACCCCACCCGCACCGATCACCAGCAGGATAATCCCCGCCGGTTGCAGCGCGCTGCCGCAGACCTGCATCACCTTCTCTTTATCCATTCCCTGACGGTACGCCAGGCCATAAATCGCCACCAGACAGGCCAGCAGAATCGCGGTGAAGGGGTGACCAATAAACTCCAGCCACTCATACAGACGTGAATCCGGCGTAGTGAAGCGCGCACCGATGGTTTTCAGCCCCACCAACAGCAGCGGGAACAGGATCAGCGCCAGACTGAAGCGAAACGACGGCAGTTTGCCCTCTTCCACATCCGGTTGATTGTCTTCCGGCGGGGCGCTGAAGGTGACGCGTTTAGCAATCAGGTTGCCAAACAGCGGTCCGGCGATAATCATGCCAGGGATCGCTGCGCACAGGCCCAGCAAAATCATCCAGCCAAAATCAGCGTGCATTTGTGACGCCAGCAACATCGGAGCCGGTCCCGGCAGCAGAAACGCTGCGGAAGCAGCGACCCCGGCAAACAACGGGATCACCAGTTTCACCAGGTTATCGCCGGTGCGGCGCGCCACGGCAAATGCGATGCTGATCAGCAACACCACCGCCACCTCAAAAAACAGCGGCAGCGCGCAGATTAACCCGGCAATGCCCATCGCGTAATGCGCGCGGCTTTCCCCGAAGGTTTTCAGCATGCGGATAGCAATCTGATCGACCGCGCCGGTTTCATGCAGGATTTTGCCGAACATCGCGCCCAGCGCCACCACAATCGCCAGGAAACCGAGCGTACCGCCCATGCCTTTCTGCATGGTGTCAGCAATTTTGTCGAGCGGCATACCGGAGAACAACCCGGCACCAATGGAGACTAACATCAGGGCGACAAAGGCGTGCATACGCGCTTTCATCACCAAAAACAGCAGCAGCAGGACAGAGCCTGCTGCGGTTAACACCAGCGTTGCGGTACTCATGACTAACCCTTGTTGATTGCTCCCTTGATGGTCGCAACCGTGGCCGCAACTACCTCATCCAGTGAATGATTAATATCAACCACCAGTACATCGGGTTCGTTCGCGCCGGGTTCTTCCAGCGTGGCAAACTGCGTCACCAGCATCTGTGGTTTGAAGAAGTGGCCTTTGCGGGCTTTCAGGCGGGATTCGATGGTTTCGAAATCGCCTTTCAAATAGACAAATTTCAGGTTGTGGTTGCCCTGACGCAGGATGTCGCGGTAGGACTTTTTCAGTGCCGAGCAGACAATGATGGAGACTTCCTGGGTACGTTGCATGGCAAAAGCGGCATCGTTCAGCGCCTGCAACCACGGACGACGATCGTTGTCATCCAGCGGATGACCTTCGGCCATTTTCATAATGTTGCTGCGCGGATGCAGGAAATCACCGTCGAGGAAGGCGGTGTTGAGTTGGTGTGAAACCTGATTGGCGACGGCAGACTTTCCGCTGCCGGACACACCCATCAGGATAAAAACATGGTGCGACGGGGATGGCGTTGTCATTGTTTTGCGCTCCGGCAGTTAATCTGCCAATGTTACCGATAACAAATTCGATCATCATTGTCGGTACCCGGTCACAGGCTGGCAACCCTTTTACCGGGAAAAGCACGAAAGTGTGAACTGACTCAAAAAATCGCCAGAATCAGATGCTGCCGCCCTCGGCAATTTCAAACCCGACATCCAGTGGCACGGTGACGGAACGATCGCCGCCAATTCGCGCCAGCAGCATCGCCGCCGATTCCCGTCCCATGCGTTCGCGCGGGGTCAGCACCGTCGCGAGACGCGGGTTAACCACCTGGGTGATATCGTGACCGTGGAAACCGGCAATCGCCATTTGCTCCGGGACGCGCAATCCCTGACGTTGGCATTCGAACATCGCCCCGACTGCAAGGTCATCGTTGGTACAGAACAAGCTGTCGGTTTGCGGATAGCATCGTTGCGCCTCACGCAGCAACAAGGCTCCGGCGCTGAAGGACGAGGCATCTTCCATCATCACGCTGTGCGGTGTTAACCCGGCTTCACGCATCGCCTGCTCGTAGCCCTGCTGTTTCTGGAGGGTACGTTCATCAAGGCGCGCACCGAGGTAGACGGTGTGGCGATGGCCTTTTTTCAGGATAGCATGGGTCATCTGACGCGCCGCTTCGACGTTGTTAAAGCCCACAGCCATATCGAGGCAAGGTGAAACCGAGTCCATCATTTCGATTACCGGGATGCCTGCCACTTCGAGCATACGCAGCGTACCCGGCGTATGGGTGCGTTCCGTCAGGATCACCCCATCGATGTTCCAGCCCAGCAGCGAACGCAGCTGCAATTCCTCTTTCTGTGCGTTATAGCCGAAGTGCCCCACCAGCGTCTGATACCCCGCCTCATCGGTGACGGTTTCAATCCCGCGCAGCACGTCAGCAAATACCTGGTTGGTCAGCGAAGGCAGCAGCACCCCAATCGCCCGGCTGGTGGCGTTTGACAGCATATCGGGCGCACGATTGGGGATATAACCCAACTCGTCCAGCGCAATGGCGATTTTGTCACGCAGCGCAGCGGAGACCTGCTCTGGATTACGCAGGTAGCGGCTGACGGTCATTTTGGTGATGCCGACGCGATCGGCAACGTCCTGTAGTACCGGTCTTTTTTTCTTCATCGTAAGCGCCTGAGGTCAGAGATACGCTGAGTCTATCATTAAATTGTCATGCGATTGTAAACAGGGCGCGGGAAGCGGGATCGTTGCCAAATGTCGGAGAAAAAGACAAAAAAAAAGCCAGCACCCGAGCTGGCTAAGAAACACTGGAAGCAATGTGAGCAATGTCGTGCTTTCCCGGTTTGTCAGGAGGACGTCCCGGGACCGCATCGCAATAATAATCATTATCATTCGCGTCTGTAAAGTCCTTTTGAGAATTATTTTCAGTTGACCAGCGATAAAAAATCCTTGATGTTAAAGGGGATTTTTTCATTTTGCATAAGGAGCCGCACCATGAGTCTGATCACTGTCCGTCACACTACGCCTGATGACGCCGCCGTACTGTTTCAGCTTTACAGTCACGCTGAAACCCAGGCGGATACCCTGCATCTACCCTTGCAATCGCCTGCGCTGTGGCAGGAGCGACTGCAAAACATTCGTCCGGGTGAGCAACGACTGGTGGCGTGCATTGATGGACAAGTGGTGGGACAACTCACCGTCAGCGTGCTGGAGGCAATGCGCCGTCGTCATACCGCGACTATCGGGATGGGGGTTGATCCGGCGTTTCACCGCCGTGGCGTCGGTTCCGCGTTGATGGCGGCGATGGTGGACCTGTGCGACAACTGGTTGCAGGTGACGCGCATTGAGCTGACGGTGTTTGCCGACAATAAAGCCGCGATTGGGTTGTATCAGAAGTTTGGGTTTGAGATTGAGGGCACCGCGCGCCGTTATGCGATGCGGAACGGCGCGCTGGTGGATACCCATTATATGGCGCGGTTGAAAGTGTAAAGCTAAAAACCGCGCGATGAATCGCGCCGCTACAGACCAAAGATGGCTGTAGCGGCGTGATTTATCACGCAAAAATCATTAATAACCCGCGCTTAAATCATCCACCGAACGCGGATCGGATGCACCATAACGCGTGCCATCCGGCCCAATCATAATGCTCTGGGTACTGCCCATCGCCGGGAGCACCTTCACATGCTGACCTTTGCTCTCCAGCAAACGCAAGGTATCCGGGCTAAAGCCCTTCTCCACACGCAGCTGATCCGGCAGCCACTGATGATGGAAACGTGGCGCATTGGTCGCCTCGGCCACATTCATACCAAAATCGATGCTGTTGACCACCATCTGCAACACCGTGGTGATAATGCGGCTGCCGCCAGGGCTACCGGTCACCAGCCAGGTTTTGCCATCCTTCACCACAATGGTCGGTGACATCGACGACAGTGGACGCTTGGCAGGTTGTACCGCATTGGCTTCACCACCAACCAGACCATAGACGTTCGGTGTCCCCGGTTTAGCGGAGAAGTCATCCATCTCGTTGTTCATCAGGATACCGCTCTGCCCGGCCACAATGCCGCTACCGAAGTAGGTATTCAGCGTGTAGGTCACCGCCACCGCATTGCCGTCCTTATCCACCACGGAGAAATGGGTAGTTTGATTGCTCTCGTACGGCTCCAGCTTGCCCGGTTTGATTTCGCTCGACGGGCGCGCCTTGTTGACATCAATCTGCTGCGCCAGCGATTTCGCGTAAGCTTTGCTGGTCAACGCCTGCTGCGGCACCTTCACAAAATCCGGGTCACCGAGATATTCCGAGCGGTCGGCATAGGCGTATTTTTCTGCCTCGGCCATCACCTGCATCGCATCGGCGCTACCAAAGCCCATCTTCGCCAAATCGAAGTTTTCCAGGATATTAAGGATTTCGATGATATGAATGCCGCCTGATGACGGCGGTGGCATTGAGAAGACCTGATAGCCGCGATAGCTGCCGCTGACCGGTTTGCGCTCAACGGCGCGATAGGCTGCCAAATCAGCTTTGCCAATCAGACCACCATGTTGTGCCATCTCACCGGCGATTTCGTCGGCAATTTTGCCTTTGTAGAAGGCATCCGGCCCCTGTTGCGCAATCAGTTGCAGACTATGCGCGAGGTTTTTCTGCACCAGACGATCGCCCTTCTGATAAGGCTGGCCGTCGGCTTTGTAGAAAATGGCCCGGCTGTTGTCGTGATTGATCAGGTTTTCTTTGCCATAGGTGGCGAGGTCATCCGCCAGCGCATCGTTAACAATGATGCCGTTCCGCGCCAGTTTGATTGCCGGGGCCAGCAAGGTGCTTAACGGCAGCGTGCCATATTTATGAGCGGCCAGCGCAAAACCCGCCACCGTGCCTGGCGTACCCGATGCCAGATGGGAAGTGAGTGATAACTTACTGTCGGCGTTGCCTTGTTTATCAAGGAACATATCGCGCGAGGCACGCGCCGGAGCCATTTCGCGGAAATCGATGGCGGTGGTCTGCCCGGAGGCGGTACGCAGCAACATAAATCCGCCACCACCGAGGTTTCCGGCCTGTGGATGGGTCACCGCCAGCGCGAAGCCGACCGCGACCGCGGCATCCACCGCATTGCCGCCCTGTTTGAGAATCTCCACGCCCACGTCAGTGGCGGTCGCATCCACCGAGGCCACCATGCCATGTTTCGCCTTCACCGGATGGAAGGTATCGCTATCCACGCCATAAGAGACGGGAGGTGCGCTGTTTGGTGCCGCCTGTCCCCCCTGCACCACGGTAAAACTCATCAACAACGCCCAGCCGAGCTGGCGTACACTGCCTTGTATCCGCATGCCACTACCATCCTTTTCAGTTGTTTATAATTGTTTACATTGACGCAAGTGTTTACAAACACTGAAAAAGATTAGCAGCTAACTCAAATTAGGTGCACTCCTGGATTGGCCCTTTTTAATATCGCATAAACTTATGGTTGCTGCGGTTACGCCAGACACACAGCACCGCGGCATCAATGGAGGAGTGATCATGAAAAAATGGCTGATTGTTTTCGCTGCCCTGCTGCCGTTAAGCAGCATGGCGAATATGCTGAATAACACCAACGAACCCTTTAAACCGGGCTACAACCCAAGCCAGCAACGGATGCAGACGCAGATGCAAATCCAGCAGCAGCAGGAGAAACTGAAGCTGCAACAGGATCAGCAACAGCAGAAACAGGATTTACAGCGCAAAATGCAGGAACATCGCGATAGCGCCCAGCAGCGCATCATCAAAACGCAGCCGGGCCAGCAGAAGACCAATTAACGGAAGTCGGGACCAATAATGTCGATGCAGTCGGTACAGATCGCATCGACGCCCCACCCCAGCAGCTCGCGCGCCCGCTCGGGCTGATTCACGGTGTAAACCAGGATATGCAGACCTGCCGCTTTCAACTGCGCGGTGCGCTCGGCATTCAGCAATTTGTGGTTGAGGTGAATGGAGACGCAATCCAGGCTTGAGGTCAGCGCTTGCCAGTCATCATGCCAGCTATCCAGCAGCAAGCCGCGCGGCAGCTCTGGCACCGCCTGCATGGCGGCTTCCAGCGCCTGATACGAGAAGGAAGAGAGCAGCGGCGCAGTTTGCCCCTGCCACAATTCACGCGCGGCTAACGCCACATCGCGCCCCGTCTCCACCTCTTTGCCAGTGGTCGGTTTGATCTCAATATTCGCCATCATCTGATGCTGACGGCAGCGCGCGGCCACGTCACTCAGCAGCGCCAGCGGCTCACCGGCAAATTTGTTGCTGAACCAGCTACCGGCATCCAGTTGCGCCAGCTTATCCCACGGCAAATCGCCCGCCACGCCCCAGCCGTTGCTGGTGCGATCGAGGGTGTCATCGTGCAGCAGGAAAATCTGGCGATCGTCTGAGAGTTTGGCGTCAAACTCAATCATTTGGTGGTGATAATGCGCCCCCACATCAATGGCGGCGAGGGTGTTTTCCGGGGCCAGTTTACCGCCGCCACGATGGGCGACGATGTGCGGATACGGCCAGTTGTGCTTACTCATTCCAGACGCTTTCCATGAGTTGAATCGAAGAAATGTAACGCCTCCGACGGCAAATGCAGCCATAGGCTGCTGCCCGCCGGCGGGCGTTCGCTGTGCGGCAAACGTACCACCAATCGCGCCTCACCGATACGACCATGCGCCAGATTATCAGCACCGAGCATTTCCAGTGTCTCCACCACCAACGGAATCCCCCCCGCCTCTCGGCTTGTTAGCTGGATATGCTCAGGGCGAATGCCCAGCGTCAGTGGCCGATTGGCCCACTTCGCCTTGCTTTCCGCCAGCGGCAGCGCATGCAGGGCATCGAGAGTAAAACGGGTGCCGTCGCTGTTGATCTGCCCCGGCAGCAAGTTCATCGCCGGTGCGCCGATAAAAGCGGCGACAAACTGGCTGGCCGGGCGTTCGTACACCTCAACCGGCGTGCCCACCTGCTCGACAATGCCTTTGTTCATTACCATCACGCGCTGTGCCAGCGTCATCGCCTCAACCTGGTCATGCGTCACGTACAGGCTGGTGGTTTGCAGACGACGGTGCAGCTGTTGCAGCTCCAGCCGCATCTGCACGCGCAGGCGGGCATCAAGGTTTGACAACGGTTCATCAAACAGGAACACCGCCGGTTCACGCACGATGGCGCGCCCCATCGCCACACGCTGGCGTTGACCGCCGGATAACTCACGCGGGCGACGGGTCAGCAGATGATCCAGTTCGAGGCTACGCGCCGCTTCCAGTACGCGCTGGCGAATCTGTTCTTTGCCCATACCACGGATTTTCAGGCCATAGGCCATGTTCTCTTCTACCGTCATATGTGGGTAGAGCGCGTAGTTCTGGAACACCATCGCGATACCACGATCTTTCGGCTCCAAATCGGTAACACGTTGGTCGTCAATATAGATATCGCCAGAGCTGACGCGCTCCAGCCCGGCCACCATACGCAGCAGCGTGGATTTACCGCAGCCGGAAGGCCCGACCATCACCATAAACTCGCCATCGTTGATGGTGATATTCAGCGGCTGAATGATCTGATTTTTGCCGTCATACGATTTGGTGACGGTCTGAAGGGTTACGCCTGCCATTTTATTTTTCACTCTCCACCAGGCCACGCACAAAGGCACGCTGCATGACTAAAACCACCACCACCGGTGGGATCAGGGTTAATAACATTGCCGCCATCACTTCATTCCACTGCGTCGGACCGCCGCTGGTATTGATCATACTTCTCACCCCGGCCACGGCTGTGCCGAGGCTGGCATCATTGATGATCAGCAGCGGCCACAGATACTGGTTCCAGCCGTAGATGAAGGTAATGACAAACAGCGCGGCCAGATTGGTTTTCGACAGCGGCAACACGATGTCCCAGAAGAAGCGCAGTGGACTGGCGCCGTCGATGCGTGCCGCTTCAATCAACTCATCCGGTAGCGACATAAAGAACTGGCGAAACAGGAAGGTGGCGGTGGCCGAGGCCATCAGCGGCAACGTCAGACCGCTGTAGCTGTCGAGCATATGCAGTGTCGCAATCACCTCCACCGTCGGGAAGATTCGCACTTCCACCGGCAGCATCAGGGTGATGAAAATCAGCCAGAAAAACAGCGAGCGCAGCGGAAAGCGAAACCACACCAGCGCAAATGCCGACAGCATCGAGACGGCGATTTTGCCCACGGTGATACTCAGCGCCATCACCAGGCTGTTGAACAGCATCAGGCCAAATGCCGGGCCACTGCCGTTAACGCCCTGCGTCCAGATGCGCGCGATGTTGTCCCACAGGTGGGTGCCGGGGATCAGCGTCATCGGTACCTGATAGACCGCGTTGTTGTCCAGCGTTGCCGCGACAAAGGCGACATACAGCGGAAACAGGATCGTCAGTACGCCCAGCACCAGCAGCGTGTGGCTGAAGATATCCAGCCCGCGTCGGTTCTCAATCATTGGTATTGCACCTTACGCTCGACAAAGCGGAATTGCAGGATAGTCAGACCAATCACCAGCAACATCAGCACCACCGATTGCGCTGCCGACGAGGAGAGATCCAGCCCGGTAAATCCTTCGCGATAAATTTTGTAGATAAGCGTGGTGGTCGCCTGTACCGGCCCACCGCCAGTGGCGGCATCGATCACCGGGAAGGTGTCGAAGAAGGCATAGACCAGGTTGACCACCAGCAGGAAGAAACTCACCGGGGTGATCAACGGCAGCGACAGGTTAAAGAAACGCCGTACCGGTCCGGCACCGTCAATCGCCGCTGCTTCCACCAGCGATTTAGGGATCGATTGCAGCGCCGCAAAGAAAAACAGGAAGTTGTAGCTCATCTGCTGCCAGATCGATGCCAGCACGATCAGGAACATCGCCTGGCCGCTGTTTTGCGCGTAGTTCCAGTTGTAACCGATCTGGTTAAGGAGATGGCTGAACAGGCCGAGTCCGGGATTAAACAGGAACATCCACAGCACTGCCGCGACCACCGGGGCCACTGCATACGGCAGCAGCAGCAAGGTTTGGTAGAGTTTTTTCAGCCGCACCACATAATCCACCAGCGCCGCCAGCAGCAGGGAAAACAACATGCCGCACACCGTGACCAGCGCGCTGAATTCAATGGTGGTCCAGAACGAGGCCAGGTAGTACTCATCACTGAACAACCGTCTGAAGTTATCCAGCCCAACAAAAGTGCTGGAGATACCAAAGGGATCAAGGCTTTGCAGTGAGTACCACAGCGCTTCACCGGCTGGCCACAGAAAGAAGATGGCGGTGATCACCAGCTGTGGCAGTACCAGCAGATAGGGCAACAAACGGGAGCGGAAAACCGGGCGTGATGATGAGGACATAACGGACTCGTTCAGGCAAAAAGATCGGGGCAGACACGCGGCCTGCCCCGTTACGGCGGGTTACTTCACCTGCTGCTCAAAACGGCGCAGCAGTTCGTTTCCGCGTTTAACTGAGTTATCCAGCGCTGCCTGCGGCGATTGTTTGCCGGTCCACACGCTTTCCAGCTCCTCGTCCACTATGGTGCGAATCTGCGGCATATTGCCCAGACGCATCCCTTTGGTGAACGGCAGCGGATCTTTGTTCAGCATCTGGCGCGTCGCGATATCGGCACCCGGGTTCTTGTCGTAGAAGCCCTGCTGTTTGGTCAGCTCATAAGCTGCGGTGGTGATTGGCAGATAACCGGTTTTCTGGTGCCACTCGGCGGCGATTGCCGGTTGCGCCAGGAACTGCATAAACTCCGCCACACCTTTGTAAGTGTTGGCATCTTTGCCCTTCATCACCCACAGGCTGGCACCACCGATGATGGCATTCTGCGGTGCATTCGGCACGGTTGCGTCATACGGCATCATGCCGACACCAAAGTTGAATTTGGCGTAGTGTTTGATATCCGCCAGTGAACCGGAAGACGCGGTGGTGATGCCGCAATCGCCGTTGTAGAACTTCGCGGTGGATTCATCTTTACGGCCAAAGTAGGTGAAATCACCCTTCTTGTTCATGTCTTCCAGCATCTGGATGTGACGAACCTGCACCGGCTTGTTGAACTCCAGCTCAGCGTCTGTGCCGTCAAAACCGTTGTTTTTGGTCGCCACCGGCAAGCCGTGCCAGGCGCTGAAGTTTTCAATCTGAATCCAGCCCTGCCAGCCGCTGGCGTAACCGCAGGTCAGGCCCGCTTTACGCAGCGCATCGGCGTCTTTTGCCAGTTCCTGCCAGGTTTTTGGTGGCTGATCCGGGTTCAGACCGGCTTTTTTGAAGGCGTCTTTGTTGTAGTACAGCACCGGGGTGGAGCTGTTGAACGGCTGAGAGATTAAATGGCCGCTGGAATCGCTGTAGTAACCTGCGACAGTGGGGACGAACTGTTTTTCATCAAAGGCGATTCCGGCATCCTGGAACACCTGATGCACCGGCACAATGGCTTTGGACGCCATCATGGTGGCAGTACCCACTTCATACACCTGCAAAATGGCCGGTGCTTTACCGGTACGCACAGCGGCAATCCCCGCCGCCAGGCTTTGTTCATAGTTGCCTTTGTAGACCGGGACGATTTTGTAGTCTGGGTGAGCCTGGTTAAAACGTTGTGCCAGAGAATCAACTTCTTTGCCTAACTCGCCTTCCATAGAGTGCCAGAAAGGAATTTCGGTGGCAGCCAGTGCATGACCACTGAGCATCAGACCGAGCAGGGCACTCATCAGGCGGGGACGAAGCGTAAAAGCGGACATAATGTTTTCCTGTGCATGTAGGTACGCGCGAAATCACGCATTTTTTGTTCGCGAAGTAACATGACACGGGAAAATGACGGAAAAATAACAGGTTAATGACGGGAATGTGACAAGGCTGAGTGCAGCTTGTTGCCCTCATCCCGACCTTCTCCCGCAAGCGGGAGAAGGAGACGTGCAATATATAAGTTTGGCTCGATCGATTCCCTCTCCCGCTCGCGGGAGAGGGTTAGGGTGAGGGCACTCAGGCACCTAAATAGGCGCTTCTTACGGCCTCGTTGGACAACAGCGCTTCGCCAGTATCCTCCAGCACCACATGCCCGTTCTCCAGCACGTAGCCACGGTCGGCCAGTTTCAGCGCCTGGTTGGCGTTCTGCTCGACAAGGAAGATGGTCATCCCTTCTTTACGCAGTTGCTCGATGGTGTCGAAAATCTGCTGAATGATAATCGGTGCCAGGCCGAGCGATGGCTCGTCCAGCAACAGCAGACGCGGCTGGCTCATCAGCGCACGGCCAATCGCCAGCATCTGCTGCTCACCACCGGACATGGTACCGGCACGTTGCACCTTACGCTCCGCCAGACGCGGGAACAGATCATAGACGCGCTCAATACGCTCCTGATACTGGCTACGGCTGGCAAAGAAGCCCCCCATCGCCAGATTCTCTTCCACCGTCATGCGCGAAAACACCCGACGCCCTTCCGGGACAATGGCGATCGCCTCACGCATGATGCGTGCGGTTTGCCAATCGGTAATGGTTTTGCCATCAAACGTAATGGTGCCTGCGGTTGCACGCGGCTCGCCACACAGCGTACCGAGCAGCGTAGTTTTGCCTGCACCGTTGGCACCAATCAGGGTGACAATTTCGCCCTGATTGATATACAGGCTGACGTTATGCAGCGCCTGGATTTTACCGTAATGGGCGCTGACGTTTTCAATGGTTAACATTGGGTTGGCCATATTACGCCTCTCCTAAATAGGCACGGATCACGTCCGGGTTATTACGAATCTCTTCCGGCGTGCCGTTGGCCAGCGGCGTTCCCTGATTGACCACGTAAATACGGTCAGAAATGCCCATCACCAGCTTCATATCATGTTCGATCAACAACACCGACACCTTATGCGTACCGCGCAGTTCGGCAATCAGTTCGTCCAGTTCGTGCGTTTCTTTCGGGTTCAGACCGGCCGCCGGTTCATCCAGCATCAGGATTTCCGGGCGCGTGACCATACAGCGCGCGATCTCCAGACGACGTTGCTGACCATAAGCAAGGTTACCCGCCTGACGGTTCGCCAGCTCCAGCAGGCCGATACGCTCCAGCCAGGTGGCGGCGCGATCCAGTGCTTCGCTTTCGCCTTTGCGGAACGCCGGTGTTTTGAATAACCCGGAGAATACGCCGCTTTTCAGATGCTGATGTTGCGCCACCAGCAGGTTTTCAATCACCGTCATCTCACGAAACAGGCGCACATGCTGGAAGGTACGCACAATGCCCATCCGTGCAATTTTCTGCCCCGGTAAGCCGGCCAGATTTTGATCGCGCAGTTTGATGCTGCCGCCAGTGGGTTTGTAGAAACCGGTCAGGCAGTTGAACACCGTGGTTTTACCCGCGCCGTTTGGACCAATCAACGAAACGATTTCCTGCTCACGCAGTTCCAGCGCCACGTTGTTGACTGCCAGCAGGCCACCAAAACGCATCATCAGGCCTTCTACGGCTAATAAAGGCTGACTCATGCCTGCTCTCCTGCTTTACCCTGTTTCAGTTTCAGCTGCGGACGCTTCATCGGCAGCAGCCCCTGCGGTCGCCAAATCATCATCAGCACCATTAAGCCACCCAGTACCAGCATGCTGTATTCGTTGAGGTCACGCATCAGCTCACGCGATACCACCAGCAACACGGCGGCGAGGATCACCGCAAACTGCGAGCCCATGCCCCCCAGCACCACAATCGCCAACACAAACGCCGACTCGACAAAGGTGAAGGATTCCGGGCTGACAAAGCCCTGGCGCGCAGCAAACAGCGTACCGGCAAAACCGGCAAAGGCCGCGCTGATGGTAAACGCCGTCAGCTTGATACGCGTCGGGCTAAGACCAAGGGAACGGCAGGCGATTTCATCTTCGCGCAGCGCTTCCCAGGCACGGCCCAGCGGCATACGCAGCAGGCGGTTGATGATAATCAGCGTCAGCACTACCAGCAGCAGCGCCACCAGGTAGAGGAAAATCACGCGGTCATTGGGATCATATTTCATGCCGAACACCTCGTGGAAGGTGCCCCAGCCGCCCTCGCTGACCTTGCGACCAAACTCCAGGCCGAAGAGGGTCGGTTTCGGGATCTGCGCGATACCGTTTGGACCGCCGGTAATCGAGGTGTTGTTCAGCAGCAGGATACGGACGATTTCGCCAAAGCCGAGGGTGACAATCGCCAGATAGTCACCACGCAGACGCAGCACCGGGAAACCGAGCAGTAAGCCGAACGCCCCGGCCACCAGACCCGCCAGCGGCAGGCTCTGCCAGAAGCCAAAACCGTAGTAGTGGTTCAGCAAGGCGAAGGTATAGGCACCGATGGCATAGAAGCCGCCGTAGCCCAGCACCAGCAGGCCCGACAAGCCCACCACCACGTTAAGGC
Organism: Pantoea sp. X-Soil-OKNW-713; assembly: GCF_059730685.1. Classification (NCBI taxonomy): domain Bacteria; kingdom Pseudomonadati; phylum Pseudomonadota; class Gammaproteobacteria; order Enterobacterales; family Erwiniaceae; genus Pantoea; species Pantoea sp. X-Soil-OKNW-713. Next base: position 346,041 of record NZ_AP035995.1, on the reverse strand, counting down.
CGAGGCCCAACATCACGTAGATCAGCGTCAGGGTGGCGATATCCACGCTACCGCGCGAAACCAGGAACGGCCAGATCACCGCAGCCACGATCATCAACACCATCACCAGCTTCTGCTTCGGCGTTGAACCATCAAAGCCCGGCAGCACCAGGCCATTGCCGCTGCGTTTGAATTTGCCGTGGAATAACGGACGCAGCAACTGGAACAGGAATACCACGCCGCAACCGACAAAAATCCAGTTCCAGCGCACCGTTCCGGCGTTCGATACCACCAGTTTGGTGCCATCAAGATCAAGGCGCATACCCATAAAGAAGGTGGCAAGCACCAGCAACATCACCGTAGAGATAACGGCATTAACCAGTCCGAGGCGCTTCATACTTTTTCCACCTCCGGACGGCCAAGAATGCCGGTTGGCATCACCAGCAGCACGACAATCAGCAACGCAAAGGAGACCACATCTTTATATTCGGTAGAGAGATAGGCCGAGGTCAATGCTTCGGCAATGCCCAGCACCAGACCACCAATCATCGCCCCCGGAATGCTGCCGATCCCGCCCAGTACTGCGGCAGTGAAGGCTTTCATCCCGGCCATAAAGCCGATAAACGGGTTGATGGAACCGTAGAACTGCCCCAGCAGTACGCCAGCCACTGCCGCCATCGCCGCACCAATCACAAAGGTCAGTGAAATCACGCGATCGGTATTGATACCCAGCAGGCTGGCCATTTTCAGGTCTTCTGCACAGGCGCGGCAGGCGCGCCCCATACGTGAATAACGGATAAATACCGTCAGTGCCAACATGGCGATAAAGGTCACAACCCAAATCATCAACTGCATGGTGGAGAGCGTGGCGGCAAAGCCGTTGCTTTCACCCAAGGTCCATTGCCCGGTGATCAAGCTCGGCAGCGCGAGATCGCGCGAACCTTGCGTCAGGCTGACGTAGTTTTGCAGGAAGATCGACATCCCGATGGCGGAGATCAGCGCGATCAGGCGCTTGGAGGAACGCACCGGCTTATACGCCACACGTTCGATACTCCAGCCGTAGGCGCTGGAGATAATGATCGCCATGACAAAACCGGCGGCAATCATCAGCCAGGTGGTGTCGATGCCCATCATCATTAGCGCGGCGATGACGATAAAGGAGACATAGCTACCGATCATGTACACCTCGCCGTGGGCGAAGTTGATCATGCCGATAATGCCGTAAACCATCGTGTACCCAATGGCGATCAGCGCGTAGGTGCTGCCCAGGGTCACTCCGTTGAACATCTGCTGGAGGAAATAGAGGAACTGCTCGGACATAACAAGTACCTTAGAAACACGTCCGTGATGGTAAATCGTTACCGCGACTGGCGGTAAATTAACCGGTTTGATTAAGGGCGGCCTGAAGGCCGCCCCTGCGATCGTGCTGGATGCAACGATTACTTGATCGCGGTTGATGAGCCGTCTTTATGCCATTTGAAGATGCCGAATTCGAAGCCTTTCAGGTCACCTTTCTGGTCCCAGCTCAGGTTGCCCATCACGGTCGGAACCGGTGCGCCTTCTTTCAGGTTCTTGGCAATCGCATCAGGCTCGTCGCTCTTGCTGCGCTCGATACCGGCCACCAGCGACTGAATCGCGGCATAGGTGGTCCAGACGAACGGACCGGTCGGATCTTTGCGGTTCGGTGCGGTGTTGGCTTTGATGGCGTCAACAATCGCTTTGTTGTCCGGCAGCTGGTCATAACGCTTCGGCAGGGTCACGTACAGACCTTCAGATGCATCACCGGCAATGTTAGACAGTGAGGCGTTGCCCACCCCTTCCGGTCCCATAAAGCCCGCGTTCAGGCCCGCGGCTTTTGCCTGGCGCAGAATCTGACCCAGCTCCGGGTAGTAACCACCGTAGTAAACGAAGTCGACGTTGTCTTTCTTCAGACGCGCAATCAGGGTAGAGAAATCTTTATCGCCAGCGGTGATACCTTCGAACAGCACCACGTTGCCGCCTTTGGCTTTCAGGGTTTTCTGCACCGACTCCGCCAGACCCTGGCCGTATTGCTGCTTGTCATGCACCACAGCGATACGTTTTGGTTTGATGGTATCGAGGATGTAGTTTGCCGCCGTCGGGCCCTGATCGGAGTCGAGGCCGGTGGTGCGCATCACGTCAGCATAACCACGCGCGGTCAGTTCCGGTGCGGTGGCTGCCGGGGTGATCATCAGCACGCCTTCGTCGTTATAGATATCAGACGCCGGCTGGGTAGAAGAGGAGCAGAGGTGACCGATAACGTATTTGATGCCATCGTTCACAACTTTGTTGGCAACCGCTACCGCTTGTTTCGGGTCGCAGGCATCGTCATATTCCACGCCAACCAGTTTATCGCCGTTGACACCGCCTTTGGCATTGATGTCTTTAATGGCCTGTGCCGCACCGGTAAATTGCATGTCGCCGTATTGGGCTACCGGACCGGTTGCTGCGCCGACGATGGCAATTTTGATGTCTTTTGCCAGCGCCGCATGGCTCATCGCCAGCGCGACGCAGCCCGCCAATAATGCGCGTCCTTTACTCATTTTCATGCGAACTTCCCCATCTGTTATGTCGTGTCTGTTGTGAGTTGGATTATTTTCTGCCAGTGAAAGAGGAAAACTGATTCTGGAATAATGAGTTAGCGCACTTTTCTGGCATTTATTGGTAATAAGGCTTTATTTTTCAGGTTATTAAACAGGAAGTTTCTTCTGTAAATCAACTGACATATTCAGTTATAGCTGGGTTGAACAGCAGAATCGTCTGGTTGTTATGGCCGTATTTTAGCCGACTTGCCAGCTAATTATGCTGGCTATTTAACCAACCATCACTCTGTTCAACTATCATCCTGGCAAACAGGCTGTTGTTTGACCTATTTTCATCAAAAAAAAGTGACAGCGCTCTGACTGTCTAAATTCGCTACACTATGCCCTTTGCACTAGTACAGGTACGGGGAATGAAGCTCACTATTCAGCGCTTAACATCGTTGACGACGCAGGATCGAATCGACCTGACCAAAGTCTGGCCGGAAATCGATATTTCACAGCTGGAAGCCCAGCTGAGCGAGACGCAGCGGATGTATGCCGCGCGCTTTAATGATCGTCTGCTGGCGGCACTGCAACTGACCATTCAGGGCGCGCAGGGAAAAATTACCCAGCTTCAGGTGCGGGAAGTGACGCGTCGTCGCGGCGTGGGGAAATATTTGCTGGAGGAGACGCTGGCGCAGAACAGCGCGCTGGCTGAGTGGTGGGTGGCCGATGACGGCGCTGATGAACAGGACGTTCGTGCTGCGTTTATGCAGGCTTGCGGCTTTCGCGCGCAGGGTGATGGCTGGACACGATAAAAACGTAGCGGCGCGATTTCTCGCGCCGCTACAGGTTATGTGCTTTTATCAGGCTTCAATCGCCATACGTAATTTCTTCATGGCGTTCTTTTCCAGCTGGCGTACACGCTCTGCGGAAACGCCGTATTGGTCGGCCAGTTCCTGCAAGGTGGTTTTGTTCTCTTCATCCAGCCAGCGCGCACGGATGATGTGCTGACTACGCTCGTCCAGGCCCTGCATCGCGTCGGTCAGTTTATCGGCGGCGTGTGCATCCCAGTTGTCCTCTTCAATGCCATCAGCAAAGTCAGACGTTTTATCCTGGAGATACAGCACCGGGGCCATGGTTTTGCTTTCGCCGTTTTCGTCGTCAGACGACATGTCGAAAGTCATATCCTGTGCCGCCATGCGCGATTCCATTTCACGCACATCTTTGCTGCTCACGCCCAGCTCGCGCGCTACCATCTCGACTTCGTCCTGGTTAAACCAGCCCAGACGCTGCTTGGTTTTACGCAGGTTAAAGAACAGCTTACGCTGCGCTTTAGTGGTAGCGACCTTCACAATACGCCAGTTACGCAGCACGTATTCGTGAATCTCAGCTTTAATCCAGTGCACGGCAAACGACACCAGACGCACACCCACTTCAGGATTGAAGCGACGCACCGCCTTCATCAGGCCGATGTTCCCTTCCTGAATCAGGTCTGCCTGTGGCAAGCCGTAACCGGAATAGTTACGAGCGATATGAACAACAAAGCGCAGATGAGACAGGATCAGCGTCTTAGCCGCATCCAGATCGCCCTGGTAATGCAGCCGTTCAGCCAGCGCTTTTTCCTCTTCTGCCGACAGCATCGGCCAGACGTTGGCAGCCCGAATATACGATTCCAGGTTACCAAGAGGAGCAATAGCTAAAGTTTGCATTTCTTTGGTCATTCAAACCCTCACAAATTCAGTGGAATATTGCTGCACGTTCCCATGAGCAGACGATACATTAAGTCAACGTCGCGGGAAATCCGAAAGCAATCTGTGCTACCCGAACTTAGAGATCAAAGTTATCCACAAGTTCCATCGTAACAGTGAATATTTTACACACAGATGACAGGAAGGGAAGCGGAGAAAAAATCCTCTGCGCCCGATTGTCGGCAGCAGAGGACTATTATACCAAAAAAATGTGTCAGGCGTTTACTGGGGCGTAAATCGGCGTAAATGTTGAACCGTTGCCAGCCAGGCAGCAATCCAGCCGATGATGGCAGCAATTAACAACAGCAGCAGCGCTTCATCCCAGGAAAATCCTTCCAGATCAAAGCTGGTGCCGAATACCTGCGCCACCTGCGCGACCACCGATTGCAGACGCAGTACCAGCACTTCAGACAAAATCAGCGATAACACCGCGCCACTTAAACCCAACATCGCCCCGCCATACAGGAACGGGCGCAGGATAAAGCCGTCAGTCGCACCCAGCAATTTCTGAACGTTAATGGTATCGCGGCGCGCAAAGATGCTGAGACGCACGCTGTTGCCAATCACCAGGAATACCGCGATAACCATTAACAGACCAATGATCTCCGCAATTTGCCCTACCAGCCCGGACAACGCCGCCAGACGGGCAAACCAACTGTCATCCATGCGCACTTCATCGACGCCCTGCACTTTGGACACCCGATCACGCAGGCTCGCCAGTGTATCGGCGCTCTGGAAATTCAGATTCGGCGTGATAATCGCCACAGCTGGCAACGGATTCTGCTCCAGCATATCCATCGCGCCGCCAAAACCGGACCAGTTGCGGAATTCGTTCAGCGCCTCTTCCCGCGTCAGATAGTCTACGTTCTTCACGCCGTCCAACTGCTTCAGCTGCGCGGTGACGTTTTCCGCCGCGCTGTCATCCAGCGTTTTGGAGAGATACACCGTCAGCTGCGGAGCCGGATACCACTGGGTTGCCGCCTGGCTGACGTTTTTCCACACCATATAGCAGACGCTCGGCAGCGTCAGCGAGATGGCAATCACCATTACCGTCAGCAACGTCGCCAACGGCTGACGCCACATATCAGACACCGTGCCGCGCAGCGCATAGCGCCACTGCTCCTGCCAGCCACCCTTCAGCGCTTTGCTTTTTGAAGGCTGTTTCGCTTTCGGCGCCGGTGTGCGCTTATTGCGTTTATTGACCATCATGGCCTCCGTGCAGGCGTCCCTGATTAAGCGTCATCATGCGATAGTTACGACGGGCAATCAGGCCCATATCATGGGTAGCCATCAGCACCGTCACACCAACGCGGTTGAACTCTTCAAACAGGCGCAGAATATCTTCCGACAACGCTTCATCAAGGTTGCCGGTTGGTTCATCCGCCAGCAGTACGGCGGGTTTATTCACCACCGCGCGCGCAATGCCGACGCGCTGCTGTTCACCACCAGAGAGCTGAATCGGGAAACTTTTCGCTTTGTCGAGCAGGCCCACTTTATCCAGTGCCGCAGAGACGCGACGACGAATATCCTCACCGCTGGCTCCCGAGATGATCAGCGGGATCGCCACGTTGTCATACACCGAACGGTCCATCAGCAGATGGTGATCCTGGAAGATCATGCCAATCTGACGACGCAAAAAAGGCACTTCGCTATTCCGCAGCCGGGAGATGTCGTGCCCACTGAACCAGATTTTCCCGGCGCTCGGGCGCTCAATACCACAAATCAGCTTCAGTAAGGTACTTTTCCCCGCGCCAGAGTGGCCGGTCAGAAACGCCATTTCACCGGGGCGCAGATGAAAATCCACCCCCTGGAGCGCCTGACGTCCGCCCAGATATGCCTTACTGACCTCTTCAAAGCGAATCATCCCAATTAGTCCTCTCGGGCAAACAGTGCCTCAATAAAGTCTGCGGCCTTAAACGGCCGTAAATCCTCGATGCCTTCCCCGACACCGATATAGCGAATCGGAATGCCAAACTGATCGGCAACCGAGAAGATCACACCACCTTTCGCAGTGCCATCCAGTTTTGTCAGGGTGATGCCAGTCAGGCCCACCGCTTCATGGAACAGTTTCGCCTGGCTGATGGCGTTCTGCCCGGTGCTGGCGTCAATGGTCAGCATCACTTCATGCGGCGCATCTTCATCCAGTTTCTTCATCACGCGGGTGATTTTCTTTAACTCTTCCATCAGGTGCGATTTGTTTTGCAGACGTCCGGCGGTATCGGCGATCAACACATCGACATTACGCGCTTTCGCCGCCTGAATGGCGTCAAAGATCACGGATGCGGAATCCGCACCGGTGTGCTGGGCGATAACCGGGATGTTGTTGCGCTGACCCCAGACCTGCAACTGCTCAACCGCAGCCGCACGGAAGGTATCGCCCGCCGCCAGCATCACGGATTTGCCTTCGGCCTGATACTGGCGCGCCAGCTTACCGATGGTGGTGGTTTTACCCACGCCGTTGACGCCAACCATCAGGATGACAAACGGCGTTTTGCCTGATACATCCAGCGGAGCATCGACTTTATCGAGAATTCCGGCCATTTCCGCTTTCAGCAAACCATACAGCGCTTCGGCATCCCGTAATTGTTTACGGTCTGCCTGCTGCGTCAGATTGGTGATGATGCGACGCGTGGTTTCAACACCAACGTCAGCAATCAACAGCTGCTCTTCCAGTTCCTCAAACAGATCGTCATCGATTTTCTTGCCACGGAACAGGCTGATGAACCCGGAACCAAGATTGGCACGCGTTTTTACCAGGCTACGTTTCAGACGGGCAAAGAAGCCCTCTTTGGTTGGACGTTCCTGCTCCTGCGCCACCAATGGCGCAGCGGCCAGCGGCAGATCGCTGACGGTATCCTGCGCGACTTCCGGCTCGACTTCCAGCTCCGCTTCTGGCGCTTCTTCCGCCAGCGCCAGCGCTTCGAGTTCTTCATCGCTCAGCGCGGTGTCTTCTTCGTCCTGCTCGGCCTCGGCAACCGGCTCAACTTCAGGTGGCTGCTGGGTTTCTGGCAGGACTTCTTCGGCGACGACAACGTCCGGCGCTTCAGCCTGCTGCTCGGCCACCTGCTCGGTGACGGCAACGGTTTCTTCCGCCTGCGCTTCGGCGCGATCTAACGCGCTCTCTTCAACGGCTGGCTCCTGCGCCACCTCAGCGGGTTGTTGCTGCTCTTCGGCAGGCTGTTGCGTCTCTTCTTCTTTGCCAAAGCCCAGCCAGGAAAAAAAGCCGCGTTTTTTCTCTTTTGCCATTGTGTAACCACACTCCTCGATGGCTTATTCCCGGTAGCACGCTGTTCCCAGGGGATAAAAAATTCAATTTGAAGGCTTTAGCCGCGTAAAAATCAGTGAATTACACGCGCCATACCAACTCACTAGTCTAACACTTTCCAGCCAGCGCACCACAGCACCCTTTTTTACGTTTCTTCTGCCTTCCACGCCCGTTAAACTACGCAACAAATTATGACGAGTTGTGAGCAAAATGAGTAAATCCCCCCGCAGCAGCGGCGCTGCTGGTCAGATCCGCATCATTGGCGGTCAATGGCGTGGTCGTAAATTGCCGGTGCCCGACAGCGCGGGCCTGCGCCCGACCACCGACCGGGTACGCGAAACCTTGTTTAACTGGCTAGCCCCGGACATTCAGCAGGCACGCTGCCTGGATTGCTTTGCTGGCAGCGGTGCGCTCGGTTTGGAAGCGCTGTCGCGTTTTGCCGGCTCTGCCACCCTGTTGGAGCTGGAGCGTCCGGTAGCACAGCAATTGATGCAAAATCTGCAAACGCTGCGCGCCAGCAATGGCAAAGTGGTACAGACCAATACGCTACAATGGCTGAGTCAGCCGGGTGAACCCTTTGATGTGGTGTTTGTCGATCCGCCATTCCGTAAGGGATTGTTGCTGGAGACGCTGACGCTGCTGGAGCAAAACGGTTGGCTGGCAGCCGAAGCGCTGATTTATGTCGAAAGTGAGGTGGAGCATGGTGCCCCTCCGGTTCCCGCCTGCTGGGATCTGTATCGTGAGAAAATTGCCGGCCAGGTCGCTTATCGTTTATATCAACGCCAACAAGGAGATGTGTGATGTGGCTTAATCTGGGACGTTTATTAATGATCTGCGTCTGGGCCTTTTTGCTGTTAAATCTGGTCCAGCCATTTCCAACGCCGCTGCGCTATTTCGTGCATGTGGCGCTGTTCTTTATGATCATCATGCACGGTTTGCAGTTGGTCTTGCTGCGCGCCACACAGCCGAAGGAAGCGCCCAAACTGGGACGCGCCACACAATTAAAGATTTTCTTCTTTGGCGTATTTGAACTGCTGGCGTGGCAGAAAAAACATTATCCGAAAGGATAATGTTTCTTACGTAGCGGCGCGATAAATCGCGCCGCTACAGGGGAGTGAAACTCACAAAGCGGGTGCCCTGCATTTTTAGCTCGCCCTTCACCCCCTTATCCATCTGATGATAATCCCCGGCATTGACGACCAGCTTGAAATCGCCCGCGCCATTCAGCGGGTGAAACCAGGCTTCATAACGCATATCTTCCCCGGCAATCACTTCACGCTGGCGCGAACGGCGATTGGGTGACGGATACTCACGTTTGGTTTTGATTTCTACACTCAGGGTTTGGATCGGGGAAGCATCGTTCACCGCCGTTTCACGGCGTTGCTTGATAAACTGACGGGTCGCCAAAACAGCAATAATCGCCAGAACGATAAAAAAGAGTAGCGGTGGTTTGCTCATGTTTTCTCTCGTGCTTTGCGTTAATGTCGGAAAGGTAAAGAGGCCCAAGCATACAACCAGAGTTGCCCGATTGTCACATTCACCGCCGGTAACTTACACTGGGATCGCGTTTTTGGGAAAATTCATCAGACTGGCGGACATCACGTCCAGAAAAGGGAGAAAACATGCTTTGGTCTTTCCTTGCCGTACTTTTTTCCGGTTGGCTCTATGTCGATGCAACTTACCGCGGCCCGCAGTGGCAACGTTGGTTATTTAAACCCGTCACCCTGTTGCTGCTGGTGGCCTGGGCCTGGCAAGCGCCCACCTTTAACCCCACCGATTACCTGATTCTTGCCGGCCTGGTCGCCACGCTGGTTGGCGATGCGCTGACGCTGTTGCCTCGCCAGCAGATGCTGTATGCGCTGGGGGCTTTCTTCCTCTCACATCTGCTCTACACCATCAGCTTTGCCGCGCATATGACGATCAGCTTCTTCTGGCCGGTACCACTAACGCTGCTGATTATCGGCGTGCTCTTGATTGCCATCATCTGGAGCAAGCTGGAAGAGTTGCGCTGGCCGGTGTGCACCTTTATTGGCATGACGTTGGTCATGACCTGGATGGCCGCTGAAAATTACTTCTTCCGCCCGACGGATTACAGCTTCTCACTCATGGTCGGTGCCGCATTGCTGCTGCTGGCGAATATCGTCTGGTTTATCACCCACTATCGTCGTCGTTACAGCCCGGATAGCGCCATCGTTGCCGCCTGCTACTTTGCCGGTCATTTTATGATCGTGCGTTCTTTGTGGCTCAATTGAAGAAAAAGTAAGCTCCAACGCTTGACTCTGGAGTGCACTCCAGAGTGTAGCATCAGGGTACGGACCTTTGTCCGTCCCTGAATCCGGAGGTTACATGCATCAACATTCCCACGCCTGTCGTTGTGGTAAAAGCCATAGCAAACCGCAGCCACTTTGTGGCATTAGCCGCGCACGTCCGGTGACGTTACAGATTTCCGCCGCACAGCCGGTCACGCCGGACAGCAACTGTAGCTGCTGCGATAACGGCAGTCCCGGCGGTGGTGACGCCGACGAAGAGAGCGACAGGTCCGGCCCTGACACCCAACAATTCCGCTGGCAAATTGCCGGGATGGATTGCCCGAGCTGCGCCCGCAAAATCGAAACCGCCGTACAAAAACTGCCGCAGGTGCGCAACGCCCGTGTCATCTTCGCCAGCGAGAAATTGGTGGTCGATGCCGAAAACGATATTCGTCCGGCGATTGAACAGGCGGTAAAAAACGCCGGTTTCCGCCTGACTTCCACCGACCCACAACCCCAACCAGGCCGTTTACGGGAAAATGCCGGATTGCTGCTGCTGGCGCTATTGATGCTCGCCAGTTGGCTCCTCAGCATGGCTGCTCCGGTCTGGGGCGATCGCCTGTTTGTTGTGACCACCTTAGTCGGCCTGCTGCCGGTGGCCCGCAGCGCATGGCGTCTGCTGCGTAGTGGTTCCCCTTTCAGTATCGAAACCCTGATGACCCTCGCCGCTGGCGGTGCGCTGATGATTGGCGCCCATGCCGAAGCCGCGATGGTCTTGCTGCTGTTCCTGCTGGGCGAACGGCTGGAAGCCTATGCCGCCACTCGCGCCCGTCGTGGTGTGACCGCGCTGATGGCGCTGCGCCCGGATACCGCTACCCGCGTGCGTGGTGCACAACGTGAACAAGTCGCACTGGCGGATTTACGCCCCGGTGATGTCATTGAAGTGGCTGCGGGTGGCCGTTTGCCTGCCGATGGCGAGTTACTTGCCAGCGCCGCCAGCTTTGATGAAAGCGCATTGACCGGCGAATCGTTGCCGGTAGCACGCCAACCCGGTGAGACAGTGATGGCCGGAGCCACCAGCGTCGACCGTCTGGTAACGCTACAAGTGATCTCGGAACCCGGCCACAGCGCTATTGATCGTATCCTGCAACTGATTGAGGAAGCAGAAAGCCACCGCGCACCGGTCGAACGTTTTATCGATCGCTTTAGCCGCCTTTACACCCCGGCGATTATGTTGCTGGCGGTGCTGGTGATGACGTTGCCGCCGCTGTTGGGTGGCGCTGACTGGCTGCCATGGATTTACAAAGGTTTGACGCTGCTGCTGATTGGGTGCCCCTGTGCACTGGTGATCTCTACCCCGGCAGCCATTACCTCTGGACTGGCCGCTGCGGCACGTCAGGGAGCGCTGATTAAAGGGGGAGCCGCGCTGGAAAGACTCAGCCGCGTCACCATCATGGCGTTTGATAAAACCGGCACCCTGACCGAGGGTAAGCCACAGGTGACCGACGTGGTACCCTTTGGTGACGCCCAACCTGAAACCTTGCTGACGTCAGGCGCAGCGGTGGAACTTGGCTCCAGTCACCCGTTGGCAATGGCTATCGTCGCGGAAGCCAGCCGTCGCCAGCTTTCCCTGCCCGAGGCCCGCGATCAGCGTACGTTGCCCGGTAGCGGCATTGCAGCGCAGATTGCGGGCATCAGCTATCAATTGCTGGCGCCGCGCGAAGTGAAAAACCTGCTTGAGGATCAGCAGCAAACCATCGCGCAGCTTGAAGCCGAAGGCAAAACCGTGGTGGTGCTGTTGCAGGATGCCCGCCCGCTGGGTGTGCTGGCGTTGCAGGATAAGTTGCGAAGCGAGGCCGCGAGCGCCGTAGCGGCGCTACAACAACTCGGTGTCAGCAGCCTGATGCTGACCGGTGATAATCCGCGTGCCGCCGCCGCCATCGCCGCAGACCTGCGGATTGATTATCGCGCGGGCCTGCTGCCTGCTGACAAGGTTGCTGCGGTACGCGATCTGGATGCACAACAATCGCTGGCAATGATTGGCGATGGCATCAATGATGCCCCGGCGATGAAAGCCGCTACCATAGGGATTGCGATGGGCAGCGGCACCGATGTGGCACTGGAAGCAGCCGATGCGGCCCTGACGCAAAACCGGCTGGCGATTCTGCCGCGCACCGTGGCGCTGGCACGCCGTACCCGCCGCATTATCCGTCAGAATATCGCGCTGGCGCTGGGGCTGAAGGCCTTGTTCCTCGTCACCACGCTACTCGGCTTTACCGGCTTGTGGCTGGCAGTGCTGGCGGATTCCGGTGCCACCGCGCTGGTGACTGCCAATGCGCTGCGGTTGCTGCGTTCACGTTAAGCTGCGCGCGGATGCCCTCAGGCGTCCGCGCCTTTCTGGATCAGGTACTGATACGGCAGGCTTTCCGTCTGCTGTGCCAGCAACGTATGCTCCATAAAACGGCAAAAGCCGGGAATATCACGCGTGGTCGCCGGATCGTCGGCGATAATCAGCAGGGTTTCACCCGCCTGCATCTGGCGCACGGTTTTGCGCACCATCATCACCGGCTCCGGGCAGCGCAGGCCAAGGGCATCCAGGGTGTGGTCCGGCGCGGAAAAGGGATCGCTCATGATTCTCTGTCTGTTTTCAAGGGAGGGCGCTCATTCTAGCGCGCTAAATCATCAGCGCAAGGCGATAACGATTGCGTTAATATTAACCATTGCATAAATCGCACAACGCGATAAGATGCCGCCGATTTTTTATTAACCACCGCAGCAAACTGCGGTACTGGGTTCCCTCACCCCAACACTAAAAAGGCTCAACATGATCGCTTTTTCTCCGCGTCAGCGCATGCATGCGCTGTTCTGGCTGTCGCTGTTTCATCTGCTGGTGATCACTTCCAGTAACTATCTGGTGCAGTTGCCGGTGGCCATTTTCGGTTTCCACACCACCTGGGGTGCGTTCAGCTTTCCGTTTATTTTCCTCGCGACCGATCTCACCGTGCGTATTTTTGGCGCGCCACTGGCGCGACGCATTATTCTGGCGGTGATGGTGCCGGCGTTGTTTATCTCTTACATCGTCTCCTGCGTGTTTTATCAGGGCGAATGGCAGGGTTGGGCGTCACTGGAGCAAGTGAACCTGTTCGTGGCCCGTATCGCCAGTGCCAGCTTTATGGCCTATGCATTGGGACAGATTCTGGATGTGCATGTATTTAACCGTCTGCGTCGTCTGCCGCAGTGGTGGATTGCCCCCGGCGCAGCCATGTTCCTCGGTAATATCAGCGATACGCTGGCGTTCTTCTTTATCGCCTTCTACAAAAGTCCGGACCCGTTTATGGCTCAGCACTGGGTGGAAATCGCGCTGGTGGATTACAGCTTCAAGGTAATGATCTGCATGCTTTTCTTCCTGCCAGCCTATGGCGTACTGCTGAACGCAACCCTGAAGCGTCTGGCTGAGCGTTCGGCCCAGCGTCAGCTCAATTTCGGTTAATTCTACGTAGTACCCTCGCCGCACCCACGCTAAGATTTCCTGACAAACCGGCGGTTGCTTTTGACCGCCGATTCCGATTTGATAATCGCGGACTGGAATCTTGTTATAGGGAAAAGAATGCGTAACTTAGTGAAATATGCGGGCATTGGCCTGCTGGTGCTTGGCCTCGCGGCCTGTGACCAGAAAAAAGATGACGCGGCAGCGGCGGACAACGGCGCCACTGCCAGCCAGTCAACCCAGACGGTGAGTCTGCTGGATGGCAAACTGAGCTTTACCCTGCCTGCGGGGATGTCGGATAAGAGCGGCAAATTGGGTACAGAATCCGCCAACATGCATGTCTACGCCGATCAAACCGGTGCGCGCGCGATTATCGTGATTGCCGGTGACCCAACCAATGAAGCGCTGGATGCTCTCTCCCAGCGTCTGGAACAGCAGCAACGCAACCGCGATCCGCAGTTGCAGGTGGTATCGAACAAAGCGGTAACGCTGAGCGATCAACCGGCCCAGCAGCTGGATACGGTGATTTCTGCCAACCACCAGACCTCCTGGTCTTCGGTGATTCTGGCGAAGGTCGATGGCAAACTGCTGACCCTGCAAATTACCCTGCCAGCGGATAACCAGCAGCAGGCGCAGAGCGATGCCGACAGCATCGTGAAAAGCATCACGCTGAAATAACACGCGTAGCGGCGCGATTTATCGCGCGTCTTTTTGGCCGTAGTAACTTGAACGCGCAATAAATTGCGCCGCTACGATCATTTGCGCAATAAATTGCGCCGCTACAATCATTTGCGCGATGAATCGCGCCGCTACAAATTAACGTGTCGTTATAACCTCACTGGCGAAATATGCCAGATCTCATCGGCATATTCCTGAATGGTACGATCCGCCGAAAAATAGCCCATATTAGCGATATTCAGCGCCGCACGTCGTTGCCACTCATCCGGCTGACGATAGAGTTTGTCCACCTTATCCTGGGTATCCACGTAGCTGCGATAATCCGCCAGCAATTGATAGTGGTCGCCAAAGTTCACCAGCGCATCGAACAGGTTACGATAGCGACCTGGATCCTGCGGGCTAAACAGACCACTGGCAATCTGCGTCAGCGCCTGATGCAGCTCCTCATCCTCTTCGTAGTATTTACGGGGGTTGTAGCCATCTTTGCGCAACTGCTCGACCTGCGGCGTGGTGTTACCGAAGATAAAGATATTCTCCGCACCGACATGTTCGCGCATCTCGACGTTGGCCCCATCCAGCGTACCAATCGTTAACGCGCCGTTGAGCGCAAACTTCATATTACTGGTGCCGGAAGCCTCCGTACCTGCCGTGGAGATCTGCTCGGAGAGATCCGCCGCCGGAATAATGATCTGCGCCAGGCTAACCCCGTAGTTAGGGATAAACACCACCTTCAGCTTGTTTTTCACCTGCGGATCGTTGTTGATCACCTTCGCTACATCGTTGATCAGATGAATGATGTGCTTCGCCATGTAATAGGCGGAGGCCGCTTTACCGGCAAAAATATTCACCCGAGGTACCCAATCTGCATCGGGATCGGCCTTGATGCGGTTGTAGCGGGTGATAACGTGCAACACGTTCAGCAGCTGGCGTTTGTACTCATGAATGCGTTTGATTTGCACATCAAACAGCGCGTGCGGGTCCAGCACAATATCGAGGTTTTTTGCCACCCAATCTGCCAGGCGTTTTTTGTTGGCAAATTTGGCATCGGCGATCTGCTCAATAAACGCCGGGAAATCGATTTGCGGCGTCAGGTCGCTGAGTTGGCTAAGGTCGGTGCGCCAGTTGCGACCAATCGCCTCATCAAGTACTTCTGAAAGTGCCGGGTTAGCCAGAGCCAGCCAGCGGCGTGGTGTGACGCCATTGGTTTTATTACAGAAACGTCCCGGGAACAGACGAGAAAAATCGGCAAACAGCGACTGCACCATCAGGTTGGAGTGGAGTTCAGAAACGCCGTTAACCTTATGACTGACCACCACCGCCAGCCATGCCATACGGACCTTGCGGCCATTGTTCTCATCAATGATTGAGATACGTGACATCAGATCCCAGTCATCCGGATAGTATTCCTGAATGGTTTTCAGGAAATAATCATTAATTTCAAAGATGATGCTGAGATGGCGCGGCAGGATCTTGCCGATCATATCCACCGGCCAGGTTTCCAGCGCCTCGGTCATCAGCGTGTGGTTGGTGTAGGAGAACACCTGGCAGGCCACTTCAAACGCATCATCCCAGGAAAATTTCTGCTCATCCACAAGGATGCGCATCAATTCCGGAATGGCTAACACCGGGTGAGTGTCATTGAGGTGGATGGCAATTTTATCTGCCAAATTGTCCCATTTCTGATGCATCTGCCAGTGACGGTTCAGGATATCCTGTACCGTTGAGGAGACGAGAAAATACTCCTGGCGCAGACGTAGCTCGCGGCCAGAGTCGGTGGAGTCGTCTGGATAAAGCACACGCGACACGTTTTCCGAGTGGTTTTTATCTTCCACGGCGGCAAAGTAATCGCCCTGATTGAACTTACCCAGGTTGATTTCGTTACTGGCCTGCGCGCCCCACAACCGCAGCGTGTTGGTGGCATCGGTATCAAAACCGGGCACGATCTGATCATAAGCAATGGCCAGGATCTCTTCGGTTTCGATCCAGCGCACCCGGCTGCCTTCGTGTTGCAAACGGCCACCAAAACGCACTTTGTAGCGAGTGTTAAAACGCTGGAATTCCCACGGGTTGCCATATTCCAGCCAGTAATCCGGCGATTCGCGCTGCTGGCCATCGACAATATTCTGCTTGAACATACCGTAATCGTAACGGATGCCGTAGCCACGCCCCGGCAGGCCGAGGGTCGCCAGTGAATCGAGGAAACAGGCGGCGAGACGTCCCAGACCACCGTTGCCAAGGCCGGGATCGTTCTCTTCTTCCATCAGTTCGCTGAGATCCAGCCCCATCTCATCCAGCGCCTGATTGAGATCGTCGTAAATACCCATCGCCAGCAGCGCGTTGCCCAGGGTGCGGCCCATCAGGAATTCCATCGACAGGTAATACACCTGACGTACATCCTGCGACAATTGCGCCCGGCTGGAACGTAGCCAACGTTCCACCATGCGGTCGCGCACTGCCAGCAGCGCGGCATTGAGCCACTCGTGCTTATTGGCGATGGAAGGGTCTTTACCGATGGTAAACATCAGTTTATAGGCTATCGAGTGCTTCAGTGCATCAACCGTCAGGGTGGGTGAGGCATAGGTGAAAGGTGCGTTCATATCAAGTATCCCAATCTCTCATTACAGCAAACGTTGATAAAGATCGCGGTAGGCTTGTGCTGCCACCTGCCAACTAAAATCCATCCCCATCGCCTGACGCTGAACATAACGCCAGAGGGAAGGACGGGACCACAGTACAAAAGCGCGCCGAATCGCTCTGAGCAGCGACCAGGCATTACTGTCTTCAAAGCTGAAACCACTGGCGATACCATCTGCCAGGTTTTCCAGCGAACTGTCATTCACCGTATCCGCCAGACCGCCGGTACGACGTACCAGCGGCAGCGTGCCGTATTTCAGACCATAAAGTTGTGTCAGGCCGCACGGTTCAAAGCGGCTGGGCACCAGAATCACATCCGCGCCGCCGACAATGCGGTGCGAGAAAGCCTCGTGATAGCCAATCTGCACGCCAACGCTGCCGGGGTGCTCGGCCGCCGCCGCCAGAAATCCCTGCTGTAATTCGGCATCTCCCTGCCCCAACAATACCAACTGGCCGCCCTGCGCCAGTAAACCGGGCAGCGCTTCCAGCACCAAATCCAGACCTTTCTGCCGGGTTAAGCGGCTGATTACGCAAAACACCGGTACTTTGTCATCGACCTTCAAGCCCATGGCAATTTGCAGCTGACGTTTGTTCTCCGCCTTGCTCTCCAGCGTGTCCCTGTCGTAACGCGCGGTCAGCAGCAGGTCATGCGTCGGGTCCCAGATCGCCGGATCAACACCGTTCAACACGCCACTTAACCGTCCTTCACGCAGACGCTGCGCCAGCAGCGCTTCCATACCATAGCCAAACTCCGGGCGGGTGATCTCCAGCGCGTAAGTCGGGCTGACCGCCGTAATATGATCTGCATAAAACAGGCCAGCTTTGAGATAAGAAATTTGCCCATAAAACTCCAGGCCATGCATGTTGAAGAATGATCGCGGTAACTGGATCTCCTCCATATGGCGCGCCGAAAACAGCCCCTGATACGCCAGATTATGCACGGTAAACACCGATTTCGCCGGACGGCCTCGCGCCTCCAGATAGGCGCAGGTTAACCCGGCATGCCAGTCATGCGCATGCACGATATCTGGCCGCCAGAAGGTGTCCAGTCCACAGGCGATTTCACAGCCCATCCAGCCGAGCAGCGCAAAGCGCAGATAGTTATCGACGTAGGCAAACTGTGATTCATCGTGGTACGGGCTTCCCGGACGTTCATACAATCCCGGTGCATCAATTAAATAAATGCCAACACCGTTGAAATGTCCAAAAAGTAAGCGAACAAACCCAGCAAAGGTTGGCAGCTCCGCCACCACTTCCGTATCCGGAATCCCTCTACGCAGGTCAGGATACGCGGGAAGTAAGACCCGCGTATCCGTACCACCGGCAATTTGTGCCTGCGGTAAAGCGCCGACAACATCAGCCAACCCGCCGGTTTTCAACAACGGGAAAAGTTCTGAACAGACATGTAAAACCTGCATCCTGGACCCCTTTTGTGATATCGCTCGCGTTCCACGCGTCGATTGTCTGTGTGCTTTTTCGTCACCGGCCGACGGCACCCGCCAGTTTGGCTAACATGGCGCGCGTCACCAGCACGATGCCCTCTTCTGAACGGTAAAAACGGCGGCTGTCTTCATCGGGATTTTCGCCAATCACAATGCCTTCCGGCAGCACGCAGGCGCGGTCAATCACGCAGCGGCGCAGACGGCAGGAGCGGCCAATCACCACATCGGGCAGTAGTACCGAAGAATCGATGTTGCAAAAAGAGTTCACACGTACGCGCGGGAACAGTACCGAGTTCACCACCACGGAGCCGGAGATAATGCACCCGCCAGAAACCAGCGAGTTCATCGTCATACCGTGGCTACCGGAACGATCCTGCACAAACTTCGCCGGTGGTAGCGGCTCCATATGGGTACGAATCGGCCAGGCGTGGTCATACATGTCCAGTTCCGGTGTGACGGAGGCCAAATCCAGATTGGCGCGCCAGTAGGCTTCGAGCGTTCCGACATCGCGCCAGTAGGGTTCGGCAGCTTCGTCGCTTTGCACGCAGGACAGGGTGAAGGAGTGCGCGTAGGCGTCGCCGCTGGCCACAATTTTCGGCAGCAAATCTTTACCGAAATCGTGATTGGACTCAGGTATCTGGGCGTCTTCTTCCAGCAGCTGGTAGAGATAATCGGCGTTAAAGACATAAATCCCCATGCTGGCCAGCGCCTTGCTGTCATCGCCGGGCATTGCGGGGGGAACAGGCGGTTTTTCTACAAAATCGACCACGTTGTTCTCGGTATCCACCGCCATCACGCCAAAGGCTGTGGCTTCCTCCAACGGCACCGGCAAGCAGGCGATGGTGCATTTGGCACCACGATCGACGTGATCCAGCAGCATGCGCGAATAATCCATTTTGTAGATATGATCCCCGGCGAGGATCACGATGTACTGGGCGTTATACCGACGAATGATGTCGAGGTTTTGCGTTACCGCATCCGCCGTCCCACGATACCAGTGCTCAGTGGAGAAGCGCTGTTGTGCGGGCAACAGATCAACAAACTCGTTCATCTCTTCGTTGAAAATCGACCAGCCGCGCTGGATATGCTGCACCAGCGTGTGTGACTGATATTGCGTGATCACGCCAATGCGCCGGATGCCCGAGTTGAGGCAATTGGAGAGCGCAAAGTCGATGATGCGGAACTTCCCACCAAAGTGCACCGCCGGTTTGGCGCGTTTGGCGGTCAGGTCTTTCAGGCGTGTGCCGCGTCCTCCGGCGAGGATCAGCGCCACCGTCTGCGTAGGAAGCTGGCGTGCCAGCATCAGATGATCTGTTCTATCTAAATTCACCATGTCTGACTCCTTATGATTGTTTCAGGAACACACACACACCGTGTGCGGGCCCGTGCCAGACAGTTGTCAAAATGGGGTTATCTTCCCCGGCGAAAGGAGGAATGGCACGCCACTCTCCGTCTGGTAAGGCGAGGTCACTCACCGCATCCGTGGCGTTAATTGTTATTAACCAGCGGCCGGAGAGCAGGATCTGCATTCTGTGCGTCCCCTGTTCCCACTCCTCATTCCCCAGTGGTTTGCCGCTGGCATTGAACCACCGTACGTTGCCATCGCCCTCCTGCCACCAGCGATCTGCCGTGAGCGCGGGAATGCGCTTACGCAGATGAATTAACGCGGCAGTGAAGTCGACCAGTCCAGAATCATCCTGTTGCCAGTCCAGCCAGGTCAGCGGGTTGTCCTGACAATACGCATTGTTGTTGCCATGCTGGCTGTGACCACGTTCATCACCCGCCAACAGCATCGGCGTACCCTGCGCCAGCAGCAACGTCGCGAGCAGCGCATGCACGCTGAGCCGCCGTCGCTCGACAACATCGAAACTGACATGCAGCCCTTCATGACCGTGGTTATCGCTGAAGTTGTTGTTGCTGCCGTCGCGATTGTCTTCGCCGTTAGCCTGATTGTGTTTATGGTTGAAGCTCACCACATCGCGCAGCGTAAAACCGTCGTGTGCGGTGATCAGATTGATACTGGCGTGCGGCAGACGTGGCGCACGCTGAAAAACATCGCTGGAGGCGGCAAAGCGTCGGGCAAAATCACCGTTGCTCAGCCCGCCGTGTAACCAGAAGCACCGCGTTGCATCGCGAAAGTGGTCGTTCCACTCGGCAAAGGTTGGCGGATAGTTACCGACCTGATAGCCGCCGGGACCGACATCCCAGGGTTCGGCGATCAGTTTCACTTTTGACAAAATCGGACAGGCTTTGATGGCAGCGAAGAGCGGCGCATCCTGGCGGAAATCCGGCGTACGCCCCAACACCGAGGCAAGGTCGAAACGAAAGCCATCAATATGGCAATCGCGCACCCAGTGGCGCAGCCCTTCCAACACCCATTCCATCACCTGAGCATCACTGAGATTCAGCGTATTGCCGCAGCCGGTCCAGTTATGGTATTCGCCCTGCGCGTTAAGCCAGTAATAACTGGCGTTATCAATGCCGCGCATCGCGATCACCGGGCCAAGCTCATCCAGTTCGGCGGTGTGGTTAAACACCACATCAAGAATCACCTCAATACCCGCCGCATGCAGCCTTTTTACCGCCTGCTGAAACTCCTGCAACGGCGTCAAACCGTCTTCGCCGGAGGCGTAACGGGGATCGACCGCCCAGAGTGCCACCGGGTTGTAGCCCCAGTAATTGCTGAGTCCCAACCGCAGTAAACGCGGCTCGCTGGCAAAATGGGCAATCGGCAGCAGCTCCAGCGCCGTGATACCAAGATGGCGCAGATACTTCACCATAACAGGATGACCCAGTGCCGCATAAGTCCCGCGTAGTCTTTCCGGAATTTCCGGATGTAACTGAGTCAGCCCACGGACATGCGCTTCATAAATCACCGTTTTCCCCCAGGGGGTGCGCAACGGCGTGTCTTCATCCCAGTCAAAATCTTCGGCGATGACCAGTGATTTGGGCGCAATGCCAGCATTATCCTGCTTGTCCGGCAGGGTCGTGCCGTTGAAAAAGCGCGGATCGTCCGGCACATCACCAACCACCGCTCTGGCGCAGGGATCAATCAGCAATTTCTTCGGATTAAAACGATGCCCCTCAGCAGGCGACCACGGGCCATGCACGCGGTAGCCATAGCGTTGACCCGGTTTCAGCCCAGGAAAGTAGCCGTGCCAGATATCGCCACTGCGTTGTGGCAGCGGGAAGCGACGCTCAACGCCGTGCTGATCAAACAGGCACAGCTCCACTTTTTCCGCATGGCGGGAAAACAGCGTGAAGTTGACACCATGACCATCGTAATTCGCGCCCAGCGGTGCGGGCTGCCCGCTCTCCAGCATTATTCTCCCTCCCGCACCAACCAGACTGTCGCCAGCGGCGGCAGGGATAGACTGAGGGATTGTCCCCGACCGTGGCTCGGGATGTCGTCAGTGTGTACCTGATGATTACGCACATCGCTACCGTGGTAGTCATGCTGGTCGGTATTGAGTACTTCTTGCCAGCGACCAGCCTGATTGACGCCAAAGCGGTAATGGGGACGTGGTACCGGCGTAAAATTGCTGACCACAATCACCTCATTGCCGTCACGATCGCGCCGCACGAAGGCAAACACCGAGTTTTCATGGTCGTCGACCACCAGCCACTCGAACCCCTGCGGGTCGAAATCCAGCTGATACAGCGGCGAATAGTGGCGATAGGTATGGTTAAGATCGCGTACCAGCCGCTGCACGCCGTGGTGCCAGTTATCCGCCCCTTCCAGCAGATGCCAGTCGAGGCTGGTGTCGTGGTTCCACTCTTTGCCCTGGGCAAATTCACCGCCCATAAACAGCAGCTTCTTGCCCGGGAAGGCCCACATCCAGCCGTAATAGGCGCGCAGGTTAGCGAATTTCTGCCACGGATCACCCGGCATGCGATCGAGAATCGAACGTTTACCGTGTACCACTTCATCATGCGACAGCGGCAGCACGAAGTTTTCCGTGTAGTTGTAGAGCATGCCGAAGGTCATCAACTGGTGATGGTAGCGGCGATGCACCGGGTCGTGTTTCATGTAATCCAGCGTGTCGTGCATCCAACCGAGGTTCCACTTAAACCAGAAACCAAGACCACCCGCTTCCGGTGGACGTGAGACGCCGGGATAGTCAGTGGACTCTTCGGCTATCGTGACAGCGCCCGGCGCTGCTCGCCCCAGGGTGCGGTTGGTATAACGCAGGAAGGAGATGGCCTCCAGATTATCGCGGCCTCCATATTGGTTAGGTATCCACTCACCTTCAGCCCGGCTGTAATCGCGGTAAATCATCGACGCCACCGCATCCACACGCAGCCCATCGATACCAAAGCGCTCCAGCCAGTACAGCGCATTGCCGGAGAGGTAATTACTCACTTCGCGGCGACCAAAGTTGTAGATCAGCGTGTTCCAGTCCTGATGGTAGCCTTCGCGCGGGTCGCTGTGTTCATACAGCTCGGTGCCATCAAACTTCGCCAGCCCAAAATCATCGCTGGGAAAATGGCCCGGTACCCAATCCAGCAGCACGTTGATGCCCGCAGCATGCGCACTGGCGATGAACTCCCGGAACTCATCGCGGGTGCCAAAGCGGCGAGTCGGCGCATACATGCCGAGTGGCTGATAACCCCAGCTACCGTCAAACGGGTGTTCATTAATCGGCAGCAGTTCAATATGGGTGAACCCCATCTCTTTGACATACGGGACCAACTGCTCCGACAGCTCCTTGTAGCTGAGCCAGAAGTTGTTCTCGGTATGCCGCCGCCAGGAACCCAGATGCACTTCGTAAATGGAAATCGGCGCATCGAAGGCATTCGCGACTTTGCGCTGCGCCGTCATCTCGGTTTTTGGCGGCAGGCCGCAGATCATCGACGCCGTTTGCGGGCGCATCTGCGCTTCAAAGGCAAAGGGATCGGCTTTGATACGCAGTTGGCCGAAGGCATCGATGATTTCGAATTTGTAGAGCTGGCCGTTGAACGCACCGGGGACAAACAGCTCCCAGATACCCAGTTCACGGCGGAAACGCATCGGATGGCGGCGTCCATCCCAATAGTTAAATTCTCCCACCACCGACACGCGCCGCGCATTGGGTGCCCAGACGGAAAAACGCGTACCGCTGACACCATCAAGGGTGGTGCCGTGTGCCCCCAGGGTTTCATACGGACGTAAATGGGTGCCTTCAGCCAGCAACCAGGCATCCATCTCTTGCAGCAATGGCCCGAAACGGTAGGCATCATCAATCAGATTCTGCTGGCCGTGCCAGTTCACCGCCAGTTGGTAGCGAAACAGATTTTTTCGGCGCGGGATGACGCCACTGAAGAAGCCGCGTGAGTCAAAACACTCCAGCTGAGCGCATTTACGCCCGGTGTTGGTTTCTATCACCCACACCTCTGACGCGTCGGGCAACAAGGCCCGGACTTCCAGACCTTGCTCAGTCTGGTGCATTCCCAGCAGGGAAAAAGGATCGGAATAATTACCCGCAAACAGGGCATTGATCGCCTGGCGATCGGGAAGCTCTGACATGATTTCTTCCTGTGACATTTGGCAGGCGAACTGCGTCAGACGTGAAAGCCTTATCAGATGCGCTGCTCTTCATTGAGCCATGAGTACACAGCAAGGAAGGAGACCGTCCGTGGAAAAAATCTTTGCTATGTACAACAACCATTCAGTACGGAAAGCAAAACAACCAACTACCGGCACATCATTGTTAAATCATAGCTTGGGGCTGGCAGAAGCCAGGGAGGATCGCAAAAAATTATTTTCGGGAGAGCAAAAAAGGGAAGCCGATCACTTGTCAGGCGAAATTTTGGTTAAGTGTTGCAGCCTGAAATGCAAAAAAGGCCGGGAAAATCCCGGCCATGTTTTAACGTTACGCTTAATCCACCAGCAGACGCAACATACGACGCAGCGGTTCTGCCGCGCCCCACAATAACTGGTCGCCGACGGTGAAGGCCGAGAGGTACTCCGGCCCCATATTCAGTTTGCGCAGACGCCCTACCGGCGTCGTGAGCGTGCCGGTTACCGCCGCCGGTGTCAGTTCACGCATGGTGATTTCACGGTCGTTCGGCACCACTTTGACCCACTCGTTGTGGGCAGCCAGCAGTTGTTCAATCTCTGCCAGCGGCACATCTTTTTTCAGTTTCAGCGTAAATGCCTGGCTGTGGCAGCGCAGCGCACCGACGCGTACGCACAGGCCATCAACCGGGATGACTTTCTGCGTGCCGAGGATTTTGTTGGTTTCTGCCTGGCCTTTCCACTCTTCGCGGCTCTGGCCGTTTTCCAGTTGTTTGTCGATCCACGGAATCAGGCTGCCCGCCAGTGGCACACCGAAGTTATCGGTTGGCAACGTGCCTGAACGGGTGAAGTCAGTCACGCTACGTTCGATGTCGAGGATGGCAGAAGCCGGATCCTGCAACGATTTCGCCACATGATCATGCAGCATGCCCATCTGCGTCAGCAGCTCGCGCATATGACGCGCACCGCCTCCTGACGCCGCCTGATAAGTGGCCACGGAGGTCCACTCCACCAGATCGTTAGCAAACAGGCCACCGAGTGACATCAGCATCAGGCTGACGGTGCAGTTACCGCCGACAAAGGTTTTGATGCCGCTGTCGAGGCCCTGACGAATCACCTGATGGTTGACCGGATCAAGAATAATGATGGCGTCATCTTTCATGCGCAGCGTGGAAGCAGCGTCAATCCAGTAACCCTGCCAGCCGCTGGCGCGCAGCTTCGGATAGACTTCACTGGTGTAATCGCCGCCCTGGCAGGTGATAATGATGTCGAGCGCCTTCAGCGCATCAATATCAAAAGCATCCTGAAGCGCACCGGTCGACTTACTACCGAAGGTCGGTGCAGCCTGGCCAAGTTGCGAAGTGGAGAAGAAGACCGGATTGATCACATCAAAATCACGTTCTTCGCTCATGCGGGACATCAGCACGGAGCCGACCATACCACGCCAACCAATAAAACCTACATTCTTCATTTTCTGTCCGTCTCGGGCGCTTCTTCAGAGGCCCTGTCTGGTGCGAGGGAAAAAACCAACCGGATTAACCTGCTGGTCTGCGTAATAATCAGGTTTACCTATGACCTTCAACTCTACAAAATGCTGCACTTCTGGCAAGTGAATTAATTCGATTGCGCTAACTTTTTCAGCAGCGCAACTAATAACGGCGTATAACGCCGCAAAGGGATGGTTTAACACAAATGACTGAAATGATTTCCGCCACCATATTATTGCTGCTGATTATGGACCCGTTGGGTAACCTACCGATATTTATGTCGGTTTTGAAGCATCTGGAACCCAAACGCCGTCGCGTGGTGCTCATCCGGGAAATGTTGATTGCGCTGGTGTTAATGCTGCTTTTTTTATTCGCCGGTGAACGCATTCTGGCATTTCTCAATCTGCGCACCGAGACGGTGTCGATTTCCGGCGGCATCATTTTGTTCCTGATCGCGATCCGCATGATTTTCCCGTCGACAGAGAGCAGCAGCACCGGTTTACCCGCCGGGGAAGAACCCTTCCTGGTGCCGCTGGCGATCCCGCTGGTGGCCGGACCGTCGCTGTTGGCAACCCTGATGCTGCTGTCGCATCAGTACCCAAATCAAATGACATATCTGGTCGGCGCGCTGTTGATCGCCTGGGGCGTGACAGTGGTGATTTTGTTGTTGTCCGGCTTGTTCTTGCGCCTGTTGGGCGATAAAGGTGTCAACGCGCTGGAACGTCTGATGGGGTTGATTTTGATTATGCTGGCTACGCAGATGTTTCTGGATGGGATTCGCGCTTACCTGAAGATTTAACGTAGCGGCGCAATTTATCGCGCGGTTCGGTGCGCGATGCAGGAAAAACCTTGCGCGATAAATCGCGCCGCTTGTATCTTGAAGTTGTAACTGGTTAGCTACCCGTTACACGAAACGGAGGCAGCTTGTCGCGCCGCTTAAGACTCGATCTTGTGTCGTAGCTTAAAGCCCTCCGTTTCTCCTTTCACGCCAGCATCTACTCTGAACGGTAACCAGAAGCTCTGACTTCGTATGTACAAGGCAAGATGGCGTGATGGTTCATGTGAAAGGGAGCTGTCTTATGATTTATCTCGGTATTGATGTCAGTAAAAACAAACTCGACCTCTGCCTGTTGCCCGGCAACGGGAAAAAGAAAACCAAAACCCTCAAAAATCATCCCGACGCCGACCGGGAGATAAATGACTGGTTACTCAGGCAAAAATGCCATCCTGAACAGGTGATGGTGGTGCTCGAAGCGACCGGCATTTATCACGAAAACGTCGCCTTCGGTCTTCATGAAAATACCCCCGTTACAGTCTGCATCAGCAATCCTCAGCGGGTCAGGGAGTTCGCCCGTGGAATGGCTATCCTGACTAAAAACGACTCCGTTGATGCTTACATCCTGGCCCGTTATGGCGAGCTGAAACAGCCTGATGCCTGGGTGCCACCCTCCCCGGAGGTCCGTAAACTTCGGGAGCTGGTGCGTCTGCGGGACTCACTTCAGGCTGATGTCCAGCGGGCGGAGAACCGACTGGAAAAGGCTCATTCAACCCGCACAGCGCCTGAAATCATTGACTCGCTGGAGAGAACCCTGAAAGCCCACAGGGACGAGCTGAAGCGTATTGAAGCGCTCATCTCAGACCACACAGATAATCATCCGGGTCTGAAGGAAGACCGTGAGCTGCTGGAATCGATAAAAGGAATAGGCAGCGTGGTGGGCACGACAATGCTGTCGGTGCTGCGCTCGTGTCCGTTCCGGAGTGCTTCACAGGTCGCTGCGTGGCTGGGTGTGGTACCGGTGGAAAAAACGTCCGGTAGCTCAGTCAGGGGGCGTGCGCGGATGTCAAAAACAGGCCCGGCAGACGTAAGGGCGAAACTGTATATGGCGGCGATTGTAGCGATCAGGTGGAATGCCCCGGCGAAGGCGCTGTACCAGAGGCTAATCGCGAAGGGCAAAGCCAGCAAGGCTGCGCTTGGAGCGGTGATGCGCAAGCTGGTTCATCAGTGCTTCGGGGTGCTGAAAACGCGGATGAAGTGGGATGAAAATTACGCAGCTACCGCTTGACGTTCAAGACGGTAGCTACGGGTGCATGTTTTACTTTTTCTTTATGGGTTTGCCTGACCAGTAACCCGCCAGCAGGGAACCTGACAGGTTGTGCCATACCGAGAACAACGCGCCTGGCAGCGCAGCCAGCGGCGAGAAGTAGAGTTTGCCCAGCGTTGCCGCCAGACCGGAGTTTTGCATCCCCACTTCCAGCGCCAGGGTGCGACAGGTGGATTCGTCAAAGCCGAACAGCTTACCGCCCCAGTACCCGCCGAGCAGACCAATGGCGTTGTGCAGAATCACCGCCACAATCACCACCAGCCCTACCGAACCGATAAAGCCCTGGCTACCCGCCACCACCGCGCTGATGATCAACAGAATACACACCATAGAAAACGCCGGCAGATAAGGTTCTACGCGACGCACCACGCTATTCATTGAGTGGTGGATAATCAGGCCCAGACCAATCGGGATCACCACGATTTTTACGATGCTGAGCAGCATCCCCACCACATCCACCTGGATATGCGTGTCGACATAGAAACGCGTCAGCAGCGGAGTGGCAAACACCCCCACCAGCGCCGAAACAGAGGAGATGGTCACCGACAAGGCCACATCCCCCTTCGCCAGATAGATCATCACGTTCGACGCGGTGCCACTGGCAACGCTGCCCACCAGAATCATACCTGCGGCCAGGTCCGGCGGCATCTGGAACAGTTTTGCCAGACCCCATGCCGCCAGCGGCATCACCAGATAGTGCAGAAACGTACCGGCGATAACCGGAGCCGGGCGCACCAGCACGCGTTTGAAATCATCAATATTTAGCGTTACGCCCATGCCAAACATAATCAGCATCAGCAGATACGTCACCCACGGACCAATGCCCAGGAACGTGGATGGAGAATAATAGGCAGCGACCGAGAGCAGTACAGCCCACAGTGGGAACAGGCGGGTAATTTTGCCGAGCATGGACGAACTTCCTTATGCAGGTTTTATTATGTCATTGCGGAGTATTGCCACAGATAAAGTGTCGCGCAGGAAACGGCTGCCACGACGGACGCGGGATCATAACATTTCGTTATCGTGAGGTAAGGCTGGAAGTGAAAATGCGGATCGGCTGCTGCCGATCCGGGTGAATTGGCCGAAATTACTCTGCTTTTTCCAGTAAAAAGCGGTAGATCGCACCACCAATTGCACCGCCGATGATGGGCATTAGCCAGAACATCCACAACTGAGACAACGCCCAACCGCCCTGGAACAACGCCACGCCGGTGCTGCGCGCCGGATTCACCGAAGTATTGGTCACCGGAATGCTCACCAGATGGATCAGCGTCAATGCCAGACCGATGGCAATCGGCGCGAACCCCGCCGGGGCGCGTTTATCAGTGGCCCCCATAATCACTATCAGAAACACCGCGCTGAGGACCGTTTCGCTAATCATCCCCGACAGCAAGTTAAACCCACCGGGTGAGTGCTCACCATAGCCGTTAGCGGCAAAGCCACTGGCGGCGACATCAAAATCGGCCTTGCCGCTGGCGATCAGATACAACACCGCCGCCGCTGCAACGGCACCCAGCAGTTGCGAGACGATATAGGGCACCACCAGGCTGGCCGGAAAACGCCCGCCAATCATCACCCCAACGGTCACCGCCGGATTAAAATGCCCGCCCGAGATGTGCCCGACAGCGAACGCCATTACCAGCACCGTCAAACCAAATGCCAGCGCCACGCCTGCAAAGCCAATACCCAGTTGTGGAAACGCAGCGGCCAACACCGCACTGCCACAGCCCCCTAACACCAGAACAAAAGTACCGAAGAACTCTGCAACGAACTTTTGCATCGCGATTCCCTCAATAAGATTGATGATTTAGCGTCAGAATTGTCATTCGCGGTTGCTGAAGTACAACCGTTCACAGTGAGCGTAGTGGGCTTTTTACACAATTCCAGCGCAAAACAGGCTCTTGCCGTGCGGATTTAAGCGGAACGGGAGAAAAAAGTGGTACGGATACGGATAAATTTTGCGACTTAATTAATTATTTAGATTAATTAATCAATAAAAAAAGCCGGACCTTGTCCGGCTCGATACATGCTTAAAAATTCTTTTAACAGCCAAAAAGATTTTTATGCAGCGCGCGCACCACTTCTTCTGCGTCGCCACCCGGCACCAGGAAGCACAGGTTGTAGCTGCTGGCTCCGTAACAGATCATTCGCAGATTAAACGGCTCCAGGGCACCAAACACTTCTTTGCCCACACCGCAGGCTTTCGACAGGTTGTTACCGATAATCGCCACCAGCGCGAGGTTCTCTTCCACTTCGACGCGACACAGAGAAGAGAGTTCGGTCAGCAACGCCTGAGTCAGCAGGCTGTCGCCGGTGGAGGTGGAACCTGTGGTATCCAGCGTCAGCGCCACGCTCACTTCGGAGGTGGTGATCAGATCGACCGAGATACTGTGGCGCGCCAGAATCGCGAACACTTCGGCCAGGAAGCCGCGTGCATGCAACATGTTCAGGCTGTGCAGCGTCAGCAGAGTTTGCTTACGACGCAGCGCCAGTGCGCGGAACAACGGCGGGTTTTGCGTCTCGTTGCACACGCGTGTACCACCAGCGGCCGGGTCTTTACTGGAACCGACGAACACCGGGATATCGCTGCGCACTGCGGGCAGCAACGTCGCCGGATGCAGCACTTTGGCACCAAAGGTCGCCATTTCAGCGGCTTCTTCGAAGGTGATTTCATCGATACGCTTGGCGGCAGGCACCACGCGCGGATCGGTGGTGTAGATACCCGGTACATCGGTCCAGATATCGACGCGTACTGCCTGCAACGCTTCGCCCAGCAGTGCAGCGGTATAGTCGCTGCCGCCACGGCCCAGCGTGGTAGTGCGGCCTTTGCTTTCACTACCGATAAAGCCCTGGGTCACTACCAGCGCCTGCGCGGTGCGGGGTGCCAGCAACACAGCGGATTGTTCTTTCAATGCCGCCACATCCGGTTCCGCACGACCAAAGCGGTCGCTGGTGCGCATCACTTTGCGCACATCAAACCACTCGGCGTTGATTTGGCGCTCACGCAGAATTTCCACGAACAGCAGCGTCGACATCAGTTCGCCGTGGCTGACCAGTTCATCGGTCAGTGCATTGGACGTCGCCAGTGCCGCCGCTTCCGACAGCATGCCGATGTTTTCCAGCATGCGATCAATCTCTTCACGGATCACTTCCGGTGATTGCAGACGATCGATGATGGCATATTGAATACGGCGGATTTCATCCAGCAGAGTCGCGCGCTGCGCTTGTTCTTTGCCTTCAGAGAGGGATACCAGCAGGTTGGTGACGCCAGCCGAGGCGGATAACACCACCAGACGGGTATTGGCATCGGACAGCACCACGTTGGCGCTGCGGTTCATGGCATCAAAATCGGCAACGCTGGTGCCACCAAATTTCGCCACGATCAGAGTTTGAGACATGTAACGAACCTCGTGTCAGGTTATCTTTCTCCCGCTTTGTTGGGACGGGAGACATTCTATCAGCCTTGGCACAAGAGAAGAGCAGAAATGGGCAGACAAGATCATGAGACGAGTCACCCAGAAGCGCTTCACCTTGCGAAACGTCCGACTGTGGACGTTTCTGGTGACAACCCAGAGGATTCAGCCCCTGCAGCCGACAGCACAACACACCGCGTGTTGCCCCACCTCGGCGTCGCACCCCCTGATGTGTTATCCCCGGATACGGTTCCTCCAACACACTGCCTGGGCGACGCGCCTCTTCTGGCTTACGCCCGGAGGCGTAAGTAGCGCGCACATAAATATAGGTTAATTGTTCCGCTGTCAACGCCTGATGTTTGAGGATTTTTCACATTCACGGCATGACGTGCGCATCGCAGAACAAACGGACAGGTGAACTCCCGCCTAAAGTAGTGGCGGGTGGCCAGTCATCTGCCCTTTTCCTGATACGGCACAGGGAATCCACAGCGGATTTTGCTGAAAATGTTTCAGAATCATCACAGCCCCTCTGCCGGACGAGATTTGGGGACAGCGCGCGAAATCACAATTTTTTTCCTTTCAGTAGCAACTGTGGTCATACTGAAACCCGTCGCGGCAGCACAAGCCGCCGCCAGAATGCTAAACAAGCCGGGCCAGCTGGATGCGCCCGGTTGGAATGACAGTTCTTTTTATTTCAACAAGAGTGTTGCCATGAAAAATATCAATCCGACACAAACCGCAGCCTGGAAAGCGCTGCAGCAGCATTTTGACCAGATGAAATCGGTGCAGATCGCCGACCTGTTCGCTCAGGATGCCGATCGTTTTGCGAAATTCTCTGCCACCTTTGATGATCAGATGCTGGTGGATTTCTCAAAAAACCGCATTACCCAGGAAACCCTCGACAAACTTCAGGCGCTGGCAAAAGAAACTGATCTGGCGGGCGCCATCAAGTCCATGTTTTCTGGTGAGAAGATCAACCGCACCGAAGACCGCGCTGTGCTGCATGTCGCCCTGCGTAACCGCAGCAACACGCCGATCGTGGTCGATGACAAAGATGTGATGCCGGAAGTGAATGCGGTGCTGGCGAAGATGAAAGGCTTCTCTGAGCGCATCATCAGCGGCGAGTGGAAGGGTTATACCGGCAAAGCCATCACCGACGTGGTCAACATTGGTATCGGCGGCTCTGACCTGGGTCCGTTCATGGTGACCGAAGCGCTGCGTCCGTACAAAAACCACCTGAACATGCACTTTGTTTCCAACGTCGATGGCACCCATATCGCTGAAACGCTGAAAGATCTCAGCCCGGAAACCACGCTGTTCCTCGTCGCCTCCAAAACCTTCACCACCCAGGAAACCATGACTAACGCCCACAGCGCGCGTGACTGGTTCCTGAAAGCCGCTGGCGATCAGCAGCATGTGGCGAAACACTTTGCGGCGCTCTCCACCAACGGCAAAGCGGTCGGTGAGTTCGGCATTGATACCGCCAATATGTTCGAGTTCTGGGACTGGGTCGGCGGTCGTTATTCCCTGTGGTCGGCGATTGGCCTGTCGATCATTCTGTCCATCGGCTTCGACAATTTCGAGCAGCTGCTGAGCGGCGCGCACGCGATGGACAAACACTTCTCCACCACGCCTGCCGAGCAGAACCTGCCGGTACTGCTGGCGTTGATCGGTATCTGGTACAACAACTTCTTTGGTGCCGAAACCGAAGCGATTCTGCCGTACGACCAGTATATGCATCGCTTCGCTGCCTACTTCCAGCAGGGCAACATGGAATCCAACGGTAAATACGTCGATCGTGACGGCAACGCCGTGGATTACCAGACCGGCCCGATCATCTGGGGTGAACCCGGCACCAATGGTCAGCACGCGTTCTATCAGCTGATTCATCAGGGCACCAAACTGATTCCGTGTGACTTTATCGCTCCGGCGCAGACCCATAACGCTCTGGCGGATCATCATCCGAAACTGCTGTCGAACTTCTTTGCTCAGACCGAAGCGCTGGCGTTTGGTAAGGCACGCGATGTGGTTGAGAAAGAGTTTACCGATGCCGGTAAATCCGCTGAGTTAGTGGCGCATATCGTGCCGTTCAAGGTGTTCGAAGGTAACCGCCCGACCAACTCCATCCTGCTGCGCGAAATCACGCCGTTCAGCCTCGGTGCGTTGATTGCGCTGTACGAACACAAAATCTTCACCCAGGGCGCAATCCTGAATATCTTCACCTTTGACCAGTGGGGCGTTGAGCTGGGTAAACAGCTGGCAAACCGTATTCTGCCAGAGCTGGAGAACGACGCGAAAATTGCCAGCCACGACAGTTCCACCAATGGCTTAATTAATCGCTATAAGTCCTGGCGTTAATCTTTTTCGGGTTTTGTCATAAGGCGGCAATATGGCCGCCTTTTTTACGTCTAATATGCAATAACCCGGTAGAGTTTGTTATTTATTGGACTATTATTGGTTAGATAATTCTTAAAATGACTTAGGCAAATTCTGAAGATTTTGTGTGAGAATTGAACTAACCTCTAAAAAACATGGATCTATTTACGTTTGATTTTTTCCCTATCATCATGATTAATAGATTCTTTTTATTTACTCATATTAAGGGAATTCTGAATATTCCGATTCCGTACCAATTCTTAATGCAAAAGTGAAAAATCCTGCCCGCAATCTCGCAACCAAACAGTTGTTCCAGTTCAAATAAAAACCCCAATAAAAAAAAGCAGCTATCGCTAATTTGCCTTATTTTCCACCAGAACCGTTCGTTATTTTCGCTCCCTTCCCCTCGCGCTGAACTCTGGTAATTTGTTGCCCTATACTGAACGCGCCCTATAAAGGGTAAATCCTTCATTCATATAGATGCAGGAAAGCTGTTATGAAAAAACTTATGGTTGCCGGTGCAGCCTTACTTTACGTTGCCGTTTCTTCCGCTGCGATTGCCGCACCGGAAGAAGCTGGTGCCGCAGCAGGTGCGCAGGCGGGTGCTATGTCCGCTGGTGCATCAACCGCTGTGGGTATCGGTGCGCTCGGTGCGTTGGTAGGTCTCGGCATTGCCGCTTCCGGCGGTGGTGACGGTGCAAATACCGGTACAACAACCACGACCACAACGGGCACCACTCGTTGATGTAGCACCTTTAAACATAACCACACATCCGTGTGGTTATTTTTTGCTTTGATTCGATTTGATCAGGGACACACAGTGCGCCGACTTCCTTTGCTGCTTCTCTGCCTGTTGTTGCAGGCCTGTACTCAAACGCAAAAAGGTCTGGAACAGACCGTAATGCTGGCTATCAATGGGCCGGATGATGTCACGGTAACCAATGAGCAGGTTGCCAGCCTGCCTTACGCCAGCCTTTATGCCCGCATCAACGCCGGCCAGCGCATCTTTGTAGTGCTGGGTTACAACGAAAATGGTCAGCAGAAATGGATAACCCAGGACCGGGCGATGCTGGTGATGCAGCACGGCCGTCTGGTGAAAACCCTCGGCCTGACCGACAACCTGATTGATGTCAGCAATCTGGCGCAGGACCCGCTGGCCGAGCCACTACACCTGCAAAACGGCGCCAGCTGGACCCGCGTGGTGCAGTGGCGTGAGAAGGATAAGCAACGCGCCGCTACCGCTGTCTCCCAATTTCAGCGCGGTGATGATGAAGTGCTGACTATTGCTGGTGAGGCCGTGCCCTGCCGGGTATGGCACGAGACTGTGCGTATCGACAGCATGGGTCGTGAGTGGCAGAACACCTTCTGGCTCGATAACCGCGACGGCACCGTGATGCAAGCCACGCAGATGCTGGCGGCAGGCGAATTCCCGATTGAAACCACCATTCTAAAACCGGCGAAATCATGAAAAAAATAACGTCTTTGCTGGCGGGACTGGCGCTGTTCACTGCGGGCAATGCGCTGGCCGATAGCCAGGTTATCGTCCACGACGGACAACAGCGCGCGACCTTGCAGGTCGATCATGCACAAAACCTCAGCCAACTGGTGACCAATCCGGCTATCCACACCTGGTGGCCCGGTACGGTGATTGCCGAACGCGGCGCTACCGCTGTGGCAAAACAACAGCAACAACAATTGCTGGCCGATTTGCGCGCCTGGCAGGCGGATAACAGCGGCGATCGTGCCGCCGCCATTGGTGCGGTTATCCAGCAGCTAGCCGCCGTCCCGGTAACGGGCCGTCAGTTTACTTCGCTCGATCCCGACTGGGTACGCATCCGCCCGGAAGCCAATCGTCGCTTACAGGGCAGCTATGACCTCTACACGCTGGCACCGCCGACTCAGGTACTGGTGCTTGGTGCGCTGGCGCATCCCGGCAAAGTGAGCTGGCAACCTGGCCGCACGGTGCGCAGCTATCTGGCCGATCACGATCGTCTTTCCGGTGGCGAACGCAGCTTCGCCACCGTGATAGCCCCCTCCGGCGAGACGCAGCAGGTCCCGATTGCGTACTGGAATCATCGTCATGTGGAAGTGGAGCCTGGCAGCATTATCTGGCTCGGTTTTTCATCGTGGAGCCTGCCCTGGGGCCAGAGCGACCTGAATGACCGCATGATTTCTGTTCTGACTCACCGGATTCCAGACTGATGAAAAAACACTATCTTCTCAGCCTGCTGGCTGTTGCTGTTTCCGCGGCCTGTAACGTACAGGCGGCAAGCTATGACGATCCGATTGGCCCGTCACAATCTGACTTCGGCGGCGTCGGCCTGATGCAGGTGCCGACTGCGCGCATGTCGCGTGACGGGGAGTTCAGCCTCAACTATCGCAATAACGACCAGTACCGCTACTATTCGGCGTCGCTGCAACTGTTCCCGTGGCTCGAAAGCACCGTGCGTTATACCGACGTACGCACCCGTCGCTACAGCGCCAGCGAGAGTTTCAGTGGCGACCAGAGCTATAAAGACAAAGCCTTCGACCTGAAGCTGCGCCTGTGGCAAGAGAGCTACTGGCTGCCGGAAGTGTCGGTGGGCACGCGCGATTTGGGCGGTACCGGCCTGTTCGACAGCGAATATCTGGTGGGCACCAAAGCCTGGGGACCGTTTGATTTCACCTTCGGTATCGGCTGGGGCTATCTCGGCAACAGCGGCAGCATCAAAAACCCATTCTGTTCCTACAGCGCCAGTTTCTGTAGCCGTACCACAGGCGGCGAAGCCGGTTCGATCAACGGTTCGCAAATGTTCCACGGCCCAGCTGCGTTGTTTGGGGGTATCGAATATCAGACACCCTGGCAGCCGCTGCGTCTGAAAGTCGAATATGAAGGCAACAACTACCAGGATGACTTCGCCGGACGTCTGGAGCAGCGCAGCAAAGTTAACGTCGGGGCAATTTACCGTGTGACCGACTGGGCGGATATCAACGCCAGCTATGAGCGCGGCAATACCTTTATGTTTGGCTTCACCATTCGCACCAACTTTAACGATTTGCGCCAGGCGCATATCGACAGCGCTAAACCGGCCTACAATCCGCAACCGCAGGGCGACTTGTTGCAATCGACCGTGGTGGCAAACCAGCTGACCGACCTGAAATATAACGCTGGCCTGGATGGCCCACGTATTCAGACCAAAGGCGATACCTTGTATGTCTCTGGCGAGCAGACCAAATACCGTGATACCACCGAAGGCGTCGATCGTGCCAACCGCATCATCATGAATAATCTGCCGGACGGCATTAAGACGATTGATGTGACCGAGTCGCGCTTCAATATGCCACAGGTGACCACCCGCACCGATGTCGCCAGTCTGCACAACGATCTCGCCGGTTATCCGCTGGGTCAGGAAAAACCGTTGCAACAGCAGCGTATCGATCCGGTCGATCCGGGTGAAACCGAACAGGGTTACTTCATCCGTAAAGATCGTCTGAACTACAGCCTGTCGCCGGTGCTGAATCAGTCGGTCGGTGGGCCGGAAAGTTTCTATATGTACCAGGTCGGCGTGATGGGTAACGTTGATTACTGGCTGACGGATCACCTGCTGGTCGGCGGTAGCCTGTTTGGCAACATCGCCAACAACTACGATAAGTTTAATTACAATGGCTTATCGGCCAGCAACGGCCTGCCGCGTGTACGTACCCATATTCGTCAGTACGTTGAGAACAACGTTTATATCAATGACCTGCAAGCCAACTACATGCATTACCTCGGCAATGGCTTCTACGGTCAGGTGTACGGCGGTTATCTGGAAACCATGTATGGCGGTGTCGGTGGCGAGGTGTTGTACCGTCCGGTTGACAGCAACTGGGCGTTTGGCGTCGATGCCAACTACGTCAAGCAGCGCGACTGGGACAACATGATGAAGTTCACCGATTACAAAGCGCCTGTGGGTAATCTGACCGCTTACTGGCGTCCGTGGTTTATGGAGAACGTGTTGGTGAAAGCCAGCGTGGGTCAGTATCTGGCGAAGGATAAAGGTGTGACGGTCGATATGTCGAAGCAGTTCGACAGCGGTGTGATCGTCGGCTTCTACGCCACCAAAACCAACGTCTCCGCAGAAGAGTATGGCGAAGGTAGCTTCACCAAAGGCTTCTATATCTCAATTCCGATGGACCTGTTTACCGTGACGCCAACGCGTGGTCGTGCGCAGGTGAACTGGGTACCGTTGACGCGTGATGGCGGCCAGATGCTGGGACGTAAATACCAGCTGTATGATATGACCTCTGATCGTGATGCGCGGTTTAATTAACCGCCATAAAAATGGGCGGCCCGGTGGGTCGCCCAAATATGCGCGATAAATCGCGCCGCTACGCACGGATAACGATGGGATAATCGCGCCGCGACGAGTCCGTGCGAACCTGTAGCGCCGCGACGGGCCCGTGCGAACCTGTAGCGCCGTGACGAGTCCGTGCGAACCTGTAGCGGCGCGATTTATCGCGCAGCAAAGACTAGTCTGCGTCGTAGCCGAGGTTCGGCGCTAACCAGCGCTCCACCTCACTGATGCTCATCCCTTTACGCACCGCGTAATCTTCCACCTGGTCGCGCTGAATCTGCGCCACGGCGAAATAGCGGCTGTCAGGATGGCTGAAATACCAGCCGGACACTGACGCCCCCGGCCACATAGCAAAGGACTCGGTCAGCTTCATGCCGGTATGGGTTTCCACATCCAGCAGTTGCCAGATCTGCGCTTTTTCGGTGTGCTCCGGGCATGCGGGATAACCCGGAGCCGGACGGATACCCTGATAATTCTCACGAATCAGTTCGTCATTGCTGAGGTTTTCATGAGCAGCAAAGCCCCAGATCACCTTACGCACTCGCTCATGTAAATATTCCGCGAACGCTTCAGCCAGACGATCCGCCACCGCCTTGATCATGATTTTGTTGTAGTCGTCATGCTGCTGGTCATAGGCTTCGGCCAGTGCATCTTCTTCGAGGCCACCGGTGACCGCGAAAGCACCAAGGTAATCCGCCTTGCCGCTCGATTTCGGTGCCACGAAGTCAGCCAGACAATAGTTAGCAAAGTCGGTTTTTTCGGTCTGTTGACGTAAGTGATGACTCACACACAAAACCTGGTTGCGGTTTTCATCGGTGTAAATCTCGATGTCATCGCCCACGCGGTTAGCCGGGAAAATCCCCACCACACCGCGTGGCTGAAGCGTACCTTTCTGGCTCAGCATATCGAGCATCGCGTTAGCATCATGGAACAGACGCTGTGCCTCTTCACCCACGACTTCATCTTGCAGAATGCGTGGGTATTTCCCGGCCAGTGACCAGGTCATAAAGAACGGTGTCCAGTCGATGTAGTTACGCAGCGTTTCAATGCTGGCCTCTACCGGACTGGCGCCGAGACGATGTGCCACCGGCGGCGTATAGCTTTCCCAGTCAAATGAGAAATCATTGTCACGCGCGATTTGCAGGCTGACCGGCGGAGTACGCGGCTTTTTGCGCGCATGCTGAATACGCACGGTGTCGTACTCTTTGCGCGTACGTGCCACAAAATCATCTTTCAGCGTCGGTGACAGCAGCGAAGAAACCACGCCAACGGTGCGCGAGGCGTTCTGTACGTACACCGTCGGGCCGCTGTAGTTCTGCTCGATTTTGACTGCGGTATGCGCTTTGGAGGTGGTTGCGCCGCCAATCAGCAGCGGCAGGGTGAAGCCCTGACGCTCCATCTCTTTCGCCACGTTGACCATCTCATCCAACGATGGCGTGATCAGCCCAGAGAGGCCGATAATGTCGGCCTTCTGCTCAATCGCGGTTTTCAGAATTTTGTCACTCGGCACCATCACGCCAAGATCGATGATTTCGTAGTTATTACATTGCAGCACCACGCCAACGATGTTTTTGCCGATGTCATGCACATCGCCCTTCACCGTCGCCAGCACAATTTTGCCGTTGCTGCTGCCCGCTTCTTTACTCGCCTGGATAAAAGGCTCGAGGTAAGCCACCGCCTGCTTCATCACGCGCGCGGATTTCACCACCTGCGGCAAGAACATCTTCCCTTCGCCAAACAGATCGCCCACCACGTTCATGCCGGACATCAGCGGCCCTTCAATCACCTCAATCGGCCGCGCAGATGCCTGGCGCGCTTCTTCGGTGTCCTGCTCGATAAACTCGGTGATGCCTTTAACCAGCGAATATTCGAGACGTTTGACCACATCCCAGCTGCGCCATTCCGCCTGCTGTTTTTCCTGCTCGCCGTCGCCTTTGGCACCACGGTACTTCTCCGCCAGCTCCAGCAAACGTTCGGTGCCGTCGTCACGGCGGTTGAGGATCACATCCTCCACCGCATCGCGCAGTTCAGCGGGTAAGTCGTCATAAATCGCCAGCTGCCCGGCGTTGACGATACCCATGTCCATTCCGTTACGAATTGCGTAGTAAAGGAACACCGCGTGGATCGCTTCACGCACCGGTTCGTTACCCCGGAACGAGAACGATACGTTGGAGACACCACCGGAGATCATCGCATGCGGCAGCTCGCGCTTGATGTCTTCACAAGCACCGATAAAGTCCATCGCGTAATTGTTGTGTTCTTCAATACCGGTCGCGACGGCAAAAATGTTCGGGTCGAAGATGATATCTTCCGGCGGGAAACCGACTTCTTCGGTGAGGATCTGGTAAGCACGGCGGCAGATCTCAATTTTGCGTGCGCGGGTATCCGCCTGACCGACTTCGTCAAACGCCATCACCACCATCGCCGCACCGTAACGACGCACCTTACGTGCGTGATCGATAAACGGCTCAATCCCCTCTTTCATCGAGATCGAGTTGACGATGCCTTTGCCCTGGATGCATTGCAGCCCTTTCTCAATCACCTCCCATTTAGAGGAGTCGATCATGATCGGCACGCGCGCGATATCCGGTTCACCGGCAATCAGGTTGAGGAAGCGCACCATCGCCGCTTCCGCATCCAGCATACCTTCGTCCATGTTGATATCGATGATTTGCGCGCCGCTTTCCACCTGCTGACGCGCCACATCCAGCGCTTCGTTGTATTTCTCTTCTTTAATCAGACGCTTAAATTTCGCCGAACCGGTTACGTTGGTACGCTCGCCCACGTTAACGAACAGCGAGTCAGCGCTGATATTCAGCGGTTCCAGCCCGGACAAGCGACATGACACCGGGATCTCCGGCAGTTGACGTGGGGCAACGCCGTCCACTACCGCGGCCATCGCCGCAATATGTTCCGGCGTGGTGCCGCAGCAGCCACCGATAATATTCAGAAAGCCGGAACGCGCCCATTCACCAATCTGCTGTGCCATAGTGGCGGCATCGAGATCGTATTCGCCAAAGGCGTTGGGCAGACCGGCGTTAGGGTGTGCGGTGACGTAACCTTCGGCAATGCGCGACAATTCAGCGACATACTGACGGAGTTCATCGGGTCCCAATGCGCAGTTAAGACCGAAGGAGAGCGGCTCAGCATGGCGCAGCGAGTTATAAAAGGCCTCCGTCGTCTGACCGGACAGGGTACGGCCAGAGGCATCGGTGATGGTGCCGGAGATCATCAGCGGCAGCTTGACCCCCATCGCCTCCATCTCGGCCTGCACTGCGTAAATCGCGGCTTTGGCGTTCAGAGTATCGAACACCGTTTCGATCATGATCAGGTCAGAACCGCCTTTGATCAGCGCGTGGGTGGATTCACGGTAGGCGTCCACCAGCTGATTAAAGGTGATATTACGGAAAGCGGGATCGTTCACGTCCGGTGAGATGGAACAGGTGCGGTTGGTCGGGCCAAGTACCCCGGCCACGTAGCGTGGGCGCTCAGGGGTTTTCGCACTCCATTCGTCGGCACAGGCACGCGCCAGTTTCGCGGCCTCGAAATTAATCTCCGCCGACAACGCCTCCATCTCGTAATCCGCCATCGCAATGGTGGTGGCGTTGAAGGTATTGGTTTCCAGAATATCAGCACCTGCCGCGAGGTAGGCGTCATGGATCTCGCGGATCACCTCAGGTTTGGACAGCACCAGCAAATCGTTGTTGCCCTTCAGATCGCATGGCCAGTCGGCAAAACGGCTGCCACGAAAATCCTGCTCGTCCAGTTTATAACTCTGGATCATGGTGCCCATGCCACCGTCCAGAATCATGATGCGTCGCGCGAGCTGCTGATGCAGCGCTTCTATTCTGTTGCTCACTCTTGCCCCGTCCACGTCATTACGTTGGCTGAAATGCCAGCCAGACATACTGGCATAACTTTACGGTGGGTAAAAGTTATGCCAGTTGAGACATTTTCAGAGTGTGACTTTACAGATCCGACCAGTAAGCCAGCGTTTGCATTCACCAGACGAAAAACGAAAATGGTTTCCATATTTGGAGCAATTCTGGAGACGTCATGGTTACCCCTGCACCCGCCAAACGCGGCAAAAAACCCCGTACCGCTGCGGCCAGCTCGGCCCCGGCTGGCGGCCAGGTCCAATCCCTGACGCGCGGCCTGCGTTTGCTGGAACTGATTGCAGAATCACACGGCAGCGTGCCGTTGACTGAACTGGCGCAACAGGCCGGTTTACCCAACTCCACCACCCATCGCCTGCTCACCACCATGCAGCAACAGGGCTTCGTCCATCAGGTGGGTGATCTCGGTTTCTGGGCGATTGGTTCGCATGCGTTTGTTGTCGGCAGCAGCTTCCTGCAAAGTCGCAATCTGCTGGCGATTGTGCATCCGATTCTGCGCAAGTTAATGGAAGATGCCGGAGAAACCGTCAATCTGGCGGTGCTGGATCTCAGTGATTATCAGGCGGTGATTATCGACCAGGTGCAGTGCACTCAACTGATGCGTATGTCTGCACCGATTGGCGGTAAGCTGCCGATGCACGCTTCCGGCGCTGGCAAAGCCTTCCTCGCGCATCTGAGCGACGATCAGGTGACGGCATTGCTGCATCAAAAAGGGCTGCATTACTACACACCGAAAACCCTGATGTCGCCGCATAGCCTGAAAGAGAATCTGGCGCTGATTCGCAAGATGGGTTTTTCTCACGATGATGAAGAACACGCGCTGGGTCTGCGTTGTGTGGCGGCACCGATTTATGACGAACATGGTGAACCCTTTGCGGCGATCTCCATTTCCGGCCCGATTGCGCGTATGACTGATGACCGCATCACCGAATTAGGTGCGCTGGTGATCCGCGCCGCGAAACAGGTGACTCAGGCTTACGCCGGACGTTAAGCAGGGAGCAGAGCATAGCGCACGCTAAAGCGCTGTGCCGCCCGCCACGCGATCACTTCCTCAATATGCCCCTGACGAATACGCGCCTGTTGGGCGCGCCACCAGCCCGCATCGAATAACTCAGGATGCAGCGCCAGCAGCAACTTCCCGGTGGCCGGTTCGCTACACAACGCATAGCGGAACGTTTCCGGGAACACATCATCTGGCCCGACGCTGTACCACGGCTCGGCCTGGAGTTCATCCTCTTCGTAACGCGCGGGCGGTACGTCACGGAACTGTAGCTCGGTCATCGGGCGGATTTCGTCGTAATCGTAAAACACCACCCGACCGTGGCGCGTCATGCCGAAATTTTTAAATAACATGTCCCCCGGAAAAATGTTCGCTGCCGCCAACTGGCGTATGGCATCGCCATACTCTTCAATGGCATGGCGGCGCTGCGCAGCATCGGCCTGTGCCAGCCACAAGTTGAGCGGCTGCATACGGCGCTCCAGCCACAGATGGCGAATAATCACCACGTCATCTTCAATGCAGATTTTTTCCGGGATTTCACGTTCAAACTCAGCCATCAGCGCCGCCGGGATACGTGCACGCGGCAGCGCGAAGTGTTCAAACTCCTGGGTATCCGCCATGCGACCGACACGATCATGCTCTTTCACCCGTTGGTAGCAGTCGCGCACCTGCGCTTCCGTCACCTCCTTCTGCGGGGCAAAACGGTCTTTGATCACCTTAAAAACCCGATCAAATCCTGGCAGCGTGAACACCAACATCACCATGCCGCGAACGCCTGGAGCAATGGTGAACTCTTCCTCGCTGTGCGCCAGGTAGTGCAGATATTCGCGATAGCATTCGGTTTTGCCATGCTTCTGGCAGCCAATCGCCATATAACGTTCGGCGGTGGTTTTACCGGGCAGAATGGGGGCCAGCCAGGCCACCAGCGCAGCAGGCACCGGGGCATAAACCATAAAGTAGGCGCGGGCGAAGCCGAACACGATGCTGGCGTCGTTGCTGTCAGTCAGACAGGTATCAATCCACAACCGCCCGGCTTCATCACGCTGGATCGGTAACAGGCACGGGAAAGTGGCATCAGCCAGTCGCAGGCGCGCCACTATCCATGCGGTTTTATTGCGGTAAAACAGCTCGCAGGCCACATCCAACGTCGCCGTCGCTAACTGCGTTGCGCTGAATTGTTCGTGCAGATGGCGCACCACCCAACTGATATCACGCGCCTGATCCTGCCACGGCAGACGCAGCGGGATATCGTTGAGGATCTGCCGTAATGTCTCCTGCCACCCCTGCTGGGGCCGGTACAGACGCGACAGCGGGCGCGGTGATTCCGGGGCGGAGGCATACGGCTGCGACGGAAAGATAAACAGCCGCTCAGGCGACAGATGGCTATGGCCCTGTAAGCGGCAATACACCGAGTTAAAGAAGCTTTCGGCAATCTCATGGCGCGGATAACCCGGCAACAGCGTTTCGTAGTGGCTTTTCACCCGCAGCCAGAAGGCCTCATCCCAGTCTGTCGCACCGTTGATGATCCGTAGCTGGTTTGCCACCAGACCGACATGGTGATCGTAAAGGTGAATTCGCGCCTTCATCGCCTGCTGTACCGCATGCCAGTCGGCCTGTTCAAAGCGCTGTTGAGCACCGGCGGTAATATCGAGAAAGCGGCCATACTGCGCGTCAAAACCTTGCAGGATGGTATGGGCGATCAGAGATTCTCTCGGCGGCATCGGCACGTCTCCCGGCAATATGGCCCCTCCGTGGGCCAGGGATCACAACTCAGAACTGCGCAGCTTCCGTGGAACCGGTCAGCGCCGTCACCGACGACTGGCCACCCTGAATCACCGTGGTGATACGGTCGAAATAGCCGGTACCCACTTCCTGCTGATGGGACGAGAAGGTGTAGCCCTTCTCACGCGCCGCGAATTCTGGCTGCTGTACTTTCTCCACGTAGTGACGCATCCCCTCGCCCTGCGCATAGGCGTGCGCCAGGTCGAACATGTTGAACCACATGCTGTGAATACCTGCCAGGGTGATGAACTGGAAGCGGTAACCCATCTCGCTCAACGCCTGCTGGAAGCGGGCGATGGTGCGATCATCGAGGTTTTTCTTCCAGTTAAACGACGGCGAGCAGTTGTAGGCCAGCAGCTTGCCGGGGTATTGCGCATGGATCGCGTCGGCAAAACGCTGCGCCAGC
This sequence comes from Pantoea sp. X-Soil-OKNW-713, assembly GCF_059730685.1. NCBI lineage: Bacteria > Pseudomonadati > Pseudomonadota > Gammaproteobacteria > Enterobacterales > Erwiniaceae > Pantoea > Pantoea sp. X-Soil-OKNW-713. The sequence goes on along the minus strand of NZ_AP035995.1, from coordinate 301,741 downwards.
GCCAGATCCGGCGTCGAGGTTTCGCACCACAACACATCCGCATAAGGGGCGTAGGCCAGACCGCGACTGATTGCCTGCTCAATCCCGGCGCGAGTGCGGAAGAACCCTTCCGAGGTGCGTTCGCCAGTAATAAAGGCGCGATCATATTCATCGCAGTCCGAGGTGATCAGGTCAGCAGCATCCGCGTCGGTGCGGGCGATCAGCACCGTCGGGACATCCATCACATCGGCCGCCAGTCGTGCCGCCACCAGTTTTTGGATCGCCTCCTGCGTTGGTACCAGTACTTTGCCGCCCATATGGCCGCATTTCTTTACCGCCGCCAGTTGATCTTCAAAATGCACCGCCGCCGCACCAGCCTGGATCATCGACTTCATCAACTCAAACGCGTTGAGCACCCCGCCAAAGCCCGCTTCAGCATCCGCCACGATCGGCAGGTAGTAATCAATAAACCCTTCAACGTCCGGCGACATTCCGCTGGCCCACTGAATCTGATCGGCACGCTGGAAGCTTTGATTGATACGTTCCACTACTGCCGGTACCGAGTTCACCGGATACAGCGACTGATCCGGGTACATTTGCCCGGCAAGGTTGGCATCCGCCGCCACCTGCCAGCCGGAGAGATAAATCGCCTCAATACCCGCTTTCGCCTGTTGTACCGCCTGACCACCGGTCAGTGCCCCCAGGCTATTGATGTAACCCTTTTGCGATTCGCCATTCAGCAGCGACCACAGCTTTTGCGCGCCGCGTTCGGCGAGGGTGCAAGCCGGATTCACCGAACCGCGTAAATTCACCACATCCTGCGCGCTGTAAGGACGTGTAATGCCCTGCCAGCGCGCGTCGCGCCAGGTGGTTTCCAGTTGTTTGATTTGTTGTGCACGAGTCGTCATGGCAATGTCTCCTGGGTCATGGCAGCAGGCGGTAACCTGGCAGGGTGAGGAAAGGAACCAGTTCATCATCGGTGGTGATTTGCGCCATCAGCGCAGCGGCATCAGCAAAACGTCCATGACGGAAGCGCTCTTCGCCGAGGCTGTGCTGTAACGCATGCAGCTCTTCATCCAGCAGTTGTTCAAACAATGCAGCCGTCACCAGCTGACCATCGCTAAGGATTTGCTTGTGGTGAATCCATTGCCAGATTGAGGTACGGGCAATTTCGGCAGTCGCGGCGTCTTCCATCAGACCATCAATGGGGACACAGCCGTTGCCACTGATCCACGACTCCAGATATTGCAACGCCACCCGGATGTTGGCGCGCATCCCGGCTTCGGTACGTTTGCCGCGACAGGGAAGTAATAAGCGCTCGGCGGTGATCGGATTGTCCTGCTCGCGGCTGACATGCAACTGGTTAGGTCGATCGCCCAGTTGGCGATTAAATTCGGCCATCGCAATATCCGCCAGACCGGGATGTGCCACCCAGGTGCCGTCGTGGCCGTTTGCCGCTTCACGAGCCTTATCCTCCCGCACCTTCTGCATCACCCAGGCATTACGCTCTTCATCCTTGCTCGGGATCAGCGCCGACATGCCACCCATTGCCAGTGCGCCGCGACGATGGCAGGTTTTGATCAGCAGACGCGAGTAGGCATCAAGGAAAGGTTGATCCATGCTGATTTGCTGACGATCTGGCAGGATGCGTTCACCATGCTGACCCAGCGTTTTGATGTAGCTGAAGATATAATCCCAGCGACCACAGTTCAGACCGACCACATGATCGCGCAGCTCCCACAGGATCTCATCCATCTGGAACACCGCCGGTAACGTCTCGATCAACACCGTGGCTTTAATGGTACCGCGTGGCAGATCAAGCCGATCTTCGCTGAAACGGAAGATTTCACGCCACCACGCCACTTCCGAGGCATGCTCAGTTTTCGGCAGATAGAACCACGGCCCATGACCTTTCTCCAGCAGCGCATCGACGTTGTGAAACAGATACAACGCGAAATCGAACAACCCACCGGGGATGGCACGATCACGCCATTCCACATGCTTCTCATCCAGATGCAGACCGCGCACACGGCACATCAGCAACGCCGGATCGGATCGTAACTGGTAGATCTTGCCTGCTTCACTGGTGAAGCTCAGCGTACCTTTTACCGCATCACGCAGCGCCAACTGACCATCAACCAATTTTTGCCAGGTGGGTGCCAGCGAATCCTCAAAATCCGCCATAAACACTTTTACGTTTGCATTCAATGCGTTGATCACCATTTTGCGATCCGGTGGTCCGGTGATCTCAACGCGGCGATCGCGCAGTAACTCCGGAATGGGGCGCACCTGCCACGCATTTTCACGAATGGAAGCCGTTTCCGAATCAAAGCCTGGCAATGCGCCTTGATCATAACGCTGTTGCCGCTGCTCGCGAGCTTTCAACAGGCGATCGCGTTCCGGGGCGAAACGTGCCACCAGGGAGTGCAGGAAGTCGATCGCTTCCGGGGTGAGCAGCTGCTTTTCCGCGTGGGTAAAGGGCTGGCTGAAGGTTAGCGTACTGCTGATAACCGAGTCTGTCATGCGGGCTGCCTCCTGTGTTGATCCCTAATTGCGTTGCGGGATCCGGCTGTAGGGTGTTTTTTGACCTGCAAGATCAGAGCATAATGATTTTTATTTTATTTTCAAAAACTATTTCCATTTTTTATTTAAATGTAACTCAACCACATGATTTAAATGTAATTTAAAGTCTCGAATTAAAGGCAATGACTTCCATGCCATCTCGCAGGCAAAAAAAAACCGCGGTTACACGAGGCAACCACGGCAAGGTCAAATGAGTTGGAACGGTTACTCGAGTGTCGGATTCATATGTCGTAGATCAAACGGCGTGATCTGGTAAACGTAATAGTTCAGCCAGTTCGAGAACAACAGGTTGCCATGACTGCGCCAGGTGGCGCGTGGCGGCAACTCCGGGTTGTCGTGAGGGAAATAGTTAAATGGCACCTCGGGATGCAGCCCGGCATCGTAATCACGATGGTATTCACCGGATAGCGTCAGCGCATCGTACTCCGGGTGTCCGGTAACAAACGCCAGGCGCTTATCTTTGCTCGCCATCAGGTAGGCCCCGGTGGTTTCCGATTCGGCAAACAGCTCCAGATCGGTGTAATCACGGATCAGCTGGCTGGGAAAGTCGGCATAGCGCGAATGCGGGGCGAGGAAGTTGTCATCAAAACCACGCGTCAGCAACGCATGCGGATGCAGGATTTGATGCTCATACACGCCAGACAGCTTGTGCTGGCGCGTCTGTTTAGGAATGCCGTAGAGAATATTCAACGCGGCCTGTACCGCCCAGCAGACAAATAACGTCGAGGTGACGTGTTCCTTTGCCCAGTGCAGCACACGCTGAATCTGCGGCCAGTAGGCGACATCATTGAAATCCACCAGACCCAGCGGCGCACCGGTAACAATCAGTCCATCGAAGTTATCATCCTGAATATCCTCAAAATTGCAGTAGAAATTATTCAGGTGCTCGGTGGGGGTATTACGTGACTCGCGGCTGTCGATACGCAATAGCTGAATATCAATCTGCAATGGCGAGTTGGATAACAGGCGCAGGAACTGGTTTTCGGTCTCAATCTTTTTCGGCATCAGGTTGAGGACCAGCACTTTCAACGGACGGATCTCCTGAACACTGGCGCGCGACGAGGTCATCACAAAGACATTCTCGTTGCGCAAGAAATTCACTGCCGGTAACTCGTCGGGGATCCTGATTGGCATAGCCTGCTTACCTCTTACAACCGTATAAACGTTTAGACATCCAGATGCCTGACATTAGCCTGGAGTATCGTGAATGTCGAGTCTTCATGCGATTTATGAAAATGTTTCAGCTTAATGTGTCTTAAGGATCTGGCGAAGAAAGAATCTCTGACAGCCTGAAATTAAATAACTGCGGGTCAATTTAAATAATCAAAGCGGGTGGAAAACATTCTATCTATATTTATTTGGTTTATAATCCAGACTTTTTAGGTTGTATAAATACCATCAACAAAAGTGAGATTAATAATTAAAACCTCATGAAATTGAAATATAAAAACCATGAAATTCATTATGTTATAAATTTTATTGTTCTCAATCAAAACCTCAAAATAAATATTTATAAAATTTAAATCACGTCAGGTGTATAAGTCACTTCTGTTATAAAAACAGACCACACTATTAATTCCAACTTTGAAATATCCCTTTATTTAACTTTTTGGCTCGGAAATTATATCTGTAAGGTTTTTACTATGCATAAACTCAAAATTGCACACCTGATCGTACCAGTCATGCTGGTCATGGCGTCACCCTACGGGTTTGCGGCTGCCGCCCCCTTCTCCAGTGATTCACCGTGGATGTTAGGTGACTGGGATGGTCAGCGTACCGCCCTGCAACAACAAGGCATTGATTTTAATGTCAATTATGTGATGGAGAGTGCCGCGAATCTGGCAGGTGGCTATCAATCTGCCACTACCGCACGTTATACCGATCAATGGCTGTTCAGTACCCATCTCGACCTGGAAAAATTGCTGGGGTGGCAGGACACTGATTTCCAGGCCACGGTGACGGATCGTAATGGGCAGAACCTGTCGGAACAGGTGGCAAACCCTAAAGCCCCGATGCTTTCTTCTGTTCAGGAGGTTTATGGCCGCGGTCAGACATGGCGACTGACACAGTTCTGGTTGCGTAGCGGTTTTTTCAACGACCATGTCAATCTTAAGCTGGGTCGTGCGACGGTAGGGGAGGATTTTGGCACCATCGAGTCACATTTCCAGAACCTGGCGCTCGGACCGGGTATTCCGGGTAAATCTCGTAGCGATCGCTGGATGAACTGGCCGGTATCTCAGTGGATGGGGCGTTTACAGCTGAATATCACGCCGGATGTCTATGTTAAGGTGGGATTTTATAATCAGAACGATGATAACGATAATCGCGGCAGCGGTTTTCACTTCTCGGTCAATCACTCCGATGGCAATCTGGTTCCGGTAGAAATTGGCTGGCAGCCAAAGCTTGGTGCTGATGCACTACAGGGAAATTATCGCCTGGGTGCTTACTACTCTTCGGCTCAGGGTGGGGTTTATCACAGCTGGCAACACGGTCAATATGGCGATACCGCGCATGGCTACGGCGCTTATGCCATTGTTCAGCAGCAATTATTTGCCCTGCAACATGATAATCATCGCAGCTTGTCTCTGACGCTGAGCCAGGTGATGCATGATAAGCGCACCTCAAAACTCGATTATACCCAAACGGTGGCACTGAGCTGGAAAGGGCTTTTTGCTACGCGTCCCCAGGATGAAATTGGTTTAGGTATGGCGCGTTTGCATGTGAATTCGGCATACAGTCGCATGCTCGAGCGGGAGAATGAAGAGAACGGTGCGCAAAGCGTGAATGATGCTACTTATCTGCCAGTGATCAGAGGCTCTGAATACGACTATGAACTCTACTATTCCTGGAACGCCAGCCCATGGCTTACATTGCGTCCTAATCTGCAATACGTTGTCGCGCCAGGCGCAGACAGCAGCGTAAAAGATGCATTTGTTGGGGGAATTACAGCGAGCTTAACGTTCTAACAGTTAAGCGGTAATGGTGCGATTTATCGCATCATTACCCGTTGCGGCGCGATTTATCTCACGCATTTCAGCGCAGCTTCACGTAAAACCTGCGCGATAAATCGCGCCGCTACGGGGTATTACTGGCTTGCAGACGTAAAAAAGCCCTGAACTTTCGTTCAGGGCTTCTTCACTTGATTGATGCCTGGCAGTTCCCTACTCTCGCATGGGGAGACCCCACACTACCATCGGCGCTACGGCGTTTCACTTCTGAGTTCGGCATGGGGTCAGGTGGGACCACCGCGCTACAGCCGCCAGGCAAATTCTGTTTATCCGTACCGCCCTCGCAGGCCATACGAACCAATCCGTTCGAACAAAGCTGAAAATTCTTGCGTCTCTCAACTCAAAACGCCTCTGGCGTTGTAAGGTTAAGCCTCACGGGTCATTAGTACCGGTTAGCTCAATGCATCGCTGCACTTACACATCCGGCCTATCAACGTCGTCGTCTTCAACGTCCCTTCAGGACTCTCAAGGAGTCAGGGAGAACTCATCTCGGGGCAAGTTTCGTGCTTAGATGCTTTCAGCACTTATCTTTTCCGCACTTAGCTACCGGGCAATGCCATTGGCATGACAACCCGAACACCAGTGGTGCGTTCACTCCGGTCCTCTCGTACTAGGAGCAACCCCCCTCAATTCTCCAGCGCCCACGGCAGATAGGGACCGAACTGTCTCACGACGTTCTAAACCCAGCTCGCGTACCACTTTAAACGGCGAACAGCCGTACCCTTGGGACCTACTTCAGCCCCAGGATGTGATGAGCCGACATCGAGGTGCCAAACACCGCCGTCGATATGAACTCTTGGGCGGTATCAGCCTGTTATCCCCGGAGTACCTTTTATCCGTTGAGCGATGGCCCTTCCATTCAGAACCACCGGATCACTATGACCTGCTTTCGCACCTGCTCGAGCCGTCACTCTCGCAGTCAAGCTGGCTTATGCCATTGCACTAACCTCCTGATGTCCGACCAGGATTAGCCAACCTTCGTGCTCCTCCGTTACACTTTGGGAGGAGACCGCCCCAGTCAAACTACCCACCAGACACTGTCCGCAGCCCGGATTACGGGCCTACGTTAGAACATCAAACATTAAAGGGTGGTATTTCAAGGTTGGCTCCACGCAGACTGGCGTCCACGCTTCAAAGCCTCCCACCTATCCTACACATCAAGGCTCAATGTTCAGTGTCAAGCTATAGTAAAGGTTCACGGGGTCTTTCCGTCTTGCCGCGGGTACACTGCATCTTCACAGCGATTTCAATTTCACTGAGTCTCGGGTGGAGACAGCCTGGCCATCATTACGCCATTCGTGCAGGTCGGAACTTACCCGACAAGGAATTTCGCTACCTTAGGACCGTTATAGTTACGGCCGCCGTTTACCGGGGCTTCGATCAAGAGCTTCTCCTTACGGATAACCCCATCAATTAACCTTCCGGCACCGGGCAGGCGTCACACCGTATACGTCCACTTTCGTGTTTGCACAGTGCTGTGTTTTTAATAAACAGTTGCAGCCAGCTGGTATCTTCGACTGCCTTCGGCTCCATCCGCGAGGGACTTCACCTGATGACAGCGTGCCTTCTCCCGAAGTTACGGCACCATTTTGCCTAGTTCCTTCACCCGAGTTCTCTCAAGCGCCTTGGTATTCTCTACCTGACCACCTGTGTCGGTTTGGGGTACGATTTCGTGTTACCTGGAGCTTAGAGGCTTTTCCTGGAAGCAGGGCATCAGTTACTTCATCACCGTAGTGACTCGTCATCACGCCTCAGCCTTGAAGCATTCCGGATTTGCCTGGAATGCAAGCCTACACGCTTAAACCGGGACAACCGTCGCCCGGATAACCTAGCCTTCTCCGTCCCCCCTTCGCAGTAACACCAAGTACAGGAATATTAACCTGTTTCCCATCGACTACGCTTTTCAGCCTCGCCTTAGGGGTCGACTCACCCTGCCCCGATTAACGTTGGACAGGAACCCTTGGTCTTCCGGCGAGCGGGCTTTTCACCCGCTTTATCGTTACTTATGTCAGCATTCGCACTTCTGATACCTCCAGCAGACCTCACAGTCCACCTTCAGCGGCTTACAGAACGCTCCCCTACCCAACAACACATAGTGTCGCTGCCGCAGCTTCGGTGCATGGTTTAGCCCCGTTACATCTTCCGCGCAGGCCGACTCGACCAGTGAGCTATTACGCTTTCTTTAAATGATGGCTGCTTCTAAGCCAACATCCTGGCTGTCTGGGCCTTCCCACATCGTTTCCCACTTAACCATGACTTTGGGACCTTAGCTGGCGGTCTGGGTTGTTTCCCTCTTCACGACGGACGTTAGCACCCGCCGTGTGTCTCCCGTGATAACATTCTCCGGTATTCGCAGTTTGCATCGGGTTGGTAAGCCGGGATGGCCCCCTAGCCGAAACAGTGCTCTACCCCCGGAGATGAATTCACGAGGCGCTACCTAAATAGCTTTCGGGGAGAACCAGCTATCTCCCGGTTTGATTGGCCTTTCACCCCCAGCCACAAGTCATCCGCTAATTTTTCAACATTAGTCGGTTCGGTCCTCCAGTTAGTGTTACCCAACCTTCAACCTGCCCATGGCTAGATCACCGGGTTTCGGGTCTATACCCTGCAACTTAACGCCCAATTAAGACTCGGTTTCCCTGCGGCTCCCCTATACGGTTAACCTTGCTACAGAATATAAGTCGCTGACCCATTATACAAAAGGTACGCAGTCACCTAACAAGTAGGCTCCCACTGCTTGTACGTACACGGTTTCAGGTTCTGTTTCACTCCCCTCGCCGGGGTTCTTTTCGCCTTTCCCTCACGGTACTGGTTCACTATCGGTCAGTCAGGAGTATTTAGCCTTGGAGGATGGTCCCCCCATATTCAGACAGGATACCACGTGTCCCGCCCTACTCATCGGACTCACAATCTGTGCATTTTCATGTACGGGGCTGTCACCCTGTATCGCGCGACTTTCCAGACGCTTCCATTAACACACAAACTGATTCAGGTCCTGGGCTGTTCCCCGTTCGCTCGCCGCTACTGGGGGAATCTCGGTTGATTTCTTTTCCTCGGGGTACTTAGATGTTTCAGTTCCCCCGGTTCGCCTCGTTAACCTATGTATTCAGTTAACGATAGTGCACAAGTGCACTGGGTTTCCCCATTCGGACATCGTCGGCTGTTGCGGTTCATATCACCTTACCGACGCTTTTCGCAGATTAGCACGTCCTTCATCGCCTCTGACTGCCAGGGCATCCACCGTGTACGCTTAGTCGCTTAACCTCACAACCCACAGACGTTTTGCAACGCATGCAGACTGCAAGCATTTGAGAGACTCGAACACATCGTTTTCATTTCTTATTACGGAGAAATGAAACAACGTGTCGTTTCAAATTTTCAGCTTGTTCCGGATTGTTAAAGAGCAAATACTTCGCAGCACACCGTTTCCGGTACGCTCTGAAGTATTGAAGTACTGTAATGGTGGAGCTAAGCGGGATCGAACCGCTGACCTCCTGCGTGCAAGGCAGGCGCTCTCCCAGCTGAGCTATAGCCCCATACAGTTACTGCAGAGACCACTACTACCACTCAACCGAGTTAACATTCTTACAGGAAGAATGTAATTTCTTCTCAGGCAAGGCATGCGGAAGGGAAGTTTACGTGAGTAAACGACCGCGCGCATAACGCAGCATGAGGAGAAATTTGGTAGGCCTGAGTGGACTTGAACCACCGACCTCACCCTTATCAGGGGTGCGCTCTAACCACCTGAGCTACAAGCCTGTAGAGGTTTTTTCTGCTCGTTACTTTTTCATCAGACAATCTGTGTGAGCACTTCGAAGGAAGGTATCTTCAGGTAAGGAGGTGATCCAACCGCAGGTTCCCCTACGGTTACCTTGTTACGACTTCACCCCAGTCATGAATCACAAAGTGGTAAGCGCCCTCCCGAAGGTTAAGCTACCTACTTCTTTTGCAACCCACTCCCATGGTGTGACGGGCGGTGTGTACAAGGCCCGGGAACGTATTCACCGTAGCATTCTGATCTACGATTACTAGCGATTCCGACTTCATGGAGTCGAGTTGCAGACTCCAATCCGGACTACGACGCACTTTATGAGGTCCGCTTGCTCTCGCGAGGTCGCTTCTCTTTGTATGCGCCATTGTAGCACGTGTGTAGCCCTGGCCGTAAGGGCCATGATGACTTGACGTCATCCCCACCTTCCTCCGGTTTATCACCGGCAGTCTCCTTTGAGTTCCCGACCGAATCGCTGGCAACAAAGGATAAGGGTTGCGCTCGTTGCGGGACTTAACCCAACATTTCACAACACGAGCTGACGACAGCCATGCAGCACCTGTCTCACGGTTCCCGAAGGCACTAAGGCATCTCTGCCAAATTCCGTGGATGTCAAGGCCAGGTAAGGTTCTTCGCGTTGCATCGAATTAAACCACATGCTCCACCGCTTGTGCGGGCCCCCGTCAATTCATTTGAGTTTTAACCTTGCGGCCGTACTCCCCAGGCGGTCGACTTAACGCGTTAGCTCCGGAAGCCACGCCTCAAGGGCACAACCTCCAAGTCGACATCGTTTACAGCGTGGACTACCAGGGTATCTAATCCTGTTTGCTCCCCACGCTTTCGCACCTGAGCGTCAGTCTTTGTCCAGGGGGCCGCCTTCGCCACCGGTATTCCTCCAGATCTCTACGCATTTCACCGCTACACCTGGAATTCTACCCCCCTCTACAAGACTCTAGCCTGCCAGTTTCGAATGCAGTTCCCAGGTTAAGCCCGGGGATTTCACATCCGACTTGACAGACCGCCTGCGTGCGCTTTACGCCCAGTAATTCCGATTAACGCTTGCACCCTCCGTATTACCGCGGCTGCTGGCACGGAGTTAGCCGGTGCTTCTTCTGCGGGTAACGTCAATGACGATGCGTATTAAACATCATCCCTTCCTCCCCGCTGAAAGTACTTTACAACCCGAAGGCCTTCTTCATACACGCGGCATGGCTGCATCAGGCTTGCGCCCATTGTGCAATATTCCCCACTGCTGCCTCCCGTAGGAGTCTGGACCGTGTCTCAGTTCCAGTGTGGCTGGTCATCCTCTCAGACCAGCTAGGGATCGTCGCCTAGGTGAGCCATTACCCCACCTACTAGCTAATCCCATCTGGGTTCATCCGATGGTGTGAGGCCCGAAGGTCCCCCACTTTGGTCTTGCGACGTTATGCGGTATTAGCTACCGTTTCCAGTAGTTATCCCCCTCCATCGGGCAGATCCCCAGACATTACTCACCCGTCCGCCACTCGTCACCCAAGGAGCAAGCTCCTCTGTGCTACCGTTCGACTTGCATGTGTTAGGCCTGCCGCCAGCGTTCAATCTGAGCCATGATCAAACTCTTCAATTTAAGTTTGATGCTCAAAGAATTAAACTTCGTAATGAATTACGTGTTCACTCTTGAGACTTGATATTTTTTAAGTCCGTAGACTTTTGATATCAATCCTGCGAGTGCCCACACAGATTGTCTGATAAATTGTTAAAGAGCAGTGCGAGCAGCGGGTTAACCGTCTGTCGCGAGGTGGCGTATATTACGCTTTCCTCTTTCAGAGTCAATCACTTTTTTCAGCGATTTTCTCTGGCGAGAGCTCCTTCAGAACTTCTCTCTCAACACCGCATTTCGTAAACCGTTGTGCCGTGTCGATGGAGGCGCATTATAGGGAGTTGTTCGGCGCGCGCAACCGCTAATTTCAATAAAAACAACCGTTCGCTGCATTCCACAGCAAAACCCCGCCTTATACCCACTTACACACAAAGTTATCCACACCTCACGACAGAAATGAATTTAGGCGAGCATCGCGCAAACGTTTTCGCTACAATGCCCCGCGACGTGAAGGATGCCCCTTTTGGGGCGTTACCTGAGGCCAACGTTTCTTCTATATAGAAGAAAAACGCTAAGCTTGATGTAACGCTCTTATTTACGCGAAACAAAGCCAAGGGATAAAACCACCATGCAACAACGTCGTCCAGTACGCCGCGCTCTGCTGAGTGTCTCAGACAAAGCCGGTATCCTCGAATTTGCTCAGGCACTCTCCAGCCGTGGTGTTGAGCTGCTCTCCACAGGTGGCACTGCACGCCTGCTGGCAGATGCGGGCCTGCCGGTCACTGAAGTGTCTGACTACACCGGTTTTCCGGAAATGATGGATGGACGTGTCAAAACGCTGCACCCGAAAGTGCATGGCGGCATTCTTGGTCGTCGCGGCCAGGATGATGCCATCATGGCGCAGCACGCTATCAATCCTATCGACATGGTGGTCGTTAACCTTTATCCCTTCGCCCAAACCGTGGCGAAGCCGGGCTGTACGCTGGAAGATGCGGTTGAAAACATCGATATCGGCGGCCCGACCATGGTGCGCTCCGCCGCGAAGAACCATAAAGACGTGGCAATTGTCGTTAAGAGCAGCGATTACCACGCCATCATTGCCGAGCTGGACGCCAACGAAAACTCTCTGACGCTGGAAACCCGTTTCGACCTGGCGATTAAAGCCTTCGAACACACTGCCGCCTACGACAGCATGATTGCTAACTACTTTGGTAGCCTGGTACCGGCCTATCACGGCGAGAGCAAAGAACCTGCTGGTCGTTTCCCGCGTACCCTGAACCTGAACTTCATTAAGAAGCAGGATATGCGTTACGGCGAGAACAGCCATCAGGATGCCGCTTTCTATATAGAAGAGAACGTGGCGGAAGCCTCGGTTGCCACTGCCCAGCAGGTGCAGGGTAAAGCGCTGTCCTACAACAATATCGCTGATACTGATGCTGCTCTGGAATGTGTCAAAGAGTTCAGCGAAGCCGCCTGCGTGATTGTGAAGCACGCCAACCCGTGCGGTGTGGCAGTGGGCAGTTCGATTCTGGACGCCTATGAGCGCGCATACAAAACCGATCCTACCTCTGCATTTGGCGGCATCATCGCTTTCAACCGTGAGCTGGACGAAGCCACCGCACAAGCCATCATCAGCCGTCAGTTCGTGGAAGTGATTATTGCCCCTTCCGCCTCTGAGGCCGCGCTGAAAGTCACCGCCAGCAAACAGAACGTCCGCGTTCTGGTGTGTGGTCAGTGGCAGGATCGCGTTGCCGGTCTGGATTTCAAACGTGTAAACGGTGGTTTGCTGGTACAGGACCGCGATCTGGGTATGGTCGATGCCAGCCAGCTGCGCGTAGTAAGCAAACGCCAGCCAACTGAACAGGAACTGCGTGATGCGCTGTTCTGCTGGAAAGTGGCGAAATTCGTTAAATCCAACGCCATTGTCTATGCGCGTGACAACATGACCATCGGTATTGGCGCAGGCCAGATGAGCCGCGTCTATTCCGCGAAAATCGCCGGTATTAAAGCAGGTGATGAAGGTCTGGAAGTAAAAGGTTCTGCGATGGCCTCTGACGCCTTCTTCCCGTTCCGCGATGGTATTGATGCTGCGGCTGCCGTCGGTGTCACCTGTGTGATTCAGCCAGGTGGTTCGATTCGCGATGATGAAGTGATTGCCGCCGCCGATGAGCACGGCATCGCGATGATCTTTACCGACATGCGTCATTTCCGCCATTAATCGTTGGGAGCGTAACAGATGAAAATTTTAGTCATTGGCAATGGTGGACGTGAGCACGCTCTGGCGTGGAAAGCTGCGCAGTCACCGCTGGCAGAAACCGTGTTTGTCGCACCTGGTAACGCAGGCACCGCACTGGAGCCGGCATTGCAAAATGTCGCTATCAGCGCCACCGACGTTGCCGCGCTGCTGGCCTTTGCTCAGCAGGAGAAAATTGACCTGACCATCGTCGGCCCGGAAGCGCCGCTGGTGATTGGTGTCGTTGATGCGTTCCGTGCCGCGGGTCTGAAAATTTTTGGCCCGACGCAGGCAGCCGCACAGCTGGAAGGCTCCAAAGCCTTCACCAAAGATTTCCTCGCACGTCAGCAGATCCCAACCGCTGAATACCAGAACTTTACCGAGGTAGAACCGGCGCTGGCGTATCTGCGTGAGAAAGGCGCACCGATCGTCATCAAAGCCGATGGTCTGGCCGCCGGTAAAGGCGTGATCGTGGCGATGACGCTGCAAGAAGCGGAAGACGCGGTACAGGATATGCTGGCAGGCAACGCGTTCGGCGATGCCGGCCACCGTATCGTGATTGAAGAGTTCCTCGATGGCGAAGAAGCCAGCTTTATCGTGATGGTTGATGGCGACAACGTGCTGCCGATGGCCACCAGCCAGGATCATAAACGTGTCGGTGACGGCGATACCGGCCCGAATACCGGAGGCATGGGTGCCTACTCTCCGGCACCGGTGGTGACCGATGAGATCCACCAGCGCGTGATGGATCAGATCATTTGGCCAACCGTGAACGGCATGAAAGCCGAAGGTAACACCTACACCGGCTTCCTGTATGCCGGTCTGATGATCGATAAAGCCGGCCAGCCTAAAGTGATCGAGTTCAACTGCCGCTTTGGCGATCCGGAAACCCAGCCGATCATGCTGCGTTTGCAGTCCGATCTGGTGGCGCTGTGTCTGGCGGCCTGTGACGGCAAGTTGGATCAGCAGACGTCACAATGGGATCCGCGTCCGTCACTGGGTGTGGTGCTGGCTGCCGGTGGTTATCCGGGCAACTACAACACCGGCGACCAAATTCACGGCCTGCCGCTGGAAGAAGTTGCAGATGGTAAAGTATTCCACGCCGGTACCACGCTGAAGGATGACCTGGTGGTCACCAACGGGGGTCGCGTACTTTGCGTCACCGCGCTGGGCGCAGATGTTGCTGCCGCACAGCAGCGTGCCTACGAACTGGCGAAGTCGATCTCCTGGGAAGGCAGCTTCTGCCGCCACGATATTGGCTATCGCGCCATCAACCGCAAATAATCAGCAGGGGCACGCACAGTGCCCCTTCTTCATTCCCGGTCAGAAGTCGCTCTCTTTCGGCTGCCAACTACATTCGTCCGTGGGCGTGATATGCAATAGCTGCACCCCTTCAGGCGCTTCCAGCCAGGCCACCATCAACGGTGAGGATGTATTACGCTGCTGCTGTGCCAGCGTTGCCTGGATGCTGCTATCGAACGGCGCATTCACCACCTTCCCTTCGCAGTTGCGTACCTGAGTATCGCCCAGCCAGTGCCCCTGGCTTAGCAATACACGGCCATTCAGCAAGGCATTGCTCTGCGCCAGCATGCGCTGCGCATCGAAGCGATACAGCTCGACACTGTCGCTACTTACCTCCTCACGACGCCCAGCCAGTTGTCGCTGCATAAAATTGAGGTTGCCCTGCTGATCAAAACGCAACGTAACGTCATCCGGCTGCTCGCCCGCGACCTGACGTTGCACGCTGATAAGATTGTTGTCCAGCCAGCTGTAGTCCGTTGTCTCCATTGCATCACCATTGAATGGCGTGAAGACCGTACGCATGTGAATTGATTGATGGTCGCTATTTTTGCGCCAGATACGTACCACGCCACGATCGGCAAGATAGCCGCTGGCGGTAAAGGCAGGAAGATCAGGAGTCGTGCTACAGCCCGTCAGCAGCGCACCACATAACAGGGCGCAGACGCGCTGATAATTAAGTTTCAGCATGGCAGGCCCCGGAAACAAAAAGGGGCGATGTCGCCCCTCTTTTAAAGCTATACCGCGTCGCGGAAACTTACTTAACAGCGTCTTTCAGCGCTTTACCAGAGACGAACGCCGGTACGTTTGCCGCAGCGATTTTGATCTCTTTGCCAGTCTGCGGGTTGCGACCGGTACGCTCAGCGCGGTGGTTCACTTTAAAAGTACCAAAACCAACCAGTTGTACAGCATCACCATCTTTCAGAGACTCAGTGATCGCAGCCAGGGTAGATTCCAGAGCAGTTTTAGCCTGGGTTTTTGACAGGTCTGCTTTTTCCGCGATCACATCAATCAGTTGAGTCTTGTTCATAAGTTATCCTTAAAGTGTATTTATCGCTTGCTAAGCAACGAGTGCGAGGGAAAAGCCATATTCTGGCACTCTTCAGCCTGCACGCACCGATAGCCACAATTTTCAGCCCCCCAAATGTAGACCAGACAGGGGGCTGATGTGAAGCCTCCAGGCGCGCTAATTCGGGCCTGAAGTCACGTTTTCTCGCCTTATTGCTGAAAAATTATACCGATGTTACTGATTCCCGCTTCGCGCAGGTCAGAACGTAACCCTTTAATCAGCTCGAGGTCGCGCTCTTCGCATTCTGCCAACAGGCGGAAAATCTCCCACTGCATATCCCATTCGTCAATAATCGCCTGGTTTTCGCGCAGCTCTTCATCGCTCATTTCGCGTCCAGCCTGGGTCATTTCGAGGATAGCGACAGTGGTCACTGAGGTGCGGCTCACTTCAACCGCATGTTCCAGGGTTTCGCCACTGAGCTGAGCATGCAGCACTTCACTCAATGCCACGCAGGCATCAATCGCCGGATGCACGCCATAGATATCGAAATCGTCGCCATTGGGGATGACCGCTTCCAGCTTCTCCAGTTGGCTGTCGAAATTGATTTTAGCGCCTTTGACCGTCAGGCTTTCCCAGACTAAATCGAGAATACGGCGATAAAGCTGCGGATCGGCGAATTCGGTCTGCTGACAGAAGGCCCAGTAGTTAGGGAACATACGTTCACACAGACAGGCCATAAAGGTGACGTGCTGCCAGCTTTCCAGCTTCGCCAGGCGCAAATGGACGGGGTTCTGTAACATCAAACTTGCTCTCAATAATTTAGCTGGCGGCAGTGTACCGCAAAAGCCGCGCGCAAACAGCGTTAACGCGCATTTTGCCTGCGCAGAAAGGCCGGACGACCAGATGCTACCGCATCGGCCCAGCGTGTTGGCTCAGGCAGGCGATAACCCGCCATGCAATTTTCCACCCACTGCAATGCACTGTCGGTACTGACACGATGGCCGGTGGAGATAAAAAGTGGGTTGCAGCGCGCCTTGCTGCGCCACACCCAACCCAACTGCTCGCCTTTATCCAGCAACGGCTGACGGCTGCCCGGCGCTTCATCCAGCGTATCAAACTGGCCACACAGGCGCCGCTTTGCCACACCAATGGTCGGTACATCCACCAGCAAGCCAAAATGCGCCGCCACACCGAGCCGACGCGGATGCGAGATGCCATGCCCATCGACAAATAACAGGTCCGGTTGATGCTGGAGTTGTTGCCAGGCAGCCACCAGAGCAGGCACTTCGCGGAATGATAAAAAACCGGGGATATAGGGCATGGTGGTGCTGATGCGGGCAATCTGATGCTCCACCAGTTGCAACGAGGGGTACTCAAGAATCACCAGCGCGGCGCGCGTCACTTCCCCGCCCTGTTCAAACCCGACATCGGCACCGGCAATCAAACGGTGCGGCAGCACCTCAAAATCGTCCTGCCGCACCACGTCAGCTGCGCGCTGTTGCTGTTCCGTGCGTAGCGCCGCTAAATCCATCGCTAGCCCTGATGATAAGGACGTGACAAACGATGCACCGCCTCGACAAAGGCACCAGCATGCTCTGGCGGTACATCCTGATGGATACCGTGGCCCAGATTGAAGACGTGGCCTTCACCCTTGCCAAACCCTTCAAGGATGCCAGCCACTTCCTGCTCGATACGGGCCGGTGGGGCGTAGAGCATTGACGGGTCCATATTGCCCTGCAACGCCACTTTGTGGCCGACGCGACGACGGGCATCGGCAATATCGGTGCTCCAGTCCAGGCCCAGCGCATCACAGCCAGTTTCCGCGATCGCTTCCAGCCATTGCCCGCCACCTTTGGTGAACAGGGTGATCGGCACACGGCGACCTTCGTTCTCATGCAGCACGCTATCAACGATTTTGTGCATGTAGTAAAGCGAGAACTCGCGATAATCACGTCCGGTCAGCACGCCGCCCCAGGTGTCGAACACCATGATCGACTGCGCACCGGCTTTGATCTGCGCGTTCAGATAGAGGATCACGCTGTCGGCCAGCTTATCCAGCAACGCATGCAGCGTTTGTGGCTCGGCGTACATCATCTTTTTGATTTTGGTGAAGGCCTTGCTGCTACCCCCTTCAACCATATAGGTCGCCAGCGTCCACGGGCTTCCGGAGAAACCGATCAGCGGCACTTCGCCTTTCAGGTTATGGCGAATGGTGCGCACCGCATTCATCACATAACCCAACTCCTGCTCCGGGTCAGGTACCGGCAGTTTGTCGACGTCAGCGCGGCTGGTAATCGGGTGAGAGAAACGGGGGCCTTCACCGGTTTCAAAGTACAGGCCCAATCCCATGGCATCCGGGATGGTGAGGATATCGCTGAAGAGGATTGCCGCATCCAGCGCATAGCGACGCAGCGGTTGCAGCGTGACTTCACAGGCCAGCTCAGCATTTTTACACAGCGACATAAAGTCACCGGCCTCGGCGCGTGTGGCTTTATATTCCGGCAGATAACGCCCGGCTTGTCGCATCATCCAAACCGGGGTGACATCCACCGGCTGACGTAACAGGGCGCGCAGATAACGATCGTTCTTCAGTTCACTCATAATTGGCTCTCTCACTGACAGGGCGCCAGTGTAGCATTTTCACAGCGCGCTGGCGCGACAGTGGGCAACGGTATCTTCAATCAGACGTCGCGCGACGGTACCCGGCGGCGGTAATAAAGGTAACGCATCGTAGCGGAACCAGCCGGCATCCAGCAGTTCTTTGCCGTCATGCTGTAGCTCCCCGCCATCGTATTCCGCCATATAGGCCATCATCAGCGAATGGGGGAATGGCCAGGGTTGTGAGGTGACGTAACGTACGTTTTTCACCCGTACATTGCTCTCTTCCATCACCTCACGCGCCACCGCCTGTTCGAGAGTTTCTCCCACTTCAACAAAACCGGCCAGTACGGTGTAGACGTTGTTACGATGCTTTGCGTGGTTCGCCAGCAGGATCTCATCTCCGCGCCGAATCGCCACGATGATGCAGGGCGCGATTTGCGGATAATAGCGTTCACGGCAGTGACCGCACAGGCAAGCAAACTCACGTTTGCTCAAATGCATTTCGTGGCCGCAATAGCCGCACCAGCGATGCGAACGAAAGAATTCCGCCAGTTGCACGCCACGCCCGGCAAGCTGGAACAGGCCAACATCTTCGTCGATCAACTGGCGTACTGAGCCCATATTGTCAGAACGTGATTCACGCACCAGCCAGACGTTTTCACCCTGCCATTCGCCAATCACCATGCCGCTGCTGCCCGCCAGATCGAATTGTTCCGCCGTCCCGTGCGGCAGCTCACCCTGTGGCAGCCAAAGTTTTTGTTCATGGCTGACAATCCACCAGCCAGCGTCTACGCTTGAGATCTCACGTTGCATTTAAATCGTCATCCTTAGCGTCTATTCGCAGAATGAACCACTATAACCCACATGGAGCCTTGTATGCTTACTCAGTTAGATGACCTGACCGAGCGTGTAGGCCGCGGTAACGAATTGGTCGATTCATGGCTACACGCGCGTCGTCAGCTACTTGTGACTTACTACCAGTTGGTTGGCATGAAGCCCAAAAAAGATGCGTTGAGTGCCCTGGACGAACAGGCGCTGGATGCCTTTTGTCATAACCTGGTGGATTATCTCTCCGCCGGCCATTTCAGCATTTATGAACATATTATCAGTGAGATGCAAGGTGACAGCCCGATGATCGCCGCCGCGCAAATCTACCCGTCACTGGAAGCCAATACCGAACGGATGATGCAACTGTATGACGGCCATCTGCAACAGGCCATCACCGATGACAACTGCGTCACCTTCCAGCAGGCGCTGTCTGAAGTGGGTGAAGTGCTGGAGTCGCGTTTTACGCTGGAAGATAAGCTGGTGCATCTGGCATGGGACAATCAGCTGGCGCATACGCCGGTAGCGAATGAAAGCATCATCGCCCGCCCTGCTTAGCCGACCGCATTTGTAAAAGACTTGTTATTCGTAAAAAGCCCTTCTATGCTACGAGGGCTTTTTTATTTTACGGTTTAACACCGTAAATATTTTCTTGTCGGAGTGCCCATTTTGGGCTGAGACCGTTAATTCGGGATCCGCGGAACCTGATCAGGTTAGTACCTGCGAAGGGAACAAGAGTAAATATCACAGCCGGTGCGCGCGCCGTTTCTGTTACTCCTTCCGGACTCCGGACAAGCAACTTCCATCATTTACAGGAAACTTGCTATGTCTGTTGTAAAAACTTCTCGTCGTGAACAACGCGCCCAGGCGCAGGAATTTATTGATTCCCTCCAGGGCACTGCCTTCCCCAATTCTAAACGTATCTGGCTCACCGGCAGTCGTGATGATATTCGCGTACCGATGCGTGAGATTCAGCTTAGCCCGACCCTGACCGGCGGCAGTAAAGATAATCCGCAATACGAAGCCAACGAACCGGTGCCGGTGTATGACACGGCCGGGGCTTACGGCGATCCGCATGCGTCGATTGATGTTCATCAGGGGTTGAGCAAACTGCGCGCCAACTGGATCGCGGAACGCGGCGACAGTGAAACCATCGACCAGCTCAGCTCCAGCTATACACAGCAACGCCTGGCAGATGAGGGGCTGGATCACCTGCGTTTTGAACATCTGCCCCAACCGCGACGTGCCAAAGCAGGCCGCCGTGTTACCCAGTTGCATTATGCGCGTCAGGGCGTCATTACCCCGGAAATGGAGTTTATTGCACTACGTGAAAACATGGGGCGCGAACGCATCCGTGGTGAAGTGTTGCTACAACAACATCCTGGTCATAGCTTTGGTGCACATCTGCCGGAAAATATCACCGCCGAGTTCGTGCGTCAGGAAGTCGCCGCAGGGCGAGCCATCATCCCATCCAACATTAACCACCCTGAATCTGAGCCGATGATCATTGGCCGCAATTTTCTGGTCAAAGTGAATGCCAACATCGGCAACTCGGCGGTCAGCTCCTCAATTGAAGAGGAAGTGGAGAAGCTGGTGTGGTCAACACGCTGGGGGGCTGACACGGTGATGGATCTCTCGACCGGCCGTTATATCCATGAAACACGCGAGTGGATTTTGCGTAACAGCCCGGTGCCGATTGGCACCGTACCGATTTATCAGGCACTGGAGAAGGTAAACGGCATCGCGGAAGATCTGAATTGGGAAATCTTCCGCGACACCTTGCTGGAGCAAGCCGAACAAGGCGTTGACTACTTCACCATCCACGCCGGCGTGCTGCTGCGTTATGTGCCGATGACGGCGAAACGTCTGACCGGCATCGTTTCGCGTGGCGGTTCAATTATGGCGAAGTGGTGTTTGTCGCACCATCAGGAGAGTTTCCTGTATCTGCACTTCCGTGAGATTTGCGAAATCTGTGCTGCCTATGATGTTGCTCTGTCGCTGGGTGATGGACTGCGTCCGGGTTCGATTCAGGATGCCAACGATGAAGCGCAGTTTGCCGAGCTACATACGCTGGGTGAGCTGACCAAAATCGCCTGGGAATATGATGTGCAGGTGATGATCGAAGGTCCGGGGCATGTGCCGATGCAGATGATTCGCCGCAATATGACCGAACAACTGGAACATTGTCACGAAGCCCCGTTCTATACCCTCGGCCCACTGACCACCGATATCGCCCCCGGCTACGATCATTTCACTTCTGGCATCGGTGCCGCGATGATTGGCTGGTTCGGCTGTGCGATGCTGTGCTACGTCACCCCGAAAGAACATCTGGGTTTGCCGAATAAGGAAGATGTGAAACAGGGATTGATCACTTATAAAATCGCCGCTCATGCCGCCGATCTGGCGAAGGGCCATCCTGGCGCCCAGATTCGCGATAACGCCATGTCGAAAGCGCGTTTTGAGTTTCGCTGGGAGGACCAGTTCAATCTGGCGCTCGACCCACATACCGCGCGCGCTTATCACGATGAGACACTGCCGCAGGAGTCGGGCAAAGTGGCACATTTTTGTTCCATGTGCGGCCCGAAATTCTGCTCCATGAAAATCACCCAGGAAGTGCGTGACTTTGCCGCCCGTCAGCAGGCGGAAGCCCAGCCGATTGAAATCGGGATGGCGCAGATGTCAGATGCCTTCCGTAGCCGTGGCGGTGAGCTTTATCATGCCGCCGATGCCCTGAAAGAGGAAAATGTATGACCGCCGCCTTCCCCAGTACCGCCCCACGTTTAGGGCTTTACCCGGTTGTCGATAGCGTTGAGTGGATTGCCCGTTTGCTGGAAGCGGGAGTACGCACCATTCAGCTGCGTATTAAAGATTGCGAAGATCATGAAGTGGAAGAGGCGGTGCGGGAGGCTATCGCACTCGGCAAACAATATCGCGCCCGCCTGTTTATCAATGATTACTGGCGCCTGGCGATTCGCTACAACGCCTATGGCGTGCATCTCGGCCAGGAAGATCTGGATGTGGCCGATCTGGAGGCGATTCGTCAGGCGGGCTTGCGCCTCGGCTTATCCACCCATGATGATGCCGAACTGGATCGGGCGCTGGCGCTGCGCCCCTCATATATCGCGCTGGGGCATATTTTCCCGACACAAACTAAAGAGATGCCATCAGAACCGCAAGGCATTGCAGAGTTAACACGTCATCTGGCGCGGCTGGAAGGCATTTCAACGGTAGCCATTGGCGGTATTTCGTTGGCGCGCGCGCCAGAGGTGCTGGCGACCGGCGTGGGTAGCATCGCGGTGGTTAGCGCCATCACTCAGGCACCCGACTGGCTGGCGGCCACGCGGGAGCTGCTGGCGCTGACGGAACCCACCGTCACGGCGTAAAACACGGCTGACGACGCGATTTATTGCGCACTAAATTGCGTGATAAATCGCGCCGCTACCGATCAGGCGCAGACCAACATCGCGCGTTCAATCGCAGCACCCACCAGCGCAATCGCCTGTTCGGTGGCATCGGTAATCGGCAGCGCATAGTTGAGACGCAGGCAGTTGCGATACTTACCCGATGCGGAAAACAGCGAGCCCACCGCCACCTGAATCTTCGAGGCGCGGAGTTCCGTGTTGAGGCGCACCGCGTCGAAGGCTTCCGGCAGTTCGATCCACATCAGAAAGCTACCCTGTGGGCGTGACACACAAATACCACACGGGAAATAGTGGCGTACCCAGCAGCTAAAAGTCTCGTAATTGCGTTGATAAACCTGGCGCATACGCCGCAAGTGCGGCCCGTAATGACCCAGACGAATAAACTCCGCCACCACATGCTGCGTCATGGTCGCGGAAGAGCCGGTGCCGATATATTTCATGTGCAGCACCCGTTCGCGATAACGCCCCGGTGCAACCCAGCCGACACGCAGGCCAGGCGAGAGCGTTTTGGAAAACGAGCTGCACAGCAGCACTCGCCCATCCATATCCAGCGACTTAATACTGATGGGGCGCGGATACTCCCACGCCAGCTCTCCATACACATCATCTTCGATGATGGCGGCGTCGAAGCGTTGTGCCAGCGTCAGCAGCGCCCGTTTACGCGCTTCCGGCATGATAAAACCCAACGGATTATTACAGTTAGGTACCACCACCACCGCTTTAATGGGCCACTGCTCGAACGCCAGCTCCAGCGCTTCAAGGCTGATACCCGTCACCGAGTCGGTCGGGATCTCAATGGCGCGAATACCAAAACCGCGTAGGGTTTGCATGGTGCCGTGGAACGTGGGTGATTCCACCGCAATGATATCCCCTGGCTGACAAACGGCGCGGATAGAAACCGACAATGCTTCGTGGCAACCGGTGGTCACCACAATGTCGTCAGCGCTAAGCTGGCAACCGCTATCAATCGTCAGGCGTGCGATTTGTTCCCGCAACGATGTCAGGCCCAACAGGGTGTCGTAACTCAGCAGGTTGATATCCTGCTTCTGCGCCATACGACTCTGGATTTTCCACAGCGGTTTCAGCGTTGGCTGCGTCAGATCCGGGATGCCACTGCCCAGTTGGATCACGTCCCCTTCGATGCGACTGCTGAGCAGCTCCAGCACCGATTCCCACTGGGTGATCTCCACCGGGCGTTGAGCGGGACGGGTGATGGCAGGAACAGGCGGCGTGGCTTTACGTGTCGCCACAAAATAGCCGGAGCGAGGCTGCGGCACGATCAGCTGCTTCTCCTCCAGCAAATGGTAAGCCTGCTGGACAGTGCTGATACTCACACCATGTTCAATGCTGAGCGTACGCACCGATGGCAAGCGCTCTCCACTGCGATATAACCCTTGCTCGATGCGGTCTGAGAGCAAGCCCGCCAGATGCTGGTAACGCGTCATCGTATGCCTCACATGATTTCCAACAGGAAAAAACCAGTACAGATTGGATTAATTTTTACCATTCAGATCGGTCACAGCGCAATCTGTATGTTTAATAAATGTGTTTATTGAATCTGTATTGGGATGGGTGGAAAACGGACAATGCTTCTCAGACATCATACCGAGGGCAGGATTATGGAATTCGATCAAAACCGGGCGGCAAAACCCTTCAACATCACCTTACTGGATATCTTCCGCGCGGTGCGGCAGTTGGTGAAATCCTGGCATTTACGTCGGCAGACCCGACGCATATTGTCGCACCTCAGCGATACCCAGTTACGGGATATTGGGCTGACGCGCGGCGATATCGACCGCAGAAGCTGAGAATACAGATGAAAAAAAACCCTGCCGAAGCAGGGTTTTTTATTGGCTAACTGACGAGTGATTACTCGTCGTCGCTGCCACCGAGACCGGCGTTCAGCAGTTCAGCCAGGCTTGCAGAGGCTTCATCCGCAGTAACCTGCGGTGCAACCGGTGCTTCACCCGCCTGACGGCGACGCATACGATCCTGATGGTAAGCGTAACCGGTACCGGCCGGGATCAAACGACCCACGATAACGTTCTCTTTCAGACCGCGCAGTTCGTCGCGCTTGCCTGCAACCGCAGCTTCGGTCAGGACACGCGTGGTCTCCTGGAACGATGCAGCAGAGATGAACGACTCGGTTGCCAGAGACGCTTTGGTGATACCTAGCAGGTCACGCATGTAGGTGGCACCCAACTTGCCGTTCGCTTCCAGATCACGGTTAGAGATCTTGATGCGAGACACTTCAGCCTGCTCACCTTCCAGGAAGTCGGTGCTTCCGGCGCTGACGATGGTCGCTTTACGCAGCATCTGACGTACGATGACTTCAATGTGCTTATCGTTAATCTTAACGCCTTGCAGACGGTAAACTTCCTGCACTTCGTTAGTGATGTAACGGGTAACAGCATGAACGCCACGCAGACGCAGAATGTCATGCGGAGATTCTGGGCCGTCAGATACGACGTCACCACGTTCAACGCGCTCACCTTCAAATACGTTGAGCTGACGCCATTTCGGAATCATCTCTTCGTACGGATCGCTGCCATCAACCGGGGTGATTACCAGGCGACGCTTACCTTTGGTCTCTTTACCGAAGGAGATGATACCGCTGATCTCCGCCAGGATTGCTGGCTCTTTCGGACGACGCGCTTCGAACAGGTCGGCAACGCGCGGCAGACCACCGGTGATGTCCTTGGTACCGCCAGATTCCTGCGGAACACGCGACAGGGTGTCACCTGCGCTGATCTTCACGCCATCTTCCAACTGAACAATCGCTTTGCCCGGCAGGAAGTACTGAGCCGGCATGTCGGTGCCCGGGATCAGAACGTCATCGCCATTCGCATCAACGATTTTCAGTGCCGGACGCAGGTCTTTACCACCTGAAGTACGCTCAGCAGAGTCAAGGATAACCAGTGATGACAGACCGGTTAACTCGTCAGTCTGACGGGTAATGGTCTGGCCGTCGATCATATCGGTGAAGCGGATGAAACCGTTCACTTCAGTGATTACCGGCATGGTATGCGGATCCCAGTTCGCCACGGTTTCGCCCGCGTTGACCTGCTCACCATCACCTTTCGCCATCACTGCACCGTAAGGCACTTTATAGCTTTCTTTGGTACGACCGAACTCGTCGATCATTTTCAGCTCAACGTTACGAGAAACGATCACCAGCTTCCCGGAGGAGTTGGTAACGGTTTTCGCGTTGCTCAGCTTGATAGTACCTTTGTTCTTCACCTGAATGCTGGATTCAGCAGCCGCACGCGATGCCGCACCACCGATGTGGAACGTACGCATCGTCAGCTGAGTACCCGGCTCACCGATGGACTGTGCTGCGATAACGCCGATGGCCTCACCTTTGTTGATGATGTGACCACGCGCCAGATCGCGACCGTAGCAGTGTGCACACACACCGAAGTCGGTTTCACAGCTTACAACTGAACGCACTTTGATGGCGTCAACAGAGTTCTGCTCAACCACATCACACCAGTGCTCATCAAGCAGGGTGTTACGCGGGATCAGAATGTCTGCGGTGCCCGGCTTGAGCACGTCTTCTGCGGTCACACGACCCAGTACACGCTCACGCAGAGGCTCTTTAACATCGCCACCCTCGATAACCGGGGTCATCATGATACCTTCGAAGGTGCCACAATCGTCCTCGGTCACCACCAGGTCCTGTGCCACGTCAACCAGACGACGGGTCAGGTAACCGGAGTTCGCGGTTTTCAGTGCGGTATCCGCCAGACCTTTACGCGCACCGTGGGTTGAGATGAAGTACTGGAGTACGTTCAGACCTTCACGGAAGTTCGCGGTGATCGGCGTTTCAATGATGGAGCCATCCGGCTTCGCCATCAGACCACGCATACCTGCCAGCTGACGAATCTGTGCCGCAGAACCACGCGCACCGGAGTCGGCCATCATGTAGATGCTGTTAAAGGAAACCTGCTTCTCTTCTTCGCCGTGACGGTTGATCACAGTTTCAGTTTGCAGGTTATCCATCATCGCTTTGGAAACGCGTTCGTTAGCGGCGGCCCAGATATCGATGACTTTGTTGTAACGTTCGCCTGCGGTTACCAGACCAGACTGGAACTGCTCCTGGATCTCAGCAACTTCAGCTTCTGCTTCTGCGATGATCTCAGCTTTCTTCGCCGGGATAACCATGTCGTCGATACCAACAGAGGCACCAGAACGGGCTGCATAAGCAAAGCCGGTGTACATGGTCTGGTCAGCAAAGATAACGGTCGGCTTCAGGCCCAGAATGCGGTAACAGGTGTTCAGCATTTTGGAGATTGCCTTTTTACCCAGCGCTTGGTTGACGATGGAGTAAGGCAGACCTTTCGGCACGATCATCCACAGGATCGCACGACCAATAGTGGTGTCGATCAGGCTGGTTTTCGCAACGAATTCATCTTGTTCGTTTTTGCTGTACTCGGTGATACGCACTTTTACGCGGGCATGCAGCTCGGCCAAGCCAGCGCGGTAAACACGCTCAGCTTCTTTCGGGCCAGTCAGCACCATGCCTTCGCCTTTGGCGTTCACTTTGTCGCGGGTCATGTAGTACAGACCCAGAACAACGTCCTGAGACGGAACGATGATTGGCTCGCCGTTCGCCGGAGACAGAATGTTATTGGTAGACATCATCAGCGCACGCGCTTCCAGCTGGGCTTCCAGCGTCAGCGGTACGTGAACTGCCATCTGGTCACCATCGAAGTCGGCGTTATATGCCGCACAAACCAGCGGGTGCAGCTGGATCGCTTTACCTTCGATCAGAACCGGTTCAAACGCCTGGATACCCAGACGGTGCAGAGTCGGTGCACGGTTCAGCAGAACCGGGTGCTCACGGATAACCTCGTCGAGGATGTCCCACACCACCGCTTCTTCACGCTCAACCATTTTCTTCGCGGCTTTGATGGTGGTGGCGAGGCCACGCAGTTCCAGCTTGCCGTAAATGAACGGTTTGAACAGTTCGAGTGCCATTTTCTTCGGCAGACCGCACTGATGCAGACGCAGGTATGGACCTACGGTGATAACCGAACGACCAGAGTAGTCAACACGTTTACCCAGCAGGTTCTGACGGAAACGACCCTGCTTACCTTTGATCATGTCTGCCAGTGATTTCAGCGGACGCTTGTTGGAGCCAGTGATGGCGCGACCACGACGGCCGTTATCCAGCAGCGCATCAACCGCTTCCTGCAACATACGTTTTTCGTTACGTACGATGATATCCGGCGCAGCCAGATCCAGCAGGCGTTTCAGACGGTTGTTACGGTTGATCACGCGACGATACAGATCGTTCAGATCTGACGTTGCGAAACGACCACCATCCAGCGGAACCAGCGGACGCAGATCCGGCGGCAGTACCGGCAGCACGGTCAGGATCATCCACTCTGGTTTGTTACCAGACTGAACGAATGCTTCCAGCAGCTTGATACGCTTGGTCAGCTTCTTACGCTTGGTTTCAGAGTTGGTTTCGTTCAGCTCTTCACGCAGCTGCTCGCACTCCTGCTCCAGATCCATGTTTTTCAACAGGGCCTGGATCGCTTCCGCACCCATCTTCGCGTCGAATTCGTCACCGAACTCTTCCAGCGCGTCGAGGTACTGCTCTTCAGTCAGGATCTGACGTTTTTCGAGGTTGGTCATGCCACCTTCGACAACCACATAGGATTCGAAGTACAGCACGCGCTCGATGTCACGCAGCGGCATATCCAGCAGCAAACCGATACGGGACGGCAGTGATTTCAGGAACCAAATGTGTGCAGTCGGCGAAGCCAGTTCGATATGGCCCATACGCTCACGACGCACTTTGGTCTGCGTGACTTCAACGCCACACTTCTCACAAATCACGCCACGGTGTTTCAGGCGCTTGTACTTACCGCACAGGCACTCATAATCTTTTACCGGTCCGAAAATACGGGCACAGAAAAGACCGTCACGCTCCGGCTTGAAGGTACGGTAGTTAATGGTTTCAGGCTTTTTAACTTCACCAAAAGACCAGGAACGGATCATGTCTGGCGAAGCCAGAGCAATTTTGATCGCATCAAACTCTTCGGTTTTAGTTTGCGCTTTCAGAAACTTAAGTAAGTCTTTCACGGATTAGCTCCCGTCGGAGTGAGACTCTCAGGGATGTTCGACCCCAGCCGAACATCCCATAACCAGTACAAATGCGAGTGCTTACTCGTCTTCCAGCTCGATGTTGATACCCAGCGAGCGAATCTCTTTCAACAGTACGTTGAAGGATTCCGGCATGCCCGGTTCCATCTGATGGTTGCCATCGACGATGTTTTTATACATCTTCGTACGGCCGTTCACGTCATCAGACTTAACGGTCAACATTTCCTGCAGGGTATAGGCGGCACCGTATGCTTCCAGTGCCCACACTTCCATCTCACCGAAGCGCTGACCACCGAACTGTGCTTTACCACCCAGCGGCTGCTGAGTAACCAGGCTGTAAGAACCGGTGGAACGGGCGTGCATCTTGTCATCGACCAGGTGGTTCAGTTTCAGCATGTACATGTAACCTACGGTTACCTGACGCTCAAACTGCTCACCGGTACGGCCGTCGAACAGAGTGATCTGACCGGAAGAAGGCAGGCCGCCGAGCTGCAACAGCTCTTTGATTTCGCTCTCTTTCGCACCATCAAACACCGGAGTCGCAATCGGCATACCTTTTTTCAGGTTCTCTGCCAGACGCAGCACTTCGTCGTCGCTGAAGGTGTTCAGGTCAACTTTCTGACGCACGTCAGTGCCCAGATCGTAAGCACGCTGGATAAACTCACGCAGTTTGGCGACTTCTTCCTGCTTCTTCAGCATGGCATTGATCTTCTCACCAATACCTTTCGCCGCCATACCCAGGTGGGTTTCCAGGATCTGACCGATGTTCATACGTGACGGTACGCCCAGCGGGTTCAGTACGATGTCAACCGGCGTGCCGTTTTCGTCGTAAGGCATATCTTCGATCGGGTTGATCTTGGAGATAACACCTTTGTTACCGTGACGACCTGCCATCTTGTCACCAGGCTGGATCTGACGTTTAACGGCCAGATACACCTTAACGATTTTCAGCACGCCCGGTGCCAGATCATCGCCCTGGGTGATCTTGCGACGCTTCGCTTCGAGTTTCTTCTCAAACTCATGCTTCAGCTCGTCATACTGTTCAGCCAGCTGTTCCAGCGCGTTCTGCTTCTCTTCGTCGGTCAGGCCCAGCTCCAGCCAGCGCTCACGCGGCAGCTTGTCCAGCTTCTCAGCCTCAACACCACCCGAGATCAGTACCGCCTGGATACGACCAAACAGGCCAGCTTCGAGGATCTGCAGTTCTTCAGACAGGTCTTTCTTGGCCTGCTTCAGCTGCATCTCTTCGATTTCCAGCGCACGTTTGTCTTTTTCCACGCCATCGCGGGTAAAGACCTGTACGTCGATAACCGTACCGGAAACGCCGTTCGGCACGCGCAGTGACGAATCTTTCACGTCAGACGCTTTTTCACCGAAGATCGCACGCAGCAGTTTCTCTTCCGGCGTCAGCTGGGTTTCACCTTTCGGCGTTACCTTACCAACCAGAATGTCGCCGCCGGTCACTTCAGCACCGATGTAAACGATACCGGATTCATCCAGTTTGGAGAGCGCAGCTTCACCCACGTTCGGGATGTCAGCGGTGATCTCTTCTGGCCCCAGTTTGGTGTCACGAGACACGCAAGCCAGTTCCTGAATATGGATGGTGGTGAAACGGTCTTCCTGGACAACACGCTCAGATACGAGGATGGAGTCTTCGAAGTTGTAGCCGTTCCACGGCATGAACGCTACGCGCATGTTCTGACCCAGCGCCAGTTCACCGAGGTCGGTAGACGGGCCATCAGCCAGCACGTCGCCGCGCTCGATCGGTTCGCCCAGAGACACACACGGCATCTGGTTGATGCAGGTGTTCTGGTTCGAACGGGTGTATTTGGTCAGGTTGTAGATGTCGATGCCGGCTTCGCCCGGATACATCTCATCTTCGTTAACCTTGATCACGATACGTGAAGCATCAACGTACTGGATGATACCGCCACGTTTGGCTACGGCAGTTACACCGGAGTCAACCGCTACAGCACGCTCCATACCGGTACCAACCAGCGGCTTATCAGCACGCAGAGTCGGAACCGCCTGACGTTGCATGTTTGCACCCATCAATGCACGGTTGGCGTCATCGTGTTCCAGGAACGGGATCAGTGACGCACCAACAGAAACAACCTGCTGGGTCGAAACGTCCATATAGTCAACCTGGTCGCGGCTGAACAGGCTTGATTCGCCTTTGCTACGACAGGTAACCAGATCGTCAACGAATGAACCGTCTTCGGCCAGGTTGGTGTTCGCCTGAGCAATAACGAAGTTACCCTCTTCAATTGCAGAGAGGTAATGGATCTCGTCACTCACTTTACCGTCAACAACGCGACGGTACGGCGTTTCCAGGAAGCCATATTCGTTAGTCTGTGCGTACACGGACAACGAGTTGATCAGACCGATGTTCGGACCTTCCGGCGTTTCGATTGGACATACGCGACCATAGTGAGTCGGGTGTACGTCACGCACTTCGAAGCCAGCGCGTTCACGGGTCAGACCGCCTGGGCCGAGGGCTGAAATACGACGCTTATGCGTGATCTCAGACAGCGGGTTGTTCTGGTCCATAAACTGAGACAGCTGGCTGGAACCGAAGAACTCTTTAACGGCAGCGGAAATCGGCTTAGCGTTGATCATATCCTGAGGCATCAGGGTATCGAGGTCGCCCAGAGACAGACGCTCTTTCACCGCACGCTCTACACGCACCAGACCAACACGGAACTGGTTTTCTGCCATTTCGCCAACAGAACGGATACGACGGTTGCCGAGGTGGTCGATATCGTCCACTTCGCCTTTACCGTTACGGATATCGATGAGCTTCTTCATCACTTCGATGATGTCGTCTTTGCTCAGGATACCGGAACCTTCGATCTCGTCACGCAGCAGAGAACGGTTGAACTTCATGCGGCCAACCGCAGAAAGATCGTAACGATCTTCAGAGAAGAACAGGTTCTCGAACAGGTTTTCTGCCGCTTCACGCGTCGGCGGCTCACCAGGACGCATCATGCGATAGATCTCAACCAGCGCGCTCAGGCGATCATTGGTTGGGTCAACACGCAGTGTCTCAGAAATGTACGGACCGTGATCCAGATCGTTGGTGAACAGCGTTTCAATGCGCTTGTGACCGGACTGGCTCAGTTTAGCCAGCAGATCCAGTGACAGCTCCATGTTCGCTGCAACGATCAACTCACCGGTATTGGTGTCGATGTAATCTTTAGCCACCACTTTACCGGCAATGTATTCAACCGGTACTTCGATATGCTGGATATTGTCTTTTTCCAGCTGGCGGATGTGGCGAGCAGTGATGCGACGACCTTTCTCTACGTAGACGTTGCCGTTGGCTTCGATATCGAAGGAGGCGGTTTCACCACGCAGGCGCTCAGGCACCAGTTCCATCTGCAATTTGTTGTCGCGGATTTCGAACACCACTTTTTCGAAGAACAGATCCAGAATCTGCTCCGTGGTGTAATGCAGCGCGCGCAGGATGATACTGGCCGGCAGCTTACGGCGACGGTCAATACGGACGAACAGGTTGTCTTTCGGGTCAAACTCGAAGTCGAGCCATGAACCGCGGTAAGGGATGATGCGTGCGTTATACAGCACTTTACCGGAAGAGTGCGTTTTACCCTTATCGCTGTCAAAGAAAACGCCAGGACTACGATGCAGCTGAGAAACGATAACACGCTCAGTACCATTGATTACAAAGGTACCGTTTTCGGTCATGAGCGGAATTTCGCCCATGTAAACTTCTTGTTCTTTAATGTCTTTGACGGTGCCTTCCGGCGCTTCGCGCTCGTAGATCACCAGACGCAGTTTGACGCGCAGCGGTGCAGAGAAAGTCACGCCACGGATCTGACATTCTTTTACGTCAAAGACAGGTTCGCCCAAGCGATAGCTGACATACTGCAACTCTGAGTTGCCGCTGTAGCTCGCGATCGGGAATACGGAACGGAATGCAGCTTCCAGTCCATACTGACCTTCTGGATCTTGCTCGATAAACTTCTGGAACGAGTCAAGCTGGATAGAAAGGAGATAAGGTATGTCCAGCACTTGCGGACGTTTACCAAAATCCTTACGAATACGTTTTTTCTCGGTATAGGAGTAAACCATAGGGTTCCTCAGCTAGCTGACAAGTCGACCCACTCTGTCCGTCCTGAAGGGACAGTTCATGCAACACTATTTTGTTTTTCATGCGATGCGCAGCACCCCATGCAATACATCTTTCTATCACTCTTAAATCATTTCATCGCCGTTGCGCAGGCAGGGAACCCTCACAGGAAAGCGATATATTAAGTCGTCGATAGAAAAAGATATTGAAGAGAAACAATGGACAAACAGTGCGAAACGCCATCATTCCCCTGTAGCGCAAAAAGGCTGGTGACTAAAAAGTCACCAGCCATCAGCCTGAAACTACTCAGACTGCAACCCGAGGGTTGTCTTACTTAACTTCAACTTCTGCGCCAGCTTCTTTCAGCTGTGCTTCGAGAGCAGCAGCGTCAGCTTTGCTGATGCCTTCTTTGATCACGCCAGTAGCTTCAACCAGATCTTTGGCTTCTTTCAGGCCCAGACCAGTTGCAGTACGTACTGCTTTGATGACGGCAACTTTGTTCGCGCCAGCACCTTTCAGGATCACGTCGAATTCAGTTTTCTCTTCAGCAACTTCAGCCGGGCCAGCAGCAACAGCTACAGCAGCAGCAGCAGAAACACCGAATTTTTCTTCCATAGCAGAAACCAGCTCAACTACTTCCATTACGGACATAGCGGCAACGGCTTCCAGAATTTGGTCTTTAGTGATAGACATAACAATTGTTCCTAAGAATCAGTATAAGTTTATGCGATAAAGTACGAAGGAAAAGAGTGGGCCTTAAGCCGCTTCTTTTGCATCGCGAACAGCAGCCAGAGTGCGGACCAGTTTGCCGGCAGCGGCTTCTTTCATGGTCGACATCAGACGTGCCAGTGCTTCTTCGTAAGTCGGCAGAGTCGCCAGACGGTCAATATTGGCCGCCGTGATCAGCTCACCTTCAAAGGCTGCAGCTTTGACCTCGAATTTTGCATTCGCTTTCGCGAACTCTTTGAACAGACGAGCAGCAGCGCCCGGGTGTTCCATAGAGTATGCAATCAGGGTCGGACCAACAAACGTGTCTTTCAGGCACTCGAAAGGAGTACCTTCAACGACGCGGCGCAGCAGGGTGTTACGAACAACACGCATGTAAACGCCAGCTTCACGACCTGCTTTACGCAGTTCGGTCATTTTATCAACGGTAACGCCACGGGAATCCGCAACAACCGCTGACAGCGCGCCTTTGGCTACTTCGCTGACTTCAGCAACAATCGCTTGTTTGTCTTGAAGATTTAATGCCATTAGCTTTTGCTCCTGGATTTGACCGGGGAAGGATTTCCCCGGAACTCACTTCACTTATTCACCCGAAGGCGAAAAGCGCTATTACACGGTGAGCAGAATCCAGTTAAGAAAAAATTCTTTTTGGTTCTGTCACCGTCTACGCAGGGGATTAAGCGTTTTATCCGAAGATGTCGCGCTCCTGCGGTCTTGGACGGAGGCCAGGATAAGGCCTGGCTCCAACCTTAGTGACTGAATAACAAAGGGATGAACCTTTATCTTCCACTCACTATGAATCTTGGTTCTGAATTGAATACTCAACCAGAACAACGGGCGTAAGATTATAGATGAATTTTTCGCCCGTTTCAAGCAGCAATTAGTTTGCTGCTGCGTTCAGACCAGCCTGGTCGATGGCAACGCCAGCGCCCATAGTGGTGGACAGGCTAACTTTCTTGATGTACACGCCTTTCGCCTGAGCAGGTTTTGCTTTTTTCAGCGCAACCAGCAGAGATTCCAGGTTTTCTTTCAGTTTGTCAGCGTCGAAGTCCACTTTACCGATGGTGGTGTGAATGATGCCGTTTTTGTCGTTACGGTAACGAACCTGACCTGCTTTAGCGTTTTTAACTGCTTCAGCAACGTTCGGAGTTACAGTACCCACTTTCGGGTTTGGCATCAGACCGCGCGGGCCCAGAACCTGGCCGAGCTGGCCAACAACGCGCATTGCATCCGGAGAAGCAATAACAACGTCAAAGTTCATTTCGCCTTTCTTGATCTGGTCAGCCAGATCTTCCATACCTACCAGCTCAGCGCCAGCTGCTTTAGCAGCTTCAGCGTTTGCACCTTGGGTAAATACGGCAACGCGTACTGAACGACCAGTACCGTGCGGCAGTACAGTTGCACCACGTACGTTCTGATC
Source organism: Pantoea sp. X-Soil-OKNW-713 (assembly GCF_059730685.1). Classification (NCBI taxonomy): domain Bacteria; kingdom Pseudomonadati; phylum Pseudomonadota; class Gammaproteobacteria; order Enterobacterales; family Erwiniaceae; genus Pantoea; species Pantoea sp. X-Soil-OKNW-713. The sequence goes on along the minus strand of NZ_AP035995.1, from coordinate 267,087 downwards.
AGATTTACGAGCATCGATGCCGAGGTTAACAGCAACGTCCACGCTCTCTACAAACTTAGCGGTAGCCAGTTCTTTCAGCAGAGCAACAGCTTCGTTGATGTCATACTGTTTAGTCGCATCAACTTTGTCACGGATCACGCGCATGCGCTTGGTCAGCTTAGCCATTTCTTAGTCCTCCACTACCAGGCCCATGGAACGAGCAGTACCTTCGATAGAGCGAGTCATCGCTTCTACGTCAGCACCAGTCATGTCCGCAGCTTTGGTTTCTGCGATTTCACGTACCTGAGCACGGGTTACTTTACCGACTTTGTCTTTGTTCGGCTTACCAGAACCAGACTTGATGCCCGCTGCTTTTTTCAGCAGTACGGCAGCCGGAGGTGTTTTGGTAACGAAGGTGAAAGAACGGTCGCTGTATACGGTGATAACAACAGGAGTCGGCAGACCTTTTTCCAGAGATTCGGTCTTCGCGTTGAACGCTTTACAGAATTCCATGATGTTAACGCCCTGCTGACCCAGAGCTGGACCAACCGGTGGGCTCGGGTTAGCCATACCAGCTGCAACCTGCAGCTTGACGTAGGCTTGTACTTTCTTAGCCATGATATTTCCTCTATTGGGTTATAGCGCCTGCAAAACAGGCTCCCCGTGATGACAATTCACACGCTGTTGCCAGCGCATAAAAACAAAAGGCGCGAAATTGTAGATAAATTCCGCGCCTGCTGCAACTACAAAAATGTCTCGGGCGTTAGCCTTTTTCTACCTGGCTGAAATCCAGCTCGACAGGGGTAGCACGACCGAAGATGGAAACAGAGACTTTCAGGCGGCTCTTTTCGTAATCCACCTCTTCCACCACACCGTTGAAGTCGGCAAAAGGACCGTCGTTGACACGTACCATTTCGCCCGGCTCGAACAACGTTTTTGGACGCGGCTTATCACCCACCTGCTGCAGGCGGTTCATAATCGCATCAACTTCTTTATCGCTGATCGGTGCTGGACGGTCAGATGTACCACCAATGAAGCCCATCACACGCGGTACGCTACGCACTAGGTGCCAGCTGGCATCATTCATTACCATCTGAACCAATACGTAACCTGGGAAGAATTTGCGCTCACTTTTGCGACGCTGGCCACCACGGATTTCCACGACTTCTTCAGTCGGCACCATGACTTCGCCAAACAACTCTTCCATGTTGTGCAATTTGATGTGCTCACGCAGCGACTGGGCTACGCGGCCTTCGAAACCGGAAAACGCCTGCACGACGTACCAGCGTTTTTTTGGAGCTTCAGACATCTCAGAACCTCAGGCCAGTGATAAACGATACAAGTCGGACAAGAATACCATCCAGTCCCCACAAAATCAGTGACATCACGGCAGTTACCGCGGCAACGATTAACGTGGTGTGCAGCGTTTCCTGGCGAGTCGGCCAAATGACCTTACGCATCTCGGTTCTTGCTTCACGCGCAAACGCAACTGTCGCTTTGCCTTTTGTGGTCAGCAACGCAACGCCGCCTGCCACTGCAATCAGAACCACTACGGCCAGCGCACGTAACGGCAGTGTCACATCGCGGTAGTAGTAATTACCAACAATAGCGACAACCAGTAATACGGCAACGACCAGCCATTTTACGGTTTCCAGGCCGCGTCCGCTCCCTTGAGCTTCGGTATTCGCACTCATAAACCAACCTGCCACTATAATTCAGAAACTATTCTGCCCCGCATGGCGAGGCATCCAAACCGAGTAAGCTCTTAAAGCGCAACCCGGTATCCTGCACCGCTTAACAGAGCCTGTCTCAGCAATGATTATGACCGAAAATCACTGATGAGCCAGGTTCTATACAACAGCGTGCAAAAAGGGCATCAAATGATGCCCTTTCCGTGTGCATTGCGTCAAATATTATCGGGATTAAGCGATAACTTTAGCAACAACGCCCGCACCAACGGTACGGCCGCCTTCGCGGATTGCGAAGCGCAGACCTTCGTCCATTGCGATCGGGTGAATCAGGGTAACAACCATTTTGATGTTGTCGCCCGGCATTACCATCTCTACGCCTTCCGGCAGTTCTACTGAACCTGTTACGTCAGTAGTACGGAAGTAGAACTGAGGACGGTAGCCTTTGAAGAACGGAGTATGACGGCCGCCTTCGTCTTTAGACAGTACGTACACTTCTGATTCGAACTGAGTGTGCGGCTTGATGGTGCCCGGCTTAGCCAGTACCTGACCACGCTGGATGTCTTCACGCTTGATACCACGCAGCAGAACACCACAGTTCTCGCCTGCCTGACCCTGGTCCAGCAGTTTGCGGAACATTTCAACGCCAGTACAGGTTGATTTCGCAGTCGCTTTGATACCAACGATTTCTACTTCGTCACCAACTTTAACGATACCGCGCTCAACACGACCGGTTACTACAGTACCACGGCCAGAGATTGAGAATACGTCTTCGATCGGCAGCAGGAACGGCAGGTCGATTGCACGAACCGGATCCGGGATGTAAGTATCCAGGTGGCCAGCCAGCTCAACGATTTTCGCTTCCCACTCTGCGTCGCCTTCCAGCGCTTTCAGAGCTGAACCACGAACGATCGGAGTGTCGTCGCCCGGGAAGTCGTACTGTGACAGCAGGTCACGAACTTCCATCTCAACCAGTTCCAGCAGCTCTTCGTCATCAACCATGTCACATTTGTTCAGGAACACGATGATGTACGGAACGCCTACCTGGCGACCCAGCAGGATGTGCTCACGGGTCTGCGGCATCGGGCCGTCAGTCGCAGCAACAACCAGGATTGCGCCATCCATCTGAGCAGCACCGGTGATCATGTTTTTCACATAGTCGGCGTGGCCCGGGCAGTCAACGTGCGCGTAGTGGCGAGTCGGGGTTTCGTACTCAACGTGAGAGGTGTTGATGGTGATACCACGAGCCTTCTCTTCCGGCGCGTTGTCGATCTGGTCGAATGCACGAGCCTGACCGCCGTAGGTTTTAGCCAGAACGGTGGTGATCGCTGCAGTCAGAGTGGTTTTACCGTGGTCAACGTGACCGATGGTGCCCACGTTTACGTGCAGTTTGTTACGTTGAAATTGCTCTTTAGCCATCGCTTGTCCCTCTAAGACATGGATATATCAAAGATATCGTCACATCAACCAGGCTATGCCTGACTGTTAGTTTTACAGAGAGAGAATCAGGAGAGAGATAAAGGAAGTGGTGCTGATACCCAGAGTCGAACTGGGGACCTCACCCTTACCAAGGGTGCGCTCTACCAACTGAGCCATATCAGCACATCTGGAGCGGGCAGCGGGAATCGAACCCGCATCATCAGCTTGGAAGGCTGAGGTAATAGCCATTATACGATGCCCGCATCCTGGAACTCGGCTACCTGTTCTTTCTGTAGCTTATGAATAATAAAAGAAGACCCTCTATTATTCGAGTCAGCCAGTATTTCCGGCTAACTTTGACTGTGCCAACGCTCAGTCTGAATTCGAAGGTGAGAGAATTGAACTCACCCATCAGACGACGACCTCATCTGACGCTCAACCAGGAGGTTGAGATGGTGGTGGGAGAAGGATTCGAACCTTCGAAGTCTGTGACGGCAGATTTACAGTCTGCTCCCTTTGGCCGCTCGGGAATCCCACCTACTTGATGGTGCCGGCTACCGGAATCGAACTGGTGACCTACTGATTACAAGTCAGTTGCTCTACCAACTGAGCTAAGCCGGCATCAAGTGACGCGCATTCTAGGAAGTGCGGATGCAGGATGCAACAAAAAAATTGCCAAAATCGCGCTATCGATTACTATTTGTGCAAATCCTCGCAAATCAATCATAAATTGCGGCAAATTTGTTCAGGGCTGCTGCTTTTTTACTCGTGAAATCCTGCCACTCAGGCATAGATTTTTCTCTAAACAGCTGCACAATTCTGAGTCACGTTGCCATCTGTCTGTGCAAACTAATGCACATTGCATGACATCCTCCCCTTGTCAGCTGTTTTTTGGCTGGCGCGTAATTTGCTTATTTAGGTAAACCAGCCCAGACAAGGAGGATTTCGCATGAATATTTTTTTACTCAATGCCGCCACCTTACCTCGTTATCGCCATGCTCTGGCCGCATTGATGATTGACGCTATCTCACACAATATGACGTCGCCATTTCGGCAATCGAGTAGACAGGAACAACATCAGGCCGCAGAACGTTACTTTCACGGTTTACGCGACCGCCTGGCGCGACATGAGTTGCTATTATGGGTGGCATTGAATGAATCCGGGCTTGTCGGCAGTGTGCAACTCAGTATCTGCCAGCGTCCCGATGGCCAGAACCGCGCTGAGATCCTCCATTTGTTGGTTCATTCGCAAGCACGTCGTGAAAGGATTGGCTTTAAGCTCATGCAGGTGCTGGAGCAAAAAGCGGAAGCCTGTCATCGCGGGTTGCTTTATCTCGATGTCATGGCAGGCTCGCCAGCAGAAGCCTTTTATCGAACTCAGGGATATCATTATCCTGGAGAGTTGCCTGATTATTCGCTGCGCGCTGATGGACATCCTCATCCGGGAGCCATCTATTACAAACGCTTGCGACCAGGCGCACCAGAAGATGCTTCGTCAACCTACTGAGTGACAAGAAAAATGTGGGCGCGCTTACGAAAGCGTGCTCGCTTTTATCATTTTACTTCTTTTTAAAGTCACACTGGTGTTACCCTCCTGCCCATTGTTCTCGTTAAATTACCCCTGTGACGTGCAACTGAGTTCGACACATCGCTGTATGCCTGATGCTGCAAGGTGTAGATGAGCCAGAATTTGCTGTCAGATGCATGCTTATGAGTAAAAAGACGACGCCACTTACTACGCCCTACCTGGAGTTTGATCGTCAGCAATGGGCTGCCTTGCGCGACTCAGTGCCGATGACACTGGCAGAGGGTGAAATCGAACGATTGCGCGGCATCAACGAGGATCTCTCGCTGGAAGAGGTCGCGGAGATTTATTTGCCGTTATCGCGCCTGTTAAATTTTTACATCAGTTCTAATCTGCGACGCCAGGCTGTGCTTGAACAGTTTCTTGGCACCAACGCGCAGAAAATCCCTTATATCATCAGCATTGCTGGCAGTGTCGCTGTGGGTAAAAGTACTACCGCCCGCGTGTTGCAGGCATTGCTCAGCCGTTGGCCGGAACATCGCAAAGTAGAATTGATCACCACAGATGGCTTTCTCCACCCAAATGCGGTTCTGAAAGAACGCGGGTTGATGAAAAAGAAAGGCTTCCCGCAATCTTACGATATGCATCGACTGGTCAATTTTGTCTCCGACCTAAAGTCCGGTGCCAACCAGGTAACTGCCCCGGTTTATTCACATCTGATTTATGATGTTATTCCCGACGGCGATAAAGTTGTTCAGCAGCCTGATATTCTGATCCTTGAAGGTTTAAACGTGCTGCAAAGCGGAATGGATTATCCTCACGATCCGCATCATGTATTTGTCTCGGATTTTGTCGACTTCTCCATATATGTTGATGCACCTGAAGATCTGCTCGAAAGCTGGTATATCAATCGGTTTCTTAAATTTCGTGAAGGTGCCTTTAGCGATCCAGATTCATATTTCCATCATTATTCTCAACTGCCTGAAGAAGACGCCGTCAGCATTGCCCGCAGTCTGTGGAAAGAAATTAACTGGTTGAATCTTAAAGAGAACATCCTTCCAACTCGTGAGCGGGCCAGCCTGATCATGACGAAGTCAGCTGATCATGCCGTACAACATGTACGACTGAGAAAATAAATACAAAAACAATAAAGCCCTGAATTTTTCAGGGCTTTATTATCAGTGACCAGGCTGTCCTGGCATTAGAAATAACCGCGGGTTAATTATCGGGTCGTAATGAAATTTCACCACCAACCCATGCTTTAACCGCACCATCCTGTTCCAGCAATAAACCACCTTGCTTATCAACACCACGCGCTATGCCATGCACTTCGCGATCGCCAATTAGCAATTTGACTGGCCGATTAATAAAGTTATCCAATGCATCCCAACGCTCAATAAAAGGTGCCAGTCCATCACGTTCAAATAATGGCAAAGCTTCCCGTAGGCTGTTAATCAACTGAGCAGCCAACTGGTTGCGATCGATCTGCACTCCCGCCTCTTGCAAGTTAATCCAGCCTTGATTTATTTGTGTTGCGCCTTCTGATCGCATCGCAAGATTGATACCTGCACCAATGACAATTTGCGCCGCATCGCCCGTTTTTCCGGTCAGTTCAACCAGAATACCGGCCAATTTCCGATCATGCAGATAGAGGTCATTCGGCCATTTAACTCGTACATCTTTTGCACCGAGGGACTGAATAACTTCGGCCATGACAATGCCAATAACAAGGCTAAGCCCCATCGCAGCAGCTGGCCCTTGCTCCAGTCGCCAGTACATCGACATATACAAATTGGCACCAAAAGGGGAAAACCACTGTCTGCCGCGACGCCCTCGTCCTGCCTGTTGATACTCAGCAATACAGGCATCGCCTGAAACCAGCTGATCCATGCGCTCCAGCAGATACTGGTTCGTAGAGTCAATCACCGGAATAACGGCCAGATTAGGTTGATGCAGCCGCGACAATATCTCTTCTTCGTTCAGCAACTGAATGGGAGCAGGCAGGCTGTAACCCTTCCCGGTAACCGTATAAACATCCAGTCCCCAACTCTTCAGCGTTTGTATATGCTTGTTAATCGCTGCCCGGCTCATCCCCAGAACTTCGCCCAGTTGCTCACCAGAATGGAATTCCCCATCTGCCAGTAAAGCGACCAGTTTTAACGGAACACTGTGGTCTTTCATGAGATCACCTCAACGGCATTGCGTTCGCCCTGCGCACCAATAAAACGAACTTCAGGCTCCAGCCAGACATTAAATTTTTCACCGACATGGCTTCGTACTTCCCGTGCCAACTGAACAATGTCCTGAGGTGTCGCTCGATCTTCGTTGATCAGCACCAGTGCCTGCTGACGATGCACAGCAGCACCACCAACCCGATAGCCTTTCAGCTGACATTGATCGATCAACCAACCCGCGGCAAGTTTTACCTCGCCATCAGGTTGCGGATAGAGTGGCATCGTCGGCCACTGGGCACATAAAGTAGCAGCCTGGTTGGCAGTAATCAGTGGATTTTTAAAGAAACTCCCTACATTACCCGTTACGCTGGGGTCAGGCAGCTTACTCTGACGCATCTGACATACCGCATTGAATACATCCCACGCGCTGGCCGTTGCAGGATTCAGTCGTGCCAGGTCGCCGTAACTCAGTACAGGCCGCCATTGTTTTGTCAGGCGTAATCCAACCGCTACAATGACGTAATCGTTTTTCATTGCATGTTTGAAAATACTGTCACGATAACCGAATGCGCACTCTTCACGAACCAGTCGCACGATTTTCTGGGTGGGCAGATGCAAAGCATCAACATAATGGCAGATATCTTTGAATTCCACCCCGTAAGCACCGATGTTTTGGATAGGAGCTGAACCCGCCATACCTGGAATTAGCGCCAGGTTCTCTAGACCCGTAATTCCTTTCTTTAGAGTATGCTCAACCAGTTCATGCCAATTCTCTCCCGCCCCGATATGCAACTGCCATGCTTCGGCATGTTCTTCTATGGCTATGCCTTTGATTGCATTGATAATGACCGTGCCGTGAAAGTCTTCAAGAAACAGCACATTGCTACCGCCTCCGAGTACCATAAATGGCTGTGTCTGCTGGACACAATCCTGCCATGCATCAATGATGGCTTCTGCGGTATCAGCAATAACGATATGTTTCGCACTGACCTCAAGGCCAAGTGTATTGAAAGCTTTAAGAGAAGTGTTGGGGCTGGACATTTCACGGCCTTAACTGATTAATCTGGCCGTAGTTTACCTGATCAGTTAGTAACGAGTGGGATGTTTTCGTGGTTTTTCATCATCTGAGAGACGATTCTTAAACGTAAAAAAGCCCTGAACTTTCGTTCAGGGCTTCTTCACTTATTTGATGCCTGGCAGTTCCCTACTCTCGCATGGGGAGACCCCACACTACCATCGGCGCTACGGCGTTTCACTTCTGAGTTCGGCATGGGGTCAGGTGGGACCACCGCGCTACAGCCGCCAGGCAAATTCTGTTTATCCGTACCGCCCTCTCAGGCCATACGAATCAATCCGTTCGAACAAGGCTGAAAATTCTCGCGTCTCTCAACTCAAAACGCCTCTGGCGTTGTAAGGTTAAGCCTCACGGGTCATTAGTACCGGTTAGCTCAATGCATCGCTGCACTTACACATCCGGCCTATCAACGTCGTCGTCTTCAACGTCCCTTCAGGACTCTCAAGGAGTCAGGGAGAACTCATCTCGGGGCAAGTTTCGTGCTTAGATGCTTTCAGCACTTATCTTTTCCGCACTTAGCTACCGGGCAATGCCATTGGCATGACAACCCGAACACCAGTGGTGCGTTCACTCCGGTCCTCTCGTACTAGGAGCAACCCCCCTCAATTCTCCAGCGCCCACGGCAGATAGGGACCGAACTGTCTCACGACGTTCTAAACCCAGCTCGCGTACCACTTTAAACGGCGAACAGCCGTACCCTTGGGACCTACTTCAGCCCCAGGATGTGATGAGCCGACATCGAGGTGCCAAACACCGCCGTCGATATGAACTCTTGGGCGGTATCAGCCTGTTATCCCCGGAGTACCTTTTATCCGTTGAGCGATGGCCCTTCCATTCAGAACCACCGGATCACTATGACCTGCTTTCGCACCTGCTCGAGCCGTCACTCTCGCAGTCAAGCTGGCTTATGCCATTGCACTAACCTCCTGATGTCCGACCAGGATTAGCCAACCTTCGTGCTCCTCCGTTACACTTTGGGAGGAGACCGCCCCAGTCAAACTACCCACCAGACACTGTCCGCAGCCCGGATTACGGGCCTACGTTAGAACATCAAACATTAAAGGGTGGTATTTCAAGGTTGGCTCCACGCAGACTGGCGTCCACACTTCAAAGCCTCCCACCTATCCTACACATCAAGGCTCAATGTTCAGTGTCAAGCTATAGTAAAGGTTCACGGGGTCTTTCCGTCTTGCCGCGGGTACACTGCATCTTCACAGCGATTTCAATTTCACTGAGTCTCGGGTGGAGACAGCCTGGCCATCATTACGCCATTCGTGCAGGTCGGAACTTACCCGACAAGGAATTTCGCTACCTTAGGACCGTTATAGTTACGGCCGCCGTTTACCGGGGCTTCGATCAAGAGCTTCTCCTTACGGATAACCCCATCAATTAACCTTCCGGCACCGGGCAGGCGTCACACCGTATACGTCCACTTTCGTGTTTGCACAGTGCTGTGTTTTTAATAAACAGTTGCAGCCAGCTGGTATCTTCGACTGGCTTCAGCTCCGGGAGCAAGTCCCTTCACCTAATGCCAGCGTGCCTTCTCCCGAAGTTACGGCACCATTTTGCCTAGTTCCTTCACCCGAGTTCTCTCAAGCGCCTTGGTATTCTCTACCTGACCACCTGTGTCGGTTTGGGGTACGATTTCGTGTTACCTGGAGCTTAGAGGCTTTTCCTGGAAGCAGGGCATCAGTTACTTCATCACCGTAGTGACTCGTCATCACGCCTCAGCCTTGAAGCATTCCGGATTTGCCTGGAATGCAAGCCTACACGCTTAAACCGGGACAACCGTCGCCCGGATAACCTAGCCTTCTCCGTCCCCCCTTCGCAGTAACACCAAGTACAGGAATATTAACCTGTTTCCCATCGACTACGCTTTTCAGCCTCGCCTTAGGGGTCGACTCACCCTGCCCCGATTAACGTTGGACAGGAACCCTTGGTCTTCCGGCGAGCGGGCTTTTCACCCGCTTTATCGTTACTTATGTCAGCATTCGCACTTCTGATACCTCCAGCAGACCTCACAGTCCACCTTCAGCGGCTTACAGAACGCTCCCCTACCCAACAACACATAGTGTCGCTGCCGCAGCTTCGGTGCATGGTTTAGCCCCGTTACATCTTCCGCGCAGGCCGACTCGACCAGTGAGCTATTACGCTTTCTTTAAATGATGGCTGCTTCTAAGCCAACATCCTGGCTGTCTGGGCCTTCCCACATCGTTTCCCACTTAACCATGACTTTGGGACCTTAGCTGGCGGTCTGGGTTGTTTCCCTCTTCACGACGGACGTTAGCACCCGCCGTGTGTCTCCCGTGATAACATTCTCCGGTATTCGCAGTTTGCATCGGGTTGGTAAGCCGGGATGGCCCCCTAGCCGAAACAGTGCTCTACCCCCGGAGATGAATTCACGAGGCGCTACCTAAATAGCTTTCGGGGAGAACCAGCTATCTCCCGGTTTGATTGGCCTTTCACCCCCAGCCACAAGTCATCCGCTAATTTTTCAACATTAGTCGGTTCGGTCCTCCAGTTAGTGTTACCCAACCTTCAACCTGCCCATGGCTAGATCACCGGGTTTCGGGTCTATACCCTGCAACTTAACGCCCAATTAAGACTCGGTTTCCCTGCGGCTCCCCTATACGGTTAACCTTGCTACAGAATATAAGTCGCTGACCCATTATACAAAAGGTACGCAGTCACCTAACAAGTAGGCTCCCACTGCTTGTACGTACACGGTTTCAGGTTCTGTTTCACTCCCCTCGCCGGGGTTCTTTTCGCCTTTCCCTCACGGTACTGGTTCACTATCGGTCAGTCAGGAGTATTTAGCCTTGGAGGATGGTCCCCCCATATTCAGACAGGATACCACGTGTCCCGCCCTACTCATCGGACTCACAATCTGTGCATTTTCATGTACGGGGCTGTCACCCTGTATCGCGCGACTTTCCAGACGCTTCCATTAACACACAAACTGATTCAGGTCCTGGGCTGTTCCCCGTTCGCTCGCCGCTACTGGGGGAATCTCGGTTGATTTCTTTTCCTCGGGGTACTTAGATGTTTCAGTTCCCCCGGTTCGCCTCGTTAACCTATGTATTCAGTTAACGATAGTGCACAAGTGCACTGGGTTTCCCCATTCGGACATCGTCGGCTGTTGCGGTTCATATCACCTTACCGACGCTTTTCGCAGATTAGCACGTCCTTCATCGCCTCTGACTGCCAGGGCATCCACCGTGTACGCTTAGTCGCTTAACCTCACAACCCACAGACGTTTTCACGCATGCAGACTGCAAGCATTTGAGAGACTCGAACACATCGTTTTCATTTCTTATTACGGAGAAATGAAACAACGTGTCGTTTCAAATTTTCAGCTTGTTCCGGATTGTTAAAGAGCAAATATCTCAAACATGACTCGTAAGCCAGTTTTGAGATACTGAGCAGCGACACCTTTCACCTGTCACCAAGCAAGTGGCGTCCCCTAGGGGATTCGAACCCCTGTTGCCGCCGTGAAAGGGCGGAGTCCTAACCGCTAGACGAAGGGGACACATGAAGTGTCACGACTTCGCAGCCGTCTTGCTCATTACGTTTTCATCAGACAATCTGTGTGAGCACTTCGAAGGAAGGTATCTTCAGGTAAGGAGGTGATCCAACCGCAGGTTCCCCTACGGTTACCTTGTTACGACTTCACCCCAGTCATGAATCACAAAGTGGTAAGCGCCCTCCCGAAGGTTAAGCTACCTACTTCTTTTGCAACCCACTCCCATGGTGTGACGGGCGGTGTGTACAAGGCCCGGGAACGTATTCACCGTAGCATTCTGATCTACGATTACTAGCGATTCCGACTTCATGGAGTCGAGTTGCAGACTCCAATCCGGACTACGACGCACTTTATGAGGTCCGCTTGCTCTCGCGAGGTCGCTTCTCTTTGTATGCGCCATTGTAGCACGTGTGTAGCCCTGGCCGTAAGGGCCATGATGACTTGACGTCATCCCCACCTTCCTCCGGTTTATCACCGGCAGTCTCCTTTGAGTTCCCGACCGAATCGCTGGCAACAAAGGATAAGGGTTGCGCTCGTTGCGGGACTTAACCCAACATTTCACAACACGAGCTGACGACAGCCATGCAGCACCTGTCTCACGGTTCCCGAAGGCACTAAGGCATCTCTGCCAAATTCCGTGGATGTCAAGGCCAGGTAAGGTTCTTCGCGTTGCATCGAATTAAACCACATGCTCCACCGCTTGTGCGGGCCCCCGTCAATTCATTTGAGTTTTAACCTTGCGGCCGTACTCCCCAGGCGGTCGACTTAACGCGTTAGCTCCGGAAGCCACGCCTCAAGGGCACAACCTCCAAGTCGACATCGTTTACAGCGTGGACTACCAGGGTATCTAATCCTGTTTGCTCCCCACGCTTTCGCACCTGAGCGTCAGTCTTTGTCCAGGGGGCCGCCTTCGCCACCGGTATTCCTCCAGATCTCTACGCATTTCACCGCTACACCTGGAATTCTACCCCCCTCTACAAGACTCTAGCCTGCCAGTTTCGAATGCAGTTCCCAGGTTAAGCCCGGGGATTTCACATCCGACTTGACAGACCGCCTGCGTGCGCTTTACGCCCAGTAATTCCGATTAACGCTTGCACCCTCCGTATTACCGCGGCTGCTGGCACGGAGTTAGCCGGTGCTTCTTCTGCGGGTAACGTCAATGACGATGCGTATTAAACATCATCCCTTCCTCCCCGCTGAAAGTACTTTACAACCCGAAGGCCTTCTTCATACACGCGGCATGGCTGCATCAGGCTTGCGCCCATTGTGCAATATTCCCCACTGCTGCCTCCCGTAGGAGTCTGGACCGTGTCTCAGTTCCAGTGTGGCTGGTCATCCTCTCAGACCAGCTAGGGATCGTCGCCTAGGTGAGCCGTTACCCCACCTACTAGCTAATCCCATCTGGGTTCATCCGATGGTGTGAGGCCCGAAGGTCCCCCACTTTGGTCTTGCGACGTTATGCGGTATTAGCTACCGTTTCCAGTAGTTATCCCCCTCCATCGGGCAGATCCCCAGACATTACTCACCCGTCCGCCACTCGTCACCCAAGGAGCAAGCTCCTCTGTGCTACCGTTCGACTTGCATGTGTTAGGCCTGCCGCCAGCGTTCAATCTGAGCCATGATCAAACTCTTCAATTTAAGTTTGATGCTCAAAGAATTAAACTTCGTAATGAATTACGTGTTCACTCTTGAGACTTGATATTTTTTAAGTCCGTAGACTTTTGATATCAATCCTGCGAGTGCCCACACAGATTGTCTGATAAATTGTTAAAGAGCAGTGCGAGCAGCGGGTTAACCGTCTGTCGCGAGGTGGCGTATATTACGCTTTCCTCCTTCAGAGTCAATCTCTTTTTCGAGATTTTTCTCTGGCGGGATGAATCACTTCGTCCCTCGCTGACCGTCTGCGTTGCCGCTTTGCCGTGTCAGTGGAGGCGCATTATAGGGAGATAATTCTGACTGACAAGCGTTTATTGCAAAAAAATGATCGTTCGGACTAAATTTCACCAAAGCGGTCTATTTCACAACGATTTGCCTGGTAACTGCACAAAATCCTGGGCAAAAAGCGCGACCTTTTGCCAATCGGTGTACTCCACCTCTTTAGAAGTATCTGTTTCCCCGCCCGTCATACGCATAATCAACTGAATCATGACGCGGTCGAACCAACGATAGCGCGGATAACGCAGTGCACCGGCAAATACCGCACAGCACTCTGGCTGCCAGGGTGACTGGGCCAGAAACTTACGAGTGTAAGCATTAGTCTCCGGTGTGCATTTATCTGCTTTACGTGCTGTCAGATTCACACTGAAGAAACCACTAACACGCTGCTGCAACTCTCCCAAATGCTGAGTGACAAACTTCATTAATGCAGGGTGGAAATGACCATAGCGAATCGAGGCACCAATCAGCACCCGATCATATTGCGCCCAATCAAGCGTCGCTGTCTGTGATATCTCAATCACATCACACAACTGCTGCGGTGCCAGGTTTTGCGCAATACGCCCGGCAATTTTCTGTGTTTGCCCGTCACGGCTGGAATAAACAATCAACGCTTTCATTACACTATCCCGTTTTATCACTCGCGCCAGAAGGTCGGGGTGAAGAGCACCAGCAAAGTAAATACCTCAAGGCGGCCAAACAGCATGGTCGAAATCAATATCCACTTCGCCACATCATTCATCGAAGCAAAGTTATCGGCGACCACCCCCAGCCCAGGTCCGAGGTTATTGAGGGTCGCGGCAACAGCGGCAAAAGCGGAGAAGTCATCGACACCGGTGGCGATGATTGCCAGCATACTCACCAGGAACACCAGCGCATAAGCGGAGAAGAATCCCCAAACCGCTTCCAGAATGCGTTCCGGCAATGCACGGTTCCCCAACTTAATAGTGTAAACCGCGTTAGGGTGGACAAGGCGCTTCAGCTCACGCGAACCCTGTTTGCACAGCAACAGAATACGGATCACCTTCAGGCCGCCACCGGTCGAACCCGCACAGCCACCGATAAAGGCGGAACACAGCAACAGCACCGGCAGAAACAGCGGCCAACGCGCGATGCTGTCGGTAGTGAATCCGGCGGTGGTAGCCATCGATACCACCTGGAAAAAGGCCTGGTTCAGCGTTTGTAAGCCACTGGAATAGACATCATGGAACCACAGCACCACGGTACAGATCACCACCAGCGTCAACTGCACGCCAATGAACATCCGAAACTCCGGATCGCGCCAGTACACTTTCAGGCTGCGGCCACTCAATAAAGAGAAGTGCAAGCCATAGTTACAGCCAGAGATCAGCAGGAATACCGCCACGATGGTATTGATTGTTGGGCTGTTGAAATAGCCAATGCTGGCATCATGTGTCGAGAAGCCACCGATGGCGATGGTGGAAAAACTATGGCCGATAGCATCAAACACCGGCATCCCCGCCAGCCACAGCGCCACGGCACAGGCGATGGTCAGCAGAACATAGATCAACCACAGGGTTTTTGCTGTCTCTGCGATACGCGGTCGCATTTTGTTATCTTTCAGCGGTCCGGGCATTTCCGCGCGATACAACTGCATCCCACCCACACCAAGAATCGGTAGGATCGCCACCGCCAGCACAATGATCCCCATCCCCCCCAACCATTGCAGCATCTGCCGATAGAACAGAATCGCTTTGGGCAACGAATCCAGCCCCACCAGCGTCGTCGCCCCGGTAGTGGTTAAACCGGAAAAGGATTCAAAGAACGCATCGGTCACCGACAGGTGCGGCTGCTCGGCAAACATAAACGGCATGGCCCCCACGCTGCCCAGCACGGTCCAGAATAACACCACGATCAGAAAACCTTCGCGCGGCTTCAGCTCGGTCTTTTGTTTGCGGTTCGGCCACCACAGCAGTGAACCAATGACAATGGCCATCATAAAGGTCTGACTGAACGCCCGTCCGGCACCGTCACGATAAATTAAGGCCACCAGACCTGGCAGGATCATGGTTACTGAGAACAAAATCACCAGCAGGCCCACAATGCGGGTAATGGCGCGAAAATGCATTCAGCCTTTTCCTTTCAAAGAGATATGCTTGAATTTTCCAGTGGGATGAGCGTCAGCACGCCCCGACTGTAATCAGAGAGGTTTTGCCGAAAGCCATCGATCTGGCTATGCGGTAATGCCAGGCGCAGCGTGATGCGATCAAGATAATGGCTCTCTTCGACCTTGCCGTCAAAACGCTGCAACAGGCGCTCGATATCGCTGAGCTGTGCATAGTCACATTGCAGAGTAAAAGATTGCATCGGTACCTTACGGCAACGCGCCAGCTGTTTTAATCCTTGCTGCACACCGCCGCCATAGGCTTTCACCAGCCCGCCGGTGCCGAGCATAATGCCACCGTAATAGCGCACCACCACCGCAGTGATTTCCCCCACACCGCTCCCCATCAGCTGAGCAAGCATCGGTTTGCCTGCGGTACCTGATGGCTCGCCATCATCAGAAAAACCCAGTTGCTGCGAATCATCCGGCGCGCCCGCCACCCATGCCCAACAATGATGTCGCGCGGTGGGGTGCTCAGCTTTAATCTGCTGAACAAAAGCACGCGCCGCTTCCACGCCGTCGGTGTGCGCCAGCAGCGTGATAAAGCGGCTTTTTTTGATGGTTTCCTCGCTAAGGCTGACCGCCTCAGCGGGAATGTCATAAGCGTCCATCAGGCCAGATGCAGATCGCGCGTCATGTTTTCAATCCGGTTGGCATGAATCACCACGTTATCCTCAATGCGGATGCCGCCATACGGTTTCAGCGCATCAATCGCCTGCCAGTCAAAGTGATCTTTGTACTTACCGGTACGCAGTGCGGCCAGCAGTGAATCGATAATATAGAAGCCCGGCTCAATGGTCAGCACCATGCCTGGCTCCAGCACGCGGGTGCAGCGCAGATACGGATACTGTGCCGGAGCGGCCAGGTGCGTACCTTTATCATCCTGCATAAAACCGGCCACGTCATGCACCTGAAGCCCCAACGGATGACCAAGACCATGCGGCATAAATGGACCGGTTAAATCTTCCGCCACCAGCGTTTCTTCGCTCAGTCCCTTCACCAGTTCAAACTTCAACAGCATACGCGCAATGCGTTGGTGCATCTGTAGATGATAATCGGTATATCGCACGCCCGCTTTGAGGGTGGCAATCAGCGCCAGTTCCTCTTTGTTCATGGTTTCAACCATGTCGGCGTAGCGTGATTTCGCCTGGGCGGCGTAACTGCGCGTCAAATCGGCGGCATAACCAAGGTACTCAGCACCAGCGTCAATCAAAAAGCTGTGGCGCTTCGCGGGCGGCTGATGATCCAGTTTGGTGTAATGGAGCACGGCGGCATGTTCATTCAGCGCGATGATGTTGCCGTAAGGCACATCGATATCACGGTGGCCGGTCGCGCTCAGGTAAGCGATATTGATATCGAACTCACTCATGCCAGAGAAGAAGGCTTCTTTGGCCGCACGATGTCCCGCCACTGCCAGCTTCTGTGCTTCACGCATACAGGCCAGTTCATAGTCGGTTTTGATGCTGCGATGGTAATGCAGGAAATCGATCACCCCTTTGGGGTTGATGCTATCCGCCTTGATGCCCAACTGGGTGGCACGGTTCGGCACTGGCCCGATATAAGCCACATTGTCGCGCTGGGTCGGAAGCAGTTGCGCAATTTCGTCAGCATTTTTCAGGCCGATAACGTCAACATCTCCGGTCCAGAAGCTATTCGGCAGCGGCTCCACGTTGTGCCAGTAATCCACCGGTGAATAGAACCACAGTTTCGGTTTATTCACGCCGTCAATCCATAACCAGCAGTTAGGCACCTGCGTCACCGGCACCCAGGCTTTGAACTGCGGATTCACCTTAAATGGATAGTCGTGATCGTCGAGGAACACCGTCAGCAACTCGCCAGAGTGAATCAACATAGCATCGAGTTTAAAACGCGCCAGCACCTGCTGCGCACGCTGTTGCAGCGTATTGATATGCGCGTGATACAGGGTTTTCAGTGAATCCATGAACTTGTCTCCAATATCGCGAAAATGGCCGCAGTGTAGCATAGCCGCGTCCGTGATGCCGTGCCCCTGCGCGCTGTGATCGCTGTATCAAATAATCAAACTCTTGTTTGCAAAAAATTAACATCGAACTCACACTCACGATCATCTGGTATGACCAGATCAACTTTCGCGGTTTCAGGAGACGGACATGCTCTACCAAGGCGATACCCTTTCTGTTCGCTGGCTCGACGATGGCATCGCCGAGCTGGTTTTCGACGCGCCCGGTTCGGTGAACAAACTCGATACCAAAACCGTAGCCTCGCTGGGTGAGGCGCTGGGTGTACTGGAGCAGCAGCCCACATTGCGCGGCCTATTGCTCACGTCGGCCAAACCGGCGTTTATCGTCGGTGCCGATATCACCGAATTTCTTTCCCTGTTTGATGCGCCAGTTGAAAAACTGAGCCAGTGGCTGGCGTTTGCCAATAGCATCTTTAATCGTCTGGAAGATCTCCCGGTCCCTACCGTCTCCGCTATCGATGGCTATGCCCTGGGTGGTGGTTGCGAGTGCGTACTGGCAACCGACTTCCGCATCGGGACCCCACAACTGCGCATTGGCCTGCCGGAAACCAAACTGGGCATCATGCCGGGCTTTGGTGGTAGCGTGCGTTTACCGCGTCTGTTGGGTGCCGACAGTGCACTGGAGATTATCGCCGCAGGCAAAGATGTCGATGGCAGCAGCGCCCTGAAACTGGGCCTGATCGATGCGGTAGTCAGCAGTGACAAACTGCGCAGCGCCGCATTAACCGTGTTGCGGGACGCTATGGTGCAGGGCAGTTGGCAGGCGCGTCGCGCACCGAAACTGGCGCCACTGAAACTCAGCCCAATTGAAGCGGCGATGAGTTTCACCATCGCCAAAAGCATGGTGCTGCAAACGGCGGGCAAACATTACCCGGCACCGATCACCGCAGTTAAAACCATTGAAGCGGCTGCCACACTCGGACGCGATGATGCCTTGAAACTGGAAACCGCCGCATTTGTGCCGCTGGCGCAAAGTGATGTGGCACGCTCGTTGGTCGGCATCTTCCTCAATGATCAATATGTCAAAGCCGAGGCAAAAAAACGCGGCAATGCCACCTCAACGCCAGCGCAGGCGGCGGTACTGGGTGCCGGGATCATGGGCGGCGGCATTGCATATCAGTCAGCGTGGAAAGGCGTACCGGTGCAGATGAAAGACATCAATCCGCAGGCGCTGGCGCTCGGCATGAAAGAAGCGAGCAAGCTGCTGAACAAACAGTTGGAACGCGGCAAGATTGATGGCACGAAGCTGGCCAGCGTGCTGACCACCATCCAGCCAACGCTGGACTACGCCGGATTTGCACGCGCGGATGTGGTGGTGGAAGCGGTGGTGGAAAACCCGCAAATCAAAGCTAAAGTGCTGGCCGAAACCGAGCAGCATCTGCGCGATGATGCCATTCTGGCTTCCAACACCTCGACCATTCCTATCAGCCTGCTGGCGCAGTCGCTGCAACGACCAGAAAATTTCTGCGGCATGCACTTCTTTAACCCGGTGCCACGTATGCCGCTGGTTGAAGTGATCCGTGGCGAAAAAACATCGGAAGAAACAATCGGTAAGGTGGTCGCCTGGGCCAGCAAGATGGGTAAGACGCCCATTGTGGTCAATGACTGCCCCGGTTTCTTTGTTAACCGTGTGCTGTTCCCCTACTTCGCCGCCTTCAGCCTGTTGCTGCGTGATGGTGCCGATTTCCGTCAGATCGACAAAGTGATGGAGAAACAGTTTGGCTGGCCGATGGGTCCGGCATGGCTGTTGGATGTGGTAGGGATCGATACCGCTCATCACGCCCAGCAGGTAATGGCGCAGGGTTTCCCCTCCCGGATGCAAAAAGATTATCGCGACGCCATCGACGTACTCTACGAAGCCGGTCGCTATGGGCAGAAAAATGGTCTGGGTTTCTGGCGTTGGACCGAGGACAAAAAAGGCAAAGCGCAGAAACAGGCCGATGCGGAAGTGGATACGTTACTGCAACACGTCTGCCAGCCGAAGCGTGTCTTCAGCGATGAAGAGATTGCTAACCGCATGATGCTGCCAATGCTGAACGAGGTTGTGCGCTGCCTGGAGGAGAAGATTATCGCTTCCCCGGCCGAAGCGGATATGGCGTTGGTATATGGCCTCGGTTTCCCGCCGTTCCGTGGCGGCGCCTGCCGTTATATGGATACGCTGGGCAACAACACGGTGGTTGATCAGGCCAAACGCTACACCGCGCTCGGTCCCCTGTATGCGCTGCCGGAGTTGCTGGTGCAGAAAGCTCACCAGCATCAAAGCTGGTATCCCGCAGCCCTCCCCATTGATGAAGCCGCGCTGCAAAGTGCCTGAGGATAATAAAATGGAAAATGTGGTTATTATCGATGCCGCCCGCACGCCAATGGGACGTTCCAAAGGTGGCGCATTTCGTCAGGTCCGTGCGGAAGATCTCTCTGCTCACCTGATGCGTGAACTGCTGAGTCGTAACCCGGAGATTGATCCCGCTTCCCTGGACGACATTATTTGGGGCTGCGTACAGCAAACGCTGGAACAAGGCTTCAACATTGCCCGTAACGCTGCGTTGCTGGCAGAAATCCCGCATCGTGTCCCCGCCAGCACCGTTAACCGCTTGTGCGGTTCGTCGATGCAGGCACTGCACGATGCCGCCCGCGCCATTATGGTCGGCGACGCACAAAGCTGCCTGATTGGCGGTGTGGAACATATGGGGCACGTTCCCATGAATCATGGTGTGGATTTCCATCCCGGCCTGAGCCGTACCGTCGCCAAAGCTGCCGGCATGATGGGCCTGACCGCCGAAATGCTGGCACGTATGCACCATATCAGCCGTGAACAACAGGATGCCTTTGCGTTACGTTCACACCAGCGTGCCTGGCAGGCTACCCAGCGTGGCGATTTCAAGCGTGAAATTATCCCCACCTACGGTCACGACGGCGACGGGGTGCTGAAACGCTATGATGCTGATGAGGTCATCCGCGAAGACGCCAGCCTGGAAGGATTGGCGGCGCTGAAACCGGCGTTTGACCCGGTCAACGGTACCGTGACCGCCGGTAGCTCCTCCGCCCTTTCCGACGGCGCGGCCGCGATGCTAATCATGAGCGAAAGCCGTGCGCGCGAGCTTGGCCTGACGCCGCGCGCGCGTATTCGCAGCATGGCGGTAGTGGGCTGCGATCCATCGATTATGGGATACGGTCCGGTCCCCGCCAGTAAGCTGGCGCTAAAGCGCGCCGGTTTAACCGTACAAGATATTGATCTGTTTGAATTGAACGAAGCCTTCGCCGCCCAGACGTTACCGTGCCTGAAAGATTTGGGCCTGCTGGAGTTGATGGATGAGAAGGTCAATCTGAATGGTGGCGCGATTGCGCTTGGCCACCCGTTGGGATGTTCCGGGGCACGAATCAGCACCACGTTGTTGAATCTGATGGAACGTCGGGATGCGCAGTTTGGCCTGGCCACCATGTGTATCGGTTTAGGCCAGGGCATTGCCACCGTATTCGAACGCCTTTAATACGTTGACCACCTGCATGATTTCCCGCCCTTTCGGGCGGGCTTTTTTGGCTTTTCGCTATCGCCTGTAACCCGTAGCGGCGCGATTTATCGCGCGGATTTTTCTGCCAGCTCGCACAAAATTGCGCGATAAATCGCGCCGCTACAAGCTGGTGCTGCTATCAGATAAAGGCAAAGGCATCGCCGTACATCTGCGCTTCCAGCGCACCACGTTCCGCGCAGAAGCGCTCGCGGGCAATCTTCGCCATTTCAAACCGACCTGCAATATAAATATCGTGCCCACTCAGCGTGGCGTAGTCCTGCATTACTGCCGTCAGCACCGTCCCGGTACGTCCCTGCCAGCCTGCTGCTGGCTGCTCCACCACCGGAATCACCTTCAGATGTGGGTGTTTCACCGCCAGCGCATTCAGTTCGTCAAGATCGTACAAATGCGTGAGTTCGCGGCCGCCCCAGTAAATGGCGATATCACGATCGGGCTGCTGCGCCAGCGCGGTCAGCAGAATGGAGCGGGCGTAGGAGAAACCGGTACCGCCGGCAATCAGGATGATGGGACGATCGCTCTCTTCGCGCAGCCAGGCATCGCCGTGCGGCATATCCACGGTAATTTCACGCTGGTTCTGGATACGCTCCATCACCGCCATCGCATAGAGATTCAACTCAGAGGCACCGATATGCAGCTCAATGATGTCTTTTTCCATCGGCGTAGAGGCGAGGGAAAAGGGACGCTTATCGCGCTCATCCATCACCACCATCAGGTACTGTCCGGCACGAAAGCTAAAATCCGCTTCCGGGATCAAACGGACGCGGTAGACGGTATCCGTAATTGCTTCAACCGAAGTCACTTTGCAGCTTAACGTTGTCATGCGTTCCCTCTGTCGGGTCGTTTGTTTTTATGGTTTGCTCGCCGCCATCAGCGCTGTGGCGGCTCGGCAAAAATGCCTAACTCATCCCAAATGGCGTCGATACGCGCCGTGACCGCCGGATCTTTCACAATCGGTGTGCCCCACTCACGCGTGGTTTCGCCCGGCCATTTATTGGTGGCATCGAGGCCCATCTTCGAACCCAGCCCGGAAACCGGTGACGCAAAATCGAGATAATCGATCGGCGTATTTTCCACCAGCACCGTGTCACGCGCCGGATCCATACGGGTGGTAATGGCCCAGATCACATCGTTCCAGTCACGCGCATTGACGTCATCGTCACACACAATAACAAATTTGGTGTACATGAACTGCCGCAGGAACGACCAGACGCCAAACATCACGCGCTTGGCATGACCGGCGTACTGTTTTTTCATGGTCACCACGGCCAGCCGATACGAACACCCTTCCGGCGGCAGATAGAAATCCACAATCTCCGGGAACTGCTTAATCAGAATCGGCACCAGCACTTCGTTCAGCGCCACCCCCAACACTGCCGGTTCATCCGGTGGACGGCCGGTATAGGTTGAGTGATAAATCGGGTTACGACGTTGCGTTATGTGCGTCACGGTAAACACCGGGAAGCTATCTACTTCATTGTAGTAGCCGGTGTGGTCGCCGTACGGACCTTCAGGGGCCATGTCGCCGGGTTCGATGTAGCCTTCCAGCACAATTTCAGCGCTGGCGGGTACTTCCAGGTCGTTGGAGAGGCACTTCACCACTTCGGTTTTATTGCCGCGCAGCAGGCCCGCGAAGGCGTATTCGGACAACGTATCCGGCACCGGCGTCACTGCGCCGAGGATGGTGGCGGGATCCGCCCCCAGAGCCACCGCAACCGGGAAACGTTCGCCGGGATGGGCTTTGCACCACTCCTGAAAATCGAGTGCGCCACCGCGATGTGATAACCAGCGCATGATCAGACGGTTTTTGCCAATCACCTGCTGACGATAGATGCCGAGATTCTGCCGCTCTTTATGCGGTCCACGCGTGACGGTTAAACCCCAGGTAATTAACGGCGCGGCGTCGTCCGGCCAGCATTTCATTACCGGGATGCGCGATAAATCGACCTCGTCACCGCTAAACACTTCTTCCTGGCACGGCGCATTACGCAACCGCTTGGTTGGCATGTTCAGCACCTGCTTAAACTGCGGCATCTTGTCGAACAGATCGCGAAAACCTTTCGGCGGCTCAGGCTCTTTAAGAAACGCCAGCAGTTTACCCACTTCGCGCAGTGCGCTGACATCTTCCTGGCCCATGCCCATTGCCACGCGCTTGGGCGTACCAAACAGGTTGCACAGCACCGGCATGTCATAACCTTTCGGGTTTTCAAACAGCAGCGCCGGGCCACCGGCACGCAGAGTGCGGTCGGCAATTTCGGTCATCTCCAGTTCGGGATCGATCGCCTGAGAGATGCGTTTTAACTCGCCCCGCTGCTCCAGCAGCGCAAGGAAATCACGTAAATCCTGATATTTCATGTAGGGTTAACTTCCAGCCCAGAGGAATCGGCCATTATAGGGCCGATTCTGCGGGCATGTTGAGGTTTCTGCGTCAGGCGGGCTGACAGGAAAAAGGCACCAACGATTGCAGCGCCAGCACGTCATGGAAGGCGGCGATCGGCTCGCCGTGGCGGAACACCTTAAAATCTTCCCCACGCGCGCTGTAATAACGCAGACGATTTTCGCTAACGTGCAAGAAACTGCCTTCACGTAAGGCAATCACCGACTCATGCGGGTTGACCGCACAAAACTCCGCCAGCCGTTCATCACGGGTTTCGCCCATATGGCCGCTGACGTGCGCATCGAGATAATGTGGGTTGATTTGTACCGGAAACAGTCCCAGCGCAGGCAAGACCACACTGCTACGCACCGGCATATCATTGGTGGTACGGATCGACGGGGTTGCCACATTGCATCCGGCACTCCAGCCGACATAAGGCACCTGACGTTCACGCACCGCGCGCTGAATCGCCACAATCAACCCATGTTCATGCAGCATTTGATTGAGCAGCCAGGTGTTACCGCCGCTGACCAGAATCAACTCAGCCTGTTCAATGGCAGCCACCGGAGAGTCGAACTCATGCACGGTACGCACCTGGATACCGAGTGAGTCGCTGAGATCCTGCGCGCGTTGGGCATGATCACCACGAATAATCGCGTAAGGCACCAGTACGGCGGAGGTAATACCGCGTTGCGCAATCATCGCATGCAGCTGCGGGTGGGCGTAGCTCAACAACGGGGCATCATCGGCCAGCTTGCCATTACTTAACAGGAACAGTTCCATCAGACGGTCCTTTTCATTCATAAGATGGAGAAGGAGTCTGATACAGATTATCGCCAGACGTCAATTTTCTTGCGATAAACGTCATTAAAGGGTTAAGACTCAGAAAAATCGTAGTGAAATTTGTTTCGCGGCTGCGTTTCCCCCGGCTGATGCGCTATAACTCTGACAGCAGGTTTGCTATTCTTAGCGTCCATTCTTTGGGAGCAGTTATGGAATCCTGGTACTTACTCTATTGCAAACGTGGACAACTGTTGCGCGCGAAAGAACATCTTGAGCGGCAGGCAGTGAATTGTCTCAGCCCAATGATTGCGCTGGAGAAAATCGTTCGTGGTAAACGTACCACCGTGAGTGAGCCACTGTTTCCCAACTATCTGTTTATCGAGTTCGATCCGGAAGCGATTCACACCACCACCATCAGCAGCACGCGTGGCGTCAGCCACTTTGTTCGCTTCGGCACGATGCCAGCTACGGTACCCTATGAGGTGATCGAAGCGCTGCAAAGTGATGCGCCTCAGATCCTGATCGATCCAGAGACGCCACAAGTCGGTGATGAAGTGATCATCACCGAAGGCACCTTTGAAGGTCTGCGTGCCATTTTTGCCGAGCCGGATGGTGAAACCCGCTCAATCCTGCTGCTTAACCTGCTGAATAAACAGGTAATGCGCAGTGTTGATAACAAACAGTTCCGTAAAGCCTAAGCCAGCCTGAACAGCTGACGCGCATTAGCAACCACCTGCGCGCCCAACGTCTCTGCCGCCTCATTACGCCATAACGCCACCTGCTGCACGATGTGCGGCAGAAAACAGGGTTCGTTGCGGCGCGAGGTCGGACGCGGATGCATATCACGCGGCAGCAAATACGGCGCGTCGGTTTCCAGCAGCAGACGTTCTGCCGGGATCAACGGCAGCAGCTCCCGCAGCTCCATGCCACGCCGTTCGTCGCACACCCAACCGGTAATGCCAATCGACAGTCCCATCGCCAGACAGGATTCCAGTTCCTCACGGGTACCGGTAAAGCAGTGAGCCACCGCCCCGACCAGTTTCGGCAGCCAGGGTTGCAGGATCGCGGCGAAACGCGCGTGCGCTTCACGGCAATGCAGGAAAACCGGTAATTGCAGCTCGGCGGCCAACTGAAGTTGTGCATCGAAGGCGTATTCCTGCTGATCATGCGCCGAAAAGTTGCGGTTAAAATCCAGCCCGCATTCGCCAATCGCCACCACCTGCTCACTCTCCGCCAGACGACGCAGGGTATTGGCGGTTTCCGCTGACCATGCGCTGGCATGGTGCGGATGAACACCCGCAGTTGACCAGCAGTAGCCTGGATGCAGTGCCGCCAGCCGCTGCGCCTGTTGGCTTTCCAGTGCGTTGGTGCCGGTAATTAACAGGCCGGTGACGCCTGCTTCGCGCGCACGCGCTACGACCTGTTCGCGATCTTTCGCAAATTGCGTGCTGGTCAGGTTTACACCGATATCAAACATGTTTCTTCCCAAATAAAAAAACCGCCCAACGGGTGGGCGGTTTAGATTTATCGTCATCCCGCTCGCACACGGGATCTGCTGCAAGAAAGCATCAGGATTCGGTGTGATTTTCCTCGTCCACCGATTCTGACTCCGCCTTGCGTCCTTTCCCCACATAGTAACGGGAGAAGAATACGCCGACTTCAAACAGGCAGTACATCGGAATAGCGAGCAAAGTTTGTGAGAAAACATCCGGTGGTGTGAGCAACATCCCAACAACGAATGCGCCAACCAGAATATATGGACGTTTCTTTTTCAGGTCTTCCGGCGTGGTGATCCCAGTCCAGCACAGCAGCACAATCACGACCGGCACCTCAAACGCGACCCCAAACGCCAGGAACAGGGTCATGACGAAGTCGAGATAGTGGGTGATATCCGTGGCGATTTGCACACCCTGCGGCGCAGTTTTGGCAAAGAAGCCAAACGCCAGCGGGAACACGACGAAGTAAGCAAATGCCACACCGACGTAAAACAAAAAGGTACTGGAGAACAACAGTGGCATCACCAGTCGACGCTCATGACGATAGAGCGCCGGTGCAATAAAGGCCCATACCTGATACAGAATCACCGGCACGGCAAGAAACACCGACACAATGATGGTGAGTTTAATCGGGGCAAAGAAAGGCGACGCAACTTCGGTGGCGATCATGCTGGCACCGGCAGGCATCTGGCTAATTAACGGCTCTGCCACCATATGGTAGATGTCGTTGGCGAAGTAAATCAGCGCCAGGAAGATGACAAATACCGCGATGATGCAGTTTAACAGACGTTTACGCAGCTCAATCAGATGGCTGATGAGCGGTTGGGTATCTTCAACGGCCATGTTTATCGTTCATCACCTGCGGGTCGGTTGGCGCTGTGCTGTGAGATGCACTGGCGGAATCGGGTTGCTCCACGGCAGACGGCGCGGTTTGCGGCGTCTGCGCCGGAGCACTGGCCTGATGTTCCGCGGTCGCCGGTGTCACCGGCGATGCAGGAGCAACAGGCGGCGGCGTATGAATGGTATTGGCTTCGTCTTCCGCTTTCTCTACATCGATGCTCTGCTGATAAGAACGTTTCATGGAGTCAGCGGTTTTACGCAACTCTTCCATCGATTCTTTCAGTTCCGGTGACAGCGTGCCACGGCCCGCTTCTTCCACCTTCTTCAGGCTATCCTGCAGCTCCTGCAGTTTCAGTTCCTGCGCCAGTTCATGCTGTACGTTAGCCGCCAGCGAGCGAATCGCCCGAATCCAGCCTACTACGGTTTTTACCGCAACCGGTAATCGTTGCGGGCCGAGAACAATCAGCCCAATAACGAACACCAATACCAGTTCACTAAAACCAATGTCGAACACGGTTATACCTGCTTGTCGTTCCTGGCGTCGTCTTTACTTGCCGAGGTTTGCTGTTTATCTGCCAGGGTTTTGGCGTTGAAGTCAGCGTCCTGCTCCTTCGGTTGATCCTTTTTTTCGTCTTCATCACTCATGGCTTTTTTGAAACCACGAATGGAAGAACCTAAATCCGAACCCAGATTGCGTAGCTTATTGGTACCGAACAGAAGTACAACAATGACGGCAATGATTAACAATTGCCAAATACTGATACCGCCCATGAGATATGCCTCTAATATTCTGTGAAAAACTGTCGTATGTAACACACAGAAAGCCCATATGATTTCGGGCCTTAGCCTGCGACATTACGCGTTTTAGATCTGGCTGACAATCAGTTTGTCTTGCGCCAGCCTATCAGCCAGGTCACGATGCCTGCGGCCATTAATATCGCCGGGAAGAAATCCCAGTCAGGCCGACTCAGCAGCACTGCGGTGCCACTTAATAACAGTGTAGCCCCTACCCCGAACAGATAACGCGCCTGATGATGTCGGCTGCGTTGTGCGTTCATATCCGTGACCAGTTTATCGACGCTGTGCTGCAACAATTTATGCTGACGCATGCTGTCGTAGAACAGTTCCGGCAGCTCCGGCAGTTTCTCGGCCCAGAATGGGGCTTTATCTTTCACGGCACGCAGGATCGCCGGAATACCGATTTGATCTTTAATCCAGTCTTCCAGGAAGGGCTTCGCGGTTTTCCACAAATCGAGCTGCGGATAAAGTTGGCGACCGATGCCTTCAATATACAGCAGCGTTTTTTGTAACAGCACCAGCTGCGGCTGCACTTCCATGTTAAAGCGACGCGCGGTGTTGAACAGATTCAGCAGCACATGGCCAAAGGAGATCTCCGCCAGCGGCTTCTCAAAAATGGGTTCACATACGGTACGGATCGCGAACTCAAAATCTTCCACATTGGTATCTGGCGGTACCCAGCCAGAATCAACGTGCAGTTCCGCCACTTTGCGGTAATCGCGGTTGAAGAAGGCGATAAAGTTCTCCGCCAGGTAGCGTTTGTCTTCTTTGTTCAGTGAGCCAACGATACCGCAGTCGATACCGATATATTGCGGGTCTTCCGGGTGGTCATAGCTGACGAAGATGTTGCCGGGATGCATATCGGCATGGAAGAAACTGTCGCGAAACACCTGAGTAAAGAACACCTGCACGCCACGCTCGGCCAGCAGTTTCATATTGACGCCATGTTGCTCCAGCGTCGCGACATCAGAAATCGGAATGCCGTAAATGCGCTCCATCACCAACATCGATTCACTGCAATAGTCGGAGAAAATCTCCGGGACATACAGCATGTGACTCTGATCAAAGTTGCGGCGCAACTGGATGGCATTTGCTGCCTCACGCAACAAATTGAGTTCATCAATCAGGGTTTTTTCATAGTCGCGCACCACTTCTAGCGGGCGCAGACGGCGTCCATCCGGCAACAAACGCGGTACCCAGCGCGCCAGACGGTAGATCAGCTTCATATCCGCTTTGATCACCGGCAGGATATCGGGACGGATAACCTTGATCACCACTTCGCGGCCATTCTCTTTCAGCGTCGCGGTATGAACCTGGGCAATTGACGCTGACGCCAGCGGGGTGATTTCAAAATCGTCGAACCAGGTTTCAACCGGGCCGCCAATCGCTTTCTCGATCTGCGCTTTGGCTTTTACACCATCGAACGGTGCGACGCGGTCCTGCAAAATCGCCAGTTCATCTGCAATCGCCGGAGGAAACAGGTCACGACGCGTTGACAGCATCTGACCAAATTTGATCCACACCGGACCCAACTGCTCCATCGCCAGACGGATACGCACGCCCATTGATTCGTTTTTGTGTTTGTTGGGGAGCCAGAAAATGCAGCGCCGCCATAAACGCAGCGGCAGCGTGATGCGCATGTGTGGGATCAGTTCATCAAGGCCATAGGTGAGAAAGACCTTAACAATAAAATATAAGCGCCGAATTTCTCCCAGCGTCATTTCGCCTCCAGCTGTGCTAAACGCGCCTCAAGCGCATCAAGCGAACGGTCCATCGCTTCCACTTCCTCGCAAAACCAGGCCAGTTCCAGCGCACCCGGAGCCAGTCGCCACTCTTCCGTCAGCGTCTGACCAAGATAATCCTGCCGACGCGTAACCTCGTGTTTAACAAAGGTCAGCGCCCGCTGTGCAGCCTGGCTAATGCCCTGTGCGGCGATATCGCCAATCCACGGCGCGAGATATTCCGCCGGATCCAGCTCCGCTAAATCCATTAACGCCGAGAATTGCTGCACCACCTGCAAGTCGCCTTCCACTTCCAGTTCGCCGCTGCGAATCAGGCTGGTGAGTTGCTGGCGGTCACGTAATTTCGGCAAGGTGCTGAAACGCAAACTGACGGTGCAATCGCTGCTGTCCTGCCAGTCACTCAGCACATCCAGCTGGTTTTCGCTGAACACCAGCACCAGCGGAAAGGAGAGTTCCTGCAAGCGCAGCATCAGCACCTTACCCGCCAGACGCTGACGCGCGGCTTTCAGGCTGCGATCGCGGTATAAAACACGATTCAGGGCGGTCTCAAGACCGCCAGTAATCAAAGGAGTGAAAGTCATCGCCATGATTTGTCAGAACTTAAAGCCGCGATGCAGCGCGACAATGCCGCCAGTCATGTTGAAGTAAGTGGTATTTTCGAAACCGACGTCGTTCATCATCGCCTTCAGGGTTTCCTGATCGGGGTGCATACGAATGGATTCCGCCAGATAGCGATAGCTTTCTGCATCCTTCGCCACCAGTTGACCAATGCGCGGCAGAATATGGAACGAGTAAGCATCGTAGGCTTTGCTGAGCGGTTCCAGCAGCGGTTTGGAGAACTCCAGCACCAGCAGACGGCCACCCGGCTTCAGCACGCGGAACATCGATGCCAGCGCTTTCTCTTTCTCGGTCACGTTACGCAGACCGAAAGAGATGGTGATGCAATCGAAATAGTTATCCGGGAATGGCAACGCTTCGGCATTCGCCTGCACATAGCTGACGTTGCCGGAAATGCCGAGATTACGCAGTTTCTCGCGGCCCATCTTCAGCATTGAGCTGTTGATATCCGCCAGCACCACCTGGCCCGTTTCGCCCACCAGACGGGAAAATTTTGCCGTCAGATCGCCCGTACCACCGGCGAGGTCCAACACGCGCTGCCCACGGCGAACGCCGCTGCTGTCGATGGTGAAACGCTTCCAGACACGATGGATGCCAAACGACATCAGATCGTTCATCAGGTCATATTTTGCCGCTACGGAGTGAAACACGTCGGCGACTTTATCTGCCTTTTCGCTTTTTGCGACGGTCTGAAAGCCAAAGTGGGTAGTTTCCTGCTGTGATTCATCTGCCATGGGTTTTACCTGTTCCACAAACAATACTTCGCGAAGTGTATCAGAGTTGCGCTGGCCGGGCACGCGACCGGCGCGTTATTCGTTGATACGGCGCAGGGAAGCGGCGGAAGAATCTGTTGTTTTTTCATCAGGCTGGTCATCATCGGCCCAATCATTATCAGACTCCTCCGGCTGTGCCTGGGCCACCAGCTGCGGATTAATCGGACGCTTGATCTCCACACCCAGCGAACGAAAGGCTTCACTTTGCGCAATCAGATTGCCACGCCCCTCCGCCAGCTTTTTCATCGCCAGATGATAACTTTGCTGCGCTTTATCCAGGTTGTGACCGATGCCGCTCATGTCATCGACAAACAGCCGCATTTTGTCGTACAAGCGCGCGGCGCGGTCAGCAATACGCTGGGCGTTGCGACTTTGATGCTCATAACGCCACAGGTTGTTGATGGTGCGCAGCGCCACCAGCAACGTCGTGGGACTGACCAGCATGATGTTCTGCTGCAACGCTTCGCTGATCAGCTCCGGCTGACGATCGATTGCCAGCAGAAAGGCCGGTTCAACCGGGATAAACATCAACACATAATCCAGAGAGCGTAAACCGGGCAATTGTTGATAATCTTTTCGCCCCAACAGGCGAATATGACCGCGCACCGCGTTGATGTGCTCCTGAATCGCCTGCTCGCGCGTGGCTTCATCCTCGGCATTGAAGTAGCGCTCATAGGCGATGAGCGTCATTTTGGCGTCAATCACCACATCTTTGCCCTGCGGCAGACGCACGATCACATCCGGTTGCATCCTGCCCTGCGATTCCAGCTGCACGCTGACCTGGGTTTCATACTCATGGCCTTCGCGCAGGCCGGAAGCCTCCAGCACCCGGCCAAGCACTACCTCGCCCCAGTTCCCCTGGATTTTATTGTCACCTTTCAGGGCTTTGGTAAGGTTGATGGCTTCCTGCGCCATCTGCGCATTCAGTTGTTGCAGCTGACGGATCTCATGCGCCAGCGTGTGACGTTCGCGCGCTTCCTGGCCGAAGCTGTCTGTCACCTGACGACGAAATCCGTCCAGTTGCTCGCGCAGCGGCCCAATCAGGCTGTTCAGGCTTTGGCGGTTTTGTTCATCAACACGACGGCCGCTGTTTTCGAAGATGCGATTGGCAAGATTTTCGAATTGGGCGCTCAGGCGCTGTTCGCTGTTGGTCAGCAGACGCTGTTTCTCCTCAGCGGCAAAGCGTGTCTCTTCAAGGCGGATGGTGACTTCACGCAATTCGGCTTCCTGCGCGCTGTTCACCTCCAGCTGATTGCGCAGTTCACGGCTGAGCTGTTCGCTTTCGCCGCGCCAGTAATCGAGTTGTTGCAGGCGCTCCTGTGCACCGCTCAACGCACCGTGCAGCTGGCGTAATTCCTGCTCGCGCAATTGCACCTGCTGCTGTGCCAGCTCCAGTTGCTGCTGCTGACGCAGTTGCGCCTCTTCAGATAAGCGGCGCTCCGTTAAGAAGCTGGCCTGTTGATGACCGGCTCGCATCTGCGCCACAATCCAGCCGATGCCAAAACCGGCCAACGCCAATGCGCCACTGATGATGATAAGTTGCTGATCCATAATTCCCCCGCGGATCGTCTCGCTGAGGGAAAAGGTAGAGGCGTACTGTATGAATGTCCAGACAATTCTGCCGGATGTTTGCCACGATCGTTGAGCATACATTCGTAGCGGCGCGATTTATCGCGCATTTACGACCGAAGCACGTATTGCGCGATAAATCGCGCCGCTACGGAATGTGGAATTTATACCAGCTGCACCGTTAACTCACCCGCTTTCCACGCCTCTATCAGGAAAAATGGCATCGGTAGTTCCCATTCGCCGTTGCGCACTCTGGCCGGATAGCTCCAGCTTTGCCCTGCCCAGGTGAGTTCAACCTGCTGCCACTCGGCATCCACCACGCTGGCTTTCCCCGCCATGCTGGAAAACCCGGCATTACTGCCGACGTGGAACTTGTCCGTCTGCCAGCGGATTGGAGGATGTGCGGGCCACGCCTGAGCATGATGAAAACGAAAAACATCGTCATGATTAAGGATGCTATCGCGTACCGTCGGCCACAGCGCCCGTTTCAGGAAGTACTGGTCGGTAAAACGTTCGCTGCCCTGATACTCAGCGATGAAATCCCGCATCTGTTGTTCCACCTGGCTGAATACGCCATGACAACCTCCCCACATCCCCGCCAGCAGCAACTCGGTGTGGGTAAAGTAGTCGCGCATATGATGGAACCAGTAAGGCGAATGCAGCCAGGCATCGACTGCGGCCACTTCACGTTCAGAAAGAAGTGAGTCGGCATCACGTACGATGAAGCGTTTGACGCTGGGGTCGTCGATCACCAGGAAACGCCACAACGTCGGGAACAACGTTTTTTCCTCAGACATGTCGACCAGTTGCACATCAGGCTGCTGCAAACGTTGCCAGACATGCTGCGGTACGCTGTCATCCAGATAAACGCGACAGGTCCAGGCCGGGTAGAGTTCGCGTGCTACCTCAACGTTTTTAATCAGGGTTTCGCAATATCGCGGCTGATTGCCATACAGGCTAAAGGCGATGATATTTTCCTGGGGCTTGCTGGCATCAAAAGCCGGTGGTGCCTCAGCCGGGAGCGGGTGCTTCTGCCCGGTACTGAACTTCGCATCAGATTGCTGCAACGATTCCAGCCCGTAACGCGCCACTTCATCCGCTTTATTGAGCCAGCCGCACACTTCAGTCAGGCCATCCAGCCAGGTCTCAGACGCCTGTGCCCGCTGGTCGGCGGAGGCTTGATAGATTTTCAGGTAGGTTTTGTAGGACTTGTTGTAATCACCGGTGCGCATCAAAGTCAGCGCGTAGTCACTTAACACCTGCATGTTATGTGGCATCACACGCAGCACGTCTTCACAGCAGCGGCGGGCGGCGGGATAATCCGCCACCGCCATCGCCTGACGGAAGCGCGCGGCCGCACCTTCGACACGGGATTGCATCGCTGCCGGGTTGGTCATAAAGGCCGGACGTTGAACAGCAACAGTTTTGCGCATAAAAGACTCTCAGTAATCCGCTGAACTTGCGCGCATCCTTAACGGGCAGCGAACCTTAGCCCGCTGCCGGGCGCGCTACATTAACCGGCGCGCAGCTTCAACGACAATTTTCACCGCATCGCTTTCGGTTTGTTTCATGGTCGCCGCATCCGGGATCTCCTTCTGCGTACGGTTCACGATGACACCCGCCACCATACCGGCTCGCAGCCCCTGGCTGGCGCACATGGTTAACAGTGTAGCGGATTCCATCTCATAGTTGAGGACACCCATCTGCTGCCACTCTTTCATGGAACCCTGGAAGCGGCTGACCACGCGCCCGGAAAAAGTGTCGTAACGTTCCTGGCCGGGATAGAAGGTATCTGACGACGCGGTGATGCCGATATGGGTTTTTGCGCCACAGGCTTCCGCCGCCGCCACCAGCGCCGTGGTGCAGGTGAAATCGGCTACTGCCGGGAACTCCATCGGTGCGAAATGCAGGCTGGCACCGTCCAGGCGTACTGACGCAGTGGTGACCAACACGTCACCGACATTGATGCCCGGCTGAATCGCGCCGGTGGTGCCCACGCGCAGGAAGGTGCGGACGCCGAGTTGCGCCAGTTCTTCGACCGCAATTGAGGTGGACGGCCCGCCGATGCCGGTGGAGCACACCACCACCGGTTTGCCCTCCAGTTCAGCCAGATAAGTGGTGAATTCACGGTGCGACGCCAGATGTTGCGGGTTGTCCATTAACGCCGCAATTTTCTTCACGCGCTCCGGGTCACCGGGAACGATGGCCAGTGTGGCTCCTTTCAGGCTGGCTTTGGTGATGCCAAGGTGGAAAACGTCAGACTGGGCCATAACAGACTCCTGGTAGATATAGGGATATGCGCGCCACTTTACGTCAGCAGACGCGATAAATATGTGAGTAATTTCACTATAAATAATGAAAGTTACATTAACAGAAAATATTTTCGTGATTTAAGTCACACATCAGCGGTCTGCCATTCTGAATTGCTACATCCGGTGCTGTGTAAGTTCAGTCGGCGGTGTTAATAGAGAAGAAGAATTCATGCGTATCCCCTCTGAAACCTACACCCGCCCGGCCTCTACGGCCAGGCTATAGTTACGTGATTGCGCACTTGCCAGCATGGAGAGAACAATGAAAACCGAAGACAATATGGCACAAAAATCTGCAACGGGTGGCTTTGCTCCCGCCGTCCAACCGACCGCCAGCAGCACTATCCTTACCCACAGCGAGGCAATCCATGCCGGAGAAACCTCGGTTCCGAGCCAGGGGGAAAATCTGCCCGCGTTTTATGCCCGCCCGAAAGAGTATCAAGGGACGTTGCCGGTGGTGTTGGTAGTCCAGGAAATTTTTGGCGTGCATGAGCATATCCGGGATATCTGCCGCCGTCTGGCGCTGGAGGGTTATCTGGCGGTGGCACCGGAACTCTATTTCCGCGAGGGCGATCCGAGCGAATACACCGATATCCCAACCCTGTTCAAAGAGTTGGTAAGCAAAGTGCCGGACTCACAGGTGTTATCCGACCTCGACCATGTCGCCAATTGGGCCGCCCGCAACGGCGGCGATATTCGGCGTATGGGGATTACCGGTTTCTGCTGGGGCGGCCGCATAAGCTGGCTGTTTGCCGCGCACAATCCGCAGGTGCGTGCGGCGGTCGCCTGGTATGGTCGTCTGGTGGGTGATAAGACGCTCAAGCAGCAGAAGCACCCGATTGATATTGCGGTTGATCTGAATGCCCCGGTGCTGGGCCTGTACGGTGGTCAGGATGAGGGGATTCCGCTGGAGAGCGTTGAGCAGATGCGCCAGGCGCTGCACGCCGCCAATGCCAAAGCGGAGATTGTGGTTTATCCCGAAGCGGGTCATGCCTTCAACGCTGATTACCGTCCGAGCTATCATGCGGAATCCGCAAAAGATGGCTGGACGCGCATGCTGGCGTGGTTCCAACAGTATGGCGTCACGCCTGACGCGTAATAAAAAAGGGGCGCTTGCGCGCCCCAAAGTGTCAACACAACATTCAGGCTGTTTCACCGCGCAGGTGCTTCGCCGCGATAACCATATTCGCCAGTGCCTGACGAGTTTCTGTCCAACCTCGGGTTTTCAGACCGCAGTCCGGATTCACCCACAGACGTTGCTCCGGGATACTCAGCGCGGCTTTACGCAGCAAATCCTCCATCCATTCAACACTCGGTACGTTCGGTGAGTGGATGTCATACACACCTGGGCCGATTTCATTTGGGTATTCAAACTCTTTAAACGCATCCAGCAGGTCCATGTCGGAACGTGAGGTTTCGATGGTGATCACGTCGGCATCCAGGGCGGCAATCGAGTCCATGATGTCGTTGAACTCGCAATAACACATATGGGTGTGGATCTGGGTGTCATCCTGCGCCACAGCGGCGTTGAGACGGAACGCATCCACCGCCCAGGTGAGGTACGCCGCCCAGTCAGATTGATGCAGCGGCAGGCCTTCACGCAGCGCCGGTTCGTCAATCTGGATAATGCCGATACCGGCTTTTTCCAGATCGGCCACTTCGTCGCGCAGTGCCAGCGCAATCTGTTTAGCAATGGTTTCACGGCTGACATCTTCGCGCGGGAACGACCAGCACAGGATGGTGACCGGACCGGTAAGCATACCTTTGACCGGTTTGTCGGTCAGCGACTGCGCATATTTCGCCCACTCCACGGTGATAGCTGCCGGGCGGCTGACATCACCGATGATCACTGGCGGTTTGACGCAGCGTGAACCGTAGCTCTGTACCCAACCGTTCTGGGTAAAGATGAAGCCATCGAGATTTTCCCCGAAGTATTCGACCATGTCGTTACGCTCTGCTTCGCCGTGCACCAGCACGTCCAGACCGAGGCGTTCCTGCTCGACAATCGCCTGTTTGATGTGTTCAGCGATGCCGGTACGGTAGTGGCCGCCATCAATGTTGCCTTTTTTAAAGTCGAGGCGCAGGCCGCGAATTTCTGTGGTCTGGGGAAATGAACCAATGGTGGTGGTTGGCCATGCGGGCAGATTGAAGCGGTTACGTTGCGCTTTGGCGCGTTCACGGTAAGCGCTGTGACGCTCAGTATCTGCGGCCTGAATATTGGCCAAACGCTGCGCCACGGCGGCATTGTGCACCCGGCTGGAGTGGGCACGGGCTCGGATTGGCGCGCTCCAGGCTTCCAGTGACTGGGCATCATTGTTATTCAATGCCTTGCTCAACAATGCCAGCTCTGCGCATTTTTGCAGGGCGAAGGCGAACCAGCTTTTGACTTCATCATCCAGGCGGGTTTCCACGCTCAGGTCGATCGGGCTGTGCAGCAGGGAGCAAGAGGAGCCAATCCACAGTTGCGGGCGTTGCCCCACCAGCGGTTGCAGGCGCTCAAACCAGCGGCTGAGATCAGCACGCCAGACGTTGCGACCGTTGATCACCCCGACCGACAGCAGCCATTCGGCAGGCAGTTGTTGGTGGAGTTGTTGAATATCGTCTTTGCCGTGCACCAGGTCAACGTGCAGGCCCTGCACCGGCAGCGCTTTGATCACTGCCAGGTTTTGACCGATGCTGTCGAAGTAGGTGGTCAGCAGCAGTTTGGTTGCCCCCTGTAGCGCGTCATAAGCGGGTTGAAACGCCGCGCGCCACGCCGCTGGCAGTTCCAGCGACAGTGCCGGTTCATCAATCTGCACCCATTCGATACCGCGTTTTTTCAGTTCAGCCAGCACCTGTTGGTAGACCGGCAGGATCGCTGGCAGCAATGACAGGCGGTCAAACTGTTCACCCTTCACTTTACCCAACCACAGGTAAGTCACCGGACCGAGCAGCACAGGTTTGACGTTGTGACCGAGCGCTAGCGCTTCGTCCACTTCGTCCAGCAATTGGGTCCAGGTCAGTTTGAACTGCTGCCCACGGGTGAATTCCGGCACCATGTAGTGATAGTTGGTGTTGAACCATTTGGTCATCTCCGCGGCAGCCGCTGGTTCACCGGTCGGAGCACGGCCACGGCCCAGGCGGAACAGGGTATCGAGATCGACTGAACCCGCTTTATTCTGATGACGTGCCGGTACGTTGCCCAGCAGCAGGCTGGTGGTCAGTACGTGATCGTACCAGGCGAAGTCGCCCACGGGCAGCAGGTCCACACCCGCATCTTTCTGTTGTTGCCAGTGGCGCGCGCGCAGTTCACGGCCCACAGCCAGCAGCTCTTCCTGTGAACTGTTACCTGCCCAGTAGCTTTCCTGAGCTTTTTTCAATTCACGACGCAAACCGACGCGAGGGAAACCGAGTGTGTGGTTCAGAATGGTCATTTGTTGTTCTCCAGGTATTCTTAACTGTGCAGCACGCGCTTCAAATCAGGGCCAACATAGACTGGTCACCACGCTTGCTGGAGATGTTTAGCCGTCCAGATGTTTACACCGCTATATTCTGCGGGTACTGTATGTTCCTCAAGCGCAAATTGTTCAATCTCGATGTGAAGGATTCTCATGATCGAACTCAAACACCTGCGAACGCTGCAAGCGTTAAGGAATACCGGTTCGCTGGCTGCCGCCGCTGCCCAGCTTCATCAAACGCAATCGGCGTTGTCTCATCAGTTCAGCGATCTGGAGCAACGGCTGGGCTTTCGCCTGTTTGTGCGTAAGAGCCAGCCGCTACGCTTTACGCCACAGGGGGAGATCCTGTTACAACTGGCTGAGCAGATCCTGCCGCAGATTCAGCAAGCCTTGCAGGCTTGTCATGAGCCGCATCAAACCACGCTGCGTATTGCGATTGAGTGTCACAGTTGCATTCAATGGCTGACGCCTGCGTTAAATAATTTCCGTCAGAGTTGGCCCCAGGTAGTGATGGATTTTAAATCTGGCGTGACCTTTGACCCACAACCAGCCTTGCAACAGGGTGAGCTGGATGTGGTGCTGACCTCGGATATTCTGCCGCGCAGCGGTTTGTTCTATTCGCCGATGTTCGATTTTGAGGTGCGTCTGGTGATGGCCCCGGATCATCGACTGGCAAACGTTGAGCACATTTCACCGGAAGATTTGGCAGATGAAGTGCTGATGATTTACCCGGTGCAGCGTCAGCGTCTCGATATCTGGCGAAACTTCCTGCAACCGGCAGGCATCAGCCCAGCCCTGAAGAGTGTCGATAATACCCTGTTGTTGATTCAGATGGTGTCAGCCGGTATGGGCATTGCAGCGTTACCACATTGGGTAGTGGAGAGTTTTGAACAACAGGGTTTGGTGGTGACGAAAACGTTGGGGGATGGGTTGTGGAGCCGTTTGTATGCGGCGATGCGCGATGGTGAGCAGCGTCAGCCGGTGCTGGAGGCGTTTGTGCGCTTTGCCCGTCAGCATGCCTGCGAACATTTGCCTTTTGTACGTGATGCTGCGCGCCCGGGTTCGTTACAGCCCCTGTCTTCCTGAGTTAGCCTGCTCTATAATGCGCCGCCTTAACCCGCGACCAGGAGATTTTCACCATGACTAATAACGATGTGCTGCGCAGTGTGCGCTATATGCTGGACCTGAGCGACAGCAAAGTGGTGGAGATTTTTGCTCTGGCAGGCAGCGATGTGCCGCTGGAAGATGTTCAGGCATGGCTGAAGAAGGACGATGACGCTGCATATCGTCCTTGCCCGGACGTGCTGATGGGGTATTTCCTTAACGGTTTAATTTTCCATCGTCGTGGTAAAAGCGAAGATGCGCCTGCGCCGTCGATTGAGCGCCGGATGAATAACAACATTTTCCTGAAAAAACTGCGCATCGCGTTTGCCCTGAAGACCACGGATATCCCCGAGGTGTTGCTGAAGGCGAACTTTAAAGTTTCTCAGGCGGAGATTGGCGCGATTTTCCGTAACCCGGATCATAAAAACTATCGCGAGTGCGGTGACCAGATTCTGCGTAACTTTTTGAAGGGGTTGACGCTGGTGCAGCGTCCAACCCCCGTCAAAAAGGCTTAATGGCTGGTGGTGGTTTTTCCCAACACCCAGCGTTTATGAACGTAAAGTGACGCAAAAATCACGATGGCTCCAGCGATAAAGCTGGGCCAGTGCGGTTTTTCCTGCCAGATCGCCAGGTTCACCAGCAAGCCAGCCGGAACGTGCATATTGTTCATAATCCCCAGCGTCCCCGCATCCACCTGGGTCGCGCCGTAGTTCCACATAAAGTATCCCAGGCCAGACGCCGCAACGCCGAGCCACACCAGAATGCCCCATTGCAGCGAAGTGGTCGGCAGTTTGTTGGGATTACCCCACAGGCTCCAGGCAATCACCGCAATAATCACCGCGCCGAGGTAGAACCAGGAAAAGGCGGTGTGCTGCGGCATCGGACGTGTTTCCTGCAAACGCTTGTAACCTACCATGCCGATGGCAAAGCAGATATTCGCCGCCTGCACCAGCAGCAGGCCAAACCAGAAATGATCGCTGACTTTGTCGTAACGGATAATCGCCGCGCCAATCACCGCCAGCATGGCGCTAAAGGCATAGCCGATGCGCAGTGGACGCCGACTGAGCAAATCATAAATCAAAGTGACATACAGCGGTGTCATCACAGTGAACAGCAGGAATTCGGTGACGCTCAGATAGAGATAGGCTTCGAAACTCAGCAGGTACATGACACCCAGTTGCAGCATTCCCACCAGCATATACAGCAAGATGGTTGAAGCGCGATAGCCACGCCAGCGCAGGAAGGGCAGGAACACAATGGCTGCCAGCGCCAGGCGCATCAGCACCGAGAACCAGGAATCCACCTGACCCGCCAGATATTCCCCGATTAAACTAAAGGAAAAAGCCCACAGAATGGTGGTAACGATCAATAACAGCACGGTAACGATCCCAAAATGAACAGTGCCGCTAGTGTAAACAAACTGTCGCTGCCTCGTTGAATTATCTGGTTTACAATCGGATAAAACACAAGCACCCGTAGCGGCGCGATTATCGCGCGGGTTTTTCCTGCAACGCACACGAAATTGCGCGATAAATCGCGCCGCTACGGGTCAGGTTATGCCAGGAACAATTTACGCAGCGTCTGCGGCACAGCGTCTTCGGCATTGCTGCCAATCACTTCCAGCGCAGGCAAGGTATCTTTCAGGCGCTGATGGGCATTACGCATGATGCAGCCCTTACCGGCCATGCTGAGCATCTCGACATCGTTCATGCCATCACCAAACGCGATGCACTCTTTCAATGAATAGCCGAGCTGTTTTGCCACCGCTTCCAGCGCATGTCCCTTGGAGACACCCCCCGCCATCACTTCGAGACAGGTCGGCAGCGAGAAGCTGACGTTGACCCGATCGCCCCAACGCGCCTCAATCGCCTGCTCCATCGGGATCAGATGCTCAGGATCGTCGCAGGTAAAGAACACTTTGCTGATGCCATCACTCGGCAGCATCCCCGGCTGGTAAACCTGGTAGTTAAACACCGATTCACGAAAATAATCCTGCTCCGCCGGGCGGTGACGGCTGATAAACCATTCGTCGTCACGGTAAACGTGGGTCAGAACCTGTTCATCGTGGTATTTCAGGCCATACAGATCCTGGGCGATGTCGGCATCCAGGTTATGGCTGAAGATCAACTCGCCGTCAGCATTGTGCACGCGTGCGCCGTTGGAGGTAATCATATAAGCCGGGATGCCGAGTTTGTCGCGCATCTGGCCCACATCGATATAGTGACGACCGGTGGCAAAAACGAAATGGACATCGCGTGCCACCAGCTCCTGCAACGTGGTGCGTGCGAAAGGGGTCAGACGATGGTCCGGTGAGAGCAGCGTGCCATCCAGGTCGGATGCGACGATGTGGTACATGGAAACCTCTGGTATTAATGTCGGTTGGCCGTAGCCGGAAAATAAAAAATCAATTAAACGTGGCGCGCAAAAAAATCCACCACCGCATTTAGCGCCTGGGCGCGCATCGCGTCTGTTTCAAACAGGATCTCATGGCGCGCGCCTTCAATCACATAAGGCGTGACACCCTCGCAGGGATGCCCTGCTGCTGCCATCGCCTCACAAAACAAATCCTGCGAGCGGTTATCCACCACCCGGTCTTCGCTGGCCTGCATCAGCAGCATCGGCGTGGTGATGTTATTCACCTGACTGATAATGCTGCGCCCCGCCTGTACCCCTTCACGTACCCAATGGTAAGTCGGGCCACCGACGCGAATCGCCGGATCGTCAGCGTAAAAACGTAAGTTGCGCTGATAACGTTCCCGGCTGTGGGTCAGCTGGTTGATGCCGAAGGGATGGGCCCGCCAGCGCCCGGTGCCGAGGGCATAACCATCGCGCAGCGCGGGCATTTTCTCTGCCCAGTCAAGAATGCGGTGCGCGAGGAAAGGCGGCAGCGGCAAGGTAATACCAAACATCGGTGCCGCCAGCGCCACGGCGTGAAACGCCCGTGGCTGACGCGCCAGAAACAGCGCAAGGATCGCCCCGCCCATCGAATGCGCCAGCGCATAGCGCTGCCGGTAATGACCACTGACGATCTCTTTCAGATAAAGCGTTTCCAGATCGTCAACGTAATCATTGAAATCCACCACATGCCCGCGGTGGGAATCTTCCAACAGACGATCGGAGCGTCCCTGACCTCGATGGTCAATAATCACCACATCAAAACCACAGTGGAACAGGTCATAGGCCAGCTCCGGGTATTTGATGTAGCTTTCAATACGTCCGGGAACAATCAGAATGACACGATGATGTTGCGGAGAGGTGAAACGAACATAGCGCAGGGTGAGATTACCCACGCCGGTAAATTCACACTCTTCACGACGGTGCCAGAAGTCGAGCAGCGGACCGGTAGCAAAGGAGGCAAACGCCTTTTCACGCCTGAGCCAACTCTGTTTTATCTTCTGCATCCGCCCTCCTGAAAAAAACGTCAACGCCACACGTCCACTCCATAGCGTGCCGCGATTTTCTGGCGTATTGTGTCACACTTCGCTTACATCAGGGAATGTCACACATGACCATTGAATGGTGGTTAACCTACCTGCTTACCACAACCATCCTTAGCCTCTCGCCGGGTTCCGGCGCGATTAACACCATGAGCACCGGCATCAGTCACGGCTATCGCGGCGCAGTGGCCTCGATATCTGGCCTGCAAATTGGTCTGTCGGTACATATCGTGCTGGTGGGTGTGGGTCTTGGCGCGCTGTTTTCTCAGTCGCTGCTGGCGTTCGAAATCCTGAAGTGGGCCGGTGCCGCCTATTTAGTGTGGCTGGGTATTCAGCAATGGCGCTCGGGTGGCGCGCTGGATCTCAATGCTGTCGCCAAAGCGATGCCGCGTCGTCGCCTGTTTAAGCGCGCGGTGTTGGTTAACCTGACTAACCCCAAAAGCATTGTGTTTCTTGCCGCGCTGTTCCCGCAGTTCATTCAGCCGCACCAGCCACAGCTGATGCAATATCTGGTGCTCGGCGTCACCACGGTTGTCGTAGATATTATCGTGATGATTGGTTATGCCACCCTCGCCACCCGCATCGCCGGTTGGATTAAAGGGCCGAAGCAGATGAAGGCGATGAACCGAACGTTTGGTGGTTTGTTTATGGCCGTCGGTGCGTTGTTAGCCAGCGCACGCAGAATCGCCTGATAGTTCGTAGCGGTGCGATTTATCGTGCGCCTATAAACCCGCGCGATAAATCGCGCCGCTACGGATAAAATTACCGTGAAATGATCAGGTGGATGCCGAAGCCGGCAAACAGGACACCCGCCATGCCATCAACCCACTTCGCCATGCGCTGATATTTATCACGCATCCACGGCAGAGCAAAAATCGCCGCCACCACGGTAAACCAGGCGAAGGTTTCCACCAG
The DNA here is from genome assembly GCF_059730685.1 of Pantoea sp. X-Soil-OKNW-713. NCBI lineage: Bacteria > Pseudomonadati > Pseudomonadota > Gammaproteobacteria > Enterobacterales > Erwiniaceae > Pantoea > Pantoea sp. X-Soil-OKNW-713. Next base: position 223,920 of record NZ_AP035995.1, on the reverse strand, counting down.
AATCAGCAGGAATAATCCCCAGCGCTCCATTGCGCCGACATCATTGCCAACAAACAGCGAGAATACGCTGCCGAAATAGATAATGGCTTTCGGGTTGGAGAGGTTGGTCAGCAAGCCTTTAAGGAAGCTCATCCCTTTTTTCGGCAGCTCCACGACGGGTGCTTCGCTGTTTGGCTGCTGATGACGCTGACGCGCCGAACGCATCAACTGCCAGCCCATCCACAGCAGATATAAGCCGCCACCCACCATGATGATTTGATGCAGCCACGCCATTTTTTCCAGGATCAGATGCAGGCCCATCAGCGCCACACCGGCCCACACCATTACCCCCAGCGTGATCCCCAGCACACCCATCATCGCTTCTTTACGCGAGCGGCTGGCAGCGGTCTGCGAGACAAAAAAGAAGTCCGGGCCAGGACTCATCAGCGCGACCAGATGTACCAGTGCGACGGTAGCGAATAACATCAACATGCTTTTTTTCCTTTACTCTTCATCAAGATGTTCTTTGATCATCACCAGGAACGGTTTACCAAAACGTTCCAGTTTGCGATGGCCGACACCGTTCACGCTCAGCATTTCTGACGCGCTCACCGGCATCTGTTCCGCCATCTCAATCAACGTGGCGTCGTTAAACACCACATACGGCGGAATATTCTCTTCGTCAGCAATCGCTTTACGTAACTTACGCAGCTTGGCGAACAGTTTGCGATCGTAATTGCCGCCATAGACCTTCGGCGAGCTGCTGCGTGTTTTCACCGTCACAATGCGCGGCACCGCCAGCATCAGCGGGATTTCTGCACGCAGCACCGGACGAGCCGCTTCGGTAAGTTGTAACGCGGAATGCATGGCGATATTTTGCGTCACCATGCCGAGATGGATGAGCTGACGCAGCACGCTGACCCAATGTTCGGTGCTGTTATCACGGCCAATGCCGTAAACCGGCAATTTGTCGTGGCCGTTGTCGCGAATACGCTGGTTGCTGGCACCGCGCAAAACTTCAACAATATAGCCCATGCCGAAGCGCTGCCCGGTGCGATAAATGCTGGACAGCGCTTTCTGCGCCTCCACCAGACCATCGTAACGACGCGGTGGATCGAGGCAGATATCGCAGTTGTCACACGGCTGCTGACGTCCCTCGCCAAAATAGTTGAGCAGCACCAGACGACGGCAGGTTTGCGCTTCAGCAAACGCGCCCATCGCATTGAGTTTATGGCGTTCAATATCCTGCAACGGCCCAGGCGTTTTCTCTTCCAGACATTTACGCAACCAGGCCATATCGGCCGGGTCGTACAGCATCATGGCTTCGGCAGGCAAACCGTCACGTCCGGCGCGGCCCGTTTCCTGATAATAGGATTCGATGTTACGCGGAATATCAAAGTGCACCACAAAACGGACGTTGGGTTTGTTGATGCCCATACCGAACGCCACGGTAGCCACCACGATTTGCAGGTCATCACGCTGGAAAGCCTCCTGCACCCGCGCACGCTGAGCGCTGTCGATACCAGCATGATAAGCACCCACGCTCAGACCACGGCTTTGCAGGCGGGCAGCGGTGTCTTCCACCTTGGCGCGGCTGTTGCAGTAAATAATGCCGCTTTTGCCGCGCTGGTCCTGAACATAGCGCAGCAGCTGCTCGGTCGGTTTGAACTTCTCCACCAGCGTATAGCGGATGTTCGGTCGATCGAAGCTGCTGATTTGAATCAGGGGATCGTGCATCTGCAACAGATGCGCGATGTCATTACGCGTGGTTTCGTCAGCGGTGGCGGTCAGCGCCATCACCGGCAGCTCCGGGAAGCGCTGGCGCAGTTGGCCCAACGCACCATACTCCGGGCGGAAATCGTGGCCCCATTGCGAGATACAGTGCGCTTCATCCACCGCCAGCATCACCGGATTCCAGTGGTGCAGGCTGTCGAGGAAGTTATCCATCATCAGGCGTTCAGGCGCGATATAGAGCAGTTTCAGGCGACCGCTACGACAATCGGCAAACACCTGCTGCTGCTCTTCACGCGTCTGGGTGGAGTTAAGGCAGGCCGCAGCCACACCGTTAGCCAGCAATTGATCGACCTGATCTTTCATCAGGGAAATCAACGGCGAAACCACCAGCGTTAATCCCTCACGCACCAGCGCCGGAATTTGATAACACAGCGATTTGCCGCCGCCGGTGGGCATAACCACCAGGCAATCGCGCCCTGCCAGCGCCGTTTCGATGATGGTTTGCTGGCCGGGACGAAATTGCTGGTAGCCGAAGGTATCCTGTAATACCTGCTGCGCCAGCGTTTCCTGATTGAGCACTGCCGATGTTGCCACGGTAATCCTGTTGTTTGCTTATCAGAACAGATCGTTGAGCGTTACGCCGACACCCACACGCGTCTGGCGGTGGTTGTAGTCGATGAGCGATTCACCATAGCCGCTAAACAGCTGCGTGTAAAAACGCACATGCTCGCTGATCGGGTAGCTCCAGGCAAAGGTTGCACCGCCGTAGCCACTGTTCCAGTTGTAATTGCCTTCCACGCTAAAAATGCTTTCGCCGTACATGTAACCCAGCTTCGCGCGGTAATAGCCCATGTATTTGGTGATATCCGGGTTGTCATCATTGCTGGCGCTTTCCGGGATACGATACCAGGGTTTGATCTCAGCGAGGAAATTGCCGTTCTCCGCCATCAGGCGCGCATATACGCGGTTCCAGCTACGAGAAGTCGGATCGCTGCGGCCGTTTGACTGATGGTTCAGACCCATCTCCACATCGCGCAATGTCCAGCCACCCAGCGAGTAATCCGTCGCCCAGCCGAGGAAAATCTGCGGCTCATAGTTGGTTTCACGAAACGGTGAAGAGGCGCCACGATTGGAGAGCTGCCACCAGGAACGCTGGGTATAAGACGCCGCCAGTACCGAATTGTCGCCCAGAATACCGCGCCACAGCGGAAAGGCCAGACTGAGCTGGAATTTTACTTCATCCTTTTTGGCTTTGTCTGCCCAGTCGTAAGAGGAAATGGCCTCTTTGTTCATGTCGCTGGTGTAGGTGTAAAGCAGATAGTTGTTTTCGTAGGGATAAAGCACGAATGGGTTATCGTGTTTCTCCAGCAGGTTAGCAATAATACTGCCCTTTACCGTTGGTGCATCATGAACATCTTTAATCGTGGCTTCATCCGCCTGCGCCATAGCAGGAATTAACAGAGCCGCTGCCAGCAAGGCGCGCTGCTTACGCATAGAATTCTCCAGTGGGCACTGCATAGTCGTTTGGTAACGGTTTAAAAAAGCAGGTCATTCTACACACAAACTTAACCCTTGATTAGCGACGATTTCTGAAACTGGAAAGCGGCTCTAACGCGGCATAATATACACAATTCTTTAACATCCATCGCCCCGTACAAGGGGTTGTTTGAAGGCCACCACCATGTCATCACCGATGCTGACACCGCAGGAAGCACGCCGTCTGATTGGCGAAATTTTTGTTTATCATATGCCGTTTAATCAGGCACTTGGGCTGGAACTGGATCGGCTCGAACCCGATTACGCCGAACTGGGTTTTGCCAATAAAACCATGCTGGTGGGGAATGCCGCGCAAAGTATTTTGCATGGCGGCGTGATCGCCTCGGTACTGGATGTTGCCGCTGGCCTGGTTTGCGTCAGTCATTCGCTGACGCGCCAGGAGAACATCAGCGAAGAGGAGCTGCGCCAGCGCTTGTCGCGGATGGGTACGATTGATATGCGCGTGGATTATCTGCGTCCGGGTCGCGGCGAGCGTTTTGTCGCCACCAGCAGCCTGCTGCGTGCCGGTAATAAAGTCGCGGTCGCCCGCGTTGAAATGCATAACCAGCAGGGTGATTACATCGCTACCGCCACTGCGACTTACCTGATCGGTTAGGAAATCATGGATACACAACAAACGCGCCAGGGTATCGGCTACGCACTCGGCGCCTATTTCCTGTGGGGGGTGGCACCGGCCTACTTCAAGCTGGTCAAGGTTGTCCCTCCACTTGAAATCATGACGCATCGGGTGATTTGGTCAGCATTGTTTATGCTGCTGTTGATCACCCTCAGCCGTAACTGGAACCAGGTATGCAGCGTGATGCGCCAGCCAAAAAAAGTGCTGTTGCTGGCGTTCACCGCCTTCACCATCGGCGGCAACTGGCTGCTGTATATCTGGGCGGTGAATAATCAGCACATCCTTGAAGCCAGCCTCGGCTATTTCATCAGCCCATTGTTTAACGTGGTGCTGGGGATGTTGTTTATGCGCGAGCGCTTCCGTCCCCTGCAATGGTTGGCGGTACTGCTTGCCGCGCTCGGGGTGCTGGTACAGCTGTGGAAGTTTGGTTCGGTGCCGATGATTGCCCTCGGGCTGGCGCTGACCTTTGCGTTTTACGGCCTGATGCGCAAGAAAATTCAGGTCGATGCGCAGAGCGGTATGCTGATTGAGACGCTGTGGATGTTCCCGCTGGCGGCGATTTATCTGTTTGGTTTTGCCGATAGCGCCACCAGCCATCTGAGCGCCAACCCGCTAAGCCTTAACCTGAAACTGGTCGCCGCCGGGATTGTCACCACGGTACCGCTGATGCTGTTTGCCGCCGCCTGCACGCGTTTGCGTCTCTCAACGATCGGTTTTTTCCAGTATCTCGGTCCGACGCTGATGTTCCTGCTGGCGGTGGTGTTTTATGGCGAAACCGTCACGCCAGATAAAATGGTGACCTTTGGCTTTATCTGGCTGGCGCTCGCCTTTTTTATTGTCGATGCCGCGATTGCCTCAGCTCGCACGCGCGTGCGCGTAGCGTGAGATAAAACGTGCCAGCGCCGGGCCGGTAAGCAAAATGGTGAACAGACGCAAGGTCTGCAACGCCATCACAAAAGCGATATCGACCCGGCTGCCTGCGGCAATGATCGCCACCGTATCCAGCCCGCCAGGGCTGGTTGCCAGATAAGCCGTCATCAGATCGACGTGCAACACCCGCGTCAGCATCCACGCCAGCCCACCACACAGCAACATCAGACCAATAATCGACACCACCATTTGCGGCAAAGTGCGTAGCGCCAGCAGGAAAATCGGGCGGGTGAAGCGCAGTCCGACGCTCCAGCCGATTAACGCATAGGCCAGCGCCAACAGCCATTCCGGCACCTGTAACGTTGCCACGCCCGTGCCCTGCATCGTGGCGCCAATCAGCGCCGGTAATAACAACGCGCCAGACGGAATCCGTAACTTTTGCCCCAGCCAGGCACCGGCCACCATCACCACCAACGTCAGAAGAAAGCTGCTGTTGAGTGCAGGAAACCAGACCAGCTCGGCGTTACCGCCGCTGCTACCCAGCCCGATACGCGCCACCACCGCAGCGGCCGTGGCAACAAACAACACGCGCAGATACTGCATAAACGCCACCAGCCGCACGTCAGCACCAAAATCACCGGCCATCGCCACCATCGCCGAGGCACCACCGGGAGAGGAGCCCCAGGCACCGGTTGGTCCGGGCAGATTACTGAAACGCACCAGCAGGAAACCAGACAACCCACTGGCGGCCAGCGTCAGTGCCAACACCGCCAGCACCACCGGCCAATCCTGCAACAGGGGTGGCAGTATCGCCGGTGACAGGGTTTGCCCAATCATGCACCCCAATACCGCCTGAGCCAGCACAAACAAGCGTTTATCGATGCGCACCGACGCGCCAGAGAGTCCCATGACGGTGCCGACAATCATCGGGCCGAGCAACAACGCCGCAGGCAGGTGAAACAACTGGAAGATAATTCCCAGAATCAGTGAAGCAATCAGCAGAATGGTCCACTGCTGTCGCAAAGAGAGACGCGCCATAAGGTGGGATACAACGAATTAGTTAATCAGCAGGAAAGAACAGGTTACGCAGAATTGTGATTTATAGCCAGAAAATCGGGCCGTGTAGACGGCCCGACAATTGTTACATATTGCATGCGTAGCGGCGCAATTTATCGCGCAATGTTACAACCAGTTTTTACGTTTGAAGTAGAGATAAGGTGCCAGACCCGCAAGAATCATCAACCCAATCGCCGCCGGGTAGCCGAAGCTCCACTTCAGTTCTGGCATAAATTCGAAGTTCATCCCGTAACTGGACGCCACCAGCGTGGGCGGCAGGAACACCACCGACACTACCGAGAAGATTTTGATGATGCGGTTCTGCTCGATGTTGATAAAGCCCATCGCCGCCTGCATCAGGAAGTTAACCTTCTGGAACAGCGATTCGTTGTGCGGCAGCAGAGACTCGATATCGCGCAGGATCTCACGCGCCTGCTCCAGTTGGTTCGCCGGTAGACGCGCTTTGCGCACCAGGAAGTTCAGCGCACGCTGGGTATCCATCAGACACAGACGGACCTTCCAGCCGATATCTTCCAGTTCCGCCAGACGCGACAGCGCTTCGTCGTACTCTTCGCCCTGCTGCCCTTCCATAATCACGCGGCTCAGCTTTTCCAGCGCGCTGTAGATGTTTTCGATCTCATCCGCCAACTGTTCGATTTTGGTTTCAAACAGATCCAGCAGCAGTTCAAACGCATTACCGTCAATCAGGGTTTGGTTACGGGCGCGCATACGATAGAGACGAAACGCGGGCAGTTCACGCTCGCGCAGCGTATAGAGGCGATCTTCACGGATGGTGAACGCCACGGTCGAGTTACCGGCATGATCTTCCGCATCTTCATAAAAGAAGAAGGAGTGAATATGCAGGCCATCTTCGTCTTCAAAGAAACGCGCCGAGGCTTCGATGTCTTCCAGCTCCGGGCGTGTTGCCAGGCTCTGGCCCAGCTCACTTTGCACCCGTTCGCGCTCGCCTTCATCGGGCTCGATCAGATCAACCCACACGGACGCGTTGAGTTTGTCGTTATGGTCTTCCAGTTCGAGACGCGTCAGGCGGCTGCGATCCAGTTTAAATGCGCTCAGCATAGCAATACTCCCCATTGCAGACTTAATGGGACAAGGCGGTGAACCGTTGCGCTTACGCAAAACGGGCACGGCAAAGCCTGAACACCGAAACTTTCGCCTCAAGGTATACCCTAAATAATTCGAGTTGCGGGAAGGCGGCAAGGATGTGAATCCCCGGGAGCTTACTGTAGTAAGTGACTGGGGTGAATATCCGCAGCCAACGCACCTGCAACTTGAACTATGACGGGTATAATCAGTGCTGACTCATGCGACGGGACAAAAAGGGAGGTCGCTGATAACCGCTAAGGCTACCAGCTAAGAGGTAGCCTTAGATGTTATTCCTGTGAACCAGGGGGTTGAGCCAGCATCGACTGGGCGTGTCCAAGGCATTGTCCTCTCATGATAATAGTGGGCGCATGTTACGCTGAGACGAAAAAGTCGTCAAGGCAGCGCAACCGCGCTACACCGTTTCCAGCCGGGCATAGGCAGCAACCAGCCATTTGATGCCCTGTCCCTGAAAAGCGACCTGCAAACGGCTGTGCTCGCCGCTGCCTTCGAGGTTGATAATGGTACCTTCGCCAAATTTGGCATGGCGTACACGCTGGCCCAGCGCGAAGCCGCTGTCGTTTTGCGCGATCGGTGTTCCCATGCGCTGATGATTGACCGGACGGCTCACGCTGGCACGTAAACGTACCTCTTCCACGCAATCTTCCGGCAGTTCACCAATGAAACGTGATGGCCGGTGATACACTTCCTTACCATAAAGGCGCCGTGTTTCCGCATAAGTCAGCGTCAGCTTTTCCATCGCACGCGTCACGCCAACATAAGCCAGACGACGCTCCTCTTCGAGACGGCCACCCTCATCGAGTGACATCTGACTTGGGAACATGCCTTCTTCCATCCCGACGATAAACACCTGGCTGAACTCCAGACCTTTCGCCGAATGCAGCGTCATCAACTGAACAGCATCCTGCCATTTGTCGGCCTGGCCTTCTCCTGCTTCCAGCGCTGCATGGGAGAGGAAAGCCTGCAACGGCATCAGATCTTCGTCTTCATCCTGATAGCTGAACTGACGCGTTGCCGTCACCAGTTCCTCAAGGTTTTCGATACGCGCCTGGCCTTTTTCGCCCTTCTCCTGCTCGTACATCAGCCACAGCCCGGAATCTTTGATCACCCGGTCAGTTTGTACATGCAACGGAAGTTCTGCGGTTTCACTGGCCAACGCATCCACCAGTTCGCAGAAACGTTGTAGCGCCGAGGCTGCACGCCCCGCCAGCACCCGATTTTGTAGCAGTTCACGCGTTGCCTGCCACAGAGTCAGCTGTTGTTCGCGCGCCGTCTGACGTACCACGTCAAGGGTACGATCGCCCACGCCACGGACCGGGGTATTCACCACGCGTTCAAACGCCGCATCATCGTTGCGGTTCGCCATCAGACGCAGGTAAGCCAGTGCGTCTTTGATTTCCTGACGCTCGAAGAAGCGCATGCCGCCATAGATCCGGTATGGCATGCTGCCCTGGAGCAGCGCCTCTTCCAGCACGCGTGACTGGGCGTTGCTGCGATACAGAATCGCGCAGTCGGCCAGCGCGTTACCGTTCTCATGCCAGGCTTTGATGCGGTTGACCACGAAGCGCGCTTCATCCAGCTCGTTAAAGGCGCAGTAGAGGGAGATCGGTTCGCCATCGCTGCCATCGGTCCACAACTCTTTACCGAGGCGGCCATTGTTGTTGGCAATCAGGGCGTTCGCCGCTTTCAGGATGTTATTGGTGGAACGGTAGTTCTGCTCCAGGCGGATGGTTTCTGCGCCAGGGAAATCCTGCAAAAACCGCTGGATGTTTTCCACCTGCGCACCACGCCAGCCGTAGATCGACTGGTCATCATCGCCAACGATAATCACCCGGCCAGTATCACCCGCCAGCATACGAATCCATGCGTATTGAATGTTGTTGGTGTCCTGGAATTCGTCCACCAGCACGTTACTGAAACGCTCGCGGTAGTGATTGAGGATATGGGGTTTATTCAGCCACAGTTCGTGCGCACGCAGCAGCAGCTCGGCAAAATCCACCAGACCGGCGCGATCGCAGGCTTCCTGATACGCCTGATAAATCCGCAGCCAGGTTTGCTCCACCGGGTTGCCGTAGCTTTCAATATGTTTGGGGCGCAGACCTTCATCTTTCTTGCCGTTGATGTACCACATGCCCTGACGCGCAGGCCATTGTTTTTCATCGAGGTTCATCGCTTTGATCAGACGCTTCAGCAAGCGCAGCTGATCTTCGCTGTCGAGGATCTGAAAATCCTGCGGCAGCCCGGCATCAAGATGGTGGGCGCGCAATAAACGGTGCGCCAGGCCGTGGAACGTGCCGATCCACATGCCGCCCTGGCTGGTGCCGATCAGTTGATCGATACGATGGCGCATCTCTGCGGCGGCTTTGTTGGTAAAGGTCACCGCCATAATTGAGTAAGGCGAGCAATTCTCTACCGACAACAGCCAGGCAATGCGATGCACCAGCACACGGGTTTTGCCACTGCCTGCTCCGGCCAGCACCAGCAGGTTGCTGCGCGGTGCGGCGACCGCCTCGCGCTGTTTGTCATTTAAGCCGTTAAGCAGATCAGAAACGTCCATAAGCACCGTTTAAAAAAAGAAGATCACCCAATAGCTGGGTAAATATACAGCCATTATAGCAGCGAGGTCAGTGATGCCAACTGCGAAATTTCAACATGCGGCAGCAGGCGCGCATCATCAATGTGCATCAGGTTGCCGTCGCGCAGGTTAATCCAGCACGCTTGCATCCCGGCACGTAGCGAACCGGCAACGTCGGTGGTGAGATCGTCACCCACATGCAGAATGTGTTCCGGGGCAATGCCTAAACGTTCAGACGCCAGCTGATACATATCCTGCCACGGCTTCGCGCGGCCATGTGGTCCGGCGCGCAGCGCGAACTCAAAATAGTGTGAGATCCCAAGTTTTTGCGGATCGGCATTGCCATTGGTGATCGCCACCAGCGGGACTTTATTACCGAGCGCGGTCAGGGTCGCATGCGTTTCTTCCGGCATGTCCACTTCGCTGCGCCAGCGATGGAACACACTCATCACTTCACTGGCGCCTGCGGTCGCTTCCGCTGTGGATAAACCGACGTTGATCAACGCCAGTTCGACCGAACGACGCCGCCACTCGGACACGTCGTGATAAATCTCCGGCTCGCGCGCCAGCAATTCATCACGCAGCGCCTGATATTCTGCCGGGGTGAAATCGCATAAGGCCGGATGATAAGCCTGTAACGCCGCATGGGATTCTGCGGTGGTTTTGCGGATCACCGGATGGTTGTCATATAAGGTGTCGTCGAGATCAAAGGTGATCGCTTTGATCGCACGCAGTGGACGGTAAAACTTCATTACGACTTTCCTCGTTTGGCGCGTGGGTGTGCGGAATCGTACACCGAGGCCAGATGCTGGAAATCAAGATGGGTATAGATTTGCGTGGTCGAGAGATTAGCGTGGCCGAGCAGCTCCTGCACCGCACGTAGATCGCCGCTCGATTCCAGCAAATGCGTAGCAAAAGAGTGGCGCAGCTTATGCGGGTGGATGTGGCTGGCGACGCCTTGTTTGATGCCCCATTCGGCAAAGCGTTTTTGCACGTTACGCGCCGAAATGCGGCTTCCACGGCTGGAGACAAACACCGCGTCATCCTGCGGTGCAAAGCTGGCACGCAGCGGCAGCCAGTGCTGCAACCAGGTGACTGCGGTGCCACCAATCGGCACGCGGCGTTCTTTGCTGCCTTTGCCCAGCACCCAGACTTCGCCCGCCTCGAGATCGAGGTGGCGGATATCCATATGCACCAGCTCCGACAGACGCAACCCTCCACCATACATAGTTTCCAGCATGGCGCGATCGCGTACCGCCAGCGGATCGTTGAGGTCAATTTCCAGCAGTTGATTGACCTCGTCGACATCCATATTTTTCGGCAGATGACGCGCATTACGCGGGGTGGCGATGCCTTTGGCCGGATTACCGCTCAGCATCCCCTGGCTGACCTGCCAGTCAAGGAAACTGCGCAACGCTGACAAGCGTAACGCCAGGCTACTGGCACCTAAACCCGCACGGCGACTGCGCGCGGCGATGTTACGTACCTGCGCCGGTTCCAGCTGTGTCCAGGCGGTGATTTTCATCTCATCAGCCATCGGGATGATGGCCTGAAGCTGGCGAGCATAGTTTTGCTGCGTCAACGGGCTAAGCTGGCGCTCGACTTTCAGATAACGCAGGAAGCCCTCAACGGCGGGAAGCAGCGGGCTGTCGCTGCTCATGCACGTTCGACCCAGCGTGACAGCAATTCTGGCAGCATCAGCGCCAGATGTTGCAGCAGCAACGTTCCCATGCCCGCCTGATAATGCTGGTTGTCACGGCTGCTGAAGATCAACACGCCCAGTTCACCGCGATCGCCCATCAGCGACATGGCTACGGAACCGATGGCTTTCGCCTGTGGCAACAGCAGCAGCAACTCAGGACCATTGAGGTGACCAAGATAATGGTGTTCATTGCCGAAGCGCTGGATACGCAACGGCTCAAACGCCTGGCGTGACAGGCCCAATTGGGTGAAATCGGACGGTGCGCCGATGTGCCATTTGTCGCTGAACAAGCGTACATTGGCTCCGGCAAGGCCCAACTCACGCGCCCAGCGATGCAGACGCGTCAGCATATCTTGCAGGCTATCTGCGGCGGCGAGATGCCCCTGTAACGACAGCAGGCGATCAAACAGTTGATGGTTGGCCGTTGCCTGCTCCATCAACAGCGTGATCTCCTCTTCCAACTGCTGGATATGGTTACGCTGCCGCGCCATATGCCATTCCACCAGCGACACGCTGCCGCGTACCGGATGCGGCACCATCATCTGTTCGACCTGGCGCGCATTGCGAATAAAAAAATCGGGGTTCTGACGCAGAAATGCGCTGACCGCCTGATCGTCCAGCAGCACCGCGCTGTCGGTCTGCTCTTCGACATTTTTCATAGATGAATAAACCCATCGTAGACGTGTGTGGCTGGCCCGGTCATAAACAGCGGTTGACCGGCCCCTTTCCAGGCAATATGCAGCGTTCCGCCGGGCAGATCAACGCGGACTTTCTCCGCCAGAATGCCCTGCTGAATACCGCAGGCAACAGCGGCACACGCGCCACTGCCGCAAGCCTGGGTTTCACCCGCGCCGCGTTCATAAACGCGCAGACGAATGTGTTCTGGATTGACCACTTCCATAAATCCGACATTCACGCGCTCCGGAAAACGTTCATGGCTTTCCAGTACCGGGCCGAGGGTTTCCACCGGCGCGGTTTTCACGTTCTCAACCTGGATAACACAATGCGGATTACCCATCGACACGGCGCCGAACATCACGGTCTGGTCGGCCACGCGCAGCAGATAGAGATTCTCGGCTTTGTTGGCGCGGAACGGGACCTGCTGGGGTTCGAAGTTTGGCTCACCCATATTGACGCGCACCAGCTCGTCATTGGTGACGCTCAGCACCATCCGGCCAGTTTGGGTACTGACGCGGATATCGCTTTTGTTGGTCAACCCTTTCAGACGCACGAAACGGGCGAAGCAGCGCGCACCATTGCCACACTGCGCCACTTCACTGCCATCAGCGTTGAAAATTCGATAGTGGAAATCAAGATCCGGATCGTAAGGCGGTTCGACAATCAGCAGTTGATCGAAACCGATCCCCAGATGGCGATCCGCCAGACGGCGAATCAGCTCCGGCGAAAAAAAGACGTTTTGCGTCACGGCGTCCACGACCATAAAGTCGTTGCCAAGACCGTGCATTTTCGAGAACTGCATTTTCTGCTCCGCCGGATTACTCATGGGAGATTAATTCCCCTGCATGCCTTGTTTGTCGGTAACTAAACCACCCACATCCGCACTTTTCGCTGCTTGCTGCTGCTGTTCAGTGGGCTGGGTATTGGTTTTTTTCGGTTGTTCCGGAGGCGGAAAATATAAGGGGCCTTTCAGACCACAGCCTGCTAAGCCGACCAGTGCCAGCGCCATTCCCAGCTGACGTATCATTTGTCTCATTCTGTCTGCTCTTTCTGTCCTTTCCTGGATGCTTATCATCGCAGTTGACGTTGTAAAAGCAACAGGAAATACCGGCAAACACGTTACAGGTCCGACACCTGCCACGCGAGCGCGGGCAGGATCAGTGCATTTGATAACGCGGCTGGAAATCGCCGTTGTCGTTGTCAGGCTGTGTGGCGCACAGCTGCGTCAGCGTCTGACTGCGGAAGGGGATCACCTGGAAGCGATCGCCAGCATTCACAATCTGATAGAACTGCGGCAAGTTGAAGTTGATAAAGCTGGAACCGTAGGTAAAACGGTCATGCGATGACGAGTAGAAACGGCTGACGTCACGCACCAGTTCTTCTTTGCTGCCTTCGCAATGATGGTACACCTCAACGCGGTTGGTTTCGTCGAGGATATAAATGTTGAAGCCGCGATCATCATTGGTATCTTCAAAGAAGAACTGGATGATGCCTTCGCTGGCATAGCCGTTGACCACCGGTGGCAGCGGCGTCTGGTTCGACTCCACTTTAATCGACAGTCCATGCAGCTTGTTATTGGAAATCGCGCCGTAGAACTCGACCGCATTTTCCAGTTTCTGCACCGACACGCTCATGCGTTCAAAGAACAGCCCCCAGGTCTGGCCCGCCATGCGCAATGCTTTGAAGCGCCCCGGTTCCTGACGGGTACTGGAAAGACGCAACTCGATGCATTCTGACACCAACTGCTGGACGCGGGTACGAATCAGGCCGCGCAGATGCTGGCTGTAGCAGAACACCTCTACCGTATCCGGCGGGGCAGCATCCTGATGCATTTTACCAAGGATGGTTTTCAGCGCTTCGATCATCGCCTGCTCGCCGCTGAAGTGCAGCGTACGCACCTCATTCCACGAGTTGCGGTACAACAGATCGATGCTGCCAATCAGGCATTGCTGCTGCTGACCGAAACTGAACACGTCCAGTTTACGGAAATCGAAATGCACCACCTGATTGCGGAACGCGGAGGTGGGATCGTGTTCGAGGTTAACGATAATCGCCAGGTGTCGAATTTCACACGGGCTGTAGAGCGCTTTTGGCGTCGGTGCCGGTACGCGCAGCGGGAAATGATGCGAGACATCATTCACCAGCTCCTGCAAACGCGGCAGATCGCAGAGTTCATTGCCCTTGATATGCAGCCGGGTTTTGCTGGTCATCAAACCGTTAAACCACGCCCACGCCACCAGTTTGTTCAGGTAGCGGTTATATTCCAGCGGCTGATGGCTGATGATGGAACTCATGTCCGGCGACTGGTTATACAGATACCAACCTGCGCGATTGGCGCGACCAGCCGGGACGTGAATAAAGGTCAGATTATCTTCCGACAGGTCGGGCGAAATCTGCGGGTTCACCAGCGTCACCTTGCCCGGTAGCGCTTCAAAGGCAGCATACAGTTTACGCGTCAGCACGCCGATGTCCTGCGGGCTGGCGCTGACGCTTAAATTGTTTCGGCGTGCGAAACGGATCAGGTTGCGATAGCTCTGCATCATCGCATCCAGCAATTCATTGTGCGCTTCACGCACGCGCTCGATTTTCCACTGCGCGCGGTTATCCAGCACCGCCAGCTTCTCGTCGTCCCAGCCCCACTCTTTCACCAGCTGCGACAGGATTTCGCGACGCCAGCCGGAGCGGTGATGGTTCTCTTCACTGGAGAGTTTTTCACATACTTTGAGGTAGAAGCAGCGACGCACCAGATCAAGACGTGCCAAATCGTCGATGCTGGTGAGATAACGCGTCACGCGTTCCAGCATCATGCAGTAGGGATCAAGACCGAAGCAGACAATTTCGCCGTCGTGCAGGCGCTGCTTGATGTCCATCGCCAGCAGTTGGGTATTGGGATATTCCCAGCTATAGGCTTCCAGCAGCAGCGTTTTCAGCACTGCTTTGTACGGTGAATCGATGCTTTTATACAGCTGCCACAGGCTGGCACCGAAATACTCTTCGGCTGACAGGGTACCGAGGCCACCCAGATCAAGCCATTCGTTCGGTGTCAGCACGCCCTGGGCGTACAGCGACATGACGTAATCGTCGTAATGATGCTCCTCTTCACCGGGCACCATGTTCCACAGGATACGTTTACCGGCCATACGCACAGCGGTACGGTAAAATTCATCCAGCAGCAAAATATGTTGGGTCGAGCCGCAATCTTCTGCACCGAGACTGCCGCTTTCGTTATGACGGAAACGGTTCTCATCGATCAGGAAGAAGCTGACTTCCACCCCCATTGAGACGCACCATTTCTGCAACAAGGTACATTTACGTTGCAGGTTGAGGCGCTCTTCATTATCCAACCAGGATTGATGACAAACCCAGATATCAAGATCGGAGACGCTGTTCTGGCCGACAGAGGAGGTGCTGCCCATTGAGTAGATGCCGGTGATCGGCATTTCGCCTTTGGCACCGGTGCTGAGATGCAGCGGCTGTTTACCCGCCAGATCCTGCAACAGTTGCTGTTGGTTTTCATCAGGCGTGTAAAAGCTGATGCCATGTGGAACGTTACCCTCAAGGTAACCCGGCATCAGCGGATGATGATAATGCAGTAATGTTGGCAGCAGACTGTAGACGTGCTGGAAAGCAGGTCCCATCGCAGCCAGCGCGCGATCTACACGCAGCTGGTTGATAGCATCCAGTCTCTGTTTCAGTGTCTCAATGTAGAGGTACAAGACGTTTCGCCTGATTGTCCCAGTGTTAAGCACCCTGTTTCCGAAACCTGCCACTTAATAATAAAGATATCGGGCAAATTATTGCTGGAAACGTGATCAATCTAACACCTGGCAGATTGACCGTAAAGAAAGTTGCGCTACTTAACAGTTTAGCACGTTCCGAACTAACCCCTGTGTTTTCGGACTATGACCTCAGATTATTCCCCGGTGATCGCGGTGAAATCTGACATCAGAGTCTTTTCAATCCGTTGAAACTGACAGCATTCCCCTATCGATGGTAGGATATTCGATGAACGATCAAAACGGTTAACAGCATGTTAGACAAAATTTTCAGAATTGCTACAAGACAAAGTCCCCTCGCACTCTGGCAGGCACAATATGTCCAGCAACGCCTGATGACGGCGCACCCTGGTCTGCGCGTAGAGCTGGTGCCTATGGTCACCAAAGGTGATGTCATCCTTGATACGCCGCTGGCTAAAGTGGGGGGAAAAGGGCTTTTCGTCAAGGAGCTGGAGTTGGCGATGCTGGAAAATCGCGCCGACCTCGCCGTGCATTCGATGAAAGATGTGCCGGTAGATTTCCCTGAAGGACTCGGCCTGGTCACCATCTGCGAGCGCGAAGACCCGCGCGACGCCTTTGTCTCCAATCATTACGATTCTATCGATGCACTGCCGCAGGGCGCGGTCGTCGGCACCTCAAGCTTACGCCGTCAGTGCCAGCTCAGCGCACGCCGTCCCGATCTGGTGATTCGCTCGCTGCGCGGCAATGTCGGTACCCGCCTGGGCAAACTGGATGCCGGTGAGTATGACGCCATCATTCTGGCTGCTGCGGGCCTTAAGCGTCTTGGTCTGGAAGAACGCATCCGCTTCGCGTTACCCGCTGAAATCTCATTACCGGCCGTCGGTCAGGGCGCAGTCGGCATTGAATGCCGCCTCAACGATGCCGAACTGATTGCCCTGCTCCAGGCGCTGAATGACGGCGATACCGCGGTTTGCGTTCGCGCCGAACGCGCCATGAACACCCGTCTGGAAGGCGGCTGTCAGGTACCGATTGGTAGCTTTGCGGTGCTGGAAGGCGATCAGCTGTGGCTGCGTGGTTTGGTGGGTTCACCAGATGGCAGCCAGATGATCACCGGCGAACGTCGTGGCCCGCGTGATCAGGCGGAGCAAATGGGTATTTCGCTGGCGGAAGAGCTACTGGAAAATGGCGCACGCGAGATTCTGCGTGAGGTTTATCAGGGGCAGCCGCCTGCATGACCATTCTCGTGACCCGTCCCGAGCCAGCAGCCAGTGAACTGGTCGCACGTTTGCGAACCCAGGGGAAACTGGCGTGGATCTTACCGCTGATTGAGTTCACACCGGGTCGCGATATTGTTCACTTGCCACAACAACTTGCCGCACTGCAACCCGGTGACCTGGTGTTCTTGTTGTCACAACAGGTGGTGACCTTTGCCCACCCGGCGTTGCAAAGTCAGGGCTTCGCCTGGCCCACGCATCTTGATTACTACGCCATTGGCCGCAGCACCGCGCTGGCGTTGCATACCGTCAGTAATCTGAAAGTAGACTATCCTCATGCGCGGGAAACCAGCGAAGAACTGGTGCGTCTCAACCGTTTACAACAGGTGAACGGCAAACGTGCCTTAATTCTGCGCGGCAGTCCCGGTCGTGAGTTGCTGGCAGATACCCTGACGGAACGCGGTGCCGATGTGCGTTACTGCGAATGCTACCAACGTTGTGAAAAAACCTATGACGGTGCCGTTGAGGGGCGTCGCTGGCGCGATCGCGGAATTACCACGCTGGTGGTGACCAGCGGTGAAATGTTACAACAACTGTTTGCGCTGTTTCCGCCAATCGATCGACGGGAATGGTTATTACACTGTCGGCTGGTGGTCGTCAGTGAACGTTTGGCTACCCTGGCGGCCACACTGGGCTGGCAGGATATTGATGTAGCCGATGGTGCCGATAACGATGCGCTGCTGCGTGCGTTACGCTGAACTTAACATTGGGATGAGCCGCAATGACGGAACAAAAAGCCTCCTCCGCCGTGGTTGACGCAACCACACCAGCGGGCGACAACGCTACTCCTCCAGCTAAAAAATCACCGCGCGACAACAAACGCGATGGCAAGGTGCTGGGTGCGGTGGCGATTGTGATTGCGCTGGCGATTGGCGCGGGCCTTTACCTGAATGGGAAACACCAGGCCGACTTACAGGCTCAGACTAACCAGAATCTGAGTGAGCAACTGAGCGCACTGCAACAGCAACTGGGCAGCGATAAACAACAGCTGACGCAGCAACTGGAAAGCGCCAACAGCGCCTTGCAGGAAGCACGTAACCAACAAGACGCCAGCGCCAAAGAGCTGGAAGCCTTACGGCAAAAAGTCGCCACTATTTCGGGTAACGATACCCGCACCTGGCTGCTGGCGCAGGCTGATTATCTGGTCAAACTGGCGGGGCGTAAGCTGTGGAGCGATCAGGATGTCACCACCGCAGCCGCGTTGCTGAAAAGCGCAGACACCAGCCTCGCGGAAATGAATGATCCGAGCGTAATGAATGTACGTCGCGCCCTGACTCAGGATATCAGCTCGCTTTCAGCCGTCAGCCAGGTCGATTACGACGGCATCATCCTTAAGCTGAACCAACTGTCGAACGGCGTGGATAACCTGCGACTGGCAGATAACGACAACGACGATTCGCCGATGGATGCCGACAGCGGCGAGCTTTCCAGCTCACTGCATGAATGGCGGCAGAATCTGGTGAAAAGCTGGCACAACTTTATGGACGGCTTTATCACCATCCGCCGCCGCGATAACACCGCGCAGCCGCTGCTGGCACCTAACCAGGATGTCTATCTGCGAGAAAATATCCGTTCGCGTCTGCTGATCGCCGCCCAGGCCGTGCCACGCCATCAGGACGAAATCTACAAACAATCGATTGATGCCGTCTCCACCTGGGTACGTGCCTGGTATGACACCAATGATGCCGCGACCAAAGCCTTCCTTGATCAGCTAGACGAGCTGAGCCAGCAAAGTATTTCGATGGATGTCCCTGATTCGTTGGAAAGCCAGCAACTGCTGGATAAGTTGATGCAAACCCGCGTGCGTAATCTGTTGGCGCAGCCATCGGTTGCGGCTGACCAGCAGGGAGGCTAAGCATGCTAAAAGTATTGGTACTTTTTCTGCTGTTGATCGCCGGTGTGGTGCTCGGCCCAATGTTGGCCGGTCATCAGGGTTATGTGCTGATCCAGACCGACAACTGGAACATTGAAACCAGCGTTACCGGCCTGGCCATCATCCTGATCCTCAGCCTGCTGGTGATTCTGTTCGTTGAGTGGGTGCTGCGCCGTCTGTTCCGTACCGGCGCACGTACCCGTGGCTGGTTTACCGGTCGTAAGCGTCGTCGCGCGCAGCGTCATACTCAAACCGCGCTGATGAAGCTGGCAGAAGGCGATTACAAGCAAGTTGAGAAACTGCTGTCGAAAGATGCCGATCACGCCGACCAGCCAGTCGCTAACTATCTGCTGGCGGCAGAAGCAGCGCAGCAGCGTGGCGACGAGCTTCGCGCTAACCAGCATCTGGAACGTGCCGCCGAGCTGTCGCAAAACGACACCATTCCGGTGGAAATTACCCGAGTTCGTCTGCAACTGGCGCGCAATGAAGACCACGCCGCCCGTCATGGCATCGACCGTTTGCTGGAAGTGGCACCACGTCACCCTGAAGTGTTACGTCTGGCTGAGCAGGCCTATATCCTTACGGGTGCCTGGGGCGCGCTGCTGGATATCCTGCCCTCGATGCAAAAAGTGCAGATCAACGATGATACCCAGCGCGCAGCGCTCCAGCAGCAAGCATGGCTGGGCCTGATGAATCAGGCGATGGCCGACCAGGGCAGCGATGGCCTGAAACGCTGGTGGCAAAATCAGAGCCGTAAAACCCGTCAGGAAACTGCGTTGCAGGTGGCAATGGCGGAGCATCTGATTGAGTGCGATGACCCGGATACCGCGCAAGCTATCGTGCTGGATGGGCTGAAGCGCCAGTACGACGATCGTCTGGTGCTGCTGATGCCGCGTATCAAAAGCGGTGATCCAGAGTCGCTGGAGAAAGCGCTGCGCAATCAAATTAAACAGCACGGCGCAACACCGCTGCTGCACAGCACGCTGGGCCAGATGCTGATGCGTCACGGCGAGTGGCAGCAGGCAGCAGAAGCCTTCCAGCAGGCGCTGGCGCAGCGTCCCGATGCGTTTGATTACGCATGGCTGGCAGATGTCTACGATCGCATGCACCGGCCGGAAGAAGCGGCGAAGATGCGTCGTGAAGGACTCCTGCTGACGTTGAAGAACAACCCCAGCGCCTGATTTCTCGATTGTTATTTTTGTGCACGCCGGGCTTGCCCGGCTTTTTTTTGCGCTAAATTCTATCATCAGGCGTGATAAATCACGCCGCTACAGAATTTATGTGATGGTAGCGGCGCGATTTATCGCGCAGATTTTGCAGATAAAAAAACACCTGCCAGAGGCAGGTGTAAGATCAGGTCGGTAAGACAACTGATGGTATCCGACTCAACGTAATGTCCGGGTTTGCAGTAAGGCTTGCGCGATGCTGCCTGGCTGGACAACGGATACCGTAAGGGGCTCTGCATCATTCCCAGGTTTATGCAGCATCAGCAGACATAAGAGGTGGAATGAGCATCTACGAAGATATTATTGCACAAGCCGTGCCAGGTTTGCAGATGACAAATTAAATCTATATTTATCAGATGGTTATTTTTATCGATGTGCTAAAGCCAAACGATGCTGTCGGGATACAGCGACAAATCGGCTCCAGATTGTCTCCGCTGAGCGACAGGCAATGCAAGGATATGTAAAATACATACAAATCAACAGGTTGCATGTCTCAGAACAGAGACAATGGCATGAAATTACTTTTCTACAGACGAAAAAAAACCTGCTCTTAGCAGGTTGTTTTTCATATTAAGATGGTCGGCGAGAGAGGATTCGAACCTCCGACCCACTGGTCCCAAACCAGTTGCGCTACCAAGCTGCGCTACTCGCCGATTTTTTTTATCTTAATATTTTGCCTGGTGCGAAGAGAGGGACTTGAACCCTCACGTCCGTTAAGACACTAACACCTGAAGCTAGCGCGTCTACCAATTCCGCCACCTTCGCATGTCCCAGCAAAATCTGGGGTGGCTAATGGGACTCGAACCCACGACAACTGGAATCACAATCCAGGGCTCTACCAACTGAGCTATAGCCACCATAAATCTTTTTACTGCCTAACGCGGTATTTAAAACCACCGAAGCTCTTGCGCACAAACTTAATGGCGCGCCCGACAGGATTCGAACCTGAGACCTCTGCCTCCGGAGGGCAGCGCTCTATCCAGCTGAGCTACGGGCGCGTAGCGCCGTTGCGGATGTGCATACTACGGACCTGATACCAGACTGTCCAGTGCTTTTTTCATAAAAAAACGCGTTTGGTTACGCTTTGTGCATTCCGTCGATAAATACTGCACTTTATGCCTGCCCCAACCAGAAATTGCTGCATTAATCAGCAATATCAGAGATCGCCGCGCCAGTGATAGCCTAAATATTTCAGCAACTTTATTTGGCGTCGCCAGCGCGAAGGCTGACGAATCAAGCGATACAGCCATTCCAGCCCAAGTTTTTGCCAGCTACGGGGCGCGCGCGCCACCCGCCCGGTAAACACATCATAGGTGCCACCTACCCCCATATACAGCGCGTCGGGCCAATGGGCGCGGCAATCACGCATCAGCAACTCCTGACGTGGCGATCCCAGCGCGACAGTCACAATCTGCGCTTTGCTGGCAGCAATACGCGTAAATAACGCCTCGCGCTCATCCGGGGTAAAATAGCCATCCTGGCTGCCGACAATGTTCACCTGCCACTGACGGCGTAGTTTTTCGCAGGTTTCCTGCAACACAGCGTCATGACCGCCAATCAAAAAGACCGGGATGCCACTGCGGCCAGCACGTTCCATCAATGCCTCCCACAAATCGGCTCCGGCAATTCTGTTTACCCGTAGCTGCGGATATTTCTTGCGTAACGAATGCACAATGCTGATGCCATCGGCATATTTAAATTCGGCTTGTTCAATCAACGCACGGACTTGTGCATCGCTTTCCAGCGTCAACATCTTTTCGGCATTGATCGCCACCAGCGTGCCACTGCGCGGCTTCTCGTCAGGCAGAAGAAAGTCGAGAAAGGACGCCCCATCCTGAAAAGCGTAGAGATCGATACCGCGTAGCGAATAACGCGGCTCCTCTTTTTTTATCGTATTCAACGTCAAACGTTTTCCTGTTGTCCCCGGAGGTTAAAAAGGGCTGGGTAACACCGGCTCACCGCGTTGTCGGATCAATCCGGCACGGTCCAGCAGCCAGTAAAGCAACTTCGCCACCAATAAGCAGGCGGCAAAAATAACGCAGAAAAACACCACGCGTGACCCGAAGGCATCCAGCCCCTCACGCGCCAGCACGATCATGTTAAACACCGCACCAAAACAAAAACTTTGCAAAATGGCCCCGTTATAGCGATTAGTCTCATGACGACCACGCGCGTACAGCGTATCGAAGCCTTTCATTAACAGGCCCACCGCAACGGCACCCAGCGGAATAAACCACACGCCACCCATCACCAACAGCGACCCAAGTAACGTTGGCGAGATCGCCAGCCCGGAGTGGTTATTCAGCACTTCCCAGGTAAAGTAGTTAGCGCTGTTCAGCACCATCGACGGACGTCCCGGCCACAGCCAGCTCGGAATAAATACGTAAAAATCACGCCACATTGGGGCCAAGCCCTGAAACGAGATTTTGTCGTAGTGCTGCAACAACAACGCCAGATTCTCCCACGGAGAGAAGGTATCGCGCGTCAGATAAAGGAAGGTGTAAAACGCCTCATCCCCCATCACATTGAGGTTATAACGACGCAGCGCCAGCCAGAACATGCCGCCAATCGCCAACACCCCCGCAGCAGCCAGCATCCACAGCGTGATCCAGCCGCGGGTAATACCGATAAACAGGAACAGCGCAAAGGCGATGATGATGTTCGCGCGCGTGCCCCCCACCAACGCATAGGTCAGCAGGCCAAAAGCCACGGAAACCAGCAAAAACAGCAGCCACTGACGCAGCGTCGGGTTGAGGAAGTAACGAATCAACATCGCCGGGATGAAGAAGTAGAAGAAGCGTTTTAGCGCCACACCGGAGACTTCGCTGGAGAAGATCTGGTTATAGGCCGTTAGCCGGAACAGCAGCAGGCCATTATGCAGGAAAAACACCGTTACGGTGCCGATTGCCACCAGCGCCAACAGCAGACAGGTGAGATGGGTTTCCACCCGGTTCATCTGCAACCAGGGTTTGCGCGGCACGCGAGTGGCCGGACGCAAACGGACTTTGTAGCTCACGTAATAGATGGCATAGAAACTGGTGGCAGCCAGTAGCGCCTGCAACAAAAATTCTGCGGGCACCACCGCCATATTGAAGCGGAACACCAGAATGCTGGTCAGTGGAAAGCCAAAATAAAATGTCAGTAAAAAAAGAATGGTAAAGAACAGGTGGAAGTTGAAACGCACCCGTTTAAATTCCCGCCAGGTCAGAGTCAGGATAAAACCCAGCGAGAACAAATACACCACCAGCAGACCGCTGAACTGCAAGAGGGTCATAAGTTCTCCGTTTCACTCAGAGTGAGTGCCTCGCGCCACCCTGCCAGATAGCCGGGGGCAAAGAATGCGATGGAGGCAGGATCGCACTGCATCAGCTGGCGCTGTGCCTCTGCGACCCGCGCGCTGTCCAGAGCATCGTCGCTGAACAACACCGGTAATCCCTGCTCACTAAGATCGCGCCAGAACGGGTTTTTGCGGCTGAGAACAAACGGAATGCCAGCCTGAATCAGCAGGCAGAGGGTACCAATCCCCTGCTGGCGTTCAAACATAAAATAACCCAGGTGGCAACGGCTGAGCAGCGCAAGATAGGCGTCAAAATCGATCTTATCGCGCAACAGCGTAACCTGCCCATTGGGGAAAAGTAACGCGGCTTCAGTAGCGACTTCGTTAATATATGTATCATTATTAGCGGGATAGCCAAGCGGTATCACCACCTTTATTTGGTCACCAAACTGTGACTTGATCGCCTGCAAACCCGCGATATGGCGATTGCTGCGATCGCCCGAATTACCCAACAACACGGTAAAATCATGCGGTTCTGTCGCAACAGGCACGGCACATTCCGGCATCCGTGTCGGGAAATAAAGCAAAGATGTCGGCACCCGCGGATGCCGTTGCTGATAATGGTACAGGTCGCCGCGTGTCGCGAACACGCGTGCCATACGTCCCTGCGCGAGACGCCGCAGCAGATAGAACAGCTGATACTTCAGACCGCTGCCCTCTTCATATAAATCTGCGCCCCATACATGCCAGAACGCCTGGTTGCGCCGCAGTTTGCCACTCAACAACGCCAGCCAAAGCCCGGGATTAAATTGACCGTGGAAAAAGAAGCGCTGCTGCCGGTCTGTCGCACGGTTGATCACCGCCCGTGCCAGCGCCCGCTTGTCGGGAAAGGTTTCAATTTGCAATGCCTGATAAGCCTGTAATGCGTCTGGCGTTGGTGTGACCACCATAAATCGACGAGGCGTATCCTGCGGCAGTTGCGCGCTGATCACATCATTAAAGAAGCGCAGCACGGTGTGATTATGATGGGGGATATCCGATCCCAGCACATGAGTTAACGTCATTTTCTTCGGCAATAAAGGGTAAAGGCGCCACAGCAGAGCGCAAAGTAGCAAATGTAGGTCGCCATGTAGGCTTGTGCGGCACCGACCGTCCCATGTAGCGGAATCAACCAGTGGGAAAACGCCATCAGTAAGATGAACTGGCTGACTTCCGTCAAAATATAGAAACGCAGCGACGCTTTAGCGATTACCAGGTAACCAAAGACATAGGCACCGACTTTGAACACGTCACCACACAGTTGCCAGACAAACAGATCGCGCATCGCGGCGAACTTTGTGGAGAAAAGCAGCCAGATGGCCACATCACGCAATAACCAGACGCAGAAGCTGGCAGCCGCCACTGCGGGCAGAACAAAGCGCAGCGCGCGCAAAATTTCCCGCGTAATCTGTGGCTTATGCTCCAGCCGGGCCAGGGTTGGCAACAGCCAGACGCTAAAGGTGGCGGTGATAAATTGCAGATACGCATCAGAAATGCTGGTGACACCTTGCCACAACCCGACCTGCGCCCAGCCTTGCTGTTGCGCCAGCAGGTTTCGCATCAACACCCAGGCCACCGGCAGCGTCACCGAGGTGATCAGCGCCATGAGGGTAAACTTCGCCAGATTGCGCGCCAGTTCCGGCTCCCAGACCGGTTTTAACCAACGTAGTGGCAACACCTGCTGATGACGTCGCAACATCATCAGCGCTGGGATCACCACCAGCGCAGGCACCAGCGCTAACCCAACCAATGCTCCGGCGTAACCGCCGATCCACCAGCACAGCGCATACGCCACCACGCCAATCAGGCTACCGGCAATCAGCGCCAACGCGTTACCGCGTGCATCACGAAAACCTTTCAACAATGCCAGCGTCAGATTCGCCCAGGCGATACCAAGCTGGAGAAATGCCACGATGCGTACCACGCCCTGATAATGATCGTGGCCGAATAACGCCCGGCTAATCGGTGCCGCAGCCAGCAAAAACACCACCGCCAGTAGCGTGGAGAAGCCAAGCACCAGCGCGGATGCCGTTCCGGTGACAGCCCGTAGCGACGCGGGTTGCTGCTGAAATTGCGCCACATAGGTGGTCACGCCGTTAAATATGCCGGCACCGGCCAGCACGCCAAGCACGGTAATCAGCTGACGGAAGTTTCCGGCCTGGCCGACGCCTTCCGGGCCGAAACTGACGGCCAGCAATTTGACCACCAGCAACCCGGCAACAATTTTGACCAGCGTGGACGACGCGGTCCACACCGAGGCTTTAGCGAGTGACATCAGGCAAAGAAGCTCAACAGGGAATTGATCACCGTGCGCTGATTGTTGTCCGACAGATTGTAGAACAGTGGCAAACGCAGCAAACGTTCGCTCTCACGGGTGGTAACAACATCATCGCCGTGGAAGCGGCCAAAACGCGCGCCCGCCGGTGATGAATGCAGTGGGATGTAATGAAAAACGGTGAGAATTTCGGCTTCTTTCATCCAGTTGATCAGCGCCTGACGATCGCTGCTGTCACGCAGTTTGATGTAAAACATATGCGCGTTGTGGCGGCAGTCGCCTGGCACCACCGGCAAGGCAAGGCGTCCGGCAGCCGCCAGCGGCTGAAGCGCCGCATAATAGTTATTCCACAGGCGCAGGCGCTGCTGATTGATACGCTCGGCCACTTCGAGCTGCGCCCAGAGATATGCGGCCTGTAAATCCGCCATCAGATAGCTGGAGCCGATGTCGCGCCAGGTGTATTTATCCACCTGGCCACGAAAGAACTGGCTACGATTGGTGCCTTTTTCCCGGATTATCTCGGCACGTTCGACCATTTTTGCGTCATTAATCAGCGTAGCTCCGCCTTCACCACCTGCGGTGTAGTTTTTGGTTTCATGGAAGCTAAAACAACCAATATGACCGATGGTGCCAAGCGCACGCCCTTTGTAGTTTGACATCACCCCCTGCGCTGCATCTTCAATCACGTAAAGCTGATACTTTGCCGCCAGCGCCATAATGGTGTCCATTTCGCAGGCCACACCGGCGTAATGGACTGGCACGATAGCGCGTGTTTTCTCGGTGATCGCCGCTTCAATCAGGGTTTCGTCGATGTTCAATGTATCGGGACGCACATCCACAAACACGATTGTGGCACCACGCAGCACAAAGGCATTGGCCGTGGATACAAAGGTGTAACTCGGCATAATCACTTCATCGCCGGGCTGGATATCAATCAGCAACGCAGCCATCTCCAGCGAGGCCGTGCAGGAAGGCGTCAGCAGAACCTTTTTGCTGCCGAAATGCTGCTCCATCCATTGCTGGCAACGCCGGGTAAAGCCGCCATCGCCGCAGAGCTTGCCGCTGGCCATCGCCGATTGCATATATTCAATTTCGCTGCCCACGATCGGGGGCGCATTAAATGGGATCATGTGCGTTCCTGTAGAACCAGTAAGCCGTGCTTTCCAGCCGTGCACCGCTGCGTAAATAGAGACGCATCGCCGTCAGATTGCTGAGTTGAGTAGCAACACGTAGCCGATTAAGCTGGCGCACCCGCCCCCAGTCAGCGGCCGACAGCAGCAAGCGCTGGCCGATACCCTTACCCTGCGCTTCCGGCAACACCGCCAGCAGCCCAATGCGCGCATCACCGTCCTGCTCGCGTATCGAGACAAAACCCTGCAATTCGCCCTGCTCATCGCAGGCAATCAGGCACTGGTTATCAAACGTGCCGCGTACTGCGTTCTCAATCCACTGTGCGTAGAAACGGCTGCTGTCATCCGCCTTAAACCACGGGGTACGAAAGCGGCTCAGACGAAACGCCACTCCGGCGGCGGCGCGCAATGCCGGGATCTGCGCTTCACGCGCGATGCGCACGCCAGTTTGCCGCTCGGTACGTTTGATATTGATGGCGAGATCGGCTTCCCCTTCCACCAACTGAAAACCGTGCTGGCTGATGGCATCGATCACATCGTTGCGTTCAGCCGCGACCTTGATTTGCCACAAGCCACAGGGCTGCTGCAATGCGTGCGCCAGCGGTGTGTCGCCATCGATATCGAGGCGCGCGGTATTCAGGCTAAAGAAGCCACTCTCCCACGGCAGTGGGTTAATGCTGACACGGATGGACATGGTTGTTGACCAGAAAGTGTTTCATCGCCAAACCCCTTTAGTATCGACAATCCACGCCTGCGTGACCTGCGCAGCATCAATGTCACGGAACGGCGTGTGATCAACCAGCATCACCAAAATATCAGCCTGTTGGAGTGCCTCGTTGGTCGTTACCAGCTTAGCTTTACCCGCCAGGCGGTTAGGGATCGTGTTGATATGCGGTTCAACTACCCAGGTGGCGCCGCTGTGCCAATCGGCAATCAGTTCTGCCACGGTCATGGCCGGGCTTTCACGTAGGTCATCAATATTGGGTTTAAACGCCAGGCCAAAGCAGGCGATACTAACTTCGCTGGCGCGTTTGCCACTGGCGGTCAGGCATTCGGCTAACGCCTGCTTCACCTGATCCAAAACCCAGAGCGGTTTGGCATCGTTAACTTCTCGCGCGGTGCGGATCAGACGCGCCTGCTGCGGGTTTTGCGCCACGATAAACCAGGGATCGACAGCAATGCAGTGACCGCCCACACCAGGGCCGGGTTGCAGAATGTTGACGCGTGGGTGGCGATTCGCCAGCGAAATCAGTTCCCAGACATTAATTCCCTGTTCAGCGCAGATCAGTGACAGTTCATTGGCAAACGCGATATTAACGTCACGGAAGCTGTTTTCTGTCAGCTTGCACATCTCCGCCGTGCGCGCGTGGGTTTCTACACACTCGCCACGCAGGAAGATGCGGTACAACTCGCTGGCACGCGCGGAGCAAGCGGGTGTCATGCCACCGATCACGCGATCGTTTTCAATCAACTCCACCATCACTTTGCCAGGCAACACGCGCTCCGGGCAGTAGGCAATGGCGATATCGGGTGCCTCACCATGCTGCGGAAAACGCAGGTCAGGACGCGCAGCCGCCAGCCAGGCGGCCAACTGTTCCGTCGTCCCAACCGGGGAAGTGGATTCGAGAATCACTAAATCGCCCGCTTTTAATACCGGAGCGATAGAAGACGCTGCCGCCTGGACATAGCTGAGATCCGGCTGGTGATCACCGATAAAAGGCGTGGGAACCGCAATCAGAAAGGCATCGGCTGCTTCCACCTGGGTCGTGGCGCGCAGAAAACCGCGCTGCACGGCCTCGTGGACCACTTTGTCGAGTTCCGGTTCAACAATGTGAATTTCACCACGATTGATGGTTTCGACTGCGTGGGCATTGATATCAACGCCCACCACTTTAATTTCCCGAGAGGCAAAAACGGCTGCGGTCGGCAGCCCAATGTAACCCAGTCCAATAACGGAAATGGTTTGAAAACTCATGGTTAAACTCTATGATTTTTAAGAACCTGCAAAATGCGCGCGCAGGCCTGGCCGTCGCCATAAGGATTGTGCGCATGGCTCATCGCCTGCCAGACTTCATCGTTGTCCAGCAACAGGCTGACTTCTGCCACAATTTTATCAATATCCGTACCCACCAACCTGACCGTGCCAGCAGCAACTGCCTCCGGGCGTTCGGTAGTGTCTCGCATTACCAACACCGGTTTGCCAAGTGACGGCGCCTCTTCCTGAATACCACCAGAATCCGTGAGGATCAGCCATGCGCGGTTCATCAACCAGACAAATGGCAGATACTCCTGCGGCTCGATCAGAACGATATTTTCGATCCCGCTCAGAATACGATTGACCGGCTCGCTGACATTCGGATTGAGGTGCACCGGGTAGACGATCTGCGCCTGCGGGTGGCGACGGGCAATCTGCGCCAGCGCGCTGCAAAT
Source organism: Pantoea sp. X-Soil-OKNW-713 (assembly GCF_059730685.1). NCBI lineage: Bacteria > Pseudomonadati > Pseudomonadota > Gammaproteobacteria > Enterobacterales > Erwiniaceae > Pantoea > Pantoea sp. X-Soil-OKNW-713. The sequence goes on along the minus strand of NZ_AP035995.1, from coordinate 194,767 downwards.
GCGTTCAAAACCGTCGCCAAAACTCTCCCGTCGATGCCCGGTGACCAGAATCAGCTTTTTCTCCGGGTCGAGGAACGGATAATGCGCCGTCAGCCGGGCGTTCAGATCGGCGTCGTCCAGTACGCGATCGCGCACCCACAACAAGGCATCAATCACCGTATTGCCGGTGACGAAAATCCGCTGTTCCGGCAGATTTTCGCGCAGCAAATTCTCTCGTGAGTTTTGTGTAGGCGTGAAGTGATAACTTGCCAGATGCCCAGTCAGGGTACGGTTAGCCTCTTCCGGCCAGGGCGACATCAGATTCCCGGTTCGCAGACCGGCTTCCACATGCCCTACCGGGATTTGGTGATAAAACGCCGCCAGGCTGGCAGCCAGCGTCGTGGTGGTATCACCATGTACCAGCACCACATCGGGACGGAAATCGGCCAATACGGTTTTCATGCCCTGCAAAATACGACAGGTGATTTCCGTCAGCCCCTGCTCCGGTCGCATGATATTGAGGTCATAGTCGGGTTGCAGATTGAACAAACGAAGCACCTGATCAAGCATTTCACGATGCTGGGCGGTGACGCACAGGCGCGATTCAAACGCCGAATCCTGGGCCAGCGCTTGCACCAGCGGTGCCATTTTGATCGCCTCAGGACGAGTACCAAATACGGTCAGAACTTTCACGCGGCTTCTCTCAATGACTCGTTGGTGACATCGGGCGCGGACGGCGCACCAATGCAACCCCCGCTCCCACCAGCGCGCCGATGACGCCCCACATGATCATCATAAACAGCCGACGTGGGCTATCACGCTTTACCGGTTCTTCTGGTGTACGCAGATAGCGGTAGGTCTGAAACTGTTTATCCACACGCGGCCCGGCCTGCAATGTACTCAACATCGCTCTGTTTTGATCATAGCTTAAATCGTACGTCGGACCGCTGGCCTGCAAGGTATCGAGCTGCGCCTGCAACATTTGCTGCCCCAGCAGGAAGCGGTCGCTGTCCGGTAGCGTTTCACCCGTCACCGGCGCGCGGTTTTCTTTGATACCTTGCTGGCTGGCGATTTTCAGCGCCTGCTCAATACGCTGGCGCTGCCGGGCAAATACCGCCTGTGCCACATCTTCCTGACGCTTCACCTGCGCCTGCAACTGTTCGGCTCGCGCCTGCCAGGCACCTTTCAGCTCCGCATTCAAATGGCGCGCGGCCCGTTCGCTGGCGTAAGCAATGTACTGTCGCAGCAGGTTATTGGCATCACTGGCGCTTTCGGCCACCAGCCTGACGCTGTTCAGCGTATTGTGAGCCGGATCGGCAGGTGTGAACTGAATATTGCTGATCTGATCATCAAGTAACGCCGCATCGTTGTGGGCGTTACCGCTTTTGCGGCTTTTATAGTAGTCGGTCTGCAACCAGAAATCCCGCCGAGTGTCCCATGAGGCCAGTTGCATGATGAATTCCTGGTAGACATCATCCATGACCGTTGGCCCAGGCGAGCTGAGATTTAGCGTGTTGTTACGCACATCAAGGTTTTTGAGCAGTTGCTGTTGGACGAAGAAATCCCCCAGCATGTTGACGGTGGGCCGATCGGTGATCGCCGTGGTGCTCCATGTCTGTTTCATCAGCATAGACACCAGCCATGCCAGCAACGCGAACAGCAACGCCAGACCAACGATCCAGCGTTTACCACGCCATAGCGTACAGCACAGGCCGCGAATATCCAGTTCGTTCTCAACAACTCCAGAGGTCATAACAAGGGATCCTTTTCTGGGTACTGATTTATTTCTTATCATCGCCAACGCTTTGCCAGCGACGTTTGATTCGGCGAACTTTGCGTGCCACACGCCAGGCGTGCTTCAGGCAATAGCCATAGAAGAAAAATGCCAACAAAAACAATACCAACATTACCCATTCCGGGATGAAGGCCAAATACTCACCGAGGACACCAATACCCGCCAGAATCGCCGCCGCCACGGTAATCAACAGGAACGCCTGTCGTGACGTAAAACCCGCACGCATGATCAGATGATGGATATGCTGGCGATCGGCAGAAAATGGGCTCATCCCTTTGCGCAGACGGCGATACATGATGGCAACCATATCCATCAGGGGAATGGCAATCAGCCACAACGCGGTGACCGGGGTTATCGGATGACTTAATCCCTGGGTGGTTTCCAGCAGGATCCAGATGATGGTGAAACCAATCATGGTACTGCCTGCATCACCCATAAACACTTTATAACGCCGTCCGAGGAAACCAAGGTTAAGCAGGATATAGGGGATGGTGGCGGCAATCATGGCAAAGCACCACATTGACAGGCTGGTTTGCCCGTCAAAGTAAAGAATGATCCCCATCGCACCGAAGGTGACTGACGACAGCCCGCCCAGCAGGCCATCAATCCCATCCACCATATTGAAGGCGTTAATTGCCGCCCAAACGGCAAACAGCGTCAGTACATAGCCAAACGGCCCGACAATCAGTTCGACCGGGCCGATAATAAAACCGAGGCTAAGCAGATAGAGTTTGGCTCCGGCCATCATCACTATCGCGACTGTAGCCTGCACCGTAGCACGGATTTTCACGCTGATATCGAAGCGATCGTCCAGCGCGCCAACCAACACCAGCATCCCGGCGCAGCCGAGGTACAACAAGGAATGCGGGAGATAGTAATTCGAAATGAGAAAAGCGAAGCAGATCCCCGCATAGACGGAAATCCCGCCGACGAGCGGAATCGCTCCATGATGGCGTTTTCTGGAGTTTGGCGTGTCAACCAGTCCGATTTTTTTAGCCACTTTGCGAGCAAAAAACAGGAACGCTAAGGAAAACAGAAAAACTAAACCAAGCTCAGTACTCATAGTGAGTAAATTCACATTAACGCTCTCAGCTAAAATCGTGGACAACAATAGGCGAACTTTTTGCCTTTGCCGTTCATCCTTAGTCCTAATTCTGCTCCAGAGGTGCGCGTTTGGTTAAAAAACCAGCACTTCCGCCACAGTCATTATCAATACTCCCGGCTCGCATAATCCTAATGCCCGAAAATAAAAAACGCCACGTTAAGACGTGGCGTTGGCGATAAATCCTGGCAATTTGTGCGAAAAGTCTGTCTGAGAGACTTTTCGCCACTGACACGTCAGGAACGCTTCATCATATCGAAGAATTCGTCGTTGGTTTTGGTCATTGCCAGTTTGTTGATGAGGAACTCCATCGCGTCGATTTCACCCATCGGATGGATGATTTTGCGCAGGATCCACATCTTCTGCAACTCTTCAGAGGTGGTAAGCAGTTCCTCTTTACGGGTACCGGAACGGTTGTAGTCGATCGCCGGGAACACACGTTTTTCCGCAATTTTACGGGAAAGGTGCAATTCCATGTTGCCGGTACCTTTAAATTCTTCGTAAATCACTTCGTCCATCTTCGAACCGGTATCAACCAACGCGGTAGCGATAATGGTCAGGCTGCCGCCCTCTTCCACGTTACGCGCCGCACCGAAGAAACGCTTCGGACGATGCAGGGCGTTGGCGTCCACACCACCGGTCAGTACTTTACCTGAGGCCGGAACCACGGTGTTGTAGGCGCGAGCCAGACGGGTGATGGAGTCGAGCAGAATGATGACGTCTTTTTTGTGCTCAACCAGGCGCTTGGCCTTCTCGATCACCATCTCCGCAACCTGCACATGGCGGGAAGCCGGTTCGTCGAAGGTTGATGCGATAACTTCGCCTTTAACCAGACGCTGCATCTCGGTCACTTCTTCCGGACGTTCGTCAATCAGCAGCACCATCAGCACACAATCCGGGTGATTGTAGGCGATGCTCTGGGCGATGTTTTGCAGCAGCATGGTTTTACCGGCTTTCGGCGGTGCTACGATCAAGCCACGCTGACCACGACCAATCGGTGAAGCCAGATCCAGAACACGCGCTGTCAGGTCTTCAGTAGAACCATTACCACGCTCCATACGCAAACGGCTGTTAGCGTGCAGCGGCGTAAGGTTTTCGAACAGAATCTTACTACGCGCGTTTTCCGGCTTATCGTAGTTAACTTCATTCACCTTCAACAGGGCAAAGTAACGCTCACCTTCTTTCGGCGGGCGGATTTTACCGGAGATGGTGTCACCTGTGCGGAGGTTGAAGCGGCGAATTTGGCTGGGAGAAACGTAGATGTCGTCGGGACCGGCGAGGTAGGAGCTGTCTGCGGAACGGAGGAAACCAAATCCATCCTGCAATATCTCCAGCACACCATCACCGAAGATGTCTTCGCCACTCTTCGCGTGCTGCTTCAGAATGGCGAAAATAATATCCTGCTTGCGCATACGCGCCAGGTTTTCCAGCCCCATATTTTCGCCGAGAGTAATCAGCTCAGAAACCGGCGTATTCTTTAATTCGGTAAGATTCATAGTGATGGGTTCTTAAACTCGGGGTAATTCTCGAAATGTTTGTCGTGAATGGTATGGCGAATATTCCATGCCTGTTTAATGGCTCTTTTTCGACTCTGCTCGACGGATATCGTCAGGGATGGCGATAGAAAGCGAGGAGACGGTCGATAATGTTGCCAGGGGTACTAGCCGTCAGATTGCCAAACCACGAAAACGTTCAATGCGAATAGGGTCTGACAAGGGAAATCTTTTAGATGCAAACTACAAGGTAAGTGCGTAATGCAGTATTGACAACTTATCACGCTAAAAGGGAGACGTCCAGCAGTGGAGAAAAAATTCGCCACTGCGGACGAAACACCGCGCCGGGCTTAGCCCAGGTTAGCGTTCAGGAACTCTTTAAGCTGGCCTTTTGACAGCGCGCCAACTTTCGTTGCCGCCACCTCGCCGTTTTTGAACAGCAGCAGGGTTGGGATACCACGAATGCCGTACTTCGGCGCGGTGCCCGGGTTGTCGTCAATGTTCAGCTTGGCGATGGTGAGCTTACCGTCGTACTCTTCTGCGACTTCATCAAGAATCGGTGCGATCATTTTGCAAGGACCACACCATTCAGCCCAGAAATCTACCAGTGTCACACCGTCTGCTTTCAGCACATCGGTGTCGAAACTGTCATCGGTCAGGTGAACGATTTTATCGCTGCTCATGTTTTACTCCAAAGATTATGCCTGGCGAATTGGCGTAATATTTACCAACGTAGGTTGACTTTATTTCATCGGATACGCTTTCGTAAAGCGATAGTAAGCTGATATTCTACCACACTATGAGCAAAACACACTTAACAGAACAGAAGTTTTCCGACTTCGCCCTGCACCCAAAGGTAGTGGAAGCCCTTGAAAAGAAAGGCTTTCATAACTGCACGCCGATTCAGGCGCTCGCGTTGCCTCTTACGCTTTCAGGGCGTGACGTCGCGGGTCAGGCGCAAACCGGTACCGGCAAAACGATGGCGTTCCTGACGTCAACGTTTCATCATCTTCTTACGCATCCTGAGGCTGAAGGCCGTCAGGTGAATCAGCCGCGCGCCTTGATCATGGCACCTACGCGCGAGCTGGCGGTACAGATCCATGCCGATGCAGAACCGCTGGCACAGGCCACCGGCCTGAAGCTGGGTCTGGCCTATGGCGGCGACGGTTACGATAAACAGCTGAAAGTGCTGGAACAAGGCGTGGATATTCTGGTGGGTACCACCGGTCGCCTGATCGATTACGCTAAACAGAACCATATCAACCTGGGCGCGATTCAGGTGGTGGTGCTGGACGAAGCTGACCGCATGTTCGATCTCGGCTTTATCAAAGACATCCGCTGGGTGTTCCGCCGTGTTCCTCCTGCGACGCAACGTCTGAGCATGTTGTTCTCCGCCACCCTTTCCTGGCGTGTGCGTGAACTGGCGTTCGAACATATGAACAACGCCGAATATGTGGAAGTGGAACCGGAGCAAAAAACCGGCCATCGCATCAAAGAAGAACTCTTCTATCCTTCAAATGAAGAGAAGATGCGTCTGCTGCAAACCCTGCTGGAAGAAGAGTGGCCAGACCGCGCCATCGTCTTCGCTAACACCAAGCACCGTTGTGAAGACATCTGGGGCCATCTCGCCGCCGATGGTCATCGCGTTGGCTTGTTGACCGGTGACGTGGCGCAGAAAAAACGTCTGCGTATTCTCGACGATTTCACCAAAGGTGATGTTGATATTCTGGTAGCAACCGATGTCGCTGCTCGTGGTCTGCACATCCCTGCGGTAACCCATGTATTTAACTACGACCTGCCCGACGATCGTGAAGATTACGTGCACCGTATTGGCCGTACCGGCCGCGCGGGTGCCAGCGGTCACTCCATCAGCCTCGCCTGTGAAGAGTACGCGCTGAATCTGCCAGCCATTGAAGAGTATATCGGCCACGGTATCCCGGTGAGCAAATACAATAGCGAAGCGCTGTTGAGCGACCTGCCACCACCGAAACGTTTGACCCGTAACCGCTCAGGCAATGGCCCGCGTCGTGGTGGCAATAACACCAACCGTCGCAGTGGCGCACCGCGTAACAACAACCGTAAACGTTCGGGTTAAGCACACCATGCTAAGCGCATCGTCCCTTTATGCTGCGATTGATCTGGGTTCCAACAGTTTTCATATGTTGGTGGTGCGCGAAGTCTCTGGCAGCATTCAGACGGTCGCGCGCATAAAACGCAAGGTGCGCCTGGCTGCGGGTCTCGACAAAGAGAGCCAGCTCTCGGCAGAAGCAATGCAACGTGGCTGGCAGTGCCTGAAACTTTTCTCCGAACAACTCCAGGACATTCCTCCTGAACAGATTCGCGTGGTTGCGACGGCCACGCTACGCCTTGCTGCCAACGCGCAGGACTTCCTCACTACCGCAGAACAGATCCTTGGCTGCCCGGTTAACGTCATCAGTGGCGAAGAGGAAGCACGCCTGATTTATCAGGGTGTGGCGCATACCACCGGTGGCTCCGACCAGCGTCTGGTCGTCGATATCGGTGGCGGCAGTACCGAGCTGGTGACCGGTGAGGGTTCTCATGCGACAACGCTGTTTAGTCTGTCGATGGGCTGCGTCACCTGGCTGGAGCGTTACTTCAGCGATCGTCATCTGGCAAAGGAGAACTTTGCTCAGGCCGAGCAGGCAGCGCGTGAGATGATCCGCCCGGTAGCGACGACACTGCGCGAAAAAGGCTGGCAGATTTGTGTGGGTGCCTCGGGCACCGTGCAGGCGCTACAGGAAATTATGGTGGCGCAGGGGATGGATGAACGTATTACCCTGAGCAAACTGCAACAGTTGAAACAGCGTGCCATTCAATGTGGCAAGCTCGAGGAACTGGAGATTGAAGGGCTGACCCTGGAGCGCGCGCTGGTGTTCCCCAGCGGCTTGTCGATCCTGATCGCCATCTTTCAGGAACTGAATATCGAAAGTATGACGCTGGCCGGTGGCGCACTGCGCGAAGGGCTGGTGTATGGCATGCTGCATCAACCCATTGATCGCGATATTCGCAGCCGTACCCTGCAAAACGTCCAGCGCCGTTTTACCATTGATGTGGATCAGGCCGAACGCGTGCGCCAGTTGGCTGAAAGCTTTTTCCGTCAGGTAAGCGCCGCATGGAAGCTGGATCATCGATGTCGCGATCTGCTGCTTAGCGCCTGTTCGATTCACGAAATTGGCCTGAGTGTTGATTTCCGCCAGGCTTCCCAGCACGCTGCTTACCTGATTCGCCATCTCGATCTTCCCGGCTTTACCCCCGCCCAGAAAAAACTGCTGGCCTGCCTGTTACAGAACCAGAGCGGCAGCATCGATCTGGCGCTACTGACCCAGCAGAATGCGGTACCACCGCGTCTGGCTGAGCGTCTGTGCCGTTTATTGCGTCTGGCGATTATCTTCTCCAGCCGTCGTCGCGACGACACCTTACCGGCGGTACGTTTGCAGGCGGATGATGATGCGCTGCATCTGACGTTGCCTCCGGGCTGGTTGCAGGCGCATCCGTTAAGGGCGGAGCTGCTGGAGCAGGAAAGCCATTTCCAGTCTTATGTGCACTGGTTATTAACCCTGTCCTGATGTACCCCGTAGCGGCGCGATTTATCGCGCTCTTTTAAAACCTGCGCGATAAATCGCGCCGCTACGCGCCTTTTTTTGCATTCTCCAGCATCGCACGTAAACCGGCGACGCGAGTCTGCCTCGTTTTCATTTGTTCCTCAGCGCTCACCACTTTCTTCTCGCGCTCCCATACCATATCATCCTGCGGCAGTTCCAGCAGAAAGCGGCTTGGCTCCGGCCGCACCAACTCGCCATACTGACGGCGCTCGCGACACAACGTGAAGGTTAGCTCCTTCTGCGCACGGGTAATCCCGACGTACGCCAGACGGCGCTCCTCCTCGATGTTGTTTTCATCAATGCTGCTCTGGTGCGGCAGAAGCCCCTCTTCCATTCCCACCAGATAAACATACGGAAACTCCAACCCTTTTGAAGCATGCAACGTCATCAACTGAACCTGATCGACATCTTCGTCGCTCTCACCACGCTCCATCATATCGCGCAGCGTGAAACGGGTGACCACCTGCGCCAGCGTCATCGGCTCATCCAGCTCACTGCCTTCCAGCATTTCCGTCATCCACTGGAACAACATATTGACGTTTTTCATGCGCATTTCAGCAGCTTTCGGGCTGGGGGAGGTTTCGAACAGCCAGCTTTCGTAATCAATACCGCGAATCAGATCGCGTACTGCATTGATTGGCTCACGCTCAGCCAGTTGAATGATCTCATTCAGCCAGGCGGTAAAACGTTGCAGATGCTCCAGTCCACGCCCGGTCAGGGTCTGTCCCAACCCCATATCGAAACTGGCGTTGAACAAACTCTTGTTGCGCAGCGTGGCCCATTCACCCAATTTTTGCAGCGTGGCAGGGCCAATCTCACGCCGCGGCGTATTCACAATACGCAGAAACGCGCTGTCATCTTCCGGGTTGGTGAGCACACGCAGGTAGGCCAGCAAATCTTTAATCTCCGGGCGGGAGAAAAATGAAGTCCCCCCCGAGATACGATATGGAATACGGTTCTGCATCAGCAGCTTCTCAAACACGCGCGACTGATGGTTGCCGCGATAGAGAATGGCGTAGTCCTTGTACTGCGTCTTGTTGATAAAGTGATGCGCAATCAATTCGCCGGCCACGCGTTCCGCCTCGTGGTCCTCATTGTTTGCCATCAGCACCTTCAGCTCGCTACCGATCCCCAGCTCAGAAAACAGTCGCTTTTCAAATACATGCGGATTGTTGGCAATCAGGATGTTGGCAGCCTTCAGGATGCGCTGAGACGAACGATAGTTCTGTTCCAGCTTGACCACTTCCAGTGCCGGAAAATCCTCTTTCAGCAGCACCAGGTTTTGTGGCCGTGCGCCGCGCCAGGAATAAATCGACTGGTCATCATCGCCCACTACGGTAAAACGCGCCCGTGCGCCGACCAGCAGTTTCACCAGCTCGTACTGGCTGGTATTGGTGTCCTGATATTCATCCACCAACAGGTAGCGGATGCGCTGCTGCCAGCGTTCCCGGACTTCCTGATTGCGTTTCAGCAGCAGCGTCGGCAACAGAATCAAATCGTCAAAATCCAGCACATTGCAGGCTTTCAGGTGTTGATCGTACAACTGGTAGCAATGGGCAAAAATCTGGTCACGCTGAGATTTCGCCATCCCTGCCGCACCCTGGGGATCAACCAAATCGTTCTTCCAGTTGGAAATGGTCGAAATCAGCTGCTGCAACTGGGTCTTATCTTCTTCCAGCCACTGTTTGGTCAAATCCTTCAGCAACGCCAGCTGATCCTGATCGTCAAACAGGGAAAAGCTCGATTTCATCCCCAACGCGGCATATTCGCGTTTGATAATTTCCAGCCCCAGGGTATGGAAGGTCGAGATCATCAGACCGCGCGCCTCTTTGCGCCCCAGTGTCTGCGCTACACGCTCTTTCATCTCGCGCGAAGCTTTATTGGTGAAGGTCACGGCGGCGATATGACGCGCCTGATAGCCGCAGTCGCGGATCAGATGCGCAATTTTATTGGTGATCACACGGGTTTTACCCGAGCCAGCACCGGCCAGCACCAGACAGGGACCGGTGACAAATTCGACAGCACGTTGTTGGCCGGGGTTTAAACGCATAACGGAAATTCACTCAGTTAACATATTGCACATCTCCTTCTCCCGCTGGCGGGAGAAGGTCGGGATGAGGGCATCACACAGCACCTTAACCGCGCGATAAATCGCGCCGCTATCATTCGGTGCAGGCTATAATGCGCGACGATTATACACAACAGGACCGAATCATGGCGAAAACCGCGGCAGCTTTACACATCCTGGTGAAGGATGAAGCAAAAGCAAAAGCGTTACTGGCCCAGCTGGAAAAAGGTGCGAACTTCCAACAGCTGGCAAAGAAACACTCCACCTGCCCCTCCGGACGTAACGGCGGCGATTTAGGTGAATTCCGTAAAGGCCAGATGGTCCCGGCCTTTGATAAGGCGGTCTTCAGCTGCCCATTGCTGCAACCCTATGGACCGGTGAAAACCGCCTTTGGCTACCACATCATTAAGGTGCTGTGGCGTAACTGATCATTTCTTCTGCTTCATCTGCTGCAACACGTTGCTGCATTGATTGCTGTCGGTATCGCTGGGTGAAACCAACGCCAGCAACGCGGCGGCCGGTGCCACCACCGCGCCTAATGCCAACGCTGCGGCACCGCGAGCAATCAACGGCCCAGCTTTCACCCCGGCATCCGGTTTTTTGAAGGTGCCGCGCACATACAACGGCGAGCGCAGCGTAATGATGCGGATACCTTTACTCTCGGGATCGATGGTCAAATCGAGGCGTTCATTAGCAAAGTTGGCGCTGCCTGACACATTAATCACCGCGTTCTCGGTATCGAAGACAAACAGTTTGGGCGTCGCCAGCCCATTGCGAATGTTGAGATCGGTGGCCGCACAGTTGATACGCACCTCGTCATCGCCAAACAGTTTTCCCACCACATAGTTACCGACATTTAGTCCGGCAATCTCCATCAGGCTGCGACTGATCAACCCATCGTTCATCAACAGCTTCAACTCGCCATCACTGGTGCCCAGCAAATCCGCCACTGAATTACCGGTGCCGCTTAACGTGGCGTCACCGTTCAACTGACCAAGGCTTTTCTGCATCGCTTGCACATTGGGAAACAACTGCCGCAGCTGAAGTTTACGCACATGCACATCCGCCCGGCCACGCATGGGGCTGCGGTTCCCTTCCAGATGGATGGTGGAGTTAAGCGCTCCGCCCGCCATACCAAAGCGCAGCGGATCAAGGCGCAAATCACCGTTATTAAGCTGCAAATGGGTATAAAGATCGCTTAACGGCAGCGAATTGCTATGTTCGATGCGCTTACCGCTGAACTTCACATCGGCATCCATCACGTCCCAATTCTTGGTATCGAACTTGTCGTGCGGCAAAACACGATCGGCAGGCTGCGTCGAGGCTTCGCCACGCTGTGCTTTCGCCTGCTGCGTTTTCTCACTGCCCTTACCAGAATTAACCCCAATTAACGGCCCCAAATCGGCCATACGCAGTTGGTTCGACGAGAGATCGCCGGTCAGGCTCGGACGGGGTTTGCCCTGACGGTACACCAGCGAACCATGAATATCGCTGTCACCGATATGACCATTGAATTTTTCGTAGCGGAACACTGGGCCTTTGTCGTCATTAAAACGCGCAATCAGGTGACCATCGGTTTCATAGGGCGGCGTATCAGGTAACAGCACGCCAGCCAAACCGTACAGATTCGCCAGCGTATCGCCGGAGAAACGCAGCCGTACATCCAACCCACCCAGATTCAGGGGGTCCTGCAATGTCCCTTCGACGCGTACCCGCGTGGTGCCATTGCGTACATCAACCTGCAACGGGAACGGCGTGGTCTGGCTGCGCAGTGACAACATGCCGCCAATTTTGCCCTCGCCCTCTAAGCGCTGATTGTTATAGGTACCGCTCGCCTGCCAGCCAAAGACAAAGTCACCGGCACCCTGCTGTTTATCATCACCTCCCGCCACCTGCGCATAGGGCACCGGCTTACCGAGGGGATTGAGGGTGACGCTGACATCCGCTTTATTAATGGCGTCGCGATAGCGTACCTGCCCTTGATCGAACAGGATATTATCGAGACGGAACGTCCAGGCCGAAGGGGCCGCATTGGCCTCGCCGTTGTTATTGCTGGCAAGGTTGAAGGTCCAGTTGTTTTGTTTATCCGCAGTCTGCACCAGGCGTGCATCGGGTTGCTGGAGTTTGATCCACGGCAGATAAACCTGTTTATGCAGCAACGCCAGCGGCGCTAACGTCGCCTCCACGCGCTGTAAATGCACCATGGTGACATCAGGGATAGCGGGCGGATTGCCCAGCATAATATCGTCGGCATGCACCTGCGGCCAGGGCACCCAGCTACGCCAGCCGGGTTCTTCACGATTGCGTACCCAGGCTACACCGAGATCGCCGCGAATGGCGAAAGGTCGATTCAATTCTGCCGAGACTTTCTGGTTGATGGTTGGTTTCAGGCGATTCCAGTCAAAGGTCGCAATCACGACCAACATCACCACAACCAGCAACAAAAAAATCCCGATGACCCAACTCAGGACTTTTCCTGTTCGTGACATGCTGCTTCCTCCTTGTCCTTCCACGTCTCATTTAAAGATAGTCGAGACGTTGAGGAACGTTATCAGGGAAGCGCCAGCGCCATGTTTTCCAGTTCGCTAAACGGAACCGGGCGGGAGAAGAAATAACCTTGTGCGGCCATTGCGGGCGAGCTACGCACCTGCTGCCACTCTTCCTCGGTTTCCACGCCTTCGACAATCACCCCGTTGCAATAACGGTTGATCAAGGCCAACAGCATGGAAAACAGGCTGCGACCTTCGTCGGTAGAGCGCAGCAGCATAAATAGCTCGCGTGACAACTTAATGTAGTCATAACGTAGCTCGGTCAGGGCGGAGAAGTTCGCCATACCGGAACCAAAATCATCCAGCCACAGCGGGCCAAGCTCCGGCATCTGCGCAATCATCTCTTCCTGCGGCAACACATGATGTTCTGTCAGTTCAAAGCGTACCCACGGCAGTTGGGTTATCAGGCTGCGGATTTGCGGATGTTGTTGGATTGCCAGCAGCGTAGGGCCATCGATATTGACCGAAGCCACCAGTTGGCGCTGATTAAAAAGAGCCGACCACTGCATCAGCAGCTCCAACTGCTCCTGCACCACATCGAGACGCTGAGAAATCTCCAGCGCATCAAAATAGATTTCCGGCGAAAGCCTTTTTTCTGGTGCGGATGGATGTGTCACCGCAGTCAGTAATTCAATAGCCAGTAAGTGGCCCGAGACCTGGTAGATCGGCTGGAAAGTATAGAATCGTTGGCACTGCTGCCAGAAGAAACGCGTTTCCTGTTGTTGCTCCAGTTCAATTGAAGAAGGCAGTCGATGACTAAAATTCTTCATCACCATGGTTTTTTCCTGGTAGGTGGTGAGTGCCTGCAAATAGCATCATCATCCTGAGCAGCCACACGAGCTCTTGAGTGTAACAGTGCGTCTCACGCTTAATCGGTAAAACAAGCAACAATTTCGCGGCTAAATTACCCTTAAACCCCCTGTTTCACACCTTAAGTGGAATTAAAACGCCGTTTTGAAAAACATTGACGGCTGCCATACCAGACGCGAGACTAGGGGAAGAATTCACTACAGGCCGAAGACCATGACGCAGAAGAAAATCGCCATCCTTGGCGAATGCATGATTGAGCTGTCCGAAAAAGGTGAGAACATCAAACGCGGTTTTGGCGGCGATACGCTGAATACCGCGGTATATCTGGCGCGTCAGTCTGACATTGAGCAGCTGCGCGTTGATTACGTAACCGCCCTCGGCACCGACAGCTTCAGTGACCAGATGATTGCCGCCTGGCAGCAGGAGCAGGTACAAACGGGATTGATCCAGCGACTCGACAACAAAATGCCGGGTCTGTACTTCATCGAAACCGACGAGCACGGCGAGCGGACCTTCTGGTACTGGCGTAGCGATGCCGCTGCGCGCTACTGGCTCGACAGCCCGCAATCTGAGGCCATTTGCCAACAACTGGCCCATTACGATTATCTCTATCTCAGCGGTATCAGCCTGGCGATTTTGCCTGCCGCCAGCCGCGAGAAGCTGATGAACTTGCTCAGCGCGTGCCGCCAGAACGGCGGCAAAGTGATTTTTGATAATAACTATCGCCCGCGCTTGTGGGCCGATAAAGCCAGTGCGCAGCAGGCGTATGCTGCGATGTTGCAGCATACCGATATCGCCTTTCTGACGCTGGATGATGAACATCTGTTATGGGGTGAACAGCCACTGGAAGCGGTGATTGCCCGCACCCGTAACGCAGGCGTGCAGGAGATTGTGATCAAACGTGGCGCTGAATCCTGTTTGGTGGCCGTTGGTGAGGCGCCGCTTTACGATGTACCCGCCATCAAACTGGCAAAAGAGAAAGTGATCGACACCACTGCCGCCGGCGATTCCTTTAGCGCAGGCTATCTGGCGCTGCGTTTACAGGGTGCGGCACCGGATGCCGCCGCCGCCCGCGGTCATCTCACCGCCAGCACCGTGATTCAACATCGCGGCGCGATCATCCCTCTGGACGCAATGCCACAGTAATGCCTCTACGCCCTGCTCGTCAGGGCGTCTCAAACATCACGCTGGCTAACAAACAATTGCCAGAAATTTACCTTAAATCAGCACTTCCTCCCGGCAGTTTCCGCTGACGCCTGCGGAGATCCATTTTCCTGCCAATCCATGCCTGACTACTTTAGCCGGGCTTAAGATCTAATTTTAAATTCAATACGTTATGGCAACAAAAAGGTGCGCCAGGCATAGTCCGATTCTGTCTGAATTACGGCTTTTCGGCTGGACGATCGCCATAAAAAAGACCATGTTTTAATCAATAACAGCAGGATGCTGTTGATCCGGCCGCGACCACAAAAACGACAACATGATTCGCTCAGGACCGATTTATGCACACAGAAATTATTAATATCTGGCCGCACGGTGATGCACCGGGTGCCAGCGACTCACGCGCACAGCCGCAGATTGTCGATCTCGCCAAAGAATATGAACCCTATGATCGTGCTGCCACCGGGGTACGCTGCCCGGAGATGGCTATCTGGCACCCCGAAAACTCCAACGGTATTACGCTATTGGTGGCTCCGGGCGGCGGTTATCAACGGGTGTTGATCGATCGCGAGGGCAGCGCACTGGCGACGTTCTTTACCTCAATGGGCTACACGCTGGCGGTCATGACCTACCGTTTACCTTACGACGGTCATCACGAAGGCCCGGATGCGCCGCTGGCCGATGCGCAGCGTGCCGTGCGGGTACTGCGCGATCGGGCGCAGCGTGCGATGAACGGCAAATATATCGTGATGATGGGTTTCTCCGCCGGTGGTCATGTTGCCGCCAGCCTCGGCACGCGGTTTTCTGAGAAAATCTACCCGGTGCAGGATCAGGCTGACAGCCTCTCGCCCCGACCTGACGCGATGGTGCTGATTTATCCGGTGATCAGCATGCGTGACGGGCTGGCACATGAAAGCACCCGCACCCGGCTATTGGGTGCCTGGCCGGATCAAAAAACCATAGATGCCTATTCGCTGGAAACACGGGTGCATAGCCAGACGCCGCCGACGCTGCTGATCCACGCCGCTGACGATGAAACGGTATCAATCAATAACAGCATGGTGTTCTTCAGCGCGCTGCGCGAACACAGCGTACCAGCAGAAATCCACTTTTATCAGAAAGGCGGCCACGGATTTGGCATCCGTGGCGTGGCGGATTTGCCCTTAGCCAGTTGGCCGATGCTGGTGACCGAGTGGCTGCGGGCAAAAACCTGAGGCTTATGACGATGGCGGGGCCAGCTCACTGCTGCTGGCGTTGCCGTCGTTTTTGACATCATCCGGGCTGGCTGGAGTGGTCGGTGTCTCTGGTGGAGTCATCACCTTATCCCAGCTTTCCTGCAACATTTTCACATTGGTTTCCGCTTCACCTTCCGGCTGGATCAACACCATCGTCAGTTCCTGGGTCAATTGCTGACGCAGTTCCTGATTAAGCTGATCACGCGTTAACCCGCCCAGAAATGACTGGCGCAGTTTTTGATATTGCTCCGGAGCGATATCCACCACCGCATTTTGCTGTGAACGCAGACGCTGCCCCATCAAAATATCGGTGTCGGTACGTGCGTAGGTGGTGAACAACTTATTCAGCTCCAGCAGCTTTTGCGCCATCAGAGCGTCAAACTCATCCTGCGGCAACCCTTTATCACGCACCGCCGCCAGCTCTTTTGCCACCAGATTCATATTCTGGGGCAGCGAAGCGTTAGGGCTGTCCATATTGATGGCGCACTGGGCGCGTTGATACAGCACACGACAGTCGAAGCCCACCTGAACGCTCTGCGCTTTGCTGTCGGCCAGGGCACGCTGTACATGCCAGAACAAGGCTTCACGCGCCAGATCGCTCTGCCAGTAACGCTCCAGGTTCTGCGAATCGCGAATCGGTTGCCACGGGCTGTCCCACACCAACGACAGACGATCCTGATTTATCGCTCCATTGACCAGGTTCACCGGTTGATGCGGCAACGGCGACAGCGTCGGCATTGCCGCTGGCGATGCCCGTTTACCTTGTAGCGGCGCAAAGGCTTTGTTGATCTGCTCCGCCAGACTGCGGCTGTCAACATTGCCGACCACATATAAGGTCATGGCGTCTGGTGTGTACCACTGCTGATAAAAATTCTTCAGCTGTGCGATATCGACTGGCGCGCGTGGTTGTTCGCCAGGATCGTGCGCCAGCAGCGTTGAGCCTTTCAGGCGATAGCGCCACCAGACATCCTGGGTGTTGGGCGGCCAGGTGGCGATTGGATCGGACGCGCTCAGCGCGGTCGTCACCACCTGTTCATTCAGTGCCATCTTGCCTGCGGTCGCCGACAGCCAGTTCAGTGCTTCTTTCAGCAGCTCCGGACGGTTATTCGGCAGGCTCAGATTGTATTGGGTGAAATCATATGACGATATGGCAGGCGGCAGCGGACGATGCGGATCCATCGCCTGTTGCCATAAAGCGCGTTGCTGATTGGTATCGAGCGCGGTGTTATGCACCAACGCCAGACGCGGTAACAAATGGCTGAAGCCGGTTTGTTGTGCACTCTCCACCAGCGAACCGGTGTTAACGATCAGGCGCAGCTCTATGCGGTCACTGGGACGCTGCGGCGTTGTCAGCAATTGCCAGCTAAAACCATTGTCCAGTTTGCCTTCCTGCCAGGCGGGATCGGGCTGGAGTGTTTCGGCATGCACGCCAAAACCGGATGCTGCCAACAGCAATCCGCCAACCAAAAGCCGAATTCTGGTGCCCTGCATGTGAACCCCTATCAAACAGATCAACACTCGTTATCACGGCGCGTGCGGTCGCTCAGAGGCTGACCGATGCGGCAGTTTGCCGCCACGTTTATTCTTCAACTGACTCTTTGACCACAAGATGGCCGGGATGTCGCGCAACGAGGTGAAAAACCGGGAAAAAAATCAATGGGGTTTATTATGCAAATGCCCGCTGTGAGGGCAAGTCACAGCGGGCATTTCCCGGAAAATTAACGCAATTGTCGCTTTACAGCGAAGATTCCGGTGCGTTTTTCACCTTTTTCGCTGAAGAAAGCGTCTCATTCAACTGGCGCTCGTCCAACTGACCGACCCACTTCGCCACCACCACGGTCGCCACACCATTACCGACCAGGTTAGTCAGGGCGCGCGCTTCGGACATAAAGCGGTCAATCCCCAGAATCAGCGCCAGTCCGGCCACCGGCAGATGTCCCACCGCTGACAAGGTTGCCGCCAGCACGATAAAGCCACTGCCGGTCACACCCGCCGCACCTTTCGACGACAGCAGCAGCACCACCAACAACGTGATCTGATGGATGACGTCCATATGCGCATTGGTTGCCTGCGCAATAAATACGGCGGCCATCGTCAGGTAAATGGAGGTACCGTCAAGGTTGAACGAGTAACCGGTCGGGATCACCAGACCTACTACCGATTTCTTACAGCCAAGCCGTTCCATCTTGTCCAGCATACGCGGCAACGCAGATTCCGAAGAGGACGTGCCCAGCACGATCAGCAGTTCTTCTTTGATATACGCCACGAATTTAAAGATGTTGAAACCTGCCACGCGGGCAATCAGGCCGAGCACCACCACCACGAACAGGATACAGGTGATATAGAAACAAATAATCAACTGACCGAGTTGTACCAGCGAACCGACACCGTATTTACCAATGGTGAACGCCATCGCACCAAATGCGCCAATCGGGGCCAGACGCATAATCATATTGATGATGCCAAAGATAACTTTCGAGAAGCTTTCAATCACGTTGAAAATCAACGTGCCTTTGTCACCCAAACGATGCAGGGCAAAACCAAACAGAATCGCGAACAGCAGCACCTGCAAGATGTTGCCGCTGGCAAAGGCACCAATCACGCTATTGGGGATCACATCCAGCAGGAAGGCAACCACGCCCTGCTGTTCCGCCTGCTGTGCATACATGGCAACCGCTTTCGCATCCAGCGTGGCGGGGTCAATGTTCATGCCCGCGCCAGGTTGAATCACGTTGACCACAATCAGGCCAATAATCAGCGCGATGGTGCTGACAATTTCGAAATAGAGCAGCGCCACTGCGCCAGTCCGCCCAACTGCTTTCATGCTCTCCATGCCGGCAATACCGGTCACCACCGTACAAAAAATCACGGGGGCGATGATCATCTTGATCAGCTTGACGAAGCCATCTCCGAGCGGCTTCATCTGCGCGCCTAACTCAGGATAAAAATGGCCTAACAGAACGCCGATGCCAATGGCAACCAGCACCTGAAAGTAGAGGCTTTTAAACAGCGAGGTTTTCATAACAGGTGTCCAGTGAAGACGGATTTATCCGTCATTTATTTAATTTAATGATGTCATGCCATGTAGCGGGTCCGGGAAAGGCCCTGCCGACGTTGAGGAAAATAACATCCGGTTAACGCGATTAATATAGGCTTACATTCCTTACAAAAGTTACAAAACTCTAACTATGAACTGAAACGCTTCAGCAAGCGAGAGTTATGTAAATTCACAAGGAAAATCAATAAATCAGGTGATTATTTGGTGGGTGATAGCTTGTCAAGCCAGCGTTGATTGAAGATGTTGAGCGGCAGTGCTTCAGCATACAGATAGCCCTGACCGATGGTAATACCGCGTGCCAACAGCCAGTCGCGCTGCTCGGCCGTTTCCACGCCTTCAGCAATAACATCCAGATGGATGATATCGGCGATGGCAGCCACGATACGCACCATAGTGTCATCATCCGGCAGCGCAGCAACAAAGCTGCGATCCATCTTTAACTTGTTGACCGGCAATGCTTTAAACTGATGCAGATAGTTCAGATTGGAGTAACCCATGCCGAAATCATCCAGTGCCACAGCGACACCCGTTTGCTGCAACATGCGCAGCAGCGCTATCGCCTGCTCGGCATCGCCAATCTTGGCAGTTTCGGTGATTTCCAGCACAAAGTTACCCGGCGTAATACGATGACGTTCCAGCAAACCCTGCAAATGCGTCACCACGCTGGCATCCCGTAGCTGAACCGCCGAGATATTCACGCTCAACGGGATGTTAATTCCCTGCTTCTGCCAGGCGGCGATAATGCGACACGCTTCTTCGAACACCCAGCGGCCAATCGAAGCAATCACGCCAATCTCTTCCGCGCTGGCAATAAACTCTTCCGACAATCCCCAACTACCATCCGGCTGACGCATGCGCAGCAAGGCTTCCGCTCCCGCCAGCTCGCCGGTGGCCATATTGATTTGTGGTTGCAGATAGAGCGCGAACTCCTCATCCTGCAACCCCTGCAAAATGTCGTGTTCCTGGGTTAAGCGCTTTTGCGCCCGCTCGGTCAGTGCCGGATCGAAAAACAGGATCTGATTTTTACCCTGATGACGTGCCGACATCATCGCTGAAGTCGCACGATCAAGCTGCTCGCTGGCGGAAATTGGGGTGTCGTCATGCAGCGCCAGACCCATGCTGGCGTTGGGACGTAACTGAAGTTGTTGCAGATTGACCGGCTGATTGATGCGCAACATCAGGTTGCGCGCCAGGCGCATCGCCCGGAACGGGTTGTGCGCACGCTTCAGCAGCAACGCAAAGTCACTCGGTCCGGTTTGCGCCAGCAGCGTATGATCGTCAATCGTGCTGCGAATTTTCTCCACCAACGTCAGCATCAGGGTATCGCGCTGATCGTCACTCAGTACCCCGTTGGCTTCCTGCAACGTATCAATGCGAATCACCATCACCCCCCAGGGATCAGGGCGATGCCGGTGATGGATATGTTGATCAAGCAGAGCCAGAAACAACGTACGATTTGGCAAATCAGTAACAGCAAAATGGGTGGTCAGTCGGCTCATCTCATCATGAATTGACTCCAGCACCTGCTGATTACGGTTATAGCTGCGGATCAACATGCCAATTTCATCATCGCGATGATTTTCCGGCAGCGTGAGTTTATGCGTCAGAATGGCCTGCGGTGGCAATTCCTGCAAATCACGCGAGATATTACGTAGCGGATGGACCACCAGCCGGTTAATACACCAGCTAATCGACACCGACAAAATCAGCGCCAGCAATAAATAGGTGGTAATCATGGTTGAAAGCGTACTCAGGATAAACTGATACACCCTTGATGAATCCGCCTGAAGGACCAGATAAGCAATCGGTTTTGGCAGCCCGGTTCGCTCAACAGAATAAAGCGGTAAGGTAATTTGCACCGGTAGCTCAAATAAACGCGCCACCAGCACCGGCACCGGCTTCTCTACCTCAAAATCGGCATGCAGTGCCTGGAATGCATTGGGTAACACCACATCCGCACGCGACAAAATACCGGCGGGCTTGAGGGTGTTAAGGATATGTTCTGCCTGAGGAATATCGGCTTTCAGGACCGCTTCAGACAGCGGCTGACGCACGGTATGCGCCACATTTTCCATTTGTTGGGCGTAGTCAATCCTGCGCTGCTGCACAAAATGAAATAACTGAATGACGATAAAAATACAGATGGTAACTAACGCCACGGTGGAGACTGTGGCCATCTGCTTTATCGTTAAGGAACGACTGACGCGCAACAAAATCTCTCCTGGCAACTCTAAGCCGTGTTATCAGACAGGAAAATGCGCAGCAAGTATATCCCAGATCACGGTTTTTTTTCGCCGGGAGAAAGTCGCAAAATCGGGGTTCGCGTGGTATCAAACGACGTTATTCGGATAAATACACATCCGTAGCGACGCGATTTATCGCGTGGGTTTTGCTTCACGCGACCAAAACATTGCGCGATAAATCGCGTCGCTACGGCGTCAGGCCATTGTTTACTGCGGATACGCCACCCAATCACCGCCGTTCAGGCGAATCCACGGCTTGCCCTGATACATCATCACCACCGCGTTATCATTCTCCGACACCACTGGCGTTTGCGGCAGATTATCGGTCAACGCGGACATATTCACATTCGGCGCGTTGAACACCTGGCCATCCACCACGCGGGAAATGATCTCGGAAAGCGCCAGCATGCTGGTCGGGGTATTAATTGTCAGTGGCTGGCCCTGATGCGGTGCCTTCATACCGATAAAGCTGATGCCCACCGGCACATGGGTAATCGACGGACTGGGGATATCGCGCAGACCTGACATCTGCATCTTATCGCCCTGCAATGCCGCACCATGCTCCGGCACCACCACCACCATCACGCGCCGGCCCGATTTCTCCAGATTGGTCAGGAAAGTATCGAGCTGGTCAAACAGCATTTTAGCGCGCGGTTGCCAGGCGGCCGTGCGCGTACTGCCCAGTTCACGGACGCCATCATGCAACGGAATCAGGTTATAGAAAGTGGCGCTGCGTGCATCGTTACTTTTGCTGCGGTCATCCAGCCAGCGCTGCAATAGCTGACCATCGTTGTAGATGGGCGAGCTGTCAAACGAGGTCAGTTCTGGCGCGATACCCGCCTGCGACATTAACGGAGCCTGGATATTCCCGTCCTCGCGCATCTCTTTCAGATAGTTGCCGAAGACACCGTTGTGATCCATCACCAGCTCCTGCTTAAAGCCCAGCTTCGCAAGATTATCAAACAGATAGCATCGCTGATCGGCGGGTTTATACAGATCGCTGTGCGAGGTCTGCCCGCAGCTGGCACGCAACAGGCGAATCCCTGCCGGGCCACTGTAACCGGTGGCCGAATTGTAGTTATCCAGCATGATATCGAAGTGGTGCCACAACGGATGATTCCGCAGCTGCGCCACATCCAGATCCGACCAGGACAGCGAACAAATATTCAGCACCAGAATATCGAACGGCTGCGAATCGCCGGGCAGGCTATCCGGGAAATGGGTTACGCGCTGCCGCTCGCTGTCATAAAAACGGTTAAGCCACGCGGTGAGGTTGGCACTGGTGGGTGCAGCAGATTGATCGAGCGCATCGGGCGTTTTACCGGCCACAGCCGGTTGATCATTCAACACCACTTCCGGCGTCGCAGCTTTGCCCGGCAGCAAATTAAAGGATGGCCCGGCAATGGTAACGATGTTCAGCCAAATCAACAGCAGCGACACCAGCACCGTAATGCGAATCCATTGCGCGACAAACAGATACAGCACCAACAGCACAAAGGCGGCGCCGATCATCTCCCAGTTGATAAAGCGATCGAGCAGGTCCAACAGGTAAGCGGTCGAAAACCCCGCAACCTGGTCGCCCTGACTGAGAATCGAGCTAAGGCCAGGCAGCCAGGTGTCGTGCCAGAACAGACCAAAGCCAATCGGCAGTGACACCCAGTTACGCAGCCGATGCCAGCGCTGCGAGGGTAGCGGGAACAGCAGCCAGGCAAGAAACACCAGATTGCTCAGGGCGTGAAAGTTCAGGTAGCCATACCACAGCAACCCAAACTTCAGCAGAAAATAGAAGTTCCAGCCGCCAAGGCCACGCCACCAGGAGCCGTGCAGCGACCAGCCGCTTGCCGAAGATTTTTTATCGCTCATTACGGTTTTCTATCCGTTTTCGTCGTATTCCGTTGCCAGACTCCCTCGGACTTCAGCGCACGAGCCGGAAGCAGGCGCATCAGCAGGCTATTGCTACTACGCGGCAGCCAGCGCACCAACAGGGATTTGAGAAATAGCAGAATCAGTAGCAGCAGGATGATGACCTGCACCCAATCCATTAGTGTCATCAGGACTACGCTCCATCAATATTCAGGGTAATCGGCTGAGGAAGCGGTGCCGCGCGTTCATGCGATACCGGGTCTGGCGCAGTTGCGGACAGGGTCACCGGCTCCACCGGCAGATCCTGGTGCGTCACCGGTGTCAGCTGACTGATTTTATTCACTTCCGATACGATTTGGTTGTCTTCGAACCACACCATGCGATTGCTGAACAACTCGTCATGCGGCAGCGAGAAAATGGATTTCAACGCAATGTCCAAATCGTTAAAACGGCATGAGGAGAGGAACAGGTAGAGACGATCATCCAACTGCGTCACCAGGTCACCGAAACGGCGCGGTTTACACAACGTCAGCACCTGTTCCGGCTTCAGCTGCGGCACCGGGCGCAGCGCGACCATCAAACCTTTATCGTTTTCCGGTAACAGCGTGTTTTTCATCAGCTTCTGTACCGCGCCACAAAACGCATTCAATGGCAGAAAACCGCGCTGCTGCAACGGCTGCAAAGCCTGCATCAACGCAGGCAAGTCAGCGGGCACATGACGGGTAAACTGCTGCCCCTGAATCCCTTCCAGCGTGGTAAGGAAGCGCGATAAAGTTGCCGCCGTGGGCACAATCGCATTAATGCCGCAGGCCAGCAGCAGGCGCTCATCGCTGTATCGCAAGCTGGTATTCATCTCGCGTACGACAATCTTCAGCGCGTTACCACGCGAGCGTCGCAGACTATGGACCATTTTTGCCAGGGCGTTGATATCATGGTTATTTGCCAGGCTAAAGATCACCGTCGCGGCGTTGGCCTGTTGCGCGCGCGAGTAAACCCCATCATTGTCGCTAAACAATTGCCACTGCGCGGAAAAAGGTGGAGCGCCTTCCAGCACGCCCTGCTCGGCAAGAAATTGATTCTCATCGTTCAGGCTGAGCGGAATATTTTGTTCCTCTTCGCTGGCAGCAATAAACTGATTTTCGATGTAATTCAGGCGAATCGCGCGATCCGCCAACAGTTGGTCAGCGGAATACCACCAGTTAATGCGATATTGCCAGCTATCCTGTTGATAATCTAAATGAGCGACACCATCAATCTGGCGAAAATAACGCTGGAGATAATTCCGCAGGTTAATTATTGATGTACCAGAAGTTATCATCAGCAGCGTCATGTTTTTTTCAATTAACTGACGACGCATGCGCTTCAGCCAAATCGCCAGTTCTTCCTGCGATAATTTAACCCAATGTGCGGCGTTGCTATAAAATAACACCAGTCCACTTCGCTTATTCATTACGCGCGCAAAATCCCCTTGCAACTGTTGCAAGGAAAGTTTATTGGCCGGCAACGAAAATAAAGGAATACGCGCCGGGCCACCGGGCGGATCGGGCGTCAGCAATGCCTGCGGTTTTTCGTCTGAGCTGATCAGCGTGGCTGCCTGTTGCTGGCTTATCACCTGACGCAGAAACGATCGCGCATCCTCCTGCCGCTGGCAGGTGATCCAGTAAAGTCCGGGCGTTTGCAGTGTAATTAATTCCTGTTGAACCTGTTGCAGGCCGAGCGCATAGTGATTTTTCATATTAGATTCGCGATCTGTACAATCCAGGCTAGTTTATTATAGACGGCGACGATTGGAACTGCTGAAATAAAAAAACGTTGAACTAACTCAAAACGCATTGATCTGTGCGGGTGTTTATCGTTTTCGCCAACGTTAAACTTATATCAATAAATATAATCGTAACTCTTCGATTGTCGTTTTTAGCTGGCAAAAAAGTAATGAAAACAGAAAATGCCTTTTCGCTGGTATCGCGAACCCGTGAAGAACAGGATGACATTAATACCTTAAGTGAGGCCTTTTCATTGCAGGCGTTTCACTACATTGATATTGCCCGGGAAGAGCGCCTGAATACCCTTTTGTCGCACTGGCCGCTTTTGCAGGAATTATCCGCCACTCAGGAGTCTGAACACTAATGCCGGTGATTGCTCTTCAGGGACTGCGCGGCGGCTGTGGCGCCACTGCGCTCTGCGCGGCGCTTGGCTGGGCGCTGAACGCGCTACAGGAATCGGTGCTGGTGCTCGATCTTTCTCCTGCGAATCAACTGGCTACCCACTTCAACTTGCCAGTGAATCATGACGCCGGATGGATGCCCGCTCTGCTCAATCAGCAGCCCTGGCAACAGACTGCACAGCGCTACCGCCCGGGGTTAGATTTCTTACCTTTTGGCGCAACAACCCATCAGCAGGCATTAAGTATTCGCAGCTTCGACGAAAAATTTGCTGAACCGTTGCTTAATGCTTTCGCTACGCTCAAATCTCAGTACCGCTGGTTGTTGTTGGATTTACCGGCAGACGTGTCTCCCTGGCACCTGCCGTTCCTGCACAGCGCAGACCAGGTTCTTCAGATACTCACCCCTGATGCCAACTGTCAGCTGCGTCTGCATCACCCGCGTTTTCTGCCGCACACGTTGTTTTTGATCAACCAGTTCAATGCTAACAGCAAGCTACAGCAGGATTTGCATCAACTGTGGATTAGCTCACTGCGCAACCTGATTCCGCAGGTCATTCATCGCGATGAAGCGCTGGCGGAAGCGCTGATGATGAAACAACCGCTGGCTGAATATCGCCCGCACGCGCTTGCCAGTGAAGAGGTCAACACCCTGGCAAACTGGCTGTTGCTCAATGTGGCCGGGGCAGGCAAATGAATCCGCTACGCTGGCTGCTCATTCCGCAGGCATGGCAGGCGTTGCAACAACGCGCACGCCAGGCGCGTCGCCATGGCACACCCTGGCCGACCATCATCCTGCATTTGATGTGGTGCATCCTTGCCTGGTCACTGCTGCGACTGGAGACGCCGGGTTGGCAGCGCATCCTGCAACAACGTCATCGCTACTTCCCGCAAATCTCCCTGCAACGCCCGCGTCCGCTCGATGTGCTGCGCTATGCGCTGCAAAGCCTGTGGCTGTTGCTGGTCTTGCCGCTCGACGATAGCGAACGCAGCGAGCGTAAACGCTTCAATAACGCCTTTAAGCCGCTGTTCCGTTGGCGTCAACAACTCTATCAATGGTTGGGCGCGCTGCCATTGCAGTTGAAAAAACGTGGCGTCATCCGACGCAGCGAACAGCGTCTGCAACGGTTGCCACCACGCGCACGCCAGTTGTTGTTTATCACCGTCGCCATTGCTGCCAGCCTGCTGGCGTTGCTGTGTATCTCACAACCCTTCGGCATCATGACGCAGTTTGTCTTCGTGCTACTGCTGTGGGGGCTGGCGATGCTGGTTCGCCGCGTACCGGGGCGGCTCTCTACCATCATGCTGATCGTGCTGTCGCTCACCGTCTCCTGCCGCTATTTGTGGTGGCGCTACACCGAAACCCTCAACTGGGACGATCCGATTAGCCTCGCCTTCGGCTTGCTGCTGATTGGCGCGGAAACCTATTCGTGGACGGTGCTGGTGCTGGGCTATTTCCAGACGCTGTGGCCGCTCAACCGCCATCCACTGTCGATGCCAGAGGAGATCACCGTCTGGCCGAGTGTGGATATTCTGGTGCCCACTTATAACGAACCGCTCAGCGTGGTGAAACCGACCATCTACGCCGCAATGGGTATCGACTGGCCGCGCGATAAGCTGAATATCTATATTCTCGATGACGGCACACGCGACGAGTTCCGCGAGTTTGCCGCCAGTGTCGGGGTGCAGTATGTGGTACGTCCCACGCATGAACACGCCAAAGCGGGCAATATCAACCATGCGCTGAAAACCCGTTGCCAGAGCGAATATGTGGCGATTTTCGACTGCGACCATGTGCCGACGCGTTCGTTTCTGCAAATGACGATGGGCTGGTTCCTGAAAGATAAACAGCTGGCGATGTTGCAGACGCCGCATCACTTCTTCTCGCCAGATCCCTTCGAGCGCAACCTCGGCCGCTTCCGCCAGACGCCAAATGAAGGCTCACTGTTTTACGGCCTGGTACAGGATGGCAATGACACCTGGGATGCGGCGTTTTTCTGCGGCTCCTGTGCCGTTCTGCGCCGCAATGCGCTGGATGAGATTGGCGGCATTGCGGTCGAAACCGTGACGGAAGATGCGCACACCTCATTGCGTCTGCATCGTCGCGGCTATACCTCGGCCTATATCCGCATTCCACAGGCGGCCGGTCTGGCTACTGAAAGTCTGTCGGCGCATATCGGTCAGCGCATCCGCTGGGCGCGCGGCATGGTACAGATTTTCCGACTGGATAACCCGCTGTTTGGCAAAGGCTTAAAACTGGTGCAGCGCCTGTGTTATGCCAACGCCATGCTGCATTTCCTCGCGGGGATTCCACGGCTGATTTTCCTGCTGGCACCGCTGGCATTCCTGCTGTGCCACGCCTACATCATCTATGCCCCGGCACTGGCGATCGCCATTTATGTGTTACCCCATATGCTGCACACCAGCCTGACCAACTCACGCATTCAGGGCCGCTGGCGTCACTCCTTCTGGAGTGAAGTGTATGAAACGGTGCTGGCCTGGTACATCGCCCGCCCGACTACGGTAGCGCTGTTCAATCCGCACAAAGGCAAATTCAACGTGACCGCTAAGGGTGGCCTGGTCGAGAAACGCCATCTCGACTGGGTGATCACCAAACCCTATATGTTCCTGGTGCTGCTGAATCTGGCGGGGATTGTGATGGCCTTCTGGCGCATGGCTTACGGCCCATCCAATGAAATCCTGACCATCTGGGTCAGTCTGATTTGGGTGATCTACAACATGGTCATCCTCGGTGGTGCCGTGGCGGTGTCGGTAGAGGCCCGGCAGATTCGCGAAGCGCACCGTGTCGAGATCGCCATGCCTGCCGCCATTGCACGCGAAGATGGTCATATGGTGCCCTGCACGCTGCGCGACTACTCGGACGGTGGCGTCGGTGTTGAGCTGCGCGAAGCAGATGCGTTGCAAGAGGATGAACCGGTGTGGCTGCTGCTGCGCCGTGGTCAGCAGGAGTTCAGTTTCCCCTGCCAGGTACAACGCGTCTTTGGCCGCCGCGCCGGTATCCGCCTGCATCAGCTATCCACTGAACAACACATTGAATTTATTCAGTGTACCTTTGCCCGCGCCGATACCTGGGCGCTGTGGCAGGACGGTTTCCCGGAAGACAAACCGGTACAAAGCCTCGCCGACATTATGGTACTGGGCTTTAAAGGCTACCTGCGTCTGGCGGAGTACGGCCCAACGCCGCTGCGTCGTTTATTCAGCCTGCTCACCACGCTGGTGCACTGGCTGGCCTCACTGCTGCCACAACAACCTGGCCGCGTGAAAATAGAAAACACTCATTAAGTTGATGATATGACCATGACGAAAAAACTGAGTTGGTTCACCGCCCTGCTCCTGAGCACCGCCACACTGGCTCAGGCTGCCCCGCAACCAGCTGCTCCGATTGCGCCCCAGGCGGCGGCACAAAGCCCTCTGCCAGTGGTGAGCGACCAGACACTGCCTGGTGCACCGCTGCGCGACAG
Source organism: Pantoea sp. X-Soil-OKNW-713 (assembly GCF_059730685.1). Taxonomy (NCBI): domain Bacteria; kingdom Pseudomonadati; phylum Pseudomonadota; class Gammaproteobacteria; order Enterobacterales; family Erwiniaceae; genus Pantoea; species Pantoea sp. X-Soil-OKNW-713. Next base: position 166,145 of record NZ_AP035995.1, on the reverse strand, counting down.
CCAACTGCTGTTCAACCTGTTCGCGCCGCCACCGGGTAGCATGACGTTGCGCGGCACCGGGCCGACCGGTCAGATTGAGTTTGGCGTGCGCAGTGATGAGGTGGTGACGCGTGCGCTGCTCACTCTCAACTATCGTCCGTCACCAGCGTTAATCCCGACGCTGTCGCAACTCAAGGTGTATCTCAACGATGAACTGGTCAGCCTGATCACCATCACCGCCGATCAGCTCGGCAAAGAGAATCAGACCCAACTGGCGATTGATCCGCGCTTTATCACTGACTTCAACCGCGTGCGGCTGGAGCTGGTTGGCCATTACGCCAACGTGTGTGAAAACCCGGCCAACAGCACCATCTGGCTGGATATCGGCAAGGAGAGCAAGCTCGACCTGACGCTGCAAAAACTGCCGCTGAAAAACGATCTGTCACACTTCCCGGAGCCTTTCTTCGACAGCCGCGACAGCCGACCGCTGCAACTGCCAATGGTGTTCAGCGCCGCACCTGACCTGCAACAACAACGTGCCGCCGCGATTCTCGCCTCGTATTTTGGCAGCAAGGCGCAGTGGCGCGGCCAGACCTTCCCGGTGCTGTATAACCAACTGCCAAAAGAACAACACGCGGTGGTATTCGCCACTAACGATCAGCGTCCTGATTTCCTGAAGGAGATGCCGCCGGTGCAAAAGCCGACGGTAATGATGGTCAGCCAGCCGGAGAATCCGTATGAGAAGATGCTGCTGATTCTCGGTCGCGACGACAAAGATTTGCTGACCGCCGTCGAAGGCATTGCCCAGGGCGAGCTGCTGCTGCGCGGTGATACCTCAACGGTGGATGACGTCAAATTACTGGCTCCGCGTAAAGCCTATGACGCGCCGAACTGGGTACGCACCGACCGCCGCACCACCTTTGCCGAGCTGACTCAGTACCAAAACCAACTGCAATCCGACGGCCTGCAACCCAACCCGATCGCGCTGACGCTCAACCTGCCGCCGGATCTGTTCCTGGTACGTGCTCGCGGCATCGATATGGACCTGATTTATCGCTACACCTCGCCGATGCAGCAGGATGGATCGCGCCTGGCGGTACACCTGAATAACCAGTTTATGCAGGACTATCCGTTGATGCCGAAGGACACCGGTGGCAAGCAACTGCTGCATATCCCGCTGATTCAGGGCTTGCAGGACAGCAGCCGCCAGCTGACCATTCCGGCGCTGCGCCTCGGCGTGGTCAACCAACTGCGTTTTGACTTTGATTACGCCAACACCTTTATTGGCGGTACTGCCGATGGCCGTTGCGAAACCGTCACCGCCGTCGGCCATCATGTGGTGATTGACGATCACTCCAGCATCGATTTCTCCGGCTATCGCCACTACATCGAAATGCCATCGCTGGCCGCGTACGCCAACGCCGGTTTCCCTTATAGCCGCTACGCCGACATGGCGCAGTCGCTGGTGCTGGTACAACCAAAACCAGGCAGTAACGAAGTGACCACCTTGCTGAATGCGCTGGGCAGCATCGGTGCGCAAACTGGCTATCCGGCGTTGCGTGTGCAAATGAGCGACGACTGGAGCAAAGCCAAAAGCAGCGACGCCGATCTGCTGATGATCGGCAGCATCCCGGCCGATCTCCAGGATGACCGCAAGATCAATGCGCTGGTTGAGGCGGCCCGTAGCTGGATCAACATGCCAGCACGCCCCATCGCCGCACCTAACGTCCCGGTTTCTGCCAGCGATCGCGCTGTCGAAAGCCAGACCACCATCAGTTCACGCGGCCCGCTGGGCGTGATTGTCGGCTTCCAGTCGCCGTTCTTTGATCAACGTAGCGTGGTCGCCCTGCTGGCCGACAGCCCGCGTGGTTGGGATCTGCTCAACAACGCGATGCAGGATAGCGGCAAACGCGCGGCGATTTTCGGTTCGGCTTCGATCATCCGCGAGTCTGGTGTCTACAGCCTGCGGGTTGGCGATACCTATTTCGTCGGTCATCTGCCGTGGTGGGAGCGTCTGTGGAATATGCTGGCAACGCATCCGGTCTGGCTGGCGCTGTGCGCTGTGGTGGTAGTGCTGCTGTTTGCCCTGATGGCATGGCGTCTGATGCGTATGGTGAGCCGCCGTCGTCTGGCAGAAGAATACGACGATGAATAAATCGCGCGCGCTGCGGTTCGGGCTGCTGCTCAGCACCACGCTGGGGATGCTGGCGGGCGCGGTCGCCGCGCCCGCCGGTCCACAGGTTTCGCCGGTCGAATGGCTACTGATGCAGATCCGCACCGGCGAATCGACCAACAAGTATGACCTGGTGCAGCAATCGCTCTACCGGCTGGAAAAAATCGATCCTGACAACCCGCAGGTGCTGGCGGCGCAAATCCGCATGGCGCTGCGTCAGGGCAATCTGGCGAAGGCACAAACGTTACTGGATGAACTGAAACGTGTGGCACCGCAATCCGCCGCCGCCCATGAATCCGAAGCCGGTATGAAGCTGATGTCAGCCGAAGGCCGTCAGCAGTTGCAACAAGCCCGACTGCTGGCGGCAGCGGGTCACATAGCGGAAGCGAAAGACGCGTGGGACGCGCTGTTTCACGGCGTGTTCCCGGATGTGAACACCGAACTGGAATACTGGCAACTGGTGGCGCGTCTGCCCGGTCAGCAGCAGACGGCCTGGCGCCAATTACAGGCGCTGGAACAACGCTACCCCGGTAATATCGGCGTGGAGCTACAACTGGCGCGCATGGCCTTTGATAACAATCAGCCAGCCGCAGCGCTAACGCAACTGCGCAACCTCGCCAGGCGCGATGGTGGCCGCGATGCCGCTTCAGAACTCTGGCTACAGCAGATCCAGAATCAGCTAGTCAGCGACCAGAGTGTCGCCAGCCTGCAACAATATCTCACCGTATTTACCTCTGGCGATGCACAACAGCGTGGACAGGAGGAGCTGGCGCGGCAGCAAAAACTGCTGGCCGATCCAGCCTGGCGTCAGCGCATGCGCGGTCTGGCGCTGGTTGATGCCGGGGGCGGCGCAGGGGCGATTGCCTCCCTCAGCGCGGCGCTAAAAGCCACGCCTGATGATGCCGAACTGATGGGGGCGATGGGCCAGGCCCAGGCGCGCGCCAACAACCGTGCTGCGGCCATTATGTGGTTAGAAAAAGCCATCAAACACGGTCAGGCCAGCACCCAGGTGGGGAAATGGCAGTCGTTGCTGCAAACCAACCGTTACTGGCTGGCCATCAACAACGGTGATAACGCGCTGAAAAAAGGCGATCTCAATGGGGCGGAACGTCAGTATCGCAACGCCCAGGTGATTGATAACAGCGACAGCTGGGCGCTGATCGGACTCGGCGATGTGGCGCAGGCGCGCCATAACGAAGCCCAGGCCGAACGCTACTGGCAACTGGCGCTGCGCATTGATCGTGGTAACACCACGGCGGTGCGCCGCCTGGCAGGTTTATACCAGCAACAATCCCCGGCGCGGGCGATGGCGTTTATCAACGCCCTGCCCGCCGCCCAGCAACGCGGATTAGCCGACACGCTGCGTACTCTGCGTAGCGATAGCCTGCGCGCCGAAGCTGATGCGTTAGCGGAACAGGGGCAGTGGCATCAGGCGGTGGTGAAATATCGTCAGGCGGCCCAGGATACTCCCAACGATATCTGGCTGTCGTACCGGCTGGCCGGGGCGCTACGCAACAGTGGCGAAGCCACGCAGGGGCGCACGGTAATGGAAGCGATGGTGCACCAGCACCCGCAGGATCCGAGTGCGTTGTATGCCTGGGCGCTGTGGCTGTCTTCCGGCGATGAGGATGACGCGGCGCTGGCGGCGCTCAATCGCCTGCCGCAGGCGCGCTGGGATGACAACATGCATGAACTGGCCGATCGGCTGAATCAGCAAAAAGTCTTTGCCCGCGCCAATGCGCTACGCGATGGCGGCAATGAAGCGGCAGCGATCGCGTTGTTAAAACAACAACCCACCTCTTCACGCCGTGATATCACGCTGGCCGACTGGGCACTGGAGCGCGGCGATGCACGCACAGCGCTGGCGGGTTACCAGCAGGTGCTGCACCAGGATGCGCATAATAACGACGCCGCCCTCGGACGTATTGAAGCGTTGATTGCACTGAAACGCCCACAGGAAGCGCGTCAGGCGTTACAAAGCTTGCCGGATAGCGTGGCAGAGGAAAGTATCAACAGCGGTCGTCGGGTGGCGCTTGCCTGGCAAAACAGCGGCGACAACCTGCGGGCGCAGCGGCTATTTAACACGTTAAAAACCCGCGCCGCCCAGGAAGCGCCATCACAAAGCAAAGCGTTGGTGTATCGCGATGCCGCTCGGCTGGAAACCCAGTTACGCCAGCCCGCACTGGCGCAGCAGGATTACCGGCTGGCGATGGCTGCCAGCGGCATCAGCGCAACCGTGCCAGAGGATAACGACAGCTACACCCGGCTGACCCGTAATCAACCGCAGGATGACTGGCTGAAGCGCGGTATTCGCAGCGATGCCGCCGATCTTTATCGCCAGCAGGACACCACCGTCACGCTGGAACAGGATTACTCGCGCGACAAGGGCACCGGTGGCCGTTCAGATTTTACTGCGCACACCACCATGTTGCAGGCGGAGACGCCACTGGCCGATGGTCGTAGTTTTGTCCGCGTCGATCATGTGCTGGTGTCGGCGGGCACCTTTGCCACCGAAAACAACAATCACAACGATCGCTTCGGTAGTTGTAACGATGCCAATTCCGGCGGCTGTAGCCGTGATTTCACCCAGCGCGATGAAGGTACGGCGATTGGCGTAGGCTGGCATAACGACCGCTGGTCCGGCGATATCGGTACCACGCCGCTCGGCTTTGAAGTCACCAACTGGGTAGGCGGTCTGAGCTGGAAAACCGATGTGGACGATATTGGCGTCACCCTGACGGCCTCCCGTCGCCCGATCTCCAGCTCGCTGCTGGCCTATGCGGGCGCTCGCGACCCCGCCACTAACGGCGGCAAAACCTGGGGCGGCGTGGTCGCCACTGGCGGTTCGCTCGGGTTGAGTTATGACCAGGGTGGCGCGCATGGTGTCTGGGCAGATCTCAGCGCGCATCAACTGACCGGGGAAAATGTCGCAGACAACACCCGCGAACGTATGATGGCGGGTTACTACTACAAGTTGATCAGCGAGGACAACCGCCGCGCCACCGTTGGCCTGAACAGTATGCTGTGGCACTACCAGAAGGATTTAAGCGATTACACCTTCGGTCAGGGTGGCTACTACAGCCCGCAGCAATATCTGTCGTTCTCGGTGCCGGTGACATATCGCCAGCGTACCGAGAACTGGTCATTTGATCTCGGCGGCTCGGTATCCTGGTCGCATTCCAAAACCGATGCGCAGCAGCGTTATCCGGTCAATCCGGGGTTTGAACTGGCGTCGAATCCCTACTCAGACAGCAGTTCTGGCAGCGGCGTGGGTTATACCCTACAGGCGATTGTGGAGCGGCGCGTAACCCCGCATTGGTTTGTTGGGGTGGCGATGGATATTCAGCAGGCGAAAGATTACACCCCAAGCCACGGCTTGCTGTATCTACGCTATTCGATGGCAGGCTGGAACGGTGATATGGATATGCCGCCGCAACCGTTGATTCCGTATGCGGATTTTAAATGATGGTTCCGTCCGCCGGGCAGCAGCGGTCTGGTTCTGAGGGGATTCCGCCCGCCAGGCCAGCAGCGGTCGGGCTACGAGAAGGTTCCGCCCGCCAGGCATTAAGTAGTTTCAGCCGCAACGTGCCGGCGGACGGGCAAAGGTCCGAAGGCGCGGACCTTTGCAATCCGCCCCCTGCGGCGTCCTCGCGCAGCGCATAGCGCTGTGCCCTCGCTTATCACTCAGGCCACACGGCACGCGCGGATTCGCCATCCCTGGCTCATTCCGCTCTCTCGCCGCATGGATGCGGCGAAAGGCGGCGTTGAGCAGGAGCGAATCGACGCCGGTGCGTCGGCAGCGTGAATGAGCGAAGGGACCGCGTAGCGGCGAGGGAGGCTGGCGCGAGGCCCGGGATTGCAAAGGGTGCGGCCAGGCACCCTTTGCTCGGTCGCCGCACCGGCGAACTGAAACTGCATCAGCCTAAGGCGAACGAAACCACCTCAGAGCAAACGAAACGCCCCGCTGAATCAGCGCCTTTCCTGATATGCCATCCAGGTCAGCAACTGCAAACTGGCAGAAAAGTAGTTCTGATCCGGTGCCAGCCGGTCACTGAGATAACCCGTCTCGCTCAGCGTCAAATCCCTAATCGCCAGCAAGCCGCCGTCGAGGTTATAAGGCGCGGGCGTGTTCGCCAGCACATCAAACCACGCCGGGGTGGTTAAGCGCCCATAGGCCTGCCAGACACGCTGGTAGGGCACCAGACGCAGGCTTTGCGGATCGTACCACCAGATATTCAGTGGGATACGAATCGCGTCATAGCTAAAGCGGTTGGAATACCCGACCGCTGGCGCAACCGAGCCATCCGCATTCAGCGCCACCCAATCGAGCGGCAAACCGCTTTTGCCGAAATGCATATCGCCCAGCAGGTCCATGCCATCATCAATCAACTGATTCCAGACGCGCAAATGGCTGTGCTCAGCAAACTCACGCCATGCCGGGAACAGGAAATAGGACGGATTGAGTACGATAAAACTGGTTTTATTGAAACCCTGCACACCCGGCAGCATCACGGTATGCCCGGCATAGGTGATCACGTTGTGCTTCACAATCGCCCGCTGGATACGATCGGACGCCTGCTGGTAACTGGCAGAGGACCACTTCTGCGCCCCACGCTGCAACGCCCAGGCAATCAGGACATCACCATCCGATGCGTTATTTTTGTCAGCGACGGGATCGGTCGCACCCGGGGTATAACGCCAGTAGAACAGATCGTTTTGCGGATTGCGCAGATGGGTCTGCGTCCACTGCCACAACTTATCAAAGGTCGGGCGATCGTCATTGGCTACCGCCAGCAACATGCCGTAGCCCTGGCCTTCGGTGTGGCTGACGTTGTTATTGGCGGTATCGCTGATACGACCATCGTTGCTCATAAAGCGACTTTTAAAGGTACTCCAGCCATCTGCGGCCGCCTGGGCACTAAAAAACATCACCATGAAACAGAGTATCCATTGACGCCAGAACGGCTTAACACTCATCTCAGCTTCCTATTGATATCGGTAGTGCAGCGTACTGCCATCGAGCTTTTCAAGGGTAAGAGGAACCTTGACGCTGCCGCCCTGGTCCTGAAGCCAGCGGGCATACACCCCGGCCAGCACGGCGCTGAATGCCAACTGCCAGCGTTCGCTATTCACCCGGTTGTCTCCCGCCGGTAACGCATGGTGCTGAATCAGAATGGCGTTCTCCATTGGCTGTAATTGGGCAAAGCCCCAGCTAAAGCGCGCCAGCTGCAAATTCATTTCACGCTCCAGATCCTGAACGGTGCGCGCCTCCGCCAAAGGATAGCGCGCCGCCAGCGATTCGCCCACCTGGTTGAGGAAACCTTCGGCTTCCTCTCCGGCATTATCCAGCATGCCTTCAATCATCACGCTGACCAGATCAAACCAGCCCGGCTGATGCGGATGATTGACGCGGGCTGCCAATTGCTCACTCATTAGTTGTCTCCGAACATGTAGCGGAAGTACAGATTCGCGGTAGTCTCGTTGTAATCACCGAAGGTGTCATAGCCTAACTGACCACCCAGGGTGAGATCTTTGTTGATCTTATAGTCAGCCCCGGCATGCAGGTTATAACCAATGCCGTTTTTGCTATCGCCTTCGTAGTAGGCGCTCTTGACGTAACCTGCATCCGCCATTGCCTGCAACTGAGATTGCAATGAAGGGTCATTCGGGAAGTAAGCGCTTCTGTCCTGGCTGTAGGACTGATAACCGATCGAGCCACCGATATTCACCTTCAGGTCATCAAAGGTACGCGAGAAATCGACAGGGAACGAGATCGATGCGTAGTTCTGCGGGCTGAAATAGCCGCCCTGACCATAGCTGAAGTAGCTGAGGTTTTTCGAGAAGTCCATCCACGACAGGCTCATACCCACCTTCAGTTCGCGGTCGTCGTAATGGAACGGACGCACATAAGCACCTGCGGTGGCCTGCACGCTGTTGTTGCTGGCGACGTTCTCGCCAATATAGCTGTAGGCGCCGCCACCAACATAGAAACCGGCGTCACCGTTGTCGTAGCTCAGCAGCGCGTTGCCGCCGTTTTTCGTCACCTGGCCCCATTTCTTGCCGCTGGCGGTATCTTCTGCGCCAACATACGAAAGCAGGCTGTCCGTTACCGCACGACGCTCACCGGTCAGGATCAGCGTCAGGAAGTCAGTCAGCTTCGGCGACCACTGGATGCCACCCACCATAGTGCTGAGATCCTGGCCGAGCGGCGTACTGCCAAGGTCGATTTTGTAGCTATCGCCACGCAGCGCCATATTCAACTCAACCCCGTTGCCTTTCTGCGAATTGGTCGAAGAAGAAGGCACATCGGTGACTTCAGCATCACCCGCCGCAACCACGCCGCCCTGAATCAGCGCGTTAGTACCGAAACGACGCCAGGCATCGCCCGCGGCACTGCCCGCCGACAGAGAAATCGGCGTCATGGTAAAGTCGAAGCGCGAATCACCAAACGGCACGGTGGAGAAGGTCAGCGGTGCTTTGGCTTCGGTCAACTTACTCAGCCCCGATTCGCCATCACGTCCACGTACCTGCAACTGGCCCTGGGTCCAGGTGCCGGTTTTCTCCTGCAAATCGTCCATCATGTCGTCGATCTGCTTCAGCGTACGGCTCTGCTGCACCGCCGGGGTGTTGCTCGCCAGCGTTACGCCACTGGCGCTGCTGGTGGCATCCGGCGAGGATTGCCACGGCATCACCGTACCGTAGCTGGAAGGCGTGCGCCCTACCGGTGAGGTGCTGCGGTTGATAAACGGGTTATCCGCCAACGCCAGACCACCCACGGTCGGTACGCTGCCGGTTTGTGCACCCTGCAAGCCAATCAACTGACCGCGTGCGGTGCGCAGATAACTCATCGCCTGGCTGTGCTCACCGTTGGCTTCCGCCACTCGCGCCAGCAACAGCAGACGGTCCGGCGTTTGCTCATTACGCAGGCCACGCGTCAGGGTATTGGCTTTCTGCACATCGTTCTGTGCCAGCGCCACATTGATCGCCCCTTCACGCGCATCCTGGGTCGGGGTGTCCTGGGTCATCAGGTAGTCATACACCACGCCCGCTTCTTTGTTCATCTTGCCGGATTGGTACAGACGCGCCATCGCGAACATCAGATCGCGGTTCTGCGGATCGTGTTGCAGCGCCCCCACCAGTTTGTCATAAGCAGCGGCGTATTGTTTCTGCTCACGCAGGCGATCCACTTCGTTGATAACGTAGCCGTTGCGAATCCCGGCCAACTGCGTCGGCGTACTGCGTGCCTGCAATTCCGGGCTGCTGAGGAAGCTCTGCGCTTCGGTGGTCAAACCGGCCTGATTGAGGACCGCCACCTGCGCAGCGTAATCGCCGGCGTTGCCCTGCACGCCGCGTTGCATATTGCTACGCACCACGGACACCGCGGTGGTGAGGTCACCCGCTTTCGCCAGTTTCTGCGCCAGATTACCCGCGTCCACCGGATTCGCTGGCGGATTCGACGCCAGCGCGCGCAGCGTATTCGCTGCTGCGGCATTCGAACCCTGTGCCAGATACTGATCGGCGGTGTTCATTTGCAGGTTAAAGTTCACGCGTTGCGCCAGTTCGCGCATGTCGCTGCTTTTGCTGCTGTTGGGAATGCGCGCCAGCAGCAGGCTGGCCTGTTGCCAGGCACCGCTTTCGCTGGCATTCAACGCACCGGCGTAGAGTTCATTGGTGCTGGCACCGGTACGCATGGTCGGCTGCATAATATTCGCCGCCATCATGCTATCGCCCTGACCACGATAGATGCGCGCCAGATCGAGACGCAGCCAGCCATCGTTAGGGTTACGCGCGATGCCCTGTTGCAGGGTGGCAATCGCCGCAGCATTGTTACCTGCCGCCAGCTCACGTTTCGCCTGCTGGCGGATTGGATCGGTGCTGCCGCCGCGCGGTGCCACGCTCTGACGCACGCTGTCCGGCAGCGAGGCCAACAACGTATTGGCTTCGGCGCTACGATTCTGCTGACGCAGCACGTAAAACAACCCTTCTTTCGCGTTACGGTTATCCGGCTCGCTTTGCAGGATCGAACGGTAAGTTTGCTCCGCCTGCGGTAACTGATTGGTACGACGCAGCACATCCGCGCGGAACAATTTGGCTGAAGTGCCTTTCTCGCCTTCAGCCTGAGTCAGCGGCTCGCTCAACGCCAGCGCCTGAGCGCTGTCGCCATTCTTCAGTGCCTGCTGGGCCGTTGCCAGTTGCGCATAGAAACGGGCATCAGCCGCCTGTTTCTGACGCTGTTCGCTCTGATCCCCGCCCAACTGCGCAGCGCGCGTCAGGTAATCAGCCGCTTCAGAATAACGTCCGGCGCGCTGCGCCACGTAACCCATACCGGCCAGCGCATCGGCATCCTGCGGGTTGGCCTGCAACACTTTCTGGAAGTTGTTCTGGGCGCTGCTGACATCGCCGCTGTTCAGGGCCGTAAAGCCAGCCCCTTTCTCCGCGCCGCCGACATTTTTACGGTAATAATCCATCACCGCGTTGTCCTGCGGATGGCGTTGCTGCCAGGTCTGATACAACGACGCATCAGAAGCCTGCGGGCCAAGCCACAGCAGCGCCTGGCGCAGCGAACGGTCAGCATCTTTGTTGCCATCGGCCATCGTCGCCAGCAGATCGATACCTTCGCGACGCGTCGATTCCTGGTACGTCATTGCCTTGCCCAGCGCCAGTTTGGCCCCGGTATCCTGCGGATGTTCGGCGGAGAATTGACGCAACGCTTCGACCGCCTGTGGCAGCATCGATCGGTCACCGGCCATCGTCAGATAATATTCGGCAGCGACACTCGGCGGCGGCTCATTGCCGCTAAAGGTATTGCGCCAGGTTTGCAAAGCTGCGGCGATGTTGCCGCTGCGCGCCTGCTGACGCGCCAGTGACAGCTGTGACTGCGGGATACTTTGCAGCTGGCGGGCGTTATCCAGCTCCGTCAGATGCGCATCGTTGGGCGACACCTGGTTCAGGCGGGCGCGCCATTGCGCGGCGCCCACGTTATCACCGCTCTGCTGGGCATATAACGCCAGCAGGTACAGCGCCTGGGTGTTATTGGGTTCCACCATCAGCACTTTTTGCAGCGAGGCCTGGGCTAAATCGTCATGCGCTTTCTGGTGCCAGTAAGCCGCCTGATCGAACAGCGCTTGTAACGCAGGGTTGGTGCTCTCCGCCGCCAGCAGCGGCTGAGAGAGAGTCAGTGCCCCACCCAGAATCAGGGCATGGCGAATACCGGCGCTTAACAGATGTTTTTTCATTATTTTTATCCTTACTTCTTGCCGGGCTTGCTATCACCTTGCGGGTTAAGACGTCGCCATGCATGACGTCTCAGCATCACCCAGGCACCACTGCCCACCAGCGCTGAAACCAGCAATGCGGCCAGCGCCATCAGCACGGAGTGCTGGTTGGCATACCACACCACCATCATGTACCAGGGCATTTCACCGCTCGGGAACTGCGGCCCGACGCGGAAGCTGCGGATACCGTTTTCATCGGTGATGATGGCGGTATCGCCACGAATACCGGCGTTGATACGCGCCGAGTTCAAATCGTTGTGCAGACGCAGTAACTGGTCATCGCTGGTCGCCACCGTCATCACCACCAGGCGATCGGGGTTCCACGGCGAGCGATAGCTGACAAAACCGCGCCACGCCTCGTTGGAGGAGAAGTAGCGATCGGCATCCAGTTGTTGACGATACCAGTCGCCCATCAACCAGCCGCGCAGCTTGTCCCAGGTGGTGGGATCTTTCACGCCCAGCGTATTGCCGCTGGTTTCATACGGCGTTCCCGCCAGCATCGCCTGGTTAAAGGTGGTGTTTTGCGTGGTACTGACCGCCAGCAGGTCGCTCTGCTCCAGACGCGACAGGTTGGTACCGCCATTCGGCATCCCGAATAACACCTGGTTCTGCGCCAACGGCACGCCTGTGGCGTTACCGGCACGCGCGGCCATATCCAGTAGCGTGGAGATCTCGGCATCGCTTGGTTTTTCCGGCAGCAACAGCGCCGTCTGCGAGAAGTCAGCCAGACGTGTGAACGGGAAGGCAGCACCGACGAAGTACGACAGATTCGGCAGCATGGTGAAGTGGCGTGTATGGCTCAGGTCGATCGACGAGTCATCCTCAATGCGGCTCTTGATGTTGTTGTTCAGCAACACGCCGCAAGGGGCATCCGCTTTCGGCTTGATGTTGAAGTAGAGCGACAGTTGGTTGTCACCGTAAATCAGATAAGGATCGAGCTTGAGCGCATAGTTTTCCTGACGCGCATCGCCACCGAGACGATGCCAGGCACTCTCCAGCAGGCCGACTTTATTGACCGTCAGGTTGCGCAGGAAGGTGCCATTCAGCATCACGTTAAGGAACGAATTGTTCTCGTCAATCCAGCTTTCGGACGGGAAACGATAATGCAGGTTGACCGGAATGGTGTCGCCATCCCACATAAACAGATCCGGCGCGGCGCGGAAGTTCACGCTCAACGCATCGTGCCAGATACCGGTGGTGGTCAGGCTTTGATCTTTACGCAGCAGCTCGCTCAAACGTACCGGACGGCTGGTATTGATCCAGCGCGGGGCGTCATACGGCTTACGCAGCGCAATCGGCTGCGGCTGCACATTCAGGTTGCTGGCATCGGTGGTCAGCGGCTGGGTCGTCAGACGATTGGCCGCCTGACGCAGTTGCGTATCATCGGCGCCGCTCACCAGCAGCAGTTTGTACACCGGGTTGAGCGGGTTATCGACCATCTGCAAGGTCGGACCGTTGGCCGCCGGGAAAGTCAGGGGACCAATTTTATCGCCAGGATGGCCGAACAGAATGCCGTTGTGCTCCGGCAAATCACCGCGTACCACCGGGAAACGGATGCCACGGTAATCCGACTGAATGCCCATCCAGGACGCTACCAGCGCAGCGGCGCTGACGGTATCCGGCGTCACGTTTGAGGCAAAGCCAATGGTGACGCTGGCAGGCGTCATGCGCAGCGGATCGATAAACGGACGCGGGAAGTTACGCAGGCTGGTGCCGATGTTCAACTGCTGGCCTTCCATGCTCAGCGTGGTTTTCGGCAGGATGGTCACCTGATATTGCTGCGCGCTCTCTTTCTCGCACAACAACTTGTCAGCATCGTTGATTTTGAAGCTCAGGTTGTTGCTGGACACTACCATCGCCGCCGGGATATCGAGCTGATAATCGCTGGTATCGCTGTCGGTGGAACCCAGTGGCAACGTACCCAGTGGCTGGCCGTTCAACATCAGTTGCAGCGAGGTATTACGCGATGCCAGTGCAGCAGAAACACGCAGCGACAGGTTGAGGCGCGCATTGGTGATCACCTCATCACCCGGCAGGGTAAACACGATGCCGGACTGCAACTGACCACCGGTTAACACGATGCCCTGCTTCTGGCCCATCTGTGCCACCGAAATCACGGTGCTGACCGGCTGATTCAGCGGCGCGGCGACGACCGGCGCTGGCACCGGGGCCGCAGCAGGTGTCGGCAGAACCATCTCGGGTGCCGGAGCCGGAGACTCGCTGGCGGCGGCGGGTGCATCATTTTCTACCGCAGGCGCATTCTCGGCCGGTGCGCTGACCGCTGGCGTGGTTTCCGCCGGGGTATAAGGCGTGCTACCTGCCGCCTCTTTCAGTTGTGCATCGGCATTGTTATCAAGGCCCTGCGGTGGCGGAATTTGCCCCAGTGCAGAGCTGTCCTGCGTTACCGTGGCTGGCGTTTCCGCCCAGGCGGGCACGAGCAGCAGCGCGGTTGCCAGCGAACTCGCCAGCAACGTTTGCGTCAAATTTTTCATGCGGCGCTGTCCTCTTTGACGGCAGGCTGAGCCTCCTGCTTGCCCTTATTACGACGATCTTTCCATGTCAGCCAGAACAGCTCGAAAACGGTACGCACAATGGTGCCCAGCGACAACAACGGATTGTCCTGCTTGTACTGCGGCTGAATCCACGCATCGGCACGCGCCAGCACCACACGCACCAGTTCGCGGCGACGCGACAGCGGCATGGCTTCGAAACGCAGACGAATGGTTTCGTCATCGCCAGAGATTTTGCTCACCGGAATGGTAATGGCACCTGATTTCAGCAGCAGATCGATCTCTTCGATTTCATCGTATTCATGACGATCATCGGGCGCGTCGAGTTGTGCGCCGCCCATTGACAGGTCGCTGGTCATGGTGCGCGACGAGATACCGCTGGCGTAGTGAATAATCGCCGGGATCTGTACTTCAATACGGATGGTTTTACGCACCTGCTTGGTTTCACGCGCTACGGCAATCGCCGCCATCAGGATAATCAGGCTGAACACCGCCCAGCCGACGTTAAGGGCAATCACGTAAGGATCCACCCCGAAGTAATCATGCATGGTGGCACGCACCACACCCGCCACAATCCCTATCGTCAGCAACGCCGCCACAATCACATGCGGGCGCACGATGTGGAAATCGAAGAAGCCCTGATCCAGCACCCCGCCTTTATCGGTGACGTTGAACTTACCGTGTTTCGGCGAGAACATGGTCAAAATGGTCGGGATAACCAGGTGGAAACACATCACCGTTTCGTAAATCTCACCCCAGAAGGTGTAACGGAACCGGCCATTCATACGTGAGTTGACGTACAGCGACATCACCAGGTGCGGCAGCACGTAAGCGAAAATCAACGATGCCGACGAGTGAATGATGTTGAGGTTAAACAGCAGATACGCCAGCGGAGCCGTCAGGAACGCCACGCGCGGCAGACCAAACTGGAAGTGCAACATCGCGTTGAGGTAGCACAGGCGTTGCTGCCACTTCAGACCACGCCCGAACAGCGGGTTATCGACACGGAAAATCTGCGTCATACCACGCGCCCAGCGGGTACGCTGAATGACGTGCAGACCCAGACGTTCGGTCGCCAGTCCGGCCGCCAGTGGAATCGACAGGAAGGCAGAACCCCAGCCAAGACGCTGCATTTTCAATGCGGTGTGGGCATCTTCGGTAACGGTTTCCACCGCAAATCCGCCAATCTCCTCCAGCGCGCTACGGCGAATCACCGCACAGGAACCGCAGAAGAAAGTCGCGTTCCAGTTATCGTTGCCTTGCTGCACCGGGCCGTAGAACAGCGAACCTTCGTTCGGGATGCTGCGCGCAGCGCGCAGGTTACGTTCGAACGGATCGGGTGAGTAGAAGTAGTGCGGCGTTTGCAACAGCGCCAGCTTCGGATCTTTCAGGAACGGTCCCACCGTCGCTTGCAGGAAAGTACGGGTGGCAACGTGGTCACAGTCAAATACGCAAATCAGCTCACCTTTCGTGATTTTCATCGCATGGTTGAGGTTACCGGCTTTCGCATGGCGGTTGTCGTCACGGGTGATATAACCGACCCCGACGTCTGCCGCAAACATGGCAAATTCACTACGTTTGCCGTCATCCAGCAAATAAATTTTCAGCTTGTCGCGCGGGTAATCAATACACTGTGCCGCCAGAACGGTATCACGTACTACATCGAGGCTTTCATTATAGGAAGGCACATAGACATCGACCGTTGGCCACAGGCTGGTATCTTCCGGCAGCGGTTCAATGGTGCGTTTTAATGGCCAGGTGGTTTGCAGGAATCCCAGAATTAAGATCAGCCAGACGTACAATTCGGCAAGATATAAACCGATACCGAGAATGGCTTCAATCTCGGAATTAAAGTGCAACGTCTCCGTGGTGCGCCACCAGATATAGCGGGTCGACATCAGGGCGGAGAGGATGACCATCACCACGGTTATTTTACGGCTTTTGCTTAAGCCCATTAAAAACAGCATGCCGATACTGATTAAGCCAAAGATATATTGTTTCTGGCTATCCATCGGCGTGATGATGATTACCGCTGCGACCGGTGCAAGCACCAGCAGCAGCAGGTAAAACGCGAGTTTACTCATGATTCACCTGCGGAGCTGTGTTGTTATTATTCGCCTGACAATGCCAGGCTATTAATAATGACTGCGAATGGGTGCCTGAACTTCACCGTTGCCCACGGAGATATTCAGAATATTGGAGACACGCTTGGCAACCAGCTCAATATCAAACGCTGCCGCAGATGCAGGGCTGAAATCAAAAACAGATTGCTGTGACGCATTGGCTTCCGCGACGCTTTCATCCCGGTGCACCACACCCAATAAATTGTCACCCAGACGATGCTGCATAAAAGCGGTGACATCACGGCTTATATTGCGGCGGTTATCGCTCTGGTTGAGCACAAAATAGTGTCCACGTTTATTATTTAGTGGCTGACCAATCATGCGGTCGTTTTCAATTTGCGGCAGTAAAGACACCGAAGCGGTGTCCGCCAGCATCACCACTAAATGCATATCGGCAAGTGCCGTCATCGCCTTCAACGCCGGACCTGGCCCTGGCGGAAAATCCGCGATGATGACCAGCCCGGGATAATTAAGTACCGTATCCAGGCCGCGTTTCAGGAAATGCGGATCTTTACTCAGGTTCTCTTCAAAACGTTCGCGCTGTTGTTCCGTGACCTCGCCATATGGCATGACAAAAATATTGCCGCCGGTGGTGAGAATGGACTGACTCCAGTCGGCTTGTTCTTCGGAACGCGCCACAAAACCGCGACCATCATGCAGCGGCACACCAAAATGCAGGCGCAACGCATTTTGTACGTCAAAATCAATTGCCAAAACTTTGCTGCCTGCGCGGGCCAGACTCCAGGCCAGGTTGGCTGCCATTGTGGTCTTCCCTACTCCCCCTTTAGGCGAGCACACACAAACTAACGGCATAGCGCAATCTTCTCCAGTAACGGTTTCAGTAATGTCTCTTTCGACAGGTTCACAGGCTCAGCAGGCCGCGAACGGAATAATGCGCCAAAGCGTGACGGTGCCGCAGCGGGTTGCGCCGGTGCGACTGGGGCAGCAAAAACGGGGGTCGGTGCAACGGCCACCGGTGCCGGGACCACTGCCGGCTCCGGCACCACAGCGGGTGCCACAGGCGCTTCAACCGGTTTGGGCGGTGGCGGCGGAAACAGCGACGTTGTTGCCTGCCGCTCAACATGGGTGGCTTTCGGTGCCACAGGTGAGGCTGAAGGCGAGGGTTTAGCCGGGGCTGGCGGGAACAGTGATGACACCGCTGCCGGGGCTTCCCCCGCTGCTGGCGTCGCTGCCAGGCTATCCAGAATCGAACCCCGTACGCTACTGGCGACCGGCGCGACCTGCGGTTGTTGTGGTGGTGCATCGAATTCGTTGCCGCGAATCGGCTGTGGCTGCGGCAGATCGATACGCTGGCCGCCGCCTAACGTTTCCTGATCTTCATCAGCAGCCAGCTGACGGATAATCGCCCACTGACTCTGGTCGGCTTCCTGCGTTTGCCCGGACATATCCTTAAAAGCGATATCCAGCGTCTGCGTTTTTTCCTTAAAACGCTGCAAATCGTCGTAGTTCTTCATGACCAGGGGCCTGTAAAAGGAGGGGGGGGGAATTTTTCGCGAATATATCACATACATTAAAACACAGTGAGAGAAATCTGATTATTAAAACGCCGAATTCAATAAAAGAGTTTTATCTTTGTGATTGAAAAAAGGTAGCAAAATAACTCTCCTTCTGCTTATGACCTGAAATTAATTAATATCGGTTAACTGAAATAATCACGCAGCTCATCTTTTCGTAACTCACTGAAATATCTCTAAGCCTCTGCAAGTTACGGATTTTTCACCTGTGTGATTAATCTCACACAAATTTGACAAAATTCAGAATTTGTCTTAACGCTCGAAACAATTTTTAATGCCAGCGCATGACAGATGAAATGCGGTAATGGATTTTGTTAATGTTCAGTGAACAAGACTATTGGCGTTAATTTTTCTGAAGTATAGGCGGGAATTCGGGTGGGGATGGAAAATCGGGCAGAAAGGCTGGCCGATTGAGAATTAGAGTTGTTGCGTCTGTGCCTGAATCACGGTTTATCCGACTGGCGCAAAATATTGCCAACAGACCAGTCGCGATAAGCGGTGCGCCAAGCTGGTAGCCAAGGGTAATCCCGGTATAACGAACATTGGCGCTGAAAATTTCGGAACAGATCGTACCAGGCACCGCCGTTACCGGCGCCCAAAGCACAAGAAAAAGGCCCCGTCTGGGGCCTTTGTCACTCGCTGTCACAGGTTACGCGCCAGCGATGGGCTGGTTCTCATCCTGATCTACGGCAAAGCAGGCGATTTGCTGCTCACCGTAAGTTTTCAACTTGGGCTGCAACTGCACGCAGGTACCAAAACGGCGACGACAGCGCGCGTTGAAGGCGCAACCTGGCGGCGGGTTAAGCGGGCTGGGCAGCTCGCCGGTCAGTTTGATACGTTCACGACGTTCATCCGGATTGAGGCGTGGCGTGGCCGACAACAACGCCTGAGTGTAGGGATGGCGCGGATTGCTGAAAATCGCCTCTTTGCTCCCCTTCTCCACGCAGCGGCCAAGGTACATCACCATCACTTCATCGGCGATATGTTCCACCACCGACAAATCATGAGAGATGAACACATAGGAAAGACCGAGATCCTGTTGCAGGTCCATCATCAGGTTCAGTACCTGCGCACGCACCGAGACGTCGAGCGCCGATACCGGTTCATCGGCGATCAGCACATCCGGGTCCAGCATCAGGCCGCGGGCAATGGCGATACGCTGACGCTGACCGCCGGAAAACATATGCGGGTAGCGATCGTAATGTTCGGTTTTCAGACCAACCTTCGCCATCATCTCCAGCGTTTTTTCCCGACGTTCCGCTTTGGTCAACGTGGTGTTGATCACCAGCGGCTCTTCCAGAATCTGGCTGATTTTTTTGCGTGGATTCAGCGAACCATAGGGGTTCTGGAACACAATCTGGATTTTCTGGCGGCGCAGTTTCTGCGCCTGCGGGTCATGCTTCAGCAAATCCTGACCGTGCCAGTACAACTCGCCTTCGGTTGGGGTTTCAATCATGGTCAGCAGACGGCCCAGCGTGGATTTACCACAGCCCGACTCCCCGACCACCGCCAGCGTTTTGCCGCGTTCCAGATTGAACGATACGCCATCCAATGCTTTGACCAGACGCTCCTGGCCGAACAACCCTTTCTTCACCGGGTAGTGTTTTTTCAGGTCAATCGCCTGTAGCAGATAATCCTGCTGTGTTTTCTCATGACTCATAAGTCGGTCTCCCGGCATCATCCAGTGGGAAGTGACATTTGGACTGACGGCCCGGAATGTCGCGCAGTTCAGGCTCTTCGCTACGGCAACGATCGGTCACGTAGGGGCAGCGCGGATTCAACAGGCAGCCGGTTGGGCGGTCGTATTTACCCGGCACCACGCCCGGCAGCGAGGCCAGACGCGCTTTATCCGCCGCGAATTCCGGCAGCGCACGCAGCAGCGCCTGGGTATAAGGATGACGCGGGGCTTTGAAGATATCCGCCGCTTTGCCGCTTTCCACCACTTGTCCGGCATACATAACGATGATGTGCTGCGCCGCTTCCGCCACCAGCGCCAGGTCATGGGTGATCAGGATCAGCGCCATGTTCTCCTGCTTTTGCAGCTCCAGCAGCAGTTCAATGATCTGCGCCTGGATGGTCACATCGAGCGCGGTAGTGGGTTCATCGGCGATCAGCAGCTTAGGTTTGCAGGCGATCGCCATGGCGATCATCACACGCTGGCTCATCCCGCCCGACAGCTGATGCGGATACACATCCAGACGTGAAGCCGGATCGGGAATCCCCACCTGCTCCAGCAGATCAATCGCGCGCTGACGACGGGTGCTACGGCTACCGCCCTGATGCACCTTCAGCGCTTCCATAATCTGGAAACCCACGGTGTAACACGGGTTAAGGCTGGTCATCGGGTCCTGGAAGATCATCGCCACTTCCGCACCCACCAGCTGGCGGCGCTCTTTTTCGGAGATGCGTTGCAGGTCGCGCTGGTTGAATTCCAGCTTCTCTGCCATCACCCGACCGGGATAATCAATCAGGCCCATAATCGCCAGCGAGCTAACCGATTTACCGGAACCAGACTCACCGACAATGCCGACCACCTGGCCCTGCTCAACCTGATAGCTGATACGGTCAACCGCACGGAACGGTGTTTTTTCGTCGCCGAAATGCACCGACAGTTTTTCTACATTTAATAACGCCATCTCGGTGCCTCTTTACTGCTTGAGTTTCGGGTCGAGTGCATCACGCAAACCATCGCCCATGAGGTTGAATGCCAGAACCGTGAGCAGGATGACCACTCCGGGGAAGGTCACGACCCACCAGGCACTTTGCGCATACTGCAACACGTCGGAGAGCATGGTGCCCCACTCCGGTGTCGGCGGCTGCGCCCCCATACCGAGAAAGCCCAACGCCGCCATATCGAGGATGGCGTTGGAGAAACCTAACGACGCCTGCACAATCAACGGTGCCAGGCAGTTAGGCAGAATATTGACGAACATCTGGCGCAGCGTACCCGCACCCGCCACGCTGGAAGCGGTGACGTAATCGCGGTTCACTTCCACCAGCACCGCAGCACGCGTCAGACGGATATAGTGCGGCAATGCCACAAAGGTCAGCGCCAGCCCGGCGTTCACAATCGACGGACCAAAAATCGCCACCAGCACCAACGCCAGCAGCAGACTCGGCAGTGCCAGCATAATATCGACCAGGCGCATGATGATGGCGTCAACCACACCACCGAGGTAACCGGCCATCAGACCGAAAACCACCCCGAGGATCAACGACAGCACCACCACCAGGCAGCCCACCAGCAGCGACAGGCGTGCGCCATACATCAGACGCGACAGAATATCGCGGCCAACATCATCGGTGCCGAGGATAAACTTCCAGGTGCCGCCTTCCTGCCACACTGGCGGATGCAGCAACGCATCGCGGAACTGTTCCGCAGGGGCATGCGGCGCCAGGAATTCAGCAAAGATGGCGATCAGCAACATCAGGATGATGTACACCAGACCAATCACTGCGCCTTTATTACGTTTGAAGTAGTGCCAGAATTCCTGAATCGGGGTCATCGGCTTGGGTGCAGCGCTTACGCTTGCGGGATCAACAGCAGACATGATGCCCCCTTATTTCTTATGACGGATACGTGGGTTAACCACGCCGTACAACAGATCAACCAACAGGTTGACCAGGATGATCAGAATCGCCACCAGCAGCACGCCGCCCTGCACCACCGGATAATCGCGGCGTTGCAGCGCTTCAATCAGCCAGCGCCCAAGGCCCGGCCAGGAGAAGATGGTTTCTGTCAGGATGGCCCCGGCCAGCAGCGTACCGACCTGTAAACCGATAACCGTCACCACCGGCAGCATGGCGTTACGCAGGGCGTGCACCACGATCACCCGCATACGCGTCAGCCCTTTGGCACGCGCGGTGCGGATGTAGTCTTCGCCCAGCACTTCCAGCATGGAGGAACGAGTCATACGAACAATCACCGCCAGCGGGATAGTCCCCAGCACGATGGCAGGCAGGATCATATGCATCACCGCATCTTTGAAGTCGCCCGGCTCGCCCCAGATCAGGGTATCGATCAGCATAAAGCCGGTAAGCGGATGGCTATCATCAAGGAAGATGGTGTCACTGACACGCCCGGAGACCGGCGTCAGGTTGAGCTGCACCGACACCAGCATGATCAGCATGATGCCCCACCAGAAAATCGGCATCGAGTAGCCGGTCAGGGAGATGCCCACGGCGGTGTGATCAAAGACGGAACCGCGTTTGACCGCCGCCAGTACGCCGACCGGAATGCCGACGGCAATGGCGAAGATCATTGCGCAGATGCCCAGCTCCAGCGTGGCTTTAAAGCGCGGTACGAATTCGTCCCACACCGGAATGCGGCTTTTCAGCGAGATACCTAAATCACCGTGCAACACGCCGTTGATGTAGGTGAGATATTGTTTCCACAGGGGTTGGTCAAGACCAAACATCGCCATCAACTGAGCATGACGCTCGGGCGAAATACCACGCTCACCCGCCATGATCAGTACCGGGTCGCCGGGGATCAGGTGAACAAACGCAAAGGTCAACAGGGTAATACCGATAAACGTTGGGATGACAAGGCCCAGACGTCGGAGTATGAACTGCAGCATAAGCCGTACTCTCAGTCATTTCCCGCAGCGTTGCCGCCGGGGACTACATTGCTCAAAACATGCATCCGGCACATAGCCGAACGCGACGCCAGAAGCGCTTCAATAAAAAGAAATTAGCCGGAAAAAAAGTGCGGAGTGCGGGCGGCGAAGAAGCCGCCCGAGGGCCGACGGCGTCGGCCCTGACCGCCATAATCCGAAAGGTTATTCCTGGATATCGACGTTTTCGAAGTGATGTTTACCTAACGGGTCAACCACATAGCCGGTCACTTTCTTGCTGACTGGCTCATACACAGTCGAGTGCGCAATGATCAGCGCCGGAGCCTGATCATGCATGATCACCTGTGCCTGTTTGTAGTACTCAATACGTTTGTTGTGATCGGCTTCAGCACGGGCTGGCTGAATCTGATCTTCAAACGGCTTGTAGCACCAACGTGAGTAGTTAGAACCGTCTTTCGCCGCTGCACAGCTGAACAGGGTGGCGAAGAAGTTGTCCGGATCCCCGTTATCACCGGTCCAGCCCATCATCACGCTCTGATGTTCACCCGCTTTGGCACGCTTCAGGTACTCGCCCCACTCGTAGGTAACGATGTTGGCTTTGACACCGATTTTCGCCCAGTCAGCCTGAACCATTTCCGCCATACGACGGGCGTTCGGGTTGTACGGACGCTGTACCGGCATCGCCCACAGGTCGATGGTGAAGCCATCTGGCAGGCCCGCTTCTTTCAGCAGCGCTTTGGCTTTAGCCGGATCATACGGATAATCCTGCACCGCGTCGTTGTAACCCCACATGGTTGGCGGGATCAGGTTTTTCGCGGCCTGGCCAGCACCCTGATAAACCGCATCAATGATGGCTTTCTTGTTCACCGCCATCGTCAGTGCCTGACGCACTTTCACGTTATCCAGCGGTTTTTTCTCGGTGTTGAACGACAGGTAGCCGACGTTCAGACCCGGTTGTTCCATCAGATTGATGTTTTTGTCTTTCTTCATGCTGGCGATATCAGCCGGGTTCGGGTACGGCATCACCTGGCACTCGCCTTTCTGCAACTTGGCGTAACGCACGGAAGCATCTGGCGTGATGGAGAAGACTAAGCGATCGATCTTCGGCTTGGTGCCCCAGTAATCCGGGTTCGCTTTGTAGAGGATGCGCGAGTCTTTCTGGTATTGCAGCAGCTGGAACGGACCGGTACCTACCGGGTTCAGGTCCACTTTTTCCGGCGTACCGGCTTTCAGCATGTTATCCGCGTACTCTTTCGACAGGATAGAGGCGAAGTCCATCCCGAGGTCGGCCAGGAACGGAGATTCCGGACGAGTCAGCACGAAGCGAACGGTGTGATCGTCCACTTTCTCGATTTTGCTGATCAAGTTCGGCATGTCCATGCCTTCGAAGTACTCGTAGCTGCCGCCAGAAACGCCGTGGTACTTGTTGTTTTTATCGAGCTGACGCTCGAAGGAGAAAACCACGTCATCAGCGTTGAAGTTACGCGTCGGTTTGAAGTCTTTGGTGGTTTGCCACTTCACGCCTTGGCGCAGATGGAAGGTATAGGTTTTGCCGTCAGCGCTCACATCCCACTTTTCAGCCAGGCCCGGTTCCACTTCTGTGGTGCCGATTTTGAATTCAACCAGACGGTTGTAGATCGGTACGGAGCTGGCATCGTAGGTGGTACCAGAGGTGAACAGCTGAGGGTTAAAGCCTTCCGGCGAACCTTCTGAACAGTAAACGAGGGTTTTCGCCTGGACACCCGCGGCAACGGTCATAGCAATCAGGCTCAGACCGACCTTCAGCATCCTGGATTTAGCCAGGGAGTTGATCATGTTTTGCTCCATTGTGATGTGATGTTGTGTGCGTTGCGCCTGACCTCTGATTTTTTTATGCGGTTCAGGCAAGTCACTTTTGTGACCAAAATGCGAATCGTTGTTTTTGTTGCGCTGGCACCGTGGAATCTGCCAGACGCGTCGGACTCTGCATCTATTGACGCATCAATTTGTCAACAGTTGCAAAGAACGTCAATACAAGGTGGGGTTATTTACAGAGAGTGTGAGTAACCGCAAGCAACGATAAAAAACACCCTTCAACCGGTAAGCCAATATTTAAAAAGGTGATAAAGCGCGCTATGCCGAGTGATTATCTGGGAAAACCACCAAATGACAGTGATTATCACCGCTAAAAAACATACAAATATTACCGGTAAATGTTGAATATATGAACGATTCCCCGTGCGTTATGACGTTCAGGCAGAGAAATATGCTGTACTAATGGCATAAGAAATCAGCAAAAAGCAAAAAGCGGTCATAAGAAGAATGTGTCGCGAATTAAGCGGCAGGCTGAGAAGTGGCAAGGGATTGATAGCCGCGAGCAGGAATAATGACGACTAATGGACGATCGACGGACGTAAGGGGTGAAAGATTAACTTTAAATCTTTAATCATTCGCCACACCAGGCCGTAACGGCGCGATTTATCGCGCAATTTTGTGTACGACGCCGGAAAAAACCGCGCGATAAATCGCGCCGCTACGGATGATACAGACGAAAAAAAACCTGCTTTTACAAGCAGGTTTCTTAAATTTGGTCGGTGAGAGAGGATTCGAACCTCCGACCCCTTCGTCCCGAACGAAGTGCGCTACCAGGCTGCGCCACTCACCGATGGGGGCGCATCTTACTGCGCCACTCCGGGAGCGTCAATCCCTTTTTGTGCAATTCCATGCGATCGCCTGAAAAGCAGGCAGCGGAGAAAAAGCCCCCGCTGCTCAATAAGTTCAGGCAAAATTACAGCGGTTTGGCCTCAGAGGTAACCGCCGGTGCCTGACACCAGTTGTTCGCCGCTTTAATACCGCCGTCCGGTGAGGTATAGCCCAGACAGCCGAGAATGGTATCAAACAACTCGACGTGACGATGCGTCTTGCCAACACGCTGCTGCGCCTGTAAACGCTCAAAATTGCTGCGATTGTTGGGGTCGGCCAAATACTTATCCGAGGCCCAGACGATCATCGGTACCCGGAACTGCTCCGGTGGTGCCATCTCACGCGGTGTACCGTGCAGATGCATATTCTCGCTGATCGACTCACCGTGGTCGGCGGCATAAAACACAATCGCCTTCTTATCACGCAGCTGATCAAACACGCTATCGAGCATCGTATCGACGTATAAAATCGAGTTGTCATAAGCGTTAATCAACTGCGCTTTGCTACAGGTTTCATCCACCCCCATACACTCCGGTTGGTAGCGGGCGAAACTGCGCGGATAACGCTGCGAATACAGGTAATGTGAACCTTTGGTATGCAGCACCACCAGATGCTTACCTTGTGGATAACGTTCCAGCGATGCCTGCAATTCCGGCACCAGCAGCATATCATCCACCGGTTTTCCCTGATTACGCTTCTCAGAACCAATTTGTTCGCGGAAAGAGAAGTTATTCACATCGGCGTTATCGTAAAACCACACTTCACTTTGCATGGCGAACAACTCGGAGGTGAAACCCAGTTCTTTCAGTACCGCGAAAATGTTCTGCTCTTTCAGGGTACGACCGGGATTATCCATCGTGCCACCTTCGCGTACGAACATGCAGCGCAGCGACAGCTTAGTGGCGGTATCACAAGACTCGCCGCGGAACGCCACCAGGTTTTTCTCTTTCGAGAGCTTCGGCGTGGTATCGCGCTGATAGCCCAACAACCCCATATGGTCCCAGCGCGTGGTTTCACCAATCACAAACACCACGTAGGTATCATCAATTCCTGCCGGGGCCACGTAAGTAAACTTTTTCGCCGGGTCCAGCAGCTCCTGACTGTCCACCTCTTCATCCAGTTTGGTCCAGGCAAACAGCCCCAGCGCGGCAATCCAGTTTGAAGGCAGATAGGAGTGCGCCACCACACCGCCGTAGCTGGGCAGATCGATATTGGTGATCTCTTCGTTGGCTTTTTGCAGCTTGTCAAAATAGCGAATCGGCAGCCACACCAGCGCCACGCTCAGCAACAGAATCAGGGTTGGTTTGATGCGCTGGCCTGGGGTTTTCAGCTGCTCAATCAGCGTCTTACTCAGGTTATTGCGCCAAATCATCAGCAGCGGCAGGGCACTCACCAGCACCATCCACAGCACGAAATGCAGGCCGATAACTTCTTTTGACAGATCCACATCGGTGGTCATTACCGAGGCGACAATGCCATAGCCAATCACCACGTTAAAAAACGCCATGTAATAGGCGGCAGCAACCGAAATCACCACCAGCAGGCTGGCAAGCACGCGGTAAGCCCATTTACCGCCGAGCGATAAGAGTCGCATCAGGAAGAAGGTCAACAGCACGGCGGCGACCACTTCAACCAGCGCCGAAGCCCAATTTGTCAGTGAGGATTTCGTCAGAAAGCCGTCAAATCGGCGATAAAAAATCGGCAAATTCAACAGAATGCCGATATAAAGCGCGAGCATCAATGACAGCTTCTGCTGCGTTAAGGTCTTAATATAATTCATGAATTTATTTATTCCCGGCTGATGTCGGAGCGGTAACCCTAAAGTGGGACTATGTAAAGGCAATAGAGTTCGCTTTTACCGCAGAAAAGCGTGATGCAAGGAACTGTTCGGGAGGAATCTGAACCGAGGGCATAGCAATTTTGCGAAGTGGCTCAGTAAAACATGCGTTAAGAGGTGTGACCAGACAAATCTTGTTATCGCTCCAGGTTGAGCATTTTTTGCACACTTCAAAAAGTGACGTATCTCGTAGCGACGCGATTTACCGCGCTGTTTTTAAAAGCGCGCGATAAATCGCGCCGCTACGTATCAACACGTTCTGCCTTAGTTGATGATATTCAGCGTCACATCGATATTGCCACGGGTGGCATTAGAGTAAGGGCAGACGATATGCGCAGCATCGACCAGTTTCTGCGCTTCAGCGGCATCCATCCCCGGCAGATGAATATTCAGTTTGGCTTCAATACCAAAACCGTTGGGGATCGGGCCGATACCAACTTCACCTTCAATCCACGCATCTTTCGCAATGGCGAATTTATCGCGCGCCGCGACAAACTTCATCGCACCGAGGAAACAGGCAGAATAACCAGCAGCAAACAGTTGCTCCGGGTTAGTCACTTCACCGCCTGCACCGCCCATCTCTTTTGGCACGCCCAGTTTCACATCCAGCACGCCATCAGAAGAGGTAGCGCGGCCATCACGACCACCGGTGGCTTTGGCTTTTGCGGTATAAACAACTTTTTCTAAAGACATGATAACCTCACTAATTCGCTATTTTATCGCGCGCTACTTACATAGCGCAGCCTGATATGACACGGGCGCAGCGCACCCGCACTGAATTACTTCGCGCGATTCAGATTGTCGCGCAGATCATCCAACTGGTTTTTCAGCGCCAGCAGCGTCTCATCATCACAAGCCGCAGCGCATTTGATCGCTTCCGGAATGGATTCCGCTTTCTGGCGTAATGCCCTTCCCTCGTCGGTCAGGGTCACAACAACCTGACGTTCATCCTGACGCGAGCGCGCGCGGCGCAACAGCCCGGCGCTTTCCAGCCGTTTCAACAACGGCGTCAACGTGGCGGAGTCGAGAAACAGCTGCTCGCCGATCTCCGATACCGTCACATCATCCTGCGTCCACAGCACCAGCATCACCAGATATTGCGGATAGGTGATTTCCAGCTGTCCCAGCAGCTGACGATAGACCTTGTGCATCGCCAGGTTCGCCGAATAGAGGGCGAAACAGAGATGCTGATCCAGCTTGAGTGGCGTCTGCGACACTTTTTTGTCATCTTGATTACTGTTCATGCGATTTAATATAGATAGCGCGCTAGACAATTGCAAGCTACTTTTTACGGAGCAGACAATGATGCGGGATTCACTGGAAGATCAGGCGCGTCACTATGCCACCCAGGCTCATGCCGAAGCCGGACAGCGGCGCAAATATACCGATGAACCCTATATCGTCCATCCGGCGGCGGTGGTCGAGCTGGTGCGTAGCGTGACCGATGACGAAGCAATGTTGGCAGCGGCCTGGCTGCACGACACGGTGGAAGACACCGCCAGCACTTTGGCAGACATCGCCCGCCTCTTCGGCCCACGCGTGGCTGAACTGGTGGATATGCTCACCGACAGCGCACAGCCACAGGCGAAAAACCGCGCGGCACGCAAGCTGGTCCACTTTCGCCATACCGCGCAGGCGTCACCCGAGGCGCAAACCATCAAACTGGCTGACATCATCGATAACACCCGTGCCATTGTGCAATTCGATGCCGACTTCGCCCGGGTTTATCTGGTGGAAAAACAGATACAAATTCAGCTGTTAAATGAAGGGGATAAACATCTCTGGCAGCAGGCGGATAACATTATTCGCCAGGGGCTAACCCAGTTGGCGCAACCGCCGCACAGCGTGCCGGAGAGTTGGTTTGTGAAGCAGGCGGCCAAATATGGGGTGATGCTGTCCAACCCTGACACATAAATCGCGCCGCTACGACTGCCGGTGCTCATGACAAACGAAAAAAAACCCGCCATCAAGGCGGGTCAGAACCGAATAGTCGGTGTTTACTCAAGTAGTTGTCGACCCAGATAGGGATTAGCCTGCAACAGCTTCATCAATTTACGCGCCGTAGCGGAAGGGCGCGTACGTTGCGCCTCCCAGCTTTTCACTGAAGAGACGCTCACCCCCATCACGCGGGCAAATTCATCAACCTGCATGCCGGTCATCTCTCGTAAACGCTGTGGCTCGGGAACTGACGCCTTTTGAAGGGCGATTTCAGATACTGAAGGCTGTGCATCACGTGTCAAAACAATCTGCTCAAGACTACTAAGTAACTCGACCATTGGATCTTTTATTTCCATAGAGAACTCCTTAAAACTCACTATGAATCACGTGAAAGTAGAGAGGTAAAGCGTCCGCAAACGCTGAAACCGACCGGTTCAGGCTGCATCCCGCAACGGTTTAAGAAGATTTATTATGAAACCGTTACGGGACACAGCCTGTTGCACACTGCGATAAAGATGCCAGAACAATGCAACAATTGGCCGGGTTTTAAGTATGGGTCAGATCCCCGGCTTTGCTGCTTTTTTAATGATGATTTATTGATCTAAATTATGCTCAGACCGGATCGATCACCATAAGTAACTGACCCGCCTGTACTTGCTGCCCGACCTGTCGTTGCAGGCTATGGATTTTTCCGCTAACCGGCGCGACGATCGGGATTTCCATCTTCATTGACTCGAGAATACCAACGGTAGCCCCCGCTTCAATGTCACTGCCTGGTGCCACCAGCCACTGCCAGACACTGCCTGCCACCTGACTCTCCACGCCACAACAATCGGCGGGAATACGGGTCTCTTCATCGGCCGACTCCGGCAACTGGCTATCAAAGGTAAACTGCCCGTCAGCGCGCCAGCGCGCCAGCTCGCTGTCGAACGCCTGCTGACGCTGCTGCTGAAAGCGGTCAATGTCCATCGCCTGCTGTGCCAGCAACGCCTGATAATCGTCGAGGCGGAATTCTCCCTCCTCCATCCGCAGTGGATAATCCCCCCACGGAAAACGCTCACGAATCTCCAGCAGCTCGTCAGCGCTCACTGGATAGAAACGGATCTGGTCGAAGAAGCGGAGCAGCCAGGGTTGGCTAAACGCTGACGTTTGGCGGTCACGGTTCCACATCTGCAAGGTGCGCCCGACAAACTGATAACCCCCTGGTCCTTCCATGCCGTATACGCACAGATAGGCACCACCGATACCCACCGAGTTCTCCGCCGTCCAGGTGCGCGCCGGATTGTATTTGGTGGTCACTAAGCGATGACGCGGATCAAGCGGAGTCGCTACCGGTGCGCCGAGATACACATCGCCCAGCCCCATCACCAGATACGCGGCGCTGAACAGAATCTCTTTCACCGCCTCAACGCTCTCCAGACCGTTGATACGACGGATAAATTCGATGTTGCTCGGACACCAGGGCGCATTGGGTCGGACAGACTGGCTATAGCGTTGGATCGCGATACGGCAGGCTTCATCATCCCAGCTGAGCGGCAGCCACACGGTGCGCGAAGGCACGGCGGCATCAGCTAAGGTTCCCAGTACATTATCTGCGTGCAAGATGTGCGCCAGAAGCTCACTTCTTGAACAAAGCTGCGCGTCGTAATGAACCTGTAAGGAACGGATGCCTGGCGTCAATTCCAGCTGACCCGGCAGCGGATGGGCCTCCAGCCACTGCATCAACGCATGGACACGAAAACGCAGCGCGATATCTAACAGAAGATCGCCATACTCCACCAACAGAAAACGGTCACCGGCGGCGCGTACACAAAGCGATGGCAGCGCACCGGTTGCTGCATGTTGGTGCAGCACTGGATCAATCAGGGGCAGCGCTGCGCTTACCGTTAACGGTTGAGGTTGCAGGCTGGCGATCTCCTCACGCTGCGCTTGCGCCAGTTGATCGGCACTTGCCAGATCGATCGGCAGAAACTGCACCCGATCCCCGGCTTTCAACTGACCGAGCTTCCACAGATCGGCCTCAACCACCGTGGCCGGACACACGAACCCGCCGAGTGACGGGCCATCCGGGCCGAGGATCACCGGCATATCGCCGGTAAAATCGACGGTGCCGAAAGCATAGGCATTGTCGTGGATATTGGAGGGATGCATCCCCGCTTCGCCACCATCGCTACGCGCCCAGGTGGGTTTCGGCCCGATAAGACGGATGCCGGTGCGGCTGGAGTTGTAGTGCACCTGCCACTCAGCGGCGAAAAATTCACGGATATCGTCGTCGGTAAAGAAAGTCGGTGCGCCATGCGGCCCATAAATCACCCGCAACTGCCAGTGGCCGCTCAGCTCAGGCAACAACGCCTGCGGCAGTTGCGACTCGGGCAATTCAGCCGGTGCCGCCAGATGCAGTACATCCCCCGCCCGTAGCGCGCGCCCGGCATGACCACCAAATTTGCCCAGCGTAAAGGTGCTGCGGCTGCCCAGATAGCGCGGTGTATCCAACCCACCGGCCAGCAGCAGATAACTGCGGCTACCGTCACGCACGTCGCCCAGCGTCAGAGTTTGTCCGGCCTGCGCGCAGATAATCTGGTTCATTGCCAGCGAGTGTTGATCGAGCTGCGCCGCCAGGGGGGCACCAGTCAGGACAAAACTACAGCGTTGGTTGAAACGTAAGGTTGGTCCACGCAGGGTGATTTCCAGCCCGGCAGCTTGGGGCTCATTGCCCAACAAGCGGTTACCCAACTGAAAGGCACGGCTGTCAAACGGGCCGGAGGGCGGGACGCCAACATGCCAGTAGCCGACACGGCCCGGCGCATCCTGTACCGTGGTCAGAGTACCGCCGCTGATAATATCCAGCGTCGGCGGCTGCCACTGCACAGCGCCGAGGGTGGCAGTAATGATGCGTCCCTGCTGCACCTCCGCGAGAGTCAGCAGATGGCGCAGCCATAACAGGTTGGTTTCGATGCCATACAGTTCCGTCGCGTTCAGCGCCTGCGCCAGTCCGGTCAACGCCTGATCGCGATCTGCACCCTGCACAATCACCTTTGCCAGCATCGGATCGTAGAACGGTGAAACCTCCATGCCACCCTCAACGCTGCTGTCGACGCGCAATGTGACGTTTTCCACCTCAGCAGGAAACGCCACATGGCTCAGCAGACCGGCGCTGGGCTGGAACTGCTTCGCCGGGTCTTCGGCGTACAACCGCACCTGAATGGCGTGGCCGTTTGCCACTGGCTGCAAACTGGCGAGCGGCGCTAGCGTCTGCTGTGCCAACTCAACCATCCAGCGCACCAAATCCACGCCGTACACCATCTCAGTGACGCCATGTTCCACCTGTAAACGGGTGTTCACTTCCAGGAACCAGAACTGCTGGCTGCCCTCGTCATAAACATATTCCACCGTCCCGGCGCTGCGGTAGTTCACCGCACGTCCCAGCCGGACTGCGGTAGCCTGTAACTCCGCACGTACCGCGTCACTCAGGCCCGGAGCCGGGGTTTCTTCCATCACTTTCTGATTACGGCGTTGTGCCGAGCAATCACGCTCGCCCAGCGCAATCACCTCGCCTGCGCCGTCGCCAAAGATCTGCACTTCGATATGACGCGCACGGGCGATAAATTTCTCTAAAAATACGCCATCGTCGGCGAAATTGTTGCCTGCCAGACGTTTTACGCGGGTAAAGGCATCAGCCAGTTGCTGCGCATCATCGCAACGCTGCATACCAATGCCGCCACCACCCGCGGTGCTTTTCAGCATCACCGGATAGCCGATTTCCGTTGCGGCAGCCTGTGCCTGCTCCAGCGAGGTCAGCAGTCCACTGCCCGACAGCAACGGCACATTATTTTCTTGCGCCAGTGCGCGGGCGCGATGCTTCAGACCAAAGGCCGCCATCTGCTGCGCGTTCGGTCCGAGAAAATGCAGGCCCGCGGCCTCGCAGCGGTTAACAAATTCGGGGTTTTCACTCAGGAAACCGTAACCAGGGTGCAGCGCCTGCGCGCCGCTCTCGGCGGCAATCGCCAGCAGCTTGTCCTGGTTCAGATAGGTATCGCGCACCTGGCCTGCGCCCAGCGACCAGGCTTCATCGGCCAGCCGCACATGGCGCGCATGACGATCGGCTTCGGCATACACCGCAATCGCCTTAATGTTCATCGCTTGTAAGGTGCGGATAATGCGCACCGCAATCGCGCCACGGTTGGCAATCAATACACGCTCAATCATGACTTCTACTCTCTTTCCGGCAGGTCGTCCTGCGCTGGCATTGACGGCAGATAACGGGTCGTCCCGTTGCGTCAGATGATCACCACACGCTGACTAAAATCGGCGTGGGGTTGTAACCGTTGCAGGGGTTGTTGAGCTGCGGGCAGTTGGAGATCAGCACCAGGATATTCATCTGCGCCACCAACTCGACATATTTACCCGGCGCGGAGATACCGTCAGCAAAGGTCAGCCCACCTTCGTGCGTCACCGGCACGTTCATGAAAAAGTTGATGTTGTGGGTGATATCGCGGCGCGTCAGGCCGTACTCCGGGTGCTCCGCTACCGCCAGCATCCAACTGTCGCGGCAGGCGTGCATATGACGCTTTTCGAGGTCATAACGCACCGTGTTGCTTTCCGTGGCACAGGCACCGCCAAGGGTGTCGTGGCGGCCACAGGTATCGGCGACGATGGTCAACATCGGGCGATCGTCATTGGAACGCAGCACGCTGCCTGCGGTAAGGAACACGTTGTGCTGGCCGCGCAGCGTGTCGCTCATGCTGTAGCGCTCGGCAGTATCGTCGGCATTGAAAAACAGCGTATCCGCCGCCTGATTGCCTTCCAGATCGGTAATACGCAACGTCTGACCTTTCTCGATGCGATGCAGCCAGTAATCCCCGGCACCAATCTGCTGCTGAACATGCGCCTCAGCCGGATTAAGTAAACTTTCTTTGATCATCACAACTCTCCCTGCAATTGATAAAGCGCGTTATTGCGCAGACCGCGCTGGTTTTCCGCGCGTTGCAGGCAAATCTCCGGCAGCGGCGCGCGCTGCGCGTCAATCTGCAATCCCAGCGGCGCGCGCGGATAGTCACCGGCTGGCGTCAGTGGATGCGGGCAGGTATGCAGCAGCACCAGCGTATCCATCGCGAAACGCAGTCGTACTTCGGCACCCTGCGCGCCCTGCTGCTCACGTTGCAACGTACCGTTGTCGTCGGCGCGTACCTGGGCGAAAAAGTTGATGCAGGCCGCCATATCCCGCTTGCCAAGACCATATTTCGCCAGCTCGACGAGAAAACTGTCGTAGCCGTTCTGATGACGTTGGTTACGCGCCTGCTGATAATCGCTGGAACCAAATAACGCGGCGGTCTGCTGCGCATTCAGCGTGCCGCACACGCTCTCGTGCCAGCCAAAGCTGTCGGCTTCAATGCCACAGAAGATGCGCCCCATGTCGGAGTAGAGGCAGTGCCCGGCGGTCAGGCGAAAGGTGTGCTGGCACTTGAGGGTGTCCGGCGCGTTGTAACGCTCCAGCAAGTTTTCCGGGTTGTAAAACAACATGCCAACATTGGCTCCGCCTGCCACATCGGTGAGGGTCAGCGCGCTGCCGCTGCGCATCACAAATGACCAGTGCGAGCCAGCCGGTAATTGGGTTTGATACGACGTCGTCATCATTCTCTCCTTCAGGCGACCTGCGATTCCGGCAGCGCTGCATCGGCAGGTCGCTGCCGATCGAGCGGCAGGTCGTAGGTAATGGTTGCGCCCCAGGCTTCCGGCGCGTGCGGATCGTGGCGCAGTTTGTCGAACACCAGCAGACGCGAGGCGAGGCTGAAACCCTCTTTCAGATCGTGGGTGATCATAAAGATGGTCAGGCCATGCTGTTGCCACAGTTGAGTGATCAACTGATGCATCTCACTACGGATGCCCGGATCGAGCGCGCCAAAGGGTTCATCCAGCAGCAAAATACGCGGCTGCTTCATCAATGCCTGCGCCAGCGCCAGACGCTGCTGCATCCCGCCGGACAGTTGGTGCGGATACTTACTTTGCGCATGTTCAAGACCCACCTGCGCCAGCATCGCCTGCGCACGCTGACGGATCGCCTGGCGCTTACGTCCCCAGACGCGCCCCAGCCAACGGGCGGTGCTGAACTCTTCCGCCAGCATCACGTTGCCCAGCACCGTCAGATGCGGGAACACCGAATAGCGTTGAAACACCACGCCGCGATGGGCATCGGGTTCATCGGGGATCGGTTCGCCATCCAGCAGCAATTGGCCTTTAGTGGGGGCTTCGGTGCCGAGCAGCATATTAAGGAAGGTGGTTTTGCCGCAGCCGGACGCCCCGACAATCGCCACAAACTCCCCCTCTTCCACGCTGATGTTCAGACGTTCCAGCACCACTTGCTGACCATAGTGCTTCTCAAGATTTTTCAGTTGCAGTAAGGGCATGTTGCGCTCCTTATTTGGCGTAGTACCACGGCCAGCAGCGACGACTAATCAGCCGCAGCAACAGGTCGAGGGCAAAGGCCAGCAGGGTGATCCAGGCGACGTAAGGCAAAATCACGTCCATCGCCAGATAGCGACGCATCAGGAAGATGCGATAACCGAGTCCTTCGGTGGCAACAATCGCTTCTGCGGCGATCAGGAACAGCCACGCCGAACTGAGCGACAGACGCACCGCATCGAACAGGCGCGGCATCAGTTGTGGCAGGATCACCCGCCACAAAATCTGTGCGCTGTGGCCGCCCAGCGTCTGTGCTTTCACCAGTTGCTCGCGCGGGATTTTCTCCACCTGGAGTTGCAAATCGCGCGCAATCAGCGGGGTGATGCCAATCACAATCAGCACCACTTTCGACACTTCGCCAAGGCCAAAGCAGATAAACAGAATCGGCAGAATCGCCAGCGGTGGCACCAGCGCGAACAGCGTCACCAGCGGGGCCAGCACCGCGCGTACCACCGGCAGCGCGCCGGTGAACAGGCCAATCGCCAGCGCCAGCATCGCGCTGATCAGTACGCCACTCAGCAAACGCATCAGGCTGGCGGCGGTGTCGGTCCACAGCAGATATTCACCGGTGCGCGGGCTGGGCTGAAACGCCATCCGGTTGATGGCGTCGCCCATCGCGTTAAAACCCGGCAGCAGCTTATCCGCCGCATTCAGGCTTAAACGCGCATCCGACGCGAACAGATAGACCAGCAGCACCGCCAGCAGCGGCAGCACCCCGAGCAACAGGCGGCCCATCGGCAGCGGTTGGTAGTTGATCAGTTTACGCATCGGATTTGCCTCCGCTTACAACTGGCCTGCGGCCGCCAGTTTGGTGAACTCATCGGTGAAACGCAGTTTGATGTTACCTGCGTTGCCCCAGTTACCGGCCGGTGTCTCCACGCCAACCACATCTGCGCTCGGCGCCGCCTCACCCAACAAACCGTGTTTGAAGGAGAACTCGGCGACCAACTGCATCGTGGCTTTCAACTGTGGGCTTTCGACGAAATCGAGGGTGGTTTTGGCATCGCTGAACAGATGCGTTGCCGCCAGTTGCTGGTCAAAACCCGCAAGATCGGTGCCTGACTCCTGCGCCATAAAGGTGCGAGCTTTTTTCGCCGTCGCCCCTTCACCTGCCATCGTTTGCAGGGTTTCATACCAGGCACCGGTCAGCGCTTTGCCCAGCTGAGGGTATTTCTTCAGGGTGTTGGTGTTGACCACCAGCAGGTCAAGAATTTCGCCCGGGATCTGCGCCGAGGAGAAAACCAGATGGCTGTTCGGCACCTTCTTCGCTTCCGCCAGCAGCGGGTTCCAGGTGACGATGGAGCTGACGTCCGGCGTGCCAAACGCCGCCACCAGATCGGCATCGGCGGTGTTCACTACCTTGACGTCTTTCTCGCTCATACCGGATTTCTCCAGTGCGCGAGCCAGCAGGTAATGTGATACCGACAATTGCACCAGGTTGATCGGTTTGCCCTTCAGCGCCGCCACGCTATCCGCGCCTTTCAGCAGGATACCGTCGTTACCGTTGGAGTAGTCGCCGACGATCAGCGCGGTGCTATCAACGCCGCCGGTGGCCGGAATGGTCAGGGCATCCATGTTGGTCATGGTGCAGCCATCAAAGCCGCCTGCGGTATATTGGTTGACCGACTCGATATAGTCGTTGACCTGTACAAACTGGATGTCGATGCCGTATTTATCGGCCCATTTTTTCACGATGCCGTTCTGTTGGGCGTAATCCCACGGCATCCAGCCTGCATAGATGGACCAGCAAATCTTGAAGGAAGGTTTCGCGGCGGCCAGCGTGTTAACGCTGAACAGCGCGATGGTGCAAAGCAACAGCAAACGAAGGCAGGCTTTGATCATGGTGGTTCCTCTGACGTTAGCGGACGAATAAAGCAGGAGGCGGCGAGTAACGATCTCGCTTTCCTCCCGGGCTTTTATCCCGCCGTGTAACCGTCAGAGGACGGTCGGTCACTCTCGGACCAGCATCTCGCGATCGGAACCCTAGTGACCCATTGCAAATTGTCTGGCGACATCGGTTACCCGCTATCGCTCCTGCATCTGCTAATAGTCAGGCAAAAAAAGTGCCAATATTATATGAAATTGAAATATATGGATTATTTATAAAAAACCGCGCCAGGACGGCCTAAAGATGCACAGCGATGCAGCAACCACGCACCAGGATGTTGCAGGCAAACAGGCTGGAAGTTGACGCCCTTCTCACTTTTCATCTGGCACGAAAAAACTTTTTCTTAACGATCATAGGGTTATTTATTCATTACCGAACCAATTAAAAATTGGTTCACTTCTTGCCTAAGCTGATAACAGCCCCCCTCCCGTAGCGGCGCGATTTATCGCGCAGGTCTAAGCAGCCGTGAAACAGCTTAAGCGCGCGATAAATCGCGCCGCTACCATCAGGGCAGCATGACGCGTTTAATCGCATCGCAACATCTTTGATGAATAACCAGGCGAACCAATTATGAATGACACGCCAAAACCTGCCATCAACTCCAGTTCCGCACTGGAGCAATTGCGCCAGCTGATTCAACAGCAGGAGCACACGCCCGATCGCGCACTGCCGACCGAACGTGAACTGGCCGAACGCTTTGGCGTGGGTCGTCGTGAAATCCGTCGCGCGCTGGATGTGCTGGAAGAAGAAGGCCGCATCTGGCGTAAACAGGGCAAAGGCACCTTCGTTGGCCCGGCCGCACCGGTGCAGCCACTGGCGCTGCATGATTTGCCGCAGCAGTCGAACCTGCTGGAAGTGATGGAAGCGCGGCTACAACTGGAACCCGGTTTGGCGCGTCTTGCTGCGCTGCGCGCCAGTAAAGAACAGATCGCCCTGATGAAGCGCCTGATTGAACGCATGCAGGGCATTGTCGCGCCGGAAGATGGCGACCAGCACGAGCTGTGGGACAGCGCCTTTCACCGCGCCATTGCCGAAGCCGCCGGTAACCGCCTGATGCTGGGACTGTTCGATGCCATCGATGCGGTGCGCCGCGATCCTGGCTGGCAGCATCTGCGGGTGCAGGCGCGTACCCCGGCGCGCCTTGATAACTACGACAACCACCATCAGCGCCTGCTGAACCATATCGCCAACCGCCAACCCCATGAGGCGGCCGCAGCGATGCGTGAACACCTGCTGGCGCTGCAACAGGCGCTGATGGAAACCCTGTACACCGGCCATGAGGAGACGCCATGAGCGCCCAACCTGTGTTATCGGTCAACAACCTGCGCGTGCAGTTTCGCGGCTCGCCGGTCACGGTGCTGGACGACATCTCCCTGACGCTGCACGCCGGGGAAACGCTGGCGCTGGTCGGCGAATCCGGCTGCGGCAAAAGCATCACCTCGCTGACGCTTATGGGCCTGCAACCGGGCAGCGCACAAATTTTACAGGGTGAGATGCGCTTTGATGGCCGCGACCTGCGTGCACTCAGCAGCAGCGACTACGCCAGTCTGCGCGGCAATCAGTTGGCGATGATTTTTCAGGAGCCGATGACCTCGCTGAACCCGGCCTTTACGCTGGGCGACCAACTGAGCGAAGCGGTGATACGCCACCGTAACGTTGATCGTCGTACCGCGATGGCAACCGCGTTATCGATTCTGCAAAAGGTGCAGATTCCGGCGGCAGAAATGCGTCTCAAGGCTTATCCACATCAGCTTTCCGGTGGGATGCGCCAGCGCGTAATGATTGCGATGGCATTGATCAATCAGCCGAAATTGCTGATCGCCGATGAACCGACCACCGCGCTCGACGTCACCATTCAGGCGCAAATCCTCGACTTGCTCAACACCCTGAAACAGGAAACCGGCACGGCGGTGCTGATGATCACCCACGACCTCGGCGTCGTGGCGGAAGTGGCGCAGCGCGTGGCGGTGATGTATGCCGGTCAGGTGGTGGAGAGCGGCACGGTGGAAGCGATTTTCAACGATCCGCAACATCCCTACACCATCGGGCTGATGGGATCGATCCCCAGCCTCAGCGCGCGCAGTGGCGCGCTGGCGACCATTCCCGGCGCCGTACCGCTACCGGAGAACATGCCCGCAGGCTGCCGTTTCGCTACCCGCTGTCCGTTTGCAGAGCAGCGCTGCCATCACAACCGTCCGACGTTGCGCGCGCTGGCAGCCGATCATCAGGTGGCCTGTTTTCGCGCCCCGCTGGAACAGCACGTTACGCTGGGAGAGATCGCATGAAACCGATTTTAGAATGTCGCGACTTAAGCAAAACCTTCGCCGGACCGCATCGTCTGTTTAAACGCAATCACGGCGTCACCGCCGTGGATCGCGTGTCATTACAGGTGATGCCAGGCGAAACCCTGGCGATTGTCGGTGAGTCCGGCTCCGGTAAATCGACGCTGGGACGTCTGCTGCTGCGCCTGCTCGGTGCCAGTAGCGGCGAGGTGATGTACGAGGGCGAGAGCATCACCCACGCCAGCGGGGCGCGCCTTAACCAACTGCGTCGCGAATTACAGATTATCTTCCAGGACCCGTTCGCCTCGCTCAATCCCCGCATGACGGTACAAGAGATTGTCGGTGAGCCGTTATGGTTGCACGACAAACTGAACCGTGAGGCGCGCCATGCGCGCGTGGCGGAGCTGTTGCGCACCGTCGGTCTGCCCGCAGCCTGGGCGGAGCGTTATCCGCACGAGTTTTCCGGCGGGCAGCGCCAGCGCATCGGCATTGCGCGCGCCCTCGCCTCGCGGCCGAAATTATTACTGGGCGATGAGCCGGTATCGGCGCTGGATGTCTCAGTGCAGGCCCAGGTGGTGAACCTGCTGGAGAGCCTGAAGCAGCAATTTGGACTGACGATGATCATCGTGGCGCACGGTCTGGCGGTGATTCGTCATATGAGCGACCGCGTGGCGGTGATGTACCTCGGCCAGATTGTCGAGCTGGCAACCGTCGATGAAATTTTCGATGCGCCGCTCCATCCCTATACCCAGGCGTTAATCGCCTCTGCGCCGCAGATGCAGCCCGGAGCCAGCCGTTCCATCCCGATGTTGCAGGGCGATCTGCCGAATCCGGCCAATCCCCCCACCGGATGCCGTTTCCATACCCGCTGCCCGTGGGCCACCGCCGAATGCCGCCAGTTTGAACCGATCAACCAGGTACTGAGTGGTGGGCGACAGATCGCCTGCCACCGCTGGCAGGAGATTAACCGTGACCGCAGCGCGATTGTGATTGCGCCACCCTCCGCCGCCTTTTTACGTCGCCGTGCGCTGTTCGAGCAGGCGGTCAATCAGCAAGCCTAACCCTCTGGAGATAAGCCGTGAAGAAAGCGTTATTAACTGCCCTTAGTGGTCTGATGTTGCTGGGTGCCAGTGCGCACAGCCATGCTGAAAGCGTGATTCGTATCGGGTTGGGTGCTGACCCGGACATGCTCGATCCGCATCTGGCGCGTACCTACTATGGGCGTTTTGTGTTTGCGGCCATGTGCGACCGTCTGGTCGATGTCGATGAGAACCTGAAAGTGATTCCTGGCCTCGCCACCGATTGGGCGTGGAGCGACGACGGCAAAACCCTGACCATGAACCTGCGCGACGGTGTGACCTTCCACGATGGTGAGAAATTCGATGCCAACGCGGTGAAATTCAACATCGAACGTGCGCTGACCCTGCCGGGTTCACTGCGTAAAAGCGAAATCTCCTCGATTCAGAGCGTCGAAGTGACCGGGCCGTTGCAGGTGAAATTCCACCTGAAAACCCCGGATGCCGCGCTGCTCAGCCAGTTGACCGACCGTGCCGGTGCAATGTTAGCGCCAGAAGCCGCGAAGAAACCCGACTTCGCCACCCATCCGGTCTGCTCCGGTCCGTACCAGTTTGAAAGCCGCGTGCAGCAGGACCGCATCGTGCTGAAACGCTTTGATCATTACTGGAACAAAGGCGCGTACCACTTCGATAAAGTGATTTTCCTGCCGATTCCTGATGCCTCCGTGCGCCTCGCCAACCTGCGCGCGGGCGATCTCGACCTGACCGAAGGCGTGGCGGCCAGCGATGTGAAAACTGTCGAAGGCGACAGCAAGCTGGCGCTGGCGAAAGTTACCGGTCTTGGCTATCAGGGCATCACCTTCAACATTAACAACGGCAAAGTCGATGCCAACAGCCCGCTGAAAGATCCGCGCGTGCGTGAAGCCTTCTCGCTGGCGATTGACCGCGATGCGCTGAATCAGGTGGCATTCGAAGGTTTGTACACCCCGGCTAATCAGGCGTTTTCCCCGGTCAGCCCGTATCACGTCAACCTTCCAACTCCAGCGCGTGATGTGGAGAAAGCCAAAGCGCTGCTGAAGGCGGCGGGCGTCACCACCCCACTGAATCTGACGTTGCTGGTCACCAACAACCCGACCGCGCAGCAAGTCGGTCAGGTGCTTCAGGCGATGGTGAGCGAAGCAGGTTTCAACCTCAATCTGCAAATGAGCGAGTTCGCGACCCTGCTGGATCGTCAGCAGCGCGGTGATTATCAGCTCAGCCTGTCCGGCTGGTCTGGCCGTCCTGATCCCGATGGCAGCATTTATTCGTTTATTAACAGCAAAGGCACCCTCAACGATGGTCGCTACAGCAACCCGCAGGTGGATGAATGGCTGAACGCGGCGCGTTTAACCAACGATCAGGCACAACGCCAGGCGCTTTACACCAAGGTAGTGAACCAACTGCAAACCGATATGCCGATTGCTTACCTCTACTTTGAGCCACGTATTTTTGGCATGACGAAAAAATTGCAGGGCTTTAAAGCCTGGCCGGACGGGCTGGTGCGCCTGGCAGGCGTGAGCATGGCGCAGTAAGCCGCTAAGGAGCGATGATGCTGGAACTGATTGTTAAACGGCTGCTGCTGGCCATCCCGACCCTGCTGTTGGTGAGCATGATGGTGTTCGCGCTGCAAAAGCTGCTGCCGGGCGACCCGGTGCTGGCGATGGCCGGTGAGGAGCGCGATCCGGCGGTCATCGCTCAGCTACGCGCCGAATACCATCTCGATGACCCGATTCCCACGCAATATTTCGCGTGGATCGGCAATGCGCTGAAGGGCGACCTCGGTATGTCACTGCGCACCAAAGAGCCGGTGACCGCATTGATTGCCAGCAAGCTGCCGGTGACGCTGGAGCTGTCGCTACTGGCGATGCTGATTGCGCTGCTGATCGGCATCAGCATGGGGATTATCGCGGCGGTACGTAAAGACAGTTGGGTGGATCACACCACCAATTTTGTCGCGCTCTCGGGCATCTCGGTGCCGCACTTCTGGCTGGGGATTCTGCTGATCCTGTTGTTCTCGGTGCATCTGCAATGGCTGCCGGCGTCCGGTTTTGTGCCGGTGAGCGAAGACATGGCACAGAACCTGAAAACCCTGCTGCTACCCGCGCTGGTGCTCGGCACCGGCCTTGCCGCCACCCTGATGCGCCATACCCGCGCCTCCATGATTGCGGTGCTGAAAGCCGACTATATCCGTACCGCGCGCGCCAAAGGCCTGCTGGCACCGAAAGTGGTGCTGAAGCACGCCTTTCGCAACGCGTTGATGCCGATCGTCACCCTCACCACCCTGCTGTTTGGCGAGTTGTTGGGTGGCGCGGTGCTGACCGAGCAGGTTTTTACCCTGCCCGGCTTCGGCAAGATGATTGTCGATGCGGTGTTTAACCGCGATTACGCCGTGGTGCAGGGCGTGGTGTTGGTGGTTGCCATCGGCTTTCTGCTGCTCAACCTGCTGGCCGATGTGCTGTATCTGTTAATTAACCCGAAAATGCGAGGCTAACCATGAGCGAGGTCTTAACCGCTGGCGCTGTGCCTGCCGTAGCAAAGCCGAATCGCCGGGTGCTGAAGAAGTTTCTGCGTAATAAAAGCGCGCTGATCGGCGCGGTGATTGTGGTGCTGTTTGTCGCGGTGGCGTTGCTGGCCCCCTGGCTGGCCCCCGCCGATCCGATCAAAGCCAACTTTCTCGCGGTGCGCAAAGCGCCCTCGGTGCTGCACTGGTTCGGCACCGACGAACTGGGACGCGATATTTTGTCGCGGCTGATTTGGGGCGCACGTACTTCGCTGCTGGCGGGCTGCATCTCGGTGCTGATCGCCATTCTGATTGGCGTCCCGCTTGGACTGATCGCCGGATACTGGCAGGGCTGGTGTGACGGCATTATCTCGCGCTTTATCGAAGCGCTGCTCGCCTGCCCGTTTCTGATTCT
The DNA here is from genome assembly GCF_059730685.1 of Pantoea sp. X-Soil-OKNW-713. Lineage (NCBI taxonomy): Bacteria > Pseudomonadati > Pseudomonadota > Gammaproteobacteria > Enterobacterales > Erwiniaceae > Pantoea > Pantoea sp. X-Soil-OKNW-713. The sequence goes on along the minus strand of NZ_AP035995.1, from coordinate 122,917 downwards.
GGCGATTGCGCTCGGCGCGTTCCTCGGTCCGAGCCTGTCCAACGCGATGATCGCGATTGGCCTGTCGGCGATGCCGATTTTCGCCCGCCTGACGCGCGGCCAGGTGATTGCCATTCGCCATGAAGAGTATATCGACGGCGCACGCGCCATCGGCCTGCCGGATCGCTGGATCATCCTGCGCTACGTGCTGCCGAATGTGCTGTCGCCGATTCTGGTGCAGGCCACGCTGGCGATTGCTTCGGCAATTATCACCGAAGCCAGCCTGTCGTTTCTCGGTCTGGGCCAGCAACCGCCATCGCCCTCGTGGGGCGCGATGCTGAACACCGCCAAAGGCTATCTGGAACAGGCTCCGTGGATGTCGATCTTCCCCGGTCTGGCCATTTTTCTCACCGTGCAGGGCTTCAACTTGCTGGGTGACGGACTGCGCGACGCGCTCGATCCGCGCAATGACTCACATTAAGGAAAGGTTATGAGTGAACTGGATTTTAACGTTAGCTACGCCTCACACCGTGCTCCGATGATGGGACGCAATGCGGTCGCCACCTCGCAGCCGCTGGCGGCGCAGGCCGGTATCCGTATGTTGCAATTGGGCGGTAACGCCGTAGATGCCGCGGTTGCTACCGCTATGGCGCTGACGGTGCTGGAACCTACCGGTAACGGCATTGGCAGCGATGCCTTTGCCATTATCTGGGACGGCAAAGCGCTGCACGGCCTGAATGCCTCTGGTCGCGCCCCGGCGGCCTGGAACCCGGAACGCTTCGCCGGGCAAAAAACTATGCCGGAAATTGGCTGGGAAGCCGTCACCGTTCCGGGCGCAGTTTCGGCCTGGGTCGCGCTGGCGGAACGCTTCGGCACCCTGCCACTCACCACCCTCGCTCAACCGGCGATTGAATACGCGCGCGATGGCTTTCCGGTTTCGCCGCTGATTGGTCAACTGTGGCAGCGCGGCTACAACAAACTGAAAGGTCAACCCGGCTTCAGCGCCTGCTTTGCGCCGGATGGCCGCCCGCCGCGTGCCGGAGAAGTGTTCCGCAATCCGGCACAGGCTGCCACCCTGCAAAAAATTGCTGAAACCCAGGGTGAAGCCTTCTATCGCGGGGAGCTGGCGCAGCAAATGGCCGCCTTCGCTGCCGAGCATGGCGCGGCGCTGACGCTGGAAGACCTCAACCAACATCGTGCAGATTGGGTGACGCTGCTGTCGCAGCCCTTCGCCGGGGGATCGGTGCAGGAACTGCCGCCCAACGGCCAGGGCATCGCCACGCTGATCGCCCTCGGCATTCTGGAGCATTGTGATATTGGTCGTTACACGCCGGACAGCGTGCCGTGGCTGCATCTGTCAATTGAAGCGATGAAGCTGGCGCTGGCTGACCTCGAACGTTACGTCGCCGATGAGGACCATCTGGAGTTCCCGGCGGAGTTGTTGCTGAGCGACGACTACCTGAAGCAGCGTGCCGCCTTGATTGACCCGGAGCGCGCCTCTGATTTTACCTACGGCTCACCACAGCAGAGCGGCACGGTGTATCTCTCCACCGCCGATGCCAGCGGCATGATGGTGTCCTTTATTCAGTCTAACTTTATGGGCTTCGGTTCTGGCGTTGTGGTCCCCGGCACCGGCATCAGCCTGCAAAACCGTGGCGCAGGCTTCTCGCTCGATCCAGATCACCCCAATGTGGTGGCCGGCGGCAAACGTCCGTTCCATACCATCATTCCGGCATTTGCGCTGGACGGTGACGGCCAGCCGCTGATGTCGTTTGGCGTGATGGGCGGTCCGATGCAGGCGCAGGGCCATTTGCAAATGGCGCTACGCATCATGCTGCATAAACAGAACCCACAGGCGGCAATTGATGCCCCGCGTTGGCGCGTGGTACAGGGGCGCGAAGTGGTGGTTGAAGCCGGGATGGATCGTAATGCGATTGCGGCGCTACGTGGCATGGGTCATCAGATTGTGGTGGAGGACCCGCTTCAGGGCTACAACTTCGGCGGTGCCCAGGCGATTGTGCGCGACCCGCAAGGGTTCTATATCGCTGCCACCGAAAGCCGCAAAGATGGACAAGCATTGGTGTATTGACGCCAGCCAGTGATTCCCCGCGCAATAAATTGCGCCGCGACGTGCACTGAAGCGTCGCGGCGCGATTTATCGCGCAGTTTTTACCTCACCCCGCCGTTGTGCGCACCAGGCCATTGTTCTATCCTTTAGGACCTTTCCCATCGAATTGAAATCTGCCATTAGGTGACTTACAGGAGTTGAATATGGCGTCAGGAATTTCCCGCATCTGGATGCGTAGCGGCATGCTGGTCGTCACGCTGCTCGCAGTGCTGCAACTTACCGCCTGTGGCGACAAAGAGGGCGATCAGCGTAAAGCCTTTACTGATTTTCTCCAGAACACGGTCATGCGCAGCGGCGAGCATCTGCCCAGCCTGAGCGAAAACCAGAAGCAAACGTTCGGCAACTACGCGAGTGATTACGCCATTCTTTATGGTTTCTCGCAGCAGGTGAATCAGGCGGTTGAACAGGGCATGCGTCCGGTGGTCGATGAGCTGGCGGCCATTCGCGTACCGCAGGATTACCTGACGCGTCGTGACACCCTGCGCCAGGCCAGCGGCAATCTGAGCGTGCTGACACAGCAAATTCAGAGCGCCAAAATGCAGGCCGACAGCAGCCATGCTGCGCTGAAACAGCCAGATGACCTGAAAAAAGTGTATGACAGCGTCTATACCAAAGTGGTCACCCAACCGGCCAGCACCCTGATCCCGTTGCTGCCACAGTTGCAGGCGCTGAGCCAGGCGGCGGTACAGACCGGTGATTACCTGCAATCGCAGGGTACACGCGTGACTTTCAATGATGGCGGCGTGCAATTCCCGACCCAGGATCAGGCCACCCAATACAACACGCTGATGAGCACCCTCTCCAGCAATGCCCAGGCTCTGACCCAGGCGCAGAATACTGTTCAAAGCGGTTTTCAGTAATTCTTCAGGCGGGTAATCATGGATTACCCGCTTTTCAGACTTTTGTCACTTCCTTACATCCCGCTTTTCTGATTCTCCCTGCTGCGGCAGAGTGTGATCTGGCGCATTTTCGACCAAAGATTGTTTGTGATCTTCATCACATTTATGAAACAAACCCCATAAGTAAAAAAGTGATAAATGTCACATTTAGCCCACTGATTTGTCTAAATATTCAGCATCGTACTTTTCTTACACGACATTTTTGTGATCAATGTCACCTAATAGCACCCTGCTCACCCCAATTTAGCGTGATCTGAATCACACTTTACCCACGCTCTACGCAGCGTCATAAACTAGTGCTAGAGTCCGCCTGCATACAGTAATGCCACGGCCCCCGCCGTAACGTCTTAACAAAAACAAACGCGCTCTCTTATTGCAGCGCGTCTCAATAAGGGGTGGGTTTATGTCCTCATCAGTGAAGGTCAAAGTTCAGAGCTTTGGTCGCTTTCTGAGTAACATGGTGATGCCTAACATCGGTGCGTTTATCGCCTGGGGTATCATCACTGCACTGTTCATTCCAACCGGATGGATTCCAAACGCGACGCTGGCGAAACTCGTTGGCCCGATGATTACCTACCTGCTGCCGCTGTTGATCGGTTTCACCGGTGGTCGTCTGGTGGGTGGCGATCGTGGTGGCGTGGTCGGCGCAATCACCACTATGGGTGTGATTGTCGGTGCGGATATGCCGATGTTCCTCGGCTCCATGATTGCCGGTCCGCTGGGCGGCTGGGCGATCAAACACTTTGACCGTGCCGTTGATGGCAAGATCAAAAGCGGCTTCGAGATGCTGGTGAACAACTTCTCCGCCGGTATCATCGGTATGCTGCTGGCGCTGCTGGCGTTTATCGGTATCGGTCCGTTGGTGGAAGGTCTGTCCCATATTCTCGCCGCAGGCGTAAACCTGATGGTGCAGAATAACCTGCTGCCGTTGACCTCCATCTTTGTTGAACCGGCGAAAATCCTGTTCCTCAACAACGCCATCAACCACGGTATCTTCTCTCCGCTGGGTATCCAGCAGGCGAGCGAAGTGGGCAAATCGATCTTCTTCCTGATCGAAGCCAACCCAGGTCCGGGTATGGGCGTACTGGTGGCGTATATGATTTTTGGTCGCGGTAGCGCCAAACAATCAGCCGGTGGTGCTGCCATCATCCACTTCCTGGGTGGTATCCACGAAATTTATTTCCCGTACGTCCTGATGGCACCGCGTCTGCTGCTGGCGGTAATCCTCGGTGGTATGACTGGCGTGTTCACCCTGACCGTACTGCACGGCGGCCTGGTTTCTCCGGCTTCTCCGGGTTCCATCCTGGCAGTGCTGGCGATGACGCCAAAAGGCACTTACTTTGCTAACGTGACCGCGATTATCGCTGCGTTCGCCGTCTCCTTTGTCATCTCGTCTATCCTGCTGAAAACCAGCAAAGTAAAAGATGAAGACGACATCGAAGCCGCCACCAAACGTATGCAGGACATGAAAGCCCAGTCTAAAGGCCAGAGCGTTGCAGGTGCGCCGGTTGCCGGTGATGCGATGAGCGTTGACCTGAACCACGTACGTAAAATCATCGTGGCTTGTGATGCCGGTATGGGTTCCAGTGCAATGGGTGCAGGCGTACTGCGTAAGAAAGTGCAGGATGCCGGTCTGAGCAACATTTCGGTGACCAACAGCGCCATTAACGCCCTGCCGGGTGACGTGGACCTGGTGATCACCCACCGCGATCTGACCGAGCGTGCGATGCGTCAGGCACCGCAGGCCCAGCATATTTCGCTGAACAACTTCCTCGACAGTGCCTTGTACACCAATTTGACCGAGCGTCTGGTGGCGGCCAATCGTAGCGAAGCCCATCGCGAAACCGTGCAGACCACACTGGCTGACAGCTTCGATGCCGGTAACGCGCATCTGTTCAAACTGGGTGCAAACAACGTGTTCCTTGGCCTGAGCGCCAGCAACAAAGAGCAGGCGATTCGCTTTGCCGGTGAGCAACTGGTAAAAGGCGGCTACGTGCAGCCGGAATACGTGGATGCGATGCTGGAGCGTGAAAAGCTGACCCCGACTTACCTCGGTGAGTCGATTGCCGTACCGCACGGCACGGTGGAAGCTAAAGATCGCGTGTTGAAAACTGGCGTGGTGTTCTGCCAGTATCCGGCGGGCGTGCAGTTCGGTGAAGAGTCTGACGAAGTGGCTCGCCTGGTGATCGGTATTGCTGCGCGCAATAACGAACACATCCAGGTCATCACCAGCCTGACTAACGCGCTGGACGACGAAAGCGTGATTGAGAAGCTGGCGAACACCACCAACGTGCAAGACGTGCTGGATTTGCTGTCTGGTAGCAAAACCACCGCCTGAACAAATCGTTAAATCCCTGGGGCGGGTATGCCCGTCCCCACTTTCCGGGGCGGACATGCCCGCCCCATCGTCATTTGATATGGGTCAAATTATGAAAGCGTTACATTTTGGAGCAGGTAACATCGGCCGTGGTTTTATCGGTAAGCTGCTGGCTGATGCCGGTATCGAACTGGTATTTGCGGATGTGAATCAGGTGGTTCTTGATGCCCTTAACGCCCGTCATGAGTATCCGGTTCATGTGGTTGGCGAGCAGGCGAAAGTTGAGATTGTTAAAGGCGTCAGCGCGGTGAACAGCACCAGCGACGCTATTGTCACGCTGATTGCTGAGGTTGATATCGTTACCACGGCGGTTGGCCCGCAGATTCTGGAGCGCATCGCCGGTGGCGTTGCCAAAGGTCTGGCCAACCGCCGCGATAACGGTAATGTCCGTCCACTGAACATTATTGCCTGTGAAAACATGGTGCGTGGCACCAGCCAGCTCAAACAACACGTCCTGAAAGCGCTGCCAGAGCAATATCACGCCTGGGTTGAAGCGCACGTCGGCTTTGTTGATTCCGCAGTGGACCGTATCGTGCCGCCGTCAGAAGCAGGCAGCAGCGACCCGCTGGAAGTCACCGTTGAAACCTTTAGCGAGTGGATCGTCGATAAAACCCAGTTCAAAGGCGAGTTGCCGAACATCCCAGGCATGGAACTGACCGATAACCTGATGGCGTTTGTCGAGCGTAAGCTGTTTACCCTCAACACCGGCCACGCCATCACCGCCTATCTCGGCCAACTGGCCGGTCACGCCACCATTCGCGATGCCATTCTTGACCAGAGAATCCGTACCGTGGTGCAGGGTGCGATGGAAGAGAGCGGCGCAGTGCTGATCAAACGTTACGGTTTCGAGGCAGATAAACACGCCGCCTATATTCAGAAAATCCTCAGCCGTTTTGAGAACCCATATCTGAAAGATGACGTGGAGCGCGTGGGTCGTCAGCCGCTGCGTAAGCTGAGCGCGGGCGATCGCCTGATCAAACCGACGCTGGGCACGCTGGAATATCAGTTGCCACACGCCAACCTGGTGCAGGGCATTGCCGCCGCGATGCATTATCGCAGCGCGCAGGACCCGCAAGCGCAGGAGCTGGAAGCCCTGTTGGCGGAAAAAGGCCCACAGGCCACGCTGGCGCAGATCTCCGGGCTGGATGCCAACAGCGAAGTAGTCACCTCAGTGGTGAGCGCTTACAACGCTATGGCATAATGCGCGCCACTTAGACTCATCACGCCAGACGGCGGTAGCTGAACGATGCAGGCAATAATGGAAGAGAAGCAAGCTTTTGAAAACCGGGTGCTTGAGCGCCTGAACGCCGGTCGTTCGGTGAGAAGCTTCCTGATCGCCGCCGTTGAGCTGTTGACCGAAGCGGTTAACCTGCTGGTTTTGCAGGTTTTCCGTAAGGATGATTACGCCGTCAAATACGCCGTGGAGCCGTTGCTGCTGGGCAACGGCCCGCTCGGCGAGATGTCGGTTCGGCTGAAACTGATCTACGGTCTTGGCGTGATCAATCGCCATGAATATGAAGATTGTGAGCTGTTGCTGGCACTGCGTGAAGAGTTGAACCACGACACCTTTGAATACCGGTTCACCGACGATGAGATTCTCGGCCCTTTTAGCGAGTTGCACTGCGTCGCCGCCTGGCCGCCAAAACCCGACTTTACCCGTGACGACGACGAACTGCGCGCTATGCAACAACAGCGCTATTTGCAGATGGTACGTTCGACGATGGTACTGTCGCTCACTGAACTGATTTCCCGCATTTCTCACAAGCAGGCATTTAAAAAGCCCGCCGTCTGAGCCAAAACCTTGCGCGATAAATCGCGCCGCTACATCAAACCTGTATTACGCAGCCCGTAACAGCGCGATTTATCGCACCGCCACACCAAACCCGTATTACGCAACCGGTAGCGGCGCGATTTATCGCGCACAGTCAGCGCGGTGCACAGCCGTGCTGATTTGGTGTATCCTTTCCCTGTTTTCCTTAACGAGTTTCCCCGATGAAAGAACAAGAAAAAGCTGAGATCAAACGCCTGAGCGATCAGCTGGATGCCCTGAACCGTAAAGAACCCCAGCTGCTGGAAGCCGGTGATGCCGAAAAACTCGGCGTACTGCTGAAAGAGAAAGAGGCACTGGTGGTGGAGATTGAACGTCTGCGCAATGTGCGTGACGAGAAGCTGAGTAAAGAGGCGCAACAGCTGCAAAAGCTGCCGTTCAGCCGTGAGATCACCAAAAAAGAGCAGGCGAATATGGGTGCGCTGAAGAAAAGCGTGCGCGGCCTGGTGGTGGTACACCCAATGACCGCGCTGGGACGTGAAATGGGTCTGACGGTGATGACCGGCTACGCGAAGCAGCCGTTCTGATTCCTTACGCGGCGTGCGATACGTCGCGTACCTCTGTCACACCCGCCGCCTGTAACACCTGCTGCGCCAGATTATCCAGCAATTCATAACGACGGCGATACTCCGCACGCTTCTTGCTGGCAATCTCATCCAGTGATTTACGCGCCATCTGTAACGGCAACGTAAATACGCCATCCGCCCGCGCTTCTCCGCCTAATGACTGCCAGAATTCACTGTAGCTGGCAAAGAAGTGGTCGCCTTTGCTGTGTCGGTAGCGCAGACTGCGAAATACGTGGGTGGTATCTCCCACCGCGCTAATCGCCTGCACGCCGCATTGTTGCGCCAGAATAAATACCACTTCCATCAACAGACGTTTTGGAAATAAACCCTGGGCAGATTTAGTGGCATCACGAATTACATCATTAGAAATATGTTTTCGTGGCCCCTGCAACCCGCCAATTAATAAGCTTCTTTGTTGATTCTCATTAAAAATAGAGAAAGACAATGAGGCGATTAATTTCTCTTCATAGCGTAATTCCAGCGTAATCTCGCCTTCACGGTCAAAACGGCCCGGACAGCAGTGAATCACGAATGATTCGTCATTTTTACCTTTAAAGCTGGCCAGCAAATTATCACCCGGACTTTGCAGCAACTGACGCAGGGTGGTATTTTCCAGCGCAGCCATCAGGTGGTAATGGTCAAGAATTGCCTGGGCGCGCTGCGCCACGCTAAAACCAGCCCGCAGATAAGGGCGATGCAGTTTGGCAGGCAGCAAGCCTTGTACCGTCAACATTTGCGGCAGCTGTGGCAGCGCGGCCAGTTGATTCAGGTAACGGTGAGTCGTAACAGGATAAACAAGCGATCTTAAAGCAAATTTAAACCGGAAACTTTTGCTGTGCCACAATTTATTTGGCACAAACTTTCCAGTGACTAACTGAAAAAACAGCGATGTAGACGAATCATTATTCGCCGCAGAAGTGGTTATCATGGACATAATTATTATTTCGTCGAGAAAAACTGACGCGACTATATGCCCCAAATTATCAACGACAGGTTAATAAGTTAGCGGCTGAGGGTTTAGCTGGCGGGAATAGGCGGTTTGTTTAGAAATGGTTTAAAAAAACCGGCGGAACCTGTCCACCGGTTGATGTCATTCAGAATGGCGATGACTTACTTAGCAGAGGCGAAACGCGCAGCAGCTTCGTCCCAGTTCACGACGTTCCAGAATGCTTTGATGTAATCAGGACGTTTGTTCTGATACTTCAGGTAGTAAGCGTGTTCCCACACATCCAGACCAATGATCGGGAAGCCAGAAGCGCCAGAGATCGCTTCGCCCATCAGCGGGCTGTCCTGGTTAGCGGTAGAAACCACCGCCAGTTTGTCACCTTTTTTCACCAGCCACGCCCAGCCAGAGCCAAAACGGGTGGTAGCGGCTTTCTCAAACTCTTCCTGGAATTTTTCTACGCTGCCGAAATCTTTCTCAATTGCAGCTTTCAGTTCACCCTGGAGGGTGGTGCCGATTTTCAGACCTTTCCAGAACAGGCTGTGGTTCGCGTGACCACCGGCGTTGTTACGCAACGGGCCTTTTTTGTCTGCTGGCAGTTTGTCCAGTTTAGCGATCAGCTCTTCAACCGGAATACCGTCGAATTCTGTACCTTTCAGTGATTCCAGCGCCGCATTGGCGTTGTTCACGTAGGCCTGGTGGTGTTTAGAGTGATGGATTTCCATCGTCTGCTTGTCGAAATGCGGTTCCAGTGCGTCGTAATCGTAAGGCAGGGATGGCAGTGAATAACTCATGTTCTTCCTCTCCATTAGTGTTTGAGCAGCACGACCTCGCTGGCGTGCCGCGTAAGCAGTTGGATCATTATAGTTAAATTCATGATCCGGAAAAGGGTTATCAATGCCTTAGTAATGATAAGGATTTGAGGAATTTGGCGTAGCGGCGCGATAAATCGCACCGCTACAAAGGGGAACTGTTTACCGGCCCAACTCGGTCAGCGATTTATCCAGCGCACCGACCAGCCAGTCGATATCACTTTCCTGGAACGCCAACGGCGGACGCAATTTCAATACGTTACCGTACGGGCCAGCCACCGAGGTCAGCACATGGTGATCACGCAGCTTCTCGATTAAATCCAGTGCCAGCGCTTTATCCGGCGTTTTGCTGCTGCGATCGGAGACCAGTTCAAAACCAATAAACAGACCCGCACCACGCACATCGCCAATCGCCTCGTGCCTTGCCATCAGTTTCGCCAGCTCGGCCTGCAATTTCGCCCCCACCACGCGGCTGTGTTCCTGCAAGCCCTCTTCTTTGATCACCTTGAGCACCGCCTGCGCGGCCGCCATCGCTACCGGGTTGCCACCGAAGGTGTTGAAGTAAGGGATCTCATCGCTGAACGCTGCCAGCACATCGCTTTTCGCCAGCAGGCCAGAGACCGGAATTCCGTTACCCATCGGCTTGCCGGTGGTGACCACATCCGGTACCACCCCATGACGGGCGAAGCCCCAGAAGGCATCCCCGGTACGAGCGAAGCCCGGCTGCACTTCGTCAGCAATAAAGATACCGCCGTTGGCATGCACCACATCCACCGCTTTTTGCAGGAAGCCCGGCGGGTTCGGCAGTACGCCATCAGAGGAGAAAATCGAGTCGGCGAGGAAACCGGCGAACTTGATACCGTGCGCCTTCATGTCATCGATCTGCTTCTGGATTTCATTGGCAAACCACTCGCCCAGATCCGGCGCATTAACGCGGTAATGATCCGGCGGCGGCACCAGACGCGTCGTCGGTGCCAGCGGCTGGCCGGTGCCCAATGCCGGAGAAGCGCCGGACGTCAGGTCACTGGTGCCGTGGTAAGCCTCCTGCGACACGATAATACCGGTACCACCGCTAAAGGCGCGCGCCACGCGAATCGCCAGGTCATTGGCCTCAGAACCGGTACACATATACATCGCACGGTCGATGGCATCCGGTGTGGTCGCCAGCAGTTCTTCGCTGTAATCCAGAATACGTTCGTGCAGATAACGGGTATGGGTGTTCAGCATCTTCATCTGCTGATTCACCGCTTCAATCACCGCCGGATGACAATGACCGATACTCGCCACGTTGTTGTACACGTCCAGATATTTGTTACCTGCGGCATCCCACAGATACTGCCCTTCACCGCGCACCAGATGCACCGGCTTACGGTAGAACAGGCGATACGACTCGCCCAGCACTTTGCTGCGTTTATCGGTCAGTTTGCGCGTATCGGCGTCCAGACCGTCGGCGTGCTCAGCACGAAAACTGTTGGTATCCATGATGGTGGAACGTGTAGCCATGATAACTCCCGTTGCGAGGTGAAAGGGGTGCATGCGTAATAACCGTCTGCTGATATCATGCCGGTTTTTACGACAAATGCAACCAAATACACAAATACAACCAAATACACATGACGGAATGATGAAGCTCAGGTAATCTTAGGCCCACGCTGAACTCGCTACAGGGAAATGTCATGTTGCAGGAAACCCGTTTACATCGCATTCGCGCGCTGCTGACGACACATCATCAGGTCAGTACCGAACGCGTCATCAAAGAGCTGGGCATTTCGCGGGAAACGGCGCGGCGAGATATTATCGAGCTGGAAGCGCAGGGCGTGGCACGGCGTGTCCACGGTGGTTTAGTCGCGGTAGACAGCCAGCCGGAAGCGCCGCTACGCGTACGTCGCAGCGCACAGGCGAAGGAGAAACGCGCCATTGCTGTGGCTGCGGCACAACATCTGCAACCCGGCCAGACGTTATTCCTCGATTCTGGCACCACCACCACCCTGCTGGCCGAAGAGCTGCGCACCATGTCCGGGCTGACTATCATCACCAACAGCCTGCAAGCCGCGCTGGCGCTCAGCGCATCTGAAGAACATGAGCCGCTGAATAATCAGGTGATTTTGCTGGGCGGCATGATGTCTGCCGGGGCACAACAGACGCGCGGGGAAATAACGGTGGGCGAGATTTATCGCTATCGGGCCGATGTGGCGCTGTTGTCACCGGTGGGCATTGAGGCCAAACACGGAGCCACCAGCTTTCACCCGCATGAAGCCGCGATTGCGCGCGCCATGGTGCAGCAGGCCAGCCGCACCATCCTGCTGGCGGATCACAGCAAACTGGGCGTGGTGAGCCGTAGCCAATACGCCCCGATTGCCGGGATTGATCTGCTGATTTGCGATGCGGGTCAGGCAAAACCCGGTGCGCTCAGCGCGCTGCAACAGGCGCTGGCGCAGGTTCAGGTGGTTTAGCGCAACCGCTGGGGGTGGGTATAGATGGTGGCGCGGCCCGGTTTACTGAAACCGACCAGCGTCAGGTTGCTACGTTGCGCCACCTCCACCGCCAACTGCGTTGCCGCCGACACCGCGAACAGAATTTCAACGCCGCACATCGCCGACTTCTGCACCATCTCATAACTGGCGCGACTGGAAACCAGCACCGCGCCCTGCTGCCAGTCGGCCTTGCTGCGATAACCCAGCAGCTTATCCAGCGCCACATGACGCCCCACATCTTCACAGCCGCCGCGCAGCTCACCTTGCGGCGACATCCAGGCAGCAGCGTGAGTGCAGCCGGTCAATTCACCCACCGGCTGGAAGTCGCGCAGACGCGCTAATCCGGCATCGAGATGCTCAAGGGCAAAGGTTTGGGTAAAAGGCAGCGGTGTAATCGGTTTGCCTATCTGATCCAGCTGCTCCACACCACATACGCCACAGCCGGTACGGCCTGCCATCGCCCGGCGTTGTTCCTTCAGTGCCATAAAGCGACGGCTGGAGAGTTCAATTTGCACTTCAATGCCGTTGCAGCCGGGCACCACATCAAGACCAAAAATATCCTGTGGCGTGTCGATGATGCCTTCAGAGAGCGAAAAGCCCAGGGCAAACGCCTCCAGGTCATTGGGCGTCGCCATCATCACCACATGGGAAATGCCGTTGTAGACCAACGCCACCGGAACTTCCTGCGCCAGCCAGTCCGGCTCCGCGTGAGTGATATCACGCCGCTGCCACACCTGCGCCTGACGCGCGCCTGAGATCTCACTCACATTAGCCTGATCTTTCTGTGTCACTTTGTTCGCCTCGCACAACAACCTTACAAAAGCAGTGGTAATATTTAGCCGCTATACTCGCTTTTTTAGTTGGGTCATTTTGAACCCTTAGCCAGTGCACCGCAAAAATAATAAACGTGAGTAATGTCGAACCAAGGATTATCTCCCATGAACGTCAGCAGAAGAAAATTCTTCAAAATCTGCGCGGGCGGTATGGCGGGGACCACGGCAGCCCTTCTCGGTTTTACCCCCGAGGTGGCGCTGGCGGAAACGCGACAGTACAAGCTGTTGCGCGCCCGCGAAACCCGTAATACCTGCACCTACTGCTCCGTCGGCTGTGGCCTGTTGATGTACAGCCTCGGCGATGGCGCAAAAAACGCTAAAGAAACTATCTTCCACATTGAGGGCGATCCGGATCATCCGGTCAGCCGCGGGGCGTTGTGCCCGAAAGGCGCAGGTCTGCTGGATTTTGTTCACAGCGACAGTCGCCTGCACTACCCGGAATATCGCGCGCCAGGTTCGGATAAATGGCAGCGCATCAGCTGGGACGATGCTTTTGATCGTATCGCGAAGTTGATGAAAGCCGACCGTGATGCCCACTTTGTGGCGCAAAACGCCGCCGGTGTCACCGTCAACCGCTGGCTGACCACGGGCATGCTGTGTGCCTCGGCTTCCAGCAATGAAACCGGCTATCTCACCCAGAAAATGACCCGATCGCTCGGTATGCTGGCGGTCGACAACCAGGCACGCGTCTGACACGGACCAACGGTAGCAAGTCTTGCTCCAACATTTGGTCGCGGTGCGATGACCAATCACTGGGTCGACATCCGTAATGCCAACCTGATTGTGGTAATGGGCGGTAATGCGGCTGAAGCGCATCCGGTCGGTTTCCGCTGGGCGATGGAAGCCAAAATCTTCAACAAAGCCAAACTGATTGTCATCGATCCGCGCTTTACGCGCACTGCATCGGTGGCGGATTTCTATACGCCAATTCGCTCCGGCTCCGACATCGCTTTTCTGTCGGGCGTGCTGCGCTGGCTGATGGAAAACGACAAAATTCAGCATGAATATGTGCAGGCGTACACCAACGCCAGCCTGATTGTGCGCGAAGATTTTCACTTCGAGGATGGCCTGTTCAGCGGCTATGACGCTGACAACCGTAAATACGACAAAACCAGCTGGAACTACGAGTTGGGTGAGGACGGCTTCGCCAAACGCGACGACAGCCTGAGCCATCCGCGCTGCGTGTGGAACCTGCTGAAGCAGCATGTCAGCCGCTATACGCCGGAGATGGTCGAACGCATTTGCGGCACGCCAAAAGCGGATTTCCTGCACGTCTGCGAACTGATCGGCGAAACCAGCGCGCGCGATCGCACCACCTCGTTCCTGTATGCCCTTGGCTGGACCCAGCACTCCATCGGGGCACAGAACATCCGCACCATGGCGATGATTCAGCTACTGCTTGGCAACATGGGGATGGCAGGTGGCGGCGTTAATGCGCTGCGCGGTCACTCCAATATTCAGGGGCTGACCGATCTTGGCCTGCTGTCACAAAGCCTGCCGGGCTATATGACGCTGCCGTCGGAGAAGCAGACCGATCTGCAAACCTATCTCAACGCCAACACGCCAAAACCGGCACTGCCCGGCCAGGTCAACTACTGGGGCAACTACCCGAAATTCTTCGTGAGCATGATGAAAGCCTTCTTTGGCGACAAAGCGCAGGCGGAGAATAGCTGGGGCTTTGACTGGCTGCCGAAGTGGGACAAAGGCTACGACGTGTTGCAGTACTTCGAGATGATGTCGCAGGGCAAAGTGAACGGCTACCTGTGCCAGGGCTTCAACCCGGTGGCGTCGTTCCCCAACAAACGCAAAGTGATTGATTCGCTGTCGAAGCTGAAATTCCTCGTCACTATCGACCCGCTCAACACCGAAACCTCGACCTTCTGGCAGCATCACGGCGAGTTTAACGATGTTGATCCGGCACAGATTCAGACCGAGGTATTCCGCCTGCCCTCCACCTGTTTTGCCGAGGAGAATGGCTCAATCGTCAATTCCGGTCGCTGGTTGCAGTGGCACTGGAAAGGTCAGGATGGACCGGGTGAAGCGCGCAACGACGGTGAAATCCTCGCGGGCATCTACCTGCGGCTGCGCGAGATGTATGCGCGCGAAGGCGGTGCCGCGCCGGAACCGGTGCTGAACATGACCTGGAACTACCTGACGCCAGAAAACCCGGCGTCGGAAGAGGTGGCGATGGAGAGCAACGGCAAGGCGCTGGCGGATATCATGGATGACAAAGGCACCCTACTGGTGAAAAAAGGCCAGCAGCTCAGTACCTTTGCGCATCTTAAAGATGACGGCAGCACCAGTAGCGGCTGCTGGATCTTTGCCGGGAGCTGGACGCCGGAAGGCAACCAGATGGCGCGACGCGATAACGCCGACCCATCCGGTCTTGGCAACACGCTGAACTGGAGCTGGGCGTGGCCGCTCAACCGTCGCATCCTCTACAACCGCGCCTCCGCCGACCCACAAGGCAACCCGTGGGATGCCAAACGTCAGTTGCTGAAATGGGATGGCAGCAAGTGGGCCGGGATGGATATCCCGGACTACAGCACCGCCGCCCCGGGCAGCAACGTCGGGCCGTTTATCATGCAGCCCGATGGCATGGGCCGCCTGTTCGCGCTCGACAAAATGGCGGAAGGCCCGTTCCCGGAACACTATGAACCGTTTGAGACGCCGATTGGCACCAACCCGCTGCACCCCAATGTGGTGTCGAATCCGGCGGCACGCGTGTTCAAGGACGATCTGGCGGCGATGGGCAACGCCGGACAGTTCCCGTACGTCGGCACCACCTATCGCCTCACCGAGCATTTCCACTTCTGGACCAAACACGCGCGGCTCAACGCCATCGCGCAACCGGAACAGTTTGTTGAGATCGGTGAAGTACTGGCGAACAAGCTCGGCATCGCCCAGGGCGACACGGTGAAAGTCAGCTCGAATCGCGGCTATATCAAGGCCAAAGCGGTGGTCACCAAACGTCTGCGTCCGTTGCAGGTAGATGGCAAAACCGTGGATACCATCGGTATCCCGATTCACTGGGGTTATCAGGGCGTGGCGAAAAAAGGCTTTATCGCTAATACCCTGACGCCGTTTGTCGGTGACGCCAACACACAAACGCCGGAGTTTAAGGCGTTTCTGGTTAACGTCGAGAAGGTGTAAGGAGAACGAAGATGGCTTATCAATCGCAAGACATTATCCGCCGCTCCGCCACCAACGGCGTGACGCCGCCACCGCAGGCGCGCAACCATCAGCAGGAGGTGGCGAAGTTAATCGACGTCACCACCTGTATCGGTTGCAAAGCCTGTCAGGTCGCCTGTTCGGAGTGGAACGACATCCGCGACGAGATCGGTCATAACGTCGGGGTGTATGACAACCCGGCGGATTTGACCGCCAAGTCCTGGACGGTAATGCGTTTTTCTGAGGTTGAAGAGAACGGCAAGCTGGAATGGTTGATCCGCAAAGATGGCTGCATGCACTGCGCCGATCCTGGCTGTCTGAAGGCTTGTCCTTCAGAAGGGGCGATCATTCAGTACGCCAACGGCATTGTTGATTTTCAGTCTGAGCAATGTATCGGCTGCGGTTACTGCATCGCCGGTTGTCCGTTCGACGTGCCGCGCCTCAATAAAGAGGACAACCGCGTGTATAAATGCACGCTGTGCGTCGATCGTGTCACCGTCGGTCAGGAACCGGCCTGCGTGAAAACCTGCCCGACCGGGGCAATTCATTTTGGCAGCAAAGTGGATATGCAGACCCTGGCCGGAGAACGGGTGGAGGAGCTGAAAACACGCGGCTACGCCCATGCCGGGCTGTACGACCCGGCAGGCGTTGGCGGTACGCATGTGATGTATGTGCTGCACCACGCCAACAAACCGCAGCTTTACCACGGCCTGCCGGAAAACCCGAGCATCAGCTCCGCCGTCACCTTCTGGAAAGGCATCTGGAAACCGCTGGCGGCGGTGGGATTTGCTGCCACCTTTGCGGCGGCGGTGTTCCACTACGTCGGCGTCGGGCCGAACCGGGTGGATGAGGACGAGGAGGAAAAATGATGAAAAAGCGCGATCGCCTGGTACGCTACAGCGCGCCGGAACGCATCAATCACTGGATTGTGGCGTTGTGCTTTGTCTTCGCTGCGCTCAGCGGTTTAGGTTTCTTTTTTCCGTCGTTTAACTGGCTGATGCATGTTTTGGGTACGCCGCAGCTGGCGCGTATTCTGCATCCTTTTGTTGGCGTGGTGATGTTTGCTGCCTTTTTAATCATGTTCTTACGTTACTGGCGGCAGAATTTGATTAACCGTGAGGACATCATATGGGCGAAAAACATCCACAAAATCGTGCGCAATGAGGAGGTCGGTGATACCGGCAAATACAACTTCGGGCAGAAGTGTGTGTTCTGGGCTGCTATCATCAGCTTAGTCATGCTGCTGGTGAGTGGAATTGTGATTTGGCGGCCATACTTCGCCGGTGCCTTCTCCATTCCGCTAATTCGCGCCGCACTGGTGGTGCATTCGGTCTCAGCCGTGGCGCTGATTATCGTGATTATGGTGCATATCTACGCTGCCTTGTGGGTTAAGGGCACCATTACCGCGATGGTTGAAGGTTGGGTCCCTGCCGCGTGGGCGAAGAAACATCACCCACGCTGGTATCGCGAGCAGCGCCAACGCCAAACACAACAGGAAAAACGCCCCTGATGAGTATTCGCATTATCCCGCAGGACCAGCTGGAGAAAAGCGATAAGAAAACGGCGGATAACATTCCGCCGTTACTTTTCCCCCGGCTGAAAAACTTGTATAGCCGACGGGCCGCCCGTTTGCGCGAGCTGGCAGCGAAAAATCCGCTCGGTGATTATCTGCGCTTTGCCGCCGTGATCGCCCAGGCACAGGAAATCGTGCTGTATGACCATCCTCTCCAGCTCGATTTGCGTGCCCGCCTGGCGCAAAGTGCCGAACAGGGCATCCCGCCGCTGGATATTCACACTTACCCGCGCGATCCCCACTGGCAACGGCTACTGCATTCGCTGATCGCCGAACTGAAGCCAGAGATGAGCGGTCAGGCGCTGGCGGTGCTGGAGAATCTGGAGAAAGCCTCGGCGACTGAACTGGAGACGCTGGCGACTGCTCTGCTCGAAGGTAACTTCGCCCAGGTCAGCAACGATAAATCACCGTTTATCTGGGCGGCATTATCGATCTACTGGGCGCAGATGGCGGCATTAATTCCGGGTAAAGCCCATGCTGAATATGGCGAGCATCGTCAGTTCTGTCCGGTGTGCGCCAGCGTACCGGTTGCCAGCGTGGTACATATGGATGTCGGTCAGCAGGGATTGCGTTATCTGCATTGCAATCTGTGCGAAAGTGAATGGTATGTGGTACGCAGCAAATGTTCTAATTGCGAGCAGACGCGTGACCTGCATTACTGGTCGCTGGATAGCGAGATGGCGGCGATAAAAGCCGAAAGCTGTGGCGATTGCGGCACCTACCTGAAGATGCTGTACCAGGAGAAAGATCCGGCGGTGGAGCCAGTGGCAGACGACCTGGCTTCACTGGTGCTGGATGCGCGGATGGAGCAGGAAGGGTTTTCCCGTAGTAGCCTGAACCCGTTTTTGTTTCCAGGCGAAGGGTAATTCTGCGTTTTACATATTTCTGCGCATCGTAGCGGCGCGATTTATCGTGCAATATCGTGAACCGTGCCCGAAAAAAACCGCGCGATTAATCGCGCTACACCACGGAGGCGTTCGATGAAACTGATTGGCAGCTACACCAGCCCTTTTGTGCGTAAAATTTCAGTGATCATGCTGGAAAAGGGCATCGTCTTCGAGTTTGTTAACGAATCACCGTGGAACGCTGACAGCCATGTGCCGCATTACAATCCGCTGGGTAAAGTTCCGGCGCTGGTTGATGACAATAAGCTCACCTGGTTTGACTCGGCGATCATCGCCGAAGCCATCGAGCTACGTGGTGAAGCACCTCAGCTTTTGCCTGATGACCGCTGGCGCGCGTTGCAAATCCGCCAACTGGAAAAACTGGCCGACGGCATCAGCGATGCAGCCCTGCTGATTGTACGCGAACAAATGCGCCCCGGAGATCAGCAATCCGAAGAGGTTTTGTTGCGTAACCGGGAAAAAATCCTGCGCGGTCTGGATGCACTGGAAATCGCTGCCGCTCAGGGCGATCTGCTCAACAGCGACACCCTCAATCTGGCGGATATCGCCACCGGTTGCATGATTGGCTACATTAATTTCCGCCGCGTGGTGCCGAACTGGTGCGTCAATCGTCCGGCACTGATCAAACTGGCAGAGAAGCTATTTAAGCGGGAGAGCTTTGCCCGCACTGTCCCGGCCTCCAGTTAAAAGTTCTGCTTAATGAAAAATCTGTTTAGTCAGCTGCCTGCCATTGATAGCCTGCTGCGCGACCCCGCGTTGCAGCCATTAATTGATGATGCAGGCACCGCCTTTGCCACCCGACAGCTCCGCGCGATGCAGCAAGAAGCACGCGAGTATATCCAGCAACATCAGGGACTTCCCGCCTGGCACGCTAACTGGCCGGATGAAGCACTGCGCCGCAGTGAGCAACAGCGCCAAAGCGCGTTGCGCCCGGTGTTTAATCTGACCGGCACGGTGCTGCACACCAATTTAGGCCGCGCCTGTTTAAGCGATGCGGCAATCGCGGCTGTCACCGCCAGCCTGCGCCAGCCGGTGACGCTGGAGTATGCGCTGGATGATGCCGCGCGCGGTCATCGCGATCGCGCCGTTGCCGCCCTGCTGTGCGAACTGACTGGCGCGGAAGACGCCTGTATCGTCAACAACAACGCGGCGGCGGTTTTACTGATGCTGGCGACCCTGGCACCAGGGCGTGAAGTGGTGGTTTCCCGTGGTGAGCTGGTGGAGATTGGCGGTGCGTTCCGTATTCCTGACGTGATGCGCCAGGCCGGATGCCGGCTGGTGGAGGTCGGCACCACCAATCGCACCCATTTAAAAGATTATCGCGCCGCTATCACCGACGATAGCGGCTTGTTGATGAAAGTTCATACCAGCAATTATCAGATTCAGGGCTTCACACATGCGGTGTCCGAGGCTGAACTGGTGGCGCTGGCAGAAGAACATCAGTTGCCGGTCATCACCGATCTCGGCAGCGGTTCGCTTATCGACATGACCGCATACGGTCTGCCCGCTGAACCCATGCCGCAACAGTTGATAGCGGCGGGCGTCAGCCTGGTCAGCTTTTCCGGCGACAAACTGCTGGGTGGCCCGCAGGCGGGGATCATCATCGGCAAAAAAGCGTTGATCGCCCGACTGCAACAACATCCACTGAAACGTGCGCTACGCGTCGATAAAATGACGCTGGCGGCGCTGGAAGCGACACTGCAACTCTATCGTCACCCGGAGAATCTTGCGGTTGCGCTACCCACGCTGCACCTGCTGACGCGTCCCGCAGCGGAAATCCGGCAACTGGCGGAACGCCTGCTGCCTGCTCTGGAGAATACGTTTGGCGGGGATTTTTCGCTGGCTATCGCCCCTTGTTCGTCACAAATCGGCAGCGGATCGCTACCGGTAGAACGTCTCCCCAGCGTTGCTATTACCTTCAGCCCACGCGACGGTCAGGGCGGCACGCTACACGCCCTGGCACAACGTTGGCGCGCCCTGCCGCAGCCGGTCATTGGCCGTCTCCAGGAAGGCAAGCTGTGGCTCGATTTGCGCTGCCTGACAGATGAAACCGCCTTTCTGCGGAATCTGCTGCCATGATCATCGCCACCGCCGGACATGTTGATCATGGCAAAACCGCGCTGCTACAGGCGCTGACCGGCATCAATGCTGACCGTCTGCCAGAAGAACAACGACGAGGCATGACCATCGACCTCGGATATGCTTACTGGCCGCAACCCGATGGCCGGGTGATCGGTTTTATTGATGTGCCAGGCCATGAGAAGTTTCTCGCCAATATGCTGGCGGGCATCGGCGGCATCCACCATGCGTTGCTGGTGGTGGCCTGTGACGATGGCGTGATGCCGCAAACGCGTGAACATTTGCAGCTACTGAGCCTCGCCGGGCAACCGCCACTTAGCGTGGCGTTGACCAAAGCGGATCGGGTCGATGGCGCACGCATTGACGAAGTGCAGCAGCAGGTCGCGCAGCTCACGCAACAGCTGGGCTGGCCTGATGCCGCGCAATTTGTTACCAGCAGCACCACGTTGCAAGGTATTGATGCCCTGCGCCTGCATCTGATTGGGCTGACGGAACCCCCGTTTACTCCCCGCTACCGTTTTCGCCTCGCCATCGACCGTGCTTTTACCCTCAAGGGCACCGGGCTGGTGGTGACGGGTACGGCGCTGGCCGGAGAAGTCCACGTCGGCGATACCCTGTGGCTGACCGGCGTCAACCAACCGGTACGCGTGCGCGCCCTGCATGCGCAGAACCAGGCCGTGAGTCACGCGCAGGCCGGGCAACGTATCGCCTTAAATATTGTTGGCGAGGTGGAAAAAGCGCAAATCACCCGAGGTGACTGGTTGCTGAGTCAGCAGCAGGACCAGGGCACCACGCGACTCACGGTAGCGCTTAACCTGCTGCACCCCCAGAAAAATGCGTCTCAACCGGTACACGTCCATCACGCCGCCAGCCATGTCACTGGCCGTTTAACCTTACTCAGCGAGCAGCTGGGAGAACTGGTTCTCAGCACCCCACTGTGGCTGGCGGATAATGATCATCTGATCATTCGCGACAGCAATGCGCAGCACACGCTGGCGGGTGGACGGGTGATTCTGCTGAACAGCAAAAAACGCGGTAAACGCCAGCCCGATTACCTGACCTGGCTTGAGCAGCTGGCGCTGTCTGATGATGATGAAACCAACCTGCGCGCCCATCTCAGGCATCAACCGGCTGACGGCAGTGAACTGGCCTGGGCGCGACAGCTGACCCCGACCGCGATGGATGCCCTGCTCGCCCGTATTGCCCCGGTGCGTTTACATCATGCGTTGATGGACCCGGCACAGGCCAGCCGCTGGCAGCAGCAATTGTGCGACGCGCTGGCGCATTTTCACCAGCAGCACCAGGAACAACCGGGTATTGGTCACGATCGCCTGCGGCGCATTGCGCTGCCACAGGCCCCGGCCGGGCTGGTGCTGGCGTTAATCGAGCAGATGCTGGCGCAGGGGCTGATTCAGCAACGCCACGGCTGGTTGCACCTCCCCAACTTCGAACCGCGCTTTAACCCGCAGGAAGAGATGTTATGGCAGCAGGCTGGGCCGCTGTTTGCCGACCAGCCACTTTGGGTGCGGGATATTGCCTCCGCACTCCGGCAGGATGAACTGACGGTTCGCGCCCTGCTGCTGACTGCGGCACGGCTCGGTCATATCACGGCGATCGTGCGTGATCGCTACTACCGCAGCGACCAGATCCAGATCTTCGCCGATCTGATTCGCCAACGCGCTGCGCTGGGCGGCAGCACCACCACCGCCGATTTCCGTAACCAGCTTGGCACCGGGCGTAAAGTGGCGGTGCAGATTCTGGAATTCTTTGATCGCAGCGGTTTTACCCGCCGTCGCGGCAATGAGCACCTGCTGCGCGATGCGCGGTTGTTTAACGCCTGTTCCTCCGAACACGCAATTTCGTAGCGGCGCGATTTATCGCGCAATTAATGTACAGAACAAAAAATCGCGCGATAAATCGCGCCGCTACGGAAAAACAAAAGGGACGATTTCTCGTCCCTTTTAGTAACAACCTGGCTCGCGTTACTGCAACAGCGAAATATCCGCCACTTGCAGGAACAGCTCGCGCAGTTGGGCCAGCAGCGTCAGACGGTTAATACGTACCGCCTGGTCATCCGCGTTGACCATCACTTTGTCGAAGAAGTTATCGACCGATTCACGCAGTTGCGCCAGTTCAATCAACGCATCCTGATAGCGGCCTTCTGCGAAGTACGGTTGCAGTTTGCTGCTCAGGGCCGTCACGAAGGTTGCCAGTTGGATCTCTTCGTTCTCTTTCAGCAACGAAGCCTGCACGCTGTCGTTCAGGGTTTCAGTCGATTTCGCCAGAATGTTGGAAACACGCTTGTTGGCTGCTGCCAGCGTGGTTGCCGCTTCCAGCGTACGGAAGTGCGAAACCGCCTTCATGCGGGCATCGAAATCTGCCGGACGAGTCGGACGACGCGCCAGCACCGCCTGAATGGTGTCCACGCTGTGGCCTTCTTCCTGATACCAGGTACGGAAACGACCCAGCATAAAGTCGATCACATCATCCACCACCTTCGCATTGCTCAGCTTGCTGCCGTACAGACGCACGGCTTCCTCGGTGAGGGTTTGCAGATCGAGCGGCAGGTTCTTCTCCACGATAATGCGCAGCACGCCCAGCGCAGCACGGCGCAGCGCGAACGGATCTTTATCGCCTTTCGGGTGCTGACCAATCCCGAAGATGCCCGCCAGGGTATCCATTTTGTCGGCAATCGCTACGGCACAGGCAACCGGGTTGGACGGCAGTGCATCACCGGCAAAGCGCGGTTGGTACTGTTCATTCAGCGCCACCGCCACATCTTCCGCTTCGCCATCATGACGCGCGTAATGCATGCCCATCACACCCTGGGTGTCGGTGAACTCGAACACCATGTTGGTCATCAGGTCGCATTTGGACAGCAGGCCAGCACGGGTCGCGTGATTCACATCAGCACCGATTTGCGCGGCAATCCAGCCAGCCAACGCCTGAATACGGTCGGTTTTATCACGCAGCGTACCCAGCTCTTTCTGGAACAGCACGGTTTCCAGACGCGGCAGATGATCTTCCAGACGCTTTTTGCGGTCGGTATTGAAGAAGAACTCGGCATCGGCCAGACGCGGGCGCACCACCTTCTCGTTACCGGAGATAATCTGCTGCGGATCGCTGGATTCAATGTTGGCAACGAAGATGAAGTTCGGCAGCAATTTGCCGTCGTTGGCGTAAACCGGGAAGTATTTCTGGTCACCTTTCATGGTGTACACCAGTGCTTCTGCCGGTACGGCGAGGAACTTCTCTTCGAACGTGGCGGTCAGTACCACTGGCCACTCCACCAGCGAAGTCACTTCTTCCAGCAGGCTGTCGCTCAGGTCAGCATTGCCGCCCAGCTTCAGCGCCGCTTGCTCGGCATCGGCTTTGATCTGTGCTTTACGGGCCGCGTAATCCGCCACGACCTTGCCGCGTTCCAGCAGCAGTTGCGGGTACTGATCGGCATGGTCGAGGGTAATTTCTGGCTCGCCCATAAAACGGTGACCACGGATCACGCGATCGGACTGAATTCCGAGAATGGTAGCCGGGATCAGCTCATCACCCAGCAGCAGCGTAACGGTGTGCACCGGACGCACAAACTGCACGTCACTGGCACCCCAGCGCATCAGTTTCGGGATCGGCAGCTTACTGAGCGCGGTCGCGATCATCGCAGGCAGCAGCGTCTGGGCGCTTTCGCCCTGCACCTGCGCACGATATACCAGCCATTCGCCTTTATCGGTGCTCAGACGCTCGGCCTGATCAACGGTGATGCCGTTACCACGCGCCCAGCCTTCAGCGGCTTTGGTGGCATTGCCATCAGCATCAAACGCAGCGGCGATAGCCGGGCCACGTTTTTCAACTTCGCGATCCGGCTGTGCGGCCGCCAGGCTTGCCACTTTCAGCGCCAGACGACGCGGAGCAGCAAACCAGCTCACCTCACCATGCGCCAGTCCGGCGGCATCCAGTTCAGCGGTAACGTGCGCAGCAAAGGCTTCCGCCAGGCTGCGTAGCGCTTTCGGAGGCAACTCTTCGGTGCCAATTTCCACCAGGAAAGTTTTATCGGTCATGGCTGCCTCTTACTTGTTGTTATTGCACATCGGGAAGCCCAGCGCCTCACGGGAGGCGTAGTAGGCTTCTGCCACGGCTTTGGTCAGGGTGCGAATGCGCAGAATGTAGCGCTGACGCTCGGTGACCGAGATCGCCTTACGCGCGTCCAGCAGGTTAAAGCTGTGCGCGGCTTTCAGGATGCGCTCATACGCCGGCAACGGCAGTGGTTTTTCCAGCGCCAGCAGGTGCTGCGCTTCTTTCTCGTACTGCTCGAAGCAGGTGAAGAGGAAGTCCACATCAGCGTATTCGAAGTTGTAAGTTGACTGCTCCACTTCGTTCTGGTGGAACACATCACCGTAGGTGGTTTTGCCCAGCGCGCCGTCGCTCCAGGTAAGATCGTAAACGCTGTCCACACCCTGGATATACATCGCCAGACGCTCCAGACCGTAGGTGATCTCGCCAGTCACCGGCTTACACTCCAGGCCGCCCACCTGCTGGAAGTAGGTGAACTGCGTCACTTCCATGCCGTTGAGCCACACTTCCCAGCCAAGACCCCAGGCACCCAGCGTCGGGTTTTCCCAGTTGTCTTCCACGAAGCGAATGTCGTGTACGGTCGGATCGATACCCAGCTCTTTCAGCGACCCAAGGTACAGCTCCTGAATGTTGTCCGGTGAAGGTTTGATGATCACCTGGAACTGGTAGTAGTGCTGTAAACGGTTCGGGTTTTCACCGTAGCGTCCATCGGTCGGACGACGTGACGGCTGCACATAAGCAGCAGCAATGGGCTCTGGCCCTAATGCGCGCAGGCAAGTCATCGGGTGAGAGGTGCCAGCGCCCACTTCCATGTCCAGCGGTTGGACGATGGTGCAGCCCTGACGCGCCCAGTAATCCTGCAAGGTCAGGATCAGGCCCTGAAAGGTCTTGGTATCAAACTTTTGCATGTTGAATTCGCACGCGATACGGGTGGATTAAAAAAGAGTGCGACAGTATACCCTTTGGTCGCGCAATGTGCAGCCGGAAATCCTGACGGTGGCATCGCGGGTAAAAACCGTCAAAACGCAACAATAAGAAAATCGTATACGATTACAGACACGCCATTATATCCCGCCCAAAAACCGATTTTAATAATTTAAAATCATACAGATAAACACAAATCACATCTGTGTCACTTCGTGACGCGCATCACCTTTTTTACCTCATGGTCAAAAATCGCACATTGACACTTGTATAATCGTATACGAAATTGCGGTGAAACGAATTTGATGAGAATTTGACCATGAAAACCGCGATTGCCTATCCCGGCATGAATGCCAATGACCGCCCGATGGGGCCAGCACCGCTCTCTGCCGCCGTATTGCATGAGCCGATGCTGTTTATCTCCGGCCAGGTCGCGATTGATCCCTATAGCGGCCAGATCATCGGTAACGATATCGCCAGCCAGACCCGTCAGGTGTTGAAGAATGTTGGCGACCTGTTAAGCGCCGCGCAGATGACTTTCGACAACGTGGTGCGCGTGACCATTTTTCTCACCGACCTCAGCACCTTTGCCGCCATGAACGAGGCGTACAGCGAATTTTTCTCGTTCCCGTTCCCGGCGCGCGCCACCGTCGGCATTCAGCTCAACCATCCTGACCTGCTGGTCGAGATGGAAGTCACCGCGATGCGTTAAGGAGCGGCGATGCATATCCATATTGAAAACGATGCCAACGGCCCGGATGCACTGCAACTCCCCGTTGAACTGCTGCGTCAGCGGCTGGAGACACACCCGCAACTGCGGAGCCACTTCACGCTGACCGAAAACAGCGACGCCACGCACAGCGCCACCTTCCTCGCGAATGTCGACATTCTGTGGGCCGGGCGCAAGCTGGCGCTCGACCAGTTCGCAGCCCCTCGCCTCAGTTGGGTACAGGTGATGTCAGCGGGTGTCGAGCAGTGGCTGCCTCATTTGCCACAAGGCGTGACGCTGACCAACGCCTCGGGGGTACATGGCGACAAAGGCGCGGAATTTATTTTGATGGCGGCGCTGATGTTTAACTTCGGCATCCCTGGATTTCTTCAGGATCAGGCCCAGCGGTTATGGCGTCCGAGCTTCGGTGGCTGTGCGCGGGGCAAAACCGTGCTGCTGCTGGGTGTGGGCGGCATCGGCTCCGCAGCGGCCCGGTTGCTGACGGCGCAGGGTTATCGCGTGGTTGGCGTCACGCGCAGCGGCGAATGTAGCGCTCCGGTGGAACGCTGCATCAGCATCGATGCCATCGATGAAGTGCTGCCGCAGGTGGATGTGTTGGTATCAACGCTGCCACTGACGGCGCAAACCCGCCGGTTATTGGATCGTCGCCGTCTCGACCTGCTGCCGAAGCGGGCGGGGATTGTGATTGTTGGTCGCGCCGATGTGTTTGATTACAACGCGATGCGCGAGAAGTTAAACGCGGGCGAACTGGCAGGCGCGGTACTGGATGTCTATCCGCAGGAACCGCTCCCCACTGACGACCCGCTGTGGCACACCCCCGGTGTGGTGATGACGCCGCACTGTAGCCTCGACGATCACGCCGCTTACCTTGAGGGTTGCCTTGAGGTGTTTATCGATAACCTGGTGCGCTTCCGCAGTGGTCGGGCGCTGCGTAATCAGGTGGATGTCGCTCGCGGATATTAAAGGACGCGTGATAAATCACGCCGCTACAAAACATGGGGAATTTTACGCGTAGCGGCGCGATTTATCGCGCGAATTTAAAACAGCACCAAAAAGTTCATAAATCAGAAGGTCATCGCTTAACCATTCACCATGCACCAGGGGAACCTTATTATGAAATTTGCACGCCTCGCTTTGTTGTTATCTGGCCTTACCGGCACTTTGCTGGCTGGCCTGTCCAGCGCCCATGCGGCCACTGATCCGATCAAACCCACCGCCAGCGACTTCGCCGCCATGACGCAGTGCAAAACGCTGCAAACCAAATATCCGTCACTGAAAGGCAAAGATCTGGTGGTTGGCCTTGGTGGCTACACCAAAGGGTTTGAAGCGCCGTCAGAGAAAGATCCCAGCATCATTGAAGGTCTTGATCCTTCGCTGTTCGAACGTATCAGCAGTTGTCTCGGCGCAAAACACAGCTACCAGAACGGTTCGTTCAACGTGCTGCTGACCTCCATCGCCAGTGGCCGGGCTGATATCGGCCCGATGCTGTACGTCACCGATGAACGCCTGAAGCAGATCGCCTTCGTTGCGTCGGTACAGGTGCAGGATGGTTCCGTGGTCGCCAAAGGTAACCCGAAGAAAATCAACAGCGTTGATGATCTGTGTGGCAAAACCGTCGCCGCTGCCGCTGGCACCTATGAAGCCAACAAACTGGTGCCAGAGCAGAGCGCCAAATGCACCGCCGCCGGGAAACCAGAAGTCAGCATGCTGATGGTGCAGAACACCGACAACAGCATCCAGGCAGTGAAAAGCGGTCGTGCCGACGTTTACCTGACCGAAGCCGGTTCAGCCCGCGCCATCGCCAAAGCTGATGGCACGCTGGACAGCGCCTTCACCGTGGATCTGCCAATTATGGTGGGCTTCCCGATTGCCAAAGATAACGCCACGCTGCGCAGCGCGGTGCTGGATGCCATGAAGGTAATTCAGGAAAGCGGCGCACAGAAAAAACTGCTCGAATACTGGGGCCAGGGCAGCAGCGCCGAACGCCCGGTGGTTGCACGCGGTTAATTACGTTCCTGAAAGCCTGCCGGAGATATTGTGGTGGATGATTTCTTAAAATATTTAACCCTGCCTTATCTCTGGCAGGGCGCCGTGATCGCAGTTGAACTGCTGGTCGGCGCGTTAGCGGGCGGCATTGTGATTGGTTTTTTTCTGGCGCTGGCCAGCACCTCTAAGTATCTGTTTATTCGCTTACCGGTGAAGATTTATATCTATACCCTGCGCGGCACCCCAGTGCTGCTGCAACTGATCCTGCTGTACAACGTGCTGCCGGAATTTGGCTTGCGCTTCAGTCCGTTCACCAGCGCGCTGCTGGCATTGATGATTAACGAAACCGCCTTCTGCGCCGAAATCATTCGTGGCGGCATTATGGCAACCGATCGCGACCAAAGCATGGCGGCGCAGGCGTTTGGTTACTCGCGCACCAAAGAGATGATCCATGTGGTGATCCCGCAGGCATTGCGCGCCATCCTGCCGACGATGGGCAACGAAACCGTTGGCCTGCTGAAATCCACCTCGCTGGCCTCGGTGGTGGGCGTCAATGAACTGACCATGCGCGGCCAGGCAATTGTGTCGCAAAACTTCCTGTTTATCCCGGTGCTGGTCGCTTCCGGCGGTATCTATCTGATCCTCTCCACGCTGCTGGCCGGTGGTCAGTGGTGGATGGAGAAATTCTATAACCTCGACGAACGCGCCCGTCGCGCCCGCGCCCGACTGGCATCGCTGCCGCAGGAAGCCGACATCACGCCGATGCACCTGCCGAAACGCCGTTGGGATACGCAAACCGCCGCGCCGGTACTGGAAATCGATAATCTGTGCGTCGAATACGCCGGGAAAACTGTTCTGAACGACCTGTCGCTCACCGTGCGTCGTGGCGAAGTGGTGGTCCTACTGGGCCGTTCTGGTTCCGGTAAAAGTACGCTGCTGAAATCGATTCTGGCGCTGACGCCGCGCCTGAAGGGCACCATTCAGACCGAAGGGCATTTTATGGGCACCGATGCCAACGGTAAGCCGCTGGCGCAGCGTCACCTGCCCGTTAACCGCGCCAAATCAGGCATCGGCATTGTGTTTCAGCACTTCGCTTTGTTCGATCACCTCACCGCGCTGGAAAACGTGATGAGCATTTTGCTGCGCGTCCAGGGTGCGCAGCCGGAAGTGGCACGCGCCAAAGCGATGCGCGCACTGAAAATGGTCGGCCTTGGTGATTTTGCGGCTTCGCTACCGCATGAGTTGTCCGGTGGACAGAAGCAACGTGTCGGCATTGCCCGCGCCCTCGCCGCCGAACCACAAATCCTGCTGTTTGATGAACCGACCTCGGCGCTCGATCCCGAACTGGTGCGAGAAGTGAACCAGACCATGCGCAGCCTGGCGCAAACCGGTATCACCATGATCATCAGCACCCACGATATTGCTTTTGCCGCTGGCGTCGCTGATCGCGTGGTGTTTCTGCAAAACGGCGCGCTGATTGAAGAAGGGCCACCAGCGATCCTGAAAAACCCGACCACGCCAGCCTTTGCCACTTTCCTTGAACACGAAAACGCCACGGAGGCGCAGCATGCTAACGCCTGAATTACCGTTTGAACGCGCGGCGCGCGAGCGCCTCGGTGAACCGTTGTTTCGCTATATGCAGGGGCTACCGGCGGATGCCTTTGGCGACGAAAATGATGCCAACCATCTGGCGTTGCGCCGTTTTCGCCTGCTGCCGCGCGTATTGCAGGGCAACGAAAGCATCGACACGCACATCACCCTGTTGAACCAGACATGGGCGGCCCCCATTGGGGTTGGAGCCTTTGCCGGAGACCGTATTTTCCATGAAGAGGGTTTGCTGCCAATTGCCCGCGCCTGCAAACGTCTGCAACTGCCGCTGGTGATCTCCGAAGAGACGGTGACGCCGCTGGCGCAGATTGGTGCGGAGTATGACCGCTGCTGGCTGCAACTGCGTGCGGCAGGTGAGGTCGCGCGGATTAAAGCGTTAATTGATCAAGCGGCAGAAAGCCACTTTAAAGCGATCGTGCTGACGGTGCTGGCACCGGTCCATCCGGTCGCTGGCCTACAGCCGGGTGGGTTCTCGGTCGGCGATGCATTGAAACAACGCGGCTGGCACACCATCGGCGGCACGCAACCCGGAGTGGAACCGCTGCCGGCGTTTCCGGTATGGCGTTGGCAACAGATTGATGAAGTGGCAACGCACTGCGCCGATCGCGGTCTGCCGCTGCTACTGAAAGGCGTGTTGCATCATGATGATGCCGCCCCGGCAGCGGCGCACGGCGTGAGTGGCCTGATCGCCTCCAACATCGGCCTGCGCCAGAGCGCGCGCTGGGTGACACCGGTCGATCAGTTACCCGATTTGCAGGCGGTGACGCGCCTGCCACTACTGCTGGATGGCGGTATCCGCAGCGGCAGCGATGCCGTGGTCGCACGCTGCCTCGGTGCAACCTTATCACTGAGCGTGCGCCCGGTTATCACCGCGCTGGTCACTGGCGGAGAGACAGCGGTGTTTGACCTGCTTTCCGGCTGGATCAACTCCATCAGCGCCATCAGCCACTGGTGCGGGGTCAGCGACATGAGCGCGCTCAACGGCAGTTTTGTCACGGAGGCGCGTGACTGATGCATCACTTAATTTTCAATCAGGGCGATGCCAGCGAATCACGGATTTATTACTGCGCCCACTATCTGGCAGAAAGTCTCGGCCTGTATGCCGCGCAGCGGCTGAAAGTCTCCTTCACCACCAGCAAATCCGGTGGACATACCATTCAGGGCGGCCAGGTGCCTGCGGTGCTGAGTCGTGAGGCTGATTTAACCCTCGGCGGCCCGATGGTGGTGATGAAGCATTACCAGCAGCACGGTGCCGAGTTGCAGTGCTTCTGCGCCTCGGTCGCCGCCAACCCGTGGTTTCTCGCGGCGGCCCGACCCCAGCCCGATTTTCAACTGCGCGATTTACGTGGCAAGCGGGTACTGGATGTGGGTAACGTCGGCACCGCCAGCCTGACCTTTCGCTGGCTGCTGGCCCAACATGGCCTGCTGGAGGATGTCAGCATCCTGCCCGGCAGCGGCAATGCCGAAGATGACTTTGCGACCGTGGCAACGGGCGAGGTGGATTACGCGTTGCACGCCATGCATGCGCTCGCGCCTGCCATCACCCGTGGACAACTGGCGAGCGTGACCAGCCTGGCGGGCCTGTGCGGCAGGGTGCCGTGGAGCGCCTATATCGCCCGCAGCGATGTACTGCACGAGAAAGCAGAAGCCTTTGCCGCCTTTGCTACGGCAACACAACAGGCGCTGGCGTGGATCGCGCAGCATGACGCCACTCGCC
This sequence comes from Pantoea sp. X-Soil-OKNW-713, assembly GCF_059730685.1. Lineage (NCBI taxonomy): Bacteria > Pseudomonadati > Pseudomonadota > Gammaproteobacteria > Enterobacterales > Erwiniaceae > Pantoea > Pantoea sp. X-Soil-OKNW-713. The sequence continues at coordinate 91,320 of NZ_AP035995.1, read as the reverse complement.
TCGCTGAGCGGGTGAAACCCTGGTATCCCGATTATCGGTTTGCTGCGCTGGTCAGCGGGCTGGCGGCCTATCAGCAGGCGCAGGTGTTTGCGCCGGATAGCCGCATCCCGCGCGCCGAATTTGACCACTTCAGTCAGTTACTCGGCGCTATCGGCTGGCTCGATCCTTCTCAGCCCGTACCTTATGACGCGCTGGTGACCCAGGCAGGAGCAGAATCATGAAACAGTTAATTATCAACGGCCTGGTGGTGACAGAAAGCGGTGCCGCACCGGCAGACCTGTTAATCGAAGCAGGAAAAATCAGTGGCATTCTGACGCCAGGTGCTTACGACGGCACGGTGGATAACCTGATTGATGCCAGCGGTCTGATCGTGCTGCCGGGGGCGATTGACGTACACACCCACTTCACTGGCTCGCATGATTTCCCCGAACAGGAACTGCGCGAAGGCACACGCGGCGCGGCGGCGCATGGCGTGACCACTATCGTCGAAATGCCCCACTCGTTACCGCCCGCCACGTCGCTCGCCAGCTTTACCGCCAAACGCAGTTGGCTGGCTGAGAATTGCTCGGTGGATTACGCCATGTGGGCCGGGCTGGATGGTCGCAACGTCCACGAACTGGCCGCGCTGGATCAGGCGGGCGCACTGGCATTCAAAGCCTTTCTCTGTAGCGGCGCGCCGAATGGTGATGCCACGGATGCGAAAGGGTTACCGCGCCTTGACGATGACGGCCTGCTGCGCGCCATGCGTGAACTGGCGACCTTCGACGGTTTGATCGGCGTGCATGCCGAGAACCACGACATTCTGATTGGCGCAGGTAGCGAACTACGCCGCGCCGGGCGTAAAGATATCCGCGCCCATGCGCTGGCCGGGCCAGAAATTGCCGAGATTGAAGCGGTAGGACGCGTGCTGGCGATTGCCGCAGAAACCGGCGCGCGCTGCCATATCGTCCATGTCAGCTCGGCACGCGCCGCCGAAACCATCATCGCCGCCAAAGAGACCGTGCGCGCCAGCTTCGAAACCTGCCCGCACTACCTGATTCTTGATGAGGAAGATCTGGTGCGCATCGGTCCCAATGCCCGCTGCGGCCCGCCGATTCGTCCACGTCCGGTCGTCGATGCGCTGTGGCAGGTGCTGCTGCGGGGCGATATCGACATGATCGCTTCCGACCATTGCCCCTACACGCCGGAGCAGAAACTGGCCGGTGAATTCAGCATCTGGGATGCCGGTATGGGCCTGACCGGGGTGGAAACCCTCAGCCCGATGTTCTTCAGCGCGGCGCATATCGACCGTGGCCTGCCGCTGACCGAGTTTGCCCGCATGACCGCCAGCGGTCCGGCCAAAGCCTTCCGACTGTGGGGCAAAAAAGGGGCCATCGCGCCGGGCTTTGATGCCGACCTGGTGTTTTACGACGCCAGCCAGAGCTGGACGGTGAGCGGGGAAAATTTCCAGGGCCTGGGCAAATGGAGCGCATTTGAAGGCATGCGCTGTCAGGGTAAAGTGGTGCGCACGCTCATTCGTGGCGTCACCGTTTACCAGGATTCCCAGATACAGGTTGAACCTGGCTTTGGTCAGTTCGTGACCCGTCAGGCATAAACAGGATGATTACCATGGCAGGAAAGTCGACCCGTAATAAAAACAGCGCCCCACTGGCACTGGAAGAACAGACCGAAAACAGCTGGAACGCGGCGCGCCCGCGTACCCTGGTCGATCATGCAGTAGATGCCATTCTTAGCGCCGCCTCACGCGGCCTGATTCTGCCCGGGGACCGCATTGCCGAGCCGGACCTGGTGGCGAAACTTGGCATGAGCCGCGTCCCTATCCGCGAGGCGCTGCGCATTCTCGAAAGTCAGGGCATCGTGACCAGCGAACCGTACAAAGGTATTCGTCTGATGGAGATCTCCCATCAGCGGCTGGAGCAGATTATCGATGTGCGAATTCCACTGGAAACGCTGGCCTGCCGCCGGGCGATTGAAGCCGGGCGCAACAGCGCCGCGCAGCTCACCCAGTTGTACCAGGGCGTCGCCGCTATGCAGATGATGATGCAACGCGAGGATGTGTATGGCTTTGCCTCAGCGGATACCGATTTCCATCGCACGCTGTGCAGCTTTGCCCAGAACCCGGTGTTGAGCAATTTGTGGGAGTCGATTGCGCGCCAGCTTACGGTGATTTTCGGCCTCTCCACCATGGGCAAATCGATGAGCGACATTATCGAAGAGCATCAGCGGCTGATTAACGTGTTCGCGGAAGGCGATATCGCCAAAATGACCGACGAGATTGAAAACCATATCCGCATTCAGGCTCTGGATGTGGACTACGAAACCATTATTTCGCAGCGCCGACAGCAACGTTCCAGCGCCGGTTGACGCCTTTTTTGCTTTTACACCAGGATAACCACGATGAAGATTACCAACGTCGAGGCGTTTTACCTGCGCCTCCCGGTCATTGAACAGCGCACCGACAGTTCACAGGATGCGTTGTTGATTAAAATCACCACCGATGCCGGGATTACCGGCTGGGGCGAGGTGGATGGCAGCCCCTATGTCACCAAAGCCATCATCGAAGCCCCCTATTCCCACACCATGGTCACCGGCCTGAAATCGCTGCTGATCGGTGAAAACCCGCTGGAAACCGGACGGTTGTGGAAAAAAATGCATCGCGCCACCATCTACTATGGCCGCAGCGGTGCCGTGTTGCAGGCGATGGCGGGCATTGATATCGCACTGTGGGATATCAAAGGTAAAGCGTTGGGTAAACCGATTGTCGAGCTGCTGGGCGGCGCGCTGCGCGACAAAATGCGCGTCTACTCCTCGAATATGTTCCAGTTCAGCGTGGCCGACACCGTGGCGCGAGCGAAGCACGCTATCGATACCGGCCATACCGGGGTGAAATTTGGCTGGGAGCCGTTTGGCACCGATGAAGCGCTGGATTTACGCTATCTGGAAGCGCTGCGCCGCGAGATGGGCGACAGCGTGGATCTGATGCTGGACGTCGGCCATGTGTGGGATGCCAAAACCACCATCCGTCGTGGTCAGCGTTATGAGCATCTGAACCTGTTCTGGATTGAAGAACCGCTGCACCCGGACAACTACGCCGGTTACGGTCAGGTCTCGGCAGCCTGCCAGCAGCACATTGCGGCAGGCGAACAGGAGTGCTCAGTGGTGGGCTTCCAGCGCCTGATCGACGAAGGCGGTATCGATATTGTGCAGATTGACCTGACGCGCACCGGCTTTACCCAGGCGATGGAAATTGCCAGCTATGCGCACAGTCGCGGTCGTAAGGTGTGCAATCACAACTTCACCACCGATATCAACACCGCCGCCTCGCTGCATTTCCTGTGCGCGATTGAGAATGCGCTGGTGATGGAATATTGCGTCGAACCGGGTGAGATCAGCCGTTCGCTGGCGAAAAATCCGGTGCGCATCGCTGATGGCTACGCCTGGTTGCCTTCCGAACCCGGCCTGGGCGTGGAGCCGAACGAAGCGGTGATCGAAAAATTCCTCGTGCGTGATTAACCGTAAACGCGCCAGCAGCCAGATGGCTCTGAATTTCAGGCCCAAAGGTTGTTGGCGCGCCGGTCGCTGACTACCCTTCTCCACCAGGACGCTCTGCGCACGGGGAAGCTATGTCGCAAAAAATATACTGGATCGACAACTTACGCGCCATCGCCTGCCTGATGGTGATCGTCATTCATACCACCACCTGGTACATCACCGGGCCGCTGGCGGTAACCGGCATCAGTTGGGACGTCGCCAACCTGCTCAATTCCGCTTCGCGCGTCTGCGTGCCGCTGTTCTTTATGATCTCAGGCTATCTGTTCTTTGGTGAGCGCAGCGCACAAGGCCGGCATTTGCTGCGCATCGTGTTGTGCCTGCTGTTCTACAGCGCGGTGGCGCTGGCGTATATCACCTGGCTGACGCCGATCAGCGAAGGGCGGTCGCTGCTGAAATTGTTGCAGAAACCGGTGTTTTATCACCTGTGGTTTTTCTTTGCGATTATCGGTATTTACCTGCTGTCACCGTTGATTCAGGTAAAAAATGTGCCACCACGCTATGTCGCGCTACTGGTGGTGGTACTGGTGGTGCTCGCCAATCCCAATACCATCAACCAGTCGGTTGGCTCGTTCCATTGGTTGCCGGTCAATTTGTATGTCAGCGGCGACAGTATTTATTACCTGTTATACGCGCTGTTGGGACGGGCGATTGGCTGTATGAACACAGAAAAACGCGGCATAACCGGGCTGGCGGCGCTGGCGTTTATTGCCTGTGTGGCGGGGATTGCGCTCGGCACCAAACAGATGCTGCGCATAAACGGAGCCTTCAATGATACCTGGTATCTCTACTGCGGGCCGCTGGTGTTTATTGCCGCCATCAGCGTGCTGATCTTGAGCAAAAATGTCCTCAATCGCCGTAGTTTGCCAATTTTAGCTACCATAGCGCGTTATTCCCTGCCCATTTACGGCTTTCACGCGCTGTTTATCCATTTCCTGCGCACCAATCATTACGACGATATGGCACAACCGTGGATTGATCTTCCCTGGGTGTTTGGCGTAACGCTAATCGGCAGCTTGTTACTGGCGATGTTGCTTAAACGGGTAGATAAACATCATCTGGTGAGTTGATCGTCCCAGCGCTCCCTGGCACGACGCAACTGTCGTGCAGAAGAGAAACCGGCCGCCAGCGCGGCTTTTTCCGCAGCTTCGCCCTGTTGCTGGCGTTGCCGGGCAATCACCAGCCGCAGTTGCTCGTGATATTCGCGCACGCTGATGCCGAGATGCTGGCGGAACAGACGCGTCAGATGCCGCTCGCTGACATGGGCACGCTCGGCCAGTGCCGGTAATGACCAGTCATGTTCAGGATGGGCAATCATCACATCCTGCGCGCGATGAATCGCCGGGTGCAGGTGATTACGGTAGCGCAGCCACGGCGAGAGTTGCGGATCATCACCGGAACGGCGGAACCACACCACCATCTCGCGTGCCACCGCCAGCGCCTGACGCGCTCCGCATAGCCGGTTAATCAGATGCAGCGCGAGATCAATACCCGCAGTGATCCCGGCGCTGGTCCAGATGCCGCCATCTTCAATAAATACGCGATTCTCTTTTACCCGCGCCGCCGGGGCCGCCGCCTGCAAACGCGGCAGCACTTCATGATGGGTGGTGCACAGCACACCATCCAGCAATCCCGCCTGTGCCGCCAGCAATGAACCGGAGCAGACACAGACCAGGGTGATGCGCTGGGCTTCAATATCCGCCCGTTGCTGCCGCAGCCAGTCACGCGCCAGCGTCGCCGCCGGGGTGTCATAGCAGGTACGCGAATCATGCACACCGGGCACCACCAACAGGCTGTTAGCCGGTAACTGTTCGGGCAGTGGCGCGATATTGCTGATGGTCATGTGGGTGGAGCCGAGCACGCTGGCTTCCGGGCCGATGTAATGCAGCGAGAAGTGGCCGCCAGCCAACTGGAAGGTTTCGGCCGGGCCGGTGAGATCAAGCACCATAACGCCGGGTAACGTCAGGAAAAATACGGGTTGCGGCATGGGTATACTCCGGTTGGTTCCGTTTACGTCCCGCATTAAACCCGTAGCGGCGCGATTTATCACGCATTTCCAAACACGCTGTCGGCAAAACACGCGCGATAAATCGCGCCGCTACGGAAAGACGAACGCGACGCCAGAGCCTATCTTAGCTGACTTTACTGCCAGACCCATGCCAATTCCGGCCATCATGCTGACGTATCAGGACATCAACGGCTTCAGTTGCTGATAGAGCCGGGCGAATACCTCACGTTGTGGTTGATAAGCCTGATGGCGAGCCATATCCGGCTGATGGCGTTGCGCCAGTTCCGGTGTGGGCAGTTCGCTGCTGGCATCGACGGCCAACTGCGCCAGGCGTGCCGCCCCCAGTGCCGGGCCGACTTCACCACCATGACAATAATCCAGCGTCAACCCGCTGATATCCGATAACATTTGTCGCCAGTAAGCGCTACGTGCGCCACCGCCAATCAACATCACCGTCTTTGGCTGGACGCCACATTCATGTACCGCATCCATGCCCTCCGCCAGGGCAAATCCCACCCCTTCCAACACCGCTCGCGCCAGTTCCGGCCGGCCATGCTGATGCGTCAGGCCAAAAAATGCCCCCTGCGCCTGTGGATTGTTGTGCGGCGTGCGCTCACCCGAGAGATAAGGCAAAAACCAGACCGGTGAGACATCGCTGCTCGCCCGTTCAGCTTCAGCCAAAAGCTGTGGTACATCTTCGCAGCCGGTGAGTTTGGCCGCCCAGTCCAGACAGGAGGCCGCACTGAGGATCACCGACATCAGATGCCAGCGCTGTGGCAACGCATGGCAAAAACTGTGTACCGCGCGCTGTGGGTTGCTGAGATAACCATCACTCACGAGGAAGTAGACGCCGGAGGTACCGAGCGACAGCATCCCCTGCCCCGGCTCAACCATGCCAACACCCACCGCCCCGGCGGCATTATCACCACCGCCCGCCACCAGTGGCACTGGCTGCATCCCCCAACGGCTGGCGATGTCGGGTCGGAGCGTACCGGTTACCTGATTGCCCTCGAACAGCGTTGGCATCTGGCTACGATGCAGGCCACAGGCATGAAGCAATTTATCGCTCCAGTCACGCTGGGCCACATCCAGCCACATCGTCCCCGCCGCATCCGACATATCCGTGGCGAAGTCGCCGCTTAAGCGCCAACGCAGATAATCCTTTGGTAGCAAAACCTTAGCGACGCGGGTGAAAATTTCCGGCTCGTGCTGCTGCACCCATAACAGCTTGGGTGCCGTGAAGCCGGGCATCATCAGGTTACCGGTGATGGTGCGTGAATCCGGCACCTGCTGCTCCAGTTGGCGGCACTGCTCACTGCTGCGTCCGTCGTTCCACAGGATCGCCGGACGTAGCACCTGTTGCTGCGCATCTAACAGCGTCGCACCATGCATCTGGCCGCTCAGACCCATCGCCTGCACATGACCAAGGTCATGTCGCTGCGCCAGCGCCTGCATTGCCTTATCGGTTGCCAGCCACCAGCTTTCGGGATCCTGCTCGCTCCATAAAGGATGCGGGCGCGACACCTGCAACGGCGCGCTTTCCACGGCAAGCACCTGCCCTTGCGTATCCAGCAACGCGACCTTAACGCCCGAGGTGCCCAAATCGATCCCGATAACCATGCTGTTCTCCTGAAAGGTTAAAAATCAAAAAGGTAATGATTCACCAGGTTTTCCAGTTGTTCCTGACGTCCACTGCGGTGCTGCGGATTAAATTGCTGTTGCTGGGCATGCTGAGCAAGCGACGCCAGGGAGAATTCCCCTTTCAGGATCTGCTGACCAAACTCACCGTTCCAGCCGCTGTAGCGCTGCGCCACGCGTTTATCCAGCTCGCCATCAGCCACCATCCGCGCCGCGACTTTCAGTGCCAGCGCCATAGTATCCATCGCGCCAATGTGACCGTAGAACAGGTCATATTTATCGGTGCTCTGACGCCGCACTTTGGCATCAAAGTTTAAGCCGCCGGTGGTGAATCCGCCCGCTTTGATGATCTCGTAGAGTACCAGTGCATTTTCTTCGACGCTGTTCGGGAACTGGTCGGTATCCCAGCCGCACTGGATATCCCCACGGTTGGCATCCACCGAACCAAAAATCCCCAAGGCAATCGCGGTGGCAATTTCATGGTGGAACGAGTGACCGGCCAGCGTGGCGTGGTTGGCTTCCACGTTGACTTTGATCTCTTTCTCCAGGCCAAACTGTTTCAGGAAGCCATATACCGTTGCCACATCATAATCATATTGATGTTTGGTCGGCTCCTGCGGTTTTGGCTCAATCAGCAGCATGCCCTGGAAGCCGATTTTGTGTTTATGCTCGACCACCATCTGCATAAAGCGGCCAATTTGCTCACGCTCCTGGCGCAGGTCGGTATTCAGCAGGGTTTCATAACCTTCACGGCCTCCCCACAACACGTAGTTTTCACCGCCGAGCGTTTGCGTTGCCTGCATGGCGCTGCACACCTGGCTGGCAGCCCAGGCAAAAATTTCCGGATCAGGACTGGTGGCGGCACCCGCGCCATAGCGGGGATGGGTAAAACAGTTGGCGGTGCCCCACAGCAGTTTCACCCCGGTTTCCTGCTGTTTTGCCAGCAGTTTATCGGTCATTACCGCAAAGTTATCACGGTAGGTCTTCAGCGAGTCGCCTTCCGGTGAAACATCAACATCGTGGAAGCAGTAGTAAGGTACGTTCAACTTATGGAAGAACTCAAAAGCCACATCCGCCTTCAGCAACGCCCGCTCAAGCGCATCACCATTCTTCTGCCAGGGGCGATCAAAAGCGCCGACACCAAACATATCCGCACCGTTCCAGCAGAAGGTATGCCAGTAGCAGGCGGCAAAACGCAGATGCTCAGCCATAGTTTTACCGAGAATCACTTCATCAGGATTGTAGTGACGGAACGCCAGAGGATTATGGGTGTTGGTCCCTTCATAACGAACGCGATCAAGCTGGTCGAAATAGGCGTGCATGTTTTGCTCCTTAGCATGAGGACCCGAATGGTCAGCTGTGAGCCATTATTGTGGTGATGCGTTCTGCCGCTTCTCAATTACGATATTTCACACTTAACTTAAGATAATTATTATTTGTGCGTTAGCTCGCAAAACAATGTCGTTATTTCATTGCACTCCAACCCGCAATCCCGCTGCAATTCATTTTTCCGAAAACCGCCAAATATCGATCGCGCTCAAAAAATCACAAATAAACCAAAAAACGTAATGGCCGGATAAAAATCAGTAATTGATGTTGCCGGAAACTCAGGTCAACAATTCAACCGCCCTGTTCATAGCCTTATACCCTAAACAACGACAATAGCCTCCACCTACAGGATGAACACCATGAACATGAAGAAAACGCTGTTAGCCGTCTGCGCGGCCCTGGCACTTGTCAGCCACGCTGGAGCGGCAAAAGAAGTGAAAATCGGTTTGTCGATGGATGATTTACGCCTGGAGCGCTGGCAGAAAGACCGCGATATCTTTGTAAAACAAGCGGAATCCCAGGGTGCCCAGGTGTTTGTACAATCCGCCAACGGCAACGAAGAAACGCAAATGTCGCAAATTGAAAATATGATTAACCGCGGCGTGGATGTATTGGTGATCATCCCCTATAACGGCCAGGTATTAAGTAACGTGGTGGCCGAAGCGAAGCGTGAAGGCATTAAAGTTCTGGCCTATGACCGTATGATTAATAACGCCGACATTGATTTTTATATCTCTTTTGATAATGAAAAAGTAGGTGAACTTCAGGCCGAAAGTATTGTGCAGCAGGTACCAAAAGGAAATTATTTCCTGATGGGTGGCTCGCCGGTGGATAATAACGCACGTCTGTTCCGCGCCGGTCAAATGAAAGTCTTAAAACCTTACATTGATAATGGCAGCATCAAAGTCGTGGGCGATCAGTGGGTTGATGCCTGGTTACCGGAAAATGCGCTGAAAATTATGGAAAACGCCTTAACCGCGAACGGCAACCATATTGATGCCGTGGTGGCTTCCAATGATGCCACCGCCGGTGGGGCGATTCAGGCGCTGAGCGCGCAGGGGCTGGCGGGCAAAGTGGCGATTTCCGGCCAGGATGCCGATCTTGCCGCCATCAAACGCATCGAAAATGGTACGCAGACCATGACGGTGTACAAACCCATCACCCAACTGGCGACCGAAGCGGCAAAAATCGCCGTGGAACTCGGTGACGGTCAGACACCTGCCAGCAACGGCAAACTTAACAATGGCTTAAAAGATGTGCCGTCCCGTCTGCTGACACCGATCCAGGTTAATAAAGGCAATATCGAAAGCACCGTGATTAAAGACGGCTTCCACAAGCAGAGCGAACTCTAAGCGCAGACCGCGAAGGAGAGATGTCGATGTTGCTGGAAATGAACCATATCACTAAGCGCTTCGGCGCGGTGAAAGCGGTGGATGACGTCAGCCTGCGGCTGGATGCGGGCGAAGTCATGTCGCTGTGCGGCGAAAACGGTTCGGGAAAATCGACACTGATGAAGATCCTGTGCGGGTTATACCCGCACGGTGACTTCGACGGCAGTATCCATTTTGCCGGTGACGAAATTCAGGCGCAGACCATCCGCGATACCGAGCGCAAAGGGATTGTGATTATCCATCAGGAGCTGGCGCTGGTACGGCAACTGACGGTGATGGAGAACATTTTCCTCGGTGCCGAACTGGGGCGCTACGGCATGGTGGATGACGAAACCATGACGCTGCGTTGCCAACAATTACTGGAACGGGTCAAACTCAATGTGTCGCCAGACACGCGAGTGGGCGACCTCGGCCTCGGTCAGCAGCAACTGGTAGAAATCGCGCGCGCGTTGAATAAACAGGTACGTCTGCTGATTCTGGATGAACCCACTTCGTCGCTGACCGAGCAGGAAACCGAAGTGCTACTCAGCATTATCAAAAACCTGCGCGAACACGGCATCGCCTGCATCTACATCTCGCACAAACTCAACGAGGTGAAAGCGATTTCCGACACCATCTGCGTGATCCGCGACGGCCAGCACATCGCCACGCGCGATGCTGCCGGGCTAAGCGAGGATGACATCATCACCATGATGGTGGGCCGCGAGCTCACCGCGCTCTATCCACATACGCCACATGAAATCGGCGAGACGATACTGCAAGTCGATAACCTCACCGCCTGGCATCCCGTTAACCGCCATATCCGCCGCGTCAACAATGTTTCCTTCAGCCTGAAACGCGGCGAGATTCTTGGCATCGCAGGCCTGGTGGGTGCTGGCCGAACCGAAACGGTGCAATGCCTGTTTGGTGTCTGGCCGGGGCGCTGGCAGGGCGATATTACGATCAACGGCAGCAAGGTGCAGATTCACGACTGCCGCGACGCCATTGGGCATGGCATTGCGATGGTGCCGGAAGATCGCAAAAAAGATGGCATCGTGCCGCTGATGGGGGTGGGCAAAAACATCACCCTGGCGGCGCTGGATCAGTTCAGTCAGCGTCTCTCCACGCTGGATGAGGCACGAGAACAGCATGCGATTAACGACGCCATTGCCCGGTTGCGGGTCAAAACGTCCTCGTCAGAACTCCCTATTGGTCGCCTGAGCGGTGGCAATCAGCAGAAGGCGATCCTCGCCAAATGCCTGCTGCTTAACCCACAAATTTTGATTCTCGATGAGCCAACGCGTGGCATCGATGTCGGCGCGCGTCAGGAGATCTATCTGCTGATCAATGCGCTGGTGCAGCAAGGGATTGCGGTGATTGTCATTTCGTCCGAGCTGCCCGAAGTACTGGGCCTGAGCGATCGGGTTTTGGTGATGCATGAAGGGCAAATCAAAGCCGATCTGATTAACGATAACCTGACTCAGGAGCAGGTGATGGAAGCCGCCCTGCGGAGTGAACACTATGCTTAAGACCGAAAGTACACAACGCGGCCTGACGACGCCGGGTAAAGCGGGCGCGGGTAAATTTCCGCTCCCCAATTTGCAGGTGTTGGTGATGCTCGGGGCAATTGTGTTGATTGCCCTGTTCTTCACCTGGACCACCGACGGGGCCTGGCTTAGCCCGCGTAACGTTTCCAACCTGCTGCGCCAGACCGCCATCACCGGCATCCTCGCGGTTGGCATGGTGTTTGTCATTATTTCGGCAGAGATCGATCTCTCCGTCGGCTCCATGATGGGCCTGCTCGGTGGTGCGGCGGCGATTTTCGACGTCTGGCTCGGCTGGCCGCTGCCCTTAACCATTGTGGTCACGCTGGTAATGGGATTGCTGCTCGGCACCTGGAATGGGTGGTGGGTAGCCTACCGCAAAGTGCCCTCGTTTATCGTCACGCTGGCGGGCATGCTGGCCTTTCGCGGCATTCTGGTCGGTATCACCGATGGCACCACCGTCGCACCAACCAGCCCGGCGATGTCGCAGATTGGCCAAAGCTATCTGCCTGGCGGGGTCGGGTTTGGTTTCGGTTTTGCCGGTCTGGCGCTGTTTATTGTCTGGCAATGGCGCTTACGCCTGCGTCGTCAGCAGCTTGGTTTATCGCAACCCGCAGCGGGTGGTGCGGTCGCGCGTCAGGCCATCACCGCCATTCTGGTATTGGGCGCCATCTGGCTGTTGAACGACTATCGTGGCGTGCCAACGCCGGTACTGCTGCTGGCGCTGCTGTTGTTGGGCGGGATGTTTATGGCAACGCGTACCGCCTTTGGTCGCCGTATCTACGCGATTGGCGGCAACCTGGATGCAGCACGGCTCTCCGGCATCAACGTCGCACGCACCAAGCTGGCGGTGTTTGCCATCAATGGTGTGATGGTGGCGATTGCGGGTTTAATCCTCAGCTCACGATTGGGTGCGGGTTCACCTTCGGCGGGTAACATTGCTGAACTGGATGCCATTGCCGCTTGCGTTATCGGCGGCACCAGCCTGGCAGGCGGCGTCGGTTCCGTCGCAGGTGCGGTAATGGGCGCGTTTATTATGGCTTCGCTGGATAACGGCATGAGCATGATGGATGTTCCCACCTTCTGGCAGTACATCGTCAAAGGGGCGATTCTGCTGCTGGCGGTGTGGATGGATACCGCCACCCGGCGTCGGGTGTAATCGCGTGGGCGATCACAATGTGGCGCAAATTCTTTCTGCTCCTCAGCCAGCCGTGCTATGCAATGCGCTGGGGGTTTAAGGGAGCGCGCCACTATGCATGAGAAACGATTTCGCATTACGTTACTTTTCAACGCCAATAAGGTGTATGACCGCCAGGTGGTCGAAGGCGTTGGCGAATATTTACAGGCGTCGCAAACTGACTGGGATATCTTCATCGAGGAGGATTTCCGTTGTCGTATCGACAATATTCGCGAATGGCTGGGTGATGGCGTGATCGCCGATTACGACGACAGTTCAATCGAAAAATTACTGGCGAATGTGCCGGTGCCCATTGTTGGGGTGGGCGGTTCCTACCACCAACAACAGGACTACCCGCCGGTGCATTACATCGCCACCGATAACGCCGCGCTGGTTGAGAGCGCCTTTTTACATCTGAAAGAGAAAGGGATAAACCGCTTCGCCTTCTATGGCCTGCCGGCTTCCAGCGGCAAACGCTGGGCGCAGGAGCGGGAGCATGCCTTCCGCCAGTTGGTGGCACGCGAGCGCTATCAGGGAGTGGTTTATCAGGGCATGGAAACCGCGCCGGAAAACTGGCAGCACGCGCAAAACCGTCTGGCTGACTGGCTGCAAACGCTGCCGCAGCAAACCGGCATCATTGCCGTCACCGATGCCCGCGCCCGCCATCTGTTGCAGGCTTGCGAGTATTTGAAAATCCCGGTGCCGGAAAAACTCACCGTTATTGGCATCGACAACGAAGAATTGACGCGTTATCTGTCTCGCGTGGCGCTCTCGTCAGTGGCCCAGGGGACACGTCAGATGGGATATCAGGCTGCCAAGCTGCTGCATCGGTTACTGGATAAACAGTCCCTGCCGCTGCAACGTATTCTGGTACCCCCGGTAAAAGTGATCGCCCGCCGCTCCACGGATTTCCGCTCACTGCGTGACCCGGCGGTGATTCAGGCGATGCATTACATCCGCTTTAACGCCTGCAAAGGCATCAAAGTAGAACAGGTACTGGACGCCATCGGCATCTCCCGTTCCAATCTGGAAAAACGCTTCCGCGATGAAACCGGCGATACCATTCATGCGATGATCCATCGCGAAAAACTGGAGAAAGCGCGTGAACTACTGGCCAGTTCTTCGTTAAGTATCAATGAGATCTCTCAGATGTGCGGCTACCCTTCATTGCAATATTTCTATTCGGTCTTTAAGAAGAGTTACGCCACCACCCCGAAGGAGTATCGGCAACATTACGGCGAAAACGTGCTGTGACGCACGAGTGAGATCAACAACTTCACACCGTTTGCCGCTATAATTCTGCGGCTGCGGTAAAGGAAGATCGTCGTCTCCGGTGAGGCGGTCGGATTTCAAATCCGATTGGGGCCGCCAGCGGTCCCGGGCAGGTTCGACTCCTGTGATCTTCCGCCACCTTGTTCACGCCTGACCTTCAGGAAAACCCATGTTAATCCACCCATCCGATAACATCCCTTTTGCGGGTGACCCACGCAGAGACGAGTTGCGTCAACGGCTGCTGGAACCGAATGCGCCGAAGGTGATTGCCGTATCGTTGTCCAAAGAGTTGGATCGGGAGAGCCACACACATCGTCATGCTGCCGGACAACTTTATTGCCTGAAACAGGGGTTGATGACGGTTAACACGCCATCCGGTATCTTTGCCAATCCACCACGTTTAGTCGGTTGGATCCCACCGCACTTCGAACACGCGATCGTTGGACCTGGGCAGGTGTTGGGGTGGACCGTATTGATTGACGAAGATCTCGCCGCGCCATTGCCTGATCATCCGGTATTGTTATCCTGCCCGGCAGTGCTGGAACCCCTCGCCGAACGGCTGGCGACCTTAACGCCAGAATTTTGGGGCAGTGAACGCTACAACCGGTTGGGGGAAGTTTTCCTCGATGAACTCTATGAAGCCACCGTCCAGCCTCTCACTCTGCCTTTACTGAAGATCCGCGTCTGCTCCAGATAGCGCGTTTGCTAATCGACAACCCATCTGACATACGTACCGGACCCGAGTTGGCACGCTGGGCCGGGCTTAGCCCCAGAAGTCTGAGCCGCCACTGGGCCAGTGCCACTGGCATGAGCCTGGCAAAATATCGCCAGACCTCACGCCTGTTGAAATCGCTGGAGGGACTCGCCGCGGGCAACAGCGTGCAGCAAGTTGCCTGGCAGGTTGGATTCGAGAATGTCAGCAGCTACATCAGTGCGTTTCGTCATGCCTTCGGCTCGACACCGGGCAAATATTTTACCGCACCGGATAACCATGCGAACGCAACATCAGCAGGCTAGCCGGACCATCAATATGCGGCAGGCTGTGCTGATATTTGCGACGAAATGCCCCTGGCGGTAGGTTGAACATGCGGCGAAAGGTGCGGCAGTAAGTCTGCTGTGAGTCAAAGCCAAACTGCAACGCAATATGCATCAGAGGGGTATTGTCGGTTAACAACGCAATCACCGACGCCGTTAGCTTCCTCTCGCGAATGTAGGTTCCCAGTGCGATACCGGTATAACTGCGGAACAAGCGTTGCAGATGCCACTGCGAATAACCCGCCCGTTGTGCAACGGTTTCCAGAATCAGTTTTTGTTCGATATTAGCCTCAATCCACAGCAGCAACTGATGTATGAAGGCCACGTTAATATCCATCATTCCTCCTGATGCGGTCAGTCAGGAGGATTATAAAAAGTCGGCAACTGGCTATGTTGATGCTTAAGGCCAATCAATATCGATAACTCGCCAAATTGTGCACACGAGTGCCAGCTCAGGGTTGCTTCACCAGACTCGACTGCCAGTCACTAAACAGCGTCGGCCAGTTTTTTGCCGGGATATTCTGTTTTTTCACGATGCCGAAACCATGCCCGCCCTGCTGGAAAAGATGTAGTTCAACTGCCACCTTATTTTTACGCAACGCCTCAAACATACGCAGTGCGTTTTGCGGCGAGGCCGTGCCGTCATTCAGCGCCTGAACAAGAAAAGTGGGTGGCGTATGGGCAGTCACGCGGTCCTCCTGCGAGAAGCGCTGTTTGATGTCGGTGCTGATGTCTTTGCCAAACATCGCCGCACGCGTACCGTTATGAGTCACACCATCCTGTAGTGACAGCACCGGGTAGATCAACGCCGCAAAATCGGGGCGGGCAGAAACCTGATCGACGTCATCCCGTGGTGGGTAATTGGTGGCATCAGGATCATTGCTGACGTTCGCCGCCAGGTATGCGCCAGCGGAAAAACCCATCACTCCAATTTGGTCTGGCGCAATACGATATTGAGCAGCACCGGCGCGAATCAGGCGCATAGCACGCTGAACATCAGCAAAAGCATTATTTCGATTAACGTCAGATCCGCCACGCGGCATACGGTAAAGCAGCACAAAAGAAGAATAGCCTTTTTTACTCAGAACCTTCGCGACATCTAACCCTTCAAGATCTTGCATAATATACGAAAATCCCCCACCCGGAATGATTAGCACAGCCGAATGATTATTTTTACCGGCGGGAGGAACATAAATTATTTCTGGAGAATCGACTTTTGTGACAGCACGATTATTATCTGCCGGGTTTTTACTAAAATTAATAAATGTATTATTTCCTGACACTTCATGTGGCCAGATCGGAATTTCCTTATTGGCAAAGGCGCAGGGAAGATAAAACAGGAAAATCAATGCAGATAAAAAAGATGACTTCATCTCTCTGGCTCCAAATCCTGAATAAAAACAATGATAAACATTCATTCTGAGTGCCATGACGACACAACATTCTGAATCAGAATCCTGTCCCAGAAGAAAAAACTAACATTATAATAAGTCCAATTGAATCTGTAGGGAAAGATAGCAAATAATGACCACCTTTTTCACTCAATATAATACCGGACCAGAAAAAATTAGACTTTTCTCATGTTTACGTTAACAACACCCTATGTTATAAGTAAATTTTAAACTATAAGAATCTGTGACCATGGGAATTTACTGGATCATAAGCCTGAGCTTGACCTTTATTGCAATCGTTGAAGTCATGCTGAGTAAAGATGAAAACACAGCGCGAATCCGATCATATATTTATTTTATTGCCGTGGTCGTGCTTTTTACCTTTGGCGGGATTCGTGGTCTGGGCACGGGCCTGGATGATTTTCAGTATCGCCAGTTCTTTTCTCAATTCATCGATCAGATTATTATCGAAGGGTTCTGGAATGCCGTTGTCAATTTCCGCTATGAACCGGCCATTTATGCCATTGCAGGCTTCACCAGAATATTTACCGCTAACCCGGATATTTTTATCTATGTCTTTACCATGATAGCGGTTTGCGTCAACGCACATTATTTCCGTAAGCTGACACCATTACCGTTAGTTGCCCTGGCTGTTTATTCTGCGCACCTGTTTATCAATAAAGACATGAACCAGATCCGCTTTGGTTTGTGTTCCGCGTTTCTGATGGGCTTTGTCTATCATTTCGCGCGCAGAAGTAGACCAGGGATGATCACCACCTTCATTCTGTCGTTTATCAGCCATGCTACGGGTATTGTGGCACTGCTGATCCCAATGGCATTAATTGTCAGAAAAAACAAATATATTCCGATACTTATCGTCGTCGCCAGTCTACCCCTGGCCTTTATGGGAAGTTCGGCGTTAATTTCTCTTATTTCCAGCCATATCGGTTCTCTGGGCGACAGGGCAATGGGCTACGCCAACCAGGATTCCGCGCAGGAACAAGGCATCATTACGCTTTCTAACCTGAAAAATATTGGCTTCGTTTTCATTTTTAGCTTTCTGCTGCTAAGTGACAAAATAAAGAATTTCGACGAAGAAAAGTTTCGCCTTTACTACATTCTGGTCATTACGTTTGCCATTGGTAGTGGTTTAAGGATGGCATTGCAGGATTATGCCTCTGGTGGCCGTTTGGCAAACTATCTGTTGCAGGTTGAGCCGGTACTTATTTCTCTGTGTATCTGGGAAACCAGGAAAGCAATGAAGGTTCTGGCCGTGGGTATTACGGTACTCATGGTTCTTTACTATCTATATTACAATACCATTTCAAGTAAGCAGTCGATTACTGGCTACGAAGTTTCACGTACCTTCCAGTTATTCCGCTAATTTCTAATGCGCTGGCATCCAATGCCAGCGCATCTTCCTCTATTTAAGAATACCCCGATGGACACATAAGGAAAATCCGAATATCTTCCCTCATCAGGGCTTCACTTGATTTTTGAACCTTTTAAAACTCTAATAGTAGTACATCTGCGTCAGCAGTGATCGGAATATTCCTAACAACTCATGTAAAATCTAATATCGATTTTACTGGCGCAACGTCACTCAATGAAAGAATGCAGATATGAACGAAAAAAATAACTTCGACATCGTCCGACTATCGCTCGCCTTTATCGTGTTACTGGTGCATTCGGCAGAAGTGACGAGAAATGCTGACATTCGTTTCCTCTCGCACTTCCTGAATAGTGATTTTGCCGTAAGAGGATTTTTCGCAATAAGTGGTTTTCTTATTGCAAAAAGTTACTTGAGAAGTAAATCGCTGACCTCCTATTTTATTAAACGTGCACAACGCATTCTCCCCGCCTATATATTCGTGGTGATTATGTGTTTCGTGATTGGGATGTGCGTCACCACGCTGCCTCTGGTCGATTTTCTGAAGAACAAAGAATCGATTAAGTATCTCATTGCGAACTTTTCGTTCCTCAACTTCATCCAGCCTTCGCTGCCCGGAGTGTTTACCAATAACCCCAACCAGCCGATGGATGGATCGCTGTGGACGATTAAGGCCGAGCTGACGCTTTACGTACTGCTGCCCTTTGTGCTGCCGCTGATGAAGAAGAGCCCGTTGAAAGTCTGGACGGCGATTTTCATCATCTCCAGCCTGTGGTTCTTCTTTTTCTCGATGGTGTATACCGGTCCGAAAGCCGATACCCTGGCGAAACAGTTTATTTCGCTCGCCTCTTTCTTCTTCTTTGGCAGTCTGCTGGCAACGCATCAACCCACTTTTGACCGCCTGAAAGAGATCACCATTGTTTCGCTGGTGCTGTTTTTGTTGTTCAAAAACACCGACTACTCCTTCCTTATTGAACCCATCGCGTTCTCTTCCGTGGTGATTCTGTTCTGCACCAACCTGTGTAGCGAGATTAAAATCAGCCAGTATGGCGACCTGTCTTACGGCATGTACCTCTACCACTGGCCGATTATTCAGCTGCTGCAACACTTTGGGGTTTTCACCGCCAACGCTTACCTGGGCTTGCTGATGACGATAGTTATCACCCTGGCGCTGGCCTACACCTCATGGAATTTGCTGGAAAGCCGCTTCCTGAAACGCGCGCACCACACGCCACCCTCCATCGCCGGCAGCACCGCACGCGATTAAAGCGATTTATCGCGCAAATGAAAACAGCGCGATAAATCGCGCTGTTACGGGGTGTGGGTATTGTGATTCAGATGGTGGCACCCATCGATAAACGATAGTGCAGGTTGACCTGTTCGATGGTCGGCAGATGGTTAATCTTTTTGATGACAATCTCTGTCGCCACTTTACCCATTTCAAAACGTGGCGTGATGACACTCGCCAGGCGGGGGGTGGTGACCTGACCAATTTCCAGCCCGTGGAAACCGGCGATTGCCATCGATTGAGGCACCGCAATGCCAGCGGCATGGCACTCCTGCAACACCCCCACCGCCAGATCATCATTGGTACACAGAATCGCGTCCATATCCGGGTAGAGCTGGCGCGCCAGCGTCATCATGCCGGTACCAATCGACACTGAGGAGACTTTGTTCGGCACAATGCGCCCTTCCGGCAACCCCGCCGCTGACACCGCATCACAATAACCGGCGTAGCGTTGTTCATCACGACGGTCCGACATGGAGCCAAAGTAGATTACGCGTTTTTTACCGCTTGCCAGCAACATTGCCGTCATGTCGTAACCAGCACGATAGTTGTCAAAACCCACATTGATACGATCGCGCGCCTCGGTCAGCCCCATCACCTCCGCCACCGGGATACTGGCCGCTTTGAGGTATTTTTCTGCGCGTACGGTGTGCACCGATTCTGTGAGGATCAGCCCTTTAATATTCAACGCCAGTACCGTGGCGATTTGTTCCTCTTCCCGTTGCGGGTTGTAGTCGTAATTGACCACCAACGTTTGATACCCCTGAGCGCTGGTCACCGATTCGATACCCGCCAGCAGGTCGGCAAAGATTTGATTATTAAAGGAAGGAATAAGCACACCAATGCGCGGCGGGCTGGAACTGGTCTGAGCAAGGTTGTCAGGATCGGGCGTATAACCGATCTCGGCAATCACGCTGGCAATTTTGTCGGCCGTTTCCGTTTTAACTTTTTCCGGCGTACGTAAATATCGGCTCACCGTCATCTTGGTGACCCCCGCCAGGGTGGCAATATCATCCAGAGTGATGCGCTGCGTTTTCATCGCGATATCCGCAAAGACGGCCTTTCAATCAACGTATTATGCCTGCTGCCCGGAAAAAAATGAAACCACGGAGTGCCGCTGCTACAGCCCCTTTTCAACGCGTCTTTTCAGAATGAAAATTCCAGTAAAAAGCAAGCCGTGCAACCTCCCCCTTCGGCAAAAATGACAAAAAACCTATCATTTCATCTGGATAAACATTAGTCGATTTAACTCAAACCATAATTTTCGCAACACGCCTCACACATTTCGGAAAAAATGATCCAAAAATATCCATTTAGAAAATATATTTCAATATTGAGTACCCTGCGTGAAGAAACGGAACATCGACAACCTACAACATTCCTCTTTCTGGACAAGCAACGTTCAGGCCGTAGAGACAAGGGGCTATAACAATGAATACCAGGCAAAAACGCTACAACATGAAGTATGTCATCCTCTGCTGTACCGTCGCCGCATTTGGCGGACTGCTGATGGGGTATGACTCTTCCATCATCTCCGGTGCCATCGAACCATTAAGTGAATACTTCCAACTGACGCCAGCAGAAACCGGCTGGGCAGTGTCTAACATCCTGCTTGGCAGTCTGGTCGGCTGCTTTATCGCGCCACGTTTGAGCGATGTGCTGGGACGTAAAAAGTCTCTCGCCATCACCGCGTTACTGTTTACCGTTTCGGTCATTGGCACCGCCATTGCGCATAATTTTACGGTGTTCGTCATTTTCCGCATGATTGGTGGCCTGGCAATCGGCCTCGCTTCGGTGATCTCTCCCATATATCTGGCCGAGCTGTCACCCTCCAAATTTCGTGGCCGCACCACGGCGCTTTATGCGGTGTGTTGTGTCGGTGGACAATCGGTGGTGCTGCTGACCAACTACTTCATCACCAAATCGATGCTGCCTGACGCGATGATCGCCCTGGGCTGGCGCTACATTCTGGCGACGGCGCTGGTGCCGTGCACGCTGTTTATCTTCTTTATCGCCTTTATCCCGGAATCACCACGCTGGAACGTGCTGAAAGGCAAGTACGATGCCGCGCTGGATACGCTGACCAAAATCTCCAATCGCGAACATGCGGAGAGCGTCTTTAGCGAGATCAAACACTCGTTCTCCGCTGAGACGGCAAGCCAGCATAAAGCGCGCTTCCGTCTGGATAAAACCACCGTGCCTTTGCTGGTGATCGGCATCGGTCTGGCGGTAGGCAACCAAATCAGTGGCATTAACGTGATTCAGTATTTCGGTCCGACGCTGCTGAAGAATGTCTCGGGGAGTGTCGATTCGGCGTTGTTACAAACCTTCTGGCTGTCGGTCTGTCAGTTCATCGGCGTGCTGGCCGGGATGACGCTGATTGATAAAGTCGGACGTCGCAAGCTGCTGCTGCTTGGCGCAATCACCTCCTGCATCTTCCTCGCTTACTCGTTTATTGCCTTCTACTATCATCTGCCTGGCCTGCTGCCGGTGATCGGCCTGTTCGCGTATATGATTTTCTTCGGCATGACCTGGGGACAGATTGTCTGGACGGTGCTGGGTGAAATCTTCCCGACGGAAATTCGCTCCATCTGCGTCGGGATCTCGATTTGTGCGATGTCGATGGCAAACTTTGTCATCAGCACCACCTTCCCGATCATGAACAGCAATCCGCTGCTGATCGACATGTTCCACGGTGGTTTCCCGCTGCTGCTGTTCGCAATCTTCTCACTCGGTATGTACTTCTTCACTTTCCGTTATTTACCGGAAACCGCTGGGGTATCGCTGGAGAAAATTCACGGTCTGGTGCTGGAGAAGTTTAATGTTGAGGCCGAAGTGCCGGCCAGTACCGGCAGCACGAAAACCAGTGAATCGCTGAATATTCCGCGTCATTAACACATATAGCGGCGCGCGATAAATCGCGCCGCTACGCATCGGAAGGGAGGTTAATCCATCCGCTGCTCATACTGTTCAATCACTGCCAGCGCCAAACCGTTGGCAGGATCAATACGCTGCGGCAGAAAATGCAGCGCGGTATGGGTGAAGGTAAACGCCAACGTACTCGCCTCCGCCGCCTGCTGTACGGCTCTGGTAAAGACCGGGCAGGCATTCCACGCGGCATCAATCATTATGCTGGCCGGATTAAGCAGTAGCATCACCTGACTCAACGCACTGCCGAGCTGCGCCCCTGCCTCACTCAATACCGCATCCACAATCGCTGGTTCACTGTCACGATTTTGCCAGCGCAAACCCGGCTTGCGGCGCAACAGTTGCTGTTGAATGGCTGGCTGACTGACCAGCGCTTCCAGGCAACCCAGGCGGCCACAGCTACAGCGTGGGCCGTCAGGCTGTACGGTGAGATGCCCTACTTCACCCGCGGTCCAGCTACTGCCGGTAAACACTTCACCGTGCTGCACCAACGCCCCGCCAATCCCTTCGGCAATACGGAGATAGAAATGGCTTTGGCTTTTGTCTAACGCCAGTTGCTGCACCGACAGCAAAGCCGCTGCCTTGACGTTATTCATGATGCGCAGTGGCAGGTCAATCCCGCGCCGTAGCGGCGTCAGCAGATCAACATCCTGCCAGCCAAGATGGGAAGAAAAATGCATCCAACCGCGTTGCGGATCGACGATGCCAGGAAAACCGATCGCGATGCCAATCAGTTCCGGGTGCGCTGCACGCAGGGCCTGGCAGCACTCCACCAGCTCCTGGAGCAGTAACGCCGGGTCGCTGGTTTCCGAACGCCAGGTTTGCTCGGCAATCACCTGCGAGAAATAGTCGCAAACTCGCCAGTGTATCGCCTGCCGTTCGACCATAATGCCCGCACTTTTGAGTTTCTCCGGGCGGAGCGATATCTCGATTTTCGGTCGCCCGGCAGCCGCGACACTCACCGGCCCCAGTTCGTTGATTAACCCCTGCGCCAGCAGATCATCCACAATCAGCGAAACGGTATTTTTGCTGAGGGTTAATGCCTGGGCTAAATCCTGGCGGGAGGTCACTCGGGTTTGCCGCAGCTGCGTCATCACCCGCTTCAGGTTATTCAGTCTTAGTAACGCTGGCCCTTTGCCCATCGTTTTCATGACAACCTCAACCGGCAGAATGGTAGAGGTTCAGTGTAGCAGTGTACGGGTGCGCTTTATCTCAGACTTTGTTGTCATTTTTGACGTAGCGCACCAGATAAAATGAGGTTGGATAATTAATACTCATCGCCGCGCACGCGGCTGCGGTAACTTTCCCAATCGAAGCGTACCCACAAGCTGTTGCCCAGGCGCATACGGTCCATTACGCGCTCGCCCAATAGCGCGTTCATACCGGCAGGGTCGAGGTTTGACAACATGCCCGTCGGGCGTTTCGACGAGGAGCGGCGATCAACAATCTGGTTGATGATCACTTTTTCATAGCGTGATTCGCTCTGCATACCGATCTCATCGATCACCAGCAGATCGACGGTGCTGAGATCCTGCAACAGGCGTTCTTCGGTGATATCGCTGCCGCCGCTGAAGGTGCCTTTCATGCTCGACATCAAATCTGCCACGGTGACAATCAGCACGCTTTTACCGCGAATAATCAGATCATTGCCGATAGCCGCCGCCAGATGGTTTTTACCGGTGCCAGGGCGGCCGGAAAACACAAAGCTGGAGATACTGTTATCAAAACCCGCAGCGTATTCCCTCGCCAGACTCAACGCTTTGCGCTGCCCTTCGTTTTCCACCCGATAGTTGTCGAACGAGCAATTCATATGCAACTCACGGATACCGGAACGGCCCATGATGCGCTGCATTTTCATTGCGCGGTTTTCACGCACAATCGCCTCAGAACGCAGACGACCCTGCTCCTGATTCCAGGCCAGCAGCTCCTCGCCACTGGTGAATTTTGGCTTTACCTCTGTCGGCATCAGTTTTTTCAGGCGGTTGAATAGATCGTTCGGCGTTTTCATCATTCACCTCGAAAACCATCGGGAATATCATAATCAGTATTGCTGATCTGCGTGATATCGCGCTTCGGCTGACCGCCATTGGCGGCCCGGTTCATCTGCACGCTGCGCGCCAGTTTCTGTTGCCACTGCACATGATGAAACAGACGACCTTCAGCCTGCCAGTAAGCCACAAAGGTCGCCAGCTCAGCCGCCGTCACCGGTTCACTCAGCGCCACACCCCAGATTGCCGCCTGACGTTGAAAATCGGCATCGGGCTGCCAGCCCGCATACATGGCAAATTTACCGACCGGCGTCGCTATCGGGGCAAGCGGAGTGTCAAACAAACTGTCATCCAGGGTGACATCGTTGGGTTGCAGCGCGGCGGCTTCCAGCGCCAGCAATTGCGCCAGCCGTTGTGGCGTCAGCGCATAAAACGCCGGCGCGTTATGCTGCAACACCGCCAGCGTGCCGTTTTCTGCCTGTTGCAGCACCGCGATCGGGTCATGGCAAAAGCCATCTAACCCGACCAACGTAGAAGTTAAGATTTTGACTGACATGAAGAAACCTGACGTTGACAAACCCAGTGCGTCGAACGAATTTCCTCGTCCGACGCTATGGTTGCAGTGTACCTGTTTTAGCGCGCAGGATCGCCAAAAAAGGTTAGCGGGTAGCGATCTGAGGCTG
Organism: Pantoea sp. X-Soil-OKNW-713; assembly: GCF_059730685.1. Taxonomy (NCBI): domain Bacteria; kingdom Pseudomonadati; phylum Pseudomonadota; class Gammaproteobacteria; order Enterobacterales; family Erwiniaceae; genus Pantoea; species Pantoea sp. X-Soil-OKNW-713. The sequence goes on along the minus strand of NZ_AP035995.1, from coordinate 66,730 downwards.
GGCGTGATTCATATTGGAACTCGCTTTGGCAGCAGCCGGGGCGTTAGCGAGCTGGGGACGGGTTTGCCACAAATAACGCACCGAGGCGATGAGGCAAAGACTGTAACCCAGCAGCTCACTGCCTTCCTCAGCCATATTTTTCACCACGCGGTTGTAGCCATCCAACATCAGATGTTCCCATAGCTGGTGCATACCAAACAGGCGTGAGAACACCAGCACAGCCAGCAAGCCACTCGCCATCATTTGCCAACTCCGGTGCTGAACCAGTTCGACCAGGCCCGGTAAAATCTGTTTAGGCTGACGCAAGGCCATTGCCAGTGAGGCTGCGGTGACTGCCAGAGCAAACCACACCCAGCAGCCATGCTTGATGATGTCGAACAGAAAATCCAGCTCGCGAATCAGCATGCAGGTAAAGAATCCACCTACCAGAATCAAAGCGGGTCGTTGACGTGAGGCGATAAAAAACAGTCCGGCGTTAATTGCCAGCATGATTTCTTGCGTCACTTCGGTGAATGAAGTCTCCTTCATCGCATCGTTCATCCAGTTGACGTCGATGTAGACCATCGCCATCGCAAAAACTAAAACCAGCCCACTGATGAAAAAAGCCGATAATTCACGGCCAAGTATAAATAAATTGTCGCGCATGTTGTTACCAATGATAATGATTAGCATCCTTATTATATTTTTATCATCCTTATTTACTTCTCATTTTATGCCGATTAAAAACTGGCGCTGACGCCGAGGCTATAAATGAACTGCTCACCGCTGCTCATGGCACCGTTTTGCGAGAATGAGGCAAAAGCCGACAGATGTTGCCCCAGCGGCATATTGGCGCCGACGCTGACATCCATCCAGTTGTTCTCCCGTGCGATCCCCTCATCACTGCGCGGGGTGAAATTCATCTCCCCCAATTGGTGGCTGTAGCTAATCTGTGCGTAGGGGGCTATCCAGCCAAGGCTGGAATCAACACGCCACCCCAATGATGCAATATGATCATCTTTATCAGGTTCAACGAAGTCGCACTGCGGGCAGCTCAGCGGTGACGAGTCGACAGCGTATTGCGCCACCGGCCCGGTCGTCAGCGTTTCATTGACGGGTAACTGCCAGCCTGCCGACATGCGATGAGTAAAAGGGCTGGCACCAACGCTGGCCGCTTCGGTATGGACGCTGATCATGGCCTCACCCGGTGCATTCAGCGCGGCATCCATCAGATTATTGGTGCTATTTTCTGTCAACATCAGGTGATTTTGGGAAATTTTTTCGGCAAGTATGGCGTTGTAATCCGGCGAAGCTACCGACTGACCCTGGCTGTTCTCATCCCAGGCCAATACCGGGCAGGACACGGCAAATAGCCATGCACACCCCATCACCAGCGCAAGATTGTGCTGGCCTGACCGCTGACTTTTCTGCAACATGAAAGACTCCTGACGAGCCAGATAGGAACCGGGCGTTTAGGTATTGGATATAACAGTTATCGGCGCCCATTGATTAACTATTAACCGATTATTGAATACGTCAAGGGAAACGAAGTATTTTCCTCTGCTTAAGGAGTGATGCAATGCAACGATGTGGCTGGGTAACACAGGATCCGCTCTATCTGACGTACCACGATACTGAGTGGGGTGTACCGCAAACCGATAAGCGCGCCTTATTTGAAATGTTATGCCTTGAGGGCCAGCAGGCGGGGTTGTCATGGATTACCGTGTTAAAAAAACGCGCCAACTATCAGCGAGCATTTCATCAGTTTGATCCGCAGGCCATCGCGTCAATGGATGAACAAGATCTCGATCGCCTGATGCAGGACAGCGGGTTAATTCGTCAACGCGCCAAGCTGGCGGCGATCATTACCAATGCCCGCGCTTATCTGGCGATGGAAGCCAACGGAGAGGACTTTTCCCGCTTTATCTGGGAATTTGTCAATAACACGCCAGTTTTACACAATTATGCCGACTACAAACTGGCCCCCACCACCTCCGATCCTGCTATAGCACTGTCAAAAGCGCTGAAGAAGCGTGGTTTCAAATTCATCGGCCCCACGATTTGTCACTCGTATATGCAGGCTTGTGGCTTGATTAACGATCATCAAACCGATTGTTTTTGCCATCCCGCTAACCGTTAAGGCATTTCTTTACAATTTAAGACTTATTCTCACGTTTTTTCCCATGATTTGACGGCATAATCAGCACCGTTTTGGGGTTTTTTCCCCCACTTAAATCTAAGGGACTTTTAATGAATAAGCACATTGTTGCACTTGCCTTGTTACTGAGTGGCAGCCTGGCCCTGTCCGGCTGTACGACTAACCCCTATACCGGCGAATCGCAGGCGGGTAAATCCGGCATTGGCGCTGGTCTTGGCGCAGTGCTGGGCGCGGGTGTCGGCATGATGTCGTCATCGAAAAAAGATCGCGGTAAAGGCGCACTGATCGGCGCGGCGTCTGGCGCAGCATTAGGCGGCGGTATCGGTTATTACATGGATGTGCAGGAAGCGAAACTGCGCGACAAAATGCGTGGTACCGGCGTTAGCGTGACGCGTCAGGGCGATAACATCGTGCTGAATATGCCGAATAACGTCACCTTTGATTCCAGCAGCAGCAACCTGAAACCGGCGGGTGCCAACACCCTGACCGGCGTGGCGATGGTGCTGAAAGAGTATCCAAAAACGGCGGTCAACGTGACCGGATATACCGACAGCACCGGCACGCGCGCACTGAATATGCGTCTGTCGCAACAACGTGCTGAAAGCGTGGCCAGCGCGCTGATTGTGCAGGGTGTCGAAGCCAGTCGTCTGCGCACCCAGGGTCTGGGGCCGGATAACCCGGTTGCCAGCAACAGCACCGAGGCAGGTAAAGCACAAAACCGTCGCGTTGAAATCACCCTCACCCCACTGGGGTAATAATAAATGGGCCTGCATAGACAGGCCCATTTTGTCTTTTTTTACGCCACTTTTGGCACTTGCTGCTACCCATTACTGTCAAATATTATCAACCGATAGAGCCGCCGATTTCTTTATGTTAGCTTGATCAAAAATTGATCAATGGAAGCCCATCATGTCGCTGAAAGCCATCGCCTCCGTTCTCGGACTTTCCGTTACCACCGTGAGTCGTGCACTGAATGGCTATGATGATGTGGCAGAAGTTACACGCAAACGTATCGAAGAAGAAGCCAGCCGCCGCGGCTATCGCCCCAACGCCGCAGCCCGCCGTCTGAAGACCGGCCGCGCCAACACCGTCGGACTGGTGTTTCCCGACAGTTCCCTGCCCCTGAGCGACAGCCATTTTATTGAATTGCTGCAAACACTCGACCAACGCCTTGCCCGCGATGAAATCGACCTGCTAATGCTGGCCGATAAACCGCAGGACCAGCAACGCACCTTGCGTATGCTGCGCAGTGGTGCCATTGATGCGTTGATCGTCACCCATGCCATGCCGCAGGACATTCGCCTGCAACGGCTACAACAAAAGGGGTTTCGCTTTCTGTCACTCGGTCGCAGCCAACTGGCGCAACCTTATGCCTGGTTTGATTACGATAATTACGCCGGGGTAAAGCTGGCGACCGATCACTGCCTGGCCGCGGGATTAACCCGCCTGGCGTGGCTGGGAGGTAATGAACCCAGCAGCTTTGTGCGCGATCGCCGCCGGGGTTTCCTTGATACCGTCACTCAACATCAACCGCTGCCTGTTCCGTTGATGGCTACCGTACCGCCCTCACGCCGCGCCGGATATCAGCAAACCGCGGCCTGGCTGGCTGAGGGACAGCAGCCACAGGCGATCATCACCGATTGCAGCCCGCTGGGAGAAGGGGCCGCGATTGCACTGCAACAGGCCGGACGGCTCAGCGGCCCACAGGCGATCCGATTGTTTGTCTACGACGGGCTGCCGCATGATTCCATCATCGACCACCCGGTCAACGCCATCCTGCAATGCTCACAACAGCATGTGGGTGAAAAACTGGCGGAGATGGTGCTGCAACTGCTGGAGGGGACACCGGTCAATCAGCTACAAACCTTGTGGCAACCGCGTCTGTACCTCACTTCTGACTAGCCGATTCTTGCAGAGCGGCGTTCCTGTGGTAGTCTTCGCCTGTTTCTTTTGAACCAGGTGTATGCAATGAAGACCAGGCCGCCCCGCGCGACTATCAGCGATGTTGCCCGCACGGCAAAAACCGGTAAAACCAGCATTTCACGCTACCTCAATGGCGAACAAAATCTGCTGTCGCCCGATCTCAAAGCGCGTATCGAACGCGCCATCGCCGAACTCGACTATCGCCCAAGCCAGATGGCACGCGGGCTGAAGCGTGGCCGTACCCGCCTGATTGGCCTGATCATTGCCGACATCACCAATCCCTATTCTGTTGATGTGCTGAGCGGCATCGAAGCCGCCTGCCGCGCCCACGGTTTTACCTTGCTGATGTGCAACACCAACAATGAAGTGGATCTTGAGCAGCATTATCTGCAACTGCTCAGCAGCTACCAGGTGGAAGGCATTGTGGTAAACGCCGTCGGTATGCACGAAGACATCCTCAAACGCCTGCAACAGTCGATGCTGCCGATGGTGCTGATTGACCGTAAAATCCCTGATTTCGCCTGTGATGTGGTGGGCCTGAATAACCCGGAAGCGGCACAACTGGCGACAAAACATCTGCTGGCTAATGGCTACGAAGCGCTGTTGTTCCTCAGCGAACCGCTTGGCAGCGTCAATACCCGCCGTGAGCGTCTGGCGTCGTTCTTCAGCACCGTGGCAACCCAACCTGCGGTACAGGCGGAAAACGCCGAAGTTGCGCTGCACCAACCTGAGCAGATGGATGCCACCCTGCGCGATTTCCACCAACGCCATGCCGGAAAACGCTGCGCGGTGATGGCGGCTAATGGCGCACTAACGCTGCAAGTAGCGCGCGCGTTGCAACGGCTGAACCTGAGCTGGGGCGAGTCCATCGGCCTGCTCGGTTTCGATGAACTGGAGTGGGCCGCGCTGGCAGGCGTCGGCATCACCACCCTCAAACAACCCACCTGGCAAATCGGTTATGCTGCGCTGGAAAAAGTCATTGCGCGTATTGAAGGCGATGACCATCCCGTCACAGAACAAGTGTTTTCCGGCGAGCTGATCGTGCGTGGTTCCAGCCAGCGGCTGGGTTGATCGAAGCGGCGCGATTTATCGCGCAATTTTGAGCCATCCCGGGTAAACCCCGCGCGATAAATCGCGCCGCTACGAATCGTGCCTTCCTCATACTAACGGCTCACTTCGTGAGCAGGATCATACTTCCGACGTCTGCATCTTCCTTTTGGAACCGGTTCCATCTAACGTTTTTATAACGTTTGGGAGGCCGTGGGTGCCCGGAGAGATGAGATGAAACCAGAAATCATTGTTGTGACCGCTGCTTACGGCAGCAGCAAAGTGGCAGAACTTGGTGGTCAGTCGGCCCTGCTGCCGTTGATTAAACAGGCGGGAGCGGATGGCGTGGAGATTCGCCGCGAGCTGTTCAGCGCGGAGGATTTATCGCAGCTTCCCGCACTGGGTGAAGACATTACCCGCCAGGAATTAAGCGCCTGTTATTCGGTGCCGGAAACGCTGTATCTGGCCGATGGCGCACTGAACCCGCATCTGGCGCAGTTCCTGTCCGAAGCACAACAGATTGGCGCGCAGCAGCTGAAACTGTCGCTCGGTCACTTTATCGATCTCCATACCACCGCCTTAGCCGCCGTGCTGGCCGCTTCTCCCGTCAAACTGGTGGTGGAGAACGACCAAACGGCCGACTGCAAACTGGCTCCGATGCAGCGCTTTTTCCATCAGGCGCGCGATGCGGCGCTGCCGCTGGAGATGACGTTTGATATGGCGAACTGGCGCTGGACCGGCGAAGACGCACGTCTGGCCGCGCAGCAATTGAGCCATTACGTTGGCTACGTGCATGTCAAAACTGCGGTACCGCATCGCGACAGCTTCCGTGCTATCGCGCTGGATGACAGTCCTGAAGACTGGCGCGCCCTGCTGCACGCTCTGCCTGCGGATGCGCCACGCGGCATTGAATTCCCGCTGGAAGGCGACGATCTGCTGGCGGTAACACGCCATTACGTTGACCTGCTGCGCGCCCGCTAAGGAGTTGCTGATGACCACCCAACTTGATGTCGTCACCATTGGCGAGGCGATGGCGATGTTTATCGCGCAGCAGACCGGCGATCTGGCCGCTGCTGACCACTTTATCAAACGGATCGCCGGTGCCGAGCTGAACGTGGCGATTGGTCTGGCGCGCCTCGGCTTACAGGTCGGCTGGGTCAGCCGCGTCGGTGATGACAGCTTTGGCCGTTTTACCCGGCAACAGCTGGAAAAAGAGGGCGTGGATCACCGCTGCGTCACCACGGATGCCCGCTACCGCACCGGTTTCCAGCTTAAATCGCGCGTCGAAGATGGCTCCGATCCCGAAGTGGAGTATTTCCGCAGCGGTTCCGCAGCCAGCCATCTGTCACCGGATGATTTCAACGCCGATTACTTCGGCAACGCACGCCACCTGCATCTGAGTGGCGTTGCGGCCGCGATTTCCGACAGTTCGCTGGCGCTCTGCAAACATGCCGCCAAAGAGATGCGCGCGCACGGCAAAACCATCTCGTTCGATCCAAACCTGCGTCCGGTGCTGTGGCGCAGCGAAGAGGAGATGCGCAAGCAGCTTAATCTGTTGGCGGAATATGCCGACTGGGTGCTACCGGGCGAGAAAGAGGGACGGATTTTGACCGGCTACCATCAACCGGAAGCCATCGCTGATTTCTACCTCGATAAGGGGGTCAGAGCGGTGGTGATCAAAACCGGCAGCGATGGTGCCTGGTTCAAAACCGCCGCAGGCGACAAAGGTCTGGTGGCGCCGATTCGCGTCGACAAGGTGGTCGATACCGTGGGTGCCGGTGACGGTTTTGCCGTCGGCCTGATCAGCGCCCTGCTGGAAGGAAAAACGCTGCCGCAGGCAATGCTGCGCGGCAACAAAATTGGTTCGCTGGCCATTCAGGTGGCGGGCGACAGCGAAGGACTGCCAACGCGCGCCACGCTGGGCGATTACTAATTCCGTCGCGGTAACCTCCCTCTCCCTTAAGGGAGAGGGTCGGGGTGAGGGTCATCAACCGCAGAGGACCACGCGATACATCGCGCCGCTACACTTGAGGATAATCCTATGAAAACGCAGACAATCGCACCAAAACGCTGGTGGTTTATCATGCCCATCGTGTTTATCACCTACAGTCTGGCGTATCTGGACCGGGCGAACTTTAGCTTCGCCTCCGCCGCAGGGATTAACGACGATCTGGGTATCACCAAAGGCATGTCATCGCTGCTCGGTGCGCTGTTCTTCCTCGGCTACTTCTTCTTTCAGATCCCCGGCGCGGTGTATGCCGAGCGCCGCAGCGTGAAGAAGCTTATTTTTTGCTGCCTGGTGCTGTGGGGGCTGTGTGCTTCGCTGACCGGGGTGGTCAGCAACATCCCGATGCTGGCCGCCATCCGTTTTGTACTCGGCGTGGTGGAAGCGGCAGTGATGCCCGCGATGCTGATTTACATCAGCAACTGGTTCACCAAATCCGAACGCTCACGCGCCAACACCTTTCTGATCCTCGGTAATCCGGTGACGGTACTGTGGATGTCGGTGGTGTCCGGCTATCTGATCGATTCCTTTGGCTGGCGCGAAATGTTTATCATCGAAGGGATTCCAGCGGTGATTTGGGCCGTTGCCTGGTGGTTCTTAGTGCAGGATAAACCGTCGCAGGCGAAATGGATGAGCGAGGCGGAGAAAGCGGCGTTGCAGGCGCAATTACAGAAAGAACAACAAGGGATCAAAGCGGTACGTAACTACGGTGAAGCCTTCCGTAACCGCAACGTTGTTCTGCTGTGCCTGCAATATTTTGCCTGGAGCATCGGCGTGTATGGCTTCGTACTGTGGCTGCCTTCGATCCTGCGTAACGGCACGCAGATGGGGATGGTGGAAGCAGGCTGGCTGTCAGCGGTGCCCTATCTGGTCGCCACCATTGCGATGATCATCGTCTCCTGGGCATCGGATAAGATGCAGAATCGCAAACTGTTTGTCTGGCCGCTGCTGCTGATTGGTGCGCTGGCGTTCCTCGGTTCTTACCTGGTCGGTTCCAGCAATTTCTGGCTGTCCTATGCGCTGCTGGTGATTGCCGGTGGTGCGATGTATGCCCCATACGGCCCGTTCTTCGCCATCATCCCGGAAATGCTGCCGCGTAACGTGGCCGGTGGCGCGATGGCGCTGATTAATAGCATGGGCGCACTCGGATCCTTCGTCGGATCATGGATAGTAGGCTATCTTAATGGCGCAACCGGCAGCCCGTCGGCTTCTTACATTTTTATGGGCGCAGCATTGCTGGCATCGGTATGGCTGACGTTGATAGTCAAACCCGCCGAAAACAAAGCGCCGCCGCTGCACGGGGCCAAACACGCCTGAAAGCGTAAGCGAAAATGACTTTTCCGGGCGACGTTGTCGCCCGTCACTCGTTCTACAGGGAGCAAAAGATGAAACCTGCTGTGATTCTTTACAAGAGCCTGCCGGATGACCTGCGTGCCAAACTGGACGCGCATTTCACCGTGACCGAAGTCAGCGATATTTCGCCAGAAAGCGTCAAACAGCACGCGGCGCAGTTTCAACAGGCGCAGGGCCTGCTGGGTTCAGGCGGTAAAGTGAATGGCGATTTGCTGGCACAGATGCCGGCGCTGCGTGCCTGCTCTACCGTCTCGGTTGGTTATGATAATTTCGATGTCGCGGCACTCAGCCAGCGCGGCGTGGTGCTGATGCATACGCCAACGGTGCTGACTGAAACCGTAGCCGATACCCTGATGGCGCTGGTGCTGAGCAGCGCGCGCCGCGTCACCGAGCTGGATGCCTGGGTGAAGGCCGGACAGTGGCAGGCCAGCATCGGCCCGCAACATTACGGCGTGGATGTCCATCATAAAACCCTCGGTATTCTGGGCATGGGACGTATCGGCATGGCTGCGGCGCAACGCGCGCATTTCGGCTTTGGCATGAACATCCTCTATAACGCCCGCCGCCAACATAGCGAAGCCGAAACGCGTTTCGGCGCACGCGCCTGTGATTTAGAAACCTTGCTGAAAGAGAGTGATTTTGTCTGCGTTATCCTGCCGATGACCGAACAGACGCACCATATGATCGGCGCGGCACAGTTAAAACTGATGAAGCCGAGCGCCATTTTGATCAACGTTGGCCGTGGCCCGGTGGTGGACGAGCAGGCGTTGATTAGCGCGTTACAGGACGGCACCATCCACGCTGCCGGTCTGGATGTGTTTGAGCAGGAGCCGGTGCCTGCCGATTCCGCGCTGCTGAAGCTGCCCAATGTGGTGACATTACCCCATATCGGTTCCGCCACTCATGAAACCCGCTACGGCATGATGAGCGATGCTGTCGATAACCTGATAGCGGCATTAACCGGCAAAATCGAGAAGAATTGTGTCAATCCAGAGGTTGTGAAATAAGGCTTTGCACCTTTTCCCCGCCTGACCATTGCGCCCGCCTGTTACGGGCGCTATGGTTGTCCCCAATCAGTCATCACAATGTTTTAACCTGCTATGTCTTTTTCTCAGTTCGGCGACAAATTTACGCAACATTCCGGCATCTCACGTCTGATGGAAGATATGGGGGAAGGATTGCGTACCCCCGGCACCATCATGCTCGGCGGCGGTAATCCGGCACAAATCCCGGAAATGAATGACTATTTCCACCAGCTTTTGCAGCAGATGCATCAGGAAGGCAAACTGAGCGAAGCGCTGTGCAACTACGACGGCCCACGCGGCAAAGCGTTGCTGCTTGATGCGCTGGCGAAGATGTTACGCGACGAATTTGGCTGGCCGCTGACGGCGCAAAATATCGCCCTGACCAACGGCAGCCAGAGCGCATTTTTCTATCTGTTTAATCTGTTCGCCGGACACCGCGCCGACGGCAGCAAAAAGCGCGTGCTGTTCCCGCTGGCACCGGAGTATCTCGGTTACGCCGATGCCGGGCTGGAGGAAGGGCTGTTTGTTTCTGCCAAGCCGAACATTGAATTGCTGCCGGAAGGCCAGTTCAAATATCACGTCGATTTTGACCACCTGCCGCTGAATGATGATATCGGTCTGATTTGCGTTTCGCGTCCGACCAACCCCACCGGCAATGTCATCACCGATGACGAGCTGTTACAACTGGATGCGCTGGCGCAGCAACATGAAGTTCCGCTGTTGATCGATAACGCCTACGGCGTGCCCTTCCCCGGTATTATCTTCAGCGAAGCGCGCCCACTGTGGAATCCCAACATTATTCTGTGCATGAGCCTGTCGAAACTCGGCCTGCCGGGGGCGCGTTGCGGCATTATCGTTGCCGATGAAAACACCATCAGCGCGATCGGCAATATGAACGGCATCATCAGCCTGGCACCGGGGAGCATCGGCCCGGCGATGGCGAACGAAATGATTGCGCGCGGCGATTTATTGCGCCTGTCAGAACAGGTGATCAAGCCGTTTTATCAGCATAAGGTTAGCGAGACGATCGCCATCCTGCGCCGCTATTTGCCGGAAGATCGCTGCCTGATCCACAAACCAGAAGGGGCGATTTTCCTCTGGCTGTGGTTCCGTGACCTGCCGATCAGCACCGAAGCGCTATATCAACGGCTGAAGGCGCGCGGTGTACTGATGGTACCGGGGCATTTCTTCTTCCCGGGCCTGGAACAGGAGTGGCCGCATACCCATCAATGTATGCGCATGAATTATGTGCCGGACGCAGCCAGCATTGAACACGCGGTGCAGATTCTGGCGCAAGAGATCGAAGACGCCTGGCGCGCCTAATCCTGCTTCGCTTCCAGCAATGACAACTGGCACCACTGTGCCAGTTGTCGAATTGCCTGCTCCACTTCCTCATTCCAGCCAAATCCGGCGTTCAGTCGGAAGCAGTGATCATAGCGATGGTCGGTGGCAAAAATATGCCCCGGCGCAATGCCAATCCCGGCATTGCGTGCTTTGAGAAACAGCGCACGCACGTTTAACGCCTGCATTGGCATCTCCACCCACAGTACGTAACCGCCTTCGGGATCAGACACGCGCGTTCCCGCCGGGAAATAACGCAGCACCGCCTGACGCATATGGTGAATCTGATTCGCCAGTTCACGCCGCAGTTTACGCAGATGGGCATCGTAGCCGCCATTACGCAGCAGCTCGGCAATCGCCGCCTGCGACAGCACCGAAGTCCCCATCGTCGAGGTGTATTTCAGCGAGGCGATTTTGCGCATGTAATTGACGCTGTGCACCCAGCCAATACGGATACCTGGCGCCACCGTTTTCGAGAAGCCGCTGCACAGAATGACGTTTGGGCTGAAGGCGCGCATCGGGAACGGACGGCGTTCACCAAAGGCGGTATCACCGAAGATATCATCCTCAATGATCACCACATCGTTTTCGTCGGCCTGCCGTGCAATGTAGGCCTTTTGTTCGTTGGGGATGCTTTTGCCAAGCGGGTTATTGATGTTGTTGAGGCTGAGATACGCCTGCACCGCTTTGCGCTGGAACAACGTCGTCAGTTTCTCAACGTTGACGTAGCCTTCCGCGCCCGCCTCCACTTCAATCACCCGTAGATTGAGGTTGTGCAGCATCTGCAACAACACAAAATAACAGGGTGATTCCACCGCCACGATATCACCGGGACGGGTGGTGGCGCGCAGCGACAGCGAGATCGCCTCAATACAGCCGTTGGTGATCAGGATGTCATCGGCGTTGATGTTGCAGCCATAATCCACCGCACGGCGGGCAATTTCCGCCTTCAACGGTGCATAGCCAGTACCCTTGACGGTATTCCCGAGCAGCGCCGGTTTGCTGTACCCCATCTGACGCATCAGCAGACCAATTTTCTTTACCGGATACAGCGAGATATCGCCGTTTGCCAGGTCCAGCCTCACGCGACAATCCGAACCCACCATCGCCAGATGCAGTTCGGTCTGCTCATCCAACGGTGCGATTTCACGCGGTTGTTCATGGCTGACCAACGGCAACTTTTTGTCGGCCTTGCGTGGTGCCACAAAAAAGCCGGACTTGGGACGTGCCACCGCATAGTGCTCATCCTCAAGTGTGCGTAATGTTTTGAGCGCGGTGGTCATACTGACTCGGTACTGCGTAGCCAGCGTGCGCACCGAGGGTAAGCGACTGTCTGGCGGCAGCGATCCGCTGTGAATCGCCTGTTTGATCTGTTCTGCTATCTGACGGTAACGACTGCTCTGACTCTCCTGTTCTTCCGTCTCACCCGCCATCTGTTCCACCCCATATCGTGCTGATCTGTGCGTATCCATCAGATTACATTCAAAGTAGTTTAGGCTGCATCTGTTAAATCAATCACCTTGCGTATCGGTGGCTGGCACCCAGCCGCGCAGCATGAAGACTGAGACATTCATTCCCAAGCACCTTCGTGGCCCTTTACCCGCAATGTTGCCGTGTTCAAGGCAATAGCGATTTTATTAGCCAAAGGAAAAAGTGAAAAATGAATAATCTGTCCACCATGATGAGAGAAATTGAAGGATATCTATCCCCCGCCATTCTCGCATCTGCTCAGGCTTGTTCTCGCCGTTTGCTCGCCGCGCTACCCGATACGCACCACCCCGAAAACAACCGCGTGCTGCTCGCCTATGGCGGCGGCAAAGACAGCAGCTATATGGTGGCATATGTCCGCTACATCCAGGGGTTGATCTGGCAACAGCGGGGGAGCACTTTTCAGCTCCGCATCAGCACCAACCGCCACGCGGCAATGAACGACAGCGTGATGGAGAATATCGATCGCGTTTATCGCGCGCTGCATATCCACCATGACGACTTTACCGAATGTCTGGTGACCGACGGATTACAGATTCGCCCTTTTTCCCGTTATTTGCCGATGCCGGAAGCGGTACGCCAGCAGAATCGCAGCGATGTGCTGATGAACGGCCACCGCTTCCGCGCCGATGCACGCTCCACCTTTTGCAACGCCTGCAACCTCAGCATGGTGAACTCCTTTGGCCTCGCGGCGCACTACGATGGCGGGGTGGATATGATCATCACCGGCGATTCGCCACAGGAACAAACCGCTTACCTCGCCTGGGCGCGCCACCTCTCCCGGCTGTTTAACGCACCGGTGGCGGATAAATCACGCGGCTTTAGCGGCTTTCTGCAAACCCTGGATGGCGTGGCGCAACGCTACTTTAGCGATGTCTACGGTGTCGATCAGGTTACCCCCGCGCACCGCATCACCTGGCAGCTTGAGCGCGATCCGCTGTTCTTCAATATCTATCAGGACACCGCGTATGAAGCGGGGGCGCACTGGACGCTGCTCACCGAGTTTATGCAGTTCCGCTTCGATGAACTGATGTTCAGCTTCTCGGAATCAGACTGTGGCAACCCGACATTAATGGCCCATATTCGCGGCCTGCGCGCAGAAACCCTGTTGCAGCGTAGCTACGCCGAAGGCGTGCGCGAATATGCACGCTTTGCGCTGGGGTTGATGCAGCAAAAAGATTTTCCACCACAGCTGATCAGCGAAATGGCGGCACGTTATCAGGACGATGCCGCGATTGCGCGTGCGCGGCAGCGGGCAACGCAGTTTGCCGAACAGGCATTTGGTCTCGATGAAACCCAGTTGGTGTGCATGATTTATTCGCCGTTTATCGCCGGTGGCCGCCAACTGAAAGCTTGGCTGCAACAGTTGCCGGACGCGCCGGAAGAAGCGGCGGTGCGTGCCTTGCTGGAAGGCAACAGCAACCATCTGCTGTTGGCACAACAACTGGAGCAACTTTCCGGCCTGACCATCGCGCAGATGCGTCACTGCTGGCAAAGCGCGCAGGTGAGTTCATTGCTGGATAACCAGCAGCAGGATGCCCTGTCGCGCGTGCTGCGCTTCGACCCGCACAAAGCGGTGATTCAGGTTAACAATGGTGTCCTGCAGGACATCGTCACAGAAGTGATTTCCGGGCGTTAACCCGGTAAGGCCAACCGATGAGAAAGATTTTCCTGCAGATTGGCGCCACCCGCGACGGGCAAAATCCGTACTGCGCGGTGGCAAAGCGCGAAGGTTATTTCACTGTTCTGGCGGAGATGGGGGATTTTGTCGATTACCAGTCCCTCAGCCAGACCTTGCCGTTCGATCTGATCGTGCGGCTGGATCGACCGGAAAACCCCTGGGATGTGTTACAGGCGTGCCTGCATGCCGGGCTGCTGGAACATCCACAGGTGGTGCTGGCGGGCTTTGAAGCCTATAACGCCAGCGCCGGTCGGGTGCGTGAGATGCTGGCTGGCCCGGATGCCGGCCCCTGCTTTATCCCGCCGGACAAATACGCGCAACGCATGGCGCTGCGTAAGGCCTGGCCGCGTTTCCCCCAACCAGAGTTTCGCTTTTTTGCCTCGCCGCTCAGTATCCGCGACGCGCGGGAAGCGCTGCTCTACCCCTGCGTGATCAAGCCGGTCGATGGCGGCGGCGGCCTCGGTGTCTGGATGGTCGAGGAAGCCAGCCAACTGGATACCGTGATTAACAAACTGGTCGATACCATGAATTACGGTGGACGTGGGTTCTCGGGCTATATCGTCGAGAGCTGGCTGTGCGGCGACGAATATTCATTACAGGGCGTGGTGGATAACGGCCACGCGGTAGCCCTGACCTGTTGCCAGAAGGTGATTGAACATCATAGCGACGCCGATGGCAGCATCAGCTTTTACGAATCCGGCCATGTGGCAATGGCCGCACAGCAACTGCCTGCGGCCTTTGCCAGCCTGATGAGTTTCTGTTGTGAAACTTTTGGCTACCGTCAGGGCGCTTTCCATATCGATTTCATCGTGGTCAATGGCGAACCGCATTTTCTCGAAATGGGTTTCCGCCTGTCGGGCATGGGTGTGGTGAACCTGGTTGAGGAAGTGACCGGCATCAACTGGGCCGACGTGGCATTTCAGATCGAAGCAGGACAGGGTATGCCTGAGCTGCATTTCAATCAACAGGCGTCGGCGGTAGGTCGTCTGCGTTTGCGCCAGCCGCTGCAATATCACCAGGCAGAAAGCTGGATCGCGCAACAGCAGCGCGGCCAGCTACTGCCACCGCTCAATCTGCCCGCGCTGGAGGTATCACCGCGATCCTCATTGTATGCCGATTTGACCCGCCATGCGGGCATCCTCGCCACCTTCCGTCTGCCGGGTAACAGCCGCGACGACATTCTGGCGACCTTCCATCAGATTCTTGCGGTTCCGTCTTTTGCCACACGGGGGGATTTGCTATGTGCAGAATGATTCTGGCGCACGGTCAGTTTGATGCCGCTGCGGTACTGGAGGCGGCGCGCGCCATGAGTTGTGGTGAAACCGCGACCCATGATGGCCCAATCAAGCAGCACCCAAACGGCTGGGGAATGCTGTGGATCGAGCAGGGAAAAATTCGCACGCTACACGGCACCGGCATGTTTGCCGATGCGCTACCGGGTATTGATGTCGATCGCCTGCGAGGCCGTTTTCTGGCGGTGCATGTGCGCCATGCCACCTTGAGCAAAAACCACGGTATCGAATTTTCGCATCCGCTGTGGCGCACCAGTGGCCAGACGCAGTGGTACATGATGCACAACGGCTTTTTACCAACGGTTTACCAGCAGCTCGGCATGGCGGAGTCACGCTTCGATTCGGCGGAATACCTTGAATACATTGTTGACCGCGCGACCCCGACTGATTTCACCCGCGATTATCTGCGCGACAAGATGGCACAGGTAGCACCTGGCGGCAGTGCGGCCAACGCGATTTTTGTCACCCGCGAGAAAGCCTGGGCATGGCAATGGCATCCCACAGATACCCCTTATCCCGATTATTTCACCCTGCATCACTACAAACAGCACGACCGCACCTTTATCTCTTCTGAACCCATTGCAGCACTGGGCACGGCGTCGGAATGGCGTCGTATGAGCAACCATGAACTTCATGAAATTCCTTTGTCGGAGTGAACAGCATGGCCATTTTCAATCAGATACGCGTGATTAACCCCAAAATGTTTGTGGAAAGTACCTGGCTGGATGACATTGTGACTGCGCGCGTACCTCTGCTGGTACTGCGTAATTTCCTGACCCCGGAAGTCCGTGAAGCGGCAGTGGATGACCTGCAACTTTGCCGCGAGAAGGTGCGGGTGTCGCACTATCCCAATGGTGCGCTCACCACCCTTGGCCCCTACCTGGCGAAGCACACCGCTGCGCCGGAAAACTATTTCACTGAATTACGCGACATTCAGCCCGCTTTGCCGCCCTCGCTGCCCTGCCTGCGCGACCAGGTTTACAACTGGGTGAAACACGCCTTACGTCTGGAGAGCCTGAAAACCGCCACCGATCCCCGGCATGGTGACTATGCGGGTTCGATCGTGCGTTTCCATGCCAACGGCGTCGCCAACCCATTGCACAACGACAACATCGTGCGCGATGCGGCAGGCAGTGGCCTGGCGGTCACCGACATTTTGCATCAACTGAGTTGCGTGGTGTGCCTGCAAGAGTGCAACGCCGGGGGTGAACTGCGCATCTTTAATAAGAAATGGCAGCCGGTGGATGAGCGTTTCAAAACGCCTGGCGAACTGGGCTACCAGAGTGGCGTTGTTGAACATTGCGAGACTTGTGAGTTTTCACCACGCAGCGGCGATATCTATCTGTTTAATCCTGCTTTTTATCATGAAATTGATCGGGTGGAAGGCGATACGCGCATCACCATGGGCTTCTTCTTTGGTCTGACCGACAAAAAGATGAAGCACGCGATTGCCTGGAGTTAACCCGTGGCCCGTCATACGAGGAGATGAAGATGACAACCTATGAAAAATTGATCGCGCAGTTGGAGCAACATCAGGCGAATTTCCGTGTAGTCGAGCATGAGGCCATCGGTCAGACCGATGTCATCAGCGAGATCCGCGGCAATGAGCTGAATCAGGCCGCGAAGGCGATGGTGCTGGAGGTGACCATGCCAGAAGGGGCGGAGTCCCGTTATCTGCTGGCGATTGTCCCCGGTGATTGCAAAATCAACTTCAAAAGCGCGGCGCGTGCCATTGGCGGCAAGAAATCGAGCTTCGCCGCACCGGAAAAAGCCCAGGAACTGACGCAGTGCGTGATGGGAGCAGTGCCCCCCTTTAGTTTTGATGACCGGCTGGCGCTGCGCGTCGACACGCGTCTGCGCGATGTCGGTACCCTGTGGTTCAACGCAGGTGAACTGGAGCGCTCGGTAGCGCTGAATGTGGATGATTATTTTCGTGTAGTCGGCGATGAATGTTGTGCAGAAATCGCCACCCCCGTGACGGCGACCGCCTGATCGCGGCAGAAGGAATTGTTATGTCAGTTAAAGATCTATTATTAGCCCTGTGTGTCGTGCTGGCCTGGGGTGTCAATTTTGTGGTGATTAAGTTGGGGCTGCATGGCATGCCCCCGTTTTTACTGGCGGGATTGCGTTTTACTCTGGTGGCATTCCCGGCGATCTTCTTTGTTAAGCGACCAAACATCCCGCTACGCTGGCTGGTGGTGTACGGCATGACCATCAGCTTTGGTCAGTTTGCATTTCTGTTTCTTGCCATCAAACTTGGCATGCCCGCCGGGCTGGCGTCGCTGGTGGTGCAGGCTCAGGCATTTTTTACCCTGCTGCTCGGCGCGCTATTGCTGGCTGAGAAGCTGCGCTGGAACCATATCGCCGGGATCGTAGTCGCCACCCTCGGTATGTTTATGCTTGCCACTGCCGGTATGGAGGGGCAAACCACCGCAGGGATTACGCTGACCACGATGATGCTGACGCTGGCCGCAGCGCTGTCGTGGGGGTTAGGCAATATCACCAACAAGATTATCCTGCGTAACAGCAAAGTCCCGGTAATGTCGCTGGTGGTGTGGAGTGCGCTGGTGCCTATGCTGCCGTTCTTCGCCTGCTCATGGTGGTTCGAGGGTGAGGCGGCGATAGTCAGCAGTCTGGTGCATATTTCACTGCAAACCGTGTTGGCACTGATCTACCTGGCGTTTGTCGCCACCATTGTCGGTTATGCCATTTGGGGCAATTTGCTCAGTCGCTATGAAACCTGGCGCGTCGCTCCGCTCTCGTTACTGGTGCCGGTGGTGGGGATTCTCAGCGCAGCATTGATTTTGGGAGAAACCCTGTCGATGCAGCAAATGTTAGGCGCTACAGTGATTATTCTCGGTCTGCTGATTAATGTATTTGGCGGAATGGTGAGTCAGCGATTTCTCATAAGAACGTAGTACTGCGCCCGGGTATGGGGAGATTCTGCCCCGATACCCGGGTCAGGTATCAGTGTCATCTGGCATATTTTTTCTTTCCTGACCCGAACCCCCTTCCCTTTCGCATTAGTTGAAACTAAATAATATTATAAAACAATGATATATGAAAAAATGTACAAATTGTACTTTTAATCCGGCACCGTCTGTGCCATTATTCATGAAACAGACGAGGTGTGCTTATGAAAATATCATGTCATCTGCAAAAGAGAATGTCGGAAAGAAACATATCGTTTGAAGTCATTAATCTGGTGATGTCTCTGGGTTCTTTTAGTAATAACAGCGAGAGACTCATATTGGATGAAAAAACACTGGCTCTGGCGATAGAATGCATCAACTCATTAAAAAGACAATTAATCACTTTACAGCAAAAGAAAGGCGCTAGCATCGCATTAACGGATGATTTGCTGATGACTTCTTTTTTTCACTACGGTAAAAAAAATGCTAAAAGTAAACAAAGACAAAATTTTAAGCAATTCAGCTGAAAGCACAATTGTATTACCCGTCCCACCTCAGAAAATTAATCTGAAGATTCACCGTGCAGATTTAAAATTTATTGATGAAATGGCACTCAGACTGGATACATCTCGCTCTGCCATTTTAAATAACATCATTAGAAAAATTCTAATTGAAAAATTAAAATCTGAAGTCACAGAATTTGATAGTCAGGTATTGTTAGCAACTGAGGCTGATAAACTATCACCACAACATATCATTGATGGATGTAATGATCTTGAAGAAAGTTGGATTTTTGAAGTGGCGCGGGAAGAGATCAAAGAAAGCATCTTCTATAAGTATAACAACTTCAAACTGTCAGCGCAGGATCAGCAAACTGATTTATTAAGCAAGGAAGAAATTTATTTAATGAAACATTCTGACGAGCATAACTACTGTAAAATTCTTATTAAAGATAAAATTGGTAATAAAAATGATTAAAAATCAAATTGAAAAAATGAAGAATAACATAGTGAAAGATTCTCGTGAACTTTATGAAACGGTATCTATCAAGTTACCAGCGAAAAGCTATGCCATGCTGGATTTGTTGAGTCGACTCAGCTCTGAACCAAAAACATCACTGCTCACTAAAGATATCTCTGATACTTTATACCGTATCGTTGCTTCTGAAGGTGAAGAGATTGAATTAATTGAAGAGTTAATAAATAAGGTTGATCCTTCTGATTATCAGGAGTCCTTTATTGAGCAACTAATCAACAGCAACATCATTCATATTACCTCAGAGAATGAATAAGTAGAAGGGATTAAAATGCGCCTGGTATACGTTACAAAATCAACATTACATAAGATTGGTGGCATTCTTGATATACCCTATGAACAATCGCTCAAAGCTGGAGAAGCCATCAATAAAATAATAAAACCACATACTAAGGAAAATTTATTCAGTGCCCCAGAGTTGAAAGCAATGGCGAAAATCATTGCAGTAAATGAGATACTTAACACAGAAACAGCAGACAATATAAAACTCATGAACCAGAGAAAAGCTGAGTCTGAGACACGTCTGCAAAGAGTCATCTTCTATCGTGAAAAGCTTATCTACCATTTTTATGAGAATTGCCCAAACCTGCTGTCTGATTATGAGAACTTTTCAATACCCGATGAAATCCCTGAACACAGGATAGATGAATACCGTCAATATTTTATCAAAAACAAAGAGCTTTTTTATAAGGATGAAGCAGCTTACTATGCTCGGGCGAATGCCTTCTTCCGAGTTCATATGAGTCCAATACAAAAAAGCCGACACGCCAATAGCGGTAAAAGATTAGCCTCGAGCCAAAGCCTGTTACAATCTTTCGATGACAAACATGAGGAAAAATACATCGATCAGACACTATCTTTCTTTCAGGAGTACAAATCAACCGTAAAAAAATATGGTCAAGCATCTCATATAAGAGATGATTTACTCAAAAAGAAAAAAATGTCACAAGAAGAATATGACATCATTACAGAATGGCATGTACTTAAAAGCAATACCAAAAGCGAGATTATCAGTACAATAATTAAAATAAACCACCGAAGCGAGCAGTTGTTTGCTGAAGAAGTAATGATCGCATTGGGTTTTAATGGTTGTGCAACCTGCAAAGCGCTCGGTGATAAAGCAGTTGTCTCAGCACATGCATAAAAAACCGCAATCCTTCAACTGGACTGCGGTTGTCGAGGGCTGTGGCAACGCAGCCTGACCCTTACTTCAGAATTTCAATCCGACGCGGTTTCGCCTCTTCGGGGACGATGCGTTCCAGGTCGATGCTTAACAAACCATTCTCCAGACGCGCATCGCGCACCACGATATGGTCAGCCAGCTGGAATTTACGCTCAAAGTTACGCTCGGCGATGCCCTGGTACAGGTATTTACGTTCCTGCTGCTCCTCGGGATGCGCACCGCGCACAACCAGCATGTTGTCATGAGAGGTGATATCTAACTCGCTCTGGGCAAAGCCCGCCACGGCAATGGTGATGCGGTAGTGGTTTTCATCCACCAGCTCAACGTTATACGGAGGATAGCCACCATTGGCCTGGTTCTGATTTGATTCCAGCAGATTGAACAGACGATCGAAACCAATTGCAGAACGATAAAGCGGAGAGAGATCAAAATTACGCATATTAGGACTCCTGAAAATCAGCAAGTTTTGGCAACCTTCCACCATGGACAGGTTGTGCGGCCCGTTGCTCTCCCTGTCGGCGAAAGCAGCGTGACCGTTCCTTAAAAGTGGGCGCTATTTTTTCACTTTCAAGGTTTCACGAGGAATTTCTTGCAGCAATTTTGATGAAATAGCATACACTCAGGTCATTATTCGCCTGGACAGAAAGACATCAACTCAGAGTGATGCTTAATCAGGTGACACACTCCAGCCAGGGCCATGCCATGACTGAAGGGATGAAAGAAGATGATGAAAATGATGAAACGCTTTTTGCTGCCCGGTCTGTTGATCTGTGGCGCAGGTATGACCTCCGGTTGCTCCAGTCTTATGTCTCACACTGGCGCGAGCCAGGGTTATTATCCCGGTACCCGTGCCAGCGCGGAGATGCTAACTGATGACCAAACCAGTTGGGCAATGAAGCCATTACTCGCTATCGATCTGCCTTTCTCTGCGGTGATGGACACCCTCCTGCTGCCGTGGGATTACTTCCGCCATGACGATGACAAATCGATCGATTCACCACGCGAGCGCGTGCTGCAAAGCGAAAAACTGGCCGGGACTCAGGCGAGTCTGGCAACCGCCGCTTCTATGCCTGCGGAGTCGCACTGACGCAGAACAGCTGCCGCCAGCCGTTGATTTCTCGCATATAGGCGATCTTTCCTCCATCCGGCGACCAGACCACCGCATCACCTGACGGCGGCTGGTCACTGCGCTGCGTCAATCGCGTGCATTTGCCGCTCTCCAGCTCGCAGCGCATCACGCTGTTGTCACAGACAAAGCTGATGGCCTTACCGGAAGGATGCCAGCTAAAGGCTGACTGGATGCTACTGGCTAGCTGCGTCACCTGACGTGGTATCCCCCCGTTGGGCGACACCGTCCACAGCTGCACCACGCCGTTTTTATCCGCCATGAGAAAAGCGATGGCACTGCCATCCTGTGCGGCACGTAACCAGTGGCGTGGCTGTAACGCCAGCCCCTGCGTATGGGTAACGCGTCGTTGCTGTACCCCGGACGGCGGCGCTGGCAATGTGTCGAGCGTCCCCTCTAGGGGAGAAGCACCTGACTTCGCGTAATCCGCCAGCGCAGTTGGCAGATCGACCACAAACACTTCCGGTACTTTTTCGCCACTCACTGAGCGGGTATCACCAATAAACGCGATGGCCCAACGTTGCCAACTGCCATCCGGCTTTTGATAGCCGCGATCGCCTATCCAGCACTCCTCGTAGGCACGATCGATTTGATCACTGCCCGGCAGGGGATCACGTTGCGTCTGGCTGACCAGCACACAATAATGGCTTCCCTCATATTCACGCGGATGATGTTTTGACGGGCATACCGGATGCAGCGGCACAGCAACACCGACGTTACGCAAATCTTCGGCCACATCTTTTTCATGCATCACATGATCGTTGTAGGTAAAACTCAGACGCGAACCGTCCGGGCTGAAGACATGAACATGCGAACCACCGCGCAATGCGCCAGGCGTAAAGGGAGCGGTGATAGCGCAGGCATCAAGATTCTCCGCGATCCCCTGCTGCACAATCACGCCACGCCGATGGTGGAAATCGTAATGCCAGTGCGCATCGGGATGTTCCGGGCCGTGGATACAGACATAGCGTGGCGGGAGGTCCGGGCTGACGGTAACCACGCCAACGTGCGCGCCGTCGCGTGCCTGGTACAACACCTCAACTGCCCCGCTTGCCACATTGACGCGTTCAATGGTCAGGCTGGTAAAGGAAGCACCGGAAGGTCGGACATCAAACGCCAGCCATTGGCTGTCGGCGGTCCAGACATTGATATTGGTTAGTTGATGATGACGTTCTGCAAAGGTGAGTTGTTTTTCTGACATGGGGTAGCCTTAGATCCCGTAGCGGCGCGATTTCGTGCGCGATGTAGGAAAAACTCGCGCGATAAATCGCGCCGCTACAGGATTTGCATAGATCAAAGGAGAATTACAGCACCAACTCTTCGATCGCGTACGCCACGCCATCTTCCGCGTTGGTTTTGGTGATGAACTGCGCAATACTTTTTACCGAGTCAATCGCATTGCCCATTGCCACCCCGGTTCCGGCATACTCAATCATCGCCAGGTCGTTTTCCTGATCGCCAATCGTCATGACTTCTGCGGCTTGCAGGCCGAGTTTTTCCGCCAGCATTTTCACGCCATAACCTTTGTTGACGCGCGGATCGAGGATTTCGAGATAGTAAGGTGCGCTCTTCAAAATAGTGTAGCTGTCGCGGGCGCGGGCCGGCAGCGCAGCCACCGCCTTATCCAACAACGCAGGTTTGTCGATCATCATCAGTTTCGGGAAGCGCGTCGCCGGGTCCATCTCTTCCACGGCACGATAACGCACCGGGATGCCGGTCAGGCTGGCTTCGTGGATGGTGTACTCACTGATATCTTTGTTCGGCGTATACAACGAGGAGTGGTCAAACGCATGGAAATGGACGCCAAGTTCGCGCGCCAGTTGCTCGACGTAGAGAAAATCATCAAAACTCAGCGTCACTTCCGCTACGCTTGCGCCGGTATCGGCACGTTGCACCAACGCGCCATTGTTGCTGATGCAATATTGCCCCGGTTGCTGTAAATCCAGTTCTTGCAGGTAGCGCTCGACACCAACAAAGGGGCGACCTGTGGCCAGCACAATGGCAACACCTTTATCGCGTGCACGGGCAATCGCGGATTTTACTGCCGGGGTGATCTGGTGGTACGGGTTAAGCAAGGTGCCGTCCATATCGATCGCAATCAGTTTTATCGCCATAACATCCTCGTTAATTCAGAGTTTGCATCCATGCTAGCGCGATTCAGCTCACATTGACCAGTTTATCGACGCCAGACGGCACCCTGCGTATCATTTCGCCTGGAGTGGCTTGCGCACAAACAGGCCGTAGCTCAGCGCACCAATCATCAGCAATCCCGCGCCCAGCAGGAACACGTTGGTGAACTTGCCGGTGGTATCAAGGATGATGCCAGTGACGATCGGGGCCATTGCTGCCCCCAGGAAGCCACCGAAGTTCTGGATCGCCCCCAGCGATGCAACCTGTGATTTTGGCGCGATGTCACTCGCCAACGTCCAGAGCGCCCCTTGCGGCATCTGCGAACAGAAATAGCCGAGCGCCAGCAGACCAATCGCCAGCGGTGTGCTATCGACAAAAGGAATCGGCGCGACAAAACAAGCCGCCAGCGCTGCACCGGTGACGATAGGGATTTTACGCGCGGTGATGGCACGCACGCCGTTACGCACCAGGCGATCGGACAGCATACCGCCTACCAGCACACCCAGAATGCCGCACAGGAACGGAATCGAGGCGATCCATCCGGTTGCTTTCAGGCTGAAGCCGAGGGATTTTTCCAGATAGCCCGGCAGCCAGGTGAGGTACACCCAGATGGTGAACATGATGGAGAAGTTACCGATCACCATAAACCAGGTGGTGCTGTGACGGAACAATGCGCCCCAGCTCGCTTGCGCGCGTTCTTCCGGGGCAGCGACGCTACGCTGTCCGGCATGCAGCAGCGCATCTTCACGCGCATCCGGGTCGCGATAGAATTTCCACCACGCCAGCAGCAGCGGAATCCCCATCAGACCAATGGCAACGAACATCCCACGCCAGCCAAAAGTCAGCAGCAGCACAGTAAGAATCGGTGGCGCAATGGCGTTAGCGATTTGCGAACCGGTATTGATGATCGCCGTCGGCAGGCCACGTTCATTATCACCAAACCAGCGATGGGTAATTTTGATGCCGGAGGTAAAGAACGGCGACTCAGAGACGCCCAGCAACATACGCAGGCCGTAGAAGAAGCTGTAGCTGTTTACGAAAGCCGCCAGCACGGTAAAGCTGGACCATAACCCCAGCGCCCAGGAGAACATTCTCTTCGGACCAAACTTATCCACCAGCCAACCCGCCGGCAGGTTTGCCAACGCATAGGGCCAGAGAAACGCCGACAGCAGCAGGCCCATCTCGGTCTGCGAGAAACCAAACTCTGCCGCGATAGTGGTGTTGGCGATACTCAGGTTGGCACGATCGAGGTAGTTCACCACCGCTGCCAGCAGCAGGATGGTGATGATTCCCCAGCGTAATTTGCTCACAAGCGTGGGCTGCGCCACTGCGGCGCCGGACAAGGTATTCACCGAGGTTTTCATTGTGTTGCCCCCACCGCGTTAAACAGGCTGAGGTTAATTTTGATCACCGCTTTACGGATCGGCTGCGCATCAGGCGCGGCACAGCAGGGACGATGCACGTCATGCGGGAAAAACAGCGCGAACATGCCCGGCGTCAGAGTGATCATCGATTCATCAATTGTGTCCTGATAAAACACCACGTCACGCTCAGCGCGCAGATCTTCAATGATGACATGCTGCGGATGCGCCCGCGCCACGCCAATGTTCTCGCGTCCGGCCAACAGGTACTGAATATCAACGTAGTTAAAATGCGACTCAGCACGGCGATCGCTGGCCGGTTCGGTGTCCATTTCCTGCACCAGGCAGAACATCTGGTTATCCGGCAGCAAGTCATACTTGCCGGTGGCCAGTTGGCTGAAATCGGTGTCGGCTATCCAACGTAACGCCTGGTCGACGATGGGGTGGAAGGCATGGCGCTCACGCGCCCAATCCTGGCTATCACATACAATCATGGTGTTTTCCCTGTCGTTATCATTAATGGGTTCAGGTACAGCCGTAGCGGCGCGATAAATCGCACCGCTACGCATTTTTCTCAGAGGTTTTCGATACGTTGCTGCCAAATCTGGCTGCCATCGCGGATCTGGTCGAGCAATACGCCCAGTCCCCAGAATTTCTCCAGCACGTTGTCTTTATTAACGCGGCAATGCTCGCTGGCGAAGGTGCCCAGGCGTTGATGGTAGATTTTGGCGTTTTTCGGGTAGCCGAGGGTTTCCGTCACCGCGCTGAGCGACAGGAACAGCGAAAGCTCGTGGGCTTTCTCCGCCTGCTGCGCGCCCTGGTGGTACAGCCAGTGATACAGTCCCGGATGGAAGTTGGTGAAGACGCCGCTGAAACCTTTGGAACCGGCCTGCATGGCTGGCCAGGCGATGGCGGCGTTGGCGTTGATCACCGCCAGCGGCGTACCTTCCGCCAACTGCACTCGACGCTGTACCGTCGGCAGGTCGCAGCTCACATCTTTCAGCACCACGAAACGGCCGCTGTTGGCGCAGAAGCTGAACTCTTCATCGCTCAACAGACGACGGTACGGAGCCGGGCATTCATACAGGCCCAGCGGCATGGTGTCAGGCAGCGCCTCCAGCAAATGATTGAGGTGTGCGTAGAAGGTTGCGCTGCCCTCATTTTTCGGGTCGAGATGGTTAGTCACCAGCACCAGCGCATCGATGCCGGTGTTCGCCATCGCCTGCAACTCGGCGGTTTGTTGCGCCAGATCGTCGCTGATATGACCAGACGCAATCACCGGCACGCGACCCTGCACTTTTTCCACCACAAATTTCGCCAGCGCCACGCGTTCTTCGAGGCTTAAGAACTGCATTTCGCTCGACTGACATACCGCGAACAATGCATCGACACCTTCCGTCAGATACCAGTTAATCAGGCGCTCCAGCCCCGGATAATCAACCTGGTTGTCTGCCGTAAAGGGGGTAAGCATAACCGGCACAATGCCTTCGATTTTTTTCATGTTCTCTCCTGCCAGCGGTTCCACCGCTGTGATTTGTTATCGTTGATGAAGTCGGGCCATAACCTGCTGTCGATCCGGCATATTGCTGGCACCTTCGCGCTCTACCGCCAGCGCGGCAAAGGCCGATGCCCAGGTGGCGGCCTGCAACAGGCTTTGCCCCTGCGCCAGCGCGGCGGCCAGCGCACCGTTGAAGGCGTCGCCTGCCCCGGTGGTATCGACGCTCAGCGCCGGGAAGGCCGGAATATGATGAAATTGTTGGTTATCAAGCAGTAACGCACCGCGTGATCCCATAGTGATGATGACGCGTCGCGCGCCCAGTTCGACGATGGCCTGTGCAGCGGCGCGAGCGCTGGCTAAATCGACGATTTCGATGCCAGACAGCAACGAGGCTTCGGTTTCATTGGGGGTTAGCACGTCAATCATCGCCAGACAGCTCAACACCTCGGCGGAAAACGGTGCGGGGTTCATAATCACCCGCACCCCGAGCGTATGAGCGAGACGAATCGCGCTGCGCGTGGCCTCAAAGTTGTTTTCCAGTTGCAGCAGCAGCACGCTGGCATCCGACAACTCGTGGGTCATCTCGGCGATTTCGTCGTCGGTGAAGGTTTTGTTCGCGCCGGAATAGATGGCGATCATGTTCTCGCCATTCTCCTGCGAGACGTAAATGATGGCGCTTCCGGTCGGCTCACTATCCGTCTGGTACAGACGGAACGAGTGGATGCCTGAGGCCGACAGATGGTCAAACGCAAACTTGCTGAACTGATCGGTGCCAACTTTGGCGACAAAATGCACCCGCGTACCGGCACAACTGGCCGCCATCGCCTGGTTGGCCCCTTTGCCGCCCGGACCGAGGGTGCTGCCGAGCGCCAGCAGCGATTCGCCGCCGCGAGGAAAACGTGCAACTTTTGCCACGATATCGACGTTAAAGGCACCAAGAATGCAGACTTTGCCGTTTTTTACCGCAGATGTTGCGCTCGGACGCCGCGCCTGCAAACGCTCCAGCAACACTTCAAAATTTCCGCCACTTTCGCTGATCAATTTTTCCTGGAGGTTGCGGCGCAGGGCAATCGCCCCGCCATAGCAGCGTTGTACCAATCCCTGACGCGCCAGTGCGCCGAGATCGGTACGAATGGTTTCGCGTGTAACGCCGAGCTGGCTTGCCAGCCCGTTAACCGTTACGCGATCCTGTTCATCCAGCCATTTAAGTATTTGATTACGTCGCTCTTCCAGAAACATGCGTCATCCCCTCCGCTTCGCCCAAAGCGTAAGGGAGTGGACAACAGATGTAAGTGACACGGATCGCAGCGCACGGGAAAAAACGGAAGCAAACAAAAGCTAACGCAGATGTTTTTTAAGCAGAAAAGGAAATGTCAGGCGAGTAACAAACAAAAAACCCTTCCCGATTGGGAAGGGTTTTGGCACATCAGATGTCGATGTTGGCGGCTTTCAGCGCGTTCTCCTCGATGAAGGCGCGGCGCGGTTCTACCGCATCGCCCATCAGCGTAGTGAACAACTGGTCGGCAGCGATGGCGTCTTTGATGGTGACGCGCAACATGCGGCGGCTGTCCGGGTCCATCGTGGTTTCCCACAACTGCTCCGGGTTCATCTCGCCCAATCCTTTGTAGCGCTGAACTGACAGGCCACGGCGGGATTCTTTCACCAGCCAGTCAATCGCCTGTTCGAAGCTGGTTACTGGCTGACGACGTTCGCCACGCTCAATAAACGCATCTTCCTCAATCAGGCCGCGCAACTGCTCACCAAGGTCGCAGATTTTGCGGTATTCAGGACCAGCGATAAATTCGCTGTCCAGCGGATAATCAGTATCCACCCCGTGAGTACGTACACGCAGTACCGGCTCAAACAGGTGCTGCTCACGGTTAGCGCGCACCTGAGCAACGTAGGTGCTGCCATGCGCTTCGCGCTCGGTCAGATAGGCCACCAGACCATCCAGCCAACCTTTCACCGCGGCTTCATCGCTGAGGTCGCTCAGGGTCGGATGGTAAATCAGCCCACGCAGCAGCGCGAGCGGATAGCGGCGCTCCATACGTTTGATCATGCGCTGGGTGCTGTTGAAGCTCGCCACCAGATTTTCCAGCGGTTCGCCTCCCAGTGCCGGGGCGCTGGCGTTGGTGTGCAGGGTTGCGCCATCAAGGGCGATCGCGATTTGATATTGATCCATCGCTTCGTCGTCTTTGATGTACTGCTCCTGCTTGCCTTTCTTCACTTTGTACAACGGCGGCTGCGCGATGTAGACGTGACCACGTTCCACGATTTCCGGCATCTGACGATAGAAGAAGGTCAACAGCAGCGTACGGATGTGCGAACCATCGACGTCGGCATCGGTCATGATAATGATGCTGTGATAACGCAGTTTGTCCGGGTTGTATTCGTCACGGCCAATGCCGCAACCCAACGCGGTGATCAGCGTCGCCACTTCCTGCGAAGAAAGCATCTTGTCGAAACGCGCTTTCTCTACGTTGAGGATTTTACCTTTCAGCGGCAGAATCGCCTGGTTCTTACGGTTACGTCCCTGCTTGGCCGAACCGCCTGCGGAGTCACCCTCCACCAGGTAGATTTCGGACAGCGCCGGGTCGCGCTCCTGGCAATCCGCCAGTTTGCCCGGCAGACCTGCGAGGTCCAGCGCGCCTTTACGACGCGTCATCTCACGAGCACGACGTGCCGCTTCACGCGCACGCGCCGCATCGATAATTTTGCCAACGACGATTTTCGCGTCAGATGGATTTTCCAGCAGATACTCCGCCAGCAGTTCGTTCATCTGCTGTTCAACCGCCGATTTCACTTCTGAGGAAACCAGCTTGTCTTTGGTCTGCGAGGAGAATTTCGGGTCCGGTACTTTTACCGATACCACGGCGATCAGACCTTCACGCGCATCATCACCGGTGGCGCTGACTTTGGCTTTTTTGCTGTAGCCTTCTTTGTCCATGTAGGCATTCAGGGTACGCGTCATCGCCGCACGGAAGCCCGCAAGGTGCGTACCGCCATCGCGCTGTGGAATGTTGTTCGTGAAGCAGTAAATGTTTTCCTGGAAACCATCGTTCCACTGCAATGCCACTTCCACACCAATGCCGTCCTTCTCGGTAGAGAAGTAGAACACGTTCGGGTGAATCGGGTTTTTGTTGCGGTTGAGATACTCAACAAACGCCTTGATCCCCCCTTCGTAGTGGTAATGATCCTTCTTGTCATCGCGCTTATCTTCAAGGCGAATTGACACACCGGAGTTGAGGAACGACAGTTCACGCAGGCGTTTTGCCAGGATGTCGTACTCAAATTCGGTCACGTTGGTGAAGGTTTCATGGCTCGGCCAGAAACGCACGCGCGTACCGGTAGCATCGGTATCACCCACCACCGCCAGCGGGGCCTGCGGCACGCCGTGGACGTAGGTTTGCTGATGCACTTTGCCATCACGACGAATGGTCAGTTCCAGTTTCTGCGACAGGGCGTTAACCACGGAAACACCCACGCCGTGCAGACCACCGGATACTTTATACGAGTTGTCGTCGAACTTACCGCCCGCGTGCAGGACCGTCATGATCACTTCGGCCGCCGACACGCCCTCTTCCGGGTGGATACCCGTCGGGATGCCACGACCATCATCCTGTACCGATACGGAATTATCGGCATGAATGGTGACCACGATGTCACTACAGTAACCGGCGAGCGCTTCGTCGATGGCGTTATCCACGACCTCGAATACCATGTGATGCAGACCGGTGCCGTCATCCGTATCGCCGATATACATGCCAGGGCGTTTGCGTACCGCATCAAGCCCTTTCAGAACTTTGATACTTGAGGAGTCATAAGAATTCGACATCAACGTTTCTCGCTCATTTAATCTTCAGGTTGAACTGCTATTTTACCCTGTTCCACGCGGAACATCTTGCCCTTTTCGTCACTCATGTCGATTACATGCTCGACACCAATGGCACTGACAAACACCTGCGCCTGCGTGGCTTTCAATCGCTCCGCTAACAGGCGGCGACGCACGTCATCCAGCTCTGAAGCAAAGTCATCAATCAGGTAGAGGCAACGGCGTCCACTGCTGCGCGTGAGATATTCCCCCTGCGCCAGGCGCAGCGCGCACATCAGCAGTTTTAACTGGCCGCGTGAGAGTAAATCTTCCACCGGCGTACCCTCGGCACGAATACGGAAATCCGCTTTGTGCGGGCCGCTGGCGGTGTAGGTTAGCGCGCGATCGCGCTCGAAATTGCGTTCCAGCAGTTCGCCGTAGTCGCTCTCCTTGTCCCAGCCGCGCTGGAAGGAGAATGCCAGCTCAAACTCAGGCAAGAACTGGGCACAAGTCGCGGTGATTTCGCTACAAATGGCTTCGCTGTATTCCGCACGCCAGGCGCTGATTTGTTCGGCCAGCGGCACCAGTTCCTGATCCCACGGACGAATCTGACTGTAACGCGTCACCTGGCGCAGTGCGGCATTGCGTTGCTTCAGCAAACGACGCAGGTTGCTCCAGGCGTTGAAAAAACCGGGGGCGGCATGAAAACAGCCCCAGTCGATATAGGCTCTACGATATTTGGGGCCGCCGTTGAGTAAAGTAAACCCCTCGGGGGTGATTAACTGCATCGGCAGCAACTGCGCCAGCTCGGCGACTTTATGGCCGTCGCTACCGTCAATACGTACCTTGCTTTCACCGGCGCGATTTTTGGTCAGCCCGACCGCCAGCTCGCGCTCGCCACCTTCGATGCGCCCATGCAACACAAAGGCTTGTTGATCATGACGAATGACCCGCCCGGCCTGCAAACTGCGAAAGGCACGGCCATGCCCCAGGGTGTATATCGCCTCCAGCACGCTGGTTTTGCCGCTGCCGTTGGCACCCACGAGGAAGTTAAACCCCGGCGCTAATGTCAGATCGGCCTGTTCGATGTTACGAAAATCTTTAATCAGGAGGCGGGTTAAAGCCATCAATCAATCCAGCTTTGGAGGACAAGAAGAGGGTGTTTACCAAACTTCAATAAACCAGGCCTGGCTTGCTTGCCAGGCCGATATTTTCTACAACCGCATTGGCATGACAACGTAGGCGGCTGCCGGGCTGGCAACATCCTCGATTTGCACACTCGATACGGAGTCAGTCAGTAGCAAACGCACATTTTCGCACTTCAGCGCGTTCAGCACATCCAGCACGTAACTCACGTTGAAACCAATCTCCAGCTCGCTGCCGTTGTAGCTGACATCCAGCATCTCTTCCGCTTCTTCCTGTTCCGGGTTGTTGGCGGTGATTTTGAGCTGATTTTCGGTGATATAGATGCGAACACCGCGGAATTTCTCATTCGACAAAATCGCCGCACGCGCAAACGCCTGCTTCAGCAGATCGCAACCGGCTTCCAGCGCTTTGTCGGGATTTTTCGGCAATACGCGGCGATAATCCGGGAAACGACCATCAACCAGCTTCGATGTAAAAATAAAATCGCCGACGTGGGCGCGGATGTTGCTGCTGCCGATTTGTACCTGTAACGGGGTTTCGCCGCCGTCAAGCAGACGTACCAGCTCAATCACCCCTTTACGCGGCACGATCACCGAATGGTTAGGTAACGCCTGACCGATAGGCATCGAGCAGACCGCCAGACGGTGACCATCGGTTGCGACGGTGCGCAACTCTTCCCCTTCGGTTTCAAACAGCATGCCGTTGAGGTAGTAACGCACGTCCTGATGCGCCATCGAAAACTGCGTAGCTTCAATCAGACGCTTCAGCGTGGCCTGCGGCAGGGTGAATTCCACCTCGCTTTGCCAGTCATCCAGATTGGGAAAATCACTGGCGGGCAGCGTGGAGAGTGAAAAACGGCTGCGGCCAGAGCGCACCAGCATTCTGTCGCCTTCCAGCGTCAGGGTGATCTCTGCGCCATCCGGCAGACCGCGACAAATGTCGAGGAATTTACGCGCCGGAACCGTGGTCGCACCAGGTTCATGCGGCTGCGTTAACGCCACGCGCGCCACCATCTCCATTTCCAGATCGGTGCCGGTCAGCAGCAGGGTGCCTTCATTAACCTGCAGCAGCAAATTTCCGAGGATCGGCAGCGTAGGACGCCCACCAAGCGGGCCGCTGACTTGTTGCAGCGGTTTCAGCAACTGCTCACGTTCAACAATAAATTTCATAGCGTCAGGAAGATAAAGTTCGAATGAGGTTAGAGAAATCTTCTTTGATGTCGTGGCTCTCTTCACGCAGCTGCTCGATTTTACGGCAGGCGTGAAGCACGGTGGTATGGTCGCGGCCACCAAACGCATCACCAATTTCCGGCAGGCTATGGTTGGTCAGCTCTTTCGCCATCGCCATCGCCATCTGGCGTGGACGTGCTACCGAGCGCGAACGGCGCTTGGAGAGCAGATCAGCCACTTTAATTTTGTAATACTCCGCCACCGTCTTTTGAATGTTGTCGATGGTGACCAGCTTTTCCTGCAACGCCAGCAGATCGCGCAGCGCTTCACGCACGAAATCGATGGTAATGGCGCGGCCGGTAAAGTTGGCGTTGGCGATAACGCGATTCAGTGCGCCTTCCAGCTCACGGACGTTAGAACGCAGACGCTTGGCAATAAAGAACGCCACTTCACCCGGCAGGCGAATGTCGTTTTCATCGGCTTTCTTCATCAGGATCGCAACACGCGTCTCAAGTTCCGGCGGCTCAATCGCTACGGTCAATCCCCAGCCAAAGCGCGACTTCAGACGATCTTCCACGCCGTTGATCTCTTTGGGGTAACGATCCGAGGTCAGGATGATCTGTTGATTGCCTTCCAGCAGCGCATTGAAGGTGTGGAAAAACTCCTCCTGCGATCGCTCTTTATTGGCAAAGAACTGGATGTCATCGATTAACAATGCATCGACGGAGCGATAGTAACGTTTGAACTCTTCAATGGCGTTGTTTTGTAGCGCTTTCACCATGTCCTGCACAAAACGTTCGGAGTGCATGTACACCACTTTGGCATTGGGCTTGCGCGCCATGATGCCGTTGCCGACCGCATGTAACAGGTGAGTTTTGCCCAGACCCGTGCCGCCATAAAGGAACAGCGGGTTATAAGCACCACCCGGATTATCCGCCACCTGACGTGCCGCCGCGCGCGCCAGTTGGTTAGATTTACCTTCAACGAAGTTGTCAAAGTTATGGCGGTTATTCACATTGGAGCGGTAAGTTACATCCGCTGGCGCGGGGACAGAGTCCCAGCTTGGACGCAGCGTTTGCGCCGGAGCCGGACGGCTTTGCGCCGGGGCCGGCGCGCTAACGCTGGCCATCGCAGGCTGGCTGGCCGCAACTTGCGCCACCGGGCGCGTACCCACCTCAAAACGCAGCAACGGCACATCCGCACCGCAGAATTCATTCAGCAGCCCATTGATACTGTTGAGATATTTATCCCGAACCCAGTCGAGTACAAACCGATTTGGTGCATATAAGGCCAGCGTATTGTCGTTCAATTCAGCTTGCAGCGGACGAATCCACATGCTGAATTCGGTGGCAGGAAGCTCATCCTGCAAACGGGCAAGACACTGTTGCCAAAGCGTAAGTGACACGGCGGACTCCACTCGTACAAAATCGATAAGAATTTTAGGCGCTAATAAAAGAAACGTTCGTTTTTTGACACAGGCGATCAGAAAGCGCCTGCGACCGCTATCCGCGGTAGCCTCCCTGCGATCTCAGAGTGGATCGTCAGCGGAAGGGCGGATCATAGCGCAAAGCGGCACAGAGATCTCCCCTTTCTACACAGTTTTGATCCAATTTATCCACAGGGTGCGGAAGCGCTAAAGAGTTTACGCCTTCTGGCGAAAAAGCGAGCGGGGATCAGGATGAAAGCTGTAAATTTTCTGGCCGTGTCTCGTTTTCCGCAAAAAAAATCCGCCGATCGATCGCAAGAAGATCCTGCTCGATCCTTGCGCTTTAACGTATAGCCCGTATAATTCTCCACCCCGGCGTTGTCGCGTTCAGCCCAATGCCCGGAATCAGCGGGCTGTATCCGGGTTTTCCTGGTACCGCGACCAGCGAAGTAAATTGACTCTGGACTGTACAATTATTACAATCCCGCCTCTTTATTAAAGACACATTGAGGCGTCGGTCGATTTACTGGCCCGAAAACGCGTCACCCAGTGAAAATTTTCAAGTTTAGGTAGAAATCGCCATGAAACGCACTTTTCAACCGTCCGTACTGAAGCGCAACCGTTCTCACGGCTTCCGTGCACGTATGGCTACTAAAAATGGTCGTCAGGTTCTGGCACGTCGTCGTGCTAAAGGCCGTTCTCGTCTGACCGTTTCTAAGTAATAAAAGCTAACCCTCGTGGTTAAGCTCGCATTTCCCAGGGAGTTACGTTTGTTAACTCCCACTCATTTCACTTTCGTCTTCCAGCAGCCACAAAGGGCTGGCACGCCGCAAATCACCATCCTCGGCCGCCTTAACTCGCTGGGGCATCCCCGCATCGGTCTCACCGTCGCAAAAAAACATGTTAAACGCGCCCATGAACGCAACCGGATCAAGCGATTGACCCGCGAAAGCTTTCGTCTGCGCCAACATGAACTGCCCGCGATGGATTTTGTGGTCGTGGCTAAAAAAGGGGTTGCTGACCTGGATAACCGTGCGCTGGCGGAAGCGTTGGAGAAATTATGGCGTCGTCACTGTCGCCTGGCTCGCGGCTCCTGATCGGCCTGATACGCGTGTATCAACGCGCCATCAGCCCACTGCTGGGACCTCATTGCCGGTTCCATCCCTCCTGTTCGCAGTATGGAATTGAGGCCTTACGTCGCTTTGGCGTAATAAAAGGCAGTTGGTTGACGATTAAACGCGTATTAAAATGCCACCCTTTGAACCCGGGTGGCGACGATCCTGTGCCGCCAAAAAAACTTTGAAACCAGAGAACATTAACGATGGATTCGCAACGCAATCTCTTTCTCATCGCTTTTCTGTTCGTGTCTTTTATGATCTGGCAAGCCTGGCAGACGGACCATGCTCCGCAGCCGCAGCAAACCCAGACCACGCAGACCACTAACAGCACAGCGGGTGATGCCGCCACTTCCGGCGTTCCCGGCAGCGGCCAGGGCAAAACGATCACCGTTAAGACTGATGTCCTGTCTTTAAACATCAACACCCGTGGCGGCGATATCGAGCAGGCCTCACTGCTGACGTACCCGGATAAACTGGGTTCGGATGCACCGTTCCAGCTGCTTGAAACTACCCCGGCGTTCATCTATCAGGCGCAGAGCGGCTTAACTGGTCGCAACGGTCCGGATAACCCGAACAATGGCGCGCGTCCGCTTTTCACCACCACTCAGGACCACTTTGAGATGGCGGAAGGTCAGACTGAGCTGCGCGTACCGCTCACCTGGACCGGCGAAAACGGTGTGGTCTACACCAAAACCTTCGTGTTCAAACGCGGCGAATTCGCTGTAAATGTTGACTACAACATCAATAACGCCAGCCAGCAGCCGCTGGAAGTCGCGATGTTTGGTCAGCTGAAGCAGACTATTGAAGTCCCGAAACACCGCGATACCGGCAGCAACAACTTTGCTCTGCACACCTTCCGTGGCGCAGCGTACTCGACCAGCGATGCGAAATACGAAAAATATAAATTCGATACCATCAATGATAACGAGAACCTGAACACCACCACCAGCAACGGCTGGGTGGCGATGTTGCAGCAATACTTTGCTACCGCGTGGGTTCCACGTACTGAAGGCACCAACACCCTGTACACCAGCAACCTGGGTAACGGCGTGGCAGCCATCGGTTATAAATCTGCACCGGTAACTATCGCCCCTGGCGCACAGCAGAATCTTGGCGCGACCCTGTGGGTTGGCCCGGAAATTCAGGACAAAATGGCGGCCATTGCGCCTCACCTGGATCTGACCGTAGATTACGGCTGGTTGTGGTTCATCTCTCAGCCGCTGTTTAAGCTGCTGAAATTTATCCACAGCTTCATCGGTAACTGGGGCTTCTCCATCATCGTTATCACCTTCATCGTTCGTGGCATCATGTACCCGCTGACCAAAGCGCAGTACACCTCGATGGCGAAGATGCGCATGCTACAGCCGAAGATTCAGGCGATGCGTGAGCGTCTGGGCGACGATAAGCAGAAGATGAGCCAGGAGATGATGGCGCTGTACAAAGCGGAGAAGGTCAACCCGCTCGGTGGCTGTCTGCCGCTGGTGATTCAGATGCCAATCTTCCTTGCCCTGTACTACATGCTGTCAGGCTCGGTTGAACTGCGTCATGCGCCGTTTATTCTGTGGATTCATGACTTGTCTGCGCAGGACCCGTACTACATCCTGCCGGTCATCATGGGTATCACCATGTTCTTCATTCAGAAGATGTCACCGACTACCGTGACCGATCCGATGCAGCAGAAGATCATGACTTACATGCCGGTTATCTTTACCGTCTTCTTCCTGTGGTTCCCGTCAGGTCTGGTGCTGTACTACATCGTCAGCAACCTGGTTACCATCCTCCAGCAGCAGCTGATTTATCGCGGCCTGGAAAAACGTGGTCTGCATAGCCGCGACAAGAAGAAAGCGTAACGTCCAGCTCCCACGAGCCACGACGTATACTCAAGGGGCGGCATTTATGCCGCCCTGTTTTTTTGCAAAAAAAGGTGATTTATGAGCCACAGCGATACCATCGTCGCCCAGGCGACGCCCCCCGGACGTGGCGGCGTCGGCATCCTGCGTATCTCCGGTGCCAAAGCCGCTGACATCGCGCAAGCCGTGCTGGGCAAACTGCCGAAACCGCGCTATGCCGACTATCTGCCGTTTACCGATAGCGATGGCAGCGTGCTGGATCAGGGCATTGCGCTGTGGTTCCCCGGACCAAACTCCTTCACCGGTGAAGATGTGCTGGAGTTGCAGGGCCACGGTGGCCCGGTGATCCTCGACCTGCTGCTGAAGCGTATTGTGGCGCTGCCCGGCGTTCGCATCGCACAACCAGGTGAGTTTTCTGAACGCGCCTTCCTGAATGACAAGCTCGACCTGGCTCAGGCAGAAGCCATTGCTGACCTGATTGATGCCAGCTCAGAGCAAGCGGCACGTTCGGCGGTGAACTCGTTGCAGGGGGCATTCTCTATCCGCATTAACGCGCTTGTGGAAGCACTTACTTACCTGCGCATCTATGTGGAAGCCGCTATCGACTTTCCTGATGAAGAGATCGACTTCCTTTCCGACGGGAAAATTGAAGCGCAGCTGAATGCGGTGATCGGTGACCTGAATGGCGTGCGTGCTGAAGCACGCCAGGGTAGCCTGCTGCGCGAGGGGATGAAAGTAGTGATCGCCGGACGTCCTAACGCCGGAAAATCCAGTCTTCTCAATGCATTAGCCGGACGAGAAGCCGCAATTGTCACCGATATTGCCGGAACGACGCGTGATGTACTGCGCGAACACATTCATATCGACGGAATGCCATTGCATATCATCGATACCGCCGGCTTACGCGATGCCAGCGACGAAGTGGAACGCATCGGTATTGAGCGTGCCTGGCAGGAGATTGAGCAGGCTGACCGTGTGTTGTTTATGGTGGATGGCACCACCACTGACGCCACGGAAGCGGCGGCCATCTGGCCCGATTTTGTTTCGCGTTTGCCAGCCGAACTGCCGATCACCGTGGTACGAAACAAAGCCGATATGACAGGCGAGTCCCTTGGTCTGTCTGAAGTAAATGGTCACTCACTTATTCGCCTCTCCGCCCGTACCGGCGAAGGTGTGGATACCCTGCGCGATCACCTGAAACAAACCATGGGCTTCAGCGGCAATATGGAAGGTGGCTTCCTTGCTCGCCGTCGCCATTTGCAGGCGCTGGAACTGGCGGCAACCCATTTGCAACAAGGCAAAGATCAGCTGCTGGGAGCCTGGGCGGGCGAGCTGCTGGCCGAGGAGCTGCGTCTGGCACAACAGGCGTTGAGCGAAATTACCGGTGAGTTCACCTCTGATGACTTGCTGGGGCGGATTTTCTCCAGTTTTTGTATTGGTAAGTAATGAGGATAAAGGAACGCATTATTGTTGCCCGGAAGAATGCGCTCCTTTTCTTTAAAGCAGACCTAATCTGATATTCTGACTGGTATTCGAATGCCACTGCTGTGTGTAGTTTTTTGCGAGTTTGGGATAAAGATTTATCGACTTAAGCAAACTTTCTAAAGATACCATCTGCTCCAGCCAGCCAATTTTATGTGCTACCCGCATCGCGGCTTTATCAGGGCTGGCAAGGAGCCAGCAAGCCTGCCCAGCTTTGCTGGCATAAATCAGCAAGTCTTGCTCACCAGGGTCGAGCCCCATAATATCGGGATGAGAAAAGGTACAACGTATTCTGTCTGGCTCAGTAACTGTATAAATGTGAGTCATTGACTGGGATAACTGGCCGAAGTCAATTTGCTGAGGACTGGTTCGATTTTGAAAACCGGTTTGCGTTTCTTCCATAACCGTGGCTACGGTATGGAACTGATATTGCTGACTTAAAGCTGGCCAGCAGGATACTCGATGAGCTTCAATAATAACATTAGTATCAATTAAGACTATATCGCCAGCTTTTATCGTCATGCTAAGTCCATTTAGAGATCAAAGGGAACGGGCTTGTTATAATCCAGCATTAGTTGCTTAAGCTCCTCAATAGTTAAACCTGTCACTGTCGCCATTTTCCTGACAGAGATTAAGCCGCTGTCTAACGCTTTCGCAACGTACTCAACAAACTGCTGATTATAAAGGCGAGGTGTCGTTATATCCCTTGAGTGACCATTGTTTACCATAAGACTATCATCAAATACTTTGGCATCATTTTCAGATATTTTCTTTAAACTGACCAGACGCCACTTTAATGCTTGCGAGGACACCTGGAATTTATCAGCAAGTGCATTAAGAGTCAGTTCATTCAGTGGCTCATCAAGCATTGCAAGATATTTATCTACACTTTTCCCCGGCATAAGGAGGGCGCTGGCAAACGCATCAGCTAACCTTTCCTCATGTGGTTTTTTTGTTTTCGAATATGCGTATTCAATATGCCGTGGTGGTAAAGCATCCCAGGTTAGACAATGAAAGACTTCATGGGCAATATCAAAATTACGCCGCCCCGAGACTTCACTCCTGTTAACTAATACAACACTCACATCCTTATGTCTGATTGCTGCACCTGAAACATCTTTAGGGGCATCAATATAGAGCATGAGAATGTTGAATCGCTTAAGTAAACGAGACTCCAGGTTTTCAGCAGGAAACTCCCCTAATGCCAGTTCATCTACGAGATGCTCTGCACAACGCTGCGCCTCTTCCAGAGTACTATCTTTATCTAAAGTGAGCCGGGGAAAAATGACGCTCGGCGCTTCTGTAGAGAAATGTTGGCGTAAGTCTCGATAGAGAGCTACGAGGCGATTAGTCTTCTTTTCAAACTCTACCAGAATGACATCGGTTGCATCGCTTTGCCGCCATGAGTATTCAACTTCGCCAACCAAAGAATAGGGGTCGGCAAACTCCTCAAAACTGATATCAAGATAAGCGAGAGCGAGCATAAGCTCTTCCGGTTGGAGATTTCTGGCACCTTTTTCAATCGCAGAGAGGGTTTGCCTGTCTTTAAAACCCATCACTTCGGAAAGAACTTCCTGATTAATTTTTTTTGCTTCCCGCCAGGCAGCCAGTCTGCGACTAAAGAATTGATTATTATGCATAAAGCACCCCACTAGAAAACTCAAAAATCACAGATTCGTCTTTACTGAAGAAGACGATCTTATTCTTGCATTATTGTTTTTGCAAGATATTGAGGTGAAAAAATAAGCTGGGGTAAATTGAAAGATAGTGTCGCTTTGTGATTTGGTTACCCGCTGCGTTTGCAGTATAACGATCTCTGGCAGTGCCAAAAGTGCACCGACTGATCCAGGCCATTCCTCTATTCATGCTAAACATTGGGCTCAATTTGATGCCTGAAAAGGAGAGAAACATGAGTACACCGCTCGACAGCCTCGCTCTGAATACCCTATTCAATGAGGCTCGCACCCACAGCTACTGGCAGGAAAAACCCATTTCAGAAGAACTGCTTAAACAGCTCTATCAGTTGACGGCGCTGGGTCCGACTTCTGCTAACTGCTCACCGGGTCGCTTTGTATTTGTTACTTCCCAGGAAGGGAAAGAGAAGTTAAAGCCAGCACTCTCCTCCGGTAACCTGGAAAAAACCATGAAGGCACCGGCTACGGTGATCGTCGCCTCAGATCCCGAGTTCTATGAAAATCTGCCGAAACTGTTTCCGCACGGTGATGCGCGTAGCTGGTTCACCAGCAACCCGGAATTGGTCAAAGAGACAGCGTTTCGTAATAGCAGCCTGCAAGCAGGTTACCTGATCATGGCCGCGCGCTCGCTCGGTCTGGACGCTGGCCCAATGTCTGGTTTTGATCCAGCCAAAGTCAACGCCGCCTTCTTCAGCGACAGCAAATGGCAGGTTAATTTGCTGATCAACCTCGGCTATGGCGAGGCCAGCAAGCTGCATGCGCGTCTGCCACGCCTCGGCTTCGATGACGTGTGCAAGTTTGCCTGAACAACGCTTGAATGAATGCGTAACAGCGCGATTTTTCGCGCTGTTTTTCACAATTGCAGAGGCGGCCTGATTAGCGCGATAAATCGCGCCGCTACAGACCCAGCGAATGAAAACCACTGTTGAAGTAGACCATAGGCTCGGCAGCTTCCCCGGCCAGATTGATACCGACAATCCGTGCCAGCAGCACGCTGTGGGTATGCCATTCCACCACTTTTTCCAACTGACAATCAAAACTCACCAGGGCATCGGCCAGCACTGGCGCGCCTGTGGTGATCGTCTGCCAGTTGCCGGTCTGGAAACGTTCCTCACGGCGTGATGACTGACTGAACTGAGCACACAAATCCGCATGTTGCTCACGCAGTACGTTGACGGCGAAATGGCCCGCCTGCAAAAAATAGGCGTGGCTGGTGGCACTTTGATTGACACACACCAGCAAACTCGGGGGTTCTGCTGTCAGTGAACTGACTGAGGAGGCAATCAGGCCATATTTTTCACCCGCGTGTTGCGTGGTAACCAGCGAGACACCTGAAGCCAGACGGCGCATACCATGACGAAAGTCATCCAGAGAAATTGATTCCTGGTGTGATGAAGTAACTGACATAAAAAACTCCGACGTGCGTTATTCTGCGATGAAGCGCGGCTGAAATTTAGCGATCATAATTTTCTCATCAGCCAGCTTTTTTTTACCGCCCAAATCCTACACCACATCAGGCTATTCAGCATCCATTCAGGCATTTATCAGCAAACTACTACCATGAAATAGCGGCTGATGCGGCGTCAGCGCATTGTCATGATCTTCGGCGTTATCTGAAATTCAGGTATTCCATGTAATGCCGGATGCAAAGCCATGAGAAAATTCTTACAATAGACCTGATGATTATCCGACCATTTTCACGGAGCGACAGATGGCTAGTCATTTTGTTCGTTGGACGGGTAACCCGCCCCTCTCCTCTGAGACAATGCGGGTCCCACAGGATGTGATCAATAGCGCACAGCGCCTGCCCGACAAGCGTCGGGGACGCTTTCTCGCCGCGCGTGGGCTGTTGGCGCAGCTAATGTTACGCGTCTATGGTATCAATGAATTACCACCGCTTGTGACCACCAGCAGTGGACGCCCTTGTTTTGCCGATTCTGCCCTGCCTGATTTCAGCATTGCCTACGCCGGGAATATGGTGGGTGTGCTGCTGGCCGAAGAAGGCGGGCGTGCCGGGCTGGATATGGAAATTGTACGCGCCCATAGCCGCCAGACTCAGGATACATTAACGCAGGATCTCTCTTCCGGAGAGAAAGCCTGGATTAATGCGCAGCAGGATTTTATGGAAGCGGTAACGCAAATCTGGACCCTGCGGCAAAGCATCCTCAAACTCACCGGAGAAGCCGAAAGCGGTATCGATTCGCTGCGACTGCATCCAGCCGCGGGACGCCTGCGCTCCAGCGTATTTCCTGATATTCAGGCGGTGTGCGATGCCGAACCGACGCTGGTCTGGTCCTGTGCGCTCTCCCCCGGCACCGAACGTCTCCGGCTGTGGGAAATTGATGCCAACCATCAATGGATGCCATTGCGCGACGTGGAGATAAGTAAACCGAATATCGGACCACGCACGCTGCGCCTGACCAGCCTGCCAAGTGAACGCACCACACCACAGGAAATGGGGCATCTGTAACAAAACAGGCCGCTTATGCGGCCTGTAACCTGTTAGTGGGCATCAATAAAGGCGATTTTCAGCACAAACAGCAGCGCGACCACCACTACGCACGGACTGATTTCCCGCCAACGCCCAGTCCCCAGTTTCATCACGCAATAAGCAATAAAGCCCAGCGCAATTCCTTCCGTGATGGAGAAACTGAACGGCATCATTACCGCAGTGACAAACGCCGGAACCGCTTCAGTGAGATCATCCCAACGCACCCGTGACAGCGATGCCGTCATCAATACACC
The DNA here is from genome assembly GCF_059730685.1 of Pantoea sp. X-Soil-OKNW-713. Taxonomy (NCBI): domain Bacteria; kingdom Pseudomonadati; phylum Pseudomonadota; class Gammaproteobacteria; order Enterobacterales; family Erwiniaceae; genus Pantoea; species Pantoea sp. X-Soil-OKNW-713. The sequence goes on along the minus strand of NZ_AP035995.1, from coordinate 23,752 downwards.
GACGTAGATTAACGCCCCCGCTGCCGCGTAGGACGGCACCATCGCCGCCAGCGGCGACAGGAACATCACCAGCAGGAACAGAATGCCGGTGATCACCGCCATCAACCCGGTGCGCCCGCCAATCGCTACGCCAGAAGAACTTTCGATATAAGCAGTGACGGAAGAGGTGCCGATCAGCGAACCCGCCACCGAGCTGACGCTATCGACAAACAGCGCCTGCTGCATACGCGGGAAGGTGCCTTTTTCATTGGTCAGTCCCGCTTTGTCGGTCACACCGATCAGCGTGCCGGAGGAATCGAACAGGTTGACCAGCATAAAGGAGAAAATCACCCCGGCCATACCGATATTAAGCGCACCTTTGAGATCAACTTGCCCAACGACAGCGCCCACGGATGGTGGTGTCGCGAAAATACCGGTGAACTTCACATCGCCAAGCAGCAAGCCAATCGCCGTGGTCACCACAATCGATACCAGTACCGCCGCATGAATGTTGCGAGAGGCGAGAATAGCGATAATAAAGAAGCCAAGTGCCCCCAGAAGTACGCTATGTGAGGTCAGGTTGCCCACCGTCACCAGGGTGTCGGCATTTGACACGATAATGCCGGCATTTTTCAGTCCCATCATGGCGATAAAAAGCCCGATGCCCGCGGTGATGCCAACACGCAGACTCAGCGGGATATTGGCGATCATCCAGTAACGCACGCGCAGCAGCGTGAGGATCAACAATCCCAGCGCCCCCCAGAAGATCGCGCCCATCCCGATCTGCCACGAATACCCCATTGCACCGACGACCACAAAAGCAAAGAAGGCATTCAGTCCCATTGCGGGTGCCAGCGCCACCGGCAGATTCGCCACCAGCCCCATCAGGATGCTGCCGAATGCCGCGATCAGGCAGGTGGTGACAAACACCGCCTGGGTGTCCATGCCAGCGGCACCCAGAATCTGCGGGTTGACGAAAACGATGTAAACCATCGTCAGAAAGGTGGTGAAACCGGCGATCACTTCTGTACGCACGGTGGTGCCGTGTTCCTGCAACTTAAAGACGCGTTGCAACAGACCCTGCTTGTTCATAGCTTATTCCGCTGAAAAATTTAACGCGCGTATCCTATAGATTTTGACTGACCAGCACACTGATTTTTCGCAAGCGTTTGCTCGGTGCGCGCAGTGCGTTAGAGTGACAGCTTCTTGTTTAGCAAAAGGATGATGTCTGATGTCAGTTGAATGTGTTTTTTTTGATTGTGATGGCACGCTGGTCGACAGTGAGGTGATCTGTACACAATCCTACGTCAACACCTTTGCCCGCTACGGTATTGAACTCTCACTACAGGAGATGTTTGAAAAATACAAAGGGGTAAAACTCTACGACATCATCCGTGATGTTTCTGCGGAACATCAGACTGAATTGCCAATGGATGAGGTGGAAACGGCGTACCGCGCCGAGGTAGCACGCTTATTCGATTTGGAACTGAAGCCCATCGCCGGAGCGAAAGCGCTGGTGGAACAAGTCAAAGTCCCGATGTGCGTCGTCTCAAATGGTACGGTGAAAAAGATGCAACATTCATTGGGGCTGACCGGCATGTTGCCGTACTTTGCGGCACATCTTTACAGCGGTTATGACATCAACCACTGGAAGCCAGACCCGGAGCTGATGTATCACGCCGCAGAACAAATGCAGGTACCGATTGAGAAGTGCATTCTGGTGGATGATTCAGAGGCCGGTGCCCGCGCAGGGATCGCCGCGGGCATTCCGGTGTTTTATTACTGCGCCGATGCGCATAACCCGGAACTGGATCACCCGCTGGTGACCCGATTTGATGATATGGCGCAGCTCCCGGATTTATGGCGCGCGCGCGGTTGGGCGTTGGTGTAACTGCCCACAGGGTCCCGTAGCGGTGCGATTCATCGCGCGGGGTTTTCCCGCAGCACGCAAGATCTTGCGCGATAAATCGCGCCGCTACGTTCAACCTATCGCGCCGAGTGAATCCTCATTGCCCTGCTTCTTCGGCAATAAAAACAGCGTCGCGACGATATCCAGCAGATAAATCAGCGCCAGCAGGGTAATCGCTGCCGCGAAGGAAATTTTCGTTGCCAGTAAGCCAATAACCAGCGGGCCAAAACCCCCTACACCACGTCCGAGGTTAAACAAAACGTTCTGCGCCGTGGCACGCGCCTGGGTTGGAAAGGTGTCGGAAATCAGCGCGCCATAACCGCCAATCATGCCATTCACAAACATCCCCATCAGCGCCCCGGTAAACAGCATCACGGTGGGATCACGTAGCTGAGCGTAAATGACCACCATCACGACCGCACCGAATTGATATAGCAGAAAAATTTTCCAACGCGCGAAGCGATCCGCCAGTACACCGAACAGCCAGATGCCAAAAGTCATGCCCACGACGGTGACGGCGGTCCACAGGCCGGATTTGGTCAGGCTGAAACCAAAGCTGGAGGAGAGATAACTCGGCATCCAGATCATCAGGCCGTAGTAACCAAAGTTCTGCACTGAGCAAAGAATGAAAATCCCCAGACTGGCTTTGCTGGTGGCGCGATCGCTAAACAACAATCGCATACGCGCTGCAAACGACAATTGCGGCGTTTTGGTCACATATCGGGTAAAGCCTTCCGGCTCGCCCATGCTGCGCCGAATCACAAACGAAACCAACGCAGGCAGCAGGCCCACCAGGAACATTCCACGCCAGCCAATCACGCTCAGCAGTGGCGGCGTGATAAAAGCCGCCAGCAACACCCCCAGTTGCCAGCCGATACCGACCCACGCTGAAGCACGGTTACGCTTCTCCTGCGGCCAGGCTTCGGCAATCAGCGCCATGCCGATACCGAATTCTCCCCCCAGCCCCATTCCGGCAAAGGTACGATACGCCAGCAGATCCCAATATCCCTGTGCCACCGCACACAATCCGGTGAATATTGAGAACATGAGAATGGTGACGGTGAGAATGCGGATACGGCCAAAGCGGTCACTCAGATGACCAAAAACAATACCGCCGACCACGGCACCAATCAGCGTCCAGGTGACCAGCGAACCGGCCTGAGAAGGATCGAGCGCCAGCGAGACGCTGATTGCCGGTAACATAAAGCCGAGGATCAGCAGATCGAAGCCATCCATCGCATAGCCACTGACGGCGGCCAACATCGCTTTTGCCGGGGTTACGCTCTGTTTCTTGTGTGGGGAGAGGGACATGCAGCAGCACCTTGCAGTAAAAAGTGCGCCAAGTATAAAGAGCGGAAAGACTTGAGACCAATCAGAAATGGAGATGGCTGCCAGTAAAACCAGCAGCCACGGGGTTATCAGGAAGGTTTGTTGCTGCCATCGTCGCCGGACAACAACTCATCCAGCTTGTCGCCGCCAACATGACGGAAATCCTGGCCCTTCACAAAATAGAAGATGATCTCACAGATGTTCTGGCAGCGGTCACCGATACGCTCAATGGCACGGGCACAGAACAGCGCAGTCAGTACGCTGGGGATAGTACGCGGGTCTTCCATCATGTAGGTCATTAACTGACGCACAATACCCTCGTACTCTTTATCCACCTTCTTGTCTTCGCGATAGATATCGATCGCCGCGTTGAGATCCATGCGCGCAAAAGCATCCAGCACGTCATGCAGCATCTGTACGGTATGGTGACCGAGTGATTCCAGGCTCACCAGCAGCGGCAGATGTTGCTGGCTAAATTTCTCCAGCGCGGTGCGGCTGATTTTTTCCGCCACGTCCCCAATACGTTCCAGCTCAGAGATGGTCTTGATGATCGCCATCACCAGACGTAAATCGCTGGCGGTAGGCTGGCGTTTGGCGATGATGCGCACGCAGGCTTCATCAATCTCCACTTCCATCATGTTGACCTTCTGGTCGCCGTCGATGACTCGCTGCGCCAGATCGCCATCCTGGTTATGCATCGCGGTAATGGCGTCGGTAAGCTGCTGCTCCACCATGCCACCCATGATCATCACCTGAGTGCGAATGTGTTCCAGCTCAGCGTTGAACTGACCGGAGATATGTTTGTTCAGATTTAAATTATCCATGTGCGTCTCCGTCAAATCAGCCGTAACGACCGGTAATGTAGTCTTCTGTCTGCTTTTGCGCTGGCTTGGTAAACAGCGTATCGGTATCGCTGAATTCAATCAGCTCACCCAGATACATAAAGGCGGTATGATCGGAACAGCGCGCCGCCTGTTGCATGTTGTGGGTCACAATCACCACGGTGTAATCCTGCTTCAGCTCGGTGATCAACTCTTCGATACGGCCCGTGGAGATGGGATCCAGCGCCGAGCATGGCTCATCCAGCAGCAACACTTCCGGGCGAATCGCAATGCCGCGAGCGATGCACAAACGCTGCTGCTGACCGCCGGAGAGACTGTAACCACTCTGATGGAGCTTGTCTTTGGTTTCATTCCACAGCGCTGCTTTCGTCAGCGCCCACTGCACGCGCTCATCCATATCAGCACGCGACAGCTTTTCAAACAGACGGACACCAAACGCGATGTTGTCGTAAATCGACATCGGGAACGGCGTAGGTTTCTGGAACACCATGCCCACACGGGCGCGCAGCAGGGCAATATCCTGGCTTGACGCCAGAATATTGTCCCCATCCAACAGAATTTCACCTTCTGCACGCTGCTCAGGGTAGAGCGAATACATTTTATTGAAGGTGCGCAGCAGGGTCGATTTACCACAGCCGGATGGCCCGATAAACGCGGTGACCTGGTTCTTTGCGATGTCCAGATTGATGTTTTTCAGCGCATGGAATTTCCCGTAATGGAAGTTCAGATTGCGCACCTGAATTTTGCCGGCAGAAGAAGTTGCCATACTCATTGCTCGTCTCTCATGTACCGCGCTGCCATAGCCGCGCCGGGAAATTAGTGTTTGCTCTTAGCGAAAATCACGCGTGCCAGGATGTTCAGCAGCAATACGCACAGGGTGATGATCAGCACACCCGCCCACGCCAGGCTTTGCCATTCCGCAAAGGGACTCATGGCAAATTTAAAGATGGTGACTGGCAGGTTGGCGATCGGCTGCATCATGTCGGTGCTCCAGAACTGGTTCGACAGCGCAGTAAACAGCAACGGTGCGGTTTCACCGGCAATACGCGCAATCGCCAGCAGCACACCGGTGATAATGCCGGAGACTGAGGCCTTGAGGGTGATAGCTGAAATCATCTTCCATTTCGGCGTCCCCAGCGCATAAGCGGCTTCACGCATGCTATCAGGCACCAGACGCAGCATATTCTCAGTGGTACGGATCACGATGGGAATCTGCAACAACGCCAGTGCCACCACGCCTGCCCAACCGGAGAAGTGCTGCATCTGCGCCACCACGATGGTGTAAACGAACAACCCCACCACAATTGACGGTGCAGACAGCAGGATATCGTTAATAAAACGAATCACCTCTGCCAGCCAGTGCTTGCGACCATATTCGGCAAGGTAGATCCCCGCCATGATGCCCAGCGGTGTGCCAAAGAAGGTTGACCAGAAAATCAGTAAACCACTGCCTGCGAGGGCGTTCGCCAGGCCACCGCCAGCGGTATTGGGTGGCGGGGTAGATTCAGTAAACAGCGACCAGGAAAGGCCATCAATACCACGGGAAATGGTGGTAAACAGGATCCAGATCAGCCAGAACAGACCAAATGCCATCGTCAGCAGCGACAGGGTCAGCGCGATTTTATTTTTGGTGCTGCGCCATGCCTGCATTTTGCGACGCGAGGCTTCCAGTTCAGCGCGGGCCTGCAATTCAATGGTTGTCATGACCGGGCTCCTTCACTTTTCGCCAAACGCAAAATCATCAGTTTGGAGATCGCCAGCACGATAAAGGTGATGACAAACAGGATCAGCCCCAACTCCATCAATGCCGCCACATGGACACCGGATTCTGCCTCAGCAAATTCATTCGCCAGTGCCGAGGTGATGCTGTTGCCCGGCATAAACAGCGATGCGCTGTCGAGCTGGTAGGTGTTACCGATGATAAAGGTCACCGCCATCGTCTCACCCAATGCACGGCCCAGACCGAGCATCACACCACCAATCACACCGTTTTTGGTGAAGGGCAACACGATGCGCCAAATTACTTCCCAGGTGGTGCAGCCAATGCCGTAGGCCGACTCTTTCATCATCACCGGGGTCTGTTCGAACACATCACGCATCACCGAAGCAATGTACGGGATGATCATGATGGCGAGGATAACGCCTGCCGCCAGGATACCGATCCCAAAAGCCGGGCCGGAGAACAGCGCACCTACAATCGGGATATTCGACATGATGTCGCCAACCGGCGTCTGGAAGTACTCGGCAAAGAGTGGCGCAAAAATAAACAGGCCCCACATGCCATAGACGATGCTGGGGATAGCCGCCAGCAGCTCGATTGCGGTGCCGAGTGGACGACGCAGCCAGCCTGGCGCCAGTTCCGTCAGAAACAGGGCGATACCGAAGCTCACCGGAACGGCGATGATCAGCGCAATCAGCGAGGTTACGACGGTACCGTAAATCGGCACCAGCGCACCAAATTGTTCGTTAGGCGCATCCCAGGTCTTGGTCCACAGGAATGAGAAACCAAATTTCTGGATACTGGGCCAGGAGGAGAAAATCAGGGAGACGATGATGCCACCCAGCAGCAATAACACAATCAGCGCAGCCAGTTTCACCAGCGCGCCGAAGATCATGTCACCTTGTTTGCCAGGGGCTTTAAACGTCGGCTTAGTGGCAGCCATAGAAGTCTCTGTTCTCAGGGGAAGTCAGGGTGGCCAGCCTGTCGGCTGGCCAGGTCATTCACTTACTTGTACAGCGCTTTGCCGGAAGAATCTTTGATGTTGGCTTTCCAGGCATCACGAATCTGCGTGGTCACGCTTTCTGGCAGAGCTGCGTAATCCAGGCTGGTCGCCGTTTTTCCACCATTTTTGTAAGCCCAGTCGAAGAACTTCAGCACTTCGCTACCTTTCTCTGCATTTGCCTGATCTTTATAAACCAGGATGAAGGTGGTGGAAGTGATCGGCCATGCATCGTTGCCTTTCTGGAAAGTCAGGTCCTGGGCAAAAGATTCGCTCCAGTTCGCGCCTTTGGCCGCGTTAGCAAAGCTGGTTTCGCTCGGTGCCACAGCTTTGCCGTCAGCATCGTGCAACTTGGTGTAAGTCAGGTTGTTCTGCTTGGCATACGCGTACTCGACGTAGCCGATTGAACCCGGCAGACGCTGGACGAATGCCGCCACGCCGTCGTTACCTTTACCGCCCAGACCGGTCGGCCAGTTTACGGTGTTGCCTTTACCAATTTTGCTGTTCCACTCTTCGTTCACTTTAGACAGGTAGCTGGTGAAGACGAAAGAGGTACCGGAACCGTCAGCGCGGCGTACCACGTTGATGTTGGTATCTGGCAGTTTCACGCCCGGGTTCAGTTTGGTGATCGCCGGATCGTTCCACTTTTTGATATTGCCCAGGTAAATGTCACCAACGGTTTTACCGTCGAGGGTCAGCTGACCAGACTTCACGCCAGGGATGTTAACCGCCAGAACCACACCACCGATCACGGTCGGGAACTGGAACAGGCCATTTTTTTGCAGATCTTCATCTTTCATCGGCGCATCTGACGCACCGAAATCGACGGTTTTGGCGATGATTTGCTTCACGCCGCCCGAAGAACCAATACCCTGATAGTTTACTTTGCTACCGGTGGCTTGCTGATATTCTGCTGCCCACTTGGCATAAACCGGTGCCGGGAACGTCCCGCCTGCGCCAGTCAGATCGGTTGCTGCAAAAGCAGAGACCGCGCTTACTGCGAAGGTGGCGGCGAGGATTCGGGCTACGGTGCTACGCATCAGTGTCATGTTCCCTCCAGGGGAGTTAAAAAAATCAGGCTCTATGCCATTTTAGTAAGAGTCATTGATTGCTGCTGGAGGGAAAATAGGACAGTTTGATGACAGTCAAATGTACGAAATATGACAGTTTTATGACAAAGGTACCGACTCCGGTATAAGACGACGAGACGTTGTATAACAGGCTGTTAAGATTGTTTTTCTGTGGCGGAGCTAATGTGTCGAGTCGGCACACATCAGCCCCGTTTGCTTCACATTAGCCTAACCACTCAGACCATCATAAGGGATCTGCATCAGGATATGTGTTCTTTCATTATCCATTTTGGCGGTGCAATCATTGATAGCATCAAGGTATGGATTTTTGGATTTATCGGCACCAAAAGCCTCCATCTCACACTGATACTTTCTTAAGTCCAGCCAGCTACGCTGCGCTTTGACAAAAATGTCCAGATAAGCCTCGGTGTCAGAAGGTGAGTCACGTAGCCCCTGCTTTATACGATCTTTTGCTTTAGCGTACTCAGCATTAAGAACTTTTTCCGCATTGTCTTTCTTATTTTCCAGACATTGATGAACTTCAGTATCATTTGCGGCGTTATCACAATCGTCGGCCCAGGCCATGTTGCTGGAGAAAATACCGCAGACTATCGATAAAAAAGCGAGATGTTTTATATGAATCAATTCCTGTTTCTCCGTAAATAATTTGCACGCTGGCGACCTCTTTCGTATCTCCGAGTACGATGATCGGTTTCAATAAAATGGATCAGTGAATCGAAGTCATTTGCCATGCAAGGTTCAAGAACCGTGCGATATCCCAGTCCCTGATAAACAAGATCCACAATAATCTCACGGATGGCTTTATGTAAACTCGGCCATGGCGTCGCGTGTTGAACCACCGCAGCATAAGACTCATAGATTTTGCACGCGCGTGAAGCATAGGATGGGTAAATAAGTTCGAACAGGCGAGCCTGAGATTCACGCGAAATAATGCCACAGGCATGGCGATAGCTTTTGACAAAAGCATCAGCGGCATTACCCTTCTTTCCATATGCAGAGGCAATGAATTCCCCCTGTTGCCTGTCAATCCCCGCCCTGATGAAATCACTGATGATCGATTGATACGATCTATCGCCCATATCATAGCCACGACCAATCGTCACACCCGATACACCACCAGGCCAGTGAATATGACGGCTAAAGTACAGACTTGCCGGTTGGTCATTTCCTTCTGCGTCGAAGGTGACCTGACCTTCACTCACCGTTAAGCGACCGAAGAAATCGCTTCTGTTCCATTCAGGATGACTGTTGGCTGGGGGGTGGGGGATGTTCCTTTCCGGTGATTGTGTCATCCGCCTTAAAGTCAGCCCACCAATATCAATGCGGCCATCAGGATGAGTCATAAACCTGGACTGAAAAATCTTTATGGCTTTGATGGTATTGATACCGACTAATCCATCAACTTTTAGCCAGGAATAACCGATGCTTTTTAAATACTGCTGCACCGCTCTGACATCAGAAGCAGCATTTCTTCCTTTAATACCTACCGATGAAGATAAGTGCATACCATGTCCTTTGATATGAAATATCGCAAATTATCCCAATAAAAATCATTTGCTGTCAATAAACACACAATAACCATCCATTGATAAATAATTTTATGCAGAAACTAATTTTTATATAAAGAATGAATAGATTTTACAATGGAAGCAGTGCATCAATGATGAGAACAAAACTATTCCGCCCTCATGTCACAAACAAAAAAGGTTATGCATTTGAAAATGCATAACCCTTAAATAATCTGGATCAGATTAGCTAATAGCAGCCCTATTCAACAGTCACTGATTTCGCCAGGTTACGCGGTTGATCGACATCGGTGCCTTTAATCAACGCGACATGGTAGGACAGAAGTTGCAGCGGCACGGTGTAGAAGATTGGCGCAATCACCTCTTCCACATGCGGCAGAGAGATAATCTTCATGCCATCGCTGTCGCTAAAACCTGCATCCTGATCGGCAAATACATACAGCAGACCGCCGCGTGCACGCACCTCTTCGATGTTGGACTTCAGCTTCTCCAGCAGTTCGTTATTCGGTGCTACCACGATTACTGGCATATCGGCGTCAATCAGCGCCAGCGGGCCATGTTTCAACTCCCCGGCCGCGTAGGCTTCAGCGTGGATATAGGAGATCTCTTTCAGCTTCAACGCGCCTTCCATGGCGATCGGATACTGATCACCACGGCCAAGGAACAATGCATGATGCTTGTCAGAGAAACCTTCTGCCAGGTTTTCGATCACCTTATCCTGCGCCAGCATCTGCTCAATGCGGCTCGGCAGCGCCTGTAACCCATGGACAATCTCGTGTTCGGTATCAGCAGACATGCCATGCAGGCGGCCCAGTTTCGCTACCAGCATCAACAACACGGTGAGCTGCGTGGTAAAGGCTTTGGTGGAGGCTACCCCGATCTCGGTACCCGCTTTGGTCATCAGTGACAAATCGGATTCACGTACCAGCGACGACCCCGCCACGTTACAGATAGCCAGAGAACCCAGATAGCCCAGCTCTTTCGACAGACGCAGCGCGGCCAGCGTATCGGCAGTTTCACCGGACTGTGACAGGGTGATCAGCAGGCTGTTTTTACGCACCGCCGATTTGCGATAGCGGAATTCAGAGGCAATTTCGACATCGCAGGGAATGTTTGCCAGTGATTCGAACCAGTAACGTGAAACCATACCGGAGTTGTATGAGGTGCCGCAGGCGATAATCTGGATATGCTCAACTTTGCTCAACAGAGCTTCCGCTTGTGGGCCAAGCTCGCTGAGATCGACTTCACCGTGGCTGAAACGACCGGTTAAGGTGTTTTTGATCGCCATCGGCTGTTCATAAATCTCTTTCTGCATGTAGTGACGGTAAATCCCTTTGTCACCGGCATCATACTGGACGTTAGATTCGATCTCGGCGCGAGTCACCGGCGCGCCATTGCGATCGACAATAGTCACTTCGCGGCGGGTAATCTCAGCGATATCGCCCTCTTCCAGATAGATGAAGCGGCGTGTCACCGGCAGCAGTGCCAGCTGATCGGAAGCGATAAAGTTTTCGCCGACGCCACGGCCTACCACCAGCGGGCTACCGGAACGCGCAGCCACCAGCACGGAGGGATCGCGGCTGTCCATAATCACCATGCCATAGGCGCCGCGCAGTTGCGGAATCACCCGCAGCACCACTTCACGCAGCGAACCGCCTTGCTTCTGTTCCCAGTGCACCAGATGTGCCACCACTTCGGTGTCAGTTTCTGACGCGAATGAGTAACCGCGCTCAATCAGCTGCGCACGCAACGGTTCATGGTTCTCAATGATGCCGTTATGCACAATGATGATGTGCTCAGAGATATGCGGATGCGCATTGGCTTCTGAGGGTTCACCGTGGGTAGCCCAACGGGTATGAGCAATACCGGTGCCGCCAATTAACGGCTGCTGTTCCGCCGCTTCTGCCAACTTTTGCACTTTGCCCAGGCGACGCAGACGCGTCACATGGCCTTGACGATCAACGACGGCCAAACCCGCCGAATCGTAACCGCGATACTCAAGACGACGCAGACCTTCCAGCAGAATTTCTGCGATGTCGCGCTGTGCTACTGCACCAACAATTCCACACATAATAGTTTCCTGACTTCATGGCTTTCGGCCATTGCGTTGTCATCTGACCTGATATCCGGCATCGCCGGTTCCCCGAGCCTTGTAGAGAGTGGGGATGTAGTTATATTTACTGCTAACAGGCCGATCTTTGTCGGCCATTAAAAATTACTTTTTCTTTTCCGGGCGCTTCCAGCCCGCTTTCTGGTTCTGTTCTTTGCGGTTGTAAACCAGAACGGCGGCGGGTACGTCTTTCATCACCGTGGTGCCCGCCGCAATTGTCGCGCCACTGGCGACAGTCACCGGAGCCACCAGCTGGGTATCGGAACCCACAAACACGTTGTCGCCAATGATGGTTTTAGATTTATTCGCGCCATCGTAATTACAGGTGATGGTGCCAGCGCCGATATTCACATCGTCGCCAATCTCCGCGTCGCCAAGATAGGAGAGGTGACCGGCTTTGGAACCTTTTCCAAGGGTGGCTTTCTTCATTTCAACGAAGTTGCCAACGTGAGCCTTCTCTCCCAGTTCGCTTCCAGGGCGCAAACGAGCAAACGGACCAACGGTACAAGCCGCGGCCAGATTGGCATCCTCGATCACCGAATACGCGCTGATTTCACAATCATCAGCAATCACGCTGTTTTTGATGATACAACCCGCCGCAATTTTCACCCGATCGCCGAGGGTGACGTCGCCTTCGATAATCACATTGGTATCGATTTCAACATCGCGTCCGTGTTTTAACGTGCCACGCAGATCGAAACGAGCCGGGTCACGCAGCATCACACCTGCCAACAACAGTTTCTCGGCCTGTTCAGCCTGGTAAGCACGTTCCAACGCTGCCAGTTGCAGGCGATTATTTACACCGTCGGTTTCGCTGATGCGCGCCGGATGGACAGCCTGCACCAGACGCCCTTCCTGATGTGCCATCGCAATAATGTCGGTGATATAGAACTCGCCTTGCGCGTTGTTGTTATTCAACTGCGACAGCCAGCGTTTGAGATCACCACCGTTAGCAATCAGGATGCCGGTGTTAATCTCCTGAATCTTCAGTTGTTCGGGCGAAGCATCTTTTTGTTCCACGATCCCGGTAATGGTGTCGTTTTCACGCACGATGCGGCCATAGCCGGTGGGATTGTCGAGCACCACGGTGAGCAGACCGATGCCACCCGCAGGTTTAGCGCTACGCAGGCGCTGCAACGTTTCCAGGGAGATCAACGGCACGTCGCCGTACAGCATCACAATGTCTTCATCATCTGCGAACCAGGGGGCTGCCTGCTGCATCGCATGCCCGGTGCCAAGCTGTTGCGCCTGTAACACCCAATTCAGAGTGTTACCAGAAAGCTGAGCTTTAAGTTGATCGCCGCCGTGTCCGTAAACCAGATGGATTTGCTGTGCGCCCAACCCGGTTGCAGCATCAATTACATGCTGGACCATGGGTTTTCCTGCCAGGGTATGCAGAACTTTGGGGAGATCGGAATACATACGGGTGCCCTTGCCAGCGGCAAGAATCACCACACTCATCGCACTTGTAGACATAACTATCCTGACTCTGTTTTAGCTTTCGAAAGTTTAAGGTTTACCTCTGAGATTACTACATTTTTCTCGGATCGAAATTAGAGGATGTAGCGGCGCGATTTATCGCGCGTCTTTCCGGCATTGCGCACGGAATTGCGCGATAAATCGCGCCGCTACGAAAATTCGCAGGGATCAACGTGCAGGCAAAAAAAATGCCAGCCCAATGGGCTGGCACTTCGTGACGCATAAAGCCTGATTACATCGCTTTTTTGGTCAGCTCGATAACACGCAGCTTCGCGATAGCTTTCGCCAGTTCGGCAGAGGCCTGAGCATAGTCCACGTCGCCGTGGCTGCTGCTCATGTGTTCTTCTGCTTTACGTTTCGCTTCCAGCGCGCGCGCTTCGTCGAGGTCTTCACCACGAATCGCGGTGTCGGCCAGAACGGTGGTGCTGCCCGGCTGAACTTCCAGCACGCCGCCAGAGAGGTAGATATACTCCTCTTCGCCGTGCTGTTTAACGATGCGAATCATACCAGGCTTGATGGCAGTCAGGAGCGGGGCGTGACCAGGGTAAATCCCCAGCTCACCTTCGCTACCTGACACCTGGATTTTCTGCACCAGACCGGAGAACATTTGTTGCTCCGCGCTGACAACATCCAGGTGATAAGTCATAGCCATATCATTCCTCCCGGGAAACCGTTATTACAGTTTCTTCGCTTTTTCCACGGCTTCGTCGATCGCGCCAACCATGTAGAAAGCCTGCTCTGGCAGATGGTCGAATTCGCCTTCCATGATGCCTTTGAAGCCACGGATGGTGTCTTTCAGCGTTACGTACTTACCCGGAGAACCGGTGAAGACTTCAGCAACGAAGAACGGCTGAGACAGGAAGCGCTGAATCTTACGTGCGCGTGCCACCAGCAGTTTGTCGTCTTCAGACAGCTCGTCCATACCGAGGATGGCGATGATGTCTTTCAGTTCCTGGTAACGCTGCAGCAGAGACTGCACGCCACGCGCAACATCGTAGTGCTCCTGACCAACGATCAGCGGATCCAGCTGACGGCTGGTAGAATCCAGCGGGTCAACGGCCGGGTAGATACCCAGAGATGCGATCTGACGGCTCAGCGTTACGGTTGAGTCTAAGTGGGCGAAGGTGGTCGCCGGAGACGGGTCAGTCAAGTCATCCGCAGGGACGTAAACGGCCTGTACGGAGGTGATTGAACCCGTCTTAGTGGAGGTAATACGCTCCTGCAACACACCCATCTCTTCAGCCAGCGTCGGCTGATAACCTACCGCTGAAGGCATACGACCCAGCAGTGCAGATACTTCTGTACCGGCCAGGGTGTAACGATAGATGTTGTCGATGAACAGCAGAACGTCACGGCCTTCATCACGGAATTTCTCCGCCATGGTCAGACCGGTCAGTGCTACGCGCAGACGGTTACCCGGCGGCTCGTTCATCTGGCCATACACCAGCGCTACTTTGTCGATAACGTTGGAGTCAGTCATTTCGTGGTAGAAGTCGTTACCCTCACGAGTACGCTCACCCACACCAGCAAATACCGAGTAACCTGAGTGCTCAGCCGCGATGTTACGGATCAGCTCCATCATGTTTACGGTTTTACCAACACCCGCACCACCGAACAGACCGACTTTACCGCCCTTAGCGAACGGACACATCAGGTCGATAACCTTGATGCCGGTTTCCAGCAGTTCCTGCGAGTTAGACTGATCTTCATAAGAAGGCGCGGCGCGGTGAATAGAGGAAACCTCTACTGCGCTGCCGTCTTCTTCAACCAGGTCGCCTTTCATGTCGATCGGCTCACCCAGCACGTTCATGATACGGCCGAGGGTTGCTTTACCAACCGGAACCTGGATCGGTTTTTTCAGGTCGGCTACTTCCAGACCGCGCTTCAGGCCGTCAGAAGAACCCATGGCGATGGTACGAACCACGCCACCACCCAGCTGCTGCTGAACTTCCAGCACCAGACGAGCATCACCATTCTTAACCTCAAGAGCGCTGTACACTTGCGGTACGGCATCCTGAGGGAATTCGACGTCAACTACGGCGCCGATAATCTGGACAATCTTTCCAGCTGCCATCTTGAATCCTCTACCTAATTCCAAACCTGGTTAAACCGCGGAGGCTCCCGAGACGATCTCGGTAAGTTCCTGGGTGATGCTGGCCTGACGAGCTTTGTTGTAAACCAACTGCAGCTCTTTGATCAGATTTCCGCCGTTATCGGTTGCGGCTTTCATCGCCACCATACGTGCGGCCTGCTCACTGGCCAGGTTTTCCACCACACCCTGATAAACCTGCGATTCGACATAACGACGCAGCAGAGTATCCAGCAGCGCCTTCGGATCGGGTTCGTACAGGTAATCCCAGGTCTTCGCCTTCATCTCTTCTTCACCTTCCGCTGGCGGTAACGGCAGCAGTTGGGTAATGGTCGGAGTCTGAGACATGGTGTTATTAAATTTGTTGCTGACGATATACAGCTTGTCGATACGGCCTTCATCATAAGCCTGCAACATCACTTTTACCGGGCCGATCAGTTCAGACAGTGAAGGTTTATCACCCATGCCTGTGACCTGCGCCACGATGTTGCCACCAACAGAACCGAAGAAACCAAGCCCTTTTGAGCCGATAATCGCCAGATCGCTCTGTACGCCTTTATCAGTCCAGGCTTTCATTTCTGCCAGCACTTTTTTGAACAGGTTAATGTTCAAACCACCACAAAGCCCGCGGTCAGTCGAAACGACCAGGTAGCCGACGCGCTTAACGTCGCGCTCATCCAGGTAAGGGTGCTTGTATTCCAGATTGCCTAACGCAAGGTGACCAATCACTTTGCGCATGGTATCTGCATACGGACGGCTGGCCGCCATGCGTTCCTGCGTTTTACGCATCTTGGAGGCGGCGACCATTTCCATCGCTTTGGTGATCTTCTGCGTGTTTTTCACGCTTCCGATCTTGGTACGTAT
Source organism: Pantoea sp. X-Soil-OKNW-713 (assembly GCF_059730685.1). NCBI lineage: Bacteria > Pseudomonadati > Pseudomonadota > Gammaproteobacteria > Enterobacterales > Erwiniaceae > Pantoea > Pantoea sp. X-Soil-OKNW-713. Next base: position 7,814 of record NZ_AP035995.1, on the reverse strand, counting down.
CTCTTTTGCGCCGGCCATTAGCTTCTCCTCAAAGCCTTGCGGCCTGCCTTTTCAGACAAGCCGCCAGACATTACCAGGACTGGGTTGCTTTAAACGTTTCGAGGAGGCCTTTCAGCTTCTCTTCGATTTCGTTGTTGTAGTTACCCGCCTGATTGATTTCAGCCATCAGCTCAGCGTGGTCGCGGTCAGCAAACGCCAGCAGCGCTGCTTCGAAGCTACCAATTTTTGCCAGCTCAACGTCGTTCAGGAAGCCGCGCTCTGCAGCAAACAGCACCAGACCCTGCTGCGCAACGGACATCGGCGCATACTGTTTCTGTTTCAGCAGCTCGGTCACTTTCTGACCGTGGCTCAGCTGTTTACGAGTCGCATCATCCAGATCGGAAGCGAACTGAGAGAACGCAGCCAGTTCACGATACTGTGCCAGTGCGGTACGGATACCACCAGACAGTTTCTTGATGATCTTGGTCTGAGCAGCGCCACCAACACGGGATACCGAGATACCCGGGTTAACTGCCGGACGAATACCGGAGTTGAACAGGTTAGATTCCAGGAAGATCTGACCATCGGTGATTGAAATCACGTTGGTCGGAACGAACGCAGAAACGTCACCCGCCTGAGTTTCGATAATCGGCAGTGCAGTCAGTGAGCCGGTCTTACCTTTCACTTCACCATTGGTGAAACGCTCAACGTAATCAGCGGTTACGCGTGATGCACGCTCCAGCAGACGAGAGTGGAGGTAGAACACGTCGCCAGGGAATGCTTCACGACCCGGCGGACGACGCAGCAGCAGAGAAATCTGACGGTAAGCAACGGCCTGCTTGGACAGGTCATCGTACACGATCAGCGCATCTTCACCGCGGTCACGGAAGTATTCGCCCATTGCGCAACCCGCATACGGTGCCAGGTATTGCAGAGCAGCAGATTCAGAAGCAGAAGCGACAACGACGATGGTGTTAGCCAGTGCGCCATGCTCTTCCAGCTTACGTACCACGTTAGAGATGGTAGAGGCTTTCTGACCAATCGCAACGTACACGCATTTGATGCCTGAATCGCGCTGGTTGATGATGGCATCGATCGCCATCGCGGTTTTACCGGTCTGACGGTCACCGATGATCAGCTCACGCTGGCCACGGCCGATTGGAATCATCGCATCGACAGATTTGTAACCAGTCTGAACCGGCTCATCAACGGACTGACGGTCGATAACGCCCGGTGCAATCACTTCAACCGGCGAGAAGCCGTCGTTGTCGATTGCGCCTTTACCGTCGATCGGAGCACCCAGGGTGTTCACTACGCGGCCCAGCAGGCCACGACCAACCGGCACTTCCAGAATACGGCCAGTACACTTAACCTTCATGCCTTCGGCGAGGTCAGCGTACGGCCCCATCACCACCGCACCTACAGAGTCACGCTCGAGGTTCAGGGCGATAGCGTAACGGTTACCCGGCAGGGCAATCATTTCACCCTGCATGACATCGGCCAGGCCGTGTACGCGGATGATACCGTCACTTACAGAAACAATAGTACCTTCATTGTGAGCTTCGCTCACGACATTGAACTGAGCAATGCGCTGCTTGATCAGTTCGCTGATTTCGGTGGAATTCAGTTGCATATGCTCCAGTCCCCTTAAGACTGCAAGACGTCTGCCAGACGCTCAAGACGGCCGCGCACGCTGCCATCAATCACCAGATCACCCGCACGGATGACCACGCCTGCCATTACAGACTTATCAATTTTGCAATTCAGCTTAACTTTGCGTGACAGACGTTTTTCCATCGCGGCGCTGATTTTGGTCAGCTGGCTGTCACTCAGCGTACTGGCAGAAATCACATCAACTTCGGCTGTCGCTTCGTGAGCGTCACGCAGTTGAATGAACTGTTCCAGTACAGCCGGAAGCGCTGTCAAACGTCCGTTTTCCGCCATCACCTTAATCAGGTTCTGGGCGTATTCATCCAGTTGATCACCACAGACTGCGATGAAAGAAGCAGATAAAGCTTCTGGTGCTAAGGCACCAGCAAGGAGATCTGCCATCTGTTCGTTGCCAGCCACTTCTGCGGCAAACGCCAGCATATTTTGCCAGCGTTCAATACTTTGATGCTCAACAGCAAAGTCAAAAGCTGCTTTGGCGTAGGGGCGAGCTACAGTAATCAGTTCAGACATCAGCCCCTCCCTCCTTACAGTTCAGCGACCAGTTTATCAACGATGTCGCTGTTAGCAGCTTCATCCACGGAACGTTCGATGATCTTCTCGGCGCCAGCTAATGCCAGCAACGCGACTTGCTTACGCAGCTCTTCACGGGCACGCGAACGCTCGGCTTCGATTTCTGCCTGCGCCTGCGCCACGATGCGGTTACGTTCAGTTTCGGCTTCAGTTTTCGCTTCGTCCAGAATCTGCGCACGGCGTTTGTTCGCCTGCTCGATAATGACCTGGGCTTCTTCTTTGGCTTTTTTCAGCTGGTCGGTCGCATTGGCCTGCGCGAGATCCAAATCTTTCTTCGCGCGTTCAGCAGAAGCAAGGCCGTCAGCAATTTCTTTCTGACGCTTTTCGATGGCAGCCATAATCGGCGGCCATACGTACTTCATGCAAAACGCGACAAACAGGATGAACGCGATGGCCTGGCCGAGGATTGTTGCATTAATGTTCACAGCACAATGCCTCTTATTAAGTTAACTTGCTCTGCCGTTATCAATGATAAGCGGCAGAATCCGTTTCTCACCACACCGGGTGCCGTGAGAAACAAGGCTACAGGCTTTAGGCGACAGCAAACATCACGTAGAGACCCAGACCAACAGCGATCATCGGGATAGCATCCACCAGACCCATTACAACAAAGAACTGCGTGCGCAGCAGAGGAATCAGATCCGGCTGACGCGCTGCGCCTTCCAGGAATTTACCTCCGAGGATGCCGATACCGATCGCAGCACCGATTGCCGCCAGGCCCATCATCACAGCGGCAGCCATGTACAGCAGATCCATATTCAGGTTTTCCATGACAGTCTCCAGTTTGTTTCAGTTAAAAGCTAAGTAGTTGAGATAAAAAATCAATGTTCTTCAGATGCCATCGACAGATAGACGATCGTGAGGACCATGAAAATGAAAGCCTGCAGCGAAATAATCAGGATGTGGAAAATGGCCCACGGCACATTTAACACCCACTGCGACCACCACGGCAGCAGACCGGCAATCAGGATAAAGATCAGCTCACCCGCATACATGTTGCCGAACAGTCGCAGACCGAGTGAAACCGGTTTGGACAGCAGGCTAACACCTTCAAGAATCAGGTTGATGGGGATGAAGATCGGGTGATTAAAAGGCTGCAGCGTCAGCTCTTTGGCGAAGCCACCTACACCTTTCATTTTGATGCTGTAGAACAGAATCAAAATAAATACGCCCAACGCCATAGACAGCGTGATGTTCACGTCTGCAGACGGCACGACACGCAGCGCCGGCAGGCCTAAATAGTGCTCGCCGATAAACGGCAGCAGGTCGATAGGCAACAGATCCATGAAGTTCATCAGGAAGACCCAGACGAAAATCGTCAGAGCCAGCGGGGCGATAAGTTTGCTTTTACCGTGGTACATGTCGCGCACGTTGTTATCAACGAAACCGACAACCAGTTCGATAGCCGCTTGTAATTTCCCTGGCACACCGCTGGTGGCGCTTTTTGCCACTTTACGGAACAACACCAGGAAGATAAGTCCCAGCACCAGAGAGAAAAACATGGAATCGATATTTAATACCCAGAACGTCGCGGGAGCGTCGTGCGGATTCACTAACTCGAAAGTACGCAGGTCCAGCTGAAGGTTATTCAGGTGGTGACCTATGTATTCTTGCGGAGTAGAGATTTCTCCTGCAGCCATGATGCCTCTTACCCTTTGTTGTTAATTACAGCCGGTGCGACGATCTGCACCACCAGCACCGATAACCAGGTGATTGCGAGAGGCCAGAAGACCGCTCCAAACACACCCAACGCCACAATGAGAAAAATAATGGTGGCGAACACCTTTAACACTTCACCGAAGGCGAAGCTCCAGGCTACGCGCCCTTTGGCCGGTGTTTGCCCCTGCAGGCGCCAGGCTAAAAACATAAACAACACATTCGGCAGCCAGGCTGCCACTCCACCGGCGATGGCGGAGGCACCCCAGATGACATCTTTCAGGGTAAACAACGCACCGATTACGACAAAAGTCACCAGCTGAATAAGCAGCACGGTTCGGGCCAATTTCACACTGTAAAGAGACACTGACATGGTGCTGAACTCTCCTGCCCCAAACGGGGTATGTCGCGTGTCGTATAAGACTGCCTTTACTCATTTGAGTCAAGCAGCAAAAGCCGTGCAAATTATACGGGCCGCACCTGCGATTTCAATCGCTAAGTAGCGAAAAGGTGAACAATTATTTAAATTTCTTTCCGGAGGGCTATTTCTCAAAAGATTCACATCCAGGATAGAGGGATTCAGCAGGTGAAATTGCGCCTGCTGCTTGCTTTTAAAGCGTGCTTCAGATCACATTATAAGCATGTGGGCAAGATGTGATTTTGTTTTGAACAAAGAAATATCGATTTCAAAGCAGGTGCAACTTCATATTTTTCAGAAAGATAAAATTATATTCATGCCACATCGACTGGATTAACGATAAAAACACTCTATTGACATCTCCCGGCGCAATAAAAACGTAAAACTGATATTACGTACGCCGATTTATTGCAGAGTTATATTTTCCGGCGTGACTATTGTTTTCCGTAAATACACCCAGAGAAGTGATCTAACTGATAATAAAATGTGAATTAAACGTTAAATGTAACAGAGCTTTTCGGATAATTTCTAACGGGAATGTTAACTCGCTTCCCCTGCCCTGCTGAATAAATCTCTTTATCGTCCAGCGTTCGATTGCTGTTTTTTTATCCACCCGGTGGAGTAACTCAAATGGTATGGATTGGTATTAATCCATACCATTTTAGGGGCTATTGCCGGGCAATGACCACCAAATGACGCTCACCGTCCAGTTCCGGCACCTGCAACGGATAAATCTGCTGCACCACAAAACCCGCCGGTAAGGTTGTAATTTCATCATCCGGGCGGACGCCTTTCAGGGCGTAGAAGTGACCTTGCGCCGAAGGCAAATGATGACACCAGTTCACCATATCCTCAAGTGAAGCAAAAGCACGGCTGATCACGCCATCAAAAGGCGGCTCCGCCGGAAACTCTTCCACACGGCTCTGCACCGGGGTAACGTTAGTAAGTCCTAACTCATGTTGAACCTGACGCAGGAAACGTACGCGCTTACCCAAACTATCGAGTAAGGTAAAATGCGCTTGTGGACGCACAATCGCCAGCGGAATACCCGGTAATCCAGGTCCGGTTCCCACATCAATAAAGCGCCCCCCCTGTAAATGCGGCTCAACCACAATACTGTCGAGAATATGGCGTACCAGCATTTGCTGTGGATCGCGCACCGATGTCAGGTTGTAGGCCTTATTCCATTTATGCAGCAACTCAACATAACCAACCAGTTGTTGTTTTTGTTGATCGGAGAGGGAAATGTTTGCCGCTTTCAGCAGCGCGGAGAGTTTGTTAATCACGACGAGAATTCCATTAACGGGGGCGAGCCGGCCCGCCCCGTGGTAAATCATGCGCTTTTACGCAGCAGACCCTGTTTTTTCAGGTAAATCAGCAAAATGGAGATCGCAGCGGGCGTAATGCCTGAAATGCGAGATGCCTGACCGATCGAACTGGGTTTGTGGTCGTTGAGTTTTGCGATCACTTCATTCGACAAACCACTCACCTGACGGTAATCAAGATCGGTGGGCAGTAACGTGTTTTCATTGCGCTGCTGGCGATCAATTTCTTCCTGCTGGCGGGCAATGTAACCTTCGTATTTCACCTGGATCTCAACCTGCTCAGCGGCCTGTTCATCCGCCAGCGCCGGACCATAGCTGTTAAGTGACGTCAGCAATGCGTAAGTCATTTCCGGGCGACGCAGTAAATCTTCACCGCTGGCTTCTTTCGTTAGCGGTGCGCTGAGAATACTGTTCACTTCCGCCACGTTTTCTGATTTCGGATGCACCCACTGATCGCGCAGACGCTGGCGTTCCAGCTCAATCGCTTCCAGTTTCTGGTTGTAACGCGCCCAACGCGCATCATCCACCAGACCCATTTCGCGACCGGCTTCGGTCAGACGCAGATCGGCGTTGTCTTCACGCAGCATCAGACGATATTCAGCACGGGAGGTAAACATACGGTAGGGTTCTTTCGTCCCCAGCGTACACAGATCGTCAACCAACACTCCCATATAAGCCTGATCGCGACGCGGTGCCCAACCATCTTTGTCCGCAGACTGACGGGCGGCGTTCAGACCAGCCAGTAACCCCTGGGCTGCCGCTTCTTCATAACCGGTGGTGCCGTTGATCTGGCCGGCAAAGAACAGACCCTGGATATATTTACTTTCCAGCGTCGGTTTCAAATCGCGTGGGTCGAAGAAATCATACTCGATGGCATAACCCGGACGGACAATCTTCGCGTTTTCCAGACCTTTCATTGAACGGACGATTTGCATCTGCACATCAAATGGCAGGCTGGTCGAGATACCGTTCGGGTAAATTTCGTTGCTGGTCAGCCCTTCCGGCTCCAGGAAGATCTGATGTGCGTTACGATCGGCAAAGCGCATGACTTTGTCTTCGATCGACGGGCAATAACGCGGGCCGATCCCTTCGATCACCCCGGCATACATCGGGCTGCGATCGAGGTTGTTGCGGATCACATCATGCGTTTGTTCGTTGGTATAGGTGATCCAGCACGGTACCTGCTGCGGATGCTGCGACACATTGCCCATGAACGAGAACACCGGCATCGGGTTGTCGCCATGCTGCGGAGCCAACTGGCTAAAGTCGATGGTGCGAGCATCAATGCGCGGCGGGGTACCGGTTTTCAAACGGCCTACGCGCAGAGGCAGGGCTCGCAGACGTTTTGATAGCGGGATAGATGGCGGATCACCCGCACGGCCACCGCTGTAGTTGTCCATACCGATATGAATTTTGCCGTCAAGGAAGGTTCCAACGGTCAGCACCACGGTTTTGGCACGAAACTTCAGACCCATTTGGGTCACAGCACCGACCACGCGATCGTTTTCCACAATCAGATCATCAACCGCCTGCTGGAAGATCATCAGGTTAGGCTGATTCTCCAGCGCAGTACGGACTGCCTGACGATAAAGCACACGGTCTGCCTGAGCACGGGTAGCGCGAACCGCCGGGCCTTTGCTGGCGTTTAGTATCCTAAACTGGATGCCTGCTTTGTCGATTGCCGTTGCCATCAAACCGCCGAGGGCATCCACTTCCTTCACCAGGTGTCCTTTGCCGATGCCACCGATCGCCGGGTTACAGGACATTTGTCCAAGCTTATCAATGTCATGGGTGAGTAACAGGGTTTGCTGACCCATTCGGGCAGCGGCCATTGCGGCTTCTGTGCCCGCATGACCACCACCAATTACGATGACGTCAAAAGGATCTGGATAAAACATGAAGTGGTACCTCGTTAATATTCGGACAGGGATCATTGCCCTGGGCGGTGGATTCTACTGAAATTCTGTCTGCGGTGAAAGCCGTGGGATCCTGGGGTTTAAAAGAAAGGATCTTTATTCTTTGAATGATCTTCCTGTTAGATCTCTTATTAGGATCGACGCTCTCTGTTGATAACCCGGAAAAACAGTTATTCAACAGCAGGTTGCTCAGGATCGTTTGCTGTGAATGATCGGTGATCCAGATCCGTATAAGCTGAGATCAAAAGCGGGACTTACCCACAGCTCAGAAAAGCATCA